>NZ_CP150225.1:0-4800000 GCF_037970385.1 Paenibacillus sp. FSL R5-0928 | reverse complement strand
TGTACAAAATACAACTAAACGCACCTACACACTACGCTTGCGCATCGCACCTACACATCACACTTGCGCATCGCTTCTACACACTGCGCTTGCGAATCGCACCTACACATCACACTTGCACATCTCTCCAACATATAGCGCTTGCGCATCGCTTCTACACACTACGCTTGCGAATCGCACCTACACATCACACTTGCGCATCGCTTCTACATATTGTGCCTCGACATACCCTAACTTAGCTTATAGGTTCAGGCTATCACTTTTATAGATATCATATCTTGGAATTATAAAGACAGGGGTGTTATATTTAGATCATTCAAGAGAGACTCCACGCTCTCTTCCAATGAACGATTCTATTAATGAGGTGAAATTATGAGCAACAAGACAATGTTTGAGAAGATTTGGGAGAATCACGTTATTCATCAAGAGGAAGGTAAACCTAGCATTATTTATATTGATCTGCATTTGGTTCATGAAGTAACTTCTCCACAGGCTTTTGAAGGGCTTCGTCTCAGCAACCGGAAGGTTCGCCGTCCTGAGCTGACCTTCGCAACGATGGATCATAACGTACCAACTAAAGATCGTTTTAACATTAAAGATCCAATCTCCAAGCAACAAATTGATACCCTTTCTAAGAACTGTGCTGATTTTGGTGTAAGACTGTTCGATCTGAATGATATTGATCAAGGCGTTGTACACGTAATGGGTCCTGAAATCGGCTTGACACATCCTGGCAAAACTATCGTTTGCGGCGACAGCCATACCTCCACGCATGGTGCATTCGGCGCACTGGCATTCGGTATCGGAACTAGTGAAGTTGAACATGTAATGGCTACGCAATGTTTGCAGCAATCCAAAGCTAAGACAATGGAAGTACGCTTTACAGGCAAACGTAACCCTGGCGTAACAGCAAAAGATATGATCCTAGGTGTTATTGCTAAGTACGGTACTGATTTTGCCACAGGTTATGTAATTGAGTATACAGGCGAAGCTATTCGTGAATTGTCGATGGAAGAACGTATGACTGTCTGCAATATGTCGATCGAAGGTGGAGCAAGAGCTGGCTTGATTGCCCCTGATGAAACTACTTTTAATTATCTGCGTGGACGTCAATACGTACCGCAAGGCGAGGCTTATGATGCTGCTGTAGAAGCATGGAAGAGTCTTGTAAGCGACGAGGGCGCTCAGTACGATACGGTTGTTGAATTTGATGTGGAAACATTGATTCCACAAGTGACCTGGGGTACTAGCCCGGGCATGGGTACTGACATCAACTCCAGCGTACCGAATCCGGCTGACTTCACCACTGAAAATGAACGTAAAGCTGCTGAAAAAGCGCTTGAATATATGGATTTGACTCCTGGAACACCTATTTCTGAAATTCCGATTGATTATGTATTTATTGGTTCCTGCACTAACGGACGGATCGAAGATTTGAGAGCTGCAGCAGTGGTAGCTAAAGGTCATAAGGTTTCTGAAAAGGTTACTGCCATTGTTGTTCCAGGCTCGGGCCGTGTTAAGATGCAGGCTGAGAAAGAAGGACTTGATAAAGTCTTTACTGAAGCTGGCTTTGAATGGCGTGAAGCGGGATGCAGCATGTGCTTGGCCATGAACCCGGATGTTCTGCAGCCTGGACAACGCTGTGCATCTACCTCGAACCGTAACTTTGAAGGACGCCAAGGACGCGGAGGACGTACACATCTGGTATCTCCAGCTATGGCAGCCGCAGCTGCGATCAAAGGTCGTTTCACTGATGTACGTGATTGGAATTATAAGACGGAAGCCGTCAGCTCATAGAACTAGAGAGAACACGGGAGGATAAAACTATGGATGCTTTTAAAAAATTAACAGGAATTGTTGCACCAGTTGACCGGGTAAATGTAGATACGGATGCGATTATTCCGAAACAGTTTTTGAAACGGATTGAACGGACGGGATTTGGACAGTTTTTGTTCTATGAATGGCGTTTTGATGAAGAAGGTAACGATAATCCAGCCTTCGAAATGAATAAACCACGTTATCAAGGGGCTTCTGTTCTGATCTCACGCGCTAACTTTGGTTGTGGATCCTCTCGGGAGCATGCACCATGGGCGATTATGGATTACGGGTTCAGAGTTGTAATTGCACCTTCTTATGCGGATATCTTCTACAATAACTGCTTTAAGAACGGCATTCTGCCGATTAAGCTTTCGGAAGAGCAAGTGGATGAATTGTTCAAACGGACAGCTGAGCATGAGGACTACAAGCTGACAGTTGATCTTGAGAACAACGCTTTACAAGATGAATTCGGACTGAGCATCAACTTTGATCTGGATGAGCACCGTCGTCAATTCCTGCTGCAAGGCTTGGATGATATCGGTTTGACCCTTCAACATGCGGATGAAATTGCTGCTTATGAAGAGCGTCATGCTGCCAAGCTATTCTCTTAAAAAGAGGATATAACTGGTCTGATTCTTAAACTTTACAAAAAATACGCAAAACTTCTATTTCCGGGTGTCGGAAATAGAAGTTTTTTTGCTATAATCGATATATTCATTGGTCATTAAGGAAACATTTGGTGATTTCTGTCGTCTAAATACTTATCTAGGATCTATTACTTGCAGAAGGAGCGGAAAATGAGAATGAGAAGAGCTGGGCTTCGTATATTGCTGCTTTTGTTACTGCCATTATTATTATTATCATCCACCGGACAAGAAGCTGCCGCAGCTGGTAGCAGCGCAGGCAGAATTATTATGGACAATCAGGAACTTGCTTTGCCAAAAGGAATTAAGCTCGAAAACGTAAATGGTAGCGTTATGATTCCGGTCAGAGTGGTAGTAGAGAATCTTGGATTCGAGGTGTTATGGGAGCAGCAGACCCGGAAAGTAACCGTTCACCAGGATGGTAAAAGCATTGAGCTGGCGGTAGGACGGAAAACAGCTGATGCAGATGGGGTGACGTTTGATTTAAATGCAGCTCCTAAGCAGAGTGGCGGCACAGTACTCGTTCCAATTCGTTTCGTAAGCGAGCAGTTCGGCTTAAAGGTGGGCTGGGATAATGTTGATAAAACCGTCTATTTGACAGGTGGACAAGTTAGCAATTCTGCAATGACACCTGAGGGGAATACTACCAATCCAACAGCAACTATTACACCTGTCCCAACTCCAAGTGCTACGCCGGGAAGTGACAACGGGACAACTGCTGGCAGTGTAGTAACTTCACCCAGCCCGACACCAGTTCCACAAACAACTACGGCACCAGGAAGCACAGCAGGAATTCCAACAGGCCCTCTAGTAAACGGGGCAGTATTCACTGAGAATCGGCTTATTATCGCTGTATCGGGGGCTACTAAGCCAAACGTTACAAAAATGAGCAACCCTGATCGAATCGTCGTAGATTTTCCGGGTGCTGCTTTCGATCCGAATTTCATTGGAAGTCTTTCGGGTGTTACCAGCACTGGAGGTCCTCAAGGTAAGCTGGACGTTGTCGGCTACCCGCTCGTTTCTGAGATCCGTTATGCACTGTTCAGTGTGAGTCCGTCCACTGTCAGATTCGTAATTCAAACGGTTGGAAATCAACCGTACCAGCTTAGTACGGATGAAAGCACCGGGCTGGTTACGATTGATTTGAATGTAACTAGCAGCGGAGGCAACACCCCAGGGGCTAATGGAACGTTAGGTAAACCCATTGTAGTTCTAGATGCGGGGCATGGCGGAACTCAATCTGGAGCTGTCAGTCTCACAGGCAAGCTGGAAAAAGACTTCAATCTGGCCGTCATCCGCAAAGTACAAACGCTGTTAACGCAGGAAGCATTAGTTGACGTGGTCTTTACTCGAACGGATGATGCTACCTTGGGGCTTCAGGATCGCGTGAAAATTGCGGAGGCTGCTAAAGCGAATCTCTTTATTTCAGTGCACGCGAATTCGCTAGATGTTGGATATCCAAATAGAGATAAAATAAATGGCAGTGAAACCTATTATTCTCGCAGTGATAGTCTGCCTCTTGCTCAGATTATGCATAAGCATTTATTAGCCGCTACTGGTTTTAAAGACAACGGGATTCGTACGAAAAGCCTACATGTTACACGAGAAACTACTATGCCGGCAGTCTTGCTGGAGGTAGGATATCTTACAAATTCAGGGAATGAGTCGGCGATGTATAGTGAGCAGCTTCAAGAGAAATTAGCGAGAGAAATTGTTGCCGGGATTAAGGAATATCTGGGGCTTTAAGACTTGAGGTTGGTGAGATTTCTCAATTTTTATGGAATATATTCGCAACCTTTATAGATTACCAGCGTCTAATAGAGGTCTGAGGTTGACGGAGACAGGGCACCACGATCGCCATTCACAGGCGAATACTAGATTCTTAGAGGTGAAGAATGAAGAAATTCAGTTTGATGTTGTTTTTGTTGCTCTTTGTGTTGGTTTTGCCTGAGCATGGACATGCTGCTGCCGCGAATAGCAAGATTTATCTGGACGGCAAAGAGATTACTGCAGGGCAAAAAGTACCGGTTGAAAATGTGAATGATACTATCATGGTACCGTTGAGATTGATCTCCGAGAGTCTTGGTTATACCGTGGGCTGGGATCAAAAAAGCAAAACGGTGACGATTGAACAGCAAGGTAAGGTCATCAAACTTATTGTTAATCAAAAGACAGCTTCGGTTGATGACAAAACAGTACAGCTTACCACTGCACCTGTCCTGCGGAGTGATACGACACTTGTACCTATACGGTTCATAAGTGAGCAGTTTGGTCTCACCGTCACTTGGGATAATGCAAAGAAGATCGTGTACCTTATTACCCCAGGATCCTCAAATGAAAACGGAAGTTCAGATGGAAACTCTGGAAATGGTGGATCTGAGGTTGTTCCGCCGGTAGATCCTACTAAGAATTTAACCATGATAAATGGTTTGAGCTTTAGTGAGAATCGTTTGAGCATTGCGATGGAAGGTAATTCAGCGCCAAAAGTAAGTGTAATGACAGGGCCGGATCGGTTAGTTATTGATTTTCCTAATGCCACTTTCTCAGATCTGTTTGGTACGGGACAAGTTCTTGATCCTGATCTGAATGGCAAACTGGAAGTGAAGGATTATCCTGATGTATCAGGCGTCCGGTATTCGCTTTATAGCTCCAACCCTTATACTGTACGTTTTGTAATTGATTTGAATTATCCTAAGAATTATAACATCAGCGTATCTGGAACTGATTCTAAGTTGGTTATCATTGACCTGAATGCAGAAAGTACGGATGATACTTCAACACAGCCAGGTAATGATGGCAAGAAGCTCGTAGTACTGGATGCAGGGCACGGAGCTAAAGATTCTGGTGCAGTAGGAGTAACAGGAAAATACGAAAAGAATTTTAATTTAGCTATAGTACTTAAGACAGCAGCATTGCTGAAAAAAGAAAGTAATATCGACGTCGTACTGACACGCAGTGACGATACATTCTTGGAGCTCAAGGATAGGGCGGCTATGGCTAATAATTTAAAAGCAGATCTATTCATTTCTGTACATGCCAACAGTTCCGCATCTTCTGCGGCAAGCGGGACAGAAACGTATTATCAGCGGGAAGCCAGTAAGGCCTTAGCGAAAGTGATGCATAAGTATCTAGTTGAGGCTACAGGGCTTAGTGATCGCGGTGTACGATACGGGAATTTCCATGTCATTCGTGAAACGAAAATGCCTGCTGTTCTACTTGAAGTAGGATACCTTAGCAATAAGAAGGATGAGACATTGCTATTTACGGAAGCATTACAAAACAAAGTTGCTGCTTCAATAGTGAGTGGAATCAAGGAATATTTGGGTATAAAATAACAGACCAGTGGCAGACGAGCGCCGCAAAGTCAGCTTTCTGCTTTTATCTATAAAAAGGCAAGAAGTGGTTTTGCGGTACCTGTCTGCCCGTATTCATCTAGAGGAGGCGTTTATTAATGTTTAAACAAAAATGGACTATGGTTGGGGTTGCTGCGCTGCTTCTACTAGTGATTGCTGGCTGTGGAGATAAGCCTACTGCAGCTCCTGCTAATGGAGTGGAGCAAGATACTACAAACGTTGTAAGTGGTGCGGGAGAAAGTACCCCAGCTCCGTCTGATGATCAGGAAAGCGAAGTGGCTAGCACTCCGCAACCGACAGCAGATAATACTAATGCAGAAACACAGCCGTCATCGAAGCCGGTAGAAAATGAGACACAAAAGCAAAGCCAGAGTATTGAAGTTTATTACACAGATTCGCAAATTATGGATTTAGTGCCTGCTAAGACTACGATTAACTACTCTGACGATGCTGAGAAATATACAGAGACGTTCAAAGCACTGCAAAGTAATGAGAATACAGATCTTGTACCTTTATGGGGGAAAATTGAACTCAAATCACTGAAATTCGTTGAAGGTCAAATCGTAATGGATATTCATAAACCAGATGAAGCTCAGCTTGGTGCGGGTGGAGAATCCTTTGCCATTACTTCACTTGCCAAAACTTATTTTCAATTTGCGGAAGTAAAGAGTATCGAAGTTTTAGTTGATGGTGAAAAGGTAGAAAGTCTGATGGGCCATGTGGACCTATTGCATCCTATGACTAGAGATAATTCTTAATTGGTCATGCAACAAAGGAATTAGGCATCTAGCTGACGAATTTTTAAACATACTATTTATTTGAGTCATAGAGAGGGGAATAATCTATTGTCCGCGCAAAAAAGGTCAAAACGTCCATTGAAGGCTTATTCTAATAAAGCAGTGTCGGCTGTTATGGCTGGTGTTATGGTTTTTGGTGGTGCAAGTGCAGTGTTTGCAGACACAGCTGCCACTACACCGACATCAACCACTACTCAATCTGTAGGGATTTTTAGCGATGTGAAGACAGGCTTCTGGGCTGAAAAACATATTTACAAACTCGCTTCACAAGGAATTGTGGTTGGGAATAATGGATTGTTCCGTCCTGGAGATTCTGTAACTCAACAGGAAGCAGTGCTTATGGCCCTGCGGTTTATGAAGTTGCAGGATAAAGTGGATGCTTCTTCTGCGGTAGCATTGCCTACCGATTTTAAGGTTACGAATTATTACAAGGATTATGTTGTGTTGGCTTTTCAACAAGGATTACTCGATAAAGCAACCGAAATGGCTCCAGATAATCTGAAGACTTCTTGGGGAGAGCGTAAAGCATCCCGGGAATGGATTGCGGAGCTGTTAATCCGCTCCCTTGGAAAAAGCGCAGATGCAGCAGGGGCTGCTAGTGAGCCAACTGGCTTTGCAGATGATACCAAAGTGTCTGCCAACAAACGTGGTTACATCAACGTTGCCGTTGATTTAGGCCTAGCCAATGGACTTGATGGCAATCGTTTTGATCCGCAAGGCGCTGTAACACGTGCGCAATTGGCGACTTTTTTCAGTCGCGCTGAAGCTCACAATACGGTTGAATACGACAACACGGTATCAGGAACGATCAGTCAATTAGCAGATGGGAAACTATCCGTCTATAACAACGGAAAGACTTCTACATATACCCTGGGAGCAAGCACTGCTTATTACACAAGTGCTTCTGAAAGCAGAATCAATCTAAGTGATGTCCAACCCTACACTAAGGTTACTGTAATTGGCGCGACATATAACGCGGCTTATGTTGAAGTGACTGACCCTACACAACAAGTAGAGACTCTGTCAGGAAACTTCGCCATGGTAGCTCCAGGTAATAAGCTTTGGTTAAAGTCACCAACAGGGTTCACAGAATACTACTACGATGAGACTACTTCCTTTGTGGATGTAAATGGAGCTGGAATTGAACCTGCTTCGCTGGTAACAGATAGTGTAGTTTCACTGCAACGTGAAACGTATAGTGGTTCACATAAAGTAGTAAAGGTTCAAGTGACTTCAGGGGTTGTTAACAAAACAACAACAGGCACTATTCAAAGTGTAGATCTTACTGGTAAAAGCATTACTTTCAAAAATACTGCGGGTACTGTAGAAACTTTTAAATGGGAAGATGGGACTTCATTATTCAGCTCTCAAGCATCAGTGCTGAAACCTGCAGATTTGAAGACAGGTAATGCGGTCAAATATACGATTCAAGATAATGTGATCCGCACTGTAGAAGTGACAGAAGGTGTTGAACGGACAGTTGACGGGGTACTTACCGAGCTGACTAGTTCCACAGTTGTTTACAAAAAAGCAGACGGAAATCGTGAGGTTAAACTGCTTGGCACTAAACCGACGATTGTTATTCCGAACATGAGTGGAGCAGTAGCTGATGATCTTATTGCTGATGCAGTAGGTGGGGACAAGATTCAGGTTACCTTAAACAGCAGCGATCAAGTCACCAAAATTGAAGTGTTAAGCCGCCAAATTGAGCAGTATAGTGGAGCAACAATTGTGGATTATAATAGCAAAACACAGCTCCTTACAGTTATGGATAGCAGCAAAAAAGCCCATGTGGTTCAGTTGGATGAGAAAACAAAGCTGATTTATGAAGGTGCATTGCCTAACTTAACTAATATGGGTGCGAAACTTATCGAGAACCGCAAAGTTAATCTGAAGGCAATAGGACAGCGTGCTTTGTCTTTGGAAATTGTCACAAAGTACGATGGAACTTTAACGGCTGTTAATTCTACGTCGAAAACTCTTGTTCTGAAGCTTAATGATGGACAAAGTTTAACGATGCCTTATCCGCAACTTGTTGATCTCTTTGGCAAGACTAGTCCAACCCTAAGCGATGTTCCTATTGGAAGCAATATAACTGCCTCACTGACTACAGGCCAGGATCTGATAGCGGTATTGAAAGTGAAGACTGTGCTGCAAGTTGAAGCGGCAACGGTGAATTCCGGAACCAACCGTTTGAGCATCAAATGGAATGGGGGAACCAGTGATATTAATACTTTGGCAATCCCGTTGACCAATGAAGCTGGTGAGAGCATTAAGCTAACGGATTTAAAAGCGGGAGATTATCTTAATGTGACCTTTGATGGTAGCTCACCGCTGGCTATTCAAGCAGTTAAGCTCACAACAGGCCAGGTAAGTTCTGTAGATGCCGCTGGGAATAGCGTAGTCGTGAAGGATTATGCTGGAGCTGCACAGACCTTAGCAGTAAGTGGAGGAGTCAAAATCATTCGTGACGGCTCGACAACGACTGCTCTTAGCAACTTGACGGCAGGGGACAGAGTAGAGATTCGCAAGGATCCGGATGGATCTACAACGATTCGTATTATGTCTCAGCTCAGTAGAACATTCTCACGTTATGAGAGTGCAACAAACTCATTGGTGACGAAGAGACCTAATTTGAACGATAAATATCAATTCTTTGTTCCTGCTAATGTTTATATTCATCAGGGAGATTCGACTTTATCCGTGCAATCTTTGAAAGAAAATGATAATATTATAATGTATTTCAATAATGATATTTTGGTTGAAATTGTGAAACAATAGTTGCAATGGTGGATTTCTGAGTGAATCACCGTCTTGACACAGGGGGCTTTACCTGCGTCAAGACGTTTTTTTTGAAATATAAGAAAGTATAAGTATTGCTCCTATACTGTATGTCTTATATTTCTCTCTTAAACGCTTACTGTTCTTATTAGGACAATCAAGGCGTTAATACTTGAAATATAATGCCAGTATCGTATGTGTTGAAATGTATGAATCCATACGTTATAATACGTACTTTGCTTATATTTCTAACATTTGAGGTGAGACGCTCGTTAGAATTTTCTGAGCGTTTTTGCTCCGTGGAGGGGACACTATGAAAGCTGCAGACGTCCGCCACATTTTGGATACGATTGGAGATTTGTTTCCGGATGCACATTGCGAGCTGAATCACAGTAACGCTTTTGAATTAACAATAGCGGTGCTGCTGTCAGCCCAATGTACGGATGCAACGGTGAACAAAGTGACCGAGGACCTGTTCCAAAAGTACAAAGCCCCCATCGATTATATTTCTGTGCCGCTGGAGGAATTGGAGGGGGATATCCGGCGCATCGGCTTATATCGTAACAAAGCTAAGCATATCCAAAGCCTGTGCTCTATACTCATAGAACAGTATGGCGGAGAAGTGCCTGAGGCACATGACTTACTTGTAACGTTGCCAGGAGTAGGTCGTAAAACCGCTAACGTAGTAGTGTCCAACGCATTTGGAGTTCCTGCCATTGCTGTGGACACTCATGTGGAGCGGGTTGCTAAACGACTTGCATTGGCAGGCTGGAAAGATTCTGTGCTGGAAGTGGAGAAAAAGCTGATGAAGGCTGTGCCACGTGATGAATGGACGCTCACGCATCACCGGCTAATCTTTTTTGGACGATATCACTGTAAGGCTCAGAATCCAAAATGTCAGGTTTGTCCGCTCCTTGATGTATGTCGAGAGGGCAAAAAACGTATGAAAACGGCTGTCGTCAGGAAAGCTAAAGATCATACGCCAAAAAGTTAAAAGTTAGAGTTGAAGAAGAGGATGGGATAGAGATGAAATGCATTTCTGTATACACAGATAATTTTGAGGTATTCTCGGATATTTTTGACCGCGTAGTGGAAAGCCCGCTGGAAGAAAATGAAGAGCAAGAAGTAGAGGGCATTACGATCAGTCATTCCGGTGATGTGCCTGAGCACTATCTGGAGCGTATGTCTGTAAAACCAGAGGTTGTCGTAATGAGAGACAAATCTCGTGGATTGACTATTCTGCAGCACGGAAAAGTATTCGAAATTCTGTTGCCTGTTTTGGAAACTGCATAATTGAGAAGTGACCTGAAATGGAGTCAGCCCTTGGGGCTGGCTCCTTTTTTTATTGAATATCCTTATATTTCTACGAGGAACGACTGTTGGCTTTACAGGACGACAACGTCGCTTCTTTTTTTGTATCATTTCGTAGGAGATGATAGGTTATTTTGTAAGTAGTGTGTATTTAATTTGTGTCAAACTGGTGATAAACTGTAATTATTATTTATAAAAATGTTCCGCGCTAAATTTCAGAAATTGCACCTATATAAGTTTTGCATAAAAAAGAGCTTAAATCAGTATTCATGAATGGATTAAGATCAGTGCATGATTAGAAGGTAACTGTGGAGGTGGAATGTCTGTGGGAGCGGAACGGGTTAGAATTCAGAGAGAGACATTAAGTGAAACAGCATCGCTGCTTTCCCAACTGAAAGATTTAATGCGCCACTGGCGCGATGAGAGCGCTGAACGAATATATGAAGATTTACAAAATAAAGAGGGTGGGAATGAACTGACCCTTGCTTTTTGTGGGCATTTTTCGGCAGGGAAATCCAGCATGATTAATCTTTTATGCGGCAGCTCAGTGTTGCCCTCCGGACCTGTGCCGACTAGTGCCAATATTGTTTCAATCCGCAGCGGGGCTCCACGAGTGCTTATCTATCCAAGGGTTGAGGGAAGTGAAAATGAACCTGACCCTGTAGAGACAACACCAGAAAGATTACAGGAATATTGTCGAAATGGCGGAGAATATTCCGCTATTGAAGTCTGGAATGAGATTCCTCTTCTAGGGAAGCATGGTGTTCTATTGGATACACCTGGCGTGGATTCGACGGATGATGGCCACCAGGCGGCCACTCGTTCCGCGCTGCATTTAGCTGATGTCGTCTTTTATGTTATGGATTATAACCATGTACAGTCAGAGAATAATTTAGCATTTGCCAAAAATCTTAGTGACTGGGGCAAACCGCTCTATCTTATTGTTAATCAGATAGACAAGCACAGAGAACAAGAAATTTCCATTGAAGAATATAAACGCCAGCTTGAAAATGCTTTTGAGCAGTGGGGGATTCATTGTGCGGGGATTCTGTTTACCTCACTCAAAATGAAAGAGCACCCATTGAATCATTGGGATAATCTGCTGAACCTTATAACAGAGCTGTTGGAGCACAGGGAACAATTGCTTCAATATAGCTTGTCACGTTCCATTCATCATACAGCAGATTCTTCGCTAACCGCGTTCCGTGAAGACCAGCAGGAGGAACGGGAAACTCTTTTAGCTGAGCTAGAGGGTGCAGAGATTACAGTTGTGATGGATGAGCTGAAATCGCTGGAGGAAGAGAAGGCACTGCTTGAGGAGCTGCCTCAGCAATCACGAGCGAGCCTGCGAAGTGATCTTGATGCCTTACTCAATAATGCTAACTTAATGCCTGCGGATGTTAGAGAGGCGGCAGGGAGCTATGTGGAGAGTGTCAGTCCAGGCTTCCGCTTAGGTTTGTTCTCTACAGCCGGACGGCGGGAGAAGGAACAAGACAAACGACTGGATGCCTGGCAAGGATTACTGGCCCGAGAGGTTTCCGCTCAGCTGGAATGGCATCTGATTCAGCTGGTACGTCAATGGGCGGAGAATCTCGGACTGTGGGCAGAGGAGGCAGAGACGACTCTGAAGCAAGGGTTCCCGGCGGTGAGCCAGGAATGGCTGGCGGCTGCAGTTAAGCCGGGAACGGGGTATAGCGGCGAGGCGCTGCTCAATTTTTGCCGCACACTTGCGGCAGATCTGAAGAGCCAATTCCGCCGCGCTGCGCTGTTAGTTGGCGATGAGCTGCTGGCGAAGCTGCCATCGCTTATCGAGGAGCAGCGCGCGGAACTCCAGCGCCGCGAACAGGCCCTTACGCGGCAGGCGAGCGCTGCCCGCGCGATAGCCGCCCTGGACCGCGCGGCTGACGCCCGCGCGCACGAGCTAGCGGCGCTGCTGCCGCCGCGCCGGACCCTCACCCCCGGCATCCTGCCGGAGGTGAAGGTCACCCTGCGTGCGGCTGCGCAGAGCGCCGCACCGCGGGAGACCCAGCCGCGCGAACGCGCCGCGGCTGGAAGTGCCGCCGCCGCAAGCTGGGCGGCGGGAACGGCTTCGCCGGCGGGCGGACGCCGCCGGCTCTCGGCAGCCGCTGACGCGCTGGCGGCTGCGGCAGAGCTGCTGCGCCGCGAGCCAGCGATGGCATCGGCGGCGCGCAGTCTGGCCGCACGGGCGGAGGATCTCGCCGGCGGCCGCTTTACCCTTGCGCTGTTCGGTGCGTTCAGCGCAGGCAAATCTTCCTTCGCCAACGCTTT
Source organism: Paenibacillus sp. FSL R5-0928 (assembly GCF_037970385.1). Lineage (NCBI taxonomy): Bacteria > Bacillati > Bacillota > Bacilli > Caryophanales > Paenibacillaceae > Paenibacillus > Paenibacillus sp. FSL R5-0928. Next base: position 4,787,007 of record NZ_CP150225.1, on the reverse strand, counting down.
ACTCGGCGAAGAAGTGCTGCCCGTGTCGCCACACCCTGCCACGGCCGCAGTTAACCGCATATTGGCGCCGGAAGGAGACTTCCGCCATGCCAGCGCGGTTGTAACGATGAAGAGCATGGCCGATTTCTGGGATGACATCTGCCATTCCTTTAGCGTGCTGCAGCTTGGAGAGCCGCAACAGGATACGTGGACAGCAGTACTTGCGAGCCTGCCAACACGGGGAATCCACCCCTCTGCGCTGCCGCATGCAGGATTTCTAAGAGCCGCAGCATCCGGTTGGGCTGAAGCGGAGCCGTTGCTAGGAACGGTGCGGACCGTTGATTTGGAAGAATATCGAAACCTAGTTGCGGAAGAGACCCGAGCTTGCTTTGTGCAGGGGATTGACCTCTATTATGCCTGTCCTTTGACGGAGAGCGGGATTGTGCTCGTAGATACACCAGGAGCAGATTCACTGCATGCACGCCACACTGGCGTAACCTTTAGTTACATGAAAAATGCGGATGCGATCTGTTTTGTGACCTATTATAACCACGCTTTTTCGAAGTCGGATCGCGGCCTCTTGGCCCAGCTGGGCCGCATTAAAGACAGCTTTGCTCTCGATAAAATGTTCTTTATTATTAATGCCTCCGATCTCGCTTCAAGCGAAGAAGAACTAGATGAGGTTAAAGCACATGTCGTTCAAAATCTGCGTGCCGGAGGTTTGCGGTCTCCGAGAATCTATGCTTTGTCCAGCTTGCTTGCTCTAGAAGCTAAAACTCAACATAATCACGATCTTTATGGAACCTCCCGCTTCAATGAATTTGAGCAAGCATTATCCAGCTTTGCTGGTGATGAGCTTCCTCAGCTTTCACTTAACGCAGCTGCTGAGAGTATCGCATCGGTTCGGCGCCGGGCTGAGGAATGGCAGAATCTGGCTTCCAAGGCGGCGGGCGAGCGTGAAGCCGGGTTAAAAGAACTGCAGGAACGGCGTCAGTTCGCCATGAAGCGGTTGTCTCTTTTGGAGACTGAGGAACGTCCTAGCAGAGATCTTATTCACGAAAGTGAAGAACTGATCTATCATGTGTGCCAGCGGATTAGCTTCTCCTTCAATAGAAATTTTCAGGAATCTTTTCATCCCTCCTTACTGCGTGAGGATGCAGGGAATTTAAAAGCCATTTTCTCTGCCTGTAGTGCCGAACTAATGCGTACTACTCAGCGCGAGCTTGAGCAAGAGCTATGGGCAACAACGCTGCGGCTAGAGAGCACGGGACGCAGGCTTGTTCATGAAGCTGCTGAAGCGGCAGCTACAGAGCTACTCTTTTCCACGGAGGAATTTCATCTTATGGAGAATGAGGAGCAGGCTTGGCCATCTCCTAAGGATCTGGAATGCCAGCTTCAGCCTGTGCAGTGGTCCGCTTTATGGGGCCATTTCAAATCCCCGCGTTATTTCTTTGAGGGAACTGGGCGGGAATTGGTCAAAGGTGCGGCAGAGCCGCTTTTGAAAGAAGCGGTTAATCTTGCAGCGGCAGTGCAGAAGGGAAAATTAATTGCTCATTACGTCGAGAATATCAGCAGAGAATTAAAATCTGCTGCCGAAAGCCTGCAAGAAGGGCTTGCGGAGCAAGAGAAAGCGATGTTAGATCTCCTTAAAGGGGGTGAGACTGCAGATCATTGGGGCCAAATAAGCCACCAATTATCACGTCTAGAACAAACTTTCGTTGATAAAGTCGACAAAGTTCTGTGAAGTTTGTAGGAAAATGTCGAAGAACACTTGCAATCTGGCGTATGATGGATGAAAATAAAGAAGCCTGAAAATATACAATGAAACTGTTACGTTTTCTGAAATTCATAAAAACGAGACAGTCAATTTGCCGAAAGAGGTTGGAATCGACAATGTGGGGAGCTCCTTTTTCAGCTCAAAGCCGCAAGCTGTTGCTGCTGGGCAGCGGGGAACTGGGTAAGGAAGTCATAATTGAAGCTCAACGCCTTGGCGTAGAGACCGTAGCTGTAGACCGTTATACCGATGCACCGGCGATGGGTGTAGCTCATCGTTCACATGTAATTGATATGCTGGATGCAGAGGCGCTGAAAGCGCTGATTCGCTCTGAGAAACCGGATGTCATTGTTCCGGAGATTGAGGCAATTGCCACTCATGCTCTTCAAGAGCTTGAAGAAGAAGGCTTTTTCGTTGTTCCGACGGCGCGGGCGGCTCGGCTGACCATGGACAGAGAAGGGATTCGTCGTCTTGCGGCTGAAGACCTTGGACTGCCAACCGCTGATTACCGTTTTGCGGATAGTCTGGAAGAGCTGCAACAAGCTATAGCCGAGCTAGGCACTCCTTGTGTCATTAAGCCGATTATGAGTTCTTCTGGCAAGGGTCAGAGCGTATGCAAAAGCCCTGAGGATGCAGAAAACTGCTGGAACACTGCTTTGGATGGAGCGAGAGCTAAAGGAACGCGAGTTATCGTGGAGGCTTTTGTTACTTTTGAGAGCGAGATTACTCTTTTGACGGTGCGTTCTGTATCTGGAACGGTATTTTGTCCACCTATTGGACATATTCAGAAGGATGGAGATTACGTGGAATCCTGGCAGCCTCACTTTATGAAGCCAGAGCTGCTTGAAGAAGCGCAATCTATTGCAAAAGCAGTAACGGATCAGCTCGGAGGTTTCGGTATTTTTGGAGTGGAACTTTTTTTGACAGATCGAGGCGTATTGTTCAGTGAAGTGTCACCTAGACCCCATGATACGGGGATGGTCACGATGGCGACGCAGGATTTATCTCAATTTGCAGTGCATGTCAGAGCTATTCTTGGTTTTCCTGTCCAGTCAATACAATTGCTGACACCTGGTGCCTCAGCTACGCTGAAGGCTGATGGAGAAGGACGAGCCTTTGCTGTGACCGGAATTGGAGGAGCTTTGGAACTGCCCAGGACTCAGGTTCGCGTATTTGGTAAACCGGAAGTTCGTCCTGGTCGGCGGATGGCAGTAGCGTTAAGTGCGGCGGAAGATGTGGAAATCGCGCGGACGATAGCCAAGCAGGCGGCGTCTATGCTAAAAGTGGAGGTATATGAGGATGAACAGTAGTACCATGGCACCTGTACTGGAAATTCGCAAATGCGGCTTGAATGATCTGGAGAGAGTTACAGCGCTTCTGCGGGAATTCGGCTATCCAACAACGCTAAGCGTGATGAAAGAGAGACTGGAAAGCATGGAGAACAGCAATCTCCAATGCACACTTGTAGCAGAGCTGAATAATGAAGTTGTGGGTATGATCGGCCTTAGACAGGTAAGCTCGTATTACAAACAGACAGATTGTATCACAGAGATTACTGCACTTATCGTATCAGAAGAACTCAGAGGAAACGGACTCGGTAAAAGACTTGTGGCCGCAGCAGAAGAATGGGCACGTGAGCAAGGTTGCTGTCAGCTTTTCCTCAGAAGTGGCAACCGCGTAGAACGCGCACCGGCACATGCTTTTTATCGTCATATCGGTTTCGAAAAGACAGCAGGCTATCGCTTTAACAAAGCGTTGCTATAATACTTATAGGTTACCGATCATCCCCATCCCAGCTACGGCGGGATGGTTTTTTTTTGCTCTGGAACTCTTTTTTTATATGTATTTAATATATTAATACCTAAAACTATTTAAATAACTTAACCATAGATGGATTGGTTTGAATCATATACAATAAAATTTATGACATCTAAAACGTTTCCAAAGAGGGATGAGACATGTATAAGCTAGTTCTTGCTGAAGATGAAGAAGACGTTAGGGAAGGCGTTATCGGGCAGATTGACTGGGAGCGTTACGGATTTGAGATTGTTGAGCAGGCGGAGAATGGACGGGAAGCTGCGGATGCCATAGACCGTTTGCTGCCGGATGTGGTAGTTACCGATATCCAAATGCCTTTTATGAATGGACTTCAGTTGGCTGAATGGATTCGTAGTCATCATCCTAACACTAAGATTATCATTTTGACTGGGTATGATGAATTTGAATATGCTCAGAAGGCGATAAAATTGCAAATTGATGAGTATATTTTGAAACCGTTCTCTTCGCAGGAATTAATTGAAGTATTGCTTAAGGTTAGAGCCACTATCGAGGCTGAAATTGCAGAAAAAGAAAATGTATTTGTACTCAGTGAGCATTACCGGAAAAGTCTGCCTGTGTTAAGGGAGCAATTTTTATCGTCCCTTATTTCGCGTAGATTGCGTACGGATGAAATTGCTGAGAAAAGCTCTGAATATGGCATAAAATTAACGGGACGGTGGTTTCAGGCTTCGGTAATTAGTGTGGATTATATTCGTCCTGAGCGGGAATCGGCTGGGGGTGCAGCAGGCAGGCAAATTTCTTTACGAGACACTGGTGAAAAGAATTTACAGCTATTCGCTGTGCTGAATATTGCTGAAGAAATATGCTCGAAGCATGGTTTTGGAAGGGTGTTTATTCATCGTGATGAGGTCGTATTGCTCACAATCCATGAAGAAGGGGAAGAAACTGATATCACTGGAAAGACTTTTGAGCTTCTTGAAGAAATCCGCCAGAACGTACAGCGTTTTCTGAAGCTGACGGTAACGGCAGGCTCCGGAACGGTCTGTTCATCGCCTGCTTTGTTATTTAATTCATTTGGGGATGCCATGCAGGCATTAGATTATCGGCTTATTCTCGGCAATAACCGGGTGATCTGGATTGAGGATGTTGAGTCACGTTCCAGCACACTGCTAACCTATGATGAACTAACCCAGCAATCCTTAATCCGGACGATTAAACTAGGTACGGTGCAAGAACTTAAAGAGGTTGTTGAGGAGTTATTTGCTGGTCTTGACGCAGAGCAGGTGTCTACACAGGATTATCAGATTTTTTTGCTGGAGATTTTTACATCTATCCTGCGAGTGGCTAAAGAATCCGGCAGTGAGGCTGCAAAGTATATTGGTTCTGGCATTTCGTCGCTAACTGCCATTAATAAATTTAATAGTATGGCCGAAGCCAAGCAATGGATTATTGCAGTCTGTAGCGGTTTAATGGATACGATTGCATTAGAACGTCAATCTTCCTATAAGCTGCTTATTGATGAAGCTAAAGAATATATACGCAGCCACTATGTTGAATCTGATATTTCCATCGGCAAGGTTTGTCAGCATTTACATATAAGTACCGGCTATTTTAGCAGTATTTTTAAGAAGGAAATGAAAATGACGTTCGTTAGTTATCTTTTGCAAATTAGGTTAGAAGCAGCCAAGGAACTTTTGCGATCCACGGAGCTGAAGGCTTTTGAAATTGCAGAAAAAATAGGTTTTGCCGATCCTAACTATTTCAGCTTTTGTTTCCGCAAAAAATATGGCCAATCTCCTAAAGAGTATAAAAACAGCTCCAGAGGAGGGTAAAGATGCTGAAGGATAAACCATATTCCTTTCATCTAAGACCGCAGCATCCCAAAGGCGGAAAACGTCGGTTGTCCTCCAAGCTCCGAAGCATTCAAGTTACGATTACACTCACTTTTACATCTGTTGCCGTGCTGGTAGCTGTCGTTGTCAGTCTTATGCTGTACAACAAGTTTGCCAAGACCGCAGAAGAGAATGCCAATATGAATATGCAGCAGATCATTGAGCAAGTGAATTACAATCTGGGTCTTTATGTTAAGGGAATGCGCAATATTTTTGAGACAGCGGAGGAGCAGATTACGAATAGCCCTTCCGTGGATTCCGCTTTATTGACGGAAAGAATGGCTATGCTAATGGGGAGCAGAGAGGATCTGGTCTCGGCGGCTGTTTTTACACCACAGGGGAAATATGTCGTGGGTACACCCGGTCAGAAGCTGCGCAGCAACACACAGCTGGAGACTCAGAGCTGGTTTACGACGGCGCAAAGAACATCAGAGCTCTCCTATTCCGCACCTCATATTCAGAATTTATTCAAAGGTCAATATATCTGGGTCGTGTCTATCAGCAAATTAATTCAATATAAGGAGAACGGAGTCTTAAAAACCGGCATCCTGCTGATGGATTTTAACTTTCGAACCATTGATGAGCTGAGCAAGCAGGTTAAGCTTGGCAAAAGAGGATACGCTTACATCCTCGATCAGCTAGGAAATATTGTGTACCATCCCCAGCAGCAGCTGATTTACGCTGGCTTAAAATATGAGAATGTGGAGCCAGTACTGGAATATGCTTTTCGTAGCTATTTGGATGAGTCTACGGGTGAAAAACGTTTTATCACCGTAAGGACACTGGAACAGACAGGCTGGAAGATCGTGGGCGTGGCTTATTACGATGAGATTGTAACCACCAAACGTGATCTAAACACTTTTTTATCCTGGTTTTTAGCGGTAGTCATTTTATGCGTAATTATTGTATCCGTCTTTTTGTCTGCACGTATTGCCCGCCCTATCCGCAAGCTGGAACGGACGCTTCAGCAGGTGGGCGAAGGGGATCTCAACACTCGAATAGATGTCAGCGGGGCGTATGAGGTGGAACAGCTGTCCAAACGGTTTAACCTTATGCTGCAACGTATCCGCCAACTGATGGATCAGATTATTTATGAACAGGAAACCAAACGTAAAGGTGAGCTTGAAGTGCTGCAATCCCAGATCAATCCGCACTTTCTGTACAATACCCTGAATTCTGTGATCCGGCTCGCTGAACGCGGCAAGACTGAGGAGGTAGTCACGATGATTCAGTCCTTATCAAAGTTTTTCCGGATTAGCCTTAGTAAAGGGAATAATATGATTACCGTGCAGGAAGAGCTTGATCATGTTCGTCATTACCTTGTGATTCAGAGCTTTCGGTTCAAAAATAAGTTCCGCTACGAGATCGAGGCTCAGGATGAAGTGCTGCAGTGTCAGACTATTAAGCTAATTTTACAACCTATTGTGGAGAATGCCCTGTATCACGGGATTGAAATGATGCCTGATGAAGGTTTTATTTCGATCCAAGCGGAGCTGAAGGATGATCTTGTCATCATCCGCATTCGTGATAATGGACTGGGTATGTCCGAGGAGACTATGAAGGTTCTTTTAACTGGCGGCAGTAAGAGTATGCATGGCTCCGGGGTAGGCGTTAGAAATGTTAACGAGCGTATTGAGCTGTATTATGGGCGTGATTATGGTCTTTCTTTTGAAAGTGAAATTGAAGAAGGCACTACGGTTACTCTTATCTTCCCGGCACTCGCAGCAGGCGAGGGCAATCCTGGACATGAGGAGGATGAGACATCGGTATGAAAATCGTTCGTTTTTGGCTAACCCTGCTGGTATGTGTGGTGTTATGGACCACGATCACGTCTTGTTTTAATTCGGCACCTAATTATATCAATACGAACAAAACCCGCAATATTCATCTTATTGTGAAAATGAACAAAGGCGACTATTGGAATACAGTTAGATTGGGTGCAGAAGCCGCGGCACAGGAATTTAATGTGAAATTAACGTTCAAAGCTCCGAATGCGGAGAGTGATATTGCGGAACAGGTCAGAATGGTTGAGGACTCCATTAAAGAAAAAGCGGACGTTATTATTTTAGCTGCCAGTAGCTACATGGGACTTGCACAAGTAGTCGATCGGGCGGCATATTCCAAGATTCCCGTATTGTCTGTGGATGCAGAAGTCGGTTCGGCCAGAGTAAGAGCCTATGTGGGTTCAAACGGCTATGAAGCGGGACAAAAGTCTGCAGAAAGACTCATTCAACTGCTAAATGGATACGGGGAGGTCGGCATCATTAACTTCACAAATTCATCTTTGGGGGCGGAGCAGGAGTCTTCAAACGGCATTGAATATGGTGCAAGAGATGCAGAGGAACGGGAAAAGGGATTTTTAAATTACGCTGCCCGATATCCGAACATACAGGTAGTAGAGATTTCTTATACCACTTCGAGTATTAGTGATGCTGAAGAGCTGACACGGTTAATGCTGCTGAAACATCCAAATCTTCGCGGGATCGCCAGCTTGAATGAGACAGCTTCACAAGGGGCGGCAAAAGCTATCCAGAGCCGAGGGCTGCATAATATTAAAATGGTTGCGTTCGACAGCTCCCCGTCAATGATGGAGTTGCTGCAGGAGGGGACGGTTCAAGCGACCGTAATCCAAAATCCTTTTAGTAACGGGTATTTAGCCGTAAAACATGCCGTTGAGGTAATCGAAGGAATGGATGTTCCTGAACGTGTCGATACGGGCACTAAACTCATTGATTTGGACAATATGCTGTGGCCTGAGAATCAAAAATTGTTATTTCCCTTCGTCAGATAGTGGACGGGTTATTTTTGAAAAGACGAATGCCATCCTTAAAATGGGAGGTATTCGTTTTTTGGGTTCAGTAGAATTTTTATAAAAGTGAGTAGGATTTTATATTCGAAACCGTTTTCACCTAAGGCATAATATGGATGTGCCCGAGAGAATTCGGGGTTAAACCAAAAAAAAGAAGTATAAACAGGAGGTCAATGAATAATGAAAAAAATCACTTCCGTTCTTTTAGCAAGCGCAATACTGGGTGCCGCTCTGGCAGGCTGTGGCAATAGCAACAATAATGCAGACAGTGGTAAAGCTACCAATGCTCCAAAAACTGAAAATGCGGGTTCTTCCACTGAATCGCCAAAAGTAGGGGTAGCCATTTACAAATTTGACGATACCTTCATGACGGGTGTTCGTAACGCAATCGACACTGCTGCCAAAGGCATTGCTACTGTAGATATCGTAGATAGCCAAAATTCTCAACCCACACAAAATGACAAAGTTGACTTGTTCATCACCAAAAAATATAAAGGCATGCTGATCAATCCGGTTGACCGTACTGCGGCTGGCGTTATTATCGAAAAAGCAAAAGCGGCAAATATTCCGGTGGTCTTCCTGAACCGCGAGCCGCTGCCAGAAGATATGAAGAAATGGGATAAGGTTTATTATGTAGGCGCTAAAGCGGAAGAATCCGGAACTATGTCCGGTCAACTGATCGTGGACTACTGGAAGGCACATCCTGAAGCGGATAAAAACGGCGACGGTGTCCTCCAATACGTAATGCTAAAAGGCGAACCGGGGCACCAAGACGCTGAGCTTCGTACTACGTACTCCATCCAAGCAATTGAAGATGCCGGCATCAAGGTAGAAAAGCTGGCTGAAGATACTGCGATGTGGGACCGCGTAAAAGGGCAAGAAAAAATGGCAGCCTTCCTTGGCTCCCATGGCGACAAAATTGAAGCTGTGCTTGCGAACAACGACGATATGGCTCTCGGTGCAATCGAAGCTCTGAAAGCTTCAGGTTACTTCACGGGTGATAAATTTATGCCGGTAGTAGGTGTAGATGCTACTGCTCCTGCGATTCAAGCGCTGCAAGATGGAACGATGCTTGGTACCGTGCTGAATGATGCGAACAACCAAGGTAAAGCTGCGATCACAGTTGCTGCTCTGCTTGCTAAAGGAGAAACACCTACAAAAGATAACGTAGGCTTTGATATCACAGACAACCAATACGTGTGGATTTCCTATAAAAAGATCACCAAAGATAATATCGATGACGCCAAATAATAACGCTCTAATCTAGATGGAATTCATGATCATATAGCAGCAACGGGGAGCGGATATTCGCTCCTCGGATTTCTTTCAGGCAGGGAACAGGATGAAACCGCTGTGCCTCTCATGAAAAAAGAAAAAAGCGTAGGGGGCGTAACAACATGGAAAAAGCTGAGTTTTTGCTAGAAATGAATGACATTACTAAAGAATTCCCCGGCGTCAAAGCGCTGGATGCAGTTAGTTTAAAGGTCAGACCAGGTTCGGTGCATGCCCTTATGGGCGAGAATGGTGCGGGTAAGTCCACTTTAATGAAATGTCTCTTTGGTATTTATTCACCGGATGCCGGTGAGATTTTTTTGGAGGGTGAGAAGACCTCTATCGGAAGCTCAAATGACGCTTTGAAAAATGGGATATCCATGATTCACCAGGAGCTGCATCCCGTGCCGTTCCGAAGTGTGATGGAGAATATCTGGTTAGGACGTTTCCCAACCAAAGGGATTGGACCTTTTCAGTTTATTGACCATAAGAAAATGTACACTGACACGGAGAATTTGTTTAAAGATCTGGATATCGATCTGAATCCCGAGACATTAGTGGGTAAGCTGTCTGTATCCAAAATCCAATCCATTGAAATTGCGAAGGCTGTCTCTTTTCACTCCCGCGTTATTGTAATGGATGAACCTACTTCCTCCCTGACCAGTGTGGAGGTGGAGCATTTATTTCGGATCATACGGGATCTTAGGAGTAGAGGCGTAGCTATTATTTATATATCTCACAAAATGGAAGAGATTCTCGAAATTTCTGACGAGGTTACCATTATGCGGGACGGTAAAAAAATCGGAACCTGGCCAGCGGCGGAATTGACTACAGATCTTATCATTTCCAAAATGGTCGGCCGCGACTTGACCAATCGATTCCCAGAACGCTTTAACGTGCCTGGCGAAGTATATATGAAGGTGGAAGGATTAACCTCCCCTGAGGAAAGATCGTTTAAAGATGTTTCTTTTGAATTAAGACGAGGTGAGGTTTTAGGGATTGGTGGTCTGGTAGGCGCTCAGAGAACAGAGGTTATTGAAGCATTATTCGGCCTGAGGGCTATCAAATCGGGGACGATTTCTATCGATGGTAAGCGCATTCATATCCAATCTCCCAAGGATGCTAAGAAACACGGAATGGCCTTGCTTACCGAGGAACGGCGTGTCACCGGTATTTTTCCAGTTTTGTCTGTTCATGAGAATGGCGCAATCGCTAACCTGCATCGATACCAGAAACTACTACTTTTACTAGATGGAAAAAAGAAAAAAGAAGAAGTCGATAAAATGATTGAAAAATTACGGACCAAAACTCCAACAACCAAAACGCTGATCATGAATCTTTCTGGTGGTAATCAGCAAAAGGTGCTGCTCGCCAGATGGCTTCTAACCGAGCCCGAAATCCTGCTTCTGGACGAGCCGACTCGCGGTATCGACGTAGGGGCTAAATTCGAGATTTATTCGATTATTGCCGACTTGGCGCAGCAAGGGAAAAGCATCATTATGATCTCCTCAGAAATGCCGGAGCTGCTCGGAATGTCTGACCGTGTAATGGTCATGTCGGAAGGTAGGCTTACCGGAATACTAGAAGGCGGGCAAGCTACGGAAACCGAAGTTATGCGGCTCGCTGCACAGCATTAGGATAGGATTTCAATGATAGTTTTGCTGGGCGAAACTAGATTGGTTTACGAAGAGAATTACTCTTCGCGTAACTTTAAGGAGGAACACTACTAATGAACGCTAAAAGAGCCCAATCTTATATTACTCAAAATGCCATTTATATTGTCTTGGTAATTCTGATTATGGGTATTGCCTTATATGAGCCGGCCTTTATCTCTGTAAATACTTTACGGGACATTCTTATTCAATCGTCAACACGGATTATCATCGCGCTTGGTGTTGCCTTCATCCTTATCACAGCTGGGACGGACTTGTCTGCTGGACGTGTGGTTGGTTTTACGGCGGTAATCTCTGCTTCGATGCTGCAAATTCCGGATTATTCCCGGCGGTTTTTTCCTGATCTGCCGCAGGTGCAAGTGTGGCTTCCGATCCTTATAGCTATCATCGCTGGTCTTCTCTGCGGACTCGTCAATGGTATTGTCGTCTCCAAGCTGAATGTCCCGCCGTTTATCGCAACACTGGGTACGATGGTTATCGTCTACGGCTTGAATTCCTTGTACTTTGACATGGATCCGAACCAATCGCAGCCGATTGGCGGTCTGCGTCCAGATTTCACTACAATCGGTTCCGGGTTTATTGGCAAGGGGCAATATTCAATCCCGTATATTGTGCTGATAGCCTTGGGTGTCGCCGCCATCGTATGGGTGGTGTTCAATAAAACCAAGCTGGGTAAGAACATGTACGCTATCGGCGGTAACATACAGGCAGCTAAAGTATCTGGCATCGATGTTTCCAAGAACTTGATCTATATCTATGCCATTGCTGGAGCCCTTTATGGTCTGGCGGGTGTGCTAGAGGCTGCAAGAACAGGTGGCGCAACCAATAACTACGGGAACATGTATGAGCTTGATGCGATTGCTGCTTGTGTAGTGGGCGGGGTGTCTACAACCGGTGGTATCGGAACGGTGCCAGGTGTCCTGGTCGGTGTTATTATCTTTACCTTAATCAACTACGGCCTGACCTTCATTGGCATCAGCCCTTACTATCAGTTGATTATCAAAGGTCTAATCATCATTGCCGCCGTCGCGTTTGATATGCGGAAGTATTCTTCGAAGAAATAGTTGCGTGTTGGATGTATGGTGATCATAGCGTTTGCTATTTATGGCAAACGCTTTTTGGTTTGTCCATTTCGCTTGCTGAGATTAAGCAATTCATAAGAAGCAATTCATAAGAAGCAATTCATATGAACCAATTTAAAGTACCAATTCATAAGATGTAATTTAAAAGTACCGATTCATAAAAAGCAATTTAAAAGTACAATTTCACAAGTACCAATTCACAAGTACCAATTCACAAGTACTTAACGTCGCCCCCTTGCTCCTCGCATAGAAAAACTACGCACGAGCACGAAAACTACCCACCATAACTATGTATGAAAAACTACCCACAAAAACTGGTTTAATTAGTTGGGGATAAACCACTTCCGCTCCCACTAGTACCATTGGCACCACCATCAACTACGCCAATAATATCAATTACACCAATAATGCCAACTACACCAATAATGCCACTAGCAGCACTGCTAACTACAGCGCTGCTAACTAAAGTACTACTAACTACGGTACTGCCAACCACAGCACTGTCAACCAAAACACCACTAACTACAGTACTACCAACTACACACAACACCAAAACTACCCACTAAGATGCGACCACGACCAAATAGCGTCGTCACCACCAACACACAGATCAACAATGGCTACTACCAACATGAAACAAACACACCACAAAAACTACCCGCGAAAATGTAACCACAACTAAACAGCGCCAGCAACACTAACATCAACATCAACATCAACATCAACATCAACATCAACATCAACATTATTTACCACCACAAACTTCAATCAACATTGCCACCCTTGCTCCATCAAATCTAATATTCCACCAATAGGATTTACTCGACCCAATAGTTGCACCTTCACCGCCACGGAACATCTACAGCATCATTACCATCACCAATTAATGTCATCAACACAAATACGGCTATCACACTCCACTCAATATTATCAGCATGAACACAGCAATCACGCCCACAAATCAATATCAGCAGCAATAACACGACCATCGCCATCAGGAGCACCACGAAAACACATCATATTCATCATAGCTCCCCAACAATATCAACAAACTAATATTAGTAACAGAACAGAAGCACCATGAGGCTAAAGAACGGTATAAATCCCGTAGGATTGGCTGAAATGAGCTATGTGGGACGATAGAACGGTAAAAATCCCGTAGAATTGGCTGAAACGAGCTACGTGGGGCGAAAGAACGGTATAAATCCCGTAGAATTGGCTGAACCGAGCTATGTGGGACGAAAGAACGGTATAAATCCCGCAGAATTGACTGAAACGAGCTATGTGAGGCGAATGAACGGTATAAATCCCGTAGAATTGGCTGAAACGAGCTACGTGTGGCGAATGAACGGTAAAAATCCCGCAGAATTGGCTGAAACGAGCTATGTATGGCGAATGAACGGTAAAAATCCCGCAGAACTATCCGACCTGAGCTATGTGTGGCGAATGAACGGTAAAAATCCCGTAGAATTGGCTGAAACGAGCTACGTGAGGCGAATGAAAGGTACAAATCCCGCAGAATTGACTAAAACGAGCGACGTGGGGCGAATGAACGGTAAAAATCCCGCAGAATTGGCTGAAACGAGCTACGTGATGCGAATGAAAGAAAGGTAAAAATCCCGCAGAATTAGCTGAAATGATATACAGAGGAGGAAAGAGAGGCAAAAATGCCCTAGAATACGCCTACCCCCTCTGCGGATTCCCCACCAAAGCTCCTCTCCCCCCAACCCCAAAGATCAAAAAGCACATAAACCAACGTTCTCCCATATTCTATAGGCAAATGCCTTTGTTAAAGGGGAGCGACTGGATGTTAAGGATTAGGTTGAATGAGCTAGGGAAAGGGAATGACAATGGTCTGATACAGGCGGATGTATGGAAATGGGATGGCATTGGCTGGAACGAATATATTACTCAGCAGGATGAGGATTTCATACGCACGGAAGAGGAGTTATTTGTCACGATTCCGGCAGAAGCGGGATTATATCGTGTAGATTACTCTAATAAGCCTTTTGAGGCGCCATACTTATTGCCGGAGTGGGTGGGGGACGATCTGCGGACCACGGGTCTGCATCCGGCGCCGTTTAATCTCAAAGAGGGCACACTTTGGGGATATATTAATGACGAAGGCCGTGTTCAGATTGAACCTCGGTACGAATATGCTGAAGATTTTCAAAAGAACGGTCTTGCCGTAGTTCAGCGAAAAAATAGCAGCGGGCTCATTGACAGCACTGGAAGAGAACGAGTGAAGCCGATCTATTCATTTATTGCGCCTTTTTCGGAAGAGCGCGCGGTCGTGTCGGATGCCAAGGGGTACACTTTTATTGATGAAAAAGGCAAAGAAGTGACGTCCGCCCGGTATGATTATCTGAACTCATTACATGAGGGGCGTGCACTATTTTCAAAACAAAATACAACCGGTGGCCAATCGCTATATGGATATGTGGACGCGCAAGGTAAAGAGGTGCTGCCCGCGATTTATGTGGATGCCAATGATTTTATGAACGGCGTGGCTTTGGTTAAAATCAAAGAAGGAGAGTATGCGCTCATCGATCCGGCTGGGAACATCCTGCATACTTATAACCATCCTTTTGTAGGAAGTCCGGGAGAAGGTTTACTCGCCTATCAAGCGACTGAAAACGGTAAATATGGCTATTTAAATACGGATGGTTCTGTAGGTATTCAGCCGCAATTCACCTCTGCTTTACCTTTTTCAGAGGGACGTGCGGTGGTGAATACCGCTGAGAATTATGGCAACGCCTACGGGCTGATTGATAAACAAGGGAAAATGATCATCCCGGCAAAATATTATGAAGTATTGCAGCTAGGTGAAGGCAGAGTAGCCATAGGAACGCCTGTATTCCCCAGCCAGCCTTATCGCGGATCACGTTATGTAATTGCAGATGCGGAAACGGGAGCGGTCCTGAGCAATCACACCCTGCTTGGCGTGAACAATTATCAGGAAGGATTGGCGTCTGTATTTGATGCTAAAGATACCTATTTTATCGATAGAAGTGGAAAAAAGGCAGCCCAGCCTCCAGTTATTCCAGGTGCAGGAACACTCACCCTTAGCGGACGTTTGATAAGAGCAGTTGTAGATCAGCGCACATCTTATTATGATCGGCAGGGAAAGCAGGTTTGGCGCCAAAATGGAGTCATTCCGCTGAGACCTCCCTATTCCGTAGTGGAGAAGAAATACAAACCGAACAGGGATTATCTGGTGTATTATCCGGTCGTTGAAGGGATTGCCAGTGCGGAAGTTTCGCGAGAGGTTAACGATAAGCTGCGCAAGCTATCCCTTGCTGAAGACGTTGGGAGTGGAGGGGTTTCCCAGGACTTTAGTTATAATGGTGATTTTTCAGTCTCTTTCTTCCGTAAAAACCTGCTGGTGCTGGAGCTGACCGGATATCGTTTTCCTTTTGGAGCAGCACATGGAATGCCTACCAAAATCTATCCGCATATTAATTTGCGCAGCGGCAGGTTCTATAAGCTGGGAGATTTGTTCAAGCCGGGCAGCAGATATGTGGAGAAGCTCAGTAAAATTGTGGGCAAACAGATCGAGAACGATCCACAATATTCATATGTTTTTCCGGATACGTATAAAGGAATTACCTCGGATCAACCCTTCTTTGTGGATAATGAAGCGTTGTATCTGTATTTCGCACCTTATGAGATCGCTCCGTATTCTGCAGGTTTTCCAACCTTCCGGATTCCTTATGCGGAGATCATGGGATTGATCTCTACGGAGGGCGAGTTCTGGCAGTCGTTTCATTAATCGACAGGTATCCATAGGTTTGCTGAAGTTGCCGTCCTTTCGGGGAGGGCGACTTTTTTTGTGCTTTCTTTCGCGAATAATAAATGAATTGGTATTTTTAGGCAGGAAAACAGCGAAAGAAAGCGAATGTATCTAGGAATCAGAAATCTTACAGTCAAGACTATTATATGTAAAAAATTAGAAGCGCACATTTGAGAGATTTATGCTACAATGACTGAGGAACAAATTACAACTTTGTAACATTTGTAGATGGTCACTCTAGGCAGAAGCATATATTACACGCAAGAAAAAAGGAGATGGCAGATTGAAGAACAAGACATTAAAAGCAATCATCGGTGGTAGTGTGGCAGCTGTTATGGCACTTAGTATTTCTCTTCCATTGGAAGCAAATGCGGCATCGAATGAATCGACAGTAACAATAAAAGGCACAAGTTATGAGCAAATATTACAATATTTTAAACAAGCTAATCTTGAGGGATTCCCTTTTTCGAATAGCACAATCGTGGTAACTAAGCCGCAAACTGGAACAGTACCAAACAAAGACAACACGACCACAACTACAACTACAAAACCGGTTACAAAGCCAGCAGACACAACTACTGTAACTAAGCCGACAGATAATACAACTACAACAGGTGCTGTGAGCAATAAAGGAACCTATGTTCAGCAAATCGTAACGCTGGTAAACAAAGAACGTGCAGCAGCTGGATTGTCACCTGTAGCTGGATTGGACAGCCTGCACAGAGTTGCCGCTACAAAAGCTACGGATATGCGTTCGAACAACTATTTTTCACATACTTCACCTACGTATGGTTCACCATTTGATATGATGAAATCCTTTGGCATCACTTATAAAGCCGCAGGCGAGAACATCGCAATGGGACAAAAAACACCAGAAGAAGTTATGAAGGCATGGATGAATAGTCCAGGTCACCGCGCTAATATTTTGAATGCTAACTTCAATTATATTGGTGTAGGTTATGATAATAATTACTGGGTTCAAGAGTTTATTGGTAAATAATACGAGTAGATGCTTCAGGAAGAAATCGTTCTCCGATGTAAGTCGGGGAGCGGTTTTTTTGTGTGGTGAAGATTAAAAATGCAACAAAAAAAGAAGCAAGGAACTTGTCCTTACCTCTTCTGTCTAGCTATATGGGTTATGCAGGGGTCGAACCTGCGACCTGCCGATTAAGAGTCGGCTGCTCTACCAGCTAAGCTAATAACCCGTAATGTCTAAAGAGTCAACGGTAAATATTATATAATGGCATTAATTAAAAAGCCAGTATTTTTTTATTTTTAAAAAAGTCCACACTCGCTCCTCGGCAAAAACACTGTAACAGCGGGATTTTTTTCTCTGCTAGACATTTGCAAAACTTGCATGGAAGAATTATGTTTATGTAACATAGTTAAGATCTTTGTAAATTGTGGAACAATACATAATAGAACGGCATACGGAGGGATAGCTTTGAAGGATTCGAAATGGACATGGCGCAGCGTCAGCTTGATTTCCATAGTAACAACTATAGTTTTGATGGTTGGTTTAGTTTATGCGGTTAAAGATATTATCTATCCGGTCGGAGAGGTTACCGAGAGCAGCTTGCCTCAGCAAACAGCCGCACCGGTGACGGAGACTGTCAAGCTCCTCAAAATTGTTGCGCTCGGGGATTCGCTTACCAAGGGGACTGGTGATAACACCGGAGAAGGGTTTGTTAAGCGTACGGTTACTGGTTTATCTGCAAAAGGTGTCACCGTAGACTTTTTAGGCAATATGGGGATTAACGGGTTGACTACTGCCGGGCTGTTAAGCAAACTGAACGAAGATGGTGTGGAGTATGCCTTGCGCATGTCGAATGTTGTTTTGCTATCTGTCGGAGGAAATGATCTGTTTAAGGATTCGGATATTCTTGAGAATAATGGGGCGCAGCAAGGAAACACAACTTCATCAACCTCTGAGCAGGAGCTGACTCCAGAGTCTTTATTAGCCGCTCTGCCAGAGGCAGCAGCTAGACTGGAGAAGATTCTCGATAAAATCTCACAGATCAATCCGAATGCGCAAGTTTACTATATGGGGCTGTATAATCCCTTTGGCGATATTCCAGAATTACTGGCACCAGGCAATCAAGCGGTAACGAAGTGGAATAATACGGCAATGGATATTATTAATAAGCATAGCAACATGACCTTGGTTCCTACGTTTGACTTGTTTAACAGACATTTGGACAAGTATCTATCCACCGATCATTTTCATCCTAATGGTGATGGCTATCAGCGAATCGGAGAACGGTTCATACAGGCTGTGCAGTAGTATATAGGTGAGTGTTAAATTTTGCAGTAAGATCATGTAGGTAAATGCCCTTTGAGCAAGTACAAACCGAGAAAATGACAGTCACAAGGAGCTAAATTAAATATGACAAAAGCGAATAGTGAAGACTCCGGCACAGTCGTCTTGTCTGTGGACGGGGTACGTAAAAAAATAGGACGGAAATGGATAATAGATGATGTTACTTTCGATGTGAGAAAAGGGGAGATTTTCGGCTTTCTCGGCCCTAACGGCGCTGGGAAGACGACCACGATCCGCATGCTTGTGGATTTGATTCGTCCTACTGAGGGCAAGATTACAGTATGTGGGTACAATGTGAACCGAAATCCGGAAAAAGCATTGCAATATGTAGGCTCTATCGTTGAGAATCCTGAGGTATATACCTATTTGACCGGGTGGGAGAATTTGCAGCATTTTGCCCGGATGCAGCCTGGTGTAGACAATGAACGTATTAGCGAAGTGGTAGATATTGTTCGATTAGATCAGCGGATACATGATAAGGTAAGTACATACTCGCTTGGGATGAGACAACGATTAGGCATTGCGCAGGCACTGTTGGGACGTCCACGGTTGCTTATTTTGGACGAGCCGACGAATGGACTTGACCCTAAAGGTATTAAGGAGCTGCGAGAATTCATTCGCAAGCTGGCGGATGAAGGGCTGGCGGTGTTCGTATCGAGCCATTTGCTAAGCGAAATTCAACTTCTTTGCGACCGTGTAGCGATAATTAGTAAAGGGCGTGTATTGGCTGTTGGTGCGGTAGATGAGCTGATCGCTCGTAATTCGCCGTATGTACTTTGGGAGCTGGAGCCTTTTGCTGAGGCTCGGGAAATGCTGGCTGATCGTTCAGATATTCAGATTCAGAAACTAGAAGACGTCACATTAGATGACTCAATTATTGCAGGGATGGGCCCCAATTCTTTAATAACGATCATGGATCAGGATCTGATCCCCGAGATTGTA
This sequence comes from Paenibacillus sp. FSL R5-0928, assembly GCF_037970385.1. Lineage (NCBI taxonomy): Bacteria > Bacillati > Bacillota > Bacilli > Caryophanales > Paenibacillaceae > Paenibacillus > Paenibacillus sp. FSL R5-0928. The sequence goes on along the minus strand of NZ_CP150225.1, from coordinate 4,767,692 downwards.
GCCGTAATGGTTACTGCTGAAATCGAGGTGAGGGCTGTGCATAAAATTAATCCGACACTGGAACAGCTATTCTTGAAACTAACGGAGGGTGAGAATGTTGAGTAACTTGCTTCCGCTAATCCGTAATGAGTGCTTGAAGATTATAAAAAAGAAACGGTTTTATGTTATACTGCTGATTCTGATTGTACTGGTGCCTATGTTCACCTATGCACAGATGCGTTCAGCCGAACGGAGCCGGGAGAAGTTTAATTCCGATTGGCGGCTTGAGATCCAGCAGCAGATTATCGATAATCAAAATTCACTGGGAAGTGACCGGATTCCAGAGGAATGGAAGACTTATCGGCGAATATTTGTACAACAGCTTCAGTATTATCTTCACCATGACGTTAATCCGAATGAACCTAGCGGGGTTACCTTTACCCGTGAATTTATGGATAATTCGGTTACATTATTTATTCCGTTGCTTATTATGGCGGTGGCCTCAGATTTGGTCTCGGCCGAAAGGACAACTGGAACTATCAAAATGCTGTTGACTAGGCCGGTCAAGCGTTGGAAGGTGCTTTTTAGCAAAATGACAGCACTGCTAATGTTTGTCTCGCTTATCGTACTTTCCACATTTGCAATCAGCTACTTTATCTCTGGTCTCGCCTTTGGTTTTAAAGGATTTAACATTCCTGTTTTCACAGGCTTTAAAATAAGTGGTGATTCGCTAGATATGTCTACTGTACATGCAGTGCCCCAGTGGAAATATATGCTTATGCAAGGTGGTTTGATTTGGTTCGTCAGCGTAGTGGTTGCACTGCTCGCATTCATGATCTCGGTGCTTGTTCGCAGTACTGCCGCGAGTATAGTAGTTATGATGGCCGCGCTGATTGCAGGTAGTATACTGACCAATATGGCCTCTGCCTGGACAACAGCGAAATATTTATTTATGGTAAATCTTGGACTGACCAGCTATTTGTCTGGTACCCCCGCCCCCATTGAAGGGATGTCCTTGTCATTTTCCATGGCTGTGCTGGCTGTATGGGGAGCCGCTTCGGTGATCATTTCATTCGCCGTCTTTACGAAAAGGGATATTTTGAATTAGAATGAACAAAGTGACCAAAACGTTTGTTTGCATTTCTTAGAAATATAGGAGAGTATAATTTCACGTTATATTCTATCCTTAGGTTTTTGGCAGTAACGGATACCGTTCTTAACAAAAAGGACGGCCAATCCGTTTCTTCTTAGTATAGAGAAAAGAAGGAGGAGCATGAATGCTCGAACAGATCGATATGTTTGCTGAAGTTTCTAATAACGGCGAGAATGGCCGTACTGGATACGATGCTGACGACATTCAAGTGCTCGAGGGTCTGGTTGCAGTACGCAAACGACCTGGCATGTATATCGGCAGTACGAGTTCTTCAGGACTACATCATTTAGTATGGGAAATCGTAGATAATGCCGTAGATGAGCATTTAGCCAAGTATTGTACAAAGATTGACATACTGCTTCGCAAGGATGGCTCGGTAACCGTTAGCGATAATGGACGGGGGATCCCGACTGGAATGCATAAGACAGGGGTACCTACACCGCAAGTTGTATTTACAATTTTGCATGCGGGCGGTAAGTTCGGTGGATCGGGTTATAAAAAATCAGGCGGTTTGCATGGCGTAGGGGCTTCTGTCACAAACGCTTTGTCTGAATGGCTCGAAGTAGAAATTTATCGTGAGGGCAAAATCCATCGTCAGCGGTTTGAGTACTGGGTGGACAAGAAGGGCAAAGAGCATGTCGGCGAACCTGTAACTGGTCTTGAAATCTTGGGTAACACCAATAAAACTGGTTCGAAAATTACTTTCAAGCCAGATATTCGTGTCTTCCCAAATGGAATTGCTCTGAATTATGACACGCTGGCAGAGCGGGTTCAGGAGATTGCTTTTCTGAATTCCGGTCTGCGTATTACACTGCAAGATGAGCGGAGCAACCGTCAGGATGAGTTCTTTTATGAAGGTGGAGCCAGTCAATTTGTGCAGTTCCTCAACGAAGGTAAGGATGTTCTCCATGATGTTATTCATTTCAGTGCAGAAAAGGATGATATCGAGGTAGAAGTAGCTCTTCAATACAACGGAGGCTACACAGAAACCTTGGCTTCCTTCGTAAACTCCATTCCAACTCGCAGCGGGGGCACACATGAGACCGGCTTTAAAACTGCATACACTCGTGTATTAAATGAATATGCCCGCCGCACGCAACTGCTTAAAGAAAAGGATAAAAACCTGGAAGGTAATGATCTGCGGGAAGGCATGATGGCTGTCATCAGTGTAAAAATGTCCGAGGTTGAATTTGTTGGACAGACGAAGGATCAGCTTGGCAGTGCTTCCGCCCGTAGTGCAGTAGATTATATTGTTTCTGAAAATATGGCGCGTTTCTTGGAAGAAAATCCACAAGTTGCGCAGAGCCTGCTGAAGAAATCGATTCAAGCGTCGAAAGCCCGGGAAGCGGCACGTAAAGCCCGCGATGAGATCCGCACAGGCAAGAAACGCAGCGAAAGCTCGAATCTTGGCGGTAAGCTGTCTCCTGCACAATCAAAGGACGTTACACGTACGGAGCTGTTCATCGTGGAAGGTGATTCCGCGGGTGGTTCGGCTAAGCAAGGCCGTGACTCTAAGATTCAAGCGATATTGCCGCTAAAAGGTAAACCGATGAATCCGGAGAAGGCTAAGCTGCTGGACATCCTGAAGAACGACGAGTATAAAGCAATTATTTCTACGATAGGCGCTGGAATTGGTCCGGATTTCACTGTCGAAGACAGCAATTATTCCAAAATTATCATTATGACCGATGCCGATACCGATGGAGCGCATATTCAGGTGCTGCTGCTGACATTTTTCTATCGTTATATGAAGCCTTTATTAGATGCAGGTAAGGTCTTTATTGCTCAGCCTCCACTTTATAAGTTGACCCGCAAAACGGGTAAGCTGGAGACCGTAAGGTATGCATGGAGTGATGAAGAGCTGCAAAATTACTTAAAGGAATTCGGCAAAAACTTCGAGCTTCAGCGTTATAAAGGGTTGGGTGAGATGAACCCCGATCAGCTGTGGGAGACAACGATGAATCCAGAGTCGCGTACGCTGCTTCAGGTACAGATTGAGGATGCCGCTAAGGCGGAGCGCCGTGTTTCAACACTTATGGGTGACAAAGTCGATCCACGTAAACGCTGGATTGTTGAAAATGTCGATTTCACCGAAATTGTAGAGTAATGTCAGTGCTGCAAGTGACGATAATCCCGATTTTCTAAGAGTTTGGTGATTTATGGGACCTAGAAGATTTTTGGAACTGTAGGAGCGATAGTGCCCGGAATTCCAAAAATCCCTGAAGTACCCGAGAATCAGCACACTATTTTAAAACGGGCAGTTTGAGGAACAGAAGGTGAGCAAAGTGAGTAGTTTATCAGAACAATTTTTGCCGGCATTTCTGGAAGAGGTCGTCGGTGACCGCTTTGGTCGGTATTCCAAATATATTATTCAGGACCGGGCAATCCCCGATGTCCGTGATGGACTTAAACCCGTGCAGCGCCGGATTCTTTACGCGATGTACGACTCCGGCAACACACCTGACAAGCCATACCGCAAGTCAGCCAAAACCGTCGGAGATGTAATGGGTAATTACCATCCACATGGTGACTCCTCTATTTACGATGGTATGGTACGTATGGCACAGCCTTGGAAGATGGGGCATGTGCTAGTTGACGGTCACGGCAACTGGGGCTCCATGGACGATGACCCAGCTGCGGCAATGCGTTATACAGAAGCACGGCTGTCTCCCATTGCAATGGAGATGATGCGTGATATCGAGAAGCGGACCGTCTTGTTTAAAGATAACTTTGACAATACCGCCAAAGAGCCTGTTGTGGTTCCTTCCCGGTATCCGAATCTGCTCGTAAATGGCACGAGTGGGATTTCTGCGGGTTTTGCTACTGAAATTCCGCCACATAATCTGCGTGAAGTAATTGACGCTTGTATCGCAGTGATGCAGAAGCCAAATATTGAGCTGGAAGAAATTATGACCTTTATGAAAGGTCCGGATTTCCCTACAGGCGGCACGATCATGGGCGGAGACGGCATCATGGATGCTTACCGCACAGGTAAAGGGCGTATTTACCTGCGCTCCAAGACAGAGATTGAGAATATGCGGGGCGGCAAGCAGCAAATCGTGATTACGGAAGTTCCATTCCAGATTGTAAAATCACGGCTGGTTACTTCCATGGAGAATATTCGGCTGGAGAAAAAGATCGATGGCATTGCCGAGGTTCGTGATGAGAGCGGCCGTGAGGGATTGCGGATTGTAGTCGAACTCAAAAAAGAGGCTGATGCTCAAGGCGTGTTGGCCTATCTGCTCAAAAAAACCGATCTTCAAATTACCTATAACTTCAATATGGTTGCTATTGTTAACAAAGCGCCTCAGCAGCTTGGTCTAAAAGCCATCCTGGAAGCTTATATCGCGCATCAGCGTGAAGTTGTGACTCATCGCACCCAGTTCGATCTGGAACGCGCAGAAGACCGTGCTCATGTCTTAGAGGGCTTAGTTAAAGCACTGAACATTCTGGATGAGGTTATCGCTGCGATCAAAGCATCGAAAAACCGTCAGGATGCTCAGAACAATCTCGTATGGATGTTCGGCTTCAGTGAACGCCAAGCCGATTCGATCCTTACTTTGCAATTGTATCGTCTGACCAATCTGGAGATCACTTCACTCCAGAAAGAGTTAGATGAAATGATGGCAAAGATTACACATCTGCGCGGCATTTTGGAAAGCGACAAAAAGCTAGTTTCTGTAATCCGTAAGGAACTGCTGGAGATTCGCGACAAATACGGCATTGATCGCCGTTCTCTGATCCAAGGCGAAGTAGAGGAGCTCAAGGTTAGCCTTGAAGCTCTGGTCAACGCGGAGGATGTGCTAGTTGCTCTTTCAGCAGATGGTTATATTAAGCGGACTGGTATGCTTTCCTTCACCCGTTCAGGTGGGGAGCGTCATACCTCAGGCGTCAAAGAAGGTGACCATATCGTCAGGCTGCTGGATGTGAATACCCGTGACAGTCTGCTGGTATTTACCCGCAAGGGGCAATACTTCTTGCTTCCTGTGCACCAGATTCCGGAGTTTAAATGGAAAGAGCCTGGTACAGCGATTGTGAATGTCATTGGATTGTCTAAAGGAGATGGAATCGTTAGTGTGATTCCGGTTAATAATCTAGATGATCCGCAGCAAAGTCTTGTGTTCGTCACCCGTCGGGGTCAGGTGAAGCGTACAGAGCTCAAGGAATACTCTACAAGCCGTTCTGGAGCTGTAGCGGCCTGTAAGGTAGCCGAGGGTGATGAGATCATTACAGTGGCTTCCAGTACGAATGACAAGGACATTGTGCTGGTTACCCGTGAGGGAATGAGTATCCGATTCCATGAGAATGAGGTTAACCCTATGGGTCGCGTTGCATCTGGTGTAAGAGGAATTCAGCTGCGCGAGGGCGACGAGGTGATTTCCTGCTTCTGGGTCAGCGAAGATGAAGGCGAAATCCTTGCTATTTCTGATATTGGTTATGCGAAACGTTCATTACTTGTGGATTATCCATCACAAAGCCGTGGTGGCAAAGGAATGCCAACCTTCGAATTCAAGGAAGGCAAACGAATACGTCCAAATGGCAGCAGGTTAGCAGGGGCTTTCTATTGCAAGGAGCCATTAGAACTGAATGCCGTTACTCGTGAGAATGCCCACCATACGTTCTCCTCTGAATCAGCGCCGCTGGGCGAGCGTCGTTCTACAGGCAAACAGATTGTAGCTGTGGAGAAAAAGGATGAGATCATAAATCTTTTCCCATCGGTTCATTAAAACTAGCGATTAACAAGTGATTTTATAACGGCGTTTAGTCCGCTCTTTTGGAGGGTTGACTAAGCGTCGTTTTTTATTTTTTTATGCTGAAGGTCCGGCAGATTTATTTTTTCTTCTTTTGCAGGAAATGGAAGTTGTTTCGCGAAAATGTAGATATACCGGATAGAACCGCGAGGAAAGGAAGGAATAAGTGTGCATGCTTCTGAATTCAGTAAAATTTGGCATAAGATTTTAAAAGATTATAAATTACATATGGACAGTAATCTTGCTCCAACGCTGACGGATGCCCAACTTACTGTACTTGAACTGCTTCAGGAACGCGACGCCATGAAGCCTTCTGATCTGGCTCCACATTTGGCGACCAGTCCTGCAGCGGTTACGATGTTACTTGATCGGATGGAGAAGCATGAGCTTATTGTGCGGGAAAGAGATGCTTCGGACCGGCGGATTGTATGGGTGAGCATAACGGAGACTGGAAAGGAAGAAACTGCACGCGGTCTAAAGATCCGCAGTGATTTTTTTGCGGAAGCGCTTGATCCGATCTCCTCTCATAACCAACAGTTACTGCTCTACTTAATGGGCAAAATGGTTGTTACAACTACACCGGAGGGTTCTACACCTTGAAGCAAATAGCTTTGCTGTATCACTAGTGCATTTAGAGGATGTAGAAGCATTTAGAGTGTTAGAAGTATTTAGAGTATGTAGAAGCATTTAGAGTGTTTTAGAGCAATTAGAGGCATCTAGATGCTTTAGTTGTATTTTGTACAGCTATTATTTGCTAATTACTCGATTGATGAAATTTAACTGTATTTTATACAACTATTTTCTTGATTTACTTCTCTTTTTGCAGTTTCCCTGATTTTTAATTGTAAAAAGTACACTTAAAATCCGATCTACTGCTTTTTTATTCGGAATAAGTGTATAGAATGCAGTTATCTTACTTTTCATTTCAGATTCCATCTAGGAACCACTGCTGAACCACTGCTGATCCACTACTGATCCACTGCTAAACAGAGCGGTGGATCAGTTGGCTAAGTTCAGGTTGGAAGGTAGAAGAGATGTTTAATCTCAAAATGATGTTTAATCTCAAAGGGATATTCAATGCCCGGCTGGAATAATCGGACTAAGCATATCCTGCGGAGCTAGGAAGAACACTTCAGCGTGCGTGGACCCTCTTCCCATAGTCTGTTCAAGTAGCAGACGCAGAACCAAAAACGAGGCAGTGATTCTCCACTAACCGGAGAATCACTGCCTCGTTTTTAAATAACAGGGATCGTTTCAATGCCTAGAAACGGCTGCTTTAGAACAGCCCTTTTTTTAGTGTTTCCCGCGGCCACAGATCCCAAGGATGGGTTTGTGGGGGCAGAGAGATGAGTTCCACTTCTTCTTTAGTAACAGGGTGAGGGAATCCTACAAGTGCTGACCATAACGCAATTTGTTGCCCCGGTTTGTTCACTGAAGCCCCGTACTTCTGATCACCGTATAATGGGCAGCCGATCGAACTTAGTTGCACCCGAATTTGGTGGGAACGCCCTGTAAGTAAATCAATCTTAAGCAGGCTGTATCCTTCTGCACTGTCAAGCACTGTGTAATCCAGAATTGCTTCCTTGCTGCCGGGAGTTCCTTTTCGAACCACGGTGACGGTGTTACTCTTTGCGTCTTTAAGCAGCGTATCTGTAAGACGGCCACGAGTGGCTGGCGGTTTACCATGCACGACTGTTAAATACACCTTATGAAAACCGTGAGTACGGACACTCTCGGATAGTCTTGAAGCCGCTTTTGAAGTCTTGGCAAAAATCATTGCTCCCCCAACCGGTCGGTCCAAACGGTGGACCAGACCTATATAGACGTTGCCGGGTTTGTTGAAACGTTCCTTCACATCTTCTTTCAGCAGGTTCAGCAGGTCAGGATCGCCTGTTGCATCCTCCTGAACAGGAATATTCACGGGTTTTACAATCCCCAGAAGATGGTTGTCTTCGTACAACACTTCAAAGCGTTGTGATCCGCCGCTTACAGCCTCATTGTTGCCGGAACTATGCTGTGTCATGGCTTACGCCTCCCAGCGACCCAGGATACCACATGGCAGGTTCATGCCGGAGGAGGTGATCGGAAGACCGATTTCGCCGGAGGTAAGCTTTCCGCCATAACGTTTGCCCATGGTCATGGACAACATGTTGCGCAGTACAGTTGGAGAAATACCAGTGGTGTAGGAATTAATGAGCATGAACAAAGGGTTGTCGCTCATAATCTCCATACAGCTCTCAAGGAAAGGGTACAAGCTTGATTCAAGCTTCCACATTTCTCCACCAGGTCCTCTTCCGTAAGAAGGAGGGTCCATAATAATCGCATCATATTTACTTCCGCGGCGTTGTTCACGTTGTACGAACTTGAATACATCATCCGTGATAAAGCGGACTGGACGTTCTCCAAGACCAGACAGTTGAACGTTTTCTTTCGCCCACTGCACCATACCTTTGGCTGCATCCACGTGAACGACAGACGCACCGGCACTCGCCGCTGCCACAGTAGCTCCACCTGTGTAAGCAAAAAGATTCAGCACTGAGATTGGACGGTTAGCCGCTGCAATCTTGTCCATCATCCAGCTCCAGTTGGCTGCTTGTTCAGGGAATAGTCCTGTATGCTTGAAGTTTGTAGGACGTAAGTGGAATTTTAATTTACCATAGCTAATCTTCCAATCGTCCGGAATGGTTTTTTTCATTTCCCATTGTCCGCCACCAGCGGAGGAACGGTGATAATGTCCGTGCACATCACGCCATTTAGCGGTCTCATTATTTAGAGGCCAAATAATCTGTGGATCAGGACGACGCAAGATAATATCGCCCCAGCGTTCGAGCTTTTCTCCACCGCCTGTATCAATTACTTCATAGTCTTTCCAATCGCTCGCTATATACATGATTTAATCCATCCTTCAAAAAAATTCATTTAGCCTTTATTGTACAACATTTCACCTGATTGCTACAAACAAATTACGCCTCAGCCAGCTTCACCAATCATTTTGTCCAATGCTAATGAGGTGTATAATATTTCCATGCTTATGCGGCTATTCAACTGGTGCCGCAAGACTTGATTGTGTATGATCATATAGTAGAATCCTTACCCTATTTACGATCGGAGAACTAAAGCTATGTTCAATCTCTCACCGCTGTATTTCCCTATAACTGCAAAACCCAACCACACTAGTGAGTTTCTGCCCAGCCATGCCTTGCAGCCGTTTATTCGCTGTTTTTGGGGTTCTGTAGATGTGGAGTCTATACAACAACCTGAGACGGAGACAATAATTCCGGACACCTGCATGGATATTATTTGGGATTTGGATAGGGTATCAGGCAATACAAATACTTTTTTCTCCGGCATCAATGACACTCCATTTGAAGTCTCTTCAGACAGAAAGCCAGGGGGGAGTTCAACCTTTGGGATCCGATTTCATTTCTGGGCAGTTCATTTTTTTGCAGATGATCATCTGCGGAATGTCTTGAATGCACATGTCGATGTAGAACAATATTTTGGCACTTTTAAAAAAGAGCTTGGTCATCTATTGGAGAAAGTAAACTCGATGGACGAAAGGATTGCAGCCGCTGAAGCCTATCTGCTTCGTCGTCTTGAGCGTAGAGGGCGGACTAACGATCGGATGATGAATGCAGTCTATACTATGGTTAAACAAAAAGGGATTGTGACCGCTGAGGATTTGGAGACCAGTTCTAATTTAAGCAGACGACAACTTGAACGGCTTTTTCAAGAATATATAGGTGTATCGCCCAAAAAAACAGCAGATCTCGTGCGGTTTCAGAATGTATGGCGGGAGATGTGTCATTTACCTGGGCAGACAAAGAATATGCAGGATCTTATTTTCGCGTATGGTTACAGTCACCAGTCCCATTTTATCAATAATTTCAAAAAATATGCTGGAAGAACCCCACTTGAAGCCTTGGTCTATGCAGGCCGAAGAATGTCGTAATTTTGCAATACAAAGCGTGTTAACCTTGTTAGACTAAACCCATGTAAGAAATGAGACATATTATGAAAATGAGAGGGGACAAGTTATGATTTCGTCTTTTGAAGGGACTAACATTTACACTAAAGATACTGCGGCGTCAGCTAAATTTTATACGGAGGTACTAGGAATTCCTATGCCTTTCGAAGGTTACGGTAATTTCGACGGGGCAAAGCTTGGTTTTGACAAGAAACAGCCGGGAATTATTATTTGGGATGCTGCAAAGTGGGAAAATCTTACGACAGGTTTTGTTAATTTAGTATTCGGCTGTGATAATCTTGATGAGACATACGAGCAGTTGAAAGCTAAGGGACTGGATTGTCAGCCACCTGTTACGATGGAATATGGGGGTAAAGAAATGAATTTTCGTGATCCTGATGGGAATCACATAACCTTGCTGGAAGGTGCTTATTAAGCTTCTTTTTAAGAAAAATGAGACGGAGCGCAAACTTCAACCGTGTGTAATAACGGGGAGTTTGCGTTTTTTTAACTTTATTTATTGACAATGATAATCATTATCAAATAGAATGAGGTGAAGCGTATATGATTTAAATTTAAGGTGTTAGTAGGGGAGGAACAGGAGTTTATGGCTAAAGTGCTTGTGGCATATGCTAGTTTAACTGGCAACACTGAAGAAATGGCTGAATTGATTGTAGAAGGAATACGCCAAGCAGGCGGTGAGGCTGTTTTGAAGTCGGTCACTGAATGTAATGCGATTGAGATAAAATCATATGAAGGCGTTCTGCTAGGGGCATATACTTGGGGAGACGGAGAGTTGCCGGATGAATCTCTTGATTTCTATGAGGAGATGGATGAACTTGATTTGACTGCCATGAAGTCAGCAGTTTTTGGTAGTGGGGATACAGGCTACGCCATTTATTGTGGGGCAGTGGATGTTATCGAGGAGAAGTTAAAGGAGCGTGGAGCAGTCATTTTGCAAGATAGCCTAAAGATTGAGTATGGCCCTAATGCTGTAGAAAAAGAAGCCTGCCGTCAATTCGGACGTCAATTCATCGAAGCCTGTATGGCGGTAACCTAAGATGGGGGGGCCAGTGGGAAGTTGGTTTAACAAAGTAAGGGCTGTACATACCCCTCCGTATAAACGGCTGCACGATTATCGCATGGAGCATATTATGCTGGGCGGGACTGAGAATTTAGCTAGCGGAGCTCAAGCGACGGGTCTCCCACGTTGGCGCCAGCAGGTTCAATATGCTGTGGGGCATACGCTTAATGACTTCTATAGTCTGCTGCCGGAAGTGCGGAGAGAGACACCTATACAATTTCTGTTAGAGCGACGGTGGCCTCCTAGGGGAGATGCTTTTCCCTCCCTTTTGCAATATTGGGATATCAAAACGAGTGTAGCTGATGAGCTTATGCGTATCGTTTCAAGCAATCATCTACAGGAGATTCCAGTGATGTTATATGAACAGTGGCATGTCCCAGTTCCAGCGTTGAATTTGGAGTTATCGATGATTACGCAACTGGCTTGGAACTCTTCACTAAGTGGCCGAAGCGTGAACATTCAGAAGTTTATGGTTAATGGCAATGAGGATATCATCACTGGATTTATGCATATGGCCAATGTTTTTTGCCATCATGCTTATGGTGAGCCAGCGGAGACCGTGGAAGTTTTCTCGCTGCTGGATGGACGTAAATACTGCTTTGCTGGAGAGGCAATCTCGCTTATGGAGTCACTGGATTATGTTCGTTTGTTATCCGTATTTCTTGAGCGTGAAGTGTTAGCTGACGGTTCCTTAAGCTGCAGCGATCGTAGAAATGAGAGAGGCGAAGCGAATTATTTACTATAATAAATATAGACCTCCTTATCTGCAGGTTAGAACACCAGCAAGTAAGGAGGTCTTATTGTTACTGCTTTATTAAAATCTCAAGAGTTAGGTCGGGGGATTAGCCGATAAATCGGTAATAATCCTGTTTATTCTGAATGACAAAGCCGCAGCTCTCATACAGCTTAAGTGCATTGGGATTATCCAGTGCGACCTCCAGATTTACACCATTATAATTTTGGCGCTCTCGTTCGATGGTCTGAAGAAGGGCGCTGCGGCCAATGCCAAGCCCACGTAGCTTTTTGTCGACTGTAAATCCATAGATCCAAGATTCATTATCTTCAGTCCACACTCGCATTTTCCCAACAGGCCTGCCATCCATCTCGATCATAATATTCTCTTGCATACCTTCCTGTTTGTGCAACTCATACTGCTCGGCAGCATCTTCTGTCTTCATATCAAAACCTCCACAATCCAGTTCGACCAGAATGTGTGCCTCTTCTTCACGAGCTGGCCGTAAGACCACAGTCCCTGTCGCTGAGCTAACATCAGAAGAAACCATGGAATTGCCATCCCATTTCATTTGATATTCAGCGTGATTGAACTGTAGAGGCAAGGTTTGCAGGAAAGCAGTTCCAGATGAAGAAGCGGCGGGTGCATTTAGAAGAAGAGTAGAGACTTTATTGCGTTTGATTATGGTTTGTGCTCGGTTCCACAGAGAGGTGAAGATTCCGCGTCGACGGTAGCCTGGCCGAACCATGCCACAGACCTCCATATCGCTTCCAAAACCATAGAGTCCCAAGAAACCGACCAGTAATTCGTCCTCATAAGTCACAAGCCATTCCGTATCACCTGCGCTTGATGGCTGGCGGAGCATATCCCAATTCAGTTTTAATGAGATTCCTTCATATTGCTCACAGCGTTGTTGCAATTCCTCAATATTCTTAAAAGTGTCGGCAGTCGTCAAACCCGTTTCCCCCTAAAGTGTATTTGAACTATTATAAGTTCGCATAGTTACTAAAAAAGCTTCGCGGAAACGGGAGCAGGTTTTAAGCTCTCCCGCCAGTATTCCCGCTCAGCACGTCTTTGTACTCCGGGTGCTTCTCAAATTGATGCGCAGCATAGGAGCACACGGGTACAATTTTTAAATTCTCATTCCGAGCCTTGTCCACAACAGCACGTACAAGCTTTTGTCCAGTACCTTGCCCGCGCAGTTCTTCGGAGACACGAGTGTGGTCAATGACCAATTCCCCGGTTTCTTTATCCAAACTGTATGTGATTTCGGCAAGGTCCTTACCGTCATTAGCAACAAAAAAACGTCCGTTTTCATTTTGAATTTGCATCTTATGGCTTCACTCCTAATTAGTTATTGCCTATATTTTACTACCATGAATTGCAAAAAGCGAGGAACGAACCAGATTGATTGTTCTTCGGGCTGAATGTTGCTTTCCTTGTTACCCGTGGATCGCTGCGCTGTATTTTTTGTTCATGTGGGCAACTTGGTCAAGCAGAATATAGCAAGTGAGAGTTAACTAACCTCGAGTATTTGTTTTGGTAAGCTGAAAACTGGGAACGCTGGGAACGCTGGGAACGCTGGGAACGCTGGGAACCCCCGGAACCCCGAAATGCCAGAACCCCGTAACCCCGTAACCCCGAACCCTTGGTTGTCCTATTCCTCCGCGGAATCTAACGGACCCATTTGAAGCTATTTGCACATTTTTAGTAATTTAAGTAAATTTTCGGACCCCAGTGCAGCTATTCCTTATGAATAGGCACGAAATAGGCATTTTTAATGCCCATAGCGCCTATGGAGTCCGATCGCACACAAAAAATGGGATAATACTGCGAATAACGTCAACTGTGTCCGATAGCGTAGGATCCTAATTCTCCGCAGAAGCTTACGGACCAGAATCCTAATTCCTCACTGATGCTTTCGGACCCAGCAGACGCTATTTGCACATATTTAGCCGTTTGAGCAAAGTTTCGGACCCCAGTGCAGCTATTCCTTATGAATAGGCACGAAATAGGCATTTATAGTGTCAATAGCGCCTATGGAGTCCGATTGCACACAAAAAATGGGATAATACTGCGAATAACGTCAACTGTGTCCGATAGCGTAGGATACTAATTCTCCGCAGAAGCTTACGGACCAGAATCCTAATTCCTCACTGATGCTTTCGGACCCAGCTGACGCTATTTGCACATTTTTAGTCTTTTGAGTAAATTTTCGGACATCATAGCAGCTAATCCTTTGGAATAGGTACGAAATAGGTGTTTTTTATGCCAATAGCACCCATGGAGTCCGATAGCACGCAAAAAAAGGATAATACTGCGAATAAGGTCAACGTGTCCGATAGGTTTCCGATAGCGTAGGATCCTAATCCTCCGTAGAACCTTTCGGACCAGAGTTCTAATTTCCCACTGATGCTTTCGGACCCAGCAGACGCTATTTGCACATATTTAGCCGTTTGAGTAAATTTTCGGACACCAGAGCAGCTATTCCTTTGGAATAGGCACGAAATAGGTATTTTTAATGCCCATAGTGCCTATGGAGTCCGATAGCATGCTGAAAAGGAGATAATACTGCGAATTAGGTCAACTGAGTCCGATAGAGCTGAGTCCTGATCTCCCGCTGAAGCCTGCGGACCCAGCAGACGCTATTAGCACAAGGTCAACTGAGTCCGATAGCGTAGAGTCCTGATCTTCCGCTGAAGCCTGCGGATCGAGCAGACGCTATTAGAATAAGGTCAACTGTGTCCGATAGCGCAGAGTCCTGAACTCGCGCTGAAGCCTACGGCAGACGCTATTAGCACAAGCTCAGCTGTGTCCTATAGCGCCCACGCTCGCGGAAATGACAGCTAAATCAACGTGAAATGCAGAAAATTCGGTGCTGAAACAGCAGCTAATGAATTTTTATACACTCCCGTTTATAGAGTAGCTTGCGTATTCTCAGGATAATACAATAAGATTAAGAGAATATCTCACTACTGAAAAGAACCGCTAGCAGGAGGAATCATTGTGGAATACAAGGTTGAGGTTGAATTTGGATCGATTTATGAATTGTTGAACAGCTTACATACTTATCTCTGCAAAAAATCCTATAAGAAGATTGATTTAGGGGTAGCGTGGGCTAATGAAATTGAAAGCACGCTCAGTGAAGAGCTGTTATCCCGTCTGAAAGAAACCGAACTAAACAATGAGTGGAAAATGTTGAATCTGCTCATTTACTGTTGTCCATTTAAGGATGATGTAGACAGTGTGTTGAACTGGATTGAACGGTTATCGGTTGGTGAGTTATATGAGACCTTATCAAAATATGTAAAGGTATTTCCAAGCCATATGGAGGATTACCGTAACCGCGTAGTATTTTTACTTTCCGAGTGGAACCGCCAGTACTTTAGCCAATGCAATCCTGCGATTTTGAGCAAACTGCAGCAGCATGCGGATTCGAAGAACACGGAGCTTAATGAACTGGACACTGCGGATTTCGTGAACAAGACGACCAACGGATTTTACTTCATGCCTACGGATGGGCTTAAGAAGCTCGTACTGATTCCACAGTATCATTTTCAGCCTGCTAATATTATCTATTGCTATGGGGAATTAACGATCTGCCATTATGCGGCGTGGATATCGATGGAGAATGAGGAAATCTCCCCTTTTATGTACAGAGCGATCCGTAGTCTGAGTGAAAAAAGCCGGCTAAAAATCCTCCAAGCCCTTAGTGATGGCCGTAAGACGTTTACCGAAATTGTTAAGCATGCGGGGATCTCGAAGGGGATTGTGCATGATCATATTTTTAATCTTCGTTGTGCAGGTTTGCTTCATGCCTATATTGAAGGAGAGAATGTCACCGGATACAGTCTGCGTCTTGAAGGTATTCATCGGATGAATGAGCAGCTATTCGAGTATTTGAAATAATGATTTTGAAAAAAAATAACCGTCTGAAAGCCAGGGCTTCTCTTATGCAGAGAGGGGTTTTGGCTTTTTTATTTGTTTTAATTATCGCCTAATTCTGTTTATGGAGAATTTTTTTGAAGTTCTCTCTTTACAGAACTCGAAAACCTTTCTATAATGAACATCAGATGTTATTCATACTTAACGGGTAGGAATTATAGTTATTATTCTATCAGAGAGAAAAGGGAGATAGGTACATGAGAAAAAATGCGATTGTAATCACTTCATTACTGCTTACGGGGTCACTGTTACTTTCTGCTTGCGCTAACAACAGTAATAACGAATCCTCATCCGCAAACAATGCGGCTGCAGGCTCCAATTCAACCAACGTGGAAGCAACCACTGCACCAGAGATTGTTCCTGCGGGTGCTCTAAGCGAACCTTTTACTGCCACGGATTTATCCAAACTTCCAGCGGTGGCCCAGAAACGTACAGATACCATTATCGTCGGGCTTACGGACCCAAGCGGAGCGTTCACTCCTTATTTTCAACAAAGTGGTTATGATGGCAATGTCTCTTTACTGCTATACGCTTCTCTCGTAACTGTTGATGACAAAGGTGTTCCAACGCCGGAGCTTGCGGAGAGCTGGGATGTTTCAGATGATCAGCTTACATACACGTTCCACTTGAGAAAAGATTTGAAATTCAGCGACGGTTCACCGTTAACAGCGGATGATGTGGCATTTACATGGACGATCCAATACGACAAATCGTATGACGGTAGCTCCCAGCTTCCATCGCTAAATGTTAAAGGCGGCAAAGCCTATAAGGAAGGTACATCCCCTACAGTTGAGGGCATTAAAGTAATTGATCCACAGACGATCTCAGCAACCCTTGAGCAACCAAACGCAACAGCGCTGGTACAGCTCGGCTCGAATGTACTATCGAAAGCTTACTATGGCAAGGACTATAAAATTGGAAATCTTGAATACATTAAAAAGCTGCATGAGAAGCCACTTGGCGATGGACCTTACAAGCTGGAGAAATTTATTCCAGGTCAAGAAGTGCGTTTTGTAGCGAATGAGAATTATTTCAAAGGTAAACCAAAGACGGAGCATTTCATCTACAAAACTACGGAAGGCGACGTATGGCAGTTCGTAGAAACTGGTGAAGTGGACTACGCTTCCTTTAGTGCGACAGACGAGAATATCGAGAAGCTGAAAGCACTTGGTTTTGTGAATATTATTCCATACACTCCAAGTACCTATGGTTACTTGCAAGTTAACCTCAAGCATGAGCAGCTCAAGGATAAGCTTGTACGTCAAGCTATTGTGTACGGTTTGGATCGTCAGAGTATTTATGTGGATGCAGCACAAGGTGCAGGTTCTATTGCCAACATCCCGGCATCGCCGATTTCCTGGTCTTACACTGAGGAAGGTATTAATCCTTACAAATATGATCCGGAAAAAGCAAAACAATTGCTCGATGAAGCTGGCTGGACGGTAGGCGCGGGGGGGATCCGTGAAAAAGATGGCAAACCGCTGAGCATCCATTACCTCGGTTCGAAGAGCAAAAACACAGATATTTTCATCGCTGTAGCTAAAGAGAATTTTGAAGCGCTGGGTATCGAATTCCAGCCTGAGGTTTTCGCAGACTTTAACTCACTGGTATCGAAAGTAGAAGGTGGGGACTACGATCTCGTATCCTTCTCCACAAGCATGTTGACTGATCCGTCTGACGGGTTCATGCAATTCTTCGATGGAGAAATCACGGATTATGACAATCCGAAATTCCTAGAGCTGTACAACAAAGCCTTGGCCACTACTGATATTGAGGCACGCAAAGCGGTATATAAAGAGCTGTATCAGCTTTTCAATGATGAACTGCCTATTATTTTCACAAGTTACAAAAAGACGGTATACGCCTATAACGGACGTATTGAGAATCTATCGGTCAGCCCGTTCATCGGTCTTGCTGGCAGTCTGCCAACTTGGAGCCTGAAATAAATAAACCAGTGTCCCCTGCCCTGACTGGATTCAAGGGCAGGGGACGAATCATAAGGAGTCTGTCATGAGCGCTTATTTATCGAAAAGACTGTTGTACATGGTCATCATCTTATTTGCGGCATCATTATTGATCTTCTGTCTGTATGCTTCAACTCCCGGTGATTTCATAACCGGAAATATTAAATTGACCGCTGAACGCAAAGCTGAGCTTCGTGAAATCTACGGCTTAAACAAGCCTGTGCTTGAACGGTATGGGATCTGGATGAAGAATGCGCTGCATGGTGATTTCGGGTATTCCTTAGCCCAACAAAAGCCTGTGCTGCAGCTTTTTAATGATTATATTTGGAATTCCTTTTTGCTGGCTGCCGTATCTACGTTTCTAACGTGGGTGATTGCGGTCATTATTGGCGTCATCTCTGCCTATAAGCAATATTCCTGGTTCGATACACTCGTGATGATCGCTATATTTGCAGCAATGTCGCTGCCGTCATTTTTTATAGGCTTATTCCTGATCAAAATCCTGGCCGTCGATCTCAAGTGGCTGCCTCCAGGTGGAATAATCACCACGGGTAGTAATGCTACGGGTTTGGCTTACTTTAAGGAGATCGTAATGCATATGACCCTTCCGGTTGTAGTTATGACCCTTCTGGGATTAGGTTCGCTCACCCGTTATTTCCGCAGCAATATGATTGATGTCTTAAAACAGGATTATATCCGTACGGCACGCGCCAAAGGCCTAAAAGAACGCAAGGTGCTCTTTACACACGCCTTACGTAATGCCTTGCTGCCCGCAATTACACTGGTTGGTTTTGAGCTTCCAGCACTATTTGGCGGATCACTTATTATTGAGAAAATATTCAATTGGCCTGGGATTGGCCAACTGTATATGCAGTCCTTCGGACTAAGGGATTATCCTTTGCTGATGGGCTTTACGATGTTTATTGCCATACTTACCGTCATAGGAACGTTGCTTTCGGATGTTTTGTACCGGATTGCCGATCCTAGAGTTCGGCTATAGAGAGGAGGAAGCTGACGTGGCAGTTCAAAGTAATGTAGCTGGGATCGCGAAGCCGCAGACCACCAAAGGAAAATCCTCTTTATTCCGGCAATCCATGCGGAGGTTGCTGAAGAACAAGCTGGCGGTATCCGGATTTGTGGTGGTGATCTTTATGTTTGCGCTTTGTTTTATTGGTCCGCTGTTCTCACCTTATACGGATAACAAAATTAATATGGCTATGATGAACAAGGCACCCAATATGAAGCATTGGCTGGGCACTGATGCATTGGGCAGAGATATTCTGACCCGGGTAATGCAGGCGGGGCGCATTTCACTGACCGTAGGACTAGCATCAATGGTTCTTTCGGTGTTTATCGGTGCTCTTTTGGGGGCTATTGCTGGGTATTACCGCGGTATTGCCGATCAAATCATTATGCGGATTGCGGATCTTTTATTGACGGTCCCGAGTCTGCCACTGCTCTTTATTTTTGGTGCGTTATTATCGGAGTGGAAGATTCCAACGGATTATCGGATGTATATCGTTATGCTGATGCTTAGTATTGTGAGCTGGCCGGGTATGGCACGTATGGTACGGGGTCAAATGCTTAGTCTGCGAGAACGTGAGTTTATGCAGGCGGCGGTAGTATTAGGCCTCCGTGATCGGCGTAAATTATTTAATCATTTGCTGCCGAATATCGTTCCGTTGCTGATCGTTATGGCTACCCTTAACATCGGTGGCGCTATATTGAGTGAATCGGTTCTTAGCTTTTTTGGGCTAGGTGTTATGCCGCCAACTCCAACCTGGGGCAATATGATTGATGCTGCGAATAATATGATCGACTTTCAGGATCGGCCGTGGCTGTGGATTCCACCAGGGTTATCGATTTTTGCGACAGTGATCGCGATCAATATCTTTGGTGACGGACTCCGGGACGTGCTTGATCCTAAACAGAAGAGGTAGGTGACCCTCAGATGAGTGATTTAATGAATATAGACGGTCTAAGTACATACTTCTTCACGGAAGAAGGAAAAGTGAAAGCCGTTGATGATGTAAGCTTCCGTGTTCGCGAGGGAGAGACGGTATGTATCGTTGGAGAATCAGGCTGCGGCAAAAGCGTGACTGCGATGTCCATCATGGGACTTGTCGAGGAACCAGGGGGCAAGGTAGCCCAAGGGAAAATTGATTTTCAGGGTGAAGATTTGTTGAAAATGGACAAAAACACACTGCGAACCATCCGCGGGAATGAGATCGCGATGATCTTTCAGGAGCCCATGTCCTCCCTTAATCCTGTAATCAAGATCGGTGAGCAAATCATGGAGCCGCTGATTGTACATCTGAAGATGAACAAGAAACAGGCGCGTATCCGGGCGATTGAACTGATTAAGCAGGTAGGCATATCACGACCAGAGCAAATTGCTGATAGTTACCCGCATGAATTAAGTGGAGGTATGCTGCAGCGGATCATGATTGCTATTGCCATTGCCTGCAGTCCAAAACTTTTGATTGCTGATGAACCGACTACGGCGCTGGATGTAACGATTCAAGCGCAAATTCTGGATATGCTGCGTGAAATTAAAGATAGCTCGGGCATGTCCATTCTACTAATCACCCATGATCTTGGCGTAGTGGCAGAGATGGCCGATTATGTGATTGTTATGTATTCCGGAAAGATTGTGGAGGAGGGGGAGGTTGTTGAATTGTTCAACAACCCCAAACATCCCTATACAAAAGGGCTGCTCAAATCGAAGCCGGTAATCAATCAGCGACAGGATGAGCTGTATTCCATACCAGGTCAAGTGCCAAATCCGCTTGAGCTGGTGCCCTCTTGTTATTTTCATGACCGCTGTGAGCATTGCATGCCTGTATGTGTCAGCCAGCAGCCCCGGCTTAAAGAGGTGGCCAGCAGACAAAAGGTAGCTTGCTGGTTGTATGAGGAGGCGGTTGTTCATGCCTGAGGCACTGCTTGAGGTCAATCATTTAAAGAAATATTTCCCTGTTACTAAGGGGCTCCTTAACCGAACCGTTGGGCATGTAAAGGCTGTTGACGATATTAGCATTACCCTTCAACCTGGGGAGACGTTTGGGCTTGTAGGGGAATCTGGGAGCGGCAAAAGTACAGTCGGACGGACGATTTTACGGCTAACGGATAAAACGGCAGGTGAGATCAAATTCAAAGGGATAGACATTCACTCCCTGTCTCCCGCTGAATTGCGCAATATTAGACCCCAAATGCAGTTGATCTTTCAAGATCCTTATAGCTCTCTTAACCCACGGGTTCGTATAGGAGATGCCATTGGTGAAGCTTTACTGGATCATGGTTTATGCTCAAGGTCCGAGGTGCGAGATCTGGTGCTTGAAGCGCTAGCAGCTTGCGGTTTATCTTCTTATCATATTGATCGCTTTCCGCATGAATTCTCCGGGGGGCAGCGGCAGCGGATCGGGATCGCCCGTGCGCTTGTTTTGAATCCTGAGCTGATCATTGCAGACGAACCAGTTTCAGCACTGGATGTTTCCATCCAAGCACAGATTATTAATTTATTTAGTAAGCTCCAGCAGAGTCGAGGGTTAACGTATTTGTTTATCTCCCATGACCTGAGTGTTGTGGAGCATTTGTGTTCAAGAATCGGTGTCATGTATCTGGGCTCTATGATGGAGACGGCTTCAAGAGATGAACTGTTTAAGAATCCGCTCCACCCGTATACCAAAGCGCTGCTGTCGGCTGTTCCGATTCCTATTCCAAAGCTGAAAAGGGAAAGAATTGTACTTAAGGGAGATATTCCGAGTCCGGTAAACCCGCCTTCTGGCTGTAAATTCCATACCCGTTGTCCCTTTGCGCAAGAGGTTTGCAGATCTGAAATCCCGGTATTTCGTGATGTTGGCAGTAACCATTTTGTAGCTTGTCATTTAGTTTAATAGTTGTCACAAATATAGTAATGATTTACTCCTAAGTCATGAATAATTAATGTTGAATTGTATAATAATACAATTTGACCTTATTTTTACCTAGGCTCAAAAGTCTTGAGAGGTTTCAAAGCCAGGTCAATGGGGTAATTAGAGAGTGGTTAGGTTAGGCGTACATATCTAATCGGTCTAGTATAAAATCCCTACTTAGGAGGAATCATCGTGAATACAACAGTACGTTTGACAGAAAGATCCGGCTCGACTTCTTCACAGCGCAGAAAAGGCTTTGTACCGGTAGTCGTGTACGGTGCAGGTTCAGATAGCCAGTCCTTTACAGCGGATGCTAAGACAATTTCAGGTATTTTAGCCAGCAACCCACGGGCTGTTCTTACTTTGGAATTGCCAGACTCGGGCAAAAAGAACGTGGTTATTCAAGAAATCCAACGTCAGCCAATCTCTAAACAACTGCTGCACATTGATTTTCAGCAGATTGATATGAAGGCCAAATTGGATACAAAAGTAGCGTTCCACTTTACAGGTGAACCAGTAGGTGTGAAGAGCGGCGGCGTGCAACAAATTGAATTGCATGAGCTGGATATTCGCACACTTCCAGATAAAATAGCTGCATCCTTTGAAGTGGATATCAGTGGACTAGATATTGGTGATCAATTGCTGGTATCTGATTTGCCGAAGCATGAAGGCTGGGAAGTATTAACGCCTGAGGACACTTTGATTGTCCGTATTTCACCTCCAGCAGCGCAAGAGCCAACAGAAGAAGATACTGCTGAACCCGCTGCAGCTGAAACTGCTGGCGAAGATAAAGCAGAATAGTATAGAGATAAATAGTAAAGAGCAGATAGAATCCTTATAAAGGAGCTGTCTGCTCTTTTTGTTTTGCCTTCATAAATATGAATTCATAAAAAATATGCTGGTCTTTCGTATGGTTTCTCAAATGGCAATTTTGGTTGTTTCGCCTCATTTAGTTAAAAATTTACATAAAATCGTTGACGAACGGGTTTCTAAGCCTGAAAATGAGGACAATTACCATGGTGAAATATTCAAAAGTCCCTGTTGTTGCTGTTTGAAAACGCTTTAGTTTTTATGCTTCAAAGAACTCTCATTGCCTAGTTCATCATGATTAAGAGGAGGAAAGTTATGAAGATGAGGAAGCTGTTTTCGATCTTAATGACAAGTTTGCTGGTGCTTGGGGTAGCTCTACCCTTTGGTGGAAAAGCGAATGCAGATGCTGCAAGTGACGCTTCAAATCGTGCTTTAATCTGGTTGAAAGCCCAGCAGGATGCAACAGCGGGGTATGCTTTTGAGGGACTGGTAGATAGCTTTGAAGATTTCTGGGGACCAAACAACCCCAAACAGATTGTATACACGTATGATCAAGCGGTTGCAGCTATCGCCTTTATTGTAAAGGGTGAACGGACGCGGGCAGAGCAGGTTTTGAACAAAATGCGGGACATTCAAGATCCTTCCGGCTTCTGGCTGAATTCTTATTGGTATAACAACGGCTTCGGAGAAGAAATCCGTAAACATGTGGGACCCGTTGTATGGATGGCAATGGCTGCTATGGCTTATGAGAAGCAATATAATGATACACGGTATCGTCCGATGGCACTTAAAGCACTCGATTGGAGTTTACAGTATAAAAAGGCTAATGGCAGTATTGCAGGAGGATGGAGTGGTTGGAGTAATTCCGATGAGCCTTGGAGCTCAACCGAGCACAATATCGATATTTACCGGGTATTGCAGTATTATGCTTCGGTGGATTCCTCAAAGGCAGCCACTTATAACAGTGCGGCTTCTGGAGTCAAAACCTTCCTGGATAATTATGTGTGGGATGACACTGTCAAACGTTTCAAGGGGGGCTGGAAAAACGATACAAATCTGATCGACCCCAAAATACCTTTAGACGTGAACCCTTGGGGAGTGTTAGCTTTAGGCGTATCCGGGGCCCATAACTACGGCGCAAGCTTAACCTATGTGGAAAATGCCTCCGGCACCCCGGGAACACTAGCAAATCCGCGTTACAAGCAGACGCTTACTTACAATGATGCTGGGAATACGCTCACCGGATACGATTTTGACTGGACAGACGAAGTATTGCCGGCGTATGACGATAACGGAAATCAAATTGGCAATACGGGTGCTGACGTATGGTTTGAAGGAAGCGCATTCATGTCACTCGCTTATTATCTGCAAGGCAATGCCTCAAAGGCAGACGCCATTAATACAGAGATTATTAAAAAACAAGGCACAAGCGGTGCTTCGCTCGGGGGTATTCCCTACTCGCTGAAAGGGTCCAGCAACAGTTATTGGGTGATGGCGCAGCAAAACTGTGTTTCCAGCACAGGCTGGTTAATAATGTCCCTGCACCGGTTTAATCCATTCACAGGTCAATATTTGACGGGTGGTGGTAATACTGGGGATACAACCGCGCCAACCGCTCCCGCTAATCTAACGGTAACCAGTAAGACGGATACAGGAGTTAGCTTAACCTGGTCCGCTTCTACCGATAATGTTGGCGTTACAGGTTATATTGTTTATCGCGGAACACAGCAGGTGTCCACTGTGGGGGACTGTTAGTGGACTTACTCCAAGCACAGCCTATACGTTTACAGTAAAAGCTACGGATGCAGCAGGTAATTTATCCTCCGCTAGTAATACCGCAACAGTTACTACTAATTCCACTGGAGGCAGCGGAGGCGGTGATCATGTGACGGCTGACTTTACAGCAGGGGTAACGAGACTTTCTGCTACAGAGGCGAGTATCTATATTACACCTGTAACCAGTGCTCTTTATGTAGATGTACATTACAAGATTAGCGGTGGTTCCCAGCTTAATTACCGGATGACTAATAACTCAGGAACATGGAAGCAGACGGTGAGTGGATTAAGCGCTGGCAGCAGTATTGAGTACTGGTTCACTTATGAGAAATCCGGCCCGCAATATGATTCAGCACATTATACTTTTGTTCAGTAAGATTAGCAGTTCGTAAAAATCATTCTAAGAGAAGGCTGTTCCATGCTGCCATTTATAAGCGGCGGGGGCAGTCTTTTTTTGTGGGAAAAATAGTGAATAACCGTTAAATCCTTCTCAAGACGGAGGTCTGCTCTTAAGGTATGCTTTAAAATCTTTGGGGGAGACGTTAGGACTCGATGGTCACTAGCGTAGGTAGGTATGAGGTGAGTTTATTTTATTGGTTTTACAACGTAACAGTGTTATGTTACGATGGCTTCAAGGAGTGATAAGCATGGAAGAGGATTTGATCTCGAAGAAGCAGCTATTGGAATTAACCGGTATATCCTATGGGCAATTGTACCGCTGGAAGCGGAAGCAGTTGATTCCAGAGGAATGGTTTATCCGTAAATCTACGTTTACTGGACAGGAGACTTTTTTTCCAAAAGACATGATCTTGTCCCGTATCGATAATATTGTGAATATGAAAGATGGACTTTCTTTGGATGAAATGGCTGATAAGCTATCAGATAAGGCTTCTTTTGACAGAGTAAGTGTATCTGCTGCGGAAATTATAGAACGTAACATTGTTTCGTCAGTGACACTGGGGAAATTTGGAGAGAGGCTTGGTGTCAAGAATGGATATAGCTTCGATCAGCTCACTTATTTATTGGCTGTAGACCGCCTGCTTAGTGCAGGGGAGATGAATATGGAGGAAGCAGAGCTCCTGTTTCGAACCTTAATGAATAAAGCCTCCAATCTTGAGAGTGACAGCTGGGAGTTGTTTTTTATCCGCAAAATGGGGGTGTCATCCTTTATTCTGGCTCAGGCACCAGCGGAGTTATGGTTCGATGAAGGGGTAAAGCTGGTCAGTAAAATACTCAGTGCAGATGTAATAGAACAATTGAAAGGTAAGCTTGCTTTTAAGCTTGTTGAATAGGGGGTTACTGTAATGGATAAACGACAGCTGCCGGATCTGATTATAAACGGAGTCAGCGGGGGGGCAGGAGGTACTTATAACAGTGTGCAAATCGATGGTGTAGGCAAAGTAACGGGACCCATCGTGACGCGAATTTTTAAAGGAAATGGGCATATGAATTTGAAGAATGATCTCTCGGCGGAAGAAGCGGAATGCAATGGGACGATGAAAGTGCTGGGACATTTGCGTTTTAACTCCCTAAAGGTGGATGGAATGATTACTGTCGGTGAGAGCTTTCGGGGAGAAAGTTGCACTCTTCATGGAATGCTGAATATCAAGGGTGATTGTGAGCTTGAGGATTTTGCGGGGGAAGGAAGCTTTAGTGTCGGAGGTTTACTTAGTGCAGGACATGTAGACTTCAAACTGCAAGGGCAGGGAAAGGCGCATGAAATTGGTGTGGAGAGTCTAGTGATCCGGCAAACGAATAGTGGAGTCTGGAGCAAAATGTTAAGTGGAATCATCCCTAAATTAAGATCGGAGCTGCGGGCTCGGACTATTGAAGGAGATTTTATTGATTTAGAGTATACAATAGCGGATGTTATCAGGGGCAATATTGTGATTGTAGGGCCAGGCTGTACTATCGAACGGATAGAGTATCGTGATCAGATCACAGTACATCCAGAAGCAAAGGTTGGAAAGGTGGAGAAGATCAGTGACTGAAGAAACAACTCGGAGTAATTTGAAAATAATAGGCACAACGACCTCAGCGGGAGGCTTCTTTCGGGACATTAAAGTTACTGGGGAAGGTCATTTTGCAGGTGATGTAGATTGTGAGAAGCTGAGCCTGACTGGAAATGCCAGAGTAGATGGAAACCTGCTAATGACCAAAATGAAAATAACCGGTGAGATGACACTTTTGGGTAATCTTGAAGGGGATTCCTTGCGGGGTCAGGGTGAAATTAAAGCAACCTCCGTAAAAATCGACGATATTCATCTTAATGGTAATTTGGAGGTCAATGGTGATTGTGAAGGTGAACATCTGCGTATTTCGGGCGCTCTCAATGTGGCAGGACTGCTAAGTGCGGAGCAACTGGAGATCAATTTATATGGAATAAGTAGAGCGAAAGAGGTTGGAGGCAGTGCTTTAACGATCAAAAAAAGCAAGACCGGAAAATTCCTGCATTTGATGAAGCAGAATCCTAAAGTGCTTTTTGAGGCTGGGCTCATTGAAGGCGATACGATAGAGCTGAATAATACAAAAGCAAATATTGTCAGAGGAGATCGGGTAATCATCGGTGTGGACTGTGAGATTGATACTGTGGAATACCGTAGTGTTTTGGAGATTCACAAGAATGCAATAGTGAGGCATCAAGTGAAGTTGTAACACATAGTTATAGATCTTTTGACAATGGGGAGTGGAATAAATGAGTGCTGCCAAAGCGCCCAATCTGGGCATTGTTATCGCAGGTCTGCTGTTAGGAATACTGATGGCCTCCATGGACAGCACCATCGTTGCTACAGCAATGGGCAATATTGTTGGGGAACTAGGCGGTATGGACAAATTTGTCTGGGTAACATCAGCTTATCTCGTAGCTGAGATGGCGGGGATGCCTATCTTTGGCAAGCTGTCTGATATGTATGGGCGTAAAAAGTTTTTTATTTTTGGGATTATTGTATTTATGGCAGGTTCGGCGCTTTGCGGGACGGCAGAGACAATTACTAAGTTGGCTGCTTATCGGGCGGTTCAGGGAATTGGAGGCGGCGCGCTAGTGCCGATTGCTTTTGCCATAATGTTCGACGCCGTACCACTGGAGACACGGGGAAAGCTGGGCGGTGCATTTGGTGCGGTGTTTGGATTATCAAGTATTTTTGGTCCATTGCTAGGCGCGTATATCACCGATCATATTGCTTGGCAGTGGATATTTTATATTAACTTGCCGCTTGGACTGTTGGCTTTTGTGATGGTCGTATTCTTTTATAAAGAATCACACGAGCATTCTAAACAACCTATTGATTGGCTGGGTGCGGGCACACTGCTGGGCTCTGTCATCTGCTTAATGTTTGCGTTGGAGCTGGGTGGAAAAGAGTACGCTTGGGGCTCATCGATGATCCTCGGCTTATTTGCAGCTTTTGCTATATTGGCGGCAGTGTTCCTTTTTGTGGAGACGAGAGCGAAAGAGCCGATCATTTCCTTTGCTTTATTCAAAAAAAGACTGTACGCCGTCAGCATTCTGTGCGCGCTATTTAGCGGTGCTGCATTTATCGTGGCTTCCGTATATATCCCGATCTTTATCCAAGGTGTATTAGGGGGTTCGGCTACCAATTCAGGACTTGTCCTGCTGCCGATGATGGTCGGCTCAGTAATTACCGCCACAACGGGAGGATTCCTGATGGCAAAAACCAGTTACCGCAATCTGCTGATACCTACGTTTGTACTTTTGGTGATCGGCACAGGACTGGTAGCAACGCTTACTCCGGAAGCTTCACGTCTCTTGGTTACCTTGTACATGATTTTAATCGGATTGGGCATCGGCGCTTCCTTCTCTGTGTTAAGCACAGCAGCTATTCATGGTCTGACTGCGCAGCAACGCGGCTCCGCCAGCGCAACACTGAATTTCATTCGTTCGCTTGGCATGACCATTGGAATTACCACATTTGGCATTATTCAAAGCCATTATTTCTCGGGCAGTCTAACTAAGTTGCTCACAGCAAATGGAGGAGGAGCTGCTTCTGCGGGGGCTGCTGGGGTTATGGATTTTAAAGATCCGCATTCCCTGTTGTCGCCTGAGACTAGAGCACTCATTCCACCGGAAATTTTGAGCAAAATTACAGAGGGACTTTCCTCTTCCATTGCGAACACCTTCGCTTGGGCGGTTATTCCAGCTGCATTAGCTTTGCTGGCTTCCTTTTTTATGGGGCGTCAGAAAATGGATGCCTCCGCGGAGGGGGAAGTTCAGACGCCCGGGCATTAGGCTGTGGCAGAAGACGTTGGGCATTCGAATAATGAGCGGAAATTAGTGCGTATTATACGGAATGCAGTGATTGGTGTAAACAAACTATGGTTGTAAAGTGATGGAGCAGCTTCTCATTTGAGAGGCTGCTTTTTTATGTGTGGTTGGGAGTACAAATGAGCATGAACCCTCGAAGTAAGGGAGCTGCGTTGAAGGATGAGTAAATGCGATGAATCCTGGAAATAAGTGCATCTGGATCCGACGGCATGAGGGAATGCGATGAATCCAAGAATGAGTCCGATAGCAGGAGGGAATGCGGTGGATCCAAGAATGAGTCAGACTGTATGAGTGAATGCGATGAATTCTCGATAGAAGTGTGCCTGATTTCGCTGCATGAAGTGTGTTGCGGACCGTATAGTCGCTATTGCTGATTTTTGAGCTACTTTGCCGTAGTTTCGGACTGTATAGCTCTTATCGGCATGCATATGCTCGTATTTGGACTATATTTGTGTGGATAGCTGCACCTGATTCCGATAACATGAGGAAAAGCGCTGAATTCGGGAAATAAGTGCATCTGGGTCCGATAGTATGAGGGAATGCGATGAACCCAAGAATGAGTCCAATAGCTTGAGCAAATGTGATGGATTCTCGATAGAAGTGCGCCTAAGAATGATTCGAGGAGTGTTGCGGACCGTATAGTCGCTATTGCTGATTTTTGAGTTACTTTGCCGTAGTTTCGGACTGTATAGCTCTTATTGGCATGCATATGCTCGTATTTGGACTATATTTGTGTGGATAGCTGCACCTGAGTCCGATAACACGAGGAAAAGCGCTGAATTCGGGAAATAAGTGCATCTGGGTCCGACAGTACGAACAAAGATGATGGATTCTAGATAGAAGTGTGCCAAAAAATGATGCGTGGAGTGTTGCGGACCGTATAGTCACTATTGCTGATTTTTTAGCTACTTAGCCGTAGTTTCGGACTGTATAGCTCTTATCAGCATGCATATGCTCGTATTTGGACTATATTTGAGTGGATAGCTGCACCTGAGTCCGATAACACGAGGAAAAGCGCTGAATTCGGGAAATAAGTGCATCTGGGTCCGACAGTACGAACAAAGATGATGGATTCTCGATAGAAGTGCGCCTAAGAATGATTCGAGGAGTGTTGCGGACCGTATAGTCGCTATTGCTGATTTTTGAGTTACTTTGCCGTAGTTTCGGACTGTGTGGACCTCTGTCAAGAAAGTGGACAGTCACGCAACAGACATTCTAGTCAATTGCTCAGCAAAACGAACTGGAGAAAGATACCCCAGCGCGCCATGCATTCGCTTGCGGTTATAATAAAACTCAATATATTGAAAAAGTGTCTGGTAGGCTTGCTCCTTAGTTTTGAATCGTGGATTACAATAAATGAGCTCCTTTTTCAAAATGCTGTGCCACGACTCGATACAGGCGTTATCATAACAGTTACCTCTGCGGCTCATGCTGGACTCCATGCCATACGCTTTCAACTGCTTCGTGTATTCATGAGAAGTATATTGAGAACCTCTATCGGAGTGATGTAATAGACCCTTTTCCGGTTGTTTAGCTTCGTAAGCATCTTGTAAGGCGCCCGAAATTAAGCTAGTTTCCATATGGTTCTCCAAGCGCCACCCCACGATTTCACGCGTGCAAAGGTCCATCACACTAGCCAGGTACAAGCGCCCTCCCCGGCAAGGAATGTACGTAATGTCGGTAACCCATACTGAATTGGGTTTGAGTATTTTAAATTGCTGGTTCAGCGTATTCGGGGCAATCGGATGGTCATGATTGGAGTCGGTGGTCTGTACGCGATACGTTTTGGAGACAATGGAGCGAAGCTTCATATGTCGCATGTACACACTCACCGTGCGTTCGGTAACGGTATAACCTTCTTGATGCAACAGGCGAGTGATCTTCGGACTCCCATACCGCTTTTGATGGTCTGCAAAATGATACTGAATTCGCTTCATTATCGCAGCCTTACGAAGCATATGCGTACTGTTTTTTTCTGTCCGCCACTTGTAGTACCCGCTCCGTGACACATGTAGGGTCATGCACATCTTCTCCAAGAGAAACTCGGAGCGATGTTTTTCAATAAACTGGAATCTCAGTTCCTTGGTTTGCTGAAGATGTGCACTGCTTTTTTTACGATCGCTAATTCCTCTTCCACATCAGCAATCTTGTTATCTTTTTCTTGAAGTTGACGGCTCATTTCTTTCAACTGTGCCTCGAGTTCCCGTACTCGATCCACGCTAGCTGCCGGTTCATTCTTTAGTTCTCGATACTGGCTCATCCATTGATGCAGGGTACTTTTTGGGATGTTGAGCTCTTCCGCCAAGTCGCCCACTGTCTTTGTTTGCTCTTGAATGAACTGCACTGTCTGTTTTTTAAATTCTTCGTTATACCGTTGTCGATGTTCTCCCATGTGAACACACCTCCGTGGACTCATTATCGCCAGTCTGTTAACTACTGTCCACTTTTTATTCTAGCTTCAGTATAGCTCTTATCGGCATGCATATGCTCGTATTTGGACTATATTTGAGTGGATAGCTGCACCTGAGTCCGATAACACGAGGAAAAGCGCTGAATTCGGGAAATAAGTGCATCTGGGTCCGACAGTACGAACAAAGATGATGGATTCTCGATAGAAGTGCGCCTAAGAATGATTCGAGGAGTGTTGCGGACCGTATAGTCGCTATTGCTGATTTTTGAGTTACTTTGCCGTAGTTTCGGACTGTATAGCTCTTATCGGCATGCATATGCTCGTATTTGGACTATATTTGAGTGGATAGCTGCACCTGAGTCCGATAACACGAGGAAAAGCGCTGAATTCGGGAAATAAGTGCATCTGGGTCCGACAGTACGAACAAAGATGATGGATTCTCGATAGAAGTGCGCCTAAGAATGATTCGAGGAGTGTTGCGGACCGTATAGTCGCTATTGCTGATTTTTGAGCTACTTTGCCGTAGTTTCGGACTGTATAGCTCTTATCGGCATGCATATGCTCGCATTTGGACTATATTTGAGTGAATAGCTGCACCTGAGTCCAATAATACGACGAAAAACGCTGAATTCGGGAAATAAGTGCATCTGGGTCCGATGCCAAAACTATGAAGTGTGAAAAACCATAACGGAAGAAGAGAACATAGCGCACCATAGTTGATGTAGCAGATGAAGAGGACAAAGCGCACCGTAGTTGATGTATCGGACGAAGAGGACAAAGCGAGCCATAGTTGATGGAGCGGACGAAGAGGACAAAGCACACCATAGTTGATGGAGCGGACGAAGAGGACAAAGCGCACCATAGTTGATGTAGCGGACGAAGAGGACAAAGCGCACCGTAGTTGATGTAGCGGACGAAGAGGACAAAGCGCACCATAGTTGATGTAGCAGATGAAGAGGAAAAACGTACCATAGTTGATGTAGGGAACGAGGAGGGTCTAGTTGCCCATAGCTCCCAAGCGCCCCTTAGAAACCATTTCTTTCAGCGGCAGGATGAGGGGAATTCCCGTCATCCTGCCGCTTTTTATAAGCCAAAAGGCATGTAGGCTCTCCATCACTAGACCCACAGTGATTAGGTAGAAAATGGTCGAAATATATGCGAATTTGGTTCACAAGCATCAGACGGTTCTCCAGTGAGGCCGTTCTGTGTTCTATCTCGCCATACATAAAGGTTCTGATACTATGAAAACGTAATCAAAATCTGGGTATAGGAGATTCCGACATGGGGGTACCTTCTGGTGAATTACTTCCCAGCGTCGATCCGGTTCATCGATCCCGCTGGAAGATGAAGAACAAACATAAATTGTTCTTCATGGCTTTTCCGTTTCTTATTGTCACCTTTATTTTCTATTATCTGCCGATCAGCGGATGGATTTATGCATTTTATGATTTCATTCCCGGAATACCGTTGTCTGACACGCCATATGTCGGGTTGAAATGGTTCAAGACGATTGTATCCAATCCAACACAGACCGCAGAGGTTGTGCGCGTGCTGAAGAACACTCTTGCCATGAGTTCACTTGGACTAATTACCTCGATATTTCCAGTGATCTTTGCGATTTTTCTGACCGAGATTAAGTCAGGCTGGTATCGCAAGATGGTGCAGACGCTAACCACGATTCCGAACTTTATCAGCTGGATTCTGGTATATGCATTGGCCTTCTCGTTGTTCTCCGTTGATAACGGGGTCATCACACATATTTTAGTGCAGCTTGGAATCGTTGATGAGGGTTATAACTTTTTAGCCTCCAGCTCGAATATTTGGGTCACGATGATTATTTGGTATTGGTGGAAATCGTTAGGCTGGGGTGCCATTCTCTATCTTGCTGCAATCGCAGGCATTGATCAAGAATTGTACGAGGCCGTTGAGGTGGATGGTGCAAGCCGGTTCCGTAAAATCTGGCATATTACCATTCCGGGTCTTGTCCCAACCTTCTTTGTCCTACTGCTGCTCTCCATAGGTAACCTAGTCAATAACGGGATGGAGCAGTACTTTGCCTTTCAAAATGCGATGAATAAAGATTCCATAGAAGTGCTGGATCTTTATGTATACAATATTGCGTTCGCTAACAACTTTCCGTTTGCCACTGCTGTCAGTATGCTGAAGTCGGTCGTCAGTGTAATTCTACTGTTCGCGGCAAACACCTTATCCAAGATGGTGCGTGACGAATCTATCATTTAAGGCAGGGGTGATCCCATTTGAGAAAGAAAAAACTAACTTCTGGAGAATTAATCTTTCAAATTATTATCTACACACTCTTTGGATTGTTCACCCTGTCATGCATTTATCCATTCTACTATTTGTTCATTAATACGATCAGTTCGAATGATCTTAGCGCAGCGGGGTATATCAAATTTTATCCAAGGCAGATCCATTTTGATAACTATAGTAAGGTTCTAAGAATCAGTGGTTTAGGTCATGCGGCGACAGTCTCTATTTATAGAACAGTTGTTGGTACTTTGCTCACCGTTGGATCTTCGGCATTTCTTGGGTACTTGTTCACCAAAAAGGAAATGTGGGGCCGGAGTATTTGGTACCGCAGTGTTGTAGTCACGATGTATTTCAGCGCAGGGCTGATCCCATGGTATATCACCATGCATAACTTGCATCTGACTAATAATTACCTGGCTTATATTTTGCCAACTATTATTACTCCTTTTAATATCATTTTGGTCAAAACCTTCGTCGAGGCTATTCCGCCCTCACTTGAGGAGTCGGCGTCAATGGATGGAGCAGGTTACTTCCGGGTGTTCTGGAGTATCATTGTTCCTCTTACAACACCTATCTTGGCTACGATTACGATTTTCTCAGCGGTGAATCAGTGGAATGCCTTTATTGATACGGCGTTTCTAATGACAGATACGAAATACTTTACGCTCCAGTTCTTATTATGGCGTTATTTGAACGAATCCAGCTCGCTCGCAGCCTTAATTCGTAATTCACCAGATATGGCCGCTAGTGCAGCAAATATGCAGACTCCAACCTCTGTGCGGATGACTGTAACGATGATCGTCGTATTGCCGATTTTGATCGTATATCCGTTCTTCCAACGCTTTTTCGTCAAAGGAATTATGATCGGTGCGGTTAAAGGCTGATGGGTGGCCGCTCTGGACCAGAACTGGGTTTTCCTCTGCTATAAGCAGAGTTGAACTATAAGTGAAGAGATGAAAGGGAGGGTATAAAGCAATGAGATTAAGAAGAGCATCGCTTGTCATGCTATCCGTAATCCTGGTCTTCGTTCTTGCAGCATGTGGCGGGGGGAATAATACGGCTAATTCGGGCAAAAACACGAGCACAGAGAAACCTACGTCGGCTGCCACAAATGCCCCGGCGGAGGAGACAGCAGCACCGGATGACGGAGCGCTTGATCATTCCAAGCCGCTGAAGCTGACTGTATTCTCAACAACCGCTAACTATGCCGGTCCACAGACCGGATGGTTTGCAAAAATCATCAAGGATAAGTTCAACATTGAAATGGACATTGTAGCTTCAAACCTGACTGGTGGAGATACCAAAATCTCTGCAATGATGGCTTCCGGTGATCTTGGAGATATCATTATTTTCGGTGACGACAAGAACCACTATCCAAATGCCATCAAAGGAAAGCTGCTCTTGGACTGGACACAGGACGGTCTTTTGGACAAATACGGAAAAGACATTTCTAGCACTTTCCCAAAAGCTATTGAGAAAGCAAAGGTAGCTTTTGGCGGTGGATCATCAGTCTTTGGTATGGGGAACAGCGTAGCTTCTAACCCATCCGGACCTTCTGAAGGAAAAGATATGACTTGGGGTCCAGACCTGCGCTTTGATCTTTACCAACAAATTGGAGCGCCAGAAATTACAAAGATTGAAGATTATCTGCCTGTGCTGAAAAAAATGCAAGAGCTCGAGCCTAAGAACGAACAAGGCAAAAAAACCTATGCTTTCTCGATGTGGTCTGATTGGGATGGCAACTATAAAATGACATTGGCTAAACAGTTCGCAAACATGATGGGCTATGACGAAATTCCTGATACTGCTGTGTATGTTAAGGCAGATGAAGAAAAGTATTATGACTTTTTATCCGAAGATAGCTGGTACATGAAATCGCTCAAACTGTATTTTGAAGCTAACCAAATGGGGCTGGTTGATCCGGACTCTATGACGCAAAAATTCGACGATGTTGTAGCGAAATACAAAGATGGTCGTCTATTGTTCTCTTGGTTCCCATGGCTAGGAGCTGCTAACTACAATACACCAGAAAGAACAGCCGAAGGTAAAGGTTTTGCGCTAGTTCCGTTCAAAGATGAATTGATGTATTCCACAGGCTTCAATGTTTACGGTGGTAACGGTATTATTGCAATCGGCGCAAAAGCTAAGGAACCTGCTAGAATTATGGAATTCATTAACTGGATGTACACACCGGAAGGTGCAATGATTTCTGCAGGAAGTGGTACAGCAGTACCTAACGGACCTCAAGGTCTGACCTGGGATATTGATGCAAACGGCAAACCTGCAGTGACTGATTTTGGTTGGAAAGCTTATACTGATCAACAGAATACTCAAGTTCCTGCTGAATACGGCGGTGGTGACTACTACTATGGCTCCAATCAAATGAACTTCTCGTTTGTGGTTCCGGCGATGGTGAATCCAGAGAATAGTGAGCCATTCGATCATAATCTGTGGACAACAACCCTGGAACGTAACCCTTCCAAGCTTGATAGTGACTGGAGAGCGAAGATGGGCGTTCTGACTCCTAAGGAGTATTTTGAGAAAAACAATCTATTGGCTGTAGCACCACAAGGCTTCACTGGCAAAGAGCCGTTAACCATGGATAAAACAGTGGAACAAAAGAATAAACAAATCGGTACGGTTATTCAACAGATTTCCTGGAAAATGGTCTTTGCTAAAGATCAAGCGGAATATGATAAGTTGAATAAAGAAATGCATGATAAGGTAAATGGTCTTGGTTATTCCGAAGTTATGGATTTCTCGATTAAAAAGGCTGAGGAATTGTTCGAGGCCCGTAAAAGCGTTAAATAAACACGGCTAGTAACTATAAAATAAGGCGGGGCGGCGTGGAGGCTGTTCTGCCTTATTCTATTCAATTAAGGATAAATGTGGTATTCTCACATTAATATAAAACGCTTTCAGATAGAAAGAAGAGGATAATCCAGATGGTAAGAGTACCCCTGCGGAGTCATACTCCAGCTGTCAAATCCTTACGCAATACCTTATTTATCTATCTAGTAATCGGAACACTACTTCCGCTTCTCTTAGTAGGATTCGTAACCTACACCTCTATTTACTCCATCCTTTCAGGTAAAATTGGCAACGGGATCAGCGCTAGTCTGAGACAGGAAGCCTCAAGCCTGGAGAATGCCATCGACAATATGGATTTTGCCTCCAAGCAGTTTGCTCTGGACGGTCAGATTGTGCAGGAGATGTCCTCATTTATTCAGGAAAAACAAATTTTTCGCAAATCGCAAATGATGAATTCCATCAACCAGAAGATCAATCTAGTCAATTTTACGAACCCTTATATTGGACTTACAGCCTACATTATGCCGGACAGCGATGATCCCGTTCTGTTTACCAACATGAG
Organism: Paenibacillus sp. FSL R5-0928; assembly: GCF_037970385.1. Lineage (NCBI taxonomy): Bacteria > Bacillati > Bacillota > Bacilli > Caryophanales > Paenibacillaceae > Paenibacillus > Paenibacillus sp. FSL R5-0928. The sequence continues at coordinate 4,731,286 of NZ_CP150225.1, read as the reverse complement.
CGCACGCAGAAATTTTGATATCAGTACATTGCCGTCCTTTATGCGATATAACGGGGCTGACTATTATGGACCACACCCCACTATGTACGCTGTTGGTGACAATCTCGTGTTCTCGGAGCAGCGGATTGTCCGTGTGCCGGGCCAGCATAAGCTTTATATTTATTTGGAGACGAATTATAGTTTGTTTCGCAAAATCTTCAATCAGGAGTCCTACGGGATGAAAGTAAATCATCTGCTGGTTAATCAGCAAGGTAACAGTACAAAAGTGATCGACGGCAAACTTCCGCTAAGTATTATTAAAGCTGCGGGAAGCAACTCTAATCTCACCCATGAAACGCTTAGTGGATATCATCTGTTTCGTTACGCGAGTCCTCAGGGCTGGAAACTTATTGCCGTTGTGAAAAAATCAGAATTCAACAGTGAAATTTATTCTTGGTTTTATAAAATGATCTTACTTGCCTTCTCCACCCTTCTTTTTGCCGGATTTCTGGCTTGGATCATCTGGAGGAAAATTTATGGTCCGTTGCGTAAGGTTAACCTCGAAATCAACCGAATGGCGGAAAATGTTACCGCTCCGGTAGCCTATACGAATGTGGAAGAATTTGATTTTGTGCTTACCAACTTTCAGCAGATGAAAAAACAGGTGAATGAGCTGATTGTTGCGGTTGCCCATAATGAGAAGCAGAAAAGCCAATTTGAGATTGAGAAGTTGCTCAGCCAGATCAATCCTCATTTTTTGCATAATACCTTAAATACGGTACAGTGGATGGCCCGGTTAAACGGCCAGAAGGAGATCGACAAGCTGGTCACTCTTCTTGTAAAGGTGCTGCATTATAATCTGGGCAAGCAAAGCATCATTGTTACCATTGGCGAGGAAATTGAAGCGATTCGAAATTATATGGAGCTGCAGCGTATTCGTTATGATTATGAATTTGAATTTAACGTTGAAGCTGATGAGGATGTATTGTCTGTGGCTGTCCCGAGATTTTTGCTTCAGCCTCTGGTGGAGAACTCGATTTATCATGGATTAAGCGATAATGGCAAGGTAGATGTTGAGATAATGAAACATGGTGAAGGAGAAGTTCAGTTATGTGTAAAAGATAACGGAGCTGGGATGGATGCAGATACATTAGATCAGCTGTTGTCTGATGATGGAGCAAAAAAACGGGGACTTGGAATTGGTTTTTCATATGTGAACCGGATGCTTAGAACCTATTATGGAGAACAAATGAAGCTAGAGATGTTCAGTAAGCCAGGAGAAGGTACGGTTGTATCCATTGTGATTCCGAGGAAAGGTAAGGAGGACTTCGATGATTAAGGCTGTAGTTGTCGATGACGAGAGACTCGTGCGAAAAGGCTTCATATCCCTGATTGATTGGTCATCCTTAGGGATTGTTATAGTTGGGGAGGCAGGTGATGGTAAATCTGCTTTGGAGCTGCTTCAACAGCAGGAAGTAGATTTATTATTTGTGGATTTGACCATGCCCGGCATTTCAGGCTTCGAGCTTATTAAAATGGTTAGACAACGGTTCACAGGTATTCGCTGTGTTGTCCTTACTTGTCATCATGAATTTGACTATGTTCAGGAGGCTATGCGTTTAGGTGCCGTTGACTATATTGTAAAAACACTGCTTGAGATGGAAAATGCGGATGAAACTATCAGACGTCTTGTCGATCGTATTAAATGGGAGGACAATACGCGGGATGCTCTGGTTCGTGGGGAGAGTAAACGTATGGCTGCTGATAAGGCTCTGCTATATTTGCCATTAAATCATCAATGCAATGAAGAAGAATTATTTCAGCTGTCCAGCGTGAAAAATAATCCGCTTATTACTTTTCATGAGATGTGGATGTCGCCCTTATTGCATCGTTTCTCAATAGATGAGAGCAAGCGTGAACTAAAGATCCAGCTATCCGGACGATGGCAGACCGCACTGATCAGTGGATTGAGAGATCAACCGTTGCAGGAACTGGAGGAACAGCTCACTGCGAAATTACGCCGTATTCTATTTTATCATCCTGAACCTGAGGATTTGACCTCATTGAAATATGAAGACATAAAGAAGGAACCAGGGGCTCCCTATTCAAAACAAGAGGCGGATAATCTGTTGGAGCAAGCACAGAATTTGAAGTGGACAATTGATGGAAAGGAGTGGGAGAAATTTGTAGCAAACATACTTCAGCAGAAACCCCGTTCTGATCAGTTTCTGGCGTTTGCACACTCTCTAATACAAAGTTGGAGTTCTTTACTTTTAAAGCCTGAAGATGCTGCTCAACTGGAAAAGGACATTTCCCATAATCTGAACTGGTGTCATTGGAAGAACTGGCTGCGGCGATTTTCTGATCATGTGGGACGAAGAATGCTGGAGCTTGGATTAACTAAAGAGGTTATGTCCTGTCTTATTCGCGCAGTTCGTTATATGCAGAGCCATGCAGGTGACAAAATCAATCAGAGCGACGTAGCAGCCGTCATTAATATGAGCCGTGGTTATTTCAGCCAGTGTTTCGCTCGTTTTGCCGGAGAGACATTTGGTGAATGTTTACGGGGAATGCGGCTGGAGCTTGCCAAATCACTGCTGCTGGAGACTACACTTCCCGTCTGTGAGATTGCTTCGCGGTCCGGTTTTGAGGATGATCGTTATTTCAGCAGATTGTTTAGAGAACGTATTGGTAAATTACCAAGTGAATTCCGTGCGGAGGGGAAAAACCAAATATGAAATTTTGGAAATCTATCCTCCTAGTGTTTATGGTCATTGGAATGACATCATGTCGTGACAATATCGGTACTGTAGATTCAGTTGCAAGCCCTCAGGCAGGGGATGAAGATACTTCTATCGCTTATAGTAAATATGAGGATCCGATTGTGATCCGGGTGGGATTTAAGGTTCCCGACTCGCGACTTAATACAGGTGACAGCAACGATAACAATCCAATCACCCGTTATTTAGAGAGCATTACGAATATCAAAGTGGTTCACTCCTGGGAAGCGAAGGGTGAGGATGCTTTTACGCAAAAGGTGCAGCTTGCCATTGATAGCAACGATTTGCCTGATGCCATGGTTGTGGATCGGGATCAATTGAAGAAATTAATTGATAATGACATGATTGAAGATTTGACAGAGACATATAAAATATATGGATCTGAACTTATCAAGGATATGTACAATTCTACAAAGGGAGAGGCGTTAGAGGACGCTTCCCGCGACGGTAAATTATATGGATTACCGAATGTAGCTATTGATGCAGACTCTCCCGTGCTGCTCTGGGTACGTCAGGATTGGCTGGAGAAGCTGGAGCTGCGACCTCCACAAACTTTTGAAGACATCGAGAAAATTGCCAAAGCTTTTATTGAAAAAGACCCTGACGGGAATGGAAAAAGAGATACCGTCGGTCTAAGCGGCTACAAAAATATCGTATATGGAACTAAACCATTAGTTAATGGTCTGGATGCTGTTTTTAGTGCATTTCATGCTTTCCCCACGAATTGGATTAAGGATAACAACGGAAATATCGTGTATGGCTCCATTACACCAGAAACCAAACAAGCGCTTGCTAAACTTGCTGATTGGTATAAACACGGGTTGCTGGATCCGGACTTTGCACTATATAAGGAAACTCAGGAGCCTATTATTACAGGTAAATCAGGGATGTTTTTTGGTCCTTGGTGGATGCCTTATTATCCTTTGTCAGAGGCAGTGGCTTTGGATACGAAGGCAGAATGGAGAGCATATGCAGCTCCAGTTGATGATTCCGGTAAGTTTGTCGCTCATTTGGCTCCGGTAACAGATCGATATCTTGTTGTGCGTAAAGGGTTTGAACATCCAGAGGCTGTAATCAAGCAATTGAACGTGTTTACAAGACTCGAAAGAAGACAAGATCCTAATCAAGAGGAGGTAAAAAAGCTGGGTGATTTCTCTGCGCAGACAGGCATTCAGCTGCGTGCTTATTATCCGTTCGATCTTTTGATAGATTATAGGGATGCGATTGAGAAACATTATGCTGATATCCAGCAGGCTTTGCACGGAAAGATAGACCCGGATACATTAAATTCTGATACCCGGCTCATTTATGATCAATGGGTAGCGGAAACAGAGCAGCCCAAAAAAGATCTTGAAGGCTGGAAAGCAGCGAATGCGTATAAATATGGAGTAGCTGTGTTAACCTCAACTGCTATAGAGGGAGTGCGTGGGGTCTTTTATGGGAACACCCGACTTATGAAGACCAAGTGGCCGGAACTGCAGAATCTGGAGAATGAGACGTTCTTAAATATTATTGTGGGTGATTCACCGCTTAGTGATTTTGATGTGTTTGTAGCTAAATGGAAGAGTATGGGCGGGGAAGAGATTACGGAAGAAGTTGCTGAAATTGTAAAGCAAAAGTAAACGTAAAAGTGGGATGCCTCAACAGCCGAGTGGCTTTGGGACATCCTTTTTCTTATGTTCTATTCTTCGTTTGTACTGATTTTTTGCAGCAGGAAATGTAGTTGCTCTACTTCTTCATCGGTTAAATGGCCCACAAGGCTTTTATTAAATTCATCTAAGATGGACTGTAAAACTGGGAAGAAATCGATGGCTTTCGGGGTAGGATATAGAAGGTGGGAGCGTCGATCATTAGGATCGTCTTTGCGCTCGATATATCCCGAATTCTCTAATTGCTTCACAGAACGTGCTGTAGTTGCTTTATCGAACTTCAATTCGGCAGTTAACTGATCCTGAGTAATGCCTGGCCGAGAAAGAATCAATTTAAGAAAGCTATGCTGTCCACCACTACCGATTCCATAAGGGACAAACTGCTTAACCAGTTTCTTTTGATTTTGACGGTGAAGATGGGAAATTAGCTTCCCGATAGGCTCTCTTGCCAATATAGACACCTCTTTGGGTTATAAGTTCGCTCATTTTTTGCCTTGAAATAAAGTGTACAATAAAGTCGTTGCGCACGCAACTAAATTGTTGTACACTGGGTATGGCGAGTTTGGTTGCGTGCGCAACTAAACGGTGATTATTAATATTTAATGAGGTGTTAGTTATGAGTTCTGTAAGTGCAACCTACCAGGAGGATAAAGAAATTCAGAAGAAGCGCTGGATGATTTTAATTGTTCTGAATATATTTACGTTTATGTCCACCCTTGATGGTAGTATTGTCAATATTGCTCTGCCTGAGCTATCCAAACAACTGAAGTTGCCCATGGCGCAAATCGAATGGGTAACTACAGGTTATTTAATGGCGATCTGTGCAGCGATACTTTTCTTCGGCAAGCTTGGAGATATCGTAGGAAAGATTCGAATCTTTAAGATTGGCACCATTATATTTGTTATTGGATCTATGCTGTGTGGGCTTAGTGTAAGTTTACCAGCCTTGATCGCTTCACGTGTTATTCAAGCCTTGGGTGCTTCGATGACCATGGCGAACAGTCAGGGAATTGTTACGGATATCTTTCCTGCCACGGAGCGTGGTAAAGCCCTTGGTTTCATTGGTACATTCGTGTCTCTGGGAAGTATAGCTGGTCCAAGTTTAGGCGGGATTATGGTTTCCACCTTAGGCTGGGAGTATATCTTTTGGGTTAACGTGCCTATTGGTCTGATCGCTATATTTTTTGGCTGGAAGGTATTGCCTAAGGATTTAACGAGAGTGAAATCTTCGATTGATGTGCCGGGCAGTTTACTGTTCGCTGTTTTTATTATTACTTTGTTCGCAGGATTATTACTAGGACAACAGCTAGGGTATGGTAACAGCTTAATTTTTACATCAATAATTGTTGCTGTCGTCAGCTTCATTGCTTTCATATGGACGGAGCTTCGTAGAAAAGAACCGTTGTTGCAGCTGTCATTATTTAAGAATCCGTTGTTTTCTTTAAGTATATTATGTGGTTTTCTCGTATTTACAGCGAATTTCTGCTTCAATATTATCGCGCCGTTTTATGCACAGAACATGCTTAATTTATCGCCATTCTATGCAGGCTTCTTGTTAATGCTGTTGCCGATATGTATGGTAGTCGTGGCTCCAATGAGTGGTGCGCTATCGGATAAAATAGGCTCTGAATTTTTGACTTTTGCGGGGCTGGTGGTCATGGTTATTGCACAGTTCGGATTAGCACAGCTTCATGTAGGAAGTTCTGTTGTGCTGGTAGGTGTGTGGATCGCTATGCTGGGTATAGGAAGTGGCCTGTTTCAATCGCCGAACAACTCGCTTGTTATGTCTAAGGTACCAAGAACACAGCTTGGTTCTGCGGGTAGTGTCAATTCGTTAGTTCGTAATGTCGGTATGGTTGTCGGCATTACAATTGCTACTACAATTCTTTTTCAAGTGATGAGCAGTGAAGCCGGCTATAGAGTGACAGGGTTAGTTCCCGGCCGGCCAGAGTTATTTATCGAGGGTATGCATGTAGTGTTTGTAACCTCGGCATCCATATGTCTAGTGGCTGCTTTATTAACTGGCTGGAGATTGGTGAGTGCAAGAAGCGCCAGAGTGCAGTCATCGGAAAGATAACATAAAATGAAAAAGATCCTTCTGGCGCTACGGCTAAGAAGGATCTTCTTTGTGATGAAATTGTAGGGCTTCCTTAACGGCTTGCAAGTATTGATATTGATAACGCTCATCCGGTTCCAGATAGGCGCCTTCAGCCCATTCATTCCAGGCGTTGATATAAATATATTCACTTTTGAACATTTTTTTGGCGCGCTCAATTTGTCGTGAAAGGTATTGGCCGAATTTTTGAGGATTAGCACCTAAGGTGCTTTGTCCGGCAGGGCCTTTCCGTGGTGTGTTATCCCAGTTGACAAAGGCTCCCGGATATATGATTTCTCCGTCCCTATGGGGTGTCCGCTCCAACATGGATTCCCATAACTCATCATAATCAATTACGATATGCCTCTGATCCTCCACCTGCTTTGAGCTCCATAAATGCTTAACCCCGCCATGTGCGAATGTGTAATGCGGCTCAAATTCCAGACTGGCATCGAATCCTTGCTCTTTCTGTAGGGGGAAACCGCCTAGTGTCCGGACCAGATGAAGTCCTTTAAGTCCGTTCTGCAGAGCCAATTCGCGCCAATATTGAAGCATTTCTTCACAGCGCGGGATACTAGCAGATCTATAAATGATAAAGACAGGCTTATCTTCTACCCGGATATAACGATCATCTTTGAAGGCTTCCAGCAACGCAAAAAAGTGCATTCGCCAATCCCGTTCTTCTCCGTATTCCTGTGGCATCAGTACATCCTCTTCGGTGCCATCCCAGCTACGTGTCCATGGTTCGTTAGCCCAAGAAAGGCAAAAGGGGAAGTCAGGCTCTTTGCTCGCAAGAATCTGCTGAACCGGTTGTTCCAGTAGTCGCCTGCCATTAAACCAATAGTGATAATAACAAAAACCGTAAATGCCATGAGCCCTTGCAGTCTCTGCCTGCCATTGTTTCACTTTAGGATCCGTTAAATCATAGTAGTTATTATTTAATGGCTTCTTGGGCTGATCATGTTCAGGATAAAGGGCTGCAGCCTTCCTGACATTTGTCCATTCTGTAAAACCCTCACCCCACCAGGAATCGTTCTCTGTGATCTGATGAAACTGAGGCAATACAAAAGCAATGCATCTCAAGTCATGCCACCCCCTATGGTTCCTTGAATATTTTTCTCAGCAGTAACTTTCCTTGCTGGATATAAGAATGGTTATATTTAAGTTCCTTTAGAGCACGAGAGGCAGAAATTCTCCTTTCTTCACTATGTGAAAAATAGTGCTTAAAGCTTTCGGAGAGCTCTTTGAAGTTCTGGAAACGAATGAGATCTTCTTCTGCAATTCGGTAATTATGAAGATGGGGATGATCCTCCACTAACTGAAATACACCGCAAGCGGTGACCTCCATAATCTGCTGCATAGAACCAGTGCAATTGATGACGATTTTTGCTCCATTATAATAACTGGACATATCTTTACTATGGGTGATATCCAGGAAATTTCTGGGGGGGGCCCAACCACGCCCGGCGATCATTACCTTAAGGCCTTGAAGCAGGTCTGAATACGCCAACGTGTAAAGCACACTATCGATTTGAAAATCGCCGAGAATGAGTACGTCACTCTGATAACAGTCCTCCACACGTCTTGGATAATAGAGATCCGTATCCGCAGCATATGGGAGATAACTGGAATGTTTGCCCCATAAACCCTGATAATAGATCAGATTAGCTATGTTCTGTGTGAAAATATAATCGAATAACAATGCCAGATTACGTTCTGTTGGAGTAAGACAAGCTGCATCTGCCATCCATACCGCTTTGGGAACGTTGGAAGTTTTCAGAGCAGGGAGGTTCTCCTCCGGAAATAGGGTCTCCGATCCTAGAGCTAATATTAGATCAGGTTGAAAATGGGCTAAATATTCCTCCAGATTATGCTGGAATTTAATAGCAAGTACTTCTTTGACCAAATGCCTTAGTTGATCTTTAAAAAGTCGTACATTAGGCATTTTATCGCTGGCCTCTGTAGGAACCAGCAGCAATATTCTTAATTGCTTGAGTTCCCGTTGCAGCGGCTCTGCTCTATAAGAGTTCATCTCAAGGATGAGGTTATGGTGTTGCGATGGATTAACTTGGCTGATGGTGACTTCGTGACTTGAAGGCCTTTCAGGAGTGAGCCTATTAGCTGTCTTCTTCATAATTCCTCCTGTATTCTGTGGAGCCAGTCGTCCGCTCTAGCACCGAGTCTTGCTAATCATTATATGTGTAGGGGGTTATTTTGACTTTAGGTATAAGACCATTAATCAGAGCCCTGAAGATAAAAAGCGGATTTAGTGAAAGCTGTATATCTATCTATGACAGGGCTGGCTTGTTTAACATAAGATATGCTATAAAACCTGAAAGGGATGATCGCCTTGCCAACCTTCGATAACGTTCTAGTTACAGGAAGTCAGACCATTCAAAATGATCTGCACGTTAATGGAAATGAGACTATCGATTCGAATCTTCATTTGAATGGTAGTCAGACCATAATGGGAAGCCTAAATGTGAACGGCAGTGAATCCATACTTGGTCATCTGGGGGTAACCGGTGAAATTAGCGGGGCAGGCACCATTAGAGCTGCAACCCGGTTGATCGCTACGAACCAAGCAACATTGCCACCAGGCGCTCCTACCAGCCTGCAACAAGTTCGATACTTTTCTGTAGGTGCTGTAGGTCAGACTGGTCTCGTGCTGAAGGGCACAGATGGAAATGATTATGTATTATTTATCGATTTGACTGGCGGAACACCTAATATTGGCATCCAACGGGCTTAATCAAGGTAAACTAACATTCTCAGCATCAGATTAATAAAAAACAGCAAGTCTCCTAAGTACAAATAGGGACTTGCTGTTTGAGGTTTCTATTAATTCTTAAAGCTATGAATTGGAGCTGGGATTCGTCCGCCACGATTAATGAAGTTCGCGCAGTTGAAGCCGTTCACTGCCATGACTGGTGCATATCCGAGCAGGCCGCCAAATTCGACCATTTCACCTACGTCCTTGCCGATTACTGGAATCACGCGAACCGCAGTGGTTTTGTTATTCACCATGCCGATTGCAGCTTCATCCGCGATGATACCGGAAATGGTCTCCTTGGTGGTGCTTCCTGGGATAGCTATCATATCCAGTCCCACGGAACAAACACAGGTCATAGCTTCCAGTTTCTCTAGTGTAAGGGCACCCCGCTGAACGGCTTGAATCATGCCGTGATCTTCACTGACTGGAATAAAGGCTCCACTAAGGCCACCTACATAGGAGGAGGCCATCACGCCACCTTTTTTAACATTGTCATTTAGGATCGCCAGAGCAGCGGTTGTTCCCGGTGCGCCAGCTTCCTCCAGACCCATGACTTGAAAGATTTCGGCAATGGAATCTCCGATTTCTGGAGTAGGGGCTAAGGATAAATCGATAATCCCAAAAGGAACATTCATCCGTTTGGAAGCCTCTTGAGCAACTAGCTGACCGACACGTGTGACTTTGAAGGCTGTCCGTTTAATGGTTTCACATAAGGTTTCAAAATCCTGCCCTCGAACCTCTTCAAGCGCACGTTTGATTACACCAGGACCGCTGACGCCAACGTTGATGACACATTCCCGCTCCCCAACCCCGTGAAATGCTCCGGCCATAAAAGGGTTGTCCTCGACTGCATTACAGAAGACTACCAGCTTGGCGCAGCCGATGGAATCCCGATCCTTGGTGCGTTCTGCAGTTTGGATAATAATGTCGCCCATTAATTTCACAGCATCCATGTTGATTCCACTTCTGGAGGAACCGACATTGACCGAGGAGCAGACTCTTTCAGTGACTGCCAGTGCTTCAGGAATACTGTCGATCAGAATACGATCGCCTTTGGTGCAGCCTTTTTGTACAAGTGCAGAGAAGCCGCCAATAAAGTTAACGCCTACCTCTTTTGCAGCCTTGTCCAGGATTTCAGCAACAGGTACATAGGTATCTGTCTTCACCGCACCAGCGGCAATAGCGATGGGTGTGACAGAAATCCGTTTGTTAACGATAGGAACCCCAAATTGTCTTTCCAGATCTTCACCCGTCTTTACGAGCTTTTCAGCGGATCTGGTGATTTTGTCATATACATTTTGATTAAAGGTGCGCATATCCGTGTGGGCACAATCCATGAGGCTGATCCCCATTGTTATGGTACGCACATCCAGATTCATTTCACGAATCATCTTATTCGTTTCTTGTACTTCCACTAGTGATATCATGGTCAGCCATCCTCCTAGATTCGGTGCATAATATTAAAAATATCCTCATGCTGAAGCTTGATTTCCACGCCAATCGATTCGCCAAGCAAATGTAATTCCTCTACGATATTCTCAAAAGCTTTAGTTGAGCTAGAAATGTCTACAATCATCATCATGTTAAAATAATCCTGAACGATCGTCTGCGAAATATCCAGAATGTTCAAATTGTGTTCGGCTAGATATGTACATACTTTAGCAATAATCCCTACTTTATCTTTTCCTAATACAGTAATAATTCCCTTCATGAATACAGCCTCCCTTTATATTTATTGATTTCACCGTGTATACGGAATGAACCATTCCAACTATTATTGCAAATGATGAAACAAGCTTCAACCAAAGGTTTTTTGTCAGTTTGATTAAATATTTATTTTGACAGCTGAAATTATAGAAAATTCATTTGACAGCCTATAAAAAATGTGATGAACTGAGAGTTTGATATGATAGTCTGAAGGAGTAAATATGACTACACAAAAATATAAAGACATGGTTGAGCAAAGAACGAAGATGACCCTCCAGGAATGGACGGAACAGGCGGAAGTGAAGGAAAAGGACATTTATCGTTTTTTGCATAATTTAAAAGGCACTGCTGGAACTGTCGGATTACCAGATGTCGAACAATTTGCCGAGGATACGCTGCCCTATTTCATGGAAAGCAGTCTTAAGAGTTGGTCGGTTGAGGAATGGGGGGATTATTTATATCCACTGATTCCATTGTTTAATGTCCATTCATTGGCAGCTTCAAGCTCTGTTAAAGCATTGGATAAAAAGGGACCTGCTGAGACGCTCACGCAGAATGATATTCTTCTTATCGACGACGATGTAGAGTTAGTTGCTTATCTGAAAGAGTCGTTGGAGAAGCAGAATTACTATGTAAGCATAGCCTTATCTGCTGAACGGGGACTCAAAATCTTTTATGAAACGAAACCAGATCTCATTCTGCTGGATATTCTTTTACCGGATAAAAGTGGGATTGAGGTGTTGAACCAAATTATCGGCAAGGCTAAAAAGGAACGAATTCCCATTATCATTATAAGTGGGGAGTACTCCAAAGCGACGCAAATGCATGCGTATTCGCTGGGGGTGATGGATTTTTTACCGAAGCCTGTAGATATTGATTTATTTCTGGTATTGATCAAAAATCGCTTTCAGCTTAAGAGAGAATGGCAGGAGTCCATCATCGTGGATGATTTGACCGGCGCATTCAATCGCAAACACTTTAATCAAGTCATGAAGCAGTTGATTGGTGATTTTAAGCGGACCAACCGCGTATTTTCGTTAGCGCTGATTGATTTGGATTATTTTAAAAACGTTAATGATACATATGGTCACCTAATCGGAGACGAAGTTCTGCAGGGCTTTTCCGAGCTTGTGAAGAATTCCATCCGTCTGGAGGATACCTTTTGCCGTTATGGGGGAGAAGAGTTTGCAGTGTTCTTACCTAACACGGATGCGGAATCTGCAATGTTGGTTATACAGCGTATTCAAGAGCGGTTTGCGGCTACTGACTTTTTTGCGAAAAATGAAATCTTTCATGTGACCATCTCTAGCGGGATTTCTGAGGTAACAGATGCCGAGAATATAGCCGATAAATTGATTGAGGAAGCAGATCAGGCTCTTTATGCCAGTAAGCATGCTGGAAGGAATCAGACAACGCTTTATTCGGACCATTTATCCACTACTAAAAAGCATTCGGTTCTGAATGTGATTGTTGTAGATGATGATACGCTAATTCGTAGAATTGTGACCAGTCAGTTCGCCATTTGGGAGCCGGATAATATTGCTGAGGTGAAGGTTAGCAGCTATGCGAATGGGCTTGATTTTCTGCAATCGGATTGGTATGCCGTGGATGAGAAGTATATTATTTTGCTGGATGGTGTGATGCCTGATCTGGATGGAGTAGAAGTTCTGGAAAGAATCCGCAAAACGTATCCGGAAGTAAATATATTAGTGATCATGCTGACGGGAAGAAATAATCAGGCGGATATTGTACATGCCCTGCAGATGGGTGCCGATGATTATGTAGTGAAACCGGTTCATATGCCTGAGTTATTGTCGAGAATAGAGCGGTTGGCTCATAGATTTTTGTTCTAATTGGTTTCTGAATATGTTGTGAGCACCAGGAGAGATCTAAAGCGGAGGGAATTAGGCAGCTATGCAAAAGGTAATGGTAGTGGATGATGAAGAAGTATTACGAATGTTAATTGTAGACACCTTAGAAGATTTGGAAGACGTGGAGATCCATACTGCCGAGAACGGATTAGAGGCGCTTTCAAAATTGTCACAGGATCATTATGATTTGGTGATATTGGATTATATGATGCCTGAAATGACAGGGATTGAAGTCCTAGGCCAACTGGATGATGAGAAAAAGAAGGCTACAGCTATTTTAATGTTAACAGCCAAAGCCCAAGATGTAGATCGTCTTCGAGCGGTAGATGCAGGCGCACGTTATTTTATGCCAAAACCTTTTAGTCCGATGGAACTCTTGCAGATTGTGGAGGGGATCCTAAGTGACAAAGGGAAGCAGCTCTAATCACAGTATTAAAAATAGATATTTTCGTATCATTGCCTTGGTTTTTTCGTTAATCATTATTATGGGATCTGTATTTTTATTTTTCATAAATAATGAGCAGAACAAATTAAGTAGAGACCGTGAAGTTCTGCAGAATAAGGCGGACACGATTAACGAATTGGCGACTGCATTAAATGAGGTTTTTTTCCGAGCGAGGGGATTCAGCGCACTTAAGAGTGCCAATGAATTAGATCTCCTAAACCTAGGACTTGTTAACTTTGATAAGATTCTGGATACCTATTCTAATCTCAATTTATCTCCGGAAGAAGCCTTGTTTAGAGATGGTTTGAAAGCATTTTATGTTCAGTACAAAACTAAAGTTTTACCTGAAGCGATTCGGTTTGTCGAGGCAGATGATTATGTGTCTTTGAGAGCTCTATCCGCAGATGGGAACACGAAATCAGTGAATGATTTTTTAATGTATACAAAAGAGTACAAGCAACGATCCGATGCCGCATTAAATACTATGGCTATGGATTACATCAAACGTGCCAATGAATTTACCTTTATCGCATTCTTTTTCAGCACGATTATTCTGCTAATCTTCACCTTTATGATCTGGCGGATTCTGAAGAACCTTATAGATCCTATTCTGAAGCTGGAAGGGGCAACCCATTCCCTGGCTGCAGGAGAAGAAATTCTTCTGGGCAAGCTTAAGAATCAAGATGAAATTGGCCGACTTTATGATGCTTTTCTTAATATGGCTAGAAGTATTCAAGATAAAGAAGAAGAATTGATGATGCAGAATGAAGAGCTGCATGCGCAGCAGGATGAACTTCAGGATCAGCAATATAGGCTGCAACGCTCGCTTAGTGAAATTGAAAGTATGATGAAAGCTTTGGATCAATCGTCTGCGGTCGGGATCCTTACTGCTAAAGGTGTCTTTACCTACGCGAATGATAATTTAAGTGGATATACCCGCTATAAAAAGTCTGAGATTATCGGTTACACCTATAAGTTATTTGAACTTTATAATATCTCTGACGAGGGTTATCAGAAAATTTTTAACAAATTAAATACAGGCGGAGTGTGGAACAATGAGCTGCAGATTCTAGCCAAAGACGGATTGCCCATCTGGCTGCAACTAACGATTGTGCCGTACCTGAATGAAGAGGGTGTGATTTATCAATACATCCTTATTGCGAACGATATCACCTCAATGAAGAGCGTGCAGCAGGAGCTAGCCGAAACGTTAAAAAATACAGAACAGACCAAGATGATGCTTGAGCTTAATAATCAGCTGAATCATGATATTACTTATACCTTGGATAAGCATGAATTTGCCGATAAGTTTATTGAGTTTATGCATCGCCTGTATGCCTTTGATTCGAGTTTCTTCCTGCTTGTGAAAGATAATATCGCGGCTGTGAAAGGCATTCCGCAGGAGAATGTGGAGCGTTATCTTGATCATGAGAACAATGAGATGTTATATCGCTTGCAAGCGGAAAAAACGTACCTAATCAAGCGTTTGGCCACACAACCAGAGCAAGGGATTTCTGCGAGTGAGGTCTATGTTTACGACTTCTACACTACTGTTGTGAACGCAGAGGATGAGATTCTTGCAGTGTTCTGTGGCAGCCGGATTGGTCATTCCTTCAGCAAAGAAGAGATTAATGAGGTTCAGGGGATGATGAACCGCGTAGCGCTGGCGATTGAACGTTTATTCATGTATGAAGAGATTGAACATGGACGAAAGCTGAATCGGGACATCGTAAATAATGTGAACGAGGGCATACAATTTGTGAATACAGAAGGTATGCTCCTGCAGATGAATAAAGCGTTGAGCAACATTTTTAATTATGAGTGGACAGAAGGAACTTTGATTCCCCGACAGAAATGGATGGATTATTTCATCGAGCACTCGAATGAGAACCATGAACTTCGGATGTTTTTTGAAAAAGCGATTGCTGAGGATGCTCTGGAATCCAGCAGCATGCAATACTCCATTGGAACTGAATCGATGAAGCATATTGATGTGTATGCGATCCCTGTATTCCGTCGCGAGCTGCGTATTGGTACATTGTTTGTCTATAGAGATATCACTAGAGAATATGAGCTGGACCTTATGAAATCTGATCTTGTCAGTACGGTAAGTCATGAGCTAAGAACACCGCTATCGAGTGTGCTTGGTTTCACAGAACTGCTATTGTCTAAGACCATGAAGCCTGAGAAGCAGCTTAAATATCTGGAGACGATTCATAAAGAAGCTAAACGACTGACGGAGCTCATAAATGATTTTCTTGATTTGCAGAGAATGGAGTCAGGTAAGCAGCAATATATCACGGAGCATTTGAATCTCAGTGAAATTGTATTAGGCGTAATTGATCAATATAAACTGAGCAGTACCCATCATGTGCTCCTAGTGGATGAGGCTTTGAATGCGGATGTTGATGTGGACAAGGATAAGATTGTCCAAGTTCTGACGAATCTGTTAAGTAATGCGATTAAGTTCTCGCCTGATAACAATGAAGTTAAAGTACTGCTGCATAACGAGTCGGATAGGATTATTGTACGTATCCAGGATAATGGTCTTGGCATTCCTAAGGATCAAATAGGACAGCTATTCCAAAAATTCAGAAGAGTGGATAATAGCGCCTCTAAAAGAATTGGAGGAACAGGACTTGGACTTGCTATCTGTAAGGAGATCATTGAGAAGCAAAAGGGAAATATCGGTATAGATTCCGTAGAAGGAGAAGGCACTACCGTCTGGTTTAGCCTCCCTATCCTCCATGCGGAAGCGAGCCGGCAACAGGATGAGCTTAATAAATGGAGCACCGATAAAGAGCTCAAGCCTAATGTAATGATCGTTGAAGATGATTACAGTCTTTCGTTGCTTTTATCAGAAGAGCTTAAAGGGAAGGGCTTCCGTGTTACCCATCATTACCATCCACAGCAAGCTTTTGATCAGGCCTTGAAAACACCATTTGTGGCGATAGTGGTAGATTTGATGTTGGGTGAAGAGCTGGATGGCTGGGATTTGATCCGAATGCTTAAAGAAGATCCAAGAACTGAAAATATCCCTATCGTTATTTCTTCTGCTCTGGATCAATCGGATAAGAATCAATTAAACGATGTAATTCAAAAATATTTAACTAAACCTTATCCGCCCGGCGAGCTATCGAATACGCTTGAGGAGATAGTGAAGATTAAGACGGGGATCGGCGAGGTGTTATTTCCCGAAAGTAAGCAAAAATTATAGCTTTTATTTATCACAATATTTTATAAATAGTATCACTTTTTATAATGAAACCGATCAAAACAGGTTAAATCATACTGTTTTGATCGGTTTTTACGTACTATATAGATACTTTTTCAATAAATTACAATTATTAGGTTAAATCGACATCATTGATCGTTTACAATTATTGTGATAGCCTGATTTCATGAGGTACGGATCATCAGAAGATTTCATGTTTAGGAGAGGTGGATATTGTTGCAACTACAGGTAACGAACAGTCCTTTTAACGAGAGCCAAGTCGAGCTACTCAATCGTCTTCTACCATCCTTAACGGAGACACAGCAAATATGGCTTAGCGGTTATTTGTCGGCCATGGGCCTTACTACTGCACCATCGGCAGGTGCCGGGGTTCAAGCAGTGCAATCAAATACGATAGGAAATGCGGAAGGTAGTGCCGTTAGTCAACCTGTAGCTTCACGTGAAGTGACCGTGTTGTTTGGGTCCCAGACAGGGAATTGCCAACGGCTGGCTGGGAGCTTGTCCCGCAAGCTGGAGGAGCAAGGATTTCAGGTCACGATCACTGCGATGAACAGCTTTAAGCCCAATGCACTTAAGAAGGTTGAGAACCTCCTATTGCTGGTCAGTACTCACGGTGAAGGCGAGCCGCCAGATAATGCACGGATGTTCCATGAATTTCTCTATAGCAAAAGAGCCCCTCAATTAGAGAATCTGAAGTTCTCAGTGTTGGCACTGGGGGATACCTCTTACGAATTCTTTTGTCAGACCGGCAAAGACTTCGATCAGCGGCTTGAGGAACTTGGCGGCAAGCGGTTAAGTCCGCGTGTGGATTGTGATCTTGATTATGATGATTCGGTTACCGAATGGTTTGAAGGCGTGATTGGTGCCTTAAATGCACATTTAAATGCTCCGGCCATTGCGGCAAAAGCGGTTCAAGCTGCGGAAGACACAGATTCTCAGGAGCCTTTGTATACCCGCAACAATCCTTTTAAAGCGGAAGTATTAGAAAATCTAAATCTGAACGGACGCGGTTCCGACCGGGAGACCCGCCATTTGGAGCTATCACTAGAAGGCTCTAACATACAATTTGAGCCAGGGGATGCGCTGGGTGTCTACCCGGAGAATCATCCTGAATTGGTAGACGCTATTATTCATACTATGGGCTGGAATCCTAATGATATTGTTCCATTTAATAAAAAAGGGGAAGAAGGTTCCTTACGTGAGGCACTTCTTCACCACTATGAAATCACTGTATTAACCAAACCGTTGCTTGAGCAAGCGGCGAAGTTATCTTCTTCTAACAAACTAAAGGATTTATTGGCGCCAGAACGTGCGCAACAGCTTAAGGAATATATTCAAGGCCGCGATCTGCTCGATTTGGTTCAGGACTTCTCTCCATGGGAAGGTTCAGCCAGTAACTTTGTGACTATTTTGCGCAAGCTTCCAGCACGACTCTATTCAATTGCTAGCAGCTATAAAGCTAATCCAGATGAGGTTCATTTAACGGTTAGAGCTGTACGTTATGAGGCACATGGCCGTGAGCGTTATGGGGTCTGCTCGGTACATTGTGCTGAAAGAGTCCAGCCGGGAGATACGTTGCCCATCTACATTCAACATAATCCTAACTTTAAGCTTCCAACAAATCCTGATGCGCCGATCATTATGATTGGACCGGGGACAGGCGTTGCACCCTTCCGCTCTTTCTTGGAGGAACGTGGCGAGCTTGGGGTGGAAGGTAAATCATGGCTGTTCTACGGAGATCGGCATTTCGTGACGGACTTCCTCTATCAGACGGACTGGCAGAGAATGCTAAAAGACGGCTTGTTAACTAAGCTGGATGTTGCTTTCTCCCGTGATACCGAAGAGAAAGTATATGTTCAGCATCGCATTCTGGAAAAGAGCCGCGAGGTCTACGAATGGCTGCAAGCGGGAGCTCATATTTACATTTGCGGTGACGAGAAGCATATGGCACATGATGTTCATTCTGCTCTGATTACTGTCATCCAGCATGAGGGTGGGCTGAGTCCTGAAGAAGCGGCAGCTTATTTGGATAATATGCAGCAGGCGCAGCGCTACCAACGTGATGTTTACTAATGGATAGAGGAAAGTTATCGAATGACTTCGGGGGGAGATAACAACAATGGCAAACAATGAAAAGGTTAAGCCGATCGGCGGGCCTCCAAGTGATGTTGAACACATTAAGCAAGAGAGTAACTATCTGCGGGGCGCGCTTGTTGAGACATTAAGCAATCCGATTACCGGAGGTTTGCCGGAAGATGATAATCGGCTGCTGAAATTTCACGGAAGTTATATGCAGGACGATCGGGATTTACGCAATGAGCGTGAACGGCAAAAGCTGGAGCCTGCATTTCAGTTCATGCTTCGTGTAGTTGCCCCAGGCGGGGTAGCGACACCAGAGCAGTGGCTAGTGATGGATGATCTGGCACAAAAATACGGTAATGGGACCTTACGTCTGACTACCAGACAGGCGTTTCAAATGCACGGGGTACTCAAATGGAATCTTAAGAAAACCATTCGCAGCATTAATGATACGCTGATGACGACGCTGGCAGCTTGCGGCGATGTTAACCGTAACGTAATGAGTAATCCGAATCCTTACCAGTCAGAGGTGCATGCAGAGGTCTATGAATGGGCGCGCAAAGTGAGTGATCACTTATCCCCACGTACTCCCGCCTACCATGAGATTTGGCTAGACGGTGAAAAGGTAGTAGATAGCTTAGGCGAACGTGCGGAAGTAGAACCAATCTATGGTCCGGTATATTTACCTCGTAAATTTAAGATTGGTTTAGCGGTGCCACCTTCTAATGATGTGGATGTATTCTCGCAAGATCTGGGTTTTATCGCTATTCTGGAAAATGAGAAGCTAGTAGGCTTTAACGTTTCTGTAGGCGGCGGTATGGGGATGACTCATGGGGATACCAGTACTTATCCTCAGTTGGGACGTATTATTGGTTTTTGCCGTCCCGAACAGTTGATTGATGTGGCAGAAAAGACCGTAACGATCCAGCGGGATTATGGCAATCGCTCTGTCCGCAAAAATGCAAGGTTCAAATATACGATTGACCGCCACGGTCTGGAATGGTTCGTTGACGAACTGCATGAAAGACTCGGATGGCAGCTTGAAGCGGCACATGATTATCATTTTGATCACAACGGAGACCGTTACGGCTGGGTGAAGGGTACCAATGGAAAATGGAATCTGACACTTTATATCCAAAGCGGACGGATTCATGACCAAGAAGGATACACCTTGATGACTGGCTTGCGGGAGATTGCTAAAATCCATACTGGAGATTTCCGGCTAACGCCGAATCAGAATCTAACGATTGCCAACGTCACTACTGCCAAAAAACGAAAAGTAGCTGAGCTGGCTAAACAGCATGGACTTACAGATGGAGCACATCTTTCTGCATTGCGGCGCAGCTCCATGTCCTGTGTAGCACTGCCAACCTGCGGACTTGCGATGGCTGAAGCGGAACGTTATCTGCCTTCGTTGATAGATAAGCTGGAGCTTGTTATAGATAAAGCTGGTTTGCGCGACGAGGAAATTGTAATCCGGATGACCGGCTGCCCTAATGGATGTGCTAGACCAGCGCTGGGTGAAATCTCGTTTATCGGCAAGGCTCCAGGCAGATATAATATGTATTTAGGAGCAGGCTTTACGGGTGATCGCCTGAATAAAATGTATAAAGAAAACATAGATGAGAAGGAGATCCTAGAGACGCTTGAACCTATTCTTCACCGATATGCCAAAGAACGTCAACAAGGTGAGCATTTTGGAGATTTCGTGATCCGTGCAGATTATGTTAAAGCCGTTACCTCTGGACTTAATTTCCATGACTAAATGAAAGTAGATTTAAAAATGTCCCGGGGCCAGTTGGATGGCTGCCGGGGTATTTTTTGTGGTTTGGGCGTAGTTAGGTGCCGAGGTGTCGTGTCGTAAACATAATGCTCCAAAGGTAAAGAATGGTAGGTGAGCGCAGACGAGTAGTAGATGAGTAGCAGATGAGCGGAAGATGAGTAGTAGATGAGCGATAGTAGAGCAGTAGATGAGCGCGACGAGCGGCAGTAGACTAACAAGGTGACGGACTCAGGAGCCCTTATTTCCTGAAATCTTGCCTAATTGCAGAGTATTCGGACCCCAGCGTCGTTATGGGGATGAAAAGAGGCAGGAACAGGCCTTTTTCAGAGGAATAGAGTCTCTCTGGACCTCTGTCAAGAAAGTGGACAGTCATGCAACAGACATTCTAGTCAATTGCTCAGCAAAACGAACTGGAGAAAGATACCCCAGCGCGCCATGCATTCGCTTGCGGTTATAGTAAAACTCAATATATTGAAAAAGTGTCTGGTAGGCTTGCTCCTTAGTTTTGAATCGTGGATTACAATAAATGAGCTCCTTTTTCAAAATGCTGTGCCACGACTCGATACAGGCGTTATCATAACAGTTACCTCTGCGGCTCATGCTGGACTCCATGCCATACGCTTTCAACTGCTTCGTGTATTCATGAGAAGTATATTGAGAACCTCTATCGGAGTGATGTAATAGACCCTTTTCCGGTTGTTTAGCTTCGTAAGCATCTTGTAAGGCGCCCGAAATTAAGCTAGTTTCCATATGGTTCTCCAAGCGCCACCCCACGATTTCGCGCGTGCAAAGGTCCATCACACTAGCCAGGTACAAGCGCCCTCCCCGGCAAGGAATGTACGTAATGTCGGTAACCCATACTGAATTGGGTTTGAGTATTTTAAATTGCTGGTTCAGCGTATTCGGGGCAATCGGATGGTCATGATTGGAGTCAGTGGTCTGTACGCGATACGTTTTGGAGACAATGGAGCGAAGCTTCATATGTCGCATGTACACACTCACCGTGCGTTCGGTAACGGTATAACCTTCTTGATGTAACAGGCGGGTGATCTTCGGACTCCCATACCGCTTTTGATGGTCGGCAAAATGATACTGAATTCGCTTCATTATCGCAGCCTTACGAAGCATATGCGTACTGTTTTTTTCTGTCCGCCACTTGTAGTACCCGCTCCGTGACACATGTAGGGTCATGCACATCTTCTCCAAGAGAAACTCGGAGCGATGTTTTTCAATAAACTGGAATCTCAGTTCCTTGGTTTGCTGAAGATGTGCACTGCTTTTTTTACGATCGCTAATTCCTCTTCCACATCAGCAATCTTGTTATCTTTTTCTTGAAGTTGACGGCTCATTTCTTTCAACTGTGCCTCGAGTTCCCGTACTCGATCCACGCTAGCTGCCGGTTCATTCTTTAGTTCTCGATACTGGCTCATCCATTGATGCAGGGTACTTTTTGGGATGTTGAGCTCTTCCGCCAAGTCGCCCACTGTCTTTGTTTGCTCTTGAATGAACTGCACTGTCTGTTTTTTAAATTCTTCGTTATACCGTTGTCGATGTTCTCCCATGTGAACACACCTCCGTGGACTCATTATCGCCAGTCTGTTAACTACTGTCCACTTTTTATTCTAGCTTCACTCCAGTCCGAAAACTGCTCAAAACGGCTTAAATCGCACAAATAGCGTCATCTGAGTCCGAAAACCACAACCGAGTGTTCAAAAAGTAAAGAACGGCAGATGAGCAGCAGATGAGCAGAGCAGTAGATGAGCGCGACGAGCGGCAGTAGACTAACAAGGTGACGGACTCAGGAGCCCTTATTTCCTGAAATCTTGCCTAATTGCAGAGTATTCGGACCCCAGCGCCGTTATGGGGATGAAAAGAGGCAGGAACAGGCCTTTTTCAGAAGAATAGCGTCTCTCCAGTCCGAAAGTTGCTCAAAACGGCTTAAATCGCACAAATAGCGTCATCTGAGTCCGAAAACCACAACCGAGTGTTCAAAAAGTAAAGAACGGCAGATGAGCAGCAGATGAACGGCAGATGAGCGATAGTAGATTAACGTCAGAGTAATGAAAGAGTCGAATTAGATAGTGTGAAAGAGTGAAATCAGATCAGTAGGAGCAACAGTAGAGTAGTACGCAGAATAGCCAAACAAAAGAGCAGCAATCGACTAGCGGAACAATAGACGAGCAATAGTAAACTAACATCAAAGTAGTAACAGTCCAGCAGCAGACTAATCCAGCAGTAGACTAACAGCAGTAAATCACTGTTGACTGACAAATCTAACAACAGTCATCTTTTGAGCTACTATAAGTAAGCATTATCCTAACATCTGCGCTACAACAGATCTAATTTTAAAAACCAGCAAGTCTCCAATCTTGGGAGGCTCGCTGGTTTATGTTTTTAAGGAGCGATGCCGGAGATCAGTACATCGTTTTGATACAAGGTTACTTTGTTCCAAGTGCTGAAGGAAACTTTGGTTGGGTCGAACGAATAGTCATTTGCTTCATTGAAGTTAGACCAGTCGCTTTTATGCACTCGTAATTGGATTTCTCCTGACTGTCCACCAGCAGGTATGGAGCCCGCGCTAGCGTTGAAAGTAAGCTCAACGTAAGAGTCGGCGTTCGTTCCACTAGTGGACCCAAGGGCAACCGATATATTAGAAGCACCGATCTGCGCCCAATCGATCACACCATTGAGGGAGGCGCTTCCATCTTTAGTAAAGTAATAACGAATTTTCAGTCCATTTAGATTGACTGCCGTTGTTCCGTTGTTATAAATGTTGAAGTAAGGTTTGATTGAGTTATCTGTAGCATTGGTATCTGCTGCACGGTAGTAAAGTGCCAGATTACTGGATGGCGAGCCGGTAGGAGTGGCTGTAGGTGTTACTGTTACTGTTGCTGTTGGCGTTGGTGTTGGCGTAGGTGTAGGTGTAGGTGTAGGTGTAGGTGTAGGTGTAGGTGTAGGAGTTGTGCCACCATCCGGCACAGGTTGGTAACCAGGCGTTGTATAAATTTTATTAAGCACGGAGGTTGCTAAGGTTCCGTTTGCTCCATTAACGACTGTATTTCCCCAGTTGCTGAGTGTTCCTGCTGGACCGCTGGCTAGATCCAGATATTCGACGCCTCCGCCATTACCATACCAGGACCAGGCGAGCCATCCTACCTTTTTTTCCTTAGTGTAGCTCATAATGGTGGCTTCATCGACATCTCCACCCGTGTGCTTGTCACCGAATTCGCCGATAATCACGGGGGCTCCAATGGCCAAGGCACTATCGATATTGCTCTTAACGGTAGCAGCATTACCTCCGGCATATTCGTACATATGAATCGAGAAAATAGTATTTTTTAAGGTATCTGAATTATATACAGCCTGACCACTAGTGAAAATGGATTGTGGGTATTGACCCCATCCCGCTGCATCTACAACTAAAGTGTTCTTAATGCCCGCATTTCTTAACGCCGGAATTGCCGCTTGGTAACCACTGGCCCATGTTGCAGTGTTCCAAGAACCGTACCATTCATTAGCAATATTCACAATGACACGATCTTCTTTACCAATCAAAGCATCCTTGATGCTGATCCAATAGTTGACTGCAGCGTTAAGATCAGATGTGTTGTCTGAGCCAGTAGCATCATGCACTTCCAGCATGGCAATCAATTTATACTGATCACAAAGCTTAAGAATATTTTGGACATCCGCCAAGGTATCGAGAGACCACTTGCTGCCATTAGAAAGTACAATTCTGACGGTATTGGAGCCAGTGGCTGCAATGGCCGGTATTGCAGTAGCCAGATCGTTTTTGTACCAAGTGTGTGCATGATTAACCCCACGCATTACAAAAGGACTGCCGGTGGCATCATACAAAGTGGTACCGCTTACATAAAAGCCCTTAACAGAAGTGTTTGCTGCCGCTGCCTGCTGTTGAGGTAAAGAAATAGAAAGAGTAAGGATACTAATTAATACTAACAAACTGATTTTCCGGAACGAAAAATGCTTACTGAATTTCATCAACATTTCCTCCTTAATCAAATAGGGTTGCTTCTTAGATTATGCGTATCCTTCAGGTGGTTGCAGTAAATGCACTCAATTACAGGCATGTATCACCTCCTCAGTTATTTTGAATATAACATATAAAGGAATTTTTAGGAATAATAAATAATTTAACGATAACAATAATTTTATGTTTTATTAGAAAATAAGACGAAGTGCTGATCAGGCACTCGTCTTTCATCTAACATTATCATAAAAAAATGATGTTATTTTTAGATTCAGGAAGGAAAATATAATTTTTTTTGACTAATGATTTGGATTTCTCGCGATTTTCTTTCATAATATAAAGGGTAAACTAAATACAAAAGAAGAACCGTTGCCCGAGAGCGATGAGTTCTGTACAGAAGAGGCGATATTATGATTATCATGAAAACGATGGAAGAGATCGAAAAAATGCGTGCGGCGGGAAAAATTCTCGCTGAATGTCATCGTCAAATTGCGCAAATTTTGCAGCCTGGTATTACGACCTGGGAAATTGATGAATTTGCAGAAAAATTTATATTGTCTCAAGGAGCTACTCCTGAGCAAAAAGGATATAATGGGTACCCGTACGCAACCTGTGCATCTGTAAATGATGTAATATGCCACGGATTCCCGAAAAAAGAGCCGCTAAAAGACGGGGATATCGTAACCATTGACATGGTTGTTAACTTAAACGGCTGGTTGGCAGATTCGGCCTGGTCTTACGGCATTGGCAATATTAGTGAACAGGCGACCAAACTTCTAGACACTACTAAGGAATCGTTATTCCGTGGAATCGAGCAGGCGGTTGCAGGCAACCGTATCGGGGATGTTGCGCATGCCATCCAAGTTTATGCAGAGTCTAACGGATTTTCTGTAGTACGTGATTTTATTGGCCACGGGATCGGTTCAGAAATGCATGAAGCTCCGGAAGTGCCTCACTATGGTCCAGCAGGGAGAGGGCCTCGTCTTAAAGAGGGGATGGTATTTACCATTGAGCCCATGCTGAACACAGGCAGTTACAGAACAAAAATTGATGCGGATGGTTGGACTGCGCGTACCATTGACGGCGGATTGTCAGCACAATATGAGCATACTTTAGCGATTACCCCACAAGGAACGATTATCCTGACTGAACTGTAATTTTGATGAAAAATAAAATGACCAGTCTCCGTAATGGAGATTGGTCATTTTTTATTAATCTGTAATGTTGCGAGTGTAATATTCAATGATATCTTTTCTCCTAATAATTCCAACAAATACACCCTCATTATCAATCACAGGAACGAAATTCTGATCCGCAGCAAGCGTCAGCATATCCTCCATTTCTGCATTTATGAGAACACTTTCGTTATGAACATGCTTTTGGATGTCGCTTACTGGAACTTCCCCTATATTGTCAAAGGTTAAATCTGCTGTGTTTTTCAGCTTCCACAATAGATCACCCTCCGAAAGTGTTCCTACATATTTTCCTTCATTATCAATAATAGGGATAGCCGTGTAATGGTGCTGTTCTAATTGTTCTAAGGCTTCCAGCATGGATAGTGAGTTAGTGATATAGGCAACTTGATCTTTTGGCAACAAAAAAGAGGATATTTCCATCGGCATGAACTCCTTTGTATTATGTTTTTTTGATTAGGCTACTTTTATTTAAACATACTTTTGGAATGGATAGAATTTTAAATTTTCATCCCTTGAATTATAGGTAATAAGTCCTATTGAATAGAGGTCGTATTTTGTCGATTAAAGATATATTATCCTAGAGTGGAGTTGTTCAGATGGCATTGTATCGAAGGCTTTCTTTAACGTTTAAGTTTGTTATGGTGGTAAGTTTAGTAATTATTGTGATCTTTTTCTTTAGTTTAGTCGCAAACCTGGCTAATCTGCGTAGTGTGAGCATATCCAACGGTGAACTTCAGGCAGAGATCGCAGGGAAAAGTTATGCGGAGACCATTCAGAATAGAATGATAGACATTCAGTCGACGGGTGAAGCGCTCGCTGAGGTACTGATTGAATCAAGAGAACGTCAAACCTTGGACCGTGAAGATGTTGTTTCTACAATGAAAACTATGCTTGAGCACAGACCAGAAATTTTTGGGATGAGCATATTATGGGAACCCAATGCTTTTGATCAGAACGATCAGGCTAATATAAATAAGATGCCATATGATGATGGTACGGGGCGTTTTATTCCTTATGTCTTTAGAAATCAAGGTGCAATTAAGGTTGAACCCTTAAAAAATTACGATGTAGAAGGTGCAGGTGATTATTACCTTTTACCTGAAAAAGAGAAAAAACCGGTCTATATTGAACCCTATTCCTATGAGACGACTGGTGGAGCAATAGAGATGATTTCGGTCATGCTGCCGATTTTGGATAAAACGGGTGCATTTCTTGGGACTGTAGGGTTCGATGTTTCGTTAACCCAATTGCAGGAAGAAGCTGTTAACTATAAACCTCTGGGAGGTTATGTTTCTTTAATCACTGGTAATGGCAAATATGCAGCCAATCCAAATGATCCTCAAAGTGTACTCAAAGAGTTCGGTGATACAGAAGATAAAACATTACTGTGGAAGCGTGTGAAGAATGGGGAGGCCACACTGGGATACACGATAAATTCCAAGGGAGAAGACGTGCTGCGGACTTTTGTTCCGATACCAATGCCTGGAAGTGACCAGGTCTGGTACACACAGACAGCGATTTCTAAGGATGTTATCATGGCTGATTATGAACAAGCCAAAACAGAATTTTTTATCATTATGATTATTGGTATTTTGATTTTAGCTGTTATTGTTGGTCTTCAGCTATGGTTGATGGTAGTTAAACCGCTTCGCTTGTTATCTGATAAATTTCAGCTGATGTCTCAGGGTGATTTGACTCAAACCCTGCAGGTTCGAAATGATGATGAATTCGGCAAGATGGCTACACATTTTAATCATATGACCCATAAGCTTCGAGAAATGTTTGGACTTGTCGCTGATTTATCAATGTCTGTGGGAGCTACCTCTGAAGAGCTGACAGCTAACGCTGAGCAGACTGGGAAAGCTGCTGAACAAATTGCTGTGGCAATTGGACGAGTAGCCGAAGGAGCGCAGCTGCAGAGTGATTATGCGGGTGATTCTTCAATGGCGATGAGC
Organism: Paenibacillus sp. FSL R5-0928; assembly: GCF_037970385.1. NCBI lineage: Bacteria > Bacillati > Bacillota > Bacilli > Caryophanales > Paenibacillaceae > Paenibacillus > Paenibacillus sp. FSL R5-0928. Next base: position 4,703,748 of record NZ_CP150225.1, on the reverse strand, counting down.
GAGCTGAATGTTGGAGTGCAACGGATCGCTGACTCTTCGTCATCGGTGTCTGCGTCTGCAGATGAAGTTACCGATCAGACGAAAAAGGGCAGTGCGCAGCTTCAAATGGCAGTGAACCAAATGTCAGAGTTAAAGCTGTCTGTGGATGAGACGAGTCTGGCAATCGAACGTTTAGGCGAACGATCTGCTCAGATCAGCGGGATTATAGGCCTGATTTCGAACATAAGTAAACAGACCAATCTGTTGGCACTAAATGCGGCTATTGAGGCGTCCAGAGTGGGTGAACATGGCCGAGGTTTTGCTGTAGTGGCCTCAGAAATTCGTATGCTGGCAGATCAGACTAAAAAAGCTGCCGAACAAGTTACTGCTTTGGTTGAAGATGTGGTGCAAGATACTAATCAAGCTTCACAAGCAATGGCTGTCGGCAATGAAAAAGTAATTCTTGGTGTGCAAAGTGTATCTGATAGTGATCTTTTATTTACTTCGATTCTGACAGAGATGACGCAGGTGACTGATCAAATCCAAGAGGTGTCAGCAGCTGCACAGCAGATGACCGCGGGTACGGAGCAAATTTCAGTTACAGTTAAACAATTAGCCGATCTTGCTTCGGAAGCTTCATCTGACTCCCAAAGTGTGGCAGCAGCCTCAGAGGAGCAGCTTGCTTCTATGGAAGAGATCTCAGCTTCGTCGGAGTCACTTAGCTCAATGGTGCAAGACCTGTTGGATAAATTGTCCTATTTTAAAATTTAAATTCCCTTTTCAAATTTTAGAAAAAGGGCTATCCCCTAAGCTATGAAAATGACTGCTGTGTCGAAAGCACATGCTTAGTCACTGGAAAATACGCTTAGTAACCTGCTAAGGGACACAGTGGTCCTTAAACGTAGGATTATCCGATATTTGGAATGTTATCGGACTCCAGTGCAGCTATTGGCCCAAAAAATGCTTAATATGAGCCTCTTTCCAAGGAATAACGTCGCTGGTGTCCGAATTCTAGCTGTAAAGGATAAAAACATGTAAATAACGTCAACTGAGTCCGAAAGCCCCGCAGGATAATGAAAGTGTAGTTGAAGCAGACCGCGAATGACCAAAAAACGCCGAACAGCGATTCTTCGAGAACAGAAGAATCGCTGTTTTGTTGATTTTAAGATTTTGAAAGTGAGGAGGTCAGTCTCCACTCGTAGAATCACTTATGACACAGCTCCTTCTTTCTTCCCATTTTGTTCATAATGCAGAAGAGTATCTATTTGGTGTTAGCTGTGCTATAATCAATCTATCGAAAGTATTTACCTGGCGAATTCACATAGCGTAGAGGGTTATTCTTTAGACGTTAATAACCTTGTACCATATGTGAATTTTTATTTTTTTAGAGATTTTGTAAGAGATTTTTTGAGGATAAGAATAACATGTAAATAAAAATAAGGTGGTAATTATATTATGCAAACAGGAACAGTGAAATGGTTTAACGCAGACAAAGGTTTTGGTTTTATCGAGGTTGAAGGTGGAGAAGATGTATTCGTACATTTCAGCGCAATTACTGGTGACGGATTCAAGTCCCTGGATGAAGGACAACGTGTAGAATTTAACGTAGTTCAAGGCAATCGTGGTCAACAAGCTGAGAATGTTGTAAAACTGTAAGTAGTAAAATGAATCCCCAAACGTATCGTTTGGGGATTTTTTTATAGAAAGGTGGCGGATGTAAATGCAGGTGTTTGAAGACTGGAATTTAAAAGTTAAGAAAACCTTTAACGCTACAAGTAACAAGGAAGTATTGACGGTATCTGAAGCGGGAAGCTTGCTTGGGCTGTCTAAAGATCAAATGAAAAGTTATGTAGATCAGCATAAGTTGACTAAAGTTCCGATCATGAGAAGTGTCGTCAGATATCTTTTACTGAAGAGCGAGATCGATATGATTGTGAAAAAAACCTAAGATCATCATTAATAAATAGGGTAGACCAATCCTTGATAGGATATGGTCTTTTTTTGTCTCACAAATTTCTTATAAATAGAAACTTATCGACCCGAAGATCGTCTATAATAATGGGATATTTTAGGTAACAGTGTCATCCAGCAAAAAATATCCTCACATACTGGTGGTTATCTATCAAAACATTACGTGATATCTAAGGAGAAAATTATGAAACGACTAGAGAGTAAAGATTATTACAAAGCTATTGAGCCTTTAGGAAAAGTGAAAATAAATACGATGTTCGCTGAGTCAGTGGTGAAGCAAGTCATACCTGGCAGCTTATATGTTGACGATATCGTTAACCCGCGTGCTTTTTACATTGCACACCCTTGTGGAATGTCTTTATTAATTGGTGAGTCGGATAATGAAGAGTTTAAGCGCGACCTTTTTGATTACATAACCAATAAAAATATGATTCGGCATCATCAAGAGTTGCTGCAGGCTGATCCAGCGGGAGGTTGGCCGGAAGTTATCGCTCATTGGAGTGAACAGGAAATGCTCCATAGAAATACAAGGGTCAACTTCAGCTTTAACCGCGAGAGATATCTGAACCAGAAAGCTTCTTATCTTAACCAAGACCTTGAAGTGGTGCGAATGAACAAAGAACGGTTTATGGCGGCAACAGGAGGTGTCAATCCTAAGGATTTTTGGAGGAATGAAGAGCAATTTCTTGCTGAGGGGCTGGGCTTCAATATTCTTGACGCTGGGGAAATTGCCTCTACGGCATTTTCGGGTTTTGTTAATGAGCATCAACTGGAAATTGGCATAGAAACCTCAGAAGCACATCGGGGGAAGGGCTATGCCTGCGCTGTCTGTTCAGCCTTAATCGAATACTGTCTAGAACATCAGCTTGAGCCGGTGTGGGCGTGTCGTCTGGATAACGAAGGTTCTTTCAACTTAGCGCATAGATTAGGCTTTGAGACAACCTACATGATTCCCTATTATCGGCTGGTAGAATCCGTCATCAGGAAGGGTTAAGGATCCGAATGAAAAATAAACAGATTACCCATTCAGCTTCTTCTTTTTCTTTAAGTAGAATTGAGAAAAAGAAGGTGAAGAAGAAAACTAAGACCAGCAAGAAAAAAAAGATCTGGCTATTTACGCTTGCTATCGTACTTATTGCTGGGCTAGGATCTTATGTTTTTCGTAAAGAACTGCTGATTTTCGGATTTAATAATGTTGTGGCTCCGACTATTGAACACACGCTTGATGGGTCATACGTTCCTTTAAAAAATAATGAAAATGCTGAAGCTCCTGGATTCCAACCCACGACGGATAATAAGGATCGTCCATTTTCTATCCTCCTATTGGGTACTGATCAGCGGGGAAAAGAGAACGGGCTTTCTGATTCGATTATATATACTGTGATTCGGCCAGTTGATCATAAAGTATTGTTCGTGTCGATCCCTCGTGATTCCTATGCAGAAATTATCGGAGCGGAAAATGTTAAAGGAGCTAGGAAAGAAACCAAGATTAATGCAGCACATTCCTATGGCGGTCCTCAGATGAGTGTAGACACCGTTAAAAATTTATTAAACGCGCCTATCGAATATTACGCTACTATTAATTTCAACGGTCTTGTGGGCGTTACAGATGCTCTAGGGGGTGTTGAACTTCCGATTACCAAGGTGATTGAGAACAAGAGCCCGGATCATGAGAAATTAAGAATTGAACCGAACAAACCGATTTATTCTGGCGCTGAAGCATTAATGTATGTAAGATACCGTGAGGATTCTGATTTTAAACGAACGGAGCGGCAGCGGATCTTTTTGAAATCTGCGCTTGAACGGATGAAGAGAGTAGATAATATCCTTAATATACAGAAAATCATCGAAATAGCAGGCAGTAATTTCCAAACCAATATGAAGTCAGACTTTATTCTTGATTTGGCGAAAAGAGTAATTCTCGAGGGGGGTACTCCTGAGATCACAAGCCATATGTTGCAGGGTGAAGGCAGACGGAAGGATCAATGGTATTATATGCTTGACGAAAATGATGTGAAGCGTACCCATGAGTTGATTGAGATTTGGCTGAATCCTGACTCTACCGATATGGATCTGGCCGCAGCTTCTGCGGATGACGCAGCATAGATGTTGTGACTGAATTATTTTATTTTTCATGTGGAGGTTGATCTCTCTGGCTGCAAAAACAAATGAGCAAATGTTACTCGAATTTAAGTCCCTCATCCCGTTCGTAGAATCTTTAGGGGAAGTATCAGACAAACATTGGAATCAGCCTATTGCAGCTGGTAAATGGACTGTAAAGGATATCATCTGTCATCTCATGTTATGGGATAAATATTTTTATGAAGGTGCGATTAAGAAAATAATTCTCCGGGAACCGATCACAACTAAGCATTTGGATTTTAACGAGTTTAATGCTAACGCTGTAGAATATGCTAAATTATTATCTGAACAAACATTAATTGAACAATTTGTTCGTTATAGAACTAAAATCATAGATGCAGCTGCAGGGTTAACGGAAGATGAATTCAATCAGGAATATAAGGACGGAGATCGCAAAAAATTCAGCGTTCGCAAGTATTTGAGAAGTTTTATCCCACATGATAAGCATCATAAAAAACAGATTGAGCAGTTCTTGAAACCTTAAACCTTGGCGCGATTTTGAACTAACTTCATGGATTGGCGTATGAGGATAGGACCAAACATGCTTCCGGCAGAGGCGGCAATTAAGGAATGGAAGGGAAATTTTATAGCAAAATAAAAGACCCATCCAGCAACAATATCAATAAGGATGAACTTCTTGATCTCGGATAATGGAATGGTCACGAAGACAATAGATTGTTTGTTTCTCACAGCAATGACCTCCTAATTTTAAGAAAACATCTTATAAATCCACTGTTCATTCTATTTTGGAACTAAGATGTCCCATTCCGTCTAAATCTACAATCGAATCGTAAAAAAAGGAAGTATGCCTTGCGGATCTTTTTCGCAAAGTGTACTTCCTTTTTTGTATGTGAGGATATTATCTGACTAATATTTGGCAGGGTATGGAAAGTCACAGAAGATATATTCAATCACTAGTACAATGTAAGCGTTATCTTTTTGTGAAAATATATCCTAAAGGAGCTAAGCTATGAGAGTGAAGAGACTATCTTTTAACCAGCTTGTGTTTATCTGTTTAGGTTTTCAATACTTGTTAATGCGTTTGTTCTCTGCCGGCGAGGCGATCGTTATCACATCGATAGAGCTAGTAATATATATTGTTTATACTGTCGCCACCCTTGCCGGATTGTTTCTCCGGAGCAGACGAATTGATAGTGAAGCTGTATCTGGGTTGTCGTCGTTATTTTTCAGCGTGTTATGGACGGTATCTTTGTTCTCACAGTTTCGGAAAGAAAGTTATCCAAATGCTTTAACAATCATTAATTCGCTGGGGGTGTCTTCAGCGGTAATCGTGATGCTCACACAATTTATTATTTTGGCCAAGGCTTAGGCTTTAGCTGAAAAAAAAGGCGGGTGCCCCAGCAGCCATTTCATGGCTTATGCGGCACTCGTTTGTTTTTTTTCATCCCCAGAAATGAAAGCTCACCCTGTTCATTCCGTTTAAATTCAAATTCACTGTCATGCTTGGTATGATGGAATCTTGTTTCTGAGATAGGATAGAACGGTGTAACCTCTTCATCATTCCAGACAAAATAATAGTCCTGGCCCCTACGCTCTACGCTCGCTTTGCAGCCAAATCCCTCATAGGTCCCCATATATTCAGCATACATGCTATCATCAAGTGGGAAGGCTTGCGGGAATATCGGCATCTCGGCAGGCTCACCGAATACTAATCCAGATAGAGATTCCGTTAACTTGGTAATGGGGACACAATCATAATTGGTCAACATGATGACGGTCGTCTGCTCTTCTGGATATCTGTGCATTTCACTTCGGAAGCCGCGATAAGCGCCGCCGTGATACATTCTTTTGCGATCATAACGTTCGTCCAAAAACCAACCAAAACGATATTTGAGATTACTTGAATGAAAAGCCATCTCCAAAGTATCGTGGGATACTAATTGATCGGAGTATAACGCTTGATCCCACAGGAAAAGATCAGCAGCCGTCGAATACATAGCACCCGCTGATAGGATAGAGCTCATATTTATGTATTCACCCTGAGTATACTCACCCCATGAGGAATGATAAGGTGAGGCTAATTTTGAAATGATTTGCTGATTGTTATAAACTCCTGTATTTACCATGCCAAGAGGCTGTAATATAAAAGTAGTGATATAATCTTCAAATGTCATGCCTGTAATCTTCTCAATAATCATTCCTAATAAATAATAACCTGAATTATTATAGGAAAACGATGTGCCAGGCATAAATGCAGGCGGTTGACTCACAAATAGCTGTAACATCTCCAGTGGAGTCAGCTTCAGCTTATTTAATTTTTGATTGTATTCGGGTAGAGAAGTGTAGTTGGCTATACCCGAGGTATGTCCCAGCAGATGAAGGACGGTAATCCCCTCGAATGCATGCTGTTCAGGAAGATACTTAAGGATCGGATCTTCCAGTCGCAGACGTTTTTGTTCTTTTAGCATCAGAATTGCCATGCCAGTGAATGACTTGGTTAATGACCAGATCCGGAATTTGGTATCTATAGTGTTCGGAACCTGATGTTCAAGATTCGCATATCCGTATGCTTTTTGTAGCTTGATTTCTCCATGCTGAGCTATTAAGACTGTGCCGCTCAGTGGCCAGCTTTGTTCGTATTTTTCTAAATATTGCTCCAGACGCTGGGATTGTTTATCCACAGGTAACCCCTCCTTAAAGGCATATTCTAACATAATACTAAATTCTGTTGAAGCGGAGAGAAATGCATGAGATATGATTGTTTAATTATTGATGATGAAACTGAACTTGCGGAGAGCACCTGCGAATATTTTAATTTGTTTGATGTTCAAACCGCGTTTGTTACAAGCGCTGCTGCCTGCCGGAGCTTTTTGCGTGAGCATCAAGTCTCAATGTTACTGCTTGATATTAATTTAGGCGGTGAATCCGGCTTCCAGTTATGCAAAGAGCTGCGTCAGACGATGGGGATTCCTATCTTGTTTATTAGTGCCCGCTCCAGTGAAGATGATGTATTGATTGCTCTTGATATCGGAGGAGATGACTATATTCATAAGCCGTATACCCTGAGAGTGCTGCTCGCAAAAGTGAAGGCAGTGCTTAAACGCCACAATAACGAAGTTATAGCTGAGGCAGCGGTCCTTCAAGCCGGCTCTATCCAGATAGACCCTGAACTTAGGAGGGCAAGCCTTAATGGCGTAGCTCTCAAGCTGAAAACGATGGAATATAAACTGCTCAGCTATTTGATTCAGCATAAAAATAGGGTAATCCCCAAAGAGGAGTTATTTACAGAGGTATGGGGAGATGTTTTTGCGGGGGATGGCACCTTAAATGTACATATTCGCCATCTACGCGAGAAGATTGAGCAGAATCCTAATGATCCTCAGTACATCCGTACAGTATGGGGCATCGGTTATGCTTTTGAGGACAAATAGTTATGACTAAAAAACTGCTGTTGGCTCTTCTACTTACTATATTTGCCGCAAGTTTAACGCTCACATTCCTAATTCTTAATTTGCAGGAGGAGACAGGAACAGATAGAGTGGCTATCAATACCATTGTGAAGCTCACGGAACAGAACTGGGACAGGCTTGATCCGAAGCTGTACAAGGAAGGTCCTTATGAATTTGCCATTATCGATACCGCGGGAGTACTTAAATATCAGACGGGAAATGCGATTTCCGTTACCGTTAACGAAGCCATCAACAATCGGGATACTCTAGTGGACGTTTTTGTTCAGGATAAGATGGTGGGTAAGGTGATTATTAATAATGATTACCGTGCGATTTTTATACATATGAAAAAACAATTTATACAAGTTTCTATTGTGATGCTGCTACTGCTTACGGTTTTAGGCATTCTCTATATTTGGTTCCTGAATCGATCGGTTCTCCGTCCATTTCGCAAAATGCAGCTATTCGCGAAGCATATCGCGAGAGGTGATCTGGAAGTTCCGCTGGAGATGGATCGTAATCATCTGTTTGGTGCTTTTACCGAAAGCTTTGATATGATGCGGGAAGAGCTTGCAGCGGCTAGACACAGCGAATATTTGGCGAATAAAAGTAAAAAAGAACTGGTTGCTAGTCTCAGTCATGATATTAAAACACCAGTTGCTTCGTTAAAGGCGATCACGGAACTGATGTTATTAAGCGCAAGGGATGAGAAGACCAGCAGACAGCTTAACACTTTGTATTCCAAAGCGGATCAGATTGATCGTCTGGTGACCGATATGTTCCATTCGACCTTAGAGGAACTAAATGAACTTAAAGTCAGCTTAACGGAGGAGCAAAGCCACCTGCTGATCCAAATTATAAATAATGTAAATTTCTATGAACGGATTTTAGCAGCAGCAGTGCCTGACTGTATCATTACGGTGGACTCCTTGCGGCTGCAGCAGGTGATTGATAATGTTGTGAATAATTCCTACAAATATGCCTACATAGACACACCTATTGATATTAAGTTCGAGATTACGGATCATTATCTGGAGGTAGATATTCTGGATTATGGCCCCGGAGTTCCTGAGGAGGAGCTGCCTTTAGTATTTAATAAATTTTTTCGGGGCAGTCTGGCCGTGAGCCAGAATGGTGCGGGTCTAGGCCTGTACATTTCCCGTTATATGATGCAAAAAATGCAAGGCGACATTGTGTGCTCCAATCGGGAGGATGGATTTACAGTCAAACTGCTAATTCCTTTAGCAGGACAGAATTAAGAATTAGCTAAGGATTGCACAAAGACATGTTAAGAACATTTAACGTACGATAAGGTTGCAATTACGAATGAGCTTGTGATTGCAGCCATTATATTTCGCGTAGAGCAATGATTTTCTTTTAGCGCAATTAATGAGCATGAATGTAAATGGAGTGTTCAACATGAGCGAAGTGAATAATAAAGTGCTGATGCAGACTAATAAGCTTGGAAAAACCTTCTCCCATGGAGGAACTCAGCAGCATGTTTTGAAAAATCTGGATCTGACCTTATATCATGGTGATTTCACGATTATCATGGGCAGCTCTGGTTCTGGTAAATCAACACTGCTGTATGCCATTTCGGGTATGGATAAGCCAACGCTTGGAGAGGTTCTATTTGAAGGTCAGGATATCACAGCCATGAGTAATGATCAGCTTGCGATATTCCGGCGGAAGAATTGTGGGTTCGTGTTTCAGCAGATTCATCTGCTGGATACGATGAGTGTCCTCGACAATGTATTATCTAGTGCTTTTCTTGTACAAAAGGATAGAGCAGGGGCTGTGAAAAAAGCCAAAAAGCTACTCTCAGATGTAGGTCTGGATGACTCTGTCTGGGGCAAGTTTCCGGCGCAAATCTCAGGTGGCGAAGCTCAGCGGGCGGGTATTATCCGGGCATTGATCAACAGTCCAAAAGCGGTTTTCGCTGATGAGCCGACAGGTGCGTTAAACAGTTCAGCAGGAATAGGTGTATTGCGCGTCCTCACTGAGGTGAATAGGCAAGGGCAAAGCATAATTATGGTTACACATGATCTTAAAACCGCGTTGCGTGGTAATCGGATATTGTATCTGCGGGACGGAGTCATCGTTGGTGATTTGCGTCTTACCCCTTATAGCGAAGATAACGGACCTGAACGGCAGCAGCAAGTACAGTCCTTTCTAACCGAATTGGGGTGGTAGGGATGAGCAGCCTAATAGGAAAACTAGCTTGGTCAAATATTCGTAAAAGAAAAAGCGCCACGCTTACACTCTTCATTTTGATCATGATAGCTGTGCTGCTGCTGAACATTGGCCTTACGGTCAGTTTAAAGCTAAATTCTTTTCAGCAAGAAAAAATGACTGAATTAAGGACTCCAGAAATAAGTGCATTTTTCCCAAAAGATGATCATCTAGAAGAGTATGAGGAGCTTGTGGATAGTTATTCATATACAGAAACCTGGGAGAATGAAGCAGCAATTCTGTTAGCAGACGCTAAAATGAAGTACGGACAAACGGACACTACGGTAGCTTTTATAATTCTTAACATGGATACACCGCGGACCAAGGGACTATTCAAGACAACGACTCCGCTAGGATCTAAGGATGCGGATATGATCTATTTGCCTTATTTGTTCCATGTTGGATCGGGGTATAACCTTGGCGATACCTTTTCTTTTGTATACGATAATAAGCCATTCTCTTATACCATAGGTGGCTTTATTGAGGAGCCGTTGCTAGGGACGTTAACTAATGGAGCTTTAAAAGTATTTTTGAATGATGAAGGTTATAAGCAGTTGGAGAAACGTCTTGAAACAGAAGCTCAGTACAGCTTTCTATCAGCAGATTTAACCGATCCTTCAAAGGATGTAAAGCTGGAACAAATGCTAAGTGAGCGGATTTTTGCCTCAGGAAATACGGATCAATTTCAAGTCATGCGGGCAGAGGTTGGTCTCCAAGGGAACCGTGTTTTTGTTAATCTTTTAGCGGCCATTCTGATCGTATTTGCCCTGATTATGGTTCTAATCTCGCTTATTGTCATCAGGTTTCAAATATTGGGACATATTGAAGACAATTTGACGAATATCGGTATTTTAAAAGCCAACGGTTATACTTCATGGCAGATTAAAAACGCGCTTCTGCTACAGTTCACCTCAGTGTCAATCATCGCAGCTATACCGGGAGGTGGGTTATCTGGGCTGGTTATGCCGTTGGTAGGGAATATGATTTCGTCTTCAATCGGACTTCTGTGGCCAATATCCTTTGAAGGGGTCAGTGCAGTACTTAGTTTGGTTATTGTCTCTGGACTAGTGCTACTTGTTACCTATCTGTCGAGCCGGCGAATTCGGAACATTACTCCAATTACAGCTCTGCAGAGCGGAATCCTCACTCACAATTTTAAGAGGAACCCAATTCCACTCGAAACATCCCGAATGAATCTGCAATTCAGCTTAAGCCTTAAAGCTTTAGTAAGGCAAATGAAGCAGAATATGATGATCGTATTGATCGTTGCCGGATTAACCTTTTCTAGTATTTTTTGCTCTATATTGAATTTCAACTTTAAGGGAGACACCTCAGCAGTTATAAAACTGGTAGGTATAGAACGCAGCGACTTTTTGTTGTTGCCGAAAAACGGTGACCTACAGCAGGGGAAGTTTACAGAATTAGAAGCCATGCCAGGGGTTGAAAAGTTGACTGTATTGGATAGCATGGTCGCTTCGATTAAAAATACCAGCTTTATGCTCCGGGTATCTGACGATTATAGCAAGCTGGAGACACAAACCATATACAAAGGGCGAGAGCCTATTTATGATAATGAAATTGTGATTTCCGGTGTTATTGCAAAGTTGAAAAATACAGAAATAGGGGACGAGGTACCTATCACTTTTAATGGTGTGACGGAGAATTATTTGGTCACTGGCTTAAGCCAGCAGATTAGCCAACTTGGAATGGTGGCGAGTATGACCGGTGATGGAATGAGAAGACTTCAACCGGAGTACACCCCTCTGTCCATCAATGTGTATCTGAAAGAGGGGGGAGATGCGCAAGCTTTTGTGAAGGATCTGGAAGCACGTTTCCCCGGAAAATGGAACATTACTAACATTCGAGAAACGGTTGATAGTACGCTCAGTACATTCACTGCCGCAGTATCTTCTATGACAGCAGTCATCACTGTGGTGACGATTATAGTAGTCAGTCTGATTTTATATTTAGTGATTAAGACTTTGATTCTGAAGCGGAAGCGTGAGTTCGGCATTCTTAAAGGAATGGGTTATACCACTTTTAATCTGATGACGCAGATTACCTTTAGTCTGTTTCCGGTGATTGTGGTGGGAGTAGCTTTGGGGAGTATAGGCGGTTATTTTTTCTCGGACTCTGCGTTTGTACTATTGCTCTCGAGTTTAGGGATTTATAACGTCCAACTGGCGGTTAGTTTGCCACAAGTATTGCTATTGTGTGCAGCCATTCTAGTAGTCGCTTATGCGGTGTCTATGCTTGTTGCCCGGCGAATTCGGAAGGTTAGTGTGTACGATTTGATTATGGACTAAGCAAAAGACAAAAAACAACGAGCAGGAGGTTACTCCATACTCGTTGTTTTTTTTACATATTCATTCGTCCATCATCATAATTGAATTGCCAATCGATGCCGAATTTATCTTTTAGACTACCATAACAAGAGCTCCAGAAGGTTTCTTGCAGTTCCATAACTACTTTACCGCCCTCTTGAAGTTTATTGAAATATTTCTTTATGTTATCTAAATCCTTACTAACTACGGAAAGACTAATATTGTTTCCTTCGATAAAAGGCATGCCTGGAAAAACATCAGAAAACATTACATTACTGCCTTCGATATTCAAGCGGGTATGCATAACCAAATCTTTAGCTTCCTCAGGAAGAGTGAAATTGGGATCGGGTGGTGTTTCACCAAAGGTCATGATTTGTGGACGTTCAGTGCCAAACACCTCTGCGTAAAACTCTGCTGCGTCACGACAATTCCCGTTGAAATTAAGATAAACATCGATAGACATTTTTTTCACTCCTTAAAGGTTTGTTAGCGGCACATCAAAAGTTCTTAAAATTCAAAATACCTTATCACATCCACATTGTATCATTTACCAGTTTATAAACAAATATACTTTTAGTCTCATTATTAAACTTTTATTTCATCTACTATCTTCTAATTAAAAATAGGATATGGTAGTATTCAAGAAAAGGGATAATTTTCTATAAATTAAATAAAATTATATTTATGTTAAATAGTTGGGGTTTATTTGGGCTCGTGTTTGATCTTTACCACTGAGAGGAGGTGATGGTGAGTGCGGGTAAGGCATAGAGGAGGTGACAATTCTTTAAAGGAGTGAATACTGCAATTGTAGCATCGCGTGGCTATTAATAAATTATTTGCGAATTTATTTAATTGTCGAAAGGAGAATAATAAATGACAAAAGCACTAAGGAAGCAAATGTTGTTATTGCTTACGATCATGGCTTTAGTTATCACCGGATATGCTCCTTCTACCACGTATGCCAGTGAGGCACATGTTGACAATCCGTTTGTAGGAGCTACAGCATATGTGAATCCTGATTATGCCGCACTGATTGATACCTCTATTGCTCAGGTTACCGATAGTACTTTAGTTTCCAAGATGGAGACCATAAAAAAATATCCGACAGCCGTATGGCTGGATCGAATTGCTGCAATTTATGGCGGAGAGGACAATGGAGGTAGAAAAAGTCTGGAACAGACTTTAGATGCCGTACTCGCGCAAAAGCAACCCAATACGCCGATTACAGCCACGTTCGTAATTTATGACATGCCTGGTCGGGATTGCCACGCTCTTGCCTCCAATGGCGAGCTGCCACTGACAGCTGCGGGTCTTACAACCTATAAGTCAGATTATGTTGACGTAATCGCCAGTATTTTTGCAAAGCCCAAATATAGTGACATTCGTATAGTGACTATCGTAGAGCCGGACTCGCTTCCGAATCTAGTCACCAATCTCAGCACACCACAGTGTGCTCAAGCTAACTCCACGAATATTTACCGTGATGCTACGCGTTACACTTTAAATGCTCTCCATGCCATTCCGAATGTATATACTTACATGGATATTGGTCACTCCGGCTGGCTCGGATGGGATACTAACCGTGGCCCCGCTATCGACCTCTTTACTTCGGTTGTGTCAGGCACTACAGCTGGACTTGCTAGTGTCGATGGATTTATTACGAATACAGCCAATACCACTCCACTAGTAGAACCTAATCTTCCAGATCCGAATCTTACGATAGGCAGCCAGCAGCTTCGCTCCGCAAGTTATTATGAATGGAATCCGTATTTTGATGAAGCCGATTTCACAGCAGCTTTGTATTCAGGTTTTGTAGCAAAAGGTTGGCCTTCCACGATCGGCTTCCTTATTGATACCTCCCGTAACGGGTGGGGTGGACCTAATCGTCCGACTAGTGCAAGCGGAACAACCGTTAACGCTTATGCAGATTCCGGTCGGATTGATAAACGTCTCCATCGCGGCAATTGGTGTAATGCCAGCGGCGCTGGAATTGGAGAAGTTCCACAAGCAGCCCCTGCAGGTTATGCAGCCTCACATTTGGACGCATTTGTCTGGGTGAAACCTCCGGGAGAATCTGATGGTTCCAGCAGTGCCATTCCAAATAATGAAGGCAAGGGCTTTGACAGAATGTGTGATCCGACTTATACCAGCTCAAGCGGCACACTGACCGGTGCATTACCTAATGCGCCTGTATCAGGTCACTGGTTCCATGATCAATTTGTTCAGCTGGTACAGAATGCTTACCCTGTAATTCCTCTGAGCAACGGAGGGGGCACTGTAGTTCCAGCGGCACCCACTAACTTGGTAGCGACAGCGGGAGATGCAAAGGTAAGCCTGAGCTGGAGCGAATCCAGTGGTGCGACTAGTTACACGGTAAAACGAGCGACCACAAGCGGAGGGCCGTATACCACAGTAGCGACAGGATTAACAGCTACGAGCTACTCCAACACCGCCTTAACGAACGGAACAACTTATTACTATGTTGTAAGCGCAACCAATAGTGTGGGAGAGAGTGCGGATTCTACACAAGCGAGTGCGACTCCAGCAGCAGTGGCGACTGTTCCCGCGGCACCAACCAATTTGGTAGCGACAGCAGGTGAGGCGAAAGTAAGCCTGAGCTGGAGCGCATCCAGTGGAGCGACTAGTTACACTGTGAAAAGTGCAACCACAAGCGGAGGACCGTACACTACTGTAGCGACAGGGCTAACGGCAACGAGCTACACCAACACGGGCCTAACGAACGGAACAACCTATTACTATGTTGTAAGCGCAACCAATAGTGTAGGAGAGAGTGTGAATTCGGGACAAGCAAGTGCGATCCCAGCAGCGGTGGCAACTGTTCCAGTGGCACCAACTAACTTGGTAGCGACAGCAGGAGATGCGAAAGTGAGCATGAGCTGGAGCGCATCCAGTGGTGCGACGAGTTACACTGTGAAAAGTGCAACCACAAGCGGAGGACCGTACACCACTGTAGCAACAGGGCTAACGGCAACGAGCTACATCAACACGGGCTTAACGAACGGAACAACCTATTACTATGTTGTAAGCGCAACCAATAGTGCGGGAGAGAGTGTGTATTCGGCACAAGCGAGTGCTGTTCCACAAGTTCCGGCAGCAACTAGTCTGACGTTGCAGTATCGGGCGGGAGATACTAATGCGACAGACAATCAGATCAAACCTTATTTTAATATTAAAAATAACGGCACAGCCGCAGTGAACTTAAGCGATCTTAAAATCCGTTATTATTTCACTAAAGATAGTAATCAGACGTTAAACAGCGCAATTGACTGGGCACAAGTTGGCAACAGTAATATTCAAGTCGCCTTTGCAGACTACACAGGCACGAATGCAGACACTTACGTTGAGCTTTCGTTTACTTCTGCAGCTGGTTCCATTCCAGCTGGAGGCCAGTCCGGAGATATTCAGCTCAGAATATATAAATCCGATTGGACTAATTTTAACGAAGCCAATGACTACTCCTTTGATGCTACTAAAACTGCTTATACTAACTGGGATAAAGTGACGCTTTATCAAAGTGATGCTCTCGTATGGGGGATTGCTCCGTAACGGAAAGCAGGGGATATTTAAAAGAGCCGCTGGAGTGATCCTGGCGGCTCTTTCTGTATTATTTAATTCGTTTACCGAGTAGCACAAGCAGCCAGATGATTCCAGCCCCAACAATGGCGTGACCAAGCCCCGCAATATGGGGCAGGAAGCTAATATCACTGCCGTTAATTTGCAGCATTCCACGTGTAGCCATTGCACCAATCGTGATTAGAAGACCAATGTTATAGACAATGTACCATGCACCAAAAGATTTAGCCTCATGGATATTAAATAACTTATCTAAGATCATAGCAATAATAAAGAAAAAGAATCCTAAGATTAGAATGTGGGTGTGAAGCGCAACTAATATAGTATCTCCTGTGAAATCATTCATTTTAGTAATTTCGCGATAGGCCACTCCGGCTATCAAACCAAGAATTGCATAGAAAAAAGACGTGTAATACAATTTTTTCATAAGAATATCTCCTTTGTAGTTATCGTTATGATTGAAGTGTATCAAGCAATTAAGAACGCAATATGAACAAATGATTACAAGGTGAAAAAAATCACTAGTTTATAAATACATTATATCCTAAAGGAAGTTTCACTTTCCACGACGAACTGTACTACTAGAGAAATGAGAGGAGACTTAAGGAAAATATGAATGATAACATTGAAGTATTTCCGGTGCTCGAAACTGACCGCTTTATTTTGAGAAGAATTACACTGGATGATGCTAAAGAAATATATGATTATTTTTCAAAAGATGAAGTGACCCAGTATTATGATCTGGATAGCTTCACCGATATACAGCAAGCGATCAACCTTATCGAAAGATGGGATGAACGTTTCAAAGGCAAACAAAGCATTCGCTGGGGAATAGCCAGGCGTGAGGATAATATAATGATTGGTTCATGCGGATATCATAACTGGGCGCACAGAAATTTCAAAGCAGAGATTGGGTATGAATTATCTCCACTTTATTGGCGGCAGGGTGTGATGACGGAAGTTCTGACAGCTATTATTGCGTATGGCTTTGAGCATATGAAGCTCCATCGAATTGAGGCGTTTTATGATCCGGCTAATATTGCCTCCAAGAAGTCGCTTTTGAAAGCGGGCTTTAAGTATGAGGGGTTGTTACGCGAATCTTTTTTTGAAAAAGGTAGATTTGTAGATGCGGAGATTTGCTCTTTGTTAGCTTCCGATACGAACTAAGAAGTTTAAAATTAATAAAAGCAAGTTAACCATAATGCGAGAGGACGTATTATGGTTTTTTGTTTGTGATACAATAAATAGATTATCGAATTTATCCTACGTGGTACTAATCCAACATACATATCATGATGAAAGAAGGTGAAGGTATGGAGTTTGAGTATTTGCTTCGTGTAATTGGCGCGGGAATTTGTGGCGTATTAGTTGGATATGAACGCAAAAGCCGGATGAAAGAAGCTGGAGTTAGAACACATTTTGTTGTAGCCTTAGGGGCTGCACTCATGATGGTCATCTCCAAATATGGGTTTCAGGACCAAGCGGATTGGCCTAATCTTTCTCTTGATCCCGCTCGGATAGCTGCTCAGGTAGTAAGCGGAGTAGGTTTTTTGGGAGCAGGGATGATTTTTATGCAAAGACACACAGTCAAAGGGCTCACTACTGCTGCAGGGATTTGGGCAACAGCCGGAGTGGGCATGGCTATAGGGTCTGGTCTTTATATTCTTGGCGTAGGAGCAACGATAATCATTTTACTTGGGCAAAAGATCTTACACAGTCGTAACAGCTGGCTGGCCGCACCAAAAACCCAACAGCTCGTTATAAGTCTAGCTAACACAGAAGGCGCTATGGGCCGAATTCAAGAGTTACTTAAAGAACACAAAATCGCTGTTCTAAGTTTTCATGCTGAAAATAACAGTGTAGAATCCGAATTAAACGTAGAAATCGTTGTAAGATTGCCTGAATCATTTAATCCAGTGCAATTGTTATCGATGATCCAAGAGGACGCAGCCGTTAAGACCGTTGAGTTTCAATGATTTTTTAGCACCCTCGATGTAACTAACTCACTTCGCATCAAAGGTTACCTCCCTTTAGAGAGCTTCCTTTTGATGCGAGTGTTACCTCCATTGTATTTTCGATTCACACATCGTTCTGTATATTTTCAATCTACAGATTGCTCCAGCTCCCATTATCAATCTTTCATTCAACCCCCTCACATTCATCCAAGCAAAATACTTCTTTCAGTCTTTCTATCCCAATTAATAGGTTCAAGATTCAAATTAAATGCTAATTCATGGGTATGTGTGTTATGTCTGTGTTATATATTTAATGGTTTTTGTGTCGGTTATCTTTCGTTAACCGCTTACATTTATTTTTAAATAAAAAATATGTCATTTATATTGACACATAAACCATGACCCTTTATTATTAATCCCATCACTGGAGAAACTAAATTAAAATTTAAATCAAACAATACATTATCAGCGCTTTATTTGCAAATATTTTCTTGTTTTTGTGGTTTATTAATCCAATTAATGCACTGGAGAAAATAATTAGGAGAATGCCCGTGAAAAAGCACGATCAGGATTTCATGAAGCGACAAAATCGTTTAACGGTTTTCGAAATTATAAAAAATCAACAACCGATTTCTCGCGCTTCTATTGCTAAACAGACTGGTATGAGCCCTACGACTGTAAGTCGAATCGTCGGAGAGTTGACGGAGGAAGGATATTTACTCGACTCTGAGCAAGTATCATCAGGATTAGGTCGGAAATCAACGTTAATAGGTATGATTGACACTTCTGTATTATCGGTTGGCGTTGAACTGGATCGCAGTCTTATGTCTATTGGAATTGTGGACTTACAAGGACAGCTTATCTGCAGTAGTCAATTTCCCCGTACACCAGACGAAAGTCCAGATCGAACGCTGGAACGAATTAAGGATGCCATCGATCAATTGTTCCAGCAGCATGTGATTGACAGAACACGTATCGTGGGTATTGGCGTTGGACTTCCCGGCATTGTGAATAACGAAGAAGGAATTGTTGTCTTCTCTGTTCAGCTTGGATGGAAAAATGTGCCGTTAGCCAAACGCTTGAAAGAGCTGACAGGTTTTGAAATCGCTGTGGACAATGAGCTGAAAGTAAGGGCTCTTGCTGAACATCTTAAAGGAGCCGCAGTCGGCTCCAGCCGTACGGCATTATTGGGTTTCGGTCAAGGCGTGGGTTCTGCGATGATTCTCGAGGGAGAGATTTATCGAGGGGTGATGAACAGTGCGGGTGAAATTGGGCATACGACAGTGGATCCTAACGGAATGATGTGTGAGTGCGGCAAAGCGGGCTGTTTACAGACCTATATAAATATCAGTTCTTTATTATCTGAAGCTAATCGGATTCGCCCGATCCGTACGATTGAGGAGTTATTCGCAGCAAAACATGCAGGAGAACAATGGGCGATTCACTTGATCGACCGTGCACTCATGTATATGGCCATCACCATTAATAATGTCGTATGCATGTATAACCCCGACAGCGTGATTTTAAGTGGAGAACTCGTGGACAAATTCCCGGATATATACGAAGAAGTTGAGCAGCTGTACCTCTCGCGCTTTACATGGGAGCCGCTTCGTGGTTCCTTTACGATTCATCGCTCGTTGCTGAATGAGAAGGGTGTAATTATCGGATCGGGACTTTTATCACAGAATCGATTTTTTGCCTTAGATTAAATTAACTACTGCTGGGGAGGTTGTACAGATGGGATTTACAACATTGGTAGAAGAATATCGTGCTGGCCTGCTGGAGAATGTGCATTATGGTGCAGTTAGTGTAGTCGATGAGAAGGGCAACATTTTGTACAAAGCAGGCGATCCGGAGCATATGACTTATCTTCGCTCTGCTGCTAAGCCATTCCAAGCTTTGCCGGTAATGAAACGCCGGATCGATGAAGTATATGGTTTGACAAGTAAAGAAACTTCGCTGTTTACCGCTTCACACCGGGGAGAAGCCTTCCATATTGAAGCGCTTGAAGCTCTTTTTCAGAAAATGGGATTAAAAGAAGAGTCACTTCATTGCTGCTCTACATACCCGCTGAATGAAGAAGCCAAAGCAGAACGTCACCGGGCAAATGAGCCAACTCGTAAAATCTTTCATAACTGCTCAGGCAAACATGCAGGTTTAATGGGCCTTAGCAAATATATGGGTTGGGATATAGACACTTATTACGATCCTAACCATCCTGTACAACAGGAGATTCTTGAGATGATGGCTTATATCGCTGAAGTTCCCAAAGCGTCCATCCCGCAAGGTATTGATGGCTGTGGACTTCCTATCTTCGCACTTCCGCTTCATAAAATCGCTTATTCCTATCTAAAGCTAGCGTGTCCCGATTTGATTGAGGATACGGATATACGTAAGGCAGCCGCTGCCATTGCAAAACTTATGAACGATAACCCAGTTATGATTGCTGACACGAAATTTGTATGCTCAGAGCTCCTGAAGGATGACAATCTGACAGCTAAAGGTGGAGCAAAAGGGGTATACGGTATCGGACTCCGTAAGGAACGAATGGGTATATCACTGAAAGTATCCGACGGATCAGAACAAGTCTGGCCATGTATTATCGCATCGATTCTAGAACGTATTGGTTACAGCAATCAAGACACAATTGATCGCTTATATGCACTTGTGCCTAACACGATTGTTAATGATGGCGGTACTGTGGTCGGCGAACGCCGTGCTGTATTTCAATGGGAGATCTAGAGCATAAGGTCAAGAATAATCTTCAAGTTTGGTGATTAATCGGACTAGAAGCTTTTCTAATACATCGTTTGAATAGGGGAGTGTAAAAAATGAAAGCAAAAGGAAAAGTATGGTCAATGTTCATGCTGCTGCTTATTACAGTAGTAGTGACTGCAGGGTGCGGCAACAAAGCGAGCAACGAGGGACAAAACGGCAATACTGCTGGTGGAACTGAAACTAGCACCCCAACTACAAAGAATGATAAAGACATTGTAATTGCCATCAATTCTAACTTTATTACGCTGGACCCTCATAACGCAAGCGATACGCATTCAATCAGCGCTGCCAGAACGATGTACGAAGGTCTGATGGGTTTTGATGAGAATATGAACGTAGTTCCTGTTCTTGCCGCAAGCCATTCCATAAGTGAAGACGGGTTGGTCTACACGTTCACACTGCAAGAGAATGTTAAATTCCAAGACGGTACTGACTTTAATGCTGAAGCGGTTAAAGTAAACATCGCCCGTATTCAAGATGAGAAGAACAATCTAAGACTGCGCAAAAGCTTCGCAAAGGTAGCGAAAGTGGAGACTCCTGATGCTAAAACCGTGGTTATTACACTCAGCGAGCCGTACAACGCATTTTTAAATAAAGTAGCTATGGCACCTATTATTAGTCCGAAAACTTTAGAAGAAAATGGCACCGATATTTCGAAAAATCCTGTAGGAACGGGACCATTTAAGTTCAAAGAATGGGTGCAAGGCGACCGCTTGGTTGTCGTTAAGAACCCTGATTACTGGCAAGCGGGGTTGCCAAAAGTGGATAGTGTGACCTTTAGACCTGTACCAGAGAATGGTTCACGGATAGCCATGCTAAAAACCGGCGAGGCAGATTTCATTTATCCAATGCCAACGGAGCAAGTATCTGAGGTTGAAGGTCTTGAAGGAATTACTGTAGATACCATCGATTCGACAATTGTTCGTTATGTAACGTTAAATACGATGAAAAAACCTTTTGATGATGTGAAGGTTCGTCAAGCCATTAACTATGCTATCAATAAAGAAGCTTATATCAAAGTTGTGAAATCGGGTCTTGGCGCTAAGCTTGATTCCACGATGTCTTCCAAAACACAATACTATTCCCCACAAACAGGTTATGACTATGACATTGAAAAAGCTAAACAATTGCTTGCTGAGGCAGGATATCCTGATGGATTCGAAACCGAAATTTGGGGTGAAAATGAATCCGAAACTATGAAGGGTATGCAATTTATTCAGCAACAGCTAGCACTTGTAGGGATTAAGGTAGACGTGAAATCCATGGAAGGCGGCACATTGTCCGACCAAATTAACTCTGCTAAGACGCCAGAAGAAGCAAAAATTCAAATGTGGTATGTCAGCTGGTCTCCGTCTTCAGGTGATGCAGATGGTGCAACCAGAGGGTTGTTCAGTAGTGAAATGTTCCCGCCTGCTGGCTCAAATACAGCTTATTATAAAAATGAAAATGTAGACAAGTGGATCGCTGAGGCGAATAAATCTGTTGATCCAGAAGCGGCTAAATCCATTTATGGCAATATTCAAAAAACAATATGGGAAGATGCTCCATGGGCATTCATGGGCGTCGACCAAATCATCTCAGGCAAAAGATCGTATCTGGAAGGAGTTAAGGTCTTCCCGGATGGTTCCATTAATGTCCTGAATGCAGAAGTGAAATAATGCTAAACAAACGTTAGGTTTAATATCCCAAGAAATGAACGAGGCCGCTTCTGTAGTATGGTGGGAAGCGGCCTCACTAAATCATTTGTCGATACTGAAGGGGGCTTATGAGTTGGGTAGATATGCTTTACAAAGACTCCTCGGGGTTATTCCGCTGTTGTTCATTGTATCGGTGCTTGTCTTTTTGTTTATTCACTTAATCCCAGGCGATCCAGCCCGACTTATTGCCGGTAAAGATGCCACACTTGAAGAGATTCGTGGAATTCAGGAGCAGCTGGGTCTCAATCTGCCTTTGTGGAAGCAATACATAAACTACATGGGTGATCTGCTAAGTGGGAATCTGGGCAATTCGATCCGTTCAGGGATCCCGGTTACCGACATGCTAGAAAGCAGAGTAATGCCAACGTTGTGGCTGACTTTTCTCAGTATGGCCTGGGCTCTAATTATTGGTCTTCTAATTGGCGTGGTTTCAGCCGTTTATCGCAATCGGTGGCCAGATCATTTAGGGACGTTGACAGCCATTTCAGGGATGTCTATTCCTGGATTTTGGTTAGGCTTGGTACTCATTCAAATTTTCTCGGTAGAGCTTGGTTGGTTTCCAACAGGTGGTGTTGATTCCTGGAAGTCCTATATTCTTCCTTCCATTACACTTGGGATGGGAATTATGTCTATGTTGGCCCGTTATTCTAGGTCATCTATGCTGGAGACCCTTCGGGAGGATTATATCCGTACAGGACGTGCAAAAGGCTTACGCGAGTATGTTGTTATCGGCAGGCATGCGCTGCGCAACTCTTTGATTCAGGTGGTTACCGTAGCTGGACTTCAGTTTGGGTTCCTGCTCGGCGGCTCTGTAATGGTTGAGACGGTATTCAGTATTCCGGGTCTTGGCAGGCTGCTAGTAGACTCCATTTTGTTCCGGGATTATACAGTCATTCAAGCCTTACTGCTTCTGTTTGCTACACAATTTATTCTTATCAATCTATTAGTAGATTTATTGTATGGCGTACTTAATCCGAAAATAAGGTTTTCTCAGTAGCTAATGCGACTAAGAAGCAGAATTTCAATAGATTTATAGGGTGAATTTAGGATCAGGAGGGATATCATGAGTGACAATTCGGCGGTGATGGGAGCAAAATCTCCATTACCCGGAGAGGTACTGGCCCCGGAGAAAACAAAAGGCCGTATGGGTGTTTTTTTACGTAAGTTCAGTAAACAAAAGATGCCCCTTGTGGCCGCATTTTTTATTATATTGCTATTCCTAATTGCAATTTTCGGGCCATTTCTGACCCCGTATAATCCTGATGAACCAAACTACGATGCCCTTATGGCGGGTCCTTCTGCTGCACATTGGGCCGGGACAGACGAATATGGCCGTGATATTCTAAGCCGTTTGATTGATGGTACTCGCTTAACCTTAGCTGTCAGTCTCAGTTCCGTCTTAATCGCAAGCGTACTTGGAACCATCCTAGGTCTGTTAAGTGGATATTATGGCGGTTGGCTAGATCGGATTATTATGCGTGGCAGTGATGTACTATTTTCATTTCCAGACTTGCTGCTTGCCATTGGGATCGTCGCCATCCTCGGTCCGGGTCTATCCAATGTTGTTATCGCGGTTGCAGTCTTTGGTACTCCATCGTTCGCCCGAATTATTCGGAGCGTAACGCTGTCTGCGAAAGAAACATTGTTTGTGGAAGCTGCTCGTTCCATGGGAGCGAAGCATCGCCGGATTATTTGGCGTCATATTTTTCCTGAGACCGTGCCCAGCATTATCGTTAATCTATCCATGAAGATTGGCGGAGCGATCTTGGCCGCTGCATCACTAAGCTTTCTCGGAATGGGTGCAAAAACAACGGAGCCTGATTGGGGCGCAATGTTAAGTATGGGACGTGATTATTTAAGTATTGCTCCACATATCGTTTATTTTCCGGGGATAGCCATCTTTTTAACTGTACTTGCATTTAACCTGGTCGGGGACGGACTGCGTGATGCTCTTGATCCCAAAATGAAAAACTAAGGAGGGACAAGACATGACTCAACATTTGCTGGATGTACAAGGGCTGAAAACGGAGTTCAAACGCGGCGATGGAAGTATTACTGCGGTTGCGGGGGTAGACTTTGCTATTAAAAAAGGTGAAGTGCTAGGCCTGGTTGGTGAATCTGGTTGTGGCAAAAGTGTAACCTCATTATCGATCATGCGGTTGCTTAAAGATACGCCGGGTAGAATTTCTGAAGGTTCTGTGCGTTTTGAAGGAAAGGATTTGACGAAGATTTCTGAGAAGGAGATGCGCCAAATCCGGGGAAATGATCTGGCAAT
Organism: Paenibacillus sp. FSL R5-0928; assembly: GCF_037970385.1. Lineage (NCBI taxonomy): Bacteria > Bacillati > Bacillota > Bacilli > Caryophanales > Paenibacillaceae > Paenibacillus > Paenibacillus sp. FSL R5-0928. The sequence goes on along the minus strand of NZ_CP150225.1, from coordinate 4,679,391 downwards.
GATTTTTCAGGAGCCGATGACCTCTCTTAATCCAGTGCTGCGGATTGGGCTGCAATTAACAGAGCCGATTAGACTGCATTTGGGTTATGGACGCAAGAAGGCTCGTGAGCATGCGATTCATATGTTGCGGCTTGTAGGTATCCCTCGCGCAGAGGAATTAATCGATGAATATCCGCATCAACTATCCGGCGGGATGAGACAACGGGTCATGATTGCAATGGCCATGTCTTGTCATCCTAAGCTGTTGATTGCCGATGAACCCACGACCGCACTCGATGTAACGATTCAAGCGCAAATTCTTGATCTGATGAAGCAGTTGAAAGATGAACAGGATATGGGAATGCTGCTCATTACCCATGATCTTGGAGTAGTTGCCGAATTATGTGACCGGGTAGTTGTAATGTATGCAGGTCGTGTGGTGGAGGAAGCCTCTGTTCAGGAGCTGTTTGCCAGACCGCAGCATCCGTATACCAAGGGATTGATTCAATCGGTACCTAAGCTGCGCCAGAATGTACATCGCTTGGAGTCAATAAAAGGGAATGTGCCAGACCTTTCACAAATGCCTGCCGGCTGTAAGTTTGCGCCTCGCTGCGACTTTGCCATGGAGCGTTGTCTGTCGCACGAACCTGAGCTACTTCCGATTGAGGGACTAGAGCGCAAAAGCCGTTGTTGGCTTACACAGCAGGAGGACACGGAAGGAGCGGGATGTTTATGAAAGAGACTCCACTAATTGAAGTTAAGGGTTTGAAGAAGTTGTTTTCTGTGAAGAAGGGCTTCTTCGGAACGACTAAATATTTGCACGCCGTTGATGGGATTTCATTCGCCATTCGTAAAGGAGAAACGTTCAGCCTTGTAGGTGAAAGTGGCTGTGGGAAATCGACTACGGGCAGACTAGTGACTCGCTTACTGGAACCCAATCATGGAGAAGTGTGGTTTAAGGGGCAAAATATTAGCCATATCTCAGATAACCAAATGCGGCCTCTGCGCAAAGATATGCAGATGGTGTTTCAAGACCCTTACGCTTCACTTAATCCACGCATGAAGGTGAAGGATCTTGTCGCCGAACCCCTGCTTATTCATACAAAGCTGTCCTCCAAAGAGCGGGATAAGCTAGCTTGCGAACTTCTGGAGACCGTTGGATTGAACAGTTTGCACGCTGAGCGATTTGCGTTTGAGTTCAGCGGTGGACAGCGGCAACGGATTGGGATTGCCCGGGCTTTGTCGGTGCGCCCTAGTCTAATCGTGGCGGATGAACCCGTGTCAGCACTGGATGTATCGATTCAGTCTCAAGTGTTGAATCTGTTACAGGACTTGCAGGAGGAATATGGCCTGACCTATTTATTCATCTCTCATGATCTTAGTGTGGTCGAGCATATTAGTGATCGAATTGGGGTCATGTATCTGGGTTCCCTTGTGGAGACGGCTGATAAGGATACATTGTATGACCGTCCCTTGCATCCTTACACCCAAGCGCTGCTATCTTCAGTTCCCGTGCCCGATCCAAGCTTGAAGAAGGAACGCATTATTCTAAAAGGTGACCTTCCAAGTCCCGTTGATCCGCCGACGGGCTGTCGCTTTCATACAAGATGCCCTTCCTGTATGGAGATCTGTAAGCAACATGTGCCTGTATTCCGGGAAGTTGAACCAGGTCATGAGCTCGCTTGTCATCTGTTTGATGAAGAAATGTTGAAACTAGAACGATAATTTTAAATGTGAGTACACTTTACGGAAAAGAAGGGACAGCTATGAATATCTTGTTCGATTCTGCTAATGGGGCGGATATGCTTATCTACTTAGCCTATGAAGAGGAGCCTTTTCCTCTTCGGCTGGGTGAAGCTCACAAACAGAGTGGCAGTGTGACATGGTTATATGCTCGTTCTGAGGAAGAGTCCGATGTGTTAGCTGTTGGAATGGGAAAACGCAAGGCTCTTACGCTTGAGAAAATTCGTCGAGCAGCGGGATCTGCCGCCCGCTTAGCTCTAAGAGAAGGGCTGAATTTCGCTTCATTTGTTCGTAGGACAGCAGAAAGTGATATTTCCGCTGCGGATGAGCTGCAAGCATGGATTGAAGGCTGGCTTCTCGGATTATATCGTTTCCAAACCTATCGTGGCGTTACTAAAATAGACAATTCAGTTGATTTGCTGCTCCAGACAGCCGATTGGCCTGAGCTGACTAAGCTTGAACTGGAAGTTGTACTAAGTACTGGCCGCATACGCGCTGAAGGAGCAGTGGTTGCTCGCGATCTGGTGAATGAGGTGCCCGGGACTCTAAATCCGGATCGGTTCGCAGAATGGATGGTCGAATATTTCGAGCGTGATAACGCAGCAGTGAAAGTTCATGTTTACCGGGGGCAGGAGCTGGTTGACCTACAGATGAATGGGTTGCTGGCGGTTGGAGCAGGCAGTAAACACTCCCCGGCCCTCGTTGAAATTCGCTATGAGAGTAACCCTGAATTGCCAATGCTGGCATTGGTGGGTAAAGGTGTTACCTTCGATTTGGGTGGGATGAATGTTAAGACCGCAAGTGATATCAGCGATGCACGTATGGATATGGGTGGCGCAGCAGCTGTTATTGGGGCGCTGGATATTTTAGTACGGAATCAAGCTCATGTAAATGTGACCGCATTGATCCCAGTTGTTGATAACGTACCAGATGCTGAAGCGATGCTGCCATCGTCTGTTATACGCTATCCTAATGGGCTGACGGTTCAGGTTGCAAATACGGATGGCGAGGGGCGGCTTATTATCGCGGATGCGCTTATTCATGCAGCAAATATCGGGGCAACTAAGGTCATCGATATTGCAACACTTACTGGAAATGTTGGCGCAGCGCTAGGATTAGGTATCGCCGGCATATGGGGTGATGGAGAGATGACGCAGAACCTCGTCGAAATCGGTGAGCGCAATGGTGAGCGACTGTGGCCCATGCCGCTTATGGATGAATATGAAGTCGATCTTCGAAGCAATTACGCTGATCTACGTAATGTTAGTACTTCACCTTTTGCAGGTGCGATTACAGCAGCGCTTTTTATACGGCGTTTTGTAGCGGAATCGCTGAGCTGGGTTCATATTGATATGGCTGGGACGGTTCAGTACAAGCAGGATGTGGGGTATTCAGAAGCTGGAGCAACGGGCTATGGTGCTCGACTGCTCGCTGATTATGTCATGAAACAGGCACAACAATAACAACGGAAGAGTGGGGGAAAGTTATGAGATTGGAAGTCATCGCTACCTGTATGGACGATGCTCTTACAGCCGAAGCGAACGGGGCTGACCGCCTGGAGCTCATTACTGCGATTACGGAAGGCGGTCTAACACCAGGGATAGGATTGGTGCAACAAGTTGCTAAATCGGTTAGCATTCCTGCGTTTGTTATGGTTCGCCCGCACAGCCGTTCTTTTTGCTATTCAAAGTATGACATTTTGACCATGGCAGCAGAGATAAAGCAAATTGCAGCCAGCGGAGCGGCGGGGATTGTGATTGGTGCGTTAACACCGGAAGGGACTATCGACGAGCGAGCGCTTGAAACATTATTGCCGTTGACCGATGGATTGCAAGTAACCTTCCACCGTGCTTTTGATGAGTTGAAGGATCAAATAGAAGGTTATCGAACGCTTTGTAAGTATCCGCAAATTACGCGTGTACTCACTTCTGCTGGGCCAGGTCCGGCACCAGAAGCTATTCCTGCTATGCGGAAGCTAGTCGAGGAATCAAGAGGTAAAACGGTAAGTATACTGGCTGGAAGCGGTTTGAAGCCGGAAGGTATTACTTCATTTATACATCAGACTGGAGTAACAGAAGTGCATTTTGGGTCGGCTGTTCGTTATGATAAAGACGCTTTGTCGCCAATCGATCCAGCAGCCTTACGGGCGTTAGCAGAGAGTATTCATTCTAACGGCTAATAATAGATAGTGAAAAGGTGAATGGGTTATGCAGAAGGTTGAGAGCTACGTAGTTGGAATCGATTTAGGAGGCACAAAAATTGCCGCAGCATTGTTCGATTCAAAGGGGACCGTGTTGAAACGGGAACTGATGGAAACGGCTGGGGCACGTACCGCTAAAGAAGTGGTGCAGCGAATGATCGATATGATCCGCTCCGTATCCGAAGGACGACCACTCACTGGAGTGGGGCTGGCTTCTCCCGGAGCTGTAAATAGCCAGGACGGGATCGTTATTCACGGCACCAATCTTCCGGAATGGGATAATGTTCCGCTGAAGCACTGGATGGAGTCGGAGCTAGGCGTTGAAGTAAAGGTAGTGAATGATGCGAACGCTGCGGCTTGGGGTGAGTATGTCCGAGGAGCTGGCAAAGGTGCAGACAACATGGTTTATGTTACCTTTAGCACAGGGATTGGAGCAGGTATCGTCATTGACGGCAAGCTGCTTCTTGGCAAAAATTCATTTGCTGGTGAACTAGGTCATAATATTATTGACCCGAACGGAACGGAATGTAGCTGTGGAAGATTCGGCTGCTGGGAAGTTTTCGCTTCGGGCACAGCGATTCGGGATATGGCGCTGCGAAGTATGGAGAGCAGACCGTCGATGATTACGGAACTGGCTAATATAAATGGAGAAAAAATTACTTCGCGGCACGTATTTGAAGCCATGGCACTTAACGATGCCGTGGCCGTCGAGGTTATTGACCGCAGTATTCATTATATGGCACTAGGTCTAGCCAATGCAGTTCATACGTTCAATCCTGATCGGATCGTGATCGGTGGAGGCGTGAGTAAGGCTGGAGATTTGTTATTCCCTGCACTGGTGGAGAAGACGGAGCAATTTGTCATGGATCCATATAAGGGTACTTTTACAATTGAACCTGCCGCTCTCAAAGACGATGTAGGTTTAATTGGAGCCGCAGCATTATTTCATACCGCTTAGGTGGAGTGAAAGATTGATTATAGCTTTCATTAACGAGGAGTTGGTGAGATGGGTGCAAGAGAAGAAAGAACGAAATGGTTCTTACAGGATAGGTTCGGGATGTTTATCCATTGGGGATTATATTCAATTCCTGCTAGAGGGGAATGGATACGCGGTAACGAGCGGATGAGTAGAGAGCATTACATGACGTATTTCGATGAATTTGACGCCTCTCGATATGATCCGAAGAAATGGGCAAGTGCAGCAAAAGCTGCGGGTCAGAAATACGCTGTTCTTACGACCAAACATCATGACGGGTTCTGTCTGTTCGATAGTAAGCTGACTGATTTCAAAGCCACTAATACGCCCGCTGGGCGTGATCTAGTGCGGGAATATGTAGACGCTTTCCGGGCTGAAGGGATTGCAGTAGGTCTATATTACTCTATCATAGACTGGCACCATGAGGATTATCCCGGATATGGAGATAAGGCACATCCTGATCGGGATAACGAAGCGGCTAAAGATAAGCCGATTGATTTCGATAGATACTTGGAGTATATGCATGGGCAAGTAAAGGAACTGCTCACCAATTACGGTAAAATCGACATTATGTGGTTTGACTTCTCCTACGATAATATGACAGGGGAGAAGTGGAAGGCGACGGAGCTTATCCGGATGATTCGTTCCATACAACCTGATATTATTATCGACAATCGATTAGGTGGCAATATTCGTGCGGCAGAACCTGAGGAATATGCTGGAGATTTCTTCTCCCCCGAGCAGATCATTCCGCCTGGCGGCATTGTTGACATAAACGGCCAATCCATCCCTTGGGAAGCCTGCATTACCCTTAATGACAACTGGGGTTATCATTCCGAGGATAAGAATTATAAATCGACCAAACAAGTCATCCGCTCGATGGTCGAATGTATCAGTAAGAATGGTAACCTGCTCCTCAATGTTGGACCAGATGCTAAAGGTGAAATGACACGGGAATCACTGGTTATCCTTGACGAAGTTGGGGAGTGGATGCGCCTTAATGGAGACAGTATTTATGGATGCGGGAAGTCTTTGCTACCTAAGCCAGAGTGGGGACGTTATACGCAAAAGGGCAATAAGTTATATGCGCACGTTTACGACCGTGGAATTGGCCCGATCTATTTCCAAGGCTTGAAAGGGAAGATTAAAAAGGCCAGATTACTACGTGATGGTACCGAGCTAAAGGTGGAGGCGCCGTGGATGGCTGAGGAATATTCGGATGTTGACGGTGGAGCGTTTATTACATTAAAAGGCGCGATGTTACCTGATGAGATGGATACGGTTATCGAGCTTGAACTATTTAATTAAATCAGAAGGAGTTGTCCTAGCAGCCATTCATGGCTTATGGGACAACTCCTTTTTTTCGTATTCTTCGCCAACATTTGCACATACGAAACACCTATCGGACACAGATGACTCTAAACCTAGAAATACCGAACGTTTGGGATGCCAACGGACCTTATAGCCGCTATTGGCTTGAAACACCCCGATATGGAGCTCTTTCGAGGGAATAACGTCATTGGAGTCCGAAGCCCTGTTCCAAAGGCAGAAAATGTGCAAATTACGTCATCTGGGTCCGTAACTCTTAGAGGGTGACAATACTGTTGAAGCATTTGAAGCAGGCATTCAACGAGTCAGAAAACAAAACGGCAATTCTCCAAATAACAGGAGAATCACCGCTCTGCTAATACTAGAGGCGAGCCTTGCGGAAGCCTTCATATATATTGAGGACCGCAACTAAAATCAAGACTGCTATACCTCCACCTACTAGCCCCGTTTCAAATTGGTTAGCTGTAGTAGTTAATAAATTAGACATGTAGTTAATGAATTCTTGGTTAAATACATTCGGATTTATAAGGATAACAGCGAATACAATAAGTACAATGAGCTCGAGGACCGTATTACATAATGCTAATTCTCTAGTCCATTGTCTCTTGATTAATTTATATATAGTTAATGCGACTTCTAATCCGATCACAATAAGAATAATAGGCCAATAATCAAGTAACACATGCTGATTAAAAGCTGGGGCTACGAAGTTAAGTGCGCCTTCACCGCCTCTATAGACTCTGATCAGGTGTTCAGCATTAAAATAAACAGTAGCCCAAATGGCAGTCCACAGTAAACTTCCGAACACTTCGAAGCTTGTAATTGCTTTTTTCTTATGGACAAGCGCGATATCCTTCAAATCATCAGGAGTCCATTTCCTTAATTTTGTAGTAAGCGGATGCCCTTCCTTTCCTTTATCCGCCCGTTCGATAATAGCGAACACAACAGTTATCCAAAAAAAGACTTGGATTCCTACTTCAAGGAAGGTTCCAATTCCTGTACTTATAACTGCAGTAACAATATCCGCAACTGTTTTATCGCCGCTGTAGCCAATCAAGTAATCAGCAACCAGAGCGATTAAAGAAACAACTACAGCGATTGGTATAATCATTTTTAATAACGTAACATATAAATCGAAATAGCGTGGGCCGATGAGATACATGGGCTGATCGCGGTACTCACTAGCTAAAATAGCTGGATTGCCCAATTTTTCAAGGACGGCCGTTACCTCTTTTTCGTCATAATCATCCGGTAACATATCCTCGATGGTTGATCGTAATTCTAATGCGATGTCTTCCCGATTTTGTTCCGGTAACCTCCGAGTAACTTCATGAATGTAAATCTCAATTAGCTTCATGGTCATCCTCCCCTTGTAATAGGCCGTAGAGTTCTTTCGAATTCTTAAGCCATTCTTCCTTTAGCTGTAAAAAAATCTCTACGCCATAGTCACTTAGAACATAATACTTACGGGGTCTGCTCTCGGATGTGTCCCAGCTGCTCGTCACTAATTCCTGTTTCTCTAATCGGCGAAGTAATGGATATAAGGTGCTTTGATCGATGATGATGCTGGATTCCTCCAACAATTGAACGAGCGAATATCCATACTGGGGTGTTCGTAATTGACTTAAAACGGCTAGCGTTAACGTACCTCTTCTAAGCTCTGTGATTAAAGAATTTAATAAAGTACTCATTCACCCACCTCATTATTTAAAATATAAGGATTTATAATCTCTTATAAATTGTTCTTATATTTTTGGTTTAAACGCTTGTTGTCCTTGAGAGGACTTCGAAGCCGCTTATACTTACTATGTGTCATACAGTATTCGATCTATACTATGCATCATACACTATTATTGTTCCAACATCAATTGAATAAAATAATCTTCTAAGAAATAAATAAGAAAATTTTTCTATTTTGTGAAGCAGTTTGATTAAAAGGAGGTTGTGAAATGACCTCTTCAGTTTGGGGTGGAAGATCGATAAGTACATCACGAAATATCAAACATTCGGCATTGTTCTAAAGGGAGCAGAGCAGGTCATTGAGTTTGTGGAGGCGAATCGTTACTTATTGGAGGGGCGGCCGCAGACTTTTCAACACGGCGACTATCATGTAGGAATATGATCATTACGAAGTCGAGGGAACTTGGAATTATTGATTTTAATAGATTTGATTATGGTGATCCTTGGGAGGAATTTAATCGCATTTCTTGGTGTGCACTAACGAGTCCAGAGTTCGCATCGGGCCGAATCCATGGGTATTTTAATCATGATGTTCCAGATCTTTTCTTTAGGCTTTATATACCGAAGTGGTATTTGGCAAGTTATACTGAGTGAAAAGACTCAGCTATTTGAGATTAGTTAGGGGAATTGAGCGATGAATATACTGATTGCTGAAGATGAAACTGATATAAGAAAACTAGTGAAAATACATTTAGAAGATCGATCCTATCGAGTATTCGAAGCCAAGGATGGCATTGAGGCTTTAGAGGTTGTTAATCAACATGAAATAAATCTTGCCATTCTGGATATTGTAATGCCCAAGCTTGATGGGCTTAATCTGTTGCGACAGATAAGAGAGAAAAGCCATATTCCGGTTATCTTGTTAACTGCCCGCGGTGAAGAAATTGATAAGATAGTGGGCTTAGGTCTTGGAGCGGACGATTATATGGTGAAGCCATTTAGTGCTTCAGAGCTTGTGGCTAGGGTTGAGGCGCAGCTGAGACGAAGAAATGTATACGATCTTAGCCAATCGATAACTGAAGAAACAATCCAACATAGAGAATTGAAGCTGAATTTAAAGGAATGTATGTTGTACATAAATGAAAGTCCGGTTCTTTTAAATGCCAAGGAATATAAGGTGTTACAATGTCTGATGCAGAGTCCTAATCAAATTTTTACGCCCAAAAAGTTATATGCAGCAGCGTGGGAAGAAGATTTCTATAGTGATAATAATACGATTATGGTTACCATCAGCCGTCTAAGGAATAAGATCGAACGGGACCCACACCATCCCGAATATATCGTTACAGTGCGTGGACTAGGTTACAAATTCTACAACCCAGGTAAATAAGATGAGAAAACAAAATATATCCTATCAATTGTTAAAAAACTATATCGCGATCTTTCTTATAACAACGGTTATAACGATATTGGTGATTGTTGCTTTATTTTGCATGAACAGGCTGGGATCTAAAGATATTATTTATAATCAGTTAACGGCTGCTAAGCTTATGCAAAATGACTATCAAAGAATTGACACTAGTGTTATTAATGATGTCGGGGGCAGTTTACAGGTTGTGAATTCCAATTACGAAGTCATAGACTCCATTGGCAACAATCCATTTACGTCCGAGCAGATTAGTGTCAAAGAATTTACGGATTTTCTAATGAATACTGGCGCTAACAAAAATATGATCACTGTTGAATATAATGAGCAGGAACAATTTTGGCTGATCGTCTCTTTACCTATACAAGTGAAAATGACAGGCAGTTTCCATTGGAATTCAGATTCACCTATGCAGGATCATACCCTTCGAATGCTTGGGTTTATTGGGTTAGGTTATTTGTTGATTCTGATTCTAAGCACGATGATTTATGCGAGAATTACGGCGGTTAGTTTCATTAAACCCTTAGACCAGTTGTCCGCTGCTGTTGAAAAAGTTAAGAATGGGGATTATTCAGCAAGAGTGCAGGTAGGCGGGAATCGGGAGTTTAGTCAACTGGAGCAGGCTTTTAATCATATGGCAGAAGTGATTCAGATCCAGACCTCGTTAAAAGAACAGAGTGAAAACAATCGAAAAAATCTAATATTAGATATATCCCATGATTTAAAAAATCCATTAACAAGTATTATGGGTTACGCAGAGCTTGAACTAAAAGAACAGGTGAGCGGTCGGATAGAACATTTGGAATTTGCCAAAATAATATACGAAAATAGTATCCGTGCCAATGTATTAATTCAGGATTTGTTTGAATTATCGAGAATGGAAAGTCCCGAATTCCGCTTGGATGTTACACCAGATGATTTCTCAGAATACTTGAGAGAAGAAATGATACATATGTTGCCCGAGCTTGAGGTTGCGGGTCTGATCCCTGATTTTGTAATCGAGCCAGAAGAAATAATTCTACAGTTTGATAAAAAAAGAATGAATCGAGTATTCTCAAACCTGCTTTATAATGCCATCGCTTATCAGGAGCAAGGTTCTACGTTTCAAGTTGTGCTGGAAAAGGTGAATGATGGAGCCAAGCTTACTTTTATTAATTACGGCGAACCATCAGCCTTGAACCCGGCAGGTTCTGGATTAGGGCTACTCATTGTTCAAAAAATAATAGCTGCTCATGGAGGGACTGTTCAGCTGAATACGCAAGATAACCAGTTTGAAATTATAATTGAGCTGAACCGGCAAATTTAAGGTCTATGTAAGATTACATTAAGTCGTATGAAATTTCCTAATGCTAAAATGGTTGATATTCAGTTTATTAACAATTTTACTTGGGGGAATAGATTATAATGATTGATGAAAAATTAAGTAAAAGGCAATTGATCTTGGGCGTTATATTAGCAGTAATGTACTTTTTAGGATTGTTCTCCATTCTCTTGATCAGGCCGGTTATGGAGATTCTTAACCATGTTTTTATTTGGCAGCCAGAACAACAAAATCGAATGGCCTTACTGTTGAATGGTCTGATCTACATAGGAGTGATTTTAGGTTTTAGGGGGTTCTATAAACAAGCTATCCATGATTTCAGACAATACTGGGTCCGTAATATGTTATGGATGATTTGGGGACTTTGTTTGATTATTATCATCGGAAGTATGTTGATTCCCACACTAATCTCCATTTTTCATCCTATTACAAAGTCTGTTAATGAGGTGGATTTACGGGCAATGTTGTCCTCGTATCCATTTATTTTTACAGTGAACGTGGTATGGATTGGCCCCTTGATTGAAGAATTAGTATATCGGGTTACCATTTATAGAACGATCCGCAGGAAGAGTCGTCTTCTGGCTTATCTGATATCCTCCTTTTTATTTGGCTTTCAACATGTCTATAGAGCCGTGGTGTTCCAGAGTAACTATAACGAAATGTGGAATATCTTCTCTTATATGGCTGCTGGATTAATCTTTGCCTACCTATATGAGAAAAGAAAAAATATATTAGTGCCTATAGGCGCGCACATGTTTAGTAATGGTTTATCTGTGCTTCTCTATTTCTTAAGTTAATACGAAACTTGACTTCATATCAGATTACTAGTAAACTGATAATCAAATAGATCCAATTCCAAAGCAATGGATGTGGCATAATGCGAGACAATGGATTCACTGAAGACAACAAACTAAGCTTGTTGATCTGGCTGCGGCTGGTAAGAGTTTATGACAATAGTAACGATCTTTCCAATGAGTTCTTGAAGCAGTTTGATTTAACGGTTAGCCAGTTTGATGCGTTAGTACAAATACTATTACATCAGCCTGTGACACAGATGGAAATTGCCGAGCATTTAACCATTACTAAAGGTGGAGTATCACATATGCTTGGCAGATTAGAAAAAGAAGGATGGATTGAGCGTAAGCAGGATTGGAAGGTGAAGTATATTTCTTTAACTGAAAAGGGCCAAGCGCTTATCGAGAAGGTTCTTCCTTTGCAATCGGATTTCCAAGCTTCGTTATTCGATCCACTGACGGACGACGAGAAGAAAGTATTTTACAGCATGCTTAAGAAGATTCACCGCCATAGCCAGAATGAGAATCGAATTTCCCGAGGAGTTCAGTAGTATTGTAAAAGCTTTATTGTGAATAAAGCTTCCTTTTTTCAGCATCAGTTTACTAGTAAACCATAATCATATTAGGAGGAAATTAAAATGAGCCAACAACAAATAACCGGACAACATCATGTATCAATGATTACTAAAGACGCTAAACAAAACCTATGGTTTTATACAGAAGTACTGGGACTAAGACTTGTCAAAAAAACCGTAAATCAGGACGATCCAACCATGTACCATTTATTCTATGGCAATCCTAATGGCGCTCCAGGCACCGAGGTATCTTTTTTTGAAATGCCAAATGCAGGGCAGACCCGGAAAGGAACGAACAGTATTTCTGCAATCTCTCTTCTCGTTCCTAGCGATGAGGCCTTAGTATATTGGGCTAACAGATTAGATACATTTGAAATCGCTCATGAAGCTATCGTAAGTATAGAGGAGCGTAATTCGCTTACTTTTCAGGATAGTGATGAATTAACGGTTCATCTGGTGTCCGCAGAAAAAGATAATGTGACTCAGCTGGTAGAACCTTGGATTACTGATGATATTCCACCACAATATGCCATTGTTGGTTTGGGTCCCGTTGAATTGACTGTCCGTGAGGCTAGCCGTACAAAGGCTGTTTTAGAGGATGTTTTAGGCTATACACAAGTTCGTAGAGTGCCATCCATGGGTGACCCGAAGGTAATGGTGGATATTTATGAAACAGCTAAAGGCGGCTTGTACACTGAACTTCAGCTCAAAGAAGTTAATGATCAAGACCGGGAAAGACCGGGAAAAGGCAGTATTCATCATGTGGCTATAAGAGTGAAGGATCTGGAAGAGTTAACCGCATGGGCTGCTAAAATCACAGCTGCAGGGTTCAAGAACACAGGGGTCATTGATCGTTATTACTTCCATTCTTTGTATTTCCGTGATCCGAACCATATTCTTTTTGAGCTTGCTACAGATGGTCCAGGGTTTGAGATTGATGAATCTTTTGATGCGCTGGGCGAGAATTTGACCTTACCTTCTTTTCTGGAAGAACGCCGGGAAGAGATTGAATCGAAACTTCATCCTATCCAATAATATAGCTAAGAAATAAGAAAAACTATGAGATTGGAAAAAATTATATTAAAATCATTCCTATAAGGTTAGACGATGGTTTGATAAGGTTCACTTAAGGAGGTAAAGTGTGACGAATAAAATGATAGCTGCTCAGCGTTTATATAATCAGAAGATCGTTGATTCCAAGCTAATCAAGCCCGAACAGGTCGTTAAAGAATTAGGGGCAATACAGGCGCAGGACTACATGCAGGCGATGTGGGCGATCGGATTACGTACTCCATCTTCGAATTTAGCTGATATAGAGTGTGCTATCGTTGATCGCAAGATGATTCTGAATTGGACGCTGCGTGGTACGCTTCATTTTGTCCCACCGGAAGATGTAAAGTGGATGCATCAGCTATCTGTGCCGCGTTTAGCGGGACAAACAAAGCGACGAAATGCAGAGCTTGGGCTAGATGATCAGACACTAGAACGTTGTAGACATATTATAGTTAATGCTTTACAAGGTGGAAAGCAGCTAGATCGTGCTCTTTTACTTCAGCTAATAGAAGAAGAAGGTATTCACACAGGGAACCAGCGTGGTTATCATATGTTGTGGAATGTTGCGTACCAAGGGCTGATTTGTTTCGGGCCGATGAATGGTAAGCAGCAAACGATTGTTTTGCTAGAGGAATGGGTGCCTCATTTTCGCGATCTTACTTACGAAGAGTCATTGTATGAACTCGCTCGGAGATATTTCACTGGACATGGTTTAGCAACTGTTCAAGATTTTGCTTGGTGGGCAGGCATAACCCTTACAGATGCCAGACGAGGACTGGAAGCGGCCAAAAGTCAACTGCAATCAGAGGTTATTGATGGCAGTGAGTATTGGATGTCTGCTCATCGGCTAGAGCCAACTGCTGAGGACTCGGGCGTTCATCTGCTTCCGGGTTTTGATGAGTACATTCTTGGTTATAAAGACCGAAGTGCCGTTCTAGAGCCCGACGTTGCTCCTTTGATAGTTCCGGGGAATAATGGTGTTTTTCTTCCAACGATTGTTGTGGAGGGTCAGGTTGTGGGTACATGGAAAAGAACCCTAAAGACCAAGGGGATTGAGATTGTGATCCATCCTTTTGCCGATCTGGGCGATACGGAAAAGTTGGTACTTAAAGAAGCTGAGCGATATGCGGCATTTATTGGGCTGCCGATACTCAAAATGAATGTGAGTGGTTCATTGACATGAGTATTTCACTATTCTCATCATTCTCACCGTTTTCATCTTTCTTACCATACTTTTGTGCGCACCTTTAACGCTAACGGACACCAGTGCACTTATTAGCTCCTAAATGCTGATTTGCTGAGCTTTTCGGACTCCAATGCAGTTATTCCCGTCGCAGCACCACTTTTGCCCCCTGTTTTTGCGGAATAGCGGCATCTGGGTCCGATAGATTCGTAAAAAGACTACTTTTAGCTCAATAGCGCCTCCTGAGTCCGAAAGACAGAACGGCATAATGGGTGAATGGTTGAATGGATACCGATTACCGGATAACCGCTCACGAATGCACTCTGAGTAAAAAATAACCCGGCAGGGCGACCTGCCGGGTTTGTTTCATAAATCTTATAGCTAGCTTAATTAGATTCGTCTAGCTAATTCAGCGCCTTCCCAAATCGCATTAAGCGCTCTACGCGCTTGCACCGCATCGCCAATTACATGATAAGGGATGGAGCTTTCCTCCAAGAAATCCTGAAGAGGTTGTTTGTTGAGGGCGCGTGAACCTACGGCGATTACTACATAATCAGCAGGTAGGCTGTGAGATTCGCCGTCTTTTTCAACAATTACGCTATCCCCTTGAATCGCCATACATTTGCTGTTGGTTATTAATTCAACGCCATGTCCATATAGACTTTCCATGACACAGATTTTACGCAAAAGTCCTAGATCATTAGCAACATCGGCTTGCATTTCAACTACAGTGATTTGATGTCCGCGTTCTACAAGCAGCTCTGCGACCTCAAGCCCCACTAAACCGCCACCGATAATAACGACTCTTCCTTCTGGATGAACCGTTCCCCACAACACATCATGTGAATTGACCACATGTGAACTGTCGACGCCTTCCACAGGCGGAATAATAGGAGAAGATCCGATTGCAAGAATGACCTCATCTGGACCAATTTCTTGGATTAATTCAGGTGTAACCTCTGTATTCAATCGAATGTCTACACCTTCACGTTTAGCGGTTTCTCCCATATTCAGAGCGGCTGCAGCCATTTCCTCTTTACGTGGTGCGGCGCCGGCAATATAAAGCTGTCCGCCTAGAATGTCATTTTTTTCGCATAATATTGGATGATGCCCACGTCGTTTCAGTGTGACAGCTGCTTCTAATCCACCAGGGCCACCACCAGCAATAAGTATTTTCTTGGGGATATTCGTTTGCTGCAATTCATATTCACTTTCACGGCCGGTTGCAGGATTAAACACACAGCTGATAAATGGCACATTAGGATTCACGAATCCATCGAAGCAGCCTTGGTCGCAACCCACACATTTAACGATGGTGTCTGCACGTCCGGCTAAAGCTTTATTGCAGAATTCCGGATCAGCCAGCTGCGCACGCCCAATGGCTACAAAATCAGCCAAACCCTCCGCGATTATCCGGTCTGCAATTGCTGGATCATTAATACGGCCTACGGCAATAACAGGGATGTTAACCACAGATTTAATTTGTGCTGCGTTATCTACATTGAAGCCCACAGGTAAATCGATTGGCGGAACTTCATATTTAATTGCAGCGCCAGCAGGGACCCCACGAGATACATTAATAGCATCAATTCCAGCTTCTTCAGCGAGCTTCGAGAAGAGCTTCATATCTTCCAGCGTAAGTCCGCCCGGTAGATCCTCAATTGCAGAAATTCTCATCAAGATAGGGAACCCAGGTCCAACCGCTTCCCGGATAGCGCGGATACAAGCCAACGGGAAGCGGCAACGATTCTCCCAAGAACCGCCGTATTCATCCTGACGAAAATTCATTGCAGGACTTAGAAATTGTTGGGGCAAATAACCATGGCCGGCATGGAATTCCACGCTGTCAAATCCGGCTTTCTTCGCACGTGAGGCTGTATCTGCGTAAGCTTGAACCATCTCGCCGACTTCATGATGCGCAAGTTCACGTGGTATATGACTTACGCCTTCAAATGGAACAGGTGAAGAGGAGACCTGAATTAGGTTGGGAGTTACTTTACCTCCATGCCATAACTGTAGACAGCTTTTGCCTCCTGCCTCTCGAATAGCTAATGCTAATTGAGCCATACCTGGAATAAATTTATCATCATAAAGGGCAGGAGCATCATCGGAGGCCGCCGTTGGGTGAATAGTTGTTACTTCTACAGTATTTAAGCCGTTGCCGCCTTTAGCTCGTGCTACATGGTAATCAATCAGACGATCACTGACGTATCCACCCGGCGCATTCATTTTCGTGCCCATCGCTGGTAAAATGACCCGGTTCTTAAGCTCCATATTTCCGATTGTGCCCTTGCTAAATAAATGTGTGAATTCCATATGATAACTTCCTCTCTACATATAGGTTAAAAATAAATAGGTTATTTTAACCTATATTAGCGAAAGGGAGGGCTGAAAGTATGTGCAAAAAATCACGAGTGATTTGGCAGGATTGTAGTAATTGAGGTAATATAAGAAAATGATGAACCGGATACGTATTCCGGAAGCCCGGAGGATGATTATGGATATTGAAGTTTTGATTCTGGCCCAATTAATGAAAGGGGCCAAACATGGTTATGAAATTAAAAAAAACATTATTTTTGTAATGGGCAATGATAAAATCGTAAACAATAACTCGCTTTATCCAAAGCTGAAATTATTTGAAAAGCGAAAATGGGTAATCAAAAAAACGGAAATTCAGGAACGCCGGCCTAAACGTTATGTATATTCTATAACTACTGAGGGTGAGGAGCGGTTTAACACCTGCTTAACAGAATTTACGCTGGAGACTATTCGAATTGATAATGAATGGTCTATTCGTCTTGCTTATTATGAGCTTTTGGATCAGGAGACACGTAGAAGATTGCTTGATTACAGAGAGACTTATATGAACGAAAAGCTGGACCATTTACAGCAGTTATCCAAAGTAGTAGGCAATAGTGAGGATATGGATTACTCTGAGGAGCTCTATTTTTACACCCGAAGTATGGTTTTACGAGAGATCGAGTTAATTAAGGAGCTGTCACGTAAATTAGAAGCATAAGGAAACAGTTTAGCACCCTATGAACCAATCATTTTTTAAAATATGAGGAGGTACAATAGAATATAAGATTGGAGAGTCAAGCTTATGACTGTGAAGAAATACTTAAGTATGATACAAAAGTAGCAAACGATAATGAGTATAATTTGATGATTACTAATAACAGTCCGTTATTTTTGAAAAGCGTAGTTGTAACAGAAGAAGAAGAAGAAGATAACAAGCACAAAAATGCTTTAATTGATGCTAATATCAACCGAGGTAATCAGAAGTGAGGATGCCCCCTGCTCAATAGAGAGCAGGGGGCATCCTCCTTAATTTGGCTAGTCTTTTATTGTTCGCCTTTATTTTTTGGCTTTAAAACCTGATGCTTGCATAAGCTTGGTGAATACTTCGGTGTTTTCGTAGATTCCAGTAAATAATTGTGCATTTTTGCCCATAGCTGTGATTGGAATATCAACCGCAGTATGGCCTGAGGTCGTCCAGTCCACTACAAAATTGTGTTTGGAATTGGCGATGGCGAATGGACCGTCTTCTTTGGATATGCCGTCACCGGACTCATCATCTGCGTCAACTGCTTCAATAGAAAATCCGCCGGTCTCATGATCGGCAAGAACTAGAACCAGTGTATCTGGATTCTTTTTGGCGAAGTCTTTGGCTACTTGCACGGATTTGTCCAGTTCTTGACCTGATCTAATCGTCATTTTAGCGTTGTTTTGGTGTGCAAATTCGTCAGTGCCTTCTTCTTCCACCATAAGGAAAAATCCCTTTTTATTTGTTGCTAGCGTATCTATAGCTTTCTTAGTCATCTCGGGCAGCGATACCACCGGATTATAAATATCCCCTTCACCCTCAGGATTTTGCTGGAACATTTCCTCGTTTGCGAATATTCCCAGTAGCTTGCCGTCTTTTGCTTTTTGCATATCCGCTTTGTTCGTTACATAGGTGTAGCCCAATTGTTTAGCTTTATCAACAAGGTTACCTTGTGTTCCTTTGCTTTTCTCTGAAGGATCTTCAGCGGGTTCATCTGGGAATTTCCCGGGATTGCCTGCAGGGTACCAGAAATCCTCACCCCCACCAAGCAGAACATCAACCTTGCTCTTAGTCAGAAGCTGGAGGGCGATATCACTTTGCTTTGAGCGGTCTTCGACGTGAGCACCAAATGCGGCGCCAGTCGCGTCTGTAATCTGACTAGTAGTAACGACACCTGTTGATTTTCCGGCATCTTTAGCATATTCCATAATGGTTTTAACACTTTTTTTATCGGCATCCATTCCGATAGCTCCATTATAAGTTTTCACACCGCTGGCATAGGCTGAAGCAGAAGCAGCCGAATCTGTAACAGGGACAGTGGAGCTTGTATGAATTAATCCAACGTATGGCATCGAATCCATTGCTAGATTTCCTTTTTCACCTACGGTGGCAAGCCGGATGGCATCACGCTGAGCAGCACCCATTCCGTCTCCAATAAACAGAATTACATTTCTTGTGTTCGAAGATGCTGCGTCTGCTTGATTAGGTGCATGAGTAGTGACTATGCTGGATACAAAAAGAGCCGTTGCCGCTGTCGCTACAATTGCTGTTTTGACGCCATGCTTTTTCGGTGATTTCATAATTTCCCTCCTAATGTATGTTTACAGTCTCATATTATAGTAGTTACATTAAGAGAATGTTTTCTTGTCTTGTAAAAAATGTAAAATGATATAGCGAATATAAATTATCCGAGCTGTGATAAAAGATTTTAAAATAGAAAATATCTAGGTGTATTATTGGAATATTGGATATATTCATCTCTGAATACGGACTTTAAATGTTGCTCTTCTTGAAGAATTAGTAAATGAATCGCGGCAATGTTAAGAATGAATATTAGGAGTGTTAACAGATTGGGGTACATCAGATACAATCCCAGAAACATGAGATCAAACCCGACAAATGCAGCGTTTCTACTATATTTATAAATACCGTGTGTGATGAGTTTGGTTACAGTAGTCTTATCAATCCCAACTCTCCATGAAGTGCGCATAGCAATCATAGCTTGAATGAAAATAAAACATCCGAGGGCAGCTACACCAACACCGCTAAAGTGAATTACAGGAATATCAAACGGTTTACCTACAAGTGTAACCATAAAGGACTCTGCTACGGAAAAAACAAACCATGCTGCGCCCCATAAAAAAGTAGAGGTTTTTACCAATAGCTCGGTATAATGGATCTTAGATAGTTTATCGCCTTTAGCCAGAACGTTTCCTTTAATGTGGTTTTTCTTGTAAAGTATAAGGAGCTTTAATAGATAAGAAATTAGGAAGATAAAGAAAAGAAGTAGAGATAGGATATTTTTAAGATCGCTCATTATGATTTCCTCCTTACCAATACATATGAATGATTGCTCATATGTTTGTTTATATCTTATTTCCTAATATTGTACATGTCAACTAATTATTGATTTAGGAGGATATCGTGAAAACAAATGTATACAAAAAACGGTGGCTTTGGGTGTTGGTTATCGTGGTTATTGCACTTGCAGGTACTGTAATCGGTATGCTGCTTACGCAAACTGGGCTTGCAACCTTTACATCCAATGCTTATGGAGTCTCTTTGAAGTATCCAACGGAATGGGTCGTCGATTCAGCAGATGATGAGAAGGGTCAGGGGGAGGATGGTTTTTTTCAATTATCCGCTATGTCTGGAGAGGGACAATCAATAGATGAAGTAGCTGAAATCATTGCCTCCCATCAGCTGAAACCATATGGCTCCAATCCGCAAATCACTGAACTGACATTAGAGGGGTTAAAAGAGGAAGAGAAGGCAAAGTTGATAATGCCTTCTACTGACCAAGGAGAGGAATGGAATCATCAAGCGGCGCTTATAATTAAATATCCCGAAGCAGTGAAAATAGGAGATGATGTATACTATTATTTTATTTTGCAGGGCGATAAGGAACATGTGGAGGAGATAGGTCAGACCGTAAGATTTACAGGTAAACCGTAAAGTGCTTGCGCACGAAGGTAGTCTATGGGTTTATTTGCAGGGATATCCAAGAAATATTCCGACTGCCATGTTTTCGTTTTTTGAGCTTGGCGACTCGTGGGATTGTCCCAAGGCGGGTAGACTCGAAAAGCTCTTTTTCCACCTTCACCTTTAGCAGATAGAATATCATGTTCTCCTAGGACAGCTTTTGGGAAAATAAATTGGCCAAAGTGATTCCCATTTCGTGTACTTATAACGAAGAGATCAGCAGGATCTGAGATGTCATAGGGTTGGATGGGATGATCTCCAATTCGCTCCCATAGTGTCACAAATTGCCCGACTTTAGTGGGTGTGATTATAGCCACCCGGAATCTAATGGCCAGCGCATTTAAGGTAAAGATATATGCTCCGTATTCCGCATTTTGCGGTTCAAGAATTGGTTCGGAGCAATCAAACCTGCAAGGATTATATACTTCTTCCATGGTAGCAAGTAAGTCACTATGTAGGATAGAAGTAAACATGGCCATCCAGGTTTATGAACGATTTTCTAAAATCATGAAAAAATATGACTAATAGAAAGGTATGAGAGGATGGATAACTATCAGGAGATCATAGCTTCGCTGAAGCAGCGCTTTCCGGAAGGGACAGTAACACACCGAAAAGATAAGAAGGGAGTTTATATCCCCAATCAGGTCTATACAGATCGAATTGAGACTGCAACAGGCAGTGAGTGGGATAAGGAGATTAAGTAGCTGGATATTAGTGTGCCACATCGCTATGTAAAGGCGATCGTACAGATCCGTATTGGACCCTATACTCGTGATGGCTACGGAGTATCGATTATGAATGGAGATCCTGCTGCCGAGCCCAAGTTAATACGTACAGCGGTCGATCAGGCAGTCAATGAAGCTTTCATCGACGCGATTGATACTTATGAGATGGGATGGAAGGATCTCGCCCCCTACAAGCTTGAGGACTGGGCAGGGAACCCAGCGCTTGCACATTTACAACAGAGTGGACCACCTGCAGGAGTAGAGGATGGAGCCGCTCCAATACAATCATTTGCGGTTTCAAACCATAAATGCCTGAAGTGTAAAGAGAATCTGACTAATGCCGAGTGGGAGTTGCTAGGACGGATACCGAACTTAAACCGCGAATCATTGGTATATTGCTTTGAGCATATACTGGCACATTTGAAACGCAAACTTCCCGAGCCAGTTTTGGCTGACTTTGAAGAGAAGCGAAACAGTTAAAGGAGAACGATATAAAATCTTTTTTACTCATTTTAATAGCCTACTGTTTTCAGGGAGGGAATTGAAATGTCCAAAACGACGGTTATTACCATTGCCAATCAGAAAGGCGGTACAGGCAAAACGACCACTGCATACAATCTTGCTTACGCTTTATCTAGGTCGTGTCTGAAAACTAAAGAATCCTATGGTATGATATGAGAAAAACGAATGGAGAAACAAGCATGATTCCAAGACGGTACGAAATAACCGATGAACAGTGGGAACAAATAAAGGACATGTTCCCCCTATCAAACAGGAAGACCGTCGAAATTAAGCAATCGTACGATGTTTAACGCCTTTCCTTGATTGCCCGAAGTGGTGCGGCATGGCGAGACTTGCCGGAAGAACGTTATGGTTCATGGAAAACGGCCTACAGTCGTTTCTGCAAATGGAGAGACTCCGGACTCCTTCTCGCCATCTTCCAAGCCCTTCACATCGAACCCGATTTTAAAAACTTGAGCATCGATTCTACATCGGTCAAAGCCCACCGACACAGTGCCGGTGCAAAAAAAAACGCAGATGGACACGAAGTAAACCAACACATCGGCGTCAGTCGTGGCGGCAAGACGACCAAACTTCATGCCATGGTCGATGGATTAGGCAACCCTCTAGCTTTTCTACTGACGGGTGGTCAAGTTATTCTTTTCCAGCGATTGAATTGCTTCAGGAGTTAGATATTATTGGAAGTCACATTCTTGGCGACAAAGCCTATGGCTCAGAAGCGATTCGGAACTGGATTACGACTAAACAGGCCACTTACACCATTCCGCCTAAAACGAATAGTCAACATCCATGGAAGGTCGATTGGTATCGGTAGAAAGAACTACACTTGGTTCAATGCTTTTTCAATAAAATCAAACACTTTCGCCGTGTGGCCACTCGTTACGATAAGTTGACTAAATCATTCCTCGCGTTTATATACATAGCTTCCATTTTTAAATTGACTCAATGATAGTTTTCAGATACGCCCTACACAGATGCTTCATTATTTTGTCAATGGTAGGGAGCGGGCCGTTCTGTTGTTGTTCTTTCTGAGTTCTTCCCGAGTTCTCTCCAACGTCCCAAAAAGCTTCATTTTGCCCAGATACCGGGAACCCTTACGGTCTTTAAACTCCTCTTCTTGGACTTGATTTCTGCTATCTTCTCAATAGCAGTCGCGACTCAAAATCGAGTGGGAAACCGTGGAGGTTCGAGTCCTCTCGCCCTTTACTAAGAGCAGTTCAATAGATTAAAAATCTGGTGGACTATTTTTATTTTTATTACTTCATTCATTCGGTTTGCGGAAGTGACCTTAAAACTGTATTCCAAGTGAGCATAGATGTTGGCTGTGGTGGAATAGACACTGTGACCTAGCCATTCTTGTACTTCTTTCATGCTAACGCCAATTGCTATGGCACGAACCCTACTGGTCATAGCCTATAGCATGCTGAAAAACAAAGAAGCTTACTTAGAAGGCCGACTCCAAAAACTAAAATTCGTCGATTCGTCTAGTTCCCCTTATTTTCACAGAAAAACTGTCTGTAGGTCGCGAATAAGTTGTCCCGAGGCAACTCCGACAAAACCGGTCTGCTCCAGTGAAATATTAAGGTTCGGTACTAATAGCGCTTCCATTGCTAATTCATCTTCAATGGAATGAAAAACAGGATGGCTGTCTACCAGCACCAAGTCTACAACCTCCAGTCCCTGCCTCCAACAAACGACCAGCTGTTTCAACCGCGATCAGTCCTCCCAAACATTAGCCGATTAGCTGAAATTGACGATGTCCGGTATCCAGAAGACGGGCCGCATAGTCGTCAGCAGCCAGTCGTTCGATCAATCCGTCAATGTTCCTGGTCTCAATAGCGCTCTACATCCGCAATCGTAATGCCAACAACTGGTCCCAGCCCTTATTCATCCAGGTGTCGAAGCAGCAAATGGAAGCAGTTTATTGTTCCCAGACCTATACATGGAATACCACATGAAGCGGACCAGATTGCTTGCCGCCATAATAAGTGAACACTGCGTTGCCGCCAGTATTCAGTTGGGGCAGGACTTCGCTCAACGTTCCCCCCATCTCTGTTTCATGCTTCATAGAATCGCCCTTGAAACCGTCAGTTTGGCTAATTGTATTATTTTTTACGTATGAGGCAACAAAATCAGTGAGCTCTGCTACTGTTGGATCGTTCAACATTTGCCGCAGAAAGGCATCAAACGGAGTGGACTGACCGTCACAAGCATAATTACTCAATCGCGTAGCTTCCCGTCAACCTGAGCCATGATTAATGAATCCGCACCATGTTAAGCGGAGGCCCCCTGCCTATTGATAATAAGGGACAGAATCAGCTAAATAGTCATGCCCTGTCTTGACGCCGGGCTGGAGCAGCCGTATGGTACAAGTGACAAGAACATACAAACATACAAACATACAAACATACAAACACATGCTCAAGAAGGGGGAACTATGAATAAATTCACAGCCTATGGCCGACAGATCCGGCGGCAGATCGTCAGCAGGTATTACCGGATATCCATCAAGCAGAGAATTCTGTTCTCGTTCATCGTGCTGATCACGCTGTCCATCAGTGCGATGGGCAGCTTCTCGTATTGGATTGCCGCGCAGGAGATCGAGGACAATGCCTACGCGGGCAGCCAGGAGACCGTAAGCAAGACGGCACAGCTGCTGGATTCCCGCCTGAATGATGTGGCGCTGTCCGTGCAGTCCCTGATGCTGAGCGATGCGTACCGCAAGATGATGCTCGATGTGTTCAGCCATGATGTGTCGAATTACTATGTGCATCTGTCGGATCTGCAATATGTGCTCTCCCAGGCAACGTTCAATCAGCCGATCATTGAGAATGTACTGATCGTTACCCCGATAGGCGATTTCTATTCCACTACGCAGACCCGGGCGCAGGACCATTCATTCTACGACTCGGAATTATATGGTCTGAGCAAGGGGAAGCCGGGCGGCTACTGGGCCAAAGGACATTATGACCGGTTATTCACGGGCAGCCAGCGGGTGGTCTCCTTCGTGGTCCGGGGAATTTATGAATACCCTTACACACCGATCAGCAATGTATTTATTGTGGTCAATATCAGGGAGAGCCGGATAAATGAGCTGCTGAATAAAGGGGGACAACAAGCGGGATGGGATTATTACCTGGTGAGCGGTGAAGGCGAGGCGGTGGTGGAGTCCCACTGGCCCTTCCAAGGCAGGTTCCCCTGGAAGCCGATGCTTGCCGGAGCCGGGACAGCAGCCGGTCCCAAGGATTACAACTACAGCTATGGCGGGAAGGAGTATCTGGTTAATTATACAGGCTCAGCGGCATCGCCGGACTGGATCATCTCCGGCATGCAGTCGAGGGACCAGCTGCTGGGCAAGCTGCAGCGGGTGCAGCGCATCACCCTCTATGTCATCGCATTCTTCCTGCTGGCCACCTGGCTGATCTCCAATCAGCTGACGTCTGTGCTGCTTAAGCCGCTGTTCAAGCTGCGGCGGCTGATGCGCAGAGTTGAGGAGAACCAGCTAAGCGTAGTTTATGAGAGCCGTTATGAGGATGAGGTTGCCCAGGTCGGCTATCAGTTCAACCGGATGATGTCGGAGATTAAGGTGCTGATTGCAGATGTGAAGGCCAAGGAGGAGGACAAGCGTCATGCAGAGATCCGCGCACTTACGGCGCAGATGGAGCCGCACTTTCTGTACAATACTCTGAATACCATTTATTGCAAATCGGTCATGGGCGAGAATGATGATGTGAATGAGATGATCCTGTCGTTGTCGCAGATGTTTCAGATCGGGCTCAGCGGCGGCAAGGATCTGATTCCCCTTGAGGATGAGCTGTCCCACATGCAGCAGTATTTCGCCCTTCAGCAGAAATGCTATGAAGGGTTGTTTGAATACACGGTGACTGTTGAGGACGAGGCCCTGCTGTCCTGCCTGCTGCCCAAGATTATCCTGCAGCCGGTGGTGGAGAACAGCATTCAGCACGGGTTCAGCGACCGGACCGCCGGCGGCCGGATCGACATCACGGTCAGCCGGGAGCAGGAACTGCTGCATATTTGCATTACCGACAACGGGCGGGGTCTTGATGCTGCACGGGTCAAGCAGGGGATGGTCAGGGCTCCGCAGTCGAGGAAAGGTTATGCCCTGTTCAACATCAGGCATCGGCTGGCGCTGTATTACGGGGCCGAAGCACGTATGGACGTTGGTGGCGAACCATGTAAGGGATCACGGACAGATCTGTGGATTCCGTTAGGGGAGGAGAGATGAAGGATGGACTGGGAGCTGGAGCAGGAAAGGTTCAAGTTATGTGTAATCGACGATATTAAAAGTGTGGTGGAGATGGTCTCGCGCAAGCCGCCGTGGCAGGAGCACGGTATTGAGGTCGTCGGTACGGCGCTTGACGGTGATGCGGGGCTGCAGATTATCCGCGAGACCCGGCCGGACATTGTGCTGACGGATATCCGAATGCCAAGAATGGACGGCCTGCAGATGACCCGGGCGATTCTGGAGGTGCTTCCGGACTGCAAGATTATTATCCTCAGCGCCTACTCGGAGTTCTCTTATGCCCAGGAAGCCATCCGACTAGGGGCGCTTGATTTCGTCAAGAAGCCCTTTTCGCTGGACGAGATTATGCAGGCTGTGCTGAAGGCCAGGGAGTTGTGCCGGGAGGAGCGTCAGGAGACCACCAGACTTGCTGTGATGGAGGCCAAAATCAGAGAAAGTCTGCCTATTCTCCGCCAGGAATATCTCATCTTCCTGCTGCACCACCAGACGACAGAATCGGATGCACGTTCCCGCTGGGCCTATCTCGATATCCCTCTGGACCAGCATGATTTCTTCGTGTTTGTCGCCGAAATCGATCATTTCACGGAGAAACTGAGCGGCCAGCCTGTGCAGGAGGTCGAGCTGCTGCGGTTCAGCCTGCACAATATTCTCGAAGAGACGATTTCCGCCTGGACCCGCGGCGTCATCATCCGGGAGGCGACAGACCGGTATGTCTGCATCATGAACGGCTCGGACCCGGATACGGCCGCGCTGGTTACGGAGGCCTGCTGCACGAATGTAAGCCGGTTCTCCCGGCATACGCTTTCCATTGGCGTGGGGCTGGGCGCAGCGGCGATTCAGGAGCTGAGCGCAGCGTACAGGCAGGCGATTAGCGCGCTGGGTTATCATTTCTACACCGGAGGCAACGGGGTCTACATTTACAGCAATATCGAGAATAAACCGCTCGCACTTCACAGCTACTCCGCCGCCGTCGAGCAGGAGCTGCTGTTCGCCCTGCGTTCCGGCAATTCTGCCAAAAGCCTGCAGATGCTCGATCAGCTATTCGCGGAGCTGCTGGACAGCGGGCTTTTGCCTGAGCCGCGTTATGTGGAAAGCGTCGGCTATGAGCTGGGCTACAGGATCTGCCGGGTCCTGCTGGAGCAGTTCCCCTACGGGCAGGTGGAGCCGCTGGAGCGCAGGATTGCCGTCATGAAGAACCAGGTGCATCCTTCCCTGCAGGATATCCGGGACCTGCTGTCCGGGCTGTGCCGGGAGGCCTGTGCGCTGGTTACAGAGACCCGTTCCCTGGAGTCCACGCGGATTATCCGCCAGGCCGCCGCTTATATCGATAGCCATCTGGATACGGGACTGTCGCTGGAGCAGGTAGCGAAGCAGATTAACCTCAGCCAGGGGTATTTCTCCAACCTGTTCAAGAAGGTGCAGGGGATTTCGTTTCAGCAGTATGTGATGCACGAGAAGATGGAGAAGGCCAAGGCGATGCTGATCAGCGGACGGCAGGTTCAGGAGATCGCCCAGGATCTTGGGTATGAGCACAGGCGCTATTTCAGCGAGGTGTTTAAGAAATATACCGGAATGACCCCGTCCGAGTTCAAACTGCATTATCTTGGAAAAGAATAAAAATGCGCAGGGGAGGCATGTCCGCAGGGCGGAGGTGGCCTCCCTTCACTGTATAAAGCTTCTGCAGAAATCTGCCCTTAAAGTGGGCTTACCCGCCTTATCCGGATGCGCCAATCCGTCTATAATCAGGTTGTAAGCGAATACAGCAGGGATATATAAGGGGGAACTACCAATGATGAAGCGTATGCTAATAACATCTCTGAGCCTGGTCCTGGCACTTGGCCTGACAGCCTGCGGCAACGGTAACGGCGGCAATGCTGCAGAAGGTAAGGGAGACGGGAAGACAGGCGGCTCGGGGGACAAGACCAAAATCAGCTACTGGACCGGCGACCGTCATGATGCGGATTTCGTGAAGGACAAGGTAGCCGAGTTCAACGCAACCAATACCGACGGGATTGAGGTGGAACTGGTCGTCAAGGGCGACGACTTCGATACCGCACTCGATCTGTCCTTCCAGACCTCCGATGCGCCGGATGTAATCCGGGTGAAGGAGAATACCATCCAGACCTTCTACAAAAAAGGCTTTCTCGCTCCCATTGACGAGTTCCTCACCGATGAGCTGAAGACGAAATTCCCGGCCATGCCGGATCTGAATGAATTCGACGGCAAGCGTTACAGTCTGCCGAATTATGGAACAACCATGCGTCTTGTATACAACAAGGATCTGTTCGCCAAAGCAGGCGTTGAGCATCCGCCGGCTACCCTGCAGGAGCTGGTGGAAACCGCCAAAAAATTGACGGAAGCCGGTAAAGCGGATGGCGCTTACGGCTTCGCCCAGAACTTCAAAAGCCCCGGAAGCGCGTTCGGGCGTTCGGCGCGGGTGATTGCGGAGATGAGCGGCTACGGCGGCTTCGGGTATGATTTCAAGACGGCCCGCTACGATTTCAGCGGCTTCGAGCCGATCATCAATGCCTTTAAGCAGATCCGGGACAACGGCAGCATGCTGCCGGGTGTGGAATCACTGGATATTGATCCGCTGCGGTCGCAGTTTGCAGAGGGCAAAATCGGAATGTATATGTCCTACTCCTCGGAGCCGGGCGTCTACAAGAATCAGTTCCCGGCCAAGATTGACTGGGCAGCCGCTCCGGTTCCGACCATCGACGGCACCGTGAAGGGGGCTTCGGGCTTCCTCGGGGGCCAGTGGCTGGCGCTGAGCTCGAAGTCGGAGCACAAAGGAGCAGCCTGGAAGTTCATGGAGTTCATGTACGGCGATCAGGTGCTGACGGATTATCAGGAAAAAGGCTTTGGCATCTCCATGGTTCCATCCGTCAGCGCAGTAGCCAAGACACCGGATGTGAACGGCATTGAAGGCTTCCTGCCGAACAAGCACGATGGAGTGTGGCCGGTCTATCCGTCTGTAGCACCGGAAGGGATGAAATCGGATGACGCCTTCTTCAAGTATATGCTGAACGGCGGCGATCTGAAGGCGATTATCGCCGATCTGAACAAACGCTATAACACTGCACTGGACAGCGTGATTGCGAATGATGGCGTGAAGGCCGAGCCGGATGCCGGCTTTGACCCCGCCGCACTGGGCGGCAAGTTCGCCAAGTAGACGGAAGGTTAGGGATAGAGATATAGGCCAAAGCAGAGGGATGGGGAAGCAGCTTTCCTCTCCCTCTGCTCTGGCCGCAAGGGAGAGGAGCCGGAAGAAACCAGATGAACAAAACAAAACAAGCCTTATTTTCATACAGCTTTATCTTTCCAAGTGCCTTGCTCACGTTGGTCCTCGGGATTTATCCGATTGCCTGGGCGTTCCGCTATATGTTCTATGATTACAAAGGGTTCGGAACGGCCCGGTTTACCGGGCTGGCCAATTTCAGACGCATCCTGAAGGATACCCAGTTCTGGGAGTCGGTGGTGAACACGTTTGTCTATGCAGGCGGCAAGTTGCTGATCACCATTCCGCTGGCTCTGCTGCTGGCCGCCATATTGAATCGAGGGCTGCGGGGCAGACAGCTGCTGCGGGGGATTTTCTTCATGCCGACCGTCATCAGTACTGCCGTAATGGCCGTAGTCTTCTTCACGATCTTTAACTCGTATAACGGGATTCTCAACCAGTTTCTGATCCGTTCGGGCCTTTCCGATTCCGGTGTGGACTGGCTGGGGCCGAAATATGCCATGCTCACCGTCATTCTGGTTGCAGCCTGGGGGGCGGTCGGCAATTACATGCTGCTCTTCCTTGCCGGTCTGCAGAATATCCCGGAGGATGTTTATGAGGCCTCTTCCCTGGACGGAGCAGGCAGAATCCAGCAGTTCCGCTATGTCACCCTGCCAATGCTCGGGCCTGTCATGCAGATGGTCATTATGCTGGCGATCATTACAGCTTTGAAGGGCTACGAGAGCATTATGGTGCTGACCGAAGGCGGCCCCGTAGGCAAGACAGAGGTGATGTTCCTGTATTTGTACAAATTATTTTTCCCTGTCGGCGGAGGCAGCGCGGCGGTCCAGGTCCAAGAGTTCGGATACGGCAGTGCGGTCGCCTTCGTGTCTGCGGTCATCGTCGGGATCATATCGCTCATTTATTTCTACGCATCCAGACGTATGAATCAGACCGATTGAGGAGAGAGGATATTATGAGACTAAGAACCATACTGGGCAATATCATCCTGTGGATTTTTTTGCTGGCATTTGCTTTTATCACCCTGATTCCGGTCGTTATCACCATTCTCGGCTCCTTCAAGACAAATGCCGAACTGACTGCGGGAGCCACCTTCCTGCCGGATAGCTGGCACTTCTCGAACTATGCCGAAGCCTGGGCGCAGGCGAATTTCTCCAGATATACGCTGAACAGCCTGATTGTCTCTCTGGCGGCGGTGGTTGGCACGCTGCTGGTATCATCCATGGCGGCTTATGTGGTGGACCGGATGGATTTTGCAGGCAAGAAATTGTATATCGGCCTGCAATCCTTCACTATGTTCGTGGCAGTAGGGGCGGTCGTGCTGCGCCCGCAGTTTGATCTGATGGTCAAGCTTCATCTGCACAGCAGCCTGTGGGGGGTCATATTGATTCTGATCTCCGCCCATGCTTCGATCTTCTTCATTCTGTCCAGCTTCATGAAGGGGATTCCCCGTGAGCTGGATGAGGCGGCGCTGATGGACGGCAGCTCCCCTGGCCGCACCTTCTGGCGAATTATTCTGCCACTGCTCGGACCCGGACTCGGCGTAGGTGCGCTGTTCACCTTCCGCGGCGCGTGGAATGAATATTTGCTGCCGCTCGTGTTCACGATGACGAAGCCGGAGCTGCAGACGCTGACTGTCGGGCTGGCGAACCTGAAATACGGGATTTCGGCCGCTTCCCAGACCCACTATATGATGGCGGGCGCCTGCTTGTCCATTCTGCCGATTCTCGTGGCCTATCTGTTCGCCAACAAATCCTTCATGCAGATGACGGCCGGTTCCCTCAAAGGGTAGCGGTCCGGCCCTGCGCAACCCATAATCCATCTTTAACATTCAAGGAGGTACACCCCATGACTCAACACGTTCCGGCGATTCTGCAATCTGCCCCGTTCATCCGGCGGTATCCGGGCAATCCGGTGCTGGCTGCAGCGAAGATTCCTTACCCCACCGCACTGGTATTCAATGCTGGTGTAACGAAATTTAACGGCAAATATGTGATGATCTTCCGCAATGATTACGGCTCACTGGCCGATCAGACGCTTGAGCCGCACCACACCACGGATCTCGGCATTGCTTACAGTGACGACGGGCTGAGCTGGACCGCCGGCCCGAAGCCAGTGTTCAAAATGCATGACGAGGAAATTATCCGCGCCTACGACCCGCGCCTGACCGTGATCGGCGGCCGTTGTTATATGTGTTTTGCCGTGGATACGCACCATGGCATCCGCGGCGGAATTGCCGTTACCGATGATCTGGAACACTTCGAGGTGCTCAGCCTGTCTACACCGGACCTGCGCAATATGGTACTGTTTCCCGAGTTGATCGGCGGCAAGTATGTCCGGCTGGAGCGTCCCTTCACGGTATACAGCCGCGGCGGCAGGGACCGCTTCGATGCCTGGATCTCCGAGTCGCCGGACCTGAAGCATTGGGGCAACTCCAGCCTACTGCTCGCCGTCGAGCAGGTGCCGTTTGCCAATGACAAGGTCGGTCCGGCCGCACCTCCGGTCCGGACGGATAAGGGCTGGCTGACCACCTTCCATGCGGTGGATGTGGACCCGGCCAGAGGCAAGCATGGTTGGGAGGACACCTGGAAGAAGCGCTATACCGCCGGAATTATGCTGCTGGATCTGGAGGACCCCCGCAAGGTGATCGGCATGAGCAGGCAGCCGCTGCTGGCACCGGAGACAGACTATGAGATTGGCGGGGGCTTCCGCAATCATGTGATTTTTCCGGGAGGGATGATTCTGGAGGATAACGGCGAGGTCAAGATCTATTATGGCTCTGCGGATACGGTAGAATGTCTGGCAACGGCCCATGTGGACGATCTGCTCCGACTCTGTCTGGAGCCGGAGCATAGATAAGATTGGAAGCAGGCTGAGGGCGGAAATGCGGAGTAACAGTGGGGCCATGTGCCATGATTGGAGCGGCTTGCGCGGAGTTTGTGCATGAAGTGCAACAATGCTAAATCAACAACAGCGACCGTGGGGAGATTATCCATAAAATGCAACAATACAGCTCAGTAGTAGCGACCAACGCAGAAATCCTGCACAAGGTGCAACAAAACCAGGACCGTATTTTAAAAGGAAACTTTGCTGATGCAGAAAAGGTTAGTATTACTCTGCCACTTCCGAAGCTGAACAGGAATATGTCGATTTTATGAAAAGAGTAATAGAGCATCACTGGTGAAATCATTATTCACTGATGACAGAGTATTTCCTAAAAATATGAAAGAGGTGTTTATTTATGCTGAAAAAGTTAAAATTATTAAGCTTAATTGTTTGTATGCTCGCCAGTCTTTTAGCTGTCGTTCCTTTGACAGCAAGAGCGGCGGATACAATTGTAAGCTATCCATTACCGTCGATCTATACCACGACCAGTCAATACACGGTAACAGCAGACTCTACAAATATACCGGTAATCGACACTTCGGCGGTATTTGTAAACTATAATTATTGTAATTTCTCTTTTTCAGGTACTACTACAATCACAATAACAGCAAGCGAGACAATCAATACCTATAATATTTCTCCCAAAGCTTTGGGAATTAGTGCAACAAAGAGCGGAAATACACTTACATTTACACTTTCATCACCAACATATCTTATAGTTAAAATCAATAACCTGAAAGATCTGGTTATTGCGGCAGATGCTCTTGAAACCAATGTTCCGGCTTCATCCGGTACAGGTATATACAATGTTAAAACTCAATACGGTGCCGACAGTACCGGTGCCGCTATGGCTACAACTGCAATACAAAACGCCATAAATGCGGCTAACGCAGCAGGTGGCGGTATAGTATACGTTCCAGCCGGTGTTTATAAGTGCGGAAACCTTGTTTTAAAAAGCAATGTTTCGGTTTATCTGGAGGGTGGTTCTGTTATAAGGGGTTCAGGAAATCCGAGCGATTACACTACCCATTTTCATAAGAATTCTCTGGGTAAGGATGGAACATGGTTTATTTACACCGAAACAAATGCAAACAATATTAAGATATACGGCAGGGGGACTATTGACGGCAATGGCCATTATATGAGAAATACAAAGAATTATTTGAACAATATTCTTGTACCCTTGCAGTGCAGCAACTTCACGGTTGACGGCATAACAATAAGAGACAGCGGGGGCTGGGCTACCATAGTTACAAGATCCAATAACGTCACATTCCAGAATACAAAGCATTTCAACAACAATGAACTTGATTATGAAAATGATGCAATAGACATTCAAGAGAGCCAGAATGTACTAATAAAGCACACGGTAGCAGTATCGGAGGATGACACATACTCATTTAAGACATGGGATGTAGCAACTACGGATATAGCTGCAAACTGGCCGGGAAGTCCTGAAAACCAGTCAAATGTAGTTGTGGATGATGCTTTGGCTTGGAGCAGATGTGGAGCATTTAAGGTTGGAGATGGAGTTAAACAGCTTCAGGATGGCATTGTTGTTAAAAACTCTTATGTATACAGGTGCTGGCGCGCTTTAGCGGTAGGTCATCTTTATGGGACTACACCAGCACAAAACATCATATTTGACAATATAGATGTAGAAGGCTTCTGGCCAAGATCCGGTGTTCACTCCAGATGGTTTGATCTTTCTGCAAAAAGCGGACCGATAAAAAATGTGGTCTATAATAATATCAATTTACGCGCTTTAGGTGAAATTTCAGTAATGAAGGGTTGGAGTGATACATTTACTGTCTCCGGAGTTACATTAAACAATGTTCGCGTCGGTGGAGTTGCGGCAACTACATTGACAGAATTGAAAATAACAGATACTAACAGCTATGCTGAAGCTCCAAAATTCAACACATTGAAATTTGAAGCGGAAGGCTATAACCTTAGTTCAGGTGTTATTTCCTATGAGGCAAGCACTGATGGTGGGCTGGATGTTGGTGGAGGGAGTAATGGCGACTATATAGCATTTAAAAATGTAGATTTTGGTAGTACAGCTAAAACAAGTATTGATTTGAAGGTCGCATCCGCTAATTCCGGCGGAAGAATAGAATTCCACTTGGACAGCCCTACAGGCACTATGCTGGGTTATTGGACGGCAGAAAGCACAGGCGGATGGCAGACATGGTCAGTCAAGAATATCTCGCTTAATGCCGGGACAGCTGTAGGAACCCATACAGTATATGTTACTTTTGTTAAGTCAGATTCAACCACAGTTGCAAATTTAACTTGGTTCCAGTTCAAATAGAATGGAAACGGTTTGATTTAATTGCAATAAGATGGATAAAGGGGTATATCAAATGATATGCCTCTACATTCAGCTAAAGTTTTTTTCTACGACTGACCAACTAACACAAAAAAACAGCAAGTCTCCTAAGTGAAGTGAAATAGGGACTTGCTGTTTGAGGTTTCAATTAATTCTTAAAGCTATGAATTGGAGCTGGGATTCGTCCGCCACGATTAACGAAGTTCGCGCAGTTGAAGCCGTTTACTGCTATAACTGGTGCATATCCGAGCAGGCTGCCAAATTCGACCAAAGGTCATAGATTCCAGCTTCTCTAGTGTAAGGGTACCCCGCTGAGCCGCTTTAATCATGCCGTGATCTTCATGGAACGGAATAAAGGCTCTACTATTAAGCCCACCTACATAGGAGGAGGCCATTACGCCACTTTTTTTAATATTGTCATTTAGGGCGTGTCTGAAAACTATCATTGAGTCAATTTAAAAATGGAAGCTATGTATATAAACGCGAGGAATGACTTAGTCAACTTATCGTAACGAGTGGCCACACGGCGAAAGTGTTTGATTTTATTGAAAAAGCATTCAACCAAGTGGAGTTCTTTCTACCGATACCAATCGACCTTCCATGGATGTTGACTATTCGTTTTAGGTGGAATGGTGTAAGTGGCCTGTTTAGTCGTAATCCAGTTCCGAATCGCTTCTGAGCCATAGGCTTTGTCGCCAAGAATGTGACTTCCAATAATATCTAACTCCTGAAGCAATTCAATCGCTGGAAAAGAATAACTTGACCACCCGTCAGTAGAAAAGCTAGAGGGTTGCCTAATCCATCGTGGAAGATATTAGTGATCGGGATTTTGATCCTATTAGCAAACCCGAGAGTTATCTCGAATTTTATTTTGGGAAACCTGGAAGTGGAGGGAACAAGAGGACATTACATTCGTATGCAAAATATTGGGGGAAGGAAATTCCGCAGGAGTATAAAGATCGACAAAATGAATACTTTTACGAATCAGATGCTTCCAAAATTTTAGATGAATAAATAAGTATGAGAGTGATAGCATAGATTTTATTTATCAAGCTTCCTACAAAGGCATTTACAATATATTATTTATTGAACGGGCTTTCGGGGCTCAAGGGCATTTGTCTAAGTTAGTAAATGGATATATCCCACGAGCCCCCCAAATAATGATTACGAAAAAGGTTGGCGAATCTTTAGAAAATTCACAGCATTTAATCTGCGAAGCCGGCACCGGGACTGGTAAATCACTTGGATATTTAACTCCTGCAGCTCGATGGGCTGTCGTTAATAAGAAAACAGTTATTGTCTGTACGCATACGATCCCTTTAATGAATCAAATCGTTAATGTGGAGCTGCCAAGAGTAGTTAACATTCTTAAGATGGAGAAGTTATCACTTAAGTTCCAACATGTCAAAGAAAAAGATCATTATATTTGTAATACAAAATTAGAAGCTCACTGGCAAGAAAAGTTACGCAGTAATGATTCTGAAGCTAAACTTGTACGTGAAATTTCAAAGATGGTGAAACAAGAACGGGTTGGGGATCGTGCGGCTCTAGGATTCGATGTTGAAGACAATGTGTGAAAAAAGATTAGTGCTTCCAATTGTCCAGCCAATACTAAACCAAGCAACTGCATGTTAGAAGACCTGAAAGGAAAGATGTATACCTCCCATATAATTGTCACAAATTTCGCTTACTTCTTTAATGATCTAAAAATGAGAATGAAGACGGGGAATGGTACTCTTCCAGCATATGATGCCGTCATTTTTGACGAAGCACATGAAATAGAGGATGTATGCTGCAATGTCTTCGAAAAGAAAGTAGATATCAACCGTTTTGAAATTTTATTTGAAGCAATCTTCAAACGAAGTGCATTTTCGGAACTCGATCATGGAAATCAAATCGAGCTTGCTCAGCTTCGTCAAACTTTTC
Source organism: Paenibacillus sp. FSL R5-0928 (assembly GCF_037970385.1). Taxonomy (NCBI): domain Bacteria; kingdom Bacillati; phylum Bacillota; class Bacilli; order Caryophanales; family Paenibacillaceae; genus Paenibacillus; species Paenibacillus sp. FSL R5-0928. The sequence goes on along the minus strand of NZ_CP150225.1, from coordinate 4,643,211 downwards.
ACCAGCAAATTGATGAAGTGTACGCTCAAGTAGGAAAGAAGATGAGAGATGATCAAGGAGGATTACTTGCCTTCAAGCTTATGACAACCAAGATTGAAATTTCCGAGGTTTGTGCTACTCTAAGCCAAGCGCAGCAGTTTCTTTGATTACTATTTCGATCTTAGGGTTAGCCGATTATAAAATAACAGTACCCGTAGTCGCTGTAATTGTGGTTAGTTCTCTTCATCCAGATATCGATGAACCTAATTCACTTTTAGTATCAAGAGAACTCCCAACATCCTTGCTTCGTCTTCTGCAGGGCGTACTTATCACACTTGCTGCATTCTAAACAGTATTTTCTTTGTCCTGACTGTAGTTGTGAATACGGTTTGAATTCAAGCAAAGAATTAATAGAGAGAACTTATTTCATAAGGGCTTTTGAGATTCTTTCAAATAGAAATATGGATAATTTAACCTGGCCAGAAAAAGAAAAAATATTTGGATTAAAGCGAAATAGTATTCTGAGAATTATTGCTAATGAATTTATTACTGTGATGTTAACAGCGATCTCTTCAATTCAAACAGAAAATGACTTCGCTGACATGGTCTTTGAGTGTGCTCGTGAAATGGTAGAACAAAATATTATTTATCGTGAAGCAATGTTTGATTACACAGCTTGCTATGGACGTAGAGGAATTCCACTAAAAACTGTTATGAATGGCTTTGCTAAAGGCTTAAAATTAGTAAAACAAAAGTTTAATAATATTGATATACGTTTCATTGCAAACCTCGATAGAACAGCTCAAGTTAAGGATAACTGTAAATATATTCAAGAGTTAGTGAAGTACAGAGATATGATTTCATTGATTGCTGTGGGAATGGATATGCAAGAACTTGGACATCCGGCTCATCGGCAAGCTGAGGCTTTTGCTGTTGCAAAAGAAAATGGATTCTTTATTACGGGTCATGTTGGTGAAGAAGTTGGTCCAGAAGGTATTTGGGATGCCATCCAATCGATACCATTTGATAGAATAGATCATGGTGTTCGTGCTGTAGAGGACGAAAAGTTATTAGAATGGTTGGCAGATAAAAAAATATTACTTACTCTATGTCCAGCTTCTAATATAAGCTTAGAAGTATATCCGTCGTGGGATAAATATCCAATCAAAAAATTAATAGACAACGAAGTGAAAGTATGCATTAATTCTGACGACCCACCTTGTTTTCACTATGATCTAACAGGAAATATTATTAAAATTGCAGAAACCTTTGATTTTTCTAAGGCACAAATTATTGAATTAATACGTAATTCATTCATTTTTAACTATTTTTGCGGTTTGTTTGTCTTACGGTCGATACAACAAGTCGAGACCAAGTATTTGTACCCATTACCGTTCTGGGTGACAACCGAGAATTTTGTTTATGATCCCAATATGTCTACAATGGATAACCTGCAACGTTTGATTGGGTATGGTGGATTTATTCCTATCCTTGGGGCGGGTCCTGATGGACTCAACTCCATTTTATATCTTGTTCGTGGACAGAAACTTATTCTTGTAGCACGGATATTCAGGCAAATCTATAAATTCAACCCGTGTAATTGCTTCTCACCTGGCACACTGGTGAATAACCAAGAAGGTGCCAAGCCGATTGAACAGGTTCAAATTGGTGATATGGTCTGGTCCAATAATCCAGATACTGGAATATCCATATAGGTGAAGAGATACTAACGACCACTGATTTGCATCCCTTCTGGATGATAGGCAAAGGATGGGTGTTGGATTAAACTATAATCAGGTCGCACTTACGAATGAAGGAGTTAAAGCTTTGCATGAAATAAGAAAAGATTTTATAGAAGGAAAGATAGCACTTGGAAGAGTGAAATAATACTGTTGGAGGTACACATGAAAATATGGCAGTGGGGGTTTGAAGCGGATAAATACGAGACTGTTTCTTTCCCGAACCCACTCTAAAAAGCTCATCTTCTTATCATTCATCTGTTATTCTCCCATTTGAGTTCGTAATGTTCACTATCTTAATGCAAGTGAACCGAGTTCACAAGTCTAGGAATAATAGAGAAATTGGGCTTATGCTAAACTAGGGATCTTCAGAAGTGGTTATGTCGGAAACCTATACGGGGGTTGTTTGTTTTACTTACTGACGTATTGTCATTTGATGGATTTTTTTATTAATATGGTTTTCCAAAGAAAAATAGTTTGTGATTTTTGGGGGAGTAGAAATTTTGGATATGATGAACATACTGGTTGAAGAACGATATTGTCCTTTATGTAAAGAATTGAATCATTGTGGCGCTGAAAGTGGTGACTGTTGGTGTTTCCATACAGAAATTCCACTCGAATTGCAAGAACAGATCCCGGAAGAACTGAGAGGGAAAGCTTGTATCTGCCAAAAATGCGTAGAAGCATTTAATAAACATTAACCGGGATTTTAATTAAACTCTCGACGAAAACCGTAATTTCATTGTATATAATTAAAGTGTAATCTAAAAAAATAATGGAGGCGCAGATGAGGAAGCCAATAATTGCAGTAGATATGGATGATACAATTTGCCATCTAGTGAAGCGAGCCATATACCATAATAATAATGATTATCCCACGCATCTGCTGCGGTATGAGGAAATGCTTGATTGGAATACGGATCATTTACGTCATCCGGATTGTACACAAGAGATTTTCTATGGGCGGCCCGGTCTGTATGAAGAGCTTGAACTGTTTGACGAACATGTCGTAGAAGAAATGGAGAAACTGCATAACGCTTATGATGTAATTATTGTTACAGCAGCCCAACCCCAGTCGGTGGTGGAAAAATGGAACTGGCTGCAGAAGCATATGCCGTTTATTCCGATTGAAAATTTCTTTACCTGTAAGCGAAAAAATCTTATTAGCTACGATCTATTGATCGATGACGGGGTGCATAACCTGGTTCCGGCATTGCAGGGGGGAAGAAAAGTGCTTTGTATTCCGCATCCATGGAATTTGCGGGCCCGTGAACAATATGCTTTTCCATTATTGACCTCATGGGAAGGTGCAAAAGAGAAGATAGATCAGATGTTAAGACGTCCAGAGAATGAATGAGACTGTTTTTTATAGATGATGTACAGAAAAATATCCTCCGCCAATAAATGAAGGTATCCCATTAGCCATTGTGGCTTTTGAGATATCTTTTTTATGTCTATTGCAGAAGGACAATTTCATTTTTATGCTCTGGATGTAAATATGTTGAATTAGTGACATTTCGATTCTTGGACTCTTTTCTTTGTATATTATTGTATATAAAAGGAGTGGAGATAGTAGTGAGAACAATCGGAATTGATTTAGGAACGACCTATAGTCTTGCTGCTTATTGGGACGGCAGTCAGGCTGTAATTATTCCCAATGTACTCGGGGAGCATGTAACACCCTCGATTGTTAGTGTAGATGCAGGGGGAGAAGTATTAGTTGGAAGAATCGCACAAGAACGACTGATTACACATCCACAGTTAACTGCCTCGACTTTTAAGCGCTTTATGGGATCAGCAAAAAAATACACGCTAGGTACGATGACTTTTACTCCTGAAGAGTTATCTTCTTTTGTTCTGCGGTCACTGAAAGAGGATGCGGAAAATCATCTAGGTGAGTCCGTAACGAAAGCTATAATCAGTGTTCCGGCTTATTTCAATGATGTTCAGCGGAAAGCAACTAAGAAAGCGGCTGAGCTGGCCGGTTTACAAGTAGAGCGGCTTATTAGTGAACCTACGGCGGCAGCACTCGCTTATGGTCTGCATCAGAATCAGGAGACTTCATTTCTTGTTTTTGATCTGGGTGGAGGAACCTTTGATGTGTCAATTCTGGAGCTTTTCGAAGGGGTAATGGATGTTAAGTCGATTGCCGGAGATAACTATCTAGGCGGGGAAGATTTCACGGAGATACTAGTGGCCTATTTTATCCAAAAGAATAAGCTGGACGCGGAATCGTTAACACCAATAACGAGGTCGATGTTGTATAAGCAGGCAGAGCAGAGTAAACGAATTCTTGGTACAGAGTCTGCTGCGACTATGCGGATAGTTATTAAAGAGGAAGAATACGTGCTGACTATAGATCGCTTAGAGCTTGAGCAATTGGTGCAACCGTTACTAATACGTCTAAGGCAGCCGATAGAAAGAGCATTGCGGGATGCTTCTTTGCAGCCTTCCGATCTGGATGGGATTGTGATGATTGGGGGTGCGACTAAAATGCCTCTGATTAAGCAAATTATCAGCCGTATGTTCGGGAAAATGCCTTATGCGAATATCAGCCTAGATGAGACCGTCGCACTTGGAGCTGCGGTTCAGGTGGCCCTGAAGCAGCGTAATCAAGCGCTGGACGAAATGATTTTGACGGACGTTTGCCCCTATACATTAGGGACCAGTGTTCTGCGTAGAGGTTCAAGCGGACAAACGTCATCTGGACATTACTTTCCGATCATTGAACGTAATACTCCGATTCCTGTTAGCCGGGTAGAACGTCTATATACAGCTGCAGATAATCAAAAGATCATAAGTGTGGATGTGTATCAGGGGGAGAGTCCTCGCGTTGAAAATAATCTTTTCCTGGGAGAAATGGAGTTTCAGATTCCGCAAGCACCTCGGGGAGAAGAAAGTATAGATGTCAGATATACATATGATGTGAATGGGATTCTTGAGGTGGAGGTTACAACAGTTTCAACAGGTCAGAAGCATCAGATGATCATCGAGCAAAATGCTGGTGCAATGACGAAAAAGCAAATTGAAGCTCGTTTACTGGAACTGCGGAGTATCAAAATTCATCCGCGTGAGCGTACCGAGAACAGGCTTCTGCTTGCTAGAGGTGAGCGTTTATATGAAGAGGTGCTTGGGGACCAACGGAAATTTATCGCACAATGTCTGAAAGTATTCGAAGATGCTTTATATACTCAGAACGAGAAAGTGATTGAAAAAGCGGCACAAGCTTTCAATGAGCAATTGGCGGAAATTGAAGGGTGGTCATACTTCACATGACAATCTGGAGTATGTTGGAGATTGAACCCACAGATGAACTAGCTATCATCAAGAAGGCCTATGCCAAGAAACTGAAATCGCATCACCCCGAAGATGACCCTGAAGGATACCAGCAGCTTAGAGAAGCTTATGATACAGCTGTGAAATGGGCCCGCTCCGGGCAGCGTATAGCAAGCACTGTCCCTTCATTTGTAGGTGAGGATAAGAAAGAAATAGCGGAAGCAATATCAAAAGAAATAGAAGAAATGGTGATACAAGCAGAAAAAGTAATACGAGTAGATGAAGCTGAGGAGGAAGAAGGCGAGGAAAAAGCAGAAGGGGCACCTTCTATACCTCATGAAAACGAGTGGGCGCTGTTTCGCCCTCTTCCCATCCAACTTGATGCTGATCTTCAAGAACAGCCAGCAGATATTTTTGACAGACAAATTAGGGAACTGTATGCGGATTTCTCGCGCCGGATTAAGCAAGCTTCGTGGCATTCACTTTTGAATGAAGATTTCATGTGGAGTATAGAGCATCGCGATCGGCTAAGGGATAAGCTTATGTTGTTCCTTGATCAGCATCGGAATTTGCCTCATGCCGTATGGGAGGCGTTGGATTCATTTTTTCATTTTCGTGAGGACAAGGAAATATTTCTTCAACGTTTTGATAAAAAGTTAGTCGAGTACATACTAGGGCAGGTCGACGGAAGCATGGAGATGCGTTATGAGTGTTTCCTTTTGCAGGAGTCTCTTGAGTTCGACATAGAACACTATCTAAATCTGAGGCAATCCGCTCAATTCATGCTGATGGAGGATAAACATACTGAAGCTGGCCAACTCCTCGATGAAGCAAATAAGCTGTTTCAGAATGATCCGGATCTGCAATTAATGCGAGCTAAGTATTGTCTGGATACTGCTGATTATATGGAAGCGCTGGTGTGCTTGGACCGAGTAACCACTATGTGGCCTAACGAAAGAGACGGTTACTTATTAAGAGGGCGGCTTCTCTACTATTTGCAGCGTTATGAGGAAGCGATGAAGGATTGTGAATATTTGTTGCAAGAGGATGCTGGAAATAGAGATGTGCAATGTTTAATTCTGGAATGTAAGATTGCATGTTCTCAAATTGAGGAAGCTCTTACACAAACGGAGACTAATGAGCCTAAAAAGGACGAGTTCATTCATTTTCGTTACCTTGCGAATAAGTCCATGTTGAACAACAAAAAACTGTATCCACAACGTCTTCGTATCTCTTCGCTCGTAACCATTGGAAAGAACATTATAAGGCCTATATTATTCTATCTATTGGTTTTCCTGAAATTAAGCTGGTTCTATATGTTGGTATATACCATATGTTATTTTTCAGTATCTGAGCTTCCCCCGCTTGTCAATGCAGTGTTCATTCTTATTATTCTATGGAAAGTCAGGAACATTTGCAAAACAGCATACCTATTCTCGAACTAATATCAGGAGGCTCTATATGCTGAAGGAATACAATGTTAAGCAAAGAAAACGATTGGAAATGTATTTCCGCTGTCTTTCCTCTACCTGCATACGTGGTCTCTTAGGGAGATACTATGTGGTTTATGAGTTTGATTTCAGTAATGTCTTCTTCAAAAGAGGATTAATCAAAAATGCTTGTGAAAGATGGAATATCGAGGATGCTAACTCCTTTCATCGCCAGATTCGCTGGCTTCTAGAGGATGGCAACCGTGCAGAATATAGATCTTTACATGCTCGATTAGCCACACTTTCCGAAACCTCACGCAGTAAATATCTTGAGGCACATAAGGATCATGAGGATTTTGTTAATCTGAAGGTTGTTGCACAAGGAATACATCAGTTGCCTTCTGGTGACATTTCTGCTTTTGGGTTAGCTTGGGTAATTTATCTGAGCCGGATTGGTTATGTTGAGGATTATTTGAAGAAGGAAGAAGCCTGGGAATACAAAATAGAAGCAGCAAGGCAGCTACAAGAACGTTATAGCAGTTGGGCGGATTATTATATAGCCTATTCCTTGGGCAGCAAATTTTCATTAGTACAATCCGGCGGATTAGATAATCTTTTTGAGACGGGATTGCAGAAGCTCATGCGAAATAGCAGCATTCTATACAGGGAAGCCGTTTGGGGGCAAAATCTGCAGCCGGAAGCCACTTAGTCCGTACTTAGGTAATTAATACCTATTGAATACCTATTGAATACCTATTGAATACCTATTGAATACCTATCCCGTGTTGCTTAAGGACCCAAAGGACGCTATTTGCAAATTTATAGCCCTTTGAGCCGGTTTTCGGACTCCAGTGCAGCTATTCCTTGAGGAAGGGGTCTTTTGTGGTGTTTTTCATGTCAATAGTGGCTATGCGGTCCGTTAGGATTCCAAATGGGGGATAATGCAGCATATAAGGTCAGCTGTGTCCGATAGGCTATTATGTCGTAAGTGTAAATGTGATATAAGCAAACGAAGTTTAGTGTTACAACACGAGCAAAGGTTTCGCTCAACGGATCAGATCAAAGAGCAAGCTAAAAGTAAAACGCAGCAGTAAGACCAAACAATAAAACCAAACAGTAAAACACAACAGTAAAACACAACAGTTTATCCAAAAAAGAGGGAGTTCCAGCTGCTATAACATAGCTTTTGGAATTCTCTCTTTTTGTGATGCCGGATTAATCTTGACAGGATCTGATATTTGTATATAATTGGAATAGACCGACGGTCGGTCGATAGAATGGAGGACGTTTCAGATGAGAATTTCCAAAGAAGCGGAAGAACGTAGAAATGAAATATTGGATACAGCAGAAATGCTGTTTTTTACGAAAGGGTATACCAAAACGACAGTGAATGATGTCTTGCAGGCTATAGGTATTGCGAAGGGAACCTTTTACTATTATTTTAAATCGAAGGAAGAGGTCATGGATGCTGTAGTGCTGCGATTTATTGATGTTGGTGTAGCAACCGCTAAGCAAATTGCTGCAGATCCTAAGCTGACCGTTCATGAAAAGCTGCTGCAAATCATTATGGCGCAAAAGCCGGATACGGACAGAAAAAGCCAAATGATTGAGCAGTTCCATCAGGCTGATAATGCACAGCTGCACCAGAAAAGCTTGGTGGAAACCATTTTGCGGCTAACTCCTGTTTTGACGGAGGTCATTGAGCAGGGCATAGAGGAGAGACTGTTTCACAATCCGTATCCCCGGGAGACGATGGAATTTCTATTGATCACCTCTCAATTTCTTTTTGATGAAGGTATATTCAAGTGGCAGCCTGAGGAAATCATCCAGAAGATAAGAGCTTTTATCTATACGATGGAAATTACGCTAGGGGCGGAGAAAGGTAGCTTCGACTATGTGTTTCAAATGTTTGAGTAGGGGAGAGGGAATAATCTGAACAACAAATCCTTCGGAAATTTTATGATCATTTGGATGGGGGAGTGGATATCCAGTATTGGCAGCGGGTTGACGGCTTTCACCTTAGGGGTTTATGTGTTCCAGATGACGCAGACTGCCTCTAGCGTGGCACTTTTAACCTTATGTGCTTTTCTCCCTTCCATTGTGCTCAGTCCTTTTGGCGGCGTGTTAGCGGATCGGTTTGATCGTCGATTGATGATGATAGCAGGGGATTTGTTATCTGCTTTTGGACTAGTATATGTTCTCATCATCATGCTGCTGGGTGAACCTCATTTATGGCAGATTTGTCTAGGCGTGACGTTTTGTTCGATTTTTGTATCCTTGCTTGAACCTGCCTACAAGGCTACCATTACAGATTTATTAACAGAGAAGCAATTTGCCAAGGCCAGTGGTTTAGTTCAGCTTGCTGCGTCCTCAAAATATCTTCTTTCCCCTATCCTTGCCGGGATTTTGCTTAGCTTTATGGATATAACAACTATCCTGCTTATAGATATCTCAACCTTTCTAGTTACAGTTCTTGCAGTGATGGCTGTTCGCAGGAATCTACAGACTGAACACAGAGTCCCAATGAATCAGTCGTTTGTAAAAGATTTGAAGGAGGGCTGGGATGCTCTTATTTACACGAAAGGTGTACTGCAGCTTACGATCATTTTGTCTGTCATTACTTTTTATGTGGGTTTTCTCCAAACCTTATATACGCCTATGCTTCTACCCTTTACGGATACGAAAACTCTAGGCACGGTATTGTCTGTAAGTGCTATAGGGATGTTGCTCGGCAGTCTGATTATTGGAGTTTTTAGCATCGATCGTAAATATATTAAAGTATTAGCGCTCGGCCTAGGATTCGCCGGTTTGTTTTTTTCTTTGGTGGGTCTGACCACGAATGTTGCTTTTATTACAGCTGCTGGCTTTTTATTTTTTGCAACGTTGCCTTTTGTTAATACCAGTGCTGACGTTATGATTCGCAACCATATCCCAAATGACACACAGGGGCGGGCATGGGGGATCATTGGCATTTTATCACAACTCGGTTATGTGGCTGCGTATGCTTTTGCTGGCATATTGGCTGATCAAGTGTTTAATCCTCTTTTGCGAGAGGGAGGTCTGCTTACTTCATCAGTAGGTAAGGTGATAGGCACAGGGGAAGGACGGGGAATCGGTTTATTATTTATCATCTCTGGTTTGCTCATCATTATTATGGCATTTGTGATCCCCCGAATGAAATCCATTCGCTGCCTTGAACATGAATAATTAAACGAATTAAAAACCATAAAGGAAAGAAACGAAGAGAAAGTTTGGAACTGTAGGAGCGATAGCGACCGCCTTTGTCTCCGGAAGTCCAAATTTTCGCGCAGTGACACTAATTCTAGTGATTATCTGTAGGTGGATTCAACTAAGGAGAGGAGAAGGCCCGTCAATGCTGCTACGAATTGTAAAAAGAGACCTTCAACGCAATAAAATCATTACCTTCGGATTATTTGTGTTTATCATGTTATCGGCTTTGCTTGTTGCTTCTGCGTCGCAAGTGATTATGGAGTTGTCGGGGTCCTTGAATCAGCTATTGATTAAATCCAAAGCCCCTCATTTCGTGCAGATGCACGCAGGACAAATCGACAGCTCAGCAATCGAGAGCTTTACAGCTACTAATCCACTGGTGAAAGATCAACAAACCGTAGAGATGCTTAACTTGGATGGATCTAACGTTTATCTAGGCAGTAACCAAGGCTCGGAAGCAAACAGCGTGATGGATATCGGCTTTGTAGAGCAGAATCCTTCGTTTGATTTGCTGCTGAATTTAGAGAACAAGGTGATTGAGGTATCGGCAGGAGAAATCGCTGTCCCCATTTATTATATGAAGCAAAAGAATCTGAAAATCGGCGACGTAGTTAGCGTTTTAGGTGAACAGTTCGATAAAAAGTTTGTGATTACTGATTTTGTAAGGGATGTCCAAATGAATCCAGCCATGGTCAGCTCCAAACGTTTTGTCGTAAACGCTGCTGACTTTACAGCGCTTAAACAAAAGCTCGGCGAACCTGAATACCTGATTGAATTTCAGCTTACGGATCTATCCAAGCTCAATGATTTCCGCAATGAGTATCAATCCTCAAATCTGCCCAATAAAGGCCCCTCTATTGACTATCCTTTATTTAAAACGCTGAATGCACTGACGGATGGGATTATCGCAGTTGTTATTATTTTGGTAAGTGTTCTGCTGATGCTGATTGCTATTTTATGTCTCAGATTTACGATGATCGCTACCTTGGAAGAGGATTACAGAGAGATAGGTGTCATGAAAGCGATTGGGATCACGCAGCAAGATATTCGCAGCATTTATTTAGCAAAATATATCGTGATGGCAGCCGTCGCCTCTGTATGTGGATATTTACTATCTTTAGGTGTGGTGCGTTTGTTTACAGCCAATATTACTTTGTATTTGGGCGTTGCTCCTGCCAGTATCCTTCAATATTTTGTTCCTGTCCTGGCGGTAGGTTTGATCTTTGGAGTTGTTGTATTCTTTTGCCGGATGATTCTTAGACGCTTTAATCGCATCACGGTTGTAGAAGCTTTACGGTCAGGTACGAGGGGTGAAGCAAGGATTAACACAAGCAGATTTTCACTTAGTAAGCGTAAATTTGTTAACGTGAATGCTTTTCTCGGGGTAAAAGATGTTTACGGGCGCTTCACCATGTACGGATTATTGTTCTTCGTATTTGTGATCAGTTTGTTTATCGTTCTAGTGCCAGTGAATATATTGAATACCCTTCAGTCTCCCCGGTTTGTTTCTTATATGGGCGTCGGTCAGAGCGATATTCGTATAGATTTGCAGCAATCGAACCAAATAGAGAAGCGTTTTAATGAGATGATAACCAAGCTTGAAAATGACCCGGACATCTCTAAATTATCTCCACTGATTACTTCTAGATTTAAGGTATTAGGTAGTGATGGTGTATGGGAATCGCTAAATGTTGAAACCGGTGACTTTACTATTTTTCCGCTCTCGTATGTTAATGGAGGAACTCCTAGCAGTGCAAGTGAGATCGCTCTTTCTGACCTGAACGCCAAGGAACTGAATAAAAAGGTGGGGGATACCGTTCTTTTAGAAGTTGCTGGGGTGGCAAAAAAATTGACTGTTAGCGGGATCTATCAGGATATAACTAATGGTGGCCGAACCGCAAAAGCGCAATTGTCATATGATCCGAAGACGGTTCTCTGGTATGTCGTAGCTTTGGATGTGAACCCGGGAATTTCCGTCCAGGCAAAAATGGATCAGTACACCAAATTATTTTATCCAGCAAAAATCACTCATCTGCAAAGCTATTTAGCTCAGACATTAGGAAATACAATTCGCCAATTGAAGCTGGTTACAGGCTTATCCATCGTTATCGCATTTTCGATTTCGATATTGATTACCTCTTTATTTCTGAAAATGCTGCTTGCCAAGGATTCTTCGCAAACCGCTATTTTGAGAAGTGTTGGCTTTACGTTAGGAGATATTCGTAGGCAGTATCTGGTAAGGATGCTGATAATATCAGGGCTGGGCGTCATTCTTGGTACTTTTGCGGCTAACACTCTCGGGCAAAAAATTGCACAAATGCTAGGCTCTTTTATGGGTGCTTCTAAGATACAGTTTGTAATCAATCCGGCGGTAGCCTATCTTATTCTTCCGCTACTTTTCATGCTGATTGTAGCGCTCACCACCGTAACAAGCACGATCTCAATGAGAAAATCCAGTATAGCCAAACTAATTGTCGAATGATAGGAGGTGGCAGAATGTTCATATTAGAGACGAAGGGGTTAAAAAAAAGTTATTCAACAGGGCAAGGAACTCCGCAGTCGATATTAAAGGATGTTCAGCTTCAGGTGTCACAGGGGGAATTCATAGCTGTCATGGGACCTTCTGGTTCAGGAAAATCAACATTGCTGTATACGATCAGCGGGATGGATAAGTTGACAGCGGGAAGTGTTATTTTTAAAGGGCAGGAGATCAGCGGAGTTTCAGAGAACGAATTAGCCGGACTGCGCTTAAAGCATATGGGCTTTATTTTTCAGCAAATGCATCTGTTAAAAAACTTGAATATCCGCGACAATATCATCCTGTCTGCTTATCGGGCGAGAACCAGCAGCCGTAGAACTATCAATAAAAGAGCAGCCGAGTTAATGAACAAAACAGGAATTGCTACGCTGGCTGAACGTGATATTACACAGGTGTCAGGAGGACAATTGCAAAGAGCAGCAATCTGCAGAGCACTCATTAATCAGCCAGATATATTGTTTGGCGATGAGCCAACCGGGGCGCTTAACTCAAAAGCAGCTAGTGAAATCATGGACATATTAGCAGATATTAATCAATCAGGAACAACGCTTATAATCGCCACACATGATGCTAAAGTCGCTGCTCAAGCTGAGCGTGTCTTATATATGCTAGATGGCAGCATTGCAGCTGAGCAACAGCTTGGAAAATATAATCGCGTAGATGGTGAATTGAAAAGGCGGGAGGAGAAGCTTGCGGCCTGGCTATTAAAGCTGGGATTCTGATTGGGAATCTAGGATCATACCCATAACGTTTCTCATACACTATCCAGAAAGGAGTTATGAACCTTATGGATAGAAACTGCAAACTAAGCAATGTGACACAAGCTTATCTGAATGCTTATTATAATATTCTAAATACCATGATTAGAAGAATGACATGTGTTCCGCTATCGTGTAGTATATCAGACACCTTTATTCAACAGATGATACCGCATCATATCGCAGCTATTGAGATGTCTCGTAATATTCTTAAATACACGACCAATCTTGAAATACAGCGTATTGCTACAAATATCATTTCAGCACAAACCAAAAGTATCTCCAATATGCAAGCTATCCAGTGCAAATGTAGAATGCTGACGAATACAGATTTTGAACGATCTCAATACATGAAGAAATTCGAGCAAATAACGCAAACGATGTTCTCAGAAATGGGATCGGCAACTGTAACCAACGGAGTGAATGCGAATTTTGTACGAGAGATGATACCCCATCATGAGGGCGCTGTACGAATGTCAAACAACGTTTTACAGTTTAATATCTGCCCAGCACTAAAACCTATTTTATATGCAATAATAACCACTCAATGCGAAGGCATTAAACAATTAAAAAAACTATTAACGCACCTCGATCATTGCTGATATAAACCGAACAAAAAAGCAATTGCCCCGGCACATCCGGATAACTGCAATTGCTTTTTTATTCACTTACTAATTCTTTAGAAAGCTTACGGCACTACGTAGATATTGGGTTTAGACACAGTGGGCATACCGTTGCCTAGGAAAAATCCTGTGTGCGGAGGTTGATTGTAAGCTGTATTCTGCCAGGCAATGCTCAACCGATATACTGGATCATGCATTAAGGTATATATTTTATTAGTGGTGATGTTCGTAGTTGTATAGATTCGTAGAGCCGAGTTATCGGACTTTCTCCAGATAGCCTCTTCGCGCCAGTCTCCAAGCAGGTCGGCCTGTAGGCTTGGTGTTGCTTTGGTACTATTGTTGGATGCTACGCTCGCTCCGGTTAATAAATTGGTAACGGAGTTGCTTGCAGGGTTCCATTTGTCAATCTTGACACCATCCAGCAGTTCGCGGGACAAGTCGCCATCCCACCAGATTCCAAAATTCACAGAAGGCATTGTGCTGCTTATTTTGGTGCCTGTAATGGAGTATAGGCCAACACCGTGAGCCCATACCTCTTCCCCGGGATAATTGGGATCAATATCGGCAGCCATCCCCCGGCCGGTATCTTTTCCCGTGTATACACCCCATAAGACCGTCCCGTTTGCAGCATCCCATACCGCAGCGCCATAGGGAGAACTAGTATTTTCCATGACTTTAAAAACTTCGAGACCGGGGCGGTTCGGATTTAAATCGCCTACATGCAGCGCGTCTCCATGACCCAGCCCTGTATTGTATAAGGTCGCACCGTTATTATCAATGGTTAAGGCACCATAAATGATCTCATCCTTACCATCGTTATCCACATCGGCTACACTTAAGCTATGATTACCTTGACCGGCGGTTCCAGCATTGGTGGAGCTATTGCTATCAAAGGTCCATTTACGAGTCAAAGCACTGCCATTCCAGTCAAAAGCTACAACGACTGTGCGTGTATAATAACCACGTGCCATAATGATGCTTGGATGTACTCCATCCAGATAGGCTACTCCTGCTAAAAAGCGGTCTACTCGATTGCCGTAATTGTCACCCCAACTGGATACCGTTCCTCTGGCAGGAACATAATCAATTGTGGTTAAGGCTTTCCCCGTTTGTCCGGAAAATACACTCAGATATTCAGGTCCGGTCAGGATATATCCACTGGAATTGCGATAATCTGCACTTGCGTTTCCAATGGTTACGCCAACTCCGTCAACCGTACCGTCTGCTGTTTTGCAGACTACTTCGGCTTTACCATCACCATTGAAATCATAGACTAGAAATTGAGTGTAATGTGCGCCAGCCCGAATATTTTTGCCCAGATCAATTCGCCATAGCCGAGTTCCATTCAGCTTATAGGCATCCAGATAGACGTTGCCAGTATAGCCACTTTGCGAGTTGTCTTTGGAATTGGAAGGATCCCACTTCAATACGATTTCATATTCCCCGTCACCGTCTAAGTCACCCACGCTGGCATCATTGGCACTATAGGTATAACTTACGCCATCTGGCGTAGTGCCGCCAGCCGGAATCTGAATTGGAACGTCCAAATAATTGTTGGCCCATACATTTGCTGCTGGAGAATCAGATTGCTCAATACCGCCAACGATTGCTCGAACTGTATAGCTAGACGAAGCTGTGCCGGCGTTATCCTGATAATTCGTGCTGTCCGTGATTGGGGTAACGTTTACTTTTGTGCCATTGCGGTATAAATTAAAAGAAACCGACAGTTCTTCTGTTCCGAGTAGCCGCCAGCTCACAAATACACCGCTGGATACCTTCACTGCTACTAGTCCCCGATTTAGCTTTTCCGCTTGCCGGGCAGCTGCTGCCGACACAGAGGAAAGAGAGCCAAAAGCTGCCGTCCCTAACGTAAAGACTAAAAACCAAATGATTACAAGATATCCTGACTGATGTAACCGCTTACTCATTAACGAAGCCTCCTTTTCATTTTTGGTTCACGAGGGTTACACAGGATGTCATAGTGAACAGTACATAATATTTCATATAGATAAAAATATGTTTTAAATTTACTTGAACCATTTTAAATGAGTACGACTTTACTCACACAGAAAGGAATACATAACATGGAAAATATAAGCTATAATTTAAAATTCGCAACACTTTGTGCCAAATATAATCTGGGTCTGTTGATGAATGAACCTGAACCGATAACAGGTGGACTCTTGCACAGAATGTATCGCCTGCAAACGGATAAAGCGCAATACGCAGTAAAGGCCTTAAATCCTCAAATTATGCAACGAGATACAGCAATGTCCAATTATATTTTTTCTGAAATGGTTGCGAACCTGGCTTATCAAAAGGGGATCCATGCTGTTCCGGCAATCGTATCTAATGGCAGTAGTATGCACGAGGTTGAGGGGCAATTTTATTTATTGTTTCCATGGGTTCAGGGGACGGCATTACCTCCAGGCATAATAGATTTAGATTGTTGTAAAAAGATTGGGGCAATTCTTGCGCAGCTCCACAATATTGATTTCTCACAGGGAACGGATGAGCATCACTTTGAAACGCTTATAGCGTCTAATGGTTCAGTTGCCAATTGGAAAGAGCTTGCTCTCAAAGGAGAGCAGCAGGGTATAGAATGGTCAAGCTTGCTAGCAGATCACCTGCATAAGATAGAGAATTGGGAGGCATTGATTCATTCTTCAGCGAGTCTATTGACGAATCAATATGTTATCAGCCATCGGGATTTAGACCCCAAAAATGTCTTGTGGGATGAGCGGCAAGCTCCAATAATAATCGATTGGGAAGCAGCAGGACCTATTCATCCGACGTTAGAGCTGATAGATGTAGCTTTATATTGGTCAGGTTCTGAATCGGGAGATTTAAGCAAAAAGGCATTCTCAAATTTGATTAGCAGCTATCTGGAGCATGGCGGAAAGATTTATGCGGATTGGCAGGTTGTGCTTAACTATTGCTTTTTGGGAAAATTAGAATGGTTAGCTTACAATATCAGACGTTCGCTAGGACTGGAGAGCTCGGATGACGCAGAACGGGAGCTGGGTACTCGTGAGGTAATCCGTACGATTAATGCAGTACACGACTACGCTGATTTTATTCCACAATGTTTATTATGGTTGGGAGATTTAGATAACCGTCACTACCTTTGGTGAGGAACATTTAGCAGGCCAACCTGCCAGGGAGTTTTATCGGAAATTTGGATTTAGTCCTTTGCAGGAATATGTTCCCGATGGACCGGAAGGGGGTTCACGCCAAAAGTTTAAACTGACTGTAAGTTAAAAAGGAGGACTTATGAAGAAGTTTATAGTTATATCTGGCGTCTCGCTATTTTTGCTGGCGATTTCTTTTAACCCATTGTTCAACTATATACGTGAAAACAGGCAGGAAAGCAGATATGACTCCATGGGATGAAGAGGAGAAAGCCCCGCCTGGTGATATTGTCAAAGTTCAGTTCTTATTAAATGATCAAAAAATCTCCACCCCTGATGAAATATGGCTATCCAATCGGGACAGAGGCAGCAGATATTTTTCGTGGATAGATATTCTCACAGTAAAGGACCGAAAGACTGGTGAGGAACAAGTAAGTATAGTCCAAAGACTGACCGATGATAGTCAACCCATGGAAACAAGAAAATGGAAAATCATCACGATTGCACAAAACGGAGAAGTAGACGAAGAGGTTCTCAGCTATGCGCAAAGAAGCATCAATCATTTAGGTGTCAAGCTAATCGAGTTCTCCGGTACCTCCCTTATGGGTATGGGATATTATTCAGATGTTACTAAGGCCTATCCTAGTATTTTCTTCCCACTCCTATTTCCGTTTCTAACTGGAATAGCGGGTCTCCTGTTATTGATTTTTCTGGTTGTTCTATTACTGTTTGAGCTTTATCTTAGACGCGTTATTAGAAAAAGAAGGCGATAAAGAACACAGGATACATTCTGAAATTACTTGTAGTTTCGAATTACCTTTAATTTAGTGATAGTTGATAAGGCAAACAGCAGCAGTAAGACTCCGATTGAACCCATGACAGGACCAGGGCTGAAGAGATCAGACAAGAACGAGACAGCAGTAAGACCAATGGATGGGGCTACACTCATGATAGAACCTAATACACCGAACACCCTACCCTGGATGTCTTCTGAAACTTCCAGCCTAAGGATTGTATTAATCAGCAACGTGGAGAATGAGAACATGAAGCCAATCACAAGAATGATAGGAATGGCAATCGCAGCGGAAGTGACGAATGATAACAGGAGGTACAGGGGACCGAGACATAGCAGTCCAGTCATAATAAGGAAACCTCTGTTTTTCAATTTGGAGCCAAGCAGCAAGATCAGTCCGGACCCGATCATATAACCAAGTGGAATACAGGCTTCAATAAGTCCAAACTGAAAGGGAGTGGAATCCCACACTTTGACGGCCATAACCTGCGTCAACATCAGGGAGGGGACAAAAAATAAGGTTAAGGTAGGAAGCATAATCATAACGGCGCGTGCGAAAGGATACCTCCAAATATAGCGAATTCCATCAACCAGATCCTGTGTGAATTTCCGTTCTTTCTTGGGTGCGTTATTTAATTGAGTTGGCAAAGGAAGGGAGCGAACTGCTAAAACGAGCAGAAAGGAGAGGAAAAATGTAGCTCCATCAAATAAAATAGCGTCGGCTGCTCCAAAACTCGCTACGAAAATACCACCGGCTGAATAACCAATAGTACGGCAGATGTTTTCAGACAAGTTCAACAATCCTACCGCTTTTTGTAGATGTTCTTTACCAACAACAGTAGTGATAGAAGCTTGGTATGCCGGGGACTGGAATAAAGCTGAAACGGTCGTAAGACCCGTCAGTATAGCGACTATAATGAACGATGTAGAGGGCAGGGAAATGGCTAAAGCAAGTGTCACTACGAGTCCGCAACTTATCAGATCGGTGATCAGCATGAGGGTTCGACGATTGACCCTATCCGCAAAAGTTCCCCCTATCGATCCAAGTAAAGAACTGAGCACTAAATTGATTATCGTGATGATGGCAATCATTTTGGCGCTGCCGGTCGTTTGCAGTACCCATAAACTTAAAGCAATACTATGAAAAGTGTTACCGAATAAGGAAATGGAGTACGAACTGAGTAGCAGCAGGAATCTCCGATTTCCCCAAAGAGAGGGATGAGCTTGAACAGCAGGGGGAACTTGTTTCACTAATAAAGGACCAGACATAAGTTATGCTCCCTTCAACTTAAACGCTTAAGTGAATAGCCAAAAAAATTATTCTACAAAATAACAATTATTTTTTTGTGCGGAGTAGTCAGAATGATGCAATAATTTGTCCATTAGTTCAAATGCAGTAGCCGCTTTATCCCCTGTGAAAATGAATTTATGAACGTCATCGCCTAATATTTCCGGACAATTGCAGGTGCAAAGCACAGAGAGTTGTTCGAACCTCCCGTTTTTTTCAACGTAACTTCCAATAAACTCATTAATGACAATGGCCTCTTTATAGCCCCCCTCCTGTAAGAATGTATTTAATTTCTCCAAATTGACAACGGTGAATATCGCTTCTTCAGGTAATGGAATACTGTCCTGAATAAAACGGGTGAGGAAAGAGTTATTGAAGCTCTCCATAATTAAACATACCTGTGAAAGGTCCTGTGGTTTTACCTTTTGTAGAGCTGCTCGATAGTTGAAAAGGACCTGCTTAAAGAGTTTATCTTCAATCATGCTGTCGATCAGAATCAAAGGAATTCCTTCTACAAAATGCTTGGAGATCGAATAAAAGGCTTCCTCGCGCACATCGATCAGAAATACAGCCTCCAGCTTTCTTTCTACGATAATATCCAAAGAAGGCTGGTCAACATCAAGTGAATATAGCAGCGTATGGTAACCAGCATTTGTTAACCGTTGTTCCAAGGCATGTATAAATGAGAACTGGGCATGGAGCTTCCAGTGTGGGGTATGGGCTGAGGTGTTAACGAGCACACCTACCAATCCTGTTTTCTGATTCGCAAGTGAACGTGCCGCCAGATTGGGTATGTAGTGTAGTTCCTCGGCAAGCTGAAGAATCTGCTGGCGCGTTTTCTCAGGAATGGTTTGGTTGCCGACACGATTCAGAACATAGCTCACTGTTGCGACGGAGACATTGGCACGAAGTGCGATGTCCTTCATGGTTGTCTTTTTCACCAGTAAATAGCTCCCTTATCCTTGTGATATTTTCTAAAGATTAACATTCTGATCCCAAAGCGTCAATGGGAAGTGAGTGTGCAGTTAGATGACCCTGCTAGGTTCTAGAAATGGAAGAATTGCGGTGAAATTAATCTATCGGAATCAATAGATTCCATGTTATTCTAGTTAATAAAAATAATAGAAATAGGGGAAGTGTCGATGAAAAAATTGCTCCATGTTCTCTTTGTTTTAGTATTACTAATAGGTTTAAATGTAAGTGAAGGGAACACTGCATCTGCTGTACAGGCTAAACAGGTGTTGCGTATTGGTTTTGATTATATTCCTGTAGATCTAGATCCTGCCTCTTCCACAGATAGTAGTACGACTACGGTCATTAAAGGGATATTTGAGGGATTGGTGCGTTTGAATGATGCGGGAGAGGCGGTTCCCGGGATAGCCAAGTCGTGGACAGTCTCCAAGGATGGGAAAACATACACGTTCTCCTTGCGGCCGAGCGCAAAATGGAGTAATCAGCAGCAGGTTAAGGCTTCAGATTTTGAGTATGCATGGAAACAAGCGCTTGCACCTCAGTCTATGAATAGCTATGCATTCAAAATGTTCATAATTGCTAACGCAGAGAATTATCATAAAGGGAAGCTAAAGGAGTCTTCGAAAGTGGGTGTGAAAGCGTTAAATAACGATACACTCCAAGTGACTTTGAATGAAAAAACTTCACATTTCCCGCAGCTTCTCGCGGAAAGTATTTACATGCCAATTAATGCGCAAGTCGCGAAAGCAGATAAGAATTGGGCGTACAATATTAAAACTATGGTTACTAATGGCCCTTTTAAACTGCAACAGTGGGATGAAAATTCGATTCATCTAATTAAAAATCCAAACTATTATGCGGCGCAAGAAATTCGTTTCTCAGAGGTGCATCTACTTCGGCCTAAAGCTGGAACACCTTCGCCAACTATGGCCTACTTAAACAATGAAGTTGACTGGGTAGGGGCAAAAGATGAGCTGATAGATAAGGCTTCTTTAAATTCTGTATTCCCTCAGGAGTTATATGCATTGCCGTATGCTTCTACATATTATTATCAGTTCAATCTAAGCAAAGCACCTTTCAAAAATCTGAAGATACGTAAAGCATTAGCCATGGCAGCTAACCGAGAATCTATCGGCTATGGTACACCTGCTTACGGTTTTATTCCTCGGAGTATTCGTGGTTCCAAGTTGAATTTTAGATCAGAGATTATTGATACACGGTATTTCAAAGAGGATGTAATACAGGCTAAGAAATTACTTCAGGAAGGTTTGAAGGAAGAGGGCTTAACTCAGCTTCCTAGTTTTTCGATTATTATAAATGAAGGTCATGAAGAAATTGCAGAAGCCGTTATTAACAGCTGGAACAAAAATCTGGGCATTACAGTAGGCTTTGAGGTTCAACCCTGGGAAGATCTGCTTGATAATCGTCTTAAGCTGAATTATACAATGGCAAAAGCGGCTTGGGCAGCCGACTATAACGATCCATCGACTTTTTTAGATTATTTCACATCTTGGAGCAGCGATAATGATTCGGGCTGGAGCAGTGCACTTTATGATAGTTATATTAAACAAGCTAGGCTTACATTAGACACTAGCGAACGAAACAAGCTTTATGCAAAAGCTGAAAAAATGCTCATTGACCAAATGGTCATCCTTCCGCTGTATTATTTTTATGCTGATGTTTTGCATAAACCTAACATTAAAAAAGTAAGTGTAGAGTATGATGGTTCCATATCTTTTTCAAGAGGGTATTTAATCTAAAAAATTATAGTAATAAAGACTATGAGGATACTTCCGCAGTTATTGGGAGTGTCCTTTTTGTATGGAATTAATCACCTTTGTGAAACCGCTTCAGATAACGACACAATATTGTGAAAATTTTCACCTGTTTATTAAAAATTTTAATATATAATTAATTTATAATCAAAAACAAGGGGGATTTAAAATGAAGTTATTTAAAATGATGTTAGTAGCAGGCGTCTCGGTTGCAGTCTTGTCTGGTTGTGGTGCGAATAATAATAATGCAACTAATTCAGCGGCTACTACGGCTCCAGCTACAGAGCAAACGGATGCAGTTACTACAGCTTCAATCGTAAATCAAGCAGATGCGTTTACCAAGGCTGTAAGTAAAGATGGAAACTGGATTATTGCCATTCTAAATGATGTGACCATTGCCCAAGATGTTGTTGTTGAAGGCGAATTCCATGATAAAGGGGCCGCAGACGGCGACATCTACCGTAAGATTGCTCTTTATTCCCAAGACGCTGATCACAAAGTTACTGCCAATTACACACTCACTGTACCTAAGTTAACTGTACAAAGTGAAAATTTACGAGTTCAAGGCGGAACCATTAAAGGTGATGTTTATGTAGAAGCGAACGGATTTAATCTGCATGAAACTTCGACTATTGATGGAAATCTTTACTTCGCAAACGAAGATGTGAAAGCAACTGCAGGGATTGAAGGTAAAGTGACTGGGGCAACTGAAGTTAAATAAGTTAGTGATGATTTCGATTAGGTAGAAGTAGAAGGACTAAATAGATAGAATTATCCGGATAGGATAGGCAAAAGGAATCAGTAATGAATGGGCTGACTCATAATGGACTACACCCCATCTAGTTACCATATGAGAGCCAACGGCTTCGAAGTAACAAGTAATGGAGTATTGAAGCAGTGAATTATTGGAGTATGAAGTAATGGAGTATGAAGTAATGGAGTATGAAGTAATGGAGTATGAAACATTGAAGTGTACAGTAGATGGTTTTAACTGTATTTTGTACAACTAAAATGCTCAAAACGCCCGGCCAATGCAAATAGCTGTATTTTGTACATCTATTTTCCTGATTTAATACTCTATAGGCTATTTCTCTAGTTTTTAATTGTATAGAATACACTTAAAGTTAGAATTAGCCCTTGTGGATATCGAATAAGTGTATAGATTGCAGTTATCTTACAGATATATCAAGATAGTGCGCTACAACGGAGTGGTTATCCGAAAGCTACGAATGATTAAGCTTAGCTCATAACCTATCAAGCAAATCACAACAGACCCAAAACACCAGTCAGCGAACCTCCAATAACGGAGAATTGCTGCCTGGTTGTTTTTTTGTGGATGATGAATATATGAACTATTGTTGATTTTCTTCCTATTGACTTATAATATTACTATCACTACTAGGAGGAACACATATGTCTAAGGAGTATTCGCGCACATATATTGAGAGCGTAAAGCTTGAAATGTTAAATAGGTTGGGATTAAAGCAGGTGTTCTTCAAGGAGCAAATAGGGGACAGCCTAATTTTTGAAGCTGTGGGCTTTGATAAAGGGGCAAAACACCGCTTTTGCGTTAGACCAAAGACGAAAACGATTGATGAATTCATTTCAGGCAAATGGATGAAGGTCCGCAGTTTTATAATCAAAAGTGTGGATATTTAATGTTGAACGCTAAAAAGGTAGCCCCGTTAATCGGAGTTACCTTCTTATTTTTTGACCCATAGTCATTGATAATGTGAAGTATCTCCATACAGATCGATGGTTGTATTGTTATCAGTTAGGGTTACTTTACATAATGCAGTAGAGAGAATATCCGGTAACTCCCCTATTTCCTGCAATGATTTATTAAGAAAATAAGCCATAATGACTTTTAAAGTCATCCGATGGGTGACGATGAGCACCTCTAGCCCTACGTTATCGTTTATGATGCGCTCCATTGTCGGCACTACTCTTTCTTCAAGCTGCTTATAAGTCTCACCTGAGGTTAGAGGAATATATAGATCGGGTCTGGTGAAAAAATGGGAATATTGTAAAGGGGATTCTAGTTGTATCTGATCCGTATTCATTCCTTCCCAGCTCCCCATGTTTATTTCCATTAAAGAAACTTGCTGTTGAATAGGTAAACTCCGCTTTCCCCGTAAAATCTGCGCAGTATGCAATGCTCTTGGACTAGTACTAGAATAAATTGCGCCTAAGTTTTCTACTTGCAAACGATCCCTTAACCATTCGGCCTGCTGTTCGCCCAAGGCTGTAAGCGCAGAATTTTGATGCCCTTGCATTCGTTTTTGTAAATTCCATTCTGTTTGCCCGTGGCGGGTTAAGTATAATACTGTCTTTGTCATTAACAAAACCTCCCTTATGAATAGTTGTAAGTATAAGAGAAAAAAATATAAATAAACAATATATAATAGTTAACATCCATAATGTATAGTTATAGTAAATGGCTGAGGATAGATAAGCGGCGATTAGAGATATTATTTTATTAGGTGAGGAAGAAATCATGATGAACTATCATGTATTAAAATTGTTTTATTACGTTGCGATCACAGGTAGTGTGACCAAAGCCTCTGAACGTTTGCATATCAGTCAACCCGCTATATCAGCGCAAATCCGTAAGTTTGAACGGGAGAATCATATTTTGTTATTTGAAATTAAAGGAAAGAGGATGGTGCTCACCCCTTTAGGAAAAAGGTTAATCGAACCTCTTGAGAAGTTTTTTGCCATGGGTGATCAAGTCCAGCAAATCATTGAAGACTATCACAAATTTCCTGAGGGGAATCTGCGGATTGCAGGTAATTATTTGGCAACAAGCATCCTCATTCCCCGGTGGGCGTCATTATTCAAACAATCTTTTCCGGAAGTTAACATTCAGATCACTACTACTAATTCTCATGGAGTCATGGAAAAATTGAATAATTTTGAAGCAGACGTAGCGATTTACAGTGATATGGAGTTTCCTACGCATAATACAGGAGTGTTCGAACATCGGGAGTTATATAGGGACGAGTATGTATTCGTGGTTTCTTCCCATCACCCTTTTGCCAATCAGCAGGTTAGCTTTGAAGAAGTGATGTCTGAAGCATTTATTATGAGAGAAGAGGGCAGTGCAGCCAGAGAGCGGCTTGTCCGGTTGTGTGAAGAAAGAAGTGTACAGCAGCCAACGATTGGGCTTCAATTTAATGGAGTGAATGAAGTTATTCAAGCTGTGATTGCCGGTTATGGAATTAGTTATGTATCCGCTTTGTTGGCGAAACCTTATCTTGATCAGGGAACATTAGCTAATGTAGCAGTAGAAAATGTAGTCTCCAAGCATTCGATATGGATGGGTTACAGAAAGAAGGAACTTCAAGAAAGCTATATGCAGTCGTTTATTACGCTCGTTATGAAACAATTAAGTTTAAAATAATATTAGGAAATTAAAGATAAGCTTATGGTAAACTATGGATAAAAGTTAGGAGGGGTCATAATGGATCAAATCATATTCAAACAACTTAAGTTTGTGCGTAGTGTTACTGTTCGTGCTGTCGAGGGACTTTCTGAGGGAATTTTAGATAGTATTCCAGAAGGTTTTAATAACAATATCCGCTGGAACTTGGGACATATTTATTTGGTGCAAGAGAAGTTTGCCTTTCATTCTGCTAGGGAGCTTATGCAATTGCCGGCAAGCTTTGAACGCTTATTTGCGAAAGGGACTAAACCAGCCGAGTGGAATGAGGAACCGCCAACGCTTGAAGTTTTACTTGAGATGCTTACGGAGCAACCCAAACGGATCCAGGAAGCTTTTCACAATCGCTTAAGTGAGCAAGTAACCCCTCTTACAACAGGAAGTGGATTAACCTTAAATTCAATCGGTGAATTCATAAATTTCACACTTTACCATGAAGGTATGCACTTCAATACAATAAAATTATTAAATCGCTTTGCAGATAAATAAATTCAAATAACAAAAGATATCGATATATAATTGGTATCTTTTGTTAGCTTTATGATCAAAAAAAAGATTTGTAAATGAAAAGGTTATGTGATAATCTAATTTATGTAATACATGTAACCGGTTACACATTGGGGGATGAATTAAAGAATGATGACGATCAAAGATGTCGCAAAAATAGCTGGAGTTTCGGTAGCAACAGTCTCACGGGTTATAAATGAATCTGGATATGTGAATATCGATACTCGCAAAAAGGTTGAGGCAGCGATCAAAGAAATGAATTATACCCCTAATGAGGTTGCAAGATCATTGTACAAGCGGAAATCTAAATTAATCGGGCTGCTCTTGCCTGATATTACCAACCCCTTCTTCCCGCAGTTAGCGCGGGGGATAGAGGATCGGATGCAGGAGCAAGGTTATCGGATCATCTTTGGCAATAGTGATGAGAACGAGGACAAAGAGATGGATTATATTCAAACCTTTATCCAAAATAATGTCATTGGCATGATATCGTCAACCAACTTCCCTGAGAGCGACGTTTATTCTAACTTGAAAATTCCGGTCGTATTTCTGGACCGTACTTCTAACGATAGCCCTTCCGTATACGCAGATGGCAAAAAGGGCGGACGTCTTGCAGCACAAGAGATTATCGCACGGGGAAGCAAAAAAATCACAGTAATACAAGGACCGGCGCATATCAAACCTGCACAAGATCGATTTCTTGGGGCGATTGAAGTACTTAATGAAATGGGAATCAGCTATAATGTGATCCAAACTTCATCCTTCTCCCATACAGTAGCAGAACAATGGGCTGTGGAGTTATTTGCTAAATATATAGATACAGATGGCGTAATTGCCAGTAATGATATTGTGGCGACGGCAGTCATTCATGAAGCACATCGTTTAGGTAAAAGAGTGCCGCAGGATCTGCAAATCATCGGATTTGATGATATCCCGCTTAGCAGCTTGTTGTCACCTGCTTTATCCACCATTCGCCAGCCGGCACATGATATGGGTAGAGAAGCCGCGGGTTTACTTATTAAGCTAATTGAGCAAGATAAGGTGGAAGAGAAGATTATTCAACTACCCGTTAGCTTTGTGGAGCGGGAAACTACAAGAAGTAAAGAATAGATGACAACATGAGAAAGGTTGATGAAAATGGCTAAGATTTGTGTAATTGGCAGCTGTTCAATGGATTTAGTAGTGACTTCGAATAAGCGACCTCACGCGGGTGAGACTGTGCTTGGAGAACAATTCTCCACCGTTCCGGGCGGTAAGGGCGCGAACCAAGCAGTCGCTGCAGCCCGTCTTGGAGCAGAAGTTACGATGGTTGGTTGTGTAGGTGATGATTTCTATGGTACCGCTATCATGGATAATCTGAAAAAGAATCGCGTTTTTACCGCCAATGTGGAACCGGTTACACATGCCGAAAGCGGAACAGCTCACATCATTTTAGCGGAAGGCGATAACAGCATTATCGTTGTAAAAGGAGCCAATGATTTAGTTACTCCTGCATTGGTTGAACGGGCACTTGAGAATATTAAAGGCTCTGACATGGTATTAATCCAACAAGAAATTCCGGAAGAAACGGTGTCTTTTGTAAGTGAGATTTGCCACAAATTCAATGTGCCTATGTTGCTAAACCCAGCACCTGCTCGTCCTATCAGTGAAACGATTATAAACAATGCCACCTATTTAACACCCAATGAACATGAATGTGCAATATTATTTCCTGAGATGAGTACTGCTGAAGCTTTACGCAAATATCCCAATAAGTTATTTATAACCGAGGGCAGCAATGGTGTGCGTTATTACGATGGTAAACAGGAAGTTTTAGTTCCCACCTATAAAGTAAATGCTATAGATACCACTGGAGCAGGAGATACTTTTAATGCGGCATTTGCTGTTGCTCTAGCTGAAGGCAAGTCTATTCGAACTAGTGTAAAGTTTGCCAATCGCGCGGCTTCTTTATCCGTCACAAAATTTGGTGCCCAAGGTGGCATGCCAACAAGAGTAGAGGTGGAGGTGAGTCTTTAATTATGAAAAAACAAGGAATCTTAAACAGTCATATTTCCAAAGTGCTTACTGATTTAGGCCACACCGATACGATTGTCATTGCTGATATTGGATTACCCGTTCCACCTGGTGTTCCAAAGATTGATTTAGCACTTAAATTGGGAGTTCCCAGCTTTCAAGAGCTTGTCGAAATCATTTCAGAGGATATGGTCATTGAGAAAGTTATCGTAGCAGAGGAATTAGCTGAAAAAAATAAAGATACCTCTGAATACTTGAATGACAAATTTAAGGAAATACCTATAGAGGCGATTTCACATGAACAATTTAAATGGTTAACCCAGCATGCGAAGGTCATCATTCGTACGGGGGAAGCTAAGCCTTATGCAAATTGTATTTTACAAGCCGGGGTCTATTTTTGATAAAAAGGGGGTTCAAAGCGTATGCACATTACGATGAAAGATATTTATAAATCTTTTGGGGCTAACCGTGTGTTGACGGGTGTGGATTTTGAACTGAAGGATGGCGAAGTTCATGCCCTAATGGGAGAAAATGGCGCAGGCAAGTCTACTCTGATGAACATTCTGATTGGACTGCATCAGCGTGATCAAGGGACCATTACTATAGATGGTCAGGAAACATACTTTAATAATCCCAAAGAGGCTGAACGTTATGGGATCGCTTTTATCCATCAGGAGCTGAACGTGTGGCCGGATATGACGGTTCTAGATAATCTGTTTATTGGTAAGGAACGAACCTCCAAACTAGGGATCTTAAATATGAAAGAGATGAAAGCGTTAGCAAATGAACAATTTCGTAAGCTCTCCGTAACGATTCCCTTAAATCAAGAGGCGGGGGAATGTTCGGTAGGTGAGAAACAGATGATTGAGATTGCAAAAGCGCTTATGACTCATGCAAAAGTTATCGTCATGGACGAACCGACAGCGGCATTAACCGAACGGGAAATCCAAAAATTGTTCGAAGTCATAACTTCCCTTAAAAAGGAAGGCGTCTCCATCGTGTATATTTCGCACCGGATGGAAGAGATCTTTACGATATGTGACCGAATAACGGTCATGCGAGATGGGAAAACAGTAGACACGAAGCCCATTCCAGAGACTAACTTCGATGATGTAGTTCGGAAGATGGTAGGGCGTGAATTAACTGACCGGTTTCCTGAGCGTACCTCCAAACCCGGAGAGGTTGTTCTTGAAGTCAAAAATGCCACGAAAAAAGGGCAATTTAAAGATGTTAATTTCTCCGTTCGTTCTGGTGAGATCTTAGGCTTCTCAGGATTAATGGGATCTGGACGAACAGAAATGATGAGAACCTTATTCGGATTGGAATCGTTAGACCGTGGTGAGATTATGGTACGGGGA
The DNA here is from genome assembly GCF_037970385.1 of Paenibacillus sp. FSL R5-0928. NCBI lineage: Bacteria > Bacillati > Bacillota > Bacilli > Caryophanales > Paenibacillaceae > Paenibacillus > Paenibacillus sp. FSL R5-0928. The sequence continues at coordinate 4,614,357 of NZ_CP150225.1, read as the reverse complement.
GAAAAGGTCACGATTCGAAATCCCAATGATGCGATGAAGGCGGGGATAGGATTCGTTACGGAGGATCGGAAAGATGAAGGGTTAGTGCTTGATTTCTCTATTCGAGACAATATGGTCCTTACAAATTTATATAGCTTCGCTCCTAAGGGTGTAATCATTGATAAAAAAGAACAAGAATTTGTAGACATACTTATCAAACGGCTGCACATCAAGACACAGTCTTCCTCCACTTTAGTCCGGAATTTATCCGGGGGGAATCAACAAAAAGTGGTCATCGCCAAATGGATTGGGATTGGCTTAAGTGTGCTTATCCTCGATGAACCTACCCGTGGAGTGGACGTAGGAGCTAAACGGGAGATCTACCAGCTCATGAACGAATTAACGGAACGTGGAGTCGCCATTATCATGGTATCGTCAGAGCTTCCTGAAGTTTTAGGAATGAGCGACCGGATCGTAGTGGTTCATGAAGGGGAAATTAGTGGAGAGCTATCACAACTAGAAGCTACGCAAGAAAAAATCATGACGTTAGCTACAGGGGGGCAATAGTAATGACAACTATCAAAGGTGAGAGAGAAAATAAAGGTTTTCAAATCGGGCAAATTACACAGAAGCTAGGTCCATTACTAGGGCTGATTATTCTAATTGTTATCGTTACGGTGTTGAACCCAAGCTTTATGGAGCCCCTTAATATCCTGAACTTGCTTAGACAAGTTGCCATAAATGCGCTTATCGCTTTTGGGATGACCTTTGTTATTCTAACGGGTGGTATCGATTTATCGGTGGGTTCTATTCTAGCCCTATCCAGTGCCTTCACAGCTAACCTGATGTTGTCAGGTTGGGATCCTGTCTTAGCTATTATTGTAGGTTGTTTAGCGGGTGGTGTGATGGGGATGGTCAATGGACTCATGATTACCAAAGGTAAAATGGCACCATTTATCGCTACGTTGGCGACCATGACGATTTTCCGGGGATTAACTCTTGTATACACAGACGGTAATCCAATCACAGGTCTTGGAGACAGCATGACCTTCCAATTGTTTGGTCGTGGATATTTACTGGGAATACCTGTACCTGCTATAACAATGCTCATCGTCTTCGCAGTCTTATGGGTTGTATTGCACAAAACTCCATTTGGTCGTAAAACCTATGCCATTGGTGGTAATGAAAAAGCATCAATTATTTCAGGGATTAAAGTAGACCGCATTAAAATTATGATCTATTCATTGACCGGTATGTTGTCCGCATTGGCAGGAGCTATCCTGACTTCCAGATTGAACTCAGCACAACCCACAGCAGGCACATCCTATGAGCTGGATGCTATCGCAGCTGTAGTATTAGGCGGTACGAGCTTAACTGGTGGTCGTGGACGTATCGTAGGCACATTGATTGGTGCACTGATTATCGGGATTTTGAACAATGGTTTGAACTTGCTCGGCGTATCCTCTTTTTACCAAATGGTGGTCAAAGGGATCGTTATTGCCATTGCCGTACTCATAGACCGTAAGAAAGCCGTATAAGGGGGATTCCAACATGAAAAAGTTAACTTTGATTCTTACTTCCTTACTATTAATTCTCATGACAGGATGTTCCTTGGAGCCTCCAGAGTGGGCTAAGCCTAGCAGTGGTGGAAGCATGGAGAATATGAAGATTGGATTATCCATATCTACTTTAAATAACCCCTTCTTTGTATCCGTTAAAGATGGTGTTTTGGCCGAGGCTAAGAAGCAAGGCTTGGAAGTCCTTGTCATTGATGCCCAAAATGATTCTGCTAAACAAAGTAATGACGTCGAAGATTTGATGCAAAAAGGTGTGAATGCGTTATTGATCAATCCTGTAGATTCATCAGCGATCTCGACGGTAGTGCAAACAGCTAACAGTTTAAATATTCCCGTCGTTACGTTGGACCGTTCCGCAGATCAAGGGGATATCAAAGCTCTAGTTGCCTCTGACAATGTAAAGGGTGGCTCTATGGCGGCAGAATATATTGTAGAGCAGCTTGGGAAAGGTGCAAAGGTCATCGAGCTAGAAGGATCCCCAGGAGCGTCAGCGACTCGGGAACGCGGTAAGGGATTCCATGAAATTGCGGACAGCCAGCTAGATGTCATTGCTAAGCAAACGGCTGATTTCGACCGTACGAAAGGCCTGACCGTTATGGAGAACCTTCTACAAGGAAATCCTGGCGTACAAGCAGTTTTCGCTCATAATGATGAAATGGCGCTAGGTGCCATTGAAGCCATTCAAAGTTCAGGCAAGAATATCCCTGTGATTGGTTTTGATGGAAATGAAGATGCACTTAAATCCATCGAAGCTGGTAAATTAACAGGAACCGTTGCTCAGCAGCCTGAATTAATTGGCCAGCTAGCCATTCAAGCCGCTAAGGATGTATTAGAAGGCAAAACCGTAGAAAAGCTGATTGCGGCACCGCTTAAACTAGTTGTTAAAGAGTCAAAATAATAACCATTATAGAAAAAGACTGCGCTCGCCGATTTGGCGAGCACAGTCTTTTTTGCTGTACATTGCAGCTTATTCTTCAATAACTCTATCCGGTAGCTGTGTAACATAGCTGTCTGACAAATGGAGCAGCTGTAAGGCACGCTCGAATTCGTCTTCTGTGGATTGCAGAGGTTGATCGCCGTTACCAGATAAAGTATAATGCTGGCCATCCTCGAAGCCACTGCCGGATAAGAAGAGCTCTTCGTTATTTACGAAAGATCCTGTAGGCAAATAATACCGTTGTGGAAGTAAGTTATATGTTGATTGATTCAAGAGATCTTGTCCGAAATGAATATGATCTGTAAGAGAGACACCCAATAAATTAGATACGGTAGGTAAAATATCCACTTGCCCGCCCAGCTGTTCTTTTACACTAGGTGTTGTAATCCCTGTCGCTGACATGATCAACGGAATATTAATCAATTCACGTTCCGAATATTCATGGCCGAGAATCTCTTCCAGTAGGAGATGATCATCCTCTTTTAGAGAGAAGATAGGCAGTCCACGATGATCCCCGTACAATACGATCAAGCTGTTATCCCATACTCCGTTTTGTTTGAGCTCATCGATAAAAAGTCCTAGCGCATAATCAGCATAATTCTGAGCCCGAATATAATCGCCAACAAGCGTTCCTTCGAATCGCACTGGAAGTGTCATTTTGTATTTATCCTCTGGGATGGAGAACGGGTTATGAGATGACATCGAAATTACATGGGAGTAGAAGGGCTGGTTATCCTGATCCATTCTTGCCAGCTCTGCAGCGGTTTTTTCATACAAAACTTCATCAGAAGCGCCATAAAATACTGTGTCTTCTTCCCCGAAGTAAGTTTTATCATAATAACGATTGAATCCCAAAGCACTATAAAGCTCACCACGGTTCCAAAAGTCGACTTCGTTCGTATGGAATGTTGCCGTATCGTAACCTTGTGCTTGCAGCAGCTTGGGTAAGCTTGGAAGCTCTTTAGGAGCGTACATTTGGGTAGCTGGACCATCAGGTGGTACATAAAAAGAAGTGTTTACAATAAACTCTGCGTCAGAAGTGTTGCCTTGTCCAACCTGCTGGTAGAAACGCGGGAAGTAGAAGCTGCTGGCCGCAAGCTTGTTCATATTTGGTGTGATTTCTTGTCCATCAATCTTTAGATTGATTAAGAAGTTCTGGAAAGACTCCATTTGCAGAATGATTAGATTTTTTCCTTTGGCGGCTCCAAATAAAACCGGGTTAGAGATCGCTTGAATTCCTTTGGTTTTATCAATAGTGGATTGCGTAATCTCAGAGACGTCAATTTGTTCTTCCTCTTGATCAGCTAGCAGAGAGTAGGCTTCATAATTAAGAATGCCCATTTGCTCCGCTTTAATCGTTTCGTTCATACTGGCACGGTTTGGAAAAATATTCATTGCACAAATGATGATGGAAATACAGAACAGGACTGCCACCGCTTTACGGTTACTTTTGCGCGACATGGCTTTTTTCCAATCCAGTGCTTTCTGTTTTCTAAACATCACCAAGCTGATGACAATGATATCCACAAAGATAAGCATATATTGAGGACGAAGGACCGAAAATATACTTTTCTTTACGGCTCCCACTTGTTTGACCTGATCTAATACTTGCGAAGTAGCAATGATGCCAAAATGATTATGATATACAATTAATGAGAAAAATAGAGTAGTAATCAACACATTGACAAGCATGTAAATTGCAATTTTTCGTTTCGTAGCGAACCATTCAATCAAGCAAAAGACTAGAAGTACAAAAGGGATTTCTTTAAGCCAAGTGGTCCAAGTAGGGCCATCTTCAAATAGAAAATACCAGGCAAAATAGCTTTTTACAAGCATAATGAGAGAGAAGAATAGCAGGGATCTTTTACTGAGGGTACGAGGTTCTTTAAACGGCATTGCTTATGCCCATCCTTTTCTTTTTAGATTAGTTCATTCTATTACATTGAAGCGTTTAAAATCAACTAGATTTGGGTATGTCTGAGTGAAATTTTCCTTAATATTACAGTTTAGGTGGATTGAATAGTTCGCAATATATAAAAATTTTTTATGAAGATGAACTTTTTACAGTGCTCCTGACTCATATAGGGGAGAGAGGTGAAGGCATGGATGTTATACGATTGGTGAAAAAAGCCAAAAAAGGAAATAAAGAAGTTTTGCTGCACTTAATTATGTCTGAAAAAGATGTTTTTTATAGGCTTGCGTACAGCTATATGGGAAATGCGCAAGATGCAATGGATGCCATGGAGGAAATGATAGTTACGTTATACGAGAAGATTGATCAACTTAAGAAAGAGGAGTCTTTTTACAGCTGGAGTAAAACGATTTTGGTAAATGGCTGCAAAAGGCAGCTTCATAAGCGAAGCAAACTGGTGTTATTAGAGGATTGGAGCTCCAATGATAAGATGGAAAGCGTCCATGTTGCACCAGGCGATCCTTATCATAAAAGTGAACAGCAAATGGATATGCAGGCGTTATTGTTACATGTGAACGAGCAGCAAAGAGAAGCAATTCAATTAAAGTATTTTCATGATCTCGATTATCAAACGATAGCTGACATTACACAGGTCTCGATCGGAACTGTTAAATCAAGAATCTACAATGGATTACAAACGCTAAAAAATCATTACAGAGGTGATGTTGATGAACGATAACGTCGAACAACGATTGGTGGATGAGAAGAGGAATTTAGAGTCCATAACTGCACCTGAGGGTTTAGAAATGAGATTAAGAAATGCTTTAGACTCGGCACCCCCAAAAAGAATAAAAAGAAAAAGCTCCCCCCTCTGGAAGATTGCAGCCGTCATCTTATTAGTGATAGTGGTTACTGGAAACAGCTATAATGCCTTCGCTTATTATGGAAAAAAGTTATTTGGTTTTGATGAGGTGCTAGAGGGAACTTTACAACAACTCAATGAACAAGGAATGGGACAAAGCATAGACAAAAAGACGACGTTAGCAGATGGAACAGAACTTAAGATTAACGGAATTATGGCAGATGCCAATCAATTTATTGTGTATTACACGTTAAACAATCCTAAGGGACTAGAGGAGACGGGAGATCATTTTAGTCCTTCTAAAATAGAAGGGTTTCTCACGAATTCCAACATAAGAAGTGGCGTATCTTTAATCAATGACGAACATACAGAAATAAAAGGCACGATGACATTTGATAGCGTAAGCCCATTTTCGAAAAAACTAACACTTCATTACTGGGGACCTCTACAGAAAGGGCAGATGAGTGAAGGGAGCATAACGTTTTCTTATAATCCAAATCAAGCGATGGTGACTCAGATCAAACAGTCGATTAATAAAAAGGTCAAAGCCGACAAAGGATCAATTACCTTCAAATCGATCACGGCCACACCAACCATGACTGTGATTAAAGGGAGTATGAATGTCGAGAATTTCGATCGAATAAGATTAGGGTTAGAAGGCATTCAATTAATTGCCAATGGAAAGCCTGTAGAAATATTAGGCAGTAGCAATAAAACCTCGCTGGGTGGGAGATCATTTGATATTCGTTATGACACCTTGCCAAAAGAACTACATTCATTGCAGCTGGTTGTTAAAGAGTTTGTTGGATATCAGAAGCTGGAAGAGAAGTATCCTCTAAATGCTGATAGTAATGAGCCGATTCTACTGGGGGATAAAGAATTATGGATTAAGGATGTGTCCAATACCGCTCAAGGGATTGAAGTAACTATTGCTACAGATGAGGATGTAATGCTGGATGGTGTGTCTATAGAAAATGCTGGCGAAAACACGGCTTTAAAAACAACAATTAATCAAAAAGAGTCAGAACAAAACAACGGTAAACTCATGAAGGAACGCACCTTATTATTTGATACACAAACGAAACCTGAAAATATTCTGATAGAAGGAATACATTATATGAAGGAATATAACAAGGTGATTGAGATTCCAGTGGATTAAAAAGAGGTGCCATATCCATAATTTATGAAATATAGTAAGCTATAATAGTCTGAGAAAGTGAGGGGGTTATGGAAAATATAGGAGCTTATAAAGTGAGTCGTCCGTCGTTAATGTCGCTTCTGTTTTCTATGATTTTTTCAAGTAGCATACTACTGTTAAATGCCAGAAATAATATGGAGTATAAAGTATTACTTTATTTTGGTTATATATGGTTGACCTTCTGTCTGATTGTTGTAATCATATTGCTCTATAGGATCATTACGATTAGAAAGTTCATTGAGGTTCGGATTCTTCCAGACTCTATACTAGTAGATAACAAAGAAATTCAAGCGAAACAAATTGAGAATATTTATGTAAAGGGCTATTTCATACCCGTAATAGGCATTAAACCTGTAGATCACAAATTTCCTCCCTATAGATTATGTTTTAGTTTTCTTGACGAAGAATACAAAGGTATGAAAGAACTAACCGCATGGGCCGAACATAATCAGATTAAACTATCTAAAAAAAGATTTATGAGATGGCTTTAACCGGGCTCTGACCAGTCCACCATACCGCGCTATATGCGCACTGCGGAGAGGATGGGTGTCCCAAAAGCCGAAAATGGCTACTGGGGCACCTCATTTTTTTTGCTCCATCATCGAACCCCAAAACGTCGCTCGTTTCCTCTATCTGCGAATCCAGAAACGTCGTTCGCTTTCTCCATCCGCAAATCCAGAAACGTCGTTTGCTGCTATCACCGATTTCCCAAACCTCGCGCACATTCTCCATCATCGAACACTCTAATTTTGTCACCTCCGCTATCCCCCAAAAACTACTCTTTCTTCGATCACATTTGCGCACCCGGAAGTAGCTATCGGACTCAGATGACCCTTAGACGCGTCATATCCCACTTTTGGAATCCTAACGGACCGCATAGTCGCTATTGGCCTGAAAAACACCCCAAATGATGCCTTTTCGACGGAATAACTGCGCTGGAGTCCGAAACCTTGCTCCAAAGGCGAAATATTCGCTAATAACGTCATCTGGGTCCGAAAGTAACCGTCTTCCATCATCGAATCCCCAAACGTCGTTCGCTTCCTCCATCCGCGATTTCTCATACTTCGTTTGTTACCGCTATCACCGATTTCCCAAACCTCGCTCACATTCTTCATCACCGAATCCTTAAATTTTGTTCTCTTCCGCTATCACACTCCCAAGTCACACTTTCTTCGATCACATTTGCGCGTCCGGAAGTGGCTAACGGACTCAGATGACCCTTAGACGCGTCATATCCCACTTTTGGAATCCTAACGGACCGCATAGTCGCTATTGGCCTGAAAAACACCCCAAATGATGCCTTTTCGACGGAATAACTGCGCTGGAGTCCGAAACCTTGCTCCAAAGGCGAAATATTCGCTAATAACGTCATCTGGGTCCGAAAGTAACCGTCTTCCATCATCGAATCCCCAAACGTCGTTCGCTTCCTCCATCCGCGATTTCTCATACTTCGTTTGTTACCGCTATCACCGATTTCCCAAACCTCGCTCACATTCTCCATCATTCAACCCCAAACCTCGCTCACATTCTTCATCACCGAATCCTCAAATTTTGTTCTCTTCCGCTATCACACTCCCAAGTCACACTTTCTTCGATCACATTTGCGCGTCCGGAAGCATCTATCGGACTCAGATGACCCTTAGACGCGTCATATACCATTTTTGGAATTCTAACGGACCGCATAGTCGCTATTGGCCTGAAAAACACCCCGAAAGCAGCCTTTTCAGGGGAATAACTGCACTGGAGTCCGAACCCTTGCTCCAAAGCCGAAATATTCGCAAATAACGTCATCTGGGTCCGAAAGTAACCGCCATCCATCATCGAACCCCAAAAACCTCGTTCGCTTCCACTTTTGGAGTCCTGACTGCCGCATAGAGACTGATTACGCCAATACGCTAATAGGTGGGATGAATGGAAAACACTTAGTTTTTGTTGCAAATACAACAATTATGGTATACTATTTTCCTGTCACATCTGCATAACACCATATAAATAGAGCTCAAAATAAAGTTTATTTGTAAATTGATATTTTAAAAGGAGAAAACACAATGGCTATAAATATAAAAAAGTGCACGTTAGAAGATTTAGGTTCACTTCAAGGAATTAGTGTTGAAACATTTAATGAGACATTTAGTAATCAGAATTCACCTGAAAATATGAAAGCCTACTTGGATAGAGCATTTAACTTAAAGCAATTAGAAAAAGAATTGTCGGATAGCTCATCAGAATTCTGTTTTATTTATTTTAATGAAGAAATCGCTGGGTATTTAAAGGTTAACACCGATGATGCTCAATCTGAAGTAATGGGCAATGATTGGCTTGAAATCGAGAGGATTTATATTAGGAAAAAATTTCATAAACAGGGGCTTGGGCAATATCTAATAAATAAAGCTATAGAAATAGCGATACAATGTAATAAAGAGAAGATTTGGCTGGGGGTTTGGGAAAAAAATAAGAACGCCATTAGCTTTTATGAAAAAATGAAGTTTGTTCATACAGGAACTCATTCTTTTTATATGGGTGATGAGGAACAAATAGACTTTATTATGACAAAACAACTATAACATTTCTCTAAAATGATGTTAACTAAGGAGCGATAGGAGGCTTAGAATGAAGCAACTTTATATAAAACAAAAGGTATTCAGTCTAAGTGGTAAATTCACGGTAAAGAATCAGCAGGAGCAAGATGTCTATTACGTAGAGGGCAGTTTTATGCAAATTCCCAAGACTTTCTCTATTATGAATACAACAAGAGATGAAGTCGCACTAATTACGAAAAAGGTGTTCAGTTTTTTACCAAAGTTTTTTGTTGAAGTAGATGGTCGAGAGGTGTTAACGATTAAGAAGGAGTTTTCTTTCTTTAAAGCACGTTATACGATTGATGCTGCTGACATTGAGGTACATGGTAACTGGTGGGACATGGATTTTCAGGTTTTACAGCATGGTGTAGTCATCGGTAAAGTGAACAAGGAGTGGTTCACTTGGGGTGATAGCTATAAGGTTCAAATATTGAATGATGAGATGGAGACGCTCATGATTGCGTTCGTTGTCGCTATTGATTGTGTGAAGGCTGACCAAGCATCTGCATCTCATCAGTGACGATTTAACATTAAAGTTGAAAACTTAACAAGGTGACGTGGACGGAATTAATTCAGCAGGTGCTGATGAGTGTAATTGGCTTAGTTTATTTATGATGCGTTGAACCGTACTATAAGTAGGAGCAAGTTTAGTTTTTTGATATTGCCTATGTTAGATCTTATTGTTGATTTTCATTTTTTGAAAAAACGCCCATTGCGCCCAAGCGCCCTCTCCACGAATGCATATGATGATTATGCCTACTCATTGAAAGGAGCGATCACATATGGGATTTTTTCCAACACCGGGAGCCGGCGGAGGATTTCCAGGATTCCCGGGCGGACCTGGCGGACCTGGCATGCCGGGAGGACCCGGAGGACCTGGAGGACCCGGGGGACCAGGGTTTCCGGGAACCCCCGGACAATTTCCGGGGGGTGCACCAGGAGGCGTTCAAGCGCCGACGGCTCCTCCACCGCAATTCGTGCCGCAAATGTCGACTACCACATTTGCCATTGATCCCGGCGGGATCAGACGCTGCCTGTTCCGCAACACATACATTTGGCTGAACAACGGCGAGCAATTCTGGTTCTTTCCGGTATTCGTCGGACGTAATTCTATTGCAGGGTTCAGATGGAACGGTTTTTTCTGGTCGTACTTCGGCATTGATTTGAATCGGATTAGCTCGTTCACGTGCTTCTAAGGCAGACAGCGATAGAGAACAGCCAGCAGGCTGTTCTCTATGTTATGCGAATTTTCGTGTTCCGGGAGTAGTGAATTACGCAAAAGATACATAGACAAGGTTCATTTTTCCCTGACGCTGACGTTAATACTAGATTCAAAAAAGGACTACTCTGCGAAGGATAACCTTAAAGCTGGCCGTTACAGACAGCGCGTTGAGCCGTATCATTAATCACGGTAATGCGGAGGGTTGGGCACGTTGGGTGATCCATTCTGTTATGAATTCAATTAGTTTTTTTGCCGCTGGAGAGGCATTTTTAATGGATGCGGCTGCAATGCCAATAGAACGATAATGCTCTCCTTCTAATGGGCGATAACATACATTGTCGGGGAGATGTGACAGAATCATTTCGGGGAGTATACTTACTAGGCAGATTTACAAATCCCAAGTCAGCGGTTCCATCGGTAATCCATTCTTCTATTTCAGAGTAGTTACCATCAAGTAGTTTTATTTCAATATGTGGAAACTGATTTTGAAATTGTTTAATGATTTGGGGCATCCATTGGATCGATACACTAGTGAAAGTACCTATTTTCACAGTTCCAATCTCAACTACCTTACTGAAAATCTGATATTTTAAAAGATTCATAATAATTTCTCTCCTCAATAATATATGAAAAAAATTCATTAAACTAATAATTAATATTCATTATTTTTATCTTAATTATAATAGTATAATCTGTTTTATAAAAAAACATCTACGATTAAAGGGGAGTTTGAGCGGAATGGTTCATGAATCAAACGGATCTTATTATGCAGTCATATTTTCAAGTCAACGTACGGAGGGGGATAACGGATATAACATTATGGCTGAAAAAATGGAGCAGCTTGCGTCCGGGCAACCAGGGTTTTTAGGAGTGGAAAGTGTCCGGAATTCTTCAGGAGCGGGTATTACGATTTCTTATTGGGAGAGCTTAGAGGCGATTAGTAACTGGAAACAGCATCAATCTCACAAAGTTGCTCAGGAGAAAGGTAAGAAAGAATGGTACCAAAATTACAAAGTGAAAATTTGTAAAGTTGAAAGAGAGTATTCTTGAGTGGTAACATATTACTGCAAAGTAATTTGGGAATCAATCCATTGAAGCGTACAACAACAATTGTTTTATTTCAAAAGGATGCGAAGAAACTTATCCGAGAAAATAGAAGATTCCTTTACTAATTAGATAAAATATAGATATGGGATGATTATTAAATGAACTATCAAATTAAAAGGGCAACCCTTGAAGAAAAAGAAATCCTCAACAACCTAATGCAATTTTATATGTATGATTTCTCCGAGTATATGGATTTGCACCTTGAAGAAAACGGAAAATTTAATGATTATCCTCTCAACGATTACTGGACAGAAGAGTCGAATTTCCCATATCTGTTAACTCTGAATGAGAAAAATGCTGGATTCGTTTTAGTCAAATTAAAAAATAGAGATGATGATTTATACTTTTCCATTGCAGAGTTTTTTATTATAAAAAAGTATCGGAGAGTAGGATTAGGTAGACTAGTTGCAAAAGATATTTTTAATTTACATAAGGGGCAATGGGAAGTTTATCAAATAGATAATAATGAGCCCGCACAACGCTTTTGGAAAAAGGTAATAGAGGAATACACTGGCGGAAAATTCACTGAACGAATTGAAGCAGGGAGAAAGACACAGGTGTTTGTTAATTGAGTTTGAATCTTAAGCTAACAGGATACAGTAGATCAATAAAAAGCGGCAGTCGTGGACTTTATTTACTAGTTCAGGGCTGCCGTTGTTTTTTAGGTTCTCCAGAAGTGATGTTATAAGCCAGTTGCTTTGGTATTTTTGAGTAGTACAAAATCTCTTCTGGTGTTAAAATTACCCAAAAAGTATTTTAGGAGGCTAAGACGGGAATTATGCTAAATATACAGCAGATTGTAGAACTTATTCCTCATCGCTATCCGTTTATTTTAGTGGACAGAATTATTGAGTTGGAGGAGAACAAGAGAGCAGTAGGTATAAAAAATGTATCCATTAATGAACCGTTTTTTAGCGGCCATTTTCCTGAGCATCCTGTTATGCCAGGTGTTTTAATTGTGGAGGCATTAGCCCAGGTAGGAGGAATCACAATGTGCAAAAACGAAAAGCTGATGGGCAAGATAGGGTTATTAGTTGGCATTGATAATGCCCGTTTTAAGCGCCAAGTAACGCCTGGGGATCAGCTTCTTCTCGAATTCGAAGTCAATCGGATGAAAGGTGAGATTGTAAAAGGCAAAGGCATCGCAACAGTAAATAGTGAGCTGGTATGTGAAGCTGAGATTTCTTTTGCATTTGTGCAAAAAGGAGGTTCAAAATGAAAAGGATGCCGTTTGTACGACCAACTGAACATTACGATCTGCAAATTAAGGATATCGACGAGCAAATATGTGCATTGATCAAGCAACGAAAGGAAATCTCGAATAATAATCCAGGATTCCCACCGTTTGAATCTATCTCTAAATGGGCAGAAAATTATGAGCTCTATGAGGATTTTTTGAAAGCGGTATTTGGGACATTGCTAAGTGAAGAGCATTTTAAACCGATGGTTGAGCCAATTGATTTTAGAAAACATATTGCAGTTCTTAAATCAATTGAGAAAGATGAATTATTTTATACACTGACCTCTATACGTCAATACAGTAATGCTAGTGTGGTCACCCTTAATATAGATTGGGACATGACAACTGAGCTTCCAGCAAATTCTTATAGCCATAGCTTTTTCGAGCTGTTTATAGGAGAAGAATATGATAGTCGAATGACGAATGGCGGAAGTTCAACCGGACAAGCTTCTTATAATTACGTGATTTCTCCACCGCTTTCTGACGATCCTTCAGGCGTTACATTAGAGTTCAGGAAATATGGTAAACCCTTCAAGAACAATGAGACAGGAGATCAAATTGTTTTTAGGCTGTAGTACTTATTTATTCACCGGAAAATATTGCTTATAGCTGTCTCCATTGCTATGATCAAAAGTGGAGATCCGAGCGAAGTTAAATTAGGCGCCGCTCCATATCACAGTTAACGGATTTTTAGTGAAATAAAAACCGGCCATCCTGAGGGGATGGCTGTTTTCTGTGTAAAACAAATTCAATGATTCATTTCCAGCCATAAAAACTACGAAGGTACAGTTTATAATGTGGATATTCAGGAATACGAAAATTGATGACCCCATACAGACTTCAGATGTCTGTATTTTTTTGCTAATTGTGGTTCTATAGTATGATTTTTTGGGATTATTTGAAAAATGGTTGAGAAATACATAGTGTATAGTCAATACTGTGACTTATAATGTTAGCTTAGGTAATTATCTAAAACCCTTAATATAACCTTGAATATATTCATTTACGCAGCAAAAGGCTGAAAGGAAGTCATCTCTTGTTTGAAACCCTACTTTTGAATTTTTTGTTTTTGCTTTTTCCAGTATTAACATTTCTGATATTTTTTGAGAATCGGGCCTATTCCTACAATAGATTGATTCTCGTTTTTATGTCAGCAGTGACCATGAGTCTCTGTATCGCTAAACCTATCAGACTAGAAATTGGCTATATTTTTGATTTAAGGTACATTCCGTTTATTATTGTGGCACTCTTTGGAGGATATAGGAATGTTTTTCCTCTATATATTATTTTGAATGCGTACAGATTCTATGTGGGTGGAGATGGCGTATTTTATTCGTTTCTATTTGCGACGGCGATTCTGATTTTGGTGCCGTTATATAAAAACAGATTTTTAAAATTACCATCGAAAGGTCGTGTGATTGCGGCAAATCTGATTGCTTTGCTAATTATGGGGGTTTATCTGTTTATTTTAGGTTTGGTTCAGGATTCTTTAGACAGGCAATTTTGGATTCTTTCATTAAATGCTTTGACGACTCATGTTGGGGTGATGAGTGTCATTATGATTTTGATTGAAAAAATTATATCTAATATTAAAAATCGGGAACGGATTGTCCAATCGGAAAGATTAAATGTCGTCAGCGAGCTAGCGGCAAGTGTATCCCATGAAATCAGAAATCCACTTACAGTGACTAGTGGTTTTTTGCAGCTATTAAATAAATCTAAAACAATGACGCCAGAGGAAAAGGGATTTGTAGAGTTGTCTTTACAAGAGCTACAGCGAGCAGAAAAAATTGTAAGTGATTATCTCTCCTTTGCCAAGCCACAATCTGAAAACATGGTTTACTCCAATATGAAGGCAGAATCAGAATATACTAAAAATATCATAATGCCTTATGCCACCATGCACAAAGTAGATGTTCAATTCAATTTTAATAATTCCTTAAATAAAAATTATGACCGGAACCAGATTCAGCAGTGTCTAATTAATTTATATAAAAACGGTATAGAAGCGATGAAGGAAACCGATGGCGGAACGCTATTTATCGATATATTTGAAAAAAAGCAAAATATTATGATCAGTATCAAAGATAACGGAGTCGGCATGACTAAAGATGAAATATCGCGACTCGGTAAACCGTATTATTCTACTAAAGCAGAAGGGACGGGGCTGGGTATGCTTATGGTCTACAGTACCGTCGATAAAGTGAAAGGAAATATTGAAGTCGATAGTGAAAAAGGCAAAGGGACAACATTCCTTATAACCATCCCAACATAGGCAAGTTGTAGAGAGTATCTTTTGCTGTTTATACCCCACTAGGAGTGTGTAATACCTTTCATGAATGGATTTCGTGTAAAAAGGGCAACGTGCCTGCGCGAGTCCCATCTGGAGGTGCAGCAATGGAGATATTTGTAACTATAGGCGTCAAATTGGTCATCAGCTTTTTTGGTTTGTGGATCATTACCTTTATTACCGGCCGCAAGACGCTTAGTCAATTGACACCAATTGATTTTCTGTCTTCATTGATTTTAAGTGAAATTGTCGGCAATACGATATATGATGATGAGGTGAAGATCTGGCATCTGCTGTTTGCTCTTTTTATTTGGACCGCATTATCTTATCTGTTCGAAAAGGTGACTACCCATTTTGTGAAATTCGGGAACATGGCGGAAGGCCGGACAGTGCTGCTAATTGACGATGGCAAAGTGAATCAGGATTTGTTGGAGAAATATGATATTGAGTATACCCAACTGCTGTTCATGCTGAGGCAACAAAATATCTTTTCCCTAAGTGAAGTACGGTATGCTCTGCTCGAAACGAACGGTTCTCTATCGGTAATGCGCAAGTCTGAAGATGAGCAATCTTCTGCTTTTTCCGTTACAGTTATTGATAAAGGCAGGGTACTGGAAGAGTCCATGCGTGGCAGATCGATGAACAAGGAGCAGATTAAGGAACGCGTCAGAGAGCAGGGCTATAATTGCATTGAGGATATTGCCTATGCTGAATATAAAGAAGACGGAACACTCTATATCCTTCCCAAAAACAAACCATAAATCCACATGATGAGACGCTGGAGCCGGGAGGCTCAAGTGTCTTTATTTGAAATCAGGAGTGCAAACTCAACTTTTTGGGCTTCACATTACATTGTTTGGAGTAGTTGTGATATTAGCCTATGAGGGTGGCCGCGGGATAGGCGTTTTTATTGGATTAGTTGGGCTGTTTACGGGTATCTTGGGCTCTTTTAGAGATTCCTCTAAATCGGAGGATAAAAAGAATATCTGACAGCTTATATATTTACTAACTTTCGGAGGGGTATAACTTTATGGAGATTTCTATATGTAAAGCAGACGCGAGTGACGCAGCGTTTATTCATGAAATGCAAGTCAAAGCCTTTATGCCATTGCTGGAGAAATATAAAGATTATGAAACCAGCCCAGCCAATGAATCTGTGGAACAAATAAGGGATCGAATTAATCAGTCTTTTGCAGATTATTACATGATTAAGAGTTTTGATATTGTTGTGGGTGGTGTCCGCATCCTTAAAAAGGAAAATAAAACTTATCGGGTCAGTATCAAAGAAATGGGAGCTGGATAGTATTATACAAGAGCAAAGGAATTGCTATTTATATGAAAAGTTAGGGTATAGAAGCACGGGGGAAACCAAAAGAATAAATGACAACTTAACATTAGTTTTTTATGAAAAACATATGAGTTAAAGCCTTAGGATTATACTTGAAAAAAAAGACAGCGGGCAGTTCATGTCCACTGTCTTTTTAACATACAAATCAATACACTCGAATACGCTTCACAAATAACGATATAATCAATCCTATACCTGCAATTGCTGCGATAAATAAGTAAGCATGTGTAATTCCAGCGGTTAATATTTCAGGCTGTGCAGCGGTTGGGTGTGTGATTGCGAATCGTGTTTGTCCACTAGACATTAGCGTAACAGCGAACGTTGTACCAAGAGCACCTGCAATTTGCTGAAGTGTACTCATAACAGCAGCCCCATCCGGATAGTATTTCACAGGTAATTGATTTAACCCATTGGTTTGAGCGGGCATAATGACCATTGCTAATCCGATAAACATTGCGCAGTGTATTAAAATAAAGGTTAGGCTACTGGTTTCAGTTGAGTTTCTTGTAAATAGAAAACCAGCAATGGTTGTGATGGAAAATCCAAGCGGCAGCAATAATTTCGGACCGTATTTATCGAATACTCTACCCGTAACTGGAGCCATAGCCCCGTTAATAACACTGCCTGGAAGAAGTAGAGAACCAGCCATTGTGGCCGATAACAACAAACCTCCTTTTAAATATAAAGGTAATAAAATTGCAGAAGATAAAATGATCATCATTCCTAAAAAGAGCATTATAAGACCTATCGTAAACATGGGATATTTAAATACCCGTAAATTCAGCATTGGGGTTTCCAATTTAAATTGCCGTAATACAAACAAGATTAAGCTGATGAAACCAATAATAAGAGGCAACAAAACAATGATTTCACTCAAAGAATGATCAGCAAAGTTACTAAAACCAAAGACGATTCCACCAAATCCAAGCGTAGAAAGCAAGATGGATAAAATATCTATTTTAGGTTTTGTGATGTTGGCTACATTTTTGATTAATGTTAATCCGAAACCTAATGTAAATAACAATAAAGGTAAGCTTATCCAAAAGATATACTCCCAGCCAAAATGATCTACAATTAAACCAGATAGAGTAGGTCCAAGGGCCGGTGCACACATAATAACGAGCCCCATCATTCCCATGACAGTTCCGCGTTTATGTGCAGGGAAAATAATAAGAATAATATTGGTCATTAATGGAAGCAATAAGCCTGTCCCTAAGGCTTGCACTAATCGTGCAATTAATAATGAGCTGAAATTAGGGGAGAGGGCAGCAATTAATGTACCGACGATAGATAATAGCAAGGAAGCTGTGAATAATTGTCTAGTGGTAAACCATTGCATTAATAGGGCGGATATTGGAACGAGGATTCCTAATACAAGTAAATATCCTGTGGTTAGCCATTGAACCGTTGAGGCGTTGATTGAAAATTCATCCATTAAATTTGTAAAAGCCATGTTTAAGGCGGTTTCACTAAATAGCCCGACGAATGCACCTAGCATAAGCGAGAAGGCCATAAGGGCGGGACGTTTAACTTGAACAGTTGATGTTGATTCCATAATAATGATGAACCTCTTTTCAGAATTTTGATTCGGATTATTTATGCTGGATAGATGATATATCAACTATGAGGAGGAGAGAAATGCTCTAAGCACCTCTTACATTATCCTGCACACGAGTTAACAAAGTCTTAAGTGTTGAATAATCCGCAGGAGATAGTCCTGTTGCGATAACTTCGTTTAATTTAATAGTCACCTCATTTATTGTAGATCCTAATTTTCTGCCTTCGTCTGTGACAAAAACATTTACCGAACGACGATCCTGCGTACTTGTTATTTTGTGTATATAACCTTTGCTCTCTAAGCTGGCGATCATTCGGGCAACACTGGCTTTGTCCTTCCCAAGTTTATTAGCAATCTCGTTCTGAGATAAACCTTCTTTCTCAAGCAACAAAGCCATAAGTAGATGTTGTTCAGGCGCAAGTCGAACAGGGGCAAGCAATTTTGTTAAATAATTTGCTATTTCCAAATGTAAATCGCGAATCACTAAACCTAGCGGGTCTTTGGAATCCATATAATCTCTCCTAATTGAAGAATAGATGATATATCAACGTTATTGATTTGTCTATATTAGCATACAGTAACTGATGCTTGTCAAGTTAAAGAAAATGAATAGAATCATAGGCTTAGATACAAGCGACAAAGTTGTTTAATGCCCAATCATTTGATGATACATAGTCATATGCTGTTGTGAAATTAAAAAAAAGTAATTAGGGAGGGATTAAAATGGGATATAATTGTGTTGGGGGCGTTCAAGAACAAAAAAAGGCTCCAGTTTGTATTAATCCTTGGACATCAACGGGTACGATTCTTGTGCTTTACATTCTTCTCGTCATTATCCTTAAAACTTGTTGGATCTAGAATTATGTAAATCGACGCCCCGAAGTTTTTTTCTTCGGGGCGTTTCTGTGTTTTCTTTAGTTAGATAATTGACAACGTTAAGGATTCTGGATTATTTTTACGGTGGTTAATGTTGTCATGAATATTCATATAGAAGACTTAACGGGAATAATCGGGTTGTGTCATAGAAATGGGCTGAGGATTGGCAAGTACCCATTGCACCGCCAGCTCGCATAATCTGGCTGGTTGCTCATTGCCAGCAATGTTGCGGAACCGCTTGGCGAGTGCAGCTGCCTCTTGAAGAAGGGCGGGCGTTAAAGGCGTGCCCGTGCTAAAATGCCGTATCAGTGCATCCAGCATTTTACGGTAATCGGCATCCCAGTTTCCTCCGCCATTATTAAGTATTTCATGAGACACCCGCCCTGTGATGCGGATAACCTCACCCTGCACCGTTGTCGCATGTCCTGAAGCAGGGACAAGAAAATCCCACAGCTCTTGGTGCTGTGCGGGCCATGCGGCTGCCGTTACCTTGATGGGAGAAATTCCGTCATGTCTCTCCAGTTTCGCTATAGGCTCGACATCAAATTGCCGGTACAGCTCCAGGAGAGCATTTGCAGTTTCATCCAGTCGATCTTTATTGTAATTTGTTCTGACGAATTCAAAATCCTTGCCGATACGCCGCACGGATTCCTTCATCTCCGGCGTAATTGCTGCACCTGCATCCAGCATAATTCGCGAGATTTCTGCCATGTGAACTATATCGATATTCCGGCATTGTAATAATCCTTTGGCGAGAGGTGTGTTTTTTCGCTTATTTTCTGCATGGACATTTGCACCGCGTTCCACCAGATCCCGCACTACTTTTGTTTTGTAAGAAGCTGCTGCTGAGTGCAGCGGTGTCTCATTCTGGTAATCCAGAGCTTCCATATCTGCACCTAGCTCAAGGAGTAAGGGGACATTTCCGGACCAGGTTGCAGCCTGAGCATGAAGAGGGGTACGCTTATAGTTGTCGGCAGCGTTGATGTCAGCACCCTGCTCCACAAGCCAGGAAACCATTTCATCCGGTATTTGCCGGAAGCTGAGGGCGGTACCTTTGCTGTAACCCCCGCGGGCATCCCATTCGCATAGCTCAAATACCTCTTTTAAGGCAGATATATCATTCGTTTTAACCAGCTCGGCAAAATTGGCGGGTAATGTTTTTTTCTTTTTGCCCATATCATTTTTCCGCTCCTTTATTAATAGATAAATAGCAGATAACTTCTTGCAAGTTTATCATATAGGAGAATTGAACACTAATTCATGCAGGACGAAAAGGTTGAAGATATAGACGTAACATTATTGGAAAAGAGAATGGAATATCGTTTATATGGCGATCCCGAAATCATAGACTATTAGAAAATGAAAACATTAAGCTTGTGTCTTGGAAATAAATTCGAGATTTACGAAGGACATCGAAATTACGCTAACGGAGAACGATAGCTCAATAAACACGATTTGGCAGTCAGCCAAAGCGATCGACTCGATTGGAGCAACTACTGTCTCGGTTGGGATTATTGGTGAGCCTGTTCTTGCCATTGTCCTTGCATACCTATTATTAGGGGAAACTATGTCATTATTCCAGCTTTTAGGCGGCATAATAACCTTACTCGGTATGGGAATGTATTTTTGGTCGAAATCTTTAAAGTACAACATTCAAAATAAGTAAATGAGTAGTCGGAAATATGTATAGGGGGATGGAAAATGGTAACTATTGATGATTTTTTGAAACTTGATGTTCGTGTTGGAACGATTATTAAAGCGGAGTTTTTTGCAAAAGCAAAAATACCTGCGATTAAACTCCAAATTGATTTTGGACCAGATATCGGAAGCAAAACATCAAGTGCACAGATTACTAAACGATATAGGCCTGAAGAGATTGTAGGGCAACAAATCATTGGGGTAGTTAACTTCCCTGCTCGAAATATAGCGGGTTTCCTATCAGAAGTATTAGTTCTTGGAGGAATACCGGATAAAGGGGATGTGGTTCTCTTGAAGCCAGATATTAAATTACCTAATGGGACACCTATTGGGTAATATAGGGTAATTGTTGTATTAAACTAACTAACAGTGGGTCTATTTTAAGATGTACACAAAATTGATAGTAATCGGAGAGAAGACCATGGAAGAATTAACAAGCTTAGTATCTGAAAGTATTGAGGCAAGTAAAACGGCGCTAGTCGTGATCGACCTGCAACAAGGAATTGTCCTCAGTCCAAAGCAGGGGCCGCATACAAGTGCTCAGGTGGTTGAGAATGCCTGCAAATTAGCTCAATCCTTTACGGAGAAAGGAGGATTTGTTGTTCTAGTGAGGGTGTCATGGCTAGATGGGCAAGATATGCTTAAACCTAAAACTGATTTACAAATGAATTCTGTCACCTATCCAGAAGGTTGGGACAACATCGTGCCAGAATTAGCGAATATCAAAAATGCACATCTGATTACCAAACGGCAGTGGGGGGCATTTTTCGGTACAGATCTTGATTTGCAGTTACGGCGCCGCGGAATAGATACGATCGTATTATGTGGTATTTCTACCTCGATTGGTGTGGATACTACTGCAAGAGAAGCTTATCAGCTTGGTTATCATCAAGTTTTTATAGAAGACGCTATGACCGCGATGGTAAAAGAAGAGCATGATTATGTATGCAAAACTATCTTCCCTCGTATAGGTAAGATCCGGTCGAGCGATGAAGTAATATCCATGTTGAAATAGTATAAAAAAACCTCAGGCTCTCTCTGTAATTTCAGAGATTGTCATGAGGTTTTTTAATTGAAGTTATGTCTTACATAAAGATGAGGAGAAGTATCCCAGCTAAGAAGCAGTAATAAGAGAAATACTTCAAATTACCTTTAGCCATAATCCCCATAAACCAGCGCATGGAGAAATAAGTAACGATAAGTGTAGTAATAAATGCAATCAAGTATGGAATTGCTAGCTGCGAGCGGTTAGGATCGTGGGCAATATCAGATGCACCCATAACAAGTCCGCCCAAACTGACAGGAATATAAAGCATAAAAGAAAAGCGTAAAGCAGTTTCTTGCTTCATTCCCACAGCGATGGAAGAGATGACAGTTGCACCAGAGCGGCTTATCCCAGGAATAAGGGCGACTGCTTGGGCAAGTCCGACTATAACTGCATCCTTCGCTTTTAAGTCACCATCTTGTTTACGGCCGCGAAGGTTACGGATCAACCATAAAGCTACCCCTGTAACCAGCAAGGCGATAGATACGGTATGAACTGACGAGAAGATATCCTCAATCTGATCCTTGAAGAGTAAAGCAACGATTACCGCAGGCAAGGTACCGATGATGATGTACAAAGAGAACAGGAAATCTGACTTATATTCCTCTTTGCGGGTCAGAATAAATTGAACGAATCCAGTGATCAATCTTCCGATATCTTTACGGAAAATAAAACAAATCGCGATTAGTGAAGCCGTATTTGTTAAGATTTCAAATGATAGCCCATTTTGTTTTAAGCCTAGCAATTTCTGTGCGATGATCAAATGGCCGCTCGAAGAGACGGGGATTGGCTCAGTTGCCCCTTGAACAAACCCTAGAAACAAGTATTTAAGCCACAGTATAATATCTTCCATTTTACCTCCCAGTATTTTTGTAATCTTTTCAATCATATCGTATTCAATAAAGAAATGACAATAGAACCATCGTGCCATATTCAATTGGACGAGTTATACTAATTCGTAAGACTATTAAATGAGGTGGAACTATTTGTAGTACATTACTAAAAATTCAGCAGCATGATATTCCGAGAGCAGCCAGTGTTCTGGCCGAAGCATTTGCTAAAAATGATCCGTTATATCAGCATATCTTGCCTGATGAATCAACCAGATTACGCGTGTTGAATATTTTTTTCCATCGTTACATTGAGATGTTGTATCCATATTCGGATTTACTAACGACTTCTACTAACTTTGAAGCAGTGGCTTTAGTGTTCCATTCGGAGCGTCAGACAGGGACATTGATTTCGAACGTCAGGTATATGAAACAGATAGTCCTTGCGATCATCAAGTCATTACCGATCTGCCGAATCATTGGGGTGCGAGGATTTATACGTGGTTTATCTATTTTGCGTAGTATGAGTTCTTTATGGTTATCAATGTTTGGGGATCAGAAGTATAAACATTTGGATATGCTTGCAGTGCAAGAACAATATCGAGGCCAAGGATATGTATCAAAAATCATGACACCGCTGCTCGCGGAATGTCGTGTGAACAATACATTATGCACGTTAGAGACACAGACGCCGAGCAACTTGCCCATTTATGAGCATTATCATTTCCGTACGGTTAAAGTCATTCCTCTACCTAATAGCCCACTTGAGCAGTATTGTATGGCGTTTACGCAAGGAGTTGCTGAGTAGTTAATAAAAAAGGGCCGTCTCATTCAGCCAATTCATGGTTTATGGGGCAGCCTTTTTTTGCTTAGTCCATAAGAGTTAATGAAGCTTCAAGAGAAAAATCAGGGGATTTCTCCCTGTAATTCCGCGATCTTTTGTCATCCGGCTAGAATCTATTATTTTGTTTAACAAAAATAGCATAAGCTTCGAAGGATTGTTATAATAGAAACATATATTCCCGTGTTTCAGAACCCTATACAGGATGTATAGGGGTTTTATTTCTTTTAGTGAGGGTGATCGAGAATAAGTATGGCGTTGTCCGTACAGGGAGAAAAGGACCGGAGAGTTCCGCAGGAAATTTTAAATTATGAAGTGATGGCGAGGTTAGCAGAAAGATGAATTGGTCGGATTTTGGTGAACGAAACAAACGATTGAATCCCCTGTGGAATTTGGGGGCTGGCATGAACCTTGGCGAAATCCAACCGTACAAAGAAATGGTGTCTTTAAGCGTTCTGCTTCAAGTCTATTATCTGGAGCTAGAATCGAATGAGAGAAGATCCAAGGAGGATATTATAGAACTTACTTGGACTGCACTGGAACGTTTTAATATCGCCAATCTTGGGACTACCGAATCCGTAGAGCGTCTCGTGGACGGTTTATTGTGGAGCGGGAATGGTGGAGATTTCGAATCCTTTTTCTATGATGATGTGACCCGGCAAATGTCCGCGCAGAAATATAAGTATTTCACGGTGGACGAGGATGCGACCCGCAGCAGTTGGGAAGAGAATGGCAGAACCATCTATCGTCTCTCCGAATATGCAATGGAGCTCATTTTTATGAGCCATGAGATTATTGATGAATTTCAGATCAGCATCAAACTGCTCGAGATTCAAATGCATATTAAACATGGGCGCGTAACTCGGGCTCTTCAGGATGTTAATGAACTGATCTCCCGTGTCCGTAAGATGACCCAGCAACAGCAAGAATACCGCAATGCGTTACGCCGCAATCCGAAGCATATTTTTAGTGAATTCGGAGTGGCTCGGCATCAGCGACTCGAAGAGATTCATCATCAGTTCGAGGAGGAACGCAAACATTTTGACAGTATTCACCGTTCTCTGGCCCGGCTGGCCAATGATGAGAAAGACGTAATCGACTTCAATGAGATCCGTATTCTCTCTGAACGAGTCGAGCTTTCTAGGCGTGTGCACGATGAGCTGGCTGAGGTAGTATTGAATATTTTTGAGATGGAGACCAATTTAAGATTGAACTTTCCTGAATTATTCTGGGGAGCAGCCGGGTTTAACTTCCGTACTCACGTATGGGAGGAATGGGTGAAAGAAGAGGGTCTGCCAAGCGGTGACAGTCTTGAACTGCTGCTCAGCGGATTATTCGCTCCGAATCAGGACTTCGTTTATCCGCTTCCTTGGGCTTGGGAGGAACAAGAGGTAGGCTTTATCCCCGACTTAGTGATGGATGATTTCGAAGATGAGGTGGACGCAGAGCCTGTTCAATATATTCCTAAAGGTATCCCATGGGCAAAGGTAGTGGATCTGTGGAAGCCGGTTTTTACTGCCTTGGCTGAGCAGGGAAGCTTTACCTTTACTGCAGAGGCTTTTTCCGCCGAAGAACTAACAGGGTGGGCAAATACACCGGATGCTGTTGATCTGTGGGTGCAGTTTTTTCATACAGAGATTTTAGTGCAGGAACAGGCACCAGAAGGTGGTGGCGGCGTTTCTGATGAATGCCAACAGCTAATCCAATATGTACTTGCAGAAGATCTTCTGTTTGAGAGTTTACGCGGCAAAATGCTGCGGACGAGCATTGCTCCAGAGCCAGCCTCAAGGGTACGGTGTCCTGGTCTGGATATGAGTCCATATATGATTACGATCGTGGAGAGGTGAGAAGTTACTAACATGAGTTATACATTAGAACAGGTACAGCAAGCTTCGCGGCTATTTTTTGAATTGCTCCGTAAAAAAGTAATTCCTCTCGATGACCCTGCAACGGCAGAATGCCTTCAGGATGCAGGAACTTATGATGCGCTTCAGTATGTTGCTAAAGAAGGGGGCTGTCGGGTGATGAATTCGGGGCACCGTCTCCATCTGCTGGTTAATCCACTGGGGTCAGTGTTTGCAACCAATTTCACCCAGTTAAAGAACAAATATTCACGTGTTGAGCGTAAAACTCACTTACATATTATCAATATTATTATTCTGGTTTTTCTGGCCGAAATGGATCAGGATGAGACTCATTTTAAGTCGGGGCAGGACAGTATGTCCTATATTCAAATTGCTGATCAGGTGTCCTCGCTCTTTCAGACGTGGATTCAGATGGATGAGGATGGGCGATTTAGCCAGCAGTGGCAGCTTGATATCCAAGCGATGTCTAAGGTATGGACCAGTCTGTACATGCAGACTAAGAGTCAGGAAGAAAGCGATCTTCTGACCAGAGGCGCAGGCTCACGAATTGGACTGATCCATGAAGGCATGAAACTTCTGGAAGAGGAGAAGCTCGTATTCATCTCTGAGACAGAGAAGCGTATCTTTCCTCGGGAAGAGCTGTATGAGAGAATGCGTTATTTATATCATGATGTCGATCGATACCAGGAATTAAAGAGCCTCATTGGAAGAACTTTAGCTGAGAAAGACGGTGCTACCTATGCCGCGGATTGAACGCATACGAATTACAGGACTTAAATACGAGAAGATGCTCAAGAAATACGACGATATGATTCTGGACCTCTGCAACGAAGAGGGACCCGCTAATACGCTTATTACGCTCATGAATGGCGGTGGAAAGGGAGTACTGCTGCAATCCATTTTTCAGCTGTTAATGCCCAAAACACCATGGGGCAAAGACAGTGAGAACCAGGTTGAGGCTTTTTTTCATAATCATAAAAAACAACTTAAACCGTACACTTTTCACGTAGCTATCGAATGGCATCTCGACAACAATGAGCGCAATGAGTATATGACTACGGGAATTGCTATGACGGCACATAATTCGCTTGATCAGCAGGATATCAAAGTGGATTACTTGCTGTACGCACTTACAGATTACGGTGAAGCGGCTGAACTTACGCTATCAACGTTGCCGTTATTTGACGAAGTGACTGCTGAACCTACGAGTTTTGAAACGATCCAGCAATTTGTACGCGATCGGCGGGGAGAGATTGTACCTTTTGGCAGCCATAGCTCGGATTTGAAAAGATATTATGACTTCCTGGCTATCCGGGATATCCATATCGCCGAGTGGCGTAATATGCGGCGGATCAATGGTGAAGAGGGCGGTATCAAAGGTTATTTTAAAAAGAATGATGCCTTCACCAATCATAACTTGTTCGAAAAGCTGATTATTCCTGAAATCGGATCTAGTCTGAATGAAGGATTAAAGGAAGACGACAATACGCTGCAGCGGATGTTTATCGATACAGCAACAGTGGCTCAGCGCTTGCCGATGCTTGAACAGCGGGAGCAGGTCTATTCAGAGTTTCTTGGTATGGCTGCACCGCTTTATGAGCTGGTGAAACTTGGCGTGGAGGCGGAAAACGTAGTACAAGAAACTGAACTACGTGGACGCCAAATCTATACGGTTATCTATGAAGAGCAGAGAAATGCAGAAGTTGAGCGAAGTAAGATTGCTGATGAACTGGCTGGACGTTATCAGGATGCGAAGCAACTGCGCTTTGAGACAGACAATCTTAAATACTTACGCAGCAAGGAAGAAACGGAACTGAAGCAAGAAGAGTTTAAGAAGCTCAGTGATGATCAGAGCCGTGCGCGTGGTCGGTTGGAGGATTCCAAAGCGCAAGAGAAGAAGCTTGAAGTAGCTTATTTTCTGGCTAAACGGTTGCTCCATACCCGGCAAATTGAGCAGTGGCAAAAAGAAATTCAAGCTATCGAAGGTTCTCTGGAGATGAAAGAACAGCAAGAGGTCATTCAGGCAGCCAAGGAACAGCTGCGGAAACAGTGGGATGTGGTGTTTAATCTCTGGCAGCAAACGATTAGAGAGTTTGAGACAGCGCAGCAAGACCTGACGGCGGAAGAAAGGGAATTGCGCAAGGAAAGGGAAAGGTTCTTGGTAGAGCTGGCCGGGCTGGATAATCAGATCAATGATTTGACCTTATCTATTCGGCAATACACGGAAGAACTCGGAGCATTCGCAGCCCAATATGGGCAGGATGCCGCCCATTCTCCGGCAGCTGCGCTGCAGCGTACGGTCTCAGCGGCCAAAACGATTCTTCAAGTCATTGGAGACTTGGAAGAACAGCGCAAGCAGGAAGAGATTCGGAAGCTGGCACTGCATAAGAGTCATGCTGAGCTGAGCGAGAAACGGCGTTCTTATGAGCGTGAAGCGGACGAGCTTGGAGTTCTGCTTGAGTCACAGACTCAGAAAGAATCCCAATTATGGTCACAGCTCGTTGTGCTGCTGGAAATGTATGAAGAGCACAATCGTTTAGGTGCTACTGGCCTTTTTGAAGAACAAGATGTTATCCCGGCACGTTTTATCCGAAAAATAGATGAAATAGAGCAACAGACTAAACGTTCCAGACGGGATTACTATAATCAGCTCATGGATGTGGAACTTCAGAACCAATCCTACTGGCTACCCAATTCAGATATTCTGACGGTCAAAGATACACTCGATTCGTTAAAGATTCAATCAACGCTAGGTAGTTCCTACTTAAATGACCGTCCGTATCTTGAACGTGAGGAAGAACTGGAGCAATATCCGTTACTTCCATATAGTTTGATTTTGACCCGGCGCGAAGCTGATAAAATTCAGCCGGAACTGATGAAGGACACCTTGCTGAAATCAGCGGTGCCGATCTTTATTCGTGAAGAGATGGCAGCTTCGAATCAAGCATCCTTCATGCTTTTTGCGAATCAAGGGCCGCAAATGGTCTTGCAGCCGGATCGTTTCCAGGATTGGAAGAGCAGTATTCAGGGGAAGCTCAAGGAACAGGAGCAGATCCTTCAGGACTCTGAAGCCTATTTATCTAAGTTGAAATCGGTGCGTCAGGAGTATGAACGTTTATTTCAAGTCGAGAATACCATGACGCTTACAGCCAAGCATGATGCGCTTATTAAACTGCAGGCTGAACTTCAGCAGAGCATTATCAATCTGAGCAATGAGATGGATGAGAATGAGGGGACGCTTACCCGGATCGGACGAGAGCTCGCTGAGAACAAAGTTCTAAGTGTGGAACATGAGCAGAGAGCGGGGGTTCTGCAAGCTTGGATTGAACGGACGAAGAAACAGGAACAAGATTATAAGGAAAAACAAAAAATAATCGAACGAAAGAATCTGGTGAGCAAAGAGTTAGCAGGTAAAGATCAGCAGCTTGAACACCTAAAGGTGCAAATGGAAAGCTTGAGCGGACAACGCAATAAATGGACGAGAGAAACCGAATACGCGATGTTCCCTAGACTGCAACGATGGTTTCCTGAGATTGTTTTCCCAACAGATCGCCAGCTTTCTGATGAAGGAGAAGTCCTACCTGTAGATCCTGTAGAGCAGAATCTTCTATTGCAGCAGCTCAGTACCGTTGAAAGCCTGCAGCAATCACTTACCGAAAATGAGCTGGAAGTTCGGACAAGAGCTGCACAGATTAAGGCAGCAAGCGAGAATCTGGCTGAGCTTGAATCCAGCCTGAATCAAGTGGATGTGAATTGGCGGAAGGCGACTGAACCTACGGAAACGGCCGAGTCTATAATGGCTGCAAGAAATCGCCAAAAGACGGATACTACTTCATTGGAGGAAGACTATCAGATTGTTCACGACGGTTACATCCGCTGCCAGACTGAATTGGAGAACTTGCAGAAAGAGTTGCGCAAAGTAGAGAAGGGTATCAAGGAGAAACATGAACGTGCCGTGGAGCTTTGGAATGAGGTGCTAGAGGATAAGGAGACAGAAATTCAGGAGCGCTGCCAAGCGAATGAGCTTATGCTTAACCAGTGTAAAAGATCCTTGGATCGAATGGATGTCCTCATCCAGACTTTATCCAATCAAATCAAAATAATGAATGCGCATATTGAGGATCGCGTCAACCTACGGAGTGTACCAGAAGAAATAACGCTGAGGGTTAGAGAAAGCTGCGAGCCTCTAGTAGCCGACTGGCTTCTCCGCATCAAGGATAGCCGGATTAGACAGGATGAGATCTCCAAAAAGGTGAAGGAAGAGAAAAATTCATTAACCGAAAAACTTGCGAAAAATGAACGGAACTCCGAACTGGAGACCAAGATTCTAGATCGATTGAATACGGTCCATTGGGATAATTTCGCTATTGCACTGCAAGTCCTAGATTCCATGCTACGCAGTTCGCGTGATCAGATCGAGAGCATTCAAAGCGATAAGGAAGGCATGGATCTCTCCCGCAAGATGTGGGTAGGCCGGGCTTCTCTAAGAGTGGTACAAATCATTGATATTATGAAGCGAATGGAACGCCGGATGATTATTCATAACGAGAATAATTATGCCTTCCCGCTGGTACGTCTGAATTACAAGAATATCAATGTGCCAAGAACAAGCGATGAGGTAGAGCCGATGGTGAGTGACTACTTCAATCAATGTATCAATGAATTGCTCAAAAAGTATCCAAAGATAGAACAAGTGCCGGCACTGGTAATCAAAGAGGTTATTAATGACGGACGAATTGTCTATGCGGCGCTGCAGAACCGCTTTCCAGTTCTTCAGGTGTATAAACCGGTAACGGAGAATTATTTCCTCTACGCCGCACCGGAAGATTATCATTATTCGGACTGGGAGATTATTAATCGCGGCGCACTGGATGAAGCTGTCGGCAGTGGGGGGCAACGTCAATCTGTACAGCTGCTGGTCGCAATGATGATCATGACGCATAAACGGGTGAATCGTGAGAATAAAGGGTGGACGGTCTTTTTATATGACAATCCTTTCGGAGAAATGGTCTCCAATAACGTGCTTGACCCCGTCTTCGAAATTTCCAAGGCACTCAAATTCCAATGGCTGATTGTTACGCCGCCGGAGCTTGTCAAGAATGATGTCAGCGTGCGTTTTGGCGTGTATTGGCAGCTTTATTTTGGAGGCGTCAAAGGGGACATGCTGGAATCAACCCTGATCAAGGGAGGAAGAAAGCTTATTCCTGTCTCGTTGTTCTGAGTATGGAATGAAACTTAAAGAAGCTCCAGTATGCATCACGCTGCTGGGGCTTCTTTTTATTAAATGTTAAAGATATTTTGTTTATTTAGGTTTGCGTTCGGAAATATAAGAACCGATAAGCGTTAAAAAAGTTCCCGTTAGAATTGCCCAGGTGATCTTTACATTCAGAACAAGGGCGGAAGCTGCCACTGTAATTACAGGAACAATATAGATATATACACTTGTTTTTACAGCCCCTAGAATCCCTACAGCTTTATTCCAAGTCAAAAAACACAGTGCCGAGGCACCCAAACCTAAGAAAAGCAGGTGAGCTACATTTGAAATTTCTTTAAATCTACTCGGACCTAGCTGAAAATCAAACAGAAACAGAGCAGGCAGCATAAACAGCAGACCATAGAAAAATACTCTGCGGGTAGCCCCTATAGTATGAACCTTTAATACGCTTATTTTTCTCATCAACACTGAATAAATTGCCCAAACCACAGGTGCCAGCAATGCCAGCAAGTCACCGATGGGGTTCAGCTGCAGAAGAAAACTCCCGTTCAGCCCAATTAATATAATTCCTGCCAAGGCTATCAAAAATCCTATAATAAACTGCCTACGAAATTTCTCTTCTTCTAAAAAGAAATGAGCGATCACCGCCGTGAAAAATGGAGCGATGGAGACAATCACACCTACATTGGATGCAAGGGTATAGACTAGGGCAATATTTTCTATAAGAAAATATAACGTGACCCCACAAAGACCTGCTGAGATAAAGAGTAATTCCTCTTTAAAGGATGTAGTTCGGATTGGACGTGAATAGATCAGTAACAGTACAAAGTACCCAATAAGAAAACGGAAGAACAGAATTTCCACAGGCGTAAAGTCTTTTAACAGTATTTTAGTGGAGATAAAGGTGGTTCCCCAGATTAAAATCGTAAGTAATGCCAGCAGATGTCCTGTGTTAATCTTGCGTTGATTTATCATTTCGTAAGTTCCATTGATGACTTTACTCCCGTTTGCTGAACAAATATACGCATATATTGCTTAGGGGTTAAGCCTATGAGTCTTTTGAAAAAATTTGTGAAATGGCTCTGATCACTGAATCCGGTTAGAGAGGCCACTTCTATTGGCAATATTCCTTGTTCTAAAAGCTTTTTGGCATGGTTGATGCGAATAGTTTCCAAGTAACGGTAAGGTGATATTCCTTTCTGTCTGGTAAATAAACGCAGCAAGTGATATTTACTTAAGCCGCTTAATTCACTTAACTGGTTTAGCGTAATGTTCTGCGCATAATGTAACTCTATGTAATCGCAAATGATTTTAATTTCAGAAGTAGGCTCTTGAGCTGGATAGGGGGTTTCTGTCTCCGTGTATTCTCTCAGAAGCTGCTCCAGGAGAAATAGAAACAATTCTTCTTTTTGAAAATCGGATTGATCCTCTAATATCATTTGGTGCAGGTCGTGTAAAGGGTTCGACAGTTCACTTTGGTAGAGAACGTTGTGTGTGAACCGCGGTAAGTAGCCTATGCCGGTAATTTCTAGCACATACTCACGCATGACTTCCGGCTGAATATTGATGCAGCGATAGTCAAGCGTTCTCCCGTCTATCTGTTCACAGGCATGGGGATCCGCCGGATTAAAGATGACCACATCTCCGCTGTTAAGAATATGCTCTTCTTGGTTACAGAGCAGATGTCTCTTTCCTTGTTCAATAAAACCTATGACATAATGGTCATGAAAATGGTTGGGAAACTTCTGCATAATACCTTCGAATCGATACGCCTCAAATTTTAAGTCATGATCGAAAACTACAGTTCGAACTTCACGAGTCATTGCTGCACCTTCTTTTCCAATAATGTATAACCATTATAATGTGAAAATTAGGGGCATTCTTGCATGATGTTGCGATACCACATCTTCTACATGATAGGTTCCTCAGGTGTAATGATCGTTGGAATACTCACAGTAAAAGTTGTTCCTTGCTCCAGAGTACTTTCTACAGAGATCGCTCCGCCATGATTATGTATAATATTTTGTGTGATCATATAACCTAAGCCTGTTCCTGTTTCTTTGGTCGTATAAAATGGTTTGCCGAGGGCATTGATCTGTTCCTCTGTCATCCCACAGCCTTCATCCTGCACACTGATTCGGGCTTCTCTGTCATAGGTTTGCACATGAATATAGATGTTTCCCCCATGATTCATTGCTTCCATCGCATTTTTAAGTAAGTTAATAAATACCTGCTTCATCTGATAAGCCTCACCATTAATCCAAATGGATTGATCAGTACAGACAGGGAGGATCTTGAGATTTTTTAGGGCAGCTTGTCCATTCATTAGTGTGGTGACTTGTTCCAGCAAAGACAATAAATCCACTGGTTTACTAATATGAGTGGTTTGGGGTTTAGATAAGACAAGCAGTTCGTTGACGATGAACTCGATGCGTTTCAATTCTGACTCAATAATGGAAATATATTTATCATTCATCCGCTCGGAAGAGCGCAGTAGCTTCATAAAGCCATTAATGGCTGTAAGAGGATTCCGTATTTCATGAGCGATTCCAGCGGCTAACTGTCCTGCTGTAGATAATTTCTCGGACTGTATCAGTCGTTCATCTTCCAATACTTGCTCGGATATATCTTTGAATATGCCAATGTACGCTTCGTTTCCCTCATAAATGATTGGCAATGTAATCCCATCCACATATTTCTGCTGGTTATTTAAACAATTAATCAGGTAGCAGACAGAACCTGTTGTTCTATCAGTGTTGAATTTCTTTCTTCGTTCTGAGAGAATTTCATAATTAGAGTAGTCTACAATATCCATAGTCGATAGACCAAGTACTTGATCTAGGCTTTCTGCATGGATTAATTGTAAACCTGCCGAATTTGCATATAGAACAATCCCTCCCCTAGTGATAAGCACGGGCTGAGGCAGTTCCTCCAGCAGCTGTAGAAAAGAGCTCTCTTTTTCAAGTAGATGGGTCTTCACAACCTGAAGCTGAGTCTCCATTTCCCTGATCAGGGTCTTATTCTCGAATTGAGTAAAATAAAATATAGGTTTACCAATGTCATCCGAAAGGATAGATAAGGAGACGTTTAAAGATAACCGGTGTCCGGTTGGATGGAAATAATCTAATTCGAGTCTCTGCGGATCAGTACTCGTAGATGGAAGAGAGCTTCCTAATGAAATGAATTTATGAATCTGATCTAGAAGGGTACGGACGGTTGGAGAGGGTGTCGTTAACTCGTTTTCATCATACCCCAAGAGGTCGCATAATGCTGAATTCAGTTTTAGGAACGTTCCATCAAGCGAAATAAGGGCCATACCCATCACGGCTTGGGTAAAAACAAAGTCAAAACCTTGAAAATCATTTGTCCGCACAGCAGGTTACCTCTCTTCTTTATAGGGGAGTGAGTGTTATCTCAAAATGCAATATATCCAACAGTCATAGTATAAAACATATAACTCAATAAAACATATAAAATTTCTGGGTTATTAGATATTCATACAACAGTTAAATAAAATCAGGTAGAATGGGAAGATACGTTGCATTTTAAGACAAGTGGAGGCGTTGTATCATGTTATCAGTTGTTGGTGAAATTCAAGGAATTAATCGTTACCCGGTCAAGTCATTTGCGGGTGAGAATTTAGAAAGCTGTATAATTGAACCGTATGGAATGCTTGGTGACCGTTTTTGCTCCTTTTACGATGAGTCAAAAGAGGGCTGGCGAAAATATATCACCGCTAGAAATATTCCGAATATGCTTACCTATCAAGCGCAATTTATAGATGGACAAATCCATGTAACGGCATCAGACGGGCGAACCTTTGGATGGGATGATAATCTATTGGAAGAAATCCAAAGCCAAACCAAAACTCCAATCACTATGTCTGGTTTAAAAGCTGCACATCCTCAGCCAGAACATCCGCAGCTCCTATCCGTGGATGGCGCTAGTATTCTACTCATTACGGATGCCAGCTTAAAAAAACTGGAGGCAACCTGGGGGCATTCCTTGGATCAACGGCGTTTTCGCGGGAATTTTGTTATTGCGCTGAATGATGATTCTCTTTTTGAAGGAGATTGGATTGGACGCCGGCTTAACATTGGGGACGCACAGCTACAGGTAGATAGTTTTTGTGAGAGATGTGTTGTGATTACGATGGACCCGGATAGTCTCCAGAAGGACCCAGTACTTTTGAAAAAACTGCATAAAGAGTTTGATTTGCATTTTGGAGTTTATGCTTCAGTAATCAAAACTGGGCAAATTCGAATCGGAGATAAAGTAGAATTAGTAGATTAGATACATGGTCCCAATATTGCAAACTTCCTTTACATTACTCCATGGATAAATTATCCTTTAAAGGATGACGATTTCATATCGGGAGGTTATGTATGAAGAAGAATTTGGCATCCCTATTAGTTGCATTGCTTCTACTGGTAATGTATGTCCCTACGAGTGCATTAGCAGCAGATAGCGGCAAAGGGCAAACGTATGTGAACACTCAGAAGGTGGCAGCAGAGAAGGCAGCATTCTTAACGGAAAAGCTGGGAACGACTAGTCTCCAATATGCTCTTATTGATGGCGATAATATCGTTGTGAGCGGTCAATCTGGATATAGTCATGTGGAGAGTAAGACAGCACCAAGCGCTACAACGATGTATGGAATTGGCTCAACGAGTAAAATGTATACAACAGCTTCTATTATGAAGCTTGTTGAGCAAGGGAAAGTAGACTTGGACGGTTCAGTCGTATCTTATTTGAATAATTTTACGATGGAAGATCCTCGTTATAAGCAAATCACTGTACGGATGCTGTTGAATCATTCCTCAGGTCTTGCTGGCTCGAACTTATCCAATTCTTTCTTATTTAATGATTCTGATCCTATTGCAAAAGATAGTTTACTAGAAACGTTGTCAACACAACGTCTGAAGGCCGATCCAGGTGCCTACTCAGTATATTGTAATGATGGATTTACGTTGGCTGAGTTGATTGTTGAAAAGGTCAGTGGCACGGACTTTACCACATTCATTCATCAAAATTTCACAGAACCTCTAGGGCTTGAACATACGAAAACGCCTGTAGATTCTGTAGCTTCTTCTCAGCTGGCTAGTGTCTACAATGCTACCTACTCAGCAGCTTTACCCAAAGAAACCATTAATGTGATTGGAACAGGTGGTATCTATTCCACTGCAGAGGACTTGGTGCGCTTTGCAACTATTTTTACGGGCCAATCGACTGGCATTTTGTCAGAAAAGTCTGTGAAAGCGATGGAACAAGAGGAATATAAGCGTGGAATATGGCCTAAGGGAACAGATAATTCGTTAGCTTATGGATTAGGCTGGGACAGTGTGAACTTATATCCATTTAACCAGTACGAAATCAAGGCTTTGACAAAGGGGGGAGATACGGGTCTGTATCATACCTCATTAGTTGTATTGCCCGAACAACGGATGGCAGCAGCAGTAATATCTTCTGGCGGAGCAAGTACAACGGACCAGATGCTTGCCAACGAAATTTTACTCAGTGCCTTACAGGAAAAGGGAGTTATTAAGGAACTGAAAGCTACACCTACCTTTAAAGCTTCGAACAAAGAGGATATGCCGCAAGAATTGGTAAACTATGCGGGTGTCTATGGTGATTCTACGCAACTAATGAAGATAGAAGTTAGTAAAGCTGGGGAATTGAGTATATCTTCGATTATAGCTCCTACAATGCCAGCACAGAAATTTTCATATAATTCGAACGGTGAATTTTTAGATGCCGAGGGTACAAGTAAAGTTAGCTTTGTGAAGGAGAGCAATGGCCGTATCTATCTTTGGAGTCAAGGGTATGGGGTAATTCCAGGACTTGGTGAAACTGCCGTTACCCAATATGCAGCTGAGAAGCTTGAACCTAATGCCCTATCTCAAGAGGTCATTACTGCATGGCAGCAGCGTCAAGGGAAATTGTATTTTGATGTCAGCGAGAAGTACAGCTCCCAATATTACATGAGTATGCCGGTAGCTGGAATCGCTATGTTCCCTGACGCACCTGGTTATATGGGCTCGAATAAAATAACTGGACCTAATAAAGCAGAAATGACCGTGCAAATCCCAACCATCGCTGGGCGCGATCTTGCGGATCTTATTTTTGAAAATAAAAATGGTGTGGAGTATTTAAAGATTGGCAATCAATTATTTATACATCAAGATGCGGTTAAACCGATTTATGCAGGCCCGCAATCTATGGTAACGATCCAATCAGATGGATATGCTAGATGGTATGGAGTTCCTGAAACGGCAACAGGTAAGATAATGACAGTAGAGCTGCCAACCAAGAGTTCCTTTGCCGTCTATGATGAGAATGGTGTATGTGTGAATTACTTTACCATTAGCGGTCTTAAGCAAGTCAAACTTCCTAGCAACGGCAAAATTGTATTTGTAGGTGATGTCGGTGCGAAGTTTGAAGTGACCCTCAAGGCGCAATAAACGTATATAAAAAAAGAATCCTGTTATCAAGATTTTCGTCTTGGTAACAGGATTTTTTATTTGAAATTTTGTGAGAATTCTTTTATTTTATCTACCAATATCCCTTTGAGCTGATCAGTACCTTCCTTTGGAGCCTTATAGGCCTTATAACCTCCAAAAGATTCAATACAAATCGCAGCTTCTTTCAGATCATCAGGGAAATTTTTCTCTATTAATTCTTCGGTTTTCTTGGGTTTCTCGTTGCAAATGTAGTAGCCCATCTTCTTAGTCAGTAACTCATCTTTATTTTTTTTGATAAAGTCACGAATGGCTTTATATATTTTTTCATCTCTTACTCCTGCCCCTAAAATAATGCTATCAAATGCCTCGATATCTGGCTTTTCTAGTTCGATATTGCAAATTTTGCTCTGAGGTAGCTCTTCTGATAATACTTTTGCACATTGTTCTGTTGCTCCAGATTTTGTAGCGTATAGAATAAGTACTGCCATTGTGTTCCCTCTTTTCAGTTAAGATTAATCGCGTTCCCTCATGGAAAAAATCTCGCAAATCAATTATCTTGATTATCAAGATATAATATACTTTATCGAATATACTGATCATTTGTCAAGCCAACGGCAAGCTCCTGAGTGTTAATTAGATATCCTTATTATGGTATCATGGGAATAATATTAATCTAATGCTAACAATATCTTTAAGGAAATATACAAAAAAAGAGGAGTGAACGTAAATTGGGGATCATCGTAATGCTAATCATCTATTTGTTGCTTGGAATATTTGTGATTAAAGTAGGCATCGATAACTCT
Organism: Paenibacillus sp. FSL R5-0928; assembly: GCF_037970385.1. Taxonomy (NCBI): domain Bacteria; kingdom Bacillati; phylum Bacillota; class Bacilli; order Caryophanales; family Paenibacillaceae; genus Paenibacillus; species Paenibacillus sp. FSL R5-0928. Next base: position 4,576,914 of record NZ_CP150225.1, on the reverse strand, counting down.
AGAAGTACGCAACTATCAAAAGAAATATTAAATGAGTTAAAAGAAATCAAAGAACTAATGATCAGAAATAAATACGAATGAATTCTATATAAGGGTGGAGGTGAACGAAAGTGAAAATTGGACTTATACTTATAATACTTGCTTTTTCTAATCTATTTCTAAGGATATGGATTGTTGGCCCGGACAAAGAAAAACTTCCTGAAGACGGTTATGAGCTTAATATAAAAGGGAAGCTTATACTTGCACTTGTGGGATTAATTACGGGGATTGTGATAATAATTGCCGATGGCCCAGAGGGTACGGTTATAAAATGGTTTTGGATTGTAGTTATAGTAGTAGCAATAGGGTTTCAGTCGTTCATCGACTGGAAATTTCTAAAACATACGAAACAGCACATAGTTTCACTTATTCTGTTAGTCCTGGGTGTGGTATTAGTTTATTTTATATTCTGATCTAGTTTCATTCGTACCGGCTTCGGACCCAGATGACGTTAATTGCTGAATAATCGCCTTTTGGGCAGCGTTTCGGACTCCAGTGCAGCTATTCGTTAGAAAGTGACTTATATTAGGTGTTTTTTATGCCAATAGTGGCCATGGAGTCCGATGGAATTCTTAAAGTGGAAATATACTGCTGTTAGTGTCAATGGAGTCCGTTAGTGACTTTGTAACTGCTGATGGCATCGAATCATACGAAGAAAAGAGGTGTTTCGGCAGCCAGCTTATGGCTTGTTGGGCACCTCCTTTTTGTGTTCACATTATACTTCTGCTTTCGTAGCCACGAGTGGACAGAATCCAGGGTTCGTTATACATAATTCTTGAGCGAATTCCGGTTGGAGCTTGGAGAGCTCGGCGAAATAGCTGCTGATTACGTGATTACCACTTGTAGATCCATTTTGGAAAGACAGTGAGTTAAAAGTGTGGACATGATTGTAATAATACTTTTTTTCCCGTTTGGGGAGCTTATAGACATGCGGAGGTGCGTAGGTTACAACATCAAAAAGATTGGCATACCGGTAACTCTTCTGCACATATTGTTTGAAAATATTAACGAAGTCCGGATCGCCTACCCGTGGGGAACCATAAGTATAGAGGTTAGGTGAGGTGTAAGAGGTATTTGCCGCAATATCTAAGGTACATAAGGTGGCGAGCGCTGCACCGAGGCTGTGGCCCGTAATGTATAAGGTCTTGTCGGGAGATAGCTTGGAGAGCGTAGAGAAGATGCCATCCCGAGCTGAAGAATAAATGTTGGTGAAGCCACGATGGGTGAGAGAGTCTTCTTTAAGATATTTGAACCGTTCCTGTGAAGCGAGGACGTTGGATATCCAATTGGTCGTCGTACTGGTTCCCCGAAAGGCAATAATAATCTCTTGTGGAGACTCCAAAATAAAGCCGAAACGTTCCCATACATTATTGAAGGATTGTGCTTCAATGGGATGACATAGCTGATAATCTAATGGAATGACGAAAACTCCATCTATATTTGAAAATTGTGTATAGGTCTGCCCGCAGACTGCAGCTAGAAAGATCGCCCTTTGCCCTTGCTCATTCCTCTTACTCACGTGCATCCCGCCTTTCTTTCCTACACTATATTAGGGGGATGAAGGAGTGATTCCTAAGAAAAAGGATTCCCTGAAACTTCTCTCTGAGTTACTATATATAAATAACTCCAACAGGAGAGAGAAGGGGGAAATGCATACATGAGCAACTTATTGGAAATTTTACACAAGGAAGTCGTACCGGCAGAAGGCTGTACGGAGCCGATTGCAGTTGCGTATGCCGTCTCCTTGGCGGCAGAGCTTCTCGAGGAAGAAATTACGGGGATTCAGCTGCATCTCAGCGGTAATATTATCAAAAATGCAATGGGAGTGGGCATTCCCGGGACAGGCCAGACAGGCCTGCCCATCGCAGCAGCCCTTGGAGCGGTGGTCGGCCGTTCTCACAAGGAACTGGAAATTCTGTCAGGTCTGACACAGGCTGAGTTGAAGATGGCAAATGACCTGCTGGATAGAAAGCTGCTAAAAGTGGAGATAAAGGACACTCCTGAGAAATTATATATTGAAGCCCAGTTGTTTACGCAGAACCATACGGCGACTGCCATTATTGCCAGAGAGCACACCCATATAGAATATTTGGCTCTGGACGGGGAGAAAATAACACCCCGGAATTCAAAAGCCGACTGTGGCAAGCCTAGTCTTTCCGACACGGAAGAGTATGCGGGCTCAGTTGATCAGATATTCGAGTTTATCTGTACCGCTCCTTTTTCAGAGCTTAGCTTTCTCTTGGAAGGAGCGCGGATGAACAAAGCGATCTCTGATGAGGGATTGCGAGGTGATTATGGCTTGCAAGTAGGCAAGAAAATGAATCAGCAATCTGCGGTGAATCTGTTCGGCAATGATGTAGCGAACAGAATTATCGCGGCCACTGCAGCGGCTTCAGATGCTCGAATGGATGGCAGTGCAATGCCTGTGATGACAACTGCGGGCAGTGGTAATCAAGGCATCGCCTGTACGCTTCCCGTTATAGCTCTGGCGGAATTGCTGGGCAAAGATGAAGAAATGCTAGCTCGGGCGCTTGCACTGAGCAATCTGGTCACTGTGCACATCAAACATTATATCGGGCGTTTGTCCCCATTATGTGGTTCAGGGATTGCAGGGGGAGTAGGAGCAAATAGCGGGATCATTTATCTCATGGGCGGCAGTCTTGAGCAGATCAAGCATGGGATACAGAATACGATTGCTTCTTTGTCAGGGATGATCTGTGACGGTGCGAATTCTACCTGTGCGCTGAAGATTTCCACCTCCACCAATACGGCGATCCAGGCAGCCACACTAGCTATGAACAACATTGCTCCTACAACCAAGGATGGTGTGATTTTCGAAGAGGTGGAAGATACCATCCGCAACATGGAGCGTTTGGTTCAGGAAGGGCTGGCGGATACTGACAAGACCATTCTCAATATTATGCTCTCCAAAGGCGGAGCGAATTAGCTTCCAAATAAGTTGAAAACAAGATAGAACATCATAATTAAGACCGCCCGGTTTCCTGCATAAAATGGCAGGAAGCCGGGCGGTCTTTGTAACACTTCGGCAAAACATAGATCTGCGAGAAGATTTGCATTAAATTTTAACATAACTTATTCTGAGTTAATAAAGGCATAGACTGAGGGTATAAAAAGGAGATAATATGACAGAGAAAATAGATATAGGCTGGAATTTTGCGAACAGTTATACTCATCTGCCGGAATCAATGTTTACAAGAATTAAGCCAACGCCTGTGCGTAAACCGGAACTGATTATTTTTAATGAACCATTGGCTGCTACTCTAGGGCTGAATAGCACAGCACTACAGAGTAAGGAGGGTCTTGGGATTCTTGCCGGCAACGAAGTTCCTGAAGGTACCATTTCGCTTGCTCAAGCTTATGCTGGACATCAATTCGGACATTTTACCATGTTGGGAGACGGTCGAGCAGTGCTGCTGGGCGAACAGATCACCCCTCAAGGTGATCGTGTAGATATTCAGTTGAAGGGTGCGGGAAGAACCCCATACTCTCGTGGTGGCGATGGCCGGGCAGCGCTTGGGCCGATGTTACGCGAATATATCATCAGTGAAGCTATGCATGGACTCGGGATTCCTACGACTCGCAGCTTGGCGGTGGTAGCAACAGGGGAGTCGCTAATCCGGGAAACGGAACAGCCGGGGGCGGTTTTGACCCGGATCGCGGCGAGTCATTTGCGTGTTGGAACTTTCCAATATGCTGCTGCATGGGGGACTGTGGAGGATCTGCGTATTCTGGCTGATTACACATTGCAAAGACATTATCCAGAAGCTCCTGTGGAAGATAATCCATATCTTGTTCTGCTTCGGGAAGTAATGGAACGTCAAGCAGCGCTAATTGCCAAATGGCAGCTTGTAGGTTTTATTCACGGAGTGATGAATACCGATAATATGGCCCTTAGCGGAGAAACGATTGATTATGGTCCATGTGCCTTCATGGATGTGTACAATCCTGAGACAGTATTTAGTTCCATAGACCAGCAAGGTCGTTATGCCTACCACAATCAACCCGGGATTGGCGCATGGAATCTCGCCAGATTTGCCGAGACTCTCTTGCCATTGCTGGCTGACGATCAGGCACAGGCGATTAAGCTGGCTGAGGAGGCAATTTCAGATTTTTCGGAGCGGTCCTATCAATATTGGCTAACGGGAATGAGAGCGAAGCTGGGAATCTTTAACGAAGAGTTAGAGGATGTTGCTCTGATTGATACCCTCCTTGAACTGATGCAAAAATATCGGTCTGACTACACTAATACATTTCGGTCTTTAACTTTAGGCGTAATGGAAGATGCTGATCTGTTTGGCACTCCTGAATTTAAGCAATGGAATGAGCTGTGGCAGGCGCGCCTTAGCAGGCAGCAGGAATCACAATCCTCTTCACAGGAGCTGATGCGTACCAGTAATCCTGCGATTATTCCGCGGAATCATCGTGTGGAAGAAGCGCTTGAGGCGGCGGTAGAGCGGAAAGATTACGATGTGATGGAGAGGTTACTTCAAGCATTGTCTAACCCATACGCCTACTCCCCTGAACAAGAGGAATACTCGGCACTTCCTGAGGAATCCGCATGTCCATATCGTACATTCTGCGGTACTTAAATTGCTTATAATCTATCTGGAAAATGGGGGAAGGAAGAATGTTTCATGCTTATGATGTTCTAGCCAACCAGTTGCTGGCCAATGCAAATGATCCGAGTTGGTATGTGCCCTTTGAAGTGGCGGTTAAAGACTTAAGTGAAGAAGAAGCTTTTTGGAAGGTAACGGAAGAAAGCAATAGTATTGCTGAGATTGTGCAGCATCTGCTTTACTGGAATGAAACTTGGCAAACTAGGTATAAAGAAGCCAGTGTTCATGCGGTTCCTTCAGTGGATAATAATAATACCTTTGTCGTTGCAGAAGAGAAAACGTTCGAAGCGTTGCAAAAACAACTTTTAGAGGTTCTTTTACATTGGCAGGAATTGATTAAGAAAGAACAATTGGAAGCTGATGTTCAAGGATTCCCAGACAGTAAATGGTGGGAAGTACTCGGAAATGTAACAACCCATAATGCTTATCATGTGGGCCAGATTGTTTTTATTCGAAAAATACAAAAAAGCTGGAACCGCAATGTGAAGTGACATTGTGAAGTAAATCCTAAAAAAATAAAATTAAAAAGGCGTTAGCGGATGCACATTCATCTGGCTTTCGTCTTTTTTTACGTATTAATACTTACATATGCTTAATCATATACTCATAAACGCTTGTAAATACTTATTAAATGACTTATGATGACTTTAGGAGGTGGATTACCTTATGTATCAAGAGGAACGATTATTAAAAATACTCGAATATTTGAAACAACACCAAGCAATGAGTGTTCAAGATATCTGTACGCAATTTGAAGTCTCAAGAGATACTGCCCGACGGGATATTGTTAGGTTAGTACAAGAGGGCGTCGTTGTTCGGACGCATGGCGGTCTAGCGTTACCAGAATTACAAAAAGAATTATTATCTTACCAGGATCGTTTGATCGATGAATCCGAGAGTAAGCAGAGAATAGGGAAGATCGGAGCCGCGCTTATCCAAGATCGTGAGACTGTGATTTTAGACGTATCGACCACTGTACAGTTTGTTGCTGAACAAATTAGTGCACAGGATATTACGGTTGTCACGCATTCAATAGATAATGTAGGGATTTTATCCCATCGTGAGGATCTGCAAATTTATGTACTTGGTGGTTACTTGAATGTGAAAAACCGCTTGTTATATGGTTCTTCCATTATCGATAAACTTAGTGAAATTCGTGCGGATAAAGCCTTTATTGGAGCGTCGGCGATCTGTGCTGATGGGCTCTATTATCCTTATGAAGAAGATGCGCGGGTAAAAAGAGAAATGGCTCGAAGATCTGATCAAGTGATTTTAGTAGCCGATCACACCAAATTTAATGCCAAATCCTTTTATCGGCTAGACTTTGACTTCATTGATATTTTAATTACAAATCGAGAGCTTCCAATCGAGATCAGAGAAGTTCTAGATCAGAAGAACATCACAGTTATTGAGTGTCAAGATGAAGCTGAAGAGGTTCGAAATCAAGAGTGATAACGAAATGGAGGAGAACGTTTATGACTTATATTTTGCAAAATGTACAAGTAGTGCTTCAGAATAGTATAGTTTCAGCGGCCAATGTATGGATTTCTGAAGGAAAAGTGATGAGGATAGACTCAGGAGATACCTCTATTCCAGAGGGTGAGTATGAACGGATTGATGGCGGAGGGCATTTGTTAGTGCCCGGAATGATAGATGTGCATATTCATGGTGCTAACGGGTTTGATATGATGGACGGTACTGCAGAGAGTATTCAAGAAGTATCGAAGGCTTGCGCAGCATCTGGTTGCACCTCATTTCTGGCTACCTCTGTGAGTTCTACGATGGAAGATCTTTTAGAGATGATTCGTAGTGTCAAACGTGTAATTGGGCATGAAGTGGGAGCAAAGATCGCAGGCATTCACTTAGAGGGACCTTATCTAAACCCCAAGAGAAAAGGAATGCAAAATGAAAAGTATCTGCGGCATCCTAACTTAGAAGAAATGAAGCTCATTTTCCAAGAAGCTGGATCACTCATTAAAATGGTTACGATTGCTCCTGAGCTGCCGGGAGGCATGGAGCTTCTTTCCTTTTTGAAGGAACGGGGAGTGGTGATAGCAATTGCTCATTCGGATGCCACATATGAGGAAGCCAAACAAGCTTTTGCCGCTGGGGCAAGTCATGTTACGCATTGTTTTAATGGCATGCGGCCGATCCATCATCGAGATCCGGGGATTGTGGTTGCCGCTTTCGAAGAGAAACATGTAAGCCTGCAAGCTATTGTGGATAATGTCCATCTGCATCCTGCAATTATCCGATTGATGCATACCATGAAAGGACCAGAAGGAATGGTCTTGATCACAGATGCGTTACAAGCAATGGGGTTAGGGGATGGGAACTATATATTTGGAGGACATCAGGTTACGGTATCTGGGGGCATAGCGCGATTGGAAGATGGCACGCTGGCCTCCAGTACAGTTACCATGAATGAAGCCTTACGTTATACTGTCGAAACTGGAATTTCGCTGACAGATGCCGTACAAATGGCTTCAACTACACCTGCTAATATTCTTGAACTTCAACAAAAGGGGACGATAACCACTGGCTTAGATGCTGACCTGGTCCTCTTGGATGATGAATTTAAAGTGCTCTGGACAATGGTAGGAGGGCAAATCTTACAGCTGTGACCGATATTCATGTGCCGTTATTCCGAACACGCTCTTAAAATGCCTGTTCAGATGAGTTAGATCCACAAATCCGCAATCTACAACAGCTGCATAGATATCCTTGGTTCTCTCAATGGACTGCTTGGCACGCTCTACCTTGCAATTTAAGAAAAATTGATAGGGCGATATTCCTGTATGTGTCTTAAACTCGCGAATAAACTGATATTTGGACAGACCAAATTCTGTGCAGAGATCGTCCAGCTTCAGCACATGGTCTAAACTGCAGTACATCATTTCCTTTGCTTTTTTGAGAAATTTATTATTCGTTCTACGATCGGTAACTATTTCAGTATTAGATACTAAATGAAGCAGAGTGAATAACAGTTCACTGCACAAAGACTCCTCTTTGCCATTCTGGATGGCATGGTTTAGGGCTAATATGCACTGCGCCAATTTGTCATCGTATAAGATAGGAGTGGCGAAGCGGAGTTCTTTTTTATCTAGTATCTCTCGCATTAGGGTTGGCTTAATATAAAGCATGACATAATCAATGCCACCTTTATCATACGCATTGCCATCATGCGTTTGTTCTGGATTAAACAACATTACGCCATTTTTATGAGAGGATTGCAAACTACCGTCAAGATTATATTGCTGAATGCCACGAAGGGTCACACCGAGTGCATATTCCTCATGGCAATGTTTTTTATAGGTGAAATCAGTAAGGCTGGCGGATAAGGACAGGATCTCTGCTGACTTTTTATAGTTAAATCTCTCCACGTTCTTAACCTCCGCGACTTTATAGGATTCCCGATATCATAATGGCTGAGTATACTAAAAACAGTGCCATCACGGTATTTAGAACTTTTTGATGATTTTTCATAAATGTTCTGAAGATTGTCCCAAAAACAACCCATGTCGTAAATGCAAAAAATCCGATCACAGTTATAATTATAACAAACATAAACAAGGCAAGCGAAGAGGTATAGAATGGCATTACGTAGTTGGGAATGACCGTTAGTGTAAATACTAGCACTTTAGGATTCACAAGCTGCATAAGCACGCCTGAGCGGAAATTGGCATTGGGGTCAGGCTGGTCTTCCATTGAACCCATTTTAAAGATTTTATAAGCAAGGTAGAGCATATATAAACTCCCAATGACTTGCATAATGAACAGGATATTTGGGATGATTTCTACTAGAACACGGTTCAGCAGAGTAGAAATGATAAGTAATAAGCCAAAAGCCAGCGTGGATCCGTATACATACCCCATTGATTTTTTAGCCCCGGAATGTTGCACGGAAGAAAGAATAACAATATTGGTAGGACCGGGTGTAAATGTAGCGACAACGCAATAGATCAGAAAGGACAATATATTCATGATGACCTCCAGTAAAGTAGTTCTATGAATATAAACCTTTCAGTCTGAATGCTGATAGTATATTATTGCAGGATTTTTAAGAATTCCGGCCGGGAATAGAAGAGGTGTACGAATCAATGAATAAGAGTAATCAAATGGCCATAAGCACACTTTCTCCAGATGATTTTGAATCCACATGCTCTGTTTTTGAAATTTCAATCCCAGATGCTTTTGAAAAAGAAGGGCTTGATCATTTACAAGACGATATCCAAAGTGAAATAGATCATAAAAAGCAAATGGTGATGACTTCACTGGATACTACAACTGCGGAGCCTTACTTCCTTCTTGCAAAAATAGAAGAGCAGGTGGTCGGTACGATTTCCTTTGGAGCTTGTGGCGAAGATATTCAAACCTGCACGGATCATCAGTTAGATGAAATAGGGGAATTGGGCAGTCTATACATTATGCCAAGTTATCAGGGTCAAGGTGTGGGTTCAGCCTTAATTAAGGAAATGATGATATTTCTAAAAAAGCAAGGGGTAGAGCGGTTTTGTCTGGACAGCGGTTATAAACGTGCACAAATCAGGTGGCAACGTAAATTTGGGAAACCTTATAAAGTAGTGGAAGACTATTGGGGACCTGATTCCGTCCATATGGTTTGGTTGTGTAATGTGAGTGATCATTTAAGCTAGAGATATATTTTTCATAAAAATAACAGTCCCTTTGCTGCGCGCAGAGGGATTTTTTGTTTTGTTGGATAAAACGGGTGTAATGTCGTTTGACAGATGATCTTTTGCCGGGTAATATGAATCTTAGATTTAGTAAATTAGTAATTTAGTAAATGAGTAAATTAGTAAATCATAAAATGGAGAGTGACTAATCATGAAAATTCCAACAACTCTAAAACATAAACCTGTAATCGTGTCAGAAAATTACGAGCAGGTTGATGGCCGCTACGCCGGGGACACAGATGCAAAAGGTCTGTCCCTAGGATTAGCTCAATGGAATGATAGAGGAAAGGTCGACATCTCAGCAAAGGTATGGAGACATACAGGGGACAAATGGTCGAGACAGTCCGAAGAGCTGCCAATGCACAGAGTGCTTGACCTGGCAATTTTGATTTGCAGAAGTAGTTTGTATTTTCAAGAGGCCTATCGTTTTCCAAAAATGTATGATCCCGAGAGCCCTATGATTGATCGTGTTGGGCTGCAAGGAGATGCAATGAGTGTATCTGTCTGTGCAGACAATCCCATGATTGATAATGATATTAAGCTGTTCGCCCAGGCGCTTAGTGATGATGGTGAAATGATTGGAGAACGACTTTCGGTATTGTCCCGTTTATTAAAAGAAATGGGGTACTGAAATTTAGCAGAATTGTTTGTGGAAGGAGAATCATGAATCATAATGGACAAAAGCAAACGTAAAGAACTTCAGGAGCAATATAAGCAGCTCAAGACTTACATGGGTGCTATTCAAATTACAAACAAAATAAGCGGAAAAATATTCGTTGACAGCTATCCCAACCTGAAGAATAAATGGATGACTATACAGATGCAATTAGATATGGGCAGATTTGCGAATGCAGAGCTGCAAAAGGACTGGAAGGAACTTGGAGCAGAAGCTTTCAGCTATGAGGTATTAGAGCAGAAGGAGTCAGAAGACTTAACTGACGTGCGCTGGGAGCTTAAACTATTGAAAAAGAAGTGGTTTGAGAAATTGCAACCCTTTGATGACAAAGGATATAATAAGCCACTTACCCATTAAGCCAAGTATAAAGAAACCTTTAGCTTTCATAGCAAGGGTTTCTTTTTTTTTGATCGTATTTCACTCCGGATTTTATGTGTCGTAATATTATATATGTTTTGTCGCATTTTCCTACTAAAAAAGCTGTTTATTATGTGTTATTTTTATAGCAGATGTCAGAATAACATATATACGGGAGGCACAAGTAAATGACCATTAGAATTGGTAAGCTCAGCTATTGGCATGTGCATGCATGGGATTATACCAAGCAAGCTCAGGAGCATGAAGATACCGTATTAGCTGCAGTTTGGGACGAAAACGTAGAGCGTGGGAACAAAGCTGCGGAAAGCTTGAATATTCCTTATTTCGAATCACTGGATGATCTGCTTGCGCAAGAGGATATAGATGCCGTTATCGTGGATGCACCAACGAATATGCATAGAGACGTAATCATGGCTGCGGCCAAAGCGGGTAAACATATTTTCACAGAAAAAGTTATTGCCCCAACGTTAAAAGAAGTTAACGCAATCATCGCAGAAGTTAACGAGAACAAAGTGAAGCTAACGGTCTCCTTGCCTCGTTTAAATGACGGCTATACATTAACTATTCAAGAGATTCTAAGTCAGGAACTGCTCGGCAAGATTACTTACGTTAGAGTTCGCTTATCCCATAACGGAGCAACGGAAAGCTGGCTTCCTGATCATTTCTTTAGCTTGGAGCAATGTGGAGGCGGAGCTTTGATTGATCTGGGCTGTCATCCCATGTATTTGGCGAAGCTTTTCTTAGATCAAGATGTGACTGGGGTAAGTGCTAATTTTGGTTATGTAACCGGTAAAGAAGTGGAAGATAATGCCTTAGTGACACTATTTACGGATTCAGGAGCGATTGGTGTGGTGGAGGCTGGTTTCGTGAATAGTCATTCGCCGTTTACTATCGAGGTGCATGGAACTGAAGGAACGCTGCTTTACGGAACACCAGAGAATAAGCTTCTTCTTAGAACGAACAAATCCACAGATAAAGAAGAAGGCTGGAAAGAAGTAGCCCTGCAATGCAATCGTGAAAGCGCCTTCCATCAATGGGTTGATCATATCCAAAATAATACACTTGCCACTCAAAATGTTGAAATGGCAGTTGAGCTTACCAGATTAATGGAGGCGGCGAACCGTTCGGCTAAAGAAGGCTGTGTAATTCCGATTGGGAGGACTTAACGTTGAGCAGCTTTCCCTATGAGATGATGTTTGAGAAGCAGGACATGCTTGAAAGATTGGATATCACGATTTTATGGGGACATTACGAGATTACAGTGTTTAGATTTCATTTGACATCTTTTCCACCGGGCAGAGTAGTCGAGTTCCATAATCATTCTGAATTTGAATTTCATTTCATTCCGCGCGGGAAGGGAGAAGTCATTCTTGGGGATCAAAAATATCCTCTTTCAGAAGGAATGTTCTATCTAACCGGACCAGGTGTTATGCATCGTCAAGAGGCAGATGCTGATGAATCCATGGAAGAGCTATGTCTGCATGTTGACATCAAAAAGAGGATCAGGGATGATGCTGATCTTTGGGAGGTTGCGGAAGCTGAGACCTGTGTGGAGAAGCTGAAGTGTTTACCCTTGGTTCCAGCACAAGACTATCACGGGGCTATGAAGTGTTTTCGAGAAGCGTACGAAGCATGCGATGGGAAGTTGACCGGATATTATACTTCAATTAAGCATCTTGTGATCAGTATTTTACTAAAAGCCGTTAGAGCGTATGATTCAGGCGGGATCCGCACGGAGGCGCCGGTTAGAGATATGCTGACTTACCGGTATCAATACGCAATGCAATATATGGAAGCGAATTATTCAGGAACGGTTACCTTAGAAAATGTTGCGGAAAAGCTAAATATTAGTTCAAGGCAGCTGCAGCGGGTGTTTAAGCAAGTAAATGCAGAACAATCATTCAGTAGGGCGCTTGAGGATATTCGATTGCAAGCGGTCTGCCGCAAGCTTGAAGAAAGCAATTATCCGATAGAACAAATCGCACAGTCGGAAGGGTTTACCAATGCTACCTATTTGCATATTGTCTTCCGCAAGCGGTTAGGTATGACACCGGCAACTTATCGAAACAGCAAACAAATCCATTAGAGGTGAGGGTGAAGGATATGAGTAAGGTTTTTCGTGTAGGGATTATTGGATGTGGTGGTATTGCGAATGGCAAACATCTTCCAAGCTTGAGCAGACAAAGTAAGGTTGAGATCGTGGCTTTCTGTGACATTATTAAAGAACGTGCTGATGAGGCAGCGGAGAAATACGGAAATAATGAAGCTACTGTCTATACGGATTACACTGAACTATTAAAAGATCAATCCATTGATATTATTCATGTGCTTACGCCTAATGATGTCCATGCGGAAATATCAATCGCTGCTCTAGAAGCCGGAAAACATGTGATGTGCGAAAAACCAATGGCTAAGACGGCGGCAGATGCCAAACGAATGGTTGAAGCAGCGAAACGTACAGGCAAGAAGCTGACCATTGGATATGACAACCGGTACAGAGAAGACAGCTTATATTTGAAAAAAGCTTGTGAGTCCGGAGAGCTTGGTCATATTTATTTTGCAAAAGCACATGCCATCAGACGAAGAGCCGTACCGACCTGGGGAGTATTTCTTGATGAAGAGAAACAAGGCGGCGGTCCGCTTATCGATATCGGAACCCATGCGCTGGATCTAACCCTTTGGATGATGGATAACTATAAACCAAAAGTTGTGCTGGGCACTAAATATCATGAACTTTCACAAAAAGAAGAAGCCGCCAACGCATGGGGACCGTGGGACCCTAAAAAGTTCACCGTAGAGGATTCAGCCTTTGGAATGGTCGTAATGGAGAATGGTGCAACAATCATGCTGGAAGCGAGCTGGGCTCTGAATTCACTAGACATACATGAAGCGAAATGCAGCTTAAGTGGGACGGAAGCAGGCGCAGATATGAAGGACGGACTTAGAATTAACGGAGAGAAATTCAGCAAGCTGTACACCAATAAAATTGAGCTTGGGGCAGGCGGTGTTGCCTATTATGAAGGAAAAGCTGAAAGTGCTCCGGATATAGAATTAAGAAAGTGGATTGAAGCGATTGAACAGGATAAAGACCCGGTTGTAACTCCTGAACAGGCTTTTGTCGTTTCGCAAATATTGGAAGCTATTTATGAATCGGCGCAGACCGGCAAGGCTGTGTATCTGGATTAGATTTTTGACAACTATAGCGATTTAGAGTAATATCCACTTGTGATTTAATTATAGGGATCCGAGACAAGACTCTCTCTTTACCGGGAGAGTTTTTTTGTTTTTTTACTTGTTTAGACTCTGGGTAATAGGGGTGGAAATCGTGGATACTGTTGATCGCAATCATGTGCTTATTGTGGAAGATGACGATAATATTAGACGTTTTATATCTATAAATTTAACGAATAATGGGTTTGTGGTTAGTGAAGCTGCTTGTGGAGAAGAAGCATTGCAGAGCTTTGAGGTGAGCCGTCCAGATGTTATGGTTCTGGATATCATGTTGCCTGATTCTAATGGGTTCGAAATATGCCGAAAGCTAAGAGAGAAAGACGCTGGGGTCATCATCATTTTCTTAACCGCACGTGGACAGGATTTGGACAAAATCAATGGCCTTGAAATGGGTGCTGACGATTACATTGTTAAACCTTTTAATCCATTAGAATTGGTAGCACGTATTAAAGCTATTTTGCGCCGTACAGAATCCGCTCTAAAGCCGCAAAGAACTATACTTCAAGCTGGACCGATCCGGCTGGATTTGAACGCGAACAAGATGTTTAAGCAGGATGACAGCATTGAATTAACTCCGAAGGAATTTCAGTTGATGAAAACCTTTCTGGAGCATCCGGATACAGCACTCTCTAGAAATGAATTAATGAATCTTGTCTGGGGAGAGGATTATATTGGAGATCCCAAAACGGTGGATGTTCATGTGCGTAAGTTAAGAGAGAAAATTGAGGTTGATGCTTCTAATCCGCATTGGCTTGAGACGGTATGGGGGCTCGGTTACCGCTTTAGAAAGGATGGTTGAAGAATGGGGATTCAGAAAAGATTAGTAGGAAGCTATTTTATACTCATTTGTCTTACTGTGCTCATTCTTGAAATCATTCTTAATGTATCTGTGCGATATTATTATTTTCATAACATAGAGGAAACCTTGATGAATCAAGCAGAGCTATCGGCTTCTTTTTTTCAGCAATACTTTGGGGACCAGGATCTGGTGGAACAATCGGATAGGTTACTGAAGGGTTTTGCGAGTCATTCTGATGCACAGGTGCAGATTATTAATGTTGAAGGCTGGCTGTTGCAGGACTCAAATGGACTTCAAGGCGATCTAACTATGACTGAGTACATAGATGTACAAGCAGCAATAAAAGGGCAGCCCGGCAGTTGGAAAGGTGCGGACCCTAACACAGAGGAAGCAATTTACGCGGTATCTTATCCCTTGCAGGCTAATGGAAACATAGTGGGGGGAGTCAGATTTATCACGTCCTTAACGGAAACTATACATACAGTTAAACATATTACGGTTTTACTGATCGGGGTGGGGATAATCGTTATTGGCATTGTCACCTTACTTGGATTATTGCTGTCTTGGACCATAACCAGATCAATTAAAGATCTGAAGCAGGCAGCAGACCAGATGACCGAAGGAGATTTCAGCATCAGAGTGCATAAGCGCTATCAAGATGAGCTTGGTTCATTGGCGGATACGTTAAATATGATGGCAAGCCGAATCTCCAAGAGTGAACAGCTTAAGAATGATTTTATCGCTTCCGTATCCCATGAACTGCGAACACCCTTGACCTCGATCAAAGGTTGGGCAATTACCTTAAAGGCGAGTGAGGTGAGTAATCAACCTCTATTTTATGATGGGCTTGATATTATTGAATCCGAAAGTGACAGGTTAACTCATATGGTGGATGAATTGTTGGATTTCTCTAAGTTGGATAACGGAAGAATTGCCGTTCACTTCACATCAGTGGATCTAACAGAACTGCTGCAGCATATCGGCAGACAACTTACCCCTAGAGCGACCCGACAAGGCATCTCACTAGAAGTGAAAATAGAAGAACATCTGCCAGTAATTCAAGCTGACGAGAATCGTTTGAAGCAAGTCATGATTAATCTCATTGATAATTCAATCAAATTTACTGGTTCATCAGATCGGATTTTAATCAGCGCCCAAACGGTTCCAGGGAAAGTCGTGATTTCTGTAGAGGATACAGGCTCAGGTATCGCAGAGACGGATTTAGAGAATGTGCGGCAAAAATTTTACAAAGGGGATCAACAGGCTTCGGGCAGCGGCTTGGGATTATCCATCTCGGAACAGATCATTAAATTGCATCATGGAGAGCTGCGAATAAGCAGCACTTTAGGCAAAGGAACGATTGTCCAATTTGACTTACCGATAGAATAAGAATTCAAATTTAACTATTTCATAACCACTTTCATCTCTTTCACAGATAAAATACTATATATGCGGACAAGCGAGGAGTCGATGATCCAAATGCCGGGCAAATTCATGAAAATTGGTACCCTGTTTACAACTTTATTTTTGCTCGGAGGATGCGGAGTCCCGGCAACACCCGGAGAGCTGATTAAACCTCCATCATCAGAAGCAAGCCTGGAGCGAGACAAAACGAGCCAGGAATTTATTAAGTGGCTTCCAGACAAAGCTCAATTGATAACTCCGATGAAGGGACAAGAGGATAATGCCATCTCTTTTGGCGATATGGATGGAGACGGAATTGACGAAGCTGTGGTTGTGTATGAGTACAGTAAAAACAAAGGATATACTATAAAAGCAATGTTGTTGAGGCAGGAAAATGAAGCTTGGCAGAAGATTTCCGAGGTTGAGGGGTTTGGGTATGGTCTAGATTATGCCGGATTCTTTGATGTTGATGAAGATGGCCATAAGGAGCTCGCGCTGGGCTGGTCATTGGGTGAGGCTGGGAATGGTCTGGATATCTATACGCTAAGTGAAGATAAACTGAAGCTGTTATCGAAGAAAGCGTATCAGGGCAAATTTGATCTGAGGTAATCATTCAATCTAGTCATCCGTAGCGCTTCAATGTGAAAAAAAGAAGTAAAAGTGCTCAGCACAACAAGAAAACTACAGAAATTAAATAGAGGTTGTTTTATGCTCATCTCTACCAAAATTGCAAAGCTGGACAGATCCGTACTTTTTCTCACCACCTGCTTAGTTGGCGTGGGTACTGTTGCTATTTATGAAGCGACTACGGATACGCGGTTAGACGGTCTTTACATAAGTTATTTGTATTTATTTTCTTTATTTTGCCTACCCATGTTATTCATTGCTTTGGTAGATTATAAGATTCTATTAGGCAGGTTAGCGTATCTCTTTTATGGCGTGGGCATAGGTTTACTCGTACTAGTCAAGCTGGTTGGAGAAAACCTCAATGGTGCCGTGCGTTGGTTAAGCATTGGGAGCTTTCAGCTTCAGCCCTCCGAGTTGGCTAAAATATGTACGGTGCTGCTCATTGCTCATCTATTAGGTACACGAGAGGGCCAGCAGCTGCGGTTTTTTCAAGATTTAGTACCGGTTTGTTTCGTTTTTTTAATTCCTTTTATTTTAATAATGGATCAGCCCGATTTGGGTACAGCGCTCGTTTTTGCTGGCATATTACTTAGTATGCTGTGGATTGGTAACATCCGTGCTCTATATATGATTCTGATCCTTGGTGTTGTGATTATTTCGATCGGCACGATACTATGGCTGTATTATGCCAACTTCGACTTGTTATCCAAGATTGTCGAACCCCATCAATTGTCACGAATCCAAGCTTTTTTGGACCCGCAAAGCGATCCTGATAAATCTTGGCATGTAAAAAACGCAATGATAGCCATTGGCTCCGGAGGATTATCGGGCAGTGAAGGTATTTTTTTGCGAAAAGGATATATTCCATATGCGTATTCCGATTCGATCTATGTAGTCATCGGGGGGAAATACGGTTTTATAGGTTCATCCGTGCTGCTGATGCTTTATTTACTGCTCGTGTACCGAATGATCTTTATTGCGCTGGATAGTAGGGACCGTGCGGGTACCTATATTGTCACCGGGTTTATCGCCATGTTCATCTTTCAAGTTTCCGTTAATCTTGGGATGCATATTGGGTTGCTGCCCCTGACGGGGATTTCATTGCCTTTTATTAGTTATGGAGGCAGCTCATTGCTAACTAATATGATTGCGATTGGCATGGTGTTAAGTGTTAAAGTTCATAAGGATGAAAGCACTGATTGAATTAGCTATTGGAACTGAGTGGAGGAAATTATGTCTAACAAACGCAAGTGGACAACAACCCGTAAAATTCTGACGAGCATTGGTCTTGTCTTAGGCGCAGCTATTATAGGGATTGGAGTATATGCAGGGTATTTATATAAAAAGACGGATGATGCGATACAGCGTATGGCAGCTCCAGTCACCATCCAGCCCACAGCTGCTCCAGAGGAAAAAAAGGAGACGGTATCGGTTGAACCTATGATTTTTCTGCTAGCCGGGGTAGATAGCCGGGATGGCGGTGGTGGAGTAATGAATACCGATGTTCTGATGCTTGTCAGCTTCAATCCGGACACGAAGTCGACGAGTTTCTTATCTTTACCACGGGATTTGTTGCTAAAACCTAAATCGTTGCCTTCCCGCAAAGCCAATTATTATTATGCTTATCATTACATAAAAGACAAAACAGAGGCTATTCCAAATACAAAAGAGTTCTTCAGCAATTTGCTCGGTCTGCCGATTGAGCACATGGTTGTGGTGAATTTTGATGTGTTGCAGAAGACCGTGGATTTGCTTGGCGGACTGACTATAGATGTCGATATGGATATGAAATATACCGATACGGCAGATGGTACACACATCGATTTAAAGAAAGGCTTGCAGAAGCTGGATGGCAAACAAGTTCTTGATTTTGTACGGTACCGTAAATCGAATCAAGGAACGGCTGAATCCTCCGATTTCCAGCGCAATGATCGGCAGCAGCAAGTAATCAAGCAGATTCTGGATAAGCTAGGAAATTTCCAAGGCGTGTCCCAATGGGGAAATGTATTGGATATCATTGGTGAAAATGTGAAGACGGATATTCCTCAAGCAGATCTGCAGCAGTGGTTATTCAACTTCCCTAAACTTAAACCAGAGCATATTAATTCCTTACATGTGGAATCTCTTTGGAAGAGTCCGTATGTCTATGTGAATAAAGAGGATCTAAAACAAGCACTTACTACTCTGAGTACGGAAGCAGGCGTCAGCTCCGAAAGCTCATTACACTTGGAGAATGTTGGGACGGTGGATTAACATCAACAAACTGCTCTTAGGAGCAGTTTTTTTGTAGCTTTCTGCCGGCTGTGAGTTTATGTAGAAAATAAGGTGAAAGAGTTTTTTACCTCGTATTGAGCTTCCAATTAATAGTATAATAAGAACTCGTAGGAGTTATTTCAATATGTTGTAGAGAGCTTATCCACAATAACTTTATGCGAATACATACTCATATTTTTTTGAGGAATAAGGAGATGAGAGCATGACTGTAAAAACTACTGCGGAACAAATCCGCATTATCGAATACGATTCTTCTTATGCTGGGGCGGTCGCAGAAATGTGGAACCGCAGCAACGAAAGCTGGGGCGGAGGCACTAATCAGAGAACTGAGGACAGTGTGCGCCGTGAGATGGAGATCTCGTCCAATCTTAATGCCTTTCTTGCCGTTGATGGCAAAGAGGTAGTCGGCTTCTGCAGCTTCGCCCACTACCGTCAAGATGAAGGGGCATTGTATGTCCCGCTATTGAATGTACGGCCCGATTATCACGGATACAAGGTTGGCCGCAATCTGATTCTGAACGCTGTTCGCCAAACAATAGAAGCGGGCTGGCCACGTCTTGATCTGTTCACTTGGGCAGGTAATACGAAAGCCGTACCGATGTATAAGAAATGCGGATTTTTTTGGGAGAAAAATGAAGATTACGTCCATCTGATGAACTTCATTCCAACTGTATTGCAAACGGAAGCACTTGCTCCTTATTTTGAAGAACTGGATTGGTATGCAGACAGTACCCGTGAACTTCCCATCCAGCCAGATGGCCGCCAGGAGCGTGGCTTTGATTTCTTTGATTATACTTGGCAAAAGGGAGAACTCTCCTTGCGGGCGGAATTCGAGAAGACTGGCCGCGGTCTGACCGCTCTTGATACACCAGACTATGAAATCTCTACGGAAATTGATGATCATGATCTTGTGTTTGGTTCGACCTACAAGATTCGCTATCGCATCAAGAATCGTTCGACGTCTGAGCTGGCTATTGAGATCGAAGGCCAGAACGATAAAAATATCCGTTTTGCTCTATCTGCTGCGCGAATACTCGCTCCAGGTGAAACGGTTATCGTGGAAGGTGATTTTGAGCTTGATTCAGTTCGGGAAGAACAGAACGATAAGAAGACACACCCCGTTGTTATGAGCAAGTGGATCATCGGTGGCAAGCGTGCGGAATTCCGCATTGGCGTTGCTCCTAAATTTCCACTCAAAATGAAGATAGCGCTGCCACACCGGGAATTGTATCTGGGTCTTCCTTCGGAACTGTACCTTAATGTGGAGAATAATTTTGCTGCAGAAGCAGAATTTTCTTTTGATTTGCCCGAAGACGAATTCCTGATGTGGGCGGACCGTACAGTAAGCTTTACTGTTCCAGCTAAGAGTAAGGCTTCTATTCAAGTACCCTTTACCCTAAATTCATACGGTCTTTATTCACAGGCTATTGAGGTAACGGCCGTTCCGGTTGGAGAGAAGGCAGTCACCTTCATAAGCAAGCTATCCGTTCTAATGAAGGGAACGCATGGCCGCTTTGGCGGGGAAAACGGGGATCAGTGGGTGGCTGTGAATGGCGCTTACTCTATTCATCTTAATAATACCGACAATGGAATGTGGATTGAATATCCCGGCTCGAGCCATAATTTCTGGTTGACCCATCCGAAGTTAGGCAAGCCATTCGCAGAAGAATTCTCTAAGAAACAGGCCAAAGAAGTAAAGATCTATTCTGAAGGGGAGAGCCAGGTTCTCGAATCTCTTTACGAGTCGGAAGAATTCCCGGGTCTTGAGATAAAAAGAGTGGCTAAGCTATTTGCCAACGGAATCGCTGAGTTTTATAGTGAGGTCTGCAATACCAATAGTGATATTCTGGAAGAAGACATGTATCTGTTGACGAATTTCGGCTTTTTCGGTAAACAGCTCATCTTGCCATATCAGGGCCAATACGTGGACATGGGCGATGCTTACTCAGGCGATCCAAGTCTTTGGGACAGTGCACAAATTACGGAGAACTGGTTGTTCTGCAAGGAAGAGAACGTCACATGCGGAATCTGCTGGGATCCTTCGCTAAAATTGCTTCGTCCGGAATACCCGCTTGGGCTGGAGCATAATCTTGGCCGAATCTCCGCTGGAGATGTCGTACGGACAAAAACTATGGTGTTTGCTCTTAACACCTTCCTTAAGTGGTCGGAATTCCGCGCCTTTGCCCTAAAACAGCAGAATTCGGTCATACCGGTGTTGGATGACCATCTTGAGCTAACGCTCGGCGGTGGAAATCCTTTTGCGGCAGGGGCACTTCATGCCGAGCTAATCGAACGAAAGATGACACCGCTTGATGGAAGCCTTGAATTGTATGTACAGGCTGATGGAGAAGAGGAGCGAAGTGTCGCTGAGATGGAGTTGCAAAGAGGACAAAATTTGCACTCCGCTGGTTTTGAACTCTCTACTGAGGATACAGAATCACCAGAACACAACGAATCTGGCCGTAAGGTCCGGGTCGTCTATCGTGGTGAGGATCGCATTCAAGAGCGAACAGGCCTCTGGTTTCCACAAACGGAAACAAGCGTTGTTTGTGGGATAGAAGAAGGACCTGCGGGTCCCATTTACACAGTGAGCAACGGAGTTCTATCTATTGCAGCTGCTCCTGATTTTGGCAGCGTTGTGCATTCCTTGAAGCACCAAGGAGAAGAGTGGCTGGACAGCACCTTTCCGAAAGCTGAACCACGTTCCTGGTGGAATCCTTGGCATGGTGGACTCGGTGTGGGTATTTCTGGCATAGGCGGATTTAGCCGGTTGCAGGAGCCAAGAAGCGCAGCTTGGACGGAGCAGATGGATGATCACGGCAACGTCTGGAAGGGATTGAGACTGACCACTTCGATGGAGAAGCAGGAAGCAAACCGGGGGATCACGATCAATCAGCATTACCTCATGCTGCCCGGAGTTCCTGTGCTCTGTGTGTTGATTTCAGTAACCAATGAAAGTGGAATGACGCTACCGCATTATTCGCTATCCGAGGATAGTTACTTTAAGCCTTCACCAATCTATTCGGAAGGCTGGATGGAGCTCCCAGAGGAAGGCAACTTCCCTATCGGGAAGGTCGAAGCCCATCTGGAATCCAAGGGGCTTATCCGAATCGGTGCAACTTCGCGTAAAGACATGCTGCATGTGGTGCATAGTTATCCTAATCAGAGAGCTATGTCTTACGTGAACAATAAGGTATTCACATATGGTGTGAATCACCATCTACTACTTCTGAACGGAGAAACCGCTTGGACACAGCCGACCTTCATGATCATGGGAGAGCTCGCTCTGGATCCAGAGGCAGTTCGTAATCTTATGAAGGTGACCTTTGCTAGTGCTTCTGACAAAAAGGAGACTATAAATGCCAATCATTGATATTCACATTCATCTGTCGGACATCGATAGCTTTCATCAGACAGCACTGGACCTCTCCAAAGTTGATTACACAGCTGCTGGGCTCAAAGCGGAGTTTGACAAGAACGACGTTGTTCTCGGCATTGGAATGGGGGTCACGGAGCAGACGAAGGGAGCCTTTCCTGACTCTGCCTCTCCCAATCCGATGGGTCTCGACTTGGAAGCCAGTGTACCGCCGTTCTTAATGGAATGCGTGGGCATTAATCCGAATATGCTCGGAGGAAAGGATGCTTTGGATGAGCTGGACCGAATTGAGGCACGGCTGCAAGCTCCTGAGGTAGCTGGTATTAAGCTCTATGCCGGGTACTATCATCATTACGTTTATGACAAAATCTACTCGCCGATCTATGAGCTGGCAGCCAAGTACGGCACGCCTGTGGTTATTCATACCGGTGATACGTATTCGATGAATGGATTGCTTAAGTATGCGCATCCGCTTACCGTGGACGAACTAGCGTTCCAACGGCGCGACGTGAACTTTATGATCTGCCATCTAGGCGATCCCTGGGTGATGGATGCTGCCGAAGTGGTCGCCAAGAATCCAAACGTCTATGCCGATTTGTCCGGTCTCGTTGTTGGTGACCGGCCTCATTTTGAGCGGTTCATGAATGAACCCCTGTTTATGGATCATTTTCGCCGGGCGTTGGTGTACTCTGATCACTATGAAAAAATGCTGTTCGGTACCGATTGGCCACTCGCGCCTATTGACCTGTATGCGGAGTTCGTCCGCCGACTTGTGCCTGAGCAGCACCACGAGAAAGTATTTTATGAGAATGCCTTTGCATTATTCCCACGCATCCAGCAGAGAATTGCAGCGCTCTGAGCGGAGCGGGACAGTATATCTGAAGCGCAGGAAAATAATATAATTACGAACAAGCCATCCTTAGTTAGTACTAAAGGATGGCTTGTTTTTACATTTGTATGATGACCATGCCTATTTTTAGATTGAGTTTCCAAATTTTAATCTTCCTTTTCTTTACTTAACAGATCAGCTAGCTCAACCGAATTCTTATTTCTTAAATCCAGCATCTTTTCGCTATTGCTAGCTTTAATCAGGAAACCATCTTTCGTTTTAAAATCCATATAAAGGCTGAATCCGACGACCTTGGAATTAGCGTAAGTAACAGTCATTCGATAAGTTGGTTCACCCACATCAACAGACCCACGTACTTTTTTTACAGTTCTTATAGCATCTTCGAAGATTTGAAGGCTTTCACGGTCAGTATAAGTGATTTCTGTTGTTTCGGATACAAGATTGACACTAACGATCTTTTGCGTGGGTCTGACTAATACAAATAATAAAATCAGTAAAATTATCAGTGAAAATGATAGAATACTAAATTTTTTCATAACCGACCTCCTTACTTAAGAATAATGCAGACCAATCACTTAGTTTCCAAAATAGTTATAAATTTCAGCTGAGTGTGCGTTGGTTATCTCATTGTTGGAATCTTATAAAAGTTCCTAGGGTTCTATTTATTATTTGCTACTGGACTGGTGAAACCTTTATTAAAATAATAAACGTCTAAGAATGTATACATATTTTAGAAATAATGTGCTTGCTTTTTAATTATACGTTTGTATAATGAATGTATTACACAAATGTATAACAAGGAGAAATAGGGATGAATAACAAAATCAAACGCTTGCCAGATGCTGAACTGGAAATTATGCTGGTGATTTGGCGAGCCGAGAGTTGGGTTAGCTCCTCTTACATTTTGAATCAACTGGGGGATAAACGTAAGTGGGCGCTTGCAACTTTGATGACAGTGCTGTCACGGCTGGTTGAAAAGGGCTTTCTATCTTGCGAAAAAGAAGGGCGGAGCAACCGTTATCTCGCTGCAATTTCTGAGACAGATTATAAAGAGAGCGAAGGGAAGTCGACGCTTGAAAAGCTTTTTGGCAACTCTGTGCAGGATATGGTAATGTCCTTATACAACGGAAAGGCGATTGATAAAAGCGATCTTGCTGAGTTGCGGGAAATGCTCGATAGAGTAGATAAGGAGGAATCCTGATGATAACAGGTCTTTTTACAGATTTTCTGGTTATCTCTGTGACCATAAGTTTAGTTATTATTGGCTTAATCACATTAACTCCCTTGTTAAGAAAACATTATTCGGCTAAGTTGAGCTATTGGATATGGTTGATCCTAACCCTGCGATTATTGTTGCCATTCAACTTTTCCTTTACCAATCCTCCTGTGGCGATTCAGCTACCCGAAGGTCAGGCCATAGCAACTGTCTTTCAAAGCTCAGTGTCCCAGAATTTGCAGGCGGATACGTCAGTAATCTCTCAGCCGGTCCAGACAGGGGATGTAAGCCATATCCCTTCTATAACTAATATCTTAGCGTACATCTGGGTTACTGGAGCTGTGCTTTTTTTAGGGTATCATTTGCTTAGTTATTTCTTTTTCAGAAAACAGGTATTACGTTGGAGCAGCCCTCTTCAGAGAGAGGATATGTTCTCCAAGCTCAAACAAGTCGCTAAAGAAATGCATGTAACACCCGCCATTCCGGTTCTGATAAGCAGTAAAGTTCCGAATCCGATGCTAATGGGTTTTTACAAGCCAACACTATTCTTGCCGCATGATCAATATAGTGAGGAAGAGCTGGAGTTTATCTTAAAACATGAGCTGGTCCATTACAAAAGGCATGACATCATATATAAGCTGCTGCTACTGATTGTGCAGGCAGTGCATTGGTTTAATCCATTGGTCTGGTTCATGGCACGCGAAGCTGTCCGTGAAATTGAAATTTATTGTGATGACACCGTTGTACGTAAGCAAAATGCAGCATATCGAAAGAAATACTGCGAAGCTATTTTATCGGTTATGCAAAGTAATGCTACTCGGCATGTAGCTTTATCAACGAATTTTGCAGGAGGAAAACACTCGATGAAGCAGCGATTCGGCAGTATTTTAAATATGAAAGAAAAACGAAATGGAGTAGGCGCATTTCTTGCGGTCTTAATGGTGGTTGGTGTAACAGCAGTGCTAGCAGCCTGTACGAACCTAACCGGACAATCTACAGATACGGCGGCGCTCAAACCAGGTACTATCTATTCTTACAGCTCTAGTGGCGAACAAGTTGTTGTGCATGACGCTGGGAATACGTATTCCATGGACGAGGATGGTAATGTCTCTGTCTCCTATCGGAAAGGGGAGATCCAAGCGCAAACGCCTTTAAAACTTGATACGACTGGAACTGAAATGGGGATGGGTAGAGCGGATACCGGATTTTATATCTCCGAGGACAAAACTGCAATTGTATATGGATTTGCGGATGGTAAAGAATCCCCTCTACATGTATTAATCAGCGATGACATGGGAAAATCGTGGAATAACTACAACATTGAAGGTGCTAAGGGTTATGATGCCAAGTTCATCGGGTTTACTGACAAGCAAAATGGTTGGATCGTCTCCGGAGGTTCTGTAGGTGTGGGACGTTCGCTAAATTATGTATACCAGACCTCTGACGGCGGGAAGACATGGACGGAGCTTGGAAATCCTAACGATTTATACGCGGAAAGTTTAGCCGGGGCAGGGTTTTCTAACAAGGATATCGGATTCTTAGGGTTCAGATATTATGAAGATAATGGGCCTGTTATTTATTGGACTAAAGATAAGGGTAAGTCATGGGAAAAGCTCGTGGTATCCCTGCCGGAAACCTTTGATGAATATCAAAAAACGCCGCTTTCACCTATTTTTAATGGAAAAGAGGGATTGTATCCTATTCTGCTCAGCAAAGAGGGCAACACTGTAGGTACCATCTATCTGTCGAGTAAGGACAACGGCCTGAAGTGGACGTATGATTCAGCATATGATCAAATGGGCGATTCTAAATAGGAGCAAGTGGAGCAGGGGGTGGTCTACAAAGATCCCGCCCCTTTTTTATATGGAGGGCTGACGATTTTAATATGTAGTGGCTTTTAATTGTATTTCGTACAGCTATTTTCGCTCGAAAAACTCGCTCCTGAAGATAGTTGTATTTTGTACACCTATTTTTTAGTTTTTTGCCGCTAAAGCTGATAACTGTAATTTTTAATTGTATAGAATACAGTTAAAGTGAGAAGTTAGCCTTTTACAGACGAAATAAGTGTATAAAGTGCAGTTATCTCATAGGTTGCATAAAGTTAGAGCGATTTTTCTCCGAGGGTTGCCCAAAGGAGACCTTAAAGTCGGATAGCTACGATTTATCATTATCTGCTTAAACTTCCGCTACAAACCAAAAACACCAGGCAGAGCTTCTCCAATAATCGGATAGTCAATGCCTGGTTGTCTTTTTACTATTTTTTTAATAACGAGACTTTATTTGAATCTATCATCATCTGCTTTAGTATAACGCCTCGTCACCGATAAAAGAGGAATAAATTACTTTTTCCAGCCTCCACCGCTATGTGAGGAGGACTCTACATAGTCTACGTTGATTTTGCCAGTGCTCGTTCCTACCTCAGTGTTGAAATTATATTGTCGCAGGTTCCAATCATCGAAGGTTCCCTGCCAGTCATTATCTATGATGAAGGTGTAACGTGTTGTGGCGGAATTAGTGCCTCGAATATGAGAGCAGACTGCTCGTGATCCGTAGATACCCATTTTATAGCCTTTGGAATTTTTAGTACTGCTGTCTAGCACTGATTTTATGCCTTGAAAATAAGGTACTATATTGTTTGTGATTTCGGTAGAAGTCATATCGCGGTCTATGGCAAAATAAATCGGAGTGCTGCTGGTTTGTCCCAAATCACTTGCTAAGCCTACAGCCGTTTCAGCATCTTTAACACCATTGGCTTTCGTAAAATGATCGAGCGATTTGCTGATTTGATAAAGGGATATGATATATAATCCCCCATCTGAAATCCGTGTAATCTCAGCTGAGGTAAGACCATCCTGATATCCTTCGACGCGATTCAAATAGCGGCAAACGAATGTGAATTTATTATTTTTAAGTGTAGTTAATCTTGCTGCTGTTACATTTGTAGCTGTATCACAACCTAAAGCCATTGTAATTGCCTTCTTTCAATTATTTTGTTAAAGGTTTGGCGCCAACCTCCCTATCAATATATGAGAAAACTTTCACAGATTCTTGGGGGAACCACGAAATGAGAGAAAAAGAGGCAGATTGAGAGGATTAATAGAAGGAGAGACTTTGATCACTTATTTTACTTTCATTATGGATGGAGGCGGGAAAGGTACGAGCGCTGCACTAGTAAAGGATGGGATTACTTATGTTTCAGCCAGTCACTGGGAAGCGGCAGGGTTGAAGGTTGTATGGGATAAATCGCATCAAAGAGCGAAGTTTACTGGATGGGGAAAAAAGATAGCCGTTCGTATTGGAAGTAAACAGGGAGTTTATATCTAACAGATTCCGCAGGACAAACTCGCTTGCTAACGAACCTTGGTTCGCAGTTATTCGATGCTGTTCAATTCGATTTTCAGAAGACGCCGAAAGGTCTAATCTATCTAACCGTAACAGATATTTACGGAGAACCACATATCAATAATAAATGGTATACCATGATTATTAAGGATGGAATGGTCATTCGCCACGCAAGTGTAGGATACCATCTTCGTTATGGTGACAATGTAAAAATAGCTGGCAATCAGCTCCTGCTTACCGATGGTAAAATATTACGATTAATTGAAGATGGAACAGGGAAGGTAACGGAGACGATTAATCTGAACACCCTAGGTGGTAATTCGGATAATTATTTAGTGGAGGGAATGGACGAGGATTTTCTGCTGATTAGGTCCAATCAACAAGGTTTCCTCATGATGATAGATCGCAAAACAAGTGCCAAAACATTGTTGTACAAGGCACTTCTTGACGTAGAGCAGCAAAAATATGCCGAAACAAACGACCTTCCTTTTTTTGGAGATAACCTGAAGTTCCTGAAAAGAGAAGGGGATGCCCTGCTTTTTAATAATGAATATGTACAAGACGGTAAGGTTTATAAGTTTATGCTGGACGGTTCATAATGGGGAGGCTGAGTGGCGTCTCCGCAGGTTATCATAGTAAGATTTGATCCCAAGGTTTAAGAACCTTGGTTTTTTTGCTAACTAGAATAGTATAAGATCATGCTTAAACGGGTCAATGATTCTCCTGGATTATAATATACATGGGGTTTGTCTGCGTTAAACGTGATAGAATCACCAGATTTTAATAGATATTCATTATCATTGACACGCAAAGACAATTCACCATCAAATACAGTGATTAATTCTTCAGTTCCTTCCATATGTGGATTGGCATCAAGGTATCCACCTTCGTCTATCTCGACTGTATAACCCTCAAATCGTTTGCTTTCATCAAATGGGAAAGATGGATACACTCGATATTTTCCGTTGTCTTCAAGCAGTGGTTGAATCTCATTTCTTAATGTTATTCTTGTGTCAGGTTTTGGGTAATCTATCAGCGTAGAAAATGAAGTTTTTAATCCATTGGCGATCTTCCAAATGGTTGTAATGGTAGGTGTTGATTCGCCTCTTTCGATTTGACCAATCATTGTTTTGCTTACTCCTGTTAATTCTGCCACCTTTTCCATGCTTAAATCTTTACTTCTTCTAATCTTTTTTATATTCTCCGCAATGATTTGATTTATCTCTTCCACGGTAATTCTCCACTCCCTATTTACTTTATAACGACCAAGATATACAATAAAACGCACATAAGGACGTTATAACGTCTGATAAATACATTATAACATACAAAAAGGGAAGGGGAGAAATAAGTTAGTGATTGTTTCTTTGTTTTTATATGCATTTGTTGCTAGCTTTACTCCGGGACCCAATAACATTATGGCAATGACTTTTGCAAACCAGTTTGGTTTACGAAAAACAATGAAATTCTGTTTAGGAGTGGGCACAGGTTTTTTCGTGATCATATTGTTATGTTGCTATTTTAATATACTTCTGATTAATCTTATCCCAAAGATTGAATCTATTATGGCTGTGATAGGCGGAGTCTACATGTTTTATTTAGCATTTAAAATTATTACAAGTAAACATCAAGAAAATGATGGAAGTGGCGATAAACACAACAGCTTTATTGCGGGTATGCTTTTACAATTTATTAATCCAAAAGGGATATTATATGGAATCACAGTTACATCTACATTTATTCTTACCTCTCATTCTTCCTATTTTAGTTTATTGAGTTACTCTATAGTCTTAGCTCTCATAGGTTTTATGGGCACTTTTAGTTGGTGTTTATGTGGTTCTCTTTTCAAAAAAATGATATCTAAATATAGAAGTCAATTTAATATACTGATGGGATTGTTGTTAGTGTATTGTGGAGTTTCGATAGTGATAGGATGAATAAATGAAGCCTCATGTCAATAACGCCATAACATTGAACCGGCTTGATAACCTGATCCCAATGTCCAAAATAACAAGTTATCGCCACGTTTGATCAAACCATGTTCAATTGCACAATATAAGGCCAGAAAGGGACTGCTTGTGCCAGTATAGCCATATTCGTCGGCTACATAAATAATTTTATGCTGATCCAGGTTCAGCTTAGCCTGAAGTAATTTAATATTAGCCAATGTAAATTGTGAAAAACAAAAAACTTGTATATCCTCGAATGTTAGGTGATGTTTGTTCAATAATTCAACAATAGATGTTTCCGCAAATCGTACACTGTCTATTCCGCTGAATCTCCCCCAGTGTAAGTAGCGGTGTTCAGCCCCATCACGCAAAGACTTAGCCAATCCTTGAGCGGGGTACACAATTTCTTCTGTAAAACGGCTGTCCGAAAGATACCTTACGTCAATTAATCCACTCTCTGAATGGTCTTTTTCTAAAATGAGGGCTACGGCGGCATCGCCAAAAATTGAATATGTTATTGGATGTGATGGATCAGCCCATAAATTTAAAAAATCCGAACCGATAACCAACGCTCTATCTCTATCAGGATCATCGTATAAAGTACGAGCAGCCTGTTCAACCGCAATAAACATTCCTATACAATTCCCATTCAAGTCATAGCAAAGCGTATCATCTTTACCTTTGATAGCTTTGTGAATAAGCAATGAATTCGTTGGTGATAGATATTCCGGAGTTGAGCTGGAAAAAAGAATCAGGTCTATATCTGCAGATTTCAATGAAGCACCATCAATTGCTTGTTGAGCGGCATTAATCGCCATCGTCAACGAGTTCTCCTTCGTTCCTTCAATAACATGGCGTTTTTTTCTGCCTGTCTTTTTAAGAATCCGCTTAATATCTATGCCTTGCTTTTGAAAATGGTCAATAAAATATTGGTTGTTAATCACTCTTTCAGGACAATAAATGGAGACTTGTTTTATCGAGATACCTTCTAACATAGCATGATCACCCCTTGTAATAATTTTGCAATCACATTACATTAAGTAATCTAAAAGTATCTATTTACCTAACAACGCCCGCTCATTTCTATAAGCTTGTTTGTCCAAAAAAATTTGTGATGTTATAGTTTATTATCTTAATAAAGCATAACACTAATTAGTAAAAAATTCTATAAATTCCTAAAGGTGTAACAAAATCAACGAATCTAATATATCCACTAAGATTAAGTCCACAGCAACCATGTTGCGGGTGGACTTTTTTGCTTTTTATATTTTTGAATTAGGGATGAATAAATCAGTGGTACTTTACAAAAACTTTATTCGATTAAGTCACTACTTTGCCAAATCAGGAGGGGTTCTTATTAAACCATTTATCGTTATAGTAGCGCTATTACTCGTTACTGCTTGTTCGGGTAATAACTCGGCCAACAACCAAATGACTACTCAACAAACGAAGGTTGACAATCATGCTCGTAAAACTACCTCAACGTCAACTTTAACGCAAGCATCTTCCATTTCCACGGAGAATGCAGGGAATTCAACAATTAAGACTAAACAAGTTCCTGGCGATGTAACGAAATGGCTGGATGGGTTCATCCGCACCAATCCACCTACAGGAGGCACAACAGACCAAACAACGTATCCGCAGCAGTCGGCCAAACCACAATATTCTGCAAATCCGCAACATTCTGCTGTCCCGCAGAAGTCTGCAAATCCACAACCATCCGCCAATACATCCCAATCAGTACAGCAAGTATTGGATCTTGTGAATAAAGAAAGAACGAATGCAGGCTTGAAGCCCCTTAGTTTAAATAGCGAACTTTCGAAAATGGCTTTGGCTAAAGCGCAGGATATGTATGACAACAATTATTTTGACCATCAGTCTCCTACGTATGGATCTCCGTTTGATATGATGAAAGCCTTCGGGATCTCATACAATTCAGCAGGGGAAAACATCGCCAAAGGTCAGTCGAGTGCAGAAGAAGTAATGAACCAATGGATGAACAGTCCTGGTCATCGTGCCAACATCCTGAATAGCAGCTTCACAGAAATTGGAATAGGTTACTATAACAGCGAGTGGGTTCAAGAATTTATTGGTTAGTGCGATTAAAGTAATAAACTTAACAGGGGTGTCCTAATAAGCTAAAAGTGGCTGTAGGGCATCCCTACTTTTCTGAAGTCTGCAAAATGAGATAGGGGATATTGAATCCGTATAGAACGGGTTATTTTTTGTGTTTTTTTATATGATAACGAATGAAAGTGACCAATAGAATCAGAAGAAATGGCAGGGTGTAAGCTAGGTTAGTGATCAAGGGCCATGTAATATTCACGATTTCCTCAAGCTCAGACTCTTGTGTGTAAGTCGTTACAGATAACAGCAGGCAAACAAAAGCAAGAGGGAAAACAATTAAACGTTCATCCTTCAATCTCAGAAGCTCCTTTAGTACTTTAATAAGAATAAGCAGCAGGATAGAAGCCTTGAAATAGAAGCCGATAATGAGTGAAAAACCAATCACGGATTCGATTCTTTCAATGGTTTCCTGAAAATAAATGAGTCTCGCCAACTGATATAATGAATATTTTAAGCTGCCGGACAGTGGTCCCAGTACCATAATACTGCTAATGACAGAAGCAATTAACGTCAGGGCATTGATGATGAGTGCAAGATACATTTGTTTTCCCAGTTTAGAATTGTCTTCTTTACGCACGAACGGTAAAATCATCGAAAAAACGATAAGCTCGGAATAGGGAAAGCCATAGACTACATATGCAGCGCTTAGGATAGGCCTAAATCCATCAGGCATGATGGGCAGTAGGTATTCGGGATGATATAACCCTGCTACGAGTATCCAGACTAAGATGATAAATCCGAACATTAGTGACATTAGGACGGCTGCCATGCGGGCAATCACTTCGATTCCAGCTAGAGCTGTCATCGCAATCGTTATAAAAAACATGGTATTTACCGCGTAAGTGGGCGTTTCTTTTAACATCGTACTTTTGAAAAAGGTTCCGATCTCAATTACAATTCCTGCGACATTCCAAAACAGCACACAAGTGAAAGGAATTAGGAGGACAAGGGTCAGTCCGTTTCCAAGTACGGAGCGACTTTGTTCCACAAGCGAAAGATCTGGCGCTCGTCGGTTCAAATATAGAATGCCGGAAAGCAGAAGCATTCCTATGGCCGAGGCGATTAAGAGGGATATCCAGGCTCCGTTGCCGGCAAAGTTAGTTAATGATGCAGGGACGATGACGATTGAGGAACCGGTCATAAAGAAGAGAAACAGCATGGACATTTGGATCGAGCTAACACGTTCTTGCTTATTCATACGTTCCTCCTCATTCTTTAAGCTTATGAAATGGTTGGGTTGATCCAATGGACGATGTGCTCAGCTGGAGCCGTAAGTAAATTGAAGATGGAGTCTAAATTGGGCCATGGCTTAGCTGCAATAAAGATAAATCCGAGATAAAGTACGGGTAGTAATAATACTCCATAAACTACTCGATCGCGGATGGAGGCTTGCCTAAACCTTGGGATGTCATGGGCTAGCATAGCGGAAGCTAATAAGAGGACGCAGATTATTTTTCCCACCATAGCTACTTCTCCTTTGTTCCGAATATTGTGCCTGAGTTCATTCCAGTGCTTAACACTTTGACATCAACGTTGATATCGAACTGAGTCTGGGCGAATGTATCCTTCCATTGAGGCTCTAGTTGTTTCCACAGCTGCGGATTTTTCCGGTAAATCTGATTGCCAATTCCGAGTGCGTCGATCTTTTTTGTTTTCAAAAACTTGGTTGCATGCTCAACCTGTTGTTCAACCTGAGTTATGACACGCTGCTCAAAAAGCTTCATGTCCTTATTGTTTTTTAAATGTGAGCAACGTAATTCTCCGATCATCCCTTCAATAGCAATTTTTACACCGACGGATACAGAACCATTTTTCACGGTTGGAGTAAGCGTACTGTTGAAGGTAAGCACTTCAAGCGTTTCTTTTTTTCGCAGCGGTTCTTCGGTTTCATCCGGGCAAGGAAATTCTAGTACTCCATAGATATATCTATCCGTCAGCATCATGAATGCTTCTGTATCCTTTTCCTTTAGGATGTCAATCATTTTCCCGTCATGGATTACAGCCAGCCCAGATATCAATGGTTTATGATCCAAACTGGTCTTATGCAGGTAAGGGATGATGGAAGTATTGGAGGGGCTACACATTTGTATAGCCAGCTCATAGAGAGGAATCTTGGAAGTTTTTGCGGCATATAGAGCACCGCTCGTCTCCATTCTCTTATACTGTTGACCAATGGTCTGCTCGATAAACGGGTTGATATCTAAAAATGGTGCCGCAGATTGCTCAGCGATGAGAGGAAGAACGGTACCACGTGGTTCTTGATCTCTGGAGAAAAAATCAAGCACCTCCCGGATGTTCGAGGTTCTGGCTAGTTGCTCCCCGATTAATATGACACGCATATGATCCCATTTGGCTTTTCGACCAAATTTTGCCGGGATCTCCCTTATTGCTTCAAAAAAGGTTTCTCCACTTGTAACAATATTAATTCCCTTCGACGCTGGATCCCCTGCTTGTCCCATTTCTATTTTGGTGGAAGGATTATAGAAATGTGTCGTGATCACAATCCGATTGTCTTCGCTTTGGTCAATGGCGACCGCCTGCACATACCCATACTCGTCCAATTCTTTATTATCCCAGCATCCGCTAGTTAGAGTGAGTACAAGAAGGGAAATTAGTATGGTAGTAAGTCGCTTCACTATATCTACTTCCTTCCTGAAGTCTTTTTATATAGGTGTCGATTCCGTGGTGAATGAAGCAGCAGTCTTCTCGGAAGTAGAAAAATAGAATCACGTACTCTTTTGAGATCTAGCGGAGCTAACGAGTCTAAATACGGTTCTCCTAAAGAGCGCAAGGTAGCCAGATGGAGGTAAATTAGAATAAAACCGACCATGATGCCAAGTCCTCCGAACGTTGCCGCGAGAATCATTAAGGGAAACCGTAAAATCCGCAGCGCAATTGCCATATTGTATTGAGGTAGCGCAAATGAGGCAATGCCCGTCAAAGCGACGACAATGACCATGACCGGAGAGGCAATCTGCGATTGAATAGCCGCTTGTCCAATGACCAATGCTCCAACGATACTGACGGCCGATCCAATCGGTCTGGGTAAGCGTATGCCCGCCTCTCTCAAAAGCTCAAAGAAAAACTCCATGATCAAAGCTTCAACCATAGCCGGAAAGGGGATTCCTTCGCGTGTGTTTAGAATGGCAAGCAGCAGAACCGTGGGAATTAGTTCGGAATGGAAGTTGGATAAGGCAATATAGGTACTGGGTAACAGCAGGGCGATGATGAAGGCAGCGACCCTAATCAATCTTATCAATGATGAAAAAATGGTTCGGTAGTAATAATCTTCGCTATTCGTAAAAAACTCCATGAAATTCCCGGGACAGATCAGAATGGAAGGACTTCCGTTAACCATAGCAATAATCTTCCCGTCTAGCAGAGCTGTTATAGCTGTATCCGGTCGTTCTGTGTAGCGGACTTGTGGAAATGGTGAGTAGAGAGAATCACCGATCCACTCTTCGAGATAGGAGACGTCAAGAATTTCTTCCTGATCAATACTTGCTATACGTTGTTTGAATTGATTTAATGCTTCTGGTTTCACCACTCCATCCAGATAACCATAGGACAACGTTCTTTGAACCTGCTTACCAGAGGTAAAGAACTCGAACTTAAGATTAGTAGATTTTAGCAAACTACGAATAACACCTATATTACGCTCTAAGCTTTCTATAAAGCTGACGTGGGGACCTTGAACAGTAGGCTCTGAAATGGGCTCAGAGGTTTGGCGCTGTTCTACATCAAAGGCATAATAGGCAACGGCTTTTTGCCAACCTGTAAAGAAAAGGACAACTTTCCCATCAAGAATCCCCTTAATGGCTTGACCGATATTGTCCATTAATTCAAGCAGCGGTGATGAAACACCATTTTTTTCAAAATAAGAGATGACATCTTCAACGGTTACGTCCAAGGTGGGCCCCAGCTCATGCGGAACTATATTTTGCAAGACATCTTTAAAATAATTTGTAGGGTCAGACTTAGTAAGTGTATTGAAATAGACGGATGAGGCTTCATACTTAAGATCCGGGCCATAATGCCATGGAATAACCTTTAGGTCTGAGCAATTGGCAAAACAGTCATTAATAATCTGCAAGTTGTCTTCGAGAGACGCAGAGATAGCATGGGAAAAAAGATCCTTCATTGAAAGCTCATTTTCGGCTTCGATTTGAGGGGGCACCTTAGGATTAGACGGAGGCGTCTTGGCGTTAAAAAATTTCCGCATGCAATTCTCCTTAAATAAATTAGATGTTAAGTGTGATTTTTATCTTCTCCCTTATTTAGGAATTTATTCGGAAGATAGAGATAGATCAAATTCTTCTCAAAATGAACAATTGGAACTGGCTCATGGAGGAGTTGCGATGTTATAATGAACATAATTTTTTCAGGAGGTGCTCCTTGTGACCCATTCCATTCGTTTATGGTAGTCCGTGGTGCAAGACAAGTGAACTCATTCATTTTTTTGAGATAAGGAAATGAGTTTATTTGTGATGTGCCTGTTTCAGTGTGCCTATGCTCATGGAATGAGTTTATCTAAGTTTTTAATCAAAGGAGATGACCTTATGCAAATACAATGGAAAAAAGCCTTCGCCCTTATTTTTAGCGGACAGATTTTCTCGATTCTCACGAGTTCGATGGTTCAATTCGCGGTGATCTGGCACTTGACGGAATCGACAGGGTCAGCGGCAGTTTTGATGATTGCTGGGTTGGCAGCGTTTTTGCCGCAAGCGGTCTTGGGTCCTTTCGTAGGGGTTTGGCTGGACCGTTGGAATCGTAAAATAACAATGATTATTGCTGATAGCGCAATAGCGCTTTTCAGTCTGATATTAGGTATTTATTTCATGTGGGGGGAACCGGGACTTGGTTTTGTGTATGTCATTCTGAGCTTGCGTTCGGCGGCTTCGGCCTTTCATGCCCCGGCTTTTCAGGCGGCTGTTCCGTTGATTGCACCTGAAGAAGAATTGACAAGAGTCGCGGGCTGGCAGCAGATGGTGTTCTCTTTCTCGAATGTAATTGGTCCTGCAATTGGGATAGCGGTTTACTCGGCAACTTCGCTTGGGGCGGTATTGCTACTCGATGTGGCCGGGGCTTTGATTGCGAATCTGATGCTGTTCATGGTGAAGATCCATCAGCCTAAAGTGCAGGCTACAGCTGCGCCGTCTTTCGTTCAAGAATTCCGTTTGGGTTGGAACGCACTCATTCAAGCGAAACCCATTGTGTTGATTACGGGGGCTACTGCGGTGTTTAGTATCGCATTTATGCCGCTGGCGACACTGTTTCCTTATATGACTTTGTCTCATTTTGGCCGTGGAGGATACAGTGCCAGCCTGGTGGAAGCGGTGTTCAGCATCGGGATGATTTTAGGTGGTCTGCTATTGTCGATGTTCTCATCAAAATGGAGCGACATTAGCTATATGAGCGTAGGTCTGCTAGTCATCGGTCTTACCTGTGTGATCAGTGGTTTGATTGGTCCGAATGCATTTGTGATCTTTGCCATTCTCTCGTTCTTCATGGGCAGTGCGGCACCCTTCTTCAATGGTCCCTTCATGGCGATGATCCAGCGTTCTTTTGAACCCGAGATGCTTGGGCGTGTCATTTCACTTGTGACCAGCATTATGATGTTGTCTTCGCCAATTGGACTGCTGTTGGCAGGACCTGTAGTGGATCGATACGGAGTGCAGCTATGGTTCCTCGGTTCAGGAATTGTGGTGATGCTGACCGCTCTGTTTATTTTCATCCAGTTTCGGCGGCTGGCGTCCGCGATTCCGATGAATTGATTAGGGTAAAAACTTTCCTATGAAAAGAGTTTATTGGCCGGTCCGAGAGGATCGGCTTTTTGTCGGTTCTTCATATTTTTCCAAATTATAATATGATAGAATTACGTTCACTTGGAGGGATACATAATATGAATCTTAACATTGCTATCTGTGACGATCAGAGGCAAGATGCCTCGCGGTTGGAAGAATTACTCAAGAAGCAGATGACTAGCCTGCAAGGGATGACCGCCTCTATTGAGATTTATGAATCAGGCCAAACCCTGCTTCAGACAATGACGTCTACCGCATACGATATAGTTTATCTGGATATGGAGATGCCCGAGTATAACGGTATAGAAGTTGCAGAGAAGATCCGGCTCAAAGATGCCAGGGTATTAATTATTTATGTCACCAGCCATACAAGTTATATGAGAAGAAGCTTTGCGGTTCATCCCTTTCGCTATTTGCTGAAACCTATTGATGAACATGAACTGCAGACCGCCACAGTCAAAGCCATTCAGCAATGCTTGCAAAGAAACAATGTGCTGACATTCTCAATCCATCATATGAGCTATAATTTAAGGGTAGATGATATTATGTATATCACGGTAGAACGAGGTAAAAAGTTGGTCCTTTATACTGAACAAGAGACTTACTCGTATTATGGCAAACTGGGAGATTTGGAAGGACAGCTGGGATCACATGATTTCTGTCGCGTACATACGGGATTCCTAGTAAATTGGCTGCATGTTCGTTCTTTAAGCAAGGAACTTATTCAGCTGAAGAACGGGGTGGAACTTCCAGTCAGCCGCAGTAAAAGCTCTGATTCTTTACGGTCATACCATGCCTTTATAGAAAAGAGGCTCTTAAGATAAATGTCTTTCATCCGGGAGATTAGTCCTTACTTTTTTGGTGTATTTATGCTCATCCTTATATATGTTCCGCAAGGGGTCACATTTTATAT
The DNA here is from genome assembly GCF_037970385.1 of Paenibacillus sp. FSL R5-0928. Lineage (NCBI taxonomy): Bacteria > Bacillati > Bacillota > Bacilli > Caryophanales > Paenibacillaceae > Paenibacillus > Paenibacillus sp. FSL R5-0928. The sequence continues at coordinate 4,538,578 of NZ_CP150225.1, read as the reverse complement.
TTTTCTCAAGAAATTTCTAATCCTGAACAGGAGCAAAAAGTCATTTATAGGCTGTCTTATTATCTTTTATATGGTTAAATCGCTTACTGCTGCTAGCTTATCTCTAGTTGATTCGGTCATCCTTCACCTGATTGTATATAGTCTGATTACTATTGTTTATTTCCGCGGCAGTGTGCTACAAAAGCTGTTCTTTAGCAGTTTCTATACAGTGTTTACGGTTGTTATTGAAATGCTGGTATGGTATGGGATTCAGCATATCCCGCTCAATACCGGTGGAATAAATGAAGCTAATTTTTGGTGGTTATCTTTTGCTTTCCTATTTGTTATTTTGCTAAGCATCATGTTATGTCTGCTATTGTTGCGGTTATTCAAAGTGGACACCACTACGTTATTGTCGAATCAGGATTGGGCTGTGTTGAATCTTGTTTCGGCGGGTTCTTTGCTTATTATTATTGTGAATCTGAGATATTCCAGTGATAAACCTTTTAATATTCCGCTTGATTTTGTGTTCATTCTGCTTGGTATTCTTGTAATTAATGTGGCTGTAATGTTTATATATCAAAAGTTAATGAAACGGATGCAGATCGAATTCCATAATCATGTGCTTCAGCAGCAAGTGAAGGATTACACGAGTAAACTGAAAGATAATCAGGAAGCACAGCGTTTGCGGCATGATCTGAATCATGTGCTGATCCTTATTCATTCTCTGCTGGATGAAGGCGCTTTAGAAGAAGCCAAGCGATATATTGCAGAGGTTGCTTCGACACAGGAGGCGGGAGAAAAGTTTATTTCTTCTGGAAATATCGCTATTGATGCCATTTATAATGAGAAATTCGCAAAAGCTGAGCTACATCAAGTTACAATGCAATCTCATTTTCGCATCCCGCAGGACCTGTCACTTGCAGGCAAAGAGGTTGATATTGCAATTATTCTAGGCAATGCATTAGATAATGCAATTGAAGGGGTTCAGAGATTACCAGAGTCAGAGCAGAATGTTATTGAGCTGGAAGTAATTTATACCGAAGGGTTATTGGTGATTTCTTTAAAGAATCCTGCATCTCTGCTTACAGAGGACGGGCAGGGCTCTTTTTTGTCCAGCAAGCGGAACTTTGGGAGTAGAGGGTTCGGAATCGAAAGCATTGAGTATGCGGTTCAACAGCTTCAAGGAAGCGTCAGTTTCAGATATGAGAATGGGCAGTTCATGATGTTGGCGGTATTACCACTGCCTGAGTAGCAATCCGAAACCAACTACTCCACCTAACCTGCAAGTTACGGTCTCTTCCCGCGGGCAAGCAGCGGTCCATGATATATTGAGGCTGTTCTTATTAAAGGGAGGGTATTCCGTTGACATTGTCATTGCTCATCAGTGCAGTCCTTCAGCTCATCTTATTCAGCATCATTCCCTATACATACTGGTTTTTTACAAGCAGAACAACATCATCCTTTGCCATGTGGATTGGCTGGAAGAAACCCCAATTGATTTCTAGGAAGCAGTTCATACTATGTTTTATACTTACGATGACTATATTCACCAGTCTGGGAATGCTTACAGCAATCTACATGCTGGATAGGAATACTTTGGCCAGCTCACAGTTTTATGGTACAGGTCTTAAAGGTTTGATTCCGGCATTGATTTATTCTTGGTTGCAGACTAGCTTGTCCGAAGAGATTCTGTTCCGCGGCTTCATTGGAAAACGGTTAAGTTCGAAATTCGGATTCGGAATTGGAAACTGTGCTCAAGCTTTATTATTTGGTGTCGTACATGCTGTGCTGTTATACAGTAGTGCCGGATTTTTGAATTCTGCTGTTGTAATGCTTCTTACGGGTCTTGTGGGTTGGAGTATCGGAATATTGAATGAGAAGTTATCCGGCGGTTCGATCATTCCAGGTTGGGTCCTGCACGGGCTGACTAATCTGATTTCCTCCATTTTTATGATGTATCAATGGATGTAGCGATCAAAGTTTTTAGAGAGTACATTTTAAAAATATGGTAAACTAAAAAAGTCTTAAATTATAAGATTAAAGTTTATATACCATTTTTATTGGGAGGTAGATATTATGAAAAACAATGTCAGCTTGCAAAATTATATGGGGAAAACGTTTAACTGATCAAGCGTGTTAGCGTTCCCCACCATTCGAAAGGGGAAAATCATTTGAATCAGGTATTATTAATCATCGATGCACAACAAGAATTAATGGATGGAAACGAAAAGGAAAGTGCGGTATTCAATAAAGAGCAGCTTATCCGGAATATTAATAAAGTGATTGAACAAGCAAAAGAAGCCAATGTCGAAGTTGTGTTTGTTAGGGATCTTGATGTCGCTGAAGGAACAGGTGCAGGCTTTCAAGTGCACAATGAAATCAATAGGTCTGTAAATGCCAAAATCTTTGATAAGCTGGCAACGAATTCTTTTCACGGAACTGAACTGCTACAATATCTGAAAGATCAGCAGATTGAGCATGTGGTCATTATGGGATGTAAAACTCAACACTGCATCGATACTGCGGTTCGGACGGCTACGGTTAGCGGCATGGATGTTACATTGGTCGGAGATGGTCATTCTACAACGGGCAATGATGTTTTAAGTGCAGAACAAATCATCAAGCATCACAATAAAACATTACATGGGCACTACAATGTCGAACATTTTTCTATGGTCAGAAGTTCCGAAGAAGATTTGTTTCGCCCAACGCATGACTCTTATAGATAATAATTCAGAGGCGGCACTTAAATGTGCCGCTTTTTGCTGTTTTGCATTACCTCTGATTTTCCTCACCTATTCTGATAGACATATTCGCCTAAACCATTTCCATCCCATCTTTATGGGATTGTTCTTGCAAGGGATCTACTTATAATTGTTAGTAATTCTTAAACAATATGAGTAGGGACGGGATCAACATGATAGCAGCAAAAGATATAGAGTTTAAAAGCAGACACGGGCAGCGGCTGGGGATGATGGCGGCTATTTGTATGGGGGCGTTTATTTCCCATTTTACAGCCGGAATTGTGAATGTGTCGCTTCCTTTTATTGTGGATTATTTTCAGACAGAGCTTGGGAAGGGATTATGGATCACAACAGGGTATCTGCTAGTGATTACGGCACTTCTTCCTGTTATGGGGAAACTGGGCGACCGTTATGGTTTTCGCCGGATTCACAATCTTGGATTTGTGATCTTTACTGTGGGTTCCATCCTGGTCGCTTTTTCACCTAATTTACCAATATTGCTAACGCTCAGAGTTATACAGGGAGTAGGAGCTGCGATGTTCCAAGCAACTAATATTGCGCTCATCACCATTCATATGCCGAAAGAGCAAAGAGGACGTGCACTCGGAATTTTAAGTACAGCTGTCGCACTGGGCGGGATGACGGGACCTATAGCGGGAGGTTTGATTGCAGAGTGGCTGAGCTGGAAATGGTTATTTTTAATCCATGTTCCTGTGGCGATTGTGGCTACAATTATGGCATATCGGTACATACCCAACCGTGTGCAAGAGCGCAAACCGGGTGCTATCAGCTTCGTGGGGGCCAGCTTGTTTATGGCATTCATCACCTTGGTTCTTCTCGTAATAACAAATGGGAGCAAATGGGGCTGGGTGTCCGTGTGGACGATGACAAGTTTGGTGGGGGGTTTCTTGTTACTGATTACTTTTCTATTCTGGGAACGGAAGCAAAAGAATCCTTTTCTACCCTTACAAGCTTTGAAAATTCCAACTGTAGCGGGAGGCTTGATCGTTAGCTGTGCCTCTTTTATTCTGTCTAATACATTGCTTGTCCTTATTCCATTTTATTTGATGGGGGCGGCGGCTCCGTTCTCGTCATCTACGACAGGATATATTATGGCGGCTTATCCCATTGCCTTGGCGTTTGCAGGTCCTCTCGCAGGCTACTGTTCCGACCGTTATGGCTCTCATCGTCTGATGCTTATGGGACTGAGCTGTATGGGAAGCGGGTTTATCTTGTTGCTGGTGTATTTAGACCATATACCGGTTTATGGAATCGCGGCGATTCTATCTCTTATAGGCCTTGGTATGGGGCTCATTGCCTCTCCTAATAATAGCTTCATTATGCAGCAGACACCTCGGGAATACGTGGGTTCGATTGGCGGATTAATTGCTTTAACAAGAAATGCGGGGATGGTCTTTGGCTCAGCACTTGGACTTGGTGTGATGAGTGGAGAGACAGGACAAGGGAGTCAGTTACAGGCGTTCAAATTGGTTTTTGAGATTAATATTTTCATTTGTTTAGGCGTTATTGTATTAATGATTGTTATAAATAGAAGGTCATTTAAATCTGCTTGATCTAAAAAAATGTGTGTGTAATCACAACTCAAGGTTTGGTGTTCTGTTACGTTGGAAGTAACGAATGATTATCTAGATATGGAGGATAACGATATGTTTTGTTACCAATGTGAACAGACACCGAATGGCGGATGCACCGTTGTAGGGGTATGTGGCAAAAATGAAACCATTGCGAGTTTACAAGATACGATGATTTTTGCATTAAAAGGAATTGCAGCTTATGCGACACATGCCCGGCAGCTAGGATATAGCGACCCCGAGGTGGATCGTATCACCCACGAAGCTTTGTATATGACGTTGACCAATTCCAACTTTAATACGCAGGAACATTTGGAGATGGCGATGAAGGTCGGAGATGCGGCGGTGCGCATCATGGATGTACTGGATCGTGCGCATACGGACCGCTTTGGCATTCCGCAACCAATCACAGTCAGTCAGAACAAAATTGAAGGTCAATGTATTGTTGTGACTGGACATAATTTATATGCGTTGGAGGAATTACTGCGGCAGACAGAGGGGAAAGGCATCAACATTTATACTCACTCAGAAATGCTGCCTGCGCATGGATATCCTGCACTCAAAAAGTATAAGCATCTTAAAGGCAACATCGGCAAAGCGTGGTATGATCAGCGTAGATTGTTTGAGCAGTTTCCCGGTGCAATTCTTGCTACCACAAACTGTGTAATGCCGATTAAAGGCACTTATGCAGACCGCTTTTTCTCATATGAAGTAGCGGGGCTGGAAGGTGTAGAGAAAATAACGGGCGACGACTTCTCCCCACTAATTAATCGAGCGTTGTCCCTACCTGCGGCTGATGTAGAGTCAGATCTGGTACTCACGACCGGATATCATCATGAAACTGTAATCGGGTTAGCACCAGAGATCATTCAAGCAGTCAAAGACGGGCATATCCGCCGGTTTTTCGTCATTGCAGGCTGTGATGCGCCAGGTACGGGCGGGAATTACTACCGTGAGTTGGCGACTTCCTTACCGAACGATACCGTCATTTTAACTACTTCTTGCGGAAAGTTCCGCTTTAATGACGTAGATTATGGCACCGTTGGAGACACCGGTATTCCGCGTTACATTGACCTTGGGCAATGTAATAATTCCGGTTCTACAGTGAAGATTGCCATGGCTCTGGCTGAGGCATTTGAGTGTACGGTGAACGAGCTGCCTGTCAGCATCGTGCTGTCTTGGTTTGAGCAAAAAGCAGTGGCCATTCTGCTAGGCTTGTTCAGTCTCGGCATTCAGGACATCCGCATCGGACCAAAGCCACCCGAGTTCATCTCGCCAGGTGTACTGGATGTGTTGGTAGAGCTTTTTGGATTGAAGCTAATTACTACTGCTGAGGAAGATATGAACGCGATGTTGGCGTTGTCGTAGAGTAAAAATCAAAGGTTGCCGCCCATAAGGGATTGGCAGCCTTTTTTTGATAGGGGATTTAGGAGATACATCATTGTCGAAGCACGGCGATCCGTAAAGGATGATCATGCTTCTTAACTTGCCATTACGAGATGAACTTATCGCGTGCTCGCCACATAATTATAGAGGGTATCTCTCAACTCGAACTCGTACGTCAAACCATTAACAATCCCCACAACATGATCGTTGTCATACAGATCAAGCATGAATACAGCCATTTCCTTCGCGGTATGATATTTCGGCACAGTCCCATGATATTCGAATTCGGGGACATCGAAAGAAAGCTTCGCGAATTCTGTTTCTGTTGCGGCAGGTGCCAGCACTTTAGCCTGCATAAGTGCACCTTGACTCTTCAACTCATGAGAGAGTCCTTCAGTAAAGGCACTCACATAGAACTTAGTCGCACAGTACGTAATGGCATTTCCCACAATCGTATAGCCGCCACCGGATGAAACGTTGATTAATTGTGTTCCTTCAACATTGGAGTAATCACGAACGAATAGAGAGGAAAGGATCGTCAACGATTCAATGTTCAGATGCAGCATTGCAGAAATTTTATCTAAATCTTGCTTGGCCACTGAAGCGAAATTTCCAAATCCCGCATTGTTGATCCAAGTTTCGATTTCGAACCCTTGTAGATCCTCATAAAGCTTATAAGCATTACTAGAAACGGATAAGTCAGTCACTCGAATAACGACAACTACATCGGGGTAGTTATGATTGATTTCAGATTTTAGCTCCTCCAGTTGCTCCCTTCTGCGGGCTGTAACAATTAAGTTTTTACCGCGAGCCGCAAAGGCTAGAGCGGTTTCATAACCTATACCTGAACTGGCGCCTGTAACTACAGTATATTTCATGTGAATTCCTCCGTTTTTACAAGAATATTTAGTGTTTCAACAACGATGTAATCATAAATCTTAGAGTTTACTCTAAGTCAAATGTTTTTTATAATTATGGGGACTCTTAAAATCAACATAGATTCGGGGGCTTGTATGTATACGATCAGCGATGTAGCCAAATTACTAGGGATTACCGCATATACACTGAGATATTATGAAAAGGAAAAGATTATTGCTCCGATACGGAATGCGAATGGAGAAAGAATATATGATGACTCCAATCTTGCTTGGCTGCGATTTGTGATGAGGTTGAAACAAACCCAAATGCCGATCTCACAAATTAGAGAATATGCGCAGTTATATTTAGAAGGAGAGCATACGGCCCAAGCCCGCTTGAACCTTCTTGAGAATCATAGTAACTCTATACAGAGCCAAATCAGAAACTTAACAGCCACAGAGAAGATGTTGAAAGACAAAATTGCAGCCTACAAAAATTCCCTTACGAAAGAGACAGGCATTCACTAAGCAGGCAACATAAAAGTATGCTAATGATTAAGATAATTGAGAGTTCAAAGAAAGGGCCCTCACGATTCATTGATAGACGCTAGTTCCGCACGTATGTTTGCGGAACTAGCGTCTTTTGCTTTTGGGCTAGACTCCGGCAAAATAGCCGTATGCCTAGCTATTCGCATCCTCGTCTCATTCGGCAATACCTTATTGACAGCGCTAGATGTATTCGTTATTGTGTTTAGAAACATGATTCAATTGAGAATGATTATCTCTTGAGAATTTAAAGGGAGTTTGCGAATCAGCTATGGACGTTCTGAAACTTATACAAATATGGAACCAGGTGATTATGAGTGTGCTGGACGTAAGGCTAAAGCAGGCCGGAACCGAGAACGATTTGAATCAATACCGTTTGCCAGCAAGCGCATTTATATTCGCTTTCCAAGGACAAGGCGAGTTGTGGGTTGATGATGAGGTGTGGCTGTGCGATCGTTTTCATGTACTGCACGCCGGGAAAGGCTCTTTGGTGACGGTTCGGAGCCGAGAAGCGCTGAATGTATATATCGTACTCTACAAAGCGTCTCTCCCCGCTTCGGCCTCGCGCGAATTTCATATGATGATGGAGGAATCCGACCCGTTTCTGGAAAGCTGGGGGTTCCCGCCTGGCGAACCGCTGGCCATGCTCGAGCTGCTTCAAACGATACGCGACGGTTGGCTTAATTCTGACGACGGATTGACCCGGCTGTCGGCCAAGGGAGACTTTATCCGCTTCGTTCACGCTGTCCTGAGGGAGCGTCTGTTCGGAGCCGGTGAGCCATCTTTATCGGAGCAAGTTATTCGGCATTTGTCCAGGAATTACCGCCAGCCGATCTCGTTTGAGGAGCTTGCTCGGCAATTGAATTACAGCCAACAATACATTTCGCGAAAATTTAAAGAACAGACGGGGCTCAGTCCGCTGGACTACGTCATTCGTTTCCGAATGGAAGATGCGAAGGCTCTGCTGGCCGGCACGATAGCAACGCAACAGGAAATAGCATCACATGTCGGTTATCCGGACCTCATTTATTTCAGCCGCATGTTCAAAAAGTATGCCGGCATGACGCCAGGCCAATATCGTAAACGATACGGCCAGTTCGTTTCAGATTATGCAAGGAATATGTCACAATCGTCCGTTGTTCTAAGCCGGTCATTAAGCTATCCTTTTTATGTGAGTGATATTGATTATCAATTTCAACAGGATGGGGCGAATAAAATGACTAGAGCAACCAGAAGTTTTTATGCAGTGATGCTGTTATGTTTGACCGTGATGTTAACAGCTTGTGGTGGGGCGGTGAACAACGGAGGCGCAACGAACAGCCAGGTTGCCGTCAGCGCTTCTCCAACCATGGTCACCCAAGAGTCAGAGGTTTTGACATCTTCGGAGATCAAGGTAGTTAAGACTGCTTTCGGCGATGTCGAGGTTCCTGCACATCCTCAGCGCGTAGCGGCAATTTCTTATCTCGGCACCGTACTTGCGCTGGAAGTCCAGCCGATCGCAGCCGAATCGTTCTTGATGTCGAGTCCTTATCTTGAGGGAATGCTGGACGTCGTGACGGATGTAGGTGACTCATTAGAGAAGCTGCTGGAGCTCAATCCGGATTTAATCATAACGCATAATCCACAGCCTGAGGTAGTCGATAAATATCAGATGATCGCACCTACGGTATCTGTTCCTTACAATCAGTTTGCATCCATTCAGGAGGAAATGATGTATTTCGGCGACTTGCTGGATAAACGCGAGGAAGCGGAGAAATGGAACGAACAATTCGAGAAGGACATTGCAGACATTCGGGAGAAAGTCCAACAAGCCGTTCCCGAAGGAGAGACGCTTTCAATTATGCAAGAGTACGATGGAAACGTGAGCCTTTTTGGTCCGAAGTCGGGACGAGGCGGCCGGCTAATGTATGAAATAATGGGGTTGAAACCGCCGACGACGGTTCCAGAATTTATGCTGAAAGAATCCTATTATGAATTTTCGCTGGAGAAACTTTCGGAGTACATGGGTGATTATTTGATTCTGACGACAGAAGCCAGCTTGGAATCGCTGCAGGCTGATCCGATCTGGGGGACGCTCGAGCCGATTCGCAACAATCGGGTATTTTTATGGACGGAGAACCAATCCTGGTACCGCGACCCAATCGCCGTGAAAAGACAAATCAACGAATTGACCGACTGGATCATCGAGGCAGCGAGTCGGTAACTGCCCAAAGTATGGATTGATCGAACAACGGTAAGTTAAAATCAGAACTTGCCGTTACAGCCAGCACGCTGATCCGTACCATTAGTGACGACAGGAAATTTTTGAGCAGAAAGTTGGAGAGTGCTGTAATAAGGGTGTGAAATAGTTCGACAGAGGGTGTCCCAAACGTCATAAATTGACGTAGGGATACCCTCCTTTTTTAATGAGTGAGCGAAGCGAGAAGGAGGGAAGGAGCTAGAGATTGTGCTGAACGGTCAAGGTTATATCTCTTTCTATGCAAAGGTTATTTCCAAAATTCAGGTGAAAAGTAGGTAGACTCAGGACAAGCGATCACTATAATGGAAATATGAGACATTCATAGAGCCGATCAATAGGATATAAATAGAATCCGGCTGAGTAAAAAAAGCGATTAGAGGAGGCCATCTCGTGGGAAGATCATTCGCAAATTTGCATATCAAGTCGAACAACCTTGAGAAGACTGTCGAAGCATTAAGAGAGCTAAGCGAAGGGCATGCCAAAGTATTAGGCAAGTCCAATCATGAAGCTCCAGAGAGCAAAGTTGTCATGTACGTAAGCAAAAGCAACGAGAACTGGATCAGCGTGCTCCACGATTACTTTGTATGGGGTACGGTGAAGGAGGCCGGCAAAACGTTGTCCCAGCTTATCGGGGAGCCAGTGATGACCGCCGGATATATGAATGAGGAAATATTCGAGTTGTCGTTGTTCGAGAATGGAGACATTCAAGCCGAAAAGATCTTTTGTGAACAGTGGACGAGGGATGAATATGAACAACTCCGGGAAGAGCGTCTCAATGATGACTACCTGCGAAAAGCGTTGGATATCCGTAATGAGGATTTTGACGGCTTCATTGACATAACGAGTCCGGGACAAGCCGTAGATAAGCTGTCAGAACTCGTAAGTATGTCTTTATGGAGTGATTGGGAGTGGATCCCGTACGAAGAAACTCTCAGAAAACGATTTGTGAAATATGAATTTTGAAAATACACGAGCAAATGGCTAAGGACAGCTGAGATGACATTTTAGTACATGGCGGTGAGCGAAAAGAAATGGATAGATTAAAGAGCAGCGGATTTTATAAGCTTAGATTCTTCATAAGGCCGGAAGAGTTTGAAAGCGTTTTGAAGCTTTTTGAACATAAGCAAGCGCAATTTCATCTAACCAATTATGCCCAGACAGAGCATGATCTGAATCAGGTGTATGAGGCGTATAAGACCTTTTATGATTATTTTACGGCAGAAGAAAAAAGGAATGAGGGTCTCCCTTTCTTTGTTTATTCTATTTCTGTTGCGTCTGATAATGGAAGCTCTGGATTTTTCGCGAGAAATGAAGGTGTCTATTTTCCATATTACGGACAATGGGCAGAGGATGAACTGCCGTGTATCTTGCTATCATTTCCTAAAGGCTTTCAAATAGATTTGGAAGATGAAAAAGGGAAGTATTATATCTATGAGGATATTCGGGACCATAAGCCATTAACATATACGTTTTTCGATGAAATAACGGGTGCTATTAATAAAATGACAAGGCCGCTTCGCTTCTCGGCGCATGATGCAGATGCTATGAAGGAGCAAAAGCCTTCTGTGCGTATAAGCCATGGTGCGATGCAAGATTTGAGCAAATCGTGGATTTTCAATAAATATGGGCTTGTGATGGGTGGAAAATAGTTCAGGGCAAATGACACCGAAGCACTGGCCAAGCTGGAGAATTCAAAAATTGGGGATTGATATGTTGCACTCTCTAAAATTTCAGTATTATCTTGGATAAAAAAGCTCCTCAACCTGCAATATTTTAAAGAATTCTCTTATTTGGAAGAGTTGCATGTTGGGGGCAGCAGGAGGAGTATTTATGTACATCGTATCTCGGCCAAAACCGCTGTCTGATGACCAAAACCAAGCACTTGCGAAGGAAGATGCCGCTGTTTATCCACCAGGCTACCTCCGGTTTTTGCGGCGATTCGGCGAAGGAACTTACAGAGGGTGGTTGAATGTTCAGCTTCCGGATGCGGAGGTGCTCAAACCTTTTGCAGAGTACGGATTATGGGAGCATGACGAAAACAGCCCCATTACTGAGCAACAGATCGGGGAGTGTATCGTTATAGGTACAACGGTTGACGGTGATTTTCTGGCAGTGTATCCACAGACAGCTGGGCTGCTCTGGCTACCTCGGCATGCGGAGCACGTGAAGGCGATTTTCCTGCAGGTACCGGAGCAGGAAGACGAGGGGATGTACGCTTTGGTGCTGGACGAAATATATCGTCAGGTGTATGGAATCATTCAAGGGGAGAACGTCTATTATGAACCGTGGACGGGCACTCGCAGCCATCGCTTTTTGCGTTTGCCACAAGGGCAGGACCAGCTTACGCTACCCGAACTGGCTGGATTGTGCCAACATGAATTTCCGCCGGATTTGTTTTATGAGAATGCCTATGCTTGTTTCCTGTTCTACCGGCAGCTGGGAGGCTATGTACGATTGAATTATGCCTACCAGCAAGAGGTGGCCGTCTTCTATGAACAGGATACGGGGCAGGCGTTTGCCGATATGGAGCAGTGGCTCTTGTCGAAAGGCTGCGAAGCGATTTCAGAAAATAACAGCTGATCTGGGTGCTCCTTACGTATGGGAGAGGGAGGTAGGCATGAAACTAGTTTTTACTTTGGATACACATGGAACGTGTGTGGGTCAATTGAGAGATGAACTGCTGCCCTTAGAGGAATTAGCAAATACATGGGAGTTTCCCTATGATATCTTTTTTGTTTTGCGTGTTTTACCTGAAGGTTATGGTCGAAAAACATCCAGACGGTTTGATAGCAGGGATCATACCCTCGAATTAGATATCAGCATAAGTTATGAGCAATACCAACGGATGTCCAAGCATGAGCAACGTGAGGGATTAGGTATTCACCTTTTTAACTATTTGTCAGAGTCAGTTGCTAAATATAATAAGCATGCAGATAAGAAAACCCAAAATCAACTACTGGACCTAGTGAAAAAATGGATGCTCGAAAATAATTGGCTAAATGGAAAGTTAAATCAAGCACGGAAACTACTTTCGCAAGACATGGGTCTTTATGAAGTCAGCCAGAAATTGCAGATGCCATTAGAAGAGATTGAGTATATCCTTCTCCGTATGAATGACTATGAGCCAACTGATATTCATCCTGATAACCTTGTAGTAGAAAAAGCGCCGCCATATCATTTGTAGAAGGCTGGAGCTAATAGAAGACATCCTGCCTGAGCGGATCCACTAACGGAAAGGAGGAAGCCGATGCAAGAAATAGAGACGCTGGCGATAGAGATCGCCGATGCTGCTAGAACGTCTTTTCGCACTCTTTTTGAAAATGGCGAACGTTACTATTACTGTACTCTATACACTACTGGCGAGGGACATGCGCCAAGTATCTCCGCCTGGTCGTGGGAAGCTTTGGAGATGGAAGCAGCCAGGCAAGGAGTCGAAAGTGACACACCGGCATCGACGATTGCGGAACTTATCAAATGGTCTTATGCGGATTCGCCCTATTGTTGTTTCGGCGATGAGAACTTCGATAACGTTAAACAACGATTTACCGAGCGTCCTTTCATTGCGGATCTTGAGAATGACGAAGGGAATCGTGAGTTTGATTTGAGGCTGAAGGCCATGGAGCTGGCGATGAAAATGCTCGATGATGAAGGTGTGTTTGCCTTGAATCAACTGCGAGAGTCAGTATGCGTCCTTGTCGAAGTCATGCCGCCGGATGAGATCAATACTGAAATCGCCCTCCGTTTGAATCGGGCAGAATCTTCGGCTATGCAAGTATGGTTGGCGGAAGCGGCGGAGTAGAAGCCTCCGCTTTCGGGAACCGTCTTCTATATTCGGATTTAATAAAATGGTCGAGATTAAGCAGGGCGTAAGCCTTGGGGCATGTGAGGAAATAATGGAAATTTCAAAATGAAGGGAAAATAATGTATGAGCAATCTTTTCCGATTCATTCCTATTAGCCAGCTAGCAGATAAATTTCCCGAAGGATCTTGGTGGGCGAAGTTTTACCAAGATTTTAGTGACGAGCAACTTGCCGCTTACTATGAAGGGGATTTGACGCTGCCTTCTCTTAATCTAGATTGGGAGCAACCTTTCCCGCAACAAAAAGAGGTAATCATCATTTTTATAGAAGGAAATTTTACTGTAGACAATCTTTATAATAAAGAAACTGATGGCGCCATAGGGCTTATGGTGACCGGTAATTTGAGTGCAAAAAATATAGCTGTAGGAGGTCAGGAAATTTATGTTTCGGGCAACCTGATGATTGAGGAAATATTATGCGGCTCCTACAATCATGGGGAAACGATTGTTAAAGGTGATCTCAGCGCTGCGGTTTTAGTTCAGGATGACGAGTACAGTTTCAAAGTGGACGGCCATAAATCGATCGCCTGCTTAGTAAATGTGTGGGAGGGGGACGGTGTATTTCAGGAGCTTCCGGTGGACATTCATGAGGTGTTGATTGATGAAGTTTTTTTGGATATGGATGAGGATGAGGAGGACTTTTCCTTTGCCACACTGGTGAACGTAATTAAAGAAGGCCGTTCTGCTCTAAAAAAAATAAATGAATCCCCCACTAGCAAGAACGCAGTTCATTTATATTTCACCCATAACACGATCAATGAAGAAAATATATTGAAGTTGACGCAGTGTATTTTAATGCCAAGTGACAAGCCTTCTTTTAATTTTCGCGAGCAAGACGTTTTTTTCAAAGTTCAACTGGAGCATATTGATGCTGACGGGGATGAGCGGGATCTTAGCGTTTATATGAATGATAACCGGCATCACTATTATATTTGGCTGGAGCAAGATCATTCTGTCGGTTTGTTGAAGAGAACCATAGAAGAAGGGTCTGAGTGGGAGGACATTACAGAAGAGACTCAGGAACAACTAGCAGAGATTAGCGATTGCTGGACGATGTTGCTGACCTGCGTTAATATGGCTGAGCTTTATTTACCAAACATTGAGGTACAGTATGTGCAAGACATTTTGCAACACACTGTAATTCAGGAATTAAATTCGGAAGTGGAGGAGAATGGCGGGTTCTGGGACGGCTCCAAATGTTACAGCTTCCGTCAAACGCATACGGACGAGGACGGAGACCTCCTACATGGTCGGATTGAAATCAGGACTCCAGATGAAACGTATTATTTTTATACACTGGACAATGGAACTTATGTTTCCCGGCATTATCAGCCGCCCGATCAATATGGCAAGCAGGACATGCCCTATTTGGATCTTAGGCGCTGGGAAGCATCAGAGCGGTATTTTACAAGATTTAAACAATTTATTACTGAGAAGATAGAGTCAGGTGTGAATAGTTAGATCTTGATATGCTTTAGAGGAAAGGATGATAGAAATGCCAAATGATAGCCAAGCTGGTCCTTCAGCTGGTTCTGTTAGAGAAGTTGGTAGTTATCCTATCAACCTGACAGGTCCACGTAGTCATACTCTTGTCCTTAAGCCCGGTGTGGGCAGTCTATCAATGGGTCCGTCGCAATTGGGGAAAAAGGTTGACCTTCATGTCGCGTCTGATGCGCCTATCGATTGGACCGTATTCGATGTCTTTGCCACACCGGCCGGCTCTCCCTGGCCGAGATTTCTGCATTATACAGGCAGTGATTTAGGCTTCTTTGACTGGGCACAGAAACGTCCCATTGAAGAGATGACATGGACTCCGATCCTGTCTGCAGACACGGTGGCGGACGCCAGTCAGTCCAATTTGCATGGCTTGCATGTCAAGTTGGAACCATCCGGGAGGTCCCTTAGCCTAATACTTCCGAAGCAGCCTTTCCGCCTGAGTGTGTCTGGCGATCTATCACGCTTCTCGGCCACAGGTGATATGCCATCTTCTCTTACACTAGCACCGCGCACCGGCCGACGTAAGAATGATTCCCCTTTTTTGCTGCCCGATATGGGGGAGCTGCACCAGGTAACGAGCTTGACGCTACATAACGCACCGCTGGGACAGCCCATCTCGCTAGAGTGTCTAAACCGGTACCCAAACCTTAAATCACTGAGTTTGTGGGGAAACTTCTGCGATTTGAATCTATTGGCTCATCATACCGAGTTAACGAATCTGGAGCTGCGCTTCATGCCTGATCTGGAGGATTTGCCGACCTTGAACGCGTGGCCGTTGCTTGACAGATTTATCGCCTACAATGTGGAAGAGAGCGCTGGCAAGCATCTAAAAAAGCAAATGAAAACTCGCGCTGAAACCCGTCCTTGGACCGACCATGCTTCAGTGAGCCAATTACGAAAGCCAGAGTGGTGGACGACCGAGTTTGGCCGCCCATTCTCCTCCTGGACTAAACGTCTAGCCAAGCTGGCTAATGAAGCTTACAACGTTGCACAGGTAACCTTGTCCGAGGCCCATAGCTTTGCTGAAGCAGAGGCCGCCATTACCGCTTTCACCGTGCGCTTCAACAATCTTAAGGGCATCGAAACCACCGAACGAGAAGATCTTGGTGAAGCGGTATGGCAACTTAGCCAGTCTGACCACCTGATTGGCCAGCCTATCACAGAGGAGATGGCTCAACGCTGGTTCGATGCAGCGCGCGATTACTAAATGAATTGAAAGTCACACCCCTAGAATAGAAATCGGATTGACCCAGGGGTTTATCCAATGTCTATTCTAAGGGGTGCACTTTACTATACTGGCGGGGTTTTGTTATACGATCATCCCCATTTCTCGGAGTCTATCTTTAATTTTCTTTAAACGAGCTTCTTTTTCGCTGTCTTCAGTTAATACCTCTACAGATGTTTCGTTATACTTCTTAATGATCCTCTTTAAAGTTAATTCTTTCATTTCCTTTTTACTGTGGATGGTAACAGGAGGGACAGTTGTATAGTTTTCTATGGTCTTGGGATCTGCAGAAATTCGTTCTAGTAAACTAAGTAGAAGCACCAGTCTTTGCTGGCCCAACCTCGGAACTTGGTATAGTTTTTTCCATGTGGAATTTAATAGATGATCAAGGTCTGTATATCCCTTTGAGTATAAAGCGTTTATGAGGCCTGTTAAATTTGGACCCCGTTCTTCTTCATGAGCCACAGCAACAATACAAGCAATATTCTTAGAATAAAGATGCGCCGGAAGTGGAAAAAAATGTATTAATGCCGCATTTCCGTCGATGATGTCAATCATGATGATATACCTCCATTAAAATATGTGTTCACTATACATGTTTAGTATTCTGGCAAGGTTGTAAGTCAGTAGGGTGAATTTCCCTGACTTGGTACAATAGATTGATACACTCTGCATTATTAAACCCCAAGCTACTGATCATTTTCTGAACACCAGCAAAACCCATTACATAAGCTCTTAGAATATGTAGCAGATATGATTCGTTGCGCTTCATAATCATTGCTAAGTAATGATATGATATAGGCATCAATTTTGTGGGGTGCACTGATATGGATTTCCGAATCAAAGAACTAGTTAATGCTACACAGCAAACCTATGGATTGGACAACTACTACTTACATACAAATGAAATTTATCGCGAAGTTACGATGCTGGGAGAAACCGACTATTTGCTTAGTATGGAATGGTTTCCTTCTCACATTAAGGAATGGAAGGAGGATTATAATCCGGAAGGAACTGCAGTCATTACGCTTGACTTACTATCCCGCAACTATAAAAGTGTTATTTTTGTTGGAGGGAAATCTTATGCAAATCGAACACCATTCCAAAACATTGAAATAAACGGCGTTATTCAGTGGATGGAAGCTGAAGTAGGGCTTGAATATGGTAAACAATTCTACCTATTGAAGGAAGAAAGAGGAGAATATCATTTTGCCGAATGTATAGACGGTATCCCCATCTCCCCCGGCGGGCGAATGGAATTACGCTTCGATGCGGAAGGTAGGATTATTTTTTATAGTGTATATGGCCAGTTTCCTTCTAGCTCCCTTGTGCACAAAGAGCATTATTCTCTCACGCTTCAAGCGGTAGAGCCACTGGCGAAAAAACAACTACAGCTTATCGAATATCCAGTGTACGAGATGAAGCATCTCCTGCCGATCTATGGGATAGAAGAAATCTACATTACAAATGATGGAACAACCACAATTCCATTTGAGATGATATCAGGTACGAGAGCACGACTGAATATTGATCAAGTAATACATTGGGAGCAAGTGGACACGGAACAGTTCGCAAGGACGGAGATCCGTCTGCAAGAAGTAGTTACAATCGAACAGGCAGTAGCACGTGAGCCGCATCCAGATTCATTTTCAATCACAGACGTAGAACAAGCCCAATGTATAGCCGCAGTCGAAGCTGGTTTAAGCCAGCTCTATCCGGATGAATCCGGACAATGGATTCTGAAGACTTTACATCGGGAAAGAGGACATATTCAAGCGACATTGAGGGGGAATGCGCCAAGTAATCGTATTTTTCAGCGTAAGATCCTCCTGTTTATCGATACGAAAAATTATAAGGTTATAGATTATATGGATAACAAGTTAATGCTCGATACGTTTGATGAGTTCCAGAGCGAAGGGGAAATTGCTGTGAGCCATGACGAAGCTTATGACAAGCTCAGGGGATGGTTCGAATTAACACCCGTCTATGTGTATAATCCTGGGCAGAAGAAGTATGTGCTGTGCGGGAAGCTGGATTGTGATTTTGCAGTGAAGGCTACTAGCGGAGATGTGGTGGAGTTGGGTAGTTTGGATTGATAGTGAAACCAGATTGATTTAGTCAAAAAGATAACTTCCGAAACTCATGTCCAAGAGACATGGGTTTTTCTTTATGTAGTTGGATGCCAAAAATTTAGACTTAATGAAAATAATTGTATAAAAATTTGATTTACTCGCAGAGAAATTCTGGTGTATAGCGTCAAATATAAGTAGACGTTAGAAAAAAAGAAAGTTCCGTTAGGTACAATGTATGAAATGAGAGACAATAACCGTTTTAAGGATGGTGAATGAGTTGGGTTTCAAAATACGTAAAAACACGGTGCAGTCCGTCTGGATGATGTGGGAAAAAGCTTTTGCGTTGCTTTCACATTTTCGCGGGTCGCATAAGTCACGCTTTGGAATATGTACCGTGATGCTAAAAAAGCATCGGGGACAGCCTATTGTATGCCAAGACGCCACGGTCATCAATCAGGGAGAGTGGGTGGGAGAACTCCACCTCGACAATGAAAGAATCCTGAAGTTGATCCGGTCCGAAGGATCGGATCGTGCCGCACTGCAAACGGCTCGCATGCTGCGCAAATCAATGCAGCAAATCAACGAAGCCTTCGAATCGCAGTCCGAGTTCAGGCAGGTCAAGGCTTTATTGGGGATTACACTGCTCCATCGGGGATTAACACACGGTCTTGGCTTTGAACAACAAAATATAAAGTCCGGCGTTTTCGAACGCATCACCACCATCTATCTTCGATTGCTGCTGTCTGCCATGCATCCTGAAGGGAGACAAAGAATCAATCGGCGAACAGAGCAACTGGTCCCGATGTTACTGATCCATTCACGCGCCTCACTGAAAAATCGATTCTCACCCGGACAGAACTACTCTGGATAGGACTTAGGCTTGTTATAAGGAGGTGTAATCATACTTACATATCTGATAGGAGGAATACTATGTGCGACTACTCTTTACATGTTTATTCCAAGTTTGATTACGCGAGTGAGCGGCTTTGGTGTCTTTCGCAAAGGAACGGTAGAAAAACAGGTGGCATTCACTTTTGATGATGGGCCACATCCGAAATATACGCCGGAATTGCTGGATTTATTGAAGTTACATCAAGTGAAGGCTACTTTTTTCGTGCTTGGAGCGCGAGCGGAGCAGTATCCAGATCTGATCAGAAGAATGGATCGGGAAGGCCATCAGATTGGCATCCATAATTACTGCCATACCTCTAATTGGCTGATGCTGCCCAGTACTATTAGGCGAGAACACCTGGAACGCTCCGCTGATATTATAGAGTCTATTGTCGGAATCAGACCCAATCATTACCGTCCACCCTGGGGATTAATCAATCTATTTGATTTTTTTCGGCACAAGCAGTATCGAATTGTTCTATGGTCGCTGAAGGCGAGTGACTGGAACATCCGGGCCTGTCAAACCCGGATGCAGGCCATTCTATTAGGTGGAATCACCGATGGCTCCGTTGTTTTACTTCACGATAGCGGAGAGACTGCGGGCGCGGACCGGCATGCTCCTTATTTTATGCTGCAAGCTTTAGAAGAAGTGCTGAACCAACTACAGGCAAGAAACCTGCAATTTGTCCGGCTTGATGAAATGTCTTGACGTTGCTATTTAGACTTAAATTGTTTGCGGAAGCAGAGCGGCGAGATGCCCATTATTAATTTGAAGGTTCGTCCAAAATGGGAGGTGTTATCAAACCCAACCATTCCCGCAATTTCAGTAACATTAAAAGAAGAGCCAAGCAGCAAATCACGCGCTTTTTTAATGCGGATGTTATTGATATATTCAATGAAGCTGAACCCGGTGGATTCTTTAAAAGTGCGGCAAAGGTAGGAAGAGCTTATGTCGAATTGCCGTGAAATCTCACAGAGCTTGAGCGGTTCCATATAATGTTGATTTACATAATTAACGATGTCCAGGACTTTCTTATGTGTACGATTGGATTCCACAAATGAAGCTGTGCGGCTGTCAAATAGTTTACGATTAAGATAGAGGAGCAGCTCCACCAATAATATTTGTTGGTACTGTTCGTATCCGCGGGCTTGCTTCTTTCCCTCCTGGATCATCTTCTGAAAAAGCTGTTCGATGAAATATTGATCCATCCCGGTCATCTTCAAAGCGCGGTAATCACTTTTGAACAATTCGAGCAGTTCCTCACATTGACTGCCGGTGCAGAAATGCTGCAGGAATTCTTTTTTAAACAGGAGTGTTACCCGCTCATACATATTGCAGCCTGAATTGACCAGTTTGTGCATTTCGTGAATATCCATAAATAGCAGCGTTCCGCCCGCAACCTGATAGGTTCTGTCCCCTATAAAATAATAAAAATCCCCGGATATTAAATACAGAATCTCATATGCATCATGATAGTGTCTTGCAGGCATGCTGGTGTATACCTGTTTCTTGCGGCTGATGTCAAAAAGAGTAGACTCATAAAATACCGGCTTCATTCAGCACCTCCTAAGAGGATTGTAGACTTAATCTATGGTTTGTAGCAACATATGTATAAAAATTAATAAATACAAGAAAATACGTGCTGTTTGGACAAACTTTTTGAGATAAGCTTGAACTGAATTACCAAGTGTTGGTAAAAGGAGGGCTGTCATGCTCAGATGGGTTGGGGATAAGGTTCACTGCCGCTAAAAGTTAAAGCGCTTAAACTATTCAATTAAAGGAGAGATTGCGGTGCTAAATTCAACGAAGAGTAAGGTTTCCAAGAAGATGAAATTTTCATTGATGATTCTGCTCAGTTTTTCAATGATTTTTTCTTATGGCTGTCTGTCCAAAACATCTCAACAGAAAAGTTATGCGGCAGGGAACCCTGATTCTAACTTCTCACCGGCAACACTTCAATTCTTGCGTGACAACACAGGACTGGATGGTGAGCAGTGGAACAATATTATGATGCTTGTCAACAAACCGGAGCAGGACGATCTGAACTGGATCGATTTTTACGGATATTGTGAAGATATTGATGATGACCGCGGGTATACGATTGGAATATTTGGTGCAACTACAGGCGGCTCAAATGATACCGGTCCTGACGGTCCGGATCTGTTCAAGGCATATGACGCTGCTAAAGGCGCGAGTAATCCTTCGGTTAAAGGTGCATTGGCCCGGATCGGTGTTAAGGGTTCGATGAAAGGGAAGATCCTCGAGATCAATGAAAGCGAAGAGAGCTTCTGTAGAAAAATCGGCAATTTGCAAGATGATCCCGAGTGGAGAGAGGCTATGTGGAAAACGTTCTACAATATCTATATTAAATACAGTGTGGAGCAGGCCCGCAAACGCGGCTTTAACTCGGCATTAACTATTGGTTCCTTCGTGGATGCAGCGCTGAACCATGGAGCTACCGGCGGCTCCGAGACCCTTCAAGGGCTTTTGGGTAAATCCGGAAGCAGCACGGATGAGAAGACTTTCATGACCAAATTTTATAAAGAACGGACCAAGATTGTGGATACTAATGAGTACAACTCTCCGCCTAACGGCAAGAACCGTGTGAAGCAGTGGAGCAATTTGCTGAACATGGGAGAGACAGACCTGAAAGGTGCAGATTCGGCAATTCTTCAAGTCACCGACTGGGAACTCCAATAACAGGAATGTAAGGGCAGTAGAACCACCGTTCTTCTCGGTGACTGCGGTTCGATGATAAGTGAGATTAAGGAAGAGGGAGATGGGCTGAATGGATAACAACCAATCTTATCTCAAAAATAGATTTTACAAGGTAATCAGTCTAATGGTTATAGGTTTGCTGCTTGCCATGGAGTTGACCGGGTTTGTCTCAGCAGGAAGAGAGGGAAATGAGGAAGATCTTGCAAGCGAAGCAACTGCAGTTCAGGAAACGATTGCCCAGTGGATTTTTAAAGACAAAGGCGAGAACGGTGTATTTCCGGCTACAGGCGGGGTATATCAGACGGCTTCATCCATTCGTGATGTAGGAACTAATACGAATGCGTACACCTATGAGTCAGGTGAGAACAGCGTACGCAACCAGGGGTGGCATGAAGGAACGGGCCTGAAATACTGGCTTGCCACGCTTTCTACCAAAGGTTTCGAAGGTATCTTCCTCTCTTCACAGCAAACTTCTTCAAGTACAGGACCCAGGGATTTTAAGGTGCAATACAGTATAGATCAACAGGAATGGACAGATGTTACGGGCGGCAACCTTGTTTTAGCCCAGAACAATTTTAATTGTTCCAATAATTCCTGCAAATTAACTAACCTCGCTTTGCCTGCGGGAACAAACAATCAAGATGTACTCTATATCCGCTGGGTGGTAAACTCTGCGAAAAGTGTAAGCGGGGGAACGGTGTCCAGCTCAGGCTCAAGCAGAATCAAAGATGTGATAATTAAAGGAACACGCAGCAGCGGCGAACCTGGGGACACTCCCACACTTGAGGTAAGCAAAACTCCCGCTTCAGGGGCTGCAGATGTTTCCCTTAACGCAGAGATCACAGTGAAGTTTAACAAAGCGATCAGTCTCGACAGTGGTTATCAAGTTGTAATCACGGAAAACAATCTCCCTCTTAATAACATTTCTGCTTCGCTCCTCGGTCAAGACACAGTCAGAGTCAGCCACCCTAATTTTACTGCCGGCAAAACTTACAACGTGACCGTCCCTAAAGAGCTTGTTAAGGGGACTGCGGATGGCCGGACACCTGAGAACGATATTACCTGGAGCTTTAAGACAAAGTCTCCGGATACCGGCATCAAAACACCAACGCTGCTGAACATGACTTTTAACGGGGACCCAAAGACAAGTATCGCCTTTGACTGGTATACAGCCGAAACCGTCAGAGGTACAGTAGTGCAAGTAGTGGAGGCCTCCAATGCGGGAGGAAGCGAGTTTCCGGAACAACTGGCAGCTTCTTATGAGGGCAGCTCAACAGTTATTGAAACCTTAATGACATCAGGAGACAGAAGTTCTCAAAAGTATAAAAAGTTCGCCAGCCACAAGGTTATTGCAAGCGGTCTTAAGCCTGGAACCCAATATATCTACCGGGCCGGTAACGGTGATGCGGACGGCTGGAGCGAGGCGGGTTCTTTTACCACGGACAAGGCGGATAATCAGGATTTCCATTTCCTCTATGTAACCGACACCCAAGGCTCAAGTAAATCGAATTTTGATCTGTGGCAGGATACTTTTAAGAGAGCTATTGAGAAAACGGTAGATCCCAAGTTTGTTCTTCTTACAGGGGATCTAACGGATGACGGTGATCTGGAGCAGCTGTGGCAGTGGTTCTTGGGTGTGCCGAAAAAGGAATTTGCCAATGTGCCATTTGCACCGATTATCGGCAACCATGAGATAGAAGATTATCCGAATAACAACTTCTATAACCATTTTAATCTTCCAAAAGATGTCGGGACGGGTGCTCATGACGGTTCGGTATATGCTTTCGAATACGGCGATGCCCTGTTTATGCAGATCAATTCCCAGTACGAAGGGGAGGTCAAGCCATACAAAGCGGATATTCAGTTCACCAAACAATTGGAATGGATGCGGAATCAGGTGGCAAAGACCGATAAAAAGTGGAAATTCGTCTCGATGCATAAGGGAGCGTATTCTTCAGGGGATAATGCTTCGGCAGAAAGCGACCGGGTAGAATTTTACCGGAAATATCTGATTCCTGTATTGGATGAGCTGGGTGTGGACATGGTTTTTGAAGGTCATGACCATATGTATATGAGGTCTTTTCAAATGCTGAACAACGTTCCGATTAAGAATGTCATTACCGATGAGCAAGGAAATGTGCTGAATCCCAAAGGGACCGTATATCTAATGGGCAACTCGGCAGCTTCGAAATTCTATGCTATTAATCCAGATGCAGACACTTTTTTTGCAGCAAAAAACGATCAGCCCAACAAGAAAATGTTCGTGGATGTTTCCATTACAAGCGACGTGCTGAAATTCACATCCTACACAGCAGTTAAAGATAAACCCCTTGCCGTCTATGATGCTTACAGTATTAAACGGACTGATGTCAAACCCGGCATTGTCCAAAATCCAAGCGCAGTAAGACAGTCAGGGAACCGTGCAGTTCTTTCTTGGAAAGCGCCAGCAAATAGTTCTGAGCCGGTGCGAGGTTACCGGATTTACGAGAAAAATGATAAAGTCAGCACAAACTGGAGCGTGTATGTACCGACGGTAAGCGGTCAGACGAGTTACAGCTATACATTAAACGGCATAGATTCTGCTAAAGCCTACAATTTCGTTATTAAAGCAGTGGGGACAAGAAATAACTCGCTTCCAGCAGAGGCAGGAATACAATGAAAGGATAGAGGAGGCGTTGACGGAGCTTAGGCATCCGTTAACGCCTTTTTTTAGTTGTTGAAGCTGTCCATTCCTCCTACGGTAACTCCTCAGAAAGATAGCCTCACTTTTTACCAGATCATGATTCATTGCGCATTGGCGTGACTTTTGTTCCTTTTAACGGCATAACCTCTGCATTGGTACCTTCAAAATATAACGGCAGTCCTTCTGCCAGGATAGTCAAGAGGGTTTGGGTTGGGTCCTACGAAACCTAGAATGGGGATGATAAATTTAAGTGCCATCCATTCATAGACACCAGGTAAGCCGTGAATCAAAAATACGCAGATCCATGACAGTAAAGCTGCAGCCAAAATTGTACTACCTAAATACCCGAATGCTTGAATTATTCTTTTCATATTCGCACCTAACGTATAAGAAAGTGTCTAATAGTTAGAAGAATATAACTGTAAAAATCACTTCAATTGCTAACATATCCGAGGCTCGATACGGTTATTTGGATAATACCACCTTAGGGAAATCTGAAAAACAAACATTTGTACAACTGTATTTGTCTTGTACCGTTCTTTGAAGTTAGTAATAAACTATATCAATCTCAGAAAAGGAGTTGATTTAGTTGGCTAACAGTGATATACGTCTTACTCTTTGGTCGGGTACTAATTTTACCAATCGTCGGATTCGATTCAGACGTGGAGGAGTTGCGGTTCGTGATCTTGGAGCGTTTCGGTTTAACAACGTTCTCTCGAGTTTCCGTCTCAGAAATGTTGTGGAAAGCTCTCAAGTAACGCTTGTGCTTTTTTCGCGAATTAACTTTCAGGGATCGTTCCGTGTGTTCCGTGGCAGCCAAAACGTAGCGAACTTGAATAATTTTAACTTTAACAATGTCACATCTTCGTTGATATTGGTAGGACGTATCCTTACAAGCTCCGAAATTTCCCAAATTCAAAGTACCGGTAGAGCGCCTCGAGATGTCCTC
Source organism: Paenibacillus sp. FSL R5-0928 (assembly GCF_037970385.1). NCBI lineage: Bacteria > Bacillati > Bacillota > Bacilli > Caryophanales > Paenibacillaceae > Paenibacillus > Paenibacillus sp. FSL R5-0928. The sequence goes on along the minus strand of NZ_CP150225.1, from coordinate 4,513,337 downwards.
GTAATAAGACAATAATAATGCAAAGGGGGCCCCTAGGGCGCCCCTTTTTTACAAATATCAGTAGCACAGGTCAAGACAAAATATGCATAGAATTTAATATAAAATAAGAGAATAGGTGCTGCTCCCGCAAACAATCCTCCTTTAAACTAATAACGTACTTAACAAAATCTGCTAGAGGAGGATTCAAATGCGCAAAAAGGTTATCGGGAGAATTTGCAGTACAGTTATGATTTGCAGTCTGCTTGCAGCAGGCAACGGAACGACCTACGCCGATGGCGCCAATAACTCTGATGCTCCTACCAACAAATCGGTCAAAAACGTAATCCTGTTTATTACGGATGGGATGAGCTTATCCGATGTGAACTTGGCCAGATGGTATCAGGGAGGGCAGGCGCTTGCGATGGATAAGTATTTCAGCGGGCTGGTGAGAACATATTCTACGGATTCACTGACCACAGATTCCGCTGCGGGAGCTACGGCTTATGCTACAGGCCATAAGGTTAAGAGTGAGACGGTATCCATACTTCCAGACCGAATAACGATGCCTTTCATAAGCGCAGTTAAGCCAGAGGACGTGAACAAACCTCTGCCTACCCTTATGGATGCAGCGAGAATGGCAGGGAAAAGTACAGGAACGGTATTCACTTGTGAATTAACGGATGCGACGCCGGCTACATTTTTAAGTCATGCATACACGCGTGACAATGCGCAGTCTATTGCAGAACAGATGGTCTATAGTGGTGTAGATGTTCTACTTGGGGGTGGTTCCGGGTATTTGGTACCCGGCAAAGAAGACATTAACCGCAAGGACGGAGAAGATTTAACCAAAGTTCTGAAATCAAATGGGTATGAATACGTAACGGATAAAGCAGGGTTAATGAATTCTAAAACGAATAAAATCTGGGGTCTCTTCAACCCCGAAGCACTGGATGCTGATTTTGACCTGAACCCGCAAAAGCAACCGAGCCTTGCTGAAATGACCAAAGTAGCGATAGAGAAGTTGTCGCAGAACGAGAACGGTTTTATTCTGATGGTCGAAGCAAGCCAGATTGACTGGTATGGTCATGATAACGATCCAGTGGGTATTATGAGTGAGACCTTAGCGTTTGATAAAGCCTTTAAAGCCGCTGTTGACTTTGCAGAAAAAGATGGCAATACAGCAGTCTTATCGGTTTCGGATCATGCTACCGGCGGACTCAATATGACGAACTATGATTCTACCAAAGACCTAATCTCCGTGCTGAAGAAAGCGAAGCATACCAGTTATTACATTGAAGGCAGTATTAATGAGAGCAATTTCAAAAAGGTCCTTGCAGATCATTATGGACTTAGTGATCTAACCAAAGAAGAAGCAGATCAAGTCAGATTGGGAATGCAGGATAACCTTTCGCCGGTCATCGGTAAAATTTTGGGGGATAAAATAGGTGTAACCTTCTCTACGGATGATCACACATCGGAAGAAGTTGGCTTATTCGCGTACCATCCGGCTAATTTTAAACCGACTGATTTCGTGAACAGCGGTGTAATCCAGAATACGGATGTGAATAAATATATTCAAGAAGTGACCGGACTCAATCTGGCGCAGCTTCAGGATACACTGTACGTATCCAGTGATAAATTCAAGGCCAAAGGAGCTACGATTACCCTAGATAAGACCGATAAGAATAATCCGGTGGTTGTAGTGAAAAAAGCAGGCCAAGTTCTCAAGCTGCCTATAGATAAAAATATCGCCATACAGGATGGCAAAACAACGAAACTAAATGTGCTGACGGTAATGATTAAAGATAAAGTGTGGATTTCGCAGGATGCTTTGGACTTGATTCTCTGATTCTTAATGTTCATGTTGTGATCTGTCGGCTAAAAGTTAAAGCGCTTAAACTTGAGAACCCCTTTTTATAAGGGGTTTTTGGGTTGGGAAAATAAATTCCGACTTGCATTAAGAGGAGGAAAGTGAAGTTTTTATCGTTTTGTTGCAGGCTTTTTTCCATAGGTCATCAAGCGCCAAAGCTTTTCTAAGGGTCCCATGGAAAAGAACTTGAACCAGATGGTACTAAAAATGATTTGAATAAAATAAATCAGAACTGCGATGTAGAGAATATCTTTCGGTGAAACGACTTCGAGACCTATCATTGAAATGATTGCCGTCCCTATAATGCTTTGTGCTACATAATTTGTAAACGCCATTTGACCCACCCGTGATATGGGTTTCAGGAATTTCACCATTTGTTTATTTTCTAATAGTAGAAATAATGTTGTTAAGTAGAACAAAGTGGTTGGGAGAGATCCTAAGCCCGTAACTGAATCTACATTGCTGCTCCCACTTTGAGAAGCGTTCCAAATCCATAGTGAAAAACCAATGAACAACAGAAATGATACCATTTGAATTCCTCTAATTGGTTTAGACAATTCTTGTATGTGTGTCAGCCAACCTGACTTTGCGGTTAAAAAACCAGCTAAAAACATAATAAAGATTTGTATAGCATCATTAGAAAAAATATCAAGGATAGATGATATAACCCCTAGAGTGGGTAGAAATATTTTTGCCACCAAGGAAATGATGTAAATGGATGTCATACCTATCAGCCATTTTTTAAGTGTAGAAACCGTTGAGTGATAAAAAGGGATCAGAAACAATCCGATAATGGCGTATGTGGGCAGAATGGTTCCCCAAAAGATAAATACATGAATGATTCCCAGCAGCAAAAGGATTAGTAAACGTCTAGCCATACGCCATCTGGGTTTATCTCCCCGGCTTTCGGCTCTTGAGGCGAAAATGTATAGACCTACACCAAATAGAAAGGAAAAAATAGAAAAGAACTTTTTTTGTACGAAGATGATTATCAAGCTATGGATGATTCCATTAATGCCACTATAGTTTGGTAAGGGATCTCCTTCCATAATAACTTTAAAGGCTCCAACATTTATAAGCAGAATGCCGAAAAGAGCAAGTCCGCGAATGATGTCGAGTGAAATGATTCTTTCTTTTTGCGAAATGGAGGGATTCATTAATAGTGCTCCTTTGAAAATATTTTTATTTGCTTAGGAGTTAGTATAAGTTGCGAACCTTACATTAAATTGATGCCAACATTACAGGATCCTTAAATTTGATAAAATGTTCCAACTCCAGTTGAATTAGAATCAGTTTTATGGTTAATATGAATACTAAATCATTTTGGGGTGTGAACTAGAAATGTCAGCATATACTCAACCGATCTTTGTGGCAGCGATCTTTTTTGTGGTTTTAGCATTTGCCTTATTTATCCCATGGCTCATTTATACCTATAGAAAATATAATTACCTTCCCTTTTCTACCACGTTAATTTCGTTTTCGTTTATCTTTTACTTTCTAGCAGCGTTATTTTTAGTATTGTTGCCGTTGCCGGAAATACGTAATACTTGTTCTCTTCAAAAACCGGGCACACAACATTATTCACTTATGCCATTTCAATTTATAGTGGGCACCTTTGGCAATAGTGGCATCGTGTTATCACAGCCAGCTACTTATAGACTGTTATTTAGCCAACCCTCATTCTATCAAGCTTTTTTTAATTTCTTGCTATTATTACCTTTTGGTGTTTATCTGCGTTACTTTTTTCATGATAAAAAATATTGGAAGAAAGCTCTAGGCTTCACGTTCCTATTAACTTTATTTTATGAGATAACACAGGTAACCGGTATTTACGGGATTTATAATTGCCCTTATCGTATTTTTGATGTGGATGATTTATTGTTAAATACTTCTGGCGGAGTACTGGGGTTCTTTATTGCTCCAGCCGTGTTGGCGTTATTCCCATCAAAAAAGAAAATTAAGGAGAAAGCAGAAAGATTATTAGCTCTTGATGAAGTAAGAGGGATGTCTGTGTTACTGGCTGTTATTATTGATCTATTTATCAGCAACCTAGTAGTTAAAGTTGTGTTGAGTATGACCAACGTTAATATGGTTAGTGAATTTATTGCGAGCACAATTACACTTTCTGTAACCTTTTTTATTATTCCGATAATTTGGAATGGATCGACAATCGGTACGAAAATAATGCGTTATCGCTATGACAGTAAAATAAGTCGAGTGGAAACTAACAAGCGATTATTTAAACGCTTTGGTGCCATTTACGCGATGTACTTCATAACAGTCATTGCGAATATTTTGAATAATGTGGAACTATCAATGGATTCTCCATTTTATAAGGCATCTATATTCTTAACGCTAGGTGCTGGATTGACCTCCATTATTTTAACGATCGTGTTGTTCATCCATATTGTCTTAGTCGTGTTTGGCAAACAAAAACGCCGCTTTTACTTTGATGAAGCTTCTGATTTATATACAACCAGAAAAAAATGAATGCTATTCAATAGCAAAGGGATACTCCGTAGTCTTAAATGGCTACAGGGTATCCCTTTTTTTGTAGATTTAAGCTTGTTGTAAGGTTGGCATGAATTTGCTGTAAGGTTCGGTGCCTATAGTATAAGTATCAGCAAATTATGAGGTGAAATGAATGGAACCATTATTAAAAGTAGAAAACGTAAAAAAAGTGTACGGGAAGTTAAGTGCTGCTTACACAGCGTTGGAAAACGTGTCTTTTGACATTCATGAAGGTGAGTTTGTAGGGATTATGGGACCTTCCGGAGCGGGAAAATCAACCTTGCTAAATTTGTTAGCAACCATAGATTCTCCAACAGAAGGAAAGATATATATGAAGAACAAGAGTATTCATGATCTGAAGGAAGCAGCTTTGTCAGACTTCCGGCGTGAACATCTCGGGTTCATCTTTCAAGATTACAATTTACTCGATTCCTTGACGGTAAAGGAGAACATATTGCTTCCCCTGGCGATTGCTAAAATTCCAGCGAAGAAAATTAATCACCTCGTGACTCAGATCTCTAAAGTATTTGGGATTGAAGATTTACTGGGGAAATATCCTTACCAAATCTCTGGGGGTCAAAAGCAAAGAACCGCTGCGGCTAGAGCGCTCGTGACAGAGCCAGCACTGATTTTGGCTGATGAACCAACAGGTGCACTTGACTCTAAATCAGCAACAGATTTATTGGAAAGCTTAAGTACTTTAAATGAAAATAACAATTCGACCATTATGATGGTAACCCATGATGCCTTTGCCGCAAGCTTCTGCCGCCGGATTATTTTCATCAAAGATGGTTCGTTTTCAACAGAAATCTATCGTCGTGATCAGACACGCAAAGCCTTCTTCCAAGAGATCTTAGATGTTCATGCGGCCATTGGGGGTGAGGTAGATGACGTTATTTAGTCTAGCAAGAAAAAATATAGCCAGAAATTTCTCGCAATATTTTTTATACATTGCATCGATGGTGTTTAGTATCATCATTTACTTTACATTTGTGACCTTAAAATATAGTGATACGATAGCAGAACAGACGGCTTCATCCCAAAAACTGGCTTCCCTAATGAGTGGCGCGGCAGTCATTCTTATCTTTTTCGTGTTCATATTTATAGCTTATTCCAATTCATTTTTTATGAAAAAACGTAAAAAAGAAGTCGCACTGTATGCGTTGCTGGGGGTACGTAATCGTCAAATAGGTTTTATGCTCTTTTTTGAAAATTTGTTATTAGGATTATTCTCTTTAATAGTAGGGATTGTATTTGGCTTCCTCTGTTCAAAAGGATTTATGACGATTTTGATTCATTTAATGGGTTATGACGTTGTAGCACCCTTTACTTTTTCAATGGCGGCTGCGATGAACACGGCTATCGTATTTCTGGTTATTTTCTTAGTGACATCATTTCAAGGCTACCGCTTGATCTATCAATTTAAGCTGATTGATTTATTTCATGCTTCCAAAAAGGGAGAAGTGGCGCCTAAACCATCTATGATAGTAGCTGTTCTTGGAGTGTTACTTATTGTCTTGGGCTATTTGCTTGCAATGCAGGACCTTTTCACTTCTAAGGTATGGGCAAAAATCGGATTTCTCATGACCGTATTAATTATTTTAACAACGGTAATTGTGGGTACATTTTTATTGTTCCACAGTGTGACTGGCTTTGTGTTAGCAATGATTAAGAAAAATGAAAAGTGGCTGTGGAAAGGCCTTCATGTAATAACCATATCGCAGCTGCTCTATCGTATCCGTGGGAATGCACGTACATTAACTGTGATTGCTGTGTTGAGTGCTACAACAGTAACTGCCGGTGGAGCGGTCTATAGCCTGTATTACAATACGAATGACTCGGCAAAAACGATTAATCCGAATACCTTTATGTATCAATCAACAGATGCGGAAATGGATAAAAAAGTAAATGCTGTACTGCCAGCTACAAAATACGATGAAAATATCGATGCGCTATCCATTACGTTTCATACGAAAGAATTAAATTCACCATCCTCGTTCGATAGCTCTGATAAAAGAGGGTATACAGTTATCGATGAAAAAACATACAACAACTTAGCAAATGTACAGCATAAAGAAAAATTAAATGTAAAGGATGGTTACGCAGTTATTTTAGATATCGGATATGACAAAAGGTTCTCACCTATGTATACAGGAAAAACTATAACAACAGGCAACGGCCATCCACTCACATTCCAAAGCTTTAAAACACAAACCGTATTGAATGCAGGCACAGCAGGTATAACAGTTGTAGTCTCGGATGAACAGTATAAAGTATTACGGAATGATGGAGAAGTGCTACGCTATCGTGTTCTTGGGATAGAGGATGCCTCTGTGGATTTATCTGCAAAAATCGCAAACCATTTGCCTGAAGAAGCGCCATTTTCCAGTAGGCCTCAAGATTACCAAACAAGCTTGGAAAGTGTAGGTTCTCTACTTTTTATAGGAAGTTTCCTTGGGCTCGTATTTCTGGCTGCAACAGGCAGTATCATTTACTTTAAAGTTTTAACAGAGGCAGAAGAGGATAAAGCACAGTACAATATGCTGCATAAAATGGGTGTCAGTGCAAAAGAAATGCAGAAATCCATTGCGTCACAGGTATTCGTTATCTTTGTTGTACCGCTTATAGTAGGGTTATTGCATAGTGTAGTGGCTTTAAAAGCATTCTCTAGTCTACTGATGATAGATTTAGCAAAGCCAGTGTTGCTCTGGATGATTGCTTATACCGTAATTTACGGTTTGTATTATTTCTTAACCGTAGCTTCATACAATCGTATTATCACACTAAATAATAGAACAGAAGGATGATTGAGATGAAAAAATTTCTAATTACTATGGGTATTTTGTTTGTTATTGGGGTTGTAGGTGTCTTTGCTCTAGCAAAGATTGATTTCAATCGCATGAATGCCGAAAATTACTATTTACAAATTACAGAGGATGGGGAACCCCATGAATATAAACTGAGTGATGGTACAGTGATGACTTCCTATTCGTATACACTAGAGGCTACAAATGCTAAAGGTAATACAATTCCACTGGAATTTAATGCACAAAAAAATCTTCGTAAAGGCGCCTACTTAAAAATGTATGTAAAAAAAGGTGATCAAGTCTCCTCATACGATGAAGTGAAAGTAGAGGATATTCCGCTAAAAGCAATAAAAAACTAATAAATTGAAGAAGGGCTGTCTCCAATAAAGGTAATGGAGCACAGCCCTTTCCTCTGCCTAATGAGTAAGTAAGGCATTTGTATTATAAAAGTATAGTAATGGTGGTTCCGGTATTTTCAATGCTCGTCATATCGAGGTTCCCCTCATGAGCCCAAATAATGTCTCTTGCGATGGCCATTCCTAAACCAGTACCATGCTTGCTGGTTGTATTTGTACCCCGATAGTAGCGTTCGAAAACCTGTTCCAGATCTTTAGTTGGAATACCCTGGCCATTATCAGAAATCGAAATTTGGGTATGAGATTCTGGACCTGTATCCACTCGAATCTTCACCACGACATTTTCATCGTTATGCACCAGCGCGTTGTAGATCAAGTTAAGGATCGCTCGTTTTAGTAACTTTTTATCTACTTTATGCATTGCTTTAGCCACATTCGCCTCAAACTCTATCTGCCGTTCACCAAAGGTCGGGTCATTTAAAAGTTCAATCGTCATTTCTCGTAGAAACTGAACGAGATTCACCTCTTCAAATTGCAGGGATAGCTGGTGATTACGTAAACGTGTTGTTAAATTGAGGTCATCTAACAGATCTTTCATATACATCGATTTACTTTTGATAATTGACGTGTATTCCTGTAATTCTTGGGCTGTTAAATCTGTGGCACTGTCGTTAATAAATTCTGCATAACCTTGAATAGAAGCAAGTGGTGTTTTCATGTCATGTGAAACATTGCTAATCCATTCCTCACGCATTTGATCGAGACGTTTACGCTCCTCTTCATGCCGATCGAGCTTTTCAGATAGTTCATTCATATTACGAAAAACATCTTCATAAACACCTTTGGGAGTAGGCATTTTCTTAAAACGTCGTTCCCTGAGCTGTTGAATACCCTCTATTAATGTATGAAGGGGTGCAGTTAACTTTTTCCCAAATAGAAATCCAATGATGATTACAATAAGCACATCAACGATTAAAAAAATGGAAAGAAAAACATTAACATCTTTGAAAATTTTAGCGTAGTCATAGGTCATTACGTAGCGGCCTATTTTAGGATTATTAATCCCTAAAAAGTAACTGAAATTTTGGGCTTCGCTGACAAAAACCGTCGTGCGTGCATCTAATTCTTTATATTTATACATTTGGACAATTTCAATAGGAGAATACTCTGTTTTCAATTCTTCAGGGGTATAAAAGGCTGCTGCTTGCTCCCCTTGGTCATTCAAGAATTGTACCCAGGCGCTCATTTCTTGTAGTTTTTTGAGACCTTCTTCGTTCACAACAGGTTTGCCAGCCTGTAGTTCTACGTATTGTGAAAAGGTTCGGCTAAAGGTTTCTGCAGATGCTTCTTCAGTGCCAAAGTTATTATTATTTACCTTTATAAAGAATAGGGAAAGGAACAAAATCGCGTTTACAATACCAACGATCACAACAATAGTCATAACCGATCTTAAAAAGCGGAGTGTCAATTTCCATTTCAACTAGTCTCACTCCTTGGTATGTAATTTATAACCTAACCCTTTAACCGTCAAAATAAAGGAAGGATTTGAAGGGTCGGCCTCAATTTTTTCGCGTAATCGCCGAATATGTACCATCACTGTATTATCGGAACCAAAAAAATCTTCACCCCACACCTGTCCAAACAAGGTTTCTTTGCTTAGAATCTGATTGGGATGATGCATAAAACAGCTCATTAAACCGACTTCTTTGGCGGTTAGCACGAGGACCTCGCCATTCTTTTTTAATTCTGTCTCATTGGCACTAAGTTCAAAGGGACCAGCTTGTAAGCTTTTCGGAGCCTTTTTTTCTTCTGTAAAGCCAGCTCTTCTCAGTTGTGCCTTTACCCGATAAGCGACTTCTTTCGGACTGAACGGTTTAGTAATATAATCATCGCCACCTATCGCCAGTCCTAACAGCTTATTAATTTCCTCGTCTTTTGCAGACATAAATAAGATGGGTGCATTTGATGTTTCCCGAATTTTTCTGCATAAGTCATATCCTTCTCCATCTGGGAGCATAATATCTAGCAATATAAGCTCAGGATTATACTCCTGGAACTTGTCCCAACCCTCTGCAACGGTCCCGGCAGTTACAACGTCTGGAACACCTTCTTTATGTAAAACAGCCTTCATTAGACGCGCTAAATCATCTTCATCGTCTATGATTAATACCCATTTACGACTTGCCATTTATTTCCCTCCAAATCCGTCTTTATGTACATTATTACATTATAAAGGACTCTTTATTTCTTGCGCAAAAAAATCGCAAAAGAAAGGCTTGCATGAAGATGGGTATTACTTAGACGAACATAGCAAAGCAATATTTGGTGATTTATTAAAAATTCATTCTAGATATAGCCAAATCAAGTAAGGAGGAGAAATTGTTACGCCCCCTGCCTTCTATGGCATTGATCTGCACTGTATATGGCCCTTTGAAGAAGTTCGCTAAAATGATGGAAGAAGGTGAGTTACTGTATTCGCTTGAGCTCGAAGAAGAACTTGCAGACAGCTTTTGGAATGCCATTAGATGGGGCAGCGACTTGCAAGGAGTGCAAGCAGCCTTAACAGGAACAACTGCAACCAATGCTGATTTGCAGAATATTTCACAGGATGACTTTGTACGTACAGCCGTGATTATGCTGGTCGGAATCTTAATTGTGCTAATAGTCATTACGCGCTCTGTGTCCAGTTCTCTGTTCATTATTGCTTCCTTGGTGCTAGTGTACTTACTTCTCTTGGAATCAGTGAAATCTTGAGCTGGATCGTTCCATTTTTCAGCTTCATTATGATTGCAGCCCTGGGCGTTGATTACAGCATATTCCTGATGATGCGGTATAACGAGCTTGAAGGGGATGTTGGATCACCTGCGCCGCGTTGATTCCTTCGGGCGTAATGACACTTATACAGGTAGCATTCGTATTAATCATTGCACTATTATTACTAAGTGTAGCGGCCATGCCGGTGTTCTTGACTGCATTAAAGCAGCTTGCTAGCAAATTAAATGGTTCAAGCAACGGTGCTACATCAAAGAATGTAGTTGACAAATCGAGTCATATTTAGAGGGCAGTAAAATTTAAAAATACATGCGTATTACGTATGCTGAGAACAATAGAAAGAATCTTCGGGGACCTTTGTGGTCCCTTGTTTCACCATATCAGAAAGTATATAATTATCGACTATACCTTACAACTTTATTACGCTATAATCAACGTAAAGTCACCAGATGACCTAAGAGTAGGATGATTTTAATAGATTAATTAATATTAGCTTTTGATATGCCGAAACGTATTTTGTTATTGTAATAGGTTGTTTATATTGTTTATGATATTAATAAAGGTGTTAATTAAATCTAGAGTAGGTAGATTATGAGTCTAAATGACAACGTATTAATTAAAATTCGTGATATGCGAGAGAGTTATACACCAGTTGAACGATTGGTCGGAGATTACATTTTAGAAAATACGGAAGAGATCCCTCATTTGTCGATTAAGGAATTGGCTCAATCGAGTAAGACAAGCGATGCATCTGTCCTTCGTTTCTGTAAGACGATGGGTTACAGCGGATACCGCAATTTTATTGTGAGTATATCGGCATCTTTGGGTTCTCGTGATGAGGATTCAAAGGCTCAATATACAGATATTCAGCCAGGTGATGATCTCTCGACAATTATATCAAATATTTCATTGAATAATTGCAAGTCCATTGAGGATACGCTTAGTGTTATTGATCGAAAAGAAATTACAAGAGCTGTAGAATTACTATGTCATAGTAAGCGAATTGTTTTCTTTGGAATAGGTGCTTCGGGACTCGTTTGTATGGACGGGGAACAGAAGTTCTCGCGAATTAATAAGATGTGTCATGCCTATACAGATGGTCATAGTCAGCTCACGGCAGCAACTTTACTTGAGAAAGATGATGTTGCCATTTTCATTTCTAACTCTGGAGCAACTAGTGATATTATTGATGCACTGGAAATTGCCCAAAAGAATAGAGCGAAATGTATTGCGATTACGAAGTACAATAAAAGTGAGCTTGCGGAGCGGGCGGATATTGTATTGAGCATATCCACACCTGAAATAACAATCCGCAGTGGGGCTATGGGCTCGCGTATTGCGATGCTTACGATCATCGACATATTATTTGCTGGTGTCGCAAGTGCTGAATATGAAGAAGTAAAAACCTACTTAACAAAAACGCATAATATATTAAAGAAAAAACTTAGAAATTAGGTTCTGATAGAATGAATGTGGAGGAAAGCATTGATCATGGATCAATGCTTTCTTTTTTTGTATTTCATTCACTTATTCGTGTACTAAAATGTACTACTTATCAATCCATGTCAGATTATCTACATGATGAATACGTTGATCTAATGAATATAATAAGTAGTTTAATTCAATAATTAATAGCTTGGCACACAATTATGAGGAAGAAAATGAATGGAATTGAAGACGAAACATCATCCGGTTGAACACGGATGATGTAACTTTATGTTTCGTTTGGAGCGATAATCAGCAAATAATACATTTTTTTAAATCGCTTTAACCTTAGAGCCATAGCGATCAAAGCAATTGTTAAAAATTTAAATTGCATCTTGTAAGCGCTTTATAAATGTGGTATAACATAGTATGTAAGGAATGAAATAAAACATCAGAATTTAATTTCTTCATGAAATTATATTTCAAAATCTATTGACGAAGCGATGGTGTTGTATTAGTATAAGAACATAATAATTGTAAGTTAATCTAACACGTTTTGTTAATTAAATGACAGATTAAGGCTGGGAAGAAGGAGGATGGCTATGAATGACTACCTTGCGGGATTGACAACAGAGGCTGTGAATCCAGACACATTAATGATTGATGAATGTACTACGGAAGAAATGATCCAGTTAATGAATCAACAAGATGCACTAGTCCCCAGAGCTATAGCTGAGGAGATTCCGCAGATTGCAAAGGCGGTAGATATTCTACATCATAGGTTGTCTAATGGTGGAAGAATGTTTTACATAGGAGCTGGCTCATCAGGAAGATTAGGTGTTCTGGATGCTTCCGAATGTCCTCCTACCTTTGGTACAGATCCTTCCTTGGTGCAGGGCTATATTGCTGGTGGTGATATTGCTTTGCGTACTGCGGTTGAAGGCTGTGAAGACGATATGGATGAAGGGATCGCATTAATCGAAAGCATTGGTGTAACAAACAAAGATGTACTTATTGGGATTTCGGCAAGCGGTAGTGCAAACTACGTTATTGCAGCTTTAGCGAAAGCAAAGGAACTTGGAGCAGCCACTATCGGTGTTTGTAACAACAGAGGCTCAAAGTTCGAACCCATTGTAGATGTTTGTATAACACCTGTTGTAGGACCTGAGGTCATTAGCGGTTCGACTCGATTAAAGGCAGGAACTGCTCAGAAGTTGGTGCTTAATATGCTGACAACATGCACAATGGTCAAGTTAGGAAAAACGTACAACAACTTGATGGTTGATCTGAAGGCTAGTAATTTTAAGCTCGTAGATCGCTCGATTCGTATCATCATGAACACGACTGGTGTAGATACATCAACCGCAGCAGAAACACTTGAAAAAGCATCTATGAACTGTAAGCTGGCAATTATGATGATTAAATCGGGGTTAGATGCAAAAGAAGCAGAACAAGTACTTAACACAAACGGAGGACGCTTGAAACAGGCAATCGCATCATTGGTTTAGGTGTGAAAAGTGGAATAACAGGATGGATGCTATTAATAATTGAGGAGGCTGTTTTCGATGAAAAAAAGATCACGTGGATTAACTCTGTTTTTGTCAGGAATCATGATGGTATCACTATTATCGGCTTGCGGAGGAAACGGAAATAACGCTCCAGCTTCTACAGATTCCGGTAACACAGGAACTAGTAACGGTGGTTCTGAGCCTAAAAAGGATACGATTACAGCACTTTTACCTCCGATATCAGCGAACTATCAAACACGTTTTGCTGATATGGAAAAAGAATTTAATACACTACATCCTAACTTGACTTTGAAAATCGAGCCAGCGAGCTGGGAAGATATGACGCAAAAACTTGATACTCAAGTAAATGCAGGTTCTCCTCCAGATATTGCTTTTATCGGTGCTTCAGGAATTTCGAAATATGCAGCACTTAATGTACTAATCGACCTTAACGGTGCCCTTTCTGATGAAGCCAAGGCAGATTATGACGAAGTTCCATTGAAATATTTCCAACTAGGTGACGCTCAATACGGCCTACCAGCGTATATGGAAATCCACACTATCGGTGGTAACAAACAATTCCTTGAAGAAGCCGGAATTGATTGGAAAAGCATTCAACAAAACGGTTGGACTTATGAAGAGTTCCGTAATGCAATTTCTAAAGGCGTAGTGAAAAATGATAAAGGTGAAACTACTCGTTATGGTTTCGTGTTCGCAACATCTGGTGTAGCATCTAAAGACTATCTAGCTATTCTTGCTAAAACTGCTGGTTTACCAGATTACTTCGATAAAGATCTTAAATATACGTATACAAGCAAAAACTTCTTGGGGCTACTTACATCTATTCGCGAAATGATCAACGATGGTTCTATGCCTAAAGAGCTAAGCTCTATCGATGCTGGTAAACGGTGGAACATGTTCCTAACGGGTCAAACGATGATCACAGGTAAAGGTTTATCTGCATTTGAAAACTCTGCTCGTCTAAACAATGAGAAGATTAAAGCGAACGATGGTTCAGCTGTTGCAGATTCTATTGAAGTTGATTATATTTCACTTCCAGTCCCAACATTCAACGGTGCCGATTATGTCCCTACTTCAATCGTTGATGGTTATATCGCACTTCGTGGTAAAAAAGCTCCATCTGAAGAGCACATCAAAAATATTGCCCTAGCAACGAATTTCTTGTCTTCTGGTTCAATTGCTGCTAACTACAGTAATGAGCTGTTCTTATCACCAATTACTGAATCTGCACGTAATGCAGAAGTACTTGAAAAATTCCCTCGTAACGAAGATAACGTTGCTGCAGGTAAAGCTATGATGGCAAAAGCGCTTCCGGCTCGTACAGATATTCCTACTGATCTGGCTGCTGAAGCATTAAAAATTGAAACAGAAGTTATTATTCCTAAACTACAAGCCTTACTTGCAAATGAGATTGCTCCACAAGAAATGTATGATGCAGTTAAAGCAGCTGCAATTAAATCTTTCGGTAAAGATGGTATTGTAGTTGACTAGTCTGTCGTAGGCTGACATGTGAAAGCTGTGCGTAGCTAGAACGTACAGCTTTCCTTCTAAATTAGCTAGAGCTTGTACTGTTTTTAGAAGAGAGGTGCGACCCAATGAATCAAACGTTGACTAAAAGAAAAAAATTGAAACTCGAAAGTGACTCAGGTTGGGGATACGCGTTTATCGCAGTAGCACTTATTGCGTTTTCTTTATTTACCGCATATCCAGTCATCAATGCTTTTATTATCAGCTTACAAAAATATGGTCCATTAGGATCCACTTTTGTCGGCGTGGATAACTTCGTTAACTCTTTTTCAGATGAACTTTTCTGGAAAGCGCTGAAAAATACGTTAGTATATACGCTATTAACTGTTCCGTTTAATATTCTTCTATCATTTTTAATTTCAATTTTGATTATTCCTTTCAAGAAAAAAACACAAACGATCTTTAAAGCACTATATTACTTGCCAGCCGTAGCATCTGGTGTAGCGCTTTCTGTTGTGTGGCTGTGGATCTTCGATCCGTTAAAATCAGGTATTGCCAATAAGCTCGTGAGTTTTTTAGGTATTGAAAATCAAAACTGGCTTGGTTCCAGTGCAACTGCAATGTTCTCACTTGTATTAATGTCATGGTTATCAAGTCATGGTACAGCAATTATTATTTATATAGCCGCATTACTCGCTATTGATAACAGCTATTATGAAGCAGCTGAAATTGATGGCGCGTCTTTCCTGCAAAAGCTTTGGTTTATCGTTGTCCCTTTCCTTAAGCCAACAACGCTATTCCTACTTGTTACTGGTGTTATCGGTTCCTTCCAAGTATTCCAAAACGCTTATCTTATGACAGGCGGTGGACCAGACCATGCAACAACAATGGTAGGTTTGTTAATCTTTAACAATGCGTTCACATATTTTGAGTTTGGTGAGGCAGCGGCACAATCATTAGTTCTAGCAGCGATTATCGGATTTATCTCATTCCTTCAATTCAAGTTTATAGGTAAAGATGTAGAATACTAGGAAAAGGAGCAGAATACTATGGGTTTGTACAACAATAGCTTAAGAAGCAAAGGGTATCTGTTTATACGTAATGGTGCAAACATTACGTTCCTTATCCTATTTGCCGCAGCTACCATATTCCCGATATACTTTATGGTCATCTCCTCGTTCGGTGATCCGGTAGAAGCTGGTGCAATGAGCTATTCTATCCTACCATCGAAGATTTCATTTGAATCTTATAAATTCTTCTTTAACTTCAGCCCACATACATGGGACTGGTTATTGAACTCCTTTATAGTGGCAGCGTGTATCACGGTATCTAACGTATTTTTTGCTACACTTGCTGGATATGCTTTTGCAAAAATGAAATTTAAAGGGAAAAACATTTTGTTCGCTATTTTGCTGGGATCTATGATGATTCCTGTTCAAGTCACTCAGGTTCCACTATATATTTTGATCGTAAACATTTTTGAATTACAAAATACGTACACAGCGTTGATTATGCCGAGCATAGTAACGGTATACAATATCTTCTTGGTTAAGCAGTTCATGTCCTCCATTCCAGGTGAAATTATTGAATCTGCTAAAATCGAAGGTTGTTCCCAGCCTAAAATCTTCTGGTATATCATTATGCCTCTATCTAAAACAATTATGGCAGTACTAGCAATCCTAACGTTCATGGCGGCATGGAATGACTTTTTCTGGCCGTTCCTAGTAACGAATACGATGGATATGCAAACCATTCAGGTCGGCTTGAAAAACTTTCGCTTTGCGAATACAACTTACTTTGCACCGATGATGGCGGGGGCAACCATTTCAGCAGTTCCAATGTTTATTTTGTTCTTCAGTTTACAAAAATACTTCCTTGAAGGGGTAACAGTTGGAGCGGTGAAAGGTTAATGGACAAACAATCAAAAGTTGATGCAACATACTTAGTTGGCTTGATGTCAGGTACATCAGTAGATGGTATTGATGCAGCAGTAGTTAAGCTTTTCCCATCAGCCGAAAAAGAGCATGGAGTAGAGATTGAATTACTGGCTTTTGAAAACACACCTTTTGAGGTGCAAGTTAGAAACTCCATATTTGAGCTTTTTGATCCCGCTAGCGCTACGATTGATAAGGTTGGCGCAATGAATATGTGGCTTGGCGAATTATACGCCCAAGCCACATTATCCGTTATAGGGAAATGCGGCCTTTCGCCTTCGCAAATATTCGCAGTAGGTTCGCATGGTCAAACAATCTATCATGCTCCGGAAGAGAATGTTATGGGCGGCTATAATCTGCATTGTACTGTTCAGATTGGGGATGGTGCAGTTATCGCCAATCGCACAGGAATTCCTTGCGTATCAGACTTTCGAGTTGCTGACATGGCAATGGGTGGACAAGGAGCTCCGTTAGTACCATTTACCGAATACTTATTGTTTAACAATCCAGAGAAAACAATTCTGATGCAAAATATTGGCGGAATAGGCAATGTGACTGTTTTGCCTGTAAATGCCTCACCGGATGAGGTATTTGCTTTTGATACGGGTCCTGGAAATATGATTATCGATGGCCTTGTATTGCAATTATTTGCACCTATGACCATGGATGTTGATGGCGAAATTGGTGCGGGCGGTCAAGTGATTGATGAGCTATTGAAATGGATGCAGCAGGATAAATATTATAAGATGCCGTTACCAAAATCGACAGGCAGAGAACGGTTTGGCCAACAATACGTGGCACAAATTATTGAAATGATGAAGGTTAATCACTGGAAAGCGGAAGATGTTGTTGCAACAGCTACGTACTTAACTGCCTGGAGCATCGTCGATAGCTATGAACGGTATATTGCACCGCAGCATCAGGCTGAGCAATTGTTAATTGGCGGCGGTGGAAGCTATAACAAGACGCTTTTGCGTGATTTACAACACTTATTTGCACCGCATAACGTGCAGGTGCTGACGCAGGAGGATATCGGTGGTAATAGTGATGCTAAGGAAGCAATTGCTTTTGCTCTGCTAGCGTATTACACGATGGAGCGCTTACCAAACAATATCCCGCTAGTAACTGGAGCTTCACAGCCAGTAGTAATGGGCAAAATTTCCTGGCCCTATATTGGACGTTCACAGGAGGCTTAAATGATGCAAATCAGACCCTTTTCAATTGAAGATCACTCTGCAGTTGTAGAGCTTTGGAATCGTGAGGCTACAAAATATGATTATAAGCCATTTACAGAGCGAGAGTTTCAAGATACATTCATCGACCATCCTTATTTTGACGCTGACTGTATATGGGTAGGCTGTGACGAAAAAGGGATTGTTGGTTTTGCAGCTGGCTGCTGCGGTGACGATCTCCCTCTTGGAGATGTGGCGGGTTATATTACGAGTGTTATTATAGATACCCATGTGGCTTCTCTGGAGCTTTACGATGCTTTTCTATTGCGTTTAGAAAAAAGATTCCAAGAACTTGGGAAAAGACAAGCGGATGTATTGTTTTTCAACCCTGTTAAGCTGAAGTGGAGTATACCAAGTGCACCTCAGCATGAGCATAATAATGCCCCGGGCATCAGTAAGGACCAGCCATTATATGAAGCTTTAATTGCTAGAGGCTACGAAGATCGAGCGAGGCAATGCGGCATGTATTTAAAACTCGGAAGCTTTATAGTTCCCGAAGATATTTTAGATAAGGAAACCAATGCAAATAGCAAGGACTATTACATTACTTCCTATGTCCCTGATTTACATACAGGGCTTGAAGCAACGCTTGCTGCCCTGCAAAATCCGCAGTGGAAGAAGGATGTTGTTACTTATGTGAAGGTTGGCGCACCACTTGTAGTAGCTGTGTACGGCAACGAGGTTGTGGGCTTTGCGGGTCCAATTATTTCGCAGCCTGATGGAAGAGCATTTTTTTGCGGTATCGGAGTGCACCCAGAGCATGAGGGGAATGGCCTTGGCAGTGTATTATTTTTCAGAATGGTTGAAGCTTTTCAAAATGTGGGCTGTCAATATATCTCTCTATTCACTGGAAATAATAATCCGGCTCTTCGAATCTATCAAAAAGCGGGCTTTACTATTGAAAAACAATTTTCTTTATTGCGGAGGGAACTTTAAAGATGAGCGAAAAATTCACAGTATTAGCAATTGGAGCGCATGTTGGTGATGTGGAGCTAGCTTCTGGTGGTGTGCTCGCTAGTCATAGTTTAAAGGGAGATCGCATTGTGACACTAGCGTTAACTGCGGGTGAACGAGGGGTCCCGGCAGGACAGGATATGAAGGAATATCGTCAGCAAAAAGTGAAAGAGGCACAGGTTTTTGCGGATATGCTAGGCGGTGAAGCCATTGTATTCGATGATTATTGTGACGGAGAGTTGCCTGACAATCAAGAAATTCGTATGGAGGTTTGTGATGTAATTCGTCGCGTGAAGCCTAACATTATTATTACACACTGGAAAAACAGTATGCATAAGGACCATGCGCTAACGCATCATATCGTAAATGATGCCCGTTTCTTCGCAAGTCTATCATCCTTTGAACGAGCGCTCCCCGCGCACTTTGCAGCAAGATTATATTACTCCGAAAACTGGGAGGATGCGGTTGATTATGTCCCTTACGTATATGTGGATTTCGATCAAGCGGCATTTGATCTATGGATAGATGCTTTAAGCAAGCATTGGTTTGTGACGAATAGCAAATCTTTCAAATACATGGATTATTATAAAGCACTAGCAGTTGTTCGCGGCTGTGAAGCAAGAAAGACATATGCAGAAGCATTTATGGTGCCAGCTGAAACGGTGAAGGTTAGGCAGTCTAGTCTTTGGTAACTATTCAACTAGCTAAGAGGGAGTGTTTCTATGTATAGCAGGAAACATTCCCTTGTTCTATCCATTTATGCGAAAAAGCAGCTAGGAGGCAGCTTCATATGGTGTTAAATGGGATTGATTCTATAACGAATTATCGTTATTTGTTCGAAGGTAAGCGCGTAGGATTGATTACAGCGCCGACAGGTCTTACGAAGGATTTTGCATCAACGATTACTATATTACATGAAAATTTTAATCTTGCTGCGATGTTTTCACCTGAGCATGGCGTTCGCGGAGATTTGGATGCAGGGGCAGTAGTAGACACTTACATGGATCCTTTTACGAATGTTCCAGTCTATAGCTTGTACCGTAAAGACTCCAAGCGTTTAACAAAAGAAATGCTGAATGAAGTAGACATCATTGTATACGATATTCAAGATGTTGGTGTACGCTATTACACATTTATTTATACGATGCTATATGCACTTGAAGATTGTGCAAATGCAGGTGTGGAATTTGTTGTTCTTGATCGTGTTAATCCGCTTAACGGGGTAACGGTAGAAGGGAATGTCTTGAAGCCCGGCTTCAAATCATTTGTTGGAAATTACGAGCTAGCCGTGCGATACGGCTTAACAGCAGGTGAGGTAGCAACGATGGCAAATGATCAAATGAATTGGAATGCATCGCTGCATGTCGTTCGTTTGGAAGGCTGGGAACGGAGCATGTCCTTCCCGGATACAGGATTAACTTGGGTTCATCCTTCACTTGGAATGCCACGATATGAAACAGCGTTATTATATACAGGAACATGTTTATTTGAAGGCACGAACTGCTCGGAAGGACGAGGCACAACGTTCCCGTTTGAAATGATTGGTGCTCCGTTCATTCAAGCGCAGCAATTGGCAGATGAGATGAATGCAAAAGGTATCCCGGGTGTGCTTTTTCGTCCAGTTTATTTCAAGCCAACGTCATCTAAACATTGTGGCGAGCTATGCGGCGGGGTACAAATTTACATTACAGATCTCCAAGTGCTGAGGCCTTTAGAAGTTGGGGTAACCTTATTATTTACGATAAGAGATTTGTACGAGCAATTTTCATTCCTGCCTCCTGTGAAGGAGGGCTCTCGCCCATTTATCGATTTGCTGGGGGGAGACAGCATGTATCGTACGGAAAATATGCAAGCCAAGCAGCTGCTTGAACAGTTTGCAGCGGAAAGCAAGCAATTTGCAGAAATAACACAGCAGTATCATTTATATCGCTAGAGGAAGGTGAATAATTGATGAGAACAATAGAACATATGAGCTTGCGCGAAAAGATTGGACAAATGTTCGTAACAGGCTTCCCTTCAACCGAGATCACTCCTGAGCTGAAGGAAGTTATTGAGCATTATAAAGTGGGCAATATTATTTTATTCTCACATAATATCGACAATAAATATCAATTAGGCCAGCTTGTTACTGAGCTGCAGCAATGGTACACGACACATACTGGTATCCCGGGTTTTATTACGATCGACCAAGAAGGCGGTCGAGTCACTCGTATGCCTAAAGACGCGACCAATGTTGCTGGAGCCATGGCAATTGCTTCTTCAGGACGACCTGAAAATGCGTATGCAGCAGGCAGAATGACTGCCAGAGAATTGAAAGCATTAGGTATTAATTTTAATCTAGCTCCAGTTATGGACGTTAACAATAATGCATTGAATCCAGTCATAAATGTTCGTTCATATGGTGATTCTGTTGCAACAGTATCCCAGTATGGAATTCAAATGATGAAGGGATTGCTCGATGGAGGCGTCATGTCCTCACTTAAGCATTTTCCAGGTCATGGTGATACAAATGTCGATTCACATATTGGCTTGCCTAGCATTGAAAAAACACTTGAGGAATTAGAGCAGCTTGAGCTGCTGCCGTTTAAGGCAGCAATTGAGCAAGGAGCTCAAGCGATTATGAGTGCACATATTTTATTTCCGAAAATTGAAAAATCCGGTGTGCCCGGAACTATGTCTCATACCATTATTACAGAGATATTAAAAGGAAAATTAGGATATAAAGGGTTAGTTGTATCGGATTGTTTAGAAATGGACGCGATCAAACGATACTATGGTACGGCAAAAGGAGCGTTAGGAGCTGTTAAAGCAGGTATTGATTTGGTATTCATTAGTCATACTCCTGAGACAGTGAAGGAAGCGATTCATTTGATCGAAGAAGCTGTAGCCACCGGTGACTTGGATGAAGCGCTAATTGATGCAGCTGTTACAAAAATTTTAGCTTATAAAGCACAATATGCGACGATTGAGGAGCTAGATTATGAACTAGTTGGCTGCGATGTACATCGCCGAGCAAATGAGCTAATGCGTACGGAAACGATCTGCCTCATTAAAGGTGAGCTCCAGCCCATTCATACCGGTGACGAGCAAGTGTTATTTATGGGTTCCTATTCATACCGCACCGATCTTGCGTCCAGCAGCTTGAATCAAGCTCTTAGCTTTCCGCAATATATGGGGGAGCATTTTAATACAGCTTATGAGATTATCGACATTGACCCGAGTGAGGAGCAAATCAACGCTGCGCTGCCAAAGGTACAAGGCTACAAGCATATTGTTATCGGCTTGTTTAATGCGCGTGAAAACAAAGGTCAGCTTGCGCTTGTTCAGAAGCTGCTGGCAGCAGGCTGCAAAGTAACGGCCATTACATTAGGTCGCCCGTATGATTTACCGTTAATCGAAGGCGAGTTCTGCGGAATTGCGGCATTTGAGTATACACTTGATGCATTCAAATCACTCCTTCCAATCCTAAATGGTGAGGTTGTACCCACCGCCAAGATTACGATACAGATGTAGATAAAAAGTACAACAAGGGGACATAGGTATGGCATTTATCGTTGGAATTGATGGGGGTGGCACGAAAACAGCTGTCACCATTACGCATGACCAGGAAGACTCTTTATTCACCTTTACTGTAGGGCCTATTAATTATAACGGTGGTGATGCTGATGCTATTGCCGCTTCCTTTGAGAAAATTTTTAGTCAAATGAAGCTCTACTGCAGTAATTTACAAGAAGTTGCTCATATATGTATAGGTGCGGCAGGAATAAGTAATCCGCTGGTCATCAATTTTTTGGAGCAGCATGTGAGAAATAACGGTTATATCGGGCCATTAACGATTACTGGCGATCAAGAAACCGCATTATACGGGGCACAAAATGCGATGCAAGGCATCATTCTCATTGCCGGTACAGGATCGATTTGCTTTGGGGTCAATGAAAAAGGAGAGCAGCATCGCACAGGAGGTTTTGGTCATCTGATTGATGACGAGGGAAGCGGTTATAGTATTGGGCGCGATCTATTATCCGGATTAGTTCAAGTGGAGGACGGAAGAATAACCGATACGGTCATCCCAGCGATGGTATATGAGCAGCTTGGATTAAGCACTGTGAAAGAGATTATTGGCTTTGTTTATGATAAAAATACGACGAAAAAAGATATTGCGCAGCTCGCACCGATTATGACGACCGCATGCGAGAAGGGCGATGCACATGCAATAGCGTTAGCGGAGAAATGTGCAGCCAATCTATATGAGCTTGTTGTGCCTGTTATTGAACGGCTTAAGCTATATGAAAGTCCGATTGCGATTGCAGGAAGTGTGCTGCAAAAGTCTCGCTTTGTGAAAGAAGCCTTGGAGCGAAAGCTCGCACAGAGCTACCCGCAAACAAAGTTGATTTTGCCGATTAAGGATGCAGCCTACGGTGCTGTCCTGTTAGGAAGATCAAAAAAGAACAACGACTAGTTTTTGTCGCTATGGAAAAATAAGGGTGTGTCATAAGTCCGAGCAGTTGGACTTGCGACACACCCTTATTTTAAAATGGTAGGAATCAAAAATGGCTTAAAATTTATCAGTCAAATAAAACACGGCTTGTTGTTTCGGAAATAGAGCTTGAAGGATGTTAGCGTGCTCAGTACTGTCCTTTGCTGCGCCTGCTTCATTATAGCCGAACATGATATAAGTCATTAGCTCGCGTTCATCTACTTCTATTGAAGTATAGGGATTGGTATGATTACTAGCATCGGAAACAGAAAGCTGCTTTTGCTTATAATCCAAGTAGATACAGTCCTCATTACTGCGAAGTGCAATATGCAGCTCCTGGTCTGCAATTATGTTGCTACGGTTTAGGCGATCTTCTAATTCAGGCTGAAGCTTATGGAAAGTTGAACTGAGATTGATCATTTTCCACATCGCCATATTGATTTGAATTGAATTAGCTTGATGCTGTTGGTAATAGGAATATAGCTTATGGTCCTCTGGGAGCATCGCTAATATTTGCTTTGCATTTTGACGCAGCTGACATAAGGCATGAAACAAAGCTTCAACGCCGTTTTCGGCTTCGTTCAAATACAATAATTCATTAATAAATACTTGTTCAGTATCTTTCTTTTCAATGATGCCATAAGCGACGATTTTTCCATTTCTGCGAAGGAGCAAGCAGTCAACTTTCTTCCATTCCGGCCAGGTCAATAAATCATTCCAATACGTTCTACTTCGGATCACGGTGTAGGTACGATTCTTATTGAATTGTTCATAGATGAAACGGATATCATCGAGATAACAGGCTTCAAAAGGAATGATTTCATCACTGTTTTGCTGCTGCTCCAAACTTGCTGGTTTTTCAATTGCGAAAGCAGTCTCCGGAATAAGTCTCCAGCCAGCCTTTTCATAAAACGCATGCTTGCTAGCCAAAAGCAAGCTTATATCATAATCGGTTTCTTTCATATAGTTGGTCTGCGCATGAAGAATTTTGTGTGCAAGCCCCAGCCCGCGGTAATTTAGATCTGTACCGACACTCCCCATTGCACCTGTTTTCAAGATCGCTTGACCGACTCTAATATGAAACGGGAAAATTTGTACATTGGATGCAATCTTACCGTCTACCATCGCAAACCATGTTGTATCTGGATCATATGTGGTGTCGAGGTCTAATCTTTCTTGGAAAAAAGCTCGGCCTACGGAAAAGCATTCATCTAAAATATCGTAAATCTTTTCAAGCTGCTCTCTAGTTGGATGGTTCATTACGATGATGTTTGGTGTCGTCGTCATCTTTCATTTCCTCCTGCGCCGTAATGTTGGGATAAATTTAATAAATGAAAAAAAACGGTTTTTTTTTTTTGAAATTTAATTTCTTAACTTATAGTTTAATGTTGAAAAAAAAATTCGTCAATAATGGAACGTGTGGAATCATAGAAGTGATACAAAATTTAGATTGCTCAATATAGTCTAAATGAGTATTAGGAAAATAGCGACTTCGGCTGAGCAATTACAAAGCACAAAGCGCACAAATGAAGGCGCAGCTTAAAAAGAAGAATGATAAACCGTTCAAGAAATTTTTGCGAAAAATCGGAAATATTTTCATACCATTGATTCCTGCATTTGTTGGAGCGGGTTTAATTGCGGGGAAGTATGATTTCGCAAATTGAGCTAGACTTAAATGAATTGCCAGAATCAGAGAAAAAGTAGCGGAGTACATTCTTGCAAATGCTAAAGAAGTGCTGCATATGACCATACATGAGTTAGCGACAAAAGCGGAGGCAAGCAGTGCGGCGGTTGTTCGTTTTTGCAGGTCGCTAGGAATAGATGGTTTCCCTGCACTGAAAATCCGATTATCAGCGGAAGTAGAAAATACGCCGTATGTTGGCTATTTTGATGTTGAATCGAATGAAACGGTGCATTCTATCATTGATAGTGGATGAAATGAAGCGTCCTATTTATCGAGCGATTGTAGAGAAATATCTTAATGGAACAAACCTGAGCAAGTACTATATTAAGCATGGAAGGACTTATTTATACTCTGACGAAGTAATCCGCACCATTGCAGATACGAGGCGAGTCCTTTACCTACACAGAATTTCAAACAGATGTACTTGCCATAATTCAGTTGTCAGATGAGTAGCTCTGCGTAGCGAAAAACTGGATAAATTGTTAATTTCACCCCTATATTCACTAAAATCGATTATAATAAAATTTATGTTCAAGCCGATTACCTATCCTAAGTTAATAGGATAATCATACGCAAAAAGGCATAGTGATGAATCGCCTATGCTATAAGGGTTATAGAGTTTTCAAATACACACTTATGTATAAGAGGAGGCGAATGATATGACGATAATGCCTGTTATAGTAATGATCTTAGTATTTGTACCTGCCATTGTACTCATGGTAAGCATGCCTTATTTAACAAGAGAGACGATTAGTTTTGGGGTCACCGTCAGCCCTGTACAATTCCATAGTGAGCCTCTGCGCCAGATGCGGAAGTCATATGCTAGGATTAGTGCTACCTTACATACCATCCTATTCATTATTTGTATCCTCTGTCTAATATACGGTGATGAACATTCCAAGCAACCAAGTTGGATCATTGTCACTTATTCACTCGCCATGGTCGTAATCTCCCTAGTCATAAACATTAGCTATTATTTCAAAATGAAAAGTTTACTACCTATGCTGCCTATTGCTCTGGAACCATCGATCATGGCAGTGGACACTGGATTTCGGAAAAGAAACATTGGCTTGTCTAATAAATGGTTCCTCATTCATGTTTTAATTATTGTTGTTACTATTGTAAATGTGCTACGCAACTACGATCTGATTCCTGATCAGATTCCGATCCATTACAACAGCAGTTGGAACGTAGACGGCTATGCAGCTAAATCTTATAGTTCTGTGTTTATGCCTACGATCATGCAAGTGTTCATAACACTTTTGTTCATATTTGAGAATTGGAGTATTCGCAGAGTGAAGCAGCAGGTTCAACCCAATGATCCTAACCGTTCCATCAGACAAGACGCAACTTACCGCCGTACTTGGTCATATTTTATGCTTACAGCAAGCTTCTTAATAGTTATCCTGTTTTCCGTCGTGCAACTAAATATGATATCTCAGCTTAACATGAATTTCGCTATCCCTATTATCCTAATCATAATAGCCCTTATCATCCTATACGCCTTGGCCTTAACGTTCTGGGCTGGTCAGGGTGAAAGCCGCTTGGAGCGATCTGCCAATAGCTCCAATGTCAGACCTGTCCATGATGATGATAAATGGCTATTAGGTATGATTTATTTCAATAGCAAAGATCCAAACCTAATCGTCAAAAAAAGGCTCGGAGTCGGCTGGGGATTAAATTTCGGTCACCCAGTAAGCTGGCTGTTTTGGCTCGGAATTATTGTACTGTTAGTTGTGGTGCGGTAACAAGGCTTGGAGGTTAATACTCACCGGAGTATTGGCGAAGGTAGAGTTTCGAAACAGAATATTTACCGAGAAAAACGCCTAAAGGGCGTTTTTTTATTATCTTTAAGTGTCTCAGTAATATCTATTTTGAATTAAACTGCATATTAAAGAGTATTTCTCGTATTAATATCTCTTTGTTACAATCAGATTGTTATCTAAAGGAGGGTATAAAATGAACTATCGCAAATTAGGAACTAGTGGCTTACATCTAAGTGAGATTGCTTATGGTAATTGGATTACACATGGTGCTCAAGTGGACAATGATACTGCCCATGCTTGTGTTCGCGCTGCATTGGATGTAGGGATCACAACATTTGATACTGCAGATGTATATTCCGATACGAAAGCTGAGATGGTGCTGGGCCAAGCATTAAAAGGAGTGCACAGAGCTGATATCGAATTGTGTACCAAGGTGTGCCATCCCACAGGGACGGGGCGTAACGCAAGAGGTCTGTCTCGCAAGCATATTATGGAGGCGTGCCATGCTTCACTGAACAGATTACAGACCGATTATATTGATATCTATTATGCGCATCGCTTTGACGCAACAGTATCCCTTGAAGAGACCTTTTTGGCTTTTTCGGATCTGGTGCGTCAAGGTAAGATTCTCTATGTCGGGATAAGTGAGTGGACGGCGGATCAGATAGCAGAAGGTGCTAGTTTGGCGAGGGAATTGAAGGTGCCATTGGTGGCTAGTCAACCTCAATATTCGATGTTATGGCGTGTGATGGAGACGGAGGTAGTTCAAGCTTGTGAGCGGGAAGGGATTGGACAGGTGGTCTGGTCACCGCTTGCTCAAGGGATTCTTTCAGGTAAATATATGCCAGGGCAACCATTGCCAGAGGGTTCTCGTGCTTCAACCGCTGCGGGCTCACCATTTATGAATAAATTGGCGGGTCAGTGGCTTCGGACTGAGGTGCTTGAGGCGGTCTCGAATCTCTCTTCCATCGCCAGTGAAGTTGGGTTGACGCTTCCGCAGTTGGCTATAGCATGGGTGTTGCAAAATACACAAGTCTCCTCTGCAATTATTGGGGCATCCAAGCCTGAGCAGGTTATAGAAAATGCCAGAGCTGCGGGAGTTCGTCTGGATAGGGAAGTAATGTTGGAAATCGATAGGGTGCTAGAAGGACTCGTTGAACGTGATCCTAGAAAAACGGGCTGAATATTATATTATTCACCATTAATAGCTTCTGAACTCATTTGTCCTATGATCTCTAGTAACGCGGATAAGGAGGCACGATCGCAATCGGTTCTCCAAGCGGCATAAAGGGGAATCGATGGTGTGCTTTCTTCAAAGGGACGAAATGCGACACCTTCACGCTGAAAAATAGCAACTGAAGAGGGCACAATGGAAACTCCAAGATTAGCAGCTACCAAATTTACAATGGTGTACATCTGAATGGCTTCCTGTACAACATTCGGATACATGTCGTGTTGGGCGCAGAAGCTCATAATGAGGTCATGAAAAGGAGCTCCTAAATGACGCGGGAACGATATAAACGGCTCTAAAGCTAAAGAGCGAATGGATAACACCGGTAATTGAGATAGGTGATGCTGCTCTGGCAAAACGGCAATAAGCGATTCATTGACTAAGGGACGATGGCCGATATGTTTGCCCGACTCTGTATAACGTACAAATCCAATGTGAATCGTTCCTTCATGTAAAGCCTGCCATTGCTGAGCAGACGTCATCTCATGTAATCTGAGTTGTACTTGTGGATAACGTTCCCGAAACATTTTTAACATATTAACCAATACTCCACCAGCTGCAGAATCTATAAATCCAATGTTCAAATGTCCGATAATTCCTTGATCGACTAATTGTGTTGTTTTAATAGAGCGTTCCAGTTGAGATAAAATGGATTTAGCCTCCTCTAGAAATACTGCCCCCGCTGGCGTGAGACGAACTTGTCTTTTGTTCCGTTCTAATAGTTTCACACCAATCTCATTCTCCAGAGCTTGAATTTGCTGGCTTAAGGGAGGCTGCGTCATATTTAGCTTCTCTGCTGCACGGTTAAAATGAAGTTCCTCTGCTACTGCGATAAAGTATTGTAACTTTTTTATGTCCATACTGTTCAATCTCCCTTGAAATGCTTCTTCAAGCAAGTATAAGGATCTTTAAAGAAAAATGAAAGGAATGACATGTCCTCTGAGGTGTTTTATTCGAGTGCCAAATGCGCTAGACTTGGAATGGGTAACCAGAACAATGATGTACTGTTTGATTGGTCATAAAGGGGGAGAACGACGATGATAAGAGGATTAACAACAGCAGGTTTGGGTGAGATTAGTTCCAATGAAGAATACATCAGACTTGCGAGCCAATTCGGGTTTCGGTCCATAGACGTCAATCCATTAGAGTTGGTACAGCAATATGGCAAGGATGGGGCAGTTCAATTGTTGGAAAGTCATGGCGTCATGCTAGGATCTTTTGGTTTGGAGGTAGATTGGCGCACGACAGAGGATAGCTTTAGGGAGAGTCTGAAATCGCTTACCCAGATGGCTGAGGCCGCTGCTGACTTAAAGTGCACCACATGCTGCACATATATTTTACCTTCGACTGATCTTCCGGTCGCACCGTTTATGATTGCAGCCACTAGACGTTTAAGACTATGTGCAGAAATATTAGGCGCTTATGGTATTTCGATAGCCTTAGAGTTCGTTGGCCCTCATCACTTACGTACACAATGGGCAAATCCGCTGATCTGGACGATGCATGATACGTTGAACTGGATAGACACCATTCAAGTGAGAAATATCGGCTTGTTGCTGGATTCCTATCATTGGCATACAAATGGATTAACAAGTGAGGATCTGCTGAAATTACAACCGCATCAAATCGCGTATGTCCATATCAATGATGCTAAACCTCTGCCCATAGAAGAATTGCTTGATTTTGATCGATTGTATCCAGGGGAAGGGGCTATTGATCTTACAGGCTTCCTGGGAAGCCTTACAAAGATCGGGTATACCGGCGTTATCGCCCAAGAAGTGCTGGCACCAGCCTCCGCACACAGTTCATCTGAATTATTTTCCCGTTCCAAAGCAGGTTTCGATAAAGTATTCTCATTGCTAGAAATCTAAACACATCGAACCCTACATTAGAAGAAGCGTTAAGGAAGAAATCAACTATCTGCTCTATGGGATAGTTGATTTTTTTCCTCTAAACATAGGATTACATACGTCTATAGGCCTCTTAATATAGTATAATCATACTGTATTGCACAAAGTTGGAGATAGGGATATAGCACTATTAAATACTATTGACGAATGAGGAGTCTATGAGAACTTCGGAGAATAAAATTAAGTTAAGTCATATGTTGTACATAGTAGTATTCATCTGCCTGCTGATTGCAATACGCTGGAGCTGGTACAATCATTTTACTTTATCCAATGCCCCGGTAGTGGAGCAAGGTGTGCTCGATTTGCGGGGAGTAGACCTTGAATCACTAAGCTCTTTTCCATTGGATGGAGAATGGGAGTTTTATCCTCAACAATGGGTGAATGCCGCCAATATGGATCGTATTTTAAAAGGTCGGATGCTTCAGGTGCCGGGTAATTGGAGTACCGCATTTAATCCTTCAGAGCAAAAGAAGGCATATGGATACGGAACTTATCATTTGCGGATTCTGCTAGATCGCCCCTTGTCTGAGCCACTTAGCTTTTGGTTCCAATCCATCTATACTTCTTCTGAAGTGGAGATTAATGGAACAATTCTCTCACGGTTTGGAGTGTTATCTGACGAGAAGGAAGAGCATGTTTATGTGACGAAAGCATTCTTAATCAGTTATACACCTACAGATCAGAAGCATCTGGATCTGTTTGTCCGGACGTCAAACTATGAGTCTCCACTAAAAGGGGGCATAATTCGGTCCGTGGAGTTTGGCATTCAACATGAGGTAGACACTATATACTGGAATTCCATTGGCTTGCAGCTAGTCGTAGGGGTCATGCTTCTTCTACATGGGTTGTATTTATTGATTATCTATCTGATGGATGTACGAAAAACAGAGCTGATTATTTTTTTCCTAATGATGGTCGCTGCGGCTGTATCCATTGGGGTTGAACATAATGGACTGTTGTTCCGGTTTCTTCATGTTGATTTTGCCTGGATGTTGAGGTTAAAGGTTCTTTCGTATATAGGGTTTTGTCTATTCCTTTTATTGATGGGAAGAGAACTATTGGGGAATCGACGGAAAGGCAAGGCGTTTTATAGTTACATCCTGTCAGTTCTCATTTTTACTTTATTTATTATTGTAGGTCCTGAAGAGGCAGTGTTATATATCATCGGAAAAGGGTATTACATGATCCTGTATTACGTTCCAGTGTGTTGGACGGTATATTATTTTTGGAAGATGGTATCCTTACGAGCTGAAGGTGCTCTATTTTTATTGTTTTCAGTGTTAGCAGTACTAAATAATATGTTGTGGGGGGCTGTCTACTATGCCGGTAGCTCACAATTTATGTTTTATCCCGTAGATTTAATTGCTGCCCTTGCCGCATTTTCCGCCTATTGGTTTAGGAGATATTTTCATCAATCCCATCAAAATGTGTTACTGAACGCTCAATTGGCGGAATCCAATAAATTAAAGGACCGTTTTCTAGCCAATACATCACATGAGCTGCGCACTCCACTGCATGGGATTATGAATATTGCCCAAAGTGTGTTAACAAGAAAAAAACATGTGCTGGATGAAGAGAGCCAGCGTGACATGGAATTGCTAATTATGGTCAGTCGCCGGATGTCGCTTATGCTGAATGACTTGCTTGATGTTGTGCGATTGCAGGATAAGCGGATTGTGATGAATATAAAGGTCTTGCAAGTGAGGTCATTGGCTGAAGGTGTACTGGATATGTTACGCTTCTTAACCGGTGGGACGAAGGTAGAGCTTCGAATGTCTATAGATGAGAAACTGCCTCGTGTTTATGCGGATGAGGAGCGATTGGTGCAGATTCTGATTAATTTAGTTCATAACGCACTAAAGTACACCGAACAGGGAAGTGTTGAACTGGCCGCAGAACAAGTAGGTGGGGATGTATGGATACATGTTACGGATACAGGAGTAGGTATGGATGAAGCTTTGAAAAAGCGTGTTTTTATGCGCTATGAACAAGGGGCTTACGGTCAAGGCGGCATTGGGCTGGGACTTAGCATCTGTAAGGAGCTGGTCGAACTGCATGGCAGTGAATTATTGCTGCAATCGCAGCCGGGTCAGGGAAGTAAGTTCAGCTTCAAATTACCTGTAGCTAAAGGGGGCCTGCAGTCATCTATTCCAGATGTTCATACAGAAAAAGATTCGGATCCGTTGTCACCATTCAGCACGTGGATAACTGCTGAGAAATCAGCTATGGTGGCTGCCACCTATAATACAAAGGAAGTAGAGGCACTCTCGAAGCTCGATACAGACGCTGACATCATACATGTGCTGGCGGTTGATGATGATTCGGTCAATTTAAAAGTTCTGCAAAATATTTTATCAGATGGAGCTTATCGGATTGATACAACGACTTCAGCCCGTGAGGCGCTGGATATGTTGCATCATGAGCAGTTTGATTTGGTTATCGCTGATGTGATGATGCCGGGCATGTCTGGTTATGAATTGACAAGATTGATACGCGAGCGGTTCACGATGTATGAACTTCCTATTATTCTATTGACCGCTCGCAGTGAGCAGGAGGATGTCTACGCAGGTTTCTTGGCTGGCGCTAATGA
Organism: Paenibacillus sp. FSL R5-0928; assembly: GCF_037970385.1. Lineage (NCBI taxonomy): Bacteria > Bacillati > Bacillota > Bacilli > Caryophanales > Paenibacillaceae > Paenibacillus > Paenibacillus sp. FSL R5-0928. Next base: position 4,480,843 of record NZ_CP150225.1, on the reverse strand, counting down.
CTATGTAACCAAGCCAGTAGATGCCATAGAATTGAAGTATCGTGCTTCGTCGCTCACTTCTATGAAGCAAGCAGTCAATGATCGTTTGAGAATGGAGGCTGCTTATTTACAAGCGCAGATCCATCCACATTTTCTCTTTAATACATTAAATTCGATTATGTCCTTGAGTGATTTTGACACTGTCAAAATGAAAGATCTTTCAGATGCGTTCACTACTTATCTGCGGATCAGCTTTGACTTCTTAAATGCAGGCAAACTTGTTTCGCTGTCGCAAGAGCTGGAGCTGGTCGAGAATTATGTATATATCCAGCAGCAGCGTTTTGAGGAGAGGCTGCAAGTTGAATGGGAAGTAGACGCGAATCTCCAGCTTCTAATTCCTCCGCTGACGATTCAGCCACTGGTCGAGAACGCCGTCCGGCATGGGATCTTAAGTCGGGCAAAAGGTGGAACCTTGCGTATTCACATCGAGACACATGCGGAGGCTGTTCATTTTATCATTGCAGATACGGGGATTGGAATGGATGAAGCTCAAGTCAGCAAGTTATTACAGCCCAAAAGTCTTAAGGATCAAGGAATTGGTCTCCTTAATACAGATCGGAGATTAACACAATTATATGGACAAGGCTTGAAGATTCAAAGTATTCCTGGGGTGGGAACTACAGTGTCTTTCATTATTCCTGATTAGGATGGTTGTAAAACCATCCTTTTCTGTCCAGCTGTAATTGAGTGGATGTGATTTGGATGATCAATTCTTCCACGGCGGATAAGGTTGCAATTATACAGACAATGGTTGTCCAAATGGTGTGGGTACTATGGGAAAGCCATAAAGGAGTTATAAATAAGAGGAGCCCGGTAAGTTTATTGCCGTAGGTATGGATGCTTGCGTAAGTTTTGAATCTCCGGAGGGCGATCCCTATCGATGTTATGCGGATGACCGCGATCAAGAAGATCCATAAGATGAATTCGAGTGCAAGACCCAGAAACGGATACAAAGTAAATAAGCAGATCCCGATTAGTATCGTGTCGGCAGCAGAATCCAGCTTTGCTCCGAGATGACTTGTTGTGCCTGATTTTCGGGCAATTGGACCATCTATCAGATCGGTGACTCCGCAAAGGATATAAATTACAAGAAAGGCCGAACTTAGGGGCTCGAAGAATAACAGCATGATTGCCAAAATAATTCTGCCAAGTGTAATACAATTAGGTATAACTTTCAACTTCAATCCCACCTTTGTTCATGACCTCATTTAATTTTATTGTACCAGAGGCAGAGTATATGCTATATGCTATATGCTATTTGGAAAAGGATTATAAGATAGTATTGAAGAAGTAGTGAAGTAGAAGTGTAGATTAGGATTCTAGTGGTAATTTAGGAGGGATTTTATGAAGCAGAATACAAACTTAAAGGTACATACATTAGCTGATATCGAACATCTGAAAATTCACGGCAGAACAACAGGTTTACTTTCTCCACTAACGTTATTTTGGACAGGCAGTGCGGTCGAATTAAATGTTAAAAGTTCTGAGCTATGGCTTGAAGTAGAAGCAGATTATGATGTTTATGAACCTTGGATTAGCATCCTGATCAATTCTGTTCCTGTTAGCAGACAAATGTTAGTAGCAGGCCGGTATTGGATTTGTGTATTTAGAGGCATGAATGAACGTGTTGTGAAAAATGTACGTATTGTAAAAGATGTGCAGGCAATGAGTGGAGACCCTGGCTGCTCTTTGCAGATACATGCGGTGAAGATGGATGGGAAATTTCTGCCGGTTGCGGACAAACCCCACAAGATAGAGTTCATAGGTGACAGTATAACATCCGGTGAAGGAAGTATAGGTGCCAAGGCTGAAGAAGACTGGATTCCAATGTGGTTTAGTGCCATTAACAACTATACTAGCATGACGGCAGATGCTTTAAATGCAGAATATAGAGTTATTTCTCAAAGTGGCTGGGGCGTCCTTACTAGCTGGGATAATAATCCGCACGGTAATATCCCTGATGGTTATGAACAGGTTTGTGGTCTTCTAACTGGAGCAAAAAACGAAGCTTTAGGAGCTTTTCAAGAACACTCTTTTGAATCCTGGCAGCCAGATGTTGTGGTAGTTAATCTAGGAACAAATGATGGGGGCGCTTTTCAATCGCCAGAATGGAAAGATGAGGTAACAGGGGAAAGCCATAAACAACGCTTAAATGAAGACGGGACCTATCATGAGGATGATATACAAGCTTTTGTCGATGCCGCCGAGAAATTTCTGATGAAGCTTAGAAAAAATAATCAACATGCACATCTCGTATGGGCATACGGGATGCTTGGTATCCCCATGATGCCGGCGATCTACCGAGCGGTCGATGTTTATAGCAAGAAAACAGGGGACAAGCAGGTTTCAGTGTTGCAGCTTCCAAATATGACGGATGAGACCATAGGGGCAAGAAGTCATCCGGGAGCATTAGCTCATGAACAAGCGGCAAAAGAGTTGACGGGGTATTTGAAAGGGATTCTAGCGGGCGAAAGTTAATGATGAATTCATAAAAAAACAAGCCGGAGCGTAAGGAACACGCTCCGGCTTGTTTTATTTACTTTAGTCTATTTGGTGGATACAGACTTGAACCATTCGTTAACTTCTTTGGTGATTTGGTCACCACCATTTGCTTTCCAGTTGGAAACAAAGGAGTCAAAGGCATCTACTGGAAGCTTGCCGTAAATGATTTTGTTGAAGGTTTCCATTTCGGATTGACGAAGCAGATTCCATTTGGATACCATCGTTGGTGTCGCAGCACCAGTGAAATAGTTCTGTCTACGAATGTCTATTTGCGACATAACAACTTTTGCAGCGGCCCAGTTTTCCGGTTTACGGAACTCAGCCATTTGTTTTTCATAAGGAGTTACAGGTGTTTCACCATCAGCAAGTTTAACCAATGTCTTCATGAACAGATCAGGAATACGAGCCGGTCCAGTTAAGAAAGGAAACTCATTGGAGAAGTCTTTAATCTTCTCTTTATCACTAGTAGGCTTTCCATCAATCATGTCCCAATCGTAGCCTTTAGCAAAGCCGTATTCAAATTCACTACCAGCTGCAGGATTAGCTAGGTTATCAAGCAAGTAGTTGTAGTATAAGAAAATTGCTTCAGGGTGCTTAGCATCTTTGTTAATCATGATACTAGCGTTTACCCCAGAGTTCTGCCATTTGGTACCGATGAGTCCGTCTGGACCTGCTGGAACCGGATAAGCTTTGATCTTCGCTCCAGGTACATTTTTCATAAGATCGGGAGCCGGCCAGTCTGGAACCCAGTTTGCCCCTGGTAGAATACCTGCGGCGCCTTTTGTCCAGCTTTCAGCAGATTTACCTTCATCCCAAAGTGCGGAGTCTGTGTGAATATAACCTTTTTCCATCCACTCACTAAGCTTAGCAAGGGCTTGTTTAGCACCAGGATTAATGGAACCGTATTCTAGATTGCCATCGGCATCTTTATTCCATTGTTCCTCAATCGTACCATAAGCACCGAATAACCAGTCGAGTTGGCCCATCCAGGTGTTTGTATTGTTTTTCAAAGAAATCGCAAGTGGGAAAACATCTTTAGGTGCTAGACCGTCAGGGTTTTCGTTCTTGAATTTGTCCATAATGATCTCAAGATCGGCGATTGTTTTTGGAGCTTGAAGGTTCAGCTTTTCCATCCAATCTTCCCGTAACCAGAGAAGGGTATCGTCATTATCGGTATATTCAAGGATCGGCATATTGTATTTCTTACCGTCTTTTGTGAATGGATACCAAAGTTCTGGGTGTGCTGCAGCATGATCTTTTAGAATTTTATTAGCATACTTGTCAAACAACTCATCAATAGCAATGAACTGACCGGAATCAATCAGTTGATTGGTCAACACTGCATTGGTTGGTACAGAAACGAAGTCAGGCAGCTTTTCGCCAGAAGCAATGGCAAGCTGAAGCTTTTGTCTGTATTGATCGTCATTGGCAGGATACCAAGTATCTTTATGCTTCATGCCCAGTGTTTCCAGCATCCAGCGATCGTGAACATTGTTCTCTTTTGTATCGCCTTGAACATATTTCTTCGGCATCAATACCGAACTGAACTCGATGGGTGGATCGTATTTACCTTTTTCAAAAGCAGCATCTGCTTCAGATAAACTAGTCTCAGACGATGTGGTATTGTTTTGTTTGGCGTTTTCATTATTTCCGCCGCCACTGCCGCAGGCTGTGAGTGTGATAAGTGCTGTGACCGTTAACAACGACCACATTTTTTTGAACTTGATCATTCTTTAATTCCCCCTACTGTGTATGATCTTTACAAGTGTAACTTTAACAACTAGTCGGGGATGGCATCTATATGAGATTTTTAGTTTCGATAGGACTCTATCATGCTATTTATTATTGTCTCGATATTCCTGCGGTGTTACTCCGAACTGTCGTTTGAATACTTTTATAAAATAAGCAGGGTCCATATAGCCAATCTCCATGCTGATTTCATAGACTTTTTTAGAAGTGGTTTTCAGCTTATGGCAGGCCCGATCCATGCGCAGGCGCGAGATATAATCGCTTATTCCTTCACCCGTTTCAATCTTATAAATTTTTGATAAATGAGTCGGATGGAGGTTTACATGGTCAGCCAGAACCCGTAATGAAACATCTAAATGCAGGTTTTTGTCTGTGAAATCTTGAATCTTTTTCACATATTCAGACCTGATGTCTTTAATTTCGTTAGACGTTCCCTCTTTCAATTTGCTCAGGATGCTGAGGGACCATTTTCTAAGTTTACCGATGGTCGAGAACGCTTCACCGCTTTGCAACCAACCGAGATCGTCTCCCACTAAGTTAGCTAGAGTATGTCCATTTCGGTGTGCGAGATTCGTGAAGGATGCAGTGATTAAAAAACCGGCCTCCATGCAATGCTCCCACGATTCAGACCATTTCTCATCCAGCTCCGCGCAGACAGCGAGTAATTTCTCTTCCGCAGCATCCCAATGCCCACTTTCAAGCAGGTGAATTAGTGTCGGCGGGGTGTAAAGGGCATCCAAAGGTCCTTGGGTAGTGGAAGGTTCAAATTCGCTGACCCGCATTACGAATTCGCGCTCGTCTCCCACGATCTGCCGGAAATAAGCTGTAGCCTGACGGAAACGGCTCGACACCTTCTCGGGAAACTGGAACCACTCTGTGATTACTATGGACAGGGAACCTTTCAGAAATTGCTTAACCTTATACTGAAGCTGTAAAGAAAGCTTTTCTAGGATGGTTTCTTTGCCGATGTCGGATCCTTTCTCTTTAAGCTGAAGCAGAAACACAAGATATCCATGTTCTTCTTTAACGCCCCAGACCTGCATGAATTCACCCATAATCTCTTCAGCCATATTGATGATGGCATATTCAATTAAGGTTTGATCATTATTGTTATAATGGCTAAATTCTTCTTCCATGCGTACAAGCATCAAAGCGCAATCGCCAGAATGGAAGGGCAAATCATAATTTACGAGCTTCCGTTCCCATTCGCCAGCTTGAAATTGATGACCTTGCAAGGCATCAAGCAGCAGTTGACCACGTAAAAGCGGCAGATTTTCCCGTAGGGTAAACTGGGTTCGTTTAAGCGAACTGATAAGTTCCCATTCTGTGTTCAATTGCTCGATGGCAGTTTTGACTGCACCGATGATTTCATCATCGGTAGGTGGCTTAAGCAAATAATCGACTGCATTATGCTGGAGTGCTTTTTTGGCATAATCGAACTCCGAATGGCCTGATAAAATAATGCATTTAATCTTTTTATCACGTTTTCTTATCCGCTCTATTAATTCAATTCCCGTCATTTCGGGCATTTGGATATCCGAGATCACAATATCAATCGGGTTGGTATCGATAATTTGTAGCGCCTCACGTGCCGAATACGCTTTATGCACCTGTTCAATTCCTAGCGTATGCCAGGGTTTAGTCATGGCAAGATTATCTACCCAGTGCGCTTCATCGTCTACTATAATCATTTGCATGTTGTTATTCTCCTTGATGATTCTTAAATTTAGAATATTCATCCTCAGTAGGGATTTCCCAGATAATCTCTGTTCGGAAACCTCCAAGAGGGGATGGTTTAAAGGTTAGACAGGATTGATTACCGAACAGGTGCATGATCCGCTGATTCGTATTCCAGAGCCCACAGCCCATTTCTTCCTGCAATGGCTCCTGCATTTTACGATTCAAAGCTTCTAACTGCTCCGGATTCAAGCCAGGCCCGTCGTCATCAATATAAATCTTGCAGAAGCCGTTCGAAATTTCACCACTAATGCTAATCTCACCCGATGAATACGATTTGGCCACTCCGTGAATGACTGAGTTCTCCACAATAGGCTGAAGCATTAAACGTGGCACAGACTGGCTTAACATGTTCTCAGGGATTTCGATATGATAATCAATTCTGGCATTGCGCAGCTTTTGAATATCCAAATAGTTGACGAGCAGCTTGATTTCTTCATCCAGTGACGCGGTTTCCCGTTCCATTCGGGTAGTATAACGATAGTAAGCACTTAAATTATAAGCCATTGAGACAACAGCGTCCTCATCCTTCATCTGGGCCATATTGATAATATAACCAAGGCAGTTATAGAGGAAATGCGGATTGATTTGCGCCTGCAGTTGCTTAAGTGTAGCTTCGCGGGCACGGATTTTCTCATTGAACACATTCTCTATCAGGTCTTGAATTTGATGGGACATATCATTAAAGCGATGGAATAGAAACGAAAACTCGTTCCGGCCCTCGTTATGAAGACGTACAGAATAATCTCCACGCTGCACGCGCCGTAAGCCTTTAATTAGCTTTTTGATAGGGTACTGAACATTTCTGTATAGTAATATGGAAGCGGAAATTCCCATAACAAACAGCAAAATCATCGAGATATAGAACAAATCCTGACTGAGCGAAATGGGTTTTAGGATTTGATATAGAGGGACAACATCTATTAAATTCCAATCCAAATAGGAGGACTTCACAGAGCTGACCAGGTAGTTCTTGCCATTGAGTTTGACCACATCCTGCGTAGTGTTCTCAGGTGAGTGTTTATCCAGGTAACGAATGAGTTCTTCAGATAACTGCTTGTCCGCACTGCGATTCAGAATCGGAGAGTTCCCTTTATGATAGAGAAAAGGATCACCTTGTCCACCTTCCTTGTACGTATCCAGCATGTTCTGAATATTCTCATAACTGAAGCTGGCTTCAATCACCAAGTTGCTTCCCGTCAACATCCCCGGCTGAGCTAAGGAATCTGTATAGAACCAGTAGAAGGATTTTAGCTCGTCTTTAGATTCCAAGCTATGATCGCCATACGTCCATTTTCCACTCATATTTCTTTTTAAGTAATCCTCATCATACCCAAATGCTCGATTGTAGTTGGAGATGACATCTTTATTTTGCTGTGAATGTACGGCATATCTGGCAGGCCAAATATCTGCAACCCCGGATTGAAGCACCATCTTTTCCTGAATGACATACCGGGTTTGCATCTGATCATATCGATCAGCCCAAATGTTTAATCCGTTGAAGGCTCTGACATTTGGATCTCTAGAAAGGATAAGGGTGAAGTCCATCATCTGATTAATACGTGAATCAATTTGACTGGACAGAAAAGTGAGCTGCTTCGTATTGGACACCTGCAGCTCTTTACTCACAACATCGTAGGTGACGTTATTTGAAAAGGTATACATGATAATGATGGGGATGAACAAGAGTATGATGAGGCAGTTTATTTTGGCAAACAAACTAAACCGGGATTGTGTTAATTCTCTCAGGGATGTAAAGCGCTTCCAAATATTCATAAATGTACCCTCCAGATGATGTCCTAATAAAACCATATCAAGCCTAACAATGTTATATAGTCAAACCTGAGAAACGCCTGATACTATTTATAGCAGAGATCCCCATCACACACAAAATATTTTTTTTGGGAACAGGAGAGAGCTATGGAGGCTAATTCAATACAGCAGGTAGGCCTGGAAAATAAACCAAGTATAAAAAGAAAAAGAAAAAAAGGCTATAAACAACCATGGGTGCTCCACTTCATGGTATTACCGGCGGCAATTATGGTTTTTATTTTTTCTTATATCCCCATGTCAGGAATACTCATGGCATTTCAGGATTATAAGCCTGCATTAGGATTTTTTGATTCCGAATGGGTCGGACTTAAGCATTTCAGGTACATGTGGGAGAACGATTATTTCCTGCAAATTACCTGGAATACACTGTTTTTTGCTTGCTCCAAAATTGTTTTGAACCTGATTATTCCTTTTATATTCGCCTTGTTGCTCAATGAGGTAAGGAATATGGGTCTTAAAAGATCTATTCAAACACTCGTCTATCTACCGCATTTCTTGTCTTGGGTTACCCTTTCAGGAATTCTGATCGATATCCTAGCACAAACAGGGATTGTCAATCAGTTTATTTCGTCCGTTTTCGGCATAAAACCGATCTTTTTTCTAGGGGACGGCAACTGGTTCCGATTTACCATCATAGCCAGTGATGTTTGGAAAGAATTTGGTTTCAACACGATCATTTTCCTAGCTGCGCTATCCGGCATTAATCCATCACTTTATGAAGCTGCTGAAGTGGATGGGGCAGGTCGCTGGAAGCAAACGATGTATATTACCATACCAGCACTTATTCCAATTGCTATTGTAATTGCGACCTTGGCACTGGGCAATGTATTAAACGCCAACTTTGACCAGGTATTTAACCTATATAGTCCTTTGATCTATCAACAAGGGGATATCATTGATACCTTTGTGTACAGAGAAGGTCTTCTGAGCGGACAATTCAGCTTTGCGACCGCAGTTAATCTTTTTAAATCGGCAATTAGTTTAATTCTAATCGTTATTTCATACCGACTTGCCTATAGATTTGCAGGGTACAGAATTTTCTAGAAAGGATGACAACAAATGTACCATAAAACCCTTCCATATCGAATATTTAGCATATTCAACAATGTGCTCCTAACTATCCTTTCGGTGCTCTGCTTGCTGCCATTGTATCACTTACTCATGGTATCTCTTAGTGCGTCCGCCCCAGCCAATGCTGGATTGGTCACCTTTTGGCCAATTGGCTTTACTTTGGAGGCCTATGCAAAAACTTTTAACAACACTAATTTTCTTACATCCCTGTGGGTGTCGGTAGAGCGGACAATACTAGGAACAGCACTTGCACTGGTAGTAAATACGGTTGCAGCCTATGCTCTTTCTAAGGAAACTAGAGTTTTCCGGGCGCGTAATATCTATCTTTGGTATTTTGTCGTAACCATGCTGTTCAGTGGGGGTCTGATTCCGGGATATATCCTGATTCTAAAGCTCGGGCTGATGAATTCTTTGATGGCACTTATCCTACCTGGATTGGTAGCCGTATTTAACATCATTTTGCTGCTGAACTTCTTCCGTGGTGTACCTAAGGACCTTGAGGAAGCAGCCTTTATTGATGGGGCAGGACATTTTAAGACCTTTTTGAAAATATATTTACCAGTCTCCTTACCAGTCATTGCAACGGTTTCTCTATTCATGATGGTGGGTCATTGGAACTCTTATTTTGACGGTATAATCTATATCAGAGATTCGGATAAGCTGCCGCTGGCGACGTTTATGCAGACCATTATCGTTCAGGCAGATATGTCCAAGCTTGATCCGTCAGCTGTAGCTAACTTGTCTCAACGGACCATACGGGCTTCACAGATTTTCATAAGTGCGCTACCAATATTGTTGGTTTATCCATTCCTGCAACGTTATTTTGTAACAGGGATCGTAGTGGGCGCTGTAAAAGAATAATCAAAAAAGAGGGAGTTACTGGACTAGTCCATGTAGCTCCCTTTTTTTGTAGGTATGGCATGAAAAATAGACACCCGAGATGAATTGCGCCTTCTAAAATACGGTGCTATACTTTTGGCATGAAATATGCTCGGAGGTGGTACAGTGCTAATGTTGAAATGCCCATTAGCTAGAAGTTCCTCACGCAAAGCCTAATATAGGGCGATACTTTGCGTGAGGTGCGATGGATGGATATATCGCCCAACTTAATTTTATCGTTTCTATAAATGGGCTTTGCACCTTATGAACTTTTAATATAAATAAGGGGCTGAAAAGCGATGTGTACACCATTTATTAGAAACCATCAATATAACTTAATTAAGAAACAAACGAAATTTGTTCTGCATACCCTGCGAACCGTTGCGGATCGCAGAGTCTTGGAGACTGTAAGATATAGTGCTGCTACGAACATTATTGAGGCATTTCCTTCTCTTACGGAGAATCACAAGCAGATGCTGGAACAAATATCGACCTTCGAAACTGCAGAAGATTTCCAGAGATATCTTAGTGAATTAGAACCATACCTAGAGTCATATCCGACGATTACGCTGAAGCAGATTCAGAAGCTATTCCCTAAGAATAAGAAACTGAAAGTACCTGATCTACAACTCATCGACTATCGCAACATAACGTATTTGAGTTGGATAGATATTGCCAGTAATAAATTATTCATTATCTATCCGTACGAAGGACAGTTCATTGGTATAGAGGGTAGAATTACACCAACGCACAAAAAAGGGTACTGCATGTTCTGCAATCGGCATCAAGAGCTTGCATTCTTTTATGTTAAGACCAAGAATGTGAACGTTTCGCCGGATAATATTTCTGCTGTGGGTCAATACGTATGTTTGGATAATCAGGAATGTAATCGGAGCATAACCGATACAGCTAAGCTTGAGAGGTTCATTCTCTCTGTCCGCAAATAATGTTTAGAAAAGGCTCCCTTAGTGGGAGCCTTTTTTGTTAAAAGATATCGTCAGGATATAGACAATTCGTTTCATTGAAGCAATGAGGCACGACATTAGTGGATATAATGAGAAAGGGGAGTTAGTAGTATAATTCTTCGTAAGATTCAGTGACTGAATAAACAATATAAGCGTTTACAAACAGAGAATTTGAGTAGTTATAAGAATAGTCAGAAAATTTCCATATGACGTGCTTTGTTACTTAAGCTATAATGAGGTCTAAAAAAGAAAACGGGGCGTTATAATGAATCAAATTAAGGGTAACAAAAATCTTCTCTCGGAGAAGGAGGAACGTTTCTCTTCCGCGGGCTTTATTTTTGCCGCCATCGGCAGCTCGGTTGGGCTAGGGAATATGTGGAAGTTTCCTTATATTACAGGAGAAAATGGGGGGGCAGCTTTTTTCCTTCTTTTCATCGTCTGTTTAGTGCTGATAGGGTTACCGGTGCTGTTGGCAGAACTGGCTATCGGACGCAGCGGGCGTGGTAGTGCGGCGACCTCTTTTATGCGGGCTGGAGGCGGGAAGAGTTGGTTTGCAGCTGGAATGTTGCAGGTGCTTGCGCCGTTTCTAATTCTCTCCTTTTATATTATTGTTGCTGGCTGGACGCTGAACTATTCGATGATTGCTTTTAATGGACAACTATTCAGCACTACTGATTATGCAGGCGAATTCAATTCGTTTGTCTCTGGATATATGCCAATCGTTTGGCAGGGGATAGCCATTCTGATTACGGCGGGTGTAGTCATCCTTGGCGTATCAGGCGGGATTGAGAAATTTAACAAAGTATTAATTCCTGGTATGGTCGTACTCCTTGTAGTGTTAATGATTCGTGCGGTAACCTTACCGGGTGCATCCGCAGGGGTATCCTTTTTCCTAAAACCGGACTTTTCAGTGTTGACAGCGGAATCTGCGCTAGTTGCATTGGGACATGCTTTCTTTTCATTATCGCTCGGGATGGGGATTCTCCTTACTTACGGATCTTATGTTGATAAAAAGCAATCGCTGGGTACCGCTGCCATCGCAATCGGTGCAGGAGATTTGTTATATGCTTTTATCGCAGGCTTAATTATTTTTCCGACGACGTTCTCATTTGGTATTGCTCCTGATCAGGGGCCTTCGCTGATTTTTATCGCTTTGCCAGCCGCTTTCTCGGCTATGCCTTTTGGTGCGCTCTTCGGCGGTTTGTTCTTTATCTTGCTGGCGATTGCTGCTCTAACCTCAGCTGTATCGCTGCTTGAAGTGCCTGTATCCTTCACAATGGAGCGCTGGAATTGGAGCCGGAAACGTTCGGTTTGGATTTTGACGCTGATCTGTTTCCTTCTTAGTATTCCTTTAGCGATGTCACTGGGAATGTTCCCGGAGCTAACGATTGGTGGCAAATCTCTATTTGATGGGCTGGATTTTATCACCTCTAACATTATGCTGCCGCTTGGAGGTCTGCTGATTACCATCTTCGCCGGTTATTTCTGGAAAGGTGCAGCGGAAGCCGCTGGACTACAGGCGCGCTGGTTCCGTGTTTGGCTGTTTATGCTCCGTTATGTGGCGCCGATCCTAGTGTTCCTAGTGCTGCTGCATACCTCGGGAATTATTTCTTTCTAATTCTGAAATTTATATATCCAAAAATAGCTCTACGACCCCTGGGAGTTGTAGGGTTTTTTTGTGTTGAAAAGAGGGGATTAGGTTGATTTTTAATTCCTACTTGACTAGGTGGAATAATTGGAATATAGTATAAAAAAGCTTGAACGGTATGGAAGGGAATGTAACTAACTAATCAATCCTTAACTAATAATTGTATACAATTATACAAATATATTATTGGGGTTCGGACCCCATAGATTATCGATGAGGAGCAGTATAGAAATGGCGATACGATCACGAAGGTTATCAAAGGATAATACCTACTATGAATTAAAACAAAAAATTATTGATAGCGAGTTTGAACCGAATCAACCTGTAAATGAAGAAAATTTGGCGGCCTTGCTCGGAGTCAGCCGCACACCTCTAAGAGAGGCGATACAGAGACTGGAGAACGAGGATTTTCTGGTTCGACAGCCAAATGGAAGACTGCGGGTAGCTTCAGTAACCCTTAAAGAGGTTGAAGAAATATTTCTTATTCGCAGCATGCTTGAAGGCTATATTGCAAGAAGTGCAGCTAAGCATGCCACAGAGAAAGATATTGTGAATTTAACGACGATGATTACAAAAATGAAACACTCGTTCCAGCTTGGTGATAATCAGAATTTTGTTACTTATGGATTTGAGTTCCATGATTATTTATCAGAAATCAGTGAACTTAAAACCTTCGAGAAGGTTCTGAATCAATTAAGAGATCATTCGCTTCGTTATTGTCGATTCGTCTCTATGCATGGGGATTGGAACACACAAGCGGATGAAGAACATGATCTTATTTTACAAATGATCGCTGCTAAAAATGAAGATGGTGCTGAAAAAGCCATGCAAGATCATATTTTAAGCAGTCTATCGACTGCGCTTGATCGCATCAAAGGGATTGAAGAAAAGCTGGAAGCATAACGAAAGGGGAGTACATCAGCTATGAAACCACTAAATGAGGTTGAGCAAACTTTAGCTAATCAATTAATAGAGGTTCGCAGAAACCTGCATCGTGAGCCTGAATTAGCGTATGAAGAGTTTAAAACCACAACAAAATTACGGGAATGGCTGACCCAAGCCAATATTCACATCCTTGACTTGCCTTTACAAACAGGACTCATCGCAGAGATCGGGCAGGGTCACGGACCCATAGTGGCCATTCGTTGTGATATTGATGCACTTCCCATAGAGGAACAAACTGAATTGTCCTTTGCCTCAGAGATCCCAGGAAAGATGCATGCCTGTGGTCACGATTTTCACACGGCTACTATTTTAGGTGCTGCATTATTATTAAAGGCTCGTGAAAGTGAATTACCTGGAAAGGTTAGAGTATTGTTTCAACCCGCGGAAGAAACAGGGCATGGGGCGGAAAGTGTCTTAGCCTCGGGAGGACTCCAGGATGTGGCGGCTATATTTGGTCTCCATAATTCACCTGACTTGCCTACAGGAGCTTTTGGAACAAGAACAGGAGCTTTAACAGCCGGTGTTGACCGGTTTGAAATTACAATAAAAGGTGTCGGCGCTCATGCTGCTTATCCTGAAAAAGGTGTGGATACGATTGTAACTGCGGCTCAAATCATTACCGCTCTACAAACCATCGTAAGTCGTCAAAACAGCACCACGGAACCAGTAGTGTTAAGTGTTACCCGAATTAATGGAGGCTTCACATGGAATGTATTGCCGGAAAAAGTCGAATTAGAAGGTACAGTAAGAACTTACAATGAAGAGATTCGCCGCAATATTCCGATACAAATGACTCGTCTTATCGAAGGGATTGCTGCGGGAGCTGGGGCAGAGGCACAGTTACATTGGTATCCAGGTCCACCCGCAACGATAAATCATGGGGAATGGGCGGACTTTACCAAAAAGATCGCCTCAGATTTCGGCTATGAAGTACATGATATTCCTCCACAGATGGGTGGAGAAGATTTCTCTTTTTATTTACAACAGATACCGGGTGCTTTTGTGAATATAGGATCAGGTCCAGCCTATCCCTTACATCACCCTCGTTTCGATGTTGATGAAGCTGCGATATTACCAGCTGCTAAGTATTTCGCTTTATTGGCAGAACAAGCGCTGGTGAAGCAGCAAGAGGAAGCTTAATCCTATATATGATTGAGGGGAATGGAAATGATTGAATTAAAGAATGTTTACAAATCGTTCACTCGGAAAGGGACCACTATTGATGCTCTTAAAGGGATTGATTTAAAGGTCGAAAAAGGCGATATATTTGGGGTTATCGGCTATAGCGGTGCTGGGAAAAGTACATTAATTCGTTTAGTCAATTATTTGGAAAGACCCACCAAAGGACAAGTTATGGTCGCTGGACGTGATTTGGGAACATACAACGATAAAGAGTTGCGTACCGCTAAGAAAAATATCGGAATGATTTTTCAACATTTTAATCTATTAGAATCTAAAAAAGTTTTTGATAATGTGGCGATCCCTCTAGTTCTCCTAAAAAAGAATAAAAATGAAATCCGCCAACGGGTAATGGAGCTGCTAGAGTTTGTTGGATTAAGTGACAAAGCGGGGAGTTACCCGAGTGAGTTATCAGGTGGTCAGAAGCAACGTGTCGGGATTGCCAGAGCGCTTGCCTCGAATCCGTCTATCCTTTTATGTGACGAAGCGACCTCTGCCTTAGATCCACAGACCACACATTCTATCTTACAGCTATTAAAAAAAATCAATGCTGAATACAACATTACCGTGATGATCATTACACATGAAATGTCCGTGATTCAAGAGATTTGTAACAAGGTAGCGGTCATGGAAGAAGGCCGGATTATTGAGCAAGGAAGCGTTCTAGATGTATTCGGAAGTCCAAAACATCTGACCACGCAAAATTTCGTGAAGACGGTTATTCAAAATAGCATGACCTCTAGCGTGCGGAAATCTATCAAAACAGAACCCGGAAGTCAGCTGTACAAGCTTAATTTTGTGGGAGCAAGTGCCTCCGAGCCTATCCTGTTTGAAATGATTCGCTCCTGCGATATAAAGGTCAATATTTTATTTGCGAATACGACGGAAATTCAAGAAACAACACTGGGAACAGTGATCATTCAATTCGATGGTGAGGCAGCAGAGATTAACAATGCATTATCTTTCTTAACAAGAAATGGAGTCGGTGTAGAGGAGGTAGAATCTAATGTTTTCGACCACAGTAACAGGTGATCAATTTCTGCAGGCGATTATAGAAACAATTCAAATGGTAGGGTTCTCCTTGTTTGTTGGCTCCCTGATTGGGATCCCATTTGGGATATTGCTTGTCATCACTCGTCCGGGTGGGGTTTTGGAGAACAAAGCGCTTTACGCCGTACTAAATCCGATTATCAACATCATTCGCTCATTGCCTTTTATTATTTTACTGGTTGCGATTGTGCCTTTCACACGATTGATTGTTCATACTTCAATTGGGACAAGCGCAGCGATCGTACCCTTGATTATCTATATCGCACCTTATATAGGGCGGTTGGTAGAGAACTCACTGCTTGAAGTGAATCCGGGAATCCTTGAAGCCGCTGAGGCGATGGGAGCCACTCCTTTTCAAGTCATTTGGTACTTTTTATTGCCAGAGGCGGTTGGATCCTTAATCCTGTCTCTTACAACAGCGACGATTGGTCTGATAGGTGCAACTGCAATGGCTGGAACGGTAGGGGGAGGCGGCGTGGGAGACTTGGCGATCGTATATGGATACCAACGCTTTGACACTGTTGTCGTAGTAGCCACCGTGATTATCCTCATTATTTTAGTGCAAGGGATTCAATCTTTAGGCAACACGCTAGCAAGAAAAATTCGCCGTTACTAGTTACTACATATTCTGGGAGGGACTCGACAGATGAGTGAATGGAGTAAGCAAGATCGTTTTAACGCATTATTATCAGGAGAACGGGCGGATCGTCCAATCGGAAGTGGTTGGCGCCATTTTATCGACAAAGAACAAACTGCAGATGATTTAGCAGAAACTACGATTTCTTTTACGAAAAAATATGATTGGGATTGGGTCAAGATTAATCCAAGAGCGACTTATCTGGCGGAAGCTTGGGGGAATCAATACGATTTTACGGATTATCAGACCGTATTTCCGAGACAGCAAACGACGGCTATTCCAACAGCGGCTAGTCTGTGGGATATCGACGTTAAAAAGGCAGTCCAGTCAGCCCCTTTGGCAGAGCATTTAGATGCGGTTAGAAAAATTCGCCAAGGGTTACCAGATACCCCACTAATCCAGACGGTATTTTCACCATTAACAGTGCTGCTATTTATTGTAGGACGTTCTGCTTACGTTACTAAAACGGTGTTTGGTATTGAGCACCCGGTAACTTTGGAATCCTTGTTTAAAGAACATCGAGCGGCAGCACACCATGCGCTACATGCGATTTCCTTAACTTTAGCCGATTATGTACAAGAGTTACAGCAAGCGGGCTCTGACGGTTTGTTCTACGCAGTGACGGGCACAGCTCACCCAGGATTATTTGATGAAGCAATGTTTGATGAGCTGTCCAGACCTTATGATTCTATTGTGTTAGAAGCAGCAAGCTATGGAAAAAACATTCTTCATACTTGTGGAGCTTACGCCCAGCCTGAGAAGTTCAACGATTATCGGATTGATGGGATCAGTTGGGATACGATAGCCGAGGGGAATCCAGGGTTAGAGGCAAATCTCAAAGCTACTAAAGTGGGGGGAGTCGATCATGGGTTGTTTGCGGTAAACGATATTGCCCAAATCAAGCAGCAGGCTGAAGATGCATTAAAGTTAATGAAAGACCAGCCGTTTATTCTATCTCCAAATTGCGCAATCCCACTCAATGTGACGGATGAGGCGTTGGCACAATTTAAAAAATCTATATTGGAATAGGGGAAGTAAGTATGAAAAAGTTAATGTTAGTGATGATGATAGGTGTTCTTGCAGTGTTGACGGCTTGTGGCAATAAAGAGGCGGGGGATTCTGGAGATAAGAAAAAACTTACCGTTGGATTTGGTGTCGGAACCTATGAGGAACAATTCCGCCAATCGATTCTACCGATTCTAGAGAAACAAGGGTATTCCGTTGACATTAAAACCTTCTCGCAAAACATGCAGGTCAATCCAGCAATGAAGGAAGGCTCCATTGACGCAAGCATATTCCAAAGTACAGCTTATATGGAGGCTATTAACGAAGAAATCAATGCAGATATGGTCGGAATTGCTTATGTTCCAGGTGCTCCACAAGGTCTTTATTCTGTAAATCATACCACGCTAGACGATGTTAAAGACGGTACAACCGTAGCTGTTCCGAACGATCCGGTAAACCAAGAGCGTGCACTACGTATTCTGGAAGAATTGGGTTGGGTCAAAATTAAAGAAGGGGCGGGCGTAGCGGATTTCAATATTAATAGTATGGAACCGGATAAATATAATATTGATATTAAAATACTGGACCCAGCTCAAATCCTTGTCTCCCTTCAAGATGTTGATTATGGCGTTGTAAACGGTAATTATATTGCCAATTCGGACAGAAAGATTACGGATGCTTTGAAAATAGAAAACACACCTATGGAACACAGAATTATCGTATCGGTTAATAAAAAGGATGAAAATTCACAGTGGGCTAAAGATTTGAAAGCTGCTTATGAATCCAAAGAGTTTGAAGAATATATTCATGGATTAGAAAAATATGATGGTTTCATTCTACCTGAAGCTTGGGACAACAATTAATTAAGGAAGTGAACGGAGTGACCAAAGAAAAGATTCATTTTATTGGTGGCGGACAGATGGCGGAAGCGATCATCCGCGCATGTATAGCGAATAACACCTTGTCTGTAAATCAAATTAGTGTATCGGATATTAATGAAGCGCGGCTGCAGTTTTTGAATACCAAATATGGTGTAGATACGGAGAGTTCACAAGAGCATAACCTGTCTACAGCAGATGTAATAGTAGTGGCAGTTCGTCCACAGGATGATTTAACTACACTTGGTCAAATCGTACAACAATTCGCTACAGCTTCTGCCGCTATCGTATCGATTGTGGCGGGTGTGACGAATGATCAATTAGCTGGGTATTTTGGAGCTGAACGGTCCATTATCCGGGTTATCCCCAATACTTTAACCGATACAGGATATGGATATAGTGGTGTAGCGTTAAATGCTTATGCTACTCGTGATCAAGTGGAGCATTTCTTACTTGGCTTTGGAAAAGTACAATATCTGGATGAGGCGTTAATGGATGTTTTCACTGGATTTGGTGTGGCGGGTCCTAACTATATCTATTATTTCATTGAATCTCTCGTGGATGCAGGTGTACTTGCCGGACTGCCGCGTGAGCAAGCCTGGAAGGTTGCATTGGAGAATATGATGGGATCGGTAGCAATGCTGCAGCAGACAGGCCTGCATCCAAGACAGCTGCTGGATATTAATAATTCACCTGGCGGTGTCGGCATGCATGGCTTGTACGAATTAAACAACAGTGATTTCGCAGCGGGCCTGCAAAGAAGTGTTCTGGCAGCCGTAAAACGTACTACTGAGCTGGGAGTGAAGTAATCATGGCAACGATGAAATGGGATCATTTAGTTCACTATGTCAATGATTTGGCCAAACCGGTTGAGATCTTTGGAGCTCATGGATTGGTTGCTTTTAAAGGAGGATCTCATAAAGATTGGGGAACCTATAATGCCTTAAGTTACTTTGGGCTAACCTATCTCGAGTTTCTGGGCATTGAGAATCTTGAGCTGGCAAAGGCAACTGAACATAATCTAGTGGTGAAAGATGCAGTTGAACTTTTACCAGAACATGAAGTTCTAAGTAGAGTAGTCATCCGGACGGATGATATTGAAGAAGTAGCGGCTTCCCTGGAAGCAGCAGGCTTATCATTATCTCCAATTATCGATGGTAAGCGTCTAGATAACGAGGGCAGATTAATAGAGTGGCGGATGATGACCATTGCTGGTGACTTTGGGGGACTGGTCTATCCATTCATCATTCAATGGAGCGGAACGGATACAGAGCGAGTGGAAAGATTAACATCATCTGGAGTCATTAAGCCTCATCCTGCGGGAGAAGTCGAAATCGTCCGTGCTGTATTTCATGTCTCCGATCCTGAAGCTGCAGCCAACCATTGGGGAACCATATTCGGACTGCCTGTTACGAAGTCAGAGAATGATACCTTCAGCCTTAAGATTGGCGATAGATCATTTGCTTTCGTGCAAGGAGACGAGAACCAATTCAAGCAGGTGGTTTTTGAAACGGATTCGTTAGAGCTGAAAGAGAAGACGATTCGGATTGGTGATGGGGAGTATGTTTTCGTTTAAGGGACTAGTATCTTTATAACTTTAGAAATAAAGACTTACTTGAAGGGAGCGATACCTCGAGTAAGTCTTTTTGCTGTTCATCGAAGGAACTAGTGAGGCTGGGATTTTTTTGTTTTAATCAATTTGTAAGATTTATTGAATTCCATTATATGGTACGATATCCATGGTATAAAAGGAATGAAGATAATCGGTGCAGAACAAAAATACGCGGCCCATTTCCACTCCGGATAAGCTTAGTGTGGATCAAGCGCAGATAAAAAACCTTGATTATGCCTCTAAATTTATATTACTATAGACATTTTTATCTTGTCTGGCACTATGGATTTTGATAAACATAATGGATAAATTTAAATATTACATATGGAGGTAATTACGGATGAAAACTCACTATTACTTAGATTGGTTTTATGATAAGGGTTTTTCTGAGAAATTAGTCAATGTGTTGCATGAGGATATAACAGACAGAAAATCGCTCGTTATGATTAGCGCTGAATCGTCTGATTTTAGTGATGAACAAGTTAATATTGATAGTGTTTTTGAAAGGACATGGTTTAATCAGGCTAACATTTATTTTGATGAATATCATTTCATTGATGACCGCACGCAGAAGGAAGATGCCCAGCGATTAATTCAAAACGCCTCTGTCGTTTTTTTATGTGGTGGAACCGCTCGGGACCAAAAGCACCTTTTGACGGAATATGAATTATCGGATTTGATTAAAAAAAGCAATGCTGTTGTAATGGGAACAAGTGCTGGTGGGATGAACATGTCTGATGAATATGTGGATGAATGCACTGTTTGTGAAGGTATGGCTCTTAATCACTTTTCTTTTGAAGCTCATTTTGATCATGATAACACCGCGATGATTGAGGAGCGTTTCCCTTTATCGAATAAAATGGATATTTATGTGGCGGCAGACAAAGATGGTGCTGTACGTGTGAAGGACAGCAAAATCGACATTATAGGCAATGTATATTTAATTTCTCACTCAAAGATTCAGAAATTGGCTGAGACGCTCTAATAATGGTTGAGTGGTTGTGACACTGACGGTTAACTGAATGGTATTTGTTTTGAGTCCCGCACCTTACGAGCAAATCGAGTTGATTACTCCTGCGAAAAAGGAAGATTACGCATAACGCGCATACGATGTTCAAGCCATCACCATTCGATCTTGAATTTATATCATTCCAGATCCACGTAAAGTTATCGGAATCCGCGGTTGCAAGGATATGAAGTTTCAAGTGAAGAAGCGTTTGATACAGTGAGAGGAGAACTCAAGTCTCTTTTCTTATGGACTGGGTCTAGAAAGGAGTGAATAAGCAATGGAGTGGAAAGGCGATGCAAATGCCAATAAAATAAGAGAGTCTCAGTTCACTGAGGAACTATCGGAGTCACAATTATCGGCTTTAGAATATGTTACGAATTACGCGCGAACTCGAAAAAGTGAAGCAGTTCAGACTATCCATGAAATTCTTCAAATGTCTAATGTGGATCGGGAAGAGTTTGAAGATGCTGTGGTCAAAATAAAGTCACAGGCGAAGATTGCTCTACATTTCCATCCAGATCGACTAGATCCGGTAAAGAAAAGTGTTGCAGAGGCGCTATTGGAGCAAGGCGTGTACAAGAGCCAATTTGAGACCTTGTTATCCAGTGGTAGTGTATCAGCCTATTCTGGTGGTCCACGTGATTTGTGGGAGGAAAGACTATTTGGAGGGGCATACCAACAAGAGGGTGCTTCGAATAGCGAACGCCCTAAATATGGCGCTCTTGATTTGATGCTTCATTCGGATGGGCCAGCTCCGCGCTTTGGCTCCTGCTATTTCCTCCTGTCCCCTGAGGTTTCTTATCGCAGTACATACACCTATATGGATTCGCATCAAAACCCTGTACAGAAAGGGACATATGCAGAATTTGATGATATGATGGCGGCATTACTAGAGGAGATTTTCTTAAGAGATTCCGCTCTAGGGGAAAAAGATCTTCAATCACAAAAATTAGTCGACCATCTTCGGGTCAACCTCACAATGCCGTTTACAGACCCTTCAAAGTGTGAAGCTAAACGTAATCTTAACCACTATATTGAAGCGCAAGTTCATGGAAACATCCGTCTAAAGGAAGATGTGGAAATCTTAGTTGCCGATCCTTCATTCAAGGGTACTCCAACAGGGCAAGTCCTGGAGCAAATATGTTTACAGTATGCCATCCAACTCTATTGGCACATGGGATTCGCGATGTGGGTAGACGAAGTGCCTTCAGATTTTAGAGGGCCTACGATGCCCTCCTTGGCTAAGCGTATTGCTCATCACGGTTATATTGATGCGAGCATGATTGGATCTGCTGCTATGCACTTAAAGCATGATCCTTCAGCATGGCGGGACCGAGGAACCGAAAAAGAAGTACTTCAAGAATTAAAACTCTTATGGCATGTTTTGGTACGGTACGGAAAGCCGCTCCGAAACTTTAAGTTGTAAGAAGAGTTGGTACGCTTGAAGTGAGGGGGATTTAGGTAAAAGAAACAAAAAAAACTAATTTCTCTCCGTATGGGGTATTCGACTTGTCATTGATGGGATGTTCGTGTGAATCAATTATTTTAGAAACTTCTGCCGATGGTACTGGCGGGAGTTTTTTGTTTGAAAGTATATGATTTTAGTAATCGTTATATTCTTCCATTTAATAGTATAATAGAACTATAGTTCATCAAGCCGTTTAGCCGAATTACATTTGAATATTGAGATGAAGCTGGGAATTTCATGAAGTTCGTGAATACAAAGTTAGGCGAAAGTGCTGAAATCGTAGAAGGAGTGATAATTCCCATGAAGCGTGAAATTGAAATAAACAAAAAAATAAACAGAATGAGAAATGACACATTATTTTCAGAATGTATTCATAAAGACGAACATTGTGAAGAAATAAGTGATGCACACTCAATACAGAATAATGGTATTCTTAACAAATTGGCAAGGAATGGAATGGTGATGGCGGTCGATTTCTCTAAAATAAATTTAGGTAAGGGTAAGTTTAAGTTGCGTGAAATAGGAAGAAAGAAGGCATCAACCTTTACTGGATTTTGTAATCATCATGATTCGAAGATTTTTAATCCCATAGAGCAATTCAATTACGAACCGATGAATATTAAACATAATTTTCTTTTTGCATATAGAGCATTTGCACTTGGATACTATGAAAGATTCAGTTCTTATCAATTAATTGAAGCTAGATTAAATGATGACCCAAGTAAATTTCAAACCAGATTAGGTGAAAGGTATAATTTATATAATAATCATTTGAAATACATTGATAAATTAAAAACAATGATGAATACTAATTTAGATAACGAAAGATTTGATCGAATAACAACGGATTTAATTAGTTGGCCTGAAGAGTACGGAATTGCGTCTACTTCAATGTTCTTTATTAGTAAAGATAATGAAGGGAACACGGTGAAT
Source organism: Paenibacillus sp. FSL R5-0928 (assembly GCF_037970385.1). NCBI lineage: Bacteria > Bacillati > Bacillota > Bacilli > Caryophanales > Paenibacillaceae > Paenibacillus > Paenibacillus sp. FSL R5-0928. The sequence continues at coordinate 4,457,704 of NZ_CP150225.1, read as the reverse complement.
CAGCTTGACTATCGATTATCACCTTTCTTTTTTACTGTATTTCCTCAGGCGGGAAGTACATTTGTTTTAATGAGCTATTTGACTAAAGATAAATTAATGTATCGGTTTATCAAAGATCAAGTATTATCTCTTTCAGTAGACCAACAAAAGATCGCAGTATCAAATATTATTGCAATGTATATCGAGAATGTTTTTATTTCTCCTGACTTCTGGGACAACCTTCCAAATGACACTAAAGAAAAATACTATGAAATCGCTAACAAGATAATGGGAAGTAGTAAACCCAATAAGTTAATAGCGTTTAAAGATTTCAATTTATTTTTAGGTTAATCGAAGAAGCCAGCACCAGCACCATCACCAACACCGCATTCATGCTACGGGCATGCGCCCTCGATTTATGGAAAGTGAATTGTATCTTTTACATAATTTACTCCCACAGCTAATGGAGTGGGAGTTTTACTATCCTTCTATTGATATTTTATTGCTTTAATTACTTCATTTGTTACAAGTGCTCCAATCGACTATACCTCAAATACAAATCCCCAATTTGCTTCAACATCTCTTCATTATCCGGTTGAAAATGAACTGCCCATTTCATATATTCAATGGCCTTACTTAATTCCTCTGACTCCAAGCAGACCTCAGACATGAACTGACTAAGCGTAAAAAATTTTTCTTCCCATTTATCACTTTCTCTCAATATCCAATTATCGGATAATATTCTAAATGAGTTCTTATTTAGTTGCTCAAATATTTGTGAGCAAAGGTGTTGCTTATGTATGGAATCCCGTTCAATCCAAGCCTCATTCAGTACTTTAAGCAATGTGGTTAAGTCACATTCAATATTCCCACTCAAGTAGATATATTCCTTATCCAACCTAAGAAAATGGTATTCATCATTCTTAATGAGCTTTCGGAGATGCGTTAAGTACATCCGTAAATTATGTCGTGCTTTTCCTGCTGTGACCTCACCCCATAGATCATCACATAGTTGTTCTCTTGTTACTGAGGGGTTCATGACCAAATAGTTGAGAATTTGCTTGGCGTAGCGCTGATTCCAGCCTTCAACAATTTGCTCCCCATTAACGAATACTTGGAAATGATTCAATAAATCGACTCTTAATATGTTCTCAGATGTAACTTGATTTTGTTCATCCAACCTTTCAAATAGTTCACTATGGAGTGCTTGAAGAAACGCATCTTCACTTTTGGGAGATGCATTGCCATTCTGAAAAAAGTGGTGAATCTGCTTGTAGGTTTCTTCAGGCTGGTCATAAAACGTCATATTTGATGAATTGAGAATCGTCATACATTGCGAATTCGGAATATAAGTAGTCTGTAAACCGGATAAATAGGTCGGATAAATGGGGTCAAGATCACCTGAAACGATGACTACAGGTTTGGTATTTCCTTTAAGCTGGACAAAAATTTCATCATGAATGTCTACAAAAGCTTCCCAAAGCTCAAAATTGGTTTCAAGTGAAACCTTATAGAATCCCTTATATAATTTTTGTATCTCAGGACTATTGGAAGCGTAGAGAGTAATGTTTGGAATGATATGATCAGCTAGACCTTGAATTGACTCATTTTGAACTAACGATCTTCGATGCTCTGTGAACTTAGTTGCTGTGCTTTTTGGGAAAAATAATGGAATAGAGTGCAGGCTGCATCCTAAAACCAAATTCGGTTTGAAAATTCCGAGCAGCACGGCACATATGCTTCCTGCTCCATGACCAACAGAAAAAAAAGAAGAAATATTGAGCCGCTCTAGAAGAAAAAGTGTGTCTTCGAATAGCAGTCTCCAAGCTAATTTGTCTGGCCCTTTATCGCTCAACCCATGTCCACGCAAATCATAGCGAAGAATATGATAGTGTTGCTGCAAATAAGGAACAATCAAATCCCAGGAACGTAAACTCATACCCGCTCCGTGGATAATCAGGATAGTGTCTATTTGTTGGTTAAGAGAGTTAGAGTGAAGATATTCATAATAAATGTTCATACCATTTCGATCAATGTAAGGCATATACTGTTTAGTTTCCTCTCATCATCAAATCATAAGATTAATCGTTATTACATCTTATAACAGGTTTAAAGGAAAATACATACAGATTCATGACTATAGGACTATCTTTTAGTGTGGCGATAGCGTAACGCTACTTTTTGTAGAATAAGAATAGCAATTGTCGAAAACTAAAAGCGACCATGCTCAGTAAGCATGATCGTTTTTTTGAACTTAGTTATTGTTTTTTTAATTTGTTGAGTTCATCTTCAACCAATCCTACTAGTTCAGCAGCTTTCATACCCAGCGCGGGAAGAGTTGAAGAATTTACGGAAGGTTGTAGTAGATGAAGGTAATTATCCGACTGTGGAGCAGATATATGAGCGGATAGGTGAGTTTAGGGAGTTGTGGAGCGGTTCAGTTACAAGTGAAGAGAAGAATCGGGCGTTGAAGAAGCTAGTGGAGCGGATTGTGTATGATAGGGAAGGGAATCGGGTGGAGTTGACGGTTTGTTATAGATAGATAATCAATGAAGCATTTAAAGAAAACAACGAGCCTCTGGAAAAATTTCTGGAGGTTTTTATATGGAGAAATTTAGTTCTTTTGGAAGGGGAAATGAGAACTATGTCGAATGTTTTTAAGTGAAGAGTCTTACTCGTTATGTTTTTTTAAGATCAATCTTTTTCGGCTTATCACTGACATTGTGAAAATGAAAAGATGCCTATATACAAAAATGTCTAGCAAAAGAGGTAACCATGAAATTACTGAAAGAAATACCGGATATTTTTTGGAGTTTATTCCGATCGAAAAATCGAGTTGTCTATATAGAGGCCTTGCTGAGGATTAATGAGGAGTACCAGTTCAGCAATTATTTTCTGAGTAAGGATATTTGTATTCAGATTTTGAGTGATTATTTTTCTCAGAAGAAGATCTCCATATATGAAGACGAAGCGGAGGCGGTTCTGGATTCGTTGGAGCCACCAGCGACTAGAATCTTGAACTGGTTGCTTCAAACGCAGTGGTTGCGAAAAGTTGATGACTACAGCTCGATGACTATAAATATTGTTATCCCGGATTACGCGGCGATATTTGTAGATGCCTTTGTGCAGTTATCCAGCGACGAAGACGATGCCACTCAAGTATATATTCAGAATATCTATGCCATACTATTTTCCTTTAAAAATGACGCAAGAGCCAATGTAAGTTTGTTGAACACAGCACTGATTAATACAAGAAAATTAAATAAGACTCTGCAGGATATGCTTCATAACATGGATAAATTTTTTTCCAGTTTATTGGAACAAAAATTTTATGGGGAGCTGTTAAAAGAACATCTGGAAGGTTATGTAGAAGAGATCGTAAAGAAAAAGTACCATATTTTAAAGACCTCGGATAATTTTTATCTCTACAAAACAGATATCAAAAAATGGTTGGGCGATATGCGGGAAGATATTGAATGGATCATTCAAGTATGTCGACGCAATGCAAATACCATGGATGAAGGGGACATCATTGAGATCCTGGACTTAATTGAGCGAGGCTTTGACGATATTGAGCACCGAATCGCGAATATGGATAAAGAGCACTCCAAGTATGTGAGGGCTACGGTCACCCGGCTGAATTATCTTTTGAATGAAGAGGATAATGTGAAAGGATTGCTGATGCAGCTCTTAAATCTTCTCTCGGAAGCGGAAAACGCTGATACGAAAATTATACAAATCGGTGAGAGGATGAACCTTTCACAACTCACCGTGATTACGGAAAAGTCTTTATACAAACGGAGGAAACCGAGACGGAATTTCACAGAGCATCTGGAGCCGGACATAGAGGATCAGGAATTATCAAAGGACGAAATACTGAAGCTTAATAAAATAAAGAACCGCTACAGCAAAAAGGAGATTGAAGTATTTATTTCGGAACGTATGATGGATGGAAAGATGCTAGTGACTGCAGATACGGTTCACTCCGATGAAGAATTTGAAAAACTTGTTCTAGCCTATGACTATTCTACCCGCCGTGACAGCTTATACAATCTTTTGGAACAGGAAGTTGAAGAAATCGATAATGGAAAATATAAATATCCCAAGTTAGTTTTTGTGCGAAAACAGAAGTAATAAAAGCTACAATAAGGAGAATCCATGATACCCTATTATGACAGCTTAAAAGAAGAAGAACAGATGGAAGTCACACAGTCGATTCAGCTTTTATACAAGCAAACCTTTCTTTTGGAACGAAAATACGAGAGAAAATCAGAGCGTCTTCAATATAATAAGGAGTTTCGGGTTTGCGATAAGCATTTGGAATTTATACGCTCATATTTTGCAGTCGGTGGGATTGCGGTAATAGAAAACAGCCAAATGGGAGTAATCTATATACAGGGAGAAAATTTACTAGGGGAGAAACTCCCGAAAATGGCTACTCTGTACTTGTTAGCTCTAAAGTTAATTTACGATGAGCAAATGGAGTCTGTTTCCACCAGCATTAACATTTATTCGACCTTAAGCGATATTCATGAGAAACTTGCCAACTACCGTCTGTTAAAAAAACAGCCTGCGCCGACTGAGGTAAAGAAAACTATTACACTGTTAAAGAAGTATCAGATCATAGAACATTTGGACACACTGGAGGAATTTGGTGGAACTAGTCGGATGATCATCTATCCCTGCATTAATGTAGTACTCTTAGGCGATGATGTAAGAGCATTGCTAGAATCGTTTAGCGAAGGAGAAGAAGATGACGACCAATCAGAGATTTGAAGCATTGTCCAGAATGTGCCTGAACAACTGGCATTACATAAATCGAAAGACGTTATCATTTCATGAAGAGATCAACTTCTTTACAGGTCATTCCGGTAGCGGTAAATCTACTGTCATTGATGCTATGCAGATCGTACTCTATGCGAATACGGATGGCAGAGGTTTTTTTAACAAAGCCGCCGCTGATGACTCGGATCGAAGTTTGTTGGAATATTTAAGAGGCATGATCAATATTGGAGAAAATAATGAGTTTTCTTTTTTGCGTAACCACAATTTTTCAAGTACGATCGTGTTAGAGCTAAAGCGAACGGATACGGCGGAATGTCAGTGCATCGGCGTGGTCTTTGATGTAGAGATTGCAACAAATGAAATATCCCGAATGTTTTTCTGGCATAAAGGTCCACTTTTGGAAAATGAATACCGCACAGTTAATCGAAGCATGTCTACAGAAGAAGTAAAAGAATATTTACAGAGCCATTACGCAAAAGAAGATTGTTATTATGGTTCTCACAACGAACGTTTTCGCAAGCAATTGTATGATATTTATTTAGGAGGATTAGATTCCGAGAAATTTCCACAGCTATTTAAGCGTGCTATTCCCTTTCGCATGAACATTAAGCTGGAGGAGTTTGTGAAGGAATATATTTGTATGGAACAAGATATTCATATTGAAGACATGCAGGAAAGTGTCATGCAGTATGGGCGGATGCGAAAGAAGATTGAGGATACATACATCGAGATTGAAAAACTTAAAGAAATTCGTGGCCGGTTTGAAGAACTTGTAGTAGCGAGAAATGAAAAACAGAAATTTCAATACTTCGTAAATAAGATGGATATTTTTCAAAATGAAGTCAAAATAAAGGAACTTTTAGATAAGATTCAACTGTCAAATGAAGATTTAGAATGGCTGAAGAAGCGGGGGCTTGAGCTAGAGACGAAAATCAATGATTTGACGGAGCAGAGCGATAAATTGTTGAGGCAAATTGCGTCAAGTGGATATGACGATTTAAAAAATCAATTAATCAGCTTGAATATGCTGATAGAGCGTTTGGTCAAGAGTAAGGTGAGTTGGGAACAAACAGCAAATCATCTTAAAGTGTGGATCGGTCAAGATGTTGTAACAAATCAGATCCATCATGATATTGAGAAGTTTATTAACTGTGGTATCTCGAAGGATGAATTGAACCGACTGCGTAAAGATTTGGCTGCAGTGCAAAATGATATTAAAAACCAGCAGCAAGAGGCTATGGCAGTCATACGCGATTTGAGGAAGAATGAACAGCAGCTTAAAGAAGAATTGGATCAACTGAAATCGGGGAACAAAGCTTATCCGAAAGAGTTAGAGATGGCTCGCTTATATATTCAGAGACGCTTATCGGAGGAACACGGAGAATATGTTCAGGTAGAAATTCTTGCAGATTTGCTAGATATCAGGGATGACAAGTGGAGAAATGCGGTAGAAGGTTACATGGCAAACAATAAGCTCGCCCTTATTGTAGAACCGAAATACGCCCGAGATGCTTTGAGGATTTATGGAGGCATGGATAAGGAAAAGTATCATCGGATAGCTATACTGGATACCGAAAAAGTGGGACAGAATTCTCACAAAGTATTACAGAATGCATTGGCCGAAGAAGTAACAGTTGAGCGTTCTTTCATTCAGCCATATATTCACTTTCTCTTAGGAAAGGTGATGAAATGTAAGGATATTGATGAACTGCGGAATTGCAAAATTGGTATTACAACAGATTGTGTGCTTTATCATAGTTACCGCATGCAGCACATAAATCCAGATCATTACACACGGTTTGCTTACATCGGAAAGAATAGTCTGCGTCAGAGAATACAATTGCTGGAGAACAATTTGGAAACAATCCAGATCCAACTAAAACCGCAAGAAACCATCATAAAAGAATGTAAAGAGATCCAATCATTCGAAAGTCTCATTTATGATGCTAGAGTCTATCTCGATTGGCAACAAGATATTGTTGACTGTAAGGAAAAAGAGCGAGAACAGCAAGAGCTAAGAACAAAGCTAGAAATCTTAAAGGTTGAAAGTGTAGATGCTTGGGAGAAAGAACGGCAGACGGTACAGCAAGATATAAAAAGGAAAACAGATGAACTTCGTCAAAATTACATTACAACCTCAGATCGAAAAAAAGACTTAGTGCAAAAACAACATGAGTCTATTGTATTAAATGAAGAGTTAAGTGAGAAGAAAAGTGTTTTTGAAGAGCTAAAAAGTCTGGAAGAAGAATTAAAACTCTTTTTGGAGGAACACTCTGACACTAGGTACGAAAAATTGAAAGATTATTTTACAGGTAAGCTTAATACATCTGAAAAGAAGAGGGAAGAAGCTTATGAAATTTTAATTAATACTAGATCCAGCTACTTGCACAGCTATCCGAACCGAAATTATTCGCTGACTGGTGAGGAAGACAATAATCAGTATGGTGAGTTGCTTCAAATTATGGAATGCGACAGACTGGAGGAATATCGCAGAATCGCTGATGAACAGGCGCGCTCTGCGGTAGAACATTTTAAGGACGACTTCATATTCAAGATTAGGAGCGCAATTAGAGAGGCGCTGCAACGAAAGGATGAACTGAATCGGATAATCAGCAGACTGGATTTTGGCAAGGACAAATACAAATTTGTAATTGAAAAAAATAAAGGGATCGATGGGCAATATTATAATATGTTTATGGATGAATCTCTGGAAGTCAATCCCACGTATCTGGTGGGTTCAATGGATAAACAAATGGATCTTTTTGCCATGAAGCATGAAAATGACTATAGGGATTTAATTAATGATTTAATCAGCATTTTTATTCCGCCGGATAACGCAACAAGAGAGCAGTTAGAAGAAGCCAAACGCAATATGGCCAAATATGCAGATTACCGGACATACTTATCATTTGATATGCAGCAGTTGATTGAAAATGAAGAGGAAACTATTAAAATCGGCTTGAGCAAAATGATAAAGAAAAACTCGGGTGGTGAGGGTCAGAACCCACTATATGTGGCGCTTCTTGCCAGTTTTGCTCAGGCATATCGGATCAATCTTTCACCTAGAATTCAAAGAAATCCTACTATCCGGTTGGTTGTATTGGATGAAGCTTTTTCTAAAATGGATGCTGAAAAAGTGGCAAGTTGTATTGCACTGATTCGGGGATTGGGCTTTCAGGCGTTAATTAGCGCTACCAACGATAAGATTCAGAATTACTTGGAAAATGTAAATAAAATTTTCGTGTATGCTAACCCTAACAAAAAGTCAATTTCCATCCAGGAGTTTGAAAAGAGTGATTTTGATCAGCTCGTGAGGGAGTTAGATGAGAGCTATGATTCTGATTGAGAAAATAATTGGAAAATATGAAAAGAGTGCGCAGGATTGGAAGGGAGAAAGCGTAGGGAATCGTAGTCTGCGCATTCAACAAAAGGATTATGATGAGGTAGGCAAAAGCAGGCTGCTTCAGGAAGCTGGAGAACTTGAAGCGCAAGGATTGCTGCGAGTCAAATGGTTCAATAACAAAACAGATATCGAAAAAATTATTTTCTCGCTGGAGGACATACCCAACCTATATCAGATGCTTGGGAAAACTTCAAAAGCTGAGAGTTTAAAACAAACGAGCGAATTCGTAAACAAGCAGATGAAAGGCGCGAAGAAGCACTGGATTCGAGCTTGTTATGAAGAAATATTGCGACAATTGGAAAACGGGATTATACCAAAGAATTTGCTGCTGGTTTCTGAAACCGGACATGAGAACTCTAAAGAAATTGTAGTAGGTGAGGCGGATTTTAATTTATTCTGTATTTGTCTAAATGCCTTAGATGTATTGCAAGAGCCAATCTATAAGAGAATATTTAGTAAATATCACTTAGGGAATTCTAAGACATTTGAAAAGATTTTACAATCCAGAATCATTTCACAGGCCAGAAAATATCATCCTGATGTAGATGATAATATGAGCGAGTCTGAAGTGTTGTCACAGCTTTATATTGAAGAATACTCACAGGAACTGGCTGTAAAAGGAGAATTGATCTTAGAGGTCAGTGGAGAGAGGATTGATTTATCTAAATTTATTTATGGGACTGTTCTCAACAGTGAAATGTTAAAATATGCACAAATTGCGACGCAACAAAAAATCCGTAAAATCATAACAGTAGAAAACAAGGCCAATTACATTTCTATGAAATATGAGCCGGGTACTTTAATTATCTTTTCCCATGGATACTTTTCTCCTAAGGAACGGGATTTCTTGAAAGAGTTAGGGCGAATGTTAGGTAAGGAGGTTGCTTATTTTCATACCGGTGATTTAGACTATGGCGGCGTTAAAATTTTTCAGTATATTCGAATTCATATCTTTCCTCAACTACATCCTTTTTTAATGGACGTAGCCCAATACGAAACATATGAAACTATGGGTGAAAAAATGGATGACTCTACATGGCTGAAAATAAGTAAATTGAAGGAACCTATGCTACAGCCTTTAATAGATATGATTGTAAAAAAAAAGATTGTTATTGAACAGGAGAGCTTTTTATACCAATAAGGCTGTTAATTTTGATTGGCAATACAATCAATACGATGCATTCGGAGTGAGAAAAATTAATGGATAATTTAATAGTTTTAGAAGCTGCTGAACGATTGAAATTTGGACTACTCGCGAAGGCAACAGATGGTGAATATCTGGATGAAAGTTATAAGAAGGACATGAAAGTTTTATCATCAGATAATCGCGTTTCTAAGATGCTGCCTTCTTTTGTGCGAATGAGTCGTTCTACTGCTGATTTCAGAAGAGCTATGCAAGCAAAATTCAAAGGTTATGCAGAACGTAGACAGTTTATCAATCAAGAACTAGAACCAATTTTCGAGTATCTAGAAAGTGTTTCTAATGGTACAGACAATTTTTTAACGAATATTGATGCATATCAATTAGGAGAACGAATTGGTTATGGAGGATTTGGAACTGTCTATAAGTATCATCATGATTTATTAGATATGGATTTTGCAATCAAGATTTTCGAACCTGTTTTTGTGTCCAATGATGAGAATTTGGAAGGAGAAAAAAGATTTTTTAGAGAAGCAAAAATGTTATTTCGACTTAATAGTGATTTCATTGTTCAAGTGTATGATATAGGAAGGATAGATGGTAAGCCATTTATTAAGATGGAGTATTTGCTTGGCACTACACTGCAAGAATTCATAGCAGAAAAAGGCCCTGTTTCTTTTGAACGCTCTATAAAACCTATTACTGCTATATTAAATGGTTTAAATTATGCCCATAAAATGGGCGTTATACATCGAGACTTAAAACCCAGCAATATCATGGTAACAAAAAATGGAAAATTTAAAATTATAGACTTTGGCATTAGTGCCTTTTTAGAAAAAGAGGATCATACAAAACTTACAAAGACTGGAGAAAGTATAGCTGGAGGTCCATATATAGATCCTGTACTTGTTGATAATCCCGTTTTACGTGATATTCGAAGTGATTTGTATTCGGTTGGGGCAATTTGGTATTTCCTCTTAATGGGGCGCTCTCCTGTGGGTGGTGATGCTCGACAAAATTTGTTAATGTCAGGTAATTCTTCAGAGCTACAGGGTGAAATTATCTTTAAATGTTTATCAAGTGATCCTAAAAAGAGGTATCAGTCTTGTGAGGAGATATTATCGATTTTACATCCCTCAGATACGATAAAGGATTCAAAAAATTCCACTAAAATGACTAACAGAATTACCGAAATAACGAGGGAAGCTATTTTTGATTATTTATCAGATCTATATAACAATGAGTGTAATGATTATATATATTCACAGTCCGCTGGATATCAACAACCAGAGCGTGTTTTTTATTATTATGGAAGGAGAGACTGCGTTAAATTCCTCAATCGACTGTATGATCTGAAAAATTTGCCTTCTGAAGATTCTCGTTTGAAAACTTTTGAAGAAGAAATTCAACGTCATACTGTCGCAAACGATGATTATGAGTATTTTTGGATTTTTGAAGATTCCAGATTGGGTTTACAAACCGGTAATGATGAGACATTGATGAAATTTTTATGCGAAATGTTCCATCCATTAGTGCGATCAGAGAAAAGTGATTGGCAAAGTGTTAGAGAGAGCATTAACGATCTGATAAAATTGGATGGTTATGAAATATATGAAAATGAAAAAATATCTGGTCGCTCTATTTATTCTTATCGATATTGCGTATAAACAAGTCCGCATGGATCTGTAGGAATACTAAAATCCACTTTTGTATATCCCTGCGACTTCCTCTTCCAATTTGGATGAACTAAAACTAAGCTCACTTTCCCAAAATCCTCAGCAAAGAGGCGATGCCTCATGACAACTCAAAAAGTATCCAATAGATTAACCAAGAGAAGTCTCCGTATTTGCTGCAATACGTGCATAATCCAGTCGACTGGTTCCCTTGGTCCGAAGAAGTTTTCGAAATCGCCAAGCGCGACAACAAGCCCATCTTCCTTTCTATTGGGTATAGCAAGTTATTGATTCTCACGTACCTGTCATTGATGGGATGTTCGCGTGAATCAATGTTATTTAACTCCTCCTAATAAATATTGGTGGGAGTTTTTTTGCATGTGGAAATCTTCTCGATTTGGTAGATTTACAAAATATGGAATATATGCTATCTTATCTATGAAAGCGCATCCAAGAGATGGTATATTGAACTTTTATTTACCATATTTAACATAGGGAGGAAAGGTGGAAATGAAAAATTTGCTCAAGAAGGCAATCACAATGATGCTGGCATTTACTCTGCTACTTGGATTGATGACAGCGCCGCCCGTTCATGCAGACAACGCACTTTTCACAATTGAAAGCGAAAACGCTCAGCTCACCTCCGATCTTCAAGTGACGACCCAAATTTACGGACAGCCCAAACCCGGATACTCTGGAAGCGGATTTGTCTGGATGCAGAATTCCGGTACAATTTCCTTCACAGTGACTGTCCCAGAAACCGGCATGTATACGATCTCCACACGTTATATGCAGGAGCTCAGTGCTGACGGCAGGCTTCAATCTTTAGCCGTTAACGGCGTTACGAAGGGGTCGTATATGCTGCCCTATACGACCACATGGTCGAATTTCGATTTTGGCTATCACAAGCTGAATCAAGGCAGCAACACTATTCAACTGAAGGCTGGCTGGGGTTTCGCTTATTTTGATACCTTCACTGTGGATTATGCCGATCTTGATCCCCTGGATGTGCAACCTGTCCTCAGCGATACTCAAGCGACTCCGGAAACTCAGCTTCTGATGAATTATTTAACGGAGGTTTACGGCAATCATATGATCTCCGGCCAGCAGGAGATTTACGGAGGCGGAAATGACGGCAATTCCGAGCTGGAGTTTGATTGGATTCACAATTTAACGGGAAAGTATCCGGCGATCCGCGGATTTGATCTGATGAACTACAATCCGCTTTACGGCTGGGAGGATGGTACGACCGCCCGGATGATCGATTGGGTGAATAACCGGGGCGGGATCGCGACAAACAGCTGGCATATCACTGTACCCCGAGATTTCACCGCCTATCAGCTCGGGGAATTTGTAGATTGGAAGAAAGCCACCTACAAGCCGACAGAAACCAATTTTAATACAGCTAATGCGGTAGTTCCAGGTACGAAAGAATACCAATATGTACAACTGGCCATTGGGGATTTGGCGGAGCAACTGCAGATTCTGCAAAATAACAATGTGCCGGTTATCTTCAGACCCTTCCATGAGGCGGAGGGCAACGGCGGATTGAATGGAGAAGGTGCATGGTTCTGGTGGGCTTCGGCAGGCTCGGAGGTATACAAGCAGTTGTGGGATCTGCTCTATACTGAACTTACAGAAACGTACGGTCTGCACAATTTGATCTGGACCTACAACAGCTATGTCTACAGCACTTCTCCCGCATGGTATCCCGGCGATGATCAGGTGGATATTGTAGGCTATGATAAATACAACACGATCTATAACCGCTATGACGGTTTGTCTGGTGTTCCCAATGAGGACGCGATTACCTCGATTTTCTATCAGCTTGTTGATTTAACCGGCGGTAAGAAAATGGTAGCCATGACGGAGAACGACACCGTTCCAAGCGTTCAGAATCTGACAGAGGAAAAATCGGGCTGGCTCTATTTCTTACCGTGGTATGGTGAGCATCTCATGAGTTCCGCCTTTAATTATCCGGCCACCTTAACAACGCTGTACCAAAGCAATTATGTAATCACGCTCGATGAGCTGCCTGATTTGAAGGTTAACAATCCAATTCCAAGTGCGTCTATCACACCTGCGAACGTCGAATTTGATAAAAATGCCTCCAATGAGAATGACAAAGCCATCACCGTGAATTCAAACGGCAATACGTTAACCGCTCTCCGGGCAGGCGCAAATACATTAATAGAGACTCAGGATTATACCTTGAGTGGAAATACGCTGCTGCTCAAAAAAGCATTTCTGGCGACACTGCCGGTTGGCGAGCATTCGATCATCTTTGATTTTAATAAAGGACAAGATCCCGTGTTAAAAGTGAAAATTGTCGATTCCACGCCAAGCGCATCCATTGCGCCCGTGAGCGCTGCATTTGATAAAGCGGCGAATCTAACCCAGGATATTTCCGTAGTCCTTACCTTAAATGGACATCAGCTTGCAAGTATCACAAATGGAAATTCCACACTTTAGCGAGTCAGGATTATACGGCATCAAGCGCTGCTGTTGTTCTGAAAAAATCCTATCTTTCCACGCTTCCGCTGGGACAGAATACCCTAACCTTTCATTTTAATGGAGGAAATAATGCTGTTCTTACAGTGAACGTAACGGATAGCAGTGTTCCAGTACCCACTGGAGATTTGACGGTCCAAGCTTTTAATGGCAACACAAGTGCCTCCACTAACGGGATTTCACCCAAAATCAAAGTAGTCAATACCGGTGATTCAGCGATTCAACTAAGTGATGTGAAGGTCCGGTATTACTATACGATTGATGGCGAGAAAGATCAGAGTTTCTGGATCGACTGGGCCAGCATCGGAAATGCGAATGTAACCGGCAATTTCATTAAGCTGGCGACTCCTGTTGCCAGTGCCGATTATGTTTTGGAAATTGGTTTCACGAGTTCGGCTGGAACACTTAATCCAGGTCAGAGCGCAGAAATTCAAACCCGTTTCTCCAAAACCGACTGGTCCAATTTCAACCAGGTTAATGATTATTCGTTCAAGGCATCCAGCAGTCAGTTCATCAACAATGAACAGGTCACCGGGTATATGAATGGTCAGCTTGTGTGGGGGATTGAGCCATAAGCTTTTAATGAAAAAAGGTATCTTTGTGTAAAACAAAGATGCTTTTTTTCATTTTGGGAAGAAGCAGGGAGTGCAATGGGAGAACCATTTCTGAAGTAGCCAGATTGCTCGATGATCAGTTTCTGGAGAAGGAAAAGCTTGAATTGAGCGAGATTACCATCGACTGTGTTGGCTATTTTCAGAAAAGGAGCAAAGGAATTTTTGTTAAAATTAGGGATTTAGCTGCTTGTGTGGAATTTTTGTAGTCAGTTGCGGTTCTCCTGAGTCGTTCCTATGGTGTGCGATGTCGCATTAATCCGGCTGCAATGTCGCAAAAGTACATGGAAATAGAGTATGAAAATAGATTATACTCGCTTTATTGATCTGATAATGAAAATCATTATCATACATAAGGGGGAGTCAGCATGAAAAGAACAAAGAAGAGGCAAGCAACCGGTAGAAAGGTAGATGCTGCCCAAAAAGCAGGACTATTAATGATATGGATGATGGCACTGGTACTTGTGCTAACGGCTTGCGGTACTGGAGGTGGAGCAAATGCGGGCACTGCCGCACTGCCATCTGCTTCAACCGAGCCGTCACCTACATCTGAGACACAGGCTCAGACTACAGCCTTCCCGGTTACCATCTCGCATATGAAGGGTGAATATACGCTGACTGAGAAGCCGAAGGTCATCGCCGCGCTTGATGTGAAATTCGTCGATCAATTGTTAGCGATAGGCGAGCATCCGGCAGGCAGCGTTGTGGCTGGAGCGAAAGATGCAAAGTTTCCAGAATATTTAAGTGAACAATTGGGTGATGTGAAGGTCCTGGGCACACGCGATGAGCCCAATCTTGAAGCTATTGTAGCGATGAATCCGGATCTTATATTGATGACCGATTTTCAGGAGCAGGTGTATGACAGCGTCAGTAAAATTGCGCCCACAATAGTACTCGACTTCTATGAAGATTGGCGGGATACATCGGCTATCATCGGTATGATAACGGGCAAGCAGGCGGAGGCGAAGGTAGTGCGTCAAGCCTACGAGGACAAAATCGTCGGACTGCGGGAGCAGCTGTCGGCGAAGCTGGGCGACGAAACGGTAGCTCTGATTCGCCCAAGACCGGAAGGTATTCGCGTACACGGTCCCGAACATCGGACCGGAAGCATTCTTTATGAGGATTTGGGATTGAATATCCCTGCATTCGTTCAGGAGATCAAAGATGATACCTCCGTTGAAATTTCGATGGAGACCATCGCTGATATTGGAGCAGATCACTATTTCCTGTTATCGGATGAATTGTTTGCCAAAGAGGCAGAGGCAATGGCGAACAGTCCGGTCTGGAAATCTCATGATGCCGTTAAAAATAACCGCGTATACAATGTGAATTCAACGCTCTGGATCGCTTATTATGGGCCAATTGCCCTCAATATTATTGTAGATCAAACCGCGGAAGCGCTGTTGGGATCTCATTAAAATGGACAACTATCTGTCGTCTGCCACCTGGAAGCAAATGGCGGAGGAATACCGTCTGTGGGTAGGTGAACCGCCTGAAGGCAACGTTCGTACAATTGCCCTTAGCCAGTTGCACGAAGAAGCTGCATGCCGCGAATATGTAAGCTGGCTTAAAGGTTATATCGGTGCGCCTGATATGCAGGTTGCCGCTTCCATGCTGGCCAAGCGGATCGGTTATCTGTGGATCGCGCCGATGCTGACCGCTATGACCCTTCATAACCGGGAAGTCTCCATCCCGCTGGAGAACTGCTTCCTCTATCATCCGGCTTCCCCAGCTTTTAAAGGGGATACGCGTTTTCCTTTCCTTGCGCTGAACGGGCTTCGAGCGACGGCGGCACCGGAAGACAGGGAAGCGTGGCGAGAAGAGATCGTAGAGGAAATTTTCGCGGTACGTCTTGCGCCGCTGCTGCACACGCTTGCTGCAATTGGTCCCGTCTCCATGGCAGTACTTTGGGAGAATATTATGGTACGCATTGCCCCGTTGTATTCTCCTGGAACAGGTGAATTTGGGCAAGAGAGGCAACGGATGCAAGCCGATTTTGCCTTCCTGACCCGGATAGCTCCCGGACAATTGTTCGGCGCAAGACGCAATCCGTTTACCCGGTTCACAGAGAACAATGACCTGGCTCCGGTTGCAAAAAACAAGCGTATCACCTGCTGTTTTTATTACAGGATGTCGGCGGAATATTGCGGAAAATGTCCGAAAATTGACAATGAGAATGAATCTCAATTAAAATGACAACAGCAACGCACTCACTTATGTTGCGGACGCGCTTTCACTAAAGCATGTAATCCTATTCGAGTGCGCCCGTTTAACAGAGGATGCTATTGTCAGGAGATGAGAGAAATGCCGCTGAAAGAACAGGCAAGTTTATGGAGTGATACAACGATCAAGATGCTTGATGTGCGTAGCGGTACTTTGCCACCCGGCGGCGTTATGAGCGAAACCGGATTAACAGCCAATGTGTTGCTGCTGGCAGGCGGCGGGGAAGGTAGGCTTGTGATGAATGGCGAAATTTGCCATATCCAGGCCTATTTCGCTTGTCACGCAGTCAAGGGATCAGCATTTACTTTGACTGCTGGATCAGAAACCATTCATTATACTATTATTATATACAAGGCTTTTCCAATGTTGGGGGCTGCCCATGTTCTGTTTCCGCAGCGCAATCACCCATTACGAACTTCATTTGTTCACCGTCCTGTGCTCCTGGCTGAACTGCATCAGACTGCGGAACAAATCGAAGCCAAATGGAGCCGGGGCGAAGGGCTGGAGCGTTTCCATGCGAATGCGCTACTGCAAGGAATGCTTTACGAGCTTATTATGGAGTATGAATGTGGTCAGAAAGGCACAGAGGCGGATATGGTGGATGTTGTCGCTGCCTATATAGCGGGGCATTATCGTCAGGAGCTGGAGCTTAAGGAGCTGGCAGCGCTTGCCGGATGCAGTACAAGACAGTTACAGCGGCGATTCAAACAGGAGAAGTTACTAGGACCGATGGAATATGTAATCCAGCTGCGGATGGAGAGTGCCGAGCGGATGTTGCGTCATACGGATGCTCCCATCGGCGAAATTGCAGAAAAAACGGGCTATCGCGACATGTATTACTTTAGCAGGGCATTTAAGAAATATCATGGAGTTCCCCCGCAGATCTACAGGCGCACTGCCGCTTCAGGGATCGGTGCTCTCTCAGCATATTCTGGGCTGCCGGATCGCCTGGCCTCATCGTACCAGTCGCTGCAAGGCCCGGTAATTTGTCATATGCGAGGCGAATATTGCGTCACCGCTTCTCCGAGGCGTATCGCCGTACTCGACGTTCAATATGCAGACCATTTGCTTGCGCTTGGGATATCTCCGGCAGGGAGTGTAGGAACGGGCAGTGCAGCGTTAAAATTCCCCCAATATATCAGGGAAAGGCTTAAGACAACAGAAATGCTCGGAACTTATGAGTACCCGGACCTGCAAGCTGTCGAACGGCTGCGGCCGGATTTGATTATCTGTACTGAGGTGCATGCTCAGCATTATGAACGGTTAAGCCGGATTGCTCCAACCCTAATGTTTCAACGGAATGAGAGCTGGCAGACGATTTTGAGCCTGTTCGGTGAATTGACGGACAAGCGGACAGAGGTGGAGCGTATTATTGCGGATTACCTGCGCCGAACAGCATTGCTGTCTGAGCAGCTTGCAACGGCGCTGGCGGGTCAGAGCGTGGCCTTGATCCGTCCGCGTGAGTCGCTGGTACGGGTACATACTGCCTCCCATCGCACAGGTGCCGTGCTGTACCGTGATCTTGGTCTGCCTGCTCCTCTATTTGTCGCAGACACTTCCGACACGGTTTATCATATTACAGTTGATAGACTGCCAGCTGTGCACGCCAGTCATTATTTTTTACTTAGTAACGAGATGATGCAGGAGGAGGTATCTGCGACAGAGCAAAGCGTCCGGGGGATGTTAGATTCCAATGAGCGGCCGTATATATACCCGGTAGATGCCGCTACATGGATCGGCTGCTACGGACCGACAGGTATCAATTACATTGTGGATCAGGTAGCCCGTACCTTGCTGGCCTGAACGGTATCAAAGGGCATCCGCTAATTTTAGGCTAAGTTTTAGCCTAAACGTGAACAAGCTCCGGTGATTATCACAGGAGCTTGTTTGTGCTGCGGATTATTTTTTGTTGGGATAGCGCTTAGAACTATCTGTTGGCTCATGCAGGTGCTAAGGGCAGGGCCTCCTTTACGTTATTCCAGATCATTGACAATTATTGTAAAGATGATGTATTGTAAGTGATAAGTAGTAAGTAGTAAGTAGTAAGTAGTAAGTAAATCAAACGCTTACCATACGGAATAAATATCATCCTGTAAATACGAATTAATGGATAGGGGTGGATGGTTATGATGGATCTTAAATTAGCACCAAGTTTTTCATTGATCGCGCTTAATGCACAGAGAAGTCTTCAGATGACTACTGTTAAGAAAGTGTCTTTGCGCTGCATGGCAGCAGCGGTTATATTGGAGCTTTACTTAGAGGGATGTTTTACACAATCAGAGAACAAGTTAACTTTGCACAAGGAAGCACTTGATCAATCTCATTCAACACTCTATAGAGAAACTGTTCTACAATCCTTACTTCATAATAGTGCTGAGGTGAAGGGTGATCTAAATTGGTGGTTAAAGAAGGCTTCGAGGAAGTCTAACCATCATTTAAAAAAGTTCGAAACCGCGATTTCAGATGATCTTCAAGCCATGAATTTGCTTGAAGATATACCAAGCCTGATAGGGAGCGACATGTATTTTGATTCAGCTGAAGTTGAAATTAGAGCCTATCGCAGCAATATGGAGGCGTACACAAGCATTACAGAGAATATGCGGGCTGAGATTTTGGAAGAGGGTCCAGTAACGGATGAGGTCATTTGTATGCTATGGCTACTTCGTGAAAGTGGATGTATGCATGATTTCTTCTCGCTGAACGAATTAGAACAGGTGAATATCAAATTACATGATCTATACCAAAGTAACTTATGGGCAAAGGCATTGTTTCCTATACAAATCCGCCAGGGAGTTGAGTTAGGCATCAAACGTTTTTTAGCATTGAAGACAAAGTTTGCGAAGACATTTATCGGCAGTAGTCTCAATCTTATCTTCCCTGCCCTAGAGCGATCACGAGCTGTCTTTATAGAAACAGAGTCTTGGTTTGATAATTCTAATCAAAGGTTAGACGCAGTTATTACAAGATTAATGTCCTATGGACATGAAGTTAAGGTGCTGGAGAGAGGATCAATTGCGACCCTTAAAATTGATAATTTGCTCTACGATGCGATCCCACATTTTGTAATGATGAAAGTGCCAATTCAAGGTGTGCGTCTTATTCCGAAGCGCCCGCTGTAAAGGAGTTGGTTATCAATGTCTAGACAACGATCCATGGAGAATATTATGGCGTCAGAATATGTATCGATAGGGGAATTAGTAAGAATCACAAATGCTCGTTATAGTACACTCAAACATTACACAGAAGAAGGCATGCTGCCCTTTGAACAGGCAGAGGAGAACTTAACACGCAGATATAAAAGAGAAGAAACCGTCGCGCGCATTCTTTGGATCAAAGAAATGAAAGCAAACGGTTTATCTATCCCACAAATTAAAGAAGCTTTAGGAATGAATTAAATATTTCTTCACCTTGCAGTCAAATTTAAACCTAACTCCGCGGGAGCTTCCCCCCATACTGCGCGCGCAATTGCTGCAATTTATCCAGCTTGCTTAGACTACTGTCCCTGTTTGCTAATCCCACTCCAAGGATCAGATTCTCAATAATATAGGTGGGGCCAACCATGGAGTGGAACTCCCAAACCTCACCTCTCCCGGCATAAAGCACGATATCTGCATCTTGCGATCGCGGGTAGACGAGTCTATCTGTGATCAGGATGACCTGGTAATTTACTTCACGTGCATGGTTCAGTATGACTTCAATCTCAGGCAGTATTTGCACAAATCCAAAGACAAGCAAGACATCTTGTTTGTCAGCATGCATTAAGGTCTCTAGCAGCTCATGGCCGCTGGGGGCCATTTTTTTCATTTGAAGACCAAAACGCGCCATTCGATAGATCATTAGCTCTGCTAATCCGGCGCAAGGGCCAGGGCTGTATACATAAATAATCCGAGCTGTTGATATTGCATCTACTGCACGCTTTAGTACATCGTCGCTTAAATAGCGGCGTGTTTCTTGCAAATGATGTGAGCAATTGTCCAGCAGCAGTTGAGGGAGTGAGGTATCGTCTGATCGCTGCATGGCATCACGCATTTTTACAGAAGGTGTGGATTCAAAGCGGAAACGGAGCCGGTTTTTAAAATCTTTGGCATGTTTGTACCCCGCAGCTTTCCAGAACCGTGAAACAGAGGCGATGCTCAAATGCAGCTCGTCTGCCATTTCTTGTTCGGTCATGTAGACCACACGTTGCTCATTTTTTTGAATAAAGTCGGCAATTATCCGTTGATTAGGCGAAAAAGCGCGGTGGTTCCAATCTTTATACAATCTCTCAATCCTCCTATGATGATGCGATAGATAGAATATAACGTGCGAATATGTTGTAAATATTTTTACAACGTTAAAAATATTGAAAAAAATATTACTCTCATTTAACAAATGAAAAAAGCTGTGATGACATGGCCTTCTTATAATGAAGATAAATTCTTATTGGGAGGCCAAATATTTCATGAGCACGATAAAAACGCGTTACACACTGACTCAGTCACAAAAAATGATGATTTTTGTACTGTCGATGTCGCTTTACGGGTTGTCCAATATGTTTACCGAGCTAGTGCCTGGGATCAAACTGGGCCCGATTGAATTATCCATTGAATATTTCGCTTTCATTCCTTTGACATTATGTATGTTGTTTCACCCCTTATATGCGGCGGTCGGAGCAGCTGTTGGTGAGGTAATCTTCGGGGAATTGATGTTAGGCCAATTTGGAGGTTTAGGGGAGCTGGAGAAATTCATTACCTTCTCACTGGCGATGTATACCGCAGGCCGCATGGTATCTGATCCGAAGAATCGTAGACAGGTTGGAGTGGCTGCGATTACCGGCGTGGCGATTCACCAGTTTTTTAGCTCCGTTATAGATATTGTGAAGGTAGGGGTAGGGGTAGAAGAGCTAGAGGCTGTTAAAGGGCTGGCTGAAAGCATCGTTGTAATTGAGGGAGTAGGGTTCCTGAATGATGTACTCTTCTCCGGCATTTTGTTCGCGCTAATTCCTACTATGTATCTGGTTCCGCGTTTATATGGAAAAATTGAACCATTGCTTGGCATGAAGCCGCGTGAGCGGAATATGAAATATGCAACAGGAGCGTGGCTATCTCCTAAGCTGGTCATTGCCGGAACCTTTCTAGTGATGGTAGCGGTGGGGTCAGAATTGTTATCGGAATCGGGCTGGAACTTCGGTGATTTTGAGCTTGCAGGAGCGGAATCGAATGAAAAGACCTTGATTTGGCTCAGTATGTTGGTAGCGGCTGTTGTAGCGGCAACGGCGATTATTACACTGCTTCGGCGTTCGGCACGAAAAAGACAGGAAGCGGGTCAAGCAGATGCGTAATACAATTCTTGAATTGAACAAAATTAACTTTACGTATCCGGGAGCTGAACAACCAGTACTGCAAGACGTAGACTTACGACTGGGAGAAGGAGATTTTATTGCGATCATCGGCAGTAATGGCTCCGGGAAATCTACTCTCTGCAAATGCTTTAACGGCTTAATTCCTCATTATTACACTGGTGATTTCAGTGGAGAGGTGACAGTTTGCGGCCAATCTGCGGATGGAAAAAGTGTAGCAGAGCTGTCCAAACGTATCGGTTATGTTTATCAGGATTTCGAGAATCAATTGGTAAGGCCGACGGTGCTTGATGATGTGTCTTTTACACCTCTGAATTATGGGTTTACGGATTACAAGGAACGGGGAGAGCGTGCGCTTGCGTTAACCGGACTTAGTGATTTGAGGCATGAATTCATTTGGCAGTTAAGTGGTGGGCAAAAACATCTGCTCGCTCTGGCCGGAGCATTAGCTATGGATCCGGAAATTCTGGTTATTGACGAACCCGTAGCCCAGCTTGATCCGCAGCATGCCCGTCATATCTATGATATTTTGCAGCGTTTGAATGAGGAGCATGGAAAGACCATTGTAGTGATTGAGCATCATGCGGAATTTATTGCAGATTATTGTAAAAATGTTGTCCTGATGGATCAGGGTAAAATGCGCTGGCAGAAGCCTGTGCGTGAAGCTTTGTCATCTGTAGAAGAATTGCTAGAGCTGGGCATTTACCCAACGGATGTGACCCGGGCGGCTTGGCTGCTACAGCCTGATGATCAGAAGTCAAAGCTGCTTCCCTTAAATGCTGAGGAAGGCAGTACCCGCATGATTCTTCGTCAGGATGCTAATGTGGAGACACTTCCAATAGGACGAATTCAAGAGCAGCTCCCCATAGCAGCAAAAGAAGAAAGTTCTATCGTTCAGCTGGAGAATGTCCACCTCTCTTATCGTACGATTCATAAGGTGCCGCATCCTGTACTGAATGGAATTCAGCTAGAACTGCGGCAGGGAGAGTCCATTGCTCTTATTGGCAACAACGGAGCAGGTAAATCTTCATTAATGAAGCTGATTGCTGGTATTGTCAGACCTACAGCTGGAACCGTAAAGGTTAAAGAAATGACGGTGAACGGGCTGCCGCCTGAACGTCTCTCCGGTACGGTAGCTTATGTATTCCAGAATCCGGAGGAAATGTTTATCGAGGATTCTGTGCGTAAGGAAATCGCTTATTATCTGAAGGCGCGGAAATTACCAGATACGGATGAAAGAGTGGATGAGATGCTAAAGGCGTTTCGCTTAAGCGAGCTGGCTGAACGGGATGCCCGACTGCTAAGTGGCGGGCAGCAGCGCCGGGTATCCTTGGCGATTGGTGCCGCGGTTAAACCCGCCATCATGCTGCTTGATGAACCGACAGCTAATCTGGACATTTCGACCAAACAAGAAATGGTACATGTGCTGGAGACGCTTCGTAATCATGTGAAGACGGTCGTCATCGCAACTCATGATATGCAGCTTGTCGCTGAATGGGCCAGCAGAATAATTGTAATGCATCAAGGACGGATAATCGCGGATGGAACGAAGGATGAAATTTTCGCTGATGGGCTTCTTTTACGGCGTGCGGGTCTGGCTCAGACCCAATTGATGGAGTTAAGTCGTATGCTCGGTCTCCCTAGAATTTGCAGTAGCTTAGAAGAGTTTGTGAGTTTAGTGGAAAAGAAGGAGGTAGCTGCAATCCATGGAAGCCGTTAAACGGGCACTTGACCGTATATCTGTAGAACAAATCAAATTGGAGTTACTCGGGACCGCATATAACAGCAGCAGCACTTTTCTGGGCAGGCTGGACCCGCGAACCCTGCTGCTCTGGTATCTCTTTTTTGCCATCGTGCCTTGGTTTGTACATAACCGGACAATCCTGTTAGGGATGTTCGTGCTTATGGTTTTAACGACCGTCCTCTCCCGGGTCAGCCCTTATATTATTTTTATATTATGTCTCGGCTTAATCAGCCAGATTGGCTGGATGTTTATATTGTCGCTTTTTTTCGGCGGGGGGATTGAATCCTTGCTGCCTATGCTGACACTGACGCTTAAGCTTTCGGTGATTTCGCTGGCGAGTATAACGGTTTTCTCTAGTCTTGATCCGGAACGACTTAGTGACGGCTTACTGTCTTTAGGAATCCCTGATACCTTTGCGTTCAGCTTATCTTATGGCTATCGTATTTTGCCTACTTTACTGGAGGAATTCCATCAGATTCTACTTTCCTTTAGATTGAGAGGGCAACGACCGCTTCAACATGGAATTTTCTATTGGCGAACAATAACGTATTATTTGCGAATCGTGATTCTGGCATTTTACCCGCTCATGTTGAACACAGCTAAACGTTCTCGAACAACGATTGAAGCTCTTGAGACTCGGGGATTTAGCTACGGGCTTAATAATAAGAAAGTGAAGAAGATCAAGTTATCTTATTTGAAAATGAAGCGGTCCGACTGGTACTTTTTATCCGGATCCATTGCTTATGTCATCTTGATATTCTGTATTGGTTATCTCTACCCTGAACTGGTGTATTAACATAACTTACAAGCTCAAAGGAGACGAATTAGACATGATGAATATTGATCTGCATACCCATGGTAAATTATCTAAGAAATCTACGTTTTCCCCCGAATATTTTGCGGAGATGATGTTCGAAGCCAAAGCAAATGGATTACAGGCTGTAGCATTGACCGAGCATTTTAATACTTCTAATTTCTTTGCGATGTATGATGCGCTGGATCAGACTTATCCCTATAACGGGCATTATTACGATGTGAACGGACTTAAACTGTTTCCAGGCATGGAAGTGGATATCGCGGAGACAGGTCACATCCTGTTGATCGGACTAAAGGAGAATGTTCTAGCTGTCCGCGCTTTACTAGATGAGCATACACAGGAGGGGAATTTCATACCTTTTAAGCAGTTGCTTGATATGGCCGACGAACATAATCTTTGGAAAATCGGAGCCCACCCCTTCCGAACTTCTACGCCTTTACATCAACTGGATCCGGCCTTGCTTCAGCGATTAGACGCTTTTGATTTCAACGCTAAGGATATTTACATGCAGGGGGTGGAGACTTATAAAAACTTGATCACGCCCTTTGCTGAGAAGCTGGGTGTGCCTGTGATTGCTGGCAGTGACAGTCATCAGTGTTTGCAGTATGGCAGTGTTGTGAATCGTCTGCAAGACTCCTGCTCAACTGTGGAAGAATTGAAGGAAGCTATCAAACAAGGAAACTATGTAATAGAGGTTTCTCCGTGTCTTCATACCAAAGTAAAAGCTTCGGTAATGATGAAAAAACTATTGAAGCAGTTAATTGGCGAAGCCCCCTCCAGAGATGAAGCGGAGTTAGGATATATGGCGTAGAAAGTAGAAGAGGGTTGTTCCATAAGCCATGAAATGATGAAATGGCTACTGGGACAACCCTTTTTGTTGTTCGCTGGATTTCATTACTTTTGCATGTACAAAGATAACTATCGGACACAGATGACTCTAAACGCAGTTTTATTCCAGATTTGGGATGCTAACGGACCGCATAGTCACTAATGGCACGAAAAACACCATATATGAACCTCTTTCAACGGAATAACGGCTCTGGAGTCCGAAACTCTGCTCAGAAGGCTGGGAATTTGCCAATAACGTTATCTGGGTCCTCAAATCTCAGAATGTATGAATTATCGTTTGTCTTTCGAATCTTTATTGATGACTCGGGTGGGTCTGGTCACCCAATTCGTGCGATTCATCGGTTTTACAGTATCAATTCGTGAATTGGAAGGTTCCTTCGAAGGTTCTGTGGATTCAGTTTCAGTAGAAGCTGTACCCTCTTGATCTACGGTTTTTTTTCTCGATAGTCCTGTACCATCATGTTTGCCTCTGTTCCATACTCTTCCCTTACTCATACATACACTCCATTTCTATACGCTTATTCATAAACCATATCATATAAGGACAAGTTAAGGAAGAAAGACATAGCACAGATCGAAGAATTTTTCAAGTTATAAAGGTTACTGGAGATTTCATTTTATGGTGGCTATAATAGTACTGATATTGAAAGGAGAGTACTTATATTATGGCAATCAAGATCATAACAGACAGCGGTTCAGACCTACCCTTTGACTACATGGAGAAGTATAATGTTTCCGTGATCCACCTACCGGTTCATTTTGGGCATGAGTTAATGCCGGCAGATACGGACACGAAAAGCTTTTATGCTCAAATGCGCGAATCCAAGGAGCTGCCTACCACAGCTAGTCCAAGTCCCAACGAATTCCTTGAGAAGTTCAAGCAAGTGGAGGAGGGAACTGACATTATGGTCATTTGTATGTCCTCTAATATTAGTAGCACTTATCAGACGGCTATGATTGCTATGGAAATGTATAAGGATGAAGGACATACCAATGCAATAGAGGTTATAGATTCCAAAAACTTCTCAGGCGGGCTTTCATTGATTGTCGGCCTGGCGGCGCAGTGGTCCTTAACTTGTTCAAGCTTGCAAGAGCTCAAGGAAAAGGTACTTCAGCAGATAGAGGAAGTTAACGCTTATTTTACGCTGGACACTCTGGAGAATGTAATGAAAGGCGGACGTCTAAGTCGGCTCTCGGGAGCCGTAGCGTCTGTACTCAATATAAAGTTGCTGCTCAAAATCAGCGAAGAAGGTACTGTAGAAGTAGTGGAGAAGACCCGGGGTCTTCCAAAAGCACTGAATCGTCTGCTTGCGCATTTGGATGAGAAGCAGCATGATTACGAGAAAGCGGTTATCGCTATTGTACACAGTAATTGTGAGAAGCTGGCACTCGAGATTAAAGAACGCATTTTACTAAAGCATCCCTTCAAAGAAGTCTTACTCTCAAGCATGGGTCCGGTTATGGGAACCTATGCTGGGGAGGGCGGAATTGGCGTAGCTTTTTAAAGTAGTGATCCTCACAATCCAGACAAATTACGATCGTACATGGGACGGTTTCCCGTGTGCGATTTTTATTTTATTCCTATGTGATAATTTAGCTATTCTTTAGATTGTGTTTAGGCTCTGTTAATAATCACAGAATATAGTTAGATGGGGGGATTATCATGTATACAATATTGATCGCTGATGATGAAGCAGAAATTGTGGAATTGCTAAGATTATATTTAGAGAAAGAGTACAACATTTTGGAAGCGAACAGTGGGACTGAAGCCTTAACGCAGGTGCAGAACCATAAGGTTGATTTGGCAATACTAGATATTATGATGCCGGGTCTGGATGGACTGCAATTATTGAAAAAGATCCGCGAGGTGCATCATTTTCCAGTGTTATTTTTATCCGCCAAAAGCGAACATCATGACAAGATTCTGGGTCTTGAACTAGGAGCCGACGATTATATTTCCAAACCGTTTAATCCATTAGAAATAGTAGCCCGTGTTGGAGCACTGCTGCGGCGTGTACATCATTTCGATGCGCAAGTCGTTGAGGAAAAAGAAGCTGAACAGATTGTATTAGGTGAATTAATGCTGGATCAAAGCCAGTGTCTGCTCTATCGTTCTGGTGAACCTGTGGTGCTTACTTCTACCGAGTACAAAATTTTGGAACTAATGATGAAGCAGCCTGGACGAGTATTTACACGCAAAAAAATATATGAGGCCGTGTGGGAAGATTTCTATGTGTACGAAGATAATAGTATCATGGTACATATCAGCAATATCCGGGAAAAAATTGAGGAAGACTCCAAAAAGCCAGTATATTTAAAGACTATTAGAGGGCTGGGATACAAAATTGAAGCGCCTATGGAGCAATAGAGATCAACGACCTTTACAATCATCGCTGACGCTGGATTTTTTGTTGTTTATCTGTATTTTGTTTTTTCTCGTGATTGTATATTATTTGTTTATTAATCTTGATGTGACCCATATTTTTGAAAAAAATAAAATCGCTGATCCTGATTTGAAGGTGGAAGCTAGTGCTTATCGAGATAATCTGGAGCATGGGATAGAAACCAAACGTCTTCTGCGTAGCGGGGGATGGATCGAGGTCTTGGATCAAGACATGAAGGTCACCAAGGTTGTTGGAGAAAAAAAAGACGGTGTAACCCAATATACCAGTAACCAGCTTTTAAAAAGTTTGGAAAATGGAGAAGATCAAGCTTACTTTTACTCGTTGACCACGCTAAATGCTCAGAGCGAATCGGAGTGGCTGCTGCTGAAGCTGCCGCGGGAAGCTATCACCATCACCATTAATAGTGATCCCTTCGTGGCCTACTTTAATCATTCGCTTTCATACTATGTCTTTTTGGGTGTGGGAATGATTCTTTTGCTAATTATCGTGTACAGCTATTGGGTGGCGCGGCGAATCAGGAAACCACTGCGTATCATCACGCTTGGATTGAAGCAGATGATTCAGGGGAATTATGATACTCGAATCGCTTTATATGCAGAAAAGGAATTTTCGCAAATTGGAGAGACTTTTAATTATATGGCAGATGTAATTGAAAAGACGACCAAAGAAAAACGCCAGGCAGAAGAAAGTAAGAAACGGATGATGGTTGATCTGTCCCATGATCTAAAGACGCCGATAACGAGTATACAGGGCTTTGCACAGGCGCTTGTAGAGGGCAGAGGCGAGGATGAAGAACGCCAAAAAAGATATTTAAGCTATATTTATAATAAATCCTCACAAGTTACTAAGCTGATTCAGAACATGCTGGAGCTGTTAAAAATAGATTCACCGGATTTCTTGCTACGAATGGAGCGTCAAGAACTGGGCGAATTTATTCGTGAAATCATTGCAGATACCTACGGAGAGATTGAACAAAAGAACTTTATTTTGCATCTAAATGTTCCTGAAGAGGATGTGTTCTTGAACTTTGATGCGGAGCTGCTCTCGAGTGTGGTTCATAATTTGATCTCCAATGCACTGATCTATAATCCTCCAGGTACACATTTGCGTGTGGAGGTGATCCCTTTGGAGAAAGAAGTCACGATTGAAATCGCTGATACTGGAGTGGGTATTCCAGAAGAGCTGTGGTCCACAATGTTTGATCCGTTTGTTCGGGGAGATAAAGCGCGGACAGCTTCGGGAGGAACAGGGCTAGGTCTCTCGATAGCTATGAAAAATACAGAGAAAATGGGGGGTACGCTTCATCTCAGTCGCCGAAAGAAGGAACCTACGGTGTTCACCATCCGGATTCCGAAATAACGAGCTGGAAGACATCCAAATCAGAAGACGGGAGAGAAACTATGGCTAAACTGAACAATTTCATCAGAGTTTGTCTAGCGATCCTTTTAGTGTTAGGCATTGTATTTTTAGGCTCACGCGTAGATTTTTTATTCACACCGATCCTGTCTTTGTTCAGTGTCATTATAGTGCCTTTAATGCTGGCGGGTTTCTTTTATTACCTGCTGCGGCCACTGATCGATACCTTGGAGAAATATAAGCTGAATCGTTCTTTGGCGATTATCATCGTATATGTAGTTATTTTAGTGCTTCTGTTTGCTTTTATTATCGGTGTTTGGCCTTCACTTCGCACACAATTAGTTAATTTCGTCGATAATATGCCGAATCTCATTGCCTCCTTGAATCAACAGCTATTGAAACTAGAAGATAATGAATTTCTGTCTGCGTTGATCCCTGCTGATGCGAATCCAGCCTCCACATTGACGGATTATTTGAATAAAGGGTTTACGCTGTTAACGAATTACGTATCAGGACTGTTCTCTTTTGTTTCGAATTTCGCGATCATTTTATTCACCTTTCCGATTATGTTATTCTACATGCTTAAGGAAGGTGGGAAATTCGGACGTAAGATTGTAAGTTTCTTCCCAAAGAAGTATCGTGAAGAAGGAACTACAATGATGACTGAAATCGACAGTGCGCTTAGTGGCTTTATCGTGGGCCGAGTGCTTGTTAATTTAGCCTTAGGCGTTCTGATGTATATTGGTTTCCTTATTATCGGCCTGCAATATGCATTGCTGTTGACTGTAATCGCAGTTGTGATGAACTTCGTGCCTTTTATTGGTGCGATACTGTCTAGTATCCCTATTTTCATCATCGGATTCATTCAATCGCCGTCTATAGCCGTCTGGTCCATCATCATTGTTCTGTTAGCGCAGCAGATACAGGATAATTTAATCGCTCCCTACATCTTTGGGAAAAAGCTCGATATTCATCCACTGACAACGATTATCCTGGTATTGGTTGGCGGTGATTTAGGCGGGATCATAGCGATATTGCTGATTATTCCGCTGTATATGATTGTTAAAATCGTCTTGACCAAGGCCTATTATTTGTTTGTCAAGCAACGCCGGGTAGAGATAGAGGTAGAGGAGAGTTC
Organism: Paenibacillus sp. FSL R5-0928; assembly: GCF_037970385.1. NCBI lineage: Bacteria > Bacillati > Bacillota > Bacilli > Caryophanales > Paenibacillaceae > Paenibacillus > Paenibacillus sp. FSL R5-0928. The sequence continues at coordinate 4,427,731 of NZ_CP150225.1, read as the reverse complement.
TGATATCTCTTAAGTTAAAAAAACATTATGGAGGGATTTCTATGAATGAAGGAACGGAGCAAGGACTAATTCATATTTCAGATGATGTGGTGACTTCGATCGTCGGGCAAGTGGTTCTGGACACACCGGGTATTGCCGGCATGTCAGGAAGCAGTATCTCGGACAACTGGGCTAAACGTCTAAGCGGTAAAAATGTAAAAAAAGGAATGTCCGTTGAAGTAAAAGAAGTGGATGTTGCCATCGATCTTCAGGTCATAGTTAATTACGGATGTGTGATTCAAGAGGTCTGCTATATGCTGCAGCAAAATGTAAGAAATGCTGTTGAAAATATGATGGGACTGTCTCTAGTTTCCGTAAATGTTAAGGTTGAGAAGGTCGCTCTGCCATTCTAAGAATAGCCCATTTAATAGGCACCGTAATCTAGGCTTCTGCATAGAATGGAGCAAATCCATTTACGGAGGTCAGAACATCCATGTCGACATTTAACACTGGGCAGCAACAGAATGTGATTTATCAGGCCGATCCTGCTGTGATCCGGCACCTGCACGGTGTCCGCGATTCCCTACATCAATCTTGCAAGCCATACCTTAACCATAAGGTGAACGTACAGACAATTGATGGCTTTGTACATGAAGGCGTTATAGCCGGAGTAGATAATAAACACTTGTATCTGAACGTTGCAGCTAATGGGCAAATGCCCCGCGGGTTTTACAACCCTCATCAGCCTTATCATCCTCATCCGGGCCCCGGACCTGGCCCATATCCAGGACCTTATCCAGGTCCCCCATACAATAATAATGTGATTTTACCGCTTGTGTTGTTTGAACTGCTTGCTATCTCTTTAATCTAGTGCTTGGGTTTAATTGAAGAAGGACATGTGCAGGATTTGTGGTCATACGTTGACGCATCCCGCCAGGTCCTTTTTTTGTAGGCGTAAAGTATGTGTTAGAAGGAGGTGTTCTCATTATCACTTTAGGGATATAATGGGTACAAACTCTGGGAGGTGGCATATGATTAGATACCCTTTTTTGAAAAAGAATGCGACGATAGGAGTTACAGCACCTTCATCTGGAGTAGGCATTCAAAATGCAGAACTTCTTACACTGGCCTCCAGCCGGTTGAAGTCGCAAGGATTTAATGTCATTATCGGCGAAACGGCATGGAAGCAAGATAAGGCTAAATCTGCACCAGCCAATGTTCGAGGTCATGAGTTTAATGAGATGATCAAAGATGATGGAATTGATATCCTTATTCCGCCTTGGGGCGGGGAATTGTTAATTGAAGCTCTGGAATTTATTGATTTTGATGCTTTGCAGGACAAATGGATCGTGGGATATTCAGATATAAGCGTCTTGCTGCTTGCGGTCACGCTGACAACCGGGTTGGCTACTGCCCATGGAGCGAATCTCATTGATTTACGGGGAGAGTATTCAGATGATACTACAGCCCTCTGGCAGGCGGTCCTAGAGACATCAGTGGGTGGGTCCATTGTCCAGCATTCATCTCTTAAATATCAGCGGGAATGGCAACATGATTTGCCTTCGCCATGCGTTTTTCATTTGACAGAGGAGACCTATTGGAAGTCTCTAACTACAGATGCTGTAACGATGAAAGGACGTCTGTTGGGTGGTTGTATAGATGTAATTAGGCATTTAATCGGCACGCCCTATGGAAAGCTCCAGCATTTTCAGCAAGAAATGATTCATGACGAACCTATAGTTTGGTATTTGGAAAATTGTGAATTGAACACAGCGGATTTACGCAGATCTTTAGTGCAGATGAAGCTGGCAGGGTGGTTTGAGAATTGTTCGGGGATTATGTTTGGCAGAAGTCCAGCTAATCGGCCTGTGGATAACTATACTGCCGAGGATATCTATGCTGAACTATCTGAAGAGCTTAAGGTACCGATCGTTTATGATATCGATTGTGGTCATGTCCCGCCGCAGGTTACTTTTATTAATGGAGCTTATGCAGAAATTGAAGTGTCAGACGGAGTAGGGACGGTAAAGCAATATTTCTATGAATAGCGTTATATCAAAAAGGACAACCCCTTGGGTTGTCCCTTTTACTATCATTAGTTCCCTGTATTTACAATCGCTGTGATTTCCTCATCCAGGTCCAGTCTTACATCTTCACGATAGGTGCGAACACCATATTCGCTGAGCATGTAACGCAGGATCGCTTCAATCATATTGGACTCCACTAGAAATTGACTGCGGCCCTGTACCCAAACCTCTGCAGAGTAACCGGTATCTTCTTCCCAGCTCAGTTCTACCTGAACATCCTCTGGGCGAACAGCCTTTCGTTCCGCCATGTGCAGACAGAGGGCATTGATGATCTCATCCATGCTTAGAACGATTGTAGACATTAGTAACGACCATCCTGTTCTTCTAAGCGGCGACGTTCTTTTCTACGACGGAAGAAGGACATCACGAGCATAACCAGTACATAGATAGCTAGCATATTAACGGCAAAGCCTAAGAAGTCACCAAAAGCTCCCATTCCACCAAACATTCCACCGAATAATAATCCGGCCAAACCACCGATCATCATGCCCTTCATTAAGCTGCCGCCGCTGAAGAATCCACGTTTCGTATTAGCAGCAGATCCTGCTGTGGAGCTTTTAGTGCTGTCACTTTTTTTGATGTTATTTGTTGTTGTTGATTTTTTTGGAGTTGTTGAATAGCTGCGAGTGCCGGATTTGAAACCGCCGCCACCTCGACGTGCATCGGCAAAGTCTGGAGCAGCCACTGCAAAAAATAGAGTGAAGGCCATTAGAATCATCATTACGCGTTTCATTGGTTTCATTTAGTACGAAAACCCTCCTGTGAGCATGAATTTTTGTGTATGGTCGGTAATACGCAGACATGCCCCACAAGGTTTCAATTTTATTTATCATAATTTATACTTTTATGCACAAAAAAAGCGTGGATCCAGGATCCACGCAAACAGCAGTTAGAGAGTCGTCATTCGTTACTTATACCCATCAGCGACAAGCTCAAGCGCTCCGGTTGCCGGATCGATGATCATGCCATGGATAGGTACATTAGGGGGAAGCAGTGGATGACGTTTAATCAGGTCCACAGTCTGAATTACCCCTTCTTCGACATTGTCAAACCCACGCAGCCATTTTGTTAGTTTGATTCCGGAATTCTCCAGTGTAGACAGCACTTCTTCAGATACGCCACGTTCTTTAATGGAATTGATCATATGGTCCGCATTGAGGGAGGCCATACCGCATTCATAGTGTCCAACCACGATTACTTCTTCAGCATCTAGTTCATATAGAGCTACCATTACACTACGCATAACACTACCGAAAGGCTGAGAAATAACCGCACCAGCATTTTTGATAATTTTGACATCACCGTTTTTGAAATTCATGGCTTTCGGCAATAATTCAACGAGTCTAGTGTCCATACAGGTGATGATCAGCATTTTTTTGTCAGGATAACGACTGGTTAAATAAGCTTCATAGTCCTTATTCTCTACAAAACTTTTATTAAAGTTAATAATTTCTGATACGTGGCTCATATTAGCTTCCTCCCTTAAAATCCTTGAATTGTACTTACGTTGCGCATATCTCTTACCATGATATTGTTGCCATAAATCTGAGAATCACTGACCAGCTTATAGGAAGAGAAACGTTCCTCTGCATCGAGTCGCATCTTGTCTTCATAAAAGATTTCCTGTTGCCGGCTTACGATAAAGGGAAGAGAATTCGTCTCTATCCTAGAATCGCCTTGCTCCACTTCTGAAACAATCAGTAACACATTAATTCCGTCACACCCGCAGCCTACCGTATCATAAAAGAGCTTGAAAAATCCTGGCTGATCTCCAAGCCTTTCCTTCAACTTCCTTTCTGCGAGAGGTGTAACTTGAATCATCATAGCCCTGTTCACGCTCCTTGATTTTTGTTCGAAGCATGCTCTGCTTCTTATGTAACTCATTAAATATTTAAAATTAGAGATGTAATCTCTGAAGTTGATTATACTCATTCAAAAAAGTATCATCAAGAGGAGTCTGTAAAACAGAGAAAGCAGGTGGAGTAGAATGGAACAACAAGTAAAGGAACGATGGGAACAATTCAGCGAGTTATTGGCAAAAATTAGTGGATATTCAGAGGCCATAGAATTAATGCACTGGGATTTGCGCACAGGTGCACCGCGTAAGGGAGTAGAAGTTCGTTCCGGTACGATTGGGATGCTGAGTGGAGAATTGTTCAGACTCGAGATTTCACAGGAGATGGGTGACTTCACAGCATTTTTCAGTCGTCCAGAAGTGTTGAGCCAGCTTACAGCTAATCAACAAAAGATCGTCAACGATTGCCGCAAAGAGTATGAGCGCAGTAAGAGTATTCCTTCCAAAAGATTTGAAGAGTACGCTGTCCTGTCTGCTCATTCCCAAACGATCTGGGAAGAAGCTAAGGAGAACAATGACTTTGCTACATTTGAACCTTATTTGAGCAAAATCGTAGCTCTGAAACAAGAGTTCATCGATTATTGGGGTGTAAATGGCACACGTTACGATACGCTACTAGATATGTATGAGCCTGATCTCACGGTAGAGAAGGTGGATGAAGTGTTCAGTCGCCTCCGCAGCCGCTTGGTTCCGTTAGTGGAAGCTATCGCTGCTTCACCTAATAAACCTGATACCAGCTTCTTGCAGCAGATTTTCCCTAAAGAGCAGCAACAAAAGTTTGGTAACTTTATTCTGAAGCAAATGGGCTATGACTTCGACGCAGGCCGCTTGGATGAGAGTGTGCATCCTTTTGCTACAGGGCTGAATCCAGGTGACGTTCGTATTACGACCGCTTATTTACTTGATAACGTGACTAGTGCCGTCTTCAGTTCACTGCATGAAGGTGGACATGCGCTTTACGAACAAAATATCAGCCAAGATTTAGTGGGAACACCACTGGCTCAAGGCGCATCGATGGGGATTCATGAATCTCAGTCGAGACTATGGGAGAATATGATCGGCCGCAGCCGTGCGTTCTGGCAACGTTATTACGGTGATCTACAGCAGCATTTCCCAGAGCAGCTTGCTAATGTAGATGTAGAGGATTTCTACCGGGCTATTAACAGTGTGGAAAATTCATTCATCCGAATTGAAGCAGATGAGCTTACATACAATCTGCACATTATTGTGCGTTACGAGATCGAAAAGCTTATTTTTAATGAAGGTCTATCTGTCAAAGATCTGCCTCAGGTATGGAATGCTAAATATCAAGAATATTTAGGTATTACACCGCCTAATGATGCACTTGGTGTATTGCAGGATGTGCACTGGTCCGGTGGAGACTTCGGATATTTTGCATCCTACTCTTTGGGGAATATGTACGCTGCCCAAATCTTGAATACACTCCGCAAGGAGCTGCCGAACTACGATGAATTGATTGCTGCGGGAAATCTTTTGCCGATTAAAGAATGGTTAACAGAAAAAATCTACCGTTTCGGAAAAAGCCTGACCCCTTCGCAAATTATCGAACAAGTAACAGGTGAGCCGCTGAGCCCAGATTATCTGGCTGATTATTTGGAGGAGAAATACACGGAGATTTACAAACTGTAATCCAGTGAGGTCCGCGTGGTATAATAGAAAGAAAGCTTAGACGGAAGGATATGGATATGGCAAATACTCACACCTACACCCGGAGAGAAGAAGTCGCGAATGCGATTACGCACGGGATCGGAGCTGTATTAAGCGTCGCTGCACTTGTCCTGCTTGTTGTTTTTGCAAGTCTGAAAGGAACGGCATGGCATGTGGTCAGCTTCTCCATTTATGGAACGACAATGCTGCTTCTGTATCTCAATTCAACACTTGTGCATAGTCTCAAAGAGGGCAAGGCGAAGGATTTGTTCGAATTTTTCGATCACTCCTCTATTTATCTGTTTATCGCAGGCACGTACACTCCCTTTTTGCTAGTAGCTATTCGGGGAACACTTGGCTGGAGTTTATTTGGAGTCATTTGGGGGATCGCAGTATTTGGCGTTTTCTTCAAAGCATTTTTTGTTAAAAAGTTTCTGTTCATGTCTACGGTATTCTACATTGCTATGGGGTGGCTGATTGTTATCGCCTGGAATCCTCTTTCGGCAGTTGTAGCGGACGGTGGTATGATTCTGCTGATGGCTGGCGGAGTGCTTTATACTTTAGGTACAGTTTTTTATGTGTGGAGAGGGTTTCCGTTTCATCACGCGATCTGGCATGTATTTGTTCTTGCAGGCAGTGTCACACATTTCTTCGCCATATTGATTTATGTACTGCCAATCCAATAATTTCAAGCGGATTTATCGCGGAAAATATGGATTTTTAATAAAGAAAGAGATGACAAGCAAAAGTGCTTGACATCTCTCTTTCTTTTAGGTATCATAAGGGACGTTGTGAAGGTGTAAAGTGTTTTTCCTTGACGAAGGGGTTGTCCTTAATGAGTCAGGAGAATAGGCTCGAGAAAACGAATCGTATCAATTTGCTTTTTGCCTTCTATGAACGACTGCTTACAGATAAGCAGCAAACGTTTCTTAAATATTATTTTCACGATGATTTTTCCTTGGGAGAAATCGCCGCTGAATTTGAAATCAGCCGCCAAGCTGTTTATGAGCATATTAAGCGGGCTGAGCAAGTCCTTGAGAATTATGAAGAAAAACTTGGATTATTAGTGAAACATGAGAGTCGTACTAAATATTTAGAAGAGCTGCGCAGACTGCCGGAGAATGGGATGCTGCCTGAGCAATATAAACTTCGGTTCGCGGAGATCGTGGATCGCTTGCAGAGGTTAGAGTAGCATGAAGGGAGAAATCTGCATATGGCGTTTGAAGGTTTAACCGGAAGATTGCAGAATGTGTTCAGCAAGCTACGCGGGAAAGGTAAAGTATCCGAAGAAGACGTAAACGAAGCTATGCGTGAAGTGCGGTTAGCCCTTCTGGAAGCCGATGTTAACTTCAAGGTAGTTAAAGAATTCGTAGCTAAGGTGAAAGAAAAGTCCATCGGCAAGGAAGTCATGGACAGCTTTACGCCTGGCATGGTAATTATCGACATCGTCAACAAGGAACTAACCGAGCTGATGGGCGGAAGCCAAGCGAAGCTGGCCAAGTCGAACAAGCCGCCGACCGTCATTATGATGGCGGGTCTACAAGGGGCTGGTAAGACAACCACTTCGGGTAAGCTAGCTAAGCTGTTACAGAAGGGCAATCATCGTCCGCTCCTGGTTGCGGGAGATATTTACCGGCCTGCTGCTATCAAGCAGCTGCAAGTGCTGGGAGAACAGATTAAGGTTCCGGTATTCTCGCTGGGTGATCAGACTAGTCCGGTAGAAATTGCCAGACAAGCTGTACAACATGCGAAAGATAACGGACTGGATTATGTTATTATCGATACTGCAGGCCGCCTGCATATTGATGAAGAACTAATGGAAGAACTCAAGCAGATTCACAATGTTGTAAATCCTGATGAAGTACTTCTTGTAGTAGATGCTATGACAGGTCAAGACGCCGTGAATGTAGCCGAGAGCTTTAATAAGCAGCTTGAGCTTACAGGGGTCGTATTGACGAAACTCGACGGCGACAGCCGTGGTGGTGCTGCACTGTCAGTAAAAGCTGTTACCGGTTGCCCGATCAAATTCGCCGCTTTAGGGGAGAAGATCGACGCGCTGGAGCCGTTCCATCCGGAACGTATGGCTTCGCGGATTCTGGGTATGGGCGACATGCTGTCGCTGATTGAGAAAGCCCAGGCGAACATTGATACTGACAAGGCTAAAGAAATGGAACGTAAGATGCGTAATGCAGAGTTTACGTTCGATGATTTCCTTGAGCAAATGGATCAGGTGAAGAAGCTAGGCCCTATCGATCAAATTCTTGATATGCTTCCGGGTATGAACAAAGCCAAGGGCATTAAAGATTTAAAGGTCGACGATAAGCAAATGGGACGCGTTGAAGCCATAGTTCATTCTATGACTAAGGCGGAGAAGCAACAGCCTGAGATCATTAACCATAACCGCCGCAAGCGTATCGCAACCGGCAGCGGAACCTCAGTCGCTGAGGTCAACCGCCTCATCAAACAATTTGATGAGATGCGTAAGATGATGAAGCAATTCTCCGGCATGATGGGCGGAGGCGGCAAAGCCTCCAAGAAAAATGCCATGAAGCAGCTTAAAGGTCTTGGTGGTGGAAAAGGGCTGAAATTCCCTTTTAAATGATCTTGAATGTCTGTCCAACTAATGTTGGAAACTATTATAAGGAGGTGATTTTTCGTGGCAGTACGTATTCGTCTAAAAAGAATGGGAGCGCATAAAGCGCCTTTCTATCGTGTAGTGGTTTCCGATTCCCGGTCCCCTCGTGACGGTCGTTTTATCGAGGAAATCGGTTATTATAATCCGATTGAACAACCGGCAGTAGTTAAGATCGATGAGGAAAAAGCTCTTAAATGGCTTCAAACAGGTGCGCAAGCATCTGATACCGTCCGCAACTTGCTTTCCAAAGCAGGCGTGATGAAGAAGTTTCATGAGCTTAAGCAACAGAAATAATGACTGATTGCGAGGGTCCTCTATGGAAGAATTAGTTGGAGTAATTGCTAAGGCTTTAGTGGATCATCCAGAAGATGTGACGGTACGGGCTGTGGAGAAAGAACACTTGATTGTCTATGAGCTGTCCGTACATCCAGATGATGTAGGAAAGGTCATCGGCAAGCAAGGCAGGATCGCCAAGGCGCTCCGTACAGTAGTCACATCTGCAGCAGTCAAGAGCGATAAACGCGTAACTGTAGATATTTTATCTTAAATAATGCGTACAATGAGGGGCTAGGGATAGTATATCCCGGCTCCTTTTTGTTCAAATATATAGATGAAGCTTGTAAAGGAGAGGGTTATATGACGGAAGAATTAACCGTAGGCCGGCTTGTGAATACGCATGGAATTCGCGGGGAGATTAAAGTATTATCCCATACCGATTTTCCTGAGGTTCGTTTCGCTAAAGACAAGAAGCTGTTCGTCATCCCTGCGGATGGCAGTGCAAAATTTGAAGTGACTGTAGAATCCGCTCGAGAGCATAAGGGTATGTTTATCGTTAAGCTTAAGGGATATACCAATATTAACGAAGTGGAAAAGTATAAGGGAAGTTTGCTTAAGGTACCAAGTAATGATCTGGTTGATCTGCCAGAGAACGAATACTACTTCCACCAAATCGTTGGCTGTGAAGTTTATACGGATGATGCTGGAAATGAACCGCTTGGCACAATTACGGAAATTTTACAGCCAGGTGCAAATGACGTGTGGGTTGTTAAGCCTGCTAAAGGGCAAGACATCCTTATCCCTGTAATTAACGATGTAGTGCTGAACGTGGACATTGAGGCCAAACGAATTACGGTTCACTTAATGGAAGGACTACTGCCATGATCAGAATTGATGTGCTAACGCTCTTTCCGGAGATGTGCGAAGGCGTATTTAGCACAAGCATTCTTGGTAAGGCACGCGAAAAAGGGATTGTATCTTTGAATGCTGTGAACTTTCGTGATTTCTCAGGAAATAAGCATAACAGTGTAGATGATACACCGTATGGCGGGGGCGGGGGCATGGTACTGAAGCCTGACCCGATCTTTGCAGCGGTAGAACATGTATTGGGGATCGAGGCTAGTCCTTTGGAGAATGGTTCTGAATCTGCAGTCCCGACGCCTTACTCTGTGAAGCCGCGCATCATTCTTATGTGCCCGCAAGGAAAGACGTATAATCAGAAGATTGCTGAGGAACTGGCACAAGAGCAGCATCTAATCTTTATATGTGGTCATTATGAGGGCTACGATGAGCGGATACGGGAGCATCTGGTTACAGATGAACTGTCGATTGGCGATTACGTGCTAACGGGTGGAGAACTACCGGCACTGACGGTTATTGATTCAGTAGTTCGGCTACAGCCAGGAGCGCTTGGAAATGAAACCTCTGCGATCACGGATTCGTTCAGTACAGGGCTGTTGGAATATCCCCACTACACTCGGCCAGCTGAATTTCGGGGCTGGAAGGTACCAGATATGTTGCTGAGTGGCCATCATGCCAACATCGAAGTATGGCGAAGAGAGCAAGCGTTACAGCGTACATTTGAACGTAGACCTGATTTGCTCGAAAGTGCAGAACTAACGTTGAAAGACAAGAAAACACTGGAACGTCTGAAAAATGAAATCAAGCCGGAGTAAAATTTTAATAAAACAGGCATATTTTACGTCTTTTTAACGTATCTTACGTTAAGGAGGCGTTTTTGTTATGTTTACTTAAATATAAGAAGGGCTATAATCTCGTATTTTTTTTGCGTAATTTCCAAAACAAATGAGCATAGGTGCGTTGAACTCTTCTATTTGGGGTAATAGATAGAGGTGGCGTAATACTATATGCAGCTTACGATGCAGCAAGCTTAACTATTGAAAGGAATGAACTGAAGTGACTACGAAGACGCGTGAAGAATTCAAGCCTAGCGTGGACACGATCCACAAAGAAGCGGAGCCGCTCCGCACCGTGAATGATATTATCGATTATTATACAAATCGCAAATCGTAATTCCCATTCGCCCTTTAAAGCTTGAACATATAAGATTAATAATTAAGTATGAATAAGCAAGTCCAATAAAACCATTAGAGTATAGAGAACGAAAGTTCACTACATCTAATGGTTTTATTGTTCCTACTAAGAGAGGTCAAACCCTGTGACTCTGATCAGAATGTAAACACCCCCTCTTCAAGGAAAATTAAAAACTCTTTGGAAAGGGGGTGTTTGGTTAACTATAAAAATTCGTGGAGGCGCATTCTACTCTTTGCGAAAGAGGCGATATACTCCTGTAAGTAGAGCGTAAAGCGCAAAACATACGAGAACAGTAACTGCCCATGCATAGTTGCGAACGGTATAGGTAAGCGATGATAAAATAATAAAGATGGTAATACGCAGTACGCCTTCCTTAATAAACTGTTTACGTGCTACATTCATTCGATTGGCCTCCTTGAATGGATAGGATGGTACGGATAACAAGCCGAAAATATGTCTTTCCTTATATATAACCTTTGGGAATACAAAAAATGCAGAGAACGGAAAGTAAATATCGATGCAAACAAATGACCTATGTAACTTAGCCGTTACCGACCTGTACTCCTCACCATAGAGTATATCATTACGAATGAGGAGGAGTACACTAGTGGAGGCTTATTATAATTGCTTACGTTGTAAGAATAGAAGGGTACGTATCCTGACTACTGATGGCAGACAGCATGAAGGTGTGATTACAGATGTGGACAGATATAATGTTTACTTAAGAACAGGATCAAATGGACCTGTGCAGACTTCTGCATTTTTTGGTTACCCTTATGCTGCAGACAATATTTTAACTCTCAGCTTGTTCACGCTGTTGGCTATTGCATTAATTTAATCATGATGATGCAAAAACAGACCGTCCGCTCATCCGGACGGTCTGTTTATTAGTGGTTGGTTACTCTACTGTAATTGCGCCTATATCAGAGCTTAAGGACAACAATGGACCTCCTCCGTTAACATCACGTTTGCCACCCTCAACCCCGGTGATCTGACCTAGATCACTTTTAGCCACCAAGCTACATTTCACGCCATCGGCTAGAACAGCATTGAGGCTACCCACATTTGTTGTCGCTTTAAGGCGGCTATCACTCTTCATTCCGGCTATATCCATGCGTATGCTTCCTGTATTAGACTCTAGAGTGGACTTACCGGTGATGTTCGCTCCTTCGATATCAATAGCTCCAACGTTGCTGACGATGCGGTAGTTTCCGTCCAGATTGCGGAGACGAATTTGTCCGACATTATTGGTGATTTGATATTCATCCATACTGGTGGGGATCTCTATAGTATAGTTAATACTAAAATCCGAATAGCCGTATTTATCTTGAGCCCAAGTCCATAAATCCTTCTTCGGATTTGATTTGGAATTTGTAGATACCTTCAAAGTATCGCCACTAACGTCTATTGAAATCTCAGCGTCATCCAAGATTTTCTGACGGTCAGCTTTATGGGCAGAGCCGTTATGAGCTAAGATTGTTGCACTTACATTAATTTGATCACCCGTAGTTGATGTAACTTCAATTTCTCCCACTGCATTGTTCATGCTAAGCACTGAAGCAGAGCCGATCTCTTTTGATAAGGATAGTTCTTTGCTAATGCTGTTTGCTTTAACTTCGTCGACCACCTTGGTAGCTGTATCCTGAACGGCTTGCTCCACGCTTGCAGCGGCTTTACCTAACTCTTGCTTCACAGCCTCACCAATATTTTGCTGCACATCTTCAGTAATATTCTTTCCTAGTTCGTTATTAGCGGATTGCCTACCCGGTAACTCTGTGCATCCTGCCAGAAGTACGATGGACAAGACGGCTACAGCTGCCATTACGCTAGTTGTATTACTCTTTTTCATTGAATAAAATCCTCCTTATTTTTGGGTATATGTGTTTTTCCCTAAGCGCTACGTTATGTACGTACTTCTGTAAGTATAGCCTACGGGGATTTATTGTAAAAACGGCTGTAGACGGGTTAATATACTGGACCAAAGACTAGGTATTTAAAAAGTGTTCACTACACTTCAAATTTCAATTGTGCTAAAATGTAATATAGATCTTACGCTGACATTAAAATGGGTAAGGATACATATAAAAAGAGCGAAGATGCTCTCATATATAATCTTCAGCAGCTACTGAAAAGCGCTTTTTAAAGTGAGATGTGCTAGGGCTAGTTTGCGAATACGATATAGACCGTTGCCTTACTTGCATCACAGGGCGGTCTTTTTATTTTCTTACCTCAATTAAATCATGAAGAGCGGAGGGAGCCAGATGCAATATGTAGTTATTTTGCTTGCCTTGCTAGCGCTGGGTGTTGTGTATTATATAGCTCAGAAAAAGAAAACAAGCAGCTCAAGCAATCCTTTGCGCACCACTAGCAGTAATGTGATCTCAATGGATAGTCATCGCAAAGCCAAACAGAGTCCAGGGGAGCAGCCTTGCTCTTCTTGCAAGAAGAAGAATGGAAAGTTGATCTTCTATGCTCAAGACAACGGAACCGTGGTCGGCTTGTGTAAAGACTGCCAGTCTAAGGCAAAAAAAAGAGATATGTTGCCGTTATAAAATAGAAAAATAAGTTGTATTAGCCCGTCCTTTATGATATTATTAACTCTGTTGTGTGGAATACGGTGGTCCGCTGCGGATAATGAGGGAGAGCTTAGATCTCTCCGGAAGAGGCAAGAACACCTGTACGGAAGGAGGAAGTCCTTAATGAATATCCTACAAGCTATTACGCAAGAGCAACTTCGTAAAGATATCCCTAGTTTTCGTCCGGGTGACACTTTGAAGGTGCATGTAAAAGTTATCGAGGGAACTCGTGAGCGTATCCAGTTGTTCGAAGGCGTTGTAATCAAACGTCGTGGCGGTGGAATCAGTGAGACTTTTACGGTTCGTAAAATTTCTTACGGTGTTGGTGTGGAAAGAACATTCCCAATCAACTCGCCTAAACTCGAAAAAATCGAAGTGGCTCGTCGTGGTAAAGTGCGTCGTGCTAAGCTTTATTACCTTCGTGAACTACGTGGTAAAGCAGCGAGAATTAAAGAAATTCGTCGCTAGAATAGTGACAGAGGAGAGGGGCTTGAGTTCAAGCCCCTTTCGCTTTATTTTTTTTTGAAAATATAAGAAAAGCATAAGTTTTACGTTATACATTATTCTTAAATTTCTCGCATAAACGCTTACCGTCCTTAAAAGGACGCTGAGGGCGTTTTAGCTTGGTATACAATGCGTGTGACATATACGCTTGGGGATAAGCTTCTCCGAAAAGGCCTCCTGAAGGAGTATCTGTGGAGGGGTTTTTGGCAGGAGTTTTTTTGTGTTGTATAGTAAGAGTAGTATTAAGAGAGGACGGTGAACTATGCAGCAGGAACAAGGCGAAACTTTGGAATCAAGCGAGCAGAACCCACGTAAACAGAAAAATGAAGTGCTGGAATGGGTCAAGGCCATTGCGATTGCTTTAGTTCTGGTTATACTGATTCGCTGGCTTTTATTCAAGCCTTTTATTGTAGATGGACCTTCCATGCAGCCTAATTTCCATACGGGAGAACGTGTTATCGTTAATGAAATTTTATACGATATAAGATCACCGCAGCGGGGTGAGGTTATTGTATTCCACGTGCCATCTGAAGGCAGAGATTTTATTAAACGTGTAATTGGTGTGGCTGGAGATACTGTGAAAGTAGAAGGAGATGTAGTTACAGTTAACGGTGAGGTTGTTAACGAGACTTACATCCAAGGCGCTATTGATGCTGCGCATAGTAACAACGCTCTGTATAATAATAAAGATTTCCCAAATGAAAAATTCACGGATGGTACTGTACCAGAAGGACATATTTTCGTTATGGGGGATAATCGCTCGGATAGTACAGACAGCCGGATGATTGGCTATGTGCCGCTGGGTGATATTGTGGGTCGTGCAGATTTAATCTTCTGGCCGATAAAAGATATTACACTGATTAACCATTAAGTTGACAGAAGTCAAAGGAGGTGACGGCAATGGCCATTCATTGGTTTCCTGGTCATATGACGAAGGCTAGGCGGCAAATCGAGGATAAGCTGAAGCTGATTGATGTTGTTATAGAGTTGCTCGATTCCCGTCTGCCGCTTTCCAGCCGCAATCCGATGATTGACGATATTTTGCGGGACAAGCCGAGATTAATTATTTTGAACAAAGCGGATCTGGCGGATCCGGAAATTACTCGGAAGTGGCTGGCTTACTTTAAGGAACAAGGGCATGTTGCCCATCCTGTGGATGCATCTACTGGAACAGGCGTCAAGGAGATTCCGGAGCAGGTCAAGCTGCTGCTGAAGGAAAAAATTGATCGGCAGATCGCAAGAGGAATGAACCCACGAGCTATGCGCGCATTGATCGTCGGTATTCCTAACGTCGGTAAATCAACGCTGATTAATCGAATGGCTGGTAAGAGTATCGCTGCTACGGGTGACCGCCCGGGGGTTACTAAGGGCCAGCAGTGGATTAAAACAGGAGGTAATCTGGAGCTTCTGGATACTCCTGGTATCTTATGGCCGAAGTTTGAGGATCAAGACGTGGGTTACCGCTTGGCAGTGACGGGTGCGATCAAAGAAGAAATCCTGAACATTGAGGACATTGCTTTTTATGCAGTGAAGTATTTGGTGAAGGATTATGGTTCCAGATTTCAAGAACGCTTTGGTATTGAGAAGCTTCCTGAGGATCTTGAGAACCCTGATGAGATCGTCGCAGTTATGGAAGCCGTGGGCCGCAAACGCGGTTGTCTGATTAGCGGTGGACGTGTTGATCTGGAAAAAGCTTCACGTGCTTTGCTGCATGAGCTGCGGGCAGGTAAGCTTGGTCGTTTTACGCTGGAAACACCTTAAAGGCGTTTAAATGAATGGGTATGGAAGAGCCATCCGGAATTTTTCGGGGGCTCTTTTTTTTGCCGATTTGGATCAAATTGGAGTGGTTATTTGTACATGACCATGTGAGCTTTACTATGGTAAGCTGACTTATGTAGTTTATAGAATAAATTATAATTGGCGGTGACAGATTCGTGAGTACGATAGATATGTTGAGTTATGAAAAAGAGGGCTGGGAACAGTCTTATCGCCGTATAGCCGGCGTAGATGAAGTAGGCAGAGGTTGTTTGTTTGGGGATGTTGTTGCAGCAGCGGTGATTTTGCCGGAAGGGCTTATTATTGATGGCGTCAACGACTCTAAGAAGCTTACAGCGAAAAAAAGAGATGCCTTATTCGAGATTATTATGGAGCAGGCGATAGCTATTGGTGTAGGTTATGTGGATTCCCGCATGATTGATGAAATTAATATTAAGCAGGCTTCTCGTCTGGCGATGAAAAAAGCGGTAGAAGGTCTTAGTCATACCCCGGACTATATGTTAATCGATGCTGAAAAAGTAGATCTTCCGTTGCCGCAGCAGGCGATCATAAAAGGGGATGCTAACAGCCAGTCCATTGCGGCAGCTTCGATTATAGCTAAAGTAACAAGAGATAGATTGTGTGAAGGGGTGTGGGAGGAATTATACCCTGATTATGGGATTGCGATACATAAAGGTTATGCGACCAAGCTTCACAGGGAACAAATTACGGCGTTAGGTCCGACACCTATGCATCGGCGCAGCTTTATTGGGAAGATTCTTGCTGAACAGCAAACCCTTTTTTAGAAATATCAGAATATAAAAGACGCCAAAGGCGCTTAAGCTTGGATAAATTCACCGCTCAAAAAAGTCGGATTAATACCGATATAGTAAGAAGAGAGAAAATGGAGGGAGGAGAAACGGTATGAATATCGGAACATTGATCCGCGGATTGCTCGGGGATAATAAACCGGGAGCGGCCAAGTCTTTGGAATTAAAAGAAGGGCAAGTTGTACGTGGTGTTGTTTTGTCTGTATCGGATTCGGGAAAAGAAGCCGTTGTGCAGATTCAAGGTACACCTGTTCGTGCGGAGTTGGAAACACCACTACTGCCAGGAGAGACCCTGAACTTGCAGGTTGGAGCACCCGGAGAAGGCGGATTGCCCGTATTGAAGCCGGTCTCCCTCGGCGAAACGGTGTTAGCTACCCCGCAAAACATGGGCGAGGCGTTGGAATCGCTTGGGCTTACCGACTCCAAAGCGGGTCGGGAAATTGTGTTGGCGATGCAGTCGGGTGGTATTCCGCTTACCAAAGAGACAGCAGCGATTCTGGATGCTGTAATGAGTGCGAAACCTGCGGGCGTGCCGACCTCAGAGTGGCTTGATGCAGCTGTCATTTCTGTAAAGCGGGGCCTGCCGGTTACCCCTGAAAGTGTGAAAGGATTGCAGCAGGCGGTTTTTGGTCCGCAGCTTCATCAGCTTTTGTCAGCGCTCGAAGAACAGATTACGATTTGGGCAGGTCAAGTCGCCGGTGAAGAAACAACAACAGCTGAAGCTAAAGCTGAAATGGGTACCCAAACCGGAAAGCTGAATGCTCCTGTAACGACAGGTACAGGCGCTGTGATTAACGGGGAAGCGGTATCAGCAGGTGATGCTGATGCGGAAATGGACCAGGTGGCGGTTAAAGGGACTGGACAACCTGTAAGTAAACCTGCTGAAGGTAGCGCTGGTGTTACTACTACAAGCGGAAGTGCTGCTGCAACAGGAGGGGCAATGGGAGCCGGAGTTATTTCTGACGAAACTGCAATTCCTTTGAATTCAGTGAAATCAGAAATATCGGGAAGTGCAGCTGCGAGTTCAGCTGAAGCTCCTGAGAATGAAACCGGTATTGTAACTGCTAAGCCACTGGTGCCCGAAGAGGCTGGTGAGGTTGTTCAGCTCTCGAAGAGTGGAAATACTGGTGAACCTTTGGCTGGGAAGACAACTTCTACGATTGCTGCCGGGACTCAGAGTAGTGCCGCTAACACGCAAGGGGACGGGATTGTAAACAATCAAAATAGTTCTAATGGGAGCGAAACTCATGGCAATGAAATGAGTCTAAATAAAGATAGAGCGCAGGGCAGTGTCAGTGGCGCGAATACAAGCGCCACTGGATCAGTTGGGGCAGATAGCCAAGCTGCTGCGGCAAACCAAGCTGGTGCAGCAAGCCAAGCTGCTGCGCCTAGCGGGGCTGCCCTGCTCGCGAAGCTGCAGGGCGTGCTCACCGAGCTGCGCGGCAGCATGCCGCAGCTCGCGAACGTTCCGCCCGCTGACGCGGCGGGACAAGATCCTGCCCCCGCGCCGACAGCGCCGCGCGGGGAGACCACGGCTGCTGCGGCTTCGCCGGTGCAGCCAGACACCGCCCCACCCGCGGATGCGGAGTCGTGGGTGGGGCGGGTGTTGAAGCTGCTCGGTGCGGAGCACGAGCAGCAGGCCGTGCGCGGCGGCGCTTTGCCGGCCGCGGAGACGGCGCGAGCGGCAGCGGGGACAGCTGCAGCCGCGCTAGGCAGTGTCGGCGGGGAGCAAGCTGCCGACACGTTGAAGGGCGTGCTGCTGCAGCTTATGAGCAGCAGCGAGGTGCCGCCCGCGGTAAAAGATGCCGCGAGCGGGCTAGTGCAGCAGCTGACAGGCCAACAGCTGCTGCTGAATACAGATCGGACTGCTCCCTTCGCGCAGGTTACACTGTTCTTGCCGCTGCAAGGTCCAGATGGGCAGGAAACTGCATCGGTTCATATCCAGTCCAGGCGGGGCCGCAAAGGGGAGTTGGATGCAGCTAACTGTCGATTATGGTTCGATTTGGACATGAAGCAGCTAGGGCAGACATTGGTAGATGTGCAGGTTGTAGATCGAATCGTTAGTCTTAAGCTTCATAATGATCATCCGTGGGTGCTTGAGCTGCTGGAGACGCGGCGTGAAGATATAAAAACTGCAGTAGAATCCATCGGTTATCAATTATCAGGTTTAAGAACCGAACCCTTGCCAGAATTGAATTTGCCTAAAGAGCTTGCTGGCTCCAATACTAATAAGTTTGTTGATTATGTTCCTGAGGCTTACAAAGGAGTGGATTACCGTATATGAATGAGCCTGTACAGCCAATTTCACAAGGGCTCAAAAAAGCGGTCGCTCTCAAATATAGTCCCGGACAAAACGAGGCTCCTGTCGTAGTAGCCAAGGGACAAGGCGCGATAGCAGACCTTATTCTGCAAAAGGCTAAGGAGAGCGGGGTTGCTGTTCAGGAGGATGCAGCCCTCGTGGAGGTTCTTTCAAAGCTTGATCTGGACCAACAGATTCCGTCTGAGCTCTATCAGCTGGTGGCGGAAATCCTCAGCTTTGTGTATCAAAGCGATCGTTCTGCTGGTGAACGGGGGCAAGAATGAAAGAGCCATATGTAAGAAAACACTATAACCGCAAAGAGAAAGGAACTGCTGCAGAGAACGGAGCTGTGCAGTACCTATCTTCTAGTGGATATATGATATTGGAACGGAATTGGCGTTGTCGTACTGGAGAGCTTGATATCATTGCGGAGCGTGAAGACTGTATTGTTGTTGTCGAAGTTCGTAGCCGCAGTGGAGAGCTGCTTCAGGGAACTCCAGAAGAATCGGTGAATGCTCGCAAAATAAACCAGGTTCGGAATACAACACAGGTTTATTTGCATATGAAGGGTTATGAGGAACGGCGGGTTTCTTTTGATGTAATTAGCGTCTTGTTAAATGACGATCTTAGCCTAGCTTCACTTAGTCATATTCGCGAGGCGTTTTAAGAGTAACTCACTTTTCTCATGCGATTCTTTATGAATTTACTGCTGTTCTGATAAAAAAGTCCTTACATACCTTCCGCACTGTGGGTCATTTCTCAAAAGAAATGGGTAAACATTAGGAGTAACTTTTTAATGTCATCATGAGGAGGGCTGTCTAGTGAAGAATAAACCTTCTGAAATGCAGGTTAGTTTTACATGCCAATATTGCCAGCAGAAGATTGAAGTGAAATTTAAAGCAGAGCCAATATCTGTCGTCTGTTGCGATAATTGCAATAAGACCTTCACGGTAATGCGGCCCACTATAGCGGAGGAAATATTAATAGATTGGGAAAATGAAGCGTTATTTCAAAAAATCCGGGCTGAAAAGTCGCAAAACAGCAATAGCAGTCTCTTAGCGCTTGTAATTAGAGTTATTGAACTGCTTACATGGCGTGACAAAGGCAATGGACAGGTGGAAGCGATCAAGGAGATGCGTGGCTGGCTTATTGACAATGAGGAGGCGCCTCCTTTAGCTGAACTGATTCAGAGTGATGTTAATAAACGTTCGAGTAAGCGGCGCGACTGGGAAAAGTAACATTAACAATAAAGAGGTATTCCGTCATCGCCTCATGACATAGAATGATACGTATAATTTCGTGAGAAATTAGGCGGAAAAGTCCTCGGGGCTCCGAATTTCCTAGGGTTTATGGGTAGTCGGAGCTTTTTTCATACATACTGTCATTAGAATAGGAACAAAGGGAGGGTGCAAATGGCTAAGGTTTTTTTCACATCAGATCATCATTTTGGGCATAAGTTGATCATTGATTTTGAATCCAGACCCTTTAACGATGTAGAGCAAATGAATGAAGTTATGATTGAAAGTTGGAATTCGGTAGTGAATCCAGACGATAAAGTATTTCATTTGGGAGACTTTTCTTTTTTAAATAAGGAGGCGACTCGTGCGATTGTGGCCAGGCTGCATGGATACAAAATCCTGATCCTTGGCAATCATGATCGCGGCCGCAGCCGAAGCTGGTGGCTTGAGGCAGGTTTTGATGAGGTTAGTGAATATCCTTTGATTTATAAGGATTTCTTTTTCCTCTCACATGAGCCTATGTACATGAATAAACATATGCCTTACGTAAATGTGCACGGCCATATTCATGGGCAAAAATATGAGGGAAACAATCATTTTAACATTTGTGTAGAGCATTGGAACTATAAACCGTTGACTTTTGAGCAGATTAGGGACTCGGTCGTAGTTAAAGAAGGAGATTGATGTAGGTCTTTAGAGATGCGCTTTCGCCTTTATGTAAAACTTGAATTTCTTATTCTAAAGATAAATTGCTCACAGATTGCGTTAGGACACAACTTCTATAATGTACTTAACAGCTAATATGTATTTGGAAAATAAGGAAGCACCTTTTTTCTTGATGTCAATAATACCTTGTGTAGTAAGGGAGGATTTACAACTTCTTTGTTTTCTTCCCACATTTTGCCCACATACCTACAAATCGCCCATTAGCTTTGCAAATTTTTGAGAAGCTTCCTTTTTTAATTCCTTTGTTACGTGGAGGTAAATCCCCTTAGTTGTTGTATCGCTTTTATGCCCGAGCCTATCCATTATTGTTTCTAAAGAAACCCCCGCTTCTGCTAATAGTGAAGTGTGTGTGTGTCGTAGTGAATGGGGGGTTAGAGGGGGTAGACCGGCTGTATCAAGCAAAGACTTCATTCTTTTAATCAAGCGCGGTGCGGTGATTGGGAATCCAGGGAAATTTTCTGAGGTGAAAACAAAACCTTGGTCGTGATATATTTTTCTATTCTCCATCTTAAAGTTATTTTGTCGTTTCTTATGACTTTCCAAAACTCTTATTATTAGAGGGTCGACATCTATAATTCTTCTGGAACTTTTGGTTTTTGGAGTTTGAATAGAATATTTCTGATAATTATTTATTTCTCTAAAGAGTGTCTTAGTAATACTGATACAGTTATTGATTTCGTCTATGTCTGTCCATTTTAAGGCGAGCGCTTCACCGGATCGCATGCCAGAATACGCAAGTAAAAGAAATATAGGATAGTCTAATGGTTCTCCGTGCTCCTTTGCGACTAACAAGAAATGTGATAACTCATGTTTTTCTAGATATCTTGGTATTTCATTTTGTTCGAGATCCTCAACTGTTTTCTGTAGTGTAGGAACGACTGCATAATGCGTTGGATTGTTTTTGATCTTTTCAAGTTCTACGGCCTTCTCAAATATCAATCGTCCAACCTCATGTGCACTTGATATAGTTTTTCTAGAGTAACCATCCGCGAACATATCATTGAGGAATTGTTGATAATTTAATTTGCTTATATCTTTAATTTTCATAGCTCCGAAAGCGGCTACAAGTTTTTTCATTTGCGCTTTTCTTAAAAAAACTGTAGATTCTTTTACTCTTCCTGTTGACTTATATAAGTCAATCCATTGTGTAGCGAAATTTTCAAATGTAATGTTTTTTTCCTCAATGTATGTACCACGCGATAATTCAGCGATTATTTTTTTTGCCTCGGCTTCAGCTTCTGGTTTTGTTAAAAAACCCCTAGTCTCTTTTTGTTTTCTTTTACCAGTTTGAGGATCGGTAATGCTATATCGATAGTGCCATTTAGAACCGCATGTACATTTTTTCTTTTTGCAGGTGCATCCGCGTCTCCGAAACGAACCTATCATCGCCTATCCCTCCTAAAATTTAATCACGTTCATTTTTAGTTTACCTAATATTCTTGCCTCGCTTGGAGGAACGAAAACAGGAGGGAAGTTATTATTCTCAGCCTGTAATACAAGTTGCTCCCCGTTTTTATAAACTCTTTTCAATACCGCTTCATCACCAATTAGAACCGCAGCTATTTCTCCATTCTCGACATCTGGCTGAGCTCGTATCAAAAGAAGATCCCCTTCATATATCCTCGCTCCAGTCATACTGTCACCCTTAGCCCGAAGATAAAAATATTCACCGCCATTTAGCCATTCTTTTGGAGTCGGTTCATATCCTTCGATCTCCTCATATGCTATTTCTCCATTTCCACAACAAATTCTCCCGTATATAGGTAAATTGATAATTTCTCCGTTGTTGTTACTTAAGGAGCTTTCTTCAATTGTGTCGTCAACTAAGTAATCTAAAGTAACGTGGAAATAATCAGCAAGTTTTCTCAAAGTTGATAATTTTACATTTTCGGTTCCCTTTTCATAGAAATTAACGATGGTCATATACGGAACACCTGAACCCTTAGATAAACCCATCCTCGTTAAATTATTTTGCTCCATCAACAAATCCAGCTTATCAGTAAGTTTCATTTATAATCTACCCTCCGTAGTAATTTATCACTATTATCTAGTAAAAAAACGGATTTGTAAAGCATAAATCTACCACGCAACAAAATAAAATAGTTGTTTTCGGTTGACATACTACCACACGTGGTATAATATCGAATCAATAACACCACGCATGGTAGATTGGAGGTGTAACATGTTCCCTAATCTTCGAGCTGAAATGGCAAGAATAGGCATCGATGGAGTTATTATTTCACGACATTTAGGATGCACTAATAAAACATTCAGCAGAAAAATGACTGGGAAAGGAGAGTTTACTAGAGCAGAAATTTTCAAAATACAGAAAGCTTTCTTTCCTAGTTTGACTATTGAATATCTATTTAAAACAGTCGAAAAATACACCGCTTAACTATAGGCGGTGTAAGAGAAGGAGGTGTATTCATTGAGTGATATGTTAGAAATCATGACTGTGAAGCAAGTTGCTGAAATTGTTGGATGGCATCCAAATACTGTGTATCTTCACTGCAAAAGCGGTGATTTGCCAAGTTTAAAGTTAGGGAGAAATCGTAAGATTCGCAAAAGTGATTATTTAGAGTGGTTGAAAAAAATGGAGGTGAGGGCATGAAAGAATATTTAACGACTCTCCACTAACAATCATAACCACATCATAGGGTTTTATACCCAGAAGGGAGCGGGAGGATGGATAAAGCACCGTTTTCGGCAGCATATATCCAACAAAGCAATGATGTGTACAACATACAAGTCACAATGCAATCTTGCTTAGATGCTGGAGCTGGATCAGATCTATTATCACAGATCGTAGCCATGTACCGTAGACACTATGCCAAAAAAGAGGAAATGCAATCATTTATCAATGACATGGAAGTTCGTTATATCACGTCTCTGGACGAGAGAAGGGAGGGTTAATCGCATGGCGGTTATTATCAGCAGCACAGTCAGATGCCCTTATCCTATTTGCGGTCATACAGGTGACGTAATTACCAATCTACATTGCCGAAGTGCTCATGGTATGGAACGCAAGGAGTTGTTTGGGATATACGGTAAGCCGCAAAGTATTGGTTACGATCCTATAGCAGCAAACAAAAACGTAGAGGGTCACGTACCAGCTCAGCGATTGAATATAGGATATCCCAGCAACTCTGTAAATGCGAAAGATAGGAGAACGGCTAGGAGTAAAGGGAGTTTGTAATAGTGGACAGACTTGGCGAACCAAGAAGGGGTTTATATCACATCACTGGAGGGGCTGAAATAATGGGACAAGTTGTATTGGTGCAAGTGCAAGGGAATGAGAAAAAGTTATCAGTTAAAGAGTGTAACGAAAAGCGCGTCGTGACTCTTAAGGATGTTGATGAATTGCATCGAAGACCAGAAGGAACTGCGCGTAAGAGATTTAACGATAATCGAAATCATTTTATCGTTGGCGAAGATTACTTCGTCCGAAATTCGGACGAAGCCCGAAGTGAATTTGGAATAGTCGCACCTAACGGAGTTGTGCTACTCACTGAATCAGGATACCTGATGTTGGTCAAATCTTTCACTGATGAACTCGCTTGGAAGGTGCAACGTCAGTTAGTGAATAGCTATTTCAGGGGACAAGGTAGCCGGCGCGAAACTCTACAAGCTTTGATGGCTGCCACTCATAACCTTTTGGCAGGACAAGAATTAATCACAGAACGTCTGGATGATGTAGAACTTAAGCTAGATACTCAGATCACCCTAGACAGTGGGCAACAACGCCGCTTGCAGAAATCAATCAATCAAAGAGTGTGCGGACTTGAGCAAATTAAAGAAGCTCGCGGAGAATGGTTCCGTCAGCTCCACAAGGAAATTAAAGATCGTTGGAATGTGAGCAGCTACAAAGATGTACTCAAGCATGATTTGCAAGATGTCATGAACTATGTGGCAGCGTGGGTCCCAATCCGCCGAGAGGAGTAGGAGGATGATCATGGAAGAAATTAAGGATTTTCGTTATCAAATGCGCTATTGGCTTGAAGCCAGCAAAGATGCAAGAATGCGGGGTGATGAAGCTAATGAGGAGCACGCTATTAAGATGTTCCGTCAGAATCGCGACGAATTGCTTTCCGCTTGGAGTAGTCCAGCGGAAAAAGAAGTGTTATGCGGGTAATTTGCGGACAAACGAAAAACAGCCCAACGGGGTAGGAGCCGTGGACTGTAGCTTTAAAAAAATACATTACGGTCAGTTTATCAGTGATTGGAGGAAAAAGCAATTGAAAACAGATGACAAAGAGCAATTTGTAATCATAGGAAGCTGTGCTGATCCGAGCTGTGGGCGATTTATTCTCTCGGGCCAAACCGTAGTACGTCATGGACGTGCACTTTGCTGTAATTATGCTTGTCTTACTCATTACATGTTTAGCGGTGCTCGTCGTGGTTAGTTTTGGCTTTCATCCTGTACCAAAGCCAAAGCACAAGCGCAATAGGCCCACTGCCAAGCAACGGGGAGCAATCAATAAGGACGTTTATACCGCGGCGCTGGAGAGATCCGGTGGCCGTTGCGAACGCTGCGGGCTTGTAAGAGAACTACAGTGTGCCCATCTGGTTCGGCGTTGGAATATCGAAGGTGAAACAACCGTTAAAGATGTGGCTATGCTCTGTGGTCCTAGCGTCAACAGTGGTACATGCCATCATTACATCGATTACACTGCCGAAGGCAAACAATGGGCTATTGATTTTCGCCTATTACTCTATGAAAAGGCAGAAGAGGGATGTGATACGAATGGCTGAGAAGCGTATGCTCAGTAAAGTTATTTCTGTCTCGGAAAAAGTGAATATGCTTCCTGAGATATTTGATATGTTGCTGTTTACATGGATGATCCCTCATGCGGACGACTACGGTCGTCTGCCGGGATCACCAGCAAAAATAAAGGCCCTTGTAGTCCCGATGCTTGACAGATCGCTGCTACAAGTTAAGCAATCTCTCGAAAGATTAGAAGAACAAAAATTGATTCTCTGGTATGAAGCGGGCGGAGATAAGCTTATCCAGATCATTGATAACGAGAAGCATCAACAGGGCTTGAAAGGAAAGAAAGCAAAATACAGTGCCCCTGACAGTCAAATAACGTCAAATGACGGTTATTTATCAGCAAGTGAAAAGGATATCGAGGAAATTATCATCCAGATGCTGTACTCAGGATCATTCTTCAATGAGGACGTCATTATTTCGGTTGAAAATCAATTAAGAGTAGAGAATTCATACATTGATATTCTTGCGACTGGGGAAAGCGCGCGTCGATATTTGTTTGAAGTTAAACGACAGAGGTTGTCCAATGCTTCCATAGATCAAATTGTTAAATACCGCGATATGCTGGGCGGTCCACCAGCTGCGTGTCTGTTGATTGGAAACGGGTTGTCTTCTAATTTTGATCTCAAGAAGTGTGAGGAAGAACAGATAAATGTGCTCATCTATGACGATTTGCTTAACGTTGATTGCAAAATGTTATTTAACGTTAAATGCCGTTATCCGCTGTTACTTTCTAACAGAACTGAACTGAACAGAACTGAACTGAACAGATCTAGAACAGAACAAGAACAGAACGGAACAGAACCCATCATCGAAGCTTCGCTCGATTCTGGAGAAGATGAAATACTTTTTGGTAGTGGTCCTCTTCCATCAGTTCCTGATGCTTATAGGATGTTTGAAACAGAGGGATTCGGAACAATCAGTGATGTGATAAAGGATCGGCTCAACGATTTTATAAAGGAATATAGTGAGCGCTGGCTTTGTGAAGCTATGAAAAAGGCTGTTCTTGCTGGAAAGCGAAGTTTGAATTATGTCGGAGGCACATTAAAGAACTGGAGGGCAGATGGTATTGATGAACCTTGGACCAAGGAGAGTCAGCCTGCTTCCGGTGGCGGTTATCGATCCGGACGTAATGGCGGTCAAAGCGGAAAACAGCAAATTGAGATCACTAAAAATGATCTCACTCCACCAACGCCGGAAGAGATTGCCTTACAAGAAAAGATGATGGCAAAGCTTAAGGCTAAAAAGGAAGCAGAAGAGAAAGAGCGACAAGAAAAACGGGATAGAGGGGAGGGGTTGAACCATTGAGGACAATGTGCTCAGTACCTTCCTGCAAACTGGATGCAACAACAATATGGGCTACTGTTCCAGTTTGCCGCCACTGTCGAGGTATCATCTTTCAGGAACAAATTGATTATTACAAAGGCAAGATCAAGGAATATGAACGTTGTAGATATATCCGTATTCGTCACCTAACTCCGCTGTGGCCGATCCTTAAACGGGAGTTGATGTCCCTTGACGGATCATAACAACTGGTTGACCCGCTCCGAGGTTGTAGCATGCGGGAAGCCGGTATATGTCACTGGTGGATCAGGCTGGAGGCCAGAACGTCCAAAAGGATGGATATTGCTACCCCGTTACCGTTGTGCAGAGCTAGGAGCTCACGTTGAACCGGGAGAACAGCCAATAGCTTATCTACACGTCCGTAATGCTATCCCACCACATAGTTACGCTCCGCTCTATGTAAGATCATCAGATCAAATTGATATAGGTAGATTAACACGAGCTGAGATGGTCGATGTGGAGCGGGAGCTGCTATGATCCTTGTTTGCTTGGAATGTGGTCAGGATATGAGAGAGATTAAGCAAGATAAATACTGTTGCCCAGCTTGCCAATGGGAGGCGGAGCAGTTATCAATCGAGCAGCTGCGAAAGGGGAAATCTCATGAACTGGAAAGTAGCTACTAGACAAGAACTATATACTGTACTCCAAGAGACTAGAGCGCATCCATTGGACAAGCAGGAAGCCCAGCAAGAGATTCTCCGGCGCTGTCGTCCTAAGTGGGGAAAGGTACAGTATAAGCTCAAGAGAAGCGTCGCAGGGAAGCAATCCTAAAGATCAATTAATTCATATAACAACTAACAAAAGTTATTTATTAAGGAGGGCTAAAAGTGAAGGCTATTTCCAAAAAAGCAGCAAGCAATCCTAGACTTTATCGATAAATACTCTTTTGAATATCAATATCCGCCAAGTTTACGTGATATTGCAGTGGCAATGGGGCACCAGTCGATATCAACAACCCATGCTTTTATTGAGCGCTTGGAAAACAAAGACCTTCTGAGTTGGAGGAGACACCAACCAAGAACCATTGTGCTTACTCGAAAAGGAATGAATCGGGTAACTAAGACAAGGGCATCCAAGATAAACACAAAAGCTGATGATTTGGCGAATGATTATTCGAGCGGAATTCATAAGGAGGCATAACCAGTATGAGCATGAAGGTCATTACAATAATCCAGCCCTGGGCAACGCTTATAGCTCTTGGCGAGAAACAATTTGAAACACGTAGCTGGGCTACAAAGCATAGAGGTGAGTTGGCAATCCATGCTGGCAAGAAGATCAATAAGGAAGCCTGTCGGGAACCTGAAATCCGCAAAGCGCTAGAGCGACATGGGTATACGGAAGATAACCTTCCTACTGGTGCAGTGGTGGCAATATGCAATCTTACAGAGTGCTGGGGAGTTATCGGGATAGCAGATGTTCCGGTCAAAGAAACTCATGTTTTGAGCGCCGGGAATCGAATGTTCGGGATGACTCGAGCCATTAAAGAATTTCATTTTGGTGATTATTCTGAAGGTCGCTACGCCTGGGAATTGGCAGACGTTAATCAACTGCCCGAGCCTATACCAGCCAAGGGACAGCAAGGTCTCTGGAATTGGGAAGGAGTGCAGCTATGAGTGAATCAGGAAAAGTTTCCTTACCAACACCAGAACGGATAGAAGAGAAGAAGCTTAAAAAGGGTGATCGTGTCGTAATGCACACTTGCATTGAATCCGAGGAAGAACCGGGAAAGATATGGACGTGCAAGTCAGATCAGTTTACGCGAGGAAAGGGAGTATTTGCACAGGATTCTGTATTCCTCGAAGGGTACAGTGGATCATTCGCACCTGAATTTCTGCAAAAGGTCGTTTTACCTTCAGAGGATGAACGTATGCTGGCTGCTCTAGAAGAGTCACAACAACAGAAAAAAGAAGACAATATTGAGTTAGTCGAATGGGAAGAACGGTATACCACACTTCAGCGGACTTACAGAGAGTTGGACATTAGCGCCGGGGAAACATTGGAATTACTTCATGAAACAGCCCGTTCACTGGCAGAGACACAAAAAAGATTAAGAAGTGAAACGTATCACTTAAAAAACGCAAATTATCTACTTGAACGTGCAAACAAAAAACTAGCAGAGTCGCAAAAACTAATTAGAGATTTGAAAGAGGAAAAAAGCAAAATATTCGCGGTACACGATGAACAATGTGTTAGGTCGTCTGAGTATTACAACGAATTGATATTTGTTAAAGGGAAACTGGCAGAGGCACAGCAGACCATAGTAAAAATACAAAAACGGATAGATGAACAAGTATGTTGGACAGGTGAAGACGGAAAAGAACTTGCAGGTGATATTGAAAAAATAATTTCGACGGAGGGTAAGTCATGACACAGGTAAAGGATATGACAGACCAGCAGCTTAACCGGGCGTTGGCGGAGTTGATGGGATGGAATGAATTAGTTGAATACGATGATGGTGCAGTATATGGATTCCCACCTGATGATAGATGGTCAAACAGAGTACCTTCCTACTGCAATGACTCTGCTGCCAGTCTGGAGGTAGAGAAGTCCGCGATTGTAGCAAAAGCTGTTGAATACATGCGTAATCTGGCTGCGATTAAATGGGGTAGACAGGACACCGAGGAAATGACTGAAATTTCTTTAGTAGGAGCCGCTGATTTGCACACCGCCAGCCCCCGAGAGAGGGCAGAGGCGGCATATATCACGCTAAGTAGTGTTAAAGAGTAGTCGACGCATACGGTTCACTAGAAGGGAGGTACCGAAGTGAAGAATAAAATCATTCATGGTGACTGCTTGGAGATCATGCCTAGTATACCTGATAAGAGTTTCGACATGATCCTCTGTGATTTGCCTTACGGTACCACAGAGAACGCATGGGATTCAATAATCCCTCTAGACCGGCTGTGGCAACAGTATGAACGATTGATTAAGGATGGCGGAGCGATTGTCCTTACTGCTCAGACACCATTTGATAAAGTGCTTGGGGCCAGCAACTTGCGGCTGCTCCGGTATGAATGGATATGGATCAAGAGCAACGGTACCGGATTTCTAAATGCTAACAGAATGCCGTTGAAGGCCCATGAGAACATTCTCGTCTTTTATAAGAATCTGCCGACTTATAACCCCCAGAAGACGCAGGGGCATAAGCCAGTCAATAGATACAAAAAGCATTCCAGTGATGGCAGCAATTACGGTAAGACAATCATCGGTACCGAAGGCGGCGGGCAGACAGATCGGTATCCGGTCGATGTTCTTTACTTCCCGCGAGACAATAAACGATATCACCCGACACAAAAGCCAGTTGCGCTGTTCGAATACTTGATCCGCACTTATACGAACGAAGGTGACTTGATTCTAGACAATTGTATCGGAAGTGGGACGACAGCCATAGCTGCAGCATCGCTGAATAGGAACTTTGTTGGGATTGAAAAGGAAACGGAGTATATATACATCGCTAAAGAAAGGCTCAAGTGCATTCAGACGCAATTATGCTGAACAGTTTGAAGATACAGGGACATAGAGGGTTAATAGCCCTCCTCTCCCACAAGGAGGATATAAGAGATGAATGAGTTAGTAAAAACTCAAGAATGTCCATTTTGTGGAAACGAAGTTGATGACTATCAAGCCGAATGGGAAGATGGCACACATGAAGTAAAGTGCGACTCCTGCGGAAAGGAATACTCGGTAGAGACTGAATATGAGTTTCTTGGCTGGAGGATAGAGAAGATATGTACAGGCTGCGGTAGCGTAGAAAGTGAATGTTTCTGTGATGAACCTGATACTGGGGAGGAAGCCCAATGACACAAAGGGACTGGCAAAAGGATATGGACTTGGTTCAGGGCACAATTAAGCACGATGCATTTCCTGCTTGGACAGAACCGATGCTTTACTGGCTCCAAGAAGCCAAAGAGCGCGGAGAACGTGAACGGCAGCTGAAAGAGGCGCTAGAACTTATGGTGTTCATGTTCAGATACGACTCAGAAGAAGGTCGGGCATACATGAACTTTGGTGATTTCGAAGAAGTTCTAGAACCGGATGATAACGCGGCGTACATTTCTGTAAGTAATCTGTTACGCACCCTTTACCCAGATACCCCAGCACCCAAGGAGGGCGATAACCAATGACCCTCACAAGGGAAGAGATACTGGCGATGGAGCCGGGACCGGCATTGGATGAAATCACTGCAGAAATAGCATGTGGACGAAAAGTGCGTATGTTGAACGAAGTGACCAATAACTCATTTAAACCGCAATACGATAAAAAGGTAATAGATGAAGGTGCTGGAAGGTACAACATTATTCCGCGATACTCTTCGGACATATCCGCAGCATGGGAAGTGCTGGAGAAATTCAAACAGTATTCCGTGATGAAGGCTGCAGGATGGGGCAAGGAATATGACTGCCGCATATGGGTGGGTATCACCGGAGATCAGTGGTCAGTACAAGCGAAAACGGCGTCTGAGGCGATATGCAAGGCAGCACTTTTAGCAGTACTTGGATTATAACGGACGTCAGGCCTCCGAAACGACCGCAATACTTAGCGTAGCGGAGGCCGCAGGGCTGGATGAACTTATAAGGGGGCTGAGACAATGCAAACGGGAAAAACAAACAGAGGATTCGCCATTATAGAATTTGATGATTTATACGGAGACAAATGCTCAATACAGAAATCTTCCTTGGCTACAGAGGATGCTATATGGATCGGAGTCAGTGATGCCAATCCGCAAATCATGGCGAGCCAAACGCCGCAAGGAGGAACGGGCTGGGTGCCGTATACCATACCGGAGGGCGTATTGCTGAGCACCAGGATGCACATTAATCAGGATCAGGCTAAAGAAATAATCAAAATACTGCAAAGATTCGTTGATACAGGTGACATTTAGGGGGCTGAGACCCCAATCAAAGGAGACGATTAGATTGAGCAGTGTCCCAAAATATCGCGCGTGGTACAAACCATTAGGTGTTATGATTCAGCCAGAAAATCTGGTAATGATTAATTTCGATACTAAAGTACTGGGCGTATATATGGAAATGGACGGAAAGGGATACCACGTACTGAGGATGTCGGACTTCGAACTAATGGAGTATACCGGATTAAAGGACAAGAATAAACGGGAGATTTACGCAGGAGACATCCCACGTGATCCAACTGGTATAGGAGAAATAGAGTGGGTTCAAGAGCATTGCGCGTACATGGTGTTCACCAAAAACCCGAGTAAATACCACCATTTGGAGTCAGATGGAAAGCTGTTACAGACTGAAATCATCGGAAACATCTACGAGAATCCAGAACTAATAGAGGTATAAGGGGGAGAAGAGGATATGAGCGCGGTACCGATTACTTTCGAGGAATGCTTAGCTCCTCCGTCAAAGGGTAGAAAGGCTGTCATCACTAATCGAGGTATGACTTTCGAGTGTGCCAGGTGTGGTGTGGTGATGAAGCCACTGTACAAGAAAGATTTCCGAGCAGCAAAAGGTTCTGTTCATCAGATTTGTGAGTGCGGATGTGATAACCACATATTGCAAGGTGTCGGGTATACCTGGTGTGACTATGAGGCTTTCAAGGAAAGGGAAAGAAAATTCGCGTTGTATCAAAAGCAGGAACACGGTAAATAAACGGCCGTCAGGCCATCGAGTCAGACCGAATAATCCCAGTGAAACGGGGGCCCGATAAGGGTTTAAGGCTTATCTGCTCCCCATAAAGAGAGGAACAAGACAAATGAACTGGATCAAGCAACTATTTTGCAGACACGACTATCAGCCGCATACCAAACAATCAAAGTTTCAAAATCTCAGCGGAGATCGGATCTATCATATTTGCATCACATGCTGAAAGCACAAAGGATCGGAGTTTAGAGAACATTAATCGAGAGAGGGGCAAAACAATATGAGTGAACGATTAATCTCAGCAGACAAACTCATGCAACACATACTAGATAATTGGCAAATGGAATGTCATGCAGGAACGGATGATTCAAGGATTCGTGCAGAGGTATGGGCAGAACTAAACGACTCATTGCATTCCGGAATATTTAATCCCGCTCCAATACAGAAAGATACTCAAGCGGAGGTAAGGTAATTGAGAGTGAAAGAGGTACAAGCAGCGTTAAAGGCAGGAGAGCGTTATTTTAAAGACTGGAAGCTAACTGAGCCGGTTGAGGTTCTATCTTGGGGAATGGCTTGGGTTCGGTACACAACGCCAAGCATGAAAGAATTCATATCAACCAATATTAGAACATTTGCACTCAGCATAGACAGTGTGTATAAGCCGTCAGAATGATCTCAATTAGGAGGGACATAAACCATGATAATAAAAACAACTCAAGACCTATCAACATCATATGGACGCATAGTCTCGGGGGTATCCTTCAGAGCTCAAAAGGAGCGGGACGGATTCAAGGTTACACTCGGGGAATATAACGGTATCCATATACCGGGTAAGTCAGCAATCATACTAAGTGACGTTAAGATAGATGAAAACGGAAATCGTAAACGTGGCAGCCGTTATGACTGATACCGAACTATTAGTAAGTTATATAGACACTAAATCTAAGCTTAATAAACAAATAGCGCTGTTAGATTTACAATTAGATCCATTAAAAGATAGATTGTTGGATGCAAAAGATAAACAGGAGCGGGTTGCTATACGGTCACAAATGCAACCAATAAAGATGGAAAAGAACGCATTGGCAGCCAGCGTAAGTGATTTAGAATACAGCATTGAGTGGATGCAGACTGGTTACCCACCAGGATATCGCAGACCAATGGAGCGGAGAAGCATTTCCCAACGAACGAAGGTGTGGGATCCACAATGGATGGAACATCTCACAGCATATGAGTTTGAATTTGAAGTTGCTGAGGTAGGAAGGCAACTTACCAGAGAGGAGGAATGGATGATTGAGGATGCGCTCCGCAATCTCTCAGAGCGCGAGCGTCAATGTTATGTACTCCATCATGCAATAGGGTTGTCGTTACAGAGTATTGCAAATGAGATGGATATCAAGAAGGGATCGGTTCAAGTGATGTTGCGGCGTGCAGACGAGAAGATCGCATTCAACAAAGCGAATAACCTGTTTCTGCTCTGCATGTGATTTCTTGTCTTACGGTTGCCACCTATAGGTATAAGCTATAAGTTGTAATTGTTTAATAGTTTTGTTTCGGGTAAAGAGTCGTTGAAAAGCGGCTCTTTTTTTGTATTCCAGAGAAAGGAGTGATGGTCTGAATAAGCACATGAACATCCTGTTACAGCTGATCTTTATAGCAGCTATTACATTAACCATATGGAATGGTGTTGAGGGAGTAAGGCTAAACCAACGGTATGAGAGGTCAATAGAACGACATGAGCGAACTGCCAAGCAATATGAGCAAGGCACATCAGATTATCTCCAGTATCTTGAGCGTACCAAGCAGCAGATTCAGGAACGAATAGATAAGAAAGGATGGAGTCAATGAGTACTGAAAGAAATAATAAGGCAATGCCAGCCATTTGTAACGAAGGTTGTAATAAACAGTTCGAGGTGAACGGCTTCCAGACAGCAAGACTACCAGGAGCCATAGAGAAGACGTACTTCATCTGCCCACACTGCAAGCATGAGTATGTGGCTTTCTATACAGATCTGGAAGTAAGGGAGCTACAGGCAAAGATCAGACGGGTACAGACTAAGCTTCAGAATCCAAGAGTTGATCAGGCTGAAACGTTGAAGCAGTTCAAATATATTCAAGACCAGATCAAGGCAGGAATGGACAGGGTGAGATTAACGATTGTGAGAGGGTGAACTGGCTTTGGAAACCAATGAACCACGAGTGATGAAATACAGATGTATTGAGTGCAGGCTGATTCATTATGATACAGGCAAGAAAGACGGCATTACGTGCAAGTGTGGAGGAATGCTTGAGCCGCTCGGCTGGGTAGACCTGAGTGGGCTTGATAAAAGCAGTAATCCAAAAGAAAGGGTGAAGGCAATGTTAAGAGTACAGACCACAGCAAGTATGGGAGAGCACTACATTGAGCGCGTGCTGGAGGTAGAAGACATCAGTACACTATCAGTTGAAGAAAGAGCAGCCATCATTGATGGCGCTATTGGCCCTATATCCATTGATGAAGAAGACAATGGAATGAATGATTTCTTGTTCGACGGTGAAAAGGTAGAACCTCAGAGTGGAGCGCCAAGTACTGTAGGTGATCTAAAAGTAAATATCACTGCTAACACCACTGGTATAGAGACAGCCCTTGAAGAGGTGCGTGAGCTGCTGTCACGTCCACTTTCTGACTATATATCAGTATTAATCGGAGATGGGTACGGCTCTTAAAACAGTTCACAATGATTGGAGAGAGACCTACGATCATGAAGGAGTATAAAACCCTTGAACAAAAGCGGAGATTCTACGACAGCAAGGAATGGAAGCAGATTCGAGAAGAGGCAAAGCAACGAGATAATTACGAATGCCAACCGTGCAAGCGCCGAGGCCTTGTAAGGATTGACACCAATGAATATAGCAAGTCAGCAAAGCGCAAAAAAATTCAGTTGGTTGTCCATCATATCCAAGAGCTTGAGGATCATCCTACATTAGCACTGGAGATTGACAACCTCGAAACAGTCTGTGTGGATTGTCACAACAAAGAGCATGGCCGGGAGTTTGAGAGGAATGTGAACAAGTGGGAAATGGACGAAAAATGGTAGTATAAATATATATTACTATTATTTAACAATTATACCCCCCGGTCAAAAAGTTTCGATTTTATTTGTATTTTGCGCACCGGCTGCCAACTGTTTTGTCGAGTTTTTTGGCTTATCGCATGTAACTGTTGAATTGTAAATTGTTGGAAATTGTTATAAGAAAGGAGGGTGACTCAATTGGCCGCCGTAAACAGAGTCACAATACGGAAAAGGATTGAGAAGGATTTAATGAATCAGTTGAAGGCAAATGGTTTGGTTGTGAATTATCATAAGGATCTAGTTCAGGATTATTTGTCCTTATGGGATCTTAAGAATAAGCTGTTTGACGATATACAAGATACCGGTATTAAAATCTCTGGAATGCACGGACCAAAGTCAAACCCTTCAATTAACGATTTGCACAAAACCAACGATCGGATGATTAAGATTTTGGATGCACTCAGTTTGAATATACCTAAAGTCGAATTAAATTCGAATAAGGACGAATCAAAAAGTGATTTAGTATGATTCGGCAAAGGTATGTAGATGATTACATTGTTCTGTATGAGGAAGGCAAAATCAAGTTTAATGAAGAACGAATGTTACTGATTGAATACTTAAAGCGAGATGTACTGTCTCGTAATGACTTGTACTTTGATGATAAGATGATTGAAAATTGTATCAAATTTGCTGAGAAGTGGTATTTTCCACTGCAAGCATTTCAGAAGTTTTTGATTGCATTTGTCTTCTTGTTCTTTAAAGAAACTGATAGGGTATTCTATCGAAAGTTTCTTTGGATGATGGGGCGCGGCGGAGGCAAAAACGGACTTATTACTGTAGTTTGTCACTTTCTTATTAGTGAGCTGCATGGGATACGGGAATACAATATTTCTGTAATTGCTAACTCGGAGGAACAAGCAAAAACATCAGTCGAGGAAGCTGCCAAGACCATAAAACGCGAACCGACGTTATTAAAACACTTCAAACCTACGGCTATGCAAGTGCTGTCCAAAAAAATGGACAGCATTTTTAAGTTCCGTACATCGAATGGCAATACCAAAGACGGGTTGCGAGATGGGGCTGTTGTTTTTGATGAAATTCATTACTTCGAAACCAACGTCGATGTACGAGTGCATATATCCGGTCTTGGTAAAAAGAAAAACCCGCGGGAGTTTTATATTGGAACTGACGGATATGTGCGCGAGGGATTCTTGGACAAATTCAAGGATAAAGCGTTGAAGGTCATGAAAGGTGAGGCAAGAGCTAATTCTGTTTTTCCCTTCATGTGCAAGCTTAATGACGAGAAAGAAGTCGATGACCCCGAATTATGGGAACTGGCCAACCCAATGTTAAGTGAACCACGGAGCGAATACGCCCAAGGTCTATTTGATACGATCAAGGAGGAATATGAGGATTTGGCGGATGATCCGTCGAACCGGGAAGAATTCATGACAAAGCGCATGAATTTGCCTCTAACGGATTTGGAAAAGTCAGTTGCGAAGTGGGAGGAGATCTCCAGCACGAATCAACCATTGCCTGATCTTGAAGGGAGGGAGTGTATTGGCTGCTTGGACTTCGCGCAAATTCGAGACTTTGCTGCTGTCGGACTTGTATTTAAGCATGATGAAAAGGTGCCATTTATCACGCACTCCTTCACTCGGAAAGAGTTTGTCGATAAATATTATGGCTACTCGATGCGAGAAGTTGAGACGACTCAAAAGTTCGCCCCCATAAAAGATTGGGAGTCCCTTGGTCTACTAACGGTGCTGGATGAGGAAATGATCAATATGGAACACATCGTTAATTGGTTTGTGACGATGCGACTGAAATATAGCATTACGAAAATCATAGGCGATAACTACCGCATGGAAATGCTAAAACCGATGCTGGAGGCTGTCGGTTTCGAAGTTGAA
The DNA here is from genome assembly GCF_037970385.1 of Paenibacillus sp. FSL R5-0928. Lineage (NCBI taxonomy): Bacteria > Bacillati > Bacillota > Bacilli > Caryophanales > Paenibacillaceae > Paenibacillus > Paenibacillus sp. FSL R5-0928. The sequence continues at coordinate 4,390,567 of NZ_CP150225.1, read as the reverse complement.
GTCATCCGCAGACCAGAAGCTATTCACGGACTCCTGGCACCCCGTGTGGAGATGTATTTCTCTAAAGGTATGTTTGTGTGGGGAGATAACCCGTTAATGCGCTGGTACACGAATAACGTACTTGTGACAATCAAAAAGGACGGGAACAAGATATACGGAAAGAAAGAGCCGATCCGTAGAAAAACGGACGGATTTCAGGCTTTAGTTTGTGGGCTCTATCGGATAGAAGAATTGAGTGAGACCAATGTCTCTGATTCGTTGGAAATGCTCGAAGCCTTGAATTTCTAAGAGGGGGTGATCATAAAAGATGGGTTTCTTGGAGACGGTTTTTAGGCGTAACAAAGAACTTGAGTGGTTATTCGATTTGGATATTCCTTATGATGCAAGCCATAAATCATATTTGAAGAAAATGTCGCTTGAAACATGTATCAACTTTATTGCTAGGACCATTAGCCAAAGTGAATTTCGGATCATGAAGGATGGAAAACGTCAGCGTAATGACTGGGACTATTTGCTGAATGTAAGACCGAATACAGATCAATCAGCGGCTGATTTTTGGCAAAGGTTCGTATACAGGTTGATTTATGACAACGAGATCCTAGTCATTTTATCTGATGATAACGATCTGCTGATCGCGGATAGCTTTTCCCGTGATGAATATGCGGTTTACTTAGACGCTTTTAGGGATGTAACTGTCAAAGATTACACTTTCAAGAGAACATTCCGCATGGATGAGGTCATATATCTGACTTACAACAATGAAAAGTTGACCATGTTCATGGAAAGTATGTTTGACGACTATGCGGAGTTGTTTTCTCGAATGATCGAAAGCGGGAAGCATAGTAACCAAATAAGAGGCACGGTAAATGTCGACGCTACTCAATCATTGAACGAAGAGACTCAAACGAAACTTCAGACATTCATTGACAAGTTATTTAACTCATTTCGGAAGAACACCATCGCAATTGTACCTAAGCTTAAGGGGTTTGAGTATAACGAGGTTTCGGACGGGAGTAAGAGCGGGAAATCTGTTGATGAATTGGCGAAGTTAAAACGAGATCTAATCGATGATGTAGCTAATATTCTCGGAATCCCTACCTCATTGGTGCACGGAGAGATGTCTGATTTTGAGACTGCCATCAAGGCGTATATAAAATTTTGCATCAATCCGTTAGTCAAAAAGATAAAGGATGAATTTAGCGCAAAAATCATCCTTAAATCAGACTATATGAGTGGGACGAGGCTTGAGGTGCGTGGAGTTGCAGAAATGAATCCTCTGGAAGTTGCCAATGCAGTGGATAAACTCCGAGCAAGCGGTACTTACAATGGGAATGAAATCAGAATTATGTTGGGAGATGAACCAGTGGACGTTCCTGCACTTAATGAATATGTCCTTACGAAGAATTATGAATCCGCATCTTCTGAGGAAGGAGGTGAGGGAGAGAATGCGTAAGTTTACAAAACGGGATTATTTCAAGTCCTTTAAAAATCAATCGTATGTTGAGCAACTTCAGCGGGTTGAACGTAAATTCGAAACATTGCGCAATGAAGCAGCTGGAAACACCGAGCTTACGATTTACGGTTTGATTGGGGATTCGTATTGGGAAGATTCAGTTTCGGCTTCTGATATTGATAATGCGCTCAAAGGCATTACTGGGGATATTGTAATCCATCTTAATAGCCCTGGAGGTGATGCATTTGACGGCATTACAATCTATAACCGGCTGAAGAAACACGATGGAAAGGTAACGGTTAATGTAGACGGTTGGGCGTGTTCCGCAGCTTCAGTTATTGCAATGGCTGCTGATGAATTGGTCATGGGTCTTGGATCAATGATCATGATTCATGAAGCAAGTTCAATTGTTTGGGGTACCAAAACGGAAATGCGGAAAGAAGCGAATGTTTTGGACGAGCTCGAAGAAGGCATTATTGATATTTATATGACAAAGGCAAATGTCAGCCGAGAAGAAGTTCGAAGCGCGGTTGATGCTGAAACTTGGTACGGAGCTCAAAAGGCTGTAGACATCGGCTTTGCTACCTCTACGGCAGCGGCCGACGGCAAGGATAAAGAAATCACGCAGCTCAGAACGCAATTAGCCAATATGCAGAATGAAATCCAGCAATTGAAAAGTAATTCCTCAAAGGATGAACCAAATCCGGCTGCAACAGCTGGATCGCGGTTCATTTTTTAAATTATAAAACGGAGGTTATTAGTAATGACAATGAAACTTAAAGGCAAGATGGAGAACTTTGAAGGCAAGAAGGCGGCCTACATGGCTTTCGTTAAGGATGGAGCAGATGCCGAAAAGCAGGCTACGGCATGGAACGAAATGCAGGACGCGCTGGTCACTGATCTGACTGATACGATCACAACGCAAGTGCGCGACGAAAACATCGACAGCCAGATCTTGTCCGCACGTGGTCAAAACGTTCTGACATCCAGAGAACGAAAATTCTTCAACGAAGTCATTTTGACAGGCGGATTTGCCGAGGATACAATCCTGCCTATTACCACACAGGAGCGGGTATTTGAGGATTTGGTCGAAGAACATCCACTGCTTGAAGTGATTGGGCTGCAAGATATGGGCGCGGTGACACGCTTCATTTATGCCGACCCAACAAAAACGTTCGCATGGGGGAAACTGTTTGGTGAAATCAAAGGCCAAGTCGGCGCGGCATTCCGCGAAGAACAAATCGGTCAATTGAAGCTCACAGCTTTTGCTGTGATTCCCAAAGATATGTTAGATTTGGGTCCGGAATGGGTGGAACGCTATGTTCGAACCCTCCTTGTTGAAAGTTACTCAGTAGGCCTTGAATATGGTCTTGTGAATGGTCGTGGACCTGCCCAGGATGAACCGATTGGCTTGATGAAGAACGTTGCTTCTAACGGCGCTGTGACCGATAAAACATCTTCTGGCACGCTGACGTTTGCACCTTCTCAATTTGGCGAGGTTGTTTCCGGTGAGTTGCATAACGTTATCAAGGCGCTGGCTGTAGATGAAAAAGGTGATTCACGCAAGGTGCTGAACAAAGTTGTTATGGTTGTTAACCCAGTTGATGCCATTAGCGTTCAAGCGCGCAATACAATTCAAACGTCTAACGGTCAATGGGTTACGGCATTGCCGTATAACATCCAAGTTGTCGAGTCTGAGGAAATTCCAGTTGGCAAAGCGCTGTTCTTTGTGAAAGGACAATATATCGCGGTTATCGCCGGCGGATATAAACTCAATAAATTCGATCAAACTTTAGCTATTGAAGACGCCATGCTATACACGATCAAACAATTCGCGAACGGTAAGCCGAAGGATAACAAGGCCGCTTTGCTATACGATCTCGATATCCAGTTTGCCGCCGGTGATGAGACTCCATAATAGGAGTCTTTTCTCTGAGAAAGGAGGGATCGACATGTATAAAGTAATCCGGAAATTCAAGGACCTTAAGCATGATGGGCACACCTATCAAATCGGTGATGTTTATCCAAAAGAAGGGGCGGAGGCCACTAAGGCGCGGTTGAAAGAACTGTCGACACCGAAAAATAAGTATGAAAAAATCTATATCGAAGAAATCGCAGGTACTCCTGATGATAAGGGGTGAGGACATTGGCAGTAGAGATCACTCCAGTTATCCTGCAGGAGTTTAAGGACCGGATGCACCTTGATGACGAAGAGGATGGCAATCTGATGCGGATCCTAAAGGCTTCATGTGAAGATCTGAATAAGATTTGCGGGGATTATGACATCAATTCTGATGAGCGTTTTAAGGAATTGGTATTTGAGCGGTCTCGGTATGTGTACAACGATGCGCTGGAATATTTCTATACCAATTTTTTAACACATATCAATAATCTTAACCTGGACAAAGCTCTTGAAGCCATCGCAGTAGAAGGTGATTCAAATACAGAAAAATAAGTATAATGCGAGTACTCACAGCGGGAAATACAACAAACGTATCACCATCTTGCTGCCGCCTGGAGAAGGAGCGCAGGACGAATGGGGACAACCTTTGGATACTGCTTCAGAGGTGTGTAAAATTTGGTCTGCCATACAACCCTTACGAGGGCAGGATCGCGCAGCAGCGGCACAGGTTACCGCCGATGTCACTACCCGTATCCGCATTAGGTACCGAGAGGGGATTGATCGCACTATGGTTGTGCGCTACAAGGAAACGGAGTTCGAAATCCTTTACATCATCCATCCAGAATTCAATCGCCGTGAGCTGCAATTGATGTGCAAGGAGCATCAATAATGGTTAGACGAAGTTCAAGGTCAAATATTCGGGTAGATGGTGCGGAGGAAGTAATTAAGCAGCTTAAGCGAGCTAATGCAGAGATTACAAAGGAGATACGAGACCTTATATCGAAGGCTGCTGAAATTGTCTTTCGAGAGGCAGACTCGAGAGCGCCTATCGGGAAGACTGGAAAGACTCGTTTCTCGCTTGAAATGAATATCGGGATATCGAAAAAAGGTAACTATTACGCAAATGTATCTGTAGGGGCACGCAATGGAGATATCTCCGCGTCTGCCCCTTTTTACGTTACCTTTTATGAGTATGGAAGCAGTCACCAACCTCCACGACCGTTCATGCGTCCGGCGATGGACAAGAGTCGTGCAAGGGTCCGAAAGCTCCTAATAGAGGGCGTCAAGGCTGTGGTTGAGAGAGTGGGTGCCTAATGGCTATAGAAACAAAATTGAGAGATTATTTGCTATCCATCAATGAGATTCAATCGTTTGTCGGTAATAGAATCTATCCCGGCTGGCTGCCTGAGAAACCAACTTATCCAGCCATCGCTTATCTCCAAATATCAGGAGTAGCACATCATAATATCTCGGTAGCTTATCCCAGATTTCAGTTCTCTGTGTTCTCAACTAAATATGGTGAGGCAAAGGAACTGGCAGAGGAGATCCGTAGTGCCCTCCAACGTTATAAAGGGAACATGGGTGGGGTTAGGGTTTTGCAAGGCGTTTGGGAAGGCAGTAGGGACATGTACGAGAGCGGCACAAAGCTCTACCACATAGCAACAGATTTTAAAATCATTTATCGGGAGGAATAACAAATATGGGACGTAATATGACAACAGTTCAGAAAGCAAGTTCTATCCGTTTCGGTTCCGCAAAGTTCGAGGTTGGCGAAGATGTGAACAGTCTCATTGACCTTGGGGCGATGAACGGCATTGTTTTTGAGGAAACATGGGATGAGATGACAGTAACTAGCGACAATGCAGGTGTAATCAAGACAGGTATTAACAACCACGCAGCTGGTATTGAGGGAGACTTGATGGAAATCAACCTCGCCACATTAGCGACAGTTCGTGGTGGAATAGACAAGCTAGAAACCATCGCAGGAACTCCAAAAACAATTACTGGAGAATCTGTTACATTGACCAGTCAAGTTCAGAAACGATTGCTTAACAAGAATGGAGCCGGCACAGTCGTTACAGCGGTAACGGTTAAGAAAGGAGCGACTACGCTAGTGGATGGCACGGATTATGTTTTGGCTGTTGATAGTGCAGGTTATACCGTTATTTCCCGTACTGCTGGCGGTGCTATCGTATCAGGTGACGCCGTGACGGTTAACTACACATTTACCCCACTTTCTGCACAACGTTTCCTCTCAGGAGGTCTGGGTACCTTCAAGCCGCGCGTTGCTCGAATCACTAACTATGATGATGAAGGCAAGAAATTTCAGATTACAATCTACAAAGCTACACCAGAAGGTGGCTTAAATATCACCTTTCCTGAAGCGGATGCCGAGGATCCTGCAATGACGCCAATTCGAATGAACGGTACTTTAGATTCATCCAGAGCTGTTGGCGAACAACTATTCGAAATCTACGATGAACAGGGAGTGTAATAATAATGTCAAAACAACCAACAATTCTTGACTTAGATAAAGTTGTCCCTGCCGAACGTATCGTTATTCTGAGCGGGAAGAGCATTGATGTATCTCGCATTCCTTCCCGAGTAACTTTGGATATTGCAAAAGATCAAGACAAACTAAAGAATGGTGGGGATGATAGCTTTTCCGCTGTTCTCAAACAAATCATTTGTATCTGTAAGCCATCTTTTCCTGAAATCACTGAGGAATGGATTGTTGACAACACTGATTTTGAACAATTAATAAAATTGATAGATTTCGTTCTAGCTCCACTGAAGGAGAGAGCAGGCGACGAATCAGGAAAAAACGAGGTGAGCCCCAGCCAATAGAGCTGGGGCGTATTTTTGCGCGAATGGGTGCAATGTACTCCTGGGCAACACCTGAATATATGTTAGATCACATGTCCTTTCCCCAGATCATGATGTACTACGATTACGGGATGGAGCATGAAGAGAATAAATCAAACATCTTGGTCGGCCGCATTGGGGTCGGCCTTTTTGGTGCGAAAGAACAGCCGAAGAAGGAACGCCGAGTTCGGGGAGATGGCAATCAAACGCCAGACCGAGCGGCATTCCGTGAGAAGTATGGTAGCCGCATCAAGCGGCCGGAAGGAGGGGAATCATGAGTTTACTTGGCAATCTAGTCATTAACATCTTGGGGAATAACACTGGCTTAGATGATGCAATGAAACAAGCGCAGAAGTCAGTAGATAAGTTCGGCAAGGGCATGGCTGATGTGGGTAAATCTTTGACGTCACTCGTGACGGTTCCTCTCGTTGCGGTCGGCGGTGCTTCACTTAAGGTTGCATCTGACTTTGAATCTGCCTTTGCAGGTGTGAGGAAGACGGTTGATGCTACGGAGGCTGAGTTTGCTCAGTTGCGTGATGGGGTCCGCAATATGGCGAAAGAGATGCCTCAATCTGCATCTGACATCGCAAGAGTAGCTGAAGCGGCTGGACAGTTGGGTATCAAAACTAGCGCGATCCTCGGATTTACTAAGACGATGGTTGACTTAGGTGTTGCAACTAATATGACCAGTGACGAAGCTGCTAGTGCCTTGGCGCGGTTGGCGAACATCACTAAGATGCCACAAGACCAATTTGACCGACTGGGAAGCTCGATTGTTGCACTTGGTAATAACTTCGCTACTACAGAATCTGAAATCACAGATATGGCTTTACGACTGGCTGGTGCCGGCTCGCAGGTTGGTATGTCTGAGGCTGATATCTTAGGTTTAGCAGCTGCTCTATCATCCGTAGGTATTGAGGCGGAAATGGGTGGTTCGGCAATCTCTCGGGTTATGGTCCGTATGCAAGTAGCTGCATCAGGAATGAACAAAATGGATGCTCTCACACAAGCGACAGGCATGTCACTCAGAGATTTGCAATTACTTGCAGACAACAACAGCAAGGAATTTAAAGCCTTGGCGGATGCTTTAGGCATGACTCAAACTCAAATGGGTAACATCGTTGACGGTGGAGTTGATTTACAGAACTTCGGTAAGATTGCGGGAATGACATCAGAGCAATTCAGTAAAGCATTCAAAGATGATGCTGTCGGTGCTCTTGGTGCATTTATTAACGGACTAGGTGATGCAGATTCAGCAGGAACCTCCGCTATTAACATGCTGGAGGAAATGGGCATCTCTGAAATCCGCCTTCGGGACAGCTTACTGCGTGCAGGTAATGCTAGTGAGTTGTTCGCAGGGGCTGTTGATCTATCAAATAAAGCATGGGATGAAAATTCGGCCCTAACCCATGAAGCAGAGCAACGTTATAAAACATTTGCCAGTCAAATGCAGATTCTTAAGAACAAACTGAGCGATATCGCTATAACTATCGGGGATGCTATCATGCCTGTGGTGCTAGAAGCAGTCAATTCCATGCAACCACTGATCGACAAAATTGCTAGTATTGCTGAGAAATTCGGTTCGCTTAGTCCAGAATCGCAAAAGTTGATTATCACGATAGCGGCAATCGCTGCTGCTATTGGTCCTTTGCTTGTAATTCTTGGACATGTTGTTAGTTCGGTTTCTGCTCTAATGCCAGTATTCGCAGCGCTAACGGGTCCGGTCGCGCTGATAATCGCAGGTGTCGCAGGGTTGGTGGCTGGACTCACCTATCTTTATAACACAAACGAAACCGTGCGAAATGCTATAAATTCTGCGTGGGAATCTATAAAAAGTGTCGCTCTTTCTGCATGGGGAGTCATTGGCGATTTCATCATGGGACAGATCGATAAGATTAAAAAGTTCTGGGACGAAAACGGCACACAGATTCTGCAAGCAGTGACAAACGCTTTTAATGCAATAAAAAAAGTTATCGAATTCATTATGCCAGCCATCTTGTTCATCATCGACATGGCATGGACAGCCATCAAGAATGTTATCAGCGGCGCTTTAGACATCATAATGGGTCTCATTAAGATCTTCACCGGACTCTTTACAGGGGACTGGAGCAAGATGTGGGAAGGCATTAAGCAGCTGCTCGGTGGTGCGATTGATTTCATCGTGGGATTAATGACTCTTAACTTTCTCGGAGGACTGAAGACGCTCTTCACCAACCTATTAAAATCTGGTGTTGGCTTAATGAAGAGCATGGGCGAAGGTATAGTTAATGCTTTCAAGGGATTACAGTCATCTGCGAATAGCCTAATTTCTAAAATGGTCAGTGGAGTTATCAATTTCTTTAAAAATATGTTCACTGAGGGAATTGGTATTTTTACCAGACTCCGAACATTGGGTGCATCTATATGGGAGTCGTTATCCCAAGCGGTTGTTGGAGTTGCAAAGGGCATATGGAATAGCATAACTGCTAACTTTCAAGGAATGCTCAGTAGCGTTAAAAATATCTTCGGCACGATTCAAGGAGTCATTGAGAGTATATGGGGCAAGGTCATGTCTTTCTTCAAAGGTATCGACCTCGCTAAAATCGGTAAACAAATCATGCAAGGGTTGGTCAATGGTATCGGCAGTATGGCGAGCGCTGTGGTGGATAAAACCAAAGAAGTAGCCACCAAAATCAGTGACTCGATTAAAAACTTCTTTGGTATTCACTCGCCTTCCCGGCTGACAACCGGCTACGGAGAAAACATATCTGAGGGACTTGCTGTAGGGATAAACAATTCTAAGGGTAAGGCTAAAGCGGCAATCGAACAGCTAACTGGTGAGACTGGAGCAGCAGCTGCCAAAGCCGCGGAGAAAGTAACTAAGGACGCAAATAAAGCTTCTGAAAAAGCTCAAAAGGCTGCTGCGGCAGCTGCAACCAAAGCGCAGAAAGCAGCAGCGGCGGCAGCGACTAAAGCAGCAGCGGAAGCAAACAAAGCATTCAATGCGGCCTTAGATACGGCTCAATATAAGTACAAAATGGGTGAGTTTGATGAAACGGCTTATATCGCCTCACTCGAAAAGGTCAAATCTGCATACGCCAAGACCAGCGCCCAAATTCAGACGATTAATCTTGCAATCAAAAAGGCAAATGACCAGATCGCCAAGGAAGCTGCTGCTGAGGCCAAGAAGCAGTTTGAAGCCTCCAAGACGTACATCGAGGCTAAGAAACAAGCCAATGAGATATCCCTTGAGCAGGAGCTTGCGGCATGGGAGAAGCTTCAAACTCGCTATAAGGTTGGCACCACTGAGCGCATTGCTATTGATAAGCAGGTCAATAAGATCCGGACTGATCTTGCCAAAGAAGCAGCGGCAGAAGCAAAAAAGCTATATGACGAGCAGGTCAAATCAATTGAAACGCTTAGCACAGCTGCCGTAACTGCTCTAAAGGCTCGGTATTCAGCAGAGGAAAAGGTCGCTACAGAGGCCTTACAAAAGCGCATTGACCAGCACAAGGCAGCATCAGACGCCATCATCGCAGGATATGACGCTGAATATCAAGCGATGATTAAGACGCTTGACGCTCAGACTCAGGCGCAGCTACTGGGCTTGCAAGATCAGATCGACAGCATAGAGGGTCTGACTAAAGCTGAGGACAAAGCCTCAGAAGAAGCTGCCTACCAAAAGAAACTTGCTGACAAACAGAAAGAATTAACTGATGCCGATACTGCTGAATCAAGAGCGAAGATACAGGAAGAGCTTAATGATATGCTCGCCGAGCGGGAGCGGAAACACCTTCTGGAACAGCGCCAGGTTCAGATTGATGATCTGAAGTCTGAAATGACTCGGATTAAGACACAAGGTGAACAAAAGGCTGAGCTGCTGAAACAGGAGTATGAGACTAAGAAGAGCACAGAAGAGAAGAAAGCCCAAGCGACTACTGACAGCCTTACTGCTCAGATGGATTCTACCAAGACTCATTACACGGCGCTCAACACCGAAGAGGCTTTACAAGCTGAGGTACGGCGTTTGATGCTCGACAGTAACAATCAGGAGCTGATCGACCTACTCACAGAGTATAATCCGAAATGGCAGGATGCTGGTCAATCCTTCGGTGAGAGCTTATTGAGTGGGCTTAACAGCACGAAGAACAGCATCAAGGCAGCGGTGGATGAAATCCTTGCTACGGTGGGGAAAACAGCAAAGGCGGCAACATCATCGACGAACATGTCTAATGAGATTGCCTATCTTAATAGCTTGTTGGCTAACGGTACGGCCGCACAAAAGAAGTGGGCGGAAGCTCAAGCCAAGGATTACGGTCTACAGATCGTCAATGGTGTTATTAAAGGCATGCAGTCAGGCACCGCAGCAATCAACAACGCGGCATCAGCCACGGCTCAAGCGGCAACAGATGGCATAAAGGATACGCTAAAGATCAAGTCTCCAAGCCGCGTAATGATTGCGATAGGGGAGTTTATTGGAAAGGGCTTGGCTCTAGGAATGGAACGCCAAATGTCAGCGGTCGAAGGTGCTGCGCAGGACATGGCAGATGCCGCTGCTATGGATCTCAGCTCGCCAAGCCTTAGTGCAATTGACAGCCGTATTCAACCATTAGCGAATGATGCTAGAGCTTCCAATGGAACGCAAGGCGGTTTGCTGGGTGATAGGGATATGGTCTTGCACAATAACATTTATCTGGATGGCAAACAAATAGAGACCAATGTATCACGCCGTCAAATGAGTTCGCTCACTCAGGCAACAAGGGGGCTAGGATTACCATGACAAGTAGTATCACTCTCGGAGGTATTCGGGACGTAGATCTAGGGTTTCGAGTGCTTGAAGAGACCAAAGACCCCTTACTCCCTAGCACACGAGATATGAATGTAGAAATAGCTGGTAAACACGGACAATATGACTTTGGCGCGGACCTCACGGAACGCGTCTTTTCTTTTTCTTGTGCATTTGTTGCGGATGGTACTAATTACGATTTACCAAGTGCAGCAGGTTTGCAACAACGGGTAAGGGCTCTTGCAAGGCATCTGACTGATGCTAATGGTAGACCCAGAACAATGGAACTAAGACGTGCTTTTGAACCGGATAAGTTCTATCTGGTCAGATATGCTGGATCAGCTTCATTGGAGAGGTTGATATATAACAGCATTGGTATGTTCGAACTGGAATTGGTAGCTTTCGACCCGTTTGCTTATTCGGTTCAAGAGCATATCACGGAGCAAGTAATCACCAGTTCACCGACTACACTGATTATTCAATCAGGCGGCAATATCCGTTCGGAAGCAGTTATTACCTTAACCAATAATGGGCTCAATACTCTGTCGAATTTCAGGATTACAAATGAATATCAAATCGAATAGGAGGCGTTAATCTTGAACGTATCAAATTATTTAGCTAGTGCATTGCTGAATCAGGTATTTAGAAATACGAATTACACACGCCCAACAACTGTACACGTCGCTTTATATACGAGTAACCCCACCGCAGCGGATACAGGTCAAGAGGTGACAGGTGGAGCTTACGCGCGACAGGCTGTAACTTTTGGCGCTCCTGCGGTTGTTGGAGGCATTCAGACAATTAAGAATAGTGCAGAAATTGCATACCCCGTGGCAACTGCTATATGGGGGCAAGTCACGCACATAGGAATTCGGGACGCAGCAACAGGCGGAAACCTATTGTATTATGGGCCATTAGGTGATCCGCGTAGCATTTTAGTAAATGACATTTTTAAATTTTTGGTTGGTCAAATCGCGATTGATTTAAGCTAAGGAGGGCGAATCTATTGGCACAACAAACTATGTATCCAGCGATAGCCAATTCGCCGGGAACTGAGCTATCAGCGGCACTCACGGCAGCAGCTACAACAATAGCTGTGGTAGATGCAACAAAGCTGCCAGCAGCCCCAAACGTGTTTACAATCGGAACTGATGAGAGTTCAGAGACTATTCTTTATACGGGAAAGTCAGGGAATTCTCTAACAGGGTGTACGCGGGGATTTGATGGAACGACGCCAAAGGCTTGGGCTATCGGCTCGAAGGTTGCCCGTTATTACACCGCCTACGATCACGAAGCATTTCGCAAAAACCTAACGGACCTTTCCGGAGTAACCTCGGAATCTACAACTGATGTCATTCTATCAGCAGGTCAGCAAATTCTAAACGCAACAAAGAACGCTAGACTACAAGGATTAAAGATACAGGGTAGGACGTTAATAGATTTACTTGGTGGGGCTGGGAGTGGAGAGAGTTTAGTAGGATGGACACAAAATGGAACTACCGCAACCACCCTATCATCGACTCAAAAACGTAGTGGTAGCACAGCCTTTAAATTTTCGCCGTCTGCTGGTGCCGCATATATAACTAAAGACTTCACTACACCACTAGATGCGTCAAAATACTACGTGATGGCGGGATGGGTGTTTATTGAGTCCTATGTAGATGGATCTCTTAACCTCGCGCTAAGAGATGTAGGTACTATGACCGCTAGGTACAATATGTCAATCAATGTCTCGTTGCTTGGTCAGTGGCAATTTGTATATTTTAAAATACCCACCAACAACACTTTACTAGGAACGGGCTATAGATTAACAGCAGGATCTACGGGAAGTGGGACAAACGTAACATACATGGATGAAATTCGCCTATACGCCGTATCCGCAGCAGACTATGCAGCTATTGGAACCACAATCACAGGCGAAGCTATAGACCGTCTCTTACCTTATGTGCCTCCAGGTATTAATGGAGTAGATGGGTTGTGGGTGAGACGGTATGGGAAGAATCTGCTGCCGCCAACGCCAAGCTTACTTGGTTCTATCGCCACGCCAATCGGACCGTATGATTTAATATTCGCTTCGAGTTCAGCTAATCAAGTATCTAGAGTTGTAGGAGAAGTTATTCCGAACACAGTGTACACGTTATCGGTAAAGCATAATGCTACAATACGTGTAGTTGGTGGAGATACTGCAGTAAACGTAGTTAACAGTACCACGGCTCAAACTGTAACTTTTAACAGTGGCGCTAATACAACTCTGTATATTACTTTAGTGTGTACAGCTATCGGCACTTTCTATTTTAAAGACTGGCAACTCGAAATCGGCAGCACGGTCTCCCCATTCCAGCCCCGTGAAGACAGCCTTATCGCCTTTAGCGGAGTAGAGTTACACGCTAACCCAACGGATGGCAGCGAACCGGATATACTGCGTGAGGTTAACGGACGGTATGAGGTAACGAAGTTATGGCGTGAGATGGCATTGGACGGAACCTTACCGTGGGGAAACGCCTCTAACTACACAGGGTTCAAAAGAGTTGGTATAACGACTGCTATTTCAGATTCTACAGCACTGACAGGATCCTATTTTGTTTCAAAATACAACGGCACTCCTCTTGTGTATGCAAATGCGTGGGATGCAGCGGATAAATACTCTCTTATCGGACCTGCAACCAAACTTTTTCAAGTGACGATTGCCAACAGTGACTCCGGTTGGGGAGACTCCTACACTCCTACATCTGACGAAATTAAGGCTTATTTTAATGGATGGAGGATGTACACAGATGGTCAGCCAGCAGCAACAAACGTATACTCAGGAACTGGAACAAAAGCGTGGGCGAAAAAGAATGATGCTGGAGGCATAGTAGAAGCGTCGGGAGTATTCGTAGTCCCTTTAACATCAAATGATAGCCTGACTGGTAGATATCAACTTTTATACCGCCTTGCAGCCGTAACTATGGAGACAGTTCAAGAAGATGGCAGCCTGTCACTACTTGAAGGAGATAACTTTATAGAGGTAGGTAGTGGGTATGTATCACGTGAGCGTGCAACCCCGGTATGGGAATCAACAGGGAATAAGTACCACCTCAATAACGCGGGGCTGATTGGAAACACCCTAAAATACAGAGCGGATAAGATACTGCGTATTTTTAGGGATAGCAGACAAGACGACAGATGGATGGTTCTTGATTTTGTCTCAGCCTTCGGAAAACAGTTAGCTACTATTCCAGCAGCAGACTACGATCCTAGCGCCTCTTACAGTGTCTCTTATATTAAACTGGATAAATCACCAGTACCAAGTGTATCCGGGTTTTACGCAGCCACTGAGAAGGCACAGTTACATGATTTAACAGACGCAGTAATAGAGATAAGCTCAGCTGTTAGTACGTTAGCTGCTAAGAAAGCGGAAAAGGATGCAGGTCCATGGATTACTCCCTCTACACTCCTTAATGGGTTTACGGGAAATCAACTGTCCTATCGTAAGAACGGTAATTATGTAGAATTTAAAGGTTTTGCTTTTTACAACGTTATCGATGCACCGGGTGGGACGATTATTATGAATTTACCTGCGGGCTTTCGACCATTAAGTTTTGTTAATCTTCCTACAACATCTTGGGGGGATACTGGGGCATTATCACCCTCAGCCATCGGGGTATATGTAGGTATAGACGGTATTGTGCAGTTATCAGTACCGAGTAAACGCAACGTACTCTTTGATGGTTTGCGGTTTCCACTAGATTAAGGGAGGGATATCATGAACAAAGCGATACCTAAAGTAGACCTAAAAGGTTTCTATATAGAGGACGTAGAACCGGACGACTCATTAACAGGGGTCGTCCCTATTTATGCCCAGCCAGAGCCAGAAAAAGCGCCTGAGCTGCCGGAAGACGAAGAGATTGAAGATGAGCTGGACGTATCCGAAGAACCAGAACAGCCTAGAGAGCTCATCGGTTATCTCGTAGGCATTCCGTTGCCCGCCGGATTGTATCATCCGCGATTTGATTTGGTCGCATGGAATGCATATCAAGTTCAACTTGATGAGTATCAGGCAGCATATAACGAATGGTACTTTAGCCAAGAGGTGGAACCAGTAAAGGAAGCGCCTATTCCCCCACTACAACCAGATAACCTATGGGTCGAAGGCTTAACACAAGAAGAGATTGCAGAAAGGACAAAGCCCGGAGAACTCTCAGAAATTGAGATGCTAAAAAAAGAAAATATGCTCTTAAAAGCTCAGAACAACGCAATAACTGAACGTGCCGATTTTATTGAGGATATCATTGCTGAGATGGCAATGCAGATATACCAATGATAGCGCGCATTTTTTACTGGTTCATGTCAAAGAGGAAAGGGGGTGACATCATGATGGCTATGTTTTTCGCACAGCGCGTAATCTTAGGTAAGACCAAATATATTGAGGTTCCATCGACTTTGAGACCAGGAGTAAAAGAAATTTTGGTTGATAGCGGACTTGAATTCCTTGCTGAAGAAGAATAAATAAAGTTGGCGCCCATTGAGGCGTTTTTATTTTGCCCTCGGATCCCCGGGGGCTATTTTTAAAATCAGAGATAGAAGGGGCGGGGGCGTATGGATGACAAGGCTCAAATCATAAAAGCTGTATCAACAGCAGCAGGCGTTGTTGTTGGATACATTTGGGGAGGATGGACTGTTATGTTACAAGCACTTCTTGTGTTAGTATGCGTAGATTTTGTAACAGGATGGATCGCCGCCTGGATAAACGGAGAATTAAGAAGTATGAAGGGTTACATTGGTGTGGCGAAAAAAGTATCCATTTTTATGTTTGTTGTGGTCGCTCATTTCATAGACGTTGTACTCGGTGACATGCACTACTTGCGGGATGCAGTAGTGTTTTTTTATTTGGCAAACGAGCTTTTGAGCATTATTGAGAACGCTGGGAAAATGGGCTTACCTATGCCGCCAATCCTGCGGGATGCTGTTGCAGTCTTGGAGTCTAAATCTGGTGGAAAGAAGGAGGGGAAGAACGATGTTGACGCTGGATCAAGTAAAGAGTAAATCATCTACGAGATTGATTGGTTTACATCCCGTAGTTTTAGCAGCTGCAACAGTTTTAATTGAACGCTGTTACGCTCGGGGAGTGCATATCTTGATAACTCAAGGGTTACGTACAATTGCCGAACAAGACGCTTTATATGCACAGGGGCGCACTAAGCCAGGAAACATCGTGACCAACGCTAAGGGCGGGACCAGTTATCATAATTTTGGACTAGCTATCGACTTCGCATTGTTACTACCAGATGGGAAACAGGTATCATGGGATTTAAAACGTGACGGTGATGGTGACAAGGTAGCTGATTGGACGGAGGTAGTTCAGGAGGCTAAAGCTCTTGGTTTTGAATGGGGTGGTGATTTTGTCTCGATTAAGGATGCACCACATTTTCAAATCACTTTTGGAATGACAACCTCACAACTACGTGCGGGTGCTAAGCCGTCAGAGATCGCTATGGCAAAAGCGACGGCTATTATAGATCGACTAAAAGGGGAGGAAGAAGATATGAGTAGGGTTGCAGAACTTGAAGAACAAGTGAAGGAACTATCGAAAGTCGTAACAGGCTTGACCAATAGCAAAGATGTTCTTAAAGAACAGTCTCTTAAGCAGGCTGCGGAGATTAAGGAACTGGGCACAATACTGCTAGAGTTGACGAACACCAACCCACCTGTATGGTCGCATGAAGCTTTAAAGGCATTCGCATGCACGCCTTCGGTCCTCAATGGCAAGCCAGTTATTGATACACCGGGATCAGCAACATATTCGGAAGCACGGATAATTACAATTCTGTATCGGCTTGGGCTGGCAGCACAACAAAAGGGGGACAAGTAAAGTATGGAAAATCAAAACTTAACCGATGTACTGGCGTTCGCTTCGGTGATCGCCGTTTTTGTGTTGGCAGGAGTGCAGTTCGTAAAGACTTCGTTTAACGTGCCTAAAAATATATTGCCCTTGATTGGGTTAGTCATCGGCCTGTTGATCGGCGCAGTTGCTTATCCGTTTACAGAGTTAGGCTTAGTGCTTCGATTATGGGCGGGTGGTCTAGCTGGACTATCGGCAACGGGATTGTTTGAACTAGCGTTTAGTAAGAGGGATGGAACGACTAAATAATGACTTAGCAATTAGTACGCCCTGCCTGAATGGTGGGGCTTATTTTATTTTCAGGTAAAGGAGCGTGTCTATGTTTAATAGAGGATCATTTAACCGTATTGCCTTTAACCGTGAATTTTCAGTATTTGTGTTCGGGAGTGCTGTCCTGCGTGGTGATGGCAATCTGAAAGCTGGAGCCAACATCATTGCAACTGGATCAGCGGCTCTACATGGTGAGGGAGGATTGAAAGCAACATTTGTACGGGAGATAAGTTTCGCTGCCAAGATGACCGGAGAGGGCGGCATGAAGGCTACGTTTATCCGCGAACGACTACACCAAGCCATCATGCACGGTATTGGTACGCTAACCGCAAACGGGAGCCGGTACCACATGGACGAGATCGTATTCACCGGATCATTTGCACCGGGTGATCGCATAGTTATTGATTCTAAAAATCTCACGTTTACCAAAAACGGACAGAACGCCCTGCACATGATGGACGGAGATTTCTTCGATCTTAACCTTGGCAATAACAACATTGTCTACACAGACCCGGCAACTGGCCGTGAGATATTAATCCGGATTACACACCGGGATAAATTTATATAGGGGGAATCTAGATGCCTAAAGCACCAGTAACAATTTATGACGCTCAGATGCGGCGTGTGGCTTTACTTGAGAACGCATTTAACATCGAATACAGCATGCCACTTAACTCGTTATGGACAGCTGCCTTCAGCTTACCGGGAGATGATCCCAAGAACGCCGAGTGTAAGCCGTTTTACTTCGTAGAACTATATGACAATAACGAGCGAGTGGAGTTATTCCGCATTGTACCGAATACCATGAACCGGAACCAGAGTGGACCAGTCATCAAATATGAGTGTGAGCATGTACTGGCTACCTTGCTGAATGACGTATTATTTCAATCTCATACAGTCGGCAACCTTGGCGTATACACTAATCAAGTAATTCAGTACATTTTATCGAAGCAAGTTGTACCACGCTGGAAACTTGGAACAGTCGGGTTCGGTCGGCAGTTTGAATACAATTGGGAAAACGATACACTGCTCGGGGCTTTGTTCTCAGTGCCGAAGCCTTTCGACTCTGAATATCAATGGACTTGGGACACCACATCATTTCCGTGGACTCTAAACCTTGTGGAGCCAAATGAAGAGGTTACGGCTTACATTCGGTACGGTGTAAACATGACTGAGATTGAGAAGGTAGTGGATCCAACTAACCTATGTACTCGGCTATATGGTCTTGGATTCGGTGAAGGTGTTAATCAACTGACATTCGCAGATATCAACGGCGGGTTACCTTATATAGAAGATGCAGCAGCTCAAGCTGAGCACGGTATACTTTCATCCATCTTTGTAGATAGACGCTTTGAATATGCAGAGACACTACTTGCACGCTGTCAGACACTTCTTAATGAGCTAAAAGTGCCCCGTATCTCCTACAGCGTTGGAGCATCTGAAATCCATCGTCTGACTGGTCAGCAAATATATAAGTTTAAGACGGGTGCAAGAATCAGAGTGAAGGATGACGAGCTTGGAGAGGACTTTATTGCTCGGGTTGTTAATGTTGGTAAAGGGGATATGATCGGAGCTCCCGGTGATGTTCAGATCGAGATCGCCAACCGAATAGAGGATATAGCTGGAAGCATTGCGGACTTACAGAACAGGCAGCACATAAACGATTCTTATGCTCAAGGGGCTACAAATCTTGATACACGCGATTTTGCAGATAATGCGGATCCCACACACCCAGCCATCCTAAAGTTCTATGTTCCAGAGGAGACAGCGCGGATCAACAAAGTCATGTTGTCGTTTCAGGTGGAGGCGTTTCGGGCTTATAGTAAGGCAATTGCCTCGGCCCCGTCAGTCTCTTCCGGTCCAAGCAGTACACAAACAGCAGGACCAAGTACCAGACAAACAGCTGGGCCGAGCTCAAGGGAGACAGCGGGTCCGAGCACGAGAGATACTGCGGGACCAAGTACAAGGGATACGGCAGGGCCGAGCACTCGTGATACAACAGCATCGGGCGGGCGACAAATCAACACTGATGTCGGACAACAACTATGGGATATTGACTACAATTACGGAGTTCCAGAAGTTTCACAGCGAGTAGGAGCACATAATCACGGTATTGCATCAGGAACGCAACTTTCAACTCCTGGAGGTGGTTTCGTCACATTTGTTGGTGCAGATAATCATGCGCACGGTCTCGTTTCTCATAGACATGTTTTTAATATTCCTGACCATATTCACAGCATGGACCACACGCACGATATGGACCACACGCATGACATGGATCACACCCATGACATGAATCATACCCACGATATGAGCCATACCCATAACATGGAGCATACACACCAGATCCCAGCGCACACGCACGGAATTGAATACGGGATTTATGCCGGGCCAGTACCAACGGCAATAACTATAGAGGTGGATGGAAATGCGGTTCCCTTCACGGATATTAGCGGAGAGGATATTGATATCATACCGTATCTAAGCAAAGATGGGAGCGGGAAGGTGAATCGAGGGCAGTATCATTCCATAAAAATAACGCCCAATAATCTTGGGCGCATAGCGGCTACTGTAGTTTCTCAAATATTTGTGGCATCGAGAGGCGGAGGTAACTATTGAATGATTCCAGCAGCTTTAAGGTCTTCTAAGTTAATTTTCGTTCCAGTTTCGCTAAAATTAAATTCAATACTTCCAAGGTCTGTCTTTGCGGAGTAGACTCCTTTTTTTACGACTGGCAAAGGTATCTCCAATGTTAGTTTTTCATTTTTTAGAATCATAGTATCTGTCAAATTTCCCGTAATGGTTACTCCTCGATCATTAAGTTCATCGAGGGTAATCCAGTTTTCTGTAGCACTCACTCCAGTTCCTCCTTTCGACTTAAGATCAATGGATTTTTTCGTGTTGTCATACTCCAGCCCATAGCCTGTTATTTCAGCTACTTCGCGTACTGGTAGATATGTAGTGCCTTTATATACAAGTGGATCATTCTTCAGCGTTTGCTTCTGGCCATCAACAGAAAATGTGAACTTTGCAAGGGCAGCCTGAACGGTTGGTGTGGTCGCGGCTGCGGCCATTCCTGCCGATCCAATCAACATTCCTGCTACAAGTCCAATAATTGCTTTTTTCAAGAGAATCACTCCTTGGTTTCATATTACCATATTATACGGCATAATCTGCCAGAAGTTTTAGGGAGGGAATGAGAATGGACAAACAACCAGAAATCGTTCATCACCATGATATTAATTTACCGCAATACTCATTTGGGATGGCAGGTCCTGAAGTCATTAATACTAATCCTGTTGAAATTAAAGAGTCTAAAGAAACGCACCTCATCGACGAAGAAATGATCCGGCGAATTGTGCGTGAAGAATTGAATAAACGGGAAACGGAGAAGAAGTCGGCCACTAGTGGTGCTCATAACTTCGGATTATCTCCAATATCCAACAATATCATTTATCAGGAAGATGGAAGTATAGTAATTCACATGAATAAAGCTAATTAAACCAGTCGTCCGGCATTTTTCGAATTACCTTGGCTGGGGGCTTAATGAATAATTCAAGAGCTGGCGTTTCAGAAATTATTGCAAAAACCCGCAACCTAATACTGGTTTGCGGGTTTTTTACGTTATTTTAATAAATTAGAATCATTGCCCAAAACGCTTATAGCAGTTATAATGCAAACAAATGTTCTTATTTTTGGAGGTGTTATTCTTGCTTAGTGATACAGCCCGGAAGTTGCTTATGATTATGACCCACTCAGCGAATCATCACGCCCACATGCCATCTTTGCCAGAGCTCGAAAGGTTGAGCGGACGCATGCCGGTACCAATTAAAGCAGCATTACAGGAACTGGTTGAAGAAAATTACATCGAGTGGAATTCAAACACGCCGCCCGAGATGGCGATCATAATTGAGGGATGGGAAAGGCCTGATCCTCGATTTAAAAGGTTCGAGACGACACAAAAAGAGGTGCAATGGGGCGTCGATGGCAGCAACATCGATTACTGGACAAAATATTAGATTATTCTCAAACCTACAATTAATAAATCAAAAAATGAGTCAGGACTTTTGTATTGCTTTTCGTCATAATGAAATTATATGAGTCTTCAACCAATCATTATTAGGACTTTTGTATTTTTATTGCGTTAAAACGAAATGAATATCGGCTGCTATTTGATATTATCAGATAGTTTCAATTATCTTTGACAATGCTTTTAGAACTGTTTTAACAGCCCGTAATTTTGCGAATGGTGTTCTTTCACTTTCGACAATGGATGCTATTAATTCAATTACAGTGGGATAATAATCATAAACTCCTTTTTTGAGAATCACCTCAGTAAAACATTCGAGTTCAGCTTGTTTATCTTCTTTCATTAAGGTTCACCCCTTGTTATATGAACTTGGTCTTAATTGTTAAAGTTTGTATTTAATTACCGAATGATAGTTCGACAATTAGCGACAGTATTTTCCAGAGATAAATAATACAATAATCGAACAGGTTTTCTTATTTAAATTAAAAATAGAGGTGATTTCGTTTAAATGAGATGAAAAATCTATAGTTATGGCTATATAAACCCTTGGGAGAGCCGACCGGCTCAGGGTAACAGCATTAGCTCATACAAATCTTCCATTTGGCAGCCGAGAACGTAAGAAATTGTGGCGGCAGCGTCATAAGACATCATTTCTCGATTATTAACCCAGTTCGATATCTGTTGTGGAGAATATTCAGTCCTACGAGACAATTCGGCTTGTGTCATTTTAGATTTAGCTAACAGGTATCTCAGTCGGCATCTCCCGCGGGAGAGCTTCACTCAAATCTATCTCCTTTTCGAGATGATAGCGTTCGAGGAATTATAACATACACTTTGATTAGGAGGATACTCGTTATGGAATGTCATAGCAATACAAAATATTTATATATGATGTCCAAAATTAAAAGTGATGTACTGCATGTTCTCATGCAACTTGAAATAAAAAACGGATGTTCTAAGGAAGAAGCAGCACTTGAATTGCAAAGTGTGATCTCTTCCCTAACATCGCTTGAAACCTTTATGACTGAGAAGAGACACTGATGTATTAAGGTTATTGTGATCGCCCACATTTTGCCCACAATGACACAATATTAATGGATTGAATAGGAGTTATTTAATGTGAGAATTAGCGAGAAAGAAAGCGACCTAAACCCTTGATACAGAAGGGAATACAATGTTTCAAAGTTGAATGGATTGAAAACCATCAAATAAGGAAGCACCTTTTTTCTTGAAGCTATGACACCCCAAATTAGGGTGTATTTCAGGAGATGAGGTGTTTTTATTATGTATGGGAAAATGTTTAGCGCGTGTCTGTATGGGATTGAAGGGGTAATGATTGGTGTGGAAATCGATCTTGCAAATGGATTGCCGCAGACGAATATCATTGGCTTACCAGATTCAGCAATTCGCGAGGCTGTTGAACGAGTTAGGGCTGCCGTTAAAAATTGCGGTTACCGCTATCCACAGCAGCGTATTACGATCAATCTTGCCCCAGCTGACCTGCGTAAAGAAGGTTCCGCTTTTGATCTAGCGATTGCTTTAGGCATACTGATAACTAGTGGCCAGTTGATTATGCCTTCAGCTCAAGAGATGCTTTTAATTGGAGAGCTTGCGCTCGACGGCAGTCTGCGTCCGGTATCGGGTGTGCTGCCGATGGTTGAAGCAGCGCGTAAAAGCGGGTTTAAAGCCGTTCTGCTCCCGCAGGGCAATGCGGCAGAAGCTGCTTTAATCAGTGGCATGAATGTTTACACCCTCAACCATTTGCAAGCGTTAGTGAATGCTGCTGAACCTGTGGCCAGCTTTGGTCCGATTATAGATAAGCTAGTTCCTATAGAAGAATCTGAAGGATCACTACTTCCTTTTCCTGTATCCGTGAGTATGGGGGCGGGGGCAAAAGAACAACCTCCGGTGCTTGTTCTTTCTGTAGAGCATCTCAAATATAACCCTATATATTCTGATTCTGAGGCTGCTTCTTCCGAAGCGAATGAAATAATGGATGATTACAGTGATGTGCTTGGACAGCAACATGTGAAAAGAGCACTAACTATCGCGGCTGCAGGAATGCATAATATTATGCTCATCGGTCCACCTGGCACAGGCAAAACGATGCTGATCAAACGCCTTCCCAGTATCCTTCCGCAATTGTCGGACAGTGAGGCGCTGGAGGTAACCAAAATTTTTAGTGCGGCTGGAAATTTGAAGGATGCACACAACGGTTTGCTGCGAAGTCGTCCATTTCGTTCTCCACACCACACGATATCTTCTGCCGGATTAATTGGAGGGGGCGGTATTCCCAAGCCAGGTGAGGTAAGTCTTGCACATCGAGGTATTCTGTTTCTGGATGAATTGCCAGAATTCTCTCGGAATGTACTTGAAGTGCTGCGACAGCCCCTCGAAGATGGGGTGGTTACTATAAGTCGTGCCCGAGCTTCCTTTACTTTTCCTGCCAAATTCATGCTCGCTGCATCGATGAATCCGTGCAGCTGCGGCTTTTTTGGAAGCGGTATCTCCCAGCAAAATTGTACCTGTAGTCCTGCCAGGATTGCCCAATATCGGGCAAAAATATCTGGTCCTTTATTGGATCGGATCGACTTACAGGTTGATGTTCCCCGCCCGAAGGAATGGGATCGGCAGGGGCATGTTTTATCGTCAGCAGATATGCGTGCGGAGGTGTTGGCTGCTCAGGCCATCCAAGCTAAACGTTACAAACGACTGGCGATTTCATGGAACAGTGAACTTTCCGGTGCTTCCCTTCGGAAATATGCGAGCCTAAACCGAGAGAGTGCTCAAATGCTGTATGACATTTTGGAGAATTTAGGTCTAAGCATGCGAGCGCATGATCGGATTATTAAGCTATCCCGTACCATAGCTGATCTAGAGGGTGCACAGGATATTTCTTCTGCACATCTCGCGGAAGCTGTGCAATACCGTAATCTGGATCGGCAGGTAATAGCGGAGGAATAAAGATAAAAGAGCAGCGATTCCCGTTATGGGAGAATCGCTGCTCTATATTATGGACCGTTAGTTACGAACACCGCCGAATCATTATTATCCTCTGATGTTTACGGAACGGACCTAGAGGACGTTATTTGCAAGTTTTTAGCCCTTGGAGCGTAGGTTCGGACTCTGGAGACGCTATTCCTTCGGAAGAAGGTTATATTGGGTGATTTTCATTCCAATAGCTTCCATGAGGTCCGATAGCATTCCAAATATGGGATTAAGTTGCGTTTAAGATCAACTGTGTCCGTTAGCTACTTCGAATGCGAAATGCCACGTATTCAAACGAAGGTTAGATCGTTTAGTGAATTTCACATACATTTTTCTCTATAATTTCTTACAGTACATTCAATTCTACTTCGATATTGCCACGAGTAGCACGGGAGTAAGGACATGCGCCATGGGCAGCTTCTACCAAAGATGTTGCGGTTTCTCTGTCAACGCCTTTAACCAGCACGTCAAGCTTAACCGCAATGCCGAACCCGCCATCTTCAACTTTACCAAAGCTAACAGTAGCCGTAACTTCACTGCCTTCAATCTTCACTTTGCCAAGTCGAGCAACCATGTTTAGGGCACTGTCAAAACAAGCGGAGTAGCCAGCTGCAAATAATTGTTCAGGATTAGTACCTTCACCACCGGCACCACCCATTTCGCGTGGTGTACTGATCGTAAGGTTGAGTTTAGGACTTTCTGATTCTATATAACCGTTTCTTCCCCCAACCGCTTTAACTGTTGTTTCATACATCTTTTGTTGAATTGTCATCATAATAAATCTCTCCTATTCATTAATTAGTTTGTGTACAATCTAATTTATCACAATTAATATAAAAGTCAAATTAATTTTTTGCTATTATTATGATGTGTGAGTGAATTATGATAAAATAAAGAGATAAGGCGGGTGAATAAATATGAAAATGAGTGAAGAAGATATGCAGAAAATGACTACAACCCCAGAGCTGCTGATCGAGAATCAGCTCTGTTTTACCATTTATGCTTGCTCGCGTGAGATTACAAAGCTGTACCAACCGTATTTGGATAAGATCGGTTTAACTTACTCCCAATACCTAGTAATGCTTGTGTTATGGGAACGGCAGCAATGTACAGTGAAAGAGATTGGTGAGGCGTTATTTTTGGATTCAGGAACGCTGACTCCGCTATTGAAGCGCTTGCAAGCCGCAGGCCTGATTATACGTGAACGCTCGATGCAGGATGAGCGAAAAGTATTAATCTCACTAACGAAACAAGGCTGGGCACTCCAAAGTGATGCCGTGTGTATTCCCGGCAAAATGATGGAAGAAACGACACTGACTAATAATGAATCCATAGAGCTACTTGATCAGTTTAAAGACTTATTGAATCGTGTTCACGAAGCTAATATC
Source organism: Paenibacillus sp. FSL R5-0928 (assembly GCF_037970385.1). Taxonomy (NCBI): domain Bacteria; kingdom Bacillati; phylum Bacillota; class Bacilli; order Caryophanales; family Paenibacillaceae; genus Paenibacillus; species Paenibacillus sp. FSL R5-0928. The sequence goes on along the minus strand of NZ_CP150225.1, from coordinate 4,365,024 downwards.
CAAGATAGTAAAAAGTAAGCGTAGTAAGGAGTCAATGCGATCGTTCGCATTTCGGCATGAAATCAAGCGAAAAAATGTGTACAAATCATGAATATATTTAAGGTAAGCGTTTTAAAAACATGTTACACTATTCTGGGTTCCTTTGTATGGCATATAGGTAAATATAAGCTTAGTCTTATAGATTTACACAATGTCTCTTGCAGAAATAGTGCCATTCTTTTTACGAGTGGTAGATCAGTTTCTGCTGGTTCCGGAATAGTGCTGCATGTATAACATCAGCCTATCCCTAACCCCGCGGCAATCAAAACGGAAAGCGAGATGACGACAGGCTGCCTGTTTAGTCACCACGCTACTTTAGGAGGCTACCGCTATGAATATCCACGAGTATCAGGGAAAAGAAGTGCTTAAGAAGTACGGTGTAGCCGTACCGAATGGAAAAGTAGCTTATACAGTGGAGGAAGCGGTAGAAGCCGCAGAGTCACTGAGCACACCGGTTGTTGTAGTTAAAGCTCAGATTCACGCAGGTGGACGCGGTAAAGCTGGAGGAGTAAAGGTTGCTAAGAATATCGATGAGGTGCGTAGTTACGCAACTGAGATTCTTGGAAAGACTCTAGTAACTCACCAGACTGGACCGGAGGGTAAGGTAGTAAAAAGACTGCTCATTGAAGAGGGTTGTCAAATTGTTAAGGAGTATTACATTGGTATCGTAGTTGACAGAGGAACTGGCCGAGTGGTCATGATGGCTTCTGAAGAAGGCGGTACTGAGATTGAAGAAGTAGCTGCAACACATCCGGAGAAAATTTTTAAAGAGATCATTGATCCGGCAGTGGGTTTGCAGACTTTCCAGGCGCGCAAGCTGGCTTACAGCATCTCTATTCCCAATGAGCTGGTAGGCAAAACTGTGAAATTCATGCAAGCGCTATATTTAGCTTTCGTGGATAAAGATTGCTCTATTGCCGAAATTAACCCATTGGTAGTGACTGCGGATGGGAATGTGATGGCACTGGATGCCAAACTGAATTTTGATTCCAATGCCTTGTTCCGTCATAAGGATATTCTAGAGCTGCGGGATTTGGATGAAGAGGATTTAAAGGAAATCGAAGCCTCGAAGTATGACCTTAGCTATATTGCGCTTGATGGCAATATTGGGTGCATGGTAAACGGTGCAGGTCTCGCGATGGCGACTATGGATATTATTAAGTATTATGGGGGCGAACCCGCCAACTTCCTGGATGTAGGGGGCGGTGCAACGACCGAGAAGGTAACAGAAGCCTTTAAAATCATTTTATCGGATGAAAAGGTGAACGGGATTTTTGTTAATATTTTCGGCGGTATTATGCGCTGTGATGTTATCGCTAACGGTGTTGTAGAAGCGGCTAGTCAACTGGGTTTGACCAAACCGCTGGTTGTGCGTCTTGAGGGAACAAATGTTGGATTAGGCAAGCAGATTTTGGCTGGATCGGGACTTAATATTGTTGCTGCTGATTCTATGGCGGACGGTGCCCGTAAGATTGTGTCTCTTGTGCAATAATGGCCTGATTTAGGAAGCCAGTTATCGTATTTGACAATATAAGTAGGGATGTGACTTAAGGCATGAGCATTCTTGTAGATAAAAATACGAAAGTTATCACGCAAGGAATTACAGGATCAACGGGTTTGTTCCATACTAAAGGTGCGCTGGATTATGGAACACAGATGGTTGGAGGGGTAACACCGGGTAAAGGTGGAACATCTGTCAATATCACGCTTGAAAATGGCAGTGAGGTTAGCCTTCCGGTATTCGATACTGTTGTAGCTGCTAAGGCGGCTACAGGCGCAACCGCTAGTGTAATCTATGTACCGCCAGCATTCGCAGCAGACTCCATAATGGAAGCCGTGGACGCAGAACTCGACTTGGTGATTTGTATTACCGAAGGGATTCCAGTGCTTGATATGGTAAAGGTGTCCCGTTATATGGAGGGGCGCTCTACTGTATTGATCGGACCCAACTGTCCGGGAGTTATCACTCCTGGGGAATGCAAAATAGGAATTATGCCGGGTTATATTCATATGCCAGGGTATGTAGGTGTTGTCTCGCGCAGCGGAACTCTAACCTATGAGGCTGTTCATCAGCTGACCACGCGTGGAATCGGGCAATCTTCAGCTGTAGGTATTGGCGGAGACCCTGTTAAAGGCTCGGAGTTTATTGATATTCTGAAGCTTTTTAATGAGGATCCGGGTACAAAGGCAGTCATCATGATTGGTGAAATTGGCGGAACCGCAGAGGAAGAAGCAGCAGAGTGGATTCGTGAGCATATGACTAAGCCGGTTGTAGGGTTTATTGGCGGTGCTACTGCCCCTCCTGGCAAACGTATGGGGCATGCGGGTGCTATTATTTCCGGAGGCAAAGGAACAGCGAGTGAGAAAATTGCCGTACTTGAATCGTGCGGAATCAAGGTCGCTCCTACACCTGCCGAAATGGGCTCAACGCTTGTGAGTGTGCTTGAAGAACGCGGTATTCTTAGCGCATTTACAACGCATTAATTATTTTATTTAATTGAAGGAATTCACTCTACGCGAGTGGGCTTCTTTCGTGTATAATTATTTCAGAGGTAAGCAACCTTTTGTTCCTATCCAAGGGATGAAAGGTTGCTTTTTTTGTTTTTTTAACATAGAAAAATATTGAATTACAAGATAATATTGCATTCATCAAATTCATGTTACAAAATAGGGAAGGCTAACCCTTCCATTAAAGGAGAGTAAGCTTATATGGAAGAAAAAGATCTGCTGTTTGGTTTTAATGAAGTGGAGGGGATTGGCTGGAAGAGTATCGACAAGATCCGCAGAGCCGGCTTAATGTCAGAACGAGCATTTTCCTGTAGTGCAAAAGATTGGGAAACGATCGGATTGAACAGAAAGCTGTCGAATTATCTTGCTTCCATATATACGTTAGAGTGGATCGCCAAAAGGCGCTTATTAATGGAAGAATGTGCAGTGAAGATGGTAACTGTGTTTGATGCGGCTTATCCTGTTTTGTTGAAGGAGACGACACAGCCACCGTGGATCCTTTATTATCGAGGTCGATTGGAACTGTTATCAACTCCTAGTGTGGCGATGGTTGGCACTCGTGTGCCAACAGCATATGGACGAAAGGTAGGGGAGATTCTCGCGGAGGAGCTTAGTGCAGCAGGTCTAACGGTGGTTAGCGGGCTTGCGAGGGGGATCGATAGCATTTGTCATGAAGCGGCGCTAAGAAGCGGTGGAGGGACGATAGCGGTAGTGGCAACAGGGTTGGACAAAGTCTATCCAACTGAGAATATTGAGCTGGAGCGGCGTATCTCTCAGGAAGGGCTTGTCATCACAGAGTATCCTCTTGGAACTAAAAGTCATCCTGGATTATTTCCACAGCGTAATCGGATCATAGCAGGTTTATCACGGGGGACAGTGGTCGTGGAGGCTGACAGTCGCAGTGGATCACTTATTACAGCCGATGCTGCCTTGGAAGCTGGAAGGGATGTCTTCGCAGTGCCTGGACCTATTACATCACCTAAAAGCAGAGGGGCGTTAGAGCTTATCAAACAGGGTGCAAAGCTGGTAACCAGTGGATTAGATATTATAGAAGAATATACTTCTTATTTGCCGACAAACGTAATAAAAACAGGGAATAATAGCACTACCGAACAGACAGCAGACGACTTTATGATTGAAAAGAAATTGACAAATGAGGAGTCTCACCTATACCATATACTGCATCAAGGCCCTTTTATATTGGACGATCTGCTTGTAAGAACAGGATGGGATTTTGGACATTTGCATTCAGTTCTGTTATCTTTAATCATAAAAAAAGCGGTAACACAATTACCAGGAGCTATTTATAAGGTAATTTAATATAGAGGTGCGAGTGTTAACGAGGAGGAAGAGTCTATGGCAGATGCATTAGTTATTGTCGAGTCGCCTGCAAAAGCGAAGACAATTGGCAAATATCTAGGTAGTAAATATATTGTAAAGGCATCAATGGGACATATTAGAGATCTACCGAAGAGTCAAATTGGTGTTGAGGTGGAGAATGATTTCAGTCCCAAATATATTACTATCCGCGGTAAAGGATCTATATTGAAGGAATTGAAAGACGCTAGTAAAAAAGTTAAAAAAGTTTATCTCGCAGCTGACCCTGACCGCGAAGGGGAAGCAATTGCTTGGCATTTGGCGCATGCGCTGGATTTAGATAATACACAAGAATGCAGAGTTGTTTTTAATGAGATCACCAAACAAGCGGTAAAAGATGCTTTTAAGACACCGCGTAAGATTAATATGGATCTCGTGAATGCACAGCAGGCTAGACGTATTCTGGATCGACTGGTAGGGTACAAGATTAGCCCTCTATTATGGAAGAAAGTCAAAAAAGGTTTATCTGCTGGACGTGTACAATCCGTTGCCGTGAAGATCATTATGGATCGTGAGAATGAAATCTCCGCTTTTGTACCCACCGAATATTGGAGCATAACAGCGAAGCTTGGAATCCGGGATTCCGTCTTTGAAGCTAAGTTTCATAAGCTGAATGGTGTGAAAAAAGAACTGAACCAGGAAAGTGATGTTCAGGAGGTTCTTGAAGCCATTAAGAACGCATCTTTTAAGGTGAGTGATGTGAAGGAGAAGGAAAGACAACGTCATCCTTCGGCTCCTTTTACCACCAGCTCCCTACAACAGGAAGCAGCTCGAAAGCTTGGATTCCGTGCCGCTAAGACAATGTCTGTTGCACAGCAGCTATACGAAGGTGTGGAACTCGGTAAAGAAGGTACCGTAGGTTTGATCACTTATATGCGTACAGACTCCACGCGTCTCTCTGTCACCGCTCAGGATGAAGCTAAAGAGCTTATAACAGCTAAGTATGGTGAGAAGTTCTTGCCAGAATCCCCACGGCAGTATTCTAAAAAGGCAGCTGGAGCACAGGAAGCGCATGAAGCGATTCGTCCTACCTCGGCATTACGCGAACCTGAAATGGTCAAAGAGTTCTTGAGCCGTGATCAATTCCGTCTCTACAAGCTAGTGTGGGAGCGATTCGTATCAAGTCAGATGTCTTCTGCCCTGCTGGATACGCTTTCGGTCGATATTGCTGCAGGTACTGCTACATTCAGAGCTGTTGGTTCGAAGGTTTCATTCCCCGGGTTCATGAAGGTTTATGTAGAAGGCAACGATGACGGAACTACAGATGAAGACAAGTATTTGCCGCCGCTTCAAGCGGGAGATGCTTTAAATAAGCAGGAGATCGAGCCTAAGCAGCACTTTACACAACCGCCTCCACGATATACGGAAGCAAGACTTGTAAAGACGCTTGAGGAGCTGGGTATAGGCCGTCCAAGTACATATGCCCCAACGCTGGAAACCATCCAGAAGCGTGGGTATGTGGCTATTGAAGAGAAAAAATTCATGCCAACCGAACTTGGCGAGCTTGTTATAGAGCAGATGGAGCAATTTTTCCCGGAAATCCTAAACGTTGAATTCACCGCGAACATGGAAGGTGATCTTGACCATGTGGAAGAGGGCTCAGAAGACTGGGTAAAGGTTCTTGCAGAGTTTTACGAATCGTTTGAGAAGCGTTTGGTATTCGCGGAAGAAGAGATGAAAGAAATTGAGATTGAAGATGAAGTCTCTGATGAGATCTGTGAGAAATGCGGCAAACCTCTCGTGTATAAGCTGGGTCGCTTTGGGAAATTCCTAGCATGCTCTGGCTTTCCGGATTGCCGAAACACGAAACCGATTATCAAGGATATTGGCGTAACTTGCCCTAAATGTCATGAAGGTAAGGTTGTGGAGCGACGCAGCAAAAAAGGGCGTGTTTTCTATGGCTGCGATCAGTACCCTGGTTGTGATTTCGTTTCATGGGATAGACCTTCTATAAAACCATGTCCATCATGTGGATCTTGGATGATTGAGAAACGTAATAAGCAAGGAACCAAGCTACAATGTACGTCTTGTGATCATACAGAGGCGGTTCTAGACAACGAAGAAGAATTAGCAGATTAATAGTCTCTATGGGAGGAAAAAAGACAGTGTCAGATACAGCAAAAGTAACAGTAATTGGAGCGGGCCTCGCAGGAAGCGAAGCCGCTTGGCAAATAGCATCACTAGGAGTACCGGTAAGATTATATGAGATGAGACCTGTAGTAAAGACGCCAGCCCATCACACGAATCAATTTGCTGAACTGGTATGCAGCAACTCCTTGCGTGCGAATGGATTAGGAAATGCTGTAGGTGTATTGAAGGAAGAAATGCGGCGTTTGAACTCTCTTGTATTAGGTGCTGCTGACCGACACGCGGTACCCGCAGGAGGAGCACTCGCCGTAGATCGGGACGGATTCTCAGGTGAGATCACCCATACTTTGCATAATCATCCGCTCGTTGAAGTCATAAATGAAGAACTTACGCATATACCGGAGGAAGGGATTGTTGTTATTGCAACGGGCCCACTAACTTCACCGGCATTATCTGCTGAAATAAAAGGGCTGCTGGGTGAAGAGTATTTCTACTTCTATGATGCAGCAGCACCGATTGTTGAGAAAGACACCATTGATATGAACAAGGTGTATTTGGCTTCCCGTTATGATAAAGGTGAAGCGGCTTATCTGAACTGTCCGATGACAGAAGAGGAGTTCGACGTGTTCTATGATGCGTTGATTTCTGCTGAGACAGCAGCACTCAAAGATTTTGAGAAAGAAATATACTTTGAGGGCTGTATGCCTATCGAAATCATGATGAAACGCGGCAAGCAAACAGCGTTATTTGGCCCAATGAAGCCAGTAGGACTTATCAATCCGCATACAGGTAAACTTCCTTACGCGGTTGTGCAACTCCGTCAGGATAACGCTGCCGGCACACTTTACAATCTTGTTGGTTTTCAGACCCATTTGAAATGGGGCGAGCAAAAGCGTGTATTCTCGCTGATCCCAGGTCTTGAGAATGCTGAATATGTTCGTTATGGTGTGATGCACAGAAATACATTTATTAATTCTCCTAAACTTCTGCACCCTACCTATCAGATGAAAGGCAAGGAAAGACTCTTTTTTGCTGGACAGATGACAGGTGTAGAAGGTTATGTTGAATCAGCTGCTTCCGGGCTCATAGCTGGTATTAATGCTGCACGGGCAGCACTCGGACAGGAAGGACTGATCTTCCCGCAGGATACTGTTCTAGGCAGCATGCCAGCTTATATTACTTCAGCCGATCCAGAGCATTTTCAGCCTATGAATGCCAATTTCGGTCTGTTGCCGAAGGTAGAGAAGAAGATCCGCAATAAGAAGGAAAAGAATGAAATGTTAGCTCATCGCGCTCTGGACAGTCTTGCCGAGTATGCCAACCGTACAGGACTCGCTTATTCGGAGCCGGAGGTTGTCGATAGCGAACAAAGCCCATCTTAAGGAGGTAACTTACAATCATGGTACCCAGCTTTCATGCGACTACAATTTGTGCTGTAAGACATAACGGACAGGCAGCTATAGCAGGTGATGGACAGGTTACATTCGGAGAGAGTGTTATTATGAAGACGACGGCCAGAAAAGTTCGTCGCCTGTACAGAGGACAAGTAATAGCAGGTTTTGCGGGGTCCGTTGCGGATGCTATTACCCTATTCGAAAAATTCGAGGGCAAGCTGGAGGAGCATCATGGGAACCTGCAGCGGGCTGCAGTTGAATTAGCGAAGGATTGGCGTCAAGATCGTATTCTTCGGAAGCTTGAAGCTTTGATGATTGTTATGGATAAGGAAGGAATGCTCCTGATCTCCGGAAATGGTGAAATTATCGAACCGGATGATGACGTTCTTGCGATTGGTTCCGGTGGTAATTTTGCGCTGGCTTCAGGTCGAGCACTCAAACGTCATGCATCCAATCTTTCCGCTGCGGATATTGCTAGAGAATCGCTTCAGGTAGCATCTGAAATTTGTGTGTACACTAATTCCAACATTATTGTTGAACAATTATAGACTCAGTGCCATAGAGACAAGGAGGAATTCACGATGGTGAATCAATCGCTTACACCCCGTCAAATTGTAGCCGAATTGGATAAATATATCGTAGGTCAGAAGCAAGCTAAGAAATCGGTAGCCGTTGCGCTTCGTAATCGGTATCGGCGCAGTCTGCTAGCAGAGGAACTGCGTGATGAAGTCGTCCCTAAGAACATCCTGATGATCGGACCTACAGGTGTGGGTAAGACAGAGATCGCCCGGCGTCTAGCAAAGCTTGTTAATGCACCGTTCATCAAAGTGGAGGCTACTAAATTCACTGAGGTCGGTTATGTAGGTCGAGATGTGGAATCTATGGTTCGTGATCTGGTAGAGACTTCTATTCGTATGGTGAAGCTTGAGCGCACCGAGAAGGTTAAGGATCGTGCGGAAGAACTGGCTAATGAGCGGATCGTTTCTATATTGGTACCTTCCTCTTCCAAAAATAAATCACAAAAGAATCCTTTCGAGATGATTTTTGGAGGGAATTCTGCACAAGAGGACTCTAAAGAAGACACTGAGCAGGATGGAAGCCTAAGTGAACGCCGCCGTGGGGTTAGATTTAAGCTGTTGGCTGGTCAGCTGGAAGATGACATCATTGAAATTGATGTTGAGGATACAGCGCCAACTATGCTGGATATGTTTGCAGGTCAAGGAAACGACCAAATGGGTATGAATATGCAAGAGATGTTCGGCAATTTGCTGCCTAAGCGGACGAAGAAACGTAAGCTTCCTATTCGCGAAGCGCGCAAGGTACTCATTCAGGATGAGGCGGCCAAGCTGATTGATATGGATGATGTGATCCAGGAATCCGTGACTCGGGCTGAACAATCAGGCATTATTTTTATCGATGAAATCGATAAAGTAGCAAGTCAGGGAAAAGGGTCTGGACCGGATGTGTCGCGTGAAGGTGTGCAACGGGATATTTTGCCGATTGTAGAGGGCTCGACCATTATGACGAAATACGGTCCTGTGAAGACGGACTATGTACTCTTTATGGCTGCCGGAGCTTTCCATATTGCTAAGCCTTCAGATTTGATTCCAGAACTTCAAGGTCGTTTTCCGATTCGCGTAGAGCTGAGCAGTCTAACGTTAGAGGATTTCGTTTCTATTTTGACGGAACCGGAGAATGCTTTAACTAAACAATATGTGAATCTGCTTAAAACAGAAAATTTAGAAGTGGAATTCCAGAAGGATGCTATACATGAGATTGCCAAAATAGCGGCTTCAGTGAATCAAAATATGGAGAATATAGGTGCACGGCGTCTTCATACTATTTTGGAGAAGCTGTTAGAGGATCTTTCTTTTGAAGCACCTGAGCTGACTTTGGAGAAAATGGTTATTACCCCGGAGTATGTGCGCGAGAAATTGGCAAGTATAGCTCAGGATCGTGATTTAAGTCAGTATATTCTTTAAAGTGACAAAAAAAACAAAAAATCTATGTATTTTGAATTTGGGCATAACGGATTAGATAAATTACAAATTGGTGTCGTGAAAACGTAAAAATATGTCAAAACATGCAATTAAAAAGAAAATAATGAGTTAAAAATGTAAATAAATAGTAATAAAGTGCTAAAAGCCCTGTCTTTTCTAAAAAGATAGGGCTTATTTCTTATTGTAATAATATACAAATTAAATGAAAATCAATGTATGTGAAAATGCTAAATGTTATTCATTGCGACAGCGTTCGACGGAATACCGTAAATTTTGAGTATTTTTCTTCTTTATTTGTCGAAAGCAAGCAGGTTTTTTGATGGAAGTTGTGGAATTCTTTTCATTATGATAGCTTTGAAAGGAGGAATTGTCTTGGGATTGCTGAATAGTGTCAGTTTTCAACGATTGCAGGGAGGCATTGATGCTGCCTATAAACGACAAAGTGCTCTAGCAAATAACGTGGCTAATCAAGATACGCCCAATTTCAAACGTTCTGATGTTTCATTCGAAAGTATCCTGCAACAACAGGAAAGTGGAATCCAATCTACACTTAGAGCGAAAGTTTCGGATACCCGGCATTATCAATTTGGCAGCAACACAATTGTTCCCGCTGCTGTTGAGAATACTGATGAAACTACCTCTATGAACAATAACGACAATAATGTGGATGTAGATCGCGAAATGGCGTTAAGCGCAGAGAACCAGCTTAGGTATAGTTCTTATGTTGAACAGATTAACAGCCAGATTTCGATGATGCGAGCCGTAATTCAAGGAGGATAAGAGAGTATGAACTTTGGTAGTAGTTTTGGGATCAGCGCATCTGCATTAACGGCTCAACGGTTGCGGATGGATGTAATTTCTTCCAACGTAGCCAACGCTGAAACTACAAGAGCATCCGTGGTTGATGGCAAGGCTGTTCCTTACCGACGTAAGTTGGTTGTTTTGGAAACGAACGAAAGTAATAAATTCTCGAATATACTAAATTCGAAAATGAACAATAGCAATGAAGGGGTTAAGGTGCAGTCGATCATAGAAGATACTTCACCATTGAAACCGGTATACAATCCGAGCCATCCTGATGCGGATGCTGAAGGATATGTCTATATGCCAAACGTAGACATTACCAAAGAAATGGTTGATATGTTATCTGCATCTCGTTCTTATGATGCCAATGTCACGATGCTTAATGCATCCAAGGCTATGGTAAGCAAGGCACTCGAAATTGGTAGATAAATGAATGTTAATTAACTTAAGGGGGGGAAACAGTTGATACAGAATATATCTAATGGGGTTCAGGCTGTACAGCAGCTTGCTATGAAACCGACATCTTCCGAAGTTTCATCCACTCCTGCTAATTCGATGGAGAGCTTTGGCTCTTATCTTGAGGATGCGCTCAATAAAGTGGCTGATCAGGAACAACAAGCTAAGGATATGAGTAATAAATTTGTATTGGGAGAAGTGAACATTGACGAAGTGATGATTTCTTCCCAACAGGCTCTACTGAGTTTACAGTTGACTACACAAGTCCGGAACAAAGTGATTGAAGCCTATCAAGAAATTATGAGAACTCAAATATAATAAATCCTAGCTTAGTTTCGGATGGGGTGACACTGTGAATGAAAGATTTGCCCAATATCGGGAGAAGGTTCTCTTGTATTGGAACAGATTTAGTGGTAAACAGAAGATTTTATTCTTTTCAACATTGTTTATCATTCTAATAATAATCGTAGTTATGACCATGCAGCTTTCAAAAACAGAATATGAAGTAGCATTTCAAGATTTGGACAGTACGGATTCGGCTGGAGTAATGAAAGCCTTAGATTCAGCAGGTGTTTCATACCGATTAAGTCAAGATGGAAAGAGTATTTCTGTACCAAGTACAGAAGCAGCTCGGGTCAAGGTGGATATCGGTTCTCAGGGGATTGTTCAAGGTGGTTCTATCGGATATAAAGTCTTTGATGAAAACTCATCGATGATTGGTACAACAGATAGCGAGTTTAACGTGAAGTACAATAATGCATTAAACGGTGAAGTTGAACAGTTAATGAGACGCATGCAAGGGATTAAAGATGCAAAAGTGCTGATTAATTTGCCTAAAGAGACAGTTTTTGCCTCACAGGCTGATCAGGAGCAGGCATCTGCATCCGTTGTGCTTTCATTTGATCCAGGATTTAGACCTACTCAAGACAATATTGACGGGTATTTCAATCTTGTGAAAACTGCTGTGCCCAATTTGCCAATTGACAACATTACCATTGCAAATAATGAAATTGAATTAATGCCAACAGCTAAAGGTGGACAGGCTGGTGTCACAAACCAAGTTGAAGAAAACTTCGCTCTTCAGAAAAAATTCGAAGAAGAAGTAAAGAAAAATGTGAAACAATTCCTTAGCACTCTTACCGGTCCTGATAAAGTGGATGTTCTTGTGTTCTCAAAGTTGAACTTTGACAAGGAAAACCGGAAGGAAGATCTTGTTACCCCTGTGGATACAGAGAACATGAAGGGGATTGAGATCAGTTCACAGATAATTAGTAATTCGTATTCGGGTCAAGGAAACACGACTGGCGGAGTGGCTGGCACTGGTTCTCAAGATGTTACGGGCTATCCTTCTGATGCGGGTGCGGATACTTCTACCTCGGAGGAATCTTCTGAAACGAGGAACTACGAAGTTAACCGAATTACTAAAGATGTTATTGCTAGTCCGTATACTGTTAAAGACTTAACCATAAATGTTGCAGTTGAACCACCTTCAGGAGAAAAAACTTTAGATGATGCAACATCAGCTGCAATTCAAAATATTTTGGTGAATATTGTTCGCGCTTCTCTTGCAGATTCAGGTACTACATATACAGACGCTGATTTGACCAAAAAGGTTTCGGTCTACTCGCAACAATTTGGTGGCACCGATGCCAACACCGTTAAAGGTGGTCTCGCTTCTTGGATGATATGGGCTATCGGAGCAGCAGCATTGCTGGTTGGAGCAGGTGGAGGATATCTAATCTACCGGAGTCGTAAACAGACTGTGGAAGAGGAAGATGAAGACATTCCATTGCAGGTTCCTACTGAATTTCCTTCTATTAACTTGGAGAGCGTGACGAATGAAAGTCAAGTTCGTAAGCAATTGGAAAGTTTGGCCAAGAAGAAGCCAGACGAATTCGTAAATCTGCTGCGTACATGGCTTGCAGACGAACAGAGGTGAACTAATGGCAAAGGCTAGCCAGCAGGGACTTAGTGGCCGTCAAAAAGCTGCGATCCTGCTTATCACACTAGGGCCCGAGGTATCGGCGCAAATTTTCAAACATTTAAGAGACGAGGAAATTGAACAGCTGACTCTTGAAATTGCCAATGTTCGCAAAGTGGACAGCGGTGAAAAAGAGTCGATCATGTCTGAATTCCATCAGATATGCCTCGCCCAGGAATATATATCACAAGGCGGTATTAACTACGCTAAGGAAATTCTGGAGAAAGCGCTTGGGTCAACAAAAGCAATGGAGGTCATTAATCGTCTGACTGCAACATTGCAAGTAAGACCTTTCGATTTTGCACGAAAAGCGGATCCTAATCAGATTCTCAACTTTATCCAGAATGAAAATGTACAGACTATTGCACTTGTATTGTCTTATCTGCAATTTGAACAAGCTGCTGCAATCCTTTCCTCGCTTCCTCAAGAGAAACAGGCAGAGGTGGCGAGAAGAATTGCTGTGATGGACAGTACCTCTCCAGAGGTAATTACGCAAATTGAACGTGTGCTGGAGCAGAAGCTTTCCGCTACAGTAACCCAGGATTATACAAATGCTGGTGGTATCGAATCAATTGTACAAATCTTGAATGGGGTTGACCGGGGGACAGAGCGTACGATTCTGGATTCTCTCGAAATTCAAGATCCAGAGCTTGCCGAAGAGATCAAAAAACGGATGTTCGTATTTGAAGATATTGTTAATGTGGACAATCGTTCAATACAGCGCATTGTTCGTGATATCGATAATGCGGATTTACAGCTTGCACTCAAGGTTGCCAGCGAAGAAGTACGGGATGTTATTTTCAGAAATATGTCCAAGCGTATGGCAGAAACGTTCCGAGAAGAAATGGAATACATGGGTCCTGTGCGGCTGCGTGATGTTGAAGAAGCACAGACTCGTATTGTAGGTACGATCCGCAGACTCGAAGAGTCTGGTGAAATTATCATCGCTCGTGGCGGAGGAGATGACATCATTGTCTAAGCTGATCAAACACTCCCAGTATGTTCCGGTTGATGTCTTTAAAAGATTGGAACAGGCCCGGCAATATGCGGGCCTAACTGAGGAGCCCGTTCCCGAGGAGACTTTAAGCGAGACTGACTATCATGATCCCGCACGTGAAGAGGCAGAAGAGACGCGTAAGCAAATGCTTAAGGACGCTCAGGATTTTGCTGAAGAGCAGGTTCGGAATGCATCTCTTGAAGCGGAACAGATTGTAGAGTCCTCGAAAGCGGAGGCTGAAGAGTGGTGGAAACAACGGCGTGAGCAGGATGAACATCTGATCGAAGCTATCAAAGCTGAAGCTCATCAGCAAGGTTATGAGGAAGGTGTTTCTCAGGCTGAGGAAGAGATGAAGCATAAGATCGCAGAGATGATGGAAGAAGCGCGTGCTGTTTTGACTGAGGCGTATAAAGCAAGAGAAGTGATTATTCAGGAAGCGGAGCCTTTTTTAGTAGAGTTAAGCTGTGATATTGCAGAGAAAATTGTGGACAAGCAGTTAACGGTAGAACCACAATTCGCAATGGACTTAATTCGCAAAAATCTGGCTCGTAAGCGAGAACAGGGTTTGATCTCACTTTGTGTATCCCCAGCGCAGTTCGCTTTTGTGAATGCTGCCCGGGAAGAATTATCACTAGCTGTTGATTCACAGGCTGAACTGCAAATCTTGCCCGACTCAACGGTAAAAGACCAAGGATGTGTTATCCGCTCTTCCTTTGGCAGCATTGATGCTCGAATCGACACTCAGCTCGCAGAGATCAAGAAAGAGCTGGTAAGAATTGCGCTGGACACCGATGAGCAGAGAAATGGGGAAGACGATGCTTAATAGCAACCGTTATAAGGAGCAACTTCGTAATCTCGATCCGGTGAGGATCAATGGGAAAGTGACGCAGGTAATCGGTCTAATGGTTGAATCGGAAGGCCCTGACGCAAGTATAGGTGATGTATGCTACATCTACCCTTCCAAAGGAAACAAACCGCTGCAAGCTGAGGTCGTTGGTTTCCGTGATAACAAGGTACTATTGATGCCACTTGGTGAACTGCAGGCGATTGGACCTGGTTGTGATGTAGTGGGCACTGGTAAGCCGCTTAGCGTGCAAGTAGGTTCTGAATTATTAGGAAAAGTACTGGATGGTCTGGGGCAGCCGCTTGATGGCTCTCTCATTCCAGCACGAATGCCACATAGCTCTACCTTTAATATTCCTTCCAATCCACTTAATAGACCGCGGGTGCAGGAACCCATCAGTATTGGTGTGAGAGCGATTGACGGTTTGCTAACGATTGGCAAGGGACAGCGGGTCGGTATTTTTGCTGGCTCGGGGGTCGGCAAGAGTACTTTGATGGGGATGATTGCCCGGAATACATCGGCTGATGTAAATGTTATTGCTCTGATTGGTGAGCGTGGCAGAGAAGTATTGGATTTCATTGAACGAGATTTAGGACCAGAGGGCTTGCAGCGATCCGTAGTAATTGTTGCTACCTCAGACCAACCTGCTTTGATTCGCATAAAAGGTGCGCTTATCGCTACAACGATTGCCGAGTATTTCCGCGATCGTGGCCTTAATGTAATGCTGATGATGGATTCGGTCACCCGTTATGCCATGGCCCAACGTGAAGTTGGACTTGCAGTTGGAGAGCCGCCAGCCATGCGGGGATATACACCTTCGGTGTTTGCCAGCTTACCCAAACTGCTGGAACGTGCCGGTACAGGTCCTACAGGCTCTATAACAGCCTTCTACACGGTACTGGTTGATGGTGATGACATGAACGAGCCCATCGCAGATGCAGTCAGAGGAATACTTGACGGACATATCGTACTCAATCGAAACATTGCTAACAAAGGACACTTTCCAGCAATAGATGTTCTTTCCAGCATAAGTCGAGTAATGAAGGATATTGCTCCAGAAGAACAGATTGCAGCAGCGGAGAATGTGAAGCGCCTTATGGCCGTTTACAAGGATTCAGAGGATTTGATTAATATTGGAGCTTATCAGAGAGGCTCTAATGCTCAAATCGACGAGTCGATGGAATTTATCGACAGTATATGGGATTTCACCAAACAAAAGGTGAATGAAAAAGTTACGCTGGCTGAAGTTCAACAGTCTTTAATTTCACAGTTCTCAAGGAGTTGATTCGGTATTATGAGGTTTCATTATACTTTTCAAAAAGTCGTTGACTTGAAGGGCAATGAGAAGACACAGGCAGAATGGATGCTCTCAAGCGCGCTTGGAGAATTGCAGGCACAGGAAAGAAGCCTGGATGAACTCATCTTTCAGCGGAGTGCTATCATGCTATCCTTACAAAATGCCGCAGAGCAAAAGACACCTATGGTTAAGATTCGTGAAATGCAGGAGTATGTGGAATATCTGGATAAATGCATTGCCCGTAAGCATACGGACATTAGCCGTGCACATCAAGAAGTCCAGAAGAAACAAGATCAGTTAAGCACTAAGGTTTTAGATGAAAAAGTATGGTTGAAGGCAAAAGACAAGGCTGAGACATTGTTTCAGCAAAGTATGATTTTACGGGAACAAAACGAACTGGATGAGATGGCAACCGTCCGCTTCGCGATGAAATCCCTCTAACCCGGGAGGTTTCCGCTAGTGGCTAATATTGATAATGATATGGAACTTGAAAATGAAGGGTCAGCGGGGAAATTTGAGCGGTTCTTATTCTTAATGATACCGATTATATTCACGCTAGTACTGCTTGGAGTACTGTTGACGCTTTTTAATATGGACATTCGTAATAATGTACTTGAAGTTGCGAATAAAATTCCTATCCTGGAAAAATGGGTTCCTGATCCGCCTGCAGATCCTTCTAAACCGAAGGAAGAAAGCAAAAAGCAGGAAGTGAGCTCAGCGACAACGATTAAGGAGCTTAAAGCTCAGCTCGCCCAGCAGGAAGAAAACCTGAAGAAGGTTACAGATGAAAAAACTGCCCAGGATACCAAGGTTCAGGCGCTAGAGTCACAGATTGAAGGAATGAAGAAGGAAGCTGAAACCGCAGAGGCAAGCACAGAAGAAGCTGAGGATCCTTATCAGAAACAGGTTTCTGATTTGGCTAAGCTGTATGCGGGCATGAAAGCTTCAAAGGCTGCACCGATCATGGAGAATTTAACTACAGAAGAAATGGTGCAGATCTTCAGTGTCATGAGTAAAGCGAGTAAAACTGCGATTTTGGAAAAAATGGATCCGCAAAAAGCTGCAGATGTAACGATAAAGTTAAAAGAAACTACATCTTCGAGTGACATGGCGGTTGCAGCTCTTCAATCTAGATTGAAGAAAGACGCCGGTACAACAGCAACTGCGACAACCAGTACGAATTTGGATAAGGAAAAGTTGAATCAGACCTTCAGTTCAATGACTCCTGCTAATGCAGCATCGTTACTAGGAGAAATGTACAAGATTAGCCCTGATAAGGTTGTGACGATTATGAATACCGTAAGTGATAGTGTTCGTTCATCTATTTTGGGAGAAATGACTAAAAATGATAGCGCGCAAACTGCGAAAATTGTTAATCGTCTGATGGGTGCTAAATAGATAGGGAAAGGAGGTGAAAAATAAATGAGTTTAGTCGTTCAATCGCTTGTGAGTGCAAACACAACTGCAGTAAATGGGAGTACATCGACTACAACGGGCACAACAACGACAGCTGCACCATTTGCTCAAACCCTGGTACAAACCATGGGAGGCAATGCCAACACCTCGTCGACTCCAGCTGAACCCCTATTGGCAAATCTAGCTTCTTTGCTGCAAGGCCTGTTAAAGGAAGTGCAGCCGACTGGAGAAGAGCAAGCAGGGCAAGACACTCAGAAGGGTGATCTCCTTGAAAAACTTGCTGCTGATGTTGAGAAGCTGGATGAAAGTATCAGTAGTGATCCTGCTCTGTTGGTAGCCTTACAGGCTTGGATTCTTCAGGTATCTGCACTTTTATCTGGAAGCCATGCCGCAGAGGATGGCACTGCTACAACGGAAGCAGAAGTGGCTGGAAGCTTGTCCCCATTGGCACAGAATGCTGATACATTGAGATTTGCAGTTCAAGACGACCTGCAAAGTTTAGTTTCTATGATTCAGGAAGCTGCAGTGAGTGGCAATGAGGAAGTAGCAACTAAGGGAATCAGTTTATTGAATAATTTCACAGCGCTTTTAGAAGAGTCCTCCTCTAACACTAATAAAGGGAAGGGAAAGACGAGCAATGTGAATGCTGCTTCTGTTTCTTCCGTAGAACAGCCCGCTATCACTGAAAGCAAAAATAATCCAACGGATAAAACACTTCAGAATGTGAGCAATCGTTCCGGAGAAGCTGTTGTAGTGAAAAATGATACGGTTGTCAGCTCGCCAGTGACCTCAGGAACTGTGCAAGAAGCTGAAGCAGAGACTGCGAACACGCCGTTAATCAAGACAGGTGTAACCGGGGAAACGAAGTCAACAGAATCCACTCTAGATTCCACGCTAGGAATTACAGCTAACGAAGGGGATCATGAGGTTGTTACTGCGGGTCAGTTATCTCTGCGCGGAGGAATTACAGCACCGCTGAAGGCTGAAGTGCCAGCAGCGCCTGTTCCGGTTCAGCAATTTGCTCAAGAAATGACAGGTTTCATTACAGGCAAATTAGAGATTGTGCAAAAAGGTGGGATCGCTGAAGCGACTATATCCCTTTTTCCAGAAAATCTCGGACAAGTTGATGTTAAGATCACAATGCAAAATGGTCATTTAGTTGCCCAGTTCATGACTGAACATACCGGTGCTAAAGATATGCTGGAGCAACAAATGAACCAGCTTCGCGCTGCATTGCAATCTCAGGGTCTTCAAGTGGAGAAGCTGGAAGTTACGCAAAATAATACCCCACTTAATTCGCAATGGGGGCAGGAAGGACGCCAACCTAATTCCGGAAGTGGACAGCAGGGTAGACGTTCCAAAGAAAGCAGAGAGGAAGCCAGTGATGCCGTTCTTGCCGCAGAGCTGAATGGTGAATGGAAGGACTGGGTTTCAAATGCGGGACAAGAAGATCAGTCCCAAGGTGGATCTTTTTCTGCTAAGGCTTAACTCTAATAACAAACGAAAGAGAGGTGAGTGGTTATGGCGACAACAGTTCCGGTCTCTACTAAAGATCAGTGGAATTATACAACTCCCGACTCTAGTGCACGGACAACGGGTAATTCTACTTTAGGTAAGGATCAGTTTTTGAAGATTTTGATTACTCAGCTGCAAAATCAAGATCCGATGCAACCGATGGAAGATAAAGAATTTATTGCGCAAATGGCCCAGTTTACATCCGTGGAGCAATTGATGAATATCTCTACTCAGCTTAATGCTATGAATCAGTCCCTTGGATCTGTATCCGGGTTGATTGGTAAAGATATTACTTGGACAGACACCGCCACAAAGCTGCCTAAGACAGGTAATGTTGAATCTATCGTTGTTAGCAATGGTATTCAATATGCGGTTGTGGGAAAAGACAGAATTGCTTTAACCGATATTACACAAATTCAGAATGCCGCAGCAACGCCAGAAAGCGGTTCTGGTACAGATAGTAATACTCCGGAGAATAGCGGAGGAAGCGGGGCGAGCATATGAGTGACAGGCTTACTATAGGCCAGCTGTATCCTGCGTCCCTGCATTCTACAACGTTACAACGATCTTCGCTGCCTAAGCAGTCTGTGGCGGGGGAAGCTTCTTTTGAGAGTTTGCTGCAACAGAAACTATTAAAATTCAGCAATCATGCTGCTAAACGCCTAGAACAAAGAGGGATAGAGCTTGGTAGCGGTCAGCTGGATCAAATTTCATCTGCTGTGGACAAAGCTGCTGCTAAAGGAAGTAAAGAATCCTTGATATTAATGAAGGATTTGGCGTTTATCGTTAGCGTTCCTAATCGCACAGTAGTTACTGCTATGGATGGTAACTCGATCAAAGATAATGTATTTACACAAATCGATAGTGCAATAGTGATTTCATAATAGGCTGGTCCTAACGGAAAGCCGAGGCGGCCGCTGACCGACTGACGCGGTCCCAATTCACTTGGAAAGTTATTAGGACTCTATAATCTGGGAGGACATTAAACATGTTAAGATCAATGTATTCAGGGGTTTCAGGAATGAGAGGCTTTCAAACTAAGCTTGATGTAATCGGTAATAATATTGCTAACGTCAACACTATCGGGTTTAAATCCGGACGTGTTATGTTCAAGGATATTATGAGCCAAACCGTTTCTGGTGTTACTGCACCGGGTGAGGATGGTCAAGGTGGGGTAAATGCGAAACAAGTTGGACTAGGTGTTAGTATTGCTTCTATAGATACCCTACATTTGGCTGGTAGTGCTCAAACCACCAACAACCCAACAGATTTACGTATCGATGGAGATGGTTTTTTTCTGGTTAAGCTTACTGAGGATCAAGATACTGCATTTTTGACCCGCGCCGGAGATTTCCACATTGACGCTGCGCGTAATCTTGTTACCGCTGACGGACTTCATGTTTTAGATTCCGACGGTGGGATCATTCAATTAGGTGACGATGTAACGGCGTTTTCTATCTCTAATGATGGAACAATTGTTCAGACCATGGAAGATGGAACGACTGGAGCTGGGGTGAAGATTGGTGTAGCCAAGGTTACTAACCCATCTGGTCTGGAGAAAATCGGAGGCAATCTGTATCGTATGACACTTAATGCGAATGCAGAAGGCGAACTAGTTCCGACTACAGCGAACAATACAGAAGATGGCACCGGGGCAATCATCTCTGGACAGCTGGAAATGTCCAATGTGGATCTTACCAATGAATTTACAGAAATGATCGTATCACAGCGTGGATTCCAGGCGAATTCCCGTATCATCACAACTTCTGATGAAGTGCTGCAGGAAGTAGTAAACCTGAAGCGTTAATTTAATCAATAAATTCTATATTTTCTTAAATGGTTCATGCGGAGTCGTGGGGGAGTTACTCCTCCCCCTATTTTGTTAGGAGGCCTGTTATGATATCGGTAACAAGATTAAATGGAACACCGATGTGGATCAATGCCCTACTGGTCGAAATGGTAGAAGAAAGCCCGGATACATACATTACGCTCGTAACCGGAAAAAGACTGATCGTTCTCGAAAAAGCCGATGAGGTTATTACGAAGATCCGGGATTATAACAGGGACATAGGCACATATGCTGCCACCATTAAAATCCAGTCAATGGAGGAGCTAACATGAAAAAGATGATGCCGTGGCTCATCACGATATTACTAGCGATTACTCTGATCGTGGTCGCCGCATTTTTACTATTGGACAGGATCTTTCCGAAAGATACGAACGAGGTAAGTGCTGCTGTTCAAAATGTGGAAACAAAACATTTAACTGCAGATGAAATCGTCGAATTGACGGCAGAGATCATTGATATCAAAACAAATCTTGCTGATCCCGATTTTATCCTTCAAGTAGATTTCGCCTTCCAACTGAGTTCTGCGAAATCAAAGGAAGAATTCGAAAAAATAAAAGAGATCAAAATCAAACCAATAATTATCAAGACGCTTGCAGATACCAAACCTGAGGACCTTAATGGAGCGAATGGAAAAGATCAGCTTAGCAGTAAGCTTATTAATCTGATCAATAAGACATTGACTGAGGGCCAAATTACTCAGATCGAAATCACCAAATTCCTTTTGGCTTCTGTGTAGCTTTATTCCTGATAATTCTTTGATAGGGGGGTGATTGAATTGGTTGATGTACTATCACAAAACGAAATTGATGCTCTACTTGCTGCACTTTCTTCAGGTGAGATGGACGCCGATGAACTTAAAAAGGAAGAAACTCAGAAGAAAATCCGCTCTTATGACTTTAAACGGGCTGTCCGCTTTTCCAAAGATCATATCCGCAGTCTTACACGGATACATGACAATTTCGCCCGTTATCTTACAACGTATTTTTCAGCCCAATTGCGCACCTTCGTTCAGATTAATGTCGTTCAAGTAGAGCAGCTCCCTTATGATGAATTTATTCGCTCCATACCGAAAATGACGATATTGAACATTTTTGAAGCTGAACCTTTAGAGGGCCGCATGGTAATGGAAGTTCATCCAAACATTGCTTTTGCTATGCTGGACAGGTTGCTTGGGGGCTTTGGAACTGCACCTTCTAAGATTAATGCTCTAACTGAGATCGAAACAACGATTATGGAGCGTATCTTTAGTAGATGTTTTGAGAGTCTGCAGGAGGCTTGGAAAACGGTGCTGGATATTCATCCGCGGATGGAAGCTCTTGAGACGAACCCGCAGTTCATGCAGATTGTATCGCCCAATGAGACCATTGCATTAATCTCTCTAAGTACCAAAATTGGAGATACAACAGGCATGATCAATCTTTGTATACCGCATGTCGTTCTAGAGCCTATCATGTCCAGACTTTCTGTTCACCAATGGTTTGTGACAGAGAAGAAGACGCGGGATGAAGATGAGCTACTGGCCATTAGAGC
This sequence comes from Paenibacillus sp. FSL R5-0928, assembly GCF_037970385.1. Classification (NCBI taxonomy): domain Bacteria; kingdom Bacillati; phylum Bacillota; class Bacilli; order Caryophanales; family Paenibacillaceae; genus Paenibacillus; species Paenibacillus sp. FSL R5-0928. The sequence continues at coordinate 4,342,929 of NZ_CP150225.1, read as the reverse complement.
TAGAGTTCATAAAGCGAAGCTGCCGATTGTTGCTGAACTTGGAGAATCGAGCTTATCCATATCTGAATTCCTAGGGCTTAGTGTCGGTGACGTGATTTCTCTCAACAGAAACGTAGATTCTGGACTGTCAATTAAGGTAGGGGAGAAGCTTAAGTTCATCGGAAGTCCCGGAATGGTTAAAGATCGGGTAGCCGTGCAAATAGACGAAATTGTCAATGAAGGAGTTGAAGAATTTGACGAGTAAAGATTATTTATCCCAAGAAGAAATCGACGCCCTTCTGAGACAATCTGCGGAGGGCTCATTAGCTCCTACGGAGAAAACGGTAGATGACTATCTAACACCGTTTGAACAGGATGCTTTGGGCGAAATTGGTAATATAACGTTTGGCAGTGCAGCAACAGCACTTTCCACTTTACTAGGGAAAAAAGTAGATATTACAACCCCTCAAGTTTCGATCATTACACGCGGGGAGTTTGAAATTGCTTTTCCTAAACCGCATGTAGCTGTTCACGTTCAATATGTGGATGGGTTTCAAGGGATTAACTCACTTGTTATTAAGATTAGGGATGCACAGGTCATTGCCGATCTGATGCTTGGCGGTGCCGGCGAACCTAAGGATGAAGAGTTGAATGAAATTCATATTAGCGCTGTGCAAGAAGCTATGAATCAAATGATGGGTTCTTCTGCTACATCGATGTCTACGATTTTTAATCGTTTTGTTAATATCTCGCCTCCGGGTATCGACATTTTGAATATGTCCAGCGGAGAAGGAGTAGGCAGTCTGCCAGACGATGAAACCCTAATTCGTATTTCGTTCCGGCTTAAAATTGGTGATTTGATAGATTCTACTATTATGCAGCTCTTGCCTGTTCAGTTCGCAAAAGATATGGTATCCATGCTACTTGGTGATGTTAGTCCGGCAGAGGAGGAGGCAGCGGTCACAATGGCTGAAACACCTGCTATGACTAATTCTGCGGAGACACCACCTCCAGCACCTCCGGTGCAACAGGCGCCCTCACAGCCCGCAGGAGGAACGCAACCACCATATCCACCGCAGGGTATGCCAGCGTATCCAGGGATGCCAGAAGGCGGGTATTATTATCCTCCAGCGGGTATGCCAGCGTACGGAATGCCTGGGATGCCACCATACGGTATGCCACCGCAAGGGATGCCATATGGACAGACACCACCGCTTAATTCTGAGGCAAATCGCAATGTAAATGTACAGCCTGTGCAATTTGCAAATCTGAATGGTGGGGCCTTTGGTCATATTGATGAAAATAATTTAAATTTATTGATGGACATACCGCTTAGAGTAACCGTAGAATTAGGAAGGACCCAGAAGCAGATCAAAGATATTTTAGAAATGTCACAAGGCTCAATTATTGAGCTGGACAAGCTCGCAGGTGAGCCTGTAGATATTTTGGTTAACAACAAGCTTATTGCCAAAGGTGAAGTCGTTGTTATCGACGAAAACTTTGGCGTACGCGTTACGGATATCGTCAGCCAGTGGGACCGAATTCAGAAATTACAATAAGCATACTTAGGGAGGATTTTGTAAAAATGGCTAACCGAATTCTAATCGTGGACGATGCAGCATTTATGAGAATGATGATCCGTGACATTTTGTCGAAAAACGGATTTGAAGTAGTGGGCGAAGCTCAGGACGGTTCTCAAGCGATAGAAAAATTCAAGGAACTGCGTCCGGACCTCATCACGATGGATATTACTATGCCTGAGATGGACGGAATCGCCGCCCTGAAAGAAATCAAAAAAGTAGATCCGGCTGCAAAGGTTATTATGTGTTCAGCCATGGGCCAGCAGGCTATGGTTATCGATGCAATCCAAGCAGGAGCTAAAGACTTTATAGTGAAGCCTTTCCAAGCTGACCGGGTTATCGAAGCTATTAACAAAACGTTGGGCGTGTAGGATAAAGTCATGTTATATTCCGAAACGCTCGGAAGCAGTAACACCCTGCTGAATTTGTTTAAAGTTATTATTGTCCTGGCGATAATCATTGTACTTATAGTGGTACTGATTCGTTTTCTTGGACGACGTAATCAGACCTTTATGAGCAACCGTTCTATAAGAACGCTTGGTGCAATAGGGCTTGGACCTAATAAGTCGATGCAGGTTATCGAACTGGGAAGCAGTCTTTACTTAATCGGGATTGGTGAAAATATATCCATTTTGGATAAAGTCACCGATCCGGATGAGGTAGCATTGATCATTGCGGCATTTGAGGATCAGTCCTCTAACCAGAATAATTTCCTCGCACCGCTTATTGCCAAGGTAAAGGTAAAGCTGCGTGGGGAGGTTCCATCTCAGGAAATTGAACTTAGTGAAACATCATCTTTTTACGAGACTCTGCAATCCAAGCTTCGTTCTGCACCAGAGCGCAAAGAGAAAATGGAAGAGCTGCTTCGGGATGATGTTACTAAGGATGAGTCGAGGAATATATGAAAAAGAAGCTAATTCTTGCTATTCTGCTGTTCGGTATTATCAGTGTGGTTATGATGACGCCGATACATGCTGATCCTATACCTAATGTTAATATTCAGGTCGGTAATGAAGGTTCAAGCAGTGGTACCAGTTCCATATCAATTCTTCTTCTTGTTACGGTTCTGAGTATTGCTCCGGCGTTTCTGGTTCTTATGACTAGCTTTACTAGAATTGTAATCGTATTAGGTTTTGTGAGAACCTCGCTGGGTACTCAGGCTATGCCTCCAAACCAGGTGCTGGTAGGACTTGCTCTGTTTCTGACCCTGTTCATTATGTCACCAACGCTGGCCACAGTGAATGAAAATGCGTTGCAGCCGTATATGAAGGGGACAATCACACAAACTGAGGCTTTTGATAAAGCTGCTGATCCGATGAAAGAATTTATGTTTAAACAGACGAACACCAAAGATCTTCTGTTATTTATGAAATACACCGGTTATACCGGATCTACTAAACCGGCTACATACAGTGATATTCCACTGACGGTGATGGTGCCAGCTTTTGCAATTGGCGAATTGAAAAAGGCTTTTACAATGGGCTTCTTAATTTTCATACCATTCCTGATTATTGATATTGTTGTGGCGAGCACACTGATGGCCATGGGGATGATGATGCTTCCCCCGGTTATGATTTCATTACCTTTTAAAATAATGCTCTTTGTACTGGTAGACGGCTGGTACTTAGTCATTAAATCACTACTTCTTAGTTTTAACACCTGACCTAAAGAGGAGGCATGAGGGATGAGTACGGAGTTTATAATCGGGCTAGCAAGCCAAGCCGTATATTTAGTGCTGGAAGTCAGCGCACCCATGCTGATTCTTGGTCTGGTGGTAGGGCTAATAATCAGTATTTTTCAGGCTACGACACAGATTCAGGAACAGACGCTAGCGTTTGTTCCCAAAATCGTCGCAGTGCTATTGGCTTTATTGCTATTTGGTCCGTGGATCATCACGAAGCTGATTGACTTTACAAGCCAAATTTTGGGTAATCTCTATATGTATATTGGTTAATCAATGAACATGGAGACCATACTGCAAAGTTTACCCGTCTTTTTGCTTATTTTTTGTCGAATAACCGCTTTTTTTGTTGTCGTTCCTGTATTTTCTTCACAAGGGGTCCCGACAACCTTTAAGATTGGCATTTCTTTTTTTGTAGCATTGGTTGTCTTTAGTGCTAACGGAACAGGGCTTACGATCCCGCAGGATTTCAGTTATATTTTGCTGATTGCCAGAGAGGCATTAATAGGATTATTGCTAGGTTTCGTTGGATATTTGATGTTTATGGCGATTCAGACAGCAGGTTCATTTATTGATATTCAGATTGGCTTCGGTATTGCTAATGTTATCGATCCTATGACTGGAACATCTGCACCAATTCTTGGTAATTTCAAATATATGATAGCCCTGCTAATGTTTCTGAGCATGAATGGTCATCACCATCTGCTAGATGCTATTGTGTACAGTTATAAATGGGTTCCTATGAATAACGATTTATTTCTAGGCATGATTGACGGTAGTTTATCAGAGTTTCTGGTTCGAACATTTGCTCAGTCCTTTGTACTCGCTTTTCAAATGTCGGCTCCTTTAGTAACTGCGCTGTTTCTGACTGATGTTGGCCTTGCTTTCTTGGCGAGAACGGCTCCGCAATATAATGTATTTGTTATTGGGGTTCCGCTCAAAATCATTATAGGTCTTGCACTGCTTTTAGTGCTGATGCCTGGTCTGGCTGTGCTGTTTCAGAATCTCTTCGATATCATGTTCGAATCCATGGAGAATTTATTGAATCTCATGGGGAAGAGTCCGTAGGTGACCGTAAGGGGAGCGTATTATGCCTAAGACGAAGCGGTATAGACTGGATCTTCAACAATTCGCCGGTGAAAAGACGGAAAAAGCAACCCCGAAGAAACGGCAAGATGCTCGTAAAAAGGGTCAAGTAGCCAAAAGTGCTGAGCTATCCGGTGCAGTTGTATTGTTATCAGCAGTAGTTAGCTTGATGATGTTTGGTGGTTTTATGAAAGAACGCTTCATGAAGCTATATATGGATGTATTTCAGAATCAAATGACACTGGAGGTTACTCCTGAGAATATAACGCTGCTATTTAATCAATATGGACTACAAATACTGATTTTGCTAGCTCCATTACTTGGAATAGTTTTTGTTATGGCGCTGGTAAGCAATCTGGCGCAGGTGGGCTTTATGACCACGGGAGAGGGGATCACCCCTAAATTCAGCAAGCTTAATCCGATAAAAGGGTTCAAAAATATTTTCTCCATGCGTTCGTTTGTCGAGTTCCTGAAATCCATATTTAAGCTTCTAATTATCGCTTATCTGGTATATAGCACTTTATGGGGAGAAAAGAAGAACTTTGCATCCCTGTCGCATATCAGTGCGGAGGGGATTTTTAAATTTGCGGCCAAGCTGACGATGAGTCTTGGTTTGAAAATCGGGGCTGCCCTATTGGCTATGGCTTTTCTGGACTACATGTATCAGAAGTACGAGCATGAAAAAAGCCTGAAAATGTCCAAGCAGGATATCAAGGATGAATACAAAAAAATGGAGGGTGACCCTCTAATCAAAGGTAAGATCAGGGAACGCCAACGTAGAATGGCCATGCAGCGTATGATGCAGGAAGTTCCAAATGCGGATGTAATCATTACGAATCCTACGCACTTTGCTGTTGCGCTTAAATATGACGGTACCAAGATGGAAGCGCCGCAGATTATAGCAAAGGGTCAGGATTATGTAGCACTTCGCATCCGGGAGCTGGCTAAAGAGCACGGCGTCGTGACTATGGAAAACAAACCGCTGGCACGGGCATTATTCCAAAGGGCAGAGATTGGAGATGTCGTTCCAAATGATCTGTTCCAGGCTGTGGCTGAAGTGCTGGCATATGTATATAAGCTTAAAGGTAAGAGGAGATAAGGCGGGGGGGTTAGGACATTGAAAGCTAAAGATTTAACAGTTTTGCTAGGCATCATCGGGATCGTGCTTATGATGATTCTGCCTATCCCGTCCTGGCTATTGGACGTTTTGCTTGTTATTAACATCTCAATCGCATTAATTATCATTCTGGTTGCTATGAATACGAAAAATGCACTCGAATTCTCAATTTTCCCTTCATTGCTCCTAGTAACCACACTGTTTCGTCTGTCACTTAACATCTCGACTACAAAACTGATCCTGACTTACGGAGATGCCGGTTCAGTGGTATCTACTTTCGGTAGCTGGATCGCTGGCGGACAAATTGCTGTTGGGTTTATCGTGTTTCTGATCTTGGTAGTAGTTCAGTTTATTGTTATCACCAAAGGTTCAGAGCGCGTAGCTGAGGTAGGCGCTAGATTTACCTTGGATGCGATGCCCGGTAAGCAAATGAGTATTGATGCCGATCTTAACGCAGGCATGATTAACGAAACCCAGGCACGTGAGCGTCGTCGTAACGTAGAACGCGAAGCGGATTTTTTCGGAGCCATGGACGGTGCGAGTAAATTCGTTAAAGGAGACGCGATTGCGAGTATTATCATCTTGCTGATCAATCTCATCGGTGGATTTATTATCGGTATGATGGTTCACGGGATGGACTTTGCTACTGCGTTATCCACTTATTCTGTATTGACCATCGGGGACGGTCTTGTCAGTCAAATTCCAGCTTTGCTTATTTCGACAGCAGCCGGCTTGATTGTTACTAGAGCTTCTTCGGAAGGTAATCTTGCAGAAGAGCTGACAGGACAGTTGTTGTCCTATCCGAAATTGTTGTATATTGTCGCAGTTACGGTAGCTTTTCTTGGACTCTTTACACCCATACATATGATTACAACGCTCCCATTGGCCGGATTGCTGGCTTTTGCAGCCTACCGTATGGGACAAAATTTAAATAAGAAACAGATTGCCGAAGAGCAACTTGTTGAAGAGAAGCAGATTGAAGAGGTACGAAGTCCGGAAAGTGTCATTAATTTGCTTTCAGTTGATCCCATTGAATTCGAGTTTGGTTATGGTCTTATTCCTTTGGCGGATACAGGTCAGGGAGGCGATCTGCTAGATCGTATCATCATGATTCGACGGCAATGTGCCCTAGAAATGGGTCTTGTAGTACCTGTTATTCGCATTCGCGACAATATTCAACTAAAACCGAATGAATATGTCATAAAAATTAAAGGAAATACAGTTGGCGGTGGTGAATTATTACTTAATCATTACCTTGCAATGAGTCCAGGATATGATGATGAATCTATAAACGGTATTGAGACCATCGAACCATCCTTTGGGCTTCCAGCATTATGGATTGATGAATCGGTTAAAGAGCGGGCTGAATTGTCCGGCTATACTGTAGTAGACCCTCCATCTGTTGTCGCAACACATCTGACGGAGTTAATCAAACGTCATGGACATGAGCTGATAGGAAGACAAGAAACTAAGATGCTGGTGGACAACCTTAGGGATAATTATCCAGTGCTCGTCGACGATCTTATTCCTTCCGTATTGGCGATTGGGGATGTGCAGAAGGTTCTTGCTAAGCTGCTTCGTGAAAAAATATCGATCAGAGATTTGGTTACGATTTTTGAGACATTGGCGGATTATGGGACATACACCAAGGATCCTGATATTCTCACTGAATATGTTCGTCAGTCCTTGTCCAGACAGATTACCCAGCAATTCTCACAAGTAGGAGAGACGCTGAAAGTCATCACGGTGGGGCCTAATCTTGAAAAGAAAATTTCCGAGAGTGTGCAGCAATCTGAACAGGGAAGTTATTTGGCACTAGATCCAACTTCGACACAAACGATCTATCAGCGGTTAAGTGAACAGATTAATCGATTGCTGCAGACAGGGCAACAGCCAATAGTGCTCACATCACCAACCATTCGTATGTATTTGCGGCAGGTGATTGAACGAACGATGCAGGATATTCCTGTACTGTCTTATAGCGAGCTAGAGCCTAACATTGAAATACAAAGCGTCGGAGTGGTGAATTTATGAGAGTGAAGCGTTACGTGGTCGATTCGATGCCTGACGCCATGCTTTCCATTCGCAACGAGCTTGGGAGCGAGGCCGTCATTTTAAGTACAAAGGAAATCAAAATCGGCGGATTTTTAGGGTTATTTAAGAAGAAAAAAATAGAAGTTGTAGCAGCAGTAGAAAAGGCAGAGAAGAATAATGTTCCAAAAAAGCCGGCTGCGCCAGCGATGAACATTCCACGGAGTGCAGTACCACAGGCTTATCAAAAAGCTTCATCTGCTTCCACTACACCTTCTATACCTTCCGTACCTTCTGTTTCATTAGAAAAACCAGAAGAGTCACGGACGTTTGCAGAGATTGCTGCAGCCTTATCGGAAGCTATCAATGTACAAGAATCGATAGCCAAGCATCCGGAGCCAGAACCTGAGCAAAAACTTCCTGAATTAAATCTGGAAGATGCACCTTCTATATCAGCGTTGTATGAATCATTAGGATTAGAACAATCGCCAGAGGTTGCCACTGCTCTCGAAAATGATGTTCTTCGTGAGATTAGAGATATGAAGCTCTGGATGGAGCGAATTGCCAGACAATCCTCAGGTGGAAGAGAACTGCCAGACAGTCTGCAGGAGCTACGGGATCTTTTATTAGAGCAAGAAATGGATGCTGTGCTTGTTGAGGAATGGATCAGTAACATCTCGGAACGTTGGGTGGATGAAGGGCGTACTTGGGGACCAGAGAAATTTATGGGATCTCTTAAAGAACAGATTGATGGTTTCCTGACGGGACGAATTGCTGATGGAATTGCCCGGGATACTCAAATTGTATATATTGCCGGACCCACTGGAGTTGGAAAGACCACAACCATAGCTAAGCTTGCGGCAGAACAGCTATTTAAGCACGGACGCAAGGTAGGTTTTATCACCTCCGATACGTATAGAATCTCAGCTGTGGAACAGTTGCGAACCTACGCTGCTATTCTCAATGTTCCATTGGAGGTTGTCCAATCGCCAGGAGATTTGCAAAGAGCACTCTTTCGCTTGGAGAGTTGTGATCTAGTATTAATGGATACAGCTGGCCGAAATTATCGTAATGATATGCTAGTAGCCGAACTGCAAAGCTTGCTTGCGAAGGAATTGAGAAGTGAAACTTATCTTGTGCTTAGCTTGACCTCGAAAAGCCGTGATATGAAACTTATTGCAGAGCATTTCGGCAGATATAGGCTGGATAAGGTTATTTTCACAAAGCTGGATGAGACGGGGAGTTACGGCCCGCTCTTTAATGTACTGAATGACTTCCCACTTACCTTGTCTTATATGACCGATGGTCAAAATGTTCCTGATGACCTGCTTATGGCTACCAAAGGACAGCTGAGTGAGTTGCTTCTTGGAACAGGTGAAACATGATGGATCAGGCACAATCCTTAAGACAGCTTGTATCCAGTCAGGATTCTAAAGTAGCTGTAAGAGGGGGATCATCCGCCAGGATCATTACGGTGTGTAGTGGTAAAGGGGGCGTTGGTAAGTCGAATTTTACACTTAACTTCGCTCTAACTTTAAAGGCTATGGGCAAACGGGTTTTGCTGTTCGATGCAGATATCGGCATGGCTAATATAGATGTGTTGATGGGCGTATCGGCGAGATATAATCTTTATCATTTGTTAAAAAGAGAAGCGGATATCGAGCAGATTATTCAATACGGTCCGAATTCGCTCCCTTTTATAGCAGGTGGCTCTGGAATGGATGAGCTATTCACGCTTTCAGAGTCTGATCTTGATTATTTCACAAATCAGATAACACTTATCGCGGACAGCATGGATTTTATTTTGTTCGATACAGGCGCTGGATTATCTAAGGAAACGATGAAGTTTATAACTTCTGCCGACGATTGCCTAGTGGTTACTACACCAGAACCAACAGCTATCACAGATGCATACGCATTAATGAAGGTTGTGAATCGTTCCTATCCTGAGACTTCCTTTAAATTGATTGTGAACCAGGCAGGTGATGAAAGGGAAGCCATAGCGACAAGCGATAAGATCCGAATGGCCGCCAGTCGTTTTTTGCAATTAGATATTTCTTATCTTGGTCATATAAGCTCAGATGCCCATGTAGTGCAAGCTGTCAAAAGGCAAACGCCATTCACATTGGCTTTTCCAAACAGTATTGCTGCAAAAGATATACATCGTCTTGCCCTAAGTTATTTGACCATTGATTCTAAAAAGACCACAAAAGTCCAAGGGATTAAAGGCTTTATCCATAAATGGTTAAAGCGGAGTAAATAGTTGTTCTGAATTTGGGACAGAGGTGGAAATGATATGAAGCCATATAAAGTATTGGTTGTTGATGATTCGGCATTTATGCGCAAGATCATTTCCGATTTAATTGAAAATGACGCTGACTTTCAGGTGACGGCAACAGCAAAAAACGGTCGTGAGGCTATCGAAAAAATCAATGAGCTTCGTCCAGATCTGGTTACTATGGATGTAGAAATGCCAGAAATGAACGGCCTGGAAGCGCTGAAAATAATAATGGCCTCAGACCCTCTGCCAGTGATTATGCTGTCAGGGATCAATGAAGAGGGCATGAAGGAAACCATTCTTGCACTGGAATGGGGCGCTTTTGACTTTATTCGTAAACCTTCGATTACCAACTCTCAGGATATCATGGGAGTGGGAGAATCCTTAAGGGAACAAATGAAAGAGGCTATGATGGCCCGGGAGCAGCGCGAAGCACGTGCTTCTGCATTTAAGTTGCCAGACATACCGCCAGTAGAAGTCGCACCGCCAACTGTACCGAGAGTGATGCCCGGCAAACCCAAGGTAGAACCTAAAGCTTCACTCAAAAATGAAGTGATCAAAAAACCGCGGGTGAAGCAGCCGTTAGATCATTCTGTTCCTAAAAGAGCAGCCAAACCATTAATCTCTACTCCACCACCTTTATCAGAAAAGACTAATGCAAGGTCAAGAGTAGAGAATAACGCTACCCCACCAAAACCGTTGCCTAAACCTAAAGTGGAAGTGTCTTCTGACGCTCCTGCAAATCCTCAGGTCCGGAAGTATGGGAGTAATGATCTGCAAAAGTTGGTTGCCGTGGGGTGCTCTACAGGTGGACCACGTGCTCTAAAGGTATTTCTGGAGAAGATTCCTGCGGATTTTCCAGCGCCTATTGTTATCGTGCAGCATATGCCGCCTAACTTTACCAAATCACTAGCCCAGCGACTGAATACCTTTAGCCCGCTAGAAGTGATTGAAGCTGAGCAGGGGATGATATTGCAAAAAGGAACTGCTTATATAGCACCTGGAGGCTATCATTTACAAGTTGTCCCATCCTCTAGAGGGCAATATGCGGTTGTACTCACAAAGGAGGAGGCGCGTAATGGCCATCGACCTTCTGTGGATGTTTTATTTGAATCATTGCTGCCGCTCACATCGTTAGAACGTCATTTGTTACTAATGACAGGGATGGGTAGTGATGGGGCAAGAATGATGAAATCCTTATACGACTCTGGGGTAACCTCAACCTTTGCTGAAAGCGAAGAAACTTGTGTCGTATATGGAATGCCGCGATCTGCGGTGGAATTACAGTGCGTCCAGCACGTACTGCCTTTGCAAGAAATTGCTCCAAGGCTGGTGCAAGCTGTTAAATAACAGAAAAGCGAACTCAAAGGGGAGGTGCTCACTGATGGACATGAACCAATATTTATCCATGTTTATTGATGAGTCGAACGATCATCTGCAGTCATTGAACGAGAGCATGATGGGGCTGGAAGCGAATCCTGAGGACATTAGTATTGTACAGGTAATATTCCGCTCTGCGCATACCTTAAAAGGTATGGCAGCAACTATGGGCTTTGAAGATTTGGCTTCACTCACACACCAAATGGAAAATGTTCTTGATTTGGTACGCAACAACAAACTGCGCATGCAGGATTTCATTTTTGATACGTTGTTCAAAAGTTTGGATGCCTTGGAGTCTATGGTTGAGGATATTACGGGAGGAGGCGAGGGTAAAGCGGATGTTTCGTCTATCGTCTCCTCCTTACAGGCTATAGTCCGGGGAGAGATTCCTGTTGCGGGTGGTGAGGCAGCTTCTGTCTCAGGACCTGCTGCACAAGCGGTTGAAACCCCGATTCATTTAGATGAGTTTCAATTTTCTGTTCTAGAACAGTCGATTCAAGAAGGACATCAAGTATTATATGTGGACGTAACCATTCGCAAGGATTGTCAGCTTAAGGCAGTACGTGCATATATGGTGTTTGATCTTTTGGAGCGTTCAGGTGAAGTGGTTAAATCCTTCCCATCCGTTCAGGATATTGAACAAGAGAAATTTGATCAAAGCTTCTCTCTCTATTACATAACTCAAAAAAGTGCTGATCAAATTCAGGCTATGATTCTAAATCTGTCTGAGATTGACAAGGTATCGGCAGTAGCATTGGATCAAGATTCTCTGCAACAGCTGGGTCAGGAAGCAGCAGCAGCCTCTGAAGTGGCAGCCACGACTACTGAGGCGCCAGCAGCAGCTGTACCTGCCGCTTCTGCCGCTAAACCCCTGCCAACCAAAGAAGAGGGTAACAAACCTGCAACTCACAAAACAGGTGGGGCACCGTCACGTACCATTCGTGTAGATATTGAACGTTTGGACGTGTTGATGAATTTATTCAGTGAACTTCTTATCGACCGTGTTCGTTTGGAACAGCTGGCTTCTGAGGTTCAAAACGGTGATCTCACGGAAACGGTTGAGCATATGGGCCGGGTAAGTGGAGATCTCCAGAATATTGTAATGAAGCTGCGGATGGTTCCAGTAGATACAGTATTTAACCGATTCCCACGTATGATTCGTGATCTAGCCAAGTCACTAGACAAAAAAGTAGATCTTATCATCACAGGAGCAGAAACTGAGCTAGATCGTACGGTCATTGATGAAATCGGTGATCCGCTGGTGCATTTATTGCGTAATGCAGTTGACCATGGTATCGAATCTATTGCAGATCGTGTTGCTGCTGGTAAGCCGGAGACCGGAACGGTCTATTTGCGGGCTTTCCACAGTGGTAATCACGTCTTTATTGAGATCGAGGAAGATGGAACAGGGATTTATCCAGAGAAGGTTCTGAAATCTGCTGTGAAGAAGGGTGTTATAACACAAGAGCAGGCAGCCAGTATGTCGGATGATGAAGCTTTTCAGTTGTTGTTTGCACCAGGTTTCAGTACAGCAGAGGTTATTTCTGATGTTTCAGGCCGCGGGGTAGGGCTGGATGTAGTTAAATCTAAGATTTCTTCTTTAGGCGGCAATGTAACGATTTATTCTGCTCCAGGTAAAGGAACAAATTTCTCAGTGCAGCTGCCTCTAACTCTATCAATCATTGCTGCAATGCTTATCCGATTAGGTTCCGAGAAGTATGCCATTCCTTTGACCTCTATAGTGGAAACGGGAATCGTGAAGCAATCTCAGATCCGTACAATCCATGGAAATAAAATGGTAGAATTCCGTGATTCGCATATTCCTCTGGTTTCACTAAGCCGCCTCTTCTCTGTACCAGATTATGATGAGAGTACCGAAGAAGAAACAGAAATCGTAGTTGTGCGCAAGGGAGAAAGATTAGTTGCCTTAGCAGTACAGGATTTTATTGGCCAGAACGAGGTTGTGATTAAGAATCTGGGTAAATATTTGCCTGATGTACAAGGAATATCTGGCGCAACCATTCTTGGTGATGGTCAAGTAGCACTTATTATTGATCCCAACGCTTTTATTAAATAACTAGGATAGAACAGGGAGGTTCATTCCATGGCTGAAGATATTAAAGTGATAGTGTTCAAATTAGGCGTAGAGGAATATGGAATTGAAGTTGAGAAGGTACAAACTATTGAGCGCATGATGCCCATTACTCGTGTACCTAAGACCTATTCATTTATCAAAGGTGTAATTAATTTACGTGGTGTTGTTATTCCTGTAATTGATTTACGGGGCCGTTTCGGCATCGAAGAGGCTGAACACACCGATCAGACAAGAATCATCATCGTATCTGTTAATGAAATGGAAGTAGGCTTCATTGTAGACTCTGCAAATGATGTTATAGATCTGAACAGAGATTCTATTGATACACCTCCTGATGTTGTTGGCGGCATCAAGGCGAAGTATTTGGATGGGGTGGCCAAGATTGGAGACGAGCGCTTACTGATTATGCTCAACTTGTCAGAAGTGCTTAACAAAAGCGAAATCGTTCAATTAGAAAGCCTAGAGGGCTAACCTGTGGAACTATTTAAGCACTATAAGGATTTCAAAATGGATGTGCTTAAGGAAGTTGGGAACATTGGAGCTGGAAATGCAGCCACCGCATTATCACAGCTCTTGAACAAGCCGATAGATATGGCTGTTCCTAAGGTACAGCTCCTTAACTTTGAAGAAATTACTGATAAAGTTGGCGGAGCCGAAGAACTAGTATATGCGGTGTTTCTACGTGTGGAGGGTGAAGCTCCAGGTAACCTGTTTTTCATTCTGTCACCAGAAGCGGCAATGAACTTGCTTAGTCGTATTGCAGGCATTGAGCTGTCGAGTGATGAAGAGCTTGGAGAAATGGAACTTTCTGCGCTAAGCGAAATTGGCAATATTTTGGCAGGTTCGTATCTTTCTTCTCTAGCAGACTTCACCTCACTTTCTATGTATCCAACGGTTCCGGCCCTTGCTATGGACATGGCTGGCGCCATCCTTAGCTACGGTCTGCTGCAATTCGGGCAGATGGGGGACGATGCATTGTTGATCGACACTACCTTCTTTGAGGGGAAAAACGAAATTGAAGGGCAATTTTTCCTTATTCCCGATCCGGAATCATTCCCGAAAATCTTCAAATCGCTAGGAGTTCCTTTTGAAAATGATTGAAGAACAAAGCATTATTAAAGTAGGGATGGCGGATCTTAACGTTGGCAGCCAAGATAGTTTAATTCGTACCACAGGTCTTGGCTCCTGCGTGGGATTAACATTGTTTGACCCTGGAAAAAAGCTCGCAGGGATGGCGCATGTGATGCTCCCATCATCTGAGATTGCTAGGGAAGGGCAGTTAAACATCGCTAAGTTTGCAGATACCGCAGTGCCGGAGCTCTTATCCCGTCTGCTAGAGCTTGGGGCGGTTCGGAGCCGGATCGTAGCCAAGATGGCCGGAGGTTCACAAATGTTTGCCTTTGCCGGGGGGAGCGACACCATGAGGATCGGGCCTCGTAATGTTGAATCTTGTAAACTAGCACTTGAAAATTTAAAAATTCCGTTAATCGCAGAAGACACAGGCGGCAATTATGGCCGTACGATAGAAATAGCCTGCAACACTGGTATATTGTTTATTCGCAGTGTGCAAAAAGGCGCTAAGGAACTATAATTATGAATATGATTGGAAACATTTTGATAAACTTGGTGTCGGGTTTGGTAGGTTTCATATTTACCTTTTTTGTAACCTACAGTAACAATGTATTGGGTACTAGTTTATTAAGAAGCCTAATTGCATTTATCATCTGGTTTCTGCTTGCTTTTCTCTTAAGATGGGTATTGGGTTTTATTATGATTCAAACATCGCCTCCGGATGAAGTGGACACTGGCGGTGAAGAACTTGGGGCGAAGCTGGACATCAGCACCCCTAATGAGGATGAAGAATTAATCAATCTACTAAAACCGAAGCCAGGACAAGGAAACGAGAATAGCGAGGGATTTAAGCCTCTTACACCTCCTAAGCTAGTTTCGATGAAGGATCCTGAAGAATTGGCCAAGGCCGTTCGTCACCTGAAAGAAGAATAAGTGAGGGCTGAGGCGGAATCGGTGATCTTATTGGAAGGTACATTTCGCCGCGAATGCTCGCTGACTAAACTTTGGGAAGGGTGAAAGCTATTGAACGAGCGTAAAGCTTCTCAATTGGAAACTGACGAGCTATGGGAACAGTGGAAAGAACACAGAGACCCTGAAGCCAAAAAGAAGCTGATAGAGAGTTATCTCCATATTGTTGATTATGTATCCAGTCGTTTGGCTGTGGGATTACCAAAAAATGTATCCAAAGATGATTTAGCCAGCAATGGGGTTATGGGACTAATTGATGCGATTGAGAAATTCGACTACAAACGAGGATTGCAATTTCAGACCTATGCGTCCTGGCGTGTGCGTGGTGCGATATTAGATTCATTACGCCAAAGTGATTGGGTACCTAGATCCGTTCGGGAAAAAGCTAAAAAAATCGAGGACGCTTATCAGCAGCTGGAGCAGAAGCACTTAAGGTCAGTTAGTGACGAGGAAATGAGCCAATACCTTAATATTAGTGAACTGGAATTTCAAAATATGTTGCAGGATGTGGCTGTGATGTCACTTTGCTCACTGGAAGACCCGATTCGTGAAGAGGAATCAGAGACCCGAATGTCCATACTGGTGGACGATAAAGCTAAGAATCCGGATAGCAAGGTAAATGAATTCTACTTGCGCGAAGCGCTCACCAAAGGTATTGAGAAATTAACGGTGAAAGAAAGGACCGTTGTGTCCCTTTTATATTATGAAGATTTATCTTTAAGTGAGATTGCTGAGGTCATGTCGTTATCTCCTTCAAGAATTTCGCAGTTGCATTCCAAAGCTATTTTGCGGCTGAGGGGAACGCTCGAGAAGAACCGTGATCTCCTTATGCAGAACGATTAACCGTTAGCGGTGACAAGGGGGAGCAAAATTTGATCGGTCAATATGCTTTGAATCAGTACTTGAGTATAACTTTTTCGGAGGACAAAGGAATCGCGTATTTGCAGTTCTCCAAAAAGGATGAGAATTTTTCCTGCTCATCTACAGAACTGGAAGCCTTCCTGCACAGTCACAATATTCGCTACGGTATCAAGAGTGATGTTGTCGAACGTATTAGTAGTCATCCTGAGGAGTTTTTTTGGA
The DNA here is from genome assembly GCF_037970385.1 of Paenibacillus sp. FSL R5-0928. NCBI lineage: Bacteria > Bacillati > Bacillota > Bacilli > Caryophanales > Paenibacillaceae > Paenibacillus > Paenibacillus sp. FSL R5-0928. The sequence continues at coordinate 4,326,579 of NZ_CP150225.1, read as the reverse complement.
GTAAAGTTCCGATTGCTGCAGGTTATCCTGCTGTGCATGGCACGGATGGACGAGTTATGCTTACAGTAGATCTGGAAGAGGACCGCAAACCGCTTGAGAAAGCGGATGGTAAGGTCGACTACAAGGACTTGGTCCGGCTTCGTAATGTGCTTAAAGGAAAGTTAATAGCTAAAATTATCCCTGCCCAGCCTGGAAAGCTAGGGATGACTGTAACTGGTGATGAGCTTGCTTTCAAGGCTGGAAAGGAAGCTCATTTTAAAATCGGGAAAAATGTACTCATTGATAATGACGGCACTTCGATGTATGCAGCGATTGATGGACTGGTAACGTTAACTGATAACGGGAAAATCAATGTGTTTCCTGTATATGAAGTGAATGGTGATGTGGATTACAGCACTGGAAATATTGATTTTGTAGGTACAGTCGTCATACGCGGGAATGTCCTTTCAGGCTTCACTGTAAAGTCTGCCGGTGATATTCGGGTTGTAGGCGGCGTTGAAGGTGCAGAGTTAATCTCTGGGGGTTCCATTGAAATTACTGGTGGAATTATCGGATATAACAAAGGCCAAGTTACTGCTGGGAAAAGTGTGAAGGTTTCTTTTATTCAAGATGGAAACGTAACCGCTGGGGAAGATGTAATTGTTTCTCAGAGTATTATGCATTCCAATATACGTGCGGGTAGAGATGTTATCTGTAACGGCTCTAAAGGTTTGATTGTGGGTGGAATCGTTCAGTCTGGAGAAAGAGTTGTAGCACGAACTATAGGTAACACCATGTCCACTGCGACTGTGATTGAGGTAGGCGTGGTTCCAGAGCTTAGAAATGAGATTAACGAGCTTCGTCAAGAGTTGCGGCAGCTGCTGGAGAACGAGGATAAAACCTCTAAAGCTTTGTATCTATTAAATCAATTGGCTACTAACGGTCAGCTCCCTGCGGATAAAGTGGCGCTTCGCGTCAAATTAAATGCTACTAAACAATCCCATCAACGTGAAGAAAAAAGAATTAAAGAACGAGTGCTAGAGATAGAAAGAATGTTAGAAGATACAGGTAGAGCGAGAGTTGAGGTTATCAAAACCATTTATGGCGGTTCAAAGATCATGATCGGCAGATATACCCGATTTGTTAAGGATGCTACGGAGCGGGTTGTGTTTATTTACAGTGATGGGGATATATCTTTAACGCCGTACAATTAATCGGGCGGGCAGCATTTGCGGCCGGCCATTACTTGTGAGAGAAGGGTTAAGATGAGCCTAAAACCGGTAGAACTGCAAATTGCTTTGCCTCGCACCACGGAGGCGGGCAAGCTTCAGAATGAATCTCAGCAACGTCCTGCTATCGACCAACATCAATTGGCTGGGCAAAATGTAAAACAAAGTCAGGAATTGGCCATGCGGAGCACTGAAGTGGATGAGTCTTCTGAATCAGCTTTACGGGATGGCGGTGGAAAAGGCAATCCTCATTCAGGTGGAAATTCTTCTTCAGATAAACACTCGAACTCGCCTGCAACCCGTGATGCCGAGCATCCTTACAAAGGCCAACGCATTGATCTAAGTCTTTAATAAGAATCCACATGAATCTACATCTGAAATGTAAAAGGAGATAAGGCACTTGCAACCATGGGTTTATATTGTGCTAGTAGGTGTCGCTGCTATTCTTTATGCCCTTTTACTTCCCGCACGTGTAAAGGAAGGAAAAGCTAATCAGCAAAGCCTCAAGGAAACAGAGGCTGCGCTTGAGCTATATATGGCAGACATAGAGCGCGAGAATGAGGAACTGGTACAATTAGTTAGTAGTATTAAACAACAATCGCAAACTAATCATAATTTACTGCAGGGACAGGTTAATGAATTACAGAGTCAAGTGGTAGAGTTGCAGAACAGCTCTTTAAAGCTAGAAGCACGAGTGGCCGAGGAAGAGAAGGGTTTGAAAGAACTTGCAGTGACGGTTGAACAAGGTTCGAAGGTTAAAGTTGGTGTTAACGAAGATACGTCTCTGCCAGCAGAGATGAGTTCAGTGTCGCCAGATGTGAAAGCGAAACCTATTAGTTCGATAAAATTACGTTACCCAAGATTGTTTGAACTGCATGAGCAGGGCAAATCGATAGACTCCATTGCCAAGACGGCTGGACTTCAGCGAGGGGAAGTGCAACTGATTCTGCAACTTGCCAAACAGGAGGAATCGGTATGATTAAGAACCGTTCATTCTTGTTCGGACTAGGCACAGGACTAATTACTGGCGCTTTATTACTTCAGTTAATGATCTCCGGTGGAGCGGCTCCACTTACCAAAGAACAAGTTCTACAGGGTGCTGAAAAATTGAATATGAAAGTCATCGATGAATCTGCAAAATCTGCCTCGGGGGAAGCTGAGAATGATAATAAAGAGGAAATCACAGAGACCGAGGGATCGACAGTAGTAAGCAAGGAGAACATCAGCCCCTCTGCGCCGGCTGCTGCAGCCTCCCCCACGCCGGTAGTGTCACCTACAGTACCTGAGAGCTCTGATAAAGCCATTGCGCCAAACAAGCCATCTACGCCTACTGACGGGAAGGTTGAGCAGCCAAAGATCACTCCAAAGGCTAGTGCCGCTCCAACCGCTGTAGCACCTGTAACGCCTAAAGTCACAGCAAATGCTAGTGTTTCTGTTCGAATTCCATCTGGCAGCACATTGACCGCAACAACAGATATTTTAGCGAAGGCTGGCGTCATTAAGGATAAGTCTACTTTTCTAGAGGCTGCAAACAAACGAAAGATTAATACGAAAATTCAATCCGGTTCTTATAGCTTTAATAAGGGAGAGAGTATTGACTCCATAATAGAGAAATTAATAACTTTAAAGTGATCGTTGCATACACTGAGATAATATGGTATAGTAATTGACGGTGTTAAAACACACGCCGGTTGATTTCGACAAGGGGTGCTTTCTTCAGAAGAAAGTCTTGCTGAAAGATGACGCATGGCGGAGGAGACACACAATAAACCAAACTTAGGAGGTGTGTGAAGATGGCAGTAATCTCCATGAAACAGCTTCTAGAAGCTGGGGTACACTTCGGTCACCAGACTCGTCGTTGGAACCCAAAGATGGATCGTTATATCTTCACTGAAAGAAACGGAATTTACATTATTGACTTGCAAAAAACAGTCAAAAAGGTAGAGGAAGCTTACAACTTTGTAAAAAGCGTCGCTGGTGACAACGGCACAATCCTATTCGTAGGAACAAAGAAACAAGCTCAAGATTCCGTAAAAGAAGAAGCAGAACGTTCCGGTATGTTCTTCATTAACCAACGTTGGTTGGGCGGAACGCTTACTAACTTCCAAACTATCCAAAAGCGTATTGATCGCTTGAAGAAATTGGAATCTTGGGAAGAAGACGGTACTTTTGAAGTACTACCTAAGAAAGAAGTTATCCTTCTTCGCAAAGAGAAAGATCGTCTTGAAAAATTCTTGGGCGGTATCAAGAACATGAAAGGTCTTCCAAGCGCGTTGTTCATCATTGACCCGCGTAAAGAGCGTATTGCAGTTGCAGAAGCTCGCAAATTGGGTATTCCAATCGTAGCTATCGTTGATACTAACTGTGATCCAGACGAAATCGACTACGTAATTCCAGGTAACGACGACGCTATCCGCGCTGTTAAATTGTTGACTGGTAAAATGGCAGACGCTGTTGTTGAAGCTCACCAAGGCGAAGACACAACTACTGCTTAAGTAGCGACTAGCACATACAAGAACTTAAATGAAAAGGGTGGTTGGCAGGTGGATAACCTCTCACTGCCCTTTTTTTAGGATAAAGGCCTCGAATAATGTAAGAAAACGACAATTACCTGGAGGGAATAAACAATGGCAGTTGATGCAAAAGCAGTAAAAGAACTTCGTGAAAGAACAGGCGCTGGTATGCTTGATTGTAAAAAAGCGCTTGAAGAAGCTAATAACGATATTACTAAAGCAGCAGAATTGCTTCGTGAAAAAGGTCTGTCCGCAGCAGCAAACAAAGCAGGACGTATTGCTACTGAAGGCGTTGTAGAATCTTACATCCACGCTGGCGGCCGCATTGGTGTACTTGTAGAAATCAACTGCGAAACTGACTTTGTTGGTAAAACAGATTCCTTCAAGGAATTTGCTCGCGATATCGCTATGCAAATCGCTGCAGCAAACCCTCGTTATGTTCGTCGTGAAGAAGTACCACAAGAAGATGTTGAAAAAGAAAAAGAAATCCTGAAAGCTCAAGCTTTGAACGAAGGTAAGCCTGAGAAAATCATTGAAAAAATGGTTGAAGGACGTATTGGTAAATATTACGAAGAATATTGCTTGCTTGAGCAAACTTTCGTTAAAGACCCAGACAAAACAATCTCCCAATTGTTGAATGAAAAAATCAGCACCATCGGAGAAAACATCTCGATCCGTCGTTTTGCTCGTTTTGAACTAGGCGAAGGTTTGGAAAAGAAAGTGGATAACTTTGTTGAAGAAGTTATGGCACAAGTTAATCAATAATAGCTTCATCATAAATATGAAGAATTGAATAAAGGCAAGCATCAGAAGAGCGGAACACGTACACGTAGTGTTCCGTCTTTTGCAGAAAGTGAGGGTATACATTTGGAACAGCCGGTATTTAAGAGAGTAGTCCTTAAGGTAAGTGGAGAGTCTTTGGCAGGACAAAACGGATATGGTATTGATGCCGACATGATTATTTCCATCGCTGAACAGATCAAGGAAGTTGTAGAACTTGGCGTTCAGGTTGCAATTGTTTGTGGCGGGGGTAACATTTGGCGCGGGATCGCGGGCAGCGCAAGCGGCATAGATCGCGCTACTGCAGATTATATGGGCATGCTGGCAACAGTAATGAACTCACTTGCTCTTCAGGACGCATTGGAGCAAATTGATGTGCCAACAAGAGTGCAGACTTCGATCTCGATGCAGCAAATTGCTGAACCATATATTCGTCGTCGTGCGATTCGCCACTTGGAGAAGGGCCGGGTTGTTATTTTTGCAGCAGGCACAGGTAACCCATTCTTCTCAACAGATACTACTGCAGCACTTAGAGCGGCAGAGATCGAAGCAGAAGTTATTCTGATGGCGAAAAATAAGGTTGACGGAGTATATTCTGCTGATCCGTTCAAAGATAGTACAGCTGAGAAATTCGAACAGCTTACTTATATGGATGTTCTGAATAAAAACCTCGGTGTTATGGATTCAACAGCTTCATCTTTATGCATGGATAACAATATACCGCTCATTGTATTCGCCATTACAGAACAAGGCAATATCAAACGTGTCGTTCTCGGTGAGAAGATCGGAACGATTGTTAAAGGGAGTGTAGATTAATGCCACAATCGGTCAAAAAAAATGCCGAAGAGCGTATGGACAAAGCGATTTCATCGCTGAAACGTGACTTGGCAACATTACGTGCAGGACGTGCAACAACATCGCTTCTCGATCGTATTCAAGTTGAATATTACGGAGCACCTACTCCAATTAATCAGCTGGCCAACATAAGTACTCCGGATTCCCGGACACTGTTGATTCAGCCGTGGGACAAAACATCGATGTCTGATATTGAACGGGCGATCATGAAATCCGATATCGGATTGACGCCAGCCAATGACGGCACCATTATTCGTCTTTCTATCCCTCCGCTGACTGAAGAGCGTCGGACGGACTTGGTTAAGCTGACTAAGAAGTTTGGTGAAGAAGCGAAAGTAGCGATCCGCAACATTCGCCGTGATGCCAACGATGATATTAAAAAGATGGAGAAAAACGGTATCTCTGAAGATGAGTCCCGTGGCCATCAGGAAGACATTCAAAAAACAACGGATAAGTTCATAGCCGAAGTTGACAAAGTGCTTGTCTCCAAAGAAAAAGAGATTATGGAAGTTTAATGATATTCAAGAGACTTAAGGCCCCTCCGTTAATGGTGGGGTTTGTCTCTTTCTGATAAGAGCTTGGAGGAAACGGAAATGATCAAACGGATTCAAGCGTGGCTGAGCCGTAAAGACAGGCAACAGTCAGTCGAGATTTCACCGGATAACATTCCCCGGCATGTGGCTGTGATTATGGATGGTAATGGACGCTGGGCTAAACGGCGCGGCTTACCGCGCGTTATGGGTCATCAAAACGGCATGAAGGCTGTCAAACGTGCTACGATCGCTGCAGACGAATTAGGTATTAAATACTTAACGATGTATGCGTTCTCGACAGAAAACTGGATACGCCCGAAAGAAGAAGTCGATTACTTGATGCGTTTGCCTGGGGAGTTTCTGGCGATTGAGCTTGATGAGCTAATCGAGAAGAATGTTCAAGTACGCATGATGGGTGACGCTGACGCTTTACCTTCATATACCCGTAAGGCTATGGAAGAGGCGGTAGCTCGAACAAAAGAGAATACTGGATTGATCTTAAATTTTGCTCTTAACTATGGTGGACGCAATGAAATAGAAGGCTGTATGCGCAGTTTAGGGAAAGATATCCAAGCTGGTATATTGTCGCCAGAAGAAATTACATCAGAGTTGATTAACAACAGACTATTAACTGCTGGTTTACCCGATCCTGATTTGTTGATACGAACAAGTGGAGAAATTCGGCTTAGCAATTTTATGTTATGGCAGATTGCCTATAGTGAATTGTGGTTTACTGATGTGTACTGGCCTGAGTTCGACAAAGAGCATTTGCATCAGGCCGTTGCTGAATATCAACGACGAACACGCCGTTATGGTGGACTGAAGTAGCTTGTTAGGAGATGGAACCTTTGAAGCAGCGATTGATTACCGGAATTGTTGCCGGAGTATTATTTTTAGGGTTATGTGTACTGGGAAACTGGCCGTATCAGGTTCTGCTTATTGCTATGGCTCTTATAGGTTTTTATGAATTTGTCAAAATGATAGGTATTCCTACGCTTTCCGGTACTACTGTTCTGGGTTACGCAGCTATTCTAAGCTTCATGATCCCATGGAATTTGCTTGGTGTTACTGCGCCGTTGTCCTGGGAGCAAGGGATTTGGATTCTGCTGTTATTGTTCCTTCTGGTCACCGTTTTTACTAAAAATAAATTAGATATTCGAGTAACAGCCTTGCTGTTTACTGGTATAGTATACATTGGAATGGGCTTCTCTTATATGGCCGTGGCTCGTGCATCGGATGACGGACATGGTTTGTTCTGGACTTTTTTGCTCCTGTTCTGCATTTGGGGCAGTGATGCGGGGGCATATTTTGTAGGCAGAAGCTTTGGCAAGAACAAGCTCTGGCCGGCCATCAGTCCTAACAAAACGGTGGAAGGTGCTGTTGGCGGGGTACTGATCTCGATGCTTATTTCTATCGTGTTTGCGCTGCTTGCTCCTGAACACTTGACGATAGGACGAGCGTTGCTTATTGGGCTTTCTTGTGCGATATTAGGACAGCTTGGAGATCTTGTGCAGTCAGCTTATAAACGTGCGTATGGCATTAAAGACTCAGGTACACTTTTGCCAGGGCATGGCGGTATTCTTGATCGATGTGACAGCTGGATTATCGTATTTCCATTCGTACATATTGTAATGCTTATGCCTTACTATTAAACGAAGGGAGAGAGAGTATAACTATGAAAAAAATAAGTGTTCTAGGTTCGACGGGTTCGATCGGCACTCAGACTCTAGATGTCATCGCAATGCACCCAGACTCTTTTGAAGTAGATGGCTTGGCGGCCGGAACAAATACAGCATTATTACTGGAACAAGTTCGTCGTTTTAACCCGCGTAGAGTCTCAGTGGCAACGAAAGAGCTGGCAGATGAGATTAGATCCAGCCTACCTTCTGGTATAGAGCTTTACAGCGGGAATGAAGGGCTTGTTGAAGTGGCGGCTGGCGGCGATGCCGAAATGGTCGTAACGGCTGTTATGGGAAGCGTAGGGCTTCAATCAACACTAGCGGCAATTGAAGCCGGCAAACATATTGGACTCGCCAATAAGGAGACATTAGTAACGGCCGGACATTTGGTCACTGATCTTGCTAATCGTAAGGGAGTTAAGCTGTTGCCGATTGATAGTGAGCATTCAGCTATTTATCAATGTCTCAATGGCGAGAATATCTCAGATATTGCCTACATCACTTTAACAGCATCCGGCGGCTCATTCCGTGACTTTACGCGTGATCAGCTTAAGGATGTGACGGTAGAAGATGCGCTTCGTCATCCGAATTGGAGCATGGGCGCGAAAATAACGATAGATTCTGCTACAATGGTGAACAAGGGCTTAGAGGTTATTGAAGCGCATTGGTTATTCGGTCTTCCGTATGAACAAGTGAATGTGCTGCTGCACCCGGAGAGCATCATTCACTCTTATGTTGAATTCCGTGACAGCAGTATTATTGCCCAGCTTGGCAATCCCGATATGCGTGTCCCGATTCAATATGCACTTACTTATCCAGATCGTTGGGAATCTCCGGCACAGCGTTTGTCGTTAGCTGAGATAGGACGTTTGACCTTCCGTGAAATGGACTTTGAACGTTACCCTGCACTGAAGCTAGCGATAGATTGCGGAAAAGCTGGTGGAACGGCGACTACTGCTTTCAACGCTGCGAACGAAATAGCAGTTGCTCGATTCTTGAGTCATGAGATCTCGTTCCTGCGTATTGAGGAGATTATCGGAGAAGTGCTAGATCGTCATAATAACGAGCATAATCCGAATCTGGAACAAATTGAATCCTGTGATAGACGTGTTCGAGAGCTGGCAGCTACGCTGTAGAACGTAGAAAGATCTCCTTTTAAAAATATAAGAAAGTATAAGTTTCACTTTATACATTATCCTTATATTTCTCGCGTAAACGCGTACCGTCTCCTTAAGGAACACTGATGGCGTTATTGCTTGACTGGAAATACTTACTTTGCCCTAAAAATAGGTTGGGACAGTTGATTCTCTTGTGCCTGATCGGAGAATAATGATAAATTAAGAGGACATACTTCGGTCTTACACCTAAAGGGGGATGATACGTTTGGAAATGGTTCAGGTCGTTTTTTTAACGGTGCTCATGTTTTTTGTACTTGTGACTGTACACGAATGGGGTCACTATTATTTTGCCAAACGCGCCGGTATTCTCGTGAGGGAATTTGCTATCGGTTTCGGTCCGAAACTGTTTTCTTATAAACGGAATGAGACTCAGTTCACTCTTCGCTTACTGCCTTTTGGCGGTTATGCCCGCATGGCTGGTGAAGATCCTGAGATTGTCGAGATTGGTTCTGGACAGACCATTGCGGTAAGGCTCGGACAAGACAATAAAGTTAAAAACATTTATCTGGATGCACTAGACACCCGTAGAAATGTTATCCGTGGTGAGGCGCTGAGTACCGATCTCGAAGATAAATTGCAGATTACCTTAGATGTGGACGGAGAAGTTACTACTTATGATGTTCATCCGCAAGCGATGATGATTAAAGGGACGCAACAGACACAAATTGCACCTAAAGATCGTCAATTCGGCAGCAAGACCGTGGGTCAGCGTGCGTTGGCTATCGTTGCGGGTCCTGTGATGAACTTTCTGTTAGCCTTTGTACTCTTCGCCATTCATTTGCAAATGGTCGGGATTCAAGTTGAAAATCCTACTTTTGTTAAGATTGGCGACGTCTCCGAAGGAATGCCGGCGCAAGAAGCAGGACTCCAAAAGGGCGATATCATTGTCTCCATCAATGGTGAGAAAATCGGTGCTGATTACCAAAAAATGATTAGCTTGACCTCGGAGTCCAAAGGTAAAGAAATGAACTGGACGCTGCAACGGGGAGAAGAAACCCTTAACGTTAAGCTAGTTCCTCGTAGTATGGAAGGACAAGAAGGCGGTAAAATAGGCATCACTCCTGAGCTACCTACTCGTAAAGCTGGTTTTGGCGAGACGATAACAGGTTCAGGAAAAGCTATGGTCGATACGACAGAAGCTATCTTTTTGGGCTTTAAACAATTGATCAATAAATTCAATATGGATGATATTGGAGGTCCGGTTCGTACGTTTGAGGTAACCGGTCAAATTGCTCAACAAGGTATTCAGTATCTTACATACTGGGCCGCTATTTTGAGTCTATATCTGGGGATATTTAACCTCTTGCCGATTCCGGCACTCGATGGAAGCCGTCTGGCATTCCTAGGTGTTGAGGCACTGCGTGGCAAACCTGTGGATCCGGGTCATGAAGGCATGGTTCACTTTGTAGGTTTTGCACTGCTATTTTTATTAATGATTGCTGTTACGTATAATGATATTTTACGTTTGATCAGCGGCTAATTTTCTTCGGGAGGCATTCCATTACATGGCTAAAGATAAACAATTCGTTACGGAAATCACGCCGCAAAGCGAGGATTTCTCACGCTGGTATATTGATGTTATTAAAAAAGGAGACTTGATGGATTACTCTCCTGTTCGTGGCTGTATTGTATTTAAGCCAGAAGGCTATGAAATATGGGAGCATATTCAGGAGGAAATGAACCGTCGCCTCAAGGAAACTGGGCATCGAAACGCTTATTTTCCAGTGTTCATTCCAGAGAGTTTCTTTCAGAAGGAAAAGGATCATATTGAAGGCTTTAATCCAGAGCTGCCATGGGTAACAGAAGCGGGTGGTGACGTACTTGAGGAACGTCTCGCAGTTCGTCCTACTTCAGAGACCATGTTCGGCCACATGTACTCTAAATGGATTCAATCTTATCGTGACCTTCCTGTACTTATCAATCAATGGGCGAACGTGGTTCGTTGGGAGAAACGTACATTACCATTTATCCGCACGACTGAGTTTCTTTGGCAAGAAGGGCATACCGCGCATGAGAATGAAGCGGAAGCTCGTGAAGAAACTATGCGGATGCTGGATAACTACCGTGATTTTGTCGAGACCTATCTTGCCATTCCGGTTATTACTGGACAAAAGACACCTTCCGAGCGTTTTGCCGGTGCGGTAGATACGTATTCTATTGAAGCGATGATGAAGGATGGACGCGCTGTTCAGGCTGCTACTTCACATTACCTCGGCACCAAGTTTGCCACAGCTTTTGAGATTCAATATTTAAGCCGTGACAATAATTTGGAGTATGTACACACTACTTCATGGGGCTCAACCACTCGCTTGATTGGCTCCTTGATTATGGTACATGGAGATGACCGCGGTCTTGTTCTGCCGCCTAAGGTAGCTCCAACGCAAGTTATTATGATTCCTATCGGACCTCCTAAGACCCGCGAAGCTGTGATTGGGCGGACGGACGAGCTGTTCAAGGAATTGAAGAATGCTGGCGTTCGTGTACGTGTGGATGATCGTTCAGATGTTACTCCAGGCTGGAAGTTTAATGAATATGAAATGCGTGGAGTGCCAGTACGTTTGGAGCTTGGACCACGCGACATGGAGAATGGCGTCTGCGTTCTCGTCTCACGTGTCACCGGTGAGAAGAAGGTTATTCAACAGGAAAACCTCGTAGAAGAGGTTCAAACAATGCTTGAACAGGTTCACAACGAAATGTTCGAACGTGCCCTGAAATTCCGCGAGGACCACTTCTATTCTGTGGATTCCTTGGAGGAAATGAAGGCTTCGATGGATGAAAAACGTGGATTTGCTCTAGCTGGATGGTGTGGTTCCGAAGAATGCGAGTCCAAAGTTAAGGAAGAGACAGGTGCGGGTAGCCGCAATATTCCTTTTGATCCAGCGGAGACTAAGCAAGTCTGCATTTGCTGTGGCCAACCAGCCAAGCATACTGTGGTTTTTGCAAAGGCATATTAATCTTTAGGCACCGATCAACAGTCTTGTAGTATTTTAATTTAGCTTCTGGAGAGAGGAGTCGGCGGGCCGTAAGAACCCAATGCTTTTTGAAACCAGAAGCTTTTTAAAATATAAGAATTTATAGGAATTCGCTATAAATTATCCTTATATTTTTACGAGAAACAGTTATCGTCTTTAAAAGGCGACAACATCGTTTCTTCTTATCATATTGTACTTTCACTGTATATCATGGATAGTTTTAACTGGGTTATTAAAGGTGGGAGGAAAGCATGGAACAAAACCAGGAGAGAAGAAAAAGGTTCGAGCTCTTGATGAAGCAGGGTGAAATTCCGCCTGCAATCATGGATCCCTACTTTTTAGACGGGTATATAGAACGTGTTGAGATCAGTCGCGGCAACCGGGACTGGCAAATCGTTATTACGAAAGAAAGTCTGGTTCCAGCACAGGTATATCGGACATTTAGCCTTAGAATGCGGGAGAAGCTACAGCATATAGCTAAAGTAAGCTTTTTGTTCCTATATGATGAGAAGGTTAGTAGAGCGGAGCTTGTCCAAGAATATTGGGGACTGTTTTTGGAGTGGGTGCATCGGGAGATTCCATCGGTTAATGGCTGGCTGACACGTTCTACCCAAGAGCTTAAAGATGACACTTTAATGCTGACGATGAGTGATTCCACTTCTATGGAGTTGGCTCGCAAAAAAGGCATCGATGGAGCAATTATTAAATTTTATGATAAGTATTTCGGTCTCTCCTTAAAAGTTAAATTACTAATGGCGGAGAACGAAAATAATAATGTTGAAGCATTCGAAGAATTTCAGCAAAAGCTTCAGCAAGAACAACGCGAGATTGTTGAGCAGATGATGACTGCTGTGGAAACAGAAGCTCCTGCTGATGATAGCGATCCTAATGAAGTAATTAAGCTTCAAGTGGGGTATGAAATTAAGGAACAGGCTGTGCCGATTCTTGAAATTCAAGATGAAGAGAAGAAAATTACAATTCAGGGTACCATTTTTGGTCTGGATCGTAAGGAGCTTCGCAATGGCAGTACCTTGTTCACTTTCAGTCTGACCGATTTTACGGATTCTCTACAAATGAAGATGTTCGCGAAGACTAAAGATGATCTGAAGGTTATGAGTCAGCTAGCTAATGGCAAATGGGTAAGAGCACGCGGGAAAGTAGAATATGACCGTTTTATGCAGATTCCTGAGCTCGTGATGATCCCTTCGGATTTAACGGAAGTTAAGGCACCGCCTGCACGTAAAGATACTGCTCCTAAGAAACGGGTGGAATTCCACCTTCACACTACGATGAGTACGATGGATGCGGTCACTCCGATCACTACCTATGTCAAAACAGCTGCCCAGTGGGGTCATCCTGCGATTGCTATTTCTGATCATGGTGGCGTTCAGGCTTTTCCTGATGCAAACCATGCAGCTCATAAGCATAAGATAAAAATGATTTATGGTGTGGAAGCTAATGTTGTGAATGACTCTGTGAATATTGTCGAGAATGCTCAGCCTTTGGACTTGAAGACAGCTACCTATGTAGTGTTTGATATAGAAACCACGGGTTTATCGATTACCCGCAATAATATTACGGAGCTGGCGGCCATTAAAATGTGCGAAGGCAAAGAAGTAGACCGTTATTCTACTTTTGTTAATCCGCATGAGAAAATCCCTTATCATATTCAGCAATTGACCAATATTACGGATGAAATGGTTAAGGATGCTCCTGATCTTGAACCAGTACTGCGTAAGTTTGTTGAATTTGTGGGTGACAGTATCCTTGTAGCTCATAACGCCAGATTTGATATGGGTTTTATTCAGGCCTCGTTACGTAAAATAGGTGAACCTGATCTTCCGAATCCATCTCTTGATACGCTTGAGCTCGCTCGCTTACTATATCCAAGCATGAAGAATCACAGGCTGAACACATTAGCCGATAAATATAAAGTTCTTCTGGAGAGCCATCACCGTGCGATTGATGATACCATAGCACTCGGCGGTATATTAACAGGATTGCTCGCAGATGCTGAAAAGATGAAGGGCATGACCCGCCTTGATCGGCTAAACGATTATGTGGGTAATGATCTTTCGAACACAAGACCGTTCCACTGTAATATTTATGCACTTAATCAAATAGGCAAAAAAAATCTCTATAAGCTCATTTCCATGTCACATACGGAATATTTCAAACGTGTACCTTGTATTCCAAAATCCAAGCTGGAAGAGCATAGAGATGGACTGCTAGTCATTTCCGGTTGTGAACGTGGAGAGTTTTTTGAAGCAGTACTCAACAAAACGACTGAGGAAGCCATGGAGGTTGCTCATTTTTATGATGTGCTGGAGATTCAGCCATTGACCATGTACATGCACTTGGTGGACAAGGGTTTTGTAGCAGGCCCTGATGAGCTTCGCGATGTAGTCCGCAAGGTTTGCGAAATAGGGGAACAGTTGAATAAACCTGTTATCGCAACGGGGAATGTGCATTATCTTGAACCCCGGGACAAGCTGTATCGTGATATTACGATTAATGGGATCACAGGCTTTAGTCCGCTTAAAGACCAACGCAAACCGGATGCACACTTCCGCACAACGGATGAAATGCTGTCTGAATTCGAATTTCTCGGTGCTGAAAAAGCGATGGAAGTCGTTGTCACAAATACAGTTGAGCTGGCGGAGCGTTTTGAAGAACTGGAGCTATTTCCAGATAAGCTATTTACACCAATTATTGACGGGGCGGACGAAGAAATTCGCGAGACCTGCTACAATACAGCCAAATCCATTTACGGTGAAGAGCTGCCTGAAGTAGTTATTGCCCGTTTGGAGAAAGAGCTTGCACCGATTATTAAATACGGGTTCTCTGCCAACTATTTGATTTCTGAACGTCTCGTAAAAAAATCAAATCAGGATGGGTATCTCGTAGGCTCGCGGGGTTCCGTAGGTTCTTCTGTAGTCGCTACATTTCTTGGGATTTCAGAAGTTAATCCTTTGCCTGCGCATTATATTTGCCTAGATCCCGAGTGTCGCCATAGTGAATGGTTCCTGGACGGTAGTGTGCGGAGCGGATTCGATTTACCAGATAAAGTCTGCCCGGATTGCGGTCAGAAGCTCAAAGGTGAAGGCCAGGATATTCCGTTCGAGACCTTCCTTGGATTTAAAGGGGATAAAGTCCCCGATATCGACTTGAACTTCTCAGGGGAATATCAGCCGAATGCACATAACTTTACCAAAGAAATGTTTGGTGAGAAAAATGTATTCCGTGCCGGAACGATTGGTACCGTAGCTGAGAAGACAGCCTTCGGATTTGCAAAAAAATACGAAGAACTGCACCAGAAACGTTGGCGTGGAGCTGAAGTTGGCCGTCTGGCGGCTGGCTGTACAGGCGTTAAACGTAGTACGGGACAGCATCCGGGTGGTATAGTCGTTGTTCCAGACTATATGGAGGTAGAAGATATTACGCCAGTACAATTCCCGGCAGATGATGTCAATGCTGAATGGAAGACCACACACTTTGATTATCACGCTTTTGACGCGAATTTGCTGAAGCTTGATATTCTGGGTCATGATGATCCGACGATGATGCGGATGCTTCAGGATTTGACAGGTGTTGATCCAACTTCTATCCCGATGAATGATCCGAAAGTAATGAGCATGTTTAACTCTACAGATGCACTTGGAGTAAGACCTGACGAAATCAGATCACCGGTTGCGACCTATGGTGTGCCCGAAATGGGTACCAAGTTCGTACGTCAAATGCTTATTGAGTCGAAGCCGTCCAGCTTTGCTGACTTACTGCAAATATCAGGTTTGTCTCATGGTACTGGAGTTTGGCTTGGTAACGCTCAAGAGCTTATAAAGAATAACACTTGTAACATTAAGACCGTTATCGGTTGTCGTGATGACATCATGCTCTTTTTAATTTATAAAGCGGGAATGGATGCGAGCTTGGCCTTTAAAATTACCGAGAGTGTTCGTAAAGGTAAAGGTTTGTCTGACGAATGGATCGAGGAAATGAAAAAGTGCAAGGTCCCACAATGGTATATTGATTCTTGTCTAAAGATTCAATACATGTTCCCGAAGGCGCATGCTGCTGCATACGTAATTTCTGCAGTACGTACCGCCTACTTCAAGCTGTATCATCCTATTGAATATTATGCGACTTATTTCTCTGTACGTGCGGCAGATTTTGATAT
This sequence comes from Paenibacillus sp. FSL R5-0928, assembly GCF_037970385.1. Classification (NCBI taxonomy): domain Bacteria; kingdom Bacillati; phylum Bacillota; class Bacilli; order Caryophanales; family Paenibacillaceae; genus Paenibacillus; species Paenibacillus sp. FSL R5-0928. Next base: position 4,310,684 of record NZ_CP150225.1, on the reverse strand, counting down.
TGAATTGTGCTGTAAGGGGTATGAAGCCATCAGCCGTCAGATCGTAGAAATTGAGCAAAAAGGATTTCAAGCTTTGCCTAAGGAAAAGGCTATGTTGCCTGTCCTTGAGATGGCTTTGGAGATGACGGCACGTGGGTTTACATTCAAAAACATTGATCTTTACCGCTCAGAAGCGAATAAGTTTATTGTTGATGACAAGAGTTTGATTCCTCCGTTTTCCGCATTAGCGGGAATTGGTGAGAATGCTGCTATCAACATAGCTGCTGCGAAAGATGCTGGAGAGTTCCTGTCTATTGAAGATTTCCAGCAGAAATCAAAGGCAAGTAAGACGGTTATTGAGCTGCTGACTGGCATGGGCTGCTTCCGCGGCTTACCGGAAAGCAATCAACTTTCCCTATTTTAAAGGCTTTAACAACACTTATTTCATGGCTAGAAAAGAGTGCTCCAAAGGGGGAGTCAAGGGCTAGCACTTGTCAGTCCAGTTTCCCTATGGTATAATTTCTTTGGTAATAATGAGATAAGTCCGTTGTGTAAAGAGTGGGGAAACCCACTCTTTATCTTTGGTATATAGCAAAAGACAAGTTCGTGGAGGTAATTTTCTTTTGAGCACACCCAAATCTAAAATTAAACAAACGGTAGAGCAGATGCTCGGGCCCTATCTCGACGACAATGGTTTCGAACTGGTGGACGTTGAATACGTGAAGGAAGGCTCCAATTGGTTTCTGCGTATATTCGTAGATAAAGAAGGCGGCATTGATATTGATGACTGCGGGATCATTAGCGAATATTTCAGTCAGAAGTTAGATGAGAATGATCCTATTCCTGAGGCATATTTCCTTGAGGTTTCCTCGCCGGGAGCAGAGCGTCCTCTCAAAAAAGCTGCGGATGTAGCTAAAGCGGTAGGTAAGGACGTGTATGTGACTGTTTATGAGCCGATTCAAGGACTCAAAGAATTTGAAGGTCGTTTGCTCTCGTTCGAGAACGAGGAACTGCTCATCTCCGCGGGCAAAAAAGAACATGCAGTACCGTACGCCAAGGTCGCAAGTGCGAGATTGGCCATTATTTTTTAACGTCTTGAAAGGGGGGCCGGAAATTCATGAGTATGGAGTTTATTGAAGCAATGAATGAGCTGGAGAGGGAGAGAGGCATCAGTAAAGATGTGCTGTTTGAAGCGATTGAAGCGGCGCTGATCTCTAGTTATAAACGTAATTTCAATGCAGCACAGAACGTGCGTGTTGACATGAATCGCAATACAGGTGTCATTAAAGTGTTTGCCCGCAAGTTAATTGTTGAGGAGGTCCTGGATACAAGGACTGAAATCTCATTGCCGGCAGCCAGAGAAATTAACCCGCATTTCCAGCTGGAAGATATCGCTGAGCTTGAAGTGACACCGCGTGATTTTGGACGTATTGCCGCACAGACTGCTAAGCAGGTTGTAACTCAACGGATTCGCGAAGCAGAGCGTGGACTTATCTATAATGCTTTTATCGACAAAGAAGATGATATCGTTACTGGACTAGTTCAACGTCAAGATATGCGGAACATTTACATTGATCTTGGTAAAATCGAAGCGGTTCTTCCGCTTAGCGAATTGATGCCAGGTGAAAAGTTCAAACAAAGCGAACGCATCAAGGCTTATATCACAAAAGTTGAGAATACAACAAAAGGTCCGCAGATTATGCTCTCCCGCAGTCATCCTGGATTACTGAAGCGTCTGTTCGAGCTTGAAGTTCCTGAAATATTTGACGGTGTAGTTGAGATTCGTTCTGTAGCTCGTGAAGCTGGCTTCCGCTCGAAGATTGCTGTGTATTCCCGCAATCCAGAAGTAGATCCCGTTGGTTCTTGCGTAGGTCCAAGAGGCACACGCGTTCAGACCATCGTTACTGAGCTTCGCGGTGAGAAGATCGATATCGTCCGTTATTCTGATCTGGTGCAGGAATATGTTGCGAATGCACTAAGCCCTTCCAAGGTTCTTGAAGTTCAAGTCTTTGAAGCGGAGAAGATGGCGAGAGTTATCGTTCCTGACTATCAATTATCACTGGCTATCGGTATTAAAGGGCAAAATGCACGTCTTGCCGCTAAACTTACCGGCTGGAAAATTGATATCAAGAGTGAAACTCAAGCGGAGCAGGAATACGGCAGACCGAAATCTTCTATTGATGAAATGCATCAGGATTCCGTCTCCATAGATTAATTAACCTGCTTGACGGGAGGCGTTTGGTATGAAACAAAAAAAGGTGCCGCTGCGTAAATGCGTTGCTACCCAAGAGATGATGCCTAAAAAAGAGCTGATTCGTGTGGTAAGAACGCCTGAAGGTGAAGTGCTGATTGATCTGACGGGTAAGAAGTCAGGCCGTGGTGCTTACATATGCGGCAAGCTTGAATGCTTTCAGCTGGCACAAAAGAACAAAGCACTTGACCGTGCATTGAAATGTCAAGTGAGTCCTGAAATCTACGCCCAGCTAGCCCGGGAGTTTACATCCGTGGAAGAGCAGTTCCTAGCAGCAAAGGATAGTGAGGATAATGAGTAAGGCGCTTTCTTATTTAGGGCTTGCCATGAGAGCAGGCAAGATAGTCACCGGTGACGAGGCTGTACTCAAAGCTGTACGGTCTTCAGAGGCGAAGCTGGTCGTTCTGGCAGGTGACGCTTCAGATAATACCCAAAAAAAGTTCCGTGATAAATGCGGAACTTACGATATTCCACTAGTAATCGCATTTCACCGGGATGAACTCGGTGCAAGTATTGGTAAAGACCAGCGTGTAGTACTGGCCATTACGGATAAAGGATTCGCGGAAATGATCTCCAAGCAACTCGGAGATACTGTCGGAGGTGGATTTATTGACTAAAGAAGAGAACAAAGATAAATTGCGCGTGTACGAATACGCAAAGTCACTAAACATGAGCAGTAAAGAAATTATTACTATTCTGAAGCGTTTGAATGTCCCCGTGAATAATCATATGAGTGTCATGGAGAATGGATCCGTGAACAAAGTTGAACAGTTCTTTAAGGATATCAAATCAAACGCTGCAGCCAAGCGGGATACCGGCACCAGCAGCCGGCCGGTAACAACCGGTGCGGTAACAGCCGAACCTCAAAGTGCTCAGAATGCCAACAAAAATCAACAGGAAAAGCAGGTAGGTATGAACAGTAACCAAAACAACAACCAATCGACGACGTCCCCAAGGCCCCAAAGCGGACAAGATTCCCGCAGAACACAAACAGGTTCAACGCAGAATGCACGTCCGCAACAAAGCGGTGCTCCACGTACTAACAGTACTAGCAGTACTAGTAGCAGCCGCCCGCAAAGCAGCACTACCGGCGGCAATCGCCCACAAGGTAGCAATACCGGTGGCAGCCGTCCGCAAGGCAGTAATACTGGCGGCAACCGTCCACAAGGAAGCAACACAAGTGGCAGCCGTCCGCAAGGCAGCAATACTGGTGGTAGCCGCCCACAAGGCAGCAACACTGGTGGAAGCCGTCCACAAGGAAGCAACACAAGTGGCAGCCGTCCGCAAGGACAAAACAGTGCACCACGCACTGACAGCCGTCCACAAGGTCAATCTGGCACAGGCGGAGGTTTCACACGCGGTGATGACAGAGGTCCTAAAAAGAACACAACTGGTGGCAGACCAAATAATAATCAAAGACGTTTTGATGATGGTAAAGGTGGTAACTACCGCGGTCGTGGTGGTAAGAATGGTCGTGGCAAGAACCAACCAATGGTACACCGCGAGAAGATCGATAACACACCTAAGAAAATCATCGTTCGTGGCAGCATGACCGTTGGTGAAACAGCGAAATTGCTTCACAAGGATGCTTCTGAAGTAATCAAAAAGCTGATTTCAATGGGTGTTATGGCTACCATCAACCAAGAACTTGATATCGACACCATTTTGCTACTCGCTGCTGAATTTGGCGTAGAAGTAGAAGTGAAGATTCCTGTTGATGAGGACAGCTTCGAAACAGTGGAAGAGAATGACAATGAAGAGGATCTTCAGACTCGTCCTCCAGTAGTTACTATTATGGGTCACGTTGACCATGGTAAAACTACACTGCTTGATGCTATTCGTTCGACAAATGTGACTCTAGGCGAAGCCGGCGGAATCACTCAGCACATCGGTGCTTATCAAGTAGAAATCAATCAAAAGAAAATCACGTTCCTTGATACGCCTGGTCACGAAGCATTTACTGCTATGCGTGCTCGTGGTGCACAGGTTACGGATATGACAATTATCGTAGTTGCTGCTGATGACGGTGTTATGCCTCAGACCGTTGAAGCTATTGCACACGCTAAGGCTGCTGGACTTCCGATTATTGTCGCTGTTAATAAAATCGACAAGCCGGGCGCAGATCCTGATAAGGTGAAGCAAGAGCTTACAAGTTATGAACTTGTTCCTGAAGAGTGGGGTGGAGATACCATCTTCGTTAACCTCTCTGCGAAACAACGTATTAACTTGGAAGAACTGCTGGAAATGATCCTGCTCGTAGCTGAAGTTAATGAGTACAAAGCGAACCCTGACAAACGGGCACGCGGTACTGTTATAGAAGCTGAGCTTGATAAATCCCGTGGACCAGTTGCTCGTATACTCGTTCAGAACGGTACGTTGAAAGTCGGCGATGCCTTTGTAGCAGGTAACTGCTTCGGACGTGTACGTGCGATGGTCAATGATAAAGGTCGTAAGATTAAAGAAGCTGGACCATCTACTCCAGTAGAAATTACTGGTTTGACTGAGGTGCCACAAGCTGGCGATCCGTTTATGGCATTCGAAGACGAGCGTAAAGCCCGTGCGATTGCTGATAGACGTTCCACTTCCCAACGTCAATCTGAGCTGAATACGAACACCCGTGTAACTTTGGATGATCTGTTCCAGCACATTAAAGATGGCGAGATCAAAGACCTTAACGTGATTATCAAAGCTGACGTACAAGGTTCAGTTGAGGCGCTTAAAGGATCCTTGGCTAAGATCGAAGTGGAAGGCGTACGCGTGAAGATCATTCACAGCGGTGCTGGTGCGATTACTGAATCCGATATTACGCTTGCAGCAGCATCTAATGCTATCGTTATCGGCTTTAACGTTCGTCCAGACGCACAGACCAAAGCAGCTGCTGAGCAAGAAAAAGTAGATGTTCGTCTGCACAACATTATCTACAACGTAATTGAAGAAATCGAAAGTGCCATGAAAGGTATGCTCGATCCTATTTATAAAGAGAATGTTATCGGTCACGCCGAAGTTCGCAGCGTGTTCAAAATCAGCAAAGTGGGTACCATTGCAGGATGTATGGTTACTTCTGGTAAAATTACCCGTAATGCTGAAATGCGCTTGATCCGTAGCGGAATCGTAGTGTTCACTGGTAAGGTTGATACTTTGAAACGTTTCAAAGATGATGCCAAAGAAGTGGCGCAAGGTTATGAATGTGGCATAACTTTGGAACGCTATAATGACGTCCAAGAGGGCGACATTATCGAAGCGTTTCTTATGGAAACTGTAGAGCGCTAAGCGAAGAGGTGAATATAGATGTCTAAAATTAGAGCAGGACGAGTGGGCGAGCAGATCAAGAAAGAGCTTAGTCAACTTATCCAAAGCGGTCTGAAAGACCCTCGAATCGGTTTTGTAACTGTAACTGGCGTAGATGTGACTAACGATCTATCGCAAGCCAAGGTATACTTAAGCGTGTTCGGGGATGAAGAGCAGAAGGCAGACTCGCTTAAAGCGATTGAGAAAGCCAATGGTTTTCTTCGCTCAGAGCTTGGCAAGGCCATTCGCCTTCGGCATACACCGGAGCTGATCTTCAAGATCGACGAATCTGTCGCTTATGGCAGTCATATTGAGAAGCTTCTCGGAGAGCTTCATAAGAACGATTAGAAATAAGTGATTAAAGTGGGGTTCAAAATAGCGTTATGCTATTTTGAACAACCTTTAAAAAGGAGACGGCGAATGCAGAGCTATGAACAAAGTCTCCAGCAGACCCGTGAGTTTCTGCTGGAACACGACGATTACCTTGTAGTGTCGCATGTTCAGCCGGACGGAGATGCAGTCAGCTCCACCCTTGCGGTGGGCTGGCTTCTCTCATGTCTGGGCAAAAAATACACTATGCTGAATGAAGGACCGATCCCGAAGCGAATGGAATACCTATGGCATTCGGATGAAATCATCAATATGGCCTCTAGTGAACCGCCCCGTCAATACAGCAACGTCATCTGTGTGGATTGTGCGGATTTTCAGCGAGTAGGGCTGACAAACCGCTATTTTGCGAATGAGGCTCTTATCCTGAACATTGATCACCATCCAACAAATAACGGTTATGGATTCGTTAATTTAATCAAACCGGATGCAGCTGCGACAGCGGAAATATTGTTCGACCTGCTGAAGACATTCGAGATCGAATGGGATATTGATATCGCCACAGCTATATATACGGGTCTGTTAACAGATACCGGTGGTTTTCGTTATACCAACACATCACCAAAAGTAATGGCAGCTGTATCTGAGCTATTATCCCTTGGAGTTAACGGTCCTGAACTCGCTGAGACATTGCTTGAAGAAATGACGCTGCCACAGGTTAAAATATTAAATAAAGCCTTAAATACGCTGGAATTATCTCCTGAAGGAGATATTGCCTGGCTATATGTTACACCCGAGCATATGATCGAATGTGCTGCTGCTAATGAAGATTTGGAAGGAATCGTAAACTACCCTCGTAATATTCGGGGCGTGGAAGTAGGCATTCTTTTTAAAGTTATTCACGAACATGCGGTCAAGGTTAGTCTACGTTCTGCAGGTAAAGTAGACGTGGCTGCATTGGCGCAAACGTTTGGAGGCGGCGGTCATACCCGTGCTGCAGGTGCGCGTATAGAAGCTACGCTTGAAGAGGCAATAGCTCAGGTGCTTGAGGAGGTAAGACGTCATTTATGAGTGAACTAGAAGGTGTTCTGGCGGTTTATAAACCGGCAGGCTTCACTTCACATGATGTTGTAGCCAAGGCACGTCGTATTCTCGGCATGAAACGGATTGGTCATACGGGGACACTAGATCCCCAAGTGACTGGTGTATTGCCGCTTTGTCTGGGACGTGCGACTCGCGTTGTGGAGTATATTCAGGAGCTGCCCAAAGAATATGTGGCAACACTGAGACTGGGGATGTCCAGTGATACTGAAGACTTAACTGGAACCATTACGGAAACTGTAGATGAGGTTCATGTAACTGAGGAAGAGATTCTTGCAGTGCTTGCCTCTTTCAAAGGTGTAATTTCTCAGGTTCCTCCCATGTACTCTGCGGTGAAAGTGGATGGCAAACGTCTTTATGAATTGGCTAGAGAAGGCAAGACCGTTGAACGAAAAAGTCGTGAAGTAGAGATTTATGAAATCGAAATGACGGATATGACTTGGGAAGGTAATCATCCCGACATCACTTTCCGGGTATTATGCTCCAAAGGCACGTATATTCGAACACTTTGTGTTGATATCGGTCGTGCGCTTGGACTGCCGGGTGTAATGGTGAAGCTGGAGAGAACAATGTCGGCAGGAATTTCTGCCAGCCATTGTTTATCCCTTGAGGATATTGCCGCGCACAAGGAAGCCGGAACATTAGAAGATCATTTAATCGCTGCTGATGAGGCAATTTCGCATTTGCCTAAGCATACCGTTATGGATGAGAAGAAGAAGGCAGCACTGCAGGGTCAACGTTTGTCTTCGCGGTTCATTGCTCCAGAAGTGAAGACAGCAGGTCAAATTCGGCTATACGATCTTCAGGGATTGTTTCTTGGCATTTATGAGCTGGAAGAGACAGGTGCTATTGCCCCAGTAAAAGTGTTTGCACAAGCTTAAATCAATTTTACCAAGTGAATTGTAGGTGAGAAACAGCGTGAGAACCGTAACGTTAACCTATCCGATGTCGCCGGAGACTGCTGCCGAATGGGCACAACCTCAAGTGGCTGCTCTAGGGCAGTTTGACGGCCTGCATCGTGGACATGCCAGTGTCATTACATCCGCTGTGGCCTTAGCCCGTAAACAAGGTGTGCCGGCTGCAGTCCTTACATTTCATCCTCATCCCAAAGATGTTATGGGTAAGGGGGATTATGAAGGGTACTTGACGCCACCCTTTGAAAAGCAAGAGATTCTTGCCAGCATGGGTGTAGATATCCTGTATGTTATTGAATTTAATGAGCAGCTTTCCCGGGTTAGTCCACAGAATTTTGTCTCTGTTATGCTTTTGCCGCTACATATTGTAACTGCAGTTGTTGGCTTTGACTTTCGCTTTGGCTACCAAGGTGAAGGCGATGTTGAGATGCTTCGTAAGCTGGGTGAAGGTGTTATGAATGTGGAAGTTGCTCCTCCTTTTCTGCTTGAAGGCGAAAAGGTTAGCAGCTCCGGCATTCGCAAAAGTCTCCAAAATGGAGATCTGGGACTGGCAAACTCCTGGTTCGGACGTTGCTATCATCTGCGTGGTGAAGTGGGGCATGGTGAGAAGAGAGGCCGCACAATTGGTTTTCCAACTGCCAATTTGAAGCTCAGTGATCATTTTGTCATTCCGACCAAAGGTGTATATGCGGTTCGAGTCTTTTATAAGGATAAAGTTCTGTACGGGGTTATGAATGTGGGCGTTAAACCAACCTTTCATGAGGGTGTGTTGACTCCGAGCTTTGAGGTACATCTGTTTGACTTCGAGGGTGACCTGTATGATCAAGAGCTTAAGGTAGAATTGGTATCTTACATTCGTCCAGAACGGAAGTTTGACTCCATTGGGGCATTGATTACTCAGATTGGCGAGGATGCAGAAACCGCGAAGAAGATTCTGGAGTATAATTTATAGTCATCCCGGACAAGCCGTTTACTTTTGTTAATGGAGATGCTATACTAAGTAACGTTGCTGGCTTACAGCATCATAACCTTAGCTTGGTTGCACGTTCTCACCGACGGTGACGAGGCTAGTGGCGATTATATTGAAGGAGGTGAACAGGATGGCATTAACTCAAGAACGTAAACATCAATTGATCGACGAGCACAAAACTCACGAATCCGATACTGGATCCCCTGAGGTGCAAGTTGCTATCCTAACGGAGAACATCGTTAATTTGACTGACCACTTGCGTACGCACAAGAAAGATCATCACTCCCGTCGCGGATTGTTGAAAATGGTTGGACAACGTCGTAAACTTCTGGCGTATTTGAAAAACAAAGACATCAGACGTTACAGCGCCCTGATCGAAAGACTGGGATTGCGTCGTTAATTTTCCATAAGATTACTCTTAAAGCAGCCTGGTTGTATACCGTATGTCCTTCTCGGAGCGACAGCGGGACAGCTGGGTTGCTTTTTGAAAATTTAGGGAAAACTTAATATTAGGATCGATGAGATTATTCGCAAAAACGGCGGCTTTACTTTTCAGTAAGGCCCAGCCGTTTCTTCTTATATGCATACAGAATAGGTAGCCTCCCTTTGGGACAAGCCTTTCCAATTCATTTAGATCGATATGTGAACCTGCTATTTTAGACTGCGGGTCTACTACTATTCAAGGAGGTATTTATGGAAAAACGTGTAGAAATGCAGCTGGGTGGAAGACGCCTTGTGCTGGAAACGGGCCGCCTGGCTAAACAAGCAAATGCAGCTGTTATGGTGCGTTACGGGGATACTTCGGTATTATGTACCGTTACGGCTTCGAAAGAGCCTAAGGATCTGGATTTTTTCCCGCTTACAGTCAACTATGAGGAAAGATTATATGCGGTAGGTAAAATTCCTGGCGGATTTATTAAACGGGAAGGTAGACCGAGTGAGAAAGCGATTCTGTCAAGCCGTTTGACAGACCGTCCAATCAGACCACTGTTCCCTGAAGGATTTCGTAACGATGTTCAGGTATTGAACATGGTAATGAGTGTGGATCAGGACTGCGCACCAGATATTGCTGCTATGATCGGTACTTCAGCTGCACTTAGTATTTCCGATGTGCCTTTTGATGGACCAATCGGCGGCGTTGCTGTAGGTCGGATTAATGGAGAGTTTGTGATCAATCCGGATATGTCTCAGCAAGCAATCAGTGATGTTTATGTAGTGGTTGCTGGAACGAAGGATGCAATCATGATGGTTGAAGCAGAAGCGAACGAAGTGACGGAAGATGTGATGCTCGAAGCGATTATGTTCGGTCATGATGAAATCCGCAAGATCGTTGCAACCATTGAAGAACTGGTTAAAGTGGCTGGTAAAGAAAAAATGGCTGTGAAGCTGCATACAGTGAATGCTGACGTGAATACTGAGGTCCGTGCATTTGCTGAGGCTCGTCTGGTGGAAGCCGTTAAAATAGCTGAAAAACATGCGCGTCAGGAAGCGATTGATGTCGTTAATGATGAAGCGGTTGCGTATTTCGTAGAGAAGTACATAGAAGCACCGGAGCTTCTGAAAGATGTTAAAGAAGTCCTACATGATATCGTGAAGGATGAAGTAAGACGTCTAATCACACATGATAAGGTTCGTCCAGATGGACGTAAACTTGATGAAATCCGTCCGATTGAATGTGATACAAGTCTGTTACCGCGTACACACGGTTCCGGTCTGTTTACACGTGGACAAACACAAATCCTTAGCGTTTGTACCCTTGGAGCACTAGGTGATGTGCAAATTCTCGACGGAATCGATCCTACTGAAACGAAACGTTTCATGCACCATTACAACTTCCCGCCGTTCAGCGTAGGGGAAGCTCGTCCGCTTAGAGCACCAGGACGCCGTGAAATCGGTCATGGAGCACTTGGAGAACGTGCATTATCCAAGGTTATACCTAGTGAAACTGAATTCCCGTACACGATTCGTCTAGTATCAGAAGCGATTGAATCTAACGGTTCTACTTCCCAGGCAAGTATCTGTGCCAGCATTCTGGCTATGATGGACGCTGGTGTGCCAATCAAAGCACCGGTAGCCGGAGTAGCAATGGGTCTGATCAAAGACGGAGAGCATGTCTCCATCCTGACGGATATTCAAGGTATGGAAGATCACCTCGGAGATATGGACTTCAAGGTAGCTGGTACAGCAGAAGGTGTTACAGCTATTCAAATGGACATTAAGATTGCCGGTATCGACCGCAACATTCTTCAGGATGCACTTCAGCAGGCTAAAGAAGGCCGTCTTTTCATCTTGGACAAAATGAATGAAGCGATCTCTGCGCCAAGACCTAATCTGTCCAAATATGCTCCAAAAATTATTATTATCAACATCAATCCGGACAAAATCCGTGATGTTATCGGTGCTGGTGGTAAGATTATCAATAAAATTATTGAAGAAACCGGCGTAAAAATCGACATCGAACAAGATGGCCGTGTCTTTATCGGTTCTTCAGATGAAGAGATGATCCAAAAGGCACGTTCGATTATCGAAGGACTAGTGCGTGAAGTACAAGTCGGAGAAATCTATGTGGGTACAGTTAGACGTATTGAGAAATTCGGAGCATTTGTTGAACTAATTCCGGGTAAAGACGGATTGGTACACATTTCCCAATTGTCCACTGAGCGCGTAGCTAAGGTTGAAGATGTTGTAGCTGTCGGGGATACAATTACCGTTAAAGTTACCGAAATCGACCAACAAGGCCGGGTTAACCTGTCGCGTAAAGCGGTATTGACTTCGGAAACTGGAGCTAAAGCTTAAGTTTCAATTGTAGAGGTACCTTTTCTAAAGTACCTAATAGCATAATAAAAGGAGACAGAAGCGATTGCGTTCTGGCTCTTTTTTTATATGAAATAAAGTAAAGTGCATCACTATCACGCCTCTTGCCTCTGTTCTTATGACATAAATTCCTCTCTTGTCTCATAGATTGGGACAAAGTGTCTTTGTATTCGTGTGGAACGGACTACAAGTCGTTTCTGCCGGGGAGGAAGTCGTCATGAAGACGGAAAAAGTGGCTTTAGTGGTTGCTTGTATTGCGATCGTGATAGGAATTGGCAGCACTCAGGGACCGGTAAAGGACATGCTTGCGCAATTGAAGCCGCAGGATGACCTAGCTGTGTGGAAGGATATTTCTAAGCCGGAGAACAATGATCTTCGGACACGGATTGAGACCGCCGCAGCCAAACTTAATGCCCCTCCAGTGAATGCCGTGGTTGATCGGGTATGGAAGGCGATTCCGGGTTATAACGGACTTGAGATTGATGTAGAGAGTACATATCGGAATGCTCTTTTGGCGCCAAAAGAACCTATAAAATTTATGTATCGGCAGATTGAACCACAGATATCACTGAATCAACTGGGAGCTGAACCCATATATCGTGGGAATCCGGCCAAACCGATGGTATCGTTGATGATTAATGTGGCGTGGGGAAATGAGTACATTGTGCCAATGTTGGATGTTTTGGATGAAGAGAACGTTAAAGTTACGTTTTTTCTGGATGGGAGCTGGCTGAGTAAAAATCCGGAGCTGGCTAAAGAAATGCTAAAACGTGGTCATGAGATGGAGAATCATGCTTATACCCACCCTAATATGAGTACTTTAAGTCGTGCGCGAGCTACTGTAGAAATTGAGAAGACACAAAAGCTGTTAAAGGAATCGCTTGGAGTCACTAATAAATGGTTCGCACCCCCTTCTGGTGATTTCGATCAGGAGACAGTAGAAATTGCCAGCAGTTTAGGGCTCAAGACCGTACTATGGACCGTGGATACCGTGGATTGGCGTAATCCTTCTCCTGAATCTGTAGTTGCCAAAATCACAAGCAAAGCGGAACCAGGCACTCTAGTCTTAATGCATCCCACAGCCTCATCCTCCAAAGCTCTGAGGGCCATGATACGTGGAATCAAAGCAAAAGGGTTGCAGTTAGGCACAGTTAGTCAAACGCTCTCAGCAGAGCGGCTGATCCCCTCTAATGTTGAGTGAGAGCTGTATTTCTGGTAGGATTATAGGCACGTGTAATTAAATTAGATAGAACATGGCTATTTGCCAGGAGGACTTGAAGTGGAAAAAATAGTGTTATCCAATGGTTTACGAGTGGTAATGGAGAAAATCCCGACTGGCCGGTCCGTTTCTTTCGGAATCTGGGTAAAGACAGGCTCTCGGAATGAACACCCTGGAAACAACGGGATATCCCATTTTGTAGAACATATGCTTTTTAAAGGTACGGATCGGTACAGCGCCAAGGATATTGCTGAGCAGTTTGACGCCATCGGGGGCAATGTAAATGCGTTTACCTCAAAGGAATATACATGTTATTATGCTAAAGTACTGGATGAGCATCTGCCCATCGCTGTAGATGTATTAGCGGATATGTTCTTCCGTTCACGGATGGACGCTGAAGAGCTGGAGAAAGAAAAGAATGTCATCCTTGAGGAAATCTCCATGTGCGAAGACACGCCGGATGATCTTGTACATGATTTGATGTGTGCTGCTGCCTACAAGGACCATCCGCTAGCGTATTCCATCCTTGGCTTGAAGGAACGGCTGATGGAGATGAAGCCGGATGATCTTCGGGCGTATATGAAGGAACAATACACGATTGAGAATACGGTTATAAGTGTAGCCGGCAACATTAGTGATGGATTGATCGAACTGCTGGAACAGCATTTTGGTTCTTTTGATAATCATGGTACAAGTGCGCCGCTGACTCCACCAGATTACTATGGAGAACTCTTATTTCACCGCAAGAAAACAGAGCAGAATCACATCTGTCTTTCCTTGCCTGGCGTACGTTCTGGCGATCCCTTGCAATATGCTATGGTGCTGATCAATAATGCCGTAGGCGGAGGGATGAGCTCTCGTATGTTCCAGGAAATTCGTGAAAAACGCGGATTAGCTTATTCGGTGTATTCCTATCACAGCTCCCAGGCAGATTCTGGTCTGTTTACGGTCTATGCTGGTACAGCGCCCAAGCAAACAAAAGATGTCATGGAGTTAATCAAGGAAATGATGTACGAACTTGCTACCAACGGCCTCAGTGAAGATGAGCTGAGAAAAGGCAAGGAGCAGCTTAAAGGCAGTCTCATTCTTAGTCTCGAAAGCACTAGCAGCCGAATGAACCGTATCGGAAAAAATGAACTTATGCTCGGAAGACATAATACATTGGACGATATGATCGCCAAAATTCAGCTAGTGACGATGGACAATATCAACAGTGTGCTGGACCATATGTTCGCGGAGCCGCTTTCTTTAGCGATGGTAGGCTCATCAGATAAAGCTATTGCAAATGTTAGGAGAGATGATCTTGTCTTATTACGTACAAATCAATAAACTTACTGGAAACGAGGATGTAAATCTTCCTTGTAAAATGTCGGAGCAAGCTTCCGGTTATGATCTTTATGCTGCAGTTGCGGGTGAAATTGTACTTGCACCAGGAGAGCGTGCTTTAATTCCAACGGGGATTTCACTGGCTATGCCAGAGGGGCTTGAAGCGCAGATCCGTCCGCGTAGTGGACTGGCCTTGAAGCACGGGATTACCTGCTTGAATACACCTGGAACTATAGACGCTGATTACCGCGGAGAGATCAAAGTACTCTTGATCAATCTGGGGCAGGAGCCGTTTGCTATCGCTCGCAATGAGCGGATTGCCCAAATGGTATTTCAAGCTGTTCCAGTGGTTAATTTGGTGGAAGTGGAAGAGTTGTCCGAAACACAACGTGGAGCCGGAGGCTTTGGTCATACTGGCAAATAAGACTGTTGATATAATTCATTTAAAAAGCTTACGAATTCATGCCCAAGGCATGATTCGTGAGCTTTTTTTGTTATGCAGAGTTAATTATCATTAAACATTATTTTCTTCGATTGTTATGCAGATAGCATTTTATAAAGTGCTATCTGCTACTCCAACTACATCCGATTTCCCCATCGAATAAACTCAGCATTTTCATTGGCGCTCTGCCACAACTCTAACCCTACCGTCAAATTAAAAACGAAGCCCCTATCGGACCTCAGCGCTCTTATTAACAACAAATCTTCTTAATTTGGCTGTTTTCGGACCCCAGTGTCACTATTGGATAAAAACACCTGATATCGAACCTGTTTATGTCGAATAAGAGCTCTCCAGTCCGAAACTCCTCCTAAAAGACAAAAAATACACAAATAGTTGCATCTCGGTCCGTAACTCATCAGCCGTAAGCCATCTGCTCATCAGCCATCAGCCATGCGTGCCGGGGATTTCATTTCCGCTCTTCACCCATTAACTATGCCCAGCATAAGATGCTTTATAGTCGATAGTGTATGTTGAAAGGAGCGTCATCCCTATGCTTACTGGCGTCAGGATCGTGTTCCTGGGCGGGGACGCGAGACAGCTTGAAGTGATTCGGAAATGTGTGGAATTGGATGCGACGGTAAGCGCTGCCGGGTTCGATAAGTGGGAGACCCCTAGCCCAGGGGTGAGCCTGGAACAATTGACGGTAGAGCTGCTAAGTAATGCAGATGTATTAGTGTTGCCCACGGTAGGCTGTGATGATGAAGGAAATATTAGTGCTCTATTTTCTTCTGAGCGTTTAACGATTCTGGAGGAGCATTTCACTGCGCTGCCATCCGATTGTTTAGTGTATACCGGTATGGCTAAAAGTTACTTGCGCGGGATGTGTACCAAGCACTCACTAAAGTTAATCGAACTGCTTAATCGTGATGATGTGGCTATTTACAACTCTATCCCGACAGCGGAGGGAGCGCTGGTAATGGCCATTCAGAACACGGATTTTACGATTCACAGCTCGAAATCAATGGTGCTTGGTTTAGGTAGAACTGGATTTACAATGGCTCGAAGTCTACAGGGACTGGGGGCTAGTGTAAAGGTTGGTGTCAGAAAACAAGAACATTATGCACGTGCTGAGGAAATGGGCTGGAAGCCTTTTATGACCAGTGAGCTGCTGCTTCACGTACCGGATGTGGATCTTATATTTAATACGATACCAAGTATGATCATCACCGCTCAGGTGCTCTCGCGGCTTGCGCCGCATTGCGTAATTATTGATCTGGCATCTGCACCAGGCGGTTGTGACTTTCGTTATGCTGAAAAACGTGGGATTAAGGCGATGCTGGCTCCAGGACTCCCTGGCATTGTAGCTCCAAAAAGCGCTGGGATTATTATGGCAAATGCGCTGGTACAGTCGATTTCGGACGAGGCTTTAATCAAGGGGGACGAATAAAATGGATTGGCACGGAAAAACAGTAGGGTATGCGATCACTGGATCTCATTGCACTTTTGCTGAGGTAATGCCACAAATTCAGCGCTTCGTAGACGGGGGAGCAAACGTAGTACCTATAGTTTCAGCATCTGTACTAGGAACAGACACCCGCTTTGGGACATCGCAAAATTGGTTAAAACAGTTGAAAGATATAACAGGGAATGATATCATTTCTACAATTGTTGAAGCGGAGCCGCTGGGTCCTTCCAAGCTGCTGGATGTGCTGACAATAGCACCTTGCACAGGAAATACAACGAGTAAACTGGCTAATGCCATGACGGATAGTCCCGTGCTAATGGCAGCTAAATCGCAGATGCGCAACGGACGTCCACTAGTTCTAGCGATATCTACAAATGATGGATTGGGCCTAAATGCCGCAAATATTGCTAAGCTTCTGGTGGCTAAACATATTTATTTTGTACCATTCGGTCAAGATAACCCTGAGGGTAAACCTAACTCGCTCGTGGCACGCATGGATCTTATCCCGGAAGCTTGCTATGCCGCTTTGCAAGGTAAACAACTACAGCCGATGATCATCGAACGGTTTCATTCAGCATAGAAAATTAACAGAACTCGGCTGATTTTGTTGTGGACAATAAAAGGGGAGATGCACCAAATGAGCAATGAGAAGTGCCAAGATAACGTAGTGGAAACAGCTAAGTTCATTGCTATCAAAAAAATATAAGCAATATTGCTACCGTCCTCAGGTTCGAGGGCGGTACAGCCATTTAACAACTTACTTAACGAATAAGCTCACGTACCGTAATCTTTTCACGAATGATTAGTGTGTTTGCTTTGATAATAATGGGGGAATTATACATGGGTATTCTGGTACAAAAATTCGGAGGAACATCGCTATCCACACCGCAAGCTAGAGAACACGTAATCCGCAATGTCAAAAGAGAGCTGGCAAGTGGCTACAGTCTTGTTATTGTTGTATCGGCCATGGGCCGTCGCGGAGAGCCTTACGCAACAGACACTTTGCTGGAATGGGCCGTGCAGAACGGAGATGCACTTCCTGACCGGGAAAAAGATCTCCTGATGTGCTGCGGTGAAATTATTTCAGCTACTACTCTATGTGGGCTGTTGGAGAATGAAGGTATCGCTTCTACAGTATTAACGGGAGCTCAGGCAGGATTTCTGACAGACAGCAACTATGGCAATGCCAGAATTCTGGATGTACGTCCGGAACGCATTCTCCGTGAGCTGCGTGAGGATAAAGTGGTTATTGTTACCGGGTTCCAGGGCCAGACTGAAGCGGGTGATTTAACAACTTTAGGCCGTGGCGGTAGTGATACCTCTGCTACAGCACTGGGTGCTGCTCTTCATGCTGATATGGTGGATATTTATACGGATGTTAACGGGATACTTACAGCTGATCCACGGATCGTTGAAGATGCTAAGCCATTAACTTACGTTAGTTATACTGAAATTTGCAATATGGCTCATCAGGGAGCAAAAGTCATTCATCCACGTGCGGTTGAGATTGCTATGCAGGCACAGATTCCAGTTCGTGTTCGTTCAACCTTTTCAGAAGCTGAAGGTACGCTGGTTACGAATCCAGAAGGATTTAACGATATCCAAGCAGGGGGTATTGTGGATCGATTCGTTACAGGGATTGCTTATGTCAGCAATGTTACACAGATTTCTGTAGAATGCCCGGACGGTAACGGAACCGGAGTGCAATTGCAAATCTTTAAGAGTATGGCAGATAACGGGATAAGCGTTGATTTTATTAATGTAACACCTACGGAAGCTCTTTATACGGTTTTTGATGACAAATCAGAGAAGGCTATTTCTGCTCTGCAACAGCTGGGTTTGCGACCTAAGAGTTTATCGGGTTGTGCCAAAGTTTCTGTTATCGGGGGCGGAATTAACGGTGTGCCTGGTATTATGGCGCGCATCGTTGAGGCGCTTAGCTCGCAAAACATTCAAATTCTACAATCCGCGGATTCGAATACAACGATATGGGTGCTTGTGAAAAAAGAAGATATGGTGCAGTCCTTGCGTTCGCTGCATGCTATGTTTGAATTGCACCGCTGACAGGGAGGAATTCAAAGTGGATTTCGGAAGATTAATAACAGCCATGGTAACCCCTTTTGATGGGGATGGAGAAATCAACTGGGATGTAACTTCACAGCTTGTCGATTATTTAATTGAGGTACAGAAATCAGAGGCTTTGGTTGTCTGCGGAACGACAGGGGAATCGCCTACGTTAAGCGATGAGGAAAAGCTGCAGCTGTTTTCTTTTGTGCTGGAAAAGGCGAATGGACGTTGTAAAGTTATTGCTGGAACTGGCAGCAATAACACGAAACATTCCATTCATCTGACGAAGGAAGCAGAGAAAATAGGTGTAGATGGAGTGCTTTTGGTCGTTCCTTATTATAATAAACCGAATCAGGAAGGTCTTTATCAGCATTTTTCCACGATTGCTTCAGAGACTTCATTACCAGTGATTCTATATAATGTTCCAGGTCGAACAGGTGTAAGTATGAGCGTGGCCACTACCCTGCGACTTGCTGAGATTCCGAACATCATTGCTACGAAAGAATGCGCGTCTGTGGATCAGGTAACACTTATTGCCTCTGCTTGTTCAGATGATTTCCGTGTATATACAGGTGATGATGCCTCGGGTCTTGCCAGTCTGGCTGTTGGTGGATACGGAATTATAAGTGTATCTAGCCATGTGGTTGGTGCGCAGATGTCAGAAATGATTTACGCTTATACCTCCGGCAATGTTCAGCTTGCTGGAGAGATTCATCGCCAGCTGTTCCCGATTTTTAAAGGAATGTTTGAATGCCCACAACCGCTGCCCAATCCATCAGCAGTAAAATATGCTTTAGGACTCAAGGGGATCCCTGTGGGCGGAGTCAGATTGCCACTTATTTCGCCAACGGAAGCGGAAGCGGCTTTTATTGAAGGACTATTTCACTAAGAATTAATCATTGATGATGAACGTTCTAAACCGGCTACTCTATTGGGGGAGCCGGTTTTTGCATTTATATTTTTTTTCTGAAATATTGAGACGAATTTAAGGAAAGAATTTGGATACGAGGCGGATGACTTGTCTTTTGCCAAAAAAATCATGTATAATGATCTTAAGTGACTGGGTGCGGTTAAAATTAAATATGCGGTAATCTTCCGTCAATGTAATACATTGTGAGACAGGATAGGTCCCAAGATGAGTCTGTTTAAATAAATGACATGTCTTCGCGCGAGGGGCGCGACGGTGAATTTTGACGGCGTTTGTCCGCTTCAATATGAACTTTACTGCCCGGAATCGGGAGCTTTCGCATTGCGCATTTTACAGATTTCAGGAATTTCCTTGTTGATTGGAAGTTATTAGCTGTTTGAAGAATGTGTTCAGCGCCGCTGAAATAATCGAAGTTCGATATTTACCAATAAAAGTATGACGTCCAACATCATAGGAGGGTTAGATTCATTTGTCCAAAAAAAACAACAACGATAAATTGACGATTTTCGCATTGGGCGGAGTCGGAGAAATCGGGAAAAACATGTATGTTATTCAATACGGAGCTGACATTGTAGTCGTGGATTCGGGACTCAAGTTTCCTGAAGAGGATATGCTCGGTATTGACATCGTAATTCCTGATATCTCGTATTTGACAGAGAACCGTGACAAGGTAAGAGGTATTGTGCTTACTCACGGACACGAGGATCACATCGGTGGTCTGCCTTATGTCCTGAAGAATTTGAATGTTCCAGTCTATGGAACAAGATTAACTTTAGGCCTTGTAGAGAACAAATTGAAGGAAGCGAACCTGCTGGGTGACACCAAACGGATTCTGATCAACGAAGATTCAGAAATTCAATTGGGGAACTCACTTAAGGTAACTTTCTTTAGAACCAATCACAGCATTCCTGATTCCGTGGGTGTATGCATTGAGACTCCGGAAGGAAATGTTGTTCATACGGGCGATTTCAAATTTGACCACACCCCAGTCAACGGTCAATTTGCAAATCTGCATCGGATGGCAGAGATTGGCCAAAAGGGCGTGCTTGCTCTTTTGTCGGATAGTACGAATGCTGAGAAACCAGGCTTTACCCCTTCTGAGAAGAATGTCGGTATTGTGCTGGAAGATATTTTCCGCAAAGCTGAGCAACGTGTCGTTGTAGCAACTTTTGCTTCCAATGTGCACCGTATTCAGCAAGTGGTTAATGCAGCAGAATCCACGGGTCGTAAGATTACAGTAATTGGCCGTAGTATGGTTAACGTTGTATCCATCGCTTCTGAGCTTGGGTATCTGAACGTACCTGACGGTATGCTGATCGAACCAGAAGAAATGAATAGAATGGCAGCTAATCGTGTCGTTGTTCTTTGCACAGGCAGCCAAGGCGAGCCAATGTCTGCATTGACACGTATGGCGCGTTCCAGTCATCGTAAAGTAGATATCCTGCCAGGTGATACCGTTATTATTGCGGCAACACCTGTACCAGGTAATGAGAAATATGTAGGCCGTACCATCGATGAATTGTTCCGTCTTGGCGCTGATGTGATTTACAGCGGTTCCAACTCCGGCGTTCACGTATCCGGTCACGGTAGCCAAGAAGAACTTAAGCTTATGCTCAACCTCATGAAGCCGAAATTCTTCATTCCGATCCACGGTGAATTCCGCATGCAACGCAAACATGCTTTGCTGGCAGAATCCGTTGGCGTAGATCCACAGAACATTTTCATCACTGAAATCGGTGAAATTGTTGAGATCCAAGGCGGTGCCGCTCGTAAAGCTGGTAAAGTAACGGCTGGTAACGTATTGATTGACGGACTAGGTGTAGGCGATGTGGGTAACATTGTATTGCGTGACCGTAAGCTGCTGTCTCAAGACGGTATCTTGGTTGTCGTGGTTACACTTAGCAAACAGAATGGTGCCATTGTTTCTGGACCTGACATCATTTCACGTGGTTTCGTTTATGTTCGGGAGTCCGAAGGACTGCTCGACGAAGCTAACCGAATTGTATCCAGTACATTGCAACGCCTGATGAGTGAAAAAGTAAATGAGTGGGCTTCCCTTAAAACAAGCGTAAAAGATTCGCTGGGCCGTTTCTTATATGAACAAACGCGCCGCAGACCGATGATTTTGCCAATTATCATGGAAGTGTAAGGAGAGTTTCTCCTTCAATGAATATATAGCTAGGGCTGAGCCCCTTTTCCCCGGAAATATTGGACGGTTTCCTTGGGAGAAGGGGTTTTTGCATGTCATAATTACTTCATAAGCTGAAAATTGCATAAGGCAGCACCCTGAAATGTCATACTAAGGATTGTTAGTAAGGCAACAGCAGACTAGAGCTGCATATGACAAGGGAGAGCTGCGAAGATGAACTACATCGAAGGATCAAATGGAGCAAAAAATGAGGAAGTTATCCCAGGAGAAACTAATCCGAATCCTAATGAAAATATGCCGCCCACTGCAATGGGAGCGATTAAGGAGCTTGGACAAACGGTAATCCCAAGTGGAGAGCCTGATATTTTTTGCTTAACGATTATTGGTCAGATTGAAGGACATATTGTAATGCCTCCACAGAACAAAACAACAAAGTATGAGCATATCATTCCACAGCTGGTGGCTGCTGAGCAGAATAAAAACATCAAAGGTCTGCTTATCATTTTAAATACGGTAGGTGGAGATGTAGAAGCGGGATTAGCAATTGCGGAAATGATTGCATCCCTCTCCAAGCCAACGGTAACCGTGGTCATTGGAGGCGGGCATAGTATCGGGGTGCCGATTGCAGTTTCCTCCACTTATTCGATCATTGCCGAAAGTGCAACGATGACGATTCATCCGATTCGTATGAATGGTTTAGTGATCGGAGTGCCGCAAACGTTCGAGTATATGGAGAAAATGCAGGAACGTGTCGTTAAATTTGTGACTTCCCATTCGCGTATTTCTGAAGAACAGTTCCGTGATCTCATGTTTAAGACAGGTGAGCTCAATCGTGATATCGGGACGGCTGTGGGGGGCTTGGATGCCGTTAAATATGGCCTTATGGATGAGGTCGGCGGGATCGGAGCGGCTCTAGCGCATCTCAACCGAATGATTGGCGGGGATTTCTCTGCATCGACTCCAGGAGGGATTACGCAATGACACTGTACACAGTAGTTGCAATGGAACAGGTGTGGGAGGGGGCATTTAACAATTATGCAACAACCCGAGAAGTGAGTGTGCAGGGCATGCTGATGCAGGTTGAACCGATGGAGGAAGGGCGTGCGCGGATCGTGAGATTATTGGATTGTCCACTGAACCGTTATCTAGATCCGGCGTTCTCTCCAGGTTCGATAATTACAATAACATAAAGATTCAATTTCTGACAAAAGAGAACATAGGTACGCCACGCCATTATATGGTATAATGTTGTTCCGGGGGTGGCTGGCGTGGCTAAACGAAAAAAGAAGAAGAAAAAAGCGCTGCTCGGCAGCGTTTTAAAATATGAAATATATGGAATTTTATTAATAACTATTTCCGTCATTGCACTGTCTGGTGAAGCAGCCGTAGGGCGCTCACTTTCAAGTATGGCGGGTTACTTATTAGGGAGATTTTATTTTGTGTTGCCGCTTGTCGGCATTTTTTATGGACTTATGGTTATGATCCATCGAAGATGGCCTTCCTCGTGGAACAGCAGGCATACTGGCGTGCTTCTGCTTCTGTTGTCTATGTGCCTTATGAGCACAATATCTGCAATGGAGCAGAAGCTTGGCCCGTTGTCTTTGTTACATCCTGGCAATGTAATGACACAAATACATAATGATCTTTCGGGATCACTTTCACCTGGCTCGAACGACAGCAATGTCTATATGCTGGGTAAGGATATAAGCGGAGGTTACATCGGCGGGTTGGAGTATGCAGCGCTGTTATGGCTTTTTGGCAGTCTGGGCGCTAAGCTGCTTATGATCGTCATGCTGGCGATCAGCTTTATGCTAATTACCAACTTGTCATATGTGGAGATTTTTACGCTTTTGCGAGTGCGCTCGGTTAAGTTTGTGGAGGGGATTCGTCTCCATGCTGCAAATCGCCCGAAGGCGGTCCCAGTAGCGGCGAGACCATCTAGAGCCGCTGCTCCAGCTAAAGCTCGGCAGGTGAAGCAGCCTGTCTATGATGACGAGGATGAAGAAGACGAAGACGATCGGTATCTGCCTAATCGCAAACAACCTGTCCTTTTGAAAAAAATATCTGGCTGGTTCTCAGGTTCCACGCGTTCACAGGTGGAAGCAGATCCTGAGGATGACGATCAGGGTCCAATTGTGACAAGTGCTTCGAGCGGTCCGATTATTTCGGGATTAACACCAGATAGCCGTGTAATTCCATTAGAGGATATCGATCATGATTTTGACGATGCGGATCTGGATATTGAACCTGTGACGCCTATTATTCGAGATTTCTTTGAACATATCCGTTCAGAAGGTTTAAACGAAGAAGATCGGGAAGAGTGGAGTGAATTCTCACCCGCAGCTCGTGGTGAAGCAGCTAAACCTGCTGTAGCCGGAGCTAATGCCGTTAAGCAGCAGCCTACGGATGAGTCTGAGGAGAATGTAAGTATTGACTTGGAAGGCCTGCTAGGTGCTTCTCCAGATGGAGAGATTATTCCCGCTCCTCCAGCACCACCGCCACCGAAGCCATATAAGCTGCCATCGTTCCGTCTTTTAGCCAAACCTAACAATGGTGGCAAAGCTGGAGATCAGAATGATTATATGCAGACAGCCCGTAAATTAGAAGCAACACTTGAAAGCTTTGGGGTACGAGCTAAAGTGCTGGAGGTAGTAAGAGGCCCAGCTGTTACAAGATATGAGATACAACCGGATATTGGGGTTAAGGTTAGCCGTATTGTAAATCTGACGGATGACATTGCCCTTGCACTTGCAGCCAAAGACATTCGGATGGAAGCACCGATTCCGGGTAAATCTGCGATCGGGATAGAAGTTCCGAACTCTGAAGTGTCTATTGTTACCATGCGCGAAGTTATGGAAACACAGATTTTTCAGGAGGCTGAATCCAGATTATCGATTGCTTTTGGCCGTGATATTTCCGGCCAGACCATTATCGGCAATCTGGCTAAGATGCCCCATTTATTGGTGGCCGGTGCAACTGGCTCCGGTAAATCAGTCTGTATCAACGGGATTATAACAAGCATCTTATACAAAGCTAAACCTGATGAGGTCAAATTCCTCATGGTCGATCCTAAGATGGTCGAGCTGAATGTGTATAACGGAATTCCCCATCTTTTGGCTCCGGTTGTCACAGATCCAAAGCGGGCAAGCCTAGCCTTGAAGAAGATCGTAGTCGAAATGGAGAAGCGTTATGAGCTATTCTCCAAATCGGGAACACGGAATATGGAAGGTTATAATAAGCTAATGGCTGAGAATCCAGCGGCTATTCTACCGTATATCGTTGTTATTGTGGACGAGCTTGCGGATTTGATGATGGTTGCAGCCAATGATGTTGAGGATGCGATTTGCCGACTTGCACAAATGGCGCGGGCGGCAGGGATTCATCTAATTATCGCTACACAACGTCCTTCAGTAGATGTCATCACAGGTTTAATTAAAGCTAATATTCCATCCCGGATCGCTTTTGGCGTATCGTCCAATGTGGATTCACGTACCATTCTGGATATGCCCGGTGCAGAGAAGTTGTTAGGCCGAGGTGATATGTTGTTCTTACCAATGGGCGCATCTAAGCCTATTCGTGTACAGGGAGCTTTTATGAGTGACCAAGAAGTAGAGACTATTGTTCAATATGTCAGCAGTCAAGGTGAAGCCGAATACGATGAGTCCATCGTTCCTGAAGTGGATGATACAATCACTGAGGATCAGGAGCCACAGGATGAATTATACGAGCAAGCCGTACAAATTGTACTAGAGGCTAAGCAGGCTTCAGTGTCGCTGCTGCAGCGTCGTATGCGGGTCGGTTATACCCGTGCAGCCCGGTTGATTGACTCTATGGAGGCTCGTGGGGTCATCGGTCCTTATGAGGGCAGTAAGCCGCGTGAGGTGCTGATGTCACTTGAGCAATATCAGCATAACAAGATCAGCTCCTAAGCTGGAGAAGCCCGTCGAAACCTTCAATAGACAGTAAAAGAGATGGCCACTTTATGAAGTGGACCATCTCTTTTTTTGTATCTTGAGTACTTATTTGACTCTTGGCGCAGCAAGCAAAGCTTCAACAATATAATCCAGTTGCACATTTAGAGAATAGATATCACTGTAATAACCTAAGCCAAAATCGATCTCCATCAAACGGCCTTCTTTCACGGCAGGGATATTGTTCCAAATTGGGTTTTGGGTCAGATCAGCCATACCATCATAAGAGGAGCGGAAGATATAGTCACCACTGTATTTGCCAAGGACTTCAAAGGATACGGATTCCCCATCCGCACCAGTCGCCGTATCTATTTTCTGTTGAATGATGTCCGGCGCCTTCATGCCTAAATATTCATAAATGATTTGTGAACCACGTCCGAATTGTTTGCTCGCCACAACAGCCATGCTGTTGTCTTTTCCACCTTCCATGATGGATATTGTGTGATCAAGAATACCAGCTTCTTGCAGCTTTTGTTTGCTGACCTCAACTTTTTTATGGAAATCAGTAAATAATTCTTTTGCTTGATCTTCTTTGCCTACGACTTGTCCAATAAAGGACACCCGTTCTTCTGTTGACATTTTTTCATACGGAACTAAGACTGTTGGCGCAATTTGGTGAAGGGCTTCATAAGTTTCCTCTGACGGCACAATGATAAGATCGGGATTAAGAGCAAGGATTGCTTCAGGGCTAGCCTCAAACCAGGTGCCAAGCTTTTGCACATCTTTTAGCTCATCTTCAAATGCTGCACCCTCGGATACATCGGATACACCTATAGGTTTAATGCCGAGAGCCAGTACATCACCGAGCAAATAAAGAACTACAACTCTTTGTGGACTAGTGGGAACGGCAATGTCTCCTTTAACTGTGGAAATTATCCGGGTTTGTGCTTCGACAGCAGCTTTGTCTGTATTTGCCCCTGTACTTGTTTCTGCTGAGGGGGTGGGTTTCCCATTGCTTGATGCATTTGAATTTGTGGTTCCCGTGGAACAAGCGCTTAACACTATGGTAAAGCATAATAACAGGGTGAGCAGTAATGATGGTTTGGCATTTCTAAACATTGGTAATTCCCCTTCTCCGTTATATTGATAATGATTATCATAATCAATATAACGGAGAGGTTGTGTTCGGGCAATGTCAATTTGTGCACCTTGAGATGGCATATCACGCCAACTGGAGTGGGTGATAACTTTATTTTTGTATCGGACAGGGGAGATTCCGTAATATTTTTTAAACATTTTTCCTAGATAATAGCCATCAGGATAACCTACTGCAATTGCGATGTCATGCAAGCTAGCCTCTGTGTTCAGGAGCAATATTTTCGATTTTTCCATGCGGATGTTGATTAAGTACTGAGCAGGGCTAGTCTGCAGCTGTGTTCTGAATAATCTGGATAATGTTCTAGGGCTGCTGTTTACCGCTTTAGCTAATTTTTCAAGAGAGAAGGTTTCCTTATAATAAGTCTGCATATAGCGAATTGCTTGATCTAGCGGATCAGGTTGAATTAACTGTGTTTCCAGCGTATGCAGCTGCCTAAGCATCTCATAAATCCATTGATAAAAAAGTGTTTTGACATACAGCCGATCCAAAATCCCTGTTTTGCTCCAATCAATAAACATGTTCTCCATCTTATCAAATAAGGGCAGTGGACTAGTAGGCGTAAATCCATATTGGAGATTAAAGGGATTATTGTGTTCCATGATTGCTTTTAGATTGTTGCGTGAGGCGAGTGAAAGGTTTGCTTTATATAAAATTAAGTAATACTCCAGTAGTTCATCCATGCGTAAAAATTGAATGTTCATTCCTTTTCCACCATGAAGGATATGAAAGTTGCTGATCTCGTGCGGGACCTCGTCAATTAGTATTTCGGCCTTGCCGTTTATGATCAACAAGAATGCACTTGAGGGCAGCTGATAATGTGAATTCAGATCACCTGATCGTTGAAAAGTATGGCGTATATCAATAATTTCTATTAATGCGTGGTTCCACAATAACATGTGGTCCTTTAAATTCATGATTAATATCAACTCCAACGTTTTCTTATTTCGATTATAGTTGATAATCATTCTCAATTACAATGAAATGCTATTACTTCTTTTTTAGTAATGCATAGGATGTCCTGACAGTCGTCATAATAACTTTAGCCATTCATGCAGAACTCACAAAAGAAAGGTAGAGCGAACCCCTATGAAGAAACATAAGTTGTGGATCTTTGCTTCTTTAACCCTTGCACTTGCTGCCGCACCGTTTGCAGGAATGTTGCTCCAGGGTAATGGCATAGTACAGACCAAGCAAAGTGCTGCTGCGTCATTTGTCCATGAACTAAATCATCCTGAAGAAGAGGCCTTGCCTGCCTTCAGCACGACTCCGATTAAACTAGGTTCTTCTGGTCAGGATGTTTATGAGTTGCAAGGACGTTTAAAACATCTGGGCTTTTATGAAGGGAAAATAGACAGTCAGTTTGGTCCGAAAACGAAAAATTCAGTAACGTGGTTTCAATGGAAGTTTGGAATGAAGTCTGATGGCATCGTAGGCGCTAAGACTAAGTTGAAATTGTATAACGCAACTAAGAACTGGAAGCCGACAGAGTCGGCTTCAGCAACCGGAAATAATACAGCAAACAACAACACCGGTAACAAAACAAATACAACCAATAATTCGGATTCAGCGTCTCTGTCTTCAGGGAATACGATGGGATTATCAGAAAATGATCTCAAAATTATGGCTAATGCCGTCTATGGTGAATCAAGAGGTGAACCTTTCGAAGGTCAAGTTGCTGTTGCTGCAGTAATCTTGAACCGGGTAAAATCTCCGAGCTTTCCTAATACACCGTCTGGCGTTATTTTTCAGCCGGGAGCTTTTACAGCTGTAGCTGACGGGCAGATTTATTTGGAGCCAAATGAGCAGGCACGAAAAGCAGTGCAGCAAGCGCTGAATGGCTGGGACCCTTCGGGTGGATGTTTGTATTATTTCAACCCTAAAACGGCGACCTCCAAATGGATTTGGACTCGTCCACAGGTCAAGACTATCGGCCAGCATATTTTCTGTATGTAGATAAGTAAAGAAGTAAATCCAGAGAGCAACCGGGAAGAGGCATCCGGTTGCTTCCTTACTTTGGAATGGTTTAGAATGGTTATTAATTCATAAACATGTTAATGAGCAACTATCCACGCGGTAAAGGAGTTTTGGACTTGACTAATAATGTATTTCAGCATGGCAACGTTGCAGGTATGCGTATTCACGTGATGCCTACCAAGGCGTTCAAGACCTACGCCATCTCACTTTATGCCGGCGTCCCACTTAATGAGGATATGGTCACCCCTACAGCACTTGCTCCATTTGTGCTCCGCAGAGGTACCGCTTCTTATCCAGAGACTACTCAATTCCGCGAGCGTTTGGAGGAGCTGTATGGCGCTGGATTTGGTTTTGATATTTATAAAAGAGGCGATTATCAGATTGTTCAGTTTCGCATGGACACCATTAATGACTCCTTCGTGCAGAGTCAGGAGAGCTTGCTTGAACAATCCTTTGCTTTTCTAGGAGAAGTCCTGACCCGTCCATTGGTGGAGGATGGAAGCTTCCGTCCTTCCTATGTTGCAACAGAGCGTGAAACAGTGCGCAAGAAGCTGGAATCTATCGTAAATGATAAGATTCGTTATGCAGCGGAGCGCTGTATCGAAGAAATGTGCCGTAACGAGCCCTATCGTCTTCATCCACTGGGTCAAAGAGCGGATTTGGACCGGATTACCCCAAAAAGTTTGTACGAATCCTATAATTCATGGCTGGATGGAGCTATTTTGGATCTCTATGTAGTGGGAGATACGACTACTGAGGAAGTTGAAAAGCTTGTAAAGCATCACTTCGGACGCATTCAGTCGGAGGTGGGCTTATATAGTTCCAAGTTTGTCCCAGTATCCGTCAGCGAGGTAAGGACGGTAGAGGAGAAGCTGGATGTCAGTCAGGGCAAGTTGAACATGGGTCTGCGCACATCAATTACGTATAAGGACGATACATATGCGTCCGCACTTATGTACAACGGAATATTAGGAGGGTATCCACACTCCAAACTCTTCGTCAATGTACGGGAGAAGGCCAGTCTTGCATATTATGCTTCTTCACGCTATGACGGTCACAAGGGGATTGGAACGATACAATCAGGCATCGAAACGCAAAATTACAACAAAGCTGTTGAAATTATAGAGAAACAACTGGAAGAGATGAAAGCTGGCAACATCAGTGATCTGGAGTTAAGCCAGACCAAAGCCATGATCCGCAATCAGCTTTCCGAGATTCCGGATTCTGCTTTTGAGATGATCTCTTACGACTTCAACCGCCAGTTGTCAGGAAAAGAACGGACAGCGGATCAGCTGCTAGAAGAGGTGGAACAAATCGGTGCAGGGGAAGTAAAAGCCGCAGCGGAGACCTTTCAGCTGGATACGATTTATTTCTTGACAGGGAAGGAGGAATAGAGATGGAACAGATTCAATACGACAGACTTCAAGAGACCCTTTATCATGAGGTGATGGATAATGGGCTTCAGGTTTATGTATTGCCAAAACCAACATTCAAAAAAACTTACGCAACATTTGCAACTAAATACGGTTCTGTAGATAACCATTTTCATGTCGCAGGTGGAGAAGAGACCACTGTTCCTGATGGTATAGCTCACTTTTTGGAGCACAAAATGTTTGAAGAGCCAGAAGGCGATATTTTTGCCACTTTTGCCTCAAATGGAGCTTCAGCTAACGCTTTTACAAGTTTCGATCAGACGGTTTATCTTTTCTCGGCAACAGAAAACATAGAGACCAACCTTAGTACACTCGTTGATTTTGTGCAACGACCTTATTTTACGGATGAGAATGTAGAAAAGGAAAAAGGGATCATTGGTCAAGAAATCAATATGTATGCAGATAATCCAGACTGGCGTGTGTACTTTGGCCTTATTGAGGCGATGTATTCGAAACATCCGGTTCGGATTGATATTGCCGGAACTATAGAGTCGATTAGTACGATTACGAAAGAAACACTGTACACTTGTTACAATTCTTTTTATCATCCCAGCAATATGCTGTTGTTCGTAGTGGGTGGTGTGGATCCGGAGAAGGTATTCTCCTTGATTCGCAGCAATCAGCAGGGGAAATCTTATGGTAAACAAGGTGAGATTAAGCGTATTTTTGAAGAGGAGCCGGAACAAGTCGCTACGAAGCGCTTGGAAAGTAAACTCGCCGTTTCGATGCCTAAGATTATGTTTGGATTTAAGGAAAAAGTTGATGGTCTTACAGGTGAAGCTGCGCTTAAGCGTGATCTGGCCACTAAGCTTATGCTTGATTTGCTGGTTGGCAGCAGCACAGCGTTGTACCAAAAGCTCTATGATGAAGAACTGATCTCAGACAGCTTTGGCCATGAATTTAATAGTTCAGAACAATATGCTTTTTCAGCTATGGGTGGAGATACCAAGGACCCTGATTTGCTTCTAAAACGAATAAAAGAAGAAGTGGATCAGATCTTAAAGTCTGGCTTTGCTGAGAAGGATTTCGAGCGGGCACGGAAAAAGAAAATAGGCGGATATTTGCGCATGCTGAACTCCCCTGAAAGTATCGCACATGAATTTACACGTTACCAATTCCGCGGTGGTGACCTGTTTGAAGTTCTGCCTATTTACGAATCGATTACTTTAGCTGAAGTGAATGAGCGTTTACATGCCCATGTAAATTGGGAGCAGCTCGCTGTTTCACTAGTGGTGAGTCCTTAAATGGCGCTTTTGGGAGAGAGCAACAAACCATTAGGAGAAATGACAGTTCTGGTGACAGGGGGCAGCGGGGGAATCGGTGGCGCCATTGCAGAACGGTTTGCCTCTGTGGGCATGAATATTGTTATACACTACAAGCACTCACATGAAGCTGCTAATGATGTCGCTCGGCGTTGTATGGCCCTTGGAGCAAAGGTAATGACTGTAAATGCGGATATGAAGGATCGCAGTCAGATTGTACGAATGGCGGAGAAGCTTGAAAGCAATGGAATGCAGCCGGATATCCTTGTTAACAATGCCGGTAAATCTCATTACGGGATGCTCGCTGATGTGAGCGAAGAGGAATGGGACGATATTATGGCCATTAACTTGAAAGGTACCTTTATGTGCAGCCAGATTTTTATGCCGTACATGGTATCCCAGCGTTATGGCCGAATCATCAACGTTTCTTCCGTGTGGGGAATATCGGGAGCCTCTTGTGAGGTCGCTTATTCAGCCAGTAAAGGCGGAGTAAATGCTTTTACTAAGGCGTTAGCCAAAGAATTAGCACCTTCTGGCGTAACTGTGAACGCGGTAGCTCCAGGAGCGGTTAATACGAATATGTTGTCTAACCTACAGGAGGATGAGGTCCGGATGCTGGAGGATGAGATTCCGGCGGGACGTTTGGCTACTCCGAACGAAATCTCCTCATTGATTTACTTTTTGGCACTGCCAGAATCCGGGTATATTACTGGGCAGATCATTAGCCCTAACGGTGGCTGGATTACGTAATGCTTAACTTGGAGAAAAGCTCCAGCATAAGAAGCTATCGTCTGAGACATATTATAAGTGTTGTTTTTTAATCTCTCGTAAGGCGGCTTACAGCCTGTATGCAGGTGTTCGACCGTAAACATGAAGGAGGATTTAAGATGACACAAGACGATAGCGTAATCAAAAATTTTGACACCTGGAAGAAATTCCTAGGTAAACGGGTTGTACAGGCAGAGAAACTTGGGATGAGTCAAGACACAATCTCAAAGCTGGCTTTTGAAATCGGGGAATTCCTTGATGAAAAAGTGGATCCAGCAAACACTCAAAACCGTGCGATCAAAGAGCTATGGGATGTCGGCAACGATGAAGAAAAGCAAACGATTGCTAAACTCATGGTCAAGTTGGCGAAAGACAACGCCTAAGCTTGCGGAAAAGCTCCCCCTGTGGGAGCTTTTCTGCAATTATTACAGGACTGACCTTGCCTTTCATTTTTATTTTATATATCATTAACATGACCCGTGTAAAAGACCGCTTTGCCGGGGCAGCTTTTTTTGCTGTATTGGCAAAGGGTAGGGAAAAGGAATCTATGAGGTGTACAAGTGGAATATAAACAGTGGTATATGGAATACAAGATTCACAAGAACAGACCCGGTCTGCTTGGTGATATCGCTTCAATGTTAGGGATGCTGGAAGTTAACATTCTGACGATTAATGGAGTTGAAGGAAAAACTCGCGGAATGTTGCTGGAGACCAATGATGATGAGAAAATTATGCTGATGGGCGAAATGCTCAAAAAAGTTGATAATATTACAGTTTCAGCTCTGCGGTCTCCTAGGCTCGTGGACAAGCTGGCTGTGCGCCATGGGCGATATATTGAACGGGATTCAGATGATCGGAAGACGTTTCGATTCACCCGCGATGAGTTAGGTCTATTGGTTGATTTTCTCGGTGAGCTGTTTAAAAAAGATGGGAATCAGGTTATAGGACTGCGTGGTATGCCCCGTGTAGGAAAGACGGAATCCATTATAGCTGGCAGTGTCTGTGCTATGAAACGATGGACATTTGTCTCGTCCACACTGTTGCGGCAGACGGTGCGGAGTCAATTGGCTGAAGATGAGATGAACCCACATAATGTATTTATTATTGATGGTATAGTTAGTACGATCCGCTCTAATGAGAAACATTATAATTTATTACAAAATGTTATGAGCATGCCAAGCACAAAGGTTATAGAGCATCCAGATATTTTCGTACGCGAATCTGAGTACAGTTATGATGACTTTGATATTATTATTGAGCTGCGGAATAATCCAACTGAAGAAATCTTGTACGAGTCCTTTACGACGAGCTACAGTGATGATTTATAGAACACAAACAATGAAGAATACACTTCCGAGCATGTTTTTTTTATAAAGCTGGTTAAGGAAGTTTACATTCATAGAACTTACAGGAGGTGATGGTATGTCGGAACTGGGCCGGCAATTGAAAGAGGCACGTCTGCAAAAAGGGATGAGTCTTGACGATGTCCAGGAAGTAACAAAAATTCGCAAAAAGTATTTGGAAGCCATCGAGTCTGGAGACTACAAGGTGCTTCCAGGAAGTTTTTATGTGAGGGCGTTTATCAAAACGTATGCAGAAGCAGTAGGCATGAGTCCTGACGAACTGCTCGAGGAGCATGGGAACGTACCTGCACCACCCGCAGACACGACCATGGAGACGGTGATTCAAAAGCGCAGCCGTAGACCCGAAACCGAACGGAATGCAAAATGGCTGCCAACGGTGCTAATGTGGACATTCCCTATATTGATTATTGTAGTGATTTACATTTATGCTTCTAGTTTAAACAAAGCAGACCCTGATCAAGTTGATCAAACAAATATCACCAATAATGTGCAGGATCCTAATACAGCACAAACTTCTCCACCCGCATCAGGAGGCGGTGTTGTAGCGCCTACTTCCTCGGCAGGTGCTGAAGCAACTACAGAGCCAACTACGGAGCCTACGCCAACACCGACGCCAACGCCGACTCCTCAATCTATCACGGTTACACCAGATGGGAAGTCAGGCAAAACAACGAAATTTAAGGTCACAGCTCCTGCCGGAAGCGAAGTTAAGGTTGAGATTGTTGCATCCGGAGTAAGCTGGCTTGAAGTTTACAAAGGCGAGAACTCTAAAGGTGAAAAACTCTCCTTCGGAAATACAGCTGCAGGAGAAACTATGAGCTTCGTTCTTGGTAGTGAGGGCATGTATATTAAGTCTGGGTATTCCCCAGCAACTGAGATTACCGTAAATGGTCAAGTAATCACGGATGAGAAGACTTCTTCACGTCTCCTGCTTAATCTTGACGACGGTTCTGGAAGTGAAGGTACCCAAAGTGAAGGGACAGGCGAATAACAAATAGGATGTATAGACTTTGGCTTTAGGGAGAACATAAGACTGTTTTCAGTTTTAGCCAAAGTGAGGTGTACATCTTATGACAGTTAGCTGGATTGTAGCTGGCCTTGGGGTTGTTGTCAGTCTCATCGGATACTATTTGACACCAGGTGCTTGGGGATACGGAATTCTCGGATTCGGTATTGCACATATTGTGCTAGGAATTCTGGATATGTTTC
The DNA here is from genome assembly GCF_037970385.1 of Paenibacillus sp. FSL R5-0928. Lineage (NCBI taxonomy): Bacteria > Bacillati > Bacillota > Bacilli > Caryophanales > Paenibacillaceae > Paenibacillus > Paenibacillus sp. FSL R5-0928. The sequence goes on along the minus strand of NZ_CP150225.1, from coordinate 4,276,364 downwards.
GTAATCCGGTCCGAAGCAGATAGAAGCTGTAGAAATGAACGTCTCCAACGGCGTACTTCCGGTGGAGACGTGTTTCTACCCTTTGAACCAAACTCACTCGAAGGAAAAGCTCCACTTAGTGGGGCTGTTTTCTATGTCGGGTGAGCTACATAATGATTTATCCAAAATTAGACTTAATAGTACCATTCTCTTATAATAGTAGCAGACTAATTGTATAAAGGACGTGGAGTTTAATGAGTTCAGAATGTTCATTTGATATTGTATCCAAAATGGATATGCAGGAGTTAACGAATGCTATTCACCAAACAGAGAAAGAGATCGACAACCGCTTTGATTTTAAGAACAGCAAAAGCAGTCTGAAGATGGAGAAAGACGCACTTATAATCGCCTCTGAAGACGAATATAAGCTAAACGCTGTTATTGATATTTTACAATCAAAGATGGTGAAAAGAGGCATTACCCTAAAGAATCTGGACTTCGGTAAAGTAGAACCGGCTTCCCTGGGATCTGTGCGTCAACGTTTAGGGCTTAAGCAAGGCATTGATCAGGAGAATGCGAAAAAGATTAATATTCTGATCCGTGATTCAAAATTAAAGGTGAAGAGCCAGATCCAAGGGGATCAAATTCGTGTGACTGGTAAGAGCCGCGACGATTTGCAGCAGATTATTCAGATCTTGCGTAAAGCTGATTTACCACTGGATTTACAATTCATGAACATGAAATAGAATTTTGTGCCCCGCAGTGCTTATTAGCACTAACAACGCGGGGTGCTTTCTGTTTTTTTGACACCTATTTATTGCTATAATATACTTGCTTAAGTAGAAATGGATTAGCCTGATTTAGGCAATTTGTATGAACGATTTAGGGGAGGAAAACTTCAGTGAATTTGCCCAACCGCATCACGCTAGCTCGTATTTGCCTGATCCCGATTATGATGTTTTTTTTACTGGTGGATTTCAGTTTTTATCCAGAACCGATACATTGGGGCTCGTTTCAGCTATCTGTTAATCATTTGGTATCAGCTGTAATCTTTTTGCTTGCGGCCAGCACAGATGGAATAGACGGCTACATTGCTAGGAAATATAATATGGTCACCAATCTCGGTAAACTCCTTGATCCACTTGCGGACAAACTGCTGGTATCTGCAGTTCTGATTTCACTTGTGGAGCTGGGCAGATGCGATTCATGGATTGCTATTGTAATCATCAGTCGTGAGTTTGCAGTCACCGGACTTCGCCAGATTGCATTGCTAGAGGGAAAAGTGGTTGCCGCCAGCAAATGGGGCAAGATAAAGACGGTTGTACAAATTGTTGCGATCTCACTGCTGTTGTTGAATAATTTCCCATTTCAATTTGTCAGTATTCCTGTAGACGATATTGCTATTTGGGCCGCAGCGCTGATCACTATTTATTCTGGAATTGATTATTTTGTGAAGAATAAGGATCTGCTACAGCTGCATAATGCGTAAGAATGTAAGCTGGACATACAAGGAAGGGTAATAGGTGAAGCACCTATTACCTTTTTTGAAATCTAAAAGCAGTGTACCTACATTATAACTAGGAGGCGAAAGCCAGGTATGAAAGCGGAGATTATTGCAGTAGGGACAGAGCTTTTGCTCGGTCAAATCGTGAATAGTAATGCCCAGTTTTTGTCTATAGAGCTAGCTGCCATAGGGATCGATGTATACTTTCAAACTGTTGTCGGTGATAACAGCAGCCGCCTGCAGCAAGCCATCGAGATCGCTCAGAGTCGGGCCGACGTTATTATCTTTACAGGCGGAATTGGCCCCACTGAGGATGATCTGACTAAAGACGCACTGGCTGCATCGCTAGGTAGAACGCTCCATATTGATCGTTTGGCGATGGATCATGTACAACGTTTCTTTGATGATCGTAAGATCGTTATGACCGAAAATAACCGCAAACAGGCACTTATAATTGAAGGAACTACACCGTTGCCGAATGAAATCGGTCTTGCGGTTGGGATTGCTTTTGAGCATGAGAAGAAATATTATATTGTGCTTCCAGGTCCACCTCGTGAGATGAAACCGATGTTCGTAGATAAAGCAGTACCGTGGCTACAGCAGCACGCCTTGACGAACGAAACACCGCTTTATTCAAAAATGCTCAAATTTGCCGGCATCGGAGAATCACTGCTGGAGGACAAGCTCATTGAGCTGATTCGCAGTCAGACTGATCCAACGATTGCTCCGTATGCCAAAGAGGGAGAGGTAACTGTTCGTATTTCGACAAAGGCCCCTTCTGAGCATGAAGCTACAAAAAAGCTGGAGATACTGGAACAACAAATCAAGGAGATTTTGCCGGAACATTTGTATGCGAACATTGATGTGCCGCTAGAGCAATTGATAGTGGATTGGATGGCGGATGCCGGCCTGACCTTAAGTGCGGCAGAGAGCTGCACCGGAGGTTTGCTGATGGAGAGTATAACAAATATTCCAGGCAGTGCTTCGATGTTTGCCGGCGGAATCGTCTGCTATTCAAATGACTTAAAGAAAAAGCTGCTGAATGTGCCAAGTGCTTATTTGGAGGGACCCAATGCCCCTGGAGCCGTAAGCCGAGAAGTTGCCGAGGTGTTGGCTGACCAAGTGAGAATGATTGCAGACAGCGATTTCGGCTTATCTGTTACAGGTGTAGCTGGACCGGGTTATTCTGAACGAAAGCCTGTTGGACTTGTATTTATCGGCTTGGCTGAACGGGGACGTAAGACAGAGGTTTATGAGCTTAATCTTAAAGGTACGCGGGAAAATATCCGCTTACGAACAGTTAAGGCTTTGCTGTATCGTCTCTGGCGGAGACTTGAGGAACGCAAGGTGGAGACACCTCTTGAGGGTTCAGACTTGTAATGGGAGATTAGCCCAGTTATAATAAACACATACGGAAGAACCGTGGCACTGAGATTTCTTTGCTGCGGTTTTTTGTATATTTGCAGAGATTTTGATCACGATGCTTTCTCATGATCATAAGTCGTTGATGTCCGGTGAAGTGGAGAATTTAATTAACTTCTATCTCCGGAGGGAGGCTTACAATAAAAGGGATAAATAACGCCCAAGACAAAAAAAACGAATGTATGTTCGAAAAAAAGCTTGGCAAGACCTTAAAAACACGTTATTATATTACTATAAACAGTGAAGGAAGTGGTCTGATTGTCAGATCGTCGTGCAGCGCTTGATATGGCGCTTCGTCAAATAGAAAAACAATTTGGTAAAGGTTCGGTAATGAAACTGGGAGAATCCACGCATATGCAAGTGGAAGTTGTACCTAGCGGATCTTTGGCACTTGATATTGCATTAGGTATAGGCGGACTTCCAAAGGGACGTATTATTGAAGTATACGGACCGGAATCTTCAGGTAAAACAACAGTTGCTCTTCATGCTATTGCAGAAGTGCAAAGACAAGGCGGACAAGCTGCTTTTATCGATGCCGAGCATGCGCTTGATCCGAAATATGCACGTAACTTGGGCGTAAATATCGATGAATTGCTGCTTTCTCAGCCAGATACGGGTGAACAAGCGCTGGAAATCGCCGAAGCACTTGTTCGTAGTGGAGCCGTTGACATTATTGTCGTTGACTCCGTTGCTGCTTTGGTACCTAAGGCTGAAATTGAAGGCGATATGGGTGATTCCCACGTCGGACTGCAAGCTCGCTTGATGTCTCAAGCACTTCGTAAGCTTTCTGGTGCCATTAGCAAATCGAATACGATTGCTATCTTTATCAACCAGCTTCGTGAGAAGATCGGTGTTATGTTCGGTAACCCTGAGACAACTCCGGGTGGTCGTGCATTGAAATTCTACTCCTCTGTACGTTTAGATGTACGTCGCGTAGAGAGCATCAAGATGGGGAACGATGTGGTTGGTAACCGTACTAAGATCAAGATTGTGAAGAATAAAGTAGCCCCTCCATTTAAACAGGCTGATGTTGATATCATGTATGGTGAAGGGATTTCCAAAGAGGGAAGTCTTGTAGATATCGGTACTGAAATGGATATCGTGAATAAGAGTGGTGCATGGTATTCCTACGAAGGCGAGCGTCTCGGCCAAGGTCGTGAGAATGCTAAGCAGTTTTTGAAGGAACATCAGGATATTGCCCTTATTATTGAGAATAAGATCCGTGAAGCAAGTAATTTATCCACTATTGTTGCTGCGCCGAATAATGATGAGATTGTTGCAGAGCAAGAGGAAGAAGAAAAATTGCTCCTCGAAATCGAATAGTATATTAAACAATAGGACGCCCTGTGATTGATTGTTGCAGGGTGTCTTTTCTTAACAAGTATTGAAAGTAAGACGATAACTGATCTATTGCTATGAGGTGACAAACAACTATGGTAATACAACTGGATTTTGAAGCAGAAGAACAAGATGAGCAGGTGTTATCTGATTTTCCTGAAGGAGAACTCTTAGAGATCACTAAAGTAGAACGTCAAAAGAAATCTGACCACCGTTATATCATACATTTCGGAGCATATAACATGACTGTGCACGAGGACGTCATGATTAAATATCGAATGATTACTGGTAATTCTTTTATGAAGGCTGATTTGGAAGAAATTGTTGTAGCTGATGAGCGTCAACGAGCTTATGTGGAAGGCCTCCGTTATCTTGAACGTAAACCACGCACCGCTATGGAAATGACTCGCCGTTTACGCCAGAAGGAAATAGGAGAGACTATTATTGCGGAAGTGGTGCAGCGGCTGCAGCAGGAAAGATTTCTTGATGACCCTTTATATGCTAAGCAATGGGCGGAGCAACGAATAGCGAACCAGCGGAAAGGGAAGATGTGGATTCGACAAGAGCTACGTGAGAAGGGGATTGACAAAACCCTTATATCGGAAGCTTTGGAGAATATTACTCCTGAACAAGAGCTGGAGAGTGCACTCGAAACAGGGCGCAAGAAATGGAATCTCATCCGTGGAGACGCTTCAGATAAGCGAAGAAAGACTGGAGCCTTCCTTATGCGCCGTGGATTCTCGGGCGATATGGTTCGCCAAGTGATCAATACTTTACTTGCGGAAGACAATTATGAAGGTGAAGATGAGGAGTTTTACTAGAATCACTGATTCTCTTGACATTAATGCGTATATCGACTCTCTTGACAATGTCTTTTTATAAATAATAAAATATAACATGAATCGGCATAAAATTAGAATCCTTTTTCCTTCCCAAAAAGGAGACTGTTTTAAACGGTTCACGTACAACTCATATGAAATGTAATCGCCGGATAAGGCGGGCAGTGTGCATGTGCAGCATGTGCAGTATGGCAATCGGTTGTTTACCGGTTTTTTGTATGGTGATGAACGGATAGTTAAACAACTGCACAATTCCCAGGGATATACCTTGGAGAGGAACCAACGAGGAGGTGAACAGATGCTGGAATCATGGATCTGGGTCATTATCGTTCTCGTTGTAGCTGCAATATTCTTTGGGTTCGGTTATTTTATTCGTAAATCCCTTGCAGAAGCTAAAATCCAAAGCGCAGAAAGAGAAGCCGTTGTCATCGTTGAGAATGCGAAGAAGGACGCTGAGGCGCTGAAGAAAGAAACAGTATTGGAAGCTAAGGACGAAGTCCATAGAATCCGTACTGAAGCTGAGAAAGAAACTCGTGAACGTCGGAATGAAATCCAACGGCAAGAGAGACGTTTGCTGCAAAAGGAAGAATCTCTGGATAAAAAAATGGAATCGCTTGAAAGAAAAGAAGAACAAGTAGCTAACAAAGAGAAACGAATTGATGAAACCCAACAGCAAATTGATGTTATTTACAAAAACCAAGTCACTGAATTGGAACGTATCTCCAATTTAAGCATCGAAGATGCAAGAAGTATCATTCTTAGCAATGTTGAGCAAGAAGTTCGCCATGAAACGGCACAAATGATCAAAGAAATTGAACAGCAGGCGAAAGAAGAAGCGGATAAGAAATCCCGTGAAATCATTACACTCGCTATCCAACGCTGTGCAGCTGATCACGTGGCGGAAACAACGGTTTCAGTTGTTACGTTGCCGAATGAAGAGATGAAGGGTCGGATTATCGGTCGTGAAGGCCGTAATATTCGTGCGTTGGAAACTCTTACAGGTATCGACCTCATTATTGATGATACGCCGGAAGCAGTTATTTTGTCGGGATTTGATCCAATCCGCCGTGAAGTGGCCCGTACGGCACTTGAGAAATTGGTGGCTGATGGACGTATTCACCCCGCTCGTATTGAAGAGATGGTGGAGAAATCCCGCAAAGAAGTGGACGAACGGATTCGGGAATATGGTGAGCAAGCTACTTTCGAAGTGGGCGTTCACGGTTTGCATCCAGATTTGATCAAGATTCTGGGGCGTCTGAAATTCCGTACAAGCTATGGTCAAAATGTATTGAAGCACTCCATGGAGGTTGCTTATTTAACAGGACTGATGGCCGGTGAGCTTGGGGAAGACATCGTGCTTGCAAAACGTGCAGGATTACTTCATGATATCGGCAAAGCGCTGGATCATGAAGTGGAAGGTTCGCACGTTGAGATCGGCGTTGAACTAGCGAAGAAATATAAGGAACATCCGGTTGTTATCAACAGTATCGCATCTCATCATGGAGACTGCGAAGCTACCTCGGTTATTGCTATGTTGGTTGGCGCCGCTGACGCATTGTCGGCTGCTAGACCTGGTGCTCGCCGTGAAACACTGGAAACGTATATTAAACGTCTAGAGAAACTGGAAGAAATCTCAGAGTCATTCGAAGGCGTTGAGAAATCATTTGCTATTCAAGCGGGCCGTGAAGTGCGCGTGATGGTACAGCCAGAGAAGATTGACGATGCAGAGGCATTCCGTCTTGCTCGCGATATTACGAAGATGATTGAAAGTGAACTGGATTATCCAGGACATATCAAGGTTACCGTTATTCGTGAGACACGGGCTGTTGAATACGCTAAATAGGCAATAAGTAGATAACATACGCTTCGGAAATAACGATATTTATGATCGTTTCCTGGTACATGTTTCTGCTAGGAATATAAGGTTAAAGGATAAGATATAACTTATACTTTCTTATATTTGATGAAAATTGGCCCCTAAGCGGGGCCTTTTTTCTTTTAAATATGAAGACTTATCCGTTAGATGAAGAGGTTAAGATTAGGAGGAGAGAAACATTAAAGTACTATTCATTGGAGATATCGTAGGTAGTGTAGGTAGGAAGGCACTTCGGGAGATGTTGCCCTCATTAAAAAGCAAATATCAACCACATATAATCATAGTTAACGGTGAAAATTCTGCTGCCGGTAGAGGGATTACTAAAGCGATCGCAAATGAATTTTTTAACTGGGGCGTTCACGGAATCACCATGGGTAATCACACATGGGACAACAAGGATATCTTCGAGTTTATCGACGATGAGGCCCGGATTATCCGTCCTGCTAATTTTCCTCCAGGAACACCAGGAAGAGGATATACGGTTGTTAAAGGTAACGGGAAAGAGCTGGCTATAGTTAACCTGCAAGGCCGTACATTTTTGCCTGCGATTGATTGCCCTTTCCGTGTGGGTGAAGAAATTGTGGAAGAGCTACGTAGAGATCATAAATGCATTCTCGTTGATTTCCATGCAGAGGTTACCTCTGAAAAAATCGCAATGGGCTATTTCATGGATGGTCGCGCATCAATTGTAGTTGGGACCCACACTCACGTGCAGACGAATGATGATGTGATTTTGCCAGGTGGAACGGCTTACTTGACCGATGCGGGTATGGTTGGTTCAAGTGAAGGGATTCTGGGTATGGAAAGAGATGCAGTACTTTATAAGTTCACTACACAGCTTCCAGCACGATTTGTTGTTGATGAAGGCAAATGGCAGCTTCACGGTTTATTTGCAGAATTAGACGAGAATACTGGCGCGGCTACCCGTCTGGAGAAAATACGGCTACGTGAAGATGAATGGGTAATGAGCTAGTAGTAGGATAAGATAAGTGATTTTCTGGGTAATTTCGCCGAATAAGGGTAAAGTGTGATATTTATTATATCGAAAAAGAGTATCTATTGTACCATTTTCTCCAGAGTAGTCCGCAAAAAGAAGGAATTATTTCTTCTCTCGCGAATAACATCTAAAGTAGTGGAAGAACACCATTATTTTCCCAGGGGAGGTACTTACTATGGATGTATTAAAAGTATCAGCTAAATCCAATCCAAATTCCGTCGCCGGCGCTTTAGCAGGTGTTCTTCGTGAACGTGGATCGGCCGAATTACAAGCTATTGGAGCTGGAGCACTGAATCAAGCAGTCAAAGCAGTTGCCATTGCCCGGGGATTTGTTGCACCAAGCGGAGTAGATTTGATCTGCATTCCGGCATTTACAGACATTGTGATTGATGGAGAGGATCGAACCGCGATTAAATTGATTGTAGAACCCAGATAATAGAAGCATAGAACGGATGAACCTGTTTACTTATGTAAACAGGTTTTTTGCTTTTGGTATATAGTCTGGCGTTTTTAAGCATAGAATCTGGAATAGGGCTGCATGAAAGCGAGGGCTTGGGATGAGAACCGATAAGCTACAGGTTGCGGATTTTCATTGTGATGTGCTGAGTAAAATGCAAGCATCACCGGATATGGATTTTAAAAATGATCCCCGGTTGGATGTTACCGGAGAGCGGTTGGTAGCGGGCGGTGTAGAATTGCAGATTTTTGCGATATACCTTTCGGCAAGTAGAGGTAGACCTAGCTTTGAGAATGTTTTAGGACAAATTGATTTGTTCCGGAAAAAAATATTAGGCGCAGAGAGCCTTCAGTGGCTGCGTTGGAAGGAGGAGGTAGGTAAACGAGCAGTTGGAGCACCTCCATGGGGAATGCTCTCTCTGGAGGGTGTAGACGGTCTAGAAGGGAACCTATTTTATGCACAGCTCTGCTTTGAGCTTGGCGTGCGGTTTTTGGGGATCACTTGGAATTATGCCAATTGGGCAGCGGACGGAGTATTGGAGCAGCGCAACGGCGGATTTACGGAAAAAGGGCGAAAGCTGATCGAATGGTGCAACGACAGTGGAATGTTGCTTGATGTGTCACATTTGTCTCAAGCAGGTTTTTGGGAGCTAGCCGACTTAAGCACACGTCCGTTTATAGCTTCCCATTCGAACGCCGCAAAGATCTGCGGGCATGTTAGAAATTTAAATGATGAACAGATTAAAGCATTAATTGCAATGGACGGAAGAATGGGCCTGACCTTTTATCCGTGGTTTGTATGTGATGATGGAAAAGCTCGTATGGATGATTTATTAAAGCATATTGATCATGTATGTAGTCTGGGTGGCGAGAAACATATGATGTTTGGTTCGGATTTTGACGGCATTGACACTTGGGTAGAGAACATGGAGCATCCGGGAAAATACCCTGAGCTTGCGGAGCACCTGCTTCGTTACTATCCAGAAGCTTCCGTTAAAGGTTGGTTATATGAGAATGCGGTCTCCTACTTGCGTACAAACTTACCTTCACAGGTGTCTAAATCATGACAATCCTGTTCTAAAAGTATGAATTGTCGAAAAAAAGGCCCTCGTTATGATGTGGGGCTTTTTATTTTTGGTTAAGAAGATGTATAATGGTTAATGGCTTGTACAGATACTAGAGAAAATACAAGGAGTGACTTTACTATGAGTAAGACTGTACCCGTAGGTGTGTCGGCTAGACATATTCACCTTACGCAAGAGCATGTGGAGGCTTTGTTTGGCCCAGGATATCAACTAACGGAGTTCAAACCCCTCTCTCAACCAGGACAGTTTGCAGCAAATGAGCAAGTAGCAGTTATCGGCAGCAAAGGTAAATTTGACAAAGTAAGAATTTTGGGACCTGCTCGTCCGGCTTCCCAATTAGAAATTTCCCGTACTGACTCCTTCGCACTTGGCGTGAAAGCTCCAGTTCGCGAATCTGGAAATATTGATGGAACACCTGGCATTACGCTTAAAGGACCTGCTGGCGAAGTAGAATTGGAACAAGGCGTTATCATCGCCGCTCGTCACATTCACTTCCATACTTCTGAAGCTGAAGCTTGGGGCATTGCTGATAAGCAATTGCTTAAAGTTCGTCTCGGAGGCGATCGTGGTCTCGTATTGGAGAACGTAATTGCACGCGTATCAGACAGCTTTAAACTGGATATGCATATTGACACTGACGAAGCTAACGCTGCAGGTGCCAACAACGGCGATACTGCTGAAATCGTAGAATAGTCATCATAGTTATAGCAAAGATAAGAAGCGGGGGAGAAATCCTCCGCTTTTTTGTGCGTGTCTGATCCGCGTGCTGTAAGGATTGCGTGTCTGATCCGCGTGCTGTAAGGATTGCGTGTCTGATCCGCGTGCTGTAAGGATTGCGTGTCTGATCCGCGTGCTGTAAAGATTGCGTGTCTGATCCGCGTGCTGTAAAGTTTGTGTGTCTGATCCGCGTGCTGTAAAGATTGTGTGTCTGATCTGAGTGCTGTAAGGATTGTGTGGCTGATCCGCGTGCTGTAAGGATTGCGTGTCTGATCCGCGTGCTGTAAGGATTGCGTGTCTGATCTGCGTGCTGTAAGGATTGTGTGTCTGATCTGCGTGCTGTAAGGATTGTGTGTCTGATCCGCGTGCTGTAAAGTTTGCGTGGTTTACCCGACCGCTTGTACATATCGGACTGTATCGCAGCTATTTCAGCATTTTGATCTATTTTGCCAAGGTATCGGACCGCATAGCTCTTATTGCCTTATATTTGTATTGAACTGGGCTTCGAAGGTGTGAATAACTGCATCTGAGTCCGATAGCATCGCCAAAAACCATGAATCCTCAAAATAAGGGCGTCTGAGTCCGATTGCTCAACAGGATCAACAGGATCAACAGGATCAACAAAAGATACGCCCAGGATAAATTGAGGAGGAGTATTTTACGGTTAGCAAAATATTTCTGTAAGAGCAGTACGAATAGTATCCTGAAATGGATTTTTAATGAAAATTGGTGTGATGATAAAGAAAATCTATTATTATGTAACTTATTGTGTTATGATTATGGTTTATGACGTGACAAAAGGATTTATTGTTAAGAATATATGTATTAGAAATTAAGGAGACCCAATGACATTTAATGAACTGAATATTGTGCCTGCAATTTTGAAGGCTTTAAGCAAAGAAAACTATACATCACCTACACCAATACAGGAGCAGTCGATTCCAGCTGTATTAGCGGGTAGAGATTTACTTGGATGCGCACAAACGGGAACAGGAAAAACAGCTGCATTTTCCGTGCCTATTATTCAATTGTTAAGCGAACAATCCAACCCAAACAAATCCAATAATGTGCGACGCATTCGCTCGTTGATTTTAACACCGACAAGAGAACTAGCGATTCAAATTGCTGATAACATAAAAGCGTATAGCCAATATACAGATATCCGCTCTGCTGCCATTGTTGGCGGTGTGTCACAGAAAGTGCAAGAACGCGCACTGAATCAAGGTGCCGATATTCTTATTGCTACCCCTGGTAGACTTATCGACCTAATCAATCAGAAACGTGTAGATCTGCAATATGTACAAATTTTAGTTCTGGATGAAGCTGACCGGATGCTGGATATGGGCTTTATCCATGATGTGAAACGAATCATCGCCAAAATGCCTACGAAGAAGCAAACTCTGTTTTTCTCGGCAACGATGCCAACTGAAATTTCTAAATTGATCAAAACATTGCTTGTGAATCCAGTGAAGGTAGAGATCACACCCGTGTCATCTACTGCGGATAGAATCAATCAATCGATCTATTTATTAGAGAACGGAAATAAGCAAAACCAATTGAACCTGCTGTTACAGGATAAATCCATCGTCTCAGCTTTGGTGTTTACTCGTACCAAACGTGGTGCGGACCGTGTTACCCGCGATCTGGCTAAAGTGAACATTTCTGCTCAAGCCATACACGGCAATAAATCACAAAATGATCGCCAGAACGCCTTGCGGAATTTTAAAAGCGGTGCGACTCGTGTTCTCGTAGCTACGGATATAGCTGCCCGGGGAATTGATATTGATGAGCTGTCTCACGTAATCAACTTCAATCTACCGAACATTCCGGAAACCTATGTGCACCGGATCGGTCGTACAGGCAGAGCGGGATTGAGCGGAACGGCAATTTCTTTTTGCGAAGCTGAAGAGCTTCCTTTCCTTAAAGATATTGAAAAATTGATTGGAAAATCGATTCCGGAAGTTAAGGATCATCCTTATCCGATGTCTCGTAAAACGCAAATGAAGACAGATCGTTCTGCGAAACCGTCAGGTTCGAAAGCAGCAGCTTCGAGACCATCGTCTTCCAGACCGTCGAACTCTAAACCAGCAACTGCTAAACCTGCGGCAACAAAACCGGCAGCAACAAAATCAGCGGCATCCAAACCAGCTAAAGCAAAACCTAAGTCTAACCCTCCATTGAAGCCAAAGTCCGAGTGGTTCACAAAAGGAAGACAAAAAACGAGCAGCAGATAAGTAAGTTTGAATGCGTATCGTTTTCTATAGCATTATAAAAAACCGTCAGAGTAAATTGAACTGCACCCCAATTGTTAGACACAACTAACATTTGGAGGTGCAGTTTTTTATGTTTTATGTCCTGATGATTTACAACAAAAAACAGCCGCTAAACAGTTCCTCACTGTACAACGGCTGTTGTTATTTCATTTATGCGGTTGCTTCAATTGTATTGTCCTGAACATAGGGGCTCAGTTCTTGCTGAAGTCCTGTGCTGATGGAAGTCATAGGGAGGCGAAGCGTATCCGAGGATAGTAGGCCGTTTTGGTTAAGCATCCATTTAATTGGAGCGGGATTCGATTCCTTGAACAATAGGCGGATGATCGGCAGTAGTTGTTCAAAGCTTTCTTTAGCGAATTCCACTTGACCAGATGTAAAGGCTTCAAAGATACGAAGGCATTCTGCCGGATAAACGTTGGCAGTAGCGAGCATACCCCCAGCTGCTCCGCAGCTAAGCATTTCATAAAAGAGGGAATCATCGCCGCCAAGCACAGGTTTGGCACCTGTACGGACTAACTCCGTAACCATTTTTGTACTGCCTGAGCAGTCTTTTAAACCGACAACATTATTCATTTCTAGGATTGTACGTGCAGTATCTACCGTCATGGCGGTACCTGTACGACTTGGAATATCATAAGCCATGATAGGTATGCCTACTTCTGCTGCTTTGCGGAAATGGGCAATGATACCCTCTTGTGAAGGACGACTATAATAAGGTACGACTACTAGTGCACAATCAGCACCAAGGTTTGCAGCAATTTCCGTGCGTGCAACCGTAGAGGCTGTATCATTGGTACCTGTACCAACTACTAAGGGGATTGATGTGGATTGTAGAAGCTCACGGGAAGTGTTTACTAGAAGCTGCATTTCATTTACGGTTACAGTGGGCGATTCTCCGGTGGTTCCATTAACGACCAGACCTTGTATGCTGTTGTTAATAATGTTCTTTACATAACGCTGATACGAATCCAAATCAACTTCACCAGCAGCATTGAACGGGGTGACCACGGGGACATAAACTCCATAAATCTGTTGTTCTGTAAGCATAAATTATCGGCCTCCAAAATATTTTAATTCCTCTACATACACTTTACCATGGAAAGTAGCATCGTCGTTAGCTATAATAAATGATATGGATCATCAAAAATATTGATGTTAGGGTGAGGTAATGGATTTAACCTATTTACGAACCTTCCGCGAGGTGGCTAAACGTCAGAGCTTTACGCGAGCTGCTGAAGAATTGGGATATGCACAATCAAGTGTGACGATGCAGATACAGAAGATAGAGAAGGAATATGGAGTACCTTTAATAGAGAGGCATGGCCGTCAGCTGCGGCTTACCCCGCCAGGAGAAGAGTTATTGAAGCTGTTCGTGGAGATTTTGGATTTGTATGATCGTTCAAAAGAAACCATCGCCCAGCAAATCGGAGGAACGATAACTATTGGGACGATAGATTCTTTAGCGGCCTTTTATTTACCTCCTTACCTGCAGCAGCTAAGGACTAAATTTCCGAAGCTGGATATTCATCTGCAAACGATGCAGGAAGCTAATCTTCTTGCCAAAATAAAAGATGGCGAAGTAGATCTAGGCTTAATGTTGGATCGCACCACTGCGGATTCCATCCTTGAGCGTACGATCGTCAGAGATGAGCCGCTTGTATTGATAGCCCCCATTCATCATCCGCTTGCCCAGATGGATACGGTAACCCTAAACGATCTGAATAACTGTGAGCTAATAGTCTCGGAGGAAAGCTGTATTTACCGCAGTCTGTTCGAGAATTTGTTAAAAGAGCACGGGATCATATTCCGCATTGGTTTTGAGCTTTCGAATCTGGAGGCCATCAAACGTTGTGTAATGAATGGCCTTGGAATTGCTTTGTTACCAAAAATCGTGGCAGAGGAAGAAATTGAACGAGGAAGCTTGGCGGAGCTGTCCTTTATTCATCCCGAAATTCACTTTGATCTGCAGCTTTTGATGCACCCTAAGAAGTGGAAATCACAACCGCTGCAATTTTTAATCCAAATGTTGCTTGCAAATCATTAATTTATTCCCATCAGGATCTTTCACAACAAACCAATGCTCATCTTGAATTTCAGTTACTAGCTCTACACCGAGAGCCTTCACATAATTGAAAGAGGCTTGCAAATCATCGGTCAGTAACAAAAAAGCTGGTGTTGTAATGGGCGGTGTTCCTTCAGGTTCTAAGCCGCCCCACAACGGCATGGTATCCAGTATGATTCCAGTGTTTCCCTGCATAGGCAGCGGGCATAAATGACCGTTCATGATCTTACAATCTGTCTCTGGAAGCCCCAGGACTTGGCAATACCAGCGACGGGATTTTTCAATATCATGTACGGGAATGAATACACTGCCAATTAAGTTCTTTACGGGGCTTATTATTGTGGAATTTAAAGCGGACATTGCTTGTTCATTCATTTAAAGACCTCCCAAATCCGAAATGGATAAACCTTTATTTGGAAATTATGTATCTAATCTATTTAAATCATACAATCAATAGGATTGCAAGGGAATTGTAAATGGTTATATTTTCATATGAAAGTAGCCAAAAAATTTGACATTGAAAATGAGTTTATGTTATATAAAAAGAAGAATTAGCACTCATCTAAGAAGAGTGCTAATCACGGAATGATGAATAATAAGGTTATTTTGAAAGGAGATTTATTTATTCATGGCCAAAAAAGAGTTTAAAGCCGAATCGAAAAGATTGCTGGAAATGATGATTAACTCCATTTATACTCAACGGGAAATTTTCCTGCGTGAACTGATTTCCAATGCAAGTGATGCGATTGATAAGATCTATTACAAAGCCTTAGCTGATGAAGGCCTGGTCTTCAATAAAGAGGATTATTATATTAAAGTGACCGCCGATAAGGCGAACAGAACCTTGACGATTTCCGATACAGGTATCGGGATGACACAAGAGGAGCTGGAGAATAACTTAGGTACAATCGCGAAGAGTGGATCTCTTGCTTTTAAGAAAGAGAACGAAGCTAAAGATGGCCACAACATCATCGGACAGTTCGGGGTGGGCTTCTACGCTGCGTTTATGGTGGCTGATGACGTTATAGTGATCAGTAAGGCATTAGGCAGCGACGAGGCCTTTAAATGGGAGTCTAAGGGCGCTGACGGCTATACCATCGAGACTGTTGAGAAGGATTCTGTCGGCACTGATGTGATTTTGAAGATTAAAGAGAATACTGAAGAAGATCAATATGATGAATATTTGGAAGAATATCGCCTGAAATCCATCATTAAAAAATACTCCGACTTCATCCGTTTCCCAATCAAAATGGACGTGAAGGAACAAAAGCCAAAAGAAGGCACGGAGAACGAGTTCGAAGAAGTTGTTCAAGAACAAACCGTAAACAGCATGGTGCCAATCTGGCGCAAGAATAAAAGCGAGCTGACTACAGAAGATTACGATAACTTCTATGCAGAGAAACGTTACGGCTTCGATAAGCCGCTTAAACATATTCATATCAGTGCTGATGGTGCTGTAGTGTACAATGCGATTTTGTTCATCCCAGAAAATACACCGTTTGACTATTACACAAAGGAATATGAAAAAGGTCTTGAGCTCTATTCCAACGGTGTGTTGATCATGAACAAATGTGCGGATCTGCTGCCTGATTACTTCAGTTTTGTAAAAGGTATGGTGGACTCAGAGGATCTTTCCTTGAACATTTCCAGAGAGATGCTCCAGCATGACCGTCAGCTGACTCTGATCGCTAAGAACATTAAGAATAAAGTGAAAAGCCAACTGCAAAGCCTGCTGAAGGATGAAAGAGAGAAATATGAGCAGTTCTATAATGCTTTTGGCAGACAGCTTAAGTTTGGTGTTTATAACGATTATGGGATGCACAAAGACACCCTTCAAGATTTACTAATGTTCTACTCCTCCAAGGAGAAGAAGCTGGTTACGCTGGACGAATACGTCTCAAGAATGCCAGAAGATCAGAAGTATATCTACTATGCTTCCGGAGAGTCGATCGACAGAATCGAGAAGCTCCCGCAAACCGAGCTTGTATCGGATAAAGGGTATGAAATTCTCTACTTCACTGATGATATTGATGAATTTGCGATCAAGATGATTCAGTCTTATAAGGAAAAAGAATTTAAATCCGTATCCAGCGGAGATCTGGGGATCGAAGCCGACGAAGCGGACAAGCCAACAGAAGCGGAAGAGAACGAAAACAAGGAGCTTTTTGAAGCGATGAAGGACATCCTGTCCGGCAAAGTGAAAAATGTTAAAGCTTCCAAACGTTTAAAGACTCATCCGGTATGTCTCTCTGCAGAAGGTGAGCTGACGATCGAGATGGAGAAAATTCTGAAATCGATGCCGAATGGCCAAGAGGTGCAAGCGGATAAGGTACTTGAAATCAACATCCATCACGAAGTATTCCAGTCCTTGAAGGCGGCAGCAGAGAACGACAAAGAAAAGCTCGGTTTATACACGAACCTGCTGTACAACCAAGCGCTGTTGATCGAAGGTCTACAGGTTAGTGATCCTGTTCAATTCACCAATGATATTTGCAAAATCATGAAATAATATGAAGTACAGAGACCATCCAATTGTATTATGATTGGGTGGTCTTTTTTATTTCAGCATTTCATTTTGTTGTGCGAAAAAGTAGTAATCAATTTCAGAGTCATTATTTGTGCAACCGCTGATCGAATAGATAATTTCACCTTGTGTGCTTTTTTTACTCGTCACTTCGGAGCAGGTATCGGTTCTGACTCCTGTGTTGCTTCCACCGAATGCATCATTAGAGGTATCATAGCTATAATTAATCACGTTACCGTCAAATTTCAAATCCTTAAATATAGGATCGCCTTCATCTGTGTAACTTGTAACGCGTATATTGTCTGCTTTTTTGCTGGAGAGATTAGTTATAAATTTCTCGAATTTATCTAGGTTGTACACTTTTTCCCAAGAAACAATATCCCCTCTACTGATGGCTTCTTTGGAAGTATAGGGTTCACTTTTGGGAAGAGAATTAACTTTATTATCGGAACAACCCCATACTCCTCCTAGTAAAAGAAAAGAGAGTGTAAGCAAATTTACCTTTTTCACTGAGGAACCTCCTTGTAACGTATTTATATAAAAGACGGAGATTAACTGGAAAAGTTACAGTGAGCTTGATTTTTCACATTGACAATAAACAACAAATTGAGTATTATTTTCTCTAACTTGAATATGTAAAAGCAAAGAAGAGAAAGAGTACCACGGCAATTCTTTCAACAGAGAGCTCCGGTCGCTGAAAAGGAGTAAAGAAAACCCTTGGGAATATGGTCTCAGAGCTGCGCATCGAAACCTTATGGGTTGTAGGCTGCGCCGGAACCTGCATCCGTTACAGTGCTAGGGTATAAACGTTAATTAACGTCGTACCTGAAGAGGTAAATGTCATGAGGCATTTATAAAATTAGGTGGTAACACGTGAGTAGAACTCTCGTCCTTTGTGGATGGGAGTTTTTTTGTTGTCTAAAAAAGGAGGAAAAGGTTAATGAGTAATGTGTTTATAGGTGGCGCTTGGCCGTATGCGAATGGATCTTTACATCTTGGGAGATTATCAAGTGTGTTGCCTGGGGATGTGCTGGCACGATATTTTCGCTCCAAAGGGGATAACGTATTATATGTATCAGGCAGTGATTGCCATGGAACACCCGTAGCGGTTCAGGCTGCGAATGAAGGGATTACGCCCGGAGCTTTTGCAAGCAGATATCATGAAGAGTTTCTGAAGTGTTTTGAACAGCTGGGATTTAGTTATGATCTATATACTCGAACGGATCAACAGCAGCATCATAAGGTCGTGCAAGAGTTGTTTACAAAGCTACTAGAGAATGGTCATTTATATAAAAAAACCATTGCGCAATGTTACTGCGAGGTGGATCAGCGCTTTTTGCCAGACAGATATGTGGAAGGGACTTGTCCGGTATGTGGCCAGCGGGCGCGAGGGGATCAATGTGATTATTGTTCTACGATTCTAGATCCTGCCGATTTGTTAGACAGAGTATGCAAATTATGTGGTAATACACCATCAGAAAGGCCGACAGAACATTATTATCTTAGCTTATCTAATTTTCAGTCTGAATTAACGGAATATGTAAAGGAAGCACAATTTTGGAGAGATAACGCTATAAAACTGACCAAACGTTATTTACAAGAAGAGCTGCAGGACCGCGCGGTAACAAGAGACTTGTCTTGGGGTGTAGATGTTCCTGTGGCTGGATTTGAAGATAAAAAGATTTATGTTTGGATTGAGGCGGTAAGTGGTTATTTATCAGCCAGTAAGCAGTGGGTTGCACAGTCCGGAGGAAGCTGGGAGGATTTTTGGTTAGAGGAAAAAGGGGAGATTACTGCTTATTATGTGCATGGTAAAGACAATATTCCTTTTCACACTTTAATATGGCCGGCTGTGTTATTAGGAGCTGGAGGTCTGCATTTACCGGACAGGATTATATCTAGCGAATATTTAACCCTTGAAGGGCAGAAGTTCTCCACTAGCCGAAACTGGGCGGTCTGGGTACCTGATATTTTAGAGCGGTATCAGCCAGATTCTATTCGTTATTTCTTAATTGCTAATGGACCCGAGAAGCGGGACACGGATTTTTCCTGGAGAGAGTTTATTTATAGCCATAATGGAGAGCTGCTTGGAGCATTTGGTAACTTTGTGAATCGTTCATTGGCTTTTGTAGATAAGTTTTATGAAGGGAAAGTGCCGAATGGGCAATTGGATAAGGGGTGGAATGACAACATTGACCTCTTGTATCTCGAATCAGGGCGGCTTATTGAGGCTGGGAATCTAAAAGATGCGCTGGAGTATATTTTTTCTTATGTGCGCAAGGCAAACCAGTATTTCGACCTGCAAAAACCATGGATACAGATAAAAGAGGATCAGGTTTCTTGTGATTCTGCAATATACACATGTGTGCAGATTATTGCGAACCTAGCGAATTTGTTACATCCGTTTCTGCCGTTCTCTTGTGACAAGATCAGGGGGTTCCTGTCGTTAGAACTACCGAATTGGCAGCCTTGCTCGGTACCCCCTTACCAACAGGTTACTGATTTACAATTATTGTTTGAACGAATTAATATTAACCGTATTAAAGAAGAAGAGGATAGGCTCGTTCAACAACAAGTGAATAAATAGAGCTGGTATTATCCATTCTTGAAACTCTCAATAAACTTTGAAGCCAATGATGACAAGTATTTATCCTTAATCCAGACGGCGGCGACCCGCGTGCGTAGTGATTCACTACTGATTTCTTTATAGATCAAATTACTGTTACTCGTTAATTCGAAAGCGGATTTGGGAATGATTCCGATGCCAAGACCAGCGTTTGCCCAGAGCAGTGTTGTTCTAGCATCATCATTCATGCAGAAAATCAGCGGATCAAAGCCGTTCTCAAGACATGTTTCCCGGATAAGCTGCTCAAAACGGCGGTAGATAATAAGCGGCTTATCCTTTAGCTCACCGATCTCAATAAAGTTTTCATCCGTTTTCCAGTCATACTCAGGTGTCATTACGGCAATCATAGGTTCAGCTTGTGTGTAAAGACACTCTAAATTTGTACCATTAAAGGGTGTCCTTACAATTCCGACTTCGACAATGCCTTTATTCAAGAGGTCAATGATTCTAAAGGTATTTCCTTCATGAATCTCAAACTTCACACCTTTATAGGTTTTGTGAAATTCACATAGCCGATCTTGAAGCAACGTAGCTCCAGAGGAAGAAACTGTACCAATGGCTAGGGTTCCTTTTAAACCTTTGACAAAATCAGTGAGCTCACGGGCAGTGGAATCTGCCAGCTCCAGAATTTGTTGGGCACGGTCCCGCAAAATGGCTCCAGCTTCAGTGAGCTGCACGCTGCGTGGACCTCGTTCCACTAGCTTTACACCGAGTTCTTCCTCCAGGAGCTTTAGCTGCTGGCTCAGCGGAGGCTGGGCCATTTGCAGTTTTTTGGCTGCAGATGTGATCTGTCCTTCCTCAGCTATCGCCATAAAATATTTAAGCTGTCTAATATCCATATAAAAATCCTCCGAACTTGAGATATGCTAATCGTATGGGAGCGATACGAATCCAATATTATTAATATGTGAGTAGATATGCCATAATCATAACTGTTCTTATACATATTTCAAGTGGTTAAATACTTCTTATGTTGGGTGTGGATAAATTTGTTCAAAATTGCAGTATATTTAAAGCCGTACAAAAAAGAAGCGATCATTGGACCGATCTTCAAACTGATGGAAGCGATTCTGGAGCTGATTTTGCCTACCATTGTCGCATTGATCATCAACAACGGGGTTGGCAATCATGACAGCGCCTATGTTTACCGCATGGGTGGCCTAATGGTGCTGATGTCACTGCTTGGCTTCGGCTGCTCCATGGTATGCCAATATTATGCAGCCCGGGCTTCACAGGGATTCGGTACGACACTACGCAATAAGATGTTTAGACATATTACATCCTTGTCGTATGCTGAACTGGATACCTTAGGTACGCCTACACTGATTAATCGGATTACCAATGACGTAAACCAGCTGCAAATTGCTGTGGCCATGCTGATTCGTCTAGTTATTCGTGCACCGTTTATCTGCATCGGGGCTATCCTAATGTCCATGATTTTGGATTTTAGATTATCGCTGATTCTAATAGCGGCAACACCGGTTTTTGGCATTATTTTATATTTTATTATCACCCGCAGTGCTCCTTTGTACCGAAAATACCAGCAGAAGCTGGATGCCCTTGCGCTCGTACTGAGTGAGAATTTATCGGGGATTCGAGTGATTCGTGCTTTTGCCAAAAGACGTACAGAAAAAGAACGTTTTGATGCCTCATCTGATGATTTGACTACTACGGCGATCCGGGTTTCGCGGATTTCTGCTTTGCTTGGGCCGATGACTACACTTGTAGTAAATGCGGCGATCATAGCTATTTTGTGGGTAGGCGGAATTCATATCGATGGGGGCCGATTGTCTCAAGGGGAGATCATTGCCTTCATCAATTACATCACTCAGATCTTGCTGGCGCTGATAGTGGTCTCCAACTTGGTTATTATTTTTACAAAAGCCTCATCCTCAGCGAATCGTGTGAATGAAGTGCTTGGTGTTAAGGTATCCGTGTCCGAGGAAGGAAATGCATTGATTGCAGAACCTGCCCCTGCTGCCCCTGCTATACAATTCGATCACGTATCCTTTGGGTATAATACGACAGGTGAATCGGCATTAGAGGATATATCTTTAGTAATTAATCGCGGAGAGACTGTGGGCCTGATTGGCAGTACGGGTTCAGGTAAGTCTACTTTTGTGAATTTGATCCCTCGTTTTTATGATGTGGTGCAAGGTGAAGTGAAAGTGGATGGTGTGGATGTCAGAGATTACAAGCTGCACCAGCTTCGTGAGAAAATAGGGATTGTACCGCAAAAAGCTGTGTTGTTTACAGGAACAATCGCTGAGAATATACGTTGGGGTAAGGAAGATGCAACTGAGGAAGAAATCATGCAGGCAGCCTCTATCGCTCAAGCGGAGGAGTTTATACGTAAATTACCCGAAGGCTTGAATACGCAAGTATCTCGTGGTGGATTAAATTTATCCGGTGGACAAAAGCAGCGCTTAACCATAGCTCGTGCAGTAGTAGGTAAGCCATCGATTCTTATTTTGGATGACTCCTCCAGTGCGCTGGATTTCTCCACAGATGCGGCACTTCGTAAGGCTCTCAAAGAGAGCAGCCAGGAAATGACCGTGCTCCTTGTCTCGCAGAGGGTAAGCACTGTAAGACAAGCGGATAAAATAATGGTATTTGAGGAAGGGCGGATCGCCGGTGTCGGAACCCATGAGGAGCTGATGCGGGGTTGTGAAGAGTATAAAGAAATCTGCCTGTCCCAGCTATCAAGTGAGGAGTCGGGCCAATGAACAAAAACAACATTTGGAAAAGACTTATTGTATACACAGGGCATTATAAAAAAATAGCTATAGGTGCAGTAATCTGCGCAATACTCAGTGTGATTGCCAGTCTAATTGGCCCGTTGCTTATCGGCAGCGCCATCGATTTTATGATCGGGCCGGGAGAGGTTGATTTTGACGCCGTACTTAGACTGCTTTTGATTCTGGCAGGGGTGTATATTGTCGGCAGCTTTTTCGGATGGCTTCTTACCTACCTGACTAATCGAATTGCCTACCGGACTGTATATGACTTACGGCGGGAGCTTTTTGATAAATTAAATGTTTTGCCGTTAAAATTTCATGATAACCACCCGCAAGGGGACAGCATCAGCCGGTTTGTTAATGACATGGATGCGGTCTCTGATGGACTGCTGCAAGGCTTCTCAACACTGCTCACGGGGATCATCACCATCGTGGGGGCAATTGCACTCATGTTGTACATTAGTCCTTTAATGACCTTAGTTGTTCTTCTGTCAGCACCCGTTACATTTTTTGTGGCAAGATTCATTACGATGCGCTCCCAGAAGATGTTTAAGGAGCAGGCTAAAATTCTGGGCGGTCTCAACGGATACGTGGAGGAAATGATCGGCGGACAAAAAGTGGTCACTGCTTATCATTATGAAGACCGTGCACTGACCCAGTTTGAAGAACGAAACGAGACTTTGTACCAGACTGGCGTGAAATCACAATTTTACGGTTCCTTGTCCAATCCGACAACACGGTTAGTAAATAATATTACCTTCTCTGTTATCGCGATGATCGGAAGTGTTATGGTGATTCGCGGGTTTGTGACGGTAGGGGATTTGTCCAGCTTTCTGATCTTCTCCAACTTGTTTGCTAAGCCGTTTAATGAAATTACAGGTGTGATTACGCAGCTTCAATCGGCAACAGCATCAGCGCAGCGAATTTTCGCCATTCTAGACCTATCGCCAGAACCAGCTGATGCAACAGACGCCAAAATTATGAATACAAGTCAAGGAACGATTACCTTTGAAAAAGTATCCTTTGCTTATAATCCTGAACGTCCTCTGATTAATGATTTCAGTCTGGAAGTGAAACCAGGTACCCGGGTTGCAATTGTAGGGCAGACGGGAGCGGGGAAGACGACACTGGTTAATCTGCTTATGCGTTTTTATGATGTGGATAGGGGTTCCATCAAGATTGACGGCGTGGATATCAAGACGATTACCCGTGACAGTCTGCGGCGTAATTTCGGGATGGTGTTGCAGGACACTTGGCTGTTTGGCGGCACAATTAGAGAAAATATTGCCTACGGCAAACCTGAGGCTACCGAAGAAGAGGTCATCGCTGCTGCAAAGGCTGCTAATGCTCATAGCTTCATTAAACGCCTGCCTGAGGGATATGATACGAAGATCAGTGGCTCAGGAGATAATTTGTCGCAAGGACAAAAGCAGCTGCTAACCATAGCACGAGTGATGCTCGTAGATCCACCTATGCTCATTTTGGATGAAGCCACCAGCAGTATTGATACGCTGACTGAGGTACGGATTCAGAAGGCTTTTCTAAAAATGATCGCAGGCCGGACCAGCTTTGTAATTGCCCACCGTTTGTCAACGATTCGAGAATCGGATCTCATTCTTTTCATGAAGGACGGAGACATTGTGGAGAGTGGTACGCATGATCAACTCCTAGCCAGCGGTGGATATTACGCCAGATTATATAACAGTCAGTTCGCATCAGCGTAGACTTTGCATTTAAAAAAAGAGCATTCAATCCCGAATTTGGGGGGAATGCTCTTTTTGTTGGGTGGATAGTTAGCTTGGCTTACCTTACCTTACCTTACCTTACCTTACCTTACCTTACTGTTGCGGACCGTATTGCAGCTAAATTGTGTTTTTGGCGCCTTTCCCCAAAGTAACGGACTGCATAGCACTTATTCGGCTGATTTTGCAGCAAAAAGGAGCGGATATGGCACAATAGCTGCATCTGAGTCCGAACGGAGTGGAAAAGGGTGGGATTTTGCGAAATAAGGGCGCCTCGGTCCAATACGTTGCAAGGGCAGCCATCGCCAAAGGTAGATTGCTTCTGTTCCGGAGTAGAATGCTTAGAAATTCGATTGCTTAGCGTTCCAAAGTAGTTAGCTTAGCGTCCCCAAAGTATTTTGCTTAACGTTCCAAAGGAGCTAACTCAGCGTCCCCAAAGTAGTTTGGATAGCGTTCCAAAGTTAGTTATCTCACCGTCCCCAAAGTAATTTGCTTAGCGTTCCAAAGTAGCTATCACATCGTCAGCAAAGTAGTTTGTTTACCCTTGCGGACCGTATTGCAGCTAAATAGTGTTTTTGGCGCCTTATTTCAAAGTAACGGACTGCATAGCACTTATTCGGCTGATTTTGCAGCAAAAAGGAGCAGAAATGGCACAATAGCTGTATCTGAGTCCGAAGGAAGTGGAAAAAGGCATGATTTTGTGAAATAAGGGCGCCTCGGTCCAATACGTTGCAATGGCAGCCATCGCCAAAGGTAGATTGCTTCTGTTCCAGTGTAGAATGCTTAGAAATTCGTTTGCTTAGCGTTCCAAAGTAGCTATCACATCGTCAGCAAAGTAGTTTGTTTACCCTTGCGGACCGTATTGCAGCTAAATAGTGTTTTTGGCGCCTTATTTCAAAGTAACGGACTGTAAAGCACTTATTCGGCTGATTTTGCAGCAAAATGCAGTGGATATGGCACAATAGCTGCATCTGAGTCCGAACGGAGTGGAAAAAGGCATGATTTTGTGAAATAAGGGCGCCTCGGTCCTATACACCGTGGCACCAACGAAGTCGATTGTTTAGCGTTCAAAAGTAAATTGCTTACCCTTACGGACCCGGTTACTATTCACCTCGCGCGCTATAGGGTGGGAATTTCCGATAAAAATATTTGTGAACGAATGAACTATCTGGACGGGCTAAACGTATTATAAGAAACGTATATTGAAGACGACGAAACTATAGTAAATATGGCTTGTCGAGAGTGTTATGAGATTGGAAGGGGAGTGGCAAGATGTTGACAATCAAACATTTTACCAAGAGCTACAAGGGTGGCAAGAAGGCGGTAAATGATCTGAATTTGGTGGTCGAAAAAGGTGACATCTATGGCTTTATCGGTCATAACGGTGCGGGGAAAACAACAACTATCCGAGCAGTGGTCGGAGTTTTAGATTTTGAGGAGGGAGATATCGAGATTGGTGGGTACTCCATTAAAAAAGATCCCTTAGCCTGCAAAGCGATTACTGCGTATATTCCAGATAATCCGGATCTATACGATCATCTGACGGGCATTCAGTACTTGAATTTTATTGGTGATCTTTTTAGTGTATCGAAAGCGGATCGGGAGTTATTGATAAAGAAGTATAGCGATGAATTTGAGATTACCTCTAATCTGGGGGATTTAATCTCCGCATATTCTCATGGTATGAAACAGAAACTCGCGATTATCTCCGCGCTTATTCATAAACCGAAGCTGCTCGTTCTGGATGAACCCTTTGTGGGACTTGATCCAAAAGCGGCACACACGCTCAAGAGAATCATGGCGGAGATTTGCAGCCAGGGCAGTGCGATCTTTTTTTCGACGCATGTACTGGATGTGGCCGAGAAGCTCTGCAATAAGATTGCCATTATCAAAGCGGGTGAATTGATCACTCATGGGAAAACAGAAGAGGTGAAAGGTGACAGTAGCCTTGAAGATGTGTTTTTGGAGTTGATAAAACATGATTAATATCTGGAGATTGACGAAAATTCAGCTGATCTCATCCTTTGGGTTAAATAAAGCTTTGCATACACGGGATATGAAAGAAAGACGAAAAATGCTTTTGCTGAGCATCGGTATCTTAATAGGGATTGTCATGATGGCAGTAGTTTCGTTTGGATATAGCTTCATGATAGCAGAGACCCTTGAACAGATAGGCCGGCCAGAGCTGCTGCTTGCGATTATGATGGCTGTTACTTGCTTGATTGGATTTTTTACAACGATCTATAAGGCGAGTGGGGTATTATTTGGCTCCAAAGATTACGATCTCGTAATGTCGTTGCCTATCAAAACGAGCCATATCGTAGCAAGCCGTGTAGTTCAGCTCTATGTGCTGAATATACTGTTCTCATTGATGGTGATGGTGCCAGCAGGTGTAGTTTATGCTATAAAGGTAAATCCGGCAGTAGTATATTATTTATTTTTCATGATAACGCTGGTATTTATCCCATTAGTGCCGATCATTGCTGCAACAATTATAGGGGCATTGATTAGTTGGATTTCCTCACGTTTTAAAGGAAGTCGTTTAATAAGTCTCATTCTGACTTTTGCCGTAATCATTGTTATTATTTTGGGTTCAGGCCAAATGAATGGGAATGACCCGCAGTTACTTGCGGATATGAGCACACAAATTGCCGATCAAATCTTCAACTTATATCCTTTGACGGTTATGTATGTAGATGCTGTCTGCTCGTATCAGGTAGCTCCTTTACTATTATTTATAGGGATTTCGTTACTTTCTTTTATGTTGTTTACCCTTATTCTTGGCAGCAAATATAAAGCAATACACACAGGCCTTACGACTTCTTATTCAAAGAATAAGTATCAAATGAGGTCACTTGAAGTCTCTTCACCGCTTTACACATTGTATAAAAAAGAGCTGCGCCGCTATTTCAGTTCTTCTATATATGTGCTAAATACGAGTATCGGTATGGTTATGTTACTTGTCATGGCGATTACCTTACTGTTTGTTAGCTCAGAGCAATTAGGACAAATTATTGAGATACCTGAACTCTCTAACTATCTAAGCAGATTGGCGCCACTATTTGTTTCCCTCTTTGTAGCATTAAGCTGCACGACATCGAGTTCGATTTCGCTTGAAGGTAACCATATTTGGATTTTAAAAAGCGCACCTGTCCCGACAAGAACTATATTATTTAGTAAAATCGTAGTGAATCTCACCGTTACAGTACCGATTGTGATTGTTAGTAGTGTGCTTCTAATGATTTCTCTGGGCACAGGCTGGATGGAGAGCTTGTTATTGCTAATAATCCCCGTCCTATACGCTTGTCTTACTGCAATGGTAGGTGTGATCGTTAACTTGAAGCTTCCTAAACTGGAGTGGACTAACGAAGTCTCAGTAATTAAACAAAGTGCTTCGGTCCTTGTAGCGATGATTATAGGATTTATCAGCTTGCTGATTCCATTTGGTTTGAGTTTTCTTTTATCCGATCTAAATGGTAATCTCGTTATGTTAGGTATTGGTGTGGTGATATTTGTGGCATGTGGAGTGATGTATAGATACATTCAGTCCAAAGGAGAACTTTTATTTCGGGCTCTTTAAAAAAGGGCATTCCAAAAGCCGAAATCGGCTGCTGGGATGCCCTTTATTTGTGCCAAGATTTATTTTCGTGAAAAATCCCCTAAGCTCTACTGTCGCTCTTGTTATTCTTCTTGCTCTTCTCGCTCTTGTCGCTTATTAGCTAACTGTTCAATTCCGCTCACCATTATTTTTAGACCTGTATAGAACATCTTATCGGAGCCAATTTCATTAAAGATATTGTTTTCGTACATTCGTTTTATAACATTAGGTCCATCCCCTGATAAGTGCTCAAGCGATTGTTTAAATACCTCTCTAGCATCTCCATTAGGTTCATTTTTCATGGCTAAGTCAATTCGATCCTGCTCATATTTGTCCAATTCGAAAGAGATTACATAGTTTAACACGCAAGCAATTAGGGAGAATTTGTCACTATCGCTTAAAGGAAGATGATCCACGATTTGAAGCAAAGTATTCAGTAAAGATAGATAATTAGGTTCAGAAGGCAAGGTTCTCATCATCAGCTGAGCCGAGCAAGGATACTTATGTAAAACCCCGCGGATTCGATCTGCAAAATGAAAAAGCTGTTCTTGCCAATCACCTTCGAGATTCGCAGTTTCGAGGGCTTCTTTGGCGATCTCATTAGCCAGTGTCTGGAAAATACTCTGTTTACTCTTAAAATGCCAATAGAGAGAGGCGGCTTGTATATTTAATAGTTCTGCTAATTTACGCATACTAAATGCCTCTATGCCGATATCATCCAACAGCTCCCAAGAAGCTTTTATTATATCTTGTTCAGTGATTTGCAGATTTTTGATTCTCATCGAAACGACCTCCTGTTACTGTCTTCTTTTATCATAAGCGAAGATGGATGGCTGGTCTACCATCGTTAGATTACCGGTTTATCTTACACTGTTAGATATTTTTATTTACAAGCAAATAAACGGGTGCTATATTAATCTTACACTGTTAGTTTAACGGTGCGATTTTTTAAAAAGGAGGCAGCGGTTAGCTATTTTATTAGTAAAAATTAAAAAGGATGTGTATAGACCCATGAGTAATCTACAAGTGGAACAATCCCAACCAGTCACCAAAGAATTTTCTATAAAAGCAATACTTCCCGTAATACTGGCACTTATAACAGGAATGTTGCTGGTTATGCTCGACAGTACAATTATGAATGTAGCGATCCCGCAGCTTGAAAAAACCTTTGATGCTAGCCTAAAAACAATACAGTGGGCCATCACGGGTTATACGCTGGCTTTATCCGTAATTATCCCATTGGCCGGTTGGTTCTCGGATAAGTTTACTGCCAAACGTGTTTTTTTAGCTTCGATCGTATTGTTTACCATAGGTTCTTTATTATGCTCAATGGCACAATCCACAACAGAGCTGATAATCTTTCGTATTTTGCAGGGATTAGGCGGAGGGATGATTGCTCCAATTGGTATGGCTATGTCATTCAAAATCGCACCTCCCGATAAAAGAGGTTCAATCATGGGATTGCTTGGCCTACCGATGTTAATTGCGCCTGTTCTTGGTCCTGTACTGTCAGGATGGCTGTTGGAATATGCAAGCTGGCACTGGATTTTTCTGATTAATGTCCCCATTGGTATTATTGCAATGATTGTTGGAGTGAAATTTCTTCCGGTAATAGAGAAGGGGAATAAAGCTAAATTGGATATTTGGGGTGTGATTTTATCACCACTCGCTTTCTCCAGCTTGGTATTTGGGGTGCATAGAGGGGGAGTGGACGGCTGGGGGGATCGTATAACGATTATATCTCTTGCGTTCAGCTTCATTGCTTTAGCCTTGTTTATTTTCGTGGAATTGCGCCAAAAAGAACCGTTATTGGAACTTCGCTCTTTTCGATCTCTAGAATTTAGTAAAGGTATGATTTTGACCTGGATTAATCAGTTCGCCTTATTTGGTTCGATTCTGTTAATTCCAATTTTTTTGCAGCAGGTCAGAGGTTTTTCTTCCTTTGAATCGGGACTTTTAGTTATTCCTCAAGCTTTAATATCCTTTGCTGGCATGATTATTGGAGGAAAATTATTTGATAAGTATGGAGCTCGGCCCGTTGTGTTCTCTGGACTTGTGCTGCTGTCCACCGGACTCTTTCTTTTGTCACGTTTACAAAATGATACAAGTGTATACGTTATGATCAGTTATTTTGCCATTATGGGACTTGGCCAAGGATTAACTACTATGCAGCTCGGTACACATGTGCTTAAGGCCGCTCCGAAGGATTTGATCAGCCGTGTGACCCCACTTACTGCCTCTGCACAACAAATTGTGGGTTCCTTTGCTGTCGCTGTAATGTCGGGCTTATTGACTTCGAATATAGCTACTCAAATGAGTCAAGGAAATCAGAAGCTACCTTTAGAGGCTATGGTTGCAGGATTCCACGACACGTTCCTAGTTTCATTGGGCTTGGCGCTGTGTGGTGTGGTTCTTAGTCTCTTTTTGCATAATCCGAAGAGCTGATCCTATCGTACTCTACCAATATTTTAGCGATGTTTATGGATTGTATCCTTGGTATAATTCAAAGATTGATAACCAAGGGGGAATCTCTTAACCCGTGAAGAATATATTTGCTAGATTTACTATAATGACCCTCGCTGTCGTGCTATACGCCGGAGTATTTATTCAGCATATATCGGCCGATAACGGGGTTCCTTTTGAGGATATAAACACTAGTTATGCAAAAAAAGAAATCATAGATTTATATAACCGGAATATATTAACTGGCACCTCGAATACTAAATTTTCACCTACTCAATCGATTACTAGAGCTGAATTTATTACAGTTCTTGATCGTCTGTTGAAGCTTGATCCAGCGTTGAGTCCGGTATCTCCTTATACCGACGTAGCCAAAAGCGCTTGGTATTACGGCTGGATACAGGCAGCAATTCAGCTTGAACTGGCGAACGGCACTTCGGCAACTACTTTTGCACCCGCAAAAGCAGTTACTCGGCAGGAAGCGGCTGTGTGGATAGCCAAAGCGCTAAAGCAAACAAACACTGCAACTACCGCACAAACCAATTTTAAAGATCGGCAACAAATTGCTAGCTGGGCAAGTGCTGCTGTAGCCAAGGTTAATGATCGCGGATTAATGAAGGGCGATAATAGCGGAAATTTTCGACCCACGGACCCGATAACCAGGCAAGAGACGGCAGTGCTGATGGATCGGGTGCTGCAACATACAAGCTGGGCGGCAGAGCTGGAAAGTGATCCGGACAAACGTATTGTTATAGGCTGGCAGTATGGTCTCACGACGTCACAATTTGAGAATCATGTTTTGCAATCGAACGTCAACACACTCTCACCACGTTGGTATTATGTTGGAAAAACAGGGACAGTAACGGATTCGACAGATGTCTCGCTGGTAACTTGGGCAAAAAAGAATAAAAGGCAAGTCTGGGCGATGGTTGGTAATCGATCGGATCAAGAAGCGACGCATCAAATGCTGTTGAGTACAACCGCAAGGAATACGGCAGTCAAACAATTAGCTGCTTTAGTGAGTAAATATGGATTAGATGGACTAAATATAGATTTTGAAAATGTAGCGGCCGAAGATCGTGTGTATTTGACTTCGTTTATTACTTTATTGGCCGAGAAAATGCATTCGCTCAATGTTATTCTGTCGATGGATGTATCCCCTGATCTTGGAACGGATTGGACAGAAGCTTTTGACTATGCTGCCCTAGGCAAGCAAGTGAATTACATGGTGATGATGGGGTATGATGAGCATTATGACGGGAGTCAAGTTCCGGGGTCCAATGCTTCGCTTTCTTATGATCAAAAGGCTGTGAATACAATCCTAAAAGTTGTACCTAGTCAAAAAGTTATATTGGCATTGCCCTTATATAATCGGGATTGGACACTGAACCAGAAGGGAACGGTTTTATCCTCTGAATATATTACGCTTCCGGAGCAAAATCAGATCATCAGCAGCTATGCATCGAAACCTGTGTGGAATTCTACTCTGGGACAATATGTCGCGAGCTACTCGAAACAAGCTATAAAACATACGATTTGGATTGAGGATGGGCGTTCATTAATAACTAAATACAACTTAGCGGTTACTAAAAAACTAGCTGGAGTAGCTTATTGGTATATAGGCGGAGAAAGCTCTGATATATGGGCTAGTTTAAGGAATGCAGAGAAATTTTTCGATTACACTTTTTAAAAATATGAAAGACTGGATGCGAATAGCCGCTTAGCTAATTGCTGTCCAGTCTTTTTATTGGGTTACTAAGTCGCAACTGCTAGAATGAGTTTGATTAAATCAGCCTCGAGTTACGTATTTTTTGAAGTTTTTTACCTTTAGAACTTTAACATTTTGAGCTAGAAGTTTCTTGTCACTAACGATCCATGTGTGATCTTTGGAGTTTTTTCTACGAACCGCAGCGAAGTTATACTTATTTCCTGCATAAATCTTAAAGCCCTGTGCAGCGCAATCCGCACAAAACTTAACACATTCACCTTTATTCCAATCTGGAAAAGAAATCTGCTGGAAGACATTTCGTTTTACGAGTAGGGTGGCACCCTGAACATTGGTTACATATTTATTTTCCATATGAAGATAACGAAGCAAGAGTAGCTTCTTATCATTTAAATACATATAGTGAGCTCGTTTTCCAACGATATCAGCTTTAGTTTTATGGAGGATTTTCATACTATCCGTTAAATAGTTGGCAGAGTAATAATCGTCGTCATCAAATTTAGCGATACAACTATAATTCGCTAAGTGCACACCAAAATTCAGACAAAACCCGAGTGAACGATATTCTGGTAGTTTATAGATCCGTACGTTTTTATGTTTTTTTGCAGCTTGTATATAATCTTCTATTCTCAAGCTATCATTATTTATGATCACGATAAGTTCTTTAGATTTGAAATTCTGTCGTTGATAGTTATCAAACATGGTTTTAATACAATCAATTCGTTTCGTACAAGTTAGAATAGACACAGCAGATGAAGTAGATTCAGCAGTTAACTTCATAACGGAATCTTTGGACTGCGTCCAACAAAATTCCTGTAGTTTTTAATATTCCGGATGATCTTATGGTTAGCTATTAACGTACTATCACTGATAATCCATGTATGTTTTGAAGAGTTTTTTCTACGTATGGCAACGAAGTTATTTTTACTCGCAGAATAAACCTTATAACCTTTCTTTCTGCTTCTGCTGCAAAAGAGATCATCCTCACCTACGTTTTTATTAGGAAATTTCACATGATCGAATACTTTTCGTTTGAAGACGAGCGTAGCGCCAGGGAGATGGGTAACCGTCCGGTGTTCATCATTTGCAAAACGAAGAATCAAAGTCTTTGAACCTAGTAAATACATATAGTGAGCCCGTTTTCCAAGGATATCAGCTTTAGTTCTTTGTAAGGTCAGATTACCTTCCGTCAAATAATGAGGGGCATAATAATCGTCGTCATCAAATTTGGCGATGGTATGATATTTGCATTTTGTTACGGCATAGTTTAAGCATGAACCGAGAGATTGATGTTCAGGTTTACGAAATATCTTAATATTTTTGTGTTTTTTAGCTAAGGTTAGGTAGGGGGATAGTGGAATTTTATTATTATTGATAATAATGATAAGTTCTTTATTTGCATATCTTTGTCTGCTGTAATTTTGAAATAGGTTGTTTAAATAATTATGGCGATTGGTACAGGTAATAATAGAAATACCTTGTTGGTTCGCCTTGTAGTGAGGTACAGCACTCATTTAACCAACCCCTCATATGCATTTTTGGGAAAAGTCTCATTTATACGATATGTCCAAGTTAGGATAGAGTCACGGCATATCAACCTCTTAAAAGCAAAATGGACTTGTTTAGAGAACACAAAACCCACAGTGATAGCTGTGGGTTTTGTAAGAGAGACACATCATATGAAACGCTTTGGATGTTTGTTCAGAAATAAGACTCAATGATGGAAATACTATTCTCAATTCTCGCCTTACTCTGCGTTAAATAATCTTTGGTCCAATCATCTAGGTTAGACATATCAAAACTCCGGTACATCCCTGTATAAACAATAATCTCTCTTAATCGAAGAAAAAGAGGAATTAGCTTCAGCTCATTTTCTGAAATACTGTTCTCTTTAACGTAGCCTTTAAGAAAATGCTCCATAAAACGCTGACATTGAAGCTGCCTGTCCTCCATACTATCATCCCCGTAAACGTAGACTAGATAATACAGTTGAATGGCGATATCTTCTACAAACCAGCTGTACTGAGCTTCATCAAAATCAAACAAGGTCAGCTTACCATTGTGGACCAAAAAGTTGCCTACATTGATATCCCCATGGATGAGACCATAGGTATTTATATCAGCGTCGAGATGCTTTAGCCGATCCATAAGCGCCTTACAGCTTTCTAAAACGCCACTTTGGGATGAAGGAATAAACCTGGTTACATTCTGCAGGTAGTAGTTCTGATGCCACGCATGTCTTTTGGTGTGTGGTTTATAAGATTTTGCTAATCTGTGCATTTGTCCAGTGATCATGCCACACTGCTCATAGAGCTCTACATCTTTCAGGCAGTCTGGGTAACCTATTCGTTTCCCTTGTGCTTTTTCAAAGGAAGATACCCTAAAGCACGAATCACCGATCTCTATTTGCTCAACTAAATTACCCTGAAGAGAACATACGGGTCTTGATACTGAAACGCCATGATCTGCTATGTATAGAATCCATTCAAGTTCAGCCGCCAACAAATCCTTACTACGTAGCGAGCTATGAGTAAATCTTAGAATATATTGATGGTTACTAAGTTGGTATTCATAAACAAAATTTTGAAATCCGCCAATGAACGTTAGCTCATCTATGGGGATACCATATTTTGTACAGGCGGCACTTACAATCTGGTCATTAAATAAGGACTTAATCTTTTGTTCCAAGGGTTCTACTCCGTTCTACATTACAATGATTTTATCGAATCGTTCTGGAGCTTTCCTGGATCTCAATAAGCAGCGGCCGTTCTTGTGGGTTGAGATTTGGGGCATGAATAGCCAGCATAAGTCTGCCCGTCAAATCACGAAACAACATCCCATGTCCGCCATCTTTGGCATAAAGAGGCTCAGGATCATGTTGCCAAGGTCCACTAATGTCACCGCTGATGGATCGGGCTAAACCCATGGCATAACCACCGGCTCCACTGCTAGACCACAACATAAGCAGCTCACCACTGCTAGTCTGATGCATAAAAGGACCGTCAGTTACGTACTGCCCTTCTTTGCCACCTACCGTCCAAGGAGCTTGTGAAGCCTGGAAAAGCAGCACGGGTTCACCAATACTAGCGCTTAAATCCTCCTTCAGCCGAACGGCATACATTTCTCCATCCGTCACTTCAATCCATTCACGGCAAAAGATCATCCAAGGTTTGTCTTCTTTATCTACATATAACGTTCCGTCAAGGCACTCCCAAGAAGCAGGGGTAATCGGATGATTGCTGATAGGGAGATAAGGACCCTCAGGTGTTTCCGCGCTTAATATTTGTGTCCCCCGTGGAACCCCATGTCTTTTAAAAGAAGCGAACATATAATATTTTCCGTTGTAGCGGTGAACCTCTGGTGCCCAGAAATGATGATCAGCCCAAAAATTAGGATCTGGACGAAAGGCAGCAATGGGTCCGGACCATTCCTGAAGATCTGAGCTGATATATACATCGAAGCCGTGAGGTGTGCCACTCCAAGCTGTTAGGCCATCTGTGGTGTCCCCAATTTACAAGCTATCATCTGCTTAATTTTACAATATCTTCATTAGGCTTGGAAGCGTTACTTCATTTGCTCGCCTTGTAGCAAACGTATTTTCATTACGCCTGGTGTACAGCCGTAGTTTTTTCGGAAAACACGTATAAAATAATTAGTCTCCATGCCCAGCTGAAGCGCAATATCTTGAACGGGGATCTCCACATCCTCCGTCATTAATTGCAGCGCCCGCTCCAGCCGCAGATTCTGCAAATACTTATGCGGAGTGACCCCGTATTCCTGCACGAATAAACGCTGGAAATGCTGCACGGAGTAGCCGACTGCTGCTGCAAGATTGGAGATCAGAAGCGGTTCTGTGTAATGCTCGTTGATCAGCCCGACGGCTGTAGTTAGGGCTTCATTTCGGACAGACTCGAAGGCTAGACGATTAGCGGAGCTTTGTGAACTCTTGGCAGGGCGCAGCATTAAGAGCAGTCTATAGAGCGTGATAGACAACTCCTGCATCCACATCTCGTCTTGCCGATTGGAGGCAGGAGAATTCACCGTATGCCAAATTTGGCCGATTTCTTCCCAGCATTGTTCAAAACGCTCCGGTCGATAAGGAGCAGAAGGGAGCAGTTCAAGCGCTTCCAGCAATCCTTGAGCTTGACTGCCTTGAAAACCGATAAAGCCAACATGCCACGGTTCATGAGAGGTAGGATAATATTCATGACCTCGATCTGGTGGGAAGGCAAAAGCCATCCCCGGTTCCAGTATGATTTCTGTGCCATTTTCCAGATCACGAAATAAACCGGTTCCGGTCCGGATCAAAAAGATTTGATACACAGGAAATCCTGCTGGGCGCACATGATGGAATTGGATATGACGACCTACAGAGTAGGGGGATAGGGGTAACGTTCCAGAGTCGCGTGGTAATTCAATCAGAGAAAAAGGCAGCAGGTTTATCACCTCATCTTCATTTTGTGCTATCACTTCGAGACTATATTCCTACTGATTGAAATGACTTTTCTTATATTATGAATAGTATAAATGATGATTCCTGAATTAGATAGCTTACGCTTCTAGCCTGTCATCAGAGAATAGTCCCATTCCATAAATGGGCAGAATTGAGAGGATGATCGTACACAATGAATAAAAAACATTCCCCGATAAGCAGTAAAGCTGGAGTTATGCTGCACGGTGCTGATTATAATCCTGAACAATGGCTTAAATATCCGGAAGTATTGCGTGAGGATATCCGATTAATGAAGCTGGCGGGCTGCAATGTCATGTCCGTAGGCATTTTCTCGTGGGTATCTCTTGAACCAGAAGAGGGTGTGTTCACTTTCGAATGGTTGGATGGTGTACTTGATTCTTTTGCAGAGAATGGGATTTACGCTATCTTGGCAACGCCAAGTGGTGCCCGCCCAGCATGGATGTCGCAAAAATATCCAGAAGTCTTAAGAGTGGAGCGTAACCGTGTTCACAATTTGCATGGCTTCCGTCATAACCATTGCTTTACCTCACCAGTGTACCGTGAGAAAACTGCAATTCTGAATGCAAAGCTAGCGGAACGGTACAGCCAGCATCCAGCCATTATCGGGTGGCATATTTCGAATGAGTTCGGTGGGGAGTGTCACTGTGAGCTCTGCCAGGATGCTTTTAGAGAATGGCTGAAGGTGAAATATAATAACAGTTTGGATGAGGTGAATCATGCTTGGTGGGCTACTTTTTGGAGCCATACCTATACTTCATGGTCACAGATTGAATCCCCAGCTCCACATGGTGAGACACAAGTACACGGCTTGAATCTTGACTGGCGGCGTTTTGTTAGTGAACGGACGATTGACTTCTGCCAGCACGAGATCAATACGGTTCGTCCGTACAATCTAGAGCTGCCTATTACGACGAATATGCATATGATCGATGGTATTGATTACCGCGAGCTGGCCAAAATCTTGGATGTGGTCTCATGGGACGCTTATCCAGACTGGCATTATACCGAAGACGGTGACGATACTAGATTGGCAGCATGGACGGCGATGCACTACGACTTAATGCGCTCTTTTAAAAAGAAACCGTTCTTGCTGATGGAAAGCACGCCATCCCTTACGAACTGGCAATCGGTCAGTAAGCTAAAACGTCCCGGAATGCACAAGCTGTCTTCCTTGCAAGCGGTAGCGCATGGTTCGGATTCTGTGCAGTATTTCCAATGGCGCAAAAGCCGCGGATCAAGTGAGAAGTTCCACGGTGCAGTTGTAGACCACAGTGGCCACTCCGAGACTCGAGTATTCCAAGATGTAGCGGAAGTAGGAAAGACGCTGGCGGGAATGACGGAAGTAGTGGGTACGTCCACTCCGGCGCAGACGGCGATTATTTTCGATTGGGACAACCGCTGGGCGATAAAGGATGCGCAAGGCATCCGTAATTCCGGATTACGTTATGAGGAGACGGTGCTGCAGCATTATCGTGCACTTTGGGAGCTGGGCATTTCAGTTGATATTATAGGCTCTGGAGATGATTTGTCTGCCTACAAGCTGGTTGTTGCACCTATGTTATATCTGATTAGTGAAGAGAATGGAAAGCGAATTGAGAAATATGTGGAGCAAGGCGGCACATTCCTCGCAACCTATTGGTCAGGAGTAGTTAACGAAACGGATTTATGTCATCTGGGAGGATTCCCTGGTCCACTGCGCAGAACACTGGGGATTTGGGCAGAGGAGACAGAAGGGCTGCACAGCCGTGATCTGAACGGGATAGTAATGGAGGCAGGTAATAAACTTAAGCTAAGCGGTGACTACGATGCGCATGAGATTGCCGAGCTGATTCATTTGGAAGGTGCAGAGGCTTTGGGGCATTATCGCAACGATTTCTACACAGGCCGTCCAGCGCTTACAGTCAATCGTTTCGGTGAAGGAAATGCGTACCATCTTGCTACCCGGGTGAAAGAGACTTCATTCTATGTTGAGCTATACGCAGCGATCACATCTAAGGCAGGAATTACCCGTGCGATGGATAGTGAGCTTCCAGCAGGTGTGACTGCACAACTTCGCACAGATGGCGAAAGTGATTATGTTTTTGTGCAAAATTTCAGCGGCAGTCCGCAAACGGTAGAGCTGGATGGAGCGGAATACACAGACTTGGAAACAGGTCTTTCAGCTCCGGCCCTATTGAATCTAGCGGTGAATGGACTTGCGATGTTGAAGCGTAAAGCATTAGTATAATAAAGAGGCAGGACCTGAGTTTCAGGTTCTGCCTTTTTTTTGAATAGAATCAGTTCTTAACTCTTCCCATCATAATGGTGTTATACAATTTGCCGTCCGATAGAAGTTTATCTTTCTTTAAAATCCCTTCGATTTCAAAGCCAAGCTTTTGATATAGCTTAATAGCATTGGTGTTCGTTTCCAGCACATTTAGGGTGATCTTTTGAATACCGTTAGTGTCAGCCCAGGCAATCGATTCGCCGAGAAGATTTTTTCCAATACCATATCCCCAATACTCCTGCAGCACACATACTCCGAATTCTACTTTATGAGCGAATCTTTTTAAGGGATAACCTTCGCATCTGGAGAACGCAACGATTTGATCATCCACTACTGCGACTAGAAAGAGGTTATTATTTTTCTCTGAATCGGCTTGAATAAGCTGTTCAAATCCTTCTTCGTCAATAAAGGCTTCGCCTGGTTCCCGATCTAAATTCTCAGTCTCTCCATCGATACGTACTCTTAATTCAGACAACACCTTAGCGTCTTTTGAGGCAGCAGATCTAATGCTGTATTGGATTCCATTCACTGTAGATGTTTGAGGATTAATGATCATATGTCCTCCGTGACGATGGTTGATGTTAGAATTATTGCTTCGATGCCCTCAATGATCCGAGTGAAATAAGCTGCTTCATGAGGCACAAAATGAGTCCGATCCACACTCTGTTGAATGTTGATTTTCTGCCCGTTTGAATCGACTTTGAAACCATTGATTTGTAGACTATGTATTTCTCCCTGCCAAAAGCTTCGGAAGTCCGCAAACTTTGTGATAACAATTCCTGCGACCTCTTCTTCTTGCAGCTTAAAATCGTCCAGTGGATAAGGATTGTTATAAACAAAAACATGCGCTCGTTCTTTATCGATTAGATTTTCTTTGATCATACAGTAAGGAATTGTACCTAAGGGAATCAGCTCATCAAAAGCTAGCTCCAAACCGAGTTCTTCTTGAACCTCGCGAATCCCGTCCTCTACCGTTTCGTGTGTCAGCAAATGTCCAGCGGCCGTGATGTCCAGCAATCCTGCATAATCTTGTTTCTGCTCACTACGAAGCTGTAAATAAATATAGGGGATTTCTTGGGTTTTGTTTATAAACCAGCAGTGGAAGGTCTCGTGCCAATGTCCTAACCGGTGTACTTCTTCCCGTGGAGCTGTACCGATTCGGTGACCGCCTTCATCAAATATAGTAAGTATCTCATTATGCATAGAAAAGCTCCTTTGTGAAAAAATCTACTGCCTAAAGCCTATCATAAAAACGATCGAATTGCTTCATGTGCCCAAGCGATTTTTATTGACATCGTTAAGAAAGATATGTATATTTTTGGATGTTAATCAAAGGAGGAGTTAAATGAATTTAGTAGCCATGAAGCAGGAAGACTTGGACACTTTAAGTGATGAAAGGTTAGGATGGGCCTGTATGGAGCCTACCTTTCAGCTGATTCGCGGAAAATCGCCATCGACCAAATCAGAAGTGATCTCGAAGCTCACAGAGGGGCAACAAGCATTATGTATGTTCAGAGTGCTATATGGTCACAGCTGTAATTCCGAAGGGGAGTATTATGCTTGGATTTCCTACATGCAAGACCTGCCAGGGTATTGGACAGGGGTGATAGGAGGCATACGATTTTTTGACGAATCACCCATGATTCTTTTGCTTCAGGAAACAAAGACATTTCTCGAGGAAAGAAATCATCGACTGGGTAAAGAGTGGGCGGATGCTGCCATCACGGATTTGGATCGAGACCCTCAGCTGTTAGAAGTAATTACTGGGTTATTCGAACGATATAAGAACCTGACACCAAATACGCATAGAATAATTGGCGAATATATTCGCACTCATCCAGAGGAGTTTGTAGAACTAGGGAGTTCATAATTATGAATATGAAGAAACGTTATGTATTTCTCGTACTTATTTTTTTATTGATCGAAATCCCAGTAATCATTAATCTCTACCATAGTTATAATTCATTTGAGAACTTAGTGTTGGATCAAATCGACGAAACAGAAATCACCTCTATCGAGATTGAGAAATCTTTAGTGGATGAAAAGGTAGTGATTGAAGATCCGAAGGAAATTGAAAAGATCATTTATGCTTTTTCAGATGTAAAATTGAGAAGAAGTAGTGCTTTGGACAAATCTACGGAGACCTACTGGATAAGTATTATTGTGAATAACAGCTTGAGGTTTGGCATGAATCTTACGGATACTAACTTCCTGTATGTGACGGATCTTGATAAGAAGGACAAATACAGTTCGGGAAACTTTAGAATGACTAGTGATTTTGATGTGAATTCCATTGCAAGCTTATTTAAATGACGCAGAAGGATCAACCACCACTGGTACTGAGATTTTCGGCCCCAGATGCCCCTATTTGCGAATTTAACGCCTATTAAGCAGGTTTTCGGACTCCAGCGTCGCTATTGCTCAGGAAGGAGCTTCTAATTAGCTTTTTTTGCACCAATAGCGGCTATGAGGTCCGGTAGCTATCCAAATAGCGGATAAAACGGTGTATAAGGTCAGCTGTGTCCTTTAGCTGCTGCATGTGCAGATCGCTCAGTTGAGTCTTTAGCTGCTGCATGTGCAGATCGGTCAGCTGAGTCCTTTAGCTGCTGCGTATGGAGATCGGTCAGCTGAGTCCTTTAGGTGCTGCATGTGCAGATCGGTCAGCTGAGTCCTTTAGCTGCTGCGTGTGCAGATCGGTTAGTTGAATCCTTTAAGCTACTGCGTATGTAGATGGGTCAGCTGAGTCAAAAAAAATGGGTGCCCCTATGGGACACCCATTTTTGTATGCTTTATCTAGCCATCCATCCGCCATCCACATTAAGAACGTGACCGTTCAGGTAGTCAGATGCTGCGGAAGCCAAGAATACGGCAGGACCTTTAACATCATCAGGCGTTCCCCAACGTGCTGCAGGGATACGGTCTAAGATAGAGTCCGAACGACTTTGGTCGGCACGGATTGGAGCGGTATTTTCAGTAGCCATATAACCTGGTGCAATTGCATTGATGTTCAGACCGGAGCCTGCCCATTCATTGGCAAAAGCTTTAGTAAGACCAGCAACCCCGTGTTTACTCGCAGTGTAACCAGGGACATTGATTCCGCCTTGATAGGAGAGCATGGAGGCGATGTTAATGATTTTGCCGGATCCTCTTTCCAGGAAGTGGCGGCCTGCAATTTGCGACAGAAGGAACACTGTGTTCAGGTTCAAATTGATTACATCAAACCAGTCTTTTTCACTATGATCTTTTGCCGGTGCACGGCGGATCATTCCGGCGCAGTTTACGAGAATGTCAACATGTCCGGTCAGCTCTAGCGCTTGGTCAAAAGTGCTTTGCAGCTTGCTATGATCACTTAAGTCAGATTCGATACTAACTGCTTTTACTCCAAAAGCTTTTGCTGCATTTACAGTTTCTTCACTCGAATTAAGGGAGACTGATGCAACATCTGCACCGGCTTCTGCAAATGCAAGCGCGATTCCTTGTCCAAGACCTTGAGCTGCGCCTGTTACAATAGCTGTTTTACCTGCCAAGCTGAATAATGATGACATATAAATTACGCCCCTTTATTGTAGATGGATTGTTATTCCGGGTTTACCCGCATTCAATTGTAACGCCTGCACTGCGGAACTGTTCTGCCGTTTCGGGGGAGAGCCCTTTGTCCGTCAGGATCACGTCAACTTCTTGTAGGGAAGCGAAGGTACGCAGTGCAGTATGGCCGAATTTATGATGATCTACAACCGCGAATACCTTACGGGCTGTAGATACAAGGGCTTGCTTGAACTCAATTAAATCTCCTGTATAAATGGAGAGTCCATGCTCTATATGAATAGCAGTCGAAGAAAGGAATGCTTTTTGAATATTAAGCTTTTGTACATAGGAGACGGCTTCAGGACCAGCCAACATATTACGGACACGATAACCACCGGGAACGACCAGACGGATGTTATCTTTGGGAACCAGTTCGCTGATGATGTATACATCATTGGTGACTACCGTTAGTGGCATATTGTCCAGACGCCGAGCAATTTCAAGCGTGGTGCTACCGCCGTCAAGAGCGATAATATCGTCCGGTTCAATATGAGCAAGCGCACGCAAGGCAATCTCCGTCTTCTCGTCAGAGTATTTATCCAGCGGGTCCTTGGAGGGCAAAATACCAAACTGGTCGCTTTGTGCCAGCACAGCTCCGCCATGTACACGTACGATCAGTCCTTGTTCCTCCAGCCTACTTAAATCCTCGCGTATTGTTTTTCCAGTAACCTGAAGCTTATCGCTCAGTTCATTCACCGTTACATCTTTTTGGTTCAGCATAACTTCCATAATCATCTCGTGTCGTCGTATCGGGTTCATCCGCCTGCCTCATCTTTCCGTAATTGATTTATCTCTATTGTAATTCTTTCATGGATACGGGGTCCATATCATCATATCTTTTATTATCGCCAGCCATACTCCAGATAAAAGTATAGTTATGAGTGCCGACACCACTGTGGATGGACCAGCTTGGAGAAATAACTGCTTGTTCGTTATGCATTACGATATGGCGGGTTTCGTCAGGTTCTCCCATCAGGTGGAACACAACGGAATCGTCCGGAAGATCAAAATAGAAATAGGCTTCCATCCGGCGTGGATGGGTATGCGCTGGCATGGTGTTCCACATGCTGCCTGGTTTCAGTTGGGTCATACCCATAACCAGTTGGGCACTTTGTACACCATTTGTGTGAATGAAGCGGTGGATTGTCCGCTCGTTAGAGTTCTCCAGACCACCCATTGCACCGGATTCAGAATCGGCCAGTGTGGTTTTGGTAGTAGGGTAGGACTGATGGGCAGGAGCAGAATTCAAATAGAATTTAGCAGGCTTGGAAGCGTCTGCACTTTTGAAGACTACATCTTTAGAGCCTTGACCTACATAAAGACATTCTTTGAAATCTACTTCATATTCTGTGCCATCTACAACCACGGAGCCTTTACCACCGACATTGATGATGCCCAGTTCACGGCGTTCCAAGAAATAAGTAACCCCAAGTTCTTTAAGGTCAGTAGTTAGCGCAACCTCTTCTTTTACAGGATTAGCTCCACCAACGATCATACGATCTTCATGGGTTAGGACAAGCTTTAGCTCATCAGGTGCAAAAATAACGGGAATGTGGAATTCCTTACGGAGGCGCTCAGTGTCAAATTGTTTTACTTCATTAGGATGGGATGCGAAACGTCTTTCCATTGAATGTTCAATCTCCTTTGTGTACATATTATCGTTCGTATAGGTACACTTTAGTCCATTTATGTTCATTTTACAAGTAATAATCTTTTTTATTTCGTTTATTTATGTTTATTTATTGGTTTTTCCAATTGCATAATGAACGGAAAGTGTGCACAATAGAGCTATTATGCTCGATTTTCATGAATGTCGGAAGATGATATAAAACTGAAATGATGGAGGTTGAAAAGTAATGCCGGGGTTGAAAAATATCCAGAGTACTTATAAGGAACGTCAGAAAGAAATTATTTTTAATATAGCACTGGAAGCGGAGCAACGCTCTTTATTGGAAAGTGGACTCTGGTTCCATGATGATGTGCGAAATAACTTTTATTATGCTTCGTATCTTTTTGCAGCGGCTGTTGATGATTCTTTTGAGCTGCCTTTTGATCGTGAGCAAGCGAAACAGAAAGCACAGGATGTGCTGCTGGAGATCTTAATGCTTCAGAACCGGCAGCCTGGCACGGAGTTATACGGCCATTGGCCACTCGGATTAAATCCAGTGCCGCGAGATGCGTCACCGCATGAGTTACCAGTGGAGCTTATGGGCAACCTGCTGGCGTATTTTTGCAAAAGATACGGAGGAGCATTAAACGCTCAACTTCGCATAGTTCTGAATACAGCGTTTGGACATATTTATCGCAGTGATTTCTACCGTAAGCCGGTGGTTACTTTTGGGCATCATGAAGCTAAATATACAGCTGCTAAGCTGATTTTTGGCACCATGTTTGCGGATGAAATATTGCTTGAGGATGGCCGGCAGAGTCTGAAGGATACACTGGCTTATATTCGTACTAAAGGGATGCCGGAATACGGCAGTCTTCCGTGGTTTTGGCATTGGGTGCAGGCATTCACCTGTGCGTTGGAACTTGTCCCGCCTGAGGATACGGAGCTTA
Source organism: Paenibacillus sp. FSL R5-0928 (assembly GCF_037970385.1). Lineage (NCBI taxonomy): Bacteria > Bacillati > Bacillota > Bacilli > Caryophanales > Paenibacillaceae > Paenibacillus > Paenibacillus sp. FSL R5-0928. Next base: position 4,231,518 of record NZ_CP150225.1, on the reverse strand, counting down.
CTACAAGCCTTAAAGAAATGCTTGACCATTTATGGAATGTACGAGCTGAATTCTATCTGCGTGGCGCTTGGGTTGGTGCGCATTCTAGAGGCTGGCCGCATGATGTTCCCGGCGATGCTAATGTGCTTCATGATTATGTTCAGTTTGGAGATTTCCAGCTGCCTGAGATGATGCCGCGCACGGAGTATGCCGGTTTATTATTCTATCAAGCATCCGATGAAATATTAGCCGCAGCCATGAATCACCAGTCACCAGTGGAAGTAAGGAAGATTACTCAGAAGGTTGTCCCAACGGATCCACAGCCGCAGCCTTTGCTTCATTCCTATGCTTATATTACAGAAGAGTTTGCAGCAGGCGGGATGTGGGAGCGGGTTGAGGAATTCGATAATGAGCAGCTTCGCTGGGCTTTTTCGTTACCTGTGAGTGGAGAGGGAGGCGCAAATCAGCTGTATTTCTTCCACCCGGGACAAGGCTACAATGAGGGAGATCCCCGCCATCAAAGCCGTTATATGGAGGTTCTCTATCACAAGAATGTCATCATTTCTCTATTCCCAATCCCCCAGGGTGAAAAGAATACGATCATCGGTGTACTTCCCCAAGGGGAATGGAAACAAGAGCCTAACACATTGTACGGGCAGGTTGGTGAGACGTATGTTGTTATTTATTTATCTCACTCTTATCAGCTGCAGGAACGGTCTAGATTCATAGAGGTATCAGTCGCAGGGATGCCGGGTGGTGTGATCGTTGAAGCATTGGGCATTAAGAAAGCGGCTGAATGTGGTATTATTGGTTTAGAGGCTTTTGCCGCAGCTATGGCTCATAAAGAAAGGAATTTCGAAGTGGGAGAGGTATTAGCAGCGAATTATACCAACATGGATGGTGAAAGCTTAGTTCTGAGTATTAGTAGGGAGTCAGAATTACCGCAAGCTCAGCTTAATGGAATCCAGATCTCATTAGATCATTATTCAGTATAAAAAATACACAATTGCTGTGATAAATAGTAATCCGAGTCGGCCTTTTTGGCCGGCTTCTTTAATAAGGAGGTACATGAAAGGATGTGATGCCCCATTGCACAGCCCGCAATAGATACCTAAGTATCCGTAAACGTGATTTTGTCCAAAATACTTATAATTGGGGTGAGCGACAATTTATCTGGATAAACTAGACCTAACGATTTGGTAATTCAATCCTCCCTAAGCACATTTCCCTTTAGAATAGCGGTGTTAGGTTACTAAATAGTAATTAATTACATTAAACCCTATTTTTCTGAGAGACATTTGTCACAATAAAGGTTAATATCTAAGTGAGATAGAAATGATTGCGCTTACTTATTTTCTAATAAACCTAATCATAATGAATGCGAGGGATATAACAGTGATTGAAACTGAATTTCGTGTAGAAAATGACTTTCTAGGCAGTAAACAGGTAGATAAGAACGCTTATTATGGGATTCAGACACTACGCGCAGTCGAGAACTTTCCTATTACGGGCTATCGGGTTCACAAAGAGTTAATCAAAGCGATGGGGATTGTAAAAAAAGCCGCTGCGCTTGCAAATATGGAAGTTGGCCGTCTCTATCGAGGGCTTGGAGAGGTTGTAGTGAAAGCAGCAGAAGAAATCATCGAGGGTCAATGGCATGAGCAATTTATTGTAGATCCTATTCAGGGTGGTGCGGGTACCTCGTTAAATATGAATGCGAATGAGGTTATTGCTAACCGTGCTTTAGAACTGCTTGGCCATGAAAAAGGAGACTATCGTCACTTAAGCCCCAATTCACATGTAAATATGGCGCAGTCTACAAATGATGCGTTCCCGACGGCAATTCATATTGCCACACTTTCACTGCTGGAGCAGCTGCTTGTAACGATGCACAGAATGCATGATGTGTTTGCGGTAAAAGCGGATGAATTCGATCCTGTGATAAAAATGGGTCGGACACATCTTCAAGATGCAGTGCCGATTCGTCTGGGTCAAGAATTCGAGGCTTATCGCAGAGTGCTGGAAAGAGATATCAAACGTATTGAACATACACGCCATCATCTGTATGAAGTCAATATGGGGGCAACAGCAGTAGGTACAGGATTAAATGCTGATCCTCGTTATATTGAATTGGTGGTAGAGCACTTAGCTGAGATCAGTGAATTGCCACTCGTAACGGCAGATCATCTCGTCGATGCCACCCAAAATACAGACGCCTATACAGAAGTGTCTGCTGCCCTAAAAGTATGCATGATGAACATGTCCAAGATCGCTAATGATCTGCGATTGATGGCCTCCGGTCCGCGTACTGGGTTTAATGAGATTTCATTGCCTGCACGCCAGCCTGGATCTTCAATTATGCCGGGTAAAGTTAACCCGGTTATGGCAGAGGTCATCAATCAGGTGGCTTTTCAAGTCATAGGGAACGATCATACGATCTGTCTGGCTTCCCAAGCGGGTCAACTGGAGCTGAATGTTATGGAGCCTGTGCTTGTGTTCAATCTCATTCAGTCCATCAGCATCATGAACAATTCCTTCCAAGTCTTCACAGACTTCTGTCTGGCTGGGATTGAAGCCAATAAGGAAAAGCTTGAGCGGGATGTGGAGCGGAGTGTCGGAATCATTACGGCTGTGAACCCGCATCTGGGGTATGAAGTGGTATCGCGGATCGCTAGAGAGGCGATTTTGACTGGGGAATCTGTACGGGAATTGTGCATTAAATATAATGTACTAACCGAAGAAGAGCTTAATCTGATTCTGGACCCTTACGAAATGACACATCCGGGAATTGCAGGAGCAGCTTTATTGCATAAAGAGTAGAATGTTCCGGAGGATCGAGCTTTTTGCTAGGAAAAAGCAAACCCCCGCCACCGTTTAGGGTGACAGGGGGAGATCCTAAATATGTTTATGCTTATATGAATCTACTTCGCGATTGTCTGAAGTAGGTTCTTTTTTTTACATTTCAGGCTTAAAAGAAAAATAAAGAACGTAATAGGCCGCGTTTTCTTGGCGGAGCCGTTAGCCTGGTAGTGGCAGTGGACTGGGAATTTTCATAAGAGGTGAGCGGTTTGCCGTTAGACACTTGCAACGGTTCTATGGATGCCGCTATTTGCTTGATCATTATTCGTAGATCCTCAAGCTCCTCACGCTGCTGTAGCAGTTGTATCAATACTACTTCGTCGGCTTTTTGATCGAGTGCACGTTCAACATTGTTGATGCGAGACAAGATATCCTTCATAGGCTCAGCATCTGTGTGCTGTAGCGGGTTTTCCTGGTGTGATGTGGAGATTTGCTGCTCATTCGTGAGCGTGAGTTGTATACATTCCAAGGCTTCTCCGTGATTAATACGGTCTTTAATATGATTGAGCAGGTCGATTTGCTGCTCTGAGAACACATAATGGCCAAATCGGTCTTTTGGAAAAAAATCAGGGAACATGGCAGCCCAACGTTTAATTGTTGTTATACTAACTGACATCAGCTCTGCGGCATCTTTTGTTTTTAGAATATCCATTTCGATTCCTCCAGTTCACGTAGTCATGTTATGAGTAATATTCGTTGTCCAGCAGCGGCTCCCTGCACGGTTGACAAAGGTAGTGCGTATTCGCTAAACAAAGTGTAATTACGAGCAATCTCACTCTTTTGAATTTCACTATCTTGCTTTTCCATTCCAAATTGAGTACAGATGAGCCTGCTCAGGGGTATAATTGCATTAGAGGTGAAGGCGATGAACAGGATTGAAGATGAGGAACAAATGACTGAGGAACAATGGCAGGCTATTTTGCAAAACGATGTTGCTTATAACGACATATTTTTTTATGCGGTGAAGACTACAGGAATTTTTTGTCGACCCTCCTGCAAATCCAAAGCACCCAATCGGGAGAATGCGTGTATTTTTCAGAATGCTGAACAAGCGCTGGCAGCCGGATTTCGTCCTTGCAAAAGATGTAAACCGACAGGTGAGCGTCTTCCTGATAAGGAATGGGTAGCTTTGATGACGGAATACATTGATCATAATTATATGGCCCCCCTCACCCTTGAAACGTTAGCTGAGGTATGTCATGGGAGTCCTTATCATTTACATCGAACCTTTAAGAAAGTAAAGGGAATCACTCCTGTGGATTATATACAGCAAAAGAGAATCGCTAAGGCATCTGAGTATTTGCTTACTACAGAGCAGGCAGTTGCTGAGATTGCATTACGCGTGGGTCTGCCCAATACGTCATATTTTATTACTTTATATAAGAAAAAAACGGGGTATACGCCCACACAGTTTCGTCAGCTTAACAAACAGAAAGTAACGTTGGCTTCTGATTTTATTTTGGAGGGACCGAATCATGGAGAATAAAACAAATGCTATTCTATACTGGACATTATTAACCGATAAGGACTGGAGTTTTTATATTGCTGCCACAGAGAAGGGGTTAAGTTATGTGGGTTCGCAGCAGCAACCCTTTGAGGAATTAAGTGAATGGGTTAGACGTCGTTTTCCGGGGAGTGAACTGGTGCAGGACGATGAGAAGATGGCGCCTTATGTGAGGGAGCTTAGTGAATATTTGCAAGGGAACCGGCAGAGCTTCGGCATTCCTTTTGATTATCAGGGTACTCCTTTTCAGCTTGCGGTATGGAAGGCGTTATGTGAAATTCCATATGGGCAAACCTGGTCCTATTCGGATATTGCTACACATATTCAAAAACCAGCTGCGGTGCGCGCGGTAGGGACTGCCATTGGTGCGAATCCGATTCTGATTACGGTGCCCTGCCACCGGGTTATTGGTAAGAATGGGACATTAACAGGATACCGGGGTGGTTTGGATATGAAGACCAAACTACTTCAGTTGGAGAGAGGAGAGTATACAGCAGATATATGAAAATAGAGTCCAATTACACCTCCCCAAAAACCTTGCTGAATAAAGGAACAGGTTATCTGTCAGGCTACAGTCATTCCTTAAATCCATATACGGGTTGCACTTACGGCTGTTCCTATTGTTATGTGCGCCAGATGCCTGTCTCGCTGTTCCGCAAAGAGGAGTGGGGGACGTGGGTAGATGTTAAACAAGAAGCGGCTGTGATTTTACAAAAAGAACTGCACAAAGCGAAGGCGAAAGGTCCCGTCTCTATTTTTATGTCGTCAAGCACAGATCCCTATCAACCGGTAGAGCACAAGGAACAGGTGACGAGATCTTTACTGGAGGTTATGGTACAAGACCCGCCCGATTTCCTATTCGTGCAGACCCGTAGTCCGCTGGTTCGCAGAGATATAGATTTATTAATACGTTTAGAGGATAAGGTTCGAGTAAGTATAACTATAGAAACAGACCGTGAAGATATTCGGCAAAAATTCACACCAAGCGCTCCACCCATTGCGGCAAGACTGAAGACGTTACAGCTTCTACGTGAAGCTGGCATCCCTGTTCAAGCTACTATAGCGCCAGTACTGCCAAGCAGTCCAGCTTTTCCAGCGACCTTAAGGACTTTGGTGGATAGAGTCTGTGTGGATGACTATTTTATGGGCGACGGCAGCGGCGGCAAACGCACACGGAGATTAGGGATTTATTCCCTATATGAAGAGCTGCAACTGGAAGATTGGTATGATCCTGCAGCATATCGCAGAGTGTATGAAGGACTTCAGCAAGTTTTTTCCGAAGAGGAGCTATTCTTGAGCCAGAAGGGGTTCGAGCCTTAATCTGAAACATGGTATAATAAATGAGAGCATTCATACTTAGTATTTAATATACTTAATATCCGTAATAGCTTATTGGAGGATTAGTGTGGCAAAAGCAAAGGTGGCCAAGCGGCCCACAAGAGATGAATTTGTGCTTGAGGAGTTAGGTAATCAGTTAGTTGAAGCTAAGCAAGAAGGTTCTGAGATTTTATTGACCGTATGGGGAAAAGAAGAAGAGGTACGCGGCATGATCGTGGAAATGGATTCGCGAACCGGGAAAGTACACCTCAGTAACCATGAAGAAATCATAAAAGTTCCTTTTATGGATATCATGCAGGTTAATTATCCCAGAGATTAATGGGCACGGCAGCAACAGGAGGTCCTGAAAGCTATATTAGCTTTGGGGCCTCTTTGATCATAAAGTTAAGGAATAGAGGATATTGAAAGGTAGGTCAACAATGCAAGTAACCAAAACCAACGCAATGCGAATGCTGGATGCCAAAAAAATCGGCTATAAAGTGTTCGCTTATGACAATGAAGATGGACTCATCCATGGCACGGCTGTGGCTGAGAAGATTGGAAAGGCGGCAGAGACGGTTTTTAAAACGTTGGTCGCTCATAGCGGTGCGAATCTTTATGTATTTGTTATCCCGGTTGCCGAAGAGCTGGATCTCAAAAAGGCGGCCAAAGCCGCCGGAGAGAAAAAAATTGAGATGCTGCCAGTGAAGGATCTGCAGAAATGGACAGGCTATATCCGCGGTGGTTGTTCACCTGTTGGAATGAAAAAGCTGTACCCCACGTTCATTGACAGCAGTGCAGAAGGGCTGGACACGATGGCTGTCAGCGCTGGGAAGATTGGCCAGCAAATGGACGTAGCCCCACAGTTACTCGCTGAGGTTGTGCATGCGAAGTTTACAGAACTAATCAAATAGCCGAGCAGCAAGCTGGCCTAAATATTCCTTCAATGCTAACCCTGTTGTGGAGATCGCTCCTGGGGAGGGACTGAACTTGGCGGGCTGCAGTGCAATATCAGCGCTGGCGATATAATCCGTAGGATAGGCTTGCGCTGTTAGCCCCGCATTCTTAAAGTGCAACATCGCTCGGGACATATGAAAACCTGAAGTAACTAGTATAGGTTTTTTAAGTCCGGTTTGTTGCAGGATGGCTGCGGTATTTACAGCGTTTTGCTCCGTGTTGAGGGATTGATTCTCGATCAGGATATCCTCTTCGGGTATGCCGAGACCCAGTAGTTGTCTTTGCGCGATATCCGCTTCATTACCACTGTCGGAGAATACTTGTCCGCCAGAAAATAAGATTGGCAGACCTGTCTGCCGATGGAGGCGAACAGCAGTAAGCAGGCGATTTGCTGCTGATCCGTATAAATTGCCCTCGCCATCTATATCCGGTGTGCCAGAGCTGGCGCCCCCGCCGAGTACGACGATGACATCTCCTTGCAAAGTATCCGGCTGCGGATATTTCCGTTCTAGACTGCCGATCAGCGCATCGCTGACTAAGGGTGTCATGGAGAAATACATTAATAGTGTAACCCCGAGTAGAACTAGTGCTGGCCGGCGGTTTTTTTTCCACAACCAAATGACTAAACCTAGCAGAAGCACGATAAACAGGCCGGGAGGAAGCACAAAGCTGTATACAAATTTGATGATGTAAATCAACAGTATCAACCGCCTTCTAAAAATATAAGTTCAGGTTGTATTGTAACATGAGATTGCAAGATTACATATTTACACGCGTATCCTTATACAAAACGGATATTGCCGCAGCTATCAGGATCATCCCCATAAAAGCGGGTGCAGCATGGCCAAGTGATACATATATTTGACCTCCAATGACAGGCCCAATCATTCTGGCTAAAGCCTGAATAGATTGGCTACCTCCTTGAATCCTCCCTTGTTCACTAGAATCGACAGACTTGGAAAGCATCCCATTGAATGAAGGCCCAAAGATCGAATCCCCAAAACCAAATATAAACATTCCAGCGATAAAAAGCGGATAGTATGAGAACAAAGCAGATAGTGCAATAAGACTGTAGCCTATTATCTCCGAAACCATTCCAAGAATTGCGATCTGTTTATCACTAAGTTTTAGCAAAAGCTTAGGCATGATGAAACCCTGTGAAAGGATGTCTTGGAAGCCCATAATTGAAAACATCAGTCCGATTAGTGCAGGCTTCCAGCTGAAAGTATCCATTGTGAATTGTGAAAAAACAGCCTGTAAAGATCCGTTGGGTATCCAGAGTAAGAATGCTGAGACCAGTAGTCTTTTTAAGTTTTTTATGGACAATATGCTTGCAAGCTGTGTAAATGGATTCAGTCTTACCAAGGTAATTTCTTTCAGTCTATTGTTCTTGTCAAGGCTCTCAGGCATAAAAAAGAATCCGTAAACAACATTTAATAAAGTTATTATTGCTCCAAAATACATAGGTACAGAATAACCAAACTTGGCAAGTAATCCGCCTAGCGTTGGACCGATGACGGTGCCTACACCTACAACCGCACTCACCCAGCCAAAGTATTTGGTTCTCTGTTCTGGAGGAATGATGTCAGCAAAAAAGGCGAAGATAGTACCTATGCTTCCGCCGGTTATACCTTCTATTATGCGTCCAACAAAGAGAACCCATAACGCTCCTCCTATCCCAAAAACTAAGTATCCAATTGCAGAACCCAAAAGGCATACCAAAAGTAATGGACGACGCCCATATTTGTCGCTCAAAGCTCCAAGTGCAGGGGCTGCAAAAAATACGCAGACTGCATAAACAGAGGTTAGCAGCGTGACAACTATAGCCTGTTCTCCCGGATTACTTATATAAGGCTGCACTAAAAAGGGGACAACGGGCATGATGATACTGAAGCCTATTCCGCACAGAAACACAGAGATCAAACCGAAGATTAGAGCGTGTTTATCTACGGATTGTTCTGTGTTCTGTTCATTATGTGATCTGAATTTGAACATTAAATTCTCTCCTCAAAAGTTGATGTTTTGATTCCTTGGAAACAAATTTGGTACATCACCATTTTTATCACGGCTTTGTTTCCGTGTCAACAAAATATTGAACATAAAAATGCAGCCTTACTCATAAGAGCCCGGCTGCATGGAGTTTCATTTTCATTATTCGAATTTATTCGGATTAAAATCTATACCCTGTTTCTTTATTTCTGCATCCAAATGTCTACTATACTTTTCTACGAAGCTAAGCATACTGTCAAATTGCTCCTCAGTTACCTGCTCAAATACGGCTTTATCCCGCTCTTGGAACTCTTTGTGCAAGTCCTCATGGACGTTATAAATTACTTTCCCTTGCTCAGTAAGCCTAAAATAGATTTCTTTTTTGTTATCCGATTTTTGGTAGCTTTCGATGAGGCCCTTTTGGATGAGCTTCTTAGTTAATTTACTTATGGCACCGCGAGTCATATAAAAGGACTCTGCAAGTTTTGTGACGTTGGAATCTGCATTTTTTTCAATGTATTCGATGCAATGTACTTCAGAAGGTTTATAACCCTTAAGACTGTCTTCCATCTTATCCTTATTAAGCCAAACCATCTTGTTATATACGTCCCTGAAACCCATCATGACCTGTTCTTCTTTGTTCATGGCCTGTCCTCCCAGCGCTCTTACATTAACAAATTATATTGATTTTTTGTTTCTATTTCAACAATATTAAAGTAGAGGATAGTTTGTTTTATTGAACTTTAGATAAAAATAACAGGTGAGCAGTAACGGCGGAAGTCCAAACATTCCCCGCAGTTACGCCCGCCACCTTTTTAAGCTTAGATAAATTAATCTTAAGAAACTGCGGTTTCTTCTTAAGAAAGTTCATCCGCTTGAAGCTGCACCAAAGATTGTTTGTCTGTTATCATAAGATTAAGATGATTGGACAGCTGTGGGATGATTTCTCGAAGGTAGGAGGACTGCATAATGAAGAGTATCCGGGTACTGCTCGCAGATGATGAACCGGTGATTTTGCGAGGCCTAAAAAAACTGATTTCATGGGAGAAGCTTGGACTCACCATTGTTGGAGAGGCCAGTGATGGAATCGAGCTAAAACAACAGATCGAGGATTGTGGTCCTGATCTGATTATTAGTGATATAAGCATGCCAGGATATACAGGGATTGATATCATCCGTGAAATTCATGAAGCTGGCAGAGCGGTGAAGGTTATTTTTATAAGCGCTTATCAAGAGTTTACGTATGCCCGTCAAGCACTGCAATATGGTGCGCTGGATTATTTGGTGAAGCCCGTGAACAAAAACCAGCTGGAACAGGTTGTGAGCAAAGCCGTTTCCCTTATTCGTCAAGAAACAGAAGGCGAGCGCAACAAAGAGAAGCTGAACCATTATGAACAGAGAAACCGCAGATTAACGATCGAAGAATTGCTCGACAAGCTGACGGACGGCAATAAGGGGACAGCAGACACCTTGCTTGATATGGGGATTATTGCGCTAAGTCGCTACGTCAGTATCTGTTTGGTAGAGACGGACGAATCGTCGGGGCAGCCTTCCAGATGGGAAGAACGCGAACGTAAGCTGATTGATTTTGCACTGTCTAACATTATTAAAGAAACCGTGGAGCAAAGCGATAATAGTTATATGTTCCGTAAAGGGGAACGTTTTTGTATCCTGCTCCAGCATGAGCATGCTGAGGAACCAGCGGGAATTGCCATAGATCTCCATGACAAAATCACAAGTTTTCTGAAATTAAAGGTGACCCTTGGAGTAGGCAATCCTGTTGACGGTATGGATGATGCTGATGAATCTTATCGTCAAGCTTTGAAAGCGCTAAATTATAAATATTTTACAGGGCCTAATCGTGTGATTTCTGTTAAAGAGAGCAGGTATGAGAGTGAATCATTGATTCAAACTCCGCTGCATGAAATCCAGTCCGCCCTTGGGATTGCCATGAAATCACAACATAAAGAACAAATTGAGCAGGAGTGCCTGCGATTATTTCAGACGATCCGGCAGATGGCAGACGGAAATAGAAACCAAGCCGTTTCTACCGTATACAATACATTTTTGCAGCTTGAACAGGAGCTTATTCAATTTGGTGTGGAGGCAGGTCCATCACTTCAGGATACAAATCCGATTCTTGAACGATTGGCTAATTATTCTACCTTTCAAGAGGTGGAGGAAGATTTCCGTGTGCTTTTGAGCAAAATGTCTGGACAAATTGCCAGTCGCATGGGCAATAAGGAACTGAAGCAGCTTTCCCAGGTGAAGGCTTATATTGAGGAGCATTATCCAGAAAATATTACACTGGAATCTATGGCAGGGATGATGTTTATGAATTCCTATTATTTCAGCAGCTTTTTCAAAAAACATACCGGACAGAACTTTAAGAATTATGTCACTGAGGTGAGGATGAATCATGCCCTTCGTTTATTGCTGCAAAGCGATATGATGGTTTATGAGATTGCCGATAGTGTAGGCTACAACAATGCCCGGCATTTTAGCGATATGTTTAAGAAGAAATATGGCAAGCTGCCACAAGAATATAAGCAATCCTTCAAAAGCCAATAGTCAGATGGATAGCAAAGGGGATGCCTTCATTCATGTTTATCTGGGGCCGAAGATCCAAAAGTATATTTGTTAAATTCTCCGCTTCCTTTTTATTAGTCGGCTTAATTCCGCTTTTTGCACTTAGTTACATTTCTGTGCAGACTTTTTCCGGATATGTCGAGCGTTACACAACAAGTAATTTGCAGCAAATGGTACTATATATGAGCTATAATCTGAATTCTGCCTTCAATCAGTACAATGAGGTCTCTAAGCTGATGTATACGGGACGATATGAAGGTTTTATCGAGAGTTATTCACAGAATCAAACCTATAATGTAAATGAGCTGGAGCAGATCAATACGATTCCTATTGAAACCTTTCTAAAAACAGTTCTCTACAGTGATTCCTACATCACCAGTGTTTATTTTCATAGGGAGTCAGACGATAAGCTCTACTATCAGGAAAAAGAAAACAGAGGGGTCAACTTTGATCTGCTGCCTTATCAAGAGTGGTTAACTAAAATGGCTCCAAATCCTTCACAAGTGGCAATTTTCCCTACCCATTCCGAAGAATATTACACAGGTTCAAAGCGCAGTGTGTTCACTATCGGCCGTACTTTAATTGATATTTCTGGGCGTGTCACCAAAGATCCCAAGATAGTAGGGACCTTGTTTATGGACGTGGATGTTTCGTTATTTAATCAGTTCTTCAGAGAATTAAATCTGGGGGGACAGGATGAATTATTTCTGCTGGATGGCGACGGAAATGTATATTTCACGAATGAGACAAGGTCAGCGAATGGAGAATCTTTTCGGGCTAAAAAGGACGAGGAGATGATCGTTCTCAGTGAAGAGATTCCTTTTCTTAAAGGCACGGTGACTGCCAGAATTCATCGGGCGAATTTATTCGATCAGCTTTTTTCAGCCCGTACGACGGTGTTTATAGCGATGTTTATTTGTGCGATTGCAATGATCATCATGGGCGTCTGGTTCTCTAGGCGGCTGGCTGCTCCGATTCGGAACTTAATTAAGCAAATGGCTATCGTAGAATCCGGTAATTTGGATACCCAGATGGTCGTGAGCAGCAATGATGAAATGGGTAGACTTAGTCATGGTTTTAACCGAATGGTCGAGCGTTTACAAGCCTATATCGATGAAGCTTACGTTGCCCAGATCAAGCAGAAGCAAACGGAGTTAAATGCTCTGAAGAGTCAGATTCGTCCGCATTATTTATACAACACCCTGGAAGTCATTCGAATGAATGCGGTGGATAAAGATAATGATGAGGTCGCAGATATGATTTTATCGCTTTCTAACCAGTTGAAATATGTAATCGACTATGGAGAGGATAGGGTAAGCATACGACAGGAGCTGGAGCATCTACGGGATTATTTCTATATTATCTCTGTGCGGTATGAGAATAAATTTGAGCTTGTAGTCGATCTCTCACCCGAAGTGGATCTGAACTGGTACATTCTGAAATTGTCACTTCAGCCGATAGTTGAAAATGCTATCCAGCATGGCTTGCGCAGTCAAGGCAGAGGGACAGTTGGATTGACGATCGAAAAGAAAGATGAAATGTTGTTGGTTACGATCTATGATGATGGAATCGGTATGAGCAAGGAAAAGGTACAGCAGTTGACTGAAACCTTGGAAGAGCCTAGTTCGCCTAGCAAAAATGTTGGACTAAAAAATGTACATGAACGAATTCGTACAGTGTACGGTGCAGAATACGGATTATCCATCAGCAGTCGGGAGCATATTGGGACATCGATTCTATTGTTGCTTCCGATTGTAGAGGACCCTTATAAAATCTCAGATTCGGAGAATGCGTAAAGGATGGACGATGAACGGAAGACTGCGGTCTTTCGTTCTTTTTTTACTTATTCTTAAATTCACCGCATATCCCGCTTAAAAAAGTTCATTCTAACTATTTATAAGGAATGCTATTCTATTAGCAACGGAAACGCTTTCGAGAGATGATGCGCACATCTTGCTTCAGTTTCCACGGTTTACAAAAAGGGGAGGCTATTATGATATGTACAAAAAAACAATGATGAAACTATCCGTATTGTTACTCGCCACTACAACAGTTTTGACTGCTTGCGGTGGAAATAATAATAATGCAGGGAGTAAGGCAACCGATACGCCAGCATCCGAAACGCCTTCAAATACACCACAAGAGACCAAAAAAGAGGTTAGCTTTACGATAGGTTACGCCTCCGGAGATCCGGCCACCAAAAAAGCAATCTCAGATACGGTCAAAAAGTTTACAGCAGCTAATCCGAATGTCACTATTAAAGATTTGAGCGAAACTTCATCCGCTGCCTATCTTGATTGGCTTAAAACAAAGGATGCTGTGGGTGAATTCCCGGACCTGGTGGAAATGCGTGATACAGAAGTTTTTGCCGATGCGGGTAAGATTGTAGAGCTGCCTTCCGATCTGCTAGATTTGTTCGAAGCCCCACCACAAGTGGATGGTAAGGTGTGGAACGCACCGCTGCAAGTGAACGCTCCCCAAGGGATTATCTACAGCAAAAAAGCATATGCGGATGCAGGGATCACCGAGCTTCCAAAAACCTATGACGAATTCATCGCCATCCAAGAGAAATTGAAAACATCGGGCATTACTCCGATTGTAGTAGGTGGAAAAGATATTTTCCATATGGGTTTCTGGGTTAACAAATTCCTGATTGATGAGGTCTACTCGAAAGATGCAGATTGGAATTCCAAACGTACCGCTAAAACGGTCAGCTTCACAGATGCTAATGTAGTTCAAGGCATAACGGACTTCAAAGAATTGTTCAAGAATTATGTAGATAAAGGTTGGCTCAGCACGGGCGACAATCAGACCGCTTCGATTCTTGTTTCTGGCAAAGCAGCACAATTGTACTCCGGTACGTGGATGTTTACACAAATCGCTGAAGCGGACCCGAACTTTGAATTTGGCTTCTATGCTCTTCCTGACCGTGAAGGGAAAATCAATGTCATTGGTCTTCCGTCACCAGCAGGCTGGTCTTTATCGGCTGAAGCCGCTAAGGATGCAGACAAAACAGAAGCCATTAAAGACTTTATCCGTTTCTTCTTCGCCCCAGAACAGTATTCGAACTATTTAGCAACCATAAATGCGATTCCTTCAACAAAAGAGAAAGTAACCTATGACACAAGTGAACAAATGCAAGTGGCTTTAGATCTTATTGCTGACCCGAATGTAGTGAAATCCTTGGCGATCAATAACTGGTGGGGAGACAATCTAATCCCTCCACAGTTCCGTAACTGGTACTACAAGCTGTTGCAGGATCTCGTGGTAAAAGATGGAGATGTAGCGAAGTACATGAAAGATGCGGATACAGAGTATGACAACCAAGTGAAAGCTAATCAGATGTAAGAGCAGCGCCTGATCGAGCAACCTCTGCTGCTGCAGAGGTTCTCTTTTTAACAAGCGCGGTCTTTAAGGGAGGGAGAGTAGCCATGGCTACATCCGCAGTAAATGCTGACAAGTCATTGATAGGCACTGAGCAGCAGAAAAAGAAAAAGAAAAAATGGCAGTCCTACGCTCTGCTGTTCATATTGCCATCATTTATTTTGTACACCTTGTTCGTTATCGTCCCTACGGTAGGGAGTGTCTATTTAAGCTTCACCTCATGGGATGGCATTAGCGACAACGTAAGGTATATCGGCTTCGCTAACTTTGTGGAAATTTGGAATAGTCCAAGGGTGCATAACGCACTGAAAAATACGATGATCATGACCATTTCACTTGTTGTTCTAGAGAATATTGCAGCAATTGCAATGGCTATGATGGTCGATAAGGTACGCTGGTTCCGGAATTTATTCAGAAGTGTATTTTATTTCCCTACGTTGCTTAGTGGGATCGTAATGGGTTTCGTCTGGGCGATGATCCTGAATTACAACTTTGGTGTATTTAATCAGATCCTGGAGTCTGTTGGACTCGGAAGCTGGATTGTGGATTGGTTGGGCAATCCTAAATATGCGATGCTGTCGATTATTTTGTCTACCGTTTGGAAAGGCGCGGGTTATTATATGATCATTTACCTCGCTGGATTGCAAGGCATTCCGCAGGAATTAAATGAGGCGGCCAGTATTGATGGGGCAGGGGGCTGGCAACAGTTCCGGCATATTACCTTTCCGCTGCTTGCGGGGTCAATGACTGTATGTATGGTATTATCGATGATCAGCGCCTTGAAGATTTTTGATCAGATTGCCGTCATGACCGATGGTGGTCCGGGCTTTGAGACGGAGACATTAACTTATATTATTTATAAAGTCGGGTTTGGTGAATTAAGACAAGGTTTTGGTACTGCACTGGCGATGGTCTTGTTCTTAATCATACTCATCATTACAGTCTTCCAAGTGAAGGTTCTCCAGAAGCGGGAGGTGCAGCTCTAAGATGACGATGCAGACACGCAAAAGAGTTGGGCAAATCGCACTTTTCATTGTTACATTATTAGTGGCTATTATCTTTTTCTTTCCTATTTTCTTTAATTTAATGTCAGCCTTCAAGAGTAATGCAGAGATTATGAAGGATGCAATCGCTTTTCCGAAAACCCTTTATCTGGACAGCTTTAAATATCTGTTAACCGAAACAGAGTTTCCACGGGCTATTCTGAATAGTCTGATTTTGACAGCAGTTTCTATTGCGGCACAGGTCTTGATTATTCCGATGGCGGGCTACGCAATTGAACGCAGAAATGCCAGATGGACTCGGTTCATGTTCGTTTACTTTTTAGCAGGAATGATGATCCCTTTTCAGGCGTATATGATTCCTCTGTTTAAAGAGCTTAGAATGCTGGGGTTATACGGCAGCCTTGCCGGTCCAATTCTAATTTATGTAGCCGGTGCGGTGGGCTTTGGATGCCTGCTGTATACAAGCTTTGTCAAAGGCATTCCTAGAGAAATTGAAGAAGCGGCGGAGATCGACGGATGTTCTCGTTATGCGATATTCTGGAAAATTGTTTTCCCGCTGCTAGGACCCGTCACAGCCAGTATGGTGGTCTTAAACGGACTTGGAATCTGGAATGATTTCCTGATGCCGATGCTGGTATTGCCTTCAGGACAGGCTAAAACTATGGTCGTGGAAATTTACCGTTATATCGGAGAATTCTCCTCACGTTGGGATATGATTTTTGCAGGAACAGCAATGTCGGTTGTACCTGTGCTGATTGTGTTTATCGCCTTGCAGAAGTATTTTGTTAAGGGGATTGCGTCTGGTGCAACGAAGGGTTAATTCATAAAAGGGATATATCCTGTAACCACTTAGTGGGCTGCGGGGTAAATCCCTTTTTTTGTAAGCGAAACAATCACTAAAGCGTATTTGGATTCGCGGTTAAACGGCGGTAGCCCATTGGCGGGAGACCTGTCCAGCGTTTGAATTGCTTGCTGAAATGGGACACATCCCGGTACCCCAGCCGGTGGGCGACCGATTCGACAGATAGGTTATTATCCATTAGCAGCAGTTTGGCGTGACGAATGATCAAGCGGGATAAATATTGTCTTGGCGACATGCCATAAATTTGGTGGAAAACACGATTGCAGTGAGTTGTACTGTATCCAAGCTTTGCCGCAATGTGCTCAATACCGCCGCCTCTTTCGCCTGTGCTTGCAGCGGTGGAGACAGATTCTTGCAGCAGTCCTTCGATCGCGTTAGCTAGAGCGACGGTATTTTCCGTAGCCTCTGTATCTGCCAGAAGGGGCATTTCCGAAAGTACCCAGCCGCTGAGCGCGGTTAGAAGTTGCAGCGAAGCATGCAATGTAATCAGACGATTTCTGTGTGTGTCCTTTGACTCTGACAGAATGGAAGAATTAATGATCACATCTAGAGCGGAACGAATGGCTCGCAGCTCCGGGGTATTCCCACTTAGACTAACAGCGTCTGCTGTTAATAATGCTCGCCGTAAAATCAGATCATCAATATCAAAATGCAGGCAGTAATAAGTCATGTCACGACTAGCATTCGAACCGAGGCTGCTATGTTCTACACCGGGACGAATGAATAAAATATCACCGCTTTGCTGGATAAAAGATTTATTGCCGACCGTCATATGTTGCACACCCTGCAGTACAACGTTAATCTCAAACATGGGATGAGTGTGTACGGGATATTGCCAATCCGGATTTACTTTTCTCCAATGCGCGGCGAAGATATGGAAAGCCGCTTGAATGTCTGGAGCCATCTGGCCATCAATAGAATTATGAAAAGCGGGATCATTCGAGATCATTTCAATCCTCTTTTACTGTAAAGTTTGGCTTCATTATAACATAGGTTTTTGTTGATGTTTGATTTGCCCAAATAATAGAAGGCTTTAACCCTGTTGTACTTCCGGAAAGATCGATAACATGGAGATATAGCCCGGAGGTATCCGGGACCATGCTGGAAGGAGTGTTATCATTTATGTCGCATAATCAATTTTTTAATGCCCATCATTCACCGATTGGTGCATTTGCGAGTTTCACTTTAGGATTCAAAGGAGCTAGTGGAGGTTTCGATCTGGAGATTGGAAAACCACCTAGACAAAATATATTCATAGGATTAGAACGTGCTGATGGGAAGGGATATGACACACTGCCATTTCATGAGATCGGAGGAGAGGACGAGAGCAAACGCTATGATATCGAGAATCCGGATCCTAATCCTGACAAGGAGAATATTCTGTTCCCTTTTCAAGAGCGTGAGATTTCTAGAGATTTTCATGTAGCCACAGACAGCTGGAGTGCGGGTGATTTGACCTTCCGGATTCTGTCCCCCGTTCGTTCTGTACCCGATCCAGAAACTGCCTCTATAGAAGAAATGAAGGATGTACTGCTGCCTGCAGTGCTGGTTGAACTCGAAGTGGACAACACCTCATCCGCAACCTCGCGCCGTGCATTCTTTGGTTTTCAGGGAACAGATGTGTATAGCGGAATGAGAAGACTGGATGATGTATCATCGGAGATTACAGGCGTTGGCCAAGGAAGATTTATTGCAATTGCTGCGGAAAAAGGAACTGCAAAGTCCGCACTGCACTTCACAATGGAGGATATTCTAACGGAGGAGCTGCAGGAGAATTGGACCTTTGGGCTGGGACGAGTCGGTGCTTTGATCATGGATGTTCCAGCCAGAGTAAAAGAAACTTACCGCTTTGCTATCTGTTTTCACCGTTCAGGTTATGTCACCTCAGGAATTGATGCTTCCTATTATTATAATCATTTTTTCAACAATATAGAGGCAGTGGCTGCATATGCATTAGCTAGATTTGATATCCTTAAGCAAGAAGCGGAGCAAGCTAACGATAGATTTACTCATGATGACCTATCCGCAGATCAAACCTTTATGTTAGCGCATGCGATTCGTAGTTATTATGGCTCCACACAATTGCTGGACTACAAGAATGAGCCATTTTGGATCGTCAACGAAGGCGAATACCGGATGATGAATACCTTTGATCTTACCGTCGATCAGTTATTTTATGAGCTGCGTTTGAATCCTTGGACTGTACGTAATGAACTGGATATGTTCGTGGAAAGATTCAGCTACGAAGATACGGTGCGTTTCCCGGGTGAGGATACAGAGTATCCAGGTGGAATTAGCTTCACACATGATATGGGTGTAGCCAACGTAGTTTCACGTCCGGGATATTCTGCTTATGAGGTCTATGGCATTGATGGTTGTTTCTCACATATGACACATGAACAATTGGTTAACTGGGTGCTGAGTGCAGCAACTTATGTAGAGCATACAGGCGACCGGGGCTGGATGGAACGTAATCTCAGTATTATGGAGAAATGCCTGAATAGCATGGTAAATCGCGATCATCCAGATCCTGAACAAAGAAATGGTGTCATGGGGCTTGATAGCTCACGTACGATGGGCGGAGCAGAAATTACTACGTATGACAGTCTGGATGTGTCTTTAGGTCAGGCTCGTAACAATATTTATCTGGCAGGAAAATGCTGGGCTGCTTACTTGGCTATGGAGAAAATATTTGCAGAGCATGGGCGTGCGGAACAGTCCAAAACAGCAGGTGATCAGGCTGAAAAATGCGCCGCAACAATGGTGGCAAGTGTTACAGCAGACGGGTATATTCCGGCTGTCATTGGAGAAGGCAATGACTCTAAGATCATTCCGGCTATCGAAGGCCTTGTGTTCCCTTACTTTACAGGCTGCAAAGAAGCTCTTGATCGCAATGGACGGTTCGCCGCCTATATTGGCGCACTCGACAAGCATCTGCATGCGGTGTTACAGCCGGGAGTATGCTTATTCGAAGACGGAGGCTGGAAAATCTCCTCAACTAGCAACAATAGCTGGCTCAGCAAAATCTATCTCTCCCAGTTCATCGCCCGCAGCATTCTGGGATTGGAATGGGAGGAACGGGGAGCGGCAGCGGATCGTGCTCACGTAGCTTGGCTTACCCATCCGGAGTTGTCGATTTGGAGCTGGAGCGATCAGATTATTTCCGGTGAGATCACGGGCAGTAAATATTATCCGCGTGGCGTTACAGCGATTTTGTGGTTAGATGAGAAATAAGAGTAGATAGTTTCAATAAGTAGAAACGGGATATGCAAAAATACTGAGAGGGGGCTGCTACCCCTCTTAGTATTTTTGCTGTGTCGACGCCCCCTCCTTGATTCAATCTACCCCCTACTGAAGGGTCTTCATTCAAGAATTAACTTGTCGTTAGATCTAATTGCTGCTATAGTCATACTGACTTATTAAACGTGTTTAATAAGTCAGTATGACTATAGGTGGGAGGGTGGGAGAGCCATGGCGAGTGAGAAACGACTTCCTTCACTGCAAATGAAATCTGAAATTATCCGAAATATTCGAATAGCATTATTAGAACTAGGAAGAGCAACGAAGGCAGAGTTAAGCCATAAATTACAATATAGTTTCCCGACGATAAGTAAATTTCTAATGCAGATGGAAGAGGCAGGGGAAATAACGATCAGCGGTCTGGATGAGTCAAGTGGTGGAAGAAGGGCAATAAGATATGCCTACAATCCGAATTATCGGTTAGGTATGGCTATTTTTTTGGAAAAAAATGAAACGAATTATACCATCTATAATTGCATTGGTGAGGTAATCAAAGAAGGAAGTTTGCCCAGTATTCTTGAGGAAGACGTTAGTAAACTGGTCACGCTTATTGAAGATGAAAAAAAGGCCAATCCTAAAATCCATTCTGTGGCTATTGGAGTTCCAGGTGCGGTGAATCATGGGCAGATTTTTCTGATTCCGGGTTATGAGAAATATCAGAATTTAGATTTGAGAAAACACATAGAAGATCAACTATCCATTCCGACAATCGTGGAAAATGATATGAATGCGGCTGTAATCGGCTATATGACGCAACGAAATTTGAAAGAGAATACTTCTCTAATGTATCTGTATTTAGGGAAAAATGGTCCGGGAGCTGGGATCGCGGTCAATGGTGAAATTGTGCGAGGAAAGACGTTTTTTTCAGGGGAAGTTCAATTCTTGCCCCAGTATGACAATAGAAATTTCATAGAGGCATTAACTGGAGATCCTGGTGGATCAAATATGCAATCGAATCAAAGCGTGGATGCGATTAGTCGATTAGTGGCTACTATGACTTCTATTTTGAATCCGCATTATATTATTTTTTGTGAGGATGAATTAGCTCCAGCTATGCTTAATCAAATCGCTGAGCGAAGTGCCACATACGTTCCGAAGGAGCATCTTCCAGCGTTAGCGGTGAGTAACTTGAAGCGTGATTATCTGAATGGATTACAAAGTCTTGGATTAGGATTATTAGTTTCACAACAAATAGATGAGAACAATTAAGGAGATAACTATGGCAACTTTTTTTCTTATTATTATTTATTTAGCCTTTATTAGTTTAGGCTTGCCAGATTCATTGCTTGGATCCGCTTGGCCAGTGATGAGAATGGACTTAAATGCTTCATTAGGTACGGCTGGAATTCTTTCGATGGTCATTGCAGTAGGCACAATAGTGTCCAGTTTGATGAGTGGCATTATCCTTAAACGTTTTGGTACGGGGAAAGTGACTCTTGTTAGCTGCATCATGACTGCTGTAGCGTTGCTTGGTTTTGCATGGTCACCTTCGTTAGTGTGGTTAATTGTTGCTGCGATTCCACTCGGTTTAGGTGCGGGATCTGTAGATGCCGGATTAAATAGTTATGTTGCTACGCACTATAAAGCCCATCATATGAGTTGGTTACATTGTTTCTGGGGAGTGGGCGCCACGCTGGGTCCTATTATTATGGGCTCTTTTATCTCTGGTGAAGGTCTATGGCGGCAAGGTTATCTTACGGTTGCTTACATACAATTGAGCTTAGTCATTATTCTATTCGTTACACTGCCTTTATGGGATAGAGTGGCTGGGAGTAATAACCACCCGAATGCTGAAAGTGATCCCGAGTTCAATCATCCGGAGCTAGAGCATGCCGGAGAGAACACAAAACCTTGGAAATTAAGAGGGGTAAAGCTAGCGATGTTAACCTTTTTATTTTATTCTGCCATAGAAACGAGTATGGGGTTATGGGGGAGCAGCTTTCTTGTAAACATTAAAGATATTCCTGCATCAACTGCAGCGACATGGGTATCGTTTTTTTATCTAGGGATTACCTTTGGTAGAATGGTGACGGGTTTCATTACTTTTAAAATGAGTAATAAACAGCTAATTCGATATGGTCAACTCATTGCTTTAATCGGTACGGTGCTGTTAGTATTGCCGCTTCCAACTATAGTTTCACTTGTAGGATTTATGATTATAGGTTTAGGGTTAGCCCCCATTTTTCCATGTATGCTACATGAAACCCCTGTACGATTCGGGAAGAAACATGCTCAGTCAATTATGGGCTTTCAGATGGCAACAGCTTATACCGGCACCACGCTGATGCCGCCTTTTATCGGCTTATTAGCTTCGAAATTCACGCTGGGTATTTTTCCTGCGATGATCGTTTTTTTTGCCATCGTTATGCTCTTGTGTACAGAAAAGCTTAATCATTACTCAGCAAAAGTAAATGTCGGTTAAATTTGAATTGAATATATTACGGACTAACCCTTCATATATATAGCTATAGGAGGGGGGAGTTGTACATGTGGTTGTTAATTATTATAGGTGTTGGATGTCTCTCCGGTTTTATATTGTTTAGAAAGAATATATTGGCCGCTGATCAAGAATATTTTCAAGGACCGGAGAAATTGTCCATCATCATCCCCGCAAGGAATGAAGAATATAATTTGCGTTTTCTGCTCGACTCACTCCAGCTCCAAACCATTACCCCCTATGAAATTATTGTTGTGGATGACTTCTCGGAGGATCGGACCAAGGAAATTGCCGAAAGCTATGGAGTTAAGGTTATTGCAAATAGCAGTCTCCCTGAGGGATGGACGGGCAAGAGCTGGGCAGTATGGAATGGATATTTGCAAGCCTCGGGCGATATTTTTGCTTTTCTGGATGCAGATATCCGGTTAAAGCCTAACGCTCTGGCCTCATTATTAAAAGCAAGGGAGCTATCGAAAGGTGTTATTTCGGTAGTTCCTTTTCATCATACAGAAAAGCTGTTTGAGAAACTCGCCTTAATCATGAATATGCTGGGGATCTTCACATTCACCTCCGTTTTTGAAAAGAATAACGCCAAAAAAGGATTATACGGTTCGTGTATTCTAGCTTTAAGGCAGGATTATGAAAAAGTTAATGGCCATCAAAGCATTAAATCTGAAGTGCTGGATGATTTGTCTTTAGGAGAGAAGTTTATCGCGGCAGGTGTTCCCATTAGGAATTTTATCGGTTATGGCTTAGTATCTTTTCGTATGTATCCGAAGGGGATAAAAAGTGAAATTGAAGGCTTCAGTAAAGGGGCTGTCTTAAGCACCTCAACCTTAAGCCCGCGGACGATTATTCCAATTGCACTTTGGGTGGTGGGACTCATCGTCTCAGAAACCGTGTTTATTTTTGCGAATACTTCTTTGGGATTGCCATTACTTATTGGTTATCTCCTTTATATGTTCCAGCTCTTTTATTTTATTAAATATGTAGGGGTTTTTGGCATCGTCATTCCAGTATTTCACGTGGTTGCTACTCTTTTCTTTATCTTTATTATGCTTTATTCAATATATCAGGTCGTTTTTCTGAGGCATGTAAGCTGGAAAGGAAGGCATATCCAGGTGGGAGGCCATAGGGACTAATGATCATATTGTGGATCGCGGGTTTATTTTTGTCGGGATCTCTTATGTTTTCCTATTGGCTTGGGTTAGCGCGTAAAAATAATTTAAAGGTCATAGGCGACGGTAATCCGGGGGCTTTGAATCTCTGGAAGTCATCTGGGTATAAATTCGGAATTTTTGGGGTGTTGTTGGATTTTTTAAAAGGATATCTGCCTCTTTTATGGGTAATGGGAAGCCATTATAGTCAGGGTTATTTCATTATTCCGCTTGCCTTAGCTCCTATTGCGGGTCATGCCTTCTCTCCATTTCTTAAAGGAAAAGGAGGGAAGGCGATTGCCGTAACCTTTGGGGTATGGAGTGCATTGACAGGATTCAAAGCCTCTTTAGCGTTAGCGGTCATCCTTGCAGTGTTGAAAGTGCTCGGCAGCGGGTACAAAAGCAGAGGAAATTCACCTGTCTCGGATGGTGTGCAAGTGGTTAGCGGAATGCTGCTCCTTTTTGTCTATTTGTGCATCAGTAAGTGGTCTGCTCCTATCCTATGGGTATGGCTTGGGAGCTTTGTAATCCTTGTGTATACGCACAGGTTAGAATGGATTGCATGGGTGAGTAAAAGAAGTATAAGGGAGCGGAAGCACTAGAGTTATTTGCTTCTTATGATAACCGCACATCGGTTAATAAACTATGTCACGATAGTTGCTTTATATATGTCAATAAACAGGTTTCCAGCGATTAATTTCGGGGGAAGCCTGTTTTTTTTCGGTTTTATAAGATGCGTTATCTTTAAACAGAAGATTTTATAATGGCTAAAGTTGGTGCATTTTAGTATCTTTAATTATAAATGCTTTCAATTTAGAAAGTTACAGAGATAGGGTTATGAACTAAAGGGGGGCTTGTGATGAAGATCGGCGGCAGACTAAGAAATGGAGGCACATTGTTTACCCATCTGATTTTTTCATTCACATTATTAGCCGTTGTTTTAATCGGACTTGTGGGCAGTTATCTGTATGTTCAGGCTAATCGCTTAATGGTGGATGAGATTGCCAGAGACAGCAAGCAACGACTGATGACTTCAAGTGATTTTGTGGAAAATACGCTGCTGCAAAAATACGAAAACAGTATCCGCAACCGAGCAGTGTCTACCTTGTCGTTAGAGAATCAATCTATGCTGAATTATTTACTGGACAGTGAATGGGAAGGTAATACGAGCAGAATATTAGCTTTTCGCAAGGATCTCGAAATTTTCAAGCTTACTAATGAAGGCGTTTACAAAATATCCACATACTTCGAGAAAGGTAATTATATCATCGATAACAGCCAGTTTTATTCGAAGCTGGACAATTCTCCAGATGCTTCCTTCTTGAAAACATCAGTTACACCAGCCTTAAACCGCTGGACTTATAGAACGTTATCGGATGAAGAAGAGGTGTTGACTTACGCAATCGCCCTTCCCTACGGTGCTTTATCAAAAACATCAACCGGAACCATGTATATTGACGTTAGCTTAGAATACATCAATAAAATGATTTCCAGCACGATGAGCTCGCCGATGGAAAAGCTATATGCTTTTGATGAAAAGGGCAGCCCTATTATCCATACGGGCTCGAACGTCGAAGAGGGGCTTAAGACTGCTAAGCAATGGATGGAGTCAGCGGGGAATAATAAGGAAATTCATTATAATAAACGCGACAAATATGTGCTGTCTTTTAAAAATGACCAAACCTCGAATAATCAATGGAAATACGTATTAATACGGCCTATGAATTCATTTGTATCCTCATCAAAGCAGCTGAAGAGTCAAATATTTATCAGCTGTATCCTGGTATTGTTAATTGGGCTTCTATTCGCTTATTTGATCTCCAAACGTGTATATGTTCCTATGAAGAAGCTTGTAAACAATGTTCGCAGCTTTTATCATCCAGGCACCGTAAACTATTCGCAAAATGAGTTTGCTATTATTGGTAGTACAATCTCAAAGCTAGGTCAAAAAATCGAAACCTTAGAATCTAAAGCTAAAGTGAATGAACTAAAAAATCTGGTATTAGGTGCAGGTGTTGGCTCGGATTACTACGACTATTTACCTTTGCAATGTTATTACATGACTAGCTATATTCGTATAACCAAGGGAGATTGCGAGGAATTCAGGGCTTTTTATGAACAGCATGCTGCCTATAGCTTTTATAAATTCGTCAGCTTGAATACGCAGGAAGCGGCGATTATCTATTTCAGTGAGTTGAACAAGGATCCCGAAGAGCTGGAGCTTTTATTATTGAAGGAGCTGGAGCTTATAAAAAATGGGTTACCCGAGCAACTACACTTTGGAGCAGCGCTTGGATCGAAGGTTCAGGCACCTGAAGAAATCCCCTTTTCGTATCAAAATGCCTTACATGCCTATCGTTATCGGTTTATCTATGGTTCGGAAGCTATTGTGCGGTATTCACATATCCCGCTCAACGATGTTACGCCACACTTATTCTCTTTTGATCTTTATAAAAATGCATTAAAGGCAGGCAATGACGTTACGATGAACAGGTTTATGGACGATTTCCAGAGGGTCCTGGAGAAAGGTGATGTCCAATTGGAGACGGTTGAGTTAGGCTTGCTTCAGTTGGTTACGGTTCTGTATCAGACCATTATTGAGCTTGATCTGCAACAAATCGTTTCGCCTTCCAGTCTGTTCGATGAGTTCAAAAAGGAAACGTTGGCCGAAACACTTGATTCCATTCGTGATTTATCAGCACAAATTACAGCTTATATTCAAGAGTCAGGTAATCATGCACATACGGAGATCATTCATAAATTAAAAATCTTTATCGATGATAATATTCAAGAGGATTTATCGCTAAATAAATTATCTGAGGTTGCTTCGTTGGCGCCCTCGTATATTTCTACCTTGTTCGGAACCGTTATGAATGAATCATTCACTGAATATGTAACCCGAGTACGGTTGGAGAAGGCGGCTGATTTATTAAGAGAAAAAAAGCAGCTGTCCGTGGCTGAGATTTCTGCTCAGGTGGGTTATCGTAACCCGCAATATTTTCACAACAAATTCAAAACACGTTACGGAGTTACACCGGTCCAGTATAGGAATGCAGGCAATGCAAACAATTCGAGCCATTCAAGTGCATAATTCTCCAATCCATGTGGAAAAGGCAATCGTCTCGCGATTGTCTTTTCTTTTGTTTGAAAAATTATAGCCCCAATACGAAGATAATTTACTGATTTTAATGAATTTACAATAGAAAAAGCGCTTACAATACCCTAACGTAAGGGGTGTTCAGACACAGTCTTAACGCAAAATCGTATTCGGAAGGAGAAAACAACTATGAACCCGGCAAGCACTGCTGGCATTCAAAAACAGGGAGAGAATCTTAAGCCGAAAGTCTCGAGGTGGACACATACTTGGCGCCAATACAAAAAAAACAAATATTTATTCTTATTACTAGCTCCCGTGATCATCTGGTATACCGTATTTGCTTATGGCCCGATGTATGGCATTCAACTGGCTTTTAAAGATTATTTTATTCGTGATGGAATTTGGGGAAGTCCTTGGGTCGGCTTTAAGCATTTCGAATATTTGTTCACAGCTTCACCCGACTTTTGGAAAATTATTAAGAACACGCTTATTATCAGTTTTTACCATATCATCTTTGGTTTTCCTGCACCGATTATATTGGCGCTGTTATTTAACGAACTTAGGTTTTCTTTCTTCAAGAAGGTTGCACAGACGATATCCTATTTACCCCATTTCTTATCCTGGATCGTTATTGGAGGGATATTGATCACTTTGTTATCTCCGAATTCGGGTGTGGTCAATTATATTATTCAGTGGCTCGGCTTTGATCCCATTTACTTTTTAGGCAGCGAGAAATATTTCCGCTTTACGCTCGTTATGTCAGGAATATGGAAGGAAATCGGCTGGGGAACGATTATATACTTAGCTGCATTAGCAAGCATTGATTCCCAAATGTACGAAGCTGCAGTTCTGGACGGAGCCAATCGCTGGAAACAAACGTTATTTATCACCATTCCTTCGATCCTGCCGGTGATTGCTATTCTGCTTATTCTTCGGGTAGGGAGTGTGCTGGATGCTGGCTTCGATCAAGTCTTAACACTTTATTCACCAGCAGTATATGGAGTGGCGGATACGTTAGATACTTATGTGTACCGGATAGGTCTGCAAAACTTTCAGTTCAGTCTAACGACGGCTGTTGGATTATTTAAAAATGTGGTGGGTCTTATCCTGGTGTTATTTGCAAACTTCATAACGAAAAAAATGGGGCAGGAAGGTCTTTATTAATGAATGAATGTAAGGAAGGAGTAACTACAATTGAAGCTATCCACTGGTGAAAAAGTATTCCAAGTCTTTCTAATCCTATTTGTAATCATTCTTTGTATTACGATGATTTATCCCTTCTTGCATGTGCTCTCTATATCATTTAGCACACCTGCGGAAGCCCTTCGGCCGGGAATTCATTTCTATCCTAAAGAAGTTTCCTTCTTTGCTTGGAAGCGTGTACTGACAACTGATACGGTCTGGCAAACGATGGGGAATACGGTTTTTCGCACAGTTGTAGGAACGGCTCTGACACTGGTGTTTCTGTCACTGGGAGCATATCCGCTGTCTCGCAAATATTTGCCGCACCGGGGATTTTATACAATGTTCATTGTTGTAACGATGTTTTTTGGCGGCGGGCTTATCCCTACCTATCTGCTAATCAAAAGTCTGGGACTTATAAATTCGTTATGGGTTTATATTGTCCCCGGCCTGCTCAGCACGTTTAATCTTCTGCTCCTGCGAAATTTCTTTATGGGTATACCGGAGGAACTGGAGGATTCAGCTAAAATAGATGGGGCTAATGATATGCGGATCTTATTTACGATTGTTATTCCGCTGTCGAAGCCTGTTC
Organism: Paenibacillus sp. FSL R5-0928; assembly: GCF_037970385.1. NCBI lineage: Bacteria > Bacillati > Bacillota > Bacilli > Caryophanales > Paenibacillaceae > Paenibacillus > Paenibacillus sp. FSL R5-0928. The sequence continues at coordinate 4,203,309 of NZ_CP150225.1, read as the reverse complement.
TAGCAACATTAGCCCTATGGACTGCAGTAGGGCACTGGAACGCTTGGTTTGATGCAATGTTATATATGCAGGATCAATCAAAGATTGTACTGCAGCTCTTCTTAAGACGGCTTGTTATTTCAGCCGAAGGAGATCCGATGTTACCACTTCCTACTAATGAGCAGGCTCCTGAAATGGTCAAAGCAGCTATTATTATGTTTACAGCGCTGCCTATATTAATGATCTATCCATTCCTGCAACGTTTCTTCGTCAAAGGAATTATGGTTGGATCACTTAAGGGTTAGAAGACTCAGAATGGTTTAAACAGTCCGCTATATCCGCGAGCTGTCTAAATATATAGATGAACAAGAAAAGGGAGGAAATAAAAGAATATGAGGCATACATCCAAGAAATGGTTGGAAATTGCTGCGATAGCCCTATCGGCTTCACTTGTCATGAGTGGTTGTGGCGGGAATGCGGCGAATAATAGCACTAACGAAGCTAAGCCGACGAATCAAGGTCAAGGGGGGACATCAGCAGCTGAAGCTCCGATTGAAATTATTTGGGCGAACAACTTTAATACGCCAGAAGAAGACGGTAACTATGTGCAAACCGAGCTAGAGAAGAAATTTAATGTAAAAATCAAAAATATTAAATTGGAACGTGGAACTTGGAAAGAACAATTTTCGGTGCTTCTAGCTTCTGGAGATATTCCTGATATCTTCCCGGTCGATGCAAACGAAACGGATATGGTGCAATGGGCAGATCAAGGGATCATTGCGACAATTGATAAGGCTGAAATTGAATCCCTGATGCCGAAATATGCAGCAGCATTGGATTCCGTTGATTCCGGGGCATGGGGCGTAGGCTTATACAACGAAAAAAACTGGGGGATCCCGAAAATTTGGCCAGGTGGTCTTGATGGATTTATTCCGGGCTATAATGAAGCGTGGCTGAAAAATATTGGCTACTCAGAACCACCCAAGACATTGGAAGAGCTTGAAGATGTACTCACCAAATTTGTTAATGAAGATCCGGACAAAAATGGGAAGAAAGATACTTACGGCTTAATCGGCCGCGGCAAGCTTCCAGAACAATTGTTCACAAGTGTGTTCTCAGCCTATGCTGTTTCCCCTTATCAATTCAAGAAGGATGCTTCCGGGAACGTAGTTTATGGAGGCGTTACAGAAGAGACACGATCAGCATTGGCGTTATTGAGCAAATGGTACAAAGCGGGTCTGATTGATCCTGAATTCATAACTAGTGATAATAACGAAATCAATATTAAATTTGCTGATCAAAAAGTGGGTATGGTGGATAACGGGAAGTGGGGCAATTTTTATAAAGAATCTGGGTTTGTCGCAAAACCTGGTCTAGAGAAAGGTCAAATATTCGTGCCTGGCAAGCCGTTTACAGCTCCAGATGGCGTTGCTTATTCATTCGCGTATGGTGCAAGACAGGCGCCAGTATTGTTCGGTGTTCAACTCGAAAAGGATGAGAAAAAACGCCATAAAATTATGGAAATTCTTGAATATGTGTCTACGGATTCCGAAGGTTTTCTGCTGACAGGTTTCGGTCAATTGGGGGTGAGCTATGATATGGAAGGGGACCTTGCCATTCCAAAAGCGGATGAAGAGGTTAGTGCTCCGAAGATGGGAGCGGGCAATTTCTATAATCCACTTAGCTCCACAGACACTTCAATGGAAAAACATACGGTAAAACAAGAATTGCTAGATTTGAGAGACAAGATCACTCCAGGTGTTACACCATTGCTTGATGTACTAGGCCCAGCGGTATTGACAAGCAAACCCAAGTATTGGGGCAATCTGAAGACGTTACAAGATACGTTTGTTATCAAGGCGATTACAGGAGAAGCGAACACGGGTAAAGATTTTGATAATTTCAAGGATAGCTGGCTAAAAGCCGGAGGTCAGGAAGTAACGGATGAAGTAAATAAAGTGTTGGCGGATCGTAAATAGAGCGGTTGCCCGCTGATTAGTACTGGATGATAGGCTGGAGCAAAAGCTTGCTCCAGCCTATTTATTAAACCCTTAAGAGAGTTGATTCTAAGATAACGGAGGTAGAAATGAGCGAATTAATTATTTATGAGCAGCCGAATGAAGCCCTGGGGAAAGACGATTTTACAGTAAGCGTAAGAGAGCCTGGTGGGGTATGGCAATCTCTGTTTGTTTTTGAAGCAAAGGTGGATATGCATCAGGTTCGGTCGACATCGATGGTTTATTTTGATATGGATGGCACGGTGGAGGTCTCTGTTCATTGTAAAAAACAACAGATTGAACAAGCGGTTATTCGCCCTTTGGCATCCCAAATCTCCTTTCAAATCGAAGAGAATACCCTTTTGTTCACATTGGAGCACCCGTGTAAGCTTTCCATTGAAATCAATGGAGAACGTTTTAGTAACTTGCATCTTTTTGCCAACCCCTTGGAGACAGCCCCTCCTAGACATGACGATGATAATGTAGTGCTTGTCCAACCAGGAATACATCAATTTGCGGCTATCGCAGAACAAGTTCAGCATTTGTCAGAAAGGGCTAACGGGGAGCGTCAGACGATATATTTTATGCCCGGGCTTCATCAATTCGAGAATCCAATGCTGCATATCCCTTCTGGGACCACCGTTTATATTGCCGGAGGCGCGATCCTTTGTGGATCCATAATGATTGACCATGCTGAGAATGTTGTTGTTCGCGGCAGAGGTGTTCTGTATTTGGCGGATATGGAGAAAACGACTTATTTAAGAGGCGTTCAAATCCAGCATTCTGAACAGATTGAGATCGAAGGGATCATCACGCTTGATCCTCCGCATTACAGTATATATATCGGAGCGTCTAAGCATATTCGCATTCATAACTTCAAAGCTTTTAGTACACGCGGCTGGTGTGATGGAATTGATATGATGGCTAGCTCAAATGTGGATATTAAAGATGTGTTCTTGAGAACTTCTGATGATTGCATTGCCATTTACGGCAGTCGTGGAGAGTATTACGGAGACTCACGCCATATCACGGTTAAAGATTCCATACTCTGGGCGGACGTCGCTCATGCCATACATGTCGGTATTCATGGTGATCACCAACATAATGGCGATTTTATAGAAAATATTTGGTTCGAAAATATCGATGTGCTTGAACATCACGAGCCGCAGGAAAATTATTGGGGCGTTATGGCAATTTGTGCAGGGGACAACAATACCATTCGTAAGGTTACTTTCAAAAATATCCGGGTGGAGGATTTCGAACTAGGTCAGCTGTTTGATGTCCGCGTGGTGTGGAATAAAACCTATAATCCGGTGCCAGGACGCTGTATCGAAAATATTGAATTTAGCGATATCCACTACAATGGGAAGAATACCCATCCTTCCCGTATATTCGGCTATGACGAGGAAAGAGGTGTGAAGGACATTTATTTTTATAATCTCCAGATTAATGGAGAGGTTATTGTCGACCTGAATAACAAACATTTTGTAGTGAATGAATTTGCCAGCGGTATTTATTTGCATTAAATCAGAGGATGTAAATGAATGGAGGAGAACAATGAATTCACTCAAAGTGCTACTCTTTGGAAAATCGCCTAAACGTATTTTTAGGATCACAGTTTCCTTAAGTTTGTTGGTAACGCTAGTGCCTTTATCAGCAGAAGGAGCCGCAGTAGAATCGACAGAGCTGTCGATAATTACGGATTACCAACCTGCCATTAATGAGGTTATAGATGAAAGCGGATTCAAACATCCGGGTGTTGGCCTGACCAAGGATATTCTTGAGAATATTAGGACACAGGTACGGGCGCAAAAAGAACCCTGGATCACTTATTATAATCAGATGCTTCTCTCTCCGGCAGCTTCAAGAACGGTCACTTCCAACAATCAGAGTGGTGCGGATCCGTTGAAACCAGCGAGCGATGCTTTTAATAGCCAAGGCTTTAATTCAAGATTTATAGCGGATGGGTTGAAGGCTTACACACAAGCTCTATTGTATGTAATATCGGGTGATGAGGTTTACAGAGCTAATGCCATGCATATTATCCGGATTTGGTCACAGATGGACCCTGAGAAATACGTGTATTTTAATGATGCACATATTCATACAGGGATTCCGCTTAATCGAATGGTTACTGCGGCGGAAATCTTAAGGTACACAAGTACTCCAACTGAAGAGCTGAAATGGACGGAACAAGATGTCGCTGATTTTACGAATAATCTTATTAATCCGGTTATTGAAACGTTCCAACACACCAATGATCGTTTTATGAACCAGCATCTTTATCCGCTGCTTGGAGCTATGTCAGGTTATATTTTTACAGGAAATAAAGATAGGTACAATGAGGGAGTTGAATGGTTTACCGTCAATAAAACCGCTGTCGATCAGGGGCAAAATGGCGCGATAAAAGCATTATTCAGATGGGTTGATACAAATATTGTAACAGGGGAAAAAGTTAATCCTCCCGTAGTTCAGCATGTTGAAATGGGCAGAGATCAGGCGCATGGCGCTGGGGATATAACGAATGTAGAGATTTTATCACGTTTATTATTGGCTCAGGAAACAAAGGTAGATCCGGTAGAGGGGACTGTTTCTAATACGCCAAATGCGGTGGGTCCGTATGAGTTTCTAGATCAACGGATTTTAAAAGCTGCCGACTATTTTGCGCAGTATATGATTGGCTATGATACACCATGGATTCCAGTGGCGGCACATACAGATGTAAATGGAAATCCAACGATTATCTATAAACACTTGGCTGGCGGTTACAGGGGGAGAATTGGCGGTAATGTCTATGACCTTTATTATTATTATAAATATTCAGCTGGAATAAATATGGAGGTTGAAGCTCCTTACTTTAGCGAGATGTTTACTAAGCGATTGCCTTTCTATTGGGAGTCTCCGGATGGAGGCGGGGATTATTGGCTGTACATCCCTAAAGAAGCAGAGGGCGAGGGTACGCTCAATCTGCCGAAGGGGATAACGAATCCAGATTTGAGAGAACTAGAAGACCGGTATACGAAGCTTGATAGTCACTCCACCACAAAACAAGAAGGAGACACTACTTACGTTGAGATTACCGCAACAGATGAGGGCAGTAAAATTGCTTATGTGGGTGCAAGCAGCGGCGAACGAACCATTGCTTTTAAGATTCGGACTACTGGCATAGCAACCATGGAGGTGTTTGGCGATACCGTTACGCTGCCTGATACAAAGGGGCAATGGAGGTATATTCAGTATGCGTTCAATGAGTTCCAAGGCTTCAGCGATCTTGTCTATTTTAATGTGAAAGGAAATGGGACAACAGTCGATATTGACCATATTAATTTAAAAGCTGGGGCACAGCTTACCCCTCCAGTATTTACATCAGGGAAGGCACCGGTATCTTTATTTACCTATGAGGGTTCTACAGCGGCAATTCAATTTGATTTCTCTGCGACAGACGCAGGTGCAACGGATGTTGTTGCCTATCAAGCGGATCAATTACCTGAGGGCGCACTGTTCAATGAAACTTCAGGTGTGTTCTCTTGGTCTGGAGCACATGCGGGAACGTATTCCTTTGTAGTGAGTGCCTCAGACGGCACTTCGGTTACAACCAAGGATGTTACTGTTGTAGTAGCGAATGATCGGCATTCTGCCGTCAACGCTGTCATTTCTCCTTATCATGCTGATGTGCCTTACATTTCGGCAACGTTAGCTCACTATAAGCAAGTGCATGCTGAGGTAATGGATGTAATTACTAATGTCACTGACGAGGTCTTCTATCAGAAGTTATTTGACCTGAATCTTGCAGTGCAAAGTCTTAAAGAATTGACGCCATTAATGAAAGATGGAAGTGTTAATTTTACGAATATGTTTGTTAGCTCAACCTTTGGTAATGCAGTCCCGAACCTGCTGGACAACACAAATGATAGTTTTGTGGGGTATTATACAGCGCAGGATCGGGCGCATTACATGGATTTAGGACCGGATTTTCAAATATCAGCAGAAAGCTTTGAGCTTCAGGTAAGAGCTAGTTTTCCGGAGAGAATTGGCGGCGTTGCAATGTTCGGATCGAATGACAAAGAAAATTGGACCCGCTTAACTCCCGGTTTGACAACAGTTACTGAAGAGATGCAGAGACTAGAGGTTCAAGCAGGCCTGGAGCATGAAAAATTCCGATTTTTGAAAATGGAAATGATAAAGCCTTCGAGTACTATGCTGGAAATTGCTGAATTTAGAATCTTTGGCCAGCGGTATGAGACAGTAAATCAATTAGAGTCCGTGTCCATTCACTCAGAGCAAAGCTTAAAAAATCGGATTATTCCAGGGGATACGATTCAATTATCCTTTAAGTCTACAGAAATGATCCATAATGTAACGGCCAATATACAGGGTCAACCTGTTGCAGTCAGTTCTGTGGACAATATCAACTGGACAGCTAAGCTTGTGGTGAATGAAAATGTTCCATCAGGTACTGTGAAATTTAAGATCAATTATAAAACGGCAGCTGGAGAGGATGCTGTAGAGACTATTTTTACAACAGATGGTTCTACTTTATTCATTGCAGATCAGACAGGGCTTGTCGCTAATGTGCTTGAGATAGCAAATCTAATCGATTCCAGTGGAAGGAATCCGGCTGATCTTTTGGCAACAGCAAAAGTTTTATTTGATAATAATTTAGGTTCTATCACGGATTTTCGTTTAAATGGCAGTGGTTATGGTGCCTATCTAACCTTTGACTTTAAAGAAGGCGGCCAGGCATTGCTGTCTAGGGTAGAAGTAATCGGAAGGCAAGATAATTATGCGGGCAGAATTAATGGAACAGTGGTGCAAGGCTCCAACGACAATGTGACGTGGACTACGATCTCTAATGCAGCCTGGAATACGCCGGAATGGCAGACGTTGACGATTAACAGCACAGAACCCTATCGTTATATCCGCATCACCAATGGAAACAACTGGTATGGAAACATGGCTGAACTACGTTTGTATGGTGATGTTAAAATCAATTCAAAGCTTGATGCGGTGTCCATTCGCTCCGACCAAAGTATCCAGAAACGAATTGTGTCTGGGAACACGGTGAAATTGTCTTTTAAAGCAAGCGATGCAATAAACCAAGTGAATGTCAATATTCAGGGTCAAGTCGCAACCATTGCTACTGTCGATAAGATCAATTGGACGGCTGAAGCGGTGATGGGCAATAACGTACAACCTGGACCTGTGAACTTTAGTATTAAATACAAGACAAATGAGGGAATCGAGGGGCCGGAAAAAACATCAACTACAGATGGTTCATCTCTGTACATTCCCGATGAGACCGAGTTGATTAGTAATGTGCTTGCGATTACTAATTTAAGTGATTCCAGTGGGAGAACATCCACTGATCTCAGGAATGTTGCGGGATCATTATTCGATGGAAATGCATGCTCAATTACGGATTTTCGGGTAAATGGCAGTGGATATGGAGGATTTATAACGTTTGATTTTAAAGAAGGGAATAGGGTCCAGCTGTCCAAGGCAGAGGTGCTTTCCGGGCAAGATAATTATTTTACACGAATCAATGGGACTGTGGTTCAGGGTTCGAATGATAATACAAGCTGGACGACAATCTCCTCTCCTGCAGGAAAAACGATGGATTGGCAGACCTTAAGTATTAGTAACGCAGAAGCCTATCGTTATATCCGGATCTATAATAGTAGTAATTGGTTTGGAAACATGGCGGAATTACGCTTTTATGGCGTAGTGAAAGGGGCGGACCAAACAGCTCCGGTGACAACGGATGATGCACCGCAAAGTTGGACCAACAAGGATACGTTAGTAACCTTCACAGCCAAAGATGCGGGCTCTGGTGTTGCGGCAACCTATTTCACTGTAAACGGTGGCGAGCAGCAAACCGGGAATTCAGTTATTTTATTCAATGAAGGAACACATAAGTTAGTTTATTGGAGCGTTGATAGAGAGGGTAATGTGGAACAGCCGCATAAGGCTGCTGTGGTTAAGATTGATCGGACCGCACCACTGGTGGTAATTAACGGAGAGGTTTCCTATACCATAGAGCAGACATTAAACATCACCTGTAGTACAGCTGATACTGTATCAGGCATCACTTATTCGCCATGTGATTCAACGCTCGCAGATGTAAAGGCGTATACGCTGGAACCGGGAACTCATAGTGTAACTGCGAAAGCCGAGGATGCGGCGGGCAATGTCGGGTTGGCAGAGCATTCGTTTAGTGTATATGCGACATTTGACAGCTTGTCGGCATTAACCGAAACTTTTGCAGCTGAGACGGGTGCTCCAGATTTAGAAAACGTAACTAACTCACTTTTGCAGCAGCTGGCTAACGCAAAAGAAAAAGCTGAGCAGCATGCTGGCGCAGAAGTTCACAGCTTGCTGGAAGCTTTTAATAGTGAAGTGAACCTCCAGAGCAATCAGGTGTTCACTTCTGAGCAGGCAGAGGTTCTAGTCCGTTGGTCACAATGGCTCCAGAATACAACTCCGCTTGCTGGTGGAGCCCCTGGAAAGCCAGTGTTGTCTGACAATAATGGGCACGACACCGGGCTTCGAGATGGCAGCTATACCGTCACCATGAATCTTTGGTGGGGGAACAACGGTACCGAATTTAAGCTCTATGAAAACGATGTGCTGATCAGTAACCAGATGCTGACGGACAGCTCACCGAATGCGCAAGCCATGAGTACGGATATTGTGGGCAAATCAAATGGAACCTACACGTACACGTGCGAGCTGGTCAACAGCTTCGGCTCGACAACCTGCGATCCGCTTATCCTTACTGTTACCGATGCAACACCGGGTAAGCCTATAGTATCCCACGACAACTGGAGCGGGGATGGAACTTATGACGTTATGATGAATATGTGGTGGGGAACCAATGGTACTGAGTACCGTTTGTATGAGAATGGAGAAGTGATCGACACCCAGACACTAAACACGGCTACCCCTGCGGCTCAGATGACAGTTACGAAACTTAAAGATAAAGCACCAGGTGTATATGAATATTACGCAGTATTAGTCAATGCATCAGGCGAGACATCTAGTGAGAAAATCACAGTAACTGTCAAGCCAAGAAACTGATCATAGAGCTGATGAAATAGGAAGGCCCTTTCTTCGGGATGACCGAGGGAGGGGCTTTTTTATAGCTGTAAAGGATACTATTGAGGGATTGAGACGTTGAATAACGAACGGAGAATTAGGGAATTCTGTAAATTGACATAACACCTATAGGTGTTATAATCAAAAGTGAACCCAAAAGGTGTTATATTAATTGAATGCTGGAGGCTATTTATTATGCAAACTCAAGAACCCTTACAAGAAATTCGTCAAACGATTTTACTAGATGCGCCAATAGAAAAGGTTTGGAAAGCTGTTGCCACGGCAGAAGGAATGGCAGCCTGGTGGATGCCTAGTACATTCGAGCCTGTTGTTGGGCATGAATTCATCCTGCATGCTGGACAATTCGGAGATTCTCCTTGTAAAGTAACCGAAGTTGATCCTCCGAATCGTGTTGGTTTTAATTGGGGGAAGGATTGGCATCTTGCTTTTGAACTGAAAGAAATCGAAGGGAAAACTGAATTTACCTTGATTCATTCTGGATGGGACCCTGAAAAAGTTACTGAATTTGGACAACCACATCCAATCGTACGCGGCTTTATGAACAGCGGCTGGGAAAAAATCGTCCAAGAAAAACTTCCTGACTATATCGAGGCTTAATATGCTGGTTGCTGAAGCAGGACATGATGTATTTCAGGCGATAGCAGATCCTACCCGCCGCAGTCTGCTAAAGCTGCTCGCTAATAAGGAAATGTCTATAGCATCTATTACGGATTGCTACCCGATCAGCCGAACCGCTGTTAATAAGCATTTACAGGTATTGTCCGATGCGCAGCTTGTTAGCAGTCAGAAAGTCGGACGGGAGACCCGGTATAAGCTTCAGCCAGAACCTTTGCTGGAGCTGCAAGATTGGCTTGTCTTTTTTGAAGGTTATTGGGCTAATAAATTGTTTGCGCTTAAAGAATATGTTGAGGCTGACTCAGAGGAGAAGTAATAAACCGGGAGGCGTGAGATCGCGCTCTCCGGTTTTTTGTGTTGTTTAAATTCAGTTTATAAAAGGGAGTTACCATCACAATACAAACTAAAACGTTGGAGGAATTGTAATGGTAAATGAACGCAAAAAAATAATTGAGCCCAACCCTGGAGATTGGGCCGTCGAAGCGCGTGGGCTCGTCAAAACGTTTGGTGACAATCGCGCAGTTGATGAAGTAAATCTAAACGTTAAGGCAGGCACAATTTACGGTGTTCTTGGTCCCAATGGGGCTGGAAAGACGACGGTAATTCGGATGCTGGCTACGTTACTTCGGCCGGATGCGGGGTCGGCGCGAATCTTCGGGCATGATGTGGTAAAGGAGTCGCAGATTGTTCGGCAATTGATAGGGGTTACGGGACAATATGCTTCTGTGGATGAGTCACTTAGTGCTACAGAGAATCTGATTATCTTTTCACGTCTTTTAGGGTTAGGGCGGGCAGAGGCGCGGCAAAAGGCAACGGAGTTGTTAGAAGAGTTTGGTCTGACGGAGGCGGCGAAACGGCCACTTCGAAATTTCTCTGGCGGTATGCGCCGACGTCTGGATCTTGCAGCGAGTCTGATTGCCCAGCCTCCGCTTATCTTTTTGGATGAACCAACAACAGGCCTGGACCCACGGACACGTTCGCAAATGTGGGATACCATTCGTCGGTTGGTGAACACAGGATCAACAGTGCTGTTAACTACACAGTATCTTGAAGAAGCCGATCAGCTGGCAGATCGCATTGCAGTTATTGATCATGGCCATGTCGTTGCAGAAGGCACCGTGGATGAGCTAAAAGCTTCAGTGGGCACCACCTCGCTGCACTTAAAAGTCCAAAATCTTAAAGATATCGCTCAAGCGCGCCGGATTGTGGAACATGTGCTGCATATCCAGTCTATTGTGCCGAATGAGGCTGGGAAAATTACTGCACCGATGGCGAACGCTGATTTAGTCACTGATTTGCTTATTGCACTCCGCGAAGCGGGGATTCCACTTGCGGAGATGAGTGTGCAGAAACCGACGCTTGATGAAGTGTTTTTGACGATCACTGGCCATGGAGTTACGGATGAGCCGTCCCAAGCGTCACAAGAATCAATTAATAAGGAGGCAGCAAGAGCATGAGTATGAGAACATCTACTATTAGTCCAGGTGCGACCCGACAATTGAAAAACCATACGAGCTTCAAACAATCTGTTCGTAACTCGTTAACGATGGCTTATCGCGGGATATTGAAAATCCGTCGCACACCCGAGCAATTGTTCGACGTAACGCTGCAGCCAATTATTTTCACACTAATGTTTACTTATATTTTTGGTGGAGCCATATCAGGAGATGTAGTGAGCTATTTGCCCGTTATTATTCCTGGTATTCTAGTGCAGACTGTAATCACGACCTCCATCGTCACTGGTGTCCAACTGCGGGAAGACATGGATAAAGGGGTGTTTGACCGCTTTAAGTCATTGCCGATTGCCCGAATAGCCCCATTAGCCGGAGCTTTGTTGGCAGATACAATTCGATATACGATCGCAACTGTGCTTACTTTTGTCATGGGCTATATTATGGGTTACCGACCTGATGGCGGTCTGGAGCATGTCGCAATTGCTGCGCTTTTGGTTATTGTCTGCTCCTGGTCGATTAGCTGGATTTTCGCTTTCTTTGGTGTGATTGCCCGAACCGCTTCCAGCGTACAAGGGATATCAATGATTGTGCTGTTCCCACTTACGTTTCTATCCAACGCCTTCGTGCCTGTAGATACGATGCCTAACTGGCTGCAATGGTTTGTCAAAGTCAATCCAATCTCGCATCTTGTGTCAGCTGTCCGGCAGCTTGCTAACTCTGGAACCGTAGGCTGGGATTTCGCTATTTCACTTATCGGAGCCGCTGTGATTGTTGCGGTTTTTGCACCTATTACTGTGCGTGCATATATGCGCCGGACATAATTAGAGATGAAGAAACGGCAGAAATGCCGTTTTTTTGTGTTTTTTATTATGTTGAAAAAGCCGTGATCAAAGGATATCCCAAGATTACGGCTTAAATTTGTTGAGGAGGGACTTGCAAAGAGGCTTTTTAGAATTACTTATCTTTTTTAAAGAAGGTATGAATTAAATTGGAGACCGATCTATCATACAATATTTTAGCCGTTTCCTCATTTTGAATATGTCCACCCAAATGCAGATGAATGACGCCATGCAATGACGCCCATACCAGGTTAACAACAAGGAGAGGGTCTTTCTCATTAATAAACCCTTGTTCGATCGCTTCTGTAATAAGGGCTATCACTTGTTGTAGTGCCGTAAAGATAGCATGTAAGCTTTCCTCCTCCGGTTTGAATTCACTAAAGGCCCCTCCGAACATAACCATATAATAGCTGGTATGATTCCGTGAGAAATCCCAATAAGCTTGTCCAAGCTCGCGAAGATATAAATTTAGATTATCTTGTTTTGGAACCGCTTGAAAGGCAGCAGCTAATAATTTACACCCTTGCAAAAAAAGCTCCTTCGCTAAACCTTCCTTGTTTCCAAACAAGTTATAAATGATCTTTGTGGGACATTCCATTTTTTCAGCAACCTTGCGAATAGTTACACCTTCGGGTCCGGATTCATGCATGATGGCCGCAGCGGCTTCGATAATGTTCAGTCTTAATGTTTCCGCATGCTGTTGTTTTGCTTTTGGGTAGGTTGTAACAGATTGAGCATCTATAGAAGATATTTCGGACGATTTTTGCATGTAGTTTCACTTCCTTAGAACTTTACTTTAGCTTTTTTTAGATAGCCGTTATTTCTAAACCTTATTTTACTGATGTAGAAGAGAAATAGCCAATAATTAAATGTGTAGAACTTTATTTGACAACGCAACCTCACTTGGATACAATGATTCTTATTGAAACAGTGTTTCTAGATGGTCATTAAAGGGAGAGATGATAGCAATGATTACAATTCAAAATAAATGGACGTTGATTACCGGAGCTTCTTCGGGTATAGGTGAAGCGTTTGCTCGAGAACTTGCAGCCAAAGGAAGTCACTTAATTTTAGTCGCCCGTTCTGAAGATAAATTGATTGCTTTAGCGGAAAAATTACAACGAGAATTTCAAATTCAAGCGGAGGTTCTAGTTGCTGATTTATCTCAAGAAGGTTCCCCTGACAGGCTCTATCAACAATGTGTAGAACGTGGCTTGAACGTTGATATTCTTATTAATAATGCAGGTTTTGCTACGCATGGGCTTTTTGAACAACTATCTGGTTCGAGACAACATGAAGAAGTGATGCTAAATGTATTGGCGGTTGTAGATCTGACCCATTTGTTTTTGCCAGAGATGTTAAAAAGAAAAAGCGGAGTGATTATAAACGTTGCATCAACAGCAGCATTTCAACCTCTTCCTAATATGGCTGTATATGGAGCGACAAAAGCTTTTGTATTATCATTTACACAAGCGCTATGGGAGGAAAATCGGAAACGGGGCGTACAATTTCTTGCGTTATGTCCGGGGTCTACGGAAACAGAATTTTTTAATGTTGTAGGAGCCGATGAAGCTTCGGTAGGGAAACGAGACACGCCAGAAAATGTCGTTCAAGTGGCTCTTCGGTCGCTTCAGGCAAAAAAAGTGTTTGCTGTCCCAGGATTTACAAACTATATTTCAGCTCAAATGTCACGTTTTTTCACACGTAAACAAATGCTTTATTTTGTTGGACGCATGCTCCGTACGCGACATTAATAGATCAACGTATTCAAGCTGGTGTATTCCTTAGCAATGATTAACTATTTTAATTATAAAAAAACAACAAAACAGCGGTTCTCCCCAATATGGGAGAACCGCTGTTTTGTGTTTTGACTTGCTGACTTTGACTCACTCAGTCTCGCTTGAATTTACAGCTACATCACTAACATCATCAACATCACCAACATTAACATCAACAACATCAACATCAACGTCAACGTCAACATCAACGTCACCATCACCATCACCATCAACGTCAACATCAACGTCACCATCACCATCACCATCAACATCAACATCACCAACATCATCAACATCATCAACATCATCAACATCTACAACAACAACATCAACAAAATTACCAATCGACATCTAAATCACATCGCCGACTCATAATCGTCCACTGTGGTACGGACCCCAATGACGCTATTAGTATGTTTTTCGCAGTTCCAGCGTAGTTTCGGACTCCAGTGCAGCTATTCCCTAGAAGGGGTTCTAAATATGATGTTTTGTGCGCCAATAGGTGCATTGAGGTCCGATAGGATCAGAAAAGTGGGGGATTTCTGCGAATAAGGTCAACTGAGTCCGATAGTACCTCGTCCAGGGTAATTAACTAACTAATGTATTAAGATTCAATAAAAAGGAAAACAAACCAGCGTTGGTTTGTTGCTACAATAGATATTTGGGCAAGTAAGGCTAACGGACCCCAATAACGTTATTAGCATATTTTTCGCAGTTCCAGCGTAGTTTCGGACTCCAGTGCAGCTATTCCCTAGAAGTAGGCTCGAATATGGTGATTTGTGCGCCAATAGGTGCATTGGGGTCCGATAGGATCAGCAAAGTGGGGAAGTTCTACGAATAAGGTCAACTGAGTCCGATAGTACCTCGTCCGCCAAAGTAAGGGGAGGTAAACACCCTCGCCCTCGCAAATAGCCTATTAGTAATTATCTAAGTCTACGCAAATAGCCTACTAGTAAACACCCCCGTCCTCGCAAACAACCTACTAGTAAACACCCCCGTCCCCGCAAATACTACTGGCATGAACCTTCGTACACGTAACTCCGTATTGGAAGCTACGTCATGCGCAGAAAGCAATTGATTTTAATCAAAGAAGGTTCGGTCCTCAAATTATTTTGGCCTATTTTTCCATTAACTACTTCATCTGTCGTAGTAATTATGCTATACTGCAACTACTACGACAGATGAAGTAATCATGGGGGGATATTCTTGATCAGCAGTGATGTTATACGCGGCTACAATGATACGATGATCCTCTACATGCTGCTGGACGGGGAATCTTACGGGTACGAGATTTCCAAAAATATCAGGCAGTTAACGCAGGAGAAATATGTCATGAAGGAGACAACGTTATATTCTGCCTTCACCCGACTGGAGAAAAACGGATATATAGAATCCTTTTATCTGGATGAGAGTCTTGGCAAGCGGCGTACGTATTACCGGATTACCTCGTTGGGTCTCGCCTATTACCGAGAAAAATGTGAGGAATGGAAGGTTACGCAGCAAGTTGTAAACCAATTTATCAAGGAGTGGTGATAGAGCATGGAGACGATCATAGTATATCTGGATAATATGTTTGCGGGTCTGCCAAAGACTCAGGAACTGGAACATCTGAAGCAAGAGCTGCTATCCGGGATGGAGGAGAAGTACCTAGAGCTGAAGCTTGCTGGCAAGTCGGAGAATGAGGCGATTGGTATCGTCATATCGGAATTCGGCAATATTGAAGAGCTGACAGCGGAGCTTGGCATCGATCCAGTTGCGCCGGAACAGGCTATTCCGGTGCTGACGGAAGAAGAGGTTTACGCTTATGCGGCGGCCAGACGAAGCGCTGGATTATGGACGGGTATCGGCGTTTTTCTCTGCGCATGCGGAGTGGCGTTTTTGATCACCCTGGATACAATATTTGAAAATAAGGCTGTTATGAGTGATAAAGGTTCTATGCTGGGGCTGGTCGGAATGTTCGTGCTGGTCGCTATCGCGGTCGGGATGTTTATACACAGCGGAATGAAGCTGGATCGCTTTAAGAGTCTGGAGCAAGGTTTTCAGCTGCCTTACGCTCTAAAGATGGCGCTACAACGGAGCCAAAGTCTTTATGCTTCGACTTACCGTCTTTCTTTGATTACAGGAGTCTGCCTATGTGTGCTGTCGCCGGCTTTTATCTTCACCACTAGCTATGTCAACGATGACTATGCTCCCTATGGAGTCGCTGCTTTTCTGTTTATTGCGGCTGTAGCGGTGTTTCTGTTCATCTATTACGGGAATATCCAGGGTACTTATACGAAGTTGCTGGAGGAGCCGAATATCATTGCAGAGAAGCAGGAAGAGAACCGATTTGTTGGAGTTGTTGGGGCTGTGTTATGGCCTTTGGCGACGGCGATTTTTCTGTTCACGGGTTTTGTCTATGGGCGCTGGGACATCAATTGGGCAGTATTCCCAATTGCGGGTATCCTGTCCGGCATGTTAAGCAATGTTAATCATGTTCTGAACCGTAAAGATATCTCCTGATGGTGTTGACTACACTTGTACATTCCTGAACTAGATAGATTATATGTAAGGTATTCTACCAGTAGATTTGGCTGGAGAATACCTTTTTTTGTTGGATTTTAACAGGTGAGCTAAATGAGCTCTTTAATATTTTGACATTTAAATTTTAAGTACGGACTTGGACATATGTTGAGAGAAAGAGAATATGAATATACAACAATAATCTTGTTAAAGAGGCGACAATACATTAACTAGTTAGGAGAAATGATCGATGGAATTCGAACTGGGCAGCATTTTGAAACTAGTAAAACGTAGGCTGCTGTTCATTATTGTATTATGTATCGCTGCAGTCGGGCTCGCTGGTAGTGTTAGCTATTACGTTTTACAGCCGAAATACGAAGCGACAGCTTCTATACTTATTCAAGGGGACAGGCAGCAGAAAGCAATTAATGACATTATGGCCGGACAAAAGCTGGTCACTACTTACGGGGAGATCATTCGAAGCAGCAGGATAGCGGAAGAGGTCGTCAGAAAGCTGCAGCTAAAAATGACAGCAGAAGAGTTACTCAAAAATGTGAAGACAAGAACCAATAGCGAGTCACTCGTAACAACGGTAATTGTGACTGATTCAAAAGCTCAACGGGCAACAGATATCGCGAATGGCTTCGGAGAGGCCTTTAATGCGAATATTCAATCGATTATGGGAGTGGAGAATGTTGTATTTCTCGACCGTGCCAAGGTTCCTTCTGATCCTGTCTCACCTAAGCCCGTCTTCAATATGGCTGTTGCCTTCGGATTGTCGCTGATTACCGGGATCGCAATCTCTATCCTCCGGGAATTGATGGAGAAACCCGTGAGAAGTGCCAAAGATATTCAGCTTGATTTGCAGCTTCCGCTTCTGGGAACCGTGGGCAAATTAAAGCCACGCAAACGGCGGAATAAAGCGAAAACCAAATCAGCAGAAGGAGCCACCAGTTATGAAGAAGAAAACGCCAAAATTATATTGCCTGGAACAACCGAAGTCATCTAGCGGAGATCAATTCCGAAGCATACGCTCCAATATTCGTTATACCCGCGTTGGTGGAGAGATCCGCTCTTTATTAGTCACAAGCTCGCTTCCGGATGAAGGGAAATCAACGGTAGCCATAAACCTGGCGATTGCCATGGCAGAAGCTGGTAAGACAGTTCTACTCATTGATGGGGATCTACGTACGCCAACGGTGGATAAGGCATTTGATCTGCCTAATTGGATCGGGCTTAGCAGTATCTTAGTGGATCATACCCGCTTAGAGGATTGCATTATTTCTATTGAGGAAGCAGAAGGTTTGTCTGTATTGACCTCTGGTCCGATTTCACCAAATCCCGCTGAATTACTAGGCTCTGAAGGAATGAAGCGATTGTTTGCAGAGCTGAGCGTGCGTTTTGATACGATTGTTATCGACTCATCCTCTGTATTAATGCCATTTTCGGATGCCCTTATTTTGGCAACGATGACTGAGGGGGTATTGCTAGTTGTGAAATCCGGAAAAGTGCTCTTAAAGCACACGAGTTCTGCCAAGCACTTGCTAGAGCAGCAGGGAGCACATTTGCTGGGAGCCGTATTGAATTATCGGAAAAAGAGCAGGCGTTCCAAGATTCGTGGTGAAGATTTTGCCGAGTGGGCCTCTTCTTCTGGAATGGTCTGACGTCTATGTCATTTGCTTCTCTTCGTTATTTGCTCGGGAATATCACTTACGCTGGTGCTCAGTTTGTGATTGTGATCCTGCTGAATAAATTCGGGTCATCGGCAATCGTGGGGCAATATTCGCTAGGGCTTGCAGTTACTGCTCCGATCTTTATGCTGTCGCATCTACATCTTCGTTCCGTATTAATCGTTGATTCATCGGGGAAATACAGTTTTGGAGACTTTCTGGGCTTACGGCTGATAACAACTGCCCTTGCGTTTACGATTACCGCAGGTTTTTGCATAATAAGTGGTTTGGATTGGAATACAGTATTGGTTATTTTCTTCATCGGTCTGTATAGAATCGTTGAATCAATCAGTGATATTTTATTAGGCATCGTTCAAAAGGAGGAGAGATTAGATCAAATCTCAATCTCCAGAATGGCAAAAGGGTTATTCTCCATTCTAATCTTCATCCTCGTATTTATCCCTACACAGAGCCTTGTTCTTGCCTTGTTAGTCATGATAATCGGATGGTTAGCGATAACGATTGGATATGATGCTCGTAAAGCGAGAATATACACTTCTCTCAGGCCACTCTTCAACAAAAGAAGCCTATGGAGTTTACTGATCGTCAGTTCACCGCTAGGCGTGGTATTGGCGTTGATGTCGTTAAATACGAATATCCCATTATATGCGATTTCCTATTTTAAAGGGGAGCATGACTTAGGTATTTATGCTTCACTCTCATATATGATTGTTGCCTGCAATGTTGTCGTCACCGCACTTGGTGAAGCCATAACACCACGTCTTGCCAGGTGGCACGCAGGCGGGAGACACAAGGAGTTTGTCACTTTACTCAGCCGAATGATAGCGATGGGTTTGGGGTTTAGTGCGGTCGCTTGTTTGATAGGGTGGTTGTTTGGCCACAAGCTGTTAACCGTATTATTCAGTTCAGACGTGGCAGGAGAGTTAGGGTTGTTTCATTGGCTGCTGGCGTCCACCATGCTGGTATTTATTTCATCCTACCTGTGGTACGCCATAACGGCTACCGGAAGGTACAAAGCCCAGATTCCATTGTTTTTGTGCACAGCATTCACTAATGGCTTGTGTTGTCTGATCTTCGTACCTCATTACGGGGTAGTAGGTGCTGCGATGGGAGCTAGTTCGTCGTTATTTGTACAGATGATTGGCAGTGTAGTTGTGCTGTATCGTGTCATCGGAAAGGCAAGAAATCGGGAACAGTCGGAAGCGGCAGCATAAGTTCTTGTTTTATAGGAAAGTAGGAAAGTAGGGACTTGTATGACATCTGTATCTGTTGTAGGGAAGCCCTACACCATGCACAATTTATTTCTGTTTGCGGTCATGGGGTACATCATATGCCTTCCGGCGCAGATTGATTTTGGGGGAGCCTTCCGTATCGCCCCGTCGGATCTCTTCTTAATGTTAGGTTTATTTGCCGCTGGATTCCATCTCAAATTGGACCGGAGGATATTCAGTTCATGGCATTGGGGCATGCTGTTCATTTTTGTTTTAGCTTCCTTTGTATCCATTTGGCGCAACGGCTTCATTACTCAATACGCCCTGCTGCAAAAAGATATTGGATTTATTCTCCTTTTGTTGACCTACATCATGCTTGTGCAAGCAGCTGATAGCTGGGAACGGTTATATAAAATGCTCCGATTTTTCCTGATCAGTGTGCTGCTCTTAAATGGTGTTGCCCTATTCGCTTTTTTCAGCGGAGTAAAGGTTCCGTTCATGGTGCAAGACGGGCGGTTGTCCGGCATGTTAATTGATCCCAATGCATACGGGGGATTGCTGGTGACGGCTTTTGCCATTCATATCATGACGAGTGGGGAGAAGATAAAGCTGCTGCGGGGATGGGTCAGCGTACTAGCGACGATAAGCTTAGCCGGGGGCATTATAATGACCTTCTCGCGCTCGTCTTGGATTGGTCTGTTCCTAGTATTACTTACACTTCTGATTACCAAACCGTCCAGACTGATCAAGATCGGTATGGGGTTTGGGGTGGCTTTTATAGCTCTGCTGCTGTATAAAGGCACCGCTTATCTAAATGTGCTGGAGTCTATGTCCAGCAGACCTTCCCAGATCCAGTCGCGTCTTGACATCATTGACAAAGCGGTGGATTGGATCGCACAAAGTCCGTTATTAGGCATTGGGCTTGGTTCCTATAATTACGAACTGCGCATTATTATCCACAACACCCCTATATGGTTTTTGACTGAATTCGGCTTATTGGGCTTGATTGTATATGGCGGATTTATGATTTGGTTCTTCATTGTGGGTATCCGTTCTTATCGTGCAGCAGATCCGATTCATAGACCGATTATTATGGCATTGCTGCTGTCCCATGCGGCGATGATTGGGTTATCGATGGGCATTGAGGCGTTATTCCAGCGGTATTGGTGGTTCATGATGGCGATGAACGGAGCTTGCATCCGGTTAACAGACAAAAACCTGAAAGGAGAGATGCCCTATCGAACCCAACACGTTGAAAGGTCAGCTGGGCGCAAGCTTCGACAACGAGCAGAGCAACCTCAATAAAAGCTCAAGTAAGGACATCGGGAGTATCCCAGCTGAGGGCGGCTTACAAGCAAAGGTTGCTTTTGTAGCCTCCATATATGGGCATTTCGAGAGTTTTCATTTACCTTACATGGCGTTATTGCAGCAAAAAGGGTGTGAAGTCCATGCTTACGCTCAGCCGGGCGAAGCCAGACAGCGCATGGAACAGCGGGGAATTGTATGTCACGACGTACCTATACAACGAAGTCCTTTACAGTTGAAGAATTGGACGGCTCTGCGGATCTTAACTAAAAGCTTCCAAGCGGAAAAATTTCAGTTCGTCCATGTACATACACCAGTGGCTTCGATTCTCGGACGGATTGCAGCCCATAGAACAGGTGTCCCCAGCCTATTGTATACAGCTCATGGTTTTCATTTTTTTAAAGGTGCTCCTCTTCTGAACTGGATGCTTTATTATCCGTTGGAGTATTTGATGGCCCGTTGGACGGATGTGCTGATCACTATCAATAGTGAAGATTATGAGCGCGCTCAAAAATTCCCTGTCCGAAAAAAAGTAACTTATGTGAGTGGAGTCGGGCTTGATCTTCAGGTATACGGTAGCGGTGAGAGGGATAATGAAGTTGCAAAAATGAAGGGGGAAAGTCGTCGCCAGCTATTTGATTTACCTAAGAGATACAATGATAATCCTTCATTCGTTGTTCTCTGCGTCGCTGAGTTAAATGCTAACAAGAACCAAAAACAGTTGATCCAAGCACTACATCATTTGGGTGATCAAGCAAGCGATATTCATCTAGCATTCGCAGGTAAAGGTCCTTTCGAGCAAACTCTTGTAGAACTTGCTACTCGGTTAGGGGTTAGGGATCAGGTGCATTTTCTGGGGTTTCGAAGAGATATACCGGATTTGCTACAAGCGTGTGATGTTGCGGCACTCGTGTCCTATCGCGAGGGGTTACCCCGGGCGATTATGGAGGCGATGGCAGCAGGTAAACCCGTGATCGGCACACATATTCGGGGCATTCGCGATTTGATTGAGCATGAGTCAACGGGCATGTTGGTTCCAGTAGATGATATTGCTGCTACGGCAAAAGCACTGGTTCAACTGCGAGCGGACGCAGCTTTGACCGCAGCAATGGGGAAAGCGAATAAGGACAGGATTATTCGCTATGGATTGCCTGCGGTGCTTTGTGAAATGGACTCGATTTATATAGAAGCGCTGAATGAACCAGGGATAAAGCCATTTCCGTCTGAATTACAACCGGGTCTGACAGCAGATAGATAATTCATTCTCGCATATAAGACAACATACGAATAAACGAATAATTAGTTAATTAGGGAGAAAGAAGTGATGAAAATGCGGATCGTACGTTTAGTCATGTTGGATGCGGGAATTATAGCGGCTTCAGTGTGGCTTGTGTTTTTACTTCGGTTTGATTTTCAAATCCCTGAGCAGTACATGTGGATGCTTCCGTGGGCGATACTCATTCACATTATGGTGTACGCAACGTTCTCATTTGGATTCAAGGTGTATAACAATATCTGGCGATACACCGGTATAGGTGAGTTATTGCAGCTGCTAAAAGTGAGTGCTTTAACACTCTGTGGAGTGGTCGCTGTCAATGTATCTACGCATGTATTCGTCCCTTCTTATCGATTGCCGATTTCGATTTATTTTGCAGCGGGATACGTATTTCTCGGCATTGCCGGCTTACGTTTAGTAAACCGTCTCATCAACGATAGATTTGAAACAGCGGGGGCAAAGGGTTCATCCGAAGGCAATCTGCTAATCGTAGGGGCAGGGAAAGCAGGCATCCTCGTTACCAAAGATATCAAGCATTCAAGATTTAAATTCATGAACCCAGTCGCCTTCATAGATGATGATATCTCAAAGCGCAAGCTGGAGCTTATGGGGTTACCGATTGTCGGTAACCGTAACTTCATTCCCCAGGCAGTCGAGCAGCTGGATATTTCGTTCATTATCATCGCTTTGCCTACGGCTCCACAAAAGGAATTACTGGAGATCATCGAAATCTGCAAATCTACCAAAGCTCAGATCAAGTTAATGCCCAGTATGACCGATATTTTGGACGGGAAAATGGCCATTAACATGATCCGTGAAGTATCCGTAAATGATTTGCTGGGGAGAAGCCCAATAGAAATTAATACGGAAGAGATTCGTGAGAATTTGGGAAGCGAGTGTATTCTCATCACCGGTGCAGGCGGTTCAATTGGTTCGGAGTTATGCCGGCAATTGGCTGCGTACCGTCCGAAGGAAATGCTGCTTTTGGGGCATGGAGAAAATAGCATTTATCTTATTGAACAAGAATTGCGGCAGTTATATCCCGATCAGATCATTCATCCCATTATAGCGGACATTCAGGATGTATCGCGGATTGATAACGTTTTTCAAAAATTCCGCCCCTCCATTGTGTATCATGCCGCTGCTCACAAGCATGTTCCTCTTATGGAGGTGAATCCAGTAGAGGCAGTTAAAAATAATGTGATCGGCACAAGGAATGTAGCGGAAGCGAGTGCTAAATATGGCGCTAAACGGTTCATCCTCATCTCATCGGATAAGGCGGTTAATCCTACCAGTGTTATGGGTGCCACGAAACGAGCCGCGGAAATGATCATTAATGATCAGAATTCCTTAAGCAAGACGGTTTTTGCTGCTGTACGTTTTGGTAATGTGCTGGGCAGTAGGGGAAGTGTCATTCCGTTATTCAAAAGACAAATCGAAAACGGCGGCCCGGTGACGGTTACACATATGGATATGGTGCGTTACTTCATGACGATACCCGAAGCGGTACAGTTGGTTATTCAAGCAAGTGTGCTGGCACAAGGGGGAGAAGTGTTTGTGCTGGATATGGGTAAGCCAGTTCGTATATACGATCTAGCGAGGGATTTAATCCGCTTGTCGGGTCTCGAGCCTGACAAAGATATTCCCATTGTGGTCACTGGCATTCGTCCTGGAGAAAAATTGTTTGAGGAGCTTTTGACTGAAGAAGAAGGGTTATTGGTCACTAACAACTACCGTATTATGATTAGCCGCCCGCAAAGTGTCTCCAGATCTGAACTGAATTTGGTGTTGGGGGTTCTGGAGAACTTGTGCAAACGGTATGAACTGATGCCAAGCAGTCATCAGATCAAAAAACTGCTAAAGCAGCTAATTCCAAGCTATTCGGGTTTTCAGGAAGAAACGCAGGTGGGCACACATGATCTTGAACGCATTAAATCCGAAGTTCATGCGGGAATCTGACCTATGAAGTCGACTAAGTATTCATGGATGACAAGATTATGGGGCAAGCGCGACAAGCCAATTACAGGTAAACGTTCACGCATGCGGCGGGTGGGACGATACAGCCTGATTGTTATTCTTGTTGTGGTTGTAGTTGGGGGGATCTGGATTGGAGGGATATTGAATCCAGAGCATCGTTTTAACAAGGCGATTCTTAACCCCTTGACGATCCCTAGCTCTAATTTGGTTACGGACAATGAAGAGAGGGTACAGTCGCTCAGCACACCAGCCCCACAAGCGCAAACGGATGAGCTTATCCTAACAACGCCTACACAAACTCCAGCTGCGGCGATATCCCCAGCAGACAAGAAAAGCTCATCCTTTAATGTAGTGCTAATTGGAACAGACACTTGGGGCGGAGAAAGCTCGCGGGCAGATACGATCATGGTTGCCCATGTGATGCCGGATCAACGGAAGGTGAATATCGTATCTGTGCCGCGGGACACGCGGGTTTATGTGCAGAATGTCGGCTATACCAAGATCAATCATGCACATATCGTTGGTGAGACAAAGGGTGGGAATCAGCAGGGTACGCTGACACTGATTCAAGCCGTTAGTGATTTTATGAATATTCCTATTCATTACTACATCAAGACGAACTTCTCCGGTGTTCGTGATTTCATCGATTCGATTGGCGGGATCGATATGCTAATTGATCAGGATGTGACCATCACTCCGGAGATCACCATCAAGAAAGGTGAGCAGCATCTGGATGGTGCCCACACGCTTTATTTAGCAAGGGAGCGCTACTCGACTCCGGAGGGTGACTTTAGCCGCCAACGGGAGCAATTCAATATCGTTCGGGCTGTAGCCAAAAAGCTATTAAGTCCGGAGCATATTCCTGATCTAGCTGGACTGCTACTGCGTGAAAAGAAAGACATTATTGATACGAGTTTTAGTGACAGTGATTTGATGAGCTTAGCTTGGCTATTCAAGGGAATGGATTCCGCGGATTTTGCTTACGAACAGATTCCTGGCCATAACAGCTCTGCTCTAGATCCGCTCGTCCGAACTAAAGTGTATTACTGGAGTGCTAATTCGGAAGAGGTAAAGTCACTCACAGAACGTCTTTTTACGGAATAAGAGAAAGGCGGGGGGATGACTACCATGTATCGCCATATGAAGCGGGGCTTCGATTTGGTGGGAGCGATCTTTATGTTAGGTGTGTTTAGTCCGGTCATGGCTGTAGTGGCGTTGCTGATTCGGATAAAGTTGGGAAGTCCTATTTTGTTCAAGCAGCAGCGGCCGGGCATGGGAGAAAGACCCTTCTACATCTACAAGTTTCGAACCATGGCTGAAATGTATGATGCGCAAGGCCAGCCGTTATCGGATGCTCGGCGTTATATCAAATTCGGCGGATTGATTCGAAAGCTGAGTCTGGATGAGCTGCCGCAATTAGTGAATGTTGTGAAGGGAGAAATGAGTCTGATCGGACCAAGACCTTTGCTCATCCGTTACAGCCCGCATTACTCTGAACGGGAGCGGCTGCGATTCACTGTAAGACCCGGAATCACGGGATTGGCGCAGGTATCTGGACGTAATACTTCGGAATGGAAACAGCGGCTCTCCTATGACGTTACCTATGTTGAGAAGCTGAGCTTTAGATTAGATGCGTTGATCTTATGTAAAACTGTGCTGAAGGTTATCCGCCAAGATGACGTTGTGGCCAATCCGGGTAAGCATAGTCTGCCGCTCGATGAGTACAGAATGAACCAAAAGGAGGGGTCGGCATGAATTTGCGGTTTAGTCCGCTTCAGGAAGATGATATTCACCTTGCATGCCGGCTCTTACAGAGCAACTTGCCAGAGTCGGTCTACAATCAAACCATATTCGCCTGTGGCGGTTATCCCGAATATTTGAAAGCAGCATGTAAATGCGGAAGCCATTCAGCAACACTGCTGATTGGTGCCTATTCTGAAGATCTTCTTATTGGATTCGCTGAATGGAGAAGAATGGAGCAGATGCTGGTTCTGAATAACTTGAATGTGGACGCAGCTTATCGAAAAGACGGCATCGGCGGCAAGCTTATGGCCTACGGGGAGACGTTAGCCCAAAAGGATGGCATTTCGAAGCTGGCACTTGATGTATTTTCGTGGAATGAGCAAGCTCATGTTTGGTATTTGCGGCTTGGTTTTGCAGAGGAAGGCCGGACTTACTGGTATGTAAGAGATTTGGCTCCATCGATTGATAGGGATAGAGAAGCATTGGCGTACATCATAGATGATTACCCGATGGCAGAAGCACATCATCAAAAGTATGGATTCTCTTCTCTTAAGATTAGAACGAAGGAAGAGACTTCAGTAGTGGGCCGGTTAGGTGAACAGTATTATCGTATCCAGCTGCAAAGTGGAGGGTGGAGTGGCTGCAATCTTTTGACAGACGTATTAATGGATTTAGACCGGGAGAAAAGGCTGCTGTTGCTTTCTTCAGATGCTTATTTGCGTGAGCGAGACCCCGAGCTAATCTTAAGCACTGAAAGTA
Organism: Paenibacillus sp. FSL R5-0928; assembly: GCF_037970385.1. Taxonomy (NCBI): domain Bacteria; kingdom Bacillati; phylum Bacillota; class Bacilli; order Caryophanales; family Paenibacillaceae; genus Paenibacillus; species Paenibacillus sp. FSL R5-0928. Next base: position 4,177,067 of record NZ_CP150225.1, on the reverse strand, counting down.
TACGTATGATCAAAATATTGGAGAATCAAGAGGTGTTGTATGAGTAACTTCATCGTGCTAGGCAGCTCTAGTTCAGAGGAATGGGATGCCTATTTGAACCAGTTAGAGACGAAGGATATCTATTTCTCCTCAGCGTTTTTTCGGCTGTTTGAGGACGGAGAGCACCAGCAGGCAGAGCTGTTTGTATTCAAGCAGGGAGACCAGCTCATCATTTATCCTTACTTGCTTCGTTCCATAAGCCATCTTCCTGCTGTAATCCAACTGGGGCTTGAAGGTGATTGGTACGACATTAGTACACCTTATGGATACGGGGGACCGATATCGAATCTCCCTCCAGGAGCCGAACGAAGTGAGCTGTACCGGCAATTCAGTGAAACGTTCACGGATTACTGTAGAGAGAAAAAGATCATGACTGAGTTTGTGAGATTTCATCCCTTAATAGGCAACGCTACGGAATATCAAAGCGGGCTTACTACCGAGTGGAATAGAAATACAATTTATATTGATTTGACTGTGGGTTCGGAGGCAGAGCTCATCCGGCATTATGGCAGCAATCATAAACGGAATATTCACAAAATAAAGTCTGCGCCCTTTACAATTCGGAATTCCAATCTGAAAGATCGTATTGAGTCCTTCAGTGAATTGTATTACGGAACACTAAATGATTTACAGGCGGATTCTTTTTATTATTTCCCCAAAAAATTTATAGAAGATACTAGTTATCTACTTGAGGGGAGAGTAGAGCTATTCGAAGCTATGGTTGGGGAGAAAACGGTGGCAACCAGCATCGTGTTACATGAACGACCGTGGATGCATTATCACCTATGTGGTTGGGATCGCGCCTATCTGCAGTGGTCACCTACCAAATTGCTAATTCACGCAGCAGCCAAGTGGGGGATGGAAAATGGCTTTGAACGTTTTCATCTTGGCGGGGGATATAAGGGGAATGACGACTTATTTCAATTCAAGCATAGATTCGCGACACAACTGGAACCCCTTGACTATTACTTAGGTAAACGAATTTTTTTTCCAGAGTTGTATGAGCGGATCATATCCTTTTGTGACACTAGAGTATCAGGAAGTTACTTTCCGCTCTATCGGCATCCAGATCTCGATATGATATGTATTCCATCTGGAGAAATCGGTCCAAATGGAGAAAGGAGCTTCGCATGAGCATTCGTCAAACGAGCATTCTGCCACGAATCTTGTTATCCCCGCCGCATATTAGTGGACGTGAGCAGGTCTACATGGAGGAGGCGATACACTCTGGTTGGATTGCTCCTATTGGTCCGCAAGTCGATGCGTTCGAGCGGGAGATGGCCGCCTACACAGGATCAAAGGGTGCACTAGCGTTAAGCTCTGGCACGGCGGCGATTCATCTCGCACTTCGTCTAGCCGGTGTCACACAAGGAGATTACGTGATCTGTTCAACGCTCACGTTCGTTGCTAGCGCCAATCCTATTTTATATTTGGGGGCCACCCCCGTATTTGTCGATTCAGAGCCTGAGACCTGGAACATGTGTCCGCTAGCTTTTCAGCGGGCCTGCCAAGATTTGAATGACAAAGGACTGCTGCCAAAAGCGGCTGTTGTCGTCAATTTATACGGACAAAGCGCAGATATGGAGCCCATTGTAGAAATAGCTGACCGATATGGAATTACCTTGATTGAAGATGCTGCCGAATCATTAGGTGCTTTCTATCAAGGCAAGGCCAGCGGAACCTGGGGCCAATTCGGAATCTATTCTTTCAACGGAAATAAGATTATTACAACCTCAGGTGGGGGCATGCTCGTATCCGACGATACCGAAGCCTTAGATCAGGCGCGCTTCTGGTCTACGCAAGCCCGAGACACTGCCCCTCATTATCAACATTCCGAAATGGGATACAACTATCGGTTAAGCAACCTGTTGGCAGCTATAGGACGCGGTCAATTAGAACTGCTTGAAGAGCGAGTTAAACGGCGCAGATCTATTGGGCGGCGATATAGGGAACGTTTAGGTTCCATACCGGGTCTTCGTTTTATGCCGGAAGCACGCAATTGTCGCAGCACGCACTGGTTGAGTGCGCTGACCATCGATGAAGAAGTGGCGGGGTTCTCTTCACGACAACTTCTGTCATGTCTGGAACAGCACAATATCGAAGCTAGGCCTGTATGGAAACCGCTACATTTACAACCCTTGTTCGAGAGCAATTACTACTATCCTTACAGTGAGGAATACAGTGTATCAGATAACTTATTTTCAACAGGTGTCTGCCTGCCTTCTGGAAGCTCTTTATCGGATGAGGATTTGGAACGTGTCATTTATGCGATAGAGACATGTAACCAATACCGTTGATTCATCTTATTTAGCCTTCCATCCGCTGGCAGCTGATCCGCTTTCCTTCACATACAAAGTGGCTTGTACCGTGCCATCCGTTCGCATGGCCAGACTGCCAACTGGGGCGGTTACGACTCCCTCGGGCGAACCCTCCACTATGAACACCGCGGGCAACACTGCCCCGCCAGTGAGGCGAATGGCCCGTTTGAAGTTACCGTAGGTCGAGAACCATTCAGGAAGCGAATAAGGATTATACAAGGTACCTAGTGATGTGCCTTGCATACCGATTAGTGTTTCGAATTCTAGAATTCGCTTTACTTTCACTGCCCGGGTATCGAACACAGCTACATTATTGAGGCGCAGAGATGGTTTAGCTGCACCGTAAGAAGAGACTAGCACTACCTGATTGGTTCCGCTATTGCGGACGATCATATTGTCGACAGTAGCCATGACGTCAGACTCCGTTGTGAATAAATGCAAAGTACTGCCCGTTAAGTCCTGTGCATCCATCGTCCCCACATAAAGATCTCCCCCGTCGATTCGGACACCACTTGCTAAGGTGGAACCCGAGCCGTACATTCCTAACGAACCGATATGCAACCTTGGTTTACCTCCGGCAGCATTAAACGCTGCATAGATCGCAGGGCCTCCGATGCCATCGAACTTGGCGCTAGCGATATCAATAAATTGTGAATAGATCGTCTGTAGACCGAAGTTAGCTTTATGATCGGTGGAGCGGATAGCCAAATGATTGATTTTCAGCGTCAGTCCATAAGACAGTAAGGCAGGACTTACCGATCCGCTTACACGCATATCTAGTGAACCGATGTCGAGTGTCCAGAGTTTAGCGATAGCATCTGTAAGCCCTGCTGATAGATCGTTACCGAAACCAATGGTAGTCAAGGAGTCGAATCGCTGATAAAAGCTGCGCGTTCCTTTAAAGACGTCGGGTTCAAGATCGAGAGAGTTAGCGCCAGTAAAACCCGGTGCGCCACCGCGGCTATTATTCAGGACTGCTCTGTTGACATGAAGCTGGTCTACAAAATGGACCACAAAGTTCTTTCGTCCAGCAGTCTCACAGCGTGCATATCCGATGTGCACATTAACGGAGGGGATTTCTTCTGTCCCCCCAATGAAGATATTATCTCCATAGCAATCGTGAGAGTACACTGACTCTATCGTTATATTTTGCGAAGAAGATATGAACAAGCCGTGAAGTTGATCGTTGACGGCTGTTTTAACAGTCGATGCATTTCCATCAATTTCAAGGGTGCCCGCGATTGTAATATTTGAGGCATTTAAGATTACTAGAACCCTAGTGTCTGAGGGTGGATTCGGGGCAAGCACAAGTTTGGAGCCGGCTTCAAAGCTTAAATTCGTTTTGGCCGGAATTCGAAGACACCACCAGTCGAGGACGGAGGGGTTACGCATGCGTCCCGAAGATACCTTATATACACCAGGAGGAAAGATTACTACTTTGTTTTTGGCGTTTCCCGCATTGATAGCATTTTGAATCGCTACTGTATCGTCCTTGATACCGTTTCCTACAGCGCCGTACGATCGGACGTTCACATAACCGTTAGTCTCAGGGTCTAATTTAATAGATGTGACCGCACCATCAGAAAGGATGGACGTAGTCACCGAGCTGTCTGGAATAGGGGCAGTAGCCATATACTTCACTCCTTTATACTTTGATTTTGTATTTTATGTGAATTTTTCGGGGAATGCACGGTACAAAGATCACTCTTAGCGGGCGAAAGGAGTTTTTTATTTTGAAGGTATTGGTAACTGGGGGGTTAGGCTTTATTGGGTCCCATGTGGTTGATCGGCTAATAAAAAAGGGCATAGAAACTGTGATTGTAGATAATGTATCCGGAGCCTCCGGTCTGACTTATATGAATTCTGCTGCGGTTTTGTATAAGTACGATATTCGGGATGAGACTTTGCATGAGGTGTTTAACCTTGAAAAGCCAAATGCAGTCATTCATCTGGCTGCACAGATCGACGTCAGAGAATCACAGCGGAACCCGTTATTTGATGCGAATGTGAATATTGTTGGCACGCTGAATGTACTGCGCATGTGCGAGATCCATCAGGTTCAAAAGCTAGTTTATGCCTCATCGGCAGCGGTTTATGGGAACCCGGAATATTTGAGCATTGATGAGCAGCATCCCTTAAATCCCGAGTCCTGCTATGGTGTATCCAAAAGTGTACCAGAGTCATATATTCGGATGTTTGCCAGCTTACATGGGCTGAAATATACGATTCTGCGTCTCGCTAATGTATATGGGCCAAGGCAAAGTTCGCACGGAGAAGCTGGCGTTGTTTCCGTTTTTCTGGATCGGATAAAGCAAGGGAAGGATCTTGTTATCTATGGGGACGGTGAGCAGACTAGAGATTTCGTCTATGTGGAGGATGTGGCGCAAGCGTTCGTTGATGCGGTTCAGACCGACGGCAGAGTGAATAATGAGACGATGAATATTAGCTGCGGAATACCAACCTCGATAAATACGATGGTTCGGATATTAGGGGACATCACGGGTCGGGATTTCCTGACAACCTATGCGGAGCCTCGTCCGGGGGATATTCTCCATAGCTATTTAAACAATCAAAAAGCCCAGGAATTATTGTCTTGGTTCCCTAACCATACCTTTCATACCGGGCTGGAAAAAACAATAACTGACCGCTTAAGTGTAGGAAGCGCAGTAGATCATTAAAAGCACCCATTGAAAGGGGCACTCCGCATGGAACGCAAAATGAACTCGGAAATGTTCGTTCTCCGTAGTGTAGCCTGCTTAAGTATAGCCCTGCTGCATGCTCTTTATCGGGTTTATGACGATGGAAATACACCTTGGGTAGAATCGGTGGGTTTACTGCTAACGTTTGGCACACCTGTATTCGTATTTATCTCCCAATTCGTGTTGTCATTTGCCTATCCCAATGAAATTCCAGCGAGATTTTGGGAGAAAAGAATCAAGTATATTTTATTGCCTTACTTTTTTTTCGGGACCTTGTATGCAGGACTAAAAGGATTGGAGATGTCGGGTAGTGACGGCATTCCTTTGCTGCAGGCTTTTTGGTATTACCTCTGGCGTCATTTGCTGATTGGAGATTTCCATGGCTATTTTATACTGATTATCTTTCAGTTTTATGCTTTATTCCTCTGGTTTCAGACGTATGCGAAGCGGCTTAACCCCCGCAATATTCTAATCGTATCGTTCCTTATTAACGTTATCTATTTGGGTTGCTTCAACTTTACTACGCCCGCAGATACGGCTGCCGCCCATTATTTCTGGGATAAAATGTACTGGATTTTCGCACCTGGTTGGATTTTTTACTTTACAGTAGCCTATTACTTGGGACGAAATGAGCTGTGGTTCCGGGAAAAATTAAAAAAGTTCCGCATAGCCGTATACACGCTCCCGGTTCTGACAGGTGCGCTTGTGCTGTTCGTGAATAGTCAAGGCTGGATAACGGCGCATAGCTCCAAAAGAATTGATATGCTTCTATTCGCCTTAAGCATGATTTTGCTGCTCTTCTCCGTGGCATCGAAAATGAAGAAAGTGCCACGTGTACTGGAATGGAGCAGCAGATACTCTTTTGGCATATACTTGCTTCATCCTTTGCTATTGGCTATATTCGTCAAGCTTCCAGCTTCATTTGGGTTGCAAAACCTTGGACTATTTAGTGTTCTGCTGCAATTTGTCGGTTGTGTGGTAGGCTCGGCACTTATAATGAATTTAGCGAATCGAATTCCTGGCGGAGCGTATGTATTCGGTCGGATCGGCGTTGGGATAAACCCAAGCAAACCACCGAAATCGCTGGATAAGCCGATAACTCCGAGTATTGGGAATGCAAACTAGCTTGGATTTGACCGGCCGCTAATCGTCTGTGTTTAGGTGATTAGTGGTCTTTTTTTGTTTTTGTGTTAATTGCGATTCCTTCGCTAATTACATCGCGATTACATCGCACTAGCAGCATCCTCTCAATTCTCATTAAAAAAGCAAAATAGTTGTAAAAAGTACAATTAAGTCTTATGCTCGCAGCTTTGGGGCAGTTTAATTGTATATTTTACAACTATTATTTTGGAATCCCGCCATATTGAGGAAATTGCTCGTATTTAAGTGTACAGAGTGCAACTAAATTCACAAAGGCTACCTTCAAAGCGTATATAGTTGCACAAAATACAATTAAACAAACTTCGTCGTTACCTAACATTAGCTACACTCTGGCACATTGGCGGCAAAGTCCCAGTATAATTGTTGTATTGTAGTCAGTTCACACGAGGTTTTGTTTGTTCGGACCGTATTGCAGCTATTTTCACTTTTTAGTTGATTTTACGATAGTTTCGGACTGTATTGCGCTTATTTCCATAAAAACACACATTATGGAAGCTACTTTATACGAATAGCTGCATCTAAGTCCGATAATTTAGCAAAATGAATGAAATTATTAAAATAACGGCTCCTCAGTCCGATCTATAGTGAGGGGGATCTAATTAGATGAACTTCGATTATAGTCGAAGGGAACTAAATTAGTTAGAATAATTAGGTAGTCCCTTTATGGTTTTTTACATCCAGAGAATAATGCATCGTGCAGAATATTAGGAGGAAATGAATAGTGGAACTTGGAGTAAGCACATTTGTCGAGACCACACCTGATGTCCAAACGGGTGAGACAATAAGTCATGCAGAACGACTACGTGAAGTAGTGGAGGAAATTGTACTTGCCGAAGAGGTGGGATTAGATGTATACGGAGTAGGTGAGCATCATCGGCATGATTATGCGGCATCTTCACCTGCGGTTGTACTGGCTGCAGCTGCTTCGTTGACTACTAAGATCCGGTTGAGCAGTGCTGTAATGATCCTGTCTTCAGCCGATCCGGTGCGTGTGTTTCAGGACTTTGCAACGCTGGACGGAATTTCGAACGGACGTGCGGAGATTATGATCGGCCGGGGTTCGTTTACAGAGTCTTTTCCTCTATTCGGATATGATCTGAAGGATTATGAAGAACTGTTCAATGAGAAGCTGGAATTGTTATTAGCCATCCAAAAGTCAGAAAAAGTGACCTGGAAAGGCAAACACCGAGCAGCTATAGAAAATTTGGGGATTTACCCGCGTCCGGTTCAAGATCCTTTACCGATTTGGATCGGGAGTGCAGGAAGTCCAGAGTCTGCGATCCGCACAGGATCACTAGGTTTGCCTTTTGTTTTAGCGATTATAGGGAATGTTCTACCGCTGGATTATGCGTCACATGTGCAGCTTTACAAAAAAGCAGCAGCTGAAGCCGGGCATGATATTTCAAAATATCCAATCGCTTCGCATTCACACGGGTTTATAGCGGAGACTAATCAGTTAGCGCTGGAGAAATTTTTCCCTTCAACGCATGCCCGGACCAATGTGCGGGCGAAGGAAAAAGGAACACCTCCGTACCATCGTGCAGATTATGATGCAGCGTGCAGCTTAGATGGCGCCCTTTACGTAGGTGATCCAGAAACTGTTGCTAATAAAATCATTCATCTGCGCAAGCATGTGGGAATTACGAGATTCTTTTTACATGTGCCGCACGGCACGATGCCTCATGAGGATGTTATGCAGGCGATTAGACTGCTGGGCACCGAAGTGGCCCCACGTGTTCGGGAAGAAGTAGCGCGCTGGGAAGCAAGTAATCGGTAATTTAGTAAGCTGCGTCCTTAGGACGTGGCTTTTTTAGTAAGGTATACTGAAGAAATGAATAACATTTTATACAGGAGGGGCAATGGATAAAATTCATTATTTATCTCAATTCAATTTGCTTCAATCGTTAGGACTGGAAGATCTAATTGAAATGGAAGAATTAACGCGAATAACAGTAGTCCCCAAAAATACATATATCCAAACACCGTCAACCTTTTCTGAAGGACTGTTTTTTGTGAAAAAAGGGAAGCTTCGTTTATACCAATTAAATGCAAACGGTAAGCAATTTACATCGGATATCCTTAATGAAGGCAATGTTTTTGGTGAAATGGGTGTGATTTCTTTTGGAACGAAGGAACATTATATTGAAACGATTGAGGAAAGCCATATCTGCACAATTGATCCTGCAAGGTTTGAAGAATTCATCTCTCACCGGCCTAGGTTTATGATGTCATTATTGCAAGTATTGAGCGACCGCATAAAAAGTATGAGTCAGTTAACGCAAAATCTAGCCATCGGAAATTTGCATGATAAAATATTGTGCGTTCTTTTAAAGTTAGCGGATCAGCATGGGGTTGAGCATAAGGATAATTGTTACAAAATTAATGTTCCTCTATCGCATCAAGAAATCGCTAATTTAATTGGGGCCAGCAGAGAGGCTGTAACAGTGGCATTACAAGAATTGGTGAAAGCGGAAGTTATTCAGACAGGGTTCAGAACTATCTATGTTCAGCGAGACAAGATTTTGGAAAGAAATATAACATAGCTATCGAGTTGTAAACGAGATTACAGCTTCATTTTTAGAAACAACGGTATCCTAGCTATGACATGAAGGTGATTTAAGCTTTCAAATCATAGTGAAGGGACGATTTCCATGGAACACAGGAAGGGCGCTCGGAAGGTTACTGAAATTCCCGTTGAGATTGTAGAACTGCTGAATAAAGGATATTTACAGAGCGTGAATTTAACGGAATGGCTTGCTGTGGATCATCTTATATTGCTGGAAAATGTACTGAATGAGCTAGGTTTTGAACAGGAAGCTAAACCAATTTTACAAAGGCTGAATGCGTTATCGGAAAAGAAAATCATGAAGCTCATCCCGGTGATTTCACGTGAGTGGCAGCTTCTATTTGACTGTAAATCAGAGCTGGAACGTTCCCGACTATTTGCTGTGTTAGCTTATCATAACTCCGATAGTGTTCGCTGCTGGGCTGCTTATATCGTGGGGCAGAATCATCAATGGAGTCTAGTTCAAAAACTAACAGCAATCCTTCCTTTTGCAGCGGATGGTCATTTTGGGGTGCGTGAGATTTCTTGGATGGCTTTGAGGGAATCAGTCATTGCCGAGCTGGAAGCGTCCATTGAATTGTTAAAGGTTTGGGTTCATGACCAGGACGCGAATATTAGGAGATTTGCGGTCGAATTGACGCGCCCACATGGGGTATGGGCAAAGCATATTACAGCGCTCAAAGAAAATCCAGCGATTGCCCTACCGCTATTAGAACCGCTTAACTCTGATCCGGCAAAATACGTTCAGGATTCTGTAAGCAATTGGTTAAATGATGCTAGCAAAAGCAATCCGGCATGGGTACAGCAAATTTGTGATGAATGGTTGAACCTATCAGATACCAAGGAAACAAAGCGGATTGTAACCCGGGCTACAAGAAGCATTACTGATCAAAAATGAAATTAGTGCATCACTTTAGACTGGATATTCAAACGCCAAACACTATGGACTAATATGTGTTGGCGTTTTTTATTATGGAGTTAACTTGGATAATTCAAGAGAAAGACTACTTCCTATTTATTATTTAAACCAAACTTCGTGAAAATATTTATATTGTTAATCCTCAGGTCATCTGTTATACTCAGAAACACCAAATGTTACAAAAACTAACACTAATTAAAGGAATGGAGGATTTTCGTATGAAAAAACAAATAATTCGTAATGTAGGCGTCACGTTATCCATGTTTTTAGTGGTGAATTCGTTATCCAGTGTCATGTATGCTAACACAATGAATGATGCGTATAAGCCAAAAACCCATGTTCTGAAGGCGAATTCGGAGACTGTTCGATGGGGGAATATTGGTAAGGGAGATCCAGCTCTGACTGTACATTCGGGAGACATCGTAACGGTTGAGGCTATTACACATCACTCTGGTGATGATTACGAGCGGATGATTAAAGGAGATGCGGGAGTGGAGGATATTTTCCACTGGATTGAAGGGGAGAAGAACGAAGCGCTCCGCGGGCCAGGCGTACATATTATGACGGGTCCCATCGCAGTAGAAGGTGCTGAACCAGGGGATGTGCTGGAAGTGAAGATTCTGGACATGAAGCTGAGACCTAATGGAAATGAACAATACGCTGGAAAAACATATGGCGTGAATGCCGCGGCGAACTGGGGTTATCTATACGGAGATATGGTGGAGGAGCCGAAAAAGCGTGAGGTAGTAACCATCTATGAGATGGATACGGAGGGTGGAACAGATTATGCAACAGCTGTATATAACTACAAATGGTCTGTGCAAACCGATCCGGATGGTCAAGTGCACCCGACAATTGACTACCCGGGTGTTATCGTTGACCATAAAACGATTGATAAGAATTTCGATGTGCTAAAAGGTGTGAAAATTCCGGTGCGTCTCCACTTTGGTACAATGGGTGTGGCGCCGAAAGAAGCGGATGTTGTTGACTCCGTTCCACCTTCTTACAACGGCGGTAACGTAGATGATTGGCGGATTACCGAAGGTGCAACGATGTATTATCCTGTATCCGTAGCTGGTGCACTACTGTCGATCGGTGACCCGCATGCCGGTCAAGGCGATTCGGAGATTAACGGTACTGCGATTGAGACATCGGTCACTGGGGATATACAAGTTATTCTTCATAAAAAAGCATCGCTTAACAACAAGCTGAAAGGTTTAAACTTCCCATTACTTGAAAATGAGAACGAGTGGGTCGTGCATGGATTCAGCTACGCCAATTATTTGGAGGAGCTGGGGGCTAGTGCTCAGACGGATATCTTCAACAACTCGTCCATCGACAAAGCAATGAAGGATGCCGCTCATAAAACAAAAGATTTTTTAATGGATGGAATGGAATTGAGCGAAGATGAAGCGTACTCTCTGATGTCGGTGTCAGCTGATTTTGGAATTACACAAGTGGTGGATGGAAACTGGGGCGTTCACGCCTTAATTGATAAAGGTCAATTCGGCGATTCCGAGCGCAAGCCCGTGGTTTTACGGAGCAGCTTTGAGAACTTTGGAGCAAAGGTTGGCTGGCAGCCAGCCACTAAGACAGTTACGCTGAGCTATAATGGCAATGTACTGGAGATGAAGGTTGGAGCGACAACGGGAATTTACAACGGAGAGACAGTGAAGCTTGTAGCCCCATTAAGTGTTGTGAATGAGAAGGTTGTGGTCAGCGAATATTTCGTGAACTTTTATAAAGCTAAGCTGGCTAAGACAGAGTAGGACGAAATAGCAATTATTTGATAATTCTAATAAAAATCCAGATGAGAAAAGAACCGTCTTTATAGGCGGTTCTTTTTCTTATATATTTAAGCCGTCTTGATTTTTGTGGCGTTTCAATAAAATTTGGTTTTCTACACGTACCAGTCCATCCAGACAATAGATTGATTCATGCATAAACCGTTCCATCTCTTCAAGATTCTCAACTAAGATGTGAATATGCAGAATACAAGGTCCTGTCATTTCGTATAATACAGCTACACGTTCGTTTTCTTTTAATACGTCGACGATATGATTCAAATGAGCAGGTTCTACTTCAAGTTCCAGGTAGGCGGAGATTTTCTTTCCTAACTTTTCGGCACTGATGACAATCGAGAACTGTTCAATAATCCCTTGATTGACTAGCCGATCAATACGGTCTTTCACCGCGACACTTGATAAACTGACTTCTTTAGCTAGATCAGTATAGGAAATTCTGCTGTTTTGGGCCAGCCGCATCAAAATATGGTTATCGATAGGATCTAGCATGCGGATTCGTTCACCTCTTTTTTCGTAATTGTATCAGAAAAAAAGTGGGAATGCCTAGTAGCGCTTTACAGTAGAAGTGTGTGACGGCATTCTCTGCTGAAGATAGTTGACATAAAAGAATTATTTCACTATACTGGCTGTAATCTTATATACGATATACGTTGAAGGAGCCCAGTAGTAACTTAGTCCCTGTTCCAGAAAGCCGGGGGTTGATGAAACCCGGTACACACTAAGCTTGCGAATTACACTTTGGAGTATCTCGGGTAACACCGAGCGGAATGGCGAACGATATCTCGTCAAGAGTGGTATCAATGGTATGCTTGAGCATAAGCGTTTCATGGGTGCAATCTGGGTGGTAACACGGTTATTCAATCGTCCCTATGTCTACAATAGACAAGGGGACGATTTTTTTCTTTTTAAATATAAGGATTTATAGGGTTCACTTCATCAATGATCCTTATATTTCTCGCTGAAACGGTACCGTCCTAATCAGGAGGGCAAAGCCGTTTCCGCTTGGCGGACTGATGTTTCATTATAGGATAACTACTAATTTTGAGGGGTGTAAGGCAATGAATATTATCGACGAACTAGAATGGCGCGATGCCATCAATCAACAAACAGATGCCGAAGGGCTTAGAGAACTGACCAATCAAAAATCGGTATCCCTGTACTGCGGTGTAGATCCAACTGGTGACAGTATGCATATTGGCCACTTGATTCCATTCATGGTGCTCAAAAGATTCCAGCTGGCAGGACATCGTCCGGTTATTCTAATTGGTGGGGCTACGGGAACGATCGGTGATCCAAGTGGACGTCAATCCGAGCGCTCTTTGCAAACGCTGGAGCAAGTCCAAGCCAACGTTGATGCACTTACAGCACAAATGAAAAAATTGTTCGTGACTGATGGCGACAATCAAATCCGCATGGTGAACAACTACGATTGGACGCATAAAATCAATGTTATCGAATTTTTGCGTGACTATGGTAAAAACTTCAGTATCAATTCGATGCTTGCCAAGGATGTTGTAGCGAGCAGATTGGACAGCGGAATTTCCTTTACGGAATTCTCCTACCAAATCCTGCAATCCCTGGACTACCTGCACCTGTTCCAGCATGAAGATGTGCAGCTGCAAATCGGTGGTTCTGACCAATGGGGGAACATCACAAGTGGCTTAGATCTGATTCGTAAAAAAGAAGGTTCTGAAGCGGTGGCATTCGGACTTACCATCCCGCTTATGCTGAAAGCCGATGGTACAAAATTCGGTAAAACAGCTGGTGGAGCCATTTGGTTGGATCCGAACAAAACGACAGCTTTTGAATTCTACCAGTTCTGGGCAAATACAGATGACCGTGATGTTGTGAAATACCTGAAGTACTTTACATTCCTCTCTAAAGAGCAAATTGATGCACTAGCAGAAAAGGTGCAAACCGAACCGCATAAACGTGAAGCGCAAATAACACTGGCTGAAGAAATGACCAGATTCGTGCATGGTGAGGAATTGCTGGAGCAGGCTAAACGCATTACTGCCGCTCTGTTCAGTGGAGATATTAAATCTCTGACCGCTGACGAGATCGAGCAAGGCTTCAAGGAAATGCCGACCTACGAAACGACATTGGAGTCCAAAAATATCGTGGAGTGGCTGGTAGATCTAGGAATTGAGCCATCCAAACGTCAAGCGCGTGAAGACATCACCAAAGGCGCAATTTCCATGAACGGTGAAAAAGTTAGCGATGTAGCATTTGAAGTTACAGCCAGCGAAGCCATCGGCGGACGTTTTATCATTATCCGTAAGGGTAAGAAAAACTACAGCCTGGTGAAATTGTCCTAATAATAAGAAGCCTTCCTTATGAATAAGGAAGGTTTTTTGTTGTATTTTAAGTATAGAGGCAGACTATTTGCATTTTAAGTGAAATTTGAAAGGTGAAATCGTCAAAATTATGGTAAGCTTAGGATTCGTGTGATTTATGGATTAACATGATATTCTACAACTATAACAGAAAATTAGGAGTGGTAATTTGAGAAGACAAAAACCAATGACCATGGAAGAATTGATGAATGAGTTACAAGGACAGAAAACGTATCAAGAAGATCCCAATCACATCTCTTTCGAGAAATTGTTTAATGAAGCGTTTATGAGTAAGTATTCCAATTACAAAAGTTTCGATGAGTTTGTAACCAAAGGGAACTTTCAAGTAAAGACAGAAGAAGATGTTGCTGACATACCTGATGAACTCTTTGATCGTCATGTTGTTAGGGAGACGAAGTTTGCGGATTGGAAATCCATGTTGGAAACAGCAAATAGAGAATACGTCCGTAATTAATAAGACTTAGTCTCTAACTACCGTTAGTTAGACTCATCCACAAAGAAACTGCACACCCTTATTGCTTTGTTCCAACGGACAATGGGGAGTGCAGCTTTTTTATGCCCAGTTATTCGACCAGCTATGATGTTTTACTCATCGTTGACTTGCAGATCTATGATTTAATTGAACAAATAGGAATTAGGTTCTACAAAGATAGTATTACATAGGAGGGGCAGAATCGTATGACTGCATGTATACAAACCTCTAAGCAGGAGACCCTTCATGTCATGTGGAAAACCGTCTCAGAGGATTGTAATCTAGCCTGTGATTATTGCTATTACAGTACAGCCGGGGGACATCCTCAGCAACCGATCCGGGTGATGGATACGGAGCTTCTGGAGCGGTTTATCGCTCAGTACATGAAAAGATCATCAGGGATAGCGACTTTCTCTTGGCAGGGTGGGGAGCCATTATTGGCCGGACTTTCGTATTTTGAACAAGTGATTTCATTTCAAGCTAAGTACGCTCCGCCTCATACGATGATCAGTAATGCACTGCAGACCAATGGAACGCTTATCCATGAGAAATGGGCGAAATTTTTTAAACGGTATAACTTTTTGGTTGGGATTAGTCTGGATGGCCCAGAGCCTATTCATGATGCTCATCGTGTAACGGGTTCGGGGAAAGGCAGTTATAGTCTAGTTATGCGTGGGATTCGTCATTTACAGAATGAGGGTGTGGAGTATAGTATTCTGACGGTGATTCATGAAGATAACGTGACGAAACCAGAGGAGCTGATGGCATTTTATCTAGAACATACCTTTCCGAATATTCAGTTTATCCCCTGCATGGATTTTGTTTCTCAGAAAAGTGATGTAGCGGGACGTTTCCGAATTACACCTGAACAATACGGAGTCTTTTTATGCCGTACATTTGACCTTTGGTACAACGGTGGGTATCCAGAGCTTCCTATTCGTATTTTTGAGAATATGCTTCTTGTATTCATGCATCGTGAGGCAGAGTTATGCGTTCACAACTCATGTTGCCCGAAGATGATGGTGCTTGAAACGAACGGGGATGCCTACCCTTGCGATTTCTTTATTGATGAAGAGCATAGGTTAGGAAATATCGGCCAAACTGACCTGAAAGCGCTGCTAACCAGCCCAGTATATGATGATTTTTTGTTAATGAAGCCCAATATGAATGAATCATGCTATAAGTGTGAGTACCTTAGCTTTTGCAATGGGGGATGTCCGCGCAACCGGAATTGGCTTGATGTTAATGATCGGACTGAGGTTGATTATTTCTGCCATAGTTACAAAATGTTCTACTCACACGCCTATGAACGCATGTTATTACTGGCGAACCGACTTAGATCGGAGCGGATGCTGGAGTACAGGAAAAGTGCAAAACCACTTCCAGGTCGAAATGATCCATGTCTCTGCGGAAGCGGGAAGAAATTCAAAAATTGCTGTCAGGCATTATAGCTTTGACTAGATAAGGTTGTCCCAACAGTCATGCAAAGGATTGGGAACAACCTTTTTGTTATGCTATAGAACCATATGATTTCTCGCCATTATTGCCGCACCCGTCACCACAGCTTCTTCTTTTAATATACCTAGGGAGAAGTGAGGTTGGTATTCAGGATAACGGTAAGTGTTTCTCTGTGCCACCTCCACCGCTGTTTGGAAAAACAACTCGTGAGAGTGAATGAGCGCACCGCCTAGAATGATGGTCTCTGGATGAAACAGGTTGATAACGTTAGCGAGCCCGATCCCGAAATGGCTGGCAGCTTGGGTAAATAATTCACGCGCATGTGGATTACCGTCTCTAAAGGCTTGTACCAATACATCATAAGTCAGCTTCTCAGGCGCCACTTTATATCTTTGGAGGATCAGATCGTTGTCCATTTTCGCCTCCGAGCGTGCACTTTGTTCTATGGCCTGCACAGATACAAATGCTTCCAGAGCCCCGTAGTTCCCGTCATGATTTAATCGGGGTCCATCTGTCTGGATGATCATTTGACCAATGGCATCTTCCATATCCATTGTGCCATGAACAATACTTCCATGCGACATCATCGCATAGCGGAGTCCTGCTCCAGCATGTACATAAAGCATATGCTGAATGTTTGCGTGACGGATAGACCATCGTTCCCCAAGCAATGCGGAATTGGCACCGTTGTCCAACCAAGCTTTGAACCCCGTCCGTTCCTCCACCAATTTGCAAATCGGAAGATTGTTCCAGCCCGAAGAAGGGAAGTGCAGCGGCTTTAGGATCAAGCCATGTTCCCGATCAAGTGGCCCCACAGCCCCTATTCCTATCCCGATGATTTGACTGTCCACTAACTGATGGTCCCGAAGGAAAGCGCGTATTTGATTACTGATATGATCTATAAATCTTTCAGGTGTGAATGCCTGATCCATTCGCCAGTGAACAATTGATTTTGGGTTCATTTGCATATCAAATAAACCAAGAGAAGAATACACCCTGGAAATCTCTAAACCGATTATATAACCGTAGGAAGGATTGATCTGGTATAAAATAGGTCTTCTGCCGCCGCTAGATTCTCCAAATCCGCTTTCTATCAGCAAGCTTTCTTCGGTCATCTCATCCAATATCCGCGTCATTGTGCTTTTGGTAAGTGAAAATGTCTGTAGAAGATCTAACTTGGAAACAGTGCCTTGTTCGGCGATTCGGTCGTATAGAAGTTTTTTTGGTGATGGAATTTGTGTCGAGCGCTTTTCCACGATATACCTCCAAGCTATATATAGGATGAACTTGTAAGATCGTTTTTTATATAGTTTGTATTTATTAACATGAATATAGTATAACTCATAAACCCTTGGTTGTATTTTACCGTTCAAAAAACTTAATTCCATTTTGGGAAAAAGTGATATAATGAAATTACGACAGATTATAAAAGGGTGGATTCCATGAGAACAACTATGAAAACAAATATGATACCGAATACAGACCTGAGGATAAGTCTACTGTTTCAGTTGTTTTGGGTATTTGTTCGAATTGGTCCAGTAACCTTCGGGGGAGGTTATGCGATGATCCCTATGATCGAACGGGAAATTTCCGCTAAACGAAAATGGCTGGGTGAAGAAGAGATGGATGAAATTCTATCTTTAGCTGGTGCTGCACCTGGGGGTGTAGGTGTAAATGCAGCGGCATTCATTGGTTATCGTCTTGCTGGTGTGAAGGGGGCGATTGCTGCAATCGCAGGGATAACGATTCCAACCTTTATCATTGTTTGTTTGCTTAGCGCCGTATACTCCCAACTGGCCGACCAGCCAAAAGTCATTGCCGCTATGAAAGGGATTAATGGTGCTGTTTTTGCTTTGATCCTAGTAGCTGCATATCGAATGGCCAAGAACGCTATAATTGACAAGACTACCGCAGTTACGGCGTTAGTTATACCGGTTGTTTTACTGGTTTTCGTAATTAATCCCATTTACGTGATTGCAGTTGGTTTATGTATTGGGTTTGTATATCTGCAAATTAAACAGCTCTTAGGGCTCCAAGTTCGAACGGAGAAGGAGTCCTTGAAAGCTTCTGATGAAGAATCGAATTATCCGGAGTATTACATCTAGGGGGAAGCGATGTGATTTGGAATTTATTTTTCACTTTTATAAAAATAGGTCTTCTGTCTTTTGGAGGAGGGTACGCCATCATTCCGATGATTCAGCATGAAGCCATGGCTGGGGGTTGGTTATCCGAAGGGGAATTTCAAGAGGTAGTTTCCATCGCAGGGATGTCACCTGGTCCTGTTGCGACGAACAGTGCAACCTTAATCGGATATCGTATAGCCGGAATGGAAGGAGCGATTGTGTCAACATTAGGCATGGTTCTGCCCTCATTTTTAATCATCATTGTTATTTCTGTCTTCTTTTATCGGGTGAGGGATAGTCAATGGATTAAAACGTTATTTTATGGTTTGCGGCCAGTGATTACAGGCTTGATTGCCTATGCTGCGATTCGTTTTGGCTTAAATAGCGTGGAACATGCTTTTATTACTTGGCAGACCCTTGGCATGTTGATCATTGTATTCGCTGCACTTTATGGTTTAATGAAATATAAGCTGCATCCGCTCACCATTATCGTTGCTTCTGGCATTCTTGGGGTAGCTTTTTTTTAGACAGAGCCGGGACGATTCCAGATTGGAGGTAAATCATGTCAGAGAATATAAGGGCATGTTGTTCAGCTAGTCGAAATCAAGTCGCGAAACAAGAATCTATTGATGTTTGTAAGGAGAACACAACGGTTCAAGGAGTAACAGGGGAAAAAGATTTCTCGGACATGATCCTTATCCCTGGAGGCACTTTTCTTATGGGGACGGATGATAAGGAAGGGTTCCCCGCAGATGGAGAAGGGCCGACTAGGAAGGTTACCTTATCTTCCTTTTTGATGGATGCAACGGCGGTTACGAACAAGCAGTTTGCTGTTTTTATCAAGGAAACAAACTATGTTACAGATGCGGAACGTTTTGGATGGTCTTACGTGTTTCATTCTTTTGTATCCATGGAAACTGGGAAAAAGGTGACCCAAGTAGCCACTCAAACCCCCTGGTGGTGGGTGGTGGAGGGAGCGGATTGGTGTCATCCTGAAGGTCCGGATTCCCATGTAGATGAACGACTTGATCATCCGGCTATTCACCTATCATGGCATGATGCGGATGCATATTGTCGCTGGGCTGGTAAACGTCTGCCTACGGAAGCGGAGTGGGAGTATGCCGCACGAGGAGGACTGGTTCAGAAACGGTATCCTTGGGGGGATGAATTAAAACCAGGCGGAGAGCATCGCAGTAATATATGGCAGGGAAAGTTTCCCGATAAAAATCATGCCAGCGATGGTTTTGCAGGTACCGCACCTGTAAGTTCCTATCTGCCTAACGGCTATGGTCTTTATAATATGTCAGGAAACGTGTGGGAATGGTGCGCGGATTGGTTTACTAAGGACTATCATTTATCTTCCGAATCCGTGAATCCGAAAGGTCCAGTAAGTGGTGTCGCAAGATCGATGCGCGGAGGATCATATTTGTGCCATAAATCTTACTGCAACCGTTATCGGGTGGCGGCTAGAAGCAAAAATACTCCAGACAGCTCTGCCGGAAATATTGGCTTTCGATGTACGGCTGATTATACAAGTTAAAGCACTTTTACGACTACTACATAAGAAGGAGGAACTTCCTTGTCCTCTATCATCCATAGTCAGTTTGACATCAACGTGCTGGACGTCCTAAAAATTCAATATCAGAAGCGGATCCTGTTCGATTATGTCCAGTCTTGTTATACCGTCTCTTATATCCAAAAAGGTGAGGTATTGACGACATCCTCCGAAGGAGAATATGTTGCTTCTGCCGGAGATGTGATGATCCACCGTCCTAACGAGCCTTTTAATGTGATCTCCAAAACGGATGGCGTACATTATCTGTTTAATATTAACGCTAAAGTTAAAGACGGAGATGACTTCTTTAAGTTATTCCCTTTAGGCAAGGTGATTCGGGTCCGGGATCGAAGCGAATATGAGCGAAGGTTTGACGAGTTGCGGAGCCTGTGGTTGCAGGAGGAAGATGATTTCAGGAATGTTCAGGTCGGTTCATTGGCATTTTTTCTTCTTTATGAAATTATGGAGAGTACCAAGGTTGGCGGGCGACGTTCTTCACGAGATCCCTTTATCACGGACCGCTTTAATGAAGCGTTGCAATATATGGAGGAGAGGCTTGATCAGGAGATTAGTAGAGAGGAGCTTTCCAAGCTCTATCATATGAATCCTGTTTATTTTAGCCGGGCATTTCAGAAAATATATAAACTGACACCCATGCAAATGCTGCGAAAATTGCGGCTGCAGCAAGCTAAACAAATGCTGGAATATACGGATTATACAATCGAGCATATCTCCCAGAGATGTGGTTATTATGATGCTTCACACTTCAGCAAGGTATTTCGTGGCGAATACGGCAAGGGGCCGGCAGAGTACCGGAAAAGTATCGAATTTACAAAAACAAACATCGCTACTCCATAGCGGAGCTTTCCATATTCATTTACTCTTATGAGCATGAGCAGATCATTCTAAGCTGCCCGAATCGAGCGTAACCATTTCGATGAAAAGGAAAGGCAGGGAATAACTCATGAGAATCTTGTATTTGGATTTGGATTCGCTTCGCCCGGACCATCTGGGATGTTATGGCTATCATCGGAATACCTCCCCGAATATCGATTCAATCGCAAAAGAAGGTGTCACCTTTACCAACTACTATTGTTCAGATGCTCCTTGCCTGCCGTCTCGTTCTGCTTTAATGTCGGGGCGATTTGGCATTCATAATGGGATTGTAGGGCATGGCGGAACCGCTGCTGATATGCGTAGAGAAGGAGCAAACCGTGAATTCAATGACCGGTTGGGGATGGAGAGCCTTCCGGCTATATTAAGGCAAGCTGCGATGAAAACTGCATCGATCAGCACCTTCTCCGAACGACACTCGGCTTGGACCTTTAACGCCGGGTTCCAAGAAGTGTTTAATGTTGGTGGCAGAGGGCATGAGACGGCAGAGCAGGTGCTTCCAGTGGCACTTCAATGGCTTGAGGATAATGGGGAGTCCGAAAATTGGTTTCTGCACCTGAATTTCTGGGATCCGCATACACCTTATCGTACACCTGAGAGCTATGGTAATCCGTTCGAGAAGGAGCCTTTACCCGATTGGATCACGGAAGACGTGTTTGAGCTTCACCGAAATAAGAAGGGGCAGCATAGTATTGAAGATATGAATGCGCTCGCGAAATCGCATTATCAGCAGCATTTCAGGCATCAGCAGGAGATAGAGAACCGTGATGACCTGCGTGTTATCTTTGACAACTATGATGCTGGAGTTAAGTATCTGGACGAGCATCTCGGAAAAGTTTTTTCTAAGCTGAGAGAACTTGGCGTGATGGAAGATACGGCTATCTTGATCTCTGCGGATCATGGAGAGAGTCTGGGTGAACTAGGAATTTACTCCGAACATGGCACAGCAGACGAGGCGACTTGCCGTATTCCGATGATTGTTCGCTGGCCAGGGGGCAAGAAGGGAATCGTGGAGGAGGGGCTACATTATCACCTTGATCTAGGACCTACATTAGCAAGCCTTTTGAATTTGAAAGCGGCTGCTTCTTGGGATGGTGAAAGTTATGCAGGTACCATTCTGGAGGGGGATTTGGGAGGGCGTGAGTATCTCGTAATCTCACAATGTGCGCATGTGTGTCAACGCAGCGTTCGGTTTGCGGATTGGTTATATATACGTACCTATCATGACGGACACCATGGATTCCCGCAAGAAATGCTTTTTGATTTGAAGCATGATCCTTATGAACAACATAATCTTGCCGAAGTGCGTAAAGACGTTTGTATGGAGGCTGTCTATCTGTTGAATGAATGGCATGATAATATGATGGGTTCCATGGATTGTGATATCGATCCATTATGGACGGTACTTATGGAAGGTGGACCCTACCATGCCAAAGAGTATCTGAGCTCATCCTTATAGGCTGCTTAATAATATCCTAGTAAATGCGGCGAATGAAAGACATATGAAATGGAGGTTGCCCTGAATGGGCAACCTCCCTATTTATGTTCTCGCTTTTTGTGGATCTATTAAAGATCCGGGAAGCCTCAAAACGGTCTTCGTCCCGCTACCCTCCTTACTATACAGCAGAACGCCGCAAGGATCGCCATACTTAAGATTTAGACGATTATTGACATTTAGGAGACCGATATGATCTCCTGATTCTATATTCTTACCAGCCAGCAACTCCGTAAGTTGTTCCAGTCTTGTTGTATCGATTCCTACACCATTATCTTCTACCACGATTTCAAGCAGCCCCGCTTCGTTTTTCTCTACGGAGATCAGCAAAATTCCTTGTCCTTGTGCCTCAAGCCCATGACCAAGCGCATTTTCAACAATAGGTTGAAGGATCATTTTAGGCACGGGAATGTGTAACCATTCCTGGGGACACAACAGCTTGTAAGTAAATTTGTCCGGGAAACGGCCTTGGTAAATCCTCACACAAGATTCCGCGATTTTCAGCTCTTCCCCAAGAGTTACCTCCTCTTTGCCTTTGATGCTGTACTTGAGCATTGTGCTTAAGGCGGTAGTCATCTCGAAGATATCCCGATTTCCTTTTACGATCGCAACGCCCTTGATTGTATCTAAAGTATTGCTTAAGAAATGCGGATTAATTTGACTTTGTAAATACGAATATTCCGCCCGCTGCTTTTCCAGATCGGTCAGATAAAGTTGAGTTGAAGCATCGATTAATTGGTCCGTCAAATCGTGGATTCGTGTGGTCATATCGTTGAACTGTCGAGAGATGATTTCAATCTCAGCATAGCCCTTTAAATCGACCTTGTTGTTCAATATCCCCAGACTTCCGCCCTTTAATTGATTCATATAGCGCATAAGCCTAGACAACGGTCTTAAGAGATTCATCATAAGCACAGAATAGGGGATAGAGACGACCAGCAAGATTAAGGCTAGAAGAGCATAGCTGACCTTCTTTAATTTCTCCAGTTCTTTCATTAAATTATGGACAGGAACAGCGGTTATGATTTTTCCAGAGATCTCCGGTAAGCTAAAGGACTGAATTGCATATTTCTTTCCATGAACGGTCTCGACGATGGACTCTCCATCCCTTCCAGTTGCCCGAGTTTGAAACTGCTGGAGCATATCCTCCGGCTCATTGCTATTAGAGTAGATCATGCCTTTATCATCCATCATAAAAAAGCTGGTTCCGACCAATCGGGGATACTCAGAAATTTCAGTTTGAATGGCCTTCATATCTACAATAACTGCGAGATAGCCAATTTTTTCACCATATAGGGACGTGTCACCTGAAGCGAAGATGTTCATCCCGAAAAGCAGTTTTCTCTTGTCGATGACTTTGTCTGGAGGACTGTATCCGCGATAATGAACGATTCCATCCTCCTCAGCTGTTTTCATAAGATCGATAGCATATTTTGTTCTTCCTGCTAAGGAAATACGTGTGTTTGAGCTGCCGATAACAATAATATCTAAGATATCCGTGTTCATATTTCGGGCGATGCTCAACAATCCTTCAACTTTTTGGGATAGATCGTAGACTCGAAGCTTATCATTCTCGACTAGGAACTTTTGGACGGTCGAATCGTAACCCACATTCATCATCATGGAAGAAACGTTGGCATAGTTGTCAGAAATCCGTTGCTTGAGGAGGGAGACCAGCTCTGTATTGTATTGCGTATTTTGATTAATGATAGTTTCGCTTGATAGTTGGTAGACTCGTGATACGATGATTGGGATAATGGCAACAATAAATAACCCGAATAGCAAAACCTGAGTTCGGATGGATAGTCTCTTAAATGTCTTCATTGTTTTGTTCCCTATATTGTGTAGGTGTCATTTTGAGATGCCGTTTAAAAATTCGTGTGAAATAGAAATAATCCTGAAAACCGCATTTCTCACCGATTTGGTAAATGGAAAGGTTGGTTTCGATCAGCGTTTTACAAGCGTATTCAATTCGTAAACGACTGATATGTTCGATGATGGTCTCGCCGACCTCTTTTTTGAATAATTGGCATAAATAATTTGGACTTAAAAAAAACTGATTGGCTAAATGCTGGATCGAAATTTCTTGATTGAAATGGTTGCGGATGTATAACATGATTTCTTTGACTTTGTGGTTTGAGATTCGTGAAATATCAGATTCGTTTCTGTTCATAAAAATATCAAGTGTCATAAGAATCAGATCATCGATCATAGCTTCAGCCGTGCCGTACCGATAATAGAGCTGTTCATATCCTTCAAAAAAACGGCCGCTAACCCGAGTCCCTTCCCGAGGAAATAAGTAGAGGATCGATGTATAGAGCAAATAGGCTTCTTTAATGGTGAACGTTCCCTCTTTGAATAATTTCTTTATCGATTCCATGGCTGCTATGAAACCGAGCCGGTCTTTATTATGAAGAATCCGGGAAATCTCTTTGAGTTTCTCGTCGATCGGTATTTCCTGCTGTGGATTCACCCGGTAACATCCGGGCATCCCCGTTGTGAACATACTGAAAGCAGCATGAGAGGCGGACTCTAAAGATGCATCCAATTGTTGTATATCCGAAATAGGAGGACCGATCCCGACTCCGCACTCTTGTACAACTTCTGTTTGTTCAAGACCCTGGAGGAAGACTTCGTATTGGCACTCTTCTAATAAGTATCCATACCTACGGCGGCTCATTGGGAAGACCAGGGAAGAGAACTGCCCAACATCTACAGGTGAACTTAACCCTTGGATAACAATGGGGATATGAGGGGTATCTTTCGACAAGGGTATTTTCTTCTCATCCAACCATAAGTTAATTCGTTCAAGATCTCCGGAACAAACCGCTTCATAAAGTTCGAAGTCGTGGATAGGTTGTTCTTTAACTGTCTTGGAATCGTGTTGCTGGGCTATTCGGTTGAGCATTCCTTCAATTTCTTCGATTTCAAAGGGTTTGAGACAATATCCGAAAGTACCATAATTCATCGCTTTTTGTGCATAAGCGAACTCGGCATGTCCGCTGAGTACGATAAAGATCGTATCAGGCGCGATGGCCTTGGCACGTTGAATGAGCTCTAGTCCATTCATAACAGGCATCTTGATATCTGTTAGAACAAGGGTGGGGCGAAGCGATTGAATTAATTGAAGGGCTTCTTGCCCGTTTTCGGCATCGCCGATTACTTCAAATCCGTATTTCTTCCAATTCACTCCTGCTTTAATTCCTTCTACAATCCACTTCTCATCATCTGCAATAATCACTGAACGCATAAGTGAATCCCCCTTTCTTTATAGAGCTCTTAGATTTATCCTAGCGATTGTGGACCAAGGGGGGTATGGACTATCTTACGCTCACTATGTCCGATATTACGAGTCACGGGAAGGTCACCCGCCAAGGTGTGAAAAATCCACATGACCGGAGTTGTATTCTCTATACAAGAGAATTTACACTCCCGATATAATTTACCATATAAATCGCTTACAAGCATAACAATCTCATACAGAAAGGTGGGGAGAAGATTGGCTGATTCTGTAACCACTCGAACGCCTAAGCGAAGCTTAAAAACTCTTGCTCCAAAGCAAAGTTTAGGGAAAACGATTTTACAGTACAAGTATTTTTACCTTATGGTTCTACCGGTGTTAATCTGGTACGCCCTCTTCAGCTATGCTCCCATGTACGGTGTGACGCTAGCGTTCAAAACATTTAATTACAGTGAGGGGATTCTGGGCAGTCCTTGGGTTGGCTTGGAGAATTTTCAAACGCTGCTGACCGACCCCGATTTTCGCAAGGCGTTTTGGAATACGGTCATTATCAGCTTGATGAAGCTGGTCACTCATTTCCCGATGCCCATTATCCTGGCGATTGTTTTATATGAGTTTTCCAGGACAAAAATGAAGCGTTTTTTTCAGACGATCCTGACGTTCCCGCATTTTATATCGTGGGTTGTACTGTCGGGGATTATTATCAATATTTTAAGCAAGGACGGGATTTATAACCAGATCATCATGCTGTTTGGTGGAGATCCGAATTCTCCTCTTGTCGATGAAAGTGCATTCAGACCCGTTCTGTATATCACGCATGTGTGGCGAGAGATCGGTTGGGATTCAATCATTTACCTGGCGGCTCTGGCAGGGATCAATCCTGAGCTGTTTGAAGCGGCTGAAGTGGACGGAGCGAACCGGTTTCGCCGTTTGCTAAACATCGCATGGCCGGGTTTGAAGAGTACAGTCGCAGTCCTGCTAATCCTTCAAGTTGGACAACTACTAACCCAAGGTTCGAGCTTCGAGCAAATTTTCAACCTGTATAGTTCGCCGGTATATTCGGTTGCCGACACGATCGATACTTACATTTATCGGACTTCATTCACGATTGGAGGAGACTTTGGATATATGACCGCCGTGGGTGTCGTCAAGTCCATTATCAGCCTAATCCTTTTATGGGCGGCCAATACGTTCGCTAAGAAGATGGGCGAGGAAGGACTGTATTAATCTGCAGGAAAAGGGGAGAAGCAAGTGACCGACATAACGGTTAAAAAGAGAAAAAAGTGGAGTGTTTTCGATATCGTCGCATTCGTGGTGCTGGGGCTCCTAGCAATAGTAACATTTTTTCCCTTCTATAATGTTCTTATTATCTCTGTGGCAAAGTTCGAAGCGATTAGTAAAAGCGACTTTTATATTTTTCCGCTTTCGTTTGACCTGTCCGCTTACAAGCTTTTGCTTCAGGATATGAAGTTTTGGACTTCCATCTTTAATTCTGTCATCGTAACAGTGGTTGGCGTGTTGTTCAGCATGACAATCTCTGTGGCGGGAGCTTACGCATTATCCAAGCGGGGTATGCCCGGCAGAAACATAATGCTTAGCTTGATCTTGTTCACTATGTTTTTCAATGGCGGTTTAATTCCTTTTTACTTAGTCGTTAAAGATCTAGGATTCGTAAACAATATACTCGTCATGATCATCCCTGCGGGTCTCAATACGTTTTATCTAATCATTATGAAAAACTATTTCAATACCATTCCAGAAAGCTTGGAAGAATCGGCTAAGCTGGATGGGGCGAATGATCTGTACATTCTTTTCAAAATCATTATTCCAATTTCTGCTCCATTCATGGCGACTTTTGCTTTGTTCTATGCTGTGGAAAGATGGAATGAATGGTGGTATGCATTAATTTTTATCAGTGACGCGGCAAAAGCACCCCTTCAGATTTATCTACGGGAGACACTTATTACTTCGAATTCCTTGCTAAGCCAAATGGCACAAACGATGGCCGAGCAGGAGCAGACGGGAAAGGTCTACACACCTGCACTTCAAATGGCAGCGATTGTAGTTTCGAGTATTCCGATTATTGTTGTTTATCCGTTCCTGCAGAAGCATTTTAATAAAGGCATTATGGTGGGTTCAATAAAAGGATAAGAAAGATTTTAAATAGATTGATTCTATCCTAAAATAGTATAAAGGGAGGTTTCAAGCATGCATAGAAAGAAAATAATGACATTGGCATTATGTATAACTTTGTTCGCTTCAGTACTCACGGCTTGCGGTGGAGGCAATAACGGCAAAGGGCAGGCTGGTTCAAACGGTGAAACATCTCCGAATTCTTCTAACTCTACGGATAATCCTTACAAGGATCCAATGACTATTTCTCTTGGGTTTTGGGATGCAGATGCCGAGATTGCTAACCTCGAAAAGGACCCGATTGCTAAACAAGTATTGGAGAAATTTAACATCACACTAAAACCTGTCAATTTGTCTTGGGATGACTATACCCAGAAGATTCAAATGTGGGCCGCTTCCGGCCAATTGCCAGACATTTTCGCGATCGACGCCGTAGGTACACAATATCAGCGCAAATGGGTGAATCAAGGCGTTGTCAAAGCGCTCCCGGATCTTTCAAAGTATCCAAATCTTGCAAAATACTTCGAATCGCCAGATATTAAAGGATTAGGAGTGGATGGAAAGTATTATACTGTGCCTCGCCGGATGTTCCCGAGTGTCGATTGGAGCGCACTGGATCGTATGGTCTTCTATCGTTGGGATCTTGCTCAAAAGGCTGGGATCACCAAAGAACCAGAGACATGGGAAGAGTTTGAAGCTATGCTTGATGCAATCGTAAAGTCGGATCCGGAAGGCAAGCATGTTACTGGTCTTACAACGACAACTACCAAGATGCTGGGCGGATTCTTCTGGTTGTATGGCAACCCGGTTGCTACTAGTGATGGAAGCGGCAGTGATTTTAAATGGATCAAAGAGGATGGGAAGTTTATCCCTGCTGTATTTTCGAAAAATGCGCTGCCAGCGCTGCAAAACATGAAGAATATGTACGAAAAAGGATTGATCGATCCAGACATCGCGCTTGTTAAACCAGCAGAGTCCTATGACAATTTCGTAGCAGGCAAAGCAGCTGCTCTCCTTAGCGGTGGAGGTTTCATAAATTTAAATAGCGATATGTATGAAAAACGCTGGAAAACAGCTTATCCGGATAAGGATATGACGGAGAGCGTGAAGGCGCTCAAACCGCTTATCGGTCCTGATGGTGAACGTTCACATGCCATCTTTAAAACATACTGGTCAGAAAGCTATTTCAGCAATAAGATTGACGATAAAAAGATGGATCGCATCATGGCACTCTATGATTATGTGTTGTCTCCTGAAGGCAAGGATCTGTTGACTTATGGCATCGAAGGTGTAGATTACAAGCTCGAAAATGGGCAGAAGGTTGTCATTGAAAAGGGTTCGTTAAATGAGAAGTATCCAGCTAGCAGATTTCTGAAGAATTTGGTGGCATATGAAACTTCAGATAGCTATAACATGGATAACCCGACGATTGCTAACGAAGGAATCCGCAAAGAAGCTGTCGATTACATCGACTGGATTCAGAATAATACGAAGGTTCCAGAATATGATATTCGGTTAACTTATATGTCCACCCCAACAAAGGATAAATTTACTGTGCTTGACCATGATGATTTGCTTAAGATCATGCTTTCCAAAGAACCTGTTGAGAGTTACTGGAATAGCATTGTGAACGATTATAAGGCAAAAGGCCTTGATAAAATGATTGAGGAAGTAAATGAGAAGGCCAAGGAACAAGGTATTGAATAATGGATAAATAGAGAAGATCCGGGCGGAAGTAGCCCGGATCTTCCGTTTAATTATTTGAAGTATGGCTTAGACGGTGCGGCGCTACTGACCGCATACTTATAAGATTGGGAGGGTAAAGTTTATGAACCTTAGCATTCACTTGACAGGGTTAACTGAGAAACAGCTAGCAGCTGTTTCAGAAGTAGCGGGAATATTGAGTATTCGAATGGAACGCTCAGGGATACCAGTGAATTGTAAGAAGCAAGGGAAGGGCATTCGAATATCTTACGATGAGGCTCAGGTCACCATTGCGTATGGACAGGAACATCAGTTGATCCGGGCACTCAGCCGATTTCTTGAGAACGTACGCCGTGGAGAACGAGTTGAAATTAATGAACGGCCGGTTTATGAACAGTTAGGCTTCATGGTAGACTGTTCGCGAAATGCGGTTCTTAACTATCAAGGATATAAGGAATTGATCCGGCGTTTAGCGCTTATGGGATATTCAACGGTTCAGTTGTATTCGGAAGACACCTACGAACTGGAGGGATACCCTTATTTCGGCTATTTGCGAGGCCGATATACTGGAGATCAAATTCGGGAGCTGGATCAGTATGCCGCGTTATTTGGCATAGAACTGGTTCCTTGTATTCAGACCCTGGCCCATCTCGGCCAAGCATTGAAATGGCAGGCACATGCACCGCTTGTGGATTTCCAGGATATTCTCCTTATTGATGATCCCAGAACTTATGAGTTAATTGATCGAATGTTTGCTTTTATGTCGGCTCATGTAAGCAGTCGCCGCATAAATATCGGGATGGACGAAGCTCATATGATGGGACTTGGTAAATACCTGGATAAGCATGGGTATCAGGATCGATCCTCATTAATGTTAAAACACTTTAGCACTGTTATGGAGATCGCCAGAAAATATGGTTTCCAGATGATGATGTGGAGCGACATGTTTTTCCGTCTGGCCAGTTCCGGAGAATACTACGATGCTGAAAGTCCAATTAGCCCTGATATTGTAAAGCTGATTCCTGAAGATGTTACCTTGATCTACTGGGATTATTATTCGGAAACGCAGGAGAAATACGACGGGATGTTAAGCAAACATAAGCAGCTGAATGATCATATTGGATTTGCAGGTGGTGCTTGGAAATGGATGGGCTTCGCTCCAAACAATGAATTCAGTCGCCATGTCAGTCTGCTGGCTCATGATAGCTGTGTTAAGCATGGAATTCAAGAAGTGTTGATTACCGCATGGGGAGATAATGGCGCTGAAGCTTCCGTTTTCTCGGTTCTTCCTACCCTTCAACTTTGGGCGGAGCTCTGCTACACGGGATGTTTCGTGGAGAACCATGTCAAAGAAAGATTCTGGAGCTGTGTGCAAGGCAATTATGATGATTTTATGGCACTTGATGCGGCCAACCTGGTTCCGGGTAATTCGGCACCGGGGGGGTGTTCTATCAATCCGGCTAAATACTTGCTTTATCAAGATATTTTGTGTGGTTTGTTTGATCGACATGTTATTCCTAACGCGTATTCGAAGCATTATCAGCAAAGTGCAGAAAAGCTCGAACAGGCGATCACTCGCAATTCGCCTTGGCAATCCTTATTCTCTGTACAAGCCAGCTTGTGTCGCTTGCTCGAAATAAAGAGCGAAATCGGGATTTCTATACGCGACGCTTATCATCGGGGGAATTTAGAGGAATTGGCTCACTTTGCCAAGGTGACTTTGCCACAATTATCTGATTTGGCCAGACAATTCATGGACGACTATCGAGTGCAATGGGAGCTGGAAAATAAGGTATTTGGTCTTGATGTTTTTGATCTTCGTATGGGAGGAATGCTTGAGAGAATCAGAACGGCGATTCATCGAATCAATCGTTATGTCGAAGGGAACGTGGAGCAGATTGCTGAATTAGAAGAGGAGCTTCTGACGTTCGACGGTCTTGTTGACGAGGGCGACCCCAGGACGATAAGTGCGAATTTATGGCACACGATTGCAACACCATCCGTGATCGCTGGGGTTTAAGGAGGGGGTGAGGTTATGATTGATACTAATCTGGACCATCAAAAGGGCACAAAGCAGCCCAACCTTTTGCTTATCACCGTAGATCAGATGCGTTTTGATTGCCTGAGCATTATGGGACATCCCGTCGTTGAGACACCCAACCTGGACGCTCTGGCATCAAGGGGGATCTTATTTGAGCACGCTTACTCGGCTACCCCCAGTTGTATTCCCGCCAGGGCTGCTATCATGACAGGAATGGGGCAAAGATCACATGGGCGGGTTGGTTATCAGGATAAGGTTGAATGGAATTACGCCCATACGATTGCCGGAGAGCTTGCTCAAGCTGGTTATCATACGCAGTGTGTTGGCAAGATGCATGTGTATCCTGCACGTAATCTATGTGGATTCCATAATGTGGTGCTTCATGATGGATATCTTCACTACAATCGGGATAAGAGCAAAACGTTACAGGATGAACACTATGATCAAGTGGATGATTATTTGCAGTGGCTGCGAAGACAAACTAATGCTAACTCGGATATCACTGATTTAGGCCTTGATTGCAACGCCTCAACGGTTGCCCGCCCCTGGCACTTGCCGGAAGCGATGCATCCCACGAATTGGTGCGTGACCGAGTCGCTAGACTTTTTGCGAAGAAGGGACCCTGGGAAACCATTTTTCTTATGGTCTTCCTTCGTTCGCCCGCATTCCCCATTGGATCCGCCACAATGTTATCTAGATATGTACAAGGACTTGGAATTTCCCGATCCTCCAATCGGAGACTGGGTGGACGAGAGTGCGGCCTTAAACGGAGCTAAGGATCCAACTTCTTCGTTCACTAATTTGCCAAAGCGCAGATTGGATCGTGCCCGTGCGGCGTATTACGCGCTAATTACGCATCTTGACGACCAAATTGGGAGGTTGATCAATGGGCTGCAGGAGTATGGAGTTTTAAATGAAACTTTGATTCTATTTACTTCTGATCATGGTGAAATGATGGGGGATCACCATTACTTCCGCAAATCTCTTCCTTATGAAGGAAGTGCTAAGATTCCTTTCATAGTGTTTGATCCGGGAGAAACGCTTGGACTTCTTGCAGGCTCCCGGCCTGATTCCATTGTAGAGCTTCGCGATATTATGCCCACATTTCTTGAAGCTGCTGGCGTCCAAATACCAGTTCCAGTAGAAGGGCAAAGTGTGTTGCCGCTGTGCAGGGGAGATCAGACATTATGGCGATCTTATATTCATGGGGAACAAGCCTATGGAGAAAAGTCCCACCACTTCTTAACGGATGGAAGAGAGAAATTTATTTGGTATTCTCAGACAGGGGAAGAGCAGTATTTTGATCTAGCGGCAGACCCCTCAGAGAAGATTAATGCGATAGGCTGTACTGATAAATTTGAGCGTATAAAAGAGTGGAGAGAGCGTCTTATTCACGAGCTGGAGGGACGAGAGGAAGGGTTTGTAAACAACGGCGAATGGATTGCCGGACGCCCAATATCTCATATTCTAAAGGCATCCCAATTGGGGAAATAATCATAACATAGGGCAACCAGAACTCACAGGTTGCCCTACGTCTGTTACGGATATAAAGAAAGGTTAGTGAATTTACCAGCTACTCCGGCGTTCAGGCAAAGGGTCCTGATCTTGAATCATTCGATGGACGAGCAATTCAACCATCGAATGGCGAATATCACTATAATCGGGATCTTCAAAACGATTGGAGTTTTCATGAGGATCCTCTTTCAAATCATACAATTCGCCGTAGGTCTCACCTGCGAAAATCACCAGCTTATAACGTGTTGTACGCAAACACTTAGCGTTAATGCCGCGGTCATGAGCAATATAAGCGGTCAGGGCAGAATTGCGCACATGGGACTCTCTTCCAGCCAGCACCTCCATCTGTGACACACCTTGAATTCCGTAGGGAGTTTTGA
This sequence comes from Paenibacillus sp. FSL R5-0928, assembly GCF_037970385.1. Classification (NCBI taxonomy): domain Bacteria; kingdom Bacillati; phylum Bacillota; class Bacilli; order Caryophanales; family Paenibacillaceae; genus Paenibacillus; species Paenibacillus sp. FSL R5-0928. The sequence continues at coordinate 4,144,192 of NZ_CP150225.1, read as the reverse complement.
GACCTGCGGCTGCAAGCAGTGTGGGGACAATATCAACATGTTCCATCAAAGCAGGGACCCGTTGCCCGGAAGCAATCCCAGGACCGCGTACGATCATCGGGATTCGTGTTAACCCTTCATAAAACCATGGCCCCTTGTAAATTAGTCCATGGTCACCGAGCAGTTCTCCATGATCGCTGGTAAAGAGGATGACTACATCATCGTACATTTCTTTTTGACGCCAAGCTTTTATAATACGTCCGATCTGCGCATCAATGAAGGTAATCATCGCATAATAATTTCGGGTGAGCCGTTTCATATGCGCTTCATCAAGAGAATGCTCCTCACCGCCACCAGGCCAATATCCTCCCTGACTCTGACGCAGCAGATGTGGAGGACGAAGATGCACGTCATCTGCTTCTCTGGCTGGAGATGGAATGTCAGTGTCAGCGTACATATCCGCGTAAGCTTTTGGAGGGTCAAAGGGGTGATGTGGATCGACGAAACTGGTCCATAAAAATAGCGGTTGCTCGGTTTTGTGGGCGAGGATAGCATCGATACTCCGTTCAGCAATCCAATAAGTCTGATGCAGCTCCGGAGGGAGTTCGCTCTCCCACACATCGTTTTGAGCATTAGAAGCTCTGTAATGGTCCTTGCTGAAACGCTCTGCCACTTCAGGGTTACGCTGTCTAAGCCACTCCATATATTCCCCGATACAATTGTCTTCCGTAATATGATGTTCATCAAATCCGTAGTACGTTCCATCGGAAGCTCTTCCGCGGTCACGATAAGCAGGCTCTTCATATTCTTGTGAAAAGTTCCCCTTCATCTGAGGGCGGAAATGCATCTTTCCTATACCGATGGTTTTATAATCCGCTTTCTTTAAATGATCGCATAAGGTAAGTTCGTCTTCTCTGAGTGTGGTACCGATGTTCCAGGCACCATGAACATGCGGATACCTGCCTGTAAAAATGGAAGAACGTGAAGGCGTGCAAACGGGACTAGCGCAGTAAGCGCCAGTGAAGAGTGTGCCTTCCGAAGCAAGCTGGTCAAGTTCAGGTGTCAGTACGGAAGCGTTTTCGATACCTAGTGCGTCCGCGCGCATTTGATCTGTGGTAATTAACCAAATATGAGTTCTTTTTGACATCCGTAATAACCCCCTATGAATATAGTGTATAGCATCACAAAAGCCCCTAGCAACCAATGAATTCTCCATATATTTCATTAGAATCGTCCATATGGGTTGATATTTTTATTACCTATAATTAAATAGTCTATCTCAATGTTGGAGGAGAAATTATATGCGGAAGTTATCCATATCAGGGGATCATTTTATATTGGACGAACAACCCATCCGATTGCTTTCTGGTGCGCTTCATTATTTCCGGATCGTTCCGGAATATTGGCAGGATCGTTTGCTGAAGCTGAAGGCTTGTGGATTGAATACTGTTGAAACCTATATTCCTTGGAATTTACACGAACCAGAGGAGGGGAACTTCAATTTTGCTGGATTTGCTGACATCGAGGCTTTCGTTAGACTTGCCGGAGAGCTTGGTTTGCACGTGATTTTGCGGCCAAGTCCTTATATTTGTGCGGAATGGGAATTCGGTGGATTGCCAGCTTGGTTACTTGCGGACAATAACATACAACTGCGTTGTAATGATAACGTCTATTTATCTAAGTTGGATGCCTATTTCGATGAGTTGCTTCCACGTCTGCGGCCCTTGTTAAGCACTAACGGTGGGCCTGTGCTTGCCCTTCAAGTAGAGAACGAATATGGAAGCTTTGGTAGTGATAAGACTTACCTGAATGATCTAAAAGCAGGAATGATCGCCCGCGGCATGGACGTTCTGCTGTTTACTTCAGATGGAGCTGAAGATCATATGCTCCAAGGCGGTATGATTGACGGAGTGTTCGCCACTGTGAATTTTGGTTCACGGGCAAAGGAAGCCTTTGCTAAACTACGTGAATATCAGCCTACGGGACCGTTGATGTGTATGGAATTCTGGAATGGATGGTTTGACCACTGGATGAAACCGCATAATACACGCCCCGAATCTGAAGTAGCGGAGACTTTGGATGAAATGCTGGCTTTAGGAGCCTCTGTTAACTTCTATATGTTCCATGGGGGGACGAATTTTGGATTTATGAATGGGGCAAATCTTTTTGACAAATATGAGCCCATCGTAACCAGCTACGATTATGATACGCTGCTGGACGAATCCGGTAAGCCAACTGCAAAATTCTATGCAGCACGAAAAATAATTGAGAAATACGTAACGTTACCGCCACTGGAATTACCGCCGTTATTAAAGTCACAAGCTTATGGTAAAGTGTTGATGACAGAAGCAGCACCACTGTTCACTCAGTTAGACGTTTTGTCTACCCCAGAACATAGAGCATGTCCCGAGCCAATGGAGAAACTGGGTCAGAATCATGGGTTCATCTTATATTCGACGAGGATCAGTGGACCCCGCAGCAGTATGGAGCTCGTCCTTCAAGAAGTACGTGATCGTGCGCTTGTATTCGCGAATGGGGCCTTTGTCGGTACAGTTGAACGCTGGGATCCGCGAGGAATTCCATTAGAGGTTCCAACGGAGGGACTGCAGATCGACATCCTTGTGGAGAATATGGGGCGTGTAAATTATGGCCCGCTGCTTTGTGATCCAAAAGGCATAACCTGTGGCGTTAGACTCGGCTATCAATTCCTGCATGATTGGACCATTCATTCTTTGCCTTTAACCAATCTTAAGGGATTATCATTCACACCGATAGATTGCGAGCAACGTCAGCAGCCTACTTTTTACCGGGGGAGCTTTCAAGTCAGTAAGTCTGAGGATACTTTTTTGCGGCTGGACGGATGGAGTAAAGGTCAGGTTTTCATAAACGGCTTTAATTTAGGGCGCTACTGGGAGCAGGGTCCAACTAAAACACTATACTTACCAGCGCCGCTTCTGCGTCAAGGTGATAACGAGCTTATCTTATTCGAACTACATGGCGTAATGGAGCCAGTGGTTACTTTTGTAGATACACCGGAGCTCACATGATATTTAACGGTTGAGTAAGTATCATGATTCTATAGTACGGGTCTGATGATTTTTAATATATAATCAAGACAGCCCAACAATTTATAGGAACTGAAAATGCACGATTAGGGTGGGTTAGAGGAGGATTTTAAATGAGCTATGATTTGATGGCATTCGAGACGTCTAAAGCGCCGCAAGAGAGAGCAGCGTTTATGGAGTGGTATGAGCAGCAAGTGCAGTGGTCGGAAGACCATGCCTATAACGATCCATCGGTTTTATCGGAGGCGCTGCAACGCTTTTATACTGAGTTGTCTGAGCAATTTCCTAATATGAATGTAGAGGACGAGATTTTTGAGGCGATGGAGGAAGCCGGAACGGATAACCGGTTAACTGACTACTCGCTTGGCTCATCCGTCATCTATGCGGCTTTTGCGTATTCCGTAGCTGACGAAGCTTATACGGCGATGCGGGAGTTGGCTATAAAACATAAAGTTGGATTTTTTGATGTAAGCAGCAACGAAGGTGATATTATTTTTCCTTGAAGCAATATGATTTAGAGTGTAGACAGCTGGTTGCCCTCCTAGTTGTGAATGAAGGGGCAACCAGCATGTTTTTTATCTTCTTTACTCTACTACAGACCGAATAATACAATCCTTAATCAGAGGCCAGCGGTCACGAGGCTGAAGTGTGAATTCTGAGGCGATGGTTACGACAAGATCCTTTTCTGGAATGCAGCAAATGACATTACCACCATCACCTAACGCTGAGTAGGTGTAAACCCCGTCTTCTTCGCGTAGCCACCACAAGTAACCGTAATGATTAGGGTTCATCGCTGTTGATTCATCAATCCATGTCTCCGAAATGATCTGATTTTGCTCCCATTGTCCACGGTTCAAATATAATAAACCAAAACGCGCCATATCGCGTGGAGACAACGTAAGTCCCCATCCTCCTGTGGTGATACGATTTGGGTCTTCCACCCACCCCTTCACATTTACCCCAAACAAATCATCGAACCCAAATGAGCTCATCTCATAATCCGGGATTTCATTCATTCCGATAGGTTTAAATAAACGTTCGTTGGCGAACTCACGGGCACTTTGTCCAGTGCTGCGCGTGATGATGGCAGAAAGCAGATGTGCTCCAGCGGTAGAATATTTGAAATCCCCAATTGTTCCTTGTTGGCCTAGCATATCCAGCGTATATTTTACCCAGTCAGGCTGCATACACATTTGCTCCAGCGGTTCGTGCCAATCTGCAAAAGCATAAGGTGCGGTCATCGTAAGGAGATGGTGCAAGGTGATTTCTTGTTTTTGCGGATCTTGAGCAGCGTTTGGAACATAGTCCGGGAAAAACTCCAGTACCTTTTGATCTGCATTGTTAATAAAGCCAGCATCTATGGCAATGCCTATGAGCGCGGATATGATACTTTTTGTTACAGAGGCCACATGATGTGTGTCATTCGGGCCAGCGCCATTATAATATTTTTCATAAGCGATAGTTCCACTTCTTATCACAACAATCCCGTTGATATTGCTATACTCGGATTTGATCCTTGATTCTAGTTCTGAAAGCATATCAGCATCCATTCCCAAGTTTGCGGGGGCTGAGATTTGCCAATCTGAAGTTGGATAATTGTTTTTGAGCATGAAAGTAACTCCTTTATGAATTTTTTTTCTTTACTGGAAAATAGACCTCGGTAACCAGATCCTCAGGCACAGCGGCTTGTATCGGGTCCGTTACATATATTTCATAGGGCGAATTCACCATTTCATAACCTTCATTTTCTATCCATTCTCTCAGCTTTGCATAGACCGAGGTCAATTCTGAATAGGCGCCTTTAAGAACAGATCTCGCACAAAGAGCATCAGGCAAATCTCTTGTACCTTTTACAACCTCTTTTATGGGGAGAGCAAACTCTGTATCATTTCCGGCTGGATTATATTCACGGCTGTGATAAATTGTTATTGGCGTACCGAGCAAAGTGAGTTTTTCAGTGGCGATTTTTTCATAAAGCCCGCTAAAATAATGTCCATAACCTAGCGCATAGTTATCACTGCTCAACATCTGACGCGTAAAAAGAATATTCATAGGCTGAGTTTCAACAAGCTCTACTTTTATCTCATTCAGGTAGGACATCATGGGGATACCTTTCTCCAAATTTAATACATCAATATTGATTTGTTTTAAGGTGTATTCATAAGAACTTATTTTCTCCTGTATTTCTTTTTTCTTCAGATTAAGGGCTGAGTAGAGCTTCTCTTCTGAACGATCCTGTTCCCATTGCAAAATGTCTCTGATTTCTTCCAGCGAGAAATAATAAGCTTTTAGACGATTGATAAAAAGCATTTTTTTAAGTTGTTTGATGGAGTAATACCTGTAACCGTTCTCAGGGTTAATCTCATCGGGATGAATTAATCCGATCTCATCATAATATCGAAGCGTCTTCGTAGAAACTTCGCATATCTTCGAGAATTCTCCAATCGACAGCAAAAAGTCATCTCCTTTTTTCGTTTGAATTAAGCTTCCAAGCTAAAACATCGTTGTTTGGTTCTAAATCTACTTAACACCTTACCCTAAGGTCAAAGTCAACAGCAAAATAGTGAACCGATTCCAAGGTTACGACAATATATAGGTGAATGGCCATTCAGAAAGGAGTAGCCAACGGGGCTACCCTTATTTATTAGAGTGTATCATTTTAGCTAAAGCCTTCAAATATTTCCCATAAAACTTCTAGAACATGTTAAGATTTTCACAAGAAAAGATTATAGGAATGGAGAGGAGAACATTTTGTCTAGAAAAAAATACGTATCTTTATTCGTTTTGTTTATCGTCCTGTTATCGGGTTGCGAAAAAAACAATGCCGATATATCCAATAATACAGATGTAGATGTAACTGATGATCAAGAATATAACTTGCTGATTACGAATAACAGTCCGTTATTTTTAAAAAGTGTAGTTGTTACCGTTGATGAAGGAAATGACGTTCAAATTAACTCTTTGATCGACAGTAATATTAAGCATGGTGGGGTAGCAAAGTTCCCCATAGATAATGGAAAGCATTTATTTAAGGTTACACTCAATCCGAAAGATAATTACTCGGTCAGTAAAGAATTTAAGGAAGAATTTAAAGCAGGAGAGATTGTTGAATATCAGATCCTAATAGAACAAAACGAAGTATCTATTCAAAAGATTAAGGATATTAAATAGCAGACTCAATTATAGCAATGAAAAAGCAGGTGGACTTGCCACCTGCTTTACCGATCACCACACTTTAATATAATTTTTGCCCTTATTCAAAAGTGTAAGAGGTCCTAAAGTGCTTTTATGTTCTTTCTTTTTATCCAGAAAATCTGTATCTAGGATTATATTGCTACCATCCGGATTCTCAAACTCGGCATCCACGATGCGCACCCGCGGCAAAGTCTCAGTTGAATGTACCTCACCTAAGAAGTTAACGAAGCTTTCAGGCAGATCAATAGAAAGGAATCCTTCATCTCCTTGATCTACAATAAAGAAGTCTGGACCAAAGCTTTCCTCAACCAGCTTTACATTCTCTCTTTCGAAAGGCTCAGCACCGTTTAAATAAGCGTTGTTATTAATGAACATAGGCTGTTCAGCGAGTTCAAACTCCTCAAGATCACCGTGTAACTTATGGACATTCTCGATATACTCCGCCAAAGAGGTGGTGTAGTTATTGAAATGTGATGTTCCCACGCCTGTCCATCCGTCTTTTCCAACAATGATATTGTTGTAGAACCGATCGTCCCCACCATAAATAAGTGAGAAACCGGCAATTTTTGTACTATGCGGAAGATGATATTGCGTGGACCGGTTTAGTACCTTACGATGAACCATCCTGCCGCCGATCAGATTGTTGATATAGGCTCCACCTTGGGCTACATTCTCCAAAGCATGTTTAGCTGTCAAGATATTATGGTCAACAATGTAGGGGCCATGGCTTACTTCTATAAACAAATCCCGGTGATTTTGATAGAACAGATTTTTACTGATTCTTGTCCCTTGGGTCTGCCAATCCAGCCATAAACCTAAAGTACAATCGTGAATCCGGTTATGGTGGATGTGAGTATCGATCGGTGCGTGAAGCTTGATCCCGGCAATTTCGTGGCCCCAGAATTCCCGTTTTATCGCAATGTTGTAAATATGGTTATGATGAATTTCGCTGAAAATACAACCTAAGTGGCCGACGATGGCATTTTGGCCGCAATCATAAATGGTATTATGGCGGATAAGATGTGAACCGATCGATTCTTTGCTCCAGCCCTGACGCTCAGCAGTAAAGACGGATTCAAGCTGATATTGATATCCGGGTTTGTCTTTTCGAATGGTACGGTAATTATGGCCTGTGGAAGCTTCTTTGCCGATACTGATAGCGCTGCATTTGGCATCGTGAATGATATTATTTTCAATAATCCAGCCTTTGCTCCAGTTAGTGCCCAGCAGTCCGGGCTGGTCTGCCGTTGGAGGTGCCCAAGGTGTTGCCGCATGCGCCATTTCAAAACCTTTTACAGTAATATAATCAATCCCGGTTTCTTCAGGGTAGAAACAAGATCTGCGTACATTGATTTCTACCAGTTCTTTGTTCGGGTTGGCACCTTGGAAATTAGCGTAAATCGTGGTGTGGTCAGGGCTTACTTTGGCAAACCAAACATAGGTCGTCTGTTTTGGATTTTGGACCGGAACCATCTCATGTGTCCAGAGATCCTTGAACTCCAGCTTTTCGACGGGAGCTGCCAGTTGATCATACTGACTGACCTCATAAAAAGACATGCCATTTAGATATACATCGCCTAAGTGTCTTGTCTCCTCTATAGTGACGAGCCAATCGCCAGACACTTCCTCAACATACGGATTAAAGCTGCCAAAAAACGTGTTCGGCAAGATCACTTTCCAAATATGATTCTCAACCTGCTGCCAATCTTGTATATGTTCAGAGCCTTTTATGACAACCTGCTCGTCTTCAGCGGCTTGATAAATAATTCTTCTTTGTTCGCTTAATCCTTTGTATCTCGGTTTTACCCATTCGCGATATATCCCTTCATGAACGATAATCTTGTCCCCAGCCACAGCTGCTGAAGCCGCTTTATTGATGGTTAAAAAAGGATCATGTTGAGTACCTTGACCTTGATCTGAACCAGTTTTTGATACGTGATATTCCATTGTCCTATAACCTCCGCTTGGTTGACTTTATCCAATATTATAGGAAATAACGTTGTTAGTTCTATACTTTATATAGTACACTTTAAGACAAAATTAGTGTTTTCGTGAAGGAGAATCTACTTGTGGCCCTTTTTTGAAAAACATGGTGTCGGCGAAAAAGATTACTTTAAACTCATTCCCTTGAAAAACTATCATTTTCCACTTCATTTTCATCGGGCATTTGAGATTATTTATGTCAACGACGGGCAGTTATCTATCACCATTGATGGGAAAAGCTATCAGGTGCAGAAAAATGATCTGGTTTTTATTTTTCCTAATCAGATGCATGAATTTGAGACGATTGATTTTTCGGAGATTATGGTGATCCTTTTTTCCACAGAATTGATAGGTGATTTTCACATGAATTATAAAAGCTTTATTCCAACTGACAATGTCCTCCATGCTGTGAATGAACCTGATTGTTCAAAGCTGGATTCGATTTATAGCCAGAAAAGTTTCCTGTATGGTGTATGCGCGGAGTTGATCTGTCAGACATCATTTGCTCCGGTCAAACAGTCCCCGCAAACAAAGGTGCTCTATAAAATCCTGCTTTTTGTAGAACAAAATTATTCTGCCGATTGCACATTGAAAGCTGTAGCAAAACATCTGCAATATGATTACCCGTATTTATCAAAGCTGTTTGTCCAGCTGATGAAAATGCCCTTCACAGATTACTTGAATCACTATCGGATCTCACACGCATGTTATATATTAAAAAACTCGAATGTGACTATTGGTGAAGTCGCCAACCTTTGCGGCTATAGCAACTTACGGTCATTTCATCGGAATTTTCAGAAAATCACCCATCAATCGCCGAAAGGGTATCGGGTTTCCAATCCTCCTGATAAGAAAATGAACTAGAAGACTTTAAGAGGGTAGGGAAGAGGATAAAAAGAACTCCAAAACCACGAGTATAGTGGTCTTGGAGTTCTTCTTTTTTTTATTGTTGCATCATAATTCTGTAAATCAGCATGGCTGCTTCGGCACGTGTGGAATGGGCAGTTGGTGTAAGCTGCTGCTGAGAGTCTCCTTTAATGAGACCTGCTGATACCAGCGCCGCAATATCATTTGCCGCATAATTAGAAATTTGATTATGGTCAGTGTAGCCGTCTAATGCAGAGGAAGAGGTCGTATTCGATTTCCATACCTCTGCAGCCTTCAATGCCCTAGCTGCCATAACAAACATCTCTTGTCTGGAGATGGAATCATGAGGGTGGTAAAGACCGTCGGTTTGGCCCGTAACGACCCCTAATTTCTGAGCAGTCATAAGTCCCTCATAAAAATAATCGTTAGGTGACACATCAGCAAAGCTATTTCCTTCTGCTGCGGATAGACCTAAAGCTCTAACTAATAAAAGTGCGAAATCTGCACGTGTAATAGTCTGTTCGGGTCTAAACTCTGTTTCCGTTACACCATTAATGACACCTTTTGATGTTAGTACTTCTACAATAAACTTCGCCCAATGAGAATCTGTTATATCCCTGAACGTTTTGTGATTGTAAACGGCGGCGTATTGTCCAGATGAATTTGTTGTTGAGAAAATAGCTTGCTTCTTATCTGAATCATAATTCCCGCCTAATACCGGTTGGATGACTCCGTACTCATTGACGTTCCACACTACAATAAAGGTGTTGTTCAATGGAGGTACAGCTTCTAGATAAGGAAGCCCAATTTGTATGGCTGAATTTAAGCTCTCTAATTGAACTGTTGTACCATCCAAAAGTAGCTCGTAATCAATAAGCAAACGTTCACCCAATCGCTTCTTTAAACTTCCTGTTGTATCGACAGATTTGAGGAGCAAAGTAACTGTCTTCACATTGTCCAGTGTCTTCGCCGGGAATAGATTATCCGGAAGTACAAAGGTAGCTAGTGTTGTATTGATCTCAAGCTGCAATGTGGAAGTTCCAACAAGAAATGCAGCGGCAGGGAGAGTGACTTCAAATGAGCTATCATCTGACGATTGTTCCTCTGCAAGCTGAATTCTTAGGATTTTATGGCCTGCAGAATTAGGTTTGGCTAAAGCGATAATCTTTTGTAAGGAAGATTCAGTCAATATCGCACTAGTTTTTCCTCCATTCATAGTAGTAGGTATCTCAATCCTTACGCTACCGTCCAAATGGAGTATAGTAGTGGCCGAATCTCCAACCGATGATCCGGAACTGCCTGAGCTCGGGGCAGCCGTCGGACTCGGAGAAGCCGTCGGGCTCGGAGAAACAGTCGGACTCGGAGAAGCCGCCGGGCTCGGAGAAGCCGTCGGACTCGGAGAAGCCGTCGGGCTCGGAGAAGCGGTCGGACTCGGAGAAGCCGTCGGACTTGGAGAAGCCGTCGGACTTGGTTCCGGTCCATCAAAAGGAATGAACTTCAAGAAATCGCCCCAGATTATATTCCCGTCGGCATCCCGAGAGTAATTGACTACAGGATTTAAGCTGACAAAGTTAGAATCGGTCAGTTCTAAACCTGATTTATTCGCCGATCGCGTACCGTCAAACATGAAATTATTGTCCGCAGCTAAAGAAGCTGGATATTGGTCTTTTGCAATGTTGGCAGTTCGGTAAGATAAGAAACCGTCAATCGTAAAGTCAGCAGTAATGTGATCATAAGTGGTGAAGCTTATATTACCACGCATATTGTTAAATCCGATGTTGTTGATGGCGATCACACCTGGATTACTATTGCTTGTAAAACCATAAGCGCCATTACCAAAGGCGATTGAATCGCGAATGGTATGTGTGACATGAATGCCTTCGCCACCAAGCTTGAAGCCATTTTTATCACCGGCACCTACGGTTCCGTCTGTTAAGAACCCATTGTTGAAGGCGGCGCTGTGCTCAATCAGCACTGAACCTATCGCTCCTGAGCCTGCTTTCGTATATAAGTCCCAGCCATCGTCGATATTGTTATGCGCCAGACAACCTCTAAAAATATTACCAACACCCGCAGTCAATTTTGCCGCAAAGCCATCGGCATTATTGTCGGATGGATCACGGTTGTCGAAGGAGGTACTGTTGAGAATTAAGTTGTAGGAAGGCCATTCACTGATTTCTATCGCGGTACCATCAGTTCGGCTGATTTGTAGACCAGTGTCACCATTCGCATAGAAACGGCTATTTTCAACGATGTTATAATTGCCTCCCACCGTAAAGCCTTTGGTATTCCCAGCTGAGCGAGTGAAATCAAGCCCCTTCACATGCCAATAGTTTCCGCTCAAGAGAACGCCTTCTGTTTTTTTGTCAAAATCAAAGATAGGTCTTGCTCCTGGTGCTGCTTCTATATACTTTTTGGCGGAGGCTTTACCATCATTGTACTTTTTAATCTCAAGTGGTGATTTCCGCACATAACGACCCTCAAGCACAATAATATGCTGACCTGGTTTAACGAAATCAATCGCAGTATCGATATCAAGTGGGAGATTGATCGTTCCATCTCCGGAGCTTGATCCGGTGGGCGATACGTAGATCTCATCATCTTCGTTATAACTTTTTAGGGTGACGGTAAAGTTGCTGATAATCTTCTCATAAGAGGTCAAATACTGAGTATCATCTGGTAAAAAAGTAATGCTAAAGTTCGTATCTCCTTGATCAAGAAGTCTCGTGGGAATAGAAAGATGTTTACCAGCTATTGCCTCGATATCCTGAGCGATGATCGTAGAACCTTGCTTCAACGTCACCGTTCCGTTGACATTAGAGCGCACAATCATTTGGTAAGCTGGATCTGAGGTTTTACTTAGTGAAAGTATATTTAAGCTAGGTGTGACGGGAGTCGCAGGTGGTTCTATTTTAGGAGAATCTGTAGCTGCTGAAGTGACTGTTAATTGAATATTGCTTACATTAATTGTGGCTAAACGAGCGGCATAGAATCCGACGTACATTTTTGAATCCTGTACGCTAAGAATGTCTGGTGTGAAATGAATAGCTTGCTGACCATTATTGAGCTGTCCTGTAAAACCACTATTCGTCTTTGCTAACGTTAAATGGTAAGGTGCTGCAGGAACAGTATTGGCAGGTGCCGGACGTTCTTTTTGAAGCATGATGGTTTGAATCCCTTTACTGCCAGTCCCATCCGTTTTTTCAACTCCAGTGCGGACAAAAAGCTGTGTGCCCAGATCGCTTTTCGTCCCGCCGCTATAACCACCGAGGGCAGCTATATTGGATGCAAAGACGCTAGAATTTCCTTGTGTGCCGATGACGTCACGTGCCATAATGCCAAAAGATTCTTGCCCGTCATATGGATTTTTTGCAAAAGCCAACACTTGGACATCCGCAGACAGCACGAAATTATCTTCCGAAGCATCTAGCTCGGTGTAATAGAAGGTAATGCCGTCATGATCTTCGGTGACTTTACCGCCGCCTTCCAAAGCGATCAGCTGGGCGGATCCATCCTCGTTGACAATCGTCTGATTGTTAGCAGCTGAAGTGGACTGACCGAATTGAATGCTTTTCCAAATGGGATCCATCTTTTCTTTTACTGTAACGGAATACGTAATGGGCTTAATAGAAGAATCGGTAGGGAGTATACCAATTTCATACAATCCAGCTGCCTGATTGTCGAACTTGGAAGTGTCGAGCGTATAGCTGTTTAGCTTCTCTCTATCTGAATTATCATACACTTTGGATACGAGCAGATTTTTGCTGTCAAAGTTGTCGTTAATAAAAAAGGTAGTTTTAGGATAGCTGGTGACTTCGATGCCTACTAGTTTTTTAACGTTGACCTTAACTTGAAAAAAGGTTATTAAGCCTTTATGCGCAATTGTGATTTTTTTATCGCCAGATGTCGTGGTGTCGAGAGGAGAGACTTTGTATTCATTGTTCAACAGCCGAATCTGTGTACCATCACTGTAATGAGCATAAACCACAAGTCCTTCTAGTTTGAGGGAGTCACCGATATAGTAGAGTGTTTGTTTAGGTTCATTTCGAATTTCTAAAGCGGATAACGTCGCTGCTTTTACTTCCACATTAAAGGTCGTTGTGATTGCCGGCGCCTCTGTTGAAGTAACGGATACCGCTGTGGAGCCTGATTGCGTAAATAGATACGGTAATAAATCGCTGACCGGTTGTCCGTTAATGGAGAGGGAATAAAGATCACTGGTCAGTTCTTTGGTCAGGAAGCCGTCGTTATAATTGGCAACAAGAACAAGACCTTCTGGATCGAAGGTATCCCCTGGATAATATACGGTTTTAGCTGGATAATACTTCACTGATAATGAGGTCATAGATAATGGAACGATTTGCAAAGGAATGCTCACGAAAGCACCGTTGTAGTTAATGATTATGATATTTTCTCCAAACTTGCTGCTATCAAAGCCTGTAACAATATAATCCGTAGAAGACAAAACGGCCTCACTCTCATCAGAAAAAATAGCCTTAACGACTAATCCAGTCAAATCAAGGGATTCACCAACCAGATAAGTGGTTTTCGTCATTGCGCTGGTATCAGCGGTTAAGCTGGTTACGATTTTGGATTCAAGCTGGATGTCTATGTCACTGAAAGTAACAGTTGCATCTCTAGCTACATAGATTCCGGCAAAAAGAGTATCTGTGAACGTATCGTCCAGTGTTATGATTTCGGTCTGATCACCCACACTTAATCGATAAGTATCTCCTGATTTTTTAATACTTAGCGAATATACAGCTCCTGCGGACGGGGCTTGGATATCGCTAAAAGGATTTAACTTCACTTGGGTGTCTTTTTTATAAAAACCTTTCATTACCTGATCCAAAGCACCCACCGCCGCATAGTTAGAAGTGGTTGTGCTTGTATCTCCGTTCGTCCTAATACTGTCGCGGAGCATAAGACCGAAGGATTTCTGGTTAGGTGTGCTGACAGTGCTATTGCTATTAAAAGCAATCACTGAAGCGGTCGCTTTCAGTTCAAAGTTCGCATCCACAGGAATCTCTTTCGAATAAAAAGATATTCCCTCATCGCTGCTGGAGATTTTGCCGCCGTAAGTCGTCATCGTTACAGAGGTTGGACTTTCAATTATAGGCTCGGGGTTCTTAGTTGGACTAGTGTTGCCTCCGAAGGCGCTGAAGCCCCAAGGTCCTAACTCGATTTGACCTTCTTGACTGAATTGAATATTACGGAACGTAACCGTAGTATTTCTAGCGGTGTAAAGGCCCGCATATTGAATGGAGCCGTCAAAGCTTTCGATCGTTTTGATTTCATTGCCGATGCGGACAATATACAGATTTCCGGTCTTTTTGATGCTTAATTCGTAATTCTCTCCTTGGGCAGGGCGATTAGCGTTATCAAACACGTACCCAAGTTTCTGTAGGCTTGTATTTTGCAATTTGTGAAACGCTTTCATTTCTTGATCCAAAGCACCCACGGCGACATAATCTCCAGAGTAGGCTCCGAATTGGTTATCCCACACATTGCCGCGCAGCATTATTCCGAAGGAAACTTGGTTATTGGCTGTCCAAGCATCCACGTGAGCCGTTGCCTTCAACTCAAAATTAACACTTGGATCAACCTCTTTAAAGTAATACGCGATACCTTCCGTGCTGCCCGATACTTTGCCTCTGTCGTTCGAGCTTCGCAGTGTAGCTGATCCATCCGTATTCTCCGTAATGCCAAAGTTGGCCGCAGTAATCTTGTCTTGCCCCCCAACATCACCAAATACGCTGCCTTGCCATTCACTTTGAATGTTAATCATTCCTTCATAAGGATCAGGTGCTTCCTCTGCAAACATCGATAACGGAAAAGAGGAGCACAAAAGCAGGAAGGTTACGAGCATGGCTAACAAACGTTGTTGTTTTCTCAATGATTAAAACCTCTCCTTATATGATCGATTTTGACCAAAGCTAAGCTTGATCATCCGAAATTATACGTTATCACTAAAGCGTACAGCTATAATCAATACGCCATATAACGCTGTTTATGCAGTAGGAGAGGGAGAATCTGAGTTAATGACACCCGGTTTATGCCTTTGCTTCTGCTACTTATGTGGAGTTTTCGGAGCTTGGTGTTGGTGGTTAGCACGCTGGCGTGGTGGTTACGGGCGCCGAAACTGCCGATAAGTACGTTCGCAGTGGAAGTCCGCGATCGTTTGAGCGAAAATTACGCCCGCCATTGGAGTTACGGACCGTAATGCAGCTATTTCAGCTAATTCGCTCATTTTCCCTGAGTTTCGGACTGTATAGCTCTTATTGAGTTGAAAAAGTGTATCTGAGGGGTGCTTTTGAGTAAATAGCTGCAACTGAGTCCGATAGCGTGGCGAACACGAGGAAATTCAGCAAATAAGGGCTATACGGTCCGAACGTAGGGAGTGCATTGGTGATAGTCGTAGGTATTCTATAAGATACGTAGATTCTGGGGAAATCAAAGCCAAAATACGGGCTTGGCTGTGGGTAATTCCTTCCGCGGTTGCCGTTACGGACCGTAATGCAGCTATTTCAGCTAATTCGCTCATTTTCCCTGAGTTTCGGACTGCATAGCTCTTAATGAGCTGAAAAAGTGGATCTGAGGGGTGCTTTTGAGTAAATAGCTGCAACTGAGTCCGATAGTGTGGTGAAAACGAAGAAAATTGACAGATAGGGGCTATACGGTCCGAACGTAGGGAGTTCAACTGGCGAGAGTGTATTAATGGATGGCAAACAGATTAAAACTGGCTTACAAAGTGAACCAAATCATCTAAATATTGCTCAACAACAATATGTCGTGGGAAAAAGACTGCGGTCAAATATGTTCTTAATGGTGATGAGGCATTCTTTTTTGAGAGCATAGAGTGATCAGCATCAGGAAGATAGAAGACGGAGAGTAGGTTTTTAGGAATTTTTTCACGGTAAATACGTTCGGTTTCCTCAACATCTACATTTATATCTTGCCCGCCAAGAACTAAGTGGACAGGAGTAGTGAAGTTTTTTAAATCCTCGCTCGCATCTGACTGATAATTTTTAGAGAAAAAACCCCATTTTTCTTTGGAAATTAAATCGTCCGATTGTGCAATTCGCAAGTAACTTTCATATGACGCCTGTTCCTTAAGTAGCAGTAGGATTTGCGCGTTATAATCTTCTCTCTTTTTTATCTCCTTTTCCGAAAAACCTTCTAAAATCATCTCTTGTCTGGTATTGTATTGTCCTTGAGAAATCCATTGAATGGCGGGGGATACAAGAATACTGAAGGCGAGATCAGGCACTTTTTTAACAATCTTGGGAATCACCCAGCCCGCCTGACTTGCTCCCCACAAACCAATAGCTTGAGCATCAATCATAGGTAAGGCTTTAGCCCAGTTAATCGCATATATAGTTTCTTGTGCTCTATCCTCCATGCTTTGCTCTAGCCAGTTCCCTGAGGAACCCCCAATACCTGGTTTGTTAAGAGATAAGGAAGCATATCCGGCAGAGGCGAGCTTTTCCCACAAAGGTTTATATCCATCATCGTAAGTATCATTAACTGGGCCATCCCCATGAACAAAAACTACCAGTCCGACGGTTCCAGAGTAGCTTTCGGGCAGAACTAAGGTTCCTGTTAGTTGACCTTGAGGCGTATCAATTTCAATTTTTTGCTCAGTCATTGAGAAAGAATGTTGCTGTAGTACGAACAAGACCGCTGCAATTAACAACGAAATGGTAATCATCCAGACAGTTAGCTTAATTTTCTTTTTCATTCATTGATCCCCCAGATTGTAGCGATGTTTTTCTTGTCATGTAATGCCAAATAGGCTCTTTAAAAAGTAAATGTCTTACCGCGCTATAGTTAGATTTATGGATCTCAAAGTTCAACTGCTGGTACATATTAATGGCTCGTTTATTCTTGTTAGCAACATGTAGCGTTAATTTTTCAACCTCAGAATGACTGTTTACAAAATCCGCCGCCCAACCCAGCAACTCTTTGCCAATTCCCTTATTACGGTGACTGGACCGAACAGCCAAATGAGCCACATAACACTCTTTTGCTCTAGGTTGATAATCCAAAAAATATAACCCAAGGATTAACTTACAAACATTTAAGTATCCAAATTTCTTGAATAGCTGCAAAAAGGGAGCCCGATTCAGTGGTTTAATTGATCCTTTTTTAAGGGAGAGCGTATCCTGCCATTTTAAGTAGATAGTGCCAACCACTTCTCCGTTTTCATAAGCGATTATTTGTTTAGATGATAAGGAAGAAGAATCTTGTTCCCAAAGTCTTATAAGTAGATCAGCAATTTCATTGTCCTCGAGAGAGAGGAGAGAGTGAAATTTCCCGTGAAATGCATCTACCAATAGCCTGCTTACAGCCTCACGATCTTGTTCCTGGTAATGGGCGATGATAACCTCGTTTGTACTCATTTAGTAGTATCAGCTAGGGCATGCTCGATTTGAATTTGAAGCTCATAATGAAGCTTGTCGTTGTTAAACATGGATAGGTACGATTTCTCCAGAATGATGATTGGTCCCAATACCATGTAGTGATGCCCATTTAAAAAGTGTTCCAGCTTGGCAATTTCATGATCTACATCCTGATCGTCAGTTACAAAAAATGCTTTATAGAGATAGCACCCTTTTTCTAAAAAAATGTCAGGGGCGGGAGTGGTTTCAATGGTTTCAAAGCATAAGGTTACTTGTTCAGAATCGTATACATAATGCAAATCCGTTTCAAATAAATGATGGTTCTGCGGTCTTTTTTCATATAAACTTCGCGCAGTTAGTGTTTCGTTATACTCTAGCACCAACCACTTTTTCAGATAACGATTGTCCACATGTTTAATTTGATAATCCCCCTCCATGTTGCCATAATCTGCATGTTCTTTTAGTACCTTTTGTATAAATTGTTGCAGCATTATTAATTGGTTTATTTCTGAGTTGATTTTGTTTAGCGATTTCTCTAACAGCTGTTGGTAGTCATTCGTTGCGGATTTATTCATACTTTGGTTAATGGTACTGACAGGGATGTTTAATTTGCGGAGCAACAGGATATGTGCCAATTGATAGATCTCATCGATGCCGTACATCCGGTACTGATTATTGTCTATATAGGATGGAAACAGGATTTCTTTTTCTTCAAAATATCGAATCTGGTGGATAGATACATTCATAAGTTTTGATAGTTCTCCAATTGTAAGGTACGGATTCAAGGGCGGTGCTCCTAACTGTAAGTTATTTGATAAAAATAACTATAAACCTTAGGTCAGACCTAAGGTCAAGCGTCGATTAAAATACGGGATAAGCAGAGCACTTTTTTTCTAAATAATGATTAGTAATAGTAATGGGTGGTATTGAAAAAGACTTAGATTTTGGAAGGACAATGCGGGGGTGCAACGGATTAGATTCATGATCATTTTTTTGTATGAGCCTTGCTGGTATGACCTTAGAGTTGCCATTACGGACCGTAATGCAGCTATTCGTACATTTCCGCTCGTATTCCAAAAGTTAGGGACTGCATAGCTCTTATTAGCTGCAAATCGACTCAAAATGGGGTGGTTATGAGCATATAGTTGCAACTGAGTCCGATAGCGTGGCGAAAACGAAGATAATTGGGAAATAAGAGCTATACGGTCCGAACGTAACTTTGTTAATCAAACCAAACTAATCAAATCAAATCATCACATTCTAAGCTGATAGGTTCGATTGCGTTCTTTTCCACCAACGATCTCTAGTAGCTGCTGTTCAACTAACTCATGTAAAACACGTCGGGCATGACGATTAGTGACTCTAAGATGATGGGTGAGTTCAACAGGTGTGAAAGGACGCAGAAGACGTCTTGCGAAACGAAGTGTTTCAGCTTCTAACCATGTTAATGAAGAGGGCACGTCTGAAGCCATGAATTTGCCGATGAATGCGAGTACTAGTTGTTGACATAGCTGAGGCTCGTCCGTGATTGAGGGATAGGCGATGGATAGGAAGGTCCAACCGTCTAGCGATAATAAGGAATGGCGTCTACATAAATCTTTGAATCGTCGTACATCAAGATCTCTAGCATGCGGACCGTAGCCTTGAATCTCAATTCCGCCCTTTGCTCCACCTGGCATATAGGCCAGATCAAGATAACGATAACCATTGTTGAAATCGCGCACTTCCCATTCCGGGAACAAGTAGTTGAAGTTTCCTACAGCAGGAAACCATACCGCACGTAGAAATTCGACTGTTCCATAGCCCAACCCTTTTGCAAGAAGCTCCTGTCTGCGGGGATTGTTCTCCTTATCCAAGTTGATCTGTAACCATTCCTCTAGTTGCTGTTCGAATCTGAACATTTTGTGTATCCTCCTTAAGTAATTTTTTTTGAAAAAAGAAAAAGCCGCTCCCATACAATTCCTCCTGAGCTTACCCAGGATAGAGATTGTATAAAAGCGGCGTGTTCTTCACGACCTATAGTTGCTATTATAACGAGTGCTGAGGATTTCTTCAATGAGTTACTGTGTATAAGGATGACGAATCCGATTAGGTTTTAGTTGAAGGAAGCTAGCATGGTGAACGAGCTGAATTTGCTGAAGTTACTAGTTACTCTAAAAGCGGATTCTTCCCCCGCGCGGCCGCATGGCTTTTCTAGGACGATCATCATGTGGTTACTGATCCGCAAAAATGGATTACGTGCTCTGCGCAATATCATTATTCATTTTCGAACGTTGCGGACCGTATTGCAGCTATTCGTACATTTTGGCTCGTATTCCAAAAGTTACGGACTGCATAGCTCTTATTAGCTGCAAATCGACTCAAAATGGGGTAGTTATGAGCGAATTGTTGCAACTGAGTCCGATAGCGTGGCAAAACCCTCATTTTTCAGCAAATAAGGTCTCCTGAGTCCGTATGCGCGCGGTGTAAGTATTCAGAGTTCCCAACGACGTCAGAATTGTCTATCTAGTCCAAGTCGTCAGATTATCATTGTGTCCATGTCTTCCATGTCCCAAAGTCGTGTAACTCCAGCATGAACGGACCGTATTGCAGCTATTCGTACATTTTCGCTCGTATTCCAAAAGTTACGGACTGCATAGCTCTTATTAGCTGCAAATCGACTCAAAATGGGGTAGTTATGTGCGAATAGTTGCAACTGAGTCCGATAGCGTGGCAAAACCCTCATTTTTCAGCAAATAAGGTCTCCTGAGTCCGCATGCGCGCGGCAGATACATTCGAGTTGCCAAAGTAGCACAAGTCGCCCAACTGGTCCTTTCATTTCGTCATTAAACTCATCATGTTCATACCGTCGTCCTACTCATCGTGCTCACACCGTCATCCTACTCATCATGGTCATATCAGACCATCTTTTCATATAAGTCCCGCTTTTTCAGAAAAAAATCCTAATAAAGGCCCATTACTTTGTCGAATTGTGAAGGAAATTAGAAAATTTTATAGAATTATCTATGTTCATCTAAACTTTTTACTCTTCAACACGTGTTGCAGGATGGCCCTGGTGATTGCTGCAGCTTTACTCTTCCATAAAAGGGGCCGATACGATGCTCAAAAGGACATTACTTATCTATCTGATTGGTTTAATTTTATTATCTGCGATTCCTCTATCCATTCTTATGGGTCACGATAAACAAGGGAGTCACCTGCAAGTGCAGCATGGAGTCATGGATCTCGCAGCTTGGGATTACGAACAGGATAAGATTATCAAGTTAGACGGTGAATGGGAGTTTTATTGGAATCACTTATTAACTCCTGAGCATTTTAGGGCGGGTAGCGCAGATATACCTGCTTCTTCAGCTTGGATGGAGGTGCCCTCCCGGTGGAACGGCAACATCGTTAATGGAAGCCCTTTACCCGCCTTCGGTTCTGCCACCTATCGGATGGTTCTAAAAAACCTGCCCGTAAGTGGGGTATTCGCCTTGAAAAAAACAAATATCCGCTTTTCAAGCAGGATTTTTGTTAATGGACAGTCAGTTATTGAGGATGGTAATCCTGCTGCTAATGAAGCTGATTATCGGTCAGGAAATATCCCGCAGATTGGGCTTTTTTCGTCTGATAAGGGAGATGTAGAAATCATAATTCAAGTCTCCAACTTCGATTATGTAAATGGGGGCATTCCGGTTTCTTTATCCTTTGGTGAGGAAGCAGCAATGATGGAGGTTCAGCAGAAGAGTACGGCCCGTGAATTTAGCACCGTTGCTATTTTAGGCACACTTGCCCTTATCTTTTTTATCTGCTTTGGGGCAGCGTCCTTATACCGTAAGCAGGATTACTCTTTACTTGTGTTTGCGACTATTTGTTTGCTGTTTGCGATATATCATGGGTTGATCGGTGAGCGTTCACTCTTACTCTTTTTCCCTAAACTTTCGTTCATAATGCTCTACAAAGTAAAGGATATAAGCTCCATCTCCTGCTTTATTGTGCTCGCAATATTTTTTTACCAAATGCACAAAAGCATAATATCTTTAAAATTTACTCAAGCCATAACGATTGTTTTAGGCAGCTTTATAATTCTGGTCGCCATCCTGCCGATTCGTTCTTACACGGTCATTTATCCGTATGTGATTATTTTATATGAGCTGATGTTAATTTGGATGTTATGTAGAGTGGCCACCCTGTATATCAGAAGCGCAGAAGTAAATAGAATCAAATTGCTGCTGATGTTTATGGCGATTCTAGCTATTAATCTATATTCCATAGATATTATTCTGTTTGCTCTATCTATAAAAGAGAACCTTTGGCTCGGACAGTTTTACATTGTGGCTTTTAATATCATCATGATCGTGCTGATTGTTCTACGTTTTTTTGAAGCCTACCATACCATAGACGAGATGAAAAACCAGTTGATTGGGCTGGATAAAATTAAAGATGAATTCCTTTCCAACACCTCACATGAACTAAAAACACCTCTAAATGCCATAGTGAACATTACAGCTACGCTGCTGGATGGGGTTGAGGGTCCAGTTAATGAAAAACAAGCGCAGAATCTAGCGATCGTAATCGGGAGCGGCAGAAGATTAACACATATGGTAAATGAACTACTCGATTATTCCAAAATGAAGTACGGAGACATCACATTATACAAAAGCAAACTGGATTTGAAAGCCGTTGTTGATTCCGTCATTGGCATTCATTCTTTTCTGCTCGGAGAAAAGTCGATCCTGCTCGTTAACAGAGTCGCTTCGAATTTCCCTATGGTGAATGCAGATGGCAATCGCCTGATTCAAATTTTCCACAACTTGGTTGATAATGCGATTAAATTTACGGAACAGGGTGAAATAGAGATTAGTGCCAGAGTTATTCAGGAGTGGGTGGAAGTACGTGTGGCAGACACAGGTTTGGGAATCTCACCGGAAATGCAGGAGCGTATTTTCAAAGCTTTTGAGCAGGTGGATGAGGCGGAGATTCATAGTCATGGTGGAACAGGACTCGGATTAAGTATTACTAAGAAGCTAGTAGAACTGCATGGCGGGAACATAGCTGTGGAATCTACAGTGGGAAAAGGTTCGGTGTTTATTTTTACACTTCCACGGTGGGATAAAGCGGTTAAGCCAATCACGAGACCTACCCTTAAGGCGGTACATTCTTATAAAGAATTAAGTTTCTCCCATGGTGGTTATCCCCTTTATATCAAAGGCGAGATCGATGAGCCCATTTTAGTAGTGGACGATGATTTTGCCAATCTGCAATCTATGATCAATCTGTTTAAGCTAGAGAAATATTCTATTGTGGTTGTTAATCGCGGGCAGATGGCACTTGAGGAGCTAGCGAAAAACACAGATTTTTTTCTGGTGGTACTGGATATTACCATGCCGGACATTTCGGGTTACGAGGTTCTGCAAAAGATTAGAGAGAGATTTACTCCTTTTGAGCTGCCTGTGTTAATGTTGACGGCCAAGAACAGGGTGAGCGATATGAAGATGTCCATGGATAACGGTGCAAATGACTATGTGGGAAAACCTTTTGAAGCTGAAGAGCTAATGGCACGTGTTAAAAGTCTGACCCGATTGAGAGCTTCCGTGAAGACTGCCAAAGACGCCGAAATAGCTTTTTTACGATCCCAGATCAAACCTCATTTCTTATACAATGCTCTGAATTCAATTGCTGAACTATGTGTGGAAGAACCAGAGAAGGCCGAAGAGTTGACACTGCAGCTGTCACAGTATTTGCGAAGCAGCTTTGATTTCAAACAACTGGATTCACTAACGAGTTTGGAGAATGAGCTTGAGCTGGTAGAGGCTTATATCAATATTGAAAAAGCACGCTTCGGTGCCAGATTAAATGTGGAATATGATGTGAGAGTAAATACGGATTACCGGATTCCTCCGCTGATTCTACAGCCTTTGGTCGAAAATGCAATAAGGCATGGCCTAATGTCCAATTTGCGGGGTGGCACGGTAAATATATCTGTAAAGGAATTAGAGAATTCGCTGATTAGCTTTATTGTGGAGGATAATGGATCTGGAATGAGTGAGCATAAATTGAAAGAAGTAATGAAGTCAGATGTAGATAAAAGAGGGGTGGGGCTGTGGAATATCAGTCAGCGCATAAAGCTGTTATATGGAACAAATATTCATATTCAAAGTGCTGAAGGATTAGGCACAACGGTATCTTTTGAAATTCCAATACAGCAGCTTAAGCGGATGGGAGGTTAAGGCATGCTGCGAGCGATTATTGTAGATGATGAGGAGTTATCGGTAAAACGCCTGAAGCGGATCTTATCGCAGAGCGGAGAGATTGAAGTCTATGAGACGTTTTTGGATCCAGCGGAAGCCTATGCTTTTGCGAAGGCCCAACCGATAGATGTAGCTTTTTTGGATATTTCTATGCCTGAGACGAATGGGATGAAGCTTTCTAGCCTTTTGCATGAATTGGATGAATCGATAGATGTGGTTTTTGTAACCGGATTTGATGAGTATGCGCTGCAGGCTTTTGACCTAAGTGCAGTGGATTATCTTTTGAAGCCTGTAACTGCGGAGCGGTTGTCTAAGACGTTAGAGAAACTCAAAAAAATGAATCGAAATACAACGGCTGAGCCTACGTTAGAAGTTTTTTTATTTAATGGTTTAAAAGTGTATCGCAGAACGCAGAACAGAGAGCTAATCAAGCTGAGAAGTCCAAAAACAGAAGAATTATTTGCTTTTCTGGTTAGTAAAGGAACGGTTAGCCGGGAGGAAATTATCGACACGTTGTGGAGCGGATTGGAGCCTGAAAAAGCATGGAAGAATCTGAACTCGACGCTGTATTATATTCGAAAAGCAATCGGCGCCAATTATATAAAAGCAAGCAGGAACGAAATTCATGTAGTAGAGAGCAGCATTTATTGTGATCTGTATGAATTTGAGCGATTGTTAAAGCAAATCAGGCAAACCTCTGAAAGACATGTTGAATGGATGATTCAAGCAGAAGTTTTATACTCAGGAGCATTACTCAAAGGAAAAGCTTATGAATGGGCTAGTAGCAGGACCCGGAGACTCGAGCATGAATATATAGGATTGCTGGAGCTGGCTGCAAGATTTCATTTAGAGCAGAATCAGCAGCATCAAGCACTACATTATTTTGGAGAAATATTAAAATTAGATTCCTTGCGAGAGGACATCTATCATGAAATCATCAACTTATTAATTGAATTAGGGCGAATGAATGAAGCACAGCGGAAATTTGGCCAATTGGAAGAGATGTTGCAGCAAGAGCTCGGAACAACACCCGATCCTAAACTCAAAGCGTTAATGAAACAGAAGTTATTGTAATGGAAGGAACCTTCGAATGGATGGTTATCGAGGGTTCTTATTTTGTTTATTTTTTGTTTATCTTAATTTTGTATAATACTCTCGATTATTGTCGAATTAATGACATGATTTATGCTAGAGGGGGAAATAGAGTTTGAAGCCATCATTTATGAAAATAGGCATTAGTATTTCGTTATGTACTGGACTTGTGGTGCAGGGGGGGGGTCCTATGCAAACTCCAATCATAAGTGCAAAAGCTAGTTTCGGTTGGATCGAGAATAGCCCAGCTATAATAACGTCCATCAATGAAGATGACTATTCCAACGCAGGGGTTGAGGTAGCCAGCTTTTTGACAGGAAAAGTATCGGATCCAGCGTCAACAGGGATTGCTGTAGTAGCTTTAGATAATACCAAAGGGGCCTGGCAGTATTACAACACGGTGGGAAGAATTTGGTATAATATCGAGCCGGTGTCGAACAGTAATGCTTTTCTGCTGCTGAAATCGGAGAAAATCCGTTTTGTCCCGGCGAAAGACTGGAACGGAACGGCATCTATTAGCTTTAAGCTATGGGATACAACAGCATCCAGTTATCAAAATTATCAAAAAAATGCGAATACCACAGTATCTGCCGCGTTCAGCTCAGATCCGGGTATAGCCGTAATTACTGTAAATCCAGTGAACGATGCACCTTATCTGACAGAACTAAATGGTGGGGACTATCTTAGTTTTGACGGCAACGGGGATTATGTGACCTTCCCGGATCAACGGATTTATGGGAATTCTTTTACAGTTGAAGGATTTTTGAAGGTAGATGCTTTTCAGACCTGGATGAGATTTTTTGAATCATCGATCGCAGAGCAGAACCACAATATTTTTGTGGGTTTTAACGGCAAACGGATGAATTTCACTGCCTACACTAATAAGGGAGATATTAATGTCACTGAGGATTTCCCGATTTCTAAATGGGTTCATGTCGCGATTGTTTATGATCACAGTCAGAAAAAGGGACGGATTTATTGGGATGGTGTACTTAAGGCAGAAGGGGCTATGGATTTAAGTACTGTAGGCAACGTTGCACGTCCGAATAACTGGCTTGGAAAAAGCACGTGGAGACAGGACGGAGATTATAACGGTGGAATGAGAGACGTGAGGTTCTGGAGTAAAGCCAAGACCCAAAGTGATATTGTTCGAGAAATGAATGTCGACTTGACAGGCTCGGAGCCTAATCTGGCTTTAAACTATAAATTAGCGAATAGCAATGATGGGAATGTCGCTATTAATACTTCTGGTCTTCCCCTTAAGAACGGTACAATTACTGGGGCAACCTGGAAGCAGGACACAGGTTTTATGGGGAATACTACAACCGATAAAAACAAGTCGGTCTCACGATCCTTTAAAGTCCTCGATGTGGATGGAGATGACCTACAAGTATCAGCTACTTCCTCGAATACGCTCTTAATTCCGAATAATGGACTGAAAATAAGTGGAAGTGGTGAGCAACGAACTTTAGAAATAACACCCGCAGCGAATGCTTTTGGCACCAGTGTGATTTCAGTCAAAGTAAGTGATGGAACATTAAACAACACCTACACTTTTAATGTGACGGTAAACAATACGGGGGATGTAATCGTAACCGGAGTGTCTTTGGATAAACCATCACTGAGTTTAACGCAAGGAGAAGCAGGGGACACACTTAGTGCCGTAGTAACACCTGCTGATGCCACGAACAAAACAGTAAATTGGAGCTCTAGTGATGAAACTGTTGCAACCGTTGTAAACGGAGTGGTAACTCCAGTTGGCGTTGGAACAGCGATCATCACGGTAACGACTACTGATGGAAGTTTTACTGCTTCGTCTGTAGTAAATGTAAGTGCTCCAATCCCGCCGGTTGTGGACGTAACTGGAGTGAAGCTAGATCAGGAGACACTGGAATTAACAGCTGGAGAAGCTGATGGACTCCTAAAAGCAACAATAGAGCCTGCCAATGCAACGGATAAAGACGTGATCTGGAGCTCTAGCGATGAGACAGTCGCGACCGTTGTGAACGGAGTAGTAACTCCGGTTGGAGAGGGTACCGCAGTTATTACGGTAACGACCAAAGATGGAAGTTTTAAGGCTTCAACCACAGTAAATGTGAGTGCCCCAATCCCACCCGTTGTGGACGTAACTGGAGTGAAGCTAGATCAGGAGACACTGAATTTAACAGCTGGTGAAGCTAATGGAATTCTAAAAGCAACAATAGAGCCTGCCAATGCAACGGATAAAGACGTGATCTGGAGCTCCAGCGATGAGACAGTTGCGACCGTAGTAAACGGAGTAGTAACTCCGGTTGGTGAGGGTACAGCAGTTATTACGGTAACGACGAAAGATGGAAGTTTTACGGCTTCAACCACAGTAAATGTGAGTGCCCCAATCCCACCCGTTGTGGACGTAACTGGAGTGAAGCTAGATCAGGAGACACTGGAATTAACAGCTGGAGAAGCTGATGGACTCCTAAAAGCAACAATAGAACCTGCCAATGCAACGGATAAAGACGTGATCTGGAGCTCCAGCGATGAGACAGTTGCGACCGTTATAAACGGAGTGGTAACTCCGGTTGGTGAGGGTACAGCTGTTATTACGGTAACGACGAAAGATGGAAGTTTTAAGGCTTCAACTACAGTAAATGTAGCCGCTCCTAAGCCACCTAGCGTTATCGTAACTGGGGTGACTTTAGACCAGACAGAACTTAACTTAACGGTGGGTGAAGGCGACGGTAATCTACAAGTTACAGTAGCACCTGCTAATGCGACAAATAAAGACGTGATCTGGAGCTCCAGCGATGAGACAGTCGCGACTGTTGTGAACGGAGTAGTAACTCCGGTTGGAGAGGGTACAGCAGTTATTACGGTAACGACCAAAGATGGAAGTTTTAAGGCTTCAACGACAGTTAATGTAGCCGCTCCTAAGCCACCTAGCGTTATCGTAACTGGGGTGACTTTAGACCAGACAGAACTTAACTTAACGGTGGGTGAAGGCGACGGGAATCTACAAGTTACAGTAGCACCTGCTAATGCGACAAATAAAGGTGTAATCTGGAGCTCCAGCGATGAGACAGTAGCTAAGGTTGTTTATGGAGTAGTAACTCCGATTGGTGAGGGAACAGCCATCATTACGGTAACGACGAAAGATGGAAGTTATACGGCTTCTACAACCGTCACTGTGAAGGCTCCTGTTAAGCCAGTTACAGCACCAGGAATTCCAACATCTGTAACTGCAACTGCAGAGAATGGTCAAGCAATCATCACCTTTATACCGCCGGTGAACGATGGAGGCAGCGAAATCATAGGATATATTGTAACTGCTAATCCGGGAGGTTTGACGGTTACGGGAACTGGAAGTCCGCTGACAATCAGTGGTTTGACGAATGGAACAAGCTATACCTTCACGATACAGGCAATCAATAAAGCTGGCATCAGCGAATCCTCTGCTGAGTCCAATGCAGTTGTTCCTAGCACTTCATCTGGTGGTGATGTTGTTGTTCCGTGGCAACCAACCCCATCAGCAACTCCGGCACCTGTGGTAAATGATGCTTCCATCCTAATCAATGGTAAAGCGGAAACAGTGGGAACCGCAACGAATGGTAAACGGAATGAGCAAACGTTAACCACCATTGTGTTAGATCAGAAGAAGCTAGAGGACAAGCTCGCCACTGAAGGTAAAGGTACGGTAGTTTCTATCGCTGCAAATAGTAAATCTGATGTTATAGTTGGCGAACTAAACGGACAAATGGTTAAAAATATGCAGGGTAATCAGGCAATTCTTGAGATCAAAACAGGAAATGCGACATTTACACTGCCTGCTCAGCAAATTAATATTGACGCTTTGAACGAGCAAATCGGCAAGTCGGTAGCTTTGCAAGATATTAAGATACAGATTGAAATTAGCGCCCCTACAGCCGATAAAGTTAAAGCTTTAGAAGCAGCTGCGCAAAAAGGATCCTTTTCATTAGTTTCCGCGCCAGTTAATTTTACGGCCAGAGGTATCTACGGAGATAAGAGTATTGAACTTTCCCAATTCAATACGTATGTTAAACGTACCATAGCCATTCCTGAGGGGATGGACCCGAACAAGATTACAACTGGAGTGTATGTTGATTCCGAAGGTTCGGTACACCATGTACCTACTAAAGTGGTTGTAATTGATGGCAAATATTTTGCTACTATCAACAGCTTAAGCGGAGGTACTTACTCCGTAATCTGGCATCCGCTTGAATTTAGTGATGTGGCTAATCACTGGGCAAAAGAGGCAGTGAACGATATGGGCTCTCGATTAGTCATTGAGGGAACTGGTAATGGTCAATTTACTCCGGATCAAGCCATTACCCGTGCAGAGTTTGCGGCGATTGTTGTACGCGGTCTGGGACTTGAGATGGAACAAGCTGCAACACCATTCTCAGATGTAAAGACCACGGATTGGTATAACAGTGCGATCAACACAGCATTTGCTTATCAATTAATCAATGGTTTTGAAGATGGTATGTTCCGCCCTGATGAACATATTACCCGCGAACAAGCGATGTTAATTATCGCCAAAGCGATGAAAATTACAGCGCTACAGACTAAGATTTCTGTTCAATCGGCTGACGTTTTGTTAGCTCCATTTACAGATAGTAGTGAGGTTTCTAACTGGGCGATCAGTGGAGTTACTGACACTTTGCAGGCAGGCATTATCATGGGAAGAAGCAGTAAAGGGCTTGCTCCAAAAGATGATATGACAAGAGCTGAGGTTGCAGAGATCGTGAAGCGGCTACTTGAAAAGTCGGATTTAATTTAATCTACTAAGCTCCAGAATTGTGATGAAGACAGAGGATTCGTTCAAAGAACATTGAACGAGTCCTCTTTTCTTTTTATGGTTAGCCAAGCAGGAGAATGGCTAGTTATCCAGAAAAAATAACTTAGATCGTTTATACGATAATTAGAAAAGAGGCGAAATCTATGGAAATAAATCCACTCATTAATGATGTATTTCAGGCAGCAGAATCAGGCCATGTAGAACGGCTGAAAGAAATCCTGGAAGCTCATCCGTACCTTGCGAATATGGAGAATAACGAAGGTCTTACACCGCTTGGTTATGCCGCGCATTTTGGTAAAGTGAAGGCTGTTCAGGTTTTGTTAGACTATGGTGCTGACATTGATGCAATGTCACATTCCCGAATCAGCTATATTCCATCCAACACAGCATTACATGCGGCAATTGCTGGTGAGCGAAATATGGAGGTGATCCGGGTTCTTTTGCAACATCAGGCCAAGACCAATATATTTGATAGTGATGGTTATACTTCCTTACATTCTGCTGCTTTTCATACGGATAATGTAGAACTAATAGAGTTGTTAATCGAACATGGCGCCGACATTTCTGCTAAAATTAAAAGTGGTGAATCTGCATGGTCGGTTGCGATTAAGCAGAGTAATCATAATGTTGCAGAATTTCTCCGCGGAAAAGGAGTAGTCTTGAATGAAAATCACAGTGGATGATAAGAATGATTCAACGGTAGCTATAATCTCTGGAGAAGAGATCATTATCAATAATGTAAGGGATGCCTTAGACTTAATGATGAATGTGAAATACCAAGGATGCGATAAAATGCTTCTGAGGAAGGAACAGATTACGGATGATTTTTTCGAGCTAAAGTCTGGAATTGCTGGTGAGATTGCTCAAAAATATACAAACTATCAGATGAGAGTTGCTATCGTAGGAGAATTTACAAGCTATAACAGCAAAAGTCTGAATGATTTTATTTACGAATGCAATCAAGGCGATAAGATGTTGTTCAAAAGTACTGAAGCTGAGGCTTTAGCAGCCCTTCATTTATGCAAATCGTGGAGATGATCCAGAGAGGAGTTATATCATGGATGAAAGTAAAATCACATATGAATCGATCGATGCCTATATTTCCGGGTTTTCGCTTGAGGTTCAGGAAATCCTTAATACGTTAAGAAAGGTGATAAAAGAGGCGGCACCGGAAGCAGAGGAAAAAATAAGCTATCAGATGCCTACTTTTGCATTACACGGAAATTTGGTGCATTTCGCTGCTTATCCCAAGCATATTGGATTCTACCCCACACCAAGTGGAATTAATGCTTTTAAAGATGAATTATCAGGCTATAAAGGTGCTAAAGGTTCCGTTCAATTTCCCATTGATAAGCCTATGCCTTATGAATTAATTAGCAAGATTGTAACCTTCAGGGTCACTGAGAATCTAAAAAAAGTTGAAGCAAAATAAGGCGTCTACTGGTATGAAATAGAGTTGTACGTCTGGCTAGGGCTGGAAGTGTGTATCCATTGTTGATCTTCTTCTTGAAGCTAGTGAACATTTGGATCCTCTTACGAGGCACTTCTTGCCTTTCTATCCTCATTGCGGACGTCGTACGAATGCCAGTATAATATCCTGGGCATAGTCCCCGAACCCACTTCCGAACAGATTTAATCCTCTTTTATTGAGTGCATCCTCCCGAATTTCAAAACGTACACGAATAGGTTCATTAAACGCCAGCTTTAAAGAGCTGATTGTAGTGGAAGATGAGAGAGAACCATTACAGCTGCTGCCCGATTTAGAGACACTCCATGTAGTAAGAGCTCCATATTCAGTTCCACTTCTCCAACGTTCAGGGGTCAGCTTCCCTTTGCGGTTACCGAAATCGGAGGGGCAAGTCCAAGTCCCGACTAACTGGTCATTGATGGATAAGCTGATATCACTGGCCCAATCCTCTCGGAACGAAGGGGCTTCTGAGCATACTTCTGCCGAAATGCGGATTTCATCCAACTCGACGCCTGGAGGCAGGGGGTTGGCAAAATAGTATTCGACATAACCCGCTTCCGCGAACCATAAGAGTGAGGCATCGACTCGTTCAGGCATGTAGAATGCTCTTGGATCATCCTGGGAGCCGATGACGCCACCATCTTTTCCGGCCATCCCACAGGACGGTTGTATGGAGCAGCGGGAGAACATGCCGATGGGCATATGTATTTCCTCGGTTTGATGCAGGCCATCCCCTAGTTTCGAAGGGAGATCGAGATGAATAGAGCGACAGGTAACCGCACAGATTTTTTCGCGATTTGCTCCTTGCGTAGACGAGATAAGATTAACCTGTTCTAACGTCTGCACATTGATAGATATGGTTGGCTGAGCTACACCTAACGTCTCAGCTAATTGACTGACACTCATAGGCTTTTCGCCAAGGGCTTCAAGAATGCGGACGCGGACGTCACCAGACAGTGCTTTAGCTACATCTAAAATGCGTGACGCGGGATAACGTATCGTTTCTTGTGAAATATCATTCATCATATTTGTTCCTTTTCGTTTAGGATGGGTTGAGGTTATTGTACAATGAAGAGTGAATATTGTAAAATCATAATAAACATTGCGAAAATAATATACTGGTGCTAAAATGGGCTCAACTTCTTATTTTGAAAGGCTGTGCTCGCCAAATGACAACTTCTATATTAGCTTCTGAGACACTTGAGATTCCTCGATCTGAACACCCTCATCCACATTGGCAACGTCAGGAATGGATGAATTTGAATGGGCAATGGTCATTTAACTTTGATCCGAACAACGAAGGTATGAAGGCGTTATGGTACTCCAATCCTGAAATCGCTTACGATTCAATGATCACTGTACCTTTTTCTTGGGTAAGTCCCTTATCCGGAATTGGCTACGATCAACAAGGAATCGGCTGGTATCGACGCACCGTGAATGGGCAGGCTATCGACCAACAAACACGATTGTTTTTACGTTTTGGGGCAGTAGATTATTCATGTGATGTGTGGATAAATGGAGAACATGTAGGTTCACATCAAGGTGGATATGGTTCATTTGAATTTGATGTTACACCTTACTGGGCAGCTAACAGTGAGAATAATATTGTCGTAAGAGCTGAGGATTTCGATCATGCTTATCAAGCGCGGGGCAAACAAGGATATGGAGAAATCCGTGGAATTTGGCAGCCTGTATGGCTTGAAGCACGCCCCGAAACTTATATGAAAGATGCAAAGTTTGTGACCAGTATAGATGGACAGGTGATTATAACTACAAGAATAAATTCGCATGAAACGGGTTCGGCAGATTTTACGCTGCAATTCGCTGATCATTCCGTTGTTCATACAGAGAAGCTGCAGCTTATAGCAGGGGAGAACGAATGTAAGCTGTCTATCGATATTCCCAATCCGCATTTGTGGAGTCCAGAAACTCCTTATTTATACGAAGGTGAACTGCAGCTTAGTGGATCGTTTGGTACAGATACAGTCAGCACTTATTTCGGAATTCGCGAAATTCAGACTGCCCGCTTTGACGATCGTGATTATCGGTGGATCACCTTAAATGGCAAGCCGATATATTTGAACGGCACTCTTGATCAGTCCTATCACAAGACAGGTTATTTCACCTATCCAACGGATGAAGACATGCGGGATGAAATTTATCTAATGAAACGTTTGGGACTAAACATGGTGCGAATTCATATCAAGCCCGAAGAACCCCGTAAGCTGTATTGGGCGGATAAGCTTGGCATTCTTGTTATGGAAGATATGCCTTGTTTCTGGGGTAATCCAGATGACAAAGCCAGAGCCTCCTATGAGAGTGAAGCCCTTGAGGTGATTGAACGAGATTATAATCATCCATCTATTTTTTCGTGGGTTATGTTCAATGAGACCTGGGGTTTGAAGACAGATGCTCAGGAGGCTGGCCTCACAAGTGATGTACAGCAGCAGAGTAGTTATCTTAAAGAGACACAGGAATGGGTGCGGGAGAAATATCGCTGGGCGAAGCAGCTTGATCCGACTAGAATTGTTGAGGATAACTCGCCTTGTAATTATGATCATGTGGAATCGGATATTAATACATGGCACTTTTACATTAATGGTTACGAGCAGCTGCAAGCCCACATGAATGAGGTTGTAGATAAAACATTCCCAGGGTCGGAGTTTAACTGTATTGGCGGCAACGTACAGTCTGATGCACCTCTAATGAACAGCGAATGCGGCAACGTGTGGGGGATCGAAGGTGGTGCAGGGGACAGTGATTTGGCATGGCATTACCGCTATATGATGAATGAATTCCGGCGGCATGATAAGCTATGTGGATTCGTATTTACAGAATTCCGTGATGTTACGAATGAGTTCAATGGTTATTACCGGCTAGACGGGAGCGATAAGGATTTTGGATATGGGGATTTTGTTCCCGGGATGACGATTGCGGATCTGCATTCCCCAGATTTTATCGTGATAGATGCTCCTCCATGCCAGACAGTAGAAGCAGGGCAGAGTGTTAAAGTACCTTTGCTAGGTTCCAGCTTCGCGGACAGCTATCACGGTCATAATTTGAAGCTGAAATGGGAACTGTGGTACGACAATTTGGGGACTCGGGTCACTGCGCAAAGTGGACATATGTCTGTGAAATGGGATAACTTTGGAAACACTATACTTCCTTCTTTGAACATTACAATGCCTGGTCAGGAGGCGGCTGCAATACTTGCTGTTTCTCTGATTAATGAGAAGGGTGAAGCGATCACGCGGAATTTCATTACTTTCGATGTAAGAGGCGGTAATAACACTGCATTGTTTAAAGGTGAAGGAGAATTTATAAAAATTCCAGTGGGAGCTTATACCGAACATAACTTTAAGCATCAATGGGATGCTATCCAAGGATCTAAGATTAATGGTGCTGGGCAAGGTCATTATGTATATGAGGTTACACTGCCAGATGCAGCAGATAAATCGATGATTGGTGAGATTGAGATCATGTTCGAAGCAAGTGCTAAACGATTGCTGGCGCGGCATGTTGAAGGTACGAAGCTTAATGATATGGGCCTTGATCTTATGCATGGGGCAGATGCGAGGGTGGAATATAATCCGAATACGTATTATATGACGGATGAAGAGCGTCATCCTTCCCGAGTGAACGTTCTGGTGGATGGGCAGCGGATTGGTTCTTTCTATTTACCGGATGATCCGGCTGATAGCAGAGGGATTTTGTCTTGGCATTATCAGCCAATAGCGAATAAGCTGGATGAGGCTGGATCTTACGGCTACCTATGCAAGGCAAGTGTACCGGGGCAGTTAGCAGCGAAGCTGGATCGCAATCGTGTTTTTCGTTTGGAGCTGCAAGCAGAGGACGGCGGGTTAGCTTTGTATGGCCGTAATGCAGGTCGTTATCCACTGGACTTGTTGATTCGTTATCGCTAAATAACCTCGATGTGCAAAAAAAAGCAATCCCAGCTAAGAAGCAGGGATTGCTTTTTTATCGGTACTGCAAGGTATTATTAAAGTTCTTTATCATTAATGCTGTTTAACCAGCTTTCAATCTCCCCAATGACCGAGCTAATGCAGCCATCTTCAAAAGGTGAAGTCAGGCCCGCAAGTTCAACCAGCTTGATAAAGGATTTGCTTCCTCCGGCTTGACATAACTCCAAATAATCACTCCAAGCGGATTTGAAATCTTCATTTGAGCGTTTCCAGAACTGGAAGGCACATAGCTGTGCTAGTGTATAGTCAATGTAATAGAACGGGGAAGCGAAGATATGGCCTTGCTTATGCCAAAATCCACCCTGTTCCAGATAAGCATTACCTTCATAATTGCGGTGCGGCAAATATTTTTTCTCGATTTCTCGCCATGCTTGCTTACGTTCAGCAGGGGTTGCTTCAGGATTGCTGTAAACAAAATGCTGGAATTCATCTACAGTAACTCCGTAAGGAATAAACTGAAGGCTATCTGCCAAATGATTGAAACGGTATTTGTCTGCATCCTCTTCAAAGAACAATTCCATCCATGGCCAAGCAAAAAACTCCATGCTCATGGAATGGATCTCACAGGCTTCATAAGTGGGAAAAGCATATTCAGGTACATTAATATTTCGGCTTTCATACACCTGGAAGGCATGCCCCACTTCATGGGTCAAGACATCAATATCCCCTGAGGTTCCATTGAAATTCGAGAAAATAAAAGGTGCCTGGTATTGGCTGAAGTAAGTACAATAGCCGCCGCCTTGCTTTCCTTTTTTACTTACTAAATCCACTAGATTGTTATCCAACATAAAAGTAAAAAATTCATCAGTTTCCGGAGAGAGCTCTTTGTACATCTTTGATCCGTTAGCTACAATCCAGTCAGGATCTCCTTTAGGAGTGGCGTTGCCAGTCTTGAAGCTGAAGTTCTCGTCATAAAATTTCAAGGCATCCAGGCCTAGACGTTCAGTCTGCCGTTTCTTAAGCTGTTGGGAGACGGGTACGATATGCTCCAGAACTTGTTTGCGGAAGTTGGCTACCATGTCGGCGTTATAATCGGTCCGCATCATCCGGTCATAACCTAGCTCAACAAAGTTGCTGTAACCAAGCTTTTTAGCAATGCGGTCACGGACTTTAACTAGCTCGTCATAGATTCGATCAAATTCACTTTCATGTTCAGACATAAAATCATATCTGGCTTGTGAAGCACGTTTACGCATATCACGGTCCGTGGACAATTCAAAAGGAGTAAGCTGAGTCAGTGTGCGTTCTTCGCCTTCGAATGGAATCTTAGCGGACGCGATAAGCTGAGCGTATTCTGTAGAGAGTTTGTTCTCCAATTGTAAATCTTCGATGATTTCTGGACTAAAAGTACGCAGAGCTACTTCTGCAAGCTGAAGCAGCTGTGTGCCCCATTCTTGTTCGAATTCGGCTCTGTATTTGGAATTGACGAGTGCTTTGTAATAGTCCGTTATGTATTCTTGAACGATAGGCCCAATTTCGTCCATGAATTCCTGTTCAGCCTTGTAGAATTCATCTGTTGTATTGATCGAATGGCGAACGCTAACCAATGTCTGCAGCGTGTCAAACTCATTGCGAAGCTTGTTAATAGCGGTAACGGAAGCCTTTTGCACTTCTAATGGCTCGGTGTCATTGAGATCTTTAAGCAGGTTGTTAAAATCCTGTTTGAACTTCTCTACATCCGGGCGCTCATAGCGATAATCATTAAATTTCATTAACTATTCAACTTCCTTTCTATACCAGATAGTCTCTATTATATATTCTGAACAGCAATTTACGATAGACCTGTGTTAGCTGTTTTTGAATAAAAAAAGAACAAATGGACAAAAGTGTAATAACTTGTTAGATGAAATACGGTTTGATATTATCTAAGAATATAGTAGAAATGCAATTTATGAGCGCATCCGTACAATGTAATGAAGCGAAAATAGGAGGCTCGATATAGATGAAACCCCGGATTACAGTAATAACACTAGGTGTGGACGATCTGGAGAGGGCTTTGATTTTTTTACAGGAATGGATTAGGATTCCCGACCAAAGGGATCATTGGGAACGAATTTGAACATGGAGCAGTTGCCTTTCAACAGCTTATCTATTACTAAGTCTTTATTTAACCCGCATTCACTGAATACGGGTTATCTCTGTTTATATATGAATATTTGTATTTTTCCACTTTACACCATACATCCTTCCTCCCTCTTTTTTTACAGCACCAGCACAAATGTCGACAAACTTAATATATCATGATATATTATTATGTATAAGATGAAAAAATTAGAGTCAGGAGATAACGAAAGTCATGAGTGAGACAACATCATCCAAACCGATGTATGAAAAAATATTTGATGAAGTGAAGCAGCTTATCCTTAATAAATCCTATGGACAAGGGGAACGGGTTCCCTCTGAGAAAGAACTGGCTGAAGCCTATAATGTTAGTCGGATTACGAGTAAAAAAGCTCTGGAAATGCTCGCCGCGGAACAATTAATTGTGAGAAAACCGGGGAGAGGTTCATTTGTGGCTGATCCAGCAGTCGATTACATGGAATCAGCAATATCTCCGGGGACGGTCTCCGACGGAACTGTTTTCAATTCCTTTAACCATGAGGAAAAGACGATCGGTCTGGTTATTACCGACTTTGGCAACAGCTATGGCACAGGCTTGATTTATGGCATGGAGCAGGCTTCACGTGATAATGATTGTTTTCTGGTTTTAAGAAGAACCTTTGGGGTCCCGGAGAACGAAGAGAAGTCTATTCAGAAGTTGCTCAGCTTAGGTGTAGATGGTCTGATCATTTTTCCGGCTCAAGGCGAATTTTTTAATGCTGAGATTCTAAAATTGGTGATAGGGCGCTTCCCGCTAGTTCTGGTAGATCGCCATTTAAAAGGAGTGGCAGCAGCATCGATCAGTACTGATAATATGCAGGCTGCACTCAAAGGTACGGAGTATTTATTTGATCTCGGGCATACTCACATCTCCTTTCTCTCTCCACCTCCAGCGGATACCACAGCTCTTGAAGAGCGGGTAGAAGGATTTATTCAAGCGCATGCGGAGCGGGGGATAGCTGTAGACAAGGGATTGTGGGTCAGCGATTTGACCTCAACACTACCGGATTCCTTCAACGATGAGAATATTGAACATGACATTTCACGGCTTATTTCTCATTTGCAAAAGAATCCAACAATAACAGCGCTTTTTGCTGTGGAATATAATATTGCGCTGCTGGCTAGAACTGCGGTCCAACGACTTGGGCTACGGATTCCAGAAGATATTTCGATCATTTGCTTTGATAGTCCGCCAACTCCACTCGGTTCGGGTTATGCATTTACCCATTTACGGCAAAATGAAGAAGAGATGGGGCGACTCGCAGTAGAAAATGTATTGCGAATTATGAACGGGCAAAGTGTGTCCAATAAGATAATGCTGGAAGCTGAGTTGATTTCTGGTGAATCAACAAGCTCTGCTAAACAATCCATCTCTAAATAGAAATTTGGGTTATTATCCAAATTAAACATATATTAGTTGTTATGAAAACCTATCTTTATGGATGGGTTTTTTTATTTATTTTAGAAATATATTTATCTTTATAGATGTATTGATATATTATTATAATAAATAAACATATTGACATACCAATTACATGACAATATACTAATCAATGAAAGCGCTTCAAAGCTCAAAAGAAAAAGGGGGTATTATAACTGAAAGCAACTAGAGAAATACCCGAGTCGATGCAAAAACTGGCATCTAGCGTAAAAGCACAGCTGAGTGATCGTCCGAAATTAGCCGACATGTTCGAGAAATGTATGGCTAACACCTGGAACACAACCTTAAAACGAATGCCAAACGGAAGCACTTTTGTTATTACCGGGGATATTCCAGCGATGTGGCTACGGGATTCCGCCGCACAGGTCAGACCTTTCCTAATCCTTGCCTCCGAAGATGAAGAAATTGCAGACATGATTGAGGGACTTGTACGTAGACAATTTACTTACATCCAGCTTGATCCTTATGCTAACGCATTCAATGAAGAAGAAAGTGGGCATGGTCACCAAGAGGATCTGACAGAGATGAGCCCGGGAGTCTGGGAAAGAAAATATGAAATTGATTCGTTATGTTATCCAATCCAACTGAGTTATCTGCTCTGGAAGAATTCGGGTCGCACAAGTCAGTTTAATGAGTCATTTGTAACGGGCATAGAAAGAATCATAACATTATGGACTACCGAACAGAACCATGAGCGCGATTCAAAATATCTTTTTCAACGGATGAACTGTCCGCCCACGGATACGTTAGCTCGAGAAGGCAAAGGGACGTTGACGGCTTATACCGGAATGACTTGGTCTGGATTTCGTCCTAGTGACGATGCCTGTGAATATGGGTATTTGGTTCCAGCCAATATGTTCGCGGTGGTTGTTTTACGATATGTGTGTGAAATTGCCCGTGAGATTTTAGGTGATCAGGAGCTGGAAAAGAAAGCTAGAAAACTATCTGACCAGCTCAATAAGGGAATAAGTGAGTATGGAATTGTAGAACATCCAGAGTTTGGGACGGTCTATGCCTATGAAGTAGATGGTCTGGGACAGGTGAATATTATGGATGATGCAAATGTACCGAGTCTTCTCTCCATCCCTTATTTGGGTTATGTGACTGCTGATGATCCTATCTATAAAAATACCCGTGAACTTATTTTAAGTAGCACTAATCCCTATTTTTTCGCTGGAAAAGCGGCTGCTGGCATTGGAAGTCCGCATACGTCAAATCGGTACATCTGGCCCATAGCTTTAGCGATGCAGGGAATGACATCTACCCGCTTTGAGGAACAGGAAGCCTTACTTCAGCTGCTGGAGAAGACGGATGCTGGAACTGGATTTATGCATGAAGGGTTTCATGTGGATAATCCTGATGAATTTACACGTCCATGGTTCTCTTGGGCAAACATGATGTTCTGTGAGCTTGTACTCATGCGCTGTGGTAGGCAAATTAAGCGCGGTTGAGACCAACAAGGTTTTTATAATCGACTCTAAAGGGGATAGAGAACATGAAAAAATGGCTGGTTACCTCAATTGTTTTGGTAATGACTACTGCTCTTGCTGCGGGCTGCGGTGGTAATAACGGATCTGCGGACAAAGAGACCGGAAACACAAGCAAAGCTGGGAGCAGTACCGGGAAAAAGACAGAGCTTACCTTCTGGGGAGATTGGGGCGGTGAGGGGCAGAAGCAATTCGAGACCATGGTGGATGCTTTTAATAAATCGCAGGAAAAAATTCACGTAAAATATGTGCTGCAACAGGATATGATTACGAAATTCCTAACTTCTGCGACCAATGGCGGCACTCCTGATGTACTGTTTTGGGACCGTTGGAGAACTTCGCTGTATGCCCCGAAAAATGTACTGCATCCGGTGGATGAATACTTAACGCGTGACGGCATTTCCGAAGATGATTTCTACAGTGAATCCCTACGGGAGCTTTCATACGATGACAAATTATATGGGCTGCCGCTTACAGTAGATGCACGTGCTCTTTTCTATAATAAGAAGCTGCTCGCAGAGGCAGGACTTCAGCCTCCAACAACTTGGGATGAGCTAGAGGCAGCGGCTACGAAGCTAACGAAATGGAATGGCAATAAACTGGAGACTGCAGGTTTTTCTATGGGAGATTTGGGACTTTTTAATATGTATCTCCAACAGGCTGGCGGCACCATGCTTACAGAAGATGGAAAGACCAATTTTAATAATGAGCAGGGCAAGCAAGTGCTTGAGTTCTGGGATCGTCTGATGAACAAGGATAAGGTATATAAAGTAGGGTTCGAACTTGGACTTGGTGAAGGGCAAGATGCTTTTGTCACAGGTAAAGTGGCTATGCTGTATTCCGGTCCGTGGATGCTCAGCACCTATAACAAATATGGTAAAGATCTGGATTATGGAATCGTTCCTCCTCCGGCCGGACCAAATGGTGATAAAGGCAGTGTCATGGGTGGATTTGGTCTAGTGATTCCAGAAGGCTCCAAACATAAAGAAGAGGCATGGGAGTTCATCAAATGGTGGACAGCGAACAAGGATAACGCGTTGCTCTGGGCTAAGACGAGTCTAAATCTGCCGGGTTATAAGCCATCGATGGAAGATCCATTTTTCAAGGATGATCCAAAGTGGCAGCCGTTTCTGGAAACGCTGGAGTTCGCTAAGGTTCGTCCGAACCACCCTGGTTATTCCGTGATGGAGACTGATGCTTTGGCCCCTAATTTGCAGCTTAACCAGCAAAACAAGATGAGCATTGATGAGACCTTAAAGAAATCACAAGAAGAGGGCGACAAAATGCTGAAGGATAATGAAGTAGTGAAGTAATAAGTAAGACATTTGAAGTGAAGGGAGGTTTCGCCTCCCTTTTGCTTAGGAGGGGGTAGCTGAAATGGCTTCCATCAGAAAGCTAGAGAAACATCAGGCGCGGACGGCTTATCTGTTTATTACACCCACGGTATTGCTGTTTACAGTTTTCACGGTCATCCCCGTGGTAATGGCGCTATATTTAAGCTTTACCAACTACGATGTACTTAGTAGAAACGATTGGATCGGTTTTGATAACTATCGCCGTTTGATAGAGGACAGTTTGTTATGGAAAACATTCCGAAATGTATTTCTGTATTCCATCATTTTCGTTCCATTTAATATTCTGATTTCGCTTCTCCTCGGGATTCTACTTAGTCGATCCTGGCGTGGGGTAAAGTTGTTCCGCACACTGAATTATCTGCCTACCCTTACATCCGCTGTTGCTGCAGCTACGGTATGGATCTGGCTTTTGCATCCTGAATTTGGTTTGGTTAACGGATTGTTGTCTTATGTTGGGATTACAGGTCCGGCTTGGTTATCCGAGACACGAACGGCGATGTTGTCCATTATTATGCTTACCCTCTGGCAGTCAGTAGGTTCTAATATGATTATCTACTTGGCAGGTCTGCAAGGCGTGCCTGACTATTTGTACGAATCTGCACGGCTGGACGGTGCTAATAAGCTGGCTTGTTTCCGGTTTATTACTTGGCCGCAGCTGCGACCAACGACCTTTCTTGTCAGTACGATGTCAATCATTGGTGCGTTGCAGTTGTTCGACCAAGCTTTTGTGCTGACGCAGGGTGGTCCGGCGAATATGACAAAGACCCCGGTTTATCTGATCTATCAGCAGGGCTTTAATCAATTGCAAATGGGGTATGCGTCTGCACAAGCATTTGTGCTTGCTGTGGCGATTCTCATATTCTCACTTATAAACATGCGGATCACAAAGGCGGAGGAGTCCATTGTATAAGCCGGGCTTGCCATGCAG
Organism: Paenibacillus sp. FSL R5-0928; assembly: GCF_037970385.1. Taxonomy (NCBI): domain Bacteria; kingdom Bacillati; phylum Bacillota; class Bacilli; order Caryophanales; family Paenibacillaceae; genus Paenibacillus; species Paenibacillus sp. FSL R5-0928. The sequence goes on along the minus strand of NZ_CP150225.1, from coordinate 4,101,822 downwards.
AAGGGGGATAGAGGTATGGATACTAGCGGAAGTTCGTTATTAAAAAGAAGCTTAAGTAAAACTATCTATTATATAGTGTGCATTGTTATTGCCATCGTAATGTTTCTACCTTTTTATTGGAGTGTTCTTACATCCTTGAAGCCTGACGAAGAGATATTCGCCATGCCCATCCGGTGGTTTCCTTCACATTTGACCTTAGAACACTATCGTAAGGCATTTACTACGGTTCCGTTTGCGCTCTATTTCTGGAATTCGCTTGTACTTGCAGTAGCGGGTGTACTGGCGAATCTGTTCTTTGGTTCCATCAGTGGATACGCGTTTGCAAAGTTGAATTTTAAGCTCAATAAGCCAATATTCCGCGTGCTGCTTGCGGCGATGATGATACCAGGCATTGTGACGATGATCCCCACGGTTTATGTTATGCGCCATATTCCTCTTTTTGGAGGCAATGATATTTTTGGTAGCGGGGGTAACGGGCTGATGAACTCATTCTGGGGGATTATTCTTCCGGGCGCTTCAGGAACCTTTGCTGTGTTCTTTATGCGGCAATTCTTTCTCACCTTGCCTAGTGACATGATGGAAATGGCCCGGATCGAAGGCTGTGGAGAGTTTAAAATATTTTGGCGGATTTATTTGCCGTTGACTAAACCAGCGTTGGCTACTTTAAGTATCTTTACCTTCCAAGCGGGCTGGAACAGTTTCTTATGGCCGATGATTGTGCTGAATGATCCCAACAAAGCAACGATTCAAATGGGACTTCAAGCTTTTTCTTATAATTTTCAAACAGACTACGGTCCAATGATGGCTGGTGCGCTAGTAGCAATCTTGCCGATATTGGTGTTGTTTTTAGCGCTTCAGCGTTATTTTGTACAGGGAATAGCCTTTAGTGGTATTAAGGGTTAATGCAACAAAAATCGAACCAGGGAGAGAGTCTATATGAACCAATTGGAGATAGGGATTTGGGAGGCACGGGCGAATCAAGCACAAGCTGCGCTGGATTCATTCTTCTGGAATGAAGCGATCAAAATGTACAATATAGAAACACCTTGTCCAAATGGAGAATGCAACACGATTTTTCATTATTGGTGGATGGCTCATGCTGTGGATGTATTGGTAGATGGACTACAGCGGACTAGAGAGAACTGGTATGCCGAAAGGCTTTCCGCACTTCATGAAGGTCTGCTTCAGCGAAATGGTGGAGTATGGCCAAACGAGTTGTATGATGATATGGAATGGATGGCTCTCGCGTGGCTTCGTGCATATCAAGCAACAGGAGTGGAAGGTTATAAAGATACAGCCCTTCTTTTATGGAATGACATTCAGACAGGCTGGAACGAGCATATGGGCGGTGGGATTGCTTGGCAGAAGTCACAGTTGGATTATAAAAATACACCAGCCAACGCACCGGCAGCTATACTTGGGGCACGCTTGTATCAAGCTTTTGGTGAAGCTAGCAATCTTGAATGGGCGTTAAAAATATACAGATGGCAAAAAGAGCATCTGGTAGATCCGGCAACGGGTTTTGTATGGGATGGCATGAATCGCACTGGCAATGGCCAGATCGATAAGGATTGGAAATACTCCTACAATCAAGGCGTCTTCATTGGCGCAGCAGTTGAACTGTACCGTATTACTAAAGAGCAAGAATATTTAGAGGATGCTCACCTAACCTTTGCCGCCGCAGCCCATGAACTTGCTGACTCTCAGGGAGGTGTGCTGCCAGATGAAGGGAATGGTGATGCGGGACTGTTTAAAGGGATCCTGATTCGCTATACAGCTGAATGGGTTAAAGCTGATTCTGCAGCAGTTGATGCTGTTGATTTCCTGCGTGCGAATGCAGAATGTCTCTGGGAACAAGGAAAGTCAGAGGACACAGTGTTGTTTGGCACAGATTGGACTTCGTCCACTGCTGGTGTAATTCAGCTCAGCTCCCAGCTTAGTGCGATCAAGCTGCTGGAGAAGATGGCTGAATTAACTAAGGAACAGGTTTGAGGTGAGTTCTTAATGACACAAGCAAAGGAAGCCATAGAAGGGGTCAGTTGGCAGGAAAAGTCCGAGTGGTTCCAACAATGTCTACTACGTAATTATTATAATGCTGAGACTGGGATCATGAACCAATGGTATCCCAGAGAGTACAACGTTGCGGGGGAAAACTTTTATTATTGGTGGCAGGCTCATGTCATTGATATTTTAGTAGATGGTTATGAGCGTAGTGGAGATCCTGTGTATTCCTTGAGAATTAAGGAGCTAAGTCAAAGTCTGCAAGCTTATAACGGGGGGACTTTCAGGCATAATTACTATGATGATATGGAATGGACAGCATTGGCGTTGCTGCGTGCTTATCGGGTTACAGGACATGAAGCCTATTTAAGTGCTGTGATTGATCTATGGGAGGATATTAAGACGGCTTGGAATGAACAGTTGGGTGGAGGTCTGGCGTGGAAGAAGGATCAGCTCGATTATAAAAACACTCCTGCCAATGCACCTGCCGTTATCCTTGCAGCCCGGTTATATGAACTTTTTCATAAGCAAGAGGATCTGGAGTGGGCATTCCGTATCTATGAATGGAACAAGACATATTTAGTGGATTCTGCGACTGGTTTTGTGTGGGATGGGATGAATAGACGCGGGGATGGCCAGATCGATTACGATTGGGAGTTTACGTACTGTCAGGGAGTGTTTCTAGGCGCTGGCCTAGAGCTTTACAAGAATACGGGTAATGTTCATTACTTAGAAGATGCGAATCGAACGGCTAATACTTGTATTGATCGGTTATGTGATCCGGTTAATCTGATACTGCCTGATGAAGGCATTGATGATACGGGTTTGTTCAAGGGTATTCTGATTCGTTATTTGGTTCAGCTCTGTAAAGAATCTCCTGAAAATATCCGTATTCGCGAGGTCGTATTGGCCAATGCAATGCAGTTATGGGAAAAAGGTCTGGATAAACAACTGGGTCTGTGCAGTTCATCGTGGGAAGTGAAACCGGAGCTTCCGGTTCAGCTGAGCATTCAACTCAGCGGCTTGATGCTGCTGGAGGGTGCGGCGGCACTGGCGAACGAGTAGCATATAAAATATAAAGACACCTCAAGAGAGGTGTCTTTTTGTTGTTTGAATAACTATCTACAATTAGAAGATTCGATGCTTCCAGCCATTTAATTTAGCGATAGCCTCAATATAATAGTAGTCTCCATAGATCAGGGATACATCAATGAAGGAATCGCCACTGCCAGTTCCGTGCAATAAAATCGCTTCATGCTCCGGCTGCTCCCAGGTTGCGTAATTTTCAGTCAGTGAGCGCAGAATTCGCTCCGCTGCATTTGCATATAGACTTTTTTCGCCTAATGGTACGATATCTGCAAGCTCTAATAATCCTGAAGCGGCTATAGAGGCTGCGGAGCTATCTCGGAACATCCGTGTGTCATCCTCTAGGCGGAAATCCCAAAAAGGGACTTGATCCTCGGGTAAAGCAGAGATGAAATAATGTGCGATCCGTTTAGCAGTGTTCAGGAAACGTTCATCTCCAGTGTGGCGATAAGTATTGATGAAGCCGTACAGTCCCCAAGCCGTTCCACGGCTCCAAGAGGATTCAGCCGAGTAGCCTTGACCGCCAAAATTCTCAATATAAGCACCTGTCTCTGCATCAAAAGAAATAATATGTTTGGTGGATCCATCCTCACGTATGCCATATTGCATCGTCGTCTCGGCGTGGTTAATTGCAATATGCTTATAGCGGGGATCACCTGTCACTTTGCTGGCCCAGAACAGCAGGGAGATATTTAACATACAGTCGATAATTACCCAGCCGTATTTATCTTCATTCCATGCGCGGATGAATTTGCCTACAGGATTATAGCGGGCAGCGAGGAAATTCGCCGCTTCAATTCCTCTGCGCAGGGCATCTTCGTCACCTGTAATTGTATGTTTGATTACAGCTGTCGGTAGGAATTGGAATCCCACATCGTGATGCATCTCAACCGTTGGTTTAATAAACCATTCCTCCAAGGTACCGTCCCAATGCCAAGCGGCCTCCTTGTAAAGGTCTTTTCCGGTCATATCATGCATGATCCAGAGGAGTCCAGGCCAGAACCCTGTAGTCCACCAGTCTGAACCGATATCATCAAATTTGCCATCTTTTCCGGCGAAATGCGGGCACTTATCACCGATCTGCTCTATCATACGTTCTACTTTTGTATCGAGTCTACCCATGATCTCTTGCCAATAAGGGTTTGTCATTGTTACTGCCTCCAGTGTATTTAGGATGTTATGAGTATAGCTTTCTAAAGTTCAGGAAAGTTGTGTTTTGATATAAGGAAATGTTTGATTATTGTCATGTTGTAACAGGCTTTTAATCTATAACTGACAAAATACAAACATTTCTGCATAACACAATAAAACTTTATCGGTGTTAGAAGCGATACAATCTAAATGAACAGGAGGATGGTAAAGTGGATGATTTACAAGTATATAAAGCACATAAAGATTTCCCGGGACGTGAGGATTATAAGGTCAGAGTACGGCAGCCTGAAGGAGAATGGCATAGCTTGTTTATTTACGAGGTTAAGGTAGATATGCATGAGGTACGTCCTGCATCCATGGCTTATTTTGATCTGGAAGGTACAGTAGAAGTTGAAGTCACCTGTCTTTATACGGAGATTGATTGTGTGAACATTGCTCCGGCTTCGCGAGAGGTCACTTACGAACATCATGGAAATACCATTTTGTTTAAGCTAACGGGTCCGCAAAAGTTATCGATTGAGATCAACGGTGATATTTTTCGGAATCTGCATTTATTTGCTAACCCTAAGGAGAAGGATGCCCCTCAACCAGAGGATGCTAATGTCCTAGTAGTCCAACCGGGTATACACCGGAAACCTGATCTTTTACGTCTGCTGGAAAATGCCGCTGCTGATCCTCGTGAAAAGAGGAAGGTGCTTTATTTCGCTCCGGGCACACATTATATAGAAGAAACAGTATTGCCGGTCCCTTCGGAAACCACGGTGTATCTTGCCGGAGGTTCTGTGCTTGTAGGTTCCTTGGTATGCGAGGGAGTTCATGATGTATCCATTCGTGGTCGCGGTGTAATTTATCTTGCGGATTTTCATCGATTCTCGGCCTTTCGAGGGATACGAATTGTTTTTTCACGATCTATAAATGTGGAAGGTATTACCGTGATTGATCCGCCACATTATAGCATTTTCATCGGGCAGTCTGAGCAGATTGTGATTGATAATTTCAAATCGTTTAGCACTCGCGGTTGGTCTGATGGCATTGATATCATGTCTAGTTCTGAGATTAGAATCCGGGATGTTTTTATGCGTAATTCTGATGATTGTATTGCTATCTATGGCTCAAGATGGGATTTTTATGGGGATACCCGCAATATTAGCGTTCATGATTCTATTCTGTGGGCGGATGTTGCTCATCCATTGATGATTGGCACTCATGGTGACCATGAACGGAATGGTGACGTAATTGAGTCTATTGTTTTTGCGAATATTGATATCTTGAATCATCACGAACCGCAAGAGAATTATTGGGGGGCACTGGCGATTAATGCCGGGGATCGAAATAAGGTGTGTAATGTTCTATATGAAAATATACGTGTGGAACGTATTGAGCAGGGGCAGCTAATTGATGTGCGAGTGGTCTATAATAAGGACTACAATCCAGAGCCGGGGACAAGCATCCGGGACATTACATTTCGAGACATCAGCTATAGCGGGAGGGCGAACCCATCACGAATTTATGGATATGACGAAGAGAGAGCTGTTGAAAATGTGACCTTTGTCAATTTAAGGATCAATGGTGAACTGATGGACGCCCCCCGCCCAGAGCTGATGGATATTAATCATTTTGCTAAAAATATACTCTTCGTTACTGAAAAAAATACGGTTGTGTAGATTAGATCTAATTACTTTTTCTATATTTTAATGGAGTCGTCCCTAGGACTCTTTTGAACAGTTGATTGAAATAAGAGGCATTTGGAAAACCAACAGTGATTCCGATTTGCTCCACAGGCAGGTCTGTCGTTCCTAACAAGCGGCAGGCCTGTTTGATCCGGCGGGCAGTCAGATAATCAACAAGCCTTCCTCCGGTTTCCTGATGAAAGATTCTGGAGATATAGGATTTGGACAAGTGAATCTCCTCAGCCAACTGATCCAGATTAACCTCCTCATGATAATGCTCTTCGATAAAACTCATGATTTTCTCAGAATAGCGCAAAGTTCGCCGTTCTCCTGATTGGAATACATGCTGATCTTCAGTTCCTATACTGCTCAATAATTGAAGAATTAACAGTGAAATGTCTTCGGTATCCTCAGTCAGACTGACTTTTTTATTGTGATTATAATGCTCCAGAATCCACTCCACAGACTCAACGTGGTCCTTAAGATCAAAGGCACAATGTGTATTTTTTCCTTGCCAAAGCGCTGTGAATAAAGCCTTTCTTTTCGCAAAACCCTCCAGCAGGTGCTCAGCAACATGTGGATCAATGTAGAAGATGGTTCGTTCAAAAGGACACTCGGGAGAAACCTCAGAATAGATCCGGTGCAGCTGATAGGGCTGGAAAAAGAATAACATTCCCCTGCGAATATCGTACATCTGCTGATTCACAACAACGTTTCCCTGTCCGCCATACACGAACATGACTTCGCAGCATTGATGCCAGTGATAATAACCTTTGTAATAGTCGTCGGTATATATTTTATAATCCCAAATCAAGGTCTTGTGTTCTTCAAAAACAACAGGTTCGAACAGCTGCTTCATAGGCCCTCCAAGATGACAAAATATAAACATTTTCTTATATCCCATTATAACTTTAATTATTATGAAAGCGATACAATAAATACGTTAAACTATGAAAAATCCGGTAGTGGAGGGTAACATTATGACGCGAAAAATTGTTAATCCGGTGTTGGCAGGTTTTCATCCAGATCCGTCTTTTATTAGAGTAGGGGATGATTATTATATCGCAACATCTACTTTTGAATGGTTTCCAGGTGTAGAAATCCATCATTCCAAGGATCTAGTCCATTGGCATTCCATTTCACGTGTTCTGACAGAAGCCTCACAAGTAGATCTGCGTGGTAACGTAAGTTCTGGTTCCATTTGGGCACCAGCGCTTTCTTATGATCAAGGCGTGTTCTATCTGCTATTTACAGATGTGAAATCTCGCAAAAGTGTATATAAAGATCTGCATAACTATTTAATTACAGCGACTGATATCATGGGTCCGTGGAGTGAGCCGGTTAGACTTAATGGCAGCGGGTTTGATCCATTTTTGTTCCATGATCTGGACGGGACCAAATGGCTGCTTAATATGCGTTGGGATTTCCGTAAAAATCACAATAACTTCTCTGGCATCATTATGCAGGAATATGACCCGGAGACTGGCAAATTAACGGGACCTATCCATGAAATTTATAAAGGGACACCTATCGGAGTGACCGAAGGTCCGCAATTGTACCAGAAGGATGGGTACTATTACTTACTGACAGCTGAAGGGGGCACCGGCATCAACCATATGGTTACCTTAGCTAGAAGCCGAAGCCTCACAGGTCCTTATGAGACTGATCCGGATTTCCCGATTATGACCACGGCGCATGATCTGACCTACCCGTTTCAGCAAGCAGGTCATGGATCGCTCGTAGAGACTCAGAATGGGGACTGGTACATGGCACATTTATGCACACGTCCGATTCCGGGAACGTCAACGATGAATCCGTTAGGCCGGGAAACTGCTATTCAACGCTGTGAATGGACAGAGGATGGCTGGTTGCGATTGGCTCACGGAGGGAAGCTGCCTGCATTGGAGACAATGGCTCCTGAACTGCCTATATTCACTTTTGAGGAGCTGCCAAACAGAGATGATTTTGATGGAGAGGTTCTTGGATTTCCATACCAAAGCTTGCGTGTGCCCTTTGATGAATCTTGGGTTAGCTTGAAGGAACGCCCAGGGTTTCTTCGTCTGCGCGGTAGAGAGTCGTTAGCTTCACTGCATGATCAGAGCTTAATTGCCCGGCCGATTCAACATTTTGAATGCTCAGCTACAACCTGTCTGGAATTCGAGCCGGATAGCTTCCTGCAAATGGCTGGACTAGTCCTCTATTATGATGACAGTGATTACTATTATTTGCGTGTTACCGCAGATGAGATCCGTGGAACTAGTTTGGGCGTTGTGCTGTGTAGAGGTGGCAAATACGATGAGATTTCCTCTATGCAGCTATCTGTGAAGAATTGGGATCGTTATTATCTAAAGGCGGAAATTCATGGACGTGATCTGTTGTTTTATGCCTCTCCAGATGGGGTGAATTGGACAGCTGTCTGTACTCCCTTAGATTTTGGCACGCTTTCGGATGAATATGGCGGTAAGCTCGGCTTTACCGGTTCCTATGTCGGGGTATGTGCTCAGGATTTGGATCAGCAAGCGAAGCCGGCTTATTTTGGCTATTTTGAATATAAAGCTTTATAGGTGTTCAAAAAAACCATAACATTCTTCATATTCTATTTTAGGATAAAATGTTAATTTTTACTTATCTTACATAGAAAGGGATGTTTGTGATTTTGAAAAAGACTTATAAAGTCGTATTAACCTGCACACTCTTGCTGAATCTGGCCCTGTCCTCTGCTGCAATGGCCGCACCCATCGACGTCGACGTGAGTAATTTGAAAGAAGTCCAAACTTCTGGACCGGAAAAGGCATGGGTTGGAGAATGGAAAGGCGACGATACGATTATTGTGGACACACAAGGAAATGTTACTACTGTTGGAGAACTCAAAGAGTCTTCAAGCTTTGTGCCCCCAGCAGATGACAACCTTATAAATAATGAATTGTTGGCACCGGAGCTAATAACACCTACTTTTGAACCTGATTCTCCGCAAGCAACCCTATCTTCCGCTTATGGTCATGCATGGCCGTATACAGCCGAAAATAGCTATGGAATTAACTGTTATGGTTATGCCTTAAGATTTCCAGGGGCAATCAACCCTGGTGATGGAGACGGGGTCTCAAATGTCAGAGATCCTGCCTATTTTACTAATGTGTATTATACTGCTGGTCTTGTGGTTCAAGATGGCAATACGAATCCTTTATATTTTAAGCCGGGTTGGCGGATTCTTCCGGGCCGAACTGCAGCGATTAATTCCGATGAACATCGTATTGCACTTAGAGTGGGGTGGATCGACTCAAATGGGAATGGTAAAGTCGATATTCCTGAGGATAACGTTGATTACCACTTCATGCTTCAAAATAGCTCAGGTTTATGGTCAGAGAAACATGGACATCAACCTTCTCAAAACACAGCAATTTCAGATCCTAGCAATTTCGTCTGGAGCAATGGCTCTCATTATGGTTTTTACAATAGCGTGACCGTTTATATTGCTGCAAAAATATTTTAGAATTTCATAAACATTACGTATGGAATAGCGATAGTCTTTTTTTGAAGATTATGGCTATTCTTTTTTAGTTTCGAATTGTTTATGGGATTATGTATACACTTTTTAACTTTGGTATGATACAATTAAATTGTACACAAATTAAATAAAGGTGGTTATTTTGATGGTATGGGTAGCTAATATTATGGTCGGTGTTGTTGCGTTAATACATATCTATATTGTTTATTTAGAAATGTTCGCTTGGTCAAAGCCAAAAGGGCTTCGAGTCTTTGGAATGACACAGGAAGTTGCGGATGCTTCTAAAACTCTGGCCGCGAATCAAGGGTTATACAATGGATTTTTGGCGGCAGGTTTAATTTGGGGATTGGTTCATCCGAATGTAAATTTCGGCCATCAAATTGAAATCTTCTTCTTGGCAACAGTTATTGTGGCGGCATTATATGGCGGACTGACGGTGAAAAAGTCTATTTTGTTTATGCAAGGTCTTCCAGCCTTAGTTGCATTAATCCTCGTGGTTTCGATTTAAGATAACTTAGAAGTAATGGACTTTAGTAGGGTTTCTACTCGCATACATGCGTGGTGGAGCCCTTTTTTGCGTAAGATCAAGAAATTATTGGGAAAGGATATGCGCTGGTTTAAATGCAGAAATTATGAATAGGTGTACTAAAGAAACAGCAAAGAAGTGGTAGATTAATATGTTTTAGGTAAAGGTGCGGCCTTTAGATAAGATGAAAGGGGGACTTTAGCAAACCTATTGCATGCTTGTGTGGGCTGAAAGAGTAGACGAAATGGCGTTTAATCTGAAAGTTCTAGACTTTAAAAGTAAAACCTTATCATAAAAAAGAGCTGCTTCCCAGCAGGGATCACCTGTCGGGAAACAGCTCTTTTTATGTGCTGGTTAAATGAGGATCTTATTTAATAGATGCTGTATAAATCGCTTCTACAGATTTGGAGAGGAGCGCGTTAAACTCTTCTTCTGATTGTCCAGCGCTTAGTCCCTGCGATAACGCACGTGAGAAGCTGGCAATCAGCCCTTGATTATGGGCGAGCTTATCGTTTGCTTCTGCTTGTGTGTAACCGCCTGATAAAGCGACAATTCGCAAAACGTGAGGATCATCCATTAATTCGCGGTAGAAATTATTCTCCGTTGGAATGGAGAGCTTAAGCATGACCTTCACGTCTTTGCCCAGCGTAGACAATTGGGCCGATAGTTCTTCTTTTAGCAGCTTCTCTGAAGCTGTTTTATCAGCAGTGTGGATATCAACTTCCGGTTCGATAATAGGAACGAGTCCCGCTGCTAAAATCTGCTTGCCGATTTCAAACTGCTGTTCTACCACCTTTTTTATACCGGCAGGGTTAGCCTCTTTAATCACCGAGCGCATTTTTGTACCGAAGATGTTACGTTCGTTGGCCCGCTTCAGAAGATCATTCAAGCCGGGAATAGGCTTCATTAGTTGTACTCCGTCCTCAGGGTCGGCAAGCCCTTTATCGATTTTCAGGAAAGGCACAATACCTTTTTTCTCCCATAGAAAATCGGCAGTATATTGACCGTCTATAGAACGATCCATTGTGTTCTCAAATAAGATTGCACCCAGTATATGCTTAGAATCAAATGCAGGGCTCTTGATAATGCGCGTTCTCATCTCGTGAACCAACCCATACATTTGATCTTCATTAGAGTAACTGTCCTCTGCAACACCATATTGCAGCAGCGCTTTTGGTGTACTGCCACCACTTTGATCCAAGGCAGCTATAAATCCCTGTCCCGTCCGAATTCGTTCCCATTGCTCCATATTCATGAAAATTCTCCTTCCTTTCGTGAACTGAATGAAAATTCTTATGTTCATTAACTATAACACTTAATATACCGGCTCTAAACAAATGGCATTGTAAACTTGGCAGGTAACTAGTTCGTCATGAGTATTTTTTGAATCTGCGATATAAGGACTTCCGGATCTGATTGATCCATGGGGATGACGAGGTATCTACGCGTAATGTCACCTGAGTCCGGATTAGCCAAGATAGACGATACTACATCATCGTTCGGACTGTATTGCAGCTATTTGGTGTTTTTGGAGCATTATTCAGAAGTATCGGACCGCAAAGCTCTTATTGCCAAGTTTTTGCTCCAAAGAAGAGTGGATTTGGTCGAATAGCTGCATCCGAGTCCGATAGCAGGGCAACATGGCCTAAATCTGCGAAATAGCGTCTCCTGAGTCCGGACCGTCGATGGCGAGGACGAGTAGCCTCAGCAGACGATTAAGAATCGACATATAGCGTCATCTGAGTCCGGATTAGCCAAGATAGACGATACTACATCATCGTTCGGACTGTATTGCAGCTATTTGGTGTTTTTGGAGCATTTTTCAGGAGTATCGGACCGCAAAGCTCTTATTGCCAAGTTTTTGCTCCAAAGAGGCGTACATTTGGTCGAATAGCTGCATCTGGGTCCGATAGCATGGCGAAATGGGCTAAATCTGCGAAATAGCGTCTCCTGAGTCCGGACTTTCGATGGCGAGGACGGTAGCCTCAGCAGACGATTAAGATCGACGTATAGCGTCATCTGAGTCCGGACCATACAAGGTGTGGAGATAAAGCCTCGGCAGACGCGTGCGAATCGACGTTTGAGGTCATCTGAGTCCGGACTAGCCAAGATAGACGATAATACACACCGTAACGGACTGTATTGCAGCTATTTAGTGTTATTGGAACATTTTTCAGAAGTTTCGGACCGCATAGCTCTTATTGGCAAGTTCTTGCTCCAAAGAGGCGTACATTTGGTCGAATAGCTGCATCTGAGTCCGATAGTATGGCGAAATGACCAAAATCTGTGAAATAGCGTCTCCTGAGTCCGGACCATACATGGTGTGGAGATAAAGCCTCGGCAGACGCGTGCGAATCGACGTTTGAGGTCAACTAAGTCCGACTAGCCACTATTGACGATAATACACGCCGTAACGGACTGTATTGCAGCTATTTAGTGTTATTGGAACATTTTTCAGAAGTTTCGGACCGCATAGCTCTTATTGCCAAGTTCTTGCTCCAAAGAGGCGTACATTTGGTCGAATAGCTGCATCTGAGTCCGATAGTATGGCGAAATGACCTAAATCTGCGAAATAGCGTCTCCTGAGTCCAAACCATCAATGGCGAGGACATGTAGCCTCCGCAGACGATTAAGCATCGACTTATAATGTCCCTGAGTCCGAACCCATAGTTAGTGTGGGCATACAGCCTCGGTTGATGAGAACGAATCGAAGTTTGAGGCCACCTGAGTCCGTCCCCTCCATGGTGTGGACATGCAGCCAACGCAGACGAGTGAGAATCGACGAATAAGGTCTGTTAGGTCCGATCTCGCAGCAGTCGGAGATGCGGGCAAACATAAATGTTACTCCAAGAAGAAACTAAAGACGCTCTATGCGAACTTTAAAGTGATCCCCCAAAGCGCACACCTAGCAAACTTCAAGACATTCACAGGGTTCACCTAGCAAACCTCAACTCGTTCCCAAAGGTACTCTTTACAATATATTGTCCTCTTGGGAGACTCCAAGTCATTCCGAAATGCTGAGTGAAAATTCCTTCGAAGTATTCTCTGATAATATTCCTCGAAGTAGTCACTTTTTATGCTTAATTCCCAAACTTGGAATCAAATCGCATAGTCTTCTTCGAGTCGCGCCAGACCAATCCAGTCAATTACTTAAAGTTAGTTTGAAACACAGTGGAAGGATGATCACATTTAGGCGACTGGGAATTTTGATTATGTTATAAACAGCTTTGTATGAAGAATTTTAAATCAGAGTGTGTAAAGTTAGAGCACCTAAACCCATGCTGGGAGCGGGTTGTTAACTTGCTCGCGGATTATTTCCTAGTAATTTAATATGAATAATCCAATAAGATAATTGGTGTGACATTAATCATAATTACCAATTTGAAGCTTTGTGAAAATAATAACTTTTCGTAAATGTCGAAATGAGGTTGACGAATAAAAATATCAGTCGTATGATTGATTCTACTGAGTATGCTAGTAATTAAAAGTAAGTTAATAAATAATATATAATAGCAGGAGGAATGAAAGTGGAATCATCAACATTTGTGCTTTTTGGCGCTACAGGAGATTTAGCAAAACGTAAAATCTATCCTGCACTATATAACCTCTTTTTAGATGGTCAAATTTCAGGTCCTCTCTCAGTGATTGGATTAGGAAGAAGAGAAGTTTCAACCGAAGCTTTCCGTAAGCAAGTCCTGCAATCTTTGCAGACATTTTCTAGACAACCGGCAGTAGAATCTCCACAGTTGCAGGTTTTCTTGGAAGCTTTTGAATATAGCGTTCTAGATGTAGGTAATACAGAAGATTATTTTAAGCTACTGGAGCACGTTAAACGTCGTGAGCAATTTTTTAACATTCCGGAGAATCGGATGTTCTATTTATCGGTGGGTCCTGAGTTTTTCAAGGAAATTGCCGCCAATATTCACTCCAGTGGTCTGGGATCGACGAAGGGCTGGAAGCGTCTGATTATTGAGAAGCCTTTTGGTACAGACTTGCAAACAGCAAGAGAGTTAAATGACAGCTTGAATGCCGTATTTGCAGAAGAAGAGATTTTCCGAATTGACCATTTCTTGGGTAAACCAATGGTTCAGAATCTGGAAGTTCTAAAATATTCAAATCCTGTACTTAGAGCACTGTGGAAAAATCGTTATATCGCAAATGTGCAAATTACGGCGAGTGAGATTGTTGGCGTTGAAGAACGGGCAGGCTATTATGATAAAGCTGGGGCACTTCGTGATATGTTCCAGAACCATATGCTGCAATTGCTCATGATGATGGCGATGCAGCTTCCAAAAGGCAGTACACCTGAAGAGATCCGCGGGAAGAAAAGATATGTCATGGAGCGCCTCATTCCGTTAAGTAAAGACGAGGTTAATCAATACGTTGTCCGCGGACAATATGCTGAAGGTGAAATTAAAGGTAAATCTGTTGCAGGATACTTAGATGAACCAGGAATTAGCCAATCCTCACAAAATGAGACGTTTATTGCAGCGCGATTGTTTATAGATGATCCATTGTGGAATGAAGTTCCGTTCTATATCCGTACCGGCAAGAGAATGAAAGAGAAATCAACAAGAATTGTTATAGAATTTAAAGAACCGTTTAATGATAACAATAACAAAAATAAAGGGAATGACGTTCCAAATCTACTCATCATCGAGATCGGTCCAAATGAAGCCATTACGCTTCAGTTGAATACGAAGGATCAGCTGCAAAAAGGGAAACTTGAACCTGTCCTCGCTACTTATGAAGCCGGAACTTCAGACGTACCAGAAGCTTACGAAAATCTGATCTTTGATGCGCTTCGTGGTGACGCCACTTTCTTCGCTCACTGGAAAGAAGTCGAGTTGTCATGGCAATGGGTTACACCAATCCAGGAAGCTATGGAAGAGGGGCTAATGCCACTTCATACCTATGCTTCAGGTTCTTATGGTCCAGATGCGGCTGTGGAGCTTTTGGGTGAAGACCGCTGGTGGTTTGATGATGCAGATCAGGAGTCAGATGTTCTCGACGCTCAAGCAGAAGTTGCAGCAGCGCAGGAATCTATACGGCCAGGGGCTTAAGCCCCTGCCTGTTTTTTTTGCCAATTTAGCTAAAATACATCATAAGAATCTATAAATCGGAGGGAATTTACATGAAAGTAGGATTAGTTGGGTTAGGAAAAATGGGTTTTAATTTGGGTCAAAATTTGCTGGATCATGGACATGAGGTTGTTGCTTTTGATCTGAATGCACCTGCTGTAGAAGAAATGAAAGCTAAAGGCGCTAGTGGAGCAGTTACGCTTCCTGAATTGGTGCAGCAATTGGAAACGCCAAGAATCATTTGGATCATGGTTCCGCATCAGGTCGTTGATTCTGTAATCGCTGAACTCACTCCACAGTTGTCTAAAGGTGATATCGTTATTGAAGCAGGAAACTCGCATTATAAGGAATCGATTCGTCGGTATGAGGAATTGAAGGAGCACGGAATTCACTTTATGGATGCAGGTACCTCTGGTGGTATGGAAGGGGCGCGTAATGGCGCTTGTTACATGGTTGGCGGAGATCCCGAAGCTTGGGAGGTTGTGGAGCCTATTTTCCGTGATACAGCTGTAGAAAGCGGCTTTTTATATGCTGGTAAAGCAGGTAGCGGCCATTTTCTAAAAATGGTGCATAACGGTATCGAATACGGCATGATGGCTGCGATCGGTGAAGGTTTTGAGGTTCTGGAAAAGAGTGAATTTGACTACAACTTTGAGGAAGTAGCTCGGGTGTGGAATCACGGCTCTGTAATCCGTTCGTGGCTGATGGAACTGGTGGAACGTGCCTTCTCGAAAGACGCTAAACTAGATGAGATCAAGGGCATTATGCATTCGTCTGGTGAAGGCAGATGGACGCTTGAAACCGCCTTTGATTTACAAGCGGCGACTCCGGTTATCGCAATGGCGTTATTGATGCGTTACCGTTCCCTTGAGACCGACACATTCACTGGCAAAGTAGTTGCTGCACTGCGTAACGAATTCGGCGGACATGCTGTGGAAACTAAATAAGATTGGCTGACTCTGAATTGAGTGTTTACAAGCTCGAATTTCCCGCAATTTATGTTGCGGAGAAATTTGGGCTTTTTATTTTAAGGGGAATAGATAATGGGAAGTATAGATGGAGTACGAATTTAATTCATTTTACATATTTTAGGGGTAGAAGGGTAAGTTAGGAAGCAAGGGGGAGATTTCATGCAAAGTGGAATTCGTGAGCGACTTCATTTTCTAAATAAATTTCTGCATGCGCCCCGACAATATGGTAGTGTGACTCCCAGTTCACATTGGCTGGCCCAGACGTTGCTTGATCCTGTGCCTTGGAACCAAGTGCATTCTATGGCTGAGTTAGGTGCGGGGACTGGTGCAATCACAAGGTTTATTCCGCGTGGAGAAAAGACCGGTATGAATGTTCTTCTATTTGAAATAGATCCTGATTTTCGCAGTCAATTAAGAGAGGAATTCCCCGGATGTTTCTGCAACAACGATTGTCTCCGGCTGCGTCTTGCGCTTCATAACAGCAGTCTGGAGAAGCTGGATTGTATCGTGAGTAGTTTGTCTTTGATGAATTTCTCGAAGCCAGACCGCAATAGGTTTATGGAACAGATCATTGCTTCTTTAAAAGAAGGAGGGTGGTTTATAACCTATGAATATTTTCCGCGGATGAAAACAGAGTTGAGCCAGCATTTTGAGATCCTACACACGAAGTGGGTGCTGCTGAATTTTCCACCAGCGCTTGTATATATTTGCAGGAAAAAAACCACAACGCAAGTGCAACGCGAAAATCCCAAATCAACAGTCAACGTAGTCTCAATCTCTCAGGTTTATACAAAAAGATAATCATCTCCATAACAACAAATGCCGTCACCCATTACTCATTGGGGAGCGGCATTTTTAATAGGGCGTCGAAGACATTTCTGCTTTATTAATAGAGAATTTCAATATTCTCTTTGTTCAGGCGCTTCAACCAAACCTCAGAAGGCTGGCGGTCTGTGATCAAAAAGTCGATTTGGCCAAGCTCGATCAGCTTCGTAAAGGCGGTCTTATCGAATTTGGTGTGATCGGCCAGGAGTATGACCTTGTTAGCTTGACGTAGCATATATTTCTTGAGCTCGCACTCCGGTTCATTAGAATCTGTGATGCCCCGCTCCATATCTATTCCTTTACAACTGATAACCGCAGTATCCACATTGTATCTTTGAATGGTGTCATGTGCTACAGGACCCACGAGTGACATGGATCGGTAACGTAAAGAACCTCCGGTAGAGATGATATCCATCCCTGAATTCGAGAACTCATGCAAAATATTAATCGAGTTCGTGATAATGGTCAGATTGTTTTTATTGCCAAGCAGTTTTAGAAACTCAA
Source organism: Paenibacillus sp. FSL R5-0928 (assembly GCF_037970385.1). Classification (NCBI taxonomy): domain Bacteria; kingdom Bacillati; phylum Bacillota; class Bacilli; order Caryophanales; family Paenibacillaceae; genus Paenibacillus; species Paenibacillus sp. FSL R5-0928. Next base: position 4,084,501 of record NZ_CP150225.1, on the reverse strand, counting down.
AGGCTGTGGAGCTAGGATCCACCATTAACGTATCTCCATCATTGATTAAATCGAGCGCCTTAAGGGCGATTCCCCGTTTGATATCTGTATTCAGCGCATTGCGTGTAACAAAAGGCAAATCCTCGTTCGTGTGACGATTCAGCATGGCCCCGCCATAGGTTCGGCTTAGAATGCCATCCTTCTCCAGCTTCTCCAAGTCTCTGCGTATCGTCTCTTCTGTAACTTCAAACATCCGGCTTAGATCAGAGACTAATACTCGTTTATCCTGATGAACAAGATCTATTATTTTTTTGCGTCTTTCAGCTGCAAGCATAGGGATCACCTTTCCGAAATCTGTATATTCCTTAATCATAGCTCCAAATATCTGTGTTTTGCAATAAAATCAACGTAGAATCATGTTTGTTTTCCAATAATATTCACAAAACGGATATAAAACAAATAAAAACAACATAAATAATATTTAAAATGTTGACAACAAAGATTCACGGGCATACGATGAAGGAGAAAAGAAGTCCTGTAGTGGTAATTAGATTTGAAAGATACCAGAGCCGGCCCGGTTGCGATTCAGAGGCCAGCCTGAGGCGCTGCAGCCGGAATACTACGGTCTAGCTTGCAGAGCAGTGTGTAAAACTTTGGTGTTGATAAATTAACTTTAGGAGGCTGGTTAAGCAATGAGCACGCATGTGTATTATGTTCCATCGATCAATATTATGGGAAAAGGATGCTTGCAGGAGATTGGTCCATACATCCAAGAGCTTAAATTAAAAAAGGCGCTTGTAGTTACGGACAAATTCCTTATGAAAAGTGGCATTGCTGGTAAATTGCTGGCGGTATTGGACGAAGCGGGGATTGAATATGCCATCTATGATGAAGTGAAACCCAATCCGACCTGTAAAAATGTCCACGATGGCGTAGATTATCTCAAGTCGCAGAATTGTGATTATCTGATTTCCATCGGCGGTGGATCACCACAGGATACTGCCAAAGCCATTGGTATCATTGCCACAAATGGCGGTCATATCAAAGAATATGAAGGTGTACACAAGTCTAAGCATAAATCACTGCCGATTGTCGCCGTAAATACCACTGCTGGTACTTCGGCTGAAGTGACCATTAACTATGTAATCACAGACGAAGATCGCAAAGTGAAGATGGTTATGGTAGATAAAAACAGCCTTGCGACGATTTCAGTCAACGATCCTGAGCTTATGGTTGATAAACCAGCTGCACTTACCGCGGCCACGGGTATGGATGCACTGACTCATGCGATTGAAGCGTTGGTGACGCCAGGAGCTTATCCGGTAACTGATGCTACGGCACTAGCCGCAGTGGAGCTAATTTTTGCTAACCTGGCTCGTACTGTGAAGAATGGCCATGATATCGAAGCGCGTGAACAGATGGTATACGCGATATTCCTTGGCGGATTGGCTTTCAATAATGCGGGGCTTGGTTATGTGCATGCGATGGCGCATCAGCTGGGCGGCGTATACGATCTGCCGCACGGCGTATGTAACGCGATGCTGCTGCCTTTTGTGGAAGAAGAAAATGCCAAATATGTGCCTGAGAAATTCAGATCCATTGCTAAAGCGATTGGACTTAATGTAGAGAACCAAACGGATAAACAATGCGCGGATTTCGTAATTGAGTCGATCAAGGCGTTGTCTAAAGAAGTAGGGATTCCAGCCAAATTATCCGAGCTTGGTGTAGAAGAAGTAGATCTTGATCTTCTGGCTGAAAATTCGATGAAGGATGCTTGTGCACCAGGGAACCCTTTTATTCCTACTAAAGAAGAAGTTATTACACTGTTCAAAAAAATATTATAAATCACCCCTTATCATAGGAGATTGTTTATGAATAATCACATCGCCGTTGACATCGGTGCCTCAAGTGGGCGATTGGTGCGCGGAATATTGCAAGAAGGTATTCTTTCCTTAGAAGAGCTTCATCGCTTTAGCAATAGCTTTACGGAACAAGAGGGTTCCTGTTTCTGGGACATTGATTATTTAGTAGAGCAGATTATGATCGGGCTTCAGAAGGCTAAAACCGATGGAATTACTACCTGTACGCTCGGTATTGATACATGGGGTGTAGATTATGTGCTGGTAGATGCGGACGGGAATCGTGTTCAGGAAGTATATGCCTACCGGGACCGCAGAACGGATCTGGCTGTGGATCTGGTGGCAAAGCAGCTTTCACCACAAACCGTCTATGAAAAGACAGGAATCCAGCAGTTATCCATCAATACCTTGAATCAGTTATATGTTCATAATGAAGAAGAGTTAGCGCAAGCGGATCAAATTTTACTTGTACCAGATTATCTATATTACCGACTGACTGGCCGCAAGATCAATGAGGTTACTATTGCATCTACAACACAGCTGTTGAATCTGGAAAGCCGGGATTTTGACGATGACCTATTAGAATTCTTGAATATCAGGAAAGATCAATTTTCAAAATTAACTGAGCCTGGTGTAGTGGTTGGTCCTCTTGACGAAGCTTTAATCCAACAATATGACCTGCCAGAATGCCAACTGATCTGTGTGGCTTCCCATGATACGGCCTCAGCAGTGCTAGGTGCTCCACTTCAAGAAGGCTCAGCTTATATCAGCAGTGGAACTTGGTCTTTACTCGGTGTAGAAAGAACGGAGCCTCTAAATTCTCTACAAGCCATGCAGGCCAACTACACCAATGAGTGGGGAGCCTACGGAACTTATAGATTCCTCAAAAATGTAATGGGCTTATGGCTTATTCAAGAGGTTCGCAGATTACTGAACAATTGTTATAGTTTTGCGGAGCTTGCAGAGCTTGCGCAGGGAGAAGAGGGGTTTCGTAGCCTCATCCCTTGTAATGCACCAAGGTTTCTAAATCCATCCAACATGATAGAAGAAATCCGCAGTGCCTGTATGGAGAGTGGGCAGCCCGTTCCGGAGACACCTGGACAGTTAGCACGTTGTGTTTTTGACAGCTTGGCGTTATCCTATCTAACTTATTTGGAAGAGTTGGAGGAGCTGACAGAAGGTCGGATCGAGGGATTGCAAATTGTCGGCGGCGGGGCGAACAACCGGCTTTTATGCCAACTAACAGCTGACGTTATTGGCAGGGAAGTAAAGGCTGGACCAACGGAAGCGACTGCTCTAGGAAATATAGTAGTGCAGATGATTAGCACAGATTCCATTGCAGACATAACTGAGGCAAGAGCTATTATCGAACAATCTTTTGAAATAACATCATACATTCCGCAGCCGATCAAGCATTTTGATAACATTCTAAATCGCTGGAGAAGCCTTCATCTGTCCAGAGTGAATGAGCTTATCTAAGCGAAACAGACATTGCACTATTTTAGGAGGATAAACAGCATGGATCAGAGCATTATCACTAGCTATAACGAAGCCAAAAAACTATACGCCGCCCACGGTATTGATGTGGATAAAGTGCTGGAGCGACTCGCGCAAATTAAAATTTCCATACATTGCTGGCAGGGTGATGATGTAAAAGGTTTTCTTTTTAAGGAAAAAGAACTAAGCGGGGGCATTGCGGTAACGGGAAGTTATCCGGGCCGGGCGGGTACACCAGATGAACTACGTCAAGATTTAGAAAAGTCGTTATCTCTTATTCCTGGTAAACATAAGGTTAACCTGCATGCTATTTACGCAGATACAGATGAACCTGTAGATTTGGATGAACTAGAGCCACGACATTTTCAATCCTGGGTGGATTGGGCGAAGGAGCAGGGCTTAGGGCTTGATTTTAACCCTACTTGTTTCTCACATCCGAAAGCAGCCGATGGATTCACTCTCAGTCATTCGGACGCGGAGATTCGGGATTTCTGGATCAGACACTGTAAAGCTTCACGTACGATCGCTGAGCATTTTGGGCGGGAGCTGGGTCAGCCTTGTGTGACGAATTTTTGGATTCCAGACGGTTATAAAGATACGCCAGTAGATCGGCTAGCTCCAAGAGTACGTTTAAAAGAGTCGCTGGATGAGATTTTTAGTCAGGAAATAGATCCGCTTTATAATATGGATGCCTTGGAAAGTAAATTGTTTGGAATTGGCTCTGAAAGTTATGTGGTTGGCTCTCATGAATTCTATATGGGTTATGGTTTAACAAATGGAAAAGCAATCTGTCTGGATGCGGGACATTTTCATCCTACAGAAGTGATTTCGAATAAATTATCTTCGATTCTGATGTTCAGTGAGCAGCTGCTGCTGCATGTTAGCAGACCTGTCCGCTGGGACAGTGACCATGTGGTAACGATGGATGATGAGCTGCTGGAAATCGCCCGTGAATTAGTTCGTGGGGACTTACTTCCTCGTACGAATATTGGATTGGATTTCTTTGATGGCAGTATCAATCATCTCGCGGCATGGGTCATTGGCACCCGCAACACTATTAAGGCGTTGCTGCGTGCGATGCTGGAACCCGTGGAAGAACTTAAGCAAATCGAGCAGTCCGGGGATTATACTTCACGTCTTGCTCTGGTAGAAGAGTTCAAATCGTATCCGTTTGGAGCGGTCTGGGATTACTACTGTGCATCACAAGGTACACCGGTGCGTGAGCAATGGCTTACTGAAGTCAAAAATTATGAACAGGACGTTTTGTCTTTAAGATAAAAGTGGATACGGAGAGCAGCAAATACAAAGGAGAGAATAGACTATGAGTACATCCTTGTTAGAGTCAAAAGGTTATATTGCCAGCAGTGAAGCTCCATTTATTCAGGAAATGTCAGAGATCACCCGTCATATGTGGGAGCTTGGCTGGGATGAACTGAATGGTGGGAATGTCAGCTATTTGCTGGATGAGAATGAGGTGGCTAAGTATATTAATGTACTGGAGCCGTTGCGCACGATCAAACTCACCTTTCCGGTAAAAGAATTAGCAGGCAAGTATTTTATCGTAACAGGTTCGGGCAAATATTTCAGAAATGTGATTAAAGACCCTGAAGCGAATCTGGGTGTGTTAAGGGTTAGCGGCAATGGCGAAAGTGTGGAAGTATTGTGGGGATTGCGGAATGGTGCAGTTCCTACGAGTGAGCTCGCTTCGCATTTTATGAGTCATATTGAACGCTTGAAAGTAGATCCCACACACCGTATCGTGCTGCATACACATGCTACAAATGTTATCGCGATGACCTTCACGCATGATCTGGACGAACTGAAGTTTACCAAAACACTATGGGAAATGTGCACAGAGTGCCTTGTTGTTTTCCCTGATGGGGTCAGCGTTATTCCGTGGATTGTTCCGGGCAGCAGTGAGATCGGCCGTGAGACTGCCAAAAAAATGAAGGATCACCGTTTAGTCATCTGGCCGCAGCATGGGATTTTTGGCACGGGCTCCACCATGGATGCTACCTTTGGTCTAGTAGAAACGGTTGAAAAGGCTGCAACGATCTACAACTTGATTGGCGGTAGAGAAATCAAACAAAAGATCACAGACCAACAGCTATGGGATTTAGCTAAAGCATTTGGAGTTACACCTAAAGCGGGGATTCTTGAAGTCTAGAGAGTCATTATAATTTGGTGAAAACCGGGCATTCGTAGATTCTGCGAGGTCCGTTTTTTTTTGTCTTTTTCTTAAAATTTGCATTTCCCATCTTTTGGGTAGATAATAAGCTTACTTAAAGTAATCAATTAATAAATTGGAGGTAACATATGAATACAGAGCAACTATTTTCACCTTTTCAAGTGGGGAATCTTTCGCTGTCGAACCGATTTGTAATGGCGCCGATGACACGCGCGCAGTCTCCGAATGGTGTGCCGGGAAGCAATGTTGCCGCTTATTATCGTAGACGTGCAGAGGGTGGAGTGGGATTAATTGTTACTGAGGGTACTGCGGTAAATCATCCAGCGGCTGTCAGTCACCAAGATATTCCTAATATACATGAAGAAGCATCTTTAGAAGGCTGGAAGAAGGTTGTGGAAGAGGTTCACGCAGCTGGGGGCAAGATCATCCCGCAGCTTTGGCATGTGGGGATGGCGCGTACAATCGGCGAGTATCCTAACGTAGAAGCCCTTCCTGTAGGCCCTTCGGGACTGAATTTAGCAGGTGAGCCGGTGACAGAGCCGCTGACCACAGAAGAGGTTGAAAGCTTAGTAACAGCCTTCGCTCAAGCGGCGGCAAATGCCAAAAGCGTTGGCTTTGATGGCATCGAGCTGCATGGCGCTCATGGGTATCTGATAGACCAGTTCTTCTGGGATAGAACGAATAAACGTACCGATCGTTACGGTGGCGATTTGGTAGGAAGAACAACATTCGCTGTCGAGATCATTAAAGCATGCCGTCAAGCGGTTGGACCAGACTTCCCAATCGTGCTGCGCTTTTCCCAGTGGAAGTTGGGGGCGTATGATGAGAAGCTGGCGAAGACTTCAGAAGAACTTGCGAGTTTCCTGGCACCGCTTAGCGAAGCGGGTGTAGATATTTTTCATTGCTCGACCCGACGCTTCAGTCAACCTGAATTTGCTGGCTCTGATCTTAATTTAGCTGGGTGGACTAAGAAGTTTACCGGGAAGCCGTGTATTACAGTGGGCTCTATTGGCCTGCAAAGCGATTTCTTCGCAGAAGATAAAGCTCAGAAGCCTACGGATAATATCGATGAGTTAACTGAAAGGTTCGCTCGGGAGGAGTTTGATTTGGTAGCAGTGGGCAGAGCGCTTATTAGCGATCCAGCTTGGCCTGCCAAAGTACAAAGCGGAGCGATAGACGAAATCATCCCATTTACTCCTGAAGCGACGAATACTCTTTACTAAAACTAGCAGAATATACAATGACTATTTTTTTAGGTAAGAGGTTGTATAACTGTTTCAAGAGTAGTGTATCTGCTTATAATAGTAGCATACCCCCCTTAATATGATAGAACTTGACCCTGCCAAACGTTGGCGGGGTATTTTTTTGTCGATATGCAACGTTCCTTTACATCATTAATAGATCGGGCACTTCTATGTTAGGCCAGCATTATGTTATAATTTTAAATTAGCAAAGTATAAAAATAATTGTTGAACAATAGAGGACGTGAAAACAGCATGACAAAGGGGAACCACAACTCACCGGACTTAAAATCCGGCAAGGGTTCTAAGGATTATTCGAAATATTTTGATTTTAGTGATGCAAAGGTAATTAGTGAAGAAGAAGGTAAGGTTACTTACCGGATTAAAGGAAGAAATGTGCAAATTAATAGCCAGCCTGACTATAAAGAAGGAAAACGGCGCGGCAAGGAAGAAATAGAAGTGCATTATGATTTCGAGATTCCTGAAGAGATGCAGAATTTCGGAGTGGGCAAATATTATCATATAACGACTTATGGCTGCCAAATGAATGAGCATGACACGGAAACGATGAAGGGCCTATTGGAACAGATGGGCTACCGCAGTGTCGCTGACCGTAATGACGCGGATCTCATTTTGCTGAATACTTGTGCGATTCGGGAGAACGCCGAGGATAAGGTATTTGGAGAGCTAGGACATCTTAAGAACCTGAAGATCGAGAAGCCGGGTCTGTTGTTAGGGGTATGCGGTTGCATGTCCCAAGAGGAAGGCGTAGTCAACCGGATTATGTCAAAGCATGGCTTCGTGGATATGATCTTCGGTACGCATAATATTCACAGATTGCCACACCTCATTAAAGAAGCGGTATTTAGTAAAGAGCTTGTGGTTGAGGTATGGTCTAAAGAAGGCGACATTATTGAGAACTTGCCGAAGAAGCGGGAAGGCATGCGCGCTTGGGTGAACATTATGTATGGCTGTGATAAGTTCTGCACGTATTGCATCGTACCGTTTACACGCGGTAAAGAACGCAGTCGTCGTCCAGAGGACGTTATCGCTGAGGTGAGAGAGCTTGCCCGCCAAGGCTTCAAGGAAGTAACGTTGCTGGGGCAGAACGTAAATGCTTACGGTAAAGATTTTACAGACATTGATTACACTTTCGGTAACCTGATGGATGATATGCGTCTGATTGATATTCCGCGCATTCGCTTTATGACATCGCATCCGCGGGATTTTGACGATAAATTGATTGAGGTTTTAGGCAAAGGCGGCAACTTGGTGGAGCATATCCATCTGCCGGTTCAATCGGGAAGTACTGCCGTTCTTAAGAAAATGAGCCGTAAATATACCCGGGAAGCTTATCTGGAATTAGTACGCAAGATTAAGATAAGTGTGCCGAATGCTGTATTAAGTACTGATATTATCGTTGGTTTCCCTGGGGAGACTGATGAGCAATTTGAAGATACCCTATCGCTTGTGCGTGAGGTTGGGTATGATATGGCATATACGTTCATTTATTCTCCACGGGAAGGCACACCAGCAGCGGCGATGGAAGATAACGTACCGATGTCGGTGAAGAGTGAACGTCTGCAAAGATTAAATGATCTCATCAAAGAGAACAGCCGGATCATTAATGACCGGATGCTGGGTGAAGTTGTAGAGGTGCTGGTTGAAGGGGAGAGTAAGAATAACTCCGAAGTCCTTTCTGGCCGTTCCCGAGCTAACAAGCTGGTCCATTTTGAAGGTCCGAAGGAGCTTATCGGCACATTTGTAAACGTGAGAATTACAGATACCAAAACATGGTACATTAAAGGGGATATTGTGGTTGAGGCCGCAGCTGTTCATTAATCACATACGAATGGGGAGATGACTAATGAGTACGGAAGAACAACGGTTGAATAAATATGGAATGAAGACTTATAATACTCGTGATCTGATCGTTCGCGAGGATATTATGGGCAAAGCTAAAGAATTAGCATCATTAATCTCAACCAGCGAAGAGGTTCGCCATTTTCAGCAGGCGGAGCAAAAAATTCTTAATCACGAGCGTGTGCAAGGACTGATTGCAACCATTAAGAAAAAACAAAAAGAAATCGTGGCCTTCGAAAGCTTCAATAATAAAGATATGGTCGCCAAAATTGAACGTGAAATTGAAGTGCTGCAAGATGAGATCGACGGTATTCCTGTCGTCAATGAATTTCAGCAAAGCCAGAGCGATATTAATTATTTGCTCCAGCTAGTAATTTCCGTGATTAGAGATACCGTTTCGGAAAAAATAAATGTGGAAGCCGGCACCGAAGCGCCTCCGACCACATGCGGATAACCCACACTCAGTTCAGGGGGCGGATGCAGATCCGTCCCTTTATTTCAATATAAGAGGTAGAAGTAAGATTCAAGAATATACATAATCCTTATAATTCAACGACAAGGTCGTTTCTCATATAGTCTTTTTTGTAGGATAATGTAAAATAATGGAATTTAGCTGTTGATTTATGAAGAACATGTTTGGTACATTTAAAGATACGAATAAGTAAAACTACAGCTTCGGAAAAGGATGGGGCAATTATGAGCGACAATGGGGAATTAACCTATAACGCCAAAAAATATCGTACACCGGATGGTGTTCCGGCCGACATTGTAATGTTTACACTGACCAAACGCGAACGGAAGACGGTCACTAAGACGCTGCCTTTACGTGAATTGAAGGTAATGTTAATTAGACGGAAAAAATGGCCATGTGCAGGCATGTGGGCTCTACCAGGCGGATTCTGTCAGGAAGATGAGTCTATTTATGATGCTGCAACTCGTGAGCTGAAAGAAGAGACCGGTGTCGATGGAGGTCACTTAGAATATCTTGGAGTTTATAGTACACCTGGCCGCGACCCTCGGGGATGGATAATCAGCCATGCCTTTTTCGCCTTAGTAGAAGAGTGGATGCTGGAACAAAGACAAGCTTCCGACGATGCGGGTGAAGTGGGTTTATTTACGTTGCAGGAAGCGTTAGAAGAACTGGAGCTCGCTTTTGACCACCATGAAATCATCAAGGATGCATACGTACGTATCCAACAGCAAATGCTGCAGACAACGATAGCAAGACAGTTTTTGCCTAGGCATTTTACGCTAAGTGAGCTTTATCAGGTGATTCAGACAGTAGTGCCGGAATTTAAAGAGCCAAATTTTATTCGTAAAATCACGTCAACACGCAGCCGTCAGGGTATATTAAAAGAAGTGAGAGATGAAGAGGGCAATGCACTCAGCTCCAATCAATACTCACAACGCCCGGCTCAGCTGTATATGTTTACAGATCACGAGCCATTGTTGTCCATTTATACGTAGTGTCTTAAATCAGGGGAGGGACGATTCTCATGAGAGCACTAATAGTAATTGACTTTACCAATGATTTTGTCAATGGGAATTTACCGGTTGGGCAGCCTGCAATCGACATCGAGCCAAGAATCAGCCAATTAACATCTGAGTTTGTCCAAAATGGCGATTATGTTGTAATGGCTGTAGATTTACATGAAGACAATGATCCTTATCATCCTGAGAGTAAACTGTTTCCACCTCACAATGTACGAGGGACTGAGGGGCGGGAGCTTTATGGAAGTCTGAAAACTGTTTATGAAGCTGACCAGGATTCCATCTATTGGATGGACAAAACTCGATATAGCGCTTTTAGTGGAACCGATCTAGAGATCAAGCTGCGGGAACGTGGCATTACTGACCTTCATTTGATTGGTGTATGTACAGATATATGTGTTTTGCACACTGCGGTGGATGCATATAACAAAGGTTTTATTATTACTTTGCACGAAGATGCGGTCGCCAGCTTCAACGCGGATGGACATAAATGGGCACTAAATCATTTCCGGGGAAGTTTAGGAGCAGACGTTGTTAAGGCATAATACTATAAAAAACATACACATACAGCAACGTGGATATTAGGAGATGAGGACTTGAAGAGAGAACTTGCGCTACATACAGATAAATATCAGATCAATATGATGTATGCTCACTGGGTGAATGGAAGCCATAAGCGAAAAGCTGTATTTGAAGCTTATTTCCGCAAGTTACCTTTCGGAAACGGCTATGCCGTGTTCGCAGGATTAGAGCGTATCGTTGGGTACATCGGCGGTTTGCGTTTCACCGAAGATGATATCCGTTACTTGTCGGAGCAAGAAGAAAATTACGCTCCCGCTTTTTTGGAAGAACTGCTGCAATTTCATTTTCAGGGCAATGTTTATTCGATGAAAGAAGGGGCGTTGATTTTTCCGGATGAGCCACTAATCCGTGTGGAAGGGACGATCATGGAAGCGCAGCTGGTGGAGACCGCCATTCTGAACTTCATGAACTACCAGACGCTGATCGCTACGAAGGCTTCCCGAATTAAGCAGGTGGCTCCGAATGATATTCTGCTGGAGTTTGGTACCCGACGGGCACAAGAAGCGGATGCGGCGGTCTGGGGCGCTAGAGCGGCTTATATCGGCGGCTTTGATGCAACCTCTAACATGCTGGCAGGTAAAATGTTTGGCATCCCTACCAAAGGTACACATGCGCATTCTTGGGTTCAGAGCTTCAGCAGCGAGCAGGAAGCTTTTGATGCTTATGCCAAGGTGATGCCGGATGAAGTTACACTATTAGTTGATACCTTCGATACGTTGCGCAGTGGTGTGCCGAATGCGATTAGAACCGCCAAAAAGCTTGAAGCTCAAGGTAAAAAGATGATCGGTATCCGCTTAGACAGCGGTGACTTAGCCTATCTATCCCGGCAGGCGCGGAACATGCTGGATGAAGCTGGGCTCGATTATGTGAAGATTGTGGCATCCAATGATTTGGATGAGAATACAATCATGGATCTGAAGCTGCAAGGTGCAGCCATCGACACGTGGGGCGTAGGCACCCAATTGATTACGGCTTCGGATCAACCCTCTTTGGGTGGGGTCTATAAGCTGGTAGAAATTGAGTCCGCAACGGGAGAAATGGTACCGACGATCAAGATTTCTTCTAACCCTGAAAAAGTATCCACGCCAGGCAGCAAGGACGTATTCCGGATTATCGGGAAAAATGGCAAAGCGCTAGCAGATTATATCTGCTTCCCGGAAGAGGAAGCTCCGCGCAACGGCGGTCGGGTGAAGCTGTTTAATCCGCTGCATCCATACATGCACAAGTATGTGGAGCGCTATGAAGCGCTGCCTATGCTTGAGCCGATCTATGTGAACGGCTTCCAGGTCTATACTTTGCCGGATCTGAATGAAGTTCGCCGTTACCATCGGGAGCAGAAGGATCTGTTCTGGCCGGAATATCTGCGTAAGCTCAATCCTGAGGTGTACCGGGTGAATCTGAGTGAGAAGGTCTGGACTAACAAGCAACAATTGATCGCGGAGCATATTCAGCCGGAAATCGAGTAGATTTTGTAGTTTCGATGGAAAGAAGCATGGGAGGATTAGATTCCCGTGCTTTTTTGCGTTTGGGTGAAGCCGACGTTTGGGTGAAGCTTGCGTTTGTTAACTTCGAACGCCGCGAGTTTATTTTCTGAGAGTATATTAAGCCAGCTTGTCTGCGTATATCTGATTTGGCTTTCGTTGCATTTTGTGCAGCAGAACACTAGTTAAAGTATATCGACAAATTACCATAAACCCAAAAGAATAAGTAAATCCCGCAGAATGAGGCGAACCCGGTGCGAGTGAGCGAATCAACGGTATAAATCCCGTAGAATGTGGCGAATCCGTTGCGAGTAGGCAAATCAACGGTATATATACCGTAGAATGAGGCGCATCCGGTGCGAGTAGGCAAATCTACGGTATAAATCCCGTAGAATGTGGCGAATCCGGTGCGAGTAGGCAAATCTACGGTATAAATCCCGTAGAATGAGGCGCATCCGGTGCGAGTAGGCAAATCTACGGTATAAATCCCGTAGAATGTGGCGAATCCGGTGCGAGTAGGCGAATCAACGGTATAAATCCCGTAGAATGAGCCGAATCCGGTGTGAGTGGGCATATCAACGGTATATATACCGTAGAACGGGACGAATCCGGTGCGAGTAGGCAAATCAACGGTATAAATCCCGTAGAATGTGGCGAATCCGGTGGGAGGAGGTAAATCAACGGTATAAATCCCGTAGAATGAGGCGAATCCGGTGTGAGTGGGCATATCAACGGTATATATACCGCAGAACGGGACGAATCCGGTGCGAGTAGGCGAATCAACGGTATAAATCCCGCAGAATGAGGCGAATCCGGTGCGAGTGGGCAAATCAACGGTATAAATCCCGCAGAATGGGGCGAATCCGGTGCGAGTAGGCGAATCAACGATCCCATAAGAAAAGGTGTATCCCCATTCTACGCGATCGCGTAGAACAATGGATACACCTTTTTACATGTCAATGCGAGCAATTTAGTTTAGTTCTTCTTCCGGAATTTCGCAAATGACCAGATGGTAAGCATCAGCAGGAAGCCCAGACATGTGCCTATGCTGATCCGGTTCTGAGTGTCGAAAAGGAAGGAAATCGTGATAACCGACAAACAGATAAGCGTCAAAATCGTTATATAAGGAAAGCCCCACACTTTAAAGCTTGGCTCTTTAGGATAGGTTTTTCGCAGCTTCAGCTGTGATAGACAGATGCTGATCCATACTAAGCTTACTACGAAGCCGGGAACAGCCATCAGCAGCCGGAAAAGTCCATCCTGTGCGAAGTACGCTAACATAGAACCAACAAAAAGAACTATAGCACAAAGTTTAAGACTGTTGATCGGCACACCTTTTGCTGAGGTCTTTGCTAAGCTACGTGGAGCTTCACCCTGTGAAGCCAAAGAGTGTAACATCCGTGTGGCGCCGTAGATACCGGAGTTAGCAGCAGAGAGCACAGCCGTAATCAGTATGAAGTTCATAACATGGTCAGCACCCTTAAGTCCTGTAGCCGCTAACACCTGCACAAAGGGGCTGGTATGCTCGTTAAGCTGATTCCAAGGAATTAACCCACAGATGATCAGAATTGGAATGGTGTAGAACAGAATAACACGCAAAATGAAGCTTTTGACAACTCTAGGCAACACTTTTTCTGCATCTTGAGTTTCTGTTAAGGTTAGTCCAATCAGCTCAGATCCGCCGTAGGAGAACATGACGACCAGAAGGGCAGAGAAGATAGGTGTCCAGCCTTGTGGGAATAATCCGCCATAATCCGTAAAATTACTTAAATAGGGAGTCCCTTCAGACATAGGCAATAGCCCAAACAATAATGCAGCTCCCAAGATAATAAAGATGATAATCATAGCTATTTTGATTCCTGCTAACCAAAACTCCGTCTCTCCATAACCGCTTACACTCATCATATTGATGCCAATAATTAAAGCACCACTTGCTAGACTCAGTAGCCATAACGGAACATCCGGTAACCAGTATTGCAAGAAGCTTCCTGCCGCCAGCACTTCGATCACGCAGACAGTCAACCACATGAAGCAATAGAGCCAACCCACGATAAAGGAAAGCCGTTCTCCAAAAGCCTCGCGAATGAATTCCTTCATATTTTTGTTCGGGTATACCGTGGCCATTTCGGCAATTGCACCCATAACGACTAGTAGCAGCAAGCCTGCCAATACATAGGAGAGAACAACCCCTGGTCCAGCAATGCTTATCGTCTCAGAGCTTCCTTTAAAAATCCCCGTACCGATTACGCCGCCCATCGCCATAAAGCTGATATGCCGTGGAAGCAATTTTTTCTGTAATGATGCTTCGTTTGACTTCACATTTAATGCCTCCTAAGTAGGTTCAAAAAATTACACCAAGAATCAGTTTATCCTGAAATGGACTAGTTGAAAAGTATAAATGATACACATTTGTAGAAATAGAGGTGATTTTTCATCGGTGTGTGATATTTATCATGAACAATGTGATGAATTTAACATCTTAATTTTTAATTTTATTGCTAAATGAAAGTAGATAAATAAGCTTAGGCAACACTTGGAAAATGCAAGATTTGTCACTTCGCGTCTTGCGAAATCAAGTTACAATCGTTGAAAAAGTCAAAAGGATATTATACTAGATGACATTCTGAAAGGGGCTATGTCGGTGGTACAGTTACCAAAAGTGAACGAGCTCGGATTTTTTGAGATTCGTCTGGAGTCAATTGGAGGGTTGGGTGCGAACCTGGCTGGTAAAATGCTTGCGGAAGCAGGTGTTGTCGGTGCTGGAATGAATGGGGTCAGCTTTTCGTCATATGGTTCGGAGAAGAAGGGATCAGCGGTAAAAGCGCATATCCGGTTTTGTGATTTGAACACACCTATTCGTGACACGTCTCCGGTTGAGCGCCCGCATGTTGTTGGGGTATTTCACGAAGCACTAGCAAAGACAGTTAACGTAATTAGCGGAATTTATGAACATAGCACAGTATTGGTAAACTCAGCAAAATCGCCGGAGGAATTGAAATCCTCCCTGAATATGATGGCAGGAACTATTGCAGTCGTTGATGCTACAACTATCGCCTTAGATGAGAAAAACCGCGTTAATATGGCGATGCTGGGCGCGTTGTTCCGGATGTGTGATTTCTTGGACCCTGAAATTATGAAAGGCGTTATAGAGAAATCACTAGGCAAAAAGTATCCACAGGCAGTACAGTCAGCGCTGACTACTTTCGACCGTGGATTTAATGAAGTTAAGTTTATGCATTTTCCACTGCCTGCGGGCGTGACAATGCCTGAATTCGTGCGGTCTGATATTTCCGCATTGGGTTATGAAACACAGCCTATCGGCGGTACCATTACGAATCCTGGGAGCAGCTTTTTAAAGAACTTGAGCATTTCTCGCTCCGGTTTGCTGCCTCATTTTAAGCAGGAGGATTGTATTCATTGTGCGCAGTGCGATACGGTGTGTCCTGATCTGTGTTTTGTTTGGGATGAGCAGCCTGATAAGAAGGGGCGTCCACAAATGTTCCTGCAAGGTATTGATTACCAATACTGTAAAGGCTGTTTAAAATGTGTAGAAGCTTGTCCTACAACTGCCTTGTCTGGCGAACGTGAGGAAGAAGGCTACGCAGAGAGTCATACGGTCCGGCATATTTTTGATCTCGTTACTGAGGCCTAATTAACGGAGGAAAGGTGGAATACACGTGGCAATAGATTATGAAAAAGAAGTAGGCTCTGCTAAAGTAGAGCAGAAATTCCTATATGAATCCGGCAATGAAATGGCAGCTTATGCTGCTCATCAGATTAATTATCATGTAATGGGGTATTTTCCGATTTCTCCATCGACAGAAGTAGCGCAATTTCTTGATACGATGAAAGCGAACGGACAGCATGATATTATGCTGATTCCGTCAGATGGCGAGCATAGCTCTGCTGGAATCTGTTATGGCGCTTCAACGGCTGGCGGACGTGTATTTAATGCTACCAGTGCCCAAGGTTATATGTTCATGCTTGAGCAATTGCCTGTACAAGCTGGTACGCGTATGCCTATGGTTATGAATCTAATCTGCCGTTCGATCTCTGGACCGCTGAATATTCACGGGGATCATTCTGATTTGTATTTTGCCCTGAATACAGGTTGGCCTATTTTAATGTGCCGGGATCCACAATCTGTTTATGATATGAACCTAATGGCATTGAAGCTTGCTGAACATGCTAAAGTTCGTCTTCCGGTAATGGTGGCTTCAGATGGATATTTCACTTCCCACCAGAAGCGCCGCGTACAGGCCTTTACTCATCGGGAGGATGTTCATAAATTTGTTGGAGCACAACCTCCAACAGGTTTCACCGATACTTTAGACCGCAATAATCCGGTAACCGTTGGTCCTTATATGAACGAACCTGACTATATTAACAACCGTTATCAACAGTCCGTAGCTATGTACAATGCGGGTGAAGTTTTTGAAGAAATCGCGAAGGAATTTGCTGAGTTAACCGGACGTTATTATCCAATGATCGAGGAATATCGGATGGAAGATGCTGAAGTAGCAGTATTCTTGATGAATTCTGCCTCTGAGATTATTAAGGATGTTGTAGATCAGCTTCGTTTGCAAGGAATCAAAGCCGGTGCAATCTCGCCGAATATGATCCGTCCTTTCCCGCAGAAGCAAATTGCTGAAGCGCTGAAAAACGTTAAAGCAATCACCGTTGGTGACCGCGCAGATTCTGTTGGCGGACACGGTGGTAACATGGTCAATGAAATTAAGGCAGCCCTGTTCACATATGGCAACACTACGACTAAAGTAATAAGCCGTATTTACGGTTTGGGTGGTAAGGACTTCTACGCAGAAGATGGTCATGCATTTTTCCAATTAGCAATTGATGCTGTTGCTGCAGATCGAGTAGACATACCATTTGATTATTACGGCCACAATCCGGGTACACCAGATAAAGCTCCACAACGTCTTCTGAAGCCAATGGACTTTGACTCACTGAAGACAGGCTTGATCACTGTGAAACAGGATGAAGCAACGGGCAAATTAAGCGTACGGATTCCGCCGCTACGCAGCTTGACGAAGAAACCTAAACGGCTCTCCCCAGGGCATGGTGCGTGTCCGGGTTGTGGGATTTTCTCAGGACTAGAGACTTTCTTCAAAGGGATTGAAGGGGATATCGTCGCACTTTATCATACAGGCTGTGCCATGGTAACGACTACGGGGTACCCGTATTCCTCCCATAAATCAACGTTTATCCATAATCTTTTCCAAAATGGAGCGGCTACCTTGTCCGGTGTCGTAGAGATGTTCTGGGAACGCAAACGTCGCGGTGAGCTGGATGGACTAGGGCTTAAAGAGGACTTTACGTTTGTTATGGTAACCGGAGATGGCGGCATGGACATCGGGATGGGACCGGCAATTGGAGCTGCGCTGCGTGGTCACAAAATGATTATTGTAGAGTACGATAACGAGGGTTACATGAATACTGGAGCACAGCAGTCCTATTCGACACCACTGGGTCATCGTACTTCAACCTCCAGTATCGGCAAGCAGCAGCAAGGTAAAGTGACTCAGCATAAAGATACAGCACAAATTATGGCGGCTACTAACATTCCTTATGTCTTCACGGGTTCGGAGGCTTATCCGCAGGATCTGGTGAAAAAAGCGGCAAAAGCACAGTGGTACGCACAAAACGAAGGTTTGGTGTATGGTAAAATCCTGATCGCATGTCCGCTAAACTGGATGTCTGATGATAAGGAAGGCACTAACATCGTTTCATTAGCTGTTGAGTCTTGCTTCTTCCCGTTATATGAAGTAGAGCATGGTTCTACGAATATCACATATAATCCTGAAGACAAGGGCAAACGTGTCGAGCTCTCAGCATGGCTGAAGACAATGGGTAAAACTCGTCACTTGTTGAAACCTGAGAATGAGCCAGCTTTGCACAGCTTCGAAGAAGAAGTTGAGCGCCGTTGGAATCGTCTCAAGGCAAAACACGAACATCCTGACTTATAAGATGTGTTTATCTCCAGCATATAAAATATGAAAAAACCCGGCAGATTTGTCTGCCGGGTTTTTTGTGGTTAGGGAGCATTTGCGCGTAAGAAACAGTTTTCGGACACCACTGACCTTAAACACAGTCTTCTTTCCCATTTGGAATTCTAACGGACTGCATAGCAGTTATCGGCCCTAAAAACTCCCAATATGAACCCTTTTTGAAGGAATAGTGTCACTGGAGTCCGCGAAACTTCTGAAAAAGCTAAGAACCGGCAAATAACGTCATTTAGGTCCTATGTGTTAAAGACTTGGTCATTTACAATTAGAATAAAGTCCAATTCCCTTTTACTCTTGCATGTTGTTCTGCCCTAACCAGAAGATAGCGGGTACAAATGACAAGACAAGAACTACCTACGATTAAAGCGCCGAGAGCCCACCACCAGCTAATCCCGATATTATCGTATAACGCCCCGCGCACGAGAACCAGACTATATGTGAGTGGAAACAGAAGGGATAGGCCCGTTGCCCATGCTGGGAATACCGCTGGTGGAATACGAACCCCACCAAACAGCTCCATTGGTGCTTGAAAGATGTAATAGAGTAGCCCTGAATCCCTTGAGAATAGAGATATCGCACACAGCAAAGCTCCCCATATAACCGCTGATATCATGATAAGTACTAATACAGGCAATAAGGCGCCCCAGTTAACAGTCGTTGCATCCGCAAGAAAAATGAAAGTCAGGATGGAGAAACAAGCGAACATCCATATTCCGTGAAATAGTGAATATATGGAACGTCCATACAGGAAGGCCATTTTTGACGCTGGGGTTAGGAACACTACCTCAAGTGTGCCCCCTTTGCGTTCTTGTTCGAATAACCATGCGGCTTGCACAACCGTCCAGTATAACTGAAAGACGAGATATCCGCTCAGCAGAAAAAGGGGAATCCGTCCATCTGGTATAACTTTTGAGAGTGCTGATCCTGCTCCTGTTCTAAAGGGCTGCATAGTAAAGTAGGTGGTTAAAAAGGTGAGCGCCGGCCAGAGTAGAAGTGAAAAAAACACTGCGCGTCCCTTAACTCTATTTCGATGCTGCTTAGTGATCTCCGCGCTAAGGGTAAACCATAAGCTATGTAAGTTCATGATACCCTTCCTTCCGAAAGGAGGATAATCGCATCCTCCAAATTAGGTTTTTCGGATGCGAAGCTTTTAATGCTAAGCCCATGCTCCGTAGTCCATGGCAGCAGCTCTGTAATGATCCTATCAGCCGAAGGTGTCTTTACAGAAATGCGCTGCAGTCCATCATTTCGAAGTTCAAGTTTTTCTGTTGCGCAGACACCCATTAATTCCGCAGGCTGAGTATATGTTCGTAGATGCTCTAGTAGCTTGGGACGAAGTGATTCATGCCAGCCTGTAACCTCTAAATGAGCAGTTTGCGAGCCTGCAACCTGATGGACAATCCGCTCAGGTTTGTCACAGAGCAGAAGCTCGCCTCGATTCAGTACATAAACCCGGTCACAGAGTTCTTCGACCTCCTGCAAATAATGGCTGGTCAGAAGGATACCCTTTCCACTGTCCAGTGCAAGCTTTCTTATCGTACCGCGAAGCTGCCTGGCAATGGGGGCATCAAGGCCAAGTGTGGGCTCATCTAGAAATAAGTATTGTGGATCGTTGATAAGTCCGCGGGCGATTTGCAGTCGTTGCTTCATCCCTTTAGAATATTGCTCAACGGGTTGGTCAGCAGCTTGGGTCAAACCTACTTCCTCCAGAAGACGTTCTGCTTCTCTAGCGATTTGAGGGCTGTTCATTCCATAGAGTTTACCGAAGTATTGAAGATTCTCTCTACCAGTGAGTCGCCAGTACAACATTCGTTCTCCTCCGGCGATCATATTTACTTTTTGCTGAATGGCCTGTCGATTCTTGTGCAGTGACATTCCATCGACTTCAATACTGCCTGAGGTTGGCTCTAGGAGAGTAGAGAGCATACGTATTGTAGTGGTTTTTCCAGCGCCATTTAGACCGAGAAGACCTACGATTTCCCCCGCAGCGATATCTAAAGATAGTGATTTCACTGCAGTCACTGATCTTTTTTCCGAACGGAACCAGCCCAGTCTATGTTTGCTTTCGTAAATTTTAGTAACTTCATGCATGTTTATCAATGGTTTTCACCCTCCAAGGTTTTAGAAACGTTCGAACAACCCGCGCTCTATGCGCCGATTTGTCCATTGACCAACCGTTATGTATACAACACTAAGTAGTATGATAGGCAATGCATCAATTAATCGTATTGATTCTCCAGTTAGCAGCGTGCCTCGTAGCAGTTGTAGCGCATAGGTCAATGGGAAAATCTCACCTATAGCCTGCAAGTAGTCAGGCAAGTATTGCCTTGGAAACTGAAATCCACATAGTAGAGCAGTTATCGTAAATAGAGTATTTTGAACAATGAAGGTGTCCCTTGTATAAAGCATAATGCTTCCTAGCACCAGCGCCATCGCATAACATGATAGTAAAAACAGCAAAATTCCCACGAGGAGAGATATAAAGTGAACAGAGGGGAGCCGAAGTCCTGCCAAAAGGCCAAAGAAGAGAACCACCAGCAATTCCGCCCCGCTTCGATACAACTGCTGGACTGCGTTTCCTAGAAAATAACCGCTCCGGCTTGAAGGGGAGAGCAACAGTGCCTCAAGTGTACCTTCTCTCCATTCGGTAATAAGTGCCCTGGATACATTCATCATCATACTGACGGAAAATATACTGAGCATACCTCCAATAATTACATAGGTCAGATAGTCATCACTGCCACTATAGATAGCGAATTTTGAATCTATATCCCCATTGATTAGATACACATAAGAAAAATAAGAGATGATGACTAGATAAACTCCATCAATAATGTGCCCGAATGTAAAGGTCCAGGGAAAGGCTCTAAGATTAGATTTTTGGTTTCTTTTTAGAGTTGCGATAGCGATATGCCACAACTGTACTCACACCTTTCATTAACCTTATTGTTCAAGGTACTGCCTTTGCAGAACGAGAAGATTATCAAAGACTTCTTTGTTCACTGAATAAAATAAATAATTCCCTTTTCGCTGTGATTGGGTAAATCCTGCTTCACTTAGTTGTTTTAGCTGTTTAGAGACCGCAGCTTCAGAAATACCCAATATTGGCGCAAGCTGCTTGGTACAATGTGGACTTTTCCACAGTAGTTTCAGAATTCGCATCCGCGTATCATCACTTAAAGCTTTGAGTTGGCGCAACAGGTCACTCGGCGGTCCTTCACTAAAGGCAAGACCGGGAACATCCACCGTGAGTGGTAAAAATAAAGTATCTTCGTACCAGCCAACAAGCAGATGCGGAAATATGAATGTAGAGGGAAAAACGTACACTTGTCCAAGCTGTTCATAAGAAAAGTAATACGTTACTGCCTTTTGAACTGTTAGAGTCCCGTTCTCTGCGAGGAGGCGTGGGTGGAGCGTATTTAGTGCCTTTTCCGGGGAACGACTGGCTAAGTCTTGAAACTGAGCGGCTGAGATGTTCATAAATGGTTCAATATAGTCCCATTCCTGCCCGAAATAATCATGTTCGTATGTAATTAATGTTGAGATTAACAGCTTGCGAACACTAGCCAGATTGTTTATCAGGTACTTCACGTTTCCACTCAACTTCATCAGCGAACGCTTGCTTTCAGATTCATTCAGCCATTCGACTAGGGTACTTAGTGCAATTTCTTGATTCATAAATAGATACACTAGCTCTGCATCCGGAAGTTTTTTGAGTAGGGTGATTCCTTGATTGCAAGAAATAGGGACACCCATACGGTCCGGTAAATCTAGCAGAGCGATCCAACGGTCTGACAACTGCCCAAGTGTGTGGATGTTCTCCTGTAGAGCAAGAGGCATCCTTTTCTTGAGCTCCAGAGCCCATTGTAATCTTGTTGGATGGTGTTCTGGTTGATGGAAGACATGCAGACTGCATAATAACTCATGAAAAGGACTGACGACCGTTTTGATCTTTCGATTTAAAGTTTGGAGTGAGCTCATCTCTTTCCTCTCCGATTAACTGTTTGGTTAATCAAAAACCACTTTCGCGTAAAGTGTTCAAAATTATAGGGGGATTGGTCAGGATTGTCAAATCTTTTATGCAGAAAAAAGCGAGAGCACATCCCCATGCGATGGACATGGATGATGTTTCTCTCACTTATAGGATTCTTTTGATAGAGTTATGAAGTAGAGTTATCTTCTGCCTCTAGGCATCATGGAGTTATCGCACATGATATCTTTAACAGAATAGGTGTAGCAATGACGAGGAACTGGGACACAGTGATGGCGTCTAACGATTTCTACCGGGTGAATAACATTCACAACTTGAGGGTGGTAGTAATCTTGATAAACCACCTTAGGTGGGTCAGTGACAGTTTGGGCCGGGCATTTTGGACATCCTTCTGACATTTCCTTCAGCTCCTTTGTGTGTGAACTTACCGTATTATACGCACAGAACAAAGGCATGCTTGGTTATTTGTCTAGTTTATAAAAAAATGGGTGGGATTATTGTTTGTATATCTCTCGCATTACATGACGAAGCTCCGGGATAATGAGCCGTTCCATAGCCAATTTAACGGCTCCAGTGGAGCCGGGCATAGAAAAAACAGCTGTGTTGCCAATCGTACCTGCAATTGCCCGGCTAAGGATTGCCGCCGAACCAATGTCCTCTGTGTAGCTTAACATTCGAAAAATCTCACCGAAGCCCGGTAGCGTTTTATCAAGCAAGGATGAAACTGCTTCGTAGGTGGTATCACGGGGAGAGATTCCTGTTCCACCTGTCAGCAACACGGCCTCAACTTCAGTGTGATCAGCGTTTTTATAGAGTAGTTCACGAATGTCCTGATAGTTGTCTTTGATAATGGTATGACCAATAACTTCATACCCGGCAGCCTCGAGCATGGATTTGATTAATGCTCCACCGGTATCTGTTTCAGTAGTTCTGGTGTCTGAGACGGTAATGATGTAGCAGGAAACGGATTGTGGTGCTTCCTTCCGATGTTCTTCAACGGATGACAATGAGATCAGCTCCTAAATTAGAGATGTTCTCATGATAGGGTATGGGGAAGGCAAAGACAAGTTTTGTTATCAATCGCTATTCTTTTGAGGTTATAGGTGTGCCGCTTGCGTGCTTTGGCATCATGTAGTAAACTCGCTACCATACCCGTAATTTGCAAGGAGCGATGAATCATGGAACAGGTTGTACCTGTGTATATATTGTCAGGATTTCTGGGAAGCGGCAAAACTACCCTGCTGCAGCGCCTGCTGGAACATTGGAAAGATCAGGGCTTGCGCCCGGCCGTAGTGATGAATGAGCTGGGTGAAGTGAACCTGGATGGGCTGCTGGTTGAGCAAACCGTTCCTATGGCAGAGCTGCTCGGTGGCTGTATCTGTTGTTCTATCCGAGGGGATCTTAGCACAGAGCTAACTACTCTTATCAAGAAGGAATCACCTGATGTGGTTGTTATTGAGGCCACAGGTGCGGCGAACCCGTTGGAAATTGTAGATGGTGTAACCGAAACTTCACTGTATCAAAAAGTCGAGCTAAAAAGCTTGATCACCGTCGTTGACGCCGCGCATCTGCTCGAATTGTACCGTGCGCAGCAGGGGGCAACCTATCGACTGATGCAGGAGCAAATTCGCTGCGCATCTGTTTTGATTCTGAATAAAACTGACCGTGTCTCAGCAGATGAAGCGGAAGAGATCACAACTGTTCTGCGAAAATGGAATTCTTATGCACCGATTATGCCAGCGGAGCGTTGTGAGATCGACACAGAGGAGCTCCTGCGTAGTGCAGGTGGAGTTCTTACGGATACACAGCTTGAAGAGAGCGACAGCGAAAGCCAAGTGCATGAGGAAGCTCAACTACCTTTAGGAGGCACCCATGCTTCTCATGATCACGTGATGGCATACACACATTACTTCAAACGACCTGTCAACAGCGAGACCTTTGAACAGTTCGTCAAGGAGCTTCCGCGGGATGTTTATAGGGCTAAAGGCATTGTGACCTTTAATGACACCTCCAGTCGTTTTCTTTTTCAATATGCTTACCGTGAAGCTGATTTTATGAAAATCACACCTCAAGGCGAAGTCCCAGACGTAGCTGTATTTATCGGGGAACACTTCTCATCCAGTGAGTTACGCACGAAGCTGCTGGAGATGGAAGGACGTATTTTAGTTCGGCCTGGCACGATCAAAAGAAGCCTGTAATCCGTTCTGCTTCAGAAGAAGCTGTGGTTCATTCCTAATCTTGTAGGTTAATAGTAAGGCATACCCATTAAAAATGCAGGAGGTTGAAGGCTATGACCCGAATTCAATATCAGGAGTGCATTGACGCTTGTCTCGAAAGTATGAATGCCTGTAACTACAGCTATGTCTCAAGCCTAAAAGAATATGATCTTGCATCACTTCGTGAGAGCATGCGACTCGATCGTGAATGTGCGGATATTTGTTCTTATGCCATTCAAGCAATGACCCGTCAAAGTCCGTTTGTATCTGGAATTCTAAAACTATGTGCGGAGATTTGTGAAGCATGCGCAGATGAGAGCAGCAAGCATATACATAATCACTGCCAAGAATGTATTAATGCCTGCCGTAAAGCTGCAGAGGCATGCCGTTTGATTAGCGATGCTGTTGAGGTATATGCGTAAGAACGTATAGCTTAACTCTCATATATGAACTAATAGCCAGACTGTTGCTGTAGAAATATAGCAATAGTCTGGTTTTTTATATTCAGGTCTGTTTGATTAATGCTACTGGTAGAAAAAAAGGGGAGGAATACTGGATAGAAAGGAAGTTTTAGAAAGGGCTGCTATAGCAGTTCTTTCATTTTTTTGATTCCTAGAAGAGGAAATTCGTAGGGAACCGGAGAATTAACAGTAGATATGAAGGGAGAATGTTAAGTGGCGAACTTAGTAGATCGTAACTTTGCCAGCGGTAGTATAGATGTTGCTATTCCCCTGATAGAATTAGAACAGATCAGTAAACAGTATGGACGCCGACCCGTATTGGAAGAAGTATCGTTTACTATTGAAAAGGGGACTGCAACTGCTCTGATCGGACGGAACGGATCCGGCAAAAGTACGCTGTTGTCAATCTTAGCTGGACTGGTCCATATTTCCTCTGGAAAGCTGAGTTGTAAGGATTCAAATCTGAGAATTGGTTATGCACCTGAGATGTTTCCAGGGTTGAAGCTGACCCCAGAACAGTACTTGCGAAGTATGGGACAGATTAGCGGCCTTGCGCCAGTCCTGATCGAGCAGGAGCTAACAACGTTATTTCAACTTTTTAAGCTGGAGCACTTTCGCAAGCAGTCTATGCTAAACTTCTCCAAAGGAATGCTGCAAAAAATTAATTTGATTCAAAGCTTGCTGGGAAGTCCCTCATTGCTGCTTCTTGATGAACCTATGTCGGGCCTTGATCTCCCCTCAATGAATAAGTTAGCTGAGCTTCTCATCGGTTTGAGAAATAAGGGTACTGCTATAGTCTTCTCTGTACATGAACCCCAATGGATTGAATTGCTTGCGGATCAGGTTCATGTGATACATGAAGGGAAAATTGTAAAGTCAATTCAGGGGTCAGAGAAGCTGAACTTTAAACCCTCTACATACATACTATTGTCTAATCTGTCGATTCAGAAACTGCAGCAATTGAAGGAAATGGCAGGTTTCATTGCAATAAATACGTTTAAGGATAGTTGTAACATAGAATGTACGGCATTGACAGTAACAAGTTCAGAATCAGATGCTTTTTTGCGGGTTATCTTGGAGTCGGGTGGTTCAATACAATCGGTAGAACCTCGCGGAGGATCGCATGACTTAGAAAAATGGATGAATCCTAGAAGTTGAACAGGGGGTCTTACGTGTATCCGTTTATCGTTTACATGCTGCGAAGTTATACTCGATCTCAGCGTTATTTCGGCCCGTTAGCAGGGATTGTGATTGCAGTCTTGATATTGTATTCTTATAAGCCCAATCCAGTTATGAATAGCTATGCCGCTACAGCAGTAATGCTCTTTATAAGCTGCGCTTGGATGAGTCTTAGTTTTTTGAATCATGAGCACGCTGTTCATCGGCAGATTGCAGTTGTTCACATGCGAAGTGCGGCAAAACATAGTGCAGGTGGTATCTTAACGCTTGCATTTCTAACGTTGCTGATAGATCTATTGATTGTCCTTTATCCTTGGGTAACAGGTCATTTCGCAGAATCACCTGGGGCATATCGGTTAATTCTAGCGCTTATAGGACATGGATTGTTGGGTATGCTTGGTGTGGCTATTGCCCTATTCTTTCAATCTTCTTGGATTCAAAAAGGCAGTCACGCAACAGGTATGTTATTAGCTATCGTTGTACTATCACTGGGTGGAGCACAAATCAGCGAAAGTTTGCCTGGTATATTTCATTTTTTGATCTGGTTGTTGCCGCCAGTAACTCCTGTAATGGAGGCCATGATGAAAGCTGATACATTGTCATTAGCGGAGTTGTTAGGTTCATTTGCACAAGCATTAGTATATATAACACTGCTTATCGGTTTTTATTTGTACAGATCAAGACAGAGGGATTACAACAAAACATAACTTGTATAGATAAAAGGAACAAGGATACAGAAGTGGGGGAAAAGATGAAGGATACATATGTACCTGAGAGTGAACAATCGAAAGAGTTATTCGCCTATTTTGGACTGGCAGTTTATTATGGACAGGCCCTCGAGCAGCAGCTTACCAACTTGCTATTGCTTACTAAGCTATCACAAGGAAAAACGCCAACAGAAGCAGATCTGACAGACCTTTATCAGCGAAAACTCAGCAATTCACTCGGCCAACTCATCAAAGAAATCCAACATCATTTTCCTTTCTCGGAGCAAGAAACCGCTCAGTTGGAGGAAGTGTGGAAACAACGTAATTACATCGTTCATGATTACTTTAAAGAGCGTATACAGGAAACCTTTACGCCTGCCGGAAGAGCTAAAATGATTCGGGAGCTGAAACGTTTTAAAAATAAAGCAAGTAGACTTGAAGTTAAACTGCAAGGCTACTGCACAGAAATGTTCACGAAGCTTGGATTAGAGGAGGAAAACTTATTGTAATAATCCTTCTAAGCCGCAAGCTGTTACAACCTCTGGTCTAAAATGAACCGAAGAAGCTCTAACACAGCGAGAGAGTGCAGTTAAAGCTTCGCCTAATGCCGGAATCATCTCCGGTGTTAGGCTTTCTCCAGGTTCCCACCACCAATTGTTAATATTCAATGTTTGGTTCTTCTTATCCATCACCGGTTCAAATCTGCCAACAAAACGATCATTATATAATATTGGCAGTACATAGTAACCATATTCTCGTTCTATTGCCGGCTTATAGACCTCCCAGCGGTAATGAAATCCGAATAATTGCCGAACCAGCTCGCGTTCCCACAACAAATTATCCAGCGGAGCCAAAACAGCCGCAAATGAATCACGTGGTTGAAGCCCAATCTCTTCAGATTCTTGCAGCATCACAGACTCCAAGGTTGGAGCATCTATACTGCGGATATAAAGCGGAACCTTAATCCCCTCGACCCAAACTTCTCTGAGACTATCCTTCTCCAGCAATCTCTGAATCGCCGCCGCACGCTCTTTGCTCTTCAGTCCGGATATGCCCAGCCATCCGTCTCCAGATTTATTCCATAACAAGCCGATACTTCCTATTCTACGTATCACATACCAATCGTGAAATTGTTCTTCCGTGACATTTGGATCGGCTGAACTCAGCAGCTCTGAGGGTAACAAACGTTCAGCGAAATCATAATATCGCCGAGTATGTACACGATGGTGGACAACAATCTCTCCCCAAAAGTACATGCTTTCCATTGCAGCTCGTGATAATCTTGTCGGAGCCCAAGCCCAATCTACTTTCTCCTTTCCGTCTAAATCCAAAGAGGAGAGGGGACCGCGCTTCTGAAGCTCTTCACGAACCTGTGCTACAGCGACCATTACAGGCTCATTAGCCTGATGGTGGGAGGCAGCAGCTGTTCTTCTCCGCTTAAAATAAGGCCAATCCTCTGTACAATAAATAGACATGTTCTTGTCCCAGCCATCAACGAGCAACCTGTCTTTATACAGAAGCTCTTGGACCAGTTCTGGCGTAAATCCCGGAATCCGTGCTTGGAGGACCAGCTCATGATTATGGCCGGCAATATTAAGGGGGTCATATTGGATGCAGCCTACGTGACGAACATAGTCATAAATACTAAGTTTTCCGGAAGGGATAGCTCCGGCAGTTAACTTTTGATGAGATAGCAGAAAAAGCCTGGCTTGTTTCTTAGTCAGATTATAAGTAAGCATCGTTTACTCCTCCAAGGATATGTATTAATTTCCATAATACAGAACATCTGTTCTAAGATCAAGCAGGAAAAAACCCTGAATCACAATGAAGTGACTCAGGGTTGTAAATTACATTTTCTCAAGAGAGGGTTGCAAGTTTCCGAGTGCTGGACGGTTGCTTGCGCCAGCGTTATCGTCAGAGCTGTTAGCAGCGGCACCTACTTGCAGCTGGTACATACGGAAGTATCTTCCGCCAAGCGCCATCAGTTCATCGTGGCTACCGCGTTCTACGATCTCTCCGTGATGTAGGACTAGAATCTGATCTGCACTGCGAATCGTGGATAAGCGGTGAGCGATGATGAAAGTGGTGCGTCCTTTTTTGAGAACTTCCAGCGCATCCTGAATGACGCTTTCCGTTTCTGTATCGATGTTGGAGGTAGCTTCATCTAGAATAAGAATAGCTGGGTCAAAGGAGAGAGCTCTCGCAAAAGAAATCAATTGCCGCTGACCCGCAGATAAAGTACTTCCTTTCTCAATTACCGGTTCATCAAATCCTTGTGGAAGATGAGCGAGCAACTTATCCGCACCAACCTCACGCAATGCACGTTCTACACGTTCACGTGAAATTCGTTCATCCCCTAGGCTGACGTTCGAAG
This sequence comes from Paenibacillus sp. FSL R5-0928, assembly GCF_037970385.1. Lineage (NCBI taxonomy): Bacteria > Bacillati > Bacillota > Bacilli > Caryophanales > Paenibacillaceae > Paenibacillus > Paenibacillus sp. FSL R5-0928. Next base: position 4,055,369 of record NZ_CP150225.1, on the reverse strand, counting down.
CAATGGTGCCCGTGAAGAGGTACGGATCCTGCAGCACGATGCCCATGTGATTCCGCAGCCACTGCTTCGGAATATCCGTAACCTTTTGACCGTCAATCGTAATATCGCCTTTTTGTGGATCATAGAACCGGAACAGCAGATTGATGATTGAGCTTTTGCCGGAACCCGTATGACCTACAAGAGCGACAGTTTCACCCGGGCGTGCTTCAAAGGAGATATCGCGAAGGACGTAGTCTTTTTTATAAGCAAAAGATACATTCTTAAATTCCACTTTTCCTTTGTAGCGTGGCATGGAGCCGTCAGTAACATTCTCTCCAGGTTCATCCATAAGCGTAAACACACGTCCCGCAGATACCATAGAAGTATCCAGGTTCGCCAACTGGTTCACCATACCTGTGATAGGTTGGAACAAACGTCCGAGCACATCGACAAAGGCATACAGAACGCCTAAGGATACAAAGGTTGAACCAGTAATACTGCCATGTCCGAAATACCAAAGCACCATCACAAAAGAGAGACTACGAAGTGAGTTCACCAGATTGTGGGACGTGAAAGCATTCAGATTTAACATTTTATTCTGATATTTCAAGTAATCATCGTTCAGGTTCTCAAATTCTGCACTAAGCTGCTTCTGACGGCGGAATATCCGGACGATTGACATCCCCTGAATCGATTCATTAATAATGGCGTTAATTTCACTTAGACGTGAGCGAATGATCGTATTGTATTTGGTCGCAATTTTGCGATAGAGCACGATCCACAGCACAAGAATAGGTACAATGAACAAGCTGATCAGACCCAGACGGACATCAAGTAAGAACAGAGCGATATATACGCCAGTTATATTGATAATACCGGTGCTGAAATTGGAAAGGACGGCAATGAATAGATCCTTAATCGCCTCGGTATCATTTGTAACCCGCGACACTACCTTACCAGCAGGCAAATTGTCAAAAAAATGAACGGGTAGTCGCTGGATATGTGCGTATACATCTGTTCGCAGCTTCCGGATTACCTGATTCGCCGAAGATTGCAGCCAGTAGGTTTTTCCGAATTCAGCAAAGATGGAGATTACAAGAAAAATAGCATACATTCCGACCAACTGATAGATTCCAGGAAGCTCAGGTTTGTAAAAAGCGAACAGCTCATCGGCCGATAGCTTAACCGCCGGATAGATAACTTCGTTATCACCACGGGTGATATGCATCTCTCCATCGATGAACTTTCGTTCACCGTCAGGCTGTGTTACAGCTTCGTTAATAAAATAAAAACTTCTCCCTGCTTGAAGAACACGAATTTCTTGGCCTTTAGTTTCACCAGGCTCAAAGCGATCGCCCCGTTTGTATAAACTATTGTTATATTCAGCCGCCTTATCGGGAGACGTGGTGCTGAAATAGGGCTTCTCGATGGCCAGCATGTGATTGTCGATCATGCTTTTGGCTATAAATGGACCTGCCAGCTCTGCCGCTACCCCGATTGAAAGCAGCAGAAGGGCTGCGATAAAGGTTTTCTTTGCGGTCAATGCATATTCCAGCAGGCGTTTGCCTGTACTTTGTGTCAACCGTGACACCTCCTAAAATGTTTTGCGTAGTCGTAGCTCGTTTATTTATGGTTGTAGTTTAATCATTCGATAAGTTATTTTCGACTTGCTGCCGATCATATTGTTCACGGTACCAGCCATTCAAATCCAACAGCTCCTGATGTGTACCTCGCTCAACGATTTGTCCGTTATCCAGTACAACAATCATATCGGCATGTTGGACGGCGGAGAGACGGTGAGTAGAGATTAATGTGGTTTTTCCGGCACGTTCATTCCGGATATTGTCGATAATCTGAGCTTCCGTACGAGCGTCAACGGCTGATAAGGCATCGTCCAGAATAAGAATATCAGGATTAGCGATAAAAGCTCTGGACAGAGAGACACGTTGCTTTTGTCCACCGGAGAGAGATACACCACGTTCACCCACCAGAGTATCCAGACCATCGGACAATGTGCCCAGGTCGTTCTGGAAAGCGGCAGCTGTAATGGCTTGCATAATCGTATCGTCATCGGCGTTGTCTAGACCAAACTGAATGTTTTGCCGAACGGATTTGGAGAAAAGAATTTGCTCTTGCGGAACATAACCCATCCAGCTATGCAGCTGATCCAGGGAAATCTGTTGAATAGGCACGCCAGAGATAAGGATCTCTCCATTACCTGTCGGATATTCGCGGAGCAATTGTTTGAGCAGTGTAGATTTCCCGCTTCCTGTACGCCCGACTACACCTAATGTCTGCCCTTGATTCAGGGTTAAGTTGACATGGCTTAGATTGTCTATCGTCGAAGAAGGATAACGGAAAGTCACATCGTTAAGCTCGATTCGAGTAGGGTGGGGAACTTGAACAGGATGGGCAGCATTTTGAACATCGGGTTTGGAGTTTAACGTCTCGTCGATACGTTCGAGGGAAGCTCCACCACGCTGCATAATGTTGATCAATTCTCCAATAGCGAACATCGGCCATACAATCATACCGAGGTACATATTAAAGGAGACAAGATCACCCAGTGTGATCTGATTGCGGAATACAAGGTAAATCCCATAAGTAAGACCAATAATGTAGCTGAGTCCAACGCAGAAGCGGATAGTTGGTTCGAAGAAAGCATCGACACGAGCTACGGCCATATTTTTGTTGTAAACATCTTCAGTAATATCCGAGAAACGTTTTTCATCAAGACGCTCTTGGACATAAGCACGGATTACGCGTACACCAGAGACAGATTCGAGCACTTGGTCATTCATATCTCCGAATGCATCCTGCGCTAAGCTGTATCGATCATGAATAGCTTTACCATAAAAAATCATAGCTATTGCAATTAGGGGTAATGGTAATACTGCTGCAAGGGTCAATTTCCAACTCACGAGAAAGCCCATCGCAAACAGCACAACCGTGAGGTAGATTGTAGAATCCACCAGTGTAAGCATCCCGAATCCTACGGTAGCTGAGACGGCTCTGATATCATTGGTTGCCCGGGCCATGAGGTCACCAGTTCTATTTTTTTCGAAGAACGAGGGTGTCATAGTCATAAGATGATTCATAAATCGGGAGCGCAGCAGGCGCTCAACAAGGTTGGAACCTCCGAAAAGTTTGTGCATCCATATGTAGGTAATCCAATAAATAACTAGCAGCAAAATAAAGATCATGCCGATATATTTGGCAAGCGAAGCTGTAGTAATCGAACCGCGTACTATGTCGTCAATGGCATTGCCTAGCAGACGTGGAGGGAGTAATTCAAGAACGCCTACACCTATGAGTAATATGAGTCCAATCAGGTAACGCCTTTTTTCTCGGCGAAAAAACCAGCCGAGATCGCGAAGAACAGAGAACAAGTAAATCCCTTCCTTTCAGGTTGTAATGATTGCTTGTGATGCTGATAAAAGCGCAAGTGATTATCTCTTCAGCAAACAAAAAAGGCATATCATCCGAAAACGGACGATATGCCTGTAATTTACAGCTATCATGCGCACGGTGCGTTACAGCACCAAGCATGTGAGAGACCTTCAAGAACTAAAGTTATACGGTCCATAAGACTCGTAAAAAACTTCAGGATGGCTTAATCACTTGGGCTGCTTCGGTATTCGGTTGAGTAAAAATTCCAACAATAGTAAAATAATATGGCTGTAACTTCGTAAACACCGCGCTCACCCCTTTCATTAATTTGGTAATAACTAGAAGACGTTTAGTTATGTTCAGAGTTTATCATCCGGTTCGCGAATTTGTCAAACTTAATTTTAAATGGATTGGGAAATCATTAATTGCATAAAGTTGTTTGAATATCGACTTATTTTCGTTATGATTAGAATATACAAAGGAGCTGAGAGAAATGAACATGGAAATTAGTCAAGCAGCGGCAGCTTGGTTTAAGAGAGAATTGGACCTTAAGAATGGAGACTATATTCGTTTATTTCCCCGGTATAGCTCGGGAGGTGGACTTCACCCCGGTTTTTCGCTTGGCATTGCTACAGAAGCGCCTGGGCGTCCAGCTATTCAGGTCAAACAGGATGATATTGTGTTCTACATGGAGGAGCAGGACTTGTGGTATATGGAAGGTTATGACCTATCTATCGTATACTCTGAGTCAGAGGATGACATTGAATATAAGTACGAACCAAAGCCGGTATCCGGCGAAGTGCAGGTATAGTTGTCTTAATGATTGTTTATTTTAATCAGGAAAAGCCCTTGCCAAAAGGCAGGGGCTTTTCAAATGCTGTCTTTAAAAATGAGGGTATTCCAGTTGGAAATACATAGGTGTTATCAGTGCAAATTGCGAGAGGTTTCTTCCTCCAGAGCGAAGTCGAAGTCGTCAATATCGTACACCTGAACTGGAACTCCACCCTCGATGATCCGTTGAATCAATTCAAATTGATCCGTTAGGATAGGTACTTTCTCACGTTGTGAGGACAGCAGAAGCTCTGTTTCGATGGGATCGAACATCTCACCGTAGACAGCGGTATCCATACTGTTAATGATGGTGATTTTGGATTGCCCGCCAAGGAGAATACCTGAGCTTTTCGCCCATGGCACTGCTAAACAGCGGTTGATCTTCTTCGCGTTGAGCGGTTCTTCAAAATAAGCAATGAGCTCACTAATCTTCAACTTAACATGCTTGTCGTCGTCCGGACGGTTCATCAACGGATCATCGCTGTCTCGCAGTTCGTATAGTTCCATCACAGTAGTATAAGGCACTATATATTCTACAGGGCTGCTCGATACGAGAAGCTGGCCGTAAATCGCCATCATGACGGCTTCCGTCACAAATTGTCTAGACATCGTTATCCTCCTGAAGTTCGGTACTGCAATTGTACTTATGATCTAAAATTATAAAAACACTGTAGAGAGCAAAAGTCAACTGTACTTAGCAACTCACTAAAGAGAAGGGACAGAATATTCCTGTGAAGCAATGGAAATCATATTTTACTTTTGTACGACCTTATATGAAATTGATTGTGTTTACGCTGTTTATCGGCATGATCAAATTCAGCATTCCGCTAACACTGCCAATGATTCTGAAATACGTGGTTGATGACCTCCTAATGAACCCGAGCATGGGGATTGAGGAACGGGTATCGCATTTGATGCTTATTCTGGGTGGTGCCTTAATTTTATTTGTTATCGTAAGAGGACCCGTGGAGTATTATCGCCAATACTTTGCTCAGCTTATCACAAGTAAAGTGTTGTTCGATATGCGAAATAAGCTTTACAGTCATTTACAGCGGCTGTCACTGCGGTATTATCAGAATACCAAGGTGGGAGAAGCCATCTCCAGATTTATTAACGATGTTGAGCAGACCAAAAATTTGGTCGAAGTCGGCATGATGAATGTATGGCTCGACACGTTTACGCTAGTTTTTGCTTTGGGATTTATGTTTTATTTAAATCCGGTGCTGGCGCTCGTGTCTATCTCGGTATTGCCTTTTTACGCAATTGCTGTTAACAAATTGTATAAGCGGCTTAAGCTTTTAACGAAAGATCGTTCCCAAGCTCTGGCTGGCATTCAAGGTTATCTCCATGAACGGATTCAAGGGATATCAATTATCCGCAGCTTTACGATGGAAAAAGTGGATCAGAAGCAGTTTGAAGACATCAACGGTAACTTTCTAAAAAAAGCGATGGCGCAAACTCGCTGGAACGCTATGACCTTCGCAATTATTAATACATTAACGGATATAGCACCTCTTTTGGTCATCGGATATGGTGGATATCAGGTCATTCATGGCAATTTGACAGTAGGTACCTTTGTAGCTTTCTTTGGCTATCTGGACCGGATGTATTCCCCGCTGCGGAGATTGATTAATTCCTCGACGGTGCTTACACAAGCCTCTGCTTCTCTTGAACGGGTGCTTGAGCTGCTGAATGAGCCTTATGATATTGTAGACAAGCCGGGAGCAAAAGTGCTGAAGGATGCACGTGGTGAGATTGCTTTTCAGAATGTATGGTTTAAATATAACGAAGAGAATGATTGGGTCTTAAAAGATATTAATCTGAGTATTCAGCCCGGACAGACCATTGCGTTCGTCGGAATGAGCGGTGGAGGAAAGTCCTCCCTTATAAGCTTGATCCCGAGATTCTATGACATCAGTAAAGGCAGCCTCCAAATGGATGGTTATGATATACAGGAATTAACACAGGAAAGCTTGCGCAGGTCTGTCGGTATGGTCTTACAAGATAATTTCTTATTCAGCGGATCTGTGCGTGAGAATATTTTATTCGGTAATCCTAACGCCACGGAAGAAGAGGTCATTTCAGCAGCGAAAGCTGCCAATGCGCATGATTTTATTGAGCAGCTGCCACTGGGTTATGAGACAGAAGTGGGAGAACGTGGTGTAAAGCTATCCGGAGGACAGAAGCAGCGGGTTGCTATCGCAAGGGTATTTCTCAAGGATCCGAAGGTTCTTATATTAGACGAAGCTACTTCGGCGCTGGATCTGGAATCGGAGCATTTAATTCAACAAGCGCTGCAGTCCCTTTCTTCGGAACGTACTACACTAATTGTAGCGCATAGACTGTCAACGATTACACATGCAGATCAGATTGTCGTACTTGAGAATGGTGAAATTACTGAACGGGGTACGCATGAACAGCTGATGTCGATAGAGGGTAGTTATGCGCGATTATTTAACGTACAGCATTTAGACGCTTAATATGTTTTGGAAAATAATTAAACACCTTAGTGGTCCTCTCGAAAGAGAAGGCCACTTTTTTTGAATTCCAATCAGGCTTGTGGCACACAGTAACTTATACTATGGCAAAAATCCTTCTGGGGACTTGAGTCTTTTCGGAGATCATGTGCGTCTAAAGCTTATAAACATCATGAAAGGAAGTGAGGAACGTGAATAAAACCACGCTTGAGGAAAAGGCGATAGCTGGTGATGAAGACAGCTTTACTGTTCTTATTGACGGCATGCAGGAGCGTTTATACCGAATGGCCTACTCCTATGTGCGGAATCAAGAGGATGCGCTGGAGATTGTGCAGGAGACCGTCTTCAAAGCCTATATCTCCATTCATAAATTGAAGCAACCGCAATATTTTAAAACTTGGCTCACCAAGATCGCTGTCAACTGTGCGCTGGACTTTATCCGTAAATCTAAAAAAATCGTGTATATAGATCAAGAGCTAGGAGGCAGCTATGCTCCGAAATCTAGGGAAGAAGTTATGGACTTGCATGAAGCGCTCAGCGGCCTTGATGAAAAATCAAGAATGGTGATTGTGATGAGATATTTGGAGGACTTGCCCATAAAGGAAATTGCAGAGGTTCTCGATATGCCCCTGAGCAGCGTCAAAACCGTTATTTATAGAGGTTTGGAAAAATTAAAAATAAGTATGGAGGAGAGTGAGAACTTTGGATAAGCAACTAGAACGTCTACAACAAACCTATAATGAGATTGAAATTCCTAAAGAACTATCATTCGCTTCTCGTAAAGGAATTGAAAGAGGGAAAATCTATAAACAGAAAAACAGTTCTTCAAAACGTACTTTGAAATGGACAGGATCAGTAGCTGCTGCTGTATTGATTTCTTTTACGGTGGGTGTAAATACGGTTCCTGCTTTTGCGAGTAGTATGGATCAAATACCGGTTCTAGGTAAGCTGGTCAGTGTTCTGCAATTTACGGAGGGAAGCGCAGGAGGTGGAACTATTCAGGATGGAGTAGATGTGAATTTTATTTCGGTCAAACAACTGAAGAATAGTGATCAATTGATTTTGAATTTTGCAAATCCGGATGAAACTCAACAGATGGCAAGCTCATATAACGTAAAGTTTACGGAAAATCCGGCAACAATGACGATTACAGTAAGTGGGGCCAGAAAATTCTCAGCAGTCAAAGATCTGGAGACATTAAAACAAAGCCGATATGTTCAGGATGCTTATCCACTAATTACACTAGATGATTCGGCCATTCGGTTCAATGTCACGCTTACGGACTCGGTTGCTTATGAGGTGAAAGAATATAAAGAGCCAGCACAGGTAGTGATTACGTTAAAAGAGAAAGGAGACGAAGCAAAAGGGGGCTCTGTATATTCCTTAAGAACGGTCTCACAGCCTTCTGGTGAGGCGCTGGGTATGGCTGAAGAAATGTTATATGGGTTAGAGGATATGCGGATGTTAAAGGATCAGAAAGGCTTATATCTCGTGGAAGCAGGATATTTTAATACAGAAGAAGAGGCTTTGAAGCAGTTGCAGAAAATTAAGACAGAGTATGGCGTTGAAGATTTATTAGTCGTTGAAAAAAGAGCAGCACAGCAAATTCCGCAGTCCATTTCTCAGGTGGAGGAATAATGAAGAAGAAGGTTCAAAAAAGGCACAATAAAAAAAGACCGCCAAAAGCGGTCTTTTTGTGCTGTTCTATTACATTTTGCCGATCATAAGTGATAAAATGCCGGCTGCGATCAGCGGACCGACCGGAACGCCTTTAAATAATGCAACCCCGATCACTGTGCCAATCAGCAGACCCGCAACAACTGTGGGTTGGTTGGTCATGAGCGTAGCACCGCGGCCTCCAAGAAAAGCGACGAGAATGCCGATAGCGATAGCAAGCAAGGACTTCCAGTGCAAGAAGGATTGACCGACTGTCTGCAACGATATTTTGCCGCTGGCTAATGGGGTCATGACCCCGATGGTCAGGATGATAATCCCGATGGTTAAACCGTATTTTTCTAGCCAAGGAAAGGTTTGCTGCAGGCCAAGTACTCTTAGCAGTAATAGGACGACCATTGCTATTGTTACAGGGGAATTGCTGCTGATAATTCCCAGCGCTGCAAGTCCAAGCAAAAGCAAAGAGGTCATGTCCATCTTAATGTTTCAACTCCTTAGGATTAGAACTTTCTTTTGACACAATGTGATCTGCGATAAGCTTACCATGCCCTCTTCCGGTCTCAATAAACACTTCGTTAGCATTGCGGCCGGAGGCGATTACTCCAGCAACATACAACCCTGGAACATTACTTTCCATGGTAGAGGTGTTAAAAGCAGGCTTATCCATGTCGTCATCCATGATCACACCCGCTGAAGTGAGGAGGGTACGGCTAGGACGGAAGCCAGTCAAGGCAAGAACGAAATCATTATCCAATGCTTTCTTGTCCCCCTTATGATCCGTAACAATTACTGAGCTTGCAGTAATTTCAGTGACACGCGAGCCTAAGTGCAGAGTGATTTTCCCTTTTTGCACCATGCCTTCAAAGATTGGCCGAACCCAAGGTTTAATATTCTCTGAGATGCTTTCACCACGATATACCATATCTACCGTAGCTCCTACACGCATAAGCTCCAGCGCTGCATCTACTGCGGAATTACTGCCGCCAATTACAGTTACCTTCATTCCCGTGTAAGGATGAGCTTCACCGAAATAATGAGTAACTTTAGGTAGTTCTTCACCTGGAATGCCAATCATATTCGGCTGATCAAAATAACCTGTTGCTATAACTACATTAGCAGTGATACGTTTCTGATGCTCACCACGCATATTTGACGTATGTACGGCAAAGGTTCCATCTTCAAGCGGCTCAATGGATAAAGCTTCTTCATAAGCGGCGATCTCTAGACCATATTGCTCAGCGGCTCGGCGATAATAGACAAGCGCTTCGTGACGGTAAGGTTTGTCGTTGGTCGAAGTGAACGGAACATCCCCGATTTCTAATAACTGAGCCGTACTGAAAAATTGCATATTTGTTGGATACAAATAAATGGAGTGTACAATAAAGCTTTTTTCAATGATAAGGCTGGACAGGCCTTGGCGTTGGCATTCGATAGCTGCCGAGAGGCCGCAAGGACCTGCACCGATAATAATGACATCTTTCATAAAGCGGGTTACCTCCTGATTGTTACTATCTTTTCTTTAAATCCTACCCTAAATTCATGAATTTTTCCATAAGAGCAGATTGAGTATAATAACCATTGCAAGAATAACGTTGATTATTATATAATTAGATATATATCTAATGTTTCAATTTATTGTGAAATTCTAGGAGCGTGAACCCAGTGCAGTTGGAGAAAATCGTGAGTTATCATAAAGCTTTAGCTGATCCAACGCGTCTTCGCTTATTGTTGCTTCTGTCCCAAGGAGAAATGCACGGGCAAGCGCTGGCTGAGAAGTTGAATTTATCGCAGCCTACAGTCACTCATCATGCGGCTAAATTACGTGAAGCGGCTCTAATAAAAGAAAGACGCGACAAAAATACAGTTTATTTTAAGTTGAATCCGGAGTTTATCAATAATGGTGCTGAGGCTTCACTGCAGTTTATTTTTTCGAAAGGAGCTGAGAATATGGAAGAGCAATTGCCTGAGAATAGTCTTCAGGATACTGTAATTCGTAATTTTTTCTCTAAAGATGGCCGGCTGCGGCAAATTCCAGCACAATACAAGAAGAAATTGATAGCGCTTCAATACATGGTTGAGAAGCTGGAGCCAGGAGTTGTTTATACGGAAAAGGAAATCAATGAGTTTATTAAGCAGTTTCATGAAGATTTCGCCACTATTCGTCGTGAATTCATCATGCATCAGTTTATGTATCGTGAGAAGGACAAGTATGAACTAAATCCTCGAGAAGTATGGACTCGGTGGGAATATGTCAAATAATGATCTTTTAAATATTAACATTCTGTGTCGATTTGAAATGTACTGATTAATTATTCGAATTTCGAATAAAATGGAATTGTAAGCGTTATCTGAGACATATTTAGAAAGGAGACTTTCGTTATGTTATTTAAACGCACAAAAAAGCAACCCAAATCAGATCATGTAACCGTCACATTACCCCAAGTGAAACAGGCGATTCGAAAGTTCGAAGAAGATATGCCTGGACCTATTAATAGAACAGCATTAATCTTAGAGGACAAAAGAATCGATATGAGTCGCCTGAAACGTTATTTGGGTGGAATACCCGAACGGAATTTCTATATGTCACGAGAGACCTATGAAATTTTCGAGGAAGAAGACAAGTTAGTGCCGTATTATCTGGATTTAGTTCAGGCTGCTGTAGACAGTTATATTAGTGATACAGGCAAGCTACCGTTGCTTGAAGACACCTGGTTGCCAGAGGTTCATTATCGATTGTTATCTACAGAAAGTTATCTAAAAGAAACACCTCCTTTTCCGTTGTATATTACGGATGAAGAAATGATGCTGACCCATCGGGCAGAGCATTTCGAGTAAAGGAATGACGCTGATACGAATCTTCATAAAGACTGTTCAGTAAAAGGGAAGCCATAAATCCTTTTTGTTGAATAGTCTTTTCTTTGTCTCTTAAGGCATAGTACAATTACATTCTGTAGGTTAGGTTTGAAAATTAACAGCATGTAAGGGGAATCGCTTGATGAAGGAAGTACAAGCTATTTTATTTGATCTGGACAATACTTTAATGGATCGCGACTATACATTTCGCAGCTTTAGCACTCAGTTCGTGCAGGATTTTCTTGGGCATCTGAAACCTGCGGAAGTGCAGGCCGTGATTGAGGATATGATCCACAGAGACGCTGATGGCTATCGTGATAAAGACGGATTTTTCTTAGAACTTAGTGAGATCCTGCCTTGGGAAAAGCCTGTGACGGCTGAACATATCCGGGCGTATTATGATGCGAGCTACATCAATCATGGCGCAGTCATGGAGCATGCTTTGGAGGTTCTGGAGTATTGCGTGGAGCGTGGATATACTTTGGGGCTGGTCACCAACGGTAAAAAAGAAATCCAGAACACCAAAATCGATATTCTCGGCCTGCGAGAGTACTTCAAGGCTATAGTTATATCTGGAGAAGTTGGCATTGCGAAGCCTGATCCTGCGATTTATCAATTGGCACTAGACAAGCTGGGTGCCTCTGCGGATCAAACCTTGTTTATAGGGGATCATCCGGTAAATGATATCTGGGGTGCAGGTAAGGCTGGCCTTGAAGGAATTTGGCTGCAAAGGAAACATCCTTGGGACGATCAGCTGGACATCCAACCTTGGAAAATGATCCGTGAGCTGAAAGAATTAAAGGCTATTTTGTAATCTGGAAAATTTGGGGTTGACATTTTACTGCTGCACCAATTATGATAACAGCATCTTAAATTTCGGAAGGAGACGATGTTTTATGACAGTTTTAAATGTAATGAACTCAACTGTTGTGGATACGTGTCTTCCGGGAACAGCTGCTGCCGAATAATTGATTCGTGCAGTTTAGCAGGTAAGCTCAATTACGCTTATTAGAGCCGCCGGGAACCGTATAGGGTCCGGTGGCTTTTTTGCGTGTGTAGAAAGATTGGATTTGGTGTAATAAATCCACATGTCTATATACCGCCGCCGGAGTCTTTATTTCCGGCGGCTTTTTGTGTTCTCGGAAAACGCCAAGGGGCAAGAAAAAACATAAACATATCTTTTAGGAGGAAATGAATGAATAGCATAAAGCAATATGGTTGGAATGAAAACTGGAGTACAAAATGGAATGAAAAGTGGAGTCATGCAGAGGATAAACAATTTATACCCGGGAGAATCGTTGGTGATTTCGGCAGTAAGTACAAAGTGTTAACTGATGTAGGAGAGACGTGGGGAGAGCTTGCCGGGAAGCTGAGACACACATTTGTATCCTCGGGTGATTTTCCTGCCATTGGAGACTGGGTAGCATTAGCAATGCAAGATGGCGGCGAGCATGGAATTATACATGGCGTATTGCCCCGGCAGAGTGTGATCTCACGCAAGGTCGCAGGAAATACACAAGATGAGCAAATTGTTGCCTCCAATGTAGACACGTTATTTCTGGTCAGCGCGTTGAATGATGACTTTAATGTTCGCCGGATGGAGAGATATCTGATCATGGCTTGGAATAGTGGGGCAAATCCAGTTATTCTACTCACTAAAGCGGATCTTTGCCCGGATGCAGACAGTAAAATCGCTGAAATGGAGAGCGCGGCTCCCGGAGTATCAGTACATGCTGTTAGTGCAATACAAGATGAAGGGCGCGAGAAGCTGCTGCCATACATTGGTGAGGGTCAAACAGTAGCTCTAACGGGCTCCTCCGGTTGTGGGAAGTCGACAATGGTCAACTGGCTATGCGGGAAGAACCTTCAGATTACTCAGGATGTTAGAGAAGGGGATAGCCGCGGACGTCATACTACTACCCACCGTGAACTGTTTGTTTTGCCGGATGGGGGGATTATCGTAGATACACCGGGGATGCGGGAGCTGCAGCTCTGGGAAGATGAAGGTGGTCTTGATCTAGCCTTTAGTGATATCAGCGGCCTAGCTACTAAGTGCCGGTTTAGTAACTGTAGTCATGAACGCGAAGAGGGCTGTGCTGTACTTGAAGCAGTCCAAACAGGTGAACTGGAAGAGAAGAGACTATTCAACTACCGAAAAACACAACGAGAAGTATTGTACCAAAATAATAAAGAAGCCAAGCTTAAGAGAAAAAGCGCAGCTTCCACTAAAGTGAGTTCATCCAGAACCAGAGGATACGGATGGCGTAAAGAGCTGGATGAATATTAAAAAGAATTGATATAACGGCATAGACATTGGAAAAAGGCGCCCCTTAGCTTTTGACAGCTAAGGGGCGCCCTTAATTATTGAATTGAATCTAAACGGTTATGGTTTAGAAGGATGCAGCAGTTTCCTTAGCCAGTTGCAATCCGTTTTCAATGATTTCAGCAGATTGTGCTGGAAGTTGGTTGTGGCCTTCGATGATTACTTGTGTAATATCTTTAATTCCCCACAGGTTAAGGTTACCAACGATGAAGTTTACTGCCATTTCAGCACTTGCTGCAGGACCTTCAGAGTAGATACCGCCTCTTGCATTCAGAACGATTGCTTTTTTACCTGTCAAAAGACCAACTGGACCTTCAGCAGTGTAAGAGAATGTTTTACCAGCTTGGCAAAGGTAATCTACATAAGTGTGCAATACAGCAGGTACAGTCATGTTCCACAGTGGGAAACCGAATACTACCTTATCTGCAGCGATGAACTGGTTAAGATATTTATTAACGATAGCGGCACCAGCTGCTTCTTCAGGTGTTGCTTCGTATCCTTGAGCGGCTTTATACATACCAGTGATCAGGGTATTGTCGTAGTATGGAAGTTGCTCTGCGAACAGATCAAGCTCAGTGATTTCATCTTCTGGGTTGTTGAGCTTGTAGCTCTCCAAGAATTCATTGTAAAGCTTAACACTTACGGATTGTTCTGCTGGACGGTTGTTTGCTTTAATAAATAGAACTTTAGACATTATGATTTCTCCCTTGCATGTGTGTATTTAATATTAACTATATTTAATATAGCATGTAATCTTTTGTTTGTAAATTATTTTTTTGTCATTGAAATTAGTTTACGCTCAAGGAGTTTGAAAAAATGAAAACAAGGTTAATAGGTGATACAAGAGAACAGGAAATAATTTCCTGTCTCTATAAGTTCCAGAATGATCTAAAAGGAGCGATTGACATGTCCATCGATCGGTTTATCATTAAAAAATTGGACAGCTGTCACGAAGAGCATACGCGTCAGAATTTAGTGAAGCTATTTAGACTTCGAATCCAAAAAGCTGAAAAAGCAGAGCAGAAGAATTACAAGATCAGCTGATAATTGCTTAGCTCTTCCTAATAGTAGATTTTTCGCTGAATGAGACAGAGTCCTTGGGTTAAAAAAGTCCGTAAATATAGCAGAGCAGTGATCCTCCCGTTAAGGGGGATCACTGCTCTGCGTTTTTAGTCTTGGGCAGATTGTTTCAGCTTAGAATCAGCAAAGGAAGCTGACCGACCACAAACGTTACTTTGGCAAGTGACATTGTAGCGTCAGGTAACCCGCTACCTCTAATCTGCTGACAAATGCAAAGTCATTTGTCGAGTTACACACTAAGTGACCTTCCAAGTTATCCTCAGCGGCCAACGGACTCAGATGACGTTATATGCGAATTTTTAGTCATTAGAGCAGAGTTTCGGACTCCAGCGCAGCTATTTAGCTTTTTGAGGTCGTTAATTAGTGTTTTTCGTGCCAATAGTGACTCTGGGGTCCGATAGGATTCCAAATGAGCCAAAAAGCTGCGATTAAGGTCAACTGAGTCCGAAAGCATCCAACAATGAGTCCAATAGCAGTCAGCTATGTGACTAGTCAGTAAACAGCAATTCAATTTTGCTATATAGCAGTCCCAAGTCGAACCAAAGCAAACCATGCAGAACTCAAGCAGAACCAGACAGAACTAAGGTCGCATACTTTAATAGTAGAAGCTATGTATGTGTAAATGGTATCTAATACAAATGATGGCTCGGATTTAGATCAAGATGCTAGAGGGAGCTCCAAAATGGTCAAGAGTCCCAGCGGCTATTATAGTGTTAAGTGACAACTCCCTGGAATGTCATGTAACCCGCTATACATACATCTGCACCACCGAGTAATAAACATCCATCGCAGGCAACGGACTCAGATGACGTTATATGCGAAATTACTGGCATTAGAGCAGAGTTTCGGACTCCAGCGCAGCTATTCAGCTTTTTGAGGTCGATAATTAGTGTTTTCGTACCAATAGCGACTCTGGGGTCCAATAGGATTCCAAATGAGTCAAAAAGCTGCGATTAAGGTCTTCTGGGTCCGATAGCAGTCGGCTATGGGATGGCCGGCAAGCAGCAATCTAAAATGTGCTATGAAATAGCACAAAGCAGTACAAAATAGCACCAAGCAGAACCAAGGATGATTTTGATAGTAGAAGCTATGTATGCGCAAATGGTATCTAAATCAAACGGAGTGTCATTTTGGATCAAGTTTAGCTTCAAAAAGAAAACGAGTCTAAGCTGCAATTCTTAGTTGCTTAGGACGCTCTTTATTAGAAGCTTAGGACTGCAATGTTGTGACAAAAAAACTACCCCTCCATTAATAGAGGGATAGCGCCAATGAATCATTTTCACTGTAACTGTGCAATATAGCTTCAGAGCCTTTAATTTCGATACTAATCAGAGAATTGAGGCATTTCTGGAGGGCACTTTTGCCCTTTTGAATTTTGAGCTCCAGCGTACTGTTAAGTAATCTAAGTACTTTTTGAGTGGGCTGTTTATTTTCTGTTGTGAAATACACAGGTACAAGTTTGTTCTGAAATGTGATGAGCATTCTCATTTTGAAATCACCTCGCTACAAGTATTTCATGTTAATGATCATACCCCTTGTTTCTTAATTTTACCTTAAAATTAGCTTATGATAACATAAAGATTGCTAGTTTAATATACATTTATATGTAATACAGGAAGGATACAATAATGTGAATGAGAAAGAACGAACGGATTTAACGGATTTAACGGAATTTTTATTTCCAGATCGGGTAACCGACCAAGTAGTATTAAATGAATTGTTAAATACTGCGCCTACAGCAGAAAGGATAGGTAGATTCAAATATAGAGAGAAGGAGAAAACTAAAGATCTGTGTTTGCAAATACATAAGGATAAAATACTAGCCTACTGCAATAATACACCGGACTCTCCTCCGTGTGTGCTGAAGAGCAGAGATGAAACAGAGAGCTTTTGTCTCGAGTTGTTCGAATGTGAGAGAGCGATGGAGCCCTTTGCTCACGGGATTCCGGCGTTGCTAATGTCAAAAAAAAGGTTTGAGGAGCTGAAAAAAGGCTCGGATTCCTCTACGGTTCACAGACTCTCAGAGTGTTTAGCTGCAGAGACAGGGGATGACGTCCATTCCAACCATCTTGCACGAGTGATGAAATGCTTCGACGCAGAGGGAGAATTACGACTTTGCATTTCTAGTGATAATGGCTGGAAGTTTCAGTATGCTAGCTTCATAAGCGATCATTCAAGTGGCTGGTTGCTGCGAATGAGCAGCGATCCTTCCCAAGACTGGATTGTAGCTCTTCCTATATCGAAAGCACAATTATGTAGTTCAGTGGCAGAGTGGGTATTAGATTCCTCCTCTTTTCCTACTTCACAATAACCGTTGAATAGGGAGGAAGAGTAAGCTGATCTGAATTTAAGGTCACTTTGTCAGCAGTTGTCTTTTGGATCTTGGTGTAAGAGATACCTTCGACATTTGGATGAAGCGTAATGATTTGTTCATCTCCAGTTAGGTTATGAACAACGAGGACTTGATCCTTTGTTGTTATACGTTCGTAGGCCATTACCCCTACATTGCCAGAAGTGTAGTCTCGAATTCCGCCATCACGGAGCGCAGGGACTTCGTTTCTTAACGCAATGAGTTCGCGGTATCTTTTAAGCAGTGAGCTGCTGTCGTTAGTCTGGCTTTCGACATTAATGCTAACATCATCAGCGTTATTGCTGCCGACCTCCCAAGTAGTCTGCCCCTCACCCTGATCCGCTGTCATCCATCTCATGGGCTCACGAATTCCTTCATCTGGTTTTACACCAAGCATTCCTATTTCTTCACCATAATAAATAAAAGGATTTCCAGGCAAGGTTAACAGCAGGGCTGCTGCCATTTTTGCATGATCCAGATTGCCGTCTAATTGACTCATGACTCTGTTTTGATCATGATTTGTCAAAAAAATCGCATCGGTAAAATGGCTCTCAGATATTTTGGAGTACAGATTATACGTACGTTCCAGCGTAAAGGCAGTCCCGCTGTCTTTTTCAGTTTTCACGGAATTAATAAGAGTCTCTGCTAAACCAAAGTTAAAGCTGGAGTCAAAGGCTTGATCCAAATAAGCCCCTACGGTGACTGCAGAATTCTCCCATACTTCACCAACAATATAAGCTTGAGGATTCACTTCATTCATCGCTTTGCGGAAATCCTGCCACCAAAATACATTTTTATGGGTTGTGGCTTGGCTTTTGTCGGTTAGAAGGTCTTCGTAAATATGTTTAGCAGCGTCTAAACGGAATCCATCAACCCCTTGTTCCAGCCAAAACTTGCCGATATCCTTCATTTCATTACGAACTTCCGTATGATCAAAATTTAGATCAGGCATGCCTTCCCAAAAGCCACCTAGATAATGACTACCCAGTAAAGAGTGCCATGCATTGCCACTACCAGCGGCACTGGCTCCATTCGCAGGACGTCCTTGATCTTCAGCCCATATGTACCAGTCGCGATATTTGCTGTCCTTATTTTTAGCGGAATCTACGAACCAAGGATGTTCTTTGGAGGTGTGATTCACGACCAAATCCATAATTACTTTAATCCCACGTTTATGCGCCTCCGTAACGAGCTCCTGTAAATCCTCAATCGTCCCATAATCTGGATTGATTGCACGATAATCAGTCACATCGTAACCATGATAGCTTGGTGAAGGGTTGATAGGCATAAGCCAAATCCCACCGATCCCCAGATCGTCTGTGGTGTCAGGATTTCCGTCATTTAAGTAATCTAATTTTTTGGTAATCCCTTTGAGGTCACCGATGCCATCCCCGTCAGAGTCATAGAATGAACGAACAAAAATCTCATAATAAACCGTTGAGGGTTGTTCGTCAGTAGTTATCGTTTTTGCAGCGGGAGGTGTTGTAGTATCCAGAACAGTATTTGCTTTTGGCGATGGAAAAGGGGAGGCAGAGGAAGAAATATTGTTATTATTTCCTGAACACCCGGAGAGCAGAAAGGCAGTTAAGCTAAGACCCAAAAGTCCGTTTATTGTGTGTTTTTTGGTGATAGGTGTTGCTCGTTTATCCATATAAAATAACCCCTTCTGCTGCAATTTTCCTATAAAGGAAATGGTAAGCGCTTTAATTCTTATAGTACTGTAATCAAATCCTCAGGTAAAACGTTTGCACAGATATAAAAACAGCAAATCCAGTGATATTTATCCATAAATTCAATAAAAACTGCTGATATCATGGATATTCTTTTAATTCCCCACGATATTCGGGATTTTAACCTTTCAGTAGGCATGTGCATATGCTTTAAGCAAGGGCGAAGGACCCGGTAAGAAAGGAGAATGAAGAATGAAGATTCGGAAAAAGCTGTCATTGTCGCTCATGATCATTACTTTATGCTTTTCAGTACTTGCCGGTTGCGGCGGAAAGTCAGAGACGGTAAAGGTGAAGATTGGGGAGGTTACCCGCTCTGTCTTTTATGCACCCGAGTATGTTGCCTTGACTCAAGGTTTCTTCAAAGATGAAGGGCTGGATGTAGAACTGCAGACGATTCCCGGTGGCGATAAAACGATGACCGCATTGCTTTCAGGTGCTATTGATGTGGCGTTGGTTGGTTCAGAAACCTCCATTTACGTGTATCAGCAGGGCTCGGATGATCCGGTCATTAATTTTGCACAGCTGACTCAAAGGGATGGAACTTTCCTGTTCGCCCGGAAGGCTGATGGAGATTTTAATTGGGATAAAGTGAAGGGCTCTACTTTCCTTGGTCAAAGAAAAGGCGGAATGCCACAAATGGCAGGCGCGTTTACTTTATCTAAAAAAGGAATTGATCCTGCGAAGGATATTACCTTGATCCAAAATATCGATTTTGCTAATATTGCCGGTGCATTTGCTTCAGGTACTGGTGATTATGTGCAGCTGTTTGAGCCGCAGGCCTCTATCTTCGAACGAGAAGACCGGGGAGCTGTAGTGGCATCGTTTGGGGTAGAGAGCGGTTATTTACCTTACACAGTATTTATGTCAAAGAACAGCTATATAAGCAAAAATGGGGACACCGTGCAAAAGTTCACTAATGCCATCCAGCGTGCTCAGCTTTGGGTGAAGGAACATAGTCCTGAAGAAATTACGGATGCCATAATAACTTATTTTGATAAAACGGATCGTGACATTGTGATTTCTGCTGTAAAACGTTACAAGGAGCAAGACACCTACGCCATTAATCCGGTTGTTGATAATGAGGAATGGAATAATCTACTAGATGTTATGGATAACGCAGGTGAACTTAAAGAACGTGTTCCAGCAGAAAAAATCGTGAACAATACTTTTGCTGAAAAAGCTGAAAAGACCATAAAGAGCAGTGGCTCTAAATAAGAGAGATAAGATCCTAAAAGGATTTTGTTAACTATAAGGAGGGGATGACCTTGCTTCCAGTAGTGCAATTAAAGGGAGTAACGCATGCCTATCTCGGCGATCGGGAAGCTTCACTGGCCGTTGAGGATCTAAATCTTAATGTCGAGCAGGGAGAGTTCGTCAGCTTAGTAGGCCCAAGTGGCTGTGGCAAGACGACTCTCCTATCGATTATTGCCGGACTGCTGCAGCCCTCTGAGGGTGAAGTATTCGTAAATGGCCAACCCATTCTAGGCCCTTCACCTGAGGTTGGATATATGCTGCAGCAGGATTATCTTTTTCCTTGGCGGAGTATTCTTGACAATGCCGTGCTTGGACTGGAGCTGACCGGAAGCTTAAACGAGGAAAGTCATAAACGGACTTTGGAGCTGCTGTGCGAGATGGGATTAGAAGGGAAAGAACAGGCCTATCCTTCTCAGCTATCCGGAGGGATGCGGCAACGGGTGGCTCTTGTACGAACATTAGCTACCAATCCAGGACTGCTGCTGCTAGACGAGCCGTTCTCGGCACTTGATTATCAGATCAAACTTCAGCTGGAGGATTTAGTCTCAGAGACCTTACGCAGCCGGGGAACCACGGCTATTTTGGTCACGCATGATCTGTCAGAAGCGATTGCGGTCAGCAGTAGGGTTATTTTATTGCAGCGAAATCCAGGGAAGATTCGTAAAGTGTTTCCTGTTCCGGAGCTAATCCGCTCAGCCCCACCGCTGTATGCGCGTGATCAGCCAGGGTTTGCGGAGCTTTTTCATGAAGTATGGACAGAGATGGAGATCGCAGGGAGGGAAAGCTAATGAAACGAACAGAGCAAGCGGGAGTTTTAGCTTCCCGTGAACTGTGGCTGCAGCAAATGCATGTGGATTTCAAAAAAAGAAAGCAGCGCCGGCGTAATCAGGTAATCGCTGTAAGAAGCAGTCTGTTGCTGCTGTTCTTTGTGTTGTGGGAAGCGGGAGCAAGAATGGGCTGGATTGATGAGTTATTGTTCAGCTACCCGACAAAAATCTTCAAGCAGATTTGGCAGGATATGATCAGTGGAAGCTTGTGGCCTCATTTGGGGATGACGGCAGGAGAGACTGCGGTAGGGTTTGTTCTGGGAACCTTGTTAGGAACGCTGCTGGCAGTGATTATTTGGTGGTCTCCGTTTTTATCAGCGGTGCTTGATCCGTTTATGGTTGTCTTTAACAGTATGCCGAAGGTGGCCTTGGGGCCGATTTTTATCGTAATGTTCGGGGCGGGTTTCACCGCTATCGTTGTAACAACCTTATCGATTACGGTGATCATTACTACACTTGTTGTTTACAATAGCTTTTGTAGTGTGGATCCTAATCTTGTGAAGGTGGTTCGTTCTTTTGGAGCTTCTAAAGTTCAGGTGTTTTTTAAAGTGATTCTTCCGGCATCTTTTCCAACGGTTGTCTCTACCCTAAAGGTGAATGTGGGTATGTCATGGGTCGGGGTTATCGTGGGAGAGTTTCTAGTAGCAAAATCCGGTCTTGGGTACCTGATCATATATGGATTCCAGGTGTTTAATTTCACGCTTGTGATGTCCAGTCTGCTGATTATCGCAGCCGTAGCAACGGCAATGTATCAACTGGTAGTGTATCTGGAGAAGCGCTTGTTATACCGGCGGTAAGTCTAATGTAACGTTGTGTCCGTACACAAAATCTTGTAACATGTCTATATCTTTACCTATTAACGGTTAGTGCTTTTAAGGAGAGATAGGGTTATGGGATTTCGTGTGATTAAAACAGCTGCTGCGACGTTAATGTCCGTTCTTCTCGCGTCTGCAGTAGGCATACCCAATGCACAAAGTGCAGGGCTTTTAGCCATTTTGGGTGTGGAGGTTACCTTGAAAAGGAGTTTCCGGACGATAACGGCGCGTTTTTTGGCCTCGCTCGTGGGACTCTTTTTTGGGTGTATTTTATTTTGGATATTAGGATTTCATTACTGGGTGCTTGGACTATACGTTCTGGTTGGCTTTCCGATGATTGTGAAGTCCGGCTACAAGGAAGGGATTGTCACTAGCTCTGTTATTGTGTTTCGTGTTTTTGGACAAGCTGAGTTATCGCTTCATGTGTTGTTGCAGCAAGTAGAGCTTCTGGCCATAGGTCTCGGTTCAGCGGGGGTGGTTAACTTGATTTACATGCCACAGACCGGGGGAGTTATTTATGGAATCCGCAAGGAAGTGGATAGATACTTTTCAGTTATTTTTACTCAGATGGCCCGTACTTTGCGTGAACCTGCGTATATGTGGGATGGCAAAGAATTAATTGATGCGGATAATGCAGTGCAGCGGGGACTGACTGCCGCTACTCGTGAGATGGAGAATCATGTGATTCATCCTGATGAAGCTTGGAATGTCTATTTCTATATGCGTAAGGAGCAGCTGGAATCGATTCAAAGCATGATGCAGCTGATTTCTCAAGTATATCGCCATTTACCGCATGGAGAGATGGTAGCTGAATTGTTCGACCAGCTTAGCGGAGATGTTTTGGCTGAAGAATATACAGGCCGCACGGAACATTTGCTGGAAGAGCTTGAACAAGAATTTGAAAGCATGGATTTGCCGGAGACACGTGAGGAATTCGAAGTGCGATCAGCGATTCTGCAGCTTTGCAGAGAATTGGCACTTTATTTGAAAATTGCGAAACGCCATAAAATACCGGTCAGCTATAAGCCTGAGAAACGTTTGCTCACCCGGAAAAAAGCTTAAAATTAGGCTTTAATAAAGTGAAGTATTAACATTCGCCCCTGAAATCACGATAAAATATGTATGAACTAAAAGTTGATCTCCGAAAGGGATTAACAATTATAGGGTGAGTTCAAATTCAAGCAGGAAATTCATATACGAATTTTCCGCATTGGCAGGTGAGGCGTATGGACAAAGATATGGAATCATTTATCGGAAAACAACTTGTAGCTAACCTCTTTAATGACAAAGGAGTATTTGTTTTACCCGCATTGACTTTATTGAGTGCTGAACATATTAGATTAATTCGACAACATAAGATCACTCTGGAATCTCATGACGTCGTCCAGCTGGATAGCGCGGAATTTTTCCAGCTTGCAATTGATGATTGTACAGCTGCGATTGAGAATATTTTTGAACAGATTCGTCATAACAAAAATAAAAGAATTCCTATGCTGGAAGTTAGAAATGAAGTGATTCCGTTTATCCAGCAGGTAAGCGAAAAGAATGACTTCTACGGAGTATTGGCTGCTTTGCAGACCAAAGATGATTATACATACAGACATAATGTAGCCGTGGGCATAATATCTACCTTGCTAGGCAAATGGCTGAAGCTAAAGTCTGAGGATTTGAGCATGTTGACCATTGCAGCGACTCTTCATGATATCGGCAAAATGAGAATCCCGGATGACATATTAACCAAGCCCGGTCCATTATCCGACGAAGAGTTTCAGCTGATGAAAAAGCATACGACCTTTGGGTATGAGATGATCAGGGATACGGTAGGCACAAACCATACCCAAGCGCTAGTAGCCTTACAGCATCATGAAAGAATGGACGGCAGTGGTTATCCATTTGGTGTGCTTGGGAACCGGATTACTGATTTCAGTAAAATCGTTGCTGTGGCTGATGTGTTTCACGCGATGACCTCCGACCGTTTTTATCGCAAAGCGGCTCCTTTATACGAAGTATTACTGCAAATGGAGGAGAGTGTGTTCGGTAAGCTCGACCCTTATATTTGCAGAGTGTTTATTAATAAGTTAATGCAGTCAATGCTAGGGAACGAAGTGGAATTGACAGATGGGCGAAAAGGAAAAATTGTTATGATTCTTGCTACAGACCCTTTGCGGCCACTGGTGAATATTGATGAGGATTTTATTGACTTAAGCAAACATAGATCGCTTGGAATTGTGCGGGTAATCCCGCAATAGCTGGTGTTTTAAGGTTTTTTGAGGGGTCAGGAATGGCTCTGGAACAGGTTGGACCATTTTTGGAATCTACTCATATATGTACAAATTTTGAAATAAAATGAACTATGAGTCTCCTGAAAAAGCCTTCTTGAGGGCTTACTCAAATTTATTTATAGTCTAACAATCAACAAATGCCTAGAACCTGCATACACTTGATAGTGAATGATTGTATGGAGGAGGTTCAAAGATGTCATTAAGCCATAAACGTCAAACAAGGGAGATCATTACGAAGGCAATTTGCGGCAAAGGTCGTAAGTTCTCTACAGCAACCCATACCGTGACTCCGCCACATCATCCGACTAGTATTTTGGGGGCTTGGATTATCAACCACCAATACGAAGCGGTTGCCGCCGGGAACGGAATCGAAGTAATTGGTACTTATGATGTAAACATCTGGTACTCGTACGACAAGAACAAGCAGACCGAGGTAGCAAAGGAAACAGTCTCTTATGTGGAGCTCATCCCGCTTTCCTACCTGGACACGAGACACCGCACTTCAACAGTTGAGGTCTCTGCGGAGGCAACGCAGGAACCCAACTGTGTAGAAGCGGGCGTATCGCCAGGCGGAGGCAGTGTGACACTTCGCGTAGAGCGCGAATTCGAAGTGGAGTTGGTGGCTGAGACCAAAGTCCGTGTGTATGTCACTGAGCAAAGTGATGATCCAGAAGACAAGGATTATGATTTTGAAGGTGATAGCTTCGATTACGATGATCTGGACCCTGACAATCTGGATGATGAGCTGTAAGGAAGGATACGCCGCCGTTAACTGAGTATCAATGGGTTATGGTCCATTATATGTAGGGAGTGCGGCGGCGTAGAGGGCGAATGCCCTCCTTTTTTTTATTTATTTTTAGGATGAAAAAAGGTTCACGCTCGGATGGAGGCGCTAAAGAGTATGAATGAAGGTCTTAAGGTGTATTCAGAATTGTCTGTGGCAGAGAGAGAGTCTAGATTGCTTAGAAGCGGAGTTGAAGCAACGCTGACGCCATCTGTAAAACGTTTTGTCGATACATATGCTTCACACGCTACTGAGAAGGGGCACAGGCAGTGTTATAAGATATTGGTTTATCATTTGACTGTGCTCCACATCTCTTTGCTTGGAGCGGGTCTTGGAATGCGTGTGGCCACCGATAATTATAGCGAAGCTGTGAGCTTTGCTAATGCCGAGAGCAATACCACGGGAGGCCGAGTGCGGGGAGAGCTTCGCGGGGTGATGAAATTGCTCCAGCGGATTGCTGTCCGCACGCTGTACAGCTTGGGGCTGGATAGCGGTGAGGTCCTGCTGAGGGCAATGGGGAACCGGAGGTATGTGGTGGAGGGAGTCACTCCACTAGTAAAGACCTCCGGGCAACGATTGCCCGAGCCTTATCGTTCCGCAGCGTTAGCGCTGGAACGAGAGCTGGCTCTGGAGCAGCCGGGCCGCAGCGGCTTGCTGATGGGTATGGACCCGGAGTTCATCATCCTCCGGGAATCCACCGGCCGCGTCGTGCCTGCGTCGCGGTACCTGCCCACGGACGGCGTCGCTGGCTGCGACGCCGGACCTCCGGGAACGCGCGGCGCGTTCCCGGTCGCCGAGCTGCGCCCTCAGCCGCGCGGGGAACCGCGCGCACTGCTGGCGCAGCTGATGTCCGCCGCGGCGCTGGCGGACCGGCTCATCGCCGACCGCTCGCTGCGCTGGCGGGCGGGAGGCATGCCGCTGACGGGCTGGGCCCTCGGCGGCCATCTGCACTTCAGCGGCGTGACGCTGACGGCGCCGCTGTTGCGCGCGCTCGATAACTATCTCGCGCTGCCCATGCTTCTGCTCGAAGACGTCCGCGCAGGGGCGCGTCGTCCCCGATACGGCGTGCTCGGCGATTTCCGGACTCAGCCGCATGGCGGTTTCGAGTACCGGACCTTGCCGAGCTTCCTGGTATCCCCGGTCATCGCTAAAGGCGCGGTCTATTTGGCTCATCTGATCGTGAGCCATTATGAGGACCTGACGCAACGCCCGCTAGACCGGGAAGACCTGCATATCGCCTACTACAGCGGCGATAAACCTCCGCTGCGCGCCGCAATCCCCCCATTGCTGGCGCAGCTGCGTTCCCTAGGCGGCTACGAGATTGCCGCCCCCTATATCGAGCCTTTATTCGAATATATTGCCGCTGAGCGGACGTGGGATGAGTCGCGTGATATACGTGAGTTATGGTGCAGCAAAGTAAAAATGTGATATTTTACTATTTGGTCTACATGTTAACGATGGTCCATGAACCGATATCTTGAAAGCCAAGTCGTTTATAAATAACTCCGGCATGTGGGTTGTCATAAAAGAGGCATAATGACTTTCCTTCATGAAGCAGGTCTGCACATAGCTGTGCCATTACGCGCGAAGCAAGGCCTTGCTCTCTGAATGCTTGATGTGTGGCAACCCCGACAATCATCGCTGACATGGAATTTTCCGCTGAAGTTGAAGCTGTGACAATGACCTTATCTTCCCGTTCCATATAATACGTGCGGCCGGTGTTGCTTTCCAGCGTTTTACGCAGGCTGGTTCTTGAACCATTCCGGCTGCTTTCAAATTCTTCAATGGTATCGGTGAGTGCGCAAATCGCTTCTACATCCTGAACTGTAGCTTTTTTGATAGGCTCAGCTGAAGAGAAGGACTCACTTATTTTATTGTTCATATCTTTTAATTCAGCAAAATACAGCTGTTTTACTTGTTTGAAATTAATTTCCCCGTCAAAAGCCTTCACCACCTCTGAGGCTCCGGAGATCATATGCATGTCATTATCCTTTCGGATAATCTCAGCGAACCCCTCGACATCAAAAGGGCCATCTGCATAAGGAAGGTAGCTTCTATAGAAGCGTAGCAGAACGGCTTTTATCCGCCCGTCAGCTGGATCAATCTCTCCCCACAAATCCATGTAATCCTGTTCAAACCCAAAATTCTCCACATCGCCAATGATAAATAAATTAAGCGCCGGCTCTTTCCGCAGCAACGCCATCAGCAGCTCTTGATCATCCTTCGTTAGCTTTCGTATCATATTGTATTCTCCTTTGATTTTCATATGGGCTGACGCTCTGTGCTAATATTTTACAATATTTAAAAGCAGAAGAATATACCTCCTGTAAGTGTTTGTCTGATAAGTATTCTAGTCTTTCGTTGTACTAATGTGAGGTTTCAGGGTAACTTTGTCCACCAATTTTCTGTTATAATGGGGGACAGCATTAAATAGGCATGGAGGTTGACCATGGCACAATATACGCCGATGATAGAGCAATATTTAAAGGTAAAGGAAGGGGCTAAGGATGCCTTCCTATTTTTTAGACTGGGCGATTTCTATGAAATGTTCTTTGAAGATGCCATTTTGGCTTCCAAGGAGCTTGAGATTACGTTGACAGGCCGCGAAGGCGGGGGCGAGGAGAAAATCCCTATGTGTGGAGTGCCTTACCACGCCGCCGAGGGATATATTCAACGCCTGATAGAAAAAGGATATAAAGTCGCCATTTGTGAGCAGTTAGAGGATGCTTCAGTCACGAAAGGCATGGTGAAGCGGGATATTGTACGCGTCGTGACACCAGGAACCGTGATGGATGGAAAAATCATTGCTGACAAGAGCAACAACTACCTCGTTTGCGTTACCGAAAGTGACGGAATGATGGCATTAGCTGCCTGCGATTTAACAACTGGTGAGCTATATGTTACTTCGGTATTATCTGGAGCCGAATGGCTGCGTGATGAGATTGGCATCTATGAACCGGCTGAGATCATCGGAGACGCTGCACTGTTGGAGATCCTGCGAAGCGAAACGCCGCTGTTAGCCAAACCTGTAGTTTACACCCCTTGGGAGAAACGCGAGGAGGAGCTGGCACGTCGTCAGTTCGGTGAAGCGGCATGGGTACGTCTAGAGAAGGAACGTGGACAATGTCTGGCGCTTCTGATCTCTTATCTGAATGAGACCCAGCGGCGTTCGTTAGGGCAGCTTAGTCAGATTTCTCCTTATGAACCAGGCAATTATATGATTCTAGATCCATTTACACGCCGGAACCTTGAACTAACCGAGACGGTTCGCGAACGCTCCAAAAAAGGATCCTTGCTCTGGCTGCTGGATCGAACGGAAACGTCGATGGGCGCCCGTCTGTTGCGCCGTAGAATTGATAAGCCGCTATTGCAGCGAGCTCCGATCGAACGGCGCCTAGAGGCTGTCGATTATTTGTACAATCAGTTTATCGTTCGCGAGGACCTGCGTTTAGCGCTTAAAGAAATTTATGATTTGGAGCGGTTGGTGGGTCGTATTGCTTTTGGCAGCGCCAATGGCCGTGATATGAATGCCCTGAAATTATCGCTGGCGCAAATTCCTGCATTGAAGGAATTATGTATGACCTCCGGTTCAGCTACTTTACGAGAGATCGGTGCAAGCATGGATGAATGCGCCGAGCTGCGAGAGGACATTGACCGTGCAATCGTCGAGGATGCCCCGGTGTCTGTGCGCGACGGTGGAATTATCCGTTCCGGTTATCATGAACGTTTGGACGAGCTTAGGGAAGCTAGCAGTAACGGTAAACGTTGGATCGCTGAACTGGAGGCTAAGGAAAGACAGGCCACTGGCATTAAGTCACTGAAGATCGGCTATAACAAAATCTTCGGTTATTTCATAGAGATCACCAAATCCAATCTGGCTGCATTGCCGGAAGGACGTTATGAACGCAAACAGACGCTTGCTAACGCAGAGCGTTTTGTCACACCTGAGCTTAAAGAGAAGGAAGCACTTATTCTTGAAGCTCAGGATAAAATGACGGATTTGGAATACAGCCTCTTTACCGAGCTGCGTGATCGCATCAGCGGGCAAATCCCCCGCCTGCAAAATCTTGCAGAAAAGGTTGCCGAGATTGATGTGTATCAATGCTTGGCGGCAGTTAGTGCCGAACATCGTTTTGTGAAGCCAGTCCTTTCGGATGGTTATGATCTTCGGCTTGAAGGGGGCCGTCATCCTGTTGTGGAGGCGGTGCTTAAAGATTCCGCGTTTATTGCAAATGGAAGCACGCTGAGTAAGGAAGAAGGTAACATTCTTCTAATTACAGGTCCTAATATGGCGGGCAAAAGCACCTACATGCGTCAGGTGGCGCTGATCTGCATCATGGCTCAGATTGGATGTTTTGTTCCAGCAAACAGTGCTGAAGTTCCGCTTATAGACCGGATCTTTACTCGTATTGGAGCAGCTGATGATTTGATCGGTGGTCAAAGTACATTTATGGTGGAAATGGCTGACATCCAGGTTATGACAGAGAAAGCAACAGCTCGCAGCTTGATTATTATTGATGAGCTGGGAAGAGGTACCTCGACCAGTGAAGGTATGGCCATCGCTCAGGCGGTTATTGAATATGTACATGATGTTATTTCTTGCAAAGCTCTAGTTTCGACGCATTTTCATGAATTGGCTCATTTGGAAGGGAGTCTTAAAGGACTGCGGAATTACTCTATGGCTGTTCAAGAGAGCGGCGATAAAGTAAACTTCCTGCGCAAGCTAGTTCCTGGAGCGGCTGACAGCAGCTATGGGATCTATTGTGCACGTCTTGCGGGTCTTCCTGAAGGGATTATTGACCGAGCTTATGGTCTCTTACAGAGCATTGAGCAGGCAGCCCATCCTGGTGGTACTGAACTTCATTACGGGGGAAGCCTCGAAAGACAGGCGGCTGTAAGAGAAGTTGCTAGCACATCTTCCGTGGCGCAAGCCGTAAGTGTCATCACTGAGGCACCTGTAGAAAATGAGGTTGTTCAGTTGTCTATCTTTGGTGAGGAAGAACCACGCAAGAACCGCAAAGGTAGTGCACATCAAGTAGCGGTAACTGAAATCCATGAGAATCCCGCGCTAAAAGAGTTCATTTCTTCTGTGCGTGACGCTGATCTTATGAATATGACGCCGCTGCAGGCGATGAGTCTGTTGAACGAGCTGAAGATGAAGGTTAAGGATCTGCAATAAAGATTTTATAATAATTGATTGCCTAAATAAGAGGTGAATGAAATGGCCAAAATTCATATATTGGACGAGCATATTGCCAACCAGATTGCTGCGGGTGAAGTAGTAGAGCGGCCAGCTTCTGTTGTAAAGGAGCTTGTCGAGAATGCGATTGACGCTGGCAGTACAAGAATTGAGGTATCGGTAGAAGAGGGGGGCTTGCAGAGCATCCGCGTTAAAGATAATGGCTCTGGGATTGATCCTGAAGATTGTGAGACCGCCTTTTACCGGCATGCTACAAGTAAAATTCTGAATGGCCGTGATCTATTTCAAATCACAAGCTTAGGCTTCCGCGGAGAGGCACTTCCCAGTATTGCCGCGGTATCCAAGGTATCGCTTCTAACTGCAACTGCCGATGACGGCAAAGGGCGCCTAGTAGACATTGAGGGTGGCAATCTCATACGAAATGAGGACGCTCCTTCCGGCCGGGGAAGTGATCTTGCCGTTCGTGAATTATTTTTTAATACGCCGGCAAGGCTGAAATATATGAAGAGTATTCAGACGGAGCTGGGCCATATTTCAGATGCCATGTACCGCATGGCGCTCGCTCATCCGGGGATCTCTTTTACCTTGCATCATAATGGCAATCAGCTGCTGCATACGCTCGGAAATGGTGATCTGCTGCAGGTCATCGCAGCTGTTTACGGAACCAATGCCGCCAAAGCAATGCTGCCGATTACGGCAGAAGACTTGGATTACCGGATTTCCGGATATATAAGTCGTCCAGAATGGACTCGTTCCAATCGAAATGCAATCACTACTATTGTCGGTGGCCGTTATATTCGCAGTAATGGTCTGAACGCAGCAATCATGCGCGCTTATCATACCTTGCTTCCGATTAACCGTTATCCGCTATTAGTTCTTGAACTGGATATGCACCCCTCTTTGGTAGATGTCAATGTACATCCAGCAAAACTGGAGGTTCGATTTAGTAAAGAGAATGAGCTTTACACCTTTGTTGAGCAGGAGATCCGCAAAATACTGCTGGGGCAAAGTCTGATTCCACGTCCAAGCAAGGAAACAATCGGACCCAAGGGCAGCAGCTCCTTTATCCAGGAGCAATTTGCTTTTTCCAAAGGGGCCGTTCCACTGTCATCTTCGACTGGCGATGTGAAGGATACAGCTCCCACGGGATCTGCCAACTTCTTAAGTGGACTACAGTCATCGAGCCTTGACCGTAATTCCCGTGATTTTAGCAAGGAAGGTCAGGCGGATCATCAGGTGGCTCGCGAGGTGGCTCCAGCTTACGGGTCAGGCTATCCGTCTTCATCTTCGCAGGGGCGCCAAACTAGTGCGAATACTAGTTATTCCAATAGCTATCGCCCGCAAGAAACCTCAATGTCGCAGAAGCAGCTCCCTTCGGTTGAGAAGCTATGGGCTCCACCACAACAAGAAGAGCCTGGACTTCCGGCCTTTCCTGAGCTTAATTATATAGGTCAGCATCATGGGACGTATATTATTGCTCAGAATGATGGAGGGCTTTATTTAATCGATCAGCATGCGGCACATGAACGAATTAATTACGAATACTTCTATGAGAAATTTGGTCGGCCGGAGGATGCCTCACAGGAGCTGCTACTGCCGATTACGCTGGAGTTCACGCCTTCTGAAAGTCGCCAGCTTAGTGAACGTCTACATTGGTTTCAGCAGGCCGGGGTATACCTTGAGCACTTTGGCGGACAAACCTTTCTCGTTCGTTCCTTGCCCTATTGGTTTCCTGAAGGGGATGAGAAGGCTGTCGTTGAAGAAATGGCGGAGTGGGTCTTAAGTGAGCGTATGATTGATCTTGCGAAGCTACGAGAAAAGTCATCGATTCTGTGTTCATGTAAAGCCTCGATTAAGGCCAACCATAAACTAACAGAACAGGAAGTGGAAGCTCTGTTATCCCGACTTGCAGAGTGCAAGCAACCGTATACTTGCCCACATGGACGGCCGATTGTGATCTCTTTTTCATCCTATGATTTAGAGAAATTGTTCAAGCGGGTTATGTAATTATACATTTTTTGAAATTTGTTGAGAGCAAGACTGGAGGCACCATGATTATAACTACGGGGTATAGCCCGATAATGGAAATAGTAGAACGCGCGCAAAGCCTTGCGGAGAGAACGGGTTGTAGTTATGCTTCACGTGAGAAACTCTCAATTACAAGGATGGTTGAACATTACGGAGATGAGGATATTCTGATTCTATCTCAGGACGCTGTTCGACTACACCGCTTAGGAATGGAGCCTATGGAGTTTCATCCAAGCATGGGCTTCGTTCGCGCTAAACGAATCCTAAAGGGTGAGATCGAGCCGATGCTTGTTGCTGCTCGAATGCTTCCCGGAGATAGCGTATTGGATTGTACAGCCGGATTAGGAGCCGACTCCTTACTGTTTGCTGTGCATGGTGGTGAGTCCTCGGAGGTTACCGCTTTGGAGAGCTCATTACCGCTGTACGCACTGCTCAGTGAAGGGATGTCTCATTACACCTCTGGGCAAGTAAAGGTCAATGAGGCTTTACGCAGAGTTAATGTCGTGCATAGTGAACATTTGGATTATTTACGGTCTCAACCAGATCGAAGTGTGGATATTGTCTACTTCGATCCTATGTTTCGCGTGCCTCTGACGGGTTCTGCCTCGATTTCCCCGCTGCGGCAATTCGCTAACCGTGCAGCCTTATCGACAGAGAGTGTAGCAGAGGCGGTTAGGGTCGCCCGTAAGACTGTTCTTTTAAAAGAAAAGGCTTTGAGTGGCGAATTTGAACGCCTAGGGTTTACTGAGCTGCTCCGAAGCAACTCCAAAACATCGTACGGGGTGATACACATTGACAACTAAAGAAAGGCATAAGGTTCTAGTGCTGTTAGGACCAACTGCCGTAGGCAAAACCCGGTTAAGTCTGGAGCTGGCAGCAGCTTATAACGCTGAGATTATTTCCGGCGATTCGATGCAGGTTTATTGTGGTATGGATATTGGTACAGCTAAGATTACACCCGCTGAAATGAAGGGAATTCCCCATCACCTGATCGATATTCATGATCCGCAGGATGCGTATTCTGCCGCTGAATTTCAAGAGCAGGGCACTAGACTTATCGAGGAGATAAGCGCTAGAGGGAAGCTTCCCTTTATCGTAGGGGGGACTGGACTGTATATTGAGTCTTTATGTTACGGCTTTCAGTTCTCGGAAGCAGTGGCTGATGAAGCTTTCCGTAAAGAGCAGGATCAATTTGCGGAAGAATATGGAGCGCTTGCACTGCATGCCAGACTCGAGGCGGTTGATCCAGTCAGCGCAGCCAAACTTCATCCTAACGACCGTCGCAGAATTATCCGTGCACTGGAAATTCAACACCAGACAAACACTACACTTTCCGCTTCTCATGCTGCTCAAAAGAAGGAATCACCCTATGACTTATGTCTCATAGGTTTGACAATGGACCGGAAAATACTATATAAACGTATTGAGGACCGAATTGATAGCATGCTGGCGGATGGTCTCGTTGCTGAGGTGAAGGGACTGCTGGATAACGGTTACAGCAGAAGCCTTGTGTCCATGCAGGGATTGGGTTACAAGGAAATTGCCGCTTACCTGGCGGGAGAACTGACGCTGGAAGAAGCTGTGATACTGCTTAAACGCGATACTCGCCGATTCGCCAAAAGACAGTTGTCATGGTTTCGCCACATGAAGGAAATCGAGTGGATCGATGTCGAAGGTGAACAAAACTTTTCTGAGAATTTCTCAAAAATACGTGGTATAATAGCAGGAAAGTTTCTCTCAGGTCTTGAATATACTTCTGAACAATCTAATTGAACCATTGGGGGTACGTCATATGAACAAGTCCATTAACATCCAAGATACATTCTTGAACCAACTACGCAAAGAAAATATCCCTGCTACGGTATATCTGACCAACGGTTTTCAAATCCGGGGAATAATTAAAGCATTCGACAATTTTACAATCGTCATTGACAGTGATGGACGCCAGCAAATGGTGTATAAACACGCAATTTCCACGTTCACACCACAGCGTAGTGTATCACTGATGCAAGACAGCAGTAGTGAAGAATAATATTTATCAAAAATGAATTGAAACCTTTCTTGTTTATAAATCGTTTGAATAGAGTGTGAGAGAGCAACCTGTGAAGGTTGTTCTTTTCATTCATGGCAGACCATTTATGTTTATTTCCGAAAGGGAGTCAGGAGGCATTATGTCTAGAGACGATACATCCAGGACGAATCACAATAGAGATAGAGGATCGTCCAGTTCCAAATCAAAACCAAAATCAAAACCAAAAAAGAAAAAGAAATTTTTGACGAAGAAGCGTGTGCTGTGGAGCTTGTTCTTCGCTACGGCATTAGCCATTTTTTGTGCATTAGGTGGATATCTGTTCATTATGCTAAATGGTCAAAAGCTTCTGCTTGAGAACCAAGATAAGCTAACAGTGAATGAAACTACTAAGGTATATGACCGCAATGCTAATTTAATCGGCGAATTATCACTGGAGAAAAGTGATCCAGTAGAGTATGAAGAAATTCCACCGTTATTGGTTAATGCTTTTGTAGCCACAGAGGATAAACGTTTCTTCGAACATTCTGGTGTGGATTTATGGTCGATTGGCCGGGCAGCAGTAAAGGATATCGCCGCACGAAGTATGGTAGAGGGCGGTAGTACCATTACTCAACAGCTCGCCAAAAACATCTTCCTGACACGGGACAAGACGTTTTTCCGTAAAGCAACTGAAGTGTCTATTGCCGTAGCCCTTGAGAATCAGAAATCTAAAGAAGAGATCATTACGATGTATCTGAACCGGATTAACTTCGGGGGTACAATTTACGGAATTAAAGCAGCATCAGTAAGATATTTTGGTAAAAGTGATTTGAGTCAGCTTAAGGTCTGGGAAATCGCGACATTGGCGGCGATGCCAAAAGGCCCGTCTCGTTACAACCCGCTGCGTAACCCAGATCTTTCGAAGGAACGGCGCGCAGTAGTGCTTCAGCTTATGTATGAGCAAGGGTACATAACGGAGCAGGAAAGAGACGAAGCAAAAGCCGTAGATTATAACTATAAGCCGCCAGAAAAGAAACAGCGTTATCAAGCATTTATTGATTTTGCAGTAGATGAGGCGGAAGAAAAATTTGGATTGTCAGAAGATGATCTGAATATCGGCGGATACAAAATTTACACTACCATGGATAAGCATGCTCAAGAAACGGTTGAAGATGCTTTTGCAGATAGTGATAATTTTGAAAAGAGTGTAGATGAAGAGCTGGTACAAGGCTCAATGACGATTGTGAATCAGGAGAATGGCAGCATTGTCGCACTCCTTGGCGGACGGAATTATGAGAAAAAAGGCTACAGTCGTGTAACTGGCAGCCGTCGTTCTCCAGGTTCTGCTTTCAAACCAATTGTCTCTTATGCTCCAGCGCTGGAATCTGGGAAATTCACCATGAATTCAACGCTAAGCAATGAGAAGCAATGTTTCGCGAACTATTGTCCAACCAACCTGCATGGATATTCTAAGAGCATCAACATGAGTGATGCCATTCAGAAATCAGAGAATATTCCTGCTGTTTGGCTGCTCAATGAAATTGGTGTGAATACAGGATTTAAATTTGCCAAGAAACTAGGCATTGGATTGGAAGACGAGGATAAGAACCTCTCGCTGGCTCTTGGAGGCATGAGCAAAGGAACCAATACGCTGGAAATGGCGCAAGCCTACAGCGCTTTTGCAAATGGCGGCGAACTAAGAGAGGCTTATTCCATTAAATCCATCTCTGACAGCAGTGGTGAGACGGTCTACAAAGCGAATACAACGCCTGAGCGTGTGATGAGTAAGGAAACGGCTTATCAAATGACTGAGATGATGCAGAAGGTCGTGGAGAGCGGTACGGGTAGAAAAGCTAGGATTGACCGTCCTGTGGCCGGTAAGACCGGTACGACGCAAAGTGGATATTCTGGAATCAGCTCGAACCGTGATGTGTGGTTTGTAGGCTACACGCCGGAATGGACAGCAGCAGTCTGGATGGGTTATGACAAGCCAAGTAAAAAGCATCTGCTTAAGAACAGCAGTCCGCTTGCCGCTGCTTTCTGGGGTAAGGTCATGGAGGAAGCGCTGAAGGATGTTCCTAAGAAATCCTTCCCGCAGATCGATAACGAGATTGCCCCTGAGCCTACAGAAACACCAGAAACAGCTCAGACCGTTACTGGACTATCAGCAGCATATGATCCTTCTACGATGACTGTAAATCTCAATTGGGAGGCAGTTCCTATTTCCGGAGTTGAGTATCGTATTTATCGTAGAGAGACATCGGAAGCTGAGTTTGGCTCACTGTTAAATACAGTGACTACCAGCGCAGGGGATTTTAGTGCACTGCCTGGTTTGGTTTACGAGTATTATGTAACTTCTTATGACCCTGCGCTGAAAGTGGAGAGCGAACCATCCAATGTGGTTAGTGTATCCGTGCAGGATGAAATGCCAACCCCTGAACCAACCATAGATCCTAATCTTCCGACCCCGACCCCAGAGGAAGGTGGCAACAACGGAGAGAATGGAAATGGTGGCAATAACGGAGGCGGCAACGAGGGTGGCGGAAATGACGGAGGTACAGGGACGATCCCTGAAATCACCCCGCCACCGCCAACACCAGTGCCGACTCCAACTCCAGAACCCACTATCGGTGGAGAAGGTTCCGGCGATGAGAGCGGGAATGTGTCCACAAACCCTGATCCAGAGGCGGGGTTTGTGAACGGAGATTCTTCCGCTCAATAAACGAGTTTGAATTTCAAATAATAAGCTTTATCCATGGCAGCCCAGCTTCGCTTTATTTAAAAAGCGAAGCTAGGCTGCCGTTTTTGTTAGGTTTAGAAGAAAAATTTCTTGTATTTTGCGGGATGTTTTGAGTGTATCCTCTAAATGTGTTAAGCTGAATAGACCATACTGGAGAGGGTAATTTCTATGAAACGTAAATTCGGAGACCGGGCCAACTGGCGCCGGATTACGCGTCGCCATTTTGCCTGCCGCTATGTGGAGAGCCGGGAATTCAGCGGATATATTACGCTTTATACCATCTACGGGCTGAAAGAACCACTGTGGAAGAGCTATGGACGACATACATATCGTATTGCAGATAAAGGTTATTCCTGGCTGCAATATTTTCCGAAAGACAGTCACTATATTGTGACGGCTATGTTCGACGAAAAACAAAATATTGTTCAATGGTACATAGACACCTGTAAGGTGCAAGGCGTCACTGACCAAGGTGTGCCTTGGTTTGACGATTTGTATCTGGACGTGGTAGTACTTTGGAACGGCGAGGTGTTTTTGCTCGATGAGGATGAACTGGAGGAAGCACTGGAGAGGCAAGATATCTCAGAAAGCGATTATAAGCTAGCCTGGGAGACTGCCCATACTATTTTACGTGGCATCGATGCTCATGCTTTCCCTTATTTCTCTCTCTCTTTGAAACATCGTGCCGAATTATTTCATCATGGAGAATTCAGGAGGAAATAAAGATGGAATGGTACGTTTATGGAAGAGACTCTTCCCCGATTCGGATTGTTCCCAAAAAACGCCGGATTTGGTCTAAACGAACGTTGCTTATTGCTTTAATGCTTATTGTTGTAGTTGGATTGTTGTGGTGTGCGTACGCATTGAGGAATATCAATAAAGCCGCAACGACAGATCCTATGCTCAAAGCCGATACAGGGATCATTCTTGGCATGTCGATGTGGGGAGATGAACCTAGCCCGGGATTGAAGGAACGATTGGATTACGGGCTTAAGCTTTATCAAGAGGGGATGTTCTCGCATTTCATAGTTTCTGGAGGTTTGGATAAACCTGATCTTAAATATACCGAAGGTCAAGGCATGCGCAATTATTTAGTAGCTCATGGAGTTCCGGATAGCGCCATTTCTGTTGAAAATAAAGCTACCAGCACTTACGAGAATCTTCTGTATAGCAAAGCCATTATGACAAGTGAGGGATTGTCTTCAGCAATTATTATTACGCATACATATCATGGATGGCGTTCACACGAAATCGCGGACGAGCTCGGTTATGTGAATCCTGAACTGGGACTTACAGAATCCACTGTTCTGTCGATGACAAGGCATAAGTCGCGTGAAATTCTAGCCTATACGAAATGGAAAATCCAGCAGTTGTTCCTGTAATTGTTCCCGAATATCAGAATCTTCTAATAACGCCTCCTATTCCGGAAGAGACTTGATTAGAAAAGCCAGCCCCCAAATGGATTAAACTCTAACTGGGGGCTATTTGTTATTTGTATATCAAAAATAATGGGAGTGTAAAATGATAAAAAAATAAGCGTTTGCTTATGGCTTTTATGTATTTCGGTCATTCTATCCTCGTGTACCATCGTAGAAGATGCGAGAGATAGCAGGGAATCCAATGTCGAAACCCCATTCTTTAAAACAAGTGCATGATGTCATTCAGTTATTGCATATAATGCTCTAACGAGGTGATTACAATGGGTGAAGAAAATTTAAGAAAGATAACCATTAATGATTCCAGAATGAATATAACTTTCAAAAATCAAGACCCAACAAATATTACGAATGAAACATTGGAGAGCGCGCTGGCTCAAAATAATCATTTAGAATCTACAAAAGAAATCCTGCAAGAGCTTCATGAGCTTATCGGTCTTGAAAAGGTGAAGGATCTTATATATGAAATTCATGCGCTTATCCAAGTGGAAAAAATGAGACAAGAACTGGGGTTAAATGTAGTTAATCAGGTTTATCATATGTTGTTTAAAGGCAACCCCGGGACTGGAAAAACAACTGTAGCAAGAATCGTTGCCAAGCTGTTAAAGAATATGGGCATATTAAGTAAAGGTCAATTAATCGAAGTAGAGAGAGCGGATTTAGTGGGGGAATACATAGGGCATACAGCTCAAAAGACCAGAGACCTTGTTAAGAAAGCTATGGGTGGCGTATTATTCATTGACGAGGCTTATAGCTTGGCTAGAGGCGGAGATAAGGATTTTGGGAAAGAGGCAATCGACTGTCTTGTAAAGGTTATGGAGGACAGGAATGATGATCTCATCATTATCTTAGCGGGTTATCCAAATGAAATGGAGATGTTCATGGAGGCTAATACCGGGCTTCCCTCACGTTTTCCAATTCAACTTGATTTTCAGGACTATACAACAGATGAACTGATATTGATTGCACATAAAATGGCAGCTGAAAGAGACTATATAATTACTCCGGAAACAAACGGGAAACTAAAAGAGTTAATCCTTAATGAGAAAATTATTGAAGAAAATTTTAGTAATGCGCGGTATGTACGCAATATCCTCGAGCAGGCAATTCGCCATCAAGCGGTTAGATTAATAAGCAGACATGTCAAAATATCCAAGCAATCTTTGATGGAGATCTTACCGAGAGACCTTGTTCTTCCGGTCGATGATTATCCAAAAGGGGAGAGTATAATCTCTTAAATAAATTGACACCGGCTAAGTTTATACGTGCTTAGTCGGTTTATCTTTTATAAAAGATTGAAGATTATCATAATGAAAATGCTGACAGCATGGGGAGCCGTTCCATTATCAGCCTATATTACCAATGAAACTTATGATAAAATGTTTTGAAGTGCTGTGAATGAACAGTTTCATCTGTATAACATCAGCAAGAAGTGAAAAACTGATTAAATGGTACACAAAGATTCTATTACCGTCATAAGGAGCATGAATAAATGGCAATAACTACGCATGATACAGAAACGGATATTCAAGATCGGGCGATATTGGTCACTCTCGTCACAGATAAAATTAAACGTACCGGTATTGACCCAGAGCTTTCTCTGCAGGAATTAGTACAGTTAGCAGAAACAGCAGGTGTTGAAGTCCTGGATGTGTTGCGTCAGAATAAGGAAACACCGGATTCAAAATGGTTTATCGGGAAAGGTAAGGTAGAAGAGCTCCGCATGGCCGCTGATGGTCTTGGAGCTAATACGGCTATTTTTGATCAGGAATTATCTGGAGCGCAGGTACGGAACCTTGAAGAGTCTTTGGATCTGAAGATTATTGATCGGACGCAGCTCATTTTGGATATTTTTGCTGGGCGGGCCAAAACGAGAGAGGGTATTATTCAAGTAGAGCTGGCACAGCTGTCCTATCTTTTGCCGCGGTTATCCGGTCAAGGCAAAAACTTATCCAGATTAGGCGGGGGTATAGGAACCAGAGGGCCAGGTGAAAGTAAGCTTGAGACCGATCGCCGGCATATTCGCAATCGGATTACGGAGTTGAAACGCCAGTTGGATGAGGTAGTTAAGACCCGTGAGCTGCACCGTGAACGCCGTCGTAAGGCAGGGGCAGTGCAGGTTGCTCTAGTCGGCTACACAAATGCTGGTAAATCGACGCTGCTTAAGCAGCTTACGGATGCGGATGTTTATATTGAAAATCAATTGTTTGCTACGCTTGACCCTACTTCACGTGTGCTTCAGCTAACGGGTGGCAAAGAGGTAGTGCTTACGGATACTGTAGGCTTCATTCAGAATCTTCCGCA
Organism: Paenibacillus sp. FSL R5-0928; assembly: GCF_037970385.1. Lineage (NCBI taxonomy): Bacteria > Bacillati > Bacillota > Bacilli > Caryophanales > Paenibacillaceae > Paenibacillus > Paenibacillus sp. FSL R5-0928. The sequence goes on along the minus strand of NZ_CP150225.1, from coordinate 4,015,001 downwards.
TGATCTTGTGGCATCTTTCCGCGCAACGCTGGAGGAAGTCAATGAGGCCAATCTGGTGTTGCATGTAGTGGATGCCTCATCTCCAATGCGTGAGGAGCAGATGGAGATTGTGCAAACTATTTTGCAGGACTTAGGGGCAGCCAGCAAACCGCAAATAGTGCTTTTTAATAAAATCGATCTATGTGAGCCTGAGCAACTGGAAATGCTGCCAACCGGCACAGGGTTTTTGAAGATCAGTGCGTTTAACCCTGAGGATTTAACCCGGATTATCGAAATTATCTCTGATGAATTGGCCGGAGATACGCTGAATTTTCGAATTCCTGGAGACCGTGGCGATATTTCTTCCCTGCTTTACAGAGTAGGTGAGGTTCTGGAAACCACCTATGACGAGAACGATGTTATCTATAACGTCCGTCTTAATAAAGAGGATTATGATAAATGGGGTTACATGCTTGCTGATTTTGTGGACCAGCCGTAATCTTCTCTGTTCCCTAAAGTGGAAATGCTTGTTGTATAGGTATAAAATAATAGCTAATGACAAAAAGCGTCAGGCAACTGTCGCTTTCTGTCATTATGATGGCAAGTAAATGTAAGGAGCGAATAAGAACTAATGGCAGTTTTTGCAGAAGATATTTTAGGAGCGGCAGAGTCCGCAGAAGTTGAAATCGAAGGTGCAGTCAAAGCCCTCGATCGAATTGTCGATAAGAATCAATGGAAGGTTATTGAAGCGTTTCAACGTCATCAGGTCAGTGATTATCATTTTGCGGGTTCAACGGGGTATGCTTACAACGACCGTGGACGCGAAGTGCTGGATCTTGTCTATGCTGATGTTTTTGGTGCGGAATCAGCTTTGGTGCGCCCGCATTTTGCTTCAGGAACACATACCATTTCAACAGCCCTCTTTGGTGTGCTGCGACCAGGAGACGAGCTTTTATACATCACAGGTCGTCCGTACGATACCTTACACAAGGTGATTGGCCAAGCAGGAGATGGGACAGGCTCACTCGCAGACTTCGGAATTACATATCGGGAGGTTGCCCTTACCGCAGAGGGTAAGATTGATTGGGAAGAGGTAGCTCTCTCTATCAATGAGAAGACTAAAGTAATTGGAATTCAAAGATCGCGTGGTTATGATTGGCGTGCTTCCTTCACAGTAGCCGAAATAGGTGACATGACAGCGAGAGTGAAGTCATTGAAACCGGATGTTATTGTGTTCGTTGATAATTGCTATGGTGAGTTTACTGAAGAGCTTGAGCCTCCACAGGTTGGAGTGGATCTAGTAGCGGGTTCATTAATTAAAAATCCTGGTGGTGGAATTGCTGAGACGGGTGGATACATCTGTGGGCGCAGAGATCTAGTAGAGCTTACAGCGTACCGTCTTACAGCTCCTGGTATCGGCGGCGAAGTAGGTGCAATGTTAGGAACTACCCGCGGGTTATACCAAGGACTGTTCATGGCTCCGCATACAGTTGGACAAGCCCTTAAAGGCAGTATTTTTGCGGCAGCTGTATTTCAGCGCTGCGGGTTTGAGACGAAACCAGCGTGGAATGAACCTCGTACAGATTTGATTCAGGCGGTTTCCTTTGATGGACCGGATCACTTAATTGCCTTCGTGCAGGGAATTCAACGTGCTGCGGCGGTAGACAGCCATGTAGTTCCAGAACCATGGGATATGCCGGGATATGAACATCCTGTCATCATGGCGGCAGGTACGTTTATACAAGGTGGTAGCTTAGAGTTATCGGCAGATGCGCCTATCCGTGCGCCTTATATCGGCTATATGCAAGGGGGATTAACCTACTCCCATGTCAAATATGGCGTTTTGATGGCACTCCAAAGTATGCGTGATCGAAAATTACTGTCAGAAAATCTTACACACCATTGACACGCTGTATTAGGAAATGTACAATGAGATCAGAAAAAGATCATTGGAAGGTTGGATGAGTCATGGGTGATGAAATCCGCAGAAATATGGCATTATTTCCTATTGGAATTGTAATGAAGTTAACTGATTTATCTGCAAGACAAATTCGTTATTATGAACAGCACAGTCTAATCGTACCTGCACGTACATCTGGGAATCAACGTTTGTTCTCTTTTAATGATGTTGAGCGCCTATTAGAAATTAAGGCCTTGATTGAAAAGGGTGTTAACATTGCTGGCATCAAGCAAGTAATGAACCCAGTCTCTAAGGAATCCGAAGAAGCTACTGTGATTACCCCTGACACAGAGGTTAGACGTAGAGAGCTATCAGATTCGCAGCTTCACCGTTTGCTGAAGCAAGAACTAGTTTCCGGTAAAAGACCGGGACAGGTATCGCTTATTCAAGGTGAGTTATCCCGGTTTTTTAATAAATAATAATATACAGAGTTTTGAAAGGGAGAGGATCACGTGAGCTTTTCTAAAGAGGATATTTTACGCATTGCCAAGGAAGAGAATGTTCGTTTCATTCGTCTGCAATTTACAGATCTGTTAGGTACTATCAAGAATGTAGAGATTCCGGTTAGCCAATTGGAAAAAGCACTCGACAACAAAATGATGTTTGATGGTTCCTCCATTGAGGGTTATGTACGGATTGAAGAATCCGATATGTATCTCTTCCCAGATCTTGATACTTGGGTAATCTTCCCTTGGGTGACTGATAGCCGTGTTGCACGTCTGATTTGTGACGTGTATATGCCTGATGGTACTCCATTTGCTGGAGACCCACGTGGTATCCTGAAGCGTTGTCTGAAGGAAGCCGAAGAAATGGGCTTTACAGCGATGAATGTTGGACCTGAACCTGAATTCTTCTTGTTCAAAACAGACGAAAGAGGTAACCCAACTACAGAATTGAACGACCAAGGTGGTTATTTCGACTTAGCTCCTACGGACTTAGGAGAAAACTGCCGTCGTGAAATCGTATTGACCCTTGAAGAAATGGGCTTTGAAATCGAAGCATCCCACCATGAAGTGGCTTCCGGCCAGCATGAAATTGATTTCAAATATGCTGACGCGATCACTTCTGCTGACCAAATTCAAACCTTTAAGCTCGTTGTGAAGACGGTTGCCCGTCAACACGGCTTGCATGCAACTTTTATGCCTAAACCTTTGTTTGGTATTAACGGATCGGGTATGCACGCTCACCAATCCTTGTTTAATGGCAAAGAAAACATGTTCTACGATGAAAGTGACAAGCTAGGTCTGAGCAAAACTGCACGTTACTATATGGCTGGTATTTTGAAGCACGCTCGTGCTTTTGCAGCGATTACTAACCCAACAGTGAACTCTTACAAACGCCTTGTTCCTGGTTATGAAGCACCTTGTTACGTAGCTTGGTCTGCAAGTAACCGTAGCCCGATGATTCGTATCCCGGCTTCGAGAGGGCTTAGCACACGTGTTGAAGTTCGTAATCCGGACCCGGCAGCTAACCCATACCTCGCACTTGCTGTTATGTTGAAAGCAGGGCTAGACGGAATTAAGCGTAAGCTTGATCTTCCAGCCCCAATTGACCGTAACATCTATGTGATGTCTGAGGAAGAGCGTATTGAAGAAGGCATCCCGAGCTTGCCATCCGATTTGAAAGAAGCGCTAAGCGAAATGATCCGCAGCCATGTAATTACCGAAGCTCTCGGCGAACATGCGCTGGCTCACTTCTACGAGCTGAAAGAAATCGAATGGGATATCTATCGTACTCAGGTTCACGAGTGGGAAAGAAACCAATACATGACTTTGTACTAGAACCTTTAAACCCTTGACGCCTTTGGCGTTGAGGGTTTTTTTGTTTGGGCAAAATAGTGGTTTTGTAACCATCAATGATATGTCTACGAAAAATGCCCGCGAAATGCCCACAAATAGCTGAGGTTAAGGTTATTCGAGGATGTTTTACAGGTGAATATCAAAATTGGCATATTGTTGACTAACAATTTTAACGTGTAAGAAGCTGTTCATTTATCATAAATAATGGGATATGATTTGATATAGAAGAATTAAATGTAGAGACGGAGGAGTGAATTTGGATATAGTTTGGTCAAACTTAATATTAACTTTGATAATTTTCGGGATATTAGTGGTTTTGATTTTTAAAGGTATAAGTTTATTAGTAAGAAGTTATAAATCAAAAAAATAACTCTTCAGACGAGTCTGCATAGTCATGACAGATATTGGTTATATTCCCGCATCGCTCTGACTTTAAAAGGATTTATCAAAGAGTGTTGACACAAATCTGAGTTACAGATCATTAAGGATGGCGATTTACAGAACCACCCCGCGGTTGGCTGTGAGTCGCTATATTATTATTTTTGTATATTCTAAAAGTGTTAAAGTAAAAGTGATTGTAAATTTTTTTCACTTTAATTGATTTATCGTCTACCTTGCTCTTGCTCAGTCCAATTAACCTTATAAAACCGAGAAGAACTAAGATCTCATGGGTCACTTTATGGAATCTGGTGGCATTAATTAAGATAGTAGGTGCCCGAATCGTCCGGGAACAATTTGAATTTCGAGCACAACTCCATAGCTGTCAATAAGAGTGAGTCGATTGAATGAAATTTTTCAATCCGTAGCAATAAAAATGAAGAAAAGATTTGAAGAATAAGAGGATACGTTAGTCATGTGGGTAATAACTATTATAGTAATAAGGAGGTGCGTAATGAAAAAAATATTATTAACTACAGCTACTAGTATTCTTCTGTCTGCCTCAATTCTCGGTGCATGTAGTAACAATAAAACAACAAACGAGACAGAGCCTACAGCGTCAAGTGCAGCGCCTACGCCAGTTGTCGAAGCTACAACCACTCCCGAACCTTCTGCTACTCCTTCTATGGAGGCGCAGGAGTCCGCCAGTCCGGAGGCCACTGATCCTCTAGCATCCGATCGACCAAAGACCAAAGCATTTGGTGAACAGGAAGGAGGGGTCTCAGGGCAAGAAGGTACACTTGGGCAAGGTGATGGATATTCCCTGTATGTTTTTCAGGGTTTCACACTAGACTCACAGTCTGGTCGTTTATCATTAACTGAGGATCCAACCTATTATGCCGAAATTGAACACTTGCCTGCCGGTTACGATCTCACAGCTTTGAAGAAACAGGGACAAACCGAGCTTTCTGCAATTGGTAAAGCAAACGACCATAGCGGGGAACTAATTGAACATCCTCTAGGTTTTGCAGAATTATATCTGCAGGCTACCAGTGATAAGGGGATAGAAGATTATATGGTCTGGAAAAATCAGGCGGGGGAAGCTTTTCTTTTTCGGATACACAATCCTAAGGGTGATTCGTCGAATAACTTTGCACCTTGGGTGATGGTTTCACTGGCAACACTTGAACTTGAAAGGAATTAAGTGTAAACAGAACCGAAGGGGTTGTATGGAGTAGAAGAAGTGTGCCATAACCATAATCAAAAAATGGTTGTTGGCACACTTCTTCTTCTTTTTGGTACCTTACTTCATTTGAACGCCAATTTCCATTTGCTGAGGTTGCAAATTTCGCGTATGAGCCCGGTATAGGACCCAGCAGACCTTATATGAAGCTTTATCCCACATTTTGGATACTAAAGGACCCCATAGTCGCTATTGGCATTAAAAACACTCAATATGAGCCTCATTCTTAGGAATAACGTCACTGGAGTCCGAAACCATGCTCCAAAGGCTGAAAAATAGCAAATAGCGTCATCTGGGTCCGAAAGTCTTGGCACGTAGGAGAGGGATTTAATGTTAAAATATCTTATATATAGATAACTAATTCTTTCCTGGGAAGGAGTAAGTTCATGCAAATTTTTATTTATATAGGATTGGGCTTTTTTATAATTTCAGGTATATGTGTTGGAGCCTTCACGACAGGTACACAACAAAGAGGTAACTTTTATTCGGAATCTAAGCAAGACCGTAAAATTAAAAACAAAGTAGCGAATGGGTCCGCTTTAGGTGGTCTTATTTCATTAGCTATAGCTGGGATTCTTTATTTGTTGTAATGAACGCAAAATATAAGAAGGAGGAGTGTTGCAGATGGTGAAGATTTTTAATGAAAATACGGTCTCATTTACTCAAAAACAGTCCCCGATCCCAGAGTTTGCTTGGCATACGAGTGAAAGATTAGCTGAAATGGTGGGCTCCAAGCATTTAGTTTTTGATATCAGATCTTTAGATCCTGATAAATATTCTTATCCTTATCATTTTCATAGAAATGCTGAAGAAATATTTGTGATTTTAGCGGGAAAAGCGATGTTAAGAACACCCGAGGGTTTTACGGAGGTTACGGAAGGGGATGTAATATTTTTTGAAATGGGACCGGAAGGGGCGCATCAGCTTTATAATCATACGGATGCACCATGCAGGTATCTGGATCTCCGAACGAATCAGGGAATAGATGTTTGCGAATATCCAGACTCAGGCAAAATCAACATTTTACCCTATCAAGAAATCTATCAAGCGGATGAACAGGCGGATTATTATAAGGGAGAAGAGCATGTAAGGGAAAAATGGAATGGGGGAGCGTAATTGATTAAAGATCGTTGGTTTACAGTAACGGAAATTGATCCGACCACCTATGCAATCAGTGAATATGGACATTGGGAAAAGGTGCATTCTTTTTTACTCTTGGGGCAAAAACAAGCCGCGTTAATTGATACGGGATTAGGTATTGATAATATAAAAAGAATAACGGATCAGTTAACGGATTTACCTATCGCTGTCATAACTACACATGTGCATGCAGATCATATTGGCAGTCACGGACAATTCGAGACAATCTATGTTCATAAAGAGGATGAGGATTGGCTGATTAACGGAATAAAAGGCTTGTCCCTTGCCCAGATTCGAAAGGATATGAGTCGAGACATCACCCTTCCTGTTCCTGAAACCTTTGATCCTAACACCTACATACCTTTTCAAGGGAAACCAACGGCTCTTTTACAAGAGGGGGATGTGCTCGACATAGGTGGGCGCGAAATAGAAATTTACCACACACCAGGTCATTCGCCAGGTCATATCAGCCTATTTGATCATGCCAACGGATATCTGTTTACAGGTGATTTATTGTATGACGTTACGCCAATCTATGCTTTTTACCCTTCGACTAGTCCGGCTGATTTAGTGGCATCCTTAGAGAAGATTACAGAAATTCCAGGGGTTACCCAAGTATACGGCTCTCATAATACGCTGGGTTTAGATCCATCTATTTTGCAAGAGGTCAAAAAGGCAGTTCGCGAGTTACGTGAGCAAAAGGTAGTGGCACATGGTACGGGTATTCACCAGTTTGATGGGTTCAGTGTGCAATTTTAGTTCTTTCAATGTTGAAAACAAATGAGAGGTGTGGCGATAACAACTTAATTATTCAGATACGATTGATCTGAAGAGTGCATGTAATTGTTGTACTTGGGAGTAAGCTTCCTTGTACTGGTTGTCGGATTGTCGAATAGGCAATAAACCCGGCAAGAAGGAAATACAATACACAGGCGTTTCTTTGCTGTTCATATATATTTTAAGCGTGAGTTCTTCTATCACATTAGCTTCTTCATCAGGTTCCTTAAGGACGTTAATATCTGCACTAGTTGCAGTTGTTTTGCTGTTTTGTTGTCTTTTGGAGACTTTTGAAAGGGTAAGTGCGTTAACCACAATCTCGGATCCCATTACATTATCGAAAGAGTATAGCTTTGCTACTGCTTTTTTGTTGCTCTTCGGATTTCTGGTGCCTATTGCTAATTTTTTATTAGGTTCGTTAAGTGCGATCAAGTGAGATTGATTGGGGGGAATGAATGTTTTGGTGAAAATGATGTTAAAGGATGCAGCCGCATTAACTAGCATAGAAATATCAGATGAAGTGGATAGCGTTTTCAATTTTATAATGGGGCACTTAGAATTAAAACAACTCCTAAAATAGCAAATAAGTACACTAAGATAATCAGCATATAATCACCTCCCAGTTATCTCATTAGACTCAAATTGTTGCTTATTGAAAGATATGCCTGAATGATCCCCACTAGTATCTTTTAAAAGGGAAATTCGTGGAATTATAGGATCGGCTTCGGAATTAGCCCAAAAAAAGCACCCGGAGAAACCTGCCGATTCTGCAAATGGCGCAAAATTGGGGGTTGCTGCAAGGGTGCTTTTTAAGGTAAGTATGTAACCTATAGAAAATTGAAGGCAGTGATATGATCGGTATAAACAATCAGCTGTTTGTATTCGATCGGAGTCCCATAACTAGCATAAGGTCTTACAGTAACGTCATTGAGGACAACAAAGTTATAGCTGAAATTTTTATCAGGGTGTTCTGCTCCCAAATAAGATATGTATTCGTCTACTATTACATCATCCATCAAAGATTTTAAATCAAATACATCCTCTTTGTTGGAGACGGCTGGAGAGACGATTCCCTGAATGCTGCCAAAAGAGGTGAGCAAATTCACTTTTTTTCCACTAGCTTGTTCATCATTTAAAAGTAAACCGGACAGCTTACCCAGTGCATCGACTTTAAAATCGACGAGGGTTCTAATTTTTGAGTTATTCAAAACTAAACACATCCTTTTCAATTTGCAATCCTGTTAACAATATTCGACATATAATCACCAAACTCCTAGTATGCTAATGAAAAAATACTTACTTATGTAATGACCCCCATTCTGTATATGGTGATTTGGGGGCTGTGACGTCCTCAGCGAATTCAATTCCTTATCGTTACTCGTGTTCCTATAGGGACGATAGCTGCGAGTGTTAACACATCCTCGTTGTACATCCGGATACAGCCGTGGGATACCTTTTTCCCAATGGAGGAAGGATCATTCGTTCCATGAATCCCGTAGTGTGGTTTAGACAGTCCCATCCAAAAGGCACCAAAGGGACCGCCTGGATTGGGTTGTTTGTTAATAATCGTGAATTCTCCCACTGGGGATTGGGTTAACATCTTACCAATGCCGACAGGGAAACCTCTAATCACAATATCATTGTCCAGAAGATATAACATTCTTTGGGTCAGATCTACAATAATTCGGTAATTTGGCATTATGCACAACACTCCTTTCTAATTAGGATATGAGCAGAACGCCTAAACGGTTATTCATAGAAAATGCCCATTTTAGCGAACGAGAACAAATGTTCGTTAGCGGTTGAGAAAGCAAAATACACAGAAAAAAGGCTGTTCCGCATTTGCGGAACAGCCTTTTATGGTAGGAGTGCATACTTAGTGGATATCTCGAAACAATCCGATGACTCTTCCGAGAATAGTTACGCGATTAAGGCGAAGAGGCTCATAAGCTGGATTCTCCGGCTGAAGCCGTATATGATCACGTTCCTTGTAAAAGGTCTTAACGGTTGCTTCATCTTCTTCAGTCATGGCTACAACGATATCTCCATTGTCCGCTGTTTGTTGTTGGCGAACAATTACATAATCACCATTCATAATGCCAGCATCCACCATACTATCACCCATAACTGACAGCATAAATACTTTGTTGTCACCTACATAGTGAGTAGGAAGTGGGAAGTAGTCCTCGATATTCTCTGTAGCAGTGATAGGTACCCCGGCGGTAACTTTACCTACGACAGGAATCCGTGAGATGGTCTGGGCGAATTGGTGAACATTCTCTGAATCCTCTTGGCCTAGTAATTCTATTGCACGTGGCTTCGTTGGATCTCGACGAATAAGTCCCTTCTTCTCAAGCCGGTCCAAATGACCGTGAACTGTGGAGCTGGAAGCAAGGCCAACAGCTTCTCCAATTTCCCGGACGGAAGGTGGATAACCCTTGCTGCGGACTTCGCTTCGTATAAATTCCAGGATCGCCAGCTGGCGACTTGAAATCTTTGACATTGGAATCAACCCCATATAGTAATGTTTGGGAAAATTATAACATAGAACTACCGTTCGCACAAACATAAGTTCTAACTATTATAAATATTAATCTGCTAGAGTTAAAAAATGGTAGACAAATGATAATAAAATGTACCACTTGAGTCTCTCGAAAAAAAGAGAAGAATTGTTCTGAAATAGTATTGAACAAAACACATGTTCGTGTTATTATGAATTCGAAAGTAAGAACAAGTGTTTGGAGGATGATAATTATGCTAAAATACAGTACATATCGCAGCATCTACGATAAGGCCCCAGTGGTTGAATCTTTAGGACATAATGACGTTGCCCGTAATTCCGCTAAGGTGAAAGAGATAACGGAACGTTTGCTAGGAGGGATGATTTCGTTGTTCCGTCAGGACTTCTTTATTAAGTTAATATTGATTATCGTGCTAGTATTTTCTGGCCTAACAGTAGTGGGAAATGTATTTGCAGGATCGACGACTATAATGAAGGAAGAGAAGCGGATTGTGGTTGAACGTGGAGATACACTATGGAGTATTGCCCTTAAGAATAAACCGGCTGATATGAAGACAGTTGTTTATATAGAAGGAATTAAACGTTCAAGTGGGATTAAGAGTAGTCAAATTAACGCTGGAGACATACTTACTTTACCTATTTATTAATTTTCTGAGAACATAATAGAATGACCAGTAGAGCTTGCAGGGAGTAGACCTTGACAAGCTCTTTTTCTCATGGCAGAGTTAGAATTAATTTATAGGGGGAGGGAAAGTATTGAATATTGATGAGTTGGTCGCGCGAATTAACGAATTGGCACGCAAACAGAAGAGCGTAGGCCTTAATCAAGAGGAAGTGGCGGAACGCGCCAAGCTTCGTGAAATTTACCTGGGGAATATCCGCAATAACTTCCGAGCACAATTAAATACTATTGAAGTAGTAGATAACGATGAGCATGAACAAGGTAACAAGGGGCTTAAACATTAGCTCGCTGTTCCTTTTCATAGATATTTCAGGATGACTAGGGGGAACGCACATGGCCCGTTCTTGGGAAAGAATGGTTCAACGCAACACACAGCAAATCAACAAGCAAAGAAAGAAACAAGGCAAGGATACGATTTATGCCTCTAAATCTCCTACCCAGAATGCCGAAGTCTTTAAAGGTCGCAACATTGCATTTCCGGTAGTGTTAGTGATACTTGGCACTATGTTTTGGGTAGTTGGTTCTATTGATCAGGCCAAAGGAAATGGCATGCTGGCTAATTGGTTGGGAGTAGTACTGTACTATTTGCTGGCAGCGCTATTGTTCTTCCGTCGTCCGTACTTGAAGGTGGAAAAAGCAAGACTGTCTACTATTAAATTCAATCGCGAACGCGGGCTTCCAGCTGCAGATATTGAGAAAATCACACTTTCGCGTGGAGCTGTAGTCATTAAGCACAAAGGGAAACGTACGAAATGGATTTTCACAAGACTTATGAATCGCTATGATACTAATGCGATGAGTACACGATTAGAAGCATTTGCTAAAGCTCACAACATTGAAGTAGTTCACGAATAGAACTAGACCAGTTAAAGGGAGAGGGAGACCTGTAATGCCAATTTCTGCTGTACTATTTGACCTTGATGATACATTGCTGTGGGATGATCGGAGCGTCGAAGAAGCATTTCGTTCTGCTTGTGAAGCCGCCGGGGATACGATTGATCCACAAGAACTAGAAGTTGCAGTTCGTAAGGAAGCAAGTAGCTTGTATGAATCTTATGAGACGTTCCCATTTACAAAGATGATCGGAATTAATCCATATGAAGCACTCTGGGCGAACTTTACGGCAGGTGAACAGCCAGAATTCCGTCAATTGGAGCAGCTTGCACCGGTATATCGTAAAGAGTCTTGGCGTCGCGGACTTGCAGCCTTAGGGGTGGAAGACGAAGCACTAGCTGAGACCTTGGCAACTAAATTCGCTGCAGAGCGCAGAAAACGTCCATACATCTATGAAGAAACAATGCATGTACTGGAGCAGTTACGGGGTCAAGTGAAGCTTTTGCTACTTACGAACGGCTGTCCTGCACTGCAACAAGAAAAACTAGATGGTGTGCCAGAGCTAATTCCTTTCTTTGATCACATTGTGATTTCCGGAAGCTTTGGTAAAGGCAAACCGGATAAGGAAATTTTCCTGCATGCTTTAGAGCTTCTTGATGTAACTCCTGAGCAAGCGGTTATGGTCGGCGATAAGCTTACAACGGATATCCGTGGGGGGCTGGCAGCAGGGTTGACCACGGTCTGGATTAATAGAAAAGGTAGAGCAGCTAGTCTTGATATTCATCCGGATCATGAAATCAATCACCTTGAGGAGCTTCTTCCACTAGTTCAATCCTTGTAAGATATACAGAGCTATTAGCTCCAACATAAAGACTTTATAAAAGCAGCGAGTTTCTGAGATCCTAAGAAACTCGCTGCTTTTCTGTACATACATACTAACATAAGGATTTCATTAGATTTTTAAGTAAATGATTTAAGTCACAAGTCTAATGCGGAATTGATGCAAAATACTGAAAAACCAATAATAATGTGTATAATAGATGGAGATGTATAACATGAATTGGTAGATTTTTATTATTCGATAATGATTGGGAGGGCTCCAAATGATGAGATCGAAGAAATTAGTCGCTGTATTATTAGGTGCAACACTTCTAGTACTAGGTGGATGTTCTTCAAATGGAACCAAGCATTCAGAAATACATAACATGAATATGAACATGTCTATGGAACCTATCAAAGTCGAACTACAATGGAGTCCTGAAGAAGTTGTTGTAAATCAAAAGGTAACCTTTGAAGCTGTGGTGACCCAAGATAACGAGGCAGTAGATGATGCAAAAGAGGTTCTGTTCGAAATTGTGAATAAAAATGATGAGGGACAGAAAATAGAGCTTAAGGGAAAGCTAATAGGTAAAGGAGTCTATCAAGCAGAAGGGACCCTTGAAAAGGAAGGACAATATAATGTCACTTCACATGTGACAGCCCGGACACAGCACTCTATGCCTAGCAAAGAGCTGTCTGTGAAACCATGATTCAAAGGTTCACAACGGTTGCTGAGCAATAACAGATAAAGCAGAGTGGAAAGGAAGGCTTTTCGAAATTCCTTTATTCTGCTAAACTTACTCTAATGTTTTACTGGGGGGACTATTAGTTGGCTAAATATACACTTGAGGAAAGCTTACAACAAAGGATTTTGATCCTTGATGGCGCAATGGGCACAATGATCCAACAGGTGCCTCTTACTGGAGAAGATTTTGGTGGCGATGAGCTGGATGGCTGTAATGAAATGCTGGTATTAACACGTCCAGAAGTCATTCAGACGATTCATGAGCAGTATCTCGAAGCAGGGGCTGATCTCATTGAGACTAACACATTTGGTGCAACCTCTGTTGTACTAGCTGAATATGATATTCCTCAGCGCGCACGTGAGATCAATCTAGCGGCAGCAGAGTTGGCTCGCAGAGCAGTAGACAAATATGACACACCTGACCGTCCGCGATACGTCGTGGGGGCTATGGGTCCAACAACAAAAACGCTCTCAGTAACTGGAGGCGTTACTTTCCAAGAGCTAGTTGATAGCTATGAGGAACAAGCAGTGGCATTGATCGACGGTAAAGTAGATGTTTTGCTGCTGGAGACCTCTCAAGATACACTTAACGTTAAAGCTGGAAGTATTGGTATTCGTAATGCTTTTGAAAAGACTGGCATCACATTACCGGTTATGATTTCAGGAACAATTGAACCAATGGGTACTACACTGGCGGGTCAGAATATTGAAGCATTTTATATCTCATTAGAACATCTGAAGCCTATCTCTATGGGCCTCAACTGTGCGACTGGTCCAGAGTTCATGCGGGATCATATTCGTTCGCTTTCGGAGATCTCCTCGGCAGCCGTGAGCTGTTATCCAAACGCAGGATTGCCGGATGAGAATGGACATTATCATGAATCTCCAGATTCTTTAGCTCGCAAGATTGCAGCCTTTGCTGAAAAAGGCTGGCTGAATATTGCGGGGGGCTGCTGTGGAACGACACCAGAGCATATCCGTGCGATGAAGGAAGCACTTTCCGAATATCCTCCACGCCCGCTGGCAGGTAATCATCCACCTGCACTTTCAGGTATTGAGCCTATCTATATTGAGAACGACAACCGTCCTTACATGGTTGGTGAACGTACGAATGTACTTGGCTCTCGTAAATTCAAACGTCTTATCGTCGAAGGTAAATATGAGGAAGCCTCAGAAATTGCCCGAGCTCAGGTAAAGAGTGGGGCACAGGTTATTGACGTGTGTGTACAAGACCCTGACCGCGATGAGATTGAAGATATTAAGCTTTTCTTAGAACTGGTTGTAAAAAAGGTTAAAGTACCTCTGATGATCGATACTACCGATCCTAAGGTTATTGATTTAGCTTTGCAGTACTGCCAAGGTAAGGCGATAATTAACTCTATTAACCTTGAAGATGGTGAAGAGAAATTCGAGCTGGTGACGCCGATCATTCATAAATATGGCGCAGCTATTGTTGTGGGTACCATCGATGAGACGGGACAAGCAATTAAGGCGACAGATAAACTGGAAGTGGCTAAACGCTCCTATGACTTGCTAGTGAACAAGTATGGTTTAGCAGGAGAAGATCTTATTTTTGACACGCTGGTGTTCCCTGTAGGAACCGGAGATGAACAATATATCGGTTCAGCAAAAGAAACGATTGACGGCATTCGTTTGATCAAGGAAGCACTTCCAGGTGTTCATACGATCTTGGGCATCAGCAACGTCTCCTTTGGATTGCCGGAAGCGGGACGTGAAGTGTTGAACTCAGTATTCCTTTATGAATGTACAAAAGCTGGATTAGATTATGCGATCGTAAATACAGAGAAAGTGGAGCGGTATGCTTCCATTCCTGCCGAAGAACGTCATCTTGCTGAGGAACTGATTTATAATACGAATGATGAGACGCTTTCTGCTTTTGTAGCTGCTTTCCGTGGTAAAAAAGTAGAGAAAAAAGAGAAGATTTCCAACCTGTCACTTGAAGAACGTTTAGCCTCCTATGTGGTTGAAGGTACGAAGGAAGGACTCATTCCTGATCTAAATGAAGCATTGACTAAATCTGGTCCGCTGGAGATCATCAATGGACCGCTGATGGCAGGGATGTCGGAAGTCGGCCGGTTATTTAATAATAATGAATTGATTGTTGCTGAAGTGCTGCAAAGCGCTGAAGTGATGAAGGCTTCTGTGAATCACCTAGAGCAGTTTATGCAGAAGGATGAGACAGCGGTTAAAGGAAAAATTATGCTGGCGACCGTAAAAGGGGACGTGCATGATATTGGTAAGAATCTAGTGGAGATCATCCTCTCCAACAATGGTTATCAGATCATTAATTTGGGTATAAAAGTACCACCAGAGACCATTATCGAAGCCTTCCGTCGAGAAAAAGCTGATGCGATAGGATTGTCCGGGCTGCTTGTAAAATCTGCTCAGCAGATGGTGCTCACCGCTCAGGATTTACGTACAGCTGGGATCGATGTTCCGATTATGGTTGGCGGCGCAGCTTTGACCCGTAAATTTACGAAGACCCGTATTCGTCCAGAATATGACGGCCTAGTATTGTATGCTAAGGACGCTATGGACGGGCTGGATATTGCCAATCGGCTTATGAACCCTGAAGAACGGGAGAAGATTGCCGAGGAAATTCGTGTGGAGGCAGAAGCAGCGGTTGCGGTTGCGCCTAAGCAAGAACTGCCGAAACTAACCAGAGCAGTGCGTTCCAAAATATCTCCAGATGCACCTGTTTTTGTTCCACCGGATTTAGAACGTCACGTACTGCGTAACTATCCATTGGGGCATATTATCCCCTATGTGAATATGCAAATGCTGCTGGGTCATCATTTGGGGTTACGGGGTTCTGTAGAAGCCCAATTAGCTGCTGGAGATCAGCGGACTGTTGAACTGAAGGGTACCGTAGACGATATTCTCCATCAAGCGATGCTAGAGGGTACCATTACTCCACATGCTATGTATCAATTCTTCCCTGCACAATCGCAAGGGAATGATATTATAGTGTATAATCCACAGAATACGTCCGAGATCCTGCATACCTTTACTTTCCCAAGACAAGGGGTAGAGCCTCATCTATGCTTGGCGGACTTCTTGAAACCTGTTGACAGTGGTATTATGGACTATGTTGGATTCCTAGTTGTAACAGCAGGTCACGGTGTACGTGAATTGTCTACTCAGCTGAAAGAAAGCGGAGATTATCTGCGTTCACACGCCTTGCAGTCGGTTGCACTTGAAGTGGCAGAAGGACTGGCAGAACGTGTCCATCATATGATGCGCGATACTTGGGGTTTCCCAGATCCGGCGGATATGACGATGAAGCAAAGACATGGGGCAAGATACCAAGGGATCCGTGTTTCATTTGGTTATCCTGCATGCCCGGATTTAGAAGATCAAGGTCCACTGTTTAAGTTGTTATCTCCGGAGGATATCGGTGTTCACCTTACAGAAGGCTTTATGATGGAGCCCGAAGCTTCCGTTTCGGCTATGGTATTTGCCCATCCAGAAGCGCAGTATTTTAATGTAGAGAAGCTGTAATTCTTTCATTTATATACCTGGTCTGTAGGGGATTGTATCCCTTTCAGCGGAACCTCCCGTAACTGGGGGGTTTTTTGCTGGAAGAAGGTCGTTTAGAATTGAAAAGAGATGGTTGAGCCAATAAGTAGAAGGGAGGAAAAAGAATGGATTTATATTTTTTAGGTACTAATGCAGGTGTACCAACGCTACAACGTAATGTAACGTCCGTTACATTAAGACTGCTGGAAGAACGTCGCAGTATTTGGATGTTCGATTGTGGGGAAGGTACACAACATCAGGTTCTTAGTTCGCCGATTCGGTTAGGAAAGCTGGAAAAACTATTTATTACTCACTTGCATGGCGATCACCTATTTGGTCTTCCAGGTCTATTATCAAGTCGTGGTTATCAGGGAGGTACAGCGCCGTTAACGGTGTACGGACCCCCTGGATTAAAAGCATACCTAGAGATCTCCTTAGCTGTGAGCCAATCCCGAATTCCTTACAAGATTGAGATTGTAGAGCATACAGGAGGAATTATATTCGAGGATGATGGCTTTAAAGTTGAGGCGGCACTACTTGAGCACCGCATTGACAGCTATGGCTACCGGGTAACGGAAAAGGATAGCCCCGGAAGCCTCAATACGGAATTGCTTAAGAGTTATGGTTTAAAACCGGGACCGATTTATGGGAAATTAAAAAAAGGTGAAGATGTTGTTACGGATGAAGGTGTACGAATCTGTGCTGCTGATGTTGTCAGGGAACCTAAACGAGGACGTATTGTTACTATCCTTGGGGATACAAGACCTTGTTCGGGAGCCTTAGAACTCTCTCTTAATGCAGACCTTGTTGTTCATGAAGCAACCTTCGCCCATGATCTGGCTGACATGGCGTATCAATATCATCACAGTACAGCGCGTCAGGCTGCAGAGTTAGCAAAAGAAGCCAAAGCAGGACAGCTGTTGCTGACTCATTTCAGTTCTCGTTACAGCTCGCATGAAGAGTTAATTCCTTTGCTTGAGGAAGCTGAACTCATATTCCCTGAGACATTATTAGCTGAGGAATTTAATGCATATCCGGTACCTCGCAGACTAAATGGGCAATAGGGGGAATGATTATTTTCCGGGAAAGCGCAGGAAATGACAGTGCTATGCTAAAAAATGCTGGATGGGACGCTTGTTCGATTTCATTCGACGAAGTGTGTTAGATTTAAAGTAATCACGGAGTAAAAGACGAACGAATGGCTGGACATATTGCCGAAAATCAGTAGGTGATATCTTCCACCTAAAGGGCTTGAGTATGCCTGTAAATCCAAGCAGGGCAAAGGCTGCGAGTTTGTTAATACTATTATTTATTTATTATATTAATTAAATTTATTATGGAAACTGAGGGGTTAGTGATGGAACAAATTGAAGGATTATTGATTGATCTAGACGGTACATTGTACCATGGGCATAAAATGATTCCCGGTGCTGATCTGCTGATAAAGGCTCTTCGTGAAGCGGATATCCCTTTTTTATTTGTTACCAATAACTCATCGCGTACGGCAGCTAACGTTGCTGCCCACTTAAGTGGAATGGGAATTGAGGCGAAAGCTGAGGAGGTATGTACCTCTTCTATGGCAGCCGCACGTTACATAGCTGAGGAATCACCTGGGGCTACAGTGGCGATACTTGGAGAAGAGGGACTGCGTATGGCTTGCATTGAGGCAGGGCTCCAAATCGTCACAGAATCCCCTGATTATGTGGTGCAAGGTATCGATCGTTCTTTTAATTATGCTTCGTTAGCTCAAGCTTCGCGTTGGATTTTGAGCGGGGCAAAGTTTGTGCTCACCAATCCAGATTTAATGTTACCATCAGATGATGGGGTTATGCCGGGTGCGGGTACGATCGGTGCAGCAATTGAGGCTGCCAGTGGTGTGAAGCCAGTAGTGATCGGTAAGCCTGAATCGCATCTGATCAAATATGCGACAGATCTTCTGAAAATTCAACCTGAACATGCTGCTGTTGTTGGGGATAATATGCGTACGGATATCGCTGCCGGTGTTAATGCGGGCTGTCGTACAATCCTTGTTCTTACCGGTTTAACCACTACAGAGAATCTGGAGCACTATAAAAGTA
Source organism: Paenibacillus sp. FSL R5-0928 (assembly GCF_037970385.1). NCBI lineage: Bacteria > Bacillati > Bacillota > Bacilli > Caryophanales > Paenibacillaceae > Paenibacillus > Paenibacillus sp. FSL R5-0928. Next base: position 3,996,506 of record NZ_CP150225.1, on the reverse strand, counting down.
TCACAGGGATCACTCCCGATGAAATATGTGCCGATTTAGCTGAACTTAAAATGTTTCTCGGTGTATAATAGCTAGGGTCTTATTACTTCACCAACTTAGAGGGGACGATGAGTATGCCAGAATTGCCGGAAATGGAGAATTATAGACAGCTGCTTAGCCAGCGTATTATAAATGTTCCGATAACTAATGTAATTGTGAACAGAGAAAAAACAATTAACATGGAAACAGAAGCTTTCATTGATGCCTTGATCGGTGCGCGTGTTGTTTTTGTAGAGCGGCGCGCCAAGTACATTTTGTTTCATCTCCATGATGGACGAAGATTACTATTGCATTTAATGCTGGGTGGATTGCTTTTTTATGGTTCAGAAGAAGAGCGGCCGGATCGTAATACGCAAGTAGAAATCGCATTTGGTGATCAGATCCTTTATTTTATGGGCCTGCGGTTAGGGTTCTTACATTTAGTATCCGTGAAGGAAAGCGAAGCAACGATGGGTAAGCTTGGACCTGAGCTGCTGGATCGACGGATGACGCCGGAACGTTTTGCAGGAATATTAAAAGGGCGGCGTGGTGCGTTAAAAAGTCTGTTAGTGAATCAGCATGTAATGGCGGGTATTGGAAATTGTTATGCGGATGAGATTGCTTTTGACGCTGGGCTTCTGCCTTCAGTTTTAGTACAAAATTTAACACCTGAAGCCATCTCCCGTCTGTATCAAAGCATTCAAAAAGTATTAACTGATGCGACAGAGATCGGCGGATACATGGAAATGCCGTTTATGACAGGTGACATGGTTACGGGTTCCTATAATGATCAATGTAAAGTCTATGACCGTGAGGGCGAGCCTTGCCTACGCGATGGGGGAACGATTATCAAAACAGAGCTGTCTGGACGCAAAGTATTTTATTGCCCAGACTGTCAGCATGAAGCCTAAACCCAAAATAGGGGCTCATGTCAGCATTCGTGGTGGATATGGGAGAGCTGCCCGATTTGCTTGGGAGAGCGGTGCAACAAGTTTTCAATATTTTCCGAAAAATCCGCGCAGTCTGAAGCTAAAGACGGTTGATATTCGAGATACAAGGGATTGTGCACTCTTTTGCCAAGAAAAAGGAATCACCTCTATCGCCCACACCCCTTATGCAATCAATATGGCTGCGAATAGGGATGACGCAACCCCTCGAAAGGTGTATGTAGACTCCCTTCTTAATGATCTGGAAATTGCTGAAGCCTGCGGTTCCTTAGGTATTGTTGTTCATTTTGGACATTTTGCTGGAATGGAGCCGTTACAAGGCTATCAAAATATTATACAATGTATGAATGAGACGCTGCAGTCCTGGGAAGGTAACGCCAAGCTGCTAATTGAGAATCAAGCGGGCAACCATGGTACCGAAGGGATTACACTTGAAGAATTGGTGAAGGTTCGTGAGCTTAGCCAGTTTCCCAAGAAGATTGGATTTTGTCTGGATACCTGTCATGCTTTTGCAGCAGGAATTTGGAATCCTGAGCATACGGAAGACTTGCTTGAACGAGGAAACCAGCTTGGATTTTGGCCACATCTTGTAGCTGTTCATCTTAATGATTCTAAGTTTCCCTTTGGTTCAAGACGGGACCGGCATGCTGGAATAGGAAAAGGTTTTATCGGTGAAAAGGGTCTTGAAAGCTTAATAACTTCTGATCCATTACGTAAAACATCTGTTGTTTTGGAAACTGAAAAGGGTCCAGATGGCAGTCATCGGAATGAAATAGCTACTGTTCGCAGTTGGTTTGAAGCGGGGGGCTAGAAAGTGATTCATATCTATATGGACGATCTCCGTAAAGGTCCGCTTGGATTTGCTTTAGCCCGGACAACAGAAGAATGTCTTCTGATGCTGCGTGAGTGTGAGGTCGGTATTTTATCGTTAGATTATGATATGGGACCGGATGATTATTCAGGTGGGGAAGTGGCTAGACGGATTGTTCTGGAAGGACTGTACCCCTGTGAAATCTATCTACACACCTCCAGCGTTTTAGGGAGAAAAGAAATGTATGAAATCTTATACGCGGCTAAACCTGAGGGGATGCGCTTGTTTAATGGTCCCCTGAGTTCTGATAAGCTTCATGATATCGCTGGGGAGACGGGACTAAAATGAAGGAAATGAATGAAGCGGATTTACTGGAGATACTCACGAGACCGGGAGAACCGCTGGTAGTGTTTTTGCATACTCCGCTGTGTGGTACCTGTAAGGCTACAGAACGCATGTTGGAAGTGGCGGCACATCTGTTGCCTGCTGAACTCCAAATGGTTGCTGGAAATGTGAACATGTTGCCTAATCTGGTACAACAATACCGTATTACCAGTGTTCCTGCTCTACTAGTGGCTTCTGCTGACCGGATAGAGGATCCGCATATTTATTATTCAATGGTTTCAGTTGAGCGGATTCTGGAATACATAAGGAGTGTTATATCATGATCATTTCATTACAACATTTATCTCTGCGCAGAGAAGAAAGCCTAATCTTGGACGATGTGTCCTTAGAAGTTAAGGAAGGCGAAAACTGGGTCATTTTGGGACGGAATGGTTCTGGCAAAACAACAATTTTGGAGATTATGACAGGTTATTTATTCCCTAGCAAAGGAACTGTTGAGGTATTGGGGAATAAATATGGTCAATGTGATTTACGCGAGGTTCGTAAAGAAATTGGTTATATTGGTCCTTCCTTAATGGAGAAGATGTCTTTAAATGATCCGGTGTGGGAGGTTGTCGCTACAGGAGCTTACGCTTATTTGCGTTTCTACGAGAGCATTCCACACGAAGTGAAGGAGAAGGCAATCCGCCTGCTAGAGGATATGAATCTGGGCAATATGGCACTTCATCCTTTTGGAACCTTGTCACAGGGAGAGCGAAAAAAAGCAATGCTGGCAAGATGTCTTATGGCTGACCCCAAACTACTGATTATGGACGAGCCTTGTGCAGGTCTTGATCTGTACGAAAGAGAAAAAATGCTGGCTGAAGTAGATAAGCTGAGACAACGTAATGTCTCCGTTGTTTATGTAACTCATCATGTGGAAGAAATTGTCCCGCTTTTTACACATGTTGCTTTAATTCGCGACGGTAAGCTAGCTGGTTCCGGACCGAAAGAAGAAGTATTAACCAAAGAAATGATCTTGGCCACATATGATATTCCTGTTGATGTAGAATGGGATAGCGGTCGTCCCTGGATTAAAATTAGACCTGGAGGCAAAACGATTTGAACGAATTAAGACATGATAACGAAGAGCAGACCACTGCTCCGGAAGAAATAGTGTACTCCCGATATATTTGTACAGCTAATCACGGCTTTGCGCCATATGCTCAGGAAGAGCTTCGGCGCTTGTTCGGCGCAGTGAAGAGTACGCTGCTGTTGCCGGGAGAAATCTTTCTCGCCACCTTGCAGTCTGAACCCGAGGAAGTATCACGATTGCTCACACAGAATCTGCCCATTTTCCTTCGTCATATACAGCCTGTGCAGTTTCAGGATGAAGGAACCATGGAAGCACTACAGCGTTTGGCTGTGTATTTAAGCCGCCGCAGTGAGCTAGAGGGGGAGAAAGTATCCCTAAATGTTCGTAAAGGGGATCCTTCCTTCTGGCAGGAAAGTCCGGGCGAACTTCGTGAATGGCTGCAGGAGCAATTGCAAAGCTTGGGTGCAGAATTTACAGTACAAGATCCGGCATGGGTCATTTCTGTCTACGCAGACGGGAATGCCTTATATGCAGGAGTGTCCAGACCAGAAGAGAATCTATCCGGCTGGAATGGCGGTGCAATCCGCTTCCGCAAGGAAGACGGACAAATCTCACGTGCTAAGTTCAAGCTGATGGAAGCGGAGAAGGAGTTCGCTATTCCTTTTTACAGCTTCCGTAATGCGCTTGATATTGGTGCCTCTCCAGGGGGCTGGACTTCTTTCTTGCTGGAGCGTGGAATGAAGGTAACAGCGGTTGACCCTGCTTTGATGCATGAATCGCTGCGTAATTACCCGGGTCTGAAGATCCTGCGCAAAAATGCCGGAGAAGTGAAATTCCGCGATAATGAATTTGATCTGCTTGTATGTGATATGAGCTGGAGTCCTAAGCTGATGGCAAAGCTTGTAACCGGGCTGCTGCACAGCCTGTCACCAGGCGGAACAGCGATTGTGACCGTAAAGCTGATGCATAAGAAACCTCTAGCGATGATCAAAGAGATCATTGCAATGTTTGAGGGCGAACGTATGCAGATTCAGCGGGCTAAGCAGCTGTTTCATAATCGTGACGAGATCACGCTTTATATGATTAAATACTAGGTAAGATCCTAATTTAAAAATCTTAAGGGAAAGCATCCCGTTATTAACGTTATCGTAATCTGCGGTAACAACGTTAATGGCGGAAGCTTTCTCTTTTTTTTATGTGAAAAAGGGGGAAGTTCAGTGAATTTTGCATCGAAGCTTGGGGTAGGGCAGATAATGGACGCCAGATACAGAATTATTGACCAGATTGGAACAGGTGGAATGAGTATTGTTTATCTTGCGGAGGATCTGCGTTTAAAGGGGAAACGTTGGGCTGTAAAAGAAAGTGTTAGCTCAGCAACGCTGCATTCGGACATTGAAGCGGAAGCGGAGATGCTAATGGGGCTGGATCACCCGCGGCTTCCACGTATTGTTGATTACTATCTTTCGGATAAAGAAGGGTATTCTTATTTAGTCATGGATTATATTGAAGGGATAACTTTAAGTCAGCTGATGAGGGATAATCCCGGACCTTTGCCTTGTGAATTCATCCTACAAATTGCTAAACAGCTTTTAGAAGTCCTGCAATATTTGCATGGTCATCATCCGCCCATTGTTTATCGTGATTTAAAGCCCTCCAATCTTATGTTAACTAAGCAAAAAGAATTAATGTTAATCGACTTCGGAATCGCTCGAAATTTTAGAAAAGGCATCGCTGAAGATACGGTGAAGCTTGGTACAGTAGGATTCGCGGCTCCTGAGCAGTATGGGAATGGGCAGAGTCAACCGGTTTCTGACTTATATGGTCTTGGTGCGTTGCTTTTATATATGGCTACCGGAGGATTATGCAGCCACTGGGAGTCAGGAATGGAAAATAAGTTGCGTGACCAAGTTCCCGCAGCTTTTATTCCGATAATAAGACGTTTATTACGGCCACATCCGGAGGAAAGATATCAGGAGGCAACAGCTGTTATTCAAGCACTGGTTCACGTGGAGGCTGATATGGATGAAGGTAATCATTCAGCAGTGTCTGTACCCCTAGCAGTTGATAAACGGAAAGCTAAAGTGATTGCCTTACTTGGAGTAGGGCCGGGGCTTGGAACAACACATACTTCATTTGCGATTAGCAGTTATCTGGCACAGATTGGTTCAACAGCTTGGGTTGATCTATCACCGGATTCATCGGTTTATGATCGCATGCACAATTTGCTTGATGTGCAGAGCGCTTCAGTTCCTGCTGAGAGCTCTGAGTCTGTATTTTCCTGGAGGAAGGTTCATTACTGGAAGCGACCTCACCATGGGGATGTAGCAGAGCTTATGAGAGGGGCTTATCAATTTGTGGTATTAGATCTGGGCACGGGTGGATTTGATGGAGCGCTGGAAGAAATCAAACATAGCGATATTCCCATTCTAATTGCTTCTGGCGCAGATTGGCGACTGGAGGAAACTTTATTATGGATTAGGAGGAAGGGGCTGCAGCCTGAACGGGATTGGAGAGTGGGTTTACCACTTGCTGAACAGCAATCTGTTGAACTGTTGCGAAATTCTTTAGGTATAGATAGGGTTTATAATTTACCGTGTCAGCAAGATCCATTTTTACAAAAAGGGAAGTTGGCAGATGTAATTGCTGAGCTATTAGGGGACATTAAGGGCGAACGAAACGATGGAAAACGCCGTGGTTTTTTCTTATGATAGGCTATTGGGACTAACATTTAATTCAGTGTTCCGCTAAAGTGTGATAAAATATATATTTATACGTGATTTGATTTACGCATTATTTAAGTATAGACAGGAGCTTGCGGAGAATTTATGAGTTTACTTACTGTAGAAGACGTTTCCCACAATTTTGGGGATCGGACGTTGTTCAAGAACGTGTCTTTCCGGTTGTTACCAGGAGAACATGTTGGAATTGTTGGAGCAAATGGCGTTGGTAAATCGACGCTAATGAATATTTTGACAGGAAAGCTTTTGAAGGATAATGGTAAAGTAGAATGGACCCCTCGGGTGCGTTACGGTTATTTGGACCAACATACGATTCTTACACCAGGAAAAACGATTCGCGATGTTCTAAAGGACGCTTTTCTGCCACTGCTTGAGTTAGAGCAGGAAATGCTGAAGATCACAGAGCAGATGGGTGATGCTTCGCCTGAGGAACTAGAAGTACTACTGGAGCAGATGGGGGACATTCAGGAACAACTGGACATCGGAGATTTCTATCTGATTGATGTAAAAGTGGAGGAAATGGCAAATGGTTTAGGCCTGTCCGTGATTGGGCTTGATCGTGATGTAGCTTCTCTTAGCGGTGGTCAAAGAACCAAAGTACTGCTGGCAAAGCTTTTGCTTGAGAAACCCAATGTACTATTGCTTGATGAGCCTACCAACTATTTGGATGTTGAGCATATCGATTGGCTGACCAACTATTTGAAACAGTACCCATATGCATTTATATTGATTTCCCATGACACTGAGTTCATGAATAAAGTCGTTAATGTCGTTTATCACTTGGAGTTTGGTAAATTGACCCGTTACACGGCGAACTATGAGAAATTCCTTGATATGGCGGAGATGAACAAAAACCAGCATATCGATGCCTATGAGAAACAACAAGATTTTATCAAAAAACAAGAGGACTTCATCCAACGGAATAAAGCGCGTGCTTCAACCTCAGGCCGGGCAAAAAGCCGTGAGAAGCAGCTTGATCGTATGGACCGAATTGATCGTCCTGAAGAAGCTGCTAAGCCGACCTTTAAGTTTAAAGAGAGCCGGGCAAGCGGCAAAACCGTATTCGAAGGAATTGATTTCGAGATTGGTTATGATCGTCCGCTGCTGCCACAGCTAAATATGGTCATTGAACGTGGGGAGAAGATTGCTATTGTTGGCTGCAATGGTGTAGGTAAATCTACACTGCTGAAGACTATTCTGGGAGTGATCCCAACATACAGCGGCAAAACCTATCTTGGGGATTATCTGAACCCTGCATATTTCCAACAAGAAGTGAAAGCAGCTAGTCTTACGCCTATTGAGGATGTCTGGAATGAATTCTCCAGTTTAACTCAGAACGAAGTTCGTGGGCATCTGGCTCGCTGTGGTCTAAAAAATGAACATATTACACGTCCGCTTAGTATGCTGAGCGGTGGGGAGCAAGCGAAGGTGCGTCTTTGTAAGCTTTTGATGCGTGAAAGCAACTGGGTACTGTTCGATGAACCTACCAATCACCTTGACGTTATTGCTAAAGCAGAGCTGAAGCGCGCTTTGCAAGAATATAAAGGCACAGTCCTGCTTGTATCCCATGAACCTGATTTCTATGAAGATTGGGTTACGAAAATTTGGGATGTTGAGCAGTGGTCAGCTGTACAAGTATAGAATAATCATAAATCCGGAGAATAGCAGACATCCTGCTGTTCTCCGCTTTTTGGATATGGGGAGGAGATAATGTATGTTTCATAACGCCGGGCGAGAAGATCGATACTCACGACAGATACGTTTCGCGCCATTTGGTACTGAAGGACAGCAGGGGCTCGCAAAATCAAAAGTGCTTGTGGTTGGTGCGGGTGCGTTAGGTACAGGGATTGCAGAGACATTGGTCCGCTGTGGTGTTGGGCATGTCCTTATCGTTGATCGCGATTATGTAGAGTGGAGTAACCTGCAGCGGCAACAGCTGTATACCGAGATGGATGCACAGGAGCGAGCTCCGAAAGCCATAGCAGCCCAGAACAGACTGCAGCAGATTAATTCTGAGGTTGTCATAGAAGCGCATGTTATGGATGTGCGGAAGGAAGAACTGGAAGGACTCATCTCAGGGGTGGATCTGATTATGGATGGGACCGATAATTTCGATACACGTCTCATCATTAATGATATTGCCCAAAAGAATAATATCCCTTGGATTTATGGAGCTTGTGTAGGAAGCTATGGAATTACATATACGATTTTGCCTGGAGAAACGCCATGTCTTCATTGTCTTTTAGGTACAGTCCCACTAGGGGGAGATACCTGTGATACAGCGGGTATTCTTCCACAGGCCGTGCAATTGGTTACTGCAAATGCTACAGCTGAGGCGTTAAAGCTTCTCGGTAACCGTAAGGACCAATTAAGAAATAAACTGCTCACTTTCGATGTATGGCGTAATGAACATCAAGAAATTGGAGTGAAAAGTGCCAAAAAGGAGAATTGCCCTTCTTGTGGGACTCATCCGATCTACCCTTATCTAACAGCCTTGAATACGGAACGAAGTGATGTGCTTTGTGGTAGGGATACCGTACAAATCCGCCCTGCCCGGCCGCAGAGCCTTAACCTGCAGGAAACAGCCAGCCGCTTGTCTCGTTTAGGAGACGGTGAGGTAGAGAGCAATCCTTATCTAATTTCCTTTAAAGAAGGTCCTTACCGGATGGTGATCTTCGCAGATGGCCGGGCATTGATTCATGGGACGAAGGATATTGCCGCCGCCCGTAGCTTTTATCATCGATATTTCGGTTAAAAAGCAAGATAAACTGATCTTCAGACCATTTCCTAGGAATGGTCTCTTTGCTTTCCGGGGATTCTATATCTATTAATGGGATGCTGATGCATGTCTGATGGATACGGGGGATCTTTGTGAGTGAGCAACTGATATGGTATATGTCTGAGGGAAACGAAAGAGGAGTAGAAGAGCGAATCGCTATAGAAAAAGTGTTTAATGATATCGGTCTGCAAATAACAAAAAGCGAAGATCCCGAAGATCTTCGCTTATCCATTTCTGAAGTAGAACCGGTATTGCTGCTTGCTGATTTAGGCGAGGTGGGAACATGGGAAGGATGGAAAATCATTTCCGCAGTAAGAGATGAGGGAATGATTCTTCCGGTCATGGTGATTTCCGAAGAGTTATCGGGTAACGGAGCGGTTGCGGCCTTTTTAGCCGGGGGGAATGATTTTATGTCAAAACCACTACATACCGGTGAATTCAAATGTAGAATTCTAAATTTATTAACCCTCACGGGTCGGCGTCGAAATTTAAAACATCTGTTAAAGGTGGATGGTTTAATGCTCGATCCCAGCCGCAGGCTGGTCACCCGTGAAGGGATCGAGCTTAAGATGACGCATAAAGAATTCGATCTTCTATATTATCTCGCTGCGAATCGAGGGATTATATGTTCCCGCGAGGAAATACTCAAACAAGTATGGGGATATCAATTCCATGCAGATACCAATGTTGTAGATGTATACATCAGGCATATCCGCTTAAAGATTGATAAAGGGTACCGGAACAAGTTAATTCACACTGTTCGCGGAACAGGATATGTAATGAGGGTGCCCGAAGGCAGCACCACATCCTGAGACTTATTCTCTTTTATAGAAAAGACTCTACTATAGAGCTGTTGTTTACAGTACGCGGCGAGCCTTTAGATAAGTCTTTTTCCATGTACCAGAATTAAGATCAGAAACCGTAACACCTGGTTTACCGTAAGTGTGCAGAATTTTACCGTTTCCGGCGTAAACAGCTACGTGAGTTACATTTTTACCAGTTGCTCTGCTGCCGCTAGAGAAGAATACAAGATCGCCCACACGAAGGTTTGCTTTGGAAACAGAAGTTCCTACTTTTGATTGAGCTGCAGCTGTACGGGGTAATGATACATTATACTTTTTAAAGATATGTTTCATAAATGAAGAGCAATCAAAAACCTTAGTAGTAGAAGTAGATGCTCCGAATTTGTATGGAGTTCCCATATAGTTTTTCCCGAAATTGACAACGCTTTGTCCTTTGGACACTGTAGCGGCTTCGACTTTAGTTGCGCCTACGCCTGTTGCCATCATTGTTCCTAAGCCCATCGTAGTAACCATTCCTATGACAATCGCTTTTTTTATCCATTGTTGTTTATTCATGTTGTAAGTACCTCCAAAGTTAGTATATCAATCTGTCTTGCTGTGTCTTGTCTTGCTTGCCTGATTCGTAGTATAGCAGGTTATCTATGTCATAAAATTTGGTAGAGCAGCAATAAAGTGAGGCTGGGCCTGGGTTGTAAACGTTTTATTAAAAATTCATTAAAAGTTACAAAAAATTAATAACTTGATATTTTGGACAATAAAATAAGCCGTAAACCCCTTGATATATAAAGGATTTATCGGCTTTTTGATTTTAAAACAAAAGTTACAAGGATGTTTCTATATCACTATGTATTTAGTCTTTGCTCTGGATAATCAGCAATAATCCACTACGTATTCTAACTGTTCCAGTGGAGGAAATCAGTTTGTTGCTTACACCTAGAGATTGGCCTAGCTTTAAAGTGGCGTCATTCAAAGGATATTGAAATCCTTCTAATGTAATCCCTGTTACTTCAGGAGTTAATGGAAGCAAAGATACATAGGTGTAGCCCAAATCTTCAATGACTGTTTGGGATCCGGTAAGTGTCACATAGTTATTAGAATCCATGACGTAGCAATTGATTTGACGTTGCAGAGCCCTTGTCATCATTTGAATGCTGGCTAAGGAGTGGTCAATTCGAGTGCCTGTAACTCCTAATAGTAAAATAGAATCAGGTTGCTGATTCATCGCAATATCGAGCGCCATCTCACTGTCGGTTAAATCCTTGTTTACGGCATCACAAGTGATGGTTTTTTTACTTTTGGATTGAATATCCTGAAAAGCTTCAGGCGATACAGAATCAAAATCACCTACTGCAATATCTGGTATATATCCATGTGAGATTAGGAATAATGCACCCCGGTCCGCACCGATAATAAAATCTTCTTCATCTAATAGAGCGAAATAATCCGGAGATAGTTCTCCACCGGCAAAAATAACGACACGTTTGGATGGCATAACATCCATTCCTCCTCTAAAACTCTAGTTGGTTATCCTGTCCCAGTATAATGCAGATTGAAAAGTTGCACAATTGACCAAGACAACGCTAAAATGATAGTGTGCGATTTTTTATGTGCATAAATTCATATTTACTTATGTTTTAACAATTGGGAGGTGAATGAAATCGTAAACGTGCTATTTGTATGTCTGGGTAATATTTGTCGCTCACCAATGGCGGAGGCAGTTCTGCGCCATAAGATTGATGAACTAGAGCTTTCACATAAGATTCTGGTTGACAGTGCGGGAACTGGAGATTGGCATATTGGTAAGGAACCGCATGAAGGGACTAGACGTATACTTGATCAAAACATGATTAGTTATGCAAATATGGCAGCGCGTTTGGTCAGTAGCGAGGATTTTCAGAAGTTTGATTATATCGTTTGTATGGACAAGTCTAATGGAGAGAATGTTCGAAAGGTTCCTGGTGGGGAAGAGGTTAAGCTTTTGTTCTTCATGGATTTATTGCCTGAGGAAGAATTGAGAGAAGTGCCAGACCCTTATTTTACAGGGAATTTTGAGCAGGTATATGATTTAATCAATGCAGGCTGTGACGTTTTGCTTGAAATGGTGATAAGAGAAAAGCTGTAACCCGGTTGGGTTCCAGCCCTCTCTGATTAGTATTAAAGTAAATTAAGGAAATTCGCTGGATTAAACTGTAAGCGCAAACACGGCTGAAATCTACATACGTTCTTTAGATGTTCATTTTTTGCTTCTATCAATAAGGCATTATGTGTTTAAAAAATAGAGTAGAGATTCAGGGAGTTCCTTTTGCCAAAAGCCCCAGAGATGACGACCGTCTTTCTCACGGTAGGATACGGTAGCTCCACGTGCTTCAAGCAACGCTTTTGTTTCTCTGTTCATCTGAACAAAATCATAGGTCCCTGTATCAGTCTGGTAATCTGTTTCCTGCAGTCCAACGACCATATTAATGTTAAGCCAGGCGAGATCTTCTTCTTTTGCCAGCATGGCTTGTGATTCGGGATAGAATGCACCGGATAGGCTGATGATACGTGTGAAGATAGCTGGATAAGCAAGTGCGAGATGGAGGGAGACGCTGCCTCCAAGGGAATCGCCGGCTAAGATTCGTTCTTCGGGTGTACGGCGTACGGGATAATTTTTTTCAATGAAGGGAATAATCTCTTCGGAAAAGCAAGATAGGTACTGCTTGAATCGGCTGCCGAACGGAGCGTATTCTTGAGTCCGAACAGCGACGTTAACTTCTACACCGACGATAATGAAGGGTTGGACATCTTCTTCTATAATAAGTTGTCCAGCAAGTGTAGCAATGCGTCCAAAGTTGAAAAATTCTTCTCCGTCTTGGCAGTACACCACGGGGTAACTGAGAACTTCATTGTAGCCTGGGGGCAGATAGATACGTAATTTACGTTCCTCCTGCAGATGTTCACTCCAAAGCGTTTCTTTTACAATTGTGCGTTTCAGAAAAACAGAATCGCTCATCGTTGTCACGTCACCTTTCTTGTCGAATTTTGCAATACACACAGGGTTACGCTAAAATTATTAAATGTGTAACTGTGTTATTAATCATTTACTTGTTGGAAAAGTGTTAAACTGTTATATTAAATTATCTCACCTGTTATACATACAAAATTTAAAGAAATATAAATTTTATAAGTATTTCTTTGACGAAAGTAACTAAACAGGTGTATAATAATATTATAACAGAGGCAGCTGATATTCAAATTTTTTTATTGAGGTGAAGATAATGAGTAAAGTTCCTTATGAAGTGTATACAGAGGACGTCGAGGCTCTATCGGTACTTTCCCCGGATGGAGAAATTATCAATAAGGATAAGATGCCGGATTTAACTGACGATCAACTGAAAGAAATTATGTATCGTATGGTATTTACCCGTACTTGGGATGATCGTGCAGTAAACCTTGGCCGTCAAGGTCGTCTTGGTTTCTACGCACCGGTATCCGGTCAAGAAGCTACCATGATTGGTAGTGAGTTCGCTTTGGAGAAAGAAGACTTCTTATGCCCAGGCTACCGTGATATTCCGCAGCTAGTATGGCACGGACTTCCATTGTACCAAGCTTTCTTATATTCCCGTGGTCACCAACATGGTGGAGCTATTCCTGATGGTGTTAATGTATTGATGCCACAAATTATCATTGGTGCGCAAATCCTGCACGCTACTGGTATTGCTATGGGCTTCAAATTGAAAAAACAAAAGAGTGTTGCAATTACTTACACTGGTGATGGCGGTTCTTCAGAAGGTGACTTCTACGAAGGCTTGAACTTTGCTGGTCGTTTTAAACTGCCTGTAATCTTCTTTGTTCAAAACAATGGTTACGCGATTACGACTCCGTTCGCTAAACAAACGGCTTCCAAATCGATCGCTCACAAAGCGGTTGCAGCTGGTATTCCAGGGATTAAGGTTGACGGTATGGACATCTTTGCAGTAATCAGTGCTGTACGCGATGCTGCTGAACGTGCACGCAACGGCGAAGGTGCTACATTGATCGAAGCTGTAACTTACCGTTTCCGTCCACACTCCCTTTCTGACGATGCAAGTAAATATCGTTCGAAAGAAGAAGAAGGACAGTGGAGTGAAAAGGATCCAATCGCCCGTCTTGCCAAGTATTTGGAGAAGAAAGGTCTTTGGACTGAAGAAGATACACTGCGCGTGAAAGATGAAGCGAAAGCTACTGTTAACGAGCAGATCAAAAAAGCTGAACAAACCGAAAAAATGACAATACCTGGCTTGATCGACAGCATGTTCGAAGTAACACCTAAACATCTGGAAGAGCAAAAAGCCGATTTTGAATAAGGGGGATATCAGGCAATGGCACAAATGAATATGAAAGAAGCGATCCGCGACGCGATGCGCGTTGAACTGAATCGTGACCCTAACGTTCTTATCTTCGGAGAGGATGTTGGTAATGTAGGTGGCGTTTTCCGTGTAACAGAAGGTCTGCAAAAGGAATTTGGCGAAGATCGTATTTTTGATACACCACTAGCTGAGTCCGCTATCGGCGGTCTGGCATTTGGTCTTGGTGTACAAGGCTTCCGCCCAATTGCAGAAATTCAATTCGTAGGTTTTATCTTTGAAGCTCTGGATCAGATCGTTGTTCAAGCGGCACGTCTGCGCTGGCGTTCTGGCGGTAAATATAATGCTCCAGTAGTATTCCGTACTCCTTTTGGTGGCGGAGTTAAGGCTGCTGAGCTTCATACTGACTCACTCGAAGGTTTGATTGCACAAAGCCCAGGGATTAAAGTTGTAATTCCTTCAAACCCATATGATGCTAAGGGACTTTTAATCGCGTCTATCCGCGACAATGACCCTGTATTCTTCATGGAGCACTTGAACCTTTATCATGCATTCCGTGCTGAAGTGCCAGAAGGTGAATATACAGTTGAACTTGGTAAAGCGAACGTAGTACGTGAAGGTTCTGACGTTTCGATCATTACTTACGGGCTGATGGTACATACAGCTACCAAAGCAGCCGAGCAACTCGAAAAAGAAGGCGTTAATGTTGAAATTATCGACCTTCGTACTGTAAGTCCGATCGACATCGACACTATTGTAGCGTCTGTGAAGAAGACTAACCGTGCTATCGTGGTGCAAGAAGCACAAAAGAGTGCGGGTGTAGCTGCTGAAGTTATCGCACAAATCAATGAAAAAGCTCTACTGCACTTAGAAGCTCCTGTGCTTCGTATCGCAGGTCCTGACACTGTATATCCATTTGCACAAATTGAAGATACATGGCTTCCAAACCCTGCGCGTATTATTGCAGGCGTGAAGAAAGTTTTGGAATTCTAAATATTTTTACGAGAAACAGTTGTCATCCATATGGATGACAACGTTGTTTCATCTTATAAAGTTTAAATCATAAGGTTAGTCCCAATTTCACGAGGAGGTTTTCAAAGTGGCAAAGTTTGAATACCGATTTCCTGAACTAGGTGAAGGTCTGCATGAAGGTGAAATCATCAAAATGCATATCAAAGCCGGTGACAAGGTAACGGATGATGATATCGTAATGGAAGTTCAAAATGACAAGGCGGTAGTTGAGGTGCCTTGCCCAGTAAACGGTACTGTATTGGAAGTTCTGACTAAAGACGGTCAAGTATGCCGTGTCGGTGAAGTAGTGGCTATTATCGAAGCAGAAGGTGACGTGCCTGATCAAGAGGGTGCTGCTACTGAAGCTCCTGCTGTTCAAGCGCCAGCTGCACCAGCTGCTCCAGCATCTAACAAAGCATCGAATTTTGAATATCGCTTCCCTGAGCTGGGTGAAGGTCTGCATGAAGGTGAAATCATCAAAATGCATATCAAAGCCGGTGACAAGGTAACTGATGATGACATCATCATGGAAGTTCAAAATGACAAGGCGGTAGTTGAGGTTCCATGTCCAGTGAATGGTACTGTATTGGAAGTTCTGACTAAAGATGGCCAAGTTTGCCGCGTAGGCGAAGTTGTTGCTATTATCGCTGCTGAAGGCGACGTTCCTGAACAAGAAGGTCATGCATCTGCTGAAGCTGATGCAGCAAAAGGAAGTGCAAACACTACTTCTTCCCCTGCAGCAACAAGCCCTGCTGATGCTAAAGAAGGCGGATCTGCAGGTGTAACACCAGCTCCTGACCGCGATGTATTGGCTACACCAAGCGTTCGCAAATTTGCTCGTGAGCAAAAAGTGGATATTTCCAAAGTGAACGGAACTGGAAAAGGTGGCAAAATCACTCGTGAAGACGTAGAAGCCTTCTTGAAAGGTGGTTCTACACCTGCGGCTCCTGCAGCAGCAGCGGCGTCTGAAGCTCCTAAGGCTGCTAAGACCGAAGCTAAAGCAGCACCTGCAGCAGCTAGCGGTAACGTTAGTCTTGAAGAAGAACGTGTACCATTCAAGGGTATTCGTAAGGCGATCTCCAACGCAATGGTTAAATCGGCTTACACTGCTCCGCACGTAACCATCATGGATGAAGTAGATGTTACTGAACTGGTAGCATTCCGTACGCGTATGAAACCTATTGCTGAGAAAAAAGGCGTTAAGGTTACTTACCTTCCATTCATCGTTAAGGCTCTTGTTGCAGCTTCCCGTCAATTCCCAGCACTTAATGCTATGATTGATGAAGAAGCAGGCGAAATTGTCTACAAGAAATACTACAATATCGGTATCGCTACTGATACACCAAACGGTTTGATCGTTCCAGTTATCAAAGACGCTGACCGTAAGAGCATTTGGATGATCGCTAGCAGCATCACTGACTTGGCTGTTCGTGGCCGTGACGGTAAATTGTCTGCTAACGAAATGAAGGGCAGCACGATCTCCATCAGTAACATCGGTTCTGCTGGCGGTATGTTCTTTACTCCAATCATCAACTTCCCTGAAGTGGCTATCCTCGGAACTGGCCGTATCAGTGAAAAAGCAGTTGTGAAAAATGGTGAAATCGTAGTTGCTCCAGTAATGGCGTTGTCACTCAGCTTTGACCACCGTATTATCGATGGTGCGACTGCTCAAAACTTTATGAACTACATTAAATCGCTGCTCAATAATCCTGAGCTGCTGGTTATGGAGGTATAATTATGGTAGTAGGAGACGCTTCACTAGATATTGATACATTGGTCATTGGTGCAGGTCCTGGTGGGTATGTGGCGGCAATTCGTGCCGCCCAGCTCGGCCAAAAAGTCCTCATCGTGGATAAATCGGAACTCGGCGGTGTATGTTTGAACCGTGGATGTATTCCTTCTAAAGCCTTGATCGCTGCTGCACATCAATTTGAATCTGCACAGCATGGTGAAGTTTTCGGCGTTACAGCTGAGAATGTTAAAGTGGATTTTGCCAAAACTCAAGAGTTCAAGAACAGCGTAGTTAAAAAAATGACTAGCGGTGTGACTAGCTTGATGAAGGGCAACAAAATTGAAGTATTTAACGGCGAGTGCATGTTTATCAGCGACACAGAAGCACGTGTGTTCAATGATCATGAATCTCCACGTTACCGCTTCAAACACTGCATCATTGCTACAGGTTCCCGTCCAATTGAACTTAAACCTTTCCCATTCGGCGGACGTATTCTGTCTTCGACTGAAGCTCTGGAACTTCCAGAAATTCCGAAGAGCATGATCGTAATCGGTGGTGGATACATCGGTGCCGAGCTTGGTCAAATGTACTCTAAATTTGGCACTAAAGTAACAATCATCGAAGGTTTGGATACTGTACTTCCAGGCTTCGATAAAGATATGACTCGTCTTGTTGCGAAAAACATGGCTAAAACTGGCATCGAAATCGTAACTAACGCTAAAGCTGAAAGTGCTGTTCAGAACGACAAAGAAGTAACCGTGAAATACTCTGTTGGTGGCGAGTCCAAAGAAGTTACAGCAGATTACTTGCTTGTTACTGTAGGTCGTCGTCCTAACACTGACGGTGAACTTGGTCTGGACCTGATCGGTCTTGAGCTCGACGAGCGCGGATTGATCAAAGTTGATCACCAAGGACGCACAAGCATTCCTACCATCTTCGCTATCGGCGATGTTGTTCCAGGTCTTGCTTTGGCTCACAAAGCTTCTTACGAAGGTAAAATCGCTGCAGAAGCAATCGCAGGACTTACATCTGTTGTTGACTACAAAGTCATCCCAGCTGTTGTATTTACAGATCCTGAGTGCTCAAGCGTTGGTTTGACTGAGAAAGAAGCAAAAGACAAAGGCTACAAAGTGAAAAGCGGCAAATTCCCATTCGCAGGAAATGGTCGCGCAGTATCTTTGAACAGCCCAGAGGGCTTTATCAAAATTGTTGCTAACTCCGAGAACAATTTGGTACTGGGAGCTCAAATCGTTGGTATCGAAGCATCCAACTTGATCGCTGAACTTGGTTTGGCAATCGAAATGGGCGCAACGCTTGAAGATATCGCCTTGACTATTCACGCGCATCCAACCCTTGGCGAAATCGTCATGGAAGCTGCTGAATTGGTTGAAGGTCACCCAATTCATGTAATGAAATAATTTTTCTCCAAAATTGCTCTAGCAGGCAACAGAAAGGCGGACGCAAATGCGTTCCGCCTTTTTTTTTTGTTTTCCACTTTTTTGAAAAGAGATATACTGGAAGGAAGAGTAATTACCTAATCTGTAATTCATGAATATAGGGAGGTTCAATGATGAGAGCTGATAAATTAAAGCCTGGAGATGAGCTGCGTATTATCTCTCCTTCCAGAAGTTTGTCATTAATCGATGCTCAGCAAAGAAAAATTGCCAAAGAGCAGCTTGAACGGTTAGGTTTTCGGATATCCATTTCAACAAATTCTTTTGAGACGGATGATTTTGTTTCCTCTTCTATTGATTCGAGAATTGAGGATTTGCACGAAGCCTTTTTAGACCCCAAAGTGAAAGGAATATTAACGACCATTGGAGGCTTCAATAGTAACCAGCTGCTGCGTTATATAGATTATTCAATCATTGCGGAGAATCCAAAGCGTTTATGTGGTTATTCGGATATTACTGCACTAAGTAATGCGATTTATGCTCAAACAGGATTAGTTACATACTCCGGGCCGCATTTTTCCACATTTGCGATGCTCCACGATAATGAATATACCATCGAATATTTCCGCAGGCTGATGATGGACAATAAAGAAATTCTCGTGCAGCCTTCCAAGCATTGGAGTGATGATGAGTGGTATCTGAATCAGGAAAACCGGATATTTATTAAAAATGAAGGTCCGTTCATTATCAATGATGGGGAAGCGAAAGGAACGATTATTGGTGGCAATTTATGCACTTTAAATCTTTTGCAGGGAACAGAGTATATGCCTAGTTTAAAGAATTCTATTTTGTTCATCGAGGATGATTATGAGTCAGCACCTGCAACCTTTGATCGAGATCTGCAATCCCTAATTCATCAGCCTGAGTTTGAAGAGGTCAAAGGGTTGGTGATCGGCAGATTCCAAAAAGAATCGCGTATGTCAAAGAAGCTGCTAACTACAATTATCCGCTCAAAAGAAGAATTATCTGATATTCCTGTGATCGCAGACGTGGACTTTGGACATACATCGCCGATGATTACCTTTCCTGTGGGTGGACAAGCAAACGTTCGTGCTTATGGGGCCAGAGTGGAGCTTAGGATAGCGGAGTAAAGATACACTTGCTGAACCAATCCTTTATAATTGAATATGTAACCCGATTATTAAATATATTTAAAAATTATCTTACCTTCTACAAAATTCGGATTTTTCAGATATAATATATGAGGTGTAATATTACGGAGGTGCAGTACATTGACGAATGAGTTAGAACAAACCTATTTGAATTTTTTACGATATATTTTAGATCATGGTGTAAAAAAAGAAGATCGTACAGGAACTGGTACAATTAGTGTTTTTGGTTATCAAATGCGATTTGATTTATCAAAAGGGTTCCCGCTGTTTACAACAAAACGTACACCGTTTCGCTTAATTGCAAGTGAGTTATTGTGGTTTATTAAAGGCGATACCAACATTCGTTATTTATTGAAAAATAATAATCATATTTGGGATGAATGGGCTTTTAAAAGATGGGTTGAATCAGACGAATATGTTGGCCCAGATATGACAGACTTCGGGAATCGTTGTTTAGTTGATGAAGATTTTAATCAAGTGTATCAAGCAGAGATGAAATCATTCTGTGATCATGTCTTAGAAGATGATGAGTTTGCCGCGAAATATGGTGAGCTAGGGAATGTTTACGGTAAGCAATGGCGGAATTGGACATCTTCTACTGGTGAATCAATTGACCAATTACAAGACGTTATTCATCAGATCAAAACAAATCCTGATTCTCGGCGTTTAATCGTGAGCGCATGGAACCCGGAAGATGTTATAAATGCCGGAACAAAAGGAAGTAAAGCTGCGTTACCGCCCTGCCACGTTATGTTCCAGTTCTATGTTGCAAATGGTAAACTAAGCTGCCACTTGCTGCAACGCAGTGCTGACTCCTTTCTCGGGGCAAACTTCAATATTCCATCTTACTCATTACTTACGCATTTAATTGCATATGAATGTGGTCTAGAAGTAGGTGAGTTTGTATACAGCATTAGTGATGCGCATATCTATTCAAACCATGTTGAGCAAGTGAAAGAGCTATTATCAAGAGAATTAAGAGCATTGCCTACACTGGTTATTAATTCACAGAAGAAATCAATTTTTGATATTGAACTGGAAGATCTGGTCATTGAGGGGTACAATCCGCATCCTTCGATAAAAGCGCCGATCGCAGTATAACGTAATTGTTATAAATTAAGATTCGCAAATATAATTTCTGGCAGCGTAGTTTTTTAATTTAGTATGAAGGAAGGAGGGAACTTCATGAGTATTAGCTTAATATGGGCAATGGGTGCCAATCATGTCATAGGAAAAGATAACGACATGCCTTGGCATTTACCGCTGGATTTTGCTTATTTCAAAGCAGAAACATTGGGCAAAAGAATGCTAATGGGCCGCAAAACATGGGATTCGCTCGGAGGCAAGCCCTTGAAGGGCAGAACGAGCCTAATTCTAACTAGGGATACTGATTATTCAGCTGAAGGTGCAGTGGTTCTACACACGCTTGAAGAGGCTCTCAGCGAGGGTAGAAAAGAAGATGAGCTGATGGTGATCGGTGGTGCAGAAATTTATCGCTTGATGCTGCCGTATGCTGACAAGCTAATGTTGACGCAGATCGATCAGGATTTTGAAGGAGATACCCGGTTTCCTGAGATTGACTGGAGGATGTGGAAAGAGGTCTCCAATATCAAGGGAATTCGTGATGAGAAGAATCCGTATGATTACCGTTTCCTTGTTTATGAACGTACGGAATAGCAATAAAACGTTTTCTCTGACATAACATGTGAAATAGTACAAATAATCAGTAGATTTATCCATTACTGTGCAAAAGTGATGAATGTTACTATAATTAAAATTAGAAATGATTATGTATAGGTATAGAATAGAATGTGCAGGTACTTCATTGCGTTGCTGACAACCATACGAAGCCGCAATATGCTACAATGTACTATACTTCAACACGAAGAGAACGGATGGGGGAAACGTAAACATGTCTACACCTACAGGTTTTATGGAGTATAAACGGCAGCTCCCAGGTGATCGGGATCCTGAGCAGCGGGTAAAGGACTGGGAAGAATTCCACCATCATTTATCCGAGGACGAGCTTCGGACACAGGGCGCACGCTGTATGGATTGCGGAACCCCCTATTGCCATACAGGTATTGATATGGCTGGCGGGACCTCAGGTTGTCCAGTACACAATTTAATTCCGGAGTGGAATAACTTGGTGTATCGTGGACTCTGGAAAGAAGCACTGGAACGTCTGCATAAGACAAACAACTTTCCTGAATTCACAGGCAGTATTTGTCCCGCCCCATGTGAAGGCTCTTGCACAGTGGGTCTGATCGGACAGCCGGTAACCATCAAAACAATTGAACTTGCGATCGTTGATAAGGGTTTTGAAGAGGGCTGGGTTGTACCTAATCCTCCTGAGAAACGGACTGGCAAAAAAATTGCAATTGTAGGCTCTGGACCTGCTGGACTTGCCGCGGCAGCACAGCTTAACAAGGCTGGACACACTGTAACTGTATTTGAGCGCAGTGACCGCATTGGCGGACTGCTGACATATGGAATACCTACTATGAAGCTTGATAAAAAAGTTGTACAACGTCGTGTAGATTTGCTGGCTGCTGAAGGAATTAACTTCGTGGTGAACACTGAGATCGGTAAAGACATTCCGGCTCAGCAGCTTGTTGATGAATATGATGCGGTTGTTCTGTGTGGTGGAGCTACTAAAGCACGCCGTTTCAACATTGAAGGCAGTGGGCTTAAGGGCGTTATGTATGCCATGGATTATTTAAATGGAACGATCAAGAGTTACTTGAATTCCAATCTGGAGGATGGTAACTATGTATCCGCTGAAGGTAAAGATGTAATCGTCTTGGGTGGAGGGGATACAGGTTCTGACTGTGTTGCCACAGCACTTCGTCATGGCTGCGGCAGTATCACTCAATTTGGTACACATGAAAAAGCGCCTCTGCAACGGGATCCGATTGCTAATCCTTGGCCGCAATTTCCGAATGTGTACAGCTTGGATTATGCGCAAGAAGAAGCGAAAGCTATTTTTGGTGATGATCCGCGTGAATTCTCAATCATGACCACTAAATTTGTTGGGGATGAAGAGGGGAACTTGAAGGAGCTTCATACCGTGCAGATCCGCCGGATCGTGGATGAGACAGGTCGTAAAATCTATCAGCCCGTTCCTGGAACAGAAGCTGTATATCCTGCTCAACTCGCTCTTATCGCTATTGGTTTCGATGGACCAGAGCAAGATATTGTTGAGGAGCTTAAACTGGAGACCGATCGTCGTACCAATGTGAAAGCACGTTACGGCAAGTTCAACACGAACGTGGATAAGGTGTTTGCTGCTGGGGATATGCGTCGTGGTCAAAGTTTGGTGGTCTGGGCCATCAACGAAGGTCGCGAAGCTGCACGTGAAGTGGATAAATATCTGATGGGCTCAAGCGTTCTTGTCTAGGCTTTAATTTAAGAAGCCGTTTCAAAAGCAGTTTACCTGCTGGAGAAGCGGCTTTTTTTTGGAGCCGACGCTTGACGGAAATATTATTTTCATATAGATTTAATACAATATTTAAATGACAAAAGCATTGACCAAGGACTTACGGTCCAAGAAGCGTTAGAACAGAGAGGGAACTCACCGGCTGAAAGGTTCCTCAAATACGTGTGGATGGTATCCTGCCTGGGTAGCTGCAGCGTACAACCGCTGCCGGAATCGGCCGTTATTCGATCGAGGATCGCCATGTAGACTATGTATGGGCTGGCGGTTAAATAAGGGTGGTATCACGACACATTCGTCCCTGACGAATGTGTCTTTTTGCGTTTAGAGTGTTCATTTTTTAGGGAGGGTACAAATATGCGTCAAAGTAATCTTTTATTAACAACTCTGCGTGAGGCACCTTCAGAGGCGGAGACAAGCAGTCATCAGCTACTGCTGCGTGCGGGATATATTCGCCAATTAGCAGCGGGTGTGTACACTTATTTACCGCTTGGAAGACGTGTTTTACGGAAAATAGAAGCGATTGTGCGGAATGAGATGGATTTCTCTGGGGCTCAGGAGGTATTGATGCCATCTATGCAGCCTGCGGAGCTCTGGAAAGAATCAGGCCGATATGAGGTATACGGTAAGGAGTTGATGACGCTGCGGGATCGTCATGAGCGGGAATTCATACTAGGTCCTACACATGAGGAAGTAGTAACCACACTCGTACGGAATGAGATCAGCTCTTATCGTAAGCTTCCTATTACCGTATATCAGATTCAGACCAAGTTCCGTGATGAACGCCGACCACGTTTTGGACTGCTGAGAGGCAGAGAGTTTTTGATGAAGGATGCTTACTCTTTTGATACAAACATGGAAGGTCTCGATAAATCTTATATCCAAATGTTCGAGGCTTATCACCGGATATTTGAGCGATGTGGATTGAAATTCCGTGCTGTCCATGCGGATTCCGGTGCGATTGGAGGCGAGGGTGGCAGTCATGAATTTATGGCGCTGGCTGAGATTGGGGAGGATACGATTGCTGCATGCTCCGTTTGTGATTATGCGGCCAATCTGGAACAGGCAGAGTCCGTGCGGCCTGCAAAAAATGAAGTTGTCATGCAAGTACCGGAGATAGAGAAGTTCTTCACTCCTGATTTGCGCACAATTGAGCAACTAGAGCAGGAGCTAGATATCCGGCCAGAGCAGATAATTAAAACATTAATCTATGAAGGTGACGGACAGATTTTTGCTGTTCTGGTCCGGGGAGATCATGAAGTCAATGAAATTAAGGTAAGTAAATATTTAGGAATGAATGAGATTAAGCTTGCTGACTACGAGGCAGTGAAATCCTTAGCCGGTGTAGAGAGTGGATTTGTAGGACCTGTGGGTTTAACGCTGACTGTCCTAGTGGATGCAGCAGTAGCAGATATGACCCAAGGGATTACAGGGGCGGGAGAAAAAGATTATCACTTCCGTAACGTAGTACCAGGTAGAGATTTTGCGCTTGAGCATGTGGGGGATCTACGGAATGTAGCAGAAGGTGAAGTTTGTCCGCATTGTTTGGAGGGTGTTTTGCATTTTCATCAAGGGATTGAAGTGGGTCATGTTTTCAAATTAGGTACTAAATACAGTGAAAAGCTAGGCGCTTCTTACTTAGATTCTTCAGGCAAAAGTCAACCTATGATTATGGGCTGTTACGGAATTGGTATCTCACGGCTTTTATCCGCTATTGCTGAACAGCATCATGATGAGGATGGATTAATGTGGCCAGCAGCATTGGCACCTTATCAGGTTCATATCTTGATAATGGCCGTCAAGGATAGTGAGCAGCGGACGGTTGCAGAAGGTCTCTATGATCAACTAACCAATTTTGGCATTGAGACGCTGATCGATGATAGGGATGAACGCGCTGGCGTGAAATTTAAAGATTCAAGCTTGATCGGGATACCTTTATCAATAGTTGTTGGCAAGGAAGCATCTCAGGGAAGAGTAGAGTATCTGGAACGAAACACAGCGGAGAAAGAAGTCTTAGAAATTATGGAAGCTGTGTCTCAGATCAAAAAATTCTATTCACCGCTGATATAAATGATCTTTTTAATCTAATGAGAGTGCCAATGATCAGGGCACAAGAGTGCTGCTGGTAATTTCGTGAGAGTATTGCCTTTTGCCGCATTGATCTGTGCCTGGGTGAGAAAGAGAGCTTCTGCTAAATTAGCACCTCTGAGGTCAGTATCGCGAAAGTCTGCTCCAATAAGGTCTGCACCTCTGAGATCAGCATCCCTAAGGTCTGCGGCTATTAAATAGGCTCCTCTCAAGTTGGCACCTCTAAGATCAGCTCCTTTGAGCTTTGCTCCCATAAGGTCGGCACCTCGACTGAAATTCTTCGTGGATTTTTTTAGTTTACGACGAGCGTCAGTTCTTACAATTTCACTGACCTGCAACAGTAACATATTGATTTTTGCTCGATGAGCGGAAACATCCACCTTTATAAGAGCTTCAGGATTGAGTAAGGTGAGCTGTTCTGTTTCATCGAGAGCTGTTTGCAGCTCAGTATGGATTGTACGGGTTATTTCTAGGTTCAAAGATTCATGTAAATACCAAAGCAGCTCGTGCAAATGCCACATAATCGGAAATACCTCGAACATCTGCTTCGCAGTTTTCGGCTTTTTCCTCCAGTCTTCTCCAGCATAAGTGACTTGAGAAATCTTTTGCCCAGCTCCAAAACAGTCATAGACCGTACAACCACGGTAGCCTAATTCTCTTAGCTCTGTATGTACACCACAGCGAAAGTCCGACTGTAGATTGTGACACGGCTGTCCAGCGTCTTTGTCTCTAGCGAAATCTACGGAAGCAGCAAAAGGTAATGCGGCACAACATAAGCCGAAGCACTGCTCACAATCCGCCTTCAGGGCAGAGAGGCTTCGATCAGAAAAAGGTTCTGTAAATCTGTGATTCTCATACAAGGTTTGTTTCCCTCCGATACATGAATACGCTTATACCAACTTATTTTAAAACAAACGAAAGACTATGAAAAGTCCGGTCGATTAAAAAAAACCGAGGTTAATGTTATAATAGAGTACTGGACCTATTTTGGACTTAAGAACGAGAAGGTAAGGAGCGAATGTTTTTGAAGACACTTATTATTGCGGAGAAACCGGACATGGGGCGGAATATCGCCGCCGCAATAGAACCAAAGGCTAAAAATTACCGTTCCTATCTTGAAGGGGAGCAGTACATTATTACATGGGCAATAGGGCATCTAATAGGATTGGCTGAGCCGGATGCATATGATGTAAAATACAAAAAATGGAATATTAATGATCTTCCCATTATTCCGGACCAATTCAAGCTGGTTCCTAATGCGCGGACCATTGATCAGCTGAAGGTAATCGGAGAGCTGGCTAAACGAAGCGATCTGCTAGTAAATTCTTGTGACGCCGGGCGGGAAGGCCAGCATATATTTTCGCTCATTCAGCGGCATTTGAAGCTTGAACATCCTGTGAAACGGCTGTGGATTTCCGATTTGACACCAGAGACAATCCGCAAAGGATTTCAAGAGCTAAAGGATGGGGCGGAGTACGAGAATCTAACAAAAGCGGCAAAAGCGCGCAGTGAAGCCGATTGGCTAATCGGTATGAACGGATCACGTGCATTTACTACGAAACATAATGTGCTGCTGTCGGTGGGGAGAGTTCAGACCCCAGTACTTGCACTTATTTATGATCGCCAGAAGACGATTGAGGCGTTCTCATCTCTTAAGTTTTTTGAGGTAGAGGGCCATTTTACACAAAATGAAATGACTTATAAAGGTATGTGGCAGGGTGACCGGCTCACTGATGGTGAGAAGGCGGAGGCGCTGGCTGCCAAGGTCAAAGGAAAACCGGGACGAATTGACTCTTATGAGGTTAAGGAAACGAAAGAGTATCCGAATAAACTGTATGATTTGACGCTGTTGCAGCGGGAGGCGAATGGGAAGTACGCTTTTTCCGCTAAAAAAACACTCGATATCGCACAAGCGTTATATGAAAAGCATAAGGTGATATCCTATCCGCGGACAAATTCTAACTATGTTACAGAACAGAATATTCCGGAGATGCATAAGACTTTATCTGCGCTCCAAGGGACGGCTTATGATGAATGGGTGAAAGGCGCGAATCGTAATCTCGTTCATAAAGGAAATAAATTTATCTGCAATCCCTCGAAGGTCGAGGATCACCATGCGATTTTGCCTACATATAGAAAAGCAACAGGGCTTAGTGCGGATGAGGGAAAGCTGTATGATTTGATTGTGCGGCGCTTTTTATCACAGTTCTATCCGGCTGCGGAATATAAAGTGCATACGGTTATGACTGATGTAGAGGACGAAAAGTTCAAAACTACTGTTAAGGAATTATTAAGTCTCGGCTGGAAGGTCATTTACGCGGACCAGAAGAAAGATAAAGCGAAGTCGTCCAAGGGAAAAAACAAGGATGATGAGGAAGACGAAGAGATTGAAGTGAATGAACCGTTCACAATTGCTCCGGCAGATGAAGTGATCTGTAGTGATGCGATTGTTAAAGAGAAGGATACACAGCCGCCAAAACACTATACAGAAGGCACGCTGCTTAGAGCGATGGAAAGTGCCGGAAAACAGATTGAGGACGAAGAGCTTCGGGATGCTATGAAGGATTCAGGGTTAGGCACTCCAGCCACACGTGCTGCAACCATTGAACGGCTTAAGAATGTCGGATACATTGAAATGCAAGGTAAAAAAATCGCCATCACGCAAAAAGGACGAACGGCTATTGAACTGATACGTGGAGCGGGCATCGAGCTGTTGACTTCACCTGAAATGACCGGCCAGTGGGAACGTCGCTTGAACGAGATATCCAGAGGAACGGCGTCGGACGGACAATTTATGGAGAATGTAAAAAGATTTGCCTGCATGATCGTGGACAAGGTTCGTGTGCAGTCTCGGGCGTCCAAAACTTCTTTTGAAGGGGAAACTCCTTCTGTGAATACAGGGGCTAAAGGTCGGAGTGGTGGAGGTACATCTCGTAAAACCAGCGATAAACCTGCCGCGCCAAGAAAACGTAAACCAGCTAATGAAGAGGAATCAGCAAATTCCGGTCCGAAAATTATCGGAAACTGCCCGCGTCCTGGCTGTGGCGGGATGATTTTTATGGGTAAAAAAGGCTACGGCTGCTCTCATTACAAAGAAGGCTGCAAGTTCGTGATCTGGAAAGAAAACCACGGACGTACCCTTACAGATACTCAAGTAAAGGCATTGATAGAAAAAGGCCGTACGGGAAAGCTGAAGCTTACGAGCGAAGACGGAACCCCGCTGGAAGGCAAACTTGTGCTCAATAATATGGATACGGGTCAATTAACAGTGGAGTCATAGTCTAACTGGAAGCTTGAATGGATCATGGATGATTACAGCGAATTTGCACGTACAAAGCCGCTATCGGACACAGTTGATCTTAAGCGCGGGAATACATCCTTTTTGGACTGCTATCGGACCCCATAGTCGTTATGGGCGTAAAGGGCTATAGATGCACCGCTTGCGGGAGAATACAGCACTGGAGTCCGCAAACTTGCTCCAACGGCTATAAATTCGCCAATAGCGTCAGCTGGGTCCATAGTCATGACTATTAGTCGGACTCGCCGTATAGAGGATATGGTTTCAGTGTCGGCTGTGGGTGACCATATCTTTTACACATAAAATTAATTAGTTAAAGAGTGTAGGACGCACCTATTTTAAACGGGATGTAGTAACTTGTGTGCACAAGATATTATGATTACGTAGGGGGCTGATCTTCACTCTTTTTTTATCCTACGGGATAAATTCAAAGGTTACATTTTGATAGGGCAGTATAGTCACTACTAGAATGGAAGGAAGGATGACATCATGGGAATGCGTGGATATTACTTCGCAATGGATGACAACCTAGTGCAGCAAATTATTGCAGGCGACATTGCATTGAAGAGCTTGAAAATAGATGATTATCCCGGACTGGACATTGATAGATCCTGGGAGGCGATTCACTACTTGCTTTGTGGAGCTATTTCCGATGGAGATGCCCCTCTTGGCTATGTTGTTCCGCTGACGTCAGACAAAGGCATCGATTTTGGCTCATTCGGGGCGTTTTCCTTACGCGCTGAGCAAGTTGCAGAAGCGCTTCAGGCTATTTCTGAGCTGGATGAAGCGCAGCTCCGCTTGCGGTATGATTTCCCAGCCATGGTCAAGGAAGAAGTATATCCTCTTGAACCTGATATTGTTTCAGACGAGGATAAGGATGCGTTCTTTGCCTACCTGCTACAGCATTTTAACGATATCCGGCGCTTCTACAGCCAAACTGTAGCCGAGGGCAAAGGTCTCATCTTTTATATTTTCTGATTCTAACCAAAAGGCGATACACGTCTCCTGATTCCAATGAGCGCGATAAAAAAAGAACCTTGGACTGCTGAAGATTATGACGATTAGAGAAATAAATGATCAATGCGGGAAATAGTAGGTTCAAGTAATAGATGAGACGAAGAGGGGGAAATGGAAATGAAGACGATCAAGCGCATGATGGACCACCTGTACTGGGCGGACGCACGAATCTTGGAAGCGCTCGAGGAGAGTGAGATGAAGAACAATGACCTTCTGAAGCTGGTTCGGCATGTCGCGGTTGCGGAACGAGTCTGGCTGTCCCGATTGCAGGGCAAGGGCAGTGCGCAATATTCGTTGTGGGAGGAAGCGGAAGACCTGACGGCGATCCGAACGATGTTCGAAGAAAACGCCGAGCAATATCGTGTGTATATCGAAGGGCTGGAGGAATTTGATTTGGACGTGATGATCGACTATGCGAGCCAGAGCGGAGTCCCGTTCCGAACGTCCGTCCGTGACATCCTGTCGCAGGTCATTTTACATGGGCAATATCACCGGGGACAGATCAACCGGGCACTGCGGATCGAATTGGCAGAGCCTGTCCAAGTCGATTACATCACGTTCGCGAGACTCTAACAGGGCCTAATCATCACCATTACCCGGAATGAGATGGGCATTGAACTTCTCCGAAATGATTTAGTATACTCACGCAGGCTCATGAATTCGTAGGATTTTACCTTTAGCTAAATGTGAGATAAGAAGGAAATTGAGGAGGCGGTGGCTTGGAACAACTGTAAGGGCATGTGATTTTCACTCCCATGTCTCAACGGGTCCGAGCCCTTTTGTTTAATGCCTCCCGATACTCCGTGCTTCTTGTCCATCCTGCGAATGCATGACACGCTTAAGCTGCTTACGGAAATACTTTGACATAACGATAGGGTTATACACCGACCACTAAGTGCAAAGAGGAAATCTGATGAGATTCCGAAATAGTAGGACCAAAACGTTTGAATTGTCATTGAATGATAACGTTGATATTTTCCAGGGCGATTTAAGGAACAAATATATCCTCTCCTCTCTTTTCCGCAAGTAGAATCAAGTAATGCAAATTCCATTACTCTACAATGACTATAGAGTGGTTGAAACGAGGTGAACAGACCATTTGTACGAGTGGCACAAGCAAATCCAAATAATCGTTAATGAAATTGACGAGTGTATTAAGAATCGTAACAGTGAAGCAATAACGCTACGATTTCTTTCTCACAAGTTAGGTTATTCCGAATTTCATACTACGAGAAAATTTAAGGAAATATCGGGAATGCAATTTAGGGATTATCTACGGCATAGAAAATTAGCCTTCGCACTAAAAGAGGTTCGGGATAGTGAAAAGAGCATTTTGGATATTGCTTTTGATTATGGTTTTTCATCACATGAAGCTTTTACCAGGGCTTTCAAGGGAACATATGGTGTAACTCCAAGTGAATACCGGAAAAGGCCTATGCCTGTCGCCCTTCGTACAAAAATAAACTCTTTCGACCGCTACTTTTTCGGATTTGGAGAGATTGGTATGATGAAATCTACAGATGATCTTGACATTTATTTTGTAACCATTCCCACTCACAAATTTTTGCACATTAAAAACTATGAGAGTAATGGGTATTGGGATTTTTGGCAAAAGCAAAGCCTTATTACAGGACAGGACTGCGAAACTATTTGCGGCTTACTCGATAGTATCAAGGGCAAATTGGATGACGATGGTGGGAGTGAATCTAACGGTGGCAGCGGTCAGATTATGGCTTACATTAATGACCCGGATGGCAGACTCTGCGATTGGGGTATTCCACGTACAGAGTGTTTTGGTGTACGTCTTCCTCTTGATTATAAAGGTGAAGTACCTCCACAAATGCTTATGATTGATGTTCTCGAAGCCGAGTATATTGTTTTTGAACATGGGCCATTCAATTATGAACAGGAAAATCGTAGTGTAGAGGAAAAGATGGAAAGGGCAATGGCAGCTTTTAATTTTGCAGACACTGGTTACTGCTTTGATACTTCCCCTGGGAGAATCCATTACGTTTATCACGATCCGGAGCGGTTTTTGAAGTATATCAGGCCAGTAGTGAAGTTGACCTCCAAGCTAATCGAAACAGATTAAGCAGGTGCTATGTGTTGATGAAGAAAATAAGCAGACTGTAGTGTAGTCTCCGCAATCATATAGTCGCATGATTAGTTGGATTATCTGCTTTAGAAGCAATATAAGTTTAGAGATCCCTATTGTTGTTTGAGTTATTGACAGAATATTCCTATTATCTTATATTAAACTTAATTAATAATTACCAAATGCGATGAAGAGGACAATTAGATCTGGAAACGCCGTTCAGAGAACTGCCGGTTGGTGCGAGGCAGCGGATATCCGAATCAAAAAATCACCTCAGAGCTGTCCCCCGAATTATAGTAGATGGGACCGGGATTCTACCGTTACAAAGAAGCATCGTTGTTGGACGATGGCTAAGAGGGCGTTTATTATAAACGTCAATCAGGGTGGTAACGCGGAGCAACTCCGTCCCTAATGGGATGGGGTTTTTTGCGTCTTCATTAATTAATTATTAAATTGGCAGGCGAAAAATCAACAAACTGTAAGAAGAACGATTAGTTCGAAAAATCTGGAAAAACGTTGAGCAGATGAAAGGGTGATATTGCAATGCAATTCAAGTTGTATACGGATGTGCATGAGTTTTACAATGATACCTATGGTATGCTGATGCGTCATGAAGCACAAAATTTGATTCCTCTTGGCAATATCATAATTGGGCATGAAGGAAAAGACAAAACAGACTGGCGTGACCCTGTAAATTGGCTTATGGTAACTATTTCAGATTCTAGGGGCATACAACTTACCGCCATAATGACACCGCCACACAATATTACGCTTTATGCAACAGACAACATAATAAACCCAGAAGCTATAAACTGTCTGATAGATGGGCTGAAAGACCGTGAAATTCCAGGTGTGATGACCGAAAAAACCTTGGCAGAGTATTTTGCCAAAGAATATACCTTGCGCAAGGGAATATCCTTTAAAACAATGATGAGCCAACGTATATATGAACTTACTGCAGTAAATCCAGACATTCAAAAGGTTGGTATCGTTCGATTGGTAGATGAAAAGGATATTCACTTTTTCCCATACTGGGCTGAAGCATTTTATGCAGCGGGGAATTATGGTAAAACAGAAATGTCCATCCCGCAAGATGCAGACCCTTACCTCTACCGAATAGCATCGAAGAAACTCTATATTTTAGAGGACAACGGGATACCCGTATCTATGGCAGGATATACAAGGGAAATGCAGACGGCAATTGGCGTGGCATTTGTTTATACCCCTCCATATGAGCGCGGAAAGGGTTACGCTACTTCAATTGTGGCGCAAATAAGCCAACTTGCATTGGATAAAGGGTTTATTAAGTGCGTCTTATATACGGACTTAGCAAATCCCACATCTAATAGCATCTATCAAAAGATAGGCTATATGCCAATTTGTGATTCGCTTCAGTTAAAATTTGAATAGTAGAATGATGCGGACAGAACTTCTACTACTTTAGAAAATAAGAGCACAATATTCACTATACGACGGCGCGTTTTGGTGATGTAGGTTCAACAGATATGCTTGCAGCTGCAGCTGTAGGTGCCAAAAGAATTCTCGTAGAGACAGGATGGAGTAAGCAGTCTCTGGAAAATTATCGTCACACATGGTATGAGCTAGCATCAACAGATTTTGTTGCAAAGGACCTCTTGAATTGAAGAGCTTGAAGGTCGATTGATCGAGCTTTGGGAGAAATATAGAGTTACAACCAGATCCAACTGTATAACTCCAGGGTTGACGAGTTATAAAAAAATGAGTTGACACAAAAGTAGTTAGGGACCATACTACATATATGAACAACAATAATAAAAAAATAAACGACATTGAGGCTATTCCCTCGCTTGTACAATCCAAGCGTCAGATTGATCGTTATAACCTAGACATAGACGCACA
This sequence comes from Paenibacillus sp. FSL R5-0928, assembly GCF_037970385.1. Taxonomy (NCBI): domain Bacteria; kingdom Bacillati; phylum Bacillota; class Bacilli; order Caryophanales; family Paenibacillaceae; genus Paenibacillus; species Paenibacillus sp. FSL R5-0928. The sequence goes on along the minus strand of NZ_CP150225.1, from coordinate 3,963,544 downwards.
GGCTATACTCGTCGCGTCTAGGCTAATGGCAGCGGGAGCCATGCTTGGACACGCCTCTGAGATTCATTTCTCTAGATTCGGTTTATCAACAGGGCGTTATCGTTTATTGGCAGATCTTGAAGATAACGAAGGAGAAGAGTTGCCTTCGCAATTAGCGGAGCATCTAGGCGTTACACGTGCTACAGTGACTGGTCTTATCGACATTCTTGAACGAGATGGGCTAGTATCTCGGCGATTAAGCTCAGACGATGGCCGTCAGAAATCAGTCGTTTTAACGGAAGAAGGAGCGAAGAAGCTCCGTGAAATGGCTCCTGAGCATTTCGCTCGGTTGGAAGCGATGGTGGGGTTGCTCAACATCGAAGAACGCAGCGTATTTCTCGACTTGCTGGGTCGAGTTACACAGGGCATTTCAGCACTTACGGGCGAATTAGGCTCGAAACCAAAGGGAAACATCAGTAATGAGTAGAATTGGGCTAGTGAAGCTAGCCTTTTTTTACTCTTATATAGTTAGGTGCCTAATTATAATTTACTGAAATCAATCGTTGAACTATTTCAAAGAAGAAGGGAGCAACTAAATGAACCAGATGAAATACCCGAATCAGACAGAAGATGTTTACAGCATCAAGGCTGTTGGTTCCAAGAAAAAGACTTTTGTACTATGGCGTGAAGTTGTAATGGCCTATGCTGCTCCTGCCATTATGGCAGGTATCGGGGGATTGGTTACTGTAGATAGGGGGCTTCAAATAGCGGCGTTGACTACTATTGGCGGTGCATCGGCCTTGATGGCCTTGATGATTGGACTTTTGTTGCACAGCCGAGTGGGCCGTTTGCGATGGGTCATCGGTGCACCTCACTTGATTGTGGTAGGATTATTCGCAATGGCCGGGTCCTCATTTGGGCTATACGCTGCATGGATGACATCTGTTGTAGTAGAAATTATGTATCCGAGTAATCACTTGGCCTGGGTAAATCGTGTCTGGATCGATTTCCCGTTGTCTGGATTCATAGCGAGCACGATAGTGACATGGCGGTGGCGACTTGCTGTCACAACTAATTTTTCATCCAAAAGGAGAAGATAAAAATGATAGTTATTATGGGAGCAACAGGTACGATTGGAAGTGCGCTTTTGGAACGTTTGGTTGATCTTGGTGTACCTGTCAGGGCGCTGAGCAGAGAGCCAGAGAAGTTGCGTGATCAAATCGGAGAGAAAGGCCGATCGACTACTGAGGTCGCAAGGGTAGATGCTTCCGATCCTGAATCGCTGCGACGCGTGTTTACAGGTGCTAGCCAGCTCTTCCTTGCCATGTCCAACAGTCCAAGACAAATCGAATTGGAAACCTCAATCATTCAGATTGCCACCGAATCTGGAATCAAACACATCGTAAAAATATCCAGTCCAGCCTTTGAGCAGAGCTCTCCAGTGGCAGTGGCGGGCTGGCATCAAGTAATTGAGAACACGTTGAGGGAATCGGGTATCACCCATACCGTATTGCGCCCTTATGCGTTCATGCAAAATTTAATGCGCTTTGCACCAACGATCACAACCCAAAATGTTTTCTTCGGCTCTATGGGCGTTTCACCGTGTAACTTTATTGACTGTCGCGATATTGCAGACGTTGCCGCAGAAGCTCTGACCAACGACAAGGTATCAGGCCATATATATACGCTTACTGGTTCGGAGATTTTCAGTTATCCCCAGATCGCGAGTCGACTATCTGCCCTGCTTAATCGGCCGATAAGTTACATCAACATGGAACCTCAAGTACTACTCCGTAATCTTATTGAGCATGGGAATCTGCCTCCTTGGCTCGCGAACCACGTTGTGGAAATTCAAACCATGTCTAGGATGGTGCCAGAAAGTCCAAATGACACTGTGAAGCGTTTGCTCGGCAGAGATCCACGCACACTAGACGCCTTTCTACATGAGTGTGTAGATAATTTCCGGTAGAGGCGGAGTCCACCTATTCTGATTTTGTATCGATAGCAGTATTTTATTCCGATTCCCATATCTCAATGGTTCAGAGTGTATCCCAAAGGTCATAAAATGACTGCTGGGATACACTCTTTTTATTATGTTCTATGGAACTCATAGAACTTGTTCTTCTATAGCGTTTATAACAGCATTACAAGAAATAAGCTAAAATTCGTCAATAAGTTAGTGTTATTTACGAAATAACACTAAAAAAGCTAATAAAATATTAACGAAAAATTCATATTCAACAAATAAGTTATATTAATTATAACGAGTTATGCTAACTAACGTAACATTTTTTCTTGACAATCTTTGTGGAAAATTTTAGAATGTAAGCGATTACTCTTAGTTTTCTAAGTGAAATTCAAAAGAAGACATTCGAAAGTTCACAAACAAACATCTGAGTTTAAATTTAGGGGGGCAAAACATGAGAAGGTGAAGGATAACATCATAGATAACAAAAAATAAAATGTTATTTTTTAGATTCATGACTATGTACGAGGGGGTTCACTTGAGGATGAAAAAAAAGAACGCGTTCTTAGCTCTACTTCTGTCATTTTCTTTGTTATCTGTGACTGCTTGCAGTAATTCCTCTAATAGTGCCAATGAGAACGGTAAAAATGCTGCAGGCAATAGCAATACTTCGGTAAAAGCAACCAGTGATGTGGGTCAAACGGCAGTTAAGAATGAAGGTGCTGCTGATCTTGAAATTAAGGCGGGAAGTTCGGTAACCGTTTTCAATCCAAAGATCCCGACGCTTGATCCTACACAATGGCAAGGACAAATTCTGGTAGGGCAAGGAACTTTGCTCGAAGGGCTTTATGGCTACAATCAGGATAATGAAATCGTTCCGAAAATTGCGACAGGTTATACCGTCTCCGACGACAAAAAAACTTGGACATTTACCCTCCGTAAAGATGCCAAATGGTCTAACGGCGATCCTGTGACCGCCCATGATTTTTATTTTTCTTATATGTATCAATTGGATCCAGCTAACACAACCGCACAACTTTGGCTAAGCGTGCTTAATTTTGTGAAGAACGGATATGCATACCATGCCGGATCTGTAAGTAAAGAAGAAGTTGGTCTAAAAGTAGTTGATGATTACACTCTGGAAATTACGACCACGCTGCCTCACGCGATTCTGGGTGATATGGTTCTTTCCGGGTCGATGCCTATGAATCCTAAAGCGGTCGAAGCGAACCCTGGTAAGTGGTTTGAACCGGGGAATTTTGTGAGCAATGGCCCTTACATGGTTAAATCTTTTACACCAAACGGTGAACTCGTCATGGTGAGCAATCCGAATTATGTAGGTGCAGCTGGCCAGCTTAATCACGGCAATGTAGAGACCATCCATGTTCTTCCGGCAACAACCGTGCCGGTGGAGGATTATATGTCCGGCCATGCGGATGTTGTTCTAATCCAAAGCGCGTCTGATTTACAATACGTGAAGAAAACGGATGAGCTAAAGTCCCAGTTGTATACTGCAGCGACTTATGCGATCAAATATTTGCTCTGGAGCAACCCGACAACGGAATCTCCATATGACAAAAAAGAGGTGCGCCAGGCTATCGCCAAAGCGATCCAACGTAAACCGATCGTAGAATCGGTGCTGAACGGCATGGGCGGGGCGACCAATATCTTTGCTTCACCAGGTTGGCCAACGGAAAAACTGGAGCAAGGACTTCCGGAAGATCTCGAGGCAGCCAAACAATTATTGAAGGATGCCGGTTATGAAGGCGGTAAAGGTCTGCCAACCTTATCGCTGTATGTTGGGGTCAAGCAAGTAGATGCTCAGGGTGAGCAAATCGCTTTGGCGTTAGGTCAATTACTGCAACAAAATCTTGGTATCAAAACAGAGCTAGTTCAGCTCAATGAGGCGCAGTTTAACGCTTATCAGTACAGCGGACCTCAGGGCGATGCAAAACCAGGCTTTATTCTGGCGTCGGGCGCAACAAACTGGAGTGAACCAGGAAGTTTGGACATGGGTGCAACGCAGCAACTATATTCCATAGGAACGCTGGATGCTCCATTAGAAGCTACGAAACAATTCGTGGATTGGACCAAGGAAACTTATTATAAACCGGCCATTAAAAAATATGGAGATCCGGACAATAAGAACGCCGGTGTGGAATGGAGCGACTGGGCAGCATTAGAAAAAGCTGCCAAAGAGGATATCGCCTTTTTGGATAAATGGACAGCAGAGCAACCGGCGGATTGGCAGCCTTATCTGAAACAACCGGGGCTTCCAACGGCCGCTGAACAATGGCAACAGATTGTAGATCTTTGGAAAAATGCTAAAAATAACGATGAAAAACATGCCGCCTTTGTAACCGCTTGGACCTTCGTAGCACCAAACGCGCCAGGTGGCAAGTTGAATCAAAATGCACTTGATGTACAGGTATACTACAACGGTTATCAATCCGATACCTTAAGAGATTTGAGAATGTGGCAAGCGCAATTCGTAAATGCGCTGACCGTCGAAGACGCTGCTCCTATCGCGGCTAAGGTAGTTAATAACCTGCTAGAAGAAGCTTATGCTATTCCGTTGTATTATCAACAGCAATACTTCTTGGTAAAACCCGGCATTACAGGAGTGCAATCAAATCCTTGGGCATGGGGCAACTTCTATGGGCTGCATCTTTTATCTGTAGAATAATCCTAAATGGGTTGAATAATTACCAATCGCGGGCGCCAATTATGGTGCCCGTGAATCGGTAAAGGAGGGTCGAATTTGACCATATTGAAATTTATTTCAAAGCGCATTTTACAAATCATTATCACTTTAATTTTGGTCATTTCAGTCAGCTATACCATGATGTATTATTCACCTGGCGGTTTCATGAATACGAATACCATGGCTACGGCACTGGCTCCGCTGCAAGGGCAAAACCCTGTTCTCTATCAGCAAGTCATGGACCAATTTCAAAGCCGGTATGGTTTAAATTTACCGCTGTGGCAGCAAATCATGAAGTATATATGGCATCAATTAACCTTCGATTTCGGTAATTCGATGCAGAATCCGTCTTTGCAAATTGCGACTCAACTGAAGCAGGCTTTGCCGATCAGTACACTTTTGGCATTTGGTTCTGTTGTTCTTTCGGTAATTATCGGGGTTCCGCTTGGCATTATTGCAGCACTCAAACGTAACACTTGGATCGATTATGTTGTAAGCACCATCTCATTGACGGGTCAGGCCATTCCGGCATTTGTTCTCGCGGTGATTATGGTTTTGTTATTTGGTGTTGTGTTTCAAGGGATTCTGCCTGTAACGGGATGGGGTCACTGGAGGCAAGCAATTTTGCCGATTATTTGTTTATCTGCGGCAAATGTCGGTGTTGTGGCCAGATATATGCGGGGCAGTCTGATCGAAACCATGAGGTCGGATTTTATGCGGACCGCAAAAGCTAAGGGCGTCAAATATTGGCCGATGATTTTTAAGCATGGTGTCAAAAATTCGCTGACAGCGATGATAACCGTCATCGGACCTCAATTTGCTTTTACAGTGATGGGCACGATCTGGGTGGAGCAAATTTTCGCCATTCCAGCGCTTGGTCAGGTGATGCAGACGGCATTTACCAGTTTCGACTATCCGCTCGCCATCACATCTGTATTTCTGCTGGGATCCATGATTATGATTATGAATTTACTTGTTGACATTATTTATGCCTTTATTGATCCGCGTGTCAGATTATAAGCGGCACAGACTATACGAACCTAGGAGGGGGAGCAATTGGCTGGCACAGTTGCAGCAACTCAATCGGATGTAGCTTTGAAGAGAAAAAAGAATCTTCAGAGATCCCAGTTTTATCAAGGTTGGAAGCGATTTAAAAGACATCGTCTTGCCGTTATTGGTTTGGTCTGGGTTGTCCTTTTTTTGATCGCGGGGATTATCGGACCTTGGGTGGCTCCGTATGATTATCGCACGGGAGATTTTTTGGCCATCAATCAAGGGCCGACATGGCAGCATATTTTTGGCACGGATAATGTGGGGCATGACATGTTCAGCCAGATCTTGTTCAGTGTTCGAAGCGCTTTGATTATTGCCTTTGGCGCGACTTTGGTCAGCTTCATCATCGGGATCATATTGGGCTTATGGGCCGGATTGCGCGGCGGAATTGCCGATATGATTATTATGCGTGCTGTGGATTTCATGATGACCTTGCCGGGATTTTTGTTCGCCTTGATATTAGTCATTATGCTGGGACGTGGGTATTTATCTTTGATTCTAGCGATTGGGATTCCGGGCTGGGCGGGGTATGCGCGCTTGATCCGAAGTCTGGTCCTGAGTATGCGGGACGGGGAGATGGTGGAAGCGGCAAGAGCGTTAGGCGCATCTCAGGCGCATATTGCTAGAAGGTATATGTTGCCGAATGTTATCGGCAGTATGGGTGTCTCTCTTGCCTTCGGGATTCCCGGTGATCTCATCCAGATTGCAGGCTTAAGTATTTTTGGCATGGGGCTTCGGCCGCCAATCCCTTCATTTGGGAGTATGATTGCTCAAGCCAGTGAGAATATTCTCGGCTTTCCGTGGCTGCTGTATTTTCCGGCAGGTATCTTTGCAATAACCTTGCTTTCGTTTCTGTTTGTAGCAGACGGTCTCCAGGAAGCATTCAGTCCGAAAGGAGGCAATTAATATGGGTGAACCGCTACTTTCTATTGATGACCTTCATGTGAAGTTCTCCCGCAGTGAAGATGAAGTTTATGCCGTAAACGGCGTTAGTTTTTCAATCAATGAAAATGAATCCTTGGGGATTGTTGGTGAAAGTGGCTCCGGCAAGTCCGTTACATTGATGTCATCAATTGGGCTCATTCGCGAAAATGGAAAAATAACATCGGGGACAGCTCAGTTTAATGGTAAGGACTTACTTAAAATGCGTCCCAAACAATTAGAAGATATTCGTGGACGTGACATCGGCGTTGTTTTTCAAGATCCGATGACCAGTTTGAACCCGATCATGCGTATCGGGGATCAAATAATGGAAGCCATGCTGACGCATCAATATGCAAACCGGAAGGAAGCTTTTGACCGAACCATTCAGCTCTTGCATGAAATGGGGATTCCGGATCCCAAATCACGGTTTAAAAGTTATCCTCACGAATTTTCCGGGGGTATGCGCCAACGTATCATGATTGCTATTGCTTTGGCATGTGAACCGCAATTATTGATTGCCGATGAGCCAACAACCGCGCTTGATGTCACTGTGCAGATGCAGATTCTTGCACTATTGCAGGAATTGCGCAGAAAACATGGGATGAGCGTAGTGATGGTAACGCATGATTTTGGCCTTGCGACCAACTTTTGTGACAAAATCATCGTGATGTACGGGGGCCAAATCATGGAGAAAGCCACTACGGACAAGTTCATAAGTGAGGCGGCGCATCCCTATTCACTTGGATTGAAACGCTCCATTATCGAAGTGGGCCACAAGGGGAAAGAAATAATGCCTATTCCAAAGACGGCAAAGACACTTACACAGACATTGACCGGCTGCCCATTTGCCGATCGTTGCTTCTATACAACTGAGCGGTGTCAGAATGAGGTTCCCAAGCTTCGAGATTTTAGCACCGATCATCAGATCGCCTGCCATCATGCTGAGGAGGTCGCTTCCTATGCCCAATAATCCGCTCTTGCGCGTAGAGAATGTCTCAAAAACTTTTCGGGTACAAGGAAAAAAGCTGCATGCCATCGAGAATGTTTCTTTTACTCTGGAAGCAGGGAAAACATTGGGGCTTGTTGGGGAAAGTGGCTCAGGAAAATCAACCTTGGGGAGAATGGTTTTGCGTCTACTCGAATCTGACAAAGGAAAAATATTTTTTGAGGACGTTGAACTATCAAAGGCAAATAAAGAGAAGCTGCGGGCGATGCGCCGTGATATGCAAATTATTTTCCAGGATCCCAAGGCGAGCCTTAGCCCGAGAATGACGGTAGGAGACGCTATTGAAGATGCAATGGCTATCCACAAAATTGGAACTAAAGTAAGCCGGCATGAGCGTGTGCTCGAACTTCTTGAGCGGGTCGGTTTGCCTTCTGAAGTCCAATACGCTTATCCGCATGAACTGTCAGGTGGACAGTTGCAGCGGGTTGGAATTGCCAGAGCGTTGTCACTGAATCCCAAATTGCTTATTTGTGATGAACCGGTGTCCGCATTGGATGTATCTATTCAGGTTCAAGTCATTCAACTACTAAAGGATTTGCAGAAGGAATTTAACCTGACTTATATCTTTATTTCGCATAATTTGGCAGTAGTGGAGTATTTGAGTGATGATATCGCGGTTCTTTATTTAGGAGAGGTGGTTGAGCAGGCTCCGGCGGATGAATTGTTCAAGAAACCTACGCATCCTTACACGCAGGTTTTGCTAAATTCGATTTTGAAGATTCCGGATAGTGTGGAGCAGAAGCAGCAGATGGTATCGATTCAAGGCGAGGTGCCATCACCGCTCAATCCACCAAGTGGCTGCACTTTTCATCCGCGGTGTTCTTTTGCCTCGGATGTATGTATGGCTGTCAAGCCTGAACGGAAAATCGTGTCAGAAGGCCATAGTGCCGTGTGTCATTTGGTAGAATAAGCAGTGGCTTAATTAAGTAATCAGCAGATGACTTCTGTATATCACAGAAGTCATCTTTTTTAATTCATAGACACAAAAAAGCCCTGTAAGAAGGTCGCTTTTTTCAAAGTGAACAGCTTATAGGGCACAAGTTAAAGGCTGCTTACTGCTTGTCAATCGCTGCTGCTAACCCTTCATAGGAAGAATCCTGAAGCAGCACTCCGTTCACCATAAATTTAGGAGTACCGTTCACTCCGTAGGAACCAGCGATCTTAAAGTCTTCTTTTACATCGAACATGTAGGTATGATTCTTGAGATCTGTTTCAAATTGAGCGTAATCAATGCCCTCGATGTTATTCTTAACGAATTTTAGAATGAATTTCTGAGTGGCCCAAATTTCGCTCTCATCGCCTTGATTAGCGTACAGCTTATGAAGGTATTCCCAGAACTTCTCGTTGCTTTGCTTGTAGATGGCTTCGCCGGCGCTAGCTGCAAGATAAGAGTCCCGGTCCAAAAATGCAAAGTTCATGAAGAAAAGTTCCACTTTTCCGGTATCCACGTAGTCTTTAATAAAAGTATCCAGATACTTTTCAGTCCACATTTTGCAGGCGGGACATTTGAAATCTGCGAATTCGATAACTTTAACTTTGGCATCAGGACTTCCAAGATGAGGTTGCTTCTCATATTTCAGCCCATCAACAACAATGCTTCCCTTTACGTCGGTGTAGTTGGGTAGATCTGCTGTATCATCAGTCTTATTGCTTAAGATGAAAACAATTACAGCGAGAAGGATTACAACAACGACACCTAATATCATGGGAAGCAAAGGTCTTTTGGTCTGAGATTGTTTAGCTGACACTTTCTTATTCATATCTCACCTCCTAGATAATATAGGAATACTATAAAAATAGTATAATCATCCAGTAGGTTGTGTAGATATGTCATTTGTAACAATGTTACGTAACGTTGTAGCTAGATTATTAGTTTTTGAATTTAGCGGCTGAGCGAATGACAGGAGGCACCTCGTGGATGGACGAAATAGTCATTACGGCTTGCTGCATCTCTTGCTCCAGCTCGATAAGGTTATAGCTCCATTCATTTTGTTGCTTCAGGTAAATACTGTTAATGCCTGCGGTAACTGCGGGAAGTACATCTGTACGTAACGAGTTGCCAATCATCCAGGTGCGTTTGCGGTCAAAGCTTTGGGTAGCCAAAATATTTTCAAGCGCCTCAACATTTTTATGCTTCCGAATATAGATACGATCGTCAAAATAAGCATCCAGCTTCATTTGTTCAATTTTACGTTGCTGAATGGTATCGTCCCCGCCAGTATACAAGAATAAATGGTGACCCTCTTGCTTCAGCGTATCGAGTGTTTCAACCATGCCAGGGTAAGCTTCAATTTCTTGGTCATAGACGCTTAGACCGAGCTTGTGTAATTGCTGCTCTTGAAAGCGATCTGTCGGACGGTTATATTTGGCGCAGAAATAACGGTAGGTGGCGATTAAGGATTTAGGGAAGTTGTCGCTGGCCAGGCCACTCGTGTTGACGGTATCAACATCAATTTCTATTTGCTTGCTGCGTAATTCACTGGTGCTTGGGCCAAATTCATTAAACCAATCAGTCATGAGCTCGAAATATTGCCCTAAAATTAAATCGAAATATTTGTTGCAGTGAACCAGCGTATCATCTAGATCGAAAATTACCTGTTGAGTTGTGTATTTCATATCTCTCACTCCTTGGATCTGTATCTGTATAGTGTTCTATAGGTGAATATAAGATTCTAGAAACATTTGAAGCTCAGAAGCGCCGTCTGGACGGATACTGAAGCGCTCGTCTTGTTCCCCGCGAAGATGGATACGGAGTAAACCGGCTACGCGTAGGATCATTAGGTGATGCATAAGCATTTCTCTGGATTGATTTAGATCGGACTGCATCTCCCATAAAGATTTGGGTTCATGGGCGACATACCGAAGCAATCGGAGTCTGGTTGGATCCGACAGCGCCTTGGTCATGCGCAATAGCACCATCGGTGGCTCATTTTCATCTTCCAATGGCACATCTACAGGATACTGTACAATCACCATAGTTTTGTAGAAGCAGTAGGTGTTAATTGGTCGATTATGAACGGTAGGCAATAATACTATAGTCTTAAGATCCCGTATATCCTCGAAAACTACACCACCGGATGCATATTCAATTAAAGAAATAGGGTCCATTTTGCTTTCCAGCATTTTTTTCTCGGAGGCATCTTCAATTAATAACGGTAAAATCTTGTGTTCTACATGACGAAAATATTGCTCATACCAGAGTCTTAGAAGCGGACTATAGCTGCTCTTGATCCGGGAAGCTTCATCTATGGTGAAATCATGAATTAACGGTGCGATCTGCTGATAACACTCTTCTATAGAAGCTGAATCCAGATCATCCAGAAAATGCAGCACTGACGTTGCGGGCCCTCGGCTGTAAACCCAAGCATATAACACATCATAATCCGTAAATGGCCACTCCGCAGCTTGCATGAGAGCTGTTACTTTATGAGGAGTAATGCGATCTTCCACATCACTTACCCAGTGGGGACCGAGGTCTAAATTGGAGATCCATTTTCTGGTTACATATATCATAAAACTGTCCAGCAGTTCATAAACCGGCGATACGTCGATTTTTAATTCGTAATCCATGTAACATGCACCCCCAGAAATCCGTAACTTCTACATATTATCTCTTGTTTTGAAGAGGGTTGTCCACTATAATGTTCGGTGTTTGCCAATTGGCGTTACATTACATCATTGTTTTTATTATAGGGGGATATCATCCGTGTCAGACCGGCTTAAAGTATCTATACGAAGTAATAGCAAAATGACTTTCATGATTCTTATTACAGCTACTATAGCCGCGGGGCTTAGCCAAGGGCTGTTGCTGCCCATTCTATCCATTCTTTTGGAGCAAAAAGGAGTCTCCTCGTCACTGAACGGACTGAATGCTGCTGCCCTATACATAGGATCATTTGGGATGACCTTGATTGCTGAACGTGTTCTTGGAGCGGTTGGATTTAAAAAATTGATAGCAGGTGGGATTAGTTTAGTCTTAGTAAGCTTGCTAATGTTTCCTTTTTTTACTGGTATCAAGGTATGGTTTGTATTGCGTCTGCTTGTGGGTGTGGGCGATGCTGCGATTAATTACGGGGCCCAGCTTTGGGTTCTGCTCATGACACCTGCCGAGCATCGCGGACGTAATCTTTCACTATATGGCATGTCCTATGGTCTGGGTTTCAGCTTGGGTCCACTTGGGATAAGTCTGCTGCGTTATGGACAGGCAGTGCCTTTTATTGTTCTCGCATTTCTATTTTTGTTAGTCTTAATTCTTGTGACTACAATTCTGCCGGATTCCCGGCCAGATAAAGCGGAGAGTGGTGAAAGTCAGGTTCGCCGTTTCGGTCGTTGTTACAGCTTAGCCTGGTTCGCTTTAATTCCAGCCCTTCTATATGGCTTTATGGAAGCCAGCTTAAATAGCAGCTTTCCGGTATATGGTCTGCGTATCGGTTACAGCACAGATCAAATTGCAGCGTTATTGCCTTTTGCGGGGATCGGAGGACTGCTTCTGCAGTTTCCATTAGGTCTGTGGAGCGACCGGTTTGGCCGCAAGCGGGTACTGATTATTGCCGGGATCGGAGGCGGGATCGCCTTCACGATGTTGCCGCTGGCAGGTGATCATTTTACGTTGACAATGGTGCTTCTGATGATCGCAGGAGGACTAGTGGGCTCCTTTTTCTCGTTAGGGCTAAGTCTGGCCGCGGATATTTTGCCACGACATCTACTGCCAGCTGCCAATGTGGTTGCTTCTTTCCATTTTAGTATTGGCAGTATTATCGGCCCCGGCATTGGTGGTTTGTTGCTGCAAGTGGGCTTAAGCGGCGGTATTTTTGCCCTGATGGGTGGTTTATATATCGTGTTCGGCTTGCTTGGGTTATTATTCTCGCCACAACCTAGAAATTGAGGTAAGATAAGAACGAGTGCTCGCATGGAAATTGAACTCACATTCAGAGTACACTATAGATTATAGATGAAGACAGGGAGAGGCTGAACTATGATCACAGTTGAACACTTAGCCAAGGCAGTTGGGGAAGACAAAAATCCGGTCCTGCAGGATATAGGATTTCAATTAGAGCCGGGTGAGCTCGTAGCCATACTTGGAGCGAGTGGGAGCGGTAAGACCACTTTATTACGCTGTTTAGCGCTGCGAGAGAAGTGGGACAGAGGGAATTTTAGAGTGGACGGTACGGATATTATGGCGAGTGCCTTTTCCGGAAAAAGAAAAATTCGCCGGGAGTGGGCTTACCTGGAGCAGAATGCTGAGCTCAATCCTAACCGCACAGCGCTGAAAAACGTGCTGATCGGCCAGTCCGCACAGACGCCAATGTGGCGTATGGTTACAGGGATGGTTCGTTCAGATGATTATATGGGTGCGATGGATGAATTAGATGCCCTTGGACTTCTAGATAAAGCGAAGATGAAGACTAGCCAGCTAAGCGGTGGTGAACGTCAGCGTGTAGCGATTGCTAGAGCATTAACTCATGGTGCCAAAGTAATTCTAGCGGATGAACCGGTTACGGGTCTTGATCCCAAATCGGCAGAGAGTGTATTGGAAACTTTGCGCAGACTATGTAAAGAGACGGGGCTTACCGTAGTGACGGTGCTGCCTATTGAACTGGCTGAACGTTTCGCTTCACGTATATGGGTACTAGAAGATGGGCGAATTAAGCATGATATAAAGGGACGTAGATTAACGTCTCAGGAACGCGCGAATTTGTAAAGTTCGGACACGGATAAGGAAAAGAGTGATGAGGTTGAGTATAAAAAGTCTTAGGTGCCTGGCAGCTGCAACACTGTCGTTATCCGTACTTTCGGGTTGTACTTTCATCAGTGATCCCGTTTCGAAGATGAAAGCTCCGCAGCTGTCTGCTGACAAAGCAACACTTATGGCTGCTATTAATTCACATATTCCAGCGGGTACGGAGTTGATCCGTCCGGTTAATGATGAGAGCTCAATTTTCACAGAGGATCTCAATAACGATGGAATTATGGAGTCGTTGGTGTTCTATAGAACGCCAAGCGAAGCTGTAGAGATTCACGGGATGATCTTAGAGAAGCAAGGAGATGCCTGGGTCAAAAAGCTTGTTTTTGATGGGGATGGAACTATGCTGGAGTCCGTCGATCTGAAAGATATGACAGGTGACGGGAAGCTGAATATCATTACAGGTTATTCACGCGGGGAAGAAAAAGGCCTCGTCGTGTATAGCTATTCCAGTGGATCATTAGAAGAAGTGCTTTCACTTCCTTACACCAAATATATGATTGATGATCTTAACAAGGATGGAATTGAAGACATCACCGTTGTTTATTTTAAAAGAAATGAATTTGCAACCATTTCGATCTATCAGTACAATGATGGCTTTAAGGTGCTCGATAAGATCGAGGATATCGATCCGTATTTTTTTAATTATTACAATATTGTCGCAGGAAAGATTGCCAAAGATAAAGAAGGAATCGTATTGGACGCTTCGGTGGATTTCCAATCCGCCTACAGTTTAATTGTTCTTATGGAGCATAACAAGCTGCGCGTGGTTTTGCCAGGTGATACGAGGACTTACAAAGATCGTCTGATTGCAAGCGAAGATATTGATCATGATGGCATTATTGAAGTTGGATTGCTTGAAGCGCCAAAAGGATGGGAGTATTTCGACCCCGCAGATATTCCTTATTTCACCTCCTATTATAAATGGGATGGAAAAGATGGCCTAACCTTTGCAGTCCAGCTATATCGTGATCCATCGGATCGCTTTACTATTAATTTTGATCCAGAGCTGCATGGAAAGGTAAGTATTGACACGAAATCTGTTCTGGATAAAAATCTTAAGTTCATCATGACTGATACCGGAGAGACTTTTGCGGAGGTTTCCTTCTTTTCTCCTTCGGAATGGGATAAGGCTAAGAATGAAGGCTGGGAGCTGCTTGGACGGGATTTAGATAAAGTCATCGGCTACCGTGGTGAGCTAGAACAAAGTACAACTAAAGAAGGAAGCAATAAGATTGCCTCCCCTATTGAAAGGAAGGGAATAGATGAGTAAAGTTCTGATATTGGAAGATGAAGAGTCCATTCGCAGTTTCATAGTCATTAATTTGAAGCGTAATGGTTTCGAAGTGCTGGAGGCTGCTGACGGGAATGAAGCATTGCATAAATTAACCACTATACCTGATATTGATATTGCGTTATTGGATGTTATGGTTCCCGGCATTGATGGATTTGAAGTTTGTAGACGGATTAGGGAGACTAATGAACGCTTGGGAATTATTTTTCTTACCGCCAAGGTTCAGGAGCAGGATAAAGTTTACGCTTTGTCCGTAGGTGCAGATGATCATGTTAGTAAGCCATTTAGCCCAACAGAGCTAATTGCGCGTATTCAATCTTTGCTGCGCCGAGTAAATGTGCATCGTGAACAGTCGGCCAAGGTTTCTTTTCATTCGGGGCCTTTCAGCTTGGATCTTATTACCAAACAATTCAAACGTGATAATGTAGCCATTGAACTGACGCCTACGGAGTTCTCTCTGATTCAATTCTTTCTTGAAAAAGAAAACACTCCACTTAGCCGCGATCTTCTGTTGGATCATGTGTGGGGCAAGGAGTATATGGGTGATCCCAAAATTGTAGATGTAAATATCCGGCGCTTACGCCAGAAGATTGAGAACAATCCTTCGGAACCGGAATTTTTGCAGACTGTATGGGGGCACGGATATAGATGGAAAGGCCAAGGACAATGATTAAGAAGGGGATGCGCAGACAGATTGTTCTGCACTACATTCTTGTAGTTTTTTTGGCGCTTCTCCTCGTAGAAGTTATCTTCCTGCTGGCCATCAGAACATATTATTATGACAGTGTATACAGCAAGATTAAGAATCACATTTCTGTTTCAGAGTCGTTTTTTCAAAAGAACATGATACCAAGCGATAATAGCATCTATCTGCTACAAGAAGTACTGGAGAGGTTCTCATTGAGCAAGACGGAGCTGGAAATCTTATCGCTAAATGGGGATATCATCACTAGTTCCACTGGCTTTCAGCCGGATCGGACCATTACGACCAGTGATGTACCAGAAGCCGTTGGCGGCAGCGTTGGACGCTGGGTAGGGCGTCAGGCAGGCACGAATGAGAGCGTAATGGCGGTTTCCAAAATGCTGCAGATTCATGGACAGGATAAGTATGTCCTAAGGTATATTACTTCACTAGAAGAAATCAATAATGATTTGCTTAATCTTACCTTATTGTCTACTGCTATTGCTGCAGCTGTTATGGCTGTAGTTGTTGGGTTTAGCTTCGGACTGGCCAATTCGATTGTGAAGCCGCTGAATAATATTACGGCAGTTTCAGCCCAGATGGCCAAGGGGAGATTCAACGTACGGATTAAGGGAGACTATAAATTTGAGATTGGTGATTTGGCTTCAACGCTGAATTATATGGCTCAGGAAATTGTGCGCAGCAATCAGATTAAGGATGATTTTATCTCGTCCATTTCTCACGAGCTGCGGACACCTCTTACAAGTATCAAGGGCTGGAGTGAAACTTTAGTTTCCGGCGGGTATGATCCGGAGGAGACAAAACTTGGAGTCAGCATCATCTCCAAAGAAAGTGAACGTCTGATTGGGCTGGTGGAGGAAATTCTCGACTTTTCTAAGCTGCAGCAGAACCAAATGAAGCTGTCGATTGGGGTTGTAGATGTAAAGGTACTGCTACAAGAGACGATACTGAATGTTTGGGCTAAAGCGGAAAAGAAACGAATTCATCTGCTGCTGGAATGTGAAGACGCGATCTTTGTTAAAGGGGATGCCAATCGATTAAAACAGGTATTCTTGAACTTGGTAGACAATGCAGTGAAATTCTCACATGAAGATTCCAGTATTGAATTGTCAGCAAAGAGGCTGTCTGCTACAGAAACAGCGATTATGGTACGAGACAGCGGGATAGGGATTAGTGAAGCGCATATATCCAGAGTTAAGGACCGTTTCTTTCAAGTGGATGCACTTAATGGAGGAACAGGCTTGGGGTTAGCGATCTCACAGCAGATTGTAGAACTTCATAATGGGACACTTGATATGGCAAGTGAGCTTGGAAAGGGAACGGAAGTAACCGTCATCTTGCCTCTTACTGAACCACAGCCGGAAGTTAACTCAGATGAGGTAACTCAAATTACAGCTACCTTTCCTGAATTAGATGATTGGGAGACGTGACCTGAGATGGGGATAACGAAGAATTCGATCCGTATAGTTCGTGGAGAGCCTGATCGGGTTCACGACATCTTGAGGCTGTTGCAAGAAGCGGCAGGATGGATGGAGCGTAACGGGATTAACCAATGGACACCCGGACAATTTAATGAGACCGATATTGCAGGATATTTCGCTGACAGACATGTTTATTTAGCCCTTGACGATGGGGCTGTAGTTGGCATGTTCACGTTGCAATTCAGTGATCCACAGTACTGGGGCAGTAAAAATGATGAGTCCTACGCTTATTTGCACCGATTGGCTGTGAAAGACTCCCACCGCGGCCGAGGACTTGGACAGCAAATGCTTAAATATGCAGTAGTTCTAGCCAAAGATCTAGGCTGTAAGAGTCTTAGGTTTGACACTGTGGCACATAACATTAAGCTCAATCGTTATTATCAGAGCATGGGTTTTCATTACATGGGCACTAACGATATGGGAAATGGTCGTTTAGTGAACTTATATGAACATTTTGAGGAGAGAGCTGAGTCAGACCGTCTGATCCTCAGATTTATATCAGAATCTGATTTTGAACACATAAAGCGCTGGAGTGTTTCTCCAGAGTATCTGAAGCAGTGGGCAGGACCTTCGTTAACTTATCCTTTAGATGATGAGCAGCTTGTTAAATACTTAAAGGATGCTAATCATCCAGGCTTATCCGATCGCCTTATCTTCTGTGCAATTCAAGAAGCTACGCAGCAGGTAGTGGGCCATATTAGCTTTTCAGTCATTGACCGGTTTAATCGTTCTGCACGTATCGGCAGGGTAGTAGTAGATCCTGAGTTTCAAGGTAAAGGCATTGGCAAACGGATGATGCAAGAAATGCTTCGAATCGGATTTGAAGGTCTGAACCTGCATCGTTTGTCTCTGGGTGCTTTCGATTTCAATACGGCTGCCCTGAAAGCTTATGAAGCTGTTGGCTTTAAGCGGGAGGGTGTTCAACGTGAGTCTGCGTTATTCGGAGAGCAATATGTAGATTGTGTGGAAATGAGCATATTAGACAGAGAATGGACGGCTAGCCGTAATTCATAAAATTACTATTTCTTTACAACCGAAGGGGCTGTTGCTCTGGTCATGATCGACCAGGACAACAGCCCCTTTTTATATAAAGTATTTTTCTATATAATGGTTGTTATGAAGGAAGAACTTCACGCAAACGTCCTGTCTTCTCATACACATCCTGAAACAGACGGGAAGGTTGGTTTCGGACCGCCGGCTTGGCAGCCACAGTCTCATGTGGTCCAACGACAACGATATTATTTATGCTTCCCTTGATGACTGCGCCATCCTTAATGATTGCCCCTTCACCAATAATGGCATTCTCAATCAGCACTCCACGGCCAATGCGAACTCCAGGCATAATAACACTTTGTTTGATCTGGCTCATCTTACCGATTTCTACCCCATTAAAGACTACAGAACGTTGTAGACTACCTTCTTGGGAGCAGGATTCATTCACGAGAGAGTCCGTTGAGGGGTTCTGTACACGTGGTTTATGAACTGCAAGCTTAGTCCGGCGAACCCGACTATACATAGGCCAATGAGTCTTGTCTAACTTCATGCCATTGTCTTTTTGCAGAAGGTCCATATGTGCTTCCCAGAGACTGCCGACTGTACCTACATCTCTCCAGTAACCCTTGAAACGGTAAGCGAATAAATCATCGTTCTGATCCAGCATGGTAGGAATTACGTCTTTACCAAAGTCATGACTGGAATTAGGATTAGCTGCATCCCGCAACAAGTGCTCCTTCAGATAAGCCCACTCGAACAGGTAGATACCCATTGAAGCAAGATTACTTTTTGGTACTTTAGGTTTTTCCGCAAATTCGGAAATTTTCAGATCATCGTTTACGTTCATTACTCCAAAACGACTAGCTTCATCCCAAGGAACCTCCATTACGGAGATGGTTGCTTTTGCTCCTTTTTCGATATGATAATTCAGCATCTTACGGTAATTCATATGGTAAATATGATCACCGGATAGAATGAGCACATGTTCTGGGTTGCGGCTATCAATAAAGTCAATGTTTTTATAAATCGCATCAGCAGTTCCTGTATAACTGTCTCTGCCTTCAACACCTGAAGGAAGGAGTGTGACTCCTTTATCCTTTTGACTAACTAAGCCCCAAGGCTCACCTTCACCGATATGATTATGCAAAGAGTCAGCTTCGTATTGTGTCAGAACACCTACTGTATCAATGTTCGAATTTACACAGTTACTTAGCGGGAAATCAATAATTTTATACTGTCCACCGAAAGGGACTGCAGGCTTAGCCATACTGGAAGTCAAGGGAGCCAATCTGCGGCCTTCCCCTCCTGCCAATAACATGGCGATACAATCTTTTTTGTTGTTCATTTGTTATCCCTCCCATTATTTTGTCAATGCTTGTAATATAAACTTACGACAAGCGCTTGAAACGACATAGGTGAAATATATTGCTTTGTAAACAGAAAAATTACAATTAATATTTCTTTATCAGAAAATCTTTTCTTTTAACATCAAAACATTTTCAAAATGGTAATATTCGGGTAAGGTAATAGGTACAAGCACATTGAAAAAGGTGGTGTAGAATTGGCTGAAAAAGCAAAAATCGAGACCCTTCCGTCAGCTGCTGATATCTATCTGTTCCATGAGGGCACCAATTATCGCAGCTATTCTATGCTGGGTGCACACACTGCCGCTGAAGAAGGCGTTACCGGTGTGCGCTTTACCGTGTGGGCTCCTCATGCGACATATGTAGGACTAGCTGGTGATCATAATGATTGGGACGGAACACAGGGCGTGGACTCGTTATATAAGATACCCGATTCAGGATTTTGGAGTCGTTTTTTTCCGGGAATACAGCCGGGAACTTTTTACAAATACAGGATTCTTGCCTCAGATGGATCAAGTTTCCTAAAAGCGGATCCTTTTGCTTTCAAAGCCGAGGTTCGACCGGCAACGGCTTCGGTAGTAGCAGAACTGGATGGCTACCGATGGGGAGATGCAGCATGGCGTCGGAAAAGCAAAGCGCCTTATCAACAACCAATGAACATTTATGAAATGCACTTCGGTACCTGGCGTCAAAAAGAAGATGGAGAGTTCTACACCTATCGGGAAATGAGCGAGCTTTTAATTCCTTATTTGGTGGAGATGAACTATACACACGTGGAATTTATGCCGCTGGCAGAACATCCATACGATCTATCCTGGGGTTATCAAGGGACGGGGTATTTTGCGGCAACCAGCCGTTATGGCGAACCCCATGAGTTGATGTATTTGATCGATCAGTTGCATCAGGCAGGTATCGGTGTGATTTTAGATTGGGTTCCAGCTCACTTTGCCAAAGACGCACACGGATTACGTATGTTTGATGGAGCGCCACTTTATGAATATGCCGATCCAATGTTAGCTGAAAAACCAGGCTGGGGGACACTTTCGTTTGATTTCAGTAAGCCGGAGATTTCTTCTTTTCTTATTTCTAATGCGCTGTTTTGGTTTGAGTATTATCATATCGACGGAATGCGTGTAGATGCGGTTACGAGTATGCTTCGATTAGATTTCGAAAAGCGGGATCATCAATATCGGCGGAATGTTAATGGTGGATTGGAGAATCTGGAGGCTATCAAATTTATCCAGAATCTGAACAAGGCTATCTTTCATTATTTCCCAAAGGCATTGATGATGGCTGAGGAGTCCAGTGCTTGGCCGGGGGTTACTGCACCAGTGCATGAAGGGGGCCTTGGCTTCAATTACAAATGGAATATGGGTTGGATGAATGACACGCTAGGCTACATAGAACATGATTTTGGTGGGCGCCCTTATCATCATAATTTACTTACGTTCCCAATATGTTATGCTTATGCCGAAAATTACGCATTGCCGCTATCGCATGACGAGGTTGTCCACGGCAAGAAGTCTTTGTTAGACAAAATGCCGGGTGCTTATGAACAGAAGTTTGCAGGGCTCAGACAGCTGCTGGGATATCAGATCTCACATCCCGGTAAAAAGCTTCTGTTTATGGGTGGAGAGTTCGGTCAGTTTATCGAATGGAAGGATCAGGAGCAGCTGGACTGGCTGCTGTTGGATTATGAGAGCCATCGTCGGATGCTTGCCTACACGGCTGCACTTAATAAACTGTACCGCTCCGAAAAAGCGCTGTGGGAGCTGGATCATGCTCAAGAAGGTTATCAGTGGATTGATGCAGATGACAATGATCAAAGTGTGATTTCGTATATACGCCGAGGGAAGAAACCAGGAGATACGCTGCTTATTGTCATCAATTTCCAACCGGTAGAACGGCACAATTATCGTATAGGCGTGCCACGGGCTGGGACATATGAAGAGTTCTTTAGCTCCGAAAATGTAGAGTACGGCGGTTCCGGATTGCACAATGTCCCTCAAAAGAGCGTTAAGCTGGAATGGCACAATCAGGTGAACAGCATAGAGCTGACTCTTCCGCCCCTTAGCTTCCTGGTGTTTAAAAAAACGTCACGAATGGGTAAGAATAAAGAGGCAAAAGAGTTATAGATCTAAGTACGAATAGAGAATCCGTACAGTTTAAGGGGGAAATAATCATGAAAGTTTTATTTGCCGCAGCTGAAGCCCATCCTTTTGTCAAAACGGGTGGTTTGGCCGATGTCATTGGAGCACTACCTAAAGCGCTGAAGGCTGCCGGGGTAGATGTACGAGTGATTTTGCCTAAATATCGTGGGATTCCTGACAAGTTCACCGCTCAAATGGAGCATTTAACGGAAGTGTATGTCCCAATTGGCTGGCGAAAACAATACTGTGGAATTGAACGCATTATCTATGAGGGTATCCCCGTTTATTTTATCGACAATGAGTATTATTTTGGGCGTGATGGAATTTATGGTTATATGGACGATGGTGAACGGTTTGCGTTCTATAATCGTGCAGTGCTGGAGTGTCTGCCAGCCATTGATTTCCAGCCTGATGTTCTGCATTGCCATGATTGGCACGCGGCCGTAATTCCAATGCTGCTACAGGGGCATTATCGCCACAATCCATTTTACAGTGAAATGCGGAGTGTATTTACAATACATAACCTGTTGTATCAGGGAGTGTTTCCTTATGAGGTACTTGGAGAGCTGTTAGGTCTGGATAGCAGTTATTTTGGTAGTGTGGAGTACTATGGTAATGTGAATTTCTTAAAAGGCGGGATTGTATTCAGTGATCGGGTCACGACCGTTAGTCCGACCTATTCAGAAGAAATTCGCACACCTTATTATGGTTACGGCCTGGATGGTTTGTTGAACGCACGGTCAGATGTTTTAAGTGGGATTGTGAATGGCATTGATACTAAAAGTTATAATCCAGCGACAGATTCCAGCCTTGTCACCCGTTATCGTTCCAATTTAACCAAGAAGACGGAGAACAAAGTAGCCTTGCAGGAAGAGCTGGGATTACCCGTAGATGCTAATATCCCGATGGTAGCTATGGTCACGCGTCTTGTGGACTCCAAAGGCTTAGATCTGCTTACCCGAGTGCTGGATGAGCTGCTATATCACGATGATATTCAATTTGTGCTTCTAGGAACAGGTGATGAATCCTACGAGCGTTGGTTCAAGGAAGCGGCATGGCGGTATCCGACCAAGCTGTCTTCACAGATCTTATTTAATGATGCACTCTCACGAAAAATATATGCTGCCAGCGATATCTTTCTTATGCCGTCTAAGTTTGAGCCCTGTGGCATCAGTCAGCTGCTCGCTTTACGGTATGGTAGCATACCCGTTGTCCGTGAGACAGGTGGCCTGAATGATACTGTGCACGCTTATAATGAAGAAACCGGTGAAGGCAATGGCTTTACGTTTGGCAATTATAATGCACACGATATGATGTTTACGCTGCGCCGGGCACTTTCTTTTTACAAGCAGCCTGAACATTGGAAAAAGATCACAAAAAATGCTTTCGCGGGAGATTATAGCTGGAATGTATCCGCTCAGCAGTACATGGATATTTACGATGATATAACCAGATAAAGTTTAACAAATTCTGTAATGGGTTAATAAGGGATTGCACCCGGGAGTATGGTAAATACTCTGGGAGCAGTCCTTTTTTATGACATAAGGGAATGAACAATCGAATGATTTAGCCAGTATAGGGGATAGTAAAAATGTATAAATTTAGCTTCAACGTGAATAAAAGTGATTTTTTAGCTGCGTATTATAGAATTTCCCTCATAGAAATCCATTAAAAGGAAGTTATTGTCACAATTATGCCTTTGCATATTCATGCGTTCTGATTTATAATAAGTCAGTCATTGGGTCAACTTAGATTTTTTCATATGAATAGGGGAGATATAGAAATGAACAAATGGGGTAAACTTAGTTTAGGAATGGTATTAGCGGTAGGTCTGCTCTCAGGCTGCGGTCAAAATAAAAATGATAATGATACCGCTGCTAGTGGTAATGCAAATTCCGGTGCAGTTACTAAAAAGCTGATTATGGGAACAAGTGCAGATTTTCCTCCGTACGAATTCCATAAAGTAGTGGACGGAAAAGATACCATCGTAGGTTTTGATATCGACATCGCTAAGGAAATTGCTGCCGACATGGGCGCTGAGCTTGAAGTTAAGGATCTGCCTTTTGATTCACTGCTTAACGAATTGTCCAGTGGACGTGTAGATATGGTGATTTCCGGTCTTAGCCCGACTGAAGAACGCAAAAAAGCGGTTGAACTCTCAGATATTTATTACAAAGCAGAGCAAGCTATTGTAGTGCGCGAAGCAGATAAAGATAAATACGCTACTATGGACGCGGTGAAGGGCACCAAAATTGGTGTACAGACAGGCTCTATTCAAGAAGAAATCGCCAAAGAGATTGAAGGCGCAAAGATCACTTCTCTTGGTAAAATCTCCGAGATCGTTCTGCAATTGCAATCTAACCGTATCGATACAGCAATTATTGAAGGACCTGTAGCCAAATCTTTTGTTAAGAATTTAGCGGGTCTTGTAATTACCGATGCTAAGCCTGAAGTAGAAGATGATGGATACGCAATTGGTATTAAAAAAGGCAATACAGAGCTTCTAGATAAAGTAAATGCAACACTTAAACGTCTAGAATCAGATGGTAAGATTGATGAATATGTAGCGGCAGCCAGTGAGCTTGCTGAAAGCACGAAGTAAGGAATGGATATTGTTTTAGGTCTGCTGAAGTAAATTGTATGTGTATTACAGAAAATAGCGGAACTTTGCTATTTTCTATTTTTTTGGAGATAGGGGGATAAGATATTGGATATTACTTTATTTAGAATGGCTTATGATTATCGTGATCTTTTCTTGACTGGATTACAATATACCTTGCTTCTTGCTGTTCTTGGTGTCTTTTTTGGCTTCATTCTTGGGATTATCGTCTCTCTACTACGGATGTCAAAATGGAGAGTGTTACGTTTCTTAGCCACTGCTTGGGTTGAATTTTTGCGGGGCACTCCAATGCTTGTGCAACTGTTTCTCATCCATTACGGGCTGGCGACGTTTGGGATTGAGTTTACTCCGATTCAGTCCGGGGCGATTACACTCTCCATTAACAGTTCTGCTTATCTGGCAGAAATATTTCGCGCCGGAATTCAGGGTGTCGATCGTGGACAAACGGAGGCCGCACGTTCACTTGGAATGAAACAAGGGATGACAATGCGTCATATTGTACTTCCTCAGGCACTTAAAAGTGTACTTCCGGCAATCGGTAATGAATTCATTACCATTATCAAGGAATCATCAATTATTTCATTTATCGGAGTAACGGATTTGATGTTTCAAGCTCGTACGGTTA
This sequence comes from Paenibacillus sp. FSL R5-0928, assembly GCF_037970385.1. Lineage (NCBI taxonomy): Bacteria > Bacillati > Bacillota > Bacilli > Caryophanales > Paenibacillaceae > Paenibacillus > Paenibacillus sp. FSL R5-0928. Next base: position 3,938,939 of record NZ_CP150225.1, on the reverse strand, counting down.
CAACGATTTCGTATGATGGTATGACACCACTCGTGATTGCTGCCTTTATGTATTTTGTTCTAACATTTACGCTTTCCAAGATCCTAGGTAGACTCGAAAGGAGGCTGAATACCGATGATCGCCGTTAAGAACCTGCAGAAGCATTATGGAAAGCTGGAGATTCTCAAGGGAATCGATTTGGAGATTAAAAAGGGTGAGGTTGTCGTTGTAATCGGGCCCAGTGGTTCGGGAAAAAGTACCTTTCTGCGTTGCTTGAATCTATTGGAGCAGCCTACAGGTGGAGAGATCACTTTTGAAGGGGAATCGATCACCTCAAAGAAGCATGATATCAATGCAACGCGTGAGAAGATGGGGATGGTTTTTCAACAGTTCAACCTTTTTCCGCACAAAACCGTTCTGCAAAACATTACACTCGCACCGATTAAAGTAAGAAAACAGCAACAGGCTGTGGCCGATAAATTCGCAATGGAGCTCCTCAAGACTGTAGGGCTTGAAGATAAAAAGGATGTTTATCCAGCTCAATTGTCCGGTGGACAGAAGCAGCGGATTGCGATTGCTCGTGCATTAGCCATGCAGCCGCATGTGATGCTTTTTGATGAGCCTACCTCAGCGCTTGATCCGGAAATGGTAGGAGAGGTACTTGAGGTTATGAAAAAGCTTGCCGAAGACGGAATGACAATGGTTATTGTTACACATGAGATGGGCTTTGCCCGTGAAGTGGGTGACCGCATTCTGTTTATGGATGGCGGGGTAATCGTTGAACAGGGTACTCCTGAACAAGTATTTGGTAATCCTACACATGCTCGGACTAAGGATTTTTTAAGTAAAGTATTATAAAGAATTCGTCAAAACGGCCCTGGACAAGTATCCGGTGGCCGTTTTGTTATAGGGTCCTGAGGGTAATGTGGGGATATATCGCTGGGACTGAGTTCATTTATTTATGTAAACCATGTATAATAGATGGTCAGTCAATCAACAGGAAAAGGAGTACATACATAATGAGAGATGATCTACGCCGGATAGGCATTATTGATATTGGTTCGAACTCCATTCGTCTTGTAATTTATGATACAACGCGCGAAGGAGGCTATAAGATCATCAAGGAGTGTAAGTACTCCGCTCGCCTTAGTGAGAAGATTACGAAGGAGAATAGACTGGAACAAAAGGACATGGAAACGATTGTTCCGGTCTTGCGGCAGTTTAAGGAAATCTGCAATGCTTTTGCAGTGGAAACCATTCGGGCGGGTGCAACGGCAGCTATTCGTAATGCAGCTAACTCAAGCGAAATAATAAGCTTTTTGTCACAATCCTCTTCCATTCCGATTGAGGTGATCAGTGGCCACCAGGAGGCATATTATGGCTTCTTGGGTGTTATTAATGCCTTTAATGTAGAGGATGGTTATGTCATTGATATTGGTGGCGGGAGTACTGAAATCACTCTTTTTTGTCAGCGGCGTTATCAACATAGCATTTCTTTCCCGTTCGGGGCAGTAAATACCAATCTAATGTTTGGTCAAGGTGGGAATTGGAGCGATGAGCAGATTCACAAGCTGCAGACCTTTGTTCTGGGCAGGCTGGTTGAGCATGATTGGCTAAATGCTAAAGCTGGTCTTCCTTTATTCGGTTTAGGAGGGACGGTTCGTTCTTTAGGGAAGCTGGATCAGAAGACACGAGCATACTCATTGCCTAACTCCCATGGCTATACGATGACCAGTGAGACGATCGAGCACTTTATGAACACCCTACCTTCAATGCCTTACGAAAAACGTAAGGATTTAGAAGGACTATCTAAGAGTCGGGCGGATATCATTGTATCCGGGTTGATTATTTTCCATACGGTGTATCAGTATATTGGGGCGAGTGAGGCGGTGATCAGCGGGGAGGGACTCAGAGAAGGTTTGCTGCATGATCTGTTGGAGCCGGAGCAGCCAGTGCGTGATAGTGCTTTAGAATATAGCTTAAACACGATTATTCGCTTTGATATTCATACCTCTAAACGGTATTTAGATCATATCAACAAGCTAGCGCTCAGCCTGTTTGACGCATTTAAAGATGAATCGAATAGAGCAGAGCACGAGATGTTAATCTATGTGTCCATCATGCTGCATCGTACGGGAACGAATATTAACTATTACCAATCCAAACGACATACTTTGTATTGGTTGATGAATTCACCGATTCGTGGACTTACCCACCGTCAGCTTATTCTTTGCGCTATGATTGCCTCATACAGCACAAAAAGCCGGAAGCAGAAATTGTCCCAACAACATAAGGACATTTTGCTGCCATCCGACGAAGAGTGGATTCATAAGCTCGGATCGCTTGTCCAGCTTAGCATTGCGCTGGACAGCACGGAGATTGGAATTGTAAGCGGCCTGAAGGCCAATCTGCACGGCAATACGCTTCATCTGGACTTAGAGGGCGCATCGTCACTGCTAATTGGCCTAGAGGACATTGAGAACGCGATAAAAGCATTTAAGAATGCTTGGGCGGTGAAGGTAAAACTCGGCTTCCCTTCCAACGTGTAACATCCATTGCAGCAAACTGGCTCCGGAAAGGGGCCTTTTTGTCGTCTGGTTGTTCGTAATATCCATTAGCCTGCAAGAAGCTGGCTTTAACATTATCTTGTAGAGACAACTCTAGAATCTTGACGATCTGTTTACGGATGCCGCTGTCTCTGACAGGACACATCAGCTCAATCCGGCGGGTTAGGTTTCTAGTCATCCAGTCGGCACTGGATAAATACACCTCAGGTTTGCCGCCATTTTCGAAATAATAGATCCGGGAGTGCTCCAGAAAACGGTCTACGATACTGCGTACTGTAATGTTTTCACTTAAGCCCTCTATTCCCGGACGTAGGCAGCAAACCCCTCGCACGATTAAGTCAATGGAGACACCGGCTTGGGCTGCGCCATATAAATCGTCGATCACTTGCTGATTAGAGAGTGAGTTCATCTTGGCGATTATGCGTGCGGGTCTGCCTGCCCGCGCATGTTCAGCTTCACGCATCATTAGCTTTTGCAGGGATAAGCTCATATTCGTTGGCGCTACAATGAAGGAATGCCAGTCAAAATTAGCCGAATATCCAGTCATTTGATTAAACAGCTCGGAAGCATCCAGTCCGATATCGCTTTGGGCGGTGAATAGACTGAGATCCGTGTAAGCCTTGGCTGTACTGTCATTATAGTTTCCTGTGCCTACATGCACGTAACGACGCAGTTCAGGGCCTTCCTGGCGGACAATCAAGGTCACTTTGGCATGCGTTTTGAGTCCGATCAGACCATAAACGACATGACAGCCTGATTTTTCAAGCTGGCGTGCCCAAGCGATGTTCCGTTCCTCATCAAATCGGGCTTTTAACTCTACAACCACTGTAACTTGCTTGCCAGACTCCGCAGCATTGGCTAGTGCAGTGATAAGTGGAGAATTTCCGCTGACGCGGTATAAGGTCATTTTAATAGCCATCACTTGCTCATCTTCTGAAGCTTGAATGATAAAGTCTGTCATCGCATCAAAAGACTCGTAAGGGTGGTAGACTAATACATCCCGTTCACGCAGCACCTCGAAGAAATCCTCGTTTTCTTGAAATTCAGCAGGGTAGACCGGCTCAATAGGTGGATAGTTCAAGTAACTAAAACCTTTTAAGCTTCCGGCAAAATTACGAAGAAAGCCCAGATCGAGCGGACCTTCTATTTCAAATACGAAGTCCTCCAGCTCAAATTCAGCTTGTAGCTGCTCAAGAGCATAGGGATGGATACCTTTTTGTACCTCCAGACGAGCAGGCACCCCGCGACGACGCTTGCGCAGCTCTTTTTCGATCTCTTCCAGCAGATCCTCGGCACCTTCCTCATCGATTGTAAGATCTGAGTTACGAGTCAAACGAAACTCACTAACCGCAACAGGTTCGTAACCGCTGAATAAGGTTTGAATGTGATGGCGGATCACATCTTCAATAAATACAAATTGTCTTTTCTTACTATTAGAGCGGTGTGGAAGAGGGATACATCTTGGCAGATTCGAAGGAATTTGCAGGATAGCAAAATAAGGCTCCTCTTCAAGGCCATTCTTACGAGTAAGAACAACAGCTAGGTAGATAAACTGGCTGTGCACGAGTGGAAACGGCCGGCTCTGATCAACAGCCATTGGCGTAAGTACAGGATAGATGATATCCCGGTAATACTGTTCTATGGACTGCTCTTGGGCATGGGTAAGATCCTTATAATCCACAAATACGATGCCTTCTTTATGCAAACTCCGCGAAATATCACGGAATGTCCGGTATTGATCGGCAATGATTTTGGTTACGCGTTTGATGAGGCGTTTATACAGCCCGGAAGGGGTGTAGCCTGTGAAATCTTTTTTAGTATAACCCGCCCGGATCTGATCTTGAATTCCCGCTACGCGAACGCTTATGAATTCATCCAGATTGCTCGAGACGATTGCCAGAAATCTGGCACGTTCCATTAAAGGGTTATCAGGGTCCTGCGCCTCCTTGAGTACACGGCGGTTAAATTCGATCCAGCTCAAATCCCTATTGAGGTAAGCAGTGGCTGGACTGCTTTGGTTGTTTTTAATCTCTTCTGTATTCATGGGACCTCCAAATATGCTTCGATGTCTGTATCTCAAATCTATTTATCATATTCTATCATTTTACTATTGGATGAGGCACGAAATGTTAAATCTATGTAAAATCTCAAAGAATATTATTTAATTATTTTATATAATAGGATATGATTGTCGCTAATTAGTTAACATAATAAAAATTATGTTAACTTCTTAATGAATCAAAGACAATAATTAAACATGTTATTTCAGAATGGTAACAATTACATACGCATAGGTTACAAAATTGTGATATATTAAGTCCTGTCAGTTTTACAAAAGACAACAATACATCAGGACATCACACAAGATGTACATAAGTACAGGAAATGTACACGAGCGTATACGGAAGTCATACCGCTTACGCCCATCTAAAGAGGAGGCATTTATGAAGAACAAGTTCAGAACCATTAAAACCCTTGCTGCAGTTATGGGAATTAGTGCATTGCTGCACACCGCTCCTGCTTTTGCAGACAGCGTTCATATTGCAAAGGAAGGCAATACTTTCTATACTCTTTCTCAACAATACAATGTCGGTGTTAATGATCTAATGAAAGCTAATCCAAACGTTGCAGCTCTTAATATTTACGATGGACTTAAAATAACGATCCCTAGTAAAATGCAAGCAGAAGCTGTAGCTACGACAGAAACTCCAGTGCTTACCCCAAGCCTGAATGTTACTCCAGAATCAAAAACAGTTGAAGCATGGGGCAAGTCATTTAACTATGAGAAAACGATACAAGTTAAGGCTTCTGCTTATTCCTCAGCGGCTAGTGAGAATGGAGGCTGGGGTGCGGTTGATTATTTTGGAAACCCACTTAAGCTAGGAACCATTGCGGTTGATCCAAGTGTAATTCCTCTTGGAACAAAAGTGTTGGTTACCGGCCATTCACACTCAGGATTGCCTAAAGAAGCTTTTCTGGCTACTGCAACCGATATGGGAAGTGCCATTAAAGGTAACCGCATCGATATCTTTATTCCAGGCAGCCAAAGCTTTGTAGCGGATTTTGGTTATCAATATGTACAATTATACATTGTTAAATAGCTAGCTAAAAATATAGAGATTTATACAGAGATATGGAATGGTTTTAAATAGGTTAAATAAGAAACGGAGGGAGTCCTTAGCGGCTGCCTCCGTTTCTTATTTATTTATTTATTTTTAGAGACCTGCAGCAATTGAGGCACGGTAACGAAAGAATAGCCGCGTTTACGCATAATCGTGATTACCTCAGGTAAAGCCTGAATCGTTCCACTAAGATCACTACCCGGCCCACCTCCACCATGCTGAAGGATAATTGCTCCTTTTCCTGCATTAGCTAAGATGTTATTTCTAACTTGAGTTTTGGAAAGTCCCTTCCAGTCCAACGAATCCACATTCCAATTTACGAGCTTATAACCATGATTTTTTGCCCATCTCAATTGTTGCTCAGAGATATCTCCATAGGGTGGACGAATCAGGCGTGGTTTATATCCGGCCAAGGTTTGAATAATGTTCTCGGTCTCAATGATCTGTGATCTGAAATCATGCATCTTCAGCTTCACAAACTGAGGATGGTCATAAGAGTGATTTCCAATAGCATGTCCTTCTCTAATCATCCGCTTCACTAGAGCAGGATGTTTCTCAGCTCGGCTTCCTACCACGAAGAAGGTTGCTTTGACATGATATTTTTTAAGAACATCTAGCAATTGGGGTGTAAACCTTGGGTCAGGCACATCGTCAAAAGTTAAGGCGATGACTTTATTCCGAGGACCGCTGGTCTTAAAGGTCTCGGGATATTTGTGTAATAGCTGACTCAGAGACAAGCCCTTAGTGTTCTTATTGTTGCTGCTCGTTGAATTATTTGTAGTAGAAGTTCCCGCAGATATCGCCTTGTCTTCGTCAGTGGTCTGCGTACTTTTAATTTGATCCTGTGAGGACTTCTGATTCTGAGCTGGAGCTGAAGCAACCTCTGCTGAAGAGGTTGGAAATAGCAGGACAATGATTGATCCTAATACTACTAGCAGTTTCTGGACTCTCCGTTGATCATACATCCCCAAATGCCTCCTTTACTACCTGATCATCACCATATTCTTCATTGTTATCTCCATTGAAGGATGAATTTATGCCGTTTCTTCAAGGTCTCTGGTAAAGATTTCTTGCACACACTAATGCGTGTATACTAAATAGAACGGGATTATTCCCGGGCCAATTATAGACAGGTGGAAGGATGGGGACAAGGATGTCAGAATTGTTTGCACCTTATGAATTGAAGGGTTTAACGCTGAAAAATCGTATTGTTATGCCACCTATGTGCCAGTATTCGGTGGATAAAGAGGATGGCATCCCCAATGATTGGCATTTTGTTCATTATGTAAGCCGTGCTATTGGAGGTACTGGTCTAATCATTGTCGAGATGACTGGAGTACATCCGGACGGTAGAATAACGAACCGGGATACAGGGATTTGGAGTGATACGCATATAGAGGCGTATCGTAAGCTCACAGATAGTGTACATGCCTATGGAGCAAAAATAGCCATTCAACTAGGGCATGCCGGACGTAAAGCGGTCGATGCTGAGCCGCCGGTTGCACCTTCTGCAATTCCTTTTGATGCTCGTTCTAAGCAGCCACAGGTGCTTTCTAAGGAAGGCATCCTTGAGATGATAGAAGCCTTTCGTGATGCCGCTCGTAGAGCTGTGGAGGCAGGATTTGATACTGTGGAGATTCATGGTGCGCATGGTTACTTAATTCACCAGTTTCATTCACCTCTGTCCAACCTCAGAGTGGATGAATATGGACAAGATCCTGCACTTTTTGGAGAACAAGTAGTTGCAGCAATCCGAGAAGTAGTGCCAGTAGATATGCCCTTGATCATGAGGGTATCCGCGAAAGAATATGTTGATGGTGGATATGATGCTGCCTATGCCCTGGAGTTTTGCCGCCGATATAAGGATGCTGGAGTGGATATGTTCCATGTGTCTTCAGGTGGTGAAGGGCCCATTGGCTCTAATGGTGGACCTAATGCGGGCCCAGCCTACCAAGCAGATCTGGCAGAATATATTCGCAGTGGATTACAAGTGCCAGTAATTGCGGTAGGACGGCTTGAAGCCTATTCTGAGGCACAGTCCATCATTGCAGAAAAAAGGGCGGAGCTTGTAGCTATTGGCCGTGGGATGTTAAGTGATCCTTATTGGGCTTTACATGCTGAAGAAGCGCTTGGTGGCGTACATGATGTACCTAAACCTTATGAACGTGGGATTTGGAAAAGAGGCTAGACCGTTTTCAATGTGAAGTTTGTCACAGATTTTATGCTCCTTCTAAGGCAATCTTAATAAAGATAAAATTTGAAGGAGCTTGATAACGTGGGGACGGTTCTAAGTAACGAACGGCTGACAGATGGTGTGTATCACCTTAAGGTAGAGACGAATAGTGGCGGAGCAATGGGTCAATTCTACATGTTACGGGCATGGGGAGCTTACCCCATCCTATCCAGACCCTTAAGTATACATGAAGTACACGAGGATAGTGTTGAATTTCTGTATCACGTAGTTGGGGAAGGTACGGAGATATTCTCACGGCTGGGTTCAGGTGATTCGGTAGAGCTTGAGGGCCCTTTTGGAAATGGATTTCCACAGGTCGAAGGGAAGGTTGCGCTCATCGGCGGTGGGATCGGAATTGCACCGCTTTATTATTGTGCGAAGCAGCTTCCGGGGAGTGATATCTTTTTGGGCTTTAGCCGTGAAGCTTACCGGACAGAAGCGTTTCGCCCACTTGCAAGTGAGCTTGTAGTCGATGTTGGCGGTTTAATTTTGGATAGTGTGGATTTCAGCCAATATGATCATGTCTTTGTCTGCGGCCCACACCCTATGCTTAAAGCTGCTCAACGTAAAGGCATTGCTGCTGAAGAAGCAGGCATTAGAACGAAATTATACCTTTCTCTAGAGAACCGAATGGCTTGTGGGATTGGAGCCTGTCTGGTCTGCAGTGTATCCTGCCGTGATGGTCAAAAGAAGGCCTGTGCAGACGGACCTGTGTTTCTTTCTGAGGAGGTGATTTTCCATGACTAAGTTGAACACAACAATTGCTGGCGTTCATTTTAAAAATCCAATTATAATGGCCTCTGGAACGTTTGGTTTTGGCCGTGAATATGGCAAGCTGTATGATGTGTCTCTGCTGGGTGGAATCTCTGGCAAGGGGTTAACCCTCAATCCGAAAGCGGGGAATCCCGGCACTCGTGTATATGAGACAGCTTCTGGTATGCTGAATAGTGTGGGACTCGAGAATCCGGGTGTAGCTGCATTTTTGGATAAAGAATGCCCTTATTGGGAAACACTCGAAACTGCTCGTTTGGTCAACCTGGGCGGAGGCACACTTGAAGATTATGTTCTTGGTGCTGAGATGATTCAGCGGGATGCAGATGCTCGTGCGAGTGCAGGTAAGACAGCAGTGGACATGATTGAATTGAATATTTCTTGTCCAAATGTTAAAGAGGGCGGCATTGCGTTTGGGATCCAAACTTCAGAAGCTCAAAAAGTAGTACAGGCTGTTAGACGCGCAACTAAACTGCCCCTTGCTGTAAAGCTGTCGCCGGGAGCCGAAAATATCGTTGAAATGGCACAAATGTGTCAGGAGGAGGGAGCAGACGCTGTCTCACTCATCAACACGATCTCAGGAATGAAGATTGATGTCCGCCGCAGAAGCAGTGTATTCAATAACTTATATGCTGGATTGTCTGGACCTGCGATTAAGCCTGTCGCTCTTCGTATGGTGCATCAAGTTGCACAAAACGTAACGATTCCCGTGATCGGAATGGGTGGCATCACTTCAGCAACGGATATCATCGAGTTTATTATGGCAGGTGCTGCAGTTATCCAAGTGGGAACTTATAATTTCATGAACTTGCGTGCAGGTAGTCAGCTAGTTGCAGAGCTTGAGCAATTTATGGTTGAAGAAAATATTCAATCACTAGAGGAAATACGGGGCATTATATAAAGTGAAGTAGTGAGGGGAATACTATTGACTACTAACCAGATTGATCCTGAGGATATTGAGCTGAAGGCGACGACTGTCGGACGTGATCTCTTGCTCTTAATTAGTGGAGGTGTTCGGCATATTGGTGCTACGAGTACTGCTTATCTGGAGGGGGAGCAGGTTAAAGTACTGACTTCAGCGGTTCCTCATCATAAAGAGCACACGATAAGCGAGCCCATTGCGATCAGAGTAGCTGAAGCGCTGAACAAGACGGTCACAGTAGTGATGGGGATTCATTATGACAATCTCACGAAAGAAGGTATTATGGAAGTCGTGGAAATTGTGAATTTAAAAGTAAATCAATATTTAGCGCAACAAATATGAAACGGTAGTGACAATTCTACGTAAAAGATAGCATGTGAGGAATTAAATTATCTTTTGGAGGAATGAAACCATGTCTATATTTAAAAGATTGCGCGATTTAACCATGTCTAATGTGAACGCGATTATTGACAAAGCAGAAGACCCGATTAAAATGACAGATCAATACATTCGTGATATGACCGAAGATTTAGAAGATGCAGAAAAAGCTGTAGCGGCGCAAATCGCCATTGAGAAGAAATTCAAACAGCTGTATGAAGAACAAGAAGCGCTTGTTAACAAACGTACCCAACAGGCTCATGCAGCAGCTCAAGCGGGTAATGTTGACCTTGCTCGCCGTGCTCTGGAAGAGAAAAATGCTGCTGAAGCTAAACTGGTAGAATACAAAGCAAGCTTTGATCAGAACAAAGCTTCTGCGGATAACCTTCGTGGCAAGCTTGAAGAGATGCGCAAACAGCTTACCCAAATGAAGAACAAACGTGAGACATTGGTTGCACGTTATAACGCTGCCAAAGCTCAAACCGAGATCAACAAAGCAATGAGCGGATTTAGCTCCGATTCAGCGTCTGCAGGTCTCAAACGTATGGAAGATAAAATGCTGCAAGCAGAAGCTCAGGCTGAAGCCAGCAATGAGATGAGTTCAGGCAATAAATCTCTGGATGATGAATTCGAGAAGCTGAACAAAGATCAAGCGGTTGAAGATGAACTGGCGGCTCTGATGAAACAATACGAGAAGCAATAACATTTGATCTTTAGCCGGTTCACGGCTGGTGTTCACAGGCGAAGGAGAGACAGAAATTCGTTTCTTCTTCGCTTTATCTATGCTTATGAAAGGCATGCAAAATGATTAAGCGGGGGCTATAGAATGGATCTCCATATTCTGGTGTCCATGGTCGTGTGGACGGTGAGCGGCGCTGTGTTGCTGTTTGTACTGATGTATATAGATTCACTTTTTACTCGTTATAACGATATTGAAGAGTTAAAGGCTGGAAATATGGCGGTGACTACACGGTTTGTAATGAAGCTTTTAGCTCAGGCCTTCATTTTATCTTCATCGATAGCGGCTTCCAATAGTTTGTTAGATGCGTTGCTGATTTCGTTGGTATCATTTTTGCTTTTGTTAATTTTAGAAAGAACGGTTCGGCTTCTACTAGCAAATTGGGGGAAGCTGGATCTGGATCATGGTACACAGCTTGGTAAAATCGGATATGGCCTGCTATCAGGTTCACTGCAAATTACGGGTGCTTTAATTATTACTGCCTTTATGTAGGAGGAACGATCAAGTTGAGTATGTGGAAACGTATAGGTAACCTTTTCTCTAAGCCAGCGCCTCAGGAAGTTCAAAAAAGTATGCTTAATTTGTCTCCCGGAGACATTTGTGAAGTATCGCTTGTCACCTATGAAGTTACTGGCCGGACACATAATCGGGGCCGTAATGCTGTAGTTCTGACCCTTAGAGATGGAAGCCAGATATCTTATCTTCATATAGAAGAGCGGGAACAGCTGCAATATGGATTGTACAGACCTATCGACGGGCGGTTAGATAATCCTGCTGAGGTTCCAGCAACTCTTGAGCTCGATGGCTATACATTTTTCCTGGAGGAAGAATATGAAGGTTTTGTTGCTGTTGCAGGTCAGACGCCATTTATGAATGGTGGAGAGCAGCATGTGTGGCAATATCAATCAGATGATTCACGTCTACTGCGTGTAGAGTGGCAACATGGTCGGTTTATGCTTTATGAAGGGGAGAAAATAATCCCTGGGGATGTAAAGGTAATTAGAGCATCCTAGCCTAGTAGAGAAGTAATAGATCACTATACCGGAAAAAATATTGTAGAAAAGGCTGCTGCCCATAAACATGGATGGTGGCCTTTTGTGTTTATAATTTTACTTCAAGAGGTCTCATGTTAAAATAATACCTATTACTGCAAACATCGACGTTTCAGAGCGGAGGTCTTTATGAAGGATAATAAATTTCAGCGTGAAGCACTGAAAGTAAAAGAAGCTCAGGCCAAAATAATCAAATATGCCAATCTGCTAGAATCAGAAGACGTACCACTGGATGAGTGTTGTGGACGTTATTTGGCTGAAAAAGTGATTGCTCCACACCCATTTCCTGCGTTTAATCGTTCGAGTATGGATGGGTATGCGATTATAGCGTCGGACACCCATAACTGTGTTAATGGACAAGTTGTATGGTTAGAAATTGTGGATAATATTCCGTGTGGCGCAGTGCCTGCGGTAGATATAACTCCGGGAACAGCCGCAAGAATTATGACTGGTGCACAAGTACCGGTTGGGGCAGATGCTGTGGTGATGCTGGAGGTCACGGAGAGACGTGAAGAGGAAGGAAAGACTTACGTTGGTATTCGAAAAAAACTAGAGGCAAACATTAATATCACACCTCAAGGTTTCGAATTAAGCCAAGGAGATCTTGTATTGCCTATAGGAAGGTTAATCTCTGCGGGGGATATAGCTGTTCTTGCAGCGTTTGGATTACATACCGTGAAAGTCTATCGTCGTCCTAAGGTAGCCATCTTTGCCACAGGAACAGAGCTGCTGGAAGTGCATGAGCCGCTGGAGCCTGGCAAAATCCGCAATAGTAACTCCCCTATGCTCGAAGCTCTAGTCAAAGAGACAGGGGGTGTTCCAGTAATGTTAGGCGCTATTGTGGATGATCTGGAGCTGGCTAGAAGTAAAGTACAGATGGCGCTGGAAACTTATGATTTTGTGATCACAACGGGTGGCGTTTCTGTGGGGGACTATGATATCATGGGCGACTTGGTTCGCGAACAAAGTGGTAATATGTTGTTCAACAAAGTGACGATGCGTCCGGGAAGCGTAACTACTGCTGCGGTTAGAGAGGGTAAGCTGCTGTTAGCTTTATCCGGGAATCCGGGGGCTTGTTTCGTTGGGTTTCAACTGTTTGCACGGCCTGTGATTTCACTGATGCAAAGTGCTTCTCAGCCTTTTTTACCGGAATGGAACGTTACACTCGGTACAGATTATAAAAGAGTGAATAATTTTACTAGATTTGTGCGAGCTCGCTTAGAAATAAAAGACGGCAGCTTGTTTGCTTATCCGGCACTCATTGATGAATCTTCCGTAACGGTCACGATCAAGGATAGCGACTGTTTGATAGTTGTACCCCCAGAAGAAAAGGGGCTATCTGCCGGAGATAAGGTAACGGTGATCAAGCTGCCAGGAGAGATTCGGGGCTAGATGTGGATGGTACTCTGCCCATCGATGATGAACAAAATTTCACCGCAGGTATTGGAGTAATTAAAGGTATTTGATATCCACGCACGCACAGAAATCGCCATAGAATTGCTAGGTCAACGGTATTATTTCCAACATTTCAACATATGAAAAATTCACAATAGATAAGCAAAAAACAGCATTCCTGCTAACCCAATAGTCGCTAACAACCGGTTTTAAAGGGAGGGTTACCCCAGAAATTAGAATAAGAAAACCCACTTGCGTACCGTAAGTGGGTTTTTAGTGCAACAATAATCGGGTTAGGGGTGCCCGCCGAATGTAATTCAAATTTGAAGAAAAGCGAGAATGAAATGTCCGGGTAGACGACACAATCATAGCAATTCTCCTTTCGGAAGAGTCGCTGCTCTGCTGGTTGGAGTTATTAGCCTGCGCCAGTGCCGAGATTAATCACCCACAGATGCTTAAGGACTCAGATGATCTTATTTGCATATTTATCACCTTTTAAGCGGGGTTTCGGACCTCAGCGTCGCTATTTCATAGCATGGAGCTCATATTTGCGTATTTAAGGCCAATAGCGACCTTGGGGTCCGTTGGCAATTCAAATGTGAGATAATCCTGCGTTTAAGGTCAGCTGAGTCCGATAACAACTCTGCACTAGCGAAGAGCAACTACTCAACCGAAGTAGGAGCACCCTTTTTGTGATGATTAATTATCGACACGCCGCTCGATCGCCTCAGACATCGTTTTATCCGTTAAATGAGCGTAGATCTCAGTTGTTTCGGTGGATGCGTGCCCGAGCTGTTCCTTCGTTTTATAAATATCATTTTGCAGATAATAATCTGTTGCAAAAGAATGACGCAGCTTATGAACCGTAAGAAACGGTTTACCAAAGCGTTTAGCGTACTTAATAATCATTTCTTGAATCGCACGTTTGGTCATACGTTTGCCTTCTTGACGCCCGTTAGGGAGAGAGATAAATAAGGCCTTTTCTCTCTTGGGTGTTTTGTAGCGAGATTGGCGCAGACTAAGATAAAGAGCTAGATCATCTTTAGCTTGCTCTCTAAAATAGACGGGTGTCTTAAACGTTTCGTCATTATTCCCTTTGCGGGTGACATAGAGCAGCTTGTTGTTAATATCCAAATCGTCTACGTTTAGATTGACTACCTCAGATACACGCAGGCCAGAGTTCAGAATCAAGCTGGCAATACAGGCATCACGCTCGTGATTCAATTGAAACGAATAATAAGCCTGTTTGTTGCCTTCCACATCCCGTCCATACCCTTCATAAATGTACCCCACAAACTCCAGTAATTCCTCATCTTCCAAAATCTTACCTTTTAATTTAGCAGCAGTATCCTTTGGCTTATGTGTTCGTTTGACCTCAACCTTAGCCATAATGTTTCGCTTAAGCAATGGATAAAAGTTCTCGTCCTCAGCGATTTGACTTAAATAATGAAATAAGGAGCGTAATGCAGATAGTTTACGGGATACAGTAACACGAGTGTTCGTACCTTCGGCTCGGGTAGTTAGATGCAACCGATATCCGACAATACTGTCCATATGTAGGGTTTCCAATTCTAGAAGCGTGATCTCGGTATTTGAGCCGGCTTGGGATAAGCCCTCTGCCCGCAACCAGCCGAAAAAAGATTCATAATCCCGGATATACTCCAGCAGTGTGGAGGGGGAGAGATCAGGCCGTTTATAGTCAATAAACTGCTGAACGAACCAGGGCATGAGGGGTAGCTTTTGATCAAGTTTTTTACGGTCATCGTTCTTTTGAACGCTCATGTGATTCACCTTTTTCCATAGATTGCATAAAATTTCTCCTTTCTATCTTAACATGTTTTGTCCCATATTGGACTTTGAATGAAGGGAAAACTAGGTACGAGCCTTGCTCCTGATGCCGCTAAGCTTTATGATGTGAAGTAAACATAAATATCAGAGGTGCACATAATGAAACTTGAAATTGAGCTGGTTCCTAAAGAACGTAAGCATACTATAAGCAGATTAATGCAGTTCTACCTATATGATTTCACCCGTTATTTGGAATTTGATGTCAATCAAGACGGGGTATTTCCGGCCTATCCGGGACTAGAATCTTATTGGAGTAGCGGGAATAATAAATTCGCATATTTGTTTAAGGTGGACGGGCATATTGCTGGTTTTGCTTTGGTGGACAGGTTATTGCGTAATCCTGAAGGCCAGTTTTATATGACTGAGTTTTTTGTGATGCAAAAATACCGCCGAAGTGGTGTAGGTACATGGGCTGCGCATAAGCTCTTTGATATGTACTCTGGGGAATGGAAGGTTTCACAAGTCCGTGCGAATACACCTGCTCGTGATTTTTGGCATAAAGTGATCGGGGACTATACCCATGGAGAGTTTCAAGAGCGCTTTAATCCACAACAAGGCAATCCCAGCCAATACTTCAACACATTAACTATTAATCGGATTAAGAAATAAAAACCCTTATATTGCTGTTTTTTTTAGATAAGGAGTTTGCTACTAACAGCAAATGGATTGAAAAACTGGAGCTAAGTAAGTGAGCTCTCGACAGTGGAGAATGACCAAGAGAGCGTCAAGACGGAAGGCCAGAAAATTGTGATTTTATATATAACTGGCTAGCGATTAAGCACATATACGAATTGTAAAGTAGGGAGCATCTAATGCTCGCTACTTAGGTTAACATAATATTAATTATGTTAACTAATTATACCATTCACCATAAAAAGGGTCGTTGGTTTATTTTTTGTGTTCAAAATACCCAGTCAGTGAGGGCAATATTGCATATCTTATGATGTACTCAATTACAAAGGAGGAGTCAACAATGGGCGAATTTGCAGGAGGATACGGTGGTTTCACTTCCACAGGAGCTATTCTGGTTCTGTTTATCCTGTTGGTTATCATTACTAAAACCCTCTGTCTGTAATCCTTTAACTCACAAATTAAAGGTTCCGTCAGTCTAAATGACTGGCGGATTTTTTATGTCCAGATATGTAGATTGGAGGAGGGGGATACATGTGACTAAGGATATTGACATAATACTAATCCAAAACATATATTAAACAGTGTTCAAAGATTAAACAATGTTCAACACATGAGGAGACAAATTTATGACTAAAGAACAACGAAAAGTACGTGAGCGTGAAGAAATGAGGAATCTAATCCTGCAAAATGCAGCTTTATTGATTGCCGAAGAGGGAATAGAGAAGCTCTCTATCCGAAAAATCGCTGAGAAAATCGAATATTCACCGGGAATTATTTATCATTATTTTAAAGGCAAAGAAGAGATTATCGAGAACTATTTGCAACAAAAATATACGGATATGCTTACTGAGCTTCAGTCTATGCAACAAGAGGTACAGCAGGAATTACCTCCAGATACACTTTTAAAACGATCATTGGAGAAGTTCATCAGGATGTCTCTTTCCACGGGTGTAGAATACCGGAATGTCATGCTAAACGATACGCCGGCTGTTCTTAGTTACACAGCTGTTCTATTTAGAGGAGCAGCCCAGGAGCGTAAAGCGATTGGGATGCTCTGCCAGGGCCTGTTCAGATTTGAAGCACAGAAAAACCGTGAGGAAGCTTTCGTAGAACTCACTGCTCAGGTGATATGGAGTGCAGCGTTCGGTTTAATTATGCGTTTGCTTGTCGAAAAAGATCTGCCTGATGATCAGGTCGAAGCTCTGATTTCATGTCATTTGGATTCAATGGTTGCTATTGCCTCCAGGTAAAATCTAAATATTTTCATGAAGGGAGGGGGAGGTTGTTATAAAACATATAAGGAAAGTCGTAGTGCTGTCGGTGTTGATTTCGGTTATTGCAGTGTTTGCAACAGCGGTTGGGTTGTTTTCAGATGGGATAAGTGATGGAACAAAATATACTTTTACGTCAATATGGGGCGAGGATGTAAAGCTTCAGGGGTCAGGAGTGTACAGCCATGATTCTGTCTCTGCGGCGGCACAAGCTAAAGCACAGGATGGAGTTACATTATTTCTTGCCATACCTTTACTGCTCAGTTCGCTCATCATGACAATTAAAGGCTCGATAAAGGGGAGGATGCTCCTTACGGGCACTCTGGGGTACTTTTTATATACTTACGCATCCTACAGCTTTCTGACGATGTACAATTCATTGTTTTTAGTTTATGTGCTGTTGTTTTCTTTAAGTTTTTTCGCATTCATCCTAGCTTTATTTTCCTTCGATAAAGAATCCATACATACTTACTTTAAAAACAGTTTACCTTCTAAAGGAATCGGCTTTTCACTAATGGTTATTGCTTTTATGATTTTATTTCTCTGGCTAGGGAAAATACTGAATTCACTACTGGGGGGAATACCGCCACAAGGGCTAGAGCACTATAGTACGTTGGTAATTCAAGTTTTGGATCTTGCGATCTTGGTCCCATTAGCAATTGTTACGGGGATTATGGTCATTCGTAGACAACCTTTTGGGTACCTACTGGCAACTGTCGTTGTTTTCAAAGGAGTTACATTACTGCTAGCAATTACGGCAATGCTGGCGGCAATGATCTATAGCGGTGTGGCTGTGTCTATAGCCGAGTGTGTAATTTTTCCGACGATGACTGTAGCTATTGCTGCTTGTATGGTTATTTTGTTAAAGCATGTACGTGAACCCTAAAGATAATAAGTAACTAGCGAGCGGAAGGGAGCGATTAGAATGAAGGCAATAATTATGTTTACCTCGAAATATGGGTGTGCGGAGAAAGCGGCTTATTTATTAAAATCTCAACTGGGCGAAGAAACCGAAGTAGTTAACCTGATGCATGCTAAAGAGCCGACACTGGAACGATATGATACGGTCATCTTGGGAGGATCTATTTATTATGGAAAAATCCAAAAACAAATGACTGATTTTACAACAAAATGTCAAAATGAACTAGGGAAAAAACGAGTAGGATTGTTTATTTGTGCAGGAGCAAAAGGTGAGGAGGCCTCACAAGAATTGAAATCTGCGTTTCCAGAAGTGTTATATAACCAATCGGTGACGAAAGAAGTTTTTGGAGATGAGATCTATGAAGAGAAGCTAACTTTGCTAGATCGGTTTGTATTGCGGATGGTAAAAGGAAAAAATAAGAACGTAAATGGGTTGTCAAAAGAGACGATAGAGCGTTTTGCGCTTGCTATGAAAAGGCAGTGAAAGTGAGTGGACAAACGAACTGCTGAACGTACTTCAGGTCATAGTTAACATAATTATGATTATGTTAACTATGACCTTGACATTCAAAAAAAGTAGTCCTTCTTGTGAGAAGAATTTTACTTCCTCATATCGAGTCTCTGTTCATCGAAACATGAAAACCCTACAGAATCGTGCAGAAAAAGTCGGGAAGGTAAAAACCTTCTCTGATAACCTATAATTAACGAGGGGAGGCAACGTCATGGATACGCTGGTACAACTGAACAAAGCAATAAACTATATTGAGGAGAACCTAACAAATCAAATTGATTATCAGGAGGTTGTGAAAATAGCCTGCTGTTCGGAATATCATTTTACTCGCATGTTCTCATTCCTAGCAGGCATTACTCTGTCGGAATACATCCGGCGTCGACGTCTAACCTTGGCAGCACTCGAGCTTTCACAAAGTAATATCAAAATTATCGATGCCGCTCTGAAATATGGTTATAATTCGCCTGATTCCTTTTCTAGGGCTTTCCATAGCATGCATGGGGTAAATCCTTCGGAAGCTCGGGTCCATGGACAATCCCTTAAGGCGTTCCCTCGGATGTCGTTTCAGCTGACTATCAAAGGAGGAAATGAAATGAATTACCGTATTGAAAACAAAGAATCTTTTCACATCGTGGGCATAAAAAAACGGGTACCAATCATTTTCCAAGGGGTCAATCCGGAGATTGCGTCGATGTATGAAGGGTTGACGCCGGAAATGATTGATGAGATGAAGAGATTTTCCGATGTTGAGCCCTCAGGGTTTATAAGCGCCTCTACAAATTTCTCTGAGGGGCGTATGGAGGAAAAAGGAGAGTTCGATCATTATATTGGCGTTGCCACTACGAAAGACGCATGGAATGGCTTGGATCAGCTGGAAGTGGCGGCCTCCATGTGGGCTGTATTCACAGTCGTCGGCTCTTTTCCGAGTGCGCTACAAGAGATCTGGGGGCGAATATATTCGGAATGGGCTCCGTCATCGGGATATGAGCTAATTAAAGGGCCTGAAATTCTTTGGAATGAGCACAAAGATATCACATCGCCAAATTTTAAAAGCGAAATATGGATGCCTATCACTAAGAAATAAAAGAGTTTGGTTGGATTAATGAGACTGAGAGCTGAATATCCTTTCACTACGAAGCTGCCGCGAAAAACATTCCGGCAGCTTCGTCAAGCTATAGGCAGGATATTTCGAAAATGTTGTAGAAGTACAATTGGTGAGTCGAATGATTTTTGGAATGTAGTAGATTTCAATTTTTATGATTCAGACGAAGATTGAATCAATGAATCCTTCTATTTTAAAGGAGTCCTTATGACGAACGAGAAGCTTTTGGACTTACTAGGCAGGTACGATATCCAACAGCCTGAGATTATTTTCTTAAGGCATAACGAGAACAGAACCTATCGTGTTAATGACAGAACGGGAAAATCATATTTACTCCGCATTCATGACCCTTTTATAGATGACATGAAAGGTCTGCAACATACATACGGCGGCATTCTTGGGGAATTGCAAATGCTTGAGAAGCTGGGAAGCTGGAGCGGCAACGAAATACAGACTCCCGTAAGAAACAATGAGGGTGAACTTATTACGATCATTGAATACGAAGGTGAACTGCTAAACTGCTCCGTCCTCACCTGGCTGGATGGAAGAGACATGAATATGAATGATGTTAACAATCTTGAACTGGTAAAAGAACTGGGATCGCAAATAGCTGAACTGCATACTTTTTTTCGGCAGTACGAACATACAGGTATGGAGATTCGACCGAGTCAAGGTAAAGCTTATAATGAACGGATGATCCGTGTGATTCATTCGGGTGTGAAAAAGAATTTATTTACGCCTTCTGAT
Organism: Paenibacillus sp. FSL R5-0928; assembly: GCF_037970385.1. Classification (NCBI taxonomy): domain Bacteria; kingdom Bacillati; phylum Bacillota; class Bacilli; order Caryophanales; family Paenibacillaceae; genus Paenibacillus; species Paenibacillus sp. FSL R5-0928. Next base: position 3,918,748 of record NZ_CP150225.1, on the reverse strand, counting down.
GCTAATGTCATTGAACAAACGCTGCAATTGATCAACTCCCGGTTAGATGACCGTGGCGGGGAGGCTGGCCCTGACCTTATTCATGGGGATTTGTGTATGGGTAATATCATCATCACAACCGAAGGAGAGGTGCGCTTCATCGATTTTGGCTTTTTCGGTAACGGTTATGCCTTACTTGATGTAGCCATGGGAGCTATGATGCTGCCATCCGATCGAAGAGATACTTTCCTAGAGGGTTATTACAGAGAGTGCGAAAATACAGCGAATGATCTACTGCAGTTGGAAGGTTTAATGTTGGTCGCTATTATTGGATATTACGTCTTCCAGATGGAGAATGTACATGTTCATGCCTGGATGCGTGAAAGAATGCCCAAATTATGCGCTGAGTATTGTCGCCCCTTCCTCAAAGGTGAAAGTATATTTTATAAAATATGAAATGGAATGTTCATGGTTGAACTAACGAGGAGTGGTAGGTTTGATAAAAATTGATTATAACCGTTTGTCACCAAACGTGTTATCAAAAAAAATAGTAAAATAATACTGTTAAGCGAGATGGCTGTCGATGAGCATTTATTTCGATTATATTATAACAAGAAATGAAAGGGGGAATGGTGTTGATTGAACATAGCAATCTTGAAGAATTTCAAGATCCGGTAAATTACGATCTTGAATTTGACGGTGAAATGGACAAATATCAGTTCTATCTTGAGCTTGCTAGATCGAGTCCTGGGGAAGTGTTAGAACTTGCTTGTGGTACAGGCTTAACAACGATCCCCCTCTCGAAAGCCGGTATAACAATGACCGGTGTAGATATCTCTTCAGCAATGATTGCATATGCGCGGTTGAAGGCGAAAGGGCTGACTGTTACTTTTATGGAAGGTGATGCCCGTACCTTCGAATCGGACAAGCGATTTTCGATGATTTATTTGACTGGTAATGCATTTCAGGCATTTTTAAGTGATCAAGATCAAAGCGATTTGCTCACGACCGTTCACAAACATTTACAACCTCATGGAATCTTTGCATTTGAGACCCGTAATCCGGAGGGAACGGATTTATCCGATCAAGAGGAGACAGAATGGGGATCATTTATTGATAAGGATGGAAATAACGTCAAGGTATCAGGCACACAATGTTACGATGCTGGCCAGCATATCATGCATTGGGTCACGATGCGTGATTGGGGGTATAAGCGAACGACTTCCCGGATTGCTTGTCGGTTCACGGATCCGAATACGCTGCATTCTTTATTAACCCGTCACGGCTTTCGCGTCGAACATCAATATGCTGACTGGAATAAAACGCCGTTTTCTCCGTCATCTTCATCTATCATTAGCGTTTGTAGGAAATGTTAGGAGAAACGTAATGCATTGCAATAGAACCCCCCCCCTCAGATTGAGGGGGATTTTGTTGTTCCTAAGTTTAGCATACTTTTCGCATTAAGAATTCAATCGGTCCGCGGGACATTCTTTTTCTCCACCTATGTGAGAAGATCACACATGTATCGGATGAAGAAAGAAGTTCTGCTCAATAAATAAAAAAGAAGTCGACCCTCTCGTTGGTCGGCTTCTAATTGTTCTATTGCGCGGTCAGGATTTGTGGACCTTCAGCGGTGATGGCGATCGTATGCTCGTATTGGGCGGCGAGCTTGCGGTCCAGTGTCCGGGCGGTCCAGCCGTCCTGATCAATTGTCATGTTGTAGGTGCCTTCAGTGATCATGGGCTCGATCGTGAATACCATGCCTTCCTTGATGCGGGGGCCTTTGCCGGGCTTGCCGACATGCATATAGGTAGGCTCCTCATGCAGGTCACGACCGATGCCATGAGCGAGAAGGTCGCGCACGACGCCAAAGTTGTTCGATTCGGCATGCTGCTGGATTGCGCTCGTCACGTCTCCTAGCCGATTGCCGGGCTGTGCCTGCGCGATGCCGAGGTCAAGGCACTCCTTCGTGACGCGCATCAGCTTCTCAGCCGCCGGTGAGATCTTCCCGACCGCATAGCTCCAGGCTGAATCGCCGAGCCAGCCGTCGAGCTCCGCTACCGTGTCGATCGTCACGATATCGCCTTCCTCAAGTGGCTTATTTGTAGGGAAGCCATGTGCAATTACGTCATTGACGGAGGCACAGGTCGCATATTGATAACCATTGTAGCCCTTCGTATATGGTTTGGCGCCGTGCTTCAAAATAATATCCTCGAATATGCGCTCAATCTCGTTCGTTGTGATGCCCGGTTTGATGAGCGGGGCAATTGTGCGATGGCATTCGGCCACAACCTGGCATGCCTTGCGGATGGCTTCGATTTCATACTTGCTTTTTAAGATAACCATGTTTGTTTCAGGACTCCTTTGTAATGGCTTGTATCGCGAGCTGGGCGATTCGATCGATGTCCAGCTCGGAATTGCTCGCATAGTAGTGCAGCCCGCAGCAGCCGACCAACACGGCAAGCATAAGGTTGATGCTGTCGTCTTCACGCTGCATAGTCGATTGGAGTGGAACATACAGCCTTTCCATGAATCGTCTCTTGGCAGGGTGCCGATCTTTCTCTGGCAAGCCTGTAAAATGTTCCGCTGCCATTTTGTAGACGAGATATGCGCGGGCATCTGACTGCCACAACTGGAGTAGCGTCTTGCAATACGTTAACAACTGCCTGTCGTCAGGGTTGTCCCGGATGATGTTCGCCCATTGAGTCAGGGTTTGCTCACATCGCTCGAAGCCGCTGCTCAGCACATCTTCTATTAGTAAATGCCGGTTGGGGTAATAATGGTATACCGTGCCATAACCGAGACCAGCCTCGCGGGCGACGTCGCGAATATCAAAGCTTCCGCCCGTACGGAAGTAGGTATGCGCGGCGAAGTCCAGGATCTGTTCTCTGCGCTGCATGCGTATGAGCTCATTTTGTTCTTTGGTACGGGGGCACATGGGCGCGTTAACCTCCTTTTTTAATATAGACCTGCAAATTTGTCAATATAAAGAGTGTAACGCATGAGGGGGAGAAATGCAATTATCTGTTGGCGTTCGATGAAAACAAGTATTAGACTGAATAATAAAGTGCTTACCGGGTAGACAATCCTGAGATACGTGTTCGCGTTGAATCGCTTCGTCAGCAGCAAGTTCAAGTGCCGACACCGAAACAAATTAAGCGGGAGATGGATGAAAACAACAAGGACGCCATCATTGCGTTGTTAAAACGAAAGATGAAGAACTCGAAGAAGAAAATAAAAAGTTGCGAGAACAACTTAAGTTTTCCTATGCGGAGGTCTATCAAAGGATTTGAGGGAATGACTGTTAGCTTATTTAGCTTATTTAGCTTACGGGCAGCTTAATTTAAGATCATACTCGGTGAACTGTATCATAAATAGGGGCAAGTTTAACCCTTGAAACCAGTGAGCTAGGATCAATTTCGTTTCGAGTTAATGTGAATAATAGCCATTATTTTTAAATATGCGACAAAAATTGCATTTGAAGAAATATTATTGTATGATTTTGTTGTGTTAAAAATTGGAAAAATTAATCGTCATTGTGTGGACAGTACGGATACTACTTCAGCAGTTAATTATGGCGTAACCAAAGTTTCTTATACTTATTAACTAAGGAGAAGCAGCCTTGCGTAAGAAGAAATATGTTAGCATAGCCTCAATTACATTGATTGTGATTATGGTCGTTCTATTCTTCAGTATGAAAAATGTTCTTTTCGACGGCTCTTCTAACAAATCAGAGGAACAGGCCGTCACAACAACCAGTGAGATGATTAACGAGACAGAGAAACCAGCTGCCACAATAACGAATAAGGGAACCAATGAAAAGAAGAGCGTAACCGCGATGGAGGCACTGCGCCTTGGGTACTCAGAGGCGAATAAGCTTACGGAAGAAGAGCCATTACTTATTAACATAACAAGCACGGATGACACTTCTGTTTCCCAGGAACGAACCGATGGTTCGGATGGAACAAGAGATGCTTGGAATCTCGAATTTGGCAGCAAGAAAGGGAATGTTTTTATTTATATCAAGATCGATAATGGAATGGCCATTAAGACTGATGTGAAAAAGCACGATAAGAATTTACTTGTAAAAGGACAGTATGCGATATCTGATATTCAAATCGATTCTTCCGATGCAGTTAAACAAGCTGTTGAGAGACTGGGGATGAAACCAGGAAATCCTGCTATAGCAGATGACTGGATCAAGGGGTATCATTTTACTATCAGCAGGTATAATACTGATCCTAACTCCTCCAAAACACGTCTGCTGCTAAGAGTTATGGGTATCTCGCCAAATTCTCCTAATCGTGAGAATGACAGTTTGAGAATGAGCGCTTTCTTTGATGTCAAAACAGGCGAATTGATGAGCGCTACCGAGATGACAGGCTTCGACAAGGAAGGGAATACCATGTGGAAGAATATTGAGCTTAAATACTGATGACGGCATAAATAAATGAAGAAGGAAGATATTTTCGTAAAAATACAACATATTACCAAATAAAGAGTTATTATTGATGGAACTTACCGTGCGTTACTGCTCATGAGCAGACGCATGGTAAGTTTGTTTTTGTGTAAAGGCGTTATTAACTGTCTACTTGGTAAAGTCTATACGCATCACTCAAGTTTATTGAACTGGAAATATCCATTCTTCGAGGTGATGTATATGCTGAGTATATTCTTTAGTCCCCTGAACGGCGGTTAGGGCAATTGGAACCTAGCGGATCAAAGAAAGAGCATCCTGCAAAGGATGACCCAAAAACTCACCGTTAAAAACAGCGCGGTGAACTGTATCACAAGTTGTGGTAAAGTAGATTGTTGGGTTGAGCTAAGAGCAGCAATGTTAAAAATTGCAGATTGTTGTTTATAGATTGCTAAGTGAGGATTGAAAGGCTGGAAGATCGATGAATAAAGGGATGCAGGCGATTCGCAAAGCTAATAATTTTGAGCGATCTTAATAAAAGATGAGGTATATGTGATGCCAAAAAACGATAATATGCTGGCAATCCTATGGATGCTGAATTCGGGTGTTAAAATGACCGCAAAACAAATATCCGAAAAGTTAGAAATAAATATAAGGACAGTCTATCGGTATATTGATGCGCTAAGTGCCAGTGGAGTGCCTATAATATCCGACACTGGTCATAATGGCGGGTATAGCCTACTGAATAATTTTATCAGAGCACCACTGCTATTTGATATTGAAGAAAAAAAAGCACTTCTTCATGCTGCTGTTTTTGCAAAAGAAGCCGGATACCCTTTGAGTGAGGCATTAGGTAATGCGACATCCAAATTGAAAATGTATTCGAATGAGGAACAGGAAAGTGTTCTCAGCCGTCATTTAGCCGGATTTGAAGTTATAAACCGTAGGGGAGATCCTTCTATTCAGCCAGTATTAGCGGAATTGGAGCAAGCTGTAGCAAACGAGTTCTCTGTAGAAATTGATTATCACACACGCCGTGATGATCAACCCAAGACTAGGGTGATAGATCCCTATGGTATGGTGTACTGGAACAATAAATGGTATATTGTTGCATTTTGCCACCTGAGAAATGAGATTCGCAGCTTTCGGGTAGAACGGATTTTACAAATCAAGCGGACTCAAAACATATTTAAACGTTCCGAAGCTTTTTTGGCTCGGGAATTTTTTTTGCGAAATCTATTACCTGATTTAGTCGGCAAGGACGGGTTAATTGCTTTAGTTATCGAAGGTAGGTCAGAGGCGTTGGATGACTTATGCCTGCATTGGTTTTTGGGGCATCATCTGAAAGAGCGTACATCAAATCAAGCAATCTTTTTACTTGAGGAAAAATCAATTCATACCTATGTTCCTAATTTTCTCTTATCCTACGGGAAATCCATTCAAGTAATCGAACCACAGAGTTTGAAGGAAAAACTTGTTGGTGTGGTGTCGGAGTTATTGGAATATTATCAACTTTAATAACTTCACTGACAGCGGATGTCAGTGAAGTCATTTTATAATGACGATAATCATTGATTACCGATGGTTGGTATCACTAGATGAATTGTAAAATAAGGAGAACTTGCAAATGAATAATACGGTATATCTTTATGTGTTTGACACAATGGCAGACTGGGAAATAGGCTACGTAACTGCCGAACTGAAATCGGGAAGATATTATAAAAAGGGGCTGGTCCCGTCAAAAATAGTTACCGTGGGAATTGATAAGACTCCAGTAACTACAATGGGCGGATTGAAAATACTGCCTGACATCAAATTGGATGAGTGCAGCATTGAAAGATCAGATCTATTGATTTTACCCGGTGGAGATACATGGACAGAAACCATTCACCACCCCCTCTTAAAAATCGCTGAAAGGTGTTTAAGGGAAGGTATATGGGTTGCAGCGATTTGTGGTGCTACAATGGGACTTGCCCAGACAGGATTGCTGAATTCACGTGGGCATACAAGCAATGATCTGGAATACCTTAAAATGATCTGTCCCACTTATACAGGAGAAAAGTATTACAAAATGGAGTCTGCTGTAACGGATGGAAAACTGATCACAGCATCTGGAATAGCTCCGTTGGAATTTTCTGCACACATCTTGAAAGCTTTGGATGTGTTTTCTCTAAAAACATTAGACGCCTGGTATAGCCTTAATAAGACTAATGATTCTAAATATTACTATGAGTTGATGAATTCAATACAATGAAGGTATCAGCATTTAAGGAAAAGTGAAAGTGTGTTGTATATATGGATATGGACAAGATGCCACATGAGTAACAATGCGACTTAAAATATTCCTTCCATAGGAATCCTAATGGAGTACGATAGTTAAGCATAAAGGGTTCCACATATTAGTCATGTATAATATGTGGAACCCTTTATTATATCTGACTTTCCTAAATCTAGATCTTGATTAATTGAAAAAATAAAGTTGTAGACTGCACGCTGGCATTAAGTTGTTTAAGAATACATTTGGATAAAGTGGGAGATATTACTGAAAACTTCTCCAGATGGGCGGTTATTATGAAAAAAATACTGATATCATTTTTGGTGATACTTATTTTTTCCACTGTTACAGTAGAGGCTGCGCCTGAATACGCAAAATGGGGCAAAATTGCAGTAGAGGAAACACAAAAACGATACAATGCAGTCATAATTGATTATAAGCACATTGGTCGTACTGAACTAACACCTAAAAAGTCTGAAGAGAAATTCAAACTATGGATTAGAAGCAAAGCAGGTAACGAGTTTGGGGTTTTTGTATCAATCCAATTTGACCCATCAACTGATACAATCCAATCGATTCAGTTTTCTGAAACTAATCGTTAGATTTAATAAATCTCGCTATTTACGCTAATGGGGCACGATAGCACAATGACAACAGGCTGCCGAGATCATAGGCAGCCTGTTCAGCTAACGGGCAGAATAACGTGATGTAGGTGTGTACTTTAAATGAGAAGAGTAATAGAGGTGGATTAAAGATAGGACTTTATTTTCCAGTCCAAGACTGCCGCTGGTTTTATAAGGCGCCATTCTAAAAACCCTATTTTCCTCGGACATTACCTCCACAATATCAGCAGGGACCACGATCTTTGAGAATTTCCATCGTATGACTAGTTTAACCTCTAATTGAACTATCTTAATCCCAGGATGAAATCCCTCCAAAATGCTGTGAAATAACAGCTTTTTATGAACAAAAACTAAGCATAGCTTACCAAAAAGGACTAAATTCACTCTTTCTTTCTACAATTTCAACATATGAAAAATTCACAATAGAAAAATCAAAACCTATTCCTCACCCTAGCTACAATCCACTAATTCCATAAGTTCTACACCCCCACAAACAAAACCATGAAAAAGGATACCTAACACCAACCTCTATGTTTACACAAGCTTTTTTTCTATTTTTATTGCTAGTTCCATAGCTTGTAGGGCATGGTCTAACTCGATTATGGATGAAGTACCCTCCTCTAAGCATTGGAGAGCATGCGTAATACTCTTTTCAAAAGGATTAGCTTGTTCTATCAATAGTTGCTGTTTACCTGCAGAGGTATATTCAATTAATGATCCTTCAACCTTTCCGTTCATGTCGTCACTTTCTTGATAGACAAGCTTTCCTTGTTCAAAATAAGCTTCATACCCTACGGAAAAAGGATAACCAGCTGGCATTTGTGAGGATACAACGATTTCTGCGGAGACATTCGTTTTCTGAAAATGGGTACGTACTAACGCTTGTTCATTTCGTCCACCATCGGTTCCCCACACAGAGTATTCTTCTAAAGATCCAAGCAGCCAGGTAACAAAATCAAGTTCGTGAATCATCAGATTTGTGGAGATAGAATGAAGTCCGAGATCCCCCCACAGAGGTGCCGTTTCTCTTTTTAAGGTGAAGGCTAAGAGCTTTCCATATTTCTCTTGATGAGTGGTTTCGTATAAATATTTGTACGCAGGATCAAATTTAATAAATTGGTTCACGAGGATTCGTCTGCCATACTGTTGTTCTGCTTCCTTCATCGCAAGGGCATCTTCATTGTTAAAGCATACAGGTGTTTCACAGAATACATGTTTCCCATGCTTAAGCACCTCAACGGCAAACTGTCTATGTAAAGTTACGGGCAGACAGATATCGATCACATCAATTGTGGGTTCAAGCATGATATCCTCTATATTTGTGGTAATCTCAACGCCTAACGCTTGTTTTAAATTTTGCAGCTTAGCTTCATTTCTACCATAAACAATAACTTTGTCTACACGCTCATTTTTCGTCAATAATTCTGCATGATAAGCTCCGAACCCTGTTCCTAAAACGGCAATTTTCATATGTTTCAGCTCCCTTTATGTAATGAACTAATCATAACCTCTTATTGTTGACAACATCATGGCAAGAATTTTGAAGTATACTTGATAAAAAAGAAAAGCTCGGAGGTTCCCATGCGCTTGCATCGTTTGATTGCTATTTTATTATTAGTGGAGTCGAGAGGGAAAATGAAGGCCAATGAACTAGCTCAAGCCTTGGAGACTTCTGTACGTTCAATCTATAGAGATATTGATGTACTAGCTGAAGCTGGAATTCCTTTGTTGTCTATGTCGGGGCCGAATGGTGGTATCTCTTTAATGGAGGGATATACAGTTAACCTGAAGCAGTTACATGGTGAAGATGTAATCAATCTATATTTAACAGGTATGGGCATCTATTCTGGGGGACATTCTGAATCTGGTCTTAAGCTGAAGACGACGCTGTTGAAATTAGAAAAAACATTGCCCGCATCCTATCAACCTGACATTCAGAAAGCGCAAAAGCGCTTTTATTTCGATGACACACCTTGGTGGGCAGAACGAATAGAAATCCCCTGTCTGGAATCTATCCGGACAGCCGTTTGGCGATCTCAGAAACTACAGGTTAAGTACCAAAAGGTTAACGGAGAAGTATCGTGCAGGAAATTACAGCCCTATGGTCTTGTGGTGAAAAAAGAGGAATGGTATCTTATAGCCTACTGTGAAGAAGCTAATCAAATCCGAACGTTTAAATGTGAGCGAATTGTCTCTACGCAGCTTGTGGAAGAAGAGTACTCTATACCTATGGATTTTTCATTAGAAGAGCACTGGAAGCAGCAGGGACAGGTTTTTAAGCAAGCGTGTAAAGAAGAAGAGGTCTATCCTGTTGTGATCAGAGCTGATAAGAGAACAATGTCTTCTTTATCTCAGCTAGAGATCATGGAAATGAGAGAAGAAGGGGATGCATTCATTTTAAAGGTGAATATGTTTGGTTATGAAAGTGCATGTGCTAATGTCTGGTGCATAATAGGTCATTCCGAAATCATGGAGCCCTTAGAGCTAAGGCAATATGTAAAAGGCCAGCTGAGTTTTCTTCAGGGAATATATGATTAACCGTTTTTTCTATGTAAAAGAGACCGTAGCTATTGCATATTCTGCAAAGATACGGTCCCTCTTTTCTGATTAAAAGAATTAATTCACATAATTGGTTTACATAATAATGATTATGTTAACCGAGATAAGGATGATCCAATAAACAACGTATTGAATTGGAAAATCATCCTTTTATTGCTCTATTTTTAATACCAAGTGTTAATTTCTCTCTGGCAACAAGTCTTTTGTGCGCTACGAGAAGAAAAGGAAGACCAAAAGCTGTTGTTAAAGCCAACGGCACAAAGATCGCAAGGCCATTCTGAGCGCCATAATGGTCTAACAACACCCCACCGAAGATAGGTGCCATAACACTCCCTAAATTATTAAAGCCAATCGTACCAAAGTACGTCCCTTTCATTTCAGGTTTGGCAATCCGATCGATTAACATATCCATCATCGTAAAGAGTAAGACTTCCCCTATAGTGAACAGAACTACACTGATCATTAGTAGAGCCACACCACCAGCAAGCCCCACTAAGAGAAGACTAAGTGCAACGCAGATATTCCCAAGTATTAAAGGGACAATCGGTGGAAATTTACTTGCCGTACGTACAATGGGATACTGCACTACTAACACGGTTATAGCATTCAGTGAAAGCATATAGGAGAACAATTGCCCCCCATTGGTGAAATGCGTGTTCATCGCTAAATATTGAGCCATTGTTGAGCCGAAGTGACCGTATCCTAACACACAAAAGATTGTACCCAGCAATACTGGCAGGAACACACGGTCTTTTCCTGTGATTGTCAAAGCTTCGAGTAAACGTGGTGCTTGAGCTTGTGTACGGGCGGGCATGCTTGAACGATGTGCCTTAAATTGCATGAATAATACAATTCCGTATGCAACATATACGATTCCGGCGATTAGAAAAGGAAAAGTTGATTCCGCAGAGCCGAGCTGTAGCCCAATGATCGGACCAAATACTACACCAAGATTAATTGCTGCATATCTAAGATTAAAGACAAGCAGCTTGCTCTCGGGTGGTGTAATATCGGACAAAAGTGCCCGTGAAGTAGGCTCGAATACTGATCGACATAAGCCATTTAGGGTGTTTACCAAGAAAAATACCCATAGATGCTGAGCCACTGAGAATCCGAAGAAGACGGCTGCCCAGCCAAATACCGAGATTAACATCACAATTTTGCGGCCAACAATATCAGAAATATAACCGCCATAGAAACTAGCCAATACGCCTGCCAGCGAGCTAACCGCGACCGTAATCCCTGTTTGTGTCGGGGAAGCTCCGAGAACTTGGGTCAGATAGATGGATAAGAATGGGATGCTCATCGAGGTCACCAGACGTCCGAACATAGTGCCGATGATAATTGTCCAGGCTAGAGGGTGAATGTGCCTTAGATGCTGTTTCATAATGATTACGATCTCCTAGTCTTATTGCTCTAATATTGTTGCTGCATATTCATTGTTGATTTATGTATAATTATAATGATAAAAGGGGGAAGGAAAAGTGTAAGAAATACATTGACCGTTTCACCTTTAAAGGAGTGAACCATTTGGACCAGATAAGTAATCATTTTTTATGTTTAGCAGCAAGCGTTACTAGTTCGTTCAAAGTGAATGAACCTGTTCCTGTGACGATAGATTTATTGGCTTCGATCCTAATTTGCACTCCACGCAATGTTAAATTCGTTCTGCGGAAACTGGAAGAGCAGGAATATATTCTATGGCAGCCGGGGAGAGGCAGGGGGCATATCTCTCAACTTACTTTTTTAAAAAGTATTGATGAGGTGTTCGAGGATAGCTTTCAGGAGTTAGTCAGTAAAGGCAAGATAAAAGAAGCTATCGAATTGATGAGCAGCGATCAGGTGACCGGACCCTTAAAGGAACGATTGTTAACGATGTTAAATAAACAGATGGGTTTTCGTAGTGAAGCAGAGTCAACCTCAGGGCTGGACGTCCTGCGGATTACCCGTAACCGGCATAAGGAAGTACTGGACCCTGCTTATGTATACACCGCTTTTGAATCCTATTTGCTGGGTCAGATCTATAGCACACTAGTTACTTATGACGCAACGACCGATGCCTTTCTTCCTGGTTTGGCCCATATGTGGGAAGCTAATGAGGAGCATACAAGTTATATTTTTTACCTCCGCAAGGGGGTACGCTTTCATCACGGAAGAATTATGACCTCGAGAGATGTAAAAGAGACGCTACAACGGCTTATTGACTTGAATAGCCCTGCGGTGAACCTTTATAAGGATATCGAACGAGTAGAGGTTGAAGGAGATCATCGAATCCGGTTTGATCTGTCTCGTCCAAATCTCTTTTTTCTGCATCTGTTTAGTTGCATTCACATGTCCATACTCCCATACGATATAGACATCACTAGTGAAGTGATCGGTACAGGTCCTTACCGTTTAATGGATCTGAATGAGGATGTATTGGTGCTCGCAGCTTTTGATTTTTATTTCGGAATTCGGCCGCTCCTGGATCGTGTTGAGATTTGGTATTTGCCAAAAGAGGCTTCTAATGAACGCCAATACCAGCTGCCAGATCCTGAACATGGAGAACTTTTACCTGATATCATCAGCAATCACAGTATAGATTACCCGGCCTTAGGCTGTAGATATATTCTGTTTAATTTTCATAGAGAGGGAATTCATCAGCAGCTATGGTTTCGTCAAGTGATCCGTATCCTTTACAGTCGAACGGCTTTAATAAAAGAGTTGGGTGGCAATCGTATCACTCCAGCAGATAGCTTTTTGCCATGGGAGAGCAGTAAGAGAGAGCTTGTAGATCCAACTTTGGAACATGCCCGAGCGCTTTTAGCGGAAAATGGGTATCAGGGAGAAGTCATTACTTTAGCAACTAAGGATAAAAAAGAAGAACGAGAAGAAGCGTTATGGCTCCAAACACGCGCTGCCTCCGTTGGTTTGCAAATTAAATTATACTTTTTCAATGAGTTTAAGGCAGATCATATACAGACAACAGCCGAGATCCAACTTGCTGAAGAGGTGCTGGAAGATGATTGGCAATGGGGAATGATTAACTACTTTAATAATAAATCTAATTATTTATTTTCTTTGCTTAGAGAGGATCAGATTTCATTGTTTTCGAAGGTATTAGGTCCTTTCACAGAATCTCCAAAGGATGAACGGGTGAAGCTGCTGAATCAAGCGGAGGGGATTTTACGAGACAATTATTGGGTGCTGCATGGCTGTCATATGAATAAAAAAGCTCAGCTAAATCAAAGCCTGTTTGGTCTGCACACCGGTTCCTTCGGGTTTTTGGACATCTCCAAGTTATGGATTAAAACTAGGCTTTAAGGTTTTCTTTTGTTATACTTTCCAGGGAGGCTGTATCGATAGAATCGAATGGTGCTCTAGTTGGATCAGATTTATGAATAGTAATTTAATTGTAGCCATGGAGGTGAACTCGTTGGATTTTGCTCAGATCCGTATGGACCGAGACAAAAGAACGGTCGATACTTGACTCTTTTTTTGCCATTCGGACCTGTTTAGCGGATAAGCTAAGCGGTCTTTTTATTTGTTTAAAATAAGGTGAAAAAGGGGAGACTTACATGCGTTTTCTATTCGTGGGTGCAGGAGCTATTGGTGGTTATTTTGGAGGGCGTCTAGTTCAAAAAGGGGAAGATGTAACTTTTCTAGTCCGTTCTACTAAACAAAAGCAGTTAGAAGATGAGGGTCTGGCAATAAAAAGTGTGCATGGTGACTTTCAGACTCCCGTTCGGACGATTACATACGGGGAGAAGGCAGAGCCTTTTGACTGTATTATTATTGCAGTGAAGGCCTATCATTTGCCTCAGGTGATGATGGATCTAACCCCTTTTGTCGGTGAACATACTATGATTCTCCCGCTCCTTAATGGGTATAAACATTTTGGTATTTTGCAGCAGCATTTTGGAGCAGAAAAGGTATTGGGTGGTCTTTGTTATATCGAAACAACGTTAGATTCGAATGGAGCTATCATACAAAGTAGTTCTTTCCATAGTATTGTGTTTGGTGAATGGGCGGGTGGGGAGTCAGAAAGGATGCAGAAACTTCTCAGCCATTTGGATAAAGCAGGATTCACTGTGATATTAAGTTCTGATATTCAACGCGAAGTGTGGCAGAAATATATATTCGTAGCTAGTTTAAGCGGGATTACAACTTTAATGGATAGCTCGGTTGGACCTATTTTAGCCTCACCTACAGCTCGTGCTATTTATGAGCAGCTTCTGAATGAGATCGTGAGCATAGCGCAAAGTGCAGGTATGCCTGTTGGACCAGATATGGTGTCGGTCACGATGCAAAAGATGGATTCGGTCCTGCCCGAATTCACCTCCTCTATGCATAGGGATATGCTTAAACATCTGCCAGTGGAAGCTGAGCATCTGCATGGTGCACTTTTGGCGATGGCTGTACCTGGTCAAGTTGCGTATCCCATTCTCGAAACCGCATATGCCCGTTTGAAAGTTTACGAAAGCGTTAATGATATGAGATGATCTGTATAAAATGACTGTAAGGAGCTGGACGATTATGAAGGAACTGAATCAAAAGATAATGACTTTTCTAATGTTCGAAGGGAAGGCTGAAGAAGCTATGAATTTCTATACTTCTTTATTTGATCACTCCGAAATCATCAGTATTAAACGTTATGGAGCAAATGAAGCAGGCCCTGAAGGGAGTGTCATGCAGGCTACTTTTTCATTACATGGACAAGTTTTTATGTGTATAGATAGCTACGTGAAGCATGGATTCACCTTTACTCCAGCGGTATCCTTATATGTGAATTGTGAAAGTGAAGCTGAAATTGACCGCGTTTATGAAGCATTATCCCAGGGTGGACAGGTGCTCATGCCACTAGGTGAATATCCATTCAGTTCGAAATTTGGCTGGGTGGCGGATCAATTTGGCGTGTCTTGGCAATTAAATCTTCTGGGGAATGTGTAAACGATTGATGTGTTGCACAGACAGATAATACGCTGTATCACAAGGGGCCGAGGTCGTCTATAAATGACGAACTCGGCCCCTTAGTGTCAGGCAGCGGAAAGGTCTGAGGACTCTTCTGATTTTAACTCACGATTGCAGCCCGCTTATGACTAATGATGAAATTCTCTCGGCGACTTCTTGTTGATTTATAGTATTATTCCCTGTTACCCATTGATAGACACCTTCATGGATCATTTGTGCGATGATCGGTACATAAAAGCTTTTCTCGTTATCTGGGTAGATATCTCCTAAAGCGTTAGATAAGTGAACCTTCAGTTCATTTATAATCTTCTCTTTCAATTGAGGGACAACCATCCCTATATAACTGCTGCGGCATTGTATGTTCGGTTGCTGATAGAAATCGAATACCGATAATACGAGTTGAATGATGCCTTCTTGATCGAATTTAATTTCTCCTTCAGTATGTTTTACAATAGCAGCGGATGCCGAATCACCCATAATATAATCCAATAATTCATATTTATCATTAAAGTGTGCATAGAACGTGGCTCGATTAACTTTAGCTCCCTTTGTTATATCGACGATTGTTATTTTCTCAAAATCCTTCAGGGAAACTAACCGTAAAAAGGAGTCAATTAAAGACTGTTTAGTCTGTGTCAGCCGAATATTGTTTACTTTAGTAGCCATTACTTCACTCCTACCCAACAATTTAGCAATCTTGTTGCTATAGCAACATTTGCAGGTTGATTGTTGATTGATACATTAAATTAGTAGCTGTATATTAGCAATTAAAGCAACAGCTGTTACTTTAATATATCATAGAAAAGGAGTTCATCAAAAATGAGAAATATTGTTATCGTTGGTGCAGGGCCCGGATTAGGATTGTCTCTAGCTAAAAAATTCGGAGTTAATGGATTTAGGGTGGCTGTCATTTCACGCAATCCCGAGAAATTATCAATGATCATTAGTGAACTTAAGAAACTTAATATTGAAGCACAATCTTTTGTAGCAGATGTGACAGATTTAGCAGCTCTAAAACAAGTCTTTCAAGCGATAATAAAAGAGTTTGGTTCAATCGATGTACTAGAGTTCAGCCCGTATGCAGGGTGGGATAAATTCACTCATGTGCTGGAAACTACACCTCAAAGTGTGTTGGAACAAATAAACAGTTACTTGCTGCCCGCCGTTCTTTCGGTTAATGAAGTATTACCCGATATGATCCATAGAGGATCAGGAGCCATTCTTTTTACCACTGGTATTTCTGCTATGTTCCCGTTGCCTTTTGTAGGAAATGGCGGCATTGTTATGTCCGGTATACGAAATTATGCTAATGCTTTACACAATGAGTTAATAGATAAAGGAGTATTTGTCGGCCATCTTTCCATAGGGACAATGATACAAGCTGGAACAGCTGGTGATCCTGATGTTATTGCAGAGACTTGGTATAGCTTATATAAAAAGCAAGATAACTTTGAGGAAGTATTCCCTCCTAGATTCGACCCGACCCATCTTCCAAATTAAAAAACTAAATCTTATTGGATAAGCAAGTCGCCTTAATGGCGGCTTTTTATCTATTAGAAGACTTATCTCTCATCAGAGTGAAGCAGGATTGAAGGGTCAGATGAAAGGATTTAATTACATTGCTGAACAACGGTTGTGCGTTCATTAGTAATCGTGACTTTGGAATGACCTGATAAATATTCGGTATAACCGCACACGGTTTGTTCTCTAGACTGTCCGTTAGAGTTGGTGTATCGAAGATATATAGCACCTTCACCATTTAAACTCAATTTTGGTTTGAATTTTTTCTTTTGTCCTGCTTTTATTGGACTTGTATACAATTTCTTTGAATCCGCACGAATTAATCCTACTTCGATAGAGCTAATATCAACATCAGATTGATTATCTACGATGACTGAGAAGCTTTTAAACGGACTCAGAAGATTTGATATCGTCCCTACGCTAAGAACAACTCCACAAGCAATCAGAAATATCGTAATCCCTATAAAAAATCGTTTTCTCATCTTTTAGTCCCCCTATATAAGTAAGACAGGGTTTACTTAAAAAATGTTACATCAAGGAGAAGTTATTTATAACAATTCATTACCAAATGTAGCGTGGACATGCATGTTATTATAAATATATTCCATATTAATGATTTGAAAAGGGGTTTTGCATTGACTACTATTCGTCATTTTGAACAAGGTGACATGCCATTACTTGGGGAACTTTATAACTCGGTATCTACAAAGGGGAATGTTGTTTTTTGGTGGGTTGGTAATGAGGAAAATTGGGAAAATGTATATTGCGCTTTCGAGGACGGTAAAATGGTGGCCAAAGGCCAAGTGAGCATCATCAATATTGTGCCGCCCGGCCGTTCCAAGGATAGCAGACATTCGATCTACCTGAACTTAAAAACAATCCCAGAACGTGAAAGTGATTTTGATTTATTAGAAAAAGTGTATCAGTCACTCTTATTAAGAGCCCTTGAATTAAAAGAAACTTTATCAAAGGATTACAAAACCACTCTTTGTATAGGGAACGATTCGGCAGAGGTCTTGAATACTCAATTTTTCGAAAAAGTGAAGAGCTTCTCTCATTATAATAGCTTATTTAAGATGAAACACAATCTAAGTGATGGTTTGTCCGAACTCACTCTGGCTAAGGAACTTGAATTCGCAACCTGGAATATGGAGACGCCTGAAGAAGACGAGCATTATTTGGAATTAGAAGCTGAGATTTGGCCGGAAACTCCGCTAGGGAAAGAACGGTTAGCTGAATTCAAACAAAATCCGCTCTGGACATCACTTGTTGTTCGAGAAGGGGAGAAGGTTGCGGGTAGCTTAATGGTCTGGCAGGAAGAGAAGGGCGGCTACATCGAAAATGTATTTGTTCTTGAACCATGGAGAAGATCCGGAATTGCTAAGTACATGCTTTTTCAAGCATTGAGCTATTTTAGAACCCACGGACTGGAAGAGGCATGTCTGATGGTGCTTACGGAAAATGATTCTGCATTACGGCTATATGAGTCTGTCGGTTTCATTCTAACGAATGAGGAAAGACGATATCGGATTGAACTATAAAAGTTTTTGTAAGTGAAGGATTACCAAGCAAAGTGCGATAGTTTTTTTGTCGAGCCTAGGTTCGAGGTTAAGGTCGCACTTTATTTGGTAACCCGTTCTGTGAATCAACTGCTAAATGCTTTCATACCTTTTGCTTTCCATCACATTTCTTACATACGTTAAGTTTTTCACCTGAAATGCCTTTCCCGAAGTACAACAGCTTAATACGTGTGCTGCCACAGATCGGACATGTTCCTCTAGCCCGGGATGGAATGCGCCAAAGTGCTTTGCCGCGTTTGTTTTTAGACATGATTTGACCCCACCTTTACTCTTAATACTCCATCTTATGACCAAGAGGAACTTAAAGTTCGAAGAGCGAAAAGAATAGAAAATCGGAAGAAAAAGGGCCAAAAAACACCTTTAAAAAACAGCGTATAACTTAAATTATACGCTGTTTTGATTTTAAGGCGTTTTTTTAGGGGGAATGGGGCACTTGGACGAGTAAAACAGGTGGATTTTAAAGGGATATTTTATAAATAACGGATGTCGATATCTTTGAATCTTCCCGCTGACATTTTAGCCATTCTGAATTGCAGGGAACCTTGCTTATAAGTGCCTCTGCTCTGATCTGGAATGACGGGAACTGGCAGCTGAATAATCTCGCTATGATCTTTTCCTAAACCTGTTAATTTAATTTGTGTGCGATTGATTTGTGCCCATATACTTTCGGGGTGGATTCCGCTCGGAATACGAATTTTGGTAATCAGGTGATTATGAGTGTCGATATGCTCAAAGCTTAAACTTGAGGTTTCGTTCATAAATGAAGAGGAGGTCGCTGCAGTTGCTTCTCGGATGACTTTTTCGACATACCCGTCAATTTGGTTAGGATCCAACTTCCACTGCTCTTCAAGAGCTTTCAAGGATAACTTTTTCTTAAAAAAAGGATCTTCATTCATCCAATCTAAAGGGTTCGTCTTATTGGGACTCATAGCTCTGCGCCTCCTACGGTTTTTATCCATTGTATGGGCGTTTGACTTATTCAGTGACATCTGGGCGAATATCTACATAGAATAGCTTATCATTCCGAAAGGAGAAGTGGTTTGGTGGTTTCAATCATCGGCAATATTAAAATCAATAGCGTAGGCCCCAGCTCCACAGTCTTAGTAGGAAATACGGCATCCGTTATCCTGAGCAGCAACTCTAAAATTTATGCCGGTGCCAACTCCTTCTCCATAGGTGACTCCATAGGTACGAATATAACGAATAATGCGGCCAGCAGTACAAATACGATGGATTCAGATGTGGTGGATCAAGTATCACCTCCTTAAGGGTGGGGTTTAAATGAACATTACGGTATATCAATGCATATCGATCTATAATCTAAAAATCGGCACTATCTCTAATTCCTCGGTACTTCAGATTGGTACATCGGGACGTATCAATTCTTTGTCTCATAATTATGAGACCTCTGGAGCACCATCATCGCCTTCAACACCTCCAGCGGAAAAAATGGATTCACCCCTTGTGTCCTTGCCGCCAGCGGCAGAACTATATGCACAACTGAATTAGGCTCTTTGTCCCCGCATACAATAAACCATAGGAGGGGGTTGTATGCATCCGTATTACGCTCAGCAGGTTTTTAATACACTAAGATTGCAAGCGGAGAAGATTCAACAGCTAGAGAAGCAACTTCGAGATTTGCAAGGCGATGTAGACAGCATAAAGAACAATAAATCTGCAAGTATAGGACCTATCAATTATCATTTTGAACAATTAAAAATCGAAAAGCTGGAAGGCACTTTAAATATAGGCATTACACCGAATGAGGGGAACAATCTGGATGAAGCGATGATCAACGGTAAACCTATTGGAGAGCAGGAGGTAGGTACAACTGCCTTATCGGATCAGATTCGCCCACAGATTCTGAAGTATGTGCAAGAAGAGGTTCCCTCGCAATTTTCACGTTTAGAAAAAGAGAAGAATTTAAGCATTGATGAGCAATATATCCAAATGGTGACTCAGGATCTGCTGAATCAGATGGATGGACGGATTAACGAGTATGTAAGCCAACTCCCAGCCACAGAAGAAGGGCGTGGATACACTGATGAGGAATGCGCTTCTATTGTAGAGCAAATCAAACGAGATATCGTTATGGCAGTAGAGCGGCATTTGGAAATAAATATAACCGGAAGGCGGGAGACGAATGAAGATAACGGTGATCAATAGAGATATTAGTGTCAATGCAGTGAAAGTCGTTTCGATCTCGGGTTCATCAGTATTTTTAGTAGGGGATACTCAATCCATTCATTGCTCCTCGGCGTTTGACAGCGTAATAGAATATACTCAGAGCGCTCCAGATCAAGTCAAAAAAAGGCAGTTAACCTATGCACACCTCACGCATACAAGATGTCTATATCAACAATCTGTCTGACAGTTCTATATTTATATGTGGATCTGTAGGCCGGGTTCAATCTAAATTCCTGGGAAGCAAGGAGAATTACCTTTTTAACATAAAGGAGATTAATAATCGCACGAAAGATACTACACTCATAGACATTCCTATCCCTGTATGGACAAACCAAGGGAATGAAGTGGATGAATTTGTGATATTAAAGGATTCCGCGGAATCAACAATTAATATACAATATATCAAAATTCTGTCGATTGGGTCTGGCACGACCTTCCAGATTGGAAACAGCGGGTCAGTTCATCTGGAGAGTCGAACCATTGAGTTTAAACGAGAAGTGGCTGCGAAAGATAAGGAGTAACAACAACTATTTTAATTCTTTTGGCAGAGAAATCGCGAATATATTGTGCTCCGTCTGGATGTAGAGAATACCATTCGCACTGAATAGTTTGCCGTATTGTTGTGCTCCAGTTTTTACTTTGCCAAGCGCTTTTCCTGTTTCTGCATTTATGATAAGGAAATATCCGTTCTCATAGCCGGCGTATAGCCCCTTACCCATAGATTGAATGCTTAACGCAGGACTGTCCGGCCCGTTGAAGCTTATAATGCGATTATCGTTCATTTGAACGGCAGTGATCTGTGCATCCTTTTGGAAAAAAGCCATGTTATTTACTGGACCAGCCACCCAATTTCCGTACTCCTCATAACTTTTGGGTTCACTCGCTGTTTCTTGACCTAAGGTAAAGCGGTATAGGGGATGACCCCCCCATTGGTCTAAACCTCCATCGACTGTATATAGATACGAGCCTTGAAGTGATGTGAAATAATTACCGAGTCTACTGACATCTTCGAGCGGTTTATAGTTCTTTTTGGTCTTCGCTTTTCCAGTTTTAACATCAACATGTACCAAGGTCAACTGATAGCCTTTAAGAGGCTCGTTAGAGGCATCATTTGCAGCATTTGCTTGTTCGCGGAGTAATAATTCACCATCCCGGTAAGCAACAAAGCTATAAAATCCCTGAATTCTCCATAACCTCTTGCCTGTAGCCGGATCGAGCCCGAAAAACTGTGTACGCCTATTATCAACAGTACTGGATACTACCAATACCCCGTTATATAGGCCGTCGATACTTCCTACATACATAGGGATGTCTTTATTCTCCCAGATTTTTTTACCAGTAACCGGGTGATAAGCTGCAATTCCACCATGCTCGTTCCGGAAGTACAACACTCCGTTAACTAACTCCGCGAAAGCACCGATTTCAATCGGATCTTTGGCAGCCTTAACCTTCCAAAGCAATTTCCCCGTTTGGGCATTAACTTTTACAAGATAACCCTCATAAGTGATAAAGAAAACCGAGTTATTCGTTATAATCTCAGGATTTGTTCCGTTTTTGTAGGACCATTTAACTTTGCCTGTACTGAGATCGGCGGCCTTTAGTGTCCCGCCTGATGAATAATAGAATAATCCATTTGCAATAGGGGCCTGTTGGCTATAAATTCCTTGACCATCTGCCTTGGCGTGCCATAAGGGTTTAATTGTGGTGATAGAGTCGACGGTTGTTGAAGAGGAGGCAGGGGTTGTTACTGCTGCTTGAGCACCAGGCAAATATACACCAGCTCCAGATACGAGCAAGGAGGATGCTATAACGGTCTTTAGGATAAACGGTACATATTTCACGATTTTAGCTCCTTATAGATCATTTATAATATATTGACGCAGGGAATGGATATTTGTTTCTCAATTGTAAAAATACACTTGTTAACATAATAAATATTATGTTAACAAGAAAAGACGAATCAGTTTCGCACAAAATTCTTGTGAGAACCAATTCGCCTAGTAAAAGAATATGTCAACAGTTGATTTGTTTAGAAACCTTCACGAAGCCATGTAGTCGCTAACTTGATAGCTCCTTTTTTAGCATGAGTCTCGGCTAAAGGATTCAGCATGACAAAATCATGAATGATGCCTTGGAAGCGGACAGCCGTAACATTCACGCCAGCTTCCCGCAATTTGGCGGCATAAGCTTCACCTTCATCCCGTAGCACATCTGCTTCACCAGTAATAACCAGTGCATCTGGTAAATCCCGTAGCTGCTCTAGGTTAGCCCGAAGAGGAGAGGCAGTGATTTGATTTCGTTCCTCAGGGTCAGTGGTATACTGATCCCAGAACCATTTCATGCCGTCCCGTTGCAAGAAATAGCCTTCGGCGAACTCATGATAGGATTCAGTATCAAACGAGGCATCCGTTACCGGATAGAATAGTAGTTGTTTCGCTATCTTCGGTCCACTCCGTTCTTTCGCCATGAGAGTAATAGCAGCTGCCATATTCCCACCGACGCTGTCTCCGGCTATAGAAAGCTTGCTAGTATCTAATCCGTGCTCGCTTCCTTTTTCAGCTGTCCACTTGAGAACTGCGTAGATTTCTTCAATAGCTGTAGGATATTTAGCTTCTGGGGAGAGGCTGTAATTTGGGAAAACAATAGCGGCCTCCGCTCCGACAGCTAGTTCACGGATCAAGCGATCATGGGTATGGGCATTCCCAAACACCCATCCTGCGCCATGAATGTACAGGATAACAGGCAACGATGCTGATGAGGAGCTAGGGGGGCGAACGATTCGTATGGAAACATCACCGTTAGGTCCACCTGGCACCATTAGATCTTCAATATCAACTTCCGGTTTATATATATCACTGGATTGTACGCTATCTACCGTTTCACGACCTTTTTCTGGCCCAAGGTCAGGTAGAAAGGGAGGTTTCGCATTATCATCGGCAAATTTTTGAGCTGCTGGCTCAAGAATGATCTTAGTTTTGTTTGGCATGATTTATCGTCTCCTTTGACTGGTCATAGTCTAGTATACCCTCTTCATTCCATAACCATCTAAGCAGCTGCTGAAACGAATGCCAGTTTACGACTAGTTAGAGATTTGACACTATTTGCACATTTATCGCCTATTGAGCACGGTTTCGGACACCAGTGTAACTATTCCTTTGGGAGAGGTTCAAACGCAGTTAGAGCCTTACAACACCTTTTGTTGTTTCTCATGCATTCCACGACTAATTTCCTCAGTGACACTTATCCTCTGTTTACTTTTATTACGGATAATCCAAACGAACACCAAAGTGATGAGCAGCGGATAGCCTATCGCCCAACCCGTAAAAGGAAACACAGCAGCTGTTGCTAAAAAAGAAATCCAGCTTATCGTCACACCTAAGCGACTTCCTTTGAGCAGGCGTATCCCTGCGGCACACCCTCCGATATAAGTCAGGATAAAAGTAGCATTCGGAAACTGAATCAGAGTGGTGATGGAGATGGATCCGCTGCCATACAGTGTCATCACCGATACAAAACAGAGCAGAAGAAAAGCTATGCCACCGATAGGGGTATGATACTGTTTGGACATTTTACCCATCCATTTCGGCGCAGAGCCTTGGCGGGATAAAGCATAAGCCACACGTGAGGCAGCTCCTGCATAGGCAATAATCGTGGCTGTACAGATGAACAGACCGGTAAGTCCGGCAATAAACCCTCCCCAGCGCCCAAGAGGCTGACTAATAATCCACACGAGTGAAGTACTTGATCCACCTTTGAGGTAGCTTTGTGTACCAACAGTTGCTAGTGCGGAGAGAAAATATAGAATCCCTACTATAATAGCGGCGATGGTTACTCCTTTAACGGCGGCGCGCTGTGGGTCCTTGAACTCCTCAGATAGGTGTGAGACAGCTTCCCAGCCAATAAAACACCAGAATAAGATTGCAGCAGCCTGGCCAATGCTCATCCATCCATGTGGAACAAAGGGAGTGAAGTGTTCGACTTCCATGCGGGGCAGTGCAGTAGCAAAGGAGAAGACCAGCACAGCAACAATCGCTATTACTACCGCTATCTGTACCTTTCCAGCGACCTGCATGCCAATCCAGTTCGTAATCAGACCAATGACCAGCATAATAGCGGCGATAGTAATTCTCGCAGATTCGTCCCAGCCCATAGCGGCTGTCATATAACCCGCTCCAGTCAGTGCAGCAACAGGTGCACCTATCGGAACGGACATCAGAAAAAACCATCCCACCAGTGAGCCAGCTTTTGGACCAAAAGCAAGCGTTACAAAATGGGACACGCCTCCAGCGTTAGGGAGTTTAGCAGAGAGCAGACCCATTGATAAGGCCATCGGCAAAATCAGCAACGACATAAATCCCCACGCCAGTAATGAAGCGGGACCCGCCATTTCTGCAGCCAAACCAGGAACAATTAAGACCCCAGAACCCAACACAGCCCCGATGTAAAGGGCAATAGCCTGAGGCATGCCAATGTTTTTTTGTAAAGTGTTTGAACCGGATTCCTTCATGTTTTTTTATCCTGCTTTCCTTGTCTTTTGTTCTAGAGTAGCAGATAATAGATCCATTGGAAAAACAGAATTTTTGAATAGTATCCATTCGATATTCCGATGGTTCATTTTCATTTAGGGGGAAATTCATGGAGTCACGTCATCTTTTTACCTTCTTAGTGGTAGTGGAGACGGGCAGTTTTACTAGAGCAGCACAGAAGCTCGATTATGCACAGTCCAGTATTACTGCACAAATCCAAGCACTAGAGTCTGAAATTGGCCAGCCATTATTTGATCGGATCAGTAAAAAGATTATTCTAACCGACGCAGGCCGACGTTTGCTTCCGTTCGCACAGGAAATATCCAGAATGCACAATTTAGCACAGGACGCGTTACGCTCGGATAGTGAACTAACGGGTTCTTTGCGGATTGGGGCTCCTGAATCTCTGGCTGCTTTTCGCTTACCAGGCATTATTAAGGAGTTTCGTGCTAAATATCCGCAGGTGCAAATTATTCTGAAGCCTGGAGCTTGCTGGGAACTATCAGATTTTGTCCGTTCGGGTGAACTGGATTTAGCGTTCTTATTGCAACCTGAGACGGAAGATAAAGATTTAAATATAGAAACATTAGTACATGAGCCGATGACGCTGATCGCAGCACCAGATCATCCCTTATTAAACCTTGCTGAGGTAGAACCCCTTCATTTAAAAGGAGTGACCATACTTCATACCGAAACTGGCTGTTCCTACCGGACTTTATTTGAACGGCATTTGAACAGTTACGGTGTATTTCCTGACCCCACGTTAGAGTTTTGGAGTATCGAGGCGATAAAGCAATGTGTAATGGCTGATCTTGGCATTGCCTTTCTTCCATTAATTACTGTAAAAAATGAACTGGCTGAAGGCAAACTTGCCAGATTAAATTGGAATGATGAATCACAGCGTGTGGCGACGCAGATCGCCTATCATCATAAAAAATGGAAATCGCCCGTGCTTACGGAGTTCTTACTTGCAATAAAAGAACATGCTGAGCAATGGAGAAGTCTAATATAGATCAACATTAACAAGGAGGCTCTAAGGCATGAATGAGTGGTGTGAAGACTACGAAGAAGGGCTGGAGGCCTTTCTCATCTGGATGAAGGATGCCGGGTACACTCCCTATACGCAAAAATCCTATTTAGTAGATGTGAAACAGTTTTTAGACAGTCTGAATGGTAAAAAGCTTGAGACAGTGAAGAAGCTGCATGTCATTTCCTTTTTGACCTCTGTCCGCGAACGTGGAGTGAGTGATGCCACTCGTAACCGGAAGCATGCTGCGATTAACTGTTTTTTCAAGGCATTGATTGAGCTGGAACTACTACAGAACAACCCGGCAGCCGGAATTAAGAAATCCAAAACTGAGATCAATCGTGAGCCGGTTTACTTAGATGAAAGTGATCTGGGGCGGTTTTTATCTTCTATAGATGGTAAATACAAAAAGCGTAATTTAGCAGTTTTTTTGTTGATGTCCTATATGGGGCTTCGGGTGGGGGAAGTCCACACGCTGAATTTGAGTGATTATAATGTAGAAAGACATTCCCTCCGTGTGTTTGGGAAGGGGCGTAAATGGCGTAATGTGCCGGTTCCCGAGGATGTAGTGCCTTTTCTCGACTCCGCGTTAGCAGAAAGGTTAGACCCTTGGCGCAGTAAAGAGGAAGCGATGTTCATTTCACAAAAAGGACGCAGGTTGTCTATCCGAGGCATTCAGCAAATCGCAGCAGATACCTTCGATCGTTTCCAAAGGGATGTGCCAGCAGCACAGCGACGCCCGTATTCAAGCCATAAGCTCCGACATTCTTTTGCAACCATGCTGCTGAGAAAAGGGGCAGATCTGCGTACCGTACAGGAACTGCTAGGTCACTCCTCGATCCAGACTACAACCGTATACACACATATCACGAGTCGTGAGAAGGAAGAGGCCATGTCTAAATTACAAATCCAGCTGTGATTGAAAAGAAAGCAACCTCCTTAGAAAATCGATAACAAAAAATAACTTGTTATTATAACGGTATTGATTTATTCTAACAGTTATTAAGAGTTTTATAGGAGGTCCTAATCGTGAAGAATGTTTTTCTAAAAGGGATGACTTATGGCTGGGGATCAAAACGAGGTGAATACCGTACAGAATATGCAGAAGATTCGATGAGAAAGCTGGCAGAGACAGGTAGTGAATGGATTGCCTTATCTTTTTGGACATGGCAAGACACTGTGCATTCAACAGAAATTCATTATGATTACGGTTACACGGTGACTGATCGTGATCTCACACATGCGGTACAACTGGCAAAACAGCTTGGTCTTAAAGTTTGTCTTAAACCTGTAGTGAATTCGAGGGATGGCATTTGGAGAGCTAGGATTGGATTTCCGGAAGAGGGAGATGTTTATTGGGCAGCATGGTTCCGTTCTTATACTAATTTCATTAAACACTACGCAGAGTTGGCGGAAGAACTTGAATGTGAGATGTTCTGTATCGGCTGCGAAATGGTCGGCACAGAGTCTAGAACTGCGGAATGGAGACAATTGATTCAAGAGGTCACCAATCTTTATACAGGGCCGATCATTTATAATGCCAATCATGGCAAAGAAGAAGGAATCGAGTGGCTGGATGAGGTGGATTTTATCGGAACCAGCGCTTATTATCCGGTAGCTTCAGTGCCGGGAGATTCTTATGAGAATATGCTGGCTGGTTGGGAGCGGCAGAAACCGCGGCTTAAGTCACTCTCTGAGCGATTTGGCAAGCCTCTCGTATTCATCGAGATTGGCTGCCGAAGTGCTCATGGGTGTGCCACCATGCCATGGGACTTTACATACACAGACTTACCATATTCAGAAGATGAACAGGCCAACTTCTATCGCTCAGCGCTGGAAGCATTCTGGAATGAACCTTGGTTTGCCGGTTACTTCTGGTGGGATTGGAGCACGAAATTGTATGACTTAGAAGAGGCTTCCATTGACCGTGGTTTTGATATTTATGGCAAAAAAGCCGAACAAGTTCTCAAAGAATACTATAAGCAAACTATCACTAAATAAATTGATAAAAAAGATCCGGAATTTCAGGTGAGCCTGGCCTGCTAAAGGATCTTTTTGTCATTGGCAGGCTAAGTTAATTCGTGTTATATTAAAAACCGTCCTTTTCATAGTGGAGGCAACGCTCCACATATAAAAAGGACGGTTTCTTGTGTCTTTTGTAGTCAAAAAGGGCTGTTTCCAGCCAGATTCGCTTACAATTCTAGCTTAGCTATTTCTGCTTTTAGCTTCTCAGCGGATTTCTGGAATAAAGCCTGTTCGGTTTCATTGAGTGGGAGGTCCAGTACCTGTCGAACACCCGAGCGATCTACTACGCAAGGTGCACCGAGATAGACATCCGAAACCCCGTTATAGTTATTTAATAAAGTAGAAACATTCAACACGGCGCCTTCATTATGAAGAATGGAGACTACAATTCGGTCCAGTGCAAGCGCTATTGCATAAGAGGTTGAGCCTTTGGCATCAATTATTTCATAGGCTGCATTCTTGGTATCTTGGAAGATTTCTTCGCGTTCTGCTTCGTCAAAACCAAGATCAATCCCAGCTACATTCGCAAGACTCCAAACCGGAAGCTCTGAATCTCCATGTTCACCGATGATCTGTCCGTGAATACTGCGAGGATCGATTTCTTTGTGAAGACCGATCAAATAGCGAAAACGAGCACTATCAAGTACCGTACCAGAACCAATTACACGTCTGCGGTCAAACCCGCTTATTTTCAAAGTCGCGTAAGACAGAATATCTACAGGGTTAGTCGCAATAAGTAGAATGGCATGTTGGTTATACTTTGTAATTTTTTCAATGATATCTTTAAAAATTGAAATATTTTTACGAAGCAGATCTATCCGGGTTTCTCCCGGTTTTTGTGATGCACCGGCAGTTACTATAATGATATCTGCTTCACGGCAGTCTTCATAAGTACCAGCCCATAACTTCACACCACCGACAAAAGGCATGCCGTGATTCATATCCAGTGCTTCGCCAAGTGCTTTCTGATGATTAACGTCAATAAGTACGAGTTCGGGCATACGTCTACGTAACAATAATGTATAGGCTGTAGTTGTACCAACTGCTCCAGTACCGATAACTACGACCCGATTGGGTTTTGGGGGGGCCATGTCTCCATCTCCTTAATATTTCAAATTTTCGGTTTCAATCTTGTCCATCATAATCGTTAACGGTAGTGTTTTCAAGCTGATCTTATTTAATGCATTACCCTAATTAAGGCCATACTAAAATGTGATTTTTATTTCATTATCTTAGCAAGACTAGACAGGAGAGAATGTAAGGATGGATTTATTTCGTAAAAAGGCTCTAAACATACCCACAAGTTCTGAGGGGACGCAGTTAAACAAGACGTTGGGTGCCCTGGATCTAACAATGCTTGGGGTAGGAGCCATTATCGGCACAGGTATTTTTGTAATGACAGGAGTTGCCGCAGCAGAACATGCAGGTCCTGGTCTTATAATTTCTTTTTTACTGGCGGCGTTTGCCTGTGTGCTCTCGGCATTATGTTATTCGGAATTTGCTTCGACCATTCCTGTTTCCGGGAGTGCTTATGCTTATAGTTATGTAGCCTTTGGAGAACTATTAGCTTGGATCTTAGGCTGGGATCTCGTCTTGGAATACGGAGTTGCCGCAGCGGCTGTAAGCAGTGGCTGGTCAGGGTATTTTCAGGGGTTATTAGAGGGCTTTGGGATACATCTCCCAACCGCACTATCGGGGGCTTATAATCCGGAAGCGGGTACAATAATAAATCTGCCTGCAGTAATCATCATTTTGTTAATTTCCTATTTACTGACTCGGGGAACGAAAGAAACGGCACGTTTTAACGCCATCATGGTCTTTATCAAAATAGCAGTGGTGCTTCTATTTATCGTAACTGGATTTTTCTATGTGAAGCCAGAGAATTGGACTCCATTTCTCCCCTTTGGGTACCATGGCGTGATCAATGGCGCGGCCACAGTGTTTTTTGCCTACATAGGTTTTGATGCGCTAGCAACCGCTGCAGAAGAGGTGAAAAGACCCCAACGCGATTTGCCGATTGGAATTATTTCATCCCTTGCTATCTGCACTGTCTTGTACGTTCTTGTCTCACTCGTATTAACAGGTATTGTTCCATATACTGATCTCAATGTTAGTGATCCTGTATCTTATGCGCTTCGCTTTGTAAATCAGGATATGATTGCCGGTCTGATCTCTGTCGGAGCCATTGCGGGTATGACTACGGTATTGCTCGTGATGTTATTCGGTCAAACCCGGCTGTTATTTGCCATCTCACGTGATGGCCTACTGCCAATAAGTTTATCTAAGATTAATGCTAAAACACAGGTACCTGTACGAAGCACATGGATGGTAGGCATCTTAATAGCCGTGTTAACGGGTTTCATCCCACTGGATCGGTTGGCAAATCTGACAAGCATAGGAACATTGTTTGCCTTTTTTGTAGTGTCTTTAGGGGTAATCGCGCTTAGATATATTCATCCGGATTTAAAAAGAGGGTTCAGAGTTCCATGGGTACCTTTCATTCCGCTGTTAAGTGCGGCAACTTGTGGTATTTTGATGTATAATCTAGGAAGTGAGACATGGATTGGTTTTCTAATTTGGACAGTTGTTGGACTTCTAATCTATGCACTATACGGCTATCGTAATAGTAATTTGAATCATAAATAAGATTCAATCCATCCGAGAGGAGAGAGGTTATTGGCATCTAAGATTGCTGGATTGAAGGGAATAAGATTAATATTGATGCTGATTTTGTTAGCGTGGGTGGTCACGGCTTGTTCATCTCCTCCCCCGGAACCTACTCAGCAGCCCCAGCCGACAGAGGCACCTGAAGAAGGACAGACGATAACCCTGATTACTCCAGACGCCAATCATGTTGACAATGATAGTGCTCCGAAATATCAAATTCAGACTCGTCTTACAGATTTTCAGCTGCTTAGTGAAAGTGAAGGTCTGGCCTGGGGGGTTACCAAAAACGAACTCCGGTTGTACTTGACCCGGGATAACGGAGCAACTTGGGCTAATATTTCACCAGCACCAAATGTGCAGTTCCTCTCCAACCCTGTGTATGGGAAGGGGATTTTCTTCACGGATCCATCACATGGTTGGATTATAAGAAGTGCTTTTGGCTCGACAGAAACGATTGTGCTGCGAACCACAGATGGTGGCCAAAGCTGGAAAATCTCATCTTTAGGAGATGTTAATACAGTATCCTCTGTATATTTCAACTCACCAAAACGGGGTTGGCTGATGACCTCATGGAACGCATCTTCCAATAAAGAGAACAAGGCACTTTTTTCAACAACAGACGGTGGGGCCACTTGGGAAGAAGTGATGCAGAATGAGCAATACAATCCGAATTTCCCTAATGATTCGATACCGTTTGCCGGCGTCACCACTGGAATGATTTTTCGCAATAGTACACATGGATTTGTGACAATGCAGACAGGTGCTCTTCCCAAAATCTTTATGACAAAAGATGGCGGTAAGAGCTGGAGCCTCGGGCCAGCTTTTCTGGTTAACGAACGTTTAGAGGATTGTGACCGAGTAATTACGGGCAAACCGGAGTTCTTCGATACCAGTAAGTCTACTGGTTGGATGTCTGTTGGCTGCCAAAAGGATAAAGAAAAAACAATCGCCTACCATGGATATTTTACGGCTAACGGTGGAGCAAACTGGAAATTTGCATCCTTTGGATTGAACGCACAAGCTGGTGTCAATCGTCAAATTGCTCCGACGTTTTTGAACTCACAGATCGGTTGGACCATACTTGGCGACACCCTTTACCATACGGTGGATCAAGGAGCTACGTGGTTGCCCCTTAAAGAGAGCAGTGTACTGCGATCTAAACTTCTGGAATATCCGGAGATTGTAAAGCTGCAGTTTTTTTCCACTGAGGTGGGGTGGCTTTTGATTGAGAAAAAAGAGGACAAGCGCTCGATACTGTTACAGACTACGAATGGTGGTATCAGCTGGCGCGTAATGTAATAAGGAAAAAGAACCTGCCTGTTGGTAGGTTCTTTTGTTGTTAGCAGAGTGGGGGTTTATTGTTGTTTGTGAATGATTGAATATAAGGAAAAAACTTATTTAAAATTTTCTTTATAAATGTGAAAAAAATCACATGACATTTAAAGAATCCTGTGATATATTTAACACATAGAAAACAAGTTCAAATTTTCACAAACTCAGACATCGAATAGGAGAGATTACAATGAAAACATTCGAAACAGATTATATGACAAGAAACCTTTTGCAACTTTGCTACAACTGTGATGACGCTCATCTTTGTGAAACTGAAGAACAATGCAGAGCTTGCTGGGCTGAAAATGGAATGTTAGATGATCAGACAGACGAAAC
This sequence comes from Paenibacillus sp. FSL R5-0928, assembly GCF_037970385.1. Classification (NCBI taxonomy): domain Bacteria; kingdom Bacillati; phylum Bacillota; class Bacilli; order Caryophanales; family Paenibacillaceae; genus Paenibacillus; species Paenibacillus sp. FSL R5-0928. Next base: position 3,886,744 of record NZ_CP150225.1, on the reverse strand, counting down.
TAAGAAATTGCTAGACCTAGTTCATGCTTAATTTAATTACTGAAAACTCTGTATAGAGACCACTCGAATTCTTGATTTTTAAGAAAACGAAGTGGTCTTTTTGCATCTAGTCTCACTTATTTAATGCTTTCTGGACTAGATGAGGCATATACATGTACAGAAGTACCCAGAACGCAGCAATTAGGCTGAATTACAAGGGGAAGAAGGGGGAAACTGTCATGGGAATGGGCCCGGATCTTTCGTGGATGTTTGATTTTGCCGGAACGGTGATGCCGATCTTTATCGTTGTTATGATTGGTATTCTTGCTATATCAGCAGGCAGGGGCTTGCTTCAATGGGGCAGGAACAATGGCTCACCCATACTAACAATCCCTGCACATATCGTTAGCAAACGGACTGAAGTACGTCAGCAGCAGCTTCAGGAAGAGAATGGCTCAACTCGTACGAGTACAACTTACTATTTAACGTACGAGCTGGAAGGCGGCAGTCGCATGGAATTTAAAGTAGATGGCCATGAATATGGCTTGAGCGCAGAAGGCGATAGAGGAATGCTTACTTATCAAGGAACTAGATATCATGGATTCCAACGACAGCCACAATACTCAACTGCGGAGTAGTCATTTGTTATATAAAATCAAAGCAGCGATCCCCATGCTAATGGAGGAGCGCTGCTTTGCGTTTTGGTTATGTACCATTCAAGCCCACTGATCCTGTAGCTCTCAAAGCCCACTGATCCCGTAGCGCTCAAAGCTCACTGATACTATAGCTCTCAAAGCTCACTGTAGGTGCGATCATCTACTAAGTAGCTGATTATCATCATCCCCTTACCTTACGGACCCAGATGACGTTATTTGTAATTTCACAGCCTTTTGAGCCTAGTTTCGGACTCCAATGCAGCTATTCATTAGAAAGATGCTTATAATCGGTGCTTTGCGGGCCAATAGGGGCTTTGGGGTCCGATAGAATCCCAAAAGTGGATTAATATCGCGAATAAGGTCAGCTGTGTCCGATAGCGCCTTCTGAGCGGACGTTTACGTGGATGCTGTTGCTGACGTTGAAGCTATTGCTGTTGCTAACAAGGACATCGACGCTGACGTGGACATTGTGGCTAACACCGACAACGATTCCAGCACCGATTCGACGCTAAAACCGACGCCGACTCTGATGCTGTACTGACGCGCTAAAACCGACGCCGACCCTGATGCTGCCACCAACATCGACTCAGACGCTAACGCTGTCGTTAACAAGGACATCGATGCTAACGCTGACATTGTCGCTAACACCGACACCGCCCCCCGACTCAGACGCTAACGCTGTCGTTAACGAGGACATCGATGCTGACGCTGACTTTGTCGCTAACACCGCAGCTGCCCCCGACTCTTACGCTGTAACACGAATGTAATTGGGCAAACGCAGCTTAGAGTGTAGATAAAGGGGATTTGCTGAGTGGTTAAAAGGAAAAATCCCTACTCTAAAAAATAGGCGGGAACTGTCACCTCTTAGGCGAATGCACATACTATACAGCATGCAGTTAAGAACGAGGTTGCTACAAGAAGTGACCCCAAGGAGGAGACAGCGTGGCCGTCATCAAAACGAACTCGGAAGATGTGAAGGTGCTGGCGCGGTTGATGAGAGCGGAAGCTGAGGAAGATGGAGAACTCGGTATGCTCATGGTCGGCAATGTTGGCGTCAACCGGATTCTTGGCAATTGCTTGGACTTTAATAACATTCGGAATGTGAATGACATGGTCTATCAAAGTCCAGGAGGTTTCGAAGCGCCGCAGAAGGGATACTTCTATCAGCGAGCCAGAGAAGCAGATATCCGTCTAGCCAAACGTGTAATTGCTGGTGAAAGAACCTGGCCAGCTACCAATGCTTTGTGGTTCTTCAGACCCGCAGGTGATTGTCCTGCAACCTGGTATAACCAACAAAACACAGGCCGCTTCAAAGCCCATTGCTTCTTTACTCCGACCGGAGAAGATTGCCCGACTGTATTTATCGGCAATTAGTATGGTAACTGTGCAAAGAGAATTACTCAATAAAATGAGTAATTCTCACAGAAAGTAAGAGTGATTTCAATTGTGTCCAAAGGAGTTTATGCTCCCATAAACATTTAGGAGGTTTCATTAAATGATCGTTCAACCTTACCGCCCCGTAACTTATACCATCGGTAGTGTCTCTTCTTCAGGTATGCCAATGTCTTCCGGAATGCCGATGTCATCAGGAATGCAAGGCATGGGCAGCATGCCACCTCAAGTAAGCAGTGGCAGTCCAATGACGCCAGGGGGAGTAGTAGTTCAGAATCCACCACAAACGTTCGAACAATCCTACATCGAAAATATTTTCCGCCTGAATTTAGGAAAAGTAGGTACGTTTTATTTTACTTATGAGAACAACAAAGACTGGAATGCCAAAGTTTACAAGGGTGTGCTGGAAGCGGCAGGCCGTGACCACATTATTATCAGTGACCCTGCGACTGGCCAACGCACCGTCTTACTTATGATTTATTTTGATTATGCTACCTTCGATGAGCCCCTTACTTATCAATACCCAGGTGTAATTGGCAATCCTCCTACGATGAGAAATTGTCGCTAAATGTAATCCATCTTCGATGAGAAGAACTCCAACGCCAAACGGTTAGGAGTTCTTTTTATTTGTGATTAATTTATGGAATAATCTTGATAATCACTGCCCATTTTTTTTCGAAAGGACACGCATGCTTGCGGTTTGCCCCAATATATTAATATAATAAAGTATATATTCAAAAACGTGATTCTAGACTGGAGATGAAACCATTGGGAAATTGATACTGAAAGGAACAAACGGCGAGCATTTTGCCAATACTCTGAAAAAACGAAGGAGGTGGGCCTATCCATCCATGTACGGAAAATGGTGGATAGGAGTATAAATTGAGCGACCCTTTACCCGGTATATTACATGTTGGTCTTATTATTTTGTTGGTATTGTTAAATGGATTTTTTGTTTCAGTCGAATATGCAATGGTGAAAGTACGAAGTGGTAGAATTGATACCCTGATTGAAGAAGGTAGTAAAAAAGCTTTTAATGCAAAAAGCATTGTCAGCAACCTGGATGGCTATCTCTCAGCCTGTCAGCTCGGCATTACATTGGCTTCACTTGCATTAGGGTGGCTGGGTCAACCAGCTATAGCTAATCTTATAGGGCCTTTATTAGGAAGCATAGGTTTAGGAGAAACTGCTGTTAATGTTGTATCTTTGGTTATTGCTCTTATGTTCATTACTATCTTGCATATCGTATTAGGTGAGCTTGCACCTAAGACCATTGCTGTTAACAAGGCTGAATCTGTCCTTTTACTAACAGCAGGACCGATGAATGTATTTTACAAAATCATGTATCCAGTGATATGGATCGTTAATGGGCTGGCGCGTGGTTTACTGCAAATTTTCCGATTAGCCCCGGCTTCAGAGCTGGGAACGGCGCATACGGAAGAAGAAATTCGTATTATCATGCAGGAAAGTAACAAAAGCGGCTTTATCGATAATACTGAAATGGCTTTGGTTGACAATATTTTTGAATTTGTGGATACCATGGCTCGGGAGATCATGATTCCGCGGACAGAGATGATCTGTCTGAATAATCATGTTTCTGCTGAGGAGAACCTTGAGATTGCCTATGATGGCATGAGGACACGTTATCCCGTCTGTGATGGTGATAAGGATCATATTTTAGGCTTCATCCATATAAAGGACTTAATTAAGGATCGCCCGCAAAGTTATCAGAAATTAATTCGTCCAATATTAACCGTGCCGGAATCCATTCAGATTAGCGCTTTGCTGAAAGTTATGCAGCGTGCGAAGACACAAATCGCCATATTGATCGATGAATATGGTGGAACTTCAGGAATGGTGACATTGGAAGATATCATGGAGGAAATTGTTGGAGAAATTCAGGATGAATTTGATGAGGAACGTCCCGGTGTTGAGAAGCTTGGCGAGGATGAACACTCCATTGACGGTTTGATGCTTATTGAAGAGATTAATGATCTTTTGGGTCTTCATATGGAGACTGAGGATTACGATACGATAGGCGGCTGGCTGTATTCTAAATTGGAGGTTAATCCACCTCAAAAAGGGCAATCCGTAGAATTTGATGATCATCTATTTATTGTAGAAGAGACTGAGAATAAGCGAATTTCTCGAATTAAGCTATTGCGGTTACAGTTATTGAATGAAGAAGCTGGAGCTTGATGGAATTATATATTTTTAAAATAAGAGCAGCGTTTCTCCTTTTGGAGTCACGCTGTTTTTTTTGACTATACTGTTTGCCAAAAAGAGATTAATAATTATATAATTTTAAATGTATATGATAAAAACTACATTAGTCCCTAGAGGACAGAAAGGAATTCTCCTTGAGTAAACCTAAAAAAAGTCCAAATGTTCCCCAGTTGAGCAAACAAGAGAAACGACGGGTAGAACAGGAGCAACAGAAGCAGAAAACGAGAATTTTAGTTATTAGTTCAATAGCTGTAGTAGTTATCATTTTTGTTGGATTGTTTATGTTAGCTTCGAAAGATGCAGCAAAGAATGTCTCTACAGGAGAACCGGTAGAATTCAATTACAGTGAGCTACCTAGGATTGGTAATGAGGATGCACCTGTTAAGCTTGTTGAATTTGGCGATTTCAAATGTCCAGCTTGTTCCCAGTTTGCTGGCTCCATGAAACCGAAAATTGTTCAAGATTTTGTCAACGAGGGAAAAGCAGCTCTTTACTTTGTAAATATGGCTTTCGTTGGTCCTGACTCTGAGACAGCTTCACTAGCTGCATTGTCTGTATACCATCAGAATAAGGATGAATTCTGGAAGTTCTATGATGCTGTATATGCGCAGCAAGGGGATGAGAGCGACGAATGGGCCACTGAGGATTTCTTGATAAGCCTTGCTGAAAAAGAGAAATTAGCGATCGATTACGATCTGTTGCGTAAAGACATCCAAGAGAAAACTTATGCAGATGAGCTGAAGAAAGACATTCAGTTGGCAACTGACGCAGGCGTGACAACTACGCCTTCGCTCTACATTAATGGGGTGAAAACGGCTGAACCTTTCGATATTGAAGCGATTACATCTGAAATTAATACCGCCGCAAAAGCAGTGGAGGCAAAGTGACAAAATTCCTATCTTTTTGCAAGCGTAACTGCCTCTATCTGGCCTGGTTTGTCTCTTTGGTTGCTGTAGCTGGTAGCTTGTATTTAAGTGAAGTCTTGAAATATGAACCTTGTAAGCTTTGCTGGTTTCAGCGGATTTTTATGTATCCGCAGTTATTTTTGTTGGGAATTGCCACTTTCCGTGGAGATAAGCGCATCATTCCTTATGTGCTTCCATTAAGTTTGATTGGTGGCAGTATCTCAATCTATCATTATGCGGAACAGAAGATTCCAGCGTTAAGTAAAGTTCTACCTTGTACAATTGGTGTTCCTTGTAATAAAGATTACTTGAACTACTTCGGATTTATTACGATTCCTTTGTTAGCTTTAATCGCTTTTGCTCTAATTAGTCTCCTTCTTTGGTATGGACGTAAGGAAGAAGAAATGATTGAAGTAGATGCAGAGGAGAGCTTAGGATTTTAGTTTTCGCTTTGGAAGTTACAAAAAAGCTGAAAAGGTATTAAAATCACGGGCTAGAGGGATAATTGAAGATAATGAAAGAGAGCATCCAATAAGACGCTATATTTGAGCTTATTGGATGTTTTTTCATTCTTTTTTCATTTTTTTCAACGCTTTACTGTAGGCACTTTGTAGACTAATATTAGACCTTGTGAGAAGTTGAATATGCGCTGAATTTTCTTAGGAAAAACGGGGGAACCAAACTTGGCATTCATGCCAATGGGGTGAATCGGAACCGGGTCGAACAGACCTGTACCGTAGGGCTATAACCACAGCCCGAATCCGCCAGCTAACCTCGTAAGCAAGGTGGGAAAATGACCATGCATAAGCATGCGGATCATTTCCGTATGCTTATTTTTGTGTCTGCATTTATGAAATCCACCGATGAAAACAGCGCACGGAAATTCCGTTTCAGCTCCCAAAGAAAGGAACTGTATCCACCATGGTAAGCAAGGTAAAACGACTATTGATCGGACGTCCGATGAAGTCGAATGAACTCGATCATGAAAAGTTATCCAAGGTTAAAGCACTGGCTGTCCTGTCTTCTGATGCGCTCTCGTCTGTAGCCTACGGAACGGAACAAATACTGATTGTACTGGTGGCTGCCGGGTTTACTGCCATCTGGTATTCCCTGCCAATTGCATTAGCCGTATTGGGCCTGCTGGCCATCCTGATTTTATCCTATCGGCAGACGATTTTTGCTTATCCGCAAGGAGGCGGAGCTTATATCGTAGCCAAGAGCAATCTTGGTATTCCGACAGGGCTGCTCGCTGGGGGTTCATTATTGGTGGATTACATTCTTACCGTAGCGGTTAGTGCCTCGGCAGGGACGGATGCGATCACATCGGCTTTTCCAAGTCTTCATAATCATACTGTTCTCATCGCTGTATCTGTTATCGTTCTATTAACAATCATTAATCTTCGCGGAGTGACTGAATCGGCTTCGTTCATCGCAATTCCAGTGTATTTGTTTGTGGTTTCGATTGTTGTTCTGATTATCTCCGGTATCGTTAAATATGCAATGGGTGGCGCGCATGCGAATGTTCCTGAAATAGGCAGCGCCGTATCTAATGTAAGTTTGTTTCTACTATTAAAAGCGTTTAGCTCTGGTTGTTCAGCCCTAACGGGGGTTGAGGCCGTATCTAATGCGATCCCAAACTTTAAAGCACCGGCTGAGAAGAATGCAGCCAAGACGCTAATGATCATGGGACTTATCCTTGGCTTTATGTTTACCGGAATCACTGTGCTGGCGTATTGGTATGGTATTGTGCCAGATGAAAAGGCTACGGTTGTCTCTCAGATCGCTGAATCGACCTTTGGCCGTGGCGGATTGTACTTTTTCATTCAAGGGATTACAGCAGTGATTTTGTTCTTGGCAGCTAATACAGCATATTCAGCGTTTCCGCTGCTTGCCTTTATGTTTGCAAAAGATAAATATCTGCCACATGCATTTATGGTCCGTGGTGACCGCCTGGGCTTCTCAAATGGCATTATTTTTCTAGGAGTTATGTCTATCATACTTGTGGCTGCATTCCATGGGAATACGGAAGGTTTGATTCCACTTTATGCGGTAGGCGTGTTCATTCCTTTTACCTTATCCCAACTGGGGATGATGGTGCATTGGATCAAAACAAGACCTGCTGGATGGGTGAAAAGATTTGTTGTAAATACCATCGGTATGTTGACTACATTGACGATTACGCTTATATTTATCATTACTAAATTCTCGAGCGTATGGATGGCATTCATTTTCTTACCTGCTGTAATGTTCGTGTTCCACCGTATTCATAAGCACTATTTGAACACTGCGGATCAACTGCGTATATGTCCGGCTACTGATAAACCTATAATTAAAGGAAGTACTGTAGTTGTTCCTGTTGCAGGGGTTACACGTGCCGTATTACATTCCATCAGCTATGCGAAGTCTCTAACAGATAATGTTGTTGCTGTGTATGTAGGCTTTGATGAAGAAGACATTCATAAGATGGAGCAACGGTGGGAGGAATGGAATCCAGGCGTACGCCTGATTGTACTTCGCTCCAGATATCGTAGTATCATTCGTCCGTTAGTGAAGTTTATCGATACGGTTGAGTGGAAGACAGCTGCGACGGATCACATCACGATTCTGATTCCACAGTTTATTACCAAACATTGGTGGCAAGCCGTGCTTCATAATCAGACCAGCTTTTTAATCCGCTCGTATCTAATGAATCAAAAGGACGTTGTAGTAGCGACTGTCCCTTATCATTTAAATAAATAAGTAGAAGATTAAAGATGAGGTTATATCCGGAACGTTCGGAATATAACCTCTTTTGTATTTTATATGAAGGAAATTGTTGCAAATCCACAGAATTTGAAATTTATATGTTGACACAGAGAATGAGAATCAATATCATTTAAAAGTGAAGCAGAGGTAAAGGTCACCTTTGAATATCAAAGCAGTTACATATAGGAGGGTTTTTAATGTTTTGGCTTAACAGAAAAAGATCAGGAAGCATGAAAGTGACAATGAGCGGACTAATAGTGATGACGCTATTACTTTCCGCTTGTGGTAATAATAATGCTGAAAGTTCATCAAATGCAGGAACAGCGCCTACAACAGCTCCTACAGCAGAATCTACAGAGGCACCTGCTGCTCCTAAGACATTAACAGATGCAATGGGCCATGAAGTAACGATTCCGGCTAATCCACAGCGCGTCCTGGGTTCATATTTGGAAGACTCATTGGTAACTCTGGGTGTGACTCCAGTAGCTCAATGGTCAGTTACAAATGGCGTTCAGGATTATCTGGCCACTGAATTGAAGGATGTTCCTACAATTAGTTACGATCTTCCGTTAGAGGCTGTAACCAGCTTTGCTCCGGATCTTATTATCATCCCATCGGAGTCTTCTGTTCAGAACGGGATTTACGATCAGTTGAATAAGATTGCACCCACTTATGTAATTGGGGATGAACTAAATCAAGATTGGCGCAAATCTTTGCTCAAGATTGGTGAGATTTTGAACAAAACCCCTGAAGCAGAAAAAGCCATTAAAGATTATGATGTTAAAGCAGCGGCTGCGAAAGAACAGCTTGCAGGAGCTATTGGACAAGAGTCCGCGGCTATTCTATGGTTGGTGCAAAAAAACTTCTATATTGTAGACGAAACCCGCAGCAGTGGTGCTGTATTATATACAGACCTTGGCGTAAAGCTTCCTAACTTAGTAACAGAGATCCCAGTAGGAACAAGAGCAACTTGGAATCCGATCTCGCTAGAGAAGCTTTCTGAGCTGACCGCAGATCATATTTTCCTTGTAAATAGTGATAAGACTGAGGGTTCGGAGATCTTAGATAGTGCAATTTGGAAGGGCATCCCAGCTGTAAAAGCTGGAAATGTGCATGAAATGAGCTCAACAAGCAGCTGGCTTTACAGTGGTGCGAACGCTGGCAGCAAAATCATTGACGATGTGCTAAAAAGTCTTGTGAAATAAAAGTCGTAATTCACCATGAATGAGACTGATCATTTCGGTGGGGAAGGGCGTGCAGATCAAGTATCTCGTGATACAAAGATCTGCACCATTTTTTTATAAACCAATCCCATATTACGGAAAAATCGTTCCTGCAATTGTACAACATAAATATTTTTGCGATAATGAGAATGATTGTTGTTATCATATAAACCATTGTAACTATTGAATAAGGAGACAACCCATGGTTTTACCCTCAGATTTCGCAAATCGTATTAACAATGAACCCAAAAAAGCTCTACATACCCGACCGGCAGCTGCCATTGGTATTCTTATTTTTGGACTTGCTGCCATTGCCTTCGGATTGGCACTTTCGGTCTCAGTGGGTGCGGCAGATATCAAGTTAGCTACAGTATGGGAAGCTATATTTCATTTCAATCCAGATTTACAAAAACATCAGGTGATTAGAGAACTGCGATTTCCACGTGCTATTGCTGGCGCCTTAGTCGGTGCTTGCTTCGCAGTAGCAGGGGCTATCATGCAGGGGATGACAAGAAACCCGCTTGCGGATTCAGGGCTGTTAGGCTTGAATGCAGGAGCAGGAGTAGCGCTGGCAATAGTATTTGCTTTTGCACCCTCACTCTCATTCACTTCACTAATGTTGTATTGCTTTATCGGTGCCGCTGTGGCCTCTTTTATCGTATTCGGAATCGGTTCGCTTTCTTTTAATGGCCTGACCCCCTTGCGATTGACACTAGCAGGTTCGGCAGTTAGTGCTTTATTGGTTGCTATTAGTCAGGGAGTAGCTATTCTTTTCAACTTATCTCAGGATATAGCCTTCTGGTTAGCCGGTGGGATGGGGGGAGCTAGCTGGACTCAGATCAAGATTATATTCCCTTGGGTGGCCGTGGCCTTAATTGCAGCGATGATGTTATCACGATCCGTTACATTGCTCAGCTTAGGAAGAGAAGTTGCGGTTGGTCTGGGGCAGCGGACAAGGTTAGTTCAGTTGGCATGTATGATTGTTGTGGTTATCTTAGCTGGAAGTGCGGTTTCAACGGTTGGCCCGATTGCTTTTATAGGACTAATTATTCCACATGTTACACGTTATTTCGTTGGAGTGGACTACCGCTGGATTATACCTTGCTCGGCTGTTCTGGGGAGCTTATTGATTATCTTTGCAGATATTGCCGCAAGAATGATAAATGCACCGTATGAGACACCGCTAGGAGCCTTAATTGCCATCATCGGCGTACCTTTCTTTATTTATTTAGCGAGTAAGCGGAAGGGGGAGCTGTAATGCCCAAAATAACCCTTACTCCAGATGAAAAAGAACGCCGTACACGCGCCCTAACGGTGTTATCGCTCCTTGCTATACTGATCGTCGTGGTGTTTATAGTCAGTATGAATACAGGGTTTATGCGTCTATCCCCACTGGAGGTATTACATACACTGCTGGGTGATGGAACACATCAGCAAAAGCTTATTTTATTTGATTTCAGATTACCCCGCATCGTAATTTCATTGTTAGTTGGAGCGGGCTTTGCAGTATCAGGCTGTATTCTACAAAGTCTCGCACGTAATGCACTCGCTGAACCGGCTACGCTGGGCATAAGTGCTGGTGCAGGTTTTGCGGTAATCATTTTTATCTCGTTCTTTCCGGCTACAACAGCAGCTCCGGTATTTGTCTTGCCTCTCCTAGCGCTTGGTGGGGCTGGCCTGACCGCAGCTTTAATCTATATTCTTGCCTACCGAAAGGCAGATGGTCTGTCTCCTACAAGGCTGATCCTTATCGGGATTGCGGTCGCTGCAGGAATCAATGCTTGCCAGCTTGTATTGGCACTTAGGCTTGATCCTAATAATTATCAATTTGTAGCTACTTGGATCGCCGGGAAAATATGGGGTGGGGATTGGAGATTCGTCCTTGCTTTGCTGCCTTGGATCGCGATTCTGTTACCGTTCGCTTTCTATAAAGCCCGGGTTCTAAATGTATTGAATCTAGGAGACCATACTTCATTAGGTCTAGGAATGCGTGTGGAGAAGGAACGTATTCTCCTTCTGGTAACAGCCGTAGCGCTTGCCGGCTCCTGCGTCGCAGTAAGCGGAGGTATTGGCTTCGTCGGCCTGATAGCACCACACCTGGCTCGCAGGCTCGTGGGACCCCGTCATCAAGTGTTATTGCCTGCTAGTGCTTTGACAGGGGCGCTTCTTATGATTACCGCTGATACCATCGGCAGATGGGTGTTGCAACCTGCGGAAGTTCCGACTGGCATTGTGGTTGCGATTATTGGCGCACCTTACTTTTTATATTTACTCGCCAAGTCTAAAGCGTAAATTAGTTCATACTTAGGAGCATAGCTCCATAAAACTTTTAAGGGAGTTGTAGATCATGTCAGAACGTTTGAATACAGAAGAATTAAGTATTGGGTATGCAGAGGCTACTATAGTTAAAGGATTGAACTTGTCTATCCCTACGGGAAAAATCACCGCACTAGTGGGCGCTAACGGCTCCGGTAAATCTACAATCCTCAAAACGATGGCCCGGATTATGAAGCCGAAGAGTGGCACCGTAATGCTGGACGGCAAATCGATCCATAACTTTTCAACTAAAGAGGTTGCTAGGCAGCTAGCGATTCTACCGCAGAACCCAACGGCTCCTGACGGTCTGACGGTATCTGAGCTGGTCAGCTACGGTCGTTTCCCTCATCAAAAGGGATTTGGCACGATGACCGCTGAGGATCGCAACATCATCTCCAACGCCATCTCTGTTACGGGCATGGAATCTTTTCATGATCGCCCTATTGACCGTCTCTCAGGTGGACAACGTCAACGCGCATGGATCGCTATGGCGTTAGCTCAAGAAACAGATATTTTATTCCTTGACGAGCCTACAACCTTCCTAGATATGGCGCATCAGCTCGAAGTTCTTCAGCTATTGCAAAAGCTGAATGAGGAAGAAGGCCGTACCATCATCATGGTCGTGCATGATTTGAATCATGCTACTCGTTATGCGCAGCATATGGTAGCGATTAAGTCCGGTACTGTGGTTAGCGAAGGCTCACCTACTGAGGTTATGACACCAGATGTATTGCGGGAAGTGTTTGGAATTGAAGCGGATATCGTTCCGGATCCACGTACGGGTGTGCCACTGTGTCTTCCTTACGAGCTTGCTGCCTATAAAGCTGTGTAATTTTATCATCTAAAATCATACAACGAACAGGCTCCCGTCATTGACAAGGGAGCCTGTTCGTTGTTACAGTTGTGGTTGCCTACAATTTCATAATAACTCTTTAAAATAGATCAAGGACCATCATTTATACATGGTTAAAGGAGCATGAAAACATGAATATTGACAAAATTCAAGATGACCTAGAGCAGTTAATGACTGCAGGAATAGTGAAAAGTCATGAGAATTTAAAAGATCACGTGTACACTAAAATGGGCGGCAAAGCTGATATTTTGGCTGCACCAGCTACTTATGATGAAATTCAAAAGATCGTTACATATGCAGAACAAAATGGGATAACCCTTACGGTACTTGGGAATGGCTCCAATGTGATTATCCGTGATGGAGGTGTACGTGGGATCGTTCTGCAAACGGCAGGACTGACCGAAATGGGGATTCGCGACAATCTCTTATATGCGCAATGTGGTGCCAAAATAATTGATGTTTCCAGATATGCACTTGATAAGGAGCTTACGGGTCTTGAGTTCGCCTGTGGCATTCCAGGAACAGTTGGTGGAGCGCTCTATATGAACGCAGGTGCTTATGGCGGTGAGATCAAAGATGTCCTGCATAGTGCACTAGCTATAAATAAGAACGGGCAATTGGTAACTCTGCAAGGTGATGAGCTGCAATGGGGTTACAGAAAAAGCGTGTTCGCAAGCGGTGAGTACATTGTACTTGAGGCCAAATTTGCTATGACTTCCGGTGATGTTTTAACGATCAAGGCAAAAATGGATGAACTAACTTATTTACGTGAATCGAAGCAACCGCTTGAGTATCCATCCTGTGGGAGTGTATTTAAGCGGCCTCCAGGCCGTTTTGCAGGTCAGTTAATTCAAGAGAGCGGCTTACAGGGTACAAGAATCGGCGGTGCTGAGGTATCCAAGAAGCATGCGGGATTTATTGTGAATGCAGATAATGCAACAGCCAGTGATTACATCGGGCTAATCCACCATGTAAGAGCGACTGTGAAGGATAAATTCGGTGTAGAGCTGGAAACTGAAGTGGAGATCATTGGAGAAGAATAAATGATAAGCAAAAAGAGCCCACAATCGCTGTGGGCTCTTTTTGCTTATCATAATCATGTTCGTTTAATCTACTGAAAGGGTGTAATTAGCTCTGTCCGTAGTTATTTCTGCCTTGCGGTCGGCTAAGTCTACGATTTGAAGACCTTCAACAGCTAAATCATAAGTGGATTGTGGCAGGGATACCAGTTCACCATCGGCGTTAAGTGTGCTGCCGAAACCTCTTAATATCAGTGCACTTCCAAGATATTCATCAATAACATCGTCTGCACTCCGGAAATCTACGGACTCTAAATTGAAATGAACTTTATCCAAATCACGAAGTTCTTTCTTTTCAATAGCGATTGTTTCATTCAAATGATTGTTAAGCCAATCCATAAGCTGCTGTATACTTTGTTCCATAAAATGCTCCCACCCTTAGCTCGAAGATTATTATGAATAAGTTACCCTTTTCTTAGGATTTGAATCCTTTTTTTTGCCGCATCTTAATTAACCATATGAATAATTCATGTGATTAAAAAGAAATTCACGATCAAATGGCATTGTTTTTGAACTTCATAAACTCTACGTACGTAAAGAGTAGAACTTGTCAGGAGCGGGCTACCCATGGTATAGTTCAAGACGCAATATGCTTTATGCTTTAAGAAGAAGTCTGCACTAAAGTTGTGCAGGAGAGGTTCGCGAACTCCCTCTATAAAAAACTAAGAATATATTAAACAGTACAAGCGGTTGCTGTCCTTTATCCGGACGTTGCTTCCGTTTCTTCTTAGTGGAGCCAAGTTTTCGAAATCTCGTTCTTCTTTCCATTACCGGCCAAGGCCGAAGGAAAAGAGAGGGGTTTTTTGTCGTGTCAGAAGGAAGATTGAAAGAGGAAATGCAAGAAGTTACTTTGCTTGGTAATCAGGGAACACAGTACAAGTTTGGTTATGATCCAGACATTTTGGAGGTGTTTGATAACAAACATCCCGGACGTGATTATTTTGTTAAATTCAACTGCCCTGAGTTCACTAGCTTGTGTCCTGTAACGGGTCAGCCGGATTTTGCCACGCTGTATATTTCGTATATTCCTGAACAAAAAATGGTGGAATCCAAATCATTAAAGCTGTATCTGTTTAGCTTCCGCAACCATGGTGACTTTCATGAGGACTGTGTCAACATTATTATGAATGATCTGATCTCATTGATGGATCCGCGTTACATTGAGGTATGGGGCAAGTTCACTCCGCGCGGAGGCATTTCAATTGATCCTTATTGCAACTATGGAAGACCGGGTACGAAGTATGAGGCGATGGCGGAACACCGCTTAATCAATCACGACCTCTATCCAGAAAAAGTGGACAACCGCTAAATTCCAACTTGTGATAAGGAGAGATTCATATGAACAAAAAAGCACTCGTCGTATTCAGCGGCGGACAAGATAGCACCACTTGCCTGGTTTGGGCATTGCAGCAGTATGAGGAAGTGCAGGTAGTTACCTTCAACTATAATCAACGTCATGCGGCTGAAATCGAAGTTGCAACTGAGATAGCAGCTAAGTTTAATGTGAAACAGCATATTCTTGATCTGGGGCTGCTTAATCAGCTGGCACCCAATGCACTTACCCGTCAGGATATAGATATCGTGGCTGGGGAAGGGGATGAGCTTCCAAGTACTTTCGTCGATGGACGGAATTTGTTGTTTTTATCTTTTGCCGCAATATTAGCTAAACAACTGGGGTACTCCCATATCGTCACTGGGGTTTGCCAAACGGACTTTAGCGGTTATCCGGACTGCCGTGATGTTTTTGTGAAATCATTGAATGTTTCGCTGAACTTATCTATGGACTATGAGTTTGCGATCCACACTCCCCTAATGTGGCTGGATAAAAAAGAAACGTGGAAAATGGCCGATCAACTGGGGTATTTTGATTATGTTCGCGAACACACACTGACCTGTTACAACGGTATTATTGGCAGTGGCTGCGGTACTTGTCCAGCCTGTCTATTGCGTCAGCGTGGTCTTGAGCAATATGAGGCGGAGAGAATGGAGGCCGGTTCTTAATGCTTAACGAGGTTTCAGTCTGCAAAATATTTACGTTCGATGCGGCACACCAGTTAGTGGGACACAAAGGGAAATGCAGCAATCTGCACGGACATACTTATAAGCTCGAAGTAGTGCTTAAGGGCAAACCTATGGCCGCGGAAGGCCACTCGGATGAAGGCTTCGTCATTGATTTCAGCGATATCAAAATGACAGTACAACAAAGCCTTGTAGATCGTTTAGATCACGCTTTTCTTGCTATGGGAAATGAACCTGTGTTAGAGACGTTAACGAATACGGGCTCCAAAGTAGCCTTATTGTCTTTCCGCACCACAGTGGAGAATATGTCTTCATATATTGCCTACAAGCTTAAGCAAGCAGGGTTGCCTTTATACTCGGTAAAGCTATGGGAGACTCCAACCTCTTGGGCAGAGGTGCTGGCTGAAGATGTTCCGGATGAAGGGCCATCCTACCGTTTGTATGGAGGCTGTGACTGTGAGTAAGATTCCTGTAATTGAAATGTTCGGTCCAACTATTCAAGGCGAAGGTGCGGTAATTGGAGTGAAGACGATGTTTGTCCGCACCTATGGCTGCGATTATCGCTGCGGCTGGTGTGACTCCGCTTTTACTTGGGATGGTACGGCTAAGAATAAGGTTCGCATGATGGAAGCAGAAGAAATCATAAATGAATTATTGGCGTTAGCTGGAGATAATTTCGACTGTGTTACGATTTCAGGCGGTAATCCTGCCTTGATTGGTGAAGGAATGGGTACCTTCATCAACCTGCTTCATGAGCGTGGAATAAAAGCAGCGATAGAAACTCAGGGGAGTAAATGGCAGGATTGGTTCAATGACGTGGATGTGCTGACAATCAGTCCTAAACCTCCAAGCTCAGGAATGACAACGAATTGGGAAATGCTAGATAACATCATGAGTAAGATGGAGAAACTGGGTCGTTCTACGCATAGCTTGAAGGTCGTAGTGTTTGATGATAAGGATTTTGATTATGCGAAAAACGTTCACCAGCGATATCCGAATGTGCAGCTCTTTCTGCAGCCTGGTAATGATGATGTCACGGAAGAGGGCAACATTTCTGCTCGACTTCTGGGAAGGCTGGAGTGGTTGTTTAATAAAGTAATCGTGGATTCGGATATGAACAAGGTTCGTGTACTTCCACAGCTGCATGCATTGATCTGGCATAATAAGCGTGGCAAATAAAAGATTGATGAAATCGTCCGGGTATCTGCTTACAGATGCTCGGTTTTTATTTTTAACATTTGTAACTTCTAGTAGGTAGATAGTCTGTCCCAGTTTCTGGTATGATTTTGAAAAAAGCTCTTGGAGGTTATTCATTTGGAACAATCAACAGCATTATTAATTATCGATGTTCAAGAAGCCATGTTCTCCTATGAACTAAAGCTGTACGATGAAGAAGGTGTGATGGACAGGATTGTCTCCCTTCAGCAAAAAGCTCGATTAGCAGGTACTCCTATTGTGTATATTCAACATACCGAAGATGAGGAGTACACAAAAGGTACACCCACTTGGCAGATCAGTCACCGCATCACACCGCAGGAAGGCGAAGTTATCGTTGAGAAGCCTACTTGGGATGCTTTTCACCGAACGGAATTGCAAGATGAACTCCAAAAGCTCGGGATCACGAATCTGGTGATCTGTGGGATGCAAAGTGAATTCTGTCTGGATACGACAATAAGACGCGCATACAGCATGGGATATAAAAGTGTACTGGTTTCAGATGCTCATAGCACCTTTGATAATGGGGTTCTGAGTAGTAGGGAGATCGTTAAGCATCATAATGCGATAATTGGAGGTAGATTCGCCCAGTTACGAGCTGAAAGCGAGGTTCAGTTCTAGATGAATACACCCCAGGCTGCCATGAAGCCTATTCAGCGTTCTCGCCTTAGATTGTTTGCTGGCAAACGATATTTTATTTGGAAAAGATATTTGAAATGGTACACTGGACGAAGCAAAATAGCGAAGCAGCGTACGGATGAAACATTATCTTATGCAGCTATGACTCATGCTACCCCGTTATTAAGAAGTCTTCGGAATGTAGATATGGTGCTTCAATACAATAAAATTACTAACTTACGGCTGGCAATTGCGAAGCTGGATGGACTTGTTGTGCAGCCGGGGGAGACTTTTTCCTACTGGAGAAGTATTGGTAAGCCCACTAAACGAAAAGGGTATCTGGAGGGTATGGTGCTGCATTATGGTGGTTTTCATTCCGGGGTTGGAGGAGGCTTATGCCAGTTGTCTAATCTGATCTATTGGATGGCACTGCACACACCACTTACCGTTATTGAACGGCATCGTCACAGCTATGATGTATTTCCAGATGAACAACGTACACAACCTTTTGGAAGCGGGGCGACCTGTTCTTATAACTATTTGGATCTTCAATTGAAAAATAACACCGCTCAAACGTATCAACTAAAGCTCTGGCTGGACGATAGCCATTTACACGGGGAATGGAGATGCAATGAGCAGGCGCTTTATGATTATGAAGTATACGAAAGTGATCATAGGATTAGTCTAGAGCCTTGGGGCGGATATATACGCAGTAATAAGATCAGTCGAAAAGTATATACCCGATCTGGAGATCTAATTGGAGATGAAGCTGTAACTGATAATTACGCACTGATGATGTATTCTCCGCTTCTTCATGGATAAGAGGTTAGGGCTTAGGGATATAACATAGAAAGGTATGAACGTTATATCTCTAGACCATCTCCAAAGGAGCGGATTAACAGCATGAAAGCACTAACCTACCAAGGGAAGAAAAAAGTGGAAGTTAAAGAAGTAGCTGATCCGAAGCTTGAGAAAAAAGATGACATTCTTGTTCGGATTACCACTACGGCGATTTGTGGCTCGGATCTGCACATTTATAACGGAGAAATTCCAGGTATGCATGATGATTATATTATTGGTCATGAGCCGATGGGGATTGTTGAGGAAGTGGGACCTGACGTAACTAGAGTCAAAAAAGGTGACCGAGTCATCGTCCCCTTTAATGTCGCCTGTGGGCAGTGTTTTTTCTGCCAGCATGAGATGGAGAGCCAATGCGACAATGCTAATGACGCCAAGGACACAGGCGGTTATCTTGGTTATTCCGATACTTATGGCGGTTTTGCTGGCGGACAAGCTGAATTGCTGCGGGTACCTTATGGTAATTTTGGGCCTTTTGTAGTTCCGGAGGATGCAGAAATGGAAGATGAGAAAATTCTTTTCTTATCTGATATTGTGCCTACTGCTTGGTGGGGAGTAGAAAGCGGGGGAGTGAAGCCGGGAGATACGGTCATTGTTCTCGGCTGCGGGCCCGTGGGACTGCTAACTCAAAAGTTTGCCTGGATCAAAGGAGCCTCTAGAGTCATTGCTGTTGACCATATCGGCTACCGATTGCAACATGCGAAGTTGACCAATAATGTTGAAGTTTATAACTTCGAAGAGATCAAGGACATTGGGGCTCATTTGAAGGAGATCACTCATGGTGGCGCAGATGTGGTTATTGACTGTGTGGGTCTAGATGCCAAAATATCTGCCTTGGAGAAAGTGGAAACGGTTCTGAAGCTGCAAGGGGGCTCGCTCAGTGCATTCAGAATGGCCGCGGATATCGTACGTAAATTCGGAACCATCCAGCTTGTAGGGGTCTATGGACTTAATTACAATATGTTCCCGCTGGGTCAGCTATTTGAACGAAACATCACATTAAAGATGGGACAAGCGCCGGTGATTCACTATATGCCGTTGCTGTATAAGATGATTAAAGAAAATAAATTTGATCCTACAGATATCATTTCGCATCGCCTGCCAATTAGTAAAGCGGAGCATGGCTATGACGTTTTTAGTGAGAAAAAAGAAGATTGCATCAAGGTTGTTCTGAAGCCGTAGCCTTTTAAGAAGCATGAGCTTTCGTCAGAAATGACATTGCTTGTGCTTTTTTTAGTGAAATCTTATGAAAAAAGATGCATTTTTTCACGGTCTGCGTTAAATTAACATAAGTGACTTAAGATATTGAAAGGACGCGTAACATGTGAAACTTAAAAAACCGCCACTTCCGATTCCACTATTAATGTTGATAGGGATTGTGGCCATCTCTTTTTCCGCCATTTTTATTAAATGGTCTGATGCACCTGCATCTATACAAGGCATGTACAGATTATTATTTACCTCACTGCTGATGCTGCCTTTTGCAAGACCCTATAGTGGAGCTGCTTTTGCTCTTCGTAAAAAAGACTGGCTAATGCTCATCCTTTCAGGCGCAATGCTTGCGCTGCATTTTTTGCTATGGATGGGATCATTAAAGTATACTTCGGTAGCTAGTTCAACAATGATCATGGCGCTGGAGCCTGTATTTATTATGCTGGGTGTTTATTTTTTGTATAAGGAAAAGACAGCTCTGTCTGCTATTCTAGGGCTTGGCATTGCAATTGGCGGTGTCGTGTTTATCGGCTGGGGTGATATTGGAATCTCTGCAGATAATCTTAAAGGTGATCTATTATCGGTCGGAGGCACTGTGGCGGTAGCTATACATATGCTGATCGGTCAAAAGCTAGTGGTGCGCATGCCCTCTTATTTATATAGCTTGATTGTCTTCTTGTCAGCCGCTGGCGTGTTCGCCGTATACAATCTGTTCATGGGGATTTCCTTTTTTAATTATCCGGCCAAGGAATGGGGAATCTTTGTATTGTTAGCAGTGGTGCCAACGGTGTTTGGCCATATTTTGTTTAATTGGTTACTACAATATGTATCTGCGACTACGGTTTCAATGAACATTTTAGGAGAACCAGTGGGTGCCAGTATCTTAGCGTATTTACTCTTGGGTGAACAGCTAACAACCTTACAATGGGCAGGTGGGCTGCTCGTTATGATTGGACTCGCAGTATATTTGTACGCGGGAAGAAGGAAAACTATC
This sequence comes from Paenibacillus sp. FSL R5-0928, assembly GCF_037970385.1. Lineage (NCBI taxonomy): Bacteria > Bacillati > Bacillota > Bacilli > Caryophanales > Paenibacillaceae > Paenibacillus > Paenibacillus sp. FSL R5-0928. The sequence goes on along the minus strand of NZ_CP150225.1, from coordinate 3,866,454 downwards.
CGGATGGCTGATGCCATTCAGAATGCTTCATAACAGATATTTTACACATAAAGGGGTAGCAATGGATGGAAGAGCAGAATCAATATTCAAATAATCAGGCAGAAAAAAACGCTGTGCCAACAAGCGAAGAGCTTTGGAACGAAGATACTTATACCGCTTGGGTAACTCGGTTTGGTACACCGTCAGAAGCAGCTGCAAAATTAATAAAGGAACCAAGTGCAAAGCTTTACCCGCTCCTTTCTTTTTTTGGAGAGGTGAAGGGGAAGAAAATGATGAATTTAATGGGCTCAAACGGAATGAAGGCCGTGGCACTCTCATTACTAGGTGCGGAAGTAACGGTTGCTGACTTCTCGGAAGCCAATGCGCGATATGCGGCTGATCTTGCCCAAGAAGCAGGGGTACCACTAACCTATATCGTCTCAGATATTCTTAAGCTGCCAGAAGACGTCCTTGATGGTTCATATGACATCGTCTTCGCGGAGTTAGGAATTGTTCATTACTTTACCAACCTTACACTATTCATGGAAACAGCTCGCCGATTGCTTTCTCCTGGAGGCGTATTTGTACTCCGCGATTTTCATCCGGTAACGACCAAGCTTATTTCCTCGAAGGGATCTACTGCGAAGGTACGCAAACACAAAGTAAACGGAGATTATTTTGACTCATCATTGGAAGAGAAAAAGGTATCCTATTCCAAGTATTTGCCTTCCACAGGTAAACCAGCAGGTGAACAAGAGCATAGTGTTGTGTATTGGCGCCGCTGGACACTCGGAGAAATTGTAACCGCAGCAGCTAATAGCGGACTAGTGATCCGCCAATTAGTAGAAGAACCTAATCTATCTTCCGACGTGTATGATAAGGGAATTCCTAAGACCTTCACATTGGTGGCTGGAAATGGCGCAAGCCTGTAGGAGGGTTCGCAGACATGTGATTTTTAGGGTATAACATTTGTGCTGAACTGAGGTGCTCTCGGTTCAGTTTTTTTTGTGTAAAACATAAAATTTTAAACTTTTTTACGGAGATTATTCCATTACAATGGCAACTTATAGGGAATACAATGATTTTACATTCCGGATTGAAAGCGATTACTTTAAGGGTTAATGCATTCTCAAAGAATTTGAGGTGGATATCAAAATGAACGAAGTGTTGCTTCGTATGGAGGGAATCAACAAGTTTTTCCCAGGTGTTCATGCTTTGAATGAATGTCAATTTGAGCTGAAGCGTGGGGAAGTTCATGCGTTAGTAGGAGAAAATGGCGCTGGCAAGTCTACCCTTATGAAGATTGCGACAGGTGTCTATTCCAAGGATACTGGTCAAATGTGGTACAAGGGAAATGAAGTGGAGATTGTTAATACCCGTGAAGCACAGGAGCTTGGAATTAGTATCATCCATCAGGAATTGAATTTAATGCCTCATCTTACGGTCGCCCAGAACATTTACATTGGACGAGAGCCGCGAAAAGGTCTGAAATGGTTCGTTGATGATGTGGAGATGAACCGAAAAGTTCAGGTACTGTTTGATCAAATGAATCTGAAGCTGGATCCCAGAGTTTTGGTATCAGACCTGACCGTTGCTAATCAGCAAATGGTTGAAATCGCTAAAGCCTTGTCTTTCCAAGCCGAGGTATTGATCATGGATGAACCAACCGCCGCGTTAACAGATACAGAAATTAACGAGTTATTTCGAATGATTGAGCAGCTACGAGATAAAGGTGTGGGAATTATTTATATCTCTCACCGCATGGATGAATTGAAGCGAATTACAGACCGCATTACAGTTATGCGCGATGGTTGTTATGTTGATACCGTTCGTATCGATTCAATAACGATTGATCAGATCATCAGCATGATGGTTGGACGTGAATTATATCAAACGTCGAAACCAACGATTGCGAAACAGACTCAGCAAGTTGTCTTAGAAGTTCGGAATCTTTCTAGAGGGCATGCGTTCAAGGATATTAGCTTTCATCTGTATAAAGGTGAGATTTTGGGCTTCGCTGGTTTAATGGGAGCTGGACGTACCGAGGTTGTTCGTGCCGTATTTGGTGCCGATCCCATCGATGAGGGTGAAATTATGCTCCATGGAAAATCGGTTCGTATACGTCAGCCACATCAAGCGGTACAGCATGGTATTGGGTATTTGTCCGAAGACCGTAAACGTTTCGGACTGCTTGTGGATATGGATATCAGCATGAATAATGCGATTGCCTCCTTTTATAAATTCCGTAATTCATTTGGCTGGATGAAGGAGCGGGAGATGCGAAGCTCAGCGGAGCAGCATGTTGAAGCGCTAGCCACCAAAACTCCAAGTGTAGGTCAAAAGGTTAAGTTTCTGTCCGGGGGTAATCAGCAGAAAGTGGTCATCGGCAAGTGGTTGACGAGAGACTGTGATGTACTCATCTTCGATGAGCCCACAAGAGGTATTGATGTAGGCGCGAAAAGTGAAATTTATAAGCTGCTGGATCAGCTTGCGAGTCAAGGGAAGGCGATCATTATCATTTCTTCAGATCTTCCTGAGATTCTAAGAATGAGCCATCGGATTATCATTATGTGTGAAGGGCGTATAACAGGAGAACTCCCCGCAGAAGAAGCATCGCAGGAGGCGATTATGAAATATGCGACGAAACGTTCATAACTGTTCAAGAGTTAACCGGAGGTGTCAGGACTATGAAGATCGCGGATAAAGAGATTAGTCAGCCAGCGGGTATGAAGCAAACGGGAGGGCAATCCGGATTCAAACAAAAATTATTGGCATTTGCAAGTCTGATCATATTGGTCATCGTATTCTCTTTATCCTCCAGTAACTTTTTTCAATTCTCAAATCTTGTCGGAATTCTAGTTTCTACAGCTGTAATCGGAGTATTAGCGCTTGGAGCTACCTTTGTTATTATAACGGGTGGCATCGACCTCGCTCTGGGTACTGTAATGACATTCTCATCTGTTATGGTTGGAGTCATTATTACCTTCTGGGGTCTGCCCGTCCCGTTAGGCATTGTAGGTGGGATTCTGGCTGGAGCACTGTGCGGCTTCATCAGCGGTTTGATGGTGGCGAAGATGAACATCCCACCCTTCATCGCCACTCTGGCGATTATGATGGTCACCAAAGGCTTGTCGCTTGTCATCACAGGAGCCAAACCCATTTATTTCAACGATGATCCGATCTTTGCCAAGATCGCCATGGGTAAAATGATCCCCGGTATACCCAACACCATCGTTATCTTCTTATTACTCGGTATGATCGCAAGCATAATCTTGTCTAAGACGATTATTGGGCGTTACAACTTCGCACTTGGCAGTAATGAAGAAGCTACTCGCTTATCAGGTGTGAACACAGTCAAATGGAAGATTATTATCTATTCCATTACAGGGATCTTTAGCGGAATCGCAGGTATCCTGATGGCATCACGTTTGAATTCAGCACAGCCATCACTGGGCACCGGTTATGAACTAGAGGCTATTGCGGCAGTGGTCATTGGCGGGACTTCCTTAAGTGGAGGTGTAGGTTCTATTCTAGGCACGATTATTGGCGCACTGATTATGAGTGTGTTGACGAATGGCTTGCAGATTATGTCTGTTGCTCAGGAATGGCGGACGGTCATTGTCGGTGTTGTAATCATCATTGCGGTTTACGCTGATATTCTACGCCGCCGTAAGCAATGAACTTGGTATGATCTCCATCCGGAGTGATATACAAAGCAAATGACGAGGGGGAAGATTCAAATGAAACTGCGTCGTAGAGGGTTTATCATGCTTGCCTGTCTGTTATTAGTTACTACATTGCTGAGTGCATGTAACAACAATGATAGTAACAAGAGTGCATCCGGTTCAGACAAACCATACATTCCAGTCATATCAAAAGGGTTCCAGCATCAATTCTGGCAAGCGGTAAAGCAAGGAGCGGAGAAAGCTGCTAAGGAGTTTGATGTTGAGATTACCTTCGAAGGTCCAGAAAATGAGAGTCAGGTGGATAAACAAATTGAGATGCTGCAAACAGCTCTCGACAAGAAGCCAGCAGCAATTGCGCTAGCCGCACTAGACAGCAAGTCTGCGATTCCTTATCTAGAAAAGGCAAAGGAAAATAAGATTCCGGTCATCGGCTTCGACTCTGGTGTAGACAGTGATATCCCTGTAGCAACAGCAGCGACTAACAATAAAGCAGCAGCTGCTTTGGCCGCAGATAAAATGGCTGAACTGATTGGCAAGAAAGGTAAAGTGGGCCTTGTCATACATGACCAAACGAGCAGCACAGGGCAACAGCGTCGCGATGGCTTCTTGGAACAAATGAAAGCAAAATATCCGGATATTCAAGTGTTAGAGCCGCAATATGGGGGTGGAGATCAGTTAAAGTCCACAGACCTTGCGAAAGCGATGATGCAGGCAAATCCGGATCTGAAAGGAATCTATGGCTCTAACGAAGGTTCTGCTGTAGGTGTGGCTAATGCAGTAAATGAATTGCAAATGAATGGTAAGATCGTAGTCGTCGGCTTTGACTCTGGCAAGCAGTTGATGGATGCTATCCGCAGTGGTGTTGTGGCTGGCGCTGTTACACAAGACCCCATTGGTATTGGCTATCAAGCTGTGAAGGCAGCTGTGCAAGCGATTAAAGGGGAAGCGGTTGAAAAGAACATCGACACGGGGTTCCACTGGTATGATAAAAACAATATGGATTCCGATGAGATCAAACCTCTACTATACGAATAGAGTTTAATAATAGAGGTTGCCTCACGCAGGCGGCCTCTATTATGCTTATGCTGATAAGTTTAAAGTTGTGGAGGTGTTGGATGTATAAGATAATTCTGGTTGATGATGAAGATGAGGTTCGCGAAGGGATCAAACAGAAGATCACATGGAGTAAATATGGGTTTGAGCTAGTTGGTGATTTCGATAATGGCCGAGATGCGCTGGAAGCGATCGAGCAGCATCGGCCTGACGTAATTATTACTGATATTTGTATGCCTTTTATGGATGGACTGGGATTGGCCAGAGCTGTGATGGATAGGTACCGGGATATGAAGGTCATTATCGTCACTGGATATGAAGACTTCGAATATGCGAAGCAGGCGATAACGCTAAAGGTGACTGAGTACTTATTAAAACCGATTAATGCACGTGAGTTTGCTGAATTTCTAAGTAAGATGAAGCAGGATTTAGATGAAGAGCATTTACAAAAAGCGAATTTAGTTAAGCTTCGTATGCAACTTAATCAGAGTCTTCCATTGCTGCGGGAACGATTCTTGGAGCAGCTGGTAACTACTCGAATGAAAAGCGAAGAAATCGAGAATAAATTGAGTTATTTTCATATTCAGTTGCAGGGTCAAGTGTACCTTGCGCTCGTTATAGATATAGAACTGGAGAAACGAAGCCAGAACATAACTTTCGATGCAGAGCTACTGCGTTTCGGCGCCTTTAACATTGTTCAAGAGCAGCTGGAGAAAGAGCAAGACGGAGTGGTATTCCAGACGAGAGATGGAAAAATCGCTGCGATATTATCCGGCAATTCAGAGGCGTTAGAAGTAGCAACGCAGCTTCTCGCAGAGCAAGTCCAGAGTAGCTTAAATAAATATTTGAAGCTGTCATCAACCATAGGCATCGGTAGAAAATATAATACTGTACAACAAATTCCACTATCCTTCCAAGAAGCGGTCTCCTCCATAGAATATCGTTACCTTTTAGGCATAAATAAAGTTATCTCCATACAGGATCTTGAGTTTGGCAAGGGATTGGATCAGGCGCATTTCACCTCATGGGAAAAGCAATTCATATCCGCTTTAAAGACAGGTAAAGCTTCAGCTGTATCGGAAATTCTGTTGAAGTGGTTTCAGGAGCTTAAAAGTAATACCTCCTCTATAGAAGGTTGCCGTAGCAGCATCTATCAGCTGCTGGTTTCTTTGATGAACTATGTAGTCGACATCGGCTTCCCAAATACAGTAGTTGTTTCGCATAATATGTTTGCAGAGGTTGCTGCGCTTAAGACTTTAGATGAAGCTAGAAATTATTTGGAGAGGACTTGCCATGAGCTGATACTTAAACTATCGGCACAGAGAACAACGGTTCGGACTTCTCAGATGCAAGCCGCAGAAGCTTATATTCGCGAGAATTATTGTAATGACAGCTTTTCACTCAATGAGCTGTGTAGCCATATTTTTATGAGCATCAGTTATTTCAGTGCAACTTTTAAACAGCATACTGGAGAAACATTTATAGAATATCTGACTCGACTCCGTTTGGAAAAAGCAAAAGAACTCCTTACGGTCACACAGTTGAAGACATATGATATCGCTGCCAGAGTTGGTTATGCTGATCCACAGTATTTTAGTGTTATTTTCAAACGTAATGTAGGAAGCACACCGAAGGAATATCGACACCGGCAGAAGGAGAATCTCTCTCTATGAGATCACAGCGCTTTTTCCGCAGCCGAAGTATTCATACTAATATTGCTGTCTCCTTTTCACTTCTTATCCTCTGCACAACTATTGTCCTGACTTATACTTCCTATCGCCTGTCCTCAGCTGCAGTCAAGGGCAATTCTGTAGCCTACACTTCACAATTAATAGAACAAGTAAAACTGAATATCGAGAATTACATTGGCAATATGGAGAGCATAGCTGCTCTGGTGTTAACTAGCAGTGATCTAGAGAAATATATAAAAGGCTCGAAATTAGATGAAGAAGAGGCGCTTAAGGATAAACTGCTTGCCAGTCATTATCTCCGGTCAGTCGTTCAGTCCCGCTCGGATATTTCCTCTATATTATATGCAGGCTCAGATGGCATGACCGTTTCGGATCGACAGCATGCTGTTTTGAAACCGCTTCCTGAACTAATAGCTCAAGATTGGTATCAAAAAGCTATGAATCAACTAGACGTTGCAGTTTCTTCCTCTCATGTGCAGCACATCTTTCAAGATGAATACCGGTGGGTAGTGTCGATAAGCCGAAAGCTCTCGAATGCGAATGCTGTGACGGAAGCGGATCAACAAGGTGTACTGCTCGTAGATCTCAATTACAGTGTAATTAATAATCTATGTAAACAAATCGAACTGGGAAAACGCGGTTATGTTTTTATCGTCGATCCCGCAGGTAGCCTTGTCTATCATCCACAACAGCAGTTGATCTACTCCCAGCTCAAGTTCGAACAATTGGAGACGGTCCTTGGGATCAAAAATGGATCTGTTACGGTTAACACGGGGAATGACCAGAAACTGTACACTGTGGACACTACCAGCTTTGGCTGGAAAATAGTTGGAGTCACTTATCCGGATGATTTGGTCGCGAACAAGCAACGTATGCAAGGAACCGCCGCCTTATGGGGAGCAATTAGTTTGATTTTTGCTATGGCTATATCGATATTTCTCTCGTACGCACTGACCAAACCGCTGAAGAATTTGGAGCTGAATATGAAAAAAGCGGAACGTGGAGAGTTCGACATACGCGTAGAGATTGAGAGCACGAATGAAATCGGCAAGCTTGCTCGTACGTTTAATCTTATGATCATGAAGATTAAAGAGTTAATGGGGCAGATCGTCTTGGAGCAAGAGATGAAGCGTGTCAGTGAACTGAAGGCGCTGCAAGCGCAGATTAAACCTCACTTTTTGTACAATACACTTGATTCGATTATTTGGATGGCAGAGACAGGAAAGATGGAGGAAGTGGTGGAGATGACTTCATCTCTATCCAAGCTGCTCCGTTCAACAATTGGTGAGGGTGAGGAATTGATTCCGCTGGCCAAAGAATTAGAGCATATTCGGCACTATTTAACGATTCAGAACATGCGTTATCGTAATAAATTCACTTATTCCATAGAGGTACAAGAAGATATCCTAACCTGCAGCATTTTAAAAATGGTACTTCAGCCTTTGGTTGAAAATGCGATCTATCACGGCATAAAACATAATCCTGAGCAAGGGCACATTCTGATCCGGGCAAGACAAGAACAGAACGATATTATCGTACAGATCATTGATGACGGTATTGGGATGGATGAAGAGCAGATGGGTAAGGTACTGCTGCAAAAATCAGATTTCAAGACTGGCAGCGGTGTAGGTGTCGCAAATGTGAACCATCGTGTCCAGCTGTATTTCGGTGTGAAATACGGTTTGTCTTTTACAAGCGAGATGGAGGAAGGAACGACGGCCACTTTACGAATACCTGTAATTTATGAGGAGGAGAGTCAATGAGCGCATTACGGTCAAAAATTGGCCTGTATACTCTGTTGCTGCTCTTCATTGTTACTTTGGGTTCATTAGCCTATCGTATGTTTGCAAATGAGCTTGACGCAAAGGTTAGGACCATTATTTATGTGCCCAAGACTATCGACAGCAGTATTGAATTCTGGGAAGTGATGAAACAAGGTGTGGCAACAGCGGCTAAGGAGTTCGGTGCAGAGGTTCGCACGGTTGGAACGGATACAGAGCTTGATGTAGATCAACAAATAGAACTGCTGGAGCAAGCAATTAAGGAGAAGCCTGACGCCATTATTTTATCTGCTACGGATTATTATCGTCTCATTCCAATCGCGGAAAAGATCAAATCAGCTGGCATTACGCTTATTACTGTAGATTCGGGCTTGAGCGGTGGTGTATCAGAGAGTTTTATTGCTACGGATAATTATGAAGCAGGACGTAAGGCAGGGCAGGAGTTAAGAAAATATATCGATCCAGAGGATAAAGTCGCCATCGTTAACTTTGTACAAGGCTCTGCGACAGCAATAGAGAGGGAAAGAGGAGCTCGTGACGCCCTTTTAGAAAATGGAGTTCATGATGTGCAGCCTACATTATACAGTGATGGTTCCGTGCGAAAAGCGTATCAGTTAACTATTGATTTGCTAAAGGACGAGCCAAATTTAAAGGGAATAATCGGTCTTAATGAACCTTCTACACTAGGTGCTGGGGAGGCGATTATGGATATGGGATTTCAGGACAAAGTGAAATTGTTTGGGTTCGACAATTCTAGCAATGAGGTGAAGCTCCTCGAAAAAGGGATTTTGCTTGGCACGGTCATGCAGAAGCCCTTTAATATGGGGTACTTAGCTGTGAAGACGGCGATTGAAGCTGTTGAGGGTGAGGAAGTGGAACAGATAATAGACACAGGCTCCGTGGTCATCACGAAGGAGAATATGTATTTAAGTGAAAATGAGAAATTAATGTTTCCTTTTATAGAATAAACAAAGGGTAGCTCCTTAAACCATTCGTGGCTTTAGGAGCTACCCTTTGTTTAAGGGGTAAGAGACTCAACAAGGTCAACAAAGGATTGCTGCAACGGTTTTAAAATATGATCTTTACGCCAGCCGAGCACAAACCCACCGCTTTCAGGCAGAATCCCTGGCAGGTTAGCATAGCTAAGCTTGCCTAGCACAATCTCAGCTTTAACCGCCGCTTTAGAACATATGCCAACACAGTCACTCCCGCTAACTAGCTGCTTAATCACTTCTGGAGAATTCAACTCGGATCGGTTCCATAAACGGATTTGATTGAATTGTGCCCATTGATCGGCATACCCTCGTAAACAAGATCCTTGCTCATGCTGAATCCACGGCTCATTGGCAATTAGTTCAGGTGTTAATTTCTCTAGGCCTTCAAATGGATGACCCGGTGCAAAAATTAGGACAGGTTCATCACGGACAATAAGCTGAAAATCAAAAGATTCGTCCTGCCAATCCGAAGTATGTAAAATGGCCATCTGAATATCCCGACTACGGAGACGTTCGCGTAACAAAGCATCGCTTTGAACCGTCAAGGAGTTGTTAATCCCCGGATAGAGTTTCATGAATTGGATTAACACATTAGGTAAAATATAAGTTGCAGGAATAAAACTGGCTTCCAGCTCTAATGTTCCTTTTGAGGGGGAAGAAAATTGTTTGACTGTACGCTCAGCTTCTGCTGTGAGGGAAACGATTTTGAGGGCGTATTGATAAAGGGCTCGCCCAGCATCCGTAAGCAGCACTCTTCCGCTGCGGTAAAGAAATAGAGGGGTTCCGAGCTCAGCCTCCAGATTCTTCATATGAAAAGAAACAGTAGGCTGTTTAAGGCCTAATTCTGCGGCTACATCGGTTACCTTTTTATATTTTTCAATTAGAACTACGATGTTCAATTTCATAATATTCATGACTTTCCTCCACATAATGCTAAGTTGGATTACAAATTATATCTCCATTATAGATTATATCTATACAGATATACACTTTATATTGGTATTTTTTTCGTTCACTTTACAAAGATAAGAAGTTTCTCTAACGAACGAGCTCTAGAATAAGAAGAGTCAGAGGGGCCAAGAAGTCCCGGACAACATATAACATATGCGTTTGATGAACTTTTACAGTAACCATGCATATGGGGGCCAAGCTCCACAACACCATGTTAAAGCTTTCGAAGCCAGTTTGGTATGAACTGATCAGGGAGCCATGCTAACAAACCATTTAGGAGGAGACAAAACAATGCAATTCAAAAAATCTTGGATCATGACTTTGGCTTTAACAAGCGTACTGGCACTATCGGCTTGCGGTAACGGCGGGGCAAACAACACAGGAGGAAACGCTGCAGCAACTAACGAAGGAAGCGGCGGCGCTGAAATAAGTGGTTCGATTCTGGCTTCTGGTTCAACAGCATTACAACCCTTGGTTGAGCTGGTAGCAGAGAATTTCATGGATAAAAACACTGGCGTGGACATTCAAGTTCAAGGCGGTGGCAGTGGTACTGGTCTTACTCAAGTAGCTGAGAAACAAGTAGATATCGGAAACTCTGACGTATTCGCAGAAGAAAAATTAAAAGATGCAGATGCAGAAAAAGCAGCAGCACTCGTAGATCATCAAGTAGCAGTAGTAGCGATAGCAGCAGTAGCTCATCCTGATGCTGGTGTGGATAGCTTAACTAAACAACAACTGGTGGACATTTTCACTGGTAAAATCACTAACTGGTCTGAAGTAGGCGGAGCGGATCAAAAAATCCAAATCATCAACCGTCCAGGCAGCTCCGGTACTCGTGCAACCTTTGAAAGCTTTGCACTTGGAACCAAAACAGAAGATATCCCAGGTTCGATTCAAGAAGATTCCTCCGGTACGGTTAAGAAAATGATCGGTGAAACTCCAGGGGCAATCGGATACCTTGCTCTTTCTTACCTGGATGATTCCATTAAAACACTTAGTCTTGACGGTGTGGAAGCATCTGTTGATAATGTTGTTTCTGGTAAATACCCAGTGTGGGCTTACGAGCATATGTACACAAATGGTGAACCTAACGCGACAGTAAAAGCATTCCTCGACTTTTTCTTAACTGACGAAGTGCAAACTGGTGAAGTTGTTGAACTTGGATACATCCCAGCTGTTAAAATGCAAGTTGTTCGCGACGTTGCAGGAACTGTTACCGCTAAGTAATTAAATTCTAGGCAATGTTATTGATTAGAATCTCAAGTGATTAGAGGCGGATACATCTGCCTCTCTTTTCACTTTAGAAAGAGGGAGCAATTGAGGGTGAAACTAAAGAACTCACGATTCGAAAAACATCATATTGAAGATTTTGTTGGACGTACTTATATGTCCTTCTGTGTATTACTGTTGATAACAATCATTGTATCGATGGTATATTTTGTAGCGTCTAAAGGAATTTCAACCTTCACAAGTGGTAATGCTACAGTTTCTGAATTTTTATTCGGTACAAAGTGGTCGCCAGAAGCGGATACGCCTTCCTTCGGAGCTTTTCCATTTATCTCGGGTTCCTTTCTGGTTACTTTGCTTGCCGCATTGATTGCTAGTCCACTTAGCTTATGCGCTGCGTTATTTATGACTGAGATTGTTCCAGGGTGGGGCAAAAAATTACTTCAACCTGTTATTGAGCTTTTGGCAGGGATTCCTTCGGTAGTATATGGTTTCATCGGATTAAGTGTAATTGTACCGTTTCTACGCAACAACCTGCCGGGCCAAGGCATCGGGGTAGCTGCAGGCGCGCTTGTGCTCTCGGTAATGATTCTTCCGACGATTACAAGCGTGGCTGCAGACGCGCTGGCTTCATTGCCGCAAAACTTAAAAGAATCTTCCTATGCGCTTGGTGCCACCCGGTGGCAGACGATTTCGCGGGTGATTATTCCAACAACCTTTCCTGCCATAATGACAGGGATTGTATTGGGAATGGCTCGTGCTTTCGGTGAAGCACTCGCTGTACAAATGGTTATCGGGAACGCGCCATTCGTACCAAAATCACTCTTTGAGTCAGCTTCTACCTTGACCAGTGTGATCACACTCGGTATGGGGAACACGACCATGGGCTCACCTCACAATAATGCACTGTGGAGTATGGCACTGGTTCTCATGCTGATGACTTTCGTATTTGTCTTCTTTGTGAGAATGCTTGAAAGGAGAAATAAAATTTGAAGCCGAGAACCGTAAATAAAATTGCCACCAGTCTTATTGTATTTTTCGCGATGCTCATCGTTGCCATTCTACTTGGACTTTTGGGATATATCCTCTTTAGAGGCTTAAGCCATATCAGTTGGGATTTTCTTTTCTCCGCACCGCAAAAGATTCGTGCAGGTGGAGGGATCGGACCACAGCTATTTAACTCCTTATTCCTGTTAGTACTGACACTTATTATTACAGTTCCGCTTGGACTGGGTGCCGGTATTTATATGGCGGAATATGCTCGTCCCGGTAAGATTACCGGCTTTATTCGCTTGATTGTTGAAGTATTGTCATCTTTCCCTTCCATCGTAGTCGGCTTGTTTGGTCTATTGCTGATTGTTAACTATTTCAATCTAGGCTTCTCCTTAATCTCCGGTGCATTGGCATTGACGGTCTTTAATCTACCACTGATGGTGCGGATTACGGAGCAAGCTTTTCGTAGTGTTCCAAAACAACAAAAAGAGGCCGGTTTTGCACTAGGATTATCCAAGTGGAAAATTGTTACCTCGGTGTTGTTTCCGGTAGCATTACCTACAATTATTACAGGTACTATCTTGTCCGCTGGCCGTGTCTTTGGGGAAGCAGCTGCGTTGATGTTCACAGCAGGAATGAGTAGCCCTAGATTGGATTTCACCAACTGGAATCCACTTAGTGCGAATTCGCCACTGAATCCCTTCCGTCCAGCGGAAACGCTGGCTGTCCACATTTGGAAGGTCAACAGTGAAGGTCTAGCTCCAGATGCTGCACAGATTGCTGCGGGAGCTTCGGCGGTGCTTGTAATTATGGTGTTAATCTTCAATCTGGCAGCACGTTATTTCGGAAGATTTATTTATCGTAAGCTTACAGCTTCAAAAAGAATGAACTAATCATACAAATTAAAGTAGAGATGTAGGAGGAGTAATCGATGGGAACGTCGGCAACAGCAGTGCGTGAATCTTTTCAAACCGAAGACCTGAGTATTTTTTACGGAACATATGAGGCAGTAAAGGGGATAAGCCTTCCATTTGCTGAAAATACGGTTACTGCACTGATCGGCCCATCCGGCTGCGGTAAATCAACCTTTCTTCGTTCTTTGAACCGGATGAATGACGAAATTTCTGGCTCAAAAACAAAAGGAAGCATCTGGATTGATGGAGTGGATATTAATGCTCCGGGTACGGATGTGATTAAGCTGCGTCAGAAGATCGGGATGGTATGGCAAAAGCCAAATCCGTTCTATAAATCGATTTACGATAACATCGCTTTTGGACCTAAGTATCACGGCATTAAAGGCAAAAAGGCTCTTGATGAGATTGTTGAGAGCAGTCTTCGCAAAGCAGCATTGTGGGATGAGGTAAAGGATCGTTTAAAAGATTCAGCACTTGCACTTTCCGGTGGACAACAGCAGCGCCTTTGTATTGCTAGAGCGTTGTCGGTTAACCCGCAAATTCTGCTCTTGGACGAACCAGCATCAGCTCTAGACCCGGTCTCCACAGGTAAAGTAGAGGAGCTAATCAAGGAGTTGAAAGAAGAGCTTCGCATCGTTATTGTGACACATAATATGCAGCAGGCAGCTCGGATCTCTGATTATACCGCATACTTTTATCTAGGCTCCCTTGTCGAATATGATAAGACGGATAAAGTCTTTACCAATCCAGAGAATCAAATGACGCAAGAATATATCATGGGCCGATTCGGCTGAAGCTGTGAACATCGTTCTTTCGGGAACGGTGTTTTTTTGTGAATTCAAGAGTTGTGATTCGAATGGTTGCCTATTATTTGCAAAAGGCAGAAAGATGCTGTATCATTTGTGATAATGATTATCATTATTGCTATATTAGGGAGTGGATCTTATGACGCAATCTCAGAAGACTCAACAGAATAGTGTGGCCAAAATAATAAAAGAACGACGCTCGATTAAGCTTTTTAAAAAAGATCCACTTCCACAAGGCCTTTTAGAGGAATTATTAAATGTAGCGGTATGGGCACCGAATCATGGTGTGCGTGAGCCGTGGAGATTTATTGCTTTTCAAGGGGAAGGTTCGAAATTCCTAGCTGAATCTGCATTTGCTTTTGTAAAACGTGCTATAGCTGATCCAGAAGTGGCTGCTAAACGTAAAGAATATATCTCGAATATTCCATTAACAGTAATCGTAGTGATGCCTGAAGATCCTCGGCAAAGAGAGTGGGACGAGGATTTTGCAGCAGCGTCCGCACTAGTACAGAACTTCCAGCTCGCAGCTTGGGAACAAGGTGTAGGAACGATTTGGAAGACTGATCCATACATCAACAACCCTGAATTCCGCACTAAAATTGGTGTGAAGCCCGGCGAAAAAATTGTAGCCATGATCCATGCCGGATATCCGGAAACTGTACCTGACAGCCGTCCACGCACAGACGCTTCGGAGCTGCTGAAGATCGTAGACTTCTATCCAGAGAATGGCGTAGTGGAATAAGGAAAGTCGAAGGCATTCGTATATTAAAAGCGGAAAGATCATAAACATCGAAAAAGCGTCGAAATATCAAAAAGATCGAAAGATCAAAAGCATCGAAAGATCAAAAGTATCCTTAGGGATGCTTTTTTTTGTTACTTTGACTAGCGATAGTAGGGGGAGGGCTACTGGGTGCTAGGTGCTGATCACGTTTCGCTGCTGGTTCCTCTGCTGATGTGGCTCAACCTTCTACTTACTTCTTAATGATCTTTACTGACCTCCAGCGGGCTTCATACAGACCTCCTACGGGCTCCCTAGTGATATCCTACT
This sequence comes from Paenibacillus sp. FSL R5-0928, assembly GCF_037970385.1. Classification (NCBI taxonomy): domain Bacteria; kingdom Bacillati; phylum Bacillota; class Bacilli; order Caryophanales; family Paenibacillaceae; genus Paenibacillus; species Paenibacillus sp. FSL R5-0928. The sequence continues at coordinate 3,851,330 of NZ_CP150225.1, read as the reverse complement.
GACCTCCGCATCGGACCGTATTGCAACTATTTGAGCTTTTGGAGTCATTTTGCAGAAGTATCGGACCACATAGCTCTTATAACCATGTAACTGTGCAGAACTGGTGTGGTTATGAGTAAATAGCTGCAACTGGGTCCGATAGCACGTCAATTAGCTGCAAATATACGAAATAAGGACTCCTCAGTCCGATGCAACGGCGAATAAGCGAACTAACCCCAAACTAACCCCAAACTAACCCCAAACTAACCTAAACTAACTAAAGAACCTCATGTTGCGGACTGTATTGCAGCTATTTGAGCTTTTTGAGTCATTTTGTAGAAGTATCGGACCCCATAGCTCTTATTACCTTGTAAAGGCGCAGAATTGGTGTGGTTTTGAGTAAATAGCTGCAATTGAGTCCGATAACCCGCAGAAAACACTCGAATTTGCATAATAAGGTCATCTGAGTCCGAACTATTGGCAAAAGTGTACTTACATACTAGCAAAGGCGGCGAGTTAGGCATCGCAGCTGACTGGCTATGGACTCAGTTACAATCACTCTTCACCATTTGATCCAACGGTGGGGAGAAAGTATTTCCTGACGGAGAGGGAATGGAAAATGAAGTCTGGATCCTAAAATGACACGTCGATCCTAAAGTGAAATGTTGATCCCAATAAACAAATGTAATATATAATGTACATAATGACCGATATAGATTACAATGGTGGAAAATGGAATGCATCACAAACATTAAAGGGAGGTTATGGAGTGGGAGAGAACAAAAACATCAAGTTAAAGCTGGCAAGGATCCAAAAGAATCTTTCCCAAGAACAGTTAGCGGAAGTTGTAGGGGTTACACGGCAGACGATCGGCCTGATTGAAGCTGGTAACTATAACCCGACGATTAAGCTGTGCATAGCCATCTGCAAGGCGTTAGATACGTCATTAAACGATATTTTTTGGGAGGATTAGTTGTGAAAGGGCCAAAGATTAAAGACGAACGAATTATCACAGAAATTCAGAAGTTTAGTACGCACGGATTATTGATTGTGTTAGTGGGATTTATGATCAGCCTTTTGGTAAAAGTATTTATCCTGGAATGGGACATCAAATATTGGGTAGATACTTTTGGGATTATGCTGTTAGGTTGCTTGTATGTTACCGTTCGTTGTGTCAAAGATGGGATATACCTGCTGCCGAGTAAGGAAGGAGAACTCAGACGGTTTAAGAAGATTCATTTAATATCGGGTGTTATCAGCACGATTATTTGGGCCACGTTAACATTTTTGCTTGATTTTAGAGAAGCGGGAGAAGTGGATATTAGAAAAAATATATCGAGTACTCTCGTGGGGGCGGTTGTTTTTTTCATAGGGATCACTTGGGCGATGTGGTACATAATTAATAAATCCAACAAAAATGCTGACAAGAACATTGAGAGTTAAATATTAAATATTAAATATTAAAGATAACAATCTCTTGCAAAACTAATATCATTAGTTTATATTTAAGCTAATATCATTAGTTTATCGGAGGGGTAAGGATGAGAGTAACACGTGAAGGTCATTTATTGCAGTTGACTTGGATGCCAAATTTTTTTCCAGTGAATTGTTACATTATTGAGGAAAAGGATGGATTAACTTTAATAGATGCCGCTATGCCATTTAGTCTAAAAGGAATTATGGAGACTGAAGCGAAGCTAAATAAGAAGCTTACACGTATAATCTTAACGCATGCGCATGATGATCATATTGGGGCACTGGATGGACTAAAAAAGCAACGTCCAGAGGCTCAGGTGTACATCGCTGAGCGAGATTCGGCATTACTTCGTGGAGATCGTTCACTTCGGGAAGGAGAACCTCAGACCCCTATTAAGGGAGGCGTTCCGAAGAAGATAGCTACAAAACCAGATGTCCTTCTCCACGAAGGGGATACCATTGGATCATTAACAGCGATTCACACTCCAGGACATACCCCCGGCTCTATGTCTTTCCTTGATTCACGCAGCGGTGCTGTAATCGTTGGGGATGCTCTTCAGACCTTCCGGGGAACTGCGGTGGCTGGAACCATCATCCCCCTGTTTCCTTTTCCAGCAATGGCTACATGGAATAAAGCTCAAGCTCTGAATAGTGCGATTAAGCTTCTAGAGTTATCTCCAGCTTTACTTGCTGTTGGTCACGGCAACTTACTGAAAGCGCCAAAGCAGGAGATGGAGAAAGCCATACGTAAGGCACAAATGATTCAGGATAGGAGTAATTAAATGTCACCTAGAGCAGGATTAGATCGTCACACACTAGTGATTAGAGCAGCAGATATTGCCGATGATGAAGGTATAGAGGCGGTTACCTTGGCTGCATTAGCAGGTAAACTAGGTGTTCGTTCCCCGTCATTATACAACCATATAAATGGACTGCAGGATTTGCGGACTGGGCTCGCCATTTACGGATTAGAGTTATTATTTACAAGCATGTCGAACGCAGCTGAAGGATTAAATGGAGATGCTGCTGTACACGCGATGGGCCGGGCATATGTGGATTTTGCTAGGAGTAGACCAGGTCTGTATGAGACTACACTACGAGCGCCTGAGCAGGAGAACACGGAGCTTGAAGCGGCTGGTGAGCATATTTTGCAGTTTATAATTCAGGTGATGAAGAGTTATCAATTAGGCGAAGAAGGAGAACTTCATGCCGTAAGGGGATTACGGAGTATCCTGCATGGATTCGCCTCATTGGAGCAAAAGGGTGGATTCGGTATGGCGCTCGATACTAACGAGAGTCTAACCCGCTTGATTAGCACTTTTATAACCGGAATTGGAAATATGAAATCTGATTAAATTAGATCTAGGAGATGATGAACAAATGGGTCAGGAATATGAACAAGGTAGTGTCACCACTTATGGTGAAACAGCAGAGGTTATTGCGAAATTGGGGATTTTACCGCTTGCTGCGCTCATCCCCGGGCACCCGTCTTTAAACGGCTTAACTAAGCCCGAGAATTGGCATACTGGAACAGATTTAGATCCGTGGTCATGGCGTGCGCAGTTTCCAGGTGAGGGCCTTGCAGGATACGGAAAGTTTATTAAGAAAAAGGCTATTTTGGTCTCAAGGGAGTGGTTCCCGGCATTTGTAGCAGCAGCAGGCAGTACCAAATCTATTGAAGAGCGGTATAAGGATGGGTTGGCTAGTAAAGAAGCTGTGACCTTGCTGCAGATTGTTCGTGAACATGAAGGTATTGATACACGTAAACTTCGGGCAGAGGCTGATATGAAGGCAAAAGAAAAGAAAACAGCCTTCGATAACGCGGTTACTGAGCTGCAAGGATCTTTAGATATGGTGATCTCAGGCATCAAGCAACGCCTGAATGATGAAGGTGAAGTAAATGGTTGGAGTAGTACCTCGTTCGAGACGGTCAGTCACTGGATGTCAGATAACGGTTTATCCGCTTTTGAAGGGGATAGAGAAGAGGCCATAGCTTGGATACAATCGAAGATGAACGGGGTATGGTCGCCTACAGCAATAGCTTGGACAAACAAAGCATTCTCATGGAATTAATAAAAACGGTTAATCACTACTCCATAGAGAGTGATTAACCGTAAGCGTTTTCCAATAAAGTTATATCCATCACATTAAGGTTCCAACATAGGCGCCAAGTAAGCAATCAGGAAATACAAGAATCCAAAAAGCAGCATAACATAGGCAGTGTATTTAATAGCATTAGATGCAACAATTCTTGAATCTACCGGTGGTTGAATTTCTAGCTGTTCTTCTTCGATGCTGTCAACTTCTTTGGATACTGGGTCTCTCAACATGATAATCCCCTCCTTGGAAATTCAATCCTTAATTGTATTGTGACATATTTGTGAACGGAAATCAACAATAGTGTGAACAAATATTGAACATTTATTCAAATTTGGGCATTTCACCACCTGAAATGTTATTGTTAAAACAAAAACAACCCGCTTACTCTCTAATTAGAGAGCTAAGCGGGTTGTTTGAAGTTGGTTCTATCTAGGATCTAACGGGTGTTGTTTAAGCCTTAAGCCCAATCCCCATTACGGAAGATAGGTACTGTTGTTCCATCATCGTTAATTCCGTCAATATTCATTTCAGGAGAGCCCATCATAAAGTCAACATGGGTATGGCTTTGATTCATTCCTTTTTCCAACAGCTGTTCCTTAGTCATCGTAATTCCTTCTTGAATTGTGAAGGCATAAGCTGCACCTAAAGCCAAATGACAGGAGGCATTCTCATCATACAACGTAGTGTAATAAAGAATACCGCTCTCAGAAATCGGAGAGTGGAAAGGTACCAAAGCAACTTCGCCAAGATAGGAAGAGCCTTCATCCAGCGCGATTAGTGATGCCAAAGTTTCAGCGCCTTCTTCAGCAGTAAAATCAATCACTTTACCGTTCTCAAAGGTCAGCGTGAAGTTATTGATTAGATTGCCGCCGTAGCTAAGTGGCTTAGTGCTGCTCACTTTACCATTAATACCAGACTTCAAAGGGGCAGTAAACACTTCTTCCGTAGGAATATTGGCTAAGAAAGGGACGCCCTTACCGTTCACAGCTCCTGCCTGACACCAGATGTGTCCTTCTGGCAACTCAATAGTTAAATCTGTACCAGGTGCTGTATAGTGCAGCTTGCGAAACTTACTTTCATTCAAGGAAGCGCAACGAGTTTTGAGTCCATCTAAATGGCGGCTCCATGCTTCAATAGGATCGTCCTGATCCGCACGTGTGGCTTTAAAGATGGCATCCCATAACAGTTCAACCTGCTGCTCGGATGGAGCATCAGGGAACACTTTTGCCGCCCAAGAGGCTGATGGGAAGGCAAGACCGCTCCAGCTCGCATGATTTCCCATTAAGTACTCACGATATGGCGCTAGGGTCTGCCCAGAGATACGCTGATTATCGGCAATTCTTCCAGGTTCAACGCCTTTTAAAAGATCTGGGTCAGCGGAGATAATGGTTAGAAATGCGGCTCCCTTTTTAGCAAGATCCTCTAATTCATCGGCTTGCCACTGCGGCGGCTCCAGGAAGGAATCGGATGGAGCAAGATCATAACGTGTACGTAATACAACTTCATCACTATAATTTACCTTTACAAGTCTCGCGCCGGCTTCATAGGCTTTACGAACCACAAGTCGCACAAGCTCTGCGGATACAATATCTGCATTCACAACGAGTGTCTGACCCGGTTGAATATTAACGCCAATCTTCACGGCCAGCAATGCGTAATTCTCCAGCTTTTGCTTGAAATCCAACATAGTTTCTATTCCTCCCAATATCCTGTATCTCTTGTGTGCTTAAATTAGAACGCCCAGTTTCCATTCAGGAAGACAGGTTCTTCAGTTCCATCAGCAGTTATCCCGTAAATGTTCATCTCAGCTGACCCGATCATGAAATCCACATGGGTTACACTATTGTTGAGGCCATGCTCAATTAACTGCTCTGGATTCATGTCTTTACCGCCTTCTAAACAGAAGGCATAAGCCATACCTATAGCAAGGTGATTAGAAGCATTTTCGTCAAACAATGTGTTGTAATAAAGAATGTTGGATTCAGAAATAGGGGATTTATGAGGAACCAAGGCAACTTCCCCTAAGTATTTCGCTCCTTCATCCATACTAATGAGGTGCTCTAGCGCTTCTTGACCTTGCTCAGCAGTAACACTTACAATACGGCCGTTCTCAAAGCTAATAGAGAAGCCATCGATGATGTTGCCGCCATGACTAAGTGGCTTTGTGCTTCTTACAGTGCCATTAACACCAGTTTTTAGTGGTGCAGTGAAGACTTCTTCGGTAGGCATATTGGCTACAAAAGAATGACCTTTTGCATTAATGCTGTCTCCTTGTGCCCAGATATGGCCTTCAGGAAGCTCGATGCTAAGGTCAGTGCCAGGTGCTATGTAATGCAGCTTTTTATATTTTTTTGCATTGAGTACATTTGCTTTTTGTTCTAAGGTGTCGAGATGCTCCTGCCATGCAGCTACTGGATCTTCACGGTCAAGACGCACGGTGTGGAAAATGGCTTCCCAGAGTTTATCTACACGTTCTTCGGCTGGAACCTCAGGGAACACTTTATCCGCCCAAGCTTGACAAGGAACAGCTACAATACTCCAGCTAACTTTGTCGGACATTTGCATTTCACGATATTTGGTGAGGGCAGCTCCACGTACTTTTTGAAAATTGGAGATACGTACTGGATCAATACCTTTAAGTGCATCAGGATCTTCAGCGATCACGTTAAGGATAGCCGCACCTTTTTCGGCGAATTCAGTCATTTCACCTGCGTACCAAGTAGGAGGCTGAGTGAATACCTCTGGCGCAGCGTGTTCAAACTGTTGGCGTGTAATGCTCGCATCACTCCAGTTCACCTTAACTAAACTTGCTCCGATGGCATATGCCTTAGCGGTAATTAGACGTACGAAATCAGCGGCAAGAATCGGTGCATTCACCACTAGAATTTGCCCGGGTTGAACATTAACACCTATTTGTACAGCTAAATCTGCATATTTACTAAGCTTAGCCTGAAAATCAGTCATTGTAATTTCCTCCATTTACTAATAGTTTAGTACTTTACAAGCATTGTACTAAATTATTAACCGCCGGATGAAAAAAGTCAATTACGTGGAATTTACAGAGCAAAGAGAAGGAATTACAATCATTTCAATGATATACTGAAAGGGTAGCTGATTTGATGATAGGAAGGAAGATAAGTGGATGAATTTAGAGATCGTAAGTGCTGAAATGAGCCGTAAAGAAGATAAAAGTTATGTAGGGAGGACTGTATTCACTCTCGAAAATCATAAGGCTCCATATGAAATTACTTTCTTCAGTACAAGAGGAACGGAATGGGATTACAGTCTAAGCTTTGCGGGTGAGCCTGGGAGCGAGGAACAGTTCTTAGAAACGGATGCATTGCTGGAGAATGACGATGATGTGTACAATCAGTTGCTGGATGCGGCACTTGATCAACAAGAAATCGTGGAAGAATAATACTATTATTGATATGACGCCAGCGGCATTATCTGGTAGCCGCTGGCCATATCATGACTATCCAATCGTTATCTTACCTTCTGGGTAACGATACAGTTCTTTACTACCTTTTGGTTTCAAAGCATAAGCAAGTGTAAGTGGTCCGGTCCGGCCCATAAACATCAGGATAATCACTAGAACCTTTCCTGCCGTAGTCAGTTCCGGAGTAAGGCCCATAGATAAGCCTGAGGTTCCAAAAGCAGATACAGCTTCAAAAAGTACAGTTAGAAATTCAGCGCTCTCGGTCAAGGATAATAACATCGTAGCGATGACAAGCAGCATGAGAGACATTAATGTGATGGTAAGGGCTCTATATACATTTTCTTTAGCGATCCGGTGGCGAAACATTACAATATCTTCTTTCCCCCGTAATCGTGCAGCTACCGCAGTAACCAGTACGGCGAATGTAGTGATCTTAATTCCTCCACCCGTCGACCCAGGTGCAGCTCCGATAAACATCAATAGAATCATCAGAAATTGTGTGGATTGCCGTAAAAGTGGAACTTCAATGGTGGTGACACCACCAGATCGCGGAGTTACCGCTTGTAAAAAGGTCGCCCAAAACTTTCCGCTTGCACTCAAGGGCTTCAGCGTAGAATTATACTCCAGTAAGAAAAACAGCCCCGCACCAATAATAATCAATATAAGAGAAGTCCAAAGAACAACCTTTGAATGAAGAGTGAGTCTTCTGCGTTTAGGAAAGTCCATAAGATCAGACAGAACGATAAAACCAATCCCTCCAAGAAATATGAGGCTCATTGAGGTGAAGTTAACAATGGGATCATTTACAAAACGAGTAAGTCCGCTAAAGGGTCCATGAATATCACCGAAGAGATCAAAGCCTGCATTATTAAAGATAGATATACTATGAAAAATCCCATAATATGCTGCTTTCCCAAAGGGCATATCCATCATAAACCTTCCAGCAAACAACACGGCACCCGACAGCTGAATAACAAGAGAATAGATCAGGACTCTACGGATTAAGAGTACAATTCCCTGCATCGAATTTTGGTTCATAGATTCTTGCAAAAGGATTCGCTCTTTCAAGGATATCCGTTTATTAAGGACCAAGGTAATCAAAGTAGCCATCGTTACAAAGCCTAATCCTCCGATTTGAAATAAAATGAGTAGAACAACTTGTCCGAAGGTAGTTAGCTGAGTTCCCGTATCAATGACTGCAAGACCTGTAACACATGTGGCTGAAGTCGCCATAAACAAGGCATCGATAAAGGATATTTGTCCGGATGTTGAGGAGACCGGGAGACTAAGCAGAAAAGTCCCGGCAGTGATAAGGATTAAGAATCCTAGTGATAAAACTTTGGGCGGGGTCATTTTAAAACCACCGAAGTTCAGGTTAGCCAATGTAATTCTCCTGACGTACGTGATATTGGAGTAATGCTCACAGAATTATAACACAACTTACCAGCCCTTCCCTAAATGGAGGGAGGTAATTGACATATTTTATCGAATTATTCTAGAATAACACCCTATCCGTCAACTTTAAAGAGGAGGCTTTCTTAATGATGATAAGTCCGATTCTGAATCAGATTGGTGCTGTTTTTATTCCGGTAAAGGATATTGAGAAATCTAAACAATGGTATTGCCAATTGCTTGGACTGCCACTAGATGGAGAGGTATTATTCGGCCATTTATATGTAGTCCCTATGCAGGGACCGGGCATCGTTTTGGACAGTAAGATTTACACCGCTGAATCTGTTCTAAACATCCCTTCGTTTCATCTAAACACCGAGGACATTGATGCTGCTTATGATTATGTAAAGGCCAACGGAGGAGAGATTCTGACGGATATCGAACATGATCATTGGTTTAATTTTAAAGATCCCGATGGAAATGTGATTATGGTCTGTCGTTGTTAAGCGTTATATAGAAGGGAGTAGACGAATGATAAGAGAAGCTGTGCCCAAAGACGCTATCAATATTGAAGAACTATACCGGATTTTGCTACCTGAGCATCCAGCTATTCATGTATCCCCTGAGCGACTGAAGCAGATAGCAGATCATCCGGATAGTTTTCTTTATGTGTACGAAGAACAAGGAATAATTGTCGGGTCGTTACATCTTCATTTTTGTATGGATGCTTTGTGTGACGATAGGCCCTTTGCTGTTATAGAAAGAGTTATTGTGGCTGAAAAAGTACGAGGAAAAGGGTATGGCGCAATGCTAATGAGACATGCCGAGAATGTAGCAATCTTCAAGGGAGCCCTTAAGATTATGTTATCAAGTGCTGCAAAGAGAGAAGAAGCGCATCGTTTTTACGAGCATCTAGGTTATGATGGCAGCTCCAGCAAGTTGTTCAAGAAGTATTTATAGTTATTTACGATTGGAAGTGATGATATGATGGTCACACTTAGAGAGCTGGTGCCGGAGGATGCAGGTGAATTGCTTCGACTTCAGCATCAGTTAGACCAGGAGTCCAAATTTATGTTATTGGAACCGGATGAAAGACAAGCTAGTCTTTGTCAGGTCAAAGAAATGCTCGAAAGCTTTCTGGCAGGGAAAACTTCAATTCTTATAGGGGCAGAGGTTGACAATCATTTGGCAGGTTACTTGTCTGTTAGAGGTGGAAGTGTTAGACGCAATAGACATAGCGCGTACATAGTGATCGGGATTCAGAAACAATATCAGGGGAAAGGGATTGGAGCTGGCCTGTTCCGTGAGATGGACATCTGGGCTATGAACAATGGGATTGTTCGTCTTGAGTTATCCGTCATGACCCATAATCAAGCTGCTTTGGCGCTATATATCAAGAACGGGTTTGAAATCGAAGGGACGAAGCGGAAATCTCTTATTATCGATGGTGAGTGGGTGGACGAATATTATATGAGTAAAATTCTCCCAAAAGAAAAAAGGATAGAGGATCAGATTTAATCTGATGACCCTATCCTTTTTTTTATGAATAAAGGTTATGATTTCGTAATTTATGATGATTCAGTGTTGCTTGATTGTTCGATAACAACTTCAACCTTGCGGACACGGTATCTGTTCATCTCGCGGATGGTCAATGTTACATGGTCACGAACAATACTTTTGCCAATGGCTGGATCGGTAATATGACTGTATACCCAACCTCCAACTGTGGTCACTTCTTCATCTTCGAAATCAAGCCCTGTAAGATCCTTGACCTCTAACAGAGATACCTTACCATCGAATAGATAGTTAGTATCGCTTATTTTTTCGACTTCTCTGCGTTCATCACCGTCAAACTCGTCACGGATTTCACCAACGATTTCTTCCAAAATATCTTCAATCGTGATGAGACCGGATGTTCCACCATATTCATCAAGCAGCAAGGCAATATGCACACGCTCCAACTGCATACGAGTTAGAAGATTCTTGACCGGTGTCACCTCAGATACTGTCAGTACGGGTTGAATTAAGCTGTGGAAATCAAAATCAGGATTGTTATCATACTGCAAATAGAGCTGTTTTGTATTGATCATCCCGATAATATTATCCTTGCTGCCTTGTGCCACAGGGAAACGAGTATATTGCTCCTTGCGGATAATTTCGAAATTTTCTTTCAACGAATGATTGGTAAAAAGACATACCATATCGGTTCGCGGAACCATGATTTCTTTGGCGAGCATCTCATCAAAAGTAAAGATTCGGTTAACATAGCCATATTCGGCTTTATTGATTTTCCCGCTTTCGTAACTCTCGGACAGGATCAAACGAATCTCATCTTCACTATGCGCGTCTCCATGCTCACTAGCTGGTTTCATCCCAAAAAGACGAACAAGCATATTAGCGGAACCGTTCATGAACCAAATGAGAGGGTACAAAATTCTGTAGAACCAAATAATCAGCGGTGAAGTAATTTGACCGATTTTTTCCGGAATGTTTATAGCTGCCGTCTTCGGAGCAAGTTCTCCGACAACGACGTGTAAGAATGTTGCAATGATGAATGCGAGTAAAAACGCAAGAGGGTGACTCACACTAGAACTGATATTGGCCCAGTCGAAAATAGGAAGCAATAACTGTTCGAATGCAGGCTCTGCCAGTGCACCAATACCCAGCGCAGTGATAGTAATCCCGAGCTGACAAGCGGATAAATAGCCATCGAGATTAGCGGATACCTTCTGTACTGCTAAGGCATTCTTCTTTCCGTCAAGCACCATTTGACTGATCTGGCTACCTCTAAGTCTCACCAATGCAAATTCTGTTGCTACAAAAAAAGCGGTTAAAATAATCAAAATAACCACCAACGTCAAACTAAGTCCTATACCCATATAATCTTTACCATCCCTTTCGTTCCTAAAATAGGTTATACTCATTATTATGAGTTCTTATGAACTATTCTACGAACTTTTCAGTAAAATATCAAATGGTGGAGGGAAACAGATATGGAATCATTTGCATTGACTCGTGTGGAGATGTCCAGTCTACTGCTCTCATTGACCGGATTGTCAGACCGGAAACCGCTGAATATCCTCCAAGAGGCATGGGCAAAGTTTCACCGTGAAGAATTACAAAAGGGGACTTCGTTACCCGCTTTTTTATCAACCAATGTTCCACCCATATTACAAAAGATCATTAAAGGCGGCCATGTAAAAGGCTTTTCACTTGGTGAAATTGCTTCATTGGGCCATCTTATAGAGTATTCCACATTGACCGTCACAGCTATGCAAAATTGGGTCAAGCGCGACTTCAAGGAATATCTCGGTTCGCCTAAAGAAGGAAAGAAATATTCGGTTAATCAGGCGGCGCTTTTGTTTATTATTGATGATCTCAAATCAGCCCTTAACTTTGAAAGTATTCGCCAATTGTTCCAGCTAATGTTCCTAAAGCCGGATCGCGATGATGATGATCTAATTGAACCGGCCAAGCTGTATTACGCATATGCAGGGCTTTTTGAGGAGATCAAAAGCAATCCATCGATTCAGACGCAATGTAAAGTAGATCAAGTGTTGCACAAGGAGTTCTCTTGGAAAGAAGATACCTCGTTAAAAAGCTCTATAGATCGTGTAATTAACCGGCTGACACATTTGTCGAGAGCGCAGAGAGAATCCGTTCGAAATATGCTGCTTATCGCCACAATTTCTGTGCAGACCTGTTATTTTCAATCGCTGGCTAGGCAATACTTTAATGCTGCTTTATTTCTTGATTTTTGAGCACTTCAATTTTAAAATGTATAAGTGAAACAATCAAAAGTAAGTTTTATTAGTTAGCAGGTTGAAATAAGGGGGCTTCGAAGTGAATCAAATGACACTGCTGCGGAATCCGAAACAAAGGAAATTACTCTTCAGCGCTGGCTTGAGCTGGATGTTCGATGCGATGGACGTCGGAATGATTTCTTTTGTTGTAGCAGCTTTAGCTAAGGATTGGAATCTGGGACCGGAGCAGATCGGTATATTGACTAGTATTAATTCCGTCGGTATGGCAGTAGGTGCTGCAGCGGCAGGAATATTAGCAGACCGCTTTGGTCGTAAACCGGTATTGCTGTGGACACTCCTTATTTTCTCGGGGGCAAGCGGATTATCTGCATTTGCAACAGGCTTTGCGATCCTCTGTGTGCTTCGTTTTATTGCTGGGTTTGGCCTTGGCGGAGAGCTGCCTGTCGCTTCTACCTTGGTCTCAGAGAGCATGCCTGCTCAGGAGAGAGGCCGTGCGGTTGTGCTTTTGGAGAGCTTTTGGGCAGTCGGTTGGATTGCATCTGCATTAATCGCGTTCTTCATTATCCCTGATTATGGCTGGCGTATAGCTTTCGGAATTGGGGCTGTACCTGCACTCTACGCTTTATATCTAAGACGGGCGATTGATGATTCACCGAAATTTGCTGAGATTAAAAAGGCACCCGTTTCCTTAAAGAAACGAATCGCTACCGTATGGTCGCCAGAATATCGCCGTTCTACAATTATGTTGTGGATTTTATGGTTTACGGTGGTGTTCTCGTATTATGGCATGTTTCTATGGCTGCCTACAGTTATGGTACTTAAAGGCTTCAGCTTGGTCAAAAGCTTCGAGTATGTGCTTATTATGACGCTCGCTCAGCTGCCTGGGTATTTTACTGCCGCTTACTTTATTGAAAAGTTCGGACGTAAATTTGTCCTAGTCATCTATATGCTGTTCACTGCGGTTAGCGCTGCATGGTTCGGAAATGCGACTACTGAAGGAATGCTGATGGCTGCCGGAATTTGTTTATCCTTCTTCAATCTTGGCGCTTGGGGTGGCATGTACGCTTATACGCCAGAGCTGTACCCAACGGCTATTCGTTCCACAGGTGCTGGTTTAGCAACGTCCTTTGGCCGGATTGGGGGCATTATCGCACCTTTGCTGGTAGGGGTTCTAGTAGGTAAATCTATGGCGATTGGCTCGATCTTTATGTTATTTTTTGTAACAATTATTATCGGTGCATTAGCGGTATTGTTCCTTGGCAAAGAAACAAAGGGTACCGAGCTTCTCTAAAGTGTGATTCTGCATTACATACTTGATGTTAATCTATCAACAGTGCTAAAATATCAAGAAGAAACGATGTTGTCGTCCTGTATGGACGACCACTACTATTACGTAAGAACAAAACGGTTCCTTCACAGTTGTGAACAGGACCGTTTTTTTACATTAATCCTTATTTATAAGGACGGAGCGATCGCACATGAGTAATGATAGGAAGCAGCCGCATTTCACAGAATTAGTCTGGGAAAGTACGGAACAAAATGTACCGATTCCGCCGCGAAATTCCCCTGAACCTGCGCTGCCTAAGTCATCTTCTAAGAATAATGGCAAAACAAATTCCACCCCTGAACCTTCATTACAGCTGCAGCTTTGGGATACAGAGATGGAAACGCCGGAGCCTGTGACTACCACCGAAGGGCAGTTCGTAACAAGAGCGAAGGAATTGGTTGATAAAACTGAGGATTCAGCGCTATTTGTTCCTTTTAAGAGTTACTGGCCTACATATGGCCATATGACAGGCACGCAGAGCAGATGGTATTTCTATTGGCGGAATGAAGTTAGACAAGGCAGATATCTGAAAACAGATCTTTCTTATATTTTTCTGCATGTATATGAGCTTATTAATGGTGTGGGGTGGACTGATCCTTATGATGGCTATAGGCAGCTAAATCAGATCTGGGAAGCTTACCGGGAAAGTTATAAACGCTTGGATCAATATCTTGGCGGCTGGATCGCGGACTTCTCTTTTGTACATCACTTGGATGTCCCGCTTTCTATCATTGTGGCTCGTTCACGTGGTCTTGCAGGAGATCTGGCGGAACTTGAATTAATGAGAGGCTTGACCGCAGCGCCTGAGCAACTAACCTTTGCAGTATTAACGGCAATGTCGGACTATGATATTAGTAAATCCAAGTTCTACATCGGAGAAGGCAAAGAAGCTCTTGAACAATACATTCCGCAGGTCGTGGCGTTAATCAATGCTTTTGTCACCCGAAAACATGGCTCCAATCTAGTTGAAATGTTTCCACCTGGACCAGCGGTGATGCGGGAGCGTTATTTATTCCGAAGTGCCGTATATGACATTTCATTATATGGCTATTCTGTTCTTATACCGGTTGTACGTATTAGTAAATCTCCACCACTTCGCAGTCTGATTACCAGGCTATTTCGTCTGACTGAGAATAAACTACGGGAACTGATGGGCTACCGCGGACGACTTAAAGGTGTTAATGTGGATGCCGATATGGACGATTTGATCACTCGTTTTCTAAAGCGTGAGTACCTTAAAGAGACGCAGGAAGACAAGGGACCGGCAGTCGTCATAGATCCGGAGAAGCTAGAACGCCTGCAAAGTGATTCTGAAATTGTACGGACGATGCTTACGGTTGAGAATATGGACGAGCAGGAAGATTACGAGGATAGCGAGATCGATGTAACTATCGATGAAATCGGTCCAATAAAAGACAGCAAGGAAGAATTGTTGCCTGTAGATGTGATTGAAGAAGCTCAAGTGGTTAACATAGGGTCGGAGGCAGAACAGTTTGCCAATGCTTTAAATCCACTACAACGGGAAGCACTGCTTGCTCTTTTGGATGAGGATGGAAGTCAATCTATGCTGAAGCTGGCTGCTGCCAATGGCACGATGTCAGAGCTTTTAATTGATGAGATTAATGAAATCGCAATGGATATTCTCGGTGATCTGATCATTGAGGGTGAAGACATTGTTGAGGAATATATCTCTATGCTGCGCAATATTTAATGAGGTGAACTTTGGATGAGTGAATTAAAAATACCTAAACGAATGACAACTGCGCTAGTCAATTCGTTGACGGCTGGTGTTGTTCCGCGTATCGGACTAGAGCATATAGCCGTTGGCCGTCGGCCGGAGATTGAAGCCATATTAAGAGATATGGAGAACATTGCAGAGGGTGGGGCAGCTTTTAAGCTGATTACAGGCAAATTCGGCAGCGGCAAAAGCTTTCTGCTTCAGATGATCCGTAATTACGCGATGGATCGTGATTTTGTAGTAGCAGATGCAGACCTCTCCCCTGAGCGTAGGTTAGTGGGAACCAAAGGACAAGGTCTAGCGACTTACCGGGAGTTAATGAGCCATTTATCAACCCGCACACGTCCAGATGGTGGAGCGTTGGAGATCATCCTGCAGAAATGGATTATTACGCTACAGCAGTCCGTGATGCAGGAAAAGGAATATGGACCTGATCACCCTCAGCTTGGTGAAGAAGTAGAGAAGCGAATTTACGCTGTAGCCTCTGAAATGCGTGGTTTGGTGCATGGTTTTGATTTTGCCAAAGTACTCGCCTCTTATTGGAATGCACACAAGCTGGCTGATGATGACCAGAAACAGGATTCGCTTCGCTGGTTGCGTGGAGAATTTGCAACTCGCACAGAAGCCCGCAAAGCGCTTGGAGTTGGCGTGATTATTGATGATGATAATTGGTATGACTATATGAAGCTTTGGGCGGAATTTACCGCGGCAATTGGCTATAAAGGTCTGCTGCTGTTTATTGATGAAGGTGTCAATCTCTATAAAATTACGAACAGTATTTCCCGCCAGAGCAACTATGAAAAGCTGCTTACCATGTTCAATGATACGATGCAGGGGAAGGCAGAGAACCTTGGGATTTTTATAGGGGGAACACCGCAATTTGTGGAAGATGGACGGCGCGGATTATTTAGTTATGAGGCACTGCGATCGAGATTGGTTGCTGGCCGATACGGGGCGGCGGGTCTGAACAATTATACTGGACCTATCATTGCACTGGACATGTTATCACACGAGGAAATTCTGGTACTGCTGCAAAAGCTTAAAGGGATTCACGCCCTACATTATGGTTATGAAGCGCGTTTATCACAGGAACAATTGGTTCATTTTATGGAGGAAGCGGTTGGAAGATTAGGGGCTGAGGAACTCTTGACTCCACGGGAGGTAGTTCGTGATTTCATGGATCTGCTGCATACGCTCCACCAGCATCCGGAGATTACTTTTGAACAGCTAGTGGGCGAAAAAACAGCTAAGCCAGCTGAGACCGAGCAAAATGAACTGGATGGGTTCTTAGCGGAGTTTGAATTATGAGTGATAATCCGTTCTATAGGCTGGCACCCTTCATTAAAGAGTTTATTTATAAGAACCGCTGGGAGACTTTGCGTGAGGCACAGGTGGATGCTTGCCGTGTGCTTTTTGATACCCCGCATCATCTGCTGATTGCCTCAGGTACCGCTTCAGGTAAGACAGAGGCAGCTTTTTTCCCTGCGCTTACTGAGCTGTATGAACGTCCTTCCGGTTCGGTTGGCATTTTGTATATCGCCCCTTTGAAAGCTTTGATCAACGATCAATTTACACGTTTGAATGATTTGCTTCGTGAAGGCAACATTCCGGTGTGGCACTGGCATGGAGATGTACCACAAGCTGATAAAACAAAACTTGTGCAGAATCCTTCAGGCGTGCTGCAAATCACCCCTGAATCGCTTGAAGGATTGTTGATGAACCGCCCGAATGCTATTCCAGCGTTGTTCCATGATTTACGTTTTATTGTCATTGACGAGGTGCATGCCTTTATGGGAGCTGACCGGGGGATCCAGGTGTTAAGCCAGCTGGCGAGAATTTCACGAATGGCGGGATGCCATCCTCGCAGAATCGGTCTATCTGCTACGCTGAGCGACTACGCTTCTGTCACGGAGTGGCTAGCGGCAGGCACACGGGAGAGCGTTGAAGTGTCCGCTCCACAAGGCGGGCGTAAGCTCAGGTTAAGTGTGGAGCATTTCTCTTTCCCGGATGCACGGGATGAGGTGCAGGCGGAGCATTTAGAACGTGCGAAGCAGTCTTATTACGATTTTATTTATGATCATACGCATCTGAAGAAGGCGTTGATCTTCACCAACAGCCGCTCAGATGCGGAGACGGCGACCCTAGAGATGCGGAGAACGGCCGCGAAGCGTGGTGAACGGGATGTGTTTCACGTTCACCATGGCAGCATCTCCGCGATGCTGCGTGAAGAGACGGAAGCCGCGCTGCGGCAAGGCACCGGACCGGCTGTTGCCGCAGCGACGTTGACGCTGGAGCTGGGCATTGATCTGGGCGAGCTGGAGCGAGTGCTACAGGTCGGCGCTCCCTATAGCTGTACTAGCTTTGTGCAGCGGTTAGGCCGCTCGGGCAGGCGTGGAGACGCTGCATCCGAGATGATCTTTGTCACGCCCGAGGAAGAGGACGAGGAAGCTCAACTTCCGGCGCGGATGCCGTGGACACTGCTTCGAGCGATAGCGGTTATTGAGCTATATGTGCGCGAGAAATGGGTTGAACCCCTGGTCGTGCGTCAGCTGCCAGTTGGACTGCTATACCATCAGACGATGAGCATTTTGAAAAGTATGGGTGAGGCCGAACCGGATGATTTAAAAGAAGCGGTTCTGAGTTTGCCTTCGTTTAAAACCATAGATCCTACTGATTATGATATTTTCATGACCTATATGTTAGGCATGGGACAAATTGAGAAGATGGACGAAGGCAGCTTGATCATCGGGATGGCGGGAGAGAAGATCGTGAATAACTTCCGCTTCTACGCGGTCTTCAAAGATGATGAAGAGCATGTGGTCTATAACGGAACTGAGGAAATCGGATCGATCACAACGGTTCCACCACCAGGCTACTGTTTTACTCTGGCAGGTAAGCTTTGGAAGGTAGAAGAGGTGGATAATCGCCATAAAGCCGTTTATGTGAAAACCTCACGCGGCAAAGTAGATACGTTGTGGCTTGGTGCGGGTGGGGATGTACATACACGCATCATGAACAAGATCCGTGAAATCTTAAGAGCCACTTCATTGTATCCGTATTTAGCTCCGAGTGCCGCTGCGCGGCTCGAACGAGCTCGTCGTTTAGCGAAGGAAAGCGGAATGCTTGTGCGATCCGTTATGCCGGCGGGTGGAGATTCTATGTTCATTCTGCCCTGGGCGGGCAGTCGGCAATTCCGCACGCTGGAGCGCCTTCTGAAGAACAATCTGAAGAGCCCTCTGGGACTGCGTTCTATCGTTCCGATGGAACCTTATTATATGGTTGTTGCGGGTAAAACTGATGCAGAAACGCTGGAAGCAGAGATCATTGCCGAAAGTATGGCTGCCACAGATCCATTATCATTGTTATCACCAGATGAAGCACCCTACCTCGGAAAATACGATGAGTTCATCCCGCATGAGCTGCTGCGCAAAGCTTTTTCCTTGGATGGATTAGATGTCCCGGGTCTGATTGAAGTTTTAAAGCAGTGGCAGCAACCTAATTAACCTTGAGCAGTAAACACCGAAAATACTCTAAATTGCAGACGCCCGCATAAGCGGGCGTTTTGTTATGTCCGGATCCATGGTGATATATGAACTTTCCTTAAGTTTCAAATGTTGCATAAGAATAGGGTGGAAGGAGAATAGTACTAACAGATTCCTATAGAGGATGATTGCGATGTGGCCTAAAATAGTCTCTTATATTCCGGACTGGACAATTTTTATGCAGGCGGCGATTACGCTGCTCTTTCCCGTAGGGATTTTTTATCTTTACAGGCATTTGTATTTTTATGTTGGAAGCGGACGCTCTAAGGAAACAGAGGCCAAATCACAGGATGCGGAACTGAAGAAGAATGACAATCGGGAAGTAAATCCGCAGCCTCCTGTGTCTACTGCTTTTACTCAGGACTATGATGCCGATCTGACAGCGATAAAAACGGCATTGGGGGAGAACAGTGATGTACATTTTCGTGAATTCTCAGTTAAAGGTATTCAGGCACGTGCCGCATTAGTCTATGTAGAGGGGATGCAGCACGAAGAACTGATCAATCAGCAGGTGCTGCAGAATTTGATGTTTGCCGGCGAAACGCAGGCTTCAGAAGGAATATACAACTACTTGAAACAGAATATGCTCCCGCTAGCTCAGCTCAGTGAAGCCAAGGATTTAGACCAGTTGCAGGAGTTTGTCCTATTCGGATACACTGCGCTGATTGTCGAAGGCATGTGTGAGATGTTGCTGGTGGGTTCTCCGCATGGAGCAGTGCGCTCGATTACTGAGCCGACCTCAGAGGCTTTGCTGCGGGGGCCTCGGATTGGCTTTACCGAGGTGCTCAGTGAGAATACCTCTATGCTGCGGCGCCAAGGGCTTAATAAGAATCTGGAAATGAAAATGGTTGAAGTAGGCAGCGAAATCAAGAAGAACCTGGTTATCGCTTATATGAAAAACATTGTAAATCCTGATCTGCTCCAGGAAGTGAAGGAACGTATCTCCAAAATTGATATGGACTTTATTCTGGAATCCGGCTATGTGGAACAGTTGATCGAGGATGATTATTTAAGCCCGTTTCAGCAGACACAGAATACGGAAAGACCCGATCGGGTAATTGCTTCCTTGTTAGAGGGAAGAGTCGCTATTTTGCTGGATGGCACACCGTTTGCACTCGTTGTTCCAGTGACGTTCAGTATGCTTTTGCAGTCTCCTGAGGATTATTATGAGCGCTGGATTCCGGGTACACTTTTGCGGATACTCCGGTTTTGCGCATCATTTCTGGCTCTGTTGGCTCCGGCGCTGTATATTTCCTTTATCTCCTTTCATCCGGGACTGATTCCTACACAACTGGCGATCTCCATTATCGAAACACGCCAAGGTGTACCCTTTCCTGCATTAATTGAAGTGTTGATTCTGGAAATTTCCATTGAAATCTTGCGTGAAGCTGGAATCCGGCTGCCGAAGCCCATAGGTCCGGCAATGGGGATTGTCGGAGGTCTGATCATTGGAGATGCCGCGGTACAGGCTGGTATTGTGAGTCCGTTTCTGGTAATTGTTGTAGCCGTGACAGCGATCTCTTCGTTTTCCATACCGATGTACAGTGCGGGGATTACTCTCCGGATCTTACGATTCGCAGGCATGTTATTTGCGGCGGTCCTGGGCATGTTCGGAACCATCCTTTTCTTCCTGCTTATTTGCAGTCATCTGACTCGGCTTTCAAGCTTTGGAGTTCCTTACGTCACCCCTATTTCCCCTTTCCGGTTAAGTGACTGGAAGGATTTGTTCGTTCGTGCACCGTTATCGATCATGAAGCGAAGACCGGAGATGCTGAAGACCCAGAAGAAAAAGCGCAGGTCCTAGAGAATGTATTCTTAGCAGGAGCAGAGGGGAGACCACAGTGTTCAAACGAACTGATGACAAGATCACAACCTCGCAGGCTTCCATAATCTTGACCAATTCAATGCTAGGTGCGGGAATTTTGACTTTGCCCAGAAATGTTGTTAAGGCTGTACAGACTCCCGATGCCTGGATTTCAGTAGTGCTGGGAGGTATCACCGTATCTTTGGTGATATTGGTTATGGTGAAGCTTAGCCAGCAATTTCCAGGGAAGACTGTCTTTCAGTATTCTAAAAGAATTGTTGGGAATCTTCCAGGCAGTGTAATGAGTACAATATTGATTCTGTACTTTATTGTGATAGCGGGTTTCGAAATCCGCGTTTTGGCGGAAGTAACGTTGTTTTTTCTTCTGGAAGGGACACCGATCTGGGCGATTGTGATGCCGTTCATCTGGGTTGGCACTTATTTGGTGTATGGTGGGATTAATTCCATGGCCCGCGTGTTTCAGATTGTATTTCCGATCAGTATTTTTATCCTGATAATTTGTTATATCTTAAGTACCAGAATATTTGATATCCAGCATTTGCGTCCTTTTCTGAGTGAAGGTATGATCCCGGTGATCCGAGGCATGAAATCGAGCATCCTGATCTTTACCGGTTGTGAGGTTGTGATGACAATGACGGCCTTTATGGAGCATCCACAGCAAGCAGTCAAGGGAATGTTGGTTGGTTTAAGCATACCATTTGTATTATATTTGGTTACTGTTGTAATGGTTATCGGCGGCTTATCTATTAATTCTGTAATCTCCAGTACCTGGCCGACGATAGATTTGGTGCGGAGCTTTGAAATTTCAGGGTTCTTTTTTGAACGATTTGAATTTCCGTTGCTGGTTATCTGGCTGATGCAGATGTTCTGCAATTTTTGCAGCTTTTTCTTTAATGCGTCACTCGGAATCTCCCAGGTGTTTCACCTAAAGATCCATCCGGTTATGTTCGCTTTAATGCCCATCATCTTCATCTGTACGATGATCCCTCAACGCATCAATGATGTCTTCAGTCTTGGTGATGCGATTGGCTATATGGGTGTGCTGATCTTTATATTGCTGCCACTGTTATTGTCGATTGTATTAATCATTAGGAAGAAAGGACTCAAGCAGAATGTTTAGACAGCGGGTTATTCGCTTACTATTGGTATTTATGATTCTGCTTACGCAGTCTGGCTGCTGGAGCAGTAAGGAAATTGAAGACTTGAGTGTTTATACGGGATTGGCGCTTGACAAGGGGGAACCCCAAACAGTCGAAAAGAAATTTGAGGAACTCGGAGGAAGTTACCTTAAGCATAATAAATTGACGGCTACGGTACAAATTGTGCCTGAAAATGTAATTGGAAACTCCGGCAAAGAAGGTGAAACACCCAAAACTCATTTCCATAATATTTCAGAGTCTGGAGATTCCCTGCTTGAAGTATTCCGCCAGATTTCGATCCGCAAGAACCGTCCGATTATAGGCCATCACCTCAAGGTTGTTGTCATATCCGAGAAATTGATACAACAGGAGAAAATCCGACGGCTAATGGACTTTCTGTTGCGTGATAACGATATTCGCCCTAGCTGCCTCATCTTTCTTAGCCAAGGACGTGCGTCTGATACGCTAAACACGACAGCAGAGGAGGTTCCTTCTTTTCGTCTGGAGGACATGGTCCATAACCACTTCAGGACTAGTAAAGTTATGAAGGGCATAACATTGTCGAATCTAGATGCATTGATGTATTCGAAGCAAAGCTTTGTTTTGCAGAACGTTATTGAGGCAAATGGTGAGGTGGAGTTTTCCGGCGCCGGTATTATCAAGGGAGACACAGGACATTGGATCGGCAATCTGAACCAACAGGATGTGGAGAGTATTGCCTGGATCAAAGGCGATGTTAAAGGCGGGAGCATCAAAACATATGATCAGTCAAACGAAGCAATTACTTATGAGATTAAATCAGTCAAGAGCAAGATTACACTGAAGGAGACTGCTGATGAGAAGTTTTCCTTTCATGTTGCGATTGAGTCTGATGGACGTCTTATTGAGCATTGGGATGATAATGAGCATTCCGCGGAAGTTGCCTATTTCAAAGAATTGGAGAAGATATTCGAGGAGAGATTGACCGAAAAAATTAATGCTCTTATTCACAAAATGCATTCCACCTATAAAGTAGATGTGGCAGGGTTCGGAAATTGGTTCAGCATAGAAAAACCGCAGGTTTGGAAAAAGGTCAAGGATCATTGGGACGAGGAATTTATTCGGATGCCATTAACCTTTGATGTAAAGCTTAAAATCACCGATTTTGGTTCCACGACTGAATGAAGGGTTCACTTGATAAACGTGTTAACTCAAAACGGATCTCAGCAGCCGATGATGGCTATTGAGATCCGTTTCGTGGTTAGTAAGTAGAAGCTGCAAAAACAAACACAACGACGAATAATATAATAATTGCGTACATCAGCGTGCCCACAATTCCACATACCAGACCTGCAATCGCTAAGCCTTTGCCTTGTTCATAACGATTACGGATTTCCTTCAGCGATAAGGCGGATAGAATAATCGCAATAATTCCTAACAGAAAACCAATATAAGGCACAACAATGGAGAGGATTCCCAAGACAAAACCAGCGATTGATTTGCCATTGGTTGGTGCCGGAGGGGGTGGAGGCTGATAATAGTTCAAATTGTCGTTTGGTGGATAGCTCATTAAAATCACCTCCAATAGAAATTGTTATTGAATGTAGTTAATCCAGTGCTCTAGCTGCACACAAGGGACAAGTCCAATAGATTCAGCTAGACGAATGGACGCTTGATTTCTTTCAAGGACGTGATAGCGTGGAATAAAGCCTCGTTCTAACGTTTCTTGTATGGCTGTGCGAACTACCATTTTCGCGTATCCGTATCTTTGAAATGCTTCTAAAGTATGTACAGCGCCGATTTCCCAGATCTGCTCTTCATTGCGGAACGCTAGGCAGGTACTAACCGGATTGTCGCCCTGAAAGATTGAAACGGAAAACGCTCCTTTTTGGAAATATTCCTCAATTTCTTCCTTATTGTAATGGTTAGCAGCCCAAAGTGGAAGTAGTCTGTCGTCAAATGAATGATTGATTGTTACCTCTTTGTCCTTAACATACCTTAACCCCTCAGTTGTGCTGTAAGAGAAAAACCCCCGAACTTTTTCTAAAGAAAAATGCGCAGACAGTGCCTCTTGGTACTTCACATCCTGCAGTTTAAAAACAAGCTTCGCCTCTGTGGGGAGCAGCGTTAGTAATGCTGGAAATATATCGGGGCAGCTGTAATCCAAAAATACGATGTAATCCGCTTGAGGATATACCCTATGATCATATGCGTATGCTGTGGCTGGAAGAAGTAATACAATACCCCACTGATCACCATGCTCAACTAGATGTGTTTCCATGACTTCGTGGAAGGAGGTTAACATTTTTAACAAGCTTACATTCTTTAAGGGGTTCTTTTGTAATTTGTTTATGATTTGTTCGTTCTGGTGCACACCCATCCACTCCTAGCTCAGATTTATATATTTTACTATAAATTGTACTTATGCAGATATTTATATTTTTGCTTTTACTAATCATTAATCTATTGAAAAAAGAAGGTTGACAGTGACTGATATAATATATTAGGGAAAATAAAGCTCGCTGTTTGAAGCAGCATACGTGAACGGAGGCACATAATTTCATGACACAATCTATCACAGGCGCTGCTGTTCGTGTAGGAGAAGGTCTATCTAAGCAATTCATCCTAATTCTAGCCATTGCATCAGGACTAAGCGTGGCAAATATGTATTATAATCAGCCGCTCCTAGCTGAGATAGGACGCACATTTAATGCTTCCTCTAACGCAGTGGGATATGTATCGATGCTTACTCAAATCGGCTACGCGCTGGGAATGTTATTTTTTGTTCCACTAGGTGACATTCGTGAACGCAGAACACTGATATCCGGACTTCTTATTGCTGTATCACTGTCCCTAATTGGTTTCGCTACCGCACAAAACCTCACTTGGATGTATATCGCGAGCTTTGCTATCGGCATAACTACGGTGGTGCCGCAGGTCATCATTCCTCTCTCGGCTGAGTTAGCTTTACCGGAGGAGCGGGGGAAGGTTATAGGTACAGTAATGAGCGGATTGTTTTTTGGTATTCTGCTAGCAAGAACAATATCCGGAATTATAGGGGATATGTTCGGCTGGAGGGCGATGTACTGGATTGCCGCAGTAGTTATGTTATTGCTATCCCTTATTCTTTATCGGCTAATCCCGGCAACGAAACCAGACAATAATTCTTCGTACTCCGATCTGCTGAAATCAATGGGGCAACTGATTCGCAGATATTCGACGCTTCGTGAGTCATCTTTAATTGGGGCTTGCATGTTTGGCGGCTTCAGTGTGTTCTGGACTTCTCTAGCTTTCTTTCTGGAAGGAGAACCTTATCACTACAGTAGCTCAATCACAGGATTGTTTGGTCTTATTGGTGTAGCAGGTGCTGCTGGTGCTCCATTTATCGGGAGGTTAGCAGACAGAATTGCTCCCAAAAAGATTGTAGGAATCCTACTGTTAATTACATTGATTGCTTACGGATTTTTTGGTTTAGCCGGATTTACAATCTGGAGTTTGATTGCAGGAGTTATTATTCTGGATCTTGGGGTACAGGGATCACAGGTCAGTAACCAAACACGGATATATGCACTTGAACCAGCGGCTCGCAGTCGTATAAATACTGTTTTTATGGTCAGCACTTTTACAGGTGGAGCGATTGGATCCACGCTGGGAAGTTTTGCATGGCAGCATTGGGGCTGGAGTGGCGTCTGCTTAATGGGGGGAACGCTTGTTGTAGCCGCTCTATGTATATGGATAGTCTATAGAGTGATCGAGAAAGAGGATATACCGGAGATTAGCTAGAAACGTATTATATTACCTTTTATTATACCCGGGAGGTGTTTGATCATCGCTGAGAAGACGAAAGTTATAGAGGTTGTCCCGTATAACCCAGAGTGGAAGGCGGAATTCAATAGATTAAAAGAACAGCTCTTATCTTATGTCGGAGATCTTATTATTTCTATCGAGCATGTGGGCAGTACTTCCATTGAAGGGCTGGCTGCTAAACCTATCATCGACCTAGATCTTGTGATGGAAAGCTACGATGTACTCCCACAAATCATCGAACGTTTACAACAGCGTGGTTATGAACACCAAGGGAACTTGGGAATAGAGGGCAGAGAAGCTTTTCAAAGACTTCAGGATGACGGGTTTATGAAATATCATCTGTATGTTTGCCCTAAGGATGGAAAAGGCTACTTGGAGCATATCGCTTTCAGAGACTATCTGCGATCGAATACAGCAGCGCGTCAAGCGTATGCAGAGGTCAAGCAGCGCCTGGCAGAACAACATCGTTATGACATTGATGCTTATTGTGAAGGAAAGACAACGTTTGTTACCTCTATTTTATCTAAAGCCATGAAAGAAACGTAAGAAAGATCAATCATTTGCCCGTTCGAAGATGATTTCGAAATTCACTTGGAGACATGCCGCTCCACTTACGAAACTGCTTGGAGAAGTATAACGCGTCATTGAAACCGACCGAGGAAGAGATCTGGTCGATGGTCAGCGTTCCTCCTAGCAGTTTTTTTGCGTTATCCATACGAACCTTTAATAAATATTGTTTGGGAGACATGCCGATCTTTTGTTTAAAGACTTTAGAGAGATGCGCTCTATGATAGCCTAGAGACGATGCCATATGGTCGATACTGATCTGTTGATGAAACTGCAGAGAAATCCAACGGATCGCTTGATCGATCTGGCGGTCGATAACATCCGGTAATTCTATCGATTGAGAGGAAAGCGAACTTATGTTCGCAACACCGAATTTGTGCACTAGCAGCCGCAGCCAACCCGAAGCTTCTAAGCTCTCCAGTCGAGGATAAGCAGATTGCTGAAAGGATAAACGAATATGTTCATATATTTTATGTATCTCTATTAGGTTATCTAAGTGGATTATTGGCTTGTCCCTTGTAATTCCCACTTCGTGTAGTAGCTGTTCAACCGCTTCCCCTTGTAAGGCCACCCATACATATGTCCACGGACGATCCATGTCTGCCTGATAGCTAAATAACGCACCCGGAAAAATTACAAAGGTATCCCCCTTACTACATCCCTGTGAATTACTGCCACTTTGAAAAACACCTTTACCATCAATTACTGTATGAATGAGATAGTAATCATGAACAGAGGGGCCCATTTTATGGCCAGGAACAGGCTTGCCTTCTCCGCTGAATAATACAGATAGGTCATGATCATCGGGAGCCAGATTAAACCCTGCTGTAAAATGATAATGCTCTGAAGCCATTCACTTAGGACCTCCCCAAGATTGCTTTTATAATACATTTAGAGTATAGGATTGAATATACAAATGCAACAAACGTCCATATTTCTCTTGTATTTCTCCATACTCATTGGGACCGCTCTCATTTATAGTGATTAGTGAAGAGAGCAGACGGTTATGATCTAACATCCTAGTGTTTATAAGGGAATTATAGTTTACTCTACTCCATAAAACTGCGATGTTAACACCGTTCACCTCACCTATAAGGAGGAATATTTCACATGTCTAAAATTACATTTATCGGAGCGGGTAGCACCGTATTCGCCAAAAACGTGTTGGGAGATTGTATGAGAACGCCAGCCCTGCAAGGGTTTGAACTTGCCCTGTATGATATTGATCTGCAACGCCTTAAAGATTCCGAGAATATGCTTAATAATATAAAAGAGAGCAGCGGCAGCACTTGTGTTGTGAAATCCTATACGGATCGTAAAGAAGCTTTGCGTGGAGCTAAATATGTCATTAATGCAATCCAAGTGGGAGGTTACGATCCTTGCACCATCACAGATTTTGAAATTCCGAAGAAATATGGCTTGCGGCAAACGATTGCGGACACAGTTGGCATAGGTGGGATATTCCGTAACCTGCGTACTATTCCAGTGATGCTGGACTTTGCTGCGGATGTACGGGAGGTTTGTCCGGACGCACTCTTTATGAACTATACGAATCCTATGGCAGTTCTGACCAATGTGATGAATACCTATGGCGGTGTAAAGACGGTGGGATTATGTCATAGTGTGCAGCATTGTATTCCGGGTTTGTTCGAGCATCTGGGTATGGATCAGACAGGTGTTCAGGCTAAGATCGCTGGGATTAACCATATGGCTTGGTTATTGGAGGTTACTAAAGACGGCGAGGATTTGTATCCGGAAATTAAACGCCGTGCAGCTGAGAAGCAAAAAGAACATCACGGAGACATGGTCCGTTATGAAATGATGCTTAAATTCGGTTACTACATTACGGAATCTTCGGAACATAACGCAGAGTATCATCCTTATTTTATCAAACGTAATTACCCTGAGCTTATCGAACGGTTTCAAATTCCACTCGACGAGTATCCACGCCGCTGTGTAGATCAAATTGAACGTTGGCAACAAATGCGGGAAGAATTGGTTAATAACAAAGAACTTAAACATGAACGTTCGCATGAATATGCGTCTTATATCATGGAAGCCATCGAAACTAATGTGCCTTTCAAAATAGGTGGCAATGTTATGAACACAGGTCTTATCACCAATTTGCCAAATGAAGCATGTGTAGAGGTCCCTTGTTTAGTAGATAGAAGCGGAGTAACTCCGACCTACGTGGGAGATCTGCCTCCACAGTGCGCCGCACTGAATCGTACAAACATTAATACACAATTGTTAACGATCGAAGCAGCGATTACCCATAAGAAAGAGCATATCTATCACGCCGCAATGCTCGATCCACATACAGCTGCTGAATTGTCGATGGATGACATTACAAATATGTGCGACGAGCTGATCACAGCCCATGGAGACTGGCTCCCAGCGTATAAATAAATTAACTAGTTAGGACTAAGGAAGCCTGAGAAATCAGGCTTTTTTTGATTGTATTTCTACGAAAAACGAATGTTATCTTTAAAAAAGACAACGTCGTTTCTTCTTGCTTATCTGTCTAGGACAACTGGGGGACATCGGAATACACATATATGGATTATCTAAATGTGGAGGTGATCCTTTATGATCGTTGAAAGCTATACCTTAGCATCGTCCACAGCTTATGCTACCCCTTATTATGTGATTAGAGGTGAGCTTCCTGGTCCTGTCTTTATGGTGGTGTCGGGGATACATGGGAATGAGACAGGAAGTATTCGTGCCGCACAGATCATTGTAGAACGTTTTAACCAGAGAAGGTTGTATATACACCGGGGCACGATCATTGTAGTACCTCTAATGAATCAAAAAGCTTACCGCAAACGGATCAGAGGTGTACCCGATTTAAATCGCACCTTTCCACGTTCTAACAAAGTAGTGGCAAAACATCCATTAGCTTCAGCTTTGCTACAGCTAGTACTAAGATATCGTCCCACCTGGTTTCTGGATCTTCATGAAGCAAATGGGTTGTCACAAAAAAATCCGAAGCGACTTGGCCAGTCGATCATCGTCACTCCGGGAAGCCGAGGAATAGGTACAGCAAAACGTGTCATCAAAGGCATTAATCGAACGATTCCCAAAACCGCTTATCATTTTAATATCCGTTTACGGGAGCGCCCCGGCTCCTCAAGGGCAGCCGTTACCCGTATATTAGGGGCTAAAGCATTTACTGTGGAAACCTGCTGGAGCCTTGATCGTGAGCTACGGATTCGCTATCAGATAGATATTGTTAGCCGTTTTTTAAAAAGTGCTGGATTATTGTGATGGAGAAAATATCTGATAACTGTGTAAGCTGGTTCTTAGATCCTAGGAATCAGCTTTTTTGCCGATACAAGAAAGGTAATTGACAACATTGAGTATAGTGTATATATTACATATATACATTGATAACACATAAACTAGGAGTGAGGGCACGATTCCATGAACATATTGATATCCAACACTTCCGGTGAACCCATCTATGCACAGATTGTCAGCCAGATCCGCCAGATGATTCTGCAAGGAGAATTAGTGTCTGGTACCCCATTACCTTCTATCCGGCTATTAGCCAAAGAGCTGCAGATTAGCGTAATTACAACGAAACGAGCCTATGAAGAACTGGAGAGAGAAGGGCTTATCAATTCAATTGTGGGGAAAGGTTCCTTTGTTTCTGGTGCAGATCAGGAGTTTATTCGGGAACAACGGCTACGGATTATGGAGCAAAAAATGAAGGAGATTATCGACGAGAGTAAAATGCTGGGGATTAATTTTGCTGAGTTTAGTGAGATGTTGAAATTGCTTTATGAGGAGGAGACAGAATGAAAGAAGTCATTCAATTGGACCAAATTTCTAAAAAATATGGCCATTTTAGCCTATGCGAACTTACGTTCGGTATCAAAGAAGGGTATATCACGGGGCTAATTGGGCCGAATGGGGCAGGGAAAACAACAATAATTAAAATGATGATGGGGATGGTGTTTCCTGATCGCGGCAGCGTCAAGATTTTTGACCAAGAGATGTCTATTCATGAAGCAGAGAATAAGGATCGGATTGGCTATGTCTCCGATGAGAATTACTTTTACGATCAATTAACCATCGATCAGATGAGTAAGATTATTGCTCCTTTTTATAGTCGTTGGGATCAAGAAACGTATAGGAAATACATAGAGATGTTCAAGCTTTCCCCGCGGAAAAAGATTAAGGAGCTCTCCAAAGGAATGAAAATGAAGTATTCGCTCGCTATTGCCTTATCACATGGTGCAGATCTGCTCATTATGGATGAACCTACTGCAGGACTTGATCCTATATTCCGAAGAGAGTTGCTTGATTTGCTTAGTGAGCATATCCAGGATGAGAAGAAGTCTATTCTTTTTTCAACGCATAATACGACTGATTTGGACCGGATCGCAGACTATATTGTTTTTGTGAATGAAGGGCGCCTAGTATTTAATGAAATGAAAGAATCTCTAGCCAACAAATACATGCTGGTTAAAGGCAACAAAGAGTTGCTTGATCGGGATGTACGAAAATGGTTCATCGGGCTTAGAGAGACGGAAGTTGGTTTCGAGGGTCTACTGAACAATCGCTCTGAGGGGGAACACTTCTTTAGGGGTCATGCCATATGCGAAACACCTACTCTGGAAGAAATCATGTATTTTACGGTAAAGGGAAACACTTTGTATGTTTAATCTCTTTTTGCTGATTCGAAAAGACTTTATTCTCCTGCGGAATTTTATCCCTATATTTCTCTTGAGTATCTTGTTTATCGCATATGTTCAACTGGATAACTCCAGCATGTTTGCTACATTTCAATCTTTACTGTTGCTCGTATACTCCTGTTCTATGGATGCACAGAATAACAACACAAAGTTTGTTATAGGGTTGCCAGTAAGACGGCAAGAGATTATCTTGGCTAAATACTTATCACTTGTTCCTTATTGTTTCATCGGTTTGGTTTGCTCTTTAGCTTTGTTACTAATTTCCTTTTCATTTGGATATTCCATTAGCCCGTTTTATTGGATAGGGGTATCTTTAACATTACTGATGATTCCTTTGACTGCGTCTATTTATCTGCCGATTCATTATTGGCTTGGTTCCAAAAACTATTACTTCAATATCCTTTTTAATGTAGTAATAACGATTACCACCCTAAACACTGGATCTTCACTCTCAAATTCATCCTTTTTCTTAACAATTACCCATTTAAAGCTGCAGGATCATCTGGTGCCGATTGGTTTGACAGGGATTGTTTATCTATTCATATTGTACTGCTCTTATAGGATTTCACTACGATTGTTTAGCAAGGAAGAGTTATAAGCTAAGGAGGACGTAAAGTGTATAAATCATTTTTTTTAATTCAAAAAGACTTCATTCTTTTGCGTAAATTTCTGATGCTGCTAATCCCTTTCTTTATTTTTATAGCGTACTCGAACTATCATAGCTTCAGTTTATTTACGGTAATGCCACCTATGCTGTTATTGATAAGCTCCTGTTCAATGGATACTCAGCAGATGACGCAACGGTTTCTCGTTAATCTCCCTGTACGGAGACAAGAGCTTGTCCGTGCCAAATATTTTTCGATCCTTCCGTTTGCTCTTGTCGGGCTGGCAGCAACGGCCTTTACCTATCTCCTGATTGTTGTGACAGGTAAAGCCGTAACCCCTCATTTTTGGCAAGAGGTTGGTATTACGATATCCATTTTCCCTCTCCTTGCGATGCTTTATTTACCGATTCATTACTGGTTAGGGGCAAAGGGGGCACAAGTGGTTAATCTTGTATTTATGATGATTGTTATGTTTGGCCCGAACGTATTTAGCTTTTTGATCCAGTGGATACCTGATGTGAACAGATGGCTAAGTTTTGGAGTGAAAGGTACGGTCATTCCCTTTATAATCCTAGGGCTGGCTTATATATTCTTGCTTAGCTGTTCATATATCATTTCTCTGCGGATTTTTGTGCGGAAAGATCTTTGATTCGAAGGATTTGAGATTTTGAATGAATTCATATACCATTGTCACTACAAAGATAAATAGTAGGGGAAGGGTATACAACCAATGCCTAAAATGATTTATAGCTTTCGTACAAAAATGATTATGCTGCTGATGGCCAGTATGCTTGTATCCGGTGGAATTACCTTTTCAATCTATAAAATTCTGCAGAGATATTACCGATCAGAGGTCTTATTAGAAAATCCATTGACTAAAGTTCGCTACTTGATGCGGGATATCGGTGATGTTAATGCGTTTTTGATTATCTTCATTCCTTTGGCCATCTTATTCTTTTTTATATTTACTAAACCATATGCAAATTATTTCAAGGAAATCTCGAAAGGGATCCATCAGCTGGCGTCGGGTGATTTCTCGGAGCGGGTGGATATCCCTTCTAAAGATGAATTCGGCCTTATTGGCCATGATATCAATCTGGCTATTGATCATCTTCAGGAAGCTATTGAGCGGGGAGACTTTGCGGAGAGCAGTAAAGATCAACTTGTGTTAAATCTGGCACATGATCTGCGTACTCCACTTACCTCAGTTATAGGTTATTTGGATTTTATCCTTAAGGACAATGAATTAACGCCAGAACAGACCAGACATTATACAACGATTGCTTATACTAAATCTCAACGTTTGGAAAAATTAATTGATGAGCTATTTGAAATTACAAGAATGAACTACGGTAAGCTTACGCTTGAGAAAACCTCGATCGACCTTAGTGAGCTTCTTTTACAATTAAATGAAGAGTTATATCCCGTTTTTGAGAAAAATGGTCTTACTTCCCGCTTGGATGTAACCCAACCTCTGAAGATAGAGGGTGACGGTGAGCTGCTGGCACGTGTATTTGAGAATCTTCTCACTAACGCAGCGCGATACGGAAGCGACGGTCAATTTATTGATATTCATGGGTATTTAGAAGAAAACGAAGTCGTTATTGAGATTATTAACTATGGAGATTGTATTGATCCGGAAGAGCTGCCGCGTATTTTTGATATGTTCTACACCGGGGATCGAGCGCGAACGCATCCCACAGGGAGTACGGGACTGGGCTTATTTATCACTAAAAACATTGTGGAACAACATGCTGGAACAGTTTCTGCACAAAGCAGTGTAGTGCGGACGATGTTTGAAGTGCGGCTTCCACAAAATAATTGAGAACGAAGTCAAGTGTTGACTGGGCAGGAGTAAAAAAACAAGATCTACGTGATCTTGTGGTTTTACTCCTTTTTTAATGGTTTGGTCAGCAAACAGGATGAACGTTACGGACATTTATTTGAAATTTTTAATAAATCGTGATATTATTAGCTTGCTAAGTAATTTGTAAGGCAGTACGGAGGAAATATCTGTGATAGAAGATGAGATAAGGGAACTACTGGATAGAATATCAGCGGAAATGCGTAGAGATTATGCAGAGCTGCTTAGAGAACTTAATCTTCATGTGGGTCAAGAACAGTTATTATGCCGGTTATGGAGAACAGATGGAATGACACAGATACAGCTAAGTGAACGCTTGAATTGTGAGCCTCCAACCATAACAAATATGGTGAAATCTCTTGAAAATCATGGGTTTGTTGTTCGAAAAAGAGATCCTGAAGATGGCAGAGTTAGCCGAGTGTATCTAACCCCAGCCGGACGTAATCTCTGCGAACCTGTGGAACAGATCTGGAACAAACAGCTGGATAAATTACTAGCCGGAATTATACCTGAAGAACGTTTATTATTAAGAAGACTTATGAAACAAATGGCTGATAATTTAGCTTGAATCTGGAACTAATCGCCATAACCGTTAGTAAGCTAATTAAAACTAAGAAAAGAGGAACATAGATGATTACAAGTTTGACTCGCATCAATGAATTAGCTAAGAAAGAACGTGAAGTAGGTCTGACACAAGGCGAATGGGTTGAACAGATCGCATTGCGTGAAGACTACCTGCGTGAAATTCGTGGACAAGTTCGTAACAGTCTTTCTGGAGTGACAATATTAGATCCGGATGGAAATGATGTAACTCCTGAGAAGCTTCGTGCAGCGCGTAAATAATCAATGAACTAATAAGTGGAAACTACACCTTTAGAAAACGTTGAATTGGCCTATGGTTAATCGACGGATAACTAAAGGTGTTTTTTTGTTATTCCAATCTTAACAGAAGCTTAAATCGTTATCATTAGGGGCTGTTGAAAGTTAAGAATCAATTAAACTTGCGTTACACAGGATCTAAGACTGGATTGATAGAATGGAATAGACAAAAGATAAGGGATAACAAGAAGGGGTGCAGAAGTTCGAGAAACTAAAAGAAACATCAAGGAAGGAAATGAAAGTATGAAGAAAACATTATTAATTTTACTTAAAGTAATAGTCGCTATAGTCATACTCATAGCACTTTTTCTGGTCATCGTTTTTACAGTCAATGTGATCAGCAATAAAGTGGAGAAAGGAAAAATAGAACCCTATGGTCAGCTTGTACCTGTCGACGGGAAAAAGATGAATGTAACCATACAAGGGCAAGGCAAGGAAACGGTCGTGTTACTCCCAGGGTTTGGAACCGCATCACCCGTAATTGATTTCAAACCACTTGTAGATGAACTGACTCCTTTCTATAAAGTTGTAGTAGTTGAGCCGTTTGGTTATGGACTAAGTGATGTCACCACAAAAGAACGAACGGTCGACAATATAGTGAGTGAGCTTCATGAAGCTTTACAAGAATTAAAGATAGATCGTTATATTCTGATGGGACATTCTATAGCGGGAATTTACGGACTGGACTATGTGAACAAATACGAAAACGAAGTTAGTGCATTCGTAGGCATCGACAGCAGCGTACCCACACAAGGGGGCAACGATGAAGAATTTCCATCTGGAACCTATAAGCTGCTTAAAAAATCAGGATTTATGCGATTGATGGTAAAACTCAACCCGGCCCAAATCGTTACACCAAGTGATGATGAGGAAACTAAAGAACAAAATAGAATGATTTCACTTAAAAACATGATGAATCCTAATATCATCAGCGAAGCAGAGCATTTTAAAAGCAATTTCAAAGCCACGGAAACATTAAATTTCCCTAAAGATCTTCCTGTTATTTTCTTCCTTGTGAAAGAAAATACGGATGTTCCAGGCTGGGAATCCCTGCATAAAGAACAGATAAAAGACTCCTTACACGGGAAATTGATGTTGCTTGATGGGGAGCATTATTTGCACCATACCCGATCTAAAGACATTGTCGAGAACTTTAGAAGCTTTCTGGGAGAGATAAAGTAAAAATGAATGAGAAAAGCCTGCTAATACAGGCTTTTCTTTTTTATATTTTCAAATAAGTGAATCCTTTAGAAAAAAATGATAAATTTATCAAAGCAATTATGGGCACTCTATATCCTAATCTTTATAATAGGAAGGACTGCCAGAGTATGTGTGGAATAGCAGGAATATTAAAATATAATGGACAGCCACCACATGAAGAAACCTTAAAACAAATGACAGGGGTTATGAATCACCGAGGTCCCAATCATGAGGGAGTATGGCTCGATTCTCGCATTGGACTTGGTTTTCGCAGATTGTCTGTAATTGATTTACGTGATGGCAATCAACCGATGACGAATGAAGATCGTACTCTTTGGATTATTTTTAATGGTGAAATCTATAATTATAAAACACTACGAGATCAACTTAAGCTAAAGGGACATCACTTTCAGACGCAATCAGATACAGAGGTCATTGTGCATTTATTTGAGGAATATGGCAAGGACTGTGTCCATCATTTACGTGGAATATTTAGTTTTGCGATTTGGGATCTTAAGGAACAATCTCTTTTTGCTGCTAGAGATCATTTCGGGATCAAGCCTTTTTATTATTACAAAGACGAAAATAATCTTTTATTTGCTTCGGAAATTAAAAGCATACTTGCAGTGAAAGGGGTACCCAGAAAGCTTCAGTATCAAAGTTTATTCAGCTACTTAACTTTTCAGTATGTCCCGCATCCTGATACGATGTTTGAACACATTCATAAATTAGGACCTGCAGAGCGAGTATTTGTTAACTCGGAAGGTGAAATGAAGATCGAGAAATATTGGGAACCCCATTTTCAACCGGTAGTACGATCTTTAGCAGACTACGCAGAAGAAATTCAGTGGAAATTGAAAGAGTCTGTAAACCTTCATTTACAAAGTGATGTGAATAGAGGATGTTTTTTGTCCAGTGGAATTGACTCTACAGCTATAGCTGCAATGATGAGAACAGAAGAATCCACCAAAACCTTTTCAATTGGATTTGAAGGGTTGAACAATGAAACAATCATTGCAAATCAAACAGCAGCCAAACTGGGGACAGATCATTATTTTCACATCTTATCGCAAAAAGACTTTTTTGAAAGTATCCCGAAAACGGTCTGGCATCTAGATGAACCTGTAGCGGATCCTTCTGCCATTGCACTCTATCATCTAAACCAGCTTGCCAAAGAACATGTTACGGTTGTCCTATCAGGGGAAGGCGCTGACGAGTTATTCGGAGGATACAGAATTTATAGAGAGCCAAATGCTTTAAGACCGATAACCTGGATGCCTAACTTTATAAAGGATTCGTTACGAAAATCATTATCCGTATATCCCTATCATTTTTATGGGAAAAATTATTTACTTCGAGGTCTGACACCTTTAGAAGAGCGATTTTTCGGTAATGCGAACATCTTTAACAAAACCGGCAAGATGAATTTGCTCCACGGGTCGGTACACGCTCAGAATAGCTTTTTACATCCCGCGGATATCGTTAAGCCTTTTTATGATAAGACAGCTCACCTAGACCCTACGACAAGAATGCAGTCTATTGATATGAATTTTTGGTTACCTGGAGACATTTTATCAAAAGCAGATAAGCTGTCTATGGCACATTCATTGGAATTAAGAGTCCCATTTTTAGATAAAGAGGTTTTCGAAACGGCTAGTAAAATACCTGTATCCAATCGGATTGGGCAAAAAACAACAAAACTTGCTTTGCGTAAAGCTATGGAAGGAATCGTTCCGGAAGCTATTGTGAATCGCCCGAAACTAGGATTTCCTGTGCCCATTCGTGATTGGCTCAAAACTCCAATTTCAGATATAATGTTTGAACAAATCCGCTATAGTGGCATTGAAGAAATATTCAATATGAATATCATCGAAGAGATGTTTACCCAGCATCGGAGTAATAAAGGCGACTATTCGCGTAGAATATGGCTAATTTACATTTTTTCAGTATGGTACACTCTTTTTATAAAAGAAGATCTGAAGCAATTAAATAGTGCCGTATTGTAATGGGGGAGTGATTCGTTGAATATTGAGGAATATGCATGGAATAAACATGAACAGCAATTAAGAGAAACTAACATGTTTACTTATAGTAGTCCAAAGATAAAGATTGTAGATAACCATGAATTAAGAAATTGGCTTGAAGAAACGCTTGAAGAGCTGCCGCAGAAGTTTCTGGCCAAATGGGCTTTGAAAGTAGCAGTTGAGCACCTGGATCATCTGGACCAGCAGCTTGTAAATGACCCGCGGATTGATTTAGGTATAGAAACGCTAGAAAAGCGTATAACTGGTGAGATTAGAGCCTTTGATTTAAGAAAAGTTGGATTCATAGTCAATGAATTGGCCAAAGAGTCCACAACCGAGGTTAGTAAGTATGCTGCCCGTTCTTTTGCACAAGCCATTGCAACTGGACATATGAGAGGACATGCTATGGTTTGCAGTGACTATGCAGTTAAACTAGTGAATTACATATCAGAACATTCTTCAGTTGCAGAGGCAGCTACTAAAGAACGGGAAAGACAATTAAGGATAGCTGAAGAGTTGCTTTGAAATTAAAGCTTTAAAGATGAACATGTATGAGGATGATTATAAAAGTTAAATAATGGTAATAGTCAATTTATATAATCAAGAGTTATGTAATCTAATGCAACAATAAAAACATTATCAGCACTTAAAGTTTTATGCGAGACTTGATGAGCTTTAAAGCTTAATACTCGTTTAAGATAAAGCGATTACTAAATAAGAATCAATTGCTTATGAAAGGGCAGCTATTTTGAACAGGTTTGAACATTGATTAGATAATCATTAATAGACAGTAAATTGGCAATAATTTGGATCAAATTGGTTGGTTCCTTTAATTTATATACTACTTCCTCACAAAACCCGTATTTTGTACATATGTCACTAAGATGCATTCTACTTAGACTATACATAGATCTATAATATGACAATCTAGGGGTTTATATTATTTGATCTATTTATCACTTCCTCTTTCGAGTTCCGAGCAATAACCACATCATTAATTAGAGCCTTGCGATTTCGACTGGCCATATCAATTGCTCAGAGTTTCATCAACCACTTATAGGACGACACACAAATGCATTTAAAAAAACTGTTGAGCTGATTCAACGGTTTTTTTGAAATTCCTACAAGGCATCACATCCAAGTTAAACATTGAGCGATAATCACCCTTTGTTTATATGCGCTAATAACCGGTAGCGAAGCCATATAATCTTCTTCGCTTATTGCACAGTATGTACTAATTTCTTCTTTTTTGAAAAGATTAGATAATAAAGAACTTTGCTGCGTTCTGTAGATATCCCCAAAAGTCCCGACAACAATTGTAAGTCTCTTTTGAAGAGTACTATTATTATTTAACTAATCACCGGAAAACGAATCATAACTGTCGTACCACACCCTACCCCGCTGCTAATGTGGACAGTACCTTGATGTTGATCGACGATCCAACGTGCGATCGATAGCCCTAGACCTGCTCCATGATCCCCTCTACTTCTAGAGGAATCTCCCTTATAAAAGCGATTAAATACGAGTGGTAATTCATGTTCCGAAATACCCACTCCGTTATCCTTGACGGTTACAAGAACTGATTTCCCCTGCCTAAGACACTCAAGATCGATTTGCCCATCCGCCTGCGTAAATTTAATGGCATTGTCCAACAAAATCATGAACAACTGTATGAGACGATTCTCATCTCCATTCATGAGCAATTCCGAGCCTTCGACATGAAGCTGTACCCGCAACTGCTTGTAATCCATTATTGGCTCCATTTTTTTGGCGATCTCTTTAATGATCCCGTCAATACGAACAGGTGTGCATGAGATAACTTCCTCATGTGAATCGCCTCTTGCCAGAAGAAGTAGGCCGTCTACCATGTTGCTCATTCTTTTGGTTTCTTTCAGAATGACTGAAATTGGAGCACTTTCTTCCTCGATCGTATG
This sequence comes from Paenibacillus sp. FSL R5-0928, assembly GCF_037970385.1. Lineage (NCBI taxonomy): Bacteria > Bacillati > Bacillota > Bacilli > Caryophanales > Paenibacillaceae > Paenibacillus > Paenibacillus sp. FSL R5-0928. Next base: position 3,812,050 of record NZ_CP150225.1, on the reverse strand, counting down.
ATCGGGATGGCGTAACAATATTCTACTTCGGCTACGGTACTTAAAAGGGTAAAGTTAACGGGTGGCCGTTAGCTTAATAAAAAGACAGCCGATCATCTAGACGGCTGCTATCGTGTATGGATTGATCGATCATTCCCCGTAAGCGTAATGATGTTGCTTCAGTCTAAAATAACTGCAATCATATTAACCTGCTCCGTAATTTATAGCGAGGTTACGAACTTCACCTCCGGAAAACGGCTATCCGGTCCTTTCATTAAGATTCCGTCTTGATTTTTCAGATACATATCGAAGAAATTCAGCATATAGGTATTGGTAACGGAGTCCGCTCTATCGGGCTCAATCTTTCCTGTAATGCCCAGCATTTTGAAAATCGGAGAAATGAACTGTACGTCGGTAAAATTCAAATGCTCCGTATTTTCGATATAGAGGACTTGTCCCCCTTCGTCGACCGCTTTGCGCATCCGTTCTAGCTCTAACTTTTTATCTTCCGTTACTTGATCCTCCCACTCTCTGGTTGAGCCTATACGGTTAATTTCTGCATCCGTGTAGACCCGGTTATCCATCACCATTTTTAATTTTTCAAAATAGCTTTCCGAGTTGAGGAATAAAAACGGTTTTTGCAGTCCCTCTCTTTCACGCAAACGATAAAGCCCTCCATCTAGGTCTATGCCAACCGCGATTCGCGGATCGTAAGAAGCGTCATAAGCCGTTGCTCCACCGATAGAATGACCGAACACCCCGACATGGTCGAGATCAATCCAGCCTTTTAGATGACTTGGAATCTGCCCCGATTGGATAAGTTCGAATTGGTCCAGCACAAACACCACATCGTCGGTTAAAACTTTCCCTAACTTGTCGCGATTTCCGCTTTCCGTCCGATAATCATGGTCAGGCGAGAATAAGTCGTTGGTTGTGCTGGTCGTGATTCGACCGTCCGGAAACTCGGTTGCAGATGTGTTGTAGGTGTGGTCGATCATTGCCACGATATATCCGTGACTCGCGAGATATTCGGCTTGCGACGTGTGGAGGAACCTAGAAGAGCCGTTGCCGGGATTCCCAAGGATCAGTGGGTATGAAGTCTTTGCCGTAGAGATTTCCGCTTCCGAATATGCATGACTGGATACGTACTTCAGGTGTTGAAAAGTAAACCCGGGAAGACCATAGTTCGCGGCCATATAACTTAAAATCCGCGTATCGGGAATAAAAGCAGTTCGCTTGCCACTACCAGCTTGAGTCGGATACCATACCTGAACCATCAATTCTCTTTTACCCTCTCTTGCTTTATCAAAAATCTCTTCCCTATTGGTATCCACAAAATGAAACGTTTGCGTTCCTACCTTAAATATGCCTGTCAGTTCAGGGAGTTTAAACACAGGAAAAGTATACATGAGGACCGCTGTTCCGACCAGCATGATCGCTATAGCGGTATAAGCTGAACCCAACAGGAATCGAGGGATTTTTTGGAAACTGCTTTTTTTAAAATAACTATAACTTGAAATGGCTAAAAAAAAGACCGTTATGCAATATGATAAAAACAGCTGCACTCTGTATCCTTCCACCGTCCAATGAATGACCAGTAAAACTGCGGCGATCCCGCTTGCAACGAATACTGGAATTATACGCTGACCTTTTTTTAATACAACTGTTAATACAAACAAACTGATGTTTGACAAATATAGCAATAATTCAAACAATCTCATCAAAAGTCTCCTTTAAAAAAAATTTCATTTTCATTTGTTCAAATCATTCCTGCCTAGCTAGCCTAACCTCCCCTCCTTTTGCTGCTTCAGTATAAAGACGGTTTCTCAATCCAAAATGTATCAGTTTCGTTACTGTAAACTGCTTATTAGCTAATGAAAAGGCAGCCGATCATTTGACCGGCTGCCTTTTCATTTTGATTGAGCTATCGTTTATCATTAACTAGCTTAATGGATCACATTTGTAGTTTTAATGCAACCTACCACTTATTCCCTTAATCTCCCTTTACTTCATTATCGTTCGGAATTAATTCATACAAGGCACGAACATCACAACCGATGGAATCGGCGATCGATATGGCAATTTTGAGTGGCATCACTCTTTTGTTTTCAATAAAGTCGTAAACTCGTTCCGGTTTAAAAAGCAAGTCTTTTGCCAGCCATTCCGCTGACTTTCCGGATTCCATCAATCGTTCATTCAGTAAGCAACGTCCTAGTTCAAATTTCAAGAAGCGATGACCTCCCGTATAAGATAATACTTAACCTTAAGCGTTGTCCATTGCCAGCATGAATATACTTCATAAAGAGTCCTATAACGATGAAGTTCCCCATGCCTCTGCCCAATTGTTGGGCGAGTTCCATCGCGGGCCTTCGTTTCCCGTTAGTTCAACCGTGTTAGACTCCGAAAAACTCTTTTATCTTCAGCCAAGACTCATACCAAAATGTTTTCGATTTATATGGTATGGCGTTCTCTATCTGTTCCTCATTTTTTATTATAAAAACTGCATTATCTGTGGCTTTCAAATTATTTATCTTGGCTGTCTTTTCTATATTGTTCCTCTCTTCTATCTGCACACTCCGCTTATCAACCGAAGTTTCAAACGAATTTTCCTGTTCACGATTGAGATATATGATGCATAATAGCACTGTGTAGAAAATCTGCAAAATCCTCATTGCTATATTGATTAAAGTAGTTATTGAATCGTACATCGAATTTATAAGTATCGGCAATGCAAGCCAGTAGCTCTTTATCACATGGCATGAATTGCATTAGATTTTTTTTCCACTCCTTGATTAATCGCTGAACTTCATCGGAGGAAGGATGCTGATCGACACAAGACGCAATTTGCTTGAATACTTCCTCCATCGATTGAAAACGTTCATCTATTTCATCTTGTGATAGTTTATCCAACGTTTCATTAAACACATTATACGCTTCTGTTTCACCATAGATGAATCTCGCCTCATTTGCATATTGTTCTTTTAATGGCAAAACGGAAGAATTGTTGAAAATTTGCAAATTACTAATATCATTCCCCGAAACGTATTCTTCGAGAGCAACCATGATGGTTTCTAGTCTTTGTTTTCTCGAAAATAAGGTTTGTCTCTGCTTCTTTAATATTTGATTCTGTTCTTGCCTGGTCAGCTTTAAAATGTCCGCAATTTCTTTCAAGGAAAAATCCAATTCCTTTAAGAACAAAATAGTTTGAAGTTTTTCCAAACTGCTTCGATCATATAAGCGATACCCTTTTTCCGTCAGATGTGTCGGTTTAAATAAATCAATCCTATCGTAATAATGCAAGGTCCGGCTTGTAATGCCTGTAATCTGAACAATATCTTTAACAGCTAATAATGGTTTCTTCATCCCAAAATCCTTTTACTTCGTCTAGTATTTGAGCAGCAGGTGTTATTGTGGCCTCAAAGATTGTTCTTCCTGTTTTTCTTAAATAATATTGGATTAAATAATATCCGCAAGCGTAGCCAGCACTATAAGGCATATTGACCGGTTCAAAGTTTTGAAGTTTGGCGATCTCGTCACCGTAAAGATACGGAGCAAATTTATCAAACCCTGTTAATTGCAATTGCTCTCTAAGGACAGGTTTTATGCGCCTGTTAAGTGTGTCTGCGTTTGTTTTCGTTACCCAAGGGCCGAGCAATTCTTCGCCAAACATGAACATAGCATAGTTTTCAGCTAATCCTTCACTTACAATGAGCTCGCCCAAATTAACGGTGTGATCCCACTGAATAAATTGATATCGCACATTATGGTTGCACTCGTGCGCCAGCGCAGCCTTCATTCGAGAAATCGTGTACTCATTTGGCAAGAGTGTACCCCAGATAAACCCGGGAATGCCCCCAAAGCCACTATATCCTTCGTTTATTGTTAAGGCACTGCTTTCAGGATTCCCTAGTTGAATGGTAAACAAATATTCGGATACGGGGAGACTTATTTCATGCTCTATAAATAGACGGAGGCTTTTCCTTACCGCGTGCTCACACTCTAACCAAAAAAAATCTGATGAAATCAACTCTACCTCAGATGAAATCTGCTGGGTAATCTGATCAGGGGATCGATGCATTATACTATTAAACGTAACAACGTCAAAACCATTCCCCTCTTCAGCTCTAAAAGGGATCTGTTGAATTTGCCATTGTTTCATAAAGGGAGCCATCATTTCATTTCTGAATAATTCAAGTTTTTCCTCGGGCGAAGCTTGGGCAACTTTTTGATAAATGTGGTCTGAACGCAATGTTTTTATGTTCATATCTCTCACTCCTAGTCGTCTATAGTGAGAATTATGCACTATGACCTAACGTCATAGTCAAGGGATTTGGATCAAATACTGAAAATTAGGTACTTTTATCGCCAGTTATATAAGTTTCTTCCCAGATGGTTCTCCTTTGCCTTAATAATTATGATTACACTGTTGAATAAATTGTTAGATACGAATTTTTTTGAAAAAGGTTACAAACAATTTCGTTGATATTTCAATATAATAGAAACTGATCGTATGGAACGTCGCTCAGTAAATATATAAGCAATAACGCCCTATCTCGTGCTCTATAACATCGTCCACCTTAAGAGTAAGTTAGGTCAGTTTTTATGGAGTATATTGTGTAAACAAGCTTATGCGCGCTTATTTATTGTTATAGAACATATGGATTTGGTTTGAATGACAGACTCATTCGTTAAAATAGGGCGTAATCCCTTTTGAATATAGGTTCTCCACTAACTTGAAAAATTCTTCTGACGACAAATCCTTTTGACGCTGGAGCCAAAGACGAAACAAAGAAAGAGCAGTTGTCAGGTAAAACTCAATGAAGTATGGCGTTAAGGATTGGTTTTGCGGAACGTTTAATTCTAATTGATCCAAAGTGATTTCTTTCTTTAAGCGTTTTAAAAAACGGGCACTTCCATAATCACCCAAAAGGGCATTAAGAACCAGGAGATGTTCTTTTTTATCCAGACAATTGAGCGTATCTTGAACCGTATCCTTCGATAGCTCTTTATTCGCCAATTCTTTTTTTATGTCATTCAATAAGTCATTTTCAACAGAGTCTAACAAATCGTAAATGTCGGTAAAATATTGATAAAAGGTGCTGCGGTTATATCCTGACTTATTCGAAATTTCCTGAATCGAAATTTTTTCAATCGGCTTTTGGCTATATAACTCACAAAAAACTTCTACAAACTTTTGTCTTGTTTTCTCCGTTATTTGGGGTTGCTTTTTCATGTTACCCTCCTACTAGTGAATAAGAATATCATCCGACAAATCATAAAAAACTGATGGTTGATCAAGGAATAATGAAGATTTATAATCACATCATACAACATGTTGTCGGATAATCAAAAGGAATATTAATAAGTAGGGGTGGTTTATATGTCGGCAAAACAAGATAGAATTTTAATTTTTGGTGCAGGTGTCATCGGGAGCATGTACGCAATAAAGCTTATTGAAGCAGGGTTTGACGTTAGCCTGTTTGCACATTCGAATAGATATAAATCATTAAGAGAAAATGGCCTGCAGTATATAGAAAAAGGTACAATTAGATCGATACAAGTGAATGTCATTGATACGCTCGAAAATGACGATGTATACGATTTTATTTTCGTTACCGTTCGTTATGATCGGTCCGAATCAGCATTGTTAGCGCTAAAAGATAATCAAAGCAAAAATATAGTTACGATGATTAGTAATTCAATTGGATTTTCTTCGTGGCTGGATATCGTAGGGGATAGACTTTTACCAGCTTTTCCTGGCTTCGGCGGACAGATTAAAGATGGAGTATTGCATACTCGATTTCTACCAAAGTTTATAGCGGCAACTGCATTTGGAGAAATTAGTGGTGTAGCGACAGAACGCATAGAAAACCTTGCAAAATTATTTAAAACTGCAAAGCTTCCCTACGTTATTAAAAAGGATATGCAAGCGTATTTAATCACACATTCCGTATCAGATATTGCCATGTTGAGTTTTTTGCATTCTGAGAATAAGATAATTGACAAAAAAACAGCCAGAACCAGAAAGACGGCACGCAAAATAACAGTCACTTTAAAAACCTATCTAAGGGCAATACAAAAAGCTGGCGTTTCAATTGATCCATCAATGCTTAAAATGGTGCTGAAATTTCCAAACTTATTTTTGGATCTTTTCTTTATGACATGGCTAAGAACTAAAATGGTTAGGGATATGATGTTGCCGGATTATGCGAATAATGCTAACAATGAGATTGTACAGCTGAGTAATGATTTAATGAAATTTTTAAGTCAAAATGATATCAAATCGGAAATACATGTTCAGTAATTTTTTGTTAAAATAGTATGGTGATTTTTAATTTATTTTCATTAAATCCTTCAATTGGGGTTAATCTAAATATGAAAATCGAAATATATAGTTTTTTCGTAACATCCTTGACTAAACTAACGGGAAACGATAATTGAACAACAACAGCGGCAGTCTAAGACTTTATTTATCAAGTCTTTTTCTGTCGCTGCTTTATTTACTGGACCCAGTCTAAGACTTTTTTTCACAGAACACCATACATATCCACATATCGCACTAAAGAATCCCCAGAAATAATCAAAACTCATAAACGTTCCCCTCCCACTTTTCCTAACTTGCAATCCATTAAGTCCAAAACGCCCCATGATAATCTCTCCCCGAAACGCCCGCCAATCTCATTTCTATGGCTTTCATCTTCACTTCTACGGAGTAGCCCACTTTGGTTACCAACACAAAAACACCTCTCAAAAGATCCCCCTATCTTTCATCTTTACTTCTACGGAGTAGCCCACTTTGGTTACCAACACAAAAACACCTCTCAAATGATCCCCCTATCTTACGACTGGGAAGAACTTTCTTAAAGGTGTTTTGATTTGACTCACGTTATGGCCGAGTGCTCTATTTTGGTTTTTCTATCGCTTTAAAGTCAGGCTGAATGTTTAAATAGCTCCCAGATACCCATTACCTCCGTGATGGCGCGATCAATCGTTGCAAAAGGGACTCCGTCCCTTGCTTGTGTAGATATGCCATGCATGAAGGTATCAAAGACGGTAGTCATCATCGAGACATCTATGGACGAAGGAATTTCACCAACATCTATGGCACGCTGGATGCAATCTTGCAGGTGGCTACGAATCTGCTTTCTTTTTTCAGCAACAATTTCACGAATATGATTGTTTTTGGAGGAGCATGTGCTAGCTGACAGCACAATCAAACAGCCATTCGGATGATCGCTATCCGTTTGCATTTTTGCAGTACGTCTTAAAGTTGTTTCAATTGCTTCCCGAGGAGTAAGCGTGTGATCCGCAAGACTTTCCGTGACTCGTCCAAAAGTCCCCATATATTGTTCAACAGCTTCTTTAAACAGGGCTTCTTTTGACTCAAAGGCCGCATAGAAACTGGCTGCTGAAATATTCCCCATGTCCGCTCGAAGTTGTAGCAACGAGGTTGCTTCGTATCCTTGTTCCCAAAAGAGCATCATCGCCTTTAAAAGCGCTTCATCCCGATCAAAAATGCGTGGACGTCCAGTTCTTGCCATAAGAGATCCCCCCTTGTTTTTCTTAATTATATACTAATCGATCCAAAAGTTATTGACAAGGTGTGAAAGGTTGAATAACATAAGGAATGATCGATCCACAAGTCGATTAACTTTTCATATCTGCCTAAAAGGAGGCTCATAGATGTCTGATTTATCTTCTAATCGTTTCCCATGGTTGGGGTTGTTAGCCTTAGCTGTGGCTGGTTTTATTGCAATTATGACTGAAACCCTTCCCGCGGGGTTGTTGCCGCAAATCAAAGAAGGGCTACAGGTGTCGGAAGCATTGGCTGGACAACTTGTCACATTGTACGCCATTGGTTCGATGGTTGCCGCCATACCCGTGGCAGTACTGACTGGGGGGTGGCGGCGGCGTCCGCTTTTGCTTCTATCGATTATCGGATTTCTTATTTTCAACACTATTACAGCTCTCTCATTGAACTATGTACTAACACTTGTCGCTCGCTTCTTTGCCGGAGTAGCTGCCGGTGTTTTATGGGGCTTGATTGCCAGTTATGCTCTACGTATGGTGCCTGATCATCTAAAGGGAAGGGGCATGGCTGTAGCCATGATTGGAACACCCATTGCTTTATCCCTTGGAGTTCCTGCCGGTACGCTGATAGGAACCTTAATGGGCTGGCGCTCGGTGTTCTGGTTGATGTCGTTGTTGGCGTTCTTGCTAATTTTCTGGGTGCTCTGGAAAGTTCCCGATTATCCGGGACAGTCGGCTGATAAACGCATTTCAGTATTCAAAGTTTTACTCACACCTGGGGTGATTCCTATCTTGGCTGTGGTTCTTACCTGGATGCTGGCACATAATATTTTGTACACCTATATCTCTCCTTTCCTGGATGATATGGGGCTAGAACCCTATCTCGGACAGATTCTACTTATTTTTGGGATTATGGCACTGGTGGGAATCTGGGTGATTGGGATTTTCATTGATCGTTGGTTGCGTCCGTTGGTTCTCATCAGTCTTACCGGATTTGCTCTGATATCTCTTGTACTAGGACTTTGGAGTGAGCATGGTACTATTATCTTCATTTCTGTTGCGCTGTGGGGGCTGACATTCGGTGGTGCGGCAACATTGTTGCAGACGGCACTTGCCCAGGCTGCCGGGAAGCAAGGTGTGGATATCGTGATGCCTATCAATACAACGGTTTGGAATCTGGCTATCGCCGGCGGTGGGATATTGGGAGGAGTCCTTCTGAATCAATGGGGTACAACCTCCTTTCCTTGGGCACTCCTGCTTCTCTTGCTTCTTGCTCTGTTTGTTGCCTGGCGTGCTAAAAGATATGGATTTCGCCCATCCCAGAGCCGTTAAGTAATCCGATTGCCATCCGTCTGCTATTGACTGTGAATTGTTTTTGCACGATTGTGGCAATCATTCATCGATTTGCGCCACTGAAAATCATAAAATGCAGCACCAAAAACCATAAATTATATCAGATCGATATGTGAACCTGACGGAATCATGAATTTCGTCAGGTTCTTTTTGTAGTCTAGTCTTGTAAATCAAAGCAATCTAAGTAAACATAAAGGTTTTATATTACTTAGTATAAGTATACTTTACTTTTGTTAAAAATAAGTTTATAATTTGCTTCAAGAGGTGATGGTCATGAAGAAAGATTTTGGTGATTCGATATCCAATAAGGTTTATGAATATCGTGTACTTGCCAGAATGTCTCAGCAAGAATTAGCAGAGAAAGTCGGGGTTTCCAAACAAACCATTTTCGTAATGGAAAAAGGGAATTATGTTCCAACTCTTCTATTGGCTTTTCGAATTGCCGATTTTTTTAATGTTGATGTAAACGATGTTTTTACTTATTTGAAAGGAAATGATCAAAATGAAAATTAAGTCTATTTCTGATATCCATAACGCAATTTTTCACCCTTTAAAGTCCTGGGCTGAGCAATCTACGGGAAATTGGAATATTCTCATTGGAGTCGGTTTTTTACTGCTCATGGGTAGTGCGATTTTTACCTATGTATTTTATAAGAAGATTGGGCAAGACGATGAACGGACAAATAAAATCTTTTTGAAAAGCAGTTACTTTATGCTGTTGACAATTATTCTATGTGACATGATTTTTCCTAAAGAGTATATGTGGAACATCTTTTTCTTGTTCAAATATGCGCTAGCATTTTTAGCTGGTGGAATTTACATGGCCATCCAGTATAAAAAGGATTTGTCGTAAGGAAGGGTCGCAGAGCGAGGGCCAGCTAAGGATGGGGATTAGACAATGTTGATAAATATACTAACTAAGTGATATGGAAGTTCAATAGGTGCAATCGGGTTGTAAAATAAATTGCTAAAATCAAAAATATCCTTTTATGTTCCTTCCCCCCTCTGCTTCTAGCGGCAATGTTTACATGTTCTTGTCCTTTGATCGCGACAAGAACATGTATTCATAAATCAAAAAAAACCGCGCTCTGCCCCTCCTCTTATCAGACTATTATATCGGTGAGTGTATACAAACCATGTAATGCTTGCTGTTAATAATGCTGACGAAATCAAGGCTGTAAGAACACTATATGTTTGCCAAATAAGTATCGTTGACCAATCTAATGCACAGCACATTATACACAGGGCAATCGTAGCAATCAGCAAAATAGCTGTTACGATTATTCGCTTTTTTGTCATTGGCTGCCGCTCATTCGTCTTCCTTCTGCGTAATCCTAAGAGAAAGAACAGAACGGCCAATAAGCAAAAAATAATTGTGGTAGACGATAAAATGATGTCCAAAAGCTGTGTGCCGCTTATTTCATATGACTGCGTTAGATTGCCGTCTAATATATCTTTAACTTTTAGTACAATGCTTCTGTTGATATTTGCGCCGTTGGTCAGCAAGCAGACGGCTGTTCGTTCATTTGGCAGTATGATCACTTCGGTTCCAAAATTGGGATTTCCCCCGGGGTGCTCTATAATCGTTTGGTTGGCGTTTACCGTCCAGCCCGCCGCATAATACATTTCGTTGACAGCCGGAACAGACATATCACCCTGATGTGATTTTTCGATAACCGTATGGAATATTTCGGGTATGTCCTTCACAATACCCATCTGTATGCTCATCCAACGCGCCATATCTTTTGTACAAGAAATGATGTAGCCTGCGGGTTTATTCCCGGAATAATCCGGTGCGTTATATGGAGTTGTCATAAAAAAGGAAGAACGGTAGCCCTGTGCCAACTGTCCGGTGGCTTGAGCATCTTCTTTATAAACATACGTCTGGTGAAGACCTAACGGCTGAAATACCTGTTCCCTCATAAAGTCTTCATAGCTTTGTCCCGACACAATCTCAATAACCAAACCCAATACGTCATAATTAACGGTTCCATAGCTATACTGTTCACCGGGAGGGAACGCCAACCCAGCATCTACCAGCTTTTCCACAGTCTTTTGCAGCAAATCTGGTGTATTGCCTTGTGGAATATTTTGAGAATGCCTACTATTTGTTAGGCCGCTAGTATGGTGAAGAAAGTTATTGAGTGTAAGGCTTGTCATATCAACAGGTTTCCCTTGATACTTTAACGTAAACCAAGGTAAATATTTTTGGACAGTGTCAGTCATTGACAGCAGCCCTTGCTCCTCCAACAGCAGAATGCCCATGCCGGTAAAGGCTTTACTGACCGAGGCCAACTCATATAGTGTATTTTCACTTGCAGACAACCCACTTTTACGGTCTGCATACCCGGAAGAAAAGTAGAACATTTCATCATCAGCAAGTATCGAGATTGACATTCCCGGCACACCTGATATACGACGGGCATCATCCAGCAACGCGTGTATTGCCGCAGATTGCGTATCTGACAACGACGCATAACTTTGTGTTGCGAATCCTGAGATTAATATAAGTATCGTTATCACACAAACAATAGTCTTTTTCATAAACTCTCCATATCGAAAAAATTATGCGAGGATAATATAAACAACCCGTAGTACGCCTTATCCACCTAATGTATCGTTCCATTTTACTTAATGCTAGACGTTCAATAATTAGATTACAATTGTAAACTTCACAGACCCATGTATATTATTTCTTGTTTCGCAAAAAAGACCCCTCTGATTGCTTACCGGAAAGGTCTCCTTTCTTTTATAAAAATTCCACCCTATTATGATAAAGCTCAGCGTAGGCAAGTTTCATTAATCTTTCCATGTTACCTGCCATCCATATGACTGAAGTTTAAAGTATTTACTAAACTCCGCGACTACGGACTTCGCATTCTCTTTCGATGTTGCATGAAATATAGTTATATCGACTATATTACAGTCTGAAATTTCCTCCAAACCTTTAAGTCTTGATGCATCTACTCCAATCTGCTTTAGACTCATACAATTTTTGAGTATTGTTAAATCTCCAACCGGATAAGTGAACTGCTTTAATTTCTTCAATTCTCCTATAACCTCTATGTGTGATTCATCTATTGCACAGCTATCTGTCTCAAAAACCGTTAGATTCTTTAAAGCTTTTAAGAATGATAAATGTGGTATTGTCACTTGTTTGAGCTCTAGTTTTATTAACTTACTAAGGTTTGAAATATAAAGCAGGTCGCCAACCTCCATTTCTTCTAAACTTAGTTCCTTCAAATTTTTTATAGTTCCTATTAATTCCATTTCAATTGAGTTCATTCTACATAATCTCAAACTCTTTAATTTCTTTATATCTTTCAGTTTATGTATATTTTTTAATGGAAGTCCTATTAATGTTAGCTTCCTTAACCCATCTAAAGAAACCAAGTACTTCAAATCAGACTCTTTAAAAGCTTCTGATCCTATCACAAGTTCTGCTAAAGAAGTCAACCGTTGAAGTACATCAAAATTAGTAATTTCATCCGCATGTATAATAAGTTCTTTAAGATTAACCATATGGGTTAAAATATCCAAAGATATTGCTCCGTATTTTTGAGCTTGATCAGCTCTAATAAATACCATTCTCTTTTTTTTCAATGTTTTTGAAGATACAAAACCACTCTCAACATCGTCTTTAAAATACTCTTCCCAAAATCCGCTTACAGGGATAAGGCTTTTCTCTTCGATATTCCAATTAGTCAAAGCCAAAATATCATCTAACAAACTTCCATTTTCACGAGATAATATGATTACATCATCTTCTTCACGAATACCAATACTACTATTTCTGAGGCTCGAATTGATAAATTCAAAGAAATGCCCCAAACTTTCCGCAATAACATAGGAAAAATTAGAATTGTGATCTATAGTAATAATTTGCCCATAAATGCCCTTTTCTCCGGGGTCTAAATCTATTGCCAAAAATGAGCCACCACCATCTTCAGCAAAAGGAATCCAGCCTTCTCTGTAGTTCCCATCTTTTATTACATCTGATTTGCTGGATATAATATCGTATGCTGATTCCAAAAGGGACTTCCAGTTGCTTACTATCGATTCAATGTTCATCCAACCAAGACCAGCCATAACACCAAAAATCTGCTCTCCTTCTCCATTAGAATTCATGTATAACTTTCTGAAATCTTCTGGAAATTTGCAGTTCATCATGCTCTCGAAAAGATCTATTTCTGATTCCTCAAGTGCTGGATTCAGTAATTCCTCTACATTTGGTATATGCGATTTTAATGTCTCAATAAGTAAACACTCTTCTTTTTTATTAGCTAACGACATATAGTGGCCCCCATTCTACAGAGTCATAATAGTTTCAGTAAACATCCTTGGTTGATCATCAATCATTTTGTTATGATTCATCTTCAACAGTTCTATCAATAATTAATTCTATCTTACATATGGAGCATCTATTTCCCAATTTAGCAATATCGTATCATGAATTTGTAAATATTGTTGTATTAAGTCATATACAAAAACCTAAGAGTCATCTTAGGGGTTGATTTTATCTCTATATAAACTTCAATCACAACTAATTTTTCACCCTATTTATGATACGGTTCTCCTTATACGCTATAACGGCTAAATTTCTTTCACAATTTAAAAAGGGATATCGAGAAAATCGATATCCCAGAATAGACTCTTTACTAAGTTGACTTTGGTGCAGCGGCCGACAACATCCAAATGTGCTCAACACCTCAACACATTTTTATTGTAAATCTAAGTATAGCTTGCCCTCTTTTATTGCGGATTTGTTGTCAAAATTCCAGCAGTCTTTATAAAGACTCGTTGTGGTAATTGCAGAGTCGCTACAATAAGTTCAGCCACATCTTCAGGCTGCATCATCCTGTCTTCGTCACCTATTTTCAGACCAACATTCGCCGCCAATTCCGTATTAACCGTGCTTGGGGTCAAAGCAGTTACGAGAATATTGGATTTCCTCACTTCATGCATGAGAGATTCTGTGAATCCCAACACTGCGAATTTGGAAGCACAATAGGCAGAACCGTTGGCAATGCCGCCCGGGTAACATAGTACGTCCCCATGAGGTTCGTTTGAATGATGCGCTCCCAAGCCTCCGTTTCCATCTCAAGTACGGTCCCAAACTTCGCTACACTCGCATTATTGATGAGAATATCAATGGTTCCAAGCTTTTCTGCCAGCGTATTTATTGCTAGTTCAGCTTATTCTTTATTGAAAATATCGGCGGTAACCTGAAACACCTTGACTGCATACGACTTCCCTAAAAATTCTGAAGGCTCTCCAAATCGGCAGCGCTTCTAGCCATGATACCAAGATGTACGCCTTCTTTCGCAAGCGCAATAGCAGCGGCTTTCCCGATTCCCTTCCCTGTTCCAGGGCTAAGACTTGGGGGACCAACAATTTAAATCCTCCATGTAAATGACACTGAAAGTAATCGGCGGCAAGTGGAAGCCGGTTATTCTTTGCCACCTTACCGAGGGAGCCAAAAGATTCGGAGAGCTTCGCCGCGATATGCCAGGCATCACACAAAAGGTGTTGACTCAACAATTAAGGGAACTTGAAGATGATGGCATCATTCACCGAAAAGTATATACGCAAGTGCCTCCAAAGGTGGAATATAGTTTGAGCTTTTGTTCAAGTTCCAATACTGTTCCGTTGGTGGTAAATCATGCTGGTCTGTAACAGTTGCCAAAATGCTGTAGAACCCATTTCACCATCACATTCAATACTTCTTTCAAGGTACCATCCACCTCTTGAGTTTACGTAAATGATTTCACCCAGTGAGAGACTAGATCTTCCTTTGAATACTCTTTCTAGCTGCTCCGGGTAACGAATCTATCAAAAAAGGACCCCATCGTCGTTGACGGTGAGCACGAACCGATCATCAGTATAGAATTGTGGGATGCCGTCCAGAAGTTCTGCAAAAATCGGGGCGTGAAATAAACCCTCGTCCGTTCAATGATCGCGTCCGTTACCTGCAGGCGGCCTTGCGAGGATAAGACGACCGGCAAACGAATTATGCACCCAGGACGGTTTGAAATACAAATTGCCGGTTGTATAATTTTTCGATTACAGAGCAAGATAATACCAGATAATCACTTTAATCATGGAGGAGAAGACTATGGTTAAAAAAGACCCTCAAATGAAGAATCATCAAATGTCTACATGGCTTGATGAATTAAAACAGAAATTGAACCATATGGATGATGCCGAAGTCGTTGAGCACAGAATGGGTACCAGTGCTTCAGTCCATCTTTTATACATAAAAACGTTAATCGATCAAGAGCGTTTAAACGAGGCGATTATTCAGCCACTTTATCGATCTGTCGGCAATTCACTTTCTTCATGCATAACCAATGCCAAAGTTTCGGAAGTTCTATCGATCGAAGATGCTGAGCAAAAAATAATGCAAGGATTTATTCTTCTAAACGATTCAGTCAACAATCAATGGTTAGGCGTCCAGTTGGAAAGTTCTTTGGGTCGGGCAGTTGAACCTTCCCAAACGGAAACGGTTATATATGGAGCGAAAGACAGCTTCAGTGAACAAATCGATAAAAATATTACAATGTTGCGCAGACGTTTGCCTATAACTACATTAAAAACGGAAAGCTTTACTATCGGTTCACTAAGTAAAACGAAAGTTGTGTTACTGTACATAGACGGATTAATTAATCCAGAATTTGTATCCCTTGCAAGAAAGAAAATTAACAGTGTGGATTTCGATCAATTTTTAGACTCCTCTCAGCTTGCAGCTTTTATTGAAGATCATAACCATACGGTCTTTCCGCAGTTTCTACAAACGGATCGGCCGGATGCCTGCGCCTACGCCTTAGGTGAGGGAAAGCTGACGATATTGGTTTCCAATTCACCGTTTGCCTTAATTGCTCCCATTACTTTTTTCCATCTAATGCAATCGCCGGAAGACTACTTCCTTCGTTGGCCGGTAGCCAGTTTTTTACGTATAATCCGGTATGTAAGTTTTATTGTTTCTTTGACGATGATTCCTTTTTATGTTGCGTTAACGACATTTCATTACCAAATGGTTCCGCTGCCGCTTCTTTACGTATTGTTGGAATCGAGAAGCAAATTGCCCTTTACTCCGTTTGCGGAAGGATTTTTCATGATCATAACGCTGGAAATCATCAAAGAAGCAAGTTTGCGAATGCCGACCAAAACCAGTCAAACTTTAGGGGTTATCGGTGGTATCGTCATTGGACAAGCTGCAGTAGAAGCAGGCTTTGCAAGTAAAGTACTGATAGTGCTGATGGGTATATCCGCTATTGCTTTCTTTTTAGTTCCCAATTATCAAGTGACAAAATCCATGGTGCTGATACAAATTCTTTTTCTTGTCCTTGCATCGTTTCTTGGGTTGCCGGGAATCGTGATCGGGCTAATCGGGATTCTTGCACATCTCCATGCATTAACGTCATTAGGTCAACCTTATTTAGCACCGATCGCTCCTTTTTATGGGAAGGATTGGAATGACCTCTTTATCCGCGGCCCTTTAATTTGGATGAAAACGCGTCCAAAATATCTAAAACCACTACGGAAATGGCGACAGGAGATGAAGAAGTGAAGAGTTTATCCTTATATAATCGAACTTCCACCCTTGGCGGTATCTATTTCCTTCTCTTAGTGAATCGCATGCAAATGCATTATTTCATTTTAATCATGCCGGCTTATTTGGTTCATTCGTATATGGTTTGGGGAATTGTCGTGATGGGGCTACTGTCCCAACTTAATTTGATGATGATGTCCAAATGGTTTACTTCAAGTTATGCAGCGAAAGGCTATCAAGGATTTTTACAGCTTTTCGGGAAACGGGCGGTTCAAGTTTTCGCAATACTTGGTTTTTTGATAATATTGTTAAAAATTTCAGTCATCACACTGGGATACGTTGAAATGCTCCATAGTTTTATTTATCCATCAATGAATAAAAAATGGCTGATCCTAATGATTCTTTTGATCAGCTTATTTGTGGCTTCACATGGAATGGAGAACACATTGCGTTTTGTCGTCATCGCCTTTCTTTGCGGGGCTTGGATCGTAATCGTGTTTATTCCTTTTTTCTTTCCGCCGATTGCAAATTACCGCGATTTGTATCCTCTCATACCCACCGGATGGTCAGGACAATCATGGCAAGGTTTGTTGTTTATTTGGTCGGCATTTTCCGGTCCAGTATATTTGGTCTTTATGGTTCCATGGTTAAGCTCCAATAAAAAAATATCGAAATATCTGGTCATTGGAAACATGCTGACGATCCTGGAATATTCATTATTGTTCATTGCTTCGGTATTATTTTACGGTTCGAACTTCTTAAGCAAGATCAATTTCCCGATAGGATATATGGGAAGCTACATTCAAACGAGCGGTTTAGAACGAATCGATTACATCCTTATCTCTTTCCATATGTTTAATTATGTGTTTGACATTTCAATTCTTCTGTTGTGTTTTTATGGAGCCGGAAGAGTCTTTATGAGAAAAATGAACGAACGCACGACTCGGATCAGATTATTGTCGAGTTGGTTCGTCATTTTGATAAGCATCATCTTAATGGATCAATGGTTATGGCAAACGGTTCCGGGTCAAAAGATGTTACTGAACATTCAAATCTGGCTCAGCGCATTCATTTATTTACTTGTTCCTACGATCCTTTTCACTGCAGTTAAACGAAAGGAGAGTATGTAGGCATGGTATCATACAAGCACTATGGTTTATTAGCGAGTGTATGCCTTATGTGGATGGCCGGCTGTTCTTCTCCATATGTCGAGAACAATTTGGTCGAAGAGATCGCTCCGGTAGTTTTCTGGTCGGTTGACGAGGGGACGGAAGGAAAGTTGAAAATCAGCACTTTAGTACCACCGCTCATCCAAGAAAAAAAACGTCTTCTCTCCAAGGAAGTCGATCTGTTAAAGCAGGGAGGCAGGGAGTTTAATTTAATTTATTATCGGGAATTAAAGCAGGGGCAGCTGCGAATGTTATTAATCAATGAGGAGCTGGCAAAAAAAGGAGGAATTGAAAGGCTGATCAATACGATATTGGTTGATCCCGATATTTCAATGCGTGTCTATTTGTTGATTGTCAGAGGCGATTTTGATGAATACATAAAAAATCAATTGACGAAGCAAGAAAACCAAGATTATTTTCTTTATCGGATGTTAAAGCATTACGAGGAGCATAACCAAGGTGAAATGAGCATCGTCAATATTCATCAATTTATGAAGATGTTATATTCCCCTCTTAAGGATCCGATCCTGCCGGTTTTTCATTCGGATAAGAACAATTTCAATTACGTAGGGACAGCCTTATTCCAAAAGGATAAAGAAGTAATGGTCATTCAAGACGTGGACGATGATATTTTTCAACTTCTGGATAACGATCATTTCCTAAAAGTCTTGGCCATTCCAAAGTTATCTATCAGTTTAGGACGTATTCGATCCGATGTTCGCATGAAATTATCGAGGGACTATTCATCCTTGTCTTTACATGTGGGATTGAACGGAAGAATAGAGGAATACCAGGGAGAAATGAATATTCAAAGTGAAGAACAATCGGAACATTTAATTAATGAGCTTGAGCTCTACCTTCAGGAACAAACGTCGGATTTATTAAAAAGAATGCAACGGTGGAAAGTGGATCCCTTAGAGGTCGGAACCCATTCGCTTAAGCCGTTTTCTAAAGAAATAACGGATGAGCAATGGTTGAAATATTGGGAAAATATGAAAATTAATGTTGACTACGACATCAAAGTACATCCTTTAATTAATGGAGCGGTTGATGTGAGGTAGCACCAAGAAGTTTGTGTAAGCTAGGGAAAGTAATTCTTTGGATTGCCTGAGTGGTATGGGTGTTCGTTGGAGTGGAGGGGCCCCCACCCCAACGAAACTAGAGCAGCATTACTCTTCTAGCATGGCGAAACGGGATATCGTAGTGGTTGGAGAGTAATGGCTGCCAAACATACTTTCAATAAATCGAGCTACGTCACGCGTTCCCATTCCACTTTTGTACATCTGGATAACAGCCTCTTCCAGCTTCCTCACTGGTCATGAACTGCTGGATTTCCGCCTTCATGATGGACTTCAAATTATCTTTGACAAACTGGGTGACAAGATTTCAAATAGATTATTAAGCATGTTTTCGTGTAGAATACTCATCGAGTAGGGATAAGAAAATTGACAGTAAGGAACTTTATCCTGAGCTTGTTATTCTCGAGATTTTCGTAACTCTTAAAAAATCGGCTCCATGAGGCTCACAAATCGATTTATTGGTGCTTGCTTTGGCTTCGAGATGTGGTTTAAATCACACAACAACACTATATGTAGGCTAAGGAGTAGTTAATTTATTTAGTAGCCGTCATTTATGATACGGTTCAGCCCGATTTGTCCTCACCGCGGGATACATCTGTTCCAAGCTTTCAGCCACGTTTAGATTCTATTGTGATTGTGCGCCCTGAGTCTGAACCAGCTGATCTTCTCAACTGCTGTGTTGCGGTCCCCATCTGCAGTTTCCGGGCAATCTGCTTGTTGCGCATTCCTCTGATACCTTCAATAGTCCTCCTTGCTTCATTTAGAGTTATATATACTGGTTTTCTCAAATTAATCACGTAATCTAGTGCTCCGAATAATAAAAAAAGCCCGCAAGCTAGGTACCTGCGGCTTTGAATTTTATTTAGGATATGTTGTAATTTATTATTATCTCTCCCCTCCCCAACAAAGCCATAGCCCCCTTTTATGGAGTTGCTTGTGGAAGCTACAGCAAAGGCTATACGCGTTGAATCGTGGCTATCACGACCCCGGCAAATCCAATGCCTAACTGCACCAGTATTTCCGTGCTCCTAGGAGGACACGCTATGCGATTTTCAAGTGGCAATCGCCTCTTTCTGTTCCTTAGCTTTTGGGAATCCTTGATCTACTCCTTGTTCTCTACGACTATCACGCAAGAGCTCGTACGTCACATACACCGGTCGCCCTGTTCGTGGTTCCAGCATAATCTCGGCATCAATGGCAAACACCTCACGCAGCGTCCGTACCGTCATTACACGCTCTGGCGAACCATGCTCCACCACCTGGCCCTCACGAATCGCCACCATATAGTCGGAGAAGCGTGCTGCCAGATTCAGGTCATGCAGCACCATCACAATCGTCACCTGTTGACTGCGATTCAGTTCATAGAGCAGTTCCAGCACTTCAAGCTGATGCGCCAGGTCCAGATAGGTGGTGGGTTCATCCAGCAGGATCAGATCGGTTTGCTGGGCGAGAGCCATCGCAATCCATACGCGCTGACGCTGACCGCCAGATAGCGTATCGACCTCACGATGCTCAAACGCTGTAAGCTGTGTAACCGATAGGGCCCAGGCTACTACTTGCTTATCCTCTTTGGAGAGCTTGCCGAAGCCCCGTTGATGTGGAAAACGCCCATAGGCGACTAATTGACCGACCGTCAAACCGCTTGGTGCGGTCGGCGTCTGCGGCAGAATCGCCATCTGCTTGGCCACTTCCTTGGTGGACAGCGTGCGGATATCTGCACCATTCAGATAAACCGTACCATTATTCGTCTTAAGCAGCCGACCAACTACCTTTAGTACGGTTGATTTGCCGCATCCATTGGGACCAATAATCGAGGTAATCTGTCCACGCGGAATCTGCAAGTCCAGTTCTTGTACGATAAGCGTGTCATTATAGGCAATATCGATTTGTTGCGCTGTAATACTTTCCATGACGTCCTCCTAATTGGCCTTCGATAGTAAATAAAGAAAGTACGGAACACTGATGACCGTAATGACAATTCCCGTCGGCACATCTCCCCCCAGGCTAACCGTGCGCGTAATCGTGTCAGCAAGTACCACGACTAATCCCCCGGTCAGGCTGGCAGCGGGAACGAGCAATTTGTGATCGGGCCCGACCAGTTTTCTTGCCATATGCGGAGCGATCAAGCCAACGAAAAAGAAGCTTCCACCTACGGCCACACTGCCAGAGGATAAAGCAACCGCAGCGACCGACAACCCCAAAAACTGCCGCTTCACGGCAAGACCCAGCCCTACTGCCGTCTGATTGCCCAGATGGAGGGTGTTGAGTATGCGAGACTTGTAGAAAATATAGCCGAGTAAAATCAAGACCCATGGTCCCAGTACGGAGATATAGCGCCAATCAGCGCCCCATAAGCTTCCTGCCAGCCAGTGCAGCATGAAATCCATCTGCGAATCATTCAGCTTGAGTGTCAGGAAGGTGGTCAGCGCTTCATACCCGCTTCCGAGTGCGACCCCGGTTAAGATCAAACCGATTGGTGAGATATCTCGCCCACGGCGATACGATAATAAGAAGATTAATCCCGCCGCCAACAATCCGCCAACAAAGGCCAGTAGTGGCAGAGCAATAAAGGAGCCCTTTCCTGTTGATGCGATGAATACGACAAAGAACAGGACAAACAAACCTGATCCCGAACTAATCCCCAGCGTCCCCGGACTAGCCATGTCATTGCGCAGCAAACTCTGCATCACGACCCCAGACGCTCCCATTCCCAGACCTACCAAGATCGACAGTGTGATTCGTGGCAGGCGAAAATCGAACACGATCAGATTTTGCTTGTCTGTACCGTTTCCCAGGAGAACATTCAGCACTTCTAGCGGTGAAAGATTCATTTTGCCAGAATTCATGCTAATGACAGCAAACATAAGGATGAGCACCATAAGCACTATATTGACGATTATGCCCCTTTGCACCGTATAACGCTGCTTGATCATTCAGCTTCCCTCCTTTGCTTGCGAGCCAGGAAGAGAAAGTACGGCACACCAATGATAGAAAATATAATGCCAATCGGTGTTTCGAACGGCTTATTGATCAAGCGTCCAGCCAGATCGGCCGACACGGTCAGCAACGCACCATATAGCGCAGCTGCCGGAATAATGTAACGATAGTCGACACCGATCATGTATCGCACAATATGTGGGGTAATCAGACCAACAAAACCGATGGGGCCAACTAAGACAACAGCCAATCCAGTCAGCACGAGCACGATAATCGTCGATAACCCCTTGACAAGTCCGCTACGAATACCGAGTCCACTTGCCACATCATCCCCCAAACTGAGCAGTGTAACAGAAGGAGATAGCATCAGCGCCAGCAGCACACCTCCAACAAATAGCGGTGAGATAATTAGCAATTCCCCCCACTTGACCCCCGCTGTACTGCCTGCCGTCCAAAATGCCAATGCTCGACCCAGGTTATAATTGATCGCTAAATACTGACTGAGTGCGCCAAATAGCATGGAGATGGACAGTCCTGCCAGTACCAGCCGCTGAGGCGTCATCCCGCGCTTGCCGAGTGACGCGATGAAATAAGTGATCCCGGTCGCGAGCGCTGCTCCCAGACAAGCAAACAGCATCATCTGCCCATACGAATAACCCGGCAGAAAGGCCAGGCAAAGAGCAATCGCGAATGCTGCCCCAGAGCTGATCCCCATCAGCCCGGAGTCGGCCAGCGGATTGCGCGTCGTTCCCTGCATAATAGCCCCACATACCGCAAGGCTGCACCCGACGATCAGATCGGCTACGGTACGCGGAAGACGTAGGGTTTGAATAATTTGATGCTCAGTGAGCGTTGGATCAAATCGGAAAATAGCCTCCCATGCAGTCGCTAACCTCATGTCGGCGGCACCGAAGCTAATCGACGCCGCCGACATGAGAACCGTTAATCCAAGCCCTACCACCATGTACATGGCGAAGTTCACCGCCCCACGGCGTTTTTGTTCAGGCTTGTTTTTCATTACGTTTTCCTTTCCTTACCTACTGACAGTCATATTTGTAAATTGGAGTACTTCTTAATACCTTGTCAAAACCCTTATTGAGGCATTGCCAGCAATTGATTGATAATATGATCAATCAATGCACTGGAAGTCATTATATCCGTGGACCAAGATAGCGATGTACCCACCGTTATGATCCGATTATGTTGCACAGCAGGTAGTGATTTCCAGACCGCATTATCAGTTGGAACTTCCGTATCTCCTATAGCGATTAGATAATCCCCTATGTAAGCAGCCAATACCTCCATAGAGATATCTCCCCAATATTTATCTGCGTCAATAATATCAGTTTGAACTTTTGATGGTGCTTTCATTTTAAGTTCATTATAAACAAGCTCGCCAACCGCATGTTTGGCTCCAGCGATATAGTTACTTTTATCACTGAATTCCCCCATAGTAATCGTCACGTCTGAAAGACCTGCATTCTGAAGGGCTAACTTCGCTTCTTCGATTTTTCCGGCATAAGCACTCAGAACAGCTTTAGCCTCTTCCTGCTTGTTCAAAACATCGCCAATAAAATGTATACGCTCTTCTGTAGTCATATCACCATAAGGGACATAAATTGTCGGGGCAATTTTGGATAAATCTTCATAATTTTCATCACCCCATGCTAAAATGATCAGATCAGGCTCAAGAGTCATGACATCTTCCGGCTCCATAGCTATTTTAATGGAGTCTGTAATCTGGTTAGCAAAAACAGCCTCTTTCCCGTCCCTTGCTGCTCTCGCCACACCTAGAGGAGTTACACCGAGGGCTACCACATCACCCACTAAGTAATCGACTACAACACGCTGAGGGTTGTTAGGCACCTTAACGTCACCCTTTACTGTGGATATCGTTCTCGTCTGCGAGACTGCTTCTGAAGCTTTCGTCTCCGATACTTCCGGTTGTGTCGTCTGTTGTGTCTGTGCAGGGTTTGGATTTACCGTTCCCCCGTTATTCGATGGCGTTCCCGACGCACATGCCGACAATAACAGCATCAAGCTCATCGCCGCCGCCAAGATCATTTCTTTACTTCTTACTTTTCCAAACATGGTTGATTCCCCTTCTCTATAAGACTGGACTAGACCTGCTAGTTCCCTCTCATAGTAAAGAAAATGAGAATCATTATCAATACCATCAACCTGCATGGATAGTGCGTTTATTTTCCGATAATCACTTGGTGTCATCTTGTAATACTTCTTAAACATCCGAAACAGATTTTTCTCATCTGCAAAACCAGATCCTGTTGCGATCTCTTTAATGGTTGCTTCTGTATGCTTCAAGTCATGGCAGGCAGCTTCAATCCTTCTCTGAATGAGGTACTCCTGTAAGCTCATGCCTTCCTTCTTTTTGAACAGCCGCGTCAATTGCCCGCCACTGATCCCAAACATATCGGCAATTTCTTGAAACATAATCGGCTGCATGTAATGTTTATCGAGGTATATCTTGGCAGAACAAGCCGGATCTGGCTGGAGATACCGAATCTCACCACTCTCAAAATCTCTGTAGACCCCATGAATCAATTGATATAGAAAACTTTTGGCCTGCAGCTGATCCATCGCTTTGCCGCGGTTCCAGCCATTCATCATCTGTTGAAACCAATCGAGTAGCAAGATAGGATTACTTGGTGTATAACCAAACTGTTGAACAAATGGGTTCACTTCCTCCAGTAATTGCTGCAGGTGCCTCTTGAAAAAAAGAGGTAATTCTGCTTTATAAAACACCATAAAGGTCTTTACATTCTCCCCTATAGGTGAAATACTGAGCAGGCTCCCCTTCCCTCCGTGAACTAAACCAAAGCGTTCCATTCCAAATGTGGTTTCATTCAGTTGAATTTGTGCTTCTCCTCCACATGCATAGATAAACATACTACTAGGCATTTTATACTGCTCCAACGGGTATTGGGACGCTACATTCTGAAAACGCACGTCTATTAATGTAATGATCGAACGTGTCCAAATGTGGGCCATCGTATCGATCATCTCCGGTGTAAATACCTGGCTTGCTGCTGCTTCGTCTTGCATCTATCTGCGCTCCCTCATCTCACTTTTTCCATTTTATATATCACCTATCAATTGATATTGATTATCAATATCATAATTCATGAGGTAAGTATATCATCATTAAGTGACATTGGGGACAGGGGCCGAATAAATGTATAGAATCCTTATCTAGGATGCTTTCATGAACGGTCATCGTTGCATCAACCCCACCTTTAAACACAGATATCGTAAAAATGAACGTTTCAGCGGGCTTCCGCTTCGAGAAATTTAGAAGAACATCGAATCGGCAATCACAAGTTCTTGCCCTGAACAAAAGACAAGAACTTGTTCCAATAAAAAAACCGCGCCCAGCGCGGATTCCAGTGAGACTATGTTCTTGTCCTCTGATCGGAGAATCGTTTCTCAATCTCAGCAGAAGATATAGTTTACAGCTAAATATCACGAAGCAGTGAAGTATTAAGCTCCGCTCTCCCCAAGTAGCCGCTGCAGATAACGGGGCGGTTAATGATTTCATACATTTTTTTAAGATCGGAAATGTACTCTTGGCTCCAAGTTTCAAACGAATCGAATTCCGCCATTGATATTTGATGGTACTCCGGGGAGTCGGTTACCCCCGTTAGGACCTCATATGCATAAATATTGTCACCAAACTTTCCTACAGATTGGTATCTACCTGTTTTCAGGCGGATATAATCGGTATATCTCACGGTCTTCCCTCATCCTTTCATTGATTTCATCATGTCTATTTTCTTAATCTTGTATAAATCTAACTCCGCAGCAACTCGTCCCGCGCTTCCGTCAGTGCGAACCCCAGCAGATTTCTACCCCGCCATTTCACGGGATTCTCCGCATCTGGATTGGACTGGCCCATGCCGATCCCCCAAATACGGTCCCGCGGGCTAGCCTCCACAAGGATGCGGTTCTTCGTCGAGTTAAGATAATCGTTAAGCTTCGGATTCTGCGAAAATTTGGCCAAGCTGGCTCTTTTGACGATACCGTAACATTCCTTATCCCAAATATCTTTGTCAAAGTTTTGGACCGCACGTCCAAAAGCCTTCATCTCTTTTGGGTGCTTAGCTTTAAGGATGGACTCCAGCATTTCGTCATCGCCGAACAACCTTGCCTTTTCGGCCATCATAAACTGCTCGGCGCAGGAGTACTGCGTTCCCTCTACCGTGAACGGGCACATCCACCATTGGCTGAAGCAGCTTTTATCGACGCTCCCGTCCTTAGGCGGTGTATGTCCCCAAAAAAATACGAATTTGAACTTTTTTCCTTCGTTATATACTTTTCTTAACTCATCGATATTGTAAATCATCGTTAACCCTCCAAATTTCTCCGATATAAGCGGGATGGCCTATGCCCCGCATTTTCGGTATAATGATCGGTCTCCACTACAAGATCTGCAACTTTACGCCGGAAGGCCGCCTTCAACAGTTCTTTATCCATAATTACCTCATACACCTGCTGCAGTTCCGTCAAGGTAAAAAGCATCGGCATCAAGTGCAGTGCAATATCGGTATAATTCACTTTTCCCCGCAACCGATCAATCGCGCATGCTATGATCTTCGCATGGTCGAAGGCTAATCCGTCATTCGATACGATCTCATAATCCGTGCCAGTCGATGTAGTCTTCGCTGTCATAGTCCTTGCCACGACCGCCGAAAGTTCTTCTTCTTCACTGCTTAGTTTGAGTTCGTACTCCAGCGTCTTGATGTATCCGTCCTCAATCAGCTCTTTTTGCTCCCGCAGCGGCCGATAGGATACCTTGAACCAGGCGGCGTCTGCTGCATCATCTCCTGCCTTAAGCTCCAACTTGTCGCTGTTGATCAGAGCCATATAGCTGCAGCTTATCACCCAGGTTCGTGGGTCGCGCCCGATATCACTGAACGTATACAGCTGTTCCAGATAAATGTCTTCCACACCGGTTTCCTCGCATAGTTCCCTTACTGCTGCCTGCTCAGTCGTCTCATTCGGCCGGACAAAACCGCCAGGCAGAGCCCATTTGCCCAAGAAGGGGTGAGCCCCCCGGCGAATAAGGAGGACGCGTAGCTCTTTTTCCGGCAGTTTGCGATAACTGTCAGCATCCTCTTCCGTCACAGTGAAAATAACCATATCCGTTGTCACTGAAGGCCGCTCGTAATCCCCTGCTCTGTATTGCTCCAAAAATTCGCGTTCCATAAGACCATCCTTATCCAACAAATCCAAGTGGGTACGCCTCCTTTATATTTGATTTAACCGTTCAGCTCTCCGAAATAGTTTCCGTAGGGCTCGAACTTTGCCAACACTTCATCAACCTTGCGAATACGTTCCTCCAGGCTCCCCCGCAGCGTAATATAGGGGATCCGCCGCTCCTTCAAATCCGCGATAATCTGTTTATGAAACACATGCCGCTTCTGATCCCCACTGCGGTCCCAAGTATCGTCGTAAGGAATATCGTCAGCGCATAGGAAGAACAGATCATAACGTTGCGCGTTCTCAAGAGCGATCCGGGTTAACAGCTCTGGGGCCCAGCCGTGGTAATCCAGGGCGAACATATACGTCGTGATCGCATTGGTATCGACGAACAGAACCCGGTTCGCCTCAAGTATTGCCTGTTCTTCGCGCTCGATATGACCCACCGCGATTTCATCGAACGCTTCCAAACCGATTCGGCGGTCCACCTGATGTTCGGTCCAATAATCGCGTCCGTATTCGTTCGCGAACGTCGTGCAATATCGCCGTGCCAGCGCTTCGGTGATCGTCGACTTCCCCGTCGACATCGCTCCAACGAACACCACTTTCGTGATCAAATCCCGGTACACGATATCACTTACGAACTCCCTGTACTTATATGGATTGGAGCGGACCATCGTCGCTGAGATCGGAACCCGCTCTCGGGCTTCATCCACCCGCCGGTCTATTGCACCCAAAGAGAGACTCATATGTTTGCCGTAGAACTCGCTCGAGTAAAAATGCGTTACTTGCTCTCCGTTCAGCAAACCGAGTATATACTGTTCTTCCCGAATCTCATGCTCCCTGTCATCCGAATACCCGTCCGGACCGTCCCAAGCCTCGATTACCCGGACTTCCGGATAGAGCCTGCGAATCCAATTTGCCCGGACATGAAGCGGGATCGGGGTGACCGTCGTTTCGTAAATGACCAAGATCAATTCATCGACTTCTTGTAGTGCCGTCTCGATCATGAACTGATGGCCTTTATGCAGCGGGGCAAACTTCCCCAGTGTTAGTCCAAGCGTTTTCATGCCGCCACCTCCTTAGCCCCTTTATTCCAAATATAGTACCCGTATACTGCGTTGACCAGATACGCGCTCCACATCACGATCATCAGCAGGCCTTCTCCGCTACCCTCCAGCATACGAATCACCCACAATAGCACCGTAAAGAGATTTAGCACGATATAGACCAGCCATTGTTCCTTGAATCTTCTAACCATTAAGAAGGTCGCCTCAACAGACAGCACCGTCGTAGTAGCATCGATGTAAGGCGAGTTCTGTCCCGGAATGAACGAAAGACCAAATCCGAGGAGCAAGCAGCCGATTACACAGACCATCCCAACGAGGAGCAGTCTTCTAAGATCCATCTGCCTCATGGTCAGCCTACCATCTTCTTGCCGATTACTTTTCCACATGTAGAAGCCAATGACATTCATTGGAACGAAGAATAGCAGATTGAGCATAACCTCTCCAAACAAACCGTTAATATAGGCCAAATAAGCGTAACCGACTGTATTGTACATGCCGAAAACATAGCTCATCAGGTTGCCCTTCGCCGCAAGCACCACGCATAACACCCCAGTAATAAAAACCGTAAATCCGAATAAAGAGTCCTTTGTTATCACCGTAAACCCGACAGCGATTGAGGTAAACAGTACCAACCACGTAATTTCGAACAGATTCCAGCTACCCGCCACCTTTTTCATCTTGCATCCCTCCGCTTTTTCGACTCATTCATAGAGTGAAAAACATAAGTTTTACTTAGTATCATTTTGTTAATAACATATTGTTACTATCAAAAATAACAGAAAATCCTGCGAAGGGCAAGTAAATTCTTCCTATTTCTACAGACAGGTACTTATTCATTTGTAATGGTTCGTTATAGGATCAAGCATCAGCCCTTTGCTCTAGGGATAATTGAACTCCTCGCCAGTAAGGTATGCGTTTGGAAGTCCAGAAGGCTTCTCAACAGAACTAACTTTAATTGTGTGAAAATAAAAGAAGACCCCTAATAAAAGGGGTTTCCTCCAATCTTGTTCAACTAACGTACCAATAGGTGAACTGTTTTTTTAGGTATGTATTTTATAATTCTCACTCTATAAGGTTTACTATTCCGTCTTTATACTTAAATAAATAATCACCCTCTTTTTCTAAGAGAACAGGTAAATATTGAGCTACCATTTCAGCAATTCCTAAATTACTTGGGTTCAATATCCAATCAATTTGTTTCCAATCGAGAATACCTTCTCTCGTTATTTGCATGGGCTGATTTCCTAAATTCTTATCTACTTCGAATAAGTACAGATACAATCCATCTTTTTCCTCGCCATTTTTATCCCAGGTAATGATACCTTTTGAATAGTATTTGCTTACTTTAATACCCGTTTCTTCTAATACTTCACGTTTTGCACCATCATCAGCATTTTCGCCTACTTCATTTTTACCGCCAACACCGTTCCACACGCCCATAATTGGTGGTTTTTCACGATTCAACATTAAGATACGGTCGTCACTCTTTAAAAAACACACATTATATTGAAACACGAAATCATCTCCACAATTAAATTGTGCACTACATCAGATAAACCCGTCTTCGGGTTCACCAACATCAAATCCTAATACTTTTGTCGCTTCCAATTTAAATCTCTCTATCCAAGAATTCCAATCACCATTACTCATCTGTGCATAAAATGATAATCCACTTGGCTCTACTGAGGCCACAATAAAAATATCATCATCTTCCTGCCCGAACCAATAGGGAATTCCATTTTTATATCCTATCCAACCTGGCATACTCTCATATATATTAGTTACTTTATCCCAGACTTCATCTGATAGGTAATACCATATATTTAGATTGCAATTTTGAGAGGTTAGGTTACTCATTTGTGTCCCTCCTTTAGCCAAGATCTATTTCAGATCCTAGCTTCACTTATCTCTATATAGCATCAGCAACTTATAAGAGTCAGCAGCTCTGATAGAATAACTCTAAGCTCATGCTCCGTCTGCTCTGACTTCACGGCTTTTTCCAGCTTTGCTCGACTTCCGAATATCCGGTATAGAACCTGCTCCCGTTCATATATTTCTTTAGGAGACACCTCTCGAAGCAGCACTTCTGCTAGCTCGGCCCGATCGATCACGAAGTTTTTGACAGATCTTGCTTCCTCATTTCCTGCTAGCAGAATGTCTACTAGGACTGGTATAAGCTCAGCCTCTACACCGTGCGCATCAATAAAGGCCTCCGCATAACCATCCTGTATCATTTGGTGCTCCGTATCTACCATCTCCATATAACGAGAGATGAGTGAAAAATATTCCTTGCTATATAATCCTAATCCGAGTACAGCATAGGTACCAGGCATGACCGACTTTTCACCCGGATTTGTGTCCTTGTACCACGCATAGGGCTCCATAGCGATATTCGCATACGCAGCTAGCTTAGGATATAGAGCCGGATATGCGAGTGCACCAGCAAAAAACTGATGAAGACCTGATTTAGCCATTTTTTTTAGAGGAAGATAGTTCTTTTGTTTGCTTTTCAGCTTCAGGTTATATTCCTTCGGGAATCCTTGCTGCAGCAATTCGGTAATGTGATCTAATGCTTCTCCATAAGCTGTTTCCTCCTCGGTCAAAATCCGGACTTCAATGCTCTGGGTTACATCATTATTATCAACTTCAACACGGGTTCCTTTATATACTGGAGTGAATTTCCCGCTTCCCCCCTGAATATACTCCGCTGCGCGTTTTGAACCAAGCTGGACAGCAAGTTTCAAATATTGTTCCCGGATGTCCGGTTTCGTTTTTCCAATTTGCAGAGCGGTATATACAAAAAAGGAAAGTTGATCTGCATTCGGATCCATAAGCGCCATATTCTCTTTAGGTATCCAATCCATTCTAAAGCTGCCTGTACGCACAAAATGGCGAGGAAGAAAAACATTCTGAATCCAATCATCCATAGCCGAAGTATACTGGCCAGTCCATTCGTCTAAGCGTCCCCTATTACTTCTGAGCTTGTCGGACAAACGCTCTATTAATGGGCCAACCGCATTCTCTTCCTGCTTCAAAAGATCAGGATTCATCAAGTGATGAGAAAAGAAAAACTGGTCATCAACACTCGGCAATACCGGAAGATCAGACATGATTTTGGATGTTATAAACTTCTGTAATGATTGGCGGAGTTCGTTCAGCTTCTCTTCGTTTACCAGATGCACGCAAAGCGTTAAGTCTTCGTCCTCCATTTCAAAGGAAAGTACGATCTGGAATCGGTAATCAAAAAAACGAGGACCTAGTTTATCTGATAAAAAAAGCTCCTCCACTCTCTTGCATAATGCCGGGTAAAGTTCAGATCTAATTAATTCATCCGTGAGCTCGGCGATATAAGGACCTGCTTCGATTTCATAAGAGCTGTCCGTCCAATCAAGCGGTTCTTCAACATCAATATGTATTTTTCCTTCACGCCAAGCTACTTGGAGATAATCCTTTATCCCAGCCTGAAGCGGACGATTGCCTATGAATTCATTTATTCTTATAGTCTCTTTGTTATATATGGTCATCATCTCGCTCCACACATCGTTTAAAAACCTCTGTACTGCTGCGTTCATTCCCACTCCTCCTCATAGTTAATGCTAATAGAACTTAGTACTCCTCATGCAGATTGAAGACGGAGCAGCAGTTGATCAACCAGATCTGTCTCTCGCAGCTGGTTGATCCAGCGCTGAGGGATATGCTCATAGCCATATCGGATTCCCGCAAGACCGCCTGTGATACAGGCCGTTGTATCCGTGTCGTTGCCTAAGGCAACTGCTCGTTTGACGGCATTTTCGTAGGAAGTGCAGGTTTGGAGGATCATACATGCACTGAACAAGGAATCCACGACATAACCAGATCCTTCGCCATAGAATACTTTATCAGGCTGAATGTTCTCTTCAAGCTCCCGTTCATGCTCAGGCATCTGCTGGTAGATCTTTCGAAGCTTGCTAAGAGCAGTTCGGTAGCACAGATTGAAGTCTTGCTTTTGCAACAGTTCACGTGCAATTAACACATACAAGGCACAACATACCTGATTACAGATATGTCCATGAGTTACAAGGCATTGAGTATGTGCGTTTTGAACGAGCTGCTCGTCTGTTCCTTTATGCCACAAGGCAAGTGGTAGCACGCGCATCAGCGCTCCATTCCCTTTCCCATCAGGAACCGTATTGCCACTCTCGTAAGGGGACATTCCATGGTAATAAGTAGTCAGCGTACGACTGGTTTGTATCCCAATATCAAAAACTTGTTGGGCTACTGCCCATCTACCTTCGTGATACCAATCGACCAATTTGTCTGCAAAATCAGTTAGCTCCAGTGTACCTTTATCGATCAGACTCTCCAGCAGACATAGTGCCTGCGCACCATCATCCGACCAGGTGCCTGCAGGGACATCTCGGTAGGTGGGCTGAAAGCCCACAGGAGGAGTAAACTCAATATGCTTCAGAGGTGGGAGCTGCTCCGCTGATCTGAATTCATAGGGGACACCAAGAGCATCTCCAATCAATAAGCCGTAAAGCCCACCCTTAATTTTATCCCACATGTTGTATTCTCCTTATCACTAGATATAATTTGGATCAAGTAGCCTACAAATATATAAGCCTACCCTATCAATATTTAAACTGTTTTGCATCATCTAAATAAAAATTGAAAAAATAAGCTTCCAATGAACAATACGATAGTAATCTAAGCCTTTTTTAAAATCAATAATATATAACAAAAGATGAGGCTGTTTTTAAAAATCAACAACCTCATCTTTTTTATGAATCTTTCCCGAATAATTACGTGTCTCTACTTAAATAACCAATCAAGTTTTTCTGCGTATTCGCAATTTACTTTAGTCCCAGTAATTAGTTAGGGTGAAGTGCCCGGGCCATCGCATCCATATAGCCCTGAACAGCGCGCTGACTCACTTCTGTTTCTGGAGCGAAAATTTCGAAAAGGTGAAAACAACCGGGATACAGGTGGAATTCAACATCTACACCTGCTTGTGCAAGTCGTGCCACATACTCCATTGTCTCGTCTCGGAATAGATCGAGCTGACCTATACAAGTATAGGCTGGCGGCAAACCTGCCAAGTTCTCCGCTCTCGAGGGTACTGCATAAGTAGATTCTCCTCTGCCAACGCTCTCCTCGCCCAGGTACATGTTCCAAGCTGCTATGTTGTCTGTTCGGTTCCAGATTGCGCCTGCTTCTGTGATCTCATGACTGGACGGTGTGATGTTACGGTTGTCAAGCATCGGATATAATGGCATTTGGAAAATAAGAGAGGGTCCTCCTTTATCACGCGCCATCAGCGCGAGCACTGCTGTCAGTCCGCCGCCACCGCTAGCACCGGCAATTGCAACCCGATTCACATCAATGCCAAGCAAGGCTGCCTCCTCCGTCATCCATACCAATCCAGCATAACAATCTTCGATCGCCGCCGGATAAGGATGCTCGGGAGCAAGCCTATAATCAACCGATACGACAATACATTCAGCTGTCTGAACAAAACGTTCGCATAATTCGTCGTCCATATCCGGATGTCCTAACACGTATCCGCCCCCGTGAATCCATAGCATGGCAGGTAACAAGTCATTCGTTCGCCCGGCAGGTTCATAAATTTTCACCAGCATCTCGCCTCCATCCCTCGGGATTTTGCGACTGGTTGTGTTTACATGCTCTGATCCTTCCACGGATGCAGCTGACACTAAGCTCCTGCTCCACTCTAAATTCTTCTCCAATTCAAACCCTGGAAATTGTGAATAAACCTCTCTTAATTCTGGTAGTATACGTGGTTCAATACTCATAATAATCCCTCCAAATAAAATAATGAATTCGTTCGTTTACGTTTTATTCATAGATAATCCTTATCCCATTTGAGCTTCCCACTTGGCAATTTCCTCTCGTACTCGCGGCGCAACCTCTGTACCGAGCAGTTCTATAGCCCGCATAACCAACTCATGCGGCATCGTACTTAAGGGAACATACATCATGAATCGTGTAATCCCTACATGCTTACGCAGATGGATAATTTTTTGGGCGACTGTTTCCGGATCCCCTACATACAACGCACCATCAAAGCGTCGGGCAGCATCATAGCTGGAACGATCATAGTACGCCCACCCCCGTTCTTTACCGAGCTTATTCATACCGTACTGGGTAGACGGAAAAAAGAGTTCTGCCGCCTGTTCCGTATCTTCTGCAACAAATCCAATGGAATGTGAACCTACCTGAAGCTGCGAAACATCATGTCCGGCATGAGCTGCCGCCTTTTTATACAGTTGTACAAGCGGCGCAAAATTGGTTGGGTTTCCACCGATAATCGCCAGGACTAATGGCAGACCCAGAAGTCCTGCACGTACGGCAGACTCCTGAGTACCGCCGCTACCAATCCATACGGGTAAAGAGTGCTGAACAGGGCGCGGGTATACACCCAGATTATTTATCGCTGATCGATGTCCTCCACTCCATGTTACTTTCTCAGATTCCCGTATTTTCAGAAGCAGCTCAATGTTTTCATTAAATAAATCCTCATAGTCATGCAGGTCATAACCAAAAAGCGGAAAGGATTCAACAAAGGAACCCCGGCCTGCTATAATCTCGGCACGTCCATTGGATAAGCCGTCCAGCGTGGCAAAATCCTGAAACACACGGACAGGATCAGCTGATGAAAGGACCGTCACAGCACTCGTCAATCGAATCCGCTTTGTTAGGGGGGCCGCAGCAGATAACACCACTGCTGGTGATGAAGCTGCATAATCTTCACGATGATGTTCACCTATGCCAAACACATCTAGTCCTACCTGATCCGCAAGGACGATTTCTTCGACGACTTCACGTAATCGTTGTGCGTGACTCATCACAACTCCGGTCTCAGTATCTGGCTTTGTTTCTATGAACGAAGTAACACCTATTTCCATAGTTAATCTCTCCTTATATTTTCTCTTGCGATTTGTCCGACATCATCGGTGACAACCCAATTTCTTAAGAAGAATGCTCAAGACAACGGATTAAAGCCGTCCAATCCAACTCACCATAACCATTGGCAATTCCCTCAGACAAGTGATGGTGGATAAGCTGACCTAAAGGTAGAGGAGTTTGAACGGACTTCGCTGCCTCAATAGCCAATGCAACATCTTTTAACCCAAGCTTCATTTTAAAACCGGCCGGTTCAAAGCGCTGTTCGCTCATGATCGCTCCATAGTTCTGATATATTGGAGACTGAAAAAGAGCATTTACAACATTCATAAATTGGGACGAATCAATACCGTGCTTTTCTACCATTAGCTGCACTTCCGACAAAGCTTCCAGCATTGAAGCAATTAGAAAGTTAACGCCAATTTTTACAACGTTCCCTTCTTCGCCGTGATCCCCAATCTCTACTATCTCTTGACTCATTGCTGTTAAAACGGGAAGTACCCGTTGTCTTGCTTGTTCCGGACCAGCTAAAATAATACGCAATTTAGCTTCTTTAGCGGCATCTGGGCGCCCCATCACCGTGGCAGACACAAAGTGTTGCTTTCGCTCCGCATGCGAGACGGATAATTTTCGAGCCAGATCTACGCTGATTGTACTGGCAGAGATGTGAATTCCATTTTCCGATAATCCATTCAGAACACCATTCGGTCCCTCGACGACCTCCTTCAAAGCAGCATCATCAGAAAGCATGGTAATTACAAGATTGCCTTCTTTCACTGCCTCTAGCGGTGTTTTGGCATATCGTGCTCCCTGTTTCATTAAGGGTTCAACTTTTTCAGGGGTCCGATTAAAGATGACTAATTCATAACCCGCTTTCAATAGATTTTGGGCCATTGGTAGCCCCATATTTCCAAGCCCAATAAACGATACTTTCATTAGACACCTCTCCTTATTTTGATGGACTTCTCAATAACGGAATGATCGTTCCAAAATAATCAAAAAAAATATAGTCTAACATATACTCTTCAATTATCACCTTCATAATATGGGAAACATGATAACGGAACGATCGTTCCAAAATAATTAAAAAAAATTAGATTCCTGCAATTACAAAGCTAATCATCTCTTTTGCACGTTCCGGGTGCTGATCTGCTTTGGCCATAATATTTATGCTTTGATGTAAATTCAGCAATAAATAAGATAACACTTTGATATCAGTCGTTTTATCAATTTCTCCCCGTTGCTGGCCCTTTTCTAAAAGGTCACAAAAAGCTTGCTCTAATTCCAAAAAACTAGTCTTTATCAACTCATTAATTTTTTCATCTGGCGACTCTAATGTTGTAGCTACATTCGTAACAAAACATCCGCCCGGCAGGCTGGTATCGTATGCTGAAGCAATGTGATACTCAAAAAATTGAAGAATTCCATCTCTAACGCTTGATGCCTGTTCAAGAATAGCCTGCTTATTGAAATTCCCCTTTTTATAATGCTCAAGGGCATCTGTATACAAGGTTTGCTTGTCGGAAAACGTATCGTAAAGGCTGGATCTGCTAATGCCCATCACTTCTAGTAAATCTGGTATGCTAGCCGCTTCGTATCCTTTTTTCCAAAACAATAGCATGGCTTGATGCAGCGCTTGATCTTTGTTAAATTCTTTTGTCCTAGCGATAAGTAACACCTCCCGTCATTGAAATATAACATATCTGAACTGATCAGTCCAGAAAAAAGTGAGCAGAACTTTCGCTCATGATTCTTTGCGATATTTGTACATTTATTTTCTATTATTAAAATCCTAGACTATGTCATTAATCCAGACTATTCTTTTGATTTATAAAATAAACGGACACTCATATTGGTGTCCGTTCTTAGATGAAATACTTATTCATTGAATTGCTCAAAAACATCTTTTATTCAAACATTAATGTTTGTTGTATATTGATCTAGTTAAATGATCATATCAGCTAGTTCAGAGTTAGGCATCTCGTTTACGGTAAAGTACAATGGCTGCTGTAATAAAGACCAGTGTCCATAACATGGAAATACCTGTCCCTTCCATTGGTGTAAGGACATTTATTTCATCGGAGGAAGGCGGCATAAACATATAATAACCTGCTGTATCTGGAAAAAAATATTTAGTATTGTGTAGAAAATCTTTCGACAATGGACTGACAATGAAGTAATAGCCAAGCAGTACCACTAAAGCAGGAGTAGTTCGTCTTAATAAAGCACCTATAGCTGCACTGAGAAGTGTGGTTAAAGTTAGATAGCCTGTTGCACCTGCTAATGATTTTATCATTTCGTCTATTTCAATCACTACTGCTGTGTCTTTCATCATGATAAAGGTATATAGCACACCTGATGCAGTAGTAATAGACGCCGCAGGAATGGTTATAATGGCCAAGGCCAAATACTTCGTGGATAATTGAAACCCTCGCCAAGGTATCGTAGTTAAAGTAGTTCGAATCTGTCCCCCTGTATACTCCGAACAAGTAGTTAATATACCAAGAATAATAAACCCTGCTTGAAGATATCCCATAGAAGAAAGTCCTGTATTCAGTATATTTTGCGTTCCTGCTGCCTCTTGTAGATCAACAGAAGTAAAAGCTGCGGCTAAACCTAAATTAAGTATGAATGTAACCATAAGAGTGAGCCCTATCAATGGTAATGTAACTAATTTATCCAGTTCAGCACCAAGGATTTGTGTTATCTTTCTACTAGATGAGACACTCATGCTGCAACGTCCCTCCTATGGAATACAATAGCTGCAACAATGAAAACAACGACTACCCAGGCAAACATGACTAAACCGCCTGTGAAGGGGGTGTGAAACCTGTCGAATAAACTGCCTGTTGACGTGTTGTCCGTAAACATAAACATTTCAGCGCCAGCCCTATCTGGTAAGTAAAACGCCAACTTTGTAACCCTATATAACAGGACACTAAATGATACAACGGATGAATTTATTATGAGCACTGCAAGCGGGATGATGCCATTCTTAGTTAGCAAAGTAATTCCAAGTGCTAAAAGAGCAGTGAATGTCCAGTAACAAATGGCACCGATAAGTCTGGACCATTCAAATGCAGGGGCATATTCACCAAGAATAAGATGCGTTACAGACACAGTTGTCATAATAGCAACAATACAAAGCAGTATGCTGATCACAGTCACAGCGCCTGCTTTTGCCAGCAAAAAATGAAGACGGGATGAAACAACTGTTAAACTCGTTGTAATCTGTTGTCCTCCACCTGATTCACTGCTCTCTGTCAAATACTCACTGCTGACAGCAAGCACACCAAGAATAATAACACCTTGCACACCAAGAGCTAACCCGATATAGCCAACTTCCGATAGCCGTGTGCTAACTCCAGCTATAATCTCCTCTTTTTGTGCTATGCTGTCCAAAGCAGCAATGGCTGCCGGAGCAAATGCTCCAATAAGTAAGGCTAGCCAAATGCCTGGCAGGGAGATCAATTTAGATAGTTCCGCGTTGAATGCCCTCATACAACATCACCTGCATTTTCAGATGTCAGGGCAAAAAAGGCTTCCTCCAGCGTGGAATAGTTACCTATTACTTCTTCCAAAGTTCCATCTGCAACGATGGTTCCATGCTTAATAATCACCACATCATCAACGGTCTCTGCAAGCTCTCCCATTAGATGACTGGATAATAACACCGTATTTCCAGACTTAGCACGTTCACGTAAAAATGTCCGAATCCAACGAATTCCTTCTGGGTCGAGCCCGTTTACGGGCTCATCTAAAATCAATATTTTTGGATCACCAAGCAGCGCAGCTGCAATTCCAAGTCTTCTCCCCATACCAAGAGAATACTTCCCAACTCTTTTTCCAGCGGCATTAGTAAGACCTACTATTTCCAAAACTTCCTCGACACGTGAGTTAGACAATCCTGCGGCACGAGCAATCCAACGCAAGTGTGCCCGTCCTGTTCGCATACGATGAGCTCCAAATCCATCAAGTGCGGCACCTACTGTTGCTATAGGATTATGTAGTTCTGCGAATGGCTTTCCATTGATTAGCGCACTCCCTGAGGTGGCACGATCTAACCCAAGCAGGATACGAAGCGTAGAGCTTTTACCTGCCCCATTTGGACCTAAAAAACCAGTTACTCTACCAGGTCTAGCTTTAAAACTGATACCTGATAAGATTTCCACAGTTCCGCGATGTTTGACTAAGTTATTAATTGTAAGCAACCATAACACTTCCCTTCTGTTATGGTTCTAATTATAAAGAAGCAAAGTTACATCTCGGTTATCCTGCTATTTACTTCTGGGTTAACTTTAGGTTAAGCTCTCTCTACCAATAGCTACTCTTGTGCCATCTTCATTTGATGTAAAGTCAGCTTTCAGTTTCATTTTTTTTAACATATAATTTGAAGTCGATAAACCAATCCCCGCCCCACGCTCATAGGATGAGTTATCCATACCTGGACCTCTGTCTGCAACAATGATCTGTTCTTTTTCTACATCAACCCCAATGCTTACAAATTTCCCCTCTGCTGCATGTCGAAGAATATTCTGAAATAAATTATCAAGAACCCGTGTCATCCATTTAGGATCTGCTTCCCAATAAAAAGTCGCCTCTGTCGGTAAATCAACCTCGATCTGGATTTCTTTTTCTTCAAATACAGGATACCACGCAGCAACAGATGCTCTTACTAAACGTCCAATATCTGTTGAAGTGGGCTCAAAAGGATGTTTTCCTGATGTAAGCAATGTATAGGAAAGTAAATCATCCATTAGTTCTCCGACTCTAGTAATCGTATGGTTCATCTCTGATAATGAGTTTTGTCCTTCTAGACTCATTGATTCTTTATTTAATCGGGTGACATGTCCTCTCAAAATGGTAAGCGGTGTTCGTAAGTCGTGAGATAAATTCGCGATGAGTCGATGTCGTAACAATTCCTCTTCATGTTCTCGCTTGCGACTGTCTTTAAGCTGTTGAATCATCCAATTAAAAGAACTGCCTAACTGGTCTATTTCATCCATACGATCACTTTGAACAGATATTGGTTTAGGAAATGAGTTATGATTAGCTGAAAATGACATGACATCCTGTAAGCGGTTAAGACGTTTACGAAGTCTCAAGAAGAAAATCCAAGAGATTACCACAAATGCGACAATAATAAAACCAAACAAAAGAAGTACAACGTAAAAATAATTTAACTTATTCAGCTCTTCTTCATTAAAAGGAGACTCAATGAACGCAGATAAGAAAATAAGTATGATCGGAGGTAAAAAGATAAATAGAAAATGTCCTTTTAGAAAACGACGAAATAATGATTTAGTCTGTTTCATAGTTTCACCCGATAGCCTATTCCCTTCAACGTTTCAATAATCTCTGGGGAGTCTGGATGACGTTCCAGCTTTTGACGCAGTCGATGGATATGTACCATTAATGTTTTATCACCTGTTATATAAGCTTCTTCCCAGATGGCTTCATAGATTTGTTCTTTTGGTAAAACTTGATTAGGATGGCGTAAGAAGTACATTAAAATATGATGTTGTTTCCCTGTCAATATAATTTCTTCTCCTGTGTGTTTGTCAAATACCATTTGAACTTCTGGATCTACTTCAATATATTTCCCTAATGAAATACGTTCGGGATGTGTTCCGCCCTTTCGACGGATTAATACTTCTAATCTAGCAACTAATTCATCCGTATGGAATGGTTTCGTTAAATAGTCATCAGCAAATTGTAACCCTTCTACCTTATCATCTATCGATGTTCGAGCAGTTAACAACAAAATTGGAACAACAGGAGCTGCCTTTTTTAATCGTTTTCCCACAGTAAATCCATCTAAACCGGGTAACATGATATCCAAAATAACGATTTCATGCTGATTCACTTCTTTTTCAGCTCCTTCACCAGAAAGTAGCCATTGTACTGAAAATCCTCGTTGTTCCAATTCTTCCTTTACCCAACTGCCTATTTTCTCATTATCTTCAATATATAACACGTTTCTTTTCAAGTAACTTCCCTCTCTCTAAATCGAGTTCACTATTAGACAGATTAACACAATCTAAAGAATTGTTTCCAGTTAAGACAATTATATAGTTCGTGCGGACTTTCACTGCCAAGTTATCGTCCATGCCTGGCGCACACTAGAAAACCCTCTAACATGGCAGTGCATGTTAGAGGGTTTCGAGCGTAGCTGCTAATTTTAGGAAATACTACTTCATGATACTAATAGATTTCGAAGTATTATCGAAGAATATATTTGCACCAAAATACTCAGCAATGAAACGTAATGGGAGCATAGTACGACCGTTTACAAGTTCAGCTGCTACATCCATTCCTGGTGCAAGTTCACTGATCTTAATCGACAAAGTCTGACCTTTCAAGGTAATCATTACGGTTTTCATAACGTTATCCCAGCTTACATTTGCTCCTAAGCTCTCGGCAACGAAGCGCAGTGGGACTAACGTTCTGCCTTTAACTACCATTGAAGCAACGTCCATACTCATTTCGATTCCGTTTAATTTATATCCTGTCTTTCCTATAGTGAATTCCAATTTCACAGGTTCAGGCTTGGCTGTAACGAAGATATAACCTAGTCCTTTTGCAGTGAAGGTAAATTTACCTGTCTCATGCTCATAGTTGCCGCCTAAACGCTCCATGTTACCGTTCAATCGAAGCATGACACCGCATAACATGCTAAGATCGTTCGTCGACAACTTCTCTTTTGACAGATCGAAGATTACGGGTATAAGCCCTGTATAATCCGTTACTTCCCGGCCATCCGCGAAGATCTTCAATTCATATCCCCGCCCTATAGCTCCGTCTCTTTCATCTACAGGTTTAATAACAACCTTCATCCGCTTTCCTGTATTCAATTGCTTCAACAATTCAGCGGACAATTCCACAGATAAGGTGTCATTCGTAACGATTAGCGGTTTGTCAGCTTTAATAATCGCACCGATCGTATCGCTTTGAATCTCAAGCTCATCTTTTCCGGCTGACATCGTCAATGCAATGGAATTGCCCTTCTTCAGCTGCTCTTTGATTGTAGCATCAATACGCTCCGCTACTGATAACTCTGGCGAAGGAGTCGGCGTACTGCTTTGGTCACCTGAACTTCCGCCATTGTTATTGCCATTATTGCCGCCGTTGTCATTTGCAGTAATTACGATAGTTAACTCTGTCGTATCCATGCCAGCATGATTGGAAGCCGTAACAGTGAATTTGTACGTTCCCGCTTCAGTAGGCACACCTGAAATAACACCCTTAGCTCCTTCTAAATTCAATCCAACAGGTAAATAATTATCACTCACTGTCCAAGTAACCAGCTCGTCGCCATATACCGCTAATGTTGCCGTATACGGTTGTCCAGCTTTGCCGTTTGGCAGATTCTTAGTGATAATCTCTGGAGCTGTAATAACTGGCTTTTCCTCTTCAATCTCGATGCTCAATACTCGCTCATCTATACCAAAGTCATTCGTTGCTGCAACCGTGAATTCGTAATATCCTGTCTCTTGAGACGTACCCGAGATAACGCCTGTTGCTTCATCTAGGTTCAAATCTACTGGCAAATCACCTCCCTGGACCTTCCAAGTAATCGGTTCGCTGCCATATACCGCTAGTGTTACCGTATACGGTTGTCCAACTTTGCCGTTTGGCAAATTCTTAGTGATAATCCTCGGAGCTGTGTCAACTGAGACATCTTCAGTGATCACTATAT
Organism: Paenibacillus sp. FSL R5-0928; assembly: GCF_037970385.1. Classification (NCBI taxonomy): domain Bacteria; kingdom Bacillati; phylum Bacillota; class Bacilli; order Caryophanales; family Paenibacillaceae; genus Paenibacillus; species Paenibacillus sp. FSL R5-0928. Next base: position 3,769,562 of record NZ_CP150225.1, on the reverse strand, counting down.
TGAACGGTTTTGTGTCACTGCCTGCGTCATTATTTGCTTGAACTTTGAACGTAAATTGACCCCACTGATCCGGTGTACCAGAGACAACACCTGCATCTTCATCCAAGCTCAATCCTGATGGTAATTGACCCTCTACAACGGCCCATTTGATAGGCTTATCGCCTTCAGTCGTAAGAACTGCCGAATAAGGTTGTCCGACCTTGCCATCCGCAAGCGAATTCGTCGTAATCGTTGGTGACGTACCTGCATCTTCAACCCATTTCGCATATAATCCAATATCCCTTGTAACAGGATCAGCAACGAAATTCCAGGCATCGTTTAATCCTGTATCTTGATACCAACCGCCGAAAACAGTTTTTTCTTTTGTTGGCGCTGTTGGCTCGGTAATTGTCCCGCCCATATCAGCGAACTTCATCGCAACTTCGCTGCCACCATTGGAATCAAAAGTTACCGCATAAGGGTTGTGCGCGCCGATGGAAGGCGTTCTTCCGCTAAGTGGATTGCCGAAGAAGTCTGTTCTCTCCGTCATATGAGGCAGAGCGTTCGCCCGATCCACATATGGGCTTACAATCTCGGCACCTGCACCATAGGCCAGGTTATTACCATCAGCAAGACGGAACCCGTTCATCGCACTGTAATCAAGCTTGGCATCCACTGTTCCGCTGTTGGTAATCCAATGTTCCGGCGCAGATTTATAATCATTTAATATAGAATTTAGTTCCTCTTCCGTTACATAGCGGTTGTCTGTTGCTGTTACGCCTGCACCTAGATATCCGCCTCCACCTGCGTTCATGCTGCCAAAAAGATTAGCCGGATATACAATGTTGTTCGTAAAACGTCCGGCTGCAAATGGAGCTGATGTTCCCCCGCCTTTCAGACCAACCTGGTTGTTTGCCCCAGTGTAGGCAAATATATTATTTTGGAAATAAATGTGCAAGTTGGAGGCTGTCGGGTCAAATACTAACGAACTGCTATTCTTCAATGGTGTGACGATAACATTGTTATAGTATAAGCCACTTAATTCCTCGCTCGTTGAAGAACCTCCTGCAAGCAATATTAGACTGTTAAAACTCTTGTTAAAATCCGGGCTGCGGCCGTCGTTCACGCTAATATTATAACGAACGATATTGCCCTTGGCAGCGTTCATCTGTAAGTACCAACCACCATAGTTATTTCGGCTGTAATTGTATTCATACACATTGTCCTGACAATAGTTGTCAATGTCCCAAGCCATACCGTCATTACTTGCATGATAAGGGTTATCCACAGCTTCATTATAGCGGAAGATGGTGCCTTTACTTGCCATAATCCACGCTGCTGCATAGTTTTGCGAACCTAGATATGTTGGTGTTGTATTATTTGGACCCCAGTTCGTAACCAGATTGCCGCTCTTATCGCTTAAATAGCTATAACCGTTGTCTGTGACCACATTTCGTTCCACAAGGGAGTTGTTCCCGCCGGACATAACAATGCCATCTCCAACCGAACTAGAAACCCAGTTGTTTCTAAACACAGCGTTGGATGCCCAAGGATAGCTTGAGTTACTCCAAGTAATGCCTGTGTTATTAGTCCCTGGATTGCTTGGCCCGTAGGCATTATTGCGAATACCTTCGTTATCACAACGAAGGGTTTTGTTGCCTTCAACCAATATATCTACATAACCATTAATAATGATGCCGCCGGATACCTTACTTGCTCCATTTGCTTGGTGCAGCCCATTAACATCATGAACATAGTTATCTCGAATGACGATTCCTTGCATACGAGCATCAGCATAATCTTGAATATTAAACTGTCCTTGTCCCAGCTTGGAAATCCGTGACATTACAGCGATACCGGAACGGCCGTCACCTGCCGCATTGCCGATGTTCGTTACTTCAATTCCACTGACAATCCAATAGTTAACGTCATATAACTCAATGGTACCGTTTAAGGAAATGCCAGATGGGCTCGACGCTGTTCCTCCACCATTAATTACCGGGCGTTGGTTAGGGTCGGTCGTATTATATTTTGTAAGCGTAATCGGATTTCCTTCCTCACCATTGCCACGCAGTCTGATTTGTTCATTCCATACGCTATTTGCATCCAGATAAATGGTTGAACCTGGCATAAATACATATTCATTAATTTTGGAGATTGATTTCCATGCTGTAGCCGGTGTGCGTCCATCTGCATGATCGTCACCGTTATTGGAGAAATAATAATCACGGACTTCAAGGGGTACAATGTTCAACTCGAATGTGATTTCGGCAGGATACAGATCAAGTCTAACGGTATATTTCCCCGGTACGATATTATTTCTTGCGAATGATTCTTTGTTAATTTTCAATACATTACCGCTAACCGTATAATCCACATCCCGCTGCAGTGTTACAGCGCCGATCTCCACTCCAGCTAGATCTGCTAAATCAGGATTTACGGTGATATTATAGTCGTCCAGACCCATAACATATGTGCTGTCTTCCAAGTGACTATACTCTTTAGGCAAGAGCTTTAGCGTAATAGAAGCTGTTCCGGTTTGGGCTGTTATTCCACTATCGATAACATATACGTCATCGATAAAATGCCTGTTCTGTATATCCTTAACCGTTCCTGGCTTGTTGCCCCAGTTCGTAGCAAGCTGCAATGCATCGATCTTGGAAATATTGTTCTTAACTGGAGTATCAAAATTTCCGCCATCTGTTGTTTGCCTTTGAATGTCTTGTCCATCGATTTTATAGGTTGTTCCTGTTGATGTAACGAACCATTGAAATTTATGCCAGCCTTCACTTCGCTGGACATCTACAGGATAGAATCTCCCGGATGAACCAGGTCTGACTGCGTAATTGGTCAGATTTGCCGTCCAGTCACCATCTCCATTGCCATAATTTATTGCGATATGTTCATTGGACGATGGGGTTAAGCCAAAGACAGCGTGGTCATTGGAAGCCGCTCTGCCATCATCATAGTACCAAGCAGTTACGATTGTTGTCTTACCGGTTGCAGGGGCGTAATTATAGGGACCTGGAACAGTCGCCACCTGACCGGCGCCGCTTGATGTCGCGGCCTTTCCTCCGGTACGGGACATCACATCGCTGTGAATATATCCGTTCGCACCATTTGAAAATTTCTTCTCCCCTTCAAATCCATCATAAAATTTAGTGTTAGCCGTATTGAAGTAATCAACGCTCACATGTACAGTAACTTCTTCGTTCCCTGTCGGAATATAACCTTTCTTAACCGTCACGAATCCGGCATCATCAACTTCAATCTTATTCTTGTCTTGATCCGCCGGACTGAAGCTGATGTTATCAGCAACGAACACATCAGCTGTGTCAACAATTAACCGCGTTCTATCTCCTGCCCGTAATGTATCGTTCTGGCGAATTAGCGCAATGTTCGCTGAATATTGTGCACTCTCCCCTGATTCATCAGAGTCCAAGAATCGTGACGTTGCGTTGCCGTTTGCCTTTACTTTAAAGGTATCGTTTAAAGTCGGAGACAAAGCCGTATCATTGCTTGTCGCTGCAATCGGGCTTCCATTAACCACTCCATTACTGAAGAGTTGAACCGAATAGGCAGATGCGTTAGCGACGCGATCCCATGTAGCGTATGTGCCGTTCCATCTGGCATTTGCCGGTGTAGGCAATTTCTCGATTTTCAATATTCCGGATGCTGCAACTTCTTCACTGATATCTCCCGCATTATTTATGACAATAGCTGTAACAGTGTAGTTGCCCACTCCCAGTGCCCTTGCATAGGGCAGAACATGATGCCTTTCATGATTGTTAGGCTGGTCGGGCCCCCCATTTTTCGATAAATAATAACCAACAGGTCCACCGTCTTTGAACAGTGTTACAAGGGTATCGCCGTAATTGGAAGCGCCATTATAAATACCCGTATCCGAGTCAAGCGTTGGATTAATTGGTGCATTCACCTGCGTATTGGTGGTTATCAACAACGGTACAGCATGGGATTTCACCACAACTCCCTCTGCCGAGGAGACTTCGCAATAATAAAAATTGCCTTGTTGTGAAGCTGCGTCCACATTGGAAAGTGTTAATACTGCCTTATCAGCTCCGCTGACTTTTGTCCCGCTCAAGCCAGTCTCGTCATCAGATACATACCATTGATAAGCAGTAGCAGCGGCTGATGCCGTAATGCTAAATGTTGCTGTCTCACTTTGTTTCACTTCTGCCCTTGTTGGCTGAGTGATTATTTCTAAATTTGGCAATCCGCCGGGAGGTACCAAATTCACTGTTAATGTTCTGGTACCTGTTGTTGTAGCCACATCTTTTACAACATAAAAATCGTCAATTAGATGTTTATTTTTAATATAAGCTTTGTTCCCTGACTGGCTATTCCATCCTCCAGCTATTTTAGGCTGAATGGTTGTACCGCTCTTCATAGCTTTGTAAATATCACTTTGCGCTGAATCGGATATTAATGTTCCGTCTATTTGTAACGTCGCACCATTCGGTGTAATAAGCCACTCGAATTTATGCCAGCCTGTGGAACGTAAAGCCCCGCTATCTTTCCAACGGTTGCCTGCTGTACCCGCTGATGATGGTTCATAAGCCCAAGTATATTTCGTCGGGTTATGAATAACATCAGCCTCTGAACTTTGATAGAATGTCCCGGCAAAGGTGGCATTTTTGCCATCTACAATAGCAAATTGCGTTCTATCCGTCGCAGTCTTCTCCTCATTAGGATACGGGTCAAAATACCATGCCGTCATCTTATAATTGCTGCCAGCCGGCAATGCCACGTCTTGGGCTACCTTTTCATTATTCGTATCATCCGATGGTGTAATCGCTTTCAATCCAGAGCGGGACTGTGCATCGGACAGCGTGAAGGACGAGCCTAATTTGCTCATAGATGTCATCGGACCATTGTTGTTCTCGAAGTCCTCCATGAATAACACTTCTGAGTCAGGGTAATAACCTGCCGTGGCCGTGATTGTCACCGGGACGCCCGGGGCACCTGGCGACGCAAATGTATAACCGTTAGATAAAGTAATGTTACCCTGATTATTAACAGTTAAAAGATGCGAATTGCTGGAATCATAACTTACCTCGTCAATAACCGGTCCTTTAACCAGACTGCTTAAAGGCGAACCTTTATAGGAAAGATTTACCCTGCCTGCCTGACCTGCGGCTTGTGTCAATTCTAGTACAACGGAGTCAAAAGATTCGCCCCCTCCCGCAGCTGATACTTCAGATGAAGGCGCCAAGCCGAACAGACCAGGGAATGCCAACGTTGTTGCCGTAACTATCGACAAAGCTTTTTGCATCCATTTCGATCGTATCATTCCAAAATTTCCTCCCTTTGAAATTAATAAATTTATACTTTATAAAAAATCTGTATCTATGGAAATCTCAATAGACATAGATTTTTATAAACTTAAAAACTAACTATTCTAGTTCACTACTAATTCACTGAATCGATTACCGTTATACACGATCTTCAATTTATTCGTATTTGTAATTAACGCTCGCAAGTCAGATTCCGCCCATTCGTATATAATGGAATCTTTCACTTCTTCCAGTTTAAGCTTGGTGATTTCCGGTTTTGTGATTAATGTGGCAATGACATCCTCGTCCATATATTTACCGATTACTGTCTCACCTACAGAAGCAGCAGCTAATGACTCCCAGAACTTAAGAGACTCGGTATCTTCTTTGGATATATCCAAACGATTTAGCACTTTCTCTTCCTTGGCCTGCCCCGTTGTCGCTAACGCAGCCGTTAATTTATCAGCAACACGAGTATATTCCGCACTTTTTGATGCATACTCAACTTGTAACTCCGCGTTGCTCATTTTCGTTTTCTTAACCTGGGTTTCTACCAAATCCGGCCAACGGGCGCCACTTAAATATTGCATGTATTGATATAACTCAAACTGAGGCAGCCCATAGTATGTCTCTCCTGAATCATCCATCTTAGCTCGCTTAACATTTTCATCATCCATGTCGGATTCTAGCTCATCAAAGCTTTTATAAGGGGCGATCCCCCGCTCATCTGCAATAAATTGCTCCTGCTTGGTTTTTAGCAATGCAGTCATCGCAGAATTTTTGGCGTATTCAGAGGGGGTTTCATGATTTTTGCCGTATTTACGTGTCCAGAAGCCCTCATCTACTTGAGCCCCATAAGTTCTGAAGAAATAGTCTGCTGTTACAGCTCTTTGCTCTGTTACATAGAAATGAAATTCTTCCTCTGTTACGGCATATCCATCTACTGTAAATATCCAGTTTTCAGGCAGCTCCGCCTTTTTGTTAGTTAAGCCCAACATGAGTAAAGCAAGAACAATCAGAGCGGTAAACAAGATAATCACTATTGGTTTTGATCTTGTAATCCCCATGACGCCCCCCCTTTCCAATATTCAACCTGACTTTGATAGAAAGTCTATAACAGTTAAATTCGTCGCCATTGTAGGAGAAGTTCCCAAATTTAAATGGTTAGACATAATTGTAAGTTTAGCTAACCCCTAATGTAAGCGCTTATTTAGACTGAATTAGAACAAATTTGACTTATAAAAAGCAGTCCTGGATCGCTTTTAAGCGTGTGCTAGGGGATCAATATCATATAAAGGAACTGTCGTTTGGTGTAAACGCTTTTATTTATGGATATTAATTTTTAAATTTTATTCACAAACACCTAGACACGGCGAAAATAGTTGTGATACATTTGAGCATAAGTAATGCTGCTGGGTTAGCAATTTCTACCTATAGGTGAAAAGTGACGTTGAGGATGCGATGATTTCCTATTGAAGCGCATATCTTCAAATCTCTTCAGCATATAAGTCAAATGTCACTTCCGCCCTAAAGTTAAAGCGCTTAAACTTTATAGGCTTACATAACATCTATTGTTAAGCGTGTTACTTTGGAGATCAGACTATAGGGAAGGAGGATTCATTGACGTTAATTAAAAACCGTCACTTAAGGAGAAATTTTTGTGCACTCATTGAAATCGACCTCGGGCACAATGAAAGTGTTAATAGTAACGTTGAGGATGCGATGATTCCCTAAGGAAGCACGTATCTCCAAATCTTTTTCAGCATATAAGTAAATGTCACTTCCACCCTAAAGTTAAAGCGCTTAAACTTTATAGACATAAATATCACTTATTGCTAAGCGTGTTACTTTGGAGATCAGTCTAAAGGGAAGGAGGATTCATTGACGTTAATTAAACTAACCATCACTTAAGGAGGAATTTTTATGTACTCATTGAAATCGACCTCAGGCACAATGAAAGTGATGTTACTTGTTATGCTTTCGGCGGTTATGCTTCTATCGACATTAGCCGCACCTGCACCGCTTCAACCAAAAGCTCATGGAGCGGGTGAATTGAAACCGTTTCCTCAACAAGTCAGCTATCCGGGTATCATTAAACCAAACCACGTCAGTCAATCCTCGTTGAATAGTTCTGTAGCTTCCTACTATGACTACTGGAAGGCTACTTATCTTAAAAACAACCTGTCCTCGCTGCCTGGAGGATACTATGTAAAAGGTGACATTACTGGCGAAGCGGACGGCTTCGATCCGCTAGGCACATCGGAAGGCCAAGGATACGGTATGGTCATTACCGTGCTTATGGCCGGTTACGATACGAATTCCAGAACAATCTATGACGGTTTGTTCAAAACGGCTAGAGCGTTCAAGAGCTCTAACAACCCGAACCTGATGGGATGGGTAGTAGCAGATAGTACTGGGGCTCAAGGGCACTTCGGTTCGGCAACAGACGGGGACCTCGATATCGCTTACTCCCTTATTCTAGCTGATCGCCAATGGGGCTCGACCGGAACGATCAATTATTTGGCTGAAGCCAAAAAGATGATTGGCGCTATTAAGCTTAGCAATGTGACAACTAACAACAGGCTGAACCTTGGTGACTGGGATACGAAGAGCGCCTTGAATACCCGTCCCTCCGACTGGATGCTCAGCCATCTACGGGCTTTCAATGAAGTAACTGGAGATTCAACTTGGCTAAATGTCATCAACAATCTGTATAACGTATACAGCCAATTTACAGCAGCTTATTCGTCTAGCACAGGTCTGATATCGGACTTCGTGGTAGGCAACCCGCCTAAGCCGGCTCCCCCAAACTATTTGGAAGAGTTCCCTGAAACAAATGAATACAACTACAATGCAAGCCGTGTACCACTTCGGATCGTAATGGATTACGCCTTGTACGGAGATACCCGCGGTAAGGATATCGCTAATAAAATGGTGGTATGGATCAAAGGAAAAACAGGCAACAATCCGAACAATGTGAAGGACGGTTACCAACTGAACGGTTCGAATCGCGGTACTTATGCAACAGCGGTATTCGTAGCGCCTTTCATCTCCGCAGCGACGACTACCAGCACGCATCAAGCTTGGGTCAATGCCGGTTGGGACTGGATGAAGAACAAAAAGGAAAGTTACTTTAGCGACTCCTTTAACATGCTGAACCTACTGTTCATCTCGGGGAACTGGTGGAAGCCTACCTACAGTGCAGCGGATGCACAAGCTCCCTCGGATCCAACGAATCTGACCGCAACAGCAGCTTCAAGCAGCCAAATTAATCTGAGTTGGACTGCTTCCACAGATAATGTCGGTGTAACAGGCTATCGGGTTTTCCGTGGCGGCGTGGAAGTAGGCGCACCTACAGACACATCCTTCAGCGATACCGGACTTACCGCATCGACAGCTTACAGCTTTACGGTGAAAGCTGTCGATGCCGCAGGCAACCTGTCTGCTAACAGCAATACCGCAACAGCAACTACAAGTGCAACTTCTCCTGACAACACCAACCTTGCGCTAGGTAAGACAGCGGTAGCCAGCTCTATCGAAGGTGCAGGATTTGAAGCTTCCAAGGCAACAGACGGCAACTCCACTACCCGTTGGGCGAGCATGGAAGGAAGCAACAATGAATGGATTTACGTCGATCTGGGTGCAACCCAAAGTGTGAACCGCGTCAAGTTAAATTGGGAAGATGCTTACGCTAAAGGCTACAAAGTTCAGGTGTCTAACGACGCAACAACATGGACGGATACTTACGTAACAACGACCGGTAATGGTTCTATTGACGATATTACATTTACCGCAAATAGCGGACGTTACGTCAGAGTGCTGTGTACTGCTAGAGGGACCGTATACGGTTATTCAATATTCGATTTCGAGGTTTACGGCTCTTAATTGAACAAAGCCTGGCGGATATGAATCCGTCAGGCTTTGTTACTTTTGCTTAGGGCAGCGACGGTTCTATAAACCGTAGTATCACTGGATGTGCAGCTATATGGACTTCATTTCGATTATAGGAGAATAAGAACCATTTCCATTGCGACATTTGCTCGTATCTCTTTATTAAAGATTAAATATCCCGAAATCTGGATGCCTCCCTCCACTCTCATATCCTGATCTTGATCATTTATTCGATTTATCGTTCGCAACAAGGTTGATTTCTAGCAACCGGAGGGGCCGATCAAAGCCGTAATTGATTTTTCAAGGATGCACATAGTTATATTTTTTAATCTGGCACATCTCACGTTCAAAATAATACGGTTGGCTGAAATCGCCCTGCTGATCTAGCATGAGCAGTATCGTGTAAATATCACCCAGTTGTGAGCTTTGAAAGATTAGATTAAATACGATCGGATGCTCCGGCATATGTTCCAAAAATGTACTGTCTTCTTACATCATCGTTTTACAAGTGATTTGCATAATTCAATACTAAATTCCTAGAAATAAAAAGCCGAATGGATCGTTCTCATCCACTCAGCTCATAGGTTTATTTTACAATAATCTGTATAGTATCACTTTCCGTAGTTCCACTTCCATTCATAAACTCACAGTGATATTGATAAATGCCAGGAGTTTTCCCTGAGATTTGTGTAATGGCCGATTGAGCACTTGGTGTTTGTGAAGATAAAGATTGCGTTTCAATGAGTTCGCCATTTTCATATAATCGATATTGTGCTGCGTTCGTGCCCCACCACATATTAGCAGTAATGTTATAGTCCCCATCTTGATCCCAGTTGTCACTAGACAACACAGGTTTGCCGGGATTCGCCTCAGTCACGGTGACGGTGTGTGGATCACATGAAGTCGTTCCATACAAATTCGATAACTCACATGTATACACATAGGTTCCATTCGGCTTTCCTTGAATAGGAATAATGGAAGTCTGGGCAGCAGGCGAAACATCGGCCAGTGACTTCGTTTGGATCAATTGGCCATTCTCGTACAACTTATACAGTGAGCCATTGTTTCCCCACCACATATTCATCGTAACTTCGTAATTGCCATCATTTATGCCTGTGGCAACACCGCTATTATTCGAAAGTGCCGGTTTACCTGGCACCCCATTTGCAAGCAATTCCGGGCTAACGGAATGCCGTTCGAACTTGACTGCATCAGCCCTCGTATAAATCATATCGGCAGGTAGAGTTGGCGGATCTACCGTTGTCGGAGTAACCCTGGTTAGACGAACATACTCGCTGCCGTCTCCAGTAAAGTCGAACGTTCCTAGATTAACCCAACCTGAGGAGCCGACGGTTGCATCAATATACGTGACCTCGGTAACCGACTGATGCTTCACTTCTACTTTGACATAATTATCGTTTGCCGTCGTATGGACGAGCTTGTAGATGGAGACCGTATATTTCCCCTCTGGGAACTGGCCTTTCCACGTCGCTGATGATCCTTGCACGGTAGAGTAACGGGACTTAACCCCAATTTTGTATCCGGCTAAATTGCTTTGGCTCCAAGATCCTTCTGTCGTGTATAACCCATTCGTATTCGTGCTGTCGACAATAACCGTTAAGTCCCTGATCGCAATTGTCAAAGACGGCGTTGTTAAGGTCACCCCGTCAATCGTTACAGTGGCCCATACCTCAATATGATCCGTTTCTCCGTCGAGACTTAGAAGGGTCAACATACCGCTACTGTCCACTTCAGCCAGATCGGTTCGATCAACGAAATATTGCACATTTGCCTGTGATAGATCACCAATCAGACCGTTATCCAAATAGCCGGTCACGCTTAGTTGTGCGGTTTGAGTCATTTGCAGTTCACTCCGATCCGACAGGATCACCACAGACTCCAATTGCGGCATACTGTTTGGATCGACCCACATCATCGCATCGGCAACTACCCGTGACTTGTTGGCCTTATTGGTTAACTCGACATATCCGCTATCGCCTGCTGCAAAAGGATAATCTCCCAGGTGCACCCAAGTCCCATTGGCCGTTGTCTCATCAACGGTAACCGTCTCGGAGCCTCCACTATAATAAACGGTAAATGAGGCATTCGTTGCCCAATTTTCACTTGTAGCGGTTATTTGCGGAAGCTTGTAATACACACTGTAAGTAACACTTTCCGGCAGCTCAGGCTGCCATTTAATTCTGCTTGTCGCTGTGCCGGCAGCCGATTTGGCGTACACATAGTTATCATAGTAATAGTCGTTAGCGGTTGTATCCCGTATCCAGACGCCTTCTGTCTCCGCCTCCGTATTATCCACAATGATCGATGAACCCTTCTGCCAATCCGGTTGAACCGGAGTTTCTTGTACCTGATCAGGCAAATAGAGTGTCCGCTTGCGAGTCTGTTTCCCGTCCGATTCCACATAATAAGTGAAGGTTTGGGATAAATCGTTTACCCGTATCGACCATTCCATCGGATAAATCGTATCTGGAATCGTCGTATACGTCGCCCCGCCATCCAAGGAATAATGGATCGTCGCTGGTTTTGTCGTTTTTGCCTGCACATAAGCATCATAGGCCGTTTCGTCGGGCTTGACGATCAGCATACCTTTAACCGCATCTATTGGACTGTGGATATCGAAGAAATAGCTTGCATCCGATGTATCAGCAGTTCTGACCTGGTGCAGCGGCACATCAATGTTGAGTCCTTCTACAATGATAGCGGTTATTCCTTTGCTTGAAACCGTGGCTTGAATGATTCCGCCACTCATAACCGCTTGCTCTGGTGTGCCATTGTCGCGGATGATGGTTACAGTATAATCTTGTGCCGGGTTGAACCCAATGATTTGTGCATTCAATTCGATCGGAGTCTGGACTTCAGCTGACGATTCGTTGCTTAACCCGATGTAGAATTTATTCCCGCTCTCTCCCGTTATCCAGTTCAATTGAGGATGGTTGGTCTTAATAATCCCCTTGGGCATCCAGAGCCAAACGTCGGAATTACCGTAAAAATTCCCTGGTTTATTTCCATAGAGGTGATATTTGAACCATAAAAAATTAGTTTCAAAAACAGAAGGAAATGTAATACTACCTTTCGATTTCAACATTTGTTCGCTGATCAAATAATCCATCGTTTGCCCGAGCTGTCCCGGGATATGGTGATAATAAATGGATGTAGCCCCGCTTGGGCCTTCCAGAGGAAATTCTGGCTCAAGTTGGCTAACGGCGAAGCCCTTATAGTAATAACCTGGATAACTAGAATATCGTCCAATAACTGCATTATGAGCAATATCCTGCAGCAGTTTATCTCCAGTATAGAGCGACAATCTCAGCATGAATGGAGCTTCCTGAGCATTCATCCGATAATAGCCAGTTGTACTTCCCGCTTCAAACGTCAATCCATTGGGAGAAACAAGCCAACTATCCGCTTGTACGCCTCCGGCTACATCTTCTGGGAGCTTGATCCGAGGATATTGATATTTACCACTTTCCGGCCAATGGAACGACTCCGCGTAATTATACGTCTCAGGCTGCGGAATCGTAACGGCACCTTCAGGAACCGGACGAGCAACGAACATCGTTGCATACCGTTTGGCTTCCTTATAAGCAGCATTCAAGTATTTGGGATCCTGAGTTTCCTCGTAAAGCTCCAAGATCTCCATCCACAGCTTGCTATAATAATAAATGAACTCATTTTTACTAACATTAACAGATGCAGGCGTATCAATATGCTGCATGATATAGCTGTCGGCTGCATCCTTGGCAGCCTGTAAATACTGGGCATCTCCCGTCATACGATACATCATCAGGGGCTGAATAACAGGACCCCGGTCTTTCTGGTCAGGATCACGTACGAGGTACTCTTCTTGTGCCAGCGCCCCAATTCCTGCCGAAGTACCCATCATCTGATTGACAGCGGTTACGCTTGAAAAATCAAACGGCAAGGTTGCCATTTTCCATAACGACGGCACACCGTATACTGGCTTTTGCGTCGGCGACCAGCCTATACCATTTCGCGATAAGCCATACTGGACGGACGGCAATGCTCTCGTATCGTAGAGCTGGTCATCCCCAGTCAAATAGTAAGCCCCCAAAAGAACCGCATTCGAGCTTGTTCGAACGCTATCCTCGTTTTCGATGTCAATAAAGCCCTTGGCACGGCTCCACCACCCGCTGGGTGACGGGACATAATCAACAGAGTCATCTCCTTGCGGCTCTATCTTAAGTAAATCGATCATATTGAACATCGCGTCAGTAAGCGACTGATCTGATACATTTTCCCTGTATGCAGAATAACCGTACTCTTTGCGAAGAATATCCGCGTAGGACTCATACAATTTGCTTTTTTGAGCGATTAGTCCCATATGAAATTGATAAGTGCTTTCTGCGTTCATTTGCGAATAGGTCCCTAATTGAGGAGCATACAAGATTGGCTGCACGCTGCCTTCGTTGTTGACAAGGCTCATGCCAAGCCTTTGCTTCGTAACGCCTCCCGTCGGTTCAAATTCAACCGGAAGCTCATCCGACGGTACAAATACCCCATATGTCAATGGATTCCCCGAACCGTCATTCTTCTCAATTAGACTCATCGGAGCGCTTAGTTCCCTTAAGCTTGTTGATTCCACTGAACCTACCATTTTGTCGTGTGACCTGAAACCATTTAACACTTCATTGACGCCTGAGATTTGCTCTGTTGTGAAGGACTGATAACCGATTACATAATTGCCATCCCTGCGAGGTGTAAAGGCGAAGGAAACATCAGGTTTGTCCCCTGACATGGACCAGTTCACTTGTAAATCGTAATCGCTTTCATGTGAAGAATCGGTTAATACCGCCGTGTGGCTGTCTGGGAAAACGATCTCGTCGAATGTAATCCAACGTTTGTTCATCGTATCGTAATAATTGGTTCGACTCCCCGCATTTCCATCCAATAAGACCCATTGTTCTTCAAGTCTTTCCGCTACATTATTGACAGGCACCCAGTTCCCCGTATCCGTGTCTTTGTAGAACATATCACGAACGATAGTTTTCCCTTCATCCCAAGCTGCTTCATAAAAGGTCGCTTTATAGCTGGCATTCTCGATGCTGCCTTTTTCCGTGTAACTGAGATTCGCCAATGTACGGCTGCGCAGCGGAGGCAACGGTGGAGCTTGCTGCCGTATATTCCCTTCAAATTTGACCGCATCGGCTCGCGTAATGATCTTTCCGGTCGTAGGTTGTGTTCGAGTTAGTCTGACAAATTCGCTATCATCACCGCTGAAATAATAGGACCCCAAATCAACCCATCCGGCCGATGGCCCCGACGAGGGTCTCAGATCCATAAACATGACATCCGTTATCCCATTGTGAACAATTTCGATTTTAACGTTACTGTCTGCTTTATCCGCCCAATCAAGCTTGTTGAACGAAATTTTCGCTGTCCCTGCTTCTAATCGCGGATTCCATGTGATGCTTCTTCCTACTGCATCGGTAAATTTCGAACTGGAATTATTATATCCCTTCACTCCCGTACTTGTAGTCCAATCAGGAGCGGAGAACCCGTTATTTGCGTTATCTACATCAGTGGTGACGACATCATCAATCGTGAGGCTTCCATCATCTATGATGATCGTCTTATGAGGCTCTTTTTGCTGAATATTCCCTTCGAACTTAACCGCATCTGCACGAGTAAGTATCGTGCTGGTTGTGCTGGTAGACCGAGTTAATCTAACGAATTCGTTACCAGCTCCAGAAAAATAGTACTCTCCCAAATCAACCCATCCCACAGAAGCGCCAAATGAAGGTCTCAAATCCATAAAAAGAACATCCGTCGTTCCATTGTGGACGATTTCAATTTTTACATTGCTATCCGCTTTATCTTCCCAGTTAAGCTTGTATAACGAAATTTTCGCCGTTCCCGCTTCCAATCGTGGATTCCATGATATCGTTCTGCCTGCTGTACTCGTATATTTGGAGCTGGAGTTATCATACCCCTTCACCCCTGTACTTGTGGTCCAATTCGGAGCCGAATATCCGTTGTTCTCGTTACCCACATCAGGTGTCACAACATCATTGATCGTGATGCTCCCGTCATCGATGATAATCGTCTTATACGGTAAGGTCTCTGCATAAGCGGTCCTTATTCCGTCTAGGCTGAAAGGAACTAATATCGTCACGATGAAAACGATTAAGAAAAACAGCTTCCTTTTTATCATACAATTCATAGCCTCCCTTAAGTTGATAACGCTTTCAAAATAATAAAACCCTCCTTTGTTCGAAGATCATAAAGAAGCAACCAGCCGTATCCTTCTGGCTAATCCCGCTCCGTCGTTTTTATCATAGCATGTCACAGAACTGTGAAATTTCTTTGATTTTAAGAATTTCTTATAAGATTTTAAGCAAGAAGAAACGACTTTGTCTTCCTTTAAAAAAGAGACCTACATCATAACTGGCCGCTCAACTGCAGTCAGTATGATATAGGTCTTTCAATTGAATAAAACCTTATGATTAATTATAATGGCGGCTGCACCAATAACAACTTCCCAAGTTGGATCACCGTTTGATCATACCAATCTGGATGCTTCCGAACATGCTCAATACTTCGTTCATTGCCGCATGCCTCAAACACAGCCGCTTTGTCTGTCTTTTCGGTATCGACTTCAAAGCGAACCGTATGTTTCCCATTCGGGAGCTCCGGCAAGAATACATACTGATTTCGATTATGATCGTTGTATAGTGTGAATCGATCGACAATAAAGGGTTCCCCACCATCCACCGACACCTTCAATCTGCCAGAATCTGGCCCCCCGATATCGAATAACCCGATATGGGTTCCCTCGAACTGCACCGTAATAGCCTCTCCAGGATCGACTGCTCGCCACAGGCCGGGAAACAACCAATTGTACTCACGCACTAAAGCACAATCATCGGGAGTCATATAAGACCATCCTGCGGAAAAATCGGTAAAACTATCCAGTGACAGCATGGACGCATACTCCCAAGGATTAGCCGGGACTAACGGATTCTGAGGTAAGTGATGTACTGACCTTCCTGGATGCTCCTGAAGTTCTCTAATTTTCTCAAATGACCGGGTGATCGTATCCGTGTAAATCTGGTGTCCCTCGGGAATAGTCGGATGGATCGAATCATGCGTAAAAACAACGGCTCCGGAAATGGACAAGTCTTCCCTTGAGGTAAAAACGAGTTTTCCCTCCGACACCAAGTGACTGACCTCTACGCCTAGATGAATCGAAGGAATGCCGTAATAGTCGGCCACTTCCTCTTGCATTATAGCCCCCTTCTGGTATTCCCCAGACTGAAATAAGGCCACATCCCGCTCCTTCAGCGTATAAACGAACAGGATATCGGTAAACCGGTTCCGCTTGCGGATCTGCCGGACAATCCCTTCGATACGCGCCTTGGATTCGGGATCTCCGCCATCGTTACCGACAAATTCAACAAATACTAGATCAGGCCGATGACGCAGTACATCTGTCTCCAAACGGGCACAGCCCAAATCCGATCCTGTCCCATCAATGCCTGCATTCACAGAGCGGATATCCGCCTTAGGATATTGCTTACGAAGCCAATCCGCCGTCATGACCCTGTAGCCTTCAGAACGTGTATTACTGCCGCCGAAATAGACGATTGTTACGGTATCCCCATTTTCCAATTTTTGAATTATATTGGGGAGCCCTTTACGAGGGAATAATTCCTTCATCGTGACTTCACCTGACCTCATTTATCGATTTTAGGAGTAAACAATTTTACAGCAAACACTTCGAAATAAGGCGAACCATAAGTTGCGCAGAAATTAATCCGGATTCGGGATACACGTTTCTCATCCACCTTATGTTTATTCAAGGTGAGATAATTCCCACGAGTTATGATTGTCCTATCGGTTCCGTCTTCTAAGGTCAAGGTCATATCATAATCTTGAATAAGGGACTCGATCGGATCGTTGAAATGCTCCAAATCCAGCTGCGAATTAAAAACAAGATGGATTTCGTCCAGATTTTTGGGGCTTGTAAAACAGAATTCCAACCATTCCTGTCCTTTCGAATGTTCAGAAATCCAGCCGTTCGGTTGGCCATAAGGTCTGGAGTAGCCATTGACAACATTCTCAGGACTATACATATTCTGAGCTGGCATCAGGTCCTTAAAGCAAATGCTCTTATTGAATTTCTTCAGCCTGGACGGCTCTTCCGGCCTATAATGGAAGCTGACCGCACCTGTCAATTTCTCTTCATTACCGTATATGGCAAGGCTCGCCGTGCCCTCCAATATGATGTAGATTTTGTCGTCAGCCGGTTTCTTGCAGTCCAAGTCTAGCGTAATCCAGTCGTCATGACCGGCTGTAATAACCAAGTGGTAGTCTCTCAACTCGCTGGTTGGAATGTAGTTTTCCTTCCGTTCCCCGCCAAACAGCTTCACATGTAGAGTTTCCGAATGCTTGGACCTATTTTTAATTTTGATCCGTACGCTTTCAGCCACGGATGTCTGAATCGGCAAGACCAAACATAACCCTTTCTCCAAGGAAATCTCTTCGGTTGGATGAAGATTGTCATAACTGCGCTGAGACGAGGCACGAATAGTTAATCCGTCAGCGAAGTAAGGATCCAATTCTTCTTGAAGGCCTACAATGGTTTGCCCGTCTCGAAGCAGTAGCGCCTGCAGCTCCCCCATATGAGCTTCGACTATGGCCGCGGGGTCTACCTCATATTTCGAGCACAAAGAAGCAGCTGTTCCAACCGCCTGCCCCATACAACCGCAGGTTGCCATAACCCTTGTAGATCCGAAAGCCACATGGGTAGCACTTATATTGCGACCAGCGAACAAGAGATTAGGAATATTTCGTGAATATAAACTGCGGAAAGGGATATTGTACAATCCGGGCACGAAATTCCAAGCTGTAGCCGGCCCCTCATCGTAGATGCCCTTATTAGCATGTAAATCCATATACCATCCACCGACGGATACAGCATCTTCGAAATGCGGCTTTGCTGTGAGATCGTTCTGAGACAACATGTGATCCCCAATAAACCTCCTCGACTCCCGCTTTCCCGGGATCGGGCATACATAATCCAAGATGAGATTGTCTACATCATCAAATTCACCGCTATTTTTGAGATAATCCCAAATCCCGTACACCAATTTCCGCAGTTCCAACGCGATGTCTTCATTATTTTTGATAATATCCATATGTCCGCCGTATTCCAGCCACCACAATCCGCCAAGCCCGTTGATTTTTCTTGGAAAAGCCCGATGGTTCAAGCCTTTTCTGATACTATCGAAAAAGGCCAACTTCGTAATATCATACGCAAAGCCAGGTCTTTTGTATGGAACGGAATATCCTACGTCACGGGCTTGAAACAGGATCGTATCGCCCATGGTGTAATGGTCCGCCACTTCAGGAGCCAATTCTTCCTTGTATTCATGTTTCGCTTCTCTCCCCCGTCGGAAGAGAGCACCTGCCTGATATCCGACAACTCCATCTCCGGAGCAATCGATATAGGTTCGGCTTTCAAAACGAAATTTCCTTTCGGAAGCCAATTGAAGGCCCTCCACCCATTTAATTCTGCCGTTCTCCATGCCCGTTTCATGCACGCATGTATTCAGAAATAGAGAAATGTTAGGCTCAGCATAGACCATATCCAACAAGACCGTATCCGAAAGCGAAAGCATCAGCTTCTTGTTGTATAACGGATTATAGTGGAAAATCTTCAACTTGAGTTCTTCCACCAACCCTCCTTCGCGTGCATAATAGGATGGACTGTTTCCGAGATATGCCGACCCGTTGATATGAACCCTGACCTCGCTGCTCGCATTTCCCCCAAGAACCGGTCGATCATTAATAAGTGACACTTGCAGCCCTTGGCGTGCGGCAGCAATGGCAGCGCATATCCCAGCAATACCTCCGCCGACGACGGTTACATCTGCTTTAATAAGCTCCATTTTGATAACCTCCATGATTAGATCCTTCTATCATGGTAATCCTTTTGCTCCCTTTTTTTTTACATGATTTCGCGAAAAAATCACACATTTTTTGCAACCTTAATTGGATTCATACCGTGTCATTTTTATCCGATATTGCTTAGGAGTATCACCCGTATATTCTTTAAATAATTTGCAAAAATAACCTTCATTCACAATTCCTACTTCCTCGCACAATTCCAATATAGAATAATCCTGAACATTTAACAGCTCGAGAGCTAATTGGATTTTTTTACGATTGATGTAGCTGATAACGCCCTCGTTCATTGTTTTTTTGAATAAGCTGCTAAAATACGATGGAGCTAAATTCACTTCCTCGGCAATCGCCTCGAGCGTTAATCGCTGTTTCAGGTTTTTCTCTATAAACCGCATAGCACTCATGATTTCTATACGATGTAAAAGTTGGCCAGCGTGTACATATTCGAAGGTAAAGTCGCCAATATAGGCAAGCTGCTCCCGAAAAGCTAAAAATTCTATGGGAAACTCTGCTACTTCCGTGGCCAACTTGTTCCCCGATTTAAACTTCACAATAATGTCTCTGTACAAGTCTCGTAGCATAGGCGCCATGATGGACTTATGGATTTTATGGTCCGTAACAAATTGGTTCAGATCAGCAAATGCTTTCTCCAGCTCTTCCTTGGAAACCTTTCTTTTCACCCCAGCAAGAAAATCAGCCAGTTTCTGCTGAAATTCTTCTTTTCTGTCATTATGGTAATGGAACCGATGCATGGGTGTTTTTACTACTTTCTCTGTATGATAATAGAAATCATCACTCACATTTTGTGCTTCCGTGTAAGCTTGTTTGATGGATTCCCAGCCTCGGTGCTGACCTCCAAAAGCGACAGATACCCTTTGATTCAAATATTGATGCAAATGGGAGACGATCTGCCCCCCCAGTGTCTGGCAATCATATTCCGTTTCCAGATCACTACGATTATTTTCCCAGGAAAGAAAGCCAATAAAACGATTATCGGATAGATCCGCAGCTACACCACTGCCGCCATTCATCACCGTTTCTTCGATTATATTTGTAATCGCATACCGCAAGATGTTTTGATCAGACGCTGAATAATCGTTTCGGAAACTTTCATACATATTCATTTCGACAATGAAGCAGCGATAGTTGGCTTGAAAAAAATGGAACTGCATGCGATTGGCAAAATCCGATGCCCGATGAGAAGGAATTTCGCCTCTGATAAGCTCGTTAAAAAATTGCTTGCGGACTCTATATTTATTTTCAAGCACGGATACGTTTAACGATTGAAATTCCGCTTCTTTTTTCTTTACCTCATTTAAAATCCCGGCTGCCTTATCTAAAGCTCGATCCAAATCCGCGTCCCTGAGCGGAACCTTAACAATGTACTCCAATACGTTGGCTTGAATAGCTCTCTGGGCGTATTCAAAGGATGAATAAGCGGTCAAAAGAATGAATTGGGTATGGGGAAGCTTTGGCTTTAGCTGCTCAATCATGGAAATCCCATCCATTCGCGGCATAACGATATCAGATATCACGATATCCGGCTTAAGCTTTACGATCTCCTCTAACCCCTTCAGCCCATTATTCGCTTTTCCCACTAAATGAAATCGCCTATCCCTAAGGGAGAGCTCGTGAAAAAACAATTCCAATCTCTGAATGATTAGATCTTCATCGTCAACAATGAAGCAGGTGTAGTCTCTCATCATCATGCATCTCCTTTAAACAAGCCTGCTGGGAATAAGGCGCGAACCCGGGTTATTTCCTTAGGTATGCTTATGATTTGGAGCCCGAATTGTTCTCCGTAGTGAAGTCTGATTCGGTCATGAATATTGTTTAACCCGATTCTTTTTCTTTTCAATTCCACATCCCCCGGTTCTGAAATTAAAATATGCTTTATTTTATCAGTTGGAATTCCCTCGCCCTGATCAACTACTTCTATGATGACATTGCCGCCCTCCCTGTACGCATGAATAGTAATAGGGCCTTCGATCCCCCCACCGTTATAACCATGGAAGATACTATTCTCCACAAGGGGCTGCAGCAGCATTCTAAAAACCGGAAAATCTATTAGCCCTGCTTCGATATTTTCGATTAAGTGGAAGTTTCTGTTATAGCGGATGTTCTGGATCGCGATATAGTCCGATACATTTTGCAATTCCTGACGCAGTGATACCTTCTCCGAAGCGTCGGCTATCCCATATTCCAATATTGAAATAAGAGACTCAATCACCACATCTACTTTCTCTATTTGTCCGAGTCGTATGACATTGCTGATAGAACCAAGCGTGTTATACAGAAAATGAGGGTTTATTTGAGACTGCAGTACTTGAATTTCCAGCTTGCGTTCAAGTTCATTATGAAGCTCTGCTCCCCGAATCAGTTCCACAATTTGCTGCAGCATACGATCGAATGCTCGGGAAAGATCTCCAAACTCATCGTTTCGGTTGATCGATATTGTAGTTGTGAGGGAGCCTTGCTCCACCCGCTTCATTTTTGTTTTGAGTGCATAGAGCGGAGTCCTTATATATTTGGCAATAAAGAAGGAAACGAACAGACTTAAGAGAAAACCTGCAGCTAGAAGCTCTATATAATAGGTTTCCAATCTGGATAAAGCAGCTTTTAGGCGTGATTCATCGTTGATTGAGATGATGGTCCAGTTGAATTTTTCAGTCGGTTTTTTCAGAAGGGAGACCTGAATCCCCTCCTTGGTGTGCAGTTGAAGGTTTGTTTCTGTAGTATCCAGAATTTGTTCCGCTGACGTTTCACCGATTGAAAAAGTATGATCTTGAACATTCAGGGGGCCTTTATTTTCCGAAAATCCGGCAATGATTTTTCCCGATGCGGTGATTAGAGCCAAATTCATTTGTTCTTTTTTATTAATCTTGAACAAGGTTTCTTCAATGGCATTTAGATCTAAATCTACCGCAATGGCCATAGGAAACGGAGCGCTGTTCAGATATCGGACCATCGTAACTGTCCAGCCGGAATATTTAGATTTGTAAGGATCACTGACAAATGTAATCCTTCTGTTCTTGTCAGCTGCATCAAACAATGGTTCTCTTTCAGCTAAAGGTTCATCAAATATTCGGGTAGGTGTACTTCCGCCTAGAATAGATAAATCGCTTTTGATCAAATAAATATTACTGACGTAATTACTGTTGAGTTCATACAGCTCTCTTAATTGCTTTTTAATCACGTCCGGATTGTCAATGTTGGCTTTCACCGATGACTCGACCGAGAACAGCATCGTCTGGAAGGAGGAAAAATTAACTGTGAAATACTGATCAATCTTATCAAGTATTTGGTTGGTGTAATAAATGTCAGAGGTTCTTATTTCCTTTTGGACATAGCGATAAGACAATTGGCTTATCAAGATTATGCAGCTTAATACAAATGCAAACACGATAAAAAATAGTTTTAAAGGCAAGCTGATTCTTCTTCGCATCGATCATCTTCCTTTTAAATCTGTAATAAACAAATAATAGCATATGATAAGAAGAAACGCCTTCGGCGTCCTTTTTAAGGACGATAAGCGTTTCTTCGAAAAATAGAAGGATAAAGTATAAAGTAAAAAGTAAAACTTAACCTTCTTATATTTCAATAAAGAGAGGGGCTAATTATGGCCGCTCTCTTCGTTTAAAAGATAAGAATTTATATGCTTCGCGCATAAATGTTCCTTATCTTTCTCGCTGAAACGGTACCGTCCTTTAAAAGGACGGCGCCGTTTCTACTTGATTTACTTGATTAAGCCTGCTTCTTTAAATTGCTTGATTACTGAGTCTTTATACTTCTGCATGTCAAACTTAGTTTCCAATGTATTGAGGAAATTGTCCCAGTTCGAAAGAGGTTCTTTGCCAGTCATAAATTTGACCAAGCTTTCATTAATGTAACGTTGGCGGTCAGCTGCCAATGAATCGTTCGGGTCTTCAGTCAATAAATTCCCGGGCAACGTAGCCGCCACGTATTTCTGGTTGTTCTCAAAAGCTTCTGCCGTCTTAGGATTCTGGAAGCTGAAGTACTCAGCATCATCACCACGACGCGGCATTCTATAATGATCGACCCATAAGTACTTTTCTTTCATCTCCTTTGATAATTCGGAGGTTTTATTTTTGATCTTGCCGTCTACCAAATCCCAATGAATCCCTTTAATTCCGTATGCAAAATTCGGATATGCTTCTTTGTCCGTAAAGAGATAATTTAGCATGGACAAGATCCGAATGATTTTGTCCTTATCCGCTTTCTTGGATATGGCCCATGAATTGCCTTGGAACGATTTTCTCTCTACAATTTGATCACCATAAGGACCTGTCATTGGAGGAATGACGATCCATTCCGGCACCTCTCCACTGATTTCTTTCATTTTTTGCTGATAATCTGGTTCCAACCTGCGGGCATCTCTTATCATGAAGCCAACTTTACCCTTAAATAACTTTTGGTCCAATAAATCGGGAGTATTCATCGTCACCCAGTCTGGATCTACAACTTTAGCTTCCATCATTTTATTGATATAAGCGAGTGCTTCTTTCATTTTTGGGTCGGTAAACAGGAACACCGGTTCATTGTCTTTCACATCAATGGCTGAGGGAGGATTGACACCAAACATCCACATCAAACTATCGAAGCCGTAGGTTTGCAGATTACCTTCTTTATTCATACCGCCTATGAATCCGTACGTATCATTTTTGCCATTGCCGTCCGGGTCTTTTTCTGTAAAGGCTTTCATAACTTCAAATAGCTCGTCGGGTGTTGTTGGCACTTCCATATTCAGCTTTTTCAGCCAATCATTACGGATAAAGAAGCTTCGACTAATACCGTTTACGTTATCATAACCTGGAACCCCAATGGTTTTTCCCTGATAGGACATCGCCTCCCAGGAGTCGTTGCTAAAACGTTTCTGCAATTCAGGAAATTGATCCAGATACGGTGTCAAATCCGCAAGAACGCCCTGGTCATAATATTGTGCAAGATCAGCCCGGCTCTTTAAGAAGATCAAATCTGGAATATCTCCGCCAGCAATGAGCGTATTTAATTTAGTCGTTGCTTGCCCTGATTGAGGAATCATCATTTCCAAGTCGATATTTACTGCTTTCTCCAACATTTGGCGGTGGATATCTTCTTCACGGGGAGGAATCGGAGCAGCAGCATTGAAAGTTCCTTGGTTAAACATCGAAATTTTCAATTTGGTTTCAAAGGGACTAGACTGGCCTTGTGAATTACCCGAAGCTGTCGATGTAACCTCTTTTTGTTCCCCACAGCCTGACAATACTGTTCCCACACCGACCATTGCTGTCAGAATAGCAAATGTAATCGCTTTACGTTGCATAATGACCTCTCCTTTGCTTCTATATTATCACGGTTTCCCCGTAACAACTCAGGTTGGAATATCTTTTTAACCTTTAACCGATCCCAAGAGCACACCTTTGGTAAAATGCTTTTGCATAAATGGGTAAACGATCAAAATCGGAACTGTAGTCACGACAACTGCTGCCATTTGTATAGCGAACGTACTAACAGCTCCGGTATTGGCAAGCGAATCAGCACTTTGTGTTGCGACGTTAAGCAGGATGTTGCGCAAGATCACTTGAAGCGGCATTAAGTTGGAATCATTGATATAAACAATAGCATCGAAGTAACTGTTC
The DNA here is from genome assembly GCF_037970385.1 of Paenibacillus sp. FSL R5-0928. Taxonomy (NCBI): domain Bacteria; kingdom Bacillati; phylum Bacillota; class Bacilli; order Caryophanales; family Paenibacillaceae; genus Paenibacillus; species Paenibacillus sp. FSL R5-0928. Next base: position 3,744,811 of record NZ_CP150225.1, on the reverse strand, counting down.
CAATGCCCGACTGCGTAAAATAAAGAAATTGTGGATAGGACGGGCAAGGACAGAGGTAAGATGATCCGCCATAGCGACTGAAGTTCACTTGCACCGTCTACCCTCGCTGATTCCTCGATTTCAGCAGGCAATTGCTCGAAAAAGCCTTTAATGATCACCAGATTAAATGCACTAATGAGATTTGGAATAATCAATACCCACGGGCTGTTTAGCAATCCCAGAGAGCGGACTAGTAAATAAGTCGGAATTAATCCTCCCCCAAACATCATAGTAAAGACAATGAATAGTAAAAATGGGCTGCGACCCGGCAAATATTTTTTGGATAACGGATATGCCGCGATTACCGTAAAGAACACATTGAGAGCAGTGCCCACAATCGTTCGAAACAATGTAATTTTATACGCCTGCCCAATACCATGAGAAATAAATACTTCTTTATAGGCTAGAAAGGTAAAGGTTTCTGGTATAATAACAATTCCTCTTCTTAGCACTTCCGATTCTGGCGTTACTGAAACAGCAACCACATATAGAAAGGGTAGTAAGCAAAGTAGAGCTAGCAAAATAAGAATAAAATAAACGAATGCTTGCCAGACCTTTTCTCCGATTGTCAAATTGATCATTTTGATAACCACCTCACCAAATTTGCCCATCGAATTTTTTGGCGAGCTTATTCGCTGCCAACACTAAAACAAATCCGATGACCGCTTTAAATAATCCCACAGCAGTAGCCAAGCCAATCTTAAGTCGCTCGAGCCCTTCACGGTATACCCATGTGTCGATAATGTCGATCTTCTCCTGATTAAAGCTGTTGGCAAACATGAATATTTGGTCAAAACCAGCATCCAGAATATGGCTTAATTTAAGGATCAGCATCAGAATCATAACGCCTCGAATGCCGGGAAGTGTTACATGCCATAGCTGTCTCCACTTGGAAGCGCCATCAATTCTAGCCGCTTCATATAAGCTTGGATCGATTCCTGCTAATGCTGCAAGGTACAATATCGCTCCCCATCCAATATCCTTCCATATTTCAGATAAGATGATCAGCAGTCTGCCCCAGGCAGGTTCCGTTAGGAATGAGATGGGTTCAACTCCAGTTTCCTTCAAAATCATGTTAAAAAGACCATCCCCTGGGGCTAGTAATGCCACCATCATTCCATAAACAATGACCCATGATAGAAAGTGGGGTAAATAAGTGATCGTTTGTACGATTTTCTTAAACCATTGGGTATAAACTTCATTGAGCAGCAAAGCAAGTATGATAGGAGCTGAGAAACCGAACAACAGCTTATACAGGGATATGATAATCGTATTTCTCATGATGTCCCAGAAATAAACGCCGTTCATAAAATCTGTGAAATTTCTAAATCCCACCCATGGGCTATCCCATAGTCCCAAAGCTAGGTTATAGTTTTTAAAGGCAATAATGATTCCCGCCATAGGAATGTATTTGAATACGGCAAAGTAAACTAATGCCGGGAACAAGAGAGCGTACATCACTTTATACTTTTTTATCGTCCTTATCCATGAGTTCCGCTTTTTGGGGAGGGGAATGGCGTCCGCTGCCAATTTTGCTTGCATATCATCACCTCGTCTTTATTTGTATTTGTATAATAGCATCCCCCTATTGGATAAATTTCTGTAATTTCAAGAATTTCTTATAAGATATTAAGTAAGTACAGCCCTGGATAATTCCAATGCAATAGGCATGATTGTCTTGATTTAAAGCTGTACAATAACTCTGGCTCGAAAGTTTCAGTATAGACCAAATACAATCCTGAGGTCCCAAACAAAAAAAGCCCTAGAAAAAATTGGGCTTAATTTAATGAGTCATGTTTTTTTATATAATGCATCCACGTATTTTATTTTCCATTACTAAAAACTACATTCATGAGCAAAAAAGGCATCCTCCATCCCTGTTCACGTAAGTTTAGACTTCTCAATATATAAATCAATAATGCTTATGACTAGGCCAAAATTCCTTTAACAAACAATGAGACACTATGCTTGTAGAACTCTTCCTCGGTGACGAATTGGGATTGATATTGCCGGTGAATCAGCTCGCTCATCTGAAATCCGTAACACATCGAGAGAAAAGACATTGCGACAAGACGCTCATCCTGCCTGGCGATAACTTTTTTCTTCTGCAAGCGTTCAAAATATTCAACCAGCAAGGAGTGAAGTTTCGCCGGCGGATCGGCCAGCACTCTGTCTAATTCGGGAAGCATTCCTTTGTCGCGGATGCCAATCAAAATGATGTCCGCATTTTTATGGAAAAATAAACGGTACTGCTGACTTACATTCAGCAGATCGACTTCCGGATTATCGGTCGCTTCCTCTTTTAACAGCTTCTCAAATTGCGGAATATCCGAATGTCTTTCAATGATGGCTTCCAATATGCCTTGCTTGCTTCCAAATTGCCGAAAAATCGTAGATTCATTGACTTTAGCTTCCGTTGCAATGGCTTTGGTGCTTACTCCCCGATAGCCATTCTTTTTGATGAGCTGTGTCGCGGCTTCAATGATTCTGTCTGAAGTTTGCATTTTATTTCTCCTTTTGCATATGTTAATCCTATTCTACTACAAGTTTTGCAGTCAGGTACCACTTGCGTGAGCATGCTCTTTTACTATCATATCGCATAGAATAAATGCAAGCAAGTACTCGCTTGCATTTATTCTTTTCATTCTCTATAATAATGACTTAGTCAGTATGCCTTATCCTAAAAACATATACGTAAAGGAGAATTTTTATGAAGTATGGACGTATTATCCAAAAACCTCGCGTTAAATTTTTTGAAGTCGCAGATGGCGTCTTTGCTGGTATTTCGCCGTATCGTGGGATCAGTTGGGCCAATGCCGGATTCATCAACAAGGGTGATGGGTTGGTGTATGACACGTTCTTCGATTTGTTCCATGCGCGGGAAATGCGGGAGGTTTTTATGGAAGTAAGCAACGGCGGCTCTCCCGCATATGTGGTGAACTCGCACTATAACAGCGACCACGCCTGGGGAAACAAAGTGTTTGAAGATGCTTGTATTATTATGCACAAGGAAGCCTCCAGAGAGCGTCTCACCGAAAATATCGCTTGGATGGATAGCGTCATCAGAAGAGGAAAGAATTCTTCGGAATCGACTCCGGGTGAGCGGTTTTTTGCAGCGGAATTTGAAGGATTCGACCTGGAAGGCGTAGAATGGGTGCTCCCGAGTATTGAGATAAAGGACGATATCAACATCCGTCTTGGCGATACAGAAGTTATGATTCACAACGTAGCTCCAGCCCATTCTGATAGTGACTTACTGTTGTGGATGCCAAAAGAAAAAGTGCTGTTCGCTGGCGATGTCGTGTTTAATGGTTGTACGGCATACAGCGAAGAGGGAACCCTCAATTGGGTTAAAGTGCTTGATCGCATTATTGATGAAATTAAACCCGAAATCGTTGTTCCAGGGCATGGCGCCATTTGCGGCTTGGATTTCGTGAAGGAACAGAGAGACTACCTCTTGAACCTGATCAGCGAGTTCAACAAGTATTACAATGATGAAATCGATTCCTTGTCCCTGACCAAGCAAATGGATATTTCCCGCTTCCTTCATTGGATTCAGCCAGAACGCTTGTATGTTACAGTGGATATCCTATTGAAAAGCAAACGAGGGTTGCCACCCCTTCCAGTTTGGAACGAGGTGCCTGCTAAGCTGGAAGACATGAAAGCTTTCTTGGCTGGAAAATATGACAATCAGATCAAGCCATGGGACCCTATGAGTGTTTGGCAAGAATAGCAATTTACAGCTAACCTATGAAAACAAAAGAACGGCCCTGTCGCTAATGATGCGAACAGCGGCGGTTCTTTTGCATTGTTCCAAGGAATTAAAATCGGTGCTTAGAAACGATTATGATAAAAAATGGAGAAGGACTATGACTTACTAGAGGAGAATCTCCCCAATTGGATTGGAGAGATTCCCGTTGTTGTTGTATTTATTATTCCAAATAGCCTTGGGCAAGTTTCATTAGGGTTTCTTTGCTTACTTTATTTATGTCACCACGTAAAGTATAGGCGTATTTCACCTTTTTGTCTGGGCTCTCGTATACCCATTTCAGCTCGTGCGTCTGCGAAGGAGCAAATTCTGTATGCAGCATTTCTACTCCCTTCACTTGAATCTTCTCCTGCTTAAATTCAACCTTTTCGTCAATATACATTGTAGGGTCGCTCTTTCCACTCAGATTAGTGATATCAACCCCGATTTCATCTTCGCCATTTTTATACGTAGCAAAGAGAAGGAAAAACTGATCTGTCATTTCAACCGGCATCATGGCATATCCCTGATTGGATTCTTCCGCCTGCTTTCTCAGTTTTTCTGCCATTTTCTTTTTTTCTTCCGAAGAAGGAGGATTCACTTCCTGAGCATTTTTAAAGATTACGTCCGCCTTCTGGAATGTATAAATTCCATTGATGTTGTCTGCGATCTTAATGGATTGATCCGTAATCTTATCACGCAATTGAGATGAATCGTGGAAGATAGTCAACTTTGTTCCAAGATCTGTTTGATGATTCGGGTTATTGGCAACCAAATAGAACAGCCCAGCTTCCCCGTTCTTTAGCACCTTTTCCTTCAGTTCAAAAAATGCCTTGAACCGCGCTGCCTCATCTTTCGATTCTGTTTTTTCGTAATCTTTCGTAGATTTCGTTTCATATACGACTTTGCCATCCTTATTGGTCAAAGAATGATATTGAACTGCCGCATAACCCGTGGAGGCCATTAACATCATCCCTACACACGCAGTCAGAACAACTTTATATTTCATAAAAAACCTCTCCTTTTCTTTTGGCTTAGCATGTATTATTCTCATTACTTTTCCTGTCAAGTCGGCGTCAGGAATGCTCGCGTCATCAAACAGTTTTTTCAAATCCCGATCCCTGTCCATATTCATACACTCCCACTCCCTTCACTTGAGCATAATACTTTCGAAATTTTGCAGATGTACGTTCGTACCTTTTACGAAGGCTGGCGCTGTTTTTACCGAGAATCAATCCGATCTCCTGATAGCTTTTATCCTCGACACAACGTAAGATTAACAAATTACGCTCTTCCGCCGATAATTTTGCCATGGCCTGATGTACGGATTCATCAAAATAGTTGGCTTCAATATGCAAATCGACTTCATTATTTTCTTTATCATCCTGGTAAAAGAAAGGCAAATATTTAACCAACTTTCGCTTACGGATGATGTCTATACATTGATGGTAGGCAATCTTGTATATCCAGGCGCCAAAATCGATCTGATATTGGGTATATTTTTTCAAGGTGCGGAAGGTCTTCAAAAATACCTCCTGTGCGTTCTCCTCGGCTTCGGCATAATTGCCCAGCATGTGATAACAGTAGAGAAAAATCGGTTTTTGATAAATCTCCATGATTTTCTCGAATTGTTCTGTGTTCCCATCCAACACATCTGCAATGATCTGATTTAACTCCGTATCATTCAAGCTGTCTCCCCCCTTTCACTCTATACAACGAAGAGCTCGACCCAAAATGTGACAGCAATAAAGATCATTACAATCTAAATCGAGCTTCGCAAGGTGCTTGTGTGGCCCTTTTCCGTTGGAATGTTTGTCCTTTTTTCGCCATAAAAATATCCCCTCCAAGTGTCACTCGAACCTCCATGATAACATGCAGGTTTTTTCGAGTGTCTACTTGAAGGGGATAATACCAAACAAGATCAACCTTTAGTTATTATCTTAACCATTTTTTGAATCAATCGTGCATAAACCATCGGAATCTGAGAAGTGACATTTGCAACAAGTTGATGTGTTTGGTCTATATTTACACTTCAACTTCTCCGATCATTTGCTGTTCGATTTGTTTCATCTCATAAAAATAGGCTTTTTGCCCCATCAACTCCGAATAGGACCCCGTTTCGACTACCCTGCCTTGGTCCATGACCACAATCTGGTCCATCTCTTCCAATCCGGTTAGCCGATGACAAATCAGGAGAAGCGTATCATTAGCCGCCTGTGCGTAGAGATGCTTCAATACGTGATGCTCTGTCACATAATCCAGCGATGAAGTTGGTTCGTCCAGAAGCCATACCCGTCCTTTGCGGAGCATCGCTCGCGCCATAGCCAACCTCTGCTTCTCGCCGTCTGACAGATTCTCCCCTTTTTCATACACCATATCGGTCAACGATGTATCGGGCAGCTGCATTTTAGCTAGCACATCCAACAATTGTTCGTCAGCGTGTTCTTCTCCATTCAGCAGCAGGTTGTCCCGAATCGTTCCCCGGAAGAAATGACTTTGCTGAAATACCACATTAGCCGTTTGCCAAATGCTCGTCTCGTCCAGTTCCTTCACCGAAATACCGTTTAATCGTATCTCGCCAGCCGTTGGTGTTCGCAGTTTGAGCAGCAATTCGATAATTGTTGATTTTCCTGACCCACTCGGCCCGACTATTGCCGTTTTGGAGCCAGGTGAAATGTGCAGGGACATATCCCTGAGTGCCGGTCTCCACTCCCCTTCATATTGAAATGTAACATTGGATAGTTCCATCGTAACAGCATGATTAACAGGCAATGTGCCACTTGGTTGCGAAGACTGCTCATCAAAAGTCTGAACTGTTTCCGTCAGTCGTTTGGCTGCGTGTTCGCTATCCTCTTTATACGCGGGTAATGTGGCCATAGCCGTCGCTTCTTCAAATACGGTTTGTGATGCCATAACCAACATGGCAAGAAATACGCCTGCAAGCGCTCCTTCCATAATTAAATAGGCGCCGAGCGTCAGCACTCCCCAGGAAACGAGAAATGTAACAAAAGTGTGCATCGATTGCCCGCGCAGCAAGTGCCCGGCTGCTCGTTGCTGTTCAGTTGCCAATACAGCGGAAGCATGCTGAAGCTGCTCCTCCCTTTGTGCCAATTGACCATATACTTTCAAATCCCGGAAACCGTACAACACTTCGGTAACTTCCGTGGACAGCTGCGCCCTCTGCTCACGAACGCGTCCATGTGTTCTCCGCTGCCCGAGTAACACAATTCCCGGTACAACGAATGCCGTTACCAGCATACCTATTACAAACAAAACTGCAATCCAGATCGAAAAGGTAGAAGTAAACAGCACCGTAGCCAAAAATACCATGACGACCATGATCGGAGGATAAGCGACTCGCAAAAAATAATTTTGCAAACTTTCCACATCCCCAACGATCCGCGCAAGCAGATCCCCGCTTCGATTTTTGTTCAATATACCAGGCGTTAAAGGAATAAGCTTGGCAAAAAAGGATGTACGTAAACGGCTAAGCATGGAGAATGTCGCCCGGTGAGAATACAAGCGTTCTCCATAACGACTCGCCGCCCGAAGCAGACCCAGCAGTTTGACCATGGAGGTGAGTACAATTAAAGTATAAAGCGGTGGCGCAAATACCGTTTGCGAAATCAGATACCCGCTCGCAGAAAAGAGTGCCACACCGGCTATGCCGGCGATAAATCCACCCAAAATCGAAAGAATGATATCCTTGCGCTCCTGAATCATCGCCTTTGACAGAACAGCCAGTTCATTCATGAGGATATCCCCCCTTTCCGCTCTACATCAATCATCTCGGCATACTGAGGCAGGCGCTCCAGAAGCTCGTCATGTCGTCCCGAGTCCACCAACACTCCATTGTCCATAAACAAAATCTTGTCGGCTTGTTGAATCGTATATAATCGGTGAGCCACCGTAATCATCGTAGCCGTTTTTGCCAGTTTGGCTATGGAGCGTTGCAGTACCCGCTCGGTGTGCAAATCCAGTCCAACTGTGGGTTCATCAAACAAAATGATAGCAGGACGCTTCAAAAAAGCGCGTGCTAAGGCAAGCCGCTGCTTTTCCCCACCAGACAGTCCCCGGCCTCCTTCACCAACAAAGGTATCAAATCCATGCTCTAATTGGGCTGTAAGCGCAGCGAGTCCGGCTTCCTCCCCCGCCCGCTCAATTTCAGCTCTGGAGATGTTTCCACCAGCACCAATCGCAATATTTTCAGAAAATGTGCCTGCAAAAATATACGGATGCTGTGTAATGTAGCTAACATGTTCGAACCATTCGGTTTCATCGTATTGCGAGAGTGGACTTCCATTCACCAGAAGCGTACCCGATTCTGGTTTCAGCAGACCGGCAATGAGATGTAGCAAAGTCGTTTTGCCGGAACCGCTTTTGCCAACAATCGCAATGTGTTCTCCTGGGCTAAGCTTGATCCGCCCCGTCTTAAGCTCGAAAGAATCTGGAGCATACTGAAACCGAAGTTGGTCAATTACGATAGACGGTGGTATTAAAAGGTCTCCAGAATGGGCAAGTTCCAGTTTGCTTATTCTGTCGGTCCTATCCCCGACCTTATCTATGCTGTCGATCTCGTCGATTCCATCGGTTGTTAATGCTCCTTCAATGCCATTAGCGTCCCTGCTCTCCCCTGCCGTTTCCTCAAGCATCTGTTCCACCTTACGAACCGCACCCATACTTGTCCGGCCGCTGTGAAAGGCTGTTCCCGTATTCTTTAACAGGTTGTAAAACTCGGGAACGAGCAGCAAAACGAAAAAGGCAGTGTGGAACGTCATAGCTTTGAAAACAAGCAACTGGATGGCCAGTTCGAGAGCCACAATACCAATGCTTAGCATCACGATTGATTCCAGCATGAATGTATTCGTAAACGCAATCTTCAAAATACCCATCGTGGCATCACGATAACCCAAGCTACTGCGTTCAATCTCCTGTTGCTGACGGTGAGCCCGTCCAAATATTTTCAATGTCACCAGTCCTTGAAGAGAGTCCAGAAACGTCCCTGAAAACTCAGCGAGTTGCGCATATTTTTCTTCGGATTTGTTCTTCGTTTTCAGCCCTACCAGAATCATGAACAGCGGGATGAACGGAGCAGTAAACAATAGAATGAACCCCGTGTTGGCATGTTGGATAAATGTAACGACCAAAATCAGAACCGGGATGATAGCAGCTTCCATCATACGCGGCATGTATTGACTGAAATAACTATCAGCCTCATCCACAGCATCCAGAGCAATACTGACCTTCCCTCCCGTCTGTCCACTAAGGGTTGAAGGCATGGAAGCATGGGTCAAGTTTTGCAGCACGGCTGCGCGCATATTTGTCTTGGCAGCAGCTGCCATATGCAAGCCAACAATACCGTTTCCATAAGACAATAGTGTGCGTACAGCCATAATAGCCAGAAGTATACCGAGCAACAGGATAACCGATGAAAATGAAGCTCTCTCCACAAAAATCCGTTGGACTGCTTCAGCAAGCAGTCCAGCCTGACTCACAATAGCTATACCAAGCCCGAGCGAAATGATTGCGAGGAGAGCCATGTTTTTCCTTTGTGAAGACATTTGTTGAGAAATCAGACTGGATTTCCTCTTCACAGATCACACCTCCTTTATATATAGGCTTGTAGGGAAACCTCAAACATGCCGTAATGGATTAATCAGCTTTATTTTTTCCCTTTTACATAATCCGCATCAAACAGGAAGAGTCTGAAGACCAGAATAAGGGATGGGATCAACAGGCATAGACCGCCGATAAACACAATAACTAATGCTAAGCCCATTGCCGGTGAAGTTGCACTGCTCTGAATCGTGATATACGGATCAAGAATATAAGGGTATTGCCCAATTCCATAAGCGAAAAAGGCACAGAAAAATTGCAACATGACGCATATAAAAGCTAATCCGTAACGGCGTCCGTTATATAATAGCCACATCGCGATCATGAAGAAAGCAACGGAAAGTGCCAGCAACCACCATAAATCCATCATATTTTGAAAATGCCGCTCATTGTGTTGACCCAAATAGATAAATGCTGTAAGTGCGAGGATTATCGTCGGTGTGCTCCAAAACAGGGCGTAGTTGCGCATCAGCTTCAACGCGGAATGATCCTCTGCCCGAGAAGCGTAAAATGTCAGAAATGAGCCGCTAATGAACAAAACGGACACAATTGCCAGTCCAACGATACTCCACGATAACGGATTGGTGAACAGCGCCCAGTAATCCAGAGAAACCGTCTCCCCCTGCTTCACGATAAAGCTGCCTTCAGACAAAGTTAGCGCCACTGACAACGATGCTGGAATAAGCAAACCTGTAGCTCCGTACAAAAAAAGATATACTATGTTTTTCTTGGAACCGTAATTTTCAAAAGCATAGAATGAACCGCGAATCGCAAGAAGAATCAATGCAATGCTTCCCGGAACAAGTAGCGCGGAGCCATAATAATAGGCTGTGTCCGGAAAAAAACCGACGATGCCAATGTAGAAAAAGATAAAAAATACATTTGTAATTTCCCAAACGGGTGATAAATAACGCGAAATCAGACGATTAATGAGATGATCCTGCTTCGTTAAACGGGCATAAAAGGCGAAGAAGCCCGCTCCGAAATCAATGGAAGCTATAATTAAATAGCCGTACAAAAACAGCCAGAGCACCGAGATGCCAATCAATTCGTAACTCATCATTCAGTGCCCCCCTTTTCGGTAGAATGATTAGGATGATCCTTCATCCATTTCTCCATCTCAGCTTCTGCCGGATTATTGTTGAACAAGCGTCTTAGCACGATTACACACATACTGCCGAGTACGATGTACAAGAGCAATAAGGCGAAGAATATAATTCTTACATTCGGTGAAGACGTGGCAGCCTCCTCAACACGCATATATCCACGGATAATCCACGGCTGTCTCCCGACTTCTGCATAAAACCAGCCCAGCTCAACAGCCAGAAAAGCGAGGGGGGCGCTCAGTGCGATGATGCGAAGCATCCACTTGTTAAGCTCATTACGCTTTTTCCAGAACACAAACAGAAAATATAGGAACGAAATCGCGAGCAGAGTAAATCCGATTCCGACCATTAAATCAAACAGATAATGAACGAGAAGTGGTGGCCATTCTTCCTTGGGGAATTCCTCGAGCCCCGTCACCTCTGCATTAAAGTCTCCAAAGGCCAGGAAGCTGAGCAGCTTCGGAAGATGAAGAGCCCCTAGAACTTCATGCTCTGCATTCAGCCATCCCAATAGAACCAAATCCACCCTGCTACTCGTCTCAAAATGCCACTCTGCCGCTGCAAGCTTCTCTGGTTGATGCTCGGCCAAAAACTTGGCGGACACATCACCGGCTAACGTGTTCAGTAAACCAAATAGTAAAACGACCGCCATCATGAGATTTAAAGATTTTTTGTGGTATGCGGACACACCTTTTCTCAGCATCGCGAAGGCTGCAATCCCGGCTAACAAGGCAGCTCCTGTTAAATAGGCCGAGCTTAATACATGGAACACTTTGGAGAACGTCGCCGTATTCAGCATCGCTTGCACCGGGTTAATCGCTGTGAATTGGCCTGCTTCCATGACAAAGCCTTCAGGCTGGTTCATGAATCCGTTCACCGTCGTAATAAAAACGGCAGACATGCCTGCCCCGGCGACAATCGGTATCGTCAGCAGCCAATGGGTATATGGATTTTTGAACCGATCCCACGTATACAAATAAATGCCCAGGAAGATAGCCTCGAAAAAGAACGCGAACACCTCCATGAATAACGGAAGTGCAATGACATTCCCAGCCAGTTTCATAAAATTCGGCCATACCAGGGCCAGCTGTAGTGAAATCGCTGTACCGGTCACAACACCAACCGCCACAGAAATGACAAATCCTCGAGACCACCTCTTTGCCATAAGTGTATAATGGGGGTCTTTCTTCCGGATCCCGATGAACTCTGCTATAGCGATCATTAGCGGTATACCGACGCCAATCGTCGCAAAAATAACGTGGAACCCGAGAGTCAAGCCTGTCACTAGCCTGCTCCATAGCACCGTATCAATTGCCATTCTTTACTGCTCCCTTCAAAACTCTGTTCATTTTTCGTCTTAAGTTGATACTTATGATTAGGCCCGCTAACATTAGGCTGCATTCAATATCAGGTTTAGCAAGGCTCAGCGACATCGTTTCCTGTTCGTTTTAGTATGACATTCCTCGTTCTTTGCTATGTAAAAAGAGAAAAATTTCACAAAGCAAGAGTTGGCGAACCTGATTTACCTGTTACTGAGCAGTCAAATTAATAACGTGGCCTAATAATTAAAGTTATCTTATCTTAAATTTTAAGTATTTCAATCATCGACATCTCTTAATCCCTAAACGTTCAAGAAAGGGACAAATCTTTCTAACAACTCAGTGAATAACACAAAAAGCACCCGAATGAGCTATTGATTGATTAGCGTATATGTGATGTCACAAGTTTCCTCCTACTTCGATGCTAACAAAAAAACGAAATTTTCTCATTTTAAGCCGTAATATACTCCCTTTTTGCAACAAAAAAACACTGACTTAAATCATCAGTGTTTTTTGAATTCAAGCTAATGTCATCTTCGTCATGACAAATCTTGAACTGCCACTATCATTTAGTACGACCGTAGAAAAAAGAATACCCATCTGACTTCCCGAGTTTAGTCGTCTCCGTTCCGTCCACTAGCTTGACCGCTTTCAGCAACGATACAATTTGCGTATGCATTAGCTTTGCATCAAATTTGTCCATCTCTCTGTTGTCACTATCCACGAGCAGATAGTCGGGCATTGGAATGAATCCAATCACCGGTATCCCTGCTTCAAATAAGGGCTGACTCTCTCCAAACTCAAACTTGTTATGTCCACGCAATAATACAGTACGTGTGCTATCTGTCTTTTCAATAGCCTTCAGCCAAATGGCTGCCATCATTTCATTGCCTGCATACGTATATTCTGTACTTATTTGTCCAGTTGGACCATAGTGACCCGTATCATCGTCCTTCCACTCCATGCTGCCTAAATGCTCAACCGTAATTCCAGCTACAGCTTTTAAATGGCCATTCTTGCCATCCCAGAGCTCTCGATGCCCCTCCATCCAGGTGGAAGTTGCCTGAGAGGACCCTTTGAACTCCGGTAATCTAAAATGCCCTGTCACAAAAGCGAAAATCATCGTACGTTCCGGCTGCTCCTGCTGTAAGTAACGAATCATAGACAGCATACCCACAGCGCCATTCTCCTCCACTACATTTATCCCATCCGTATGGGTATTTACGATAATCGCTTCGTCTTTATTCTTACCGTCAATCTTCACATAAAAGGATTCTGTTGGGGCATCTTTTTGTATTTCCGCTTCTAAAATAACCGTACCTTCTTTATGCTCTTGAGCTGCGCTGATCACCTTTTTCCCTTCCGTTTCATTAACCCAGATTGCAGGGATTCCTGCATAATCGGTGGTAAAAGGCACATATTGCTCTTCAACCTTATCGTCAGATACCCCTTTCCAGACTAAAACAACAGCTTTTACGCCCATTTCCGTCGCTTGCTCCAATTTAGCTTCTTTTAAAGCTGTAGTGAGGACCAGATCGCCTTCATTTGGGGCAATTTGGTTGTCCATTGGAGATGAAGCCCGCATATTCATAACGATCCCACTTGGAAAATTTCTAAAATTCTCAATTTCAATGACAGCAATTTTTCCACTGGCCTGGCCATATTCACCACGCTTCGTATACACCAGCTCCCCTGTCACACCTTTTTCGTCAGTTTCCCCGGAATAGGGAAAAGCTGAAGAGACATGAATTGCCTGCTGATCAATCATTAAAGCACTGTTCTTTTCTTCCCATCGGTCAAAAGTATAGCGATCACGATATACTTGCAGCCCCATATCCGTTACCTGCTGCTCCAGCCAAGCAATAAACTGATTGAGACCCTCAGAGCCGGTTGTACGGCTTCCAAAAGAATTCATTACTTCAATATCTTTCAGCATCATTGCTGCAGAATCCAATTTACGTTCATCGATCGTCATAGCCGCATCAGCTGATAATGCCACAGGTGTTGTAATAGGTTTTGCATAGATTCCAATCCCCCAAAGTGCAGTAACGATAAGTGCAGTAATGCTGAATAACACTTTACGAACGGCTAGAAACGGAGTGACTCTTCTGCTCCCCGATTGCCCAAAGAGTCCTCTACATATGCCCGCTACGATCAGCAGCAGGATAGAAAGCGCAAGCAGCCAAAATTCTCTTGTTAGTAAGAATAGCCCTTCTGCCACCATCACACTAATAAAAACCACATGTACCTTCTCACGTTTCTTTAAGAGTAAAAAAGAGATGCCTAAATCTGCTAACAAAAAGATAATGGTCACGATCGAGATTACCGTTTCTTTGCCAATGAATACCGTAGCACAGAGTGCTAGGATCAAAAGCAGCACCGCTGACAATCGTCTATATAAGATTTCTAACATGACGCCCTCCCATTTTAACTAACGATTATTTTGACATTACATTTGTAATGCCTTATGGTTTTAGCATATTGAAAAGACTCATGAAAAACAATGAAACGAACATCAGAATGTACAAACGGAGGGAAAATGTCATCTCAAATCATGAATTATACAGTCCAAATACCTCTCAGCATCGTTCCAATAAAGAAACTAACCGTTTGACAAGAGAAGCCATCTGCACGGCATTAGTCTTCTTGATCCAGGAACAGTCTTTTAGTAAAATCACCATCACCGATATTGTGAAACGCGCAGGGGTTTCTCGAACGGCCTATTACAACAACTATTCCTCCAAGCAAGAGATCCTGGTGGATTTGGTCGATTCGCTTATTTTCGAAATTAATCAAAAACTCTTACCTTACACCAATGAATTAACAGGCAAAGCTAAAGAACCTCAAAAATTTATCAAAGTGCTTTTTGAAGTTATTTTTCAGCAGCGGAACATCTACAAAGCACTTCAAAGTGCAAAATTTGATCATGTAATTCTGGATTGCTTGAATGAAATGATGCTTTCTACTGCTCATGACAAAAGCGACGAGAATGTGTACCGAATATACTTTAAAGCAGGGGCCCTCTATAATGTTCTCCTTAAATGGATACAATCAGACTTTGCAAAATCCATTGACGAAATGACCAAAATTTGTCTTGAGGTATACCATACTCCAATGTCCCAGGAATAAGGTTTAAAAATCGTGTTTATAAATGAAAAAACAAAGAAACCACGGAACCAAGTTCGGCTCCGCAGTTTAATTATCAACCCTACTATTGAATTTGAATTTGTTTCATGTACTCTTTGAATGCCTCAGCGATTTCTTTATATTTTGTATGATGCAGATAATGTGAACCTTCCATTGGGATCATTTTGCCCTGTGCGGATTGTTTGACTTGCTCCTCATGCAGCGGAATCCACTGTTTATTGTGCTCGTTATTCGATTGAACGAAGAGAAGCAACGGCAAGTCATTTGGCATTGTGATTTTTTCTCCATTTTTGAAATTGGAACCGAGGTGGCTCAGTTCATTCATCAACGTTGGATTGGTCGCGACTTGATTCGAAATCAAACGCATTTGTTCTTTGGTATGCTCATCGAATGCAAGCGATTCATACGGATCTCCGCTCACTTTTTGGACCAATCTCATTAGACCTGATTTTTGAAGAAATTGCATGGCTTTCAAAGGTAATTTGACATCCATTCCGGGTTGATTGGGAACGCTGCTATCGATGCCGACAAAAGCAAGAACTTCATCGGGATAAGTATTCACATAGGTCGCTCCGTATAGTCCCGCGATGGAATGTCCCATTAGAATGTAACGGTCTACACCCAGTTGCTGCAAAGCTTGGTGAACCTCACTTACTATATTCTCAGTCGTTCTTTCCTTCTCGGTTTCATCGCTCAAACCATAACCGAAAGGCTCGACCACCACGACTTTGTAATTAGGGGTAATCTCATCGATCAGCAATTTGAAATCAAGTGCAGGTGTCGGGGTTCCTTGTCCTGGTAGGAGTACAACTGTTTGTTCTCCGCTGCCTTGAATAAGCACATTCATCTTTTTCCCATCCACATTGACATACTGGCCATACGATTCGATTTTCTTTTTCTCTACCCCATCGCTAATAGAATCAACGATAAAAACGATGCCCATGAACAACACTAGCGCCCCTACAATACCTCCGATTATTTTTAACCATAGGTTCCGTTTCTTGTGGCTCTTAGTCCCAGTTGTTTTTATTTCCACCTTATTTGCCACGTTCATCTCTTCCCTTCCTTGTTCCTGTATCTGAAGTGCCGCATTGACGACATGTTCAAAGTGTAATCAATCAAGATGTACCCTTCGTGACGACAATATGAACGGAATATGAACAAGTCAAAAAAAGAGTTTTTAGATCAACATCAAATCGGAAATGAAATAATGTTCTTGTCCTTTACTCAAAAAGCAGCGCCTCTCATTTAGAGGATCGCTGCTTTTTATTGTTTACTTCATTTAATTATGTGTAGGTTCTCACTATTATATTATTTTTCAGCACAAATCATGAACATCGGTGTTGACCGGTTTAAGACTTGCTGTTTCTCATCCAGTACTTTGGCGTTCAAATTCTCTTCAGTAAAAATAGTGGTGAATCCTTCTTCCTTGAGAGTCCGTATATCCCATTCGGGACGCCACTCTCTGGTCAGTGGCAATACAAGACTCAGACGGTCTGTCTCCTCTATGTCCTTATGATGCGGGAGCTCACCAAAGCCCTTATCTACATAGACTTTCTGATCCTCTACTCGCTTTTGCTGCATCTCTTCGTCCCAGAGATGGCGATTCCAGTTGGCATCAAAAACCAGTAGCCGTCCCCTAGGCTTAAGTACTCTTTTCCACTCTTTGTAAGCTGACTGCGGATCGGTAAGGCTCCAGGTAACATTGCGGCACACGATCAGATCGAAATTCTCCGCAGCAAAGTCAAGCTTGTGCGAATCCATCTTGCGGAAAGTAACGGTGACACCCTCCCGACTGGAGTGGGAACGTGCTTCTTCCAGCATATTGTCGGTACAATCGATCGCAGTAACCAGATGCCCGGCACTTGAGAGAATCACAGAGAAGAAGCCAGGCCCGCAGCCAATATCTAGAACCTGCAATCTTTCCTTCTGTGGTGCGTTAGCGAGGATAAGCTTCAGCCAGGCCTCCCGCTGGAATCCGTTCAGTTCCTTCTGAATGCCTTCGCTGTACAGCTCGGCTTCGCCTTCCCAATACATTTCCACCTCTTGTTGTATACCCATTTATCATTCACCCTTCTTGGCAAGTATCATGAACCGGTTTACATTCTGGTAACCGTATTTCAAAAAATCGAGCGGCATCGCACGGGCAGAGATAAAGTTCCGGTGAACATCTATGCTGCGGAACCCGGCCTGTTTCAGCGCTTTCCCGTCAGCTTCAGGCCGTTGTACATTAACAAATGGCAACTCGCTTAGCAGGTTTTTATCTTGACTGCTTCGCTGGCGGATTCTTTGTTCTGTGAGCAGAATCAGTGTCCAGGACAAGGCATACCAAAGTCTATGGAATACAGTCTTGCTCTCTTTATATAAATAGTTGCCGTCAAAAATAATCAGAGTCCCGCCCGGTTTTAGAATCCGATGCCATTCAGCATAAGCCCTCTGTGGATCAGGCAGCGTCCATACTACATCCCTGCAGACCACTGCATCAAAGCTATTCTCTAGCTCCATATGCAAGTCGGCAGCATCAGCGACATAAGCTGGAACTTTGTATCCATAACTCTCAAAATTTCGTGAAGCTCTATCTATCATTCCCTGAGAGGCATCCACCGCTGTAGGCAGATGACCCATCTGTGATAAGAGTATGGAGAAAAAGCCAGGTCCTGTTCCCACATCCAGCACCTTTTGCTGGGGAGTTGTTCCCAACCCTTTAATAAGCAGTTGTTTCCAGAGGTTTATAGTTTTTTTACTGCGGAATTGAGTCTGTATGACTTTGTCATAACTCTCCGAGCTTGATGTCCAGTATTTCGAAATCTCTTTTAACATCATTTTTCTCCTATGTCGAGTAGATTCCAGAAGACCGGCATAAAGGTGGAGTACCCCGGTTTAAATCCAGTCACTCTATTATTTACTGCCAAGATATCGTCAGGGAAATAAATAGCTGCAAACATAGCCTCCTGATACAATTTGGAAAAAATGGAGTCATATGCGGTCTGACGTTCCTGAATATCGGTTGTTCCTACTGCTGTGTCAATTTGAGATTCTAGTGCAGGATCAGACCATACCACAGCAGATGCATCAGCTGTTTTATGAAATAAGGAGAGCAAGAATGCATGCGGATTATAGGCATCGTCATAAGTCCGGTACATAATTAGATCATAGGCTTTGCTTGTCCATAAGGCATCGTAATAGGCATTCGGCTCAAGAACCTGAAGATTCACTCTAATGCCAATCTCCTTTAACTCAGACTGAACCAGTTCACTGATGGACTTCCATTCGGGATACTCAGCCTGCTGCAGCACGAAATTAAGCTCAAGCTGCGCTCCGTCCTTCTTTACCATTCCATCTCCGTCCGAATCCGTGTAACCGGCAGCTGCTAGCAGCTGCTTCGCTTCCAGCGGATCGAAGCCGTACCAAGTATTATTGGACTCCGTCACATAAGGAACTGTCAGCGGGAACAGACCTTGAGCTTCACTGCCGATACCGTCCATAATATCTTCGACAATGCTTTTTTTGTTAATTGCCAAATTGATAGCTTTGCGCACATTCAGATCTTGAAGTGCAGGCGTTTTGTAGTTAAAGATCATGAAATGAGAGTTTGTTCCTTGTGCTTTTTGCAAGGTCAGTGAAGAATCCGCTTCAATCACTGGCACGCTTTCGACTGGAATCTTTCCCATTTGTCCCCCGGCAATGTCAACATCTCCAGCTTGCAGCGCTAGTACTCTGGACTGTGGATCAGGGATTACCTTTAAAATAATTTTCGACAGCTTCGGCATTTCTCCCCAATAATTCGGATTTCTGACGAGTACGGCTTCCTGATCTGTTTTGTAGCTCTCAGCCATCCATGCGCCAGTTCCAATCGCTTTGATGAATTTACCCGTAATATCTCCTGCGGGTTCCACAGCGGAAGGGCTGATAATTCGGACCGGTCTTGCAAAGGATAACTCGGTTAAGAAGGGATAATACGCTTTGTTGAATGTCATTGTAATCGTATGTTCGTCCACAACAACAAGGGATTGCATCGCAGTTGCCACATTTAACGAATTGGCTGGATCCTTAATCCATCGTTCGAAGGAGAATTTAACCGCGTCGGCATTAAACTCCGTACCGTCAGAGAATTTGACGTCATGGCGAAGATGGAACGTATATACTTTCCCATCTTCTGAAATATCCCAAGACTCCGCAAGCGACGGCAGTATTTCGCCTTTTTCACCATACTCCACTAACCCCTCATATATCATCGCGTGCACATTCATCGAACCATCATAGGCACCGGCATCCAATCGGTCTATACCGGCATCGGACGATATAGCAACAGTGACTGTCTTGTCCTGAGCTTCAGATCCTTGTGCAGCTTCATTATTGGCGGTATTATTGGCTCTAGCCGTAGAATTGCTGTTATTACTGTTACCGCAACCTGATATCACCATAACTACCACAAGAAGCATAAAGAATAACGATTTTGATAATAGGCTTTTTGTCTTAAGGTTCGTTCTCATTCTTGGTACATCCTTTCTCTACTTAACATCATAGGAATGGCTGGGTTGCCACTCTGTGCCCAGTCTCTTCTTCCTTAAGCGGGGGTCCTGCACGGGTACCGAAGAGAGTAATGTTCTTGTATAAGGGTGGTCTGCTTGCTGCAACATAGTTGCACCTGATTGCTTCTCTACTATTTCCCCTTGACACATCACTGCCACACTGTCGCAAAAACGATTTACAACTGACAAGTCATGTGTAATGAATACATAGGATAATCCCAGCTCATGCTTCAACTCCTGCAGCAGATCCATCATTTGCTTTCGCAGGGTGACATCGAGACTCGAGAAAGGTTCATCACAGATAATCAGCTCCGGCCGCAAGGTGATCGCTCGTGCAATTCCGACCCTTTGCTGCTGTCCACCGCTGAGTTCATGCGGATAGCGGTGAATATGCTGCCGTTCAAGTCCCACAAGCTCAAGTGTGTCTGCTACCGTAACCCTGCGGGCTCCAGCCTTCCTCTCTCCATAGTTTCGAAGAGGCTCCCCGATAATCTGCTCTACCGTAAACAACGGATTAAATGAAGCCAGACTGTTCTGAAACACCATCTGCATCTTCCTGCGGATCATGCGCATTTCGCTGAAGCTCCAGTCCGTATAATCCTCGTTCCGGTACATAACTCTTCCGGAGGATGGTTTCTCCAGTCCCAGAAGAAGTCTGGCCAAAGTGCTCTTACCACAGCCACTTTCCCCCACTAATCCAAGGGTTTCGCCGCTCTCCAGACTGAGAGACAGGTTGTTGACGGCATGAACACTTCTGGCATTACGTGTGAACCACCCCCTTTCCATCCCATATTTCTTGTTCAGGCTTACCGCTTCCAATAACTTCAAGATCACCACGTCCCTGAAAAATGTAATATTACCGTTGTTATCTGCACTCCATTAAGTATTGAGTATAGGGATGCACGGGATTAGAAAAGAGTTCAAACACATTGCCTGATTCCACGATCTTCCCGGACTTCATCACATATACATAATCTGCAAGCTCCGCAACAACGCCTAGATCATGGGTAATTAATAGGATGCCGACATTGTTCGTCCATCTGATTCGGTCCAGCTCTTTAAGAATCTGGGCTTGAATGGTTACATCCAATGCCGTTGTAGGCTCATCTGCAATTAATAATTTTGCACCGGATACCAGTGCGATGGCAATCATTACTCTTTGACACATACCACCGCTAATTTGAAAAGGATATTTATTGAAAAGTAATTCAGGATCGCTGAGCCCTGCTTGCTCCATCTGCTTCATGGCAAGTAATCTTGCTTCTTTTCCCGACACCCGCTTATGCAGTTTAATCGTCTCCGTGATCTGCCTGCCAATAGTAAGTACCGGATTCAGCGCGTTCATAGGATCTTGAAAGATTACGGCCATTTCTGTTCCCCGAAGTTTCCGTAACTGACGGCTGGAGCACTCACGAAGATTGTTACCCTTAAGCCAGATTTCTCCACTCTCAACTAAGCCTGGAGAATCTAATAATCCTAATATGGACATTGCCGTAACACTTTTACCGCTGCCGCTCTCGCCTACAAGTGCGACAATCTGCCGGGATTTCACCTCGATACTGACATCATCAACTGCCGTAACTTTATAACTGCCTGTGTGAAAGCAGGTGCGTAAATGATTGACCTTCAGCAGTGGAGACTCTACCATCATGTTCTGGCCCCCCACTTCACTGCAGAATCGAAAACACGCTCTGGTTGTCGCAAGCCTTCTCCCAACAGATTAAAGCCCAGAACCGCCAGCATGATCATCATTCCCGGAAATAGCATCAACCGCGGCTCCGTTTGAATATAGGCACGGCTGTCGTTCAGCATTACTCCCCATTCCGGTGTAGGCGGCTGAGCTCCCAAACCCAGAAAGGACAAACCCGCAATGGAGAGCATAATCGTACCCACTTCCATAGAAGCAAGAACCAGAATAGGCCGGGCTGCGTTCAGCAGAATATGCCTGAAAATAATTTGTAAATGAGAAGTGCCTGACGCTTTGGCCGCTGTAATATATTCACTTTCCTTGATTTGAAGGACCATGCTGCGTATCACTCTGGCATACCCCGTCCACCAGACAGCAGCAAATGCGATTAGCAGATTCTTCATACTGGGACCTAGCATGGCTGTAATCGCAAGGGATAGGATTAAGCTGGGAAAGGCAAGCAATATATCTATGATCCGCATAATCAAATGATCGATCTTGCCGCCAGCGTAACCCGCCAGTAAACCAACGGGGATGCTAATCGCAAAAACAACGATCAACACCATAAACGAATAATTCAGGGAGGTTCGGGTCCCATAGATTAATCGGGATAAGACACAGCGTCCCAGATGATCCGTACCGAGCGGGTATTGCCAGGAAGGCATAGCCAGTTTGTGTTCCATGTGAATCTGCAGCGGATCGGAAGGTGAAAGCCATGGGGCAAAGAGTCCAACGCATATGAACAAAAGTACTATGCCCGCTCCTAACCTTGCTCCCTCATTCTTAAATAAGCTAATACGAAATATGACAATCCGCTCCTTCTAAATCGTCACCGCAGCCTGATTCGCGGATCCAGCAGCAGATGTAATAAATCCACTGTCAAGTTAATCAGGACAACGACAACAGCCATCCATAATACGTAACCCTGAATGACAATATAGTCTTTCGCAAAAATCGCCTCAATGGCATACTTACCGATTCCCGGCCAAGAAAATATAGTTTCAACAATAACGGAACCGCCCAATAGCCCCGCTATGTTAACTCCAAGGAGGGTAAGACTCGGAAGAAGCGCATTACGAAGTGCATGCCGAATGATTATTCTCCATTCCTGCAGCCCCTTAGCTCTAGCTGCTGTGATGTACCGCTTGCCCAAAACGTCTAGAAGACTGGAACGAATCAAGCGGATGTAGACTCCTGCCATTCCAAATCCTAGTGTGAGGGCAGGTAGAATGACACTGGATACCCCATCCATTCCCATCACAGGAAATAGCTTAAACTTCACCGCACCATAATAAATTAGGAGCAGACTTAGCCAGTATCCCGGCATTGAAACACTGAGCAGTGCACATACTCTTCCCAGTCGATCAAGCAATTTACCCGGATATAGTGCAGATCCCACTCCTATAGGCAAGGCAATAAGAATAGCGGACAATACGGAACAGGCACTGAGCAGTATAGTTGCCGGAAAGCGACTCATTAGCTCTGTGAATACTGGACGACCGCTGCTGTAAGATAGGCCTAAATCGAGATGGGACACCCGGTTCAACCAATGAAAATATTGCTTATGTACAGGACCATCCAGACCAAGTGCATGTCTGGTCACCTCAATAGCTTCCTGCGTGGGTTTAATGCCGTCAGCACGCAGCATGATCTCCGCTGGATCACCTGGCGTTAAGTGCATCAGCGCAAAGGTAATGCAAGAGATGCCGAGCAGCACGGGGATGAGCTGCAATAAGCGTTGCAACAAGTATCGATTGATGGCATTCAACTCCAAGATCTTAATCGTAATAATTACGATTATAGCATAATCTTTTTAAATTAATAGTCTTAATTTGATTTATTTCATGTAGGACATAAAAAAATCAACCCATATTAAATGAGTTGATCTTTAAACATTTGGCCTCTGCACAGTCGCAACTTTTTTTTTTGCAATAATATTGTCAAATCCTTAATAATCATGTCATTATAAGTAGGTTCATATTAAAAATAACAATAAAGGAAGTGTGTATTTGAATCGGTTCAATTTAGTCCTCATCTATGTTTTATCCATCATGATAGCTTTTCTTTTAGGAATTTACGTGGCTCCTAGCGTTGAAACACGCTTGAATGGGCAGAATGTGGCAAGTAATCCCGTTATCGAAGAAATACCACCTAGTACCGCAGATAAAGCTGCTATTGCTGCTGAATCCAACACTACTGGGTCCAATTCTATTGAATCAGATCCTACTGAATCTTCACCTTCCCCGGAAGCCGTTGTCTTGGAAGATATGCCTTCGGACGATGATACCGGACCCGCCGGTGATGAAGCTGAAGATCTGCCAGCAGCAGATACCCCATCCGGGCAAGGGATTGGTGCGCCATTAGAATTCAAGTATAGTACGAACTCTGCCGATGCTGTTAAGCTGACCTGGGAAGCTGACAACTTAACCGGTAAAAGGATCAATTATTACACAGCCCACATCAGCACGTTTAATCCAGTAGGCGATCCTTCCAATGATCAGCTGAACGGTAAGAGCAGCTTTTCGCTTAAATATGTGGGGCCGGTTGAGCCCAATGATACTTTATTTATTTTCAGTGATTTTACATATCAGAATACAATACATACGATTATTATTGACCAGCTCACACTTCAATATGATGATGGTACTATCGAGACCTTCGACTATGGTTACGAAACTACCGATGATAGCGGCATATAATCCATATGATTTGCAGCCCTGGTGCGAACCAGGGCTTTTTGCGAGGCACAATGAACTAATGGTAATGTAAAAAACGAAGAGCGGCCTGGAATCCGGCGCTCTTCGTTTTTTACTGTTATTGTTACTGCCATTCAGTTTAACGGATGACCGTTACCTTGATCGTATCACTGGCAGTTACTCCCGCCGCGTTGACCAGCTCCGCCCGATATTCGTACACACCGGCAGTGCGTCTGCTGATGGTGGTTGCTGCACTTTGCGCCGAAGGTGTATGGGCATTCAGCGGCTGTGAGTCGATGAGCTCCCCGTTTTCATACAGGCGGTACTCTGTAGCGTTAGTTCCCCACCAAAGATTCATCGACACCTTATAGGTGCCATCTCCGTCCCAGTTATCTTCGGACAGAATCGGCTTGCCCGGCGCAGAGTCACTTATGGTGACCGTAAGCGAATCGATCTTGGTCGTGCCATATTTGTTGGTTAACTCCGCAGTGTATACATAAGTGCCGTTCACCTTGCCATGAAGCTCTGTGCTTGCCGTCTGGGCAGCCGGCGATACATCCTTCAGTGTCTTAGAATCAATCAGTGTGCCGTTCTCATAGAGTTTGTAGCTCGTGCCGTTATTACCCCACCATAGGTTCATGGTGACCGTATAGTTACCATCACTAAGTCCATTAGCATAGCTGCTGTTGGAGGAAAGATCAGCCTGTCCTGGCTTACCAGTCGCAATCACCTGGCCGCCAATAACCTGGAAAGTATAGCTCTTTTCAGTCGTATTGCTGGCCGCATCCTGCACGGTGTATTTCACGGTGTGGGAGCCGGCCCCTAAATCGGCGGCGCTCATGGTCTGGCCCTCGGCAATCGTTTTCCCATCTAATAGAAGCTGTTTCGAGGTGACACCTGACAATACATCGTCAGCAGTCAATTCAAAGTAAAGCTGCGCTCCTTCTTCTACATCTCTCAACTCATGGCCGGATTCCTTCAGTTCGGCAACCGGTGGAGCCGTATCAATATTGAGGTTCAACGTCTTGGGATCTTCCGATTTGCCTTTTCCCGGCACAGCATGGTATGTCAATGTATGCCGCCCGTCTTCCTTCAGGTCCACAGGTGTACTGTACTCAGCTTCCTTGTTGCCGTTAAGCGAGTAATAAACATTAGCTGTATCTGTATTCGCCTTCAGGGTAACGGTGACCGGCTGGTTAAACCAGCCGGAAGCATTAGGCTCGGCAGACAGCGTCGCCGTTGTCACCGGAGCCCCCTCTTCTTCTGCTGCGGCGAAGTCATCGAGGCTTCTCGGCTTGAGCTGGTAGATGCCTTTAAAAATTGCGGCAACACCTGTGATATTAAGTTTTTGTCCCTCAGTATAAGGGAAGATATCCTTATTAATGCCTGTCCGGGCATCCACGCGCACATGATTGCTTGTCCCGTCGGCGTTGACTGCGTCGAATTCAAAGGAGCCGCTTGGCGTAGCGTTGATAATGTTCGCCACTGTCACACCGTTCAGTTGAACCAATTGGCCTTGGTTGGCATCATTCACCATGTTCGCCGCAATCGGCTGCGGCAGTGCCGCCGTGCCCGTCTTCGCAATTTGTACTGCTTCGGTCAGCTCCAGCTCTGTGTTGTACAGTGCGGTGGACGCTGTTACCTTGACCTTATCGCCCACGTGGAAGCCGCTCTGACTCTGGAAGACATAAACCCCACCGGTTCCATCTTGGAGATAGAAGGACTGTCCGCCAAAGATACCCGGCTCGGTCGTCACGGTCCCCTCCACCGTTACCAGTGATCCGGCTGCCTTAGACCGGGAATCGCCGATAGAGATTGCAGCCGGAATGGGATCTTCCTCAGCCGGAAGCGGTTCAGCAGGAACATTGCCCAGCGTCACCGATTCAGTCTTGAGGTTTGTACTGTTCTGGCGGAGGCGCAGATTGGATGCAGCTGTGGTGCCCGGCTTGATCTGAATCGTCAGGTCCTTGTAGGCATGACCGTTCTGATCAGCCGTCAGATTGAATGAGGAGCTATAGCCGTAGCTGCTTGGCCAGGTGCCGTCGCTGTTCTGAATCTTGGCGATTTGGGCGCCGCTGCTTACCTGGTAGACACCTACCTGGAAGCCGGAAACGCTTGTGCCTGCTGGAAGATTATCTGCACTCACCCGAATCTGAAAATTCTGTGCATTTGGCAGCACAGCCTGGTGCGTGAAGTTATAAACCGCACTTGCAGTGGCTGCCGGTCCGCCGTAGGAGCCTGCTTTGAAGGTGCTGCGATCATACCATTTGTAGCCAGCATTAGGTTGAGCCCAAGGCTCCGGCTGCGGCTCAGTGGACAGCGCTGGCTCCTCGAAAGGCAGCAGTGCTGTAGGCTGATCTAGCATCAGGCCATTCACCTGGGTGAAATCCGTATAACTCTCCTGCTCAGCGAGCCAGTTGACGGTGTTAACCAGCAGTGTGGCATCGTCCACTTCCTTGAAGCCATCGTAAGTTGTTTTCTTGGTGCCGGTATCTTCGCGCAGGTATTTCGGTGTTGCATCCTCTACAGGAGATGAGTCACCGATGAAGGCTGCCTTGCCGGCGCCTTTTTTCGCAACTGCCACATAAGGACCTTCTGCCACACCGCCGCCGTTATAGACCCCCTGGTCTACGGCATTGGCCCAGGCAGCATTGGTTTGCGGCAGGTAGACGATACCTTTCGCACGGGCTGGGTCTAGAATGGCCAGCGTGGAACCGGCATGCATAGCTACCGCCGATACGCCCGTTGTAATGCCGAAGGCTTGATCGGGAGCCACGATGTTGGTTGCGTTAATGTCGCCAAGCGCATTGTAGCGGAAACGGACACCGAACTCGTCCGCCAGCCAGTCAGAGCTAACCACACCCTGCATGGCTGCAGAAGCGACCTCATCGGCATTCATGCCTTTGGCTGGATTGTCCCACGCTCCACGGCGGTAGCCGTTGAAAGCTTCAGAACCATCCCAGCGGTTTTTGTTGCGGTCGGCGTTATAATGGTCGCCGATGAAGAAAATACTGCCGCCATCCTCCACATATTCTGCCATCGCAAGCTGCTCGCTTGCTTTGTAGGGCACGTTGGATTCGGCGACGATGTAGACATCATAATCGGAAAGATCACTCAAAGTAATTGGAGTCGTCTTGCGGAGTTCTTTGACATAATAGCCTTCCTGGGCAAGGGCATTCCCAAAGTCTGAAAAAGCGCCGTCAATCACCCAATCGGCTGCTCCCGCAGTCTGCTCATGGGTGTTGTCAAACAGGATCTTCTGGCCTGCATGCTCATTGACCACTTTGGCCTCAATGTACGGTGCAGGATCGTTTGGTCCTTCTGCGAATACCGCCGAACCGGCTCCGAACGTGAACAGCTGAAGTGGTACGGCCACCGCCACAGCTAGAGTGCTGTTCATCAGCCTCTTTTTCCAAACTGAATTCTTCTCCTTCATACCCTTCCTCCTCAAGAAATAGTCCGGTGAGTAATTACCATAAATACCCACCTGCTTGACATCTACTATCCTATCTCAAAACAATTAAAAAAAAGATAGATTTATGTAAACTGCTGTAAAAATTATACTTTTGGCCTATAAAACGGGTCGAATATAGAAAGGGTATTATGAAAAAAGTCACAGTTGCTGAGGCTCATGATGAAGGATTGGGCTATCGGGATATTAGTACAAAAAAAAGCGAAACGGATAAATGCTCCGTTTCGCTCTCTCCTAAGTTACTGATAACCAAGTAACAAATTCACAATCGTATCAAGCTGAAGCTCTAATGAAAAAGGGTCCTCCATTACGAATTCATCATGATAATTATCGCCATACAAATAAACTTTGCCATTTTTCACTGCAGGGATGCCTTTCCATATGTTACTTTCCATTGCTTTATTGGTTGCATCCGCATCGCCATTATATACAAAAACATAATCACCTAAGTATTCTGGAAGCACTTCAAGTGAAATGGATTCAAACCCCTCCGCCATATTTTTGGCACTTTCTGTTGGAGGTAGCTTCAGCATATTGTATATAGTGGAAGAACCATAATTTCCTCCCTTTGCCGCTAAGACGTACACGGCCTTTTGTGAAAACTGAACAATCGAAACGGTTTCCCCTTCCTTGATAACCCCGGCAAGTTTCGACTTTGCTTCAGCTACTTTCAGTTCATATTCCGTAATCCATTCTTCTGCTTCTTTTTCTTTTCCGAATATTTTGCTTACACTCCTAAATTTATCAAGCGGCCCTGCTGTTTTTAACCCCTCCCAATAAGGCAGAAAAACAGTGGTCCCAATTTTCTCATATTGTTCTATGTTCTCATCGATCGAACCGATAATTAAGTCCGGATCTAGCATCGTTAATTTTTCCAAATTTAAAGGAAAATCCCCTAAATCCTCAATTTTCTCGATCGTTTCTTTGGGTATGTCCGCTTTTTCCATCCAGCCTTCATCCAGCATAAACGTTCTTGCTCCGATAGGTATAATTCCTAATTTCAATAAATGCCCCATATATTGGTCAGCCGCCACTCTTTTCGGCTCTGCTGGTACTTCCACATCTCCCTTAGGCGTTGATAATATTCGAGTGTTCGTACTTTCTTCTGATGTTGCTTGATTTACGGTTCCATTCCCATTACTTTGTTCCTTCGTAGCAGTACCCGTCCCGCTTGAGCAAGCACCTAATAATAGAGAACTGCAAAGCAGTAAAGCTGCCGTCGTCTGAGATTTTGTCATTTTAAACATAGGTAATTCCCCTTTTTCCGTATTATGATAATGATTATCATTATTAATATACTGTTGAACGATGGGTTCAAAAATAGAGGATGTGGGGAAGTTTAATGGACTTTCAGCAACTTTAGGCCGCTGAAACTCTCTTGTTCTAAAATGTGCAGGGGATACACCTTTTCTTTTCTTGAAAATTCGGCTGAAATAATATACGTCTTTATAACCAACACTTGCTGATATTTCCCCGACCGAAGCATCTGTTGTCATTAAAAGCTCCGTTGCAAGTTCAAGCCGAAACCGAATTAAGTAATCAATCGGACTCATACCTGTGTGCTCTTTAAACAAGGATGACAAATGATAAGCACTGAAATTAAATACTTCCGCAAGCGAATCTAATGTAATTGGCTCCGCATAGTACTCCTGGATATAGGTGATTACCTGGACTGCAACACTTGTTTGTTTCACTTCAGTCTCTTTTCTATGTAATTCTTTTAAAACCTGATGGATGAATTGATAAAAAAGTGATTTTACATTGAGTCTCTCTTCTTGCTCGTTCCATTTTTGATACATCAATTGCATTTTGTTATAAAGTAAAATGGGTGCATCTGGGGAAAAACAATATTGTGTTTGGAACAGATCCTCCTCTTGCATCCATGCACGGTAATAAATGATATAGTAAACAAAATTCTTGCTTGTCGGAACAATATTAAGGGTCGCTCCTTTCCCGCTATGCAGGACTTGAAATCCTGTAAAAGAAAATTCAGACTGATCTAATTGAACTTGAGCGCTCCCTTGTACCGAAAGTAAAAATATACTGGCAGGAATCTTATATTTATGAAGAATTTCGCCCCGAACCCTTTCAATACGGCGCACATCCAATAACTTGACCGTCGCTTGGTCCCAAAGCAATATTTGATTGCTTTTGTGCATAATGACTACCCCTCCGTTATCTGTCTAATACTCATCATAAATGATAACCATTATCAATAACAGTCAAGATATTTAACTTAATAACAAAAATCCGATTGCCCTAAAAGGTGCAATCGGATTTTGTAATATAATTTTATTGTTCAGACGCCAATTGCAGAAAATGATCTGCAGCCAAACGGACAGCCAGGATACTTGCGCTATTGAGTGAGTTATCAAAGATAAGTACATGATTGTTTTTCACTGCTTCCAGTGAGTTCCACACGTTCGAAGTTTCCTTGTCCTTGATGGCTGCCTTTGCGATATCCATATCATGCTGGATAATAATAAAATCTGGATTCATGCTGTATATTCCCTCCAGAGAAAGTGCCCCTCCCTCTTCAGGATATCCCTTTGGTGGCAACAACCCAAAGCCTGCAGTTTGATTGTAGTACATCGTGTTTTTAGAGCCTTGAGCATTAAAATTGGCTTTTCCGTCGACCCGTAGTAAAGCAAATGTTTTATTCTCAAGACTACTTAACTGTTCTTTTGTTTTTGCAATCATTTCTTGGGTTTCCTTAATGGCTTGTTCCGCTAATGTCTCTTTACCAACAATCTGAGCACACAGCATCGCCGTTTTTTCCCAGGTATCGGTGTAGTCAATTAAGATGACTGGTGCAATCTTATTCAACTCTTCATAATTGCTATCAACAGAACCCTTGAAGGTTACAATCACATCTGGCTTTGCATCCATGATCATTTCCAGGTTCGCATTGCTGCTGCCCAAATCAATAATTTCAGCAGTTCCAGCATAAGGCTGTAAAGTAGCAAAATCCTTCATCGCTTCCGCTGCATTGGTTGATGCGATTGGAGGAGTATCTAGAGCAAAAAAGTAATCTAAATACAAGGGATGCAAAACCGCTATACGCTCAGGACGTGTCTTAAGCACCACTCCATTGTCGCTGGCATCCGCAATTGTTCTAGGCCATCCCGCTTCATCGATCTTGCCGGCTTCCGGTGTAGGCGTGACTGAAGTTTCGGAACATCCAGCCAGTAATCCTGCAAGTATAATTAAGGATGCAATCCATCCATATAGTCTTTTCATTTGGCTCCCCCTTGAGTTGTTATCATTACTGTCTGTATAAATGCTTCATTAAATCACGGTTTTTCTGCGTGAACAGGTCATTATGTGAAGACACCATCCCGGACGAATTTGCCTCCGGTGTGATGTATTGTTTGGCTTGGTTTACCGCATTGGCAGCATCCTGGAATGCCCCCGCGATCAGGTGCAGTTTCCCATCATGATGTAGAACATCACCTGCCGCATAAATACCCGGCACGGATGTCCCGCTCGTTACTGATCCTGAAATCTGGTGTTCCCACAGATCCATTTTAATTTCACTGTTCACCAGCAGTTCTTTGTCGCGCTCATAACCGTGATTAATGATGACCTCATCGACAGACAGCTCAAATGCCTCTCCGTTGTCATTACTTTTCAGCAGTACAGTCCCTATTCTTTCGTGATCCGGTGTGGCAATCAACTTTTCGATTGAAGTATTTAACAAGCACTCTACGCCATTGTTTGCCAAGCGTGAAATATCGGCTTCATGCCCCTTTAAGTTCTCTTTCCGGTACGTCAGAAACACCTTTTTGGCAATCGGAGCCAGTTCATTCGCCCAGTCAACAGCAGAATGGCCGCCTCCCGATATTAGGATAGTCTTCTCTTTAAATCGGGCAAGTGACTTCACCGTATAATGCAAATTTGTGATTTCGAATCTTTCGGCACCCTCGATTTCGAGCTTGACCGGCTTCAGAATGCCTCCTCCAATGGCCAATATCACAGTTTTAGTGAAATGCTTCCGGTTTGCGGCGGTGTGTAAAATAAAGTAACCTGCTTCATCTTGCGAGATGGATGTGACCTTTTCATTAAAGGCAACCTCCGGTTGGAAAGTCATCCCTTGAGCAACCATTTGTTCAATAAGTTGTGAGCCAAGAATAGGCTGTAAGCCTCCTACGTCCCAGATCATCTTTTCCGGATAGACATGCACCTTACCGCCAAGCACAGGTTGGAATTCTATAATTTTGGTTTTCATTTCACGGAGTCCGCTATAAAATGCAGCAAATAATCCAGCCGGACCGCCGCCAATAATCGTAACATCAAACAATTCCTCTTCATGCATCGTTCAATCGCCTCATTTCTCTTTTTTAAATCCCTAAATGCTCACGGAAAGTGCTTCCAGTATATTCACTCCGGAATAAACCTCTTTCAACCAGCTCCGGTACCAACTTCTCAAAAAACAACTCCATAGATTGTTCCGAGCCGCCTGGCAAGGCGATGAAGCCATCCATAGCCTCCGCATCAAACCGTTCAATAATATCGTTCAGCACATCCTCTACTGTCCCGACAGATACCCAATGTGCAGATCCGACAACCTCCGGCCTGTCCAAGATTTCTTTCACTGTAGGCTGGTTTTTGATAATATACCGCCGTAACAATTCGGCATGAGTCCGGCTGCGGACGGCCTGACTGGAATCGGGTAATATATCGTCAGTTACTCGCTTATCTAAGGGATAACCGCTTAAATCAAGACCCATCACCGATTTGAGCGAAGCATGTCTGCGTTCAAGGCTTAAATTCGCATGTGCAGCCTTATGTAATTCAAGTGCTTCTTCGCGCGTATCGGCCAGGAAAAAATATAAGCCCGGCAAAACTTTGATAGCATCCGGATCACGGCCCTGCTCAGCCGCTCTTCTTCTCAGATCATTCCTTAGTTCCACTCCCGATTCGATATCCGGCATTGCCGCAAAAATAGCATCAGCTACAGATGAGGCGAAATTCCGTCCAATGTCTGAAGCACCAGCTTGAAATAGCGGCGGTGTTCCTGATTTGTGAGCAGGCAAAGTAAGCGGCCCTTTTACACTGAAAAATTCCCCGGAATGATTAATAGCAGTCACTTTATCCTTATCCGAAAACATACCTGACTGACGGTCGATAACAATCGCTTCATTCGGAAAACTCTTCCAAAGCTTGCGTACAACATCCGTGAATTCCATAGCCTTGGCATATCTTTCTTCCGGTGACGGCATAGGTGAATCGCTGAAATTATCGGCACCTTCAATCGAAGTGACAATATTCCAGCCGGCGCGTCCATTGCTCAGCCAGTGTAAGGACTGCAATTGCCTTGCAACAACATACGGCGGATTAAAAGTAGTGGAAATCGTCGTTACCAGTCCGATCCGCTCGGTTTCACGAGCTATCGCTGCAAAAAACAATGCAGGGTCGGGGCTGCCGAAATTTGAGGAGTCTCCTATCATCTGCGGGCTAACATACAGATAATCAGCCCTGAAAAGAAAATCGAGCTTTGAATTCTCAGCCATTTTTGCCAAATCAATATAGTAATCAATAGACTCCATCTTCTCTACTCCGCTATCCGGGTGCCGCCAGCCGTCTCCTTTCATCCAGGTTGCATTTAAGGACAGGCCAATACATAATTGTCTTGGTCTTTTTTCTGTCATATCTACCAGCCTTTCATTTATAAATCAATTTACTGATAATGATTCTCAGTTACAAAGGTGAGTTTATCAAAAATTTAAATAAATTCAAATGTACAAATCTCAAATCCAGCATGCATCATTATTTAATCTAAATAAAAAAAGTCTGCACTTCTGGCTTATCACCAGTAGCTGCAGACGTAGTTCAAGTAAAAGAAGCTCATTATGTACATTATTTATAAGCAGAGGGAGAAACACCGAATTTCTTTTTGAATAATCGGCTGAAATATAGTGGATTGTCATAACCAACACGGTCAGCAATCTCGCGGATAGGAAAATTACCTGCTTTGAGTAATTCACAGGCCCGTTCCAAACGATAATTAACGACATAGTCGATTGGTCGTAGTCCCGTATATTTATGAAAGAGGTAAGAGAAGCGGTTGGCACTCATTGCATGCTGTTCCGCTAACTCACCGAGTGTAAGTGAATTCATATAATGAAGTTTAATATACGCAAGAGCTTCGTCTACCATTTTTTGATTCGGAGAACTATCGTTCTCTCTGTAACTGCACGCAATCAGAACCTGATGCATCAGGCTTAAGAACAACTCCTTGATACGCAGCTTCCCAATTTCTCCGGATGGATGGGCATTCTGATGGAGCATAATTAGTAATTCAATAATCTTTAGATTCGCTCCCGGCTCCAGCTTGAAATGAGAGTCAAATTCGTGAGTACTATTCATTTCTTCCGGCATATCCAATTTATAAAAAAGTGAGTAATACTCGAGCTCAGATTGTCCTATAACCTGCGAATCCATCTGCATGCCCGGAGCAGCATGAAAAACTGATCCTGGCCGTAATTCATATACCGTTCCGTTCACACGTATTCTGGCTCCCCCGCGAATGATAAATAAAAATCCATGCTTAACGGTGGTGAATTCACTTAATAAGCTTTTGGGCTGGATGACTAAGCGGCTTCTATCTTCTATTTCATAGACACCTTTAGTAAATGCCTTTGCTAATTTGTCCAAATTTATCAATGTTCTGCACCTGCTTCCTAGCACCATGCTTCTTTTAAAATCAGATCCAATTCTGATATTTATTTAAAACAGTATAGACAATAGTGTGCGAAATTGCTAGAAGTGTAGTAGATATTCTAATGTACATTGTACCCAAGAAGATGCTCAGGAGATTTTGGTTGAAAATATGCCGTTTTCATTACAATCAATTTGAAGAAGTTCATCCTGTAAAATCCAAACATCAGTTTTTTCAACAAAAAAATGAAATCCGCCAATGGATTGAACCCATGCGGGATCGATCGGTGTAGCACTTGCATTAATTCCAACAGTGAAGGCATTTGAGCCTCCACCGGCATATTTTGCATAAATTCTTACATATTGGTCCTCTTCCAAACCCCATTCATTCTTAAATGAATCCAATGCTTTTTCGGATACTGCAAATGATATCATTCCTCTTCTCTCCTTTCTGCTGTTCAATCACATTTTTTTATTTCGCCACGATAATTGGCCATTCTGAAACTGGCTCCGCATCCACATGAAGCTTTTGCATTAGGGTTATTCATAGTGAATCCGCCTACCATTCCACTCTCTTCATAGTCAATTTCAAGACCGTCAATATAAGGAATACTATTCGGGTGAACCAATATACTAAAATCCTTTTTATTTAATACAATATCCTCTTCTGCCTGCTGTTCATCTACGACTAGGGTATAGGATAATCCACTGCATCCCCCTTCATCAACACCCACTCTAAGGAATGGATTTCGGATATTCGCACTTAATAAGATTTCGGCGATTTTTTCTGATGCCTTATCACTGACCTCCATGATCATTGTGAACTCCTCCTTCGTTTATTTGTTTTTCAAACCTAAAGATTGGATACCCGTTCCTATCTGTTCAGCTACTGGTGAGATCCGAGTGCTCGCAAATAAACTCATTACAATCAACAAGAGATGGAAACCCATTGCTACAATTAATCCGGATTGGAGTGACATTCCGCCAGCCTGACAAACCACAAGAATGGAACCGCCGATCCCGATAACTACACCGGGTGTAAAAGAATCCGCAAATTGCAGATTTGCCGAGGTGTTGCCGACACCTCCTTCTCTTGTCTGAGAAAACGCCACAACACCGCTAATCGGATGCGCCAATCCAATGCCGATTCCAGCGATGATCTGTCCAAAAACTGCAACGGTAACGGTCACCACGGGTATCCAAAATACGATAGTAATCCCTATGGCAAGCAGCAATACACCCAGAATAATTCGCGTATGCCGTCCACGCCCCTGATCTGCCGAATCCCACCGTCCTTGCAGATACGCTATGACGCACCAACTCAACGCAGCACTCGCTACAATCAATCCGGCCTGAGAAGGCGTTATTCCCTTCACATCGATTAGAGCCAATACCAAGAAATTCTGTGTGCTGGTATAGGCAGCGAAGAACAGCCCACGTGTTGCCAGAATAGCTGGCATGCCTCTTCGAAGCGTAAGAGTTCCCTTCGGCAGCAGTTTGCGGAGCGGAAATATCATCAGTACTAAGCCGATAAGGACTAAAACAAATCCCATAATACTCGGAAGCATGCTTAGACCAACCAAGAAAATCCCTGTACCCATCGTTAACAGTAAAGCCATCCAAGTCGATGAAGCTCCGATATCCCCTTGTGTCTTCGGTGTTTTTAATTTCGTGAACGCAGGTAAACTAAGCAGCGCTGAAATTATCAGGATCGGTAATATTCCCCAGAAAACAAACCGCCAGGACCACTGATCTGCGATAAGACCTGCAACGTATGGACCGAGCATGGACGGAAGAACATAGGCCGTACCAAATGCTCCTAGTATTTTGGCGCGTAATTCATCCGGGTAGCTTAAGGATATTGCTGTGTACACACAAGTCATCATAGCTCCGGCACCCAAACCCTGCATGGCCCGTGATCCTATCATGGTATACATATCGCCTGATGTTGCGGCAGCGATCAACCCAACGATAAACAAAAGTAGTGCGATAGTGAACGGTACTGCAGGTCCTCTTCTATCTATGATTCGACCGACGACCAGAGTTCCGATAATCTGCGCAAGCAGATAAGTACTGAATATCCAGCCAAACAGGCTAAGGCCGTTCAAATCTCCAGCAATTGAAGGGGCAATGGTGGTTACGGACAGACCTTCGAATCCAACGGCCATCACTGACAGAATAATACCTATGGATAGTGCAAAATAACATGGGCTGAAAATACTTTGATGATTAGACGACATGAAATGTGACCTCCAAGAAAATTGGTATGTATACATCGTATCCGGACACTTAGTAAACAATTTTGTTTATAATGTCTAAGCTACAGTTCAGCTTTGACTTTGTCAACATTTTTGTTTAAAATGTAGTCTGTGATGTAGATTTAGTTGCTTCAAAAGGAGGTGCACCTTGAGCCGAAATCAAACCAAAAAGGATGTCTCAACCAAGACCCGAAGAGCGATCATTGATCTGTTAAAGCAGCAAGGGGGAATGGATGTTATGGCACTCTCCTCGCAGTTTTCGCTATCTGGAATGGCTATTCGTCAACATTTGAATGCGCTGAAAGAAGAAGGGCTGGTTACTAATAAAGAAGAGGCCCGTCCCATGGGGCGGCCCACCAAGCTATGGATCTTAACCCCCGCGGCCGATCGGTTTTTTCCAAGCGGATATTCGGATTTATCCGTCAGTCTGATCCATTCCATGAAAGAAGCTTTCGGAAACGAGGGGCTGGACAAGCTGCTGGCTGTTCGGAATAAGAATATGCAAGAACAATATCTTCAGCAACTTGGTGATACAGCAGACGTTAGAGGGAAGCTGGAGAAACTGGCCGAGATTCGAACAAATGAAGGCTATATGGCCGAGGTTAAGGAGCAGGATGATGGCAGTCTTTTATTCATTGAGAAACATTGCCCGATCTGTGAAGCTGCTGCTGTATGTACCGGGTTATGCAAAAATGAGTTACATCTATTTAAAACTGTTCTAGGTAATAATGTTCATATTGAACGGGGGGAGTACATATTAGCGGGAGGAAGAAACTGTGTATATACGGTTAGAATCTGACAATTGCTGTGGCACTTTCCAAACGCCTGCCATGTCACACATGAGCATCCAATGACTAGCGATATGAACCATTATCATAATATTCATTACAAATAGATAACAACCCACAGCCAAGATTTATAATAAAAATGATCTTGGCTGTGGGTTGTTTTAGTTTAACTTTACCCCGTTATTTAATGTTACATATTCCATTTCATTTCTTCCTCAATTTAACTACGATATCCCTTATTCAGAAAAAATGGGTTCACTGAGCTCCCACTATAGAATGCGGAACATATAGTTCTTCTAGTGATGAAATTTCTTCAGAGGTTAATTTCACAGATAGAGCTTCTACTGAATCTTCGAGTTGAGAAATTTTCGTAGCACCTACAATAGGAGCAGCTACAGATTCTTTTTGCAGCAGCCATGCAAGCGCAATATGAATACGGGGTACACCGCGCTTCTCTGCAATTGACGCCACTCGCTCAATGATCAATCGATCTGCATCAATAGTAGAATCATATTTTGCTTTTTGAATTAGATCTGTTTCGGATCGTTGCGTGGTTTCCGACCAGTCGCGAATCAGTCTTCCAGATGCTAATGGACTATAGGGAGTCACCGCAATTTTTTGGTCCTTACAAAGTGGCATCATCTCCCTTTCCTCTTCGCGGTAGATGAGATTCAGGTGATTTTGCATGGATACAAAACGAGTCCATCCATTTTTCTCAGCCACATGTATTGCTTTTTGAAATTGCCATGCATACATAGCAGAAGCACCGATATATCTGGCCTTTCCAGACTTCACCACATCATGCATAGCTTCCATGGTTTCTTCAATTGGCGTGTTGTAATCCCAACGATGGGTGATATAGAGATCTACATAATCGGTCCCTAGTCTCTTTAGACTTTTATCTATCTCGCTCATTATAGCTTTTCGGGAAAGCCCAGCACCGTTTGGACCTTGATGCATGCGCCCCCAAACCTTTGTTGCGAGGACAATTTCATCCCGATTTGCATAATCCTTTAGAGCTCGTCCTATAATCTCTTCACTGGTTCCACTTGCATAGATATTCGCTGTATCAAAAAAGTTGATGCCGAGGTCCAGCGCTCTTTTTATAATAGGACGGCTGTTCTCCTCATTAAGCACCCATTGATGCCCTTCTGGCTGCACATCTCCAAAGCTCATACAGCCTAGGCAAATCCGAGAGACATCCATACCTGTATTTCCAAATTTAATATATTCCACAATGTAAACCTCCTTCTATTTATATAGATTAATTTCTACAGTTGTTCAAACCATTCATCATCGACAGCTTCAAACCATTCTGTTTCCCCTGGAGTCACCTGTTTTAAGTAATTGGGCAGATTTTCCTTCTTCTTGATACCACCCGTTGCCGCCAGTAATTAACAGAACTTGTCCAACGTGATGAGCGTGCCAATTATTGCGAGCACCTGGAGCAAAGGTTACATTTCCAATTGCAGTATTAAGTGGAGTAGGATCTGTAAACACCATTTGCAAATAAGCATCACCCGTAAAGTTTGCTTTAACTTTTTCCCCTAACGGAAAAATGGTACTGTTATCCTCTTATTCTCCCGCAGAAAAGTCAGTTGAAGCGGCCAGTTCAGTCTGCGTCTCGTAGTCAGCAATACGGGCTTTCAAGGTCGAAACGGTGTTTGCCAGTGCTTGAGAACCGAGTACCATTCTCATTGGCGCAGGTTCTTGATCAACGCTCTCAATGATTCGGGAAACCATACGCACTGGATCACCGGGAGCTAGTCCATTGGAAGGGTCGAGCATATTCAAGAAGCTGTGCGCCGGATTTTCATCGTATTCTGGCATCAGGTTCGCTACCTGTGCACTGCCATATCGAAACTCGGTACGGGCGCCTCCTGGCTCAACCAATGTAATACCAATGTTAAACGGTGCAACCTCTTGAGCGACCGATTCGCAAAATCCCTCAATACCAAATTTGGTGGCATGGTACATTGAATTACCTGGAAAGGCAACCTGCCCACCATAGGAGGAGATCTGAATAATTCGCCCGCCACCCTGAACACGCAGATGCGGCAGAGATGACCGAATTAGCTGGATGGATCCAGTTAGGTTAGTCGCGATGATATGATCAATCTCGGCGTCTGAGAGTTCCTCGGCTGCACCGAAAAGGCCATAACCTGCATTGCTTACGATAACGTCGATATGTCCAAACTTCTCAAAAGAGCCGTCAACAAGTTTATGAATAGCAGGAACATCGGTTACATCCAGTGTCTCGCAAGTGAAGGTATCGGGATAATTCTCGATGAATTCGGCGACCTTGTTTTTGTTACGGGCAGTTCCGATAACCTTGTCACCCTTCTCAAGAAGCTGTTTTGTCATCTCATAACCAAAGCCACTACTAACACCAGTAATAAGCCATGTACTCATAATTAATTCCTCCAAAATTTTATTTCGTTCTTTTTTAATTAGATTTCGCTGCTGCTTCATTCACACATCGTAGAGCATTCAGACTGCGCGGGTAACCTATGAAAGGTAGGCATTGAGATATAATTTTGATCAGGAATGACTTATCATTTCCAAGCCTGATATTGGCGGCCGCATGGCTGGTTAACTGAGGTTCACACCCACCCTGGGCAAAGAGAAAGCAGAATGTAATCATCTCTCTTTGTTTGTAGTCGAGTCCTTTTCGGGTATAGTAATCGCCAAAGCAGTTAGCAGCAAGCCAATGATTAATGTGTCGACTCTCTTCCGGACCGGATTTCCAGAATTGTTCCATGCTTTCTCCAAAAATTTCTACTTGTGCTTGAATTCCTGCTTCTAAACGATTCTCTGTGGTTGTAGTTGCCTGACTAGGTAAAGGTAGTTCCACACCTCCGGCAGTCAAAATATCATTTACCGCATGCAGAAAGGGAAATACCCTTCCAATGCCAAGGTAAGGCACTGACTGATAGACAATTTCCTTCGCTTCCACAGGAGTAACACCAAAGTTTAGTGCTGCTGGAAGCATGGCTTTAAACTCGTCAATCCCTTGACAGCCAATTAAAACAGAGAGAATGGCCATCATACGAGTACGATCATCCAAATCGTCCTGATTTACCACTTCATCAAAGGCAAAGTTATCGAACCGTTCAATAAAATCTGGATCCGTTGTTAATAATTTAGATTCATAGCCTGGGAACATTCTTTCATGGTACTTATTTGCTGCCTCCGTTATTCTCATGATTCAAACCTCCTCTTAATTTAATAAAAGCTGGTTTATCGCTTTCTGTAGATACTTTTCCGTGAGATCTCGATTCCTATTAAAAGTTTATCCTTTTCGGTTATTTCATAGTCGACTTATCTACCCCAATAACGGTATGGAAGTTACAGATAAACTAAAGATGAGTCAATCCTTTGATTGACCCATACTTCATCAGAATAAACAATTACAATGTAGACATATCGATTACAAACCGATATCGTACATCACCACGAAGGACATGTTCATATGCCTCGTCAACTTGGTCCGCACGAATGACTTCGATCATTGGAGCGATTCCGTGCTCAGCCGAAAAGTCGAGCATCTCTTGAGTTTCTTTGATACCACCAACGTTTGATGCAGTTATGCTCCGACGCCCAGCAAATAAGGAAAAAACATTGTATTGATCTGGTTTGTTTGGCAGACCCAAATTAACTAATGCTCCGTCCACATTAAGTATGGATAGAAAGGCATCGACATCTATATTCGCAGAAACTGTGTTTAAAATTAGATCAAATTGACCTGCCAACTCAGTAAATGTGGCGGGATCATTTGTTCGATAATAGTGATTTGCACCAAATGCAAAGGCTTCTTCTTTTTTGTTCAAATTATGACTTAGGACAGTTACTTCAGTGCCCATCATATGGGCAAACTGAACTGCCAGATGACCAAGTCCTCCCATTCCCACAATCGCAACCTTCTTACCTGGTCCAGCGTTCCAATGTCTAAGAGGCGAGTAAGTGGTAATGCCTGCACACAACAGTGGGCTTGCCACATCCAGTTCTAAGGCATCCGGAATACGTACAACAAACTTATCTTTCACAACGATTTTCTGACTATATCCACCATATGTTAGATTTCCGTCGTAATCTATAGAATTAAATACGACGACGACACCTTTCTTACAAAACTGCTCTTCTCCTCTGAGACAGAAGTCACATTCCCCGCACGAGTCAACAAAGCAGCCTACGCCAACACGATCGCCAGCAGTGAATTTTGTCACACTACTACCTACAGCAGTAACAACACCTGCAATCTCATGACCCGGAACCATCGGGAAAACTCCGCTGCCAAAATCATCATGAGCATTGTGAATATCAGAATGGCAGATACCACAATATTTAATATCTATTAAAACATCATCTGGCCTTAAATCTCTACGTTCTATGGTTGTTAGTTCAAATGGTGTCTTTGCCGCTGGAACACATAGTACTCGAGTAGTAATGTTGTTATGATTGTTACACATATTACAACAATCCTTTCTAATAAAAGATGAATTCCATAATTAATGTTCATAATTATCTTAATGAACTTATGTCTATTATTATAATTGATTTGCATTTGAGGTCTATTGTCAATTTCAAGTGATTTGTGCATTAATAAATAGAATGATTGAATTTGTTTATTATTTACTGATTTATATTGAAAAAATAATAAACATTTGTTAATAATTAAAAACAAGTACAAAAATGTATTTTCTCTATATTTATGATGATAAAGAAAGTTCGGTGGGCAAAATGACTAAGGTCGATAGAAGAATTCTTAAAACCCAGGAAGCATTAAAAACAGCAGTAATTAAACTAATGGCTGAGAAAAATTTTGATGATATAACCATTCAAGATCTTTCGGATCAAGCAAATGTCAGCCGTGGGACGATTTACCTCCACTACATGGATAAATACGATTTGTTGGATAAACTTATTGAAAACCATATTAATGAGCTTCAGGAGAGATGCGAAGCGGCAGCTGATTTGGATTTTGTAACTGGGTCTCTGATTTGGACGGAATACTTCGAAAGTAATTACGATTTTTTCTCCATGATGTTAGCGAGTAAAGGAGCGCCTTTCTTTCGCAACCGGTTCCTTGAATTTTTGATTGAAGAGTTCAAAGATGAAGTAGATAACACAAAGGGGAAAAACGAAGGGCTAAATAAAGATCTTGTCGTACGATTTGTGGCTTCCTCGTATGTGGGCGTAGTTGAATGGTGGTTTACGAACAAAAGGCCTGTAACTCATCAAGTATTAGCAGAACAGTTAGGGGCCTTGTTGGATAGAATTTGTGAGTAATAGGTGCAAGTTCTTGGCTTAATCAAAGATTGTACCCATAAAACAGAAAATCCGCGCTGGGCGCGGATTTCGTACAGTATATTTAATATTTTATTTTTCACTGGTTTATCTCAACTTTAGCCTTTACAGTAGCACCCGCTACGGATAACGGTAGGATGACATCCTCATTTACATCTCCGATATGCACGACCTCATAAGGAGCAATATGTGCGTCATCAAAAAGCACTGTAAAAGCACTCCAGCCATCATAGTAGTATATGCCACCTGCATGTGCATCTGAAGTCATAGGAACTCCCTGAATTGATGGCTTGTTAGGAAGTGAACTGTAGTATTCGTGACCTGCATATCGTTGTAGGGTTAATTCCATTGGTAACATATTTAGTATATCTTCTACTGTACGGTTACTGTTTAATGTTGCTGTATATTCTTTTCCATCTAAAGTTAATTTTATTGACTTCCCCATTGCTCTCTCCACTCTCCTGATGAATTCAGAAGCCCATCGTATTCTAAACTTACTCAGGCTTATTCACACCCAAGCTACTACGGACTTCCAATCCCGGCGTTACAGCTAATTTAACAATTAAATCAGCAACACTCTTACGTGATACTTCCGACCCCTTAAACAATTCGCCTTTCTGAGTTGTTTCATAGTTGATTTCATTCTTATTGGTAAACCATGCGGGTCGCAATATCGTATAGTCAAGATTTGAAGCCTCAATGACTTGAGCTGACTTTCGATATGGGTTTAAAATGCTACCATATTTCTCCCCTGGAACTTCATCATAAATGCCCATAGAATTGATGAAAATAAGGCGTTTCACGCCGCTCGCATTCATAGCTTCTACAATGTTCTTAGCCATCTTTTCCAGGTTGCCCGCTAGATTGGCATAGACAACGTCTTGGCCAGCCATTGCTTTTTCTAATGTTTCCATATCCATAACATCGCCTTCAATGACACGAGTGCGATACGGATCAAGTTTTCTTAGGTTGCCAGCATTCCGTAGGAAAAGCGTTAACTCAGCATCCGTTTCTTTGAGGAATAAATCGATAGCATAACCAGCAATTCCTCCGTTTGCTCCAAGAATCAATACTTTGGTCATAATTAATACTCCCTTTCATCTTTAAAAGTTAAAGCTTCGACATATCAATAACAAATCTGTATCGAACATTACTTTTGAGGACTCGTTTATACCCGAACTTAGATTAGAACGTCATACCCAGAACTGGATGTGGCACATAAGATTCTTCCAATAAGTCCATTTCTTCAGGTGTCAACTTAATCGAAAGTGCAGCTACTGCGTCTT
The DNA here is from genome assembly GCF_037970385.1 of Paenibacillus sp. FSL R5-0928. NCBI lineage: Bacteria > Bacillati > Bacillota > Bacilli > Caryophanales > Paenibacillaceae > Paenibacillus > Paenibacillus sp. FSL R5-0928. Next base: position 3,701,150 of record NZ_CP150225.1, on the reverse strand, counting down.
CAATATGAGAGATTTCAGTTGTTCCAACAATTGTAGATGTAACGGGCTCCTTGTGAAGCAACCAAGCAAGTGCGATTTGTGACATCGGTACCCCCCTTGTTGCAGCAACTTCGGCTACATGTTCAACGACTAGTCGATCTGAATCAGCTGTTGAGGAATATATCGCTGTTGCGATTGCATCAACTTTGGCACGCTCGTCCGTTTCCCCCCAAGGTCTTGCCAATCTTCCAGCAGCCAGCGGACTCCAAGGCATTACTGCGATTTTATCTTCCTTACATAGTGGCATCATCTCTCTCTCCTCTTCTCGGTATAAGAGATTGTAATGATCCTGCATAGCTACAAACTTGGTCCAACCATTACGGTCAGCAGCATGTTGTGCTTTTAAGAACTGCCAAGCATACATCGTGGAAGCGCCAATATATCTAGCCTTACCTGCCTTCACGACATCATGCAAAGCTTCCATAGTCTCTTCTATAGGCGTATTGTAATCCCAACGGTGGGTATAATAGAGATCGACATAATCGGTTCCTAGACGCTTAAGTGTTTTATCAATTTCACTCATAATAGCTTTGCGGGAAAGCCCACTACCATTTGGACCTTCACTCGTTGGGTAAAAAACTTTAGATGCTAGGACGATTTCATCCCGGTTGCCATACTCCTTTAGGAGCCGTCCAATGATTTCTTCACTCGTTCCGCCCGAGTAGACGTTCGCAGTATCAAAAAAATTGATTCCTACATCAAGTGCTTTTCTAATCATAGGACGACTGCGTTCTTCATTAAGTGCCCACGGAAAATCGCCTCGTTCTCCTATACCAAAACTCATCCCTCCAAGACAAATTCGTGATACATCCAAACCTGTATTTCCAAGTTTTACATATTCCATTCTATAGTTCCTCACTTTCATTTCGTTATATTTTTTAGATGTACCGTATAAATTAACTTGAAAGTTGCTCTGTTAGGTTACATCTGTGTATTATTATATATAGATATTAAAGGTCTACAATTACTAATTGACCGATATTTGTGCATTAGTTCACAGATTGATTCAAAATAGCTAATATTTATAGAAAGCAGTGATCCTCATATGCCTAAAGTAGATAGAAGAATACTTAAATCTAAAGAAGCGATAAAACAAGCGGTTATTGAACTTATTTCCGAAAAAAACTTTAATCAGATTACGATACAGGATATTTCCGACAAAGCAAACGTAAGTCGTAGAACGATTTACCTTCATTATCTAGATAAATTTGATCTGCTGGATAAGCTTATTGAAGAACATATTAATGAACTAGAAGAACTGCGTAATGCATCAGTTGAAATGGATTTTATAGATGGAGGTTTGATTTGGTTTGAATACCTAGAAAGCAATTATTTATTCTTCTCGACGATGTTAGCCAGTCAAGGCGCCCTCTCTTTTCGTAATAGATTCCTTGAATTTGTCATGGAAGGTTTAAAGGATGAAGTGACTATAGAAGAAGGGAAAAATGAGGGGTTCAATGAAGAGGTAATTCTTCGATTTATTGCAGCGGCTTATGTAGAGGTAGTGGAATGGTGGTTTAAGAATGAAATGCCTTATCCACCTCGTGAAATGGCCAAACAAGTGGGAATATTGATAGAGAGGATTGTATAGTCAGTATCTTAAACAAGGATGAATTATCCCAATTTCACGTAGCCATTCAGATACAGCTTCTTGTGCAGTTGTCACTTCATTACACTCTATATCAAAGCCAATAAGACGTTTTGCCTCCGGGACAAGCTCTCTGATCATTTCAAAGCTCTGTCCAGGTCCATATCCACATGAGTAATAAAAGGTACGATGGTTTTTCCTGAAAAATCATATTCAGATATAAACGATGCAATTGGAGTAACTTGAATAGGTTCCTATTATTCGGAGTTTGTTATAGTTTTCAATATGGCGTACATCCAATAACTTTAACGTCGCTTGATCTGCAGCCAAACGGACAACCAGGATACTTACGCTATTTAGTGAACAAACCCATAGGCATCCAGATTGGCAAAATAATTTATTGAGATCACCTCGTATAAGTCCTGATGATAGAATCGCCATTCTAGCGAATGGAGCAGCAAGAAAAATTGATCCTGACCGTAATTCATATATCGTTCCATTCATACGTATTCTTCTCCCCCTGCGAGTGAAACAGAAATTCATGCTTTATTATAAATGGAAGTTTTAATGGAAAATTTTGGGTAGATATGTTCATAGAAAAATGGTAGATTATTCTATGGTTGATACCTCAGCTTGTTCGTGTTCGATATATGTTATTAGGATTACGCGCAAGTCGGGAGATATGTTTAGGCTTATATAATCTATATTTGGGGCGGGTATCTGCATGGACAAAAATTCTGGTTATAGAACAAATGTTATAGGCGCGGGTGAGGTTGGCGTCGCCATCTCGGTCGATATGAATACGAATGCTATTCATGAAACAAACAGCTTATTTTGGGATACAAAAGGAAATGATGTTTTAGGAGCTACCGCACTACCTTTATATGGAGCATTTGTCTCAGAAGAACAATGTCAACTTTTTGGTGATGTCTCAGGGAAAAAGTTGCTGGAGATAGGCTGTGGAAGCGGTCAATCTTTGCAATATTTGGGGGAACGCAATGCATCTGAACTATGGGGTACGGATATATCAGAGAATCAAATCGAAAAGACTAGGCAACTTTTGACGGCGCACGGACTTTCAGCAAATTTGATCTGTTCTCCCATGGAAGAAGAATGTGGCCTGCCAGAGGATTATTTTGACTTTGTTTATTCGGTTTATGCCATAGGCTGGACAACAGACCTTGAGGGTACTTTTAGCCGGATTGCTTCTTACCTTAAAAAAGATGGATCATTTATTTTCAGCTGGTCTCACCCTATACACAAATGTGTTGTTGCAGAAAATGATATGCTTGTTTTCAAAAAATGTTATTTCGATGAATCTTGGTATTCAGTATCTCTTGAAGAAAGTACGCTAACCTTATCGGATCGTAAATTATCAACCTATGTGAATGCGCTCTCTAAAGCTGGATTTGTTATTGAGCAAATGATTGAGCAATCTGATGATGAACTTATGCAGTCGCGGGACGATAAAAGCGATTTTGCAAAAAAAGCAAAGATGCTTCCTGTAACTTTTGTAATTAAAGCAAGAAAACTCTAGCATCCGATACCTATTGAACAACCTTACAACGTAATAATTATTATTCTAAGCCGATCCAGAAAAGGATCGGCTTATTTGATAGCTTTTTTAAGATCAATCTTGTCTGTTCTCAACAGATTTCATACGGTTTTGATCATCTGGCACTCGGTCATTACTGAATTCCTGGCCTGCTTCTACTTCACCATGACCGGAAGCACTTCGGGCAAAATTTGTGAACTGCCTCTTCTGCTCATCTAGCTTATGTTTACTTTTAAGAAGCTCCTGCGGATCTTGATTTGTCATCATTATCACCTCGCAAAATGGATTCATGCTGTTTATTCGCACTACATAAGTTTTCCATAATAGAGCGGTGCTTATGCAAGATAAAAAAACTCCTGCTCACCATAAGCAGAAGTTTCTAAATGAAGTTCTATTTAACGAAAAATATCAATTATTTTATGCAAAACAAGGTATTCCAAAACAACAATCCCACCGCAAATGAGTATAAAAAACTGAAGTCTTGCCGTATTCATTCTATCCTTCCAATACTCTCCCCGGAATAAAGAAATGATGTTAGGCGTAAAAGTATGCCTAATCGATTCGTTATAATCATCATTATCCACGAAGAACACGCGAAACAAAAATCTATATACTGGAATATTTAAGAACAGTAACAAAATGATCATCACAAGACTCAATGTCCTCTCCTCCCAAGATCCACTTATCTTAATTTTACCACATGAGTAAATGTAGAAATCGGAAACTGATGACAACTTTATAACCGCTCCACTAAAAAAGACCTTTCCTTTATAGGAAGGCCATTATTGAGTAATATTCACTTTCAGCTGCGTAAACGACTATTTATGCTCCAACCACTTACACTCAGTAATTTCCATTTCCGTGAAAACACCTTTAAATGAAGAATTCTCTGGGCTACAAGCATATAAGCCAAAATTTATTTCCTCATTCCCTTCAAACAAATGAAAAATACGCATCTGTTCAAATGTAGTTCCATCCAAAGAGCTTTCAATACAGAAATCACTTTCACGTCGACTTAGTCTATAATACATTGTTTTAATGTTTGCATCGATATCTGTTGTTGCCCAATCTGAATATCCGTGATTTGTAACCACACTTCCAAGTCTTTGGAATTCCTCATTTTCATATTCTACCGATGCCTTGAACCAATTGTCACTGTCCTGATAGATGACTATCCCACACTGCTCGTATCTATTTGCACTATCATAATCTGTTCTTACTATAAATGAAAAATACTTCTCAGCAGTTTTCATTAACAGTGCAGGTGAATTATCATTTCTAAAACCATAATAGGTTCGTTGCCAAAAATCTGTATTCGGCATCGTTACAAATTCAATCCTGTTTTCTGTAATAGAATAATCATTGATTGGATTTATCCAAAAAAGCTGTTCTTTATTAAAGTTCATTGCTCTACTCCTCACTTTTTATAAAGTTTTGTCAACCATTTTCATTGCTAAGATTCCAAATACAATTTAAATAGTTTTCAGCAGTTCATCCTAATAATACCATTTGAAGAATATAACGCACATCATTTTCTAATCTTTTATATTGAAGTATCCAGAGAATTAAATAAAAAGGTTGTCCCGTTCACATAAGCTCTCAAAATCGCTTGAGCATATGGCTGCTCTTCGATCAAACCCTCGGTCTCTAGCGGATTCTCTGCATGAAAGCTATAGGCTTCGATTATTGCCATGACTAAGAAGCACTCTAGCTTCATTATATGTTCATCTTCCAGCTTTCTGATTCTCTGATATCCTTCGACGAAATAAGCTCTTTGTGTTGGGTATAATCCCATAATAGCCTGAGCTATATCGTAAAGATGGTAGCCGAAGCCACACCTGCCAAAATCAATAGGGTACGGTTCATTATCCTGAAAAATGACATTTCCATTATGTAAGTCCGCGTGGATCATCCCATAATTTTGTTCATGTCTTGTGAACGTTTCGAGACATGTTGCCACTTTAGTGGCAGCTACGGAATACAACTTAAAACCCTCATCCGATATGAAATGTTTGCGATGTAGACTTAGGTGATCCCAGTCCCGTTTAAAGCTCAGTGCACCCCAAGAAGGACGAGTAAAGCCGCTGGAAGTACTAAAATCAGAGCTGGCCTCATGAAGCTTTGCCATCAATGATCCTGTTTTACGGATGCCCTCCTCCGTTAGTTCGCTTTTGTCTACATGCTTTCCCGCGACCCATCTCATTAAGCTCGAATAAAACCGTTGTCCGTCACACACCGACGTTTCCGTAATAAAGGCCCCTTCACGATTGATTACAGCTTCGGGCAAGATGAGGCCCTTACTCTTCAATGCGAACAACCACTCTATTTCTGAAATGGTTCCTTCGCGTTGTTTGTTATTCGGGTGAATACGGAGCAAGAACTGTTCCCCCACTTCGCTTACAATGCGGAAGGTGACATGTTCGGATACTTGAATGAAGTGAATGGAGTTCCAGTCTATTTCGTATTCCTGCAAAGCATGAAACGCCGCTTGCTTTACTTGTCTCAGAGTTCGGAGTCGATTCTCCTCAGTATTGATCTGAAAACCGTTATTCATTGCTTATCTCCTTTGTCTACCATACTTCCATCATTTTAACAGTCTAGACGGATAGCTGTAATGATAAAGTATGAATATAAAAAGAGTTTTCTCTTTTTGACTCACCTATAAAAATAGGGAATTCATTGCCATTTAGGCCTGAAATTCCCTACTCTTCAAATCTAATAAGATTCTTCTACAAGCGAAATTGCAACAGGTTCTATGACATTAGTATAAGTGCCATCACCAAGCTGGGCTAATCCATTATACCCCCAGGTCAGCAAGGTCCCCTCCTCACTAACCGCACCGCCGCTCATATAACCTGCACTAATAGCGACGATACGACTGCCAATGTTGAGCTTAGAAGCGAGGGAACGCTCCGACTCAGCACTACCACCGAGCTGGCCCTCATTGTTCGCTCCCCATAACCATACGTTTCCATCGCTTTTCAGAGCCATGCTATGCAAGGCGCCAGCGGATACACTGATAACTGAACCAAGATCCAAGGCTTGAACGGGAGTATAATGATCTTCGGTTGTCCCATCCCCCAAGATTCCCTTAACGTTCGTTCCCCAGCTCCATACGGTTCCGTCCTTTTTCACTGCCATGCTGTGATAAAAGCCGGCAGATACGGAAGTAACGCTGCTTAACTCAGCAACCTGCACTGGGGTCACGTGGTCGATTTTTGTGTTATCTCCGAGCTGACCGTAGGCATTGAACCCCCATGCATAAACCTGACCATCGTGGCTAACCGCTAGATTATGAAAGGCTCCGGCTGAGATCGATGCGATTGAGTCCAAACCTGCAACCTGCACCGGTAATGCACTATCCTCGGTGGTTCCATCTCCAAGCTGCCCATATGTGTTAAGTCCCCATGCCCACACCGTTCCATCGGACAACAACGCTAGCGAATGCTGCTCACCTGCTTGAACCGCTATGACATTCACTAATCCAGTCACTTGCTGCGGCACAAGCTGGGGCGCCGACGTACCATTACCCAGCTGGCCCACGCTATTGCTTCCCCATGTCCAAATCGTTCCGTCCGTCGCGAGCGCGATGGAATGGTCTTGTCCAACGGATGTGGCGCTTATCTCCGGCAAGCCAACAATTCGCACAGGCTTATTACGAGCAATGGTTGTGCTATCACCGAGCTGGCCCATCCTATTATTGCCCCAAGCCCATACGGTACCATCCGGCTGTACAGTCAATGTATGAAAGGAATTCCCGTTGCCCATGCTCATAATGGGACCAACATTACTTACAACATCAAGTGTACTAACCTTCAACTCGTTACTAATTGCTGATTTGTTCCCTGCTTCGTCTATAGCTTGTACTACAAAGGTATACTCCTGTCCAGCCTTCAAGTCGACGGCCGTGTAGACCGTTGTGCTAACTGTTACTTCTGCCAACAGATCAGAGTCCTTATATAGAACATATTCCGCAACTCCGACATTATCCTCGGATGAAGTCCATGCCAAGCTAATGCTATCTGATGTGCGACTGAAAAGAGTTAGCTCGGGCGTACTCGGTGATTCTTGATCGGCTAGAGGGAGTTCCTCTTCCTTCGTTGTTGGTGGGTACGCTTCCGCTGGAAGCGTACTTGCGGTTAAAGGTGGACTTGTTTTTGACACGGGTCCGGATATGTTTACGGCTTGGACCGTAAATGTATAGCTCCGGTCGGAAACCAATCCCTTCACCGTATACTCCGTTAATTCGCCTGAATCGAAGGTATAGACCACATCGGTTACGCTAGGATTGGTAGACTCCATTAGATTTACCTTATAACTCACATCCGTGTTAGAGGTTCCCTCTACGGTATCCCAGGTAAGGCGAATGCTTGTGGAGGTTGAATCGCTGACTGCCAGATTCGCTGGTGCAGCCAATAGCTTTACTTGTTCAAAAGAGCGTCCTTTTGCATCTCCTACAGACGGGAATTGAATGACGGATGGAAATATAAGAACTAACACCAACATTAAGCTCAATTTTTTTATCGGAAATAGCTTCCTTGCCATTTTTAATCACTTCCTATCAAATAAAATGGATGGTTCCTACCTCAAATCTTGAATTACTTAATCTCAATTCCGGCGCTGGCATAACCTGTTACAGTATTTATCAAGCTTAGACCGGAAGCCGTCGAAGAGAACACTAACATTAAGCGATCGCCAGCCTGAACAGCCGTATTTATGCCTTTGACTGATCCGTCACTAGTAGATCCAATAGAAATTATTCCTGTCAAACTAGGCGCCAAGGATACTGCTGAACCAATAATAGGTGTAAAACTGTTGCTATTACTATCCGCTTTATATATTTCTGCTTGAACGTTTATGGTCGTGCCTATTAAAGAAAACGCTAAAGTTGGGCTGAAAAAAGCATATATTGAAGTGATCGTACCATTACGTGGAACGATAAACGCTTGGTTGTACGGATCTTTTGTAGGATCAGAACCATTACTTCTGGTTAAATCTATTTTTCCACCTACTATACTAGCTCCTGAGTACGAACTGCCAAATCCAAGCATCGCAACTGTACCTTTTAATCCCCCGACGATTGTTGTTACAGTAATTGGTGATCCGGAAGAGAATGGAATTATAGTTGATGCGCCAGATGCCCCGGTAGCTCCGGTTACCCCTTGAATTCCTTGTACTCCCGTAGCTCCGGTTGCGCCAGTTACTCCTTGAACTCCTATTGCACCTGTAGCTCCGGTAGTTCCAGTCACCCCTTGAACTCCTTGTGCCCCGGTAGCTCCGGTTTCACCTTTAGAGACAAGCAGGGTAAAGTCGTTATTTATATCAGAAGGTACTCCAGATGGGTTGTTTATAGTAACGATGTAGATACTTCCTAAATAAGTAACGACTTGTCCTGCATGATAGGAAGTCGCTGAATTGAACGGAGCAATGCTATCAAGACCAATGCCAGTTGCGCCAGTCGATCCGGGAGCACCGGTTATCCCTTGAATACCCTGTGCACCCGTTACGCCAGTTGACCCCATCGCTCCATTAGCGCCAGTTGCACCGTTAGCACCCGTGGCACCTGTTGCCCCATTTGCTCCGGCTACTCCAGTAGCCCCGACAGCACCAGTTGCTCCGACAGCACCAGTCGCTCCATTAGCACCATTCGCCCCGACAGCACCAGTCGCTCCATTAGCACCATTCGCCCCGACAGCACCAGTTGCTCCAGTTGCTCCGGTTGCACCAGTAGCTCCAGTAGCTCCGACAGCACCAGTAGCTCCAGTAGCTCCAGTAGCTCCAGTTGCGCCAGTAGCCCCGACAGCTCCGGTTGCACCAGTCGCTCCATTAGCACCATTCGCCCCGGTTGTGCCAGTAGCTCCAACAGCCCCAATTGCCCCGATAGCTCCGGTTGCACCAGTCGCTCCGGTCGCACCAGTGACACCTTGCGGTCCACTTGAACCAGATGCCCCATTTTGACCCGCTGGACCGGTAGCACCTGTGTCTCCTTTTTCCCCTTTCGAACTAGTCTGGCCTACAGCCCCTAATCCCAACACTTCAACGAAGGATGCCATTCCTCCATTATGAATAAGCGTCACCAAAGACCCCGCAGGAAACACGCCCTTGCCATTGTCCCCGAACAGAACAGATTTGCTATTGATTTCGAGCTTCTCTGTCTGACCGCTGCTGCTTAAGAGTTCGATCGAATTTTTGGACATCGAGACGACAGAGCCATGGATAATCCGATCGGATACCTTGCTCGCAAATATTTCAGTCTTAGACAAGATAGCTGCAAACTCGGCGCGAGTAGCCGTCTGCTTAGGCTTGAAAGTATTATTAGGGAAGCCAGATATGACCTTGCGGTTAACTGCGGCATTAATGTAGCCTGCTGCCCAGTCCGATGCGTCTGATGCATCCGAGAAACCTATGTCGCTATCCCTAAACTCGATAGCTTCGGATTCTTTGCCTGCGGCACGAATAATTAGACGTGTTATCCACTCTCGACTTGCTTGCTCTTTTCCCCAGATGACGGTGTTGGGTCTCGCTTCCTCGCTTGGAATCACGAGGCCGATGTCAATCGCTTGCTGAATCCAAACAGTAGCCCAAGAATCTACGGTGAAGGGCAAGCTGCCGCTAGTAGCCTTAGGTTGCTCATATCCCATGAACCTGAGTACCATAACAACCGCTTCCTGATTCGTGACTGGTCGGTTAGGGCTAAAGTTTCCGGAACCGTCTCCTTCGATTACCCCAAGCGCGGAAGCTTTAGTGATATACTGATATGCCCATGAGGTAGAATCGACATCACTGTAAGCTGCTGCACTTGCCCGGGGTAGAATACTGCTATAAGCAGGGCTCAAGGGTGCAATCAACTGACTCATCAGAATAAATGCCATTGAGCTCTTGTAAGCTAACTGCTTGCCACTTTTCTTGCCACTTGTCTTCGTCCTCTTTAATCTTGCCATTACTAAATCCCCCTCAAATTTATAAAGTTATGTATTGCTTCAAATAATCGCGATTAACCATGACGCTCGGATAATCCGGTACATAGCCCCCAGCTATCTCATTGTGATAATGCGCTTGTTCGTATTGTCCTAAGCGATCGTAACAGACGCATAATTGCAAATGCGGTAGCCACGTCCATGCCGGAAGGTCTACTCTAGCGTTAAGCTCAGTCGGCTTTGGTACTTCCGTGGCTAGCTTGTACCAAAAAGCAGCATTCTCGAACCGTTGTTCGATTAGCTCATAAGACCCTAATTGACAACAGGCTTCGGCTCGGGGAGGCGACAAGGCAAAAGCTTGAAGTACTTTAAGCTTGGCTTCTTGAAAGAGACCTAATTGTGACAATGCATCTCCGGCACGCCGACTCGCAAGTAGCTTGTCCTCCAACCAGCCATTCGGCATGACTATGAAGGCATCGTATTGCTCTATCGCTCGCTGCCATTGGCCGTGATCGTATAGCTCGTTGGCATAATAAAATAAATCCCGCGGAGTGAACCTCGTTTGCGCTTTCAACATCCCCTCATAGATGAGAAGATTACGCGAGGACTGCGTATGCTTTCGATCATGTGTTATGCCTAACTCGGCATAGAACACATTGCCTGCGACCTCAAGGTACTCATGAACGACTCCAATCCAACGGAATTCACAATTTCGTCTTAGAAGGCGATTACGTCTCAAGCTCGAAGTTACACTTCCGTCTTTGTCACGGTTGAGATAATAATGCATCGATACAGCATCGATATCCCATGGTAGATCGGATACGATGGACTGGAGAGCCTTTGCATCCTCTAACTGCAGATAATCGTCCGCATCCAACCACATCAGGTACTCTTGAGTAGCGAGACTGAAGGCATAATTTCTTGCTTTGGAGAAATCGTTCACCCATTCGAAATCATAAACCCGTGCTCCATAAGATGCCGCGAGCTCTTTGGTTCCATCACTCGAACCTGTATCCACAATAATGATCTCATCGACAAGCTCCCTCACGCTGGATAAACAACGCCCTAAGGTGTACTCTTCGTTTTTTACGATCATGCATAGGCTGACAGTGACTTTCCTTGTGCCACTATACAAGGAAGAAGTTAAATCGAATCCCCACTTGCTTATGGCCATAGCACGATTTAAGATTAATCGGTTATTGTACCAATCAGGATCATTGGGATCTACTGAAGGAGGTTCATTCCGGAAGACTACGCATCCTTCGGCTATGTAAATATCCAGGTTCATAGATAACGTGCGATAACACAGATCGTCATCCTCGTAAGATTCGACCTCAAATCGCTCATCAAAGGACCCGATCTGCTCAAAGTAGCGACGGGGTATCATCATTAGTAAACTGACAAGTCTAGGAACCCGGGTCCAAGACATTGATTTCCCGATGGAAAGCATCGATGACGACTGATAGAGTTGCTCCATGTTCTGATATACAATCGGAATCCGTTGAGCGCCGCTAACATCATTCATCCTCGGACCCACGATTGCAGCATTGGAATGATGGTCCAGACAGCCCGACAACTGTTCTAACCATCCCTCGTTAACCATAATCTGATCGCGGATGAATACAAGATGATCTCCCGAAGATGACACCGCGCCCAGATTGAATGCTGCTGCAACCCCTTTGCTCCGGCTATGAATGACATGAACGCCGTATTCATACGCAAGGTAATTCGACACTTCGGCAGATTCGTTATCCGAGACGACAATCAGCTCATAGGACATAGACGTATATTTCTTAATCCGATCCAGACATTGTACGGTCAGGTTAAAGTGCTGAGCCAACAATATAATGCTAATATTCAATCGCTTTTCCTCCTATATTCGACATTTTCCCTAAATCTACCATTCTATTAGCGTTGCATTCAAGACAACCAAAGTTGCTATTAGCCAGTTTCACAAATAATGATAAGCTTAAAAAGACAGCCGGGTATGCAACTCTGCTCTATTAATGCAATAAATAATTTTTACAGAATGCAGGAAATTTCCACCTACTAATTCTGGCATGCAACGTATACCGTATTTGTTACGACTGGCAACGAAGGTATCGCTGTTTCCATATTCCAACAATATATATGTATAAAGAACATTTAAATAGTGTGGGTTGTCATCACTTTTGTCATATGACAATATGGTATTTAATGGGTTTTACATGAAAAGATAGGGTCGTTAATCATTTATCTGTTCCTATTGAGATTCAACATTCGATCGTCTTACATAAAAAAACTGCCTCTGAGGGCAGCTTTTTTTCTTAATATATCGTTTTTACGAATGGAGCGAATGAACCTTTAAAGCGCTCTTATATCGAAAATTTGCACAGTATTGGCTATATAACTCCAACACACCTGATAATGATTGAAATGGATAGAGATTTCATATTTCATATTCGGATTGTATTTTTTCTCAGGAAACTCTCATAAAAAAAAGGGTATCCCAAACTGTGAACTGCACCCCGTCAAGTAGACAGCACAAAAAATAAAAGTAGTTTAAGCGGCCTTAGTCCTAAATTCAATGGGACTGAGGCCGTTTAGTTTTGCCTGTAACCGTTCGTTATTATAAAAGTGAATGTAGGTATCAATATCTGTTTGGAGTTCTTCAAAGGTCTGGTAGGTATGTAAGTAGTACTTCTCACATTTCAATGTTCCCCAGAAGGATTCCATCGGCGAATTGTCAATGCAGCAGCCTACTCGGGACATGCTTTGCTTCAGTTCTGCATCGTCCAGCATCTTCTTAAAATGCAGAGAGGTATACTGGAAACCACGGTCGCTATGGAGTAAGGTTCGGCTCTCCGGTGCTGCCTGCAAAGCTAATTCCAGTGTGTTAAAAACTAGCGAATTATTATTGGAATGACCCAGAACGTAAGCAACAATGGACTTGTCATACAGATCTTTTATTGCACTTAAATACGCCTTCTTGCCGTTGCCGTATTTGAATTCCGTTACATCCGTTACCCATTTTTGGTTTGGAGCTTCAGCCTCAAAATTACGGTTCAGCACATTCTCTGCAACCTGCTGAGGCGTGGAGCCTACATACTTCTTTCTCTTTCTGCGGATGACTGACTGGATACCTTGGCATCTCATCAGCCGGTACACTCGCTTTGCGTTAATAGATTTATCCATTTGTCTGCGCAAATGCAGGGTCAATTGGCGATACCCAAAGGTTCGTTCCACCTTCTCATACAAGAGGAGCATGGCCTCTGTCAGTTTCTCGTTGTCAGCCTCTCGAAAACTGGGTTTGCGATTCAACCATTTGTAATAACTTGACCGTGAAATCCCTGCGATGTCACACAAAAGCCGAATGGAGCAAGACTGTTCCTGCTGAACAGCCTGAATGGCCAGGTAGATATTCACCTGGCGAATGGTTCTTAACGCCTCCTCTTTTCGAGTTCCTCTAACTTTTTTAGAAAAGCATTCTCCGCACGCAGGCGTGCATTCTCGTATTCCAGCTTTTGCATCGCGAGTTTGTGGCGATCTGCTTCCGTAAGTTCTTCAGGCGCTTTGGTGCGTCCTCTACCGTCTCGTAATGCCTCTTCACCACCTGCTTCGTACTTCTTTACCCAGCTATATACTTGTTGGTAAGACACGTGAAAATGGCTTGCCGCCTTCGCATAGTCTTCTCCGTTCGAAAGGCAGTACAGCACGATATTTATCCGTTCCTGCCAAGTGGTTACGCGTCCTTTGGTCATAGCTTTAGTTCCTCCTGAATGAGCTGTTAAGCTGTTGCTATGACCATTATACTTCCTAATCCAGTTGGCGAGTTGGGTTGCACTTGCAATCTTATACTTGCAGATGATTTGGTTTTGCGACAATCCTCCCTCGAGATAATCCTTAACGGCATAGAGTTTAAGTTCTGCAGAATACGTACGATTGTAGCTTCGGACTTCCAGCCCTTCGTATCCATACAATTGATAACGTTGCCGCCACTTCACTATAGAGTTTTTGGATATTCCATACTTCCGGGCCGCAGCTTTCAAACCAATGTCGCCCCGTTCAATTTCTTGGAGAATCGTTAACTTTTCCAGTGCTGTATACTTTTTTTGTTCCATAAAAATGCTCCCCATACAGCGACAGGTTTTTATTATTTCACCTGTCTACTATATGGGGAGCATATCAACTGGGACACCCTCTGATTAGCTTATCGTCTCACCCTCCGAGCAAAATCCACAAACTGAAATTTATCCAGCCGGTGTCTAGACTCGGTATATTGGTAAAGCACCGTGTTCTCCAAATAAACATAGTTTCGTACTACTACAATATGCGTAAAATTCTTCAAATCGAGCAGTCTATGATCCTCCTCTGTGGAAGGTTCAACAGATATCAGCTTCTTCGCATAACTGATCTTAAGGCCCAATTCCAGCTCCAAATATTCATAGATTGAGCCCTCGGCGATTTCCGCACTCAGGAAGGAAACGATATCCGCACGAAAATAATCCTTATCCAAAATGATCCGTTCACCTTCAATCTCTCTGGCACGAACAACCTTCCAAACCAGAGTTTCAGGTGGAATCTGCAGATGTCTGGCGAGAGCGGAGCCTGCCGGCTCTTGTATCGTCCGCTCTACCAGTGTCCGCGAGTCAGTACCCAGTGTATCGGCCATCTCTTTAAATGAAATCAAACCGGTAACGGGGAAATCCATTCGGGTCATGTCAAGCACAAAGGAGCCTCTTCCCTTAATTTTGTGAATATATCCTTCTCGGAAAAGTAGATTCAGCGCTTTGCGCACGGTCTCTCGTGAAGTGGCGTAAGCTTCGGCGAGTTCACTTTCGGAAGGCAGCTTGGTTCCCGGCAGCAGTTGTCCAGAATGGATTTGGTTGCTGTATTCATTATAAATTTGCAAATATTTATTTTCTCTCAATTTTGATCACCGCCCTTTATTGTATCACGTCATGCCTTTGGAAGCATCGATTCAATTGGAGGGGAATTCATAGCGTTGAACATATAAATTCTTATATTTATAGAAAAACAGCCCCCAAGGGGCTGTCTTTCTATAGTATAAAGTCTTTGCCAATATAGCCTTTATCAACCCTTGAGATGAATAGTCAAGATGCTTGTTTGTTTGGCCGTAGCTGGTCCGGTCTTCTCTTCAATCTTCTCGACCATCTCCTGACCTGCAGGAATGATGATTGGAGTAATCACCGGGTAACCTGCTGCGCGGATAGCTTCCATATCAAATTCTAGTAGAAGCTCGCCTGCCTGCACCTTATCACCAATATTCTTCAGGCTGGTAAAACCGCTACCTTTAAGCGCCACCGTGTTAATTCCAACGTGGATTAATACCTGAACACCGCTGGCATGCTCCAGTATAAGCGCATGTTTGCTCTTAATCACATGAGCTACTGTAGCATCAAAGGGAGCATATACTTTCCCCTCAGAAGGTTCGATTGCAATTCCCTCACCCATTTGCTTTTCAGCAAAGGCAGGATCGGGTACCTGTTCTAGCGATACTGCAGTTCCACTAAGCGGGGAGACAAGCTCCAGAATATTAACTGATTCCTGTGACCCTTGAACTGAATGACGGCTGCTCAATTCCTCTGGTTCGCTCGTAGTACTAGAAGCCTCTGTAGCTGTGTTCTTTTCGGAACGACCCACTACAGAACGTCCGTACAATACTGTGGCGGCAAATGGCACAACGAGAACAATAACCATACCTATGAAGAATACGCCCCACTGGTTCGGGAAAATCGAAAGGAAACCGGGAATTCCCCCTACGCCAATGGATGAAGCGCGAACCTGGTTAACGGTAAGGAGCATACCGGCAATTGCTGAGCCGATCATCCCGAAGATGAAAGGGTAGCGATAGCGGATATTCACCCCAAAGATTGCCGGTTCAGTCACGCCGAGGAATGCAGAGACGGAAGACGTAGCCGCCAAACCTTTTGCCTTTTGTTCTCTAACAACGAACATCATCGCCAGTGCCGCAGCGCCTTGTGCAATATTGGAGAGCGCCAGCATCGGCCAGAGGAAGGTGCCCCCCTCACTGCCGATGAGCTGTACATCGACTGCCAGGAAAGTATGATGCATCCCAGTGATGACCAGAAGTGCATAGAATCCACCATAGATCAAACCACCAAGGAGCGCAAAATGATCAAATACATAGATCAAACCCGAGGTGATAGCATTGGCAATGGCGAACGTAACCGGTCCGATAATGGTGAAGGCCAGAAAACCTGTAACCAGCAGGGTCACTGGAGCAACGACCAGTAGTTTAATGGAATCAAGCACCCGACGGTTGAGGAACTTCTCCAGTCTAGCCAGAATATAGGCCGAAACCAGTACAGGCAATACTTGCCCCTGATAACCGATCTTCTCCAAATGCCAGCCGAACAAATTCCAGGTCGGAACGGTTCCCTCAGTTGAAGCACTTGCATAACTGTAGGCACTTAATAGATCCGGGTGTACGAGAATGAGACCTAGCACGATCCCGAGCAGAGGACTGCCCCCGAAACGTGTAACAGCTGCCCAACCGATAAGTGCTGGTAAAAAGGTGAAGGCTGTGCTGGCAATCGTGTTAATAATCGCAGCAATGTCTTTCCATGCAGGATAGACATCTACCAATGACTTACTATCAAAAAAGATACCAGGTCCGGTCAAAATATTATTAATCCCAAGCAGCAAACCTGCGGTTACGATGGCCGGAAGAATCGGAATAAAAATATCAGCCAGTGTTTTGATCGCCCGCTGCAGTGGATTCTGTTTCCGTGCTGCCGCTGATTTCACGTCATCCTTGGAAGAGCGGGCACCACCAGTGATCTGAATCATTTCATCGTATACTTTATCTACAGTTCCTGGTCCGATAACGATCTGGAACTGCCCCTGCGTAGAGAATTGTCCTTTTACGAGTTCGTTACGGTCCAGGGCTTCCGAATCCACCTTGTTCTCGTCATACAGCGAGAATCTCAGCCGGGTTACACAATGCGTCGCAACTTCAATATTCTCCTTGCCCCCAACCGCCCGTACAATATCTTCAACATTTTTGCGGTCTATAGCCATATCTTCACTCCTTACAAAATTGATGTGTGCTCCTTCTTAAGTACACCTCGTTAGCGGACTAACCACATGTAGGAAGCATAAGGACTAAGCTGAAGCTTTTGTGTTAATTTAGGTGCATCTGCTGTATTCCCAATCAGAAGCTCGTCCTTACCACTTGGCGACAATTCAGACCAGTGATTATCTTCAAAGCGGAAAGAGATCTCTTTACTGCTGAAGTTCGAGACCACAACAAGTGTCTCTTCATCGCCTGTTCTGGCGTATGCGAATACTTCGGGATGACCTTCATCGAGTCTCTTGAAAATACCTTCTATAAATATTTCATATTCCTTGCGTAGTGCAATCAGTTTACGGTAATGGTGGAAGATGGAACCAGGATTTTCCAGCTCCTTCTGCACATTGATGTTTCGATACCGCTCATCTACCTTCAACCATGGAGTACCAGTGGTAAATCCGGCATTCCGGCTGTCATCCCACTGCATCGGCGTACGTGAATTGTCCCGCGAACGTTCTTGGAGAATGCTGAGAGCAACCTCCGGGCTTTTCCCCTGTTCACACAGAATGCGGTACATATTTAGTGACTCAATGTCGCGGAACTCATCGATGCTTTTCCATACCGGATTCGGCATACCGATTTCTTCCCCTTGATATACATAAGGTGTTCCCTGAAGGCCATGCAGAGTTGTCGCGAGCAGCTTGGCGCTTTCCACACGGTAAACCCTATCATCAGTGAATCTGGAAAGGGCACGTGGTTGATCATGATTGTTAAAAAATAGTGCGTTCCAGCCTCCGCCTTTCTGCATTCCAGTCTGCCACTGCGAGAACAACCGTTTCATTGCCTCGAAATCATAAGGCATCAGTTCCCACTTCTGTCCATTCGGATAGTCGACTTTTAAATGATGAAAATTGAAGGTCATGGAAAATTCCCGCTCTTCGGGACTTGAGTACCGGATACAATGCTCCAGTGTAGTTGAGGACATCTCTCCTACAGTCACCATCTCAAACGGACCAAACACCTCTTTATACATTGCTTTGATGTATTCATGGACCTGTGGACCGTCAGTATAGAATTTACGTCCATCCCCCGGTGGAACACTCCCGTCATCGTTAGGGAAGCGCTGATCTTTGGAGATTAAATTAATTACATCCATGCGGAAGCCGTCGACACCCTTTTTAGCCCAGAATAACATCATATCATTCACTGCTCTACGTACCTTCTCATTCTCCCAATTCAGATCCGCCTGGGTTTTATCGAAGAGAGTAAGATAATATTGTCCCGAAGTTTCGTCGAACTGCCAGGCAGGACCCCCGAACTTCGACTGCCAGTTGTTGGGTAAGCCCCCGTCCGGAGCCGGATCCTTCCAGATATAGTAATCACGGTAAGGGTTGTTCCTGCTTGAAATGGACTGTTTGAACCACTCATGTTCAGTCGAAGTATGGTTAACCACGATATCGATCATTAGCTTCATTTCGCGTCTATGCAATTCCTGTACTAGCTCGTCAAAATCCTCCATCGTACCGAAATCCGGGTTGATATTTTCATAATCTGCTACATCGTAACCGTTATCATGTTGCGGCGAAACATAAACCGGCTGTAACCAGACAATATCGATTCCAAGCTTCTGCAAATAATCTAATTTCTCAATAAGTCCTTTAATATCTCCTGTTCCGTTGCCTGTAGTGTCCTTAAAGCTCTTCGGGTACACCTGATACACCGTGGAGCGGCGCCACCATTCCGAATACTGGGACTGACTCAAGTTGAACACCTCCAAAAAGAATTCTTTATTTCAACCATTAAACCTGTATATACAAGTTCAAACACTTCACACAGTTTAAACCTGTATATACAGGTTGTCAACACTATTACTATCGAAGGAGTGGCATGAGTAGAAACTAGATTATTTATAACGTTGTTTTAGAATGCGATTCATCGAAAAAAGGATTAACGACAGGTGGATATAAAATTAACCCCTTTAATAATTGATTATTACCCTAATAATTGATCCGTAATAACAAAAAAAGCCGCTTACTCGGCAGCTTTTTAGATACGAAGATATGTAGATAAAAAAACAAACAGGATACCTTTTACTAATACAAGTTAGGTACCCTGTTTCTATTCAAAGTGTCTATTCAAATTAAGTTTATTTAAGCTCCTGTAGGAGACTCTGACCAAATTGGGGCATGGTCACAACAAAGTTATCAGCAACTGTTGCTCCAATATCCGAAAAAGTCTTCGATATAGGCAGCTCCCCTTGTCGATTGAAACTCTTACTGTAGAGGAGTAAAGGAACATATTCACGGGTGTGATCCGTACCCGCATGAATGGGATCATTCCCATGGTCTGCCGTAATTATTAGAAGATCGTCTTCACATAGCTCCTTTAGAACTTCATGTAATCGATCGTCAAATTCTTCTAGCGCTTTCCCATACCCGATCGGATCTCTACGATGGCCATAAAGTGCATCAAAATCAACAAGATTCAAGAAACTAAGTCCTGTAAAATCAGTATGAAGGGTCTCCATGAGTTTATCCATGCCATCCATGTTAGACACTGTACGCAAAGACTTGGTGACACCCTCCCCATCGTATATATCTGAGATCTTGCCAATCGCTAGTACATCGAACCCGGCATCCTTGAGCTCATTCATCACGGTTCTTCCATAAGGCTTCAAGGCATAATCATGACGGTTCGATGTTCTTTTGAAATTTCCGGGCTGCCCGAGGAATGGTCTAGCAATCACTCTGCCTAGCATGTACTTCTCACGTAAAGTAATCTCTCTGGTAATCCCGCAGATTTGATACAGTTCTTCTAAAGGAATAACCTCTTCATGAGCCGCAATCTGAATCACGGAATCTGCTGAAGTATAGACAATGAGTGCACCTGTGTTCATATGCTCTTGTCCAAGCTCATCGAGAATAGCTGTGCCACTAGCGGGTTTATTCCCAATCACCTTTCGTCCTGTTCTTTCTTCTAATTCATTAATTAATTCATAAGGAAATCCTTCAGGAAACACTTTGAAAGGAACGTCAATTCGTAGGCCCATGATTTCCCAGTGACCTGTCATCGTATCCTTTCCATTAGAAGCTTCCTGCATTTTGGTCCAATAAGCTAAAGGGCGCTCTACTTTGGGAACTCCGGGTATTGGGTCAATATGACTTAACCCTAGCTTGGATAACGCAGGAACATGTAGCCCATTCATTTTTTCTGCAATATGCCGTAATGTATGTGATCCTGCATCCCCAAACTTTTCAGCATCTGGAGCTTCACCAATGCCTACAGAATCCATAACGATGACGAAAATCCGCTTAAACCGGGGTGTTTGTTTCATGTTAATACTCCTTGCTTCAACTAGAATATGATACCGATAATCAAAGCTGATAAAACGCTTACAAGTGTGGCGCCAAATAACAGCTTTAATCCAAATCGTGCGACGATATTCCCTTGCTTTTCATTCAATCCCTTCACTGCACCCACAATGGTACCAATCGACCCAAAGTTAGCAAATGAGATTAGAAAAACGGAGACAATGGCTGTAGTACGGCCACTTAAACCTTCTTGAATCTTAACAAAGTCAAGCATAGCAACGAATTCATTCGCAACAAGCTTTGTCGCCATAATACTACCGGCCTCAACAGCTTCATGCCATGGCACACCGATAAGAAAGGCGATGGGTGCAAAGACGTAGCCTAACACTCCTTGGAACGAGATTCCGAATATGCCACTGAAGACCCCGTTAATCAAAGCAATGATTCCCACAAAACCAACTAACATTACCCCAACTACTATGGCTACTTTAAAGCCATCCATAATATATTCGCCCAGCATTTCAAAAAACGTTTGTTTTTCTTCTACCTGAACTTCAACAATATCTTCTTCAGGTGTAACTTCATACGGATTAATGATGGATGAAATGATAAATCCGCCAAATAGGTTTAATATCAATGCAGCTACTACATACCGAGGTTCTAGCATCGTCATATAGGAACCAACGATTGACATGGATACCGTAGACATTGCAGACGCACATAATGTATACAAGCGATGTTTCGGCAATAGTCCAAGTTGGTTTTTCACTGAAATAAACACTTCATTTTGTCCGACAATTGCGGCTGCAACTGCATTATAAGATTCCAATTTACCCATGCCATTTATTTTACTCAGTACCAGTCCAATATACTTTATAATGAATGGCAGTATTTTGTAATGTTGCAAAATCCCTATCAATGCTGACATAAAAACAATGGGCATCAAAACATAAAGGAAAAATGTATGCGCCCCTTCATTTGCAATCCCGCCAAACACAAAGTCAGTACCTTCATTGGCGTATCCAAGTAATTTTGC
Organism: Paenibacillus sp. FSL R5-0928; assembly: GCF_037970385.1. NCBI lineage: Bacteria > Bacillati > Bacillota > Bacilli > Caryophanales > Paenibacillaceae > Paenibacillus > Paenibacillus sp. FSL R5-0928. Next base: position 3,679,668 of record NZ_CP150225.1, on the reverse strand, counting down.
AAAACTATCAGCAAACCCTTTAATCAAAAATTCTCCAATGCTCGTTTTTAGGATAATTAATCCCAAACCTATCTGAATAGCAATCATTACAATGATTGGACGATATTTAATCTTTTTCTTATTGTTACTTCCTAGCCATGCCAGTAATAGAACAATAACCAGACCAGCAATAGAAATTAGATAATGCATTTTTAGCCCTCCAAATTATCGGTTAATTTTCTTGGAATCCTCATATCGGAATGCATCTTTCCACATTAACCCTTGTTCCAAAATAATCGCTAACAGGCTTCCGCATATTAATCCATTATTTAAAATGGCTATCACGATCGGAGATAAATGGGCCGTAGCTGATGCAGGAATAAACATTAAACCTACACCCACTAAAAGGGAAAGCCCACTGACAATAAATGTTCGCTCTTCATGAATAACCTTTTTCAATTCCTTTAGCGCTAGTCCGACCATCTTCACAAAAATGACGAAGGTAACAGAATAGCCTATGGGAGCTGGAATCGCAGATATGAAATTCATCATAGGCGGAAACAAGGATATTGAGATCACTAAGCTGCAGCCTATTAAAAATGATTTGCGCTCCCTCATCCCTGTTTGCTCAACATATCCCGCCGCTCCCGAAATAGGGACTGAGCCGATCGCTCCTAAACCACCACTAATAAGATGCGTAATTCCAGAAGTAAACCCGGCGCGCAAATAACGACGATGATCCCCTTGCTTGGGTTTCATAACGGTCTCCATCAAACGGATGGATGCCACTGCATTGGTTATTAATAATAGGGTTAGTAAAAATGCAGTAGTAATTGTCCCGGCATCGAATCGGGGTTTTCCAAATGGGAATATTTCCGGCAGCTTAAATAGAGTATCCGCACGAGAAACCGCCGGCATACTACCGCAGATTATAAATAATAGGCAGCCTATCACTATACTGAAAATTATTGAAAACTGGCTGAGTAATACAAAGCGGCTGTTGCCTAACCAAAAGGTAATGCAGACCACAATCACACTAAGGATGAATACTTTAACATCTAACATGGTGTGGGATATGGTAATCCCCATCATCCCTTTCATAAAAGATCCGCTTAATTGAAAGATCAATAAAAGTAAATAAATAAAGGTGATGGTTGGAGTAAATAGACGAGCGATTTTATCCATTAGCTTAAATGCTGAAATTAGGATAAACAACACTCCGCTAATGATCATCGCTCCACTTAAAGCCTGTAAAGCTCCGTTGTTAGAGGAATAGAGTCCCCCCACTAAACTCGCGTAAATGGTAAAAATGCTCCACCATAACCCTGCCGGACCTTCATGAATAGGGAATTTATGACCCATCAGGCCTTGTAAAAATCCAGCTATTGCTAAAGTAATCATGGTGCTCTGAATGAGTCCGGAAGTCTCTATGGGTGTTAAGTTATATAAATCTGCGATAGCAATGGGTGCAGCAATTGCACCAGCGATCATAAAAATCATCCACTGCAATCCTGACAGTATTACCTTCATTTCTTTCTCACTCTCTTTTCTAACAACACTACACTCTTATCAATAAATCAGCCTTCAATGACTGTGTTAAGAGCTACTTCGACCATTTCATAAAAGGATTGTTCACTTTCTTTATGAGTTAGGTGTTCCTGTCTTAACAATTGACTGCCGACGGTCAAAATCGATAAAGCTTTTACACCATATTTAGCGGCTAAAGTGTATAGGGCGGTACTTTCCATTTCTACAGCTAATACACCGAAATCCATAAACTTGTGAAGCCGATCTAAATTTTCACGATAAAATTCATCAGAATTATAGATGTTACCAACAAACACATTGGCATTTTTAGCTTGTGCTTGTTGATATGCTTTCATTAGCAATGAGAAATCTGCCGTTGGTGCAAAATTACAGCCATGAAAGATCTTTTCCGTCATATTACTGTCTGAAGATACTGCTTGGGCTAATATAATATCGCGGATATTGATTTCTTCCTGCATCGCGCCACATGTACCAATGCGAATCAATTTCTTAACTTCATAATCGACGATCAATTCTGTCGCGTAGATACTCATCGATGGATTTCCCATCCCTGTCCCCTGAACCGACACAGGCACACCCTTGTATAATCCAGTGTATCCATACATCCCTCTTACTTCGTTATAACAATAAGCCTCCTCTAAAAAGTGTTCTGCCACAAACTTTGCACGCAAGGGATCTCCTGGGAGCAAAACGAGCTCTGCTATTTCTCCCTTATTTGCACCTAAATGCCTACTCATAGTTCTTCCTCCAACTTTTAATAGTAAACTGAGGTTTACCGAAATCGCTTTCCACTTGCCTTCAAGTAAAATCAGTTTCGAAACTAGATTGAGCATAAGGTTTTTTAACATTACAAACTAGACCAAAAACTTACGGAGCTTACGGAAAATAATTGGTCAAATTATAAAAGCAGTTCTTTACGAATGTTGTCTAAGTCTCTTTTAGAGGGGATCGTAGAAATAATAACAACAGGCACTGTCTTTAATGCAACCGGGATATTACTAATGACAAGATCGATATTATTTTGCTGCATGATCTCGTCGGTCAGGCCTTTCATTATGGAAGTATTAAGGATCAACTGATCCCCAATTTCTTTTTTTATCAAATCTGCTATGTAATGACGAATTGAAAATTCTTCCCCGATCACTAAAAAAGCCCTCTTACTTTTGTAACGTAAACTCGAGCGGACAATTAAGGTTAGCTTTGTTAAATGAAAGTGATTAAACAAAACAGAAGGGTAAGTTTTATTCCACGTTTGCATACAGGTTTGCAATTCTTGATAAATCTGCTGGCACTCCTTTTGAACATATGTTGTTAAATGACTTGTTGAAATCATCATCCACTCAGGAATGGCATTTTCGATTAATAGCTTGTCAAAGAACCCGTAAATCTCCAAAATAAACCGTTCTTGCATATGCAAGTTCGGGTATACCTTTGCTAATAACATTAGAAGTAGATTCCCCATTTGATATTCTTCTTTATCCTTATGTAATTCTACTTCTTTCATCGGAGTGATCTCTGACCCTTCATAATAATGATATTGGCTGAGACTAACCATGGATTGCATAAAGAATATTTCACTGTTTGGAAATTTAAGGGACAGCTTGTCCTCAAGACGTTTTGCAATAGTTTTCACTGGAAAATAAAACATCCCCTTTTCCCAAGGGTAAGCATTTTCGTCGATTTTCACACACTTTCCTTTAGCCACTCTTTCTATAACAATGGCCAACAAAAACGATAATCTCCTTTTGGAATTGATAAAATATACAATTTTATTCTCATTTTCTATATTTGTGATTAACTGATTAATATAAGCAAAATCAACATTCGCAAAGGGCCAGCCTGTAAACTCATACGCATCACAATATAACTTCCAATAAAAATATCGAATATTCATTTCATTCCCTTTGATCATGGGGGTAGAAAAACTAATGCGTAGCTTATAAGCTTTTAGATCATCATTATTTAATTGCACAATCAATTTCTTCAAAGACGAGGTACTCATAAACATGGCTTCGGAGAGCTCCTCCACAGACAGTCGACCCACATTCGTAAATAAAAAATCCATCAGCCGATAAAAGATGGTTTGTCTGAACATAGAAGAAATCACTTCACTAATCGTACTTCGCCCATCACGTTGAAGAACTATTCCCTTTCCTCTAGAAACCTCAATGGTTACAGTAGATGGTAATTGCTTGCTGATTTCCTCCACCATCTTCCGGATGGTCTTATCAGAGATCCCTAAACTTTTTTCAATTTCCGCTAAGGTAAACCATCTATGTTCCGTATCAAGCAGCGTTAATAGTTGACTAGCTAAATTAAATCCCTTATCCATTTTTCTACACCCACTTCAATTTCGTTTTAATTTTTATAGTATAAACAAATTCGCAACCATAACCCTATTATTTTTCAATAAAAAAACCCGGGTTTTATTTACCCGAGTTTCACATCACATTATATTTGTGTTTTTTCTTCAATAGGGCTAATTGCTTTCAGCTGCATCGTTATGACGGCTGCAATAACGGCTTTGATGATGTCTCCCGGAAGAAAGGCCAACGCTCCGACAAGACCAGCCCAGATCGAAGTATTGGTTATCAATGCCATGACAGGGGCACCAATCAGACTCACTAGTAATACACCGAAGATTATGTTGATAGCTACCAGCTTCCAAGTTCGAACCTTCGGCCAGATTTTTTCGGAATACCAGCCAATAAGGCCGGCCGCAATTGGAAAGCTAAATATGTATCCTGCAGAAGGTCCAACTAGCACCGAGATTCCGCCGCGACCGCCGGTCAGTACAGGCAGCCCAATGGCTACTAGTATGATGAAAATAATTAGACTGAGAGCGCCCATCCGTTTCCCCAGAAAACATCCAGCCAACATGACGCCAAGTGTCTGGGCAGTGATCGGAACGGGGATGAAGCCGAGTGGGATGGGCGGTATCATCCCCAACACCGCGATAAGTGCTGCGAATAATGCAGCATAAATAAGTTCTTTTGTCTTCAAAAAAATGACCTCCATTGGATATCAATGATTGTATTCTGGTTAGTAAATACGTCCAGTAAGCTGAATTATAATGGAGATATTCTTTATTGTAAACCATAAATTATTATATGGTTTACAATAAAACAAAATACCATGCTTGAGTTTTTCCTATTGTTATATAGAATTAGAGTATTCAGTCGCAATCGTTGGATGTTAATCTATTCAATGGGTTTTGGTCGGAGAGTTATACTTTTGGAGGTTTAAGTTCATGACAGTAAAAGAACATATTCTTGCCTTACTCGACAGTAATAAGGGTGAATATTTTTCCGGCGAGGAAATAGCCGTTCAGTTATCCGTGACGCGCAGCGCGGTCTGGAAAGCCATAAAATCTTTACAGACAGACGGTTATTCCATACAAGCTGTAACCAATAAAGGATATTCCATGTCACCACAAACGGATATCTTATCAGCCAGTGCAATTTCAAAGTACCTGGATACTCGGGGGCAAAAGTTACGAGTTGAAGTCTTTAAGACCATATCTTCCACGAATGAAGCCGTAAAAAACCTTGCCTCAAATGGAGAAGCTGAAGGTAAGGTGATTCTTTCGGAAGAACAAACAGCTGGTCGCGGGCGAATGGGCCGGAAGTTCTTTTCTCCACCTGGAACGGGTATCTATATGAGCATCCTGCTGCGTCCCAAGCTGTCCGCAACAGACTCAGCTTTATTGACCACTTGCGCCGCAGTAGCTGTAGCCCTTTCTATCGAGAGCGTATCCAGTAAAGAAACGCAGATTAAATGGGTAAATGACGTTTTCATGGAAGGGAAAAAAGTGTGCGGGATTCTTACCGAAGCATCCGTGTCACTGGAAAACGGCTGGCTTGATTATGCTGTTCTCGGCATCGGTATCAATGTAGTCCTCCCTTCCGAAGGCTTTCCCACTGATCTTACCGAGATTGCAACAACTGTAATCTCCGAAAACAATCCTTATGGTGATCTCCGCAACCGTCTCGTTGCAGAAGTACTAAACAATTTCATGAGATATTATGAGCATTTAACGGACAGATTGTTTCTTTCCGAATACAAAAAAAGGTTAATTTCACTTGGAGAACCTGTGACCGTGATAAAGGATAATGAACAACGTAAAGCAACAGCCATTGATATCGATGACGATTGCCATCTGAAAGTCAGATATGAGAATGGTGACGAGGAGTATCTTTCAAGTGGAGAAGTCAGCATTAAAATTTAACTGGAGCTTCGCCTCCAAAGCAGCTATGTGCTGCCTCATGGCAGGCTGCGTCATCATACGAGCCAAAAAAACCTTGCTGATCCAAGGTTTTTTTAGATGTACTTAAAGTATCAACTTAAAGCTTAGGATTTTACTGTACTAAAGTATCTAAATCAGGCTGCAATTTGTTCCGCAGAACATACAGCATGATGGCACCCACAAGGAACGCAACAGCATCCGAAATGACGAGCGACCAGACTACTCCGTGGAAACCGTTCATTCGATTAGCGATATACAATACTGGAATCAGAGTAATACCTTGAATAATTGACATAATAAAGGCGGCGGTTCCTTGTGCTGTCGCTTGGAAGATACCTGTAAACAACGCGGTCGTTCCTGAAATGAACAGGGATAAGAACGTTACATGAAGAATGTAGCTGCCTAGTTCAATTAATTGAGGGTCATTCGTAAATAAACCGATTAAGTGGTCTGAAATCAGATATACAATAATGCCGAACACGGCTGCTAATGCCACAGTCACTTTGATTGTAAAAGTAATGGTGTGCTTCATGCGTAATTTGTTAGCTGTAAAAGAGAAGGCAATCAGCGGCACGACTCCCTCACATAAGCCCATCAGGATAACCTCTGGAAATTGTAATAAACGTGATGAAATCCCGAAGGCCGCAATGGCCTGCTCCCCATATTCGACCAGAAAACGGATAAAGATGAGTGACATTGCACCCATGAAGAGACTCATAACAAAGACTGGAACTCCAATTTTAAATACATTGCTGAGAATGTCTTTGGAAGCTTTGAACCATTTTACGGAGATGGTTAAGAATTGGCTCTTATATCCCATGTGGAAGGCATAGAATGCACTAGCAACCAAGTTAGAAATGACTGTAGCAGATGCAACCCCGATCACGTCCCAATGGAAGACGAAAATGACTAGCGCATCGAGAATAATATTCACAACAACACTGAGAAGCATACCGATCATCGAAGTGATTGCTGCCCCCTCCGAGCGCACGATATTCTCCAGCGTGAAGAATAGAACGACGAAAGGTGAACCAATAAGCATAATCGTGACATAGTCCTTCGTGAATCCGAAGGAGTCAGGCGTCGCTCCCAAGCCATGAACGATTGAATCGATCAATGGGATGCCGGCAGCCATCAAAATAAGACCGAGAACTAAACTGCTGTAAAAGGCGAATGAAGACACATGCTTTACATCATCATATTTTTTCTCTCCCAGCAAACGGGAGATAAATGCACTGCTACCGATGCCAATCAAGTTACCAAGCGCCATTATGGCGGCAAATAACGGTAAAGTTAGTGCGAGTGCGGTTAACATCGCAGTATTGCCCAGTGTACCAAGGAAATAGGCGTTCAAAATGGAGTATATGACACTCATCGACATGCCTAGCATCATCGGTACTGCGAAGTGAGCTACGGCTTTTGCGACAGGTGCTTTTTCAAAGTAATGGAGGTTTTCTGCATCCATAGGGTTCACCACTATCTTTCTTTATTTTGTTTTTTGAAATACTTAGAATTCTAACTATCGGTCCAATATGAACCGTGACGCAGCAACAAGCAAACCTGTACCCTAACGTCGAGTTTTCAGATTTGGCATACGAAATTTGATTATTCTTCAGTTTCACATTACGCTGCCTTTGCCGTTCATCTTTCTCTGGTGGAAAGGCAGCGCCTCAGCTACTGTTTGCAAAAAGACTCTAATTACTTATCGTCCGGGCCATGTGACTTGTCAGGTGACGAATTACTGTCATCTCTGGAAGGCCAGCTGAATCCGCGCATGTCACCATGCCCTTCTCCGCCAAACCCAGGGAATCTGCCGCTAAAGCGTTCGTCCCTAGAATTTCCCCACATTTTGTGCATTTGCCCGCGCATAGCCATCAGTTTTTCAAATTCCTCTGTTCCCATACGCTCCTTTGCGGCTTCCATCCACATAGCCATCACATTACGTTCTCCGTCCGTTCCAAGTTCTTCCTCCAAAGCTGTAATGACGCGAGATAGGTAATCCCCGAAAGCTATCTGCTCTTCTGGCGATAAGCGAGAAAATATGTTGCCGTTGTCTATCTCTTGTTTCTCTTCCTCTTGCCCTTTTTGCGTTAGGTAAATCAACATGATACGTTTGTCTGTTTCTGAGGGCTTACGGGTGATGTATTCTGCTTTCTCCAGTTTACCAAGCAATTCATTGAGGGATGATACACGGATGTCCAGCATATAGGATAAGTCTTTGGTGCTGATACCGTCTTTCATCCGAAGAAATGCTAATATCCTGCCTTGCCCACGTGATGCGTCGGCCATCGGACCAACCGCGGCGTGAGTTTTCAAGTGTTGCCTTTGCAACAGCCATTGCAGTTTCGCGAGTTTTTCGTATAACTCATCATTCATGTCCATAATGAATCCTCCGTTGAATTTTTACGGTACCTGTTGCTCTTTGTGACGGTACCTGTTAATTTGTATTATAACGGTACCTGTTAGATATGTCAAAATGTTTTTTTGCAGGTACCGTTAGTATGTTGTTACGATGTTTCTGGGAGGTGGCTTATAAGCTTGCAAACAAATACAAAACCCGCGCCCCGCGCGGGTTATTTTAAAATTATATTGTGATCAGTTTTCATTTTTTATATCTGCAAGCAATCCTTCAAACCACTTCAGAACGGTTTGCTCGCCTATTCGATGTGCCTTGATATTCTACTTATCACCGGCAAGTGTAAGCCACTTGCGGTTATGATGTTCCTGTACTTCAACAGGGGTATCGAAGAAATCGCTCAAGACATCCGACTGCAAGCAGTTTACTGTCTCATCCCCTTTGTAGATTTCGCCGCTCTTTACCAGCAGCGTGTGCGTAAAGCATGGTGTTATCTCTTCGATATGATGGGTTACATACAGCAAGGTTGGTCCACCGGGTTGCTTTGTTATCTTCTCGATCATCTGCAGCAGCTGTTCTCGGGCAAAAATATCAAGTCCCGTGCATGGCTCATCAAGAATTAGTAGATCTGGATTGGCCATTAGTGCGCGTGCTATGAGGACTTTCTGCCGCTGTCCTTGCGACAAGGTATCATATGTACGACTAACTAAGGAAGAGCAGTCTAGAAATTCCATTAACTCTTCGGCTTGTTTTTGATCCTCTTCATTTGTCTTATCATACAGACCAATGGTCGCAAATTTCCCGCTTAGGACGATGTTCAGGGCAGTCTGATGGCCGTACAGCTTCTGCTGCAAGGAGGTGCTTACCCAACCGATTCGTTTGCGTAGCTCTCTCAAGTCCACATCGCCGAAGCGATGGTCCAGCACCTCAACTTGTCCTGTTGTCGGCCAGATATAGCCGTTCACTACATTTAGCATCGTCGTTTTTCCTGAACCGTTCAGACCGACGATACACCAGTGTTGTCCTTGCTTCACTTCCCAATTCATATCGCGTAAGATCATTGTCGTATCACGTTGCCATGATACATTTTTGAGTGATATAATCACGCCAAATTCCCCCTCCTTAAACATGCTTCAATGAGTTCAATACTATCATGGTACAGCCCTTCCCGTAAAAAAACCATAACCTCAAGATTTTTTTACCAGTGGTTCTACGGACAATTAATCTTTGATTCTCTGTTTGTTTCGGTATACTGTCGGAGGGATCCCGTTAAGCTGTTTAAAAATCTTGCTGAAATGATATTCTTCGTAGTACCCGCATAATTTGGCTATTTCCTTAACTGGATAATCGGTAAAGACTAGATAACGGCAAGCTTGCTGGTTCTGTATGTGCATATGGTATTCCTTAGGCCCCATCCCCGTAAATTTTAGGAACATCTTACGCAAGTAAGATGGCGAAATGCCGTATTTCTCCGCCAATTTTTCGATCCGGTGATGATCCTTATAGTCGTTCTCGAGTGTTTTCTTGATTTGCTCGAAGGCGGCGAAAGCTCCAGACTCCATCAGTTTCCAGTCCGGTTGTACGGTCTGGTGCAGCATATGCAGCAGGATCTGCATTTTAGCCCGGGAAACAGCTATGCCATCGGTTAGTCCGGGCAGCCATTCCTGGTGAATCCCCCAGACCAACCGGCTAATTTCCTCAGCTTCCTGTTGATTATATTGGCTTAAGAAGGGAAGTCTTAGTTTTCCGATTGGCTTGACTTCCTTCCATACCGCATCATAACCAAGCTCGGCACAATCGAAGAGCAGCATCGTTATACGAAGTGGAGCATCCATCTGCGAGCGCATGGACAGTTTAAGGCCTGGTTTTAAATAGATTAGCATTCCAGCCTCTACTTTGTGCTCAACATTGGTCAGGAAAACCCCTTTACCTTCATGAATCCAGTACAAGCTGTGCACATTTACCATGTTACGGATGTCCTCCCAGCCGGGATAAGTAGCTTTGTCGAGTACAAAATGGATATGCACGGTGAGGTCATTGAGCTTGTAATCATTTTCTTCCAATTAATATCCCCTCCTGCTGCTAAAAGAGCGATTTAAACAAGACGGTAACGTTTTTTTCTATTCAATGCTTAAACTCCAAATGTTACTATCCATATTATCAAGATGTCTGAAATTCTCAATACATTACAGGAAAAAAAAGGAGGAACACACTTGTTAAGGACTTTTAGCGAGTATCAAATTCGGAGAACTGAGCTGTTGGATGGGCCTTGGGATTTCATGAAGGATCCGTTAAATACGGGTGTTCAAGAAAAATGGTTTGAGCGATTTCCACATTCTAGGCAGTCTCTTTATGTGCCCTCGTGCTGGAATAATGAACTGGGAATGTACGATTATGAAGGTGTCGGTTGGTATCGTAAAAAAATACAGATTGTGAATTCACAGCATGTCAGACTCATCTTTCATGCCGTGCTGGGCCATGCCGATGTCTATTTGGACGGGCGGCACCTTGGGTATCACTATGGCGGATTTACACCTTTTGAATTTATTGTTCCTTCCTTAGGGGCAGGAGAACATGAGATTATCGTCCGGACGGACAGCACCTTGGACCTACTTACGATTCCGACAGAGCAGGTGGATTGGTATCATTACGGGGGTATCATACGGTCGGTGGAGCTGCAATATTTGCCTGATATTTACATCGAACAGCTGAAGATTGATTATGCACTGCATGGATCAGATGCAGATGTTACTGTTCAGGTGCAGCTCCATTCCTTCCATAAGGAGCAGCATACTACCAAGATCATATTCTCCGAAAGCGGACATGAATTGCACTCGGAAGAAGTACAGATTGAGACTGGCCAAACCCTCAGTCCTACGTTCAAGTTGCTTATGCCTGAAATACGTTTGTGGAACGTAGGTCTTCCAGAACTGTATACCTTTCAACTGCGGACAGAGGAAGACGACAAGATTGAACGGATCGGTTTTCGCTGTATTGAAACAAAGGATCATCAGATTCTAATTAACGGTTCACCCGTATATCTTAAGGGGGTGAACCGACATGAAGAGCATCCTGAGTGGGGTTTTGCCTTCCCTCCGAAGCTGATGCACAAGGAGCTCAGTATCATTTTGGAGTTAGGTTGCAACTCCGTCCGGGGCTCGCATTATCCCCAGAGCCCATATTGGCTTGATCTACTCGATGAGCAAGGGATTGTATACTGGAGCGAAATTCCGATATGGGGAGCCTTTCTGCCGAACGAAACGGTAAGTGAGCCGCTCTTCCAGGAGCGTGCACTGTCTATGATTGAAGAAATGATTGGCCTGCATTTTCATCACCCAAGTGTGATCTTCTGGTCCGTTCATAATGAGATTGATACCCGGACTCAAGAAGCATATGCTTTCACACAAGCTCTAGTCGGATTGGTAAAGAAACTCGACAGCACTAGGCTTGTCACCTACGCTACGATGCATCCACTCGAAGATATTCTACTTCCATTATTCGATGTTATCGGTATAAATAAATATTTCGGCTGGTACGAAGGCGATACAGCCAGCTTCAAAGACATGCTGGAACAGTTCCATGTGCGTGCGGAGCAGATGGGAGCCGGTAACAAGGTTGTGCTCATGACCGAATTCGGTGGTGCTGGACTATTCGGGGATGTGGGCTGGGAGCCGAGATTGTTCAGCGAGGATTATCAGGCAGATATTGTGACTGAAGCGCTGACAATCTTCAAGAATGATTCGAAAATTGGCGGGACCTACATCTGGCAGTTTGCAGACATCCGCGGCGATCTGAAAAGCAGCAGTAAGAACTTCCGCGACCGGGCCCGCGGCTTCAACAATAAGGGTCTGGTTAATGAATACCGTAAACCCAAACAATCCTTTCGTGAAGTGCGCTGTATCTACCGATCTTGGACAGATTAATATCCACATTGACTAAGAAGCCCATCGTCAGCATGGGTTTTTTTAGTGTCTTCATTCTTAGATCCTTACAGCTGGTGTCGGATGCTGTATATATATAGTTAAGCTGGGCGTATTAAGCCGGTTCTATTCTTTGCGTACTCGGGTAGCAGTAAGTTGATTGTCTATTTTCGGCATTCGATACAAGTGCTTCTCCTCTTACATTGCAGATAGATAAAGGAGTTTTAATCTAGAGTGATCAGTATGGTATGAATAATACTTGTTAATTTTTTATGATCCGTTGCCGTTTTTACCATTGTACGCAGTCCTAACCAGGCATTCATTAAATAATGAGAAATGGCCTCGGGCTCCAGTGAAATTCTAAGTTCACCTCTTTGCTGACCAGTATGAACGAGGTCATATAACAACTTCTCCGTTTTTGAATAGCTATTCTCAACAAAGGATGCAACCTCCGGATCCAGTACTCCCAGCTCCACACCCGAATTAACTATGAAACATCCTTGAGGTTCTCCTTCGCTCCTCATCGAGGATTCTAGAAATTGTCGAATGATCTCCTTTACCGGTTCTTGCTTCTCAACCAAGAATCTCATTTTTTTGTTTTGAGTAGATTCGTACCGTTGGAGTGCCGTCAAATATAAGGCGTGCTTATCACCAAATGTATCATAGATACTTCTTCTGTGAATTCCCATACAGTCTACCAAATCTTGCATTGAAGTTTTCTCGTAACCTTGCATCCAAAATAGTTGTATCGCTTTATCTAGTACTTCATTAATTTCAAATTCTTTGCTTCTTGCCATTGTAATCACCTCAAGCAATCATTATACATTTAAGTAAACGATCCGCAAACTAATATATAAAACGTAAATAAAATCAAGCAAGATGCTTGATTTTATTCATAACATGATAACTGAACTGATGCTTACCATTGGATTCTTACTTTGGCTGTTTTTAAACAATCCAGAGTCCAATCTTTTTCCAACGTGTGCAAAAGTTGTACCCTACGTTTAAGAATAGGGAAGCCAGTTCTTTTTGCTCCAGTTTCTTCGACGATCGTTTTCGTGACTAATATCTAATTCGATTTAAAACTCAGATATAATTGGATAGATTTGATCTCTCAGATTGAAGTTATAGTTCTGGTCAACAATCCCTATCATATCATTGCTATTATAAAGTTCTACCATGAAACTCGCCATTTGTTTGGCAGTGTGGTACTTAGGCATGTTTGCTTTGTAATCAAATTCTTCAGCATCTATTGATTTCTTCACAAATTCCGTTTCAGTTATTGCTGGAGCTAAAACTTTTGCTTTTAATTTCGCGCCTTTAAGCTCTAGTTCTTTTGCAAGCCCTTCGGTGAAGGCACTAACATAATATTTAGATGCAGAATAAGCAACGCTCCCAACAGCAATGGCATATCCGAGTGCGGATGATACGTTAATTAACTGAGTTCCTTCTACATCAGCATAATCTCGCACAAATAGTGTAGAAAGGATCGTCAAGGATTCGATGTTAACACGTAACATAGTTTCAACTTTATCTAAATTCTGTTCTACCACAAAAGAAGCTTCACCAAGTCCTGCATTATTAATCCAGGTTTCTATTTGGTATTCCTTCAAAGTGTTATACAGTGTGTAAGCCTGCTCTGTAACAGACAGATCACTTGAACGAACAAGAACATTTACATTAGGATCAATATTCTGAATTGTTGATTTAAGTTCTTCTAATTTATCTAATCTTCTAGCTACCAAAATTAAATTTTTACCGCGTGCAGCAAACGCCAATGCTGTTTCATACCCAATTCCTGAGCTTGCTCCTGTAATCACTGTATATTTCATATTATTCTCTCCCTTTTAAGTTTTTTGATCATTTAACAACATTTCGATAGAGTTTTGTTCACGATTAAACTTGTATCTCGTTCATCCCTCCCTTAATAAATTTCTTCGAAATATTCAAGAACGATCATTCTAGTTACGGCAAAAAAACTACACTATTAACTCTAATTTAAATCAGTATATCAATTCTAGAATGATCAGTAAAGAATTTTTCGACAACCAATTTAGATATACTCCTTAAAATCTGATAATAACTTTCCCTTTAGGATGACCTTCAGCAACAAAATTCAGTGCTTCGTTAATCTCTTCTATGTGGAATTCTGTTGGGTCCACTGCTGGTACAATCCCATTATCTTCAATAATCTTCGTGATTTTCTTTAATTGTTCGCCATCACTGCGAACAAAAATGAAATGATATTGAATCTTCTTTTTCTTCGCTTTATGATCATACTTAGCCCCAGCGATGGTGAAGAGCTTTTTTTTCCAGCCAGAGAAGCCCAGATCTTCTGCAAAACGTTTGTTAGGACCGGTCCGCAGAGAAAGAAGGCGGCCTCCTGCTTTAATAATTGAAAGCTCATGATCAAATTCGCTTGGTCCCAAGGTATCAATCACATAATCTACATCACCAAGCTGTTCCCAATAGTTCTCAGTCGTATAATCAATATATTGGTCTGCACCAGCGGCCATTGTCCGTTCACGTGCTTCTGGATTTCCACTGATGATGACCTTGAGCCCCATACTTTTGGCGATAGGAATGGCCATTTGGCCAAATGAACCAGAACCTCCAGGGATAAACACGATTTCGCCAGCTTTAGCATCTAATTCTTCATTTAATCCTTGATAGGCTGTCAATCCTGTTAATGGCGCAGCTGCACCAGTCACAAAATTCAAATTAGCGGGTAGGTGCCCGATGGCATTTGCATTAATTGCCGCGTATTCCGCAAAGGCACCGATTTTTTGTAGTGGCAGACGTGAATAAATTGCATCGCCAACTTTGAAGCCTTGCACCTTCTTACCCACTTTTTCAATAACACCCGTCAGCTCGTTACCAAGTACCAATGGGAATTCATAATCCTGAATCAGCTTTACGCTTCCGGTACCAATGAGCAATTCCAAATGATTAACTGCTGCTGCTTTCACCTGGACCAAGACTTCGTTATCACTTATTTCTGGGATTGGAATATCGTTCACTTTTACTATGAACTTTTTTGAATATTTGGTGATCTGTGCTGCTTTCATAATTAATGACCTCCTATGCGTTAAAAAAGTAACATTTATTTATTTTTGTAACTTATACAATAAGCATAAAGCAATAAGTTACAAAAATCAATAATTGTTACTGATTATTTTATATGTTAAAATATTCGCAAGTGTATTAATGATAAAAAGGAATTTATTGAAGAAAGAAGGGTTGGCAGTACTGTGGCTAAAATCACACAAGAGCTCATTATTGAAACAGCTGAGGCATTAATTAAACGCACGGAAAAATCCGAAGTGACACTCTCACAAATTGCGGATGAATTAAGTATCACCCATGCAGCGCTCTATAAGCACTTTAAAAATAAGCAAGAGCTCTGGGCAGCCGTATCTAAGAGCTGGTTCAACCGGATGATTTCAGAACAAATTAAATTAGATATGACTAGTTTAACTAAACCGCAAGAATTGCTTCACGATTGGTTATGGGCATTTGTTAACGCAAAAAAACGGGCTTATAACGAGAATCCCAAGATGTTTGCCTTGAATACTCAATACGTGGATAGCAATCCACTGGTATTACGCGATGTTCTCTGGGATTCCTACCAAATTATTGACGGCTTCATGGACTATCACGATCCCCACTTGGAACGGGCTGAGGCGATTCTCTCTGCGTTTGCAGTATTTAGCCTCCCATCCTTCAAAGAATCCTGGAATTTACCTGACTACCAAGACAGGTTTGAACGCATCTGGAGTTTAATCAAACAGGGCCTATGAATTCAAATCCTCTAGTTTTTAAAAAAATTATTCTTCAATCATAAACATGGTCCAGAAGCTTCTGTCTTCTGAAGTACTGCCGTTGCTCTCCCACTTTTGTCCGGTTCCCCAATTTTCGTAAAACATGGAATAAAATTATCATTACGAAGTCCTGTTTTGGTGGAATACGCGGAATTCCTGAATTCCTCACTGAGCATGCCAATATGTGCGGGTTACGGACGACTTCTGGAACCTGTGGCTGGTGAATGGCAAATTCAAGTGCGATTATCTTTAAATCTCTCCTAAAAATGGTTTGCTAAAAAAATGTAAAGCCGGTTATTCAGGATCATCCTGAAACCGGCTTTTTATTTAGAACAAATTAAAGGTATAAATTTTTTGCCGAGTCTGTAAATGCAGTCCTCAGTTCTAAGTTCTAATCATAAAAATGGCCCCTATAGTTCCCTTTAACTCTAAAAAGTTTAGCTTTTTTCTCGGCTTCTATTCCGCAAGCCTGTAAGTCCAAGCAACCCTAAGAGACCCAACCAGCTCCAATTAGTGCCTCGATTCTCATCCCCGACTGCCTGCGCTCGGTAATTTCCATTCTCGACCGCTGTTGAATTATGATTACCCGTTGCATTAACATTCCTTGCATTCAGGTTATCATTTGTTTGATTAGCCGAGTAATGTGTTTGTATCCCTAGGTTTGCTTCATCTTGGTTCGCAAATGCTGGAATACTTAAAAGTAAACTAAGACATGCAACTGATGCAAAAGTAGCAATCTTCTTCATTTTTTTCCCTCCAGAACAATATTGGGCAGGCAGCACCCATTTCTATTTTCCCCTATTTCATCTTTCCTATCCTAGAATTTTGAGGACTAGCTTTGCTTCTGATTGTTCTTCCCTCCTGTCTTTCCCTCGCTTGGAGTAACAGCGAATAAGGATAGCAGTCACGTTCCGCCCCTACGGCTGCTATATAAAGAAGTGATCGTGCCTCGATTTTCTTTTTCAATTCCTTCAAGGGTGCAAACCATAACAATGTACCTAAATAAGCGCCGAGGACAGGGCTTAACACTTTACCAAAAGTGTTGGAAGCAATGACTCCTAATCCATGCCTCGATTGGAGATACACTCGACTCTCTCCAGTGATAACCAACTTCATTGAATGCAAAGGCAATTATACTTGCAAGCGGTCCGTTAGAACGATTACTGATAAGTCCTCTCTAAAATAGTATCTGTCATCGTCCATGGAAGTATCTATCCAATCATCACGATGAAAAACATTTGATTCCTCCACAACTCGTGTTCAATTTTATCGTTCCTTATTTTCACATTTATCCTATTATGAGAAAATTAGTGTTATTTATCCTTAAACTTGCACGGATGTCGAAGCCTCAAATTGACATACCTATTTTATGTGAAAAGCTGCAATTTTCTTGTTGTTGTGGGCATGCTAATGTTTGTTCAAATCCAACAATAAAGGAGACTATTTATGACAGGGATTCTAGGCGGTAACCCCAAAGAAGAACCGATGCATTATGGAGAGATTTTTACGGTTTGGCAAGCCTCAATGGTCGCAAAGGGAGCACTCTCTTGTTACAGAGCTTATATGTACCACGCGGGCGACAATGACCTAAAAAAAATATTAGGAGCTCTAATTGATCAAGCGGAGCTTGAAATTAGTGAGTGTGATACACTGCTCTCAGAGCAAGGTATTGCATCAGCACCATTAATGCCAAATCGGCCCGATGCCAAGCTTGAAGATATTCCTGTAGGGGCACGTTTCACAGATCCTGAAATTGCTGCCAAACTTGCAGCTGATAATGCTGTTGGACTTGTGGCATGTAGTCAGGCAATGGGACAATCGATCAGAGAAGATATAGGGGCTTTGTTTGCTAAATATCACCTTACCAAAGCAGCCATCGGCCTTAAAATTCTACATTTGACTAAGAAAAAGGGCTGGTTGATTCCTCCACCTCTTCTTGTTAAAAGACCTGAATCCGTTAAGGCGTAATTCTACTCACTCTTTAGTTTCTTATAAAAGAAGGCCCGCGATCTTCCGCGGGCCTTTTTTTGGTTGTCCTACCACTGCCTTTATCAGAATAAGCTATCTATATAAAGGAGGAGGACAACATTAACGTATTTATAGGTTATATGATTCTAGGATTATCCCTCTCGGCACCTCTCGGACCCATTAATGCAGCACAGCTGGACAAGGGACTCCGCGGAGGATTTATGCCTGCCTGGATAGTCGGTTTAGGGGCGGTTAGTGCCGATATCATCTACATGCTGCTTGTTTATTTTGGCCTCATTCATCTGCTGGATGCTCCGTTTGTTAAAGTGTTTTTATGGTTGTTCGGATTCTTTGTCCTCGTCTATTCAGGTGTAGACAGCATTAAAAATACAGGTGACATTTCAGCTGACGGGCTGAGGGGCAACGATACCTCACTATCCAAATCTTATCTGTCGGGATTTCTCATGTCCTTGTTCAATCCCCTCTCGATCCTTTTTTGGTTGGGTATTTACGGCTCAATATTAGCCAAGGCGGTCAGCGAGTATCCGATGCAGCAGTTATTGATCTATAGCGGAGCAATCGTACTAGGGATTCTTTTCTGGGATATAACCATGGCTGCCGCCTCCAGCCTCTTTCGTAAATTTCTAACCGTTCGGGTATTGAAGGCGATCTCCGTTCTGTCAGGTCTGTCGCTGATTGGATTTGGTTTTTATTTTGGTGTACAGGCTGCCCGACTTCTCTTTTTTCATTAAACCTTGTTTTTTCGCATCCTGATGCCCTTAATCCGAAATTCAGGACCGCCCGGTAAAGAATGATATTCATGGGTCTGTTCGTCCGCCCCATGCCCCATAACAGAACTGTCCTTCTTATTACGGATGTGTTGAACGATCCAATCACTCAAGGCAATCAGCGAAACAATTAGCAGGCTGATGTAGAAGCCTGGACGACTGAGCGCATGAAATAGCGTACCTGCTACAGCAGTAGCGATCAGCACTAAGCCTAGCCAGCGTTTCACCCCGTTTAGAAGACTGGGCTTAAGCAGCTTGCGGGAGGAGAGCAATATAAAGGACCAGTTATAGAGGATCATCAGTCCGGCAGCTGTTGTAATGTATTCGTATACTTTTCCTGGCAACCACAATGACATCATAATGGCACCCCCTAAACCTCCAGCTATTAAACAAAGGGCAAAAAACGGATATTTATCCTTCCATTTCTTCGAAAAAACCTTGGGTGCATCCCCTTCCTGTGAAAGAGTGATCATCATCGAGGTAATGGCATAAAGCGAAGCTGTCATCGTGGAGAACCCAGCTATGATCAACACCCCGTTAAACAAATGCGGTATAAAGGTCAGATGGTCGCTGCTGAGCGCGAGCACAAAAGGACTTTCTTTTGGATTAAAAGCACTAAGCGGCACCATGATTACTGCAAGCCCGATTGAGAGAACGTATACTGTAGCCAGTCCCAGCAACATCACCTTTCCTGCTTTTGGAGCTTCCTCAGGTTTCTTTAGCCTGTAGGACATAATTCCCAGCACCTCAATGCCACCATAGGCATAAAAAGCAAAAATAAAGGCAGACCACAACCCGATACCTCCAGATGGAAACAACGCTTTAAACCCAAGTGGAACTTTCGGTGAGAACTTAGAACCGCCGATCCAACCCGTCAGAAGTACGGCAGCAATAACAAGGAACATTAGTATAGCCGCCACTTTAATGATGGCCAGTATATTTTCAACCCTGTCAAAGCCCTTATTACCAAAAAACACAATCAATAGGCTCACGGCCGCAAAGCTGGCAGCAAATACCCACATCGGTACGGCCGGGAACCAAAAACGCGAGAATATGGACAATGCTGTGAGCTGACTTCCCATAATCAACAGTTCCGAAAACCAATATACCCAGCCGCTCCCGAACCCTGCCCAATTTCCAAATGCTTTTTTTGCATAGGATCGAAATGAACCCTGCTCCGGATCTTCCGCTGTCATCTGAGCCAGTGCATCAAATACGACATATGTTCCAATAGCAGCTAAAATGTAGGCTAGCAGTACTGCTGGCCCTCCCATGGAAATTGCTAGACCTGAGCCAAGAAAGTACCCGGTTCCTATAGTGCCTGCTATGCCTAACAAGCTTAGTTGCCACCATTTCAGTTTATCGTCTTCTTCAGTTTTACTGGAAGGTTGCTTCATGAATTCCGTCCTCATCCTGATTAGAATTTGAGATGTCTCTCATCTCTAGAATTCCCTTCAGGCGGGTACGTTATTTACAGGAATCATAATAAATAAGCTTCCCGACCAGAAAGGCTGACAGGCTTATAGTTATTCATACCGGGTAGTATGCAATAAAGAAGAAAAGACTGGTTAATCAGTATGGCTTTTTTGTGGTAGGAATCGCTGTATCGATTCGCATGTTTACGGAAGTTTCTTGTTCTGTGATCTGTGGAATGGCAATCGTAACTACATCTAAACCGCAGTATAAATGATATCTTTCCGTACAAATGGTACTATTGGGTATGGACTTACTCTATAGTAAAGGATAATTTACTCATGATTAGAAAAAATCTAACGAATTTTTATACTGGTGAATTTGCTAAGCTATTCGGAATCAAAAAAGATACATTATTCTACTATGACAAAATAAAGCTATTTCAACCAGCAGGAATAAGCGATAACGGATATCGATATTACACTATACAGCAGCTCGATACCTTTTGGGCTATACAATCACTCCGATCGTTGAACTTTCCTATTAAAGATCTGAAGAGCTATTTCAGTTCACCTTCCTCGGAGAAATTGACCAAGCTTGCTGAAGAACAACTCATAAAGGTGGAAGAAGAAATTAAAAAGCTACAAGAAATTTATTGGTTCCTTTCGAAGTTGACATCCATATCAGAAGAATTAATAAATACCACACTAGGTGAAGTTACATTCGTTGAATTACCGGAGGAACACGTGATATATAGTGCCCCGAATCCACGTACCGGTGATACCTCTAACGAAGAATGGAATTACGATTATGAAGTTTTTTTAGAGCAAACAGGAATGAAAGGTCCAGCTTTCATTGGTTCTGTGACTAGCAAAGAGGATATCTTGCATGGTCGGTTTAACCGAGTTGAACGTTTGTTTGTTCACACTGAAACTCCGAATGCCGAATTAAAATCCGCAGGTCTTTATGCCATTCTTTATCATAAAGGCAGCTATGAGAGCATAACGGAAGTTTATCCGTTCCTGTTAAATGAAATTAGGGATAGAGGGTTTCATGTATCCGGTAATGCTTATGAAGAATATTTGGTCAATGCATTGTCAACCAATAGAGAAGAAGACTTTGTCACGAAAATCAGTCTTGCTATAAAGTAGAAAATTTAATTTATAGCTTAGCGTCGTGTGACGAGTTGCTGCAACTCGGTAGCCCAGAGCTCTTGCGGATTCGGTTGAGCCACGATGTAGAACTCGCGGTATACTTCCTGAGGCCGATACCCCTCTCTACTAATCCAACGTCGGAGATTATTCCAGGTGGCAGCAGTGCTTTCTGAGCCACGGTGGACCGTCGTTACAGCCGCTTCAACACCAGAGAGTACTACGACCTCGAATCCGTCTCCGGAGACAACCTCTGGTCCGACAGGGAATGCGGCAGTCACAATTAACCCGTTACCGTCCACGTCTTCCTCAAAGGTGGCTAGCGATACCGCACCAACAATCACACCTGCCTGGGTAAGGCTGAGGTAGAGCTGATTAAACATTGGACCAATGATAGGGTTGATGTGATTAAAGCTCTTCGCTTTTGCCATGATGCGGGCGACGCGCAGAGCCGGCAGCGATTTGATCTCTGGTTTGTGTGCAGCGATCTTAGGTTTTTCTTCAGACACTGCTGATCCTTCAACACTTTTTTCTTCTGTGTCTTCTTCTATATAATTATTCATGAGGTACTGCGTTGCCGCTAAGGCATGGGTGCGAACCAGATGCAGCAATTCCTTGATCGATACCGACTCATTGGCCGCGCTGCAATTGCTTCCGTCCGGACCATACCAGAAAGCAGGCGTACCACGATAACGCCAGTACCGACAATCGGAAATTGCAACATCAGGAACCAGCACCGGTTTGTTCCACCCCAAATCTTCTACCGTCTCCTGCAAGATCCTAGCCATCTCACTGTCTGGATCCGATACATCCGCCGAATCGACGCCTTCCAATTTGATTTCTGCTTCGGGATAGCGAGCAACAATATCTCTGGCTTTCGAGAAAATCGTATACGGATCAGCTCCGACTGGAAGAACAACGGATACCGAGAATATACAATCAGGTGAAATGACACTAGGTGAATTGCCACCCTCGATCGTACCAACATTAACCGTGATTAATGGCAGAATCTCAGCCGCACCTTCTCCTCTGGACTCGTTGTACTGTTCACGCCGCTGCGGATTAGAGAGTATATCCGTAATCGAGGAGGGAACGTCTACCTCGATACCTTCCAACTCGTCAAGGTCGAGGATGATATCGGTGGCGATACGGATCGAGCTTTTGCTTTCGTTAGGATACCCGGATATAGCTCCCCGTGTCGCCACTCGTACAGAAAACTGCATGTAACCCTTCGAGGCGAACGAAATCGCATCCGTTCCAGAGGGTTCGGCGCTGAGGACGCAGTCGGCTTCCATTTCGCTTTCGATCTGCTCGAACATAAAGCCGGTGCCCCGTCCATATCCAGTCTCTTCATCGGAGACGATGGTAAGCGATAGTTTGCCCTTCAGTTGATCTCGTAATTGTGATAGATACGTGTAGGCGAAAAGCATCGCCGTTACGCCTGCCTTCATATCTGACGTCCCGCGTCCCCATACCCGACCGTTCACAATCTTTCCGCTCCATGGATCGTCAGTCCACCCGGGTTCATCTCCAGCAGGCAGTACATCGAGATGTCCGTTGAACATCAGATGCCTACCCTCGCTTGGCATTTGCACCGAAGAAATGATATTTGGCATGGTATCTTTGGCGTTGACTTGCCTGTACGGAAGTCCTTCGATGTCGAGGTAACTCTGAACCATCGCCATTGCCTCACGCGTATCACCTGGAGGGCTAGGGGTATCACATTTAACTAGACTTGAGAAGAACTGAACAATCTTCTCCTCATCACGTTCGACCCAATTCATTATTATCTCGCTAATTTGTTTTAACTGATTCTTTTGCTTCAATTGTTGATCCATATCCTTGTCTCCTTTGAGTGATTGATGATTTGCAGGCTTACATAGGTCATCTGTCCTGACAAAGGGTATCATAAGGTATGGAGTTACTCCATAGTAAAGAGGGGGTTTTTCTTTTGTTTTGGAATATCTGAGTAACTCCTAAATCCAAACCGTATCCAGCAGCTCGTCCACTGCTTGAATTCTGGTCACAGATGGTGTTTGTATTAAATTCCCTCTGACCATAACCATAGCTACATCAGACAAAGCTTTTATGTTCTCCAATGGGTTTTGCTCCATCATGATTAAATCCGCATATTTGCCCACATCTATAGAACCTGTCAGGTGATCGATTCCCAAAATATCTGCATTTGATTTGGTTACTAGTTCAATAACCTCACTTGCATTCAGCTTTGTTTGTCGCATGAAATGATCAAGCTCACGCCAAAGATCATAGTGGGTTACATAGGACATAGCAGCGTCCGTTCCCACACCGATTTTGATATCATGTTCTATAGCCTGCTGTAGCCCTGTTAACATAGAGTCATACACAAGCCGGGCATTTTCCTTAATGGTTGTATTCAACTTTGTCAGGATCGGATCTAATTTCGCACTGGGATAAGCTGCTTGTAAAGTAGGAATCACAGCGGTGTAGCCCTTTAAGGCTCTGGGATTATTTTTGTACAGCCTGATCATATCCTCATCCATCTCCGCGCCGTGTTCAATAGTATCCACTCCACCCTTTAACGCAACTCTTACACCTTCGGTACTTTCTGCATGTGCCGCCACACGCATCCCAATTTTGTGAGCTTCCTCGCAAATGGCAGCCACCTCTTCTTCCGTCATTTGCAAGCGGCCTGCTTCTCCGATCCTTTTGGCATCGGTGACCCCGCCAGTTACACATATTTTGATTAGGTCCACTCCGTTTTTTACATTGATTCTTACATTTCTTCTCCCTTCCCATGGTGAATCACCGACCAAAGCCAAATAAGGTGCACCGTGGCCATCCGTTACGCTCAGGAAATACCCAGATACCAAAAGATTAGGTCCAATAGATTGATTTGCCTTAATCTCATCCCTCAACTGAACATCAGTATAAAAAAATTCACCTACGCTACGCATCGTTGTTACTCCGGAATGCAGTGCGGTTAGGGCATTTTTTTTCATCCGTCTCTTCAACATGTTTCTGCCCAGTCTCGTATCCAAAATATGATGAAACGCAAAATTCAGCAGACCTTCACTGGCAGACAGCGTAAACGGCTTACCATCGGCAAAAAGATGGACATGCGCGTTGATGAGACCGGGCATCACATATTTCCCCGAACAATCGATCGTTTGGAAATGGGTGGGGACAGTTACAGCGCTTGCTTTCCCGATCTCCTGAATCAAGCCGTTTTCATCAATCAAAATCGTCATATGGGAATCAGTCCCTTTTTTCGCATCTCCATAAATAACATTACAGTCCATAAACGCATAACCTGTCTTCATCGTAACTTCCCCCGTTTCTTGATTACACCGCCCAATAATGAATAAATAATTCATTATTGGATTAAAAAAATAGGGACCCTCGTAGATGCTAAATATGCATATCCACTTGGTTGTCCCTCATTGCAGCGTTGCGCCCCAGTTCCACCCCACACCTAATTTCGGCACATTGATGTTATTCGTTTAAGCTTTTTAGTCCATGCAGCCAGTATAAGCTTAATGCCTCAAAAATCCTTCTCCGGCTATCGGCGCTCATCTCGTGCTTTAATAAATCCAGAATCATATTGATGACATTGTTCGCGATGATCTTCAGCAGAATCATATTTTCTTCGGTTCCGATTTCATATCTTTTATAATGATCTTTTATAAAGGGTCTTTTAGTTTCGATCATCAGATCGATCAGCTCGTTTTTGGCATTGCTATATACGGTCCCTTTATTCTTTTCAAAAATAATGACAATCTGCCTGCTGTACTGGGTTAATATATTT
Organism: Paenibacillus sp. FSL R5-0928; assembly: GCF_037970385.1. NCBI lineage: Bacteria > Bacillati > Bacillota > Bacilli > Caryophanales > Paenibacillaceae > Paenibacillus > Paenibacillus sp. FSL R5-0928. The sequence goes on along the minus strand of NZ_CP150225.1, from coordinate 3,654,691 downwards.
ATTTGCTCTTGAACGATGGCTGATTTTTTCTCATTATTAACATCATCAAAAAAAGTCTGGTTATCGATACGAATATTTTCCACTAGCACATTCTTCAAATAGTCCACTAAAGACGGGGGAACAACCGAATAGAACAACTCTTTTTTATTTTTAAAATAAGTATAAATATTGCCAACAGAAATTTGAATTTCATCGGCAATATCATTCATTTTGGCATCAGAGAAGCCTTTTCGGAAAAATACCTTTAAAGCAGCGGATTCAATTTCCTGTTTTACTTCGTCTTTTTTAGACTGCATATTGCCCCTCACCTTTAATAATGAATTAAAAATTCACTATTAAAAATAATTCAAAAGATTCGATTTGTCAAACTACATTCGTGATTCAACCATTACAATATTTCGATATAGCCTTCTGTACCATGCACACGAATTCGTTGCCCATCTTTTATCAATTTGGTAGCATTCTCCACTCCGACAACTGCTGGTAAGCCATATTCACGCGCAATAACTGCCCCATGGGTCATTAGACCACCAACTTCAGTAACTAGGCCTTTTACAGATACAAACAATGGAGTCCAGCTAGGGTCAGTGAATAAGGTAACTAATATATCTCCATCTTCTAGATCAGCATCCTCCATGTTTAAGATGACACGCGCTCGTCCCTCTATAACACCAGAAGAAACCGCTAGACCTACAATAGCTTCTGTTGGGAGGTTTTCTCGGTTGTACTTACCCGCAATAATTTCACCATCAGACGTGAGAACACGTGGTGGAGTTAGTTTTTCATATAATTTGTACTCTTCTTTTCGTTTGCTGATGATCTGGTAATCCAGTTTGCATCTACTTACGACTTCGCGAAGTTCTTCAAACGTTATATAGTATATATCTTCTTTTTCAGGAATAACTCCTGCTTGTACGAGTTGTTCGGCTTCTTTTAATAAAGCTTGCTTATAAACGAAGTAGCGATTAACCATACCGTATTTGGGGTATTCCCTAAACCCGCTGAAATTCCGGATGAGATCAATCATTCGTTTTGTTTCTTTAGCTTTTTGTTCACCATCGGGTAATTGCTTCAATCGATCTAATAGCTCTTGTTCTTTTTTCAAAGCTTCCTGTCGACCTTGCTCAAATTTCCGATGGCCAGCATTAGGTTCAAAGTTTTTGATATTACTAAGAATCATGGGGACAAGTGTAGTTGGTTTTTCGCTCCAACGAGTTCTTGTAAGATCGATTTCTCCGGTACATCGCATTCCGTATTTGCTGAGATAGTCATAGAAAGCCTCTTGGGTTTCCTGCCCACCCTCAAAACTAACCAGTTCATCTAAGAAATTATCGTCTTTAACCTGCTGTAAATAATCAATGACTTCCGGATAAGGCCGAATCACATCAGCGAGATTGAGTAACGCCAGACCCATTTCCGAAGTAATATTGCCCTGTACAGATTGAGAAAGCGTATCTGCTACGTTTTTTTCACCTAACCACTCATTTATTTTTTCATTGATCCATGCTGAAGCATCCATAGCAGCCATAATCACACGCATACTTTGTGGGTTGAATAGAATCTTCTTTAATTGCTGCATATCTTCCAGAATAAAATCAAACAACTCCGCCCCTGATTTGGTTTGAATGTTTTGTTGCAGCTCTTCTATCGATGCTTGGTTGCTCTTAATGAGGTCAGAAACGATTGTCAGATCATTTTCGAGTTGTACTTGAGAATCACTAGGTGGCAGGCTTGTATTGCTTTTACTCGGAGTAGAAGCTTTTTCATTATCTGCCGAAAATTTTATAAAATCTTCTCGCTCTACGAGGGTTATGAGTGCGTCTTTTATGAGGGGATCAGATTTACCTAATGCTTCTATGATCATTTCTCTGCTGCCAGGTGAAGCAAGACTTGATGTGACATCAACAAACAATCTTCCGCCAGCTGTACGCATAGGTGCAGGAGTCGTTAACAGGTAAAAAGCCAATCCCATCGGTTTCATGGGATCTGTCATCATTTGTTGATGACCAACAGATACATAAACGTGGTTTTCTTGATCATTCGCTTCAGGGATGGGGAATAAAGTCGTGATTGGCCGACTCTGGACGATATAAAATGTATCCTCGTCCAAACACCATTCGATATCTTGTGGGCAACCAAAATAGGCTTCAATCTGTCTGCCTATCCTTGCTATTTGTAAAATTTGTTGTTCAGTAAGTGTTTGAGTCTTTTGCTGTTCGAGGTCGATCTGCCGGGTCTCTGTTCCGCCTTCTTTTAGTCCGTAGATAGCCAATTTTTTGGTTGCTATTCTCTTATCGACAATTTTCTCTTGCTGTACTTTATAACAATCGGCAGATACCAAGCCAGAGACCAGTGCTTCGCCAAGTCCAAAACTAGCATCGATGGATAGCAGTTTCCGGTTAGAAGTAATCGGATCAGCGGTAAATAAAATCCCTGAAGCCTGTGGAAAAACCATCCTTTGAACGATAACGGATAAATAAACTTGACTGTGGTCAAATCCATTTTGCATACGGTAGATTACGGCACGATCCGTAAATAGAGAAGCCCAACATTTGCTGATATGCTGAAGGATTGCTTCTATGCCGATGATATTTAAATAGGTATCTTGTTGACCTGCAAAAGAGGCATGTGGTAAATCTTCAGCGGTGGCACTAGAACGCACTGCATAAGCATGTTCATCACCAAGCTGGGTGAGATAGCGAGAAACTGCCTTCACAACATCGGAAGGAATTTCTGCTTCCATAATGATTTGCCGAATCTTCCTACTGATTTCACCGATTTGATCCCGATCTTCTACTTTTAGCATAGTTAGTTGATCCAACAAAGCATGATACGTTTGGTTCTGTTCGAGGGCTTGGTGATATCCTACTGTTGTAATACAGAATCCTTCTGGTACTTGTATTCCTTCTATTTTTGATAATCTCCCTAAATTTAACCCTTTTCCGCCAACGAGCAAAAGCTGTGTATTGTCCACTTCCTGAAAACCGAGAACTAAAGAACGCATTTATTATCGCTCCTAACTATTAAATTGAGAAAAAAATTGACAAGAATTTAACGGCATGATAATATAAATATATAAGATGCAATTATTATGCCTAACCTTTGAATATCAGTCGTGAGTTGATTATATCATCGTGTCTTTTCATATGCAATATATAAGAATCTGATGAGATAAATCAGGTTCTTTTTTTGATTTCAGCTATCATTAGTGTTAAAGCAAATAAACCGCAGCCCCTCAAGTGGCCTACGGTTTATTTGCTTTAATATTAGAATGTCGTAATAGGGTATATTATAATCCCTTCACTTCAAACTCATAGATCCGCGCTGCCGTATCGGCTCCCTGCGTAGGTTTGAGAATCAATAATTTTACATAGCGGGCTTTTACTAACGCAATTGAATCAGTCGACTCGGCAGCCGAGTTTCCTTGGACGTTGACAACATCCGTCCAGTTCGTTCCGTCGCTGCTGACCTGAATCGTATAATCACTGGTATTAAAACCGGACCACTCTCCTCCGCTCTCAGCATGCTTGATGACAAAAGTGCTGAGTTGATGTTCGGCGCCGAGGTCAACCTGAAGCCAATGGGGCAGATTGCCAATTGCGCACCATTTACTGTTATCCGTCACTTTACCATCTACGGCGTTAGGTGCCCCTTCCTTTTCCCCGCAGGCATGATCGGCTGTTGCAGTTTTACCAAGTGCCAGATTTTTCACTGCGCCAGCTTCCTTGCTCACTGTGATGAGCCCTTTTTTCGTAATTGTGTCTTGGCCCGAGCTGTTGGTTGCAGTTAGCGTCACGCTATAAACGCCCTCCTGAGCGAATGTCACAACTGGGTTCTTCGATGTGCTGACCGCCGGGCTTCCGCTTTCGAAGGTCCATGACCATCCTTCTGTCACTTCAGTCGACAGGTCGGTGAAGTTTACGCTCTCGCCTGGAGCCACTAGGGTTCGATCAGCCTTGAACTCCGCAATCGGCTTTGGATAATCCGGCCAGCTGATCTTCACGCTAGAGGGTTGACCTTGCTCGTATCTTCCATTGATGGCAACAACCTTCAATACTGTGACCGTTTCTTTGTCTATTCTTCGTATCTCAGGAACGTAAAACACATGATTTGGTGTTGCACCTATGAACATTTCACTACCATCTGGCAGTACACGATAGATTTCGTATTGTTTGACCTGCTGGTCAAGCTGTTTCCACTGTAATCGGGCGTCTCCATAAATACCATTGCGGAAATCGGATTGAGTGACCTTAAGATCGCGAACCGCGGGCAATGGTTTGATCGAGTCATTAGCATTTTGAATAGAGAGCTGGCCAATTTGAATGTTGTAATTATTAATCGCATCCTTAGAGTCAAAATACAGTGACAACGCTACGATCCGTTTCCCTTTGTATGGGGTCAAATTCAATGTTTCAGTAGTCCAGTCTGGCGATGTCTTATCCTTCACGTTAAGGAAGACATATTGGTTGGGATGGTCTGCGAAAGCGAGACCAACCTTCAGGCTTGGCTTATTTTGTGTTTTGTACGTAATAGACAGCTTTGTGCTTGCTTCGATCTTAAGGTCGGTCTTGTAGAGTTTCAGATGTGTCGCATTGTTAGGGTTCAGCACGCCTGATACCTTCAGCGAACTGCCGCCGTAATATGCATTGGACCAATCGAGCACTGGTGTAAGTGGGGTACCTTTGCTGTCTGCGATCCAGCGCCAGGAGGGAAGAATATCCTGCAGACTCCGGTTGTTCCAGCCCTTATCCCGCACCTGCTTCCCTCGTACAAAATATTTCTGTCCGCTTCCCGTGTTGAAGTTAGTGGTGAAAGGCAGCTCATTTACTGATGATGATTCGATCACATCGTTTGCGATACCTTTCCAGGCTTGATCGCTCGAGGTGTTACTCGGATTCCCGTTTGGACCCACCCAGAATTTGTTCTCGCGTACAAAGAAATCTTCCATACTCTCTGCGCTGTTAAAAGCCCAATCCGGGCGGTAAATACCAAGGGAAGTAACGGCAGGATCTTTATCCGGAAACAACAGATTCCAGTTCACCTTTGTATCGTAACCCTTGGCTTCGACATCGATGCCTGCATACAAGTCATATGGACTTCTGCCCAAGCTTCTAGCCTTCTCTGCCGAGCTTTTAAGATCCTTCCACCAGAAGTTCAGAAACATACTGTCCGTTATTTGCTTTTTATTGTCTTGCAGGAACATCGCATTCTTGTCGTTAAGTGCATTTTGCCAACTGATACTGCCCTCATTGGTCATGGAATCATACCATACGATGTGCATAGAATTTGACTTGTGTGATTCCAGATAACTTAGGAAAGCTTTCATTTGCTGTGCGTCGGCCGGTGTTCCGCCCTCAGTCTCCTGGTTAATAAACCAGCCGTCAAATCCGTAATGGCTCGCAACCTGGATCAACTTGTCAGCAGCGGGAAAGGAGCCGTCACTATTCTGCTGAAGCATCTGCTTGACCCATTCATACTTCCCGCCATATACGGTTGGTGGGAAGAACACCGTTCCGATAATCGGCACGCCATTTTTATGAGCCGCGTCGATCGTATCAGCGCTTGGAGGTACGATGATCCCTTCGCCCGCGGAACCACCCCAATAGACCAGCTTGTCAACATATTGCCAATAGGTAAATGTGTTAGCTTCGAATTTGCTTGAACCCTGCGATGGAACTCCGCTTGTTCCCGGGTTCAGTGCTGATAAAGCCATGACTTTTGGCGCTTTGGTTGCATGAGCGTTGACTCCATCTGCTACAAAACGGTCCTGCAGCGGGACTGTGCTCCGGTTAAATGCCGCATCCGGGTCGGATGCCGGACTCCACTGAAGCAATTGCTCCGGAAACCAATAGGATGAATAAGGCTGTTTCGCGAACGCAGTTGTGGATAAGGCTGCGCACATCACAAGTAAGAATATAAAACCTGCCCCAATCTTTTTCATGCCATACTCCTCCAATCGATAGATTAAATGATTGCGCTTACATTTTATCAAGTTGAACAAAGCTATAGATAGTGGATTAATGGCAAGTTCAGGTGCAATTATTACAGGTCGTAAGTCTAAGGTCAATAATCTCAGTGGGGGAATTTGCTCCTATAAATTTGATATTTATATACAAAAAGCCGCAATTATGCGGCTAGTAAATGTAAATGTATAGGATAAGGTAAAGTGTATAGTTATTAGAGTTTCAGGTTTAAAAGAAAATGCCGTGTGTCCTGATAAGCATCTGTCCAGCCCATCTTAGCATAGAATCGAAGTCCATCGAGTCCCTTAAAATAATAGGCACCGATTAGCCGCTCCTCAAAATTCGGGGTCACTATTCTAGCTTTCTCTTGATAGTTTTGATACGCGTTAATGACATTACACCAAGGCATATGCTTGTCGAGAATCGCAAGGTCTATGAGAGAATCGCCATACATGCAATTTCCATCAATAATGCTGGTTATCCTTGTTCCGTTGGACAAAATATTCCACTGTTGAAAATCTCCGTGTATAAAGCTTCTATTAGATTCATTATAGGGTACGTAGGTCATCAAACGACTATAGATTTCTTCGTATACGTCTCTTTCCAAGCAAGACGTGCGGAAGAGTTCATGCCAATTCTCCCAGAATGTCCCCGTCTGATCTTCCGCATTTACGGCAATGACGAAGTCTTTCCAAGATGAATAGGAGCCATTGCCGTCAGGCCCGATCCAACCATACCCGTTAGTTCCCCCAATATCCGTTTCGGCCATTCTTGTTAAAATGCCGATAATTTCAGGCATCAGCCGGGTTTGTTCCTCTGCTGTACAATCGGAAAGATTGCGACCTTCCATTCGCTCCATGATCAAATAGGTTAACTGATTAGTCCTCCCTAACCCCAAACATTTCGGGAAAGGGATACCTTGGTCGAGTAGCAAATTGGATACAAATTGTTCGGTCTCATATGCTCGTTCCAAATCGCTGAATTTCACAACATAGTCTTTTCCTTCGAGAATAAAAGAAAACACGTTGCTAATATTGCCGCCAGACATCGGTGTAATCTCAGCCGCTCCCTGTCCAAGATGATTCCACAGTACTTTTTCAATTTCACTCATGGTCAATTCCGGTTTTTCGTAAACCATTTTTACTCCAACTCCTGCTTATTTGAGTCTACTATGAATTTATCCGCAGCATATCATAAACACCATCATCCTAAATATCTCGTTCCTCATACTCAAAGGGTTCATCACATGAGTAAATTTCATGGAAAAATCCTACATATGGGATATCGTCTTCTAGACATTTTATACGATATGACAGCTCTTCATCGCATTCCGGCTCTTCACCATTGTTCCGCATTACCTCGAATGCATCAACGATGTTTTCCATGAGGGTTACTTGGATAAATAATGGCAATGTACCTAACATCGAATCTTCGATCCTGGTCTCGGATCTGTAGCCATCAAGGACTGTTTTAAAATAATCATCCATAAACTTTTTGCGTTTATCAGTATCTTGTTCAAATTGTATCCAGCCCACTCCAAGTGTCCAGAGATTTGCCAGGTCATACATATACCAACAAAAGCAGGAGTTATCGAAATCAAACACAGTTATTTGCCCTGTATTAAAATCGATCATATAATTCCCATCGCAGTAATCAAAATGGACCATCCCAAAAGACTCGTGATCCCTGTCCATCCCTTCTAACGTTGTAAGGAGATCTACCAGCTTCTCCTTCAGCAGAGATAACGAGTCAGGTATTAGCTTATCTATATAATCGGCATTGTATTTATCAAAAAAATCATACCGAGAATGGACAGGCGTATATCCCTTCGATAATTGATGCATTTTTCCAAGGACTTTACCGCAGTTATAATAGTATTCCGTAATAGGAACGCCTTCCCGATACTGATAATTATTTTCCACGAGCATACCCCCCTTGGCCTTTACAAACAAGCAGACAAAAAAGGTATGATTATTAAGAGTTATCGTTTCCAGCAGATTCCCCTTCTGGGAGTTAACCACATTCGAAACACTGCCGCCATGCTCGTACAAGTACCTGATATATTCCACTTCACCCAGAATATCTTCTCGGCTTCTGTCGCTTAAGAAGGCAATTCTGATTATTTTTGCTTCAGAATCAGCTTTATCACAGTTATATGCAACATTCCGTCCTCCTTCATGTGCATTGATAAGCCTGATTTCATAACCTTCCAATCCGTACAATTCCATCACTAATGGAAGTATGTGTGTATCAGCAATTTTAATAACCTCGTTATAATTCAGAATATCTCTCCTCTCAACTCCTTCAATATATGGTTAGTTTACCAGCTCCAGCTGATAAACTGCATGGAGAAAACAACTATAACTGAAATATCCTGCTTCATTAGGTCATCGTTCCTAGGTACACACGAATTAAAATATCTTGGTCATGATTACCGAATCCAGCCCCATAAAGTGTCAAACCACCAACATTAACAGCCTTCTCGTCAACTGCGAAACGAAGCGTCCAGAATTGTTCCCGCAGCAAAATATCTGCGACAGTAATGTCCGACATCCTTTCTTCATCAATAAATGTGCCCGAAGTATCAATGCGGATCGTCTTCAATAACCCGTATTGATTTACATTCCGATGCCACCAATCCGGAGTATATATGCCTCGTGCCGCTCTTCCAAAGTCTGCCGGACTGGTCCAAGTTCCAAGCTTCACACCGTTAAAAAAGAACTCAATATCAGAAGGCCAATGATCTCTCAAGCCCGGGGCTTCAGAAGCAATTTCCATTGAAATCTCGATGGCGTCGGGCATTTGACCGGGAAGTAAGTAGTTAGGCGTTTTGTACTCTACGTAACCTCTCCCAAACCACAAAATGCCGGCGTTGACCCGCTCGGGATCCAGAAAATAGCGGGGATCGTCCCAAACCCCAATTTCTTTCTCTTGTGTTCCAAGACCACATGTAGGATGAACATCAAACGAAGTATAATGACCGACTGAAATGGTCTGCTCTCTGATCCTCGGGGTTTGAGTGGCAGTGGGGAGTTCGATCTCAACTCTTTTTTGTTTAAGGAAGCACATTTTGTGCGTTCCTCCGTTTAGGCGTACCCTGTGGCTTCCTGTAAGTCCAGCTTGTTCGAGCTTTCGGATATGCATAGTAACTATGGAAGGGCTAAGCTCTAACTTAGCCGCGATCTCCTTCACATTCATTTCATTATCTGCAATGAGGCTCATAATCCTCCATCTGACTTCGCTTGCCAGCGCTTCATACAACGCCATGAATTTTGCTTCACCGTTTGCTTTGATCATCATCATAATCACCTGACCTGTGCTTATTGAAATTACATATATATTAATTTAATAAATATAACGTATATCTTCAACCCCGATTCATTGAAAACCCATAAGCAATAGTGTTTAATTTTCTTAGTAGTTAAATATATTGAATTCATATTTATATAAATTTATTAATGAGGTGGAGAAATGAAATACAATAATCCGGTCATCAAAGGGTTTTATCCTGATCCCAGCGCATGTAAAGTTGAAGACACTTATTATTTGGTCTGCAGTTCCTTTCAGTATTTTCCCGGTGTTCCGATTTTTGAAAGCAAAGATTTAATTAATTGGACCCAAATCGGTCATTGCTTAACCCGAAAGAACCAGATTCAACTGGATACTGTGGACAGCTCCGGTGGTGTATTCGCCCCCACCCTGCGGTACAATAATGGACGATTCTACATGACGACCACTAATGACACTTTGCGCCAGAACTTCTATGTCTGGACTGACAATATTTACGGCGAATGGTCTGATCCGATTAATGTAGATCAAGGCGGTATTGATCCGGACTTGTATTTTGAAGACGGCAAAACGTATTTCATGAGTAATGGGACAGACGATTACGGAGTTAATGGTATAATCCAATGTGAAATTGAAATTGAAACTGGGCAGAAGCTGTCGCCAAGCCGTTCAATCTGGCAAGGATCCGGTGGGCGTTATTTGGAGAGTCCTCATTTATACAAAATTAATGAACAATACTATCTGCTAGCAGCTGAGGGCGGAACCGAATATGGGCATATGGTCACTTATGCAAGGGGCAATTCTCCTGCTGGCCCATTCGAAGCCTATCCGCATAACCCCGTATTGACTAATCGAAATTTAGGCGGTTACGAGCTTCAGGGTGTTGGTCACGGAGATTTGGTACAAGATCATGAGGGGGATTGGTGGCTGTTACATCTTGGATTCCGGCAGACTGGCCAGTATCTTACCTATCACCATTTGGGGCGTGAGGTTTTTCTAACTCCGATTACCTTTGGCGAGGATGGATGGTTTACAGCAGGTCATGAAGGTACCACTCTAATAAGTTTCGAGACTGATCGTATTGCGGACACAGTCATTCAGCAGGAGAAAGAAGTCTATACGTTCGAGAACACAGATTGGAATTTGGACTGGTGTTACCTGCGTCACCCGGTTACAGAAAATTATCGGTTAGAAGCTGATAAAATAAAGCTTAAAGGAACTGCAGTAACGTTAGATATCCCGGCTACTCCGACATTTATTGGTATTCGTCAAAAAGATTTTAACGCAATTATTTCGTGCCAAGTCAGCCTTACGAATGGTGAAGCCGGAATTACACTTTACATGGACGAAAATCACCATTATGACTTGGCCTTGCGTAAACATCCAGAGAGTTATGAGATTATCGAACGGCTGAATATCGGAGATATCAAATCCATTGAAAAAACAAAAAATATAGGTCAATGTAACCATGCTTCATTAGTTGTCAAAAGCAGTCCAACGCATTATCACTTTTATATCCAGGTAGACGGTACTGAGATCTTACTCGGAGCTGCGCAAACCAAATATCTATCCTCTGAAATAGCCGGAGGATTCACAGGTGTGCTTATTGGTTTGTACGCCACTGGAGAAGACCAAGATTATAATGCGATATTCACAAATTTTAGCTGCCTTTATTCTTAAACCTCCAAATTAGAATGAACTGTACAAGTCTAAGGGTGTTCTTATAAATAAAAGACGGGTTAACCCCTTAATTATTGTTAACCCATCTTTTATCAAAACCAATAAGATCCTAAGAAAAATTAGATATCCAGCTTCCTAGTACTTAACGCTTTTACCATTACAGGATCTCTATGTGAAAAGAACAAACTCTCTTTTGTGTCTAACAGCGCAATTTGTTCTATATCCTCTGAATTTAATTCAAAGTCAAAGATATTAAAGTTTTCAATTATTCTTTCTTTCCGGACAGACTTTGGAATCACAACAACTCCTCTTTGCGTCAACCAGCGTAAAACTACTTGGGCAACAGATTTATTATATTTTTGAGCTATTGTTACTAATACTTCGTTCTGGAACATGTTGTTTTTACCTTCAGCAAATGGACCCCATGATTCGATCTGAACATTGTTTTCTTTCATGAATGCAGCACTTTCAATTTGTTGACAGAATGGATGTGTCTCAACTTGATTAACGGCAGGTGTTACTTCATTATGAATAATCAAATCAATCAGACGATCGTTCTGGAAGTTACTTACGCCAATCGCTCTGATTTTTCCTTCACGGTACAATTCCTCCAGCGCCCGCCAAGAACCATGCACGTCGCCAAAGGGCTGATGAATTAAATACAAATCCAAATAATCAAGTTGCAATCTTGAAAGGGATTTTTCAAATGCTTCCTTTGTACGTTCGTATCCGGTATCTTGAACCCATAATTTCGTAGTAATAAATAGATCCTCTCTTGGTACTCCACTCCGTTTGATGGCTCTTCCCACCGCTTCTTCGTTTAGGTAAGAGGCTGCGGTATCTATCAGTCGATAACCTGACATGATCGCATCGTAAACAGCTTGTTCACATTCAGCTTCATCTTGAATTTGAAAAACTCCAAAACCAAGTATCGGCATTTCAACACCATTGTTCAAAATAACTTTTTGCATAAAAAATCCTCCTATTAGTTGATGATACACCTCTAGTTAGAAGTGTGTACTATCAATTTCCATTTTAGACAAAGCTTCATTTAGTCTATCTACATCTTCCTTTGTTAATTTCAGATCAGCTCCATATAGGTTTTCTTCTAATCTGTTTAATTTTGTAGTGCCTGGAATTGGAATGATATATGGTTTTTGAGCTAATTCCCACGCTAATACGACTTGAGCCGGTGTTGCATTTTTACTTTCTGCAACTTGAGTAATTAAATCTAATAACACTTGGTTATGATCAATCACATCAGGTTTGAATCTTCCCAAGAAACTTCGATAGTCATCTTCATCATATTTGGTTTCCTTAGTATATTTACCACTTAAGAAACCATTTCCTAATGGGCTGTAAGCAACAAAAGCAATTCCTAACTCTTCACATAGTTCAAACAACTCTTTTTCCGGTTCACGCCACATCATGGAGTACTGATTTTGGGTTGCAGTAATCGAACATACAGCATGTGCTCGTTTCATATAGTCAATCGGTGCATTTGAGACTCCCCATGTTTTAATCTTCCCTTCAGCTATTAAATCTTTCATTGTTTCTGCGACAGCTTCAGGTTCGACATTCGGATCCACTCGGTGCTGATAATATAAATCAATGCAATTGACCCTCAGCCTGTTTAATGAACCTTCTATTTGCTCACGAATAGAACCTGGTGTGCTATTTAAAATAAGTTGAGGTTGACCGTCTACAGCTTCTTGTCCTAAAATTCCAAATTTAGTTGCAATCACAACTTGATCTCTTTGTGGTGCAAGAGCTTCGCCTACTAATTCCTCATTGGATTGTCCATAAAAAGCAGCAGTATCAAAGAAATTACATCCTAGTTCAACTGCTCTGCGAATTAATTTAACCATTTCATTACGATCTGCTGGCTTTCCATAGGCATGATCCATTCCCATACAGCCAAGCCCTATTGCCGAAACTTCCAAGCCACTATTTCCTAATTTACGCATTTGCATCTGTGATCTTCCTTTCGCATGAAGTTCAGTCAAAGTTCAACGTTCGACGTAGTCTGCATTATTTTCAGCACGTTAATCCAGCTAAATTAGTTTGGGTACTATTTTAGTATGCAACAATTTTTCACAAAACAGATATCATAATAGTATTAAATCATTGCCTATTCCTCTCATTTTAACGAATAGACAGATATATGAGTCACTTTATAGCGACTACAAGGATTTCAAACCGAATCTTAAGATTAGATAAATATTGATTCTGCTCCCTTTAAAACAAATTCCCCACAGGTAATAATGGATACAAACCTACTATTGGAGTGAACAGTAATGATTAACATACTCGTAGTTGAAGATGATAAGCATGTAAGAAGACTTCTTGAAGCTGTTCTGAAACGCGAAGGATATGATGTTGTAACTGCCGAAGATGGAGTTAAAGCTTTGGAGGTCCTTGATTCACAGCATATTGATCTAATCATTCTGGATATCATGATGCCTAATATGGATGGTTATGAATTCGCCAAGGAAGTAAGAGCTGCTGATAGCTTAATCCCTATTCTCATGGCTACAGCAAAACAGCTGCCTGAAGATAAGAAAAAGGGGTTCCGGATTGGAACCGATGATTATATGACCAAACCGATTGATACCGAAGAAATGCTGCTCAGAATCCAAGCGCTGCTTCGCCGTTCGCAAATCGCAAGTGCCCGTAAATTAGTAGTGGGTAAAGTGATCCTTGATTATGACGCATTGACAGTAACCCGGGAGGACGAGAAACAAACGCTTCCGCAAAAAGAGTTCTATTTGTTGTATAAGCTATTATCTTATCCGGAACGGATATTCACCCGTATCCAGCTTATGGACGAAATATGGGGCATGGAAAGTGAAAGTACGGATACAACCGTTAATGTACATATCAATCGCCTGCGGAAACGGTTTGACGCTTATCCAGAGTTTGAACTGGTTTCCGTCAGAGGTCTTGGATACAAGGCGGTGCGAAGCCAGTGAGCAAAATAAGTAACAAGCTCAGCAACAGAATCAGCCTTCCCATCTATTTTTCTCTTATCATATTTTTCATCTTTCTTATTACCGTTGTGATTACAGGACTACTCTTCTTTCTCGCACAGGTTTTTGGTTTGTTGAACGAAGAGCTTGCCCAGGATGGATTCGTACTACCCATAATGGTATTAATCGCTTGTACAATTATCGGTACCACGATATCAGCCATCACAAGCCGGAAAATGGTAAAATCCATCCGGTTATTTATTGAGGCCACAGAGCGTCTTGCCAGCGGTGACTTCTCCATGCGGCTTCAGCTCAAAAGCCCGCCGGAGTTTGAAATTCTATCAGAGAACTTTAACCGGATGGCTGAAGAGCTTGGGGGTATTGAAATTCTGCGAACCGATTTTGTGAATAATTTTTCCCATGAATTCAAAACACCGATTGTATCTATCAAGGGATTTGCCGAAGTCTTAAAGAACGATGATCTTACCAAAGAAGAACGGAATGAATATCTAGATATTGTCATTGAGGAATCGACCAGACTTGCCTCCCTTGCTTCGAATGTACTGGAGCTGACACAAGTTGAGACGCAAAAGATTCTGACAAACAAAATGAGGTTTAATGTTGGGGAACAAATTCGCCAATCTGTGCTTTTGCTAGCTGCTAAATTTGAGAAGAAGCACCTGAAGCTGAACGTTAATATTCAGGATTATGAACTCTCCGGCAATAAAGAGCTTTTAAATCAAGTTTGGTTAAATTTATTGGATAACGCGATCAAATTCACTCCTGAACATGGCGAAATTGAAGTTAACATGAAGAGAAACGAAGATAACGTGGTGATTCTAGTTCGTGACTGCGGAAGCGGTATTCATCCTGAGGCTCTTCCCAAGATATTCGATAAATTTTATCAGCAGGATACTTCCCATTCGACTGCGGGCAATGGACTTGGATTAGCAATTGTTAAAAAAATCATTCATCTACACAATGGAACCATTTCTTGCGAAAGCATTCCATTACAAGGAGCCACATTTACAGTTACGATTCCGATTGGAATGTAGTACGAGCCCTGGAGAACCTCATCGTTCTTTCAGGGTTTTTTCATTTTTCAGAAAAGTTAACTTTCAGTTTATCTTCTTTCGTTATCATTTAAGCAACGCCACATAAAGGAGTCAGATGTATGGTAACTATACTTAAGTACTTAAAACCGAAGGAATGGACCCTAATCGGTATCAGCATCCTGTTCATTGTCACACAGGTATGGCTGGATCTGGAATTGCCCGGTTATATGAGCGAGATTACTCGTCTTGTACAGATACCAGGAAGTGAAATGAGCGAAATCATTGCAGCCGGAGGCTGGATGTTGCTCTGTGCTCTCGGCAGCTTAGCTACATCAATCATAGTGGCAGGGATCGCCGCTAAAATTGCCGCTAACTTCTCTTCAAGATTACGCTCCAAATTGTTTGATAAGGTACAATCTTTTTCTATGGAAGAAATCAACAACTTCTCTACAGCTAGTTTAATTACCCGTTCGACGAATGACATTACGCAAGTGCAAATGCTGATTGTCATTGGTCTGCAACTGCTGGTGAAGGCTCCCATCCTTGCCGTTTGGGCAATGCTCAAAATTACAGGCAAGAGTTGGCAGTGGTCGCTTGCTACCGGTGTCGCCATTGGGGTATTGATTCTTATTGTCGGCATAGTGATCGTGCTTGTGCTTCCGAAATTCCAAAAATTGCAGCAACTGACTGATAATCTTAATCGTGTTGCAAGAGAGAATCTTACAGGCCTTCGTGTCATTCGTGCTTATAATGCGGAAAGTTACCAGGAAGATAAATTTAGCGTAGCCAACAGCGAGCTTACCCGAACGAATTTATTTGCCAACAATGTACTGTCCATGATGATGCCAAGTATTTCTCTCATTATGAGCGGTTTAAGTCTCGCAATATATTGGATTGGTGCTATTTTAATTCAAAATGCCAATGGTACGGCGAAGATGGGCTTATTTTCAGATATGATTGTCTTCTCATCCTATGCGATGCAGGTGGTTATGGCATTCATGATGCTGATCATGATTTTTATCCTGATGCCTCGTGCCCATGTATCCGCTAAAAGAATCAATGAAGTGTTGGATACTAAGCCAAGCTTAGAGAACGGATCACTTACTACCTCCAAGACAAATCGGTTGGGTGAAGTCGAATTCAAAAAAGTCAGCTTTAAATATCCGGATGCAGAAGAATACGTTATTGAGGATATCAGCTTTACGGTGAAAAAAGGAGAAACTGTGGCCTTCATCGGTTCAACCGGATGCGGAAAAAGTACTGTAGTGAACCTGATCCCTCGCTTTTATGATGCTACAGCAGGTGAAGTGTTGGTGGACGGTATTAATGTTAACCAATATGAGCAAACTGCACTGCGCAATAAAATGGGATATGTATCTCAGAAAGCGATTTTGTTTGGCGGCACGGTGAGCTCTAATGTTGCTTTTGGCGACAATGGCAGTGATCTGTCCTCTGATGTTGTAGATGCCATTTACACCTCTCAAGCTTCAGATTTTGTTGAAAAGATGGAAGGAAGCTACGAGGCTCATGTCTCTCAAGGCGGTACGAACTTGTCTGGCGGTCAAAAGCAACGTCTTTCCATTGCCCGAGCCATTGCCCGTCGTCCTGAAATATTGATCTTCGACGATTCCTTCTCAGCGCTTGATTATAAGACGGATCGCAAATTGCGTAGTGAATTGAAGAAGAAATCTAGCGGTACGACGATACTAATCGTTGCGCAGCGGATCGGTACAATCAAAGACGCAGATAAAATCATTGTACTGGAAGCCGGACGAATGGCAGGCATGGGAACACATGATGAATTGATGCAGACCTGTGATGTCTACCAAGAGATTGCTTACTCACAACTTTCAAAGGAGGAGCTAGCTTAATGAACAAAAGCAAAGAGCAACTCAACACGTGGAGCAAACTTCTCCACTATTGCAGAAAATATATCCCTGTAGTCCTTATAGCTATTATTAGTGCAGCAATCGGTACGGTTCTGACTTTGCTTGGACCGGATAAGCTTTCGGAGATGACAGACTTGATCACGGCGGGCCTCGTCACCGGAATTGATATGGAAGCAGTAACTTCTATCGGCCTTTTCCTTGTATTTATCTATATCCTTAGCGCTGTGTTATCTTTGGTACAAGGATTAATTATGTCCGCAGTTACGCAAAAGGTCTCCAAAAACTTAAGAGCCGATCTCTCACGCAAAATGAACAAACTTCCGATTTCTTATTATAATAATTCTACAACCGGTGACATTCTGTCCCGGGTTACCAACGATGTGGATACGATCGGGCAAGCTTTAAACCAAAGTGTCGGCACACTGGTAACTGCCCTTGCCCTCTTTACGGGATCCATCATCATGATGTTCAAAACAAATGTGATCATGACTATTACGGCGGTTGTTGCAACTATCATTGGCTTTGGCCTCATAGCGGCAATTATGAAAAAATCCCAAAAGTATTTTCAAAGTCAGCAAGAATACTTAGGGAAAATCAATGGTCATGTGGAGGAAGTATATACAGGACATACTGTAGTGAAAGCTTACAATGGTGAATCACAAATGCGCAATACATTTGAATCCCTGAATATGAATCTTAAAGATAGTGCATTTAAAGCGCAGTTCCTCTCCGGTCTTATGATGCCGATTATGATGTTTATAGGCAATCTAGGTTTTGTGGCCGTTTGTGTCGTTGGTGCTGTACTTGCTATGAACGGAACGATATCCTTTGGGGTCATTGTTGCCTTTATACTGTATGTCCGTTACTTTACACAACCGCTCTCTCAGATTGCTCAAGCCGCACAAAGTCTGCAATCAGCTTCCGCAGCAAGCAAACGTGTCTTTGAGTTCCTCGATGCTGATGAAATGGACAATGAAAGTCATAAAGAAAGACATCTTAAAACTGCAGCGGGCAAAGTGGATTTTGAACATGTGCAATTTGCTTATGAAAATTCAGATAAACTTGTGATTAAAGATTTTTCTGCAGAGATTAAGCCTGGGCAAAAAATTGCTATAGTCGGCCCTACCGGCGCAGGTAAAACTACACTGATAAATCTTCTAATACGGTTTAATGAATTAAAGGGCGGAGAGATTTATATTGATGATACCCCCATCAGCAGCTTAACAAGAGAAAACATCCATGATCTATTCTGTATGGTCTTGCAGGACACCTGGCTTTTTGAGGGCACTATCAGGGAAAATCTGGTGTACAACAAAACAGGTGTAACCGATAAAGAAGTTGAAGATGCTTGTAAGTCGGTAGGCTTGCATCATTTCATTCAGACCTTAAGTGCCGGTTACAATACCATACTAAATGACAAGGTTAATTTATCCACCGGCCAAAAGCAACAGCTTACCATCGCCCGCGCGATGCTCAAGAATGCTCCAATGCTCATCCTCGATGAAGCTACAAGCTCAGTCGATACAAGAACAGAGCTCTTGATTCAGCAGGCAATGGATAAGCTTATGGAAGGAAGAACCTCCTTTGTGATTGCGCATAGACTCTCAACCATTAAGAACGCCGATGTGATTCTGGTTTTGAAGGAAGGCGATATCCTGGAAAGCGGCAGCCACGAAGAACTACTTGCCAAAAATGGTTTCTATGCTGAGCTTTATAATAGCCAATTTGATCAAGCCTCTTAAATCCTAGTTGAACTATGAATTATATAGCAAAAGTCAAAAGGACCTACTCATTGTTCTTATCCAGAACAATAAGTAGGTCCTTTATTCGCTATGAACGCATATTACCTACTGGCAAGGAATTCATCAAGCTGTTTTTGCTTTTCAGCAATGACTTTATCTAGTCCGGCCGATTTTTGGGCGGCGATAAATTTTGGCAATTCTTTGTCCAGATCAACCGAGCCTGTCTCAAGCATCTTCTGATATTCTCTTAGGACGTTTGCTAGTGCTCCAACTTCTGATTTGACTGGCTCACTGTCAAAGGTGAAGCCCAGCGCCGGTGACGATTTGGCCCCTTCGTTGAACTTTTTGAACTGCTCCCACTTGTCAGGAGCTTCCGAGCTCCAGACATAGTTCAGGAATTGATTTCCCAGCTCCCAAGCGACGCCCGGTGCGTACTGTCCTGACTTCTCCGTCTGCGTCATAACATTACCATTAAGTGTGAAATGTGTACCTTCAATACCGAAGTTAAGCAGATTAATAATCTCTTGATCTGTATGAAGCAGGTTAATCAGCATCATGGCGCGTTCCGGGTTCTTAGACGTTGATGAGATGGCTAACATGGCGCCGGTAGTCTCCGATGTGGCGACCGTTTTACCTGTCAAAGTAATTTGTGCAAGCTTGCCATCAAGTCCTGTCGCGGATGCGATTTCCTCTGCTTTGCCTGGCTTGAGAGGCTCTACGGTGGAGAATACGTTGCCCGTCTTATAAGCATCAAGGGATGACGTTTGGGAAGTGGCCGCATCTTTGTTAAGATACCCCTTCTGGAAGAAATCACGGGTTACTTTTAATGCATTTAAGTATTGGGGATACTCTTCGGCCGGTTTGACTGTCGCTTCCGTGCCATTCTTATCGATAGCGCCAGGTATCGTCGTATCACCTAAAAAATCCAATTCCACAAAGGAGTGAGAGGCGAACGTGCCACCCGTTGTATACAGCGGATACATGGTTGGCTTCTTCTCTTTAACGATCTTATAAACGGCATCTAAATCTTCGATTTTTTGCACTTTACTCATGTCGATGCCGAGTTCATCGGCAATGTCCTTCCGGTACACAATGCCCCCTGACGATGCCAATTCTTTATTAGTAGGGACTGCATAATTTTTGCCGCCGATTTTGGAGCCATCGAGAAAAGCTGGATCCAAGCTATCCTTAATGCCCTGGCCATACTGATCGAGCAAGGGACCGAGATCTAAGTATGCACCTTTGGCAACGTTCTTTGCATACCCGTTCCATGAGGCTGTAAATAGAATGTCTACGGGCTCTCGAGAAGCGATAATGAGGTTAGTCTTATCATCCCATGCTCCCCAATCGATTGGTGCGATATCTACCGTCGCGTTGATTTTTTCAGTCAAGATCTTGTTCAGCGCTTCCTCGACGATAGCCTCGTCCGCCTGCGGAGCTCCTTCGTAGACCAGCTTTAGTTTATAGGGCTCCAGCTTCGAGGGCTCATTGGATTTGTTATCGGTTGTTGAATTCGCTGATGAGCTCGGTGTGGCGCTTTCTTTTCCGGCATTATCCGGTGTAGCATTGTTCGAGTTGGTTGAATTTCCGCAAGCCGTAGTGGCTACTGCTGAAATAAGCATTAGTGTGAGAAGCAGTGAAGCCTTGCTTTTCGTATCCTTCATTTTCAAGTAATCCCCCCGTAAAATAGAATGATATGCTAAACCATATACTGGTTTTAGCCGTTTCCGTGCCCACGTAAGTGATCGGCAATCTTAGCCTTTAACGGAGCCTACTGTCAGTCCTCTAATAAAGTATTTCTGGAAGAACGGGTAAGCAAATACAATAGGTCCAACACCTACAACCACCATCGCCATACGCACGGTTTCACTTGGGAAGTTAATCATTCCGCCAGCTCGGGTAATTTCAGCCATCGCGTTCGGGTTACTGGATAAGTACTGGATGTTGACCATCATCTTGTAAAGAAAGTACTGCACGGATATATTGTGGTTGTCTGTAATAAACATTAGGCTTAGGAACCAGTCGTTCCAGTATGTCAGTGTTTGGAACAGTGCTACGGTTGCCAGAACCGGCAGAGATAAGGGCAATACAATTCGGATAAATATCCGTAGCTCCCCTGCCCCATCTATTTTGGCTGACTCCAGCACAGCTTCAGGTACGGTCTCCTTAAAGAAAGTGCGCATGATCAGTACCCAGAATGCGGACATGATCAGCGGCATGATCAGTGCCCAAAGTGTATCTTTTAATTCCAGCATCTGTACGTATACCAAGTACCAAGGGACTAAGCCGCCGGAAATCAGCATCGTTAGAAAAACAAAAAATGTAAAATACTTAGCCTGTGGGAAATTATTCCGGGAAATGGGGTACGCATACAGTGCTATTATGATGACGCTTAGTATCGTGCCGATCACCGTGACAGTTAGTGAGATTCCATAGGAATGAACGATTTGACTGATATCTTTCATTAGGAATCGATAGGCTGCCAGATTGAAATTTTCGGGCATAAATCGATATCCGTGTGTCATAACGGACTGCTCATCGGAGAACGATACCGAAAGAATCAGCAAAAGCGGTAGGATACAGAGCGCCGAATAGATGACGAAGAAGATGTTGATGAGGGTTGACGCCCATCCCGACAGCTGATTCTTTGGATTGGACCCAGATAAGGATTTACTCTTTGTATTGGTCATAAGGGCTCCTCTCTTAGAACAGCGCGTTCTCGCGATTAAAGCGGCGAACGACCCAATTAGATACAAAAACCAAGATGAAACCAACTACTGATTGGAACAGGCCTGCTGCTGAGGAAAGTCCGATATCCCCAACGGTCAGGAAGGTGCGGTAGACATAGGTATCGATAACGTTTGTCACAGGGAACAATGCCCCCGATTCACGCGGCACTTGGAAGAATAGGCCAAAGTCAGCATTGAAGATCCGGCCAACCTGCAGCAAAGTCATAATCGTGAGGACAGGCATGATCAAGGGAATCGTGATTTTCTTGATCTGTTGCCACTTGTTCGCCCCGTCTATCGTCGCGGCTTCGTAGTACTCCTCGTCGATACCAATGATTGCTGCCATGTACACAACCGTGTAGTACCCCATGTTTTTCCACGTGTTAATGATCGGCAAGACGATCGGCCACACTTCTTTCGTGAAGTACCAGCGTACGGAATCAAGACCAAGCGCCGGCAGCAATGTGCCGTTGAAGTATCCTCGCTCGTCGCTCATGAACCCATACACCAAGTACGAGATGACGATCATCGACAGGAAGTATGGCAGGAACATGATCGTTTGGTGTAGCTTCGAGAGGAAGCGATTCTTCATCTCGTTAAGCATCAAGGCGAACCCCAGTGGAAGCGCCATGTTCAATACAATAAACAGCGAGTTATAAAGCAATGTGTTGCGAATGATGATGTACGAATCCTTCGAGGCAAACAGGTATTCGAAATTTTTCATCCCTGTCCAGGGGCTTCCAAGGATACCGTCCTGGTAGTTAATTGTTTTAAAGGCAATTACGATCCCGAACAAAGGGATGTAGTTATTTATTACAAGCAGAACGATTCCCGGCAGCATCATTGCGTAGAACATCCAGTAAGTACGAAGATTCTTCACGATGGAAAAATTACGTACAGTACGTATCGGTTTCCTATTTGTAGGAAGTGGCATAGCTTTCAATAGAGTTGTTGCACTCCTTTCACTGTCTTACACACTCCCCACACCGTTGTTTAGGCGGTAATGGGGAGTTCAGGTTTTCGCTATTGAGCCGTAATGGCAATTGTGACGTTACTTATTGAGGTTCTGTTCCCCACTGAAGAGCGCCTGCGACATAGCCAGTTGTATGACTCCAATCGGTGTAAGTCGAATCGGTCGGATCGAAGGAGTAATCGCCCGTCTGCGTGTAGTTCGTCCAATCGGTCTTGTTCATGCGGATCTGAAGCTCAATGCTGTCTCCAGCAGCCAAACTTCCAGCTCCGCTCGTAAAGCCGATTTCCAGATAATGATCAGCTCCTGTCAAAGGAGCCGGCAACTTGACGAAGGCGCCAGTTACGTTGCTACTGCCGACAGTGGACCAATCGCACCAGAAATTCTGGTCCTTCTCCCCATCGATCGTATAATAATAATGAAGCTTCACGTCGGACAGATTGATGGCAGTTGTACTGGTGTTCTTCAGCTTTATCCGTGGGCTCAACGAATTGCTCGTTGCCGTAACAGGAGAATTGTACTGCTGCACTGTGATAGAACCACTTCCGGTAGAGGGGGTATCGACCACGGAGACCGCAAGATTCGCACTTGCTCCTGTGCTAAAGTTGAAAGTCAGTGTCGTTGTTCCCACCGGTTGGGCAGCCAGATAAGCCTTCTGGATCGTCACTGTCGTGCCTGATACGGTGTAGTCCGTACCAGCAACTAGGGCAGTCGTGCCATTATTAATGCCGATGAGTGTGTTATCGTTCAGCGTCAAGGTCACCGGAATGTCGGTCTGATTCGCGGTTTGCTTGTCAAAGGTAGCGGTCGTCGGACTGATCGTCGAGTTAATAACCGACGAATCGTTCACAGCAACGGATAGCGTAGCAGATGAACCGGCGTTAAACTGGAAAGTGAGGTTCGCCGTGCCGATTGGCTGCTGCGCGAGATAGCTCTTGTGTAGAGTGACCGTGTTACCCGAAACGGTATAGTCCGTGTCCACAACCAGAGATGTCGTACCGTTCTTAATGTCGGTGAGCGTGTTGCCGTTCAACGTTAGGGTCACCGGAATATCAGCTTGATTTGCGGTTTTCTTATCAAAGGCAGCAGTCGTTGGATTAATGGTCGAGTTGCTGCTATTTCCGGTTGCGAATGCGGCGATGAATACCAACCCTGAATTCCAATAAACGGTATGTTCATTTGTAGTCCATTCTTGGAAGTTATCGGTATAGTTTTTGGCTGCAAATCTTGATATCTGGTTTCCTACAGTTATGTCATTGGAGTATTTATTCGGTCCTCCGACCAGATATCCCTTAGGTACACCAGGTAAACCATCCGTTCTATACATGATGCTGAACGGATATTTCACGCTGTTATCGCCGTAACCTGATACAAAAGATACGCCTACCGGGTTCTGCCCCAGAATCCAGTCTAACTGGCTATTGTTAATCTCATTAATGATAGCGCGGTTGCTCTCAAAAGTTCCCAGCAATTTCGTACCGATGATCATTTCCATCGGTGTGTCCGCAACCTGCATGGTGATTCCCCAATAGTAGTTACCATCTTTTATGATGCTTTTCCAAGGGCTGTCGTTGTATCTGCTCACTTTATCATTGAACCATTGCTGGAATTTATCCGAATACCAGCTTAAGACTCCAGAGTCCGGATTAGCGGCTTTCAGATAGCTGAAGAAGCCTGTATTCCAGGTGTTTGCCCAACCACTGGCGAAATCAAGGGTATCGTCAAAAAATATTCCCATATCAGTGTAATTCGCCAGGAAATAATCGTTGTATTCGGCATCGCCGGTCGATCGGTACAGGGAGCCTGCAGCCCACAGACGATTCGAAGCGTCATCCGTCACATCGTAAGGCCATCTGCCCGTGTTAGGCGTCCGAATATTTTCCGGATGTGCTTCCAGGTACCCCCATGCGTCTATTGCCGCATCCAAGCAACTTTGGGCAAAAGCCGGATCAATATTCTGATACATTAAGTAGGCATGTGCCAATACACCGGCTGCGGTAGCTGTATCGGCGGTCGTTTTGATATCAGTACGCGAGCTTACCGTATCCTTATCGATAATTTCTCTGTCTACCATATTGTCGTCATCCTGAAAGGTCACTCGAGCATAGAAACCGCCAGTTGCAGCATCCTGCATTTTGAGCATCCATTCCAGTTCCCATCTTGCCTCATCCAGGATGTCGGGAATGCCGTTTCCGCTCTCAGGAATATTAAATTGATTGTCCGTAAATTTCTCCGGCATCATTTCATAGGCCCAGAAGAGATCCGACAAGGCTTTGGCTCCTGCGTTAACGTACTTGCCTTTATCGCCCGCATCATACCATCCCTTGGAAACATCTTTTTTGATGGAAGGATTGGACATTAAAGGTACTGCGGTGTCAGGAGTAAAATCTGTTCTTTGATAATTTTGAGTGTATGGGCTGGTAATATTAATCCCGGTTCTCTGGTAATAGAAGTATCTCGTTACGTCATTTAAAAAGGGTTCATAGATTTCGTTAGCTTCGCCGATAGTGAACTTGGGCGAATTCTGGAGACCCTGCACTGAAACATAATATTTTCCCGGAATCGTTAAATTCGTGAAATCGGCGGTGAAAATATGCTCCCCGCTATCGATAGCATCATAATTTTTGGTGAGTACAAGCGTTCCGGAGTAAGCTGTGGAATTATTTGTGGCGTTAATAATGTTAAACGGAGTACCTGCATCGACCGTGAGCACATCCTCAAAACCGGTTACGAGCGCTTGCTTTACTCCATCTACGGGATACCCTAATTGATTGACCTTGATGGGTGCGTACTCTTTCTCCTTATCGGGAGACGTAACCCTAATGTCATTAAGCCAGACTTTTAAAGGTTGAAAACCATTATTCTTTATGGATAATGCATCTATGGAAGATACATCAATTCCTTGGGAGACCTGAATTAGATCCTTTAACGGGATCTTCACATGGGTCCAACTTGTAGTAATGTTGACGTAGTTGTTAATGTTTACTGTAGTGGTAATTTCATTGCCGGCAGCTCTTTCGAATACCCGGTCTTTGAAGCCCAGTAAAAAGGACTCTCCGCCCGCATTTCCTTTGATATTAAACTCAAGGAATCCATTTGGATGATAAGAGGTAAAGTCATACGCTTTCCAGCCTGCAACCGTAATTAAAGCGTTGTACCAGGAAGGACTGGTAGGCGTCTTCGCATTCAACAATAATGAAGGCAATCCATTGTACATTGCTGTAGAATCTATGGGCAGCTTGCTGTTCTCCGTCTCCAATCCAAACCCGCTATCTCCTGCCCAGCCGTCGGATATATTACTGAATATTTGGTAATCCAGTAAGTCTCTCCACCCTGCAGGCGCTTCGGGGGTTGCCGCATTAGTCTTGATCGGATTTGAAAAAAAGATAGTCACAAACATAGTTAATGCCAGAAACACGCTTACTTTTTTCCTCATTACCTCTCCTCCTAAAAAGTTTTGTGAGCATAAACTGCTTCGCTCCGCTTCAAACAAAACTCAGTTCGAAAGTTTACACTTAGTTGTGAGAGTTACTCTATGATTAGCTTCGTATACCATCACCTCTTTTTATTGAAAACGCTTTCTAATAAAATCATTTTAATTCAATAAGTTAATCCTGTTATATAGAAGAAATAAAGGAACATAGAAGAAAACAAGCCACAATATTATGGCTTGTTTTCCATGTACCAATTATTTACTTCTCTCGTGATTACGTCGCCGCCATTCTTGTAAAATTGGGCTACGAACTCATCAAAGTAGGAGAGCGGCTTCTCGCTATAAATGATGCTCAGATAACTCTCCGTTGCGAGTTTCTGCAGGAACACTCCGTGTTTCTCCATCCCGTCCGTTAAAGGTCCGTGGTACCGGTTCGGGATTTCGAGTCCCTGCTCGGCAATCGCTACCCCAGCCGCCGTAAGTTGAGCCGAATTCAAACCTTTAATGGCTTGTTCGATCGGCGTCGTCACTATTGCTTCCGAATTTTCAGATAATTTTCTGATTGCATCCGCATTCATATAAGGCAAGGCTGGAGCGCCACCTGTCAGCGGATAGAGCATCCAGCGCATATCCATTGAAGACCCGTCCGCAAGCGGCCACTTATCATTCGGCACGCCTTCAGTCGCAAAATTGACAGTAATGACCTTGTCGTTCATGATCACATAATCGTAACCTTCGTGAAACCCTTGTGCGAATCGGGGATCGAAGTACGGATCATCCGGTCCGAAATTTTTGGCAAGCAACTTGTTATAATAAGCGAACCAGGCTTCCATATTCGTGAAATCCTTGCTGAACACCGTATAGATACCGTACAACGGCTTTTGTGCCTTGCCCTTTAACCCATCCGGTCCGGCAGGAAGGGAATAAGCCTCCCAATCCGCTTCCGGGTCGACCTTCACTGTATCGCCGAGCGGCCAGGCTCCCATCCAAAACGGGCCGAACATGACACCAGCCATTCCGTTAACCGCCAGTTCGGACGCTTGGCTCGGGTCCTGCATGCCTGCATCTCTGTCCATGTAGCCCTTCGCCATCCAGGACGCCATCGTTTCCAGGTATTTCTTAGCATCCGGATGTACGGCGCCAAACATCAAGCTGCCCTTCTCGTCCTCATTCCAGAACAGTTTGATGTCAGACGTGCTAATCATCTGCCTTGAAAAAGCTCCGGCGATCGCATCTGTCTGCCCCATCCAGCTCCAGGGACCTTCCTTTAGCGGAACCGCCAGACCAACTTCGTCATCTTCACCATTCCCATTAGGATCTTGTTCAGAAAATGCCTTCAGCACGTTCTCCAACTCACTTATCGTCGTAGGCGGGTTCAGCGACAGTTTCTCAAGCCAATCCTTACGGATCCACATGACCGTTCCCTCATCTCCTGCACTAAAACGGGGAAGTCCATATATCTTGCCGTCTTTGGTCACTTCTGCCATAGTATAAGCGTACTTCTCGAGCGCTTCTTTTAGCTTAGGATGCGCATACTTCTCGATGGCATCATCCAGCGGAAGCAGCTTGTCGGCTTTCAGCAGATACTTCAGGATGTCTCCTTCAGCGCTAAGGGTGTCCGGCAGCTTGCCATTCACAGCCAGCGCCAGCCGAATTTTGGTATCTGCATCCTCGAACTTGCTGACAATCCAATCAAACTTCGTGACGATTCCCAGATTATCTTCCATCCAGCGGGTGTGCACGTTGTCTGTAAGGCTCTCATCTGGCTTGAATGCGTTAGGCCGATTCTCGTCCACGATTCCTGTTGTGATGGTTATAGGCGGATCGTATTTAAAGTCCCATACCGGCTTCGTTTCCCCATTGGATGTACTGTTCTGTGCCGTTTTCCCTGTGTTACTTAAACAGCCGGAAACTAGCAGTACTCCACTCAGAACTGCCCATAGAAATCTGGCCTTTCTTTTTTGCTTCTTCACCGGCCCAATCACTCCATTCCCGATCGGTATCTATCCCTGAATTCCTGCGGTGTCACCTGATAATAGTCACGGAATTTCCGAATAAACCAGTTGGTATTGGGATAGCCAATACTTTCACCAATATGGTAGATTTTATTATTTGTATGCTTGAGCACCTCGCAGGCTTTGAGCATACGCTGCTCGTAAATATATTGGGATACGGTAGTGCCTGTACACTGCTTAAAGATTTTTGACAGATGGTTAGGATGTACGAAGACGCGTTTGGCCAGCAAAGTAAGTGATAAGTCCTTGTCCAGCTCTTTCTGGATGTAGAGTTGCGTCTTCCGGACGATCACCTGGCTGTGGTCCTCGGTCTCCTCCCCTAGCTTATCGCGAAGTGTGCGTAGTAAGTCGAGCGCCCAGCTTTCCAGCTGCGACGCGTGCAGCATCGCTTTTCCTTTAACGAAAGCCGATTGCTCAGGAGTGAGCATTTGGGCCAGCGTCCTGCCACTGCGATTCGCGATATACTGGAAGGCATTGGAGAGAAAGAAAAAGACGTCGCGCATGAGGTTAGGTGAACCCGTATGCAATAGCGGTGACACGAACGCTCGGATCTTAGCTTCCGCCGCTTCCCATTGCTCCGTTTCCAAAAGATGTGTCAGCAGAGGCGTTTCATACAGCTTGCGCATAAGACGCGCTTCCTCTTCATTCCGCTCGGGCACCTGCCCACCCGAAAAACCGTCACTATCTAATCGCGATTTAGCTGTCATATAACTAGCTTGCAGTCCTTCCGGGAATAGACAGTCGGTTTCCCCTACAGAAATTTTACCTTTAAGCAAACTCTGTACTTCTTGCTTTAATCGCTCTATCCGCTCAAGCACCCATTCCGGATCGGGTGGTGCTCCTGATAGGTCGTATACCAGAGCGAGCAGGTTTCCTTCATCATCCGCCGCCGACCAGCAGTCATAGCGGTCCATCAGCAATTCTTCCAGCATGTTTGTTACCGCGAACCGGATCAGTGACTGCGAATAGAGGTCTTGTCCATCGAAGGGGGAACCCAATCGGACCAGGCACATCGAGACATGACCTGGTATCGGAAGAGGGAGGTCAAACAGCTTTAACTTCTCTGCAAGCGCCTTGCTATTCAGATTTCCGCTGAGCACTTTGAGCAACAACCCTGCTTTCAGTTCTGCACTATTGTCTCGGTAGATACGGAAGCCCTGTTCGATTGATCGCTCCTGCTCAAGCTGCTTAATGATCCGGCCCATTGCCTTAAGTAGCTGCTCGTCCTTCGCGGGCTTCATCAGGTAATCGAGCGCTTGCAGCTCAATCGCTTTTCGGGCGTAATCGAAGTCCGCATAACCTGTGAGCAGCAGGCACTTCAGCCCTGGAATACGAAGCCTGGCCTGTTCGATCAGTTCCAGGCCGTTCATGCGGGGCATACGGATATCCGTCATAAGGATGTCAATGGGGAAGGTGTCTATCAGAGCAAGTGCCTCGCTCGCGCTGTAAGCCTTCCAAACGCGGGAGATACCAAGTGTCGCCCATGGAATTGTATCTGCCAGACTGTCCGCATAATGTTTCTCGTCATCAACTACAAGCAGGCTATTCATTGCTCTTCCTCCTTCGTTTCATCTTTCATCCCAAGTCTCCAAATCAGCCTCACGTTTAGCCCCCCCAGTCTGGACGGGCAAAACTCAATTTGAGCGTCTGAACCCAAGTTGCCTTGCAGTCTTTGATATACGTTCCAAAGACCGCAGCCTGCATATTCGCTGGCCGGAATATGAAGCTCCATTTGCAGTTGGTCCATCCGTTCTTTATTTAATCCTTTTCCGTTATCCTCCACTTCCAAGTGCAATTGGTCTTCATTGACGTAAACTCTAATTTCAACCCGGCCTGGATATTCGACGTTCTCAAGTCCATGCACGATCGCATTCTCCACGATCGGTTGGATAAGAAGCCGGGGAATTCGCAGCTCCGCCAACTCTTCAGGCAGTTCGATGCTGTAGGACAGCGTCTCATTGCGAAGCCGAAGAATCTCGAGGTGAATGCGCACGAACGCCAGTTCTTCACTCAGGCTGACTCCTTGATTATCCATTCGTGTCGTATACCGGTAATAGTCAGCCAGATGATACGCCATGTCTATGACAGCCCGATTCTTCCCCATCTTGGTCATATTAATGATGAAACCTAAACAATTGTACAGAAAATGAGGATGGATCTGTGCTTGTAGCTGCTTTAGCGTAGCATCGCGCGCAAGAATACGCGATTGTAGGACATTCTCGATGAGATCTTGGATCTGCGTCGCCATCTCGTTAAAGTTCTGCATCAGGAACGTGAATTCATTGTTTGATTTCTTCGGCAGCCGGTAGGCGTAATCGCCTTCCTTAATCCGCTGCACCGCACGCACAAGTTGGAAAATAGGTCGATGTACGTTCCAGTACAAGGCAGACGCGGCGGTAATACAGGATAGGAGCAAAATAATCGAAGAAGCTCCAAACAATAACCGCTGTTGCTTGATAGGTCCGATAATCTGGTTAAGTGGAACAGAATCGACGAGATGCCACTCAAGAATATTGGAATAATAATAGGTAATCAGATAAGGCCTGCCGTCGAAGGAATGAATTAAAAAACTTGAATCCCGGCTATTGATCCTGTCGCCTAATTCCGCGATGATTTGGTCCATCTTGGGCCCATCTGCGGATCGGCTGGCGATGATGGCATGTCCTTCTTTGTAAAAAAACGGGTTGTCAGAGTGACCAGATTTGTAGGTATCAAGCAAATTTTCGAAGCTCCACTTGTAGAGGTTAATGCGAACGGCAACATCCAGATCGTCCGGACGGGCTGGTTTGTAACCCGTAGTGACATAAGTTCGAGTAAAACCGGAGCCAATCTCCAAATCTTCGCTGTAGCTCCACCCTAGCGAAAATCGGCTTTCAAACTCTTTAAGGTCATATTCATAGGAGGGGGAAGAAGAAATACTATCGTCTCGTTGAGGGAAATAGACGGTTACGTCATTGCGCCAGTTGCCCGATGCGCTGGCCAGCGACAGCTTCTCTTGGATCAGCAGCCTTGTTTTCATTAGGGAATAATCGCTCATGTTGAGGTTGTAAAGGTACTCCAGCACGTTCGTGTCAACGAGCATAGGTGCGGAGACTAAGTCGAACTTCTCAATGCTGGCATCCAGTTGTGCCACGAAAAGCTCCATCCGGTTCAGGCTGGCTTTGATAAGCTCCTCCTGTATGACGTTGATGCTCTTAGAGGTAGAATAATAGTACAGCGCCACAACCGGAGTTAGCAGAATCAGCAATAACACTAACATTTTCTGAAAAATATTAAATTTGATCCGCATGGGATTTCCATCCTTGTTTTGTAATTACACCTCAACCTGTATTTTACAATGGATAGAAAGCGTTTTCTATACAAATTCTTTGCGTTTCAACAAATTAAAATAACCTCATTCCCAATGAACTCTACTTAGGAATGAGGCTTCGTTAAAATTTAAAGGCATTATCAACCGTTATTTTAGGACTCCCCAAAAAGAATCTCCGCATTAAATATCTAGCGATCCTGCTATTTCCCATCAGTTTCATGCACGCTAGCGAGAAGTTTTTAATCCCTTTAGGGGATTTAACGATCATGCTGATTATCAACTGTTGAGCAAAATGCACTAAACGAATTTCCCGATTACGAATGGACTGCAAACGATCTAAACGCTTGTATTCATGATTTGGCTCTAATTTTGATGTAACAATAAGTTCAGCTGTGACCAGCGCTGTTTCAAAAGCCAAGGACAATCCGATAGCTCCGAGTGGAGAAGAACAATGTGCAGCATCACCGATTAGAATACAACCCTTATCATGCCAATTGTCCACCATAAAAGTCTCTGATTGGATAGAAACGAACGATTTGAAATCACTGATTTTTTCAATGTCTTCTTCAAGCTCAGGAAAGGCCTTTATGAATTCAAGCTTTAATGGTTCGATGCCTTTTCTTTTTATGGTATTCCATTGGTCTTTCTTCATTGTAAAACCTATTTGCACACAATCAGAGGAATAAGGAAGCCCTATGAAGTTACTAAAATCAGACAATCTGAAAAGGAGTTTTTGATTTAGCTTGAACTCATTAGTCGATATTTTGCACCAGATTAAATCAAAATCTTCTTTTTTATACTTAAAAGAAAAATCGCTTGTCTTCCTAACCGTGGACATCCGTCCATCCGCTCCGACTACTAAAGAAGCATGGATCTCAGTCATTTGTCCATCTACTAAGGCGTTTACCCCGACTGTTCGATTTGTACTTTTAATAGTTGAAGTGACCTTAGCGTTAAAAATGAGCTCAAAATTAGTATAATCCTTTGCTAGATCGTAAAGAAAAGTTAACAGGACGGATTGTTTTATTTTAATTGCGTAAGGTGCCTCCGGCATTTCTTTTTCATAATCAATTTGAGTGATATATTTCTTATTATTCCATATTTCGGAATTAAATAATTTTATATGCTCATACTTTTCAAGACACTGTTCCAGGTTCAGCTCTTTCATGAGCCTTACAAATCGAGGCTGGAGAACTTCTCCTCTAAACTTGCGATTAAAGCTTGTTTGACTTTCCAGTACGGTAACTCTAATTCCGTTTTTGGCTAACAGCAGCCCTAGAAAGAGGCCAGAAGGTCCACCACCAACAATGCAAATCTCCGTTTCTTTAATCATTCCTATCACTCTGTGGGTAAAGAAGCAGCCCGTTCATTTTTTACTGCGGGTTCCCTAGCCGATAATCTAAGAAAAAGAGAGATTAAAAAACCTAATAAAAGAATAGAACCTAATATAGTAAAGGATAACGAATAATTTTCTGTTTTTAATAATTTCAAAGCTAATATCGGGCCTGTGCTAGCGCCTAGGAATAGAATAAATGCATTGAATGAAATAGCAGACCCTCTTGCATTTCCCCCTAATTGACTGACAATTGAGATGATAACGGGAGTTACCAGCGCGATACCAGCCACAAATACAACGCTCATTAGGACAAGAAGTGGCAGGTTCGTGCTAAAACCTAGAGCAAGCAACCCAATTGCAGCTAAAGCTAAGCCTCCCCTTAGAACAGCGGCCATTCCAAGTTTTTGAGCAATTCTTCCGGAAAAGGGTGCTAAAAGCATCCCCGCGATTCCAAATGCACGAATATAAAGGATATCCTGTGAGGAAAGTCCAAACTTAGCTGAGCTTAAATAACTTCCCAAAACAGTGTACATGCCAACTAAAGTTAATAGAAGCATAAAGGTTATCGCAAAAGCCAAAAGCAATTGTGATTGTTTTAGCAGAATTGTCATTTGTTTAAACTTCCGCAGAACATTTTCTTTCGGTCTTAGCATTTCATCTTTAGGAAGGAACCTTATTACAATCACTGAAGTAATACCATACACAATCCCCAAAATAAAGAAAATAGCACGCCAGCCAAGAGCTTCGTTAACAATCCCACTAAAAACCTGGCCTACTATGCCTGCCATTAACAGTCCTGAGCTTATAAATCCAACGGCTGTTAATCTTTTATGAGGCGGAAACATTTCCCCTGCATACACTAGCGCAATAGGTGCAAATGCAGCAGCCACTAGGCCTTGCACTCCTCTGAGCATAATAAGCCCGTAAAAACTATCCACAAATCCTAGCGCAAGCGTAACTACGGTTAACCCAATAATGCTGGCTACTAAAAATACTTTACGTCCATACCTGTCTGAGAAAGGTCCATACAAAAGACAGCCCAGCGCATAACAAAGAGAAAATGAACTCCCAATCCAAGCCGCCTCACTCGGGCTAATCTGGAAGGCATGCGAAAACACTTCGGATAATGGAATTGTAATATACATGCTAGTTAGAATAACTAAACCACACCAAAATAAAATAATCGTCATTAATGAATAGTTCTTATTGTAATTCTGAACGTCTATCGTCTGATTCATAAAGTGAATATTCCCCGGTTTACTATTAATTTGCAACAGTGATGCCTTCCAAGACATGGATCAACAAATCGTTTATGTAATCCGCATCCGGAATTTTTTTATAGATGAGAATTTGAAAGTAAATGGGACCATAAAGCAGATCTAAAGTTATATCCAGGTTAATTGTTGACTTCAATTCTCCCTTATCTATGGCTGCTTGGAGTAATTGTTTGGCATCATTTCTTTTAGTCATTAAAAACAATACGTAAAAATCTTTTGCGATTTCTTCGCTCTCTGTAACTATAGTTAAAGTGGATTTCCCGATTTTGCTATTGAGGATACGAGCTAAAGCTTCAAGCTGTTGTTTAAAGTTAACCTCAATGGATTTATTGCTATCAAATTCAAACTCTGATTCTACGGTCATTAGAAAAGCGTCCAATACAAGCCGTGCTTTATTTTCCCACCATCTATAGATGGTTGTTTTGCCAACTCTAGCTTGTGCTGCAATAGCCTCAATCGTTAATGATGAATAACTGTTAGATTCCAACATTTCTAGAGTTGCAGTAAGAATCTCCTTTTTACTTCGAGGTTCTTTGTTTTTCACGTTCAATTTCATTTCACCTCCTAAATGTTATTTAGTTATTAAAACAATGTAATTGTAGTACGATACGTATCGTTTCAATTGTTACATTATCTTATATCATTTTCATCAAATTTAAAATAGCTAATTTGAGAATTATTATTTTCTGGATTTAGGCATGCGTTAGATGACTAAACATAACTTGTGCATACAAAAACTAACGCTTCGGAATGGTCCGAAGCGTTAGTTTTTGTGGATATTTGCAATTTAGGATTTGATGACTAGTTTATCAACTATAAACATAATAAAAATAAAGTAATATCGTCTCCCAAAATGACCAGTCAAAATCAACCATAGGTTCCACCTTTCTGATAATCTTGGCGAAGTGATTAAACCTTCCTGTTCGTGGGACTTGTCCCGAGTGTTATGCTTGTAAGCGTTCCTATTCTATCTTATCAAGAGTCCCAGGCCACTCATTACATAAGGACGAACAATGTCCACAAGTAAATCGGTCTGATCAGCCTCCCCCTCAATTAACCAAGTAAATGCAGCGCCATAGATCGCTGATCCTGTCATTGCTGAAATGATCTTTGTATGTTGGCGGTCTGCGATATCATAATTAATCCCTTTCAAAAATATGTTTTCAATGATTTGCTGCAGCATATTTTTTACTTTCTCATCCACCAGCTTAGCAATAGATTTGGAATCCATTCTGCATTTCTGATAAAAATCAACGATGTACTGATGAGTCAACAAGATCAACTGGTTACATATTTCATCTGAAAACTCCCGTGCATTCATTACTTGTTCAGGAATCATCTGATGAAAAGAATGTTCTGTAAATTCATCGAGTAAAGCATATTTATCTTCATAATGGGCATAAAAAGTAGCCCGGTTTATCGTAGCTTTCTGTGAGATATCTTTTATTGTCATTGAATCAAATCCTTTAGTCTGTAAAAGATTTCTGAAAGCTTCTCTTATTAACAGGCGAGTCCGTATTACTCTCGGATCTTCTTGATGTACCATCTGAGTCTCCCCTTTCTAAAACATCAATTATCGGAATGTGTTGTCTATGCAACTCTTTTCTTACAATGACGGTTGTAAGCATAGTCTTGTCATACTATTATCTTATCAAACAGATGTTGCTTAAACAATCAGTGACTAGTTAGTCGGAAGGAATGATAATAGTGAACATAAAACAAAATAGACTTCTAATATTTGGCGCTGGCGTAATTGGCAGTTTATACGCTCTTAGATTTGCACAATCGGGGTTTGACGTCACTTTACTGGCTCGAGGAAAAAGGCTGGATGAACTTAAGCGGAAGGGTTTGAGATACAACGACAACGGTACGATAAAGCAACTATCCATTAAGACGGTCGAAAAGCTTGCAGATGATGACATCTATGATTTTATCTTTGTTCCTGTACGATATGATCAGGCAGAATCTGCCCTGTCTGCGATCAAAAATAATCAGAGCAAAACAATAATTACACTGACCAACACTATTGGTTATAATTCCTGGCTTGAAATCGTGGGTGATCGGTTACTTCCAGGATTCCCTGGTGCAGGTGGAGACATTAAAGAGGATATTTTATACGCTCAATTTGGTTCCAAAACTTATTTTGGTGAAATAAATGGACAAACGACCGAAAGAGTTAAGGAGCTTGCTTTGATATTCGAAACAGCTGAAATGCAGTATGAAATACAAAAAGATATTCAAGCATTTCATGTTTCACATGCTGCACTCGCTGCAGTCAACAAGCATTTTTATACGAATGAAGGAATGGTAGATATTGAGACAGCAATAAGCGAAAGCATTCTTAGCAAAGTAGCTACAGATATCAAACAAAATCTTTACTTGGTAGAGCAAGCTGGAATCTCTGTAATCCCGACTGAAACGAAGTCAATGGGAGAACTGATGGAAGAAGAGATTATATCCCGGTATCGGCAGATGCTGAGTGATGAGTTTATCATTGATGTTAAGTTTGGAAACCAAGCTGTCAGCAGAAAAGCAGAAATAATATTATTGGATGAAATGTTTCATGAGAAGTTTTCGATTTAATCCAAGCAAATTTTTTCCATAAAAGTTATCAAATGAGTTCACACCCCATATTACTTAATACTAAAACAATGTAATATGGAGGTGTTAGATTGCCACTGAATCAAGATCAGCAGATCTTTCAACAAAGCACAACAACTCAAAGCTGGGGAAATATCCAGGGACAGACCTTAGTTGCAGGCCAGGGTAGCTTGAGAAGAGGAATGAACTATAAGTTAGGCGCTCAGGCTATGACACAAATCAATAATTTATTAAATAAATGGGCTGAATTAAAAATATTGGGGAGTGCCGAAGTTTCGCTTCTTCTCCAAGTACAGATACAAACGCCCCTGGATCTATTCGACGAAGCCGGGCTAGCTGGTCGACTTCAAGCCGTTCTTAAAGCGGCGGTAGCGGCTGGATTAAGCATGAATATGACAGTTAAAGAGTTATTGAAAATCCTGAAGAATAAACCGTCAGGAAATGGTTTATCCGGTGAATTGATTGAGCTATTGTTAGAAGAATCAAAGCTCGAAGGTTATTTGTACGCCCAATTTGCGGTTGGTTTTATGGCGTATGCCAATTTTGTTATGCTTGGTAATTTACATAAGACAGCTACTCTAGGGGAATCTGGATTCCAATTTGTCTATGAGGCGGGAATGGGATTTATTGCGGGGGGTGGCTATAGAGGTGGCATCAATTTTAAATTCCCCGATCCTGCAAAACTGGTCAATCGTTATGGGGACCGCTTAATTGAGGGCATTGTTAATAAAGCTATTGACACACAGCAGGAACAAGCATTAATGCTCGGTACTATGCTAAGGATAGGAGTGAAATCAGCCTATGAGGTCAGTAGACAATTAAATGAAGGTACCGGGAGCAATAACGAAAAACTAGCGCAAACCGTTCTTACATTTATTGGCGGACAGTTCCAATCGTTGTTCTTCTTGACTATGAATGTGTTCTTTAAGGAAGAGATCCTTCGTTTAATTGGCCTTGCTTCTTTACCAGCTGAACAAACCTCAGAAGTCATTCAAACCCTGAAAGGTTTTAATTCTTTTCAGTTAGTGCCGGATAACCATGAAATTTTTGTTCGTTTAGACTCATTATCAGCATTAATTCAAAACGAGCAACTTAAGAAGGAGTTTGACCGAAGTATTTCTGCTTTGTGGGTATCAGCTTTGTTGCTCCCCCTTGCAGTGCAAGCGGCAGATAAAGCAACCATGCCTACTTTTACGGCACAATTGTCTTACCAACCTCCTCCCGCTGTCAAAAGTGCAATTAATACAGATTTGAACCGTCCGTCTGACACAAATTTGAACCAGGGGGATCTTCTTTCATTTCTACTTGATAAACCTTTGACGATTGCCATGCAACATGTAGATAGCGTTCGGGAGATAGCAGCAATTCTGAAACCTGCCGTTTCAGGAACGGCCCAAGATGCAATGAAGTTCTTATTTAGTCCCTCATTTCCTTCGACTACAGGAGAAGACTCTTTTAGATCAACACTTGGAGCCATAAATCAAGCTTTCGATCATTACGTGGATACGGAAATAAGTGCCAGAAAAACTGCAATCTCGAACACTTTGGCTGGTGAGGAAGAGATTAAGATTCTATTTGAGCAAGCCCTGATTCCCTGCATACAACTGACTTCTGATGTTCTAATTCCAGAGATCGTTAATGGATTTAAAAATTTTGACATAAAAACTATGCAAGAAGTATTATCCAGCGTATTACTCACAATGCTTGGAAGAAGCGTTATTCATGTCATGGACGGAATTCAGACTTCAGTTAATAAACAAATCGAGGGTCTTCTTCGCGAAGCTGCTGGTCAGGCTGCAAATGTTCTTGGACCACTTGGAGCTCAAGATATTTTAAAGAAACCGTTGGAGGCAGCTGTTAAAATTATTGCGGAAATGGTAGCGCCTTTGACACCTGAAGCACAAGAACAACTTTTTGAGAATGCTCTAAACATATTTACTCCAATAAAAGGTAACGCCGTGGACTTCGCCAACCATTTGCAAAGCGATCCGATGTGGATGCCTCAAATGGCTGAAATAGAAGCAATAGCCAAAATTTTGATAAATCATTTAACTGATCATATGATTCAATTCGCTCTAAAACTGATTCCAGCGTTGTTTCAAGCCTTGATCGATGAGCTCCTGGCCATAATCGAACACTGGCTAAATGTAATAGCCAAGATATTAAATACTATTACCGATTTCATAACTAAGTTAATGCAAGAAAAATTAATGAAAGAACTGATTGAACCTGTAATGGAAATCGCTGAAAAAGCCGCTGACGTATTAACGTTTAACATTTTTTCTCTAATCGGTGCCGGTAAAGTAAAAGATGAATTTTTCAAAGGGTTAAGAGGAGCAGTCGAAGCTATAATTCAAGAAGCAATCATCCCTCCTGTTGTTATGACAGTGAAAGAAATCAAGTTCAATCCTCGTAAGCTCGTGGATCTTTGCCGAGACGTTTCCGACTTTACTTTTACTAAATTTTCTGAGATTTTTAACGATTATATTTTTGGGGAGATCCAGAATCAACTTGAAAAAGGTTTAAATATGAAAAATTTCAAATTGGATATTAAAGTGCCCGTTTCTTTTTCGATTGACTTACCATGGCCTTTAGGGTCACAATCCTTATCTCATACGTTTAGACTTACAGATGTCCTCATTCCGTCATCAATCGTTTTGGACATTGTAATGAATTTAATACGTAACAATCTAAAATTAGGAGGAACATCGGAGTATCTTTTCCAAATGGTTGTAACAACTATCGATAATTTCAAAAAAGTAGATCAATATAAATTGGATATGGCAGATGCTTTGAAAAAGTATAGTAATTAAAGGAATATCTTTTAATTTTTCAACTTCGAAATGCTGCCTAATTGAAACCTTCTTCGCATTGTTGTATCTTTCAAACTAGCACCACCTATCGGACATAGATGACGCTAAATGCAGTATTATTGCACTTTTGGTAGGCTAACGGTCTTCATAGCCACTATTTGCATGAAATATACCACATATGAACCTCTTTATAAGCAATAGCGTCACTGGAGTCCGAAATGTTGTTCACAAGGCTGAAAATCAGAAAATAGTGTCATCTGAGTCCGAAACCCTCAGAGGCTCAGATAACGATGACACTGTTGAAGCTGGCGGCTACCAATAAACTAAAAGCAGCAAAAAACTAAGAGCAGCGAATCTCTCTTCATTAAGAGAATCTCTGCTCTTCAGTTTTTTACGATGCGACAGTCTGTTTTACTCAAGTGGAGAACGTAGTTTTCACTGTAGCCCCATTGGACTATTCATCCATATGAAATTTGACAGGTAACCTTAGCAATCGCCTGCCTCTGCCTATTGGATCAGCTCAAGAAGTTCTGCAACATTCGCCTTGTACTGTGGCTTGAAATCATCTGATTTCATATAACCCGCAATACTGGATAAGAACTGTCTGCCTTCCGGCGTATCGCTAACCTTATCAGCATCCAATGCGCATATCAGCAGGTTGCCTGCTCCTACACTGCATTCCACTAGGAAACTCAGCTTATGATTGCGTTCAAAATTATCGATAGTCTGCACAACGGGATTCCAATCGCGGTCAGCTGCATCCATGATGAGCGATTTCGAATTCTCAACAATACTCCACCAGGGATAGGTAGAATATTCCTCGCTCGGGAACTCACGAAGCACCGGGTGCTTGTTATCAATCAACAGCCCCATAGTACCAATGGGTACTGGCCGGTTCATGCTCTCTGAGATCGAGCGGAACATTGGATAACACCAGAAATCTGTGCAGTAATAACCTTCAACGGCATTTTGGAGAGATTCCGGTTTCGGCATAAGCAGCACATTCTCACCTTGCTCCAGCAATGCAAGCGCATCATCAGACAGCTTGTCGAAGACATGGACACCTTCCAGCATGTTGCCACTCTTCACTGGATAAATCCACAGGTCGTAACTCTTACGGATATCTGTTCCCTGTATGGAGAGGGACAATACGATAGTACTCATACGGTCAACTTCAGGTAGTTTTATTGCCAGATCGCAGATATCGATATAATTCGTTCCTGCAGGTACGTCCACCTCGGTTGAACCTGCGGCGAGTATACCATTATCCGCGGTAAGCTCCCAATGCAGTTCAAATGCACTCGGCATACCACTGCGGAAACAGCTCAGTTCAACATGGGCATCGAACGATTCACCAGAGACATAGTTATACTTGGGGAATCTTGCCAACAGAACGGCATCATTACAAAAAGTTCG
Organism: Paenibacillus sp. FSL R5-0928; assembly: GCF_037970385.1. NCBI lineage: Bacteria > Bacillati > Bacillota > Bacilli > Caryophanales > Paenibacillaceae > Paenibacillus > Paenibacillus sp. FSL R5-0928. The sequence goes on along the minus strand of NZ_CP150225.1, from coordinate 3,614,205 downwards.
CCAGTCCTCCGGACTTATCATTCCTTTGGAATCCATAAAGGCGTCGAGGACACCCACCAGCGCCGTTCCCTGGCCACTGAAATCCTGCAAATCAAGCAGTTGGAAGCCCGCAAGCCGCCGGGAGCGGAATGCCGCCTCAAGTTCCTCTTTGTAGCAAGCTACTGCCAGTTGCCCCGAGGATTCAAAATATTTGGCGGCCAAATGACCCAACCCTTTACTTTCCAGTCGTTCACGGAAAATTTTGAAATTCTCAGCTTTGAGCGGACCGTTGTATTTATCGATTTCCTCATAATTAGGATAGGTAGCATACTGTCCGATCTCATGCGAGATTACCGGAATGTGCGGTATCCATTCTGCGGAAGCGTCTCCAGCCTTCACCGTCTTGGCTTCCGTACCATACTGGATCTGAATCTCTCCGCCAGCGGCAGCTTCCATCCCCTCTCCGTTGAAGAAATCCTGAGGGACGATCTGATCGTCATAGTCTTTCATCGTGCCTGGCAGATCGATCTGGACATGACCTAATGGAGCATCACACATCGCATAGGAACCTCTGAACAGCCGATCTCTGGAGAAGCGCACGCCGCTGAAGAAATCGTCATGTTCCAGAATTTCTGGCACCCATTGGTGGTTATTGGACCCCTGTGTATAGAGAATCCGGTTATCAAATGCTTTATAGTCCTTTAGGAAGGAATCAATCTTGGCTTTGCTGCCCCATAGCTCGTTGCCAAGCGACATCATCACGAAGGAGGGGTGATTGCCAAAAGCCTGAAGTATGGCATAGCCTTCGCTGATCAGATAGTCCTGCTCCGCTTGATTATGTCCCTCGTCGGTTTCTTCTGTGATTGTTCCCCAGAATGGAAGCTCTGGTTGCATGTAGATACCTAGCATATCCGCTGCGGTGAAAGCAGCTTCCGGCGGACAGCAGGTATGAAAGCGATAATGATTGATGCCGTAAGACTTGGAGATGCCAAGGATTCTTACCCATTCCTCGACGTCAGTCGGGGCATAACCGGTAAGCGGGAAGATCAGGCCGTCATGTTTGCCACGGAGGAAGGTTTTTTCTCCGTTGATTGTAAACTTATCGCCCTCTGCCCGGAATTCCTTCAATCCAAAAACGAGCTCCTGTCGGTCCGTTATATATCCATCGCTGTCTTTCAAAACAAGGTTTATGTTATAAAGATTGGGAGCGCCTTCACTCCAGAGCAGCGCGTCTTGACCAAGCTCATAGTTGACGGAAAAACTACCCGGTGAGACAGGGTACTCCCTCTCGTCCACAGCATGTGTATTGTCGCTGTTGAAGCTCTGAGCAGACACTGTAAGTATAGATTCGTTCCTGCTGTCCAAGGTTGCCGTGATTCGGACTGAGCGTGCTGAGAGATCCGGATCGAGCCGGATGCCGCTGAGCCGTGACTCACCATAGAACTGAAGCTCCATACGTCCGGTAATCCCATTCCAGTTGGTCTGGGTATCCTGCGACGTTAAATGTCCACCTTTGGTTGGGTAACCCGTATTGTCCACACGGATGGTGAGCGTATGATTCCCAGGTTGAAGCTGTGGCAACTCGTATATATGTGGGGTGTTCAGACTGTTACGGCTGCCTATTTCCTGATTGTCCAGCCATAGAGTCGTCAGCCTCGTGCGTTCCAAATATAGGAAGCAGACTTTGCCGGCTAGTTCTTCCGGAATGACGACCTCTTTTGAATACCAGACTTGCCCTTCAAACAAATACTCATCCGTTAATGCGCTTACTAAAACATCCTCGTTCTTCGAACCTTTGCGTGCGTAGGACGTTGTTCCCGGCAGTGTGATAACATCTGTAAAAGGCAATGCCAGTCCTTGATTTCCCTCATCCAATTGCAACTTCCATTCGCCTTCCAGGCTGATCTTTGTCTGCAAAATATCACTCCTAATAATGATAATCTCTGAACTCCTGAGGTGTAGTGCCGGTTGTTTTCTTAAAAAGGAAGGCAAAATAAGCCGCGGTTTGAAAGCCCACCTGCTCGGCAACCTCGTAAACCTTAATATTGGGGTCACGAAGTAGTTCCTTGGCTTTGTTCATACGCGCTTCCTGCACGAAATCGGAAATCGTCCGGCCCATTTCTTTCTTGAAGAGAACACTTAAATAGCTGTGATTCAAGTGAAACTGCTCAGCAAGCTGCTTTACAGTCATGTTCTCATGCAGATGCTCCTCCAATTGGCGGGCGACTCGCTGGATAAGGTTATGCTGCTGAGCGACCTGCTCTCTTTGATTAAGCTTAGCATATTGCGCCAAATATTCCAGTACGACCTTCCTGACTTCATCTACGCCTGTACAGTCGATCAACCGCTGCCACATGAGGATGTTCAACTCTGTATCCTTCTCATGTATACGCTTCAGTTTTCTGGCTAGTTCGCTAAGCAAACCCATTCCGAAAGCCTGCACATAGGAAAAGGACACAGGCTCTCGCGCAAGTAACACTTCGAAAGCATGATTGAAATAAGCGGAAGCTTTATCGCTCTCTCCTCTGTCCAGTAGCTTAACGATTTCCGGAATGTATTCTTCACGCAAGCGGAAATCATGATATTCGTTCATCAAGTTCCGGTCGAAATAGAGGATTTGTCCGTAGCCGGCCAGTCTGGCACCGGCCATCATATGCCTTACTTCCTTATACAGCAACGGTATTTCCGTCCAGAACAAACACTCTCTGCTGATTCCGACCGAGACGGAGGCTTTATACTGCTCTCTTAGGATGTCTTGGATAAACGCAAGCTGCTTCTCAAGTCTTGCCCGCACCAATGGCGTTGCGTTCAGCACAATGACGGCAAGTTCATCCGCTCCTGTCTTCCCTATATAGGTACCGGTGAAGCCAGATAGACCAGTCTTAACGCAGTTCAATAACCCTTCGCTAAGCAGGATCCGATCCTTGGCATCATGCGGATTATCTAGAAACCTGCGGTCATATCCGAACAGGAATAATGTTGCCTGCCATTCCCCATTAGGCAGATCCAGCAGACGCCGCCAGGATTCGAGCAGCTCATCACTGTGGATCCAGCCTTCGACCATATCTTTGACGAAACGTTCCTGCAGCACCTCATAGCTCTCTGTTACTTTCTCCCTAAGTACAGTGGTTTCCTGTTCAATCTGTTTTTTCTTCTCAACTACTTCTCTGAACGCCGCCAGTTTCATTTCGAGTTCTTCCGTCTTGATGGGCTTCAGAACGTAAGCTTTAGCTCCCAGATGTATAGCCTCCTGCACAAATTCAAACTCGTCATATCCACTGATCATCACAGTCTGTAAAGACTGAAGTAACGGATAATCCGCTCTGCATCTGGCGAGCAGTTCGATCCCTGTCATACCGGGCATCGAGACGTCAGCGATCAGCACATCCACAAGAGTTTTTCCTAGGATTGTTAGTGCTTCTTCACCAGATAATGCAGTTAACGGTTCCTCATACCCCAGAGCTTTCCAGCCAATATGACGAAGAAGCCCTTGAATCTGCATAGGCTCGTCGTCGACAATTAATGCCCGCATTAAGCTCCATCCCCCTTTTTTATCTCAGGACTTTCCTTGCAAACAGGGATATCAATGGTTACACAAGTCCATTCGTCTTCTACACTGTCAATCTCAAAGCCGCCCTCTGTGCCAAAATACAAGGCAAGACGTTCACGGATATTGTTCATCCCGAATCCGTTTTGCGTACCCGTGTAGCTGCCGGTACGGATCTGTTCCAGCTTCTCACTGCCAATCCCTTTTCCATTATCAAAAATCTGAAACTGCACCGTATTCTCCACTCGTTTGATCGTAATTTGTATAAAAGCATGAGTTCTAGTTGTGATGCCCCCGTGCAGATAACAGTTCTCGACAGTTGGCTGTAGAATCAGCTTAATGCTGTACAGGTCAAGAACGTCAGGCTCTACCAGCCACTCTACGGATACCTGACCGGGATAACGCAGCTGCTGAATTTCGATATACGCCTTAAGATGCTCAATTTCGTCACGGATCAGCGTCACATTAACCCGGTTATTGAGTGCCAGCCGATAGAATGTCGTCAGCGCATCTATGGTTCGGATTTGCAATTCGTCCTGCTGATCTAATGCTCGCCAACGGATCAGACTTAGCGAATTATAGATGAAATGAGGGTTAATCTGTGCCTGCAACGCCCTGAATGATTGCTCCCGCTCTTTGAGCATGGCCTCTGTATGTTCTTCAACCAGTTTTCTCAAACGGCCAGACATGGAATTGAACAATACCTCAAGCTCACCCAGCTCATCGTTGTCACGGTTTCTCACTGTAACTTCGAAATAGCCCTGTGAGATATCTGTCATTCGGATGCCCAGCTTGCGGATCCGCCAAATCACATTTTTAAGTACAATCATGATTAGAAAGATGGACAACAGCAGGAAAAATGCAATACCTGCTCCGATATAGTACATAATCCGCGTAGACTGCTCCTCCAGTCGGTCAAGATGCACAAGCGCGGCAACCGTCCAGCCAGACTTAATCTCCTGAGTGATCAGCATCATCCCGCTTTTTGTCGCCGATGTTTCCAACGAGTTATTCCAGTACTGACCTAAGGAGGATGAGGATAACCGGCTGCCAATTTCAGAGGGCTCCGAGGATGCAATAATTCGTTCGTTGTCGTCAACAATATACAATTCTCCGGCCCCTTCAAAAGGATGCTCGAACGATTCCATGAAGACACCGTTATAGTTCAGTAACAGGTACACAATCCCGTAAACATCTCCATATGCGTTCAGAATTTTATGGGATACCACTAGCTTAGTCCTGTCGTCAGCTGCATTAGTCCATACCAGATTGTCTGTTGTGCGAAGCATTTTCGTATACCATTCCCGCTCTCGAATTCCCGAAAGGCTCCGTTCTTCCGGCTTCCACAGAAGCCCTCCATCTTGCACTAGTGTATCGTTGGTATGATAGATCCGGAAATTCTCAATACCTGGCAAGTATTTACTGGTGAGCAGGAAGGAACGGTCCACATAATTGACCGTACCCAATTGTTCATCGATATCCGCATAGTCCCTGGCTAATCTAGAGATCAGCTCACCATCCGTAGCCGTCCGGGTAGCCAGCAGATCATAGCTTTGCTTCCTGAATTCAATACTCTGCGCACTTTGCCGAACGGCTTCCCTGATCGTAAGCATATAATTGGCCCGCACCGTATGAAGCATCATGTACCCTGCACCTGCAGCCAGCAGTACGGTGGGGAGAAATACAATTAGTCCGTAGAATAATACAATCTTACTCCTCAGGTTCATAGAACGGGTCATACGGATGATCCATTTCTCTATTTGTTGTTTAATCATAGATTTCCCCCATGAAGTGCAAAGGGAGCCCCCTCCAAGTGAGAGGTGCTCCATTAATTTTTTTATCGTTTAAGATCCGCGACTGAAAGAGCATCACGGTTGTCTATTGCAAGGCGGTTACTTCCTCCTTGTACGTATCCAGCCACTCCTGCTTGACTTCACTCCAATGCCCACGCTTCTCTAGTGCTGCTTGGAAATCGCTCCAATTCTTCTCGAATTGCCCCTCGTCTTTGGCCATTAAAAGCTTGGCTCGATATTCCTTGCGGATATTTTCGATCTCCGGTGAATATTTTTCCCATGCGCCGCCCTGTTTCATCTGGAATAGATCATAAGGCTCTGCCACGCGGATCGTTCCCATTTTGCCGATAGCTTCTGTGAACTTAATTGTCTTAGCAGCTCCGGCTTTTCCTGCATCCTCTGTGTTCCACCATGGGTACCATTCATTGCTGTAAGAGGCAGTCATGTAAAGCTCCGGGGTGACTTTAGCTTTTTGTGCGGTGTCTCCGGAATTGCGGCTCGTCTTGTAGGTTTCGTCTGTGAATTTCCATTTGCCCAACGGTTGATCAATCCAATCCCAGTATAATCCCGCCGGTCCTTCATTAATGACCTGCTGCTGTTCGGGTTTCGGCTGCAAGGTATAATCGAAGAATTTCAGAATAGCTTCCAGATTTTTTGTTTTTTCACTAACATAGACATCATAGCCTGGATTCGGATTGGTAACCTGATTAATTCCGACTTTCTCTACACCATCCACTTTAGGAAAAGGGATCGCTTCGTAAAACCACCCTGGCTCTGTTGGGCCGTCCAATGTCTCCCAGGCTGAGGCAGGAATGTTCCAGAAGCTGCCGACATTGAAGGCAATACGACCTGATTTGTTCTTTTCTGTATACTGTTCTTTTTTGCTGGTAACGACCTCTGGATCGATCAACTTCTCCTGGTACATCTTGTTCATCCATTGATAAGCTGCTTTATAATTGGGATCGTCGTAAGCGAATACAAAATCATCGCCGCGTTTGTCAACGCCATTACCTGCTGTAGTCACCCCAAATGCTGTCAAAATTGCGTTTTCATCGCTCCAGCCCAGATTATCACTAGTGTCCATCAGGAATGATAGAGGAATCAGCGATTTGCCGGAAGCATCCTTCTCTTCTGCAGCTTTCCGAAGGAAGGTCTCAACTCCTTCTAACGTTGCTAAGTCCTCTTTGGTCATACCTGTTTTCTCCAGCACATCACTTCTGACAATCCAGGCTTGAGATGCCCAACCTGGCCACGGATCTTCCGGGTTTTGGTCAAACCAGGTAGGGATGGACCAGATATGGCCCTCATTATCCTTCATAAGTTCCAGATACTGCTTTGGAATAGACGCAAGTCCTGGATATTTGTCAGGCATGTCGAAATACTGCTCTAGCGGCATAAGCTGCTTCGACCGGTTCATCGCGCTTTTGACCGTTTCGTTTCGGCTGAAGATAGCTGCATCCTCAAAGCCGCCAGTGTTTATCTTCAAATTAAGTGCAGTCATCGCGTCGCCTTGGGTGGTTTCCAGCTTCACATTTACTCCAGGCTCCTGTTCACGCCAATATTTCTGGACCAAACTATCATTATTGATGGTTGCCGTCCATCCGAGCCAGAGATTAAAGGAAGTCGAGCCACTGGCGGGCTGGTTATTTGACGTTTCATTGTCACTTCCAGGCTTGTTCGCAGTATTCCCACCTGATCCGGAGCATCCGGCAATAGACATCAGTAAGGTTGCTGCAGCCAAGGCGACTAGACCCGTTTTTTTGATCATCATTGTTTAATTCCCCCTGTTCTATTATTGTAGATCAACCTTTTACTGACCCTACAAGAACTCCTTTCACAAAATATTTCTGCAGGAACGGATACACGCACAGGATGGGGATTGCACTCACCATAACGACTGCCATCTTAATCGACATCAGCGTAATATTCTGCATTTGTGAGCTCCTCGCCAAAGCTTCCTGGTTGGTATTCGAGCCAAGGACAGCGGATAAATCCTGAGCAGCGAGCAATTGCTGCAGGAAGGTCTGCACCGGAATCAGATTCTGCTTCGTGACGAAGAAAGCACCGGCGAACCAATCATTCCAGTGTCCCACTGCGGTAAACAGTCCCAGCGCTGCAAGCATAGGTTGAGAGAGTGGAATAATAATCTGAATCAGAGTACGAACAGGACCGGCTCCATCTAGTTCAGCGGATTCTACCAGAGCTTCAGGGATTCCCTGTATAAACTTCAGCATGACAAACATGTTCCAGACCGAGAACAGCCCGGGGAAAATATACACCCAGAACGTGTTGATAAGCCCGAGATTATTAAGCTGAATATAGAAAGGAACCAGTCCTCCGCTGAATAACATGGTTAAAAGAATATAGCCTAGTATCGTGCTTCTTAATGGAAGAGCGCGGTAGGACAAGCCAAATGCCACCAGAAGTGTGACGATAAGTCCTGCGAATGTGCCAATGACTGTCCTAGCGATTGTAATTAGATAAGACTGGCGGATAATCTCATTTCCTAATACAATCTCATAATTAATTAATGTGAAATTCTTGGGCCATAGATACACGCCACCTTTGGCCGCACTTGCACCGTCATTCAGTGAGATTGCCAGCATGTACAGGAATGGATATAGTACAGACAAGCACAGACCGGCCAGTACTATGACGATGACGTATTGAGCTATTTTTTCACCTCTGCTGAGCTTCATATGCCATCACCATAATCCTTCACCATTTATTTTTCTGGATAACTGATTAGTCGAAACAACCAATATCAAGCTGATCACTGAGGATAACAGTCCTACTGCGGTTGCCATCCCAAAATATCCCTGCTGCAATCCGTTGCGGATGATATACGTATCCAGTACATCCGCGACCCCTTGATTAGCAGAATTCATCAGCGGATAAATCTGATCCATCCCTACTGAAATCAGGCTTGGGATACTCAGAATTAGCACAATCGATATTGTCGGTAGAATACCCGGGAAGGTAATATGCCGAATCTGGGCTAGCTTTCCTGCACCCTCTACTTTGGCGGACTCATACAATTGCGGATCAATCGTTGTGATCGCAGCCAAATAGAGAATCGTGTTCCAGCCGGTCTCTTTCCACAAGCCGCTTAATATAACCATGGGCCGGAACCACTCCGTGGAACCTAGAAAAAATACGGGATCACCACCTGCTTTCTCGATGAACTGATTGACCAGCCCACCATCCAAAGTCAGAAAAGACTGCAGGATGTAAGCGACTACAATCCATGAGAAAAAATGTGGCAAATAGCTGACCGATTGCACGAATCGTTTAAATACAGGCCGGGTTACCTCGTTAATCACCAGCGTCAGCAGAATCGGTGCCGGGAATCCGAAGATGAACTTAAGCACGGATATATATAACGTGTTTTTGACAACAGTTAAAAACTGGGGATCTTGCAGGAAAGAAAAGTTGTCTAATCCCACCCATGCGCTGTTCCAGATCGAGGTGCCAATCTGAAAGTCGCGGAAGGCGACCTGAATCCCTGCCATCGGAATATAGCTGAACAGAAATAGCAACAGAACTCCCGGAAGAATCATTAAATATTGCCATCGGTACTTGTAGAACTTAGCGTACAATTTACATCCCTCCTTGATATTTCTATCATAAGGTGCAGCGGGAACCCTGCCTATATAACAGTGATTGGTTATCTATTGCTCTGATTGGATATTTAAAGCGCTTACGTTGATATACAAGCTCCGCGCGCACGCAAATAAACGCAGCCTTAAACGGCTGCGTTACATTTTTTATGACGAAAGCTAAATATTGAAATTCAAATTAATATTATTGTTAATGTATGGCTTTATGCCCTGCCGGTTGAGATGCCTTGGAATAGCGGTTCTCAGGCAATGGAATACCGAGATTTCCACGCAGGGTGCTACTTTCGTATTCAGTGCGGAACAGACCCCGCTCTTGCAGAATCGGCACTACCCGATCGACGAATTCCTCCAGTCCGTTAGGAACAGCAGCTGCGATCATAAATCCGTCTGCTCCTCCACCCTCAAACCAGGTTTGAATCTGATCCGCCACTTGCTCAGGTGTGCCAATAAAGCTGCTGCGCGGGGTAGCGGATTGTAAGGCGACCTGTCTTAGTGTTAAGCCTCTCTCCTTCGCGTCCTTTTTGATTTTATCCGTGCCGCTCTGAAAACTATTGCGCCCCAACTCGCCAAGCTCAGGGAACGGTGCATCCAGCGGATATTGCGAGAAATCATGATGCTCGAAGAATCTGCCCAAATAGTTCAGTGCATTCTCAATCGTCACGAGACCAGCAACCTCCTGATATTTGCGCTCTGCTTCCTCTGGTGTGTCGCCAATGATTGGTGCAATGCCAGGAAAGATCAGCACCTCATTCGGATCCCGGTCAAATGAAGCTACCCGTGTCTTAACATCGCTATAGAATGCCTGGGCATCTTCTAGCGTTTCGTGGCCAGTGAAGATAGCATCCGCTTCCTTTGAGGCGTAATTTTTACCAACTTCTGAGGAACCTGCCTGAAACACGACTGGCTGCCCCTGCTTCGAACGAGCAATATTGAGCGGTCCCTTCACGGAGAAGAACTCACCTTGATGGTCCAGGGTATGCATTTTTTGCGGATCAAAGAATACACCTGATTCCTTGTCTCGGACAAACGCATCATCTTCCCAGGAATCCCATAATCCGCGCGTCACCTGCAAATATTCGGTAGCAATGCGGTAGCGCTTGCCATGGTCAGGATGCTCTTTTTTGCTGTAATTAGAGGCAGAGCCTTCCAGCGGTGAAGTCACCACATTCCAGCCGGCCCGGCCTCCGCTGATTACATCCAGTGAGCCGAATTGACGCGCGACAGTAAACGGTTCACTGTAGGAGGTGGACAGGGTACCAACCAGACCGATGTTGGTGCTGACGGCGGCGAGTGCGCTAAGGATGGTCAGCGGCTCAAACCGGTTAAGGAAATGCGGAATAGACTTTTCATTAATGTACAAACCGTCTGCGATGAAGATCAGATCCAGCTTGCCTTCTTCTGCCTTCTGTACCCACGCTTTGTATAATTCAAAGTTTACACTTGCATCCGGCTTAGCATCAGGATGGCGCCACATCGACGTGCTGCCTCCTACTCCATGCAGCAGTGCGCCTAGCTTCAGTTGTTTTGGTTTGGTCATGTTCATTCCTCCTAAAAGTTTTGTGAGCATACGATTCCCAGGTTTTACTTTGTGCAAAACTCACTTTATAAGCATTTATTGCACGAACGATGCATTGGCAGCGCCCTGCTTGATTCGCTCGATCTGGCCAAGATGCCTTTCCACATGTGCGGGGAAGCTATGGACGATATCGGAAATTTTCACGATCTCTCCCTTGAAGTTAATCCCGCTTTTCTCCCAATCCTCTGCGCTGAGCCGTTCAAACAATAGACTGTTATAATAAAGCAGGCTGCGGAACAACTCCAGGCTATCGGAAGCATAACCACTGTTGGCGTACTGGCCGCTGACCCAAGCGTCCTGATTGAAGACTGGCAGCTGCGCAGTTGTAGCAGCGAGAATATCACGGATGCGGAACGAAACCACAATGCTGTGATCAGCTAGATGAGCCAGCACCTCAGTGACACTCCAACTTGTTGGTTCCGCCTTCCATTTCAGCTGTTCCTCTGTTAACCCTGCAGTTGCATGCACCAGCTGGTTGTAAGTACTTAAAAAATTACTGATTTGAACTTTGCTCATTAAATCCCCTCCAATATAAGGCCTGCTTGCGAATGATCAGGTGCAAAACGTGATAACGAAAAAGGTTGGATGTTGTGGTTGGTAGCTCCACTTGTCGCCATATCAGCAAGTATTTCACCTACAACACTAGAAAATTTAAAACCATGCCCTGAGAACCCTCCGGCTACCAGCACATTGGAGTGGAGCGGATGGCGGTCAATAATGAAATCTTCATCAGGCGTATGCTCATATTTGCATACAGAACCTTTAAGTAATCGGCCAGCTGCACCCGGCATATAAGACTCCAGTACTCTACGAAGGTCTTGCTCATCGCTGGCTTCACTGCCAAAGGGAGCAAGTAGTGTGCCTGGTTTCCATTCCAGCCCCGTATCGTGCCGGCCGATCTTCAGACCGGTTCCAGCAATGCTGGGAAAGCCATAATAGCCACCTTCCTCAGCCCCTAGCGTGAAGCCAGGGAAGTTACCGGCTGAAAAAGCAGGTGAGCTCTCAAACCAGCCCACAACTTTGCGGATCGCCTTGATTGGCAAATGCACAAAAGGCGCTAACGCTCCAAACCAGGCTCCGGCACTAAGGATAGCTGACGCTCCGTGATAATCGCCGTTTGTTGTATGAACTGTCACACTGCCTTCGCGGGCGGTGATGTTTACTACCGAAGTGTTCGTCAACAGCTCCGCACCCTGTCCAAGGGCAAGCTGGCGGTAGGCGGAGATACAGCGCTCGCTGTACAAATACCCGGCATCTGGTTCATACATTGCTGCGAATGTTTCTGGTATGTTCAATCCCGGCCAGCGCCGCCGGATCTCTCCGGCATCCAGATGCTGAACCTGCACCTTCCGTTTCTTCGCTTCCGCGAGACGACCGCTGAAGGAATACACTGCACTATCTGCTAGATTCAATACGCCCGAGCGGACAAGCAGTTCTATTCCACTCAACTGCTCGGCTTCTTTCCATAAACGATCTGCCCGCAGAGCCAAATCAATGTAAGCGGGATCACCACTGTAAGCGTGCCGGATCAGTCGGGTTTCCCCGTGATGGCTTCCCTGTGTATGTGGAGGATCAAAGGCATCAATTAACAGCGTCTTCACTCCGCGCCTCGCAAGATAGTAACCGGCGCTCATGCCCATCGAGCCTGCGCCGACGATAATTACATCGTAACTGTTATATTCAGCTATAATTCTGCACCTCCATCGGGACTGTACTGCACTAGGGAACGAACAGCTACATCCGCAAGGAAACGTGCTGCCACAGGGAGTGCACGTTCATCCAGATTGAAGGCCGGATGATGCCATTCCTGGCTTCCTTCAGTACCAACAAAAACGAACAGTCCGGGTATCACGCGCTGATAGAAGGCGAAATCCTCTCCAGCCAGAGAAAGCTCTGGCTGAATCGCTCGGTAACCAAGAGCTTCGACCGATTCAACTCCAAGCGCTGCTAGGGAGGGGTCGTTGATAACCGGAGGTGGCCCTTCTATCCAGCGAACGGTAGCTTCTGCTCCAAGAGCCGCTGCTACACCGACCGCCACTTCCTGAAACCGGTTCAGCACTTTGCTGCGCACCGTTTCATCAAAGGTGCGGATCGTCCCTTCAAGCACGGCTTTTTCGGGGATAATGTTCCATGAATTGCCGCTGTGAATCTGCGTCACACTGACCACCGCACTCTGCAGTGGGCTGACATTGCGACTTACAATGGACTGGAATGCCGTCACAATATGCGAAGCCGCTACAATCGGGTCTATGCCAGCTTCCGGAACGGCAGCATGAGAACTGCCACCCTGCACTTCAATCACAAACCCGTCAGCTGCTGCCATTAAAGGACCACCCTTAATACCGATGGTTCCGACTGGCAAGTCTGGCTTGTTATGCAGCCCGATCACTGCCCGGACGTCTTCTAGTGCCCCGCTAGCAATGATTCGCTGTGCACCCTGCGCCTTCTCCTCCGCTGGTTGGAATAACAGGCGCACCGTTCCCTGTAATTGCTGCTCTCGCTGTTTCAATTGATAGGCGGCACCCATCAAGGCAGCCGTATGGAAATCATGCCCGCAGGCATGCATTTTGCCGGGATATAATGAAACAAAGGATACTCCGCTTTCCTCCTGGATTGGCAAGGCATCAATATCTGCGCGCAGTGCGATGACCGAACCAGGCTTTTTGCCGCCAATCTCTGCGATCACGCCGGTAGACAGACCGTATTCTACGATCCTGACTCCTGCCCGCTCCAGCAGGGAAATAATATATTCTGTTGTGCCATATTCTTCATTGGACAGTTCCGGGTGCCGGTGCAGATGACGGCGTATCCCGATTAATTCTTCTTCAAGCGCTTCCGCACTTAACTCTTTAGCTTTACTTGTCATATACAGTCACCCTCCTTTACACGATTTCCTGTGTGATACCGAGCCCGCCCGCTTTATGCCTCTGCCGCCACTTCAGCGATTGCTTCGCTCAATAGCTCAAAGGATCGGAGCCGTTTGTCAAAGGGCTGTACATTCGTCGTTATGATGAACTCCTCGACACCGGATGCCTCTGAAAGTTCCAACAACTGTTCACGGACAGATGATTTAGTTCCTTTGGTAATCTCCGGTTCCAGCTCTTCAATCGTGTAGGCTTCATTGCTCTGGCGGGCAAATTCTTCCGCCTGTTCCAAGGTCCCTACTGTCAGCTTCTTCCCGCTCGCCAGTTGAATCCGGATCAGCTTATGCGCACCTGCCAGTTCTTTCGCTCCCTCCTCAGTCTCAGCCACCACTAACGATAAAGCGATAATCGCTTGCGGTTGTCTGCCCTGTGAAGAAGCAAAACCGCTGCGGTAAGCACGAATGGCATCCAGCGCTACCGCCTTATCGCTGTTAATAAACAGGGAGAATACGTACGGTAACCCCAGTTCAGCGGCAATTTCCGCGCTACTTACACTCGCACCAAGGACATACAACTCGGGAGGAATACCAGGAAGGGGACCTGCCTTCAACCCTGCCAGCGGATGGTTTTCTTCGAGGCGGTTATGTACATACTTTTCCAGCTCGATGATTTTGCCCGTCAGGTCTGGGGTTTCAGCTTTTCCCTGCTGCAGTGCCTGTGTGCTGCGCGAGAGTCCACCGGGAGCACGTCCCACACCGAGATCCACTCGTCCATGAGCCAGTGTAGACAGCACATTGAAGTTCTCCGCTACCTTATACGGGCTGTAATGCTGGAGCATGATTCCACCGGAGCCAATGCGGATTCGCTCTGTTTTAGCCAGAAGATGTGAGATAAGTACTTCCGGGGAAGAGCCGGCTACCTGCTCGGAGTCATGATGCTCTGAAACCCAGAACCGGTGGAATCCAAGCTCTTCGGACAATTGTGCCAGCTTGATCGTATGCTGGAATGCTTCCTCCGGCGTTTCTCCCGGATAGATCGGACTTTGATCAAGTACGCTGATTGTAATAGCCATTGTTTTTCCTCCTATATGGAATAGTTAAATTCAGGTGTGATCCGCTTCAGGAACTGCTTCGTTCTTTCTTCGCGCGGATGGTTAAACAGCTCTGCCGGAGTCCCTTCTTCAACAATGACGCCTCCGTCCATAAAAACCACATGATTCGCCACATCACGAGCAAAACCCATTTCATGAGTCACCACAATCATTGTGATGCCTTCCTTAGCAATTTTACGGATGACGGCCAGCACCTCACCCACTAACTCTGGGTCCAACGCCGATGTGGGTTCGTCGAACAATATAACCTCCGGCTCGAGTGCCAAGGCACGGGCAATGCCAACCCGCTGCTGCTGGCCTCCGGACAGCTGACTTGGATAGGCGTCCAGCTTGCTGCCAAGACCAACCTTTTCAAGTAGAGCAATACTCCGCTTTTTCGCTTCTTCCTTCGGAAGCTTTTTGACAATCAGCAGTCCCTCCATCACGTTCTCCAGCGCGGTTTTATGGCGGAATAAATTGTACTGCTGGAACACCATTGCCGTTTTTTGCCGGAGCAGATGAATCTCCTTTTTACGGGCATGCTTGCAGTTCACTTTGAAATCGCCGATGGCGATCTCTCCGCTGCTTGGCTTCTCCAGATAATTCACACAGCGTAAAGATGTCGTTTTGCCTGAGCCGCTGGGACCGAGAATGACGACAACTTCACCCTTCGTCACCGTTAAATCTATATTGTTGAGCACCTGATTCCGACCGAATGACTTCGAAATTTGCGCAAGCTTGATCATGCTACTCCACCTCGATTGTAAAGATTAATTCTTTTTTCAATCAGCGACGTCACGCGTTCGATCAGGAACGTAAGTCCCCAGAAAATCAGTGCTGCCGCCAGATAAGCCTCAAAAAACTTCCAGTTCGTTGAAGCAACAATTTGCGCCTTAGCATTGATATCCACCACCGAAACGGTAAAAGCAAGGGTAGATCCATGCAGCATACCAATTACCGAATTTGAGAGATTGGGCAGACTCGCCGCCAGCGCCTGAGGAAAAACAATCCGCCGCAGTGCCTGGGGCGTGGTCATGCCGATAGAATGTGCCGCTTCCAACTGACCGCGATCCACCGCAAGCAGACCGGAACGGACGACTTCGGACATATAGGCTCCCGCTGTAATCGAGAACGAAATATAGGCAAAACCGATCATCGGAATCGATACTGACCTGAAGCTCCAGCCGAACTGTACCGCCA
Source organism: Paenibacillus sp. FSL R5-0928 (assembly GCF_037970385.1). NCBI lineage: Bacteria > Bacillati > Bacillota > Bacilli > Caryophanales > Paenibacillaceae > Paenibacillus > Paenibacillus sp. FSL R5-0928. The sequence continues at coordinate 3,598,536 of NZ_CP150225.1, read as the reverse complement.
GACCATCGATTAATACGGGAAGCCCAAAATAGATGAGCAAAAGATGCGTCAGCATCGGTGTCCCGCGGATGAACGTAACATAACCGACAGCCAGCGGATACAGCAGCGGAATTCTGTATATCCGGATCAACGCTACAGCCACACCAATCACAAATCCAATGAGTACTGAGACAACAGTAATAGATAAGGTCACAGGAATTGCACTTAAAATTTGCACCAGAGCAGTCCAGATAAAAGATGGGTCCAGCTTCATAATCCGCTACCTCCTTTACCCGGTCCAAGTTCAGCAATGATGCGGCGGTAGGACCAGCTTTTGTTGATTTTGAACGATTTTTTCTCCGGTGTATTCCGTTTCTCATGCCGCAGCAGCCGGCGTTCTGCTATAAGCAGCAGTTTCTCGATTGTAAAGCTGATGACCAGATAGATTAGCGCAAGCGCGATATACGTTTCAATAAAATGCTGAGTTAAGCTGCCTAGCGTCTGTGCTTTGCCTGACATTTCCATCACTCCAAGAGTAAAGGCCAATGACGTATCTTTCAGTAGAGCAATCACCAGATTGGAGAATACCGGAACTGCGATTCCGAGCGCCTGCGGCAGCACGATTCGCGTAAAGGCTTGAAACCCCGTCATTCCTGTAGCATAAGCAGCCTCTACCTGCCCCTTATCCACCGCCATTACAGAAGCCCGGATCATTTCGGACATGTATGCCCCCGTATGCAGCCCGTAAGTAAGTATCACAAAAACAAGCACGGGAGTCCGGGTCATATCGACATGAACCAGCTTCATAATTTCGGGCAGACCATAATAAAACAAGAAGAGCTGGATAAGAATCGGAGTTCCCCGAAAAAAAGAAATATAGATTTCGGAGATGGTTTTTAACACAGGCACTTTATAAAGTCTTGGCAGAGCTACGAGAAAGCCGACAAGAATTCCTGTCAGTAGAGAACAGGCGACAATCAGAAGCGTGGTGCTTAAAGTCTCTAGTAACTTAGGCAAAAACGAAAATACAAAGCTGATATCAAACTGTGCGCCCATATATTCCCTCCCTTCCCGTGCTCACCGGCTCAATCATTTAACCGAATCCGCTGTAACATCCGCACCCAACCATTCCGTACTAAGCTTGCCTAGTGTGCCGTCTGTCTTCAGCTCTTTAATCGCACTGTCAATCGCATCTGACAGCTTTTGTGAATCGGCATCATCCTTACGGAAAACATAGAGAATGTCCGCGGAGGACAGCTCGTCGCCCGTTGCTTTTAGCTGATTCTGCGGATCAATGATCGGCAGGACAAAATCTGCAGCCAGCGTTGCGTCCACACGACCAGTACTAATCTGTGCGACGGTATCATTCGCTGCACCATTCTGATACACGATATCAATCGCATTGTCATTCTCTTTATTGTAGTTCTCGAGTATTTGTGCTTGTGCACTCGTTGCACCTACAAGCACCTTTTTCCCTTTGAGATCATCAAGCGATTGGATTGAATTATTATCCTTTGCCACTACAATGCGGTTTCTCCAGTGGGCATAGGCTTCTTTGTTAAAAGAGTACTTCAACTCCCGTTCCGGATTTTTCTCCATGACATGGGCGACCAAATCGATTTTTTTGGTTTCCAGGCTCAGCAGCAGATTGCTGAAATCCATGGTTTGAAATTCGAATTCATATTCTGGCAGCTGCTTATCGATTTCTTTGAGCAGCTCCACATCAAATCCGGTGAGTTTGCCGTTCTCATCAATGAAGCAGACTTTCGGAAAAGCAGTACCCGTGCCCACAATGATCTTAGTTATCTTAGCCGAATCCTTTGCCGGTGCCGCAGCTTCTGCTGTATTTCCATTCTGATTGCTGCTAGCGCTGTTACTGTTGTTTCCGCAGCCGGCAATCGCCAGTGTCAATATCGATGCAAATACTAGTGAAATGGACTTTTTCATTGTTTTATCCCCTTTGAATGAACTGTGGTTTGTCTGTAAGTGTTTTTTTCAGCAGATACATAATGCCGTCACCATTCTGCTGATCCAGTTCTAGAAACCGTTCGTACCCCCGGCGTTCATACATTTGAACCAACCACGGATGTTTCTTCGCCGTTGCCAGCGTGACCGCAGCCGAACCTAACTGTCCAGCAATAATGTTCTCTTCCACCCAATCCAAAAGTTTTCCACCATAACCTCTGTTACTGTAATCTGGATGAGCAGCAAACCATTTGATAAAAGGCAGTGGGCTAATCTTCTTAATCTCTTCTTCCTTTGAAAGGGTTATGGTCGCAACTATCGTTCCGTCAACTTCAAGCACATAACACTCATTCGTAGCTATATTGTCTTCAATAAGCGCCAAGTCGGCTGTGGCCGCAGGCCAATGCAGCCCAAGTTCACGAATCAGCTGATAGGCACGATATGTAACATCCAGTAATTGCTCCGCATCCTTCAGTTCTGCCAGCCTGTATACCTCACTCATCACATGCCCTCCAGCCTTTCGAAAATTAATTTTATAATCCCTATCGAATTAGTTGTGATTATATGCAATTAACTTTATCACTGCATGTGTCCATGCGCTAATAGAGTTTTTTAATACATCTATACAATTAGTCGATCTCCGACTTTACCAATCCCCAGTTCAAGCAGGGTTTCGATGAATTCTGCGTTCTCTCCATTTAGCGAAATCAAGCTGGTTCGTAAGGAGATGCCTTCCGTCTCCGCAATATCCACCCGGATCAGCGACCCCGTCGCCACTTCCTCTTGCACACTGAGGGCGGGAAGGAAACAGATGCCTGCTTTTTTCAATACCAGCTTTTTGGCTGTCTCCAGGTTATCTACCTGATATTCAATCTTCGGCGGCTGTTCCATGCTCTCAAATACACGATGCAGCCGCATCCAATCTAAAGAGCCACATTCAAAAAAAACCAACGTCTCCTGGCGGATATCCTCCAGTGAAGCCCGCTGTGCTTTAGCAAAGCGATGTCCCTCATGTACATACAGTGAGATGGGGTCCTCGCAGAAAGGAAAGGTTTGAATTGCCGGATTTACGATCTTACGGATAAAAGCCAAATCAAGCTCCTTCGATTTCAACTTTTCAGTCAATACTTCCGTAGAAGCTGTCATCAGCTTGATTGTGATATGAGGATATCTGCGCTTTAAATGGAGCATCAGATGGGGCATTAAATAATTGGAAACCGAGACCGTACTGCCGATTCTCAGTTCATTTGGAATGTGTCCCTTAGCCTGAACCTGATATTTACCGTTCTGATAGATCTGGAGAATCTGCTGGGCATAGGGAAGAAACTGTTTACCTTTATCCGTTAGGTTAATCTGCTTGCCCAACCGATCAAACACTTTGCAATCCAGTTCCCTTTCTAGCGATTGAATCCGGGCCGTTACTGTCGGCTGGGAGATATATAGAACTTCGGCCGCTTTATTGAAGCTTCCATAATGGTTGATGTAGACAAAAGCCTCAATATTTTCAATGTTCATCCCTAATCCCCCTATGCTTTTATTAATTTTACTATTCCGATGTAATAACAATGAATTAAAGCGATGCTACCCTATAGATTTTGTTTATATCTTAGTCATCACCCTATTTTTTGTCAACAATTAATTCCGTGTAAATCAATCGGATTTTGAACTGAAAGTCATGTTTATTTCATATAGAACTTTTCTATTCCTAAATCAGAATTATGAAACTCATCTTATTCCACTAGGATTTATCATGTATAATAATTTCATTCGAATGAACATTACATTTGTCTGAAAGGGGATAGCGAAAACATGTCACAAAAGATCATTATCCGTGAAGCTGAGAATAAAGATCGTAATGCTATCGCCGATTTGCTGTTAGATGCATACCACCAATATTCGGAGATCATGCCTGAGCCGTTGTGGCTGGAGTATCGGAAATCGCTTCTTGATTCCGTTCATGGTGATACCCCGCTCGTTCGGATCATCGCTGAAATCGACAAGAAAATCGTTGGTAGCGCACTCTTGTTCAGTTCCTCGGAAACGGCTTACGGGAAACCGGAGCTCGGGATTCACTCCCCTATCCTACGTCTGCTAGCCGTATCTCCATCCGCTCGTGGTCTTGGCGTTGCAACCCTTCTGATTCGCGATGCTGCACGGAGATCACTACAGTTGGGTGCCACCACCTTGAACCTGCACACCTCGGAAATGATGTCTTCAGCCATCAAACTGTACCAGCGCTTAGGCTTTAATCGTGCGTATGAGACCGATCTTATGAACGGTGACACTCTAGTACAAGGCTTCCGGCTAGACCTGCTGTCCTCCGTCCGTTCTACAGCGGGACAAATATAGAATTCGAGAATTCTTAAATATTTGTCTTTTAAATATAAAAAGAAGCCTCGGAAAGCTTACCCAATGATCTTGTGTGATCGTTACGGCGAACTCCCGAGGCTTATTTATTTTTCTTTTTTATAAGTAATTTCTTTAAAACTCACAGTGATTTCCCCCGTATTATCAGCATCGCCCATTCGAAGATCTGTAGTAACGGTAGCACTGGAAGGGATGGACGAAAAGCTTGCCCCCTTCTGCTTCTTTTTTACATCATAGAGATAATAAGAAACATCCTTAACATTAAGCCCTACATTATCCTTGTGTATAAGTTCTACAGTATAGGATTTTATCACGGCTACATTAGCGTCCATCCACCCCACAACTTCAATAGCTGTATCTTCATGGTTGCCTTCAGTCTTAATGGAACCGATGGAAAGACCATCCTGATTATAAAAAATAATTTTTTGTGCAGCTATTTTCAGATAATCGATATCGATGTCAAGAATTCGGTTTTCGTTGATCTCTGCTGTATCCATCCAGGCAATCGTGCCCGCCGGATTCCACTTTATTTTCTCAGAAGGTACATATTGCTCTTGTGGTAACGGTACAGTACGTAGCGAAACTCCTTTATTATCGTAAAAAGTTAATTCGCCGCTCTCATCATCATGTACAAATCTCTTAAAAGTTGGTGAGAGGAACAGGGATGGCGCCCCGGTCGTCGAATGTGGGATTACGCGATATTTCAGAAGATGGATATCGTCCTTTCCTGTTTTCAGATCAAAGATCCATACATTGCCGAGATAACTCTGCATAAACAATTTTTGCTCATCAGCTTTCCATTGAAATTTATAAATGTAATCATAATCATCAGAAAGCGGCCAGAAGTTTTCCCGAAGTCGTTCAATCTTTCCTGTAAGAACATTATATGAGGACAAATGATATTGCCCGGCTTTTTTCGTCACATCCGATTCCAGAAATAATAGATGATCCTCATCCAGCGGGATTAGCATATTATAGTTGCTCATAAAAGCATTATTCCATCGATTATTGGAATCGTTGAGCTCGTCGCTCCATTTCACCTTTACCTCATCCGTAGCAGGATCATGGGCTAATAAAGCGTTGACAGCATTATGGTCGCCATAGAAAAGATGAATGGTATGATAAGAGATCCCTTGCAGTTCAACTACTTCTCCACCGTTTAATAGATAGTTATTTTCGGATAGGCCCATCGGTTTGGCCACCAGATCTCCAATAGAGTTCCGTTCTGTATTAAACTCCAAACCATTAAATTTTGCTTCCGAGAACAGAATCTTTTTTAACTCGGCAGTTGATTCCTTAGTAAGTGTGTAGCCTGTATCCGTTTCGTTCACATTCATTAACATGCCTTGCTCGCTTGTCTCGTTAATCCATAAATGAAAGGCATATTTATTATTATCTGAAATTAGAACGATATCGTAGTTAGGCGTTGCGGTATTTAAATTCCCTGGTATTTGTTCAGCGGTACGGATGGCTCGGACGAAAGTATCTATGGTTTCATGATCTGTGTATTCATCCTTTATGTTAGCATTCACTGAACCATGTGCTAGAGAGTTTGCTAATGTGATTCGCTTGATGGTCTCATCTAATTTTAGATTATCTGATTCTACTTGTTGATCATTTGATTGAAATAAGGTAATCAAAGCAGCCTTATCCGTTTCTGATAACTTGTAATGCCCATTTACTCCTGATTTGGTGAAAAGACCATTATTATTGCCCATAATCCAGAATGAGAATTTTTCGTTTTCTTTACTCTTCAATTCAACAGTAACCTCATAATCAGGTGCTGCAATATCAAGCTTCGCGTTGTCATACTCAGCAGTATGTATAGTTTTATTGAAACGTTCTATTAGCTTTTGGTCCGTTATGGTTATTAATCCGCCGCTATCATTATGGATTGTAATGGAGTCCACAGAACTCAGATCGATTAGCGTTTGATTCGCTTTATCTTTATCCCCTGTATTGACACATCCAACAAAGATTATTGAAATAACTGCTAAAAGGGCTAGTAGATCTAACTTTTTCATATAGGCTCCCCCTTCTTATTCTCTCTTCTTTAACGCCGGTTAGAGGATAAAGTTGCAAAAAATGAGATTTTACACCTATTTAAAAAGACCTAAATAAGCCAAATCTAGCCTGTAGCCATTGGATCAGATTCTTGATCTGAGCAAAGTTACAGTGTCTGTAGCGATAAAAAAAGCCACCGCACAGGCCTGTTCTCCTGTAAGGCAGCTTCTTCTTTATCTCAATATATCTCTTACAGCACCTGTCAGCACACCAATAACTTCTTGCTCGGTGGCCAGCGGAGAATCTCCTTCTACTGTGTGGGCTAGCATACCGGCCGTGGCCGCAAAGGCTACAGTATGCTGAGGATCAAAACCTTCCAGCTCTCCGTGAATTATACCACTGGCATATGCATCTCCAGCCCCGACTCTATCAAGCACCGGAAAGCTTAAGGTCTCGGAATATGCGAAGCGACCGGATTTGAAGATATAACCGCGCAACGAATGGCGGTTATCTTCATGGATGGACCGATGCGTTCCTGCTATCGTACATAGACTGTAGCGTGAAGCTACTGCGGGAATTAGCTCCTGAAGTTGTTCTTCCCTTGAAGTTCCCTCGGGCTTCATACCAAGGATTAGCATTGCGTCTTTTTCATTCATCAGCACGATGTCGGCCAAATGCAGCATGTCTTCGTAATGGAAACGCGCCAGCTCATAGCCTCTCTCTCCCCAAAGCGATGGGCGGTAATTGCAGTCAAAAACGACTAGACCACCGCGCTGCTTAACCGTTTCTGCATAAGTTTTCATCGCTTTTCGCACACCGTCGTTCATTGCCAGCGTTATCCCACAGAAATGAACAGCATCCGCGAGGTCTGCCAGCTCTGCGAATGGATAAGTGCCCGGAGGAGCAGTATTGAAGCTGCTCTCCGGGCGACCGGAATAAGTCACTCGGGAGGGGCGAGCCCCGAATCCGTTTTCAAGAAAGTACATCCCTATACTTGAGCCCCCGCGCTGGATATGCTCCGGCTGGATACCCAGTCGCCGAAGATAGGCTGTTGCTGCGTCACCAATAGGATTCGCAGGCAGCCTCGACACCATGCTTCCTTGATGTCCGTATCGGGACAATGCAGACAGTACATTGACGCCGGTGCCGGAAAAGGAATACTTCAGCAGGTTACCCTGAGATAACAGTTCAAAGCCTGGTACCTGTAGCCGCATCATTATTTCACCAAAAGCGGCGATATGTTTAGGCATATTGATCCGCCAGCTTTTTCATCGTCCGATACAGCTGTTGTATGTCCGCCACTCTCGTTCTTCCGCTCTGCGGATCGATGATCGATGTATAGACATGGGGAATCACCTGCGGCACTCCTGCTTCCAATATAATGGACAAGATCTCTTCAAAGTTGTCCAGATCGATACCGCCGGTCGGCTCCAGCGCAAACCCCTCTTCCGCACAGGCTTTGGCCACAGCGATTAGCTCCGCTTTACGGCTCAGCCCCTGCATCGGAAAATACTTTAAAGCATTTCCGCCCATATCCCGAACCAATGCAATCGCCGCATTTACGGGAATTACAGCTGGTACAGATTGTGCCGCACTGGCCGGGCCGGTGGAGATATTCACAAAACCAGGTTGTCCCGTTGGTGCGATCATGCTGTTAATCCAACTATCTTTCGCTCCAAGGTTGGCACGGGTCGCACCAACTGCCGGGAACACCTGATTAATATGGCTGCCAGCATAGGATTTGACAATCTCTGCAACAACAGCAGCTTGCCGATTATCACCCGCGCCTAGTCCTATCGATACCGCACCGTCAATTTCCCGCCCATATGCCTCCATCGCCTGCACGGCTTCCTCTACCGTTGCATAGTCTTTGGACAATACACCGACCAGTACATAACCTTCGGCGGCAGTAAACACTTCTTTGGCATTTTCTATATCCTTAGCCAATACGTTTAAGGCCACCCGACCTTTATAGAACCGCTTGTTAATTTCAGACATTGCTTGCCCCTCCTGTCAATTCCCTTATCCTCGCAGTAATCATTTCTATGTCATCACCCATTAGCGGACGCGGATCAATATCAAAATAACCTTGCCTTACCCCATAGTCTCTAGTGTATATAGCCACTTCACCTTGTTGAAGCTGCTGGGATAGCTCAAGTGCTGTTATTCCGCACTGATTCGGGTCCACATGGATGCGTCCACGATAAATTGCCCGGCCTGCTTCATCCTGCACGATAGCTACCCGAATTCCGGGAAGCCCGTCGAGCGGCATCAGCAATTGGAGCGTAGCTTTTTCCTTTTCGCTTGTATCCTGCTTGTGAGCATATTCATCCAACGCCTGCATCAGGCCGAAGGATGTTTCCTTACCAACCTTCATGCTGCGGCCAATGCCGTGAAGCTGCACTTTCAGCCATTCAATATAAAGACGTTTTCCCGCCACAAGTCCGGATGTTGGACCTTCTATAGCTTTGGAGCCACTATAAATAACCAGATCGGATATTTGCACGTATTTCTGCAGATCCTCTTCCGCTGCAGCATCTACAATAAGCGGTACGTTATGAGTTTGGGCCACAGCCCAAGCTTCCTCTACCGAGATCATATTCTTCTGAACGGCATGATGAGATTTGACGTACAAAATAGCTGCAGTCTGATCCGAGATCGCAGCGGCCAAATGCTCCGCCCGTCCTTCATTGGCATAACCTGCTTCCACCACCTTACCGCCACCGAGATAAACCATGGTTTCTACTGGTGCACCGTATTGTACGTTATGACCTTTTAGCATTACAATTTCATTTCTAAAAATGCTATCCTGATGGAGCCGCAGACTTGTACGAATATTACCGCGGGTTACCAGCGCCGCCACGGATAAAGCAATTCCACTGGAAGCCGAGTTCACGATCACCGCTGCTTCAGAACCTGTATGACGTGCAACATAATCTCCCGCTTTATCCACCAAATCGGCGATTTCCACATAGCTTTGTCCACCTTGGCGCATAGCTTCCATCACCGTATCGGTCGGTGCCGATACCCCGAGGATGCTCATCCGGCCGCTTGCATTAATTACTCTTTTCAGGCCGTATTTCGCATTCCATGTATTTGCCACCTATGATCACTCCTATTGCTTGAATGGTTTGCTGCGCTACCCGGCGTTCCCCCTCAGAATCTACCAGCTCAATCTTCTCATCCGTCACACGAAAAAGGGTCAAATTTGCCTTGTTATTGATCCGAATCTCCCCAAGTTCCGGGCGTCCCAGCCACTGGGCTGCTCTGCTCGTCACCCGCGCAATTGTTTCTTCAAGGGAATATCCCAGTGCGAGAAACTTGTCCAACAGATTCGCCATGGAGTAGACGGGACCATTCATACGGTTGCCTCTGTATATGTCTGTGCTGATCGTATCCGGATCAATACCGTTTTGTTTGGCCGCCTCGGCCACAGCGAACGAGAAGCTAGCCGTACCGTGTCCCACATCCAAGTGAACTCCTCGCTCAATAGCATCTCTCAATACCTGGAGCGGACGATTCTCCTTATCGAATAAATTGTTGCTTTTACCATTTAGATAATGGGTTATCACGTCGTTGCGTTGAAGTAGCGGTAGAACCTCACGGATATCCGGCGGAGCGGAGCCAATATGTACCATCAGCGGCAGCCCGGTCTTCTCCGAGAGCTCCAGCGCATGATGAAGGGGTTGAATGCCATTGTCACCCACTACGCTTTTGCTGATTCTGGCCTTCAAGCCTACGATAAATTCTGGATAAGCAACTACCGCCTGAAGCACCTTTTCATGATCAATCCACTCTAGTTGGGACAACTCGTCAATTCGCATTAGGCCAATCTTTGAAATGTTAAGAAAAGCTAGCAGTTGCGTTGCTGACTTTTTCCCCGCCTCCGCCAGCTCACCCATTCGCTCCGCTCCGCAGCTGCCTGCGTCCACGAGCGTAGTCACGCCGCATCTGATTCCAATCTCATCAATCTCGTCTCCATACGGATTCAGTTCTGCAAACGCATGTACATGCAAGTCGATCCAGCCGCTAGAGACATATGCCCCATTGGCTTCCACGACCTTGAAACCATGGTCTTCGGCGGTGCCACCGGGAACTATCTGGACTATGTTGCCATCAGCTATGACAATGTCCATTTCCGTTCCATTCAGGACTTTCGCCCGGCGGAGGAGCAAACGTTCTGCTGTCATCGTCACACCTTCTTTCCAAATTCAGAACATTACCGTCCTAGGTCTTTCCCGCACACTCTATAACACAAACAGTCCCAATGGATGTAAGATCTTTTTTCACAGGGACTGTTTGGATGAACTATTTAATCTTTATTACTACCGTGTTCAGAGCCGAAAACCCTTCAAAAAATTCACAGCCTGGCGGATATCTTCCTCCGGATTAGTGCCAACCTCCCGTTCTATGGTCAGGAATCCTGTATAACCGATGTCGTTCAGCGCTTGCAGATAGTTGTTCCAATCAACAGAACCCGCTCCGAGCGGAACTTCACGGAATGCCGAGCCGGTCTCGGCCATTTCAGCGATCTTCTCATGGTCTAATGCTGGTGCTTCATAACCATATTGACCGTAAACATCGCGCGGATCGATATCGGCAAGCTTGAGACCATCTTTAGCATGGGTGTGTACAATGTAATCTTTTAGAGTATGAACACCTTGCACCGGATCATCACCAGTCACCATGACCATATTGGCCGGATCAAAATTAACGGAAACCCCTCTGGAACCCAGACCGTCGAGGAAAGTCTTCAGACGTGCAGCGGGTTCTGGCCCAGTCTCAATCGCAAAATAAGAATTCATCTCATGTGCATATCTGCTAAGTTCCTCACAGGCAATGTGCATGGTTTCATAAATTTTACTGGCTGGGTTAGAGGGAACAATACCGATATGTGTAGTTACGATATCTGTACCTAGCTCCTTAGCCAGCTCCATAATGCGCTTGGACTTTTCAATTTTGGCACGGTTCTGGGCAGGATCCTGAAAGCCATGTCCGCCTAAATCTCCAACGAGGGCAGAGATTTCTAAACCCAGCGAAGCAATGTAATCCTTCCATTCACGGCGTGCTGACTGAGAGAGAGTAGCGGGATCAAATTCGCCTTGCACCGCATAAATCTGAACTCCATCTGCCCCAGCTTCTTTTGCCTTACGCAATCCCTCTTTCACTCCAACCTGAAAGCTGTCTACGATAACACCGATTTTATTAGTGATAATTGGCTTAACCATGGCAATAATCCTCCAGTATAATGAATTAGATTTGGTTCCAAACCCGCTTGATGTATTCCAGCCCCAGTCTTGTTCCCTTACGGCACTCTTCCATTCCCTCAAATTCTACAGAGATATATCCGTCGTAACCGCTTTCTTTAACGATTCGAATTACACTTGGCATGTCGATGTCTCCTTGACCAACGATGGCACCTCTCAACCAGTTCCCACCGGAGGATTGGAACCAACCTTCGCCAGGCTGGCGGTCTTGTGGACGAATATAGAAATCTTTGAAATGCACCATCGAAGCAAGCTTGATGTTGTTAGGTACAGCTATTAGCGGGTTCTCATCTGTGCACAGGAAATTCCCAATGTCGAGTGTTGTACGGAAGTTGTCTCTTCCTACGGCATGAACCAGCGCCTGTACACGATCGCTGTGCTGAATAAAGTATCCATGATTCTCCACACTGGTCGTAATGCCCAAACCTGAAGCATAATCGGCAATTTCTCGGCAGGCTTCAGCCAAACGTGGAAGCTCTTCCAAAAAATGCGTGATGGATAGATCGTTTGAGGAGGCTACATCATGCCGCATCCGCTGAATGCCTAATGCCGCGCACACGTCTACTTCCCGCTTTACCCGCTCGACTTCCCGCTGCATTTCCGCTGTCTCTAGCCCGGCAAAGTTCGCCCCGATAGCATAATTGGATAACTCTAGTCCACGACCCGCTGCTGTTCGTACAATCTGATCAATTAGCTCAGGATTTTCAACCAAATTGATACCCAAGGGTACAATCTCCGCATGTTCTGCGCCCAGATCGGCGATCGTCTCAATGACTCCTTCAAGCGTGAGCTCACCCGTCGAAAAAGCTGAATGCAGACTGTAAGTGCTGATTCCTAACTTCATAGTTTCACCTCTTCACCTTTGGCTGCGGATTCATAGATCGCGCCGAGTACCTTCATGATTGTAACGCCGTCTTGCACAGGACTAATCGGTGTAGAGCCGGTACTGATGTTGCTCGCAAAATGATTAATTTCATTCTGGAATGCACTGTTGAACTCAAATCCTTTATTATCAGTCTGCGGATAGGTATTGACGATCGTATCCGCCTGTTCTTTAACGATGACTATCTCAGGATCGATTTCAAAACCACCCTTGTCCCCGTACAGGCGTACTGAGCGCTCGTCTTCTTTGGCATGCAGTGTAAAGCTGACATCGACCATCAGCGAAGCTCCATTCTCAAAGCGAATTAGTGCATTTGCTAAATCTTCCACCGTATTGTTCGCTGCGTCGTAATCCGCGGCTTTATAGAAAGAGAGATTCTTAATATTAGAACGATTGCCGAGCTTCCGGTAGGTATTGGCACTTACCGATACTGGATTCGGACGGCCCATCAAATACCAGCAAAGATCGATCACATGGACGCCAATATCGATCAGCGGTCCGCCGCCTGAGCGTTCAATATCACTGAACCAGCCGCCGGGATTGCCTAGTCTACGGAACGTCGTTGCCTTTGCATAGTAGATTTCGCCGAATTCTCCTTGTTCCACCAATGTCTGAAGGAGCTGGGCATTGGAGTCATAACGTCGTACAAAGCCTACTTGCAAAATCTTGCCGCTCTTTTCCACTGCTTGCTGTACCTGAAGCGCTTCTTCAACCGTACGGCAAAGCGGCTTTTCCACAAGCACATGCTTGCCTGCCTCAAGCGCCGCAATGCTGATCTCGGCATGAGAGTTGTTCCATGTGCAGATGCTGACTGCATCTATTTCGGAATTGGCCAGTAGTTCACGATAATCCGTGTATACCTTCTCGACGTTATATTCTGTAGCAACTTCGCGTGCACGCTCTTCATTCAGATCACATACCGCATATATGGTTGTCTGCGGATTATTCCGATAAGCACTTAAGTGCATGCCGGAGATAGAGCCCGTACCTATCACGCCAATTTTGATCTTATCCATTAACACTCGCTCCTTTATTTTGCATAGGTTATGATTCGTATTATAATGATTTCAACCCTAAACACCATGCAGAGCCTTGCGGTTTCATTTGTACAATTGTGCTATAGGAGGTGCAGTCTATAAATGTTGGACTATGATAAACATCTACAGGAACCCATGGACATGCCGGATCCCGAGTTTCCGATTAAAGTACATACCCAGCGTTTCAACCAAGAAGGAGTTATGTTGTTCCCACATCACTGGCATGAGCATCTTGAGTTTATATTTATTGAAAGTGGTGAGGCTGTTTTTGAGTGCGGACGAACACCGATCAACGTTCGAACTGGCGATTTAGTTGCTGTGAACAGCAACGAGCTGCATTATGGGGTAAGCGCTTCTTCTGATTTATTGTATTATGCGATTATTGCAGATACTTCTTTGCTGCATAGTGCGGTAAGCGATGCTGCCGAAACCAAGTTCATCGCCCCGATTCAGCGGAACCAGCTGCTGTTACGTAACCATATCCGGGGGGATCAACATATTACAGACTGTGTGTTGGCGATTATCCGGGAACTGGAACGTCGCGAATTTGGTTACGAGCTGGCTGTCAAATCCGAGTTATACCGCCTGCTAACGCTGTTGTTGCGCAGACATATCGTCACCGTACTCTCACAGGCTGAGCAAGAGAGGCGTATTCAGACCGTTGAACGCTTCGCACCTGTTTTGCGTTATATCGATACCCATTACCAGGAGCCGATTCAAGTTGACGAACTTGCGGCGCTAGCGGGGTTAAGCCGCTTCCATTTCAGCCGTCTCTTTAAGGAACTCACTGGGCATACGATATCGGAATATGTAAATGCTGTCCGTTTAGACCGTGCAGATTATTTGCTCCGCCATACCCAGCTAACGATTTCTGAAATCGCTACCACTACTGGCTTCAGCGATATCTACTACTTCAGCCGCACCTTTAAAAAACATAAAAAGGTAACCCCTAGCAGTGTGAGAGGATTCTAGTTAGAGTGAACAAAGGACTGCCTCTTGGCAGTCCTTTGTTAGTGTATGTATCGTTCCTCTAGTTAAACTGTCATTGCCATACAAGCTGACCCTTTCTTATTTTTGCTGCATAAATGATTTGGCCTGTATGATAATGGACTTCTCTCACCATCGCTATCATGAGATTAAGAGCAGTAGTCTCGTTATTTACTTGGCTATATGTAAGTGGTGGTAAATTAAGAAAGGGTTGTGACATCAATAACTCCGGGTTAGATTGGAGCCGTTCAAGATATTGGATGATAATATCAAAAGCATCCCTGGTCATGGTTATGGCTTGTTCTTTTGTCATTTCTAGGCCTCTTTCAAACTCCCTCTCCCTATCTCTAGTATCCGGAATATCTAAAAGGATAGTTTCAATTCGTGAATGTACTGCCCCGCTAATATGAGCAACCAAATTTGCAATACTGTTACTTTCCACGGTTGGGGACCATGTAATATCCTCTTGGGTACATTGCTCGATTGCTTGGAGCGTCCATTTCTTTTCCGATCTAAATTTGACTAACATACTTTCAATTAACTCAATGGCGATATCCATTGCTAACCTCCTATTAATAAAACCTATGTATAATTTTACCAAACACATCTCCTCTGTCAAATGAAATCTAGTCCCAATGCTATTTTTATGCCACAATGTTTTGTTACATTCTTATCCTGGCTCCTGAGAAAAAATAACTCTTTCATTTAACACCAAGAAGGTCAGGTAAGGGTAGTTCCCTCTACTGACCTTCTTTTATTTTATTAATTGTGTAAAAGAAACTATCTTCCATCTTATGGGTATAATTAACATAAAGCTTTATAGGAGGGAAAATCATTGAAAAAATTAAGGAAGCTGATTCTTTTAGGATTTTGCATCATGATTTTACCGGGAACCGTGATTTATGCTGCAGCTGGCTCATCTGAAGTATCATTATATTTGAATAATGTGCTTCAAAAACAGCCCGCAATATTATCCGAAGGTTCGGTTTCCTTGACGACTGAACAGTTGTCTAAAGATTTATTTGCACTATTCGCCTTGGATGAATCAGGTAAAACGGTTCGAATCTACAAGCCTAATATAAACATGGTTATGCTCGATAATAATGGAGAGATTTTTGGTAAAGTAAAAAGCCCGTCACGTTTTGCATTTTCTACTCTATTACAGGTGGATCATTTAAAAGCAGAAATTTCAGATATTAAGGTTGTGATCACCGATCCTGCGGACAAAACAGAAACCATTGATGCTCAACAAATTAAGAACAGCGAAGAAAACTTTTGGTTCAAAACCAACGAGTATACATATTCCTTTAATACAAAGGGCACCTACACTATTCAAGTGTTTTTTAAAGATGTGGCTTCGAAGAAGTGGTTTCCTGTCTCCGAAATCGATATATTTGGCATTTGAATTCCAGTTATAAGGGACTCAGCTCATTCTATTCTTATCGCAATATTACCAAATTGTTCTCCCTGCTGCATTCGGTGAAATGCCTGAACTGTGTCTTGTAAAGGATACACTCGATCAATGATAGGTCGAATCGAATGATGTTCCATAAACTGAAGCATATCCGCAAACTCTTCACTACTTCCCATTGAGCTACCTATGATACTAATTTGCGGGAAAAATATGGCTCGCGTCGGGATTTCCATTCGGTCTCCTGAGCTTGCACCTAACGTGACAATACGTCCATTGGGTTTAATAATATCAAAGTAATGTGGGAACGTCGCAGGCCCAATGCTGTCGAGGATGAGATGAACGGTGTCTCCATTCATGCTTTCCTTCCAATTGCTATGACTGTCAAAAGCATGGTCAGCTCCATGAGCGAGTGCAGCTAGTCTTTTCGATTCACTGCGTGAAGTGACACTGATACGTGCACCCACCGCTGAAGCCATCATCATGGCATAAGTCGCAACCCCACCACCAATGCCAGGTATAAGAACGCGTTCACCTTTCTTTAAGCAGCCTCTAGTAAACAGCGCCCGATAGGCTGTTAAGGCTGATAAGGGCAGCACGCCGGCTTCTTCCCATGACAGGTAAGCTGGCTTGCTGACGGCATTTTGCGCTGGAATGATGATTGACTCAGCGAATGTACCCTCTGAAGGTCCCCCTATAATGGCTGGAACGTTAGGAACATTGTCGGCATATTCCCATCCGATGCACGGATTAATGATGACATCTTCACCAACATTATGATCAAGTACACCTTCACCTATTGCTTCAATTCTCCCCGCGCCATCAGAGCCGATAATCAAAGGAGTATCCTGTTTTGTTCTGTCATCCATGATAAACAAGTCCCTGTGGTTCAGCCCTGCAGCCTTTAACCTAACCTTCACTTCTCCAATCCCCGGTCTTTTATCCATAATCTCTTTATAGTTCAAGCCCTTCAGGCCACCTTCTCCAGCATGTACAATGGCTTTCATCATCCAAGCCCCTTCCTCAAGTTGTTATTAATGAATCTATAATAAATTTTACATAGTGGGTGTAATCCAGTAAAATGATCAAAACTGAAGGTGACTATCATAAATCATCATACCAAGAAGGTGCAAAGGAAATGGAAAGTGGAGATTTGAGAATATTTCAAGCGGTTGCTCGCGAGGGTAGCATAACGAAGGCTGCTCAAGTCTTAAATTATGTCCAGTCAAATGTGACAAACCGGATTCAGTATCTAGAAGCTCAGCTGAAAATCCCCCTATTTCGCCGATCCAATCGAGGGATGACGTTAACGCCGGCAGGTGAGAACTTACTGGCATATACAGACAAAATATTATTACTAATGGACGAGGCTGTAATAACCACACAATACTCTGAGCACCCTACTGGTCCGCTCCGTTTAGGTTCCATCGAAACAACAGCGGCTACTCATCTAACGCCTCTGCTAACCGAATATCACTTACGATATCCCGATGTTAATCTATCGCTTATAACGGGAGAAACGCATAAACTCTTACAAAAAGTGCTTGATTACCAACTAGATGGAGCCTTTGTTTATGGACCCATTGACCAGCCTGATATAGAACATGTAGTTGCTTTCGAAGAGGAGCTGGTGCTTATCTCACAACCAGGTAAGAGCGATATGCGCGAATTGCTTACAAAGCCAATGTTGTTTTTCGACGTCGGATGTACACATCGTGCCAAAGCTGAGAGTTTCCTAAATGAAAGCGGGGTGAGCTCTTATAAGATTATGGAATACGGAACGTTAGATGTAATTCTAAGTGGGGTTTCCGCTGGACTCGGCGTGTCTATGCTGCCCCAATCTTCGATCTCTAAGGCCGAAGAGGCGGGAGTAATTACTTCCCACCGTCTGCCTGAAGGATATCGAGATTTGCAGGTATGGTTTGTGTATCGCCGGAACGCGGTTTTTACTAGTGCGTTGTCAAAATTAATCCAAATGATCGAAGAAATATAGCAACATACATATTGGGGTTTGATTATATTCGAGCGCAAAGCTTGTATATTAATCAAACCCTTTTCAGCTTTTTCCGATTATACTTGGTATGTCTTGTTCCCGTCTACTCACCACGAATCACTCGAAAACCTTGATCAGGACCCATACCATTCGCTTCGAACTTTCCCCGAAATGAAATCTCGTTGTTGTTAATGCCGCCGATCCACCCGCCACCCTTTACAACCCGGAAAGAACCGCTCTTACTATCTATATCTCCGTACCAGTTCCAACACCATTCCCTAACATTCCCTGACATATCGTAAAGACCTAGCTCATTAGGTTTTTTGCCACCAATAGATTTTGTTTTGTTATGGTTGTTTTCTATGATCGGCCAGTTCCAATCTCCTGATAAGAATTTCTCTCCAGCGTTTTGCCAATACCATGCTACTTCATCTGCTTTATTGCTTCCACTGTAGGTGTAACTTTTGCTCAACTGTCCTCCACCCGCAGCATATTCCCACTCTGCTTCTGTAGGCAATCGGTAACCATTAGCTCCTGCATTGAGTGTTACTGTCCATTTTAAAGTATCGTTATCACTTTTATTATTCGGATCTTTTTTATTTTTATCTATATTGTAATAGGGTTTGAGCCCCTCTTTTATACTTCTTTTATTACAGTAATCTATTACGTCATACCAGTTAACCATTTCTACTGGCAAGTTGTCGTCTTTGAATGCTGAAGGGTTGCTTCCCATTATTTCAACCCACTCTTTCTGAGTAACTTCATATTGGCCGATATAGAAATTTGATATAGTTGTACTTTTGTAGTTGGAATTTGTGTTAATGAAATTTCCACCTTTGACCAATACATAAGTATCCTTCTGTTCAGGCTTTTCTTGCGAACAAGCGCTGATAGCAACAACTATTAAAAGAGAAATTAATAGTTTTCTCATGGATATATCTCCTTTCCAACCACTGGTATGTAGTTAAGTATCATTTGCTGAATGATCTAGAATGATCTAAGGCTGCCGGTTGTGGACCGACAACCTTAGCAATGATAGTGATTACTTATAGATAACCTGTTATTACCACACTGTTACGTTTGAGCTTCCGCTACTTTGATATCCTTCTGTCGCTAATACCTGGTAAGACCAACTGCTGCCCAGATTCATTCCGTAACTTTTCCAAGCATTAACGTGGTTGGCAAAAGTGATCGCGACATTGCTTCCCGTTGCTCGCTTGGATTGTCTTACACTCCAAAACTGTGTGAAGGTTGCCGTACCATCAATAGAAGGGGCGTTCGTTCTCGTAGTCGTATATATATCATATGTGCCTCCATCACTAGTCACGGTACCTTTATAGGTTCCAGTAGGTCTATAAGTGCCCCAACTATCAACGACGTAATATTCTATGAGGGAGTTTCTCGTCCACCCATAAAGAGTTAAATACCCATTGCCGGATGGTGCCCAGACGCCTGCATTGTAGTTTATTGTTCTAGATGGGGATCCAGTATTCCAACCTTTACCAACAACAAAGTTACCAGTATTTGACCATGTAACACTGTAATTCCCACCAGATCCATTAGTAGCATTTACTGTCCCGCCACCATCGGTCCAATTTTGCCAATAGTCTGTCGCTGCACTTGAGGTTGCTGCAAACAAGCTGAAACTCATTGAAGCGGCCATAATTACAGTCACGATTTTCTTGTTAAATTTAAACATAATCTACCTCCTGAAATTTTTTGTCACTACATACCTACATACTGCTTGTCTGTATTTCTAGTAGTCGAGCAATTTCTTGTTGGGGCAGATTCGCAACACCACTTCCTTCCATATATATTAATGTAAGCGATTACATATGGAATCTTATCATAGATCGTTTACTATTTAATCTCTTCAAATTAAAGATTTTACCCTAAAAAGTATTGTTCTTTTGGGATACCTAATTCACTGGATTTTTGTATCTGCCACAATTACAATCCAGTATTTTTTAGTAACACGTTCATATACCATGGCTTAATCAGTGGTACAACTACTGCTGGCTGCATAGCTTTTGTATGGTCCATCTGGGCTCCCGAAAGGATTTCAACATCCCAGCCTAAATCCGCCAACTGCTCCTTATTCTTTTTTAACAACCCGACGATGTCAACGGTAACGCTCCCGAAATTTTCACCGTATACGATCGTATCATTTCCACCTGCAAAAGCTAGTTTAGGGAGACTAGGCAAATGTTGAATTCTGCGATCATCAAAGGCTGTGAGGCTCTGGTATAGGGAGACAAATTGTGCTGTAACACGGGTATCTATGGTAACCTTTATATTGTCCCAATCCATTTCGTTTGGATTATCCGGTCCAGCAGGGCTTTCCACAGATTCATTTTGGTTACTCAAAGCTTGTGTATGTGTTTTATGGGTCACAACCCTCATTTCTTGATAGGGGCCATTATAGGGTGGAAAACCTCCCATTACCAAACTCTCCAAGCGATCTGTTCTTATAGCCATTTGCAATCCAATCAACGCAAGCCAGGAATAACCGTAGTAACTAAAGCTTGTAACATTCATTTCATCCGCAATGTGGAGAAGATCCTTCACAATATGATCTGCTGTTAGATTTTCCACTGGATGTTGAAATAGATGACCTTCATAATCGAAATAAAGCACTTGAAAAGTGTCCGCTAGTCCTTCAACAAAATGTTTACCTAATTCGGGATCTACTCCCCACAGCTTTAAGTTTTCTGCTTCCTGATTGTACACAGATTTTTTAGCGATGGGTAACATGATGGTTGGACGATTTGGAAGCCCTGCCATACCTACTTCTATTTCTGATTGGTTTGCTAATTGTATTATCTTTTTCAATGAACTCACTCCTTTGTGTTCTATAAAAGTATCATATGACATTCATGCAATCTTTCGGTTTATCCCTTTACCTCCCTTGATATATCTGCCTAAATTCGATTTAATATTGTTGTAGCACTTGAAGGTTCAACTTTAATGTTTTGGGGCGATGATGATTATGGAAGAGATATATACACCTACACTGATAGCTAAGCAATTAAATGTGAGTACCACTACTTTAAGGAGATACGAAGATCAAGGTTTAATTCCAGATGTACCAAGGACCGCCAGCAACCGCAGATGTTACACTTCCATCCATGTGCAAGCTTTTATTACCATTCGGGCATTATTGCAGGGATATGAAATTCCGGTTGTGTACGATGTGATGAGGAAGATTAAAGGCCAGCAGATGGAGTCTGCTCTTTGGGCAATCAATCAAGAGCAACATAAGACCCAAGTGGAAAAAGAAAGGTTAGAGGAAGTTTTACGCATGTTTCGGGATGTTGATTTAACAAAATACAAAGATTTAACTGTAACAGATTCAATGACGATTGGTGAAGTTGCACAAATGGCAGGAGTTAATCCATCAGCTATTCGGCATTGGGAACAAGAAGGGCTAATCTCTTCGAATAGGAACAAAGATAATGGCTACAGAGTCTTCACTTTAACGGAATTAAGAAAAATTATTCTTATCAGCAGTTTAAGGAAAACTGTTTATTATATCGAGAATATGAAACAGCTTTTGAATGAAATAGAAACACATAACTACAAAAAAGTGGAGGTATCCTTTCAGCTTGCCTTACAAAAATTGAATTCTCAATTAACGAAGCAATTTTTCGCGATAGCTGAACTTACAAACTATGTTAAATTGTATAAAAGTAATGCCAAGTAACATATTGATCATAGAAAAAGGACTACCTTGCGGTAGCCCTTTCGTGCCTATTTGAACTTGATGTCAACAATCTTTCCGCTTTCCACAAAACCAATATTTCGATAAACCTTATTGGAGTCAGGATTCTTTAAATCAGCATAAAGCATGGGCACTAAATCCTCCGATAAAAGTACAGAACATAACTCTGCTACTAGTGCACTTGCATAACCTTTTTTCCGGCAAGACGGAGGTGTGTATACCGCATTTAATCTGGAATATCTTGCCGACCGATGTGCAATGTACGCCATCGATACAGGTTTATCGTCTACAAACCATAAATACAAGTCACCTGTCTCAATCATCCTCTTGGCATCTAGAATTTTAGTTTCTGGGTTCACCGTAATCCCATAAGCCCCCTCTGAGAAACCCGCCAAAAATTCTGCTACAATGGCCACATTTTTTCTCGTTGCTTGTTGCATTATGCCCTTTACGTTCAAAGGTTTCTTTGGATCTGTACAGAAATAAGATTCTATAGTCATCGTGGACTCATATTGAAGATTATTTGCCTGAGAATACAGCTGTGCAAAACGTTCTGTTGTTTTTGGTTCTCCAGATACTCCCGATAATGTTGTCCCTTTAAGGAATTCTATAAGTTCTTCGTAGAGAACGATCTTCTTATCCTCGGCAATCTCCTTAGAACTCCAAAGCCATGCGTTATGTCCCGTTGACTGGGCATAGATCATTGTTTCACTAGAATCTTTTAAGCATCTAGAACTCTTCGACTCGCAAATAAGGTGAATCAGGTTGTATTGAACCTCATCAGCAATAAACATATCCTGGCTTAGTATGCGATCGGAAACATTGATTTTTTGGAACATCGTTACTCCTCCTTATTTATTTATATGAACGCAAAAAACTCCGTCCCATTAGGGACGGAGTAGATTCCGCGTTACCACCCTGATTAGTGTATTCGTGAATACACCCTCTCTGCCATCGTCCAACAACGATGCTTCTTTGTAACGGCAGAATCCCGGGCCCGCCTACTATGATTTCGGGAGCCAGCTCTGAGGCGATTGTTCGATTCGGGTGTCCACTGCCTCGCACCAACCAGCAGTTCTCTGATCGACATATCCGGATTTACTTGTCCTCTTCGTCGCATTTGATTGCAATGTAATTAGATACAATATAAAGTAATAGGGATTTTATGTCAATAATATATTATTGTTCATTGCGAAAAAATACTAACCACCAAATTGTCTTAAATGATGGTCTAGATGTTTATAAATCCCTTTACCCCATTGCTCCGGAGTGAATTTTCCGAAAAAAGGATGTGGATGGGATGAACATTTTTCCGGACCGTTACTTTGAAAAATTAAAATCTTTTGTTTCAGTATTTCTTTTTCTTTCCCAAAATCTCTGTCATCTAAAATAAGTATGGTCGGAATTGTTGACATATTGTGTGGTACCGGCTTGTCATTGTAAAAAATAGATTTTACAAACCTTCCTATTAATATTCCTAGCCAATGTCTTGGGGGAAAGGAACTTCCGATTGCGATGTCTTGAAACGCTGAACAGTGAGCCAACATTTGAGCAACATTCATCTTTCCCCATTGTGGTTTAGAATTTGGACTTAAATTCTCGATACGGCTCAGTATTTCTGCGGTATGTAATTTGTTGTATATATTTTCCATAAACACACTCCCCATTTCGATTTTCTGTTTTTTTCAAAAGTTAGCATGAAATTGTCAATAGAGTCTGCTATCTTATCCCATTGCTCTGGTACAAGTACAAGTTTAGTTATTAGATGCTGGTTCCACTCAGGATATTGTTCGTAGATAGCACCCAATATTTCTGCACCAGCTGGAGTAAGTTCAACCAGCTGGACGAAAATCTTCTTGGGCTATTATATTCATCGTTGCAACATTACAATTCGACAGCTACTACCAATCTAATCTTCGCCCTTCTCTATCATTCTATCCTTTATTCACTATCATGTCCGCTAACGTAACAAAGTTACCCATAATGCAGGTAGCTCGTCGTCTTAACTCGTTATTTAACTATCGTTTCCTGTTATCTTAATATTTTACGGAGAAATTTAATCCACTTCGGCTCGTATGCTTCGCTAATTGGAATCCCTGTATAATAACAATGATAAGGGTCCATTTCCCATATCTTTAAAAGCCCCTCGGAAACTTCATACTTAAATATGGGAGAGCTTTTGTCCGCCCTAATATAATACCTATTGCATGCAACACAGTACAAAATCTGCGATTCATCGGAGAAATATGAATAAATATTAAGCTCAGTGTTACAGGCTTCGCATCGACGTATTCGATTGCGGTTTAGCCAATCAATAAATAGTTTCAGATTATCATCTCCTCCGTAAAACAAGGAATATCCTTCGCAAACTAACGTGTCCCGTAATTTCAGCAACCTACGGATTTCTGCAATACAGAAATACTTTCCTTTAGGAACGCCCTATTCTTTTCAATCCCTCTATTTTTACACCAGACAACAGCACTAAAAGCATCGTAAAAATTATAAAAGGGTAGTATTGTTTCCAAATCCATTAGAGGACGAATTGTTGAATATCCCTTTTTATACGAAATTCTACTTTGAGGATTCACTTCCCAAACATATCGGTTAATTTTTGTGAAATCAATTTCAGAGGATCCACCCCGTGCACTCTCAAAATCAATAATTCCAGCAACCACATTATTATTTGTTAGTATATTACCTTGTCGAAAGTCCATATGAACAACACAGGGGTCATCAGGAGGAGGCAAAACTGAAAAAGCACTCTCAAAGTGATTAATACATTTTTCGAAAAGTCCTCTCTCAAGGACTTCCTTGCAAGGTTCTATAAATTTTTCAAAGCTATTTCTTATATAAAGTCTCCAATTGTTCTGATTAAAAAATTGAAAACCGTCTAATCCTTCCACACCATATCCCGGCATTTTAACTTCATGCAGCCTTGCGTGAAGTACCCCAATTTGAAATGCTAATTCATCGTCAATAGCACCTGTACATGGTATACCTTTAATCTCCGATAAAAGTAATGCACCAGAAATTAAGTCATCCCCACTCCAGAAATCTAACAACTTTGGAACCGGTAATACCTCCCTCAACAGTTCAAGCATACGATATTCGCGATATAGCTTATCCCTGTTATAAGGGATCTTCGCATACACCGTTTCTCCATTAGTAAGATTCAGCTTGTATACTTGTGAACTAAAGGACTCAGGAACATTATCTATACTTAATACATTAAGGTTAAATCTTTTTATGATCGTATCTACTAAGTTCAACTCGCACCTCACATGTTATGAATGAAATAGTAATTAGTTCAGCTATCTTTTTCTTAATTTTATTGAACTATCCTAACCGTTAGTGCAATAAGATTACACTTAGCTCTTTTTCTTTCTTGCTCTCAGGTAAATGACTGAAATCACTACTAGTACTATTGCAATTACGATATACAAATCAGTATCCTGCTCAAACATTAACCACATCTTGTATTCTATGTGTACTTGCTGTTTGGGTCGAAGTCCTTCACCGAATAGTTCTGTTGCTTGGTTAAGGTTATTCATTTCAATGGTTGAACTGCATGGACTACTGCTTGTTACGCCATCCACTTCGCTAATGTATATTAAGTATTTATTACCTTCCTTAAAATCAAAACCCCAAGTGTAGTCTGTTCCCACAATAATTTGAGAGTCAACTTCAGTATTCCAACTTCGTTCAACATCCACTAATATATATCTGATTTTCTCTTTTGGCCCCGCAAATCCTACTTGTTTCAAATCAACCTTTATTTGTTTTACTTCACCATAAATAGCTCCACCGTAGACCTCTAGGGCTTCTTGGGGACTTCCTATCTCGACACAGGATAAAGCTTTAGCATCTTGTCCATTTGCAATAAAGAACGCGAATGTGAATAAACATATTAACGTGATTAAACGAAGATTCAATTTACCACCTGCTCTTATGATTTTATTTCATAACATCTTTATTGACTTTATTAATAGGTGAAATGTTGCACTAATTTTCCAGTTCCTTCAATGCAATAGGGAGTACACCTAGATGGTATGCTCCCTATTTGGGTGAGAATAGTATTCTGTTAGCCATGCATGCAACGCAAGCGCCGCACCTCAGGTGATAGAAGCTAATGAATTCTTCCAAGGAGCTGAAAGCTTTGAAGAAGTATTACCCAAGGAGTTAATTCAACTTTAATCCCTAATTCATTTACAGTTAGATGTTGAACTGAGTTTTTATTAAACTAACGCACCTGTTAGCTCAATAGCAAAGATGTGCAACTCCTTATTTCTCCCAAAGCTCGATCAGTCGACCTTCTGGGTCTTCAATCCAAATAAACTTTCCAAATTCACTAATCTCTATTTTCTTTGCAAGAGGTACACCAATCTGTTCAAAATGCTTAATCGTCTCGTTTAGATCATGCACTTGGAAATTTAACATCACTTGTTGTTCTGTTGGAAAATAACTATCATCCTCGGTAAAGAAAGAAAAGATAGTCTCATTTCCCACTTGAGGTTTTATCACAGTCCCATTCCAATTCTCTATGTCAAGCTTCAACACCTCACTGTACCACTTTTTTGTAGCTTCAAGATTCTTAGTTCTCCAGAATATTCCTCCGAAACCTTTAATCATCGTATCTACACTCCTGTCTGCATTAAATTATCTAATAATATACCCTTTAGGATTAAGGAGAATCCACCGTTAACCTCCAGTCATTACATCGAATGGTAGTGCCAACGGGGTATTCAACATCATATTCACCAATAAACGAGAAGCCAAGCTTAAGACAAATGACAATAGAAGCATGAGTGAAGTCTATCGGACTCCAGAGTCGCTATTAGCCATAATTCGGCTCATTTGAGAACCTATCGGACTCTATAGTCGCTATTGGCTCGAAAATCCCTCATATCGCGCATATTTGGAACGAATAACGCCTCTGGGGTCCGAAACACTTCTTAAAAGACAAAATTCAGCCAAATAGCTGCAACTGAGTCCGATCGCTCATGGTGAAGAGAGAGCGTGGGAGTGTGGGAATACAAAACGCATAACAAGCAGCATAGTCGCACATCCGGTATCACAGACGCCAAACAAACAGCAAAATAGCACATTCGGTAATCCAGGCGCCCAACAGCAAAGCACCAATCAAGTATTGAAGTATTCGTGTATTCGTGTATTCCAGTCTTTCAAGTGTTCAAGGAGTTACATCGTGCTTCTTCCATGGGGAGATCATTCCTCCTAACCCCACGCAGTGTCCATTGCTCATTACTTCTCCTACTTATGTAAATAATCTTCATTTTAGATTCTAGATTAGAATTATTTGCTATAATGTTCTCATGAAAAATAAAACTATCCTAAACAAATTAGCTATCATTCTACTTTTTATCAGCATTCTCTTTGGCCTACGCTGCATTTGGTTGAGTATATTTAAGGTTTCCAACACTGTACCTGTGATTAACAATGGTGTACTGGATTTACGCGGCCAGGATCTGGAGCAGGATAATTTATTCAGGCTGGATGGTGAATGGAGCTTCTATCCTTCGCAATTCGTAACGTCCAAGGATAGTTCAACTTTACCAGAACCTTCCCTCCCGCTTCAAGTTCCCGGAGACTGGAGCCGCGCGATAGGAACGGATGACCCTTCTTCATACGGTTTTGGTACGTATCGTCTGCGAATTTTGGTAGAACCCCTTCAGCAGCCTGTAGCATTCTGGATCAAACAAATCTATACTGCATCCAGTGTAGAAATTAACGGCAGCACAGTGCTCAATAATGGGACAATATCTCTTGATGCCGATACTTATGTGCCCAAGACCACCTCATATAAAGTATCCTATTTCACAAAAAACACAACAGTAATTGATGTGTTTATTCGTGTAGCAAACTTTGATCTACCCTATAAGGGGGGGATTGGAGGGCCTGTTTATTTTGGTTCTCAGGAAAAAGTTGACCGTACATACTTTTATACCGTAGGTTTTCAAATGTTAACAGCAATCATCCTGTTGTTGCATGGGCTCTATGCCTGCATTCTTTATTTATTTAATCCTAAAGAACGAGCCTTGTTTCTTGTAGGGTTAATGACATTATCCGTAGCTGTTATCATTTTAGCCCGTAATGACAACTTACTTCTTGCAATAGTGCCGATTAATTATACCTGGTCATTAAAGATCCGTTTGCTTGCTTTTTTATGGCAAAATCTTTTTATTCTTCTTGTTTTTAGAAAATTCACCTCAGTTGCCAAAATCAATAAGGGGTTACGTGCATACGTAGTGAGTCTTGGTCTTTATTCTGTTTTTATACTTACCGTCCCAGCTTATTGGGTCAGCACATCCATTCATTTGGGAATCATTCAAGTATTCCAGTATATTCCCTTCATTTGGTTGCTCTATAGCTTAGGGCGCTTATTGTTCAAAAAGCAAGATGATAAAGATGTTGTTTTTCTGCTGTTATCAGGTGCGGCGATCGTTTCTAATTTGTTATGGAATTTGTGGGATAGTAACGGACACTATTCAATTGTCTATTATCCTTTAGATATTATCGCAGCCATCGTGGGCTTCTCAGCTTATTGGTTTAAAAAGTATTTTCAAAATGCTAAAGAGAACATGGAACTGAATGAGCAGCTGAAAAAAGCAGACAAACTTAAGGACCAGTTTCTGGCTAATACCTCACATGAGCTGCGCACACCGCTTCACGGAATCATGAATATCGCGCAAAATATTGTCACAAAGGAAAAGGACAGACTTTACGAAAGTAGCCGTCAAGATATGGAGCTGCTGATTACAATCAGCCGCCGTATGTCTCATATGCTTGGTGATCTACTGGATGTGGTCCGTCTTCAGGAGCATCGTGTTATTTTACAACAGGAACCTATTTCGGTTCAATCGGTAGTTCCCGGTGTGATTAGTATGCTTCAATATATGATTGAAGGTAAGCCAGTACAGCTATCTATGGATATCCCGGAAGCTATGCCGCCAGTTCTTGCGGACGAGAAAAGACTGGTGCAGGTTTTATTAAATCTGGTGCACAACGCGCTCAAATACACCGAAGCAGGACTTGTAGCTGTTAAGGCTGAGGAACAGGACGGACAGGTTCTTATCTATGTGACAGATACCGGAGTGGGCATGACTGAAGAGACTATGGCAAGGATATTTCTACCCTATGAGCAAGGCCCTCACGGAATAAATGACGGGCGTGGAATTGGGCTGGGATTAAGCATATGCCGGCAGCTGGTAGAACTGCATGGAAGCAGCCTACGCATTCAATCAGAGCTTGGTAAAGGTTCAACTTTTAGTTTCACACTCTCTCTTGCCGATTCTTACAGCGAACAGATAATAAGACAGACGGAACCTACAGTTTCGTATATGGCAGATGAGATTCATAGACAGATGACTGAGTGGGGAATTTCCGAACATCAGCCAAGTAATCACTCTGAAAAAATTCCACCGCTTTTTACAGAGATTAAGGTAAATATTCTGGTGGTAGATGATGATCCTGTCAATCTGAATGTACTAAAGGGTATTCTTGAAACCGAACCTTATATCATAACTACCGTGAACTCAGCCCATGAAGCATTGGAATTGTTGGATAAAAGGAACTGGGACTTACTTATTGGCGATGTTATGATGCCACAGATGTCGGGATACGAATTAACACAGAAGGTTCGTACTCGCTACTCCTTATATGAGCTTCCGATTCTATTGCTTACTGCCCGTAGCCAGCCTGAGGATATTTATACTGGATTTTTGTCCGGTGCCAATGATTATGTCACAAAACCTGTGGACGCAGTGGAGCTTAAATATCGTATTCGGGCTTTAACTGCAATGAAGTTATCCTTCAATGAACGGGTACGGATAGAAGCAGCATATCTACAAGCACAGATACAACCACATTTTTTATTCAATACGTTGAACTCTATTGCCGCACTCAGTGATTTGGATACTAAAAAAATGCAGGAGCTCATTGGGGCGTTTACTTCTTTCTTAAGAATCAGTTTTGACTTTTTAAATGTCGGAGAGCTCGTGAACCTCTCCCATGAACTGGAATTGGTAGAATCTTATCTGTATATTGAACAGACTCGATTTGCAGAAAGGATATCTGTTGTCTGGAAGATAGATCCGAATATTGATATCCTACTCCCTCCTCTATCCATCCAACCGTTGGTAGAAAATGCTGTTAAGCACGGTATACTTAAGCGCCAACAGGGTGGAACTGTTCAAATACGTATTATCCGTCTGCACAAGGCTGTAAAGATTGAAGTGGAGGATGATGGGCAAGGCATGGATTCCGGAACACTCTCTTTACTGCTGAAGCCATTGATGGAAGGCAAAGGTGGCATCGGGCTGGCCAACACCCATCGGAGGTTAAGTCAATTATATGGTCAAGGTCTCTCGATCCAGAGTAAGCCTGGAGAAGGCACCTTGGTATCCTTTGTTGTACCAGAGGACAGTGATAACTTTTCAAGCAAAAAAGCCGCTCCATAAGGAGTGGCTTTTTTGTATCGTTATCTATATCCTTTTAGAGTACGCTTAAAAAATAGTCGGCACCATTCCCCCATCCATGCGAATTGGAGAACCTTTAAATGCAGAGGCATAAGGACTGCATACAAATGCTGCTAGTCTGCCTATTTCAAAAGGTTTAATAAATCGTTGTATTTCAGATTGAGGAAGATTTGTAGTCATGAATTTTCTTTCTTTTTCTGAAAAAGTCATATCCTCATTGGAGTATATCCCATCAATAATTTGATGCACATTTTCAGATAGTGTTGGTCCTGGCATGATCGTATTGACTGTAACTTCAGTTCCTATCGTTAACTTAGATAAGCTTTTTGACAATGATAATAACATTGATTTGGTCATTGCATATTGAGGCATTTGGCCTGAAGGCATAATGGCTTCTTCACTAGCAATAAAGAGAATTCGGCCATAATCTTTTTGTAACATTTTAGGTAAATAGAATTTTGTTAATCCATTCGCAGCAAGGACATTAGTACGGATGTATTTTTCAAATATTTCGTCGTCAACGTCCTCATATTTCATAATTTCATAGATACCCATATTATTAACTAAAACATCTATATTAGGGTATTTTTCGAATAAGGCTTCTCTTTGCGCAATATCCACAATATCCGCTGTAGCATTTTGTGGAGAGGTAGCCGGGAAATTCGACTTTATTTCATTTACAGTCTGTTCTACCTGATCATAATTCCGTCCATTAATTAGTACATTAACTCCTTCTTTAGCGAGTTCAATGGCGATTGCTTTACCAATACCTTTTGTTGATCCTGTAATTAAAGCTGTTTTATTATTTAATCCCATATCCATATTACATTTCTCCTTTTATCCCGGCGTGCTGAGTAGTTGTCATTTTAAGAACAGTCCTGTGTGCCGGCTAGGATTATATTATCGTACCGGGGTTGTTCAGTAACTAGCGGATTGCGCCAAAGTTCTTGTTTAACACGCCAATGATAAAACTCTGAAAATACTGTCTTTATGAAGAGGGTATCGTGTTTAAACCTAAATGTTCATTACGCCAATTTGAAGGAGTATCACCTTCCCAAAGACGAAAGGCACGGTAGAACGAGTTCTGGTCTTCATATCCAATCAAGAAAGCCACTTCTTTAATATCAAGCGAAGGATCTGCCAGATACTCTCGTGCTTGCTCATGTCTAGCTTGTGTCAGCAATTGCTTGAAGCTTGTGTTTTCTTCAGTAAGCCTGCGTTGCAAGGTACGGTCACTCATACTTAATACCTTCGCAACAGCTTGAATGTCAGGGCGTCCTCCGCTGAAGCTGCGTTTCATGATCCATTTGACCCTCTCGGTTATAGAGCGTGTGCCCTTCTGTTCAGCAAGCGTCCGGTCCAAAACGGGAGTCAGAATCTCCAGCAACTCTTCGTTGTACGAGATAAAAGGATGATTCAAATCATTTCGACGCAACGTCAAACGATTATATTGAGCATCTATCTGAATTCGGCAACCGAAATAAGCTTCAAGAATCTTTACATTTCCTATAGGCTGTGAAAACTCGACAAGCTGTGCTGTCAAAGGTAGACCTGTGCCTCGCCGTCCGAGTTCTAGAAGAAATGCCAAAGTGAGGCCGAGCAGCAGCGGTGGACCAGAATGCCCGGGATGCTGCCATTCCAATTCGATTGTACATAGCTCGCCTTCCTCGGTAATACGCAAGCTTTCAGGAGGGCACATTTGTTTGTATCGTACCATTCGGTTAAGAGCATCGCGATAGTCCTTAGCATGGTATGTTGCTAAAACCGTCGGCGGATATTGTGTGGTTTCAAAGACGGTTGCAAGCTTAATGATTCCTTCGGCAGTATCCCCAATGAGATCGTTATATGCCTGCCAGACTGCGAAATATTGAGCAGTGGTGACTTCTGACTCTCTGAGATGGCTAAGTGGAAGATTTGCTTTGCTGGCTACATCTTGTGCAGTTATCCCTAATTGACTTAATCCAGCCCAAAATCCTGGTGGGATTTTAATTTGATCAGAGGTATGAGACTTCATACATATGGACCTCCTTTATTAAGAACTCCAGCACGCTTGGGCAAGCAGTTCGAACGAATGCAATCGTTTCTCATAATCTGGAATCATGGTAACGATAATGAATTCATTAACTCCATACAAAAGAGATAACCGTTCCAACTTACCTTTAACACTTTCCGGAGTACCTACCAGCAGCTTGCGTTCCAAGGGCTCAGACTTCGCTTCGGCAGAACCTTCTTGTTGGAATAATGCCGTACCAGATGAGGCCAATCGCTCTGCCTCTTCCTCAGTCTCGGCGCAAATGACGCCAACAGCAACCATGGCCCGCGGTTCAGGAGAAAGTGAAGAAGGAGTAAATGTTTCACGGTAAGCTTGCAAAACCTCCTCCCCTGCTACATCGCTCATGAACTGGCCGAACACATAACCTGCTCCAAACTCGGCAGCATATACCGCGCTTTTCTTGTTTGTACCCAGCAGCCATAGCTCTGGAGATACGGGTGGGACCGGCCGGGCGGTTATTGAACGTCCTTCATAGGAATAGTTGCCCTGCAATAATTCAGTGACTCCTTTAAGCAGTTCTGGCATTTTCCAAACATTTTCGAGAAAATTGCCACTCAGTGCTAAACTTACTTCAGCAGTACCGCCGGGAGCTCTGCCTAATCCAAGGTCGATGCGTCCCGGGTACAAACTGGCCAGCAAATGAAATGCTTCCACCACCTTTAGCGGCTTATAATGTGGCAGCAATAAAGCCCCTGAGCCAAGGCGAATGTGTGCTGTTTTCGCTCCAATATGCGATAAAAGCACCTCCGTAGAGGTACATGCTAATCCCGGCATATCATGATGTTCAGCAACCCAATAACGAGAATATCCCAGTCTTTCTGCTGTCTGAGCCAGCTTCACTGCTTGTCCCAATGCGGTAATAGCATCCACCGTATTAAAAACAGGTACGAGATCTAATACACTAAGCTTAATGGATGTTCTTGTCATGATTAAGTCCTACTCGAGGGTTTCGGTAAAATTCGATCATATCGATAAAAATAAGCTTGTAATCAACTGCAACCGCGGCCAGATCATACATTTGGCCATGGCCGTCTTCTTTGGAGGCAAAAACAACATCGTGCCGCAGCTTATCCATAATCATTTTGCCGATGAACTGATGCTCGTATTCCGCGTACTTCTCTTTGAAAGCTTCATTAAATTCCCACAGCTCTTGGTAAGACCGCTCTAGCATTGCGTTTACCAAAGTCAGCTCATTGCTCTCTTTTTGTACAGCTACGTAATAATTTCCGCGATCATCCTTGATCAAATCCTTATATAACTCAACATTCAAAGTTAACGTCTCCTCTCTGATTACCTAGGACTCAATTTTATAGGCTTGCAGTCAGCACCGTTGGCTCTGTCGTGATTTCTACATTTCCTGCAACGGCTCTGGAGATCATGCAGGAGCCTTCTGCTTTATGGGCAATACGGATGGTTTTATCGATATCGTCCTGTGACGCATCTTTGGTAAGGGTGATTAGGGGTGAATGTTTGATGGCTTCATATGTAAAAATGTTATTCGTTACATCGACCGTCGCCTCTGAGGTTAACGTCAGCTCTGAAGTCGTGAGCCCTGCCCGCTCCAGCATTGCTGCAAGTGTAATGAGATAACAGGTTGCTGCTGCTCCCAAAAGCATCTCATCCGGATTCGTTCCTACTCCGGGTCCTCCCATTTCCTTCGGAATGGAGATTTGAGTCTTAAGCTGTCCAGCTTCAATAGTTCCGTCACTGTTACGGCCACCGTTCCATACGGCGTTCAATACAAATGGGTGCTTCATTTTTATATATCCTCCCTAGCTTGATATTGCATGATATATTTTTCATCGAATACTTTACATGCTAACATAGAAGAATGTGGTGAACAAACAGGCTCAGGCCTACTATTCATGAAACTTATCTATAAATTAAAATCCAGGAGGTTCTACTATCATGATAAACGACACGGATATAAAACATCTCAAGCGTTGTATTGAACTTGCCCGAATTGCACTAGAAGCTGGGGACGAACCCTTTGGTTCAGTCCTTGTATCAGCAAGTGGAGAAGTGCTGGCGGAAGACCGCAACCATGTAGGTAGCGGTGACCATACTCAGCATCCCGAATTCGCTTTAGCCCGCTGGGCAGCTCAGAATATGACACTGGAAGAACGTAAGCAGGCAACAGTGTATACCTCCGGAGAACATTGCCCTATGTGTGCAGCGGCACACGGTTGGGTTCGTTTAGGACGAATTGTATATGCCAGTTCCTCGAAGCAATTATCGGCGTGGTTAAATGATATGGGAATTGCAGCATCACCCGTCCGTAATTTAAGGATTCAAGAGGTTATTCACGATGCGTTCGTAGATGGCCCTGTACCGGATCTTGCAGAACAAGTACGGGAGCTTCATCTACAATTTCACGAGAAAAGACTTCTTCAGTAATACGAAGAATCAAAAATATTTTATTTTTCCGTAAAAAAAGAACCTTCGGATAAAGGTTCTTCGGCTGTCGAGAAAGTCTCGACAGCTTTATTTATGTCCAGAAAATCCCTTTACCTTTTATTATTCTTAATTACTTCGCTAAAGCGGTCAGGGAAATTTGTATGTACACCATCTACACCCCAAATTACGGCTTTATCCATATTCACTTGATAATTCACAGTATATGGAAACACCTTTAGCCCTGAATTTTTTGCCTGCGCGACATATGCCGCATTTATTTTTTGAAAGTTAGGACTTATGCCTACCGCATAAGTTTTTAATCTATTCACATAGGATTCTGATATTTTATAAACAGGAAAATCATACCATACAATTTGATAAAGAGGGACTGCTGGATTTATGGAATGGAATCTACGTAAACTCGCTTCACTAAATGAATGTATAGCAACATGAGCCGACAGATCATAATTTAAGATTTCTTCATTTAACAATCCCTCGATGTTCGAATTCGACGTGGGATCTTTAATCTCAATCATATAGTCCACTTCTTTTCCGAACCTTTCAAATACCTCTTTTAGTGTCGGAATACGTAAATCTACATATTTATCTCTAGCGAACATGGGATATTGTTCATTAAACCATGAACCCGCGTCTAATTTTGAGATCTGCTCTAAAGTAAAATCCTTTACATACCCTTTAGCATTCGTGGTGCGATTTACGGTCCCATCATGAATAACAACAGGAACATGATCTTTTGTTAACTGAATGTCTAACTCGATATAATCGGTCTTCATATCAATAGCTAGTTCGAATGCAGGTATTGTATTCTCAGGAGCATATCCTGAAGCACCACGGTGAGCGATTGTATATACTTTATCCGCAGGCATGATAATTTCCTTTACTTTAATGCGAATCCAGGGGGAATAAGCATACAAAGAGGTGAACAATAAGATTAACAAAAGCACATGTATACCTATAAAGTAGATTCTAGAATTTTGAATTTTTTGCATTAAGCTAACCTCATCTTTTAAAAAATATAATGTGGAATACTTGGTGACTTTCGCTCTAACATTCATTCTTGTGTAAAATTATGATTTATATTCCCTTATGTTAATCCCACCTCAATGTATTTGTAAGGTCAAAGTTTGGAGATTTCTATTGTACCAGATTATCTAGAGAAAATATTGCGAGGCAGCATAAATGAGAAAGGGTCTGCAAGGTCAAGAAGCAACATCTAAACTTTGTGGGGTATAAACTATAGTTGCTATATATACAGAGTCCTAAAGTTCTTATACCATTAACTTTGTAAGCGATTAACTTTATAGGAGGAAATGACTTGACAACGCCAGTGCAACCCAATGAACCTCTCGTAACTCATATTTATACTGCGGATCCTTCTGCTCATGTATTTGAAGGCAAGATTTATATTTATCCCTCTCATGACCTGGATCACGATATGATCTCTAATGACAACGGTGACCAATATAATATGGAGGATTACCATGTTCTGTCTATTGATGGAGATGGCTCCCCTTGTATCGACCACGGTGAAGTACTTCATGTGAAGGATGTTTCATGGGCTAAACAGCAAATGTGGGCTCCGGATGCAGCATACAAAAACAATACCTACTATTTGTTTTTCCCAGCCCGAGACCATGATGATATTTTCCGAATCGGGGTTGCCACCTCAACTTCACCTTCCGGACCCTTTACACCTGAACCGAACTACATTCCCGGCAGTTATAGCATTGATCCCGCTGTTTTCGTTGATGATAATGGCAAATCATATATATACTTTGGGGGTCTTTGGGGCGGTCAACTTGAAAAATGGCAAACCGGCTCATTTGTTGCGAATGCCGAGGGACCGGCTGAAACGGCACCAGCTCTTGGACCTATCGTAGCGGAGCTGAGCGAGGACATGCTGAGCTTTGAAGGTGCGCCTAGAGAAATATCCATCATCGATACGAAAGGAAATGCGATTCTTGCTGGAGATGAAGAGAGAAGATATTTTGAAGGTCCATGGGTTCATAAATATAACGGTTATTATTATCTTTCTTATTCCACGGGAACTACCCATAATATTGTATACGCTATCAGTAAAGATCCGCTTGGGCCTTTTGTATATCAAGGAAAAATACTTACACCCGTCCTGGGCTGGACAACACACCATTCTATTGTTCAGTTTAAAGAGAAGTGGTATTTATTTTATCATGATAGTTCTTTATCTGGTGGTGCTGACAACAAGCGATCTGTAAAATATACGGAGCTGAAATACAACGATGATGGCACCATTCAAACCATCCATCCTTAGTTTTTATTGAAATGGAGTGCATGCTGGAGTGCACAGGAGGGGAAATATCATGCCAATGACACAACAAGGTGCTTTTTATACGGGGAAATATCGCAATTTATTTAAGGAGTTTGGCTTTTCTGAAGATGAAATCAACGCTAAACTCGAAGAAACTTGGAGTGATTTGTTTTACGGAGATCCGAACGTACGAATCTACTATCCGCTGGACGAGGATAAAAGCTATATTCTGGATACAGGTAATCTGGATGTTAGGTCTGAAGGAATGTCCTACGGGATGATGATGGCTGTTCAAATG
This sequence comes from Paenibacillus sp. FSL R5-0928, assembly GCF_037970385.1. Classification (NCBI taxonomy): domain Bacteria; kingdom Bacillati; phylum Bacillota; class Bacilli; order Caryophanales; family Paenibacillaceae; genus Paenibacillus; species Paenibacillus sp. FSL R5-0928. The sequence continues at coordinate 3,561,374 of NZ_CP150225.1, read as the reverse complement.
AATAAAAAAGATGAGTTTGATCGTTTATGGAACTTCTCTAAGACGTTTATGCAGCACAAAGAAGGCCGTTATGCCGATTACTTTGCTTGGCACTGCAAGCCTGACGGTACAAGAATTTCACAAGGACCCGCACCGGACGGGGAAGAGTTTTTCGCCATGGCTTTGTTTTTTGCCTCAAAACGTTGGGGGAACGGTCCGGCACCTTATAATTATTCCGAGCAGGCTCGAATAATATTGCGTGCTTGTGTACATAAAACTGAAACAGGCGCTGGTGACTCAATGTGGGACGCGGAAACGAAACTGATTAAATTCGTACCGGAATCCACCTTCAGTGATCCATCTTACCATCTCCCCCATTTCTATGATTTGTTCGCTTTGTGGGCTGATGAAGGTGACCATATATTTTGGCGAGAAGCGGCGGAAGCCAGCCGCACATATCTACACACTACATGCCATCCTATAACTGGTCTCGCTCCCGAATATGCCAATTTTAACGGCACTCCGGCAGAACCCCAGCCTCATGGTGATTTCAGCCATTTTTTCAGTGATGCTTACCGGGTTGCGGCTAATATCGGTCTGGACTGGGCATGGTTCCAAAAGGACAGCTGGCAGGTCGATCAATGTAACCGGATTCAAGCTTTTTTTAGGAATATCGAAGTTTCCAATTACCGGCGGTATACTATTGAGGGACAGGCATTCGACGAACCGGCGCTGCATCCGGTAGGCCTTTTGGCAACCAACGCCATGGCTTCGCTTGCTTCGGATGGCCCGGAGGCAGAGCATTTTGTCCGTTTGTTTTGGGATACACCTTTGCGAACTGGACAACGTCGTTATTATGATAACTGTCTGTACTTCTTTAGTTTACTAGCCCTAAGTGGAAACTATCGCATTTATTGAAGTATATCGAACAAAACAATAGGACTCCATTCCTCGAAAAGGTCGAGGAATGGAGTCCTATTAATCGTAATAAAGCTTTGCTATTATTTAATTACTACATATTCCAAGTTAACAAGTTTTGCGTAAGCAATAATTTGGTCTGTTGTAAGAGTTAAAGAAACAACGGTGTGGTGACCGCCACCATTTTCGATCCAAGCTTTTACCCCGTCTTGGAAGTTTGGTTTAACATTCCAAAGCACACGAGCTACTGGAAGGTTTGGAGCTGGAACAGTTGGTTCAAAAGCAGTCACTTCATTGATCAAAAGTTTGTAATGCGTACCGAAGTCAGCCATGGAAACCACTACACCGTCTCCTGCTTTACCGTCAAATACTAAACGGGCTGGATCGTCTTTGCCACCAATACCTAGTGGAGACACGATGATTTTTGGTTTGTTGCTTGCCAAAGTTGGATCTACTTCAAGCATATGGGATTGAAGAATAGATTCTTGTCCAACCGTCAATTCATAAGTGTAATCTTCCATAAAGCCAGTGGATTGGTTATGGCTCATCACTTTAAGCAAGCGGTCGAGAGCTGCAGTCTTCCAGTCTCCTTCTCCAGCAAAACCATATCCTTGTGCCATCAAACGTTGAACAGCAAGTCCTGGAAGTTGTTTCATTCCATGTAAATCTTCGAAGTTTGAGGTGAAGGCATTGTAGCCACCTTGATCAAGGAAACGTTTGATAGCAATTTCATAGCTTGCTTGAACTCTTACGCTAGCTTCCCATGCTTCTTTGCTGTTAGTGCCATAGTCGAATTCATACAGCTCTGCATATTCAGCAAACAAACCATCGATTTCTTCTTCTTTAACTTCATTAATGACTTGAACCAGGTCACCAATACCAAAGTAGTCAACCGTCCAGCCAAATTGAATTTGGGCTTCAACTTTATCTCCTTCAGTTACACCAACGTTACGCATGTTGTCACCAAAACGAGCAACTTTGATATTGAAGCTTTCGTTATAAGCAACGGCTACGTCCATCCATTCTGCAATTTGCTTTTGAACTTCAGGGCGTTCCCAATAGCCTACAACCACTTTGTTTTGTTTGTTCAAACGGGCGTTAATAAAACCATATTCACGGTCACCATGAGCTGCTTGGTTTAGATTCATGAAGTCCATATCTATTGTTGCCCATGGAATACTTTCATTATATTGCGTAGCTAGATGAAGCAAAGGTTTTTGCAGCATTTTTGTTCCGCGGATCCACATTTTTGTAGGTGAGAAAGTATGCATCCAAGTGATGACACCGGCAACTTCGTCACGATAGTTAACTTCTTTCATAATGTTGGTGATTTTATCTGCGCTGACAGCTAAATCCTGCAATACTAGTGGGTAAGGCAAAACTCCGCTTTTATTCAAAGCATCTGTCATCGTTTGTGCGTGCGCTTTAACTTCAGCCAATGCTTCTTCCCCATAAAGATGTTGCGAACCTACGACAAACCAAAATTCTTTTGCTACTGCTGTTGACATATTCATCCTCTTTTCATCATTTTGTAGTTTGATTATTTTTGACCGTAATAAGCGTCTTTCCCATGTTTGCGCAAGTAATGTTTATCTAGAATACGTTGTGGCAATTCTTCCGCAAAATGGTTCAACTCTCTAGCAAATAAATTCATTTTTGATACTTCATCCAACACTACGCTGTTCATTACAGCGGATTTTGCATTTTTTCCCCAAGTAAAGGGTCCGTGGCCTTTAAGCAAAACACCGGGAACCGCCATAATATCTATCCCGCGTTGTTCAAAGGTTTCGATGATTACATTACCTGTTTCCGCTTCGTAACCCCGATCGATTTCCTCTTGCGTCAAGAAACGCGCACAAGGAATGGAGCCATAGAATGTATCAGCGTGCGTAGTTCCCATTACAGGAACGTCAAGTCCTGCTTGTGCCCAGATAGTTGCCCAAGTGGAATGTGTATGCACGATTCCGCCAATTTCGGAGTAATGTTTATAAAGTACTGCGTGAGTAGGTGTATCGGAGGAAGGTCTCATTTCCCCTTCAACCACATTGCCATCCAGATCAACGACTACCATATCGCTGGCTTTCATTGTTTCATAATCTACACCACTAGGTTTGATTACGAATAATCCACTTTCGCGATCAATTGCACTCACATTTCCCCATGTATACTTGATAAGTCCATGTTTCGGCAATTCCAGATTGGCTTGAAAAACCTCTTCTTTAAGTTGTTCTAACATCTTGGTCCCTCCATTCTCAGACTAAATTATCAACAGCGGATTGCTCAATCGCCAGACCTTTTTTATAACGTTCGATAAAGGTTTCAAACCCTTTAATGTCGGTTGCATCGGGATGAATTTCTTCTCCCTTTACATCTTTGAACACTTTTTGATCGAGGAAGTCTTCCAAGCTTTCTTCCTGATTTTTGCTCATCATGTATGAGGCAAGAATAGCCATTCCCCATGCGCCGCCTTCTCCAGCAGTCGACATTACGGAAACAGGAACATTCAGTGAAGCTGCCATCATTCTTTGGCCAACAACCGGAGTCTTAAATATACCGCCGTGTCCTAAAATACTATCTATGGCTACATTCTCTTCTTTCGTCAAAATGTCCATTCCAATTTTCAAAGCACCAAAGGCGCTGAACAAATGTGCACGCATAAAGTTAGCCAGATTAAATTTGCTCTCAGGCGAACGTACAAATAGCGGACGGCCTTCTTCTAACCCCGTAATGTTCTCACCCGAGAAATAACCGTAACTGAGCAATCCACCCGCATCTGCGTCTGCTTCCAAAGCCTTATTCAGCAGTACGCTGTACAATTTATCAGCTTCTACGTTTTGCCCCATTGCTTCATAGAACTCACGGAATAATCCGAGCCAGGCGTTAAGGTCACTTGAACAGTTATTAGCATGAACCATACCTACCGGACTTCCGTCTGGTGTAGTCACCATATCAATTTCCGGATAAACCTTGGAAAGATCTTTTTCCAATACGATCATGGCAAAAACAGAGGTTCCTACGGAGACATTTCCGGTACGTTTTCTTACACTATTGGTAGCAACCATACCGGTTCCCGCATCCCCTTCTGGAGGGCTAAGCGGAATCCCAGCTTGTAATTGCAATGATGGATCCAGAATTTTGGCTCCTGCTTCGGTTAATAGACCCGCTTGCTCACCGGCAACATACACCTTAGGAAGAAGATCGCTGGTCTTCAGCGAATAACCTTTGCCAGCAATAAGCTCATCAAACTGTTGTATCATGGATTCATTATAATTCCCTATGGATTCATCAATCGGGAACATACCTGAAGCATCCCCAACACCAAGTGCTTTGTTGCCGGTCAATAACCAATGAATGTATCCTGCCAACGTCGTAACAAACCGAATCTCCGGCACATGTTCTTCTTTGTTTAAGATCGCCTGATAAAGATGAGCAATACTCCAACGTTCCGGGATATTGAATTTAAATACATCCGTCAATTCTTTGGCTGCCTTACCAGTTGTTGCATTACGCCAAGTCCGGAACGGAACGAGCAATTGATCCTGTTCGTCAAAAGCCATATATCCATGCATCATTGCAGAAAACCCGATTGAACCAACGGTTTGGAGGGTGATTCCGTAATTTTGTTGAACTTCTTGCTTCATCTCACGATAAGCATCTTGTAGACCTTTGATAATATCTTCTAGGCTGTACGTCCAAAAGCCGTCTTTCAATTGATTTTCCCATTCATAACTTCCAGAAGCGATCGTTTGAAAACTATGATCAATAAGTACTGCTTTAATACGCGTGGATCCAAATTCAATCCCTAGCGAAGTTTCTCCCTTATTGATTGCTTCTTCGATGCTTAATCGATTCGATATCACGTTAGTCACCTCTCTGACAGCGCTTTTTTAATATAAAAGAATTCGCTTTCTTAATTAACAGCTTTAGTATAAATTTTTGTACGTACATTTGTCAATAAAATAGTTATATATACATACAAATATGGAGATGATAATAATTTAACTCCGTACTTAGTTTGTTTATGATGATCTAAAGGTACGAAATATTTACATTTTTTCATAAAAAAAGAGCCCCTTTATATTTAATTCGTAGTCATGCTATAATTTGTACATACAACTTAACGAAATGAACGAATCAAAAAGCGAACAAGTATGGAAAGAGGAATTACATGAAACCAAAGTATCAAGTGATTATAGAGGATATAAAAAGCAAGATCCTTTCAGGAGATTACAATGTAGGCGAACAAATTCCTACGGAGTCTGCCTTGCAGTCCTTGTACGAGGTTAGCAGACAGACTGTTAGAAAAGCCATTTTAGAGCTATCCAACGAAGGATTCCTCCGCAGCGAAAAAGGTTCTGGCACGTATGTCAGCAACCAATATCGCACAAAGACCGGCGGGAGTTCACATAAGAAGACGATCGGTGTAATTACGACGTATATCTCTGACTACATCTTCCCTTCTATTATCCGGGGGATTGAAAGCCGAATGAATGAGGATAACTATTCTCTATTATTGGCTAGTACCAATAACGATGTTGCGCAAGAAAAAAAAGCTCTCGAAATGATGTTGTCCTACGGCGTAGATGGTTTAATTATTGAACCTACGAAAAGTAATCTGTATAATCCCAATATTGCGTATTATCTGTCGTTTAAGGAGCAAGATATTCCACTCATTATGATTAATGCTTTTTATGAGGAAATAGAGCTCCCCTTCCTTTGTCTTGACGATGTGCAGTCCAGTTATCTGGCAACAAAAGAATTGATTTCCAAAGGCCACTCTCAAATTGGACTTATCGCAAAAATGGATGATTTACAAGGCAAATATCGAATGAAGGGTTATATCAAAGCCCTCGAAGAAGCTAAATTGCGGTTTTATCCAGAGCAAATATTTTCGTTCAACACCGAGACCAAACAAACCTTAGCTACAAACCTGAAGGATTTCCTAAATAAAAATAGAGATACCCTCTCTGCGATTGTCTGCTACAACGACGAGGTTGGTTTGGAAGTGGTCAATGCTTGCAGACAGCTGAACATTTCTATACCAGAGGAATTATCAATTATTGGCCAGGACAACTCCTATATTGCCCAAAATGCGAACATCAAACTGACCACTTTAACGCATCCCCAAGAAACTATGGGCCGTGATGCAGCGGATTGGGTCATTAAAAAATTACAAGGAAAAAAGGATCTTCCCAACAATACTTATTATCAACCTGTGTTAATTGAAGGAGAAACAGTAGTCGAGAGATAGAATAAATTCTGAGGGATTTGTGTTTATCTTCATATGTAAATGTAATAACCCACCAGTTGTGACTGGTGGGTTATTTGCAACTGTTATCTTAGTATTCTTTAAAGGTTCGATTCTTGTTTTGAAGTCAACAGTACAGAAGAAGCAAACTGTTTCACAAGATTGCCGGGATTTATCCCGTATTTATCCGAAATCCCTCGGCAGCCCGAGGGGTGATAGCCCCAAGGCTTGAATATGGTGTTATCTGGATACACCATCTAGGAAACACTAACATTTCTTTTACTTAATTTCTTAAATACCGAGTATTCCTTATTGGACTTAATAAAACTTAATATCTTTTCAGCACATTCTAATGAATTCATCTCTTCCGTATTTACTTCGAGGTCATATTCATCAAAGCAATATACTTTGCTAAACTGTGAAGCTGCTAGTCCAATCTTTCTATCTCCTCTTGTTTGCTCTCTTCTTATGAGTTCTTCTTTCGAGCATATTACACCTATAAATAACGTAGGGTGATCGAAAAATTGCTCAAGAAACACATTAAACCTCTTATCGTTGTCGATTACGGTATCTACTATTACATTAAAACCAAATTCTGATAACAATTTAATTGTCGAATGGTACACTGAGAATATGGAATCATCCAATATTTGGGAAACGACTTGATGATCTATTTCTCTTGTAGGTTCATCTGGAAATTTATTATTAATAAAATCATTGTAATTATTAAAAAAATCATCAATTGATAAATGATAAAAAGGAATCTCTTTCTGTTTTATCAGTTCAGTCGATATGGAGGTCTTTCCGGAACTTGAAGTTCCATTTAGAAAAACTAATATCCCTTGCTTCAATTTAATCATCCCTTCAAATAATAATCATTGCAACTCAGAGATTATTCGAGAAAAGATTAAATTATCCTTTACTGTTTGATATGTTCCTTGATTTGTTCGGCTATTTGCTCCAACAATGCTTCTTTTCCTAAAGCAAAGAAAGCCTCATTATAATTTTGTCTGCTTGTCATACGATATATATTATTCGATTTTACAGCTTTCAGATTGCTCCAGACCTTGCTTTGGTCAAGAACATTCTGGTCATTATCGGATAATAAAATGATATGGTCTGGATTAAAGGTGGACAGTGCTTCTAGACTTGTCACTTTCCCTCCCCATGGATCTGGCTCCGGTGTACCTGGAGCGATGGGTAATCCTAGATCATTAAAAATCATATCCGCAATACCTGTGCGGGAATAGATGCGTATTTCTTTCTCTGTAGCTTCGATTACCGCAAACGTCTCTTCCTTGGTTATCTCAGTGATTTGATCATGTAGTAGTAGAGCACGTTGATCATAGACCTTCAACCACGCTTCCATTTCCGCTTTCTTATCAAGCACCTCCGCAACAAATGCAAATCGCTCTCTAAAAGCGTTAAAGCCATAAGGCACCCTCACTGTTGGAGCAATCATATTTAGTTGATCATAGATTTTTTCTTGGGTAGGTCCTGCCAGTATCAAATCAGGGCTTGCTGCAATGATCGCTTCTAAGTTGACTTCCGTCTGAAACCATCCAGCGGGAGTTACATCAGGCAGTTCTTTTTTGAGAATAGGAGTGATTTCTAATGAATTAGCCATATCTGTATTCCCAGTAATAACAGGTTTATATCCAAGCACCAGAAGTTCTTCCGTTGAGCCGGATACATCGGCAATTCTAACCGGATTCACCGGTAATTCAACATCTCCTTTAGCCTCCTGACCTGAATTCCCACACCCGTACAGCATCACCATCATGATTAAGGCGATTCCGGCAAAAGAGATCCGTTTTAAACTGAACATTTTTTCCAACCCTCTCCAATCTATTGATAATCATTCTCACTTCTAGCAAGTCCGATCATACACTCTGCTGATAGGACAGAACTACCGGCAGAGGGATTGAATAACGGTTTGGCGGATATTTATTTAATTTTTATCGTTTTTTAATTACTTCTGAAGGATTAATTCCATATTGCTTCCGAAAAGCTTCGGCAAAATGACTAAAGTTGTTGTAACCTACCATCGTCGCTGTTTGGCTGACACTAATATCCCCGGTACTTATGATTTCCCAAGCTTTTTCTAAACGTTTGTTCCGTAAATATGCAAATACAGTTGTTCCGTACTCTTCCTTAAATCCAACTTTTAATTTGTATTCGTTAATGCCTGCCAGCTTGGACAATTCGATTAGCGAAGGTGGGTTTGCCATGTGGTCAAGGATGATATCCCTGGCTTTCCGAATGTTTTCTCGGTCACTACGTGATAAATGCAAACTGCGTTTAATATGCTTCTGCTCAAAAAGAAAAACGTCAAAATATACAGATAAGAGTTCTAATGCCTTCCCCTCTAAGTACAACCGGCGCATGGAGGTATGATATGGACAGTCTCTCAATTGCACCAATAATCGGGTGGTTTCTGGAAGAATAGGCATACGGAACATTCGAAAAGCACGTGAATCTAACAGTCCGGATAAGCTGCGAGCATGTGAAGAGCCTTGATCCTCCATCCATGAATCAAATAGTGTAACTGGTACACCTATGGACAATAAACGGATAGGTTCAGCACTGCGATAGTGAAATTCCGCCTGGAAATCCTGCATGAACTGCAATGAACAACTATCGGGCATTAACTCATGGCTAGTATCTGTAACATGAACTTCCCCGCTCCCCTGCAGACAAAAGCTTAACTCAATCATTGCTGCTTCGGATTGAACCTGAACTAGGCGATCATCAGCAAAACGGTAATCACTATCAACAATTTCGATCCCGGAGGGTGTGATCACTCTATCGACGTATCCTTGGGTACTGGATTGTTTAAAATATCTCCTCTCTGTAGTGCCCCTCATAGACGGAGCCTCAAACAAAGCATCGAAATACCCGTTATAGATGTTATGAATAGATGAACTTGTCATTCTGTTATACACTCAGCAGGTAAGCTGCACTCCGTAATCCCAATAATATGTTTTATCATGAGCAGATCACCTTTTCTCTTCTATTAAATGATAACGATTATCATTTAGATCATTATATGCGAGATATTGGATAACCTGCAATGTACAGTTTGTAAGGATCACTTATCTCCGCCTCCTCAGTAAAGCGGTAGCACCTCTTGTGTCAGCCCTGAAAAGAGGTAGCTGGTTTGATCAAAAAAGGCATCAGGCAAATAATAATAAGCATCGCCCATGGACACCACTTTTAATTCGGGAATGATATATATGGCGATATAAGTCCCGTCTTTTAGGTTGAACTGTAATTGATATGATTTCCCTTGGGATTGCGCCGCTGCAAGAGCTTCATATTCCTTATTGCTTAGCTCTGTTTTTTTTGCGCTGTACAAACCTTCGATAATGGACTCAACAATAGGATGATCAGTGATAGTCTTTTGCACGTCATTCCCCACATGATTCAGAATATAGATATCTTTTGCATGCTCCTTCAGATTAGCCAGATCTAAATACTCCTTCGCGCTCATTGCAGAATCGTCTACCTTCGCCACAATTTCAGCTAGATAATAATATTGCTCATCCTTAACTGCAATACGAAAATGGGATGGGTATGTTGGGATTTCATACAGCTTTCCACCAATAGCGAACGTAGCGGCATAATCCTTTTCCGCATTCTTATCCCCGTCTTTCTTTCCGGGCTCTTGGTTGAGATCAAACTCTAATGCACCAAGCGATTTGTCAGGCTCCATACCTATGAACTTAAACTGAGCGCCATCTGCTACGAATGCATAACGGTATCCATTGTAATTCAGAATTTTGCGAACCCCTGTGGGAGACGAGACTGCTGTCTGCTGCGATATTTGTGGTGAATTAGGCAACGGCGTCTGCGGAAATTTATAAACGGCCACACCTAACACCAATGCAGCACAAGCTGCGAATGAGCCCCACTTTACATAAGTTTTTTTATTAGTGCGTCTCGCGGAGTTGGCTTTTTCTATCAAATTTTCGTCTATGTAACCGATTGTTTTGAAGAGCTCTTTATTATTCAAAGGAAATAACCCTCTTTCTGAAGATATATTTGGAGTTTTTTGCGTGTTCTGAAAAGAATTGATTTGGTTTTGCTTTCACTGATTGAGAAGCGTGCGGCAATATCGGTCAAAGAATCAGAATACCAGTAACGCCTCAAAAAAATATTCCGCTGATCTTCCTTAATGTTGTGTAGAAATTTGCTTATAGATTCGGCTATTTGTGCTTCCTCGTATTGGGTTTCAACGTTGTCTGAAGAGGATAAACAATCGTTTAATTCATCAAGAATCGTATCGAATTTTTTATTCCGTTTTTTAGCCATGTAATAATCATATTTGTTCAAAGCAATATTTCGTGTGATTCTCCCCAGAAAAGAGGACAGCTTTGCAGGAGACTTCGGCGGTATTGCTTCCCATGCACCAAGAAAGGTATCGTTAACACATTCTTCCGAATCTTCAGCATTAGACAAAATGTTATGAGCGATCCGAGTACAATAATTTCTATATTTTTTCGATGTTTCTTCTACTGCCCTTTCATTACGTGCAAAATACAATTGTATGATTTCACTATCTTCCACTCCATCACTTCCGTTCGATTTGATTAAGCATTCACTTATAAAGTAGGAAAAGAAGTGTTTAGGTTGCATAAAAATATAATTTTCTATAAGCTTCGGCATTCAACGCTGATAATATGACATAAAAATACAAATATCCCCTCATCCTAAAGGATAAGGGGAAGTTATAATATCATCTAATTTTTAATTAATTCTACTTCCTTCATTGGAGCCTTTGTCTTACGGAGCATCATCCAGATCCCCCCCAGACAAAATAAAACACTACACCCCATGCCAAACAACGCACTGGCGTTTAATGCCTGAGGTGAGCCTTTCATCGTAAGCACAGCCATTTGAGTGACAACAATGGAGACTACGGCATCAGTAAAGCTAATCATTTTTAATGTTGATATAATGGGATTGTTGAGATGACGGTTAACAATGTTTCCATGAATGGCAAAACCAAGTTTTGTAAAAGCGATCAGTGCTACCAGATATACAATGTAACCTTCATAAACCAAAGCGTCCCCGACTAGATAAATCCGCAGGCAGACCAACAGATATGAAACACCTAGAAGACAAAGAAAAACACCGCCACGCTTATAAACATAAAGCTCCATGGAATACCTTTGCTGTGGTGAACTGACTTTTTTAGCTAATGTATATTTATGAAGCACCTGTCCTTTGGCTATACAAAGAATCAGATAATAAAGTGCATTTGTGATGAACCATCCGGACAATAGATATAACCCAAGAATTAATTTGCCTATACCAATAAAAGCATTGATGACTAGGGAAGCGGCGTTGAACATGGCGGTTCGATCTTGCGGATTTCCGAAGTACCGAACTAAGATTGCCTTAATATATATCATCCTCTCAAGAAAACCTTCATATCTCATTTTATGTTTCTAAGGGGACAATAGTATCATACTTGGCTCAACCCAGCAATAAAGCAATTAAAGTTCTGATTTATGATATATTAGAAAAGGTTGTGCTAATTCGGCAAGAGGAAATAGCAACAGCAATTGTTAATGGAGGCAGGTCGTATATGTATAGAAAATTAACAGCAGCAGAGTTGGATGTTATTTTAAGCTCGATTAATAAGGAACAGCATTTTTTATATTATTCATACCTTACTTTTCGCAGACAAAACACAGTGCATTACGGTCAGTATTCTGACCAGGGCGAGTTGCTTGGAGTATTAGCCTTTTTAAGTGGCCTTCCGTTTAATGCTTTTTCTGTATATCCAGTTCAGCAATCCTTTTGTCTCAGCTCAATGTTGGCGTTCATGAAAGATGAATTACATCTACATAACCATGCGGTGGGTAGCTTTATTATTAACGAACAAGAGCTGCAGGTCTTTGCTTCTCAGCTTGAGTTCTACAGCCCTCCCCAAAAATTGCTTCTAATGAAACATATTCATGAAGATGTTCTACCAACAGCGTACAAGCATGTTATGCACTTAGGACCTGCTCATTTCCAGCGAATTGAAGCAAAGATGAACGAGCTGCAAACCATGGCTTTTTCAAAAGAAGAATTACAGAATCCGTTCTATGGTGTGATGGCACAAGACGAGCTGATTGCTGTAGGAGGATACCACATATATAGTGAGGATTACGTTGAACTAGGAAATATCGGAACAGATGTGGCCTGGAGAAGAAATGGTTATGGAAAAAAAGTCTGTGCAGAGCTAACACGCCAAGGACATGCCATTTCAGCTAACGTATATTTGAATGTTTTTGAGGAGAATGTAGGAGCCATTTCTCTATATCAATCGCTGGGATATGAACTCATTTGCCAACAATACATCGTTGAATTTATTATTTAATCTAAAAACGTACTGCATTAGCTGCAGTACGTTTTTTCTATCTAAACCTCTTACGCCGTAGGCATATTCTTCGTAGAAGAATAGATTAAAGCATCTCTCAAAATGTAAATGTATTGGCTGCGCCCATCATCACTATAATCATACAATTCACCATGGCTCCCAGCCATATTTTTCCTGTGCACTTAAAGAGGTAACGCGAAATATAAGCTGCAATAAAAAGCTGGAAAACGAGAGGGAAAAGGACTAGTATTCTGAGCCAATCTTGATTTTGCCAAAAAGTTACGCCTGTTGAAAATAACGTTCCGTATTGTACCCCAATGAGCACTAGAATTCCAAGCACACCGCCTGTCCCGCTAATGAGCAGATCCTTCCATTCTTTCTGCCCTTCAACTGGGGTGGTAGAGTTCACGGCAATTGACTGTGCAACATAAAATATAAAGAAGAAAAGCATATAACGTAAGCCAATTAATAATTGATTCGGAGTGAATACTTTAATTGCCAGTACCCATAAGCGGAAGTCTGTCTGAAAGAAGTAATCTGCAAATGCAACCAAAGCATAGAATCCAGTGAATATACATACAGCTAGTGCAAAAGTCTTCAGCAGTTCTTTCAAATTTGTTTTTATTCCCCAGCTTTCAGAGTGCTCATTATAATTTTTTCCTGATAAACGAGTGGTTAACCAAAATAACAATAGACCCACAAGGCCGTTAAAGATCGCCCAGATTAAAATAAAGTTCATGGCGGTTTGTGGAAATAAACTACGAGGCTGAAGGATATTCTGTCCAGCTATAATACTCCAGCGACTGATCGGAAGGTATGATATTGCGGAAATTACCCAACTCATTATCCAAGAGCTCCAAAAAAGAATTTTGCTTTTTCTGGTCTTAGGTTCCGGTAACTTGGCAGGAGTAGGTTGAATTAGACTATTGAAACAAGGAAGCTTGAGGAGCAATACCGCAAAGGGGACAATAAATAAAAAGGATCCTAACAAGCCGATAAAGTTAAAGATCTCTTTCCATAACCATAATTGGTTGCCGGCAGATAACGGATTATTGATTTGAAACGCTTTCGTAAAAAAGTCTGCTAAATAACCAGTGCTCGCCACCGAAAAGTGTTGCCAAGGGTGGATCTCCGCTGGATTGTACACGACGCGCAAGGTTTGATCAGCTGCATTACCGTAATATTTGCCGATTTCCACAGCGTTTATTTTTTGATTCTCCGGCATTACTGAATTTATAGCAGCTAGTGATTCTGGGGCATCGCCCGAAAGATCGGCATTCCCCTTCGCAAATCCGGAGCCGCCCTCATCATATTTGCCTACATTGATGCCTACATTGGCATGGATGTTTTGAAAAGTCTCATCGGTAGACTGTTCGACCTGAGAAACAATGAAAGCGGATGCAACTTTATTCGAAGCATCAGCCTTGGCTTGTTCACTTACCGTAATAACTGCACCGTCTTCCGAAGAGGGATCTTTCGCCGCTTCGAGCTCTGCCAAATAAAGTTGGCCATAATACTGGAGTGTACTCCAGGTAATCATTCCACCCATAGAATGACCACTAATGCCGATTTTTGTAGAGTCTACATAATCAAGACTGGATGATGCATATTCCACTAAAGGAATCATCCCATTATTCTCTGACATTATCGTTGGGAAAAATGGCATATCAGGAGAGCTCGAGCCTCCATGCCATAAGAAATCCATTGCAATCACAGCAATTCCCCGACGGGAAAGTTCGATTGCGGTACTATCCTGCATCTCTTTATTATTTAAAAAACCGTGACTAGTAATGACGAGTGGAACTTTATGCTCTGCATTTGCTGAGACAGGCCTGAACAGGTTTCCCTCAATCCAAGTACCATTATCGGACGGAATCTTAAACTTACTAATCTGGACCTTGCCGAAATCTGTTTGCAAGAAAGAAGCTCCCACACAACTGATCAAAACCATGGATAAAGCGACACATAAAAATTTCAATGCTAATCTCGTAGACAGAAACTTTTTCATCTGGTCTCCCCCCCAAAAAAAGTATCAAATCAAAATGTGTAACACAAAATGGGCAAAAAAAATAACCTGAATCCGAAAAATTCATTAGTAGACCCCATGAGTAGATATCCCTCGGATTCAGGTTATGTGTGATTCTTATTTCATTGCTTTTGCAAGCTCTGTGAAAATAACCCCAAGTGCATGAGCACCCGCATCCGGATAACCGATGCTGCGTTCCCCTACTGTGCCGGCTCTTCCCATACGGGCAACGATTTCTATAGTATTTTTAGAACCTTGGACAGCTGCTTCCGCTGCTTTACTAGCCGCCACTTTGATATCGTCGCCTTGTTCTGCACTTTGGGTCCAGGCATCTGCAAACGGTACAAGCGCATCAATCAATGTCTTGTCTCCGACAACAGCCCCTCTGCCAAAAGATCTTTCACCCGTATCTTGAATCCCTTTGACAACAGCTTGCATCATATCAGCAAACTCCTGAATGGTCAGCTCTTCCTTCTGTTGAACATTTTTGCTCGCTGCGCGGAAGCCTGATCCCCAGATCGGTCCGGATGCTCCGCCGCAATATTCCATAATGACCATGGAGCAGGCGTCAAGAAACTCACCGATATTAGTGAGATGATGAGCTAAAATATCTTCCCACTCGACTTTCAGCTGTTTAAAGCCCTTAGCTACACTCATCCCGAAATCTCCGTCTCCAGCGTGGGAGTCAAGCTCACAGAACGGAACTTCATTCTCAATAATAACCTGGCTCATTTGATCGAGCAGATAGACGATATTTTGCAAAGTAAACCGATTGTTCTTAATCACCGCTGCAGCAGCATCCGTATTATTCTTAAAGGATACATTGCTGTCTGCTTTCTCTTCCTGGATTACTTCAGTATAGTTCACAGGCTCAAAGGGGCCTTTAATCGACAAGGCTGGTGTATCACAAGGCGCAGATAACCATTTCTTCAGCGTCTCATCCAGCTTCATTATCGTCACCGATGCACCTGCCATGTCAATGCTGGTCATGTAGTTACCAACAAACACTTTAAACACTTGTTTATTCTTAGCAGTTAATTCGCGGATGACAGAATTGTTCAGCAAATATAACTCTTGCAGCGGGGTGCCGCCAAATCCATTAATTAATACGGCTACTTCCTCCTGCTTCTGATCATTCATTTGGAAGTTGTCTAGCAAAGAGGTAACCATTCGCTGTGCTAATTCATCTGCGGGTACAATTTTCTCCCTGCGTATTCCAGGTTCTCCATGGATCCCAACCCCGTATTCCATCTCGTTCTCTTCAATATGAAATGTCGGAGTACCTTTGGCAGGCACGGTACAAGAGGTATAGGCGAAGCCTATGCTGCGCACATGATCAATTGCATGTTGCGCCGCTTCTTTCACTTCTGCTAAAGACAATCCAGCTTCTGCTGCTGCTCCGGCCACCTTATGAACAAGCACTGTTCCGGCTACGCCTCTTCTCCCTACTGTATAAAGACTGTCTTCAACGGCAATGTCGTCGTCTACTTTGACATAATCCACTTCGATACCATCTTCAGTTGCTAGATGGGCCGCATTTTTAAAGTTCATGATGTCACCGCTATAATTCTTGATAATAAGCAACGAACCTTTGGTGCTTGCTGTGCGGCGAATCGCTTGATAAACCTGGATTTGGGATGGTGAAGCAAACACATCACCGCATACAGCTGCATCCAGCATCCCGGTTCCTACGAACCCGGCATGAGCCGGTTCATGCCCGCTTCCGCCACCACTGATCAGGGTAACTTTATCTTGATTAATCTCTTTCTTAGAAATCACTTTAAATTTCGGATCGAAATCCAGCTCGGGATGCGCCAAGACAAGCCCGTTACACATTTCCCTAACCAGAGTCTCCGGCTTGTTTATGATTTTTTTCATCTTAAAGCTCCTTACTTGATTTATATTGACGGCCTAATTGATCGGCTGCCATAATTGCTGATGCAACCGCATCCTCCGTAATTGGGAACGGCATCGAATGGATAGATTCCTCAGCAATGCAAGCTTTTTTAGCAACCTCAAGCAGTTCCTCATAGGTTACATGCTCAACACCAATATCCGCTAAGCAAACTGGGAGACCAATCGAAAGACAGAAGTCCAACACTTCTTTTAACTCAGTCCGGTCTGCGTTTTCAAGAACCAGTTGAGCAATCGTGCTGAAGGCTACCTTTTCACCATGATAATAATGATGAGTTCCTTCCAAAGCAGTTAACCCATTATGAATCGCATGAATCGCTGCCAAACCACCGCTTTCAAACCCAAGACCCGATAAAAGAATATTCGTCTCGATTATATTCTCCAAAGCTGGGGTTACGATATTCAGATCGCAAGCCTGCTTCGCCTTGAATCCATTCTCAAGCAATGTCTCATAACAGAGCTTTGCAAGTCCCAGCGCTGTTACCGTCCCTTTAGCTTCACCGCAAACCCCTTCACGAACTCCGCAAGGTAAACCTGCATTCACATTGGAATACGAATTTGCAGTAGCTCTTGCTTCAAAATAGGTTGAAAGTGCATCTCCCATGCCTGCCACAAGAAATCTTGTAGGTGCATTAGCAATAACAGTTGTATCAATCATGACTACACTCGGGCTTTGCTTGAAATAAGCATAATCATCAAATTCACCTTCCGGAGTATAGAGCACCGCTGAGTGGCTTGTCGGAGCATCAGTTGCTGCTATCGTTGGAACGATAATCAGTGCTTCTCCTTCAGCTACACATTTTGCCGTATCAATCGCCTTACCTCCACCCAAGCCAATCGTACATGCACATTGATGCTCCTTGGCTAGCGCTTGTAATCTGGCGACTTCTTGTCTTGAGCATTCCCCGTGGAAGCCGCTTTCAACAAGAGTTATATTAAATTTCTGTTTAGTTGCCTCCAGTTTGTCTTTCACACGTGTTACATCATCTGGATGGGCAATTAACAAAGCAGAATCACCAAATGTTTTTACGAAGTAACCTAAGTTCAATAATTCATTCTCACCTTGTACATATTTCGTCGGACTGATAAACGCTCTTCTCATTTTTCGTTCCTCCTCAGTTGTTTATAGTTATCATTATAGATTGCTCTAATTTAAGAAACATGAAACAATAAAAGCTTATTAAAGCGTTTTCTTATCGTATTTTTTTGTCATAATCGTGAAAAATCGAACTTTCATGTCATTGTGTTGAATTATTCTGTATAATGTTCATTAAGATTCTATAACTTACATAGGAGAATTTTGTGATGTCAAAATCCCGGTTCAATCTAGAAGAAATTATTGATTTGAAGAAATGGGAAAATCTCCAGGATTCCTTATCTCTTGTAACCAAAATGGCTATTCTTACTGTTGATTACAAGGGTGTTCCCGTGACCAAGCACAGCTATTGTCAGCCTTTCTGTCAAGGTGTGCGCCAGGACTCCCATCTCTCTCAATATTGTCAAAAATGTGATGCCCGCGCTGGGATTGAAGCGGTTCGCCAGAACAAACCGTTTATTTATTTATGTCATTTCAATATTATAGATATCGCGATTCCCATCATTATAGATAATCAATATCTAGGTGCAATTATGGCCGGACAGCTCAAGCTTCGTGAACCTGACGTGCCACAACTGGAGCAGATTGTCTCTCGGCCGCCGAATGTGGAGACGAACATGAAATTTAAAGCACTCAAAGAGCATTACCAGGCACTGCCT
The DNA here is from genome assembly GCF_037970385.1 of Paenibacillus sp. FSL R5-0928. Taxonomy (NCBI): domain Bacteria; kingdom Bacillati; phylum Bacillota; class Bacilli; order Caryophanales; family Paenibacillaceae; genus Paenibacillus; species Paenibacillus sp. FSL R5-0928. Next base: position 3,543,161 of record NZ_CP150225.1, on the reverse strand, counting down.
GTTTTATCCTACGATGAAGTAACAAAGTGTGTTGAGCTGCTGCTGCAGTTAAGTACCTATATCGTGGAGGAAGCCATTCAAAAGCATACTACCGTGGATTTGTACAAAAAGGTTCTGACCACCAATATAGAAGAACCCGCCTCTGCTGAAGCTATGGACGAGTCAGACCGTACGTACCGAAAAATCCAATCCATACAGCAGGAGTTATCCGGGGCTTTGATCGAGACCAAATTAAAGAATGGTGTTCAAAAGTTCGTCTCAGTAAATTCTGTGCTTCAGCCTGCTTTTAATTACATTTATACACACAAAAATGAGAATTTCAGCCTCAAAGAAATGGCTAAGCTTTGTCATATCAGCCCCAGTTATTTCAGCCGTATTTTCACAAAAGAAACTGGAGAGAATTTCTCCGTCTTCATTGCCAGACTCAAGATTGAATGGGCTAAGCAACTGCTGGAATCCACGGATTCCCCGATCAATCAAGTCAGTGATGATTTGGGCTTTTGCGACACGGGCTATTTCATTAAAACCTTCAAAAAATACGAGAACCTCACCCCGGCTGTATATCGGAATATGTATATGAGGCGATCAGCAAAAGAAACCCTCCGTTAATAAAATTAGCGAAGGGTTAGTTCCTCATTCCCACCAATGCTTCATTTCACTAAATCCAACATCCCATAACTTCACATTCCCTTTAAGGATAAAGGTTATTTCTTTTACGGTAACTAATGCCGTATTGTTGAGTTCAGCTTGGGAACTATATTGTTCACTGGATTGAAGGATCACGTTGCCATCAGCTATAATCATTAGTTCACTGCTAGAATTTTCATTTTCCGGGAATCCAAAGCTGAAATATAACGATACCTCTTTTTTATCACCCAAAGTATAGGTGTATTTTTTAATTTCTTCACCTTCACTGCTGTATAAATTCATTTTTGGTATTATATTTTCACCAGCGATAGTGAAACTGGGAAGATTATGCGTGATAGGCATGCTTCCCGTAAGCTTTTCCAACGTTTGTAATCCCTGCACAGGTCTTTCACTTTTCTTCAGAGTTAAATCAATGATCTCAGAGATTCCCATGATTCCAACCAATAGCACAACAACAGATAATGTCGAAGTAAAAAGCGATCTCCTGGTGATTTCCGGGGAAAATCCAATCTTATATGCACAAAATCCGATCATTGCCCCTAACGTATTGGAGATGACATCGGCTACATCAAAGGAACCTAAAAAAGTTAAAGCTTGAAGAGTTTCCAGCCCAAAAATTGTTAAGATAAACAAACAAATAAACTTCTTAAAATGTGTACGATACAGCAAAGGGAATAATACGCCAAAAGGAATAAAAGCAGCGATGTTCCCAAAGTCATAAACCCAAAAAAAGGATAGGTCAAAGAGATCAGGAAAAAGAAGCGGAACACTTTCAGGAATCAACATAAACGTGTATTCATACTGGCTTGTTGCATGCTCAACTCTATTGAAAGCAAAAAACAAAAAATATAAGATCAACAGTGTATACAAAATAGTTCCTATAATAAGGATCTTCCGTAATTTCACTCCCATAATAACTTCACAATTCCCTCCATATGTCGATGGAAATAGTATATCTCTCCAAGGTGACATTCCCGTGACACTGAAGGTGACGATTTAGTCATTCAAGGCTTATTTCGATAAAAAAGCCATCACCCTTAGTTTAAGGCTGATGACTTTTTGATACATGATATTTTATCTATTCGTGACTAGTTTCCAGTGCTGGCTAGCAGAACCTGTATTATTTGCTTGAATAATATTTGCACCCTCTGTCGTTGAACCCTGATCTACTGCCAGAACTTTTCCACTGTTACGATTAATAATATTGTAAAACTCACCTGAGGGTTCCAAAGTCCACTGCTGGTCATTCGATCCGTTATCATTCCATTGAACACTTTGAGCACCGTTAGCTAATGAACCTCCTAAAATGCCCAGGTTTTTACGACTATTAGTATTGACCAGTTTCGTATAACCATCAGCTGTGCTGACTACAAACCAATTTTGGTCATATGATGAAATTCCGCTGGTCCACTGAACCGCCTTCCCTCCATCTGCCATCGAACCTTGATAGATTCCCAACACTTTACCACTGTTCTCATTAACCAATCGATAACTGTCCACCATAATATGTCCTTCATCTGGAACCAACTCCCACAGCTGATCAGTGCTGCCTGCATCAGCCTGCTGCATAACTTGGGCACCCTCTTCAGTAGAACCCTGCGCTATACCTAACGTCTGACCACTGTTACGATTAACAATCTTGTAGTAGTTACCAGAGGCTTGTAAAGTCCACTGCTGGTCATTGGAATTGTTTTCAGTCCATAATACGGCTTTAGCTCCATCAGTTGTTGATCCTTCTAATATTCCGGCGACCTTACCACTCTTTGCATTCACAATGGATTTGTAACCGTTAGGAGCATAACCACTTTCCGCAGTGGAAATGAGCCAATATTGATCCAAGGAATTAGTCCCACTGCTCCATTGCACGAGCGGATTGCCATTCGTAGTTCCGCCTTCCAATACACCTAAAGCCTTCCCACTCTTCACATTAATTAATTTGTAGTAACCTACGGACATATCACCGTATTTCACCGTGTTTTTCCCACTAAAAAATCCGGCTTGTGGGATAAATAAGCGGCCATTGCTAAGCGGCAGTAGTTGGCGGTTATACCCTGCGTCTACGGGTGGATTATATGGAACCCAGCTGCCGGATGCATCCACTCTAGAAGAGTTGATCAGCACTTCTTTTTTTCCTGCAACGTTTAATACGAGTCTCCCATCTCCCAAAGCAGAAATATAGGGACTTCCTCCGTACCCTACAAGAGTTCCTACTTCAGTTGGATTCCAGCTCTCAGGATCTGCTGAAATTTTCAAATAATTGGGCACGCCCGGGTATCCGACCATCTCATAGGTCATTGCGTAATTACCATTGCCCAGCTTAGCGATTGTAGGCATTCCTGGACGTAATTTACTGTCTGCAAATGCCACATCAGCTACCACAGGTCCCCAGTTCGTGCCCTCCAACGTAGTCTGATGAACTAACTTCTGGGCATGAGCAGGATCACGTTCATCTGAATAATAAACAATGAGTTTGTTGTTGTGAACCAAAAAGAAAGGCTCCCAAATGGGATCGTAACCAATATCGTTTCGTCCACCTTCAGCAATGGTGCTTACATATGTCCATGTTCTACCTAAATCATTGCTTTTATATAATTCCAACTTGGTAGCTGCTTTGTTGCTTGGCACAGAATTTCCTGCAAGAAGCATAGTACCCGCAGGCATGTTACCTATAGATTGGGGGAGTTCAAACAATTCAGGGCAATTTAACATTCCCCAACCGTTTTGATTATCCTCCACTTCTCCAACCTGATTCCAAGTGACACCATTGTCAACGCTTTCATAAATAGGGAAAACAGGTGTGGTATTAGAGGTTTGTTCAAATGTAGCATACATTTTATTATTGTTGATGCCACTATATTTAAGCTGGATTGCCCTAGGTGATAAAGCCCCATAGGATGGTGAATCTGCTGGTGGTACATATAAGACATTAGGTCCGAAAGCGTTTACAATATTGCCATCAAAGCTAATCCCTGTGCCAACCACTGTCACTAAAACCAACAAAAAAGTCAAAACCTTTCTCAGTTCTCTTCTCAAAAGTAATTTCTCCTTTACTCTGGGATTTTTTAAACGAATACAGCTTCAATATAATTAATAAACGGATAAATGAGAATGTAATATCTCGACCGGATCATGCAATATGATTACTCAAGTAGATTATCATCCCCTCAATAAAGTTTTGGAGTTAGATCTGGTTTATAAAATAAGGGTGCCCCTTAGCCTTTTCATGGCTTTTAGGGCACCCCTTGGATGTGCTATACAAATGTTAAATGTCAAATTTATGTTTGGCGAGTCCTTCTACGATTTGGGGATCATTATGCGAGAAGAAAACACTCTGTTTCGTATCTAATTTAGCTATTGTCTCTAAATCTTCTTGGTTTAATTCGAAGTCAAAAATATTAAAATTTTCGATGATCCGTTCTTTATGCGTAGACTTTGGAATAGCAATCACGCCTCTTTGAGTTAACCAACGTAAAACTACCTGAGCAACGGATTTCTGATATTTTTCAGCGATAGAAACTAATACTTCATTATTGAAAAGGTTGTTTCGTCCTTCCGCAAAAGGTCCCCATGACTCGATCTGCACATTCTTCTCTTTCATATAATTCGCACTTTCGATTTGCTGCTGAAAAGGATGTGTTTCAATCTGGTTGATTGCAGGTGTAATTTCATTGTGGCTAATCAAATCAATTAGACGATCCATTTGAAAATTGCTGACTCCAATCGCCTTGATCTTACCCTCACGGTACAATTCCTCCATAGCACGCCAGGAACCATATATATCACCAAATGGCTGATGAATTAAATATAAATCTAAATAATCCACTTGTAATCGATCGAGCGATTTGGCAAAGGCTTTCTTAGTACGCTCATAACCGGCATCCTGAATCCAAAGTTTAGTAGTAATAAATATTTCTTCTCTTGGTACACCACTGCGTTTGATGGCTCTACCGACGGCTTCTTCATTTTGGTAAGCTGCTGCAGTATCAATCAGGCGATAGCCTGCCATAATAGCTTCATAAACGCTCTGCTCGCATTCGCTAGCATCATTCATTTGATAGACACCAAAACCAAGGATAGGCATCACTACACCATTGTTCAGAGTTACTGTTTGCATATGAAATCCTCCTATTTACATGTTCTGTGATTAAGATTACAATAATTAGCCTAACAGGTTCGAGTAACACGAAGTCAAGCGATGCTGAGTTCTTTTCGCATCCATTTTCAAGGAGGAATTACAATGTATACTGTGAAGGAAGTTGCCAAACTACTGGGTTTGACTGAACATACCATCCGTTATTATACGGATAAGGGTTTAGTTCCAACGATACAACGGGACAAAAATAACATTCGTCTTTTTGATGATGACTCCATTAATTGGCTAACAGGTGTAAAATATCTCAAACAATGTGGGATGTCAGTAGAAGACATTCAAAGCTATGTAGACTTGTGTTTACTAGGCGATTCTACCATCCACGATCGTTATCAAATCATAATGGAGTATAAAGCCGCTGCTGCAGTTCAGTTGGAAGAGGCCAAACTTAAAGTCAAATATATGGAAGACAAAGCTGATCATTATCTAGATATTATCAATCAGGTAATCCCGGATGACACGAATCCAGCTAAATGGACAAAATCATGAACAAGAGGCAGATGAACAACTTTTGATTATCAAAGGTTGTTCATCTGCCTCTTAACTTGTTAGGAATCTACTTTTCTTCTTGATGTGATATCTTTTCATTGTGATAAAGGACGAATTCGTATTTATTCCCCGTTAGTTGATCATTATAAAATACAATTTTACGGTTCAGTATATCTAAGTTTTGTTGCAATGCCTTAATTTCTTGTTCCACTTGTTGCTTACGCTGTTCAAGTAAATTTTTCCGTTCAGGAATTGTCTCGTCCCCCATAGCCCGCCACTCGGTATATTGCTTCAATTCTGCCATCGTCATTCCTGAATCTTTTAAATGAAGTAAAAATTGAACCCAACCTATATCCTGATCTGTATATTCGCGTAAATTATTGTCACTTCGATGTGGAGTAAGTAATCCTTCCATTTCGTAATATCTGAGCGTGCTCTTGTTAACACCGACGATTTCTGCAAATTCTCCAATGGAATAAGGCATGATCCCCACCTCCATTTCTAATTTTGTTTCTATCCAAAGGATATACTTAAACTAATAAAAAACCAAATGTCGGAGTATGAATCCATTTTTATGGCTTGCCTTAAAGTGTACTTTAAGGTCTATACTTCATTTTGAAGCAGTTAATTTCGTTTTATGTAGGGTGGCCTAAAGCTTGGTCGGCATTTAATATTGCCAAAGAAATTTATAAAAATTAAACGAAAGAGGGTTTTTATTATGGCTAATGAGCAACTAAGCAACAGTACTATCTTTCCACTCGGACAAAAGGTTGAAGCTAATTTTATAGGTGATGCATACTTGCAGATGATTTATACTGACGCGACACCTTTGAATGCGCCTATTGGGAACGTAACCTTTGCCCCGGGAGCTCGCAATAACTGGCACTCCCATAAAATCGGACAAGTATTATTAGTTACCGGTGGTGAGGGTTGGTATCAAGAAGAAGGCAAACCAGCTCAATTCCTCCAAACCGGGGATGTTGTGAATATTCCAGCGAACGTAAAACATTGGCATGGTGCTACAAAAGACAGCTGGTTTGTCCACTTAGCCATTTCACCCGGAGAAACAGAATGGTTAGAACCTGTTGATGGTAAGCTTTATAATCAATTGTAAAAAAACGCATCGGGTCTATGGACTCGATGCGTTACTTTTCTATATCGTCTTTTTGAGAAAACTAAACTCTATTGCTCAAGAAATTGGTAAACTGCCATCATCTCTTGTTTATTCAACTCACGAATACGATTGAAAATTGGAATATCAGCTACAGCCTCAATGTTTAAGCTTTTAGAAACAACGTCACTTATTTTACCCGTTAGCCAAGTTTGCACATCTATACCTTCAACGACTTCCTTACGCCCTTCATCATTGATGCCACTCGCATAACAACTTACACAAGGAATCGTTAATTTATATACGCCATCATGAAGTCCATCTTCCGAAATAACTTTTTTCCCTTTACAGAATGGACATGGATGGTTTGCTTTAATCTTATTAATTAAGGTGACGATTTTTTTGTAACCAAACGCTTCATAGACATAAGTCAGCTTTTTATATTTTCCATTAGTGAAATACTTATCTATGATATTTTCTCTTGTTTCGTGGATATTGGCAAAATCACAGATCGTAATCCGGTTTTTCCTGCTGATGGATTCGATACTGCTGCTAATGCTGTCCCAGAATGGCAAGGAATTTTGTAACACCATTTCATATTGCGCAAAACTTCCTAACTCTAGTTCAAGCATTTTTAGAGCGACTTGTGATTCCCTGGGTAATAGAGAGACCTCTTCTGTCAAAACCATATCTCCGCCCACGATGGCTTTCATTTTTTCTAGTACCTGTAATTCACCAACGGTGCTAATGACTTGATCAAGGGGCATCCCAATAATCTCGCGAATATCAGTGTCGCCGAATTTAAGCTTTTTATGATGATTTAACACCGTTCCTTGACAGATTGGACAAGTAATCATTTTTTTGGACGCTTTAATATGCTCTTTAATAATTGATTTCGAAATGACCATATAGTTCCCGATAATGGTATTAAAGCCTTCCCAAGTTCTCGAGGCTTTAGCTGCTTTATCATAGAAAGACTTTTCCCAATACCCGTATAAAAAGGTGTGTTTTTCAGCTTCTGTCATCTCATTATAACTTTTGCTAATATCTTGTCCGAGCTCATTCTTTAACTCATCAAAGATGAATTTTATTTTTGGTAATTGATAGAATTTCAGAATCTCCATCGCATCTGGATGTAATGAGCCGTCCCAAAAGGGGACGTTCTTGTCCTGAAGTACAATATCAAAATCAAATTCTTCAATCACACGGCGGCCCTTACAGCTTGGACAATGATTGTCTGATTGATAGAAATCAAAGCTTTTTGTATCCTTATTAGTGGGATGCGCTGCCACAATATGGTTGATCAAGCCACCCATTTCATAAAGGAAAGTAAACTGACTATACAAGTGTCGTTCCAGATCAATGGCGATGACAGGTGCAATCGTATCCGATTCATATTCACCATAAATCAGGCGGGCCATGGAGGATAAGCTTTTTAATATGCCACCTTTATAGATGTTCTCTGCATTTTTAAAATAGGCGATCTGATCTTCTTTTAAATAGGCAATTCCATTTTGTTGCTGGAGTGTTGAAGAAATGTGCGCAGGCGCCACGCTATCTGCACTGTTTTGTTGACGATAATAATCATCATGACTGAGAACATCAAGATGCTCCACAGGTGCAAGCTGTCTTTTGCCAAAATCAACGATAAAATCAGAGTTATCTAACATATAAGAATTATGTTCAATCATGATTATGGAGACAGATTCATCCTGCAAAATGTCCCTAATGCTGTCAATGAATTGATTTAAAATATTTTGTGATAAACCTTTGGAAGGCTCGTCAAAAATAAAAAGTGTATGTGGATTTCTTGAGCCCGCAAACAGCTCAGAAACTAAATGGACACATTGAAATTCACCCGTGGATAAGGACTGTGTTTTTCGCTCCAACGTCAAATAACCAAGTCCAAGCTTGATCAATAAGCTTAGTCTTTTATGAGCAATGTCCTCATTTGGCAGTTCAACAATAATATCTTCAATCGAGCGCTCAAAAATATCATCAATATCCTCACTGTATTTTGTCAGTTTCCTTTTAATATCAAGAAAAGTGGCAACGGTCGAGCGACTGGTAATCGACTGATTTCGATCTTGCCCTACGATCACCAGCTTATCTTTGGAATAACGCTTTAGAAAATCTTTGACCATACATTCATTAACCAGCGTAGATTTACCACATCCGGACTCACCTGTAAAAGTTACCAGCCTATTTTGGGGAATCTGAATCTCGGCCATTTGAATATTACGACAATAAAGATCATGAAATTGATAATATTCTGCAGGTGCTGCCTGATTTAGTTCTTTATTGATGGGCTCAGGACGTGGTGATTCCTCAACAATTTTCCCGCCATATTTGCCACTGCCAGGTCCAAAAAACAAGTGTTTATCCGCTGTGTCCAGCACCGTGTCAGAATGGTCAATGAGCCAAATTTGATTTTTATATCCCAATTGTTTAATCTCCGCTAAAATCTTCAATAGGGTTTGGTGATCGAGACCCACGGAGATTTCATCAATGATAATCACGGTATTTTCACTTGTTGCCATGAATTCTGCCAAGTAAAGTCGTGTTAATTCTCCGCCTGACAATGTACCCATAATACGATTTAATGTTAAATAACCAATATTCATATTGATTATATTTTTCAGGATTTGTTGTTTACCCTCACTTATCTTAAGCTTTTCTGCTAGTTTAAAAATGGTTTCGATGCTAAAGTCGTTTAGATCGGAAATACTCTGTGCTTGATCCAATAATTCAATTTTATATTGTTCAGCTGCTTGATTGTAGCGTTTTCCTTGACACTTTTTACACTCGATATTTTTTGTAGTTCCACGCCCCTTACAATCAGGACACCAACCTAATTCATTATTAAATGAAAAAACCTCTGGAGAGAGATTATATTGTTCAGCAAGAGTGACACGGATTTCAGTAAACACACCTGTATGTGTGCCAATGGTTGACCGAGGATTTGAAGATATGGATGACCTACCAAGAAAAAGAACAAGGGGCATTGCTTCCATTTTGATCGCACTGAAATTAGTCTCCATAATATTGGGGAATAAATACTGGTATTCAGCTTTTGGCAATAAGGAAACGAGACGTTTTTTTGATTCTTCCCCAATCGTTTGACAAAAAGTTGTTTTACCAGATCCAGACAAACCAGCAATTCCTAACGACTCATCTACTGGCAGTACCGTTTCCAATCTGTTAATATTGTTCGCAATTAATTGATTTATTTTCATAGTAAGCTCATCTCATCTCCATTCTCTTCATCTAGTATTGCCATGATTTATTCCATTAAAAAGGGCACTTTCCCTGTTCCAGAAAAGCGCCCTATTCTTGAATTACAATTCTGCTAATACCTTTTCGAGCTGACCACCCATATTTGTCCAAGCATATTTAGCACCTTCGATGGCTCCTTGGCGGGCTTTCGTCTCTTCACTAAATCCTGATTGATCTAGATGGAGATTAACCTTCCCCTCTGAATCTTGACTCACAGTCCAAGTAACAGTAGTACTTTCTCCCGCACTATTCCAAGTATAAGATAACGTATGAGGCTCATCCACGACGAGTACTTCGCTATCTACAATTCCATCCCACCATTCATTTGGCTCAGCACGGAATTGAAATTTATGACCAACGACGGGTTTAAAATCATTACTCCAGATCCATTTCGCAAGCGTATCCGAATCCGTTAAAGCATTCCATACCTTCTCGATCGAACTTGTAAATTGAAAATCTAATGATACATCTGGTTTCATAGTTATTCCTCCAATATAAGTTTTAATTTATCAATTCTTTGCTTCCAGAATCCTTCATAAAAAGATACCCAATCTTGAATTTCTTTCAAAGGATTGGCATTCAACCGATACCTCGTCTCTCTGCCAACCTTTCGAGCAATTACAAGACCAGCATCTTTAAGTATATTTAAATGCTTCGAAACGGCTGTACGACCCATTTCAAAATGAATCGTTATCTCATACAGAGGTAATTCATCAACATCAGCCAGAATTTGAAGAAGTTTTCGTCTTGTTGGATCCGCAACAGCGTTATAAACATCCCTCACTTGACTATTGTCGCTCACAACCACCCCCACCTTTTCCGTAATATTTCCTGTAATGTCACCTAGTATCCATCATTATTACCTAATAGGACACCATTCGGTGTCTAATTGATTATAAGACACCAAATGGTCACATGTCAACAATCCAGTAAAAAAGCATTACCAAAAGCAAGTCCAGCTTAGGACTGCTCCTGATAATGCCTCCAGATGAATCATTTCGTTTTACGATTTAATAATTAATCTAATTGTTCTCCATTAGTAGCGATAACATTTTTATACCAATAAAATGATTTTTTCTTCGAACGTTTAAACGACCCGTTTCCTTTATCATCCAGATCAACGTGAATAAAGCCATAACGCTTTTTCATTTCACCCGTTCCAGCAGAAACAATGTCTATGCAGCCCCAAGGTGTGTAACCTATCAGATCCACATGATCAATTTCGATAGCGTTTTTTATTTCTTTGATATGATTTTTTAAGTAGTCGATACGTTCATCATCATTGATACTACCATCTTCTTCAACCTTATCTATGTTGCCCATTCCATTTTCAACAATAAACAGAGGTTTTTGATAGCGATCATATAGCTCATTTAATACAAAACGCAGACCTTTTGCATCGATTGGCCAACCCCACGGTGTTGCTTTAAGATACGGGTTAGGCGAACCTTGTTGTCCACCAGTTGTTGTTGTGTTAGGTGAAAAACGATCAAATACAGTTGTACGGTAATAAGAAAACGCTAGAAAATCGGAAGTATACTGCCTTAGGATCTCTTCATCACCAAACTCTGTTTTTAACTCGAAATTATATTCATCAAAAATGGCTTGGGCATAATTTGGATAATAGCCTCGTAAAATTACATCTGAGAAAATTAACGCTTTTCTTCTGAATTCATAGGCTCCAAATACATCATCTGGATGACATGTTGCTGGATAGATCCCTGATAATGCCAACATAGCTCCCATCTTAAAGTCAGGATTAATCGTTCGTGCCAGTTTATTAGCTAAAGCCGAAGCAACCATAAGATGATGGATAGATTGTAATTTGTCACCTGCATCAGCGAGGGGAGTTTCGCCTTGATTAGAATGGGTTCCTTCCTTGATATTATTTGAAGCTAACCCCAAAGTCCAATAGCCTCCAAGCACATTCACTTCATTAATAGTGACCCAATATTTCACTTTGTTTTTCCAACGCACAAATATAGTTTCGGCGAATCTTAAATAGAAATCAATTAGCTTACGGTTGGTCCAGCCCCCATACTTATCAGCCAGATTAAGAGGCATATCAAAATGCAATAATGTTACCAGAGGTTCAATGCCGTATTTCAGCAATTCATCTATAACATTGTCATAAAACTCCAGTCCCTTTTCATTAGCTATTTCATCATCACCATTTGGAAAAATTCTCGTCCAAGAAATGGATAATCGATAAACTTTAAATCCCATCTCCGCAAATAAAGCAATATCTTCCTTGTAATGATGGTAGAAATCCGTCGCATTATGACTTGGGTAATAATATCCTTCTTTTAAAATGCCTTTAGCTCCGATTGGTATGCAGGCACCTTGTCCAATTACTCCTTCGCGGCCATCGGGAAATTGATAAAATATTTTGCGCGGAGAATCTTTTGTGCCATCAGTCATCAGATCAGAAACGGCTAATCCTCGACCTCCTTCATTGTAACCACCTTCATATTGATTAGCTGCAGTTGCACCACCCCATAAAAATCCCTGTGGAAATCCCATGCTGTTACCTCCTTCTTTTTACTCAATCTATTTTTTTGCTACTACGCTAAAACGCTTTCAGTTTCATTACTACGGCTATCCTGTTCTTCTTTATATTTCTGGTTATCTAAAACTTTGAAGAACGGGAAGTAGATAAGAATCGCTACCACGAAATTAACCAGCTGCAAGACAATTCCCGAGATACTTTGCGTTACTAAATATCCTGAAATAAATATCGGCGTTGTTGGAGGTGGCAATGCTCCGATTGGTTTGGCCACGATTCCTAAAGACATGGATAGATATGCGAGCAGAACAGTAACGATTGGAGTGATGAGAAACGGAACTAACATAATCGGATTCAATACAATCGGTAGTCCGAATAGAACGGGTTCATTAATGTTGAATAAGCTTGGTCCAATACCTATTCGTCCTATTTGCTTCATCTGCTTACTTTTGGAGAACAGGAACATTAAAACAACTAGACTTAGCGTGGTACCTGCGCCACCTATCCAGATAAAGAATTTGAATTCTGCAGTAGCGATATTCTCAAGAGGCATGCCTGCAGAGAGTGCAGAGGCATTGGCTGCTGACAGCTGAAGCCAGACGGGCAACATAATGGTGCTGCCGATAATAGAAGAACCGTGCAGACCTACAGCCCACAATAAATTGGCAAGTAAGAAAACAATAATAGTTCCTACTAAGCTTGTCCCAACAGCAGTTAAAGGTTCTTGGAGAAGTTGTGCCACAATTTTGTGAACGCTCTCAAAAGAGGTGAAGTTCTCAACGAGCAAACGAATCGCGACAACGCTCATGACTGCTACAAACCCCGGAATTAGGGCTGTAAAAGATCTCGCAACTGTTGGCGGAACTCCGTCCGGCATTTTGATAACAATATCCTTTTGGACAATCTTGCGGAATATTTCTGTTGTCAAAACGGCAATGATCAATCCTACGAACAATCCTTGGCTAGTGAAATAAACAACATTCACCGCTGTGGTAGTCACATTATCTACCGTAAAGGTTGAATTAGGTGTGATAATAAAGAACGAACATAAGGCTACTATCCCAGACGATAGCGGATCGACTTTATAACTCTCTGCTAATCGGTATGCCACGCCAATAGTAGCAATTAAAGCAATTAGGTTAAATGTGCCACCGTAGGGATACAACAAGGCAGTTTTGATTCCTGGATGAGCAGTTAAATAATCTAAATAGGCTGGAATGGGCAGATAAGCTAGTATTAAGAATACTGAACCAATAATTATAAATGGGATAGTCAAGACCATCGCATCACGGAGTGCAGATAAGTGCCTTTGTGCAGCTATTTTCCCCGCAACAGGCATTACCTTTTCTTCTAAGAAGTCCGTTATTTTCATATGTGCTACACTTTCCTTTCTTGAAAGGGGTATTTTGCAGCGTTAATTTATTTATTTCGCACGCTTATATAGTTCAATCATTTCTGTAACAAGCAGAGAAATGGTTTCTACACTCATTAGTTGATCTTCAGCATGAACAAGAATCAGTGAGAATTGAAGTTGTTCTCCATTTGCTTCTCTTTTGATTAATGATTTATGCATTTTATGGCCTTCTCTAAAAAATTGCTTTGATTCTTCTAACTTTTCTTCCGCTCCTTTAAAATCCCCCTCTTTTGCTGCATAAAGCGCCTCCATTACTGAGCTTTTAGCTGCGCCAACGTTGCTTATGATGTTAAATGCTACAGTATAGTATTCCTCTTTCACTTCATCTACCATTACTTACCGCTCCCTTCGTCTCTCTCTATTTACTTAATTGCTTATTTGCTCTCAATTATCTTTAATGCTTGTTCTAGTACTTTTTCGCCGTTCATCATACCGTAATGCAGCATATCAATCGCTTCAATCGGAATATTTTTACCGACCAGTTTAGCTTCTAATTGTTTTTTCATAAATTTCACTTGAGGACCTAATAGGATGACGTCTACGTTTTTTTCTTGTAACGTAAGTTCAATTTCAGTAACTGGTTTCGCGAAAATATTAGCTTGTATTCCTTTTTCCTCAGCGGTCTTTTGCATTTTAGTTACTAATAAACTTGTACTCATCCCTGCATTACACGCTAACATAATTGTATTCATTATTGTTCTCCCCCTTAAATACTGTTGTATTTACTAACAACCTCAGTTTATCGCTAAACAGCTTTCTTTTTAAGCGAACCTTTTTCCAAAAACAATAGGAAACGTTTGCAGTGTAAAAACGCAGATTCATTTCAGTAACTCTAAGATTTCTTCCGCAGAATCTTTAACAAGAATTTGCTCAACGATCTCTTTATCATCAATAAGCGAACCAAGTTTCTTATACATGCTATCTAGATCGCCACTATTTCCTTCTTTTATATTTAACAGACATATTAACTGCACCATCTGCTTATCATTCCAACGAATAGGCCGCTTTAACGTACATAACGTCCAAAAGGTTTCTTTCGTTACGGGAGTAGTTGGATGAGGAATGGCCACCAGATTACCAAAGCTTGTTGGAGCCAGTTCCTCCCTTTCTAATACTAAAGATTCATAATGGTCGGGAACAAGACCTTGCTTAATCAGCTCACTACTTAAAAAATGAATAACACTTTCCTTTGTTGTTAATTCTTTTTTCACGAATATCCGGTAAGGATCAAGATAAATATGAGCTTCTCCCGGCTGTTCTGAAGAAGATAAGAGATTCCTGATCTGATCCAGATCCGTATCGTCTAGAAAGGTTTTTACTACATGGACAGGTATTCCTATATTTTCCTTGATAGGGATTGTACTGATGACTAAATCAATCGAGGATAGATCGGTTTCTGCTAATTTATAATAGCTAATTGTATTTACAATATGAATCTTGTTTTCGAATAGATTGATTAAACGGTAATAGAGTAATTTTGCACTTCCGACACCTGAGGCACATACAAGAATAACTTTTTTGACCTTTTTATTTTTACTTTTCATTCTTTCTAAAGCAGCACCAATGTGTAAAGCAATAAAAGCCACCTCATGTTCCCCAACTTCTAAATCTAAAAAGTTGTTAATACACTTGCTGGCTATAAGAGCTCCTTCAAAAGCCGCCGGAAAATTTATTTTAATTTCTTTTAACAAAGGATTTCGAATATTCATTTTATACCTGATTCTGTTCATCGCAGGCCTGATATGAAGGGTCAGAGCTTGAATAAATTCAACGTCACCATTAAAATCCCAATTAGATTCGTTTTTTAATCTATTCAGTATACATCTTACAATGGTTCCCACTTCATCCAGCTTACTGTACTCTGACAAACTTTCTTTTGGAAGCAACTTCGTACCCACCAAATGGATAATAACATAGTTGATCTCCGAATCAGGAAACTCTAGTCCGGTAAAGTCTTCTATTTCTTTAACAATTTCTTGGCTCACTATTTTTTCAAAAGGATAATCTTCTTTTAGATGTACTGAAGGATTATCAATTAGAAAGCCCTCTTCAATTCTCTTGCAAGCTATAATTAAATGGATGGCAAGGTTATCTAAAGAAATATCAGATATTTCGATTTTGTAATTGTTTACTTTATCAACGATTATTTCCTTTACTTTTTTGTATGTATCTTTATCAAATAAACTAGAGCTCACGTGAGTTGGATCGAGTTCTTCTTCTCTTTTGTATAAATAATTGGACAAACATATTCGTTTCATAAATTCATCCCCCTCTATATACAAGCCGTAATGGGGGCGGTTTACTATACTCAGGTTGTAATTTTCTAGTATTTTACGCACTTCTTTTAAATCATTTTGTATTGTGGATTTAGAAACAAACATCTCATCTTCAATCGTCGCTAATTTGATATAGTTATTTTTCAACAAAAAACGGTTCAACAAATAAAAGACCCTATTGTCTTGTTCAGAAAAGTCAATCGTAGTATAACTGATCTTATCACTTGTTAAATCACCAAATTCCTGATGAAATAGATTTATATCAGTAATTTTTGCTGCGAAGCCTTTCCCACGAATCAATTCTATTTTCAGGCCTAATACGGAAGATATATTTTGTAGTTCCTTTAAATCATTACGGATCGTTCGATCGCTAACATTCAGTTCTTTAGAAATCCATGCAGCTGTGACAGGTTGATTAGAATTAATTAAATATAAAAGTATTTCTTTTTGCCGTTTTGAAAACAATTCTATCCCTCTTTCTTATCCAGAGTATGAATATGAGCTAATATTAACTGAAGCATACATTTACATACATTTGCTCATTTTTTTATATCGGTTACAATATCACTTCCTAAGAAAATTTGATAGTGTTCTTACAGTACCAAACGAAACAGGCGTCCTCATTTAAGAAGACACCTGTTTGAATTTCAGCTTCGTTTGACGAGTTATGGGTAAGAAATATGCGGGTTAACTCAACTTCTGCTGCAGTATAATTGCTAGTTCTTCTGCTGAATCCCACACAATAGGACGAATATCCTTAAGCTGTACAAAAAGTTTATCCGCCTCAATACTGTTTACGGTCCATAATACGGGTATGTTTAAACCAAGTGCATATCCCGTTGAGAAATACACCTCTGGGGATTGCCCCGTTAAATCTGCGATAATCAGTTTGCTTTCTGCGATTTGATCCAACTCGTATTTTTCACCGTTCTGAGTTTTCGTATGTGTTAATAAGCGCGGCAGGAAACCACACTGCTCTATTTTGGGCAATAACTTCTCCAGCCATGTTGTAGACAAATTCTCTTCATCCGACACGAGCACGAGGCAAGGTTTTAGTTTCTTACCTCCAGCGCTTTCCGCAGCTTCATTCCAGCCGGTTTCAGTAAGCTTAAAGGTCATGCCTTCCCTGATCAGAAGCTGATCACTTATCAACTTGTCTATGATATATACCAGCTCTTGCAGATTGGGAGAATACGTCAAGTTATAGCTGCTAGAGAGGGGTTGAATGACAACCGCTTCCCCCGGGCCTTCAGAATGTCTATATAAATATTGCAGTAGACGGTTTCCTTTATCTTCAATGCTCACAGGTATTTTGGGTGAATTTACAATGGACTCTAAATCATCAGCAGATATAGTGATCTTTTCATCACAATCAGTCAGCTCACGTATGTAAGCCGATACTACATGCAGCATATCGCGTTTCTTTTGATGCGGGAGTGAATTAATGGGTTCGTAGCTGTCTCTACGTAGACTATAAAACCCGCCTGGTGAACAAGAACAGCCTATATATCTATCGTTATCGCCTTCTGGTTCAATGGAAACAATCTCATCACAGAACAAACAGTGTTTCTTAATCATGACAACTTTTCACCTCTTATTAAGTGTTAGCCTCTACCTTACCAAGATTTTTTTGAAAAGTAGACAAGAAGATATTTCCTGTAGCAGGTTATCCCAAGGCATAAACGTAATATTTCGAGGCTCCATAGAAGCATTTATACAATAAAAAACCGACATAGGAATCAGCTGTAAACTGAACCTTCTGTCGGTTGATATAAGCTTGGAGCCAGGCATTTAGGTTTGAGATAAACCTTCTATAACTTTATCAATATTCCATTTGATCATCTTAATGTATGTGTCGCCCTCTTCGCCTTTCTTAGCTAAAGAATCGGTGAAAATCTTAGAATGTATCGGTACTCCCGTTTCATTTGCGATAGTTTCCATTGTTTTTGGATTTACGCTAGTTTCCAGAAATAATGCAGGCACTTGATTTTCATCAATGATCTTAATTATGTTTTTCATTTGTTCTGGCGTTCCTTGACTATCCGTATTGATCTCCCAGATAAAAGCCGATTCAAATCCGTAAGCTTTAGAAAAATATTTGAATGCTCCTTCACTGGTAACAAGGATACGTTTCTCTTGTGGAATTTTTTCGACTGCTTCTTTTGCATATTGATCCAATTCATTCAGTTTCTTAACATATTCTGATTGATTATTAAGATAAAATTCTTTGTTGTCGGGATCTTTTTCGATTACACGTTTAGTGATAATATCTACATATTTTATTGAATTCTGAATATCCAGCCAGGCATGAGGGTCAACCTGAGTTTCTTTTCCTTTTTCTGTTAGGTACATTGGAGATACTTCATCTGAGACTGCAAAAGCAACATCCTTTTTATTAGTCACATCTAGAAGATCTTGAAACCACCCCTTACCTGTTTCTAGGTTCAAACCGTTATAAAACACTAAATCTGCGCTAGAAACCTTACTTGTATCCTTGGGTAATGGATCGTACATATGCGGATCTGTTCCGATGGGTACCATACTGTAAACTTCAGCTTTCTCCCCTACAATGTTTTCGGTCATATCAGCGATAATGGAGTATGTTGCAACAATCTGCAGCTTATCATGGTCTGCATCTCCTACACTAACCTTTGAGCATGCGGTAAGAAGTACGATAAACATTGTCAAAGAGAGTATTTTTATGGTCTTCATCCTTGTTTCAACCCTTTCCTGAAAAAATTATTTTTTGGTGAGATTATAAATGAAATTCCGAACATGCTTACGCCGACCAGAACAATCGTGGCACTTGTAGGTAAATTGAATTTAAAGCTTACAATTACACCTATAATCCCGGATACAGCGCCGATTGTAGAAGCTAGGATAATCATGTGGAACAGCTTATTCGTCCAGAGATAGGATGTAGCAGCCGGAATAACCAGCATTGCAATCACAAGCACAATTCCTACTTGAGATAACGAAGATACGGTTACCACAGATAGGAGCATCATCAATAAATAATGATAGAACCCTGTTTTTAACCCATAGGCTTTGGAAACAACCGGATCAAACGAACTCATTAAAAGCTCTTTATACAGCAATGAAATGATGGCAATAACAACAAGCATAATAATAAAGGATTGCATTAACTCCGACTGTGGGACGGCCAGAATATTACCAAATAGAATGTGAGTTAGATCAAGCCCGCTTTTGGCGAAAGTAATTAGGACAATGCCTAGCGCAAAAAATGAGCTAAGAATAATGCCAATAGAAGTGTCACTTTTAATATTGCTGCGACTTGTTATAAATTGAATGAGAACTGCTGCTAATAGTCCAAACAGTGAAGCTCCAAGAAGGATATTGATTCCTAAGATATAAGATAACGCCACCCCGGGTAACACCGCATGTGATAACGCATCTCCCATTAATGACATCTTTCTGAGCACAATAAAGCTTCCTAAAACCCCTGATACAATTCCAAGAATGATAGCAGATAATCCCGCGTTAAGTGCATATATTGGAATGTTTAATACCCCTGAGAAATAATCAATCATGATCTGTCGCCCCCATCCCTTTGATCACCAGATTACCTAAGGAGGCACCATAGGCGCTGAGGATATTCTCTGGCGTAAAGGTGTCTTTAACGTCACCAAAAGCAATTAATTTCTTATTGAGAATGATGACTTTGTCAAAATATTCTTCGACCTCATGCAAATCATGATGTACGATGAGTATGGTTTTTCCTTCTTCGCGAAGTTGTTTTAACAGCTTTACAATGATTTTCTCACTGACTAAATCTATGCCTACAAAAGGTTCATCTAAAAAAAATACATTTGCTTGTTGTGCAAGCGCCCTGGCGATAAAAACTCTTTGGAGTTGTCCCCCGGACAGATTGCTAATTTGTTTATTCGCAAGATCACTTATATCCACCATCGCCATACATTCCTCGACTTTTTGCCGCTCTGTTTTTCCGGGACGCTGGAAGATTCGCAAATTTGGGTAAGTTCCAGTCAGCACTGTATCCCTTACCGTGATTGGAAAAGAAAGATCAATGTCATTTTTTTGCGGCACATATGCGATCTTCCGTTTGTACTCTGAAATATCTTTTCCCTCCACCATAACTGATCCTGTTCTCTTCTTTATCACCTCTAACAATGACTTAATAAATGTAGATTTCCCGGCACCATTTGGTCCGATAATTCCGATTGAATACCCAAAGGGAATATCAATATTTACATTTTCTAGTGCAGAATTACCGAAATAATCTACGTTTAGGTTTCTGATTTCAATCATAAAAAAAACTCCTTATCTCTGTTAAGTTCATATGTAGCACTGTTCTGTTCACCCGGTTAATTTATTTCCTAATAGAAACAATGATTCCTTTGGTTCAATTTGTTTCCCTTGGTAAACATTTATTCTTATATACAATATATTTACCCAAGGGCAATATGTCAACAACAATCCTTAAATCAACAAAAAAAAGAACCCAAGTGATTTGAGTTCTTTTTCATTATTACAATATAAAAATATCATAGTTGCAGTAGTTTTAAACATCTAGGCTGCATCAAATAACCCCCTGTAATAAGCTCTGCCTGCAATTGAATCGTATATTCTCCTGCCGTGGGGAGATACAGTTCACCTACTTGAAAGCTTTGAAAATTATTAACCTCAACGGTAGAAATAACTTTAGCTTGCAAAATTTGATCCGCAGCCTTGATGAGGTAGACTCCGCCACCGCCATTCTCTCCTTCTTCGCTGCGATATGCGATACTAACTTGAAATCTTACCGGACCTAATGTCCGGACATGCCAAACTGTGGTATCCTCTCTATCCTTCCAGTCCAACAAATTATCATGGTCTTTTTTTCCTGTATCGTAACGGAGGGTTGGACCAAAGATCTCGCTTTCAAATACCCCCAATTCTAGTAAGGTATCTTCTCCAAAGTCCAATAATCGGACTGGATTACCTTCTACAGGTTCTGCACAGACAATTGCGATGACCAGCGGCATGTTGTTAGAATTTTCGGCAAAGTTCGGTAAGCTGGGGAGTTCGACTTCCAGATCCTGCTCAGATAGCTTTGTGAAAAACAGCTCCTCCCCTCCATCTAAAGCAAATACCTTTTGAACAGCGGTCTTCAGACCGGGAACGATTAGCTTATTTCTCTTCTTAAGATCGAAAACATGCAGATATAATGTGTTTCCTTTCAAAGTGCATCTACCCCAAGACGGTTTGGCTGTGGGCGATTCTCCAGCACCGTAAATGCTATCCCCATTGGTATTTAACCAATCTCCTACTTCAAGCAAAATCGATTCGGATACCGGATCCCATTCCCCTGTCGCTGTTGGGCCGATATTGATAACCAGATTCCCATTTTTGCTTACAACATCGATGATCTGGCGGATGATAGTTACAGGGGATTTCCAATGGTGATCGGATCTCTTATACCCCCATGAGTCATTTAACGTAATAATATTCTCCCAGTACTTACCAAGGTTACGAGTCGTAAGTTGATTATCAGATGTATTTGAATAATCTCCAAGTGGTGCTTTCCATACTCTGCTATTGACCAAACAATCTGGCTGAATTGCATGAACCGCCGCCAAAAACGCTTCTCCTTGCTCACGGGTCAGTTTGCCCCCGCAATCAAACCACATTAAACCAACTTTTCCGTAGTCCGTCAGCAGCTCACGGACTTGAGGGATTGATTTGCTGTGCAAATATCGTTCAAAGCGGGTGTGTTTATCGGTATCATTTAACCAAGTTTGAACGTCATCATAAGCGCCGATATTCAGTGGATAATCCCAGGTATTCCCTTGAGAGTCTGGATCATGCCAATCCATCGCATGGGAGTAGTAAATTCCGAGTACCATTTCTTCCGCACGACATGCCTCCATTAGTTCCCGAAGGGGGTCACGGCCTAATGAGGTGTGCTTGACGATCGAATATTCGGATACACTCGAGTCATACATCGCGAAGCCGTCGTGATGTTTAGCTGTAAAGATGATATATTTTAGGCCAGCACGCTTGGCAGTCCGCACCCACTTCATTGCATCAAAAGCTGATGGATTGAACGCCGCGGCCATTTCCTCATATTCAGCAACTGGGATCTTCGCGCGTAGCATAATATGCTCACTGTAAGAAGCTTGTATTTCTTTTCCCTTCCATTCACCCGCAGGCAGGGCATAAGGGCCCCAGTGAATAAACAAGCCGAGCCTGGCTTCCTGCCACCATTCCATACGCCGAGCCTGCTCGTTATCTATCGGAGTGTCGACCGACTGTATACTATACGGATCATCGAGAAGGTTTTCTGTTGTTTTTCCGTTCCTTACCATAACTGAAGAACGGCTCCGCGGAGTTTAGAAACAGCCTCGACGAAGAAATAATCGCCATAGATCAGTGGCGTATCAATATGCACACCCCCTGGAAGATTGGATGTTCCAGAAAGAATCAATCCCTCCTCTTCCGGAATGTCCCAAGCCCCATAATTCTCATAAAGTGAGCGAACGATTTGTTCTGCTGCTCGGAGGTAAAAAGAGGCTTCTGCCTGTGGTACGATCTTTGCCAGCTCGATCAAGCCACATGCCGCACATGCACCAGCAGAGGTATCACGCGGCTTTTCGCCTGCATCAGGTGCCCTGAAATCCCAGTGAGGTACATGATCCTCCGGAAGATTAGCCAAGAAGAAGTGCGCAGCTCTTTTAGCTCCCGATAGAAACTTGTTCTCTCCGGTATAGTGATAAGACAAAGTAAGACCGTAAATCATCCATGCGCTGCCCCGTGCCCAAGCGGATTCTTCCGCATAACCTTGGCCGGCCATAGCGCCGATTTTTTCTCCTGATTCCGGGTTGAACTGCAGAATATGATAACTTGATCCATCCGGACGTAAAAAATGCTCCACTACCGTTTCCGCATGCGCAGCGGCGATATGCCGGAAACGCGGATCCTCTGTAACTTCCGATGCCCAGTATAATAAGGGCAGATTCATTACAGTATCAATGATGGACCATCCCGCCCGGTTTATCTTCTCCGTGTCATGCCAGGCTCTGATAAATGACCCTTTCAGGTTAAAGCGGCTGGCCAGTTGAGCGGCAGCCATCAACCCGCGCTGCTTGGAGCGTTCATTACCAGTCACTCGGTAATTGGCCAAAGCTGAGAGTGTCCATATAAAACCAGCATCATGATGTACGGTAAGGGCATAAAGAGGTTCATCCAATTTCTCTTCAATTTGCTCGGCGATTTCTTGCAGTGCCGGATGATTACCTTCTGCGGCAATCTGCCACAAAATACCCGGCCAGAACCCTGCTGTCCACCACGATGGACGCATGTTATCGTATACTCCGCTCACGGAAGCATGCGGAAAACTAACACCAATTCGCTTACTATTCTTTTCCACTTTATTTACAATTTGTTGCCATGCGCTATCCGCCCATTCCAGAGTAGACTCCGAAATCAGCAGTTCGCGAGTTTGTTGAGTTGGTAGTACTTCTCCCATTCTAGTTCCTCCTGTTAACACTGATGATATTTATGAAATTCAATTTCTTAAAACGTTGTCCGTAGTGGAATGACCATATTCCAAGTGTGCTTCGCATTTCGGAACCCTCCCGGTCCATCTGCTACTGCAGCGAATAAATGGGTAGGAACCCCTTCCTGAAATAATAGGAACGGACGTTCAAAGCTGCCCATCCACTGCACAGTGCCGTCCTCCCAGAGAACCCGCCGGGAATACGATTGCGTTGAATCAGCCAGCTGCCAGTCGGTTCCATCCGTAGATGATGCAAATATCCCACCGTGCTTTTCTCCACATATCCGGCCATCCATATCCTTGGCGATCATTTGGTACCCGTCCGCGGACCGCCAGATAAATGGATCTTCAATATGGGACCGCTCTGGTGGAAACAGAGGTGCGTTGTTAATTACTCTATATGGCCCTTCGTCCTTAGATGAACCGGCAATGCCAAGCGTCATCTGTCCATAGGAATTGCCTTCGTATTTGCGGGCTTTATATACCAATAGCAAGGAGCCATCTTCGCGGATACAAGGAGCCGGATTGGATGTGAGGAAGCTGTCGAACCTGCCCGGACGTGTAGGCAGAATAGGTGCATCCATCCTTGTCCATGGTCCGAATACACTGTCGGCTACAGCTAGGCCAACACGTTTGTTGGCACGAGCGGCAATCACCCGATAGTCGTCAAGTTCCACTGTTTCATTAGGTTGCGGCTCAGCGAATGGATGAGTTGAGCCCATATAATACAACAGAAACTTATCGCCATACCGAAGGATATGCGGATTATGGGTGCTTCGTCCGTCCCAGTATTCCGCTCCCCTTGCGGGTAGTACGGTTTCTTCGTACGTATAGGGTCCTTCCGCGTTATCGGCAGATGCGCGGACAATTTCTGAGCGAAGTAACCATCCCGGATGCATCGGCAGCCATTTCGGCCAACGGGATGCGAATAAATGAAAACGCCCATCCTCGCCACGCACAGCTGATCCGCACCACACCCACCAATTCTCCATACGGAATCCTCCGTTCAAAGGAGCAGGCAACATTCGGTCCATTAATGAAAAAGTCATTTTCTCCCTCCATGGCTTATTGCTTAACATCCGTTAGTCTATAACGTTTAGCAGCACTGCCATGCAGCCATTCCGCAGCAATATCCAGCGCCTCATCCCGGCTGATCCAGCCTTCCGCTATTTGACTTTGCAAAAAGCGCGCAAGTATTTTTTTAACGATCAGCAGCTTGCCATATGTCCATTCGATACAGCGCGCATCCGAGACAATGAGCGAACACTTGAGCGGGGCGAGTGCCTCTAACCGATACTGCATGCTCTGCAAATAGGTACTGGGTCTGAAGTTATACCACCACATCCCGCCTACATGAACGTTAGGGAAATTCCATGCAGCCTGCACAACATCCAGGTTATTTAATTCCGAAGCCACCACCAGCTCAAACGGAATGGAATACCGTTCGAATAAACCGTACAGTTTAACAATCCGTAGCGAATCGTTAACTGGCGCAGCTGATGTATTACACCATCTGCGTTCGACGCCGAGAAACAACTGCAAGAACATTCCTCTTGCTTGCAGTTCCGAACAAATATGATGAAAGAGCAGCATCATGATTTCATCCGGTCCAGTTACGTTGCTAAGATTGTAAACATCATGAGCTTTGGCTTCAAAAGCTGGCAACGTAGTCATGATTCCTGGACAGCCCATAGTCTGATAAGACTGCAGCTGCTCGCTAATAAATTTTTTCGCTTGAGCATAAGCAGCCTCCCGGCTGGGATCATAGGAATCTGCAATATTCTTTGCCAGCTCAGGCAGCCAAGAGTCAATTCGAGGAATCAGTAGAGCATTTTCCCTCATGTGTGCAAAGTTGGCATGTTCCGGACGGTTTACAATAAACCGCTGCACATGCAGACGGTCAGCTACGTTCTGCGCCCAGCCGGGATCGTGACTTTGCTGTTTAATCGTTATATCCGCTTTGAACACCGACTCTGAATCTGTGATGGAGATACCGTACAGATCTTTCATGATTGCTGTAAAAGCACGATTCATCATCGTATTACGGGAAGCGTGGTAGGCGCTAACAAAAGAGTCAGCCCGTTTCCCTTTCGAAAGTTGGTCCGCATTCGCCGGATATCCTGCTGACTGAAGCTCTTGGTTCAACCAGAAATAATCGGCTATTTCCCAGAAGTCAGCCGCGTTTAGCTTATCGCCGACGAGATGGGTATGTGTATCGATTACAGGCAGACGCATGATTTCATCACACAATGAAGTTTGACTCATCGTTCTCCCTCCTAACTGGCAGGAAGCCCTTCGAATGAAGAGGCTTCCTGAGAATCTATCTATTTACGACTTTGCTGATTAAGGATTCCCTCATTATTTTTGTAGCGTTCTGTTGCTTCTTTTAAGATTTCTACGCCGCCTTTTTGCTTATATTCCTCGATGACTTTTGGGAAATCGCTAATCGGTTCTTTGCCATAAATCATTTTGACCATATGGTCTATGATCAATTTTGGTGCCTGATCGGGACGTTTAGAGGCAAGATCAGGGAACTTGCTGAAAGACTCCAGATCAGGTACAAATCCGATGCCCCCTAAGCCTTCTTTGCTCAGCGTTTCATCCAATGCTTTCAAGACATCTTTACCACCCGAAAGCAGCTCAGTTCGTTCGCGGTTGATCGTTCCGTCCCCTACCCAGCGCAGCTGTGTGCGGAATTTCTCTTCATCTTGGGCAGCCTTGTTCTCTGGCAGCTTATAATCAACTTTTCCGTCTTTTACCGTGTAATTTTCGCCTTCAATCCCAAAGCTATAGAAATTACTTGCTTCCGGGGTCTGCATCCATTCAAACATTTGAATAATCCGGGCAGCCTTTTCTTTACTGACCTTATTGTTGATATACAGTGAGGTATTGACCGAACTATACAAGCCATATCCTTTTTGTCCATTGTCACCGGTTGGCGACGAGATAATATCCACTTTCGCTTCCGGATTGGATGCGGCGATTTGGGTCCGGAAATCCAGTAGATTTTGCGCGTTAGCTGTCCAGATTCCTGCATTGCCTGCAGCAATATTTTCGCCATACTGCGCCGTCTGAATTGTTGCAAAATCCTTCTGAATGAGGCCTTCGTCATACATCGTTTTGTATACGTTTAGTGCTTTTTCCATATTCTCGGAATTATAAAATTTGGGTACGATCTCTCCATTATCCTCTGTAAACTGATAGCCAAGCGCGTCATATGCACCGAATGCGATATCTGCATATTTGAAGTTCTCACGCATCTGATAAGGCGCGCTCACACCGAGTTTCTTAAAAGCGCGTAGCACATTCAAGAAATCTTCAATCGTTACAGGTACCGGGAGACCGGTTTTCTCCAATAAATCTGTTCGGATAAAGGTGGCACGTCGAGACGGATTGCTGAGCCAAGTCGGAATGCCATATATTTTTCCGTCGTAGCTGACTTCATCCCATGCCTCCTGCGGGACAACCTTCATCAAGTTAGGCGCATTCTCCTTCAGCAGATCATCTAGCGGCATAAAAACACCAGCCTGAACCGATCCAGCCATCGATTTATCTGTAGCCCCTCCGACATTTTGAACCACATCCGGAATATCACCGCCTGCGAACATAACAGCCATTTTGGAATCAAAGTCCTTCAAAGGAATTAACTTAATGT
The DNA here is from genome assembly GCF_037970385.1 of Paenibacillus sp. FSL R5-0928. NCBI lineage: Bacteria > Bacillati > Bacillota > Bacilli > Caryophanales > Paenibacillaceae > Paenibacillus > Paenibacillus sp. FSL R5-0928. Next base: position 3,516,117 of record NZ_CP150225.1, on the reverse strand, counting down.
CTAAATCGACATTCGCCCGTTTTTCCAACTCCTTGACCCACTTATCGGTGTTAATGTCTTTAGAACTTTCCGTGTAAGCGTTTCCGCTTGTGTTTAACGAAATACTAAATTTAAGCGGTTTTGATTCGCCTGCTGCATCGGCGTTACCGTCCGATGTTTCATTGCTTCCGCATCCTGCGACGAGACTTGAGACAAGCGCCGTGGATAGGATCAGACTAACCCATTTTTTCATCTGGATAATCCCCCTTATTAGTATAAAAAGGTATTTGGTTTACCTGTACCCATCATAAAGCTGTATCATCAGCTCTCCCATGGGGTGGATTATTGTGGGATGTGTTTTTTTGTGATCGGTTGCCGTTATAAAAAAAGGCCATCCCCAAAAGTCCGCGGCTCGGACCTCAGGACAGCCTTTTGATCCTCGTTCTCTTCGGCGAGCAGCGCCTATGCGTTAAGCACTTGATGTTCCTTCCTTCCGGAAATCGGCATTCTCATGATCATGCGTGTTCCCCATTCTGGACTGCTTTCTACGTCAACGCCGAATTCTTCTCCGAAGACAAGCTGAATCCGGCGATGAACATTTTGCACACCAATGCCGCCTGGGCTTCCTTTACCTTCCTCCACATCGGCGAGTCGATTTTCGCTCAGTTTAAGGCGAAGTTCTTCAAGCCGCTCCGGGGTCATTCCGCTGCCATTATCCGTAATGCTGACCCAGAAGATATCGCCATCCTCTCCAGCATCAATCGTAATCGTTTGATAATCTTCAACACCATAACGAAAGGCGTGCTGGAACACATTTTCCACAAGTGGCTGTAAGGTCAAACGGACCATTTTGCGCAGAAGCATTTCAGGCTTTATCCGCACATCGATTTCAAACGGCCTTCCGATCCGGTGATTGATAATGACCATATAATGGATGACATGCTTCAGCTCATTGGCCACGGTTATCTCTTCAAGATTGGTGCGCACCGAATAATGCAGCATGTAGGACAGGGCTCCGACAATTTCTGATATTTCATCTGAATCCTGAATTACTGCATAGCAGACCACCGTTTCGAGCGTATTATATAAAAAATGGGGGTTGATCTGTAACTGTAAGGATTGGAATTCGGCCTTCTGCCGCTCGGCTTCCACTTCCTTGTTCTTCAGTTCTGATTGATACACGGTGTCCACAAGCTCTGACAGGCGCGTTACCATCAGATTGTAACGAACGATAAGCCCAGTGACCTCATCCTGGCTTTTCGGAAGGGAGATTAATTCCCAATTTCCTTTTTCGGTCTGGCTCATTCCTTTCATCAGTATACGGATTGGTGTAGTAACAGACTTACCAAATCGGCTTGCCAGAAACAGCGCTATCATAAATGTCAAAATCGCGACAGCAATAATATAATTCCGGATGGTAATTAGCGGCTTTTGCAGCTGAGTGTCTGGAATGGATACAACCAGATGCCAACCGGAATATTCCGCATTACGGCTGATATAAGATTTTTCCACTCCCTCTGCCGAGCTGCGGAACATCGCATCTCCTGCTAGCTCAATTTGCTTGCCAAGACTATCGGGAATCAACGTCCCTACTTTGTTTTGATCGTTATGATATTGAATCCTGCCTTCGCCATCTACAATAAAAAAATAGCTTTCGGGACCAAGATCGATCCCTTTCCATAACGTGGAGAGCTCCTCTGCTTTGACTTCAATGCCTACAAATCCTTTCATCTCTGGTGACTGAAGGCCACGAATGCTGCGGATTAAGGTCAACATCGGCGTTTGATCCCCACGGATACTGTAATTGATTACATTCAACTGTCCACTGACATCTGTATGTTCTTTGAAATACCTGATCTGTCTAGCGGTGTCTTCCTGTGTAAAAGATGGCGCTGAACCGCCATTATAATAATAAAGCGCATTCCCGGAATACCCGATAATATATAAGGCTTCAATCTCAGGATTGCGAATCCATACTGGTTCGACAATTGCATCGCGAATATCGGTCGTGTAGCGGTAATTTTCATATTCCTCACGGTCTGCTGATAGGTCAATATATCTTTTAACTCTCAAATCCGTTAGTAGCGCCACGGTCGACCGTTGATAGGATGAAATATAGAGATTGGTATGATGAACTGCATTATTTACGATTTGTATCATCTGGTTTTCAGTACTTGCCTGCAATTGCTTGGCAGAAATGCTGTAGAAGGAAATCCCCAGCGCTGACAGGGAAAGTAAGATGACAATGGTAAAATAAAATAGCAGCTTCCGGCTGAGGGTTGCTCTCATTATTCAATGCCAAACGAAGCACGGTATTCCGAAGGTGACACACCCACGAGATTTTTAAACGTCTTCGTAAAATGGGGATAATCCTCGTAACCTACATGAATCGAGATATCACTGATTGTCATGGTAGGTACGGCAAGAAGTCTGCGCGCTTCCTCCATTCTTCTTCGGATCCGGTAGTGTACGAAGGTTTCCCCCGTCATTTTTTTGAATAATGCGCTGAAGTAGGTGCGGGCAAGTCCCACCCGTTTGGCTACTTCTTCTAACGACACATCCTCAGCCAAATGTTTATCAATGAAAGCTTTTGCTTCTTCAACCGGGTCCTTATAGTTGCCTTTGCGAGTAAGTTGCAGCTCCGCAAGTATACCGTTTATTATCGCGACAAATGCTAACATCGTTTCTTTTTTCGTATTGGCGGCTTTCACATCTCCACAGCACCGGGACTGAGGCTTCCAGCCTCGGCGTTCCAAGCGATCTACGATCATTTGTAGACAATCATTCAGGACTGCATCCATGCTAAAGACGTTCAACCCTTCAAATAAACCGGATGTTTCTCTGTCATCAAGCAGACGGTTTGTCTCATCACGTTGCAGCAGCCAGATATGTTGTTCCAGCTGTTCGGCCCAATCCACGTATTTATGAACAGGAATAATGTTGCCTGTCATTCCGGATATAAGTTCTCTCAGCATATCATGCACATCCTGCTGGAGAACCGGCTTTAACAAATATCGCTTAACGCCGTATGCCATTGCTCGTTGAGCATATTGAAAGTCATTGTACCCGGAAATGACTGCCACCTGGACATGACTGTAATCACGGTGAATTCGTTCACATAAATCAAGGCCATCCATCCGCTTCATGCGCAAATCTGTCAGTACTAAATGCGGTTCTAGCTTTTGGATAGTTTCTAAGGCTGCTTCGCCATCGTCGGCTGTATAAATCGCGGTGAATGAGACCGGATAACGCTGGACCATCTTCACCAATCCTTTTTGAATGACAGGCTCATCTTCTACAATCAATACTCGCACTTGTATCAAATCCCTTCCGGAATGGAATCAGAATCAGTTGTCTTGTGGTATGAAATTGATTTGAAGTTGCGATCATTGGCAACGCTTCCATTTTTGAGTTTGGATTATATCTTACCATATTTTGATAAGCAGATGGCTGTTTCTTTTAAAGGATGATGCAAGCTGGTTGATTTAAGACTTAATAGATCCGATTAACATCCCTTTGATAAAATACTTTTGCAGAAACGGATACACGATAATAATCGGTATGACGGAGACGACAATAACTGCCATTTGCACACCTGCCGGAGATACTTCATTTACGTTTTCTAATAAGCTGCCCGCTTGCCCAAGGTCGTTACTCAGTACGATTTCCCGAAGCCGCAGCTGAAGTGGATAAAGCGCTCGTGTATTGATAAAATACAACGCCGATGAATAAGAATTCCAATGGGATACCGCGTAGAACAAGCCCATAGTTGCCATAACAGGTTTGGACAAAGGAAGGATGACGCTCCACATCGTGCGCAGCTCTCCCGCTCCATCCATTCGCGCGCTGTCTATCAGCTCAGTAGGCAGGGCTGAGAAAAAAGAACGCATGATGAACAGGTTATATGCACTGATGGCCGATGGGATGATTAATACCCATAAAGAGTCGATCAAGTGCAAGTTTTTGATGACCATATAGTTCGGTATGAGCGGAGCGTGAAATATCATCGTAATTAGGATTAAAATCAGAACTCCTTTGCGCATCGAATATTCGGATCTGGATAAAGGATAGGCCAGTGATGCAGTTAAAATCAGATTAATAACTGTTCCGACAACTGTAATAAATATACTTACCATGAAAGCTCTCCAGATGGAGGTATCCCCAAGAATAACTTGATAATTCATAAGCGTCCAATCTACAGGGAATAGCTTAACCTCGCCTGCATTAATGGCATGAGTGCTGCTAAATGATTTGGCGAGCACATGCAGCAGAGGGAAGATCATCAAGCACCCGACCAGCATCAGAAATATATAGTTAAAAACGTCAAACAGGCGACCTTTATTTTTCATTTACTCTTCGACTCCTTTCTAGTAAAGTCCATCCCCTGATGCTTTTTTGCTAAGCGTATTCCCGATCATAACTAGCAACAGTCCGACGACCGATTTAAAGAGGCCTATAGCTGTTGTATAGCTGTATTGCTGATCAATAAGACCCACTCGGTATATATACGTATCGAGAATATCTCCATTGGTCTCATTAAGCGAATTGATAAATACAAACACTCGCTCGAAGCCAAAATCAAGGAAGTTACCGATATGAAGCAGGAACATAATCATGATGGTGGGCAAGATCGTCGGGATCGTTATAGATAAGGTTTGTTTCCACCGATTTGCTCCGTCAATCCGGGCCGCCTCGTACAGCTCAGGATTCACAGCAGCGAGTGCGGCTAAATAAACAATAGTTCCCCATCCACTGTCTTTCCATATGCCTGTTCCAACCAGGATGGTACGAATATACGAGTCCTCGCCCAGAAAATAAACGGAGTCGAGCCCAAAAGCATTTAAGATCTGGTTCACGATACCTGTCGTTGGGGACAAAATGCCGATCATAATCCCCCCAATAATGACCCATGAGAGAAAATGGGGCAAATAAACGACGGTCTGCAAAATCCGTTTATAGAAAGCTTTTCTCACTTCATTAAGAAGGAGGGCGAATATTATGGGAACCGGAAACGCAAAGACCATATCATATAGGCCGATCAGGATAGTATTTTCAAGAATTCTCAAAAACTCTGGATAGGTGAACATCCGCCGGAACTGATCAAGGCCAACCCAAGGACTGCCTGTAAAACCTTTGAATATGTTGTAGTTTTGAAAGGCCATGATGGAACCCGCCAAGGGTAAGTATTTAAATACGATAAAAAAAATAATGCCCGGCAGTGAAATGAGATATAGCGCCTTATATTTGCGCAAATTGGTCATTCGTCTTTGGAATGGGGAAAGATCTGGCCTGCTCGCTGGCAATGCGGCTGGCACTTGTTGTGGCATAAATATCGCTCCTTTGGTTGCAGTTTGGATTTTGTTGTATGGCTAATGTTAATCCAATATCCAGGTCTTCAAAATGGAGATTTTTCGGCTTGCCTGTGTTTTATTACGATTGACTATTGTGCACAAATCTTGCGGGACTTCCCTGCAACTGAAGAAAAATTATATTCAAATCCCTGACCATCGCTAATAAGAGATTGTTCTGGCAGATCAAGCGGAACGGCAGACCAAATTTGATATTCAGCGGTTAACGTAGAGTGAATCGTCGCTTCATCAAGCTTTCCTTGGCTCCAAGAAAGATCAACGGTAAAACCACCTCTTGCTCTCATTCCCCTTATGCTGCCTGAAGCCCACTCCTTAGGAAGGGCAGGTAATAGTCGAAGTTCTCCTCGGTGGGATTGCAGCAGCATTTCTGCTACGCCTGCTGCTCCACCAAAGTTTCCGTCTATTTGAAAGGGTGGATGGCAGTCTAAAAGATTCGAATACGTGGAGGAGGCTAAGAGATTAAGTAAATGCTCGTAGGCTTCCGCACCCATACCGAGACGGGCATAAAAGTTGACGATCCATGCCCTGCTCCAGCCGGTATAACCTCCACCTCCGTCAAGGCGGCGTTCAAGCGTTCGCCGGGCTGCTGCGGCAAGCTCAGGGGTGTGCCTCATGTCAATCTGTTCACCCGGATGTAAAGCGAACAACTGAGAAATATGCCGGTGACCTGCGTCTTGCTCTTCGTAGTCAAACAGCCATTCCTTAATCTGTCCATGACTGCCCACACTCGGCTGTGGAATGTGTTCAAGCGTCTCATGTAGTTCAAAGAGAAACATTGTATCTTCTTCTCCGAGAATTAATGCCGCTTCCGAACAGGCGGATAGCAATGTATATGCGATTTGCAAATCCATAGATGGTCCCATACAGAGGCTGCCGCTGCTTCCGTCCGAAAGAAGGAAGCGGTTTTCAGGGGAGACCGAAGGCCCAGTAATCCGTACACCACCTTCCTCTACCATGTAATCAAGCAGAAAAAGCGCTGCTTCCTTCATCACTGGATAGGCCCTTTCCTTGAGAAAAGAAAGGTTCAGTCCAAACCGGTAGTGTTCCCACAAATGAAGGCATAACCAAGCAGCACCCATTGGCCAGACCGTGCAGGTAATTAGGATGCCTTCAGGTCGGGTTTCCGCCCATAAGTTAGTGTTATGATGAGCAACAAAACCGCGACAGCCGTACATTTTTTTCGCCGTTTCTTGACCGTTCAACTGCATCCGTTCGATCAGATCAAACAGCGGTTCATGACATTCAGCCATATTTAGGACTTCGGCAGGCCAGTAATTCATTTGGAGGTTAATATTAATTGTATATTTTGATTCCCATGGCGGGGTAAAGCTATCATTCCATATGCCTTGCAGATTAGCAGGCAACGTACCTGGTCGAGAACTGGAAAGCAGTAAGTAGCGCCCATACTGTACATATAGTGCAACTAGTCCCGGATCACCAAACTCATTGGAATTGCTTCTTTCATCTTTTGCTTGCTGTAACCGCAGTAATCGCTTATCGGTAGGAAGCTCGGCGTACGGGTCGCCATCCCTTGTTAAATCGATTGAGAATCGAGCAAACCGAGACTTGTATTCCTCCTTATGCTGCTTTATTAGAGTTGCAAAAGACTGAGCCATGGCTTGATCCAATTGCTCTAGACAGGCTTTTTCAGGTTGATCCACACGAAAGGTACTCTGCGCTGCCAGCATAAGGGTGACAGAGTCTGCCCCCTCAATAGAGATGAAATCCCCGATGAGCCTCTGGCGGCCTCCTTGTTGAACTGCCCTTAGTGCTGTGCAAAAGCGAACACCATCCGCTCCGCATTCCCCATTCATTAGAACTGTGTTAGCAAGGCCAGTGCTACAGCCGGTATCGAACGGACGACGCATAAGATTCGCAGCCAACGTGATCTTGCCAAGTCTGTCAGCTGTCAATCGGACTACTAATACACCGTCCGGTTCACTTACAAAATATTGCCTGTAATAGCGAACCCCGCCACAACGGTACGATACCGTAACGACCGCTTGCTCCAAGTCGAGCTCCCGCTCGTATTCTTCAATAATCTCACTGGAATCCAGAAACTTTAAAATCAAATCGCCAAGTGGCTGGTACGGCTGTTCATATTTTGGTGAAGCAGTCATAGCCATTCGTGCCAAATGTTCTGCCTCCGCCTGCCTGCCGTCTTTCAGCATTTGCCGAATCACCGTCAAATATGGCTGAGCTGCAGGATTAGCTGCGCGTCCAGGGCCTCCGTACCAGATTGAATCTTCGTTAAGCTGGATTTTATCTTGGCCGATCATACCGGACACCATTGCCCCGAGGCGCCCATTTCCTATGGGAAGAGCCTCATTCCAATTTGACGCCGGGCTTGTATACCATAATCGAAGACGTTCTGATTCTCGCATGGTTGCCGGTAATGCCACCTCTTGTTTCGCTCGTCTTCTTTCACTCAACTCTTGTTCACCTGGCCTTTCCTATTTTCAGGTCATATCATTCGTCAGTAACTCCACTTCCTATGCTACTCTTGATCCTGATGTCTCTCCATGGCATAGATTGTTAGGGGTTGTGTTTTTTTATGATCCAAACTAAAAAGGATGCGGAAGATTCCGCACCCTACTGTAAATTATTTTTTTATATTACTGAGCGCATTTCGACCTAAACGTTCCATCAGCTGCTGCTTGTAGAGACTATTAATGACGACATGTTGACCGCAACTGCACCAATATCCATCTTCACGGGGCCGGGGATCATAATCGTTAGGAACCAGTCCAGGTACCTTGTTACCAACATGGCCAATGGCGTAGTTTTGAGCGGTTGGTGGCCGCTGTAAAGTGAGTTCTCCTTGCGTATTCCAGGTTACATAATTCGCGCCTGCCCAGCCATGTCCGCTGCCTAACCACGCCCTATCCCGAATAGAGATGGGAGCTTTGATATTATCGAACAGGCCTCCGACTGACCAGCGATGATGAGGCTCACTGGTGTTATAATTGTTAACAGCTTCCCCATCCAGAAATACATTTGGCCCCGGTACCCAGCTATCGACGGTGAACGCATGCCGCGCCGTTTCTGTATAAATACGTTGAGCGAGATTTAGCTGACCCATCTGATGTATGACATAACGGCGACCCCCAGTAACCACACTGATCATATCGTACATTTGACAATCCTGAACCGTAATCCATTTGGAATAACGCTTCATTTGAACGAGAGAATAGGACAGATGGTAACCCGTCACATCTCGAACCCAGCCATTCTTCACACTGTTGAATACGACAAAACGCTCAGCATGCTTTTCGTCCGCATAATAAGGATCCGTTGTATCGTTATCCATCTTAATATCTATAATGCTCGGGTCAAAATCGGACTCTACCCTCATATTCTCTACCCCCACCTGCTGAATGCGGGCATGGTCTGTATATTTATAGATCTCTCCGCCGCCCCACTGAAGTTCGATAGCATTCGCTAGTGGGGCATCGACCGTAATCGCATTACCTACAATAGCAGTGATGACTCGGTCAAAATCCAGATTGAACCGTGACCATTGGGTTACGGTTCCACCCGGGCGCTTATATATGTTATCCATGCCAATTTCGTGAATCCAGTTTTTATCACCTATTCTGCGGACTATGATCTGTTCACCAACATGATAAGCATTCCCTTCTTTTGCATGGAAAGTACGCGAGCCTGAGGGTACATACAAATCTGAAATCATCTGTTTCGAGTTGCTGTCCAGCATAAGATCTGCATTTTCACCAATTTCAATTAAATTTCGTGGTTTCGCTCCGGTACCATAGATAATTGTGCCCTCTTTGTCCTGACCTTCGCCGCGAAGGACGATCCCGCTTGCTTTAATGAATAACGTGCCTCCGATTTCATATCTGCCTTTTTTCAACAGGATCGCTCCGCGGAATCCGTTCTTATCGAGCGGGAGCTTGGCCAACTGGTCAATCGCTACCTGAATACGTTCCGTCGCGTCTCCGTCCAAGGGTAGAACGGTCGACTTAACGGGGATATTCGGGATTTCAACACCGCCACCCCTATAACCCGCATTGGAAAAATCCAAGATCCGATTACCTCGATAATCACCGATATACATCATCATTCCATCGTTACCAAGGAAAGCAATTGGGCTCTGTCCCGCGGGGATGCTCTTTGGATCCAGCACGGTAAAATAATATGAGTCATACTGAGGAGATTTTCCGTCCTGTTTGAGGGTCATTCGCAGTTCATAAGTACCCAGTTGTTCTGCCGTGCCTAACGGTGTCCATTCCATTAACGAGTCTTTGACCATAGGAGTCTCAGGCAAACTATCAACCAGCTTCGTTCTATCAAAAATCAATTCACCGGCAACCCTTCCGTCAACACACGATGTGAAGGAAACCGTCGGATAAACCTCCCTAGGCTTGAGGATAGCTGGTTGACCAATTTCAGTATTCATGTGCGTATGCTTCAATGTGGAATTAATAATAAAGAGTTCATCTCCTTTTCTATATTCACTCTCACATGTCGGATACATATTACCTTGGCTAAAGAAGAATGAACATGTCATTTTTATCGATTGGAATGTGTTTTCTTATTCACTTATTTAAGCAAACCCTTGCAACCGCATGGCGCTGAGCAACGATTAAGCCAAACTAAAGACAAGTTTCTAAAGGCACTAAATAAGGGATGAAAGTTAACTTAGATAAAAAAAGGCGCGATCCCAAAGGGCATCACGCTTTTTTATCTAGCTTAGATTTCCTATAACTGGGTGTGGCACATAAGGCTCTTCTAGTCTCGCTATATCACTTGGCTCCAGCGTCACTAATAACGCTGCAACGGCGTCCTCCAGATGATTAGGTTTGGTTGCACCAATGATAGGCGATGTTACTGGCTTTTTTTGCAGAACCCAAGCAAGCGCTACTTGTGCACGTGGAATCCCCCGCTTAGCCGCAATTTCGGCAACTACCTCAACAACCTTGCGGTCAGCTTCAGCCATTTTTGCATAAAATGCCTTTCCGACTTCGTCTATCTCTGAACGAGCTGTTTGTTCATTCCAATCACGGGTTAGTCGGCCTTTAGCAAGCGGACTCCATGGGATCACACCGATTCCTTCTTCCCGGCAAAGAGGCAACATTTCCCGTTCTTCTTCCCTGTAGAGTAGATTCAAGTAATTTTGCATAGAGACAAATTTAGTCCAACCATTTCGCTCAGCAACATGCTGCGCCTGCAAGAACTGCCATGCATACATAGAGGACGCTCCTATATATCTAACTTTCCCTGCCTTTACTACGTCATGGAGTGCCTCCATGGTCTCTTCGATAGGAGTGTCATTATCCCAACGATGAATCTGGTATAGGTCCACATAATCCGTGCCCAGCCGTCTTAGACTGTTGTCTATTTCGGTCATAATCGCTTTGCGTGAAAGTCCTGCCCCATTTGGTCCCTGATGCATCCGGAAAAACACCTTTGTCGCAATGACTACCTCATCCCGGCGAGAGAATTCTTTTAAGGCACGTCCGACAATTTCTTCGCTAGTTCCGTCAGAGTATACATTAGCCGTATCAAAGAAGTTGATCCCAAGCTCCAGTGCTCTTTTAATAAAAGGTCTGCTCTGCTCCTCATTCAGCGACCACGGAGCCATTCCACGTTCAGGTACTCCGTAACTCATACAGCCAAGACAAATTCTAGATACGTCCAAACCAGTACGTCCAAGTTTTATATATTCCATTAGCTTGTGCCTCCTTTAGATTTTGGGTTTGTTAACTCCTAAACTGCGGCAAATTTCCATATCTGGTGATTCAGCCAATTTAACAACTAACGCAGCCACACTTTTTCGCGACACTTCTCTCCCTTTAAAAGGTTCACCTTTCTGAGTTGTTTCGTATTCTATCTCGTCTTTATAGGTAAACCATCCAGGTCTCAGAATTGTATAGTTAAGATTTGAAGCTTCAATGATCTCTGCAGATTTACGATATGGATCCAATATACTGCTGTACTTCTCTCCGGGAACTTCATCGTAAATGCCCATTGAGCTGATAAAAATCAAACGTTTAAGACCAGTGGTGTTCATTGCTTCAACAATAGTCTTAGACATTTTCTCCAAATTACCTGCCAGATTGGCATAAACAACATCTTGCCCGATCATCGCTTCTTTTAATTGATCACTATCCATAACGTCCCCTTCAACTACTCGAGCACGGCTGGATGTTATATAGCTTAATCTGTCCGAGTTGCGAAGATATAGAGTTAACTGAGCATCGGTTTCGTTCAAGAATAAATCAATCGCATGACGAGCAATTCCACCGTTAGCGCCTAAGATCAAAACATTGCTCAATTTCAAAACCCCTTTCTTAGTTCTAATTATGCGATGTATGAAGTTGACAGCGTTATCTCAATTATCTTAAATGATTGCCTATTCCTCTCACTAGCACTAACACAAAAGATGCTTTTACTTTATAATTGAGTAAGAATAAAACATTAGGAGGAGCACATGTCTGAAGAATTACTAGAGCGGAAAGAAGAACTCGCCAGATTGATTGAACATCATTCGTGCCAGGATGGAGTATATGAGACCGCTATCCCCTCATTGTTTGTGATTCGTAACTCCAACGTGACTGAGCCAGTATACAGAGTATACAAACCTTCTTTATGTTTCATTGCGCAAGGAACAAAGGAGATCATACTGGCCAAGGACCGTTTTGAGTATGGTCCCGCAAATTATCTAATATCATCAATGAATTTACCGGTTATCGGTCAGATTATAAAAGCTTCTCCCAATGCACCCTATTTAAGCTTTAAGCTAGAATTTACGCAGAGTCAGATATTGAAGGTACTAAATGATTCCGAATTTAAACTCGCTCCGAAAGAAAATGCTAAGCGAGCTATGTATGTCGGGCAGATAGAGTTATCACTATTGGATGCGATCCTACGATTGGTACGTTTGCTGGATGATCCCAAGGACATTCCGTTTTTGGCTCCGATTTATACTGATGAAATTCTATACCGGCTTCTGCAGGGACCATATGGAGTTACACTCGCACAGATTGCGATGGAAGGAAGCAGCACCTACCGCATTCGGGAGGCCATCGAACAGATTATCGAGAACTGTGATAAACCTTTGCGCATTGAAGAGCTTGCTGAAACAGCCAGTATGAGCATTTCTTCGTTCCATAGACACTTCAAAGAGGTAACTGCCATGAGTCCTATACAGTTTCAAAAGCATCTGCGCTTACAGGAAGCTCGCCGCCTTTTATTATCTGAATCAGCGGATGCAGCGGATGTCGCGTTTCGCGTTGGCTATGAAAGTGCATCACAATTCAGCCGCGAATATTCACGGATGTTCGGTTCACCACCTAGAGCAGACATCAAGCGTTTGAAGGAAGATATGCTCATTTGATAAAAGCGTGCTTCATTCACAATATGGAACTATCCGCTAAACACCAACATGTATAGGTAACCTTTGCGCACACGCTGATTCTATCGGGTTTATCGCTAATGAGCTTATTACTATCGGACCCAGAGGACCTTAAACGCAGTAATATCTCACATTTGGGATGCTAAAGGACCGCATAGCTGCTATTGGCTCAAAAAACGCTCAATCTGAATCGCTTTCGAAGTAATAGCTGCAATGGGGTCCGAAACTAAGCTCAAAAAGGGATAAATACGCAAATAACCTCCTCTGAGTCCTTAAGCCCAAGAGGTTTATAAATACAAGCTGAGGCAAACAACCAACGACGACAAAAAAACAACGACAACCAAAAAACACAAAGCAGCGATTCATCCATACTTGGAGAATCACTGCTTTGTGTTTTCCACAAGCTAACACTGCTTTTTCTGACGAACACGTAGCCTACCGCTTTTTATTTCTTTTGATAGCTAAACCAATCATAATAAGCAGTTGTTTGATTAGGAGAGTAGGTATACATACCGAAAAATACTCCAGTAAATCCTCCTGCGACTTCAGTAGAAATCAAGTGTGTCTCGGCTTCGCCAAGCTGATGCCATATTTGATCCACACCTCGATAGTAAAACATATATTTTTCAGGTAATGCCTGGATTCTCAATTCTACCCCTGCGCCTTCGAAAGGCGAAGAATATGCCGCAACACTTATGCTCCCTACCTGTCTGCGCAGTGCAATAACATTTTTACCTTCCATCTGCGTTAGTCCAATTGCGTAGTGATACTTCTGATCCATAAAAACTACAAGACCAGCTTCGTCACCATCAAGAGGGCTAAATTCCATTTTGGTGGTAATTTCACAATTCAAATGCCGCTGTCTACAGCCAATAAAAGCAGGCGTTCCCTTCTCATTTAATCTCACATCTGATCCACGTAAAGCTAGCCACCCTCCCCGTTCCTGCAATGACCAATTCACCTTATTAGCATTACGAATGAAATTCCAGCTCATTCTTAGGTCAGATTGATTAAAATCGTCGGTTTCAGGCTCTTCTTCCCACGGCATTGGTGAAGGCAGGTCAGCTTCCATTTCTAATCCAACCACTCCGTTATCACCAATCATTGGCCAACCCTCCTCTGTCCACTGAACCGGAGCCAAATATGTCTCTCTGCCAAGATGATGACGGTAAGGATAACCTACTGGTCGAATCCCCAGAAATACCGCCCACCAGCTACCATCCTGCGCTTCAACTAAATCGGCATGTCCTGTAGCTTGAATGGGGTAATCTGAACTTCGATGAGTCAAAATCGGATTGTGAGGAGACGATTCATAAGGCCCATATGGCGATTTACTTCTTGCAATAGTCTCCATATGTCCATATTCTGTCCCACCTTCTGCACACATCAAATAATAGTAATCGTTTATTTTGTAAAGATGTGGACCCTCCGGGAATTTCCCTCCGCTACCAGTCCAGATCAAGCGTGTATCGCTAAGCTTTTGACCCGTTTCAATATCAATCTCACATTGGTAGATCCCCATTCCTTGCTCGGAGCCTGTGCTTGTGAAATAAACCTTTCCATCATCAAAAAACAAGGAGGGATCAATACCTTCCTGCTCCACATAAAGTGGATCCGACCATTCGCCTGCAGGGTCATCCGCCCAAACGTAGAAATGACCTCCGCTATCCTGATTTGTCGTAACCATATAAAAACGTCCGTTATAATAACGAAGAGTCGGCGCCCACACACCTCCGGAAACCACTGATTCATCAAATTGAAGCTGATTCTCACGAGTCAAACAATACCCAAGCTGCTTCCAATGCACCAAATCCTTGCTGTGCCAAATAGGTATTCCCGGAGAATAGGCAAATGAACTGTTTACCAGATAATAATCCTCGTCTACTCTGCAAATGCTTGGATCTGGATAAAACCCCGGGATAATCGGATTGTTATATTTCATGTAGTATTCTCCTTCTCTATCTTAATCACTGAAACCTATGTCAAGGATTATACTGCTTCAGCTGGATAGAAAGCCTTGATTATTCGGTCCTAAAATAGCATGATATAGACATTCATCTAGACAAGCTTTTGGAGGGTAACGAGTTGAGTGAATTTTATTTAAAATGGTTTACATCTGATCGTCAATTTCCATTTTTTATTCAATACGGCTATCACGACGAAGACACCGATCTACATAGACATGCGGACTTTTCAGAGCTCGTAATTGTATTGAGTGGCACAGCTACACATATTGTTAATACTGAGGAGTCTTTTATCAAAAAGGGAAATGTGTTTGTAATTAATGGTTCGACCCCGCATGCTTTTAAAGATCCTCAGGATTTCAAGATCTGCAATATTATGTTTCAGCCTGAAATGCTATCGACAGCTGGGCCAGATTTGCGGACATCCAACGGCTTTCAAGCATTATTTGTGTTGGAACCCCTGTATCGTCATAAACATTCCTACACAAGCAAACTCAGCTTGCCGATTCCTAACCTGGAGTATGTCTCTTTTCTCATAGCGGGCATGATTGAAGAATATCACAACAAGCTACAGGGTTATCAGACCATGCTGGGCTCCAAGTTTATGGAACTGGTTGTCTATTTGTCCAGACATTATGACCAACAGGAAAAAGGGATTCAAGGGAACCATCTGATGCATTTGGCGAATGCACTCTCATATATGGAAGATCGTTATCTTGAGCCCTTAACACTGGATCAGATCGCCAAACATTCGGACATTTCAGTCAGACACTTAAACAGGATCTTTCGCTCCTACTATCAGACAACCCCGATCGCTTATCTTCATCGTTTACGTCTGGAACGGGCTTGCGGACTATTAAAGCATTCTAACCTCAGTATCACCCAAATCTCACATGAATGCGGGTTTAGTGATAGCAATTATTTTACCCGCCAATTCACCAAAATCTATGGGATGTCACCTAAGGTCTATAGGAACAAGCTTTGAGGGTAAAAAAAGAACACCAGGCAGCGATTCTCCTATTGTTGGAAAATTACTGTCTGGTGTTTTTGGATTAACCAGCTTACCTGATCAGATTATGGGCAAGTGAATATAAACAAACTAATGGTCCGCATATCGCTTATAGCAAACCTTGGAATGTAACCGATCGGAATGCCCTCTCCGTATTCTCTTAGTTCTGTGTCTTAATCGAATCTGGGAGATAACTGCATTCTATACACTTATTCCGTACGGAAAAGGAACCTTCATACTTTAACTGCATTCTATACAACTAAAAACGATCAAATCCACCTATTGGGTAGAAAATCAAGGAAATAGATGTACGAAGTACACTTATATCCCCGAGCTGAGTGATTTGAAGGAATATAGTTGTACGAAATGCAGTTAAACGTTGGTACACATCGCATCCATCGGCTATCTATTCAGCGTTAGCGTGCTCGTCGCTTATTAGTTAATAAGTTAATTCATACCAACAATGGAACATATGTCTTTTCCAGAAACGCAATTTCTTCATAGGTTAACGCATATATTTAGATTTTTGGATCTGATCTGTTTCTGTGCGATGAGTTGTTTCTGCTCAGTCTCACGTAAGTCTTCTTGTTCATCCGCCTCTTTCCGAGTAAGCCTGTGTCCAAAGAATCTTCATTTCATAAAATAGCTTAATAAGGTTTCTGCGCTTCTACTTGGGAATATGAGGTGACATGATGTTATTTTCTGCACAAGGGGTACCACCCCAAGGATATTACCAAAGCATCTGGGACTTTACTTCCCACAACGAAAACAGTACAAAGGAAGCTGGGAATGTCGTTCCTTTTGACTTCGGACGGGCGGCTGAGTTCAGAGCGCCCAAAAGCATTGAAACGAGTATTGCTCCAGCACTAACACCTTATTGTTTAGAGCCATTTGGCGGATACGTAGCCACCATTTCCAGAGGGAAGGTATGGGGAGAATCTGGTGCCCTTCTAACACCAGAAGGGAAATTGATCTTTGATCTTTCCCAAGAATATGATGCCGAACAATACAAGATGCTTGAAGCAGATGAGCACCCAGTGTTTCACCGGTGGAACGATCCTCAGCTTCAACATTTTGCCGGGACCGCGGCGGTGTTAACATTTTGCGGAGCCCATAACTATTTTCATTGGATGTATGATGTGCTTCCTAGATTAGCGATGCTTCAATCGAGCGGAATCACTTACTCCACTATTATCATGAATCCAAATCCGTATGGACCCTTTGTGGAACAAACGTGGGCCATGCTTGGGATATCCGAGTCATTGGTGATCCGGACGAATTCAGAAGCATATGTTCAGGCTGACCAGCTACTTGTCCCTTCCTTAATGATGAATTCACATTATCCTCCTTGGACCACGGATACACTGCGGAGATTTTTGTTACCGCATAGAGAAACAACACTAGTCACTCCAGAACGAATTTATATCTCACGAAAAAAAGCAAGCTCAAGAAGGTTGGTTAATGAAGATGATGTCATCCGCTGCCTAGAGAAATTTAATATCGTACCGATTTGTCTAGAAGACTGGACGGTTGCCCAGCAAATCCAATTATTCGCCTCAGCGAAAGTAATCGTAGGTCCGCATGGTGCTGGACTCGCTAATCTGGCTTTTTGCCAGCCTGGAACACTGGTCATTGAAATTTTCCATGCCCAGCATGTTGTTCCAACCTATTGGATGATCAGCAACCATAATAATCTCGAATATTATATGGTGTACGGGCAAGGTGTAGCAGATCCTGCGATTCGTTTTCCAGGACTGGAAGACATCTATGTGAACGTAGATCGTCTGAAACAAACGATGCATCTGGCAGGCTTGGAATGAGAAGCTTGCTTACTACTTTCTCGAATTCAAAAAGCGCAAAGCATATTTTGCTTTGCGCTTTTTAAGAAACATAGATTTAATCACGCCGTGTTACATACTTCAACCATAGCCCATCATCCGCAAGTTTTTCTACACTTTTTAAGCTGAAATTTGCTGAGGGCTGTTGTTTCATAGATGAATCCATTTCAAATAAGGTCACAGAATTAGAGGCTCCATCTACGATGGGAACAATAACCAAGCTTAACTCATCAATTAAGTTTTCGTTCAGGAAAGAGCCGTTTAAAACGCCCCCACCCTCCAGCATCAATTCATCGATTGAGAATAATTGTTTCAGCTTTCTCACGACTACAGAAAAATTCAATCGTTCTTTTCCACCGAATATATATGAGATTCCTAGATTTTTCAGATAAGCTAGATAAGCATCAGATACCTGTTCTGTAAGCACTTCAATGATATGATGCTCTGTTCTATTGTGACTTCCTTCTGAAATGTAGTTTTTGGTCCAGCCCAGTTTTCCCGAGGGATCTACAGCTACTGCATATGTTGAGGCATCATTTTGAGCGATAAAGTCTGTTCTAGGAATGCTTGAAGTGTTACTCTGCTCTAATTCTAATTTATTGCCTAACGTAAAATTTTCCTCCATGGTAATCCTGCCACATATCCAAGCTTTACATCCATAACGATCCCCTTTTAACCTACTTGAACTGTTGGGCGAATAATCATTTCATTGATAGCCAAATCTGAAGGTTGCTCAATGGCAAATGTGATGGCACGAGCGATGCTGTCTGCATCAATGGCTATTTTGTAAAATTCATTCAAGCCAGCTTTTGACTCTGCATCTGAGGTAGTAGCTAACAATTCGCTGCTGACGGCTCCTGGAGAAACATTGGTAACACGAATATTGGTTCCACTCATCGCTTCTTCTTGACGAAGCCCTTCAGAAATTGCTCTAACCGCATGCTTGGTGCCACAATATACTGTACCCCCTGGGTAAATGTTATGGCCAGCAACCGATGATAAGTTAATAATATGACCAGATTTTTGCTCTCTCATTGATGGGAGAACAGCTGCAATCGCATATAAAACCCCTTTGATATTTACGTCAATCATTTGATCCCATTCATCCACCTTTTTCTTAAAAAGAAAAGCTTGTGGCATGATTCCCGCATTATTAACTAATACATCAATTTTGCCAAACTCTTAAGTGCATAAGCAGCCAGTTCTTCCATTTGTGCTTGGGAAGTCACATCTGTCACTTTGTAGATGGCTGTTCCACCACTTTGTTCAATTTCTCCTTGAAGCTTTTGAAGACGTTCCTCACGACGAGCGGCTAGAACAAGCTTAGCACCTTTAGAGGCTAGTTCTTTCGCGGCGGCTTCCCCAATCCCACTAGAAGCACCTGTAATAATTACGACTTTATCTTTGATATTTGGCATGTGAAAAAACACCCTTTCGATATTGTATATTGATTTATTAATAGACTATAATCTATTATTATAAACATTACAGAATACATTCAATTGTACGATGAGTCTGTTTTGTTCAATACTAAACAGATCCTATAAATGTGTTTATTATTTTTAGAAAGTAAGGTGAGCCCCGAATGTCTAAAGTGGATAGAAGAATACTCAAATCTCAAGATGCGCTTAAAAAGGCCGTCATTGAACTGATGACTAAGAAAAATTTTGACGACATTACCATACAGGATCTCTCCGACACAGCAAATGTAAGCCGGGGAACGATCTACCTTCATTATCTGGATAAATATGATTTGTTAGATAAACTTATCGAAGAACATATAGAGGTCCTAAGAGCACTTTGTGAATCGGCGTCTGAATTGGATTTTATCGAGGCAACGTTGATCTGGACGGAATACTTCGATAAAAATTATTCTTTCTTCTCTATGATGTTAGCGAGTAAAGGTGCTCCTTATTTTCGAAATCGTTTCTTAAGCTTTCTTCTCGATGAGTTTCGGCATGAAGTAAATGTCACCGCAGGAATAAACCAAGGGTTAAATGAAGAGGTTATTATTAGTTTTGTTGCATCGGCTTATGCAGGGGTAGTGGAATGGTGGTTCAAGAATGAAAGACCTGTAGCACATCAAGTCTTGGCTGAACAACTCGGAACGTTATTAGAGAGGAATTTATAAAAAGAGCGGCGATTCTCCTATAATAGGTGAATCGTCGCTCTTTTTTATCGGGCATTAATTACGCAATAGATTACACATCTTTTTAAGGACTTCGGACCCTGGGATGCTATTCCTTCACCCCAATAGCTGCAGTGGGGTCCTTTAACATTCTGAAAATCAGAAAATCTCGCCTTTAAGGTCAGATGAGTCCGATAAAAGCATCTACTTACAAATGTTATCGGTTCAAGTAAAGATTCTTTTAAATCGCTCGTTTGAACTGGGTATTGTACAGCTCGTAATAAACACCTTGCAGCGCAAGAAGCTCTTTATGACTGCCTTGCTCGGCAATTCCGCCACCCTGAATAACGAGTATACGATCAGCATCCTGGATGGTACTAAGCCTATGGGCGATCACAAAGCTTGTTCGTCCCTTCATTAGCTTTTCCATCGCCTGTTGAATATGCATTTCCGTACGCGTATCCACACTGCTGGTTGCCTCATCTAGGATCAAAATAGCTGGATCAGCTAGAATGGCGCGGGCAATCGTTAAAAGCTGGCGCTGGCCGTGGCTCAAATTACTGCCTTCCGCATGGAGAATAGTCTCATATCCATGCGGCAGTCTATTGATAAAGGCATCTGCATTGGCCAATCTTGCCGCTTCCTCTACCTCTTGGTCTGTCGCATCAAGACGGCCAAAACGAATATTTTCCCGAATCGTACCCGAGAATACATGCGCGTCTTGCAATACCATTCCCAATTGACTACGAAGTGCGTTTTTATCCAGCTCTCCAATCTCGCGTCCATCAATGAATATGGAGCCGCCGCTCAAATCGTAGAATCTGATCAGCAAGTTGACAATGGTCGTTTTTCCAGCACCCGTTGGGCCAACAAGCGCAATTTTCTCTCCGGGTTTTGCTTCAAACGTAACCTCACTCAGAATTGGTGAATCCGGCTTGTAAGCAAATGAAACGTCTTTGAAAACAACATTCCCTTTTAACCTCGGCAGATCGTCACTTTGTTCATCACCGTCACCGTATTCGGATGGCATATCCATGACTTCAAACACTCGCTCCGCACCAGCAATTGCCGACTGAATTAGATTGTACTGGTTAGCAAGATCGGAGATCGGTCGTCCGAACTGTTTGGAATACGTAAGGAAGCTAACGATTACACCAACCGTAGCCATGTTATGAAAAGCCATCCAGCCACCCACCCCGGCAATGATTGCAAATCCAAGGTTATTAATCATGTTCATAACCGGTCCCACTAATCCGGAAACAATTTGTGCCTTAACGCCGACTTTATTCAGCTCTCCGCTGATTTTGCGGAACCGTTTCACTTCTGTCTCTTCCCTGCTGTATTGTTTGACCACTTTTTGTCCGCTGATGGTTTCTTCGATAAATCCACCCAACTCACCTAAATGGCGTTGCTGATTTTTAAAATAAGTTCGACTTAAACCTATGATTTTACGGCTGGACAATAACACAAGAGGGATCGTTATCAGTGAAACTACGGTCAACGGAACGTTCATCATTAACATGATCACTAGTGAACCGCTTAGTGTGATCAAACTGTTTAATAACTGGGTCACACTCTGATTAAGTGTACTGGATACGCTCTCTATGTCGTTGGTTGCCCGGCTCATTAGTTCTCCGTTAGCTTGCGTGTCAAAAAACTTAATCGGTAGCTGTTGATATTTGCTGAACAAATCACGACGCAGCTCGAATACGGTATTTTGTGAAACGGAGGTCATAACATAGGCTTGCACCCAAGCAACCACACTGCTTAGCCCATAAATACCTATTAGGAGTAGACAAAAGCTAATAAGACCCTGATAATCGTGAGGAATTACGGCAGTATCAATCGCTTTACCGATTAGATAAGGCCCAATCAACGAAAGGATTGCATTCAACACTGTAAATACATATACAATGATTAACCCGAACCGCTGGCGGTTCAAATAAGTCCAGATGCGTTTGAGTGTGCTCGCTTGATTCTTAGCACGTACGATTGGCACAGCTCCGCCGCGTCCGGGACCAGATCCCTGTCCAGATCCAGGTCCCGGTCCGAATCCGCCTGATCGATTAAAAGGAGTGGTGTTCATGCCGTTATTAAGCTTTGACATAAGGCACCTCCTCTCCCTTCATCTGTGATCTCCAAATATCTCTGTATATTTCACTGCTGTTCATCAGCCCCTCATGTGTACCTTGTACAGCAATTCGGCCGTTTTCTAATACCAGAATGCGATCAGCGTCAATTACAGAGGTGACACGCTGAGCTATCAAAATATTCGTGCTGCTGCGCAGCCGTGTTTTTAACATCTGCCGGATTCGTGACTCTGTCGCTGCATCGAGCGCACTAGTGCTGTCATCCATAATGAGGATTGTTGGCTGAATTAAAAGTGCCCGTGCAATCGAAAGCCGCTGCTTTTGCCCACCGGACAGGTTAATGCCACGCTGGCCGAGCTCTGTATCGTAACCCTGTGGAAGTTCTAAAATGAAATTGTGAGCTTCGGCGGCTATTGCTGCTTCTTCCACTTCCTCATCTGTGGCATCCGGTCTGCCATATCGGATATTATCGCGGATAGTACCGCTGAACAGAATAGCCTGCTGCATAACATATCCGATTCTGCTGCGCAAATCTTCCAGAGCAATCATACGAGTGTCGGAGCCATCAATTGTGATGGATCCAGAGGACACTTCGTAAAACCGGGGAATGAGGCTGACCAATGATGATTTACCAGTACCGGTGGCACCAAGAATGGCGACTGTTTCTCCTGGCTCCGCAGTGAAATTAATACCGTCTAACACTAGATTTTCATCCGTAGGATCATAAGCAAAGGATACATTGTCAAATACGATCCGACCGTTGTGTATGGCATCTTTTTTAGCGTTGGCAACTTCTGTAATCTCACTAATGGTGGAGAATACTTCATTCTCCCGATCGGCAGAAACCTTGGCTCGTGAGAAGAAGGTCAACATATTGCTTAACATCAGCATTGACATCAACAATTGAGTTATATAGTTAATAAAAGCGATCAGCTGACCAACTGGCAGCCCACCGTTCCAGCTTTGCACTCCCCCAAACCATAGTACAGCAACAATACTGGCATTTAGTACAAGCATCATTAGCGGCATATTTAATGACATTAACCGTACCGCTTTTATCGCAATTTCTGTATAATCCTTGTTAGCTGTATTAAAGCGTTTCTGTTCATGATTAGCGCGGACGAATGCTTTGACTACACGGATGCCGGATAAATTTTCCTGCAACACTGTGTTCACACCGTCTAATTTGACCTGCATTTTTTGAAACAAAGGAAAAGAAAGTCGGATTAACCCATACAATATTAAACTCAAGAGTGGCACGGCAACGGCTAGGATGAGGGTCAGCATAGGACTAATCCGGATGGCCATCACCAAGCTTCCGACTAATAGCAATGGAGATCGAATACTCCGCAAAATCATTTGCACAAAGGTTTGCAGCTGCACCACATCATTTGTTAATCGCGTAATCAGTGAGCCCGTCTTCAATTGATCCAGGTTCTTGTTAGAAAATTTCTGAATATGTTCAAACAAGCTAATCCGCAAATCATTACCGAAGTTTTGAGAAGCAATACTCGAAAAAATAGTGCAGCCCACCCCACCAATTAGACCGATAAACGCTACACCAAGCATAATCAGTCCGGTCGAGAAAATATGAGACAAATCTTTTGTCATAACACCCTTATCCACAATGCTCGCCATGAGCGTGGGCTGCAGTAAATCCATAGTCACTTCGACCAACATCAGCAATGGTGCCAACACACACCACACCCAATATGGCCTCAAATAATGCTTAAGCTTCCACATTCCGCCACCTTCAATTGTTTAAGATAAATACGTGATTTTAGAACTAATCGGTGTTCTGGGTTTCGCATTCGGCATTTCCTCCGGATAACCCATTCCAAATATCCCAATAACATCGTAATTTTCTTGAACATTAAGAATCTCACGATTATGAGGCAAAGCCCCCAGCGAAGCCCAATACGTACCTACACCTGCTTCATGTGCAGCTAATAGGAAATTTTGTACGAAACAAGCAGCAGCCATAACATTCTCATCGCGTTCAAACGCAGTTACGGCAGGCTTAGACAGAACTGCAAAAACAACAGGTGCGTTGCCAAAATCCGTCTTATGTTTTAATTTCGCTCTAGTATTGGGTCCGATGAAAAGAAGCTCCCAAGGTTCGGTCATACGATGATTAGGAGCGTAACTTGCAGCCTCCAGCCATGAATGTAACTCCTCTTCACCTATTGGAGTCTGTTTGAATTGTTTTATACTTCTACGGGTTTTAATGAGCTCAGTTATTTTCATCTTTTTCTTTACTCTCCTCTTTTTTAACATTTGATGTTGTATCTTCTGGAGCGATCTCATGAATCTGAAAGATTTGTTTAAACTCTTCAATGATCGCTTCCGTTGCTTTTAATTCACCGCTAACCACTTGTTTAATCGATTCAAGCTCAGGCTGATTTAACTGCCGCTGTAATGTAGCCCGGTTAACCATAAGCTTATCTAAAAAAGCGATGGCTCTGCCACGGCGAAAAGTTTGAGCACTTTTAGGATGTTGATCCATCGGTTCTGTCATCCCATGTTTCATAAAGCCACGATCTCTGTGTTCTCCGTGCTCCCTATGACCGCCACGTTTGCCGATATGTCCTTCACGCATTTTATTTCCTCCTTTTGCAGTAGTGTATACAATTGTATACGCGTTCTTCATGTATACAAATGTATACGATAGAAACCATTTCTGTCAAGATCATTTTTCCATTTTGTAACATCATAATTGCTCATTTTATATCTGAAAAAACAATAAAAACCCGCATAAAGTGCGGGCTTAAAGAGAAAAATTATCAAATTCAACGGAGTGATTTATAGGGAAAAACTATTTTTCTTATACTCCTGAACGGATACTCCCATTACTTTTTTAAAACAGTTACTGAAGTAAAATGGATCTTTAATGCCTACCTTTTCAGCAATTTGATAAGCTTTCCAATCCGTTTCATTCAGAAGCTTCACCGCTTTTTCCATTCTGCACTTGAGAAGATAATCCGTAAAGCTAATCCCTATGTCCTGCTTAAAGATCCGGCTAAAGTAACTGGAATTCATGTGGAATTTATTCGATACATAGGATAAAGACATCTCCGGAATGTGCATCTCCTGTTGAATAAATTCTTTAACTTCATGGATAATATTATTGGTTTTTTTGCTACGTGCCCGGGTTACTTGAGAGGTTACCTTCTCTGTGAGTTCAAGTAATGTCTGTTGCATGTCTGGCAGGCTATCGAGCTCAAAAATCCTTTTATATGGCGAAATATCGAAAGAAAGATTATTATCTAGTATAACTCCCATTTCAGCGAGTGAATTGATTAATGTGGAGACAAATTGGGCGGAAACCAACCTAGCTCGTTCCACAGAAAAAGCCTTGGACTTCTCCAAATCCTGAAACATTTTCTCGATGGATTGCATAGCCTTGTCTAAGACACCAGCTTTTACAAAAAATAAAATTTCCTCAATTTCATTCGTCTTAACTTCCCAGGATCGGCCTCCGAAATGAATTTCATCATTAAAAAAATAGATGGCGTTACTGCCCTTTAACTTACCATATCTAACTGCCTCCAGCGCCTCTTTATAGGATTCTTTGATCCTATTGAAATCCGTACAGGTACTACCTACGCCAATGCAAGCTTTGCATTCAAGCTTTTCATGGAGCGATTGGGCAAGCCACTCTCCAATCTTCGTAAGATTCTGATTATCTTTTCTATTAAGAAGGACAATGCGTTGACTGTTATCAAAAAAAACTTCGATTCCCTCATACTCTTCAAGCGCATAATCAATAAACCTCTTACAACGCAAAGACTGCAGGATTCGTTGTTCCTCCCCTTCTTCTAAGGAAATTTGAAGTTCAATGAGCATGATTGAAAACAGGCTGTTCGCTGAGTCAGGAAAAAAGTAATGGAACCGGCTGTCCAGCTGATCGGGGTCCCAGAGGCCTGATAGCAAATCATTTAGAAATTTTTCTTTTAGTTGAACGGCGTTTTCTTTTAACTGTCGATTCAGTTCCTGATATTCGTTCCACCGCTCTGTCTCTTCCCGGATTTTCCCATGAAGATCTACCGCAACTCTTCGTACTTCCTCGGCTTGAAGCGGCTTCAAGATAAAATTTTGTACTCCAATGTCCAGGCTTCTTTTTGCATATTCGAATTCGAGATGTGCAGTGATGATCACAATTTTGACTAGCGGATACCTTTCTTTTATCAACCGGCTTAATTCCAGTCCATCCATAAAAGGCATACTGATATCTGTAAATACTACATCCGGTTTCATCGTTTCGATCAGATCTAACGCTTCGCTTCCATTCGAGGCCTCACCTACGAATCTGTAACCAACCGCTTGCCAATCTATAATAATGGGAACAATTTTTCTCGCATTAATTTCATCATCCACAATAATGGCTCTGAGCAGTTCAAGCTCCAAGACTATTCCCCTCCTCAAGCGGTAGTTCCAATTCAATCCGAGTTCCTTCTCCCGGTGCACTGACCAAACTACAATTCATGTCCGCCCCATAGTACAGCTTCAGACGCATCAAAGTACCGCGCAATCCAAAACTGGACTCATTTTGCCCATAGGGCTCAGCTTGCATTTCCCGACGTTTGTCTTCATTCATGCCCACACCATCGTCTTCCACGATTAACTTCAGTCGATTCCCCTGAATTCGGGCAAGGATGCGAATCTTACCACACTCCCCTAAAGGGCGAATACCATGATAAAGCGCATTTTCTACAAGCGGCTGAAGCGTCAATTTGGGTATCCGAACATACTCAGCTTCTTCCGGCACCTCAATTTCACTTGTGAAAATTTCTGGATAGCGAATATTTTGTATACTCAAATAACTTTTAGTGATCTCTACTTCTTCTCTTAACGTTACTACATCACTGCCCCTACTAAGACTCTGACGATAGAAGGCTGCAAGCTCAGAAATAATCTGGTACGCCTCATTATTATTTCCTGACAAAGTTAAATAGCCAGCTGATTCTAACGTGTTATATAAAAAATGTGGTTTAATTTGCTGCTGCAAAATATCCAATTCGAGTTTCCGAATCAATTTCTGTTCTTCTTTCTCCCGCTTCAGCGCTTGCTCAATGGTCATAATCATATTGTTATACCTATCTTTCAACTGGTTCAGTTCATCAGTTCTCGCCTCGTACCGAACCAAACTGAACTCTCCAATCTCCACTTTTTTCATGGATCGCAGCATATGTAAAATAGGTGTTGTAATGAATCTAGAAATCCAGACGGAACCTAAAAATATAGAAATGAAATTAAACAACATAATCATTAACAGCATTAGATTAAATTGACGATAGGGGCTTTCCCATTCCCCCAGAGGCTGAGCGCTAGTAAACTTCCAACCACGATCCATTGAAACCAGAGAAGAGATCAGATAATTATGATCTTTGATCTTTACGATTTTGCTACTGCCGAGCGGCACATCAAGCATAGAAGAGTTTGTATAAGTCAATAATTCAGGCCTTGTAAAATCAAGGAGTGTCTCATATCCAGTTTCGATCATTAAATCAGGTTTATTATCGTTGATCGAACGTTCATAGCTTTTTTTCAGCTCCTGAACGGTAATGTTCACGACTAATACTCCTATTTTCTTGGAAGTGTTCATGTCGTTTACGATGCGAATCAGAGAAATATATTGTGGATCCTGCTGGGGTTCCTTCGTCTCAAAATTGAAGATACCTCCGGCATTTTTCCTCCAAATTGCTTTTCCGTCCAAGGCGACCGCCTCGGAGTACCATTCCGCTGACTCGATCCCATCCGTTCTGATCGGTTTTGCAGACTGCAAATCAATCGCAAACTTACGTCCTGCATTATCGAATAGATAAACAGAAGAGATAGAGGGCTCTGCGAGCATAAAATCTGACAGAGCCACCTCTAGCTTGTAAGTTAAAATCCCGATGTCGTTACCCGCCAGATCACTGCCCAAAATTTCCTGAACTGTGTTGTTCGACACGATCATCTTGGAATAATTATTCGTGCTGTCAAGAAGTGATTCAATTCCGGAATTCATGGCGTTTAAGGTTTGAAGCGATACCTCACCTACCTTTTCCTCGGTGAATTTCTCATTGATTCGTTGGTACATAATACCGCTTGCAATCATGGAAACCACTAATAAGGCCAAGTAGTAAAAAACGATTTGTGATCGGATACGTGCAAACCTCATCGGTAACCTCCTGGCCGACAATTAAGCGAATACGGACCTTTATTTATAGCTACTTCAATACGATACTAGTATAGCATTTTTCGAAGGATTCCTATCCCATTGCTTTAGCCCTTAACTGCCCCGGCAATAATGCTTTTTTGGACTTGGTTACTTAGGAACAAGTAGATAATGATCATGGGTAGTGTAGCCACAACCATTCCAGCGAACATAGGTCCGAATTCTGTGGCATAGGCACTTTTAAACGAATTGATGGCGACGGTAATTGTTGCTAAGTCAGGATCATTAATGAACGTATTAGCAAACATCAGTTCGTTCCAAGCGGATAAAAAAGTAAAGATGGAAGTGGTTACGATAGCCGGCTTTACAAGCGGAAGCATAATACGGAAAAAAACCTGATAAATATTGCAGCCGTCTACAACGCTGGCTTCTTCCAACTCCCCTGGCAGCGCTCTAAAAAAACCAATCATGATAAAGATTGTAGTAGGAAGTGCACTAACGGTATAAGGAATGATTAAAGCCCACGGTGTATTCAGCAAACTTGTCATTTTTAACATCTGAAAGACAGGTAGCAGCGTAGCATGTACGGGGATCATCAATCCCAGCATAAAGAAAGTAAGCACCACATTATTAAGCTTCCACTTCATTCTTGCGACAGCAAAAGAAACCATTGCCGATAACAGAGCAGAAATAATGACAGTTACCGTTGTATACATAAGGCTGTTCAAAAAGTTACGTGCGATATTCGCCTTAAAAAGTGCGTAGTCGTAATTCGCCCACCGCCACTCATTAGGCAAGCCCATCACATTTGAGCCTGTAATTTCTATGTTTGTTTTAAAGGATGAAAATACAAGCCACACGAGCGGATACAATTGAATAACGGCGAAGATTAGAAACGCAAGCTGCAAAACAACCTTTGGCCAGCGGCGGTTATGTGTTGTTGTCATTAGCTCTCCTCCTTATCATCGTAGGTTCTGATCAGTTTTTGTAGAACTAAGTAGAAAAAGAGACATTCCACAACCATAAACACGGCCATCGCACTGCCGTACCCATACATATTGCGATTAAAAATCGATGAATACATCAACGTACTTGGAACACTAGTTTCCGGTGTTGGGTAGCCATTGCTCATAATGAAGACTAAATCGAAAAACTTCAATGATCCCAATACAGCAAATATGACGCATACCTTCAGGATCGGTGAAATAAGTGGAATGGTGATAGAGAAGGCGGTTCTTATACTTGATGCTCCGTCAATTTTTGCAGCCTCGTACAAATCTTCAGGAATCCCTTTGATGGCAGCGTACATTAGAAGCATATGGTAGCCGATATATTGCCAAACGATTGGAATCATAACACTAATTAGTGCTGTTCCGCTTTCCGTTAACCAATCATGTGTCCAGGAGGACAAGCCTAATTGATTGAGTATCGTATTCAGTAAGCCATATTCAGGCTGATAGATTTTCAGAAACATAACCCCGATGACAGAGGAGGATACCAAGACTGGAATGAAATACAAAGTACGATACAGCTTTTCACCCCAGACCCCTCTGGCAAGAACCAGAGCGAGCACCAGAGCTATCGGAAGTTGCATGAAAACAGAAAGAACTGCCAGATACAACGTATTAAGTATCGAATGATTAAAATCCATGCCGTACGTATCTGTAAAAAATAAATCCTTATAAGAAGCTAAACCGATAAATTTAGCCGGTTGAATCCCATCCCAGTCCAGCAGACTGTAATACATGGACTGAAGGATCGGGAAAAAACCAACAAGAATGTATAAAATCAAAGCAGGAACAACAAATACGGCGATAGCCTTTTTGTTTCCGAATACTTGATGCATGCTTCACTCCACCTTTAAATCGATCAGGCGGCGAACAATTCTCGCCGCCTGACGCAGATTATTGTCCTTGATTGACCTTGCTCTGTAATTCTTTCGTGTAGTCTTCAGGTGTTGTTTTTCCGGCAACGAATTTCATCAGCGAGCCGAACATAGATTCAGTGTCATTACCATTCAGCATTTGATCCCACCAGTAGGAGAAACCTGTTGCTGAAGAAGACAACTCACCAATTTGCAGAGCCAGTGGATTCATTTGAGAAGTGTCACCTACATCAACTTTCCATGCTGAGGAGCCTGAACCAGCCAGAAATACTTCTTTAGACATGGTCTCAATAAAGAACTTGTATACTTCCCATATTCTTTCCTTGTTTTTCAGATCGGCATTGAGCACGAATGTTTCACCCGAACCTCCGAACCACTCGTCAGCATTTCCTTTCCCCCCTGGAATGGTTGGAAATTTAATCGGTACCACTTTACCTTTGACCAGAGAGTTATCATCTTCAATCTGTCCGTTGACCCAAGCACCCATGAACATCATAGCTGCTTTGCCTGATAGGAACATATTTGTCGCGTCATCATAAGAAGTTCCAACAAAATGTTTGCCGAAGGAGTCCGCATCAATCAATTGTTTGTATTTCGCGGCAGCTTCTGTGAATTCAGGTGTGTCGAATGATCCTGTTTTCGTTAAAGCGGCATTTACAGCATCCACGCCTGCCATCCGGATGGCTAGAATCGCGTTCCATTGCATGGCTGGCCATCTGTCTTTAGCCCCAAGTGCAATCGGCTGAATACCTTTTGCTTTTAGTGCTTCAATCGCAGCAACAAGCTCATCCCATGTTTCCGGAATTTTTGCTCCTGCTTGCTCAAATAGTTCTTTATTAACGTACATTTGAGCAGTAGCTATATTGATCGGCAGACCGTAAAGCTTGCTATCGAAGACGAAATTGTCTGTCGTACCTGGTACGATTTGGTCCAGCGTTCCATCTTTTGCGAGATCATCAATGGACAGAATCCGGTTCCCCGCTATAAATGGCTCAGAGAATCCGCCACCCCAGGTGTAAAAAATGTCGGGCAGTTCATTGGCTGCTGAAGCCGCTTTCACTTTTGTTTTATAAGATTCGCCCCCAACACCTACATGCTCGATTTCTACATTAGGGAATTTAGCCTTGGTTGCCTCAAGTGCTTTATAAAAACCAACAAACCCACCATCTTTAGAATTTGGATCCGCGAATTGAGACCACATGGTAATCTTGAGCTTCTCTTCCGCCGCAGTTGTTTTTCCCGTATTGCCTGCGTTTGCATTAGCCTCGGAATTCACGTTATTCCCGTTGTTCCCACCACAAGCAGTGATAAGCATGGACATAGCCATCAACACTGTTAGAGTTAGGTTCATCCTTTTTTTGTTGACTTTTTTCATTCTTTTTCGCCCCCCATTTTTATATTGCTTACAGGACTAATTATATAAATCAATTTATCAAGTGAACATGAAAGCGTTTTACTTTATGATGTATTCTCTTTACATTAGACATTTTTCTTTATTAACTACACATAAAGAAGACCTCTGATTTCTTCAGAAGTCTTCTTTTTTCATTCATATCAAAACCTAGGGCATGAACACCTCTATATAGCTGAGTGGCTTAGGTTCTATCTTCTCTATTATCAGAAGTTATCTCATGAATCTGAAACATATGAATGAACTCATCGATGATCGCTTCCGTAGCTTTTAATTCACCACTAATGAGCTGTTTTGCAGATTCAAACTCTGACTCTTTTAGCTGCTGCTGCAACGCCGAACGATTAATCATTAGCTTGTCCAAAAATGCGATAGCCCTAGCTCGACGAAAGGTCTGAGCACTTTTGTGAGGATGCTCCGAACCCTCCTTGACTCCATTTATATTCATTTCTCCATGCTCTCCGTGTTCTCGATACTCGTTATAACCGTGCATTTCTATGTGTCCTTCGCGCATGTTATTTCCTCCTCTAACTCCGATTACAAATGTATGGCCCATTAATAAGACCGGGCAAGACGGAAGCCAAGATCATCTACGCTAAATGTTGGATGACTACGACGGCGGCATGTGGCTCCACATCCTCTGTCCTCTTCTGCCCAGCTGCCTCCCCGAAAAATTCGATAGGAGCCATACACTTGTTCATCATATAAATCCCAGCACCATTCCCATACATTTCCTAACATATCATAAAGTCCCCAAGCATTGGGTTCCTTTTGTCCTATTTCGTGGAGTTCGCCACCTGAATTTTCATTATACCAAGCAATTTTATCCAGTTCTCCATATTGATAACCGGAAGTTCCTGCTTTACATGCATATTGCCACTCTGCTTCTGTTGAAAGTCGATATCCGTTTGATTCCTTATCCCAAGTAATGAGTTTACCATCTTCACCTATAGTATAAGCTTCTATAAATCCAGCTTTCTGGGAAAGCAGATTGCAAAAAGAGATGGCTTCAAACCATGAAATATTCACAACCGGTTTTAGATCTCCGTGAGATGAGTTGTTAATTATAGCATTGTATAGATCCACAGTTACAGGATAAGGTGCAAGAAGAAACGGTTTGATTTCTGCTTTCCATCTACGCTTTATCCGATCGTCTCTTAATTCTATTTCTCCCCCTGGAATTGCAACCATAGGATAGTCCAAATAGCTCTCAATTTCGATCGACACTCTAGCTGCCTCCTAACTATTATTTTAATCATGTATTGACGGGTATACAGAATAGAACTATAATCTATACAATTCCTAGAAACATACTATGAATTATAAAAAATAAGAAACATTAAATCATCCTTAGTTTGTCCACAAGAAGGAGTGTAAACACATGCCAAATGTTCAAACTTTCAAAGCAACTGCTCATTTGCAAGACGGCGTTAGGGTCGTTACTAATGTAAGACAATTCGAGCTGGTCATCGACGAACCGACAAGTCTAGGGGGTACGGATACAGGAATGAATCCTGTTGAAGCTTTGCTCGCTTCTTTGGGTGCCTGCCAATCCATTGTAGCTCGGGTCTACGCCTCTAAATTTGAGGTGGAGCTTGAAGATTTCAGAGTAGATGTGGAAGGTGACTTGGATCTCGACGGATTCTTCAACCGCTCTGAAGTACGTCCTGGCTATTCCGATATTCGGTATACATTCTACATAAAGACTCCATCCCCTGCTGAGAAGGTCGAACAGTTCGTACAATTTCTGGAGAGCAAATGCCCTGTAGGTGACACCATTGCTGCTCCGGTTAATCTCAAGCTACATCGTATTGTGATTGAAAATTAACCGTTTTATAATGCTGAGAGAGCTGCAAAGTTGCGTAAAAGCGACTAAGCAGCTCTTTTTCATGACCTGTTCTCCGACTTCATATAATGTTAAAAATGATGCCTTCGGAGGAACCCAAAAAATGACGGATATACTAAGAAAAGTAGATAAAGAAATCGAACGTTTGACAACGTTCTTGCAACAACAGCAGAAGGATGACGGCTCATGGCATTTTTGTTTTGAGAACGGGATTGTGATCGATGCTTATATGATCATTCTCTTTAGGGTGTTGAACCGACAGAATGAAACCCTCATTCGGCAGCTACATGAACGCATTCTTGACGCACAACAGCGAGAGGGTTTCTGGCAGTTATATAAGGACGAAGAAGCTGGGAACTTATCCACATCGGTCGAAGCTTATTATGCCCTGCTCTACTCTGGGTACAGTAAGATAACAGACGAGCCAATACAGCGTGCTAAGCGTTATATACTGTCTAAAGGTGGATTAGGCAAAGTCACAAGTATCTTAACTAGAGTCATTCTCGCCGCAACGGGTCAAAGCAAGTGGCCTTTAGCAATTTCTTCGATTCCACTGGAGGTGCTTTTGTTTCCGTCTTACTTCCCTATTAACTATTTCGAATTCTCTGGCTACTCTAGGGTACACCTCACTCCTATGCTCATTATGGCCGATCGGCGATTTTCGATCACTACAGCCCATGCTCCTGATCTGTCAGATCTTATGGAGACACGGTTGGATGCAAATGAATCGCCTACCCGTGGATATCAGGAGCTGCAGGATGTTATTCAAATGGGTTTGAGCAGATTACTCGGGAGTCCACACTACATACATGAAGCTGCCAAAAACAAAGCAGAGCAATATATGCTCCAGCGAATCGAATCCGACGGTACCTTTTACAGCTATGCCAGCAGTACAATTCTTATGGTTTTTGCCCTGCTTGCTCTCGATTATGATCGGCAGCATCCAATAATTACACAGGCCATTCAAGGTCTCACCGCGCTGCAATGCCAATCAGATCATAAAACTACAATTCAAAACTCTCCATCTACAATATGGGATACAGCGTTAATCTCCTATGCTTTACAAGAGGCTCAAATTCCGGTTGATCACAAAGGAATAAAACACGCTGCATCTTATCTTCTGGATAAACAGCATCATCAAACTGCTGATTGGAGCATCCATAATCCGGATACAGTTCCCGGTGGGTGGGGATTCTCTGAGTCCAATACAATCAATCCGGACGTAGATGATACAACGGCAGCCTTGCGAGCCATCCGAAGCTTATCAACAATTCACCCTTCATATCTGGAATCATGGAATCGCGGTCTGAATTGGGTCCTATCGATGCAAAATAACGACGGCGGCTGGCCGGCATTCGAAAAAAACACCAATAAAGAAATGCTCACATGGCTCGCTATCGATGGTGCTAAATCTGCAGCCATTGATCCTTCGGAAGCAGATCTTACCGGACGAACTTTGGAGTTTCTCGGAAACTTCGCTGGTTTAAATACACAACACGAGTTCATTAAACGGGGTACGAAATGGCTGATTCAACATCAGGAGAAGGATGGTTCGTGGTATGGAAGATGGGGTGTTTGTTATATTTATGGCACTTGGGCATCATTAACAGGCCTGCAGGCTGTTGGGCTCCCTATAAATCATGATACGTTGCAAAAAGGAGTGAAGTGGCTCCTAAGCATTCAGAACTCGGACGGCGGCTGGGGGGAGTCTTGTCACAGTGATCGGCTTCTACAATATGTTCCTTTAGGAGAAAGCACACCTTCTCAAACCGCCTGGGCACTTGATGCACTCATCGCGGTTCAGCCGGAGCCAACAGCAGCGGTGGAAAAAGGGATTCAAAGACTAATCACGTCTATTCATGAAGAAGATTGGAAAACTTCTTATCCAACTGGCGGTGGACTCCCCGGTAATTTCTATTCCAATTATCATAGTTACCGCTATATCTGGCCACTACTCACATTGAGTCATTACAGAAAAAAATACGGTCAAGGATAATACTCGGTAATATCTTGCGTTGTCCTGCTCCACTTCTTAACTGTCTCGAAAAAGTTTGGATCGCCAGAGCAGCAATCGTCCGTTACTGGAGAATCTCGTTGCTCTGATGTTATGAATCGAGAGTTGAATGCTTTTGTCCGTTGCACCTACCTAAATCACCCAGTCTTGATCAAGCATAGAGCTTTTCGGACTCAGAAGACGCTATTTGCGTAGGCTTTTGAGTTAGATTAAGGACTCCAGTGCAACTATTCCTTAAAAAGAGAGTCATTTCGGATGTTTTTCATAGTAATAACTGCGATAGTGTCCGTTAAAATTCCAATTGTAAGCTAAATCTGCTCTTAAGGTCAGCTGAGTCCGATAGCAAATACGTGTGCGCAAAATGTTACCTATCAAGCCAACTTGCCATTTGGAGCAACCCTATAGAAATTACTTAAATTACTTATGAGATAGACTCCATTTTTGCATGTGAGTCAATCGAGCATAGTTAGCATAAAGCTAATTAGAATCAGGCAGCGATCTCCGATAATCAAGGATCGCTGCCTGATATTTTGGATCACTCGCGGTTTGCCTGAGCAATTAAGACTGTAACGTCTGATATCCCCACTCCGTATATTTGTAGCGCAAGATTTTCACGCAATTTAATGAAATAACTGCATTTTATACACTTAATCCATATTGCTAGGGAATAACTTCGACTTTAACTGCATTCTATACAATTAAAATCAAGAGAAATCACCTAATAGGCTTAAATTCATGAGAATAGATGTAAGAAATACAGCTATTTTCAATGCGCAACTGCTTTGAACGATTATAGCTGTACAAAATACAGTTAAACACATTGCTGCTTCCCATTTCCTTCATCCGCCTCCATACTGGCACACAGAGGGTTGCATCATTGCTCGATTTACTTTTTGGAGCACGGTACCGAAAGATCACCATTCAAGAAACAGGCGTAATCGTTGGTGGTTTCGGTGCTCTTTCCCAAGCACGGGTTACCTGCAATGTTGCTGCATAGGTGATTAACGAAACGAGCAACGCTCCGAACAGTTCAATGATCTGCCCCAGGTCCAATCGTTCCAGAATTCCGTGAGCCGCCAGCCCGCTAAGCGCCATGACAATTCCTCCTGCTCCCACCTTAAATACAATACGAAAGTCAAAATAAAATCCGATCGTTCCTGCCACAGATAAAAAATTCAACAGTGTCAGCAGCAAGAGTCCCAGTCCGAATCCCATGGCCACCCCTTCGATTCCAATATTAGAACCAAGAACAAAGATCGCAATCACTTCGAAAATATTCGTAAGAATATGGTTCCACATAACGGTTGATGCTTTCCCCAAACCAAGCAAAATTGCTTGCAGTGGCGCTCCAAAATAATAAAGAAAAAATAAGGGTGCAATTAACCTTAGCAGCTCGCCCGCTTCTGGCGAATGGTAGATCATAGTCGTTAAGGGTACAGCCCATAGGTACAGGATGATTGTACATGGAAAACCTACTATAAGCGCGGATCGCATAGCCATATCCATCCGACTATGCATAAGCTTGCTATTGTTGCTCACACTTGCTTCGCTGATCGCCGGAATTAATGCAGTCGACAACGATTGTGTGAAGAAGCTGGGGAGAAACAACATGGGAAGAGCATAACCCGCCAGAAGTCCGAATTGCTTGGTTGCCATCTCAACACCTACACCAAACAGTACTAGACTTTTCGTAATCAGCAGTGGTAAAAAGGCATGATAGAGCGAATGAATAAAACCGCTGCCTGTCATCGGTAAGCCGATGCGCAGCAAATCTCTTAACGTACTGTCTCCTTTAAGTGAAATTCTTGACGTATGTGGTGGAGAGGTTTTGATCTTACCTCGATTAGCCCATTTGAAAACTGCAAACAAGTAGAGCAAACCAAAACCTTCTCCAACAACGGAGGCAGCCATCGCGCCAGCAGCCGCATAGGCAATACCGTAGGGCAGCAAAACGTTGACAACACCGATAATGACAATGATTTGCGCCAGATTCTCAATAATATCGGAAAAGGCAAGTGGGTTCATGTTCTGTTTTCCACGAAAATAACCTTTCAGTACAGCAGACATCGCAATAATTGGAATGATCGGCGTAATAGCAACCATAGCATAATACGCCCGCTGATCGGCCAAAAAAATCGATGCGATCCATTTGGAGCCAAATAGAGCCACTAAAGTTAATATAATACTCAACGTACCCGTAATGCTTAAGGATACAGTGAGAATACGCTTTACTCGCGCTTCATCCTGCTTAACCTCAGCTTCCGATACAAGCTTTGAAATCGCAACAGGAAGCCCCAGCTCTGTCAGCGTAATAAATAAAGGAAGCAGTGGATGAGCAATCATAAGCAGCCCTACTCCCTCTGCTCCCAAAAAACGTGCCAGCAAGACTCCGTTCAAAAAACCAAGCCCTTTTGTGAAAAATGACGACACGGTTAATATGAACGTGCCACGAATAAAACTTTGTTTACGCATCCCCATTTATACGCATCTCCACCTATGGTTTGTCCTGTCCTTCTTTCTAACTTATTCGAACAAACACAAGTACATGCAGACAAGTATTTGTAAAGTATTTAATCAGCAATAAGCCGCCACATCTTAGTTGGTATACCAGGCAATTTCCCTCACTTTCATTATCTTCTGTAGCAAAAACATTTTTCATAGACCAGAGATACTCCTCTGTATCGCTCATTAGTACTGTTTTTGTATAAATTTCATCCTCCGCAATAAAAGATATATTAAGAAATAAATAGATAATTTACCAATGGCATGTTATCATTTTGAATGCGATTTCAATAGCTTTGTTATAACGGTTTTTTTACTCTTCTTCGTGAATGTCTTTTTGCAAAATCTTTGATATGATAAAAAAGAATAGAAAAGGCTTTACGGAAATCATTCACATCGATAATAACCACTTCTAAATTTTTCAAAGATAAAGGAGAACTTCATTCATGAGTCAGAAAACAAGATTAAATAATGACTGGTTATTCAGCAAACAGCCGCTTAAGTCTACTTTAGAATCGGTGATAGCAGCTGATTCGGAGTGGATCGACGTAACCTTACCCCATGACTGGCTAATTTTTGATACACATAATCTATATGAAAGCGGAGAAGGCTGGTACCGTAAAAGCATAGTTATAGATGAGCACGTGCCAAATAGCCGTGTGTCGCTTCGTTTTGAAGGCGTATACATGGACTCCACTCTCTATGTGAACGGCCATATCGCAGGCGTCTGGAAAAATGGATACTCCACTTTTGAATTAGATATCACGCCATACATTATTGAAGGTATCAACGAAATCTATGTTCAAGTGGTTCATGAGTCTCCTAACTCACGCTGGTATTCCGGTGCGGGCATCTATCGGAGTGTATGGCTGAAGACGTATCCAGGGACACATATTGTGCCTGATGGTATTTATATCTCTACTCGCAAAAAAGAGGATGCCTGGAATGTTGAGGTAGATACCGAAGTATTGTGCAATGATCTATTGCAAAGCGCAAAGCACTACATAATTCGTCACAGTATACTAGATGCTTCAGGAACTTGTATCTCTCATGTAGAAAATGAAATTCCAGTACAAGTCGGGTCTGCTGTACCCAGCTCTGCCCTCTTATCCATCAATAATCCAATGCTCTGGGATATTAACCAGCCTTACTGTTATAACCTAAAAACGGAGCTGTTAGAGAACGAACAAGTGATCGAGGAAGAAGTCCAAACCTTCGGATTCCGTACGATGGAGTTTGACAGCCAACAAGGTTTCTTATTGAATGGCCGAAAGGTGAAGATTCATGGCGTATGCCAACATCATGATTTGGGATGTTTGGGGGCTGCGGTGAATAAAACAGCTCTAAAAAGACAGATTATCCTCCTGCAGGAGATGGGCGTAAACGCTATTCGTACGGCCCACAATATGCCAGCCGTTGAATTGATGGAACTAGCCGATGAGATGGGCGTGCTCATAGTTTCCGAAGCATTCGATATGTGGGAACGCAGTAAAACTCCTTTTGACTACGCCAGATTTTATCCGGATTGGTGGAAACAAGATATTGCCAGCTGGGTACGCCGGGATAGAAATCGCCCCTCCATGCTCATGTGGAGTATCGGAAATGAAATATACGACACCCATGCCGATGAACGCGGCCAAGAGTTAACCATAGAATTACGTGATCTGGTGCAGGTTCATGACCCTAAAGGAAATGCAGTGGTTACTATCGGTTCCAACTATATGCCTTGGGAGAATGCACAGAAATGCGCAGATCTAGTGAAGTTCGCAGGGTATAACTATGCCGAAAAATACTATGATCAGCATCATGAGGAACATCCAGACTGGATTATTTATGGCAGTGAAACATCGTCTACTGTACAGAGCAGAGGCATCTATCACTTCCCTTTTGCTCAGTCTGTATTGTCTGACGATGATGAACAATGCTCAGCTTTAGGAAATAGCTCCACTAGCTGGGGTGCCAAGAACACAGAAGCTTGCATCATTGCAGATCGTGATGCGACCTACTCACCGGGACAATTTATTTGGACTGGATTTGACTATATCGGGGAGCCGACCCCGTACTTCACTAAAAACTCGTATTTCGGTCAACTGGATACCGCGGGATTCAAAAAGGATTCCTATTATATTTATCAAGCAGAATGGACGGATTACAAGGTCGCCCCGATGATTCATATTTTTCCATACTGGGATTTCTCTGAAGGGCAGCTTATTGATGTGCGAGTATGCTCCAACGCACCACAAATCGAATTGTTCTTTAATGATCAATCCATGGGCACTTTTAACATTGACCATAAACATGGTAAAAAGCTGCTTGGGGAATGGCAGCTCCCATTTAGCGAAGGTACTCTACGAGCAGTCGCTTATGATGAACACGGAGTACAGATCGCTGAAGATACGGTAACTTCTTTCGGAGATTCAACTACTGTGGTCATGAAGCCTGATAAAACTCAGATCACTGCTGACGGATCGGACTTGGTATTTGTTGAGATCTCGACCCTCGATCAAGAAGGACGTCCCGTGGAGAACGCCAATAATCGTATCCAAATCTCTGTAGAAGGACCGGGGCGTCTTGTTGGTTTGGATAATGGTGACAGCACTGACTACGATTCATATAAAGTAACAAGTCGCCGGATGTTCAGTGGAAAATTGCTTGCAGTCATTGCCTCTTCATTGGAGCCAGGTAAAATCGTTGTACGTGCATCTTCCCAAGGCTTACAGTCCGCTGAGCTTACACTGACTGCCGAAGCACGAGAGCTAGATCATTCTAAGGACGAAGAGCTTGTACTTTATCAGCATTCGTCACAATCACTATCGGATGTGAGCGAGTTATCCCAAGACTATTTATCAGATGAAATTCCCGTTCGCAAGCTGGAAATCATATGCCCACAAGGAAATCAACTAACGAAGGACACCCGAGCACTTCCGGTTCGTGTGCAAATTCATCCAGAGAACGCAACCTATCAGGAAATTGAATGGCGAGTTACGAATGCTGCCGGCATTGACGCCAATATAGCCGTTCTTGAGGCAAATGGGCATGAAGCAGTAATATCGGCTTTGGGAGACGGAGACGTCTATATACGGTGTGCAACGAAAAACGGTGCAGATCAAGTGCGCCTGTACTCGCTTATGGAATTCCATATTCGAGATATGGGAGCCGCCTTTTTGAATCCTTATGAGTTTGTTTCCGCTGGTTATCATAGCAATACGAGCCGGAACTTAACAAATGGGAATGAACGCGGAGTGGCTACTGCAAGAGAAGGAGAAAGCTGGATCTGTTTCGACAACATCGATTTCGGTGATTATGGAGCTACTGAACTTACCCTTCCTATCTTCGCGCTAGATAACGATAAATATACGATTGATATATGGAAAGGTACTCCGGATGCTCCAAACGCAGCTCTGCTGACACAGGTAACCTATCAAAAACCTTCTATATGGAATGTATATCAAGAGGAAACCTACTCATTACCTGAGCGAATAAAAGGTGTCACCACCCTTTGTTTTGTTCTTCATAAAAAGATTCATCTCAAGGGCTTTCAGTTTAACAAACCTTTAAAAGCGTACGAACAACTTAACGTTCTGGAATACAATCAGATTTATGGGGATTCCTTTACACTGGCAGATGGACAAATCAAAAATATTGGTAACAACGTCTCTCTCATCTTTAAAGATATGGACTTCGGTGAGACTGGAAGCACTAAACTAACCTTATGCGGGCATTCGCCTATCGATAAAAATACTCTGCATATTCTATTTAGCGGACCAGAGGGTGAAAAGAGACAGCTTGTGGAGTTTACACAGTCAAGTGATTATTGCGAAAGAGAATTTGTGTTGGAGCGCGTAACCGGTCCACAAACCGTCACCTTTATATTTCTACCGGGGAGCCAGTTTGACTTTAAGTGGTTCCAGTTCCAAGTAGAGTAAGGTAGTCTCAACTTTAAACTAATCGCTTAGCAAAAGGAAAACCCTGCGCATTAGCACAGGGTTTTTCCTTTAACTTATATTTAGAGCTACTTAGTCAACTTTATTAAATTCGATCCAGTCGATCTGTAAACCTGGTTTAATGAATTCCAGTTTCATTTCATAAAGACCTGCTTCGAGTTCTACTTTCACAAGCTTTTGTCTAATCCATTGACCTTCTGTCCCGTTGGTTTGAATGGTTGTCATCAATTGATCATTCAAATTAACATTGCATGCACTTTGAGCCAGCTCAGGCTCTGTTGACATGATATGCACGAGGATCCGATATTGACCAGCTTGGCCAACTTCAAAGAAAGTCGATCCTTCAACGGCTGGCTTAACCTGTGGATTTT
The DNA here is from genome assembly GCF_037970385.1 of Paenibacillus sp. FSL R5-0928. Classification (NCBI taxonomy): domain Bacteria; kingdom Bacillati; phylum Bacillota; class Bacilli; order Caryophanales; family Paenibacillaceae; genus Paenibacillus; species Paenibacillus sp. FSL R5-0928. Next base: position 3,474,232 of record NZ_CP150225.1, on the reverse strand, counting down.
GAGATAAGGATTGTACTTGTTCTGCAGTAAGTGAAGGATTGGCCTTAAAGGACTCAACCGTTTCAATAATTTGCTGTTTTCTCGAGAATACTGGAGCATGCATGATGAACTCACAAATATTCATTGCAGAACGTTGCAGCTCTCCTCTAGTCAAAGATCCATTTTCCAAGGATTCAATGGTGTTGTCATTCCATCCATTAATTTCGGCGCCATAGTTAGCTACAACCATGTACAGATCATTTTGTGCACGGACCATCCAATTTGTAAATTTCCGGTCTGCAGCTCCACCATTAACGACATCATTCATGATGGCCCACCAGTCTGTCATGACAATACCTTTGAAGCCCCATTCTCCGCGGAGAATTGTAGTGTTCAAATCGTAATTTGAAGCGGCCCAATGTCCATTAACAGGGTTATAAGAGGTCATAATTGAATTTGCCCCACCCTGCTTCACAGCAATTTCGAAACCTTTCAAATAAATCTCGCGAAGCGCACGTTCCGACACAACAGCGTCAACCTTACTGCGATGTTTCTCCTGATTATTGCAGGCAAAATGCTTCAGTGTGGCATTAGAGCCACCTTTCATAATCCCACGTGTACATGCAGCGGCAAACACCCCAGAGATCAAAGGATCTTCAGAAAAATATTCAAAGTTGCGGCCATTAAGCGGGCTGCGACGAATATTCAGACCTGGTCCAAGCAAGGTGTCTATGTTGTTTCTTACCAACTCTTGTCCTTCTAACACATACAGCTCTTCGACTAATTCGGCATTCCAAGTAGCTGCAAGAAGCGTTCCGATCGCAACCTGAGTCGCTTTTGCTCCACTATCCATACGAATTCCTGAAGGACCATCTGCCGTACATGCAACAGGGATTCCTAAGTTATATAGACTATCACTTACTCCTCCAAATGCAGAAGCTGTACCCGGTGTAACTAAAGGACTGCTCATGCCTTCACCCCGGACAATGGCAGCCAAGTCATCGTCACTAAGCTGGGCAATAAAAGCTTCCATACTAACTTTTTGTTCAAATACATCTCTTAATTTATGCCCTTGATTGCCTGTCTGGGAGATCGTTGTTGGTAGATTGCTCTCGATCCGTTCTGCTAACGAAATCTTGCGTGTTGGAACCTCTACATACAGAAGTTCATACGAACCGTCTGCATTTTGAACGCCAGGTTGCATTCTTGTAAAGCTTTGCGTTGGTGCAAGAGCTTCTTGTAACTGTTCCACAACTTGAAGAGTTTCCACGACATAGCCGCTATTCCCTTCAACCTTGACTTCCTCCACTTTTTTAACACTCGTTCCCGCAAACACGCGGTACGTGCCTTCTTCTAGCACATAAGCAGAAGCATGCCCTGTCACACCAGCGTCATCATAGGAAGCCATAGAATGAACAGGAAAACTCACAGTAAGACGTTGAGCTTCGCCTGGCTGAAGGACTTTTGTTTTTGCGAATGCTGCCAAAGCTTTAGCAGGCTGTCCCAATTTTCCTTGTGGAGCTTCATAATAGACCTGAACGACCTCTTTTCCAGCAAAGGTAGTTCCTATATTGGTTACGGTTACGCCGACTTCAACATTTAGTTCGCCAGCTTTGTTAATAAGTTTTGCTTCTTCTGGCTCGAGCTTAAACTTGGTATACGATATTCCATAACCAAACTCATATTGAACCTTTTCTGGGCAAAATGTCTCGAAATAGCGATAACCAACATAGATATCTTCCTGATAAAGGTTTGTAAATTCATTGCCGTAGTTATGTGTTGACGGGTAATCGTTGATGGAATATGCGATCGTGTCTGTTAATTTACCGCTTGGAGTCACTTCTCCGGCCAGCACGTCCGCAATTGCATTACCACCTTCCATTCCCCCCTGCCAAGAGTAGATGACAGACGAAATCGGATTTTTATAGCTTTCATCGTTCAGCCAGCTCATATCAATAATATTAGAGACGTTCAGTACAACAATCGTTTGCTCAAAATATGTAGTTACCTGCTTCAGCATCGCCTTTTCATCAGCTGTTAGTTGGTAGCTCCCTGAACCATCGACATTATCCTGATCTTCTCCTGCTGTACGTCCGATTACAATGATTGCTTTGTTCGATTTTCTTCTAGCCTCTGCTACCAATTCGTCGGATAAAAGCATTTCCTTCTGGTTCCATGGCTCTGCAGCCCAAACGCCGCCACCATTATCAAATGGATTTTGCGCAATCCACTTCTCATATACTGCTGCCAAATCTTCGTTGACCGTAAGGTTCTTTTTACTGCGAAGACCGCCTAGCAGGTTGGTTGTATAAGTAACATGAACACTACCGCCCGAACCAGTACCACTGCGATAATAATTCACTTGAGTTCTGCCAAATACAGCAACATTATCATTTTCACCAAGCGGAAGCACCTGATGATCATTCTTCAACAGTACCGCACCTTCAGCGGCTACCGTTCGGCTAAATTCTGCAAAACCTTCTAATGGAATTCCCACACTCTGTGTACTCAACTTGTTTCCTCCTGTTGTTCAATTCTATAGGTTGTTTCTTTAGGCATCAATTACATATCATAAAGTTTAACTATACCATTATAGTACATTGGATAACTGTAATATATATAATAATTATCTTTATTAATATAATAATATTGGTCTGTTAGAGTTGGAAATTTTCAATCGATGTTAAAAATATCAGCTAAGTTCAATGATCTTCGTGGCAACATTATGGCAAAATTCGCGATCATGCTCCACAAAAACGAGTGTTGGTGTATATTCAAGCAATAGCTCTTCAATTTGCATACGTGAAATAACATCAATAAAATTAAGCGGTTCATCCCAAATATACAAATGAGCTTTTTCACTAAGACTTTTGGCGATCAGGACTTTTTTCTTTTGGCCGCCACTGTATGTGGAAATATCCTTATCAAATTGAATTCTGGAGAAATCAAGCTTTCGCAGAATAGATTTAAAAAGACTTTCATCTATCCCATTCTCTCTAGCATAATCTGTTAAATCGCCCCGTAGATCAGAAGTGTCTTGCGATACGTAGGAAATGATAAGCTGGCTATCCTTAGTGAAGGTGCCGGTATAATCTATCTCCTCACCGCAGATCAATTTGATGATACTTGATTTCCCGGAACCATTTTTACCCGAGAGTGCTATTCTCTCCCCCTGCTCAATGGTAAAGCTTACTTCTGAACATACCCTTTTCTCTCCGTAAAAAACCGAAACATTGTCCAGCTCCGCAAGATGACGTTTATGATAAGCAAGCTGCGTAATCTCTAAGTTCTCAGAATTTTCAATATTTTTAAGAAGCTTAGACTTTTCGTTGATGGCAGATTGCTGTCTTTGCTCGATGGCTTTAGAGCGTTTCATCATTTTAGCGGCCTTGTGCCCAACATAACCTTTATCTAACTTAGATCCAGAATTTCTAGTTCCGTTTTTAGTTTTTTCCACCTCATGTGACCAGTTACCTGTCCGTTTAGATGATGCTGACTAGCGTTTGATATCTCTTCTAAGTTTTTCGTCTTCTGCTAACTCAAAGTTATCTTGTCTGACTTTATTCTCCCACCAGCTAGAAAAATTGCCCTTTTGAATCTCTATATTGGTTTTGTTGATTGACAAGATGTGGTCCACACAATTATCAAGAAAGGATCTGTCGTGAGAAACCAGAATATATCCACTTTTTGAATTGAGGTAATCACTGACAAGCTTTCTTGCCGTCATATCCAAATGATTTGTAGGTTCATCAATCAACAGGAAGCTATTTTCCTTAATGAATAATGTGGCTAACAGCACTTTCGTCTGCTCTCCGTTAGACAATGAATCAAAGGGACGATATAACACATCCTCAGAAACCTTTAGCAAAGAAAGCTCACGCATTAACTTCCAATGAATATAATCCGGAAAAATCTCGCTGATCACATCTATGGTGTTAAGCTCCTTGTTATTCACCTGAAAAGGGAAATATTCAAAGCTGACATGAGCAGAAATATTACCGCTGTATTCATGCTTTCCAAGCAATAAGCTAAGAAATGTAGTCTTTCCTCGACCATTTCTCCCTGTGAAACCTAATTTCCAATCGGTATCGATTTGAAAGTTTACGTTCTCAAATATGTTATCGTAGCTGCCTTCATAGGCAAAGGTTAGATTTGTGACATTTATTAATGACATAAAATAATCCTCCTGTATTTTAAAAAATAAAAGCCACAAGAAAGTTACTTTCTTGTGACTCAAATAAATACAGCAAATCCAGCCCCAAATGGAGTTAGATATGGATATATTTTCGAGTGAAAAGAAGTAGTAACTTTCTTGCATACAAAGAATAAAACAAACGAAATAAACCATTGTTGTTGTTTTATTCATCATAGGACGCAAGAATAATTACTACACTATACTTTTCAACTCCGATCATTAATTTGTAATTATGTTATCATGCATACTTATTATTTTCAACTTCCTACCCATAATTCGTTAAAAAAGTTCAAATTCTTCTTCTGTAAGATCCATATTTACACTCATAGCTGTCCGACTCCCGTCAGCCGCGGCAAACACTAACTGAGAAGGCATAAAATAAGAAACATCTCCAGCCGAATATAATCCTGGAATCGAGGTTCTCCCCGCACCATCTGTGCTAAACCCACCAGAATCATTCCGCTCTACAGCCAAATGATCTACGATCGATGCCGTTTGGATCAAATTCGGAGCAATAAACCCTCCCGTTCTTATGATCTCAGTACCATCCGCAAAACGAACCGCCTGAAGTTGCCCGTCATGACCCATAAAAGAGGAAACTAATGATTCTTTGACTACAACCCCCTTGGCCTCAAGACTTTTTTTCTGTTCATCTGAAAGGAATGTCTTGCCGTTCGTGCAGATAACCAAATCTTTACTCCAATTGAGCAGCATCTTTGCCATATGAAAAATATGTGGATTTTCGCAAACAACGACAAGGGGTTGATCTCGTAATTCCCAGCCGTCACAATACGGGCAATTAAACAGACTTTTTCCGTATAATGGACGTAGGCCCTCTATCTCAGGAAGGACCTCCTTTAACCCAGTCGCCAAAATCAATCTGCGAGCTTCAATGTGACGACCAAACGAATCAAGTACTGCAAATCCAGAATCATTTTTGTTAATCGAAATAATCTCAGTCTGGATATGCTCAACTGACGGATAACGTAGTACCTCCTCATACGCAATACGACGAAACTCGGCTGGTGTAACCCCGTCTCTTGTAATAAAACCATGTGACGCATGGGTAACAGCATTTCTTGGCTGATTATTATCAATTAAAGCTACTTTTCGTCTTGCCCTACCAAGAACAAGGGCTGCGTTCAAGCCTGCGGGTCCACCACCAACAATAATGCAATCGTAAATCATATGAATCATCTCCTATATGCAGATATTAAAGACTCTTTTTATCTATTATTAAATCAAAAAAATATCTGTTACATCATAGATTTAATGAATCTATAATATCTCCAAATTAACTAAAGTGTCAACCCAAACCTCCCGATCCTCCATGAGTTTTATTTAGTGTAGTGCTAGAAAAAAGCAAATAAGCCCATTACCGTATGTTTGGAAGTAACTTAATACTCCAATATATAAGGTAAGAGCTATATCTTGAACTTACTTGGCAGTGTAGGGCTTCCTCACTAATCAAACTTCCCCGTTTGCTAATTCTAATTCATCAGCCGAGGGTCCATAAAGACCAGGTACCGGCACGTCAAGCAGCCGCAAATATACTCCAAGCTGTGCCCGGTGGTGAACCATGTGATTCAATCCGATGGTACGAAGCGCAGCAGCCCGGGTCTGACGACGGATGATCTGCTCCCCGTTCCGCAAGGTCCACTCGGCGCCGAGCATCTCCACATTGCTTGCAGTAATTAATTCCTCAATCTCACGAGCTTTCAGGTCGAACTCTTGTAGAACCGCATCGGGACTCTCCAGTGCTTCTCGTCGGTATGCCACGGATGCCAAATCAAACTCCGAGTAAAGAAGAATTGCGGATTGCCAGCTCAGAAGGGTAACAAGATGTGTGGCCAGCCCACCCAGGCTCATTGACTTAGAGTGTGGTTTCCATGTCATATGCTCCTGAGGCAGCTTCTCCAGTATCCGACGCGTACCAGCCAACTCCTGCAAAACATCCCCAATGATCAGCTCTTTAACCATTCATCCCTCTCCTCTCTTCTGTAAAGCAATTTCTTTTGATCATTCGTGTGATACTTTTGTTCCTTTTCCCAAACAGTTTCTAACTCTCCGCTGGATCGGACCGTGGGGCTCTTATTTCGAAGATTTATGGCATTTCACCAGGTTATCGGACCCAGATGCAGCTATTTCCCTAAAAACACTCCGATTCTGTGCCATTACAACCCAATAAGAGCTATGCAGTCCGATAAGCTTGAAAAATGCTGCGAAAATCTAAAATAGCTGCAATGGAGTCCGATACGATGGACATTTGGCGAAAGTCCGACACAGAATACATCAGAAGGAAGATCAAATCGGATTATGAATAACGAATTCGACATCGCTTAAGAAACATCCTCCTGAGCATTCGCTTTCCAAGTCTTCTCTCTACAACTTTTTAGATACTTTCTGCCAATTGCATAGTGGTAACACATGTATTATCACTCTTAAAAGTGGAAAGCTCAGATTTTGCTGCTTTTCCATCCTGCTCAATGGTTACGTTATATTGTTTGTCCCGGGGTAACCAAAGATCAATAAATCCGTTAGATAGCGATTTCATTTCTTGATCCACAATCACATTGCCTTCGCTGTCTTCGATATATACTTTAAACTCATCATCCGTTAATTCCCCTTGGCAGCCGGTCAAGCTATGTGTAGCGCAAGGATGCGTATTCTCCACATATGGAGCTATAGAAACAAAAAACTCATCTTTAGGCAAGTCGTAAGTTTTCTCTTTATTGTTACTATCGGTTACAATAAGTTGCTCAGAAGTGATAGAAGCGGACAGGTTTTCCATACTGCTTGAACTATATTCTTGCACTAATTGCTTAATGTCGGTTGTATCTTGTGCTGAGGGCGTATCCTTGTCGATACCTCCCAATAACAAATACGCACCTAATGCAACAACCGCCGCTCCAGATACCAGCAAGATATTTCTTTTCATTTGTAATCATCTCCTTCGCTTATTCGCCAGATTATGTACTCTCTCAGAGTATCTTCCATTTCTTTTAGTATAACTAGTTAAACTAAACTAACACAATTATGAACAAGGCAAAATAGTGAAAAGTTATGTATTTGATTCATCCTCTATCAACACAAAAAAAGGCCTCCTCACTGGTTTTTCAACCTCGAGGAAGCCTTTTATCTTTTATATTATTATGCTTGTAAATTACCGACCATAACACGAATGACATCCGCAAGAGGAGTAGCTGAACGTTTCAGCAGTTTCTCTAATTCGCTACTTTCAATATTAAGCCAACCTTCACGAATACCACGTTGTATAGCTACAACTATTGGAAGCGCAGCTTCTGGGACACCCACCTCCGACATGGTCTTGGCATAAGCCTCGTCGTCAACCTGGATTACTTTGATTTCTTTACCGATTACAGTGCCTATGATCTCAGTCAATTCCTCTTGTGTTAAAGGTTTGCCAGACAATTCATACACTGTGTTCTCATGTCCGTCACCTGTCAGTACATTAGCTGCAGCTTCTGCATAATCTCCGCGTGTAGCCCAGCCAACTTTACCGTTCCCTGCTGAAGTCACCCATGGGGCACCTGCTAGAGCGCCTTGAATGGAGCCGATCTCATTCTCCAAATACCAGTTATTACGGAGGAAGCTGTAAGGAATGCCTGTTGCGCGAATAGCTTCTTCGGTGATGCGGTGAACTTCAGCAAGAAATAGTTCACTCTTGTCTGCTTGTCCTACACTTGTGTAGGCAATGAAGCCAACGCCTGCTTTTTCCGCAGCAACAACAGCTGCTTTATGTTGACGAATCCGGGTTTCATTATCACCATCTGCGGATACAATTAATAGTCGATCCACACCGGCAAATGCTGATTCCAGCGTCTCAGGTTGATCAAAATCACCATGACGGACTTCTACTCCACGCGCCTGAAGATCACTTGCTTTTTCTGGGTTCCGCACACTAACTACAAGATCACCTGCGGGTACAGTTTTAAGTAAAGCTTCTATCACCAATGATCCGAATTGACCTGTTGCTCCTGTTATTGCTATTTTCATTTTTACTTCCTCCTCAAATTAGGATGATAAATTTATTTTTAATCACTACCTGTAACTATTGTAGTTACAATCAGTTTAGATGTCAACTTATTTATGATCCCAACTCTGGCTGGATAATAAACAGAAGAATTAAAAAACTATATTCACAACAAAAAAACCACCGTCATTTCCGTTAGGAAAAACGCTGGTTCTATGATCAGCTCCAACTCAACTTAATAATGGTCCCTTGTCCAGGGCTACTCTCAACAGCAATCCTGCCCTCCATACATTCGATTAATCCCTTGGAGATCGCCATGCCAAGGCCGGATCCGTTGGAGCTAGATACGGTGTCCGTTCCTCGATAATAACGTTCAAATAGACGGTTAAGTGTGACTTCATCCATTCCATCGCCATCATCGGAAAATTGAATAGTAAATCCACTGTCCTCATCATTCATAGTAAGCGAAACCGTTAAAATCGTATCTGAGGGGTTATGAAGTAAAGCATTCGCAGTCAAATTGTTGACCACCCGCTCTAGCCATGGAGTATACAATCGAGCTCTCACTTCGTTTGGTGCCGGCACAAATATAATTCGTTGCTTCCCGTATTCGGGATTTGCAGCAGCTTGATCAAGGGCTTGATGTAGCCAAAAGTTCAATTCCACCTCCATCAGCTCTGGTGGCTTGATCCCTGTTTTTAGCCGATAGGTCATGGCAAGATCACTAATAAGCATGTCCATATGGGCTGATTTATCCAGCATAGTCCTTGTAAACTTGCGAACTTCCTCTTTCGACCAATCATACGAAGGCTCCGCCAGTAAATGGGCATAACCAGTTATAGAAGATAAAGGAGTTTTTAAATCATGTGTAACACCTGCGATCCATTCTTCCCTCAAATTCTCTGTTTGTTGCCGCAACGCTTGATCTCTCTGCAAATTAGCAGATAATTTCTCTATGGATACCATAACATCAGAAAAAACCCGGTATCTCCGTCTCCATTTACCTACGTGTGTTCGACTACGACGATTTCCTTTACGGTCCATAGGCTCTGTATATATGGCATTTCCAATGGAATCGAGCCATACAAGCATATGCAGCATTGGCGCTCCAAACCTATGAGCTTGCCATAAAGAAAGCAATATAAATGCAAGCAATAAAGCCGCGAGCATTGCTAATGAGCCTTTAATAACAATTTTAACCTCTTCAGGTAACCATACCTTTTGGCCTATATCTGCTCCCTTTACGTTTGGTTGTCCAACGATCCATGTTTGGCCGGTTTGTTTATCAAAAGAAGATCGGACATGATAGCCGTAACGTTCACTGTAGAGAGTGCGTAGTGCTAGCTCTGGCACTGAGTACTTGGTGGGAATCATCTTTGGCCTATTATAGGAGAGCAGCTCCGTACCCGATGAATCAATGAGTTGAACAAAAGCCTGTGATGATTTAATTTCTCTTTCAATCGAATCAGGCAGAACCAGATCTCCATCTACTGCATCAAATGTACCTTCGCTCATTTTTTTTAACAGAGGATCTAGTATATTTGGCGCGCCATAAAGAAGCGTGAATTGTCTCCCATTTTTCTCTTGAATCCATACAGCCAGAGTATACGGAAAAGGCTGAGTCCCTGTCCAATAGGCGACTACTTCACCCGGTCCATATTGAATTGGGACATCTTTTGGAGTGTTGTAGGCACTTTCAACTTTTCCATTTTCATCGATGTTTTGCAGCCAGCCCTTATTCTTCTTCACTTGCTCCAGCAAGCTCGGGGAAAATTGAATGCCCTTCTCATCAATTTTGGAGGATTCAACCAGTTGCTCTAAGCCAACATTAGCAAAATCACGCGTAATACTGATATCGAGAAAACGCAACAGCATCCAAGTAAACGTTACTGCTGCAATAGCGAGAACAACCATTCCCGTAATAGCTAGCTGTAGAACGAACCTTAACGTTAACCGGCGTTTGATATTCATGGCATGGACAACTCCTGGCGGTCTACCTTCACCAGCTTATAACCAAGGCCCCTAACGTTAACAATAAATTTTGGATCGGACGGGTCTGCTTCGATACGTTCTCTAATTCGATGAATATGAACCATGACCGTATTATCATCACTCAGTGCTTCATCGCCCCATACTTTCTCATATAACTCACTTTTGCTGAAAATCTGATTGGGATGTTTGCATAGGAAGACCAGCAGTTGAAATACAAGTGCCGGACAAGCAACAGACTGACCCTCTACCAGGAGTTCTCCCGCTGTCTCATCTAGCTTAAACCTTCCGTAATCATATACATTTGCAGATTTATGGGGGACTATTTCTACACTCTTGCCAGTAGCCTGTTGGTTAGCAGAAGCAAAATATCTCCGCAGCTGTGCTCTTATACGAGCCACCACTTCAAGCGGGTTAAAGGGCTTAGTGATATAATCATCTCCACCTATAGCAAAGCCCGTTAATTTATCGAAATCAGACGTCCGAGCAGTCAGAAAAAGAATAGGAGCATCCGTCGTCTGCCGGATAAAAGGGCAGATTTCGATGCCACTTCGTCCGGGCAGCATTACATCCAGCACAATTAAATCATATTTTTTGGATTCACAGGCACTTACTGCTTCTTCACCTGTTTGCACTGTATCTATATTGACGTAGCCTTCCTTACGCAGCACTGTCTCCATAATGTCTAAAAGTGATACCTCATCATCAACCAATAAAATTGAAGCCTCATTCATATAAATTTTCCCTTTCACAATAGACGTTTTTATCATCATAGCATGATTTTTTTGGCTAGCAATCTTACTAATCTTAACGGAAGCTTAATTCGTATTCATTAAATAGCTAGTAAATTATGTAAGTGTTAATATAGAATTTCAGAAGAGCTAAGGCTAGACTGCTACAATCGTAATACTGGGAGGCGAAATATATGAACAAAAAACCTGAAAAAATCATTCATAAAGTTATTTTGAATACAAGAACTGCCTTGGCTGTAGGGTCACTGTCTTTATTAATGGCTGCCTGTGGAGGAGAGAATGCTGATGTGCCCACTAATGAAAAGGCGGAGCAGACAACAAACCCGGCCACAGCTGCCATTCTGAGTGGATTTGCTCCAGATGAACTATCAAAGATTCTACTGGACGGGAAGTACAAGGAGTTGTATGCCCGCTTTAACCAGCCTTTAAAAGATGAAATAAGTGAAACAGAATTAGCAGAGACAGGAAAAGAATTCACTAAGGGTATCCATACATTGGAAAAGGCATCGACCATGCAGCTTAATGGATTTGATCGACGCACATGGGTTAGTGATGCTGGCAATAAGGGGCTTGTCGGGATGTTTGATCCGGATGGGATGATTACATTAATTCAAGTTCAAGAGCTTACCCCTTCTCCTGAAACCGACAATGTACTAAGTAAACATGAATACGCACTGCCGTTTGAGGGAGATTGGTATGTGTTTTGGGGTGGTGAGAATGTGCTTGTGAATTATCATTATGAGTTAGAAATCCAGCGTTACGCTTACGATTTTATCCAAACCAAAGATAACTATTCCTATAAAGGAGACCCACTAAGAAATGAAAGCTATTATGCCTTTGGCAAAAACATTCTCGCTCCAGCGGACGGCACCGTTGTATCGGTTGTGAATGACATTAAAGACAATGAGCCAGTTGGGGTCATGAATCCGAATCAAGCTACCGGGAATATAGTTGTCATTGATCATGGCGGGGAATATAGTCATTTGGCGCATCTCAAACAAGGGTCAGTTACTGTAAAACCGGGGGATAAAGTCGAAAAAGGGGAGGTTATTGGCTTAACAGGTAATTCTGGTAATACGAGCGAGGCCCATCTACACTTCCAAATCTCAGATGGAGCTGATCTATTCACTTCCCGGGCAATCAGAGTTAAATGGGAGCAAGATTTAAAACCAATTCAAGGCGAGACTATTTTCGCCGCTAATTAGCGCTAAATTCCGGGTCGCTAAGGTTGTCTCTCATAAATAATAGATCAGATAAGACAACCTTGATCTTCCCTAAAAAACTTCCTGTATTCTGAGGAAAGGAAGTGTCAACCCCGATGTCTTTACTCCTAGGCTCTCATGTGTCTATGACCGGAACAAAAATGCTCCTTCGAGCTAGTGAAGAGGCAGCTTCTTATGGAGCGGCCACCTTCCTTTTTTATACCGGAGCCCCACAAAATACACGCCGCAAACCCATTGAAGCTTTGAATATTGAAGCAGGACATGCTCATATGAGAGATAACGGTATTTCTAATATTATTGTACACGCTCCATTTATTGTTAACTTAGGAAATACACTTTCGGCACAGGTCTTTGAGCATAGTATAGAGTTTCTTCAATCAGAAATCATAAGAACAGAAGCTTTGGGTTCAACCCAAATCGTCCTACATCCTGGCTCTCAAGCCGGCATCTCTCGGATCGTGGAAGGCTTAAACGAAGTGCTAACAGATAAACGAAATGTTCAGGTTTCGTTAGAAACTATGGCTGGAAAAGGTAGTGAATGTGGAGTCTCTTTTGAATAACTTCCAGCTATTCCCAAACTCTTAGAGACTCCCTCCATCGGTGAAAAGAAATATGTAAACGCACCCTATAAGCATGAGATTTCCTTGTTAAGGGGAGATACAGATGAGCTGGTAAAAAAATAAAAACCGCCAGTTACGCGGTTTTTTATCTGTGCAACCATCATCGATTATCCTTTTGTGGAATCAATTGTAGTAGGCGCGGTTCCATTTACCTGGAGTTTTTTTAACGAGTTTTTCTTTGCTGTTAATTCTTTGGAAAGATCAGCTTGCAGGCGATTCATGTTTTTAATTTCATCGTTAAGCTTTTTGATTCGCGTCATTTTACTGCTCAAATCTGTGTGAGACTTGCTAAATTTCATATCCTGTTCTAATTGATTAATTTTGAATTTGGATTTTTCCTTTTTGTTCTTCACGTTTTTGAGCTTGCTCTCTACCTCTATGATTTCTTGTTCTAACCTTTGGATCATTGGTTTGGTGAAATTAATCGCCATTCTTACACCCCATATCATTTAGTGTTGCCGAGAATCAATTCTACTATAAAAGAACAAAAAAGCACACTCATTAGAGTATGCTTTTTAAAAATAATCAGAGAAATAAGGATGTTCTGGCCTGATTAACCCTTCCAGGAATTGAACTGTAGCTTCATCTGCCTGGATCCGACCGATCCTAGCCAAATAGGTAGGTCGCTTATAGCCCATTAACATCGTGGTTAAAGTAGGAATGTCAATCAACAAGGAAGGGTTAGTCCCTCCTGCGTGCAAAACACCTGTTCCATCTTTATCCACATTAAGCGTAAATGTACCCCGGTTCCATTCCAGCATCGGATCACTCAAGGTGAAGATAAGGCAACCCTCTTTATCCTGTTTTTTAAACGGATACTGTTCGATAAATAATTGTACATCCACTATCCGGGCCATAAAATAAGGAGCAATGGTTTCCTTGATGTCACCATCATCTAAAACGAAGGAAAGCGGCTCCCCTTTATAAATATCCCCTTTGACAAGTGTAATCATCGAAAAATGTGCACTTATAAAGTTCCATAATCCCACCCGAGCTTCTTCGTTAATATATACCATTTCTTTGATATAAAAGATCTCCTCAGCAACCCAATACAACAAATACCCCGTGGGCAAATCATCATTGTTATAATAGATGCCTACCGTCATTTCATCCAGATCCCAACGTAAATATTCTTCCCAAGCCAACTTATTTCGAAGCATAGCTCCATGATGCTGCATGGAGAACTGATCATATATCTCCTTGATATCTGGATGTTCAATAGTTACCCGCTCCACGTTCCCAGGAACTTTTTTAGTTTTCGGCAGCTGGGTATCCGGAACTTCAAATGAGATTTTATCGGTAATGATCTCCCAGCCTTTCCGCCTATAATATGGAATGGAATACGGAAATAGATAAGAAATTGATTGCTTGCGGCCCCGCATTTTAGTTAATGCATGCAGCATCAGCTTATTCATTAAACCTAAATTAGCATATTCGGGATAGGTTCCAACACCCGTCAAGCCACCCATCTCATAAATTCGCCCAAAAATATTTACTTGAAATGGGTATACTGCTAACTGTGAAATCAATTTATCACCATCAAACCAACCGACTACATCAGCATACTTTAGAACTGGCAGCTTCGCTTGGGTGATTTCACGATTTTCCCAACCAAAGATTTGTAAATCACGATTCGTCACTTGAAATACATAACGTAATAAATTATTAAATTGCTCTGCATGTTTAGTCTCGACATTTGCTAACCTGATTCTGTCCTGCAACTTATTGCGACTCACTATCAATACCCCCGCTGAATTCCCCAGATATAAATCAGAAATCACTCTTATTATTCTTTATATCCGTTCAATAAATACATTCTTTCAGAGAAGGTTAGCCTAACGAGTTCTTTTGCAGCTTCGGGATCAAAGCATACGCAAACGTAATGAATGGGCTTAACCACAGAAGGGTGGCATAAGGTATATATTCAATTACCGGTACACCTAGTGTAGCTGCGAAAAAAGCACCGCTAACTCCCCAAGGAATTAAAGGATTAACAAGGGTTCCACAATCCTCTAACGTACGGGATAGTGTCTTTGCTGGAATGCCTCGGCGATTATATTCATCTTTGAACATTTGACCGGGCAGCAAAATAGAAAGATACTGTTCACCAGTCATCCCATTAACCGCAATGGATGATGCGCCGCTCATAAGCACGATACTGCTTTTACGTTTGAGGGGTTGAATGATTTTGCGAAAAAAAGCCTCTATGACACCACAATATTGTATTAGCCCGCCTAATGATAAAGCAATCAAGATAAGTGAAACGGAACTCATCATTGATTGCATTCCACCTCGGTTAACGATAGAAGCAACGGTTTCATTGGCAATAGTACTTTCGTATCCATTCTGCATCACACTGAACCAGACACCGATTTCTGCCTGCTGCTGAATAATAGCGGTCACCAGAAGACCAGTGACAATGCCAACCATCAGTGTAGGAAGGATTGGGATTCGTTTGATTGAGCAAATAATAACGGCAAGTGGTGAGATCAACGTTAACCAGTGAATACTAAATCCATCCTGTAGAGCAAACTTAATCCCCTGAATCGACGATAAATCAATCGCATCGGCTTTTGGTGCGAACAAGAAAAAGACAGTAGTTATAATAAGCGCTGGAATCGTTGTGTACATCATATTACGAATATGTGTGAACAAGGATATACCTACCACTGCAGGTGCGAAATTTGTAGTATCAGATAAAGGAGACATTTTATCACCAAAACAAGCTCCACAAATAATCGCTCCAGCAGCAAGTGTTGGAGAAATCCCTGTCGTCAAAGCAATACCCATCAAAGCTACACCAATCGTGCTAACGGTGGTGAATGAGCTTCCAGTAAACATAGAGACGACAATTGTGACATATAACGCGCTTACTGCAAAGTAGTTCGGATTAATATAATCCATACCATAAAATAAAAGTGTAGGCACCGTACCACTCATCATCCATACAGCGATCAATATTCCGATTAGCATGAGGATAAGAATGGGCATTATAGCTGTTTGTATGCCTTTGATGATAGCAGCCTCAATATCTTTCCATGACACGCCAAATAAACCCAATAAGACTGCTGTGCCAACTGTGGTTGCGAGAAGCGGGATATGAGGTTCTGCTTTTAATAGGAAAATAGATACAAAAAGAAATGCAAGAATAAAGGCGATGATAATCATACTTTTTGAAAAACTAAGCTGACGGTCCATAACGATAGTGCTCCTTAACATTGTGATTGGGATAAAATCCGAAGATTGCGGTGCTTACTTACTTTTAAGCTTTTAAGCTTTTAGGCTTTTGGGCAATGAAGCACAGAGGTAATATTAACGATAAGATAGAGAAGAGTCAATGTTAAGAACATACAATGAAGGTTTTTCCATTAAAAAACAGAGGGCAAAATGCCGCTCTGCTTTATATTCATCCTATTCACTTTACAATTGCAGCTTTAAAATATCCTGCGGAGTTTCAAATTTATATTTCGCGGGAATATGCTCATGCTGCTTGCATCCCCATAAAGCTAATCCAAAATCGACACCAGCATCTCGTGCACATTCATAATCATAAATCGTGTCCCCTATGTAAATAGATGATTCAGGGTTTGCTTTTGATACTCTAATAAATTCTAGCAAGGGGTCTGGATGTGGCTTATGCTTTGCTGTATCTTCTGCGATAACGGTATATGATAAATATTTAGTTAAGCCAAATGGAGCGAAATCGTCATTTAGCTCATCTCTTGTCTTGGAAGTCACAATTCCTTGAACGATCTCTTTTGACTGTAATGAACTCATTACATCTACAATTCCGTCAAAGATGTTAATAGTATCATAGAAATCTTTCATGAAAACATTCCATCTCTCATTGCCCTCATGAATATCTTCGATCCCAAGTTGCGGTAATGAAGCTGAACCTGGAATACCTAACACAAAATTAAGCTCTGACAATTCATACTCTTTGTTGTGATCCACCTTTAACATCTTTTGCAGAGAACTCAAAACAGCAATTTCTGTATCAATTAAGGTTCCATCCACATCAAAGATTACAGTGTTATATTTACGCATAACTACCTCCTATAGGATTACAACAAATACAAGATTATTAATCGTTAAGCTTAATCTATTACTTAGAAAATAACTCTACGGTTTGCGTATCCATAATCGGATTGATATATTTCTCTAGCGTAATCGTTAGTGGTTGAGGATAATCTTTCGCTCCCTTTCCAAAAGTATAACGCATTTCATCCACGGCTGTACCATCCTTTGAAGTCATGTAGCCACCGAAGTTTCCTGCCGAAGTTGTTTTGATTGCTCTTTTATGCACATTTCCTTCCGCATCAGTAAAAGTCTCAGCAAGTCTAGTGTAGTATTTTAAATATTCGGCATCAGTAATTGTATGCCGCAACAAGATCTCTCCTTCATCTGCATAATTCTCTTGCGTTGGAGCAACAAGCTCAAGGCCGCTTCCCGGTGCTTCAATGATTTGCTGCTTATTGAGATCGACAACAATTTTCATTTTATTTTTTTCGACTGCCGAGATACCAAAGGTTTTTAATGAAACGGTGTCTGGCTGATGCTTTAGGCCGCTCTGGCTGTTCCTGAACACCAACGTAAACTTGGTGTTGTCCGAATAGACTTCAGAATTGTCAGAGTTGACGATGTCGGGGTAAAATAATTTTTCGGTAGCACCCCCATTTGTACTAATCAGAACTGGATTAATCAATTGGAAAATTTGTTTATCATTGTTCAGATCATACTCCAAATCTGCATAGGTACTAAGCGGTGTATATTGCACTAGATTCACTTTAATCTTTTGCCCGTCAACTGTCAGCGTTTTATCCGTTTTTAGAATTTTTTCCTGTGCTTTGAGCATATCAGGATTAAGTTCGAAAGCAACATCCAGATTAGTCCGGTATTTATTACTACTGGATTGTAGCGCCTTATCTGAAGTTTCAGTGAGAATGACATTATAGTTTACTTCCTTTGGATATTTAATCGTTGGTGAAAGACTAGTGGTGTATATAAAATCCTTAGACTGGCCTGGTTGAATTCGGTTATCGCTGGCAAGCATACTTAGTGCAGCACCTTTATGTAGATTCGACTCCTGTATGCCTTCATATTGAAGCGCAAAATCCGCATGTATAACTTCTTTGTCTGTATTGTTCTGAACACTGTATAGAATATACACCTTCCTTCCATCTGTTACTGCACCAGTTACATCCACTCGGTACCCCTTGTTTTCCGCGCTCTGACCCACCGGCATCACGAGATTCTGTTCCAGAGCACTTGCAAGTGCTGGTTCTAACCTTGAAAATGAGCGATAAGCTGCAAAATCATCTGTATTTTTAGGGCTGGCGGTTTGAACTGAAGGTTGGGCCACTTCCTTGGCCGGTAATCCGATTGAAGAGTATGTAAATAATAGGGCTACGGCTGCAGCTGCAATCACTCCCAAACCTGCGGTATAAACACGGCGTTTCTCACGTTTTTTTCCTTCCATAATTCCCTTTCGCATCGCGTTATAAATTTTCATTTCCTGTAAAGTCTCAGTATTCTGATTCATTTCATCAACATTTTTCTGCAAAATACGATCTTCTTTATCTGTCACTCTGTTCACCTCCCATATCACTTCAGCACATTACGAAGCTGTTTAAGTCCCTCACGTAACCAGGTTTTGATTGTACCTTCTGGTTTTTTTAGCACTTTTGCGATTTCGATTGTAGTCATGTCATTGTAATATTTAAGAAGTACCACATGCCGATATTTGGGCTTTAACCTGTTCATAGCGCGTTCCAGATCAATCCGGTCGTTGCTTTTCATTTCCTGAGTTGCAACCTCTGCCAGCTTCTCCGTAGGAATCACTCGTTTTTTTCGTCGTAGTTCATCCATACAACAATTGATCGTAATTCGAATCAACCAAGGTGTAAATGACTGTTCATCTTTAAGCTTCTTACGTTTCATCCAGGCCCGACATGAAGCCTCTTGTACAACTTCTAACGCGTCCGCTTCTGTTCGTAGATAACTATAAGCGACGGTGTACATTTTCCGATGCTCCACATACAGGCGTTTAAAGAAAACTTCCTCATCCATACGGGCAAAATCAACCATTCTGACCTCGTCCATCGTCCTATCCACCACTCACTACACCCCCTCTTTTTTTGTCAGTGTCGGTATTAGGATAAAGTCATCGTTCTGATGTTCTTATAAGTAAGACGGAGCTGAACGTAAAAACGATTGATTTTTTTCATAAAAAAGTGCTGGCAAAGATGCCAACACTCCATTTTCATATTTATCGATCACGATTAACCATATAATTCAATAGATGTTTTAAAAAATTGATATTGCGGGGGATCTCTTTTAACGCCTCCATGGCAAGACAATAGTGCTCCCACATCTCTTTTCTAGCGCCTTCTGAACCCAGAATGGATACAAACGTTGCATTGTTATTCTCAACATCCTGCCCTGTCGGCTTACCTAGTAATTGTAAATCCCCTTCCAAGTCGAGTAAATCATCTTTAATCTGAAAAGCAATCCCCGCATGATAAGCGAATTTCTTCAAAGCTTCTATTTCTGTCTCCTTAACCTGTGCAAGAATCGCTGGCATAACTAGTGAAGCTTCGAACGCAATGCCCGTCTTATAGAAACAAATCATATTTAATTGCTCTAGCGTCAATGCTTTTCCTTTAGAATTCAAATCCATCGCTTGCCCCATGCAGGTATCTTCCGCCTTTTGAGCTGAATATTGCATTAAAGCAATTACGGATTTAGCATCGAATGTATGAAGGGATGCCTGTTCCTCAATCGACTTCTGAATTAGAAAGAGTCCTGTCAATTCCGCCGTAGCGCTATTATACACCTCATGTAGAGTTGAACGGCCTCTTCGAGTGGGGGCATTATCCTGAGAGGGCAGATCATCGAAAATTAAGGATGCAGTATGCATATATTCCAAAGACCTCAAAAGCGGCACAATTGCTGCGCTGTCTAATCCGTATTCGTTCACACCCATAACCCAAGTCAGGATAGGTCGTATTCGCTTGCCATCACCCTCTAAACTATAATTGGCTGCATCAATTAACATTTCTTTCATAGCTGGTGTCCCAACAGGTTTATTAATCGGCAATTGATTGTTGATTTCACCACGAACCTTTTGAATCGTATTGTGAAAATCCACCTTTTCCTGCTTGTTGTTTTTTAAATTCGTAAGCAGTTGATCTCTTAGTAGTTTGTCAAAAAAATCCACATCATCAGCTTTCAACACCATTTGCTGCACGAGATGATTAAATTCGGGTTGACCCGAAGCAAAGATCTGCATAATCTCTTTATACTTTTCAGTACCCACACGTTCTTTACAACGCTTCAAACCGTTAATTGCTCGATCTAGAATCACTTCACGGGTTTTGGCATCGGAGTGATATACGGAATGGATTAGATGAGAGATGACGGTCCAGTATAATTCAAAAGGGTTTATCAAATCTGAACGTTGATCACGGTATTTCAGAAAATAGGTATACGGCGTTACCGCTCCCTCTTTCATATCGTCAAACATATCCGCAAAATCATCAGCCAGTTGATTGTAAAGACCATAATAAAAAGTACGTTGATCAAATCCATCATCTGTAGGAGCACTAATAACGGATCGGACAATTAAACGGGAAGAAGAGGATTTTAAGATAATGGGGATATAAAGCTCTTCATTGGTGTATTTAGCGTTGGAGAGTTCCTTAACACGGTCCAGCTCCTGAGATTGAAAAAACACAAAGGATTGCTCGAAAAATATGTTCTGCATTTCTGGACGTTGATAGCTTTTAATATATTGGAAAGCTTCACTAAGCTCCGAATGTACGTATCGAATGAATTCCATGTTCTCTCCGGACCATTCTCCAAGCTCAGGCACAGATCTAGTAAGGATAGCGTCGCGTAACATGAGGGAATATTGCTCTTTTTCTTGAAGCGTTAAGACACTGGAATCGAGAAGATCATCAATAAAAGGGTAAGTCAGCCCATAAGAATAGCCAAGTCTAATGGCTTCACTAAGCTTCTTAGAACGTTCCAAAGGTGGGGTACTCTCCCCCATTTCCTCCATTACATGCAGAATGACCCCGATAATGATCTTAATTAACTTACGCTGCGCTTGTTCGGCATTCATTTCCTGCGGAATATGGGTTGATACGTTCTTTAGCTTGTCGATCACCCAGATGGTGGCGGTCTCGACGCCTTCTTTTTGCGCCCAGCGATATACTCCTGCCAAGCTCATAAATTCCGATTGTTCTCTTATCATTGTTGAACCGTCTGGGATCAATTGAGATCTAATGTCAGCAACCATTCGCTTAATCCTGTTTTGTGTGTCAGGAGAATCCAAGGCTTTGCCCAGATCTCTCATATATAAATAGGAAACGCTGCGATCTAAATAATCATCCAATTTACCGGAAAGATTCAGCCACCCTATATACTTATGATAATCCTGAGAATCAGGTTTCCTCTTCCCTCTAGAGAAAAAGGACAACCATGAGCGGCGATGAATATGATGTTTTTTCCATAATTGAATATCTTCAGTCAGAGTAGATACATACGTTTTTTCTTTGAACTGCATATGCAGTGAAACAAAATACTGAGCCGCCCTCTGCTCGGCTAGCGAATAGGCTGAATCGGCATGATCGGTTAAATTTACATTCATAGGTGGATTACCTCAACTTCTCTTTTGGTTAATTGTCGGTCATGTTCATATCTTATACGGGGAAGTGTCTTTATGGTTACGAATTCTTCGCCATACGTTTCCCAATAAAGTCAAAGATCAGACCCGCTGTCCTTTTTATAAGACCCAATGAAACAGGATAATAATAACCCGACTCAAACCAGCCTTGTTCTTTGTAATACCGGTAATCCCTGGAATGATCATCAAGCATTGTTTTTATACTTGTACGTGACATTCGAAACAGCATTAACCTGAAAAATGAAGGAACCGGAGTCTTAGGTGACATGAGGTCCTTATAGAATCTTTCGGAGGCTTTCTTAATTTCTCTCGTCATTTTTTTCTGCGCAACTTCTGTTCTTGGTTCCAAAGTAGTCAAGACACAACCTTTTGTGACTTGAAATCCGAAATTCTCGCCCATATTACTAAGATATTTTTCAATTTTGTTGCCTCCAAAGATCCCCTGATTGACAATAGCCGTGAAGGTTTTTCCGAAGAAACGAGGTCTATGAAATACAAAGGCAAGCCGATCCAAGAGGTTCTTCATCGGTGCCGATACATGAAATGCATAATTAGGGGTAGCGAAAATAACCCCGTCAGAATGAATCATTTTCTCCATCAATACATCGCGTTCATCCTTTAAAGGACAATATTCCTCACCTTTATTGAAACACAGCTTACAGCCCCGGCAATATTCAAGCCGATAATCTTTTAAAAAAATATACTCAAATTCAATATCACCATATGCCTTTAAATTATTACCAAATTCACAAACCGCTTCGAAGGTCGCATGCTTTTGCTGATTCCCAATAAATGCAGTAACTTTTTTCATTTGGACTCCTCCATATATCGCATATTTTGAATAATCCCGATAAATATGAATGAATTTATTTTTGTTCATTCATATTGTAGCACCTTGATTCCCTTTATGCGATAAAATTCCATTTGAGAATGCAAAAAAAGAAGCCCTACTTAATTAGGCTTCTGTTAACTTCCCACTATATCTTTTTAGCGTAATTATGTGTAACAAAATCAACTAGCAGATTCACACTGCTCTCCATATTGTAAATCTCTGTGTCAACTGTCAATTCGGCATGTTTAGGGGGTTCATAAATAGCATCAATACCTGTAAACTCACGAATTTCACCTTTTCTAGCTTTCTTATACAACCCTTTAGGATCACGTTGTTCGCAGGTTTCTAATGAACATTGCACATAAATCTCTGCAAACTCGCCAGACTGAAAACGATATCTAATCGCTTCTCTAGCAGCTGAAGAAGGTGAAATCATCGGGACAAGCACTATAAAGCCAAGGTCCAAAAACATAGACGCTACTTCGGCCGCACGCCGCATATTTTCTTTACGATCCTCTTCTGAAAAACCTAAATCGATATTTAAACCTTTTCTTAGCTGGTCGCCGTCGATCACAGCACATCTTATGCCTTGCTTAAACAATTCTTTTTCAGCTTGTTGTGCTAGTGTACTTTTTCCTGAACCTGATAATCCTGTGAACCAAAACACGCCCGCTTTATGACCGTTCAACAGCTCCCAATCTTTTCTATTCATTCTATGACGCCCCTTTCTATATGATTAATATTATACTAGTTTACCGCAGTCTTGAGAGAAATTGCTGATCCTAATTCCTTCTGTATATACGCTATATCAGTCAGCTGCTCAATATGGTAAACTCCACCTGGGGGTGGTGAATCATATAGATGTTTTGCTACTGCCGCTGTTACTTTTGCCGTAATGATAGATTGATTCTTTCCTTGTAATAAAAAATCCGCATGAAGTAATTTACCTTCTAAATTTCTTCCACTTGCCTCAACCTTAATAGCGAACCCATCATCCCCCAAATGCAGCCGCCCCATAGCACGAACAATTAAATTCTTCAGCCAGCCTATTTGCAGTAAGCGAACGGCTCCTGTTTTTTTCGTTATTGCCAGTATTTTAGTAACCATAGCTGAATCAAGACAAAATCGTGTGGAGATAGACGATGCTTTCAGTGTTCTGCTCAGTGTCTGTTGATCTGAGAATGGAAAACGGTAAGCATATCGATTACCCATCTTATCACCAAAATGATATAACCTTCTGTCTGTAAAGCTCTCCACCTCAACCTGGCGATTACCCTGCTTCACTTCGAACTTAGCTGCTAAACTGTCGACTGTCCATTCTAGCGCCGCTTTGCCATGAGAATCACCTAGTCCGAGCATAATTGCAATTTCTATCTCCTCGATCTGATCCATCTGCCGCTCTGCTTCAAGGGCCAGGAGATTAGTGATGCCGGGAGCAAGTCCTACACTTAAGACAGCACTTGACCCATTATCTTCAGCCTCTCTCTTGTATTTCTCAATTTCATTCAAAAACAAACCGTTCGCAGATACATCCACATAATGAATACCGCTTCGAAACACAGCTCTTACAAAATCTGTATCCGTTTGATCTAAGCACATAATGATTAATTTAACTCGTTCTAACTTATCAGTAGGTAAAGGTTTATTAATATCCACCTGCATCGGCTTAATTTTCCCATCAGTTGCTTGACTGAATTGCTTTGCTTTTACAAGGCTTCGCCCTGCAGCATATACCTTTCCAGGATATTTTTTCTCTAAGATTTCACAAATGGTACGCCCTACATGGCCATATCCACCGACGACTACAATATCTTCTTTTCTCTGCATTTTATCACCGCATCCTATATAATAGAAATAATTAAGAACCATTCTCAATTATACGGATATGGTTTACATTCACTATCCCATAAATGTGGGATACCTGTTTTTATACTCCATGACTAGAGGGCTGACCTATGAAAACCATAAGACAACTTAATCATATTAAACAACAAATCATAAGGTTAGGTGCTGTTTCTGATTCTTCACATAGCTACCGTACTTCATTACTGTCGATTTTACGCGATGCTGTACCCTTTGATGCTGCCTGCTGTACCCATGTTGATCCACGTACACTACTCTCGACAGGTGCAGTTACAGAAGATAACGTGGAATCCATTCACCATCACTTGTTCCAGATCGAATACGGTGAAGACGATATTAATCCCTATGAGCAAATGGTTCATAGTAAAATGCACGTAGCTACTTTATATGAAGCAACCGAAGGGCAGCCAGATTTGAGTGCTCGCTATCAAAAGGTACTATCTCCGGCAGGATTTGAGGATGAATTACGCGCTGTACTTGTTCATGGAGATGCGTGTTGGGGGTATCTGACACTTTACAGAAAGTCGGGTCAGCCTGTATTTTCGCGGGAGGATTGTGAGTGGATAGCCTTAATGCTTCCTGAGATTGCCGCAAGAATGCGGGCTTTCAGTCTTGAGTTGCCTGAGAGAAATCAGACTTGGCTGGAAGAAGATTACGGTTCCGGAATTGCTGTCCTTTCTGATCAACTAGTGCTCCTCTCCTCCAATCCTACAGCAGACCGCTGGTTAGAGAAACTTCGTTCATTAGAAAAAATTGATCACCATATCCTGCCACGTCCAATTCGGGCGGTGAGCACACAAGCAATCAATAGTCCCTCTGAATCTTCGGGGATGGCTAAGTCCTGTATCCGGATGTCAGTAGGACCTTATCTAGTGATCCGGGCTAGCCGGCTTCATGCATACGACGGTCAGACGCAAATCGCTATTTCATTCGAGCCTGCACGTCCAGCAGATATGCTTCCTATCATTGCAGAAGCGTATGATCTGACGAAACGGGAACAGCATTTACTTGAAGGAGTAATTCGTGGATTATCTACTAAAGAATTGGCTGCTGAGTTACATATTTCTGCTTACACGGTTCAGGATCATTTAAAATCCATTTTCGCTAAAGCAGGTGTCAGCAGCCGTAGAGAGCTTATCTGGCATTTACATTCTCGATATAGCATTTCAGAGAAATAGGATCGCCGAGCTTCTTATCAAAAAAGCCCAAGCCTTTATTAACAAAGGACTTAGGCTTTTATTTTATCTTTTATTTCCTTAATGCGATGCCGTAAATTCTTCCAGCTCAGAAGCAGGATCAAACTTCTCCCTGCTCATCACAAATGCTGCCATTAGAGCTATAACTGATGGAATAATCGCCCAAGCAAAGGTATGAACAAGAGAAGAAGATAATCCTTCGGTGATTTTATCAAGAACCTCAGAGGGAATTTTGGCCCGTGTGTCGGGAGTCAAAATTGTACTTGGATCACTTAGATTAACACCTTCTGGTGCCGCGCCTCCTTTACTGAACATGGAAGTTAATTTATTCGAAAAAATGTGACTTTGAATAATACCAAATACCGTAATACCAAGTGTCATTCCCAGCTCCCGTGTGAAGCTAAGTGTCGAACTTGCAGAACCCCGTTGTCTTGCTGTAAATCCATGAATCGCTGCATTGCTTAGAACAGAAAATGATGAACCTATGCCAAGACCCACCAGAAACATAAAAATAGTGACCATAAACCGGGAGGAGTCTGGTGTTAGTGTGGTAAGCAGAGCAATACCTGCAACAAGGAGTACTAACGTAGAAATCATGATCGTGCGATAATTAAATTTAGAGAGCAAGAATCCTCCGCCAGCAGCAGTGATAACAGAACCAATCATCATCGGAAGTAGAACAAGCCCCGAATTTGTGGCAGACCCGCCAAGAACCCCTTGAATATAAATTGGAATGTACACCGAGGCTGTAATAAATGCCGCTCCGCTAAATATCGCCATAACATTACTCGTAGAATAGAGACGATTCTTGAACATGCCAAAGGTAATGATTGGCTCTTCTGCACGACGTTCAATAAAAATAAAACCAATTAAAAACACAACAAAAGCCATAAATAATCCCAGAATCATTGTCGAGTCCCAAGCATATTTCTTACCCCCGAGCTCAATCGCAAACATGAGACAAAGGATTGAAGCTACAAGTGTAAAAGCCCCAAGATAATCAATTTTCTCTTTGGAATGCTCAACAGATTCTTTGTAGAAGAAAGCGATCATAAAGAATGCAATAACACCAATGGGTAAATTGATATAAAAGACCCAAGACCAATGAATATAATCCGCTATATAAGCGCCAATAAGGGGACCGAAAATACTGGAAATACCATAGGCAGCACCGAATAACCCACCGATTTTCCCCCGTTTCTCCGGGGCCACTACATCGAACATAATCGTGAATGCGATAGGAACGAGTGCCCCTCCACCAATACCCTGAATCGCCCGATAAATACTAAGCTGGACAATAGAATTTGCCGTACCACATAAAGCTGAACCAATCATAAAGACAATAATACCGAAAATAAAAAATCGCTTACGTCCATACATATCCGATAATTTACCGAAAATCGGCATACCCGCCATCTCAGCTATCATATAAGCGGACGTAACCCACATCAATTTGTCAAAACCGCCAAGGTCACCTACAATGGTTCCCATTGCGGTTGCAAGTATAGTATTATCCATTGATGCCATAAGGGTGGCCAACAATAGAGCTACTATAATAACCCCAACTTTATTTTTCTTTTCCATGCTCCTTTTTCTCCTCCACTTTTCCCAAATGTTTAGTTCTGCTCTAATTGTTAAAGGATTGTGCACAGGCTTCATTCCAAACCACGTGATGTTATACCCTTTGCAAATTAGTGAATAATTCGATAAAATCAAGACAATTAATTAGATGTTCATCAAGCATCTTGTTTATTAATTATCTTGACTATCAAGATATAAACATTTTAAAAGGAGGGTCCTCTTTTGTCAAGAGATCGACACAATCAAGTTACAATTCAGCAGGAAGACTTAACTTTACGCATGCGGGGCCTAGGCAGCCGAACGGTTTTGTATCAGCAAAAAGTAGCAACTTCTTTAGGGTTATACAATAACGATTTTCTATCTATAGATATCCTTCAGGAAAAAGGTCCTATCACCGCCGGCGAGCTATCCAAATTAACTGGACTTACTACAGGCAGCATTACCACATTAGTTGATCGACTTGAAAAAAACGGCTTTGTTCGCAGAGAACATGACCCAAATGACCGTCGTAAGGTGATCATTGTCCCTTTATATGAGAATAACGAGGTTGGAAATGCCTACCTTCCTTTGCACACTAAGATGGTTAAACTGGCGTCTTCCTTTACTGAGCAGGAGCTTGAGTTGATAACAACATTTTTAGGCAAAGCAAGTACCATCCTGGAAGAGCAGATTCATTATCTCAGCACTACAACTAGTAACTAAAACTGTATAATCATCAAAAAAGGACGATATCCCATGAAGTCAAATGACTTTGAGATATCGTCCTTTTAATATAAGTATGGATCAAAGAGAAGCTGAAGCTTGAGCAACTAAAGAGACCAACTGTGCAGAATCAAATGTGTCTCCTTTTCGAAGCTTTAAGGTTTTCCTTTCAGGTGGTCCCTCAAATGCTCCCTCTGGAAGCGTTAGCTCGGTTGTATTAAAGATTACAAAGCTGACTGCGTCTTTTGATGTCGAGATGGCCGCAGCGTATTTTCCATTTTTCAAAAAATGAGGTTTCTTATACTGAATACGTTCCTGCACATCCGGTATAGCCTGATGAACAACCTCACGTAGTGAGGTGGACAACTCCACCTGCCATGATTCTTTTAGCGCTTCAATAAAATCGATTACTTCCTGATTCATTTTTCATCTCTCCCTTTAAGTAATTAAATGGTTTGCCTGAATAAGCGCAGTAAGTTGTTTAACAAAATCAGGAGGTCCTTTGAGATCCGACGCATCTGCTATGACGAACATAAGATGATGAAATCAACACATCTGCAAAAGAATTTCAAAAATTTAATAGTTTAAATTCCCCATATATTAATTTCTTGTTCATGTAGTCATTATCCTTCTGGCAAATTAGAGATATTAGCTCGTTACAAGCTAAAAAGGGAAAAGCTCCTAAGAGCTTCTCCCTCAACCTCGTACATAAAATTAATGAATCGTTAGATTAAAACCGCTCTGAATATAATTCAGATTCGGATAAGCAATGTTAGAAGTTGTCAGGTTATTAAAGGTTGCCGCACCATTGCCTGTATAGGTGTAAATAGCTGCACCTTTATGTGGACCTGAGAACCGTGAAGTTGTTATTCCATCAAGTCCTGTACCGTTAATATTGATGTTGTTGAACACGATGTTCTCGAATCCACCACCATATCCAAATTGAATCGCATCACGCTGGGTATTAATGATGTCTATGTTGTTAAATGTAACGTTCTTGATAGCATCATTTGATGCTTCAAGATCAATTGCGCCACGTTCACCCCCATAAAGATCTTTACTCGTGCCACTGTTAATAATGGTTGTGTCTGAGAAAACTACACCCGTATTATTCTGGAAATGATAACCTGGAAAAACGGTATTCATACGTATGCCGGAACCACCAACTGTATCAATGATATAGTTATGATCAGCCTTATGACCACTTCCTCCAAAGAAAGCAATCGCTGCCGCACGCCAGTTATTCTCAATGGTGTTATACGAGAAGGTATTATTCACACCAGCAGGTGCACCATTGGTGTTACTGGTCCATACTGCAAGACCATCGTCACCATTATTTCGCACACTGCTATTGCGTACAATTGAATTGCTAGTGCCTTGCGAGAAGTTGATGCCGTCTGCAAGATTGTTCCGAATCCGACTGTTTTCAACTACCAGCCCGGTAGCATAAATCGCAGGTGTATGAGCGTAGTCGCCTACCCACATTCCGCATTCAAAATGCTCTACCCAGACATCATGGATAATAGAGTTGGTTCCAAAGTTATCCATAAAACCTTTGTAAATTGCATTTTGTCCATAACGTGAGCGCAAATTAGAATTCATATAAACATTGCTGAAATCTAGCTTACCTGAAATACGGAGTGAAATACCCCCGCCCGCAGCATTAGGATTGGTGAACTGAATATTGGTGTGCCAGAGACCAGCACCAGTAATAGTGAGGTTATTGATCATATTACTAGCAGAACCAATCTCCCACATACTGCCAAGATTAAAGGTTCCTGCTGGAATATAAATAGACTTTCCGCTTGCCACGGCTGCATTTACAGTAGCTTTAAAAGCTGCCAGATCATCTTGTCCGTCGTTTGCCACAGCACCGTAATCTGTTACAGATACGGAGTTAGCTGGGCGGGCAATTGCTGTTGGAACAGATTCAATTTCAATGAAATCCACACCATATTCCAAGCTATCTCCATTGTTCTTCTGGATTCGAATCTTGTCCCCAGGTTGGAGGGGTGTATCCATCTTCCAGTGAACTTCATCAAAACGGAATAGTGGACGTCCTGCACTAGGTGTATCGCCAGGCATATCACCTGAGAAATACTGCCAGCTGTAGTATGAGGTTAAAGAAACTGTTTTTACTTTCGCTCCATTCACATACACATCCAGTGAACCATTCAATCCCATCCCATCTGCAGAGTCAGGCATTGTAAATCTCATCGTTACACCTGCGCCGCCTTGACCCTGTCTGACCGTCCACTCTAAGTTCGAACCATTCGAAGGAAGAGCTATATAACGCTGGCCAGAAGCTTCAGAAGCGAGTAATGCCTGATCAAAGGTTGGCGCCGATTTCAAGGTCGCGCCACCCCCGAGAGTAGCATACTCGGTATCATATCGACTATACGGCATGCTTGCACCACGCGCAGCATAGACAACGAGATTAGAAACACTTACATTATTCGCTTGCTTGGCAGCTATCTCATTAGCATCCACTTCAACAGTAGTGGTGACTGTGTAGTTACCATTAATCGCTGTCCAAGTCCCTGGAATCGCAACATTAACTGATGCCCCCGCTGCTAAGGCACCGTTATAAGATCCATTATAGGTTTGAACAGTGGAACCCGCAGAGTTTTTTAGAACAACGCTTATACCATGTGAACCACTTGCAGAGGCAATGGTTCCTTGATTCTTAAGATTTACATTGAACGCTACATTGTTATTAGCAACAGGATTACTTGGTGTCCATGTAACAGTTCCC
Source organism: Paenibacillus sp. FSL R5-0928 (assembly GCF_037970385.1). NCBI lineage: Bacteria > Bacillati > Bacillota > Bacilli > Caryophanales > Paenibacillaceae > Paenibacillus > Paenibacillus sp. FSL R5-0928. The sequence continues at coordinate 3,443,862 of NZ_CP150225.1, read as the reverse complement.
ACTAAGTCAGAGCTGGACACTGGAGCGATAATAAGTGACGCTGGGTTCGTGTAGCTGTTATTCGCTTCATTTTGTTCGATAACTAGGTTGTCTTCATCAACTTTGGCACTAACTGAATACGTTGCTGCAGGCTTAACTCCTGCGGTAAGTGTCATCGATGCTGTTGTCGATGCTCCAGTTGCTAGTACACCTACCGGAGCTGAGCCTACAAGCTCATTATTCAAATAGAAATTAACAGTAGTAGCTGGAGAGCTGGCATTGCCGATATTCTTTACGATTGCGTTCAGCGTAATCGCATTAGACTCAACCGGATTCGTTGGTGACCAGGACATGCCAGTAATCACCAAATCCGGATTCGGAGCTGGAGTACCGTACACTTCTAATTCGGCGATCTGTCCAGCTGGAGCACCCGAGTTGGCAGTAATATTAAGCTGTAGACGTTTGACAGTTGCGGTAACAGGAATGGTTACTGTATTTCCTGAAGCTGGATTAAACGAATACGATTGTGCTGACACCAGATTTCCAAATGTCGTTGTGTTTTGATTGTGACCGAGCACTTGAATCGTTTGGGTACGTGCTCCCCATGCAGCGGCTGGATTTAACTTTAGAACGATTGAGGAAACGTTGTAGTTTGACCCCAGGTCAAGTATCAATGAACTAGGATTACTGCCACCTTCCCAGTATGTGTTGGTGTTGTTGTCATTAGCATTTGCTGCCACAAATGATTGCGTATTAGAGGATGCGGTAATCGATTTGCCAACCGCGATATTACTGCCCGCAACAGGCGTAGCCGTTGGCGTTGCTGTCGGTATGGCTGTTGGCGTTGGTGTGACAGTTGGTGTGGCTGTTGGCGTTGGTGTGACAGTTGGTGTGGCTGTTGGCGTTGGTATGACTGTCGGTGTGGCTGTTGGCGTTGGTGTGGCTGTTGGCGTTGGTGTGGCTGTTGGCGTTGGTGTGGCTGTCGGTGTGGCTGTTGGAATTGGTGTGGCTGTCGGTGTGGCTGTTGGCGTCGGTGTTGGTGTGCTAGCTCCATAAATTTCGAATTCAGATACTTGCGCTGCCGGCCAACCCGTATTGCCTGTTACATTCAGGCGTACATAACGAGTGCTGGTTGCTGAAAAATCAATCTTAACGGTGTTCCCTCCTGCTGAAGGATTGAACACATAATCAGCTGAACCAACAATGTCAGTGAATGTAGATCCATTTGTGCTGCCTTGAACGGCGAGTGTTTGCGTACGCGTCTCCCAGCCCGTTGGCAGCTTCAATACGATTTGGTCAATACTTGTCTCTGTACCGAGATCAACTTGGATCCATTGCGGAAATGCATTATTGCTGCTTTCCCAATACGTCTCTTGATTGCTGTCTTTCACATTGTTTGGACTATACGTTTGTGATTGACCGCTAGCCGTTACAGTTTTGCCCAGCGTCAAACTCGCGCCACCAGAGGCACTAACAAATGTGAACGGACCCGCTGCCAGGTATAAACTTGAAATCAACAGGGTTACTACAAGCGACCATACGACATACTTGTTGCGCATTATAATCCTCCTCTTAAAGTAGATTATCACTAATGTGTCGCCCTATCTGAGTGCTCAAATGATAGCGTTTACATTTAAATTCATCTCAGAGCACATTAAATAACAACCGATCCTCCTTTCAATGTGAGACACTTTCATTATAGAGAAAGAACAGTTCAAGCTATAAGATGTAATTCTACGGAAAAGATATGTGATACCAATATCGCCAAACTACCCTAAATATGGAATCTATCAACATCACGCCAATCAAATATAGGCCTGATTTCTCAGGCCCTTGTTTTTTATAAAGATTAGCTTGTGGTTTTAAGTTCTTTTTCATTAGCTGAATCTGGAGAGTTTAATAAAACTACACCTCCAACTATTAATACTATGCCTGCAAGTGTAAGCACACTAAATGGATCCCCCCATATTACTATGCCAACGATAGCGGTTAGAACTGTACCTACACCTGCCCAAATCGCATAAGCTAAGCTTAAAGGTAAAACTCTGAGACTTATAGACAAACTATAAAATGCGATTATAAAACCAATAATAACACCTATAGTAGGCAATATTTGTGTGAACCCTTCTGACATTTTCAGCATAGTTGTACCTATTACTTCGCTTATAATAGCTACCCCTAGTACCCAAAAACCCTTATTCTTGTTCATAACATTTCCTCCAAGCTCTAATGAGATCCACCAGAAAGTTTCATAATGACTACTCCACCAATGATAAGAATCAGACCGAGTAATTTCTTCAGATTGAATTTTTCTTTATAAATGATTACTCCTATTAACGCAGTTAAAGCCGTACCTACCCCCGACCAAATAGCATAAGCCGTCCCTAGAGGAATCGTTGAAAGCGCTAAAGAAAGACAATAAAAGGCTGAACCCATGCCGAGTACGACTCCTATTGAAGGTAAAATCTTTTTAAACCCGTTAGAAACTTTAAGCATGGAGCTACCAAATACCTCGCAGATAATCGCTGTTGCCAGTAACAGATATGAATTCAACAATAGCCCCTCCTTACTCCGTCATGTTTATTAATTCTTGAATCACTTTACTGCGTAACTCCTTATCTAAAACTCCTAATCCGAACATTTCTGAATACCATAAACCGTCCGCTGCCAGCCTGACAATCGTTGAACGTACAGGATCTATTCCATCGTTCTCTATATTGTTTTGCCATACTGAGTATTGATCTTGAAATTTCTTAAGGATATCCGGATTCGTAAAAAGAGCAGCCGAAAGCGCTGTGCTAATCTCCTGCTCTTCCTTAAGATCGTCGTCAATCGCCTGAACAAACGCTCGTCCCCACTTCCCCGTTTCTCTAGATGCATTCGCTACTCTTTCTTGAACATTACTGAAAAAATCGCTTGTTAACTCTTCCACCATACTTTTTATTAAAGCTTCCTTATTCGGAAAATGGTGCAGCAGTCCACCTTTACTGACCCCGGCTTCTTTGGCAACGGCTTCAAGCGTAAGCTTCTCCACCCCATTATTTTTAACAACAATAGAAGCTGCTAATAAAATACTACTTCGTTTTGAATTACTGTTCACGATAATCACCTCTGTTATTTACTATACCGTCTGGACGGTTTTATTGTCAAATAAAAAATCATTATCTTAGAGCAAAAAAAGCCTGGTAATCCAGGCCTCCAACATTTTTAAATCAATTACATTAAATTTTTAATATACCAAGCATCACAAGCAAAATGCTCCGACCCAGCAAGTGGTTTTTCTAATAGCTCAAATCCATTTTTTGTGTAGAAACGGTTGGCTGCGTGCATGTTTTGCAGTGTCTCCAAATAACATTGGTTGTAATGAAGCTTGGCAAAGTCCAGCGCTGTATTTAAAAGTTCGTTGGCTATCCCGTTACCTCTAATCGACTGAGATAAATACATTTTTTGCAACTCACATATCTTGTCATCATTCCCGAAAGGAGCAATTCCACAACCTCCCAATACTTCCCCTCCCTCTTCAACAACCCAATAAGCCCGATTCTCACTATGATTATAATAATCAGATAAATGATGCAGGCTGTCATCCTCCCAGACGAGACCCGCGCGATTCCCGCCAAACTCAATTAGGCAGTCCCTGATGACCTTTTCAATGGAGCTATTATCTTTCATTTGTAATAGTCGGATATTCATGAGTAACGTTCTCCTATCTTTCGATTAGCTTTCTTCAGTTATTATATTGTATCAGCCTTCAGAATGGATAATTATAATGGGAATCAAACATAATATAGAGAAATTTATTTAGGAGGGGCTTCAATGAAAATGGCAGCTAAGCAGCTCTCGATTGCAGCATTAGGCGGGGTTCATGAAATCGGTAAAAATATGTATATCCTGCAATACGCAGATGACATTGTCGTTATTGATTGCGGCTCTAAATTTCCAGATGAAAGTCTTTTAGGAATTGACCTAATTATTCCTGATGTTTCGTATTTATTAAATAATATTGATAAGGTACAAGCATTGGTGGTTACTCATGGACATGAGGATCATATCGGTGGGATTCCTTACCTGCTTAAACAGTTGAATATCCCGATATATGCTTCCCGTTTAACCCTAGGATTAATCGAAAATAAACTTAGGGAACATGGGATTTTACGACAAACGAAACTCCATTGTATTGATTCAGAATCTACTTTAACCCTGGGTGCCATTACTACAACATTTTTTAATACAAATCATAGCATTCCAGATTGCCTTGGCGTAGTATTCGATACACCTGAAGGTACCGTAGTTCATACGGGAGACTTCAAATTTGACATGACGCCCGTCAACAAGCAGTATCCAGATATACATAAAATGGCCGATATCGGTAAAAAGGGTGTAAAGATCCTGCTGTCAGAAAGCACCAATGCTGAGCGCCCTGGCTTCACCCCTTCTGAGAAGCTTGTTGGCGCTCACATAGAAGAAGCCTTTTTAAAAGCAGAACGTAGAATTTTTATTTCTACCTTCGCCTCAAATGTACATCGTCTACAGCAGATCATTGATGCTTCTCATTTAACTGAACGTAAATTGACCTTACTAGGCAGAAGTATGGTTAATGTAGTCGGAGTAGCCCAAGAGCTCGGTTACTTAAACATTCCGGACAATATGCTGATCGAACCTGCAGAAGCTGCTAAGCTTCCTCCGGCTCAGGTAACTGTTTTATGTACAGGCAGTCAAGGAGAGCCCATGGCCGCCCTCTCCCGCTTAGCGAACTCAAGCCATCGATTGATGGAGATCCAGGCTGGGGACACGGTTCTGCTCGCAGCCAATCCCATCCCAGGAAATGAAAGAAATGTTTCAAGGATTGTCGATAATTTATATATGCTGGGTGCTAAAGTCATCTATGGTTCACGCAGTGAGCTTCACGTCTCAGGGCATGGTAGCCAAGAGGAACTTAAGCTAATGCTGACTCTAATGAAACCTGAATACTTTATTCCGATCCATGGTGAATACCGCATGCTGCATCATCACAGCTTGTTAGCGGAGGCGGTAGGCGTCAAACCAGAAAATATCTTTATTCTAAAAAATGGGGACATCGTCGAGTCATCGTCTGGTGTTGTCCGCCAATCCGGTCGAGTGACTGCTGGGCAAATTCTAGTGGATGGCCTTGGGATCGGTGATATTGGAAATGTTGTGCTTCGCGATCGTCGCCAGCTGTCAGCAGACGGCATACTGATTACGGTGATTACACTGAGCCAAACCGATGGACGTCTATTAAATGAGCCGGACACCATTTCCAGGGGATTCGTTTATGTCCGTAACTCCGATAATTTAATGGACGAGATCAACCAGCATGTAACATCGACCCTTAAAAAGATGAACGAAACTGATCTCGGCCAATGGAATATCATCAAGCAGACCATCAAAGAATCATTAAGTAAGTTCCTATACGAGAAAACGAAACGGCGTCCAATGATCCTTCCAATCATCATTGAGGTTTAATGTAGGAATGCATCCAAATAGATATTGGCGGATTCTCACTCCATTATGAGTAAGAATTCGCCTTTTTGTGTTTTATAGTTTTAATACTCTTCTTTTATATATTCTGCTGATAGTATTAGATTCAGGTGCAAATTTCTACATACTGAAGTACAACTAAGCAAGAATTATCAAAATCCCTTTAAATAGATGAGGTATATTAAGACCAGAACAAGGAGGTGATCAGGCTGTATTACAAGATGATTCACAATAGTATTGAATTTATTGAGAACCATTTGGAAGAAGAAGAATTGAATCTGGACAGAATTGCGAAAGAGGCTGGATTCTCCAAATATCATTTCCACCGGCTCTTTCAGAAATATGTCGGCAAAAGTGTAGCTGAATACATTCGTTCCCGCAGGTTGAGTTCTGCTGCCCAACTGCTGCTCTATTCCGAAGAACGCATTCTAGATATTGCACTTCTTTATGGTTTTGATAGTCAAGAGGCTTTTACAAGAGCTTTTAAAGGACTTTATGCTCTCCCCCCAGCCCAATACAGGTCACAGATAAAACTATTGATTCAGGAAAGAGAGGAATTTACCATGTCCGAAATTAAAGGTTGGTTCATCACCGGAACATCTCCCAGCAAATATAAGGCATCATTAGATATGCAGATTTACCATAAGGGAAGGAACTCTGTATCACTGGAATGCGCAGAAACTGAACCACTCGAAGGGAACGAATTCGGTACTCTAATGCAGCAGTTTGACGCAAAAAATTATCTTGGGAAACGGATGCGGTTTGCCGGCTTTATCCGGACCGAAGAAGTAAGCGACAGGTGCGGCTTATGGATGCGTATTGATGACAAGCTCCAGAATATGCTGGGTTTTGACAACATGCAGTACAGAAGTATTAAAGGAACTGCTTCCTGGAATTTTTACGCTTGTGTGCTGGATATCCCGGCAGAGGCGGATTGTATCAACATAGGTATTCTCCTATCCGGATCCGGAAAGATTTGGCTGGATGACTGCACCTTTGAAGAAGTAGGCCTGGACGTTCCCGTCACTGATTCCCGTGCACGGACAGAAGAATTTCCGACGGAACCGCAGAATCTGAAGTTTGAAGCCTAAAGTTTGCTTACCGGCGGAAAGTTTTGAGGAGTGATCTATTGTTTGTGTTAATTATGGAAATCATGAAGACGGCCATTCAATTTTTGACGGATTTGTTATCTGGGAATCTGCCAAAATACTTTTACCACTGGTGTGGTCTATTTATGCTATTTGTAATCATCTACGCCTATCTTGAGGTACGGATGAAATATAAATCAGTCGATTTTATAAAAGGCATCTGCATTGAAAGTGTCTCCCATCTTGCAGGCTGGATCATTGGTATCCTAGTAACCTTGTGTAGTTACATTATCCATCCTCAGAGGTGTTTTTGCGTTACTGTTCATGATTTCTCAGAGAGATGGAATTATTGCCTCAGATGCCAATTTTAATCGTCACAGTTAATGCAGATGGTGCCTCGGGATAAAAAAAACAGGATACCCTTCGGAGAATCGAAGTAAGGTATCCTGTTTAAGATTCGTTAATTGAACTCGTATACTTAGAATACTTTCGTCGTCCAATCTTCGCAATTCCAGATATCTGTTACGATGTCCTGATAAAAATCGGGTTCGTGAGAAATCATAAGAATGCTTCCTTTGTATGCTTTTAGAGCGCGTTTCAGTTCATCTTTGGCATCGATATCCAAGTGGTTTGTCGGCTCATCTAATACGAGAATATTGGTTTCGCTATTAATGAGCTTACATAGACGCACTTTGGCTTTTTCCCCACCACTTAGAACAGCAATCTTACTCTCAATATGCTTCGTAGTTAATCCGCATTTAGCAAGGGCAGCACGTACTTCGAATTGTGACAGAGACGGGAACGTGTCCCAGATTTCCTCAATACAAGTCTTGTAATTGCCTTCCTTCATCTCTTGCTCAAAATAGCCAATCTCCTGATGGTATCCACGTTCTACCGAACCGGACAATGCAGAGATTTCACCTAAAATGCTGCGCAGCAAAGTTGTTTTACCAATTCCGTTTGCCCCAACCAACGCGATCTTCTGTCCACGCTCCATCAGCAAATTAAGCGGTCTGGACAATGGAGAATCGTAGCCGATAACCAATTCTTTTGCTTCGAAAATCATCTTGCCCGCAGTTTTACCTTCTTTAAAGTTAAACTGTGGTTTCGGTTTCTCCTTGGCAATCTCGATGATCTCCATCTTGTCGAGCTTCTTCTGTCTGGACATTGCCATATTACGGGTTGCCACGCTGGCTTTATTACGAGCTACGAAATCCTTCAGCTCTGCTATTTCTTGCTTTTGACGATTATAAGCAGATTCAAGCTGTTGTTTTCTCATTTCGTAGACTTGTTGGAATTGCTCATAATCACCCACATAGCGGGTCAGCTTTTGATTTTCCATATGGTAGATCAGGTTAATAACGCTGTTCAAGAATGGCATATCGTGAGAGATCAGAATAAAGGCATTATCATACTCTTGAAGATAACGTCTCAGCCACTCAATATGCTGCTCATCCAGATAGTTGGTAGGCTCATCGAGGAGCAAAATATCTGGTTTTTCAAGCAATAGCTTCGCAAGCAAGATTTTGGTACGTTGACCACCACTAAGATCGGCTACATCACGATCCAATCCAATGTCAGTGATCCCTAGTCCACGCGCAGTTTCTTGTACTTTCGCATCAATCATGTAAAAATCTTGATTTGTAAGTGTATCTTGGATGGTACCTACTTCTTCAAGCAGCTTTTCCAGCTCTTCAGGTGAAACGTCACCCATTCTGCCGTACATATCATTCATCTCTTGCTCCAGATCAAACAGGTATTGAAAGGCACTTCTGAGTACGTCTTGAATCGTCATTCCTTTGGTTAACACAGCATGCTGATCGAGGTAGCCAACACGCACCCGCTTGGACCATTCGACTTTACCCTCATCAGGTTGCAGTTTGCCTGTAACAATATTCATAAAAGTGGATTTTCCTTCGCCGTTAGCGCCGAATAATCCGATATGCTCGCCTTTTAGGAGACGGAATGAAACATCCTTAAAAATCGCACGATCCCCAAAGCCATGACTTAATCCTTCAACATTTAATATGCTCATTTATGGACACCTTTTTCTTATTTTTCTCGCTATATTATAAGCAGGATTAACTAAAAACTCAATGGAGAAGCAAAAAATTATCATTTTTCAGGCTAATTTGCGAACAATTTTAGTTTTTGTGGACCGTCACTTGCCGAGATTAGGTTTGCGCTGGCGATCGCTCGTCATCTTTTATATGATAGTATGCATAGATACACTTTGGAGTTGACTTGAGAACTAAGGAGAATTAGAAATGAATAAACTTGTATTTTTTCTTGGTCCAGCTGGAGCAGGCAAAACAACGTTAGCTAAAGCGATTGCTTCGCGGCGCAAAATACCATTTTTCGATATGGATATTCTGCTACGGCCTGCTGCCGACGCCATAATGACTTTACACGGACTGGATCCGGCAGATAGAGACTCAGCAGAGTACAAAAGGTTATGCCGCGATTTAGGTTATCGAATCACTATGGATGCTGCGCTGGATAATATAGGCTTGGACGTCGATGCTTTTGTGGTTGGTCCCTTCACCAAAGAGGCGGCCAATCCTGACTGGATCAGCAATGAGTTAGTTCGGATCGGACGTTCCCTCCTTGATGTTGAAGTCAAGGTTGTCTTGGTAGGTTTAGCCAACGAGGAATTGTACCGGGAACGAATTCAAGACAGACAATCACCACTAGATGAATGGAAGTTCCAGCATTGGAATGAATTCCGCACTTCTCTTGGCAACCGTACGGTAGCATGGCCGCTCCCGGCTGAAAATATTGCGTTGATCGATAATTCTAACCCGGATATTAATGCTACCGTTGCGGCAGTAGAGCGATTTATTTACGTCTAAACTTTCGGACCCAGATGACGTTATTTCCGCTTTTATCAGCTTTTGCGCAGAGCTTCGGACCCCAGTGCAGCTATTCGTTAGAAAAGAGTGCTTGAGGAGTGTTTTTCGTGCCAATAGCGACGATGTGGTCCGTTAGGATTGCAAAAGTGCGATAATGCTGCGTTTAGGGTCAGCTGAGTCCGATAGCTGCTGCGTCCCCCGTAAAATAATGACATCAAACGATGTTTAAGGCTTTGACAAAGAGTTTTGGCTAAACTTTCGGACTCAGATGACGCTAGTTCCACATTTATCAACTTTTGCGCAGAGTTTCGGAACGCAGATGACGTTATTCCCAGAATTCTTTTATTGAATATACTTCTGACTGACCAAATCATCAGCAAGCACCGCGGTTGGTATCATAAATTCAACGGAGCCCATATAACCCGGTGCGACATCGTATTTATTAAACACAATCACAAGCTTACCTTCGGTATTGATATAAAAGCTTTGATCCTTCGTAATGGATGTAAACTGATCCGTTGGCACATCATCGCCATACTCAGGGATCCAGTAAACTTTTTCAGAGTCTGCTTTCATTTGAGCAATCATCTGTTCTTTAATATTTTCGCTGATGCGCTCAATGTATTGATCATCTTTAAATAACATTGGTAATGTAATAAGGATCTGATTTTCTTTGTCTATCGTATCAAAAGTAACTTCCATTGAAGATGAACCAGCGGTTTCCTCAACATATCTGCCAATGGAGAAAATATGCTCATTATCCGTTTTCACTTCATAACCAACATCCAGCCCCAAATGGCCCCCACCTTGTTCCTTCAACGCTTCGATCTCCGCTTGGAACTTTTCGTATAGTGCTTTATTCTCACTTAAATATTTGCTGTTCAATCCAAGCTCCAGTTCTTTGTTTTCCATATCCGTTACGGCTGGAACTTTGATATTAGCATCGTAGTTCTCTTCTTCTACAACGTATTCTTTAATAGTTAGCACTTTTATTATCCGATCAACGCCTGGGATGGAAGATAATGCACTAGCTACGGTTGTACTGGTGTTTATGGCTACTAGAAAAATAACTGCGGCCGCGCCAACACTAGCCACCCACTTAGTTGTTGTGTGTTTTTTTCTATTGGCTTTAAGTGACTGCTTTATAGAGCGGTTTACAATCAAATCAAGTTCATCCGGAATGGGAATATCGGTATACTCTTTATGTAATTCTTGTATTCTTTCGTCCATCTTACTTTATCTCCTTTAAGGCTTCATCATTCAGCTTCACTCGCAATAACTGAAGGGCCTGATACAGCCTTGTCTTTATTGTATTGGTGTTCTCATTAAGAACTTCAGCCACTTCATTAATCTTCATATCCTCAAAATATCTAAGCACGATCACACTTCGGTATTTCGCCGGCAGCTCTTCCAGTGTTCTTTTCAAATCCATATCTGTATAGTTATCCTCAACAGCCGGACTATAGGTTTCTATTATCTCTGGCTCCATCGTCTGAACCTTCTTGTTTCTGCGCAAAAAGTCTAAAGAAGTATTCACGACAATCCTGTAAAACCAACTTTTCACGGCATCGTGATCCTTTAGCAAATCCATTCGTGTCATCGCTTTATAAATAGAATCCTGCACAATGTCGAGGGCATCCTCTTTGTTTTTCACATAACTGTAAGCAAGCCGGTATACATTTTCTTTGTTTTCTTTGATACATCGCGTCAATATTTTCTCGGTTTTCCTATTCAACATGGTCGATTATCCTTCTCTGTTTGTGATCTGGTGTTGTAACAGGAGTAAGACGTTTGGTGAGTATAAAAAAGTTTGGAGATTCCAAATAAATTATTTATTTTCTTTTTCCAAAGCTTTAATTAGAATTGATGCATAATACTTGGCACCCTCACGTTTCAAATGAACACCATCTTTGTAGAAGTAGTCGTCTTTTCCTTCACTAGCTGAGTACCAGTCTACTATGGTCGTATTCCTGAATTCACTGGAAACTTTTGAAAGGGTGGAATTCACAGTCTGCTCCCACTTTCTCGGCACACGTGTATTGACCAAAATAATCTGCTCCGCATCGCTTAACGAATTTAGTAGTTTACGTAATTGCTTGGAGTTAAAAGCTCCATTCGTCCCCAGCTCAATGATCATCCGCTTCCCTAACCGCCCTTGTGCTCTAAGCTGATCAACCACCTCCTGTGCCTGCAGCATCTGTCTGCCGACCTTTCCATCGATGACAATACCAGGGAGACTTTCTACCAAAAATGGTGCTGCATCCAAAATGACAGAATCACCAATGGCCGTAATATTCTTTCCGGTTTGATTTTTCCCGGTTACCGCAATGTTTCCTTCTGGTTCAACTTGTTTCTCTTCAGTGTCAGGTTTTTGCTTTTCATCATCAGTCGTATCTTTTTCTACGGGTGGTGCCAATGAGTTGTGAGCTATTGGATCTTGCGCTGTTCCCTCTTGCTGTACATTCTGCTTATCTGCAACTTCGATTGTAGGCGTGTCAGATTCAGCATTGGATAAATATCCATTGCAGGCAATCGGAATAAGAACCAAAAAGATCATGGTCATAAGAAAGACTGGGCGGTAGCTGCGGCGTTGCTTTGCACTCCAATTGTTCCAAATATCTCTTAATGATCTCCGACGGAGCGGCTCCTCCACATATTTGTATGATAAGGCTGCCAGTAGAAAACTTCCTGCTAACTGAAGGATAATACGAAGTACGCCGCTCTCATCTGGATTCCCATTAGGGCTGGTAAGAATAATTACGGGATAATGCCAAAGGTATAAGCTATATGAACGTACACCTATCCATCGCAAAGGTTTGCAGCCCATTTTCCGGCCAAGAGAACTGGCAGGATGAGCAAGCACGGCAATCACTACTGCAGTAATGATAGAGATGATCAAAAATCCACCACGATATAGTGATTCATCAAATTCGTTAATCCGGTAAACTAGCACCATTAATACCAGCAGTCCCAGAGCACCAATGATATCAAACATATAACGAGATCTTTCTGTGACTGTATTTTTAAGTTTCTGACTAGGCCATGCAACGGCAAGCGCCGCTCCAACTAGAAGTGCAAATATGCGAGTATCTGTTCCATAATAGACCCTGCTTGGATCTGTGCCCGGTACATAGAACATAGCCATGGCTAAAGCTGAGACAGCAGCACAAGCCAGAATCCAGGCAATAAGTTTACCTCGACGAGGTATGATCTTTAGTCCTAATACGAGCAGCAGCGGCCATAGAATATAAAACTGTTCTTCAATAGAAAGTGACCATAAATGTCCGATCGGTGAAGGAGGACCAAAGCTTTCGAAGTACGAAACATCATGAAATATTAACCACCAGTTATTAACGTAAAATAGTGATGACATGAAATCTCCTGTCAGCCCATTTAATCTCGTGGGGTCTATGATTAAGAGCCATAAGGTGACAACGATCAGCATGACTATCGTCGCCGGCAGCAACCTCCGTGCTCTACGTATCCAAAAGTCCAGAAGGTCCAATCTTCGATGACGCTCCCATTGGTTAATGATTTGGTCTGTGATGAGATAACCCGAGATCACAAAAAAGATTCCCACTCCCAGCAGTCCACCCCCAGCCCATTTCAAATTCAAATGATAGGCTATGACAGCGAGTACAGAAAAAGCTCTTAGTCCATCAATTCCAGGCATATAACGCTTGTTGTCATTCATTCTGTTTCAGTCCTTACCCTTAATTTGTTGTTCATAGTCAGGACGCAGGAGTAGCACAAAAAGTTCTTTTAACTGGTTATTCTGTTATCAAAAGTAAAAAAAACACCCGCGCAAGAATTACCCTGCGGGATGTTTTTAAAAAATCTAACTACTTTCACAAACTTCTAAAAGGTTATTTCTGAACTTCAACCTGTAGAATTTCTGATACGAATTGAACAGGTACATAGGTTTTGTTATCTTGCAGAACAGGGGCAGCACCTAAAGCTTTAGGAGTCGTTTTTGCGAAGAAGTAAGAATCTTTGTTAAGCGTAACACTTGTCCACTGTGCACCTTTCATCAATTCAGCGGTTTTGGTAGACTGATTCCATTTCAATTCATAGTTTAGTTGACTGGCCACATCACGAAGCGATACCATGCGCACGCCTTTCTTATTCGTGAAAGTAGCTACTTTTTTCAAATCTAGCTTAGTTGTATCCGTTGAACTATGATTTAAGCTGAACCGAAACTCTGGTGAACCTACATAACCTGGCGCAATGCTGTATTTAGGGAATACGATTACTAAGTTACCTTTATCGATATAGAACGACTGCTCAGTTGAAGTTCCTGTGTACTCTTCTAAGAAATACTTATCTGAATCCTTTTTAATTTCTGCCAGAATGTCTGCATCGAGCTTCTCTTTGTAGTTAGCGCCCAGTAGATCCGTTAGTGTAACAGGTTCTGCCTCAGCTATATTTTTCACATTATAAGTATCGATCCGCGGCATGCTTGTTCCACCTTCAGAACCTTCAGTAGTAACAGTCAAGGAGATAACGCCTGCTGGAGAACCTGTTCCATCTGATTTCAGATCATAAGTAATGTAAAGAGTATAAGGATGAAATTCCATTTGATCAGCCTGTGCTTTTTTGCCCATTTCTGCAGCGTCTTTCTCCCACTGTGCCAGATCCTTTTCAGCATGAGAGAGGATAATATCGTTCAGTTCATCTTGATAATGAGTATCCAGCATTCCTGTTAGCTGAGGTACTTTTAAATCTGCAATCAGGTATTTACTTGTTGTGTTAAGTACTTTTTCTTGTACTTTAATGCCAGCAAGGGCTGGTATCTTGGACGGTAAAGCCGCAGAAACATTAGCTGTTACTTGTGTGGAAACCATAGCATGAACCGGTAAAGAAGCTGCACTCACTCCCATAATGGCTACACATCCCACTGCACTCATTTTAAATAGATTTTTTGTTCTTTTGTTCATATCTCGTCATCCTCCATCTCTATTTATAAGTGCCTTCCGATGACACTCATTAGCTAGGACGCAGGAGGACCTCTAAAAAGTTTGCTGGTTTTCTAATTTAAATATAATTTCTTCAACTTCTGTACCCCGTAACTCTACGTAAAAAGGCTGTACCTCATCATTTAGACAATACTCCAGCCGCAGTCTGAGGTTTTTCCATGTGACCATTTCTAATGCTTGTTCTATCGAGAAAAACCCAACTTCTAAGCTCTCGGAACTAGTAGCAGGTTCGCCGCCGATGGCATTCCCTAGAAATAGGTTAGTACAAATAGATCGATCAACATTTTGAAAAACTCCGCAGAACTTATTAATCTCTATATCAATGCCCGATTCTTCTTTGGCTTCCCTGATTGCTGCTTCTATAAGGGACTCCTCCTCTTCAACCTGTCCGCCTGGCATCTCCCAGCCTCTACGTGGACCTTTTATTAATAAGATTTCTTCTTGATCATTGAATACAACTGTAGCTGCTGAAAGAATATGTTTGGGGGGATTCATATCCATTGTTACCTCGCTCTAAATTTATTCTAAGCCCTAATTAATTCTGAATACAGGTCCTTTGGGTGAGAAAGGCAAGTCATTACCCTTGGGCAAAATATAAGCATGGTCTCTTTTAAGGATCAGCTTGTCACAATAACCATCTGTAATAATTAGAAGCGGTCCTTTTTTCGGGAAATCCTCAGCTTGTTGAATCAAATCAATAGCTGGTTGTAAGATCGTTCCCCCTCTTCCCTTCACTTGTACCCGATCCGCGATAGCCTCGGGGGGCATGTAACCTGCATCATAAGGACAAGCATCACAAAAGATAATCCGTGCAAAAGGAACATCACGAGCCTGCGCATAACTTGAAATAGCCCCTAATGCTTTGGCCAGAAGTTTTTTATCCATTGAGCCTGAGGTATCTAAAATAACTCCAAAAGTACGGCCATCATCTGCAGCACCGCTATGAACCCACTGTGGTCGAGGGATATCAGGCGTAGAAGATTGACGTCTGCTAATTCGTGAATAAGATCTGGTCTTCTCAAGCGGTGAAAAATAATGATCAAACCACCGTGCAAGCTCTACATCCCATTTAATAGGTGGCTGGCCCAGCGCTCTAATCTCTTCAACTAGGCCTGATGGCAAAAGACCGCGACTTTGCTCTTCATGATACATAAGTCCCTGTTGCATAGCATTTTTACAGAAATCATCTAACGTTTGTCCTTCTCTCGCATCCCAAAAACTTGATGAACCGTTATCTAAAATGTCACCAAGTCCATTCCCTCTCAAGGTTGCCAGTTTCTTATAAGTGCGGATATCTCCGACCATACGATCATAAATCGTTTCAGCAGATAAACCTTTAAGCTCAGGATCTAATAAGAGTCCAATTCGCGGATACTCCCCTACACTCATTTCCACTAGCCATAAATTTATAACGTAGTCACAAGCCACATTCCAAAGATAATGATCTCGACCAAGACATCGCTCGTGATGCTGAAGCCCCGCATGCAGAAGCTCATGCGCCATCACGAAAATACACTCCTCATCGTTTAGTCCAGCTGCAGGGTTCATGAATATTTTGCGATCAATAACGTCAATGGCAGCTATGGAAATATCTAATCGCCGACATATCGCTGGATCTTCTATAATCTCAAAGCCGGCGGCAAGCGCTCCTAATAAAGGATATCTGTCCATAAACCATCGTTTTGCCCGTTGTGGAGCTGTTAAAGAAAGTGCAGGGTCACTAATAGTATTAGCATGTCCTCCAGCAACACTTACTGCATTCGTCACAGCATTAGATAACCCATAAGCAAAATAGGCTTCCCAATCCGGTGCTTTTCCCCAGTATCTTTTGGTGGCATCTCTAACATTCATATCCAGTTTTGAAACACCCGCAGTCCCAAAATATCTGGAGTTGTCCGGAATTCCTTTTATCATAAACTGCTCGTAAAGCTGTTGTTCATCTTTAATTGTAAGATCAATTCGCGACTCCATATCTGCGGGTATTTTCCCAAACTTCAAGTCATTTAAAAACTTTGCTATGTACACATCACATGCAACGTTCCACGCCACTTGATTCTCTTTAATCTTTAAATGTCCAAGACCTAAATGAAGAAAACAATGTGCCAAAACGTACATCCATTCAGCAACCTCGCCACGCCGTTTAGGATGAGTGTAAATATAACCGTTATTAGTGACAATTGCCCAGCCGTCTTCAGGATAGGGACTATTTTCATTATGAATAATCGAAGCTCGAACAGATAACGGCGCAAAAATAGGATGATCCGCGATTAACGAACATGCTTCGTTAAAATTTTTCAAAGCGGGATTATCTGGAGTTGTTTTTTTAGCCATATTTACCCCCGCTCTTTTATTGCAAGACGTGGTAAATCACGTACAATTTCAACCATTAACCAATCTGGAATATTATCACTTTGCTCCTGCTTAGCAACTACTAGCTGTGCAATTTCAAAGCTAATGACGGACAGGTCTTTAATCAGCTTTTTAACCGTATGTGCAAATTGGCGATGTCCATCTCGTACGTTATCTTTAATCGGAGGGAGTTCTTTGATAATCTGGGCACGCAAGGATTGCGCCAGAAAATACAGGAGATCCCGATCTTCTGGAGCCGTTGGAAATGAGGATTTACCATCTATAATTTGATTAAGTTCATATTTTCCAGTTAGATTTTTATAAAAAGCCCTGAATTGTGTGGCGTGAGAAGGTGTCAGTGAGCCATTCGCTAAAATCCCCACGGTATCCACATTTACATCATCGCCAAACTCATGTAGTGCATCACTAAGCATATGCCAAGAGCGTGGCGTGGAGAAAGGCTCTTCAGTCTTTGGAGGTGCACTCCACAAATGATCGGGACGCAATTCCAGATATTCAATAACCATAGGATGAATGCTATGCTCATATGCCCAAGAGATCCAATTCTGAAACGATACATTTAACTGTATATGGAACATCCGATTGATAAGCGCGGAGGACATAGGTTTAACAATTGCACTATCTTGTGCACGGTTACCAGCTCCTATTACTATAGAGCCCTCAGGTAGGTGATAATCGCCGATGCGGCGTTCGTGGATGAGACTATAAAAAGCTTTTTGCACCTCTTGAGAACAGGCATTAAGCTCGTCTAGGAACAAACAATATGGTTCATCCCGAGCAATCATTTTTGGAGGACAGAATTGGCTCTTACCGTTAACGATTTGCGGGACTCCAATGATGTCTTCAGGTGCTAATTGAGAACCTAATAGTGACACACAAGGAAGACCCACCTGATCAGCAAAAGCTTCTACTAGCGAAGATTTCCCAATACCAGGCGCCCCCCAGATAAAAACAGGGCGAATCACAGAAACGTTTAGAAGTACTTGCATAAGTTGAATAGGTGTTACAGGAGTTGCTAGATTCAAATAAATGCTCCTTTTTAATGAAATAATAATAAAGATAACTATACACAGTATAACAAATAATTCATTAGCTCAGGAACGAACTTCAACAACAACACTCTATTTCATTCGAAAAAAACAAACCTTTTCTTGACGAGATATAAAAAAGGATGATATATTGTTTCACGCTTTAATAATTAAGTAGTTAATCATTTAGTTGTTATCTAAAATTTAATGGAATTACTTATTCCGCCCTATTTCATAACTTTAGGAGGCGTGATTTGGCTAATAATGAAGATTTTCTTCAGATTTCTACTATGTTCAAATCCTTTTTAAAAGGAATCTCCCAAGATTGGAACAAACAAGACTACCCCTTAAATATTACACAGTTCAAAACCCTCAGGACTTTATCTAAGAACGGTCCACAAAACGTATCACAG
Source organism: Paenibacillus sp. FSL R5-0928 (assembly GCF_037970385.1). NCBI lineage: Bacteria > Bacillati > Bacillota > Bacilli > Caryophanales > Paenibacillaceae > Paenibacillus > Paenibacillus sp. FSL R5-0928. Next base: position 3,425,657 of record NZ_CP150225.1, on the reverse strand, counting down.
ATTGCTGCAGCTCTGGGTATTACCTCAGCAGCAATTACAGGCGTAACAGACCAATTAATCGCTGAAGATTACGTAAATAAGGAACGCGCCAAAGATGATCGAAGGGTTGTACACATCACCATTACGCAGAAAGGAGAAGCAACGATTAAAGAGGTGCAGGAACGCCATCAAGAACTTATGGAATCTTACTTTAAGATACTGCCCGATGAGGATATTGAGCATTTAAGAAGAATTTTCGCAGTAATAATTTCTGATTTAGACAAGAGATAAAATTTAAAAAGTGGCGGGGAAACAATCAAATGGAACATTTATCCAGCAAACGAAAACTTAGTATTATGATAGCAATAATGGCTGCAATGCTGTTCGCAGCGATTAATCAGACAATTACAAGTACTGCTATGCCGCGTATAATCGCAATTCTTGATGGCATGGATTACTATACTTGGACTATTAACATTTACTTATTAACATCAACAATAGCAACCGTTCTTGTCGGTAAGTTATCTGATATGTTCGGACGTAAACCCTTTCTATTAGCAGGTATTCTCTTATTTATGGTTGGGGCTTTTCTGACAGGTACATCTTCCGATGTTTATCAATTTATCATTTACCGTGGGATTCAAGGGGTAGGTGCAGGTATTATTCAATCCACCGCATTTACTGCCGTAGGTGACTTATTCCCTCCGCGTGAACGTGGTAAATGGATGGGGTTGATGATGGCAGTATTCGGCTTCTCCAGTGTGCTTGGACCAACGCTTGGAGGCTTTTTGATTGACAATATGGATTGGCATTGGCTGTTCTGGATCTTCCTACCGCTTGGTGTAGTAGCCTTCGTGATGATTCTTACCTTATTTCCTAAAGGCAAACGCGGGGAGTCAACAAGCATAGACTATTTAGGTTCCTTGCTAATGACAACTACCATCGTGCCTCTACTGCTTGCCTTCACCTGGGCAGGTACAGAATATGATTGGGGTTCTTCGCAAATTCTCGGCCTGTTGGCGGGAACGGTCGTTTCGGCACTTCTCTTTATTTTGGTCGAATCCAAAGCTAAAAATCCAATTCTTCCGCTTCATCTATTTAAGAATAGCGTAGTTACCATATCTAATATTATTGGTTTTATTATGAACTTCGGTATGATGGGAGCTATGATCTATCTTTCCTTCTTCGTACAAGGTGTTCTGGGGATCTCCGCGACATATGCAGGGTATGTTACTATGCCAATGTCGATCGTTATGGTTGTAGCCAGTGCCCTTACCGGACAAAAGATGGCGAAAAAAGGGAAGTATAAACGTTACGCATTAATTGGAATACCCATTATGATTGCTGGTATGACAATTATGGTATTTATGAATAATGTACCGATGGCTGTCCTAAGTATGATTGTGTTTGGTCTTGGGTTAGGATTGGGAATGCCAGTATTCTCACTAGCTACTCAAAATGCGGTTTCACACACAGAACTGGGTGTAGTAACGGCCTCCTCACAATTATTCCGTAATTTAGGCGGTACGATCGGTATCGCAGTCATGGGTACCGTTATGTCAAATAGTCTTACCAAAAACTTGAAGGAAGCTCTGCAATCGTCATCAGCACCGGATTTCACACAGATAGATCCAAAACTTGCTGAGCAAATGCTCTCCTTCGCTAATCCACAGGCATTAATGAACAAACCATTGCTTGAACAGACTCAAGCTAGTCTGCCAACCGATGTACAGCCTATCTTCTTACAAATGATTGAGGGTATCCGTGACGCTTTAGGACAGACATTGTCATCCGTGTTCTTAACCGGGACCATTGTGCTTGTTGTAGCTTTCGTGCTTGTCTTCTTCCTGAAGGAGCTTCCACTTCGTACTTCTAACCAAATGCCAGTTCCTGAAGAAGCTGAACAGGACCCGTCAAACATGAAATCTTCAAAACTTGCAGTGGATAAAGCCTAACCGCAAATTACTTTGAAGCTGACTATAAAACAACAAAAACTGCAACGTACTCATGCGTAACTGAGTAAGTTGCAGTTTTTGTGTTGATCTATTATTTTACAGGTGAAAGCTCATCTTCTGTTACCCACTTATGATTTTTCACTTCATCTCCACCCGTAGTAGGTTTGTAATTAATCATATAGACAGTGGTTTTTTCTGCTGAGTTAATCTGAGCCGTTGCACCCTTCATATCCTTCATATGATCAGATTCCATAATAACCTCTGAGCCTGGTTGATAGGATATATCATCTGCTTCTTTTATTTCTTCATGAATAATCCACTTATGATTTGTGACCGGCTGACCTCCTGTAGTAGGTCTATAGGAAACATTATATGCTGTCGTCTCATAAGCTCCCACAATTGTCGCAATGGCTCCCTTCATCCCTTCCATATGGTCAGTTTGGATCACAGCTTCACTTCCTACTTTGTAAGTAGGGTTCTCCGCTACCCGCAGATCTTTTGGAACTTCACCTGAACTTGAATGTGAGTTATGTTCCATTTGTGTATCGTTAGAAGACATTTGATTGCCATAGCTATTGTCATTACTACAAGCACTTAAGCTGAAAGCAGCTGCAACGACTAGTAGAAATAATTGCTTTTTCATATAAAAGACCTCCGAAATTTTATCTGCCTATAAGTATTATTTTACCCATTTCAGAAAATCACAAACGGAACTAAGAGTTCACAGTTTGTAAAACAGTAATTTATTTTCCATTAAATGAGTGTTGTCTCAATGATTAAACTATATTTATAATGTTTTCTGAAAGGAGGCTACTATAATGAAGACTAAAATATTCACTTTGTTGCTTCTTTTGGGTCTGGTGAGCATGGCTACTATGATCGGTTCTGCTAATGCAGCTCCGGTATTAACCATAGGAAGTTCTTCAGGAGATGTATGGGATCTACAATATAGATTAAAAACCCTTGATTTCTATACTGAGCCCTTAGATGGGGTATACGGATCACAAACGAAAGCAGCGGTTACTAGTTTTCAAAAGGCCTATGGAATAAGCGCTGATGGAATTTCGGGGACAAAAACTTGGAATATTTTAAAAAAACACACGCTTAATATTAATGAAATGGATATTTTGGCTAAAGTTATCTACAGTGAGTCTCGCGGTGAGCCTTATGTAGGACAAGTTGCAGTGGGTGCAGTAGTCATGAATCGTATACAATCAAGTCAATTTCCTAATAATATTAAAGAAGTTGTATTCCAAAAAGGAGCTTTCACAGCCGTATCTGACGGCCAGTATTGGCTTACACCAAATCAGACAGCTTATTTAGCTGCTCTTGATGCTGTTCGGGGTTGGGACCCCACAAACCATTCAATCTATTATTTCAATCCGGATACAGCAACAAGTGCATGGATCTGGTCACGTCCGCAAAACTTGAAAATTGGTAAGCATATATTTGCGAGTTAAACGCATCAAATAGCTAAGATCAACAAAAGCCGATCTAACTATGATAGTTAGATCGGCTCTTCAATTCCAAGCACTAAAGCCATATTAATCTGCCCTACTTCGTCCTTATGGTTATACCCCAATTTATTATAGATTCTGATCGCATTTCGATTTTCTTTATCTGCTGCTAGAAAACTCCGCTTAGCGCCGTTGTTATTCCCCCAGCGTATACCTTCAACAGCTAACTTATGTCCGATACCTTGGTTATGATATTTCGGATCTACAGCTAATTCTCTAAGCCATAACACAGGTCCCTTTTCATTTTCAAATCCGTAGATGTTCAATAAACATACTCCAACAATGCTTTTATTCAATTCTGCTACAAGAATACAAGAATGATCCGATTCATTCCATGTTTGTATGAAATCCAACTCTTCACCATAGAAACCTCTTGAAAGATTTATACATGCTTTGGTGATCATACTAACCTGTAAATAGTCTTTAGGCTCAATGTTTCTTATGAATGGTGATTCTGCTTGATCGGTGATCTTCTTTGAGATATCCTCATTCCAGAAATCAATAAACTGACTAACTATCTTGAACCCCAAAGACTCCATAACTGGCATGAGATCTGGATGTATAAATTCGATATACATTCTATGAGTTCCACCCACAGGTAATTGAATAAACTTACTGGTCAGATCTATTAGTGCAGTCCTAAATAATTCTGTAGACTCGGCAGCCCAGTGAATATTATGACCCTCATCAACCGATTTACATAATATAAACACACCAGGTTCATCAATAAGAATATCCTCAGGCGCCTGTAGTTCCAGCTCTTCAACATCCAAATATTGCAAAGAACTGTACTTATAAGCTTTCGCTTTTAGGAATGAATTCTTAAACATAACTTCGAAATAATCCCCTTTTATGGATTCGATAATTTTGATTGGTTACTAAATGTAAAAATCATCTTTAATTCATCATCATATGACTTCCCGCATTCCTCTAAATAACTATCACCAGTGTATTCTTTTAAAGTTTTCCTCCAAAAATGCTGTGCTCTCCCATTTGTGCCCGTGGGATTTGTTTGCAACTCCCAGTTACCCAAATGAAGCTTAAAGACTTCCTTAGCTGCATATTCAGCAATTCCCTTACCACGGAAGGGCCGTAGAATAAAAAATTCATTCAAATAGAATTCACAAGCAGACGGTGTGTAAGGCGGTGTAGCAACTAATGCAAACCCTACTGGAATATCATTTTCTTTTATTAAATAAGGATACAAAACGCCAGCTTTCTCCCACCAAATGTCGAAGACTTTATTCTGTTCCTTCAGTGTCTGTGTCTCGTCCTCCGCGAATACCCCGTATTGATTAGGAATCGTCCCCCATATTTCTGATAGATCGTGTAAGTATAGTGGGTAGAGGTTGTTAATAATAAACTTCGAGGCACTATCAGTTAAGGTGATTGTGATATTCATATCGTTACCTTCCTACCTTCTATCGAATTTTCGAATATATTAATGGAGATCACTCAAATAACATTCTGTATAATTATCTTTTGTATACTCTGTAAGTACTTTCCGTTAAAATATTATGGCAGAATAACTTTTTATCTTCAACGGTTCAGGAACAAACTTAATCTCCATCATCCCCCACAATTTCTTCTCAATAATTACTTCTTTTCTCAGTATAATTACGACCTCGCTCTAGTTATATGCCATATTCGATTAGAATTAATTTTTATATAATGTCACCATTTATATTTGATAATTAAGTTAAGCGTACCTGTACTTCTATATACTCGACTCGCCTTAACTTCTGCGGATATAGTACAAACCTCTAGCATATTATAATTGTATAAAAATGGGAGGTGTGCTCAGATATGCCGGATCCTTTTGTTTCGAGATCTCTAGATGAAATACGATTCTGGTCACGAATCATGAAAGAACACTCTTTTTTTCTTAAATTAGGGTTTCGTTGTGAAGACACGCAACTAATTAATGAAGCAAACCATTTCTATGCCACATTCGAAGCCATAGAGAATAGATCACTCGGATTTACTGTGGATTCTGATCCAGCAGTAATACGGAAGTTTAATGAGGAAGTTCATAGTGCAGCTTCACATATCTGGGCGTTCAAAAGAAAAATACTAGGTCTAATTCTACAATGTAAGCTTCCAGGCGGAACGAACTTCCCCTTATTAGTGGATCATGTCAGTAGGGAAGCCAACTATTTTCGAAATCGACTGGAAGAACTGAATCAGGGTAGGTTAGATCCTTTACCAGACGCAATTATTAATGAAAATGTATTCTTCCTACGTATAATGGCAGACCATGCTAAATTCATTGGTCATTTATTGGACCCCTCTGAACGTCAACTTGTTGAACAAGCAAGAAATTTCAGCCATGACTTTGATGTTTTGCTGTATCAAGCTATTGATCTTAGCTCCATGCGTCCTCAATCCCAAACCAAACCCCTGCTCAGTCAGCAACTTGACGAGAATAAAGTCTCAGTTAAATCTCTCCGTGACTTTAAGAAAACGGCACGAGATCTTATTGAGGAATGTCGAATAAAGAGCATCATCCATCCATTGCTTGCGGATCATGTATTCCGAGAAGCAGAACGATTCCTGTATATAATTGATGCATTTGAAGCCTCTTTGAATATGAATAAACAAATCGTATAGCATTACATATTTAATGGATAGGGCGACAACTTGTATCAAAAAATACAGGTTGTCGCCCTATCTATCTTTATATTTGACTTCATTAATTCAGTAATCCATTCCCAATCGATGTATAGAGATTTAAAGCACAAAAAGTAGTTGGTATTTGAGAAAAAACACTTTATAGTAAAACTCAGGGAGGAATAGTAAGTTTATGGAATACGGGATTGCTACCAGTAAATACAAAATCAATAGATAAGGATGATTGAAAATGAAAAGGTTTGGTCGATATTTGATACTATGCACTATGGTTATTGCTCTATTAATGCCATCCACTGTGTTTGCTGCTGATAAGAAATTGCTTAACGAAGCGAGTATTACTTTGTCTAGTGATGTTATTCCCGTGGGTGGAACCACAAAAATAAAAGTTCGCTTACTAGCCGAAATGACCAGTCTTACATATGCAAAATTGACACCTGAAGTTTCTGATGAATCTATACTTACCATTGAATTGGATGGTTACTCAGATTATATTATTACAGGAGTTCAAGAAGGTTCTGCAGAAGTAGTCTTCAACATTCCTGGTTGGTCTGAAGAAAGATTCCCTATTACCGTTCTATCTGAGGCAGATTATGAAGAAAAGATGAAAACGCCACAAGAAGTAATAGATTTCACAACCTATTCTAATCAAATAGCAGCGATTTTTAAATTTGACGAAATTGCCTCTGAGGCATATGTAAAGAACAGAATAGATACAGGTAACAATAGAAAACAACGCTATACAGCGTTTAATAATGTGATCATTCCCAATTACACTAAGTTGGTAATAGAGGCGAAAAAGATCAAAGCACCCAATACAGAATTGCAGGCGTTACATGAAATCTATTTAAAAGCGATTAAGTTGCAATTAGAAGCAATGACAATGATGAAAGAAGCACTATACAAAACAAAGGTTTCTAGTACAGCTATTAATGCCGCAAATAAAAAGATGGATGAAGGCGTGAAGTATGAAGGACAGTTTGTAGATGGGATCAATAAATATCGGAAAAAATATGGTATTTAAGATTAAATTATAATTAAATTCCAAAAACCACGTCAGAGTTTCCTCTAACGTGGTTTTTTTGGATGATAAGCTATTTTTTTGAATAAACAATTTTCTTGATACTATCTCTAGAAAGGCAATATTCATCTGAAAGCTGGTCAACCGTTGCACCAACAGCAAATCTTAGACAGATTTCGATATTTCTAGATCTTAAGTATTTTCTGCTCCCTGATTTTTCGCCCCATTTTACATGTGATTCTTCTGGCTTAGGGATATAAACCATACCACCGTTGATATATTTCTGAATTTCCTCTAATAATTCTTTTGGGAAAATCGTATCTGCATTTACATATTTCATAATCGCTCTGCTCCTTAAACTTTTTAATGAGTTTGAAGGTAGCAAAGTCTATTCTGTAAACAACCCATGCACACTGCACTAGCGGTAAACTCAATTTTTCGCTCTATACAAACAACCGCCGTTGTTTATAAGTCTAGACTTTGCATAGAGCTGATCGCTAATCTTCTCACGATTGTACACCCTCCTTTTTATTGTGTAGTTACTTGTTCCAAAATACGCTCAGCTGTCTTTTCTCCATTCGCAATACAATCCGGAATACCAACTCCATAATAAGAGCATCCGGCAAGGATAACATTAGGATACCTATCTGTCATCTTCTTCTCTAAGGATACTACAATTTGATGATGAAGTTTATGGTAATTTGGCATTACATCATGCCATTTGGTCACATCATAGGTAGCTGGCTGTCCTGTTATCCCGAGACTGGTCTGTATATCTTTCAAAGCCACCTTCAATAGTTCCTCTTCAGATAGCTTGATCAACGAATCATAATGAGGGTTTGAGCTCTTATAAAAGAGTCTGACAAGCAGACGCTGTTGTCCTGACGTATGCTCCCACTTGCGACTTGTCCACGTACACGCATTACATAGAACATCATCGCTGTTGGCAGTGATGAACCCTGTGCCATTCGCAGGCAACTGACTATCAGGGATATTAAATCCTAAATATACACTAATCATTGAACTATTATATAACTGATTGAAATCTTCATTTAGTTCTTCGTCTTGAAGTAGCGCTTGTGCAGTAGAATGCATCGTTCCAAGTACGACAACATCGGAGTCTATGATTCGTCCATCTGCCAAAGTTACCCGGTACTGCTCTCCACGTTTCTCAATTCTCTCGGCACGAATCCCTTTGATGATCTCCGAATTAGAAAGATGTTCTTCCATAGAATCGATCAAGGCAGATACACCACCCTTGAATGACATGAACTTCTTATCGCCATTTCCTAGAAATTTGGCTTTATTAGCGGATAAACCCTGAATAATACTGCCGTATTCATTCTTATAATCAATCAAATAAGGCAGTGTCGAGGCAATTGTAAGTTCACTCAACTTCCCGGAATATACACCTGAAAGAACAGGTGAAATTTGCTTCTCGACAAGTTCCTTTCCTAAAAAAGCTTCTAGAAAATCACCCACGGAATCGTTTTTCGTAAACTTATTATTGGGTGTGTAGAAATCTTTGAGTGCTTCAACCTTTCCTTCAGCTGAGATCAGTTCTGTAGTAGCAAGCGACTCCATACTGAGCGGAATGCCAAAGACTGCATCTTTAGGAATTTGCTTCAGTTTACCTTCTGTATAAATAAAGGATATTCCTGTCGCGTTATATACAACCTCATTTTGTATACCCAACTCTTCAATCAGAGGTGCAACATTCGTTTTGCGGGTGACCATAGAATCTGCCCCAGACTCCATAATGAAGTCTTCTTGTTTTAGTGTTCTGATTTTGCCGCCCAGTCTATCGCTGGCTTCAACCAAAATAATTTTTACATCTAGCTTATTATGCTCTATAGATTTCTGTAAATAGTAAGCGGTGGACAATCCAGTAATTCCCCCGCCAATCACGACAATTGTTCTCAATTCGTTGACACCTACCTCGTGGTTATAATCTGTATCAATTCAATTGTGTACATTATATCATAGGATTTTATAAGAATTTACATACCAACGTGTCAGATATGACACAAAAAAGCCGCGTTAAACGCGGCAATGATGGATAATAGTTATATATTTTCCTGTTTCAATGCATCGATAATGTTCTCTTTTTTCACTTTTGAGCTTGAATATAACATGGCTACGCTAACGATGATAAACACTGCCAAAATGACGCACAAGATACTCATCCACGGAAGTGTGAATCCATAAGAGAAGCTGCTCATCATTGATCTATAGATCAAGTACATAATAACGATACTAATCGGAAGCCCGTATAGTAGTGACTTTATTCCATAAAAAACACTTTCGTAATTAATCATTTTATTAAAACCATTTGGTGTCATCCCCACAGACTTCAGCATTGCGAACTCTCTTTTACGAAGGGATATGCTGGTTGATATCGTATTAAAAATATTCGCAATTGATATTAAAGTAATCAAAGCAATAAAACCATAGGTGAAAATAGACATTAACATGATCATCTGCTCACTATTTTGTCTATTTTGATACACATTTTGAACATAGATATTACGCTCTTTCATTTCCTCTATGGCTTGCTGTGTCGCTAATGGGTCTGTGCTGTTCAAGTTAAGCCGACTTTGAATATCTTTACTCATCGTATCATTTGTTAGTTTATCGAAGACTTGTTCAGAGACGATGATGTTTATTCCACCAACCATTGCTGAATGTACACCCATGGGACGTTTATCAGTTAGAGCGGCAATTTTTACGGGTAATAAATCCGTCGCTTTTTTTGTATCCCAATCCGTATAAAAAAGATCAAGCTTTTGGCCGACTTCAGAGTGAAAAGCTTTGGTCTCGACAATTTTTTTGGCTTTCTCATCCTCAAAAGTAACCGTATCATTCACAATAGCAGTCATCTGATCAAGCTTCGTTAGTTGTTCATAATTTGTGCCGACCGTTTCTGCATAGGTTTTCAAACTCTGTTCATTTAGTGCATAAATCTGAATGTAGTAAGGATATTTCCCGTTCTTTAGAACACTCTTATCCGCCTGCACAATCTCTTGCAATTCTTTCGCCATATTTTTTTCATCAATCCATGAACTCACACTAAGTTCCCTAGTCACATTATATTCCGTTATATTAGGTAATTTGGATATCGATTTCGTCAACCGATCCACTTTTTGAGCGTCCTCAGTCCCCATATATACTTGGATATCATAGTTCAACCCATCCTGTGAGAGTTCTACCGACCTTGTCATATTAGAAGTGAACGCTGATACAGATAAAAACAAAACGATACTAATGACAAGTGAGAACACGGTTGCTTGGTACCTGCGTTTATTTCTCTTTAAATTCTTCAAACCAATTTCTGCTTCAATACCAAACAATCTGCGCACGAACTTGGATGTTTTCACAGCTTTACCAGAGAGCCTAACATCGGTTGTTTGTCTGATCGCATCAATAGCCGAGATCTTTGAAGCCTTTCTGGCTGGAAGATAAGTGGATATAAAAATTGTCAGTATTGAAACTAAACAAGCGGTTAGTAGAGACAGAGGTGTAACAACTAACGTTAATTTTTCTGTTATGCCTAATACATCTTGAATCATTGAATTGATAAACATAAAAGTGATCCCGATGCCTGCTATTCCGCAAATGATCCCAATGGGGATACTAATTAAACCGATAATCATTCCTTCAAAAAACACTGAATTCTGCTTCTGCCACTTTGTAGCCCCTACGCTGGAGAGCATCCCTAAATGACGTGCACGCTCCGAGACAGAGATCGCAAAAGCATTATAGATTAATGAAACGGAACCAATGATAATCACAACCATAATGATCACTGACAATGAAAGAAGTGTGTTACGTAAGCCATCGTTATTCGTCACACCATAGTAGCGGAGCAGACTATTATTATAAGAGATCGACTCGATATTGTTTTCTTTTGCCAATTCCTCTGCATGCTTGTATATGGAGCTATCCACCTTGTTTAATACTACCGTCGCTGTGGTTTTTTCGGCTGCTCCAATCAAGCTTTCATCCACATAACTTAAGGCAGTATAGCCCGGAGACCATGTTGGTTCCCAAGTAGGACGCTTTATCACTCCCACAATCGTATAGTTCATTGGTTTTTTATGAATAATCTTTTCAAGCAGGGTGTCCTCTTCAGTCCGTAATCGTTCATTCTGAGATAGGGGTTGGCCACTATTTTCACCATCGCTAGTGACACGTTCACCAACATCAAGCGTTAAAGTTTCCCCCATCTTGTAAGTGACTTTTGCATTCTTTGCAATCTCCTCAGAAATGACTACTTCGTGGTTTGTCTTCGGGAGTCTACCTTCCAGCAGTTCAATCGGAAATTGTTTAAAACCAGCTGCATTATATTCCTTGATATACCAATAAGGTTTATTCTCATTCTTCCCACCCTCTAAAGGGGCGTAACCACGATCGTTGGAGATCACTAGTGCTTTTGTCGCATCATCTGTTTCTATCGCTTTGAGCTGAGCTTTAGTAACATTTCTATATTGGACATGCCATTCTCCATTTGTCGAGATACTTTGCTTCTTCATTAATTCCATAAAAGAAAAACCTAAGGTCGCGACAGCCGTTACCATAGCTACAGAAATAATGACTCCAATGATAGTAACCAATGTTCTTCGCTTATTCTGTTTCAAATGTCTTATAGTTAATTTGTTTACGATATTCACGGACGAATCACCTCATCTTTAGCGATCCTTCCATCTTCAATAGTAATGACCCGATCTGCTTGCAAGGCAATACGTTCATCGTGAGTAATAACAATAAGTGTTTGATTATACGTTTTATTAAACATTTTTAATAATTCAATAATTTCACTACTATTCTTGCTATCTAGATTACCAGTTGGCTCATCTGCCAGCATAATTGCAGGATTACTAATTAACGCTCTGCCTATGGATACCCGCTGCTGCTGTCCGCCTGATAGCTGATTCGGCAGATGTTTTAAACGATTGTCCAGATTCAACGCCTTCACGGTATCCGCAAACTGTTTCTTATCCACCTTATGCTGATCGAGCAGTAACGGTAGTGTGATATTCTCTTCGACCGTCAACACCGGTATGAGATTATAGAACTGATAAATCAGACCAATTTGTCTGCGTCTAAAGATCGCCAGTTGTGTTTCATTCAAATCGTAAATATCCGTGTTATCTACAAATACTTTGCCGCTTGTCGGTCTATCCACTCCACCTAATAAATGCAAAATGGTTGATTTTCCTGAGCCGGATGGTCCGATAATCGCTACGAATTCACCTTTTTTAATTGAAAACGATACGTCATCCAGAGCCTTTACTGCAGTCTCGCCTTTACCATATGTTTTAGACAGATGTTCAATCTTTAAAATATCCATTGTTAGACCTCCATTTGTTGATGAGATCAGTATATCTGTCTACAATGACTCTCCAGTGACTCTTAAGTGACATTCTAGTCACTAAGCTATAAGTGTTAAATCACTTGCTTGTAAAATTTGATCTGAAATTGTGTACCCTTCCCTACTTCACTCATCACATCAATCGTTCCGTTTTGTTCAGTGATAATACTTTGCGCCAAGGCAAGTCCAATTCCAACGCTGTCTTCGTTTGCATTTGTCCCCTTGTAGAATCGTTTGAAAATATAGGGGATCTCTGCCTTAGGAATTCCTTTGCCATTATCAGTAATGACAATTTCCGTGAACAGCGTGTTTTCTGCAAAAGAAATCGTGATCACTCCCCCAGCAGGTGTATGCTCTACACAGTTTTTCAGAATATTAATCATCGCCTCAGTTGTCCAATTGTAATCGCCTATGAATGAGGTAGCGTCTTCTCCTTCGATTTGGATCCGTTGCTCCTTAATATCCATTGGAATCAGTATGGGCTCCATAGATTTCTGAACAAGCCTCTTTACTTTTATTGAATCTTTTTTAAATTGAATGGTTCCGGCATCGATCTTTGAGAACTTTAATAATGAAGAAACCAGCCAGCCAATCCGATCGAGCTGAAGACTGATTTTCCGCGTAAATTCCATTCTTTTCTCAACGTTCAGTTCAGGGTCGCTTAATAAATCTGCCATCACGGTCATGGAGGTAAGTGGTGTTTTGAGCTGATGGGAGATGTCGGAGATCGCATTGGTAAGCTTTATTTTATCCTCTTGCAACAGCAAACGCTGCTCCGATAACATCAACGTCACCTTATAAATATCATTTTTCAGAATGCTAAGCTCGCCTTCCTGATTATCACGAACATCGAGCGAATAATTACCGCTGCTAATTTGACGTAGATACCCTGAAAGCTTCTCAATTTCGCGGTATCTCCAGCGGGTAAATAATAAACAACAACCTATAAGCAGAACTGAAGTTACCGCCGTGATCCCCATCGCCCCTGATGAAATAAATGCCGTTACTATAATCGCCAGAAGGCTGATCGTAGACATCGTTAGTAATAACCATCTAAATTCTTTGTTACGTAACATCCTAATCACCAACCTTATACCCTAAACCGCGTACTGTTTTGATTAAGGTGGGCTCTTGCGGGTTATCCTCTAACTTTTCCCGTAAGCGTTTAATATACACAGACAATGTATTATCATTTACAAATTCTCCGGCGACATCCCAAATCCGCTCTAACAATTGATTTCTGGAAAGGACTTGTCCCACATGATTAGCAAATATCAGAAGCAGACGATATTCTAATGCTGTTAGCAGAACTTCATTGCCGTTCTTATACACTTTTCCTTCTAGCGTATTAATCCGTACATTCTCTAGTTCAAAATTAGACGGGGTCTGAGCCTGCTTGTTATATCTCCTTAACACCGATTTAATGCGTGATAACAGCTCACGAATCCGAAATGGCTTAGTTATGTAATCGTCTGCTCCCATATCAAGTCCCATCACTACATTGACCTCATCATCAATCGCAGTTAAAAAGATGACCGGAATATCGCTCCGTTCCTTCACGATCTTACACAGATCATATCCGCTGCCATCCGGTAGAGAGAGATCAAAAATGCAAAGTGTTACTTCAGATATCTGCTCCGCCAACACCCTCCTAGCAGAGGTTGCATCATAACATAAAATAGTTTCAAAATGATCCTGCTGCAAGGAATATTCAAGTCCTGACGCAATGGTTCTATCGTCCTCTACGAGCAATATTTTCATATATGTTCATCCTAACCTAATAATTTGCGAAACCGTCATATTGAAAAAGCGCTACACTTATATTGATGAATTTGCTGAAATCCTAAACGAAGAGCTAGCTTTTGGGAAGCTTCATTATCTAATGAACAGTCCCAATAAGGTGTAAAACCATTTGCAAGTATATCTCCCGCTACTAAAGCCGCTAAATGGGTCCCCACTCCTCTATTCTGATACTTGGAGAGGGTTTCAATTCCGATAGCATGAGTATCCACAGTAACGAAACTAGAATAACATACACCAATGATCTCAGCTCCCTCAATAGCAGCATATCCATAGCCTGTTGCCTTAAAGCCTTTTTTCGATGACCAGAATAAATCAATATTCTCATGTACAAATTCCATGTGCTTTAAATCTAAGTTCTCCCAATCCTGTATTTTAAGATTTATAGTTCTAATCCCATTATTAAGGGACTCAGCGGGCTTGTGGAATAACTTGAACACCATTTGTTCAAAAGGATATAGCTTCCTAGAAGGAAACATCAATGCCAGATCCCATTCATCGTGTTGACCTGAGACTTCAAAATACTCCAGCCCAAGCTTTTTCATCCTCGGTGCAATATGACTGGATACATAACTATCTAAGCTTTTGATAAATATCCCATTGGTGTGATCGCCTATAATATAAAATCCTTGCATCCCCTTACTCCATACCAACGCGCTTTTCGGTGTTACAAGTTGATCTACAAAAATCCAGCCCGGATTATTTCCCTCGATGATGGAGAGAATTTCAGGATGAATAAGAGCACCTGTAAGTAACGGTTTCACTTCAATAAAATCCTGTTGAGATAATTCAAGCATATGAACACTCCTCGCCAACAATTTATCTAAATAACTGAGCAATACTTAAAAGAATAATTCCCCTTTGTATATTCTATAAGATAATTCAACAGATTGCTTATTATTAAATCCGATCCGGGTATCCTAAATAAAAAAGAATTGAACCCAATGCTTAACGCACAGGCCCAATCCTTTATTTGGAGTATCCATAATGACCGAAATCAGCTTGCATTATTGACCTATCATACCACCGTCGACTGTATATAGAGAACCCGTTACGAATGAAGCCTCATCCGACAGAAGGAAGTTCATCACAGCGGCAACTTCTTGCGGTTCACCGTAGCGACCCATTGGTGTTGCAGCTTCGTTAGCTGCCTTGTATTCTTCTGCACTTCCGAAATTATTCTCAATTTTACGCATCATTTGTGTATTGATCGTTCCTGGCAGTACCGCATTAACACGAATGCCAAGTGGTGCAAGCTCATTTGCAGCTACGCGAGTCAGACCAATTACAGCATGCTTAGACATAATGTAAGGGGCCATGCCTGGTGCGCCCATGAGTCCTGCCAGAGAAGAAGTGTTCAGAATAGCACCTGAGTTTTGTTTTTTCATCACAGGAATTACATAGTGTAGTCCAAGAAATACACCACGTACATTGACGTTGTATACAAGATCAAGTGCTTTGACGTTAAGCTCTTCGATTTGACCTGCTGGACCTTCAATTCCGGCATTGTTTGCAAAATAATCAATGGCACCAAATTTTTCTACCGCTTTATTAACATAATTCTGAACGTCTTCTTCATTAGAGACATCCGCAGCTACAGCTAAAGAGTTAGATTCATTTAAGCCTAAATCTTGGATAACATTTTTTATCGCTTCTTCATTCAGATCGACAAGTACAAGATTCAGTTTACGATCAGACAATCGACGGGCAAGCTCCTTACCGATTCCTCCTGCAGCTCCAGTAATTACAGCAGTTTTTACATATGATTCACTCATTGTATATTCGCATCCTTTGTTATGAATTGGCTATATATTATAGTCTTAGGAGATGGGATAACCTATCTCTATTACTAGAGTACACCCCATTAGTTAATCTGTTCAATAATCAGAATTTTAATCAATGTCGCCTAACCAACAGAACTGATCTCTGTGTTTACTTATGTCTAAATCTTGAACATTGGCTGATCTTTTGTTACTTTTAAAGTAGGAATTATAAATGAACGATAAAAAGATCATAGCTGGGGGTAGTTTTTTTGATACAGGAAGAGCATGAAGACAGAAGAACCAGAAGAACACGCCAAGCTCTGAAATCTGCATTCATTGAACTAATATTGGAAAATAGTTATGATTCAGTTACGATATTGGACGTGACTAATCGAGCGGATTACAATCGAGGGACTTTTTATAAGCATTTTGAGAGTAAAGAGGCTTTGCTTAACGAAATACATGATGAATTTCTACAGGGCATAGGTGAAGCGCTAATAGACCCTTATGAGGGATTGGATCGTATTGAGGCAACAGAGGTTTTCCCTTCCATTTTGCAATTGTTCGAATATATTGAGGGGCATAAAGCTGAGTTTTTGGCCTTATCCGCTGTGGAACGAGGGAAAATGACTGTTGAACTGTTCGACCGTTTACGGGAATCCATGCGTGAGGATATGCGGATTGAGATAGAAGCTGATGCTGCTCCCGTGGATTATGAAATTATGTTGAGTTACCAAATGTCTGCTACAGTAGGTGTCATTATGCACTGGGCTGAAGTCAATTTCAAATATTCGGCGAGCTATATGGCAGAACAGTTAATTACACTGGTTAACAGCAAAATAGACCATATAGCGTTTATGAAAAAATCAAATGGATAAGAAACGAAACGCAAGCAGCTAATACGGAAACAAAAATTCAAGAAACCAGAGCATTGAGAGATGATCTCAAATGCTCTGGTTTTTTAGTGTAGCAGTGCTCTACTCAGCGAATATCTTTTACTCGAATATTATTTCCTAACAGACTGGCATCACTACTTAATTTAAATGTAGGGTAATTTGCATCTGCTTCAAGTCGCATCTGTTCATCAAATAAAGATTCCTGTTGACGATCAACAAAAAATGTAAAAGGCTCTTTCTGAACTTCAATATCTGTAGCATAGGGTTCACTAATGATCTGAATTACGATCACGCCATTACAACCACAACCCTCTGTATCGAAGAACAATTTAAAATCACCTGGCCGTTCCCCAAGGTTCTCTTTTAACTTATCTACTGTTAGTGCGTTTAGTTCTATGTGCATAAGATACTCTACTCCTTATTTTGTAATTTAGACTACCCTTCAATCGATTCATCGTTGCTTGCCCCAGGCGGGACAATTGGATAGACATTTGTTTCTTCGATGACATCAAATTCCATAATAGCAGGACCTTCGGTATTCATAGCATGTTGGATTATGGCTTTAGCCTCTTCTTTAGTGCTGACTTGATAACCTTGTGCACCAAAGGATTTAGCGAGTGCGGCAAAGTCAGGTGAACTAATCTGTACGGCTGAGTATCTTTTGTTCAAGAATAGTTCCTGCCACTGACGCACCATTCCTAAATAACCATTTTTCAAAATAACTACTTTTACATTGAGCTGCAAATCTACAGCTGTCATGATTTCCTGCATATTCATTTGAAAGCTTCCATCCCCACTTATACATACAACCTGCCGTTCCGGAAAAGCAACTGCTGCTCCAATAGCTGCAGGAAACCCGTAACCCATAGTACCCAATCCTCCAGAGGTTAGAAAGGTACGCGGCTTTTTAAAATTATAGTGATGTGCTGTCCAGATTTGATGTTGTCCTACATCCGTGGAAATAATAGCATCGGAGACAGTTGCATGATCAACGTACCGAATAACGTCTTGAGGTGTCAATCTCGATTCATGATGATCTCTAAATGGTTGAATTGGACATCTGCTCCATTCATTGATCTGGTCATGCCATTCAGGAATCTTTCTATCTGATAAGCGATTAAGCATTTCCTGTAATACGTTTGTTATAGAATCACAAAGAGCTAGATCCATCTCTATATTTTTATCAAATTCAGCTTCATCTATGTCCACTTGGATTTTATACGAATGAGGAGAGAACGCTCTGCGTTTTCCTGTTACACGATCACTAAATCTGACGCCTAGACAAACTAGAACATCAGCTGCTTGTATAGCGCGGTTCGCGGCCACCGTTCCATGCATACCTACCATTCCTAAGTGCAATGGATGATCAGATGGAAACGCCCCTATACCCATCAGAGTAGAAGCAACTGGAAGATCGAGACGTTCTGCCAAATTAAGCAATAAGGAAGGGGTTTCACCTGCTACACATCCCCCGCCGATCAATAGTAAGGGTCTGGCAGCATTCCGAAGTTTCTCCGCCATCGTATCCAAGTCATTCCCATTAGACTGATTAGCAACTGAATATCCACGAATAGAAACAAATGATTGTTGTTCGGAAATTTCGTATATTATTGGAGTTGTGTCCATCATAACATTTTTAGGCAGATCAATAAGAACAGGGCCAGGACGTCCTGTAGTTGCCAAATAAAAAGCTTCATCAATGATGCGTGGGAGATCACTCTTATTCATTACTATGTAATTATGCTTCGTGATGGACATGGTCATGCCATAAATATCAACCTCCTGAAAGCTGTCTAATCCAATCATATCCGTGGGGACCTGACCAGTTAGTACGATCAGTGGAATGGAGTCCATAAAAGCTGTCGCTATTCCAGTTATAGCATTGGTGGCTCCAGGACCACTAGTTACGAGTGTAACGCCTACACTTCCTGTCGCTCTCGCGTAACCATCTGCGGCATGTACTGCAGCCTGTTCATGCCGTACTAAAATATGCTCTAATCCTTCACAATCGAACAATGCATCATATACAGGCAGTACGGCCCCACCGGGGTAACCAAAAATCGTTGAAACACCTTTCCTCAATAACAAGTCTACTAACAATTCCGCTCCCGACATTAGATAATTTCTCCTTTCCTTCTATGCTCCAGATTTACTGCTTTGGCAAAGTATAAATCGATTTTCTTCTCCTCTCGTGTGACTGCCATCACTTCTAATTTGACAGTCATGCGTCCGAGAATAGGTTATTCATAACAAAAAAAAGCATGAACCCTTATGGGTCCACGCTTACAAATTTATTAGCTCTATTTAGAGGATTGATTTAAGCCGACTTTTGAGTCTCCCGGGCACCGCCTAGCTTAAACACTAGAATACCGCCAACAATCACAAGTACTCCGACCAACTGCTTCCAAGTGAAAGGAACCTTCTCAAGCCCTAACCAGCCGAGGGAATCCCACAATAAAGCGAATCCAAGCTGAGAGATTAACACGATAGAGATCGCATAGGTTGGTCCAAGCCGCTTGGTCCCTTGCACGAGACAGATTACAACTCCCACTCCGATCAATCCGCTGATCCAATACCAGGGCTCCATGTTTCGCAAAGTAAATATACGGTTGCCTTCAAAGATAAGACTCATGATAAAAGAAGCCAGAAATCCCATGCCTAACACTAATGTCGTTGTAGCCCAAGATCCAACCTTCTCATTAACCTTCGTATTAAATATATTTTGCAGGCTCACTAGTGAGCCCGCGATAAGCGCTAATATCAAACCTATAATCATAACTTCATTCCTCCATTTATCGATTATCCATCAGGATCATTTAGAATTTCAGGATCACGACGCCAGCAATCATTAACGCGATACCGATAAATTGTGGCAGTCTCATCTTTCGTTTTTCCATCCCGAACCAGCCTTTAATATCGATGATGAAGGTCAAGCATAGCTGAGCAATCAGCAATGTGGATATCGTAAACGTTACACCAATCTGCTGAATAGCTGTTACCTCACTGAAAATAATGACTGCGGCAAAGGCGCCGCCAATCAAATATAAAGGTTTTACCTGTTTAAAGCCCTGTGATTTGCCATCTCGGACGAATAGCAGGATTAATAAGGACATTATAAACCCAGTTAGCTGTGTAATTGTCGCAGCTTGCCAAGTCCCAATATCTTGACTAATTCGAGCATTAGATACTCCTTGCAGAGTGATACAAGCCCCCGCTAAAAACGCAAATATAATTCCTCTCATTTCTCTCTCTCCTCAACTTCGATCTCTTACATATTAAAAAGCAATTCAGGCCTTTAAAAAAGGACATCTGTCCTAAACCAAAATAAACGATGTTGTTGCCCCTATAAGCCTTTCATATATTTTCAAAAAAAAGACCGCCTCAAGCCATCTCTTAGGCTTAAAACGGGCTTTCAGAACTTTAAATTGTGGATTAGGAAAGTAATTTATGCTCATGCAATTGATCAAAAATGATCTGTGTAACGACTGAAACACCATTTCGATCCTTATAAGATAACCAGGATAACTCTTCAATTTCCGACGCAGGACTAAGTGTACCTTCAAAATCGGCGATATAACATGTCATTTTAACTATGACGCCTTCAGCTTTACCGTGAGCTTCCGCTTCAAAGGTTCCAAAATAGGAGATGGTTTCTGTTTTAATACGAACAGAGATCTCTTCCTCGATTTCGCGCACGAGCGTCTCCTCGTCTGTTTCTCCAGCTTCTCTTTTTCCTCCAGGCAAATAATAGGTATCTTTCCCTTTGGAACGCGCACACAAAACTTGTCCATTCTGAATATGAATCCATGCAATTTTATCAATGATTGTAGTCATACAGTTCTCCCCATATTTTTTTCTAATAATTATATCATACAGCCAAGACCATCTATTTATACAACGTCTATATTTGATTTTTGTATGTGCAGCTTAGCTTTGGCCTGAGGTACATGATGAAGCAAATAGTACGCAGCAAGAGAAAGAAGTGTTACTCCCCCCGCAACCTCATACATCATTCGGTAATCCGTATAAGAAGCAATTAAACCCATGAAATACGAGCCCGCTCCATAACCCAAATCAAAAAACAAGAAAAAGGTCCCATTCGCACTACCTCTACGATCTTTAGCCGCTAATTTAAGCGCAAGAGTCTGGAAACATGGCATAAGTGCACCATATCCAATTCCCATAATGACACCAGACATCATTAACATCAAACCAGACCGAGCTTGACTTAAACTAAGCAATCCAACGGCGAAGATTAGAATTCCGGGATAGATGAGAATATGCTCATTATATTTATCGAATACTTTACCTATAACCGGGCGAAACAATACAATCATAATTGCAAAAGCCACAAAAAAATAACCAGTAAGCTGTGATTGATGAATTTCTTTCGTAAAAGAAGCTATAAATCCAGACAAGGAGCTGTAGGAAAAAGCAAGCGTAAATCCGACAAGTGAAATCGGCAAGGCTTTTGGCTCGATTACGTCTCTCCAGCGGAGCCCTTTTCGCGTCTTCGCAGGTTCCTTAATAGCTTCAATAACGTTAGCCTTATCTTCTTTTGGCATCCGAACACCTAACGTGAATAACAGCGAAAGAGCAGCAATCACACATACGCCTAACAGTAATACATTAATATTCTCATCTTTCCAGAGAAAAAGCCCCAATGCGGGTCCAATGACCATAGCAATGCTCATAAACATGCTAAAATAACCGATGCCTTCTCCTTGACGTGAATAAGGAATTAGCGTCGAGGCTATTGTACTTGTAGCTGTAGAGGCAACAGCATAACTCATTCCGTGTAGGAAACGAATCACCAGGAATAATACAATTCCATTAGATCCGAAGTAACCAATACAGGCGATTAGAAAAATGGTTAGGCCAATAACCGCCATTTTCTTTTTACCGAATTTATCGACCCATTGTCCCGAAAAAGGACGGATCAACACTCCCCCTATTACATAGATAGTAATCGCTAACCCCATTTGCTGCTGATTCCCGTGCAAACTTTCCTTTACGTATAACGGGAATGCAGTTGCCAGAATGTAAAAGGTCAGGAACATAAAAAAACTACTTAAGCAAACAACAATAAAATTGCGGGTCCATATTTTCTCTCTAATCACAACAGACTCTCTCCATCCTACCTATAACTTTTTATATGTTACAATAGTATAGGACTGAAAATTAATTAAGTAAAATACATATTATATGATCGATAGATCACATTAGAGTTATAAGTAAAGTGAGGTTTTTGTTATGGAATTCCTTCAGCTTCAATATTTTCAGGCAGTTGCACGCCATGAACACATGACTAAGGCCGCAAAAGAATTAAATGTATCTCAGCCCTCCCTTAGTAATTCCATACAGCGTTTAGAGAAAAACTTAGGTGTTCCCTTATTCGAGCGACAAGGCAGAAATATAAAATTGAACGAATTCGGCAAAACCTATCTGCAACGCGTCGAGCAAGCTTTTATGGAACTTGAAGAAGGACAGCGTGAGCTCACAGATATGGCTGGACTTGAACATGGAGTAATTTCCATTGCGGCCACACTCCCGTATGTATTGCCCACTTTACTAAAAGAATTTCTTACCCTTCATCCGCATGTACGGATCATCCAACGCCAGCTTGGCTCTGCGTTAGAAATGAGAAATGATTTAGAGAGTGCAGCGATTGATTTTTGCATATCATCTACACCTGTTACCGGACCAGATATCGAGTGGCATACCTTAGCAGAAGAAGAATTATGTTTAACTGTGCCCAAGAACCATCACTTTGCTAATCGAAAGAGTATTTCTTTGATAGAAGCTGCAGGTGAGAATTTCATTTCTTTATCTTCTAGATATAATTTCCGTGAAATTTCAGATGAATTTTGCCGACAAGCTGGATTTGAACCTCAAATTACGTTCGAGCTTGAAGAAGTAAGCGCCATTCAAACCCTAGTAGAAATGGGACTAGGAATCACCTTCACCCTCCCTCTCTCCTTAGGCAGAAGAAGTCAAAATACCGAAATTGTTCAATTAAAAATAACAGATCCGCTATGTCAACGCTCTTTTGGCATCGCATGGAGCAGAAAGCACTTTTTATCGCAAGCAGCTATACATTTCCGGAAATTTGCTGTGGATTTTTTTAGTAAACCTCATGAATATAATTAAGGTGAAAACTACTATGCTAAGCATTTTTAGTTATACCAAGATGATTGTAAAGCGTACATATCTGCATAAATCCCTTTATTATTTATTAAGTCTTGATGCTGCCCCACTTCAGCTATACTTCCATTATCAATAACATAGATCGTATCCACATTTTTCGCCCAGCCCAGTCTATGTGAAATGAAGATGGCAGCTTTATCTTGGCAGATATCTAATAATTGTGTATAGATCTGCATCTCAGCATTCGGATCAATCGCAGAAGTAGGTTCGTCAAACACTATAAGATCCACATCATTATATAACGCACGCGCTATCGCCAGCTTTTGCCACTGTCCGCCTGATAGCTGCCTGCTTCCTTCAAGCATTTGACCTAACCTTACATCTAGTCCCCCTAATTCGTAAAACAAATCCATCAGCTCACATTTTTCCAGAATACTTAGTATTTTCACATCGTCCGGCGAAGATTTGGCATCCCCCAACAGGATGTTTTCTCTTAGTGTCAGTTCGAATTTAATAGAATGCTGGTACACGACGGATACTTTACCTTGAGGTTCTGGACTGTCTTTCCAGTAAATAGATCCAGAACTAGCAGTGTACTGCCCTAATAACAATTTGATCAAGGTAGACTTTCCTGCTCCATTTTCTCCAACGATGGCTATTTTCTCACCGGGCTTTATGACCATATTGATGTTAGATAAAACATACTTACTGGATTTGGCGTATTTAAAATAGACATTTGAAACGGTAATAGGAAGCATAGCTTCAGAGCTGTTATTGATATTATTTTTTCGAAAATCTCTATTTTTATAGGTAAGCACTTCATTTAAGTCATATAATTTACTGCTGCTGATGTAAAGCTTGCTTAGCGGCCAGGTCAAACTCATGATTTTACCACCACAAGTTAACAAAGCCAGAAATAATACTGAGATTGTCCCCACAATAACTGTATTTGACTCCCCCATTTTACTTAACAGATAGACCAATACGATAAAAATAGCACTCGTCTGAACCATAGCCACAATCATCCCTGTTTTGATTTCGAATTTCCTCGCACTATACCTTTTATCATGCTGCTTCTTCATAAGCTTTGCCCAGAGATCCGTAAAATAGGAGATAGAGTTATAGATTCGCATTTCCCTAATCGCATTAGGATCTTCCAAAGTTACAGCTAGATAATCCCCCATTCTTCCGTCAAAAGTAAGCTCTCGCCCTGTTCTTCTAACTTTAATCTCAGTAAACATTCGAAAAGATAAAGTAGATACGATCATTAAACCCACCACCAGTGTGACTAAAAAATATCCACTTGTAGCCGATAACCAGATGATACTTATAAGTCCTGAGATATTTCCTACACTGGACACCAAAAAACCAGTAATTCCCTCTAAATCTTCTCCAACTATTGTTTTAGCTCTTTGCAGCTTGTTCCCAAACTCTTCATCATCAAAATCCTCAAAGTCAACTTGGTTTGCAATATCTATCAGCTCGGATTGGAAAGCGAGAGTTAGTTCCGCATTCATTCGACTTTTCATTATGTTGGTTATACTCAATGAACAGGCTTGTACTCCATGAATTAAAACAAACCATAGAATCGGAATAAAGGTTATCGCACCAGCAGCTACTGCATTAATGATATGAACTTGAACAGAATACGAGTAAAAAGTTAATAATCCACTGATTATAGGAACTATGATCGTTATTGTTGAGATTACTGGACTTATTCCAATCATCCGTGCCAGTATCGTTAAAATATTCTTAAGGTCTCTTCTCAGCAGAATCTCTCCTTTCTCAGCCATATAAAGAGGACTGGCGGTTAAACATTCCCCTGTACTTACCATCCAAAATCATTAATTCTTCATGTGTTCCACTTTCAACGATTTGTCCATGCTCAAACAGAAAAATTCTATCAACAAATTTGGACATATATAGCCGATGTGTCACAATAATGGAGGTCTGCTGCTCTCCTAATTTCATAAAGGTTTCAAACGCCTGCTGTTCCGCGTAAGGATCGAGGGCTGCAGTAGGTTCATCAAAAATCGTAAGCGAGCCGTTGTTGAGATAAGCACGTGCAATCGCAAGTCTTTGCCATTGTCCACCAGACAGATCGATCCCCCCAAACTGTGGACCTACTAAAGTGTCCAACGCAACACCATAGGAATCAGCTTCTGCTTTTCTCATCGCAGCTAATAATCTTGAATCGTCATACATGGCAGCAATATTCCCCATGGCTATGTTTTCTCGAATTGGTCTATGTAATTTAGTGAAATCCTGAAATACAACTCTCACACCCTTTGTGACGTTATGAGCCAGAACTTCCTGCTCTCCATTAAACCACTGGATGTTTCCCGCTGTTGGATGATATAACCCTGCTATCAGCTTGATGAGCGTGGATTTTCCTGAACCATTCTCACCTACAAAAGCAACTCGTTCACCAGGTTTGAGGATCATGTTTATATTTTTAAGCGTGTCCTCTGCATTGGTTGCATAACGATAATTCAACTGCTGAATTGTGATCTGCATCGCATCGGTATTCCTTATGGAATCTTCCGGATCTCTTTGAACTTGCTCTTCAAGTTCCAAATACGCACTATACTCATTGAAGCGCAAGCGACTTTTGGTCAGATCAGAATACATCCTTGTTAGTGCAGGAATGACAATAAATAATTGACTAGATATCTGAAGTAATAATACGAAAAGTCCGGCGCTCTGCCCGCTACCTCCAAGCGTAATTGCTAAAATAGCAATCGTAAGCCCGTTTAATAAAGTCATTATTATACTTTGGGAGAAGCTTAAGGTCTCAGATAAAATAACTTTTCGGTGCATTTGTTTGAAATTTCCATTGAAGATTTCTTTCATTGTGGTAACCAAGTAGGAGGACATTCCGTACATTCTTACTTCCGGGAGGGTATTTCTACTAACCAGCAAATCAACGATATAATTAATCATTCGTACAGAGGAGGTTTGATTCGCTGAAATGGCCTCTACTTTCCGAGACATCCATCTCATGAGGTAAAGCTGCAGAATTTGTACAACTAAAATGAACACTGCCAGGATATAAAAGCCATAACAGGATAGAACTACGATTAGTGCGATTAATGTTATAAAGTGGATTGTCACTCCGGTCCATTGATCTAATAAATCGATCAGGGAAAGCCGTTTTGCTTTTTCTCTAATCGTTTTTGTTGCGGGGTCTTCCAATAAAGCCGTCGATAATTTAGAGGTCTTAGCCAAAATACTATGTTCCAGTTCATAAATACTGGTTGCCGTTAAATTGGTTACAGAAATGGCTCGAAGAGAACCATTGATGCCAGCCAGATATAAAATTAACATCAGTGAACTTACCAATAGTAAGATATGTAGGTAGGCGTTAGTCGTGAAGTTCTGAATGAGGTCAACCACATATTTCGTTATGAACAGCTCTGCAAATAGAATTGGTGGGCTCAGCAGGTTAGTGATAAAATATAAAAGTGAGTTTCTTTTGTCTTTTACATAGAGCAGTTTTACAACGTAGAGAAAGTCAGGCAGATAGCATCTCTCCTTAAGTGTATATTTTTCACTGAAAACTCTTTCCTTTTTAAACGTGGAATCTGATTATAACGTTAATTGTTTATAATTGGAAGAAGTAATTTCGAGATTACCAAATTATAGGAGTGTGAATTCATGAAACTTCAATTCAACTTATTCCCAGGCGGATTATCTAAGGCGCTCACTATGAGCTATGATGACGGCCAGAAACACGATATCCGCTTGGCTGGTATTTTTGATCAATATGGAATCAAAGGGACCTTCCATTTAAATAGTGCAATGATCAATGCACCTGGGTTCTTATCGCCCGCTGATGTTAAGCATTCGCTCAGGAATCATGAAGTGTCCGCCCATTCCGTTACTCACCCACATCTAGAGCGTCTTCCTTTACCGATGGTAATTGAAGAGCTGTTCGAAGACCGTAAACGATTGGAAAAGCTGGTGGATTATCCAGTGCGAGGCATGTCCTACCCCTACGGTACATACTCTCAGGAGATAATTGCACCACTTCAGTCCGTAGGAATTGAATACAGCCGCACTGTTCACTCTACTAAACAATTTGATATGCCTCTTAATTTCATGGAATGGCATCCAACCTGCCACCATATTGAAGATCTGCATCAGGTTTGGGAGCGATTCACAATGGAAGGACCCTCCCAGAAACTAAGACTCTGTTATGTTTGGGGCCATAGCTATGAGTTCGCACAGCAGAACAATTGGGAGCTAATCGAAACCTTTTGCCAACAAGCAGGTGGACATACAGATATTTGGTACGCTACTAATATTGAGATTTATGATTATGTCACTGCCCTGTATTCACTGAAATTAAGTGCCGACAAAACGATTATCCGCAACAATTCTGCCATAGATGTTTGGGTATCTATAAATGATCAACCCGTTCAGATTAAGGGTGGAAGTATGATGACGACGAAATAATCATAAATACATAAAAAAGAGCGATGTTCAACATCGCTCTTTTTTTGTACTAATTATATTGATGTGATTCCGAATTATTTCGCTTGAAGTGTATATGTCACTGTTTTTGCTTTTTCCTCAAGGATTGGCGTGTAGGTGAAGGTCAGTACATTCCCCTTACGGCTTTTCATCCCTAACATTCTGCTCAGAATGTATTGATCTCTGCCATCATTTACTTTATCCCATTCTTTACGATCCTCACTAGTAATCAGTTGTTCACTGAGATTGACGATTTCTCCTGTACTGCTGTAGACAATATATAATTGTGTTGTATCTAATAAGCGAACGAGTGCCACATCCTCCGCGGCGTACTCCACTATGAAATCACCGGTTGCCCCGGTTAATTTCTCCATCTCAAACAACTTGCCCAAACCGCCATCCTTAGTAATATACTGAACGTTCTTCCCATCGGTCATATACACCTGAGTGGAGGGCACTTGAGGCGCATGAGGATAAGCAGAGATCATATAATGATAATCCATTTGCTGAATTATTGTACCTGCTTGAACTAGTACCTGATAGCTGTTGCTGAAATCATTAAACATAGCATAGTGATTGTCTGTTAACTGGAGCAAGTACTTGCCATTTCCAAATTTCTTGATCTCAAATCCATGATTGTAAGCGGATCCCTTGAGCGGTAGTTGGCCAATAATTACTGGTTTCCCAGCTGCTGTAGCCCGGTAATATAAATCACCGTTTTTTTGAGATATCCAATAGGATCTTCCTTCTACAGAAGCGGCAACAAATCTAGGTTCATCAACGATGTGGATAATTCCATCCGTTTTATTTAGCCCCGCTTTACCCCCAAGTACACTGACCGCAGAGACCAATGGCACGTACAACGAACCTTTTATGATACGTGGAGATTTTGTTAATCCCATCGCTCCCCCGTTCACTTTTGACGTTGTAGCACCCGCAGTGAAGATGACTTCACGCTCTGGACGTACCAGCTTGGCCGTTTTTAATTTTTGATCCCACGATAACGTATAACCCATAGCATCTGCAAGTGATTTCAAAGGTACAAAAGTTGTATTCTCCGCGATGACTTGTTTACTGCTGATTCCAATTTCTTTATAGTTGAATTGAATTTGCTTGTCTGCTTGCGCAGATGCCGATCCATACCCAGTACTTAAAATCAAAACAGCAAAGATCCCTAGCGTTACTTTCCATTTATTCATTTCTATCCGTCTCCTTCGACATTATAATCATATGTAATTAGACGGAAGATAATGGAAAAAGTTTCATTTCACCCTCTAGCAAACTCATAAAAAGCCAAAGCATCCTCCCGAGTTGGGAATCCTGCTTGCGCCAGTTTATCGCTGCCCCCGCCTTTACCGTTGTAGCTGCCTAGATGAGCTTTGAAAAAAGCTCCACAGGAAATCTCCAGGCTCCCATTCTGCGCAAACACAACCTTATTCTCCGCAGAAGTAGCTAATAATACAGGAAGATCACATTTCGAAGTCAGCTTATTAGCTAAGCTCTGTAGATCTTTTAGCGATTTATCCTCAAATACTTGTGCGATTATCTTTCCCGCTTGCTCATTTAAAAGCTCTTGCACGACATAGTCGTCATTTTTTTCTTTAAGCAGGTTAATTTCAGCTTGCAGAAGCTTTTGTTCATTTTCCCATTTTTCAATTCGATCGATAATTTCATCTTTGCCTGTATTGAATTTGGAAGATAGTGTACCAAGGATTTGCTGACTGGTATTAAATTCCTCTAAAGCCCGGTATCCACATTTAAAATAAATCCGCGTATTCCCTTTTATTTTTTCAGCTTTCAGAAGCTTAATCATTCCAATTTCACCTGTTGAGGACACATGTGTCCCCCCACAAGCGTTGTATTCAACATCTTTGATCTCAACAATCCTGATGTTCTCTGTCACTTTTGGCTGTTTAACCAATTTAAGCTGTGAAGCCTCTTCCCCTGTTACGAAATAGCTGAGAATATTGTGATTTAAGTAAATCTGCCGATTAACTTCTCTCTCTATCGAGGACAGTTGACCAGCATTCAGTTCTGGCACTTCTATATCAATGGTGCAATAATCCTCACCTAAATGAAAGCTTAAGGTCATAAAGTTATGTTTTTCTAGACAAACCGCTGAGAGCAAATGCTGGCCACTATGCTGCTGCATATGGTCAAATCTTCTATTCCAATCGAGCTGGCAAGCTACCGATTCATCATTAGGTAAACGTTCCAGCTTATGTAGTACAAGCTCTTCCTCACTGATTACATCAAGCACAGGAATTCCCTGAATAGATCCTAGATCACAGGGTTGTCCACCACCATGCGGATAAAAAGCCGTCTCCTCCAAAAGAACATAAAGACCATCTTCTCGTTCTATGGTTTCAGTCACACGGGTTTGCCAATCAGTCAGGTATGTTGAATTGTAGTATAATTTGTTGGTCATAAATGGTTTCCTCTCTTTTTTACGTTATCGACATATTAAGTTTATAGTATCATAACGGATAGTGTGAATCTTATTATTTCAAAAAAACCAGCTCCACGCAAAAGCTGCGTAGAACTGGTATTAGGGTAATTAACAAGAACAAGTAGCATCTTTTAAATTTCTAATGGCAATTGCATTTAGTCGAAGCGCTTCTACTATTGAGTCTCTTACTGCTAACAATTCAAATCTTTCACGACTGCCAATAGGCAACCTGCAAAGAATGGCTTCAATTCTTTTAAGACTTTCTTTCAGAATCACTCTTTGCTTACGCAATGCGTTCAAAGCTCTTTGAATTTTTCTCTTCTCTGCAGCAGTCATAAACTACCACCTCTTTTCGATTGTGATAGTATATGAGATGCTTATTCCCCCTTATTTGCTTGTACAATCCGGAAACCAAATAACTATATTTACTCTTTTTTGCTAGCTTCCATGATAGGAACGGACCAGTCTACATTAGTATACATTCGATTGTTTATCGTGCGTATTAATTGAAGCTGCTCGGGAATTTGTGTAAGGCCTTCGGCACGGAATTGGAAATATTTCTTTTGATTATTTGACTGAGATTGAACAATTATAATATATCCATCCTTCCATCCTTCCCCTTTGATAGAATGCGCTCCTTGTTTAGTGAGTTTGTATTCCTTGCCATCCATTGTCTTGAACATCCATTCATCATTCATAAATTCATTTTTCAATCTTCCGCTAAAATGTAATACACCTTCCTTCGCTGATACATTGTTATCGGGAGACGATTCCACTATAAAATCATTTAACATCAGCTCATCCCCGTCAAAAGCAAAGGGAATCGGATGTTCTTTCAACTTGGCTGGCTCAAATTGCACACTAGAACCATCCTTCTCTGGGATAAAATATCCATCCAATACGAAAGTAT
This sequence comes from Paenibacillus sp. FSL R5-0928, assembly GCF_037970385.1. NCBI lineage: Bacteria > Bacillati > Bacillota > Bacilli > Caryophanales > Paenibacillaceae > Paenibacillus > Paenibacillus sp. FSL R5-0928. Next base: position 3,394,745 of record NZ_CP150225.1, on the reverse strand, counting down.
AAGGCGTATCCTGTGGTAAATATTTAAACGTATAGCTCCAGTGCATAAGTCCCTTTGTTGCCCCGGGAATGTTAGAGTAGGACATAACGCTGTTCTTATTAGGAAACTTTCTAGCATTAACACTGTGAATCTCTTCTCCTACTGTATCCTCAAAATGGAATTTCAAACCTTGTTGCTTCCATAGTTCGCCTGGAGAACGGGTCAACGCCTCTTCACTCAATTGAGTATCGAACTCAAAACGAACACCTTGCACCATATGAGTTAATTTATTCAAGGTCACAGTTAAACCGTCCGGGGAGGTGTAGCTACCCGTTAGTGGCATGGAGGTCGTTTGTTTATTCGCTTCCGTCATATCCATCGAAAAATTGAAATTCCAATCGCCTTTAAGAGTAGGGATGTTCTTGCGTTCACTTCCCAATTCAGTAATATGACCTTCGACCGTAATTCGATCAGTTTGCAGAGGTTCAGTGAAATTAGCGATCAAATAGTAAAAGTCACTGGTAAATCCTATATCGTATAACTCCCCAACAACCTTCCCTTGATCATCCTTAATCGCAATACTGTTCCCATCATTAAGGGCCAAGCGTTTTTTATCATGCTTTCCATCCGGTCCAAACAACTGTAACGCAACAATTACCCGTGTAGGATCTGCCACCGCTTCATCTATTTTGATAGTGTAGCCCTTATCCTTCACCTTAATATTAGGATGTTCTACTAACCCAAATTCTTGTGCTCGTAGAAGGCCAATGTCCATGTTGTTTTTTACAAAAAGAGAACGTAAAGTCTCTGCCAGTGTAGGAACGGAATATAAGATCACGGCACTTAGTACAACCAGTAACAACGCCGCGCCCATAAATAATCTCAGCAACTTATTGCGCTTCGGATGCTTGCGATTCCTTTGTGTTGGAGTAAATTCCTCAAGCTCAACTTGTTCCAAAGAAGCCATTACTTGAGCAGTAAATGAATCTGGTAAGCGCTCTTCATACATAGCCTGCGACCATTCAGCTTGTTCTTCAAGCTCTGCTTCGTAGATCATATTACAATGCGTACAAGTTGCCATATGTTCAGCTACGGCTTGATCTCGTAAGATAGATTTGCTTAAAATATATTCTTCGATCTCATAGGAATTTAAGCACCTCATCGGTCTTCACCTCCTGGAGTGTAATTAGCTGCTTCAAACGCTGTTTAGCCCGGTATAAATCATTTTGAATCTTGCTTAATGGAACATCTAGAACCATACACATTTCTTCGTAGCTTAAATCATTGGTATAACGAAGCAGTAAAGCCGTACGATAATTAGACGGGAGCTTCTGCATCAGGTGAAGCAGCTCTGTGCGATGCTCCGATCGCATTAATTCTTCTTCTGGATTATCTGAAAGAGAATGTTCGGCATTGTTGTCCGGCAAGCTCGCTGTTGGTCGGTCTTTTTTCCACAAATCCTTCAGTAAATTAGTCGCGATAGCATATAGCCACGCCGCAAAATTCTTATCCAAATCATGTGAGGCCAGCTTGCGGTAAGCTTTAATAAAAGTCTCCTGCGTTATGTCTTGTGCATCTTGATGATTGGCTCCCATTCCTCGCATAAGCCCATAAATTTTATTCTTATATCGATTTACAAGATACGAATAGTCTTCTTTATGTCCATCGAGAATATTTTGGATCCATAGCCTCTCATCCTCTTTTTCAACTTTCGGTACATGTCCCTTCACCTTGAAGCCTCCTTGAAGCACGATACTGTATAGACGATCCCTATTTAAAAAACTCTCACTTTATACAAAAAAAAGTAGATCTTCAAATAAAACGAAGACCTACTGTGTAATCTACCGATTACGTTTTAGAACAAAATACAACAATTGATCACGAAGTTCAGCGTCCTGCTCAAACGCTAATCGCTCTAGCAGCATTAAGGATCTAACATTCTCTGGCTCAACTGTAGCGTCAATACTAGTAAACCCCAATTTCAAGAATCCCAAATCAATAATCTCTTTCATCACTTCGTACATGTAGCCTTTGCCCCAGAACGCTCTGGATAAATCATAGCCTACCTCTGCTGTAAATTCATTGCCTACTCTTCTTAAATAATGATATCCGCAGGTGCCGATAAACTCATTATTCGCTTTTTCGAACATTCCCCATCTACAACCCGAATCGTCCAAATGATACTGAATGATCTCTTCAGCTTCTTTTAGATCTTTGCAGGGCTCAATGTCCATATATCTAGTTACTTCTTCATCAGAAAAATGTCTAAAGACTACATTTGCATCCTCTAGATTTAAAATCCGCAATTCAATTCTTTCTGTATGCAACGCAGGAAACACAATACTTTGATCGTTCAACTTAACACCTTCCATTTCTAAAGCCATAGAATCACTGAAGCGCTAAAGAAACCACTTTACTCCAATAAATTAACTCTTCATCCCTACCATATGCCCCGATACATTGAAACCCTAATGGCATGTTATTTATAGTGGCAGCTGGAATACTCACCGCAGGCGCTCCAGCATATGACCAAATGGCCGTCATTCCGGTCCATCCGGTTCGTGTTCCCCACAGCGGAGCTGTTCCTGCCTGAGCCGGCGAAACCCACAGATCAATCCCCTGTGACTTCTGCACATCTAATAGATCATTTCTGAGCTTGAGTTGTCCGCTACGATATCCTTCCAGTTCTTCCTCAGTAATGGTTCGTCCAGATAAAATAGCCTGCCGTACGGTATCATCATAAAGATCTTTATAAACATCAAATAGTGGATCATGGACTTGCGCCATTTCTCCATGTACAAACCTCACCATGGCATCTCCGTAGATAAAGCTATCTTCCCACGGCATCGCAACTGTTTTTATGCTGAACCCTGCTTCCTCAAGCTTCTTAAGCTGCTTCTGAAAGGTTATCTTGGTGTCATCCTCCAATAATGTCATGTACACACCTTCGGGTATCCCCAGTACAGGTTTACGAGCTTCTTTAAAAGGTCTCCATCCCGTTACAAGCTCAGCGGCGAGAAAGTCCATACCCTCCATATCCTGAGTGAAAAATCCAAACGTATCAAAAGATGGCGACATCAATTGGACACCATCTATAGGGATACGCGCATAACTAGGTTTAAAGCCGACCACTCCGCAAAATGAAGCAGGTGCCATAACAGAACGCAAAGTTTGTGTACCTATCGCAAATGGACAGATGCCCGCGGCAACCGCAGCAGCAGAGCCTGCACTAGAACCGCCAGGCGTATGATCCAGCTGATGAGGATTGCGGGTTGTGATAGGTCCGGCATAAGCAAATTCCTCCGTCACTGTTTTGCCGGTGAACCAAACCCCTTTTTGCCGAAGCTTTTGAATAAAACTGCCTTCAGACTTCGTCAAAGCTTGTGAGGGGAGGTTCGACCCTGCACGGGTAGGCAACCCATCTAAGTGAATTAAATCTTTGATTCCAGCAGGTATTCCATATAGCGATGGTTTAGGAATTTCTGAATACTTCTCTCTTACCCCAGCCACTTCATTTTTTATTCTATCTGCTCGGTTCTCCTCTGGCACGAAAGCACGCACGTGTGGTTCTACCTTATCGTAAAGATCTAAATATTGTGTAAGATATCTATCCATGGTTACATCTGAGATCTTATTGCCCTGAGCAAACTGAGCTAACGAAGATTTATTAATGTACATGTCTGATTGGAACCCTCCTTAATATTCACTTAAACCACTTAAACCAGGAAGCCATTTGAAGACGATTGTATTAATTTGGAACAGCTTCATGTTACTAGTTAACCTTATCTATGGCTATACTTTAGTTCTCTATTTCTATTTTCATCCACAATATTGATTACACGATCCACCCACCCTTGATAAAATTGCTCCTCATGAGAAACCAGAATCACTGTACCTTTAAATTGGATTAAAGCATTCTGTAAAGCATCTTTTGTTTCGGCATCTAAGTGATTGGTGGGCTCATCTAAGATTAAGAAATTACATGCTGTAAGCAATAAAAGACACAGCTTAACTTTAGATTGTTCGCCACCGCTGAGTGTACGGATAGGCTGTGTAACGTGACTATCTTTTACAACACATAATGCTAGATGACGACGTATTTCCTTAATAGTCAATTTTGGATAAAACGATGAGACGATTTCAATAGGTGTCATGTTATCGTTTTCCCAAATTAAATCTTGCTCGTAGTAACCAATAGAGACTTGTTCGGCAAAGCGGAAAGCCCCGGCAACACAGGAGATTTGACCAACTAATGTTTTCAGCAATGTTGATTTTCCGATGCCGTTAAAGCCTGTAATGACTATCTTTTGTCCTCCTCGAATCGAAAATGTTAATTTGGGCAGCAGCGGTTTGACGTAACCAACCACCAGATGGTCTACTCTAAGCGCAACTTGTGCATTAACAGGAAGCTCTTGAAAACGGATAGATGCTTTAGTGACAAACGTCGGTGCAGCGACTCTCTCCATACGATCCAGCTGCTTCTGACGGCCACGGGCAATTCTAGAATTAACACCAGCAACATTTTTCCGGATATATTGCTCAGTGGCTTCAATTTTTTTCTGCTGTGCATGGTACTGCCGGATATGGCTCTCGCGAAAATGCTCCTTCTGTCTCAAAAAATCAGCATATTTGCCATGATATTTCTTAATCGTTTCCCCTTCAATATCGCAAATGCTTGTTGATATTTTATCGAGAAAAGCATAGTTATGAGAGACCACAATGAAGGCTTGATCGAACGCTATCAGATATTCAGCAAGCCAGTTAATATGCGTGGTGTCGAGATAATTGGTGGGCTCGTCGAGCAATAACACATCAGGTTGTTCAAGCAACAGCTTTGCCAATATAACTTTGGTTCGCTGCCCCCCACTAAGCTGATCAATAGGACGGTCCATCCCCATTGCGTTTAATCCTAGCCCCGTAACCACTTTACTGATATTGCTCTCGATAGAATAATAGTTGAGCGCCTCGAGTCGTTCCTGAAGGTCTGCTGCCTTCTGCAAAAGCACTTCATTGCCAGTAACTGCACATTCCGCATAAAGTGCATTCATCTTTTCTTCCATTTTGTATAATTCAGTGAACGCTCGCCTTAAATAACTTTGAACTGTACTTGACCCATCAATAACCGCGTATTGATCAAGATGGCCTATTTTGATATTGGGCTGCCATTTAATCGTTCCACCATCAGGGATCACCTCGCCCGTCAGAATACCAATTAATGTGCTTTTCCCTGTTCCATTCTGACCCACCACACCTACATGCTCCCCTTTGTAGACTTCCAAAGAAACCTGTTTATACAGCACTTTATCTCCAAAAGCATGTGATAAATTAGAAACCTCAAGTAAACTCATTTACTTTCCTCTTTTCTATAATTGTTTTTAAGCACAAAAAAAGCAGAAGACACCGCGCCCTTGGGCGCAAGCCTTCTGCTTATCCGTGCACGAATAGACGGCACAAATAGATAATTGTCAGTTTGGAAACTGAACATTACAAACACAAAAGGCTGTAGACGAAAATTGTCTACAGCCTCTTAATCATTAACATCGGAAGATGGCGTAATCAAATAAGCATGAATAATCACACTAAAATGACCTAGCTATCTTTCGATGATATAAAAAGCGATTCGCTTTTTGATTAAGCTCCGGACAACGTTTCATCGTTTGTATCCGATTGTTCGGAGCAGCTTCTGGTATATAATTTTTCAGTTTCCACATGAATCATGTTGAACCATCCCTTCGTTTGGCTACATTTTAAATCGTGTACCCGCACTTGTCAACCACCATCCGAGAGGTGCTGTTATTTTTTGCGGGCGCGTTTGACCGTACCGATCCTAGTCCCTTGAGGAATTGTAATGAACTGGCTCTTCGATACACCGATAAGCTGTGAAGTATAAATACTACTATGTCCGGAGAATAAATAACTCACCACACAAGCGATAAACATGTATATGGCTCCTTCCGAACCAAACAGCTCGATCCCCATTAAAAAGCAAGCGATAGGCGTGCTAGTAGCTCCACAGAAGACAGCAATAAAACCGAGGGCAGCTAAAAAGGGTCCATACACATGTAATATTTCAGCCAAAGCATTGCCTAGTGTGGCACCAATCACAAATAACGGAGTAACCTCACCACCCTGAAATCCTGTTCCTAAGGTAAAGGCAGTAAAGATCAGCTTCCATAAAAAAGCGAACGGTGAGATATCTCCCTCAAAAGAATCCTTGATTAATGGAATTCCGAGGCCTAAGTAATCACGAGACCCTACAAGGAATACTAAGGCAATGATAATTAATCCACCTACTGCACCTTTTATCATTGGATTGCTTATCATGGCGGTGAAGATTCTTTTTAGAAAATGAGTCAGTTCACTGAAAAGCATACTCACGAGACCAAAAATTACAGAGGCCAATACCACTTTTAGAATAATCATTAAACTTAAGGCTGGAAATTCATTCACTACATAGTGTGTATGATGAACGCCCCACAATCGAGTGGTGACCAGATCACCAACAAAGCTAGCCACAAAACATGGAAGTAATGCCTGTTGACTAATAAGTCCAATGGTTACTACCTCTAGACCAAACAAAGTTCCTGCTAGTGGAGTGCCGAATATAGATCCAAAACCACCGCTAATTCCGCACATTAACAATATTTTGCGATCCATAGGACTGATTTTAATCAGCTTTCCGAACCATTCCGCAAGGCTTCCGCCCATTTGAACAGCTGTCCCTTCACGCCCAGCGGATCCACCAAATAAGTGGGTTACTAATGTTCCGAACAACACCAATGGAGCCATTCGCAAAGGTATGGTTTCTTGTCCGTCCTGAATTTGTTCTAGAATGAGGTTATTGCCTTTAGAACTGTTCTTGCCATATCGCATATATAAGAAACTAACAAGTACTCCCCCAAGAGGCAACAAATAAAGTAGCCACGGATGCTCTAAACGTACATCTGTAACGTAATCCAAGCTTTTCAGAAAAAAAGCAGAGGCGGTGCCGGATAAAATGCCAACCACACTACCAAGCACAATCCATTTGATAAAAGTACTCCAAAGTGCAAAATAACTTCGCTTCTTAGTGATTTCAAACCATCGGGTAGACCATGGATTCATCTCGACAGCTCCTAAGGACAAAATAAATTAGTCTCAACAATAAAACAGACCCCTACCAGGGAAGCTCACACTGGTAGGAGTCATTAGTCTCAGAGAGACAGTTATGGCGAACTCCATCGCCCTTTATAAAACTTAAATTATTCTTCTTCTGAATCTACGTTATGATACACTTGTTGAACATCTTCCAGGTCTTCCAAAGCATCAATCAATTTCTCGAATTGAGCTTGAGCATCTTCTGGGAGTGCCACATAGTTTTGTGGAAGCATGTTTAACTCAGCAACAGTAAATTCAGTGATGCCTGCATTTTTGAATACTTCTTGCACTGCATTGAACTGATCAGGCTCTGCATAAACAATAACTGCATCATCCTCTTCCAGCACATCGCGTACATCAAGTTCTGCATCAAACATCATTTCAATTACTTCATCAGCAGTTTTACCTTCCACACCTATAACGGCCGTAGAGTCAAACATGTAAGCTACTGATCCGCTGACACCCATATTTCCGCCATTCTTACTGAAGGTTGAACGGATCAATGGAGCTGTCCGGTTAACGTTATTTGTGAGCGCATCAACGATGATCATTGAACCGCTAGGTCCAAATCCTTCATAACGAAGCTCTTCATAATTTTCTTCAGCGCTGCCTTTAGCTTTATCAAGCGCACGGTCAATGATCGCTTTTGGTACATTGTAAGTTTTTGCACGTTCTAATACAACTTTCAGAGCCCGGTTCGCTTCTGGATCGGGTTCACCCTTCTTTGCTGCTACATAAATCTCAACACCAAACTTTGCATAAACACGACTTGTGTTTGCGTCTTTGGAAGCTTTCTTTTCTTTAATATTATTCCACTTACGACCCATATTGTTCCCGCTCTCTTTCAACATGAATTAAAAACAATTGTTACTTATTATACCCTTCTTCGATAGCTCTAGTAAAGTGCAGTAGTAGGTTAATCCTCTAAGCTGTCACAATACGTATAGAAAAAGGCTTCTGATTCAATCAGGAGCCTGCTAATTTTTTATAGATTACTGCCATATTTCATCTGCAATCTCTTTAATAAACTGCAGTTTGTCCCATTGTTGTTGATCTGTCAGATGGTTTCCTTCTTCCGTAGAGGCAAAACCACATTGTGGGCTCAGGCACAACTGATTGATATCCACATATTGCGAAGCTTCTTTAATCCGTCCTATGATTTCTTCTTTATTCTCAAGCTCACCTGACTTCGAACTGAACAAACCTAAAACCACTTGTTGATCTTTAATAAATCTAAGGGGTGCAAAATCTCCGGCCCGATCCGTATCGAACTCCAGATAGAAACCATCTACATCCACCGTTCCGAATAACACTTCTGCGATAGGCTCGTATCCGCCGGATGCTGCCCAAGTGGACGCATAGTTCCCACGGCATACATGCATCGTAATTACCATATCTGCTGGATGATCTTTTATCGCTTCGTTATTTACAAATGCGTATAGCTTAGCGATTTCGTTAACATCTACACCCTCTTTTTGACGAGCTTCCCAATATCCTTTATCACAGAGCATCCCCCATGTGCAGTCGTCCAATTGCAGATTACGGCAACCTGCCTCATAGAAGTCGCGAATAACTTCACGATAAGCTGCAGCAATATCAGCCACTAGTTCATCCTGGTTGTTGTAAACCGCTACAGTAGTCTTTTGATTGCGCTGAAGTTCAGCAAGGAACTGCGCTGGCGAAGGAATCGTTTGGCGAGCTACTACATCATTTCCCGCTATGCTAACCAATTGTCTGTAGTCAGCGATCATCGGATGGTTAGTCCCACGGATTTTTCCGGATAATTCTGCAGTTTCCGCTCTAGTCTCTACACCATTAAACAGGTAGCCCACTGGGCTGACTTTCTTTGTTACCCCTTCAAGGCCCCACATAAAATCTAAATGCCACCAAGAGCGACGGAACTCTCCATCCGTTACACCTTTTAATCCGACCGCTTTTTGTCTTTTCACGACTCTGGTAATCTCTGTATCTTCAACCTTGCGCAATTCATCAGCGGAGATTTCATTATTTTGATATTGGACACGAGCTCTCTTAATCGTTTCCGGACGTAAGAAGCTGCCAACGATATCTACTCTGAATGGCACTTCAGTTCTTTGATTTCCTTTTTGGATGGTACTCATAGGGGTTCGTCCTCCTTCTTTGTCTGTGCTTTTCTGTTGAATTCACTATAGCACTGTACAATCAGGACAGGGTAACTCCTAAAAACTATGGCCTACCATAAGCTTACGCTATAGCAGGCCACCAAATTAGCTTATTTAATTATAACCAGACCTCTCGGGCGGTTTCGATCACAAGGCGTACTTTATCCCACTGCTCTTCTTCGGTTAGAATATTTCCTTCCTCCGTAGAAGCAAACCCACACTGAGGACTTAGGCACAGCTTCTCAATATCTACATATTGCGCGGCTTCTTCGATCCTTGCCTTAAGCTGCTCTTTACTCTCCAGACCCCCATGTTTGGTTGTCACTAATCCCAACACTACAAATTGGTCTTTAATAAATCGTAAAGGCTCGAAATCACCAGCTCGTTCATTATCATATTCCAAGAAAAAGGCATCAACTTTTGAATTGGAAAAAAGCACCTCGGCAACAGGCTCATAACCACCAGCAGCGAACCAAGTGGAGCGGAAATTACCTCGGCATACGTGCAGAGCGATGGTCATATCATGCGGACGCTTCGCAATACTCTCATTAATCAGCCTAACATAATCCTTTGCTAACTGATCTGGATCTGTACCTCTACTGCGTAAATGTGCGCGATGTCTACCACTGCTCAGCGTTCCCCAAGTTGTATCGTCTAACTGGAGGTAACGGCAGCCTGCATCGTAAAATGCTTGAATCGCAGTTTGGTAAACCGCTATGATATCTTGAAATAAAGTTTCCTTATCAGGGTAAACTTCATTTCCATTAAACTCCTCCACAAAGTGAAATAATGCAGGTGAAGGAATCGTCATTTTGGGTATTCGGTCTCCCGCCATTTGCTTGAGCTTGATAAATTGCTGGAGCATCGGATGATCTTCAAAGGAAATTCGGTCAACAATTCGGAATGATTCCGCGCGCTGAACCGTTTCCGCTCTTCCACTCCCTTGGTTTAAGTTAATTTTTTCAGTTCCTTTAATTCCAACAAAGAAATCAAGATGCCACCAGGAACGGCGAAATTCACCATCTGTAACTGCTAATAATCCTACTTCCTTTTCTAGTTCCAGTAGTTTAGCAATCTCAATATTCTCTATTTCATAAAGCTCACTTCCTGTGATTTCACCATTCTCATATTGGAGGCGGGCTGCTTTAATTTCTTCCGTACGCAAGAAGCTGCCGACGATATCATAGCGAAAGGGTGGAGCATTTCTCTGGGTGCCAGTTACGGGTCTAATCATACCGATCCTCCTACAGCTATAGTAAAAAATGATTTAGATCAAAATAACTTCCGGAAACCAAGTCATTTAAGATTTCTATATACTTGGATGCCATCACACTAGGTCTGCGATCTTTATGTGCAATCCAACCAACCGTGAATACTTCATTACTCTCAAATGGAATCGTCTTCAGTCCATTACCGTTCAGATCGGATGCCATGATTCCTGTACCCACCGTATAACCGTCCGTGCCCATTAATAAATTGGTCAAGGTTGCCCGGTCATTCACTTTAATATTCTTCTCAATCTGAGAAAAACTTAACATTTCCTCCGAGAAGTGAAGTGAATTGTTCTCACCTTGTTCAAAAGTAATATACGGAAAAGGTAAAATATCGTCCTGCGAAATCCTTTCCTTCTGGGCAAGCGGATGTCCAGTTCTGACATAAAGATGTGGGTCGGTATTAAAGAGTGGTGTGAATTTCAGATTACCATCACTGAACAGCTTATTCATATGCTTATAGTTGCTCTCGTTAATATAAAGAATCCCTAAATCGCTACGGAGGGTACGCACATCTTCGATGATGTCGTAGGTTTGCGTCTCTCTCAAGCTGAAGTTGTACTCTGAGACATCACTTTGCTTCATGAGACTCACAAAAGCATCTACCACAAAAGCATAATGCTGAGTCGAAATGGAAAAATAGATTGGGCTACGCTTTTTCCCAGTATAACGATTCTCCATAAGCTCTGTTTGTTCAATGATTTGACGGGCATATCCGAGAAATTCCATTCCTTCTACAGAAATGCTGATTCCACGGTTCGTCCGTTCAAAGATGGTAATCCCAAGTTCATTTTCAAGCTCTTTAATAGCGTTGGACAGGCTCGGTTGAGAAACAAAGAGCTTCTTTGCCGCCTCATTCATGGAGCCACTATTTGCAATTTCGATAGCGTAGCGGAGCTGCTGCAACGTCACTCCTATTCCCCCTGTTCCAGACCTATTCGTACTGCATTCTGTTTCATACTAGCTGATATCGTAGCATAAATACATCTCTCATTCCAAGATAATCCTTTTCAGGTGCCCAATAACGCGTACTTATTGTGTTCTCTTTTTCCCGGCATCAATCTTGGCAGGATCTAGTCCTTTCCAAATATTTGGCATATCAACCTGTTCTGGATGCTCAAAAACTAAAAAGGCTGTAGGCAAATACCGCTCACCATATTGGGATGAAGGTTTATTCATAATCTCATTGTCTTTTACAAGTACCGTAGAAGATCCACCATCAAGATTAGCCGCTATCACGGCTCCATGCTTAAGCAAAATTTGCTGCACATCATAGAGATTTGCTCCAATACTATAAGTAGGCTGTCGACCGTCAATTACCACAAAAATAATAGCGCCATCTGCCCGCTGACCCATTGCTGTTCTAGGTGCAATCCCCCAACCTTCCGCTGCATTCTTAATCAATCCTTTGCCATTGACGATTAGCCGCGGGCTAAAAGTAACTGCCTCCTGAACCCCCATTTTACTAATCTCATCTAGCGTATAATTCCCGGCAACCATTTTTCCTTGTTTATCAAGACCAACAATCTGTGTAGATTTTTTACCGCCTAGACCGTTGTAATATAATTTACCTTGAGAGACTACAATTCCTATAGGTTTAAAACCGTTACCTTTCCAGTTCGGATCAGCGAATCCACCACCGTTAACTCCGGCGATAGCGCCTGTACGCTTCACCATACTGGTTACTTTTTCACCTGAACCAATCTTATTAGGTATTCCTAGCCGGACTTTGGTTGGATCATTAACAATCATTACATATCCGGTATAACCACTGCCTGAGACATTCTCAATCTCGACAAGTGGCTTCTCTACCACCTCAGGTTCGGGAGCGATCGTATGTGTATCTATTTCGTCCCCCATCTCTTCAAAGCGGGCGGTATACTCGGTTACCCGGTCCTTCAGTTGATCTTCACCTATAATATATTTAGCCATATAGCGATGTTGTGTTGTAATTAGCGTATCTGCGATCGTATAACGTAAGTTCTGAGCCGAGGGTGCAAAATAAAGCCATCCACCAGCAGCGAACATTAAGAATAAGCAGAATAAAAAAACTTTGGATAAGGTGCGAAAAAAACTCCGTTTCTTACGCTTTTTTATTGGTTTCTTAACAGGTTTCTTATTGCGTGCATTGGAACGTTGAGGTAATGATGAAGTGCTCACTTCTAAGTATTCCTCCCTAAATATTACTAATTTGATAATATGTACAACTCGTCCTTATCATAGACGATGATTTTCGTTAAAAGTTTCTGTTTGAGTAATAGTCATCATTTCAAAAACAAAAAAGAGCAGGTTTCCAAAGTTTTGGCTACCTGCTCACATATAGCTAATCAAATTCTAATGTCTTCCTACTCCACCGCCGCTGCTAGCGCTACCGCCGCCACCTGATGAGCCACCACCGCCGGAATAACCTCCTCCACCGGAAGAGCCACTATCATTGTTAGATCTGCTGCTGCTTGAAGAGCTGGAAGAATGTCTTCCTGCTCCTCCACCACTGCTGGAACCTCCACCACCATGGTTCTCGTTGCTTGAGGAATACCTTCCTGCCCCGCCACCGTTAGTAGAGCCTCCGCCACCACTGTTTCCCCAGAAGCTTGACTGTGAGTTATTGGATGGTGTATTTCTATGATGATTATGATGGTGATGATAATAACGTCTATGCCAGCGTCTGCCATAACCGTAATCGGCTTGACCATGCCAAGGACCATAACGGCGTATATTCCTTTGGCTATATGGATTAAATGGCAAACCATACATTTCTATATATCTATTGCGTCGTGAAGCAGTAAATCCAAATAAGATGAGCGAACCAAAAATTGCTGAGAAGATTAGAAAAGCCTTGCTTTTACTAACCGCCTCACCTCCACTTATAGCAGTAGTAGAGGAAGTACCAGAGTTCGTTGTAGTTCCAGGATTAACATTGTTTCCGTTGTTTCCAGTGACTCCTTGCGGATGATCCGCTCTCGCTAACAAGAAACTGTAGAACGAATTAACTGTCGTTGTAGCTCCCGTTCCGTAATCTTTTTTCACAAATTGGGGTTCAAGCACGGTATTTAAAATATTACTAATAGCCTCATTAGTTAAAACCTTGTCGATATCCTTGCCTTGTAGAACATGATAGTTGTCTCCGCCTATGTCCAATACAAGCATAACATCCTTAGGACCAGCACCTACCGAAGCAAACTTCATATAGGTATAGTCCTGCAATGTTTTATCTCCAGCATTTTTTACGGTAACCACATAAATTCCACTTCCGGTTGTTGTTTTATATCTGTTGCTGGAATCGTTCAGATAGTCTTTAGTTACTTTTTTGAGCACACCCGCATTATCGGATACGTAATTTTTGGTACCAACATTTTCTGCCCAAGTACCGCCCATAGCTTGAATAAAAGCTCCATACGTCTTCCTAGCACCATTACTGTATGTTTTAGCTGCGAAATCCGGCTCAAGATATTGTGAAAGAATCTCTTTAATCTTACTGTTAGGCAATGATTCCTCTATACCTTTACCTTGTACCGCCCAATAATCATCATCTTTTATAGAAAGGAGCAGCAGCAGACCGTTATTTTTATCCGCAGCCCCCACACCCCAGCTATTGAAAAGCGATTTTGCATACTCTTCCATCGAAACCCCTTCAGTAGAGTCGACAGTTACAAGCACCACTTGAGCTCCAGTAGCCTGATGTAATCGAATACCGTAGTTCACCATGTAATTCTCTGCTTTCTCGTCAATCACATTCGCAAAATCATTTACATAAAATGAACCCGTATGCTTAGGTACAGCAGTTTTGGCTAAACTTACAGCCGGCAAAAGCAATACACTTAACAATAAGGCAGCAAGTGTGGTACGTAGCAGTATTTTTAGAGTTCTCGTGTTCATATGTACCTCCTGATCTATCATTATCTCTCTTATTTATCGGTTACGCGCGGTTAGCGGAATAGTTCCATTTTATTCTAAACTGGAAATTACACAACAGGAAAAAACGGTTAGAATTTGTGAGGCAGGTGATTTAAGGCGTGCGAGTCGCTTTAGGGGCAATCATCGTGTTGTGTTGAGGGATCAAACTCAAGAACATTGGAGTTTTGGAATCCTCCTACTGGATAACATACTTTTCGCCGATGCATCGGACGCAGGAGACGTTATTTAGTTCATTTGCGGGTTTACTGTAAGCTATCGGACTCAGTTGCAGCTATTTACTCAAAACCACACCACTTATCCGCAAATGTTGGCCTATAAGTGCTATGCAGTCCGATACCTCGGCAAAATGAGCTTAAAAGGCGAAATAGATGCTATACGGTCCGTAACACACTAAACTCTCTTAGCTACTTGTAATAATGGAAGTTTTGGAATCCCTCTTAAACTTCTTAGTTACTTGAGATAATGGGAGGTTTGGAATCCCCCTAAACTTCCTAAGCTACTTGAGGAACATTGGAGTTTTGGAATCCTCCTACTGGATAACATACTTTTCGCCGATGGATCGGACTCAGGAGACGTTATTTTGTTCATTTGCGGGTTTGTGGCAGTCTATCGGACTCAGTTGCAGCTATTTACTTAAAACCACACCACTTATCCATAAATGTTGGCCAATAAGTGCTATACAGTCCGATAACGCAGCAAAATGAGCTGAAAAGGCGAAATAGCTGCAATACGGTCCGTAACACACTAAACTCTCTTAGCTACTTGTAATAATGGAAGTTTTGGAATCCCTCTTAAACTTCTTAGTTACTTGAGATACCCGGAATCTTAGATATACAGCCAATACTCCAACAACAAAAAGACTCAGCATATTGCTGAGCCTCATGAATTTAAAGCCAATTAGTTGGATCTCGAGCTCATGTTCCGTTAAAAATCAAACAGAGTAGTTGTTAAGTAACGCTCACCGGTATCCGGCAGAATTACCACGATGGTCTTGTCTTTATTCTCAGGACGCTTAGCGATTTGTGTAGCTGCGTAAACAGCTGCTCCGGAGGAGATACCCACCAGCAAACCCTCTGTTCTCGCAAGTGCACGTGATACGCTATAGGCATCATCATTTTTCACCTGAAAAATCTCATCCACTACCTCATTATCGTAATTCTCCGGAATAAAGTTAGCTCCAATGCCCTGAATCCCATGTCCCTTAGGACGGCCTCCTGATAAAACAGGGGAGTCAAACGGCTCAATGGCAACGATTTGGACTGCGGGGTTCTTTTCTTTCAACGCTTTTCCAACACCCGAGATAGTGCCTCCAGAACCAACACCTGCTATAAAAATATCTACATCTCCATCGGTATCCCGCCAAATTTCCTCAGCTGTAGTCGTTCTGTGTATTTCCGGGTTCGCAGGATTGCTGAATTGTTGGGGAATAAATGAATTTGGAATTTCCGCAGCTAATTGTTCTGCCTTTCTTACAGCTCCGCTCATCCCTTCAGTTCCCGGTGTTAACACAAGCTCAGCACCTAGTGCCAGCATTAATTTACGGCGTTCAACACTAAATGTATCTGGTAGGACGATGATCAGTGAATACCCCAAGCTAGCAGCTGCAAAAGCAAGTCCAATCCCAGTGTTTCCACTGGTAGGCTCAATAATGACAGAATCTTTATTGATGAGACCTCTCTCTTCCGCATCTTTGATCAATGCATACCCAATACGATCCTTAACACTACCTGCAGGATTAAAAGATTCCAACTTGGCAAGAACCCTTGCTTCTACGTTTTGGGTTTTACTATACTTTGAAATCTCTAATAACGGTGTATTTCCGATCAGATCGGTTAAGCTCTTGTAAATATTAGCCATAATGATCCGCACCTCATTTCTTAATTTCCAATCAAATTACTCTGTATTAAGTCTAGCAGGATTTAAAGGATTTACAACCTATTGATTCTTATTAGTCGCAAATTGAGGCCGTTAATTCGTACTACGTCTAACCGAAACACTCGACTCTCGCACGATTAATCGTGGATCAAGCTGCACCCTTTGATACTCCCCGGTAATATTATCCTGAATACGTTGTAAAAGAAGCTGTGTGGCTAAACGCGCCACTTCATTCCCCATGATGGAAACCGAACTAATCTGAGGCGTTGTAATAGTTGTCCATGAGTTATTATCCACCCCAACCACCGCCACATCTTCCGGAACACGAACGCCTAATTCTTTAAAACGATTCACAATACCTATGGCCACCATGTCATTCACTGCATAAATAGCGTCTGGCATATGTGTCAGGCTGTAGAAATAATCAGCGGCTTGCAGCCCCGTTTGCAAGGAAAAGTCTTCGCCAAAATAAACAAGCGAAATATCCACTTGTTTTAAAGCTTGCTGATAGGCAAGATAACGATCTTCAATAAGATCTTTTTGAGCTCCTGCATATGCAATTCTAGTTCGACCGATATTGATTAAATGCTCCATCACTAATTGACCTTCAAAACGTGACAAGCTGACGATGTCTGCTTTCACATTTTCTGTGATTCTTTTCCCGTAGTTAATGATGGAGACCGGAACACTCGATTTATTAATTAACTCTACCATGGTCTTTGGATAAGCAAGAGGCATGATAATGAGTCCATCTACATGTAATTTTTTGACCTCACGAATCGTTTCGAGCTCAGTGCGCGGGTTGCCAGAAGTATTAATTTGAATTACCCGATAGCTATGTTGTTTAGCGGCTTGCTCTACGGACCAGGCGATATCCGGAATAATTGCGTTGCGGATGTCAGGAACGGCCAGAGCAATTTGCTTCGTTTGGCGGATTTTGAGGCTTTGCGCAGAGGTGTTCGGAGTGAAACCCATCTCCTCAATCACTTGAAGTACCAGCGCCTTGGTCTTGGAACTAATTCCCTCTGAATTATTAATGGCTCTTGAGACAGTAGCAATACCTACCCCCGCCCGTTTCGCTACATCCTCTATGGTTACTTTGTTTTTATTAGCCACTCTGATAGTCCCCTTATTTCCGGAATCGTTTTCGTATTTATCTCTATTCCGCTCATCTAAAATCAAAATTCCAATGTAAAGATTATAACATAATACTGCATAGAAAAATACATATCTCAGCTACCGTCATGTGCCTTAACGCTTGATATAGCTCCGTTTTAGTGAAATATTTCACTAATTTTCGATATT
Source organism: Paenibacillus sp. FSL R5-0928 (assembly GCF_037970385.1). NCBI lineage: Bacteria > Bacillati > Bacillota > Bacilli > Caryophanales > Paenibacillaceae > Paenibacillus > Paenibacillus sp. FSL R5-0928. The sequence continues at coordinate 3,377,122 of NZ_CP150225.1, read as the reverse complement.
AATATTTTCATTATTTAAATTTGACAATATGAAAATTATGTGACATATTTGTTCTCGGAAACGTTTCCTCTTTTTCAGAAATAAAACACTATTTATTATCAATTATTAATCTAGGAGATGAATGATATGCAAGCATTAAGATGGCATAACGTCAAAGATCTACGGTTAGAAACGATTGAAGAACCAGCAGCCCTTGAAGGAAAAGTGAAAATCAAAATCGAATGGTGCGGAATTTGTGGCAGCGATCTTCACGAATATGTAGCTGGCCCTATTTTCATCCCCCAAGGTACTGATCATCCCCTTACTGGTGAAAAAGCTCCAGTCGTAATGGGACATGAATTTTCTGGACAAATCGTAGAAGTAGGTAAAGGCGTTAGCAAGTTTAATGTTGGTGATCGCGTCGTCGTCGAGCCTGTTTTTGCATGTGGTGAATGTGTGGCTTGTCGACAAGGTAAATATAATCTTTGTGAAAAAATGGGCTTCCTAGGTTTGGCTGGTGGTGGCGGTGGATTCTCAGAATACGTCGCAGCAGACCAACATATGGTGCACAAAATTCCAGACAGCTTATCCTATGAACAAGGTGCTCTCGTGGAACCTTCTGCCGTTGCTCTACACGCTGTTCGTTCCAGTCAACTAAAGGTTGGAGATAAAGCTGTAGTATTCGGTGCTGGCCCAATCGGTTTGCTGGTCATTGAAGCTTTGAAAGCATCCGGTGCAGCGGAAATCTATGTTGTAGAACTTTCTGAAGAACGTAAGAGTAAAGCTGAAGAACTCGGTGGTATTGTAATCGATCCTAAACAATATGATGTGGTCGAAGAAATTCAAAAACGTACCGATGGTGGCGTAGATGTTGCTTTTGAAGTCACTGGCGTCCCTCCCGTTCTAACCCAAGCCATTAATTCCACTAAATTGAGTGGACAAATCATGATCGTTAGTATTTTCGAAAAAGATGCTACGATTACTCCAAACAATATCGTACTTAAAGAACGCAACTTAACTGGTATCATCGGATACCGTGATGTTTTCCCAGCTGTAATTAGCTTGATGGAACAAGGGTACTTCCCTGCTGAGAAGCTTGTTACTAAGAGAATTAAACTGAATGAAGTGATTGATCACGGGTTTGAGGCACTTTTGAAAGAAAAAAATCAAGTAAAAATCCTTGTAAGTCCTAAACAATAACCATAAGCAGCCTATTGGCTGAATCATAAAAGAAGGCGCTGCCCCTAGCAGCTCTTTCTAGAATTTGTAGCGGTCTCTGTTATTAAAAAAACAACCAGGCAGCGATACTCCGGGAAATGGAGTATCGCTGCCTGGTGTTTTTGATCTGTAGCGGGGCTTAAGCAAATTTATGGGCAAATCCTTATACACTCTGATTTAACCCGCTTAAACATCCGCTGATCCACCAAAGTATAATTGTCCACACACTATGCAGGAGTTGCCAAGTCTGATGCTCTTGAGTGATCCTTTCGGACCGTCCGTAGCTTCCGTTGTATCCCCTCTTAGTATACTTCTAGCACCTAATTTAAAGGATTCGAATGAGATAATGGGGAGTGATATAGGGTAAATGTGAAATAACTGCATTCTGTGCACTTATTCCGGATGAAAAAGCAACTATACTTGTTTTAATTGTATTCTGTACAATTAAAAACCTAAAAATCTACCTATACGGAAGTAAATGAGGAAAATAGATGTACTAAATACAGTTATATCTATGACCCAACCAATTAAGGAATTATAGTTGTACAAAATACAATTAAACGCTCGCTCTGCTTCAACTAATTGCTTCCATCGCCACTCTGATTCATCTATTCTAGATGAAGTGTAGCTCCCTATGGAACAGCCCCTAGCCCGTTTGTTTGCTACTATCTATACTTATGCGTATTTATCATTTATCAAATAATGCAGATTCTCTTTTACAGCAGGCCATTCGGTATCCAATATGCTAAAGACCACATTATCATGAATCGATCCGTCAGACTTGATTCTATGCTTGCGCAGAACTCCTTCTTTAACCGCCCCAATTCGTTCTACTGCTCTTTGTGACCTCAAGTTGTTCGCGACCACTGTAAATTCTACACGGATCAGCTTAAGTTCTTCAAAACAATAGTGTAGCAGCAGCGACTTGCCCTCTGTGTTCACACTAGTCCTCCAATAATCAGGCGAGATCCAGGTACATCCGATTTCCGCATTGCGATGAACCAAATCCGGATGCATAATCCTTGTGGTTCCGATAATTTGACCTGTTGCTTTCTCAATGATAGTAAAGGTAATTTGTGAACCGTTTTTTTGATTTGCTAAAGCTGTTGAGATTAATCCTTGCACCTGCTCGTCCGACGTTATTTTTCGCCAGGTAAATTCCCAGATGTCTGGATTTCTTAACACTCTCGCCAATCCTTCTGCATGACTTTCATCTATTGGAACCAGCTTAATTGTTTTCCCGTCAAGTAGTTCAGTATTCATAACACTCATTTGGTGCACCGTTCTCTCAATGAAATATGCTGAATGATATCTGCAATTTCTTCCACACGAAAGGCGATATGGTCTGCTCCGGCTTGTTCAAGCTCTTCCTTGGGACCATAACCAAAAGTCACTCCAATAGATTCGACACCACAGCCAATAGCACCGATCATATCATGCTTACGATCTCCTATCATTACCGCTTCCTCTGGATGTATGTCATTCTCATCAAGCACGTACTGAATAACCTCTTGCTTCTTAGAACGGGTACCGTCCAGATTACTTCCTCCGATATGTTTGAAATAATGATCGAGCTTATAATGCTCAAGAATCTGTGCTGCAAAAACAGTCGGTTTGGAGGTTGCTACATACAATGAGTATCCATTCGTCTTAAGTCCCTCCAGCAATTGGGGTATACCTTCAATCACCATATTCTCAAATAATCCCGTGGCACTGTAACGCTCCCGGTAAAAAGCAACCGCTTGAAGCGCTTGTTCCTCAGTGAAATGGTGCAGCTCGATAAATGAATCATATAACGGAGGACCTATGTAAGGAAGAAGCTCATCCAAGTGTTCGATCTGTATATCAAATTTGTTCAAAGCGTATTCTACGCTTTTGGTGATGCCTTCTTTGGGGTCTGTTAAAGTACCATCTAAATCAAATAAAATGTTGTGTAATCCTCTTCCCACGGTTGTCTTGCTCCCCTCGACTGTTATTATTGCATATATTTATCATACCTTCGTTTCCACATACTTTCCACATACTTCTCAAATACGATAAGTAACCGAAGCTATTACATATTATCGGAGGAGTATCTTATGAACATGACGCATTACATGTCTTTGCTAGCAGACAACCAGCCTTGGAACTTGATTATATTCATGGCAATCCCCGTGATTTTCGCTGAGACGATTACCATTACAGAGTTTATTATTTTGTTCACCAAGAATCTAACAGGCCCGCTACGATCCTTCAACAAAGTCTGCAGCATACTCGCAGGGTTATATTTCACAGGGGTATTCCTTTACTTGTTCCCAACTGCATTTATTCCTTTGTCTGTGAATGGGGAATGGCACACATGGTTAGATATCGTAGCCGTGGGCTTCTATTTAAGCGGAGTACTCTTCTTATTGCCACTGGCTTTGTTAGATCTTGATCTGATTGCCCGTAAACGATCGGAAGAGCACAAGATGAAGCTGCATTTTCTGCTAATTAGTGGCTTCTTGGTCGTGGCGCATATAGCGATGATATTTGGGATGATTAATCCGGAAATTGTGGGCAGTATGGGTGGAATGGGCGATATGATGCATTAAAGTTTATTAACATAACGTAATCTAAGTCAAAAAGCAGATCAAGGATAAAACCTTGATCTGCTTTTTGTCTCGTACCGGTTATCCCGCGCTTTGTACAGTTACCACAGTACGCTTCTTGCGTAATAAAAACATCAGCGGAAATCCAAACAACACGATAATGGAACCTACCACAAAAACATCATTCACACCCATCGTGAACGATAGTAAACGTATCGAATCTGTATTACTTGCACCGGAGCTGATCAACTCTTTAGAGTGGAGTAAAGATCTACTCGACAACAGGGATGTGAATACTGCAATCCCAAGTGAGCTTAACACATTGCGGACCCAGTTGTTGATCGACGTAGCATGCCCAGACCATTCGACGGGAATTTCCTCCATTGAGGCTGTACTGCTTGGAACATTGGCTAGTCCAATGCCGAGATTACGAACGACCATCGCCCACATAATAAAGCTATAAGATATGTTCGTTTGCAGCCGACTAAGCATGAATAAACCGATGAATATAAATAAAATACCCGCAGAAATCAACTTCACAGGTCCGAACTTTGGATACAGCTTACCTACGATTGGACTCAGTAAGGCAAGGAGGATCGAGGACGGCAATAAAATCAGCCCTGTTTTAAGCGTTGTAGCCCCTTCTACCGTTTGTAAGAACAAAGGGGTTAAATAGGTTCCGGCATACATCGCAATCGTAACCAAACTATAGATACTAAGCATGGCGGTAAAACGGCGATTACGGAATACACGCAAATTCAGCAGAGGCACCTCCGCCTTCAGCTCGCGCAAAACAAACAAAATTAACAACACAACCCCCAAAAGGATTAACGATAAAGTTTTCCATGAAGTCCATCCCCAGCTGTTGCCTTGGCTAAATGCGGTTAATAACGATAAACTACCGAGGACAACGGTGAGGAAACCAGGAATATCAAATGACTTCGGAATATTCATTCGATAATATGGGATTAACGTTAGGGTTAGAATAACAGCTATAATTCCAATAGGAATGTTAATTAAGAATAACCAATGCCAGCTGGCATATTGGAGCAGCCAACCGCTAAACGTCGGACCTATGGCTGGCGCGACCATCGCGGATAGCGACCAGAGGCTTACAGCAAACGGTCTGCGTTCTCCCGGAATTACTTGAAATATGATGGTCATCGTACAAGCCATAATGAGACCGCTGCACGAACCCTGAAGCATCCGAAATACAATTAATGATGTTGGATCCCATGCCAAAGCACAAAGCAAAGAGAACATGGTGAATCCCATCAAGGCGAAAAGATAAAGCCTTTTGTAGCTGAATCTTCCTCCGAGATATCCGGCGAGTGGTGCGGTTACTCCTGTCGCCAGCATAAAGCCCGTGACCATCCATTGCATGGTGTTCAGACTCGTATTGAAATGATCCATTAAAAGAGGAACAGCAATGTTGATCGTCGTTGTACTTAAGACAGAGACGAAATTTCCGAAGAATATGGCAATCATGATCGGCCAAAAATGTATTTTGCTTGCTTGATTTTCTTCCATGCTTCCCCTCCTCATTATTTTTTATATGTCTACTTTTACATATATAAGGTGACTTGAATAATGTTATAATCGTATGATCAATATGTCAATGATGACATATCCCCGAAAAATTCAATGAAAACGGATTTATAATAACTGGAGGGCTTTATAGTAATGAATACACTGTCTTATGGACTTCTAGCTTTACTTAGCGCTAACTCATTGTCTGGATATGAATTAACTCAGAATATCAAGCCGCTCTGGCGTGCTGGACATAGTCAAATCTACCCTCTATTAATGAGCATGGAGCAACAAGGTTATATCACCTTTAAGCTCATTGAACAGACCGACAAACCGGATAAAAAAGAATACTCCATTACGGAAGCAGGACTGAAACAATTGCGGCAATGGGTGGAAACTCCTGCTGAGCCTCCGGTGCTGCGGGATGAACTGCATTTTAAGCTGTATAGCTTATGGCTATCCAACCCGGCAGAAGCCAAGGACCTATTACTAAAACGTGCAGAGTTTTGTAAGAGTGAGTTGGAGCGATACAAGGTTTTGCTCAAAGCAAACGAAGTGTTGCGTGATGAACGCGGTGAAACTCGTGAGTTAAAAGCCACAACTTTTGGACGTTATTTACTGATCCGCAAACGTGTGCTTGATATGGAGAGCTCTATACAATTTTGTGAATGGGCACTTGAAGAGCTTGAGTCGAATAAATAACATTATAAACAAGCAAAAAAAGAGACCTCATTTTGTATATGATGAAGTCTCTTTTCACTTACATTTATTCGGATTTAGATAGATTCAATAGTTGCACCTCGCAACGAGTACCCGCTCCAGGTTGACTTATCATTCGAATCTTGCCTCCATGCAATTCCACCAGCTTTTTAACAATGGAAAGTCCCAGACCTGAACCACCGTATTGTCTTGAACGTGATTTCTCTACCCGGTAGAAACGCTCGAAGATATAGGGAAGCTCTTCCTCAGGAATACCTATTCCTGTATCTTCAACTATTAGAGTTGCAGCATCCGCTGCAAATTCCACATGAACAATAATCTCGCCTTCATCCGTATAACGAATTGCATTTTCCAGAAGGTTCATAATAATCTGTTCCATACGTTTTTGATCTCCACGGATCATATACGCATCTCCGCTAAGCTGAAGCTTCAGCAGTAACCCCTTCTCCTTTGCTTTCAGTTCAACTCTGCGCACGGCTTGTTCCGCTAGCTGACTGAGATCGATCCACTCTTGGGTAAGAGTAACCTTTCCTTCCTCCATCTTTGCCAGTTCAAATAAATCATCCACAAGATGCTGGAGCCGATGTGCTTCCCGATGAATGATATCCAAGTATAGATCTCTTTCCCCTTCGGTCTCGTAAAGTCCATCTTTTATTACCTTGGTATACCCCTCCAAATATGTAATGGGCGTTCTCAGCTCATGTGAGATATTTGCCAGAAATTCCTGACGTGTATCCCTGTATCGTTGCAGATCGACAGCCAGATCATTTATAGCCTCTGCCAAAAAACCAATCTCATCGTTGCTACGTATAGAAAGTCTCGTTTCCAGCTCGCCAGCCGCGATTTTCCGGGTTGCCTTTTGCATCTTGATCAGAGGTCTGGACAAAATCATGGCGATCACACCAGTGATCCCTATAGCCAATATAAAAGCCCCTATTCCTGCAATCAGCAGCAGATTCCGGATGGAAGCCAAAGATTGCTTCATACTCTCTGTAGAGGACATTACATAAAGTGCAGACTGAGTTGTATCCCCCTCCATTATTGGTTTTCCAATGATAAAATAAGAATGTCCAGCAGGATCTTTATACTCAAAATCAACACTTTTCCCAGCGAAAATCCGGCTAACATCCGAAGCTTGGATGAATGAACGATCCGAACGATCATGTACACCCGAGTGGAGTATCACATTGCCATCCTTCGAGATATTAAAGATACTGACATCCGAAAATTCTGCAAAGGTACTCATCATCTGCTCATTTGAACTATCCTGCGATTCCGCCATTCCGATAAAATGTGAGGTGAGTTCCTCCGTCTCTTTTTGCATCTCGTTGTAATAGAAGCTTGTAAACATCCGGTCTATAGTAATTCCAAGGACAAGCAAAACTACTAAAAAAACAGACATTATAATATAACCAAGCTTAAGTCCGATGATGTTATTTTTCATACCAGATTACCTGGAGCGTGAAATTTATAACCTAACCCCCACACTGTTTGAACCGGATTATAGGAGAGGTCTGCCTTATGCAATTTCTCACGGATATTCTTAATATGGGTGTCGATAACACGATTCTCCCCCTCATAATTATTCCCCCATAATCGTTCCACCAGTTCTTCTCTCGTAAAAACCCGGGTAGTGTTTTGCGCCAAAGTAGCCAGTAAATCAAACTCCTTGAGAGTGAATTCAATGGATGTATCCTGAATATGTACCTCCCTAGCTTCTGGGTATATTTTAAAATCAGGGTATGTGAGCACCTTATCCTGAGGTTGGTGGGCAAATGTAAGTGTTGAACGCCGCAGCAGAGAATAAATCCTAGCCACTAATTCTTCCGGCTCAAACGGTTTAGTAAGATAATCATCTGCTCCTATACCGAGACCACGTACCTTATCCTTGGTTTCAGAACGTGCGGTTAGCATTAGAATTGGGATAGAGCTTGTCTCCCTCACCAGCTTGCAGACCTGCCAGCCATCCATATCCGGCATCATCACATCCAGCAAGATTAGGTCAAAGCTGTGTTGTTTCAACAGTTGGAGTGCCTCATGACCCGTTGACGCCTCTTTTGTAGACATCCCTTCTTTACTTAAATAAATCCGCAATAAATTCCGCATGTTCCATTCATCATCTACGATCAGTATCTGTAGCTTATTCAAGCCGTTCACCCTCTTTATGACCTAGTTCTTCTCATTATACAAAAAAATACAGAACAAGCCGACATCATCCCTAAATGATGCCAGCCTGTGATTATGGTTAGTGGCCGGAATGCGGATTGCCTCCTGCAGTAGGTGAGATTTCTAGCATATCATCAATTTCACTTTGTGCTCGCTCATTTATTGCAAGGTTATCTCCAGTTATCCAAGCATGATTGTAAGGACCTTCCGCTGGTGAATCTTGAAATTTAGGTTGAAGCTCCATCATATACTCCATTACTGAATCTGGCAGCCCGTCTTTTTCTGTAAAAATAAGCGGCGCATGTTTCCCCAAATGGGAAAACGGCGCAGCGGCGATAGCGAGCATCGTTGAATCCGTGGTTAACAAAGACAGGTTATGACCGGGTGTAGTGATTCCCCAGCCGAATCCGTTATTGGCATCCTTAAAACTTGCAAAAGCTATAGCGTTCTTAAAAACATCTTGTCCAGCTATACGGGTAACTGTTCCGTATTCTTTTAATTGCTTTTCTACATCTGCTGAGACAATGTCTTCTGGTCCTAGGATATAAATAGTTGCACTACCTCCACGTTCTTTTAAAGCCTCGACCGTTGAGTTAGGAATTTCGTCTTTGGTTACATAGAGTAGAGGTTCCGGCATATGTGCGATCCAATTCACTGCTGGCAGCGTGTACTCAGGGCTATCCATAGAACCAATTATGACCGACTTTGGAAGTTCGCCGGCTGCTTTAGCGTAATAAGTATCTATAGCCTGAGCTACAGCCGCTGGCTCATCCCCTTCTATCCGGTCTACTTTTAAATCAATGGCCTTTAATTGTTGTTCTACATTAGATGCCATAGGCCCAACAAGCACTACCTGAACCCCATTATTGCCATCAGCACCTATTGGATTCAGTCGCTTAAGTTCTGCGAGGGTAACCTCAGGAACCCCATCTTTTGTGGTATACAGGACGGGGCCGTTACTGGGATGATGAATCAAATCTGCACTAACTGCGGCAATCTGCCAATTACTCACATCCGTCAAAACTACACTTGAGGGTCTATTATTCTTTGTTTGCGCAGTCCATAAAGTCTGAGAAACTAACACTGCGGCTTGAATCGGATCTGAAGTGTTAATGCGAGTAGTATTCTTCGTAGCTATCCAAGGTGGCTCCACCGTTGCAGAACTAGCATGCGAATTAACCTTAGATGGAACATTATTGCCTGATTGGCAGCTTGTTATCACTGTACTCAAAAGCAAACTAACGGCAACAAATGGTATGATTTTTTTCATCCTAAACCCTCCTGTGTGATGTTCTCGCTTGATTTAGAGTAGTTTAGTCTACAAATGTGTGGAAAGTATGTAGAATTTAAAATAAATAAAATTTGTATATAATGCAAAAAGAGCATCCCGTAAGCCATGTATGACTCAGGATGCTCTTGGTTTAAAGTTTTTTTCAACACTTACCAGTGTTTAGCGATAAAAGTATCCCGACCGGATTGCTCCCGATCTTCTTTGTAGTGCTTAGGATTCTTATGATGATAATCCTGATGATACTCTTCTGCACGATAAAAAGTTGGCGCCGGAAGAATTTCCGTAACGACTGGACCGGAGAATCTGCCGCTGCCCGCAACCTGTTCTTTCGAGGCAAGAGCCGCTAACCGCTGTTCTTCATTATAATAGAAGATAGCTGTCCGGTACTGAGTCCCTCGATCCTGGAATTGTCCACCATCATCGGTAGGGTCAATCTGAGGCCAATATAATTCAAGCAGCTTCTCGTATGAAAAAAGCGCTGGATCAAACGTAATCTGCACAACCTCGTAATGCCCCGTTGTTCCGGTTTTGACTTCTTCGTAGGTTGGATTCTCAGTTAACCCTCCCGCATATCCCGATACAATTCCATGAATGCCTGGTAATTCCTCAAACGGTGTCACCATGCACCAAAAACATCCGCCTGCAAACATCGCTTGTTCCATATGATCAAATCTCTCCCTATCTATCTTCATCTAATAAATAATATATGCTATGACGATAAAGCCAAAAGATCATAAAGTCAATGGAAGTCAGCAGCACCATTAGAATTCAAATCTCCAAAACGTTATAATATAACAACAACAGAAGTAGAAAGGAATGCGCTATGAGAAAAAATCGTTTAGGACAATCCGATTTGCATGTAAGTGAAATAGGACTTGGCTGTATGTCTTTGGGTACGGATGAGGCGAAAGCCATTTCCATTGTTCATGAAGCACTCGATCAAGGAATCAATTTTGTTGATACAGCAGATCTTTATGATGAGGGCCGTAATGAAGAGATTATTGGCAAAGCCATTCGTCAACGTCGACAGGATGTAATCCTGACCACAAAAGTTGGCAACCGCAGAATTCCCGGTCAAGAAGGCTGGAGCTGGGACCCTTCAAAAGCCTATATTAAAAATGCAGTCAAAGATAGTCTCAAACGGCTGCAAACGGATTACATCGATCTATACCAGCTGCATGGCGGCACTATTGAAGATCGAATTGACGAAACGATTGAAGCTTTTGAAGAACTTAAGCAAGAGGGTCTTATCCGCTATTATGGGATCTCTTCTATTCGTCCTAATGTAATTAGAGAATATGTGAAAAAATCAAATATTGTAAGTGTTATGAGCCAATATAGCATTTTAGATCGACGTCCTGAAGAAGAAATCCTCCCTCTGCTAGCCAAGCATGGAATTAGCATGATCGCACGCGGGCCTTTAGCGGGGGGCATTCTATCAGAGCGTGGCCGCAGCAAGGCGGAAAAGAATTACTTAGATTACAGTAGTGAGGAACTTCTGAATTTGCATGATCGGCTTTCACAGGAAACTAGCGACTCTCGCAATCTTGCACAAACAGCGCTGCATTATCCACTAGCTAATCCATCTGTAGCCGTTATTATTCCTGGGGCAAGCAGTCTGGAGCAATTAAAAAGCAATGTAATGGCTGCTGATGTAGCTCCACTCACTTCGGAGGAACTTGCAGACATTCAGCAGATGAGCAAAGCAAATCGTTACAAGCTTCATGTATAGATTAGTCACTTTCGTTAAAAACAATGGGGTGTCCATAGCCATACAATGGCTGTTGGGCACCCTTACTTTTTGAATCTAACTGATCGCTGATCTAATCCTTAAACTTGGTTTGATTAGATATTATTCACACGAACGAAGCCGCTATAGGACACAGTTGACCTTATGCGCTACTTTTTCCTATATTAAGGGTGCTCGCGGACTCCATAGCCGCTATGAGCTTGATAATCACCATATATCATCCTCTATTTAAGGAATAGCAGCACTGGAGTCCGAAATCATGCTCCAAAGGCTAAATATATGCAAATAACGTCATCTGAGTCCGAAAGTATTCAAGTCACTCCGCGTGACACATCCAGCCTGCCATAATTCCAGTAGAATAAAATCGAGTGATTCTCGTGAAGCCTGATTCTTTCAATAACTCTTCAATTTGTTTTTCAGGAAGGAAAGAAATTTTCGTAATATTGCTACTTACATTATCAAACGCTTCGGGAGATTCATACCCTGCAACCCAAAAGCTTTTCCATACATTTATTCTGTCGTGGAGTTCAGGATCATCCAAATCTCCATATGCACTTACGAGAACAAACGGAGCACCCGGTTTCAGATTATCCTTTATGGAGCGAAGCAATTTCAATTTTTCTTGAACATCATGGATGAAATGAACGACCAAAATACAACTTGCCACATCGAACTTTGAGTCCTGCTGAGGAAGATCATCGATTGTCCCAGGAATCAGACTGACACGGCTCTCTAAGCCCAGTTCATCTATCTTTAACTTCGCGATCTTAAGCATATCTTCCGAAGGATCCACTCCAGTAAATGTCCAGTTTGGGTTAGATGGACCCCATGCCGAAAATTCATTTCCTCCCCCCGCACCGACCACGAGCAAAGATACAGGGATGTCACCTAATTCGAAGCGAAAATAAGATTGGATCATCGAAAATAATGAATCATAAGAGGGAATCGAAATACGAGTTGTTTTTTCATAGGTCGCCCTCTTGGCATTTAATTTTTGCTCTTCAGTCATTGTAATCATCCTCCATTGTTTTAAACTTCACATTTTAGTATCAAAACCCACATTAAAGTTATTACGGATTTATATTATCTCTAATAAGCCCGAAAAAAGAACGGATCTTTACTCCGTCTTCATCGTTTTTGCCAAATCTGCAATTTTCGTGTTCTCTAAGTACTGCTCCATCTGTCGCTCAGCGTCAATCACAACCTGTTGAATCAGACATTCACTTCCGTGATCTAGACTGCATTCAAAAAAGGAAGCAGTTCCTTCAATCGCATGAATAATATCCAGAAAAGAAATTTCCTCCGACTTGCGTCTGAGACGATACCCACCATTAGCGCCAGGCGCAGATTGAATTAATCCAGCCTTCACTAGCTTAGTCATCATTTTGGACAGATAGGTTTGGGAAACACCCAGCTTCTCAGCAAGCAATTGAACACCCACCGGCTTATCAGACGCCACCGTCACCATATAGAGCATTGCATGAAGTGCATAATCTGTCGCTTGGGAATATTTCATTCAGCACCTCCATTAACGACTTTAGAAATCTATGATAACTCTAACATTTTTAAAAGGCAAGTATATAATTCCTACACTCGCCCATTAAGCAATCTTCTTCATCCTCAACTAATTGGAGTATACTCTCCATTAAACTCAAATTCATAGTCATTAGCGATACGGATATAGCCATATACGCAATGCCAGCGATCTCTGTAGAAAACACTGGAATAATTCTGATTATCCCTATTTCCTTCAGCAACTAAGATCTCTTTGTCATCGCATGCTAAAACAATACCTGTATGATCGTGAGGGTCATTAGTTAGCAATTTTTCATAAATCACAATATCACCACGTTGAGGAGTAAACCCCTCTTGCCCGTCAAAATAAAAAAATGCGGTCTCAGGTAGTTGCGCCCACTCTAACCATGCCCCTACGCCAGCTAATCGAAAATCAGCATTCGGATATCGAATCGGCAGCAGAAAGCCAGCTTGCATACAGCAGTAATATACAAATGCTGCGCACCAATTGTTTTGTAATACTTTATAAATCCCTTGGTCAGGCCAATATTTACAGATTTCTCGATATCGTTCGTTTCCTGGTATTCCAACAATGTTTTCTTTTCCAAATGCTTCAGCAATATTAGCCAACTTGCCTCGTTTATCCGTAGGCTGATGAACTTCAGCCCCGCTACTGTAATCTATCTCTTCCAAAAAATCCTCTGGAATCGTCATTTCACGAAGTACATTCCGAAGCCTATTCGTGTCCTGTTGTGTTACATTACAGTCCCTATTCTGCAAGTGTAATTGTAGAACTTGAGCATCCTTTAGAATCTCTTCATAGGGACCCTTAACTTTATTCCTATCCCCTTGATGGAAGATCGCCTTTAGAATTTGAGTCAGCTCTTCATTGGTGAACATATTCAAGTCTCTTAATAAAGGCCTTACGGTATCTGCACTGTTGGGACCTGGAAAATCCTTGACTCCGGTTTTGAAGAAATAATAATTATGAAGCAGTCCTATAATGGCTGCCAATTCCTGATTTTGTTCTCTTTTCATGGCAAGCAATGAAGCGAAGCTAGACACTCCGTACAGGTGAACATACGCTTCCTGTTTTCGTTGTTCGTTACCTATAGACAAGATCATTTCTTGAACAAGCACACGCACACTTTCGAGGCGCTGGTTTACTTTTGTTATCAGTCGTTCAGTCACTGCAAACCTTCCCCTCCGTTACTGCTCAGCTGTAATAATACCAAAGCTAAAACTGACATAAATCTTTTTATCAATTCAGTCCCTAAAGACTACCTTTTTCTGTCCATCCTTGACGAATTCCACACCAAAATAATCGGTATTACCGTTCGCCCCGAATTCAGCGATCCGAGCATCAGGCTTACTCTCAAAGTGAATGTTATGTTTAATATTAGATCTTGGTAACAATGTAATCTCTTGCGGCTGAACCTCTGCGAATGACCAAATCCCTTGAGAATTACCATACTCTCGAAAGATTGGACGAATCATAACGGTTTCATTTTGCCCGCCATAGTTGATTAGCCTGATTGTACATTGAACCTTCACTATATCCTCTTGAGTACCGTACATACAGTGCGAATCTTTTTCCAGAAAATCCACAACTTCAATTCCTTCATTGTTCATATTCACAAGATAATACAATCGTTCTGTTAGAAATGGATATAACGTAATGAAAATGATGATAGCAAGCAAAACGGTTCTGCCTACATATTTTTTATAACGCTGTCTAAAGTGCTTTATAGTTAAACTCCCACTGACGATTAACATAATGATCCCGAATATCGCTGAGTAATGTAAACCATGGTTTGTCGCAGGCTCGCTCCAAGGCGGAATTCCAATGGTTCTGAAGAGGTAATCCCCAAACATAGTCCCCTGATGTGTGATTCCCACAAAAACTAAAGAAAACAGCAAAAATAAAACAGCCATCCATCCTTTACCCTTGATCATTTCATCCCTCCCAACCAATAACAGTTATGTCTTCTCTATCCTCCAAGGAAAGATTCCTATGCATATGCAATTCAATTTTTTTACCGCTAAAACTTAAGGTGTAATCAACTACGTAAGGGGTTTCAATGTAATATACCGTGAGGATTAATTTAGAATCAGCATATTGCCAGCTTGCAGATGTACAAACTTCCTGCTCACTAAGGGATAAGTCTTTAATAAATAAACATTTTGCATAGGCAGGCTTTAAAAAATTGAAGTTAAATTCATCTAAATGATCGTCGTAAAGTAAAGAAAAACTAAGGTGATCTTCTTCAAACTTCAGTGTTAATTCTTTGATTTTATGCTTATTATCTTCAAAGATATAAATTCCACTGTACGATCTATAATCTACTTTAACTATCCTGTCTACTAAGGAGGTAAATGTAGGAGGTTTAATAATGTTAGATACAACCGTTGGCCAATCAAGGTTCAGTAAATTTGCATATATGATATCTAAAAAATCCTGTAACTTCTTCATCTCGGTAAAACTTGAAGTTGCAGCAATCACAATCTCTCGACTCGGATCAATGAAGCACAATTGACCAAAAGCTCCATTCCCCATCTTACATCCATTCCTGCACATAAAGAACTGATAACCATATCCGTTTGACCAATCAGCCTTATTTTGTCCCCAACGATTATCGCTTTGTTCATTTAGCGCCAGCTTTAAATAATCTTCAGAAACAATTCTACAGCTATTGTAAACTCCTTGATTGAGGAGCATCTGGCCAAATTTCGCAATTCCATCTGTTGGTATGCTTAGTCCCATTCCACCAGCAACAATTCCTAACGGGCAAGTCTCCCAATCCGGTCTTTCTATGTCCAATGGAGTAAATAATCTTGGCATTAGAAAATCAACAAGATTCTCTCCAGTCGTCTTTTCGATAATAGCCGAAACCATATAAGTGGCGTGTGTATTGTAATTGTAATAACTTCCCGGTTCATCTTCTACGTCCAAAGCTAAAAAGGCACGAACCCAATCATTTTGCTTGGCTATCGCACCATATATATTATTGTTATGCCCCGTATTCATGGAAAGAAGATGATGTATCGTCATCTTATCTAAATTAGGTGAAATTGAGCTAGGAAGCTGATCTGGGTAAAAAGAAACCACTTTATCCGTTAATTCAAAATAACCGTTATCCCATGCTATGCCTGCTGCAATAGATGTAAAGCTCTTACTCAGGGAAAATAAAATTTGGGGAACGTTTTTGCGGTACGGTTGACGATAAAACTCGGTAATAACTTCTCCCTTTCGCAATAGCATAAAAGTATTAACCGGTAAATCAGATCGTTCAAGTTCTTCATAAAACTTAGACAGCGCTTGAGTCAAAATCTCTGGCTGATCCATATAAACCTCGCTTGTCATTATATTTTTGAGTTTTTTAATAATTCTCAGGTGGAGCGCTAAGTCTCGTGTCAGGTCTAAAATACTTGATATAGTTGTGGTATATTTCCGTTTCTTTAAACCCAAGGCTCTCATATAAGGCTTTCGCAAAATTCCCCTTCACTACTTCAAGTATGACCTTATCTTCACCTCTACTAATGATTTCATTAATAAGAAATTTCACAAAAGATCTTCCATAACCTCGTGATTGATGTTCTATCGAAATAGCAACCATACTTATTTTATTTCCTGCTATCTTGCCTACTGCTACTATCGTTTCATCAACTATCATTACAAACATATTATCTTTATTCTCCGCATACTGTTCCCGTTCCCATTCCACAGGTTTATAAAAAAACGAGGGATACATTCCTACACGTTGACGCATATGATAAAAAGCTAATTCGCAAACTCTGTCCCATTCAAAGTAATCCTTTTCCTCATAATTTCTAACCAGGATATTCTCTGAAGGAAAGGGAGCGCCTGTTCGTTCCATATTATAGATGGCAAAGTATACGCGATAATTATTTTTTTCCAAAACGCTGATTAATTGAGCATTGCTAGAAAGAACATTGAATACTGTATGCTCTACTGTTTCATTATGTATAAGCATGTTTTCATATTCTTCTATAAGCTTGGAGCCGACTTCCATTGTGTCATACTCATTATTAACAAACAGGATTGCTTGTGGTTTTCTTCCAAACCCGTTAAATGAAAGAAAGCCTATGGATGTATCATTCATAATGGCAACCACAATGTTCTCTCTGTTGCTTTCTTCATTTTGATAAAAACTCTTTAATAAATCCTTATTGTGAAGTAACATATGTTCAATTTGCGCCTTATCTCTTTGCGGACTGTATTTTTGTATTAAAAATGAGTTCATCTTGCTCCTCCATTTGTTCATTTAGACGGCAACCTTGACATGCTAAACCTAAAGACTTGTTATACCAAAAATAATCTTCAACGTTTTACGACTCTTCTTACTTATTTTTAAGCCTTGTTTTAAGTCTAGAATGATTACGGTTTTGCCAATCCAAACTCTAAAATAACGAGCGGAACTTTACCGGTTTCACTATGCCTTTTTCTTCATATTCCGTTCCATCCTCTAACTCCGTTTCAGTTCTAATAAGCCATGTATTGCCAAGACCAAATTCGATATACTTCAGAATCTATCTCCCCCGTACAAGAGCTGCTTTTATTGCTCAATAGTTTTTATTAGATAAAGGCAGAGATCATCGTCCACACAAACATGTGCCCCAGGCTCAACAGGCTTATTATCGTACATGATTCCCCGCCCATCAGGGATAAAACCACGCTTTATATACATCCGTTGTGCGGTTCCATAGTCAGCGTATAATCCAAATCCAATACCAATAGTATTAGATATAGTAAAAGCATCTTTTTCAAGAGCTTCAATTAATACACTTCCTACCCCACGTTTCCTAAATGGCGGGATGACGTCAAAGTTTTGAATTTCAGGTATATTATTCTCTGCAAAATAAGGATATTCCGACCTGTATACCACATGTCCCCATCCAACAAACTCATTTTCACAAAAAGCTAAAATTGTAACTCGCTTTTCATTTTGATTTTCTTGCCAACAACGTTGGACATAATCAAGAGGTTGGCTTACGTCATGCTCAGATAACCCCGTATGTATAATAGCAATATCGTTTTGTGTCATTCGACGGATTTGTAAAGGTAAGGCCATAATATAATTTCCTCCTAACTTATTAAATGAGTCCATTCCTATATTAACATACTAATTAGGATTAATCTGGTAAAAAACGATTATTGTTAAACTACCCTGTCAGATAAAAGAACAGGCTGCAGAATATACCGGCAGCCTGTTCTGATTTTGTTATTTTTTTATTTCTTTAAGGTAAAAGTCATATAATTGATCAATAGATGAACTTGAAAAGATAGACACTGCTTGTTCAATTTTCTCACGTTTCCAATCGAACCAGCACATTTCCTTTAACTTTTCGATTTCTTGATCTGTAAACCGTTGCTTGATCACTTTAGCAGGATTTCCGCCTACTATCGTATACGGTGGGACATCCTTTACAACAACTGATCCTGCCGCAACAATAGCACCTTCGCCTATTTTCACACCGGGCATAATCATTGCATTCATCCCAATCCAGGCATCACTAGCAATGATTGTATCCCCTTTGGATTCGTAAGAGTTTGCAATCTGATCTACAAAAGGATACACGGTGATCCATTCAGGATGATGATTGTGATTCCCACCCATGAGAATAATTACACCACTAGCAATACAAACATAATTTCCTATAATCAATTTATCTAAATGCCAACCATAATCTTCACTGGGATTAAACAACTTTCTTGATTGTTCATCACCCCAAAGGTATCTAACACACCCATCTTCAAAATCAAGATTATCGTAATAACCAGAGTAGTAAGAGTACTCTCCTACCTCAATCATTGGGTTGGTGACAATATCCTTTAAATACTTAATTTCAGACCAGTGGCTGAACTGATGTTGTTTCATTTTCTTTCCCTCGCTTCTAAGTAATGTAATTCATTTATACTTAGAAGCTTGATGCAGTAGCGACATTCTTAAACCTTTTCAAACGACGAACCATCGTCCTCATCCTTTTCCTAATTGATGCCGTCATTGTAACAAACGAATGATTTATTCGTCAAATCAACCGTATTGTCCGAACTCAGCTCAATTATGAATTTATCGGATTACGGCTAGCCTTAACATGTTTAAGCTGGGCAACTATAATGACGCTAATGATCACTAGAAGGAACCACGAACTGATCTTACTGAAACTAACCAGTTGCCACGTTTGATATTGATCAGGATATTTCCATGCATTAAAAAATGTAGCGATATTTTCAGCTAACCAGATAAAAAATCCTACAATAAAAAAGGCCAGTGTCAAGGGCATTCGATAGGTAACCGTCCGTACCCTATAAATGATCCATGTTTTCCAGAAGACAACAACCACAAGCGCTGTCAGCCACCAACGAAAATCAGGAATGAAATGATGTGTGAAAAAATTTAAATAGATGGCTCCTCCCAACAATCCCGCTGAAGCAAGCCCCGGCCAACCGGTCATATCCATTTTCAGTCTTCGCCATATCTGGCACATAAAGCTTGCGACACTCGCATACATAAATCCACTATAGAGGGGTACACCAAACACCTTCGTAAACCCTGGCTCTGGGTATGCCCATGAACCCATCTTTACCTTATAGATTTCCAGCAACAAACCAATAACGTGAAATACACAGATTACTTTTATTTCATCCAGTGTTTCTAATCCAGTACGGTACATGAGGTACTGCACTGTAAGCAGTATTAGAAGAATGGCATCATAACGGTAAAGAAAAGGCATTTCTATTATGTTAGAAAGAGCTAAAGTCCCAAAAATCGCAATAGGAAATATGCAACTCATCGCCTGATGATATCCAAAATGCAGCAATTGTGTTATTGACTTCATTCTTAACTTTCCTCATCATTTTTGTATTCTAATAGATCTCCAGGCTGACATTCCAAAGCCTTACAAATTGCCTCTAACGTTGATAATCGCACCGCTTTTGCTTTTCCATTTTTCAATATAGAAAGGTTAGCCATTGTTATTCCAACTCTCTCCGAAAGCTCAGTAACACTCATTTTTCTTTTAGCCAGCATCACGTCGATATTAATTATAATCGCCATTGTTTTCACCTCAGACAGTTAAGTCATTTTCTGATTTTATATCAATAGCTTCTTTTAAAAGCTTTTGCAGAACTGCAGCAAAAACGGCAATCACCATGGAGGCAAAAATGATAATCAAACCGATGACTATAATCCCGGGGGCATCATCTTTCTCCGCCATGAGGTAAAAGAGTGGCATACCAACTACATACAAGCAACTGATGATGATTGCACAATATTTTATTTTCTTTAAAACCTGTACAGACATTTCCGAGAAAGCATTGTTCTTGTCAATATAGCCTAACAGTTTAAAAGCTTGATACAGTGCAAAGTAAAAAGGTATCGCCGAGGCATACAAATCAATGGCAAGGAGATATTTCAATAAACTATAATCCGGATACAGTTCTGCTGCGAAACTCGCTATCTCCGGCACCACAAATATGCACAAAGCAAGCACCGGGATACCTATAAGAATAACCGCTGCCCTTAAAAAAAGTGTTGATCCTCTTTCCATAAAAAACACACCTCACAGATTTATTGTGAATTGAATTTATCACATTATTTATCGTTTTACAATATATTTTAATCGAAATACAGTTATTATTGGCTGTTTTATAATTTTCGACTAAAAGGCCAAGCTAATTGACTATTAGAAGTCATTAGCTCGGCCTTGGTACCTTTTCATATCTCTTTATCTCTATTTTTCTATTCTACAAGTAATTCTAATACTGACCGAGATCGATAAAATTCAAATCCATGTTAGTTTCATCTTCAGCCTGATTTGCAGCCTCCGTTGATACTACTTTTCCTTCGTATTCAAGGTTACCGCTTGTCAAATTGAATACATATAGACGATTACCTTTGAAATTCTTATAACCCACAATATAGAGATAGTTTTGTTTAAAATCATAGGTAATGTTTTCACTTAAATCTATATTTGTATTCTTCAAAGTAGTCTCATATTCTTTACTCACGAGATCGTAAGAAATAACAGTAAATCCTATATTCTCCTTACCCGATACAGCTTTTTGCAGGAAATAAATTTTCTGTCCATACGCATTCATAATATTATTCAATAACATTTCATGCCCTTGGAACGCGAGCGGCGAGATTTGTCCTGTTGCAACATCTACTTGATATGCCTTTTTATGATTATCTTTACTAACCGTTAAAATCCATTGATCCGTGTGATCCAGATTTTGATTGGCTAACCTAACGAATTGATTATCCCCATTTGCTGCTTCAGATTTAGCTCCTGGTAACACGAGCGGCTCATTTGTAATCTCCTTTGTTGTTAGATTAACACGGATAATCTGCGGTTCAGATACATAACCTTTGGCGCTGTGATTCAAAAACACCATTGCAACAAGCTCTTGATCAACAAGCTGTACATTTTGTACATACATATCTGAAACATCATGATCTACATTGATATCGGATGTGATTTCCAGCGTATTGATCTTCTGCTTGTTAAGCACAGAAATACTGAGCTTAGCATTTTTCTTCGCTGAAGGATCATTGGATTGCTGCTTATCTACGGTCCAATTCACGTAAGCAAGCATATCCTGATTTTCATAAAACCCAGCTAAGTTCTTCTTTCCACGCATGAACTGACGATGCTGATCCCTCCATTTATCCAATTGTGTGTTCACTGGTCTTCGGTTTAAGCTTTGGCTGATCGTTAACTTTTCATCTGGATAATCTGTACCATTTGTAGTGATATTAGCTCGTTTGATGCCAAAAACACTATCCTTAGTCAGATAATTTCCGTATAAAGCTATATCTTCAACGAGAGAAGCATCCCCTTGAACCATCGTCAGCTTATAATTAGGTGGTGTCTCTTGTGAAGCCTGTACATAATACGTCCCGATTGTAACAACCGCGAACACTACAAGAACGGCGGTAACCATATATTTTCTCATTCCTTAACCTCCATTCCCCTTCAATTATACCGATATTTTCTTACGCAATAGATACAAGCTGTACCAAAGCGAACCTCCAGCAATAATCACTATTAATCCGAGACAAGCACCTAAGATTTCTCCGGGATAGAAGTAGCTATCGTATCTGCTATAACCCATAAGATAGGGTATTGAGGCTAATCCAGCTAGAACCGCTAAGTATAATACGATAAAGCCGATCCCTTTCAGTCTGTAGCTCCGCTCCATTAGAATCGCTGTGAACAAGACGATCAAGCCCGTAATGCCCAGTCCATAATATAGAACAAACTCAGAAAAGTAGGGCGGAACCAGTACTCTAAGCACAGTAGGATACTTCAAATAATCAAATACCGAGATGTTCCGATATAGTTCAGCAGGAAGAATCGACTGTGCTATCAAACGCTCCAGTGGCACAAGCACAATTTGCAGGGCAACAAGTCCAAATGCGAATAGCAAGATCGTAACCAGCTTGGCAAAATACAAATTCGCCCGATTGGATGGCAAGGTGAGCAGGCGATATACTATCGTATTTTTACCTCTCCAGTCACGGTACCAGATGAAGCAGCTATATATTAGTAACACTGTTATGCTCAAGAATATGGGTCCGAAATATAGAAGTCCATTATAGCGAGCATACATCATACTGTTTAGCTGAATATATCCAGTCACATTGTGATATTGCTCAAGCGTCCATTGATTCACTCTCATTGCCTCATTCGCAGAATCCAGCCAATGATTAGCACCGATGGTGACTGCTGCAAGCTGCAAGGCAACTGTCAGCACCATGAGTCCAATATATATTTTGGCAAATCGGTTCATTTCAAAATTCAATAGCTTCACAAAAGCTCTCATTTCATGTACACCTCTCTCATTACGTCCGTAATGGACTTACCTTCCTGCTCGCGAACTTCTTCACAGTAGAATTCACGCTCTACCTTCCCGTGCTGTAGCAAGACCGCTTTATCAATTAAATGCTCAATATCGTTAATTTCATGAGTTGTAATAATCACACCACGGTCCTCGATCAATTCACTCGTGAACACATCAGTAATTTGCTCGCGGCTGAACATATCAATCCCCGAGAACGGTTCGTCCATTAGGATGTAATCACAATCCAAGGCTAGTCCCAGCAACAAATTTACCTTCGCAGCCATCCCCTTCGACAATGAGGATACGCGATCCGAAGAGCTCAGTTGGAAGAACTTAAGCAATTCCTTTGCACGTTCAGCGTTCCAATTCCGATAAAAGTCAGCCATAAAGATCAAGCAATCAGCAATTCGCATATTGGAGGGCATCGTTAACGAATCTGGAATAAAAGTGATTTTCTCATACATCACAGGTGTTAGTGATACATTATCGATTAAGACCTCACCTTTGTATGGTGTCAGTCCCATGATGGACTTCAGCACCGTTGACTTCCCGGCACCATTGATTCCGATCAGGCAGGTAATCTCTCCTTTGGCAGCAGTGAAGCTAACGCCATTAAGTACCTTCTTGAATCCATAATTCTTCACCATCTGATTCACTTGGATCATCTTGTGTCACCATCCTCTGGAGATAACTTTCGCTCGGATGTATATTTTGTCTTTATGATCTCTACCAGTTCTTCAACTGGAATTTGAATATTCTGAATGGAGCTGATGAATATATCCACTGCACTTTCGATTAATTCAGCTCGAATCGAGTTAAGTATTTGCTGATCCTGTGTAATTCGGCTCGGGGAATTCCCTTCTGTTACGATCAAACCCTGTTCCTCCATTTCCTTATATGCCTTCTGCGCCGTGTTCGCATTAATCTTCATTACTGATGCAAGTTCACGCCGTGAAGGAATTTTGTCTCCCGCTCCGATTTGCCCTGTGGCGATCTGTTCCTTGAAATGACGCACAACTTGAATATATACCGGCTCACGAATATTAAAGCTGACGCCTGATTTCTGTTCTTCTGTCATACAACCAACTCCATATACTAAGTGTGTGTACTAAGTGGTTCATACATCTTATTTATGTACTATACGTGTAATACACTTTTGTGTCAATAGTTCAGGTTTGAGCAGAAAAAAAAGCTGCCTCTCGGCAGCCCTTTTATTACTAAAACACCTTTTGATTAAAAACATGTTCTTTTCCACCTAAACCCAGTGTAGCTGCTGTTGTAGTATGAATTTTCTGCAGAAGCACGGGATTATCCATAAGTGACAAGCCATAAGAAGGAATCATTTCTTTTATTTTGGGTTCCCATTCTTTTATATATTGAGGGAAACATTTGTTAAGCACTTCAAGCATCACGTGAACAGCCGTAGAAGCTCCAGGGGAAGCCCCTAACAGTGCTGCGACCGAACCATCAGCGGCACTAATAACCTCGGTACCAAATTGAAGTGTGCCTTTGCCAGCTTCTGTATCTTTGATAACTTGCACACGCTGACCAGCTACAACAAGATCCCAATCTTCAATTTTGGCATTGGGGATAAACTCTTTCAGTTCTTCCAGACGTTTTTCTTTCGATAACAGCACTTGTTCGATCAGATATTTTGTTAATGACATATTTTTAGCACCTGCCGACAGCATTGTTATGAGGTTATCCGGTTTTACAGAAGTTATTAAATCAAACATTGAGCCCGTTTTTAAGAATTTAGGTGAGAAGCCGGCAAATGGTCCAAATAACAGTGATTTTTTATTGTCGATAAATCTTGTGTCTAAGTGCGGTACGGACATTGGAGGGGCTCCAACTTTAGCTTTGCCGTATACTTTGGCATGATGCTGTGCAATAACTTCCGGATTATTACACACCATAAAAATACCACTTACTGGGAATCCACCTATATGTTTTCCTTCAGGAATACCTGATTTCTGCAGTAAGTGCAGGCTTCCTCCCCCGCCACCAATAAACACAAATTTCGCTGTATGTTGTTCAATGTTACCGCTGGCATTTTTGATTTTCAGATCCCATAAGCCAGCACTGTTGCGCTTCATACTATTGACACTATGCTTGTAGTGGAGATCGACGTTTTTACTCTTTAAATGCTCAAATAAGATACGCGTTAAAGCACCAAAGTTAACATCCGTTCCAGAGTCAATTTTTGTAGCCGCAATGGATTCGTTCGCTGGACGATTTTGTATAATAAGCGGAATCCATTCCATCAGTTTTTTAGAGTCAGCAGAAAATTCCATACCTTGGAATAATGGATTTTTTGAGAGCGCTTCAAATCTTTTCTTTAAAAAAGCTATATCCTTCTCCCCTTGCACCAAACTCATATGAGGTAACGGCATAATAAAGTCCTGGGGATTATGTATCAGCTTACGATTTACAAGATAAGACCAAAACTGCATCGAAAGCTGAAACTGTTCATTAATCTGAATAGCTTTGCTAATATCTATAGATCCGTCTGGCTTTTCAACAGTATAATTAAGCTCACAGAGCGCCGCATGCCCGGTTCCTGCATTATTCCATTCATTAGAGCTTTCTTCCCCTGCTTTTTCAAGCTTTTCAAATACTTTAATTTTCCATTCCGGTACTAATTCCTTCAAAAGTGTTCCTAAAGTCGCACTCATGATTCCGGCACCAATTAAAATGACGTCTGTATCAGTTGCACTTTTGCCCATTATTACCATCCTTATCCCCTGAATTTTGCAGAAAGGATGTGGGCGCTCCTTCTTAGGCGTCACACCTTTTCTGTATCAATTATAACCTTATCATGGTGTATTACAATTATTTATAAATTTAATATCTACTATTATATGAAAAAAATAAAATATTTAAAAGCTTGTAAAAAAGATAGAAATAAGTCCTCAAGATTTATGGAATAAAAAAAGCTGTATCATCCCCTGTTCTCATTGTAGACAATTCCGTTTTGATATCCCAACCCTACTATTGTTTTTTGAATTTCCTGATCTACTTTTCTTTTAAAAGTTGCAAACTCTAATGTAGTTAAGCCAATTGGAAGCTCTTGTTCTATAAATGAATCAAAATCGATCGCCGTTTTGAAAATACGAAGCTTGTGCAGAAAAGGTAATTGCTCCATTCCCGTCAAATGAGCCAATGTTTTACAATTCATAATCGTTAGCTCTTCCAATGCCTTCATCTGCTGATCAAAGTTAATCTCACGTAGCTGGATTTGATCTTCAATCACAAGCTTTTTTAACGCACGAAAAACCGAAATATTACTCAGATCATGAAAGCCACGGACTCTACAAATTTCCAGGCTTTCGATCTCATTCTCTTCGATGTCCTGAATATGTTCTCTGCCTCCAAGTAAAATGCGAAGTTCTTTCAATTTCTTTAGCCGATTAATAAAATGTAAGGGTTTGTTGCTGATGGAGTGCAGCGCGAGATAGGTAAGATCCTCCAGATCTCCAATAGCATCAAGGTTTTTAACCTTTCCTATTACATGCAACTGTTCTAGACGAGAGAATTCTTTTAGGTATTCCAGATTAAGCGTCTTTTTCTCCGAACTAATATTTAAAATGCTTAAAGACCGCAACGTATCTATACTCAGAATCTCCGAATTCTCAAGCTCATAAATACCCACGCTCAGACTATACAGGTTATTCAGCTTAGCCAATACGTTCGTGTTATGTGCCTGGCGAAGACAATTCAGCAGCAGCATTTTAACATTTGGAATCTGCAGGAGTGTCTCACAATCAAAGGATACAGAATAATGGCCATAAAAACGCACTCCAAAATTTTCATCAAAACGCGCGCAAAGCTCATTTACTTCATCCAGAATCGAGCCATAGGTCGATGGATCAGAGAACTGAACAATCACTTGGTTGCCGCTGTACAAGTCTTGCTGAATCTGAACTGGATCTAGTGAAATAGGATCATTGATCAGAATCCTTCTTTTCCATGTAACACTCATTCCTAACCCCTCCTACCTGCCGTTAATCATCATTATATATTTATTGTAAATCTACGAATTACTTACCCAAGAACATAATTACATAAATCAACCCCATGGACAAGCTAAAAAGGTAGGTTATAGAATATTTAGAGTTCCGTTGATTTATGAGGATTGAGAATAATTGATTCACATTAAAAATACAATAAGCTGTATCATTCGTAGAGTAATCTACTTTTGATACAGCTTATTTATTATTTATTCAGCCTTTTGCGATGAACTATAAATCCCCGCCACCAACTCCAGCGCTTTTATCCCTTCAGCACCATCCAACCAAAACTTTTGACCCCTGGCGACATGCTCATAGAAGTCCTCAATCAGTCTCTTATGCCCGGTACCCCAATAGGATTTACCTTCCGTAGCACTAAATCTAGGCTCACACAGCAAGGTTTCCTTTCCATCCTTCCAAAGATATAAATGATCTCTGCGGAGGTTGATAGTCCCTTCTTCAAAGACTAGCTCCAGCTCCACTGGAGAATTCTCCAGATAGGTATTTGTACCATAAAAAAGCCCTCTGACATTACTAGTGAAATCGATGGAGGCATGGGCGGTATCCTCTACCTCTATGACCCCATTTAGCACATCCGTGGTTATACTCCCTTTCACCGATGCAACCTCTCCACCAAACCACTGAAGTAAATCTAGTGTATGGATAGTTTGGTTAATTAGCAGGCCTCCACCTTCCGTAGACCAGCGTCCTCTCCAGTCACTATCGCTATAATAACTTTCGCTGCGGTGCCAGGTCACGATTCCTTTCATGCAGTGCAGCTTCCCATATATTCCTGAATCAATGACCTGCTTAATATATATGGAGGCATCATTATAACGGTTCTGAAACACCACACCAAGCTGACCTGTGCTTTGCTGTGCGGCTTCAAGTATTCGTCTGGCTGAAGGAAGATCTGCCGCCATAGGCTTTTCGGTAAGGACATGTTTTCCTGCTTGTAACAACTCCGTAGCCATTTCTGCATGTAAATAATGAGGCGTACAGAGATGTACAACATGAATACGGTCATCCTTTAAAATTTCTCTATAATCATTAGTAGCTTGGCAGTCATATTCTTTAGCCGCATGTAATGCTTTGTCAGCATCAATATCTGCAACTGCAAGTAGGCTCACACCATCGATGCCTGTTAATGTTTTTGCATGTAGAGGGAAAATGGCTCCGCATCCAATAATGGCTGCTCCAAGTTCTTTCATCTATATTACCCCCGTTCATCATTCAATCGTTATCTGAGTATTGCCGGGGTTAGATTGATCGCTTGTTCTTGAGCCTTCAGACATAGCTCGGCAGCTTTGAACACATGGCTCTGTGTCATCGCCAGCTCTGTCCGATTCAGACAGTCAAGGATTAGCTCACCAAAGAAAGGAAAACCAACCTTCCCAGCTACATGCTCATAATGTTCCCCTTCCCCATTGACCCAGTACACATGATCCGGTGTATTTGAACGACCCATATCAGTATATTTACGCAGTTCAATATATCCTTCAGTACCCATAATCATCGTGCGCCCGTCTCCCCATGTGCCCAGCCCATCAGGCGTAAACCAATCCACGCGAAAATATTGTGTTGCCCCATTGTCACCTACAAGAGTAGCATCACCAAAATCCTCTAATTCGGGATAAGTCGGATGGTTGTAATTGGCCACTTTACTATGAATAACCGAAGCATCCTGACAATCTGCATAATACAAAAATTGTTCTATTTGATGACTGCCTATGTCACACAAAATCCCACCATATTTCTCCCTTTGGAAAAACCATTCCGGCCGGTTAGGAGCATTTAGACGATGTGGCCCTAATCCAATGACTTGCAGGACACGGCCGATAGCTCCTTGCTGAATCAGCCGCCCAGCATAGATAGCGCTTTCAACGTGAAGGCGTTCACTGTAGTAGACCATATATTTCTTATTAGTTGCTGCTGCCACTGCTCTAGCGGATTCAAGCTGTTCCAGGGTTGTAAAGGGTGCTTTATCCGTAAAATAGTCCTTCCCGTGAGCCATTACCCGATTGCCTAAAGGTCCGCGTTCAGATGGAATTGCTGCCGCTGCTATTAATCGCACTTCGGGATCTTCCAGAACTTCTTCCACAGATCCAGCAGCTTTGACACCGGGATATTTACTAATAAAATTTCTGACCTTTTCCTCATCCGGATCATATACCCATTTCAGCTCTGCCCCTGCTTCAACCAGTCCGTTACACATCCCGTAAATATGACCGTGATCTAGGGCAATAGCGGCAATGATGAATTCACCCGGCTTCACTACTGGTTTGGATTCATATGTTGGTGCATAGGTCATCCCATTTTTCCGATTCATAAAACCCCTCCTAATCAGTATTACTCCATTCTATAACGTATTAAGAAGATAACGCAGACTGATCTCCAAGCTTTCAAAAGGATCACGACGGCAAACATCCTGCTCCACTACGAACCATTCAACACCTGTTTCGCGACAAACATTGATAATTTCTTTATAGTTCATATTCCCTTCACCGATTTCAGCAAAGATCTGTTTTCTATTAACGATCGCCATATCTTTTAAATGAACTACCTGCATTCTGCCTGCAACTTTGCGTATCCATTCAGCCGGACTCCCTCCGCCTGCTTGAACCCAATATAAATCCAGCTCAAAACCAACGGCAGGATCAGACTCGGTGAGCAGAATTTCCATGCCAGTCATTCCATCAAAGCGTTCAAATTCAAAATCGTGATTATGATAAACAAATTGCAGATCATGTTGATCTTTTAAAGTAACTGCAATGTCCGACATCAGCTTTGCGAATTCACGGTAACCTTCTTGTCCCGTACGGAATATTTCCGGTAAACTTCCTAGTCCAATATTTTTGCAGTTCCACAGCTTATGTTCAGCGGCTAAAGCATCCAAATCGTTCGTTAGGCGATCCCATGACACATGGGTTGCACATATTGCCAGACCTGATTCATCCGCATACTCTTTTACGAGTTTCGGATCGATCGGCCCGATGGCTGAAATCTGAATAGCTTCATAACCCATAGCAGATACCTTTTGAAAAGTGGATCTTAAATCCTCCGCAGTTTTAGTAAAATCACGTAATGTGTACATTTGAGCAGCAATGGTTGAACGATTCATAGGATCTTTCCTCTCTGATTAGAATTTAATGAGTTCCCTTAACATCAAAGGTTTGGGCGACTGTGGTTTCTTTGTTGAAGTTAGAATTCTCTACCTTTTCCATGAGCTTCTCATAAAATAAATCTTCATCAATCGGTAACTCCACCCAATCGTCGGTCCAAGCCGATAAATACATTCCATTAGATAACGTTAGACCGTGAATACCTTCCTCACCCGGAGCTAACAATTTCTCATCGTGTAGAATGGCATTCGTAAAGTTCCGCAAAATTCCTTTATGCTGTTCACCGCCACCTTCTTCTACAGGAATCTCACATTTCCAACACTCTGGGCTGCCGAATCCTCCCGTAAACTCTGCATTGAATTGCGGCTCCGGCGTGCGTAGACGCCAAAAGGTTAGCTTCCCGTCTTCCACTACGATTTTTCCTTGATCGCCAGTAATTTCGAAACGGTTAGTTCCCGGTGCTTCACCTGTTGTGGTGATAAAAAGCCCTGTCGCACCATTTTCATATTCCACATAAGCGGTTACATCATCTTCAACCTCAATATTGCGGTATTTACCAAAATGACAAAACGCTCTGATCCGCTTAGGCATCATACCTGTCGTCCACTGCCATAAATCTAGTTGATGAGGATCTTGATTCAGCAGCACCCCACCACCTTCGCCTGCCCATGTAGCCCGCCAACCACCGGAATTATAGTAACTTTGTGATCTGTACCAGTTGGTGATGATCCAATTTGTGCGGCGGATTTCGCCTAGTTCACCAGACTTTATGAGATCCCTAAGCTTTTGATATAAAGGATTCGTCCGCTGGTTATACATGATTCCGAATTTGCGATCAGACTTTGCTGCAGCTTCGTTCATCTGCTTAACAGCTTTGGTATAGACCCCAGCCGGTTTCTCTACCAATACATGATAACCATATTGAAAAGCCTCGATAGCTAAAGTTGGATGATCATAATGTGGAGTACAGATTAATACTGCATCTATGAGATGAGACTCATATAACTCTTGGGGTGTTGCAAATTTCTGTACACTTTCCGGTAAATGCTCTTCTGCCCATTTCAAACGTTCTTCCCTTACATCACATACAGCTGCAAGCTCAGCATCTTTAATATGATTCAACAGACTTTGTGCATGCGCACTCCCCATATTCCCAATTCCAATAATGCCATACCGTACTTTATTCAATCAGATCACTTCCCTATTTGAGGTTATGTTATGAGAATATACTTAATTAATAGACATGAACATGATCGAAACTAAGCATTATTTGCATAATAATAAGATGATTTAGTTAAATAAATTCGTTATAATAAGGATAATCAAGTCATAGAGGAGCTAGATGATGAATAATCCAGGTAACCTTACCGGCAGATTCCTCCAGAATCTTACCGTAAAAGTGACCCATGCCCAACTTAGAAGCGGATATAGCGGGTGGAATCGTACGCTGGAAACCCCAACATTTAATCGGCTGTATTTTATTGACCGCGGTGAGGGAAAAGTTATCATTAACGGTGTTACTTATTATCCGAGAGCAGGTCAGCTAATGATCATGCCCGCAGGAAGCACTCAAACTACAGAAACGTCAATGAATGATCCCTATACACGCTATTTCTGCCATTTTGATGCTGATATTGGGGAGTGGCCCTTATTCCATTCGGCAAACAAACTGTTTATCTGTGATGCGCCCGACCCAGATTCCGTACGGGTTATTTTCACAGAAATGATCGAACAGTTTCAAAAAGATGATGTATTGTCCATTCTGCGTACTCAGGCGAACGTCCTCAATCTAATTGCTACTTGCCTTGAATCGAACGAGAATATCAAAACAGACTTTATGCAAGAATTTATACATACGGGGGATCAAGGAAAGCTCGCCTATGTTCTTCAATATATTGATGAGCGGCTGGATAAACCCATAGAAATAGAAGAGTTAGCAGAAATTGTCCACTTACATCCGAACTATTTCATCCCCTACTTCAAGAAATTTATAGGGGTTCCCCCCATGCATTATGTACAATTGAAAAGAATGGAGCATGCTAAAAGACAGCTTTCTTATAGCAATTTCAGCATTTCAGATATCGCGGAGCAAGTAAGTATGGAATTAGCCCATTTCTCTAAATATTTCAAAAAGACAATAGGAATCTCCCCTTCTGCCTATCGTAACAGCACTAAGTAAATTTATTAGGGAATGTCCGGATCTATGTGTTGGAACAATTAGGAGAACGACTACAAGAAATCGGAACCCATAGAGATCATGCTGTATATGTAGCTGAATCAGATCACCGATTGGTAGGATGGATACATGCGACCGTTCGAATTTTGCTTGAATCTCCTTCATTTGTTGAAATCGGAGGTCTTGTTGTTGATCAGACTTGCCGCGGAGAAGGAATTGGCAGACAGCTTGTAGAAACCTGTGAACGATGGGCAATCCAAACAGGGATTAGTTCGTACTTGATAAGGAACTTTAATCACACTCAGGACTTTTAGGGAGGCTCAATGGTTATGCTAGAATTAACTTTGCATCCAACATTAGAAGGAAAAATCGCTGTGATTACCGGAGGAGCCGGTGTATTATGCCGGGTTATGGCGCTAGAGTTAGGTCGACAAGGAGCTAAAGTCGCGATTCTAAATCGTACCGCAGCTAAGGGAGATTTGGTTGCCGCTGAAATTACTGCCGCAGGCGGTCAAGCAATTTCACTCTCCTGTGATGTTACAGATCAACAGAGTGTTATGAAAGCCGCAGAAGCTGTTAAGAATCACTGGGGTCCTTGCGATCTATTAATTAACGGTGCTGGCGGAAATGATTCCTCAGCAAATACGACCCAAGAGATTTTCAAAAATGATGACATGGAGAACCCGGACATATTCACTTTTTTTGACCTTAGTGTAGATGGATTTCGCAACGTGATGGACCTTAATCTGATTGGAACATTGATCCCAACCCAAGTTTTTGCCAAGCAGATGCTCGGCAGAACGGGCACATCTGTAATTAATATTTCATCCATGAGCGCACCTTCTCCAATGACCAAAGTACCTGCCTACAGCGCTGCCAAAGCAGGAATTAATAATCTCACCCAGTGGCTCTCCGTTCATTTCGCTGAGTCTGGTATACGTGTGAATGCCATTGCCCCTGGCTTTTTCCTTACTAAACAAAATGAGAAGCTGTTGGTTCGTGAAGATGGCGAGCTTACAGACCGTTCCCAAAAAATCATCTCTCATACTCCAATGCGCCGCTTTGGACAGCCGGAGGATCTGCTTGGCACACTACTCTGGTTAGCAGATGAAGCAATGTCCAGCTTTGTGACCGGAGTTACCGTCCCCGTTGACGGTGGATTCTTGGCTTATTCGGGAGTATAGACTAATCTAATGAGGGATTAAAATGATTGTAGATCCATTACGCGTATTCGTTACTGTAGCTGAACTGAGTCATTTTTCCAAAGCAGGAGAAGCGCTGAATTTATCTCAACCCGGTGTCAGTCTGCATATCCGGAATCTTGAGAATGATCTCGGTGCTAAACTCCTGCATCGTTCTTCTAAACAGGTTAGATTAACAGAAGCCGGTAGTATTCTTTATAAACACGCCAAACAAATATTGGCTCATTTCGATGAAGCAAGTCAGGAAATCCATATGCTTCAGGACGAAGTCACTGGGAGTATACATATCGGCGCTAGTTTTACTATTGGTGAATATATTTTGCCGGCAAGACTTGCTGATTTTGCCAATCAATATCCGCAGGTCAAGCTGCAAGTGACGATAGGCAATACTGAGGAGATTATTGGAGGCGTTAAATCCAACGAACTGGACATAGGGTTTATTGAAGGCGAGGTCCATGAGAATGATCTCAACGTCACTCCTTATATGAAAGACGAGATGATTATGGTCGCCCCTGCTACCCACCCTCTGTCAAAAGCGATTTCTGTGGAGCAGAGCATGTTGCAGGATCAGGTTTGGGTGCTTCGCGAGCATGGCTCGGGCACACGAGCTTTCAGCGATCATTTCCTACAGGAGGAAGATATTTCTGTTAAAAGATCCTATGTCTTCAACAGCTCTCAAGGTGTTAAAGAAGCTGTGGCCTCCGGTCTCGGAATCGCCATGCTCTCCAGATGGATTGTACGGAAGGAACTGGAAAGTGGTGAGATCAAGGAGCTGCCAATCAGGCAACATCATCTGGAAAGGCAATTCTCGATCATCCGACATCAAGAATGTTCTTCTTCCTTAGCTACCGATGTCTTTATAAAAAAGCTACTTGTCTTTAGAAAAGACAAGTAGCTTTTTTTCTTCCACACTATGAAATTATACTTGATGTTCAACCAAATGCCCGTCTTCCAGATGCAGAACGCGGTCACACCATTCGAGCATCCGTTCATCATGAGTGACCATTACCGCTGCTTTCCCCTCACTCTTCACCTCATCAGCGATCATGCGTACAACTTCTCTTCCGCGTTTGAAGTCCAGACTGGCTGTCGGTTCATCTGCAAAGAGAATCGCTGGTTTATTCATCCATGCTCTAGCGATAGCTACACGCTGCTTCTCCCCACCGGATAGCTGCTCCGGATAGTGATTACGCCGTTTCCAGATATCCAATCGTTTCATCAAATCGGCAGCCCGTTCCTTCGCTTCCTTAGCACTCATTTTCCCCTGCTTAGCTACAAAAAGGAGTTGCTCCTCTACCTTCAAATAAGGCAATAGTTGAGCGCTTTGGAACATAAAGCCTATCTTCTCTAAACGGAGCTCTGTCAGCTCACTTTTACTTTTATCTGTAAGTGATTCTCCATCTATAAAAATCTCACCGCTAGTAGGTGTTAGAAGCGCACCAGCCGCTGAAAGGAATGTACTTTTCCCTGTTCCCGAAGGTCCAAGGACAGCAACGAATTCCCCTTCATTAACGATCAGATTCAAATTGTTCAGCACAGACACCGTTGTGTCGCCATCACCGTAGTTTTTGGTTACTTGCTTCATAATTAGTTTTGCACTCATGCTCCAGCCCTCCCAATAGCTTCTAATGCATCTACTTTTGCCACTTTAGCGACAGAAATTAGTGATCCTAAAAGAGACATCCCAACGAATAAACAGCTGGTTAAAAGAATGGTGGAAGGCTCTAGTTGGAATGGCATCGAATCTGGCAGGACCTTATTCATCCCAAAGGTAAGCAGTAAGCTAATGCAAAGACTTGATATAGCTAAAATCATGACCTGCCCTACCACGCTCCAAGCCAAGTAAGACATTTTAGTACCCATCGCCTTCAGAATACCAAACTGACTTGTTTTCTGAATCGTAATGACATAGAAGAATACCGCCAGAACAAACGCTGCGATCACAAACAGGAAAACAATCATCATTAGCAGTGAACCCTGCTCTGCCGAGTAGCCCGGAATATTGGATATAGCTACTTTTTGCGTAATGACCTCTACATCTTTTACATTCGTTGAAATCTTATCTACTTGATCAGCATTCGCATTAAGGGCAATCACATTAAACGGTACCGACGAAGAGTTTTCTTCTCCTTGGTTAACCCCCTGCTTCATAGCTTGCCAATCCTGATTGTTGATATAAACTACTGGGGTATGGCTGTAAGAGCTATCCTCAACAAAACCTGCGACAGTAAATTCCATCCCGGTTGCCTGATCACGAATGATACTGCCAAGTTTGATTCCTGACTGTTCCAGGTCACGATCAACAAGGACTTTACCATTTGTCTCATTTGTAATCTTGTCACCTTCAACTACTTTAGGAGCTAATAACCCAGTCATATCTACTGCAAAAAAAGTAATATCTGCTTTTACGTCTGCATCGTTAGCAGTGACAGTGCTCATCTGCATTGCAAGCGAAGACGCATTATTGTCTCCAACTACTGCACGTACATTCTGGAGCTCCGCATCTGTTAACTGAGAACGTCTAAAGGTCTGATCCGCATCACCTTGTACTACAAAATAATTCGCCGGCATGTTCTCTACTGCAGAGATATTTGCATAAGCTAATCCTCTGGCTAGTCCCGTGACGAAAAGTACAAGAAAGGAAACCAATAACATGATAACCATAATTAATAGGTATCTGGCTTTAGAATGTCGCATTTCCCTTAAGGCTAAAAACATATTACCACTCCTTCTAATCTGTATAGTCACAGTTTAGAAGATGAAAATGAACGGAGTATGAATAATGAATTACAAAAGCGGAAGTGTAACTGTAAAGGTAGTCCCTTCACCCAAAGTACTGGTTACTTCAATGGTTCCGTTATGCGCTTCTACGATTTTTCGAGAAATCGCAAGTCCAAGTCCGCTGCTATGGGTTTCATGCGTTCGTGCTCGATCTACTTTATAGAAACGATCGAAGATTAACGGTAACTCCTCGGCTGAAATACCTTCACCAGTATCAGACACAGAAACAATACAGTTCTGTTCCACAAGCTTCGCGGAAATCATAATGGAACCCTCAGCAGGTGTGTATTTTATGGCATTGGAGAGCAGGTTCATCCATACCTGGAACAATAGATTTGAATCCCCTAGAACGCTGATGTCAGCAAGATTCAAACGCACGGCCAGTTGTTTCTCTGTTAATCTCCATTCCATGATTTGTACGACCTGTCTTAGTTGTGCACGCAAGTCTGTCGACTTTTTCTGTATGGAATTAGGATCATAATCAAGCGAAGACAAGGTAAGCAGCTGTTTGCTTAGCAAGGAAAGGCGATGGCTTTCTTGGTCAATAATATTGAGATACTGTAACCGTTCATCCTCAGGTAAGGTTGAATCTTGTAACGCTTGGGCAAATCCCTGAATAGATGTTAATGGCGACTCAATTTCATGCGATACATTAGCGACAAATTCCTGACGTGCCCGATTTGTTCGTTCCAGCTCCCGGCTCATAATCATAAAATGGGAAGCTAACTGACCAATCTCATCACGCCGCCACGTATTCAATTTGATATCGTATCTGCCTTTTGAGATCCGTTTAGTGGCCGTCGTCAAACGTGTAATAGGTCTAACTACATGCAGTACGCTAATCATTACAAAGCCTAAGCTAAACAACACGGTGAACCCAATGATCACAGCGAAAAAGACGCGGAGCTCACCGAACTGTACTTCAGCATCCGGACGCATAAACAAAGCATACGTCTCATTGTTTACTTTTACAGGAACACCAATTGAATTACGCAGTTGATTATCAAAAAATCCGGTAATAAATGCACTGTCCGGGAAATCCGCGACCCCATGATAAATTTGCCCATTCAGAACCTTCTCTAGTTGCTGCTCATCCAAATCTTCTTTTCTAAAGGGCTTACCGTAGAATCTTGATTCCCCTTCAGCATCTGTTAAATAGATTTTATAACCCAGCTTGGCTATACTCCGCAAATAATCCTCCATCGTTTCCGGATGTGATTCTGCGAATTGTTGAACCTCGATAGCCATTCCGGTAAGTTTGGCATCGTTCTGAGATTTAATCTGGGCTTGATAGTAGATATTAGACACCAAAAATCCAAGAAGGCTACTTACCACAATTACTGAACAGAAGACAATACACATCCGGACATACAAGGATCTCATACGTTAACCATCTCCAATTTATAGCCAATGCCTCGAACGGTTCGGATCACAAAATCCTCCTGATAATCTATGAAGCGTTGACGCAAACGTTTGATATGTACATCGACTGTTCGCTCATCACCTTCATAATCCATGCCCCATACCAGTTCAATTAACTCACTACGTGTATATAACCTGCCTGGATATTGTGCGAGCTGGGCCAAAAGCTCAAACTCTTTTACCGGCAGCAGCAGAACCTCATCACCATCGGTTATTTCATAATTTTTGCGGTCAATGACTAGAGAATTTAATCGAATCCGATCATCTGAAGCAATGGAATAGCGGCGAAATAACGCTTTGATCCGGAACAGCAACTCTTCAGGCTCAAAAGGTTTCGTTACATAATCATCCGTCCCCCGCAAATAACCTTGCTCTTTATCACTCAGCTGCTGGCGTGCTGTCAATAAAATGATCGGAATATCATACGTTTCTCTAATATGCTGACATAGCTCTAACCCATCTACATGTGGCATCATTACATCTACGACCGCTAAATCCGCAATACTGTCCTGCAATTTATGTATCGCATCTCGGCCATCACTGGCTTCCATCACCTGATATCCTTCCCTTGTTAGTACATGTTTTAATAATGTTCGAATATTCACATCGTCATCTGCTACTAAAATCTTCTTCATCATTTACACTCCCTGAATAATGGATGAACTCATAGTAACAACTTTATAACGATAGAACAACTAAAGTCAGATCAAACAAAAAGCTTGATACTCTCTCTAAGTGTGGTAACCTTCCGCTCCATCAGCCTTTCCAGATCTTTTGATGTAGAAGCAGTATCTGTCTTCGCAAGAAACGAATATATCCAATGCTGAATACTTGAATCCTGGCGATACGTAATTCTTTTCCCAGATAACTCTGATAATACATCAACTAAGTCATTAAAGTCCCAAACGTTAGGTGCGGCTAGTTCGTAGACTTGGTTCTCATGTCCACTCGTTGTAAGAACCTTTGCCGTAGCTAAAGCGAGGTCCTCACGAGTGACAGAATTAAACTGCCAGTTCCCTGGATAAGTGGGTAGCTCGCCGCTTTCCATCGCTTCCTTCAACCCAAGCACACCCACAAAATCTATATACAAAGCGTTACGCAGAAACGTATAAGCTATCCCTGATTCAAGAATCAACTGCTCAGTTAGTAAATGAATATGATAAGAAGGAATCGGACCTTTGGGGGGAAAGGCAAATCCAGTATAAAGCAGATGTTTCACATCGGCTTTTTTTGCTGCATGAATGACCTGAGCATGCTGATTTAATCTGATCTTATCATCGGTATGAGAGCTGGAGATTAAAAGTAATGTTGTGACCCCTGTAAAAGCTTCAATTAACGAATCCAACTGGTCATAATCGCCAAAACGGACTTCGAACCCTTTTTCTAAATAATTAGCAGCTTTCTCTCGCTGACGAACACAAGCAATAACTTGACTAGCCGGAACATACTTCTCAAGGTTCTCCATAATTAAGCTGCCTAATTGACCTGTGGCTCCTGTAACCATAATTGACATACATAACACCCTTTCTGTTATTCGAATGTACTGAGTTTTTGTAATAAAAAGATAAGTTGGTGTAGCTCCTGATCATTCAGATTTTGCATTCTCTCTGCGACAGCCTGACGATTCTCTGGAAGATGCTCCAGAAGTAATTGCTGGCCTTCACTTGTAATCGAAATGACGCTTTTTCTGCCATCCTTTGTATCATTCGAACGGGTTATTAATCCATCTCGTTCCAATGGTATTAACAGCATGCTTATATTAGCTTTGGTAACTCCAATAATTTGAGCCAATGTAGAAGGTAAAATCGCACCTCCCTGTTTAGAGATCTCCACCAAGATACGAATTCTTGCTCCGTTCAATCCTTTCGACTGCCAATATTTCTCAGAGACAGAAACCAAATTTGCAGTAGCTTCAACTAATGTAAAAAATGCTTTGGTATGCAATGGCTGATTCAGCACAACTTGTTGTAAATGATCCATATTCTATAATTCAGCTCCAATATAGTTAAGTCCTTAACTTTTTTCAAACATACTACAATCCCCATGCGTTGTCAAAAAAAAGAAGCTGCCTCACCTAGCAGAATAAATCTGCTGATGAAACAGCCTCTAAATATAAACTCACCTTAGATTAACACCGTTTTTGTGGAAACAGGCTCTTCACTGTATTTTTTAGAACCCTCCAGCATAACCTCCAGCTTAATGATCTCCGACCGGCTTGCTAAACGAATTGGGGGTCCCCATGTTCCATAACCTGACGACACGACTACATGCAAATTGTCCTTACGAAGATATCCCCAGTCCAGCTCGAACAAACGTTTAGTGATCCAGTGATTTGGAGCAATCTGTCCTCGGTGTGTATGACCAGAGAGTAGAACGTCTACCCCAGCTTGAGCGGCTACGTCGAAGCCTGTAGGCTGATGATCCATCATAATCACAGGACGTGTAAGATCAAGTCCTTCGAGCAAGGAGCTTACACTTTGTCTGCCACCGGCTTCCATCGCCTCGGCTGTCTTATCTTTTCGGCCTACAATATAGGTTCCTGCGACTTCTTCAACCTCATCTTGCAGGACCTTGATCCCAATACTACTCATCAAATCGGTATATTCCTTAATTGATCCACCATAATATTCGTGATTGCCCAGTACTGCGTAGACACCATAACGAGCTTTTAACTGTTTAATCTGTTCACTCATACTATTGCGTATAAAAGGTTCAATGCTGTCATCCAAGACATCTCCAGCCAGCAAAATCACATCGGGTTGCATAGCGTTCATTTGTGACACCATTTTTTTGAGATGACGATTGCCCACGATATTCCCTAAGTGCAGGTCTGAAGCAACCGCGATCGTTAATGGCGTACTGGTGCCAATGGATTTATCAATAGGAATGGAATGTGTGCGGATCACGGTACTCCAGGCGTTGATTGAGCCCCAGACCAGAAAAACTGCCAATAATATCAGAATTGTCCCGCCCGCTTCTGCGATGTAATAGGTACGATCGATTCCCGACCATCCCAGTATCACGTATAATAGGTCTGCCAAAGGTAACGTAATGATAGCAAATTCCATACAGGCTAGATAATACGATCCAATAACTTTAAAGAATCTGGCGATCGGTTTAACCGATTTTGGCCATGGAATCATTCCAATGACATACGCAAAAGCGATGAGTATAAATAATGTCCAGAATACTGCTGACGAAACACCTGAAAACCATTCATCAATAAGCAGCCAACCGTGATAGCCAATGTAGAAATTAACAAGACCCAGAATGAGCAGCATAGCGAATCCTGAAGCTAACATTCGTAATGTTTTCATCGTTTCTCTCCCCTTTACCTAACTACTTCTCTACCTCTTATCTCAAATCATAACACAAACCGTTAACCCAGTATAAACTGCAATGCGGTGTTCGGAAAACATCGGAACTAAAAAAAGAAAATGCCCTACGGCATCTTCTTTGGAGGTTTATCTTATATCGCTTTATCACGTGTGGCCATACATTGACCAATCAGCTTATCGCATTTATTGATGTGATTTATCAGCCAGTCTGTTAACGTTCGATTAAGCTTGATGGTTGAGAGTACGGACACTCCCTTTGTTTTGACCGTTTCTTCCAATTCGAGAACTGCCTTCACGAAATCAGCATGCGTCTGACGATGTTCAGCTAGTTCAGGGAAGTTGATCTCCTCCATCAGCTGCTCTTCATTACTGAAATGTTCAATCGTGTATTCTTTCAAGAATTTCAGCGTTTCCTCAATCTTTTCTTTTCCTTGCTGATTACTGCATGCTTCAAAGAACTCGTTCAATTTCGCTAACAACTGTCTGTGCTGGCAGTCAATTTTTTCTACACCGATATCATATGAATCTTTCCAAGCGATCATGAAATCACCATTCCGTTTCTTGAAAATTACATTTCAATTTTATTTTCCACCTTTCTCCACAAAAGAACTATTAACAACATCACAGGCGTCTATATTCAACCTTTAGCTGTACATATAGCACCTACTGATTTGGTACCTATTTAATAATCTCTACTTCATCACGGGTTCGATATGTACAAGTACATTGGAAACTTGGTGCCGGTCTTTTAACTGTTCTTCAATTTCTTCCGTAATATCATGGCTCTGCACCACACTTAGCTGAGAATCCACTAGTACAGTTGTGTCTACTAATACGTTATTCCCATGGATACGGGCTTTGATATCTTTTATGGATTGTACGCCATCAATTTCTGCCACAGTTTCTTTCATCTGTTCAAGCTCTTCCGCATCAAATCCGTCCGTTAGATCATGCGTAGCCTTGCTAAAGATATCCCATGCCGTCTTACAGATGATTAGTCCGACAATGATAGCTGTAAGCGGGTCAAGCCAAGGAACGCCTAAGGAGGAAGCCACAATTCCGATAAAAGCGCCCACGCTAACTATAGCATCTGATCGATTATCCAGTGCTACTGCCCGCATTGCGTTACTGTTAATGGCGCGGGCCAGCCTAATATTATACATATAGACAGCCATCATAACTACAGCACAGCCCACTGCCGTCCATGCCGCTATAAGATCAGGACTTTCCAGTGCTGGTTGAATAAACTTGTTCACAGCTTGA
This sequence comes from Paenibacillus sp. FSL R5-0928, assembly GCF_037970385.1. Taxonomy (NCBI): domain Bacteria; kingdom Bacillati; phylum Bacillota; class Bacilli; order Caryophanales; family Paenibacillaceae; genus Paenibacillus; species Paenibacillus sp. FSL R5-0928. Next base: position 3,335,201 of record NZ_CP150225.1, on the reverse strand, counting down.
TACAAAACTTGAAGCCCTACCGCAATCATAATGAATGAAGCAATTAATGAAGCCACGGTCTCCGCTCTAAAATGCCCGTAGCTGTGGTTCGAATCCGGCGGTCTTCTGGAAATCTTCAGGCCAATTAGTACCGCGATAGAAGCAATAATATCTGTACTGTTATTCAATCCATCTGCAAGCAACGCTTGAGATCCTGAGACCGTACCTATGAACAGCTTGATAGCTGATAAAAAGATATAAGCAACGATGCTTAGCCAAGCTCCTTTTTCGCCTTGTTTAATGTCGTTATAAGTTTCCAAAAAAAGAACCCCCAAAGAATAGTATTGTTCTATACTACACTTTGAGAATCGGGTGGGTCTAGAGAAACAGTGTTGCTACGGGGCGCAATAGTTCCCTCTGTCAAATAGAGTTGCAAGGTCGTAACTGTTTTGCAGGACGTAACATAGTTTGCCCCCGTTCAACTTTGCTTCCATTCTTCTGGAATAGTAACTTTTTGCTATTTTTATTGTCTAATTATAGTAATGACAAATTCAAAGGAGCGTGGAGTGATGATTCAGTCTTTTCCGAAGAAAATTGTTACATGTTTAGCTATAGGGAGTATTTTGATTCCAATAACAAACAGTGGATCAACGTCAGTCATTTCCGCAGAAAAAGCAGTTGTAAGCCTAAGTAACACTTATTACAGTGAAGTCATAGCCCCGATCCTAAAACCTGTTTGGTCAGCACAACTCGCCATTTTAAAAAAAGACAGAATCACCGGACAGGACATTACAGCACTCGCGGAAAACGGGAAGATCTTTGCGTTGCAGCGCAATGAAAAATTAACCGCAATGAATGCGGCAACAGGCAAAAAATTATGGGAGTTCGGAAGTGGATTAGCGCCGCTATTCACATACAGCAATGGATTTATCTACGGTCTGACCCAAAGCGGCTCACTATATGCCGTTAATGAGGCAGGTAAAAAGGCATGGTCGGCTTCCATAACACTCCCCAAAGCTACAAATATACAGCGTTTAGGATCTACTATTTATGTTACACAAGAGGAACAATTAGCAGCAGTTGACGCCGTAACCGGAAAGATCAAATGGAAGGCTGTAGAGAAAAGCAATAACTTTACAGGCTTATCAGAGGTCATGGAATCAGATGGGGTCGTTATTCGCAGCTATCTGTCTCAAGGGGCCTTAACTACTGCTGGACTAGCCGCCTATGACAGTCTGACAGGAAAAAAACTATGGGACCAGACCCGGCAATGGATGCCGTTAGCAGTGAAGGATGGACTTCTCTACTCCATTACGAATACATTTATGATGGATGATGACCCGGTAAATCGTAAAGTCAAAGTATCCGTGTTCAACATAAAGACGGGAGAATTAAAAGGAGAACGTTTATATAAATGGACAGATACCGAGAATAAGGATGGTGTGTACACTTATAATGGGATGAATGGAAACGCGTTTTTGGATGGAAAAGACTTTTATATCTTTCAGGGTAGTAAGTTTGTGAAATATGATTTCTGGAATTATTCTGCAGAGGGTAAGCCGGTGCAAACCTGGACCTCGATGGTTAAAGAAAAAGACTCTCCACTGAACCAAGTTTATAAACAAAGAATGTTATTTCAAAATCAAGATAAAGGTACTTTATCCGCACTTAAGCTAGGAACTGGACAGCTTGTCGACCTCAATATTGGAGAGAATCCAGTGGTACAGACGGATCTGTTCGGAAACGTGGTTTATAGTGGACAATCTGATGGCCTATTTCACGCTTATGACATGTTAACTCTAAAGCCTATTTTCACTGTGAACACAGGCTCTCGTAACTTCGCCCCTTCCCTCAAAACTGGAGGGATGCTGATGATTCGGACGGATAATAAGCTGCTCGCCATTAAACTTCCTGCATATATAAAATAAAAAAGCCTGATTTCTCAGGCTTTTGGGCTTCAATAACTTATTCAGCCGGAGCTGTAAAAGTACGTGCAGCAAACTCGGCATCCAGCATGTAGAAGGCGTTGCTATCTTTATCAATTCGTTTCAGTTTACTGATGATGTTGCTAAAGAGTGCTTCTTCTTCTACTTGCTCGTCTATAAACCATTTCAAGAAATAAATCGTCGCATGTTCACGCTCATCCAGAGCAAGATCAGCCAAATGATAGAACCGTTTAGTGTTCTGTTGTTCATGCGCGAAGGCATGTTCAAAAGCATCTAACATCGAGTTATATTCGTTCTTCGGCTCTGGTAGTGCTTCTAGCGTAGCACGGTTATCCCGATCGTTAAGGAACTTATAAATCTTCATGGCATGGAACCGTTCTTCTTCGGCTTGAATTAGAAAAAAGTTTGCAAATCCATCCAGACTTTCGCCGGAACAATAAGCAGCCATCGCTAGATAAACATGAGCGGAATAAAACTCGAAATTCATCTGTTCATTAAGTGCTTGTACTAATCCATCTTTCATTGGACCGTCACCTCATTATTCAAATTTAATATGTAAATATTTAAGTTTATCTTATCACCGTGCTTCTAAGTCAGCAAGGATTCCTCTCCCAATATCTAATTTAGCTAACGAAAGGACGACTATTCAGATGATTAGATTGACCCGTCACAGCCTAAAGCCTAAGATTTCCGGTACACTCTTCATTATTGCAGCTATGGTGTCACTGTTCCTCATAGCTGGCTGTTCCAATAGCAGCAATAATTCACAATCTGAAGCTACCGCTACACCGACCTCCCAATCCACACCTTCACCAACCGCTAGCTTGGCTCCCACCCCCTCAGCAATCAGCGATCCAATTGCTCTTCAGGTTGCTGAGATGACTTTGGAAGAAAAAATCGGACAAATGCTCCTAGTTGGAATTGATGGAACTGTCCTTGATGAGCAAGCTAAAAAGATGATTACCGAAGACAAAATCGGTGGAATCATCCTCTATAAGGACAATATTAAAAACCTGAAAGGGATGATCAGTCTTATCAATTCTATGAAAAAGAGTAACACTGGCAACCCTGCCCCACTATTCATGAGTGTGGATCAAGAGGGTGGAAAAGTCAGCCGGATGCCTAAAGAATATGCTACATTCCCTTCTAACGGAACAGTGGGTGCAAGTAATGACGCTGCTGCTGCCGAGAAAATGGGAAAGCTGCTCGCAAGAGAAGTACGTTCAGCCGGATTTAATATGAACTTTGCTCCCGTTCTCGATATCAATAGCAATCCAGATAATCCAGTCATCGGAGATCGTTCGTTCGGTAATGCTGCTGGCCAAGTCATTCAACTAGGGATTGCCGAAATGAAGGGAATTGAGAGTGAAGGCGTCGTTCCTGTTGTCAAACATTTCCCAGGACACGGAGATACCTCTGTCGACTCCCATCTGGCTCTGCCGATTGTGAATAAAACAGCCGGTCAGCTAGCCGAATTAGAATGGCTCCCCTTCCAAGCAGCCATTAAAGAGGGGACGGACGCCGTAATGGTCGCTCATATTTTGTTTCCAAAATTAGATCCAGACAAACCTGCATCCTTATCGCGTACCATTATTGGTGAACAGCTTCGAGATGAAATGGGCTACCAAGGAATCGTAATTACAGATGATCTAACCATGGGAGCCATCATGAAGAACTACGATCTGGCTGCAGCAGCTGTAGATACTGTGAATGCAGGTAGTGATATTCTCCTTGTCGCTCATGGCTATGATAATGAAGAACGGGTCATGGACTCCCTCCTGCAAAACGTAAAAAACGGTAAGATTCAAGAAACACGGATTGATGAAAGCGTCTATCGGATCTTAGCCTTAAAAGCCAAATATAACCTTTCCGATGAGCAAATCCCGGTTCCTGATCTTACCGATCTTAATAAAGATATTAACGTTTGGCGTCAAACGATTGAGAAGTAAATCTAAGCGTTAGTCATTTTTACTGAAGAACAACAACATCTCCAACCTTCAACCCAGAGAGAACCTCTGTTTTGTCCGTTGTTTCCAGACCCACTTCGATATCTTTTCGTTCATATTGCCCGTCCCCTTTATCCAGCATAACGTAGGAGAGGTCTCCTTCATGCATTACAGCTATGCTGGATACAACGGTGGCATTTTCTTTGCGAACTGTTTCAATTTCTCCGTTTAAGCTTAAGCCACCGATCAAATGCTCGTCAGGCTGCAGCGTGATCACCACTTCGAATTGAGGAACTGAACTGGTAGTGGCATTCTGACCTGAAGCAGTCTTTGCAAATTTCGCTACCTTCGTAACTTCTCCAGATAACTTCAAATCTTTTATAGCTGTCATTTTTACGTCGACCTTCATGCCTGTCTTTATACGGAAGACGTCTTGTTCACCTACAAGAGCAATGAATTCAAGCTTGTTCATATCTACTATTTTTCCGATATATTGATTATCTGTCACTGTTTGCGGAATTTCACTTGCACTGTCAAATAAGAAAATGCCGGTTGCCGGAGCATAATAAAGTGCTGTTTTAAGTTTGGCTTTTTTCTCTGTTAATTCGCGTGCCTGTATTTCTGCATTGACCTGATTAAGCTCGTCCCCTAGCCGTGTTGCTTCTTGGGCTGTGAGTGCTTTAATCCGTTCTGCTTCAGTCGCACCAAGGGCTGCATTCTCCTCGTCTTGCTGGCTCACAAATTCATTCAGCTCTGCTTCCAGCTTTGCTTTTCGAATAGTCGCCTCTTGTGTAGCGATCTCATTCTTTAAGGCTTCCTGATCGAGAGTAAACAGTAAATCGCCTTTTTTGACTTGTCCACCGTTCTCAACCTTCCACTTTGTCACCTTTGAAGCATATGGAGCATAAACAAGCGTTTCTTTCTCATAATTAGAATTACCTTTAACCTGTATGGAATTGGTAATGGTCTCCTGTGTGACCTCAAAAGTTATTGCTTGTGGGGGTTCAACAGGCTCTAACTGCGCTTCAGGCTTATACATCTTATTGTATAGAAAATAACCTGCTGCAATTATAATCAGTACCAATACAATCCACTTGATTCTCCTCTTCATCACTTTGGCTTCCTTTCAACTTAAAAATAGCTAATCCCGTTTAATCGCCGTGAGTGCATTCGTTCTGGATGCACTGATCGCCGGATAAATACCTGATAATACCCCTGTCATTACCGCAAATGCGATCCCTACCGGGAGAGTCATCAGAGGAATATAAATCACCAAAGGCTCGCCTCCACCCATTCCTGAAGAGGTACCGATGAGCTTATTAATTCCTAATACAATCAAGTATGAAAAGACTATACCAAGCAATCCGCCCAACATCCCGAGCAATGCCGCTTCTGTAATGAACATATTGCGGATCTGGCCCATATTGGCGCCCAGCACTTTCATGATACCGATCTGCCGCCGTCGTTGATGAGTGGACATAGTCATCGCAACGATAATGGAGATCGAAGCAATAATTAGAATAAATACACCTACACCGAGAGCCGCTTTCTTGACCATGCTGAAGGTATCAGCGAGTGCCTCTTTTTGATACAAATTCGTGCTTGTCGTTAGTGTAAGTTTCTGAATAAGCTTCTCTAGTTCCACGATATTCTCAGTGCTGTCTACCTTTACAATCGCTGAGTTATAGACACCCTTTTGCCCAGCGGTTCCACTCGATAGCTTCATTTGTTCTACAAGCCGCTCGCCAGTCTCTAGTGACACATAGATCTTCTTGTCGTACATAGCCATATTCTCGTTCGTTCCACTCGGGTTGTCGAGGATCCCCACCACTTGAATCGGTGAGCTAACTAACATCCCTCCGGTTTGAGAGGCGGGATCAAAAGATTGTAATTGAACCTGTTGCTTGTACATATCTGTTGGAAGCATACTTAAGCTGTTGTACTGTTCCATCAACTTATTGTTATATGGATCTGTACTCAGTTGTTCAAAAAGCCGCTGCCGAGTTTCGTTATCAATCAGTCCAACGGTTGCACCATAGTTCAGTACAGCCATTCCCACTAAATCAGAAGCCCCGCCTTGTTTGAATTTCTTATCATATTTCGTTAACAGGCGTAGATCGGTTCCAATAAGCTGTACATCTGTTATTTTATTATCGATAGTCAACATCTGTATGTACCCTAGCTCTTGAAAGGGAGCTGCTGCAGTTACATGCCGCAAGCCTTTAATAATCTCCAGCTTTTGCGCCGTCAGCCTGCCGGGATCAAGCTTTTCATTGGCCGCAGACGATCCGCTGCCACCGCTGCCTCCTCCTTGGGAGGGTATACCTCCGTTGGGCGACACCGTAATTTCATCCATTTTGAAATTGCGGTTGATTTCCCGCTCCGTGTAGCTCTGTGCGGAGTCTCCTATACTTAATGCAACTATGATTGCAGCACATCCAATGGATATGCCAGCCATACAAAGACCTGTGACAACTTTCCGCCGTTTGACCTGTTCCCAAGCCAAGCGGGAAATATCACTAATCCTCAATGAGTATACCCCCTTCGAGTTCAGTATCCGAAGAAGTTTGGTTTTCAGTAATCATATATCCGTCCCGAAGCGTGAATATCCGCTGCATTTGCTCCGCGACTTTTAGCTCGTGAGTTACAACTATGAAGGTGGTCTTCATCTTCTTGTTCAGGTTAAGCAGGATATTGATAATTTCTTCTTCTGTCTTCGAATCTAGGTTTCCGGTTGGTTCATCTGCAAAAATAACAGACGGTTCCGTAATTAAGGAGCGCGCAATACTGACACGCTGCTGCTGTCCGCCAGACAGCTGGGAAGGGAACAAGTCGGCTTTATCAGGAATGCCGACCCCTTCCAACAATTCTAAAGCTTTTTGTTTACGTATAGAGGGTGCAACGGATTGAAAAACCAGCGGCAGCTCTACATTTTCACGGACTGTCATGCTAGTAATCAGCTCATACGCTTGAAAGATAAACCCGATATTTTTTCTGCGAAATTCCGATAACTTATTCTCACTCATCTTCACGATATCTTGATCGGCAATATAAATATGGCCTTCAGTAGGCTTCATTAGTCCTGCCATCAGATTCAGCATCGTTGACTTACCGGAACCCGAGCTCCCCAGCAGTGCTACCATCTCCCCCTCTTTCACAGAAAAGTCAATTTGATGAAGCACTGCTGTAGTTTCATTACCGTTTTTATAAGAATGCGTTACATTTTCCACTCGCAACATTGGAGCTGCTCCTCTTCGTACAATAATAGATATGAAATGCTATTTCTCAGTTACAACTGCTCTATCAATCTTGATGTTATAAGCTTGACTAGCCAGCTCGATCCGTTCGCCTTGGAATTCATCGTACAGCGTGATCCGGTAGGTACCTCCTGACAAATTCTTATACATATTATTGCTAAAGCTTGCTGTATACGAGTTGTTGGTCCCTTCAAGAATATCAGTACCGATGTTCAAGCTTCGTTCCTGAGAAAGACCATATGGGTCCGTCATTTTCAGGACCAGTTTATGCGTGAAGGTACCCATATCATAGCTGCTATCACGAAGAAGATTGTAATTCATAACTATATTTATAGAGTCACTGCCTTGTAATGAGCGCCCTTCTGAACTTAGAACGGACATGGTATACGGATAAATTGCCACCTTCGTCAAGTTTTTCTCTGGTGGAGTGGTAACCGGATTTAATGACAGTGAAGCCATATTAATAAATCCAGTGGATTCCTGACCCGGTTCCGTCAGCTTATTCCCAGTAATCCCTGGCCCTAGGAACAGGCTAACATCAGAAGTATTAACGGCCTTCGGAACCTTCGCCCAGAAGGTGATTAATTGCTTACCGCCCGGAGTAGCAGAAGTATCTGGTTGATTGGCTGTAGCTTCGAATAGCTGACCGTCTCCCGTTTTGTAATAAGCTTGGAGGCGAGCCATTTTGCTTTGTCTTTTCTCTTCACTGCTCATAAGGAGCTCTGTGTATACGAGATTGGAGTTAAGTCCTTCATAAATAATGGTTTTGTTCTCTTGCACTTTAGCGTTCTTACCTTTACCAGAGATAACATAACTTCCTCCAGTTTCAATAGAAGCTACAGCGTTCATCATGCTGTTAGTAGTAACTGATAAGAACGAGCTCTTCTCTTCTTTTACCATAGAATAAAGATTTAATTTTAGTTTATCGAACTCTTGTGTATAAGGAATTTTGGCAAACACATAGATTTCAGCGTTTTTACCTGGTCCAATCGTTGAAGTTTCCTTATCCATAAACAGTTCCGTTGAAGATGACATGTCCTCATTGTCTACCTGAACAGCTCCCTTTAATTCCGGCAGAGACAAGGCAACCGATTGGGTATTCGTAATATTTAATCTGGCAACTACGATATCGTCGTCTTTCCATGGAAAACGCTGTAAGGAAACTAAACTGTAAGTAAACGTCCCATATTCATTTGTAGCTCTATATTCGAGCCCTTTCTGTATCTCTGGACGCAAGGTATAGGAGATTGTAAAGTAAGCAACCGGAACAGTTAGTTTAGCTGTGTTGCCCGTAACGACATTGGTTCCACCAGTGCTTCCAGTTCCTGCTCCGTCTCCGGTAGTTCCCGTCTCACTATTATCTGGAGCAGAAACAGCCTCAATCATCTGCAATTGCAGTGAATTCTGTTCTACTTCAAGGGGGACTTGTGCGGTAAGCGGGATGATTTTTTCCTCCAGAGGTTTTATGGTTAATCCGCTCAAGCCCTTAGAATTGATCGGAAAGGTTGTCCCAGTTGAGGATTTGACGGCAAGCTCATAAGAAGGTAACGTAACGGCTGTCTTCCCTGTATTCTTCACTCGCAGCTGAAAAGACCAGAATCCCTTATTGTTCTCTGCGTATACGGTTGCGTTATTTAATTGTGTTTCAATCGTATTGTTATTGATGGTAATTTTCTTGATTACACCTTTGCCAACTACCAAATTTGGTGTTGTAGCCGCAGGCAGCTTGTACGAAGATTTGGCAATCTCCAGCTTCAGCGCCTCATCCTTTTGGGTGAATTGCAGTTTCATATTATCCGTCTTCATATACGAAGGAATTTCTGTAAGATAATAAATGGTCTTTTTCTCTTGTGGCTGAATTTTATAACTAAGCTGAGAACGGTCAAGGGCTAATTCATACGAGCTTCCCCCTGCCGAGACCAAATATGCTGCGTAACCAGGATCACTTAATACTTTGCTGCCTTTATTGGTCAAGCTTATGCCCACCTTGGCATAAACCTTTCCGCTGTATTTGTAGAGCTCCAAGGATTCGCTTTTAGCAACAACCGGAATGTCATTCATTGTAGTGCTTACAGTTTTACCGTTTACAGCGGTTGGCGAATAGTTGGCGGGTATATTAAAAGTTCCTACTTGCTTGAGATACCCCTTGGTTTTGGAATCCCAAACGTACATTGGAATCTTGATACCTTTTAACGAATTTACCTGGCCGACATTAACATAATATGTAACGCGCAAGCTTTCATTAGAACCCACTTTTTTCTTAGTAGAGTCAGCACTTAGTGGATTCCCTGGAATGACAGAGCCGCCAGAGGTCATAACTCTCGAAAAATAATACAATAGGCTAGCACTTTTGTTGCTGCCATTCGAATAGTTAATTGTATAAGTTAAAATATTGCCTCCAGGTTGTGACCAAATATTCACATCTTCCAGTGTAGCTTTGATATTAGCTCCTAAAGAAACGGAACCCAGATTACTAGGAGCTGCTACAGTTGCAGCAGCTACCGCAGATTTTGGCTGAACAGAACTAACTGATGCAGCCGAAGCGGTATGCCCTGTCAACTGGCTTATGACAAAGGTGCTTAAGAGTAAAACAACATATGTACTGCTATGCTTTCTCATTGACTTCCCTCCACGAGTATTTTACTAGAATTATTATAGTGGTTAGAGCAGATCCAATTGTATCCATGTTGTAACACTTACAGGCCTTTTGTAACCTATTTGTTCCAATTTGCATATATTCTGAAAACGATTCTATAATTTCAGTTGATTTTTCAAGGCTGCAATATCAGAAGCCGCAGGCTGGTCTTCTCCGTATCTAACTTTTTCATATATTTCAATCAATTGTTCTGACGCAGCTATAGAATCTTCATCTCCCTTACGTTTATGCTTGTTACGATCTCCCCATAGCAAAACATCCCTTTTTGTTTCCTGCGGCGTAAGATAACTTTTCATTTCATAACCGTTATCGCGCTTTATATTTAGCCACCGCCGATAAAGCCAACGTACACGTTCCTGCTCGCCATTCATCTGTTCCCAGCGATCCTTTCGATGTTTTGAAGGAAGACGTGAGCTCCAGAAATCCTTCAACCCTCGAACGGTTTGTTCCCAAGTAAAGACGCTTTTCTCTTCGTCAAGATATGCTGTATTATTCTTAGGGGCATGTTCCCTACGTAACATCGATAACAATGCATCTATGGCTCTCCGCCACTTTTCTCCAGCATTTCTGTACAACCAGCGAAGTGCATAATAGGCTACAAACCCCAATAATACCGCTGCCAAAATATAGAATCCGTACTCTAGTATAATAGCTAGCCAGCCCCGCTTTTGCTCGCCAACAGGCGGTAACATCGGAGTTGCTGGCGGCAATTCTGCTGGCGGAGGCTCTGGTTCTTTTGTGCCAGAAAATAACTGATTAATAAAATTGAAAAATGAGCGTAAGAGTCTCCATACCAGTGTTCCTATAGCTTTGCCGACACCTGCTGCTAGTACAGCTGCAATAACTCCAATCACAATGACATATATACGATTATTCCGTTGTATCCCTTTGGGCAGCGTTTCATTCTCTTCAGTAAGTGCGCTGTATCGTATATAGCTGCTATTAGAAATAAGTAAAGTCAGTATTAAATACAGACTGCCACACCAGGTCAATAACGGCACACTTGGCTCCAATTCAGGAACTCTATGAAACGCTATAGTAGCTACAAAATAGATTATTATACCTATCCAAAACATTCTGAATCTATTATTTCTAGAGTCTACCGTCATCCCTAAAAATGTACATATAAATCCAGCCACACCTAAGGGAAGGCTTTCGATGGATAAACTCCCTGAAACCGCACCTAATAATACCCCGAGGATTAAGGCGGCAAGCAATTGCTTCCATCTTACATTGCAAAAATTGCGCAAAAGAATGCCCGCTAAAGCTAGTATAGGCAGCGCAATCAACCATATTTGTTCATCTTGTTGGGGCAACAAATAAATCTGAAATAGAACCCAAACCGGTAGAAATAGCAACAATTCAATAACAGACCACAACCAGAGTTTGACTGTTTCCCTTACATAGCCAGACAACGTAAGCTTCATGCGCTCTCTCTCCCTTGTTCCGGAATATCCAGCCATTCCACACCATTGCCTTGCTGCATTAGGAGATCCGTCGCCTTTTGCAATTCTGCTCCTCTATGGCAGCTTATGATTAGAAAGTCTGTGTCACTAATTCCACTCTCAACCTGCAATTCCAATAGTCGACTCATAGGAAGTGTTCTATCCAGCTTCAGCCTTGCCAGCAGCTCTAACATATCTTCGAGCTGAGCCATCGGCTCTGCTTCAATTGGATCTCTTTCGCCAGCATCGTCCAATCTGCCATTACAGATTAATCCGGTCTCAATTCCATGCTGCATTGCGTATTCAGCTATAGTCGCTGCATATCTTATTCCTTGCTCGATTCGTTCCACATCAGTCACCGTTCTCCACATGGAATCACTGTCCTCTATATTCAGACAGATGACGAGCCGGGAGTCAGCAGTATAATCTTTTTTATGAACCTGCATAACACCAGTACGTGCTGTAGCCTTCCAGTTTACCAATCCCATAGAATCTCCTGAGCTATACTCACGAATGCCAGCAGTCAGAAAAGGGTCTTCAACGATCCATCTTTTCACAGGAAGCTCACCCAGCCAGCTATGAATGGGCAATGGAAGCTCGTCTAGATTCAGCAGAACGGGATAGATCAATAACTCTAACTCGAGTGGATACGTTTTGTTTTTTCGAGTCAAACCAAATGGATCTCCCGTTGTCATAGTCACGGATTCCAAACGATATAAACCACGACGCTCACATGTCACCTGATGCCGTCTTTTAATATGACGATAAGATTTTAAATAGAATAAACTAATATGATTCTGAGAGATTTCTCCTGTACTAATCCCAAGATTATCCTGACTTCCAAATTCCAGACCTCTCGCAATACTAGACTCCAATCGGAGCCACGGCAAAGGAAGAAGTTTCGCATTAACGATCTCCTCGATCATCTCAATACGTTCTCCTTCATAAGCAGTCTTGCGTGAAAAATAGCGAGAATAACTAAGCGCTTTCAGGCCATTCCGTTTATAAATGTCAGCAAGAAGTAACACCAACGCCACAGTAATGAAAATGAACCAAGGCAAAGCCATAGGTCATTCCACCTTTCCGCCTCTTAAGGACGTCACGGGTTCAGCAGGCACCTCAACTTCACGTAGCACTTGCAATACAATATCCGCGGCTTGTCCCTCTCTTGAGCCTAATCCCCGATGAAGCAGCAGACGATGTGCAAGCACGGAAACAGCTACGGCTTTGATATCATCCGGTGTTACATAGGACCTGCCTTGAATAAGTGCATATCCCTGAGCTGATCTAAGCAACGCGCCACTAGCACGTGGACTCGCCCCCAGTTTTACTGCCGTAGATTTGCGGGTAGCTTCCGTTATCCGTACGATATAACCTAATAAATCATCACTGATACTTACCGATGCGGCTAAGCGCTGTGCGGCTTGAATATCTTGTACCGTTGCTACAGGAAAAGACTCTTCGAGCGGATTATTCTCACGAAAACGCTGTAAAATATGTATCCCTTCATCGAAGGTAGGATAACCCGTAGTAATCCGCATCAAAAATCGATCTAACTGAGCCTCAGGCAGTGGGAAGGTCCCTTGGTTGTCTATCGGATTCTGAGTAGCAATGACAAGAAATGGTGCTTCTAATCCGTGCGTTACGCCATCGATAGTTATTTGCCGTTCCTCCATACACTCTAATAGGCTGGATTGAGTTCTAGGTGTTGCACGATTAATTTCGTCAGCCAGCAGTATATTAGCAAATACCGGACCTGGTCTGAACTGAAACTCTCCCGTCTTCTGATTGTAATAGTTGATCCCGCTTAAATCAGAAGGCAATAAATCCGGTGTAAATTGAATGCGCTTAAATGAACAATCTAATGATTTGGCAAGAACCTTTGCGAGCAAGGTTTTACCCGTTCCTGGTACATCTTCCAGCAGAACATGTCCATTCGCAAGTAATGCGGTCAGCAGCAGGTCTACTCCCTCCTCTTTTCCTACAATGACTTTGGCAAGATTGGCCCTAATAGATTTGATAAGTTCAGTTACTTCTTGAAGATTCATGTGAATACACCATCCAATCTGAGGATAATTATGTAATAAGTGCTTTAATCATAACAGAAAGCGTACCCGATTTATAATTCACAAAAAAAAGCACTGCCCATAATTAGACAGCACCCGTCTTCCATTCGACTTTCATTTCGCAGTCTTATGCCGATATCGAAAAAAGGCTACAATCCCGTAATATATGGGTATGCTTTCAACGATTAGCCAAATGATCACAATGGCAAAGCTTTTATAGTGTTCGTAATATCTGCCGACGTCGCGTGAATATAAGTACGCTATTGTCACTGAAGCCAGTGTTAAAAGGGGAACGTAAATTTTTTTACTATTAGTATTAAACAAACTTGCTGCACATTTTGAAGCTACATAGATAAGGAAAGCACTGTGAATAAACATCGAAGACGACCAGATTCCAATCAAAAGCGGGTCAGTATTACCTAATAAATTATCTTCTTTTGAACTACGCACCATCTCAAGAAAAGGATATTGGAGTTGCTGGCCTAAATGTGGACCAAAACTCATCATTGTCAATAACCATCCTATTAAGACCGTAATTGAAACATAGAACTGCGCAAATACTAATCTTTTCATCATTTTCGCTTCAATTTTTAAATCAGGTGCAATGAACAAAAGGACAATCCATTCTCCAAACCATGACATGACCACAATAGAATCTTTCAGGGCGATTCCAGGATCATGATAATGAAAGAAGGCAGGTACCATATTAAAGTCCGCGTTTGGAAGGAATAAATTAAATAAAATAATCACGGTAATAAAGAAAATAATAAATAATCCATCGGCCATATATGTAATTGTTGCAAATCCTAGACTTGCCGTGTACATGATCACCAGACCAACGACACACTGGATAAATAGAGGTGGAGTTCCTCTTAAATAATTCGAGCCGAAAAATAGTACGAAATTCTCTATATCGAAAGAAACATAATAAACACACCAGCATAGTAGGAGCAGAATCATAAATTTATGTGGCCATTTGCCAATGATCTCTTTTCCAAAGTGAACCCAAGCTTGATTAGGTCGCAGCTTACCAACATAGATTGTAAACCACAATAATATCAATCCTAATAAGGAGCCAACGATTAATGCAATCCAGCCTTGATAGGAGGAACTAGCAATAATAGTTGGAATCAAAAAAATGGTGGTTTGTGAGCTGAAAAAAATAGTGATAAACCGGAACAGCTGCCACTTTGTTGTACGCATAACTTTTCATTCCTCAGTTCTTTATTTTGCTGTTCCAAAATCTACAATGCGAAAGTCCGTTGCCACCTTAATATCTGCCTCGTGGGTGTAGTAATTATCCCAACGTTCTCTTACTTCCTTCCAAAGTTTCGGATCATTCCATTCCAGTAACATGCCGAGTTGTAGAACATCCGCACCTGCTTCTTGGGATAAACGTATAGCTTCGGTCAGATTAGCAGTAATTTTATCGCTTAGTTTCTCTGTAATGATATTACTGATCTCTTCTAGATTTCTTTTCTTAGGGTCCCTTAAATAAATCACACTAGCTTTTCCTTTTAATTTCACTGTGAACACTGGGCCTTTATCCGTTAGTTTTACTTTCTTTGAAGATTTGGTGCTAACAAATACAACACTTGCCGCACTTTCTCCTCCATCCCAGGTAACAGAATAAACCGACAGCTTAAGCTTGCCTGCGGCCCATGCCAATGCCCTACCTTCTTTAAGCTTTAGTATTCCCTTCATTTTCTCATTCTGAAACAACATGGCCCCTTGAATGCCTGCCCAATATTGTGGTTTACCTTCTTTTGTAGTTTCCTCTTTTTTACCAAATGAAAGATTATTTATAGCAAACCCAACTCCAGATGCCTCGGCGAACAAGCAGTCCTTGATTGTAGTTGAAAACATATATTTTTCTGTTCCAAAGCTCATTAGTACATCAGAAGGCAATTGTTCGTAGATAGGTGTTAATGTATTCATCTCTTTGGCACTGCCGGGACTCGCCATGACATAGGTTCCGAGGGGAAGGGCTGGCTCTCGTCTAATCCATAACAGAAGTTCACCGATTCCTTGTTCTGCATAAGCTTTCCCTAAGACGATTATTTTTAATTGAGAAAGACTAAGCTGACGTGTTAGGTCTTTTTGGACTAGTAACATGGCATCTGCTATCGTATCTGCGGTCTTGGAAACTGTAGAATAACTATTTCCATCGCCGCCACCACTAGCGGGTTGGCTTGATGAGTTAAGACGATTGGGCAAAGGAGAGTTAATCGTAATTTCAACGGTGCCTGCTTCTTTGCCTACATCTATAAACAAGCCGTATACAAAGGTTAATTCGTCCAGTTCCACCTTGGACGACCAGCAGCCTGTTACATTTAGGAGTAGAAGTATAACAACTCCAATTTTTAGAGTTCTCATTTTTGTTTCTGTCTCCTTAGATTCCTGTTGCTATAAATGTTGCTTCGTTTCTTCATATAGTTAGAGGGAAAACGAGATAATGTGTCCTTCCAGTCTTGTAACACCAAAGGAGCAACGGGTTGTAAATACGGTGAACCTAACGGCCTAAGATTAGCCAGATGCCCGTAAATCAAAAAGGCTGTAATATATACCCCGAGTAATCCCATCGTCCCCCCCATAATCAATAAAGGGAAACGAAGTAAACGAAAAGTCAAACCCAGCTCATAATGGGGAATGATGTAGGTGGCAATTCCGGTGATAGAAACCACAATGACCATTGGAGCAGATACAATTCCTGCTTGTACCGCAGCTTGACCGATGACTATACCCCCAATAATAGAAACGGTCTGGCCCACAGGCTTTGGTATTCGGGTTCCAGCTTCTCTAAGGGCCTCGAAGGTAAGCTCCATGATTAAAGCCTCAGTCAAGGCTGAGAAAGGAATATTCTCTCTGGCAGATGCTATCGTAATTAACAGGTTTGAGGGAATGATCTGAGGATGAAAGGTTGTAATCGCAACATAAAGCGATGGAAGAATCATGGATATGATGGAAAACACAAATCGAACGATTCGAATCCAGCTTGCTGCATAGAAGCTTTGATAATAATCCTCAGAGGATTGTAGCATTGTAAAAAAAGATGTAGGTGCAATCATTGCAGTGGGTGTGCCATCCTGTAATATTCCGATCCGGCCTTCCATTAAAGAAGCTGCCACCGAGTCGGGGCGTTCTGTATATTGAAATACAGGAAATGGTGTCAAGTTCCCCTTCCGCAATTGCTCCGATATATAACTAATGCCCAATATCCCATCAATATCTATTTCATTTAGTTGCTTTTCAATTTCCGCAAGAACTTCTTTTTTATAAAGTCCTTCAATATATACAACATACACATCAGTTTTGGTATATTTACCAATTGTATACTGAATAGTCTTTAGATCCGGATGTTTAATTTTGTGTCGGAGCAGGGACAGATTTGTTTCAATATCTTCAATAAATGCTTCTTGTGGTCCAATCACCACAAGTTCATTTTGTGATTCCGTTACCGATCTTTTCTGATATTGCGTGATCTCAAAATAATAAACATAAGGAAGCTCTTCAAAACAGAGCACTACTTTTCCAGCGACAATCAAATCCACAGCCTTGTTTATGTCAAACTCCTTAAGATACGGGATGGGAAAAACAGCTCCTCGATCCAGTCGTTCTAAAAAATCAGACCATTTGTGCTCTGAATTTGCTTCATTTCTTAGCGGTAATGCAATATCCTTATGAAGACTCAGGGAATTCACAATGAATGGGATATAGATCAAGTGGCAGGAATGCCCGTGAAGGCGAATGGATTGAAAAACTGCATCACTAGATCCCTCTAGTTGTTCTTTAATTGTTTCAATAATTCCAGACATCTGCGGCATACCTCCAAGATTGTGACTTGTTAATCTGGCTTAGTTTGCCAATGAAATGGAAGGTTTATTCTTATATCAGAGCAAAAAGGCATGAGTCCGGTATAGTACCGAACTCATGCCCATCAAACCCCTAGATTTCAAATCAAGGAAATGTAGCACCAATATTAGTTCCGCTAGGTGTTCCAGATCCGATTAGGTCGCTACCCCCTGTTAATTTGAGGAAACTGCCCAGACTAAAAGATCCATCAGCATTTCGCACCACTGAAGGCGTAAGACTTACAAAATCAGCGGCACTGGCTACCAAACCCTTGGCATTGGTACTTGCATTACTCTTCCACCACACATTAGTACTTAGAATATCGGTTCCACTTGTTTTGTCACTCGATCCTCCTGCAAAAGACAAGTTGTTCGTAAATTGGTGAGTACCGGTATCAAAAGCAAAGTTACTCTGTCCGTTACTCCAAGAAGTATTATTTGTTAACTGGATGGAACCTGGATTACTGTTGTAAGTGAATCCGTGTTTTTTATTTTGAAATGCGATGCTATTCAGTACAATGTGGTTTACTGCAATCTTTTCACCACCTAGTTTGAATCCATTCCCATCGCTGTTTGCCGTTGAATTTCCATCTGAGGTCTGTCCGTTCTTATAGGAGATACTATTCTTGATCGTCACCACTCCGATGGGGCCTGTTTCTGATTTACTGTAAAGATCCCAGCCGTCATCTGTATTCCATGCAGCTATACATTTATCGAATACGTTACCAGGACCTATGGTCAGCTTAGCAGCAAAACCATCAGCGTCTTCCCCGTTATCCGGATCATAATTATCATGAGAATACACTCCAATGATCTGATTATAGCTCGGCCATTGACTCATGCTGGTCAGAGATGAAGCATAACGGCTGATTTGCAGTCCCGAATCCCGATTATGATGGGTTTCAACATTCTCAATAATGTTATAGTTCCCGCCAATAAAGAGCCCATTATCTCCTGAGCCTCTTATCTCTAATCCTTTTACCTTCCAGTAGTTACCGTATATCTGCAAACCACGTTGAGCTGGGTCAAATGGCTGGGCGTAAAAATCCAGTATAGGCTTCTCAGTCCCATATGCAGCGATGTTCTTTCGTAAGTTAGAGCTTCCGCTATTATCTTGTCCAACAATTATTGTTGAAGAATACGTGTAAACCCCTCCACGCATATAGATGGTTTCCCCGGGGGCTACCTTCGTAATCGCTGAGGCCAGTGTGGTTGGACTACCAATTGTTCCTGCGTTGCTGTCCAGACCATTAGGGGCTACATAAATCGAGCCTGCAATTGGTGTTGCAGTTGGAGTGGCGGTTGGAGCTACTGTCGCAGTGGGGGTTGCGCTTGCTGTTGGAGTAGCCGTAGGAGCTACCGTTGGTGCAATTGTTGGTGCTACGGTAGGCGTAGATGTCGGAGTGCCCGTTGTGATATCGGAGACATTGATATTGTCGAACTTCGCTGCTGTCTTATAAGCTACAAGTCCAATACCACCTGCCGTCAAATTGTTATCGTGTGCATTTAACTGCAAAACATCATTAACATACATTTTAAGCGAATCTCCACTAAGCTCCAGCCTAACTGTATAGGCAGTTCCAGTGGTTATAGGAAAATCAGTTTTACTAGCCAGTGTTGAACTTGAACCATTCACCTTTTTTCGTATTTCAAGCGTCCCACCATTACTGTTAGACAGAGATGCAGCATAATAGTTATTTCCGTCAACATAGCGCCCGCACACATAAGTTCGATTAGTTCCATTGAAATTATCAATCTTCACATCGGCTTGAACACTATAATCTGTCCACGTGTTGCTACCGGAGAACGAACGTCCTTCGTTTTGACTGGATTGATAATACATATGATTGCCACTCTCTTCAACTACAGACCAAGTTCCTGTTGTACTCGTCCAATTGTCGGCATTTCCATTCTCAAAATCATTGCTAAAAATATTTGCTGCCTGTGCGGTAGGGTTACTCCATACCAAATTACCTAGAACCAGCGAAGTTGTAAGCGTAACCATAATTCCGAATGAAAATTGTCCTTTTAGTTTCACGTGAACATCTTCCTCCTTGTTTTTGTGATTTAAATAAAAAGCGAGGACATTCCTCCAATCCTGTGTCATCTATAACTCCAGCCTAATCTCAACTATAATTAATATTTTGAAGTTGTACAGCTACTTTGTGCCCATATTATTACATTTATTTAAATTAATATAAAAAAACACCCTCGATCTCACTCGAGAGTGCCTTATCTATACCCTTAATTTTGAATTAACGGTTTCAAAACCTTCAGTGAAGCTTGCAATTGCTCCGAACATTGTTCATACATTTTTTTAGCTTTTTCGTTATCTGTTGATAAACTGAACATCTCTAAATCAGCTTCACACTTTTTCAGCAAAGCATATAATTGTGGCTTATCCTGCGGCTGTGGGACTTTAAAGTTATCGGCATACAAATCGACTGTCAGCTCACCATAAGAATCAACTTGTCCAAGAAACACATTTTCAACAGTCAGACCCATTTTTTCAAGGGCACCATCAAGCCAGCTTCGCGTTAGATTTAGAGTATCTAATGGTTTGTCGAGCACTTTACCATCCATAATGACAACTTGTGACTCTTTCTCTGGAGCAACCTTTATACCCAATTGCTTAGGGGTTAGCGGCTGATTTTCACTCTTAAGTAAAACATTTATGGCTCCATCAGATTCCATAATCGCAAATTCCACTTCCGATATATTGAAAACGTCTTTTTTGCGTAACTCCTCCAGCAATTCATCTGTGGTTAAACGTTCTTTTTTCATGTGATCTTCGAGAATTTTTCCGTCCTTAATTAGTACGGTAGACTTGAAATCAATAAAGTCTCTTGCTTTTTTACTCTTCATCTGAAGGTATTCGATCCCTAAAGAACAAGCTACCCATACAATCAGTGCAATGAGCCCTAAATGCCATAACTTATCCGTATCCAAAGAAATGTAAGCGGCTAAGCTGCCGACAGTTATCCCCGTAATATACTCGAAGAACGAGAGCTGCGATACTTGTCTCTTTCCCAGTAATTTTGTTAAAAAGAAAAGTACAACCACAGCAAAGAGCGTTCGAACTATAACCTCCAACCACTCCGGCATTACAAATACCCTCCTTTTTGAATCAAAGCTTGTTTACTAACACTCATTATTTGTCAATAAAGCCGCATTCACTCCGGAATTTCACTACTTATTTATGGAAAATCCTCTATTACTACAAACATGAATTTTTTTCCTGCATAACGATAGATGCATTTGAGGACAATAGCAATCGTCTTGCTAATAATCCAACACAGAGGAGAGAAACTCAATGACAGTAGCCTCACAAGTAAAAACATGTTTATCTTCTTTAAAAGGTGCTCAAGCCAGTCTTGAACAATTTGCACTAGAAACACAAAACGAGAGTGCAAAAACCTTGTTCACAAACGCAGCTGAGCAAACACAACAAATCGTAACTCAAGTAGAGAACCGGGTAACCGAATTAGAGTCCGAAGAGCCTCAATATAAAGGGTTCTAATTAAAGCTAAAGGGGTCTTAGGCTAGAAAAACTAGCTTTAAGACCCCTTTTCATCATGTACAACATTCGAACGAATGCCACGCTTGCCCTTATTAGCCGGAATAAGTATCTGAACAGAAGTGCCAATTCCGACACGACTAAAAATGGTTACGCCATACTCAGATCCATATTGCAGTTTAATCCGCTGATCCACATTACGGACCCCATAACCTGTATTCGTATGGCCCTTTGGATCAAAAATTTGATCAATACGTTCCTGTCTCATGCCGATTCCATCATCAATGATGCGGAACAGAATATCATTGCCCTCTTTACGCCCAACAATGCGTAAATGAATGTGGTCACCACACCAGGCGTGCTTCAGCACGTTCTCGATAAATGGTTGTAGAATCAGTTTTATGGTCTCATAAGGCCAGATTTCTGTATCAAAATCAAACATAACTTCCAGACGATCACCGTATTTAATTTTCTGAATTTCTAAATAAGCGTTTGCTTGTTCAATTTCAGTGGGGACCGGAATCATGGTACGTCCTTCATTAAGCGTCAGGCGATAAAACTTCGCTAATTCCAGCACCATCTGCTGCAGCTTTTCATTTTGACCAAACTTGGCTAATTGAATAATAGATGACAACGTATTATATAGGAAATGAGGATTGATTTGTGATTGTAGAATTTCAAGCTCTGCTTCCTTCTTCTGGAGCTGCGTCAAATATACTTCTTTAATCAACATATCGATATTCTCGCCCATATCATTTAACGCGGTTGCAATCTGAGAGAATTCATCCTTGCCTCGATAGGAAATACGCTTGTGAAGATCACCTTCCCGATAGGCATTCAGCACGTACACGAACTTATTAATCCGAATTGAAAAATATCGGGATATAAATATGCCGACAAAACTAAAGACAACACAACAGATGAGACACATTAAAATAATAAACAGTCGTACCTTCACTGCATCCTGTTCAAGTATTGTAATTGGAACTAGCGCGTTTAATTGCCAAGCTTGGTTAGAAACCGTAACTGTTTCACTAATCGTCAGGTAATCCTTATTAAGTTCGGCTTCATTGGTATAGTGCTCTGGTAGTTCTCCCGATTGGTACATCGTTCTTCCGAACTCGTTTTTTAAAATTAGAATACTTCCTTTTCCTATCTTCGTATAATTCACACTATTGAACAGATCTGGAATGCCTACATTAATCCGCAAGAAGCCAATCTCCTTAGGCACGAGAGGGTCGTATGTATCTATTAATCTACGGAGCAACGAGATCCGATTATTTTCTACATCGCGCTCGATCTGCCACCATTTCATAGTCTCCGCGTATTTCTCGGTTGGAAAATCATAATACCAGGATTTCCCTTCAATCCGTTTCATATGGTAAAGATGATAGAAGCTACTATTATCCAGATAGCCCTCAAGTGAATTCGAATAGATCTCAGGAATGGATTCATTCTTTAAAAATAGCGACATCCCAATCCTCATACCCGTTGATTGAATAGCTACGTCCAGCTTTGGAAGTACCTTCATAGACATCCTATCATAGTTTTCCCAGCCTTCTTCATAACTTCGCAGATTCCGATAGAAATCATAATCACTATATAATTGCGTTGATATCCGAATAACTTCCCCCATTTTATAATCAATATTATCGCGAATCTGCAACAACGTACCTTTAATATTCGAACTTGTATGCTCGCGTAATGAATCATTGTACATAGAGTGAGAGACAAAACCGATCACGGATACAGGGATAATAATGAAAAAAATATAGGTCAGCATTAATTTATACCCTATCGGCACATACTTATGTTTTCTTCTTGGTTGTTTCATGCAACATCATCCCCCATCACTTCTCCCGCTTACGATACTCCATAGGTGTCATACCATAGGCTTCTTTGAATTGTCTGCTGAAGTAAGGAAGATAACGGTAACCTACCTGGCTCGCGATTTCATAGATTTTACACTTCGGATCTTTCAAAAGCTTGCCTGCTTGTTCCATTCGCAGCTGAATGAGTACTTCGCTGAACGTTTTCCCAGTTTCCTCTTTAAATAGATATCCCAAATAGTTGGGTGAGAAAGAGAACTGCTGTGCAATATCCTTTAACGTAAAATTCTCGCTCATCTTATCCTTCATCATTTGCATAATTTCTCTAATCAGTTTATTGTTCACTGACTCTGTTTTGCTTCGTAGGTACTCGGATATTTCAAACGTTTTGAGTACAAGCCAAGAGCGTATATCACTGATCGTATCGAATTGAAGCAAAATATCTAAACTATGTAACTCCATACCTAAGATTTCAAATAAATCCTCGCTAACCTCCTTCAACTGCTGATCCAGCTTCCATATAATATACATGGCTAGATTATGAATCGTAAATTTAGATCTTAGACTACTCACGGATCTGAACAGCTTATCGATCTCATCATAAATAAGGACTAACTCATATTCTTTCATCGCTTTAAAAAGCGTATCCATACGGGTATCCAACGTACGGGCATCAATCATTCCAGGTTCGCTGCTAACCGTTTCATACATAATAAGTTTGCCTTTGCCAAGAAACATCTTTCCGTCAACGGCTTCCATAGCTTGCCGATAGGAGGTGTGGACCTGTTCCATAGCAAATGTAGGCTTCCCTACACCTACGGTCATAGTGACAGGAAATTTTGTACGAATCGAGTCATAAATTTCTTCAATAAACCTCTCCATCTCCTGTTCGTTAATCAACAACGCGATTCGATAAGACGATACCTTATAGCAATGAGGCATCCCGTGCTTCTGAGCAATTGTATTCACTTCATATAGAAAGTCCTTGGACATTAGATGTTTAGTTAGATTATCCTGTTCTTGAAACCAGTTGAAATAGTCCAGCTCCAAGACCGCCACACGTATAGGCCATTCCAGCTTATCCAGACCGTAGGATTTCATAAGCTTCAACATTCCAGCTTGAGTATCCCCCTCCCATTCCCCTTCAAACAAGCGGATCAACAAATCATTTTTGGCCATAGGAATCATATGCTGATAAGCTTCTTCAACGTCACGCCGTTTACTTTCATCATCTAAATCCTGCTTAACTTTCTGAAGTGCAGCAATAAGTTCCTTGTCATCCATTGGTTTAAGGACATAGCTATACGCTTTTAGCGAAAGCGCCTGTTTCACATAACTGAAATCCTGGTAACCGCTTACAAAAATCACACGTATATCGTTTTTTTTCTCTATGGCAATCCGAGCCAGCTCTAGACCCGACATATTCGGCATATTCACATCACTAACAATAATATCAATAACATGCTGTTCTAAAATATCGCATGCGGTAAACGCGTTATTCGCTGCCTCCACGACCTGCATACCCAGTTCATTCCAAGGAATGAATTGTCTCATGCCTTCAAGATCAAGCATCTCATCGTCTACTAATAATACGTTGTACATCAACACAATCCTCCTTTGAAATGTTTTTAAACCAACCTGCTGAATTCTACTAACCAATCTTTTTCAGTATACCATTCATTCTCTTACCTAACAGCTTATAAAGCAATGAGCACTAGAAATGGGACGTAAAAACGAAGGCTCGCTAAATAGCAAACCTTCGTATTACAAATTATTATTTACCTAAAGCTTTCTTATTTTCTGTCCATACTTTTGTTACATAATCGAGGAATTTCTCATAGCCAACCTTGATAGAATCTTCATGTGCTTTATCAAGAATTGCTAATGCTTCTGCATCAGTCTTCGCATACATTGATTTTGCTCTTGCTGTTAACCAGATATCTCTGACACTTTGTCTAATAATACCTTCTTCACTGTCTGGAGCCGGATCCCAATTCAGGAACTCCGTAAAGTCACCTTGTGAAGCCCAAGTAACTTCCATCTGCCAACGGTTACTAAAGTCAATCTTGTCAGCTGGAAGGGTTTGCAACATCATTTTCTTTGTATTATCCAAGAAAACTGTATTACCTACCCATACCAAGTCACCGGCTTTTCCGCTAATTTCGGACAGAGCTTCTGGCTCATTCAGATACTTATCTTTATTAAATTTAGGAGTAAGTCCATCTGCTTCAAATCCATCCCAATAACCATCTGGTCCTGGAGGACCCCAGTTAAGAACCATAGAACCTTCTGGTCCTGTCATCCAGTCAAGCATAGCGAATACAGCCTCTGGATTTTTAGCGTTTTTAGTGATTGTAGCAACGTTCCAACCTAACTGATTGTACGTTCCTGGAGTAATCTTACTTTGATCCAAACCAGCTTTGTAAATCGGTTTAATAAACATATAACCAGCTTCCGGATCCGTCTTCTTCATCTCTTCATCAGCAGTGGCGAGCAATTTCATTGGATCAAAAGTCGCAATAACAGCAAACTTGCCATTCATTGCTTTCTCTCTAATTTGATCTTCTGTTTGTGTATTCGCATCCTGCGTCATTAGCTTCTCACGCATTAATTTAGCAGCAAATACAACAGACTCACGGAATCCTTCATCCTTGTATATCGAACCCATTTTGTCGCCATCAGGTACGGCGTATATTCTAGTATACGACAGATTATTCTCTTTAAAAGAGGAAAATAACTGGTCAATTCCGTTACCATCTCTCGCTAAGCCTGTCTCGAACGGAATAACGTCAGGGAACTTCGCCTTAACAGCATTTAAATATGCATACAAATCATCTGTCGTTTCTAGC
Source organism: Paenibacillus sp. FSL R5-0928 (assembly GCF_037970385.1). Classification (NCBI taxonomy): domain Bacteria; kingdom Bacillati; phylum Bacillota; class Bacilli; order Caryophanales; family Paenibacillaceae; genus Paenibacillus; species Paenibacillus sp. FSL R5-0928. The sequence continues at coordinate 3,309,860 of NZ_CP150225.1, read as the reverse complement.
TTAGGAGAACCAAGCTCTTTGTAAATCTTCTTATTAATAGCATAACCGGCATTTCCGTTTGGTTGAGTTGTATAATAATTCGGCAGCTGATAAATCTTCCCATCAGGGGAACGAAGTAATTCCAAATGTCCAGATGTTAGGTATTTCTTAAAGTTTGGATATTTATCAATATATTCATCTAAAGGAACTAGCATATCCGCTTGGCGAAGACGTTCTACGTCAGCACCTTTCTCGGTCCACACAATATCCGGCAGCTCGTTACCAACGATCATCGTTTGCAGCTTTTGAGCGTTATTACCACCAGAGCTAATTCCTGTGACATTAATCTTCAGATTATCTAAAATCCATTTAGAAGCAGCATCTTTGCCCCATTTCGGCATTTGATACCAGCCGTAATTTCCGTAGAATGAGACTTCAAGCGGTTCTTTCCCTAATTCATACAAATCAGCCGCGGGAGCTTCAGTTGCTGTGTTGACCGCTGTTCCTCCTTCTTTCTCTGGTTCAGCAGTTGCCGCTGGAGCGCTTGAATTGTTGCCACTACAACCCGCCACCAAAGTCGTTAATAGCAAGGTAGACATCATACCGAGAAGCATCTTTCTCTTAGTCTTCAATGTATTTTCCCCTTTCAATTTGTAATCTATGTTCAAAGCAATACGCTCTAAACCCAATCTCATTCTATCATCCTACTCTTTTAATGATCCGACCAAGACCCCTTTAACGAAGAATCTTTGTAGGAATGGATACACACATACAATCGGAATGGTTGCAACCATAATCGTAGCCATCGTTAATGACTTCGAGGTTATTTTCTTAGCCGAGTTAATATGAGCAATGGAGCTTGCATCTACATTAGACAGCTGTTCTGAAGCAATATTAGAGAACAGTATCTGTCTTAAGATGGTCTGAATCGGCATTAACTCCTCTTTCGTAATGTAAATACTCGCTACGAACCACTCATTCCAGTGATTTACTGCTGTGAACAAAGATAATGTTGCTATAACTGGCCCCGACAAAGGAAGTACGATGCGGACAAAAGTCCCCCAATACCCGCAACCGTCAATCTTTGCTGACTCCTCTAAACCTTGTGGAAGACCTTGAAAGAAGGTCCGGAATATGATCATATTCCATACGCTGACCAGTGCAGGAATAATAAACACCCAAAATGAGTTGAAGAGCCCTAAACTTCTGATAAGCATGTATGACGGAATGAGTCCCCCACCGAAATACATAGTAATGATACACATAATCATGTAGTATTTGCGACCCATCAGTTCACGCTTCGACATTCCATAAGCGAATATCGAAGTGGCCAGTATCGCTGTTACTGTACCGATTACCGTCCGCAATGTAGCAATGACGAATCCACCCATTAGACGGGAATCTTCAAAAACGATCTTATAATTCTCAAGCGTGAACTCACGGACCCAGAAAGTAACTCCACCTTTCGAAGTATCCATCCCCTCATTAAAGGAAATAACAAGTGAGTTCCAAAATGGATAAAAGGCGGAAAATGCCAGTAAAGTCAAGAATACATATATGAATCCTATAAATATTCGATCTCCTATATTAATACGTTTCATAGTTTGGTCCCCCTATATTGAGTAATTCATTACCACAAGCTGTTCCCTGCTCTTCTGGCAATGAAGTTGGCAAAGGTAAGTAATGTCACGCTGATCACGGCCTTGAACAATCCGATAGCAGTCGCATAGGAGTACCTGAAATTGTCTATACCGACACGTACAACATATACATCAACTGAATCTGACACTTCTCGTAGTGCTGGATTAGAAGCTAGGATCAAAATATCTTCGAATCCTGCATTCACCAGATTACCGATTGCCAAAATCATAAAGATGATTACAACTGGCATAATTGAAGGCAACGTAATCAAATATATCTGTTTAAACCGACTTGCACCATCCATCGAAGCCGCTTCATATAAATGCGGGTCAATACCAGCAATGGCAGCTAAATAGACGATTGAAGCAAATCCAATTTCTTTCCATACATTGGTTGTAACTAGAATGCCCCAGAAATATTCTGTCATGGAAAGGAAGTTGATCGGTTCATCAATAAATTTCAATTTCTCAAGCAGCATATTTATACTGCCGTTATCTACAGATAACATCGAGGTAACCATTGAGCCGATAACTACCCAAGATAAGAAGTGAGGCAAATATGTAACGGTCTGAATAACCCGTTTAAAGAACATCTTACGAACTTCGTTCAGCATTAACGCCAAAATAATCGGTGCAGGAAATCCAAAACAAAATTTCAGTAAGCTGATGATGATTGTATTTTTCATAACCACTTCAAATTCAGGTGCATTAAAAAAGTAAATAAAGTGCTTAAAGCCAACCCAGTCACTGCTAATAAAACTATTCCCTAACTTGTAATCCTGGAATGCAATTAGAATCCCGTACATGGGGATATAGGCAAAAATAAAAACTAGAACAAGTGCTGGTAATACCATAAGCTGTAGATCTATTTGCTTAAAAAAGCGTCTGATCCCGCTAGTTCGTTGCTTGTTGAGATTCGGTCCGGATCTCTTGTCTGGTGCGACGCTTGCGTTCGCCATAGGTGAATCCTCCTTGTGATGATTTTGAAGATATGTACAGATAATTGATGTCCTTTCTCCCTCCGCTATAGTTGCAACATTTATAAAATAATCATAAGGTTTAAGCGCTTTCAAAAATATATGACAAAACAACTATTATTGATACTTTGACACTCTCTTGCATTAGCTCGTCTCATATTCCTTAAGCTTGAATAAAAAAAGACACATACAGAGATAACATCTGCATGTGTCTTTGACTTTCTCCTTAATTAGCAAGAGTACTCAGTATTTCTTCATTTATCTTTTCAGTAATTACTTTTTGGACCTTCCCATTATCCAGATAAACAATAGAAGGAACTGAATCTATTCCTAGCTTGGCGGCAAGTCCGGGTGACTTATATACATCTACCTTTGTGACCCTGACATCCGAATGGGATTGCTCAAATCCTTCAATTAGAGGCAATAACTCCCGACAGGAAGGATCTGTGGCATTCCATAAATAAACAACAGATGCTTTGCCTTGATTCAGAATTTGATGCTCATACACCTCACATTCAGATATATACTTCTCTGCACCATACCCTGCAATGGCACCATCGCCAACAGCGGTAGCAACTTGTTTTAGAAACTTATCGCACACATCTCCTGCTGCAAAGACCCCAGGGATATTCGTTTCCATTTTCTCATTAATAAGTATATATCCATTACGATTCAAATCTACTACCCCTGATAAAACTTCTGTGTTCGGGGTGTATCCAATAAATAAGAAACATGAATCGACCTTTACGTTTTGCAGTTCATTAGATTTTAAATTTTTCAGGACGACGGAATTTAAACGTTCCTCACCTTCGAAAGAATTTACCACCGTATTCCACATGAATTCCATTTTAGGGTTTTCTAGTGCCTGCGTTTTGGCAATTTCATTGCAATCCATTTTCCCATGATCATGCATGACAGATACGATCACTTTATCAGCAAACTTAGTCAGAAACATCCCTTCCTCAATAGCTGCATCACCACTGCCAACGACCATAACTGTCTTCCCCGTATTTGCCGCAGCGTCACAGGTTGCACAGAAGGAAATCCCTTTATCATATAAGAACATATCTTCATTAGCTGCACCTGTAATTCTTGGTTTTCCTCCACTGGCTATGATAATGACTTTACACTCATATCGAACCCGAAAGGTCTCCACTACTTTAATGTCCTCTGCTACCGAGACAGATTTGACATCTGTCATTTTGAAATCAACACCAAATTTTTTGGCTTGTTTATGAAATAATCCCATAAGATCTGTTCCGGTCGTTCCTTCAGGAAAACCAGGATAATTTTCTATTTCATTAGTATAAGTCGCAAGACCGCCTACCAACGATTTTTCCAAGAGGAGTGTCTTCAATTTTGCTCGTCCACAATAGATCCCTGCTGTTAATCCAGCAGCCCCGCCACCGATAATGACGACATCATACTGTTCTGTCTTCTTTTCCATTTCAATTGTCCCTCCTGTGTAGATTTTGATTTCAATAAAATAGGCTGACTCTCGTCAGCACTATAAGCTCAGCCTATTTCACTTTTACATAAAGAATTTGGCTAATAATTTACTGCCTATAAATGCACCAACCAGCAGGAACAATCCAAAAATCCAGCCAGAAAGCGATAAAGAAGCTATAGCCGTAAATAATGCACCTATATTACATCCATTAGCCAGTCTAGCTCCGTACCCCATGAGCAACCCACCAAGTACAGCCGCCACTACCTGCTTTTTGGACTTAATTTTCTTAAGCTTGAACTCGGAAGCAAACAATGTCGCTGCTAATGCACCTAAGATAATCCCTACATTTCGAATGGATCCACCATCATTCAAAAATCCGGAAGATAATGTTTTTTGAGCTTTCTCCGTACTAAAGTAAGCCCAGTTATCTACATTTCCTCCTACCAGTCGATACGCCCAAGCTCCCCAGTCCGCGAAGGCGCTGGTTACTCCCCATCCTTTTGAGAAAACAGCCAGATGTGCTGTAGCGAACACAGCCAGAAGTACAGCTCCAGTTACATAAGTAAACGGTTCTTTGAGCAATTGCTTGTAAAAGCGGTTAGACGATATCTTCAACCAGAATTCGTTCACCGTTTCATTCACCGTCCTTTCCTACTCAGCGATCCTATTTTACCTTCTCAATAACAACTTCCCACTCGCCATCATCGACCTCTTCGATTTCCACATTATGTCCCTGTTTTCTCGCCCATTCTGGTACGTTTTTCATTGCGCAACTATGATCAATAGCAACAACTAAAACGTCTCCAATATTTAGTTCAGTCATCTTCTTTTCTGTTCTCATTAACGGTACCGGACAAGCTTCTCCCATGCAATCAAGTGTAAATTCAGCCATCTTAAAAACCACCTTTATATTTTTTTGAAATACCAATAGTGAAAATATTCACGTAATAACTTATACTAATCTGCGCTTCCCATCTTTTTCTCTTGCCATTTAACTGCAGCGATGTACAACAGAAGAATGATCAGGAACTGAACAACTAGTGCTCCAAGCCAACCAAAGACGTCTGGTAAAAATACTGTTGGTGCATCCTTTATAACGTTAGCTCTCCACCAACCCATATCATGTGATCCCCAAAGTGAACCAATGATAAAAAATACAAGCGACAGCATCTGCATTGTGAACCCTTCACCTACACGCATCAATGTACCCGAAGCGCAACCACCTGCAATAACCATGCCAATTCCAAATAATACAGCGCCAATTATCAAAGCAAAACTGATTTGACCCACATTGTCCATCCCAGGAATCGGTTTACCTTCCAGGAACGCTGGATACTTAATGGCTGTAAATCCGATCGTAGCGAGAGAAAATGCTATCAGTACAGCTCTTGTTACCGATGTGCTGCCTGTAATACATGGATCTCTAAGTGATGCAGTAAAGCAGAATCGTGATCTTTGCAAAATAACGCCAAACGAAATACCGAAAAGCAGGTAGACAACCATTTTATCGTGGGAATGGTCTAGGAAAAAACCAAACCCAATAATGAGAACTGTAACCAGCAACGCGATGGGCAACTGACTCTTTTTAGGTTTTCTAGGAGCTCTGGTTCGGGTTGATTTCGTTTCGGGACTTACGGTTTGCCCCATAGTCTAACACCTCCATCGTTTTATGTAATTGACTATGTGAAAATAGTAACATACTTATTCGAGCTGTGGTTATCTGCTTTCTTTATGCTGTATAAGTGTTACTAATGGCACAGATGGAGCGTAATCAAGTATGCTATAGTGTGCACTAACAGCGGGCAACAGGAGGAATAAGTATGAATATGGAAACGCTTAAATTATTTTTAGATATTGCTTCGTTAAAAAGTATATCTAAAGCCGCTCAGAAATCTCATATCACCCAATCCGCACTTAGTCAGCAGTTGAAATCCTGGGAGAATACCCTGGGTTCTGAGCTTTTTGTGAGAAGTAATAAAGGGGCCAGCCTTACAGAAGCAGGGATTATAGCGGAGAAGTATGCGGAGCAAATCTGTAAATTATATGATGATATGGTCACAGAAATCAATCATTTACAGCCAACACAACATGAGCTGTCTATTTATGCGATTCCAGAAGTCTGTAATTATGCCCTGCCCTGTACCTTATATGAGGTAAAAAAACATTTTCCCAATTGCCATATCACTCTAAACGAAGGGGCATCGTCACTAGTAGAGGAACGTTTACTTCTTGAAGAAGGTGATGTTGGCTTTATTTCCGGGCCTTCCCCGAAATCTGAATTATGCTCCAATATGGTGTTTTCTGATCAAGTTATGTTAGTGGCAAGCAGTACGACTGTATGTCCTGATAAAATCACACTGAATGAGCTCCCTAAATATCCTTTAATCTGGTCCTCACAGCTTCATTGTGTACAAAGGGCTTTGAACAACATATCTGCAGGGGAGCTTAAATTAAATATACTGTTTAATCTGGACTCCATTGAGGCGGTAAAGCTTGCTGCCATTAGAGGACATGGTGTCGCCTTTCTCCCTTATATGTCCATAAAAAAAGAGTTGTATAGTAAACAACTCAAGATCATTCATATTGATCAGTTCCAGGTAAATAACGATGTCTACATGGTAAAAAAACACAATCAGCGTTGTGACAATGATACGAAACAATTAATTCGTTATATAGAAAAGACATTGATTGATACATTATGTTGAACTTATAGCTCAATCGTAATCTCCCATACCCCATTAATGACTTCTTGAATGGTACATTTCAAATTTGAACCACGACAGTAATCCGTGATGGAAACTTTTGCGCAGCTATGATCAGTAACGAGCATTACCTTTTCGCCATTTTGAATGGCTTTTTGATGTTTTTTTAACATCATTACTGGTACTGGACAGATTTCTCCCAGACAATCAATTTCAATCATGAAGTTACCTCCATTCCATAGATCATTAAAGTTCTAATAATGACCCAGCATTATTTTCTTCACAAAAGGAGTTGATGTAACTCTTCTAACTGGGTATCACTAAGACTCCGTACACTCCAAGTGAGTATATTTTATCATTTTCATAAATCTACCTCCCCCACAAACACCGCAGTTCCATCCATTCTATCAGAATCTAGTCGGTACACTTCTACATTTACTTTCCCATCTCTACCGAATCTAATACTACACCAGCTGGATTTCCTTTGTTCGGATAGGGCGAAAAAGCATCATAATGAAGCACTTTGATGTTGTTCACTGGTACGTCTCCTTTCAATTTATTTCAGTAAAGCTTGATAACTTCATGAAGTGAGAAACTCAGCTGTAAAAATTTCTATTTCTCTTAAAACTTCTTGGCGGTTAGATATCGCATTACATATATAAAACCGGTCTTTATTGTGCTCATGAAACTGTTTAATTAAATTAGGCTGCTGATTTAAGAATTCTTTATGAAGAGCTTCGCAATCAATTTCAGGATGAGTATCATGAAGTTCCTTGAGTTCAAATACAAGGACATCTTTTTTTCGCTGGATTATTTCATAGACCACATCTTTTGCGTATATACCGTGAGTTAATAAGATTCTTAATGCCGATAGGTCATTGGCTTTTTCCTGTGAAATCTTAATTAATTCTGCTTGTATCTGTAGGACTTGTACCGTATTCCAATGATTAATTAATACTTCAAAAATCCAGTACACCCATTCTTGATCATCGCTGTATTGATTTAGTACATCTTTAACATATGGAATCATCGGATCACCTATTTCAAGTAAAAAATCAGCTATTTCCCGCGCACCTGGCCAATTTAAATCTTGTATCCATTCAAGCAAACCCGGCAATATGCTTTTCACACGTGGATATCCTAAACGTATGACTGTTTCAGCCGCTCCATCCCAATAGTCTTTTGATATAGGTTGTACTAATAAATGCAAAGCTTCATCCTTTATATATTGTAGCTTATGAATTGCTTCTTCCTTTTCCTCTTCGCGTGTGTGCCATGATAATTTTTTGATTAGACTAGATGTTTCTTCCACTAGATTCACCCTTTGAACTTGAATTTTTCACCACGCCGTTCTAGCGACAACACTGCTTTCCTCCGCTTCATTATCCAAATAATTAATAAGACAATAACCGATGTTCCCAATAAGAAATACATCCAAATCGTTTTTTCAACCAATTCATCATTGGGATAATGGCCTTTATTATAAGCTTTTACAAAGATACCCTCTTGGGTCTTAATAGCAATAAAATCTTTTGGATCGGTATTGATAATTGAATAGTAGGGCGTACCTTTAGGATAAATATTCGAGAAATTCCCCCTGTACGTTCCTTCCTCATCGGAATATTTAGTTACATGCCCTATCTTCTTATCGATTTCTTCCGAGGGGATGAGTTCATCATCTGATATTTCGTAGATGTCACCTGAATAAACAACAAACGAACCGGCCCAATCCGCGGAGACCGCATGTAATGACGATAAAGCAATTATAGCTAGAATTACAATAATGAATTTCTTCATCTCAACCTCCTAGCTTGGATTCGATTGGTCTTTTAAATCTTCGAAGAACTCAGTAACTCTCTCCCTCGATTGTTCGAAATCGTTCAAAAGTATCGTTGTTGTGAGAAGCAAAAATGAAAGAAATGCGAAGATGATTATGGGTTTCTTTGATTTCATATATCTCACACTAATCATAGTTTTTAATGAAAATCTTAAACGAGCTCTCAATTGCGTCAAAATCAGTCGAGCCAATAATTTGATCCATAACCTTGCCATCAGAGTTTATAAAAAACAACGCAGGAAAAGCTTGTTCACCAAATTGTTTATGGAGATCACCTGTTTCATCTAGGAGAACGGGATACTTAATGTTGTAATTCGCCACGTATTGTTCTACATCAGAAAGATCATCTTGATAAAGCAAATTGATTCCGTATATGTTCACTCTATTTTTATATTTCTCATACAATGAGACAATCTTAGGAGCATCGTCATTACAATATGGACACCATGAGGTGAAAAATACGAATACAGTGGGTTTCTTCGAGAAGTCCACTTGTATTTTGTTTCCATTCGCCAACTCTTTTAGTTCAATGTTCTCAGGACTTTTAATGGGTTTTGCAGAGTTGTTTACCACGACAAATATAATCGAGCTTAATGCAATCAAAAATATAAATGTACTTACAATAATAGATATTTTCTTCAAAAATAATCCGTCCTTTACTAATCTATTCACCTACCGCTATACATTCTCTTCCACTAATCTTATATCCTTCATACTGATCATTGATCAGCCTAAAACAGCCCCTGCTTCAGAGATTTCTCTTAGGCGGGGGCTTGATTTATAATTCCTTAGTTACATTAAGCTTTTTCCATTTGCGAATCTTAGAACGAAAAGTCTTAAACGGTGCTACTGAATTAATATGAATCCATTTGACCATAGGCCATCTTGGATTGTTTCCTGTCCATTTCCGCACGCCTTGCGTAAAAAGTTCTTCATCACTTAAAGAATCAATCCAGTTCTTCCACTGATGTTCTGTCTCTTGAAATAAAGATCTTAACTCGTCTAATGAGTAGGCAGCATATGTATGATAAAACGATTGATATAATCCGCCAAGTTGATTCCATTTATAATCCGGTGAAGGTGTAATAACGGTTAACCCTGCTTTTTCATCCTTATCCCATTTCATAACAAGATTCAACCAGCCCAATTGATAAGCAATGATTTCTGCTGGGGTTCGATCAACCCCTTCCATACGATTGTCTCTTTGGGAGTTCTCAATGCCATCAAATTCTTGATCAAGAGACTGATAGGCAATATGAATCGCATCTTTCAATTCTTCTTTTGATAGATAATCGTGTGTTGACATCATACCCCTCCTTTAAATCACTTTATTAAATTACTTTACAAATGTATTATGTACTCGCTCTGATTTCAATAAATATGCAGTCCAAATTGCACAAGTAAACGCTGACCTAATGATCCTTTTGAGTGAATCTCCATTTCCAAGTTCTCTGGCAAGAGGAATTTGATAAAGAAGTACAACATCAATGATTCCTACTACAGGGATTGCAATATAGAAAATAATCAATAACCGTGGTAAAAATGCTTTTTTTCTGTAGAAATTAATTAGAATATATACACTAAACGCTAATATAGCTATATTGAAAGTGGTTTCAAAAACAATTATAAATCCCCACAAGGGATGATAGAAATCCGAACCTTTAGAAGTAAAAGCAGTCCAGATATCGGCATCAAATGCTGTAAAAGAATCCTGAAAAAGCTGCATCAACTGAATGATAATCGTCCCATAAAGACCGATTTGTACAAGAATCAACCATCCCCCAAGTCCTGATATCCCTAATGGTTTATAATCATTTTTCTTTTCGTTTAAATTAGTTTCCACGTCAACTCTCCCTGTTTATCATCTATCACTGCTATTTATCCATAATATCCCTAAACAATTGTTCTTTTTCTTCATCTAGATCCTGATAAATCCCTAAATAATCAAAGATTTCAAATGAAAAATCAACAAATGCACGGCCTTTAGCAGTAATGATATGTTCATCTCTAACTACTCTCTTATCAACATAATTGTCTCTTGGAAATGGATCATCTACATTAAGTTTACTGATTCTTTCTACTGAACACGAAGTAGTGAATTTACAATGGTCTAAAATGCCCGCTCGTCCTAAATACTGTGGTCCATGACATATGGCTGCCAGCATCTTCTCTTCTCGATCAAGATGGTTTATCAGATCAGTTAAATCCTGTTTTTGATTTACAATCGGACCTCCGGGAATAATTAGCCCTTCAATATCATTAAGCTTAACTGCTTCTTTGAGGACCAAATCAGGTTGATAAGTCAGACCAGATTCGCTAACTACAGATTCATAACTGTATCCTACGGATAACACTTCTTTTTTTCCAACATTTCTAATCTTATGTAGTGCCAAGGTAATCTCAAAATCCGCAAAATCATCAGATATGAAGCAAAGAATTTTGCCCATCGCACACTCCACCTTTTTTACAAAGTGATTTTATCGCCCACAACAATACACTTACTGTTACTGCCATGCCCAATCTCAGCTGTCTTTATGATAGGAATGGAGGTGGAATGGCTAATTTCCTTCACATACGCTTCTACTATCGGAAATTCATTAAAGTTCTCTAGTTCTGAAAATGACCCTAGAATCAATCCAGCACAAGCATCAAAATATTTCAATTGCTGGAGCTGAGCAAAAAAGGAGACTATTTTGTTAGCTCTGCCACTTAAACTCTCCAACAATAATATTTTGTCCGAAGGATCCGGAAAATAGCTTGTCCCTGCCAGCTTCAAAAAGCAGCGAATATTCCCTCCGATTACTATCCCGCTCATCTGGTTACCACGGACCCAATGATACCGGAAATCGTAAAGATCGTTTTGCCCCTCGAAGAATGTTCGATAAAAAGCCCTCTGCTGCTCTGCCCCATCAGAAGACACTAAATTCATCAACTGATAATGATAGGATTTCGAATTATTTTGCGTAAATAAAGCGTTCAAAATAACTGACAAATCACTCATTCCAAAAAAGGGTTTGGGGTTCATACGGATACTTTCGTAGTCTATGTACTCTAAGATTTGGTTGGCAGAATCCCCACCTGAAATATCGAATATCGCGCTAATTTCAGTATTTTTAAATAGTTGATTCAGCTCCGCTGCCCTTTCCTTTGGATTTCCACTGAAATAACCATCTTTTCTAAACAAAGTATTAGCCACCACTACATGGAGTCCAAATGAATGCAAAACTTTTTTTAATTCCTCTACTTTAGGTAAGTTCTCTACTCTCACACCATCTGAACAAGCAATCAGTCCTACTTTATTCCCGTGTGTGAATTTTAAGGATGTGTTCATTTTAATAATCCTTTCGATTCTACTTTTTAGTTTAATCACCGCAAATTTACGATCATATTTACACCATACCATATTTAGGGAGTTGAATCATTTTCTTCTTGAAATTATGAAACCACAACATGGTAATATAAGTATAATAATGCAAGATTAAATACATTGGGGGTGTACTAATGCGTAAATCACCGTTGATATTGAGTATGATATTATTATCTCTTGCGTTAATTATCGGATGTAGTTCAGAGGTAGATGATGCCACTAAAGCCGCAGAGAAATATAAAAATGTAGAATATACCGTCAAGGCTTCTGAGGATTTAATGTCTGATGAATCCATTCTTGCGCGAAATGAAGAGATGAAACCGTATTTTACAGAATACTTTACTGAAAAGGCTATAGCGAGCCGAATTACAACTATCCCAATTAAAATCGCTGATAAACAAAAGCTTTCTTTAAAACCGGAAAACCTAAAATTTAACCTTTCCGAACAAAAAAAAGATATTATCGAGTTAAAATATACGGTGGATCTTGTCCTATTGGATAAGGATGACAAAGAAAGTAAACGTGTGCCTTTGGAAGGTATATTGACTCTCTTTGATGTGGACGGTAAATGGTTAGTGCAAGGGGATCGATTTGATACTGTAGCATTAATGAACTTGATTGATGGGTGAATTTGAATATCCTTCTTATCACAAAAAGCAGACTGCTCTAATGAGCAACCTGCTTTTTTGAATTACATTATTTTTTTACTCATCCTATAATTGACCAACAGAACACCTTTTCGTTCTACACTTTGTTTCGCAATAAGCTGGTATCCCCGTCGTTCAAAAAAAGGATTAGCAGTGATGCTTGCTTCGGCATCCATTTCATAAAGACCCAGTTCTTTCGCTTTCAATTCAAGCTTACTCACCAATGCAGAGGCTATACCTAGTCCTTGGTAATCTTTGTGAACATATAATCGATCCAAATGTCCCTCTGCTGTCATATCAGAAAAGCCCACAATAATATTATCAATTTCGGCTACATAAGTGATATTTTGACGCAAAGAAGCTCTCCAAGTATTATGCTTAAGTACCTCTTCCTCTTTAGGTGCCCAAGCATCTAGCTGTTCCTGTGAATAGTCTTGTTTGTTTACGGAATGAACTGTTTCGTAGAACAATGAGACAATTTGACTAATATCCGATTCTCGGTAAGCTCTAATATCCATTTTGATCTCCTTGCTGGCGATTGTAGTAACAGAAGTCAATCTCAGAACTCCACTAGATCGATTTTCCGGCGAGATTCAGCACTTTCCAGCGCTCCGAACACCATTGCCATACTATACCGATTATCTCTACAATTCGTCTCTGCAGGACGTTGCTCTGCCAATGACAAGAACATCTCATCCAAACACCCGTGATGGAATGTTTTATTCATCTCAACATTATCTCCATTTATACGCTTTACGTCACGAATGAACTTATCGCTCTGATCTCCTGCAGTAACTACCTCAGCATATGGCAGCTCATGACCATCCCAGATTGCTGTTCCTTTCTCCCCGTTAACCCGCCAAGAAGCTTCCCATGACGTGGATGCACCTTCTGCACACCAAGATCCCTGATAGGTAAATATTGAACCGTCGGACATCTCGAAAATGCACACTGCCGACGCATTCCCCTCATACCATGAACCGGGAGGATTAAACTCCTGACAGTATACGGACACAGGGTTCGCGCCACTAATAAACCGGGCCTGGTCGAAGGTATGAATTGCCATATCCAACAGCAGCGGACTTTTCATAACATCACGGAATCCTCCGAAATGAGCCCCAAGGAAAAAGCTTGCACCGATAAATCCTGTTCTTCCGATGGTTCCTGATTCTATGATTTTTCTTAAAGAACGAATTCGAGGATCATAACGGCGGTTCTGCATCACAGCATGAGCATTTCCAGTCCGTTCCGAGATCTCAACAATCTTATTACATTCCTCCATAGTCTCAGCTAACGGTTTCTCACTAAACACATTACACCCAAGTTCCAATGCAGTACTAGAAATATTGAAATGACTTCCGGGAACGGTAACGTCAAAGACGAGATTTGCTGCGGTCTCCTGAATTGCCTGCTTAATATCCGTAAACGTCAGACATGAAATCCCATGCTTCGCAGCCATCGCCTCAGCCGACTCCAACCTTATATCTACTAGAGAAACGATCTTAGTATCTGGACGCAATAAAGCGTATTCAATCCATGCGTTAGCCATTCCTCCGCAACCTGCAACCGCTACACGGTACTGTGCTGTCATATTTCTCCCCCTGACTTATTAAAGCGGATTAGGCACAAAGCTGCCCCCGCGGCATTGTTTCAAATAATTCAAGGCATGTACTTGACCCATCATTTCCAGCTCATCCCGATAGACAGGATCATGCCAACCTTCAATATCAATGGTACCTTTATAACCAGCCTGACGCAAAATGGAAATAACATCCGTCCAGTTCGTATCACCAAAACCCGGAGTACGGTGCCATACATAAGGTTTTGGGCCGTGGATTCCATATTCTTTTACAATATCCCAAGCGATGGTGGCATCCTTGCCGTGTACATGGAAGATCTTATCTGTCCATTTGCGCAGCTGTGGAATCGGATCAATCAGCTGCACCATCTGATGGCAGGGCTCCCATTCAAGTCCCATATTGTCAGCAGGTACAGCGTTAAACATCTTTTCCCAGGCTATTGGATGATGAGCGATATTCCAGTCCCCTGAAGTCCAATTGCCATCCATGGAACAGTTCTCGAAGGCAATTCGTACCCCGCGATCTGCTGCTCTTTTGGTCAGCTCACCAAATACCTGGGTAAACTTCGGAATCGATTCATCAATGGACACTCCTGGTAGTCGTCCCGTGAACCCTGATACCATATCAGTACCAAATACATGAGCATGATCAATAAGCCGTTCCCAGCTTGCTAACGCATCGGAATTGTCACCAGTATTCGTCAAAGGATTGCCAAAGATGCCAACCGATGAAATCACAAAATCATGTTTTGCCGCAAGTTCTTGCACACGCTTACCAGTTTCCACAAGATCTGTTTCACCTGTAGTCTGCCAGAAGGTTAAGCTAAAAGATTCGAAGCCATGACCTACGATTTGCGGAATCACTCTAACAGCATCTCCGCCACCAACTAATGTGCCTATACGCATTGTATCCTTCATCTTGTGTACCACTCCAATATTGGTTTATAGTAAGTTCTATAACCCGAGTATATACTGCATTTAAGCTTAAAACTCTTATTATATTGTGTTTATATAGTCGTATATTGTGGGAGTTGAATAAATATTGAGCTATCCTAATGATCTTAAAGAATACCCTCAATTAGAAGGAAGCACCTATCCGTTTCGATTGTTTTTTAATGAATGCAGACATGCGAAAATCGGCCAGAACATCCTTTTTCTACACTGGCATGAGCATTTCGAAATCATTATCATGCAAGCAGGCAGCGCCATTTTCCACATTGACAGCAAGCCCTACGAACTGCATCCCGGAGAGGTTTTGTTTGTTCCTTCTGGAGGTTTGCACGTTGGATATAGTCTGCGGGATGATCATGTCCGATTTATATCCGTCGTATTTCATAGTTCTTTATTTAAAGATTGGAAGCAAGATCCTCAACATGAGCAGTTCGTAGCTCCCTATTTGGAAAATCGATATCAGCTACCAGTTAAACCAGCAGCACTTGTTCCAACCTGTTCTACTTATTACTCTCTTCTAGACACTATCGTGGATGAAGTGCATCAGAAAGGTCCTGCATTTCAGCTAATCATCAAAAATCAACTTCATCTGCTTTTTGTATTGCTCTCCCGTACCTTTTTGCCTGAGCGGGTTTCTGGCAGAACAAATGAACGTCATTCCTTCAATCGTGAGCGTTTTAAGCCACTGCTGGAGTATATGGAGAACCACTTTGATGAGAAAATGACTATTGAAAGCGCCGCGAGATCCGTTAATCTAAATCCATACCATTTCTGCAAAACCTTTAAGAAGCTCACCGGCCGAACCTTCATCGATTATGTTAATCTTTGCCGCGTAAATGAAGCAGAACGACTGCTGCTGGAGACAGATTTTACTGTAACGGAGATTGCTGGACGAGTGGGCTGCGACAATCCTAATTATTTTACCAAGCTGTTTAAGCAATATAAAGGAACTACACCATCTGGTATTAGAAAATAATTCACACTGGAAAATAGGAGCATGTAAAATGAATTTAAAAGAAACGCTGATATGCATAAAAGAAAATGATTACCTAGCACCTCCCGATACCTTCCAGTGGGTACAAGAAATGATAAATAACATTGGTTCTTTAGATGCCCAACTACGGGATGAGCTAATTTATACAACCTTATCACATTGGATCCCAGGTAATGCTCTAACTACAAACGAACTGGAGCAACTTATACCCGTTATCTTGGATAAAAACCATTTGCATTTTAAGCTTGGCGAAACCAATGCAGACTCTGTCTTTACCAGATCTTTCTCTATGCTAGTCATCCCAATCCTCTTCATGAGGCATAAAGAATCACCATTTCTCTCAAGAGAGCAAATTCATCAGATAAAGGAGAAGGTATTTTGCAGTGTGCAAAATGAGCGCGATTACCGGGGGTATGACGAAGAAAAAGGCTGGGCTCATGCCATAGCCCATGCAGCAGATACTTTAGATGAATTGGCTCAATGTTCCGAACTGGATAAAAATGACCTTATAACTATCCTCGATTTGGTTCACGAAAAGATGACCATAACAGATCGAATATACTCCGATGGGGAAGATGAGCGAATGGTAAGACCCATAATTAGTGTTTTAGATAGAAAAATGCTTAGTCAGACTTATGTAGAGCAATGGATTCGAAGTTTTGGTGATGTGGAGAAAAATCCAGAATTTCTTCCTGCTTTTAAACAAAAAAATAATATAAAGAATTTCTTGAAAAGTTTATATTTTCGAGTTAAATATTACAAAGTAGATGCCAATCTCTGTCCAACAATCGAGCATACATTATACAAAGTAGAAAAAGTATACTATTCCTAATTAAGAAAAAGTGAGGGTTAGAGCACCCTCACTTTCCATCTACTGTTCAAATGCGTGGAGAACTTGCTACCTGTTGACGGGTCTATTAGATTATTCAGTAACTGCTAGCTCCATTCTCCGCACACTCGCAAGCGCGGGAAAAGATTCCAGCACCATCCCTGTATTCCATAACTTAACCTGCTGTCCAACCTGCAAATCCTTAAAGCTGATGGTCTCTCCAGCTTCATTAAACATTTCAGATTTTGCATTGATTGTGAACCAGTAAGATGGATCTTCGTTTCCAGGTTCAAGGATTAGTATCCGCTTTGCCTGTTTAGTGTCGATCTCAACGATTGTACCCACTACATGTGGATCACCTATTTCTGAAATATCATAGGTCAACATCTCTGGATCGATCCACTTTTCAATTTCAAGCTTGGCTGCTTCCGCATCATCAGACGGAATGGTAATAGTTACTTTATTACCAATCGTATCTACACCAGAGCCGTAGAGATTCAGCTTCTGGTAGAGTTCTTGTTCATGCAACAATTCTTGAGCAGCTAATAACTCTTGCATTGTATATTTCACATCATGAAGCTCATAAGTACCTGCAGTGAAAGCCTGAGCAAAGCTCTGCTCAATCTCCGAGTTCAAACCTACAATATTAATATGAACCTTGTTATCTTGCAGATAAATATCTCCGTTAGGAATCTTCTGAGCAGATAAGAAAGTCTTAACCTCGCCTGGATCATCCATTGCAGGGTTCTTAGAAGCTAGAATTTGTGGTTCTGAACTAATTACAGGAGTAGGAACCGGCTCCTTATTCGCTTGTTGAGCCTCTGAACAGCCACTGATTAACAAAATAACAACGGGAATCCATATCCAACCAATAATTATCTTACGCATCCTATTAACACCTCCACTCTTCATCTTCTCAAACGAAGACCGGAAGTGATAGGTTGCAGATTCAGGAAGAATTCTCTAATCCAAAGTGTAAGGAGCAAGACCGATTGGAAGTGCCGCAGGACGAGTGCAGGTGCTTTCCATTTCGTAGAATGAATGAGCATCAGAAGAATCATGGAAAGCCCACATTGCTTCTAATACGTGATAAGCCAGTTCTCCACTGGCACGATGCCCTCTACCCGTTCGAATGGCGTAAGCCATATCTGCTGGTCCAATCCCGCGGGTATTCTGATCATACCCTGACAACAACGGCTGTTCCGTCCACTCATTCTCACCCATAAGCCGGAGTTTCACGGGACCCCCAAAGTTATTCGGGTCTGGAACTTGAATCGTTCCTAGCGTTCCGTAGATTTCTATATGCGGCAGGTTGCTCCCGCCAAAGATATCAAAGCTTGTAATCAACGTTGCAATGGCACCATTTTCAAATCGTAAGGTTCCGGCTACGTGAGTTGGAATTTGAACAGGAATTTTTTTCCCAAATTTCTTCTCGCTTGTAATCGTACGTTCTTCCAGCGCTTTCCCAGTCATTCCGCTAACCGTATGAATAGGACCCAGCAGCTGCACCAAAGCCGTCAAATAGTAAGGACCCATATCGAACATTGGACCTCCACCAGCGGCATAATAAAATTCCGGATCTGGATGCCAATGCTCATGTCCACGGCCCAGCATAAACGAAGTAGCTGCAACAGGTTCGCCAATTACTCCTTCATCTATCAGCTTCAAAACCGTTTGAATTCCCGCTCCGAAGAACGTCTCCGGTGCACTGCCCACAAGTACTCCCTTTTCCCGCGCCGCAGTCAGAACTTTGCGTCCTTCTTCTCTCGTCACAGCTAGAGGTTTCTCAACGTATACATGTTTACCCGCTTCAATAGCTTTCAGGCATACTTCCGCATGAACAGCTGGTATCGTTAAGTTGATTACGATTTCTATCTCTGGATCATTCAGTAATTGTTCTGTGGTATAGACGTTTGGAATATTGTATTTATCCGCTTGTTCTTGTGCTCTCACCAAATCTAAATCCGCACATGCAACTAGATCAAGGATCTCGAACTTTTGACAGTTCTCCATATAGATACTACTGATTTTACCGCATCCAATAATACCAACTTTGACTTTATCCATTCGCTGATCGCTCCCAGAATTTATTGACTGTCTGCCATTCCACTATAGCTATTACTAACCTCCATAACATTGGATAATGCCTGCGCTTTACCTTCAGCTGCCCATATTAATCCTCTGCGCATCATTTCACGCACTTGCGGCTGATCTACAATGTCCGCATGATGCCCGAGTGAATTATAATAAACTCTGCCCAAGCCCCAACGTTTTGTCCAAGCTACTGGCATATCAACAGCCTTATTATACGAATGAGGCCCTTCAACTACTGGAAAACGAGTCGTAGCAAGAACTTCAACAGCTGGATCTACATGCAGATAATATTGCTCTGAGCAAATGCTGAAATCTTCTAATCCTTCTACCAGAGGACTTGAGCTTTGACAAATCTCTACGGTATAGTTAACGCCGTCATTACCAGGATGAGCTACCCATTGTCCACCCGTCATAAACTGCCAATCTACATTATTACGAAAAGAATCACACATCCCGCCATGGCAACCGGCAAGACCTGTTCCATGTTGTACAGCTGCGGAGACATTATTCACAAGTTCCTGCTCGATTGTGCCCATTGTCCATACCGGCACGATCAAATCTAGTCCAAGAAGCTTATCTGCATCAGCAAAAGCCTCCAGTGTATTCGATACTTCAACTTCAAACTGTTCCTCTTGCAACATTTTAGCGATTATATCAGCTACCTGCTCAGGCTCATGACCATCCCAACCGCCCCATACAATCAATGCTTTTCTCATCTTCAGCACTCCTTCTAAGGTTAGATTACATTTCGGATAAATCGACCCAACGGCGTTCATCAATAGAGCGTTCTACAGCCTCTAACACCGCTTGGCATTTCACTCCATCATTGAAATTTGGTTCTGGCTGACGACCTTCTTCAATTGCGTTAGAAAGCTCCAGCATTTCGTGAATAAACGTATGTTCAAAACCAATCGTATGACCAGGCGGCCACCAAGCCTCTGCATACTCATGAGCAGGATCGGTCGCCAGCACACGGCGAAAACCTTGTACATCCTCGGCATCCGAGGTCAAATAAACTTCTAATTCATTCATACGTTCGAAGTCGAATTTCACACTACCAAGACTCCCATTGATCTCAAAAGAATTGGTAGAGCGATGACCCGCTGCGAATCTTGTAGCTTCAAAGCTGCCCAGAGCACCATTATCAAAACGGGCTAAAAACAAGGTGGCATCGTCAACGGTAACCTTACCCTTGGGTGCATCTTTATCTCCTTTAGCGCTTAAACCAGTCATTTCAGCGGCAAGCGGACGCTCTTTTATGAAGGTCTCGCTCATGCCGATTACTTCCTTCATATCGCCTACTAAGAAATGAGCCAAATCTATAAGATGCGCCCCCAAATCTCCATGCGAACCTGAACCGGCGATATCCTTCTGCAGTCTCCATACTAAAGGGAAATCCGGATCTATTATCCAATCTTGTAGAAACCAAGCCCGAAAATGATAAATCTTTCCCAGACGCCCACTCTCTATGAGCTTCTTAGCCAGTCGAACTGCCGGAGAAAAGCGATAATTAAAACCAACCATATGTGTAACTCCCGCGTCTTCAGCAGCTTGCAGCATTTCACGGGAATCTGCCAAGGTCAGCGCAAGTGGTTTTTCACAAAAAATATGTTTACCTGCTTTGGCTGCTGCCAAAGCTATCTCCTTGTGCGCGTTGCTGGGAGCATTAATATCTATAAGATCAATATCCTCTCGAGCGATCAGATCCTTCCAATCCGTAACACAATCCGCCCAGCCTAACTGCGATGCAGCTTCTTCAAGCGCTTCACTATTACGTCCACAGATTACAGACATTTCCGGTTTAAGCGCCTTCGGGAAAAACATAGGCAAACTGCGATAAGCATTACTGTGGGCTTTACCCATAAATTTATAACCGATCATTCCAATGCGAAGCTGTTTCATCTTAATCCTCCTAAGTGTTGATAGATTTAGATGAAGCTCGTATAACTAGTTCTGTCGGTAATTTGATCTGTACGGCTGGTGCGGGTATATCTGCCAGATTGTTTCCCAGCAATTCAATGATTTGGGCTGCGGCAAGTTCACCTAGTTCGTAAAAGGGAACCCGCACACTGCTTAATGCAGGTGTGGTAAGCTCCGCAGCTTCCGAATCATCATAACCCACAATAGCTGGCAGGCGATCCCTTGGTATTCCTAGCTCCTGCAGCCCTTGCTGCAAACCAATGGCCATCCGATCATTGGCGACCATAATCGCATCAATCTCATCCAGCAGAGGCAACATTTCTTGGGCAGCTATAATCCCGCTTTTCCGGCTGAAGTTACCTTCGAACAAAAGTGAAGAATCTACAGAAAGATTCACCTCTGCCAAAGCGCGGGCATACCCCGTTAGACGATCTCGGCTGTTGGAATAAGATTCAGGCCCATTTAGAAAAGCAATCCTCGTAAAACCTTGTTCCAGTAAGTGTTTAGCCGCTTGCCAGCTTCCTTCGACATGATCGGCATCCACCTCGTGAAAAGCTTCCCCTGCAAAATGCTGATTAATCAGACAAAAAGGATGGTTTTCTTCCTTCAAACGGCGGAGTGAGGCTAGCTCACCTGGCTCTTCTTTAGCGCCAAGCACAATGCAAGCATCGATCTTCCGCATCTTAAACAACCCGCTATAATCCATTGGCTCTTCGGCATTCCGAAACAGCATTAACAGATCATAACCCTCTTCTCGCGCCTTGCTCCCTATTCCACTTAATATTTCCGAAAAATAATATGTGGAGAACAAGCGGGCTTTCGGCAAATAAGGCATCACTACACCCAAGTTCCCGCTCCGTCTACGTGCAAAGCTCTGAGCGAGTGAACTAGGGGTATAGCCTAGCTTCAGAGCAGCTGCCAACACACGTTCCTTCGTTTCTTCCTTAATCGGGCCAACGTTATTTAACACGCGAGATACTGTGGCTTCTGACACACCTGCAAGCTCGGCAACCTCTTTACGGCTGGCGATATAAATTCCTCCTTCTCATAGGTTATGAACAGTGACATTTAGCCTCGTTCAATATACTATTCGAAAACGCATTCATTTAATGTACGCGCGTACATTTTCTCATGAACAAGGCTCTTCGTCAACCCTAAGATTGGATAAATTTAAAAGACGTTCATATACACTAAGGAGAAGAACGTCTTTCTATTTCTTTTCAACTATCCGCGAGGTACTAGCAATAGGACACCAAGTAAAATGATAATCAGAAATAAGTAACTCTCAAATTTCTTAGCAGGAATACGTTTATTCACATATACACCGAGCACTGTAGCTAAGATAATTGCTGGAATAGAATATCCATAAAGAACAAGAGCATCCGTAGTCCACAATCCCCCGATAGCATGACCAGTTACAACAAGTACACCAGAAATAAGAAAATGAGCTTGCAACGTACCCCGAAAGCGATCAGGATTCCACTGTCGTAAAGTACCATAGATCACGACCGGGACACCATTAAAGTTATAAGCACCGCCAAGTACACCCGAAGCGAATCCGAAGGGATACACCCAGCCTTTTGCCTTAAGCAAGGGATGATCGATCGTCTTAACTATTCTCTTCTTAATCACTGAATAAACTCCATAAACAATCAAAAATATACCAAGTCCAGTCATAATTACACTTGCAGGTGCTAAATAAAGCATAACTAGTCCTACAGGAATTCCTATCACTGTTGAGAGTGCTAATCGAATCAGAATAGGTCGTTCTATATGCCGCCACCCACTCACAACTGTAAGTGAGGCAACCGTGAGGCCTGCCAATCCAATCAAAGAAACTGAGGTATGTATAGGAATCGGGAGCAGTGCAAGCAGTGGCATGCTCACAATCGCTTCACCAAAACCAAACATGGTTCTCATCAAGGCACCTATAAATACTGCTACTACGACTAGTGTAATTATTGTAACGGACAATCGTTTATCCCCCTCCTAATCTCATCCATCCGTAATTGTGTATAAAATCATCACATAGACAGATCATCTGGAATACATTTCTTTTTCCCACTCTTCTAATTATAACATATCATTAGTTAAAAAACAGATATCGATAGAGAACAAACGTGCATTATAACATCCCTAAAAACCATCCAAACGACGTTACAACTACACAATAATGGAGATATACATATAGTTAACGAAAACCCCTTAAAATCGATTACAGGGGCCCGTATGTATTTCCCTTTTTCTAAAAAACAACTAAGTATCTAAAAAAACTGATTCCCCTAACGTTGATGAGGTATCAGTTTCTTATTTTCTGACGTATTCATTTAGGTGTTATCTTTCAGCCACACTTGCACATGCTTTAGAAATTTTTTGGTGACGGGAGAAGCGTATTTCATAGAGTGGACAGCAATTCCTAACGATCTGAAACTACGTTCCTCCAATTCTAGCATAGCCACATTATAATTTTGCCGGGTTAAGACAAGCTCTGGCAAAATACTAATGCCAAGACCTTTCTCCACCATCGACATAATGGCATAGTCATCACCTGCTGAGAATTTAACATTAGGTTTAATACCCGCCTTATCCAGCACACGTCTAACATCATAATCCGAACCTGCTTTCGGGATAATGAAATCCTCTTTAGCAATTTGCGATAAGGAAAGAAAGGGCTCCGTGCTTAGCGGATTCTCTTTAGATACAATCCCTAACATCCGGTCTTTTTTTAAAGGAATTACGTCAAACTTCTCACGTGTAGGCAGTGAAATAAAACCGCAGTCTACGACTCCAGCCTCTATCCATTGCTCAACCTCCAAATAACCGCCTTCCATCAGCTTGATTTCTATATAAGGGTATTCACTGCGAAATTGCTTAATCATCCCTGGCAGCCAATGCACAGACACACTGGTGAACGTACCGATGGTAATCGTGCCAATCTCTAGCCCGTGGATGTCCGCTACCTCCTGCTTCAATTTCTCGTTCCACTTCAAGATTTCACGGATAGGCTGCAGAACTTGTTCTCCGTTTACCGTCAATTTCACACCGGATCTATTTCTAATTAATAACGCGAACCCAAACTCCATCTCCAAGCTGCTAATGGTGTGACTAATTCCGGATTGCGTAAAACCCAGTACATCTGCTGCTTTTGTTAAGCTGCCTAGCTCCACAACTTTCAGAAAAATCTCATATTTATTAATGCTCAACCTCTGTTCCCACCCTTATAAATTGCATAAGTTTTACTCATGTATTCTATGATAAACATTCAGTTACCTTATGTATAGAGCCGTATTATACTATATTGAGTTGAAATTGAAGAAGGATGGATGAAGAGATGAAACCGCTCAAAGCTGAGCTGCTGCTGTTAGTTGTAACATTATTTTGGGGCTCCTCCTACATATTTATGAAAATGGGGTTAGGTACGTTAGGCGAATTCAATCTGATTGCACTGCGCTTCGGACTTGCTTTTATATTAGCCGCTATGATATTCCACAAACGATTAAGACGAGTAGACATCAAAACATTAAAATATGGCGCCCTACTCGGATTCCTCCTGCTCGGCGTATTCACATGTATAACCTTCGGACTTCAAACAACCACCACCTCAAACGCAGGATTCCTAGTTGCGTTGACGGTTATTTTTGTACCGATCTTGGATCGAGTTATTTTCAAAAAAAGAGTTGCACCTCCACAAGTGTTCGGCTCCATCCTCGCCATAGCCGGGATTGGACTCCTTACCTTAAATGCAACCTTAACTATTCAGCCGGGTGATTTCCTGTGTATCCTTTCGGCAGTGTTCTACGCGGTACAGATCTTATTTACAGGCAAGGCGGTAAAAGAATGTGATTCCCTGAATATCGGAATCTTGCAGTTAGGATTTGCCGGAGGGTTGGCCTTAGTGTTGTCCGCACTCTTCGAGACACCTACGCTACCGTCTACTTTGCCAGGTTGGACTGCAATTCTTGCGCTTGGTATCTTATGCAGTGCCTGTGGCTTCATCCTGCAACCTATTGCTCAAAAATATACATCACCGACCCGCACCGGACTAATCTTCTCCCTTGAGCCGGTCTTCGCTGCGATGTTTGGTTATTGGTTCGCTGCTGAGAAGTTATCGATGCAGGGTTATGCTGGCGCAGCGCTTGTTCTGCTCGGAATCGTGGCTTCTGAATTGCTTGGTAAAGCAACACTCCCCGCATCGTGGGCTCAGAAGAAACCAGAGCATTTATAACAATAAAGGCGTCGTTCAACTATACAAGCTGAACGACGCCTTTTCTATGTTTATTGGTTCAATTAATGCCCCATCATCATCGCCGCATCTGCCTTCTGTCCCTCTCCAGAGGAAGGATCGCCAGCGGAAAGCTTAGGCTTGCGCAAAATAATACTCATTAATATACCTACCACACCTATGCAGCCAGACAGGAAGAACACATCATCAAAACCACTAACTGCGGCTGTCAAAGGATTACTTCCCGCTTTCAGTGCTCCCATATGAACAGCGATCTGACTAGTCAGGTAACCTGTCATTCCAGCTATAGCAAATGAAACAACGACTTGTTGAGCAGCAGCAGTAAGTGAAGTTACACTTCCCACCCATTCACGTGGAGCAGCATTCAAGACATGAGTATTCAAAGGCATCATCGTTAGACCCATACCAAAACCTAAGAAACCCAGGTATGTCATAATTAACGATAAATTTGTTGTAACACTAATTCCGGATAACAGGAACAAGGTGACCGTAATGATACTAAGTCCAACAAACGCCAGCGGACGAGCCCCGATCTTATCAAACAACCTGCCGCCAATCGGCATTCCGATTGCTGAAGCTAAAGCCTGCGGAAGTAGAATCAGACCGGTTTCCAGCGGGGTATAGCTTCGAATCTGCTGCAGGTAAAGGGGCACAAATAACATGGACCCAAACAAAGCAGCTTGCATAACCCAAGTTAAAATAATACCCCGAGTGAAATCCGACGAACGGAAAACTCGCAGTTGTAAAAGCGGATTTTTGTGAAGCAGCTCCACAATGACAAGAAGGATCAATGCAACCCCTCCAACAGATAAGCCAACAATAGCGGGAGTAGACGACCAGCTTGTTCCACCGCCTTCATTCACCCCATAAGCCAACATAGAGAAGGCAATTGGGGCAAGGATAATGCCTAGGATATCGAGTTTGCCTTTGCTCTTTTTTTCAGAATTCGGCAAATATTTAACACCAAGAATAATGCCAACGATTCCAATAGGTACATTAATCAGAAAGATCCAGTGCCAGCTTACGTACTCCACCAGCCAACCGGATAAGACTGGACCGAGTGCCGGAGCTAAGAGCATTGGAATACCAAGCATCCCCATAATAGAACCTCGACGTTCTACTGGAGCTAATTTAAAAACCATCGCCATCCCAATGGGAGCAACCATCCCCCCGCCAAGACCTTGAATGACTCGAAAAATAATGAGCTGAGATGAGCTTTGTGCAACCGAACATAACATAGAGCCAAGAATAAACATCGTAAGAGTTGCCAGAAAAACTTGTTTCGATCCAAAACGATCGGTCATCCAGCCCGCGAGTGGGATTACAGCCGCTAAAGCTAAAGTATAACCCGTAATCGCCCACTGAATCGTTTTGAGATCGGAAGCAAAATAATCAACCAGCTTGGGAACGGCCACATTCACAACAGTACCATCCAGAATAACCATAATCATACCGACAATAATAGCAAGAAGCGGGGGGATGATTGCTTTTAACGAAAATGGTTGATCTTCTGCAGTACTCATTCCAGTCATAGTTTTTGTCATCCAGTACTCCACTCATTTCTCTAATTTAATTAAATGTTTTATTGATTATTTCAAATTTTAATTTACATTCGATGAATCTCGAAGTCAACAAATAAAACCATTTTTTCCATTAAAAACACATCGAGTTTACGATACCCTTCAGAAATTATCTTGAAATGTATATTAGAACAGCAAAAAGACTATGCATGATCCCCTTAAATCTTCTTGCTTGGGAAATGTGCATAGTCATCATGGAATCATTTTCCGATTAGAGCGTCTCTCTTAATTCTATAATTTTGCCCGATGTGTTCAATATAATTTCAAGTGGAATCTCTATCTCTGCAAAATCCAATACACAGCGGATAGAAAATTTATCCTCGTTATAGCTACTTTTTGTAGATTTAATCCCATGATAATTCCCGGCTTTTACCGTAATTTGCTTCCAGTCTTCCAGTAATTCATTGGAGCTTGGCTTATTTACGACCACATCATAATGATATCGCTCCGATAATTCATTATATTTACCGCCGACCAGTAACCCCGCTATAACACTCGCTGTCACTTCAGGGGTATACACTTCAACTTGATTGGACTCCCCATCATATGAGGTTACTAAACCAATTGTCTTAAAAAAGGAGATTGGAACATAGATATGATCCTCTCTGAATTCGAAATCATCTTTAAAAAACAACTCTTGTGAATTATTGATGCTAACTAAATGTTCGTTAAGCTTCCATTTAATTATTTCATTTATCCTTGTTAGTGTTATAGTTTCTGAACTTTTTTGATATGTTGTTGTATATTTCAGTGCATTGAAAGCCTCTCTGAGCGGAATCATGACCGTGGAACCCTTATTGTAGGCTGAATGGGGATTAGTTTCCAGTAGTTTACCATTCAAAATTACGCTAACCTGGCCGGAGTCTGCCCATACTGTTGGAGCGGCAAATCCACCAAATCCATTAGTTAAAAATAGAACACCTAACACAACAACCGCTGCCATTTTGATCATCCGCTCGAAACCTCCCTTTAGTTATTACAAGTATTATGTGCGTTTCCAGCATGTGCTAATCCTAAGGATAATCAAGACAAGCAAAAAAAGAAGCCGTTCAACATTATGTTGAGCCGCTTCTTTTAAATAACTATTCCACCTTGAAGTCAAAATACTGCTTAGGAAAAGGTTCTTTTATCAGCGTAAAATGCCACCATTCCTTACTATAAGGTTTAAAGCCTTGCTTCACCATAACCTCTTTGAGAATTGCGCGATTTGCTTTCTGAGTCTTGGTGATTAACGATGTATCATAAAAAGAGATATCTCCGAAAAAATCAAACGGGCTGCCCATATCTACATCTACACCTGTCTCTTTATTGACGATCGTTAAATCGATGGTACTGCCACGGGAATGTCCTGATTTTTTCGCTATAAATCCGAGTTTGAATAAATTACGTTTATCCAGTAGCGGGTAATATTGCTGCTTCATCTTAGTATCCGCGGAATTCTGTGACCATCTTACAAAATGATTCACCGCGGTCTGCGGACGATAAGCATCATAGATTTTTAGGATATATCCTTTTTTGGCTAAATCCTCACTTACTGCCTTCAAGGCTGTAGCCGCAGTCCTTGAAAAGATCGCTAAAGGCGCTTTATATCCATCAATCCGCTTCCCTACAAAATTATTGTCTCCGTAATAACGAATTTCAAAATGGGCAGTAGGAATCACTTCATCCAAATAGACAAATCCTTGCGGCAGACGGTGTTTCTTCTCCAGCTGCATTTGCTGCAGTACATTGTCTGTAGATGAGCCAACGTAAGCTGCATCTGCGCTGCCCATAACAATAGTGTTTGTCCATAACAACAGCACAAATGCGAAAACTATGATTTTTGTTCCTCTAAATCCGGTTCTCAATAGATCCCGCCTCTTCATTTCGAATTAACCGTTTGATTCAGAAATTTCTCCACTTCAGGTGTGAGTTTATTATTCGTGGAATCAAGTAACTGTAGTAGTTTTTCTAAAATCATTAGGATTCTGGTGTCGCCTTTGTTTCCTTTTAATGCATTCTCATACGCCTTTTTCACTTCAGGTTTGATTACTTGCTCATCATAGTCATAAGCTGGTGTGTTGCTTGATCCATATAATAAGCGTGAAGTTGCATTGAGCAGCTCTTTTTGAAGAACGGTTGACCGATTGGAAGCTGGATATTTCGTCACAAAATCCTCCAGTGCAAGCGCCCTGTTCGTTAACTCTGTCCAACTAATCACAATAGCTGCATCAAAAACACTTGGTTGATTCGATTCAGTGGCCATGATGTCAATGTAAGCTGCGATGTCCTTCGTGACATATGGCTTAAAGCTTTTGAAGCCCTCATAATGCATCACTGGATAGTACATGCCCTCACTAGTCTCCAGCTTATATCCCTTATCCCGTCCTTCAATTAACATATTGCGCACATTAGCATCTTTGATCGCATTAAGGAGTGTGCTGTAGGTTAGATTTTTGCTTTTGGAAAAAGCATTATTTATCTCTTTCTGAACATTCTCCGGAAAAACCTTCTCAGAGTACACAGGTAAATATGCCTTCTGTGCATTTTCGAGCTGGAGTGTCATCTGAGTTGCTGTCCAGGTATCCACTTCTTTGATATGGTTAATCAAATAATTCCGGGCGTTAGCCAGAGATGCCGGCTTCTGTACATATTGTTGGAATTGATTATAGACTTTTGCAGATTCTTTCACAGTTGCGGCAGCTACAGTATCTGTTGTATGTATACTCCCAAACCCTCCCATAGAGCCTAGGGCAAAGGCAACACTTAACAAGCCTGTTTTTTTCCATCCCATTAAAAGACCTCCCTTAAGTATTCATACTTAATAATTAGACATACGAGAGGATCCTGAATCTAACTTAGTACAGTATTATTCTGGACGCCTCCAATGTCCTTCCTACGATAAATACCCATCAGAAGTCCAATAGCCGCATATTCAAACCACACATGACTCCCATAGCTCAGGAAAGGGAACGGGATAGAAGTCAGCATCATTCCACCGCTCAAAATAGCAAGACCATAGGTTAGTCTTATCGCTAGCAAAAATGCCAAACCCAACACTAGAGCTTGTCCATAGGGCTCACGAATCGCTCGTATCGTAGATAGAAGCTTGATGAAGAACCAGGAGATAACTGCCAGCAAAAGCAGTGCCCCCGCCCAACCAAAACAATGAATAAGATAGACAGGCAACATATCTGAGTAGACATACGGCAGCTTTTGTTCTACTGCTCCGAATCCGTGCCCCCACCAACCCGCTGAACTAATAACTTCACGCATTACTTGGTATATATAGCCATAACCGTCTGGATCTAAAGAGGGATTTATAGCACTAATGATTCTGACCATCAGGTAGTCGCTATTGAAGATGAACATTAGTCCAACTATTACAAAGAATCCTAATAATACTACACTCTTAATCCAATCGCGAGTAATCCATACATATAATACTAATGAAGAAATTAGATACACCACAAGCTCTGGAAGAGAGTTTAAAGAGATAAGAAGCAAGGCAGGTGCTAACAGAATGCTTATGTTGAACAAACCACTCCGCCAAGTTTTCTTTTTAGCCGATTCCTTACGATTCACTAAAATCCCTGCTAACGCGACTATCAAAACATAAGGACGATAGGATGTCATATCAGGTAAGATCAAAAAAATCCTAGGACCATAATTCACTCCATTTATTGTTATCCCCCAGAATATACTCGACAGAATTCCGGCTATTGATGTTCCGTATAATACCCACGAGAAACTTTTCACCTTTCTGAAATCGATAAAATACAATCCAAACATCAATACAATTCCAATGAGTATATTTATCGCTTGGCGTCTAAACGCATTATCCAAAAAAGAACCCTTAACGATATCACTGTAGCCTACATCCACAGAACTCATTCCGATCAGACTGATCGCGGATAACAAAGCTACAACTCCAAACAATCCCCAAGGTACATGTGGTTTATGTATTAGATGAAGTTCCTTCCCTAACGTTTGCGGGCTCCCCATTTGTTCGATCGCCCAAGCTATGGCTTCTTCCCGTGATACACCGTCGGCTTCTTTTTCACAAATTAAATCTTCTAGATGACTAGCTAATTCTTGACGTATCTCTGGGTGAGTTTTTTTCGCTTTAATCTCTGCACACACTACATCCAAAAATTGCTGCTGCCTCTCTTTCATCATACACCACCCTCTCCCAGAACGGAGTCAACTGCACCTTTGAACATAACCCATTCTGCTTTTTTCTCCTTGAGTTTCTCTTTACCTTCCTCC
The DNA here is from genome assembly GCF_037970385.1 of Paenibacillus sp. FSL R5-0928. NCBI lineage: Bacteria > Bacillati > Bacillota > Bacilli > Caryophanales > Paenibacillaceae > Paenibacillus > Paenibacillus sp. FSL R5-0928. Next base: position 3,278,823 of record NZ_CP150225.1, on the reverse strand, counting down.
AGAATTCTATAGTACTTACGCTTCCGTCCCTCTACCTCCATCCAGTAAGCCTCTACCCAGCGCTCACTTTCCATCGCATGCAGAATCGGATACAAGGTTCCTTCTTTTAATGAAAAAACACCCTGAGATCTCAGCTCCAGCGCTTTGATCAACTCATAACCATATAATGGCTTCTCCAGTAAAAGAGTCAGAATCAAAGTACCCGTACTGCCCTTCAGCATCTCTTTACTTACTTTCAACGGCTAACACCTCCTAAATTCTAAACTTTACAATTGACGTGGATGTATCTGATCCACTAAACAAATTTCACTCATCATAGTAGTTGATCTGCATCCTTGGACCGGATTCGGCTCATTCTACGGGATTTATACCGTTGATTTGCACCCCTGGGCCGGCGTGGGCTCATTCTACGGGATTTATACCGTTGATTTGCTTTCCTTGGTCCGGACTGGGCTCATTCTACGGGATTTATACCGTTGATTTGCACCCCCGGGCCGGCGTGGGCTTAATCTACGGGATTTATACCGTTGATTTGCTTCCTCGGTCCGGCGTGGGCTTAATCTACGGGATTTATACCGTTGATTTGCCTCCTCGGACCGGGCTCGGCTCATTCTACGGGATTTATACCGTTGATTTGCACCCCCGGGCCGGCGTGGGCTCATTCTACGGGATTTATACCGTTGATTTGCCTCCTCGGTCCGGATTCGGCTCATTCTACGGGATTTATACCGTTGATTTGCACCCCCGGGCCGGCGTGGGCTTAATCTACGGGATTTATACCGTTGATTTGCTTCCTCGGTCCGGATTCGGCTCATTCTACGGGATTTATACCGTTGATTTGCCTCCTCGGACCGGGCTCGGCTCATTCTACGGGATTTATACCGTTGATTTGCTTCTTCGTCCAATGACTAATATCTGTATACATGAATATTATTTATCCTTTTATACCTAGGACAACTATACATCGTAAATCTATGTATGTAAAGTTCCTCTTATTCCCCCCCCTTACTCCCTCCCTATTCCCCACTCTCACATGTATAATAATGGTAATACAAGCGACATTTTGAGGAGATCTACCATGCAAAAAACAACAATAGCCATCTGGAGTTTTTCGTTCTTTTCATAGTTATTTTCGTTGGATATATGCTCCATAACAGTTCTTTGACCTATTATGAGGCGTGGAAGATAAATTGGGGAATAGCGATCTTTAAACCTACAGAGTCAAAAGTGATATTTGAAAGTCCACCCAGTCTCCATGGGGATGGCGAAAGCTATTACGTATTAGATTATAACGATAAGCAATTCAAAGAAATCAAAGATGCAACATCTTGGCATCCCCTCACTGTTGAATCCATTGCCCCCTTAAAAGAGAGAATATCAAGTTTCAAAGATTCCGTGATAGCCATTTATCCAAATGAAAAAGCCAAATACGAAAAATTATTTCAGGCTAACCCCATAGAACTCAAAGAAAGTGGATTGTATTACTATAAGAAAAAAGATGATGATAGCTACTGTATCGTGATCCTTAACGTGGAATTAAAACGAGTATATATGATGGAATGGACACAATGATTGACGACAAAAAAGGAGTGCTAGAACTGTTGCCAGTTAGCACTCCTTTTAATCGAATTCCTCTAATTATTAATGCATTGGAGTATTCATTTTATGATTAACAACTACTCTTTTTATGAAGAAAGCAAGAATTAGTCCTACAATCGCCATACTCATTCCGAAAATAAAAGCATTTTGTACACCGTTCGTGAACGCAGGTAACATATTAGCTGGATCTGCTGGGTTCTCTACAGTTTTCATATAGCTTTTTGAACCCGCGGACATAATGCTGACTGCTAATGCAGTACCAATTGCACCAGCAACCTGCTGCAGTGTATTCATGATAGCTGTACCATCTGGATATAGCTCTAGTGGTAACTGGTTAATACCATTTGTTTGTGCCGGCATAAATACCATCGAAATACCAATCATAAGCGTACTGTGAAGTACGATTACGAACACAACCGTAGAAGCTACACTAATACTGGAGAAGAACCACAAGGCTACCGCTGCAATAATCAGACCTGGAATAACGAGCCATTTCGGACCGTATTTATCAAACATACGACCCATAATTGGGGACATCAATCCGTTTATAATTCCGCCTGGAAGCAGCAATAGACCCGCTTTGAAAGCTGTATAACCTTGTCCTTGTTGAAGGTACATCGGAAGAATCAGCATGGAGGACAGAATAACCATCATACAGATAAATACCATAGCTACACCAATAGCGAACATTGGATATTTAAAAGCACGCAGATTAATCATTGGCTCCTTCATCTTCATTTGACGAAGTCCAAACAATAACAATGCTACTACACCTACGATGATCGCAATGATCACTTTCGGACTTCCCCAGCCCGCTTCTTCACCCGCGCTGCTGAAACCAAACACGATACCGCCAAACCCGAGTGAAGATAACACAATGGAGAGGATATCAATTTTCGGTTTCGTCACCTTTGTTACATTCTGCATGAACAGAATCCCAAATATCAATGCAATCACTAAGAATGGCAATGACAACCAGAAAATCCAGTGCCAGCTGAGGCTTTCAATAAGAAGTCCAGCAATGGTAGGTCCAATCGCCGGAGCAACCATGATAACCAGTCCGATCATCCCCATTGCAGCCCCCCGTTTTTCAGGAGCAATGATGATAAGGATTGTATTAAACATCAGTGGCAACAGAAGCGCTGTTCCCATAGCTTGAACCACTCTTGCTGTAAGTAAGAACTCAAAGTTAGGTGAGACTGCTGCTAGGAATGTTCCTAGAATTGAAAAACATAAAGCCGCTATAAACAGCTGTCTCGTCGAGAACCATTGAAGCAGCATCCCCGAAATTGGTACTAATATACCCAGTGTAAGCAGATAAGCTGTTGTCAACCATTGTGCTGTTGCTGGGGTAATTTGTAGGACATTCATTAGATCGCTTAAAGCAACATTTAATGCCGTTTCACTGAACATTCCGATAAAACCTGCTAGTAATAAAGAGACAAGAATCGGAATAGTCTTAAACTTCTTGACCTCTTTTTGTTGATTCCCTTGCATAGTTGCTTCCACCCTTAATCCTCCTGATAATCTTGTCTATTTGTCTGTATCTAACCAAGTATTGCTGGGATAATCTTTGCCGCCGCGAGAAGCGGTTGTTCATCCCGAAAAGTCAGCGTCTGGAGAAGCGCCCCTTCAAATAAAGAGATTACCACTGAAGCCATATCGGCCGCGGGCTTGTTCTCTACGCCTTCATCCAAAAGACGTTTCTTGATCACATCCTGCAAGTCCATAAACACAGATTTACATGCTGTCCGCAGCTCTTCACTAATACAGGATGTTTCCGCCGCCAACCAAAAACTAAACGGAACTATCCCCTCGTATGAGGATTCCACTGCATCTTTAGCCATTCCTAGAATGAAATCCTCCATTGCCTCAGACGCACTCTTGCTGTTCTCCATATGATGTCTAAGCTTCTGTGCGACAACTTCACTAGTCCGGTTAATACATGTTAAAGCCAGTTCTTCTTTACCGTGAGGAAAGTAGTAATAAAGAGATCCCTTCGGCGAGTCGCTGTCTTTAATAATCTGATTCAGTCCTGTTGCATGATATCCCTGAGAAAAAAACAATTTCGAAGCGGTGTCCAAAATCGCCTCACGCGTATTCGGCTTGTTCGACAAGCTGACACTTCCTTTGCATTATAACAATTGGTCTACATAATAAAACCATATTTTAAAGAGATATGTCAACACATAAATTACTTAAATTCAAAGTAATTTTGGTGGAAGATCGTGGAGGTTGGGTTGGGTTGGGTTGGGTTGGGTTGGGTTGGGTTGGGTTGGGTTGGGTTGGGTTGGGTTGGTTTAGCTCCATCCTCCCTATCGGACTCAGATGCAGCTATTTGTGCTAAAACGGGCTTTTGGACACATTTTCGGACCTGAGCGACGCTATTCCGCTCATAGGGAGCTGATTTCCTCCCTTTTTGTGCTCATAGTTGCATTGGGGTCCGTTAATCTTTCAAAAGGTTACATTTCGAGCAAATAAGGACTCTGGGGTCCGATGGCTCCTAACTTCGAGCATCCTTCTACATCACATTTACTTCTCATCGAGCTATTAGCTTCGTTAGTTCTTTCCGCGCATGCATTTGTCCGTGTACTCCCTTGCTTCGCACTTACTCCCACACTTTTGTTTTCCATGTACTACACTTTGCTCTCAAGCTAACATTTCTATCGGACTCAGATGCAGCTATTTGCGCTAAATCCGGCTTTTGGACACATTTTCGGACCTCACCGTCGCTATTCCACTCAAACCGGGCTGTTTTCATCCCTTTTTGTGCTCATAGCTGCATTGGGGTCCGTTAATCTTTCAAAAGGTTACTTTTCGAGCAAATAAGGACTCTGGAGTCCGATGGAGTGAAGGAGATAGAGTGGATCAGTTGGACTGAAGGAAATGGAGTGAACCAGATGCGGTAAAGGAGAGAAGGCCCAATGTGCTGTCGAGAGGAGATGAGGACGTAACATGCTAGGTGGGTGGGATGCTATTAATGTCCATCTGTATTTTCTCAATAAATTAGCACCTGCCTCCATCCAGCCCATTTACTCCATCTGCTCCATCTGCTCCATCTGCTCCATCAGCTCCATCAGCTCCATCTGCCCCCATTCGCTCCATCTGCTCCACCTACCTCCATCCGCCCCATCTTCCCCATCCGCTTCCAGCCATCTCCATACCTTCTCCATCCCTCACTAATCCACTCTCGCACGAAATTATCTACTTCCCATTCCCCCAATCCCAGCGTATACTATAATTATTCCAATGAGAAAGGTGTGAATAAAATGCAAAATGTGCCCAAAGGAATTCCCCGACCATTAGTAAAAACTAATCAGGCGTTTATCGTCATTTCTGTAATATTAACATGGCTAACAGGACAACACTGGATACTAGCGCTGCCCTTGTTTGCCGGATTGCTCGGTCTTTTGTTCAGTTATAATCCCATCATTAAGCTGGCTGCCAGGTTTCTGACAAAAGAGCGTTCCCACTATGTACTCGAAGACTGGTCACAACAACAGTTTAATCAAAGCATAGCTGTCTTCTGCCTCGCAGGGGGTCTAATCAGCTTCATCGTTGGCTGGACGATCGCAGCTTACATTTTCACAGCGCTCGTTGCAGTGGCTGCCACTGTGGCAATCCTAGGTTTTTGTATCGGATGTTTTATCCATTATCAATGGAGAATGTACAATTACAGACGTAAACAAAGCAGCACAAATTAAATTTGTTAATTCTTAATCTTTCTCTTCTCCAATAACATCCCAGCGATGGCGAAATTTTAGTAACCGTGGATGCAGTGAGGAAGGTGCAGCTGGCAACAATAACCGAATTTTTACAATCCACTCTTCAAAAGAAGAATAAGACGCAAACTGATTCGCCACCTCAGGCGTTAAATACAGAAAAATCGGCGAAGAATAGATCTCCAAAAGATGCCGCAGCGCAGTATCAAGCGGAGTATACTTTTTTCGCTTCCCTTCCAAACTCTCTACCGTGATAAAGCTACGTCCTTGCTCTCTTTTCCATTCATGCAGCCGGTCCTCTCGCTTATAATAAGCGCTCACCGGCTCTTTGGTCATCCGTCGCACCGTTTCCTCATGAAGTGGATATAACACCAGTTTAGTGAAACGCCGGTCTGCTGCAGTTTTTGCCGCCACTTCAAGCTCTTGATCTGTTATATGTTCAAAAGAATCGTAAAACACTAAAGTCCCTTTACGTTGCTCAACTGGTGGCTCATAGCCATAGGGTACATGCTGAATGTCTCTTTTCAATGAAATCCCTCCTGCTTGTTCTATTTATTAATCATATCATGTGACAACAGCAGGGCTATCATTCTTATCTTTCAGCTGAAGATGAATGGTTAATGAAATCCTGAACTTTTGATATCAAAGCTGGGTAAATCAAGGGATACGTCAGCTCTTTTGGTATCTCAGTAAATCCTCTGATTTCTGCCATCTCATAAGGAGGAAGTTCTGCGAACTGTTCCACATTTGCAAAATATAACTTACCATAATTTTCTGGAGCGTCGATACTAGTGACCCTATAAATAGCTATTGGAAAAAGTGAGAATTGTTCCGCACCCGTTTCTTCATATAATTCTCTGGCAGCAGCCTGCTCCGGGATTTCGCCAACCTCTATATGCCCTCCGGCAAACTCCCACGTCGAACGGTCCTGATGTCTCGCTAAGATCCATTCTTCACCATGTTTAACCATAATAACAACGTACTTCAGCTCAACTTCTTCTTCCTTATCCAACTCAAAAAAGTTTACCTGCATTTATATCCCTCGCCTTCCCACCAGCCTCAAACAGTCCTTGCCGCATCCCAAGCCAATTTAAATTCTGCTACATTCCGATACCGCTGCTCCCTCACCGCACTGACGGCCCGTAAAGCTACCTCGTAGAGGGCTTGACTGGATTCCCATTTTACAAACGATCGATCGGATGCTCCTCCTAATAAAACAAATGCTGTGGCGCCCATATTAAATACATTCGTAACTTCATCAATCGGCGCATCCAAGCTAAACTCTTCCGGTGACTTGAATCTGGATGAACCCCAGAAGTTCTCTCCCAGATCATTTACAGTAGGCTTTAGTCTATAATAATCAATATCACAAATTTTAGTTTCATCGTTTACAAAATCATATAAAATACTTCCGTCATAAAAATCCACAGCTGCATACCCTCGACACTCAACATGTTCATGAAACGAAAAGATTACATCTAATGAAGACAGACGTTTTTCAACGGATAATTGCTTATAACGAAAAAAAGGCGACTCCGGATGACTCAGCTTCGCTTCTCCCGCAAATAGCCAATGCGAATGTAAACATTCACCTGCAAACCAATCAAAGACTGCTACATACCCTGACTCAACCTCATAATGCGACAGTAGCGTGATCAGTGCATCAGATCTAAGTTCGTTATATAACGGAATAGCTTCAATTAAACGGTTAACAGCATCCTGAGGATTGCCGGCATAAGTCAAAGGTCTCGCTCCAGCAAATTTCACAAAAAACTTCTTTCCATCCTGCTCCACACCAAAAGAAAGATTTCCGGAGTCTTGCTGATCGAACACTTTAAACACTTTTCCCAGCTTAGTTAACCAAACAAAATCACAGGCTTCCTGCAATTGAAAAGTTACCGCATCGATTTCATATGTATAATTTTTTTCGCGCAAATTAACCTCCTGCATTCACTATCTAGATTAAATTTATAAGCTTCATTCATTGTCTTGTTCGATATTTAATCACTAGAATAATAACCAGCAATACAACACATAAAGACATCGTATTCGTAATCAAAAAAGCTAATCCAACCCCCGTAACCGCCAAACTGATCGCATAAGCTTCCATTAGACTAATCCCGAGCAGCATAAGTAAATACGATTTTAGATTTAAATCGGCTACGGATTTTGATTTGAGGATTTGAACAATCTGCGGGATCCATCCCAAAGAAAGAATCACTCCACCTATTAATTGCATGATTGCAAACATAAGAGCACCTCCACGGATTTTATACAGTTGTATTCCGGGCGGCTCGATCTGGTTCCATTTCATGTAAAAAAACAAATAACACTAAGCAAAGTTTAATTTCCCTGCATCTTGCAGCTTACTATACGCATAAGAGGCCGCACCTATAGTTCCTGCCCGACTCCCAAGCTCTGCTTGAACAATTTCACACTTCCTGCTTGATAGCTTCAACGCATGCTGATGCACAGTCTCTCTTACGGGTTGGAGCAATTTATCTCCCGCCGCTGCCATTCCCCCACCTACAATAATAAGATCCGGGTTGAGGATATTCACAACATTCGCTAATCCAAATCCAAGTATAGCTCCAGTCTCCTGCATTACTTCCACAGAGAGAGCGTCTCCAAGTTCGTAAGCCTCAGATATCATTAACGCGGTAATTTTCTCATCTTGATCCTTAGTCCAAGTCTGAATAATACTTGTTCGACCTTCTTTCAGCTTCTCTTTAAAAGTATTCACCATGCCAATCGCGGACACATATCGCCCTAAACAACCGGAGCTTCCACATTTGCAGGGACGTCCGTTCCTGTACATATTCATATGCCCAATTTCACCAGCGCTATAAGACGTACCGTAGATCACTTTTCCGTCATTCACGATACCTGACCCTAATCCCGTTCCCAATGTAATCAGAACCAGATTGTTATACCCTCTTCCTGCACCTTGTTGCCATTCACCATAAAGATTAACCCTAACATCATTATCAATAAAAGTAGGAAAGTCATAGAATTTTTTCATCTCATCTACAACATGTACATGCTCCCAATCCGGAAAATTCGGTGAAAAAAAAGAAATTCCCGCTACCGGATCAAGTAATCCTGGCACTCCGATTCCCATTCCTTCTACCAAATCTAATGGAATATTCGCTTCATCCGTGATTAAACGTACGGCTTCTCTAATACGTCCCAACACATGGGCTGGGCCCTTAGCAGCCTCTGTTGGTATAGATCTTTCTTTAACAGCTATAAAATCAGTATCGTAAATCCCTGCTTTAATATTGGTTCCGCCAAGATCAATCCCTAACATATACCGTTTCATAAAAACCTCCAGAATTAGATAATCTATCGCTTTCGATTAAGTTCTAGTACTAACTGCCGCTTCCGTTTCAGCTAACATCAAGCGGTTCACACCCACCTTAATCTGATTCTCGGTGAGATTAGAATAACCAAGTAGAAAGACAGGACCTTGAGGTTTACTGCCCACAAAATAAGAAGACGCAGGATAGACCCGAACTCCATATCGCAACGCCAATTCAGCTATACGATGCTCTTCGGCACCAGATTCCAGCTCAATCAATAAATGAAGACCCGCCTCTTCCCCATAATAGCGGACACGACTGCCAAATTCAGCATCCAAACTTTTTACTAGACAAGCCCTGCGGGCAGCATAAAGTTTCCCCATCTGCGTAACATGCCTCGCATAATGTCCATTCTGAATAAATTCCGCCAACGCTTCCTGATCCAAAGCAGAAGACATACGATCTGTTATCCATTTGACCGCCAAAAAAGGTTGAATCAGAGTCGGAGGCAATACTACATAACCTATGCGCAGAGAAGGAAATAACACTTTACTAAAACTGCCTACATAAATTACTCTACCGTCAACATCTAGTCCAGCAAGTGATGATAGCTTCGGACCCTCGTACCTGTATTCACTATCATAATCATCTTCAATAATAAAAGCTTGATTGGCTTTGGCCCATTCCAGTAACTGCACTCTTCGTTTCATCGACAGGGTCACCCCGAAAGGAAACTGATGCGAAGGAGTGACATAAGCTAGTTTTGGTTTTTTATGAGGACCTTCTTTGATGTGATCACAGCTTGCTTGGAGCTCATCTACGGAGATACCCTCTAGGTCAACTCTGATGGGTGTAACCACCGCTCCAGCGAACGAAAAAATCTCCCGCACAACGTTATGTGATGGATCTTCAACAACAACATGATCACCTTTTGAAACAAAAATTCTCGATAATATATCCAATGCCTGCGTTGCCCCGGATGTAATCACAATTTGCTCCGGAACCACGGGCATCGAACGTGTGGACCGTAATAAACGTGCAATCTCTTGGCGTAGTCCCAAAGAGCCCTCGACCGGGCCGTAACCCAAAGTATCAGGAGATGCACGACGACAGGCATTCATTAATGCTTTTTGCCACTGATCCATTGGAAAAGCGTCCCATGCAGGTACACCGTGCCGAAAATTACATAATACTGTGTTCAAGTCGTTTTCTATAATAGAAGAAGGATTGAGGGTAAGGAAATCAGGACCCTTCGTTATAAAATTGTAAGGGTTCTCAGAATCCTGGGGGTCTTTCTCCTCCACCGGCAGCCCCGCTATATAGGTTCCTGCCCCTTTTCTCATCTCCAGATACCCCTCTGCTTGAAGTAGCTCGTAGGATTGAAGAATTACACTTCTGGATACTTCCAGTTGATTAGCCAAAGTCCTTGATGGAGGCAGTGAATCCCCCCCACTTAAAGCTCCTGAATGGATAGCATTACGAACCTGCTCATAAATTTGACGGCTTAATGGAATGGGTCTTTGTTTATCGAGAGTAATCAGCAATTCATGCTTCATAAGATTTCCTACCCTTCTAATCCGGGTTTTCTTAATGGTTCATAGTAAGGATTTTTACAATTAGTGCTGCAGAAACAGCACCTAAGATCACGAGTAACAGCGGGATTTTCCTAATTAATACCAGTATAACAGCGACTATCCCCGAAGCGATACCTACAAGATTGTCATCTGCGTCCACCTGAAATATCCCAGGAACCGTTAAAGCACTAAGAACCGCGATAGGCAAATATTCCAACAAAGCTTGGACTTTGGAAGAGCCATTCGTATGCTTTGTCAGCAGCAAAGGTACAAAACGAAATGAAAATGTAAGGATTGCCATCCCGATAATGATCAGAATAGTCATACGGATACCTCCTTTTCTACTTCAGCTTGCTCTCGAAATAAGGAGCCTACTGCCATACCAATTAACATAGCTGCAAGTATCGAGGAGTTTCCAAGTACGGGATGTAGAAGCCATGAAGAACCCGCCGCTGCTAAACATATGGCCAAATTCCGAATGCTTCCCTTTAGTTGTGGCACTATTAGTGCTATCAGTAAGGCATACAATGAGGTGTTCAAAGCAGGTAAGTATATAGCCGGAATGTAGGATGCCAGCGATATTCCCGCAGCTGTTGCCAGCAAATTTGCTATATACGGAGGAATTTGTAGACCCAGCAAATATGGAAGAGTTATATTTTCTTTTGAATGATTGCGGGGGATCATACTAACAGCGTACACTTCTTCTGTTAAACTAAACCCAATCCAGACTTTGGCCAGAGGATTGATTGTACGGTCAAGCTGACCCCCAAAAGATAGGCTGATAAACAAATATCTTAAATTAATGATCAACGTAAGCAGCAGGATCATTGGAGCGGCGGCCCCAGCAGCAAGCATTTTCACGCCAATAAATTGGCTGGCTCCCGCAAATACGAGCGCTGACAATAAGAACACTTCCAGACTCCCTAGGCCTAATCCCATACCGACCAATCCAAACGTAAAACAAGCAGGAATAAATCCTGCAACAATAGCTACAGAATCCTTAAGACCCTTTCTAAACATCACTTTCTGATCACTCATAAGTTTCTCTCTCCCTTATCGTTGTCCCTAGAGAGAGCATACTTGGATACAATTCTTGTGGAAATAACCGCATGGGTGCGTATGTACCATACCAATTTCTTGACATAGAAAAAAGACCGCCCGCTAAGAGAGCGATCTTTAATGAAGGTTAAACCTCCTGAGGACTTTCCACAATCCCGCTGATTTCTTGTTGAATTTGGGATTTAATCTGATCTACATGGTCAAAATCTGTAGCTGCGGCATAGATTGTCTTTAACTCATCCAAAAATACTTTGGCATCTGTCAGATGTTGAATGGATTGTTTCATGGTGCTGGAATATCGCTCTTTAATACCTGCGATGGCTTCGGCAAAAGCTTCATCCGTACCTGGCTGTATGCACCGTGAATACATATCAACAATCTCGTCGGTGGCACGGTCAGGGAAATACTCATGCGGAGCTGTGCTGTCAAAAATAGCAAACCCAAGCTCGCGTACGATAATCATATCAAGACTGTTCGGATCGAAACCACAGTGGTAAATCTCAACATTGACACCACGTTTTATTCCTTCAGCTGCCAATTTTTTTAAAAGTGTAGATTTACCGGATCCCGCGCGACCTTTTACAAGATATCTTTTTAGTCCTGCGGTTAAATTAGGTACAAAATCCACTGCACCCTTAGGCGTAGCTGCACCTAAAAAACGGTGATCCACCCGGCTTACTTTTTCGAAGTTCTGATCACCATACAGAAGTTGAATATACTCCTGAGTCAGCTCATCAGCGGCTTGGAAATTCATTGTCGCAATATAAATCGCTTCCCACTCGTCATGAATGCGGAGTGCTTCAGCAAAGCCTGAATAAGCGAGTTCATGCTCTTCCGTGTACTGATCAACTAAGCTGTCGATCTCAACACAACGCTGGCTTAACTGGAGCGTATCGACGGCCTGCTCCAAATTCACATGTACGATGGCCTCTTCAGGCAATTCTGGCTTAATGACCCGTGGAGCAGTACCATCTATAATTCCTACTTTTAATTCAGGAATAACCACTCCGTCGAGTGAATCATTATCTGACGCTGCGTGAATTAACCAGATCTCATAACCTTGTTGAGCCAGAAGATCTCCGATTTCTCGAATGATTCTAGTTTTCCCCGTACCGGGGCCTCCTTTTAAAACAAACAAACGCGTTAAATCTTGCAATGACGACTCATAGAGGTTAGAGAAGCCGTGAGCTGTGTTGCCGCCAGCAAAGAAATTCAGGATTGTTCCGTCCATAATCGCACACCTTTCCGGGCTGATGTCATGTTTCATTGTTCATCTTATTAATGTACCCAGGGAAAGGTGACGTTTTGAGTGAGATGTGGTTTCGTTAGCCGGTTCAGTTACAAACAAAACGATCCATAAACCTCTTAATGACGGGAACATCTGGAGGAGACAGCTCGCTTGGCAATTCTTCATAACTAAAAAAACGCAATTCTTGCACCTCAATTCCATCTACTTTTAGCGCCCCATCAAAGTCCGTGCATAGATATGCAGCCACAACATTATATACTTCATCACCGTGCGGGTATTTATAATAAAGATCTTTTCCAGAGAACATGTCGAACAAATCAAGAACTTTGGCTGTTAAGCCTGTTTCCTCAAAAAGCTCCCTCTTAGCGACCTCTTCTAAAGTCTCCCCAAGCTCCATTGAACCACCTGGCAAACCCCAGCACCCGTTGTCCGTTCTACGTTGCAATAATAATTGATGATTGCTGCACAATAAAACACAGGCTCCTGCCATTATAAGCGGTCTGGTACCTACCAGCTTTCTTAACTCCATAATATAATCGCTCAATAAACTATCCCCTGTCTTCTAATAGGCTCAAATACCCTACGTTAATAGAAGTTCATTTCTTTTTCTGCACATGAAAACCTTTGTCTTGCGCGTAATTTTCAATGCTCCAAATACCTATTCCCCGCTCTCGCGCCTTATCCTGAATCGCTCTAAATTGATCAACATATTTTGTGTTAGGTACAAATACATAGGCTACACGTGCATAACCCTGCTCTAGCAGAATCTCATTGAACATTTTCCCATCTATATAGAGGTAACAAAGTAGGCGGCCATATTTGTCCCGCTCCGATACATCTAGTTCAATTTGTACATCTTTATCCGTAAGCATCTTTTTGGCGAAATCAGAAGCTTCTAGCGAAAATGGCTGTGGTTCGGGGATATTCGGATTCACTGACTCTGGAGTATCGACCAGCAATAAACGAATGGTTTCCTTTTTGCCGCCTATAGTCAGCTTCATGGTGTCACCATCGACTACTCGTGTTACCTTTGCATCTATTAAACGTTTGTTGTCCTCTGTTGTATTGTCTGGCGTAGAATCTAATCCAGAACTGGAATCGGCCGTAATCGTTGGAACTGGTTCTAAAGTAATCTGCTCGGCTAAGTTGCAGGCAGTTGTTGTTCCAAGTAAGAGTGTGATAGCTAGAAAGCTTTTTAATAGATAAATCTTATTCATTGATAACCTCTTTCTTATACACGTATGTAATTTCATGGGGTCTAATAAAAATAAATTAAAACACTTAAAAACACAAGACTGTAATACTAATCATAGAAAACAGCGACAGCCATGTACCAGAAAAAAGATACTTGGTTATCGCTGTTTCGCCTTTACTCTACTTCCACCACGTTTAATTTGGAAATCTTTATTTTGATTATGATCGATAAGAAAGCAAGCAGGGAAAACATAATTCCGATCCAGATGAGTTGATGTATTCCTGCATGAGAAATAAACCAACCACCGATAGCAGTCCCTATAGTAATTCCAAGGTTAGAAAATGAGATAAACAAGCTGTTACCGAATTCGGGAGCTTCTTTCGCTTCGGTCGTTAACCATGCTTGACTGACAATCAGTCCGCCGGAATGCACTGCCCCCCAAATGATTATGATAACAACCATCGGAAGGAAATAAGAACCTAGATAATATACGAATAAGTAAGTTACCGCATATAACAATGGAAACATGATAACGGTCTTTGTAATGCCTTTATGCAAAAGGCTTCCAAATAAAAAATTCCCAAAAATCATGATTATCCCAAAGGCCATCAACATGATACTAATCCATGACCCGTTCATATGTGTTACCTGCCCAAGATATTCAGCAAAGTAACTGTACACAGAAAACATAGCTGCAAAGATAAAAATAACTGCCACAATATTTAACCACAATAGGGGTTTGCGTAAAATAGCAAGTTGTTTACCATAAGACATTTTTTCTTTAACTGGCATGGAAGGAAGCCAAGCTAGTATTCCTAAAAAGGCAATTATACTTACGACAGCTCCAAAGAGAAAAGCGACTTCTAAAGAAATTTTGTCCGCGAGATAAGAAGTCAAAGGCACACCAAAAGCAAACCCGACCGTTATTCCGGCGAAAACCTTTGTAACTGCTTTGGTGCTCTTTTCCGGAGGGACAAGTTGGGCAGCGGTAACAAGTGCAACTGAAAAAAATACGGGATGAAAAATAGCAGGGATAATACGAAAAATCAGCATTACTTCAAACATGGTCGTATACGCATAAACAATATTTGAAATTGCAAAAATAAGTACGGCAGTTAATAGAATTACTTTACGATTAATTCCAGAAGCCAATAAGGTCAGAAATGGACCTGAAATAGCAACAACTAAAGCAAATATACTTACAAGCCATCCAGACTGAGAAGTTGATATATTAAATTTTTGAGTTACCTGTGGCAGAACACCTATAATCCCCATTTCCGTTGTAATAATGCCAAATACGCCTAAAGCCAAAATAATAATAAGTAAAGGGTTAACCTTTTTCATTTTAAAATAATCCTCCATTTATATTTACATATTTAGATTTGTAGATATGTATTATCAAAAAAAAGCCCTTCCTCCTCTCTCCTATAGTTTCTCTTTAATATAATCGGAAAATTCTTGAATTATCTTTTCGTTTCGACGATAATACGTCCACTTCCCAATTCGCTCAGATTCCAGCAAACCAGCTTTTTGCATGGTCAATAGATAGCTCGAAATAACCGACTGTGCAAGCCCCGCTTTAGCTTGAATATCGCCCACGCAAATCCCGATTTGAAAATTTAGGCCTTGTTGTAAATAAGGCTTTTCATCAAAAAACTCCTCGGGAGTTTTTAGCCACATCATAATTTGACTACGAGTCTCGTTAGACAACGCTTTGAATATCATTAAAGGTTCCATGTGTTCCATTATATCTATTTTTATAGATTTGTAAATACAAAAGATGCCGATGTCTCGTTGTTGCAATAACACTATGTAGATTCATGTTTCGTATCGAATTGTTCGTTTAGTGAATTAAATATTTCCAAATCAACCAGCAAAGCAGTACGGATACCCACGAAATGAAACCGAAAATCATCACGATTTTGTTCTCACTCCATCCGTATTTTAAGCTGAAGTGGTAATGAATCGGAGCCATCCGGAATAGCCGCAGCTTCGTCCGTTTGTAGTACCAAACTTGTAAAATGACCGACAACTGCTCCGCAAAATAAACGAAAAACAAAATTGGAAGTAAAAGCTCAACCTTCTCAATGACAGCCAGAACGGAAAGGGAGCCCCCGATCGCCAGTGATCCAGTATCGCCCATAAACGCTCTTGCTGGATAAATATTGTAAAGCAAAAGCCCTAGCAGACAACCGATCATAACAAGTGAAAATGTCTGCACTTCAGGTTTGTCCGAAATCATAAAAAAGAAAAAATACGACGGTATGGCAACATTGATCAGTAGCCCATCGAGACCATCTGTAAAATTGATGGCATTCGCGGAGCCGACCACAAACAGCAAAATGATGGCCACATAAAGGTACACAGGCAAATGCAGATTTTGCCCTTTAAATAACTCGATATCACTCGTCAGGCCGAACGAATGGAACAACACATATAATATAATTCCAGTAAAAAGAAATTGAAGCACTAGTTTTGAGCGGCCGCTGATGCCGGATGGATTTTGCCAAAAAGCCTTTTTGAAATCATCCAAAAATCCGACTGAACTAAACAACAAAAACGTAACGCATAAGAGTAACATTAGAGGCCCGGGTTGAAACTGCAGCGAAATCGCTATCCCGATAAGCAGGATCAACCCTGCCATTAGTGGTGTACCCCGTTTGGCCTGATGATCTGCTGGAAGCTCGGCACGAATCGGCTGCGTTAACCTCAGTCTATGCAGCGTCCAGATTAATAGAGGTGTAAATACCGCCACCAGAAGAAAAGACAGGCCGGAAACAGCCAGAATTCCATACATACAACGAACTCCCCTCTTTGGAAAAGATCATTTATAATACTCACAAAATATTTCTAGAGTTAATGAGGTCGTCTGTAATTATGTACTCTTTTCATCTGTTGATAAAGAGAAATTATTCTATTTTTATTTCCTGTTTTCTGCTGTGTAACAGCTGAGAGTTTTCTATAAGCAGATCCCAAAGCATAAACTTGCCCAATGAGAAAGTTTGCACTTTGGGCAAGTTTACATTAGTATATAGTCAGTAATCCTAATCTTCACCACAAAAACAGCCGTATGGGAGGTGTATACATAAAGTTATGATTAAACAAACTTTGAGAGATTTCAAAAAAGAAGCCACTGAAAAAGCGCTAGCTGAAGCGGCATTCGAACTTGCACTTGAACATGGGTTGGACGGTTTTGTTGTTGAAGATATCGTGCAAAAAGCCGGCTACTCCAGAAGAACTTTCGCAAACTATTTCACATGCAAGGAAGAGGCAGTTGCGATGGGAGCAGTTACCGTACGGAACACGAATGAGTATGAGGAATTGCTCACCAAAATCCCTGAAAATGCCTCCCTGCTGGATACCTTATATCAACTAATTAAGATGCAACTTACAGCTGAGCTTATAGGGAGGTTGCGTGAGCTTTCATTACTTTCCCGAAAATTCCCAGCCCTCGAGCCCCATTATTTAAGAGCAATACACCTTACGCAAACTGGAGCACAAAAAACATTGTTGCACTTGTCAAATGGTAAGTATGACGAGGTTTATACTTATCTGCTTATAAATTCGGTTTACGGAACTGTACTTCCCTTAATTGACGGAAAACTTAATGTGCTGCTTCCGGGACAAACGACGAGCGACGATCCAAGTCCTGAAACTCTTACGTTCGATCAATTTTTGGAAACTATTTACGGATATTTACGCAACGGATTCTAATAGGCTAACAATCAGTTTTCATCATCGAGGGAGTGTAAAATAGATACATGTCAACATTATTATACAGAGTGGGAAAAACCGCTTATCGTAAACCTGGGTACTTCATTTTAGGTTGGATTTTAATTTTAGGAATTGTCATCTCTATGATCAGCATGAATGGTATTCATATCAGTTCGGAAATGAAGATTGAAGGCACGGAATCGCAAAAGATTTTGGATCAATTAGCAACAGAACTTCCGGCTGCATCTGGTGGACAAGGAAGTGTCGTGTTCAAAGCACCTCAAAGCGAGCGATTGGATACGCCAGAACGTTTGGCAGCGATCACTAAGGGTATTAATGAGGTTTACGGTATAAACGAAGTGATTAATCCTGCGGATTATGCAGCGGAAGCAAGTAGTTCAACTACTGAAGCAACTCAGGCTGCCAGTATGGATCAGTCTGCAACAGCCACAGCACCCCCTTCCTATGGTCCTCTGATGGCAGATGGTGTTCCGGTGCCTGGTGTTATTCTTTCCGCAGACGGTAGAATTGCATTGTTCCAATTCCAGTTTACCATTGAGCAATCAGCTATCTCTCAAGATATTTTTGATTCTGTAATTGATACCGTCATGAATGTCGAGAAAGATACCAACATTACTGTACTGCCGGGTGAGACACTCAAATCAGTATCTATCGGTGTAGGATCAGCTGAGATTGTCGGACTTGTCATTGCTGCAATTGTTTTGCTGGTGACGCTTGGCTCTGTCGTTGCAGCAGGGCTGCCCCTTATAACTGCACTGCTTGGAGTCGGCATCGGTGTGGGTGGAGCATTTTCTATTTCCAAATTCATTGAAATGCCTAGTGTCACTTCCGTCTTGGCGCTTATGATTGGATTAGCCGTCGGAATCGATTATGCTCTTTTCATTGTAAATCGCCAACGCCGGATGATTATTGATCAAGGATTAAGCGCACAAGAAGCTGCGGCTAGAGCAATTGGCACATCCGGCAGCGCCGTATTTTTCGCCGGTTTGACGGTTATTATCGCTCTCTGCGGTATGCTTGTAATCGGGCTTACTTTCTTATCTACGATGGCGTTAGTAGCAGCAGCTACCGTCCTCATCAACGTATTTGTTGCCTTAACCCTATTGCCGGCATTGCTCGGATTGGTGGGTGAACGCATCTGTTCGCCTAAAGCTCGCAAGAAAAACAAGGATCATCATAAAACGGGTAACCGCGGTATAGCTGATAGATGGGTTAAATTTATCATCAAGTATCGTTGGGTCACTATTGTTGCCATCGTCCTGGTACTTGGCGTAGCAGCAACCCCCATAGCGAAAATGGAAATGGGCATTCCCGGAGCTGCCTCAGCGAATTTGGACACGGTAGCAAGACAAAGTTATGATGCTATATCCGAGGGTTTTGGAGAGGGATTTAACGGACCGCTTATTCTGGTTGCAGAACCAAAGAATTCTTCCACTCCAGTCACCCCGGAACTCCTAGGAAATCTTGTAAAAGAGCTCCAAGCTCAAAAGAATGTCGCGCAGGTCACTCCTCTGGGCATGACTAAGGATTTAGCTATCTTCAGTCTGATTCCAGAAACGGGTCCTAGCGATATAACAACCAAAAATCTGGTGAATGATTTACGGGCTACGGAATCTAGTATCGCTCAAAGTAATGATGTTAAACTCGGGGTTACCGGCTTTACCGCTGTTAACATCGATATGTCGGCCAAACTGGCAGATGTATTTCCCATTTATGTAGGAATCATCATTCTCCTATCGCTCATTATTCTTCTGTTGGTATTTCGTTCGATTATCGTTCCTATCAAAGCTACGATCGGTTTTCTGCTTAGCATTCTCGCTACCTTCGGGATCACCACAGCCGTGTTCCAATGGGGCTGGCTCCATACTCTCTTCGGTTTCGACACCGGTGGCCCATTGCTAAGCTTTATGCCAATCATCGTTACGGGTATCCTATATGGGCTCGCGATGGACTATCAGGTTTTCCTTGTCAGTTCCATGCGTGAATCGTACGTTCATGGTCATGAGGGATCAGAGTCCGTTGTTCATGGATACAACCAGGTGAGTCGTGTCGTAGTAGGCGCTGCTATAATTATGATCTCCGTTTTTGCAGGGTTTATTTTTACGGATGATGTCATGATTAAACAAATCGGCTTTACACTGGCCGTAGGGATCTTAATCGATGCTTTCATTATTCGAATGGGATTAGTTCCTGCTGTAATGTCTATTTTCGGCAACAAAGCTTGGGCACTTCCAAAATGGCTCGACCGTATTCTGCCAAACCTGGATGTCGAAGGCGAGAAACTGATTGCTACACTCAATGCTAAAGACAAATCTAATTCCATGAAATAGAAACAATAATAAACAGCCTGAGCCATGTATTCCTAGGGGTTCAGGCTGTTTTGTTTCTGTGGTAAGATTCGCTTCCCATGAAACGATGTTGGAGAAAGAGCTTAATAATTAAGGATTATAGCGGGGCGCACACCGTAACAAGCTAAGTTTACATGTCCGTAACTGCGAATACTGCTACGGGTACCTACAAAATACGCACGTGAAGAAATCGCAGGTTGAGTTCTCAGCCACCACCATGAGCAGCCAAACTCTTCATCCTTCTCAAGGATATAATCAGCTTTGACTTTTTTATCATACACATACAATTTACATCCATCGTTCTTTTTCACTTTGGAGAATCCCGTTCCTATCGCCCTACGCTTCGCACGTAAAGTATCTTCACCAAGTTTAAAGGTCAATTCATTCGCCTCCGAAACACTGAGCAGAAAAATCTTATCTTCCGTGTTTATACTTCCCTCTCCGTTATCTGTGCATTGTGTAGTCTTGATGAGCCTGTGCTCGGAGTCATTAAAAGCGGCATTATAAAAATCATCGTTCAACCACTTTCGCAAATCGGAGTCATGCCATGTAACATCAACATATTCACTGTGATACCGCCTGCAGTCCAAAATGTACTCGCTTAAAATGAACAGCTCTCTACCTGAATTTTGCAGCACCCGCCACTTTATCGGCATTTTTTCTGCTCCGTCCGCCATTTGCGGATAAGAGCCAAAAGTAATTATTTCGCCGGGTTTTGCCCGCTCATACATGGGAGTAAGATTATCATTTTCATTACAAATCATAATAATAAATTCTGTAGTTCCTTTAACGATTTCAGCTTCCCGGCTAAATCCTAGTTTTTCATACAAGCGTATCGCTCTATCGTTGAACTTCGCCACTGTCAGCCGCTTTGGTTTTTCCTCGAATCTCTCATTAATATAGTTAAGGACTGTTGTGAAAAATAGAGTCCCATTCCCCTGTCCGGTTAACTCTGGCTTCATTCCTAAACCCACATCTATAAAATCCTGAGAATATGTATATTTATCATTTGGAACCTGTGCCGGACTTCCTACACAGAAGAATCCGATCAATTGTTTATTTGCATCAAGTACAGAAAAAAATGCTTCCTCTAGCATTTCACTTATAGCTTCAGGAGTTGTTTCATTATTGTAAAAATCATAGGGTGGATCATATTGCCAGCTTAAAATATCCCTAGCAGCATCAGCATTCAGCTTTTCCACGTAAAGTTCCATTTCGCATCCCCCTTTGTTTTCAAAATCGATAAGTCCCTAAGAGTCTAGCTTTGCTAACTCCTGAAGAATTGTCTCTACATCACCATCAGGATTTAACGCTTTGATCATCTCTTTGGTAATGACTGCACCCTCATAAACTTGTGCAACGACCTCTAAAGGGAGTGTGAGTTCAAAATAACCTTCGGCAAATTCCACAAAATCCTCAGCTGTGCGGAAAATAGTCCCTAGCAAAAAGTCCGAACCATCTTCTGCCCCCGCTGGAATCTCTACCTCTCCCTTCTGCCACGCCATGTCGTTATTTTCACGCCAAAAACAAAAAGTAACATCATCCTTAGCTATCGCCTCATCTTCCAGTAAAGACAATAGCGAGGTTGGGACCTCTTCATAGATTCCTGGCCAAACTTCATGTTCGTCACGCGCATATGGACTTACTTCGGACTCATGATCAAAACCTTTAATTATCGTTCCTTGAGGTGTAAAAATAATAAACAAATTATCACCTGAGCCATTATCGATCGATGCTAGAGAAACATTCTTATCAAATATAGAATCAAAACTATGATAGCGAAGCCAGTCCTCTGGACATAAGACAATATTTAGAGAAGCAAGTATTTTCATAAGTTTTTTTAAGTTTTCGGGTGCTGGTAAAATATCTAACACATTCATCTATGATTCCTCCCCAATGTAGATATTAATGATTTTAGCATATTCATGAATTCCGGGTAAAAAAAAGACTACCCGAAGGTAGCCTTTCCAACTTAACAAAACACTAGCCTAACTTAAGACCCCGCACCCTTATATCTTCGTACGCCATAACTCCAGGCTAACAAACCAATCCCCAGGAATATAGCGCCTACTACAGGTGTCATCAGAGCAAGGCTGGTCATCTCCTCCCGCTGCAGAAAAAGCGCGGCTGGATACACTCCGACGAATGCAAATGGAATGATCCAAGTAAGCAATACCTGTATAGCACGATTGTAAATCGTTACCGGGTAACGGCCATAAGTCTGAATGTTGTACATTAACGGAAGAATCCCAGTAGGAGCATCCGAATAGAAAGACAATGAAGTCAACGTTGTATAAATCCCCGTATAGATGGCGACCGCACTTAACGTCAGAATGATCAGAGCCGGTATCGTCCACCATTCAAAGGGAAGACCCAGATTGCTGCCACTGATGGCCATAATAATAATACCTATGAATGAGCCCATAAGTGCTGGTGGATCAACATTTTCCAAAAAGATCTGGAACAAATTATGAGCTGGGCGTGTCAAAATACGGTCCATCTCACCTTTAACGATGTAACGTTCACTAAATCCCCATAGATTCACAAAACAACTAAACACCCCAAAAGGCACCATAAAGAATCCATAAACGAACACTACTTCATTCTGATTCCAACCGCCCAGGCTATCTGTATGCATAAAAATTACGAGAATAAAGATAAAGTTGGTAGCTTGAAAAAGCAAGTCTGAAATGACCTCTACCCAAAAGTCAGCGCGATAGGTGAGCCGGCTCTTCATATAGTTTTTGATATATTCAATTAATAATCCCAGGTAATACATGTTTCCTCAACCTCCCTGCACGAAGAGACGCTGCCGCGCCGCATGATATAACCAGACAATTGGAATCAGCAATACCAGGAACCAAATAATTTGTATCCCTAATACATTCCATATTCCAACCCCTTGCACCCGTCCCGTAAACACTGAACCTGGCAAGTAGGTAATCGCCTGAAACGGCAGCACCTCAAGTACGGAAGATAACCAGTTAGGAAACAGACTGATCGGTACGATTAAGCCGGAGAATAAGTCTACAATTACCCGCTTCATTCGCATCATGCCTTCATTATTTTCCACGAAAAAAGCCGAGAGCCCTGTAATGATATTGATCTGTGAATTAATTAAAAAGCTGAAAAAGAGCATCACCAGGAACCCCGCCCAAGCAGATGGCGCTGTTGGCAATTGTACTGGGAACAGCAGCATCGCTATGGCCATGCCGGGAATCATAAATAAGAGGAAGCGGAACATTCCCTCTCCAAGACCTTGCATCATTTTGACTAAGACATAGTTATAGGGCCTTATAAACTGGATAGCGATACTTCCATCACGGATATCCGTAGAGATCTCGCGGTCTAGGTTATTAAAATAAAAGGCTCTAGCCATCCACGACACAGCAACATATGATGTCATTTGCGTTGCAGTAAATCCACCCAATGAATCCCCATTACCATAGATGGCCATCCAAGTGAAATAGTTAACCCCAATATTCAGTGAATAGATAAGAATACCTGAGTAGTAGTTAATTCGATAAGCAAGCATGGTAAGGAAACGGATGCGTATAAAATCTAAGTAAGCCCCGAATAGTAATTTACGGCTATTCTCCTGAGGACCACCAGAAGACGCGCCTCCTGAGGAGGAGGACATAGCCGTTGCAGGATTAAGCTTATCAGACATGTAAAGCCTCTCTTTCATCCTTCAGAGCGGCAGCCATTTCATCAGGCTTGTCTGCAGACCCGGATTGATAAATACTGCGAACAATATCGTCCGTATTGGTCTCTATGATTTTGATATCAGTAATGTCTGCTTTTCCCACTACTCTGCTTAATACATCCGATACATTTATATCTAGCGGTATCCAGACAGATGCCCCTAGATCGTTCTCCGCAGACCAAGTAACAGGCAACCCCTCAGTCCATAACTCAAGTTGCTGACGTTTCGTTGCATTTCCAAATTGAAATTGAACCTCACGTCCGGTTCCCCAACGCTGCTTCAGGTCTTCCAGTCCTCCGTCATAAATGATACGGCCATCATCAAGCATTATCACTCGGGAGCAAAGCGCCTCAATATCTTGCAGGTCATGTGTAGTCAGCAGTATGGTTGTCCCATGCTCGCGGTTCATATCTTTTAGGAATTCACGGATCTCTGACTTCACCACAATATCTAAGCCAATGGTCGGTTCATCCAGAAATACAATCGACGGATTATGAAGCAATGCTGCTACTAATTCACAACGCATCCGCTGACCTAGACTAAGCTTACGAACCGGACGATTCAGCAGTTCTTGCAGCTGCAGCCGTTCGACCAATTCATCCAGCCGTTTCTTGAAATCTTGTTCAGACACCCGGTAAACCTTGCGCAGGAGCTGGAACGACTCAATCACCCCAATGTCCCACCATAGCTGACTGCGTTGCCCGAATACCACGCCGATATTTTTCACGAATTTCTCGCGCTCCAAATACGGAACATAACCACCTACTGTCAGATTTCCGGAAGTCGGCACGAGAATACCTGTGAGCATTTTGATCGTGGTCGATTTCCCAGCACCGTTCTCGCCGATATAACCACAGATCTCCCCTTCAGGAATGGAAAAGGAAATGTCCTTCACTGCAGTCACTTCCGTATATTCCCTTTTAAACAAATCAGCGAAGGCCCCTTTGAGACCCTCGCGGTTTTTTTGTACTTTAAATGTTTTGCGTAAGTCTTGTACTTGAATAGCAGTCATATTGTACCTCACTAAGCTTAGAGTTGGTTCCCAGTACCCCATTATAATAGAAGAAGCGCAAAAGCACTACTTCAATCTTTACTTAGCCAGTCTTTCATTTAGCGAATGGGTGTCCTTCACAGCTTCTAAATGCCCTGAGCGAGCGACTTTAGTCCGCAAATATTTCTCGTTAAAAGAAGATACATCTCCCCATAACGCTACTCTTTTCACGGCATTCATCCCTGCAGCCTTGAGCGCATCCAATTTCTTCGGATTATTCGTGATCAGCGTCACTGGTTTGTGACGTAAAGTTTGCAGAACACTGATTGCTTCTTCGTAGTTTCTTGAATCATCAGCAAATCCCAACTCTAAATTAGCCTCAACTGTATCGTATCCTTCTTCCTGTAAAAGATACGCTAAAGATTTGCTGAACAGGCCAATGCCTCTTCCTTCATGATTCGCGAGATAAAATAATGCCCCAGAGCCATGCTCAACAATCATTTTCATGGATTGATGCAGCTGGAATCCGCAATCGCAACGTTTACTGCCAAAAATATCGCCAGTATGGCAGATGCTATGCATCCGGATCAATGCATCCTCAGACCCTTCGAAATCGCCATATACCAACACACTGGATTGTTGTCCTTCTGCTAAGTTCATGGATGGCAAACGTGAAATTAAAGCTGCCGTTGCTTTACTGCTATCCTCTTGAAGAAGCTCTGCATCCGTTGTATTCAGCCAGTTGTACCATTTAAAAACAACGGTCTCGCCGTCTAAATTCACGGGTAACGTGATGGGTCCAACCAATATATTTGTGGAATTTGCTAAAGGAATTCGCGTGATTTTATTCTGTAAAATAGAAGTGATTTCTGGTTTAATCATAATTACACCTTCCTCATTGTTCATCAATGCTTAGATAGAGCTAAGCATAAGGATAAAATATTAGTTAAATTATAAGTAACTATTTGTAAGTAAGTTTATCATTGTAATATAACTTCGTCAAGTTATAATATATATTTAAATATTTATAATTACTTTATGTAAGTTTATGATATAATGAATGTCGAGGTGATATTATGAATGATTTCAACATGTGTCCTCGCTTTGAAAAAGCGGTAGACTTGCTAAGTAAACGTTGGGTCGCGCTGATCGTTTTCGTGCTTATGCCAGGGCCACGCCGTTTTGGTGAAATCGAGAGCTGTCTGTCCAATCTCAGTGGCAAGGTGTTATCTGACCGATTGAAGGAAATGGAAACCGAAGGCATTATAGAGCGAACTGTATATCCTGAAATGCCAGTACGTATTGAGTACTCTCTGACTCCAAAAGGCACAGCGCTTGCTCCTATACTTGGTGAAATTGGAAACTGGTCTACCGAATGGATTGAGCTTGGTATTAAGAAATGATTCCCGCTACACAACACAAAGAGCCCTAATTGTCCCGATCATAAGACAAGAGGGCTCTTTTTGGATTAACATCCCCTTTATAAGTCTTTTCGCTCGAAGCGAAGGAGACCTATAACAAAAGCTAACAGGGTATATCCTAGCGCATAAAAAATAAACATATTTGACGGAACCGTATTAAAATCCAGCAATCCATTCATGCTGCCGAACAATCCCATCATTCCACTCATTTCATTAGCGCTGAACAGGACGGCGGTCATTTTCCGCTGTAAACCATCCACTGGCATAAGCAGTGCCATCATTCCTGACAGATTATTTAATGTGTCAAGAACATCGGGTTCTAATCTAAGCGATCCTCCGATCTTATCAATCATCCCACCTAACCAGCCCGCTCCATATAACATTGTCATAAAGACGCCATTCCCCACTGCTGAGAAGAATCCAGAACCCAGCATAGAAATCGTAATTAGCAAAGGCACTATAGAGGAGAATAACAAAAATGATTTCAATAGGACTACGGCATCTCTAGGAACGGTTGCATGGATCTCAGTAATCCATAAAATAGAAATAAATAAAATCAGGGCATAACCAATCCCAAGCGTCACATATCCAAGCCAGCGACCTATGTACCATTTCCACCGCGGCAGCGGTCTTGGCAGTAAAGCCTGCATAACCCCTTGTTCCGCTTCACCTGCAATAGCTGAGAAGGAACTGAAGATCGCCAAAAAGGCGATTACAAAAGCGCCAAAAAAGAATCCAAGTGATAATATAAAAGCACCATTTGTAAAATTAGCTAAGAGATGCTCGCCACTGCTAATATCTGTTCTATTCGGTATTCCACTTTGTCCAATCGTATTTGCCACAAACCAAAATCCTATAAGAAAGACAATGGTCATAAGCAGTGTTAATATCATCACTCGTTTTCGCAGCAATTCCTTCCAGGTCATTCCCATGATTATTCTCATTCGTGTTCACCTCTGTGACTTAGGCCGGATACAGCACTCATAAACCAGTCTTCCAGACGTTCTTGCTTTCGTGAGACTTCATATAAGGTCATTCCTTGTTCAATAATTAACGTGTTCAGCCAGCCTACTTGCTCCTCATTCTCCAGTTCCGCTTCCAGCCAAACTGTGCTACTTTCCAATGTAGCTGGGATTGAAGCTCCTTTTTCAGATTGAGATCCAATATCCGCTGAAACTTTGATCTTAAGATCAGTACTATCCTGTAGCCAAGACAACAAAATAGGCGTAAAACCGCCCACTTTAAAATGCCAGCTTGTTCGCTTATTTAAGATCTCAGATACTTTCCCATGCCGCAGTATAACTCCGTTATTCAGCAGTGCCATACGGTCGCAGATGAGTTCAACATCCTCCAGTAGATGAGAGTTAAGAAATATCGTAACTCCCTTCTCTTTTAGCCTCTGCAAAATATTCCGAACTTCCTGACGTCCAATCGGGTCTAGCGCCGATGAGGGCTCATCCAGAAAAACGATGGCCGGATTGTTTACAAGAGCACAAGCAAGCCCTAATCTCTGCTGCATCCCTTTGGAATAATGTTTCACACGATCCCGTCCACGGTTTCCAATTCCAACTTCCGCTAGAAGCTCTGGAACTCTTTTATCGGCTACAGATCGCTCTACACGGCACAGCTTGGCATGCAGTCTTACTACTTCTTCCCCGGTAAGCCATTCTTGATAGCGATATAATTCCGGTAAATATCCGATTTGAGACTTGGCTTCAAGTGAACCGATCTTATGGCCTAATAGAGTAGCACTACCACTCGATGGACGAATGAGACCTACCAACATTTTGACAAAGGTACTTTTCCCCGCACCATTAGGGCCGAGGAAGCCAAAGGCTTCCCCTTTCCCAACAGTAATCGTTACATCACGGCAACCACGTCCGTTATCATATTCTTTGGTCAAAGACTTCGCTTCTATTGCAGCAACCGTCATTATTCAATCAACTCCTCTAGCTTCTCTAAGAATACAGCTTTATCTGTATACACGCTTCCCCCGTTGAAATCGAACAATTGCCCGTTCTGTACCCAAATGGCCGAGTATACAATCCCTTGACTATATTCATTCTGATTCAGTAGAACCGTAGTATCTTTAATCTTTATTTGATCGGTATTCAGGCCTTTTACCAGTGGCAGAGGAATTTCACCTGATAAAATGCGGCTCTGCTTTAAGCTGGATTTCAGATAATCTGGCAGCAATGGAAAATCGATTATAGCTTCCAAAGCTTCATCAACCTTTATAGTTGGATCTACAGTAATTAAAGGAGTCTTCGTCTGTGTAAGATTAGCCCATTTATCATTATCCATCGAAAGATCATAATTCACGATCTCCGAAAGATCTAATTTAATTTCTTTCCCATCTATGGCCTCTGGAAGAAGCTGTTTTGCACCCAATCTTTTCATTGCTTTATTAACCGCTTCAATATTAAGCTTCAAGGTTATTTCTTGTGAATTGGTTATATATGCGCTCTTCACATTCTTGAGCAAAGTTCCGCTTGGAAGTGTAAAACCTAGAGTCTCTTCCACCTGATTTAGCGGAATAATCCCTTTATTTGAACCAAAAGTACTTGTAAACACACCAAATTTGTTCATAGCTTCATTCATGGATTGACTTTCATTTACCTGATAAAAAATATCCCGAATATCATTTTCATTCACAACTGTAACTTCTTCCATCCGAAACTGATTCAGCAGCGATGCCATAGCCGTATTTCCTACTGGAGTTCCAAGTATAACCGCAACGATCGCGGCACCTGCCACTGCTACTCCCCACTTACGCCGACGATTCATGCGAGGTCGCTTGGATCGGCGATTAGTTATCGGATTGTCATCTGTAGATTGAGGCTGGCCCATTTCTGGGTGTGGTATATCATCATCTTTCATAACATCCACTGCCAACTGCTGACTCCACACAGCCCATTTAGGACTTGCAGGCTCAGACGCTAACTTGTTTTGCAATTTGGCCCAGGCTTCATCTGTATATTGCTTATTATGATCTTGATTTAGCGGTTGTTTAGTCATTAGTAAACCCTCCTAAATAATTTGGAGCTTCGTTTATCTCGGTTTGTTAATCTGACTGAGATAGTGATTTTGCTGCATTTTGTCTTAACCTCTGGGTCGCACGGTGCAGTAATGTCCCTACTACGGGAGGTCTTAGACCAAGCTCGCCTGCTATTTCCGCATAACTATAACCAGAGTATCTAAGCAGAAGCGCTTGTCTATCCCTGTCAGGCAGCTCGTTCAACCATTCATGAACATCCTCCTGATCCAGCTTACTGATTAAGACTTCCTCTCCTGAAGGAGGTGATTCCCCAACTTCGTATAACTGTTCTTGTTTATTTTGCAGCCGCCGTTCCCTTGCTTTTTTGTCCAGATAATCATATCCAATACGAGTAAGGACTCTATGAAGCCAGGCACCCAGCGCTGCTGGATCATCTGGGGGGTTACGATACAATCTCAGAAAAACTTCTTGTGCCAAATCATCTGCTGCCGACTCATCACGAACCAAAGCGGTCAGCTTACGTCTGACAATAGGATAATGTTCATAGAATATTGCTTTAAAAATTTCAGATTCCGGAATTTCCATCTTGTAAATCCTCCTTATCAGCTGCAGCTATAAGTAAGACGACTATCAATGCTTTTTTGTATCAAGATTACGTAAAAAAGACAGCCCCTAAATTAATAAGGAAACTGTCTTTTAGTGTTTACCTAATTCGAATGTAACGATTAAGAATCTTTTTTGATAAAATACTTCGTTCCAGCCTAAGCTCCCAGAGCTGCTCTTTCCACTGAAACTGTTGCTCTGAATGTTCATTCTCACGTAGCTTCTCAAACAGCTTCATGATCATTATGTTAATGGCATCAAATCTTGACCATAATTCTATTACACTTTCTTCTTGAATCTGAGGACTTTCCGCTGCTGCACTAAGATTCTTTAAGCGCTCAATGATGTCAGCCTGCCACTGTCCATCTTTAATCGCCTTGGCGTAATTTAAAAGATCCAAATAATCATCGACTGACATGTGTACCGACTCCTTTGCCTACTTATACCAAGTATTATACTAGGCATTATCTATAAAGCAACCCTTTATCTCTGGACACAGCAAAAAAACAGGACTGGTATAAGAACCAGCCCTGTTTAATGAATTTAACATGATCAATTTAGTTATAACAGCTTTTGAATATCATCTTTAATTTGCTCTGATTTTGGACCAAATACGATCTGCACAGCCCCTTGACCCAGTCTCATAACACCGGAAGCTCCGAGCTGTTTCAATGCGGAATCTTTAACGGCTTTTTCGTCATTAACAATCAGACGAAGGCGTGTGATACATGCATCGATATTGCGGATGTTCGATGGACCGCCGATGTTCTCAAGAATTTGAGCAGCTTTAGAAGACGATGAAGGCGTTCCATTACCTCCAGGTGGTGCTAACAGACTTTCTTCATCATCATCTTCACGTCCAGGTGTTTTTAGCTTGAACAATGAGATAATAAAGCGGAATAGTACATAATACAAGACGAAGAATCCAAGACCCACAGGAATAAGTATCCATGCATTAGTGGACAGTTTCAGGTTTACAAGATAATCGATCAAACCTGCAGAGAAACCAAAACCAAGCTTAACATCTAAAATGTACATCAAGGCCATGGAGAATCCTGTTAATAAAGCATGAACTCCGTACAAGAGTGGTGCTACGAACATAAAGGAGAACTCAAGTGGTTCAGTGATCCCTGTTAAGAAAGAAGCAATGGCAGAACCGATGAAGATGGAAGCAACCATTTTACGTTTTTCCGGTTTAGCTGTATGAATAAATGCAAGTGCTGCCCCTGGAAGCGCAAACATCATAATTGGGAAGAATCCAGTCATAAACATCCCAGCAGTTTTATCTCCAGCGAAGAAGCGGTACAAGTCACCATGCACCAGTTCACCAGCTGCATTCGTAAAATCACCAATTTGGAACCAAGCAATCGTATTAAGCACGTGGTGAAGACCGAACGGAATCAGCAAGCGGTTAGCTGTACCGAAGATGAATGCTCCAACAGCCCCCAGTGACACAACCCAGTTCCCGAAGTCACTAATAACATCTTGTATCGGACTCCAGATCATACCCACAAATACAGCAAGAACCATCATAGAAGCTGCCGTAATGATTGGGACAAAACGTTTACCTGCAAAAAATCCGAGCCAATCAGGCATTTTTATATTGTGATATCTCTTGTATAAGAATGCTGCCCAAGCACCGGCAAAAATACCACCAAGCACACCCATGTTCAATACAACATCATCATTGATGAAAGAGAACTGAAGCGGTACGATAAGCAGAATCTTAGTCAGTACCATGTAAGAGATTACTGCTGACAAAGCTGCTACGGCGTCACCGGCAAATCCAATGGCAACCCCTACCGCGAAGATTAAGGCTAGGTTACCGAAGATCGCATTCGCTCCGGCGTTTAGAAATGGAGCAAAGTATTGATTCAGAAATCCACCAATGGTCGCTCCTAGCGGAATATCTTTTTCGTAGTTAAGCAAACCAAACCCTTGAAGAATAGCTGCCGCCGGCATGGTTGCAACAGGAAGCATTAACGACTTACCTAGTTTTTGTAGAAAAGCCAACATTTAAAATCATCCTTTCGGTTCAATAGTAGTAGTGCTCTATAAACCATTTACTTTGAAGCCACGGTAAGAATCAGATCCTGTCCTGCTGTAACCTGACCATAATGTCCGCTTACTTGAGGTGGATTCTCCTCTGTACTGGTCACGATTACAGGCGAAATTGTGTCACAACCTGCCGCGCGAATTACGTCCAGATCAAATTCGATTAGGGTTTGACCTGCTTTTACTTGATCTCCAGAGGTTATATGACTGACAAAACCGTTGCCCTTGAGGCTGACAGTATCGATTCCGATATGTAATAGCAATTGCATACCGGAGGAATGTTCCAGAATGACTGCATGACTCGATTTCACGATATGAGCAACCTTACCGTCAAAAGGCGCTTTCAAAATTCCCTCAGATGGTTTTATTGCAATTCCGTTACCCATATGACCGCCAGCAAAGGTTTCATCCGGAACCTGTGCTAGTGGAACTGACTCCCCGCTGATTGGTGCCATGATTTCGATGGTATGTTCAGTATGTTTCTCTTCTTTTTTTGATTTCCATTTGGAAAACATATGCTCCACTCCTCTTAAGATGTTAATTTGATTTCACTAAGGTCTGAAATAACCGGTGCAAATGCATGGCTAGAAAACATAGTTCTTCTTCCGGGATTTCGACTTCAAGCGACCTTTGCATTACTTTACCGAGCTTTTGAGCCAGCTTGTATTCCTCTTTGTATTCTTTCTTAATATGTTTCACAAAGGGATTATCTATTAGTGATCCTTTTAAAATACGTTCCAGCGAAAAACGCAAGTGGATCATTAATCGGATATGATTCATACTGCCATGCTCAAAAGTTATCTTTCGTTCTTGCTGAATCATGTCTAGAAGCTCATTGACAATATTAGAGGCCTTTACTAACTGACCAACCGATACATTATTAACTGCTGAATACACATGATAAGTAAGAAATCCAATCTCATCTTCGGGGATTTGTACTTGAAATTCAGCATTGATTTTCTCCGATGCCTTGTAAGCGATCTCAAATTCCTTCGGAAATGACATTTTGGTTTCTTGCAAAAACGGATTAATAATATCCATCCCGTTGCGCAGACGGTAGATGGTGAACTGTATGTGGCTCGGGAGTGCCAGATAAATCTTGTCGTTTAACTTGTCAGGAAATTGACTTTGGATATCTGCAATTATCTCATCAGTTATTTTCATTACCTTAGGATCTATATCTTCCAGCAAAACTTGATATTGGCTCCAGGCTTCGCGATCTTCTAGACGAAACAATTTCTCAATCCGAGCATCATTTCCTTCGATCACACCAGAACCCTTCACTGCAAATCCAATACCTTTGCCAATGATGACATATTCCTTCCCGTTTTTGCTTCCCTGAACCATTACAACGTTATTCCCGATTACACGCTGTACTTGAAATTGCTCGATCTCTCGCGACAAGCTCATCACTCCTCTCCCTAATTATCGTCAAATTGGAACAAAAAAAGCCAAGAATTGTCTAATGGAAATAAAGACAATTCTTGGCTCATGCCCTTAACGGTAACACGCCACTAAAATATAAATGATCATTTATGAACATATCATAATTCATGAACTGCTAACTCGTCAATGGTAAATTTAGAAATGTCAAGCGGAGCTCCCTTTACACCAAACAACTCCTTATAAAAACTCTTCCACGCGAGGAAGCTTATCTTTAAGCTGGCGGACGTTAGTCTCAAGCCTCAGAATAACCTCTTCCAATTCTTTTGGATCAATGCCTCGGGAAACAGGTACCTGGATTACCTCTGTTTTGGTTTCTACCTTTAATTCCCGCATTTCCAGCTGCTGCTCTTGCCATTTATCCATCAGATCAGCGATCGTCGCATAGAAACGTTCGTAATCCTTGATTACGCTGTCCAGAAATGTATCTACTTCCTCCGCATCGTAGCCACGCAGCTTCATGCTGAATTCTTTTTCATGTATGGTTAGAGCGTCTAATGTGATGCCGAGTTGACTGAACAGCTTCCGCTGTTTGTCTAACCGACGTTTCATATGTTCATCCATCTTTTGCTACCTCCAAGTATATACTGCAATCATCCGGCAGTAACCATTATAACAGGGTGAGAGCATCCTGAAAATATTACTATAGTTGCAGTTCTAATAGTTGTCCACAACAGCTTTATTCAAAATGCCTAAGCAGCGGTCAAGATCTGTCTTTACCTGCTTTTTATATAACTTTGCTTTCTCTTCTCCATCTGAAGTGAAATGGTAAAGTACGATTTCTTGAAAATCCACTTTAGGGTCATTGCCTTTCAGCTGCTTGGTACGATATAAAATCCCTTGCTGCACCAGCTCATGCAGGGCGCGATAGATTTCACTCTGTGGAGGGGAATAACCATGGGCTTTGAAATCCCGACGTAAATCCTCCAGCATTTGATATCCGTAACCGCGGTGTTGTTCTACCATTGTTATAAGATACACCTTGATAAACGCTCGTTGAGCAATCATAAACGCCATATAAACCCTCCTCATGTTGTAAATGTTGTTGGCTAATCTTTCCTTCTATTACTCTAGTATAAGCACTATTTTCCAACTTTCACAACCTGAAATTTGATAGAGGGTTCACTTATTCCGTTGTTTATAGAGATTTGGTGGTATGTAGGATGATTTATGTGGATGTGAGCAGGGAGAGTGTAGTTTTTTGTGGTCTTCTATTGTGAATTTTTCATATGATGAAAGTACGGAATAAATGGCTGTACATCGTTGATTGCGTTGAATGATCCTCGAAGAATTAGGTCCACAGCTTCGGCACGATACAAACTCCATCTGAACCCGCATGCTTCTGCACACCCCTCCCATTCTTTGTTTAATTTGATCAGTTTAGTTTGTTCAAGTTTGCTCGTTCGAGCCACTATCGGACCCAGTTGACTCTATTCGCCGCTTTTCCCCACTTTTGGTGTGCTATCGGACCCCATGGGCTCTATTGGCATAAAAAGTAACATTTATACAGCTATTCTTGGGGAATAGCTGCACTGGAGTCCGAAACTACTCTGTAAAAGCTTAATATTTGCAAATAGCGTCTTCTGAGTCCGAATGTTTCTGCGCAAACCAAACTCTATCTGGAACCACAAACTTCAGCACAAAATAAACTCCATCTGAGCCCACATACTTCTGCACTCTCCCCTCCCATTCTTTGTTTAGTTTGATCCGTTTGGTTTGATCAGTTGCTCGTTCGAGCTACTATCGGACCCCATTGACTCTATTTGCTGCTTTTCCCCACTTTTGCTGTCCTATCGGACCCCATGGGCACTATTGGCATAAAAAGTAACATATATACAGCTGAACTAGAGGAATAGCTGCACTGGAGTCCGATACTACTCTCAAATAGCTAAATATTTGCAAATAGCGTCTTCTGGGTCCGAAAGCTTCAGCGAGAACATCGATCCACAAAACGAAACGCAAAAAAGCGATCCTCCAGTTATTGAAGAATCGCATTCCAAGTAGCCTCTCCTAATCACTATTTCATAGCGTTTTTCTCCATAAATTCATCCTTCGTCAATCCAAACAACAGTAAGTCTAAATACTGTCCATTTGTATAAATTACTTTCCGGCGCACGCCTTCTTGGATACAGCCCACTTTTCTGAGCATAGCTGCTGAGGGTTCGTTACCTTCGAGCGCACATTCGTTAAACTTGTTGAGTCTTAGCTCCAAAAAAGCATACTTCAACAGGATGTTGATAGCTCTTGTCCCATACCCCTTACCTCGATGATCTCTATCCACTTGCACGCCTATACTGAACGTACCATTTTTCTCGTCTATGCTATTAAGATTTACTCCACCCACATATTCGCCATTTAGATTCTCGATCGTAAACATCAGCCGCTGTGATGAGAATTCTGCAAATGTATCTACAAATTTTCGGGATCAGCTATGGTAGGTGGTAGTTCAACAGTACACTCTAAAAGTCGCCGCGCAGGGGTATCGAAACGATTGATGTAATGACCTTCCCAATCCTCTTCCTGAACGGATCTTAGTCTTATTTTCTCATCCTGCCAAAAATATGAGTGTAATCTACCTCTCTCATCTTGTACCTCCGAGTTTAATAATTTAGAGATTATGATAACACATCTACAGGATTATATTGGTATAGTATTTTTAAAATCAACTTTACGGTTAAAAAGCATAGTATTATATATTCATAAAATGCGATTCCCGAAATCATCTGAAATAGAGGTATATACTATGAATGAATATCAATTGATTAGCGATTATAAACACATCGATAAATATAAGCTTAGCTTCAATTCTTTAGCCCAATCAATCTTTGGTATTGATTTTAAACCTTGGTATGAACAAGGGGGCTGGAATGACAAATATATTTGTTATTCCTTTATCGATGAAGATCACGTCATTGCGAATGCATCTATTAATAAAATGACTATTCTCATCAACAAAAAAGAATACAACGCCATCCAAATTGGGACGGTGATGACACATCCTGATTATCGTATGCAAGGTTTATCCAGAAAATTAATAGACCACATTATCGCTAAGTACGAACATGAATACGACTTCCTCTACTTATTTGCTAATGAGCGCGCTTTGGATTTTTATCCTAAATTCGGGTTTGAACGCATGCAAGAAAGCAGCTTTTCACTTAACGTTGCTCATCTTAGCAATCAGCCAACTACAACCTACTCTGTGCGGCCTTTATCTATAGGTAACCCCGTTGATTTTAGCATGATCAAAAATTTTGCAGTCAAAAGAACACCGGTATCCTCCGCGCTAAGTGTGATAAATAATGAACATCAGCTGCTGTTTTATTTTATTCTTCCTTTTCATGATTCCTTTTATTATATTGAAGAGGCTGACGTTATTGTGATCTTTAAACATGAGGATCATCAGCTTCATATTTTTGATATTATCAGTACAACAAGTTTTGATATCAACACAGTATTGAAAAGCATTATTTCTCCGGAAACTGAGGTTATACATTTTTATTTCACACCAGATTATCCAATCGATCAAGTTAAGGCAGAATTAATTTTCCAAAGTGAAGATACCTTATTTATACGTCGGCTATTAAAAGAACTCCCTCAACATTTCATGTTTCCTATTACTTCTCATGCCTAGTTAACGAAAAGAAAGGCTGCCACATGGCAGCCTTTCTTAATCGTGCATAGGAATATACATACTCTGTATCTCTTGTACTCCAGGGACAAATCCTAGATTTAAATAAACAGACTCCGCGTCATTACCTTCCATGACATATAACCTTAGGATCGGATACTTATCTTTCAGGAGATTAAGTCCTCTTTTCAACATCCGTGTAGCAATCCCTTTTCCTCTGTAAGCAGGTATTACACCAATACTGTAAACTGCTGCGTAATCATCTTGTAAACCCAAGAGACAATTCGCAATTAGCTGTCCCGATTTCTTATCATACACAAGCGTGGACGCTGTAAGTAATACTTCATTTGTATAATTAGGTTCTTCACTTGGGATAAAATCTTCATAAGAGAATTTCTTTCTTCTTGTTGCCTCAAGACTTCCATCAAAGCTCGCATAGTTACATTCGGCGATCTGCTCTTCAAGAATAAATCGTTTAGCGCCCATACCATTATCTTCGATCTGAGGACTTTCAATCCTTAACTCTTCGTTCCATTCGACCTCAAAATAATCTGTAGGACGGTGCATCCAACGGCATCTGAACTCATCAGGCCAAAACCCTGCCCGCGCAAATAATTGAACCTGGTCTGGCAGAACCTCGAAGGTTTTTATAGGTTTTGTGCTATCTGACCAATAAATCAAAAGCTTTTTTAATAGCTTCAGCACCACAAATGTATCGTTAAAAGGTGGAATAACAAATAAATGATATATCCGATTAGGCGACATCCTTACTCCACCTATTTTTGACTCCCCTCTATAGATCCAAAAAGCGTTTCTTTGGGCAGAATTGAACCCTTCTTCTTTAAAAAAACCATTATATTGCATATTATAATAAATGGAACAGTACAGTCCCCATTCTTCCGAGTCTGCCATACGAATAGAATAATCATTATTTAAGTCATATGAAATCTCGTATTCAGACCATGCCATTAATTGCATTTACATTTCCTCCTCGCTAGTCCTATCACCTTCTGTATTCCATAGTATCACTTCTTAAAGTAAATGTTTGGTAATAAACTGTTATATTAATCTTTTGCCGATTTAAAGCAAATGCTTTTCTTTTATCATAGAAACGGCTTGTACCCGGTTTTTAACCTCTAACTTTTGATAAATATGGTGAATATATCTTTTAACAGTTCCCGGAGAAAGGAATAATTGACGAGCAATCTGATCATTTGAAAGTCCATCAACGATATGATGCATGAGTTCTAGTTCTCTTTTTGTAAAATGAATATTTATAGTATTGACGTTATCTATCTGCTCGCTCTGATAAGACTGAATCAATTGACTTACATAATCATGTCCGGAAGCTGCTCTCTTGGCAGTTAACCAGTGTTGTAGTAATCGTATAAGTGGCAGTCCTTCATCAAGAAAAATACGGATATAACCCTCTGGCTCAGCGAGTTCAAGGGCCTGTTCTAAAACCTCGTAGGCTTGATTATCTTTACTGAGACTTTCATAAGATATAGCAAGTAGCAACAGAATCTCAATCTGGCTGCCGATTCGATCCGTTCGTCTAGCCTCACTCAGAAGTTTGTTCAACCAAGGTATTACCTCTCTAAAGGCTTGACGTGCCATCAGCATACGCGCGAGCGTGATTTGTTCGTATTCCCGGGCAACATTAGGTTTATCGTTTGCACTAATATGCCTTTTCTTTAGCCATTCTTCACCACTACTTAACAGTCCTTGCGAGAGCTGAATTCGAATATATGCGGCTTCCAGCAATCTTTCCCAGCGGGGAGAATGATATTGCTTAAGTTCCGCAATAGCTGTCTGCAAAACCTCCGCTGCATCTTCCCCACGACCCAATGCTTTTAACATTTTGGATTGCAAAATAATCCCTGGCACCCACACGCTCACATGCTTCGAAGAATTACACATGACAAGCGCCTTATCCAGTTGAACACTTGCATCATTAAGATGATTCCATTCATAAAAAAGATCTGCCAAAAATACAAAACCATGTCCCTGTAACGCAAAATGAAGCAACGTTCTTCTTTCTTCTGAGGTTGATACTTTAGCTGATAAATAAGCCATTTTGTTCAATCTGCCACCAAAACCAATTGGGCCACGAAGTAAAAGGGCTTCTCCTACATTCACTACTTTTACGATAGATGCAAATCTCTCTATGCCTTCCCTGTTTTGGTCCAATAACTCAACGAACGTATCCACGTCCCCCTGATAAAAAGCAACCGAAGCACGATACAGATCCAACCGCATTTGAATTAGGGCTTGCTCTTTTTCCGGAATAAGAAATTCCTCTTCCATGAAAAGTTCTACCTTTTGTAAAAAGCGTTTGGCATCATCTGATCGTCCAGCGACAGCCATCGAACCCGCTTGAAAATAAAACAAATCAGGGTGCACAATCATATTTTTGATCGGCAACTTATCTAGTAAATCTAGCAATGTAGATTCATCGCCATTTTTGATAATCGAATTGAAGTGCCTATCCATACATGATGCAGAAAACGCATAATCCTCTGCCTCAAAGACATGCTGGATTGCTTCCAAGGCCAGCCCTTCCTTGTCGTACCAGATTGCTGCCCTTCTATGTAGCTTTACTTTATCTGCTATATTCATTTTTTTATTTAATCTTGTTTTTAACATTTCTACAAATAAATGATGATATCGGAACCAGTTCCTAGTGTCATCCAGCGGTATGATAAAAAGACGTGC
Source organism: Paenibacillus sp. FSL R5-0928 (assembly GCF_037970385.1). Taxonomy (NCBI): domain Bacteria; kingdom Bacillati; phylum Bacillota; class Bacilli; order Caryophanales; family Paenibacillaceae; genus Paenibacillus; species Paenibacillus sp. FSL R5-0928. The sequence continues at coordinate 3,239,477 of NZ_CP150225.1, read as the reverse complement.
TTCTTCAACTTCTTGTAATAGAGCCTCCGCAGTCGATTGCTCCAGTACCGCTGCTGCTAGAGAAGGAGCAAAAGAATTCAGAATAGACGTCGCGAGTAAAAACTCTTGTACTTCGGCTGACTGCCTAGAGAGGACTTCATCCAATAAATAATCGAAGATATTGCGCGTGTTCCCTGAAAAAGCATTCATATAAGCCGTACGATCTTGTTTCTCTGAAAAAGAGAGGAAGGCAAGAATCAAACCCGCCACCCATCCTTCTGTTTTTTGCTCGAGCAAAAATAACTCTTCTTGCGAAAGATGCTCGCTCAAGGATTGCGATTGCAGCTCATCTATTTCGTCAAACGTAAACCTCAAATCATCGTTACTTAATTCTAGTAGTTCCTGTTGTGCTCTTAGGCGGGATAAGGCGAGTGGCGGGAGGGTTCTACTCAATATTACAAGCTTCACATTAGCCGGAAGATGTCCGAGGAAAAAGCCCATACTCTCATGAATCGATGGATTTGTAATCACATGATAATCATCCACTATAAGTGTATTTGAACCCGGAAGAGTATGCAAATCGTTTAGTAAAAGAGAAATCGCAGTTTCTACTGAACCGTCACGAACAGACTGGATAAACAATCCCCAGCGATTTAAATAGGGCTGAAAGATTCTCTCAATTGCGCTATGCAAACTTAACCAGAACCGTACAAGATGGTTATCTGCAAGTTCCAGTGACAACCATGCAACCTCATCGGAATGAGTGCGAGCCCATTCAGCCGCAAGTGTCGTTTTTCCAAATCCAGCTGAGGCGGCAATAAGCGTTACTTTAGCACGGTTTTCATCCATGAGTTTGGACATTAATCTTATGCGCTGAACATAATAAGGAGCCTGCTTTGGAATGGTGACTCGTGAGGCAATTATAGATTGTTGAGAATAAGTGAGCGCCCGTTAGTTCGGTGTAGGAGAATTCATTGGAACCTTCCTCTTTTTAAAAAATTCAATTTTTAACCATCTATTAAATACTAACATAACATTGTAGCTTTCTGACGTCCAATATCTAAAAAAAAGACCGCCAATTGGCAGTCTTTTTTCTAATATATTCTCGAGCATAACCAAAAAGCAGAACCCACTGCGAGAATGCCTGCCATAGTTACAAACAGGACATACCCTTTCTTTGTTCTAGTAACGGCGTGCTTATCATAAAACTCTGGTTTTCGAACAATTCCAAACCATAGATCAGCAATTAAATTCACGACTACTAAAGAAAAATTCTTTAATTTACTCATGTCATCTCTCCTTCTACATGTAAGGATTCATCTCTCTAACCCTTCAAGCTCTGAGCAAAACCTGACCTCCATGACGGGTAAGATGGGCTCCATCCGTAATCCATTCGAGCTTTTGTATTGGACGCCCCCCGTTCCCAGCCTTCTCTGCCCATTTGCGAAGCAGGTCCAGGAGCTCCCAAGAGTTCTGAAAAAACAGGCATCCAATCTATTCCTCGCGCAGGTTCATTGTCCACAATATTGACTGGACCAGAAGGCCAGTTCAGAGCAAGCGCCGCCGCGTTAGCTGCATCCTCCACATGAAGGAATGACGTAACTGCTTCTGTTGCTATCAGTCTTCCATGCCGAATTTCTTCTGTCATTAATCCTGCAGAATCATACCAAGTCCCTTGGCCGTACAACATTCCGTACCGCAAAATCACATGATTAGGAATCTCAGCGACTGCTTTTTCAAGGGAGCGGATACCCTCAATGGTTCTCATCCGTGATTCAGAAGCATTAGTATCTAATGGAGTATTCTCCGTGGCAGGTCCCTCACCAGCTTCATATGCCCAAGAGATACTTTGGGCAATGATCTGTTCAACCCCGGATGCCAATGAAGCATCGACAATATTTCGTGTTCCTTCTATTCTTATCCTTGAATTATCTGCAAAATTCCGCTGACTTAGTGAAGTCAGCTGATGAATCACCACTTCAGGTTGAGCTGCGCGAATAGCCGCAAATATAGACTCACGCTCATACACATCCGCGATTACCGCTTGTGCCCCAATGCTCTCAAGGATTGTTTTGTTTTCTTCTTTATGGGTCAGACCGATAACCTCATGCCCCGCTTGAAGTAACTTAGGAAGCAATAGCCGTCCAATCACACCTGCAGCACCTGCAACAAAGATTTTCATCTATTCCCTCCTTTTTGCTGTACCGTATCTTATGGCATAGCTAGAGTTAAAGCATAATTTGAATGATTATCCATATGATACCACATATGCAAAAAAGACTGCACCTCACAGCATGCTAAGAGGTGCAATCTTTGAGTTGAATCATTATCATAAAGTGTTTTTATCCAAAAATAGCAGCTTGTCTTTTATAAAGATCTTCCAATACCAAGCAAGCCATTGCTTCAACAACCGGCACGATTCTCGGACAGATACATGGATCATGTCTGCCCTCCGTTTTAATCTCTACTTCTTCACCATTCGTGTTTATGGTCTGTTGAGTAACAGAAATCGATGATGTAGGTTTTACACTTATTCGAAAAATAATTTCTTCTCCTGTGCTAATTCCGCCTATAATCCCACCGGAATGGTTACTAAGAAATCCATCCTTATTCATCGCGTCATTATGTTCACTTCCAAGCATAGAGGCCGCTTCGAATCCAGCTCCAAACTCTATTGCCTTTACAGCACCGATAGATAACATCGCTTTAGCTAACTCTGCATCCAATTTATCAAATACGGGTTCTCCAAGACCCGGAATAACCCCTCTAATCCAACACTCCACGATACCTCCACAGCTGTCTCCAATCGAAGCTAAGTGTTCAATTTTTTTAATCATTTCAGCTCCTGCCTTAGCATCACAGGCGCGGACTGCATTTTGTTCAATGACATCTTCATCAAAGGTTTGGCACTTAATCCCTCCGACCTCTTGCGTGTAGGCCAGTACCTCAACTCCTCTTCTTTCAAGCAGTTTCCGAGCGATCGCTCCGCCAGCTACTCTTGCCGCTGTTTCCCTGCCTGATGCCCGCCCACTGCCTCTATGATCGCGAATTCCGTATTTCTGCAAAAAAGTATAATCCGCATGGCCGGGTCTAAATGAATGCTGAATATCGTTATAGGCCTCCGGTTTCATATCTTTGTTGTACAGGACCACAAAGAGTGGAGTTCCGGTTGTTTTCCCTTCGAATACTCCTGATTGTATTTGCACAACATCATATTCCTTACGCGGTGAAGTTACTGAGGACTGGCCTGGTTTCCTTCTATCCATCTGTTTCTGGATATATGCTTCATCAATTTCAACATTAGGTGTAACTCCATCCACTATGACCCCAACCGCTGCACCATGTGACTCTCCAAAGGTAGTAATCTTAAATACTTCCCCAAATGTGTTACCTGCCATAATATTCAAACCTCCATTGCCGACTCTTTTATTATTTATCTATCCAAATTATAATAAGATTGTTGCAATTAATGAAATCACATTTTCAATAGACTGTCATAGAGGTGATCTATATCAAATTCTTTAATCTTGAATGGTATCGCATTTTTTTATATACGGCTCGTTACAAAAATCTAACAAAGGCTGCAAATGAATTGCATATTACACAGCCATCCGTAAGTTATGCCATTAAACAAATGGAGGATTCTTTAGGGCTCAAATTATTTCATCGTTTATCTAAAGGTGTAGAGCTAACTGAGGAGGGACTGGCGTTATTGGAATATGTTGAGCCCTCACTAGTCATGCTGGATTCTGCACAAAAGCATCTTCACAATCTAAAGCAGTTAAACGAAGGAGAAGTTCGGATTGGAGCGAGTGATTCCCTTATTAAAAATCTTTTGCTTCCGCAATTGAACGCATTCCACAAACAATATCCCGGTATACGAATTCGGCTATCACACGGAAAAACGCATGAGATCACCAAACGTTTGAAAGAAGGCGAAATAGACTGTGCGCTCGTCCATATGCCTATTGACGATCCACAATTAAATATTCAGACGCTTGCCACCCTTGAAGATTGTTTTGTAGTGGGACGAGCCTTTCAGCAACTGGCAAACCGTTCGCTTACGGCAAAAGAACTTGCAGAGTTACCTTTTATTTTATTATCCCCAGAAAGCAGCACCAGACTGTTTGTTGATCATTGGTTTGCTGGTAAGAGTTTGTCCGTTAAACCAGATATAGAGCTGGGCAGCATCGATTTACTCTCTGAATTCGCAAGACTTGGTTACGGGGTAGCGTTTATTAGCCGTTCTTTTGTAATTGAGGAGATTCAAAAAGGAGAACTTTTCGAGCTGCAATTAGATGATCCGCCTCCACCCCGGAATATAGGATTCGCAATCCATCGCGATATGAGGTTATCCGTAGCAGCTGATTCTTTCGTCCGCATGCTTCGTATCCTTGATTAAGATCGTGCACGTAGCAGCACATATGGACACTGCGGAACGGGGCGATTTCGTAGCTGCAAACCGGGGGCGTATGCTCAATAGGATAAGGGCACAGAGTCCGGGTGCGCTTACGTAGCAATATAAGGACACAGTGGAACGATGCACGTATGTATAGCAAAAGGACACAGTGATCGGGTGCGCATACATAGCAGTACAAAGACAACACGTGCGTAGCAGCATAAGGACTCTAGGGAACCCTGCATGTACCGTAACAGCATTAGGACACAGCGGAACGATGCACCTACAGCATAAGGACACAGTGATCGGGTACGCATATATAGCAGTACAATGACAGCACGTGCGTAGCAGTATTAAGGACACTGCGAAATGGGGCACGTTCGGAGTTGCAATCCGATGCGAATACTCTGTAGCATAAGGACACTGTGATCGGGCGCTTACGTAGCAATACAAGGACAGCACGCGCGTAGCAGCATAAGGACACTCCGAAACGATGCAGGTACGTAGTGGGAAAGGACACAGTGATCGGGCGTGTACGTAGCAGTACAAAGACAGCACGTGGCGGAGCAGCATAGGGACACTCCGAAACGATGCAGGTACGTAGTAGCAAAGGACACAGGGGACCTTAAACGCAATATTATTCAATATTTGGAGCCCTATCGGACCCCATTGCAGCTATTGGCATAAAAAACAGCAAATATGAGCCTCATTCTATAGAATAGCGTCCATGGAGTCCGAAATCCTGCTGCAAAGGCTAAAAATTAGCCAATAGCGTCCTCTGGGTCCCTATACCTCAAAAGTGGATGAGTTATGGGGGATTCCGGGTGGCGCGATGGACTAATAACGCAAAGGAGCGATTCTCCATTAATCGGAGAATCGCTCCTTGTAACCTTTTACCGCTTTTAAAGCAGGTTATTATAATGTTTATATTTTATCGCGGTTGTAGACTTCAGCCGTCCGATCCGCTCTGTTAGCCATCGAATTTCCTAGTCTAGTGTCTTCGTTATAGACGCCTTCGTAACGCTGAGTATTCAGCGAACGGTTGCCGCGGAACACATCATGCGCTTGATAGCCGCGTCCATTATCATCGACTAGTACAAGGATTTTGCCGCTTTCCACATACCCTTCGTACTCTTTAGCCTCATCCTCAGGAATACCGAGTCCGATCAAGCCGCCGACTAATCCACCTGCGCCTGCACCAACTGCTGCACCTGTAAGGGTAGCAACTATAGGCCCTGCCGCCAGGATCGGTCCAATCCCCGGAATCGCCAATGCTCCGATCCCTGCTAATAATCCGGCAACGCCGCCAACTACACCACCTGTAGCAGCGCCTGTCGCCACTCCTTCTGGAGCTTTTGTGCCTGTATCCTCTGAGATGTTTCTAAGCTCATCACGATCACGTGTGATTACTGATATTTCATCATTACTAAATCCTTGATTGTGAAGTCCTTCAATTGCTCTGGTTGCTTCTTGTTCTGTGTCGAAAATACCTACGATTTTTTTAGTCACTTGAAGCCCTCCTTAGTAATTGTCTTCGCTAGTAATTACCCTTTAAACGGGAGACCAAACATCTAAGGGAAAATTTCAAGAGCATATGTACCATAAATTATTTTACGGGACGTGTACGATTAGTCGGAATGGCCTGTAATGGGTCATCTGGCCAATAGTGCTTCGGGTACCGTCCTTTCAAATCTTTTTTGACCTCAAAATAGGTCCCCCGCCAAAAACTTGCTAGATCAGAGGTTACCTGCACAGGTCGTCTAGCTGGTGACAAAAGATGCAGCAATACCGGCACCTTCCCCCCTCCAATTCGAGGTGTGTCCAGCTGTCCAAACATCTCTTGCAATCTTACTGCCAATACCGGGGCAGCAGGATTAGTATAATCTACGGGCACACGCGAGCCACTAGGAACAGATATATGTGTAGGTGCTTCCTTTTCCAGCATCTGCCGCTGATTCCAGTCCAACATCCCCTCAAGCGCCCGTGCTAACGGTACACGCTGAAGGTCGCGGAGGTTCTTCATACCCTGAAGATATGGCAAAAGCCATTCATCCAACGTAGCAATTAAAGCAACATCTGAGACATCCGGCCAATCTGAACGTAAGGTATGCATAAACATCAAACGTTCGCGAAGCTGTAAGGTTCCCTTCTCCCACGGTAGTCTTTCAATGCCATCAGTAGCGATGACACTTAACAGTACATTTGCCGTTTCTTCCGCGGAGGGTCTTTCATGTGAAGTTTCTTTTAAGACCAACGCGCCGAGCATTGTGCGACGACGTTTCTTCACACTCCCACTTTCTTTATCCCAATACACATCCGCTTCCTCGGTGATGCGGTCTGCATGATAGGTAAGCAGTTGTCCTTCTTCTATCTCAGCTGCCAGCATAATTGCGCCCTGTGTAGCGCGATCATCGATCGAAGCAGCTACGATATAAGGTGACCGGGCCAGCGGTTGTCCTTCCCGCATGGCCGCCCCCCGACCGGAGGAGAGCAGAAACGCGCCATCGCCGCGTTTCTGCCCGATCCGGTCGGGATAGGCGAACGACAGAAGCAGCCCGCAGCGGCTGATGTCGTTCACGTTCTCGCCCGGCGCGGCTTGCAGCTGCGCCAGGAAAAGGCGGCTCTCGCGCTGCACAGCGCGCAGAGCCGCCGGGTCCGCTCCGCCGCTATCAGCGGAGCGCTCGAACCGGAGCAGCGCCTCAACGCGGAGCGTGAGGTCGCAACCTAGGGCCGCGGGACCCTTGAAAAGGTCCCGCTCTTGCAGCAGCGCCGCCAGCTTCTACAGGCGAGCGGTGCTGCGCCAAGCTCTGCCGCGCGCAGCAGCATATGCGCGGCTCGCGGGTGCGCGCCAAGCGCGGCCATGCTGTGGCCGTGCGGCGTAATGGCGCCGCCGGCGTCCAGCGCGCCGAGCTGGCGCAGCAGCGCGGTGCCCTGCGCATAAGGCGCAGCGGGCGGCGCGTCAAGCCAAGATAGCGCGGCAGGATCGCGCACGCCCCACAGCGCCAGCTCCAAAGCAAGCTGCGCAAGGTCCGTCTGCATAATCTCCGGCACATTGTCATCCGGAAGTCGATTATGCTCCTCCTGACTCCACAGCCTGTAGCACACGCCTGGGGCTGTCCGTCCGGCACGTCCCCGCCGTTGATCCGCGGAGGCTTTTGATACCGGGACCGTCGTAAGACTCGGCATTCCTGTGCGTGGTGAGAATACCTGTGTACGGCGTTGCCCTGTATCAATCACCGTTCGCACGCCTTCAATCGTTAGACTTGTCTCAGCTATAGAAGTCGCAAGCACTACTTTTCGTTCACCTTGAACAGATGCAGCCACGGCTGCATCTTGGATATTTTGTGGCAGCTGACCATATAAAGGGCGAATAATTGCCGGAACTGGCAAGCTCCCATTTTCCAACTCATTTTGAGTTCTGCGTATTTCTCTTTCCCCCGGTAAAAAGACGAGAATATCTCCGGGTTGTTCAGCAAGCGCATGTCTCACAGCAGCTGCAGCAGTTTTTTCCAGTGGAAGATTCCCAGTAGTTGGCACATAGATTGTTTCTACAGGATAGGTTCTGCCCGGACAATTTACTACAGGCGCATCCCCTAGTAAAGCAGACACCCGCTCACTGTCCAAGGTAGCTGACATGATAAGAATCCTTAGATCCTCCCGCAACACAGCCTGTGCTTCCAGTGCAAGGGCAAGTCCCAAATCCGCATGAAGACTGCGCTCATGGAACTCATCAAAAATAACTAAACCCACATCACCCAAAGAAGGATCGCTTTGCAGCATTCTCGTTAATACTCCTTCAGTGACTACAACAATCCGCGTATTTTTGCCTACTTTAGTGTCATTCCGCATCCGATAACCTACCGTCTGTCCAACACTTTCTCCAAGGCAGGATGCCATGTAAGTGGCGGCAGATCTAGCAGCAAGCCTTCTAGGCTCTAACATTAAAATGCTTTTACCCGCCATCCAGGGTTCGTCCAAAAACGCCGGAGGCGTTCCAGTTGTTTTGCCTGCACCCGGTTCAGCGATAAGTACTGCTGCCTGCGCAGTGTTAAGTATGTTTTTCAGGTCAGGAAGCACCTGTATAATCGGAAGTTGTTTCATTCTATCTCTCCATCGTCTATAATCATATGTTATAATTTTCCTAGAAGTTATCTTAGATCATCTTTATCATGTGTGAAAAAACCTTAAAGATCAAGACTTACCATTCATACCCTCTATAATATTAATAAGGAGACTAACTATGATATTCGTAACAGAAGCTACAATTTCAGATCTACCCATGCTAACCAAAGTAGACAGCAAGATCATTGGCAATGAAAGCCGCAAATCGAAGATTGAAAAATATATCAATCATGAGCAGTGTTACGTAGCATCGCATAATGGAACGCTTGTCGGATTTGCTTGCTACGATACCACCTTTTTCGAATGTTGTTTTATTCAGCTGGTCATTGTGGATCCTGAGTTCAGACGCCTAGGCATAGCCAAAACACTCCTTAGCTACATCGAGGAACAATGCCCAACCCCCAAGCTTTTCACCTCCACCAATGAATCCAATACGATCATGCAGCAACTATGTCTTTCTCAAGGGTTTGTTAAAAGCGGAGTCATTGAGAATTTAGATGATGGCGACCCGGAATGGGTTTATTTCAAACAAATTAGATGAGCATACATGATTAGTTACACACAACAAGCAAAAAGGCAGCTCTTCTGTCTAAAACGACCAAGAGATGCCTTTTTATTTTACACTATTTATTCTGATGTCCAAATGACCGTAGGTATTTAGGCAGTAACCTAACCAGCATTAATCCTCTTCCTTTATCATCTGTCCGTGTATTTGAGCACTGTATTGCATAAAAGCAGGGTTACTATCCAAGCCGCGTTCACGTAATAGCTCCTGTAGACGCAGTCTTTTCATAGACAGTTTTGACCGCAGAGCCTTGCCCTCACTGGTTTCTGCACCTCCGCTATTATGACACGCCGCTAGCAATCCTTCCAACGTAACACATTCAGCTCGCAGAGAGATTTCCTCAGGAACAAGTCCGGAGTTCTTCATGATTTTAAAAGACATCCGTAATTCTTCTGGCACACCTGATAAATCCTCAAGCTCCAGCGGCTTGCCATGCCCAGGTAAATCTCGAAATTCCCCGTTACGCATAGACTCCTGAATCCGCTGCTCAGTAAACCAAGACATCATCCCCATATACGCAGCCTCCTTCACCAATGCCACACTATTATCAACCCTGCCTAATCAAAAGTATATTTTACGGAATTGCGTTAATTTTAGCATAAAAGACTTAGGATTTGCATCAAGCTACCGGAATGCTTTCTCAGATTTGCCTATACGTTAACTATAGGTGTGGCGAGCTATTCACTCAAATGCCCCTTGCCCCTCGTCGCACAGTTGAGCAGCTCGGACTCTGTAACTATCGTATGCTAAGTATATTCTAAGTCCATAACCGTAACGTTAGAGCACACTCACCTCAGTGAAACGTTCGGACTCAGATGACCTTATTTCACAAATTCAGTCCATTTCGCTGTACTATCGGACCTAGTTGCAGCTATTCGCTCAAACACACCTTACTTTTGTTCAAAGTTGCGACGATAAGAGCTATACAGTCCGATACTGCTAATAAACACACGAAATACACCAAATAGCTGCAATACAGTCCGCAACGTCAGCGCAAACTCTCCTCTACAAATCGATCGGACTCAGCAGCTCTTGCTCGTATACTACATCCTTTACGCCTTCGTTACATCCTCGTCGCAGCGTTCGGACCCAGTAGCCCTTATTTTGCAAATTCATGCCTTTTTGCTCTGCTATCGGACTCAGATTCAGCTATTCGCTCAAACACACCCTACTTTTGTTCAAAATCGCAACGATAAGAGCTATGCAGTCCGATACTGCTAATAAACACACGAAATACACCAAATAGCTGCAATACAGTCCCATTCATTAGCACACACTCGCCACCGTGAATCGTTCGGACTCAGATGACCTTATTTCACAAATTCAGTCCATTTCGCTGTACTATCGGACCTAGTTGCAGCTATTCGCTCATATGTGCCCTACTTTTAATCAAAATCACAGCGATAAGAGCTATACAGTCCGATACTTCTAATAAACAAACCAAAAACACCAAATAGCTGCAATACAGTCCGATACATTAGCGCACACTCGCCACCGTAAAACGTTCGGACCCTGGAGCTCTTGCTCGTATACTACATCCTTTATTATACATTCATTACATCTTCGTCTCCATTGATCGTTCGGACCTAGAAGCCCTTATTTCGCAAATTCATGCCTTTTTGCTCTGCTATCGGACTCAGATTCAGCTATTCGCTCTAACACACCCTACTTTTGTTCAAAGTCGCGGCGATAAGAGCTATACAGTCCGATACTGCTAATAAAAACACGAAAAACACCAAATAGCTGCAATACGGTCCGCAACGCCGATGCATCCTCGCCACCGAAAATGCTACTGTTTACTTCCGCCCTTCAACACACACTTATATCTGTCTTCACTCACTTTTCACCTTCAACACACACTTACCCCAGTCTTCACTCACTTTTCACCCTCATCACTCCCTTATCTCTGCCAACACTAACTCCGCACCGTACGCAAATCGAGCTCGTGGACTGCATGTGACCTTATTTCTCCCACTATTTCATCGCCCTCGATACCCTATAAGTTAGTCTTCTGCCGCATCGTGCAATTAACACAGGCGATTGCTATACTCTTTCTAATGAGACTCAACTCAATAAAAAAAGGACTACCACAGTAGTCCAAAGGAGAATATTCATGTTAGCTAACATCCAAAAAGAAGATCAACATTATGTCGCTCGTTTCGAACGCCAGTTAAAGCATTCCGCAACTGAGATTTGGTCCTATTTGACCGAAAATGAGAAGCTTGCCTTATGGTTCTCTGAATTAAAAATCGAGGACCTGCGTGAAGGCGGACTTATAAAGTTTGATATGCAAAACGGAACGTTTGTGGATATGAAAATTACTGAGCTACAGCATCAATCTACTTTTGAGTTTACATGGGCTGAGGATCTTGTTCGTTTTGAGTTATACCCTAATTCAGAAGGCTGTTTACTCATCTTGAATGAAACACTACAGACGCTCACCTCGCATACACCACGAGATCTCGCTGGCTGGCATGTTTGTCTAGAAGTGATCCAGCATCTTTTGGAAGGCACGACGCTGGAATCACGGAAAGACGAATGGAACAAATGGTACGAGCATTACCGTGAAGCCATCTCGAAATTAGGATAACAAGGACTCCGCGCCGTCAATCACGATTTGCGCACCTGTAATATGGATAGATTCATCCGAAGCCAGAAAAGCAACGAGATCAGCGACATTATCCGGCTTGCCCGGTCCATCTGCCAAGGGTTGCGCTCCATCAGGGAATTCAATCGGAATGACGATTGCTTCAACATCCTCGCTCATTTCAGTGGTTTCATCTATATTCGTAGCAATAGCCCCAGGGCAGATCACATTCACACGAATCTTAAACTTAGCAAGCTCGAGAGCTGCCATTTTGGCAAAAGCCACCTGTCCAGCTTTGGTAGTGCTATAAGTAGACCACCCAAAACTGGCAAATCTAGTGTTCCCATTAATGGAACTAGTAATAATAATACTGCCCTTCCCTTTATCTTTCAGATGAGGAATGGTATATTTCAGGGTCAAAAAAGTCCCCGTCAAATTCACCGACATCGTACGCTCCCAGTCGCTCAAGCTCAGTTCTTCTATCGGACCCACAGCGCCATTAATTCCCGCGTTAGCGAATACTACATCCACGCCTCCGAATTGTTCCACCGTACAACGTACGGCTTCCTCCATCTTTTTCTCATCGGAAGTATCTACCTCTATGGCCAGCGCGCAATCTTTTCGAAGCTTATTAAGCTTTTCTGCCAAGGAAGAGGTTCTTTCAAGATTTAAATCAAACAATGCTACATTTGCACCTTCCCGCGCCAGCTTAATAGCGGTAGCACGGCCAATTCCCGAGCCCGCTCCGGTTATAATCGCTGTTTTTCCAATAAATCTTTGTTTCTTAGATATGTTTGGGCTCATATGTAATCTCTCCTCTAATGTCTGTAAGATAAGTACTATGGATCAAGATTACCCAAATAAACCTGTAATGGAATCATCTCGTTCATAAATCTTCATAATTTAAGCACGCCGAACAAAAAAATCTCCCCATTCAATAAGATGAGCGGAGAGTTTGTTTCGAATATTTTGATTTTTTTGATTGTTTCGATGTTTCGATTATTTCAATTCAATTGTCCAGCTTGCGTACGTCCACTTTTACAGTCAGTGTGCCTGCTCCGCCGCGATATACCCCTTTTACAGGTACTATATCTTTATAATCCCGTCCATGACCCAGCTTGATATAACGCCAGTTCACTTCAACATTATTCGTCGGATCAAAACCAAGCCAGCCCGTACCCGGAATATGGGTCTCCACCCAAGCATGTGAAGCCTGCTCGAAATTGGCATTGCTGCTCTGTAGATCACCGACAAAATGATATCCACTAACATATCTGGAAGGCAGACCCACACTGCGGCAGACAGCGATCATAAGATGAGCATAATCCTGACAGACACCCCGCTTGAGCTTCAGGGCTTTTTTTACCGTTGTATTTACGCTTGTTGCCTCAGGATCATAGGTGAACTGTTCATAAATCGTCGAAGATAACCTCAGAATCCATTGATACATATCTTCAGCTTCACTAAAAGGGTACTGTGAGGCGAACTCTACCAATTCAGGAGTCACCTCGGTATAACGGGTCGGCAAAATAAACTCAATGTACCGGTTCTGAAACTTCTCATCATTTAGCAGTTTAACTTGCTCTTCAAGGCTGGTTCGCGGAAGATCGGTACCTTGAGATTTATCCAGTGTTACTACAGTAGCTTTCGTATGGATTACCATTTCCGTATGTGGCTTATTAACTGAATAGGCATGCACCCGATTACCAAAGAAATCCTCATACGTTAATAGATTAGCTGCCGGATATACTTCAACCTCGTGGTGATAACAGGATTGCCGATAGTTGGTGCGAGGAGTGAGTCTGATTTCATTGACACTGTCCGTAACTGGCTCTGGATAACTGTATGTGGTGGTGTGATTGATTTGAATCTTCATACAGATACTCCTTCTCGCCGAAAAAAGGCGCCCTCCATCGTTTTGCCCAGTCTCTGGCAAGATATTACGAGTGATTGCAGTACATCTTCCACCAGCTCACCGGACATTTCTTCTTTTTCCATATAATCCAGCTCTGCCTTCAGCTTTCCTGCTTGACGGATGACCTTCTCATGACCTGAGCCTTTTTCTGAGGAATCCAGTTCAAGTCTAGCTAAATGTTCTTCCAGCTGGTGAAAAGAAAAGCGGATCGAACGTGGAAATTTGGGATTCGCGATCAAAAAATCTAAAATGCTCTCCGGTGACATGGCATCTGCATAATAACGGCGAAACGCCTGATACCCACTTACGGATTTCAGCACAGCCTGTAACTGAATATAGATTGCATTAAGCTCTTTGAAACGGCAAGAGGCTATAACTGCCTGCAAAATACGCGTCGTATTCTCGGCCCGTTCCAAAAAACGGCCGCTCTCTATAAAGTGCCATTCATTCCCTCTAAGCATTACGGATTGTTCTGCTCCTAGAAACATAGCTGCACGTTCCTTCACCTGCTGGTAGAAATGATGTGGACCACTCATAATATCAGCGACTGACCGCTCACCAAGCCATAGATTAAAGCTGTTGACGATATCCCATAACTCACTTGGAAGATGCTGGCGCAGTGTGCGAAGATTATTTCTGGCATGATGTACGCAAGAGAATAATGAATTCGAATTGCCTAAATCAAGTGTAATAAAGGATAACACGTCCTGTTCAGAAAAGGTTTCGAACTGCTGCAAATATTCACTTCGAACTCCTAATGCATCGATAAGCCTCGACCATTTATGTCCTTCTTCCTGAAAATCCTCTTCCTGCTGGATATGATAATGTACATTGATTAGCCGCGCATGATTCTCTGCCCTTTCAATATATCGGCCGATCCAGAATAAAGCCTCCGCATTTCGATTCAGCATCTTTAGCCACTCCTTTATCCTCCAAATTGATGCTGCATATTTTTGATTCACAATCAAGGCTTACAAGATAATAGATCAAGCCATAACCCAAGTATCCTTTACGCCACCACCTTGCGAGGAATTCACAACTAGTGAACCTTCTTTCATAGCCACTCGTGTTAATCCGCCAGGTATGACATGTGGCTTCCGGTCTGCGCCCATTAATACAAAAGCCCGAAGATCTATATGCCGGGGTGCCATAGTGCCTCCCGACAATACGGGTGCTCTGGACAAGGACATAATTGGCTGTGCCACATAACGGTCCGGATCGGCAATAATTTTCATTTGGAACTCCGCTAATTCTTCTTTGGTCGCCTCACTTCCGATCAACATCCCATATCCTCCGGATAATGAGGTTTCTTTAACAACCATTTCGGATAGGTTCTCAAGAACATACAGGCGTTCATCAGGTCTGGACAACAAATACGTCGGCACATTACCAAGGATCGGCTCTTCATTCAGATAATAACGAATCATATCCGGTACATAGACATACATCGCTTTATCATCTGCAACACCGGTTCCCGGAGCATTAGCAATCGCTATGTTACCTGCCCTATATGCATTCATAAGTCCTGCCACACCCAGTAAAGAATCAGGTTGAAAGGCTAGCGGGTCAATGTAATCATCGTCCAACCGACGATACAGCACATCCACTCTACGTAGTCCGTTCATTTCTTTCAGATATATTTTGTGATCCTTTGTTACCAAATCTCGTCCTTCGACCAAATGTATACCCATCTGCTGTGCCAAAAAAGCATGTTCATAATATGCAGAATTGTATTCTCCAGGCGTTAGGAGTGCTATAACCGGATCTGACCTCCTTGATGGAGATAGACTACGAAGCACGGATAAGAAGCGATTTAAGCTATGATCTACATCTCGGATGGAGCTGGCAAAGGACAATTCAGGAAACAATTGATTCATAAGTGTTCTGCCTTTAAAAAGATAGGAAAAGCCGGAGGGTGTTCGCAGGTTGTCTTCAAGTACATAATAATGCCCATCGTGATGGCGGATCAGATCGATTCCTGAGGTGGTGATGTAAGCTCCACCGGGCACTCGCAGACCTGACATTTCTGGCCGGAAGTAACAGTTGGAAATAATCATACGCCTAGGGACGATGCCATCTTTAACAATGTATTGCTCATGGTAGATGTCATGAATGAACAAATTCAAAGCTGTGATACGCTGAATTATTCCAGCTTCTAGCCTCTCCCACTCATTCTTAGGGATTATACGTGGAATCATATCGAAGGGGATCGTTCGCTCCATAGGATGATCTTGAGCTGGATTGTAAAGCGTAAAGGTAATTCCTTCTTCCATCATCCTACGCTGCATTAAATTTTGCTTCCCTTGCAGCTCTTCGGAGCTCATTCCGGAAAACATGCGGTTCACATGTCTGTAGTGCGGCCGGACATTCCTCTTATCAGCATACATTTCATCGAAAAAATGCTGTAATGGATACGGAGACAGACCTGGCAGAGGATCTAATTTGGACATGAGCCCGACTCCTTTCGATAGATGTAATCTTTGTTAACAACTTATACTTTCATTTCAGAAAACATCCATGAAAATATTGGTTTATATTCTCATAATACGTAAATCTACTTGTTCATGTCAACATATATAACAGAGAAATGTGATTCCAGAGGTATTTGTATTTTTTGGAATCGCTTCCTTTCTCTCTTATATAGGTTGCCGGAGATGAAATGTACATTCATCATTGAATTGTATGCAGGAAGTGTGACAAGCATTACTATTATGAATTTTTCATATAATGTATTTTTTATATAGTTGCCTGAGGATGTGGATTCATTGAGTATGGTATAATTTGTTGCGATGGGAGAGTGACCTATGGAGCACAAATATACTATGTCAATTGAGCAGGAAGAGCTTAGGCGGAATCACATTTATCTGTTATTTGGTCTATCGGAAGCGGGGTCAATGAAGGTAGCCCTTAGTCATTTAGGTTATCGCCATTTAATACGAGTACTTTCATTTAATGAGACATTCTCTGCTGGACCGTTGCATGAATTACATAATAATGAAGGATATCATACCCGTGAGTTATGGTTTCAGGAACGATTTCCGGATCATGGTTATCATCTCAATCCCCAGCACAAACTGGAAGCCGTGATACAGACCTTAAAAGAAATTCCCGAGGACAAAAAAATCACTATTTGGTGCGGAGACAACTCCCATGATCAGACAGGTTTACGATTTGCGCTTTCTATTCTTAATGAGAGGACGCAACCTATTCATGTTATTGATCCCGTCAAGGCTTATAGGGAGATTGCCGCTCCATTTGAAACCGGATTATATCCCAGAGCACTTAGTCAGCTCCCAAACGAAGCTGTGCATAAAATTATAAAAATCACCGAAAACACATCCCCTGTCACCTCCGCTCAAAGAAAACAGTATGAACTAGAGTGGCAAAAAATCAGCAACACCGAGGATATGCTTAGAGTTTGGGCTGATGGCCAGCTTATGAATGTTCCCGAGAGTTACTATGACGAAGAAATTCTTTCTTTAATTCTGCAACTTCAACAGTATGAGGATCGAGATGGCTACGTAAATGCAGGTCTGATTGTAGGCACAATTATAGGGCAATGGAATTTGTATATCAGTACCTCATTCATAGAATATCGCTTCTGGAGGCTAGTTAGTGAGGGAAAGCTGTTATTTAAAGGGATCCCTTACGCGATGCATTTATACTTTCTAAGAATCGCTTAGCAGTTGCTACTAAATGACGGACAAACCCTTTATAAAAAAGAAAAGGAATGCCCTCCTAAACTAAATATAGCTTCGAGGGCATTCCTTGTAAATATGACTTCTTTATGATTATATTGTGCTGTTGATTACACTTGCTCTTCCGATTCTTCTGACTCTTCTTCCTCGGCAATTAATCCAGCAAAAAGAGCATGTACGAACTGCTGCGAATCAAATGGCTGCAGGTCTTCCATTTTTTCTCCAAGACCTACAAACTTCACCGGCAAATTCATTTCCTGACGAATCGCTACAACGATTCCGCCTTTAGCCGTACCGTCCAGCTTCGTCAAGACCAAGCCAGTGACGCCACTTTTTTCACCAAATAACTTGGCTTGTGTAAGTGCATTTTGACCTGTCGTAGCATCTAGCACCATCAGTACCTCATGTGGAGCACTTGGGATTTCTCTTTGAATAACGCGGAAGATTTTGTTGAGCTCTTCCATCAGATTGCTTTTATTCTGCAGTCTGCCAGCAGTATCGCAGATTAAGATATCCACATTGCGCTGTTTAGCCGCTTGCACCGCATCGTACATTACAGCCGCCGGGTCAGAGCCTGCTTGTTGTTTAATGACATCTACGCCTGCGCGTTGGCCCCAAACCTCAAGCTGCTCAATCGCTCCGGCACGGAACGTATCCCCTGCAGCCAAAAGAACTTTTTTACCTTCTTGTTTGTAACGATGAGCCAGCTTGCCGATGGTAGTCGTCTTGCCCACGCCATTAACCCCAACGAACAAAATAACTGTAATTCCATTCGGATTTTCCTTCAGGCTGTTATCATCATCTCCGCGCAGCAGCTCCATAAGCTTACGGGACAAAATCGGCTTCAGCTCGGCAGCATCTTCAATCCGATTTTGCTTCACTTCGGCACGCAAATCCTCGACAAGGGTCATAACAGTGTTTACACCCACGTCTGCACCAATTAAAATCTCTTCCAGCTCTTCGTAGAACTCTTCATCTATCTTTTTGCGGCGGATGATAAGGTCGGAGACCTTCTCTACAAAACCTTTACGGGTTTTCTCTAATCCGTCGCGGAATTGTTTCGTTACACTTTCCGTTTTGCCGGAAATGCTTTCTTTTAATTTTCTAAAAAAGCTCATTTGGTTCCTCCTAAAAGTTTCTCTTCTTTGATGAATTTAAGCAATCTCAGCTTCCTCATCCTCTAAACGTACTGAGACGAGCTTGGAGACGCCGCCCTCTTCCATCGTTACTCCGTATAACACGTCCGCCTCTTCCATCGTTCCTTTGCGGTGGGTAACGACGATGAACTGAGTTTGTTCAGAGAACTCGCGTAAGTACTGTGCAAAACGAACAACGTTTGCTTCGTCGAGTGCAGCCTCAACCTCATCCAATACGCAGAACGGAACTGGCTTCACTTGCAGGATAGCAAACAATAACGCCATCGCAGTTAGAGCGCGTTCGCCGCCGGATAAGAGCTGCAGATTTTGCAATTTTTTACCCGGTGGTTGGGCTACGATATCTATACCTGTTTCCAGCATATGTTCCGGATCCAGCAGCATAAGATCAGCTCGCCCGCCTCCGAACAGCTTTGAGAACACGGTCCCGAACTGTTTACGGATCGCATCAAAGGTCTGTTTGAAACGCTTGGACATTTCATCTTCCATCTCACGGATTACCTGATACAGAGTAGTCTTAGCTTCGACTAGATCATCTTTTTGTCCACTGAGGAACGTATACCGTTCATGGACCCGCTGATATTCTTCGATCGCCCCTAAGTTAACCTCACCTAGCGCAGAAATACTGCGTTTCAAACGCTGTACATCGGCTTGTGCGGCAGGTACATCTTCAGGCACCTGATATCTCTGTTTCGCTAATTCATAACTTAGCTCGTAGTCATCACTCAGCTTGCGTAGAATATTATCCAGCTCCACATCGAGTCGACCAACAGAAACTTCAGTGGCACGCAGCTTGTCCTCCACTACTTTAAGGGCCTGACGTTGGTCTTTAGTTTTGCCTTCCTCAAGTTCCAGCTTACGGGTTAACGCTGTACGCTCAGCCCGGGCAAAATCCAAAGTTCCAGTCGTCTCTTCCTTCTTCAACCGGTAACTGTTCAAATCTTCCTTCTGCTTCACAGCTTCCAAAGCATTGTTAGCCAGATCTTGTTCTATCGTATGTAACAGATTTCGATTCTGGCGCAGCTCCTTGTCCTGTGAACCCACATCTTGTCTAAGGCGACGTAACTGCTCCTCCAGGGAGAATATCTCCTGATCAAGCTTGCCTTCCGAGACTTTCATACTGGTCAACTTGCCTTGCAGCTCTTCCTTAGCTGATTCATTCGCTTTACGCGCAGATTCAGCGTTACGGATACCCTCATGGGCTTCCTTTTCTTCCTTTTCAAGGCGTTCAAGCTCAGCAGTGGCTTGTTTCCGCGTCTCTTCAAGCGCACGTACTTCACTCTCAAAGCCGCTGCGTTCCGCACCTGTGCTCTCCACTTGCTCCTGCACATGCCGAAGCTCATGCTCGAGCTGCTTCAAATCACCGGAGACTCTTTGCTCTTCCAGTCTCTTCTCGTCACCATCACGGCGCAGGTCCTCCAGCTTCACGCTAGCGTTCTCCTGCTCCTCACGAAGTCTGGCAATGCCTTGCTTCAGCTTCACTATTTGACGTTCGCTTTCTTCAATTTCACTGCTTAATTGATCCAGCTGACGTTTGCGGCTAAGCAAGCTATTGTTCTTCTTATGCTGGCTACCCCCGGTCATCGAACCGCCGGCATTCACTACATCGCCTTCCAGTGTAACTACCCGATAACGATATTGGCATCTAGCGGCAATGCGGTTCGCTTGCTCCAAGCTCTCCGCAATAACCACATTGCCGAGCAAACTGCCGATAATGCTAGTATATTTATCATCGTAACCAACGAGTTCGGAACCAATTCCAACAAATCCGTCAGCATCACCCACCATACCACGGTCACTGCCAGAAATCTGGCGCGGCCGGATAACATCTAGCGGAAGAAAGGTAGCTCGTCCCAGCTGACGTTGCTTTAGAAATGATATCGCTTGGCGGGACACAGTCTCATTATCCATGACTACATGCTGAAGTGATGCACCTAGAGCAGTCTCAATCGCCATTTCCAGCTTCTCCGGAACGGAGATCAGCTCTGCAACCGCACCATGCACTCCGTTGAGCTGTCCTTTGCGGGCGCCCTTGAGCACTTCTTTAACCCCAAGCATGAAGCCATCGAAATCATCCTGCATCTCTTTCATGGTCTCATGACGAGAGACTTGCGCTTCCCGCTTCTGTTCCCACTTCCGAAGACCGGACTGTGTTTCTTCAATCAGCTTCTGACGTTTACTGAGCTGTTCACTTTCAGTGATGTAAGCCCCGCGAAGATTGCTAAGTTCCTTCCCTAGCTGGGCAATCTTGTCCTTCAGCCCTTTCTGGTTGGCAGACAACTCTTCATGCCGGGCTGTCCATTTGCCGCTTTCTTCTTCACTGCGGCTCATACGACGTTCCAGATTCTCCTTCTGTTGATCCGCGTAACGAATTTCGTTACGTGCATTCGCCATAAGGTTCATTAACTCCAAAAGAGCACTTTTGAGCTTTTCTTCCTGGCTCTGGCTAATCCCGTCTGCCACACCTTCAAGCCTTGTCTCTTCATCTTCGATCTGTTTCCGAAGATCCACAAGCTTAAGCCGCGATTGTTCAAGCTTAAGCTCCAGATCCACGACTTCACGCTGACGATCTGCAGAACGCTCGCCAACCGAACCTAACGTGAGCATTAACTGCTCACGATTGCTTTCCAGATTTCGCTTGCGTTCCCTCAGCACTTCACCGTAACCTTCGCTCTTCTCAAATGCTTCGCTATAACGCAGCAATTGCTCTTGCTGCTTCTCGATCTGTGCTTCGAGTGTGCGCAGTTCAGAGCGTCCGCTCTCCAGCTTGGCATCATGCGCCGAAACAACGGTAGACAGCTCCAGCTGCTCGTCCTTCAACGTTTCAAGCTTTGCGTTACCTTCCTGCCAAGCGGTATGAATGCCTTCAATCTGGTGTACGTATACTGAAATTTCCTGATGTTTTAATTGTTCGCGAAGTTCCTTAAAGCGGATAGCTTTCTCGGACTGATCCTTAAGTGGCCCAATCTGATCCTCAAGCTCACTGATCAAATCATGAATACGAAGCAGGTTTTGCTCGGTATCATCCAGCTTTCGACTTGCGTCTTTCTTGCGCGATTTATATTTTACAATACCTGATGCTTCTTCAAAGATGCCTCGCCGATCTTCGGAACGAGTACTTAGAATTTCTTCAATCCTACCCTGCCCGATAATCGAATAGGCTTCACGTCCGATACCGGTATCCATAAACAGCTCTGTGATATCCTTCAAACGGCAGGATTGCTTATTAATTAAATATTCACTATCTCCACTGCGATGAACTCTCCGAGTCACTGTAACTTCGCTAAAATCCAGCGGAAGTGTGTGATCTTCATTATCAAGCGTAAGTGATACTTCGCCATAATTCACGGCTTTACGCGCATCACTTCCAGCAAAAATGATATCCTCCATCTTGCCGCCACGCAGTGATTTAGCACTCTGTTCGCCGAGTACCCAGCGTATGCCGTCAGAAATATTGCTTTTGCCGCTTCCGTTCGGGCCAACTACAGCCGTTATACCGCGCACAAATTCCATTTCTGTTTTGTCGGCAAATGATTTAAAACCAGCTAATTCTATCCGTTTCAAAAACATACTTGCCAATCACCTCTGACCCATTATACCATAGCGTTTGTACCCTAAAAAACCATTAAGATGCAGCTTATTCTATCCTTCAAGCATAAACGCCTTCCGCTTACCTTCCCTATAAGGACAGCAAGTGTCTAAGCGAGAAATAGAAGGCTACTTTATAACGTGGACATATAAGTTCTTATATTGTCGAAAAAGAGCAGCAACGGTCTGAGCTCCGCCTAAACGCCGGTATTCAGACCTTTGCTGCTCTCCTCCGCTTGTCCCCTTGATGCAAAACTCAGGCACCGTCCTCTTTCAGATGCAAGAGTGCAGCTGCCGCTGCCTGCTGCTCTGCTTCCTTCTTGGACCGGCCGCTTCCTTTACCAAGTGAACGGTTAGCCATATACACCTCTGAGACGAATTCACGCTCATGTGCGGGTCCCCGTTCTTCTATAATTCGATATTCCAATGTACCCATATTGTGCTGCTGAATTAGCTCTTGCAGTTCCGTCTTATAATCGGTCATCTGCATTTGCAATTTCCCATCCGTCTCCACCAGAGGAAATACGTGATTATCAAGAAAACTTCGCACCGTTTCCAGTCCTTGGTCGAGATAAAGCGCTCCCACGAAGGATTCGAATACATCAGCCAGCAGGGCCGGGCGAGTACGTCCGCCCGTAAGTTCTTCCCCTTTGCCCAACAGTACATAACGGCCAAAACCTAAACTCTCCGCAAATTTGACCAGTGAAGGCTCGCATACAATAGCGGCCCGCAGCTTGGTCAACTCTCCCTCAGGTCGGTCTGGCAATAGATTGTACAAATATTCAGAAACCGTTAACTCCAGAACTGCATCCCCAAGAAATTCGAGACGCTCATTGTCCTGATGCTGATTGAAACGGTGTTCATTCACATAGGATGCATGGGTAAAGGCCTGCTTCAGAAGCACAGAATCGTGAAATTGGATTTGAAGTTGCTGTTGTAACTGCTTCAGTTCTCCTTTCACCGCACTGTCCCCTTACTAATTATATTTTTTTAGAATAAC
Source organism: Paenibacillus sp. FSL R5-0928 (assembly GCF_037970385.1). Taxonomy (NCBI): domain Bacteria; kingdom Bacillati; phylum Bacillota; class Bacilli; order Caryophanales; family Paenibacillaceae; genus Paenibacillus; species Paenibacillus sp. FSL R5-0928. The sequence continues at coordinate 3,216,470 of NZ_CP150225.1, read as the reverse complement.
TGTTGCGTTATGTCCCCCGAAGCCGAACGAATTCGACATTACAATATCAAGATCAGCTTTACGTGGCACATTTGGTACATAATCCAGATCACATTCCGGGTCTTGGTTGTCCAAATTAATCGTTGGCGCAATCATCCCTTTTTGCAAGGAAAGGCCACAAATAATAGCTTCTACTCCACCAGCCGCACCCAGAAGGTGACCTGTCATGGATTTCGTTGAACTGATTGCCACTTTATATGCATGATCACCCAATGCTTTCTTAACAGCAGCAGTTTCTGATCTATCTCCTACAGGCGTTGAAGTACCATGAGCATTGATATAATCAATATCTTCAGGAGAGATACCAGCATCCCGGATTGCCATCTTCATGCAGCGAGCTGCACCATCTGGATCAGGCTCAGTCATATGATGAGCATCTGCGCTTAGACCATAACCGATAACCTCAGCATAGATCTTCGCTCCGCGTTTCTCAGCATGTTCGAGTGATTCCAGAATAAGAATCCCGGCGCCTTCACCCATAACAAAACCATCGCGATCCACATCAAACGGACGACTTGCCTTCTCAGGCTCATCATTGCGAGTGGACATTGCTCTCATTGCACAAAAACCAGCCATACCTGTTGGACGAATGGTCGCTTCGGAACCACCGCAGATCATTGCATCTGCGTCTCCACGTTGAATCAAGCGGAAGGATTCCCCAATGGAGTGACTTCCTGTAGCACAAGCAGTTACTGTCGTCGTATTAGGACCCTTTGCACCAAGGTTAATGGACAACTGTCCAGAACCCATGTTAGCGATCATCATCGGAATGAAGAACGGACTAACCCGCTTCGGTCCTTTTTCAAGCAACAAGTTATGATTGTCTTCCCAAGTTCCAAGACCACCAATACCTGATCCTACAGATACACCTATTCTTTCGGCATCAATATCTTCACCGATCTTAAGTCCGCTATCTCGCAACGCGTCCTCACCGGCAGCCACTGCAAATTGTACAAAACGGTCCATTTTGCGGGCTTCCTTACGACCAAAAAGTGCCTCTGGATCAAAATCTTTAACAGAGGATGCTATTTGCGTAGTATACTCACTGACATCAAAGGTCTCAACCTTTGATACACCGGATTTGCCGCTCATAAGATTATCCCAGAACGTCTCCAAATCTTTGCCCAATGATGTAACTACGCCCATCCCGGTAACAACCACTCTATGACTCAAACACAATCACCCCATCTATAGGTTGTATACATTATATTCAGAACTTATATACTTTCTGTTGCTACTATATGAACAGCGATAACCGCATCAATAACCATCCTGCGGTTCTGTTATATCCCTTATATAGTTGCTCAAGGCAACCTTTGATTCCTCTTTAATGCTCTATAAATGAGGAGAAGTCCCGCCCTAGCAGGAACGGGACTCTCAATCATATGACTCTAGGTATGAGATTGTATGTACTTCACAACTTCACCCACGGTCGTAATCGTCTCTGCATCTTCATCAGAGATTTCCATATCGAATTCATCTTCCAATTCCATAACCAATTCTACTACATCAAGAGAATCAGCACCTAAATCATCTTTGAAAGACGCTTCTAATGTTACCTCAGCTTCATCGGCACCTAAGCGGTCGATGACAATGCGTTTTACACGCTCTAATACATCGGACATCCGGTTCACCTCCTCTTTTGGTATTATACGAGATATGAGTTCAAAATACCATAGAGCGTCAAAAACGCTTTCTTTATCCCTCACATTTCAGCATTAAAACAGTGTAATTTCTCCTTGACGGAGAGTTACATATACATCCCGCCATCCACGTGTAGTGTCTGGCCGGTCATATACGCAGCGCCTTCAGAGGCCAGGAAGACTACAGCCATAGCAATCTCTTCAGGGCGCCCCAGACGAGCAAGTGGAATGCCCTTCTCAAGCTCACTGCGCACTTCCTCAGAGAGCTCACGCGTCATATCTGTATCAATGAAGCCAGGAGCGATACAGTTCACCGTGATCCCCCGTGAGGAAAGCTCACGAGCCGATGCCTTCGTTAAACCGATGACACCTGCCTTAGCTGCGGAGTAATTAGCTTGTCCAGGATTTCCTGTTACACCTACTACGGAAGAAATATTGATAATTCGCCCGTAGCGTTGCTTCATCATAGGGCGTGTAGCTGCCTTTAGGCAGTTAAACACCCCTTTTAGATTCGTTTCGATCACTTGATCGAACTCTTCTTCTTTCATGCGCATAATCAGGTTGTCTCTGGTAATGCCGGCATTATTGACAACAATGTCAATACGTCCCCAGGTATTCAGAACCTCTTTGACAAGGTTCTCGGCCTGTTCACTATTGCCGACATCGCCACGAAGGGCAATACCCTCCGAGCCAAGCTCGACAATCCGAGCTACGGTCTCTTGTGCGGCTGCTTCACTCCCCGCATAGTTCACGGCCACCTTCACGCCATGTTCCGCGAGAGCAAGTGCAATACTGCGGCCGATGCCGCGAGAGCCACCAGTTACAAGGGCCGTTTGACCCCGCAATGCTGAGAACATCATTTATTCCCCCTTCGATCATATTGCTATTGATAAACAATGTTTGAACGTATCTTACAAGACAGCTTGCACACTTTCTAGCGTGTTAATGTTGATTACTTTGACCGTTTTGTCTATTTTGCGGATCAGACCTGCCAGAACACTGCCAGAACCAATTTCCACAAAAGTATCCACACCATCAGCAATCAGCCATTCAATACTGTCTTGCCAGAGCACAGGGGAGTACACCTGGCGGACAAGCAGTTCACGGATTTCTTCAGGATCCGTTACAGGTGCTGCGGTAACATTGACAATAACAGGTACAGCCGGAGCATTAAAAGTAACACTCTTCAGCTCGTCTGCCAAGCGGTCTGCCGCAGCCTTCATCATCGAAGAGTGAAAAGGTCCACTTACTTCCAGCGGAATAGCCCGCTTTCCGCCTGCTTCCTTAACACGCTGCACAACACCGTTAACCCCGGCTTGTGAACCAGAAACAACAATCTGTCCCGGGCAGTTCACATTCGCCAGTTCTACCACGCCGCTCTCCTCGGATACGCTCCGGCATAATTCTGCCAGAGCATCCCGCTCCGCACCAAGCACTGCAGCCATAGCTCCCTGTCCACCTGGAACAGCTTCCTCCATAAAACGACCGCGTAAACGCACGAGTCTTACAGCATCTTCATAGGACAATACGCCTGCCGCAACCAGTGCGCTGTATTCTCCTAGGCTATGACCAGCTACATAATCCGGCTTCATCCCTTGATCACGTAATGCTTCCAGATAAGCCACACTTGCTGTTAGCAGAGCTGGTTGCGTATTTACGGTCTGTTTCAAATCACTGTCAGGTCCTTCAAAAATCAGCTGGCTCAGTGAAAATCCGAGCACCTCATCACCTTTTTCGAATACCGCGCGGCTGTGCGGAAGAGCTTCATATACATCTCTACCCATTCCAACTGCCTGTGCACCCTGACCGGGAAAGACAAATGCGATTTTACTCATAAGTAAGAACTCCTTCCTCTATTACCAGATCAATACGGACGCGCCCCAAGTCAAGCCACCGCCGAATCCAACCATCAGAACCGTGTCGCCTTCCTTCATGCGTCCTTCTTCCGCCGCTTCAACTAGAGCTAGAGGAATAGAAGCTGCTGATGTATTAGCATATTTATCAACATTGATTACACATTTCTCCGGTGGCAGGTCAAGCCGCTGCATAGCGGATTGAATGATACGAATATTCGCTTGATGCGGCACGAACAAATCAATATCTTCTTTACCTAATCCGGCTTTAGTTAGCACACGTTCTGTAGCTGAGCCCATAACACGAACGGCAAACTTAAACACTTCACGGCCATTCATATAAATGAAATGTTTCTTGTCTTCAACTGTCTGCTGAGATGCAGGCAAGCGCGAGCCCCCAGCTTCCAGCTTAAGCAAGTTTCCTCCAGAACCTTCAGCACCCAGATCGAAGGATTGGAAACCGCGTCCCTCTGGAACCTCACCGATGATTACTGCTCCTGCACCATCGCCAAACAGTACACAGGTGTTACGATCCGTATAATCAGTGATGCGGGATAAAGTGTCCGCACCAATTATGAGTGCATTATTGTACATTCCGTTCTGAATAAAGCCAACCGCAGTAGCTAGGCTGTATACAAAACCAGAGCAGGCTGCTGACAAGTCAAATGCCGCAGCACCTTTAGCTCCAAGTTTATCCTGCAAAATGCAGGCTGTGGAAGGAAAGGAGCTATCAGGGGTTACCGTTGCAATAATAATAAGATCCAGATCTTCAGCTTTCATGCCTGCAGAATCCAAAGCTTTAAGTGCAGCTTCATAGGCTAAATCAGAAGTTGCCTCATGTGGTGCAGCGATATGTCTTTCACGGATCCCTGTCCGACTGACGATCCATTCATCGTTAGTCTCCACTATTTTTTCTAGATCACTGTTTGTTAAAATTTTCTCAGGTACATATTTACCCGTACCGATAATCCCAACCGGCCGCAACTGTTTCATTTCGTCACTCACTTCCCGCTAATTTCCTTGGATATACTTGGCACAAGATCGGCTTGCAGAGCAATCCGCGCTTGTCTTACCGCATTTTTAACCGCATTTCCGTCTGAAGATCCGTGCCCCTTAACTACCAATCCGCTAAGACCAAGCAGCGGTGCACCACCATGCTCTTTGTAATCCATCTTGCCCTTCAGGGCTCTAAGCTCCGGCATCAGCATAGCCGCTCCAAGCTTAGTTTTCAGAGAACGACTGAATTGCTCCTTCAGCAAAGAGAACAATGCACCTGCTGTACCCTCAAGCGACTTCAATAGGATATTACCAGCAAATCCATCGCAGACAAGCACATCGCAGTTTCCTGTCAGTACGTCGCGTGCCTCAACATTACCGATAAAATGAATGCCTGGCAAGTTCTCCAGCAGTGGATAGGCTTCTTTGGTCAGCTCGTTGCCTTTCCCAGGCTCCGTTCCTACATTTAGAAGTCCAACCCGCGGCTTAGCAATACCGTGCACTTTATTCCGATAAATGCTGCCCATCAGCGCATATTGCACCAGATGTTCAGGTTTCGCATCCATGTTAGCACCAAGGTCAAGCGCAAGCACGCCAACATCATCAAGTGTCGGAATCATAGGTGCCAGCGCAGGACGTTCAATCCCCTGCATACGGCCCACTACGAGTAACCCTGTAGTCATAAGCGCCCCTGTGTTACCTGACGAAATCATAGCATCTGCTTCGCCCTCACGCACCATACGTCCAGCTACAACCATGGATGAATCTTTTTTGCGGCGAACCGCCTTAACCGGCTCTTCATCAGAACCAATAACATCTCCTGCATGCCGCACACTCAGGTTGGACGGCTTGTCCTTCAGCAGCGGCTCTAGTCTGGCTTCGTCACCTACGAGCACAATCTGCGTATCTTTCCATTCCGCGGCCGCGGACAACGCCCCCTCGACATTACATTCAGGAGCGTTGTCCCCGCCCATGGCATCAATGGCGATCAGCACTACGGTTACCCCCTTCACTATACTCTTCATTAGCGGAACGATACACTATAAAGTGGCCTTGAAATACCAATTCTTCTCCGACATAGGTGAATACGTCCACCTCTGCTTTGCCGCCTCTGCCTGCAAGTGACCGCACTTGAGCTTTAGCAATGCACTTCTCACCAAGCAGAACCATACGAACAAAGCGTATGTCGGCTGAAGCAGTCAAGGCAATTTCATCGTTAATCACAGCAACCGCAAGCGAGTTGGCTTGAGCAAACACGTAGTGGCCACGGGCGATCCCATTTCTGGAAAAGACATGATCCTCACGAATTTCAAAGATCGAAATCCCGCTCTTATCGAGCTGTAAATCCACAATATCTCCGATCACTTCATCCGCAGGCAAAGAGCGCACCTGATCATAGGAATGCTCTGCCATTTGTTTCATTCTTTCACGCAGTTCTGGTATTCCCAGCTCCATCCGGTCTAACCGAATCGTCTGAATGCTCACCTTCAGCTGACGAGTCAACTCCCGATCAGTCACAAAAGGATTGCCTGCAATTATATGTAGCAGCTGTTGCTGACGTTCTTTCTTGGACATCCGCTCGATAGCGGCTCACCTCCTGGCACATGCCAAGCGTAAACGCCTTCGGCGTCCTAATAAGGACGGTAAGCGTTTAAGCGAGAAATATAAGACATAAAGTATAGGTGCATAACTTATACTTCCTTATATTTTAAAGAAAGCATCCGGCCTCTTGAATGGCCGCTGTTATATTAGGTCAAACAATCATAAATATTATTTAGAACCAGGTACTAATATGTAGTATAAAGCATGCCGCACCAAAAATAAAGCATTGACTTCTGAGCGGAACATAAAGTACAGGTGCAAACCCTATCTTTATTATATTTAAGCAAAAAAATAGTACCTCACCGAAGTGAAGTACTACTTATTCTGAAACTATTGTTTGATGATTTCTCTTGCTTTGTAAGTTCCGCAAACTTTGCATACGTGGTGAGCTAGTTTCAACTCTCCGCATTGTTCACATTTCACCATGCCCGGCACAACCAACTTAAAGTGGGTGCGACGTTTGTCACGGCGTGTTTTAGACGTTCTACGTTGTGGTACTGCCATGTGTTCCACCTCCTCGTGATATTTCTGTCAGCCTGCTCCTCAGAGCAGGATGTGTTTTGTTGTAATGTTTCATTTGAAAAAGTCTTTCAACCCAGCGAGTCGAGGATCGATCACTGTGTTGTCGCAACTGCAGGTGCCTTCGTTCAAGTTCTGTCCGCATTTCTGACAAAGACCAAGACAGTCTGCCTTGCACAATACCGAATCCGGTAAGTGCAGTACGAAATTTTCTTCCACATACGGGATAAGATCCACAACCTCATCCTTGACGTAAATGAGATCCTCATCTTCGTCATCATCTGGAAGAACTGGCTGCTTAAGCCACTTGAAAGTCTCAGCAAAAGGAATGTTCAAATCACTTTTGACCTCCGTGAGACAACGTGAACATAACATGTCCACATCTCCACTCAGTTTCCCCACCACGTTCACACAATCGGTTCCCGCGGGCAGCGCTTTAAGGTCTACTGAGAGCGGAGCAACAGTTAGAATATCCTTGCGCCCTTTGACTACCTCGCTGACATCCACAACATCGTGAATATGTAACGGTTCGTCGGCATTCGCTAATTTGCGAAAGTGAATCTGCATACTTATCACTCCCAAACAAACAAAATTTATTATACCTAGTATTCTATACCTTTGTCAACCATTTTCCCTTTATATTGTTTCAGAAAATGCGGTGAATTATGATATAACTATTAGTGTAAATCAAAAGATCAGCTTGTGCTAACAGTATCTCTAGAAATCCACCCTACTAAACTCAATAAATATACCTTACTTATCGGAGGGAAGCCACAGTGACAACGGTTGGAATCATCGCAGAATACAATCCTTTACATAACGGACACGTGCATCACTTCACAGAAGCCAAAAGACTCTCCGGCGCAGAGCGCACCATCGTCGTCATGAGTGGTCCCTTTACCCAGCGCGGCGAGCCGGCGGCGGTTAGCAAGCAGGCCCGGACAAAGATGGCGCTGCATATGGGCGCCGACCTCGTCATTGAGCTGCCGGTGGCCTATGCCGTCCAGCCAGCCGAGTGGTTCGCGTTCGGAGCAGTTGCACTGCTGGAAGCGACCGGGGTCGTGGACAGCTTGTGCTTCGGCTCCGAAGCCGGCACTTTGGGCTCGCTGCTCCCGCTGGCCAGATATCTGGCTGAGGAAAGTAGCGAGCTTCAGAGCGAGATCCGCCGCCGCATGGCGCTCGGAGCAAGCTTTCCCGCCGCCTACAGCGCAGCGGCGGCGGTGGCCTTTGAAGGGACTCTCCCGGAAACGGAGAGTCCCGGAGATGCAGGCGAGCTGCTGCGCCAGCCGAATAACAGCCTTGGCCTGCATTATCTTATCGCCTTGCAGCGGCTGCACAGCAAGATAATGCCACTAACCGTTCCGCGCACAGCAGCAGGCTTCCATGACCCATTACAAGTCGACTCTTCTATTGCAAGTGCGACGGCCATCCGCAAGCTGCTGCAAGAAGGCGGATCTCCTGCTGCTTATATGCCGGATTATAGCGTGTCCATTTTGGAAAGAGAGCATGCAGCCGGAAGGGGCCCTCTGAGCTTGGAGAGCTTCAGTATCCCGCTTCGCCATCTGCTGACCACCCATACTGCTGCCGAGTTACAAACGATCCATGATATGAATGAAGGCTTGGAGAACCGAATACTGCGGCTTTTGCCTGAGTTGGAGCAATTCTCTGTTTCAGGCCTGCTTCACGCCCTTAAGAGCAAGCGCTACACGCATACACGGTTACAGCGTCTGCTGCTACATGTTCTGTTAAATCATTCTAAAAAAGAAATGACCCCTTCCATACTAGCAGAGGGGCCCGGATATATCCGCATTCTTGGTTTTAGAGAAAGTGGACGAGCACTGCTTAAAGAGATGAAACAAAAAGCTACGTTGCCCATCGTCATGCGCCCGTCCCTTTGTTCCCATCCGCAGCTTGAGCGAGATCTTCAAGCCGCTTCCGCTTTCACGGGAGCTTTTAAGGAACCCCGCAGACTGGATATGTACCGCGATTATTTGGAACCTCCGGTCATGGTTTGACCGGCAGTTCCTCCATATACTTCAGCGCCTCATCCAGCGTAGATACAGGCACCAGCTTCATAGATGTGCCGATTTTATCAGCTTTTGCTTTGGCTTCGTCATAATTCTTAACAGGCACGAAAAAAATCTCCGCCCCTTCTCGATCCGCAGCCACGATCTTGTGTTTCACTCCACCGATAGCACCTACCACACCCTCAGCGTTAATCGTACCCGTCCCTGCAACCCTATGGCCTTTAGTTAAATCACCAGAAGTAAGGCGATTGTAAATTTCCATAGTGAACATTAGCCCTGCCGAAGGTCCGCCAACATTTGTATCTACAAAACTGACAGCTTTCCCTGCTTCTTTTGGTTTTACTTTTTGAACGGCGGCAATAGTGACTCCAAAACCAGGCCGAACGGCCGCGCCCTCTTTATCCTTTATTTCCACCAGCGTCACTTGTTCTTTTACTTCCTTGCCATTTCTTTGCAAAACAACAGCCACTTGATCTCCGATTTTTTTAGAGGAGAGCAGTTTAGACAGTGCTTCAGGATCGGGCACTTTTTGTCCTTCTACGCTAATGATTTTATCACCCGGCAGAAATTGTCCTTTATTACTTTCTACAGGAACCGAAAAGACGTAGAGATAATCCACTACATCCTCATATGGAATTCCCGCTGCATGATAAGCGGCCTGAACAGAATAAGACTGTGAGCTATTCATGTAAAAAACCTGCTCCGCAGCATATTCGTCTTCTGACTTATCCCCTAGCCGGGTTTCTTTTCGCACAACCTCTGAATTGGAATTAAAAGCAGAGGCGACCAATAAGGCCACATTAGCATAACTAGCAGACACCGTAGTCATCATAAACGTTCCTTCTTCAGCCGGATCGGCATTCTCCACCTTAATCATAGGGGCAACTTCAGATGCACTGCCTGGCTGATATACGATGTACGGGGTGTTCATAAAGACAAATACATACACGATAACTACAAACGTAAACAGATAAGCTGTGGCGCGGAAACCCGGCCGATGCTTCAGTTGCTTCACTGCTCTTCCCTTCTTTCCCGCGGCACATTTAGGATATGAATGATTGAACTTCATTACCGCTTCGACTAGTGGTTTGGCATGATGGTTGTCTACTCTGCATAAATTGATAACACATCGTCCATGCCTTAAGTTATGAAGAGGTGATCTGAGAAATGAAAAATATTCAAATACGCCGACTAGCTACACGCTCCACACCATTTATACCCGGGATTATGGCAATCCTGATAGCCATTGCAATTATTATCTCACCGGAGAGCTCCTTTGAGGCTTCACTCCAAGGATTGAAGCTTTGGTGGACACTCGTATTCCCTGCCCTGCTCCCCTTCCTGATGCTGTCAGAGATGCTTACCGCTTCGGGTTTCGTGCATGGTTTTGGAGTGCTTCTGGAGCCATTGATGAAAAAGGTCTTTCGTCTGCCCGGTGCCAGCGGCTGGACCTTGGCACTCGGAATCACAGCCGGATTCCCCGGTGGAGCTGGAGGGGTCATGCAGCTACACAAGCAGAACAGCATCTCTGACAAGGAAGCCGCTCGACTTGCAGCACTTACACACTTCGCCAGCCCGGTAACCATGCTTATAGTAATTGGCATAGCTTTTCTACACAGTAATTCAGCAGGTTATTTCCTGCTGGCCATCCATTGGATCTCTGGACTTCTAGCCAGCTATACCGATGCTCTGTTAAAGGGACGGTCAGCGAACACGAAACCAGTTGATAAGATTTCTGCGGACACCAAACGTCCTTCTTTATATAGTCGTGTTCAGCTTGCAGCAACAGATGCCAGAGCAAAAGACGGTCGCAGCTTCGGCAAGCTTCTCGGTGAGTCCGTAGCTAATGCCGTGCAAAGTCTGATGGTCGTGGGCGGTTACATGATTATGTTCGCTGTAGTCATCAATATCATCACTACTGTACTTCCCGCATTGCCAGCTGCTCTGCCAGCAAGCCTACTGGAAATTCATTTAGGCGCCGACGCAATCAGCAAAGGGCTGGAAAGCATTGGAACAGGTCCCTCTAGTATGCTCGGGATAGCTTTGCTGTCTGCTGCACTGGGCTGGAGCGGACTATGTGCGCAACTACAGGTGCTGACCATGCTCAAACAAGCCAGAGTCAGATTTATACCCTACGCTACGGTTCGTCTGATGCATGGACTTTATGCTTTTCTGTTAACTTTATTGCTCTGGAAACCATTGCTGGCTATCCGTAAAGCTGCTTTACCAGCACTTGCAGACTCACGCCCGACTCCAACCGGCACCATGAATGTTACGGACATATGGAGCTCTTTTCCACAGCTGCTAAGTCTGCAAGCACTTCTGCTCATCATACTGTTGGGATTATCTGCTGGAACTTATCTGGTAAGTACTATTCGCCATCGACTCGGTTAAATTTACGCTTCATCGCTTGTTCAACCTCAGGCGTCACAAAATCAGTCACATTCCCGCCGAAATGGGCGATCTCTTTAACAACACTGGAACTTAAGTAGGAATATTTCGGATTAGTCATCATAAAAATCGTTTCAGCATCGGGATCCAGGCTATGGTTGATCGATGCGTTTTGCAGCTCATATTCAAAGTCAGTAACGGTACGGATACCCCGAACTATGACCTGAGCATCTTTTTGACGAACATAATTCACTAACAGATCACGGAAGCTGTCAATTTCCACATTGGGAATATCAGCGGTTGCCTGTCTTAATAGCTCTGTCCGTTCATCTACAGTAAACAGCGGGTTTTTACTCAAATTATTAAGCACCGTTACAATCAAACGGTCGAATTGCTTGGATGCGCGCCGAATAATATCCATATGTCCCATAGTCACGGGATCAAAGGTACCTGGATAAATGGCAACACGTTCTTTTCTAATTTGCTGACTCATTCTCTACCTCCTCACCAGCTTCACTTTCCTCTGTAGGATTAGCTTCATACTGGTAAATAGAAATTGTCGTTTCTCCGTATACGGCCTGACGCAGCCTATAAAATCCTGGAATATCTTCAGGATAGGCATAACTTGATTCATGCTCCAGAACAATAATCGCGTCCTCTTGCAGCATTCCTTTTTCGACCATCATAAGCATAAGTTCATCCCCGTGCTTCAAGCGATAGGGAGGGTCCAAAAAGACCAAATCAAAAACTTTTCCCCGCTTCTCCAGCGCACCTAGCGCCCTTCCAGCTTCATTACGGTACACCTGCGCTTGTTCTTCCAGCTTGGTAGCCTTCAGATTGGCGCGGATCGTGTCGATACTTTTAGGATCCATATCAACAAATACACCGCTTTCCATCCCTCTGCTTAAGGCTTCGATCCCCAAACCGCCAGTACCGGCGAACAAATCCAGCACCGCTCCACCTTCGAAATATGGGCCTACCATGCTAAATACAGCTTCCTTCACCTTATCGGTCGTAGGCCTTGTCCCACTTCCCGGAACACTCTTCAGTGGCCTTCCTTTTGCACTTCCCGATACCACTCTCACTGTTATTCACCCGCTCTATATCTCTGTTTGTTATGCCCAAAAGGGCATAAGTCCACGCCTATCGTAACACATTTGCGCGATGAAATAAAAAATTTGTCTAGATATGAAATAAGAAGGCGAAACAGCTTATTCAGAGAAATAAGTCATCTTAATGTATAAGATTGGACTTCCAGGGACATCATGTAATTATCGACACCACAAATGTCGTAGACAACCGCGGAGCAGGCTTACGTTTCCCCATAAGCTCTTCGTCCGGTTTCTCCTCTCCCATGAAAGGGGCCCTAGAGATAGGGCCCCGAATTTATGTTTAACGGTTTTATAAACACAAAAAGACTACCCTTTCGGCAGCCTTTTCAGCAGCAACTATTTCACAAATCTTCCGATAAACTCAGAAACTACGCTCTCATACTTAACCGGATCCATGCGGAAAGCTTCTCCGTGACCCGCATTAGGAACGATGTAAAGCTCCTTCTCGACCGGACTATTCTCATATACCGTATGAACCATTTCCGTAGGAACAAAAGTATCATTATCGCCATGAATAAACAGGGTTGGCGTTTTAGATTTCTTCACCTGTTCTAAGGCTGAGGCTTCACCAAAGGAATAACCTGCCCGAATCTTTGTTAGCATACTGGTCGTATCTACAATTGGAAAGGCGGGGAGATGGTACATTCTTTTTAATTGAAAGGTAAGCTCGTCCTTCACTGAGGTATAACCGCAATCTTCCACAATTGCTTTAACATTAGCTGGTAAATCCTCTCCGCTTGTCATCATAACGGTAGCTCCCCCCATGGAAACACCGTGCAGGATGATCTGTGTATCCTCACCATTTGCTTTTAGGGCACTCTGAATCCACTTCAGGTAATCCTTACGTTCAGGCCATCCAAATCCGATATAGTCACCGCCACTTTCACCATGTCCTCTGGCATCCGGCAGCAAAATATTATATCCAAGTCTCTCATAATACATTCTGGCATATCCACTCATTTGAGTTGCATTTCCAGCATACCCATGAGCAACAATAACTGTCTTATCGGAATGTTCAGGGGCAGCTAAATAGTACGCTTTAAGCTGTATTCCGTCATCAGAATCTATCTCCCATCTATCAAAGCTCTGGGTATCCCACCACTCTTGGTCTGCCTTCGAGGTATCTTTAGATTGTTCTACCTCTGGACTGGACTGCAGGTCAGGGCTTTCATTTAAGAAATCCTTTGAAGCACGTGCAATAGCAACATGATAGAAATAAAAACTTCCCACAGTCACAACAATGATTAAAAGTACAATAACAGAAGAAATTCCGATCATCATTTTTTTCTTCAAACTAGCTCTCTCCTAAATAAAATTTAACAGTATTAATCTATGTTATCAGACTAAGATACCATGTATATTTGAATATTCAAAATCACAGTATTGTAAACTCATGTTATTCACTACGTGATTAGTATTCTTTTAATTCATTAATTTATATAGCTTTAATGGACACAACATTTACAAAAAAAAGCCCCAAGTCGGCAAAATGCCAACATGGAGCCCTGCTATTTTAGAAATTTAGAACATACATGCACTTGTAATAATTACTAATAAGATGAACAATACTAAGATTGCGCCTGTAGAAGTAAAAGCGCCACCAACCTGACCATATTCAGCACCCATGAGAAGACCTCCTCCGTATTTAGAATACAATATATAATATGTATTTATCCCCCTAGAAGATTGGGCGTACGGTTAAAAAAAAAGACCTCCACTGGGCTACCAGCGAGGTTATGAGCTCAACATCTAATCAGAAACTAAAATACCATCAAAGCTTTCCGGACCCACACGTACTGTACCGAGAAGATTAGAAGATACAAATGCTGTATAAGTGAGCTGAGGTGTAATGGCTGGTAAGAAATCCGCTGCTGAAAAGGTTATTACTTGCGGAGCCAGAAGACTAAGAGAAAAAGTAGAAGTAGCAGAATACACTTTTGGATCAGTAGCCAAGGTTCCTCTTACAATCGTAATTGTGATACCTACTAAAGCTAACGGAAGCGTTACAGATATCGTTCCTTTAAGAAGAACGCGTGGATTGGTAGTCACTCCAGCCGTTAACAACCCAATCTGTCCAAAGAGCTGCGGCGTGTTAAGTACCGTAATAGGAATAGATATAGAGTTGGCGAGGCTGGCATTTTGAGATGTTCTTGCATCAAGGTAAGTTCCCATCGTTGCACCCCCTTTATATATTGGCATACCATAATATATTAGTGTTCTCGATAGAATGCATAGCCACATTACCAGTGTAAAACGATTGTTTTATAAAACTCATAGGCAAAATCTATTTATCATCTTTTTTCGTCCCATCCCTTTTATTAAACGCCAGTTCAAACAACCCGGTCGCTGATAGTCCCGCAAGCCCCCCCGCCCAGAGTCGCAGAATCAGATTCATATCAGTGAACGGATAGGCAACTGCTCCAACCAGCAAGCCAATACCCAACCCCACAACTGGCACAATGTTCCGCGGAAGTTCAATGCTATTCTTCACAAGTTGTACTAGTGCCATTACAAAAACAGCTAGGACTGAAGCAAAGGCAAGCACACTGTTGAGAGCATCGTTATACATGTTTTTTAATCCTCCTTATTTCATTTTTTACTTTCTGTTACAAGTAAACCTGCACGGTTCAGAACCGTTAATATGCGATAGAAATCGTAACTGCCACCCGATGGAGTATCGAGAAGTCCTGCCGCAGTCGCTGTTTTCACAGCCGCCTCAGCCCATGCAGGGACATTCATGACTGCTCGATTTTCAATTAATGCCACCCGATCTGTAAGCTTAGTAATCGACTGCCCCTGTTCTTGCACACCTGTTTTCAGCGTATCCCTGCTAGCTGTAAGAACTGCAATAAGGGCATGCAGTTCCTTTACTTCCGATTCTAGACTAACAAGCTTTTGCTTATCCTCTGCGGACATCTCATCATCTCCTCCCATGGATTTGTCGTCATATTGATACAGATTATAGGTATTCATAATTTGAATCAGCTTAGCTGCATAGTTCGGATCAGTAGCGTAGCCAGCTGCGGCAATCTCTTGTGCGGCCGCCTTGCCACTCGCACCGAGAACCTTGCTGTAAAGGTTGCGATTCCATGAGACTCCATTCACAATCAATTCGGAGTGATCCGCGATAGATTCTCCCCAGTTGTTGTAGGCTCGAAAAGGGGCATTAACTTTAACAGCTTTACCGTTAATATATTCAGTAGTTTGTACAGTAATGCTGCCAGCAGGTCCACTTCCTTTGATCCCAAACAAATTATTCGCTTTCACAGTCAATCCACTGCTGCCCCAGCCTGACTCCAGAGCCGCTTGAGCAATGGTTAACGAAGCGGGAACCTTAGTGAGCTGCATGTCCTTTACAGCAAAATTTGCAATCTTCGCTATAAACTCGCCTTCTGTCATCTCATCACATCCTCTCCATTTATTAAATGCGAGGCATCATAAAATGACTGTGCTTATCCCCTACTAACATTGTGTTTTTACTAGATTCGTATCCGCTATAGGACTCAGCTGACCTTATACGCAGCATTAGCTCACATTTGGAATGTTAACGGACTCCATAGCCGCAATTGGCACCAAAATCACTCAATATCATGCTCTTCATATGGAATAGTGTCACTGGGGTCCGAAACCATGCTCAAATGGTTAAATACATGCTAATAACGTCATCCGGGTCCTTAAGCTTAAGCAGACTGAATATGACTCGGCGGTGTAAAAGCAGCCAAACAACGCTCCTTTATCTTTTCATGACATCGACATCTGCTATCCACTGTGATCAAGCACTTTTCCCGTGTTTAGCTAATTTCCGATCTCACTAATCCCTGTAAATGTATCAGTTGCTCTCTCACCTTCACAACTTCCCCTACTATAATAAGAGCAGGATTTTTAATCTTTGTGGCCACTGCCAGCTTATCGATATTCTCCAGCGTGCCTGTCACTGTTCGTTGGCAAGCAAATGTACCATTCTCAATCAACGCAATCGGTGTTTGGGCATCTTTTCCGTGTATTAAGAGTTGTTCACGAATATGGCTTAATTGACTAACTCCCATATAAATAACAAGAGTATCTACACTATGCGCTAACCGGTTCCATTGTATAGGAGCAACATGCTCAGGGCAGCGACTACCCGTGACGACGGCAAAAGACGCTGCAATACCACGATGTGTCAGGGGAATTCCAGCGGAAGCGGCTACACCGATTGCGGAAGTTATACCCGGAATGACTTCATAAGGAATACCAGCTTGCACGACAGCCAGTGCTTCTTCCCCGCCTCTGCCGAATACGAAGGGGTCTCCACCCTTGAGTCGGACCACTCTATGGCCTTCGCTAGCATATTGAATGAGCAGCCCGTTAATTTTCTCCTGTGACATTGAATGCTGGCCTGGAGATTTACCACAATAGATTACTACTACTCCGGCTTTGGCATAGTTAAGCAATTCTTCATTTACCAAGCGATCATATAAAATAACGTCTGCTTCTTGGATTCGCCGCATTGCTTTTATCGTTATAAGTTCTGGATCTCCCGGTCCCGCTCCAACTATAGCTACGCATCCCGGCTTCATATCGTTTTCTCCAACACAACCTGTTCCAGCACAACAGAATCTCCGCGACCCGTCGATACATCAGACGCAGGAGTTAAGCGACTGCCCTTGAAACTTTTTTGAGAGAGATAGAATAGAATTCCAGTAAACAGAACACCTCCAATAAAATTTCCAAGGAGAACAGGAATGCCGTTCCATAACCACCAGTCACCAAAGCTAACACTCGCTCCCAGCATCATCCCTGCAGGGATCACGAACATATTTACGACGGTGTGCTCAAACCCCTGTCCAAAAAAAGTTAGGATTGGCAGCCACATGGCAATGATTTTACCGGAGGTAGAGCTCGAAGTCATAGCCATAACAGCCCCTAAGGTAACCATCCAGTTACAGAGCATGGCTTTAATAATAACTAACAGCATTCCGTCTCCACCCATATTTTTATAGGCAATGGTCTTGGCCTCACTTGTATTAATGAGGGTTTGAATCATTGGATGACTCATATCTGTGCCCATTTTTGTAATCGTAAGGCCATAAAGAACAGCGTATACCGCACAACCGAGCAGATGTCCGAATATAACCCATAAATAGTTGTTCAACATCCGCTTCGTTGTTGTCTTCTTTTCCAGAACCGCCAGAGGGATCAGCGCAAAACTGCCTGTCACTAGCTCTAGACCAAGTAGAATAATCATTACGAACCCTACCGGAAAAATAATAGCTCCTACCATAGGAATCCCGGTCTGCGCCGCAGCTGTAAATGCAAGTGTAGTAGCACAAGCCAGAATCGCTCCACCCAAACTGCCTCTCACCAATAACTGCAGGATAGATAACTCTGCTTTGTTCTTGCCGCTTTCAATCATAGCGTTCAGCACTTCACGTGGTTTGATATAATCCATGATTAATCCCCCTTCAACGGTCTTTTCTTTAAATGGTTACATAGATCGAACCACTATTAGGATCAATTTCTACATCAAATGTAACAACACAGCCTTTATCTGGCTCCATAGCAACTCCACTATGCAGGTCAATCTTCCAGTCGTGCAGAGGACAGTGAACCTTCGTACCACATACCATCCCTTCGGATAATGCGCCACCTTTATGAGGACATTTATTCTCTACCGCAAGAACCTCACCATCTGAAAGTCGAAATAACGCGATCTCCATGTCATTGACCCTAAAAGTTCGTGAACCCCTTGTATCAATATCAGTTACTTTACCAACGAGCATTTTGGTTATAGTCATCATTAGCCCCCCTTTAAACACTCTCTATTTGTGCAATAGCTTCGAAATTCTTACGTAGTTCTGGCTCATTCACAATTTGTTTCCAAGGATCAGTAGTGAGCCCCAGCACTGTCTCAATTCGTTCTTTGAGCGCCAAGCGCTCCTCCTGACTTTCAAGAGCTTTCTTTATATTGTCTACCCCTACTCGTTCGACCCAGTGTGCAGTTCTCTCATTCCAGCAGGCCTGCTCACGGTAATATTGTAAGAACGCACTTGCCCATTCAACTACCTCTTCTTCAGTCTTCACCACACATAGAAGATCCGTGGCCCGCACATGTACCCCTCCATTCCCACCAATATGCAGTTCCCATCCACCATCTATCGCCACAACACCAAAATCTTTAATCGTCGCTTCCGCACAATTACGAGGGCATCCGGAAACTGCAAGTTTCACTTTACCCGGCGTATTCAGGCGTTCGAATTGTTTTTCCAGTGTAATCCCCATACTGATCGCATCCTGAGTGCCAAATCGGCAGAAGGTAGACCCCACACAGGTCTTCACTGTACGTAACGTTTTGCCATAAGCATGCCCGGAAGGCATATCAAGCTCCTCCCACATCTTAGGCAAGTCTTCCTTCTTAACGCCAAGCAAATCTAGTCTTTGTCCTCCAGTAAACTTCACCATAGGAACAGCAAATTTCTCGGCAACCTCTGCAATCTTCTTCAATTCTGCAGGTGAAGTTACCCCCCCATAGATTCGCGGAACCACAGAGTAAGTCCCGTCCTTCTGAATGTTGGCGTGATATCGCTCGTTTGTATAACGAGACTCTTTCTCGTCTATATATTCCTCAGGCCACAACATGCCCAGATAATAGTTCAGCGACGGGCGGCATTTCGCACAACCTTCCTCCTGACTCCACTCCAGAACATTCATCACTTCTTTAACTGTCATTAGCTTCATTCTTTTTATCTCAGAAACAATTTCATCACGGTTCAGCGTTGTACAGCCACATATTCCTTCTTTAACTACGGTGACCGCATCACCTGCATAGAGTTGCAATAACCCTTCTACAAGTGGTTTACAGCCCCCACAGGAAGCGGATGCTTTGGTGCACGCCTTAATTTGCCCTACACTGGTACAGCCTCCAGACTCAATCGCTTCAGCAATAGTCCCCTTCGAAACACCATTACATCCACAAATGATTTCATCTTCCGGCATAACTTCCAACCGATTCCCTTGCGTCGATGAGAACACATCCGCTGAGATTCCTAATAACAGTTCCTTTTCTCTTCCACTAATATTTTCTTTATTCTTAATTATCGAGAACAAGTGAGCACCGTCGCTGGTATCACCAAATAGTACTGCCCCGATTAACATGTCATCTTGTATAACTAGCTTTTTGTAGACTCCTTCTATTTCATCCTGATATCGCAGCGCCCTGGATCCGCCCGGCTCGGTGAATTGTCCTGCTGAGAATACATCAACACCAGATACTTTCAGCTTGGTAGAAGTTACAGAACCCATGTATCCTTCAACCTTAACTCCAGCCAGCCTTTTTGCTAATACGGCACCTTGTTCATATAAAGGAGCTACCAGACCATAAGCGATTCCTCGGTGCTCGGCACATTCCCCCAGAGCAAAGATACCGGGGATATTCGTCTCCATATAATCATTTACGATAATTCCGCGGTTGATCTGCACACCACTTTTCTTTGCCAATTCAACATTTGGTTTAATCCCAACTGCCATGACAATAAGATCCGCATCGGCTGTGCTACCATCTGTGAATAGTAAACCTCTTACTCTCTTCTTACCTAAAATCGCCTCGGACTGCTTATGGAGCAGAAATCTCATTCCTTGCGCTTCCAGCTCTCTTCTGAGCATTACTGATGCAGCTTCGTCCAGCTGGCGCTCCATAATATAATCGTGGATATGCACTACAGTGACTTCCATTCCCAGATGTAACAGACCTCTAGCCGCTTCCAGCCCTAGCAGGCCTGCACCGATGACAATCGCCTTTTTATAAGATCCTGCAGTCTCCTGCATGATCTGGCAATCCTTAATATCACGAAAAGCAATGACCCCTTCTTTATCCGCACCCGGTATAGGCAACATAAAGGGATTCGATCCTGTAGCTAGGATTAACTCATCGTATTCGGCAGTGATCCCCTTATCGGAATATACCTTTCGACTCTCACTGTCTATTGAAGTCACCGTATGTCCCATATACAACTTAATACCTTGGCTGTGATACCACTCCAGATCATTGATGATGATCTCACTCATATTCGCTCCACCAGCAAGAACGGAAGATAACATGATCCGGTTATAGTTAGGATAAGGTTCCGAACCAAAGATGGTAATCTCATACCCCTCAGGATTTAATTTGAGCAAATGTTCAATCGTACGAACCCCCGCCATTCCATTGCCGACTAACACCAGTTTCTTGCGCGCAGCTATCATCTATATCTCTCCTCTCCGTTTGGAAAACCCAAAAAGCCCGCTCCACTCCACACGGAAACTTACATTCCCATTGCGATAAGTGAAAGCAGGCACCATTGCCGCTTCAGTCGAATACACCGTTGTATTCGTGAATGATTAATTTGTTAAACCGACTATACAACAGGAATCAGAGAACGTCAACAATTATGACATATAAAATTTAAAAATCTTAAATTCGTCGACAACCCATCGTTTCTGTGTTATATAAAATAACATAACGATTAAGAAAGGGCGTCGAACTATGCATTCCCTGTTGATTATTCAGAATAGCACGACAGAGAAGGACACAGCCGAGCGCTCAACTAGTAAAACGGATGCCATTCTCCGTTCCTCCGGATATATTGTCACAGTAGCCGTTACACAAGAAGAAGCTGTGGCACGGATCAAAGACGCTGATGCTTCCATACTCCATTTACCCATCACAGAGATCAATAGCTGGGGTACTTTACTAATGAGTCATAAGATTGCACCAATCCTTTGGTGGTGTACTGACGAAACAGCCACACTTTCACTTGCTGCATGTGAAGATAATATCATGGTGGATGGTGTATTATCGCCTTCCATGCTCTCACAGGAGATCCATTGGATCCTTCATTTCAGTGCCAAGCAATGTTTCGAAAGACAACAATGGCGTAAAGAGCGAGAACAGCTGCATGCTCGAATCGAAGAACGGAAATGGATTGATATGGCTAAAGGTATCCTGTCCAAGGTCAAGAATATTTCCGAATCTGAAGCTTATGATCTTCTCCGTAAACAAGCAATGAATGAACGTAAACGTATGGTTGATGTAGCTACTTCAATCGTTAGAGTCTATCAATTACTGCAAGATCAAACCTAAGGGGGGAATATACCTATGATCAACATTTTAAAAGAAGTCGCCCGAGGCAAAAGAGGCGCCCGAGATTTAAATTATGAAGAGTCTACATATGCCGCAGAATCTATACTCGGACGAACAGCATCTCCTGCTCAGATTGGAGCCTTTCTGGCTGCTGAGCGGATTAAGCTAGAAAGCGTAGAAGAACTTGAAGCTTTCGTCTACGTTTTACGTAAATATGCGCATCGCGAACCCCTTTTTGCGGAAGGTCTTGATTGCGCCGGACCCTATGATGGTAGAAAATCCTCATTCATCGCAACTTTTCCCACTGCATTTCTATTGTCCGCGGCCGGACTGCCAGTCACACTACACGGTACTGCTTCTCTGCCTCCTAAATGGGGAATCACTTTACAAGATATCATCTATCAATCTGGGATTGAGAAAACTGCGCTAGAACGTACAAAAGCCATTGCAGCTGCTAACAAGAGTAATGTACTATTTGCCGATGCTGAAGAATGGTGCCCTCCTCTAGGCGACCTTCGCAGCATCCGTGAGGAAATTGGTATGAGAACCTTATTCAACACCGCCGAGAAGCTGATTGACTACGCCTGCTCTCCTTTTATTATCTTCGGGATATACCATAATACAGTCTTTGACCGATTATCTAGATTACTCATAAAGCTTGGTTATCAAAAGGCGTTAATTGTCCAAGGGGTGGAAGGCTCCGAGGATCTTTTCATCGACCGACCTACCCGCGTTTACACTGTCGAGAACGGTGTGGCGGCTCTTGATATTATTGATCCGGAAGGATTTGGTTTGGATACAATTGTTCCTGAAGTCCATTGGACACCACATCAACAGCTAATGACAGCTGAGGCAGTTCTACAGGGCGGCGGTCACATGGCTTTCTATAATCAAACTCTGCTGAACGGTGCAGCAAGATTACATCTAGCTGGAAAGGTCAACTCTATCGAGGAAGGGCTGTATACCTGCAAAAGCTTATTGGATAATGGTGAAGCTTGGAGCGTATATGTGAAATGGAGGGGTGCACTTCTCGGTAGCACAAGCGGTGCCTTAGGTCCTGCATAATGCATTTTCACCTCATTTTACCCGGACAATATGTAATTATTAGTAAATCTAGCTTGTGAATCCCGTAGAATTAGCGTAATATATAGTAATAATTTACTATATAGGAGGGTCTAACAGACTATGCCTTCATATTATTTTAAAGAAGTATGGACACCCTTACGCTGGGTAGGTATAAAGTTTTTTCGTGATGATGATGGATTCTTATGGATCAAATGGTGGGCAAAACCCAGAAAACGGTTACGTTAACGCATAATATTTCATATGCAATAATACATAGGTTCAGCAGTGAGTTAATTATAATAATCTGCGTTTGCCACCACCTCCGCTCTAAGCATTGGTTTGCTAGCGGAGGTCTTTAGGCATCTTTCCTGATGAAATCCTTCAAATTCAATTAAAAAGAGCACCCATCGCTAAAGTACTAGCAACTGATGCCCCTATTTACTAATTCCCTACTTTTGCCCCAAATGAACGTGCCAAGAGTACCGCCTGTTCCATATCCATCCGCACTCCCTGTAGATCCAGACTCTTTAAATCAATGCCTTCAACAATCGCTTCCCGCATATCCGCTCCCTTAAGCTTGCATTGAGACAATTGTACACGGCTCAAATCCGCTCCACGCAAGTCACTTTTTTGCAAATTACAGCCCATTAAATCCGCTTCTGTAAATCGAATCCCCCGCAGATCCTGTCTGCTTAGATTGGTATGTCTAAGGTTCGTGTACGACCAGTCCCCTCCAAGCAGCGAGATTCCGTCCAAATAAGCGTTTGAGAAATCCGATCCTACCATCTTGCAATCTTCAAATTTAGATACAAACAGGTTCGCTCCCGTAAATTTACAATTGGTAAAAGCTGAACCTTTATGGTGAGACGCATTAAGCATGGCTCCTGTAAAATCACAATCAATAAATCGACAGCCAATAGAGTTCATCTCTTCCATAGAAGTGCCTTTGAAGGAGCATTGCTCGAATGTGCAGTTATTTAACTCACCATCCTGCAAGCTTCCTTGGTCAAAATTGTGATTACGGAACGTTTCATTAAGGTATTGGTACATATAAGTCTCATCACCTTCATCAGTATTAAAAAAATTAATTCTTAATTAAAAATAGCACTTTAGTAGATTGTTCTCAACATTCCCTTTCGATATAATAGCAAATAAACAATGGGGAGGTAAATTATGGATGTGTCCAGCAGGAAAGAACCATTCCGTTATGTTATGAACCATCCGCTTGAATGCTGGATTGAAGTTCCGCTTAACAATTCCGGTCCAGGTGCTGGAAAGTTAACAGAGGCTGTATTACTCGATCTTAGCCGTTCGGGTTGTAAAGTACGCACCCCTTTGAATCTTCGATTCACGGCAAGAGATACCAGGCTTATTATTCATCTTCGATTAAATGAAGAGAAGCTTCAGCTCTTATGCAGCGCCCGTTGGGGTTGGATGTTTGGACTTGGCCAATATCAATATGGAGTTAAATTCCGCTTGGACGAAAATGAGGAAGACCGCCTAATAAGAGAGCTTGAGACATGGACCGCCACCCTTCGGGTTGAAGGTCTGTAGAACTTACCATAACAGATGCCCTTCACTTAGAAGGACGTCTTTTTTTTGCACAAAAACGAAGACAAAGCTAAATCGCTCTGCCTCCGTTCTAAAAACTATTCCGCCATGTGGTTAGGCGTCCACTCTTTTTTTAACGAGCTTGATGATGACTGCTATAAGGAGAACTGCTATCACCGCTTCAAATAGAAGAGGAGCTAGATTCAAGTGACCCTGTGTAAGCTGTATCCCACTTCGGGTATCCGTCTCAGCTATGACCTCGAACTGGAATACACTTTCCCAAGCAGTGAAGTTACTTTTGAAAATCAAATATTCCAAATAGGATATTCCATTCTGTAACAAATACGCAGTGGCCAGACCAATCCATACTCGCCCCTTAAATTTCACACTTCGCGCAACCGTAATGGAGACCATCAAGGTAAGCATGATATAACCGGCAAACCAATATGCCTGCAAAAGAACTAACAATCCCACTGTCCAGAAATTCTCTGGAAGAACTAATGTGGAATACATCGAGAGATACACGCCTAAATGCATCAAAGCTATTAAAATAATACCCAGCAGCAGAGCTAAAAAAAGTACTAACGGAGAAAGGACTGTGTTCAGGGTTCTTACGGGCAATAGGCGACGATTGTAGGAATTTATATTGTTAAAAAAGGTTCGTGCTGCCATGACAAGAAAGATCAGCCCTGCGATGACATAAGTTAATCCGTTCAAAATAAACCTTTCATAGTCATGCAATTTGGTGAACCCCAACCCGATCTGCGCCAGAATTATGATTACAAAAACAGCAAGGAACTTATCCCTATCTCGTCTAAAATCGTACTTCACTAGCTTTAGCATTCTGCGTACACCTCTCTGAACAGTTCATCTATGCTTTTGCCTTGGCGAAGCCGGATATCCTCTACCGCCGTATGCATCACAATTTCTCCCTCTTTTATAAAAATCACATCATCAAAGATCCGCTCAATATCCGATACTAAATGGGTTGATAAGAGAATGGTACTGTCCTCTTCATAAAACTCTACCAATGCATTAAGAATTTTTGTTCTAGCTACCGGATCTACACCACCAATGGGTTCATCCAGCAAATAAAGGCTAGCTCGGCGTGATATAGCAAGTGTAAGCTGTAAACGTTCATTCATCCCTTTGGACAGGTCCTTTACCTTATCTTGCGCTCTTAGTTTCATAAACTCCAGCATTCGCGAGGCTTTAGTCAGATCAAAATCAGGATAGAAGTCAGTTTGGAACTTTAGAGCATCAGAAACACTCATCCAAGATTCTGTAAGCGGCTTATCAGGCATAAACGATACCACCGCTTTACTCTCTGTTCCTACAGAACCCCCAATGACCGATACACGACCGGTCGTAGGCTGTGACAGCCCGGCGATGATTTTCATAAGTGTACTTTTGCCGCTGCCGTTACTGCCTAACAGTCCCGTGATCTTACCCGCACTCAGATTAAAAGATACCTCGCGGAGGGCATGCTTGGAACTATATTTTTTTGTAACTTCATGAACCTCAAGTATATTTTCCAACTTGCGTATCCCCCTATTCTCCATCCTTATTGCGGATATTCTCCGCCACCGCCGCTAAAATATCTTCGCCTTGAAAGCCAAGATCCTGCATACCACGAATGAAACGATCCAGCACATCTTTTGCCATTTCTTTTTTGATAGTCAGGATAGTACCTTCATTACTTGTGACGTATCTTCCCATTCCACGCCGGGTTTCCACGATTTCTTCACGCTCCAGTTCCTGAAAAGTTCTTTGCACCGTATTCGGATTAATCTGCAGCTCACTGGCAAGTTCTCGTACCGAGAGGATTTTATCTCCTGGTTTCAGCTTACCTGTGACGATTTCACCTTTGATGTAATTCATGATCTGGATATAAATCGGCAGGTTGTTATCGAATTCGATTGTCATGATTAAGCAACATCCCTTCGTCTAAAGACGGAGAAACCTATGAGAAGAAAGACAACTGTGTATACGGCAAGCATCACGATGGAAAAGGTCAGTGTCATTCCAGGCATAGGTGCTCCTCCACCTTCATAAGCAGCTAAATTTAAGTTTGGAAACAGAACATATTTGTAAAAATCACGAGAAATAATCAATTTGTCTATCATTAACGCAAACATAGTAGCCCCAATCGTTACTCCCGTTGAAGTGGTCAATATCCCCAGCATAAAAGCAAGTGTTCCATACACAACTGTACTAACGAGATTATACAATAGGTTTGTAAGCATCTCACTCATACCCGCTTCTCCACCACTTAGTCCAAACCACAAAGCCCCTGTTCCAAAAACGGCTATACCTCCAATGACAGTCAAAGTCAAAGCATACAACAGTACAACCACATATTTGGATGCGAGGATTGCTGTACGGCTTCTGGCGCGGATAAGCAGGAACTTAATGGTTCCTTGACTATACTCTTTTGAGACAATACCTGCTGTTCCGATGATCGCAAGAATTGTAATCACTTGGCCAATCCCTTGGGAAAGCAGCATCATAGCTGAAAAATCATAAGCTGATTCAAACATGTCAGGTGAAACAGAATGAACAATATAACCTAATAGCAGGGATAATAGAATTAATATCACATATGGCACAATAAATGTGCGTTTCTTTGAGATCTTGAGCCATTCATTAACAATAAGATTATTGAAGTTACGCAATGCGGTTTCCTCCTGTCCATTTCAAGAAATCTTCCTCAAGACTCTGTTTATTCTCCGTAATCCGGAAAATTCCCACACCTTCATCACTAAAAGCAGATACAAGCTCCGGTACTCTGCTATCAAGCAGACTTACTATCACTTCAGAACGAGCGCTGTCCATGGAGGCCAATTCCGCATAATCTAAACGCTCCAAGAGGTTTATCGCCGCTTCAACCGATCCTACACGGATGGTTAGCTTTACTTGTGCGGTTGCTTCCTGCTCTTCACCAATCGCAGTTACGGTTACCAGCTTACCATTCTGGATTACGATAGCCCGATGGCATATTTGTTCAATTTCAGTGAGCAAGTGGCTGGAAATTAGAATAGAGATGCCTTCCACTTCGGCGATGGTACGCATATAATCACGCATTTCCCGTATTCCAGCCGGATCAAGTCCGTTCGTAGGCTCATCTAAAATCAATAACTTGGGCCGATTGAGTAGCGCCTGAGCAATCCCTAGACGTTGGCGCATGCCCAGCGAATAAGCCTTTACTTTTTTATTCATCGCTTCTTGAAGTCCTACCAGTTCTACAACCTCATCTATTCTGCCAGCCTCAATATTATCCGTCATTCTTTGGTACTGCTTCAGATTATCAAGTCCAGTCATATACGGATAAAACTCTGGATTCTCAATTATCGCACCGATATGGCCAATCGCCTGCTTAAAATCATTCCTTACACTGTGACCTTGGATAATCACATCGCCTTCACTCATCCGTATTAAACCCGTCATCATTCGAATCGTTGTGGTCTTACCTGCACCGTTTGGACCTAACAACCCAACAATTTCACCCTTACGGATATCAAATGTCAGCTTATCCACAATCGGTCTTCCTTTGATAATCTTACTTACCTCATTCATTTGCAGAACGACTGAATCTTTCATCTCTACACCACTCCCCTGTTTCATGCGGATCCTCCCTGCCAACTAATGTATTGTTCATTCGTTTTATTGTGTCAGTGTTATAGTTGAATAGTACACTAATATGTTATTGAAGTAAAGCCCAAAATGATAAGTTAATGCAAATAAGGGCTTTCTATTAGACTATTAGCCAAGCAAAAAATTTATATGAACATAGATTAGATAACAAAGGAGGAATTACAAATGAAAAAAGAAGTTCATGTATCGCAGACTTACCCTCGCTTGACCGTGTACGATGAAGAAAACTTCAATGGACGCCGTAGAATATATACTGGCAACCTGGGTATTCGTAATACGGACAACATCCTCGATGGTATTGAGAGCCTTCGGTTCTTCTCTACTAGCAGCAATGCTACACTGGTACTTTTCACTAGAACACGGTTTAGAGGGAACTTCCGTGTACTTCGCGGGAACCGCAACATTAGGGATCTGGATGATTTCATTTCAGGTAATGACGTGGAGTCCATTATTTCTACTAACCAACGCTTAACCCTCGAACAAATCCGTAATATCCGCAGCAGCGGTAACTTGCCTTCGGGATATCGTTTGATCTAATTTTTAGAGGACGCAGTTTAAGCCATAAGCTTAAGGTGCGCCCTCTTTTATTTTCCGCTATAATGACTCCATACATATTAAACAGGAAAGAAGGCTACTTTATGGAACCGATCGTTTCTACTCGATGGCTGCTTGCTCGGTTATACGAGCCTGAACTTGTTATAGTTGATTGCCGTTTTTTACTTACTGACCCGGAAGCTGGACGTAAAGCCTATACAGAAGATCATATTCCCGGCGCAGTTTATCTACATCTGGAAGAACAACTCTCCGCTCCTGTAAGCTCACACGGGGGACGCCACCCACTGCCAGAAATTTCAAAGCTAACTGCCGCACTTAGTAAGGTTGGTATTAACAGAGATAGTATTGTTGTTGCTTATGATGATCAAGGTGGTGCCTACGCTTCCCGTCTGTGGTGGATGCTTAAATATTTGGGGCATGAACGTGTGTTTGTAATGGATGAAGGCTACTCTGCTTGGAAAAAAGCATCCTTCCCCGTCAGTGATCATCAAGCGGTTCGGATTCCTAGCCAGTATGAAGCAGATGTTCAGAAGAAGATGCTTGCTAGCATGGAAGATGTGCAAAATGTAGTTAACGCCGGTGGCGCACTATTGATTGATTCCCGCGAGTCCCGTCGCTATGAAGGTTTGGAAGAACCGATTGATCCGAAGGCAGGTCATATTCCTGGTGCGATCAATAAGTTCTGGAAGGATGTTCTCGATGAGCAAGGGCGCTGGAAATCAACTGAGGTGCTGAAAGAGCATTATGAAGGAATTGATCCTGAGCAAGAGATTATTGTGTACTGCGGTTCAGGTGTAAGTGCCTGCCCTAATGTGCTCGCGCTAGGCAAAGCCGGGTACAAGAATGTTAAGCTGTATGCGGGAAGCTGGAGTGATTGGATTTCATATGAGGAGAATCCGGTGGCTACGGGAGAGGGTTAAGCGTTCGTTTTTATTTGTATATTTAAGAAAAGGAAAAGCCCGCAATCTTTGCGGGCTTTTTTAGCTTGCGCTATATACCGAAACGTTTACGGCAAGAAATCGATTTTCCGAAGGTCGGATACGTTTGCCTCTGCTTCGTCTTCTTCACCGTACAGCATCGTACATATCGTATTGGCGGCAGGCTTCGTATATTCGGGATGGATGAAAACCGTTCGTATTGAGTCGTCAAAAAAGACATGGGCCTGGGTAAATGATGTGCCGAAAAGACTAGTTGTTCTGATCGGAATCGCGGAGCTACTCGGAGCGCTGGGCCTTGTTTTGCCGTGGGCATTGAACATAGCTCCGTTGCTAACGCTGATCGCCGCGATCGCTTTGGCTGCGGTTGCACTGCTCGGGATGCTGTTTCATATTGGGCGAAAAGAGTACCGGGAGCTCGGCGTAAATATCTTTTTTGTAGTTCTGGCGTTGATCGTGGCAATTGGAAGACTATAAAGGAAGTTGTATGCGGGTAGTCGGAGTAATTGGATTTCATATGAGGAGAACCCGGTGGCTACTGGAGGAGAGTAACATACAAAAGCCCGCGTCCGACGCGGGCTCTTGTATTTATGAGTAACTCCGATAGATAGCTAAAATCAACAAATCAAAACTCAAGTCAACAGTTAACTAACTTCAACTACCTCTTTTATGCTGTTTAGATCGGTCAAATACTTTTCTAGTGCATTTTCTAGCTGCGTACTCTTTTCAAGGTTTGGAGGAATTATTCTAAAAATCGCTGATCCGCAGCTGATTCTCCGCGTCCAACAGCTCAAATTGATTTCGATTAAACCGGATCAGCCCGTCCTGCGCCATCCGCTGCAGCTCTCTGGACAAGGCGCTGCGGTCAACAGTCAAATAATCAGCCAGGTCGCTGCGGGTAAACGGAATTTCAAAACAGGCGGAATTGTTTTTTTTGGTCTGGAGGGCTAAATAATGCAGAATACGGTCCCGCAGCGATTTGTGGGAGACCAGATCCAGCTTTTGATAGATGGACCGGTTGTTCTCAAGCAGCAGGGTCAGCATATTCTCAATGATCCGGCCCCTTAAATGGCAAGTGTCCTGGCCGGGCCGGACAATTTTATTTATTTTGACAAACAGAATCCGGCATTCCGAACCCGCCACCGCTTCATAGCCGCTGTGTTCTTGGACAAGGCGAAGCGCCGTTTCGCCAAAGATTTCCCCATCCCCGAGCTCCGAGAAAATAAATCTCATGCCTGAGATATTATCTTTGCACAGCAGAACATTGCCATGGATAATAATGCCCGCCGAATCCAGAATATCGTCTTTTCTAAAAATAACCTCCTTCCGCGCAAAATCCTTGATTGTGCCCTGCAAACAGCTCAGCGCTTGCTGCACCTCCCGCTCCGCGAACCCCTTAAACAAAATAGTGCTCTGTATCCTGCTCAGATATTTCTGCAATTTTCTCAGCCTCCTGTTGCCATGGCAACAGAGTCATGATAAATACTCTGCTACAATAAAATAAATGAGAATAATTCTCATTGGTCATTCTCATTATATCAAATTGCAGGAATCATTCAATCAAGCAATTTGGAAATAAACAAAATGCTGTACTTTGAACAGGGGGATCGTATGAGTGGAATTACAGCAGGCAAGGTATTTTTTTTAACAGATATGATCAGCGTTAAGCCACACCGTATTGCGAGCCGAGTGCTGGCATTGCCCGTATCTGCAGCCGAAACAGCGGCACAACCGGAATGGGTATTGTATGCCATGGATCAGGAGGAGACCATCAGTTCAGAGACCGCCCCCAAATCTAAAATCATCCATGTGCTGGAAGGCGAGCTTCATCTGCTGGTGGCGGAAGAGCCCTATCAATTGACAGCCGGCGCATCCGTTATCGTCCCAGCGGGCACTTGGCATGATTATTCCGCCCGCAGCAGCTGCAAATTTCTGCAAATCAGTATATAAAACGGAGGTAATCAAAATGGAAACAGGTTTATTCATTAAAAAACTGCCGCAATCCGCAGTCATTGATTTGAAGGACATCATCACAATAGAGGAACAGCAGGTTTCCAGTCTGACCCTTGTACAGCGGCCAAATCTGGCAATGACCCTTCTTTCGCTGGACAAAGGCTCGTCGATTGGGGGACATTCTTCCCCGGGAGATGCCATGGTCAACATTTTGTCCGGGCAAGCGGAAATTACAATTGGAGAAGACAAGTACACTGTTCATGCCGGGGAGACCCTCGTTATGCCGGCCAATATTCCGCATGCCCTACACGCAACAGAGGCGTTTCAGATGCTTCTGGTTGTAGTCAAGCCGGATAAGTAATGGGGTGAATGCGATGAAAAAGGAAGTAGGCCATAATTTTTTGGCGCGGCTGGGAAAAAAACGTTTGCGGCCCGGCGGCGTTGCAGCAACCAACTGGCTGATCCAGCAAGCCAATCTGAGTACGGACAACCAGGTATTGGAGGTAGCCTGCAATATGTGCACCACCTCCATTCAACTGGCCGGGAAATATCACTGTCAAATTACCGGCATCGATATGGACCCGCGGGCGCTGGAAAAAGCAAACCGAAATATCAAAAATGCCAACTTGGAAAACTATATCCGTGTCCGGCAAGGAAATGCACTGAAGCTACCTTTTGAGAATGAGAGCTTTGACGTTGTCATTAATGAAGCCATGCTCACGATGCTTAACCAGCCTGCGAAGGAAAAGGCAGTCGCCGAATACTATCGGGTACTGAAACCTGGCGGCATTCTGCTTACCCATGATATTACCTTTGCCAAGGAAAATATGGAAGAACATCTGGCCGAGCTGCGCCGCACCATTCACATCAATGTCGAGCCACTGTCTGTTGGGCATTGGGCGGGATTATTCCACTCCGCAGGCTTTAAGCAAGTAGACAATGCTACCGGTCCCATGTCCTTGATGAGTATCAATGGACTCATTCGTGATGAAGGGGTTATCGGGGCGCTACGTATTGTGAAAAACGGGCTCAAGAAAGAGAACCGGGAACAGTTCAAAAAGATGTATACCTTTTTTAATACGACGGGTAAAGATCTGAATTATATTGCCGTTTGCAGCAGCAAACAATAGTTGTGCGCAGGCCTATCATGTCTTATGATAGGTTTTTATTTCCACTGACGTTGAGAATGATTATCAACAAAATTCATCAATATTACCGTCTGGAAGTCAAAATAACCGCTTGAAAGGAACTCACGATGAAAGCTAAATCTGTTTATGCCTTGTGTCTCAGTTTGCTGTGTTAAGTGCCCGTTCGCAACAAAAAAATGAAAGTTCGCCCAAATCCGCTGCTCCCTCCGAAATTCTGGAGCAGCTGCTGACGGCGCAGTAATTGCCTGAATGAAGCAGAACATTTTAAAATCAAATATATAGAAAACGCGAGTCCGGGTGGCACTGCCCTGAACTCGCGTTTTTTTTCTAAGTTATTCGGTTATGTATTTCTATCGCCTATTTTGCCGGGTATCGCTTCAACTGCTGCTCAAACACGGTATTGTAGTAAAATTTTCGCGGATAGGTATCCTCCTTCAACAACTTGTAAAGTACGGATTGACCTTCTTCATAACGGACCGCAAATTCACATTCATCATAAAAACGCCGGGACAGCTCGCGGATCAAGTCTATCTCGGACGAACAGCGCCATCCGAAATAAATCATATCTAGCTGGTCCAGCGGATCACGGTAAGTGTCGAGGACAATACAAGCGTTTGGCTGCACTGGATTACTGTAAACAAGCACATGTCCGTTGTGAACAGGGTTGGCAAAAAAATGTTCATAAATCTCCGCAACGGGTACTGTAATGCCCAATTGATCCATGATGATCTGAAAATTCGGGTGCGCAATGTAGGCATCATTCTGCTCATCCGGGTACTCCACCAATTCTGTAATGGATGCCATGATCCCAAATTCATACTTCATATGAACATCCTCCCTGTTGATTGCTTGAAAAATATCCCTATGCTTGCTATGATAACAAAATTATTGGGATGAGAGGCGATTATTATGAAAAAAAAGCTGCGTTCTATCACGCTCAGGGAACTGGAATACAGCTACATACTGGGCATGCGAATCCATGACAAACGGAGTCTGCTTGAATTAAAGGTTTATCATAAAAATGTAAAGCTCCACGCGCTACGCATCCAAATCCTAACATGGGATGATCCGATAGCCGGTTGTCCGCTGAATACAGGCTATCTGCTGCAAAACCATAAAAGAGGGTTTGATGTTGTCTATAATCTAAACCATCCACAGCGTATCCGCGAATGGATCGAATATGGAACGGCTAAAGGCTGGGACGGCACCCGGACAATAGAGATCATATATGGATTGGATGCTATGCAGGAAATGGGCTACGATATTACTTCATTGCGCACTTCTATATAATCAGTCAAAAACCTGTTCCAGTGCTTGCGGATTATAAGGACTGATAATTTTATATGCATTCAAGTGAGGATTGCTTAAATCATTGTCATAGATGATCATATGCTGTCTGCTTTTTAGAATAATATCAAATCGTTGCTTGCGATCAGCCTGAACTATCGTAATATAATAGCTGAAATTTTTGTCAGAACTGACATTTCGGGCCGATTTCATTAATTGAACATGAGAGAAATCAGTAAAGATCCGCTCAATAACAGCAGGATCAGTAATAATGATGTCTTTCTTTTCACCGGGAACTGAAGACAATCGCGAGATTTCTAGAGAGGCGATTTCTTCCAATCGGATGGTATTGGCTACGATTCGTTTAAACGAAGTATAGCGGCTTGCTGTATAGGCCATCAAAGAGACACCTACCCCTGTCAGAAGCGCACCGACAAGCATGTATTTTCTATTTTTATCCATTTCCCATTCCTCCCAGTAATACGATTCTGTAAGCTACAATTATAAAACTATAAAGACATCGGTGCAAATCTGCTTATTTTAACTTCTACATAGCACACGAGCCAGGGGTCAGAAGGAAATACTTAAGTCAAGTCAGCCCCCAAGCTGTTTTGTTCCTAAACTAGCGCAGAAAAGCCACTCTATGGGCGGTACGATGGACGGCTTGCCCCTAATCCTCTAGCTCGTCCAGCTTCGCTTCCAGTTCAGCCAGCTTACGATTTGATTGTTCCAATATTTCCTGAAGCTCTGCAGCTTCTGCTCGTTTTATTTCTTTTTTAACGGTTTCAATCTGCTGTTCCAAATAGAGAATATCGGCTTCATTTCCTGAGTTGTTCCAAATCTGTGAGTAAGTCATAGTCAGCCTCCGTTTATCTGTGTGCACGATTCAAGCATAACCCGCATTCTACTTCTTCAGATTAATCGATGCTACTCTTAGCGTCTAGCTAATCAACAAAAATCAATGAGCCGATTACTTTCCTATATTCAACACCCTCTACTTTATAAGCAAAACAAAGAAGCAGCGAGTTACTTCACTGCTTCTTTGTTGAATCTTACTTCTCTCATTCAAAACGGTCATTAAACTTCACGTCAAGGGTTAACCTGAGATCTCATTTATTTAGTCAGCAGTTTAGGGAACTCATCCAGCAGCATGCTGCTGGTCAGCATATCGTCATAATTCCATTTGGTCTCCACAAAAGTAACTTTTCCGCTCTTAACAGCAGGGAGCGAGTTCCACAACGCAGTTTTCATTAACTCATTAAAGGAATTTTCCGCATCAGCATTGGCCGGATAAATGACAAACAAATGGTCACCAATAAGCATCTTATGCATTAGCTCAGGGGAGACCTCAATATAAGGCGCGCCTTCTGCCGGCTCAATTTCCTTCACTGCTTCTGACATTTTGTAGCCCTGCGGCTGATACAGCAGTGCAGGAATGCCACCAGTTTTCATCAAATACATTGTCTTGTTCCAATAATAAATCAGCACTACCGCTGTTTCTCCTTCGGCAAGTTTGCCTTCCTGACGCAATCCGCTCCACATATTCTCGGCCTTGCGATTATATTCGGACAACAGTTGCTCTGCTTCAGCCTTTTTACCCACTATCTCACCAATGACAGGCAGACGCTCAGACAAGGGTTTACTCTGGTCAAATACAACAGTAGGTGATATTTTGGACACTTCTTCATATTGTTTGTCCATCACATAACCTAGCATTGTTAAATCCGGTTCCAGATCCAAAACAAGTTCCAGATTTGTAGGAAATCCGATATCCTGTGCCGGGGTTGTCTCCTTGTCCAAATAGACTGATTCTTCAATAAACCGGCGGTCGACACCGACCGGCTGAATCCCGAGTGCCAGCAGGTCTCCGATCGAATTACCCTGCAGCACAATCCGCTGTGGACGCTCTGGAATATCAACCTCATGCCCCTGACTGTCTTTATATACTCTTGTAGATTTTGAATTGGTGGCTGAGTCCGGTGGACTTGTCTCTGTTTGCACAGAGGATACCGGACTAGGGCCAGCATTCGCAGAATTAACAGGACTGTTCCCTGAAGAGCAAGCACTAAGCATTAAAACCAGACATAACAGCATCGCTGCTCCCATTGACATTTTTGTATTTCTAACCATCGGTAAATCCCCTTTTCCTCTATATTGATAATGATTATCATGATCATTAACAATATAACTTGGCTCAGCCCATCCTGCATTAAACAATCTTAGCCTGATTTTAGGACGATCTGATCCTTTGGCAGAGCCTAGGGCCAATGACTTATAATTACCCGGAGTCACACCGGTTGTTTTCTTGAAAATACGGATGAAATAGGACAGGTCCGTGTACCCCACTCCGGCGGCAACCTCCTGCAATGATGCATCGGTATTTAGTAGCAGTTCCTGCGCCTTATCTATTCGCGTCCGAATAAGAAAATCAATCAGACTGGTACCCGTCTTGCTTTTGAACTGCTTCGCCACATAGGCCACACTATAATTAAGCTGCTCTGCAATAGAGGATAAGGTAATAGGCTGACTGTAATATTCCCGTATGTATCGAACGGCTTGCTCCACCAGATCCGGCTTGACGGGATAGACTCCATATGCCTGTCTCTGCCGCTCAACTTCGTAGACAAATTGATAAAGCATTGCTTTGATCTGAATCCGTTCAAGTGAACTTGAGTCCAGCCATTTTCGGTGCATCTCCTTTACTTGAGACAGTAAAACCACTGGAGCATCCGGAGCAAATTCATATTGTTTTTGAAAAGGACTGTTTCTTTCAAAAAGTCTACGTACACCTGATCCGGACGTTAGCGAAAGCGAAGCTTTATAGAAAATAAAATAAAACTCCATTTCCTCCCTGACCCAATCAATATCCAGTTGCCCTCCCTTTCCGCTGTGTAGGATATGAAAACGTTCTGCAGCATGTTTATTTCCATTGAGCCGAAAACCTGCGTTGCCGCGAACCATATATAAAAAACCTGCAGCCGGGAACCTATAGGAGGTCAGCTTGTCGCCGGCCTTAAACAACATATGGCGAATATCAACCAGCCGGATATGTGCATAATCCCAGAGCATCAAATTATCATCAGTATTTAAAATTTTTACTCGCCTCCTTCTTATCGGAAGTATAATTGATAATCATTATCAACCGCAAGAGCTGGAAGCAATATACAAACAAGAAGTCCGAAAAAAGCAGTT
This sequence comes from Paenibacillus sp. FSL R5-0928, assembly GCF_037970385.1. NCBI lineage: Bacteria > Bacillati > Bacillota > Bacilli > Caryophanales > Paenibacillaceae > Paenibacillus > Paenibacillus sp. FSL R5-0928. The sequence goes on along the minus strand of NZ_CP150225.1, from coordinate 3,179,851 downwards.
AAGCATCATCTAAAAAAATAACAATTCGCCTCTAATGGGTAACTGCAATGTGCCAAGTGAACAGACTAATTGTTAAGATCTCCCTCGCCCCCCACCATCTTGAAATCCCGCACCAGTCAAGGGTTTATCCTGTGCGTTATCCATTTTAATTTAATTTTTTTATTCTCAAAATTACTATTTCGAAAATCTCACTATCTTCCGATATGTTCTTATGAGCTATTTGCTCAGAGACAACTTGGGGGAGATGGTAGCATGTTAAAACAACTAAAAAAAAGGCGGTTCGGTTCATCAAGCATAGCAAATACTTTGTCCATTGTACTTTTAGTTATTATTGTTGTCGTCTTCTCAATCTTGGGAACCTTTATGTTTTCCAGCACTCGCAGCATACTTGTGAAACAACAAGAATCTATGCTTCAGACCAAAACACAGGCACTTGTCAGTCAATTTGATGCACTATTTAAGGAAAAGGGTTCACTGGTCAAGCAAATGTCAACGAATAACTTATTCAAACAATACATCGAAACCACCAAATCTCCAGAGATGGCCAAGACTTCACCGCATGCCGCTGAAGTAGCAAAGACACTAGCTGCCATTGTAAAGGTGGAACCCACTTTTGCAGATGCATGGATTGCTAGTACTGCCGGCAAAGGTTTTTATATCCTGAACAATGGTACGACATCAGATACTGCTTTTAACATTAAAGAACGGCCGTATTATAAGCCAGCAATCGAAGCAGACGGCCTATACTACTCCGATCCTTATATTGACATCACTACAGGCGATATGCTGATGGGTATTTTTTATCCGATAAAAAATGACAACAATACATTAATCGGTTTTGTCGCGGTTGATATAGCGTCTAAAAATATCCCTGAGATAATGGAAAGCTATAAGCTAGGCAGCACTGGTTATTCCATTCTCGCCTCCAAAACAGGTGATATACTGTATCACCCAGACCAGTCTAAGGTCACAAAGGAAAAGATTAATGAGCTGCCAGGTGATCTTGGGGGGATCGGCAAGAAAATGATCGCTGGTGAATCCGGCGTACATCTGATTAATGACAACGGAGAACGCCGTTACATCGGCTATGCTACAAGTAAAGATACCGGCTGGTCCGTAGGTTTAACTATTTCAGAGCGTGAAGTGCTCTCCGAATTAAAAAAGTTCACCTGGATAACGATTGGCGGGTTTGTGGCAGCGGCGATTCTGCTCGTTCTATTTTCGTATATCACACTCCGTTATCTGCTCAGATCCATACCGAAGCTGCTCACCAAAATCAAACGGGTGGAAAATGGGGATTTGACTGTTCAATTTGATGCCTATTCCAACAACGAAATTGGACAAATCTCCAACGGAATATTCAACATGGTCCAGAAAATTCAAGGGATGCTTCAAATAGTGGGTACCTCCGCTCAGGTATTAAACCAGTCCTCAAAAGATCTGCAATCCATTTCTTCCCGTACAGCTATAACGATGAACGATACAGCAACGGCCATTAATGAGATTGCGAATGCGACCAACTACCAGTCGATTGAAACGGATACGATTTTGCAAAAAACCGGATCATTATCTGGTCAAATTGACGAAATCGCAAATGATGCCATAGCCATAGAGACGATGGTGCAGGCTTCTGCCGACCAGAGCGAACTGGGGTTGGGTGTATTGAATCAGTTATCGAAATGGGCAGAAGAAAATCACAACTCCACTCATTCGATATCGTCTGCCATTCATGATATTGATCAAAGCCGTCATGAAATTTCAAGTATCGTGGACACGGTACATCAAATCGCTACGCAAACCAATCTGCTGGCGCTAAATGCTTCCATTGAAGCAGCACGTGCGGGAGAACAGGGGCGCGGATTTGCCGTTGTTGCCGGAGAGGTTCGCAAGTTGGCGGAGCAGACCGCACAGGCCACACAGGAGATTGGCAGAAAGGTTCATGAAATCGAGGAAAAAACTAGAGCATCCGTGGAATACACAGCCCAAGGACTTGAAATTGCCGAAGAAAATGCAAAATCCGTGGAGGCTACGAAACAGGTATTCTTTAGCATCAACAGCGATTTGGAGGCTTTGAGATTACGTATGATTCAAATCAGCAGCAACACCTCCAAAGTCCATAAGCACAAAGATGAAATCCTACAGGCACTCGAAATCATTTCTTCAACTACAGAAGAGAATTCCGCTTCGACGGAAGAAGTTAGCGCAAGCACGCAGGAACAATTGGACAGCATTGAACAGGTTGCCGAGCTATCCCAGCAGCTCAACCAGTTGTCCAAAAAGCTTCAGGACGAATTAAACCAGTTCCAGGTCGAATAGCCCTCTAGTCATCCGTAAGTTACGCAGTCATGAGACTATCCTCCCTTCTAGAAAAATTAAGCAGCCAGTGCATGCCGATAATCCATCGGCGCGCACTGGCTGCTTTTAGTTTCAATTCGCTAGTAATGGTCTCTTCAATCGTACGGTACAGACCTATGATAATTAACTATTTATACGGGTCAGGAATTTCCTCCCACTGACCAGTAAAGACATCTACTTTAATCGTGAATTCCCTGCTTCCTTGCCTAACATCACTGAACAAATAACCATCCCCGATAAAGCCTGAAATCCAGTCCGTACCTGTTGGCTTGAAACCCTCTGTAGCAAAGATAGGTTGGAGTAACTTATACAGTTCCTTCTGGTATTCTGTACCGTTAGAGATATCCCACAGATCTATCGCTTCTCGGTTTACAAGACTTCTCAGTGGACTGCCAGAAGTTACGTCATGAACCGTTCCGGTAAGCGGATTAATTTTATAGCTGCTGCCTTCCCCTACGCCATTCAGTGGATCTATATCCACCCTATATTGATCTCCGTCTTTGCTAAAGGTCCAACCGCTTGCCGGAAGCTGTTTTTCCATCATGGACTTGATGTCCTGTTCACTGAGCGGTGGAGATATAAACGAACCATAGTACATCTGTGCGCTCTCAATGGTCAGATTCTTCCCGTAAACGGCAATAACTTCGAGCGGAAACTCAGACATAGAGGCTGCACCAGCCAAGTGGGCTATAATTTGGTCATCTATCAGCTCGTATGAAACTATTGAGCCAAATCCGACCTTCTCTCCCCAAGCTCCCTCAGTGTAATCATATACTTTGGTCAAATGCTTTCCGTCCAGTTCAGCAGATACATAGGTATGGTTATTTCGGTGTGTAATGGAGGATTTCAGCCTCTGATTCAACGTTTCGATCGGATCTTCGACCACAAGCTCTTCCAAGGTAACAGGCTGGAGCACATGAATCTCACTCATAGAAAGTCCGGTACCTGTGCCGGTCGTAATGCGTATGAAGATTTCTTTAGTCCCATCCCCGTTCACATCTGCTTCTTCAATCAATGGAGGCCGAGTTTCATCTTCCCCGACATTCCACAAGAACGTACGGCTTACTTCACCACGCACATCTACCGTGACTTTATGCAAAAGTGCATTCTCCCCAGTGGGATTAGCAGATACCGTGATTCCGTTTTTTTCCGCCAATAGAGTGCCTTTAACGCTGGAAGCCGTGCTCTCTTTATCCTGCGCTTCTGCCCGAAAAGTAGCAGGAGCGCTCTTTGCCGGGGCTGATGCAGAATTCAGCTTTGCCCCTGTCAGGGTACAGCCACTTAAGACCATAATTACAGCTAGGCCCAGCAGTGAGTTTTTTGCCGTAAATTTTTTGTGTCTGGTAATCATGATAATCCTTCTTTCCATTTCCTTTTTACTGCTCGAAATGCCAGCTGTACCTGCCAACCGGATCGGGTCGGGTAAGGTTTCTAACAATTTGAGAAGTGTCAGGGCATAACTTCTGTGGCACGCTGGTTCAAGATGCTTCAAGACCAGAGCATCACAGGCAACCTCTTGATCCTCTTTCATTTGGCGTACGGCATACCACAACAGAGGATTAAACCAATGCATGGCCAGCAGCAGACCTGTCAGCAGATTTAGCAAAATATCACGGCGCTTCACATGCGCCAGCTCATGAAGGAATATATGACGGAGCCCGTTCGTCTCCAGAGTGTGTAAAGTAGAGGTGGGCAGCAGCAAATTGGGCCGTATAACGCCAAGTAGTGTCGGTACGGCAATCTGCTTCGTCTCGATCAGCTTGACTGGGCGCCGTACCTGCATCTCCTGCTGACAGGTTCGGAACAACCGTTGGATTTCTAAGGAATGAATCTCTGGTTCCCTTCGAACCCGTGCGGTAAATCGCAGTTGTGCTCGAACCGACAAGCCCAGTACCACCGCGGCTCCGCCAAGCCACGCCAAAACCAGTAAATGTAGAGGCTCCCACCCTGAATCGGTCGCCCTGGTAGAACTGTCTATTTGCGGATTGACTTGTGCCACATCATCCGATGCCGATGCTCCCGGCAAAGGTCCAGTTTCTGCAATTCCAGTAACTGACGCTGCTTCCTCTTCCTCTCCGGTCAACCCGGGCATATAAGTAAAGCCGATTTCCGACTGTACTGACGGAAAAATGGTACTCTGCGCCGCTTCTTTCTCCAGCGGCAACAGATTAAAAATACTAAATGTGCTTTCTGGTGCCCAAGGTATTGCCAGCCTCACGATCAGTGGTATCCACAGAAGATACGTCCAGGTAGGTTTTAGACGATCCTTGAACAGGAACCGGGTCAATAAGATCAGCAGAGCCAGCACGCTCGCCATGGCAGACAGCGACAATACCTTGACGAACAGATTGTATGCAGCTTCCAGCAAGCGGCTCAGTCCTTTCGTTCATCCAAAATTCTCTTCAATTCTTCAATATCTTCCCGGGACAACTTTTCATCCTGCAAAAAATTGACCAACATCGGGCGCAGAGTTCCACCGTAGATCCGCTTCAGAAAGGATCGTGTCTCCGATTGGACACATTCCTCTTCCCTCACCAGCGGATAATATGAATACACCCTACCTGTCTGGTTATAACCAATAGCCTGCTTCTCTGTCAGACGCTTAATCAACGTCCGTACCGTCTTTGGGTTCCAGTCCCTGCTGCCTTCTAGTGCTTCAACAATCTCACCTGCAGTGCGCGGGGCACTTGCCCACAGCACCTTCATCACTTCCCACTCGGCATCCGAAATCCTTGGAGTTTCCTTAGACATAATACTATCCACCATTCTTTCCTGGCATGACTACATTTGTAATCCAATATCCAAAATATACAAGTCAGCTTCGTTTATGTCAACCCCAAACTCCCTGTTCACACACGGTATATGGACAATGTACACGTAGATTCATGGTCACGTACATTAATAGCAATAATACGGCTTATTAGTCAAAGATGACTTCAATGAGGTGGAACCTATGCCTATAAAAACAGGTAATCAATACATCGAACGAATCGACCGGCAAAAGATCAATATCTGGTACAGAGGAACACGTATTGAAGGTCCTTTATCCAAACACCCTGCCTTTCAGGGTCTCATACAAACACAAGCTGAAATGTATAACATGCAGTGTGATGAACGTTATTTGGCGCAGATGACCTATCCTTCACCTGATACTGGAGATCCTGTTGGTTTATCTTTTCTTCCACCCAAAAATGCTGAAGATTTAGAACGCCGGAGAAAAATGATTGAACTCTGGTCCAATAGACATCATGGATTTTTAGGACGCTCCCCCGATTATATGAATACAGCCATTATGTCTCTCTTCACAGCTGCTGATATCCTTGAGGACCTTAATCCGAAATATGCTGAGAACCTCAGAAAATACTATGCCTACTGTCGTGATTATGACATTACCTTATCCCATGCCTTCATCCAGCCTCAAGCCAGCAAAATATCCGGCCAGATTGATGCTACAGAGGATTCTATCGCTGCTAAAGTCGTAGAAATCAATGATGAGGGGATGATTGTTACCGGTGCTTTTATGATGGCAACACAGGGAGCTACCTGCGATGAAATGCTTGTATTCCCGACTCCCTCACCCTCACTTGTGGATGATGATAATCCCTTTGCGTTTGCCTTTGCGGTGCCTAATGATCTGCCTGGAATGACTTTTTTTTGCCGTGAAAGCTACGCTGCCTCATCTACTTACGACCATCCGTTAAGTTCAAGATATGAAGAAATGGATACCCTTGTTATCTTTGACCGTGTACTTATCCCTCATGATCGTATATTTTATTATGGCGATGAGATGTACTGTTCCCGATTATTCGGCGAGAGTAACTTTCATACGCATATGGCCCACCAAATTGTCACCCGCTATATTGCAAAAACCGAGTTTTTTCTTGGTATGCTAGAGTCTTTGGCTGAAGAACAAAACGCTGTCCTTGAATCCTACACGATTTTGCCTATTTCCAGAATATTAACCTATTTAGAAACTTTCAAAGCCTTAAGACTTGCAGCGGAAATAGGGGCTTCGCTCGACAAATTTGGATATCTCGTTCCAGACAAGGGACCACTATTGGCTTCAACCATTCACTTTTCAGAGTTTTATCCAGAAATGGTTGAAATGGTTCAAAACCTCAGTTCAAGCGGTCTCATCATGATCCCCTCTGAAGCCGACTTTACATCAAGCGCTGGTTCTTATCTTTATGAATATTTGAAGGGGAATGTCTCGGATGCATGGTATCGAAATGCCTTATTCCGGCTGGCGTGGGAACTAGGAGCGGGTGCATTCGGAGGTCGTCAAACCCAGTTCGAGCGGTTATTTTTCGGCAACTCCCAAACGGTGGCCTGGCGTATGTACAACAGCTATGATAATCACGAATATTTCCGTCAAATCGTTCACGATTTTATTGCCCCCGATACCCCCTTGCCTAAGTCAACAACGGATGGAATTTCCAATTAATAAAGAGTTGCAAAGGCTTATAATGATGTGTTTTAGGATTGATTAAGAGACTGCTTTCGTTCTCTTTCAGTCCTTTTTGAGCTCTATTCACAATCAAAATTATGAAGAACTAGATGCTTTTTCATACCTTCACTGGACAATTCTGTAATAAGTTGTTTATAGTTTATTAGCATTAGGAAGTGATTTGCTAGCTTAGGAGGGAACAATGAACTATGGGCCATATCATAGTCGTAGAAGATGAACGTGCAATCAGTGACTTAATTACTATGAATCTAAAATTAGTCGGACATACCTATAGCAAGGCTTATCGCGGGCTGGAGGTTATTGAACTGCTGGAACGTGAAAAGGCCGATTTAATTCTGCTCGATATAATGCTGCCCGAACTGGATGGTTTTGAGATCATGCAGCGGATTGCTCACTTACAAATTCCGGTGATTCTAATCACCGCTAAAGATTCACTGGCTGATCGCATCAAGGGCTTTGAGCTGGGCGCCGATGATTATATCATTAAACCTTTTGAAATCCTTGAATTGTTGGCAAGAATCAATGTGGTGTTACGCAGGAGCGAAAAAGGCACTTCCAATTTTCTTTGTGAAAACGTTGAAGTACGTTATCTTGAGAGGCTTGTCATGGTGGATCAACTACCCGTAGATTTAACCGCTAGGGAATTTGAGCTTCTTGAAGTCCTTATCCGCAACAGAAACATTGCTTTATCAAGGGAAAAGTTGCTGGAATTAGCCTGGGGCTATGATTTTGAAGGAGATACCCGTACCGTAGATGTCCACATCAGGCAGCTGCGCAAAAAACTAGGCTGGGAAGAACGAATTAAAACCGTATTTAAGCTTGGTTACCGCTTGGAAGTTCAGGTCTAGTATGAGATTCTGGCATAAAATTCTGCTGTCAGTCCTCGCCTTCTTCATCGTCGCCCTAGATGTGAGTGTAATAATGATTATGAAAAAAAGCTGGCAGCTGAACATGGACAGCGAAATGCAGCGTGCTTCAAGCGAACAGCTATTAATTGCAAACAACATTTATGAAAATCTTGAATCGATTCAGACCCGTGGGGCCACACTTACCTCTACTTTAATCTCCAGCGTGGCTCAATCCTATGGTGAATTTTATCATAAGCAGGGAATCGGACTACAGCTCTGGGAGAATGACCAGCTGGTTTATCCGAATGCCGGAGTCCCATCCGTCTCAACGCCGGAATCACATTCTATTCAACTCTCTACTGAGCTCCCTGCTCCCTATCAAGCTTTGACGATCGTTTATCAACGTGATATCAGTGACCTGTATGCTAAGCAGCATGAGCTGAACCGTTTTTTTGTAATGATTAACTGGATTATCGGTCCAATTCTGCTCCTATTACTCTACTTGCTGATCCGGCAGTTGACCAAACCACTTAAACAGCTTTCAAAGACTACAAAAACGATCGCTGAAGGCAAATATACTGAGCGTGTGCAGTTGCGCAGTAAAGATGAATTTGGTGAGTTAGCCCTGAACTTTAACCGAATGGCAAACGCAGTGGAACAGCACGTGATCGAACTGTCTAATATGGCCGATGAAAAGCAGAGAATGGTCGATAACCTCGCCCACGAACTGCGCACACCTTTAACCAGTATGCAGGGATTTGCTGAATTTCTGACTTCCGCAAATATAGGCCAGGAAGAACAGCAGATGGCAGGTCAATATATCCTTAGTGAAACCTTACGCCTGAAGAATTTAGCCTTCAAACTGCTGGATTTGTCCGTCCTACGGCATCATCCTCTGACTCTGAAACAAGTAGACATATCAGATTTGTTCAAATCGGTTAAACAGATTGTGCAGCTTAAATTGGACGAAGCAGGCATCAAACTAGAAATGGATTATTCGATCCCTGCGGTTTGGGGTGATCATGATCTGCTAGCTTCCTTCTTGGTTAACCTTGTCGAAAATTCCATTCATGCATCTCCGCAAGGGAGCACCATCCGCTTGCTTGCCTATGCATTGCAAAATGAAGCCATATTGGAAGTATGTGATTCGGGATTTGGGATGACCCCGGAACAGAGCGCGCGTGTTTTTGAACCCTTTTATCGAGGTGAAAAATCGCGCACACGCGAATACGGGGGTGCGGGTCTTGGTTTATCTTTATGCAAGCAAATCGCAGATGCACATCAAGCCAGAATTTCACTGAATTCTACTTTAGGTCAAGGAACAAGTATCCGCATCTTTTTACAACTCCATAACATCTGTTCACCTACTCTATAACATCTATAGTTTAAGGTTAGGAAGATTCAGCATCATCCGAAGCAAATGGAGGTTATTCAAGTGAATAACAAAAAATTCCCCACTGCTTTAGCTGTACTCCTGTTCTCGGGGAGTCTGCTAATCGTCAGTGCAGTCATTCAAAACACCACCCATTTAGCTTTAACCAGCATCAAAACCCCAGGGGTGAAGTTGGAAGCACCCACGCGGGTGTCCACAGAGAATGACGATCTACAACAGCAGACGAGCCCTAAAGAAATACAACAAATTAACAATTTCATAGACATGGCTGGTAATGAGACTTCTGTATCCAAACGGAACACTGTTACACCGCCTGCTGTAGGGCATTTGAGTCAAAGCGATACCGTTGCTCTCGCTGCTTCAAGCGTTCGCAAATTATTCGAAGTGGACATGGGAAAGCTGCAGATGCGGGTTATTCTGAGTGATACCCGAACCTCGCTGCCGTGGACATGGGCTGTACATTTCAGTCCATATAACGCCAAGACCCTAGAAGGGCAAGGTAAGGAATTCTGGGAATACGATGTACTAATTGATCCCATAAACGGTATGGTAGTGAATACGACCGCGATTAATAATTCTCTGAAAAGAACACCAATTAGCGCTTCTGCTGCCAGCGCCATCTATAAAGATGCTAGTTGGATCAATACGGCCATTACTATCCTTACAGATAAACAAAAAGAAAGCCGAAAAATTGTTACAGCAACACTAATCAACACTGAAACCAATGATAAACGCGGCATGGTCGCTGTTCAGATGATGCTGGAAGATGGCAGCAGCTACACAGCAGAAATGCGTTATCCTGATCAAAGTCTGCGCTGCCTTACCTACGAGACTGCTCAAGTAGTGAAATAAATCAAAAATAGAATCAACTCTTCACTAATCCTACTTTTATGTCGATAATTTATATTACATGGAAAAGTATGGAGGAGCATATGAACACTAATCGCAGAACCGAACCTTTTCGATATACCCTTAAAGAACCTGTAACATTTGATCTTCATATTCTTACTATTAACGGCATCCAGGTTCCTTCCAAGCCTGTAAGGGCTGTATTGTTCGACATCAGTCGATCGGGTTGCCACTTATCGTTACCCCTCAATATCAACCCAGAAAATAACCTAGTACGCATTGGCATGGAAATGAATCTTACGGATGAATCTATGTACATAGAAGGAATATTGAAATGGAACAAAGAACAACAAGGCAGTTTCCACTACGGCATTCAGTTGGACATCCCTGAGAATGACGGTGAACGACTCCCAAGGGTACTTCGCATACTTGCTGGAGAAGGCAAAATATTAGTTCGTTAAGATAACAAAAAAAGAGTAGTTTTAATCTAAAAAAGCAACAACCCCGCGTTTTCATGCAGGGTTGTTGCTTTTTAGCTATTGCGATCCAAACTTATTGTTGTAATCCGAAATTACAGACTAACATTTCCTGAATTTTATTCTTGAGGCACATCCCGTTCAGGGGATGCTGCTACAGCTTTTTCTTTCTCCAGTACCTCTCTTAAATCATCCTGAATTCTGCGATTCCATAAGGGAACCCCTGAGCGATAAGCAGCTCTACCTGTCAAATGCGCAGATAAAGGTGAGGTCATAAATACAAAGACAATCCCCAGTAGCAGCTTAGCACTTATATGATCTAGAAAAAATGCAAAATATAGAAAGGCCCCGCTCAGAACACATAAAACACCAAGGGTTGCACTTTTAGCAGCGGCATGCGATCTCAGATAAACATCAGGCAGCCGAATCAGTCCATAAGCACTTACAGCACTAAGCAATGCCCCCATCAGAATTAACAAAGCAAACAGCAATTCACCGACTGTCTTGATCGTTTCCATGTTCTAGCACCACTCCCCTTTCGATGTATCTGGCAAATGCCGTCGTGCCGATAAAGGAAAGAATGCCTATTAACAAAATAATTTCGATAAAAGCCTGCGTTCGGAGTAAAACAGAAAGAACGGCTACCATGGCTAACAGATTAATTCCAATCGTATCCAGTGCTGCTACCCGGTCAGGCAAAGAAGGTCCCTTCAACAAACGCCAGGCGCATACACCAATCGCCAGCGCCATAATCGTAAGCGAGAGCATAAGAATAAAATGGATCATTAACGGGTCACCTCCAATATCGCACGCTCAAAGGTGTCACGGATATTCGCTCTGAACTGTGCGGGATCATCAACATCCATGGCATGAATATACAAAGTCCGGTTATCATCCGATACTTCAAGTACCACAGATCCGGGAGTAAGGCAGAGCAATGTGATCAAAGTAGCCACTTCCCAATCCGATTTCAGCTCTGTAGTATATTTCAAGATTGCTGGACGTATATTAAGCTCCGGTCTCAGAACGGCTTTTACCACTACATAACTTGAAACGACCAGTTCCCGCAGCAGCAAAAGGATTAGCTTAATAATTGCCCACACTTTTCCTAGATATAATCTGGGCCAAAAACGTCGCATTCCGAGCAGAATGAGGATACCGATCAAGAAACCAATGACGAAACGTGGCCCAGTCCAGTCATTGTGCAGGAACATCCACAGGAATGCTATCATGAAATTCAATAATAGTTGAAAAGCCATAGTATCACTCCTTCATGACAGCGTTAATGTATAGTGCTGGATCAGCCAGTACGGCTCCGGCTTGACTCACAAAACCGTTTACCGTCTCCGCACCTACACCCATCAGTATTACAATCACGAACAGAACAGCCGCCGGTGCCATCATGGCTTTATAATGAAGCGGTTTGACTTGTTCTTCCCTTTTCTCGCCACCCCAGAATACTTGCTGGAATACCTTGATCAAGGAATATAACACTACAAAGCTGGATGCAAGTGCAATCAGCGCCAGAGCCACGTGATTCTCTCCAAATCCACTACGCACCATCATCACTTTTCCAGCGAAACCACTAAGGGGTGGAACACCAACCAATGCCAAAGTCAGTACAAAAAACATCCAGCCGGTCCACGGATAACGTCGGATCAAACCACCCATTTCTTTTAATCGGTCGGTGCCCGAAGCTGAGATAATCATCCCACCCAGGAAAAATAATAATGCTTTGGCAACCATGTCATGCATTAAATAAAACACTACACCATTTAACGAATCCTGAGTTGCGACAGAGATCCCAAAAGCAATAAATCCTACACTGATGATGATATTATAATTAAATATTCGGCCCAGATCGTTGTAAGCCAATGCCCCGATTGCCCCAAGTATCATTGTCGCCCCCGCCATCCAGGCAATCAATGTATGGGTGAGTCCCGGTTCTTGAATAAAAATCAAAGTAAAGGTACGTGTAATTGCATACAATCCGACCTTGGTTAACAAAGCCCCAAACAGGGCTCTAACAGCCAATGGCGGTGCACTATAGGAATCGGGAAGCCAGAAAAAGAGCAGCAAACCTGCCTTAATCGAAAATACAATTAGCAGCAGGACCGCAATGACGTTCATTACACCGCCTTGTCCCGCCTCTGCTACACGCATAGATAAATGCGCCATATTCAGTGTGCCTGTCGCAGCATATAAATAAGCAATCGTCGCCACAAACAAGGAAGAGGAAATCACATTAATTAATACATACTTTAATGTCTCTCGCAGTTGACCCTTGGACCCACCAAGTACGATCAAAGCGTAAGAAGCAACTAACAGCACCTCAAAGCAGACAAACAAGTTAAACAGGTCCCCGGTGAGGAAAGAGCCAAAAACCCCGGTTAATAAAAAATGGAAAAACGGGTAGTAATAAAACCGTTCTCTGTCTTCCCCAATGCTAGCGAAGGAAAAAAACAGACAAGCCGCACCAACAATGGCCGCTGTCAACACGAGCAATGCCGAAAACATATCGGCAACAAACACAATGCCATAAGGTGGACGCCATCCCCCCATATATAAGGTCTGGATACCGTTTGTATTTACCTGATACACAATGAATCCTGCAACAAAGATATTTAAAAACACACTGACGGCACTTATGATTCGTTGCAGACGTACTCGTTCTTTCAGAAAAATGAGTATAACTGCCGTAATGGCCGGAATCAGCAGAGGCAGCACTAACAAGTTGTTCATCGTCTCTCCTCCTTGGTTCCTTCCACATCATCGGTACCCGTCGAGCGGTAAGTCCGGTATGCCAAAACAATAAAAAATGCTGTTACTCCAAAGCTAATTACAATAGAGGTCAAAATGAGCGCCTGCGGCAAAGGATCGACATAAGCTTCCGCTTCCTCACCCAGCAATGGTGCAGCACCTGTCTTGAGGCCAGACATTGTCAGTAACAACAAATGAACGCCGTGCGTTATTAAAGTGGTTCCCAGAAGGATACGCAGCAAGCTTTTGGAAAGAACTAGATAAACACCTACGGAAAACAGTACACCGATCGCCAGGGCAATAATAAGCTCCATTAGCTATCCCTCCCGATCGTAAATATGATATTCATAGTGACACCAATAACAGCTAAGAAAACACCGAGATCAAAGAACATTGCTGTGGTCAGTTCTGTTTTGCCCATAAGTGGCAGTTGGAAATAGCCAAACGCTTGGCTCAGAAAAGGTACATCGAATAAAAACGAACCTATTCCTGTAAGAAAAGCTACAGATACCCCTATCGCGATTAACTTACGATAGTCGATAGGCAATACCTTCTCAACCATATCAATCCCAAAAGTAATGGCGAGCAGTACCAATGCGGCTGATGCCATCAATGCTCCAATAAATCCGCCTCCCGGATTATTATGTCCGGCGAAAAACAGATAAAGCGAAAATATTAGTATCATAACGAAGGCTACTTTAGCTACCGCTTGTAGTAACACATCATCACTTACAGAAGAACGTGGTTTATTATCCTTCACAGCCCGCTTCAGTGGGGCAATAGTTCCATCCGTATCCAACTGCAGTTTGATCATGGAATAAATAGCAAGTGAGGCAAGGCCAAGCACTGTAATTTCAAACATGGTATCAAAGCCGCGGAAATCAACGAGCAGAACATTAACAATATTTTTACCGCCACCCAAGGTATAGCTATTCTCCACATAATATTTCGAGATGGATTCGAACGGACTACTGCCTAAAGCAGCAAGTGCAACCAATGTCATGGTTATTCCCATCCCGATGGAAATAATTAGCTTAGGCAAGCGGGACCGAAGTTTGAACGGTTCTTTCTCCAGCTTAGGCAAATGCCGAAAACATAGCAGGAACAATGTAACGGATACTACTTCGACAATCATCTGCGTAAGCGCCAGATCAGGTGCCCGGAACAGAACAAAGAGTAAAGTAACCATATAACCAACCATTCCTGTTAACAAAATGGCTGTGATTCTGGAACGTACAAATGGGATAGCCAAAGCGCCCACAAGCATAACCATAACAACAATAACTTCAAACAACGAAAACGGAGCATATTCAGTTGTCCCAAGCGTAATTCCATCGGTATACCACACGGCTCCACCAATGGCTACGATTAGGAAAGCGAAGATATACATCAAGTAATGGCGCATAGAACCTGTCATATAGGTGCCAGTCAACGCCCTAGACGATTTCTCGACCAGCCGGATTACTCCGTCATAGACTTGATTTAAAGTGTAGCCACTGCCCCATTCTTTATCGACCAGACTCCAGCGGCCATAGATTCGGTATACAATAATACCAAGAATCACAACACCAAGTGTCATCCATATTTCTGGTGTAAAGCCGTGCCAGAAATGAATATTCACAACAAAGGGTTCTCCGGTCTGCAAGATTGGGTGAATAGCATTCATTGCAGGGATAATAAGTGTATTGGATAATATATTCGGGAAAAAACCGATAAATATAGACAGCACTGCTAGCAGGCACGGGGCAAGCAGAAGTCCAAATGGGGCTTCATGCGGTTTTTTGTCCAGCTTCTCAGGCTGATATTTTCCGAAAAAGGTGTGAAAAACCAAAATCATACTGTATGCAAAAGTAAACACGCTGGCAATCCAGGCCAAAACCGGGAAGAGCGTAAACAACGAGGGAACAGACAATATATCCAGGTTTCGGATATTCAGAACAGCTGTAAAAAACATTTCTTTACTTAAAAACCCGGAAAATGGCGGCAAACCAGCCATCGAGAAACTGCCGATCATCGCTACCGTAAAGGTAACCGGCATAATGGAAATCAGTCCGCCCAGCTTTCGCAGGTCGCGGGTACCCGTCTCATGGTCAACTATACCGACCATCATAAACAAAGAGCCTTTAAAGATGGCATGGTTAATAAGGTGAAAGATAGCCGCTGTTGTTGCAGCAGTGTAAATGACTGAATCTCCCCCTACATAAAATGCCGCTGCCGATCCCATTCCCAGCAATCCCATAATCAGTCCAAGTTGACTAATCGTTGAATAGGCTAATAGAGCCTTCAGGTCCGTCTGCTTCATCGCCTGGATAGAGCCATAAATCAAGGTGATCAAACCGACGCCTGACACAACCCAGAACCACTCATATTGCCCCGCAAAAACAGGGCTGAAACGGGCGACAAGATACAATCCAGCTTTAACCATCGTTGCCGAGTGAAGATAGGCGCTAACGGGTGTAGGTGCCTCCATGGCATCTGGCAGCCAGATATGAAACGGGAACTGCGCTGATTTGGTGAAGGCGCCTAAAAGAATTAGTAGCATCGCCGGAATAAATAAAGCATGCCCGCTAATATCGCCAACCTCACTCCAAATTTCCCGGATACTAAAGGTGCCTGTCATTACATAAAGCATTAAAAAGCCGGCAAACATCGCTAAACCACCAAATACGGTAATCAACATAGATTTGAGAGCACCATACCGCGATTTTTGCCGCCGATGCCAAAAGGCAATTAACAGAAATGACGAAACACTTGTTAATTCCCAAAAGCCGTATAACACCATCAAGTTATCCGAGAGCACAACGCCAAGCATCGCCCCCATAAACAACATCAGATAAATATAAAAAGGGGTTAACGCTTCTTTTCGCCGGTCAAGATAATAAATTGAATAGATAATTACAAGACTACCCATCCCAGTGATTAGCAAAGCAAACAACAAACTTAATCCATCCAGATGGAAAACCAAATCAATTCCTAGTGAAGGAATCCATGAAATGGTTTCATATCCCAAATCCCCACCCTTAATAACGGGAATCCGGGTTAAGAAATAAACAAACAAAACGAGTGAACCAGGGAAAACAAGCCATCCTCTATGAAGGTTGGGTGCTCTCTTGGACAAAAGTGCGATTACTAAGGCCATTAGAAACGGAACAAGTATGATTACATGCAGCAAAGGCAGTCCTCCTTTTCCACTTGAGCTTATCAAGTTGTGAACTTTAGTACTTACTTTTTTACCAAAAGCCAAAGATCATATGATTGGTAGGGCCTTATATACAAGGCCCCAATGTTGATAAGGGCAAGCCCGATTATAAAGAATCGGTCAATGTGCCATCACAAATATGCAGATATCTAGCCTTTCCATCTTCCTGCTCAATTCTGAATAAACCGTTCTCAAATTCTGTGTGTAGTTCGTGAAAGAACTTTCCCTTAAGCGAATACTCTCCCTGAGGTTCATCACTGAGCTGATATTCAGCCCCGTTTTTGACCAGGTAGGCGATAACGCCTTCCTCATGGGTTTCTTCCAACCCGGCGCGCATCCGCTGCACAGCCACGACATGCAGATCCATCATTTTCATTTTACCAATGAGTTCATTGATGAAATTACGTTTGGTAAGCTCCTGCCACCGAGTTTGAGCAGATTGTCCAATGACGATCTGTGTAACCTCATTCTCTTCAGCAACTTCTACAATAATATCTGTTGTTTTTCGGCCTTCACGTTTCCGAATGATAAACTCTGCGCCAGCTTCATCGGCAAGACGTTTCCAGACCGTCATATACATTTCTTTGCTCTGATTATATTCATCAATATCCGAACTATCGACATTTAATACAAACAATGGCGCCCCTATAATTTCAGATAGTTGGACACCACGCCGGATTAAACGCTCCCCATGCGGACCATAATGAACACAAACCATAATCTTTTCATTGTGTATGACCTTCACCCTCCTGTAACATGGCCAAGAAATACAAAAGGAGCCCACTGGCGTTAGGCCCCTTGCGTATTTCTAAAACCCGATAAGTTATACTTAATTATATCTATTCCTATGTTTTTTGTAAAGTTTGATGGTTATCATGGAACATATTTCTTTTTAATGCTTGTATCATGCCCTTCTTTTGCAGGTGTCATTCAATGCATTTTATACATTCCTTTACAGGAATATTCCTGTCATGGTATATTAAAATTAATATTACAAACAGGAAATAACAAAAAGGAGGCGCTATAGAGCCGTTTAACCATGGTGCGTCATTAATAGAGCGAATGAATTTAATGAATCGAAGTGATCCTCGTTTATGAATACTAACGTTATGAGTGCCTTAGCTGAGCCACACCGCATGCAGATCGTTGAACTATTACGGGTTAATCCCTTAACCGTTGGGGAGATTGCAGAAAGTCTTCAGCTACGGCAGCCTCAAGCGTCCAAGCATTTGCGTGTCCTTAGTGAAGCAGGCTTAATTGAAGTTCAAGCTGTTGCTAACAAGCGCATTTGCAAGCTCCGTCCTGATCCATTTAAGGAAATAGACGATTGGTTAGACTCCTACCGCCATATATGGGAAGAACGATATGATCGACTGGATGATTATTTGCAAAAGCTACAGAGCAATGAAAACAATAAAAAATCATAGTCTCAGGCTGAAATTGGCAGGAAGCAAACAAATTTGAGGAGGATCTATCCCATGACAAATTCTAACCCGTCCAACCAAGTGGTATCCAAAATTGTTGATGGCAACACGTTAGTATTAGAGCGCGTATTCCAAGCTCCACGTGAACTTGTATTCAAAGCTTTTTCTGAGGCTGAGCATTTGAAGCACTGGTGGGGTCCAAAAGGTTGGACGCTTCCCGTATGTAATGTCGATTTCCGTCCAGGGGGTACTTGGCATTATTGCATGAAGTGCGAGGATAAGAATCAAGGTGATTTCTACGGTATGGAGTCTTGGGGCAAGGCATTGTATAAGGAAATTACAGTCCCAGAACAAGTCATTTATACAGATGGGTTCTCAGATGCAGAGGGTAATATTTCAAAAGATTTGCCTGAGACGCTTGTCCAACTAGATTTTATCGTCCTGGATGGTCAAACGAAGCTGGTGAATACCGGTAAATACTCTTCTCCGGAAGCCTTGCAACAAGTTATTGATATGGGGATGTTAGAGGGGATTTCCCAAACCTTCGACAATTTGGATGCCCATCTCGAGAATTTACAGAAGAATAACTAGAGCAGCTATGTGCTAGCCATGACCCTTTTCATCGATAAATAGGACGAAGCAAGGCTACTCTCTCCCGCTCGTCCTATTATGTTTATTTTGCAGGAAATAAGAACCTGATACTATTCGGAAAATATTGCAGGAAAAACATGTCATTATGCGTGCCCAGCGGATCCGTCTCAAACTTCACACGCTGATCAGCTTCATCAATCTTCTCTTTTAAAATATCATAAGCACGTTTGCTGTTAGGCACCATGTCCTTCTGGACATTTGTCTTGTGGATACCTTCCTGTTCACCAACATACATATAAATTCTGCATTCCCTATCTAGTCTTGAAGCTTCCATGTAATGAATGAAATCTTTAAACCATACAGACGCAGATATGAATATAAAATTTCCAAAAATAGCTTCAGTCTTGTACATTGCGTACAGACTTATTAATCCACCTAGTGAAACACCACCCAAAGCCAATTTCTTCGGCTCGTTAGAGATGCGATAGGAGCTTTTGATATAGGGTACAAGATCCTGATAGACGTAATTCAAATAATCATCGCCCTTGCCCCCAAAGGACCAATCCTTAAAAAGAGCAGGCATTTCCCAAGGTGTATATTCATCATTCCGCAGTTGAGAATCAATCCCGATAAAAATAACCGGCTCTGTTACTCCCTCTTCCACATCTTTCTCTATAGCTATAATCGCCTCTTTGAACAAAAAATCTCCATCCTGTAAGAAAACCGCTGGAAATATCCGCTCCGGAAATAGATGATATTCTTTCGGTAAATACACGGTAATCTGACGATCTATATGTTCAAAAAGCACAAGCTCGCCTGCCCTAATTTGCGTCATATCCCCACTCCTTAACAGTTCAGCACTCGAAACGCTCTACTCATAATCGTTGGCACTACAGAAGCGTGATTTTCATTGGGTGCGACATAGTGCTCAACCTCTAAATTAGGCAGAGCATATTCATTCATTTTTGAAAATAATAATGCTGCGTCATCGACCATAAACGACTCTTCACTCCCTACGGTAATCAATAACTTTTGTTTATCGGTCATCTTCACTTGACCATTGTTATTAAACCGCTCCGCATACGTCAGGATTTCATGATCATTCCACCAAATGGATGGACTAGAGGCCAAATAATACTGGAATAGCTTCGCACGAGTGAATAACGTCCAGAGGACAAATAAACCGCTGAGAGAGTGACCAAACAAGGCTTGTTTATGCTGATCCACATTATATTTCTTGTTGATTGCTGGCATTAACTCTAATTCTAAAAAAGCTAAAAACTTCTCAGCCCCACCATGTGGTCCTATGTCAGCATTTTTCAATCGATCCGGATATACATACTGCCTCGCAGGAGGTGTGAAATCATAAAATCTTCTTTTAGAGACCTCTTCATCTGTACCATAATGTCCAATTCCAATCACAATTGCTGGTGCAATAAAAGTTTTTGGGGCATTTCTTGACTGCAGTTTTACGACATCCCGACCTAATTGAAAATATGAATTACCATCGAGCATGTAATATACTGGAAAGCCCTTTTCTGGTGCTGCTTCTCTGGGAAGAGAAACCTTTATATCGTACGTGTAACCCATATACTGAGATTCAAGTTTCCATGATTCTGTGTGTTCGAGCTCTACTTGTGTTGTCATTTTTTCTGTACTCTCTCCCCTACACTCTTGACTTGGCTAATAAATATAAGAAATATGGAATACCAATAATCGAAACGACTATACCCACGGGTAACTCTGCCGGCTGAAATATTGTTTTGGCAAAATAATCTGAGATCACCAGCAAAAACATCCCAACCACTGCACTGGATAACATAATATAGCGGTGATTAATTCCTACTAATCGTCTGGCGATATGAGGAGCCATCAAGCCTATAAAACTTATAGAACCGGATACAGATACACAAACACTTACAATCCCCACACTGCATAACAGAAAGATCAGCTTTTCTTTTTCTACCGAGATCCCCAAGCTTTTTGTACTGGAATCCTCCAATTGAAAATAATTGAGTAAATAGCTTTTTCGATACATTACAAATCCTAAAATAAGCACCCAAGGTGCGATCATAATGATATAAGTCCAGTTCGCGCTATAAATACTTCCGACACTCCAAACCGCGGCCATTTCATAATCACTTGCATTCATTTTCAGAGAAATATACAACGACAACGCACCAAAACCACTACTAATCGCGATCCCTGTCAAAATCAAGCGTTGCATATCGAGTGCACCATTCCGCCAAGAGAAAATAAAGATAATCACAACTGCGGCAAGCCCACCTACAAAACCAAACAGCGGCATGGCTAGTATCGAGAACCAGCTTTCTTTGAAAAAAGTAACTCCCGACATCTGAAAGAAAAACATAAACGCGACGATGGCAGCTCCAGCGCCTGCATTAATCCCAAGGATCCCTGGATCAGCCAGCCCGTTACGGGTAATTCCTTGAATGACAGTTCCCGCCATCCCCAGACCTATTCCTACTAAAGAAGCAATAATGATCCGTGGTAACCGAAACTGAAAAATAACCAGATCAAATTTAGGGTTAGGATCTATTCGCAGCAGCGTTTTTATCACATCCATTACAGACATATCAAACACGCCATTCGTAAGATGAAAATACCCCGCCACAAGGGTTAACAGGATAAAAACTAATAGTGTCAGCATATAGCGGCTAAACTGTATTTTACTTCTATCCACGCTGCTCTCCCCCTTTAACCCGAATTAAATAAAGGAAGAACGGGATTCCAATAAAGGCTGTTACAACACCGATTGGCGTCTCAAACGGAAAGTTAATATAACGGCTTAAGACATCGCATAACGCTAAAAAAACAGCTCCAATCACCGCTGAGCAAGGAATGATAAAGCGATAGTCTATACCTACGATAAAACGTGTAATATGAGGAATGATTAGGCCCACAAAGGCTATCTTGCCAACTAAAGCTACTGCTGTCCCGGTCAGACATATAACAGATATAATACTGACAATTTTCACCCATTTTGTTCGTTGACCCAAGCTAATCGCCGTTTCATCCCCTAGGGAAGCAACCATTACTGATTTAGAAATACTAACCGCCAAGAGCAGTCCAACGATTATAAAAGGAATCGATAATATTAGCATATCTGGATTAACGGTATGTATTTTCGAGCTATACCAAACGCTAACATTTTGTGAGACTTGAAAAAACATCGCTACTGCTGAGGCGATACTACTTAAAAAAGTACCAATTACAGTCCCAATAATAGCTAACCTGACTGGTGATAAACCGTTTTTGACCAAGGAACCAAATCCGAAAACCAAACCCGCTCCGATGGCTGAACCCACCATGGATAAAATAATCATCTGAACATTCGATAATCCCGGATAAAACACCATAGCCAACGTAATAACAAATGCCGATCCGTCATTTACTCCCATAATCGATGGTGATGCAAGATAGTTACGTGTAACCCCCTGCATTAACGCCCCTGAAACAGCCAGAGCCGCTCCAACTAATAAAGCGGCGATTACACGCGGAAATCTAGATGTCATAATAATGTTGTGGTCCACATTATTAGCATCGAAGTGTGTAATCGCCTGCCATATTGTCAATATTCCAATATCTTTAACACCATATAAGACGGATACAACAATTGCTAATACGATGAATAATGGAGAAGTTGATAGGATCAATATAACTTTCCAATTTTTTGTATTCATTTTATTCATCGCACCTTTGGTTTTACTTCAACAGGTTTTCAATTGCTGAATCCAGGAATCTTACTTTAGACCAAGCCGTTCCACCTTGTGCCAACGGATCAATTGCATTTACAAACACATGATTATTTTTGACAGCAGTAACGCTTTTGAAGATCGGATTCTTGAGCAAATCATCAAGTGCTGTTGCATTATCAGTATTCTCACTAGTCTCAAACTGCAAGAAAATATAGTCCGGATTAATATCCGCCAAAGCTTCTAATGAAAGCTCTGCTTGTGCCTCTGTAGAGGAGATCACCTCAGGAATGGCAGCGCCCAGATCTTCATAAATAACCGGATTCAAATAAACGCCAGCAGGATATACACACATACTGCCTTGACGAATACGAATGACTAGAATGGATTGATCTTTCAGCTTTTCTCCGATTTCAGCCTTAGCATCAGCGGCTTTAGATTCATAATCGCTAATAATCTTTTCCGCATCTGCCGTCTTACCGGATAATTGACCTAATAAGAGCAAGTTATCTTTCCAGTTCGTTGAAATATGTGAATAAGGAATCATCGTTTGAATTTTATTAAGTGCGCCTGCCACATCTTCCCCAAACTTGGAAGACCCTAAGATAACATCTGGATCCAGCTGCAGGATCGCTTCATTACTTGGAGCAAATTTATCCCCCACTAAGGATGCACCCGCTAGCTCTGTTGACAGATAACCTGGAATAGCATCAGCTATCGCAAGTACACCTACAGGTTTCACTCCCAGTATGGCGGCATCCTCCATAGATTCGAGACTTGCTGCTACAATATTATTAATCTCTGCAGGCACGACATAATCCTTGCCCAAATATGTAACGGTTTGTTCAGTGGCAACTGCCTCCTGAGCCGCATTTCCTTTGTTATTTGCTGTTCCTTCTGCTGCTACTGCAGCATTATTTGTGCTTTTTTCTGAAGCTGTCTTATCCTTCTCATTGTTACCGCAAGCTGCCAAACTCAAAGCTAAAACTGCTGATACCCCAGCTAATAAATATTTTTTCTGATTCATATTCAATCTCCCCATCTATATTTTATTTATCATTCTTCAAACCAAAGTGATGATAATGAGAATCGTTATCATATTAAATCATATGAGAATAATTATCAATACTTTTCTTTGAATATATGAAATCTTGTAGTTTAACAGATGCGTAGAAATATTAATGAGCATGCAGAAGAACCCGCACCAAATGCGGGTTCTTCTGCACTAAATATGAGTTAAATTTTTAATCAACGTTATAAAACTCAGATAAGTCACGGAACAACAATCCGCACTCCTCTAGTCTATTAAGTTCCTCATTCACATCAGTGATCAAATTGCTTTCTCTCTCATGGGCTGTATTGATTAGCCACGGTTGTCCTTGTTTTAGAAAACAAAGATCATCAGGCAGCCTGGTCTGTACCCACGAGTACAAGCTGGTGGAATAGGATAAAAGAATATCGACCGCTTCAGGTGAACAATGAAAAAAATAAACATCTGCATAATGCCCCATAAGCCGAGTCCCCGGCCAATAGTCATCTTTTATGACCTTTTTGAGAAATGGTTGCAGCTGTTCAAGCAGTTCAACTCCTTCTGGCTCCAACTCCATCTGATCACGTTTTACTAGAATAAATTCATCACATACTTCCATAGCTACCTGTACCAGCGTCTTGTAGGTCTGACCCGTTGGTTCCTGCAAAATAGTATGAATAATAATGTCCCCCCTCTACTTATTTGTATTATTCAAATATTCTTTATGCATCCTACCCCAGCCACACATGCTATCCAACACTGTAATTAGCGATTTTCCATGTTCTGAAATACTATATTCTACCCTCAAAGGAAGCTCATGATAACTCACCCGGTCGATAAGCTGATCCTCTTCAAGCTCACGTAATTGTTTAGCTAACGTACCTTGGGAAACATCAGGGATGATCCGTCTAAGTTCCCCAAATCTTTTTGTGCCATCTATCAATAAAATAAATAAAATGAGCGGCTTCCACTTTCCACCGATCTTTTCAAGTGTTGTAAGAACCCCAGTCAATCTCGGCTCCAGCAAATCCATGTGATCCCCTCTTTCGATAGTTATATAACTATATGTTCGAACCAGCTAGTACGAAAAATCGTACCTAGTACGAAAATAGTGCGTACTGTGCAGGTTATATTTTATAGCTAATAATAAAAAACAGAACTTAATAAGTCCAATTAACTATGAACGGAGAAGATAAATATGTCCACTATTTCATTAAAAAACCAGCGTATCGTCATTATCGGAGGAAGCTCCGGAATAGGGCTTGCGACTGCCAAACAAGCGGTTGAACAAGGCGCAGCTGTCATAATCGCTGGGCGTTCACAAGATAAATTAGAGAATGCTCAACAGCTTCTGGGATTCGATTCTGTTGAAATTCATTCACTAGATAATCAAAATGAACAGGACTTGAAAGCTTTCTTTGAAAAAATCGGCGCATTTGACCATTTGTTCACTCCGGGAGCCTCCTATGTTAGAGGACCGATTACTTCGAGCTTAGAGGTTGCTCACAATTGCTTTAATGCAAAGTTCTGGCCGCAATATAATGCTGTAAAGCATGCTATCCCTTTTATCAACCCTACAGGCTCCATTGTTCTTATGTCCGGCGCATTCAGCCAACGTCCACTTGCAGACGGTGCCTCCTATGCAGCTTGTAACGGCGCAATTGAAAGTCTGGGAAAAGCATTAGCAGTAGAATTGGCTCCGATTCGGGTAAATGTTATTTCCCCTGGAACCATCCATACCAACTTTAATTGGGAAGGCGCAGAACAGGAAACTAGAGACAAGGCTTACGACGAATATACGAATATCAATCTCCTTGGCAGGGTTGGCCATGCCGACGAAGCAGCACATACAACGATTTATTTGATGACCAATGGCTATACAACAGGAAGTACTTTATTTCCGGATGGGGGATATATTTTGCGATAAAAAACAGCTGACTCAATAAGTAAGAATTTCTACTTATTGAGTCAGCTTCTTTTAGTTTAAAGAATTAGGGAAGAATTCCTTGATTATCAGCCAGGGGATCCGTTTCCCTTAGTTAAGATCATAGTAAATTCAAATAAGGAGCATAACCTCATTTGATTATGAACTCCAATGACTACTTCGTATTAAAGGTTATACTTATGGAATCCTCCTGAATCTCCTTAATTGTATATATACCGATTTTTTCAGCAGCGCTCACTAGCGCTGAGATATACTCAGGAGTTGAATTTAATTTCCGAGCAGAGGGCTTCAGATTAATGGAGAACTCATCCCCGTTCTCGTCAACATCAAGAGATTTCACATAAACTTTAAATACCTTTACATAATGCTCATAGTTAACCAAATGTTCTTCAGTAACATCTTGAAATGAAACATTTACTTTCAAGGATTCCGGTTTCAGGAAGCTCACCCTGCCTGCAATATCTACCTGCCCCACTTCAGGATTCAACACTTGATATCCAACTCCGTCAAGGATTGTATAATCCATCCCATTATCCATAGTGGCTATTAAATTAAGACGCACGTCGAGAGCTTCCGGTCCTAGTAATGTTAGATAGTCGCTTACTGCTAGCTTGATCTTTTGTCCAGCCTCTTTCCCGGCAAACATTATCAATGGACTATGTACACGTCTATTCCATGACTTCTCTTCATGTGTACCCAAAGGGTCCATCTGAAAGAATAGGTCCTTACCTGATACAAATCCCTTCGACTTTAACACATTCACAAGCGGATCAATTGGCATTCCTTCGGTTACACCCATGTCGAGCCAAATCTTCAATGCAGGCTTCCCGGACTCTTTCGCCAACTCCTCCAACATGCGCCCATTGCCTACCCAAGTAGCAGGGGATAAAGCTCCTATCGACGAAAAAGTCTCCGGATGTTGATATCCCATCCATAATGCCTGAACAGCACCGAATGACGATCCCATGATCATCCGGTGATCCCGATCGGGAATGGTCCGGTAAGCACCATCAACATAGGGAATAACTGTATTGATAAAATATTGGGTAAATTCGGCTGCACTCGTTCCATCCGTTGGAATAGACTCCTCCGGAAATGGAACATACTCCATTCCCCGTTCTGATCCATCACTTGAAGCGACACCTATCACGATAACCTTCTCCATGGTTCCATCAGCAACAAGCTGATCAATGATCTCCTCAACTCTCCATTCTTTGCCTAAAGAGCTGGTATTTGTATTAAAAACATTCTGCCCATCGTGCATATACACAACAGGATAACGCCCACTGTCAGCTTCATACCCTGCAGGCAAATAGACAAATATTCTCCGCTCACCTAGATTCTCTATGTGCACAGTACCTTTTGCCGCCCCCACATTGGTTGGGTTCTCCGATGCATTAGAAGTATTGCTTATCGTTGGATTGGGGGTTGGTGATGTAGCAACTTTTTCATTTACATTTCCGTTACTGGAACATCCCGAAAGCGCTAACAAAACTAATACTGCAAATCCCCAAAACCTCCATCTAAATAATCCATTTGAATGCATAGAACCCCTCCTGATTTTTGTTCAAACGTTTTCACAGCTCTCATTATACAGGATTTATATGGGATAATGAACATTTTTTCACATGTTGGAGGAGCATTATAGTAAGCTCTAAACCAAGTACATCCTGGGACATACAAACCAACTCCGACAACGTCCAAACAACCCGAAGAACGGTTTACGGATCGCTCCGTGAGGGCTACAATTTGTAGCATTGCCATAGCAGGCAGGAATAGGGCATATTTTTATAACATCATTCAAAGGCATAAAGGAATAGGAAAAGCCAGATTGGAGTTCCCAAAGAGATGATTGTTGAAGACTAACTGATCTCTAACCTGATACACGCGCCTATGAATGAACATATAAATCTATATAATTTGTGCGATTACACTCCAGCGACAAGTGATGCATGGAGAGTTGAGTTGACGGGGGGGCAATGTGTAAAAGCGTTCGAGTTTAATTGTATTTCATACAACTATAATCAAACAGAACGCTCGATCACTGGATATAAGTGTATTTCGTGCAGCTATTTTCTGAAATTACTCCCTTATAAGTGGATTCTCTAGTTTTTAGTTGTATAAAGTGCAGTTAAAGTCAGGATTATTCTTTTGGCACTCGAAATAACTGCACAAAGTACAGCTATTTCGCAGATTCCTTCTACTTCCCACACCAACAACCCGACGAAAAAATCAAAGAAGCAACCAGTCAGCTTCCACTAGCTCATCATTTGCAAAAGCAAACCTCCCCGCAGACCAAAAACACCAGACAGTGATTCTCCACGAACTGAAGGATCACTGTCTGGCGTTTTATTCAGATTCAGAAAGGGTTGTTTTGAGACAATCTCTTCTTTCCAATTAGTACTGTTGTCTTTCCTCGTAGGATACAAACAGCATTCTACGTTGCACATCCATAAGCATACGAATCACCCAACTTGCTAACAAGGCAACAACAAATCCAGCTACTACATAGGAGATATATTGTTGAGATAATGTCCAGTCGATCTGGAACAAAGCAAACACACTATTCTCTAAAATGTTCAAATCCATGGTTTGCAAGAAAATCTGGTGCAGCACAGGTAGTGTAATCAGGCCCAATGCAGCCGCTACTACAGTTACTGTTATTGAAAAGAATATAATGCTGGATACGAATCGACCCATAATCAGCATGACGTTACGGGCAAACTTCGCTCCATGAAAACCTAACTTCATTCGTTGCAGGAAGCCCGCTCCCTCCAGCTGCATTTCCGATCTGGCCTCTTCACTAGGTCTAGGAATATCTAACAATGATCTGACCAGCTCTTGCTCAAATTGTACGTTGTAATCCAATCCCTTAGCTACTGCAAAAAACAAAGGAATTCCGATGAATATTGGGGTTAACGCAATGGATAACGTCAGCCCTGTCACCATAAACACGAAATATACAATCGTAAGCGGCAAAGAGATTAAGAAGTATAAAATACTCCGATATGTCTTTGGACTTGCTCCACGTTTGCGCGTTTTAGATTGGGGTTGGGATTCTGCTGGAATATGCATGGAATCAAGAGCTCCCATCGGCATAGAGTATAACTTATCATTCATTTCTATTGTCCTTCCTCTCACGTTTTTCAATTAATCTCATTATACGTGGGAAAGAGAAGGCTCAAAACAGTCTTGGGGCTGGAGTCATACCAGACTAAAGGCTAGGATTTATTCCTTCAAGGCGCATAATTGATCGGTTTTATGATTTTGCTAGGCTACAATCCCAAGTTATTTCCCTTTTCCAGCCGTACAATCTGCTGTTCGCCATTATCTGCCAGCTCTCTGAACTGATTAATAGTTTCACGCATTTTGGGGAGAGCTTCCTGCTTATAAGTACTGATGGAATCGAGAGCGGATAGCACATCTGTAAAAGCTTGCTTTAATGTATCCACTGAAATACTTGATTCTAACGACTGTTTATGGATTTCCGCCCCTTGGTTTTTCAACATTTTTGAGGTACCGCTGATCAGGCTATCGGTGGTTTGATTTAGAAGTTCGATCTTTTTCAAAACAATTCTTTGATTATACAGCGCACTAGCTACCGTAACCGATATTTTCAAGGCAGACACGGTAACATTTCTAGCTCTGTCCACCCCTCTGATCAGCTCTTTATTATTTCGAATAACTACTTCTATGGCCATAATTCCTTGTTGATTCACTACAAGCATCTGTTGCAAATCCATAACACGCTGCCTCAACGGAAACAGCACTTCTTCTGTAATGAACCGAACTTTCTCCTCATCCTCATCACGCAGCTTAGCCGCTTCCAGTTGCGTCTCTATCTCCTGATCCATCAACATGCCGAGCTGAATCTCTTTTTGTAGCTTTTTTGTGAGTTCCCGAAGGGCCTGTTGCTCGAATTCCAGCGTAGTATTGTCGTTCTTCAAAACGGTCTTACCCTTATCTAAAGAAATTATAATATCTGAAATCACAGCATCCGCCTTTTGATATTTAGCAAAATAACTACGTAATGGATTAAAGAACTTACCTAGAAAACCCGTCTTGGCAAAATCTACTGCACTGGGATCCAAATCCTTCAGCTGGAGATTAAGCTCCGTCAAACCTTTTGCTACTTGGCCGCCTTCATCTCCTGTTTTTGATAAATTCCCCACAGAAATCTGCAACAGGGAGTTTTTGTCCGAAGAGGATCTCATCGTTTCCATACCGAAGCTATCAATGGATTGCAGCACCCCTTTTCGCTTATCCAGTGACTCTAAATTCAGATCCAGAATGGCGGAGACATTGTTTACTGCCAGTGCTTTGAGTTGTGATACTTCCTCGGGCTCAGGTTTGACCTGCTCCTCAATTACTGATTTCAGCTTTTCCTGACTTACGACTTCCATAGTAAACGACATAGAACCCCTCCTATAAAATATAGCTTACATTTGAACATTGAGCAGGTTGCCGATTTTATAGACTACATCCTCTGTATCTGCATTGATGTTGGCCGCTTCATTTATACTCGAAATACTCTCAAGCGCCTTGATATTCGCATTGTAGCCAATCGTGTAAATCGGGATTTTGTAGGTTTCAATCAGACCTCTGATATCATTCAAGGAATGCCCTGCATTGGTCTCCCCATCACTTAATACAAAGATCAACGGCTTCAGATCCGGATTTAGCTGTAATTCCGTTTGAAGCATATGAATGGCTACCGCGATTCCGTCAAAAGTAGCCGTCCCCCCATTTGCTTGGAGGCTGTCAATCGCACCAACAAACATGGACTGCTGGTTCGTGTCATATTTTCCAATCGGAAGATTGATTGTAACGTTATCAGAGTAAGAGACAAAACCAATGCTGTTATCCTTGCCCAAGTACTTCTGGCCTGTTAATAAAGATTGCTTTAAACGGTTCAAGGGTTCCCCGTTCATACTTCCTGAGACATCTGCTACAAATACTGCGGCGATAGGTTTATTGCCATTTTTCTTCTCTTTCCACAGCTTCTGAGCTGAGGATATGAGACTGCCATCCACTGTACTAAGCTCTGATTGGTAATCATTAAGACCATTGAAGCCTTTTTTCTCCCCCAGATCCTGGTATTTATCCTGTTCAACAAACTCAGCAAACTTCTTAATAATATCGAGTTTTTCCTGAGGAAGATCACCCAAAGCGTAAAGCGGGCTGTCATGTCTTACACCAAAAGGAGTGAATACATACCCCCCCTTCAAATCTGTTGCATTCACAAAGATCTGGTATTCTAAGACAAAAGCATCAAGCTTACCGGTTTTTGCAGCCTCTCGCATCTGTAAAGTGGTTGAGGCGATAAAGGGTACATTTGCTTGGAATTTCTCAAAGCCCTGCACCGCTTGCTCTCCAAGTAAATCTGCACCGCCAAACGTCCCAAGCGCTGTTACCAGAAAATTCAAACCCGTAGAACTGGCAAAAGGATCGGTATAACCCATTGATAATTCATTATTTGCTATGGCGTCTGTAACCGTCTTTACGTTTAAAGAACCGTATTTCTCTATTAGTTCATCATATTTCGCCTTACTGGTAACAATACCAGCTACATTACCTACAAGGCGTTTAGTGATTAGCTGCGTGTTCATCCCGTTTGCTTTTACCATTTCGCCCCACAACTCATTTGAAGGGGTAAAGGCATCTGGCACATACTTCCCAGATCTTATGTAATCTGTCGCTGTACCTGAAGCAATATTACGGATTTTCACAGAAACGTGACTCCCGTTCACCTCAATATTAGAGTTGTTAAAATCTGTAGCAACTTCATTCAGCCACCCGTCATTACCTGTTCCTGATTTTTCAGTAGAAGAGAATATCTCTACAAAGCTATCTGTTGTATTGTCTACGGATACAGGAAACTTTGAGATATCTGGTAATGAATCCCCAATCGCAACAGGATCCAGGTCAATCTGGCCTTTGATTTGCTCAGCCGTAGTCACGTTTATGTTCTTGTATAGCTTCTCTAGCTGCTTCCCCGCATCTTCGGAAGAAATCTGGGTTTTGGTTTTTCCTATATTAGAGGTTAAGGTGATTCCAAAATACACGAGAGCAAAAACTACCACAGTAATGGTCCCTAAAACTGCTACTGTTTTTCCTTTATTAGCCATACACATCTCCCCTTCATTGCTTATAAAATTTCGTCTGCTTGATCAACTCATCGATTTCCTTCATACAAGGCATCTCTTCAACATCTGTATAATCTGTACTGTCGAGTAGCGATATTTCCAGCAGCAGCTTATCCAGCTTCAGCAGAATCTCTTCATTTGCCCCAAGATACCCTGTTACGTAGGCCAAATATTCATTGTACAAAGCTGTCTTTTTCTGCACCAATTTATCTGAGAACTGTGAGGGTCTATGCCGGCTGGAGAAAAGGGTGAACTCTGAGGCATCAAATACACTGAGTTTATTCAGAATCCCTCGAATGTTCCGGTAAAAAAGCTTCGCTACTTCATAACTGACTGCATTAAATTTTTTGAAGCTAAGTTCAGTGGATTCGAATCTCTGACCTAAAACATCTAACAAGGTACTTCTCTTCTTTTCCATCCGGGATATCTGATCTAGAGCAAGCGCAATGTCTTTTTTCAGTACTTTGACATTTTTGTATTGAGTAAGCGCGGCTATATAATCCTCATAAGATTTCAGTGTTTTCACAGCAGGGATAGATGAAGGTTTAAACAATAAAATATAACTTCCATAAAGAACAACAAGTAGACTAACAAACAACAATGTCACACCCAAAGCGGTTTCAAATACACTGGTTCCTCCGATTTCCACCCCTAATAAACCTGGTGACAACACGATAATGTTCAGTAGTACCACACCGAGAATAAGTCCCAACAGCTTTATGGCTCTAACCCCGTTCATCACAACCACCTCCTGCATCCAGTCACTTCTATTGTATGGAGCAATTTCTGTTATTACGTCTCTTCATTTGCTATATGTTAAAAAAATAAGGAATTAATCAACAAAAAAACCTTAACAGGCAACAAGCCCATTAAGGTTAACGATCACTATTTTATACCCACGCATCATTTGAATACCCGCGTTGCTCCCAATATCCCGTATGATCGCCTTCGATCAGCTCAATCCGGTTCAGCCACTTCACAGACTTGTATGCGAACATCTTCGGAACGATTAACCGTACAGGACCGCCGAGATCGCTAGGAATCGGCTTTCCATCATGCATTACTGCGACCAGCACATCATCCATGTCAGCTTGTTCCAATGTGAGCGTATCCGTGTATACACCATCACCAGAATAGAATTTCACAGTCTTAGCTGTGGGCTTCACACCGGCCTGACTCAAAAGATCTTTTAGCTTGATGCCTTCCCAGGTATTCTTATAGACTGACCAGCCTGTCACACAGTGAAAATCACTCACCTGAACGGTCCGCTTCAGCTTTACGAACTGTTCCCAGTTCCACTTGAAATTCTGCTCCACAAGCCCATCTATCGTAAAAGACCAATTGTTGTTCGTAAACTCCGGAATCGGAGTGACTGTGTAAACACGGAATTGTCCTTGCGCCCCTCCTCCGAGAGGGGGTGAGGATGCCGCCAGTGGCTGGGGTGCAGGCAACAACTGATTGCGATCACTTTCGATCAGCTTTTCAATCGTTTCGCTGCCCCCGATATTTCCAATTGAACTGCCGAGCCATTTTATAAACGATGGGCCTATAGTTACCGCAAGCCCAACACCAATCGATCCGCGTATGAAAGCTCTACGTGTATAAACCGGCTGCGGGGTTTCCCGATGATTCGAAGGGCTACCTGTCTCAATGCCGCTTTTCACTACCCGGCGGCTCGGTTCTTTAAGCCATTTTACCCGAGTCAAAGAATGATAAATAATATAAGGAAGGCCTATCCAGGTCAATAAGTCATGGACGACCAGAGCAACGTTCGATACATGTGGACCCACCACGCGGAATTGCCAAAGTAGCACTCCTGAAACGAACCAGCCTAGCAGCAATGAAAGTACAACGATTACATTAAAACGTTGCCAAGGCCGCTCCTTCAATTGTTTCCAATGTTTCCCTGCCAGCAGCAAATAATAAATAACCGGAATAATCGAAACAACACCGACCACGATATGAAGCCCTTTGATCCATACTCTGCCTTCCCCTAAGAAGCCACGCCAGAAGCCACCTACAAGTACAAGTCCTGTGAGCGTGAGCAACACAACCAGCCAGCCATTCCAGGTATGAAGCGCCCGAAGCTTTTTCCCGTATCCCTTGCGCAGCCGAGCCAGTAAAGAATTCATTACCTTTCCTCCTCTTCACTAGGTATGCTCAAATTGCTCTTTATCCTGATTCTACTCTAATAATGTTAGAAAAGACTTTGAAGCAGCTGTAAGAGGAACTCCACGCAGGGTAGCAATTCCTATGTTACGTTCTGGCAAAGGTGGGTCCAGAGGAATCTCGACAAGCTCACCTTTCTTCAATTCTTCGGTTACGTAATCACGAATAACAAAAGCAAGGCCAAAACCACGTTTCGCAAACTGAACAAGCAAATCCACACTGCCCAGTTCAAATTCAGGTGTAATCGTCAGATGATTAGAAGCTAAAAACTGATCCATATACTTTCTGGTGCTCCCACCCGCTTCTAAGCATAACAACGGATACTGCTGAATGTCTGCAAGCGGCATGGTCTTGTCCGCCAAATGACGAAAACCTTTGCCTCCTACAAGGCAATCTTGAAGCTGAGTACTTTTGCGAAAATCAATCTGTTTATCAGATGTCGGCAAGCTGACGATACCAAAATCAATTTTCCCTTCTTTTAAAAGCGTAAGTGTTTCTGGTGTCGTACGATTCGTAATATGAATGCGGATATTGGGAAATTGTTCGTGAAATTGCTCCAAAAAAGGCAACAGATAATATTTGCATAAGGTGTCACTTGCTCCGATATGAATCTCGCCGCTGTTCAGATTGTTCATATCTGCGATCGCTCTTTCGCCCATGTCTACATGATGAAAGGCTTGCTCAATAAAGCTAAGCAGTACTTTTCCTTCTGTTGTTAGATCAACCCCGCGAGAAGTGCGAAAAAATAACGGGCCGCCCATTTTCTCTTCCAATTGTTTAATCGTGTGACTTACTGCCGGTTGTGTAATATTGAGTCGTTCTGCCGCAGCAGTTAAGCTCCCTGTATTTGCTACCCAATAAAAAGAGCGATACCACTCCAAATTAATGTCCATCCCCACGTCATTACTCCACCTTATAATAGATATAACTTATATCAATTTTTCTAATGATTTAACTAGCATTATACTTAGTCCTGTAGCCAAAAACAAGCTTGGGAGGCGAAAACGCGTGACCGTAATTGCAATTGTAGGAGCAAACTGGGGCGACGAAGGAAAAGGAAAAATGACGGATGTGCTAGCTGCACAATCTTCCTTTGTCGTTCGTTTTCAAGGTGGTAGTAATGCTGGGCATACCATCATAAACCAATATGGAAAATTTTCATTGCATATGCTGCCATCTGGGGTATTTTATCCTTCCGTTACAAACATTATCGGACCAGGAACAGCACTTGATACAGAAGTATTAATAAAAGAACTGAAAGCTTTAACGGATAGAGGCGTGCCAAAACCTAGATTATTCGTATCCGAACGGGCGCAAATCGTGCTTCCAATCCATCGTTTGTTTGATGAACTAGAAGAGGAACGTCTGGGATCTCAAGGATTCGGTTCAACAAAACGAGGAATCGCACCATTTTACGCAGATAAATATGCAAAGCTAGGCATACAGGTAGCGGATTTATTTGATCCTGCTCGACTTGAGAAACGTCTTGAACAATTACTCGCTTCCAAAAATATATTACTTGAGCATTTATATAAGAAAACGCCTATCCAAATCTCGGAATTAATGGCTCAGCTGCAAGAAGAAGCTGCACAGCTAGCGCCTTATGTAGCCAATACAACAGACTTACTGCAAGAGGCTTATGCCAAGGGAGAGACTATTTTACTTGAAGGTCAGCTTGGGGCTCTGCGTGATCCTGATCACGGTATTTATCCTTACTCCACCTCCTCTTCAACACTTGCCGGGTTTGCACCTGTCGGTGCTGGTCTTCCTGCAGCAGCTATCACGAATGTCATCGCTGTAACCAAGGCCTATTCCAGTTGTGTCGGCGCTGGACCTTTTGTTACGGAATTAGAAGGACCCGTAGCGGATGAACTTCGTACAAGAGGTGGCGATGCCGGGGAATTCGGGGCTACGACTGGCCGTCCTAGACGTATGGGCTGGTTTGATGCTGTAGCTACTCGTTACGGTTGCCAAATGCAGGGTGCCACTGAAGTCGTGTTGACTAATCTTGACGTGCTTGGTTATTTGGATGAGATTCCGGTTTGTGTGGCTTATGAGCTTGAAAATGGAGAGATCACCGACAAGTTCCCGGCTACGAATAAACTGAACTCTGCAAAACCGATATTCACGCATTTATCTGGCTGGAACAGCGATATCTCTCAGATCACCGACTTCGAAGATCTGCCAGAACAAGCTAAGCTTTACATTGATTTTATTGAAACCTCTATTGGCACGCGTATTACTACGATTTCCGTGGGTCCTAGACGCGAACAGGTCATTAATCGGATAACGAAATAATCATATACGTACTAAATCTCTGTAGAATTTAAAAGAAGCGCCTCTCTTATTAGAGAAGCGCTTCTTTGTTTTATTCATGAGAAGGGCTGCCTCATACGTAGAAAAATCCACTTTTGAGACAGCCTCTTTTTTGTGTACTCTTTTTAAATCAACACGGCATCTACTTTTGTCTGCGGAGCCTTGTCACAGCGTTTACAGACCTTAACGACTGCTCCATCCGTTTTTTTCTTGGGATAAAGCAGCTTAATACGGGTGTTCTGACAGATTGGACAAGTCCCTCTGCCCCTTGATGGTAAATTCCAAAGTGCATGTCCACGTTTTGACTTTGCCATGAATAAACCCCTCATTTCGAACAACAATAGTCAACACTTTAATTCTGAAAGTGCTTCTCCAAAATGATATGTCGCAAAGACAGGCTCTATGACTAAAGTAACGCAGAAATAAGGAAGAATTAATTCGTATAGATCATGGAGACAACACCGTTCGTAAAGGTAACATAGTTATAATTACCATACTGCCAGGTCTCCACTTGAATGCCACTACCTGATAGTGTAGATTTACTTATTGGCTTACCCCAACTAAACTCCACTTGCTGCTTGGTCATCCCAGTAGCAACTATGCTCTTTTTAATCTTAGTCCAAATCGCATCCGACCACTTATAGGTCTTAAATGGATCCGTTGTTAAGAAATATTCTTTATTTCCTAATGTACGGATCAACTCATCTCCCGACATTTTATAAGAGTTAAGAATTTGCCCCGTCGATAAAATCTTAAATGAAATGGCGAATTCACCTTCATAATCAGGTAGAATATCTACAATAGTGACTTTTTGGAACTTATAATCGGAGTCGAATTGATTGAGCCAATATGTTTTTCCAATGAACTTAACGAGGTTTCCTTGTTCTTCCTTCTTAAAAATCTGCGCGGTTTGTTTCGTATAGGCGAACAACTCTGCTTTGCCGAAGTAGATCTCCATCGTCTGATAATTTCCATCCCAAATTAACTCTGCTGACAGTGCAGTCTTTAAAAGCGTGGCAGGAAAAACTGTAGATCCGTCGATCTTTTGCACTTTACCACTCATTTTGACTTTCGCACCATTCACCATTGCAATATCGCTTCCGAGTTGAAGCTGTATTGGCAAATCACCTAGACGAATGCTAAAGGTTTTAGTTGCTGTATTAACTTGGACTGTTGCTCCCAACGTTTGAAAAACCGATTGAACCGGCAAATACATTGTTCCATTAACAAATGCACCTTGATCAATATCATGGTCCGCACTGATCGAAACTTTTATTGTTTTGGTATCTGATCCTGAAATGACCGTTACGTTCGTTTCTCCTACCGCTAAGGCTTTCATTGTGCCATCGGCTTGCTTTTGCAGCAAATAAGGCTTTTCAATTACGACATTTGCTTGAGCTAACGGGACGCGTTCGGATATGCCATCGGCATCTTTAGCATAGATTTGTACCGGAACATTATCCCCAACAGTGATTTCCGTAGCATCCATCTGAAATATCAAATCTTCAACCTGCTGATTGCCTTCATTGTATGATGACGAAACTGAACTGGCACTCCGTAAAATACTACCTTGATCGTAATCGACGTTACGCGTATCTGCCGCCTTCACTGTATGTATTGGACCCAACATAGATACTGCTAACGCTGCAGTGATGCTCCATTTAATAGCTTTCATTTTCCTTACATCCCCCTCTAAATATATAAACCTTAATTACTGTATCACAATTCCACAATTTTACTAGAGAAAAATTTACAGAAATATTTTTTTGTATTTCTAGTGAATTTACTCCGTGATAATTACAGGGTCTTCCATTATAATCATGGATTAGGAGGTGTTAGCCAGTGGAGATAATAGCCGACAGATTGATATTAAGAGATTATACAAGCGATGATTTTTCTTTTTATGAAGAACTGGAACTTAATCCTTTGTCTTACAAATATGAAAACTCCGCACCAGATGCCAAACAAATTAAAGAGAACTTCCTGTCGATTCTGACTCAGACTACCAGCGATCCGCGTGAGCATTATGATTTAGCAGTATGTACTAAGCAAAATAGGACACCCATAGGTAACGTAAGTATAAAGTTAAATTGGGAAGAGATCAGAGAATGGGAGATTGGCTGGGTCCTACTGCCGGAATACTGGAAAATGGGCTATGCGACTGAAGCCGTCAAAACACTGATAGGTTACGCCTTTAGCTCTCTTAATGCCCATAGAGTCGTTGCATATGCCAATGCAGAGAATCTTCAATCTGAAAAAGTTATGATTAGAGCAGGAATGATTAGAGATGGAATCCTCAGAGAGACTAGATTTTGCAATCAACAATGGTGTGACGAGTTCATTTACTCTGCTTTGGAAAAGGAGGCTACATTAAATTGACAACAATCAAAGTTTTAAATGAAGGTTATGTAAGATTAGTAGATCATATGGGCTCAGATTTAACGGTTGCTAACGCTGCGCGTGTATCTTATGCTAAACAATCTTTTGAGCTTAGTGATCGGGATATTAAACTAATAAAATTCCTTGCCCGTGAAGGACATACCTCTCCTTTCCGCCATGCCATCACTCAATTTGAGGTTTATGCCCCATTAATGGTTGCGAGACAGTGGTGGAAATACGTAGTCGGTTCTGCTCATTACGAAGGTACTGGGGATAGCTTGGAAGCCTGGAACGAATCCAGCAGAAGATACATTACAGAAGAACCCGTCTTTTATCAACCTGCTGCGGGAGAATGGAGATCCAAACCAGAGAATTCCAAACAAGGCAGTGGCGACATCATTGCATGGGAGCTTGGTGAAAAATACACCCGCGAGCTTCAAGAATACACCGAGTTAGGATTATCTAAGTATGAAGCAGCTTTAGCAGATGGCATATGTGCTGAACAAGCAAGACTGTTTCTACCTGCTTATGGATTATTCGTTCGTTGGTACTGGACAGCTTCAGTTCAATCTGTAGCTCATTTTTTAAATCAAAGACTGGAGCATGACGCTCAGAAAGAAATTCAGGAGTATGCAAAAGCAATTTTATCGCTAATTGAGCCACTATTCCCTGTCTCTTTTGATCAGCTGCTGACTACCGGCTCTGTAGATTAATTTTATTTCCTTATATAAAAAAAGAGCCGCCAAACCTTTGGCGGCTTCTCCCTTTCTACACTACCAACCCTCGTATAACTTCAACCTCGTCCCTACTGACTTCAACGAACCCGAGTGATGTATATAAATTCGAAGCACGTTCGTTCTCGATCCGATGGCCAATAACGATTTTGTCGCAATGATGTTCTGCTTTAATATAACGAATTAAGGTATCCATACCCGTTCTGCCTAAACCTCTGTTTTGGTACTTCTGGTCAATCATAAAAGCCATAATCCAATAACTTCCATCCTCAGGATCTACGCTATACACAGAGAAACCTACCAATTCCTCATCTGCATATAAAGCGAGCGGGGTCATACCACAATAAGCTGCTTCTGCTAACCAATAGACCACCGGTACGGGGAAAATAGACTTTTGCGCATCCGATACTTCTAATTGAGTACAAGCGTACCAGTTTTTTTCCGTGATATCCTTCAGCACTATATGTGCTTGAAAGCCGGTTCGTAATCGGTCACAAATTCTTTCTAATTTCAGTTTAAGCTGTTGCGCCCAATCCGGGAAAATAGAATCATCCGAATTCTCCATACACCGAAGTAATCTAGCAAAACTGTATAAGTCTGCAAATCTTTGAAATTCAGGTATCATCTTAATATACTCATCATCTAGCTGCTTAACCGATCTATATCCACTAATAAAAACATCAATGTTTCTTCTACTTTCATCATCATCCGATTCCGTCAGGTCTCTTAACGCCGATGTAATATCCATCGCAAACCAGTGATACATAGAGTCATCAAAATCGATGGCACTGTAGCGGGATTCTTCTTGCATATAAAAGATATTATCCATCTCAAAATCATAATGTACGAGCCCAGTATGCCCCACTCCAAAAGGGAGCTCTGATAACCAAGCTTCAATCCGCTCATATTCCTTAAGCGCCTTATGCTCCTCAGGATGCCTGCTCAATACGGAATAAATAAAATTCAATGAATCGACCCAGCTTTTGCGATAAGGCGTGCTCGGTGCATAGGTTTCCGAAAAATTATGCAGACGTGCAAGCGATTGGCCCCATTGATAAAAATGAGGTTCCTTCATCTCATCAAGTGAAACATATTCACCCTGGGCCTGTTCAAAAACTACCCCGTGGTATCGCCCGTGATTCGTTAACAACGTTTCAATCCAATTGCCAGACTTAGAACGCACAGGAGCGACGGTCTCATAACCTTGCTCTAATAAATACATCATAAAATCCAGCTCTGCCTGGATATTGTCTGCAGAATTATCCTCTTCATGAGTAAACCTTAAATAAAAGCGTTTACCATTCCACTGAAAGGTATAAATAAAATTGCTACTGGCCCTTACCATCTTTAAAGTTCCAGGCTCATGATTCCAATACTTAATCATTTCTTTAGCAGGAAGATCGTTCTCCGTTCCCCGCACCATGTTCATTAAAGTCATCATTGTCCGATAGTGCCTCCTGCTTCATGACGGATTTGATTCTGGGTTCCCCATTAACATTATCGGTAAATTATTCTATTAAATCAAGGGAATTTAATAGGCTCTATTATTTCTGGAAGAAAAAAGTATTCAGCTTAGGCTTCAGTTTGTCATACTTGATTTCAAACTCAGCATGATCTCCGATAGCATGAGAAATCTGCACACTTATCCCCAGCGTATTCTCCGTCAAGTACCATCTTATATCCGCTCCACTAGTATCTGCGTGCTGAAGTGAAGTCAGCCATTCCTCATCTGATCTTTCAGTAAGAATATTCTTTTGCTCAATAATATCGGATTGAAGTTCACTTTCCTTCAGCTCCTTCAAAAATTCCGCATCGATGGTCACGATATCAGTTAATTGTAGGGGTTCAAATTTCTTCATATCAATATTTATAGTATCAAAAATATCTACAGGATGAGCAGCACCTTCAACATAACTGTATCCTGAAAACTGAATACTTAGTAAGCCCTCATTTTCTAAAGATACAGAATAATCCATATCTAAACTAAAGGTCTCTTTTTC
This sequence comes from Paenibacillus sp. FSL R5-0928, assembly GCF_037970385.1. NCBI lineage: Bacteria > Bacillati > Bacillota > Bacilli > Caryophanales > Paenibacillaceae > Paenibacillus > Paenibacillus sp. FSL R5-0928. The sequence goes on along the minus strand of NZ_CP150225.1, from coordinate 3,139,053 downwards.
CTCCGGAGAGTAATTATCCAAATAACTATAAGCACGTTCCTTGATCATTTCATTTAACTTCTCTTGTTCATTCGGTTTTCCAAAAATAGATATTTGCGGATAGTTAATATTAATTTGTTCATTGTAAGTATATAACTCCGGAGATAATTCATAAGAAATGCTGTGTTGATTTTCGATTAGCTTAGTTTCGTTTATGTGGTTTTCAAGTGTCGGCTCCTTGTTAGTACAAGCTGTTACAGCACACATTACTACAGCAAGAATTATGGATAACATGGTGGTTTTCTTAATATTAAAGCTCCTTCCATCAAAATTGAATTATGATTTGAGCTACAGCGCTTTTGTTCTCCCACCATCTCTAATGTATTGCCCCTTTTTAATAATTGAAGGTGGTGATAGATCTAACCTTTTACTTATTTCCTCAAAATCTATATTTTCATCACGAACTATAAAAGAAAAACTTCCTTTCATTTGGCTTTCCCTATCATATCTATAGCATTTTATAAAAAAACCTTTTCTAATTAGGACTATATAATTCACTGTGCCGGAGCAAATCCTCTTAGGCTTTGATAGTTTGAAGGTCTCTGCGGACGTGAACAAATTCCCCACCAAGCGACTCATCGTCCTCTACCCAGTCATATTTCAGAATAAGCGGAGCAGGCACAACAGTCTCCAGTTGCTCTACAATCTCCCGGACATCATCATTCTGGAACATGACACCCAAAGAATCGGGCGAAACGGTCAACCCCAAACGTTCGACGACTGCAGCGTAGTCAAAAGTCTCCGGCTCCATTTCATATTCTTCTAGAACATCACCTCCAGCATATCTGTCCAGTATTTCCCCATTCTGATAAATGAATATTTCCAACACTTCATCATCAAAGTATCCTATAGCAAGTACAAGGGAAGAGATCAAGTTAGACAAAGATCTGGCGCTTTCACCAATCGTTTCCCAGTTGAATTTCTCCCCCAGTACTGTTGTCCAGCCTTGGGACTGCCCGATGTAGTAGCTTCCTTTAGGTCTTAGCCGTTTCAAGCTCTTCAGCACGGCTTCCTTATCGATGGGTAAACACGTGGAGATTAGCAAATGAAGTTCCCATTATTCAACCACCTAACAAATGAATTCCCCGCCGGTCAAATTTACGTATAAATTACCCTCTGCGCCCAGGGAAGGGCTGGTGTCAACGTAACTTTCCTCCGGTTGGTATATCCATTTCACTTCGCCATCCGGAGCAATGGCATATAACTGGCTAGAAAGACACCAATACATAACCCCATCCTGATCTATGACAGGGGGACGGTGCCCTTCTCCTTGACCCATCCGTTTCTCCCACAACAACTCTCCATCAGGACTAAAAGCATAAAGTTTGGAATTCACATTTTGACCAACATATATGATTCCTTCACGGGAAATAACCGGATCGCACCAAAATATGGACGAGCACTTGTAAACCCATCTTATGGTTCCATCCGCGTCAAAAGCATAGAGTCTCCCAATAATTTGTGACTCATCTTCATATGTACACAGGTAAATATGGTTTGCCGTATTGATGATTAAGCTCGAAATCACCCTGCCCCACAGCTAAAATGGCTCTCCCTTGTTCATCCACTGTAAACGGGCTTAATCCATATGAAAAATCCGGCCGCCCCGAGTCAACAACTCGCTTCAAAACTGAAAGCGATGTTGGAGCTCTGAATCGGGATTGTCTGGTCCAATTCGCATCAATGGGATTAATGGCTAATGGACGATAGCTACCTTGTTGAAAACCGCCTATTCCTTCGTTGTTATTATAATCGACCATAGTTTGCCCATCCTTTGTTATATAAGTTAAGGGATACAAATTGGATATCTTGTATTTCTTAAGCCTAATTAAAATCTTAGCTAGGCTGGTTTGGTCAAACAAGTTTATCCGAGCCGGACCAGTTAAGGTCGAATTTCCCCGAGTCTTTGGACACATTGAATTCGTCGTAGCGATATCGTGTGATATACTCACATTAATGAATCACCATCATAAATTCAACGTAAAAAGCGAAAAACTGCTCTCTATAACATAGGTTAGTTGTGTTGATGGTTGAACGAAGGGTTCATTCGGCATTGGGTACTGGGGTGGGCTATAACTAATAAAAGAAACCACATGGAGTATTATTCACATGTGGTTCTAACTTAATTATTTAAAAAATTAATCAATCCCAAAACACTAATCAATCTTCAATGGCTCAATTACACCGGATCTCAGGGGAATCTGAGGAATGGAATAAATGTATTCTATACAGTTATTTCGTAGGCAAATGCAATCATTTTGACTTTAGTTGCATTTTATACAACTAAAAACACGAGAAGCCACCACTAAGGCTGTAAATCAAGAAAATAGCTGTACAAAATACACTTATATCCATCGGCTTGAGGGATTCGAGAAATATAGTTGTACGAATTACAATTAAATGCTTCTACGTATTGCTCCCGGTGACTTTCTATACAGATAGATTGTGCATAGATCCTTATAGCTCTGCTCTCTTTACTTTATTGGGGCTATACTCCCACACCTGCAGCCCCGCTCCGATCATTCCACATAAATTACCATGATAGGCCGCTTCAATACGAACATTTTCCAGCATCGATGGCATTACTCTGCTCTTTACTTCTCTTCTAATGCCTTCAAATAAAAGTTCGCCTGCTTCAGCCACTCCACCGCCAATGACGATGACTTTAGGGTTAAAAATATGGATTAATGAAGCGATCGCGGATCCGAGCGCAGCAATCGTGTCTACCATTAACTCTGTAGCCAGAGAGTCACCCGCCCTCCATCTCGCTAACACTTCCCGTGAGTCTACGTTCTCTGGGGACTGGTTATGTAATAAAAGCTTGTCGCGCATGCGACGTGCGATACTTGTGCCTGAAGCATACTGCTCCAAGCAGCCTTTTCCACCACAAACGCATGCAGGACCTTTGAAATCTACGGACATATGGCCTAACTCTCCAGCCCCACCCCAAGAACCATGAACAAGATGGCCGTCTACGACTATCGCTCCACCCACGCCCGTACCAAGGGCAAGACAGATAAAGTCTTTTACCTCTTTGCCTGAGCCTAAATATTTCTCTGTTAATGCTAATACATTCACGTCATTATCAACGATTACTGGAAGTTGAAACTGTGTCTGAAGCAAATCCTTCAAAGCTGTGCCAGCATAGCCAGGGATAAGCTCCGAAGCGGAGCGGACACGCCCCGCCTCCCAATCCATTTGCCCTGCTGATCCTACGCCAATTCCTTGGAGCTGAATTCCCGCTTGTTGTGCTGTTATTTCATCCATTAATGTCTGAATTGCTAGTATAATGCGATCCATTGTTTTCGTCTGTCCAGCCAATGTGCTTAGGCTTACAGTATGTAAAACGCCCCCTTGTGAAGAGACGAGTCCGGCATTAATTTTCGTGCCGCCAATATCTACTCCGATCGCATATTCTATATGAGGATCATATCCTTCCACCGCGGACTCACCTCCGTCAGTCATCGACATTGCTCACGGCCTTAACATATCTCGAAGTGATTAATTGTGGCCTAGTAATTGCACTTCCTACAACAACATATGATGCCCCTGCATTCTTAGCTTTTGCTGCGTCTTCCGGTGTCCATATACGTCCTTCCGCAACAACAGGAATGTTCACAGATCCGCTTAATTGTTGAATTAAGACAAGGTCCGGTCCTTCCTGCTGTGTACTGTATGGGGTGTAGCCTGAAAGCGTGGTACCGATAAAATCCACACCTAATTTCTCAGCGGCAAGCCCTTCCTCAAATGTAGAAATATCCGCCATAACAAGCACACCTCTCAGATGTGCATATTCTATTAATGGCTTTACTGACTCTAAGCGTTCTTCCCGATTCGTTACATCAAGCGCAATAATCTCTGCTTTTGCAGAAACAATCGCCTTCACTTCATCTAAGGTTGGTGTTATAAATATGGCTGATCCGGGAATCTCCCGTTTAATAAGTCCAATGACCGGTACATTTACTTCTTTTTTGATAGCTACAATATCTGGAACACCATTTGTCCGGATTCCTATAGCTCCTGATTGAACCGCTGCTCTTGCCATTTTAGCCATTGTATCCCCACCATGAAGCGGCTCATGCTCAAGTGCCTGACAGGAAACAATCAGACCTTTCACCGGAAAGATATCACTTATTCGAGTCATTATTAACCCTATCCCTTCGCTTCAAGAATATAGTCTAATATTCTATTGTTCAGAGCTTCCACCCGCTCCTGATCGGAATCCTTAATCGGTAAAAGTGGCATTCTTGGCTGACCTGTTTCAAATCCGCGCACACTAAGGATCGCTTTACACGCACCATATAATGAAGGAAAGGATAGCAATTCAACAATGAGCTCATTGATTATGAACTGCCATTTCTGCGCCTCAGCCATCTCTCCTTGCACATAACATTGTTCCACTTTTAGGAATAACTCGGGCATCACCCCATAAGTTCCACCAATCCCGCCATCTGCCCCAATACTGCGGCCCGCCAAATACTGCTCATCAGGTCCATTTAAGACTAGAAAATCCTTCCCGCCTGCGGCTTTAAATTGCTGAAGCTCAAACGTGCTCTCCGCCGAAATTTTCACCCCGATTACTTTATCCTGAGCTGCCATCTTAATCAGCAAGCTTTTCGATAATTGAAAGCCTGTAGTTTGCGGGATGTGATAGATAATAAATGGAAGCGCCGTACTATCAATAATCGCCTGCCAATGACTTTCAACACTGTCCGGAGACAGACGATAATAAATCGCAGGAACAGCCGATACGGCATGTGCGCCAACTTTCTCAGCATGGATAGCTAGTTCAACACTGTCTCTTGTAGATGGAGCACCCACGTGAGCAATGATTGTAAGCTCTTTTCCAACCTCTGCTATAACTGCCTCGAGCATTTGTTTGCGTTCTTCTACAGATTGCAGCATACCTTCGCCAGAGCTTCCGCCAACATAAAGACCTTTTACTCCGGTAGTAGCATAATGACGAGCTAATTTCCGGGCTGCTTCTTTATCGATTCCCCCCTCAGCATCATAACTGGAGTACATAGCGATAATAATGCCTTTAAAGGATTCAAGCTCATATGATTTCATAAATTACAGCCTCCGTCGTTTAATTCATACTACTAATTTTCGTTGTTATAAGAATAATTAACCTTTTACAGCCCCCATAGTAATCCCTTGGGTAAAGGCTTTTTGGAACATTAGAAAAATTGCAATCATAGGAATAGAGGCTAACGCAGCACCCGCCATAAGCAGTCCATAGTTTGTTGTGAATTCACCCCGAAGAGTCGCTACCCCAAGTGGCAATGTCATCATTGAAGTCGATCTGGTCATGATCAGCTGACTGAAATAATCATTCCAAGAAGTGATGAAGGTAAAGATGGCCAGTGCCCCTATTGCAGGTTTTAACAAAGGTAAAATGATGGTTCCGAACAAACGAATCTCAGAGCTGCCATCTATTTTGGCTGCTTCAATCAATTCTCCTGGAATGGTCTGCGCGAACTGCTTCATTAGGAAGACTCCAAATGGCCAGCCAATCGCCGGTAAAATAAGCCCTTTATACGTATTGACCCAACCAAAATCTGCAAGCATCGTAAACAGCGGGACAAGAATAACTTGCTTAGGCAATGCCATTGCGGCAACAAACATCGTAAAAATAATCCCTCGGCCAGGAAAAGACTTTTTGGCAAGCACATATCCAGCACAGGAAGAAACGATACAAATCGCTGCCATTTCACAAAAAGCAATGATGAAACTATTAAACATCCAGCGCTCAACAGGATTCTTAAATAACTCGGTCCAGTTTTGCAGAGTCGGCTTAGCCGGAAACCATTCCGGGGGGATCGTTGTTGCTACAGTCTGAAGCTTAAATGCCCCTGAAACCACCCAATAAAAAGGGAAGATAAAAAACAACGTTGCCAGAATCAACAGGATGGTGGCTAATATTTTTGGAATCGTCAATTCTTTTTTCCATCTGCTTACTTTCTTAGATTGGCCAATAGGTGCTCTCAGTTCTAACGGATTCGTAGAATTCATGATGTCCCCTCCTTAATACTCAACATCACTGCCAAAGTATTTGAATTGAATGATAGAAATGATCCCGATCACAATCGCAAGGATGACACCCATCGCCGAGGCATATCCAAAATGACCGAGCATAAAGGCTTGTTCGTAAACGCCATACATTACAGTCGATGTGCTATACACAGGTCCACCCGAGGTGAGCAGCTGAATTAGCGCAAAACATTGAAAGGTGTTGATCGTGGTAATCACGATAATATATAAGTTCGTTGGCATTAGCATTGGCCATAATATTTTTCGGAAAATCTGCCAAGGCGTCGCTCGATCAATCTCAGCTGCTTCTATGTAAGAAGTAGGAATGTTCCCAATAGATGCCACATATAAAATGATCGGCTGCCCTACAGAGGTCGTTATCAGAACCACGATAATTGCAAGCAGTGCAGTCCTCGTATCTCCTAACCAGGATATAGGCTCCATTCCCAAAAAGCTGGTTAAATAATTTAGAATCCCATAGTTCGGATGATAGATCCAGCCCCAAACGACTGTGATACTTACGACCGAGGATACAGCCGGCAAATAGAACACTCCGCGGAAAAACGATCTGGCAAACTCTTTTTTCTTATAAATATTCATAGAGATAAATAACGAGAAAATAATAACGATGGGTACGGTGATGAGTACAAGCAATAATGTATTTCCCATCGACTTCCTGAAGTTATCATCTTTTATTAAGGAGATATAATTATCGAGGCCAATAAAGCTGAAATCTCTCAACGAATAATCGAAGAAACTAATATAGACCCCTTTCACCATCGGATAAGCTACAAAAAGCAGGAAAAACCCAAATGCCGGCACTAAAAAGAGATAACTCATCATCCAGTCGCGAATCACATAACCTTTTATTTTGCGAACCGTTGTCCCCACAGTCCTTCCCCATTTCTTCGATGATTTAAAAAGAAAAGAGTGCTTCCCGCACTCTATTCTTTTGGACACCATTCACTTTTTTTATTTCATTGCAGCCTTTGCTTTCGTAATCGCTTCGTTTGCTTTTGCAGCAAAGCTGTCCAAAGCTTCTTTACCGGTTGCTCCTCCAGTTAAAGCACGTTGTAATTCAGGGAACCAGAAAGTACGAATATCAGCATATCCATCGGCAATGGTAGGTGCATCTGTTGTGAATTTACGAGCATACTCAGCGTATTTGTACTCTGCATCATCATAGAGGCCTGTAATCGAATTACGAACAGACAGACCACCTGTTTGAATCAAGTTTTTCTTACCCCATACAGGGTCATTAGCGATAAAATCAATCAGCTTCTTAGAAGCTGCAATCTTGGCATCATCACCATTATTGAATACAGCCATACCGCCGAGGTAAGGTTCAAGCTTAGGTTCCGATCCATCTAAAGTAGGGAAAGGAAGCAGAACATCTTCGAATTCAACCATTTTTTTAGATACGTTCTGAGCTTTAAGTACTGCAGAATAGTTAAGTGTAAAGGCTAATTTTCCTTGCAAAAATAAGTCGTTCACGTCAGCAGCCGCAAGGGAAGCCGCACCAGAAACGCTAAGTTTATCTTTTGTAGCTTGAACGATCCAATCCAACGCTTTCGCAGCATTATCAGTATTGATCGCGACTGCGGAATTATCTTCATTTAGAAATCTGGATACACCTAAGTTAGCAAGATAGGCGCGAGTTCCTTGATCTCCAGCTTGGCTCTTCGCGAAGAATCCGGTAGGGATAACATCAGGTGCTTTTTCTTTAACAGCTTCCAGCGCTTTCTTATATTCTTCAAACGTCCAAGTTCGATCTTCCTTATCCAGAGGAAGCAAATCTAACGCGCCAATCTTCTCAAAAACGGTCTTGTTTACCGCCATCATAAAAGGAGCTGTATTGATCGGGTACATAAAGATCTCATCACCAACACTAGACTGCTTCCAAAAGGCTTCCGAAATATCATTTTTCACTTCATCGGTCACCATATCATTAAGAGGTGCTAATAAGTCCTTTTTACCCCAGTCAATAATCCGTCCAGGAGCATCATAAATTACATCAGGTGCGGTATTCGAAGCAATCGCCACATTCAGTTTTTCAGGGCCGCCTTCAAAGGTGATCATCTCAAGGTTGACTTTAATTTCCGGATTCTTCTCATTAAAAGCTGCAATGATTTCCTTCTCATATTTGCCAACTTCACCATCTAAAGCTTGAAAGCTCGGAAAATTCCACCATGTTATTTCTACTGGTTTAGCAGCAGTCTCAGTGGCCGCGGGCTCACTCTTATCAGTATTTTTACTTGGTTCATTGGCGGAATTCGCTGTATTCGTATTTCCGCATGCAACTAACTGTGTACCTAAAAGTGCGACACCAACAATGCTCATTAGCCCTTTTTTCATTGCTCTCATGTGCTACCCCCTATTATTTTTGTGGAATAAAATGCTTTATCATTCCTTGCGCTAATCATAAATCAATTATAAATTTAGGAGAATCCCACTCCTTTTACATTTAGGGTCGTATTCTGACCTATACCTTCTTTCAGTCCCTCTTCAATGTTATAATACATTACATATTTCACCTATAATTATTTTAATTTTTAGCTTATAACTTACATTTGATGGTATCGATGTTGAATAATCCACTATAAATCTAGTCTTCCGGAGGGATTTCATGTACAAGCTTATGATTGTAGAGGATGAACCGTTAATACGGACGGGATTAAAACATTACTTTTCGTGGCAGGAGCTTGGTGTTCAGAGTATTGTTGAAGCGGAGAATGGAAAAGAAGGCTTCGTTACCGCACTGCGTGAGCAGCCAGATTTAGTGATCACTGATATTCGCATGCCCGAAATGGATGGTCTTCAGATGATCGAAGAGCTTCGCCAATTCCTTCCTGATACTTTGTTTATCATTTTGACGGGATTTAATGATTTCGAATACGCTCAACGAGCCATCAAACTTGGGAGTGTACATGCTTTTTTGCTCAAACCTTTGGAATATGAAGAAAGTCTAACCGTGATTCAAGAATGCATGAACAAGCTGCAACTTAAACAACAAGAACAAAGAAAACGTTCTACTCTGGAAGGCTCACAACTTATAAAGCTACTACTGGAAGAAGAACAACCTGCAATGGACACTAATTTAATCGCTGAATTATGTAGTTTCAAAAGTAAACATTATTTGTATCTCCCTTTTGTTTTGGCAGGTTTCCTTATCAGAGAAACTCCTTCACAATCCACCTTGTGGATGAGAGAACAGGCTACTAAGTTTATACATCTTGCTACGGAGGCCTATCTCCCGGCAGATCTGCCAAGATCTATTTTTACATATTCCGCTAAATCCAAACTATACGGGCTAATAGTCATGGGATCACAGACTGCAACGAGCACTATCCCTTTTGAGACACAAGTACTTACTGAACTCGATCAGCATTTGAACAAGCTTACACTAGAACATCATTTTGCCCTTTATCTTGCTATAGGCACAGTAACGAACGAACTATCTCAAATCACTTCATTACTTCACGAGTCTGAAAAGCTGTTATATCAGCGCTTCTATCAGAAAGAGCGCAATATATTCCATATCTCATCCATAAAGGCTGGCGCCACAGCTACTAAACCAACACTTATTCAACTAGATGACAACGATAAGAAACGAATAATCTCCTGCATCGAAAACGCCAATAAACAAGAGATATTGCAATTAACGCAACGATTGGCACAAGATATTTTGCATAAAACAGATGGCTCTTCTACTGATCTATGGCTTGCGTATTTACAAGAAATTATAAGTGTCATTATCCGCTTCGCTAATAAAAATCAGATTCATATGGATGGTGTGTACAGCGATAAACTCTTAAACCTCACTTTTGTAGAGGATTTCCACTCCCTTGAGGTCATGTTCGAGTGGCTGGGGAATTGGATGGTTCATTTGGGAAACATTTATACCGAAGGTCTGACGGATAACCATCAGCAGGATGTGATTATCTTTGAACATATTAAATCCTTCATTAGAGCTAATATTGATCAAGATATTACTCTACAAATGGTAGCGGATCGATTCTTCTATAACCCTTCTTATTTAAGTCGTCTGTTCAAAAGAAAACTCGATAAGAACTATATGCGATTTGTAACCGAAATCCGTATGGAATACGCGCAGGAATGCTTAAAAAAACCGGAGATTCTGGTGACCGATGTCTGCACAATGTGTGGTTACAAAAGCTATAAGCATTTCGTTAAAACGTTCCGGATTTTTACCAACATGACCCCATCAGACTATAGAAAACAATCGGGGTGGTAAGCAAAATGATGCAAATTAACCAGCCAAAAAAACGTTATCGGATGCGGCATGTCAATCGGCAGATTTTTGTGCTGATGATCCTGACCATTACCATTCCTTTGCTGATTATATCCGCGATTATCTATATTTTTTCAAATCAAGCCGTCAAAAATGAATATCAAAGCAGCTCTAATCTCATCCTTAATAATCTTTCTTTCAACATCGACCAGTATCTGCAAAGCATTGAAAAAGGGACCCTTAATGCCCAAGTAGATAGTCAATTACAAACCGCCCTCGAGCATTGGACTATCAACAAAGATAATATCGGGAATGATCTAAGTATTCAGTATGGAAACACGATTGAACAGTTCATCAGCGGGATTGAAATGACGATTAAAAATGTCGACAGTGTGCAGATTTTCGCGGGGTCACGTGTATTCTACTCCGCCAATTTCAATCGTGCGGATTATGATGTGAAGGACTACACCCAAGAGGATTGGTATTTACAGACGCAACAAAAAAAGGGTGGTGTAATCCTATTTGGAAGTCATCTCCCATTCTATCGCACCAATTCTAAACAATCCGTCATCTCCATCGCCAGAGTCATTAATAAAAAAGGAAGCAAGCAGCCCTTAGGTGTCATGTTAATTGATATCCGGCTGGATTCATTACGTGAAATCTTAAAGCTGTCCGAGAATAGCAAGCGGAAATTCATTATTTTAGACGATAAAGGAGGCAACGTTTATAGCTCAGATTCATTGGAGACGAGTCCTTTAGAGCCTATCCCCATCGACAAACAGGCGCTTAATACTTTTATGAAAAACGACGCCGGAAGCTTATATGGTACTTTTGATGACAAGAATTCGTATATTAATTTTGTTACTTCTCCTTACTCCAACTGGAAGGTCATTCAATATATTGATGAAAAAGAGATGACTAAGCAGGCTTCTTTTCTTGGCAAAATCATTTTAACCTTAGCGCTCTTATCGCTTGTCACTGCACTCTTATTTATGTATATCCTCTCGGAACGCGTAACCAAACCTATTATTCTGTTAAGCCGGAAGGTGAAGCTGGTGGGGATGGGTAATTTCGATGTGGATTTGTACAGTAACCGCCAAGATGAATTTGGGGTTCTATATAATGGAATTCGTAAAATGGTAAAAGATTTGCAAAACTATATTGAGCGATCATCGATGGCCAAGGCACAACAAAAGGTAGCCCAGTATGGTGCGCTAAAAAGCCAAATCAATCCTCATTTTCTGGCAAATGTCCTTGAATCAATTCAAATGAAAGCCATCATCAATGGGCAAAGAGAGATTGGCGAGATGGTGGGAATCGTGGGCAGATTGTTTCGGATTCATGTTCAGACTGGGAAAATCACCGTTACCCTGCGCGAAGAACTTGAGCATGTCCGGCTATATGTGAAAATTCAGCAGTTACGTTTTGGGGATAAATTACAGTATATGGAACAGCTAGATCCGCAATGCGAGATCGTTAAGGTCATGCACTTCTCCTTGCAGCCCATCGTAGAGAATGCTATCGTACACGGCCTAGAAAGTCGCAGTGAACCAGGTCTGCTTGAGGTATCCTCGGTGATATCGGGGGATGATATGCTGATTATCGTTAAAGATAACGGCATTGGCATCGAGGAAGAGAAACTTAAACAGCTTCGTTTCCGTCTCTCTCAACCCTCAGATACCTTAGATGAGGAACATATTGGCATTAAAAATGTTCATGATCGTATTCAATTTCATTTTGGCGAAAAATATGGAATTGAAATTTCCAGTCACGTAGGGGAAGGAACGACAGTGATCATCCGTCTTCCCGCGTAATCCTAGACATTTTGCTCAGTAATGCCTAATTCAGGATCAAAGGTGAGCATTTTCGTCGCTATTTTATCAATAAAAAACCGATCATGACTAACTGTTACTACAGCGCCAGGAAAATGAATCAACGCCTGCTCCATCACCTGAATACTAGTTAAATCCAAATGGTTAGTGGGCTCATCTAAAATAATGACAGCAGCTCCGGAGAGAAGGCATTTCGCTAAAGCCACTCTGGCCTGCTGTCCACCTGAAAGGCTGCCAATCGTTTTACTCAGATCCATTTCCGAGAATTGCAGCATCGATAGAAATTTATTCACCTTTTTCCGCGGTGCGTCCAGTCCCAGTCCATAAACATTTACGGCATGGCTGACAGTATCTTTATGATCCAGCTCATCCCACATCTGATTAAAGTACGCATAGCTGACCCCGCGTTCCCAAGTCACTTCCCCCGATTCCGGTGCTTCTTGTCCAGTCAGTACTTTGATGAGTGTCGACTTTCCGCTGCCGTTCGGACCCACGATTGCTATCCGGTCTTCCTTTTGAATATCGAAGCTAATGTTCTGGAAGATGGAGCGGCCATCATAACTTTGTCCAACCCGCTTCACTTCCCCCAGCTTGTCAGGAAAACGTAAATTGCTATAGATATCAGTGATTAATACGTTAACTGGATGAGGTTCCACTCGTTTTTTCATATCCGTTAGCTTACGCGAAAGACGATCCTTAGAGGACTTCTTACTACCGCGGTTTTCTATGGCCTCAGACTCCATAAGGAGAAGTTCTTCTTCCCACTCAAATTGCCGATCGAGCACTTTTTTGCGCATCTTCTTTTTACGAACGTAATCGGTATAATTCCCTTCATATTCCTGGAAATGATAGTTCTCGATTTCTATCGTCCGCGTGACCACTCTGTCAATAAATTGCCGATCATGAGAGACCAGAAGCATCGCCCCATTGAAACGGTGCAGCCACTGCTCCAACCATACGATCCCTTCCATATCCAAAAAGTTAGTAGGCTCATCGAGCAATACAACATCAGGTCCTTCAATTAAGACTTTAGCCAGTGCCGCGCGGTTCCTCCAGCCTCCGGATAACTCCTCTACAGGTTGATGCCGCGATCTCTCATCGAATCCTAATTTAGTCAGCACCGTATTGATTTCCACAGATACATTCCAGCCATCCAAATGCTCCATTTGTCCAAAAAGCTCAGCTTGGCGCTCTAAAAGTACATTCATCTGGACATCATCCGACACCTGCCCAAGCTGTTCTCCTATTTGGTTAAGCTCCTGTTCAATGCGTGCTACCTCTTCGAAGCAAAGTTCTAACTCTTGTTGTACAGACAAAGACCCGGAAAGCTCCGAAAATTGAGAGAAGTAGCTGATCTTCACATTGGGATCTAATTCTACTTTTCCTGCCGTTGGCTCCTCTTTTCCCATTATTAGCTTAAAAACAGTAGATTTACCTGCTCCATTTCGTCCGATTAAGCCAATACGTTCACCCTTGCTCACACGAAAATAAATATCTCGAAAGATCAATGTATTCTCATATTTCTTAGTTACGTTCTCCATTCGGATTACGCTCAAGTCTATCACTCCTAGTTCGTATAGATCAGAATTCATCGTTGAATACCCAAAAAGCTATTATAGCACTAATTAAAAAAAGGACTTTATAATCATATTATTACTTATATTTATTTCCGATATATGTATTTATATTAATATAAATTTATAAATACATAAGGAGGATTACAATGAGTTTGCTAAAATCATTCAAGAAAAATGTGAGTGTTATTATGTGCATTACCCTGCTATTTTCTCTTTTTATTGTGTATCCGGCAAGTGCTTCTACCTTCTTCCAAGACCGCTTTGAAGAGGGCGATAATCTATGGACATCCACTAGTGGGAATTGGACTATTGTTGAGGACGAAGGCAACAGCGTATATTACCAGTCTGCCACAAAAGAAGGACGTACTTCTGCAGGTGATTCAGCCTGGAGCGATTACACTGTGGAAGCGGATGTAAAAGTAGTTGATTTTAATGGCTCAAACAGAACTTATGTTGCAGGCAGATACATAGATGGAAATAATTTTTATGCAGCTTCTTTGTATAATAATAATGATGGCATGCTGGAAATCAGAAAAAAGGTTTCTGGATCTACTACAACTTTGACCAGCAAACCCTACACTCTGCAAACAGGAGTTTGGTATAATGTAAAACTTGAAATGAGCGGAAATACCATCAACATGTATGTAAATGATACGCTGGAGCTCTCAGCTTCCGATTCCAAATTAAAAAAAGGTACAGTAGGGCTCGTTACCTTTAAGACAATTACGATGTTCGACAACGTGACCGTTTCTGACACCAATGGCACTACACCGACTCCGACTGTCACGCCGTCACCAACTGCTATACCGACTCCGACTGCTATACCAACACCAACTACAATACCGACTCCGACTGCTATACCAACACCAACTGCTACGCCGATACCGACTGCAATACCGACTCCGACTGCTACACCAACACCTACTGCTACGCCGATACCGACTGCAATACCGACTCCGACTGCTACACCAACACCTACTGCTACGCCGATACCAACTGTTTCACCAACGCCTACACCGGTACAGGTTAGTGAATATGATTTGGCTGGGTTTGCCACAGGAACAACAGGTGGTGGAAATATCCAAGAAACCAGTCCACTCTATAAAAAGGTATATAGCGCAGAAGATCTTGCCACTGCACTGAGAAAAGGATCCAAAATAAAGGTTATTGAAATTATGAACGACTTGGATCTGGGATGGAATGAAATTTCTGATGCGGCAAAGATCTCCCCATTTAGCGCTCATAACAGTGCTTTAACACATCCCGTATTAATAGAGACTGGTGTCAGCAAAGTGTCTATAGACAACTTCGACGGTTTGACCATTTTCTCTGCTAAGGGTGCAACCCTTAAACATGCCGCTTTTACTTTTAAAAGAAGCTCTAACGTCATCATCCGCAACCTTGAATTTGATGAGCTGTGGGAATGGGATGAAGCAACCAAAGGAAATTACGATAAAAACGACTGGGACTACATCACCATTGAGAATAGCAACAACGTATGGATCGACCACTGCACCTTCAATAAATCTTATGACGGAGTTGTCGATGTTAAAAAAGGCAGCAACGGCGTCACCATTTCATGGTCTTCCTTCTTAGGGGATGATAGAAACGCAAACAGCTGGGTTACTCAGCAAATTAATGCTATGGAAGCCAACAAGGCTGCTTATCCCATGTACGCTTATTTAAGAAGCAGCTCAGTTGGCCTAAGTAAAGACGACATCATTGCGATTGCCGCTAGTCAAAAAAAGGGCCATTTAATAGGCGCAACAGAATTTGCAGCTGATAATGCGCTTCTTTCTGTGACGCTCCATCACAACTACTATAAAGATATACAAGACCGCATGCCCCGCCTTCGTAGTGGTAATGCGCATGCCTATAACATTGTAATGGACAACGAAGATACCAGATTGGCTAAAAAACGTCTAACCTCCGCTATGGAAAAAGCGATCTCAAGCAAGGGGTATCATTTCGGGGTTACAAGTAACGGAGCAATCTCGACAGAAGGAGGAGCTGTATTACTTGAAAGTTCTGTAATCATTGATGTAGTGAATCCACTTCGCAACAATCAAGCGGATGCGAGTAATAGCAAATATACGGGTGCAATCGCAGCTTTAGATACGATCTATTCACTAGATGGAGCAACATTCAGAGGAGACAGTACATCTAAGAACAGCCCTCTCTCCCCTGCACCCGCTGCCGTTAAAGCATTTGCATGGAACGGATTCACAACACTACCTTATAGCTACACTTCAGATGACCCAGTTAGTCTAAAATCTAGACTTACCGCTGTTGACGGTTCAGGGGCTGGCAAATTGTCCTGGTCAAACGAGGAATGGTTGAAAACAAGTTACAGTAACTAATTCGACTAATGCGACTAATGCGACTAACTAATCACTGAACACATACTCCCATAACTACAACGAGAAAAGTTACTAACTTAGTTGCCACATTAGCGCCACCTTTGCACCAAATTAGCGCCATATTAGCGCCATATTAACACCACATTAGCACCACTTTTGTTCCGCACTAACGCCACTTTTGTTCCGCCGAAATATCTAAGACGCTCAGACGGTGTTTTACAGTTTACTGTGCAGTATTTACGAGGTCAGATGGCGAGTTTACAGTTTACAGTGCAGTATTTACGAGGCCAGATGGTTCGGACTCAGGAGCCCTTATTTCGAAAAATCCGGGCATTTCGCAGTGCTATCAGACTCAGATGCAGCTATTCAACCCAATATGCTTAATTTTGGTGTGGATTTAGACCAATAAGAGCTATGCAGTCCGAAAACTCAGCAAAATGGTCAAAAAAGCCAAAATAGTTGCAATACAGTCCGTTAGGAGTGTTACGCGCGTGAGAAACATGAGGAACATGAGAAAAGTGAGGAGCGTTATTAACTTAATTGCCACTTAGCAACACTTTTGTACCGCACTAACGCCACTTTTGTTCTGCCGAAATATCTAAGACGCTCAGACGGTGTTTTACAGTTTACTGTGCAGTATTTACGAGGTCAGGAGTTTACAGTTTACAGTGCAGTATTTACGAGGCCAGATGGTTCGGACTCAGGAGCCCTTATTTCGAAAAATCCGGGCATTTCGCAGTGCTATCGGACTCAGATGCAGCTATTCAACCCAATATGCTTAATTTTGGTGTGGATTTAGACCAATAAGAGCTATGCAGTCCGAAAACTCAGCAAAATGGTCAAAAAAGCCAAAATAGTTGCAATACAGTCCGTTAGGAGTGTTACGCGCGTGAGAAACATGAGAAGCCTGTGAAACATGAAGAGCCTGTGAAACATGTGGAGCCTGAGAACATGAAGAGCCTGTGAAATATGTGGAGCCTGTGAAACGTGAGAAGCCTGAGGAACATAAAGAGCCTGTAGCCCCTGAAGAGCATTATGCACATACAGTCCCGATAGGAGCATTAGGAGTTTGTCCTCATTAACAAGTGACGAATTTGGTGTTAATGGTCGTTCACAAAGTTAGTATAATGTCCCTACAATAGCAAAAAGGCCGCAACCAGCGGCCTTTTTGCTATATTACAACTCCCAACGCATATTCACTAATATCGTATACCGCTCATTTTTTCAGAATATCAATATACTCTTCTTTCTCTCGATCTGCCCCCGCATTAAGCTTCAGTCGTAGAGACTTCGGGTGATCCAACACATTACTGCTGAAGTAACTTATAAATCCATCATCAGATCCACTACCAGAATTCGGATTAATTTTAATGTCGCGCTTCCCAACCTGCGCTGTTAATTCATAGGGGAGCTTTTGAAACAGTTCATTTCGGACGATCCAATCCGTTTTCAATTCCTCATTTATCGTAAATTTGAGCGCTATGCTTAACGGAGAAAGCTCGACTTCGGCTAGTTTTACTTCCTGTCCGTCAATTATGAAAGGGTGGTCAACAACTAATGTCTCCGTCTTCAGCTCCCAAAACTTAGGATCAATAGAGAAGTTCACTTTTAAACGATCAGAATACCGCATGTCAGATAAAACCGTTCCTGTTTTCGGTTTACTTAACATTCCCGGGTCTACAGAGGCAATCTGAAAATCCGCCACTACGTCTGTTGGCCTTGGTTTATTTCGGTCCAGTGAAAATACAGTTTTGCCGAGCCAAGTATATATGGTTCCCTCTGCGTGTGCTCCCATTCCGCCTCTATTCCCATTCTCCTCCATTACATCTCGTCCAGTTTCAGCATCTGTCAGCTTCACACTATTTACACTGTACACTTCCTGACCATCACTTGTTGTTCCTGTATACAGCAGCATGATTTTGTTTTCATCAGCAAGCACAGCATTCAGAGTAATTTTATATCCATTTGATTCAGCACTCTTACTAACGATTTGTACATAATCATTCCGGATTGCAGACTCTAAAGTAAGAGCATCAATATCAGCTGCAGCCAATGTTTTAAAAGGCTCCAATACGCCCCAATCGAACGTTTCAGCACTCGAAGTCCCTTGCTGTGGCATCAGCTGGGTTGGATTGAAGAACAGCAGGCCCGCTATCATCACTGCAGCCGCCAGCACAGACATCGCGCTTTTTGTGAACATTAACCTTCTGCCACGTTTCTTGCCTAATTCCAAGCCTGCTTGGATCGCATAGATTTGAGCGGCTGCATTCTCTATTTTTTGTTCTTGTGGGATACGTTCGGCATCGCTTAACATGGCAAGCTCCTCTTGACTACTCATTGTTCCATTCACCCCGATTCTTTATGATGGTTCGCAACTGCTTGAGCCCTTTATGTTGCCAAGTCTTAACCGTTCCCTCGGGTTTATTCATAATGTTAGCGATCTCAGTCAAGGTCATATCGTTGTAGTATTTTAGCAGCAGCACATGGCGATACTTGGGCTTAACCTGCTCAAGTGCCCACAACATTTCCATCCGATGATGGCCAATATGTGTGACCTGTTCTCCTATTCTTTCATCTACCAGCGGCATGGAACGTTTTCTTCGTCTTTGTTCATCTATACAGACATAAATTAGAATTCGAATAATCCATGATTTGAATGCTTTGGGGTCCTTTAATGTTTTTCTTTTAATCCAGGCCCGGCAAGTCATTTCCTGCATCGCTTCCAGCGCATCGTTTCGGTTCCGCAAGTAACTATAAGCAATACTGTACAGTTGTTCTCTATGTACCAATATCGAATCGTAAAAATCCGTCTCGCTCCGAGTATCAAGAATCGTTACTTTTTTCATTTCTGCATTAGTCATCGTCATGTCCTTCCTTAGCCTCCCCTCTTCAACCTTTCATAGATTAAGACGGGGGAGGTATAGAAACGGTTTTTGTTTCGTTTAACTTTTTTGCCAAAAGCTCTCTAAATTATAGCATTCTATAAAAATTGAACGAAAAATGTTATGATAGGTTAAATTGGACATAATCAATAGTACGCACTTAAAAGTGCCATAGGTACTAAAAAGTACCCATACCATGGAGGTTATCATGACAACAACACCAACAACAACTGTCAAGAAAAAATACAATATTTCTGTTGAAGCCACACTAGAGGTCATCGGAGGGAAATGGAAATGCGTAATTCTATGTCATTTAACTCATGGCAAAAAACGCACCTCCGAGTTAAAACAGTTGATGCCCGGCATTACTCAAAAAATGTTAACCCAGCAGCTACGCGAGCTTGAGGCAGATGGAATCATCAACCGAATTGTTTATAATCAGGTTCCACCAAAAGTAGAATACGAGCTTAGTGAATATGGTGATAGTTTAAGCGATATTTTGACTGCATTATGTAATTGGGGAGAACAACATATCATTAAGCAATTCGGCGATAAATACGCTGTTTTAGAGGATAACATTTTAAATAAATAAACCGCTCTATCAAGGGTATGGTTGGATATTTATGCTGCGAGAGTTGCACTTCAATTATACGTTCATGAAAAAAGGACAGCTGAATCAGATCGATTCAACTGTCCAAAGCTTTGATTCACCCGTCCCTTGAATGGCGCATAGGAACATAACTTAAATTACGCCCTCTCCTCCAATAGCAGTTGCTGTGAATGATATGGGTCCAAATAGATTTATAGGCAAGTTGCTATCATTCTGAATTACCAATTCATAGTTGTGGACTCCAATATAAGCACCATCAACCCACTGAGCACTTAATTGAATATCAGTAATAGTAGTAAAACGATAAAAGGATCTATAAATATCGACTCCAGCTCGTCGGATGATAACAAGAAATTGGCTATTAGCAAGTGCAGTAAGACTAAAACTACCATTTAACTCGACTCTACTGGAGAAAGAAGCCGGATTAGCCGGACTAATATTTACTTGCGCTGTGGCTAGACCCGCTCCAGCTCCAGGAATCCCTGCAACCGTTATAGCTGTAGTAAACGGATCTAACGGGATTTTTGCCTGTGACCCATAACTTATTATTGTCGCCATTTATCATCACTCCATTTCAAGGTTATAGAGTAGTATATTGTGAATCCGCAATGATAGATTGGACTAAATTCCTGATGATTATATACATTTAAGGTATACTTTGCTAGATCATATAAACCTAGATACCTCATCAATCACCATACGATTTCCACTCATTGACAACACCCCTGTTCAGAATTACAATAATTCACATATCATGAACAACGATGACAAAGGGTAAGTAGACAGACGAACATGGTCTTCAGAGAGCCGGTGGTAGGTGCGAACCGGTGACCAGCGTATGCTCGAATGGCCTTTATAGTTGTTTTTCCGAACTATCTTAATGGATGCAGTAGGGAAAACCGGGGTTCCCGCCGTTATCAAGGGACCTGTATCGAGAATTAATTCAACCTCTCCGTACAGGTAAGAGAAGATCGAAAGCCAAGAATCGTAAGGTGACACGATCATTTAAGGTGGTACCACGACAACTTCGTCCTTATTGGATGAGGTTTTTTTGTCATTTAAAGGAGGTGATGGCCATGGATGATGGCTGGTGGTGGCGACTCGAGTGTAACCAAATGCTAAATAACAGGAGGAATTTTTATATGATGAACGAACGTGTCTTAACTGGAGATCGAGTGACTGGAAAGCTTCACCTTGGCCATTACGCCGGCAGCTTGCAGACCCGAGTAGCCCTTCAGGAGCAATATGAAACTTTTGTGTTTTTAGCGGATATTCAAGCCCTAACGACCCATTTTGATCGTCCGCAGCTACTGGGTCAACATCTGCATGAGATCACACTGGACTATTTATCTGCGGGTATAAATCCGGAGAAAACAACTATATTTATTCAATCGATGATCCCTGAAATCGCAGAGCTGACCATCTTGTTCTCTATGTTTGTTACTGTGAATTCTTTACGGCATAATCCCACGATTAAAGCCGAATCAAAAAATTCCAGCTTTGATGAATTGTATTACGGTTTTCTAGGTTATCCAGTTAGTCAGACTGCTGACATAACTTTTTGTAAAGCAACGATCATTCCTGTAGGAGAAGACCAGCTCCCCCATCTGGAATTAACCCGCAAAATCGTCCGCAGATTCAACGAGCTGTACAGCCCGATACTGGTGGAACCCAAAGCGCTGATCAGTGAGACGCCGAGACTTGTGGGTACGGATGGCAACGCTAAAATGAGTAAAAGCCTTGGCAATGCCATCGAGCTGGACTCCACTAAGGAAGAAATCACCTTCAAGATAAGAAAAGCCACAACCGATCCTGCGCGTGTGCATAAAAATGATCCCGGACATCCAGATATCTGTCCTATTTTTGCTTATCATGGTGCTTTTCGCTCAGCGGGGGTAACCGAAATTCGTGAAGGCTGTGAGCGGGGTACCATGGGTTGTTCTGCTTGCAAACAGTTGATTTCGACAGCTCTAGATCAGCTTATAGAACCGATGCGAGAGCGGCGTTCCTATTATGCTACTAAGCCCAAGCTTGTGCAGGAAATCTTAATCTCTGGAACACAGCATGCCCGCAGCATTGCTCAGGAAACAATGGCCGAAGTACGTGAGGCTATGAGTCTTAACTATTTTTCAATCTAAAAATGATATTTATAGGTACTCAAAAAAGCCGGAAGCTCATTGGAAGAGATCCGGCTTTTTTCTTCTCCTTACAACACCCAATTTCCCTTACGGAATACGGGTTCAATCGTGCCGTCCGCCAGCTCTCCGTCAATATCCAGCTCTGCTGAACCGATCATAAAATCGACATGAGTTAAGCTGACATTAGCTCCTCTAGCCACAAGCTCTTCGTTCGTAAGCTTTGTGCCGCCTTCAATATTTACAGGATAAGCACTTCCTAGCGCGAAATGGCAGGAGGCATTCTCATCAATCCCTGTATTGTAAAAAATGCGGTTCAAGCGAGAGATTGGAGAATCATGCTGCACTAAGGCTACTTCTCCTAGATAAGATGCACCTTCATCCGTTGCCAGCAGTGAGGTTAAATGCTCACGTCCGGATTCAGCTTCATAAGCTACGACTTTCCCCTTTTCAAAAGTGAATGAAAGTCCTTCAACTAAACGTCCATTCAAATTAAGAGGGAGCGTGCTTCTAACTGTGCCATTCACTCCAGTACGATGGGGCATGGAATAAATCTCTTCCGTTGGCATATTAGCAACAAAATAAACACCTTTATCATTCTCACCGCCACCCCCGCGCCATAAATGGCCTTCCGGAAGCTCTACATGCAGATCCGTTCCCGGAGCACGGTAATGCAGGCTTTTATAACGTTTAGCGTTCATTCTATCCTGACTTTCTTTCAACTGACCAATATGCTCTCTCCAAGCAGCTACCGGATCATCGCTGCCCACACGATTCATCTGGAATACAGCTTCCCACATCGCCTCTACCCGCTCTTCTTCAGGAAGATCGGCAAAAACCTTGTTCGCCCAAGCACGTGTTGGCGCTTTGACCAGAGACCAGCTGATTTTGCTGTTCCGAGTATATTTGGAGTAGTTCTTGCGAGCAATAGCTGCTGCTTTGACTGCTCTAGATACCTTAGAAGAATCAATGCCATTAAACAGTTCCGGATCAGGTACTTTAATATGTAAGATGGCACCATTTTCTTCCGCGAATTTCTCCATCATCTCAGCCTGCCACTGTGGATAGTAATCGAAAGAATCCTCTGGGGCTTTTTCATAACGGATCCGTGTAGTTGCTTCATCGTCCCAGTCAACAATTACATATTTAGCTCCCGCTTCATAGGCTTTCGCTACAATCAAGCGAGTAAGTTCTGCGGTTTCTATCGGTGCATGTACCATAAGGACTTGTCCAGGCTGTACATTTACTCCTACTTTTACAACTAGGTTCGCGTATTTCTCCAGCATTACTTCAAAATCTTTCATGAATTCTCTTCCTCCATCTCTAGGGTTGCTATAAGCACTCGGTCAGCTTCACTTCTTATTTTAACGCAAAACGAGGATAGTTGCGATTCGATTTAGATTCTCAGTTACTTCACTTCAGGTATTTCCCCTGTATAGACACCTAGATCATTCTTATGAATCTCTACGTTGGACATTCCGATCTGCTTATCATTATGGTAAGCAATCACTATGATCTTGGTATCCTGAGGCTCATCTATTTGTTTATTATTTCCATCCATTGGACTCCAATAAATTTGATCTCCAGATTTGATTTTCAGCTCAAGACCTTTGTTATGCACCTTGTAGTCAGGGGGGTTCCATAACAATAAATTGCCGGACGTAACCTGTATCTTAATAACATTCGCCCCTTCAGCAGTTATAAGCATAGGTAATCCTGGAGCACTACTATCAGTCACCCTGTATTCCGCTGTTGGGAACAGAACTTCCGGTTTCACCTCAAGTGATTGATTATTATGCTGCAAAATAAAGAAGAAAAAAAGTAAAATCGTTAAGCCCATGACGCCTCCGATGATTATTTTTTTCACTATTCAGCCTCCCTTCTACCCTAATACTGTAACATATTTCCTTAATCTGGACAGTTATCAGCCAAATAAAGCGGCTCCCACAAGGAACCGCTCACTTGAATCACTATTTTTTATCCACCTGTAGCAGTGTTACGGTCTTCAAAGCATAAGTATGCATGATTTTATCCTCTGAAATTACATTCAACTTGGTCAAGCTTGCCACCTTTGCCGGATCTGATTTGGAGAGCAAACGCCACACTTCAGGGTCCGATAAGGTCTCATATAACTTTGCATCATCATATTCTTTGCGGTTTTGCACGACCAGCTTCACTTTATAGCTGCCAATTTCAGTCTCGGTGGTTTCCTGCTCACTACAATAATTTAAAATATCCTGACGAAGCTCGGCCAATTCTTTTTCAATATCTTTTTGCTTTTGCTTGAGCCGATAATACTGCTGAACCTTTTTCTCCATCCACTTCACGCTCCTTCATAGACATATGTATGCCGGAAACGTTCGATAAATTAGTTGAGTTCCCTATCATAAAAACTTATAATGAGCCGGGGATAGCTAATTTCCAAGTAGAGTCAAATTTCTTATAAAAACAATTCCACGGCAGGTGACTTATGTTTCATTCGTACTTTTTTCCAATTTCGTATGCGTTCATGATGTTTCCAATAGCAGCGCTGTTCTTCACACTTCCTTTTCTTATCGTACAATACCGCAGACATGGCTATATACATAAGCTTAGAGCTTTAATCCTATATCTGCTGTTGCTCTATCTGATGAACGCTTATTTTCTAGTCTTGCTTCCTTTTCCATCCTCCCGGCACAATGCTGCACCTTCTGGGAGTATCGTCCAATTCATTCCCCTTCAATTTATTCAGGATATTGTGGATGGATCGACGATCATCCCTGATCAAATCTCGACCTACTGGTCATTACTGCGTGAGCCTGCATTTTTACAGGTCATTTTTAACGTTGCATTAACCGTACCGTTTGGAATGTTTCTGGGCTATTATTTTCGTACACGCTGGGTCGTGTGCATTCTACTATCCTTTGCCTTTTCCCTGTCCTTTGAGATCACGCAGATTACAGGGATTTACGGTTTCTTCGATCATCCTTACCGTCTTTTTGATGTCGATGATCTCATTACCAACACAATCGGAGGGATTTTTGGATTTCGAATTTCCATTTGGATCTCCGGGCTATTGCCACGTATAGAACAACTGGATACAAACATTGACCGCTCTGCCAAAAGAGTCTCCTATACCCGCAGAGGAATAGCTTTTCTAATCGATAGTATGGTGTGGAGCATCGGGTTTGGGGTACTCTTCGGATTCGATATAAAAGCTGCCTTCTGGATTGTAACTGGTATTTACTTCATGCTTGTTCCGGCTCTCACGGGCGGACGGACCTTAGGGAAATGGATGGTGCGGATTCGGGTGAAGAGCAGCGGGAATCATGCTTTTTTCTGGGCTCTGATGCTCAGATATGGCCTGCTATATTGGTTGCTGCTTGGGATTCACTCTCTTTTGCTTGATTCCGCCCTTCTAGGGCATCTTTCCTCCGTATGGAATATGCTTATTCATCTGTTTGTTCTATTGATAGACTTGGCTTTCTTTATTCATTTAGTCATTAGTATATTCAAAAAAGAAACTCAGCTAATATATGAGAAACTAAGTCAAACTTCTCATGTTATTTCTTGGCCAGAGAAACGGCTCCAATCTGATGTATCCCGCAACAGCCCTGTAGAAAGCTAAACTAGTTATTTTTTAAAGGGTATTTTAACATTGGAAATTATTATAGAATTAGGAGGTGAGCATTCTCAAAATTTAGGAGATGAGCGTATGGAAACTACAAGCAGCTTGCGGTTATCTAGAAGTCTTCCAGAAGAACAGGGCATTTCATCAACCGCAATATCCAGCTTTATTAGTGCAGTAGAGGAACAAAATTTAGGCCTGCACAGCTTTATGCTACTTCGACATGGTTATGTGGTCTCTGAAGGCTGGTGGGCCCCTTACAGGTCCGATCTTCCGCATATGTTATTTTCACTTAGCAAAAGTTTCACCTCAACCGCAATCGGGTTTGCTGTTACAGAGAAACTCGTCACCCTCGATGATTCTGTCCTATCCTTTTTCCCTGAAGATGCTCCTGATCCAATCACAGACAATCTAACCAATATGACAATCAGACATCTATTGATGATGGGTACCGGACATGTCGTGGATACTATGGACACACTTCGCAAAAGTGCAGACGGGAATTGGGTGAAGGCTTTCTTCTCCGTCCCGGTCGAGAAACAACCAGGTACACATTTCCTATATAATACCGGTGCTACTTACATGCTGGCCGCGATCCTTCAACGGGTTACTGGCCAAACACTGCTAGAATATTTAGAACCACGCCTCTTCGTTCCTCTGGGCATTCACGGCGCAACGTGGGAGTCTTGTCCACGCGGAATTAACACAGGGGGATTTGGCTTAAACATTACAACCGAGGATATCGCTAAATTCGGCCAGCTATACTTACAAAAAGGAATCTGGAATAATCAACGGGTTCTGCCTGAAAAGTGGATTAATGAGGCTACTTCCAAACATATTTCCAATGGCGAAGGCGATCATGACTGGGCAATGGGATATGGGTATCAGTTCTGGCAATGCCAGCACGGTGCCTACCGGGCAGATGGCGCCTTCGGTCAACTCTGTGTCGTGCTTCCGGAGCAAGATGCCGTAATTATTACTACTGCTGCATCAGACAGTATACAAGGAATGTTGAATGCTGTGTGGGAACATCTGCTTCCCGCGATGGAGCAAGCACCCTTGCCATTAGAGCCTGCTGCTTCTGCCCACTTGGTTGAACAATTAAAATATTTATCTATCCAACCGCCACAACTGCAGCCATCTTCATCACAAGAAGATCGAATAAACAGCTTAACCTATAAGCTCGATGACAACCAATTTGCCTTGGACACCTTCTCTATCTCTTTCAATAACAACGAAGCTGCAGTTACTTTACAATTTAAGACTGGAGAGGATTCTGCGATCTGTCTTGGTCGAGGGGAATGGCTCGAAAGCTTCGCACAGGTCATTGATGCTTCCTTGAACCGAATCATGTCCAGCTTTACTTGGGTTGCTGATGATCAGCTACAGCTCACTTTATTGTTTATTGAAATGCCTTTTTGCATAACTCTTGAAATAATCTTACTAGAGAAGCAGCTAATTCTTAAACAAAAGTTTAATGTGAATATGGGACCGACTGAATTCCCTGAGATCATTGGCAGACTATAATTCTTAATGAATAAAAAAGGCCGCTTCGTCCTTTAAAGAGACTTAGCGGCCTTTTAAATATTCGATCCTAGTCTGTGAAATCAGCAAGCTTGAGGATGACCGGGCAATGATCGCTCCCCATAATGTGACAATCAATTTGGGCATCCAGCAGATTAGGTGCAAGTCTAGAAGAAGCTAGGAAATAATCAATCCGCCAGCCTACATTCCGTTCTCTCACCTTCGGCATATAAGACCACCATGAATAAACGCCTTCAAGCTCTGGATGAAAATATCTAAAGGTATCTATGAAGCCGGACTCCAGCAGCGTACTCATTTTTCCTCTTTCTTCATCGGTAAAGCCAGAGTTTCCGCGGTTAGCTTTAGCATTTTTGATATCAATATCCTGATGGGCTACGTTCATATCGCCGCATACAACGACTGGTTTTAGCT
Source organism: Paenibacillus sp. FSL R5-0928 (assembly GCF_037970385.1). Taxonomy (NCBI): domain Bacteria; kingdom Bacillati; phylum Bacillota; class Bacilli; order Caryophanales; family Paenibacillaceae; genus Paenibacillus; species Paenibacillus sp. FSL R5-0928. The sequence continues at coordinate 3,111,770 of NZ_CP150225.1, read as the reverse complement.
TGTCCAGTTCCAGAAGGTAATTGCGGAAGCGGTCCTCCCATTCCATTCTGTAATCCAATCTAGCCAGATCTCGTTTGGCATTTGGTGTATACACATTCACTAGATAAAAATGTTCGAACTCCAGCGTAATAATCCGGCCTTCCGCTTCTTCATCCTCTTCCATTCCGTATCTCGCAGAGATCGGCTTGATTTTGGTGAATATAGCTGTGCCTGAATACCCTTTTTTCACTGCATAATTCCAATATTGATTGTATTCTTCACCCTGTTCCAGAACAATCTGCCCTTCTTGCAGCTTTGTCTCCTGAACACAGAAAATATCTGCTTCTACTTCCTTAAAATATTCATCAAACCCTTTTTTCACACAGGCCCGAAGGCCATTCACATTCCATGATACCAACTTTATCATTAACGTTTCTCCTTGCATTTTGCTTTGATAGTAACCAGTTTATCATATAACGACCAGAAATTTATAGAGGATTAGGGTCATCTTGAGCAATTCCGCGAATAGATTTATATCCTAATCATTTACTATCCATGATACAATAGCAAAATTGACTCTATACAAATTTTCTAACACGTGAGGTAAAAAAACTTATGAATGCACCAAATCTTTTACGAGGGTTTAACTTTTTGTATTTTGCTCTGCTGGCCATGTTTATTCCCTTTCTGCCAGTCTATCTAAGTGAACAAGGTCTAAGCCCATCGCAAATCGGCTTCATTATTGGAACTGGTGGTTTTGTTACCATCATTGCTCAACCTTTATGGGGGATGATTAGTGATAAAACAAAAACCATCCGCAAAGTGCTGTTAGCTCTGCTGTTATGCTCAGCGGTGACCGGATACTTTTTGTTCGATTCCAGCAGTTATGCTGTTCTCATTCTTTTTGCTATGCTGCTGTATTTCTTCTTGATGCCCATTGATCCGCTGACAGAAAGCTTGAATTTCCGAGTCTCTGAGGTGGCTGGAATTAGCTATGGTTCTATCCGTACATATGGTGCGCTTGGTTATGGTGTAATGGCTTTGATTACTGGCTATGTGCTTGGTTTTTTCGGCTCTCATGGTATAGCTCTTCTGTTTGTTGCCATTTGCCTTATAAGCTTTATAGTAAGCTGGAACATGCCAGATGCCCCCGTCACAGGTAAACCGGTCACGCTGAATAGTCTCAAGCACTTTTTTGGCAACAAAAAGACATTGATGTTTCTGGTGCTCATATTTATTAGCTCTGTACCCGCACGAATGAACGATACATTTATTGGAGTTTATATTCGTGAGCTTGGTGGCAGTCCTCAATTGGTAGGCCAATCGTTTTTCCTCGCGGCAATGAGTGAAATCATTGTCTTTGCATTAAGCTTCTGGTGGTTGCGTAAAGGAAAAGAACTGATCATCATATCGATTTCCGGAGGCTTCTATTTCCTTCGTTTCTTTATTTCAGCTTGGATCACTGATCCACACTTATTAGCCTATTTGCAGATTCTGCAAATTCTTACCTTCCCTGTGTTCTACTCGGCTGCTATTCAATACCTGTACAGTATTGTACCCGAGGAATGGCGTGCTACAGGCCAGACCGTACTTGCACTGTTGTTCTTCGGTGTATCAGGTATCCTGGCTTCTTATGCTGGCGGGGCATTATATGATGCCTTTGGGGGTAAAGCTCTTTACTTAACGATCTCCGCGATGTCGTTTGTCGGCATGCTGTTCGGATTGATACTGTATCTGATTTATCGAAAAAAAACGGAATAAGTGTACCAAAATAAACCGGGGTTGTCCCAGCCACTTTCTAAATGGCTATAGGACATCCCCGGTTTTTTCTATCAAAAAGTGCTAATTCACCATGGCATTCGCTCTAGCATTAATAGATTTTCAACATAGAATATCCTATCAAACGAAAAGGAGGTCGTTACTATGGCCATCGTATTACCGATTCAATATTTCAATTTAGCCCCTGTCATTGGTAAATCTTATTATGAAAACCTTGCAGGTGGTATTAACGCTGCTGTTACTGTGAACAATAACTCCAACTTCCCAGTAGATTTAGTAATCACTCGTGTGAATGCTCCAGTTATCACATACACGATTCCAGCGTTCAATAGCCTTACGCTTGCAGTTCATGCCCTTTTGGTAGCTGCACTCTTAAGCACTCCTGCTGGCACCACATTCGGAACTATTGAAATTTCAACATCAGATTTCTAATAGTGTAGTATTAAGCATCTCTAGCTGAAAGTTCAGCTAGGGATGCTTCTCTATGTGAATCTAGCTTAATCCTTCTATTGTATGCTGCTCCATAAGCTGCTTTAGCTTGGTTTCAGTATTCGAATCTCCCGCAGGAGTATAGATGCTGCATCGTAAATCGGCACTGCCATGAACCTGCAAAGAGGTAAGATGAAATAACATTTTCCCCGCCTTGGCATGTCTGAATTCTAGTAACACATCCGGGGCCGAACTAACCCGACTTTGCTCCCACATCTCATTAAAAGCCGGATGCAATTCTTTCAATTCCTCTATAAATTCATCATACCAATGATCCTCTACATACTGTCCGTAATACGCTCTGAAGATAGAAAGATAACCGCTGACGAACTGTTCCCAATTCACCGCTAAGCGTCTGAACTCCTTACGAACAAATAACAATCGGATCATATTCCGCTCTTCGATGGGCAGCTTTGAGAAATCAAGAAAAACATGCGCGGCAGCATCATTCCAACCGACGATCCCGCAACGTCTATCAGAAATTATCGTAGGACAATATTTGAGTTCCTGTAAAATTTTCTGCAGCGAAGGACTAATTACAGAAGATTCATCTTGCGGATAGGGTGTGGTGCCGGTTCCAGTTTCTAAAGCCAGTGCAAAAAGATACTTCCGCTCGTCTTTAGTCAGCCTAAGTGCAGTGGCAATACAGTCCAAAACAGATGACGAGACTTTTATATCTCTGCCTTGTTCAAGCCACGTATACCAGGTGCTGCTTACCCCTGCAAGCTGTGCAACCTCTTCCCTGCGGAGTCCTGGCGTCCTTCTGCGTGTGCCTTCCGGCAAGCCTACAGAGCTTGGTGAAATGGCCGCACGACGTGCTTTCAAAAAATCGGATAATGCTTGTAATCTTGTTTGATTAGCCATAAGCTACCTCCACTTTGGGATTCCTGTTCCTTTAGTATAGTACAAATTATACTAGGATAAACGATAACTTGTAATAGGATAAGTAAAATGAAAAAATACTAGTATACACTAGCTGAGGAGGTTCATTATGGAACGCGTAGTGATTACAGGCATGGGCTTAATCTCACCACTTGGGAATACAATCGGGCAATTTTGGGATCGGCTAATTTCTGGTGAGTCGGGTATATCCCCGATCACTTCATTTGATACAACAGGTTTTAAGACGAGGATTGCTGGCGAAGTACGTGATTTCGATGCAGAGGGCAGATTTGGCCGTAAAGAGGCACGCCGAATGGACAGATTCAGTCAGTTTGCCCTCGCAGCTACTGAAGAGGCTTGGAAACAATCTGGTCTCCAGCTTGATAAGATTGACAAGGAGAGACTTGGCGTTTATGTAGGATCTGGCGTTGGAGGAATTCAGACCTTGATGGATCAAGGTACGGTCCTGAAGGATCGTGGTCCTGATCGAGTTAGCCCTACCTTAATTCCCATGATGATCTCCAATATGGCTGCGGCAATGATCAGCATTAAATTTGGAGCTCTCGGCCCGACCATGTCTCCAGTAACAGCTTGTTCTATTGGCAATACTGCGATTGGCGAGGCTTTCCGTTTAATTCGTTATGGCGGTGCGGACATCGTTATAGCCGGGGGTTCTGAAGCTGCTATTACTGGCATCTCGCTGGCCAGCTTTGGGAATGCCACCTCTTTATCTACACGAAATGAGGAGCCTACGAAAGCGAGTCGTCCTTTCGATGGAGAACGGGATGGCTTTGTAATCGGTGAAGGCGGCGGCATAGTCATTCTAGAGTCACTCTCCCATGCTCAGCGTAGAAACGCCAAGATTCACGGCGAAGTGATCGGGTATGGTGCTAGCTCTGATGCTTATCATATGGTTGCCACTCATCCAGAAGGAATTGGTGCCTATCAAGCTATGAAGTTAGCGCTAAATGAAGCTAATCTCCAACCCCACAATGTAGATGTAATCAGCGCGCACGCGACAAGTACAGTAGTAGGAGACCACTCTGAAACACTAGCGATTAAAAAATTATTTGGCGAGCATGCGTACCACATCCCCGTAACCGCTAATAAGTCCATGACTGGACATGCTTTGGGGGCCGCTGGCGGCTTAGAAGCCATTGCGTTAGTTAAGAGTATCCAAGAAGGAATCATTCCTCCTACCATCAATCAGGACACGCCTGATTCCATCTGTGATTTGGATTACGTACCTAACAATGCACGAAAAGCTAATCTCGAAATAGGCATCTCCAATTCATTTGGCTTCGGCGGCCATAATGCTGTTATTGTGATCCGAAAGTTCGTAGACTAATCTTACATTATAAAAGGGGTTTCAACTTAGCCATTACACATGACTAGTTGAAACCCCTTCTGCTGTTAATCCTTTTAAACTATCTTATTCCGAAGGTGATACATGACTTCCCCAGATAGAGATCCCTTCATTAGAAACCGCGGTGAACGTCATAACATTACTGGCTGTAGCTTCATTCCACTCTTTCAGGAACACACCCTTATAATTAAAACCACCTATCGTTAACTCTGCAGTATGATCGTCGATAAGCTTCCACTTGCCCTTAACCGCGCCTTTGATTTTACCACTCTTCGTCAATTGAATTAGCTCTGATTGCACGATATCAGCCGTAATCTTTTTATTATGATTTACATATTTGTATTCGCCTGCGATTTGCTCTTTCGTATATTTATCAATGGTCTCGCCGCCATAACGGTGTGGTGCGACCACCGGCCAGCCATCAGCGTTCATGAACATTTGATGTACTCTAACCTCATGCTTTTCACCACGATTCGGGAACCGTGTATGGAAGATCAAATAATACTTGCCAGTCTCTTCATCGTAAAATGCGGAGTTATGTCCTGGTGATACATATCCTTCCCCACTTACTGGGAGCTCATCGTCATTATTCAGGAATTCGAAATTCCCCATGAGTTTAACTCCGTAAGGAGCATAAGCAGGATCATCAAACAATACGCCAGCTGTGCCCTGTGAATGGATCATATCCTGGCCCTCAGAATCTTCAAAAGGTCCATCAGGTGTCTTCGAGCGAGCTACACGGATGTTATATCCGCCATCTGCAGCCAGACCTCCGTAGGATAAGAACAGATAGTAGTAATCCGTCTCAGGACTGTACAGCATATAGGGAGCTTCTATCCGCGCATGATTTGCGCCTAGAAGCTTTTTGCCATAACCTTGGTCTGGCAGTGGGAATCCTGTGCTTGTATCCAGTTCCATAATAAAAATACCACCAGAATAAGAACCATACACCATCCACAATCTGCCTTCTTTATCAAAGAACACATCCGGATCTACAACATTCGGCTTTTGTGTGGCATCATAAGTTTCTCCGTCATCCCCTGCGCCCACCATACCGGACTTCAGAAAGATCCCTTTGTTCTTATAAGGTCCTTCAATATGGTCTGACACGGCTATACCGAGTGCTGATAATGGGGAATCGCCTTTACAAGCGTTGTAATACATATAATATTTGCCATCCGCCAATTGAATGACATCCGGAGCCCATAAGGTGTCCGTCTTTCCCCAGGTTAAGGCCTCTTTTAATTCCTCTTTGACATTCGGGATGAGTACGTTTCCATCAACAACTCCAGAGGACAATTGAGTCCAGGACATCAGGTCGTCGGATTTAGCAGAAGCCAAATGAGAGCCAAACACATAGTACTTATTATCAGCCAAAATAATGGATGGATCATGTACAGAAACATTTTTAAAGACAGGCTGAACAGGCTCAGGTCCGCTGTTTGTGTTGCCAGAGTTAGCCGTGTCGTTGTTGCATGCGGTTACAGCTAATAATGAAACACTAAGTAAAGTAGTAATAATTATCTTCTTCATCGTTATACCCCCTATGTATGCCTTTTCATTTTGAGATGAAAACGATAAATAGTCAACCCTTTTATTTAATTAAGTTCGTATTAATTCATACTTATTTAAATAATAGTGAACATTTTAGAAAATAAAAAAAACGCTAAGCCAACTAAATGGCCTAACGTTTCCTCTTATTATTTAGTTAAAACAAGTTGCTTACTTAGCGCCTTCTTGCACTAAAACAGGCTCTGGATAAGCGTTCTTAAGCACACGTTGTCTATTCTTAACAACTGTTGGTGGTTCCACCTTAGGAGCCATCGGATGCATTAGCCAAGATTTCACCATATGGGTATCCGAAACCTTATACATTGGAGGCTCTTTCTCCATATCGATTTGCATAGCATAGGTGCTGCGAAGTGCGAAGGCATCACCCTTAGGCGGTTTGATCAAATCTGGAGGTGTACCAGGAATCGCGGTAAGCAAAGAACCTTTGCTCTCAAGACTTGGCATGGATGCAAGTAATCCCCAAGTGTAAGGATGTCTTGGATCGTAGAAGATCTCTTCTGCAGTTCCCATTTCAACAATTTGTCCGGCATACATTACCGCTACACGATCCGCCATTCTTGCTACAACACCAAGATCATGGGTGATAAAAATAATCGCCGTATCAATCTTCTTCTGTAATTCCTTCATCAGGTCAAGAATCTGTGCCTGAATGGTTACGTCGAGCGCTGTAGTTGGCTCATCCGCAATCAGAAGCTTTGGGTTTGCTGCAAGTGCCATTGCGATAACGACACGTTGACGCATACCGCCACTGAACTCATGTGGATATTGATTGAAGCGGCGCTCTGGTGAAGGAATACCTACTAGCGTAAGCAGCTCAATCCCACGTTTATTTGCAGCTTCTTTGGAGATTTTCTCATGTTTGTGCAGTACTTCAGTTATTTGTCTGCCGACCTTCATCATCGGGTTCAAGGAAGTCATCGGATCCTGAAAAATCATACCGATCTCTTTACCACGAATCTTCTGCATTTGCTTTTCAGTCTTACCGATCAAATCTTGTCCATCAAATAAAATTTGTCCACGTTTATATTCTCCTGGCGGCGTTGGAACTAGCTTCATTACCGCTTGTGAAGTTACACTTTTACCGGAACCGGATTCCCCAACAATCGCTAGAGTTTCACCTTTATCTACATGGAAGCTAACACCACGGATCGCTTGTACTTCTCCACCGTGTGTTTTGAATGATATCGCTAGATCTTTTACCTCTAAAAGGCGCTCCATCTTGTCACCCTCTCATTTCCTCGTCAATTATGATAATGATTCTCACCAAGTTGTAAGCAATAAGTATTATTTTATCTAGTTCTAAGGGTTCTAGTCAAGATTTTTCTGAAAAAGATATGGCCAGCAGCAGCCTTATGTACTAGTTCTGATTAATGCGAGCTCTATTCTTCACTAACAACCACAATATTGGCGGAAGCAGCAAAAGAACTAACAGTAGAGACCATCCGATATCTCCAAGGGATACCAAGTTGTCATTCAATAGTCGATAATACGCATAAAGAGAATAGGGAAGAACTACTAGTACTGCTGTAACTACCCCTGGTGCATATACCTTTAAATATATCGTCTGTCCTAGATGAGTAAATACATGTAAGAAAAATACCGCAAGCACTGCCAGGTACAATAAATAATTAGAAAAGAAAACTGCAATACAAGTTACCGTCACTATAAAAATATACACGAATAATACGTCCATTGCAAAATTACGTGTAGTCATTTGTAACATCGAATGATATGTCTTGCGCATAAACGAAGGAATTGCAGCCTCTAACTTGGTTCTATACTTTGCACCCCATGCTTCAATCGTTAATATTTCTTCAAAATCATGAAACATAAATAGGATCGGCAACAGCCACAGCAAACTTACGATATCTATATGTACACTTAGCCACTCAAGCATGTGAATCCTCTCCCTTCTCCTACTCAGCCTCCTTACCTTCTTATGTTGTGATCTTGCTGAAAATGTCCTAACCCATGAAACGGTCCCAACCTTCCAGCAGATTATCATGTGCCCACTGGAAATGGCCTTGGCTATCGTATTTACGCGAATAACACTCAATGAAATAAATTAAATCGATATATAAGTCGTAGAGCTTTTTGCGTGCACATTCATTAGGGCTATCAAAGCTGTCCCCATAACCTCTACAGAAATACTCAGAATTCTCAATATAGCGAAAATAATATTCCATAAGGTGATCGCCCCATAACGCCCGTTCCCAATCGATTAAAGCAACAATGCTTCCCTCTCGTACAAACACATTCCCATCCCATAGATCCCAGTGAACTAAACGTGGCTCAGTCACCACATCCATCACATGTATACGGCTGTTGATCTCCGCCTCAATCGTTTCTAAAGGAATGGGCATCTTTGCATCTAATCGCCGAGCATCATCAAGGAGGTTGCCAATTAAATTTTGAAAGGTTTCCCGCCAAGAAGTCCCCTTTATCTTCGAGGATACATTAAATAATCCGAAATGATCCCCTTGAATCTCATTAATAATCCGGCTATAACGACCTAATTCTTCCTCAATACAACTTCTTTGCTGCGGACTAAGCTCTTCCTTAATTTCATTATAGGGCTGGCCGATTATTTTCTCCATGAAAAAAAAGTCACTAGATATTAAATTTCTGCTGTTATCATAAGCGTATACCTCAGGCACAGGTACCGTTCCTTTAGACTTCATTAGCTGTATTGCCGCAACCTCTGTAGCCATGATATCGTGCTCGTAACTTAGCGTGTCTGTCTCATCAGATGGCGATATCTTAAGAATCGTAGCCCTGCCATCTGACAATAGGAGGTCATAAGCTGCGTTGAAATAACCTCCCGTCAATTCCGTACTTTGAATGATTTTCACATGGCTTCCAAAAGCAGCACCCACCAGGATGTCCTGCTGCTTAACCGTCAATTTTGTTTTAGTCTGACTTTCCAAGACTTCACCACCATACAGAGTTAAGTAAATGCAAAAATCCAACCTTTTAAAAGCCCAGGATTTATTGTATTAGATACAAGAAATATAAACAATCCTTCTCCATTGGAATGAAAATTGTTAAAATTAGAAATAACACGTATCATTAGCTGCTTTTCATGAAAGAGAGGAAACTATTATTATGATCATAAAACCTAGAACACGTGGCTTTATATGTACAACCGCACATCCGCAAGGCTGCGCTCGTCAAGTCGAGCGGCAAATTGAGTATATTAAGGCACAACCCGAGATCAAAGGACCACAGAAGGTGCTAGTCATTGGCGCATCCACAGGCTACGGCCTCGCCTCACGGATTACAGCCGCCTTTGGGGCTGGAGCCAGCACAGTAGGCGTATATCGGCCGAGCAGCAGCAATGGAACCCGTACAGCCTCTGCTGGGTGGTACAATTCTGCAGCCTTCGAACAACTTGCGGAGTCTGCAGGCCTGCAATCCTACAGCGTTACCGGAGATGCATACTCCAAAGAGACCAAAGAAAAAACTATCCAGCTGATCCGCAGCGAATTAGGACAAGTCGATTTGGTCATCTACAGTGTTGCTTCTGGGCGCCGTACAGATCCGGAGACAGGTGAAGTATATAACTCTGTTCTCAAACCTATTGGCGACACCTTTACCAACAAAACTGTAAATTTTCACACCGGTGAGGTAAGTCAAATCTCCATTGAACCCGCGACCGATAAGGAAGTTCATGATACCGTACGGGTGATGGGCGGTGATGATTGGCAGCTATGGATAGAAGCACTCCAGCAAGCCGGAGTATTAGCAGATCACGCAACCACTATTGCTTATTCGTATATCGGATCAGAGCTTACTCAAGCGGTATATCGCCAGGGAACCATTGGACTTGCTAAAGACCATCTTGAAGCTACGGCGAGAACACTTAACGAAGCGTTATCTGTTACTCACGGTAGAGCTTATGTAGCGGTCACAAAAGGTCTTGTCACACAGTCCAGCTCGGCGATTCCTGTAGTGCCTCTCTATATTTCCGCCCTTTACAAAGTCATGAAAGAGCACAGTCTTCATGAAGGTTGTATTGAGCAGACCTATCGGTTGTTTGCTGAACATCTCTATGCAGCGAAAGGAACTCCTGTGGATGAAGAAGGCCGTATCCGTATAGATGATTGGGAATTGTCTCCGGCAGTCCAGCAAGAAGTTATCGAAATCTGGGACCAGCTTACTTCAGACAATATCTACGACCTAACGGATCTGCATAGCTATAAACAGGAATTCTTCCAGCTATTTGGCTTCGAGACTGAAGGTGTAGATTACGAAGCTGATACTGATCCAGACGTAACTGTTATAAATCTGCGCTAAAATTTATCGTGTTTTTGGATTATCTTCTGCCTGAGGATAAGGGTTGTTCGAGAGCATACATTTCCTCTTCCAGAGAAATCATCTTTTGCTCAATCACTTTTCGTGCATCTGCCAACGCTTGATTGTAAATATAAGGCGAAAGTTCTTTGAGCATAAAATCGAGAAGGTTCTCGCTGGCTAATTGACCAATTTCGTTAGACAGCTCTGTATCAAAATATTCTTGAATACTGGCTGTAATCTGAAGCTTATGTTCTCTCGGTATTTTTAACGGCTGCATGGTAATCCTCCAATCTAATTAGATACAGGAAAATGACGTGCTTTCGCACGTCATTTTTTACACCTATAACCTTCATTCACTGCTGCCTTTGAAACGGTTCCAACCCTCAGTCAAGTTATCGTGCGTCCAACGGACATAACCTTCGTCTGCATATTTGCGTGAATAACATTCAATAGCAAGAATAAGATCAAGATAAAGATCATAAAGCTTCTTCCGCTGAATCTCGTTTGGACTGTCGTAGGTTGTTCCGTACCCCTTATAGAAACTGGCAGAATTCTCAAAATGCCTAAAATAATACTCCATCAGCACATCGCCCCACAGGGCTCTCTCCCAGTCAATCAGCGATACGATGACTCCATCCTTCACAAATACATTCCCATTCCATAAATCCCAATGCACCAGTCGTGGCTCGGTTACAGCATCTAATGCAGGGAGATACTTGGAAACCTCCTGCATAATCTCTTCATAGGACGCAGGGAGCTGTGCATTCAGCCTCTTGGCATCAGCAAGTACACTTTCCATCAGGCATGAAAAGGTCTCTCTCCACGAGGCTCTTGGCTCCTCTGAATCCGTTCCAAAAATGCCAAAACGTTCTCCGCGTATCTCATTGATTATGCAATTGTAACGCCCCAGCTCAGTTTCGATAGCATCTCTCTCCGGAAGTGAAAGACTCTCCTTCACATCACTGTAGGGCTGGCCCTCCACCTTCTCCATAAAGAAATACGGAATAGGAATGAGCAGCAGACTTTCATCATAATGGTAGACGGCAGGCACGGGCACGACACCCTTATCTGCAACCATTCGGAGAGCTTCCACTTCAGTTCGCATAATGTTCTTCTCGTAACTTAACGTATCTGTCTCTACAGCAGGGGCAACCTTTAGAATGACAGATTTCCCAGTGCTAAGTTCCAAATCATAGGCTGTATTAAAAAAGCCTCCGGTAAGTTCTGAACTAAGGTTAACTGCAGTTTCTGAACCGAAAACCGCTTTCACCAAAATATCCAGCTGTTCATCATTTAATTTAACTTTCGTGAAGCTCTCCATTTCGTTTAAACCCACCACATTTCTGTCAGTGGCTCCTCAATCAATACTTGTTGAAGATTACTTACAGCTTTAGAGAAACCTTCTTCAATAGACATCAGCCCATCTTCATGCTCGATACTAACCACATAGTCATACCCAACCAAACGAAGTGCACTAATAATGTCAGCCCAAGTCTTAAGATCATGTCCAAAACCGACAGAACGGAACTGCCAAGCACGGTCAAGCATCTTGGTATACGACTGCATATCAGTTAATCCGTGCATGTTGACATTCACAGGATCAATAACGGTATCCTTCGCATGGAAGTGATGGATTGCACCTTGGCGTCCCAAAATATGAATCGCTTGCACAGGATCAATTCCTTGCCACCACATGTGACTCGGATCAAGGTTCGCACCGATCACTTCACCTGCTGCTTCTCTCAGCCGCAGCAAAGTACCTGGTGTGTGTACAGAGAATCCGCCATGCAGCTCAAGACCTACCTTTACATCGTGCTGAGCGGCAAAGGCACCCCATTCTTTCCAATAAGGAATAACCTTGTTCTCCCATTGCCAGTCCAGAATTTCTTGATAATCATTGGGCCATGGAGCTACAGGCCAGTTCGGATATTTAGCACCCTCATGATCTCCAGGACATCCAGAGAAGGTATTCACAACCGGAACCCCTAGCTTCTGCGCCAATTTGACCGAGTTTACGAAATCCTCATGATCCTTTTGAGCAAGTTCTTTTTGCGGGTGCAATGGGTTACCGTGGCAGCTCAAAGCACTGATTGTAAGTCCGCGAGATTCCACAGCATGTTTGAATTCTTGTAAGGCTGTTTCATTCTCCAGCAGCATTTTAGGGTCGCAGTGGCTGTTGCCAGGATTGCCTCCCGTACCGATTTCTACCGCCTTTAGCCCTTTGGATACTACATAATCAAGAGCATCCTCCAGCTTACGACCTCCAAACAAGACCATAAATACTCCAAGTTTCATTGTAGGCCACCTCCTCTTGGAAATAGTTCACTTATTATTTACCGTAGGTATCAAAATTCTTCACCACTTGATTACTCTCAGCAGCTTCAAAAATAACTTCAATCAAATTCTGTACCCGCATAACCTCAGCGTTCTTAACGATAGGTTCTGCAGTACCCTCAATGACAGCAGCGAAATTATCATAAAAGCTAGAGCTTAACTCCGACGGCTGAGGTAATTCCTCAGTGATCGTTGCCCCCTCCGATGGAGGTGCCATAGTTTTAGTTAGTCCTACACCTGCACGAATCGGCTTCGGTTCGATTTTTTCACCTGCGTTATTTCTTGTCACCAATCTTCCGGTTAATGACCAGTCTTCAATAATTCCAGTACCTTCGATACCCTTCACATACCATCTTGGCAATGTAATAAAGTTAGTCGTCCCAACCTCTACGATCGCTTTAATTCCATTCTCAAATTGCAGAATAGCTTCAAAGCCGTCATCGACATCGTTTCCTAAAATAAAGCTTAGACTACTGCTCACACTGGTGATTTTGCTATCAATCATGAATAATAGCTGGTCCAATAAGTGAACGCCCCAATCCAGCAGCATCCCTCCGCCTTGTGCCTTAACATGACGCCAGTCTCCAGGAATTCCGTTTGCTCCATGCACGCGGGATTCGATCTGGAATAGGGATCCAATCGTCTCCTCATCGTACATTTTTTTGATGGTTAAAAAATCTTCATCCCAACGTCTGTTCTGATGCACCATAAACACACGTCCAGCTTCATCAGCGGCTGCCAGTATTTCTTGAAATTCAACCTTCGATAGAGTAACTGGCTTCTCACAAATGACATGTTTGCCAGCTTGTAATGCACGAATCGCAATTTCTTTGTGCACATCGTTCGGTGTGGCAATTAGAATAATTTCGACCGAAGAATCTGCCAATACTTCTTCATAACTTTGGTACGCCTTGTAGCCAGCGTCGTTGGAATTGGTACGACGTGCTTCAAGCACATCGTACGTTCCAACTACGATTAAGGTAGAGGTCTCTTTTATCAATCCTGCGTGATAACTTCCCATTCCTCCAAAACCAACAATGACTACAGAATGTCTGTTTGAACTCATGAACTTCACACCTGCTTCTCGTTTAGTTATCTGATGTTCCGTCAAAATACACAGCACGACCTGTACGGGAAGATTCGTAAATAGCCTCCAAAATTTGGGTAACGACAAGGGCTTGTTCAGGTTTAACTACTGGTTCTTTATCTTCCCTAACTGCCTCAAGCCACAAGCGAGCTTCACGATCGGATTCACTCTCTTGTCCTCCGTTAAAGAAAGCTACTCCCCCTGCGGACAAGTCAATTTTAGTCTCGTATAGACGGCCACCACGGTCACCATTTAAGCGTAACCCGTCCTTCATATCTGCGCCACCCTCTGTACCTGCGAGGAGCGTCTTCGCTTCTCCAAATTCCGATACATTAAGAGCCCAGCTTGATTCCAGTACAATTGTAGCACCATTTTCCATGGTAATAAATCCAAATGCTGAATCTTCTACTTTAAATTGTTCAGGGTCCCATGGACCAAAGGCATTTCCGCCGTTTTTACGGTTACCTAGCTTATGAAAAGTCGAGCCCATAACACTACGCGGTTTATAATTGTCCATCATCCATAATGTTAGATCAAGCGCATGCGTACCGATATCGATCAGTGGACCCCCACCTTGCTTTTCTTCATCCAGGAATACGCCCCATGTAGGAACCGCACGACGACGTACTGCGATCGCTTTTGCATAATAGATTTCACCAAGCTCACCGTTTTCGCAAACGTCTTTAAGGTATTCACTATCCGCACGATAACGGTTTTGATAAGCTACAGACAATTTCATGCCTGTACGTTTAGCAGCCTCTAACATTTCCTGTGCTTGAGCTGTAGTCTTCGCCATAGGCTTCTCACACATTACATGATTGCCAGCTTCCAATGCTGCGATTGTGATCACGGAGTGACTGTCATTCGGTGTACATACATGCACGATATCGAATCCTCCGGCTTTCAAAAGCTCTTGATAATCTGTATATACAGCCGCGCCTTCAGCACCATAGGTTTTTGCTGCTTCCTGTGCACGTTCTTCGACGATATCACAGAAGGCTACCATTTCAGCATCTGCTTGACGTGACAAACTTGGCATATGTTTTCCATTAGCAATTCCACCGCAACCGACAATAGCAATTCTCAACTTTTTAGACATGAACATTTCCCCCTTGATTAGCGTATGCTTTTACCCATTTCAAACTATCTTCTACACTTTCTAATGGTGAACGGCTGCAATAATCCTGCTCCACTACCGCCCACTCTACCTTTGCCTGTACAGCTGCATCAAGAATTGCTGTAAGGTTTACTTCTCCTTCGCCTAGAACAACCGTTTCCGGTGAACCATCCTCATGTTTCTTCAAATCTTTCAGATGGATGATCGGCAACCGACCAGCGTATTTGTTGATATATTCTACGGCATCATAACCTGCGTGATGTACCCAGCATGTATCCATTTCAACTTGCAGCAAATCAGCTGGCACTTCTTCAAACAAACCGTCAAACGCTGTACGGTCACCATATCGATCAGTTAACTCAAAGTCATGATTATGGTACAAAAGAACCGCTCCACGCGCCTTGCACTTTTCTCCAATGATCTTCAGATTCGCAGCAACTTCTTCATAGTTACGTTGTTCTTCTGACAGATACGGCACAATCAGATTATGATTTCCAATCTCTAGGTTGTACGCAATCTCTGCCTCTGTATCATTTAACAACGTGTCATAGGGACGGTGTGCGCCCAGCGCTACTAATCCTAGTTCATCAAGCAGTTGTTTGACTTCTGCTGCGCTACGGCCGAAGTAATGGAAAAACTCCACGCCTTTATAACCAAGGGCAGCCACTTTACGCAGTGTCCCTTCAAAATCCTGTTCCAGTTCTTCTCTGAGCGTATACAATTGCAGGCCTATCTTCAGCATTTTCGAATCACTCCAATTGGATTTAAAGTTAGCTTTCTGTAGTGATAATCACTTGAACAATAATGCTGTAACAGAATTGACTAATCTGATTCTCATCAGTTTCCTTAAACTGTCATTCTTGTAAGCACAGCTAATACCGACTGTTTCTAGCGTTGATGGTCGATTTCTTTCTTTATTGCTTAGCTACATAGTAATATGAAAGCGTATATATTAAAATGAAGAATATGATTAAAACATGAACAATCTGCTTATCATTTCAATACACCTAGGAGGACCTATGACTCATTCTGCTACCTGTCACGTATTATCAGCCGGATTTTCTTTTCATCGCAAGCCTTTTCATATGTCTCAAAGTCAAGGGAACCAGAACTTTCTTATACGTCTGCAAACGGAAGGAAGAAGCCGTGCATTGATCGATGGTGTGATGTCACCTGTGGAAAGCGGGGATATTATGTTATTCGCTCCAAATGATCCTTACTATTTGATCATAGATAAAGAAGAGTACCCTGTAGGCAAGCCACGTATTGAAAGCGGAGATTATCATATTTTTTGCGGGGGAACATGGATTGATGAATGGTGGCAACGTTCACAAAGACCCACTCGCCTAAGTGTGCCGCTTAGTGAGAATTTTCTTGGCTTGTTTCGCCAGTTAATTCTGGAGCACCGTCGACTTTCCGACTTCTCTCCAGAAATATCTGCCTGCTATCTGCAAATTCTATGTATGGAAATCGACCGGCTAATTACAGACCAGCCAGCAATTACTCCAAAAGGTTATTTGGCATACCGAATGAAGCAATATGTTGAGGAGCACGCAACCGTACCCTTTCTATTGGAGGATGTAGCAGGTTTTGTGGGTATATCCGTCTCGCGAGCCGTTCATTTATTTAAAGAAGCCTTTGGGACCAGTATTATTAAATATGTAAACGATGTCCGACTGGAAATGGCCAGAGAACGGATAACCTTCAGTCCCATGCCGCTGGAGCAAGTAGCAGAAACTTGTGGTTTTGCGAACTATACCTATTTTCACCGCGTCTTCCGAAGCCGTTTTGGTATGTCACCAAGAGAATATCGTGTGCACAGCAGAGAACAGGTGTAAATGAAGAAACATGAGAATGAAATTATTCTTTTACAGCCGAAATGATCAGGAACATCGGTCTACGCTCCTCATCCTTCATCCATGGATCATTACTCATTTCTTCAGAAGGCTTTGGTTCTTTAACCGCTTTAATAGTAAAGCCAGCTTCAATCAGGTCATTGAAGTAAGTGGAAATCGTGCGATGGTATTTAATCACATTTTCTGTTAAGAATTTAGTTTCACGAAGTCCTTCTGATTGATAATGATCTACGGGCCAATGCAGACGTTTTCCTTGCTCATCGGAATACCAGTCTTGCTCTTCCCGTGAGGTAAAGATTGGATGCTCCACTGAAAAAATAAAACTTCCGCCAGGCTTAAGAAACGCATGGACTTTGCGGCAGATGGCTGTAAAAGATTCAATATAGTGGAAAGCCAATGAACTGAGGACCACATCAAATTGCTCGCTCGTAAAATCAATGTCCTCAATCGGCAGCTGGATATAAGTTATAGCAGGATCGTTCGTTTTTTCACGCGCCTGTTGCAGCATTTTTTCAGAGATATCCACACCTATAACTGAACTCGCCTGCTGCTCACGGGCATACAGGCAATGCCAGCCGAAGCCGCAGCCCAGATCAAGCACACTTTTATTATGTAAGTCTGGAAGAAGCGCCTTTAATACATGCCATTCACCTGCTGCTTCTAGTCCTCCAATAGAACGAGGCATTTGCTGGTAGGCTGAGAAGAAATTCGAATCGTCATATTTATTTTGTTTCATCATGGATACATCTCCTATATATTATTTCTTCAATTACTATACGCTGAGCAATGTTCTCTTATCAAATAGCCAATAAAAAAGGAGCATCATCTTGGAAGATCTGCCCCTTATATCTATTCTTATTCAATTGTTCCTGCTTGCTTGGTGTTAACCGTACATGCTGTGAAATGGCTCCATAATCACTATTCGATCTACGACTTTGTGCTGCGCACCAGGCTCCGGAGCGCTCTGCCTTACGCAAGGCTTTTTGTGTCTTGGTTCGTGCCATGTGACACCACTCTCCTATTCATGGGTGAATGATTATTGATCTTACATCTATAAGACAACTTCATTTTAACATATTCCAGACTATGAGCGAAGCAAGAATTCCGTTACACTTAGAGCAAAGCTAGTATTCTATCTTATCTAAATAGATGCGGAGGTTTAAAGGATGAATTACCAGGTTTTGTATGAAGGTGCTTTTGCTATGTTAAAGGTCCAACTAAATCCCGGTGAAAGCGTAAAGGCTGAAATGGGCGCAATGGTCGCGATGTCACCTAACGTAGAATTAAAAGGAACCGTGGATGGTGGTTTAATGCGCGGTCTCGGGAGAATGCTGAGCGGTGAGAAATTCTTCTTTCAAGAACTTAGAGCGACCCGTGGTCAAAGTGAGGTATTGCTGTCACCTGGCTCACTCGGCGATATTCAGGCGATAGAATTAGACGGATCGTATAAACTGTTAGTTCAAAAAGACGGATTTCTCGCCGGAACTGAAGGCATTCAAGTAAATACCAAAATGCAGAATTTAACCAGAGGGCTCTTCTCCGGTGAAGGCTTCTTCATTGTAGAAATCAGTGGCAGAGGAACGGTGTTCCTGTCTTCCTTCGGTGCTATCCATGCGATTAATTTAGGACCTGGTGAAGAAATGATTATCGATAACGGACACCTCGTAGCATGGCCAGATTATATGGACTATAAGGTAGAAAAGGCAGCCTCTGGCTGGCTAAACAGCATAACCAGTGGTGAAGCACTTGTGTGCCGCTTTCGTGGAGAAGGTGTAATTCTCGTTCAGAGCCGTAACCCTGGCAGCTTCGGAACGTGGATCAAATCCTTTGTACCTACTCGAAGCTAGACTTCCTAAAACGTAGTAATCAAAAAAGACACAGGCTTGGAGCCTGTGTCTTTAGGTTAGAAAGCGATCTTACGAGACTGCTTTATCTGCTTCTGCTTTTGCTTTTTTGCAGCCTGTACGTTTACATGTTCCATAAGTACCCTTGAAATCAAGGCGGTGATCCGTGACGTTAAAGCCATATTCACGTTCCACTCTTCTCTCCAGCTCCACAAGCCAGTCGTCCTTAATTTCCTCCAACCGACCGCATACGCTGCATATCAAATGATGATGCATATGCGAATGATCGTTCCCGCGCAAATCGTAACGGGCAACTCCGTCTCCGAAGTTCATCTTCTCTACAATGTGTAGCTCACATAAAAGCTCAAGTGTACGGTATACCGTTGCCAGGCCCAGATGTGGATAGCTGTTCTTAACAAGCATATATACTTCTTCTACGCTTAGATGATCCTTCTCATTGTCGAGCAGAACGTTCACTATAGCTTCACGCTGAGGCGTTAATTTATATTTTTGCGCCGCAAACAATTGACTGATATTTGATATTTGATCCATTTGGTCTCCTACCTTCCCGGAACGATTTAACATCCGTACCCTCTGAGACGCTCCTATTTATGCAGTTTGGACAAACCATAAATAGTAATCGTTACGATATAATCATAACAAAATTAACCACGAATGAAAAGAGCCTGACATCATTATATCATTTCATGCCACTTATCCAAAGTACTACACCCCAATCTGGCCCATATTTCTATTAAAATCTACTTTTTCGTGAAATAATACAGATTAGACCGCAACCTTTCCATAATTTACAACGTTAAAGGAGTGACAAAGGCTAAGGAGCCTATCCATACAACGAGGTGAAAAGACATGAACATGAAAAAAAGCACACTAGCAGCGATCACAACCGTAGCCATTTTCTCCTTTTCTTTGGGTGGTCAGATGTTTGCAGCTGGGAACACCTTTAAGGATATTGATAACATAAACGGCAAAGAAAAAATCATTTCTTTAAAAAATCAAGGGTTAATTAAAGGTGTCAGCGAATCTCAATTTCTCCCTGGCTCTAAGGTAACTACAGCCCAAGGGATTCAGTTTATCTCCGGCGGTCTCCAGCTTAGCCTCGCGGCCATTGATTTTAACAAAGCTCCTGTTGCCAGCGGCTTGTTCACAAAAGTAAAAGACAAAGCCTGGTACGCTGAAGCCTTTATCAATGCTTATTACAATGAAGTTAAGCTTCCTAAAGACATTGATCCTAACCTCATTATGACCAAAGAGCAATTCACTAACTATCTAGTGCAAGCGATCGAAGGCGTTGGCAATCTGCCGATGATCAATATCGTTCCAGTAGATATCGCTGATGAAGCTTCTCTGACTCCTGCGTATCAAGGCAGTATTCAGCGCTCCCTGAAATACAAGATCAATAGCCTGGATGCTAACGGAAAGTTTAATCCAAAAAGCGAACTCACCCGCGCCGAAGCAGCGATTATGCTCTACAACGCTTTGGAATTTCTGAAAACTGGAGTATAAGCCAAATTTCAGATACTCTTCTCATTTGAATAATCTACACATGAAAAAGCAACTCCGGATGATTCCCGAGCTGCTTTTTCGTGTATATTGTCTTTCTACTCTTCTTCACCATTCAGTCTGTTCAGAAATTGCAGAGCCCGGGGATTCTTCGGATGCTCCAGCACTTCTTGCGGAGTCCCTTGCTCTAAGATATGACCACCATCCATCAAAATGATCCGGTCCGCTACATCGGCGGCAAATTTCATCTCGTGGGTCACAATCGCCATAGTCATACCTTCTGCCGCTAATTGTTTGATAACCTTAAGCACTTCCCCTACCAGCTCAGGATCGAGCGCCGAAGTGGGCTCATCAAACAATAACACTTCTGGATCTACTGCCATAGCCCGGGCGATGGCCACTCTCTGCTGCTGTCCACCTGACAGCTGATGTGGATAGTTATCAGCTTTATCTGCCAAACCCACCTTAGCCAGCAGCTGAAGCCCCCGCTTGCGCGCTTCTTCCTTGGATCGTTTCAAGACAGTTACCTGTCCCTCCATCACATTGCCAAGCGCAGTCATATGCGGAAATAAATTATACGATTGAAAGACCATCCCTGTTTTCTGACGAAGGGCCAATACGGAATTCTGAGGAATTTTCTTATGATCTGTAAAATTGATGGTGATATCACTGAGCGACAGGCTGCCTTGATCCGGGATTTCCAACAGATTAAAACAGCGCAGCAGTGTAGTCTTCCCGGAGCCAGATGGCCCAATAATGACAAGTACCTTTCCATGCTCCATTTTCAGATCAATACCCTTTAACACTTGGAGTGCGCCGAAGGATTTATGCAAATTAATGATTTCAATCACAAGTATCTCTCCTTTAGGTCGCAGAGTAACGATCGAGTCGTTTCTCCAAGTAATTTTGCAGCGCCGACAGCACAGAACAGAACACTAAATAAAACAATCCTGCTTCGGAGTATACCAGCAGAGGCTCATAAGTGGTAGAGGCTACCTGCTGTGCGGTTCTAAACATCTCCGTATAGGTGATGATCGCTGCAAGCGAAGTATCTTTAACCAAGCTAATAAAGGAATTGGATAACGGCGGTACAGAAACGCGCGCAGCTTGTGGCAGAATTACGCGGCGCAGAGCCTGCCCACGAGTCATCCCGACTGAGAAGGCAGCTTCCCATTGGCCTTTATGTATCGACAGGATAGCAGCGCGTACGATTTCCGATGAATAAGCCCCTACGCTAAGAGTAAATCCAATGGTGGCGGCAATGAAGGGGTCGAGTACAATACCAACAGCCGGCAAACCATAAAATATAATAAATAGCTGCACTAACAATGGGGTTCCTCGAATAACCCACACATAAAAACGGGCGATTAGCTTCGGAATTACCCACGGAGAAAGACGTGCCAGCGCGGTTAGGATCGCCAAAATCAATCCAAGCACAAAGGAAAGTAGCGCCAACGGAATGGTAAAAGCCACCCCGGCTTTTAGCAGGGGTAGCAGTGTGTCTAAGAAAATTTGTATTTTGCGGTCATCCATTATTCAGACATCCTTTTTAGCTTCCAGGCTTAATTAGCCTTGCTAGCCTTGTATTATTTTGAAACGTCAGCTCCAAAGTATTTCTCGGAAATTTTCAAGTACGTTCCATCACTCTTCATCTCTGTAATCGCATCACTGACCGCTTTCACCAGCTCATCATTACCTTTCAGGAATACCGCGGCACTTTGTGATCCTTCAGGAATCTCATCAACCACTTTAATTTTTGCATCTGGTTTTTGTTTTTTTAGATCCAGATAAGACAAGCCATCATTCACAGTTGCATCAATACGTCCCGAAGTCAGCAGGTCCATCGCTTGATTGAAACCATCTGTAGCTACGATTTCAGCACCGTTCTCACGAGCGATATCGGATAAATTACTTGTCAGGGATTGTCCGGCTTTTTTACCTTTAAGATCGGCAAAGGTCTTAATATCCTCATTGTCTTCGCTCACGATCAATACTGCTTTGGATACGATATAGGGTTCAGAGAAATCATATTTCACTTTGCGATCTTCGTTAATGGAAACTTCATTGAAAATGACATCAAACCGTTTCGCATCCATCCCAGCAAAAATACCATCCCACTGAGTTTCAAAAAATTCAGCTTTGACACCTAAACGTTTGGCTACTTCTTCAGCAATTTCCACGTCAAAACCAGTCAATTTCCCCGCAGTGTCATGATAAGTAAAAGGTGCATAAGTCCCTTCTGTACCTATCCGCAATTTGCCGCTGGCCTTCACAGCCTCCAAACTGTTTTGCGCTGAAGATGCTGTTCCACCATTCGTTCCAGCTGTTGGTTCAGCAGCCGTATTGGTATTCGAATTATTGCCGCAAGCCGCTACAAGGACCACGGTTAACGCCAATATAATAGTTAAACTCCATTTTTTCATTATTAAATCCCCTCTCTCTATCCGGTTTTTTTCCGGCAAATTGAATAGTACACTGCCATCACATGATCGTCAATACTTTTTTCCGATTATATACATCGGAATTATAATATTAACTAGATTCCTACCTATATCTTACCCAATCTTGGATTAATCCTTCACTTCTTTCTCTCTTTACTTCTCAGAAAGATATGGTATATTTATAAACAAATTAATATGGACCTGTTATTTCACTAGGGGAGTCGGCCGACTGAGACGGAGCTTCAAGCTCCGGACCCTTGGAACCTGATCTGGATCATACCAGCGGAGGGAAGTGGAGCAGAATTTTCATCAAGCATGTTAAGTGTTATTATGCAGAATGAACTTTTTGACCCATTCATTTCCTCTGGAAATGGATGGGTCTTTATTTGTTTAGGCGCTCCACAAAAATTTTAGGAGGTTAGATCATCACGACCATTTTATCTATTCAAGGCCTAACCTACTCTTTTCCGGAATCTGAGCAACCCCCTGTATTCGCAGATCTATCCATGGATATCAGGCAAGGGGAATTCGTCTCCGTAGTAGGTGCTAGCGGATGCGGGAAAAGTACATTTTTCAAAACGATTGCCGGTTTACTCGAACCTACTCACGGAAAAATAAAACTCTCTACGCACCCGTCAACCGCTAGTCGTTTAGGCCAGATCGCTTATATGCCTCAGCAGGATTTATTGCTGCCTTGGAGGACAGTGCTCGACAACTGCCTTTTGCCTTGGGAGATCAAGCCCAGATTTAGTAAACAGGATACGATCACTCAGATTCGGGAAATGTTGACCCGCTTCGGCTTAGCAGATGTAGAGAAGGCTTATCCCCATGAACTTTCGGGAGGAATGAAACAGCGAGTCGCATTTCTGCGCACCTTAGTGGCTGGAGGCGGAAGTGGTCTTATGCTGCTGGATGAGCCCTTTGGCGCTCTCGATGCCATGACCAAACGCGAGATACACCGTTGGCTGTTGGAGTTATGGGGTGAATTGAATCAGACGATTATGCTCATCACTCATGATCTGGAAGAAGCACTATTGCTCAGTGACCGGATTTATTTATTATCTGGCGGTGCGCACAGCGAATTACAGGAGATCGTTGTGGATCTACCAAGGCCAAGACATTATAAGATGAACTATGAACCCCGGTTTATAGCACTACGGGAAGAGTTGGAGCGAAGATTGCATGCAACCTATACCTTTTAAAAAACATCTAGACAACTATGGTCCCTTCCTTCTTCTGGTACTGCTCATTCTTGTAATCTGGGAGTCGGCTGTTCGCCTTCACATGATTCCAGCCTTTATTCTCCCTGCACCTTCCTCTATTGGAATCGCATTGATCGAGCACAGGCAATTATTATTTGGACAGCATTTATTGGCGACGTTACAGGAGATACTGGTGGGTTTTGTCCTTTCTGTTATTTGTGGTGTATTGCTGGGCACTGGAATGTTCCTGTATCGCCCCATAGAAAAGGCCATCTATCCCTTTCTTATCATTAGCCAGACGATCCCATTAATTGCGCTATCCCCCATTTTTATTATGTGGTTCGGATATTCGCTGTGGAGCAAAGTGGCTGTGGTGTTTTTGACGGCTTTTTTTCCAGTCGTAGTGAGTACATATGATGGACTTCGTACAAGTGGCCAGACTTACAAGGACTTATTATTAACATTTGGTGCAAACCGCTGGCAGCTGCTTGTCAAAACCCAAATTCCACTGGCGTTGCCTGCTTTTTTCTCTGGCTTAAAGCTGTCCATTGTATACTGCGTCATCGGAGCTACTATCGGGGAATGGCTCGGCGGCAGTAAAGGACTCGGTTACTTCAGCCGCAGAATGGCCGGAAATATGCAGAGCGATGAAATGTTCGCGGCTGTATTTCTGCTGTCCGCGCTTGGTGTGGTGCTTTTTCTGGCGATAGCTTTACTCGAACAATTATTTTTAAAGAAAAGAGGATCAAACCAATGAATCATTTAAAATCCCCACAACGAGGACTTATTTCTGTATTTCTAGTATGCACACTTTTGCTCTTAAGCAGCTGCGGGAAGGCAGACAAGATAAATAACAACTCCCAAACCGATCCCTCCAATACCGAAAATAAGCAGTCACACAAGCTGACGATTATGCTTGATTGGTATCCCAATGCCGTTCATTCCTTTCTATACGCTGCGCAACAGCAAGGTTTTTTCCAAGAGGAAGGTTTGGATGTCGAGATCAAAATGCCTGCGGACAGCAATGATTCCCTAAAGCTTGTTGCAGCGAATCAAATTGATCTAGCGCTCAGTTATCAACCTCAGGTACTTATGGCACGCGGCGAGAAAATCCCTGTACGTTCGATTGCAGCAATCGTGCGGCATCCACTGAATCATCTGATGGTTCCTCAGGCTGGCAGTATTCATAGTCCAAAAGAGCTCGCGGGAAAACAAATCGGCTATTCCTCCATTCCGCTCTATGAAGCGGTGATTCGGACAATGATCCAGAGTGATGGAGGCGATCCTTCATCCGCCAAGCTGATTGACGTAGGTTTTGACCTCATCCCTGCGATCTCTACTGGACAAGTAGACGCAATAATGGGCGGGTTCATCAACCATGAACAACTAATCCTTGAAAAAGAGGGACATCCGGTCACTTCGCTTAATCCAACGGATTACGGAGTACCTGACTATTATGAGCTTGTGCTGGTGGCCAGCGAACAAGGATTGCAAAATTCTGAAGCCTACTTTAAAAAATTTCTAAATGCCATTACAAAAGGACAGGAATTTGTGGAGCAGAATCCTGAACAAGCCCTGGATTTACTGGTTGCACATGAAGATGCAACTTCACCGCTCGACAAGGAGATTGAGAAAAAAAGTCTTGAGATTCTGCTGCCGCTGATGAATGCTGGCGATCAATCTTTTGGATATCAAGACCCGACATCTTGGGAAAAGGTTCAGCAGTGGTTATCCACCAACAATCTTCTACCAGAGGATATTAAAGCACAGGAAGCTTTTATCAATCTGTAATGTTTAGTTAGTTGTTCATACAAGCTTGAGGAGGAATTATAATGAGTTATTTAGCCAAAGTACGGGAATCCAACCCGTTGATCCACAACATCACTAATATTGTGGTAGCCAATTTCTCAGCCAACGGTCTATTGGCGCTTGGCGCCTCTCCCTTTATGGCGGATGCCCACGAAGAAGTGATCGACATCGCCGCTATGTCGTCTGCTGTAGTTCTAAATATCGGCACACTCAATGACTACGCTATTCAATCTATGTTGCTCGCTGGTAAATCCGCTAATAAACACAGGGTTCCCCTAGTGCTTGACCCGGTAGGTGCAGGCGCAACTTCTTATCGGACCGCTGTCACTCAAAAGCTAGTTAATGAGATGCAAATCACCGCACTGCGGGGGAATGTGGCTGAAGTCGCTAATGTCATTGGGGAGAGTTGGTCCATTAAAGGGGTGGATGCTGGCGAAGGTGAAGGCGATGTAGTCCTTTTGGCTGAAGCTGCTGCGAGGAAGTTAAGCTGTGTGGTCATCATAACTGGAAAAGACGATGTGATCACGAATGGAAAAAACACTTTTATTGCCAGCAACGGTCACCCTATTCTCACGAAGATTACAGGAACTGGCTGTTTACTCAGCGCTGTTGTGGGTGCATTTCTCGCGGTAAGTGGAGGTGCCTCGTTGGAGGCCGCAGTGGAAGCCCTCTCCTTCTATGGAGTAGCAGCTGAAATCGCCGCTGAACTAACGACTGGTCAAGGGCCGGGAAGTTTTCAGGTTGAGTTTCTAAATCAACTGACATGGGTCACGCCAGAAGTCTTCCTAGAAAGATCCAGCATCAAACAGCTCAGTTAATGACCCTCGAAGGAGTGAATTCGATGATTATATCCAAAGCTCTAACCATTGCCGGCTCCGATAGCGGCGGTGGTGCTGGCATTCAGGCCGATCTAAAAACCTTTCAGGAGCTTTCTGTCTATGGCATGTCCGTCCTCACAGCTGTGACAGCGCAGAATACGCTGGGTGTCCAAGGGGTTTATCCAGTGACTCTGGACGCCATAATTCAGCAGCTTGATTCTATAGGATTTGACCTGCAACCAGATGCCGTAAAGACCGGGATGTTATTTAACAGTGACATCATCCGCATTGTGGCAGATAAAATTAAGCATTACGGCTGGTCTAATCTTGTAATTGATCCTGTGATGGTCGCTAAAGGAGGGTCCACACTGCTGCTGCAGGAGGCAGTTCAATCCTTAGTCAGCCATCTGCTGCCCTTAGCATTGGTGACGACACCCAATATTCCCGAAGCCGAAATAATCACAAAGATGACGATCACCACCATCGAAGAACGCAAAAAAGCGGCCAAAATCATTCATGGCATGGGCTCCAAATATGTAGTGCTAAAAGGGGGACATGATACCTCGACCACAGCAGTAACCGATCTTCTATATGATGGTGACGAATATACCTTATTGGAGAGTAACCGGATTCAGACCAGACATACGCATGGTACAGGCTGCACCTATTCAGCAGCAGTCACCGCCGAGCTAGCCAAAGGCAAATCCGTAGCTGAGGCCATTCAAACTGCCAAAGCGTTTATACAAGCGGCGATTGAAGACGAGCTGGGCATAGGGGCTGGACATGGACCAACCAATCATTTTGCTTATCAAAACAGACTGCGAGGGATTAACAGTGCAACGAATGAACAGTGAACATCTGCGAGATCTATTAAAAGTCTATTTCATTATGGGCAGTGTAAATTGCCGTAAAGCTCCAGTTAAGGTGCTGCAGGAAGCGGTTGCTGGGGGCATAACCATGTTTCAATTCCGTGAAAAGGGTACCGGTTCCTTAAGCGATAAGGCTCGACTTAATCTTGGGAGACGACTTCAAAAGATTTGTCATGCCAATGGCGTGCCCTTTATCGTGAATGACGACATTGATTTAGCGATCGCGCTTGATGCGGACGGAATTCATGTAGGACAGGAGGATACACCTGCATTGGCAATCCGCCAGCTACTTGGAGAGAATAAAATCATTGGTGTATCCGCTCACTCTTTCGTTGAAGCTCAGCAAGCGATTGCCGATGGAGCCGACTATCTGGGCGTGGGTCCCATTTATCCTACGTCATCCAAGGAGGATGCCAAAGCTGTTCAAGGCACTGCGATTATTGAAGAACTAAGAAATAAAGGCATTACCATCCCTTTGGTTGGCATTGGGGGAATCACGCTGCAAAATGTTGCACCTGTATTAGCAGCCGGTGCGGATGGGATCTCTGTTATCTCAGCGATTACCGGAGCTGTAGACATTACCCCAACTGCCAGAGGCTTTGTTGACAAAGTTAGTTTAAGCGGGACATAAGCTCATTCAGCTCTTCACTGCTTAAATGCCGCCATTGTCCTAGCTCCAAGCCGTCTAATGTAATATTCATAATTCTTATGCGCTCCAGCTTTAGTACTCTATATCCTAACTCCTTGCTCATTCTGCGTATTTGCAGATTAAGACCTTGAGTTAGGATAATTCTAAACTGACATTCTGTGATCCGATAGACCTCACAAGGTTTCGTTGTGATTCCAAGAATGTTCACGCCGCTAGACATCGCTTGTAAGAATTCTGACGTAACCGGTTTGTCTACATTAACTACATATTCTTTTTCATGCCCATTCTCGGAACGCATCATTTTATTTACGATCTCTCCATCGTTGGTTAACAAAATGAGGCCTTCCGAGTTTTTATCTAATCTGCCGATCGCAAAGATCCTTGAAGGATACCCTACAAAATCAATAATGTTCCCAGCTACATGTGGGGCTGCTGTACAGGTAATGCCTATCGGCTTATTCAAAGCGAGATACACTGGCTCCCCTTTACTGCTTGTTATCGGCTCCCCATCGATCCATACGATATCCTCTGGCTCTATAAGAATGTTCGCATCACAGACGATACCATTCACAGCGATTCGACCTGCAGCAATTAATCGTTTGGTTTCCCTTCTGGAACAAAAGCCTGTTTCGCTTATATATTTATCGATTCTCACTGCTGATCCTACTTTCTCTCTATATACTTACATCTGGTCATAAAAAAACACCTGATTTTAACGATCAAAATCAGATGTTAACCTTCAGGAATAACCCAGTTTATTGGAGCTATTTGGTGCTTCCGCTTTTTTTCACGTTACTGCCCTTGCTTCCACTTGCACCTTTAGCACCTGGACCCGTCGTTGGGTCACCTTTAGCAGGTTTAACTGGTTTTGCTGTTTTGTTCCAGCGTGTCCAGCCTTTACTCCCCGTACCTCTGCCTGTGCCGCCACCTTTACTTTTTGCACCCATTATATCACTCCGTCAGTCATTCAGAATTCGTATAGTTTATACACTTTACCTATCTTACCACACTCTCAACCTTTCTGTTTAAGTAATAACAAATGCTTCATCTAACTAGCCACTGTTTAGAATTTAGCATCTTTATTCATTTCATGAATATCAAAGCTATCCTCATGTATTTCGATGGCGATGACGGTGTCCTTTTTTTCAAAAAATTGCACATGCCCTAACCGCTTGTCCTCCAGCTCTATCCATCCATCATCGCTTAATTTATTAAAATAGCTGTCAGGCCGATAAAGACCTTGTTCTCCCCCTATATTATCCAACTCGTACTTTGCTCCAATTTTTATATTAGGGTTATTTGAATTTGTTATCACTTCGATTTCTTTGGCATTCTTCGGAATTGGAATTTCAGCATTTATAGATGACACTCCATACTCTTGTTCCTCTTGAGTTGACGATGTACAACCGCTTGTAAACAGGATTAATGGTAACCAAATAAAAGCTAATAAATATTTATTCAAAGGTATCCTCTCCTTCCATAACTTATTTTACCAAATGTAAAATTAAAATAAAAACACCCCACCAAAGACTAAGCTTTGATGAGGTGTCTATTCACATCAGCTGTGCAGCTCATGTATGGACTTATTTCGGTTGAATATAACCTTCTGCTTTCAGAAGCTCAGCGATCAACACAGCACCGCCAGCTGCTCCGCGCAGGGTGTTATGGGAGAGACCTACGAATTTGTAATCATAGAGGGCATCTTCGCGAAGTCTGCCCGTCGATACGCCCATTCCGTTCTCAATATCACGATCCAGCTTGGTCTGTGGACGATTGTCCTCTTCAAAATAGGTAATGAACTGTTTAGGTGCGCTAGGCAGTTCAAGCTCCTGAGGACGTCCTTTAAAGCTCTTCCAGAGATTCAGAATCTCTTCTTTGGACGGTTTTTTCTCAAAAGAAACAAATACAGCAGCCATATGTCCATCCGCTACAGGCACACGGATACACTGCGAAGTAATCGTTGGCGCTTCACTCTTTACGATACCCTCTTCTTCAACGCTTCCCCAGATCCGCAAAGGCTCTTGCTCACTCTTCTCTTCTTCGCCACCGATGTAAGGAATCACGTTATCCAGCATTTCTGGCCAGTCCGCAAAAGTCTTTCCTGCACCAGAAATAGCTTGGTAGGTAGTGACCACCACTTTAGATGGATTGAAGTCTTTGAGCGCATGAAGTGCAGGCACATAACTTTGAATGGAGCAGTTAGGTTTAACTGCAATGAACCCTGTCTCTGTTCCCAGACGTTTTCTTTGCTGTGCAATAACCTCAAGATGCTCCGGATTAATCTCAGGAATGACCATAGGCACGTCAGGCGTCCAGCGATGCGCTGAGTTATTGGAGATTACTGGCGTTCCGGTGCGAGCATAAGCCTCTTCGAGCGCTTTAATCTCATCTTTTTTCATGTCAACAGCACAAAAGATCAAATCTACATCCGCAGCTACTTCCTCTACCTTAGAAGCGTCTTGGACCATAATATTCTTTACGTTCTCAGGCATTGGAGTAGATAACTTCCATCTGCCCTTGGCCGATTCTTCATACGTTTTTCCAGCAGATCTAGCACTGGCAGCAATCGCAGTTACTTCAAACCAAGGATGATTCTCTAGAAGGGCAATAAAACGTTGTCCTACCATACCTGTGCCGCCAACTATGCCGGCTCTTAGCTTTCTTGACATCAGAAAATACACTTCCTTTTGATTAACTGTCCTATTGTGGATAATAGGCCGATAATTAATGATATACGGCGCGGGAACATTTGGCGAGTGTTAACATCAAAATAACATTAAAAATTTTATTTTTAGCGGATTATATTGAATTTCACTAATGCTAATAAAAGAAATAGCTGCACTCAGTACAATTATAAGTATATTTTCTGCTTAGACAACTCTTTAACTGCATTCTCTACAACTATTTCCCCGCAAAATAATGGAAATGCCCTCTAAGCGAACTTTTAGATGTAAGAAATGCAACTAAATCGCATCTGACGAGCATTTTATAGCATATAGTTGTAGGAAATACATCTATTTGCGATTGGTGAGCATAAATTAGGAATCAGCGCTCTGCGATCAGCGATTAGCAATCAGCGCTCTGCGATTAGCAATCAGCAATCGGCGATCAGCGATCAGCGATCAGCGATCAGCGATTAGCAATCGGCGATCAGCGATCAGCAATCAGTGATTAGCGTTTACGTTTACAAGCTGCTTCAGCCAACTAATCGTTTCTTACCCACGCTCATTTAAACCAACCTTTTTCCTTAAATCGAGTGATTGCCTCGATGCGGTTACCTACATCCAGCTTATCTAGTATAACAGAGATGTAATTCCGGACTGTTCCCGTGGTAATGTACAATTGGCTGGCGATCTCTTTTGTATTTTTACCGTCGGCAATGAGTCCAAGTACTTCCTTCTCCCGCTGAGTCAGAGGATTCACTTCACCGCTGTAGGCTTCATCCATTAGCTCCGGTGCATACATGCGTCGGCCTGCCATCACATTACGTATCGAAAGTGCCAGTTCTTCGCTAGGACTGTCTTTCAGCAAATAAGCATGAACTCCCGCCTTGAGCGCACGTTCGAAATATCCCGCACGGGCAAAGGTGGTTAATATCATCGTTTTGCAGCCGCTATTCTTCAGCGCTTCCGCAGCGTCGAGACCACTCATCGCTGGCATTTCAATATCCATAATACAGATATCCGGCTTATGCTGCTGAACCATCGCTACAGCTTCTTCCCCGTTGCTTGCCCGGCCCACTACCTTCATATCCTCTTCTAAATCCAACAAAGATGCCAGCGCTCCAAGGAGCATCCGCTGATCCTCAGCGATTACAATCTTAATCATTATAAGGTTACCTCCTGTTCCGGATGCTTAAATGCATTAGGGACCTTAATCACGATCGTAGTTCCCCCATCTTGCACGATATCCATACAGCCATTCACAAATTCAAGACGTTCCCGCATGCCTTGCAGCCCATGTCCTTTAAAATAAAGATCATTGCCCGGGATGCCGGTTCCATCATCTTTCACTTTAATGATCAGATCTGTACGCGTAGGTTCGATGATAATTGAGCAGGACTGTGCATTACTATGCTTCACAACATTTGTGACAGCTTCCTTAATACACATGCTGAGCACATTCTCCGTAATCAATGAAGTGTTAGAAAGTTTAGGATTGCCTTGCAAAACATAATCGATCTCCGCAGCCGCAAGAAACTGCTGAATATGAACGAGCTCGTCCTCAAGCCGAATGCCGCGCATTCGCGTAATCATCTCCCGGACCTCTTTCAGTGCACTTCTTGCCGTCTGACGTACATCATTGATCTCGGCTTTTGCTTGCGTCGGATTACTGTCGATAAGCTTTCCTGCCAAATCACTTTTCAGACCAATTAACGAAAGCTTCTGACCTAATGTATCGTGTAGATCACGTGAAATCCGCTGGCGTTCCTCGAGTTTAACCAATTCAGAGATTCGCTTATTAGCATCCTCCAATTGGTCTTGCAGCTTCCCTTGATTATTGCGGTTATAGGTACTGATTGGCAGCAGGATCACTGCAATCATACTGACAAGCACAAACGGAAGCTGGCTGATAAATACGGGATTACGCGACAGCAGCTCATAATTGATCGTAATAATCGTAGTCAGCAAATGAATGGAGTATAGGGTGAAAAACCCTACTCGATTCTGGATATTCCCAATAAAAAAGGCTAAAAAAAGCGCAAAATACATATATCCAAACAACAACGTCATCGTTATAGAGACAAGTATCTGCACGCTCGTCCAAAAATAAACTAACCAACCCTTGGAGACAAAAGAAAGCACATAACAAACAAAAAACACAGCGATCATCAAGATTCCCGAAACTACCTGGTAGGGAGAGGAGGACCGAAAGATGAAATAAAACGGTAGAATATAAAATACGACCCATACATAAGGGCTAAGACCTGTACTTTTATGAAAAATATGATGCCACTTCTGCATGTTCGCTCTCCTTTTTGCCATATGCCACTCACCCTATTCTAGCATAAATCCGGTAAAATCCGGTGAACCACAACGATAAAGAGAAAAAAGATTAGAGCGCGAATGAGTTCTCCGGCTCTAACCTTCCATTTTGCTGCTATTTGATTACAATGTGGACCATTATTCTCCCTGGAGTCTGGGCTTATGAACTTGCAGGACCTCGCCTGCTGTTTTAGGTTTATTTAATATGGACTTCATCTCTTTGAAACTGATGAAACGTTTATTTTCCTCATCCCAAAGACGGAAGTGAAGAGCCTTCAAGCTGGTACCAATCGTAATCGTTGTTGCTTTTTGTAGCGGTGGAGTCGCGTTATGCGCTTTTTCCAAATTATAGTTTGGCACCTTTGGACTTAAATGATGCACATGGTGGAAGCCGATGTTGCCCGTAATCCATTGCAGCACCTTCGGCAGCTTATAATATGAGCTGCCTTCAACCGCGGCCATCACATAACTCCATTCGGATTCATTCTCGAAATAAGAGTCTTCAAACTGATGTTGGACGTAGAACAACCATATGCCGAGAAACCCTGATACAAATGCTACAGGCAGCTGCACCATAAGAAATGCCTGCCAGCCAATAGCCCATATCAGCAAGCCATAAAGGGCTGCGATTGAAATATTCGTCAAATAGGTATTCATCCGCTCTTTGCGTCTAGCACCTTTAACATTAAAACGATACTGAATCATAAAAACAGCAATCGGTCCAAGACCAAACATCACGATGGGATTGCGGTAAATCCGGTAATATAGACGTTTCCAGAAGGAAGCTGCTGCGTATTCATCGACCGTCATAATCCAAATATCGCCGATCCCTCTTTTATCGAGATTACTGGAGCTGGCGTGGTGAATGGAATGACTATGTTTCCACTGCCGATAAGGAACCAGTGTCAGTACACCTGTGATCGTTCCGATAATATCATTCGCTTTACGATTCTTAAAAAACGATCCATGTGTGCAATCATGAAAAATAATAAAAGTTCGAATTACAAATCCTGCTGCAGGAATAGCTAACAGAAGGGTGAGCCAATAGGAAACGGATAAAGAGAAATAAGCTCCGCCCCATAACAGCACAAGTGGTCCTAAAGTATTGATGAGCTGTCTTATACTTGCGTTGCGGTCATTTTTCTCGTAAGGGGCTACACTCTTTTTAAGGCTGGAGAGCTGTGATGTCTGTTTTGTAGTCATCTATATCGTTTCCTCCTTGATGTGTCCGGCTAAGGATCTTTTCATCTACTCTAAGTATAGGCGATGAAGTATCATCCTATAAGTCATAAACATCAAGTAGAGAGTATGACAAATGTCATACTCTCATTCTAATCAATTTCCGTCAGCATTGCAGCCAACATCCATCTTCCTTCACTTCGTATTGACCTTTGATCTCACCAATTCCATTAAGGATTAACGAATCTTTATTAAAAGTTGGAGGTTCATCTAGTACTAGGTGCAGTTTATTAATATTTCGAAGGTCAGCTGTATAGTAGCTAATCACTGGCTTTTCCAGAAAATACTCCGCATCATTGATTTGGATTCGTAAATTATTCTTATGAATACATTTCTCATCTCCACCAATAATACCCATAGGATTAAAACCCGTAGATTTTATATCTCCTTCAATATACAGGTGGTACCCTTCAAGGCTGATAAAATCAATGAATTCCTTCTCCCTGATTGTTTTGACCGATTGCATAATATCTTCCGTTTCTTTGCTGATGGATATCTCCTCGAAGGGAATGATGACTTGATCCACAAATTGCTTAAAAAACGCATATAAACTTAACTCCGACTTCATAAACTCTTCTTTCCAATCGGTGCGAAGCTCATCCAGCAGCAAACATATAAACAGTCCAGAACCATAGCAGCTTCTTCTAATATTTGCCGATGATTCAAGTTCATCTATTAAATACGAACTGAACTTCTGCAATACCTCCTCATTAGGAAGTGTGGATTTCTCGGCATAGGCATTTAATTCAACATACCAAGCGGGTCCTTCCAGCGTTTCAATAAGATATTCATTTAGCACGTACTCCCCGAGCAGCTGTTCTCTTTGTTGACGTAAGGCAATAAATCTGTACATTGCTTGATTACGCTCTTCAATAGTAGCTGCCATTACACTAAGATATAAATGATGTCTTTCTTGAATCCGCAATTCCATATTTTCGAGGGATAAAGGGTAGGTAATCATCAATAATTCATCTGCATAACGTTCATCTCCCATCAGGAATTGATAACCGTGAAATAATTCGTGTACACAAATGGCGTACAAGTCTTCGAATTCTTCATGTAATTCCAGATTAACGATGGCTGTAGGGTGATCCTCATATAAAATGATTGTATCTCCTGAGAATTCATTACTCCAAGGAAGCAAATGTGGATGATATCCTACCGTTTTAAATTTGGGATGATTGTACAGATACACGTTATCCTTATTATAAAATGCAAAAGAAACAGCCTCGAATCCTTTCCAATATTTCTGCAGCTTGTGGTTCGTTAAACACTTAACAATCATCTCCAAATGAAATTCCATCCCTTACCTCCTCTTTAATGGATCTGCTTAGTATGCTCTTCTCGGTATTCTGTTGGTGTTTGACCACTAGCTTTTTTAAAAACCTGTGTAAAATAACGCGGGTCCTGATAACCGACGAGAGGAGCTATCTGATACACTTTTACGTTGCTGCTCTGCAAAATATACTTCGCCCTCTCCATCCGGCAGTGTGTAACATACTCCAAAAAGGTATAGCCCGTTATTTGTTTATATAAAGTACAGAAATGACTGATACTGAGATCAGCCAGCTCCGCTACTTCCTCAATACTCAAATCTTTATGGTAATTACTCTCAATATAACGTTTCGCTTTCTCGATGGCGCTACGCGTATCCTCGCGATTCACAGGCTTGTTCCCTTGCTCCAATCGCACACCAAACTCTTCTTTCAGAGCAGAGATCACTTCATTTAAAGTGCCAAGATTGTGCATCTTGCTAAGCAATCCATGTAAAGACCAATCTGAATTTATATTCAAATACTCATAATTTCTATACAACACAACGATCATTTCAACAAGAAGACGTTCAGCCATATCCTTAGGAACAGCTTGTGACTCAATAAATAAAGCAAGCTCATCAAATAAAGACCACATCCGGTCTCTATTTAAGGTACGTATACTTTCAATCAGCGCGGTTTCCAGCTCTTTGGGGTATTTCACCTCTTTACTGCTAGGGAACGATATCTCTTCATCAATAAAGACCCCGGCAAGACCCGAATAGAACCGTTGATATAAGGCCTTCGCAGCCAGAGGGTAAACCGTACTTAATTGATCAATGCCTTGTGTGGTGCGGCTGATGCCTACGGAACAAGACTGCTTGGAGTATCTCTTGATCCCCGCTATCAAATGTTCACCAAGTTCTCTCCTGCTGGCGCTTAAAGATCCAGGGAACAGTAGTATCCACTCTCCATTATGAAACGGGAAAACCGTCAGCACTCCATGTTCCAGTGACCATTCTTCCACAATATTGCGGATTGCAAACAGCCATAGCCGTTTTTCTTCTACACTCCATTGATTGCTCAGTGTGGAGTAATCATCTAACTGGACAACAGCCATGAAATATCCGCTCTCCAGTTCACTGTTCTCCAGCCATTTCAGATGCTCAAGCGGCCTTGCATTTCCCAAAGTGATTTCTGCAAACAGACGTTCACGTGCAAGCAGTGACAGCATCTGCACAGAATGAATCAGCTGATCATTTTGCTTCTGTTCATCCAGCTTGGTTCTCGCGCGGTTTAACATTTCAACCAGTTCATCATGATCGATCGGCTTCAATAAATAATCAAATGCGCCTTGACGTAATGCTTCTCTTGCATATTCGAACTCTCCGTACCCGCTTATAAAAATAAACACCAGCTTCGGATTTTTAGACAATACTTCCTTCATCAACGTAATCCCGTCAATTACGGGCATGCGAATATCACTAATCACGATATGTGGTGAAGTGTCTTCTATTAAGCGAAGAGCTAATTCTCCATTTCGTGCCTCTCCCACAATCTCCATCTGAAGATCATTCCATGGAATGGCTGCTTTTAAGCTACGAAGAATAATCGGCTCATCATCCACGATTATTACTTTATATTTCTCTTGTAACTCATCCATTTCCTGCACCTCCAGGATCATTGTACACTTGAGCTTTGGATCAAATTCCAATATTGAATGGAGGATGCCTGCACTTGCTTTAACGCTTGCTCAGCAGACATTTCTCCGTTAATCATCTGTTCTATAACACTCAGGAACGTTTTTTTCACTTCTGGTGACAATACATTATCATAAGGGACAAAGCTCTTGCGGTTAACTTCCATCATATTCATGACTTGCGCGAATACGGGTCCTGTCTTCTCAGGATCAAAGGCGATGCGCATGGACGGAATTCTCAACCCTTCATATACAATCCGTGTCTGAACCTCCTGGGTGTAAAAAGCTTTCATGAGATCGAGTGCAGCCTCCCGCTTCGCTCCGCTTAGTTCGGAGGAAAGGCCGATGCCAAATGTATAACCGCCGGCTATCGAAGGTTGTTCCCCCTTCTTCAATGTGGGAAAAGGAATAACACCTACCTCATTTTGAAAATCCGTAGGAGCAGCTGCGCCGGCAAATAAATTGATATCCCAGTTTCCGTTTAGATACATCGCAGCCTTGCCGCTCGTAAATAGTCCCACCGCATTTTCTGTGGATAACACATTTGATTTCGTGCTGAAGGCACCTTCTTTAATCCATTGCTCCAAGTGCTGAAAAGCCTTTAAATAGACCTCATTCTGAAAGCTGGCTTGATCTTCACCAGTAATTAGTTTCTCGATCAAGTCGGCGCCGGCATAACGATCCATTAAATAATGTGCAAAAATCCCTGCGGGCCAACGATCCTCGTTGCCAAGTGCAAATGGAATATACCCAGCCGACTTCAGCTTTAGTATGGCAGCATCAAGCTCTTGCAGCGTTTCTGGCGGCTTCAAACCCAGCTTTTCGAATATGGTTTTATTAAAATATAAGGGTTCAGCATTCCCTTCAATAGGCAAGCCATAAATATGGTTGTCAAAGGTCCAGAGATCCAGATCCTTGAATTGATTGGTCAGCGCATTCTCCCTGACGAAATCAGTCAGATCAATCAGGCGCTTAGAGCGCACATATGGCTCAATTTCCGCTCCACCGAACAAAACAAACATATCTGGCGGGGTGCCAGTAACCATCTCGTTCTTCAGCTTTTGATCACGGTGCAACGTCTGATCTAAACCTTCAAAGTTAA
Organism: Paenibacillus sp. FSL R5-0928; assembly: GCF_037970385.1. Taxonomy (NCBI): domain Bacteria; kingdom Bacillati; phylum Bacillota; class Bacilli; order Caryophanales; family Paenibacillaceae; genus Paenibacillus; species Paenibacillus sp. FSL R5-0928. Next base: position 3,073,579 of record NZ_CP150225.1, on the reverse strand, counting down.
CTTTCACATTTGGATGTTCTGATTGATATTTGTCCACGATATCTTCATAAATAGTCAACAGTGGCCGATCATGCTCTTTAATCCAGAAATGACGGAAAGTTAATGTGATTTTTTCTGGTGAATCATCTTCAATGGGTTCTTGCTTTCCTAAAGTTATAAATAAAACAGCACCCGAAATCAGCACTAGATATAACCACATCCAGCCCCATTTCAATAACCATTTTTTGATAACAATCTCCCCCTTCTTTCCGCACGGTCGATTACGGCAGTATTTTTGGTATTCGGATTCGGATGGTTGAACCAAAGCCGGGGGAAGAACACACTAGTATGCCGTATGGACTGCCAAATCGAATATTCAAGCGTTCATGCACATTTTTAAGCCCCACGCCGCTATCACTGTATTTCTTCTGAGCACTTCCCTCGTTATCCCAAAGACTCATCATCTTGGCAAGGTCAAAGCCGGGGCCGTTATCTTTTACGATAATGATCATATCCGTGCCCATTTCATAGGCCGTAATCTCAATGATCCCTGGGTCCTCCATCTGCTCAATCGCATGATACAGCGCATTCTCTACAATCGGCTGAACGATCAGCTTTTGTGTCATGAACGTCTTAAGACCATCCGAAAGATCTATGATATACGAGAATTTATCTTCAAAACGAAACTTCTGGATATCCAAATAATGACGGACATGCTCGAACTCCATATGCAGCGGAATCAGCTCCTGATTCTGACTGATGCTGATTCGCAGCAGCTTGCCGAGTGAGATGACCATTTTGCTAATATCTTTATTGCCTTGCAACACTGCCATCGAATTAATCGATTCAAGTGAATTATAAATAAAATGAGGGTTAATCTGCGCCATTAGCGCTTGCATTTCTGCTTCCTTCTTACGTCCCTGCTCAGTCTCCACCTGCACAAGCAGCTCATTGATCTGCGTGCTCATCCGATTAAAGCCATCAATCAGCAAATCACTTTCATCATCAGCACGATAGGGTGTAGTGATCGGTGTAAATATCCCCTGCTTCACCCGCTTCATCCCGTTAACCGCACTATTAATACTATGAACGAGCCTCCGTACGAAATAGCGGTCGAACAAAATGGCGGACAACAGCGAAACAGTACTTAAAATAATCGCAATATTTCGGATGGATACAGATTCTGACGAGATTAGATTCATAGGTGTAATGGCTACTAAATACCAGGCTGCATTATGAGAAGGTAGGAAGGTTATAAGTGATTTTTCCCCCTGATAGTTGTCGATGTAATAGTCATGTTCTTTAGCATAATCATTTTGTAAAAAGGGGAAATCTGTGCGTTGTCCAATATGTTCACCGGATTTATTAAAAACAATATTCCCTAGCTTGTTGACCAGCAAAATATCCCCCTTCTTGAGGGTTGCTGCTTCCCAGAAAATCTGATCCAATAAATCAGGTTTTACATTAACAACCAGATATCCGATATCTTCGAGAGAATATGAATCTTTGATTACTCTTGCTTGTACAAGTACCGGATTGCCGGAGATCTCCGAGCCATTTTCTCCCGGTCCTGACCACACGGGCCGCCCTTCGGCGCCTTCCATCGCGTCAAACCAGCTTTGTCTTTTCAAGTCCTCAAAGGACATCGATGCATTGTATTGATAAATTAAACGATCTTTACTATAAAAACTAAATGAAGTAATCATCGGATGATCAATAAGATAACTGCTAAGCTCCTGCTTTCGATCATAAGTGATTACAAAGTTCTTCTGCTTCAGTGATTGCTGAACAACCGGCTGCGTAATTTTTGAATTCGTGATCGAGGTGATTTCACTAAGCGCGAATTTAAGCTTTCGATCCGTTTCAAGCAGTGAAATCCAGTAGAAGTTGCTTGATTTTTTCTCCATTGCATTAGAAAAATTAACGTAAGTGACGATCCCCATCAGAATAACCGGAATAAAGACGAGAAGAATAATAGCGAACAAGATTTTACGGCGGAGTTTCATGATATTCCCCTTCCCCCTGCTGTCTCTGTCCTCTAGTATTCTTCACAAAACCGCCTATTCCCTGTAAAGATCAAAAAGTAAGATCAGCTCTTAATAGCCCCAGAAGTAAGTCCAGCAATCACCCAGCGGCTAAATAACAGGAATACAATCAGCAGTGGCAAGGTTGCCGTAAATGTTGCTGACATGATCATTCCGTAGTCTAGACCATCGCGATTGGAGAACAGCTGCTGGAGCGCAATTTGAATTGTGAAATGCTCTTGATTCTTCAGTACCACTAAAGGCCAGAAGAAGTCATTCCAAACGGTCATAAAATTCAGTATACCTAGTGTTGCCATAGCTGGAGTAATGACCGGGATAGCGATGTTCCAGAAGATCCGGAAATGTCCGCCGCCATCGATCCGACCTGCTTCAATCAATTCCGTATGTACAGCTGTAGTGATATACTGCCGCATCCAGAAGATCCCGAAGGCATTAACCATCGCTGGGACAATAAGTGCCTTGAAAGAGTCAATCCAGTGGAGCTTGGCCATAATTACGTAAGTAGGTAATACACCAAGCTGCTGAGGCACAAATAATGTAGCAATTACAAAGTAGAACAGAAAATTTTTAAACGGAAATTCATATTTGGCAAAGGCATAACCTGCCAGTGTACAGAAAAACACGACCGATATTGTAACCATAGATGAGACAAATAAAGAGTTGCCCAAGGCTTGAAAGAAGTCTGTTTTGTCCAGTACCCGCTGGAAATTCTCAAAAAACTGGTCTCCAACCGTAAGTAAAGGTGGCACATGGAATACTGCGCCTCTGTCATTAGTGCCAACTACAAACATCCAGTAAAAAGGAAAGATGGACACGAGCGCACCAACAATCAGCAATAGATAAAATCCTAACTTGCCGATGATCCCTAGATCATCCGGATCTTTTTTAAATACACGCAGCGTACTCACGCTTTACCCCCTCCCGTATCTCCACCCATGCGATTTGAGACCAGCATATTGAGGACAGAGAAAATAATCGTGACCAGGAACAGCAAGACTGCCGTAGCTGCTGCCGTACCAAAAAATCCGTTACGGAATGCTTCGCTATACAAATAAGTAACCATAGTGATTCCTTCCTGACGTGTAGATCCAGTTCCCGCTTGGCCCAAAAATACATAAGGCTCAGTGAACAGCTGCAAGGCACCTATAGTAGAAAGCAAGGTAACAAATACAATGAATGGCTTCAATAGCGGTAACGTTATAAAGGTTAGCTGTTGTCTTCTGTTCGCACCATCAATACGAGCCGCTTCATAAAGATCCGTAGGGATGCTTTGCAATCCTGATAGAAAAATAATGGCATTATACCCCGTCCAGCGCCACATTACCATCGTAGAAATCGCGATTTTAACGCCCCACCAACCAGAGTTGAAGGCCATACTATCTAATCCCAAGCCGTTTAGAATCCAGTTGATCATTCCGTTGTTGCCAAACAGTGTACTGAACACGAGCGTAACCGCAACGATAGACGTAATATTAGGCATAAAAAATAAAACCCGGAAAGTCTTCTTAAAGCGAGTCATCGCTGAATTCAGCAAAACAGCAATCAATAGAGCTAGTAATATCTGTGGAACAGTACCCATAAGCCCCATAATTAAGGTGTTGCTAAAAGAAATCCAGAAAGTCGGATCACTTGTGACCAGATCATAGTTTTTCCACCCTACAAATTTCATAGGATTCAGGGCATCCCATTTAAAGAACGAGAGATAGATCGTGAAAAAGATCGGATATAGTCCAAATATCGAGAACAGAATAAAAAAGGGCGAAATAAATGTGTACGCAGTGATGCGGCTCCTTCTTTGTTCAGTTAAAAAGCGGCGCTTGCTCTCGGCATGCGGACTTGAAATAACAGGTTGTGCCATGTCACACCTCCAGGTAATCTAACGTGTAAATCCGAATTCACAGAGAATGTTTCACTCTATGAATCCGGACCTTCTAGAAATTAAATTTCATAAGCTTGAAATCTTAGCTGCGTTCAGCCAATGTTTTCGCTTGTTTTACTGCTTCGTTCCATTCTTTGGTCGGATCTGCTTTTTTCTCCAACACATTTTTCAAGGCGTTTTTGAAGAAAGTATCGGTTTGGTCATGAAGCGGACCGTAGTATACAGGTTTTACCCGGTTTGCTGCTTTACCGAATTCTACAGCGGTTTGTTGTCCACCGAAGAAATCATCTTTGAAATCTACGAATGCAGGATCTTCATACAGTGCAGGAATGGAAGGCATAAGTCCTTTAGTTTTGAACGATTCCAGTTGGTTTTCCTTGTTATCCATCCATGCGATAAAGTCATAAGCTTCTTTCGAGTGTTTGCCTTCTTTTGGCAGCGTCAGGAACGAACCACCCCAGTTACCAGCACCTTCAGGGAGCTGAGCAATTTTCCATTTCCCAGAGGAGTCTGGAGCATTACTCTTAACATTTCCTGCCATCCAAGCTGGTCCCATAACTACTGCAAATGAACCGTCGTTCATGCCTTGACCCCATTCAGGAGACCAGAGCATAACATTGCTGATCCAGCCTTCTTGAATACCTTTAACCGTGAAATCATAAGCTTTTTTGACTTGCGGATTGGTATCTCCAATAAAGCTGCCATCAGCTTTGCTGAAATAGATTTCATCAGCAGATTGGTCACGCAAAGCATTAAAGGTAAGATCCGTAAGGTCTACAAATGGTTTGCCTGTTTTTTCTTTGAAAGCTTTGGCAACAGCTGCGAACTTATCCCAAGTATCAATAGCAGCGCCGAATCCTTCGGAATCACTTGGCAGTCCAGCCTCTTCAGCCAAATCTGTGCGGTAATATACGACCGTTGGGCCGATATCTGTTGGAAGACCCAGCTGGAAGCTGCCATCTACGGAAGATGCTTGTTTCCATTTCCAATCCAGATAGTTGGCTTGAATATCTTTGGCACCCAGATCATTCAGGTTATAGAACTTGTCCTGAGCGTTGATGAAACGTTCCATGAAACCGATTTCAAGTTGGAAAATATCAGGTGCACCCGATCCTGCCGACAAAGCAGTGGTCAAATTATTATGGTGAGCGGTTTGGTCACCGGTATTTTGCACTTTGATCGTAATGTTTGGATGTTCCTTAGTGTACTCCTTCGCTAAATCCTCGTAGTTCACGTTGCCCAGCGTCCAGAAAGAAAGTTCGATTTTCTCAGCCGGTTCTGTTCCCTCATCTTTAGTGGGTTCACTAGTGCTTGCTGCGTTGTTACCTGTATTTTTGTTCGATGTGTTGTTGTTCTCGGCGTTGTTGCCTCCGCATGCTGCCAGTGAACCTACGAGCATGATAGCGACTAACGATAGCGCCAAGTGTTTTACTTTATTCATTCCCCTGTACCCCTTTCAAAGGTTTCTCTTACAAGAATTAGTGTACAGGGTTTAAATTCTTTTTTTGAGGAGGTAAACTTCCGATTTATGGTGGAAATAATTACGAAACGCAGAAAAGCTCAAACAAATATTTCGTACAGGCCTATACCTGCTAAGGAGGGAGTATAGAATTTTGTCCAATTATGTTCCTCACAGGATACATGTACTTCATCTTAAATTGGATTTCTTGTGCTTCCGCAGGTATACTATTTTTATTTCTTACTTCATTACATGATCAAAGGAGTTATTCCCCATGCCAATTAATCGCCCGCTGCTAACCGACAGCGATTTCCAAGAAGCCGTTGACCGCAAATTACCTGTTCGTGTATTTCAGGACGATCATTTAGTAAATTCAGGAGCTACCGTTGTCCGCTTCACTGATTTCGATGTTGTTATTCAATCTAGAGTTAGTGATCTGACTTACTACTCTCGCAAGAGCTGCGAATTTTTTGAGGTCAGACCCTAAAGAAAGCCGGAATGCAATGATCTCTAAGATCATCGCGTTCCGGCTTTCTTTAACAAACATAGGTTATAGCTTTCATACTTAATTTTTGTTGTAGGTGCTGTACACTTTCATTTTCTCATTCAGAACTTCCTGGAAACTCATTCTCTTCTTGTCTGCTTTCCCTTGCTTGGGATTGACCACGGGTTGAGGTCTAAAAAACTGATGATTGTAAGCCATAAGATTATGTACGATCACATTCATTGGATTTCAACCTCCTTCCGTGATGTTCCTGAATTTTGCATTTCTGCTTAATTACTTACGGCTTATTTACCCAGCTTCGCCAAAATTTAAACAGTTTTATCAGATTCATATTAAAAAATGAAAAAGTGCACTCTTTACAATATGCTAAATACATCTTTGTAAATCACGTATGTCTTTCCACGAAATAAGTTTAATCTCCTCATTGATAATCAATTGCTTAATTTCAATATCATTTAGAAGACGATATTCCAATTCTCTTTCTGTATAACATTTCGTCATTGCTATTAATTGATCTGTTATTTTAGATGGATGTATAGTTAACTGTGTTATTCCAGGTTTTAAATTCTTTAACAATTCAGTTAATCTCATTTTCATTTTGCTATATTCCGCAGCAGGGTAAAAACAGTAAGGAAGAGAAATTATATCATCGATTAAGAAAATCCCCCTTTCTTTTGCTGAAGAAATTCTTTTTTGAAACAATCTCAACTGATCATTATTAAAAAAGGGTTGTTCTAATATCCTAATAGGTAAATTAAAGGGTAAGCGGTACTTTTCACACAAATCAAATATTATTTCTAAAAAATCTCGCCCAGTGTATAACCCCATAATACTCCCCCCATGACTATCCAGATGAGTTGGATCAATGTCTTGTACGATTGCACTTTGGATTTGCGATTCTAACTCTATTCTAATCTCGTCATCAGCAGCGTTTCTTTCCAGAAGAGTGGCATCTTGATGAAAATACCCTTCATCCGTAATTAAGCTACTCAAGATTTTTTCTTTGAATACTGGTTAATACGGATATTTCTCGCCGCTCGTTAGCGTTAGATGAATTCCAATATTCTTTATTCCTTTCCAATTAATTATCTTCATAGCGTCACTTGATTCTGTGCAAGGCATCATAATAGATGTAGATGTTATAGCTTTTCCTTCAAATAAGTTAACAATAGCTTCATTAGTTCCTTTAGTTATTCCGAAATCGTCGGCATTAATTATTAACAGACGGTCGTCAGCCGCAAAGCCTAATTTTCGAATCATAAACCTTCCCCCTATTACTGAATGATTTAACAAAAAGAAAATAAAAAATAAGGACGTAGACACCGTGAAGTGTTTGCGTCCTTATTGTGAATAGTGTGTTAAACCAATTATTCGCACCTTAGAGCAGTGGAAACCTTGAATCTAGCGTTGTGACGGGAACCTTGCTTTCCCCTTCGTTTCATTACTATGATCAATCCGACCGCGCATCAGTTCAAGCAAATATTCGGGATCTGAGTTCGTATGCAGCATTTGGAGTGCAGTTTTTGGTGCAAAACCTTCAGCCACACTATGTGAAATCAAGGCTTGCAATGGATTAAAATAACCTCGAACATTCAGCAGCCCTATAGGCTTCTGATGAATACCAATCTGCATCCAGCACAGAATTTCAAACAGCTCATCAAAGGTTCCAAGACCTCCCGGCAAAGCAATAAAAGCATCCGCCATACCGCTCATTACCGCCTTACGTTCATGCATACTGGAGACCTCAATCAAATTCGTCAATCCGGAGTGTCTGATTTCATCTTGAAAAAGATCCACTGGCATAATTCCTACAGCTTCGCCGCCATTCGCAAGTACCCCGTCCGCAACCTGTCCCATAAGGCCATTCCGCGAACCTCCATAGACCAACCTACAGCCTTGTGCCGCTATATGATAACCTAATTCCCTAGCCATTTCCGTATATTCAGAGTTAAGACCTGGATTCGATCCGGCAAACACGCATATTGTAAAAGCCATTCCTATCACTCCAGACTGGTTATTATGGTGCAATTGAGATTAATTCACTTATTGTACCTCAGAATATTAATATAGGTGTTAAATGAAAGTCATCTTTTTGTCTGTAATGTTAATTGGTACAGCGTACTATTCCACTCCGCAGAAAGACCTAGAGCTTTAGCCAAAGCTGCTGCTGGAACTAGCGAAGTATAGCTTACTTTTATGGATTCTGCTGACGGTAATGAAATTTTCTTCCCAGCTTTCGTCAACGTCAGTTCCCCCTCCAAAGAGAGGGTATATCCCAGACTTTCTGCTACATCCCTAATCGGTACTTTTACACTACCATCCTTAAAAATAGCGGACTGTACGGAGTCAATTTTTTGACCATCTACAATTACAGTAACAGGCTTTAAAATAGGAGATATAGCAAAAGGACGTGAATCAACAGCACTAATTCCGAGTTGACCAAACATATTCGTTCCCCAAGCCACAGCTGTACCATCCTTCAGGACTGCATACTTACTATTCTCACCCTTGGCAAAAGAAACAGGATCACTTAGTCCTTTTATTAACTTAGGCTGCGTAAAAACCAAACGGTTGTCGGTTGTAGGTTGGGTACTCCAAGTCCACACGGTGCCATCTTTTTTAACAGCTACAAAGTTGCCTAAATCCAGCGTAAGTTTCGAGATCGATTTTACGGCTGTAATCTTTTGCAGACCTTGTAGTGAGGTACCAGCTTTCCATACCCAGTATTCTCCTTTTTTATTGGCAACAAGGTTGAAGCCGTTTTTCGTCTGGACAGATACAATATCCGTAAGACCTGGCATCTTGCTCATCGTGACTTCGTTATAATTATTGCTGTCAATTGTTCCCCAGACGCTCCCGCTCTCGCTTAAAGCCAGTATACTGCGATCGCTCATGGAAACAGACTTCACATGGTATAAATCCTTAACTGGGGTCGGTTTCTTCATCACGTTCGTGTTCTCTGTTTGCGGGATAGCACTCCAAATCCACAGGGTACCGTTAGTTCGAATGGCGGCATGATAAATACTGCTTCCGATCCACTTCACTTCGCTTAAACCCTGTACCTTAGTGGCAGCAGGCAGCTCTGTATAGCCCACATCTGAAGCTTCTGGAGGATTCCACTGGAGAAGGCTTCCATCGTTTCTCAAAGCTAATGCACTATGCAATCCTGACGTTATACTAACCACATCTGTCATTCCAGAGATCCCTTGAGGAAGCAGAACCTTGTGTTGTTTAGCACTTGCCCCATTGCCAGCTTCTGCAACACTCTTATCCCGATAATCTCCCCAAGCCTTAACCGTGCCGTCTTCGTTCAGCGCTACATAGTACGCTTCGCCGATCGCCAGCTGTTTCGTATGTTCAAGCCCAGCTATTTTATGGGGAGTAATCGTCCAACCCTCAGGCCCGGCGGCACCATTAGCAAATTGACCAAAAACATTACTCCCCCATGACCAAACAGTTCCATCAGTTCTCACTGCGAAGGAGCTTCCACCCCAGAAACCTGGCGAAGCAACAATCTCCTTAATCCCACTCAACTTCGCAGGTGATGGAGCTGCACTTATAACTTGAGGGACAGACAATGCAGTCACCAGAGTTGAACAAACCAACAAACTAAGCAGCCTTAGCTTCCTTGCAAATAAGTGCATCTTGATTTTCCCTTCTTATGATATTATTGTAATTATTATTTCTATTACACTAAGACGCTATAAAGCTGACAAAAGTTGTACTTTATCTTAAATCCCGGGATTCAGATTGGTTTGAATTATGATATAATTACGCTGCCTTAGATCTGCTCTTATTCAACCGCAATACCGGAACCAAATGATCATGGAGGGAAATCATGCTTAAATTTATAGGTATTATGATGCTTTTCAGATTAGTGGGCAACCCTTTTCTGGCTTTATTCATCCTGCTTGTTATCTTGTATTTCTTAGATCGGCGATACGTGGGGATCTTCCCTAGTATTACAAAGCCCTTCAAACGAGTGCGGCAAATCTCCAAGCTGCGCACAACGGTATCTTTGAATCCAAATGATGTTTCTGCTAAATTTGATTTAGCCCGGAATCTGTCAGAACGTAAAAAGTATAAGGAAGCCAAAGATATTCTGCTACAGATCGAAGACCGTTACGAACAGTCTGCCGAATATTGGGTAGAGCTGGGTCATGTGAATCTTAAGCTGGGCGCTTTTGAAGAAGGCGAAGATCAGATGCTTCGTGGTCTAGAAATCAACCGAAAGGCCCAATATGGTCAGCCATATCTTCGGTTAGCGGAAACCTTTCGCCATACAGATCACGATAAAGCGTTGCATTACGTTACTCAATTTCAAGAGATTCAGTCTTCCTCTAGTGAAGCCTATTATTTAGCCGGCTCCATGTACAAAGCATTGGGCAGAACCGAGGATGCTAAACGTGCTTTCGACGAATCCACCGCCATCTACCGTTCGCTACCCAAATATAAAAAACGGCAAGAACGCGGCTGGGCGTTACGTAGCTTTTTTGCCAAGATGAAATAACCTTTGCACTTATATTTCAACCAAAAAACCTCTAGCCGCCTATTTATTTAGGCGAACACTAGAGGTTTTTTGCTGTGTAGAGTGATTACATGTTTACATCTTGTTTAGTGGGTTCTCCACTTTGTTTGACCGCAAATGGCCACCAGTTCCCACGGCCGAAGATCCGTACCATAACAGGGACAAAAAATGGCAAGAAGATTAGCGCATACAAGGCCAACCCTACGAGCACCACTGTTGCAATCTGCATCATCGACAATACGCCTGAAGGATACATCGATGCGAAGGTGCCGCCCAAAATAACTACCGCTGAAAGAATGACTGTTCCCATATTGCGCATGGCATGCAGGATCGCTTCTCGAACATCCCATGTTTTATATTCGTTAAAGCGGGCCATTAAGAAAATACTATAATCTACACCAAGTGCAATCAGCATAACAAAGCTGAAGAATGGCGTTGTCCAGGTAATCCCTTCAAAGTGCAGAAGGTGAACGAATATAGCCTCTGTAACACCCAATGCTGAAAAATAAGTAATCAAAAGAGAAATAATAAGGTAAATCGGCATTACGATTGAACGAAGCAGCAACACCAAGATAATGAAGATCCCACCCAGCATCAAGATTACTGTACGTGTGTAGTCTTCGTTGGAAATATTACGCAAATCGTTCTGGCTGCTTGTAACCCCGCTGATTGCAGACTCCGCATTTTCCAGCTTCGTTCCTTTCACTGCACGATCTACTGCTGCTTGAATATCATCAACACTGTCGATAGCTTCTGAACTATATGGATTCTCAGTGAATACCACATCCAGCGTCATCACCTTACGGTCATCAGACAAGTAGGTATCGAATACCTGCTCTATGCCTTCAGCTTCAAGAGCCTCAGCCGGTACAAAGAATCCACTCAGCTCATCATCCTTAGCCGCTTGAATCTGATTCAAATAATCTTGTGCGGAAACCAGCCCACTGGTAATTTGTTTCAAGCCGTTTGCACTGTCGCTTAATCCAGTAGTTAAGGCTCCTATCTGCCCTGTTAATTGACCAAAACCATCCGCAAGCTGCTGCTGTCCACCTTGCAATTGATCTAGGCCACTAGCAATGGATGGAATTTTATCTACGATCTGTCCTTGGCCTGTTGCGGCCTGCTCCAGCCCAGATTGCAGCTGACCGATGCCCGCAACGAGCTTAGCTAAACCTTGTGCGAGTGCGCTTTGCCCTGCCGAAGCTTTGGCATAACCAGCATTCGCCTCGTTTAAGCCTGCTGCTGCTCCTTTAAGCTGCTCTGAGATCTGCCCGAGACCCGCCGCCAGCTGCGCTGCCCCAGTACCACTCTGCGTTACGGTGCCTTTAATCGTCAGGTAATTAACATCCTGCAGAATTTCCGGATAACTGCTCTCAAGACCCGTAAAAGAACCATCCAGTCCCTTCAATGCTTCTGCCACACCTTGCAGCTGCTGCGGAAGCTGCCCAAGCCCTTGATCCAACGCAGTTAAACCGCTGCCGATTTTTTTATAGCCCTCCAGCAGCTTCGTATTGGCATCCGCAAGCTGCTTAGCACTAGCAGCTGCCTGTTGAAGTCCTGCTTTGATTTCTCCTGCACCTGCTGAGCCGGTTTTTATTCCGTTCTCAATACGTGCCAGCCCATCACCTAACGCGACGATACCATCTTTCAGCTCTGCTGTGCCTTCCGTCAGCTTAGCGCTGCCTTGAGCAGCCTCTGTAAGCTTAGGTGCATTTTCACTCAGCTGTTTACTTGCTTCAGACAATCCCGTTTGAATCTTGGTCAGTCCCTCACTGGTCTGATCCAGACCGTCAGATAAAGTCCCCACCTGATTCGGGATTAAGAAATCACTGATCAGCTCTCCCGTTGGACGAGACATGCTGCGCACCGATTTTACGCTGTCCACTTTTTTCAGCTCGCGACTGATTTTTTCTGCAAGTCCAAGATATTCTGAAGTATCCATCCGGTCATCATTTTTGATTACGATCTTGCCAGGCATGGATTCACCCGGCCCGAAGCTATCCGAAATGATGTTAAATCCTTTTACCGAGGCATATTCTGAGCCAATTTCCTCCAAGCTGTTGAAGGACAGCTTTCCGCTATAGGTAACAAGGAACGGAGCTACGATTACTGCAACAATTAGCAGCGCGGCCCATGGTCTTTTTAAGGAAAAAGAACCTGCTGCTCCCCAAATACGGCTCTCACTGTGCTCCAGCTTGCCGCGTGAAGGCCAGAAGAGCTTTTTGCCAAGTACCGCCATAAAGAATGGAACAATGGTTACAAGCGCCAGCAGCATAACCGCAATCCCCACGGCAACGGCTACCGCCGAGCGATACAGAATGAATTTGGATAATCCAATCGCTACAAAACCTACGAATACCGCAAGTCCGGAATAGAACACCGTTCCACCAGCCTTACGATAGGTTGCAATAATAGCACTTTTGGTATCTTCTGCTGTCATCATTTCTTCTTTAAAACGACTGATCAACAGGATACAATAATCCGTACCAATCCCGAACATGACCGCAACCATAAAGATTTGAGTAAACGTAGATAATGGAAAATCATAACGGTCTACTAAAAAAGCCACAACAGACTGAGAAACAATATAGCTGAGTCCTACGGTCAGTAGCGGAACAAACGGTGCCACGAACGAACGGAACACCACGAACAGGATAAGTAAAATAAATACTACCGTAATATATTCCGATTTCTTAAGCCCGGCTTCCGAGCTAGCAATCATATCCTCAGTAATCAAACCCTCACTGGTTAAATAATGATCCGCCTTAACATCTGAAAGTAATTCATCCACTTTATCAGGAAGTGCGGTGACAGACTCTCCTCCGCCCTTTATAGACAACGCCACCATTATCGTCTTGCCATCTTTGGCAATCAACGTATCCTTAAGTTCACTTTGTGAAAAAGGATCGGTGATGGAATCGATCTGCAGCGTCTCCTTATTCGCAGCCAACTTCTCAACGCCCTGCTGGATACTAGCTGTTTCATCGGCTCCGATTCCCTCTGGATTATTGAATACAAGAGCTACCTGATGCAATGTCTCTCCGCCCTTGTCATTCGCCGCTTCCTTTAAGATCTCTGCCGCTCTAGATGAGGAATAGCCATCAGGTACAGTAACCTGCCCCTTCTCACGTACAAGATCAGAGAACGAAGGGGCCGTCATGACCAAAACTACGGCCACAGCGAGCCAGATTGCGATAACCGCCCATCTTGCTTTTAGAATCGTCTTCATGGATTCTTCCCTCCATCATCATTCTGAATTAAATTCGCCAGCTTCTCGAACATCATGACGAACATTTCAATATCTTTCTCTTCAAAATGAAACAAATACGGGGAAATCACTTCATGTACCTGCGTCTCCGCTGCTTCAAAAACTTTTTTTCCATGCTCAGACATCGACAAATACACCTGGCGGCGATCATTCTCGTCACGAGTTCGCTCGATTATACCCGCTTGCACCAATCTGTTAATGATTGCAGTAATGGAGCTTTTACCCACGCAAAAAGATTCAGCAAGATATGTAGACGTACATTGTTCCTGAGCATTAATCAACCGAAGAATTTGATACTGATCATTCGTTGTCTCCGCAGCAATACTATCTTTAATTCTTGCTGCTACTTGTCTGGTCACAATCAAATAAGCATCCATGTAGCGATTGATCCAATGTTGCACTTCGTTATCCAAAGCTTCCTACCTCCAAAATATAGTTCAACTGTCGAACAGTTTCATTGTCAAACTATAATACCTGCTTTTATAAAAGTCAATTGGCTTTTTTTCGGGCATTTAAAGGAGAAATGCACAAAAAAACAGGCCGAGATTTCTCTCGACCTGCCATTTTATGACCTCCAAAGACTTTTTAGTCCTCATCCTCGGTCTCTTCAACTTCGTATACACATCTTAACATTTCAATTCCGGCTTCATTCTCTCCTAAGCTGTACACCATGAACCCTAGACTGCGATAAAAATCTGCGGCGATTTCATCCTCAGTCTCAGCTACCAGATAACGCGGCTGACGAGAAGCGAGCAGCTCCAGAATCATCCCCCGTGCATAACCTTTCCCTCTATTCTCTGGCAATACGGCAATATGCCGAATGTCCAAAGAACCGTCTTCGGTTTCTTCGAAGCCTACAAGACCAAGCAGGAGTTCTTCTTCTTCCCAGCCATATAACTGCAGCCCGGCTTGTTCGTTGTACTCAGACGAAGTCTGCTCCAAAGCGTTGGGGTCATCAATGACCGCATACGTCAACAGCTCGTTCACCTCAGGCGAACCAATAAGGGATTTAAGATCTACCAACATTGTTCACATTCCTCCTTCTCTGTTGCTTCTGTACCCGATTCGAAACATACCGTAACCTGTCCATATCCCTAACATGTTTAACAATAAATCATCAATATCAAAGCTTCCCACATGCAGCAGCATTTGCAGAGACTCCAAAAGCAGGATGCAAGGAACAGCATATAAAGAGATTCTTATCCAAGAAATTGGCCGTGTCTTTGCAAGTGGAATTAGTATACCAAATGGAATAAACACAACAACATTTCCAAGCAGATTCACAAACCGGCTGATCAGCGATAACCCGTTATTCATGTCGAAATAAAGTGACACCGTACGTAATGGGATCAAATTGTACTGAAGCGGGCCACCTGTATGAATCTCACGCCCAAAACCGATGAACATCCAATAGATAACAGTAGCACTATACAGAGTCAGCCCTATCCGTGTCAATGCTCTCAGCTTCCGTAAACTGCTAGATTCTCTAGATCTACGAACGATCAATTGCCCGGTTTAACTTCTATAATTTCAATGCTTCCATCTTTTTTACCCACAATAGCCATAGCTGCAATTTCGATAAATAGGCCGTGTTCTACAACTCCCGGAATACTTTGGATGGCCAGTGCCAGCTTCGGTGCGGACTCAATCGCTTCGAACCGGCAGTCTGCGATGTAATTGCCGTTATCTGTCTTGTACAGCTCTTCTCCACTACGACGCAATTCAGGATTGCAACCCAGCTTGGCAAGTTCAGCCACAGTCCATTCCCATGCAAAAGGAACAATTTCTACAGGCAGCGGGAATTTGCCGAGTGTATTTACCACTTTACTCTCATCGGCGATAACGATCATACGAGTACTGTTACTCGCAACAATTTTCTCCCGAAGCAGCGCGCCGCCGCCACCTTTAATAAGCTGTAGACTACTATCCAGCTCGTCCGCTCCGTCAATGGTCAGGTCCAGACTATCAATATCTCCAAAAGCTACGATTGGAATCCCAAGTTCACGCGCCTGTTCTTCGGAAGCACGGGAGGTTGCTACAGCGGTAATCTTTAGACCTTCACTGACGCGCTCACCAAGTCTGTTGATCGCCCAATAGGCAGTAGAGCCAGTGCCAAGGCCGATCTTCATGCCATCTTTTACAAATTCCACTGCTTTTTCCGCGGCTAATTGTTTAACATTGATACTCATTTTATTACCCCCATGTTATCCGTTATAATGATCTATGATGATGTTGAAATCACCTATTGTTCAGGAGGATTCCGGATGAGAACCGAAAACCAAATTCAATCTAAAATCAACGAATTGACACTGCAGCGCAGATCTCTGGAATCAAGATTAGCTTCATTAACAGAAGACAGTCCACAGCAAGATAACCTACAAACTCAGCTCACTAGAGTTGAAGATATGATCATGATGCTGGAATGGGTGCTTAATGCACCCGTAGGGAGATATCATGCCTAAGTGCTGACTGGCATCCATTAATAATCAATCACTGGGCCGGTAGCCGTGTTTAACATTCCGGCTGTTTGATTCTTTTTTATATCCAAATTTGTATTATGCTTTGCGCAGAGCAAAAAATCAATATCTTTCACCCTACTCTATGTATATTGTAAATTCACTGCATCCTCTAGATTGAGAACCATCTCTTTTTCTGTGTGATTAGCCGTCCTGTGTAAGTAGGCTTTATGCTCAGAATACGCATTCAAAGGCATTGGCCTACTAATCTTGTCAAGCATATTACGCTCGACATCGGCCAGTAAGTAATCACCTTTACCCGCAGCAACTCTGCACAGAATAATCATAGCTACAGGCTTGTTCCCAACAACCGCTCCATTCGACCGCGCAAATACAGTGTATTGAAATAACGGAATGGCCTCAGGTTCTTCAACACCAGCTGCACTAGATTGGTCAAAGATAGAATACATAAGGGAAGGATCACTTGATGCAGTACCGAGTTTCTTCTGATTAGACACCAACTTGCTGTTCTGGTAGGCAAGGAATCCCGCTGCTGCCAGCACAAGCACAAGTAAAATAAGCAATATCGCATACATCATCCCATCCCCACCCCCCACTCCAAAATAACAATTCCGGTTATATATTATCATGGAGGGAGGCCTAAGCCAATCTTATATTATCTGAAATTCAGCGCATACAGGTAATACTGGTTCTATAAAGTTATTTTGAAATATTCAAAATAACAGTTGAAACTTTGATTTGCATGTCTCATAATGTAAATATGAATGTTGCTTGTCAATCCATATGGAAATCAAGGGAGGAAATTTAAAATGAAGTTTTTCTTGGATACCGGAAACATTGAAGAAATCAAACGTATTACTCGCCTGGGACTAGTGGATGGCGTAACGACTAACCCTTCGCTGATCGCTAAAGAAGGAAGATTGTTCAAGGATGTTATCAAAGAAATCGTTGCAATCGTTCCAGGACCTGTAAGCGCAGAAGTAATCGGACTTACAGCAGAAGAAATGCTTAAAGAAGCATACGAAATTGCTGAATGGGCTCCAAACGTTGTAATTAAACTCCCTATGACTGAAGATGGCTTGGAAGCTTGTTATGAGCTTACTAAAAAAGGCATCAAAACTAACGTTACACTAGTATTCTCCGCGGCTCAAGGTTTGATGGCTGCTAAAGCAGGCGCAACTTATATCTCTCCTTTCGTAGGTCGTCTGGATGATATCGGTGTTGATGGAATGAAGCTGATCAAGGATCTGAAGACTATCCTGACTAACTACAACTTGAAATCCGAGATCATTGCAGCAAGTATCCGCAACATTGCACATGTTGAGCAAGCAGCTATTGCTGGTGCTCACATCGCTACAATCCCAGGCTCACTTCTGCCAACCCTCTGGAAGCACCCGCTGACAGATAACGGTATTGAACGTTTCTTGAAGGATTGGGAATCCGTTCCACAAGCATAAGAATATCTTTTATTCTTTTATCAAGAGGGCTATCCCACAAGCTGCGGCAACGCAGCTTAGGGATAGCCCTTTTTTCCATCCAGAGACATTGCAGAGGTTTGGCGAACACGTTTCGGCCAGATCGGAGGAATTATCTTCTCTGTATCTTTAACGCCTGGTTCTCCCTTTTCCCCCTTACTCGGAGTTACCGCAAATAAGGTCAGCAATCCACCAATTGCCCCTACTGTAGCCATCAACGCGAACAATACCCAATGCCCACTGCTTAACAGCAGCGATACCACCGGCGGTCCCAACGCTACCCCTATAAACCTCATACTACTATAAAGAGCGGTTATCGTGCCGCTGTTCTCCTTCTCAATCCCCTCCGTGATTAAAGCGTCCATACAAGGAAGTACAATCCCGATTCCAACACAGCCTAAACCCATAAATCCTACTAAAAAATAAATGCCTTTGTTGAATCCCGCACAAATCATGGCCGCAGTCAGTAACACCATTCCTCCAAAGCCCAGCCATTTCATTAGCGTTTTATTCTGACCAATGATCTTTCCTGTGCCGTAGGAGGACAGACATAAGAGGGCAAGCGGTATCGCCAGCACAAACCCCTTCGTCGCCCCGTGCATTTTATATTTAGTTTCCAGCATTTCTGATAAATAGAATTGGACACCAAAGGTCACAAACATACAAATGCCGCCTATGGCAAAAATAGCATACAGCCAACGCCCTTTTTTACGTAAAACACTCACAATTCCAGCTAAAAACGCTCGGATTTCCTGTTTCTCAGGTTCATCCTTCGCTTCGGGCTTTCGGACGAGAAATAAAACTAACAAAAATGAAATTAGACATAGAATGGGAATCGCAATAAAAGGAGCAAACCAGAGCCATATCCCAAGATAGGCACCAAGAATTGGACTGAGTACTTTACCAAACGTATTGGAGGTCTCAATGATTCCCAGACTTTTGCTCACATCCTCTTCTTCCTTGAACAAATCGCCTACAAAGGGTATTACAATTGGAAAAGCACCCGCTGCACCAATTCCTTGCAACAGACGCCCCGCTAAGATCACCCAATAAGCGCTAACCCCCTTCATAAACCAAGCAGCTACCACGCAGACGGCACCACCAATTGCGGCAATGATTAAACTAGGAAGAATAACCTTCTTTCGCCCAAAACGGTCTGACAGATAACCTGCAATAGGGATCATTACAATTGCCATCAATCCATACACGGTAATCAGCATACTGACTTGAAAAGCACTAATGCCTAGTTCTTTGGAGATCTGCGGCAGAATAGGCAGCAGCATGGAGTTACCGAGGGTCATTATTAGTGGGATTGATGCTAAGGCAAGCAGATCCCATTTTCTTTCCTTCATGAACTGACCACCTTTGTCATTGTGTACAACATTCTTTATTGTGGTTTGTTCGCCCTTCTTTATTCATGAAAACAAAAAAACCGTCCCTCCGCTGCTGCGAAAAGGACGATCTTAAAATGAAGAGATCTATGGTTACAGCGATCCGGCGCTTAAAGATGCCACATTAGCGGACGGAATAAAATGACTAGGTTCACCCAGGCTAAAAATATGCAGTAAGTGCATAGCCCGAGTGCAAGCCGTATAAAACAATTTGCGTTCACTTTCTCTGCCATATTGTTCAGCCGAGCCATCAAAGATGACGACCGCATCAAACTCCACACCTTTTGCTAAATAAGCAGGCAGAACCAGTGTCCCCTTCTGAAAATTCGGCGTTTCCTTTGTAACAAGTCTTACCGGCAGGCTACGATTCAGTTCAGCATGAACCCTTGCGCTTTCCTCCGCTGTTTTGCAGATGACAGCTACATAATGATATCCCTCAGAATGCAGCTTCCGGATATCCTGTTCTACAGCATTCAGAAGCTCCTTCTCGCTGGATACCACACTTAGCTTGGGTTCTTCTCCCCGCCGATTAAACGGTACGATTCGTTCTCCTCCAGGGATCATTGACCGCGTAAACTCCACGATCTCATAAGTTGAACGGTAGCTTTGGGTTAACGAGATCACTTCTGTGTTTTCTTCACCATATATACTTACGAGACTAGACAAATCCCCCAGTACCTCACCTTGTGCATAAATGGCCTGGTTCAGGTCGCCTAATACGGTCATTTTTGCTCTTGGAAATAAACGGCGCATGAACTCTAATTGGAATGGAGAGTAGTCTTGTACTTCATCTACAATCACATGGCGGATCAGTGTGTTGGTCCGGAAGCCTTGGCTTAACTCCTTCAGATAAAGGAATGGCGTAGCGTCTTCATAAGCAAGCTCGTTCACTCCAATAGATTCCAATGTCTGCTCACAGATATCATCCCACACCTCTGGTAAAGGATAATCACCATTGAGGCGCTCCATAAGTTCGCGATCTGTAAATAACGTGCTGTACAAGCCCTTAACGTCCACAAATCGACCCCGTTTAGTCCAACCACGCAGTGGTTTGAGCCGCTGGCTGACTACATAACGAGATAACACTTCTTTTTCGGTATCAAAATCGTCAAAGCTATCCTGCGAAGCTTTCTTCTTCCGGCGCAACATCTGATACGCACGGTGATAATCGCTGGAATCCAGCAGCTCGATCTGATCTTCAACCCACTGTGCATTTCTTTCCTCATGGGTAAAATCTGCGATCTTCTTAAGCAGCCAGCGGATCATCAAATCCACACGATTCGCAAGCTTTATGGCAGGATCGTACGCGTAGAATTGGCGTTCCATTTCTTCTTTACTGACCACTGCTTTCCCTTGAAACATTAAAGGTTTAAAAAGCATGCCCTCCTGTTCCAGCAACGTAGCATATCGCCGAATCACATCTAGGAAAGGTACAGACGATTTATAGGCAATGCCTTCTCTGCGTATAGCCACCTCAGGACCATCAGGAGCATTTAGTAGACTTTCGGTCTGACTAAAGACATCTTCGAGCTGGAATTCATGGCCAAGACGATGTTCCAAATACATTTGAAACGTTGTTTGCTGCATATTTTCTTCGCCTAGCTCCGGGAGCACTGTAGATACATAGCTGTTAAACAGCGGATTCGGTGAGAACAGCAGCATTTGATCTGCTGATAATACTTCACGGTATTTATATAGAAGATAAGCTACCCGCTGCAATGCAGCAGACGTTTTCCCGCTTCCCGCTGCTCCTTGCACAACTAGCATCCTGCTTTTGTCGTTGCGGATTATCGCATTTTGCTCTTTCTGAATTGTAGCAACAATACTTTTCATCCGATCGTCAGCGCTATGACTTAGCACCTGCTGCAGCAGCTCATCCCCGATCGTAACCCCAGTGTCAAACATAACTTCAATTACACCGTCAGCAATAACAAACTGGCGTTTAAGGTTCATTGTTCCGGAGACTAATCCTCCAGGTGTTTCATAAGCAGCGGGACCAGGGGCTCCGTCATAATACAGACTGGAAATAGGCGCGCGCCAGTCATAAATCAAAAAGGTACCATCATCCTCCATCAATGATCCAATTCCTAGATAAATCTTTTCCAGCCCGCCAGTTGGTTCCTCGGTGAAATCAATTCGGCCAAAGTAAGGAGAGACAACCAGCTTTTTATATTTTTTCAGCGCTTTGCTTGATTGCAAATGATGACGTTCCCGTTCATTTAGGATTTGGGACTGTTGGCGAAGACTTGTTGAGGTTTCTCCCAAATCATCCGGGCTACTGAAGTTTACGGTTACCTCTTCCCAGAAGTCTTTCCGCATATCCACTACATCACTGCGATGAAGTCCAAGCTCCTCTGATAAATGGCGAATATGGGCTGACAGAAGTTTGGTTACTCCGTCAACCCGTTGCTGTTCCTCTTTCCACTGACTTTCATTGTTATCCACTACATTTCATCCCCTTTTGGAAGGTTGACATTCCATTTGAATCGTGATATGATAAATTTGCATATTTATGTTTTTAAATGCATGTTTATTCGATATCTTCTCATTTTAGCAATTACAAGTTGAGATTTCAAGTATTCTCTTAAATAGATGATCCGGTCCCTAAGGAACCGGATTTTTTTACTGTTACAAAGCTTATATGTTGCTCTTCACAAGGTTATGTTTAGGCTTCGTGCACAGATTCTTTCTCCTCTGCTATACGATTCATCTGATCGGCCACTTTATCTAAGCGCTCCAATTGATATCCGTAATCATAAATCGCCGCTGCCACAACATATAAACGCAGCTGACCTATTTTCTCTGCATTATACCCCAAAATCGCGGTATTCAGAAAATCATCATTGTCTTCTCCCAAGGGTTCGGAATCATTGGCATTGGGCTTTAATTTGTCTTCAAACTTAAGTAAGATGTGCTGATGATATTTGATTAAATGTTCCAAATGATTATCAAATAGAGCATCTGTATGTTCGGTCCGATCCGCCTGGAAATAATGCCGATCTACAGCCTCGAGAACATCGTAACCTTTTTGCAAAGAAGCTAACAGGTTCTTATACACAACCATTTGTCTAGTCTGGCTATACTTGGCCCGTTTTAACTGCTTCTGCTCCTCCTCAAACAATGCATACTTATCCGCCAACGATTTTATGGATGAATGTAAGGCATTTTTTTCATCACGAAATACACTTTCCTTCATCTCATGAGAAACCGCTGTTCTCAGCAATAAAGAGAGGCTTGAAAAAACATTCTCAATTTGCTTAATGTATTGCTTACGAGGTTTTGGAGGAACGACAATAATATTGATTAGAAATGCAGAAACAATACCTGTCAAAGTTAATAAAAAGCGATTAAGTGCGAATTGCCATTCACCCGAAGCCTCCATCACTGTTATTACAGTAACTAACGTAAGACTTATCGTATCCGCCCGGTTGATTTTCATACTGATCATAATGACTAGAATACAGACCAAACCGACTGCTATTGGGCTATTGGATAACAGCATCCCTCCGAGTAAAGCCAGAACGGCCCCCATTGTACTAGTCGTGAGCTGGTCAAGAAAATAACGCCAAGAGCGATAAATAGAGGGCTGCATAGCGAAAATCGCCGCAATCCCTGCACCCACGGCAGAAGGAAATTGAAGCATTACAGCTAAATACAGGGCTAGCGTAACGGCCAAACCTGTTTTAAATATGCGAGCTCCTAAAGCCAAACCTATCCCTCCTAAAAATTAGCCCACGCTACAATATGAACATCAGCGAACCCTCGTACTTCTAATTACCCCAGCCTGGAGTTGATGAATTTTAAGAAC
This sequence comes from Paenibacillus sp. FSL R5-0928, assembly GCF_037970385.1. NCBI lineage: Bacteria > Bacillati > Bacillota > Bacilli > Caryophanales > Paenibacillaceae > Paenibacillus > Paenibacillus sp. FSL R5-0928. The sequence goes on along the minus strand of NZ_CP150225.1, from coordinate 3,050,765 downwards.
ATTTAAGCTCTCACTCATGTTTCTTTCAGCTTTCAGGGAATACTAATCCGAGTAGTGCCTATCACATAACATACGAGGTGAGTGAATGAATAACCATATCAAAAGATTAATGACTTTCACAACCGTTATTTTTCTCAGCCTGTCTCCAGCTCTTGCGCCAATTGGAAGTGCTTCTGCTGAGAAAGTAACCCCCACAGCCACCGCACCTGGTGCCCACCCTTCAGAGAAAGGTCACGGTCACCATCCAGGAAAAGACGGAAAGGTTAGGGCTGGTGGACATTTCATTATTTTTGAAACGGCTAAACTGCTGGAAATGGATCGTACAGAGCTAATCAATAGCCTGAAAGCAGGCAAAACGCTCCCGCAGCTTGCTCTTGAGAAAAAAGGCTGGACGGAAGATCAATATATTCAGAAGCTCTGCGAATCGGCAAACCAACGGCTGGATCAAGCCATCACCGAAGGACGTCTGACAAAAGACGAAGCCCAAAAGCTTAAAGCAGGACTTCCTGCGATGCTGAAGCAAAAAATAAGCAAAATGGGACAATTCCAGGATCGCAAAACATCTGAACAACATGTGACGACCCCTTAACCAATCTTCTTCCACATAAAGACGGATATCTTCATGCGCTATGAAAGATATCCGTTTTTGTATCTATCCTAATTCGTACGCGAGCTCTTGTAGATTTGAAATAAACAAATGGACAACATCAGCCAAGCGCCACTAGCCATATATCCCCCAATAACGTCACTCGGATAATGAACACCCAAATAGATACGACTCCAGCCAATCCCCACGGTCATGAATACAGCGAACATTATTAATAAGACCCGTTCATGCCTCCGCCGCAGATGACGCCACAGTATAAAGGCAATAACGCCGTACAAAGAGAAGGCTGCCATTGAGTGCCCGCTCGGAAAACTATAACCAATCTCTTCGACAATACGATGTAAATTCGGACGTTCTCTGTGAAAACATAACTTCATTATTGTATTCAAGAGCTGTGAGCCTAATCCAACCCATAGGAACAAGATTAATTCAAATCGGTGTTTCAGCAAAAAATAGAGCAGTGCCATGGTAACGATAGATATGCCAATAGCGATCTTAGAGGAACCAATTAGAGATAAACCTTTGGCGAATGAGGTCAACCCCGGTGATTCCGCTGATTGTACCCAATCAATAATATAGTTATCAAAGGTTGATACCTTATTCATACTTACAAGGACAGCTATAACGGCGAAACACGCAGCAAAACCTAAAAAAAAGCGAAAAGCTCTAGACCAGTTCTGATAATAAAGCATAAATACCTCCATGTCTATTCTGGTGACTGTTGATCTCATTTCCAGTGAGGGACTAACCCATGTTATAATTATTGAGAGAAAAAAATTCACAGAAGATGGAGTGCTGCCAAAGTGGAGAGTTTAAAATTGCAAGAACGATTGTTGAACCAGTTCATTTCCACAAAGGTGCCTGTGACGATTTTTACGACGAATGGTGTGAAAATGCAAGGGCTCGTAACCTCGTACGATGCTTTCACAATCACTTTACAAGGTCAAGGTGATGGCAGGCAAAATGTGCTATTCAAATCTGCAGTATCCACTATTGTACCTCTTAAGCCCGTTTCGCTCAAATAGTCTTCTCCCTCATTCACCTCATCAACCAGATAATCACAGGCTTTTATTTTCAAAAAAAGGGAACACCGGACTTTATATCCGGTGTTCCCTTTAGCATTTCCCAAGATCACTTATTCACTCTTCAAGCGGAGTAACTTTATGCAGGAACAATTACGGGCTTCACACATACCGGTTTGGATACTTCAGCTGTATTTCCAGTAAATTCGAGTCGGCCACTAGCCGCTTCTATTGAAAATACAACCAGGTTATTCGCATCACGATTCGCTACTATAAGATAAGCTCCATCTGGTGTCAATGCGAAGTGACGTGGATGTCCTCCACGAGTAGATACATATTCAAGATGTGTAAGCTTAGGAGAAGCATTATCCACCGCATATACGGCAATATTATCAGCCCCACGGTTTGAAGCGTACAGATATTTCCCATCCTTGGAAATAGCGATTTCAGCGCATGTATTCTCTTCGTCAAAATCATCAGGCAGTGTCGGCACTGTATCTACAGTGTGCAGAGTGCCTGCGGCACTGTCATATGTAAACGATGTAATGGTGGAATCCACCTCGTTAATTACATAAGCAGACTTTCCGTCTGGATGGAAAGTGAAGTGGCGTGGTCCCGCTCCTGGATGCAACGCCGTATCACCATGTACCTCTAGTTTGTTGGTTTCTCTATTGATTCTATAGGCCCGAATTAAATCAAGCCCAAGATCAGATACAAACACATACTGCCCGTCCGGACTGAAAATAGCGGAATGGGGATGAGGGCGGTCCTGCCGTTCAGGATGTTGGCCATGACCTGAATGTACGGCCACATCAACTAATTGATCTGCAGCTTTATCTTCATTTAATTTGATCAAGCCAACACTTCCACCATGATAACTACATACAACCACGTATTCATCATTCAAATCTCTATTGATATGGCAGGTGGTTGTTTGACGATTGCCAGAGGCAGGCATGGAGGGAATGCGTTTCAGTTCACTCAATTTCCCGTCCTTTAGATCAATAGCAAAGGAAATAACCTCACCTTCTTTTCCACCCTCACCATTCGGTTTTTCTCCTATAGCGTATAGACGTTTCTCTGCGGCATCTACATTAACAAAGGTAGGATTAGTTAAGCCCTGCACCGAATCCAGCAGCTTTAGCGTACCACCTGCAGCTCCATCGAATTCAAACACCTGCACTCCGCTTTCTGCGGCACTTGCATAAGAACCTGTAAACAGCAATAACTTATTCTGCTCATTCATCTCTATATTCCTCCTCAAAGTATTGCTACTTCACACTCATTAGATGTGATCATCTATATAATCTACAATTTTTAAACGTTAATTACAAACGATAAAGTTAGAAATGTACGAAACAATTCAAAAATGGGTCTTTCCAACGATTAACTGTTGTGATATAATGAAAGCGCTAACATTAGTCTTTTATTCCGTATAAAGGGGGAACATGAATGAGTAGCATCCTGCTGGAAGCCAGAAATGTGTACGAGGACTTCGAGGTGGAGACAGACATTCTGTTCTTTAAGGTCGGGGACCATGATTTGGTCATTTTTCACGGCAGAAACTATAACATAAAAAAGAGAATGACTGCCGAGCAATTAAATCGATTGTTGTCCAATTCAAGTTATTATCATGTGTACGGTGGCTGTTATGTCAACCTGAACAAGATCAGCTCTATCGCAGATGACTGCATTTATTTCGGTGAAATGGGCCTGTATGCTAAAAACGTACGTGTCCCAAGACGAAAACAAGAAAGCATTCGTCATCTTCTGAAAGGACTGAAGTAGACATCTTATTCCCATTAGCCGGAAGGGCATGTTACTGATGCCATTTCCGGCTTTTTGCTTTTTATTAATAGAAACTTAAAAAGATCCTGCCTTTTTTTATACTTTCTTAAGGTTTAGGATTAGGATTTCTGTTAAAGTTGTAAATAGACAAGCAACACCTATATTGAAGGGAGTCATTACTAATAATGGACAAAAAAGATCTGAATGGAAATGAGAACTTAGAAAACAACGGAACCACGGAAGAAGATTTGAACACTTCCGAGATTATCAATGAAGAGGTTGAAGTAGCGCAAGCAGCTGCTGAGGAACCTGTGAATACAACAAAAGCAGACAGTATTCCAGTAATGAACAAAGTCGGTGCGAACAACGCTACGCCTCCTACACCTCCGACTGCTCCTAGAAGCAATAAAGCTTGGATGATTGCCTCTATCGTATTAGCTGCAGCACTAATCATTGTTCTGGTCGTCCAAAAAGACGACAGCAAAAAAGCTGTTGCAACAGTAAACGGAACAAAAATTACAAAAGAACAACTTTATGATAAATTGATCGAAGCAGGCGGAGAAAGCACGCTGCAATCTATGATTACTACTGAGCTTGTTGATCAAGAGGCTAAAAAAGCCAACGTAACTGTTACAGATGAAGACATCAACACTGAACTTGAAGATCTTAAAGCACAATTCGGCGGAGAGGCTGCCTTTAATGCTGCTTTGTCCCAAAGCTCAATGACTGTAGACGACTTGAAAAAGCAAATGCCGCTGCAAGTAAAGCTGCGTAAAATCCTTGAGCCACAAGTCACTGTAACGGATGATGAAATCAAAGAATACTATGACACAAATAAAGCTACTTTCAGTGAAGAAGAACAAGTTCGCGCTTCCCACATTCTCGTTGAGACTAAAGAAGAAGCAGATGCAATTCTGAAACAATTGAAAGAAGGCGCAGATTTCGCTACTCTTGCCAAGGAAAAATCCTCTGATACGGGTTCCAAGGATAATGGCGGAGATCTAGACTTCTTCAAACGTGGCGATATGGTAGCTGAATTCTCTGATGTAGCCTTTAAGCTAAAAGTTGGTGAAACCAGTGATGCTGTGAAATCCGATTATGGTTATCACATCATTAAAGTAACCGACCATAAAGATGCTAAAGACTATACACTGGAAGAAAAGAAAGATGAAATTCGTAAAACTCTAGTTTCGCAAAAGGTTTCCACTCTGTCCTCCACTTGGTTGTCAGAAACAACTGAAAAAGCAAAAATTACGAACACACTTACTGACGCTAAAGAAGATGCAGCTGCAACAGCTGAGCCAGCTGCAAGCGCAGCAGCAGGAAATGAATCTACTAAATAATTGTGCCCGTCAAAAAGCAGGACAAGCGTTAATAAACGCTGTCCTGCTTTTTTTATTTCTATGTTCAGGCCTTTGATTAAGCATTAATGGCCTTTTTTACGGATTTGTTTATCGTGGTTCTCCCCCCACTCTTTCGCCTGCGCTGTGGCAATTGAAATCGCCCGCCCCTCCTCATAACCATCTTCGAGGAGCGCATTCGCAATATCGATTGCCTTATTGCGAACAGGTGCTGTGAAGTTCTTTAATGATTCTGGATAATCCTCTTTGTTCCATGGCATACAAAAAACCTCCTTAACCAGTCTATATACATACTTAGCCTGGTTAAGGAGGTTTCAAACGCTTATCTCACTTATTTAAAGACTTTAACACGATCTTCAACCGGTTGGAATTGTTTCTCACCAGCAGGAGTAACGGTTTTACCAAATGGCAATTGAGCAATCAATTTCCATTCTTGCGGGATCCCCCATGCTTCTTTTACTTCATCATCAATCAGTGGATTATAATGCTGCAAGGATGCACCTACACCTGCTTCAGAAAGTGCTGTCCATACTACAAATTGCAGAATACCAGAGGATTGGTTAGCCCAAATTGGGAAGTTCTCAGCATATAGAGCGAAGTTCTCTTGCAGGCTCTTCACTACCGTTTGATCTTCGAAGAATAGTACGGAACCGTAACCTGCTTTGAAAGACGCTAATTTTTGCGCTGTTCCTTCAAATTGTTCGGCAGGAACGATTTTACGCAATGTTTCTGTAGTGATATCCCATAGCTTATCATGTTGTTCACCAAGAAGAACAACGGCTCTTGAGCTTTGAGAGTTGAATGAAGTTGGGCTATGTAGCACCGCTTGTTCAACGATTTCTACAATTTGTGCATCCGAAATCGTAGTTTCTTTACTGATGGCATATATGGAACGTCTTCCTTTTACTGCTTCAAAGAAATTGTTAGACATAAAATAACTACCTCCATTAATTTTAGTAACTTACTTTTATATATCTTAGCACCTTTTTTCTGAAAACACAACAGTTATTCACAACTTATTTTGTCGGATATATTCGTTGCCAACTCTTATTGTCGCATTTATGGGCTTAATTATGCACCTGATCTATTAATCATTAATCAATTCATGCGGGCTAGAAACTGCCCTCTTCCTTTTCCGATATACACTACGAGCTAAAATGCGCTACAATAGTGCAGCAAATGTATAGAAGGAAGGTTATAATCATGAATTTTCTGAGCAAGAAAGCCCTTGTTCGACATAAAAAATCAGTCTTTACCTCTTTGTTGCTGCTCCTTTTCCTGAGCTTGGCTCTAACTAGCTGTAAAGACACAAATTCGTCTAATTTGACCTTTACAGAACTAGATCCGACTGATCTTCACCCCCTCACTTTCTGGGTGGCAACGGATACTCACTTCTTAGATAAGAAGCTTCAGGATGGCGGTACAGCTTTTCAGAAATATGTAACTGGCGGTGATGGAAAAATGCTGCCTTACAGTGATGAAATCCTTGAAACCTTGGTTTATGATACTGAGCAGCAGAAGCCTGATTTTCTCATCCTCAGTGGAGATTTAACAAATAACGGAGAACGCAGCAGCCATCAGGAGCTAACCCAAAAACTAAAGCGAATTGAAGCGCAGGGAACCTCTGTTTATGTCATTCCAGGCAACCATGATTTATTTAATCCTTGGGCCAGATCCTTCAGCGGGGATAAGCAGCTCGTTACGGATTCTATTACAGACAAAGACTTTACCAAGATGTATGAGAATTTCGGCTACAAAGAGGCTGTATCACGTGATAAAGAATCGCTAAGTTACATCGTTAAAGCAGCTCCAAATTTATGGCTCCTTATGATTGACAGCAGCCAATATCATAACAATCAGAAATACGGTTTCCCCCAAACGGACGGACGCCTGACCGCCTCTACCCTATCATGGATAGATAATTCTGTTAAACTAGCTGCCAAGGAGCATGCTTCTGTCCTCACGGTTATGCACCACAACCTACTAAGCCACACCTCTATGTCTGTTTCAGGCTTTAAACTTAACAACAGTCAGGAAACAATAAAGTTACTTCGTGAAAATGAACTTAATTTAGTCTTGTCAGGCCATATCCATATGCAGGACATCCGGGTAGACCCGGCAACTTCTTCGGAAGTAATGCCAATTTATGATATCGCAACAAGTGCAATGGCTGTTTATCCACATCAATATGGAGCGATGACCTTCGATCCTCTGAGCAGAACCGTCAATTATGAAGCAATGCCCTTAAATGTAGAAGGATGGGCTAAAGCTAATGGCATTACAGATCAGAATCTTTTAAACTTTAAGACCTATGCTGAGGATATTTTTGCTACAAACTCTTATAACAAAGCTATGGATGGTCTAAAGGAGAGTTCCTTTACGCAGTCTGAAAAGGCATCGATGGCAGAGGTAATGGCCAAGCTAAATGTAAGATACTTCGCGGGGACAGCCGGCAGCTCCTCAGAAGATATTAAAGCGATGCCAGGTTACAAGCTTTGGGAAGGCCTACAAGAAGGTTTCTTAGGTGGATACATCCAAAGTATGACAGAGGATAAAGAGCTTAGTAATATAGCTTTAGAGGTGGTATTAACGAAGCAATAACTGGTTTATGTATTTCATATAAAAAACCCAGCCTCCACTCGCATTTATGCGTCAGATGGAAGCTGGGTTTATTGTGTTAATTGATCGTTAAGATGCAACTAGTTCCGTACAATAGTAATCCAACCATCTTCATCTACCGACACAGTAGCATGAAGCGCTTCAGCCAGCAGACGCAAGGATACATATGCATCGCCATACTCGTCAACAAATACAGGTTGGGCAAGCTTTACAGCCGTGCCGTTAATCAAGGCTTCGGAAGAACCGATTTTGAACACCAGTTTATCTCCGTACACACCATCAGTAACGTTAATTGCACGATTGACAGTATCCCATTCTACAGTAGCATCTAAATCTTCTGCCAAATAACGCAGTGGGATATAAGTAGTGTTCTTGTCTACAATCGGGTAATAATATTCGTCATCAGGTTCGATAACAATGGTTCTCTTCGTAATGCCCAGATCATCCTTCAATATACGATATACATCAGAATCTGGGGCAAAGTTTCTCAAAGTCTCTCCAGGTGTAAGCCCGGAAGAAATATCAAGTGCACCTTCAGTGCTGATTGGATCAGCAGTTACAGCACCGCCAATGTTCCAAACCTGACTGGAAGCTTTAAGCGAGAGACTCTTCAGTGGGAAATCCTCGGTACCCGGAAGCGCCACTTTCAGATCAACATTCTGTTTACGCACATGCAGAGCACTATCAACGAAAATATCAACAGATAACTTCGTATCCTTACTCAACACAGTCTTAATCTCAGGAGTTGATTTGTAAAGACTGTCCACTTGATTGTCATATACTAGCAGCAATGCATCAACAGCCAATTTGGCAGCATCATGCAATACAGTTACGACAGCTTCTTTATCATCCAGTGGAATATCTCCGAATCCAAGATTGAAAATATCGCCAGAACCGTCTTCATCCATAGCTTTGATCACAGGGTACAGATAGTCGTAAAGACCACCTACCAATTCAGTAAAACCTTCTGTGTCTTTGGAGACAGACTTCAGGAAGCCTTTTAACAGTGCAGGAAGCTCATCACCCGTCACTTCTGCATGCAGCTTCGTCATGTTCAACTGCTCGCCATACACAGCATCACTAACCGGTGTAATGTTGATTACGCCAGGATTAGGAAGATTCTTAACAACGAATTTCGTCAACAGCTTACTGACATCTTCAGCTTTTGCCGTATCCAAGCCTACTTCACCTAAGATTTCATCGTATCCTTGTACAGGGAAGTAGAACGGTTGTTTTGCTCCTTCAACTGTAAAAGCAAGTGTTTGTTTGTCCATAAACAAGGTGAATGGAATATCCAATTGTTTATAACCAACAGTTCCTTGGGCCGATAAACTCCCATTATCTTGTAACTTAGCTTTACTAATATTCAAGGAAAAAGAATTAATAAGATCAACCATTTCCTTATCTTCCGCGCTAATTCCCTCTATGGGCTCAGCATTCATGGAAAAAGTCATACTGGATTCTGATGATTTAACATCAACATCCCCAATCAACGCCTTATTAACATCGAACCCCCCTACCGACTGACAGCCGGCAAGAACTAGCATCAGTGCGACAAAAGGCAAAAACCACTTCATTTTTGCTTTAACTCTACTCATAGCATGTCTCCTTCATCTTATTTTGTGAAATCAATCCATTATCTCAGCTAAGGTAAGTTTTGTAAATCAAAGTTCCTTTTATTGTAAAATGTTTAAATATTCAACAAACTTCGCCATTCGATCTGAGCCCATTCCTTGTAAATTACAGCCTTAACTATTGCCAACATCAGTAAATGTGCAGGATAAAATGACCACCACACCCAGCGCGGAACCCGATGCCGCTCCAAGCGATTCCAAATCAAAGGCGTAAAAGCAATCAGCAAGGTAGGTAAAATACTTAGCATCTGTACAACCCAATAATTATAAAACATATAGAATAGATTCAGTGCCAAATGGGCTCCAATAAGCCAGTACGATTTCGTATAACGAAAAATCAATACTAAGAGCAAACCGTACGCGTTATAATCTATAGGGTAATAATCCATTAACACTATAGCAGCAATTACCACAGGTATACCTAGCCATAGTGAAGGCAGTTTGTCCAAAATAACCAGTACGATTGCCGACAGCAATAACGTAAACACCACGTTCCAGCCACCAGAATTTAGCGCTAAATTATAGGGAATCTGAGCAATAATCGCTATCAAGAGCAACCGTAATAAATATTTAGGTCTGGATGAAGTATGGATATGTCCCTGCACAAGCCCATAACAATAAATCGGAAAAGCTATTCTCCCTACATATCTCCAAGCAAGATTCTCCGGGAAAAAGATATAGCCAATATGGTCGATTAGCATCGTCAGCATGGCAATAATCTGCATTACAATCCTCCTTAAGCATGTTGAAATATAAATTCGCCAAGCCCTTCCTCATTTCCTTTACCAATAAGCAAATGAAGAACGCGGAGAAACGATCATCCGCTTTCTGTGCACCTCCCCCCTTGACTTTATCGAATACTATTGAGTAATATTAACTAGCAACAGAATATGGCAATGATCAAAGACATGATTTCCTACACGAACTGTCCAGAGAGAGAAGTCCGGGCTGCAAGCTTCTCCAGTTACCGGTTGTGAAGTTACCCCTTTGTAGCCGTGACGCTGAATCCGTAGAACTTTGTTTTTCGGTAGTATGCGGCACCGATTTATCCCCGATATCGGATACCAATGAGGTCCTGTCCATGTGACAGGTCGAATTAGGGTGGAACCACGAGCTGAACGCACTCGTCCCTTTCTGGGAGAGATGCGTTTTTTTGCGTTCACAACTAACAATATTTGAGAAACGGAGGCTAAAATCATGAAGATCAAGGTAACACTGCAAGATGGAACAATTAGAGAGGTACTGCAAGGAACAACGATTAAAGAAGCAGCAGGTGCCATAAGTACCAGTCTGAAAAAAAATGCTGTAGCTGGAAAAATTGATGGAAAATCTGTTGATCTAAACCAAGCGATCGAACATGATTGCCGGCTCGATATTGTTACGTTGGATAGCAAAGACGGTCTTGAGGTTTATAGACACAGTACTGCACATATCATGGCGCAGGCCATAAAACGTATATATGGAGATAAAGCTGTCCAGCTAGGCATAGGTCCTGTTATCGAAGACGGCTTCTATTATGACATTGATATTGAGAAACCTCTATCCACTGATGATCTTGCTGCAATCGAACAAGAAATGGCGAAAATCATCCAAGAGAATCACCAGATTGTCCGCCGTGTGGTGAGCCGCGCAGAGGCCATTAAACTTTTTGAAGAGTTGAATGAGCCTTTAAAGCTGGAGCTTATTCATGATCTGCCGGCAGACACAGTATTAACTATTTATGATCAAGGTGAGTTCTCCGATCTTTGCCGTGGGCCACATCTTCCCTCTACTGGCTTGGTCAAAGCCTTTAAGCTGTTGAATGTAGCGGGTGCCTACTGGCGTGGAGATTCCAATAACAAAATGCTGCAACGTATTTATGGAACTGCCTTTCCTAAAAAAGCGCAGTTAGAGGAACATTTACTGTTTCTTGAAGAAGCTAAAAAACGTGACCACCGTAAGCTCGGCAAAGAACTTGAGTTGTTCATGTTCTCTGAAGAAGCGCCAGGCATGCCCTTCTATCTTCCCAAGGGAATGACAATCCGTACAGAGCTTGAGAACTTTGCCCGGGAATTACAAAGACAGAGAGATTACGATGAAGTTCGTACACCGCTGATGATGAACAATCGGCTTTGGGAGCAGTCGGGGCACTGGGATCACTACAAGGACAATATGTATTTCACAAATGTAGATGAAACAAAATTTGCCCTTAAGCCGATGAACTGCCCTGGGCATATGCTAATTTTCAAAAACAATCTGCATTCCTACCGGGAACTGCCTATCCGTATCTCGGAATTCGGTCAAGTGCATCGCCATGAATATTCTGGAGCACTTAACGGGATGATGAGAGTCCGCACTTTCTGCCAGGATGATGCTCACCTCTTCGTTTTGCCAGAGCAAATCGAGGATGAAATAAGACGGGTAATCTCACTGATTGACCATATTTATCAAGTGTTCGGCTTTGAGTATAAGATTGAATTATCTACTCGGCCGGCAGATTATATGGGATCTGAAGAATTATGGGATCAGGCTGAACAATCTTTACAAAATGTATTAGACAATCTCGGGATCGAATATCGAGTGAATGAAGGGGATGGCGCGTTCTATGGACCTAAGATTGATTTCCATATCTTAGATGCGCTAAAACGAAGCTGGCAATGTGGAACAATCCAACTAGATTGGCAAATGCCAGAGAAATTCGATCTTACTTACATCGGGGAAGATAATCTTAAACATCGCCCGGTCGTAATCCATCGCGCTGTGTATGGATCGATCGATCGTTTTATGGGGATTATTACTGAGCATTTCGCTGGAGCTTTCCCACTGTGGCTCGCACCTGTTCATGCGAAGTTATTGCCAGTCTCTGAGAACTATGTTGACTATGCACTGCAAGTGAAGCATCAAATGGAGAAAGCTGGCATTCGTGTCGAAGTAGATATTCGAAATGAGAAGTTAGGCTACAAAATTCGTGAAGCTCAGCTTGAAAAAGCACCTTACATGCTCGTACTGGGGGAGAACGAAAAAAATTCCGACACTGTCTCTGTAAGAAAACGTGGTGAAGGTGATCTTGGTTCGAAGAGTATCCAAGACATCATTAAACAGATTAATGAAGAGATTATTAGTAAGAGATAAATTTAAGGGGCTGTCTAATCGTAGAAAAACTACGTTTGAGACAGCCCCTTCTTTATAACCTATTCATATTCACATGAACTCTATTTTACGTACAGGCGGCTGCTTTCTTCCCAATATTCGCCTGGTTTCAGGCTGAACAAGCCGATATCATCAGCAGGAAGGTCTACCATTGGCGCATTCACCAAGTTAATTTGTGGCTCAGGGCAGAAGAACTGTTCTGTAGCACCGTTATTCCAGATCATCCATTGTTTGTACGAAGTCCCTACATCGTACACCAAGGTTACTCCAGCTTTGCTATCGGTAAGCTCCATCCGGTTGCGTCCGTTCTGAGGTACAGCCGTGTAGTGATTGTCCATCGATGCAAAATATGGATTCACACCTTCTTCACGAAGCTGAACTTCTCCTGGCTCCAACGCCTGGAATTTGCCTGTTGGCAGCATGCGGTCGTTAAGCTCCCAGCGCTCGCCAATAGTAGCTTTTACGCGGTAATCTTGTGCCGAGCTTCCTGGTGCGAATGGTGCGTTAATGGCAGTGTGGAATGCCAGCAAGCAAGGCATCACGTCATCTCCATCATTGTGTACCAGCACCTGTTGCGATAATCCTCCTTCGCCGAGGGTATAACGCAATTTGATCGTATACTTATGTGGCAAATATTGATAAGAAGGATGATTCTCATCCACCTTGATGAATACGGTTACGAAGCTTTCAGTCTTACCGCTGCCAAATTCTTCGACTTCCCAAGCTGCAGTATGTAAAAATCCGTGTAAATGGTTGCCCGTTGCAACTTCATTTACGGGGAATTGATAAGTTTGACCATTCCATGGAAATTTACCATCCTCATAACGATTTGGAGGAAATAATACAGGAATTCCGTGAATCCCCGGACTTGCCTTGAAGGCTTCCATTTCTTCAGCTCCAGGCTCATGCAGGAAGCGATATCCGTTTTCGGTATCACGGAAACAGATCAGGTTGCCGCCAATGCCTGGCAGAATAGCTGCCTCATAACGACCGGCGTTCAACCAGATAGCTGCTTCTCCTTCATATTGTCCTTCATACGCTGTGATTGACATAATATATTGTTCTCCCTTCCAGTGTCTGATAATTGTCTCCACTTGATAGATTACCACATCTAGTCATGAGGTGACATGCTCTTTTTACAATTGCTCCACTTCTACGCTCATTACATGTTCAATTTTCTTCACATCGTAATAAATTTCTGTTGCGTAATCTCGATCCGGGGCTGAGATCACCATATCGATCATTTGTCTGCCATCTTCCAAATCTTTAATTTTCATTCTTCGAATCGCTCGGGATGGACCTCTAGTACTACGCTGCGAGCTGACCTGAGGCCGCTCGATTTTTTGGATCACTTCTGTAAGCACGAAATTAGCTTCCATAATGATCCTCACTGAAACTTCATGTTTATTCAGTACTTCTGGTCCTAGCGAGCGGATTAAATGAGGAACTAAATTCACAGCAAACATCAGCAGAATAACCGCATATGCTGCTTCAATATAGAATCCCGCACCCACAGCTATACCAATTCCAGAAGCTGTCCAGATGAGTGCTGCCGAAGTAAGGCCCGAAATGGCATCTCCGCCTCTACGCAGAATAACACCCGCACCCAAAAAACCAATCCCGCTGACAATCTGAGCCGCAAGCCTCATTGGGTCCATGTTTGGATGCTCTGGCCCTGCGAACTTGTCAAAGGCATGGATAGACACCACTGTGACAAGACAGCTCGCAATGCTTATGACCATACTGGTCCGTATCCCCAGCGGTTTCTGCTTGATCTGTCGGTCAATCCCGATGAACAGCCCGAACAGCATGGCCACTAGTAACTTCATTAATGATTCCAATTGAAAATCCATATCGCAATCTCCTTTCTCCAGAGATACTCCATTATAACGGAAATTGGAGATAATGATTAGCTTTATTTTACAACAAAAAACGGTATATCCATCCTCAGCGCATATGCTCTTTCGACCCGTGTGGTCCGGCATAGCGACGAGGATGGAATCCGTTATGAGAGGTCAAGATTATGTTGGAAAATTAACCATGCAGAAGCGACTCTGCACCGTCACAATAAATTTCCGTCCCCGTAATATGATCTGAATCTTCCGACGCCAGAAACAGAGCCAGCTTAGCTACTTGATCAGGTCGCCCCGGACCTTCTTCCAGCGGTTGATCTCCCTCAGGAAATTCTACTGGGATTTTCACTTCTTTCAGATCCTCTGATGGAAAAGTGTTGTCATCTATATTGGTCTTTATAGCCCCAGGACAGATCGCATTTACGCGGATTTGAAATTGAGCCAGTTCCAGTGCCGCCATTTTCATAAAAGCAACCTGTCCTGCCTTAGTCGTGCTGTAAGCAGAAAAACCAACATTGGAAAACACACGATTTCCGTTAATGGAGCTGTTGATCAGGATGCTGCCTCCGCTTTCTTTTAGATGCGGTATCGCATATTTTACAGTCGCGAAGGTTCCACGCAGGTTAATATGAATGGTCTGATCCCAAGCTTCAATATCCATCGTTTCAATAGGCGTCATCGCCCCATTAATCCCTGCGTTGGCAAAAACAACATCAAGACGACCCCATTTCGCGGCCGCCTTGTTTATCGCCGCTTCCACTTGTGGTGGTTCAGCAACATCACATTCGATAACTAGGGCTTCTCCGCCCTCTTTCTCCACTTGCTGTCTAACCTTTTCAGCGTTCTCCACAGTTCTGTCCAATAATACAACTTTGGCTCCGTTACGTGCGAACTCAAGCACGGTTGCCCGGCCAATTCCTGAGCCGCCTCCGGTTACAACTGCAACCTTACCTACAAGCTTTTTATCTGCCATATCGTGATATCCTCCTTCTTATCATGCAAGTCTTCCAGTTAAGTTCTTTCCTTAACCTTAACCTTGCATACAGAAGTTGAACCGACAGATATTTACTTTTCCTTTAGGATTATTATTCTCCCTGACGAAGATGAATGATGAGATCGTTTAATCCGGCTTCCCGGATCCCTTCCACTATAAGCTCAGCTAGAAGACGAGCCCCTAAAATCTGAAAATGTGTATTATCCTGCACGCCACCTGGATGCGCAATAAATTCTCCTGGATAGCTCCACATGAATAAATCTTTTGAGCCCTCTGAGCCATAAGCTTCAAAGAGCTTGCGGCTCTTCTCGGCTAAATCAATCAGTGAAACCTGCTCGGTATCTGCGAGTTCCCGTATGGCGATTAAATAATCTCCATGCGTGTCTACAATTGCTTCTTCACTATCAAATCTTCGCCGATGTACAGAGCTCACAAGAACCGGATAGGCCCCCGCTTCTCGGGCGACTGTAATCAACCGGAGCAAATGTTCTTTATATGTAGTAAAGGGCTCGGTATGTCTTAAATCATCAGTTTTGGAATCATTATGTCCAAACTGGATGAACAGATAATCTCTGGGTCTGATATCTGCGGCAATGCCCTCCAAATGCCCTTCCTCAATAAAACTCTTGGAACTGCGCCCAGAAAGTGCTCGGTTATCAACAACTATTCCCGCTTTGAAGCAGCGTGGCAGCAGTTGACCCCACCCCGCATAGGGATAACCTTCTTCCCCTTGATCGGTCACCGTGGAATCTCCCGCCAGAAACAAGACTAGCGCTTCATTGTCCATCTGAATGTCCAAGGCGTTAATACGCGGTGCCGCACCCGAGAACGATAGCTTTAGCTGCCCATCCTTTATTCTAATTGCAAAGGATTCGCGTAAATATTGGCCCGCAGGCACATTTAGAGTGTCCAATACGAACTTGCCTTCTCCAGCTTTGATAAATGTGCTGGTCTCTGCCAGAGCATCACCCAACAGCAGCGTAACACGGTAGACCCCATTCGGGAGATCCAGAAGAAAAACTGCTTTCTGTGGGATGCAGCAATCGCTTCGCAGTATATCTGTTCCCCCTCTGAAACGACCAAAGACAGAGGAATCAGAAGTGAAACCATACCCTATTTCCTTAGAATAAGATGTGTCCGGCCGAATTTTGGTGTAGCCAGGCTCAGCTTCCTTAATCCCAAAATCAAAACGATAGCTATCCAAATTCAGCCGCACCTTTCTTAATTAGAGATTTAAAACATTTATATTCATTTGCTGAAATCAACCTTTCAAACCACTGGTGCTGATTCCTTCTACAATCTGCTTTTGGAAGATAAAGAAGATAATCATGACTGGTGCCAAACTTAGAACAGACATGGCGAACATTGGACCCCAGTTGGATACGGACTCACTGTCCAGGAACATTTTCAGCCCCATCGAAACTGTATATTTAGAAGGTGAGTTCAAGTACAATACCGGTCCAAGCAAGTCTTCCCAACGCCAATAGAAGGAAAAGATTGCCGCAGTAGCCATAGAAGGACGGATAAGCGGAAGTATAATTCTGAAATAAAGTCCAAATTTCCCACAACCATCGATGGTAGCCGCTTCATCAAGTTCAACAGGAATGGTCCGAATAAACTGCAGCATTAGGAAAATGAAAAACGGGACACCGAAGAACTGTGGAACAACGATCGGTTTGATACTGTCGAGCCATTCCAATTTGGCATAGATAATGTATTGAGGGACGAGCACCACATCGGAAGGAAGCATCAGGGTCATCATCATGATTCCGAACCATAAGCCATGGCCTACAAATTTATTGCGGGCAAAACCAAAGGCAACCAGTGAAGATGAAATGACTGCGCCCAGTGTTGCGACAATGACAATTACAAAAGAGTTCTTGATGAAGACACCAAAGGAGTAACCTGCAACACCTTCCCAGCCTTTAGCATAGTTCCCCCATTCCCATGGATCAGGTATAAGGTGCTGTGCTGTAACAAATACTAGCCGGCTCTCTTTAAAAGAACTCATGATCATCCACAGAATCGGATACAGCATAACGATAGCGAGGCCACCTATAAGGATGTGATAAAGCGGCCATTTCAGTTTAATTTTCGCCATGGATTATTTTCCTCCTTCCGACTCGTAGAAGACCCACGATTTGGATGTCTTGAACAAGATTCCGGTCATGATGCCGACAAGCAACAACATCACCCAAGCCATAGCCGAAGCATAACCCATATTATTAAACATAAAAGCCTGACGGAATAAATAGAGAGAATACAACATAGTGCCGTCCATAGGTCCGCCTTCACCTTTAGAGATAATATAAGCTGGAACAAAGGTCATAAATGCGCTGATCGTCTGCATAACTAGATTAAACAGAATCACTGAACTTAAGAGTGGCATAGTAATCTTGAAGAACTTTCTGAAGAATCCGGCTCCATCCACACTAGCTGCCTCATACATTTCACCAGGAATATTTTTGAGACCTGCCAGAAAGATCAACATGGATGAGCCAAACTGCCACACAGATAGAGTTATCAACATTATAAGCGCAGCGTTCGGATTGCCAAACCAACTTACCGGTCCAATTCCGAAAAAGCCAAGCATGCCGTTAATAATTCCAGTATCACTAAAAATATTACGCCACATGATGGAGACCGCCACACTGCCACCTATAATAGAAGGTAAATAATAAGTTGTCCGATAGGCTCCTACCATACGTGATTTCGTATTTAGAATCATGGCCACAAATAATGCGAAGGTTAGACGTAAAGGCACACCGATAAATACGTAAAGCAGCGTTACCTTTAGTGAATGCAAATATTTCGGGTCATTTGAGAACATTTTGATGTAATTATCAAATCCAATCCACTTAGGTGGAGCGAATAAATTGTATTTGGTAAAAGAAAGATACAGCGAAATGATCATCGGGATCAGTGTGAAGCAAAGGAAGCCAATGACGAACGGACTGATGAAGGCATATCCTGTAAGGTTGCTTCGTAACCGCCGGCCGGTGAGGTTCTTTTTCTTAACAGCCAATGGATTCGAAGGTAGGGGATTCGTTAATGCCAAGGGTCTCCAACTCCTTTTTATGTGAATAATATGGGAAACGGGATGCCGCCTAGCGAAATGGCATGCCGTTTCCCATGTGAGACGCAGTATAGTTATCTGTTACCCTACGATTAACGGCTGGAGAGAATAGAGTTCGCTTCTTTTCGGAACTGTGCCGCTGCTGCTGCTGGGTCGATTTTTCCGAAGTTCATTTGTTCAGCAAGGTCTGTAAGCAGGGCTACAACCTCTGGGGAACCTACCGGTGGACTCATAGGTGAAGTAGTACGCTCCATGTCAGCAACAAACTTAAATACTTGCTTACCGGAATCAGTTAATTGTGTAGCTACAGATTCTTTGATTTTGCTTGAAATCGGTACTCCGCGTTCGCCTTTGATCAGGTTGTTAGCTTCCACATCATTAATCCAGAAATCAACGAACTTCGCTGCTTCTTCCTTCACTTTAGAGTTAGAGGTAATTGACCAGTACATACTTGGCTGCATGTAAAGCCCTTTATCCATATCTGGACCAGGCATTTGTGCCAGCTCCATAGGACGATTTACAGCGATTTGCAAAGCAACGTATTGGTTCGACCATTGCCATACACCGATACCTGTCCCTTTAACAATATCCGACTCTTCAATAACCCCTTTATTTTGGCTCAGTTTGTCTTGTGATGGGACCGCTCCATCTTTAATCAGACCAGACAACATTCCGAAAAAGTCAGTGAACAACGCATCGTCCTCATAACCAAGTGCGGAACCATCATTGTTATAGAGTGCCAGCCCTTTTGTACGCAGATAATAGTTGAAGAACACGTCTGCTGCCATGGAACCGTCCATAAACAGTCCAGCCGATTTAGCTTTCGCGGCGATTTCCTTGTATTGATCCCAAGTCCAGTTCTCTGGGATAGAATCTACACCTGCCTTTTTCAGCAATTCTGGATCATATTGAAAACCAAGTACGTTAACCCCTAACGGAATTCCGTATTGCTTATCACCGATCACTCCAGTACTCAGCACGTTCTCATTCACATCGCCGACTTGAATCTGAGAGTTCAAATAAGGTTTTAAATCTTCGAGCTGTCCGTTAGATCCATATTGATTAATATAAGAAATATCCATTTGAACGATATCAGGAAGTCTATTTGCAGCAGCTTGCGGAGCAAGCTTTTTCCAGTAATCATCAAAGGATGCATATTCAGGCTCAATGGTTACATTCGGATATTTGGCTTCATACATATCAATAACTTGTTGTGTATAAGAATGTCTTGTATCTCCACCCCACCATGCTATACGCAGGGTTACTGGTTCTGCTGAGGTCGTGGCCGCAGGTTTCGTTTCCGAAGGAGTATTTGTAGCGGAATCCGTAGCAGTAGCATTGTTATTGTTGTTACCTCCACCGCAACCAGCTAACATCGACGACAGCAATAATGGTACGGCTAGTAAAGCGAATCTCTTTTTCAATTTCATGTCCCCTTTTCCTATGATAGTGTAAAGGCTCTGATCCCTTTAGGTAGCGCTTTCATTGGTTAAATTTTCTCAAATATTCCGTGATTATTGAATACAAAAAACCGTCTTGTTTGTTCAATAATCAGTTCGCTTGAGGGGGTTTCATGAAATCTGTAGGGGTCTGGCCGGTTACTTTTTTAAAAACCTGACTGAAATATTGTGCATTTCCACCGAAGCCGAACATTTCAGCCAGCTCAAATACTCTCACATCCCCACTTCTCAAAATATGCTCCGATGCTTTAGCAATCCGGTAATTGGTTACATAATTCGAGAATTTCTCCCCGGTAATTTTTTTGAATATTTTGCCGAGATAGTCGGGATTCATATATAACATTTCAGCAGCGACCGAGCTAAGTGACAGCTCTGCATTCTTGTAATCCTCTGCGATAATTTTGAACATTTTGTCTACAATAAGTGATTGCCGGGAACTAAAATGTCGGTCATACATCGCTGTTAAGCGAACCGCTGCCTCTTTGACGTATGCTTTTAAACCTCCCAAGGTTCTAATTTCGGCAAGCTCCGCCAAGCCTGATGTGAAGCTATTTCTTTCATCAGGGACTGCTAAACGAATCATAGCGGAGTATAACTGTAAAACATAAGAACGCGTCACGTTAATATCTGACCGTTCATCTGCGAGCAAGTTGAATAATCGTTCCAATTCCAGCTCAACCGTATTTTGATCGCCTGCTTTTATAAGTAGACAAATATGCTCTTCATCTAGCTCGATATCATTTCTTCCACTTAGCTCATCACTTGGGATATCACTCCCGGTAATCAAACCGCCCGCCTCCAAATAAAAACGATGGTTCAGGCACTGCAAGGTCTGACGATACAATCTCCGGGAATGAATCATAAGGTCAGCATCACTAATCGCGATTGTCACATCCATTTTATAAAACTTGCAGAATACCTCTCTTACTTCAGCGATACGTTTAAGCAGGGAGCTATTCTGCACCGTATTCCCTTCATCTTCCAGTAATATTAATAAATGACCACCTATCGTCGCACTCAGGAGTGTTTCCTGAAGTACGTCCTGGGCAATATTTTGCAGAGCGAACAATTGCTCATATTCGTAAGAACCTTCTAGTCGGAACAGGAGCAAGCGCACCGTTTTGTCATTAAGTTCAATGCCGAATAGTTCCTGATAATACTCTAGATCCTGACTTCCATAAGTTTTATTAGAGATCCATTCCTTCAAAAATTGTTCTTTCACATGGGGCAATACCTTCTGAAGACGTTGTTTCATACGATTTACGAATTCGCCTCTGCTCTTCTGCTCATCGAGTTCCGCTACCAGCTCAATCAGTGCTTCATGGATCTGATTCTCATTGCACGGCTTTAAAAGATAATGTTTGACCCCGTTCTGCATAGCAATACAAGCATAATCAAAATCCTTATAACCAGTCAGCATAACGAATTTCACGTCTGGAAATCGTTCACTGCATTTTTGCACCAGTCCCAGGCCATCTAGACCAGGCATAGAAATATCCGTGATCACAATTTCAGGGTTAAGCTCCTCAATTTTCACCAAAGCTTCAATCCCGTTCCGTGCCGTGCCTACAAGCTCTGTTCCCGCTCGTCCCCAGTCCACAACCTGCGATATCCCTTCCAGAATCAAGCGTTCATCATCCACCAGCAGCAGTTTATACATTCTCTAGCACTCCTTTTAAGTAAGGTATACGCACATGTATAGTTGTTCCTTGACCCGGCTCACTTTCTATGACTGTGCCCCATTCAGGGCCGAAGACGATTTGAATACGCTCCGCGATGTTAGCTAAGCCGATGCCTTCTCCACGTGTCTTAACTCTCCCCATCTGTAAATCTTTGATAAATTCAGCGCTCATCCCCGGTCCATTATCACTGACTTTGATATCGAGGCCCTGATCTTCTTCACTAACTGTTATAGAAATGGTGCACGGCTCAATATTAGGCTCTAGCGCATAGCGAATAGCATTTTCGATTAAAGGCTGCAAGGTCAGCTTCGGAATTAATGCATCATGCAGATTTTCAGGTACATCCATCCGGAAATCAAGCCTCTCATCAAACCGTGTTTTCTGGATAATGACATAATTTCGCACGATAGTGATCTCTTTTTCAAGTGTAATTAGCGGATCCTTGAGACCAATAGAGCTGCGGAACAAGTAACCGAGCGCTTCTACCATTTCTGAGATTTTGGCTTGTTTGTTCATTTTGGCTAACCAATTGATCGATTCCAGTGTATTGTACAAAAAATGCGGATTAATCTGTGCCTGTAATGCTTTCAGCTCGGTCTCTCTAATAATCAGCTGCTTCGCATAGTTCTCATCAATAAGCTCTCTGATCCTGCGGATCATCATTTTAAAAGTCCGGTTTAGCTGACTAACCTCGTCCTGCGCAGTCTGTGAAACCACACCTAATGACTGTTCCTCCAGATTGTCCAGATCGCCCTTCTCGATTTGCTTCATTTTTTTGGTCAGCTTAGAGATCGGACGTACAATACTACGAGCAAGCCTGTAGCCTAAAAGGAGACCAATTAATAAGATTAGTGCGAATATGATGACGACCAGTTTTTTGACAAAAGTAATATGTTTGAACATCTCATTAAATGGAGTTGCATTGATGTAGATCCAATCTATATAAGATGATTTCGTCTTGGTTATAAAATAAGTACCTTCTTGATATTTGGCCGTGCGATATAGCTCCGGACGTTCTGTCTCTTCTTTAAGCTCTTCTGGCAAAAGAATCGGTACTTCAGGATAGATCGCCTGTCCCGTCGTGGCATCAACAGCTATTAATTGGTCGGTATCGCTCGTACTATCCGCAATGATTAGATCGATCCGAATACGGATCACGAGTGTTCCCAGATCATCCAGCGTAAACGTTGACCCTGTATAAGATTTAATCTGCCGAACCGCCAAAAGTGAATTTCTGTTTCCTTGCGGATACCACACTATACTCCCGCTAGCTTCCGCAGCTAACGGCTTTAACTGATCCTGCAGATCCTGTGATACCCCTTCACGATTGCCCGCAGTCATTACTCCGCCACTCGTATCCATCAGCATCATGGAATAAACGTATTTCTCTGCCCCTGCAAAAGCAACCAGCCTGTTTATGATCTTGTTATGTAGAACTTGTCTTTCATAAGGCTGTGGATCATTCTGCAATTGGCGCAGGCATTCTTGGATTTGCTCATCAGACACCACTGTAAAAGAAAGCTGATCCAATTCTCTTAGGGCATTTTCGATGCTTATAGAGGACATCCCCAGTACCTCAGAGGCCTTTTCATAAATTTGCTTGTCATAGATACGATACACATATTGCAAAACGGTCAACGAGAATAAAAAGGAAAGTAGAAGCAAAAAGGAAATAATCAGTATCATTTTGTTGAAAATGCCCGAACTTCTGTAAGCGCTAACATTTTTCCAAATCATCTGTTTTCTCCGCTCCCTAAATATGATAATTTTCATTTATTATCACTATAATTCCATTATAAACCATAATGTTCCATTTGGGTAAATTTACGTGAACTGAAAGATAAGGATAGTATAATGGCTCGGCGAAAAAAATCCTATGTAAAAAAGGGCTCGAAATGAAATCCAGAATCAGAGTTCACTTCAAGCCCTTATATTGAGCTACCTTCACACCTACAACAGACTAACCAAGCATCATTCGGTCATCTGCCAATTTATGTCCGCTGATTGTCTCGAATTCTCCGAGCAGCCGTTCTACGGTAAGATCTTTTTTACGAACCTCGTCGATATCCAAAATAATACGGCCCTTATCCATCATGATCAGACGATTGCCAAGACGAATGGCCTGCTCCATGTTATGGGTAACCATTAGGGTGGTTAACTTCATCTCACGGACAATGGACTCTGTCAGTTTAGTAATCAGCTCCGCACGAGAAGGGTCAAGGGCTGCTGTATGTTCATCTAAAAGCAAAATTTGCGGTTGAGTAAAGGTCGCCATTAGCAGACTTAGCGCTTGTCTCTCTCCACCTGACAACAACCCTACTTTTGCCCGCAGGCGATCCTCCAGCCCAATCCCCAGACGGCTTAGCTCATCGCGAAACAAGGCTCTTTTTGCTTTATTTACGCCAAAGACTAACCCTCTGCTTTTGCCTCTTTTATAAGCCATAGCTAAATTTTCTTCAATCGTCATATGTGGAGCCGTACCCGCCATTGGGTCCTGAAAGACCCGGCCGATCCAGCGACTCCGTTGAAATTCCGCCAAATGGCTGATTGAATTTCCTTCAATGCTGGCTGTACCCAGATCCGGCTTCATGACACCGGAAATAATGTTCATCAACGTAGATTTACCAGCTCCATTACTTCCAATGATGGTGACAAAATCACCGGGAAGAAGCTCCAAGTCAATGCCGAGCAGCGCTATTTTCTCATCTGGTGTTCCGGGATTGAACAGCTTAGATACGTTCTCCAGTTTAAGCATCGATGGTGCCTCCTCTCTTGCTGCTTAGCGCTTGCTCAGCTAATTCAACGGAACGCCTCCGCGCCATATTCTTCTGCTTCAGGAAACGCTGAATCGACGGGAATACAAGAGCGAAAATAACGATAATTGCTGTGATCAGCTTAAGATCCGAAGCTTTAAGCCACGGTACCCGCAAGGCAAGTGCAACTACGATCCGGTAAACTATGGATCCGAGCACAACAGCCAGTGTGGCCCGAAATACATTTTTGGCACCAAATATGGCTTCACCGATGATCACCGAAGCTAACCCGATTACAATCATCCCAATACCCATGGAGGAATCCGCAAAAGTAGAATACTGAGTAATTAACGCTCCCGAGAGCGCCACCATTCCATTGGATAAACTGACACCAAGAATAGTGGTATTATCCGTGTTTACACCCAGACTACGGATCATTCTTGCATTATCTCCGGTAGCCCGCAGCGCAAGTCCAAGATCCGTACGCAGGAATAAATCCATTACTATTTTCACAAAAATAACTACAAACGGCAGTACGAGCAGAGGATCAATGGAAGTGAACAAGGTAGTGTCGCCCATTAAAGACCAGTTGGGTTTGCCACCAAATATCCGCAGATTAATGGAATAGAGTGCAATCATCATCAAAATACCGGATAACAGTCCATTAATCTTGCCTTTCGTATGTAATAGGCCCGTGCACATTCCTGCCAGCATTCCACCAGCAATAGCGGCCAAGGTAGCAAGCCATGGTGCATAACCGTTAGTAATCATAACAGCGGCAATGGCGCCACCAGTGGTAAAGCTCCCATCTACAGTCAAATCAGGGAAATCAAGAATACGAAAGGTAATGTATACACCTAAAGCCATAAATGCGTAAAGCAAACCCATTTCAACGGCCCCGAGCATCGAATTTAACATAGATGACTTCCTCCTTCGAGCGGAAAGGGGCGTTCTCACGAAATCGCCCCTATATAATGGCTTATTGAATAATATTGTTAGCTTGATCGGCAACTTCTGCCTTCATTGCATCAGTCACTTCTATGCCTTGTGCTGCTGCAGATTTCAGGTTAAGAATGAGATCAAGTTTTTCTTGCATGGTTACTTTCATATCAGCTGGCTTTTTACCATTTTTCAAGATATCCACGGCCATTTGACCCACTTGATAACCATGATCGAAATATTTAAAACCAACGGTGGCAAAAGCGCCCTTTTCAACCGTATCACGGTCACTGGAGAAGAACGGGATTTTCTTGTCATTAGCCGTTTGAATAATGGTATCCACTGCACTTACGACTGTGTTATCCAAAGTAATGTAGAATGCATCTACACGACCCACAAGTGATTCCGCAGCTTGTTTGACTTCAGAGGTATTCGTGATGGCAGCCTTCACTAGCTCGATTCCATGCTTATCCAATTCTTTTTTAGCAATCTCAGCCATAATTACTGCATTGGGTTCACCTTCATTAATAACGATGCCCAGCTTTTTCACGTTAGGAAATTGGGTAGCTATAAATTGCATTAATCTGTTAATCGCTTCGGGATTGGTGTCCGATACACCTGATACATTTCCACCTGGATGCTCCAGATCCGTGACAATCTTCGCGTCGAGTGGGTCAGTTACTGCTGCGAACAAAATCGGTGTATCCTTACTTGCTTTGCTGAGTGCTTGAACAATTGATTGAGCGGAAGGCGTTGCAATTGCCAATACCAAATCATTTGAGTCAGCGGCAATTTTTTGAGCAATGGACAAGTTATTCGCTTGGTCAGCCTGAGCATTCTCAAGGTCAACCTTCAGGTTCTCGCCTTCAACGATTCCTGCATCCTTCAAAGCAGCGAGAATTCCTTCGCGTGTAGCATCAAGTGAGGGGTGCTCCACATATTGCGAGATCGCAATTTTGTACGTTTTTGAATCTGCTGCTCCTGCATTCGTAGGGGAATTACCGGAATTCGCTGCATTTCCTGAGTTTCCAGCAGTGTTATTGTTGCCACAACCAGTTGCTACGAGCATGAAGCATAAGCTTAATCCCGCCAAAATGTTTCTCTTTTTCATCAAAGTACCCCATTTCATTAGTTTATTAACGCATACATCAAGGTGAGCGACTCAGCATTATCACTTTTATCGATAAAAGCATTAAAGCATAAGCTTACACGTACCTCACATTAATGATAGAAATCTATTAAACCTATATTATATGGAGGTTGTTTATCCGTCAATCACTTATCATATTTCCATAGATTTCAAATTCTGAAGAATATATGACATCAAAAGAGGTAATGCTTGGTTGTCTCTTACAGCGATTGCCTTCGTTTCTTTTACATAAAAAAAATCGCCCTGCACAAACTTAATTTACAGTTTGAAGATGGAGCGTGTTAAATGGCTAATAATCACAAAAGACTACTAACCACCGCTACTGTATTGCTTGCTGTCGCTTTAACGAGTTCATCCTGCGGTTATTCTTCTCAATCGCAAAAACCTAAGGTTAACGCGCTAACTCCTGATGGTAAAAATGCCTCCAGTTATTATGAACAATCTGCAATTACTGACGCTCAGGGAAAGTACTGGATTCCACTCAAGCCTGCGGTTACTTCGCTCGGATATCGGATGAAGGATGATGGTTCTAGTGATGGATACACTAAAATCGGTTATAGCGATGTTATGTATATGCTGCGCCCTGGCTCTCCACAGGTATTCTCACTTGGGGAAAAAATCACACTGCCACAAGCCCCTAGACGGCAAGAAGGGCAAATCTATATCACCCCTTTAGCCTTGTCCAAATTTTTGCAAACAGAAGTAGGCTGGAATCCCCAGTCGGGTGAGATAAACATTGCTACACCGTCCGAACGTAAGACTATCGAAAAATTATCGACAGTCGAATCCACGAGTGAATCTAAATCTTTACGCATTCAAAGTATTTCTGAAGCGGATAAAAAGGAGTTAATCTCTTTTGCCAAAAATTTCTTGGGTGTTCCCTACGACTTTGGCGCTGGATCTTATGAAGAAACCAAAAAATTTGATTGCTCTTCTTTTACAAGGCATGTATTCAAAAAATTCGGAGTCAGCTTACCTCGTTTAGCTAAAGATCAGGACAATTTAGGTACCCGTGTAAGTCGAAGCGAACTGGATGTAGGAGATCTTATCTTCTTTACCGTTCCCGGTCGATTTGAAAGTGATGCTATACCTGGTCATGTCGGTATTTACATTGGAGACGGAAAGTTTATACACACCTGGGGTGAGCCCGGAGTTCAGATCAGTGAGCTCGACTCAGGTTATTGGAGTAATGTAATCCTCCATATGCAACGTGTTTTATAAGCTTCCCATACTTTAAAAGAAATCATTCAAAAAGCCTGAATCCCTATTGAAGGGGTTCAGGCTTTTTGACTATAACTTTTATCCAGTTTCTTAATCCCAGCTCTTGCCCCTTCCGCTCATCCGGACAAACAGCTTTACAAGTTCAACTATAACAATAATCGCTACGGCCGCTGCACATACTATTCCCCACTGTAATCCACTTAAATGTGAAACACCAAACCAGTCGTTTAAGCCCGGGATGATGATCACAAGCACAAGCATTAGTATAGAGATCAGCGAAGCCCATAACATATAGCGATTGCTGAACCAACCGATCTGGAATAGCGATTTTTTATTGGATCTGACGTTAAAAGCATGAGCGATTTGCAGTAATCCTAATGTACCAAAGGCCATTGTAACGGCTATACCTTCATTGTAATGCGTATGCGCCCATTGATACACGATCAACGTAAGCGCCGCTTCTATAATCCCTTGATATATAATCCCGATCCCCACGCCGCCCGCAAAGATGCTACTGCTTGCTTTACGCGGCTTCTTCGCCATTACATCCTCGCCGGCTTTCTCAAGTCCGAGGGCAAGTGCAGGTAAGGTATCCGTAACGAGATTAATCCACAGAATATGGATCGGCTCTAGAATACGCCAGCCAATCATAGTGGCAATAAATAATGTCAGCACTTCCCCAAGATTAGCGGAGAGAAGGAACTGGATAGCCTTGCGGATATTGCTGTAAACCTTCCGTCCTTCTTCTACGGCAACAACTATAGTCGTAAAGTTATCGTCGGCAAGCACCATATCTGATACACCCTTGGCAACATCCGTTCCGGTTATTCCCATGCCCACGCCGATATCGGATGATTTAAGTGCAGGAGCATCATTTACACCATCTCCGGTCATCGCCACAATTTTTCCTTTTTGTCGCCAAGCCTTAACGATACGAACCTTGTGTTCAGGAGAGACGCGTGCATAAACCGAATAATCGGTAACCTTCTCCGCAAATTCCTCTTCGCTGAATTTATCCAGCTCACTACCCGTTAATACACCTGATTCATCTTCAATAATCCCTAATCTTTTGGCAATAGCCGCTGCTGTATCACGATGATCGCCTGTAATCATTACAGGTCTAATTCCCGCTTTACGGCAGATAGCTACCGCATCCCGTACTTCCTCACGCGGCGGGTCAATCATACCGACCAAACCAATAAATACTAACTCTTTCTCCGTGGTATCTGGTGAGAGATCGGTCGGCAGCTGCTCCTCATCTCGGAAAGCAAATGCCAAGACTCGAAGTGCATCATTCGCAAGTAATTTATTACTTTCCATGATATTCCGCTTATGTTCGTCTTGTAGAGTTACAATTTCTCCATCCACATAGATATGGCTGCATTTGGACAAAAGTACATCTGGTGCACCCTTTGTCAGCACACGATAACGTCCAGCTTCGACCTCATGAACCGTTGTCATCAGCTTGCGATCGGAGTCAAAAGGCAGCTCATTTTTACGTGGGTATTTCTTTTCCAGCTCCCTTTTGTCAGTGCCTATACTAAGCGCATAATCGACTAACGCAGTCTCCGTCGGATCGCCGATGATTGCTTTTCCGCTCTTGGTTTGTGGGTCCTTAGCTCCAGCTATTGCTTCAGGTTCACTAGGAGTCTTTCCTTCGTCAATACTGGAGTCATTACAAAGCGTCATAGCTTGAAGCAATAACTCGCCACCAGGAATCCCTTCAAGCCCTGCACTGGAATCAGTGGTCTTTCCGTTGACATGCACTTTTTCGACAGTCATTTTATTTAATGTTAAAGTACCTGTCTTATCGGAGCATATAATCTCTGTACTTCCAAGTGTTTCCACGGCGGGAAGCTTGCGAATAATCGCTTTTCGTCCCGCCATTCGCTGCACACCAAGCGCGAGAATGATCGTAACAATTGCTGGCAGCCCTTCCGGGATAGCCGCTACCGCGAGTGAGATCGAGGTAAGTAGCATATCCAGCAGCTCTCTTCCTTCGAAGATCCCAACGGCAAAGATAATCACGCAGACGCCAAGAATAATAAAGGTAAAATATTTACCTAGCTCATCCAGCTTTTTTTGCAGCGGTGTTACATCTGTATCTTCTTCCGAGATATAACCGGCAATTCTACCGACCTCCGTCTGCATTCCTGTAGCTGTAACTACACCAATTGCTCGGCCATAAGTTACACTGCTGCTCATATAAGCCATATTGGTGCGGTCGCCGATTACAATGTCGCTACCCTCAAGCACACCGGCCCGCTTTTCAGAGGGCAATGATTCTCCGGTAAGCGCGGCTTCCTCCGTCTTCAACGAAGCGGCTTCCAAAAGTCTTATATCCGCCGGAACTACATTTCCAGCTTCCAGCAATACGATATCCCCGGGCACAAGGTCTTCACTTTTTATCTCAGTAACCTGGCCGGAACGTCTTACTCTGGCGTGTGGAGAGGACATACTTTTTAGCGCATCGAGTGCTTGCTCAGCCTTATTTTCCTGAATAACTCCAAGCACCGCGTTCAAAATGACTACAAGCAAAATAATGATCGTATCCGTCCATTCCCCCAAGACTCCTGACAATACAGCTGCTACTAGCAAAATAAAGATCATTACATTTTTAAATTGTTCGATAAACTTTCCTAATAGCGATTTGGTCTTCGCTTCTTGAAGTACGTTCTTCCCATATCGCTCCACAAGTTTGGACGCTTCATCGGAAGATAAACCCTCTTTCCGAGTTTCCAGCCTATTCAGCACTTCTTCCTCGATCAGTGTATGGAAGGGTACCAGCCCTTGCGATTGTGGATTATTTGAATTCAAACCATAGCCTCCTTCCAGAATTGAGATCTGGTAAAACCTCTCATATGAGTTTTACCCAAAATAGGCATGGTGATTCTTGAATGGTATGTACTTTTTTAGAAATTTAGATGTTCTTTCTTCAAATCGCGATTGAAGCTTTTAAACCTGGTCCCTTGATACAGGAGTTCGCCTCGATCCCCTTCCACAATCAGACCAAAATCCTGATCTCTTACCTGCAACTCCAATCGAGAGCCATCGGCAAACTCAAACGTAACAAAATAGCTAGTATTTGCTCTCGATTCACCGGATCCCCCCCATACCTCGGTTCGTTTGGTGACCGCTGTGCAGTTTGCTTTTATCAAAGGACTTGCGTTATTGGATATCCAGATTCTCACTGATTTAACAATTATAAAAACAAAAAGGCCAAGAAAAAGCAAAGCAAATAATTTAAAAAACAGTGTCATCTCATGAATGAAACTTCCGAAAAAGCTGCGCTCATCAAAACCGTTAAAATCCTGCCATTCGCTCAAATTTATCCCTCCTGACTGAAACAAGATAATAAAAGTTATCTATGCTGCGAAATACGTCATTTTTCCCGTTCGGTTTCATGTTTTCATCATCTATATATGAATTTTTTTCACAAAACAATTTGGATTCAAAGGAAAAGGTATGGTATGCTTTTTATACTACATGCAGTTGGGAGGTGTTATTTCGGTGCAATATATAGCGCGTTTGTCACTACTTTGGTTTCTTCGTATAGTCCTAATTCTGGGGATGATATTTTCTTTTCCACCTGCCTGGTCTGGAGGATCATTCACTACGGAGCAAGAATCAACGACATCCGAAAATGAACGCTACGAGCGAAAGTTTACACCTCCCGTAAGGATTGCACCTCAAATAACCCCTCAGGTAGGAGCCATCAAAATAGCTGAACAGTGGGGAACGAAGTCTATTGCGGTAGCTGCAATACTCCCTGTACTTTCTTTACTGTTCCGTCCAGTGATTTATAAATTCCTGCTTCGACTTCGGCTGTACCTGTTAAAATTCACTTCTCATTTTCTAATATCACTCCCCTAGCGAAGTTCACCTCTGCCCTAATTGAATGTCTGCTGAAGGGATTTTAGAACTTCGATTGATAAATAATCTTATGATTCATGAATTATAGAGAAGCGGATTTACCGGTTGGTATACATGCTCGCATTGCTCATCCTCCACCGGAAGAAAGCAAGTATTTTGGCTGAAACGTGTCCTGAATATCTCTTCCGGTGAGCTTTTTGCATTAGTAATATTCGCAGCACTATTCCTGATTGCTGGATTCTCCGAGACCATTCATCTAGCAGACAGAAGTTATTGGCGCACTACTAGTGGACTTGTCCTCGCTGAAACCGAACATGTGAAACGGATTGATAAATCTGGTGATCCTGTTTCGTGATTTCTTCAGTGTCATCTTCTGCTTCAGCTTCGGACTGACATAGATCCACTCACCTTAGGCAGTGAGGCGCTCTGGTACTCCCTTGCAGCAGTTATCGTTACGCTAAATGGCAACTTTATTGCAGGCTTGCTGGCCGGACGTAGCGTTGGTCACAGCCTTCATGCTTCATCATCCAACATTGGATGCCCATAGTCGCGCGGGATGAATTTTCAATAATTATGGCCAATTTGGGTAAAGCATTGCGGAGTGCTGGCTATTCTTCACTATTTGTAGCCATTCGCAGCCACTTGGAGCCTTTGCAACATTCTCCGTCATTTGCAACCATTTGCGGCCCTTTACAGCTATTTGCAGCCATTTTCAGCCTTTCGCAGCCTTTCGCAGACATTTGCAGATATTTGCAGCCATTTACGTGCTGATCCTTGTTCTCCTTGGACATTGTCTGACGAAGGAATCTAAATAGATTTATAAATAATGGATAAAGTATTCAACTTTGAGAAACGACATGATGCACGAATATCCAAAAAATCTGCCATAGCCACTGAAAATGAGTAAGGTCGTTTCCCCTGTTGAAGGAGGAAAAACTATGCAGAACAAAATAAATCAACGTCAACAGCTACAAAGAAGCTCTACCTTCCGAGTTCTTACCGTCATTGCCGGCGCATTGCTTGCTGCTGTAGGATTGGAATTATTTTTAATGCCACATGGCCTTGTTGTCGGCGGGATTACAGGCTTATCCGCATTATTCGCTCATACTACTGAAATGCAGCTTGGATTGTTTCTATTTCTATTCAATCTGCCCTTTATATTTATGTCGCGAAAACAAGTAAATCTCCGCTTTGCTCTTTACACTGTTTTGGGATTAACCTGCCTAACCATCGCGTCTCTTGCGCTGCATCGTTTTCCTGCTGTGATTAGCGATCCTTTACCTGCCGCAATGGCAGGAGGCATCTGTCTTGGAGTAGGTATTGGAATATCTGTGAGATTCGGCGGTGTAAATAAACAAGCCAGTGACCAGGGGTATTCTCTGCTAAGCGGCGGACCTCCAAAATCAACGGAAGTCGTCATTATGATCCTGAACTGTGCAATTCTGCTTTTTGCAGGTACATTGTTCGGTTGGGAGCAAGCAATGTATTCTATTATTGCCTACCTGCTGGCTTTCGAAGGTGTTCGTATCTCACTACGGGGATTATCCCACTCCCGCACTGCTTGGATTACCAGCAGCCGATGTTTGGACATTCAGCAAGCAATCGCAACCTCTCTAAACCGAGAAGCTGCGATTGCCGAAGGTTCAGGGCAAGATGGAGAGGTTAGCACGTTGTTTTGTCTGACAAACAGAATGGAAGAAGATTATCTTCGGGCAATCGTTCTACAGTGTGATTCAGAGAGCCAAATCGTGTTCAGATCAGCCACTAAAGATCATAGACAAACACGCTTACACGAATAAAAAAAGGGAGCGCCCTTAAGCCATGAAAATGGCTGGAGCGCTCCCTTCTTTTTGAATTTAGCCTTTGATCGCAACCAATTTTTCTGAGCGAGGCCTAATTTCTTGAACGAAGACTCCATTTTTTTGTTTGAGACCCAAAACTTCTTGATCGAGGCCTCAAACTCAGCTTATTCGAACAAGTTTACGCGCTTGAGGCAGCTATCGGACACAGCGGGCCTTAAATGCGGAATTATCCCGAATTTTGGATGACATCGGACCGCATAGCCCCTATTGGCACAAAAAACGCCAACTACGAGCCTATTTCTTATGAATAGCTGCACTGGGGTCCGAAACCTTGCTCCAAAGGCGATATATTTGCGAATAACGTCATTGGAGTCCGAATACCTCAGCAGATGATCATATTTCGGCGGTATCGGACAGTGGATGAATGTGATTCGGCGGTATCGGACGATGGATGAAAGTGATTCAGCGGTATCGAATAAGCGGAGAGCTATGATTCGGTGGCATCAGACGGCGGTTGACTATGATTCGGTGGTATCGGACACAGCGGACCTTATATGCAGAATTTCCCGGTATTCTGAATGCATTCGGACCGCATAGCCCCTATTGGCACAAAAAACGCCAACTACGAGCCTATTTCTTATGAATAGCTGCACTGGGGTCCGAAACCTTGCTCCAAAGGCGATATATTTGCGAATAACGTCATTGGAGTCCGAATACCTCAGCAGATGATCATATTTCGGCGGTATCGGACAGTGGATGAATGTGATTCGGCGGTATCGGACGATGGATGAAAGTGATTCAGCGGTATCGAATAAGCGGAGAGCTATGATTCGGTGGCATCAGACGGCGGTTGACTATGATTCGGTGGTATCGGACACAGCGGACCTTATATGCAGAATTTCCCGGTATTCTGAATGCATTCGGACCGCATAGCCCCTATTGGCACAAAAAACGCCAACTACGAGCCTATTTCTTATGAATAGCTGCACTGGGGTCCGAAACCTTGCTCCAAAGGCGATATATTTGCGAATAACGTCATTGGAGTCCGAATACCTCAGCGGATGATCATATTTCGGCGTCATCGGACGGCGGATGAATGTGATTCGGTGACATCGGACGATGGATGAAAGTGATTCAGCAGTATCGGATAAGCGGAGAGCTATGATTCGGTGGCATCGGTTTATCCGGATTAGAGACATATTGCAGCATGCCGTAACTACGGCCAAAAACGCAAAGCAGCGATCCTCCAGTAATAGGAGGATCGCTGCTTGCAGACTGTCACATACGATGAAAAAAACACCCATGGACAACCCCTACTTTTCATTTAATCCGCTACTTAACGGAACATTCCCCACAAGCGGATTAAATGAAAGGTGTTGTTCGGATCGATTTTCTGCGCGATGATAAACTTTACAATTTGTTCTTCCTGTGTCGAGGTCAGTTTCTCGTTCAATACACCTGACGCTTTCCGTACCAATCTGCGAACAACCGCAGGATCCTGCAGCTCCTGTTTCGAGATGCCCTCAATCATACTTTTGATACGATCCTTCACAGTCGAGTTTTTCATCTTCAGCTTGATGCGATCCACCAACTGAGGGCTAATTCCGAATTGTTGATAACCCAAGTGTAGCACCTCCCGTCATATCCAATCTTTCACAGTATATGAGCCTTCGGTGCTACATGTGCCTAGTTAGTCAATTAATTCTCCTTGGAAGATCTGTTCACTCTGTAAATAATGCCGAAGAGATGCATATTCAGGTGATGTCCAAAAAGCTTCATCCTTAAGCAGCTCTGCGACATCATCCCGCGCCTGCTCCAGAATTTCAAAGTCAGCCGTCATATCTGCCAGCCGAAACTCCGGTAATCCACTCTGCTTTGTCCCAAAAAAATCCCCCGGTCCACGCAGCTCCAAATCCCTTCGGGAAATCTCAAATCCGTCATCCGTATCGGTCATGGCAGTCATTCGCTCACGTCCGATTTCAGATTTTGGATCAGCTACCAACACACAAAAAGAGGCATGCTGCCCTCTTCCTACCCGTCCACGCAGCTGATGCAGCTGTGACAGACCAAAACGATCCGCATCCATAATGATCATCAATGTAGCATTAGGAACGTCTACACCAACCTCCACCACCGTAGTGGACACAAGCAGCTGCAGCTCATTGTTATAAAACGCCCGCATCACTTCATCTTTTTCAGCGGGAGTCATTTTCCCATGCAAAAGCCCAACTTTATAGCTAGGGAAAGCTTGGCTCATCTGAATATGCAAATCAATAGCATTCTGCACATCCAGCTTCTCTGACTCTTCAATAAGCGGACAGATCAGATAAGCTTGACGACCGAGATCAATTTCACGCTTAATCAAATTCAGCACACGATCCATGAGATCATGTTTTACCCAATAACTAGTTATAGGAACTCGGCCTTTCGGCCTTTCAGATAAAGTAGATACATCCATATCGCCAAAAACAGAGATCGCAAGTGTACGTGGAATAGGCGTCGCAGTCATCGTCAGTACATCCGGATTATATCCTTTACGCCGCAATACACCACGCTGATTCACACCAAAACGATGCTGCTCATCAGTTACCACAAGACCCAGATCACGGAAAAATACATCCTCCTGAATCAAAGCATGTGTTCCTACCACGATATCAAGCATCCCCATTTGCAACGAGGCCAATAATTCTTTACGTTTTCGGCCAGTCACACTGCCCGTCAGGAGTCCTACAGTAATCCCAAACGGCTCAAACATCCTGGTAAGTGAACGCATATGCTGTTCTGCTAAAATCTCTGTGGGCACCATTAGTGCGCCCTGAAAACCAGATCTTACCGTAGCAAAAAGCGCCACAGCCGCAAGCACTGTTTTACCCGAGCCAACATCTCCTTGCAGCAGACGATTCATGCAATATGGTGAACGCAGATCATGTAAAATCTCCAGCTCTACACGTTTCTGTGCATCTGTAAGCTCAAAGGGCAGACTGCGAACGAACTGGCGTACCGTCGCGTTATCCACTGTGTGGACTACCCCATCCATCCGCCCGCGGTTCAGAACCCTGAACGCTTGCATCTTCAACTGGAACAGGAATAGTTCCTCATATACCATCCTACGGCGCCCCTGTTGCCCCTCACGAGTGTCCTCAGGCCTATGGATAGTGGCAATGGCCCGTTTACGCGGCATGAAGTCATATTCCCTCATAATAGAATGCGGTAAAATCTCCGGAATCAGATCCCCATACTGCTGAAGTCCCTGATTAATAACCTTCCTGATCCAGGACTGAGTGATCTTACCACCTACCGAATAGACTGGCTGCAGTGTTCCCGTCTTCCCTTCACCACGATCCGGAAATTCATAATCAGTCACTGTAATCTGATTGCGCTTCTGATCCCATTTCCCGGTCAGTACAATTTCCCGTCCCACAGTGAGTTGCTCTCTTACATAATGGCGGTTAAACCAGGTTGCTGTGAACATCCATGGCTCTGCAACCATCTTACAGCTAAGACGTGACTTGCCGCCAAAACGCTGCAGTACAGGGATACCGATTACTTTTGCCTCAACGGTCACTTTATCCCCGTGTTTAGTCTCACTCAGCGAGCGGGGCCGATAATCCTCGTAGCGGAACGGATAATACTCTAATAAATCCTTTACTGTAAAGACGCCAAAGGCGTGAAGCTCGCTTTGCTTTTGAGCACTCACGCCAGTTATGTTTTTTACTTCAATTTGATTTAATGCCAGTGTCATATTTATCCCTCATTTTGCAGGCCAAATGAACACAGCTAATGTACCGTTACCGACATGGCTGCCCACGACAGGGCCGACGTTCGTCAGCACTTTTTCTTCCAAGGTGAAGTGTCCCGCAAGCTCATTCAAGAATTCTTCGCCGGAAGCCGGTTCAGCCGTATGACCCACGGCCACATTGATTTTGTTTACACCCTGCAGATCCCGCTTGAACAGTTCAATCATACGGGCGACAGCCTTCTTACGGCCTCTAACTTTCTCCACCGCATAAATAATACCTTCTGCATCAATGGACAATATCGGCTTAATATTCAGAAGTGTCCCCAGAATAGCGGAGGCTTTTCCAATTCTCCCGCCTTTTTGTAAATATTCAAGTGTATCTACTAAGAAGTAAAGCTTACGCGATTGACGTAGGCTTTCTACAGCCTCAAGTATCTCTTCAGGTCCTTTGCCTTCAGCAGACATTCTGGCAGCTTCCACTACCATAAATCCAAAACCATAAGAAGCGGAGAGAGAATCCACAACAGTGATCCCTTCTCCCTCTTCCTCCAGCATCGATTTAGCCAGCAATGCAGATTGATAAGTCCCGCTCAGTCCAGAAGAAATATGAAAGGAAAGGATAGAACAGCCCGGGTTACGCTCCAGAATACTGCGGTACACATTCATATATTCAACCGGTGAGGGTTGAGAAGTAGTCGGCAGCTGTGAGGTACGGGGAAGACGCTCATAGAACTGCTCCGGAGTCATATCCAGATTGTCCCTAAAAGCCTCTTCGCCGAACATTAAGGTCAACGGTACTACCTCAATTCCGTACGTTTCCGCCATTGCTGGCGGGATATCTGAAGTGCTGTCGGTGACGATAATGGTACGATTCATGGATTTTCTCCCCCAAGCTATAATTTTGCCAACTACGCAATAACAAATTTCTACTCCATTGTTAAAGAACCATTAATTCCTACCTATGGCTCTACAGAGATCAGATAATAATACAGGGGTTGGCCACCCTCATGAATCTCAACTTCCACATTCGGATAAGTCTCTTCCAGCCACTCACTCAAAGAATCAGTAGCCTCGGATTCTGTTTCTGCACCAATAAGGATCGTAACGATTTCGTCGCCATTCTCCAGCATATTGGATAACAGCGCCTGACTTGCAGCCAAAAGATCATCTGCAGCAGCAACAATTTTGGAATTAGAAATCCCAATAAATTGGCCCGATTTAATCTCCAGCTCATCAAAGCTTGTATCACGCACAGCGTTCGTTACTTGTCCGGACTTCACATGAGAGATTGCTTCCAGCATATTCTCAGAATTAGTCTCCACTGCATCTTCCTCTTGGAACGCAAAAGCTGCTGCTATTCCCTGCGGAATACTTTTACTTGGAATCACCGTAATCTCACGTTCGCCCTCTAGAAGATCTTTAGCTTGTTGAGCGGCAAGAACAATGTTCGAGTTATTTGGCAAAATATAAACATGCTTCGCAGATATGGAAGAAATCGCGTTCACGAAATCCTCAGTGCTAGGATTCATTGTCTGACCACCAGCTAGGACTACGTCCACTCCAAGGCTTTTGAAAATGTCAGCAATACCTGCGCCAGATGATACCGCGATGAAGCCGTAAGGCGCCAAATCATCAGCCGGTGGTTCAGCAGGAGACATTTGCACTGCGCTCTTCTCATTCGGCATATCAGCGAATACATCAGGCATTGGTGCAATATCCATGCCCGCAGTCAGCAGGTCACGATGCTGCTCTCGCATATTAAGAATGTGAATCTGCGTGATCTCCCCATAAAGAAGAGCCAAGTTCATCACTTCACCTGGAGCCTTAGAGTGCACATGCACTTTAATCGTCTCATCATCCGAAATAACAATAATGGAGTCGCCATTAACTGACAACGCTTTCCTAAAAGCTTCCTCATCAAAATTGGTTCTCACGTTAACGCCTAACTGGCGATTAATGAAAAACTCCATATCATATAGAAATTCTATATCTTCAGTAGATAGCTGTGACTGCGCAGAAGACTGTACAGAAAACAGTTCACTTTCAGGTTTCGTTAATACGGGTTTAGGCGCTGGTGCAACGGGTGTGTGGGTTTGTCCTTGCACAGATTCAGACAGACCGGTAGTACTTCCATTCGTCAGATGCTGGTGAAACCCTTCATAAATGTAGACCAAACCTTGGCCGCCAGAATCTACAACACCGACTTGCTTCAATACAGGCAATTGCTCAGGCGTATAAGCTAAGGCTTCTTTTGCTTTGGCTAATACCTCTGTCATCAGCTCCACAACGTCAGTAGTACGGCGGGCATAATAAACAGCATGTCTTGCAGCCTCTTTAGCTACAGTAAGAATAGTTCCCTCTACGGGCTTTACAACTGCTTTATACGCAGCGTCCACTCCGGTTTGCAGCGCAGCAGCGAACTGCTGTGTATTAAGCTCATCATGTTGAGCCGCATACCTGCTAAACCCTCTGAATAACTGGGACAAAATAACGCCGGAATTCCCACGAGCTCCCATTAATAAGCCCTTGGAGAGTACACCTGCACATTGGCCCACAGAAATGGTGTTATTTTTCTTTAATTCATTCGCACCTGCGGTCATCGTCAAATTCATGTTTGTGCCGGTATCTCCATCTGGGACCGGAAAAACATTTAGGGAATTGACGTGTTCTGCATGCTGTTGCAGCTTATCCGCTCCAGCCAATACCATAGCGGTAAAATCTGTTCCGTTTATAGAACGCTTACTCAATTGAGAATTCCCCTTCCTAACTTCATGCCTAATCATTCTATGATTAACAGGACATAATGCACTAATTTACATTGTACTATAAGTATTAAAAGAAATAAATGTTTTTGAATCGGTTGACGTAGCAAAATTTGCTGTGATATTATAGATAAGTATTGTTTATGCAGGTGTTAGGAATAAGGAGGTGTAATCTATGTCCCGCAAATGTGCAGTAACAGGCAAGAAACCGAGCAGCGGCAACCACGTGTCTCACGCTAATAACCGCAACCGTCGTTCTTGGGGAGTTAACGTTCAGAAGGTCCGTATCCTCGTGAACGGTAAACCAAAACGCGTGTACGTCAGCACCCGTGCTTTGAAAGCCGGTAAAGTTGAACGCGTTTAGTCTTTAGCAATTTTAAGACCGAACGATAACTTATATGAAGCAAAAAGCACCCTTTACATTTGTAAGGTGCTTTTTTTCATGTTTTCTTTTCTGTTAGCGGCTTAACTCTTCTGAAATGTGTTCAATATTGCTTTAACAAAACCTCCCAAAAACCTTGGCAGCTTAAACGTGTAAAATTTCATGATTTACCCTCCCATCAATTCATGCCGTACGCAGGAGACTTTCCTCTTGTCAATAACGGAAACGAACTGCAGTCCTCCCTGCCAAAACAAAAAAGGCTACATGAGATTTCTGCTCATGTAACCATATTTATGCACCGAGGACTTGGCCTATACCTCTAGTCTCAATAGCCTATTTTTTTAACGCAGTGCAGATTCGGCTGCTTCTCGAATTCCGCGGATCGCCGCAGCACGATCACTCCGGCCAAAAACTGCATTCCCCGCTACCAAAACATCGGCTCCAGCTGCCACAACTAAGGGTGCTGTCTCTTCCGAGACTCCACCATCTACTTCGATCAATAAATCTGGATTCACTTCATTCGCCCATTCTCGAATTTGAATGATTTTGCGCAAAGTGTTAGGAATGAATGCTTGACCACCAAAGCCTGGATTAACGGTCATCACCAGAATCATATCCACATCCTCCAGCACCTCACGCACCGCTGAAGCCGGAGTACCCGGATTAATTGCTACACTTGCCTTCAGCCCCAGCTCCTTGATCTGATGAACCACACGATGCAAATGAACGCATGCCTCAGCGTGAACGGTGATCACACTTGCACCTGCTGCAGCAAAATCAGGGATATAACGTTCTGGTGACTCAATCATCAAGTGAACATCAAGTGGCAGCTTGGTATGTAACGATACAGCTTTTACAATAGGTGGACCCAATGTGATATTCGGCACAAAATGACCGTCCATTACATCCACATGTATCCAATCTCCACCACTGGCTTCCGCCTCTGCTACTTCTGGACCTAAACGCGCGAAATCCGCCGACAATAAAGATGGTGCTATTCGTATCATGATGTTAGTACCTCCGCTTTTTATCTTTCATTTCATTAAAAAACAGTTTGTAATGATCATAGCGACTATCCGCAATTTTCCCTGCTTTCCAAGCCTCTATTACACGGCAGCCTGGTTCATGCTGATGACTGCAGCCCCGGAACTTACAATCGGATGCATATTGAGCAAATTCACGAAAACAAGTGGACAGCTCTTCTACACCAAGCTCTAAGAAATCAAGCTGACTAAAACCTGGGGTATCTGCAACAAAACCTCCACCACCAATATCCATCAGCTCCACATGACGGGTCGTATGGCGACCACGTCCCAATCGTAAACTGATCTCTCCAGTCTCCAGTTTAAGCCCTGGAACAATACGATTCAATAAGGTGGACTTACCAACCCCCGATTGACCCGCAAATACGCTAATACCACCAGTAAGCCGTTGTCTTAGCTCATCGCTTCCGGCACCAGTAAGTGAACTTGTGACCATCACTTCATATCCGATATCCTCATAAAGTTCTTTAACATAACGAGTAGCTTCACCATCATCATCCGCCAAATCCTGTTTAGTCAGAACAATTAGGGGTTCCAGACCCGAATGCTCAATATGAACTAGAAACTTGTCCAACAGATTCAGGTTCATATCGGGCTCTCGAACGGAGAATAAAAGGACTGCGAGCTTAACATTCGCTACAGGTGGACGAATCAGTTCAGATTCTCTAGGTAGAAGTTCATCCACCATTCCTTCTCCATGCTCAGTAAGTATATAAATAACCCGATCTCCAACTAGCGGAGCGATCCCTTTTTTCTTGAGAATTCCTCGGCCTCTGCATTGAACAGAATGCTCTTCAGTCGCAATTAATCCTTCGCGGAGCGGTTTCACATAATAATAACCGCTTAACGCCTTAACAATTATACCTTCAGGCATACATAGTGAGCCTTCCTCTCCTGATTTTGCGAAAATGACCCAAGTCTGATATCCCCGGGTCATTTCGCTACGCCAACCGTTCAGGTTAAATCCTGTTTAGTTGTTGTTTTTATCTTTAGATTTATCCTTGCCTTTATTGTTGTGCTTATTATTGCCATTATTAGTCGATTCACTATTTATAGAACTATTGTTTACGAAACCTGTCTGATTCACCGCCCCGTTATTCCCTCCGTCATTCTCTGAACCTGAACCTGGCAAGATCTCCGGTTCAATCGTAGGTTCAATTGTAGGCGTAGGTTCAGCAGAAGGTGTTGGAGTTGGCTGTGGTGTTGCTATAACTGGTGGTTCAGGCTCCTGAACGGTTCCGTTCTTAGCATCGATATAAGGAATGACATAAGTATCCAAAAGTACACCGTCACGGGTAACAATAACTGAACCATCTTTATTAGGAGCCAATACTAGATTCACAGATAACACTTGGCTCTTTCCAATGGTACGTGTTCCCCAATCCTGCTTCTCTCCATTATTGCGCGCATCCACGAATTCGATACGAATCTTGCTCTTTTTCCCATCCTGAGCAGGAGCGACTGGCACATTAAAGGTATAATTCAGGGCTTCAGGTGGATAACCTGTACTTAAGTAAATCGTAATCGCTGTTCCAGGTGGAACAGAAGTACCTGTCCCCTTATCAAATGCCCAAGTCTTTGTTACTTTACCTTCTTCAATGCTGAAGCTGGATTCTTGTTTAACTTCTCCAAGAACAAGCTTGGCACCTTCCAGCAGCGCCTTTGCCTCACTCTCCGTCTTACCGATGAGATCTGGCAACAGTACACTTTCTTCTCCTTTACTAACGTAAAGGGTGATTTGAACCGTCTCAGGATCGAATTCTGTATTTAATGCAGGGTCAGATTTTACAATGAGACCTTCATCTGTATTTTCGTCATAGAGAGGTTTATTATCAATCCGGTCCTGGGCTACACCCAGCGCCATCAATGCTTTAACCGCATCATCAAAGCTCTTGTTAACTACATCTGGCATCTTGGGTAGTGGCTTAGCCGTATTCACAGTGAGTATTAGGGACGCTCCTTTTTTCACTTTGGCATCCTTTTCCCTACTTTGCTTAATGACCACATTCTCTTCAAAATTCGGACTGTAGTCATACAGAATAGGATCAGCAACCTCAAGCCCCAAATCCTCAAGCTCAGTTTGTGCTTGTTCTATCTGTTTACCTACTACATAAGGAACGGAAACCTCAGGAACAACTAGCTGTGATTTAACGTACCATACGAGACTGGCCATAGCCAACAGCAACAGCAAGGTAAGCCCAATCCATAATGTGGGTTTTGCCCATTGTTTTTTACCTTTGCTTGAAGGCACCGGTTCATCATCTTCATCACGAACCATCCGTTCCTCACGATGATTACGATTACCATTGCTTCTTTGAATCGGTTTTATCGCCGGGATAACCCGCGTACGATCCTCATCTTCTTCATCGTTGAACAGAATCTTCGCCTCACTGCGGCGCTCCGGCAATAAGCATGTTTCCAAATCCTGCAACATTTCTTTGGCAGAGTCGTACCGCTCCTCCGGATTTTTACGCATTGATCTCAGAATTACATTCTCAACGCTTTGCGGAATGAGTGGATTCAGAAGTTTTGGTTCTTCAAACTCTTCTTGCAGATGTTTTAAAGCTACACTAATCGGACTCTCTCCCAAGAAGGGCAGGCTTCCGGTAAGCATTTGATAAAGTACAATACCTAATGAATACAAGTCAGACT
This sequence comes from Paenibacillus sp. FSL R5-0928, assembly GCF_037970385.1. Lineage (NCBI taxonomy): Bacteria > Bacillati > Bacillota > Bacilli > Caryophanales > Paenibacillaceae > Paenibacillus > Paenibacillus sp. FSL R5-0928. The sequence goes on along the minus strand of NZ_CP150225.1, from coordinate 3,007,224 downwards.
TTTCTCCTGTAGAGACACCTTTGGCATGCTCTGGCGAGAAATAATGTACTGAACCAACCACAGAACCGGTCTGTGTAATGGTTGTTGACGTAACTGCGCGGGCAATCCCAAAGTCGGTTACTTTCACCCGGCCGTTGCGTCCGATCAGGATATTATGTGGTTTTATATCACGATGAATAATTTGATTCTGATGCGCATGATCTAGGGCATCACAGATTTGTGAAGCGATCCGTACGGATTCATCAACCTGTAATGGCGCTCGTTCTTTTATAATTTCATTAAGATTCTGACCCTCAATATACTCCATGACAATGTAATGAATTTCGTCTTCTTGTCCTACATCGTATATGCTGACGACATTCGGATGAGACAAAGATGCGGCAGATTGCGCCTCACGCCTAAAACGGCGAATAAATTCCTCGTCATGCACAAACTGATTGCGCAATACTTTGATGGCGACATTTCGGTTTAAAAGAATGTCATGTGCTCTATAGACGAGCGCCATTCCACCTCCGCCGATCCGTTCGATGACTTGGTAACGGCCGCCCAATTCGTGACCGATCATCAATCCCACTCCTTTGTTTCGGGCACAGCGGCCTCTCCATGATGTTCTAACAAAGCGACGCTAATATTATCGCCACCGCCGGCGAGCAGTGCCAGCTGAAGTAAACGGTCCGCTCTTTCCTCTAACGATATCTCATGTATACCTGCTACTTTGCCTAAATGCTCATTTGTGACAAAGTTGCTTAAACCATCGCTGCATAGAAGCAAAATTTCCCCAGGTAGCAGAGCTATAGGCGCCATATCAACTTCAACCTCAGCATCTGTTCCAAGTGCCCTCGTCAGCACATTACGACGCGGATGATTATCCAATTCCTCCACACTGATCTGACCGTTCTTGAACAGCTCATTGACTAGCGTATGATCCTCGGTTAGTTGAACTGCCGCACTGTCTTTTATTAAATAGGCTCTGCTGTCTCCGATATGGCCAATATATCCGTTTGATCCATTCAAAAGAACAGCAACGACAGTAGTACCCATATTATGATACTTATCGTCACCGGAAGCCTCCCTGAACACAGTGCTGTTAGCTTCCAAAATAGCAGCTGACAACGCATCACGCAGAGCTTCGTCTTGAAGGCCAGACTCTAACCCGTCTAGGTTATTCCTCATTGTCTCCAAAGCGAGCCTGCTTGCGGTTTCACCAGCCTGATGTCCACCCATCCCATCGGCAATTATGCCAAGTGTATAACCGTGGCGCGTCGCGCCGATCCAGACCGAATCCTCATTGACAGAGCGCACTCGGCCAATATCGCTGGCATGAACTGTTCTGATCAAATATCCTCACCCCAACTCCATATGTTTGGCACGCAGCTGTCCGCATGCGGCCGCGATATCATGGCCTTGCTCACGGCGAATAGTAACATTCACCCCGTTATCAGCCAAAATACGTTGAAACTCAAAGATATCATTGCGTGAAGTACGTACATATTTTCGCTCAGGCACATGGTTTACCGGAATCAAATTGACGTGGCACAGCATGCTCTTAAGCACCCCAGCCAATTCCTCAGCATGCTCCGGTTGGTCATTTACCCCGCCGATCAAGGCATATTCAAAGCTGACACGTCGTCCCGTCTTAGCTTGATAATAACGCAAGGATTCAATTACATCATCAAACGGAAAACGGCGGTTAACAGGCATTAGCTTTGAACGCAAGGCGTCGTTAGGCGCATGAATTGAAATCGCCAGATTAATCTGGGTATCTTCTTCTGCAAATTTATAAATGCTCGGTACAATACCGCTGGTGGAAACAGTAATATGCCGTTGTCCGATATTTAGGCCCTTCTCATGAATCATTAGACGCAGGAATCTCATTGTTGCATCATAGTTCTCAAACGGCTCACCAGTACCCATGATAACAATGCTGCTGACACGTTCGCCGCGCGCATCCAGGATTTGTTGGGAACGAACTACCTGAGCTACAATTTCTCCCGCTGTCAAATCCCGTTTTAATCCACCTAGTGTGGAAGCGCAGAAAGTACAGCCGATTCGGCACCCTACTTGGGTTGTTACACAAACGCTATTGCCATAATTATGTTTCATGATAACTGTTTCGATAGCATGATCGTCATGCAATCCAAACAGGAATTTTACAGTTCCATCTTTAGATTCCATTTTAGTAATTTCAGTTAGCGCTGCAATAGAGAATTGTTCATTCAGCTTCTGGCGAAGCCCTTTGGACAAATTGCTCATTGCTTCGAAGTCATTTACACGTTTTACATACAGCCAATCAAAAATTTGTCCACCACGAAAAGCAGGCTCACCATTGTCTTTCGCCCACTGTTGTAACTCTTCTAAAGAAAAATCATATATTAAAGGTTTCATTATTATCTACACCTGTTCTTTCATAAGGATATGCGTATTATTTCTCATTCTTCCTATTTTAACACAAATTTCAGAGACGGTAAAAGAAAACGCCCGCCGTACGGTAGCCCGGCGGGCGGAGGATACTACAATTGTCAGAAAATTTGCTATATTACAAGACTCTCTGAAGCTTGGAAATATAGAACCCGTCGCTCCCATAATGATGAGGCAGCAGCTGAATTCCTTCACCCTCAGCCAGCGCAGTACCCTCCAGCCTGTCCCATAATGGGGAGGCAAAAGTTACAGCAGTGAAGTCAGGATTCTGCTTCAAAAATTCAGCTACTACTTCACTATTTTCTGCTTGTTCAGTAGTACAGGTACTATATACCAGAATGCCACCCGGTTTCAACAGTTTAGAGACCGACTGCAGCAATTCCCGTTGCAATGACGCTACGCTAGCCACATCTTCCGGCTGCTTACGCCATTTGAGGTCTGGCTTACGGCGAATTACGCCGAGTCCAGAGCAAGGTGCGTCGAGAAGAATTCTATCAAAGGATTGATGCTCTAAAGTGTGCTCCAGCTCCAGCGCATCTGCACTGCCTGTAGATACGCAATCAAGACCTAAACGTTCTGCTTGATCTGAGATCAATTTCGCTTTATGCAAATGCAGATCATTAGCATAAATCGATCCTTCATCTTTCATGAGCTCGCCCATATGTGCTGTTTTGCCCCCAGGAGCAGCGCAACAGTCAAGCACTCTCATGCCAGGCTCCGGAGCTACCGCTTCAGCTACAAGCATAGAACTCTCATCCTGAACGGAGATATATCCATCACGATACCAGGAGGTGAGTGCCAGGTTTCCGCCGCCTTTCACAACAATGCCATAGGGACTAACATCAGATGCTGAAGCTTGCAGACCTTGTTCAATCATCTGGTTCAGCAGAGCTTCACGACTGATCATCGTTGTATTCACGCGTACACTGACCGCAGGCGGCTCATTGTTTGATGCACAAATAGCTTCCGCCGTGTCGGCACCGTACTCGGTAATCCAACGTTCCACTAACCACAACGGATGTGAATATAATATCGATATCCGCTGCGCTTGACTTAGTCCCTCAGGCAGAACTGGCAGATCACCAGCACGCAATACACTGCGCAGCACGCCGTTAACCATCCCTGAGATTCCCTGGTGGCCTTTTTTCTTCGCTATATTAACAGCCTCATTTACAGCTGCATGGGACGGTATACGATCGAGATACATAATTTGATATAAACTAAACCGCAGTAAATTACGGACCCATGGCTGCAGTTTGGCTATCCCTTTACTAACAAATCCTTCAAGCACATAATCCAGGGTGTTCATCCGCGAAATAGAGCCATAGACAAGTTCTGTGACCAATCCGGCATCTTCTCTGCTAAGCGTTGCCTTCTGTAGACTGCTGTTGAGCAGCAAATTGCTATAAGCACCTTGCTGCTCAACTTTAACCATTATATCAAGCGCGATTTCCCGGGCAGAAGCAGGGGTAACCTTACCCTTGTTGCCAGCTCTGCCGTTGTTGCCAACTGCTTTAGAGTTATTCCCCTGTCTCTTACCAGCGCTAGGATTTACTGCTGATCGGCCAACACCATTTCCACCGCCGCTCAACCTAACACCGTCCCTAGCTTCATAACAGCACCACGGCTAAAATCGGCCGCACTCATTGCTTTTTTGCCAGCAGGTTGAACCGTTGTCAGCAGCAGACTTCCGTCACCTGTTTTCACTTCGACACCTCGTTCAGTTACAGAAAGCACCGTTCCTGGAGCACTATCGCTTGCTTTCTGCGCTTCAGGCAGCTTAGAAGCCCAAGCTTTAAAGGTCTCACCATTCCAGAGCGTAAATGCGCCGGAAAAAGGAACTAATCCACGAATTCGATTATAGTTGTCACGTGAGCTAGCGTTCCAATCCAAGCGTTCATCCTCGCGATTAAGGTTAGGGGCATAAGTTGCCTCACTATCGTCTTGCTGAACAGCTTGAACTTTTCCGCTTACTAAACGTGGCATTTCAGACTTTAACAGATCTCGTCCAGCCAGGCTCAGCTTCTCAAAAAGAGTTCCAGAGGTATCCTCATCCTCAATAGCCACTTCGACACGAGAGATCATGTCACCGGTATCCAGCCCCTCAGCCATATACATCAAAGTAACGCCGGTCACTTTCTCACCATTGATGATACTGCGCTGAATCGGAGCACCTCCCCGATATTTAGGAAGCAACGAACCGTGTACATTCACACAACCATTCCGCGGTAAGTCCAACACAGCTTTAGGCAAAATTTGACCATAAGCAGCCGTGACGATCAAATCCGGCTCATAAGCTGCCAGCTCGGCGACTGCCTCAGGACGACGCATGCGTTCTGGCTGAAGCACAGGTAATCCGAGAGCTAATGCGGCTTCCTTAACTGGTGAAGGAGCCAAGATCTTTTTTCTCCCCTGCGGACGATCTGGTTGGGTGATGACAGCTACAACTTCATAGCCTTCATCTACCAGCATTTGCAAGCTTGGCACCGCAAAAGCTGGAGTTCCCATGAATACAATCTTCATATTCCTCACTCCTCAGTCTCGTTAGCAGTCATCTCGTATACTTTTTCAGCGATATCTGTAAATAGAACTCCATTCAAATGGTCAATCTCATGCTGAAAAGCCCGGGCAAGTAAACCACTGCCGGTTATCGTAATCTCTTTTCCCTCACGGTTAAGGCCACGTACAGTTACAGTCTCCGCACGGCGAACATCACCATTCAAGCCAGGAATACTAAGACATCCTTCTGGTCCTAGCTGTTCACCTTCCATGCTGATGATTTCAGGGTTAATCATTTTGATCAATCCATGCTCTTCATCCGCATCCACCACAATTAAACGTTTCAAAATTCCGACTTGGGGTGCCGCCAGCCCTACTCCTTCAGCGTCATACATCGTATGTGCCATATCATCCAGCAATTTTTTAACATTAGGAGTAACTACAGCTACTTCTTTAGCTTTTTTGTGCAATACTTCATCCGGTTCTTTAACGATCAAACGTATAGCCATTACAAAACACCTTCCCGTTCTGAACATTTCTATATTTAAAGTCAATTGATAAAGCTCTTTTTTTACATTGTAACATGATACGGATTTACATCAACATCTGCGGATCCACATCAATGCTGATCTGAAGACCGGTATCCCGCACAGAATCCTCTAACTCTTCAGCCACTTGGCGGACAAGTCCAATCACATCGATGGCGCCGCGCCATTTTATCATACACTGAAATCTATATCTACCCTTTAATCGAGGGATAGGTGATGCCACAGGACCCAACAGATCTAACACATCGCTGGTTAGCTTATCGAGACTTCCATACCACCTTAGCTGTCTGGCCTTTCCCTGAAGATTCAGAGCATAATTCTCTGCCATCCGCAGTAGAAGCGGCAGCTGTTCATGAGACAATGTGACCAGGATGAGTCTGCAATATGGCGGATAATGGAGGCCTCTGCGATGCTTCAGCTCTTCACGTACAAAAGAGAGATAGTCATGTCCGCTGGCATGAATAATAGAATAATGCTCTGGCGTATAGGACTGAACGACCACTTCGCCTGGAAGCTGGTGCCGGCCTGCTCTGCCTGCAACTTGTGTAAGCAATTGGAATGTCTTCTCTGCTGCGCGAAAATCGGGCAGGTTCAAAGCTGAATCTGCTGTGATTACACCAACAAGAGTGACATCTGGAAAATCTAGTCCCTTTGCTACCATCTGAGTGCCCAGGAGAATATCCGCTTTTTTGTCTCGGAATTGGTTCAGCAGCTTCTCATGCGAGCCCTTTTCTGTTGTTGTGTCCACATCCATACGAATCACTCGTATGCCTGGGAACAGCTTACCAAGCTCTTCCTCCACCCGCTGTGTACCCGTTCCGAAAAACCGGATATGCTCACTCCCACACTCCGGACAAAGCTTAGGTGCTGGTTCAGCATGTCCGCAATAATGACAACGCAAATTGTCACTACGGCTATGATACGTTAGTGAGATATCACATTCTGGACAACCGGCTACGTAACCACAGCTACGACACATGACAAAGGTTGAGAAACCTCTACGGTTAAGTAGCAGCACCGTCTGTTCTCCGCGTTCCAGCCTCTCTTCCAGTGCTGAATGAAGCTTTCGGCTGAACATCGAACGGTTGCCTTCTTTAAGCTCTTCCCGCATGTCTACTACGTTCACCTTTGGAAGTTCATTTCCAAGTGCACGGGTAGGCATCTCTAGCAGTACCGGTGAAAAGTGAATATCACTCTGCGATCTTGCAGCATGATAGCTTTCCAGCGAAGGCGTAGCAGAACCTAGAATCACAGCTGCCCCACACTGTTCCGCTCTACGAATAGCAGCATCACGGGCATGATATTTCGGATTCTCCTCCTGTTTATAAGAGGTCTCATGTTCTTCATCCATAATAATCAACCCTAGGTTGGAGAAAGGAGCAAACACGGCCGATCTTGCGCCTACAGCGACTGTGGCCTTTCCTTCACGGATTTTACGCCACTCATCGTATCGCTCACCAACAGACAGCCGGCTATGCATAACCGCGACACCGCTGCCGAACCGCCCCTTAAACCGCTCCACCATTTGTGGTGTTAAAGCAATCTCTGGCACAAGAACAACAGCCTGTCTGCCCTGATCTAAACAGCGTTTAATACATTGCAAATAGATCTCTGTCTTACCACTACCCGTAACTCCATGAAGCAGAAATACTTCGTGAAGCTGCTCCTCTAAGGTTCGAGAAATTCTTGTATATACGACCTCTTGTTCCGCAGTAAGCGGTAGAGGTGTGGTAGGTTTAAAATCTCGCCCTTGATAAGGATCGCGATAGACTTCAATTTCACTGATCTCGATAAAACCTTTTTCCTCCAAGGCCTTTACAGTACTTGCCGTTACTTGGAGTGCAGACAAAACTTCTTTAAGGGCCATAGGGAGTGTAGCTTCCATATCAACTAAAAAGCTCAGAACTTCCTTCTGGCGTGCGGATTTTTTCGGGAATTTGTTCAATGCCTCACGGGCAGCAGTGACACCTATCGCCAGATCGACTGCCTTGAGCTTTTTCTTACCCATTTTATCCTTAATGGATTGACTCTCTATAAGTACTCCACGCCGCAGCATGAACTTCACCGTCTCAGCAGCCTCAGGAAATGCACGAGTAAGCTGCTTCATGGAAACTTCGCCACTACGTCCAATAAATTCTGTGATTAGTCGTTCCTCATCCCCTGTGTCGGCAAACATTGGGAACAATTCATCCTCTGGAAATGCTGTCTCTTCCTGCACATCTCCAAGTGAAATCAGCCGTTCTGCCTTCCCTTTTAGAGCGGTGGGCAACATCGCCTGCAGTGCTGAAATTCGTCTACATGCATATCTTTTACTCATCCAGTCCGCAAGCTCAACTAATTCAGGAGATAAAGGCGGAAGCAAATCCAACACTTCTTGAATAGGCTTCAGGCTAGGACTCACTAGGGTCTCGCCTGATTCTAAAGATACTACAAAACCTTGGACTGTCCGGTGCCCAAACGGAACGGCTACCCGACTGCCCACTTCAATCCATAACTTCAGGGATTCTGGAATACTATAATCAAATGGCCGGTCAGTGCTGCGTACAGGCACATCCACAATGACCTTGGCGATATCCATTATAATGAAGCTCCAGTAATCCGCTCTGCCACGAGCGTCAGCAAATGACGAGCAACCTCATCCTTCGACAATTGTGGCAATTCAAGCACCAATCCATTCACATCATATATCGAAACGATATTCGTATCCGCTCCAAATCCGGCTCCTGCAGCCGCTACATTGTTAGCAACGATGAGATCGCAGTTTTTGCGGACCAGCTTGTCCTTAGCATAAAATTCCGTATTGCCCGTTTCCGCAGCAAAGCCGACCAAAAACTGCTTGTTTTTGGTCTTACCGAGTGTTTCCAGAATATCCGTTGTCTTCACAAGCTCAAGCGTCATCGTCTCTCCGCTTTTTTTAATCTTGGAAGGCTCACTATGCTTCGGACGGTAATCCGATACAGCAGCCGCCTTGATCATAATGTCGCAGCTGTCCCACAGTGCGGTAACTGCTTCATACATTTCCTGTGCAGATTGAACACGAATGACTGAAATCTCTGGTTCCTGTGGAGGAGCCTCATCTGTACGCGCAGCAATCAACGTTACCTCAGCACCCATTGCACGTGCAGCACGTGCTAGCGCGAAGCCCATTTTACCGGATGAATCATTGGAGATATAACGCACTGGATCAATCCGTTCTACCGTTCCACCCGCTGTGATGACGATTTTTTTACCCGCAAGAGGTTTGGATGCGACGCTAGCTTGGTGTGCAAAAAAATTCTCAACCACACTCACAATAGCCTCTGGCTCTTCTAGCCGACCTTTGCCAACGTATCCACATGCCAGCAGTCCTTCACCAGGCTCAATAAAATGAATGCCTCGGCTAGCGAGAATATTCAAATTATTAAGTACAGCTGGATGCTGATACATATGAACATTCATAGCTGGTGCAACCATAATAGGAGCCGTAGTAGCAAGCAGTGTAGTAGATAACATATCATCGGCGATACCGTGTGCCATTTTGGCAATTATATTTGCGGTTGCGGGTGCTACCAGCACAAGATCCGCAGCATCTGCCAGATCAATATGTGAAATGGAGGATGGATCTCTCTCCTGGAATGTATCGCTATATACTCGTTGCTTCGATAGTGACTGTAGAGTTAATTCTGTAATGAACTGCTTCGCCGAAGCTGTCATAATGACATGAACCTCGGCTCCTTTTTGGACAAGCTTACTGGTCAAGGACGCCGCTTTATAAGCAGCAATTCCTCCTGTGATCCCAAGTAAAATAGTCTTCCCCTTCAAGCTCTTCAACATGATCTCCCCCCTGTTCCCTACTCTTACAACGAATGGCTATCTTTACGACGAGAAAAAAATAACAACCTTCCGGTTGTCATAAAGAGCCCGGTTCTGGGCTTTCATCATAAATTTAAGACCCGTAAATGCTCCATAACCCAAGAAGAAACGGCAGCGCCTCAAAACAAATAGGCGGCATCCGTTTCTACAATAGGTCATTATTACTTATGCTTGAGACTACTCTTCACCGCGGGTTAGAGTAATGCGATCTTCGTAAATTTCCTCAAGAGCAACACCAACAAATTTATGCGATCTAGGATTCTTCACATCTGTCTTGCCACCCTCACGCAATTGTCTAGCACGACGTGCAGCAGCGACAACGAGCGAATACTTACTGTCAACCTTAGTCATCATTTCATCAATGGATGGATATAGCACTGGGACACCTCTTCATAGTTTACTGTTAATACCATTTGACCTTCAGCATAAATTATCTGACTTTACAATGTTCGGCGATAATAATGCTTTCTATTCTCTTACAAGCCAGATCAATCTCATCATTCACAACAGCATAATCATAATGCTGCATTAAGTTGATCTCATCTTCCGCTACAGTCATGCGGTGATCGATCACATCTGGATGCTCAGTACCCCGTCCGCGAATGCGGTCCTTCAACTCGTCCATGGATGGAGGAAGAAGGAACACAAAAATCCCTTCAGGAAATTTCTCTTTGACTTTGAGAGCTCCTTGAACCTCAATTTCGAGAATAATGTCTTTGCCGCTATTGAGAGTTCTCTCTACAAAATCACGGGGAGTACCGTAATAATTACCTACGTACTCCGCGTATTCAAGCAATTGATCGGCTTCGATCATTGTCATAAATTCCTCTTTGCTTTTGAAAAAATAGTTGACGCCATCTTCCTCACCCGCACGCGGACTGCGAGTAGTAGCAGAAACTGAGTAGACAAGTTCGGGCATCTTCGGACGTAGTGCAGTACAAACAGTACCTTTACCCACGCCGGAAGGTCCGGATAATATGATGAGCAATCCTTTTGACATAATACACTCCATTTAGTTGTTATTCGTCGTTGTCGTCATCTTTACTGGATAAGCGATGCGCCACAGTCTCCGGCTGTACAGCCGATAGGATGACATGATCACTATCTGTAATGATTACGGCACGAGTCCGTCGGCCATAGGTGGCGTCGATCAACATATGCCGATCACGTGCCTCCTGGATAATACGTTTGATTGGTGCAGATTCCGGACTGACGATAGAAATAATGCGGTTGGCAGACACAATATTTCCAAAGCCAATGTTAATAAGTTTGATTGCCATGTTCCGGTAGTTCCCCCCATAAAGTTCTATGCTATTACCTATTCCCGATTACTCTATGTTCGCAGCTTGTTCTCGAATCTTCTCCAGTTCTGCTTTCATATCTAGCACAAGACCCACGAGAGTTAGATGATTGCATTTCGATCCGATTGTATTCGTCTCACGGTTCATCTCCTGAATGAGAAAATCCAGTTTGCGTCCTACCGGTCCTTTCCCCTTCAGGAGGGCTCTGCATTGCTCGAAATGACTATACAACCGGGTCAACTCTTCATCAATATTACAGCGATCTGCAAAAATAGCGATCTCCATCCCGAATTTATGCTCATCAAAAGCGAACGTCCCATCATTTAGTTCATTCAATCGATGTCGAAGTTTCTCACGATATTCAATGATTACGACAGGTGCAAGTTCAACCATTTCAGCATGCATGTTCTCAAGATGGTTCAGGCGCTGTTCAATATCTGCGGCTAGATAACTGCCTTCACGGGCGCGCATCTCCAGCAGAGACTGCAAACACTGCTCAAGTCCCGCCTCCAATACTTCGGAGTAGTCTTCTAATGTCGCAGACACGGCACCCGCAGCCTCGTCTTTGCTGTCCATAATACCGGGTATAGAAAGTATATCACGTAAAGTCAACTCACCAGTCAAACCATATTCGTTCTTAAGCTGCTCTGCTGCCTTTAGATAGGTCATTACAGCAGAGTGATTCAGAACCGGTCTAACTGTCGACTCATCGTGCTCTCTATTGATGGTAACATCTATTCTTCCCCGTTTGATGTGCTGTTGAACCTTTCTTCTCAACACATCCTCATAACCCGTCCAATCCCGGGGCATCCGCAGTACAACTTCGCAGTACCGGTGATTCACCGATTTCACTTCGAACATAATCTTGTAGCCGCCGAATTGCAGGGACGATTGACCGTATCCGGTCATGCTAAATGACAACGGAATCACATCCATTACACTATTGTAATTGATTATTACTAGCGAAACAAGGGGGACAATTTGCGTCCTGATTTCTCCCACACATACTCCATTAGCTGTGCGCTCATATCATAGAACATGAACGGAGTCATCAGATAGATTCCATTAAAATGGGCAGTAGCAACATCTAACAGTTCCTTAGCGATAGCGACACCTTCTGCTCTTCCAGCTTCCCCTTCAAGTCCCTTCATGCGGTTGCGGACATCGTCCGTAAGCTGAATACCGGGAACCTCATTATGTAGAAACTCTGCATTACGTCCGCTTGCCAGTGGCATAACACCAATGAATACGGGGATTTCCAGATGTGCTGTTGCCTCAGCTATCTTCACGATAAGTTCCTGATCATAGACAGGCTGGGTCATAATATAGTCGGCACCAGAGGCAATTTTCTTCTCCAGACGTTGCACTGCCTTATCCAAATGTTTAACATTCGGGTTAAATGCAGCTCCGATTACAAAATTCGCTTTCTGTTTCAAAGGTTTACCTGAGAAGGAAATCCCGTCATTCAGCTGCTTGATCATTCTAATAATCTCAAAAGAGGTTAAATCATAAACCGAGCTTGAGCCGGGAAGATCTCCAAATTTCGCAGGATCACCTGTTACAGCCAGCACATGATCAATTCCAAGCGCATCAAAACCCATCAAATGGGATTGAGTACCAATCAAATTACGATCCCGGCAAGCAATATGCACTAGCGGACGAAGTCCAGTTTTAGCGTGCACCAAATGTCCCAAAGCCATGTTGCTCATCCGTGTGACAGCCAGGGAGTTGTCGGCGAGTGTCAGCGCATCCGCGCCTGCTCTTCTCAGAACTTCTGCGCCCTGCATAAACTTTGCAATATCCAATTCACGAGGTGGATCAAGCTCAACAATAACCGTATGTCGTTCCTTTACCAGATCAACCAGGTTCGGCTCTCTACCATCTCTATCCTCATCGCCAAAATTCTCTTGCAGCGATACACGCTCCACTGCAGGTGGCAACGGTTTAGGAAGCGGTTGCGGTACATAATTCTTCAGTGCAGAGGAGATTTCTGCGATATGCTGCGGAGTTGTACCACAGCAACCACCGATTATCCGGCAGCCCATCTCCGCGAAAGTCTGTGCCATTTGGCCAAAATATTCTGGTGAAGCCCCGTACCGATATTCTCCGTCTACATAATCCGCCACACCCGCATTTGGATACACAGAGGCTGGCAGAACCAGATTCCCTTGTACAGCTTTGAGCGCTCGCTTCATTCCGTTCGGGCCTGTGTTACAGTTAAATCCGATAACATCAGCGCCATCGCCTTCCAGAATACGAAAGGCTTCTGGCAAAGTTAATCCATCTAATGTGCGTGCCGTTTCATCGACAGCTAATTGGCAAACTACAGGAAGCGAGCTGATCTTGCGGAGCGTTCTTAGAGCTAAATGCAGTTCCTCAACATCGTAAAAGGTTTCCAGCATAATGCCATCTACGTCCTCTTCTAGCAATGCAGCAATCTGCTGTGTAAAATATTTTTTCAGCTCTGTGGAAGAGAGATTCGCACGTTTGCCCGCACGAATAGATCCTACAGCTCCTAATACATACCCATGATCTCCAGCAGCCTGGCGAGCGATTCTAACCCCGGCTCGATTTATTTCCTCAACCTTGGATTCTAGACCATATTTGGACAGCCTGTCATAGTTCGCCGAGAAGGTGTTGCTTTCCAGCAGCACTGCCCCTGCCTCAATATAGCTGCGATGAACATCTTCGATTACCCCCGGAGAGGTCAAATTTAATTCTTCATAGGAAATGCCGACCGGGAAACCCTTCTGATATAAGTAGGTCCCCATCGCTCCGTCTCCGACTAATACTTTATTTCCCCATGCGGAACGTAAATCCGGCTTCACAACAAGATCCTCCCCTGCCACATTAGTTTCTAACTTTAGTTTCATACTAATGTAACATAAATCGGTATGGATGATAAGCTTTACAAAAGAAAAGCATTTAGACCAAAATATCACCATGCATGTTCATATGTAAAAAGCTTCATACTAACGTTAATGCCGTTATTTCCATAAAGGAGAGAATACTTTGAAGAAAAAAACAAGAAAGTTTCTGATCCGAAAATACGCTGTAACTTTACTGCTAGCCACTCTCTGCTTGCTGTATATTTATTTGCTAGATTGGCTGTATGGCTATGGGCTGGGTAACATTGGATATATCCTTAATTACCTGTTATACACTGCCTCTGAGAAAGCAACTGTTTGTATTTTGCTGCTCTGCTTGTTCATCCCCGATATCTATTACTGGAAAACAGGACATCAACCAGAACGTGGCGGGGAAAGATGACTTCTTATCGCCGCAACGATGATAAGAATTACAGGGATCAACACCATAAAGAAGGGAAAAATCGTATATAACAATCTCCCCCCCTCATTAATATGTTCAGTAAAGCTCCGCGCATTCAACATCGAGCTGAACAGAATGATCAGAGCACAGGGATAGACCATTCTCCGGTAAGGAATCTTGAACAATTCCGAAATTCCTATAAGTGCGGCCGCAAAAAACACAGACATTTTGAAAAAAACGCCGATAATCAGCACCATAACAATTAGAATATCCACACGTTGAATAAAATCGGAGATTGAAATCTTGCTAATCGTGGGCATCAGAGGGAGGGGTGACCGTTTCACTATATCTGTGCCAAGCACGGAAATATTCAGCATCATAGTCAGACTTAAGAGCAAACCTGAAACAAATATCCCTGCGGCGATGACCCAAGGACCTTTTTTAACATTGTTCAGATAGGGCATTAGCATGGTAAAACAAATCATTTCACCAAAAGGGAACATATAGTTCTGGCGAATAACAGAATCAATCACAGGCTGGAACCCATTCTCAAAAATAGGAAGTAATCGATTCAAATTAATTGAGCCCGATAACATCAGCATGATCGAGCAAAATATTCCTATCAGCATTACAAGAGTTGCGAATACCAATGAAGTTCGGGATAATACCTCTACTCCTTTATGCAAAACATACGCAGAAGATAAGATCATCAACGTTGAAATAATAAACAAAGGTGTGCGGTGCATAGTAGCCATAACCAGCATGGAACTGCCATCCCGTAAATCACGACCCGCTAAATTGAGGAATAGGGTAATGTAGAGAACGGAAATCACCGTACCTAAGGATTTTCCCAATAGCTTGCGGGTATAAGCCGTTAAGGGGAGATCCGGAAACTTTCTGTACAAATAAGTGTACCCCGAAAATACAATCAAACCGATCAAATTTCCGAGGAGTATGGAAATCCACGCATCTTTACCAGACTCCATCCCAAGATTCACTACCAGCGCTGTTCCCAGCTCAAACAACAAAGTCAACGTGAAAAATTGGAGTAGTCCTATTTTTATCTTTCCCATAGCTGCCCCTCCTTTATTGTCATTACTTATTCTTGGATTGAAAGGAATCACTTCGCAT
The DNA here is from genome assembly GCF_037970385.1 of Paenibacillus sp. FSL R5-0928. Taxonomy (NCBI): domain Bacteria; kingdom Bacillati; phylum Bacillota; class Bacilli; order Caryophanales; family Paenibacillaceae; genus Paenibacillus; species Paenibacillus sp. FSL R5-0928. Next base: position 2,992,205 of record NZ_CP150225.1, on the reverse strand, counting down.
ATCCGTATGCCTGATCACAGCATCAGCCTCGATATTAATCTGGCAGGTTTCAAATATACTCTCCCAATGATCTTTTACTTGTTTCCAGCCACGTGGATTAGCTCTTTCTACTGCTTCACCGAAACCTAGATAATCACTTTTTAATGAACGGGCAGTTGCTATGGCAGCGCGGATCTGTTCTTGAATATTCTTTTCCAAAAGCTTCGAAAGATCGTTTAACACTGTTGGATCTGTTAGATCCAAGCCATTGGGCGATTCCTTTAATCCAGCCTGCTGAGTGACATTAACCGTGAAGATAGGATGCTCTATATCTTTCGCATCAGCGTGGATATGTACCTGTGATAAATACACATTAAACGATATATAGTCCTTCTCCCCTATCGAGACCAATACCGGCATCTGAGATATTTTATTCTTAAGTAGAACGGTACCGATCGCCTCTTCGCCGAGCAGCCATCCTTTAAGCTTGTCTTCTTTAAAAGCTGCAAGACCGGTAACCTTTATTATGGTCTTCGGACTTATGTTCTTTAAATTATCGTTGCTCTCCCTCTGGTCCAAATCTCCAGTCACTAGCACGCCATTGATCACAGGCCCCCCACCAGGAACCTGAATCCCCCGGATAATATCATCCACTTCCATCCGATAGTTATATCCGAATTGTTTAGAGGTTGTCTGCAGCTTCTCCACCAAATCATTGGCTGGAATCCTTCCGAACACGGTCATAGTCGTCATACATTCACTTGCAGGCTGTCCCTTGGAAATAAAAATCAGGCTTGTCAGCCGGGTTTCGCTTTCCCTTTCCAGCACATCCATGATATCCTTGATGCCTTCTTGAGCGAACTTCTCGGAAATGATGACCACCCTAATATGTCCTAAAGACAAAAAACGTGCAGTCTGACGCGAGGCATTAGCTAATGCTTCAAACATAGTGCGGCCGCTACCTTTATAAACCGAAACAGGTGAAGTCCCTCTAGCGTTCTTCCCAGAGATTTCGTCAGCAACGATAACCTGAAAGGATAATACATATTTCTCTTCTTCTGTAGGTCCTCTATCTATGGACACACCGGAAACGATGGCTCTTCTGTTTAATTCCACACTATCCCAGCAGCCTGTGAGACTAAGACAGATCAATACGCAAGGTAAAAGTCCTGCTAAGAAAAAATTGCATTTACTCAGAATCTTGCTTTCCTTTCTTATGCGGCTGTGTCCCTTTAGTCTTATCAAGAATTTTTGGAGATAGGTTCTGTTCATGTCCGGTTGTGATCTCCTTCCCTTCTGAAATGTTCCCTTGCTGCGCAGTAGCAGGAGCTGGTTCTGCTGTGCCAAGCGCCCACAAAGGCAGCCTTAAGACGGCATCCTTCTGACCTCTGGATGACAAAGGCACTATTGGAGACAAATAAGGAACGCCAAAAGTCCGCAGACTGTTCATATGTGCAACCAGTACGATTAAACCCAGTGTAATCCCGTAAAAACCAAACATACCAGCCAATATCAAAAAACCAAAACGGATAATTCTGCCCGCAATCGCCATGTTATACGCTGGAATGGCAAAGCTCGCAATCCCGGTCAACGCGACCACAATCACCATAACGGGCGTAATAATTCCAGCCTCTACCACAGCCTGACCAAGAATCAGAGCACCTACTACAGATACGGTCTGCCCAACTGCACGCGGCATTCTTACTCCCGCTTCCCGGATGATCTCAAACGCACCTTCCATTAGAATAGCTTCGACAAAAGCGGGGAAAGGCACATTTTCCCGTTGCGATAAAAGGTTGATCAGCAAAGTCGTAGGGATCATCTCATAATGAAACGTCGTCAAAGCTATATACACGGAAGGCCCTAGAATAAGCACGATAAAACTGATATACCGAATAATTCGCATCAGAATTGCAATATCGAACCTTTGCGCATAATCCGAAGCTGACTGAAAAAAAAGAGTGAAAACTGCAGGCAAAATCAATACAAAGGGGGTACCATCAACGACAATCACTACCCTCCCTTCTAACAGATTCGTTGCAGCAACGTCTGGCCGCTCGCTGTTATTGATGGTCGGAAAAGGGGTAAAGGTCTTATCCTGAATCAGCTCTTCGATATAACCGGATTCCATGATGGCATCTACATTAATCTGCTGCAGCCGTTTTCTAACTTCTTCAACCAGCTTCTCGTCCGCAGTATCCTTGATGTACATAAAAACCACATCGGTCTGAGTTACCGCCCCGATCTTCACATGCTCGAGTCTTAGTTTGGGTGATCTTATTCTTCTGCGTATTAATGAGACATTCGTAGCCAAAGATTCAACAAAGCTATCCTTTGGACCACGCACAACTAGCTGAGTGGAGGGTTCAGTGACAGAACGAGCTTCCCCTCCTTCAGTCTCACACATGATGCCACTGTCATAACCTTCAATGAGAATCAGTGTCTTCCCAGAAAGAATTCCGAGCAGCACCTCGTTCCAATCCTCCTGCAGCTGCGCTTCACCTATTTCCAGGGCACGGTTTAAAATGAGGTCATTCAGATTATTATTTGCTGCAGTATTACTTTCCTTAAGCATCTCATCTGTTATGGAGAGCAATGAACCCATTACAAATTGATTCACGGTTTCTGTCTTAGCTAGACCATTAAGATGTACCGCAGCAGCCTCAACAACGGATTCCTCACCAAGCTTTACCTGGCGGATTCTAAGATCCGGACTATCTCCCAGCTCGGTTATGATATTGTTTAGCGTCTGCTCCAGATGAATGGTTAATCTCACTCCAGAACCTGGACCTGCCGGGTCAGCTTGCTGTCCCTTACCGGATTTATTTTTTTTAGTTAACCCGTTGATGTTCAACAAGCTCCCCTCCTTTTTTTCATAAACATTGTAGTATTATTCTCGGTTACTCCTTCCATTATTCGGCTGCTTAAAGTCACCTCAGGTTAGAAACACAAAAAAGGCAGTCCAAGAATGTGCTCTTGGACTGCCTTTTTATTATTTTTCTATATTGCTACACTGCCCGTGAATACGACCTCAGCAGGTCCAGTCATATACACATGATTATCCTCTTCATTCCATTCAATATAGAGATCGCCGCCCTTTAGACTAATCCAAGCTGCCCGGTCTGTAAGATCATTCAGTACAGAGGAGACAAGGGTTGCACAGGCTCCAGTGCCACAGGCAAGCGTAGGTCCTGCCCCACGTTCCCAGACACGCATATCCACTCTGCCCCGATCCAGTACCGTTGCGAATTCAACGTTTACTTTTCTCGGGAACAAAGGATGTACCTCAAGCTTAGGTCCCCATGTGGCAAGATCAAAATTCACTGCATCTTCTACGTAAATCACGCAATGAGGATTTCCCATGGATACCGCTGTGAACTTAAATTCGGTTCCGTCCGCTTCAATCGGCTGAGCGAGCACTGGCTCTGCATCAATAGATACTGGAATTTGCAGACCGGACAATACAGGTTCGCCCATATCTACGGTTACAGTCTCCACAACACCGTCTTTCACGTTTAAAGTAACCTTTTGTTCTCCGGCACCAATCGTTTCTATTACAATCTGCTCTGAGCTTACCAGTCCGTGGTCATATACATATTTAGAGACACAGCGAATGGCATTTCCGCACTGCTCCGCCTCCGAACCATCAGAATTCATAATACGCATCTTGAAATCGCCACGCTCAGAAGGCAGGATATATACCAGTCCGTCAGCACCGATTCCAAAGAACCGGTTGCATAGGGTTACAGCAAGCTCCGCTGCATTACTTGGCAGCTCTTGCTCGCCGAAAACAACGATGAAGTCATTACCGAGGCCGTGCATTTTTGTGAATTCCATTAAAAGTCCACTCCTAAAGGTTATGTTATGTTAGCATTCGCTTAAGCTTAAAGTTCTGTGTAATTGAGCATTTCGCAAGCATATGAGCGGTTAACTGCAACAAGTATACCTTTAGGAATGGAGCATTAGTATTGACTTTATGCTGAAATTTTTGTACTTTTTATCATCGGATTACTGCCGCTGCGTCCACGATTACGTTTGCCACCCCAAACACTGCCGGCACCCATCAAGAAGGTCGGGATCCCCGCTGTTACAAACACCAGACACCATTCGCGGAAATTGAGCGGCACTGTTTTGAAGACAGGCTGGAGCACAGGCACGTACATTACGGCCAGCATCAGTAAGACTGATGACAACACGGCAAGCACTAGATACTTATTCTGGAACGGATTGCGGTGGAACACTGAACGCGAACTGCGGCAATCGAAAACATGGATCAACTGTGCCATAACTAGTGTTGCAAAAGCAACGGACTGTGCCCGAATCAATTGTGCAGGATTCTCTGGTGCTATACGTAAGGTTAGCCAAAATGCTCCTAGCGTACATAAACCAATCAAGAATCCACGGCTTATAATTTTCCAGCCTAAGCGGCGGGCAAAAATATTTTCTTTCGCACCACGAGGTTTATGCTCCATCAAATCCTTCTCGGGCTGATCCACTCCAAGTGCCATCGCTGGCAGTCCGTCCGTCACTAGATTGACCCAAAGAATTTGGATCGGAACGAGTGGTAAAGGCAGACCCAGCATCATGGCAAAAAACATAGTCAGAATCTCTCCCACATTGGATGCCAACAGATAACGAATGAATTTACGAATATTCTCATAGATATTTCTGCCTTCTTCGATGGCAGCAACAATCGTTGAGAAGTTATCATCCCCGAGAACAAGTGACGATGCTTCCTTGGTCACATCTGTACCTGTGATCCCCATGGATATCCCGATATCTGCAGCCTTAATGGCTGGAGCGTCGTTCACTCCATCTCCGGTCATAGCCACTACGTGACCGTGACGTTGTAGAGATTTAACGATCCGAAGCTTATGTTCTGGAGATACGCGGGCGAATACAAACACATTGTCCGATATCTTATCCAGCTCATCATCATCCATCCGGGTTAACTGAGCGCCTGTCAGCACCGTTCCACCACGCTGCAGAATTCCCAGCTGGTGAGCAATTGCCTCGGCAGTTGTTCCATGATCACCAGTAATCATAACCGTCTTAATCCCTGCCCGGCGTGTGACACTGATGGCATCGCGGACTTCACGACGTGGCGGATCGATCATTCCTGCCAAGCCAATAAAGACTAATTGATTCTCCGCATCCTTTTCACTATTCACATGTTCATTTGGACGCATATCCCGGTAAGCCATACCTAGCACACGAAGGGCTCCTGAAGCCATTTGCTCATTGGCATCAAGCACCTTCTGCCGCAAAGTTGGCGTACAAGGCACAACACCGCCCTCCCAAAGCATATATGCGCAGCGATTCAGCAATACATCGGGCGCACCTTTGGTACATACCATCCGTCCTCCCGGATGGCCTACGATCACAGACATCAGCTTCCGCTCAGAATCAAACGGAAATTCCTGTTCACGAGTGTAGGTTACGGCAAGCGTCTGAGCGGTCAGTCCCATCTTTCCTGACAGTGCCACGAGCGCTCCTTCTGTCGGGTCGCCCTTCAGTTCCCAAACGGAAGTGTTGTCTGCAGACTTTTCAAGAACAGCATCCTTATCCTTCCCTTTTCGTTTGCCCCGCACTTCAGACTGGAAGGTCTCAATAATTTCCGCGTTGCTGCATAATGCGCCAACCTGCAACATCCGCCGTAAGCTTTGATCATGTTTTAGATCCACTGCTTTGCCTTTCTCCAGAACCTGTCCATTTGGAGCATACCCTTCACCTGTTACCTCAAGACCACGTCCACCCGTCCATAATCGGGTCACCGTCATTTTATTTTGCGTTAATGTTCCTGTCTTGTCTGAACAGATTACCGAGGCACAGCCCAACGTTTCCACTGACGGCAATTTACGAACGATAGCCTTGCGTTTGATCATCCGCTGCACGCCTAGCGCAAGCGCAATAGTTACAATAGCGGGGAGACCTTCCGGAATCGCGGCAACTGCCAAGCTCACACCAGCTAAGAACATGGAGGTGGCAGGCTGTCCATGCAGAATACCTGCTACCACAACTACAATTGTCAATCCCAGAGATACGTAGATCAGAATCTTTCCTAGCTGCTCAAGCCGATGCTGTAAAGGTGTTTCCTGAGAATCCGTATTTTGGATTAGATCCGCTATCTTACCCATTTCCGTGTTCATACCGGTACGGATTACAACAGCTCGCCCTGTTCCTCTGGTCACCATAGTGCCCATGAAGCCTAAATTCTTCTGATCACCAAGCGGAATCTCTTCTGCACGGATCGCTTCCGAATGCTTCGAGACAGGCAATGATTCCCCAGTAAGTGCGGATTCTTCCACATATAGAGCACTGCATTCCAACCAACGTACATCGGCAGGAATCCGATCTCCACTCTCCAGCAAGACAATATCACCTGGCACCAACATCTTGGCTGGGATAATCTCGCTATTCCCTCCACGTAGCACTTTGGCAGAAGGTGCGGAGAGTTGCTTTAAAGCTCTTAGCGAACGTTCGGCGCGAAACTCCTGAACAAATCCAAGCGCTCCATTCAGTAGGATAATCGCGATGATCGTGATGGCATCCAAGTATTCGCCTAGCAACCCGGATACAAGCGTTGCACCCATGAGCACAAGCACCATGAAATCCTTGAACTGGTTCAACAGCAGGGTAAACGGAGATACTGTCTTTCCTTCCGACAGCTCGTTGTACCCGTTCTCCTTTCGTCTCTCCGCGGCTTCCTCATCACTGAGGCCCGTCCTTGGCTGGACATTGAACATTTTCTGCAGCTCTTCTGCACCGAGACGGTGCCAACTGTTTTGTTCCATGACTTTTCTTTCCCTCCCGGTCGTTTCTTTACTTCCGGCGGCGCACAGCTTTTCCACCTGTTCATGACAAATGTATTCAAGGTCGTCCAATAATATCACCCCTATCCAATTCCCCTTTTGCGCGAATGTCCTAAAGTATGGCATCATAGAGAGGTGAGCATAGACGTCTTCGGCGTCCTTATAAGGACAGGTAAGCGTTTGAGCGAGAAATATAAGATATAAGTATTGTGTGAAACTTTTACTTTCTTATATTTAAGAAATTCATTTCACGGCGACAGGAGAGCTTTATCATGGCATTAGACGGCATTGTTACCCGAGCTATCGTGCACGAATTGCAATCATTCATAGGTGCACGTATAGGAAAAATATATCAACCGAACAATCACGATTTAATTTTTAACCTGCGCGGCGCAGGTGGCGGCGGCAAGCTGCTGCTCTCTGCTAATCCAACGTATCCTCGGGTGCATTTTACCGAAAGAAACAGCATTAATCCTTCGGAAGCACCCATGTTCTGCATGCTTATGCGGAAGCATTGTGAGGGAGGGACCATTGAAAGTATTACGCAGGTAGGTATGGAACGAATTATTCACATAAACGTCAAGACTAGAGATGAGCTTGGTGACGTCTTTGCCAAAAAGATCATCATAGAACTCATGGGTCGACACAGTAACATCATTCTTACTGATCTCAGCTCTGGAACGATCATAGACGGCATTCATCATGTAACTCCATCGATCAGCAGCTATCGGATTGTGATGCCCGGCATCGCCTATACAGAGCCGCCACAGCAACATAAGCTGAACCCTTTGGAGATTGGTCAGGAGCAATTTCTCAATTTAATCTCGGCTGCTGAAGAAGCTGCACTGATAGAGGATGTTGAGGAGGAGACTGAGCCAGAAGAAATCATTGAGGGTGAGCTTGCTAATCTGATCACAAAAGATGCAGTAGAGCAAAAACCTGACGGCTCTGGCGGTCCTTCTCCCTCAGCTGACCCCGTGGGCTGGATGGTACATGCTTTCAGCGGAATGAGCCCACTGATTGCTGGTGAAATTGCTCTTCGTCTGAGAAACACCCTGGATAAAGGCGAAGTCACAGAATCCGAAGCAGCATTTCCGACACAATTATGGGTTGCCTTCCATTCTGTAATGGGATCCGTACGCGATAACGAATTTTCTCCTGTTGCAGGTGCAAACGCAAAAGGTAAGATGATTTTTTCTGCGATCCCCTTAACACTTCTGGGTGAGAGTGCGAAACATTACAACTCCATCAGTGAATGTATGGAGGATTATTACGGGGATAAAGCCGAGCGCGATACTGTAAAGCAACGGGTGAGTGATTTGATCCGCTTCCTCAGCAATGAACGGAGCAAAAACGTTAAGAAACTCGCTAATTTGCAGAAGGATCTCGACGAAGCTCAGGATGCGGATCGTTACCGCATTTGGGGTGAGTTGCTTTTCGCTTCATTACACGCGGTATCCAAAGGGGATAAAGAAGTCTCCTTGGTCAATTATTATGATGAAAATCAGGCGGAAATGGTGGTTCCGCTCGATCCGTTATTAAATCCTTCGGACAATGCACAACGTTATTTCAAAAAATACAACAAATATAAAAACAGCCTGCTTGTCATTAATGAACAGCTTTTGAAGACGCATGAGGAAATTCTGTATATGGAGAGTCTGCTGCAGCAACTTGCCCACGCTTCCCTCAACGATATTGAGGAGATCCGCGACGAGCTTGTAAGCCAAGGTTATCTGCGAGACCGGAGCAAAAAGGGCAAAAAGAAGAAAAAGGCCACCAGACCCACATTACAGGTCTTCACCTCTTCAGAAGGAATCGATATTTATGTCGGCAAAAATAATTTGCAGAACGAATACGTCACCAATCGACTGGCTTCTCCGAATGATACTTGGCTGCATACCAAGGACATCCCCGGATCACACGTGGTCATCCGAAGTGAGCAATTTGGAGATGCAACGCTGGAAGAAGCCGCTCAGCTTGCCGCTTATTTCAGCCAAGCCAAACAGTCCAGCAGTGTGCCTGTGGACTGTACATTGATCCGCTATGTACGTAAACCAAGCGGTTCCAAGCCGGGATTTGTAATCTATGATCATCAAAAGACACTGTTCGTCACACCCAATGAGGAAAGAATTAAGAGTCTTCCAAATACTTTGAGAAGCTAAATACTAGATATAAAGAAACCTCCAGCTGCAGATGTTGAACATCTAAAGCTGGAGGTTTTTATGATTCGCTCCGCAAATTGACTAATTTCATGCCTTTTTGTTTAAATACTTCAGTACTTCTGTAGAAACCGTAACACTGCCGATATCCCCGTGAAAAATCACGCCTTGACGGGCACCATGAAAGTCAGAACCTCCGGTTATTAACAGATTATAATCCTCAGCCATAACTTGATAACGTTCTTCTTCCGCAGGTCCATGATCAGAGTGATAGACCTCAATCCCTTTAAAAGCGCCTTGCTCCAGAATATCTCGCACCAGAAGGTCATCCCCGTACAAACCCGGATGGGCTAATACTGGAGACCCTCCTGCCTCAATGATCCACTCGCAAGCTTCCTCCGGTGTGATTCTAGGAGGTGACACATAGGCCGCTGCACCCTCGGCCAAATACTTGTTGAAGGCATCTCTCATATCGGTAGCTGCCCCAAGCCGAACCAGCTCGTCGGCAATATGTGGCCGGCCGATGCTTTCATCAGGCTTCAATTCCCGCCCGATCCCCGCTATAACCTGTTCCAAGGTAATCGCAATCCCAAGGTCTTGCAGCTTGGTAATTATCGCTTCATTTCTAAGTGCCCGGGTATCTCTTAGCCCTTCCAAACGTGAGAGAAATTGTTCATTCTCAGGATCAACATAATAGCCCAGCACATGAATGTCTTTGCCACCAGCACGCGTACTGATCTCTACACCAGGCACAACGGTTATTCCGTACTTATCCCCTGCTTCACAGGCTTCCTTCACGCCAGCCACTGTATCATGATCCGTAATGGCAACAGCGCTTAGCCCCTTCTCCTTAGCAAGTCGTACATTCTCCGCTGGTGGCTGCATGCCGTCAGATGCTTGAGTATGGGTATGGAGGTCGCATACATCCTTCGCAGGTAGGTTGCCTGCATTCTCCCACTCTTCCCGCAGAATCCCCATTTTTATGGCATCGTAGTATTCTCCTCGCACGATTCGTGCTTTACGGACGCGAGCTTCCTCCACCATGCCACATTTCGCTGCCAACCCGATCATTCTTTTATTCCCTGACCAGGTGCCTATTCCAAGACGGACTGTATCAAGAGAATTAAATAAATAATCTATCCACATCTTAAACGCTTCCGTACCGTAACCACCTGACCAATAACTAGAATCAAAGATTACTATACCAATCTCCATCCAGTTGGTTTCTTGCGATATCCAGTAGCGTCCTACTTTCCCCTTTACCTTGCCGTCTATTTCTATGATCAACAGGTTACGCGGGGTTTCCGTCTCAACTAACGCCAAATGACCTATGTAGTCCTCGGTAAACTTTTCGAATCTTTGATGTGCCAAAGATTTATAAGGACCATCCCATTTCAAGTGTTCACGGTCTTCAGCTTCATGATAGTGATAATAAAGCTTCTGAAAATCAGCCTCTGTAATATCGCGCAATACTAGCTTTTCTCCACGTAGAACAATTGACATTGTGATATCCCCCGCTTTAACTATCAGATTTCATTCGAATGCTCACGCAAATAAGTCAGGAAGGTTACTGCAGAAATTGGCAGCAGTGTTGATTTTAAATGAATGGCGTAGAATTGTCTTTTAAAAGAGGCATCAGAGATATTCACAATTTTCAACAGTCCAAGCGCAACTTCATGCTTAACCGAAGAGGTCGATATGATCGTTATGCCAAGACCTGCTTCCACCGCAGATTTCACAGCTCCCGTACTTCCAAGCTCCATCACGATCTTCATTGTTCCCGGATCAAGTCCCTTGGAGAACAGCTGCTCTTCCATCACACGCCGCGTTCCTGAGCCCTGCTCACGCAATACAAAAGGATGATGAAGCACTTGCTCCAAGGTAACCTCTTGCTGCTCCGCAAGTGGATGATCATATGGCACGATCAACTTCAGCTCATCCCCCATCACGGGCTCGATCTCCATGTCCGGATGTGTGACCGGGGCTTCAATTAAACCAAAATTCAGTTGATGCTTGAGGATTTCCTCCATAATTTGCGAGGTGTTCATCACTTTCATCATAATTGAAATGTTAGGATATTGCTTTCCGAAAGGGCCTAACAGCCGTGGCAGCACGTATTCTCCTATCGTAAGACTCGCCCCAAGCTGCAATCTCCCTTCCAGCATATGTGTGAATGCTGACATGGCTTGATCCGTCTCTCGCATCAGCTGAATACTGCGTAGCGCGTATGGCATTAGAGTGTGCCCTGCCTCAGAGAGTACGATTTTTTTGGTGGAACGATTAAACAATTTGGTGCCAAAATAATCCTCCAGCGCCTGTACCTGCATGGTCACAGCTGGTTGAGTCATATGTAAAGTCTGCGCCGCCGCCGAGAAGCTTCCCCGCTCGGAGACCGTATAAAAAATATGCAGCTGGTGAAAGTTCATGCTTCGCAACTCCTTATATTACAAGAAGAAACGTCGTTGCCGTCCTTTAAAGACGACAGTCGTTTCCCGTAGAAATCTAAGAATATTATAATTGTGCAGTATATAAATTCTTATATTTTCAAAAAGGACATGCAGACTCGCCGCATGCCTCTTGCCCGTTTCTTTATAGACTATTTGCGTCTTCGCTTCTTCTTCGACAGCTTTGTACGGTGAGAATTACGCAGCAGTGAAAAATAGGTCTTTAAATCTCTCAGCTGTGGCATCACCGAGATTCTACCAAGAAACGAAACGATGATCATAGAATATAATGGCTGGCCTGAGAGATCTCTCTCACCTGTCAATTCCGTAAACTCAGCGATTACTACAGAGTCATCGTCAATTAAATATGCGTTATAATCACTGCTTGAAAAGGGCTTGATCCGATTCTGCATTAGGCACTGCCACATCCATGCAGCGACCTCTTCGGCATTGCTTGCACCATTGCTGATGCGGTCCATATAACGGCTCTTCGCATGATTTGTTATAACGATGTCGGCGACCCTGTAATCGTTCAGCATGATGTGGAAGGGCTCATAAGTGCTGGGCCAATCCATCCCCTTGTTGCGCATCATCATCACACTCCACCATAAGGGTCTTAGTATGCACTTAATGTTGTCATCTTACCTCATTGCCGAAACTTGTACAAGTTTCTCCCCTTGAGAGTAATGGCTTTTTTTTGTAAATAAGCATAAAAAAAACAGGCGTTGTTTAAGCGCCTGTTTATCTCCTGGAATCACATACTGTAATTACGGGACTTGTCCGGTCCATTACTAGTATACTCTGTCTTAATTTCGTTACGATAAGATCTTTCAATCTTTCGTACATAGGAGAGTCTGCGGACATTCTTCATAACTTCCTCGGCCCGTTCTGCATTTACATACATAACTGCATAATGCATTTTCCGAGAAACATAATGTAATGTTCCGTATTTCTCAAGGTTACGTGCCGCTTTAACGTCACTTACCCAAATGATGTATCCTGTCCGTTCCGCAAACATAAGCTAAACCGCCTTTCTCTCTCTAAATCCTAAGGGAAGCTTATCCGCAGGAGCATTTTCCCCCGCTGCCGCATCCACCTTTAGGGGAAGGATCATTACTTGGTACTTTAATGCTATCTGATACTGAAAAAGCAATCGCTTCCGACATGGAATGCAGAATGTCGTCAAGGGTCTTCTCTGCCAGCTTGAAACGAACAACTTCTTCGAACTGCTCCAGTTCCGCTTCTACTGCCGAAACCTCATCCTTTGCTGAATGATAATTCGGGTGGAAATGTCCGAAACGCTGTGTTTCTTCAAACAGCTCCTTCTTAGTCTGAAGTCGTTTGACCATGGCCTGAATTTCGGGGTTCGTATCAACCCGCCCTTTCCAGTATAAGTAATCCGACACCTCGGCGGATTGATTAATCATATCGCCTAATTCATAGGCGTATGTCAGTACTTCAGCCATATCGACCGTATTTATTTCAGCTACGCTCATGAACTCAGCTCTTTTCTTCGTTAATGATCTACCGATTCAGTAGACTTTTCTATCATACCATAATCACTCGCTTGAGCAGAAGAGGAATTTCTTCGTCCTTTGGGAATAACTAACTTCATTTCCTTCCAGTCTTCCGGAGTGAGCTCTATATCTTCAACCGTTTCACCATCATGAAAGAGCAGTTGTCCGGAAACTCTCCATGGATTCCCACTTATGCGTGAAGGGATAAAATCTAACATCTGATCCTTTAGTGCAAAACGCACCTTGACTCCCCATCTTAACCCTTGCTCCATCACCTTTTGTGCAGTCGAGCTATGATAATGCCGCCATTCTTTGCTCCAGATCTGCGGTACATTTTCTCCACCGAAGAGAATCTCTTCCTCCTGTTCAGGAGCAATAACCGGCAGGTTAAGAAAAGGATTCCCTTTGGACAGCAATCCTAGTTCTACATTCAGCTCTGGAAGAACATACATTGCTTCGGGGTTTCCTGTTTCATGAGGAAACAAACACCACCCTAGGTTTGTTTCCTCTACCTGTCCTCCAATGATTCTGGAAGGCGCTAACCCCGCGGAGTACAGCTCTTTTCGTATCTGTTCCATACATTGCGGGTCCACTATGAAATGTAAAGGACCGATACGTTCAAGGTTCTCCTGTAAACGCGGGTGAGCTGCGATAGCAGCTCCATCTGCTTCCGTCTGACAGGTCAAAATAATTACTTGGGAGAGTGAGGTACGGCCAATGCTTTTTGCCCATTGCTCAAGAGACATTTGAACCACCGAAGGAAGTCCTCCTAGTGCATGCTCACTTATCCATGAGATGATGTCATCCGGTGACATTCCACGCTCAGCTGCAAGTTCCAACCTCTCTTTCGTCAGCCGGAAGCTCCATATCGTATCACTTTGCTGGAGCTCAGCGCAGCCCGCCAGTGTCCATCGTACAGAATAGGGGACCTCCGGTGGAACCAGCACCTCGAAATCCGGCTGCACAATAAACTGTTCCTGTGTATCTCCAGACCCAACAGCAGCGAATGATCCCCTCTCAGCAGATAACATTGGCTTAGCAGCGGTCCAGCAAAAACACAACATACCCTCAGCGGTTTCTCCCAGCTCGCACCAGCCAAAGCCTGTTAAACAACGTAACCAGTTCAAGCTTGATTGTTCAAGCTCATTACGGGCAACGGTACCTGTGAGATTAGCATCCATCATCCAGTCTAATAGCGCGGGCAGCATTATCCATTTCCCGGGGATAAAATCTGCATTTGAGATTATATAACGAAAATGTTGATCGGCAGGTCCCACGCATCCGCAGCGATTAATTACAATTCCATAGAGAATGTCACTCATCGTCGCTTCAGGAAGCTGCAGCCAACGATCCAATAGCTCCATATCAAGCGTGTACCCGGCGCTCTGCCTGCGAATAAGTCCAAGACACAGCAGGATATCCACCGTCGCAATGACAGAAAGAGTTTTCTGTTCCTCTAAAAGAGAACCCACGGAGAGCCATTGCAAATGCTCCTCGCCAAAAGAGAGCTGCGCCGCTAAGCGGTTTAGATGCTTTTTATGAATAATCCCCTTGGCTGTCAGCGGCAATCCTTCCCAAGCGGTGAACAGCAAAGCCCGAAACAGATCTATCGCCAGTCCGGCCCCCGCCTCCATGGTAAGACTCACTAAATGCCCGGCAACGTATTGCGGCTGATACGGGAAAAATTCTTGTTCAATTGCCGGCAGCTGATCAACAGGAATCTGATACAGCTTTTCGCCCAAAATTTTATGCCTTGCAGTTAACAGCCCCTCGCGGCGCAATTCGTTCATTGCAAGCTTTTGCTCAGCACGACAAAGCGCCACAGGGCGCAATCGTTCTTCTTTCCCTTCTTCAAACGGCTGGGCAGCATAAGCTGCACATAACCGCTTTAATACCTCTAATGCTTCTGTTGATAGCTGGTTCAATGAATGGTTCGCTCCTCTCCACTCGGCATCTTTTTAACGACATATTCATAACCCTGCTCAGTCAAAAACATCCGGCGGCGCAAAGCGAAATCCTGTTCCCGGCTATCTTCAGATACCAGTGTATAAAAATAGGCTTTATTCTCCCCCGCTTTTGGACGGAGGATTCGACCTAGTCGCTGAGCTTCCTCCTGCCGGGATCCATAAGCTCCCGAGACTTCAATAGCAATCGACGCGTCAGGTAAATTCACCGCGAAATTCGCTACTTTTGACACCACCAGTACCTGTATATCTCCCTCGTTAAAAGCCGCATATAGCTCGTCTCTTTCACGCTGCTTCGTTTTGCCGGTAATTAAAGGTGCCCCGATCCTGTTAGCCAGTTCACTTAACTGGTCGAGATATTGTCCAATAACCAGTACCGAAGAGCCTGCATGGACCTTTAGAAGCTTGGCTACAATCTCAGCTTTGGCAGGATTGCATGAAGCCATACGAAATTTTTCTTTTGCCGCCGCGTACATATATTCTTGTTTAAGCTCCGGATTCATGGGCACAATGATCTCTACACATTCCACTTCAGCGATCCAGCCCTGCTGCTCCAGCTCCTTCCAAGGCAGATCGTAGCGTTTCGGTCCGATTAAAGAGAACACATCCCCTTCCTTCCCGTCTTCTCTAACCAAAGTGGCTGTAAGCCCCAGTCGACGTGTAGCCTGAATGTCTGCTGTAGCCCGAAATACAGGCGCTGGAAGCAGGTGAACCTCATCATATATAATCAAGCCCCAATTGCGTTCGTTAAACAGCTTCATATGGAGAAACGGACCGTCTTTGGACGAACGATGGGTTAATATTTGATAGGTGGCAATGGTAACTGGCCGCACTTCTCTTTTTTCACCGGAATATTCTCCCACTGCCTCCCCGGCCAAATCTGTTCGCTCCAGCAGTTCATCCATCCATTGCCTTACGGATGTTGTATTTGAAGTTAAAATTAAGGTTTCACATTGGAGACTTTCAAGTACTGCTACTCCTACAATTGTCTTTCCTGCGCCACAAGGCAGCACCACCACACCGCTTCCCCCTTGTCCTTCTGTCCCTTGAAACAGCTGAACGGCCTCCTGCTGGTATTCACGTAAGCCAAATGAATCGTTTGCCGTATCAGCCTTGCAGGCATCGAGATTCTCCTTCCAGGTCAAGCTAAGCGCTTGTCCTTCATGATATCCGGCGTAGTCGAGAACTGGATAACCCAATCTCATCAGCTCTTGTTTCAAAAGCCCTCTATTCTCCGCAGGACACGAGCATTCCAGAGGATTTATTCTCAGTAGACCCAACGCTTTTAGACCTTGTTCATCACTCAATTCATCCAAAAGCTCAGGAGCATCCGCTCTTAACATAACGACCTCATTCCGAGTCTCTTGGCCATGAAGAGTCAGCTTTCCATATCTGGACAAAAGAGTTTCGATTTCCTCCTCCAGTCCTGTGGGAACACCCCAGCGTGCAAGGTGATGCAGGCTAGTGATAATCTCCTCAGCAGTATAATTAAGCGCAGCCGCATTCCAAAGAGATAACGGGGTAATTCGGTAGGTATGGTAAGCAGGAGGACTTTTTATCAGCTCCGCGAAGGTCCCTAGCTTTTTCCTTGACACCTCAAAATCCGGATGAGCACATTCCAGTAAAATTGTCCGGTCCCTGCGCACGATGCAAGCTCCTGATCCATTCATAGCTTTTCCTCCCTAGTGTTCATGTAATTTAAGCTTGCGCTATGTAATTTTGTTTATTTTCATATAACAGGAAGAAGCCCATCCCCGCATAACGGTCATGAGCTTCCCTATCTGACTATTTAATGTAAATGCTGCTGCGAAATATCATGGAGTGCTTCACCAGCTTCATCCGCAAAAATGTCGCGCACAGCCAGATCTCCAATCGACACTACGCCCACCAGCTTCTGGTCACGTGTCACCGCCAGCCTGCGGATTTGCCAGCCAGCCATTAACTCTGCAGCCTCATCTACTGAAGTATTCTCCGAGACGGTCTGAATCTCTTTACTCATTACAGTTTCCACTGAGGTTGAACCAGGATGTTTAGCCGCATAACCTCTAATCACGAGATCGCGGTCAGTAATTACGCCGATCAGTGTCTTATGTTCTTCATTATCAACAACAGGTATAAATCCAGTGTCATAATCTCGCATTTTCACGGCAACTTCATACACATTATCTTGCAGCGTAACCGTTGCAGGCTCCTTCGTCATAACCTCTTTCACTGTCTTCAAGAATGAACCCTCCTAATCATGGTCTCCATGTTATGGGAATAGGTTCTCCTCTATGAAACGAAATTATACGATTGTGTTCTCACGCATACAGGAATTCGCCATAGCAATGAGCAGCTTCATTCCGTGCAGCATGGCATCTTCGTCAAAATCAAATTTGCTATGGTGATGTGGATAGTCAGCCTCTTTATCCGGATTTCCTGCACCCACAAACATAAAGCAGCCTGGAATCTCCTTAACATAATAGGCAAAATCCTCAGCTGGCATCAGCTTTTCCATCCGAATCACCTCAACAGATTCTCCTAAAGCCGCTGGGGCCACCTCGAAAAACCGCTGCACTTCACCATCGTGATTTACGAGGGGAGGATATCCCATTACGTAATCTATCTTAGCTTCTGCCCCGTAAGCGCTGGCTATAGAAACGGTCATTTCTTCGATTCGCTGGCGTATCAAATGCCGTGTCTCCTCGTCGAATGCCCGCACTGTCCCTGTGATCCGGCATTGCTCGGCAATGACATTCTGGGCGAATCCCCCTTGAATGGTTCCTACACTGAGTACAGCAGGCTCCAGCGGGTTCACAGAGCGGCTTACAATGCTCTGGAGCTGGGTCACCAGCGCCGCTCCCGCCACGATGCTATCAATGGTACGGTTCGGCATGCCGCCGTGTCCGCCTTTGCCAATGATATCTATAAAAAACTCGTCCGCAGACGCCATCAACGGTCCCGGAGCACTCCCTACAGTTCCCATAGGCAATGGAGTCCACAGATGCAGACCATACACCGCATCCGCTCCTTCTAACATGCCTTCGGCGATCATCCCCTGCGCCCCTCCTGGGCATACTTCCTCTGCGGGCTGAAAAAGAAAACGCAGCTCCCCTTCCAGCTCCTCAAGCCGGCTGCTGTAGTAAGAGGCTACACCGAGCAGTATGGAAGTGTGGCCATCATGTCCACAGGCATGCATTACCCCTTCATTTTGCGAAACGTAATCCTTCTTGTTCTCCTCTTTAATAGGTAGGGCGTCCATATCCGCGCGAAGAACAACGGTTTTCCCCGGCCGCTTCCCCCGTAATATGCCAAGCACACCATACCCTGTCCCGCTTTTTCTGACTTCAATTCCGAATTTGGCTAACTTATCTGCTATAAATGCTGACGTTTCCTTTTCATGAAAAGACAACTCCGGATGACGATGCAAATGGCGTCTCCATTCCACGATCTCCGGCATGAGCGAATCAACCGCTAAGCTCTTCATAAGTTCTCCATCCCCTTCTCGATAAACCCGCATCCATAGCAAGCGATAGCAGTCCTGTTCACTTTGTTCCAGCCGCGAACGACTATAATTCTTTTATTGTAGCAGAAACGCAAAAAACTGGGTATTGTTAGGCACTGCCTACTCTTGCACAACCTTTAGAAACATACTATCATGAGGTAGAACATCAGCAATCGGATCAGAAATTCATCATTATACTTCATAAGGGGGATATGCGTGCTATGATTTTTGAGAACACGGGCCTCGTAGGATTGAAGAGTGATCTTCTCTATCTGGACGAGAGTGCCACAAAAGCTGGCTTCATCCGCTGGCAATGGGAATACTATCGTGCCACTTACGACTGCAAAATTGAAGACCCACAGGATGGTGGCGAATACTTCCTACGCATTAACACTCGCGCTGTCGAGGGAAAGCTAGAGAAGTCTGATGCCGTACTTGCAATTGAAGCCGTATACTTAGGAAAAGCAACCTTCCCTCATGGCCTGGAATATGAATCTCCGGTGCCAAAACCAGTATTGGACACTGCTGCTAAGCGGATTCTTGAATTAAAGCAGCTGTTAGAGGCTTGAGTAACAGAAAGGGAACGACGAAACAAAATGTCAGCCTGCCCAAAAGAGGAACACCCGATTTCCAACTACTTATCTTAACACTACTACTTGTGGGTTTCGGTCTAGTCATGGTCTTCAGTGCTAGCTCAAGCTTAACATTAGCAAGCTCGAAGTTCGGTAATGACCCTCTATATTTCATTAAACGCCAAGTGATCTGGATCGTACTCGGAACCGTTGTTATGTTTATAGCTATGAACATTCACTACAGTAAGTTTAAGAAGTGGTATGTACCTATTTTTATCATCACCGTTATTCTTCTGCTCGTGGTAGCCTTCTCTGAAAAAATTAATGGTGCCAAGAGCTGGCTTAGTATCGGGAAACTTGGAATTCAACCCACCGAATTAGCCAAAATATCCATTATCCTGTATATCTCAGCACTCATCACCAAAAAAGGTGAACGGTTTAGAGATTTCCGTACAGGATATATCCCTGTAATGGTTATCGTGGGTATTGTTGCCGGACTTATAATGATGCAGCCGGATTTAGGTTCTTGCCTCATTCTCGTAGCTACCAGCGGACTTGTTATTTATGCCGGTGGTGCCAGCATGAAGCATATTCTGGGCTCTATAGCACTGCTAGTGCTGGGTGTAGGACTAGTTATAGGCGCCAAAGCAGCGATTGATTCCTTATCTCCATCCGATAAAGCCACTGACACTCAGGATTATAGAAAAGGTCGTATCGTTGCCTTTTTAGATCCTTATCAGGTTGCTGAGGGTGATGGTTATAACATTATTCAATCCTTAACCGCTCTTGGCCAAGGTGGAGTAAGTGGTTCCGGCTTCGGCAAAAGCATTCAAAAGCTGGACTATCTAAAATACCCTTATACGGACTTTATCTTCCCCGTAATTGGTGAAGAGTTCGGCTTCCTAGGGACCTCCATATTTTTGATGTTATATCTGTATTTTATCTGGCGGGGTATTCTAATCGCTTTAAGGTGTAAGGATCCCTTTGGTACGCTCGTCGGAATTGGGATTATGGGCCTCATAGCCATTCAGGCCTTTGTCAATATCGGCGGTGTAACCAATACAATCCCTCTTACCGGCGTTACCTTGCCGTTTATCAGCTACGGGGGCTCTTCACTCCTTGTCAGCATGCTGTGCATGGGAATTATGCTAAGCATCTCAAGAGAAACCAACCTTCCTGCCAAAGAGGAAGTAACGAAATCTGTAACAACGGTTAGACAGGTTCGTTCCCGGTAAGCTTTATAAAGCCGGAGGTTAGGGGATATACACATAAAAAAGCAGCCCAGGGAATTAACCTTGGACTGCTTTTTTGTGTACAAGTTTTTTAAGAGATTTCATCATTCTTGAAAGCTACGCCTTCAACTTTGACATTTACCTCAACAATATGAAGTCCAGTCATGCTCTCCACAGCTTCACGTACGTTCTGCTGAAGCATCCGGCACACTTCGTGGATCGGTGTTTCATAGAGAACGATAATTCGTAGATCTACTGCTGCTTCCAGCTGTCCTACTTCAACGGTAACGCCCTTCTGAACGTTCTTACCGCTTAGACGTTTCGCCCAGCCTTCTGACAGGCCACCAGACATGGCTGCAATTCCCGGAGTCTCCAAGGCAGCCAAACCGGCAATTTTTGAGACGACGTCATTTGAAATTCGTATATTTCCCATTTCCAGTTGAAGTTGTTCTGCCATGCCATATCCCCCCTACACTCATTATCAATTATTGTAATTCCAAAACAGGCTAAAAAGCAAATCACTTTATCGCTTTCTCGTTTACACCTAGGAACAATTTGGGTATATTGATTATGAATTCAATCTAAATACATAGATAGGAGTGTCCTTTACATTGAAAAAATGGATTTCACCATCACTGATGGGTATCACCTTTATCCTTAGTGCAATCGGCCATTATGCCGATTGGGATCATACCCTGCAGTTCATTCTCTCAGCAATCGCTGTGGTGTTTGTGGCTGGATTTCTCGGCCGGGCTACTGAAAGTGTAGCTCATTATGCCGGACAGCGACTGGGCGGCTTCC
Organism: Paenibacillus sp. FSL R5-0928; assembly: GCF_037970385.1. Lineage (NCBI taxonomy): Bacteria > Bacillati > Bacillota > Bacilli > Caryophanales > Paenibacillaceae > Paenibacillus > Paenibacillus sp. FSL R5-0928. The sequence goes on along the minus strand of NZ_CP150225.1, from coordinate 2,971,241 downwards.
TTAACGCCACCTTCGGCAATGCTGCTGAGCTAATCATTGCCTTCTTCCTGGTCAAGGAAGGATTGTTCGACATGGTCAAAGCCAGTCTTACCGGTTCTATTATCGGCAACCTGTTGCTTGTTCTAGGATTGAGTATTTTCGCCGGCGGGATGAAGTTCAAAGTTCAGAACTTTAACGTAACCCTTGCCGGAATGAATGGCTCCTTGATGATCGTTGCCGTCATTGCCTTATTTGTTCCCGCTATGTTCTTTACCACCCACTCTATTACGGAGAAAGATACAGATGTGCTCAGTTTAATCGTTGCCGGGCTGCTCATCGCTTCGTACATTGCTTGGCTAATCTTCTCCATGATCACGCATAAGAAACATCTAGAGGACGTTACAGAAGAGGGTAAAGAAGAGTTAGCCCATGAACATGCCCCTGCATGGTCCAGAAACAAATCCATCCTTTATCTCGTGCTTGCCACCGTAATGGTAGCCTTCGTGAGTGAGTGGCTGGTAGGTACGTTAGAGACTTTAACAGAACGTTTCGGATTCAGCGAGCTGTTTGTAGGTGCGTTCCTCGTAGCCATCATCGGTAATGCCGCAGAGCACAGTGCAGCCATTATGCTGGCCATGAAGAACAAAATCGGTGCAGCCGTAGAAATTGCAGTTGGAAGCAGTCTCCAAATCGCCCTGTTCGTAGCACCTGTCCTAATCTTCGCCAGTTATTTCATGGGTGATACAATGGACATTGTTTTTACGACCATTGAGATTGTCGCCATCGGTGTAGCCGTCTTTATTGCCAAATCAATTACCCAGGACGGCTCGACTAACTGGTATGAGGGCCTCTTGTTATTAACTGTTTACCTGATTTTAGGAGTCTCCTTCTATCTCGTATAATTATTATTAACCATTGTACACAACAAAAAGCGCACATGAGCGATTCGTCCTCATGTGCGCTTCTATAAATACTTAAGAAACCGATATTTATTCTTCTTTCGCTTTGTTGTTCAAAGCCTCGTAGAGTACTGCTAAGTTACGCTCCAACTTACTTAGTACCATTTTACCAGTAATTTCTGGGACCAAACCTGCTCTAACCGCAAAATCCACTTCTCTGGAGAAACCGTACATCTGGGTATCCAGCACTTCCTCATAGAGAGGGCAGTAGCGTGTTGCCAGATTCTCCATCTGCACTTCTATAAGTTGCTGAATTTTATCGGCATCTTCTTGTAGAAGATTGATTGCTTTAAGATTATACTGTTCCTGTAATTCCGATGAAGTCATGCCTCTATCCCCCCCATGTCCAAAAGTTAAGCTGCTTTTACTATTTTACTTAATATTAGACGAAATCCGGTATCAATACAACAATTCAGTTTATACTAACCATATATTTAAAAGAACCTGCTGCGTTATCCTATCAAGTTTCATATCTACTTCTAGAAAAAACGCCCCACCGAAAACCGGTAGGACGTTTTTAGCACGACTATTACTCAGCAACAACTGTGAATTTCAAACCGTGTTTTGCAAACACTTCAGTCATTGCCTTCTTAGCTTCTTCAGCATCTGCCCCATGAACATGAAGCTCATAGCTTTGGCTGGATACCAAAGTAGTGAACAAACCAAGGATACTTTTAACATCAATGTACTTGTTGTCCGCTTGAAGAACGATTGAAGAGTTGAACTGGCCTGCCGTTTGGGCAATATCGACAATTGCCGCATTGTTACTGGACATAGAAATCCCTCCGCAACTTGATTATAAAACTTTAGTCTTTTGTTATCATTTCTTATGATACATTGAATCCGCTTACTTGTGCAAGGAGTTTTCTTGTTATTACATTTTATTTCAAGTTTTCAGGATTCAGACCTTCGAGTTCCGGCAACACAAAAATTCCATCCTTACGGATCAATACATCGTCAAAATAAATTTCTCCGCCGCCATAATCTGGACGTTGGATCAACACAAGATCCCAGTGAATGGAGGAGCGGTTACCGTTATCTGTAACATCATATGCTTGTCCTGGCGTAAAGTGCAGGCTGCCTGCGATTTTTTCGTCAAAAAGAATATCATTCATCGGGTGAAGAATGTAAGGGTTAAACCCGATAGCGAATTCGCCAATATGACGTGCGCCGTCATCTGAATTCAAAATCTCGTTCAAACGGGCGGAGTCATTGCTGGTGGCTTCAACAATTTTTCCGTTCTCGAATTTGAATTTGATATTTTCAAAGGTCACTCCATTATATACTGACGGTGCATTATAGCTGATCGTTCCATTTACAGAATCGCGAACTGGGGCGCTGTAAACCTCGCCATCCGGAATATTTTTTTGCCCGGAGCATTTCTCTGCACCGATTCCTTTAATCGAGAACTTAAGATCTGTTCCAGCACTCAAAATATGTACCTTATCCGTTCTGCGCATGAGATCAGCTAAAGCATCCTGAGCCTTGTCCATCTTGGCGTAATCCAAATTACACACTTCGAAATAAAAGTCTTCAAACGCTTCAGTGCTAATATTCGCAAGCTGAGCCATGCTCGCATTCGGATAACGCAGCACTACCCACTTCGTGTGCTTCACACGTTGTTCACTGTGCACTGGATGGGAGTACAACGAGTTATACAATTTCATATTTTCTTCAGGAACATCAGACAGGTCATTCACATTCTCACCTGCACGAATCCCGATATAACAATCCATTTGCTTCATCCGGTTCAAGTCAATTTCAGCCCATGTCTGAAGACTCTCACGAGTTGCGTATTTAAGCATGCTGCGCAGGACTGTACGATCTGTTAATTGTACAAAAGCATGACCGCCGGCTTTGCCGATTTCCTCTACAACTGCTTTAATTAAATCTCTTTCATTGCCAATCATTTCGACGAGCACGTTCTCGCCTGGCTGGACATTTACGGAATAACCGACTAGGTTAGCCGCCAGCTTTTGAATTCTGGGATCTTTCATTGTGTATTCTTCCTTCCTCTGTCTAAAAAATAAGCAAGCTTTTCTATTGTAGCACGCCCTGTATGGAGCGCAAGACCTGTAGGATAATGTGAAAATCAACGAAAGCCTGAAAAATTCACCTGTGATACATAAGTTTCATTATCAGATTTATTCCCCGCTTCCGAGTAGGTAACCTTACGATTTAAGGTGAGCTTTCTCGGCAGATTATGTTTTGTATCAACGGTTAAATGGTAGACAGTCTCAACATTAGCTTGTTTCAGCTTTTGCTGTAATTCATTATTTTTCTTCTCCCACAGCTCCACTAAAGCTTGCGTAACCGCCTGATCGTTCTTTGTTATTTTTCCAGCCGAATCAGGTGCTTCAGGTCGAAGGTCTTGCATCTCTTTTTCCAATTCAGCAGTCAGCTGCTTTCTGGCCTCAGCAGGCGTCAGCTCGATCCGCAGCACATTTGTCCCTCTGCCTGCACCCGCATCTTCAGTCACATTAGCCTCCATGGATTGCAGCTCCTCCAGCTGTTTTAACGGATTAAGCAAAGCAAGCGGATTTCCGTCCTCAGATGAACCTTCAGTGGTCAACGCTACCCATTCCCCCTCTTTTTTCTCTAGCTGACTATGGAAAGCTTTCATAGAAGTGATGCCGCTTTTTAAATCTTTAGCGCTATTAGCTGCTTTTTTTGTGGATGAGGATTTATCAGGAAGCAGTGTATACAGATTGACCTTCTTATGGTCCTGTACTGTGCCTTCGTAAAATATCATGGATTCCGGAACGGTCTTTCCACCTTTTGTAAGCATGGTTGACCCTTTAAAAGTAACCCCATCGCTGCCCGTTATACCCGCTAACACCAAACTTAGATCTTTCTTGGCTGGTTTGTCTCTAATAACGCTGCAACCGCTGTTGAACACGCAGGACAAGGTAAAAATCATAAGAACTAACCCCTTTAGTAACAATGACTTTCTCACGGTCATCAGGCCTTTCTTGGAGTATTTTACTTTACAGCCCACTATAGGGTTCTCCCTTCCTGCGCGCCTTATACAGATGCAAATACGTTGCTGCTATCGTTTTCCATACATTGCTCTAACTTATGCGCGTTCGTCGCTTGCTTTCGAATGTCAGTACATACCACCTTCAGACTCACGAAGTTACCGCTGCCAGTCGCCGCACCGTTGTCGCTTTCGGACACAGCTGACCTTAATTACAGTATTTTGCGATATTTCGTATGCCAACGGACTCCATTGCAGCTATTGATCCGAAATGCGCCCGATATGCCCCTCTTATTAAGGAATAGCGTCTCCGGAGTCCGAAAACATGCTTCAATGGCTAAAATCACGCAAATAACGTCATCTGAGTCCGATGCATCGCAGCAGGATGATAGATACACAGTCGAAGCAGCCAGCCATCTGCCAAAACAAAAAGCAGCGACTCTCCAATAAGGGGAGAACCGCTGCTCTGCTATCTTTTTTTACTTATGAGGCAATCCCTTCACACCACTGCCATTCTCTTTAGTGTCAACGATCACCTGGTTACGCCCATTGTTCTTAGCTTTATACAGTGCCATATCCGCTCGATAGAACAGGGATTCCACGCTTACACGTTCGTCCATCCAGCTCCATTCTGCTATACCGCAGGACACTGTTACATTAGGTTCGGTTTCGTTCATCACCCGCTTGCGAATACGCTCAGCCACATTTACTGCCTGTTCTACTCCCATTAATGGTAAATAGACCGACAGTTCTTCTCCGCCCCACCTCGCAGCAATATCACCTTGACGGATGGAGGACTTCACAATTTCACTGACCTCTTTTAAAATCTTGTCACCCTTTTGATGACCATAGGTATCATTCACCATCTTGAACTGATCGATATCCACAACGATTAAGCAACCGCAAAAATCTGTAGACTGCCGTTCCTTTATTTCTTCGTCCAGATAATGACGAGCATAAAGTCCAGTTAGGCTATCTCTGTTCGCTAGACGTCTAACTTCGGCATGCAGCCTTGCGTTCCCTACAGCAAGTCCAATATGCCCCGCCATCGCCTGAAGCAATCTGTAATTGTCATAAGAGAAATAATGGGCATCGCGATGCGCCAACATGATGGCACCACGCACTTCACCACCTACACTTAAAGGTGTGGCAATCAGCGACTGCGACCCGGTAGCATTCATTAAACGAGAAGTAGTATTAGGATTATCTATGTAGTTAGACATGATTAATGATTCCCCAGTAGTATAGACCTTCCCGCCTAAACCTTGTCCTACTTCTAAAATTTCATTTTGCAAGGAAGAATGATTGCAAGCAATAACCTCTAGCCCGCCCTTTTCTTCGTTCATATGTAAAATACAGCAGTAGTCTGCACCAAACATCTCAAGCAGCTCTTCAAACGCAAATTGAAAAATATCCCCTAAACGCAAGCTCTGATTCAGCCGTTGTGTAAGTTCATTACTCATACGCAGCTCACGAATGAGCTGATTGGAGCGTTCATACAGCTTGGCATTCTCAAAAGCAGTACCTGCGGTATCCGCCACCATCGAGAGAAACCGTAAATCTACATCCATAAAGATCGAGTTATCCATCACCATGTGGAATACGCCATAAACCCCTTGCTTCCCGCCTAGCGGAAGACCAATTTCTACAATGTGTTGATCTTCAGTATTGGTGTTCAGAGCAACACGGCCGTCTTTAAATGCTCTAGCGCAGACATCATCACTGGACATCTGAAACGGTAAAGGTTTGACCTGCGGATGAGTGCTGCGGTGATCTTGCGACATAAACAACTCAAGCCTGGCACCAGGGTACATTGCAGAAATGCTATCTATAACCTCCGTAAGCACGGCGTTCACATCAATATTGTCATGCATCCGCTGAACGATCTGAAATAACAAGGAGCGGCGATTGCTCTCACGTTCAGCATGTAGATGAACACTCGCAAGATCAGTTACAAAAATATGTTCAAACTTATGATAGAAAATGGTCCGGTACTGCAACGATATAGCCTCAGCAGTATCTCGTCCACCCATTAAATATTGTTGTGTCGGCATAGCACAGCCCAGGAAAGCAAAAATTTCTTTGTCAACGCGAGTGATGAGCGGTATAGTAAAAAAGCTCATATCCTGACCATGCACCGTCAGTTGAACAGATGAGGTTGTGCCGGAAAGTAAACTAGCTGCCGCCGCCTGCTCCCATTGGTGCCTCCATCGTTCTTGCTGATCGGCAATATTAGCAAAATATCTGCCTTCAAAATTCAGTACACACCAATCCCATGATTTAGCGAACGGTAGTGCCTCTAGCCCATCGATCCATTCCTCGAAGCTGTCTGCAATCAGATTGGCCAAATATGGGAAGTCATGGGACACTATTTCCGTTTCCCTAAGCCAGGCGGTGGGATCTTCGGAATCTCTACTAGCGTGCAATTTGTCCTGTATCAGCATACGACTGTCTTTATAAGCGTATGCTTTCTGTTCTGACATAACGAAGATCCCCTTTGCTTCTCAATTAAGAAAAAAAACCTTCCCAATTAACATCTAATTAACTATATTTTACTCCCTTTCTTTGTGTATTGCATTATATTTTCCTTATTTCCGGGATTTTTTTTAGGACCTAAGAACTAACGACAAAGAATGACAAAAACTCTTTTAATATGCGCTTGACTTTATATACTACTTTCATATAATATTTATTGTTGAACAAGACTGTAACAAGTCTTACTTGGGCGTAACGTTGTGTCACCCTCACGCATTTCGTTACTGCCAGGGCAGCGGCTGAACTTCCCTGGTAGTGTGGAAGCCAATAATGCTAATCACGGATACGAAATGCGGCGCAAATAGAGCCCTAACCTGAAATTTCAAATATAAAGGAGTCTACTATAACATGGCACGTTACACCGGACCTAAATTCAAACTCAGCCGCCGTCTGGGCATTTCCCTTAGCGGTACAGGCAAAGACCTGAAACGCCCTTTCCCACCAGGACAACACGGCGCTAACCAACGCAGAAAAGTAAGTAACTACGGAATGCAGCTTTTGGAAAAACAAAAACTGCGTCACATGTACGGCTTGGGAGAGAAACAATTCCGTACTCTCTTCGCTAAAGCACAAAAACTTCCAGGTCTTGCGGGCGAAAACTTCATGTTCTTGCTTGAAAGCCGCTTGGACAACCTAGTTTACCGTCTTGGATTTGCTAACTCCCGTGCTGGAGCACGTCAGTTGGTATCCCACGGACACGTAACTGTAAACGGCAAAAAAGTCGACATCGCTTCTTACCGTGTAAGCTTGGGCGACGTTATCGGTCTTCGCGAGAAGAGCCAAGGCATGGCTTCCATCAAAGAAGCTCTTGCTAACCGTAACCACCTTCCAGCTTACCTGGAATATGCTGAAGGATCTTTCGAAGGTAAATATATCCGTTTGCCAGAACGTTCCGAGCTTTCCCAGGATATCGATGAGAAACAAATCGTCGAGTTCTACAACCGTTAATATCTCGCTTTTAGCGGGTATGACCGAAGCCTCCGGATTAATCCGGGGGCTTTTTGTTATGTCTATATTCTAAATTCCAAGCCGTTTGTTGCCTATTACACTTTCGCAAATCATACCCTAAATTACTTTATTTATAATTTTTGCACAAAAGTCGAATCTTAAGACCATGAGAATCAGGTAGAAGCGCATTCAAAAACGCCAATTTATGCTATAATAATTCCGTTAAAAGGAGGAATTATCGTCGATGGCTCAAGAGAACAAGAAAAAAAAAGCTAAGAAGCCTTCACCCCGCAGATCCGCCCTAAGCAGGTTCGGTTCTGTAGTTAAGTGGATGTTTATTCTTGGAATAATAGGCGTTCTATTTGCCGGTGGTGCTGTAGCAGGCTATGTCGCTTCCATTGTGAAGGATGAACCTGTTCGCTCCGAAGAAATGATTCAGCAGCAGGTCAGTCAAAATGCGATCACCGGATTCGCTTATTTCCGAGACGGCGCACCGATCGGCCAGCTTCGGACAGAAGAAGACCGAAGGCTCATTGAATTCAACGATATCCCCCAGCTTATTATCGATGCAGTTCTCGCAATAGAGGACAATAATTTTAATGAGCATAATGGCGTGGATTTCAAAGGCACCTTGCGTGCCGTCAAACAAAAGCTTCTCAATGAATCCGTTCAGACCGGAGGCAGTACACTCACCCAGCAGCTCGCAAGACGTGTATTCCTGAATCTGGATCGGACAGAAGATCGTAAAGTAAAAGAAATTCTACTTTCTCTTAGATTGGAACGCTTCTTGACCAAGCAAGAAATATTAACGGCTTATCTGAATAAGGTTCCTTTCGGCAATGGTTCGAATGGCTACAATGTTTTCGGGATTAAAGCAGCAGCCAAGGGGATATTCGGTCTAGACGATCTGGACAAATTGAATGTCGCTCAAGCAGCTTATTTGGCTGGTCTTCCGCAGCTCCCTTCTGCTTATTCTGCATTTAATGGCATAGGTGAATTCAACGAAAAAGCTTTCAACAGAGCTATGGACCGTCAACATCTTGTACTTCGTCGTATGCTTGAGGAGAATAAGATCACTACCTCTCAATATGATGAAGCCCTTAAATTTGATATCAAGAGTTCTCTGGCGCCACATACCAAAAAAGCCTATGCTACATATCCATACCTGATGATGGAGACTGAGCGTAAAGCATCCGAGATCCTTCTATCATTGAATGAAGAGAAAAATGGCACAACGGATGCCAATAGCACTACTGACAATGCCGTGTTACTTGAAGAAGCAAGACAGCAGCTCATGACCGGCGGTTATCGAGTCTACACAACCATTGATAAAAAAGTTTACAATGCAATGCATAGTGTCTCAGAAGACAGCAATAATTTTACTAAAGACAGCAAAACCAAAGGTATGGAACAGACGGCTGGCATGTTAATTGATAACAAAACGGGAGCCATTCTCGGCATGATTGAGGGCCGCGACTTCAATATTGAGCAGATGAATTATGCTACCCAAATGATCCGTCAGCCCGGATCAACTATGAAGCCAATTTCAGCTTATTTACCAGCCTTAGATGCAGGGCTGATTCAGCCTGCCGGGATTGTGGATGACGCGCCAATTATCCTAAAAGACGGCGGAAAAGGATTCCATATTCCCAAGAATGCCAATAACCGCTATCAAGGTCTGGTCACTGCCCGTTACGCACTTAACAAATCGCTCAACTTGCCTGCGCTTAAGCTGTTTAATGAAAAGGTCGGAATAGAGAAATCTTGGGCCTTTACTAAAAAACTGGGGATCACCACCCTCACAGATGATGATTACAGCGCGCAGACTGGGGTTATAGGCGGTCTCAAATACGGTGTATCCGTAGAAGAGTTAACCAATGCCTATTCCGCTATCGGCAACCAGGGAGCCTTTAATGATGCCTACATGATTGAGAAAATCGTCAATTCAGAGGGCAAAATTATCTATCAGCACAAGGTTAATCCTGAGCAAGTATTCTCTAAGCAAACAGCTTACCTAATGACAGATATGCTGCGAACTGTAATTACAGAGGGTACAGCCAGCACCGTAAAAAGAGCATACAAACACTCTAAAGAAATTCCGATTGTCGGTAAGACTGGATCTACCCAGAATTATGGGGACGTATGGTTTATGGGCTACACTCCTGATGTCACATTGGGAATGTGGGTCGGTTACAAAGAGCAAATCAACACCCTTACGGGAGATACACAAAAACGTCAAGCCCAAACATTATGGGCAAAAGTATTGAATGCTGTCATTGATAAGCAGCCGGAACTATTCGTCACAGACAAATTTGCACAGCCTGAAGGAATTATCAAAAAGACAGTTTCAGCATATAGCGGCAAACTGCCAACATCTCTGACTGATAAATTCACAACGGATATATTTAATACAAAATATGTGCCAAAAGAGAGCGACGACGGGATTTCCAAAGCCAAGTATATTACTTACAAAGGCGTCAATTATATCCCGTTGGAAGGTACTCCAGAGGAGTTCCTAAAGGAAAAAATCGTCGTTAAACGTGAGAAGCCGATACAGGAACTCGTCAAAGAACTCCTGGCTGCCTTCCCTAAGATGAAGGATCATAAATCACTGGAGTATTATATGCCAGCCGATGCCAAGACGGATTTCCCAACAGAAGTTGATCCACGAGTGGACGACGGGGCTTCCCCTGCTGCTCCTGGAAATGTTAACGTCTCTTATAGCACTGGTAAAGCGGTCATCAGCTTCTCCGCTAGCAGCTCGGCAGATGTTGTGGGATACCGCTTATATCGTTCATTAAATGGAGGTTCTTTCCAGAAGCAATCTATACTCATGGCAGATGAGAACAAGGTATTCACGCCGGGTACACCGGCAAGTGCTAATGCAACCTTCTATGTAACCGCCGTGGATGTTGCAGGTAATGAGACGGCTTCTGGCAGCGTTGCTGGAGGGATTACACCAACACCAGAAGCAACTCCTACACCTGATCAACAACCTGGCACAGAGCCGCCTACAGAGCCTGAGACGACACCAGGAGACTTTATTGAGGATCCAGGTAACATTCTCCCGCTACCGACGGAAACACCAGCCGGTGGAGGTAACAGTACTGGGGGCAGTAATAATCCCACAGCAGGTAATAATGCAGGGACACGTTAGCCCAAAGATTAATAAATAACTTTACAGAGCAAAACACCGTTCCCATGGATTCATCCGGGAACGGTGTTTTTTTACAATTCATTCTAATCCTCAATCGTGGATAGATCTCCTGTCGGAAGATGCAGCTCCCATGCCTTCAGTACACGCCGCATGATTTTACCTGATCGTGTCTTCGGTAGTTTATCCTTAAACTCGATTTCTCGCGGCGCAGCATGTGCAGACAGGCCTGCTTTGACAAAAGCGGCGATCTCCTCTTTCAGAGCAGCAGTTGGAGTATAACCTTCTCTAAGCGAGATAAAAGCCTTAATAATCTCACCCCGCACAAGATCCGGTTTGCCGATTACACCCGCTTCTGCCACTGCCGGATGTTCCACTAATTTGCTCTCCACTTCAAATGGCCCAATACGCTCACCAGAAGAGTTGATAACATCATCAATTCGTCCCTGAAACCAGAAATATCCTTCGTCATCCATATAAGCGGAATCGCCAGAAATGTACCAGCCAGGAATCCGGAAATATTCCTCATACTTCGTCTGATTGTTCCAGATCGTTTTCATCATGGACGGCCACGGAGTTTTTATCGCAAGATTCCCCATAGAGAACGGCGGAAGAACATTTCCCCGATCATCCAGAATCGCTGCTTCAATCCCCGGTAACGGACGGCCCATTGAGCCTGGTTTGATATCCATTGCCGGATAATTACAAATCAATTGTGCCCCTGTTTCAGTCATCCACCAAGTATCATGTATACGCTGATTGTAAAATTTATCTCCCCAACGCACCACTTCCGGATTTAACGGTTCACCAACCGATAGAACATGGCGCAAACTGCTTAAATCAATCCCCTGTAAAGAGTGCTCCCCTGCACCCATCAACATACGAAAAGCTGTAGGTGCGCTGTACCATACAGATACCTTATTCCGTTCGATTGTCTTATACCAATCCTGAGGACTAAAGCGGCCGCCTCTGACTACATTCGTTACCCCGTTTAACCAAGGGGCAAATATCCCATATGAAGTTCCGGTCACCCAGCCAGGATCTGCCGTACACCAGTATATATCGTCTTGACGTAGATCTAGCACTACTCTGCCTGTATAATAATGTTGAATCATTGCTCTATGCACATGATAAACGCCTTTGGGCTTTCCTGTAGAACCAGATGTATAATGCATAATAAGGCCATCGTCCAAATCAAGCCATTCTAAATTAAGATCAGCTGAAACGTTAGCCATCTCTTCTGCGAATCCTAAGTTTCCTTGCTCAATATCTGTTGCTCCACCTACTAGAAAAATATGACGAAGCTCCGGAAGCTCTTCTCGCTTGACCCGATGCAGCAATTCAGGCGTAGTTACCAGCGCAACGGCTCCACTATCCTCCAAACGATCCTTAACTGCTGTTTCCATGAAGGCTTCGAACAAGGGTCCTGCTATGGCTCCGATTTTGAGAATACCTAGCAGACTGAAATACAGTTCCGGTTGGCGAGGCATAAAAATAAATACCCTATCTCCTTTACCGATGCCATATTTACGCAATACATTTCCGAACCGATTCGACCGTTCCTGCAGATCGGTAAATGTATAGGATTCTTCCCGTACAGTGTCACTGTAGAGTAGGGCCGTTGCCGCTCCCCGCCCTTCATCAACATGGCGATCAACGGCTTCATAGGCCATATTAACCTTGCCGGTTTCATACCATGAGAAATTACGTTCAACATCCTCCCACTCAAAATTGGCTACTGCCTCCGCATAATCAGACATATTGGAGCTCTGCACACGACCCGGCAAAATTTCGCTATGGACTTGACCCATCACTCTTGCCTCCCTCACTCGTTTGATTTAAGCTTTAAGGGTAAGACTCATGTTTTAAATAATGATGTCAATGCAGTGAATGTGAATTTTTTATGTCTGAATTAGTATACCATAGCAAGCGTTTACATACCATTTTTTTGATCTGAAAGGAGCACTATCATGGAGCATCGCAAAATCCCTATTTCCCATACTCTCTCCTATATGGGTAGAACGATAACTGTGAGCGGACCCCGATCTCCTGAGGACCTTGAAGCCCTGCATATGCATCAGGATCTAGATGCTTTTCGCAGGCCATTAGAGCAGCAAGAGGCGCTCGTAGAGATCGCCAGCTTGCCAGAAGGCCGTGTGATTACTGCGGTAGAGAATGATGTCATAGTGGGCTATGTGACCTTCCATTATCCAGATGAAATGGAGTTATGGTCACAGGGTGGGATGGAGGATCTTATTGAGCTTGGAGCGATAGAGGTGAGTAATGATTATAGAGGGGCCGGACTAGGCCGGCTGCTGATTTCTACTGCTTTTGAACGGGAGCAATTAGAGAATTGTATTGTTTTTACAACAGAGTATTATTGGCACTGGGATTTAAAAGGCAGTGGGCTGGACGTGTGGGCCTATCGCCAAATGATGGAACGCCTGATGAAGACCGTTAATATGGTTTGGTATGCTACGGATGATCCGGAAATCTGTTCACATCCCGCTAACTGCCTAATGGTTCGCATTGGACAAGAGGTGCCCATGTCCTCTCAGGAGACCTTTGACAGAGTACGTTTTAGACAACGTTTCATGTATTGAGCATTAAATATGCTGCAGCATAAATTCTAATATGGAATGCGAGCGTTGTGAAGATTGTACTGTAAATTCTCTGAAATTCACCTCAGCTGATCCATCAGACTTATCTGACATCGAGCGAATGATGACAAAGGGCGTGGCGTTCATATGACAGACTTGGGCAACCGCCGCCCCTTCCATTTCCACACAAGCTCCATCCATTTGCTCTCTTAATTCAGCTACCATCTCCGCATTAGAAATGAATTGATCACCAGATAACACTTTGCCTATCAAGTACTTTTGACCTAACTCATTGCATGCCTTCTCAGCAAGCTGTACTAACGCAGGGTCTGCCTGGAAGACGGAAGTCTCCTGATAAGGAATTTCGCCTCTTGCGAACCCAAGCCCCGTAGCATCCATGTCATGTTGTACACATGTAGACGATATAACAATATCTCCAATATTCAATTCAGGATGTACAGCACCAGCAACCCCCGTAAACAGCACACGGGATACGCCAAAATTATCAATTAGAAGCTGAGTCGTAACTGCTGCATTTACTTTACCCACCCCAGATTTACAGAGCACTACGGATTTGCCTAATATATTTCCTATGTAATATTGTATACCTGCTTTAACTTTTGTCCGCTTGTCCTCCATGCCTTCTAGAAGCAGCTTAATTTCTTCATCCATCGCTCCGATTAATCCGATGATTTCACTCACAGCAAATGCCTCCTTTGATGATTTGTTTAATAAATAAAAACATAAAAAGCTCCATAAGGAGCTTTTTACGGAATAACTGTTCAGTTCTTAAATTACTTATTCAGATGATTAACCGACAAGCGGAGAATCGTTTCATGAGGCAGGATAACCCGCGGATTCTCAACGGTTTCTTTCTTCATAAGCTTGGTCAAAAGTCTCATCGCAACCGCGCCCAAATCGTACATAGGCTGAGCTACAGTTGTCAGCAAAGGACGAACCATCGAAGCCATACGAATGTTATCCACACTAATGATGGAGAAATCATCCGGTACCTTCAGACCTTCATCTTGAATACTGTGAATGGCGCCAATAGCCATTTCATCCGTTGCCGCAAAAATAGCGGTTGGTTTCTTCTTGAGTCCAAGGAAATACTTCATTGCTTCTACACCAGATTCATAGCGGTAGTTACCGATGCGTACCAAATCCTCTTGGTACTCGATTCCTGCCTGTTCCAGTGCTTTCTTGTAACCATGGAAACGTGCATATCCATTTGCAGGATCCTGCAGTGTGCCACTGATCATAGCAATCTCACGATGACCGTGACGAATCAATGTGTTCACAGCATCAAAAGCAGCGGTTTCATGATCGATGTCAACGGAAGGATAAGTTCCCTTCTCATCCCGTGTAGCACATAGAACAATCGGAACTGCAGAAGTCTGGAAAGCTTGAATATGTTCGTCAGTTACTGTACCCCCCATGAAGAGCAGACCATCGACCTGTTTCTCCAAAAGGGTATTAATGACACGAATTTCTTTCTCTTTACGCTTATCCGCGTTACACAATATGATATTGTAATGATACATGTTCGCGATATCTTCAATCCCGCGTGCAATTTCTGCAAAAATCGAGTTTGAAATATCAGGGATGACAACCCCAACGGTTGTCGTTTTCTTACTGGCAAGACCTCTTGCCACGGCATTGGGACGATATCCCAAACGTTCAATCGCTTCAAAAACTTTCTTCCGGGTCTGCGGTTTCACGTTAGGGTTATTATTCACAACCCGTGATACCGTAGCCATAGATACGCCTGCTTCTCGAGCTACATCGTAAATGGTTACCGTCAAATTACTCTCTCCATTGCGATAAATTTTATCGTTCGACTAATTAAAAATATGATACGACACTTTGTACATTTGTGCAATGATAACGCTTCATTTTCCTTTCAAAATTTCTTTCAAGGCTGAAAACGTCACCCTGGATTAAAATTGTGACCAGTGCTGGTTAACCTGTCCAAGAGCATCAATAATGTAACTTCTATCTATCGTAACAAAAAGTGAGTGAAAAATCCAACATTCCGTGAAAAATTTTCATTATTTTCACACAATTTTTTTATAATCTTCATTTTCAGTCATTTGGAAGGTTAATTGAGACAATCTTCGACTAGTTTCTTCCATCCAGTGTTGGTCTGACAGCTTCTCAGCTAAACGATAGATATCGAGAAGCATATCGACTCGGGTCTGAATCCTCTCTCGGATTATCGCCTCTAGTTCTAATATTCCCCCTATTATAGTTTCTGACAAGGATTCTTTTAATACACTGGCCAATTCATTTCTCTCCGTAAACAAAAAATCTTTTCCCGGATCATCTCCACTGAGTTCTTTTACTAATTTGCCTAGATCTGCTTTAATAAACTGCAAAGGTTCATAACTAGCGCATTCTGGGCAGGTATAGACAGGAACATGCGTAATCTTCATCTTCGTATTAAAAATCAAAGAATGCATATGTAAGTTCATGAGGCCACCACAACTGCACAACTTCTCCATCAAATTATCTTTATACATCTTCTACACCTCTTGCACAAAATTAATAAAGCACAAAGTTTGACTTTTTCAACTTCTATATTCGACTCCACTCGATTAAAACCCTCCTTTATTGCATATAATGATTAAATTGGCAATTTGTCTATAATTTACATCCCTAAAGATGACTTCATATTTTAAATTTGATAGAATAATGAAAGAATCATGGGAATAGAAAGGAGCTTAACTAAATGAGACTAGCCGGTAAAAAGGTCATAGCACTCGTAGACGATGAATTTGAAGATTTGGAGCTCTGGTATCCCGTGTATCGGGTGAGAGAAGAAGGTGCCGAGGTTCACTTGGCAGGTCTGGAAAAAAATAAGACGTACATCGGTAAATATGGCGTACCTGCTAAAGCAGAATACTCCTGGGACGAGCTTAATGCCGCAGATTATGATGGGATTTTGGTTCCAGGCGGCTGGGCTCCTGATAAAATCCGTAGATACAGTGCCGTTCTAAAGCTCGTACAGGATTTTAATGCGGCTAAAAAACCAATTGGGCAGATCTGCCATGCAGGCTGGGTATTAATTTCTGCTAAAATTCTGGAAGGTGTAACCGTCACCTCCACGCCGGGCATCCGTGATGACATGGAGAATGCCGGAGCCATCTGGAAGGATGAGGCTGTAGTTACGGATGGACATATCATTTCCGCTCGCCGCCCGCCAGATCTTCCGCCATACGGCAAAGCCTTTTGCGATGCACTTGCTGGGGAATAAACAATAGGTATATAGTTTAAAATCAAACAAGCCCTGTTTCTCACAATTTGAGGAGCAGGGCTTTTGATTTGAGGCGTTTAAAATTCCAAATTATTACCTGATCCGCATAGAATCCGTCTCCATGATCATATTTGGATAATTTGTAAACCTAAAGGTCAAAGGTTGAGGCAGCTTTTCTTTACCCACGTTAAGAAGATAAGTTATTGTAGTTCCTTTAGCATCCTCTCTATACTCTCTATATCCGGAGTAATTATCATGTACAAGCCAATGTCCGCTTCCAGCGCTATCCACAAAATTATCGTCTATCCCAAAATCGGTTGCTTCATGCAACTCCTCAACTTTTTTGGGAATCAATAAATCCAATACTATAATCCCCTGCTCTTCGTCCGCGGTCCGTTTGGAAATCGAGAGAGAGTTATCCGGTGCCTTTAAAATTTGCTGCGTTTCCGTGTTAATCACAAGCTCGACCTCTGATTGATCTAGAGCAGAGATTCCTTCAACTTCAAGTTTGATTGGATCATTAGGTCTCATATTGTCATTGTGGTAAATATTCGATCCACTTGCCCGCATTAGTTCCTCTTGATGACCCCCTTTTCCGAGGACAAGCTTAGGTGAAAGCAAACTAAAAATCCTCATTGTATTCTCTCTGCCAAAGGTTTCCCGCATATAAATACCCGTAGGTCCAATATAAACCTGGTCCATTATAATTTTCTGTCCACCGATAGACAGACTATCCTTCAAATCAACAAGTTCTCCTTGAAAATAATTGTTATCGGCTTCCAGTGGAATTTTGACACCCATTTCTTTTATATCCTTGTTATTAAAAACTTGACTAAGAGCATCTGGAAAAAGCGATAATGTGATATTCAACTCCTCTGGTATCTCATCCTGATATTTATCCCAGACGATTTGCTCATACATACGAGTCGTCCCAGGGGACCCAACCTCTTGTGCATTAGAAGTGCTAAACCCGCTGTATCCACTAAGGTGGTATTTATCCTCTGGAGTCTTTTTCAAAGACAAGCCAAAAAGACGCATCTTCTGATCCGTATTATTCTGGATTGTATAAAGCACTGCAATGCCTCTTCGATCTGCAATGATTCCGTTAACAGTCCATGTTATCCCATCCACCTCAGAAGAAGAGATACTTACCTCCTTCATCATCCCTGCATCAAGTGCTGATTTAATCGTCAGATTATTAGCAATAACGGGTCTAAACACTTCAAGCTGGCCCCAGCTTTTTGGAGGTAATTGTGCACGTACGGGATTTATCATCTGATTTGCCCAAGGCACAATTATAAGTAAGGCGAATGCCAAGACCACCAATACAACAACAGCGTACCTTTTACTAAAAGACAAACGTGTACGGTTCCCTTGCTGCATCCCCCTGCGGATCGCGGTGTCCAGTTTTACATCCAGAAGTTCTTCTGCCTCCGCATCGATTTTCTGAAAATAATCTTTAAGCAGCTTCTCTTCAGACTCAGCCATAAAACAGCTCCCCCTTCCGCTTCATTTTGTCACGCAGTTGTTTTAATCCTTTATTCAGCCATGTCTTCACTGTACCCTCTGGTTTATCCAGCACCTCTGCAATTTCGGCAAGGGTCATATCCTTGTAATATTTGAGCACCAGCACTTGGCGATATTTGGGTTTCACTCCATCCAGCGCTTGTTCCATGTCCAGTCTGCGGTCACTTTTCATCTCCATGATTCCCTCATCACTTCGAGCAGCTTCTGCGACTGTGTTCCTCTTTCGGCGCTTCAGCTCATCATTACAGCAATTAATCAAAATACGTGTTAACCAAGGAGCGAACCGCTCCGCGTCTTTTAAGCTCTTTCGTTTAATCCATGCGCGGCAGGTTGCCTCCTGCAAAACCTCCAGCGAATCCGCTTCATTTCGCAAATAGCTGTAGGCAATGCTATAAAGTTTTCTTTTCTGTCCAGCCACTTGCTCATAAAACAGCTCTTCGTCCGTAGCGGCCATTTCCATTTCATCATTTATAATGTGATCCATTTTCGGCCTGCCTCCCCCCTTGCCTTTATTCCTAAATCGGTTCTGTGTAACTCTCTCTATGTATTGACTGCGCTGCAGGGTAAACGGTTTTGTTTTTTTAAAAGTATGTCATAAATATAGAAAAAGGCTCGGCAAGAATGCCGAACCTTGATATGAATTGAATAAAAGTTACAGTAACTTTAGGATGAGGCTTTCTCCTGTAGTTCTCCGCTTGATCCAAGCGTAAGGCCACTTTTTTGCGCAAACGCAGTTAACATTTCTTCCGTCTCTGAGCTTGTACGATGATGGAAACACGCTTTGGCAATTCTTTTGGCATCCTTGGCCAATGTGTTCAGTGTGCGGTGTTTAACCTTCAGCAGCGCCTGCGGCGACATGCTGAGATCTCTAATTCCCAGCTCCAGCCAAAGAGGCAAAGAACGCTCATCCGCCGCCATTTCACCACATACACTGATATCAATCTTGGCATTACGTGCCGCTTCTACCGTCATACGGATCATTCGCAGAACCGCTGGATGGTACGGATGATACATATGAGCAATTTGTTCATTCATACGGTCTACCGCTAACACATATTGAACCAAATCATTAGTGCCGATACTGAAAAAGTCAACTTCCTCAGCCAATAAATCCGCAATCATAACCGCCGCCGGAACTTCAATCATAATACCCACAGGAAGAGTCCGGTTAAAAGGGATATCTCGTTGCTCCAGCTCAGCTTTCACTTCTTCTAAAACAGCTTTTGCCGCCTGCACTTCCTCTACGGAAGAAATCATCGGAAACATTAACTTTACATTCCCGTATGCACTTGCCCGCAAAATGGCACTTAGCTGGGTTTTGAACATATCCAATCGATCCAAGCTGATGCGAATCGCCCGATAACCAAGGAAAGGATTCTGTTCTTCAGGCAGCTGGATATAATCCAACTGCTTGTCCCCGCCAATATCCAGCGTACGAATCACTACAGTGTTATTGCCCACCTTCTCGACAACCTGTTTATACACTTCAAATTGTTCATCCTCAGTTGGGAAAGATCTGCGGTCCATATAAAGAAACTCTGTACGGAACAGGCCTACACCTTCAGCACCATACTTAAGTGCTATGTTGAGTTCTTTAACTGAACTGATATTGCCGGCAAGTCGCAGGTTCACACCATCCTTGGTGACAGCCTCCACGGTGGCGAGCAGTTCCAGCTGCTCTTTCTTTTTATGCTGTTTATCCCGAATCGCTACATATTCATTTATCGTAAGTTCATCTGGATGGATTTGTACAGATCCGGTATCGCCGTCGATCACAAGCATGTCCCCGGTCTGAATAGGATTAGACAGATTATTCTCCAAGCCCGCTACAAGCGGAATGCCTAGCGCACGAGCCATAATGGAGGAATGTGAGGTTTTACCGCCCATCATGGTGACAATACCTAGAACATAAGTTGGATTCAAGTGAGCTAGCTGGGAAGGAGACAACTCCTTCGCAACAAGAATATATGGCTGTGTATCCGATGGTAACGTAACCTCTGGAGCGCCTAAAAGATGTTTTAAAAGACGGTTTCCGACATCCTTGATATCAACCGCCCGCTCCTTCATGTACTCATCGTCTAGCAGATCAAACATCGCTACAAAATGATCAATCGCTTCTTTCACAGCTACTTCTGCCGCTTTGTACTGGCGTTCAATGATCCCGCGGATTTCACTCATGAACACAGGATCATCTAAGATCGCCAGATGAGCATCAAAAATACTCGATTCCTCCGGACCTACCACTTCTCTGAACTCTTTTTTGATGAATTCAATCTCGTCCTTAGAGGTACGGATACCTTCGTATAAACGCTCAAACTCCTTAGCTAGATCCACTGGGTTCACTTGTGTATCCGGTAAGCTCCATTCCCAGTTCGGCAAGACAAAGGCCTTCCCGATAGCTACACCTGCTGCTGCGCCTATGCCTTGTATCATCCTTCAATCCCTCCAACGTTACTTTCGTGTAAGACTACGGACATTACTGATGATTGCCCCTTTTTAACATTTTTAAATGGAGCATAGCTCCATGATTTGACCCGATCAGGATTCGTGATCACCATCGGTGTAGCCAATGAGGCCGCATGTTCACGCAAATAAGCGAGGTCGAATTTAACAAGCAATTGACCTGGCTCCACGCTGTCGCCTTCTTTTACAACCGCCTCAAAGGGTCCCTTGAGCTGTGAAGTGTCGATCCCTATATGCATGAGTACTTCCAGCCCTTCCGGCGTCGAAATACCCACGGCATGCATTGTAGGATAGACGTGCATAACTTTCCCGAATACGGGTGAAGTAAGTTCCCCTTTTTCCGGCAAAAATGCAACCCCATCGCCCACTAGCTTAGCTGCAAAAATGTGATCAGGCACTTCCTCGATAGGCATCATTCTGCCCTGCATTGGCGAACTGAACAGCACCTGCGGCAAATCACGAAGCATAAGCTTGTTAATCTCCTCGCGGATCAGTTCAGAATACGTGCCAAATACTACCTGGACATTTCCGCCGCCCAGCTTGATAATCCCTGCGGAACCCAAACCTTTAAGCGCTCCAGTATCTATATATCGGTCATTATGAACCGTAAGCCGCAGACGGGTGATACAGGACTGCACTTGTACAATATTCTCCTTGCCCCCAAGCGCCTCTAAGATTAGCGGTGCCTGATAAGGGATATTGCCGGCCCAATCCCCAAGCTCTGAACCTTCTTCACGCCCCGGTGTCGGGATCTGAAAACGGCGAATCGCCCAGCGGAATAAATTATAGTATACAATCCCATAGCCGATACCAATCGGAATCAGCAGCCAAGCCCTCTGTGACAAATGCATGTTCAAGAAGAAATCAATGGCTCCAGCCGAATAGGAGAACCCGTGATGGATTCCCAGCATGTAGGTCAGTACCATTGCGAGACCGGACATTACAGTATGTACCGCGAACAAATACGGAGAAGCAAATAAAAATGCAAATTCGATCTGCTCCGAAACCCCGGTCAGAAAACAAACCAACGCCGCACGCACAAAAGTCTTTTTAATCTTGGGCTTCAAATCCTCGCGCGCTTCCTGAATAATTGCAAAAGCAATGGCAGGCAGCGCAAACATCATAATCGGAAACAACCCCGCCATAAAAATCCCCGCCGTAGGATCGCCTGCAAAAAAACGCGGCAAATCCCCCTGAACCACAGCACTACCATCAGGAGTCGTAAAATTCCCAAATTGAAACCAAAACACATTATTAAGAATATGATGTAGTCCAAAAGCGGTCAGAACCCTATATAGGACCCCATAGATAAAAACGCCAAACCCGCCCGTCTGCAATATTCCCTGAAAAAGATTATCCAGCCCAATCTGCAGCAGCGGAGATATTCCTAACATTACCCACGCGAACCCGGCAGAAAATAAGCCCATGAACAGCAAAACAAAACGCGACCCTCCAAAAAACTGGATCGCCTCTGGAAGCTTAATATTTTTAAACCGGTTTTGCGCGACACCGGCAACGATCCCCAGCAAAATTCCGATTAGTGTTGCAGGTTGTACAAGCCCGTCTCCCATTTGGGTGACAATTCGGTCGTAAGTGAACATCCCAGCCAGCGCTGCAAGACCCGCCGTTCCGGCTTGATTGGATAACCCCCATGCTACACCTACAGCGAACAAATAAGGCATATAATAAAATATTGCCTGCCCCGCGTAAGTAGCCACTTCAGACACCGAAGAAAGTCCCCATGCAGACCAAGGTAAGCTGCCCAAACTCAGCAAAATGGCTGCCGCCGGCAGTACCATGGTAGGAAGCATTATGGCTCTGCCCAATTGCTGCAATGATCCGAGCCAATTCAAGGCTACCCTCTCCTTTCTTTCTATATTGAATGGTAAGCGCTGCGGGGATTTTTGTCAAAAGAAACTCATGAGATCTTCACGTTACATTTTTAAAACAAATATTCTCACTTTCCACTAAACATTTATTCATTAGAATCCATAGAACGGCTGGTATTTACGTGGGACTATTAATATTACAGAGTCAGAATCGAGTTTAAGTGTACTTTGTGCAACTATTCCTATCGATGTTACTCTGAGCACCTTTTTAACTGCACTTTATACAACTATTTTTAGAGATTTTCCACTTAACCTAATCGTTGATGCGTTTTAAGTGTACAAAGTACAACTATTTCGCATTTAGATAGTTATTTCGGCGATTTAGCTGTATAAAGTGCAATTATTCCCTTGCGCAGCTATCCCATAGATGTCCCTAGCATACCTGATTGGATTGGATTGGATTGGATTTGATCTGGTCTGGTCTGGTCTGGTCTGGTCTAGTCTGGTCTGAACTGATCTGATCCCAGAGCATTCGCTTCATAACATCGAACTTTTCTCCCCCCATTAGCTATCTCCAACACCCTAAACTCACAGTTAGGAATTCCACCTGAGTTTAAGTGTACTTTGTGCAACTATTCATATCGACGTTACTCTAAGCACCTTTTTAACTGCACTTCATACAACTATTTTTAGTGATTTCCCACTTAACCTAATCTTTGATGCGTTTTAAGTGTACAAAGTACAACTATTTCGCATTTAGATAACTATTTCGGCGATTTAGTTGTACAAAGTGCAATTATTCCCTTGCGCAGACTCTAAAGATCCTCTTACCACATTTGATCTGGTCTGAGAGCCTTCACCTCATAATACCGAATTCTTTCTCCCTGATTAACCGGCTTCAGCAACCCCTTCTCACTTAATGATTGCAGCAATCGACGCGCCGTACGGAAATTAATGCAGAAATGCGTGGCCACATCCTTTGGACGAACCGGTTTACCTAGACGCCAAGCGAAACGCAGAACCTCTTTTTCCTCAGATAAAATAGCTACGCTAGCAGATTTACGCGCCAAGTAAGGCGCCAGCACCAGTTGTAACAGCATCCGGCAGACCTCGGGACGTTGCTGGATATCATCAAAAGAAAAATGAATCATCCTCCAGCCCATCCCAGTCAAAAAAGTGTCCCGATTTACTGAATAGTTGAATTTCTCGCGGTCCATATCTTTCACATGGCTTTGATATCCATCACACTCGATCCCAAAGCTGCTGCCCGTCTGCGGAAGAAAAGCAAAGTCCAAAAATTGTGATTTGCGATTCCAGTCATATACTTCGTATTCTGGATGCAAATCGTCTAGGGACTCAAACATAGGCCACCATACATTCTGCAAAAATAGCTTTTCCGCAAAATTATTGCCTCTAACCAGCCTCCCTCTTCTTTCACCTGTTCTTGATTTCATATGTTGGTCGATAAACAAACCATGCGCTTCTTCAAACTCCATAACCTATAGCCTCCCCTACAAAATAAAAAAACGCCCTTCACCGCAAAAAGCGGTTAAAGGACGTTCTTCGTCTAATCTCATTATAACTAGCTCAACAGGCGAGTTACATTAAAAATCGCACCTTTTGTTACACAATACCTCTTACTTTGGCTGATCTCCATCATCTAAGTTTGCTATAACCTCAGCGTCATAAATTTAAACCTAGTTAGTTTATTGCACTTTTGCTCATTCATAACAGCTAGTTCGTTCTTCACCAGTTAGTCCGTTCTTCACCAGCTAGTTCGTTCTTCACCAGCTAGTTCGTTCTTCACCAGTTAGTCCGTTCTTCGCCAGCTAGCTCGTTCTTCATCAGCTAGTTCATTCTTCACCAGCTAGTTCGTTATTCGTCAGTTCCTTGTTACGTCCGTTGGTCAACGATAACTGTAATCACCACACACTTAACTCAGTGTTCAGTTCAACAGTATATGACCAACCCTACTGCCGGCTACGCCCATGCATTGTGATCGCTTCTTCGACCTTGATGCAGCGGTCCATAATGGCGATCATACCGTGCTCAGCGGCGATTTCAGCGGCTTCTGCGCTAACTATACCCTGCTGGAGCCACAGCACACGTGCGCCAATGTCAGCAGCCTCCTGCGCGACCTTTGCGCAGTGTTCGCTTCGACGGAATACATTGACGATGTCCACTGGCTCCGGAATTTCTGCTAAAGTGTGATAACACTTTTCTCCCAGGATCTCACCATCCACCGTTGGGTTAACGGGAATGATCCGATATCCCCGGCTTTGCATGGCGCCCGCGACCATATAAGAGGTACGGTCTGTTTTGTCTGACAAGCCGACAACAGCAATGTTACCTGCGGAAGCAAGGATATCTCCGATCTGCTCCCGACTTGGATTCTCAAAGCTCATAAGTAGTGCCCCTTTCCATAGTTACACTTACTGATCCTTGTTTAACTGAAGCTAGATACGCTAGCTCCCTTATTCCTATTGTACCCACTCCACATTCGCACCAAGCGCACGCAAGTGATCAAAATATTGCGGATAAGATTTTGCCACATGATGTGCATCCTTAATCAAAAGAGGTTTACGCGCACGCAAGCCCACTACGGATAGTGCCATAATTACGCGGTGATCATAATGCGCATTAATGGTGACTCCGCCTTCGACACCTTCAGGCATGCCGTGAACAATAATCTCATCGCGGCGTTCTTCTACCTTAGCTCCGGCACGGGTTAATTCTGCTAAGTAATCGGTAATGCGATCGCATTCCTTATAACGCAAATTCTCAACATTGTAGAATCGGGAGGTGCCTTCTGCAAATACTGCGGCAGCCACCATGGCCAATACCGCATCGGTTGCAGCATCTCCATCAAATTCAACAGCTTTTAGGATACCGTTCCCTTGGACATGTACTGTGCCCTCTTCATGAGTAAGAGGAACTTCCATCATCCGCAGCACATCAACAATGGCTCTTTCACCTTGTTTACTTTGTTCTGCAAGACGGTGGATTTTCACATCCGACTTTGTAACGGCAGCCGCCGCAAGGATTGCCGCAGAGCCTGGGTAGTCACCTTGAACAGTATATGACTTAGCTGCATAAGCTTGACGACCTGGAACTTTAAAGGACATGTAATCATCCGCAGCGTGCACCACAATACCTGCCTGCTCCAACACTTCCAAGGTCTGGCCCACGACAACCTTCGATTTCAAATCATCGAGGACAATAATTTCACTATCTTCTTCAAGCAATGGTGTCAGGAATAATAGAGCACTTAAGAACTGGGAGCTTACTGCACCAGAGACAGTAATTCTGCCTCCAACCGGTTTACCCCCACGGATCGTGATTGGCAATTTCCCTTCATTATGCTCCACCTGAACACCTAGCTGTTCCAGCGCCACAATCAAGTCGTCATGCGGACGTTTGCCCAATGAGTCTGGATACGTATTTACAAAAGTAACCTCAGGACTTAACGCGGCCACAGCCATAAGAAAACGCAGCACCGCTCCGGCATTTCCTACATTAAGTTCTTTAACGTCTTTTGGATGACGTCCGAAGCCTTGAATCACAATCTTTTCCTCATCCTCTGTAAGCACAGCACCCAAATCTGCTATGCAGCGACGGATCGCGTCGCTATCCTCACTATGTGCAGGATGATAAATCGTACTTACTCCTTCAGACAATGCCGCAACCAGCAGATAACGTGTCGTATAGTTTTTGGAAGAGAGGGCTCCAAATTCTCCTTGTAGAGATGGCGTTGGCCTAACAATAACGTCCATAATATAAACTCTCCTTAGTAGATGTAGTGGGTATGTAATGCTCGTTTGACAGGGTATTCTGTTCTTGTGTTATCATTAAACCATTCTTCTGATGAAAAGAGGTCAAACCCATGCATAATGTACCACAAATCACACCGCAAGAATTACGGCAGTGTATAGAGACAGGTGAAGACCTTGTACTCATCGATGTTCGCGAAGACGAAGAGGTGGCCTCTGGGATGATTCCAGGTGCACAACATATCCCTATGGGAGAAATTCCACACCGTACTGAGGATATTCCAAGCGACGCCAAAGTGATCTTCATTTGCCGTTCCGGTGCCCGCAGCCAACGTGTCTGCGAATATCTACAGCAGTTTGGTTATAACGCTGCGAACCTTAGCGGCGGTATGATTGAATGGAATGAGACACTCTCTTAAAAGCTCAACCGCGGTAATGCATTAAAATATGTTGCGACACTTCTGCCGCAGTCAGTCCCGTTGTATCGACCGTGTAATGCGCGAATAGGTATGCATCCTGGCGATCTTCCATGATTCGTCTGACCCGTTCTTCTGCATTGCCGGCGAGCAGCGGACGATTCTCATCCCCGCTAACACGTGCAATAATCTCTTCCTCAGTTGCCGTTAGCGCAACCACATGCCCTTTACTCAGCATTAAGGCTGTATTCCCCGGCGCCAATACCGCGCCACCACCAGTGGATATTAATTTATTCTCAGACTCTAGCATTTGCTTTAGAACCGCAGTTTCTACGCTTCGAAAGTATTCCTCACCATCTTCTGCGAAGATTTCTGCAATGCTTCTGCCTTCAGTCTCAATAATGACATGATCCAAATCAACCAGCTCATAGCCCAGCTCCTCGGCCAAAATAGCACCAACAGTTGACTTACCAGTCGCCATCATCCCTACTAAAATAATGTTTTTGTTCTTATCTTCCTGACTCATCGTTTTTAGTTCTTCTGTATCCCCAGCCATGACTATCCTCCAACCGCGATATTTGTCATATCATAACACAGGGTCAAAACATTAGACAATCCGCTTCTTCCAGTAAAAAAAGACCCGAAAGGCTCCCCATTTCTGGTGAAGCCGTCCGGGCCGCTTGTCATTCAGTCAATTAGATTATTCTGCTGCCATCCAGTTGTGGTGGAAGACGCCTTCTTTGTCCACGCGTTTGAAGGTGTGAGCGCCAAAGTAATCACGTTGAGCCTGAAGCAAGTTAGCAGGCAAACGTTCTGTACGGTAGCTGTCATAGTAAGCCAATGCGCTGGAGAATCCAGGGACTGGAACACCCAAAGTTACCGCAGAAGCAATGACTTTACGCCATGCAGATTGGTAATTGTCCATAACATTCTTGAAGAAAGGATCAAGAAGCAGATTCTTAAGCTCTGCATTGTTCTCATAAGCATCTGTGATGTTTTGTAGGAAACGGGAACGGATAATGCAGCCGCCGCGCCAGATTTTAGCCAGCTCGCCATATTTCAGATCCCAACCATATTCGTCGGAAGCTACGCGAAGTTGAGCGAAACCTTGCGCGTAGGATACGATTTTGCTCGCGAACAATGCTTTACGCACGTTCTCGATGAATTCGGCTTTGTCGCCTTCAAATGTTATTGCTTCTGGTCCGTTAAGCACTTTGCTTGCTTCTACGCGCTCATCCTTCATAGCAGACAGGAAGCGGGAGAATACGGATTCGGTAATCATGGACAGAGGTACACCAAGATCTAGTGAGCTTTGGCTTGTCCATTTACCAGTACCCTTTTGGCCAGCGGAATCAAGGATAACGTCAACCATAGGTTTGCCGGTTTCTTCGTCATATTGAGCAAAGATATCAGTAGTGATCTCGATCAGGTAGCTGTCGAGCTCGCCGCTGTTCCACTCTTTGAAAATATTGTGAAGTTCTTTTGCATCCAGACCTAGAACATCTTTCAACAACTGATAAGCTTCACAGATCAATTGCATATCACCATATTCGATACCGTTGTGCACCATTTTAACATAGTGTCCTGCACCGTCAGGTCCGATATATGTACAGCAAGGCTCTCCGTCCACTTTGGCTGAGATTGCCGTTAGGATAGGCTCTACAAGTTTATACGCACTTTCTTGACCACCTGGCATAATCGAAGGACCTTTAAGAGCACCTTCTTCACCACCGGAAACTCCAGTACCGATAAAGCGGAAACCTTTTTCTTCCAGCTCTTTACTGCGACGAACTGTATCAGGGAAGTAAGCATTCCCTCCGTCGATAATGATGTCGCCTTGATCAAGATGCGGCAGCAGTTGCTCGATGGTAGCATCAGTAGCTTTACCAGCTTGAACCATGATCAGAATTTTGCGCGGTGTTTCCAGCGAAGCTACAAATTCCTCAACAGAAAATGTGCCTACGAGGTTTTTACCTTCCGCTTCAGCAAGAAGATCATGTGTCTTCTCCGGGGAGCGGTTGAATACGGATACGGAAAAACCTTTGCTTTCGATATTTAGAGCCAAATTCTTGCCCATTACCGCCAAGCCAATAACGCCGATTTGTTGTTTTGCCATCTGGTCCTCCACCCTTTGCACCCTATATTTTTGTGAAATTCATTTCTCGCAGTATAAGAATACCACCCTTTATCAGAGACAGCAAAGCCTGCCCTGCGAATAGAGATCAATTTCATTGACAAATTCAGACCAAGAAATGATCACAATGACTATTTTAACGTTTTTAACGTCAGAAGTGAACCCCTGTCTGCAAGTTCCAATACAAATATAAGACACCCCGAGGAACAGGGTGCCTTGAAAGAACATTTGCCCGGCACTTGCTTACCATTCTAACATAAACAATTCCTTGGTCAAAAAGGCAAGCTCAGCTCGACATTTGTCCGCGCGAACCGTATCTCCAGCCTTTAATGCATCATTTAACCGATCCAACTGTTCATCCACTTCAATTCTCCGCTGGCGAACCCGTTCTTCCCCTTCAATAGAATAAAAGAGTCTTGTCAGCTCCTCATCTGTGAGCATAGGTCCCTTCTGATATAACACACGCTGCTGATAACCAGAAATTTCAACCAGGCGAATCACTTCGCCAAACAGAATATTTTCAATAATAATCTGCCGATCCCGGAAACGCTTAACGATAGCATGCCCGCGCATATCCCCAATTAATTTCTCCATCCACTCTGACAAGCGAGCATCACGGATCATATAATCGCCCACAAGCTTATAGCCGTCTTTAATCCTTTGAAACCGCAATTTCACTAACTTACGACCCGTACGGACCGAAATCACAAAGACCTGTTCATTCTCGCTCCAATATAGGGAATAACCTTCTTGAATCAAATCCTTGATCAGGTCCTGGATATGCTGTCTGTCGAACCGCAGTTCCAGGTTACAATATTCCACCTCGTCGTTTTTGTTCACGGCACTCCCCCCTAACAGCTTCACATCTGTAAAGCCAGCCTTCATTAGTTCAATTCCAGAGTAATCATGGCTGCCGGACCTCTTCTTGAGTTAACTTCCTTTTTGCGTTCGTCTTAATCTTATTTTATACTTCAGTTTATGTAGCGGTAACTTGGTTTATTGACTATTTTTACCCGCAACAGCCTTTCTCCAAACGCTGAGCGAGAATTTTAATGCCTTTTAGTCCTTTTGGAGCATAGACGTTCTAGTCCTTCAGCTGCACAGTGTCATACAGAAGACCTTCGAAACTTACTTCCGTTATATCTTATGTCCTTCTAATTTTCTAAAAAAACCGCTGATATACCGGATCATTCTTCGGTTATCAGCGGCTCTTTATTTTCCTCAGCTAGTCTTAAATTTCTGTTTCGTTCTATGCACAATAAGCAGATGCAGCCCGAAGAGCAGCAGCATTACAATGGCACTTGCCAGGAATGGGACACCATGTCCTACATGATCCCATAATCTTCCTGACAATACTGGCCCCGCTACCATTCCTGATCCTTGGAGTGTCAGGAACAACCCCCAGACCGTCCCTCGTTCTCCCTTAGGTACTTGCTTAGCCAGAAAGGCATTCCATGCCGGGAGGATAAGCGCGTAGCTTATACCGACCAGTGCCACCGCGATAAAGGCAAGTGGCAGCCAGCGAACCTGAGAGAAAAAGGCCAGTGAAAAGGCAGCTAACAAAAAACCTATATTCAGAAACACCGTTGTCCCTATGCGGTCCACCAGCTTGCCTGCGGGAATAAGTGCAAGAACTGTAATCCCTCCCCCTGCAATGAGGAGCAAACTGAATTGATTGGGACTAACATGCAGCTCTGTACGTGCAAACAAGGTAACTACAGGCGTCATCAAGCCAATGGCGAAGGCTTGTAGGAACAACGCCGGGTACAGCCATCTGCTGACTTTCAGGGTAGTTCTCACCTGATGCAGCGTTCTTTTTATACTTTCTATCGGACTAAGCTTTTTACGATCCATTGCTCCGCCAAGTCCATGCATGTCCCTCACGACAGCATGAGACCCGCTGGAAGAGATTCGTTTAGGTAAGAAAAGGGCTACTACAACTACAGCGGCAGCACAACCTAACAAGACCAGAAAAGCCACATGATAACTCTGTCCACCCTGATCCATTAAAAAATTCACAACAATTGGACCGATTCCTGTTCCTGCGAGAGAGGCCATCTCAACAGCGCCCATGGCCGCACCACTGCTGCCGCTTTTGGTTGATCCGGCGAGTTCGGTAATTCCGGTCATCACACATGGCCAAAGCGGAGATGTCCCGATCCCAAGAATGAGACAGGCGATGGATAACGCAACGGCCGTTTTGGCATAGATTATCAAGCCAATGGCTACTAGAATCAGCAACAATGCACCTGTCATCGTCCAGCGGAACCCTATGCGCTCCATAACCCAGCCTGAAGGGCTGCGGAAGACGTTGTCCCCCAAATACTGTAGGGCAAAAGCGAATCCCACTACTGTCACCGACAGGCCCAGTATATTCTCCATATACACTGGCAACAAGGCAACAAGCAGCGAACCTTTAACAAATTCAACTAAAAAAATAATTACCCACATCTCCACAATAAATGGTGATGCTAAACTAATATTCATCCGTTGTTCAGCTTTCGTGGACATTCTATCACATCCAAATCCTAGTATTCTGAAGATTGTTTTGTTATACTGATGCTTGCCTTAAAAATTAACTATTCGCGAAAGGTTGTGACAGCATTAAATGAATCAACACCGTACTCCCCTCTTCACAGCTCTAAAAAAGCATGCCGCCGGCAATCCAGTTCAATTTCATATTCCCGGGCATAAGAAGGGGCTAGGAACCGATGCCGAATTCCGTGAGTTTATCGGCGATAACGCTCTATCCATAGATCTAATCAACATCGCACCGCTTGATGATCTACATCAGCCAACTGGCGTAATCCAGGAGGCTCAAAAGCTGGCTGCGAAGGCTTTCGGCGCCGACTATACGTATTTTAGCGTACAGGGCACGAGCAATGCCATCATGACGATGATCCTCTCTGTCTGCTCACCGGGTGAAAAAATAATTGTGCCGCGTAACATTCATAAATCCGTAATGTCGGCCATTATCTTCTCCGGAGCCAAGCCTGTGTTCGTCTCGCCTGTACAGGATGAGAATCTCGGGATAGATCACGGCATAACCACCAGTGCGCTGGAACGAGCGTTAAAGCGTCATCCAGACGCTAAAGGAGTTCTAGTTATCAATCCAACGTACTTCGGCGTATGTGCCGACCTGCGTTCGATTGTCGACCTGGCTCACCGTTACGGGGTACCCGTACTGGTGGACGAGGCACATGGAGTACTGATTCATTTTCATGAGGATCTGCCGGTATCGGCCATGCAGGCCGGTGCGGACATAGCTGCCACTAGTGTGCATAAGCTTGGTGGTTCCATGACGCAAAGCTCGGTACTGAATCTAAATGCGAAGACTGGGCTGATTAACCCACAACGGGTGCAGACCATTATGAGCATGCTGACAACAACATCAACCTCATATATTTTATTGGCGTCTCTCGATACATCTAGACGTAATCTCGCGCTGAACGGACATGAAATGGCGGAAAGAACGATCCAATTGTCCAACTACGCACGCGAGACCATTAACACTATCGAAGGCTTGTACAGTTTTGGTAAAGAAATACTTGGAACTGAAGCAACTTTCGATCTAGATCCAACCAAACTTAACATTCATGTTCGCCATTTAGGGATCACAGGTTACGAAACCGAAAACTGGCTGCGTGAGAAATACAACATCGAAGTTGAACTGAGTGACATGTATAATATTCTTTGCCTTATTACCCCAGGTGATACTCAAGAATCAGTAGATAAATTATTAGCTGCTTTGCGGGTGTTGTCCGCCATCCATTATAGCAAGGGTGAAATCTATGAACTGAAGGTTCAGGTTCCAGAAATCCCGCAGCTTGCTTTGATTCCAAGAGATGCTTTTTATGCTGACACTCAGTTAGTTCCGTTCCGCGAATCTGCCGGGTACATCATTGCAGAGTTTATCTATGTATATCCACCGGGGATACCGATTCTCCTCCCTGGCGAAGTCATTACTCAGGATAATATCGACTACATTATCGACCACGTCGAAATCGGTCTGCCGGTTAAAGGTCCTGAGGACCGCAGCATCACTAATGTTAAGGTGATTGTTGAAGCCGATCCTATATCCTAAGATCCATCTTTTCCTAAAAAACTTCAATCATTTATACAAAAACCCGATACCATAATGAGTATCGGGTTTCTGTATATAAGCATCAACTGTCCCATTCACATAGAACAGCTTAAGTTTAGTCGCTAGAATCTATTCTTGCTGAGCAAGCAGATTGTTGTAAGCTTCTTCAACAGCTTTCCATTCTTCTTCATCTTCGATATTATACAATACCATTTCTTCGTCTTCTTCTTCCATACGCAGAATAATGCCGTCTGCTTCTGGATTCTCGCGCTCTAACAACAGAGCATATAATTTCTCGCCTATGTCGAACGTTTCTACAAGCACCATTTCCACATCTTCGCCCTGCTCGTTCGTCAAGGTCAGCACAAACTCCTCGTGCTCATGGTCGTGATCATGCCCGCAACCGCATGCTTCACCATGCTCATGTTTGTGATCGCTCATTGTAATACCTCACTTTGAATTGTATTATCCTACATCTGGTATCGTACCACGTTAGATTAGTTCAGGTCAATTTAGAACACCTAATTTAACGCTGTAATTACCTTCTCCGACACAAGTACGTAATCTGCATTTTTGGATGGCTTAATATAGAAGCCTACCCGATATTTGCCCGCTTCTTTAAAGTCATAAGTAAACTCAGAGGTTGGAAACCAGAAATTATCCTTCTGTGAGCCTTCAAGCACCTGCGACTGAATATCCTTAACGTTACCAGACGGATCTGTCATGGCTACTTTCACAGCTGAAATCTCTTCAGTCAGGCTATCTACCTGTGTTAATATCTTAATTTTCAGCTTGCCTACGTTGACATTGCCAAAAACCGTATCCCCTTTAAAAAGTACAATATGGACATTAGGTTTAAGAATCGTAACTTTCCCAGAACCGTCCCAAGTAACAACCCCGCCTGTTTCTCTAGCAGGAATGTACGTTTTTCCATCAATTAGATAACCGCCGTCTACAATTTCTTTTCCGTTGCTCCATACTCTAATTTTCTGATTAACGGAATCGGCGAATAATAATGAGCCACCCATTAAGGAAAAAGCAAACACGCACAAAGTGATTTTTTTCCATCTATTCATTTGAGACCCTCCAGATAATTCATGCTGTTAATATATACTTACTTTGTTTCAGCAAGTTGCGCTAATTTTAGGTAAATATTTCATTGATCTTGCGAAAAATGATATTATGGTCTTATTCGAAGCAGAAACATTAGCTATAACCGATTTCAGGAGGGTTCTTTCTTATGAGTCTAAGCCTACAAATGCTAGGAACAGGCAATGCTTTTGCGAAAAAATATTTTAACAACAATGGCTTGCTGCTAGATGAAAATTACACCCTGCTGATTGATTGCGGGATAACAGCCCCGCTTGCCATGCATAGACTTGGAAAATCCTTCAATGACGTAAATGCTACGCTCATTACACATATTCATGCGGATCACGTTGGAGGGCTGGAAGAGCTTGCGCTAACCTTAAAGCATGTGCACGGTAAAAAAATGACCTTGCTGCTTCCTGAGACACTTATAGAGCCCTTGTGGAACAATACATTAAAGGGAGGCTTGTACCAAGAAGATGCTGTATCTTCCTTATCTGATATCTTCGAAGTTAAGCCCTTGCAGCCTGAAATTACCTACAACCTCTCTCCTACTCTTTCATTAGAGATCGTACAAACACCGCATATTCCCGGCAAAAACAGTTATTCCCTTCTAATAAATAACGAGATTTTTTATAGTGCGGACATGACCTTTCAGCCGGATCTACTGATTAGCCTTGTGCGGGAGCGCGGGATCCGGATCATCCTGCATGACTGCCAATTAGGCGGAACAGGCGTTGTTCACACTACGCTGGAAGAGCTGATGTCTCTGCCTAAAGATGTTCGCGAACGGATCAAGCTCATGCATTATAGCGATGAACAACCAGATTTCGTCGGACTTACAGGAGAGATGGAATTTTTAGAGCAGCATGTGAATTATAAGCTCTGATCTTTGCATATAAAAAAAGCCGTACATAAACGTCTGTTGACGTATGTACGGCTTTTCGTGTTGAACTATGAAAATGTCGGCAAATTATCCAGATTGTTAGTCGGATCTCCATCCGCATCTCCGCGGATATAAGTTTCTCCATCCTTACCTTTAAAAGCGTTCACTCCGGCAATATTTCCGGCCTGTACTTCTTGCAGGGCTTGGTCATACGCCAGCACACGTCCTGTAGAGGTCTGGAAGCTTGTCAAATCGCCATCCCCATTTTTTTGAACAGCTACGAAAGATTCTCGTTCGTTATTTGGCACTTTAGCTCGCCCCTTGCACTTGGATTTGCCATCATTCGGCACATCCTAGCTTGCGTAAAGAGTCCAATAATTATGTGCGCCAATCTTTAAAGCATTTTTTGCATCCGTACATGTAATATACCTGCATCATAGAATGGCTCCGTAGAAATAACTTCATAGCCGAGTTTCTTATAGAAATTCTCTGCCTGACACTGAGCATCTAAAATTGAAGCTTCCAGTCCAAGCTCCCGAGCAAGCTCTTCCATAGCCAGCAACAAGACACGTCCGTATCCTTTGACCCGATAGTCTTTCAATACGGCGATGCGCTGCATTTTAGCAGTACCTGCTTTGTAATAGATCAATCTCCCCGTTGCTACAGGTACCCCTTCATCTATAATCAGAATATGGTGCGCATTCGGACTGATGGCATCGTATTCGTCAATTTCTTCCTCGGCCGGTACCTTTTGTTCCTCAACAAATACTTTAGTGCGGATATCCAGCCCCATCTGAAGCTGTTCCTCTGTAGTTACCCGTAAGATTTCTGCCGCCATGTTAGTTGCAAACTCCTCTCTCTATGTAGCCAACGATAGTTGTCTATTATATAAAATAATGACTAGAAAGAAAAGCCTACATATGGAATCCGTAACCTCTCAGTAGACTAATCCACAGAATATACTTCTTCAGGGATCGAACGGTTATATACGTCTTTCATCACAGGTGATAACGGAGGATACTGACTTTTAGATTTGCCATCCAGATTGGTCATCTCATTGATTTCCATAACTTTTGTGGGTTTCGCCGTAGAACATCCCACTACACCCAGTAGTAACACTAGGCAAACGCCGACTTCCCATTTCACAATTTTAGACATTAAAAAAGCTCCTTTCACCGCAGCTGCAGTTATACTCACTACAGCTTTGACGATTCAGGAGCTTTATAAACAATAGGAGCTATTCATTCCAGTTGCCCTCTTAGAGATTGACGTTTCCAACCAAATGGACTAAATACATCATCCCAACCAGAAAGCCTGCTAAAACAAAATAAGCTGTCCCATATTTCCAACGTGTACTGGCTGGTACATCGTAATACTTATCATTATCATGGACTGTATAGCTGATGTCACAATGCATTTTTAAATGAAGACCATTCTCTAACGTTACTTGCTCCAGCTGCGAAATTCTTACCTTTTCAATAATACATTGCTGTGGCAGTGTAGCTTTGCCATAATAATTCAGCTGATCCCATCTCACCACAACATACTGCTGTCTCTCTAGATCACTGTAGGTGGTAAAAGGTAAATCCCGGCGATGCTCAGCTCCTGGAATCATGTAACCCGCCTCTCTCAAGGGCTCCACTGGAATTAAGAAACCCTTAGTCACAGACTGCGGCCGGTTGTTGTTACGTCTTTTCACAAATTTGTTATACAGATCGTAAGCAAACATTGCCCAGATGATAAAGAACAAAATCGAACGCAAGTAAACGATTATAGCTAAGCCACCGACCAGACCCACAAGCCACAGCCAGCGCGTAACCGCGGTAGCGATACGTCCACCGTCTAGCGGATGGATTGGCAGCAGGTTAATCAAATTAAGCAAAAAGCCTATATAAGCCAGGGAATAAAGAAGCGGACTATCCATATAATATGCCGCTCCAAAAACAGCAGTAGACCCAATAGTACCCAGAATCGGTCCGCCAAAAGCTACATACGCTTCTGTCTTCGCATCCAGCGGATGTTTTTTCATAGTAATTAACGCGCCTAAAAAAGGAATAAATAGCGGAGCGCTGACGGGTAGCCCGATGCGCTTAGCGGCTATAACATGTCCCAATTCATGAACAAGCAAAAGCAGGACGATACCTATGGCAAACCCCCACGGATAAATTAAAGCATATGCCCCTATCGAAACCATCATGGAAATTAACGGCCCGGCAATTTTACCTATTTTCAGCAGAGACAAAATCGCCTTTCCTTTTAACAGGAGCATAGCGGCTCCGCCTCCCAACCATTTCAGCGGAGTAGAAGTATTCTTTTTCTGCTCATTTTGCATTTGCGGCAAGATCACAAGCTCCTTTATCTTTCAATTTTAAAAAAACTGCTAGTATTTCAACAAAGAGTCCTTCCGAATGTATACGATGCAACTTTTAGAAACGTTTCAGCGTCAAACCAACTATCTTGGATAAATTTTACTGCCAGATAAAGAAAGGGTTGGTTCATATGCTCTCTTTTCACTCCAAAGCTTGATTATCCGTCTTAATGCTCTCAACACTTCTACTCCCTGCCACCGTGTCAGCAAACTCTTCATTAACTGTATCGGAGTCGCCTGCGCTCGCCCAAGCTTCCTTTGCTAATACTTCGCAAGTATACTACCAATTTGGCGTTCCAGGCGGAAACATTGGCGGACCTGCGCTGCTCAAAAATGGTGTAATCTACGTAGATGTTCGGGGGATCGCTGAGCAAGCTGGCTTAAAAATGGACTGGGATAAATCCGGCAAACGTGCTCTGTTCAAAGGCTGGACTAAAAGTTTTGCTGTTCGAATCGGGAGTCAAACTGGCGTGCTTGACGGGAAAGCGGTAGATCTAGGAGGAATACCTTTTAAATCCAAAGAAGATGGGATATATGTGCCGGCGCGTTTTATCGTTAAGGCTTTCGAAGGCAGTCATCTCCGTCTGGACTCCACAACGAATACACTTTTAGCGGATAATCTGAAGACCTACAATGTTTTTACAGAATCCTATGGAGGGCGTACCTATACGCTGGTCAAGGCTAATGGTGATTTATATGTCTCACAAGGCAAGGATACGGTGATAAAACTCACTTCACTCCAAACAAACTTTGACTGGGCAGGCATGAAGATCGAGAAAACGGCGGGGGGGGCTGCTAGTCATTAAGATTATTGATTCCTATGGAGAGCCTCATATTAATACACGCGAAATCACACTCATATTCAAAAATGGTGCATTACTACGCAAGGCCACATTCGCTTACCAGTTCAGAGGAGATACGGATTTCAAACCTTATGATGGCAACCTAATCTTGCATGATGGTAATACCTTACGTTTCATCCAAGACGGCACGGGCAATGTAATAGATACTCTTGATCTTGTAAAGCTGGGTGGCGAGGAAGATGCTTACTATGTAGAAGGCATTGATAAAGAAATCTTACTGCTTCGTGGAAATCAGAATGGATTGCTTACCTTAATCGACCGCCAAACAGGCGAGCGAACCCTTTTGTATAAGGAGCTACTCACAGCAAAGGATCAGGAATACGCGGAAAATAACGATGTTCCTTTTAAAGGAGATACTTTGAAATTCGTAAAGCGGAGCGGTGACAAATTGTATTTTATAAATGACTCCCCGCTTACTGGCAAAAAAGAAGTTATCTACTCCATTGAAGCTCATTCCAATAACTCCAAGAATAATACTGATTAGAAAGTACAGCACAAGCATGTGTATTGATTAAAGAACTAATCGAATCCTCCTCAGTGATTATCCCTGAAAATTAACCTTCCTACATATAGGCAAACGCCGTGAACGTTGTAGGCTAAGGACCATAGACTGTTATCAGGATTGAAACATTCGAGGAGGATATCCATGGAATCAAATACAAATTTTCATCAACAGGTCGCTTGGAATTGCATGAATAAATATGTAGGTATAGTAACGACTGATGGTCAATCCTTTGACGGCTTCATCGCTCACGTGGACCAGAACTATATCACCCTTGCGGTTCCCAGCAACGAAATGGTCGATCGTATGAACGGAATGGCTGCTGAGCAATCGAACTATAGACAATTCGGGTTCCAGCCCGGTTTTTACCCAAGACGCCGCTTCTATCCACGCCGTATCCCTTTTTTCGGAATAAGCAGTCTATTTCTACTCCCGTTTTTTATCTGACTCGGTGCAGGGGGATGATGGGTCATCCCCTTTCTAGCTATTAACTACTTAGTCGGAGGAGATAAGAGAAAACACCACTCTACATCTATATTGATTATAAAAAAGAATTGCCATCCTACTCTCTCATATGGTATTATAAATTTCGTCGCAGGACGGTAGCTCAGCGGGAGAGCACTATCTTGACAGGGTAGGGGTCATGGGTTCGAACCCCATCCGTCCTATACGTGAAAGCCTTGATATTCAAGGCTTTTTTTGTTTTCTATTCACTTATCATTCTATTGAAATCCTTCATGATACGAATTTGATACGAATCGTTATTTGCTTTTCATATCAGTTCGCTAGGTCCTCCGGGAAAATATCATCACTTCTACCCTCTAGCCAATTCCTAAATACCGCTTTACTGATATATAATTCCCTTCCTGCTTTTGCAACATGAAATGTGCGTCCCCTAAAAACTCATATAACTTAGCTTGACTCAATTTCATTATTTCCTTTACATGCTTTGGGCGGAGTGTCATCGGGAAGCTTTGCCTATATCTTCTGATCCGTGATGTAATCATATTCGGTTATTATATATCTTTCTTTAATCAAAAATGATTCCATTCGTGGAAGCCTATTTACAATCCTTTCAATTCTCTCCCAGTACTCCTTACGTGCTGCTAAACTATCAACATTGTGTATGGCAATATTCGCGGTCTGGTCCGAAGTTGTTCCCGTGTCGCTTCTCGGAGTAGTTGACCATGCTGCTGTCGTGGCTGCTTCGCGTTCCTCAAAAGTTAGGAATTTATTCTCTCGATACTTATCAAAAGCCGCTTCAACCGCAGCTTGCGTCCGTTCTCTATCTATCTCTGGCAGGAAGCTTTGTTGCACCGGGCAATCCCCCCCTTTGTTAAGAATCCCCCGACCGAAGCCGGGGAGTATACCATCTTAGAACGGTAGATCATCGTCACCTTCAGGTATCGGCGGACCGTTTTCACCAGCGGCAGCGATCACCTCAATGGTTAGTTGATCCTTGTCTTCCAATTCAATCGTACCTTCTGGATTAACCTTTCCTCGTACGCCTTCTCTTGACTCCTCACGATCCTCTTCATCGTCATCACCTCGGAACTCTTCAATGCTCATTTGAGATTCAGCGATTTCCAAGATTACATCTGATCCTGCCTTCCGATAGAATTCATAGGAGTTTTCAGAGGATGTATCACCCTTTACGTGGAACTATAAAAGTTCCTTTTTGGAATCCTTCGTTTGCTTATTGAAATGTGCTGCTATCTGAACTTTCATTTATAATTACTCCTCTCAAATTTGGGTTTTATGAAAAAATAATGTCTGCAGCTAGTGCGATAATTGAAGCAACACATATTGCTGCATATTGCATGCCACGTTGCTTGTAAAGAATAGATTCTTTGTCAGCTGCTGAAATAAAAGATAGGATAGCGATAAAAGCAAAAAATAATTTCAATCCACGTTGACGTCAGTTCCTCCCTCAATCCGTGATATATTAAATAAGAGGTGAATTTTATGAACGGTAAGAAAGTTATCACTATTCTTTTATCCATCTCTTTACTGGGTGTCATTGCTTACTTCGGAATAGCTTATGGATTACTATGGTATATCTTTAATGGGTAAGAAATGAAGATTATCCATCCCCTTTATAAGTTCAGTACAGCCAAACTATCTCTTATATCCTCCTTGTGGGAGAGAGTCTTTTTTTTGAAATTTGTTATAATTAAATAAAAACTTTTAATGAGGTGTTATCTTGCAATATTTTTTTTTAATACCGTTGGCATTTGTTTTGGCAATTCCCTTGGTTTTACTGTTAAAAGGTGATTATGGAACCAAAAACAAGGTTTCAGATAAAACTACTAGCATAGAGAAAAAATTAGACAGAATAATAGAATTACTTGAAAAAGATAAGGATGCATAAGCATTTTTATCTTTTTTCATGTCGCAATATGTATCTACTACTTCATAACCTTTGTGAGAGGAGGGCTATTAACCCTCTCTGTCCATGTATCTTCGTACTGTGAGTATCCGATTTTGAATCTGTTATGAGCCGATTTCAAGCGAGACGAACTGATAAAATAACTCAACTCACTGGGACACTCCCAGCGTATTACGCCATCTTTGATATCTTGATATACAAAGGTAAGGATACGGAGTTTGTACATCTGGAGTCCCGGCTACAAGCAAAAGTAAGAATGAGGAACTGGACCAAATCTGGCATGCTTCGAAGCCCAGTATTTACAGAGTTTATCGTATAAGCACTAATAGACCCTTCAGGCATAAGCTTGACAGGTTATTTTATGTTTGTTCTGAATCTAAATCGCTACGGGACAAACGTGGCAACTCATAATTTCTAACAACACCTAGCCTCTAAAATTGGTCCCTTTTTTTATTAAAGAATTGGTAAAGGCAGGAGTAGACTCAATTGGTGTACTGGGATCAACTGGAAACTATGCGCATCTTAGTAGAGGGGAGCGTTTGCGTGTCCTTGAGCTTGCTGTTAGTTCTGCTGAAGGGATTCCCGTGATGACAAGCATAAGAGCGATTCGAACTTCAGAAGTACTTCGATTAGCGGAAGATGTACAACAAGCTGGGGCAAGTGCAGTACTCTTGGCTCCTATCTCCTATCAGGCACTAACAGATGAAGAGGTGTTTTTTCTATACGAGCATGTGACAAGTTCACTCTCCATTCCACTTTGTGTTTATGATAATCCCGTCACTTCACATTTCCATTTCAGTGATGAGCTGCACAGCAAAATTGCTAGGTTACCTAATGTTTGTTCCATTAAGATTCCCGTCATACCGTCAGAATCTGATAAAGCCAAGTTACGTGTAGAAAAACTCAGAGCTGTCATTCCACTCCATGTTACGTTTGGAATAAGCGGGAATCCATCCGCATATCTAGGCTTGAGTGCAGGTTGTGACTTATGGTACTCAGTGCTAGGTGGTTTATTTCCGAGGTTATGTCTAGATATCACAAGAATGACTCAAAGTGGCCATTTAGAAGAAGCACAACACCTTTCAAAATTACTAGAACCGATCTGGAAGTTATTCAATAGCTACGGTAGCCTTCGAGTGATTTCAGCAGCTGCTGAAATAATTGGCTTAATTAAAAGTCCTAGTCTTCCCTTGCCTTTACAACCATTAAACAAATCCGTTAGGAATCACCTGAATATCATTCTAAAGGAATTAAAGTTTACTGTATAAACTTAATATAATTCATTGGGAAGTATATATGCTGCTCTATAACACTGGTAAGGATCGTTAGTTTTCATCAATATAACAAATACCCCATCAACCTTAAGTGATTGACGGGGTATTTGTTATAGACATGCTTATGCCAAAATCACGCTTAAAATATTACAACATTGTCAATTGTCAACTATTTTGCGTTCATTAACAATGAAGTGGGTATTTTATGAATATAATCATCTTATGCAAGGGGGCTTTAATATGAATCTCACACTGATTTTTCACGCAATTGAAACAGAATTACAACTACAAATACATTTAGTCAGTGGAGAGACATATGTTGGTTTTTGTCAGGAGAGCGACTCTTCAGGTTACTTCACAATAAGAACTAAGAGTGGTTTATTTTCTTTTCCTTCTTGGGCGATCAAACGGATTAAAGAAGTGTGATATCGTAGGTTATTTAATGCATGCTCTAAATTCAAATCACTCCCAAACAAAATGAGATCCAGCTAGTTTAATAGATCCGGTGTATCCCCCTCTACAATCCCACCATAATCCATAAGATGACCTATTGGATCTTGTTCCAAACGAAACCAATCCAAGTATGAGTATCCATAGAGTTGCTGGATTCCCCACAATAAAGTATGTCTCTCTGTATTGAAAATCTTTATTGTTCATCAGTACAAAAACTGCTTGTTCTCCGAACTATCTATTTCTTCGCAACCAATCGTTCTTCTGCTTTAAAGTCCTTCTTAATAACTTTATTGTTGTTCATGTAATTATCCCACGAATCATACTTACAATTAGGTGAAAAGTTATGACTAATCACATCGATGTAAATACGACACTAAGTAAACACTTCCCGCTTCTGGCACATTTTTATTGTAAAGACACTTCTTGCATTGTAGCTGTGGCTCTTGAAGAAGAACGTGGACAAAATTGAGATTAACTCCTGACTGTCCTTGGTGAAAGGGGAAGTATCCGATCTTTTTACAACTCCATAACAACTATCCTCCTAATTCTATAATAACTTGGTGTTAAGATGTATAAAGATTCATCATCTTAGATCCCAATGGAGGTAATCCGATTGAACAAGAAAAAGCGGTTCGCTACATTAGTTGTTATCCTGTTTTCAGCTGGTGTGCTTGCAGCCAGTGCTCTGATCGTCCCCAGCCTGATGAATTCCGTAGTTTTCGCCAAGAACAGTTCGTCAATTCAGGGCAGTAACCGGCTGGCTTTGAGCGAAAGCACGATACCCGTGCTAAAGGTGGAGGCGCCGGCGCCGGTATCCACCATACAACAAGACCTGTATCAACAGATGACAGCGGCGCAAATCCAGCAAATCTATGACTTTATAGACAAGGCAGAAGATCCCCATATTTCAGGTCGGGAACAAACCGAATCCGAAATCAACCGCAGACAAGTGTTGGACGATAAGTATGTGTATGACGGCCTCCGCCCCAAGCAGCAGCTGCCGTTAAAGGCTGGACAAGCAGATATGTATCTAGATTTAGAAACCAATACGTACACCTACCCGGAGAGGAGTATGACTGATGAGGAACTGTTACAGCTGATTGACTGGTACTACCGGCTGAATTACTTCGTGTCAAAACGAAATCCGCCTGTGCCTCAGCTTCAGCCTCAGAAAATCAGCCAGGTTGAAGCTGAGGCACTAGCCTCTGACAGTGTGCGCAAGCTGTTCGATGCCGACGTGTCCAAGCTAAAAATATCGAGAATGCTGATTGAGCTGGGAATAAACAAACGTCCAACCTGGACAGTTCATTTTGCTCCTTACAAGAATCTTACCCTGCTCGGATCAGGCGAGGTATTCTGGGAATATGATGTGTTGATTAATGCAACAACCGGTGCCGTAGAGGATACGACAGCCATTAATTTGGCACTGAAGAGAACTCCCATCGACGACGACGCAGCCGGCACCATCCAGAAGGATGCCAGTTGGATTCATAAAGCCGTGCAGGTCATCACGGACAAACAGGGAGAAACAAGAACCATTGTCAAAGCTTATCTAACCGACACCGAGTTTAACAACAAACGCGGAATGGTGGATGTTAAACTGTTGTTGGAAGATGGAAGTAGCTATATCGCGGAGTTCCGCTATCCCGATCAGACCCTTCGTTGCCTAATCTATGAAGCTTCTGACAAAGCCAATTAAGCGGAAACGTTACAGAAATACAGCAGTCGGGGCACCGCCGCCACACTGACTTTTTCAAGACCAGTTATTAATGTAATTGTGAGTATTGCGCGAACACCAGATGGTTCTGGTTCAGGTTGATCTGCCTTCTGAGGGGTAGCTGATGCTTCGTTTGAAACTTAACTTTCCATTATTATTCAATGTAGTAACTACATAAAAATTGGTCTTACCGTTAGAAACTGATATATCTAAAAACCTATCTTATTACCAAGAAGCACAGTAGATGAAATATACAACATTAAAGGTTCTGTCTCTAAGAGCAGTATCTGTCGATATGGTGCAGAGGTTACATTTAAAGATGAGATCGGATATCCATATGAGTATGGTGTCTGTAAAACAACCTTTCTGTGATGCTTTAAAGTAATTAATATTTATAACTGTCAAATCATTTCATGTGTAGGTATGACTATTGTGCTACACTTCATTCGTATGTTCGAAGGTTCCACCATTTGTAAAATCTAGTGGCCCAAGAATTTCCTACTGTGCATCAAATCTCAGTCGAATGAATAGTACTCAGCAGCCTGATTCTTGTAAATATTACCATTTGATTATAAAATCAAACAAAGGCGGTGTTAACAATGAGATTAGTACTATTCATGTTGGCTGGAGTAGGCGCGATTTTCTATCTCTCATTAGGAATCATCATTGTAAAGGTAATCCTTACAAGTAAATTACCAAATAATAATTACACT
Organism: Paenibacillus sp. FSL R5-0928; assembly: GCF_037970385.1. NCBI lineage: Bacteria > Bacillati > Bacillota > Bacilli > Caryophanales > Paenibacillaceae > Paenibacillus > Paenibacillus sp. FSL R5-0928. The sequence goes on along the minus strand of NZ_CP150225.1, from coordinate 2,926,356 downwards.
CCATTTGACTACATCACGGCCCAATCTCCTGTTGAATTTCACGATGAGAAAAAAGAGATAGAAGAAAATGCGGACCATGGTGATGATAAGGATAAAAACATCATTTCGTTATCAAAACGACGACCTTCTCTTCCCTGATGCGCAATAGGCTGCTACTTCTTCATAACCTTTGGGAGAGGATTGCTGTAACCTCCTCTATCCCTTAATGTCATGTATCTTCGTACTACGTTTCACTCAATCATTTTTTGTTAAACTAAATTTAGATTTTGGTAATTTGTTTAGAGAGGAATTAATGATATGAAAATATCTATCCAAACATTCTTAATCACCATGTCTTTGGTATTTGGAATTATCATCGTACAAAAAGGCCTTCAATTAATTTTTTCATCTTCAGTACTTATTAGATCACTAAATGTTGTAATGATTATTATTCTTTCTGGTTGTATTGGCGCTTTTATAAGAACATTACTTCTGCCAAAAGAGAAATAGGCTGCATTACCGCTAGATAGCATCTATACTTCGCAATATACGTCTACTTCGTCATAACCTTTGGAGGGATACTCCTACTCCTTTAATGATCTGTATCTTCGTACTGTGACATAAAAAAACTCTTACGTTATAATAGTGTTGAATTAAATATTGAAGGGACTGAACTATGCGCAGATATCGATATCTTAACCCCAAAATAAATAGATAATGGAGGTAATATATTGATTACAGAAATACAAACCAAAAGACTAAAATTAAGAAAAATGAAATTATCTGACTCTGCTAGTTTGTTTAACATTTGGTCTGATCCTGAGGTTACAAAGTTTATGAATATCAATAGTTTCACTGATGAAAGCCAAGCAGTAGAAATGATTAAAATTCTTAATAACCTGTCTTTGGAAAGCAAAGCTATTCGTTATTCCATAATCGAGTTAGAATCAAATCGCATAATTGGTTCCTGCGGTTATAATTCTATAGATTCTTCAAACGCTAAAGCAGAGATTGGATACGATATTAGTAAAGATTATTGGGGCAAGGGATATGCTCCTGAGGCCATTCAATCTCTGATGGATTATGCGTTCAACACTTTAAATTTCAACAGGATAGAAGCAAAAGTCGAACCCGAAAACAATAATTCCATAAGAGTTTTGCAAAAGTTAAACTATACATTCGAAGGAACAATGAGAAAGTGCGAAATGTCCAAAGGAAAGTTTATTGATTTAAGCATTTTCTCAAAATTAGTAACAGAGTAACTTTTAATGGGTGGGCCTACATTTTTATGGTGTAGGCCTTTTATTTACTTCACGTTGCTCAACTAAATGCGTACTGTGTATTAAGTAGAGCAACTGTTGTCACATCTTCCAAACGTAGAGGGCTAGACAGACTCTCCTAGCCTCTTTTTTTGAAACCAGTAAATTAACACCTCTTTACCGAAAAGATAGCTAGATAAAATCTCGACACAGCCGATTCCGGATCGAGCTTAACCGCCTTCTGCCAGCAGCTCTGAGCTTCTGTTTACAGATATTCAAATTAGGTATTTATTGATAATATTTATTCCTTAAGGAGGTGGACGCACTGTTAATGATCTTTGATAAGTTATTTAATATTTCCAAGGTTGCTGCATATGCAACAATTGCGATGTACACATTCTTCCAGTTTGTACTTACAAAACATAATACGGTAAATGATTTAATCAATAGCAACCTTTTAGTTTATGTCGTAGCTGCTGCTATTCTTGAAGCATTACATAATCTATATGACTTTTTATGTGGTCATCTAGAGCGGTAATTCTACTACTACCAAACCTCACCAGCCCAACGTTCCGTTTCCGTTACTTCAATACCTCGACGAAAATAACTCGGAAATACGGGAGCGCGACCGCATGGGTCGCGGGCTCTCCCAAACTGACGATATGTTCGCTAGACAGTTGATTTCCACCGATCGCCTCACTTTCTTTTAATAAACTTTGGCCATACGCAGTACGTGTCAGTGCCATCGGGCCAAAGCTTACCCAGGCACACATCATGGCGCAACAATGGATAGATTTACTTTATTGGTCCCTATTAATCATCTATTTTTTATATGGAGCACTTAATTGACCATCTATTGATTACATTGTATAATACAGGTATATTATGTAAAATAAAGGCAGGTGAGGCTGTTGGATGGAAATATCGATTTAGATTTAGATATAAATCTTCTAGATCTTGATCCAGCCGTAAAAGTTCTTAAAATGATATATTCTTTTGAAAGCTGGCCCAATCTTCTAAAACTAGCAGATACCTTTTTCAACCGAATAACTCAAATTTATAATAATTACACACATAATAATGAACTGGAACTAAAACACCAACGACCTTTAATTTATTATTATGGATACAGCTTGCTTATGTTGGGACTAGCCCACAAAGAAATTGAAAATTATGATAAAGCTCGAACTTACATTAAAGCTTATAGCGATTTGAGTTGGTTCAAGGGATTAGATGCTGAAGGATTAAATGAGGTAGCCTATTATAAGTACATATCAGAACCAAATCTTTTAGAAGTAGAAGTGCTTTCTGGAAATATTCAATTCATAGATCGCTATGTTTCGTTCCTTTTATCCAACTCTAAAGAAGTTCTACCAGGACTAATAACTTTGTTAAAGGCAGCTACTAATTTTGATTTAAACATTGAATCTCATTTAGCTCTTTTCTCTAATAGAATTTCAAAATTTGAGGATACCGCTGCTGATGAAATTATAATAAATTCCTACCAAGAAACTTTTTTTATTAATATGATCAGATATAAAACAAAAATTCAAGATTATAATACAGCTATCAAATATAGCATGAAATTATTAGATTCTGCAGAGGTCACAAACTCTGATAAAATCTTTAAACAAGCAGTAGTATACTTCGAATCATTACGTTCATGTGCTGATGCTACTCAGATTAAAGATTTTGAAGAGAAAATAATAAATTTCAAAGAAAGGGTTGAGTCTCTGTGAAAAAATTTGCCGTCTCTTTATTGTTGGTCCTCACTATCGTCAGCATTGCGCCAGCACTGCCAAGTACCTCACCAGTGGTCTTATTCCACGGAGCAGAACATTAATATCAGAAGTACAGCGCGGGTTAGGAGATTGCTCCTAACCTGTTTTTTATTAAGTGAATTATGTAGTTATTGCAATAACATCCTCCATCTTGAACCAATCCCACTCATCCTCCGACCAGCGGAGTTTAATTCCCTGTTGTTTATCCAGTTTCATCACGATACCTCGTTTTAATATATTCTCCATGGGATCAAACAGAGTGAGTGTAATCGGGCTGTGCTCTTCCATAGAACGATATAACAATTTTTCAAAGCGCTCTATCTCCTGTAGATCTAGAGTGGGTTTTTCACGACGTTCCTGCTCATTATTGTCATCTATAATCCGGTTTTTATGTTCCGGCAATATCATTCTGCTACACTCCCATACGTTCTCTAATTTTTTCATCATGAAGTTGCCCTCCTAATAATCCGTCCAGTAATTCGTTTTACTACCATCTATCCCCCACTGGAGCTCTTGTGGCTCTGACTTTCTCTTTTTAAACCTAGGGTCAATCCTTTCCCAGCCTTCAATAATTCGGGCGCTCTCTGGTGGAGTGTGCGGGGTCCATTCTATATATTTTTCGTTAACTAATTCCCTAAGCCCACTAATGATCTTACTTGGTGTCCGTCCACTCTTGATTTCTAACTCCTGTAAAGTTGGCATATGAGCATGATGCACGGCAGAGTGGCGCATGATCATTAGTAGCTTTCGGGCGGTGTCACTAAGCATGTCGCTTCATTTGCACAGGCTGCCAAGCAAGAATATTAGCCTCCAGAAATACGCGCGGAGCTCCGGTTGATAAGCAAGTTGCGCGAATATATTCTCCACGAATCCCTTTCACTTCAATTTTACGTTGAGATATCTTACCTGATTTATCTTGGTACACTATTTCAATGGTTTGACCGATTCTTATTTGCATAATTACTCACCTTCCAAGGATAAGAACATTTGTTTGTATTATAACCAAACGTACGTTCGTTAATCAATGTAAAAATATCCCGCCAGGCATGAATTATTACATACAAAGTCATCGCTCAGGTTTATAATTTGTTTTATAAGCATTTATTGCATTTCCGCAAACAAACTAAGGAGTATGAGTGTTTTTTATATGTTATAGGGGGAAACGAATATTAGGACCGATGACTGAGGTTGAAGCTATGCGTGAATGGTTTACTCTCTCCGGTACAGTGAAGGAGATTTATATTATTGAGGTAGATGAGAACGATAAGGTAAGACGCCAGATCGGACCCACAAAGAAGAAAAAGAAATAAATATAAAGGAAAATAACGTAAAAAAGCCCCACCGACCCATTAAGGTTGACGAGGTTGTTTTTAATTTTCAAAAAGGAAACTGAGTAAGCGAGACTATTAACAGTACAATCCCAACAATCGAGGATAGCACAGCCATTTTATCTTTAGTTTTCAAATACAATGCCGCTCCATTAAATATTAAAGCTCCGCACATCCCCAGCATAGTCCAAGAGATTATCACTTGATCCTGACCGCGGAAAAATGTGATTCCCAGAATGATTGTTGCTGCACTGAATAAAATACCGCACACCCTTAGTACTTTCAGCAAAATGTTCACCTCCGAAAAATAAAACACGCTAATCTAATATATTGGTTCCGTCATAAATTAAAATTCATAGATTACTATTCCTATATCTGGTAGAATCAACTAGCAATTATTAGCAGATTTAGGGGGATATAAGATTGAACAAAAAAGCTTTTTTATGTATCGTGGCAACTATTGTAATCCTTTCAGGATGTGGTAGTTCCACAACAAATTCAGAGAAAAAAAATACAACGTCTACAGGAGTTACACCGTCCGAAGCAACAGCCAGCCCTTCAGAGCCCACTCCTGAGCCAAAAAAGAAACTTACAGCTTCCGAGAAACTGGCTCTCAACTATGTGGAGATTTTCCTCAATGGTTCAGATATCGAAGCGAAAAAGAAATTCGTATCCGAAAATATACTTCCAGATGTACAACCCATTTTCCAAATGGCTGAATCTACTGAGACACCCGAGAATAATAAACTTAAGAATCCTACAGTAATTGAAACAGCTGATTATACGGACAAAGATGGCGGAAAAGATAAACTCGTGCTTATCCAAGGTGAGAAGTCTTCCTCCAATAGCGAACTTATCATTTTTATTAAGGATGATAAAGTTGGTTGGGGATATTCGTCTAATGACAAGGACAAGGATGCATTTAACGCAGTGAGGAAACTCTTTAAGGAACCTGTAATTAATACTTCAGATTCAGGTAATGCAGGTACAACTGAACAGTCTCCTGAAGCGACGCTTAAAGAAATCAGTAATTTTGTCGTTTCAGATATTTGGAATGATGGATTTGTTGATATCAGCTGGTATGCAGGTTCAGGAACTGGCTCTACGGGTCAAACAATAGATATAGATTTTACAATCGAGCAATTAGCAAAAGCGATGAACCAAAAAATGGAGTACGATAATTATATCAACAACCTTGATGCAAAATATGATTCAGTTAAAAGCATCTGGACTAAGCTCACGGGTGAGATGGATCGTATGTACAAACAAATCCAAGATACGCCTCCTATTGCAAATGATGCAACCACCAAAATAGATACAGGAATATTCACCCAGTACTTGGAAGCCTTTACTGATGAGGTTGACAAATTACCCAATTCTTAGATTAAAAATAAAATCCCTGCCGGCCGCCACGGTTAGCAGGGATTTTGTTCGGCTTTAATGGCTTGCGACTCAAAATAGTAATCCACCAGAACATAAATGAAACCAGCAATTCCGAAAAAAACAATAGCTGTACTACTATTCAAATGGTATTCCCGTATAAAGCGTTCATCGTACACCTCGTAAAAGAAACCATATCCCGCAATACCACTCAATAAGAATATCATTATGCGGCTTATTAAAGGATTAGCTATCTTTCGAATAACCCATGATAAAGGAAGCAGTATAACCGGGTAAAGAAGAACTGAAAAAAGGAACATCAGAAAAATAAAAGCAAACCCAATGTTTTGAAAACCGAAATATTCTGTTGTACTTATTTTATTTCCTTCCCAAAGCTCCAATCCAAAGGCTGCCAGGGTGAATAAAATCGTCGAAATAAACCATAACATTATAGGCTTAACTGCACGCAAAACAATCCCACCATCTTTATGCTTTTTATACTTACAGCCGATTTTTCAAATTATCATTTCGCACTTGGTTCTATTGAGGTTAAGAATGGCTTTTGCCCTATTCTACTATTATATGAAATAAAGTACTCCTCATTTACATCTATTAACTTATATATCCCTTTTGGGATTGTGACTGTATTTTGACCGCTCATATTTTGTATTACTATTCTTCTTTTATTTACTGACACTACATTAACAACAGCTGAAGTCCCTGCCATCAAAAAGTACCATATGGATATTATATCATTAATTCCCATATATTATAGTTATGATTTCCCTTTGGAAGGGTTACTTGTCTTGTAATATGGGTAATCCATCTTCTCTTGAATTTCTCGAACTACATTTTCATTAGTAAGCGATTCTATGAAATATAAACCCAGATCAATCGAAGCTGCTACTCCTCCCCCAGTAAAAACATTTCCATCCCTTACGAACCGTTCCTTAACTACTTCGGAACAATAAGGTGCTAATAGTTCATATGCAGAAGGATTGGTAGTCGCCTTCTTCTGATTTAAGAAACCGGCAGCTCCCAAAATCAAAGCCCCTGTACACACTGACACCTTGTATTCAACCTCTCGAGCAGTCTGAATCCATGTTATAAAATCAGTATCGAATCTAAGTTGTCGAGTGGATAACCCTCCAGGGATAAATATCAAATCATAGGCTGACAGATCCGGGGAAACCTGGTTTATTTTCAACGTCAATCCTCGATCATCCGTGACTTCTTCCTTGTTGGAACAAAAATCCCACGATACATTTTCTATCGCCTTTAGAACTCCCATCCGGGTAACCGCATCGTAAAAACCAACAAAATCTAACGTAGTCATCCCGTCAAATAGAATATAAGCCATCTTCAGCATTTTCATTCTACACACTCCTTCGATACTTTTCGGCGAAATTCATTGGGGGTTATCCCGTATTCATTTTTAAAAACACGATAGAAAGAGCGCAAACTGTTGAATCCGGAATCAAACGCAATATCCGTGACCGGATGGGTAGTGGATAACAGCAGCATATGAGCAAAGGCTACCCGTTGGCCATTGATGTAATCACGAAATGAAATATGAAACTGCTCAGAAAAGATTCGGGAAATGATAAATTTACTAATGCCAAGCTCTCTTGAAAGCGTATCCAGATTTATGTGATCTAAAAAATGCATGTCGATGTAAGCAAGGATTTTGGGGACGAGATCCATTTCTTTTTTGTAGTCTACTTTTTTCATTAGCAGTAACGGCAGAGCGTGCCCTAATACTACAGAGGTATAAGCCTTGAGCAGACGAACATCACATTGTTCTTTATATAGTTTATACAAGGTTGCCAGCAGATCTTGAAGCACCTTTTGTTTCGAAACTATAGGGTTATCCGGAACATGATTAAGCAAATCCCCCGCAAAATCCCCCGGAAACGTGGCGTCAAAAAAGAACAGCAGGATCTGGCTTTTCTCTATGGTTTTGTAGCTGTGAGGTTGATTGGAAAAAATAATCGCTATGTCTCCTTCAGACAAATCATACTCTTTTCCATTGATGTTGATATTGATTTTGCCGGACAAAACCATTGTTATCTCTACATTTTTGTGTAGATGAAGAGGATAAGTGTTATTGGTAGAAATAAAGGAGTGAAACGCCTGGTCACGATGCTGATATTTAATATTCATGGTTTTCTCCCTATCGTCATGGAATGCCAAGCACTATAGCTGCTGTAATACTAAGAACATAATATGAATTTGTTCGTTTGCGCAAGAACTAAAGAGCAATAGTTGGCACAAAAAAAGATTTTTTTGGCAGGTAAATACGCCCTAAAAGTTTTAAAGTATTACCAGTAAGCTACTTGTCGCAGACCAGTAACATTTCACTGAGAGGAGGAAGTATAACAGGAACAGCATTCAGCGATAAGACTGTATCCATGTTATACGTCAAAAAGATGAAATGGAAGAGTAAAAAATCAGGTAAGGTTATGGGTGTCTTATTGAGTTTTTTGGTAGCGTTTTCATTTTTAGGAGGTCACACACTTGCAGCTTCAGGGAAGACAGACGGAGACAAAAGTTTTGCGGGTGCCTCTATTCTTGCTTTTCCTGGCGCGGAAGGTGGCGGCGCCTATACGAGCGGTGGTCGAGGAGGCGATGTATACATCGTAACTACCCTTGAAGATTACGCTGTAAAAGACAAACCGATTGCAGGCTCCCTTCGCTATGGGATTTTATCTACTCCTAAAGAGGGTCGTACAATTGTTTTTCATGTTTCCGGAACGATTGAACTGAAGAGCACGTTAAGTCTCAATAATATTAAAAACCTGACCATCGCTGGGCAAACCGCTCCAGGCAACGGAATTACCATTGCAGGTTGGGATACCAATATCAGCAATTCAGAGAATATCATCATACGCTACACCTCTTTCCGTCCGGGTGCCACTAATGTGTATAATGGCAGCGATTCAATGGATGCGCTTTGGGGGAGAGACAACAGCTACTTCCTCATTGACCATTGTTCCTTCAGTTGGAACACAGATGAAACTCTATCTTTATATAGAGGCGAAAATGGCACGATCCAGTGGTCCATTATTTCCGAAAGTCTGACTCTATCCGGGCATTCCAAAGGAAGACATGGCTACGGTGGTATTTCAGGCGGAGACAAAACAACATTCCATCACAATCTGTATGCGAACCATACCTCGCGAAACCCAAGACTAGGCGGCGGTTACGCAGGTGCTGCAGATGCTGATCATGTGGCGGTTGTTCAGTTCTCGAACAATGTAATTTACAATTGGGGCTTTAACGGCACTTATGGCGGAGGTTTTACTTTTACTAACTTTATGAACAATATCGAAATTGCCGGTCCAGGTACAAGAGATAATGTAACTAACAGAGTCATTGATGCCGGTGAAGCTACCAAGCTGGGCGGTTTCTACATCGCTGGAAACAGAATTAACGGCAAGCTCACAGGCTTACTGAATGATTCTTCAGATTATGTGAAATTTTCCGGTGTACAGAGTGGTGAACAAAAGACGACCCTTGCAGCCACACCATATCTTTCCGCGGACAGTACTGGAGTTAACCATGGTATTACCAATAAAGCATTTGATAATTATGTTAAGACCGGCGTAAAGCAAGCAAATGAATCACTATTAAAAAGCATTCTGCAACAAGCCGGAGCTACCTATCCGCGTCGCGATGCGATCGATGCAAGAATTGTGGCAGAAGTCGAGCAGAACTCGGGAAGATATATCAACACTGAACATGAAGTCGGGGGTTACATTTCAGACTTTGGCGTCATCGAGGCACAATATGATAAGCAATTTGACACTAATCAAAACGGAATAGACGACAAGTGGGAAAAGAAAAATAAAATTTGGGGCATCAAGGATGCATACAAAACGGTTACTAAAAATGGTTACACCTGGCTTGAGCTTTATATTAACGGTCTAGTTGATATGAAACACGTCGCCGACAACCCTGCTGCTAAGCTTTTGGCGCCAGAAAACAATGCACAATTTGTTACCGGGAAAGAGGTCGAAGTTAAAATTAACGCTTCCCCTAAATCCGGAAACAAAATAAAAAAAGTTGCTGTATATAATGGCTCTAAATATCTTGGGGAAGCAGTCAAAAAAGGCAACACATATACGTATACCCTCAAGAATTTAACGGATGCTTCCTACTATATTTCTGCAAGAGTGACCGATACCCAAGGAAATGAGACGCAGACCACAGCTGCTAACATTCATGTCAATACCGCTACCTCTTCCCTGGCTGGAAAGAGTTGGACTACAGCAGATATCGGTGATCCGTACATTAAGGGTTCCGGAAGTATGACAAATGATGTGCTTACCGTTAAAGGCAACGGAAAGCTTGGAAAAAGTGAAGGTGGCACAGAACGTTCTGAAGCGAACAATGCAACCAAAGATGACTTCCACTTCGTGTATAAAGAAATGAACGGAGATATGGAATTTACCGCGAAGCTCGAAGAAATCGGGGCCGTTGACAACCATGCCTTCACCGGGCTAATGATCCGCGATGACTTGAATAAAGACAGTGCCGCGGCGGCCCTTGGTATCTCCTATGTGAAGTTGTCCAAAGAAACCAGCTGGTCATCTTATCTGACGGGCAGAAACATTAAGGGCGGAGGATTTGATGAATTAACTGAAACTTTAGACAGCGTATCAGCTGCTGAAAAAGCTGGCATTCAACTTGTTCCAGATATTCCGTTCAAAATAAATGGTGTGGAGCAAGGGTATTGGCTCAAACTTGGCCGTAAGGGAGATGTTTTTTATGCTTACGGATCAACGGACGGAAAAGACTGGAAGCTAATTGGCGAGCGAACTATTGCTATGGATGGTTCGGTATATGTCGGATTTGCCGTTGACAGTAATGATGTTGCCAATAAGATTGAGCAACTGAACTATGCTAAGTTCTCTAACATTACTGTGGAGAATACATTCACTCCAATAGGTGACTCAGCGGTAAATAAATAGCGTCTGTTCATCTACACAGTTCCAAAAACACGGAAGCCAGTAAAGCGGCTTCCGTGTTTTTTATTGATATCCGACTGGACCAACACAATATATTGCCTGATTCGCTGTTCACTGTTTTTACTCCACGAGAATGAAGTTGACTTTACAACGTTCCCTTTTCAAGAACATACTCTTCATTGGAGTTTTTTAAAACGATATCAAATTTATGATGATAAGAATGCATAAACAACTCATATTGCATCCTACGCTGTTCATGGGATTTTCTTAAATAATTTATATCCGTTCCTCTTTCAGAAACATCACGTATACTCCTTCTCACCAACTCGGTTTCTCCATCCGTATATAAGTAGATTTTCAGATCATACAAATTTGGGTCAGTAAAAGCAACGCTCATGCCTTCTACAATATTTATCTTGTTTTGTGAAGATATGAACATACTTTTTGTATAGTCCGTGCCAATGGTGTAAAAATCCAACCCATCCCTCAACATATGAATATCTCTCTCTAAAGCAGATATATAATGAGCAGCAGGATGACAAGCTGTCACTTTATCGTGGTAATGTTCATTCTTATATTCATAGTCGATAGAAGTGTATTTTCTAAGACTAGATTCAACAATATAGGGGTCTGTATTAATATAATTCACATCATCCTGCTGCAAAAGCTTTAAAAGATTATGAGCAAACGTTGTTTTTCCAGATGCACCATGACCCGAGATCCCAATGATGACTCTATTAGCCTCACCGCTAATCAAATTAGCTATCTTATGTAACACCTTGTCCATATTATTCGCCCCTCTCAATACTCGATCCTATGTATTCCTTACTCCGCTATGGTTTAGCACATTAAAATCTATGGTGCATTTTATATAAAGAAACTTAATAGAAAGGGGTAGATCTTCCATGGCTACTCGTCAGCCTGATTTAGTGTTGATCAGTTGGAGCAGAAATCCTTTGGTTCCTGGATCAGCACGTAGGATTATTGCCGCGCGTGTTATTGGAAATGCCGTGCCTTGCAGACCTAGCTTGAGACCCAATGGATTGCTTAACACCGCTTTGGCTTGCTTATTAGACAACGATGTTGGTTTTAAAGTAGTATTTCGTAAAAAGACTTCAAACATTAGCGGATATATTTTGTTACAACGTAACTAATAGGTTTAGGGGGCAGTGAAATTGCTGCTCTCTTTTTTCTGTGTATCTCATTACACTTAAAGTCCAATCATTCCTAGAAAATGGTGTATATAATTTATTAGGAACTGAATCTGATTGAAAATGGGTGCGTCCATGAAATTACAAGCTGTGAAAAAAAGCTATGATTTAATAGTAAGCTTAGGGATGTCTTGTGCTCCTGCTATAAATCTGCAAAGAAATAGCTTGAGGAAATTCTCCATGCCACTCGACTGGATGGTTTCTTATTCATTAGCTGATGTAAATAGACTGTATAAGAATAGATTTCAAAATTTCATGGAATTAATAAATCTGCAAATCCTTGATGAAACACATTTTTTTCTGGAGGATGGAATACCAGTCTATCCTAATTGGAACAAAAATGCATTAGTGAAATCCTATTTTATTCAGGATACTTTATATAACATTATCTCCGTTCATGATTTTCCAATCCACCAAGGTAAACACTGGTCTACAACCTATCCTTCGTATAAAGCGAAGCTGGAATTACGAATTAATAGATTTTGGGACAAGTTAATCACCAGTAAAAAAACTTTATTCATTAGATGGTCCGCCTCATATGAACAGGCTGTAGAGCTACAATCGATTTTATCTGGTTTATTAAAACCGAACGAATTTATTATTCTTATTCTTAATCCCGTTCGTGAAGCAACCTCGGTACAAGAATTAAGTTGGAATATTAATAATATTTGTGTGTTAGAAGTTCCTGAGGATATGAACGATTATGATAGCTGGGATTATATTTTGAAGGACATACAAGTAACTAATAACTAATTTCGCTTTGATCGATCAAATGATTAATTATTTCCTGTGCTGCAAAAACATATGGATACAAATACAGCCTACTGATGCTGACCAATAAAGAAATAGGGTTACTAATTCCAAAATCGTATTGACTCCCATGCGCTGCTGGATTTGCGGGTTCAGGCTCTACAAGATCATACTTCTCCATCAGCCTTTCCTTGGTTCCACTATCTACTACTGTTCCGTTTCCTTTATCCGCAAGGACAGATCCCGATTGAAAACACGCCATGAATAAGACACAGCAAATTGTGAGGATTGCTAGTTTCTTTTTTCGCATCATACATCTCCTAATTCTTTCTGTGGTCTCCCCTAAAACTTAGAGCCGTTCAAATTATTTCTTGGGTAATCGCAGGAAACCTATGTATTCGACAATCTTGATCAGTATAGATCATATTCTATGAAAATAATGGGAGAAAAAGCCTCGAATTCGATAATACTCTTTTCTATATATAAAAACAAAAGCACCCCGCACTAAAATTAGCAGGGTACTTTTGAATGATTCGCCGTATTTACAATATCAACATTCCGCTGAGCGGTTTATGGAGTTGGTGTTCCGCCGTTCGCATTCAGTGTTTCGCCACTGATATAGCTAGATTCCTGGCTAGCCAGGAATACATATGCCGGAGCCATCTCCGCAGGCTGTCCCGGACGACCTAGTGGTGTGCTCGCACCGAACTCCTTCAGCACTTCCTCCGGTTGCCCACCCACAACTTGAAGAGGTGTCCATACAGGACCTGGCGCCACTACATTGACGCGAATTCCCTTATCGGCTACTTGCTGAGCGAGAGACTTACTGAATGTATTAATAGCCGCCTTGGTAGTCGCGTAGTCCAAAAGGATCGGCGAGGGATTATAAGCTTGAATAGAAGAAGTGTTAATAATGGTGCTGCCCGGTTGCATATGCTTCACTGCAGCTTTGCACAGCCAGAACATGGCATACACGTTCGTCTTAAATGTATCGTCAAAATGCTTCGTAGTGAGATCAGCGATGTCTGGGACGAATTGCTGTTTGCCCGCGATATTGGCTAAAATATCAATTCCACCTAGCTCCTTAACCGTAGTATCGACGAGTTGTTCACAGTATGCCTCATCCTTCAGATCACCTGGAATGGCGATTGCAGTACGACCCGCTTCCTGCACTAGCTTGAGCACCTGCTTTGCATCTTCCTCTTCCTCAGGCATATAAGATAGAACAACATCTGCACCTTCGCGCGCAAAAGCAATAGCAACAGCACGACCTATACCGCTGTCCGCTCCCGTAACTAACGCTTTACGTCCGGTCAGACGCCCGGTTCCTTTATAGGTATCTTCTCCTGTATCAGGTACTGGATTCATTTTCTTCTGCAAACCCGGCTCCTCTTGTTGCTGCTGAAATTCCGGTCCAGCCTTAGTGTACTGAGTGGTAGGATCTTGCATCGTATATTGGTTAGACATCGATCAATTCCTCCTTTATTTTTAGAAATACATTTTTATATTTTCCGAACTCTTTGTTATGTAAACACAACAAGCACGCCTCTAAACATTCGCCTTCGATAACACAGCCTTGAATAGTGCCACAAAAATACCCCAACCACCTGTCAAGGTGGCTAGGGTATCCCTTACAATATTTCTCAGGCTTAAATCTCCTCTGACCTGCCTTGCACTGACTCGTACCGCGTGCGTATGCTTAAATAATATATGGAAACTCACTTATAAATTGGGGAACGCTCCGTATAGTCTGGCGTATACATTAGATAAAGGAGTGATAAATCATGGGCATTTTTATATTCCTCTTTGTACTGTTAGCATTGCTTAATATCTTCTTTCCTCATTTGGGATGGTACATGCGCTATGGCTGGATGATGAAAGGCGATGTAGAGCCCAGTGATGCCTATTTATTAATGACTCGCCTCAGCAGTATAGTGGCACTTATTATCCTCGTTTTTATCTGGACTAGTTTCTGACACTTACCCTAACGCTCTTAGCACATCTTCAATCTTGCGCTGATGCGACAATACCCCGTAATTCATCCAGGCCATAAAATCCACCTCATATACACAGCGACTACGCACAGCGGGCAGACTGCGCCAAAGCGGTGTATCCAGCAGTTCCCGTCCTTCTCCTTCCTGCCGATCAAAGGTAATGAACAAATGATCTGCAGTCAGGCTCGCAAGCTCTTCTCTTGTTAGGCTCACCCGCTTCTGTCCACGGGTCAACTTCGGAACCAATTCATGGGGCTGCAAACCTAAATCATGATGGAGTACGCTACCTGTATAACCCAATTGCCCGCATCCATAGAGATTGATTCCGTAGGAAGATATTCTTAAGCATGCTACAGTCTGCCCTTGGACAGAACGGTTTAGCACTCGTTTGGCTTGCTGCGCCCGATGCTCATAATTGCCGATCACTTCCTGGACACGGTCCGTTCTGCCAAAGACGGCTGCTGCAGAAAATAACGTGGCACGCCAATCCTCCTGATGAAAAGGCAGCTTGAACAACGGAGCAATTTGGCTGCACTCATCCAGGTGCCAACGCTGAAAGCCATCATCCAGCAGGATCAGTTCGGGCATGTACTGGGAGAGCTCCTGCCAATCGCCAGTTGAAATATCAACCGCAGGCACATCGTTGAGGGACAGATACTCCTGCTTCCCCCACTGAGCGTGAGAATATTGCGCCACCGGTGTAATATCCAGAGCCAGCAGATAGTCTTCCAGAAAAGGAGCGAACACCCGCAGCCCTTCCTGATGGAAGCTTCTGTATTGGCCGGGCGTAACGCCCACCGATCTTTTGAAACGCCGGTTAAAATAATACTCATTGCTATATCCTACGGATAACGCGATATCATGCATACGGTCATTCGTAAGCAGCAACTGCTGCTGAGCCCTTTCAATACGAAGTCCGTTCAAATGCTCTAAGGGAATCCGCCCTGTCACTTCTTTAAAAATCTGTGTGTAGCGTGCACGTGTAACGCCTGCCACTTCAGCCAATTGATCGACGGTTATGGCGTGATTATAATGTTCCTGCATATAGCGGATGGAACGCTGCACCGCCTCATGGGCTCCTTTCATCTGGATGACAGAGGAATTTGCCCGCATGATCAGCAGCAGTAACTCTTGAAAGCGGGTATGGCCTGCGAACCATTCAATCTCTTCCGTACTTCTGCGACTATGATAGATAGCCTCAAGCAGTAGTGCACATTGTGAAAAAGGTCTGCAGCTTAGCGGACCAGACCGGAGAATTCCTTCTCTAGTCCCCTTTTCCATTCCACTCTGCTTACTTCCCCCGGTTTCGATTACTTCAAAAGTAAGCCTATAAAAGCTAAGTCCTCGCTCCTCGGCATTGATTCTGCTTATAAGCCCCGGTTCGAACAAGAACCCGACACCTTTTTCCAGGGGAAAACGCTTCTCCTCGGCTTCTAACCATCCCTGTCCTTCCGATACAATGATCAGGGTATGATCTTGAAACACTAAGGTCTGTCCGTTCACCGATAAGGATTGGGCTTCTATGTTAATCAAGCTATAGAATAGCCTCTTTTTATTGCTGTCTTGTAAATCTTCTGCCATTCTAGCGCCCTCCAATTGAGAACCATTTTCATTCACTTTACTATAGTTTAGAATAAAAAAGAAGGTCTATCAACTATGCTGATAGACCTTCTTTATGCTATTCCTTACGACGGCTACCGTTTTATTTCACCATAGCTTTCAGCAAGTCATCAAGCTTCATCGAATTGGCTGTGATGGCACCGGACTGCCAGTGGGAACGTTCCATTCTATAGACATTCCCGTTCTTCACCGCAGGCAGACTCTTCCACAATGGACCCTCAAGTATTTGAATCGCTTCCTGATTCCCTTCAGTATCCCAGCCCCCATTATCAGGGAACACAATAATATGATCCGCGTCGAGCTGAGGAATAAGCTCTTCAGAAATAACAGATTGAAATTCGGTCATTTCTGCCGCCATAGGCACGGGTGTCAGCCCAAATTGATCATAAATCACACCGGTATAGCGGTTTTTAACACCAAATAGAGCAAAGGTTTTATCCGCTACGTTAAGCCGGATCACCGCTACTTTTTCCTGACCCAGGGCCTGTTGCAGCTTAGCTTTCCCCTCTGCCACCTTCTGATCATACGCTGCAAGGACGGATTCCGCCTTCTCCGGAATACCAAGGGCATCTGCAATAGCTGTAAGCATTTGTCTTGAGTCTTGCAACACCGACTCAGGTAGACGATAAGTTGGTGCTATCTTGGAATATAGTTCATACCTCGCCGCATCAGCGCCTCCGTCCACAATAATCAAATCGGGGTCTTTTTCCAATAATGCCTCCACGCTACCCGTGATATCGAATTCTGGCACATCCAGATTTAAATAATCCTGTTTGCCCCAGCTTGGATGATACCACTGAACCACCGGGGTAATGCCCAATGCCTTCAAATAATCTTCTACATAGATCCCGGCTACCCGTTGCGGTTTAACTGGAATTTCAACATCCCCGAATTCCCCGGCAATCGTCCGGGTTGCACCCTCTTCTGCGGCATTTCCACTTCCTTCAGTTGGTGCGCTAGTGCTCGCTGAGGTAGATTCCTCTGCATTCTCTGTCTTAGCAACGTTTTCTTTCGCAGTATTGTTATTCGTTCCGCATGCTGCCAGCGCGGTGATTGCCATTATAAGTACCGCTGCCCACAAAAACTTCTGACCCCATCTTGCCATTGATCCCTTCACTCCTATGCTTTATTGTCATTGATTATCATTCTCAATAACCTTTATCACAATAGTAGCATGACTTTCATAGCTTTCAATGCACTTTCTCCGCAAAAAACTTATACAAACTATTTCTAGTTATTCTGCTCTATCATTATTTGGTAGGATTCTTCTTCTATTTAAAATAGGTCACCCTTTATTAACTTGATCGCAAAATTTCTTTTTTTACGATTGATTTATACGATGCTTTCGCTTACAATAAACTCATAAACGCGCGTTTATGAAAAGAGGGGAAACATGCGCAGCGAAGATATTGCTAAGTTGGCCGGGGTTTCCCGAAGTACGGTATCCCGCGTGATCAACAACTATTCCAATGTTCCTGAAGAAACCCGGGCTAAAGTGCTGCGGGTGATTGAGCAACATCAGTACGAACCGAACAGCTTTGCACGGGCTCTGGCCGGTAAGAAAACCGATACCATCGGATTGTTCGCCATCAGTATGAACGAGAAAGAGAACACTACCCGAATTTATCAGAACAATTACTTTGCACCATTCGTCGATGCCGTAGTCGACACGTCGAATGCCCGCGGATGTTACGTTCTGATTCATACGGTATACTCTCCGGACGATTTTCTGAAGGTAAAACAAGCTTTTCTGCAAAAACGGATTGACGGTGGTATAATTGTCGGCACTCAGAAGGATATTAATATCGTCCGCGAAATGGTGGGACTCGATTCTCCGCTTGTACTGATTGATTATGATATCTCAGAGATTATGTCGGAGCATCTTGACCGCAATCATCTGGCCATTGTGAACTCCAAAGATTACGAGGGCACCACAGAAGTGATTGAACATTTAATCTCCCTAGGCCATCAAGAGATCGGCATCATCTGCGGGCAAATGAATACGTACTCTGGTCGAGAACGCTACACGGCCTATGAGGATACGCTAAAAAAACATGGTCTTCCTATGAATGAGAAGTTTATCCTAAAGGGTGATTTTCTGAAAGAGACGGCTTATGAAGAGGTCAAGAAGCTGCTTGCTTCTGGTGAACCTTTGCCGACTGCCTTCTTCTCTTCCAACGATGACATGGCTATTTCAGCGATGGAAGCGTTCTCCGAACACGGAATCATTGTCCCTGAGGATATCTCCATTGCTGGTTTTGATGACATTCAGCTGGCATCCCGTATTCAGCCTAAGCTGACCTCTGTACGCTTGCCGATTTATGAAATGTCCAAGGCTGCAGTGGAAAAAGTAATCGAGCTGTGTGATTCGCAGCAGCCGACTTTCAGCACGATCAGCTTTCCAGCTCGTTTAGTGGAGAGAGATTCCTGTCAACCGCCGAAGAAGTAGCACAGATTCATCATTCACTGAAGAATACATATTTTTCTGTGAAGCTGCTATCATTGGTTCTCGAAATCACTGCCTAATACTATCTTTTAGAAACAACGGAAAGAATCCCTTCCCTCGAGGGAATTTTTCCCGAAACTTATAAACGCGCGTTCACAATCGAAAGGAGACTTTCTCACATGAAATTCGGTACCTTTGACGACACTCGTAAAGAGTATGTAATTAACACACCAAAAACACCTTACCCTTGGATTAACTACCTTGGTAATGAACAATTTTTCGGACTTATTTCTAATACTGCTGGTGGCTATACCTTCTATAGAGACGCTCGTCTCAGAAGATTGACCCGTTACCGTTACAACAATATCCCAATGGATGCTGGCGGCCGTTACTACTATCTTTATGATGATGGTGATTTCTGGACTCCAGGCTGGATGCCAGTAAAACGTGATCTGGACTTCTACGAATGCCGTCACGGTCTTGGCTACACTTCCATTACTGGTGAACGCAACGGCATCTCTGTAAACCAGCTTGCTTTTGTACCTATGGGTCATAATGCTGAGGTACATCGTCTTGTAGTGAAAAACACGGGTTCCGCGAAGAAATCCGTTAAGCTGTTCTCTTTTGCAGAATTCTGTCTTTGGAATGCACAAGATGATATGACTAACTTCCAACGCAATCTCAGCACTGGTGAGGTTGAAGTGAAGGGTTCCGTTATCTATCACAAAACAGAATACCGTGAGCGCAGAAACCACTACGCTTTCTACTCTGTTAACAAAGAAATCGCCGGCTTTGATACTGACCGCGAAGCTTTCGTAGGGATGTACAATGGTCTGGAAAGCCCGCAAGCTGTTGCTGCAGGTGAACCAACTAACTCCGTAGCGAGCGGCTGGTCCCCTATCGGATCGCACGCCCTGAACATTACTCTGGAGCCAGGCGAAGAGCAAAGCTTCATCTTTGTCCTTGGTTACATTGAAAACCCAGAAGAAGACAAATGGGAATCTCTGAACGTAATCAACAAAAAACCAGCAGAGGCTATGATCGAGCAATTTGCTACAGACGCTCAAGTGGACGCCGCTTTGGCTGCACTGGCTGCACACTGGGATAACCTGTTGTCCAAATATCAAATCCAAAGTGGCGACGACAAGTTGAACCGTATGGTTAACATCTGGAATCCATATCAATGTATGGTTACCTTCAACATGTCCCGCTCCGCTTCTTACTTTGAATCCGGTATTGGCCGTGGTATGGGCTTCCGGGATTCTAACCAAGACTTGCTCGGATTTGTGCACCAAATCCCTGAACGTGCTAAAGAACGTATTCTCGATATTGCCGCTACACAATTTGAAGACGGCAGTGCCTATCACCAATACCAACCACTCACTAAAAAAGGTAACAATGAAGTCGGTACCGGCTTTAATGATGACCCGCTTTGGTTGATCCTTGGCACAGCTGCTTACATCAAAGAAACTGGCGATACTTCGATTCTCGATGAGCAGGTTCCTTTTGACAGCAATCCGGATAACACGGCTACTCTGTTTGAGCACTTGAAACGCTCCTTCGAGCATGTAACTAACAATCTCGGACCTCACGGCTTGCCGCTGATCGGTCGTGCAGACTGGAATGACTGCTTGAACCTGAACTGCTTCTCTACAGAGCCGGGCGAATCTTTCCAAACTACTGCCAACATCGAAGGTCGCGTAGCGGAATCCGTATTTATCGCGGGTCTGTTCGTCTTCGTTGGACCGGACTATGCAGAAATCTGCCGGATGCGCGGACTTAATGATGTAGCTACGGATGCAGAAGCTAAGATTGACAACATGCGTGAAATCACACTGACTCACGGTTTCGATGGTGACTGGTTCCTGCGCGCTTATGACCACTATGGCGACAAGATCGGTTCCAAAGAAAACGAAGAAGGTAAGATTTTCATCGAACCACAAGGTATCTGTGTTATGGCCGGTATCGGTGTGGAAGATGGTCAAGCTGAAAAAGCTCTGACTTCCGTGCAAGAGCATTTGGATACTAAATACGGTATCGTATTGCAACAGCCACCATATTCCAAGTACTATCTGAACCTGGGTGAAATTTCTACGTACCCTCCGGGCTACAAAGAAAATGCTGGTATTTTCTGCCACAATAACCCTTGGATCATGATCGCTGAAACTGTACTTGGACATGGCGACAGAGCGTTTGAAATTTACGCTAAAATTGCTCCTGCTTACTTGGAGGATATCAGCGAAATTCACCGTACTGAACCTTATGTATACTCGCAAATGATCGCAGGTAAAGATGCCGTTCGCCACGGGGAAGCTAAAAACTCCTGGTTGACTGGTACTGCTGCTTGGAACTATGTAGCGATTACACAATCTATCCTTGGTATTCAAGCGGACTTCAATGGTCTGAAGATCGATCCTTGTATTCCTACAGAGTGGGACAGCTTTGAAATCACCCGTGTCTTCCGTGGAGATACTTATGTGATTCAAATCAAGAACCCGAACCATGTATCCAAAGGTGTAGCTAGTCTTACCTTGGATGGCGCAGCTGTAGAAGGTAACATCATCACTCCTGTTGGAGACGGTGCTGTACACCAAGTAGTTGTAGAACTGGGTTAATATAAAAAATCCGCTCAACCGTTCGTTTGAACGATTGAGCGGAGCGGATCTAAAATTAACAGTAGATGCCCCCTGAAGGATTCAGGGGGCATCTTTTTTTACCCTTCCACAATATCTGCTCTTAAATCACTCGCAACCTCAAGCATTCTAGGAATCACGGCTTCATTGGCGCCAGAAACATAAATATCGCCCTGATAATGTCTAAATGGGATTGTTGTATCACCATAGCTCCACATAAAGAAATCTCCCTCAATCGACATGGTAGTGGCACCTGTTACTGTAAAAACTGATGTATAGGTGAAATCAGGTTTGGATGCGAAATATTGCTTACACTCTTCTAAAGATAGGGTTGGTGCTGAATCTCCATCATTCTGCATTGCTCTTGTCATTCGATAACGTTTACTCATTGTGATGCCTCCAATATTATCTGTAAAATGATCAGTTGCCTTATCCAGATCAAATATAGCATACAATGAAGGGCAAATCCCATTCCATTTCTAAGTCGAAAATGTTAATATAGCCGTTTTTCATAGCTTTCTTTTAGTGATTTCGAGATATCCTCTGGAGTAACTCCAAGTTTGCGGGCATGTTGCGCCAGTATTTTTGATGGATTAGGCAATACTTCTTTCGCAAGCCAATAATCGTCATCCCACAAATGTGACCGCTTAAAGGCTTTTGCACAATGCATATAACATTCTTCAACTTCCACGCCTATTCCAATGACCGGGACTTTACCATGCGCTTCCATAGGTTTCAATATTTCTTCATCCTTAACTATACTCGCGTGCCCATTTATTCTTAATGTTTCTTCAAGTCCGGGAATGATGAATATCAAACCGACTTTTGGGTTCTCAAGTATATTCCGCAAAGAATCAAACCGTCTATTCCCAGGGCGTTCAGGGATCACTAAATGTTTATCATCCAACACGTGAACAAAACCCTCTGCGTCCCCGCGCGGAGAGACATCGCAAGCACCGGACGAACCGCTTGTAGCCATAAAAAGCATTGGGGATTTTGAGATATAATCACGGCAATGATGATCTATAAAAGTTATGGTTTTGTTGTTAACCAATTCGCTTGGGTACCCAAATAAAGACCTTAACTCTTCTTCTGACTCTATAACTTTTTCGAAAAAGTTTGGCTTCATACTTCTCCCCCTCTCAACTTAATAAGCCCCAATGTTCTTATTTTTGCTCAAATATCCGCTTAATAATTGGGCGAAATTTTTTCTTGCTGTCTCATCCGATAACTTCCCATAAGTACCATACAGATCATCCCCATGATATCTTGGAAACATATGTAGATGATAATGCCATACATCTTGGCTGCCATCCGGCTCATTATGTTGTCTAGAAGAAACGCCATCACATTTATAAACTTCTTTAAGACCTTTAGCAATTTCAATTTCCAGCTCATGTATCCGGTTTGAGATCTCAACATCCAATGTGTAAATATTCTCGATATGCTGATTAGGGATGATTAGAACATGCCCTTCATTATTCGGATACCAATGAGAAGCAATAAAAGCCGTTATGTAATGATCTTGATAAATAATATCCGCTTGCTTAGAACGCACATGTTCATTTTCAATGCCCGAAACCAACAAACAAAAGGGACAAGTATAACCCTCTGGAGCATGATTATAAATATAGCCCGCCTCCACTGTTATAGGATTTAAGAATATTTCTATGTTTCTTCTAATTTCGCCATTTCGCGTGTGTTCTCCTTTTTGCAAAAAGAAAAGGACAGGCTGTAAATTACAGCTGTCCCCCTTGGAAAATACTGATAAAACACAGTCATTCCCGAGATCTATGTCTACCGATAACTTAAACGCTGGCTTCCGGAATCCATACCTTCATTTCACCACTGCCACGATTTCCCCATAAGTAATACGGAACCGCCTTAACCTTAACGGTTTGAACTGGTGCTTTTACTCTGCTGTAAAGTCCACCATTCCAGCCCTCTTTATCTACACGCAGCCCCTCTGCCTCGACAACAACAGCGCCGCCGAGCAATGTCTCATCAAAAGCCGCAGTAAGTTCACTGCCTTCTTTTAAAGAAATCGAGCTTAACGGCTCACCATTATCGATACTTTCAAGACAATACACAAGAGGTCCACGCTGAATCGTTACTTTTTGAGCATCTGCACGCAAATTCGGATGTGCGTAGATACGATGTGCCTCCATAGGGTCATGTACTTCGATTACATCTCCTGCTCTCCACAGTCTCCGGATAACGAGGTATCCCTGCTCGATGTTCTCAGCAGTATTCATTACTTCACCGTTGACTCTGATCTCCATTCCTTGGCTCCAAGATGGAATCCGCAAGGCAATCCCAAACTGGGCTTCCGCTGCAGGATTAATCTTCAACGAGACTGTACCTTCCCATGGATAGTTACTCTCTTGCTGAATCGCAACATCTGTTCCACCCAGCTTTGTTGTCAGCTCACTGCCAATATACAAATTCGTATAGAGCGTATCACCATGGGTCGTATAGATATATTGATTAAGCGAAGTCAGCAGACGCGCCACATTCGGAGGACAGCAAGCGCAGCCAAACCAGCCTTGACGCTCGGACTTCACATGATGTTTATCTGGGTTGCAGCTGCATGCCTTAGGCCATACTTCCAGTGGATTCACATAAAAATAGTGCTTACCATCCTGTGCCATTGAACCCAACACATTGTTATAAAGCGCCCGCTCCATGACGTCGGCATAACGTGCATCCGGCGATATTCTCAGCATCCGCTGTGCAAAAAAGATCAACCCAATAGATGCACAAGTCTCTGCGTACACCGAATCGTTAGGCAGATCATAATCGAAGGTGAAAGCCTCACCCCGATGCGTAGATCCGATCCCGCCAGTAATGTACATTTGCTTAGTAGTGATGTTATTCCACAGTCTCTCGCATGCTTCGCGAAGGGTATCATCTCCCGTAAGTGCGGCTAGATCAGCCATAGCAGTATACATATAAACCGCACGCACAGCGTGTCCTACAGCCACTTCCTGTTCTCTTACCGGAAGATGACTTTGGTAATATTTTAAATCTAAATTCTCCTTCTGACCTGTGAAAAAATTGATACTCCCCAGATTATCCCATTGTTGCTTTAAGAAATTCGGCTGTTGACCTCGCTCATTAATAAAAAAGCTGCTGAGCTTCAAATACCGCTCCTCACCTGTGAGCCGATACAGCTTAACGAGCGCAAGCTCAATCTCCTGATGGCCATCATATCCCCGCATTTTCCCTTCTTCCGGACCAAACACAGAATCGATATGATCAACCATTCGGCACATGATGTCGAGCAGCTTTCTTTTGCCTGTAGCCTCGTAATAAGAAACGGCTGCCTCAATGAAATGCCCAGCACAGTACAGCTCGTGGCAATCGTTCAGATTGGTCCAGCGTTTGCCGGGTTCTTTTATCGTAAAATAAGTATTTAAGTACCCGTCTTCCTGCTGCGCTTCTCCAACGAGGCCAATCACTTCATCCGCTTGACGCTCCAGCTCGGGATCACGTTTGATGCTTAAGGAATAACCTACGGCCTCCAGCCACTTGGCTACATCACTGTCTTGAAAAACCCAGCCGTAAAATTCGCCGCTTTTCCGGCCCGCAGCAATCTCAAAGTTAGCAATGGCATGACTGGGCTCAGCTCCCGCTGCTTTGTCGTGCAATGCCTCATATTGATACGGGATTACAACATCCTGAACCAGCTTTATATAACTTCCCCAGAAATCATCTTTAATGCTAACGGATTGATCTTTTACAACTTGCTGATCCTGGATCGTTTTATTCATCATCATCTTCCCCTTAGCCTTATTTTATACTCGCTAATTACAATTATAGAGCGTACAATAGATAAAAAATATAATCAGAAGCAACCCCTTTTTTGTACTATTTCACACTCCTATTTTCAAGGACAATTTGAGCTCGCACTACGATAAAAAGAGAGGTAGAACACCGTGAGTCCTTCCTATGTACATTTCGCAGCGCCGCCTTTTCCATATTTTCTGGAATGCAATCACACTGTATATCAACCCGGAGAGCAGCATCCAAATAGAAGCCATATCGGCTTATTTGATCTGATTATTGTAGAGCAAGGTTGCCTATTTATCGGTGAAGAGCATAATCAATGGCAGGTTGCGGCTGGGCATACGCTGCTTCTGCTGCCTGACCGCTATCATTATTCCGTTAAGTCTTGCGAGGAGCTGACTTCGTTTATTTGGATTCATTTTCATACCCTCGCAGATTGGTCAAGTTCTGATGGCGAGCCCGTGTATATCAACCGAGAGACACATTTCCGGCAGTTTCTTACTCATCCATATACCATTCGCATCCCGCAGTTTGGTCCCCTTCCTGATCCCTTTAAACGGAGTGGACAAGCTGAGAAGCTTTTACAGCTGTCCACTGGAAGACGTTCCAGTGCAGTTTGGGAGCAGCAAAGGATTTTTGAAGAAATGCTGCGGATGATGGATCTAGCGCAGCATGATACTTCAGAAAGTCATGCGGTAGAGATCGCCGAGAGGACAGAGACTTATATCCGCAATCATTACGCGGAGCCTCTCTCCAATGCCTCTCTTGCGGATGCGCTGCATTTTCATTATAACTACCTTGCCCGCTGCATGAAACGCGTATATGGACTGACTCCGATGGAGTATTTAACGGATTACCGTTTGGAACAGGCCAAGCTGCTTCTGCTTAAGACAGAGATGCCTATAGCTGCGATCGCAGAAGGTATCGGTTTCGAGAGCACCGCCTACTTCTCGCGTCGCTTTACTCAGCAGATCGGAATCTCTCCGCTTCGCTTCCGCAAGCGGTATTCCCGATAACGGCAAAAACAGCATGTCTCATAATTGGAGGCGTGCTGTTTTCGTTGTTAATGCGATGCGCTGCTGTAGCTCTCTTGTGTGCTGCTGGCTTTCTTCTGTGCTGCTGGCTTACGTGATCAGCTTTGGATTAATTGGACGCGAGATGCTCCTCTAGCTCGGAGAAACTTAGGTAACTATTGTGATGGAGCAGTACTCCGATTGGCACATTTATTGTGTACCCGTGATCCGTCCTAAATCCTTCTGCTGCTCTTACTTCGTACTTCTTGCTTCTTGCTTCTTGCTTCTTGCTTCTTGCTTCTTGCTTCTTGCTTCTTGCTTCTTGCTTCTTGCTTCTTGCTTCTTGCTTCTTGCTTCTTGCAATAATTTTACCAGTTTACCTTCCTAGGCGTGGCGCACTCATACTTACCATAGGTCAACGCTGATTATGCGGCTCGACCCTCCAAAGCTTATCAGCAAGTAACTCACCGTATAGCCATCACACTACTCTCTGTATCCCCCGGAGACGCGTCTGCTTAATCATCCATTCATAGCACTCCCCGTTGCGGACCGGATTGCAGCTATTTGTGATTTCCGATCCATTTTGCAGCAGTTTCGGACTGTATAGCTCTTATTGCTCATAATTTGCTCGGAATCGGACTACATTTGTGGGAATAGCTGCAACTGGGTCCGTTAGTGTGACAAAACGAGCGGAATCATGGAAATAAGGGCAACTGAGTCCGAACAGTTGCTGAAAAGAACGCCGCCTGCCAAATTTGATCCTAGACGTGCTACCCATTGTTTAAACTAGCTGTCTAGGGCTCAACCTAGCTACACTGTGCGGAATTAGCTACCTATAGCTCAACCTATCTACACCGTGCGGAATTAGCTACCTATGGCTTAACCTAGCTACTCCGTGCGCAGAATTTGTTACCTGTTGCATAACCTAGCTGTCTACGTCTCGAAATCAGCTACCTTTGCTCGATCTTGATCGTATCGGACCCTATTGCACCTATTTGTGATTTTCGGCCCATTTTGCGGCAGTTTCGGACTGTATGACTCTTATTGCCCTTGATTTGCGCAGAAAAGGAGCGCATTTGAGCGAATAGCTGCAACTGAGTCCGATAGTGTGACAAAACGAGCGGAATCATGGAAATAAGGGCAACTGAGTCCGAACAGTTGCTGAAAAGAACGCCGCCTGCCAAATTTGCTCCTAAACGTGCTGCCCAGTGCTTAAACTAGCTGTCTAGGGCTCAACCTATCTACACCGTGCGGAATTAGCTACCTATAGCTCAACCTATCTACTCCGTGCGGAATTAGCTACCTATGGCTCAACCTATCTACACCGTGCGGAATTAGTTACCTATGGCTTAACCTATCTACACTGTGCGGAAATAGCTACCGGTTACTCAACCTATCTACTCCGTGCGGAATTAGATACCTATGGCTTAACCTATCTACTCCGTGCGCAGAATTTGTTACCTGTTGCACAACCTAGCTGTCTACATCTCGAAATCAGCTACCTTTTGCTCGATCTTGATCCTATCGGACCCTATTGCACCTATTTGTGATTTTCGGCCCATCTTGCGGCAGTTTCGGACTGTATAGCTCTTATTGCTCATAATTTGCTCGCAATCGGACCACATTTGTGGGAATAGCTGCAACTGGGTCCGTTAGCTCGAAAAAATGCCTTGTATCTGCCTAATAGGGGCTCCTGGGTCCGCATGGAGGCTGGGCGGTGAGTTACTCTAATGTCTGTTTAGCTAACGGACCGCACTGCACCTATTTGTGGGTGGGATCTCACATAATGTATTGTTGAGAGTAACTTAACGTCTGTTGAGCGCAACGGATCGGATTGCAGCTATTTTGGGGTGAGATCTAAGGTGAGGCTTAGCGTGATGTATGGGTGGGAGTTACTTAAATCTGTTGAGCTTAACGGAACACACTGCACCTATTTGTGATTTTCCGTCCATTTTGCGGAAGTTTCGGACTGCATAACTCTTATTGCCCATAATTTGCCCGCAATTGAACCATATTTGAGGGAATAGCTGCAACTGGGTCCGTTAGCTCGAAAAAATGCCTTATATCTGCCTAATAGGGTCTCCTGGGTCCGCATGATTAGGCCCGAAATCAGTTTTTTTGCTTCACTGCAATTTTTTGGAAGTGACAAGCATATTTATAAGACATGCCTTTAATGTGGAGATGTTAAATATGCAGTCATTATTAAGATACGCGATCATCCTGATCGGAAGCTTGCTCATTGCAGCAGCAACTAATTTTTTTCTTGTCCCATATAAAATCCTAGATGGGGGAATAATAGGAATAGCCCTCATCATCAATTATTTATCCGATGCCAAAATCGGTATAGCTGTCCTTCTCTGCAGCTTTCCGATTTTCCTGTTAGCCTGGCTGAAGGAACGCGATATCTTTTTCAATAGTGTATTAGGTTTATTGACCTCATCGTTTCTGATTGAGCTTCTCGGTCCTTTGCAGTACCACTTTCTGTATTATTTTGAGTTCGGCTCCATTTCCAGCGCCATTATTGGCGGTTTTTTAATGGGAACGGGTCTTGGGCTTATGCTGCGGTTCAAAGCCAGTACAGGCGGAACGGATCTGCTTGCTCAATATATCAAAAGGTATCTCCCGCTTAATCTTGGACTCATCATTTTTTTGACAGATTTCATAATTATCGGCGCGGGGGGACTCCTGATTTCCAAAGAAACCTTCTTCCACTCCATCCTCACGATTATCGCTGGGGGTGTGGCCACAGGTCTCTGCACCTTGGAGACTGAAGAGAAATGGAAAAAAATATGAATATACACGATCATATGTTCGTATTATAATAATAAGAAAATCATCTACCGTATCTCTACCTCACCTGGAGAGTGTGAATCTATGAATAAAGAGCGTGTTATTTTGTTATCCGATTGTCAGAGCTTTTACGCCTCCGTGGAGAAGGCCTCTAATCCGCAATATAGCAACAAACCGCTTATTGTCGCCGGAGATCCGGCTAGACGAAGCGGGATTGTGCTTGCCGCTTGTCCGTTAGCCAAATCTTTTGGCATTACTACCGCCGAGACCTTGAAGGAAGCACTCGCGAAATGCCCCGAAGTAATCGTCGTCAGACCGCATATGCAGCAATATATCGATGTTTCCTCCCAAATCACGGACATTCTACGCAAATTCAGTGACCTCGTAGAACCTTATTCCATCGATGAGCAGTTTATTGATATCACCGGCAGCCTCAGCTTATTCGGAAGCCCAAGACAGATCGCTGCGACCATTCAGGACTTAATCCGCAGAAATACAGGTGTGCGCGCACGTATCGGTATAGGTTATTCCAAGGTTACCGCCAAAATGGCTTGCGACCTGTGGGCCAAGAAGAACCCGGAAGGTCTATTTACTCTCACTCAGGAAGAGCTTCCAGATGTACTTTGGCCGCTGCCCATTAGTGAGTTGTTTATGGTAGGCCGCCGCATGTCCGCGCACTTCCAAAGCATGGGCCTCACAACGATAGGCCATTTGGCACAGATGCCGCTAAGCGAGCTGAAATGGCGCATGCGGGAGAAATTCCATAAAAAATGCGATATCGATGCCGAGCTGTATTGGCGAATTGCCAATGGCATCGACGATAGCCCTGTAAGTCCCGCTACCTATGAAGTAGCACCCAAGAGCGTCGGGCACCAAATGACACTGCCACGGGATTACTATACACTGCAAGAGATCAAGACCATCATTCTGGAGCTCTCAGAGCTGGTGTGCAGGCGCAGCCGCAAACTAAAGGTGCATGGTGCAGTCGTGTCTGTTGGCTGCCAAGGCGCCAGCTTTGATGACCCCAGCGGCTTCTCGAGGCAGACTACGATGAGCGATCCTACGAATGCAACCCAGCTGGTATACGAGGCCGCCCTCGCTCTTTTCAAACAGCATTGGGAAGGTCAGCCTGTGCGCCGAATTCATCTAAGCCTGTCCAATCTGTCTGACGAAAGCCAATATCAGCTAACCTTATTTGAGTCGCGCCCCCGCTACCGCGAGCTCGAACGGGCCACTGATGCGCTGAAGAATAAATACGGAGAATCGATCATTGGACGCGCCGCATCGTTCACAGATGCCGGACAACTTAAGGACAGATCCGGAAAAATTGGCGGGCACTATAAATAAACAGTGCATCTTTATACATTTTATTTCTTAAACTATATTAAAATATATCCCATATCGTTTATAATGCTATATTGAGGTTGTTATTTTCACACAATGAAGCGACAATCATAAGTATATACACATAGATATGTAACATTCCAGGGGAGGACCGGAGAAGTTGGAAAGCACGAGCAACACTAACACTACCTATTATGAAATCGTTGATCTCTGTCTTCTTGCTGGCAAGATCATGCTGCAAAACGGTGCAGAAACCTACAGAGTAGAAGATACAATGACACGTATGGCTGCTTCTCTCGGTTTTCCAGGGGCACACAGTTATGTGACGCCAACCGTTATTATGTTCACCACAAATAGAACGGAACCCGTTAAGTTATATCGGATTGCCGAGCGAACCACAGATCTGCAGAAAGTCTCGGAGGTTAATGATATCTCGCGGCGTCTGAACGAGCGTCAGATTACAGCCGAGGAAGCTCGGACACGATTAGGAGAGGTCGATGATGCCGCACATGCGTATCCGGTATGGCTGCAAATCATAGCTGCGGCACTTACCGGCGCTTGCTTCACCGTTATGTTTAAAGGCAGCTTGTGGGATGCTCTCCCCGCATTGCCGATTTCCGGGTTAGGTTATGCTGCGGTTATCTACCTGCATCGTCTTGTGCAGACTAGATTTTTTGCAGAGTTCTCTGCTTCCTTCCTGATCGGACTTCTAGCCTTCTATTCTGTAAAGCTGGGTATAGGTCAAGAAATGGACAAAATCATCATCGGCTCCGTGATGCCTCTAGTACCCGGTCTACTCATTACAAATGCCGTTCGTGATCTGATGGCCGGTCATCTGGTCTCAGGCATATCCAAAGGAGCCGATGCCTTTCTAACTGCTTTTGCAATCGGTACAGGCATTGGGCTTGTACTATCACTATTTTAATTCTCCATGTGAAAGAGGTTAGCCCTTCATGATTTTGCAACTTATAACCAGTTTTATCGCCGCGGCAACCTTCTGTATTTTATTTAATGCGCCTAAGCGCGCTCTACTGCAGTGTGGTTTTGCTGGAATGGTAGGCTGGATGGTGTATGTGATCCTTGATGTAGAGTGTGGGCCTGTTGTTGCTACGTTTGCAGCTACTGTAGTTGTGGGCATCGTCAGCCAGTTGTTTGCCCGATCCTTCAAAATGCCGGTTATTATTTTTAGTGTAGGCGGTATTATCCCACTTGTTCCGGGTGGCCTTGCTTACGATGCTATGCGCAGATTTGTGGAAGAAAACTATAATCTGGCTGTAGAAATCGCTGTTCGGGCATTAATGCTCTCTGGCGCAATTGCAGCTGGACTTGTACTGAGTGAAGTTATCGGACAAATGTTCCGCCGGCGTGCAAGCAAAGCATAATCTTCATACAACCAACGTCATCTCATAGATTCAAAAAAAAGAAATCGTCTCTTGGTATAATGAGGATCATCCGTCCCTCTTCCAAGAAGCGATTTCTTTGTTTACTGTCCTATCTACACAAGTACTGCTACAGGTTCGACCTCCGAATCAATACTATTGATCCGGTTATTTTTAATCCAAGAAAGTCCTACGGTACCCTCACCCGCATGAACAGCCACGGCAGGAATGTAAGTCATAATCTCCGTACGTAAATCAGGTGCCATCTCTTTGATGTCTTCTTCTAGCTTCAGCGCCATTTCTAAATTATTGGAATGCATGATGCACACATCGCTAACAAGTCCAGCATCCTGTTTAAAGATATCTAACAGCGCCTGCTTCGTCTTCTTCATCGTACGGATTTTTTCCACAACAATGACCTTACCCTCGTCAAAACGCAGCAGCAAATTTATCCGCAATAATTGACTAAGCACTACCTGTGTACCAGAAACACGCCCACTACGGTGAAGCTGGGACAAGCTTGCAGGGATTAAGTAGAAGGACATATTTTGAATGATATTCTCTATCTTTTCTTTAATTTCTAGGGCAGTAAAGCCCATCTTGTGCCAATGAATACCTCGCGTGATCATTTCCCGAATCGGATAAGCGCCAACCTTGGAATCAATTCCAATAACATTAGCTTCCGCTATCTCAGCACCTTGCATGGAAGCATTGTATGTTCCGCTAAGCCCTGTCGAAAGATGCACAGCAATAATCTCGTCATATTCTTCCTTCAACCGTTCGTATAACTCGATAAACTCACCGATTGGCGGCTGTGAGCTGCCTACTTGATCATGCTGACGCATTTTCTCATAGAACTCATCGATCGTAATATCTATATTTTCTTTATAACACTCGTTGTTAATAATCAGACGTAAAGGAACAATATACACATGGTTGTTCTTGGCGAACTCAGGATCGATTGTACATGTACTGTCGGTTACCCAGGCAATTGATTTCATGGTCACTTGTCACTTCTCTCTTTCATGAAAGGAATAGTAGAATGTTTGAAGAGACAAGGGCCACTAAACCTTCTCGGCCAATGAATCACTCTCTCATCCTGTACAATCAACATACGAATAGACCAGCGGTTTAGGAAGTCCTCGTGCGTATTCGTAAATTATACAAGATAACGAGCGATAAGATAGGCAAAACAGGACGATAATGCAAATTTTATTCATCTTTTTTCAACTTTATTCGACATTATTTCACATTATGTATGACGAATATACCTATCCTAATAGAGCCACTTCATGTTATGTAAAAGCCTAACCACAGCAAAAATATCCCCGTCCCCGCCCTCACCGTTCTTACATAAATCAGCGCTTGGTAGTTACATTAATAGGTACTCTTTACAGTTGTTACAGTACGGGGCTAAGTTATGATTTGGTCAGATTTGGCCCGGCATCTGTCAATTTGTCCAACTTTCCCTGTTGGCGGGTTGCGCTCGCCTTTATGAAGATCAGTTACCTTCTGCTGTGATAAAGCTTAGCTTATTACGGTGTAAGTAAGTCTACCGTCCAGTTTTTCTCCTGAATTTTAAAATCCAACTCCCGATAAGACTTAGACAGTTCATCAATCTGCTTCTGAATCTGGGCGACATCCACCGTTCTCTGGAAACGAACCTCAGAGCGGCTGTACCGATCCTGAGTGATCGATGCTTGCTCAAGCAAATCGCTAAAAAGCTTCCGCAGCTGAAGCATTTTATCCCGTTCGGCTAGGGCATCGGCAATACTCCACTTCTCATTGAAGGCCACAGATGAATTCGTTCGATTAATTGCTCGAATCAAAATCGTCTGCTCGTTAACAGCTATTTCCAGCTCACGCAAAAGAGCCTCCGGCTGCTCTGCCGGTTCTTCCCCTTCCTGCACCTTAACGACCCGATCGAGCCGCTGCTTTAGCTGCGCGATTTTACGAGTAAGATCACTTCGGTTCACTAATGCTTCCGCAAGTTTCATATTTGAGTTCCCCCTAAGATTTTCTGATAGCTGGCGATATCCAGTCTTCGACCAAATTTACAGCCAATCTCCTTGAAGTAGGCGCATTGTTCATATCCATTCTTTGAGAAAAGCTGGCGACTGCGTTCATTCTCTGCGCAAACGGTAGCTACTAACACATGGAAATCCAGTTCGGCAGCTCTCTCTTCAATAAAGCGTAAGGCATGCTGTCCTATTCTTTTACCCACACAAGCCAGTTTCAAATACACGCTGATCTCCCCAGAGCTATCATAAGCCGGCTTACTCTTATGTCTAGCAATCAGAACATAGCCCTGAATAACATTGTCCCAGGATAATATAACGTATGATTTAAACCGCGGATCATCATTCATCACTGATTGCCGCATTTCGTCCAAACTTAAAGGCTCGGTATGAAAAGAAACCGTAGTGTTCAGCACGTAATAGTTATAAATATCGAGTACATCCGACAGATGCTCTTCGCGAATTTCAGTGAATAACAAACTTTCTCCCATTACTTTGTTCAACACAGCTAATCCTCCCAAATGGATGTTTCCAAATGATCGACGAACTTGCGTAATTTACCGGCTAGCTTGCGGTTAATGGTTCCATCCTGGTACATTTGCTGGACCTTATCCCGTTGCTCCTGAATAGCTTTCAGTTTCAATTCCAGCTTTTGATCATCAACAAGACCATCTTTAGTCCAGCCTTGTCCCTGCTGGAGGCGTGAGATCAGCTTTTCGTAACTGTCTGCGACCTTCTCAGCTGCTTTACGGTTGTTCTCATTCTTACTTGCATTAATAGCAGCAATCGCTGCATGAGACATAGAGATCTTAGCTTTTCTGGCACACTCAGCCTGTTGCAGCATCAGTTGACTAGCTTCCCCTTCATTCTGGCCAGAGAACATCCCCGCAAACAGCCGTCTAATCTCCGTAATGGAGATTCTGATCTGAGAGTTTAGACTTCTGGCTAGAAAGACTTCACTATGATCCAAGAATTCTTCCATCTTCAGCGCCACTGAGGCAGGAATCTCATTGTTGGCCAGCAATTGGCTCAGCTCTTTGCGTTCGGCATGCAGACCCACAATCCTTGCTTCAACCCCAAGTCGGCGGAAGTTCTCCAATGCGGGGTCATTCGCCTGATCTTCGCGGTTAAGACTATAAACTTTTTCTTTAAACTCACTCAAAGCTGGCAATGCAGATTCCTTGCTCTCTTCTGTCATCATACTTTGAAGCAAGGTTATCCCGGCGGCAACAACCTTAGATTTGGCCGCCTGCTCAACCTCAGTATCACCCGGTTCAGCAACCGGCTCTTCTTTACCTGCGAGAATTGGTAAAAAGATACTAGCGATCAGCAGTGACATCAGAATCACACCCGCAGCGATAAAGATAATTAGATCACGTTCAGGAAAAGGTGAGCCATCCCCTAACACAAAAGGAATCGAGAAGGCACCGGCTAAAGTAACCGCGCCTCGCACTCCTGAAATTGTCAGGATTAGCATAGACTTAATAGACGACTTTTCCATTTTTTGCAGGCCGGCGCCAGCCAGGGAGAACACATACACCCATATAAAACGCAGCACAAAAAGCAGCAACGTTATCGCTAATACATAACCAATCACCATAAGATTGTCCACAGCTGTATCCCGGTAGATCACTTCAATAACATCTGGAATCGACAACCCGAGAATAAGGAAGACCAAGCCATTCAAGATGTAGAGCAGCACAGACCATGTGCTGGCGGACACCAGCTGTAGCTTATACTGTGGCGAAACTGCACGGTCCTTCTCGACCGCATGAATTATGCCTGCTGCAACCACAGCTAAAATACCGGATACCCCAATTTCTTCACTAATCAGATACACAATGAAAGGAGTCAGGATTTGCAGCAGCACATGCACTGTGATGTCCTCCATCCCCAGTCTGCGAATAAATACGCTGAACCGAATCAGGAGGAACGCGAGTATTGCTCCGACAATTAGTCCACCTAGAGCAATAATCACAAAGCTAATGGAGGCTTTCGGCAAAGAAAATATGCCTGTAACAGCTGCTGCAATAGCGAAGTTAAACGCAACAAGACCAGAGGCATCATTCATCAATGATTCACCCTCTAGAATACGATGAATACTCTTGGGAAGATGTACTCTCCCAGCGATTGCGCTTACCGCCACAGCATCTGTCGGCGATAAGATCGCTGCCAGCGCAAAAGCAGCTGCGAGTGGAATGGTGGGGATCATCCAGTTAATGGAATATCCAGCGATAAGCACTGTAGCAAATACCAAGCCTAGTGCCAGCATTAAGATTGGAGCACGCAGGTTCCATAACTCATTTCTTGGTGTTCGCTTTCCGTCATTGAACAAAAGCGGCGCAATAAATAACACGAAAAACAACTCTGGCTCCAGTGACATATGTATACCCAAAGGCAATAGTACGACCACTACACCCAAGCCAATTTGTATTAAGGGTATCGGCACGAAGGGAATGAATCGGTTTATGATGTTGGATATTGCGATAAGCCCAAGTAGGACGAGTACAACTAGAAATGTCTCCAAACCACATCAACTCCCTTTTTTTTATTTGATTATTATATCGCAAAGCTTTAGGCAAGGGCAAAATCTAGCAAAAGATTCTCAATAATAAAATCCCCTACAAATTCCACAAAAATTCCATCAGGTATATATTGACATAAATATTTATTTGTGTTATAATAAAATATTTACCTATTGTGTTCGTTTATAGTTTTGAGTAATATATGCATTAGCCTCACGGCGTCGCTCTTATTATCAATCACGGAGGGATATTATGTACATTGCTCAAGGAATAGAAATGCTCGAGATTACAGCGCAGGTTATGGGTGGAAAAGACACGATTTACCCCACGCTACTCTGGGATGGACATGCCGCCGTACTCGTCGATACCGGATTCCCGGGTCTACTCTCTAATTTCAAAGAGGCTCTAAAAGAAGCGGATGTGCCTTGGCAGAAGCTCCGCACCCTTATTATCACGCATCAGGATTTAGACCATATTGGTTGCCTCCCTGCCCTATTGGCTGAAGAAGATCTAGAGCTTACTGTTCTGGCTCATGAAATTGAGCAGCCCTATATTCAAGGAGAGCGAATGCTCCTTAAGCACACTCCCGAAGCATTAGCGGCGGCAGCGGCTATGATCCCAGCTCATGTACCTGAGGAGTGGCGGCGTGCCTTCCTCTCTGTATTAGCCCATCCTCCTAAAGGAAAAGTGGATCAAACGCTTGTGGATGGAGAAAAGTTACCTTTTGCCGGTGGAATTACGGTGATCCATACCCCAGGCCATAGCCCAGGGCATCTCAGTCTTTACCATCATGATAGCCGTACACTTATTGCTGCCGATGCCTTGACCGTTCAGAATGGCGAGCTACAGGGTCCCACTCCTTCCGCCACACCTGACATGGAGCTGGCTTTGTCCTCTCTGACCAAGTTCTCTGAGTATGAGATCGATACGGTCATTTGTTATCACGGCGGACTCTACCGCGGAGATGCAAACAGACGTATTGCTGAACTAGCAGAAGGAAAAGGAAAGCTGTAATTGTACAAAAGAAGACAGAGCCTGAAATCCGGCTCTGTCTTCTTTTTTCATATATGATCGCTATTCTTAATTATCACTTAAGACTCTGAACCCACCGTAAACCGTTCACGAATATGCTGCGGCTGTTCGATTTCATCAACAATAGCAACGGCATAGTCTTCGTAGCTGACATAACTCTCGCCTTTGGAGTTCACCAGAAGATTATCCTTACCTTTTACATAAGAGCCCGTTCTTGTGCCAATGGCAAAATTAGCAGATGGACTAACAAAGGTCCAAGAGAGTGAATCTGTTCCTTGTAGTATCTCCAAATTCTTAGCTTGATTCGTCGCTGTTGGCTTAATGAAGTCAGGAAAGTCATTCGTATCCGCTACTTTAAGCGTTTTGGCTTCATCTACATATAGACTTCCTGCACCGCCAACTACAATCAATCTTGTATCGGGCGAAGCCTTCAAAGCTTCAATAAGCACATTCCCGGCATCCACATGCAGATGTTCTTGTCCAAACGGCGCACTAAAAGCATTCACAACCACGTCGAACCCCTGCAAATCTTCAGTGGTAAGCGCAAATACATCCTTTTCGATGACATTCGCTTTCCTATTTGTTACTTTAGATGCATCCCGTACAATCGCTGTAACTTCATGACCTCTATCCAACGCTTCCTGCGTAATTCGACTTCCAGCTTTTCCACTTGCTCCAACAACTGCGATTTTCATATGATTGTCCTCCTGAGTTTACGATGTTTTCGCTTTAGTATTTATATCAAGAAGCTCCTGAACGATGGTTCTATCGATATCGAGATCAAATTTTCTCCCCCAAAAGCATTCCGTGCCCCGTTGAGTGATCCGATCATAGTCTTCTATCGTTAGTGTTCTAGGATAATCCGGTCCTGTTTCCCAATCTGTATACCGCTTAATTTCATTCAGTACATGCATCTTATAAACGCTATTCAAAATTATCGTATGGAAAAAGATTTCATCTCCACATAAAGTGTTCCTAAAAAATCTGACGTATTCCGGAGAGCTTTTTGTAAAATCCAAGATGTATTCCATACATTCACCTGTAATTGACATCCAGTTCGAGCCTTTATATAAACCTTTCGGCAAAGCGCCTAATTTTCTTTGCAGAAACGGAACGCTCATAATTAGTTTAATGTACCTCATTCTGATCGCTGTCATACGCCGGGTCCTTGAGATGAGGAACCTAGGATAATAAACTGAGACCCGCTCGTAACATCCCCAAGTTTCCGCTGCATTAGGCAGTTGCAAATACTTCACAAATTCCTTACCCTCATTCATCTTAAAGAAATCTAGAATCACTTCATTTGAAGCTAGAGGCAGATCCTGACCGCTTAAGATGTGAATATAATTGAAATCCCCATGTTCTTTGATCAGCGAAAAGCACTTCAAAATGCATTCAATCTGGCTGTAATGCCCCCACTGCACATCAATAGGCTTTTCCACAAAATGAATATCGTTACGATGAATAATATCAGCCTCAATATTACTTTTCTGATCGACATGCAGGAAAAACTCTACGGACTCGTTAGTTAAACTATCGATTAGCATATTGACCTGCTCCGGATTTTTATGACAGAGAATTATATACGCCATTTTGAATGCTTCCAACAAACTTCACCCTTCCGCCCACCTATTTCCAATATTATAAAATAAATGGACGAAAATGGATATAGATTTATCTTTCTAA
This sequence comes from Paenibacillus sp. FSL R5-0928, assembly GCF_037970385.1. NCBI lineage: Bacteria > Bacillati > Bacillota > Bacilli > Caryophanales > Paenibacillaceae > Paenibacillus > Paenibacillus sp. FSL R5-0928. Next base: position 2,887,429 of record NZ_CP150225.1, on the reverse strand, counting down.
AACAAGTCTGATTCCAATGTTCCATGGATCTTGGAATGTAGGATTTCCATTCACTTCTGTAACTGCGTAACCAGCCTGCCGAACTCGCTCCACCACAGCGTTACGTTCCTCTTCATTCGCAAGAATTAAAGTGAAATAATCAATCCCTACAGTATCAGCTGGAGCCGCAGGTGCACCCTGTCCGGCCCAAACATTCAGCCCGATATGGTGATGATAACCACCAGCAGAGATAAACATAGCAGCACTTCCATAATTGGCTGTTAGTTCAAAACCAAGCAAATCGACGTAGAAGGCTTTCGCCTTATTTAAATTCCCCACATGAAAGTGTACATGCCCAATCACTGTTCCTGCTGGCAGCCCGTTCCATGATAAACCTTCAGAAGCTGCCAATAGTCCATCTACATCCACTGGATCAGTGGACATCATTACATGCCCTTCCGCATCATATTTCCATTCATTCTTAGGACGATCTCGATAAATTTCAATCCCATTATTGTCTGGGTCCTGAATATACAGTGCTTCACTGACCAGATGATCGCCCTGCCCCACCTCAATCCCCGAAGAGATCAAATTACGCACAACCAATCCAAGGCTGGGACGATCTGGAACAAGGATAGCAAAATGATACAACCCAGCCACAGAATTAGGACGGATCACCCGCGCATTTTCAATCTCCCGCAAAATCAATAACACATTCTGACCGTCAGCGGTCATTTCAACTTCGCGGCCAGTCTGCCGTAAAACGCTTAATCCCACAACATTCTGATAAAAGGTGAGCGAACGCTCCAAATTGCTTACTCTAATCTGCACCAGACCGATCTGAGTGTCTGGTTGAAGTATTGTTTTAGTCTTCATTATAAATTCCTCCTAATCGCGCTGTAACTGTTATAGTTACAAATTAACTATCTTTAGTATAGTTACCTTCTATATGTTTGTCAATTACCTATAAAAAAATCATGTCGACTGGTTCACAGCCAAACATGATTCACAAGAACATATAAGAAGTAGTTCAAAAAAAGGTTTCCGGGTATTTCAACTCTCCCTTAATCCTCTGCAGTACGCCTTCCTTCAGCTCACAGACCATAAAGACATTCTCCGGTACCTCAAATTGCTTCAACTCAAGCCCATGTAGTCCTGCGGGTTGAAATCCGAATCTCGGGTAATATTCAGGATGCCCGATCAAAAAGACAAGCTCATATCCGAGCGTTCTACATCTTTCTAACCCTTCTTGGATCAGCGCCTTGCCGATTCCTTGCTTCTGAACGTTCGGCAGAACAGCTAATGGGGCTAACGCAATCACATCAGATAACTTCTCCCCATCTTGAACTACAGCCTTACTTAACAGTAGATGTCCTACAATCTCATTATCCTTTTCCGTTACAATCGAGAGCTCCGGGATAAACCCCTGCGAATTTCTAATGTTTTCGACCAACCGCGCTTCATCTTCCCGATCACCAAAAGCCTTAACATTCACTTGAAATACTCCATTATAGTCTGCCACAGTTTCTGTTCTAATTCTCATTTTTGTTGCTCCATTCCAGAAAATATTCGGATACACTGGATTCCAGAAGGCCGATCAAATCTTCATCCATATACTTATAGTCATCAGCTATGTTCAGGCAAATTATTTTTTTGCCAATTACACAACCTCTAAATTTATCTTGAATTCTTCGAACATGTTTCTTCTCCATCACAAAAATCACATCCGCCCAACCCAAATGCCCTTCAGAAATTTTGATTCTGGCATGATCTTCAGTCCCTGCAGATCTCACTTCATGACCATCAATTCCTTGAAAGATCTTCTCCGCAGTTAGACTCCGCCAGCGATTCTGGCTGCAGACAAACAGTAGTTTAATAAGTGCACCTTCCTTATCCGATTGTTAAAAAGATATTTATTGTCTCGCCTGCTTCGTGTATTCAATCAACCAACAATCTCTTAGCTCTCCTTCATGTTGCTCGTGCTGTTCAAGGTATTTCTTCTTCACAAAGCCAATCTTCTCATATACTCTAAGGGATCTCTTATTCCAGGCTTGCGGGTCCATGACAATTTTGTCCGCTTGTTTTATTTCGATAAGATACTTAACCGTTTCTTTAATGAGCCGTGAACCAATTCCTTGATTCCATAAATCAGGCTCGCCAATGAACTGGTCCATCCCAAAGATTTGACCTTTGAATCCCACGTAGCCGTACACCTCTAATTCTTCATCATCTATAAGATAGAACTGGAGATAACCTATATCCCGCTCCTTGTATTGCACTATACACCGCGTGACTTCTGCTTGCTCGTCGTAAAAATGCTCCCTCACCAGCTCCAAATCATGCGGGCGATCACGGCCTTCATAGAACTCCAGTACAACGGGATCTGAGAGCCATTTTACAAGTAATGCGGCATCGTTTAACTCAAGTGTTCTCAGTCTGATCTCTTGCTTTTCAAAAATAATCATAACGCGCCATACAGTTCATAAAGAGGTCTGTAGCTTGGATGTTCTTCTATTTCCGTTACGACAACACCTTGCTCGGAGTCAATCACACGGTAGGCTTTAGCTTCTTCTCTGGTCGACATCACTTTATATTCCTTATCTTTATAGATGATTGCACAATTGTTATCCACCGCGATTCCCGGCAGACCTCCACCTTTAACCATGCGTGTAAAATCTTCAACCCGAATATCCTCATTATAATGCGGACAATGAATGCCCGGCAGAATCCCCATGGCTGCAAGCTTGATATACTGCCATTCCCCCTGGTCGTCGAACGCTTCAGAGTCACTATGCCCATATTCAAACCAACAGATGGAACCTGCGCTAAGCCCGGCCAATACGGTTCCAGAGGAATAAGCTTCTTTCAAAAGCGTATCTACCCCTGTATTTTTCCAAATCTCCAGCATCTTTCGGGTATTGCCTCCACCAACATAAATCAAATCAGCAGCTGTAATTAAATCTGTAATCTCATCCTGAGTGTAGGTTTGGCTCACAAGCAATAAGTGACTTATTTCACATCCGAGAATATCGCCATATACTTTGCTAAAAGTATCACAATACCCCGGCGCATCACTACTGGCTGTTGGAATAAATAACACCTTCGGCTTAGCCTTTTGAGTTAGCTGCACAACTTCACGATCAATTTCCAGCGTTTCAAGCTCGATTAACTCTCCCCCGCCAATAACTACGATAGTGCCCATGTTTTCCCCTTCTTTCACCAGGATTACATCCTATTGCTTACTCTTGGCTTACCGATGCTTGCAAAATATTCCTCTGCCAAAATGCTGTAAATCTCCAGATCCACCAGCCCTTTACCTGACCATACATGCGCCTGCCTTAACGTGCCTTCTTTCGTAAAGCCATTTTTCAAAAGCACCCGCTTCGATCGTTCATTAAAGGGCATAACCTCAGCTTGAATTCGATTGACTTCTGCAGTCTCAAATAAATATTTCACCACTAACTGAATGGCCTGAGCTGCAATCCCTTTGCCCCAATAAGGTTCCGCCAAAAAGTAACCGATCGTCACCATATCCACCTTTTGATTAAAATCCATAACTTCGATGATACCTAGCAGTATGTAAGGGTTATTTTTGAGGAAAATCCCCCATTTCACTCTCACCCCTTTGGTAAAATCACGTTCGAAATGGCCGATCATATTCTTGACTGTATCTTTATTATGTTTCGGAATAATCCCACAGTACTCAAACACTTGATCATTGCTATATATCCCAAATACCTCATTAAGGTTGCTGACTTCAATCTTTTTCAGTAATAATTGCTCGGATTCCAAAGTAGGGAATTGCTCAAATACGTGACTAAGCTTCAATTTGTTCCCTCCATTACTTTTTGATGGCTTGGATTAAGGTTGCAGTTTGATTTTTTGTTTCCTTTATTATCCTTTCCTTTATTATCCCCGGACACTTCCCCTGTACTGCGCGGTTCTAAGCTCACGAATATAAGGCTCTGCAGCTGGCATATCTGCCTCAACGGCCTGTTGAACGGCTAACTCGATGTCATAAGGCACTCTTACAAATTGCATATTTAAAGGAGCTGCTGACCCTCCCATGTATTCTCCCTCCATAATCACATAAGATGCCTGGGTTAAATCAAGCGGATTCCCCACACTGCCTACATTAAATAAAGTCTTGCCTTCTAAATGTTGAATAAAAGCATTATGAATATCCCCGTAACCTACGATATCCGCTTGTCGTTTCTCCTGGCAGAGATCAGAATAATCAAACAAAGATAATCGCTTTTCATAATCATCCCAAGGTTGAACACGTTCATACAGGCTTCGTGGCGAAGCATGAAATAATCGCACAAATTTACCACTTATCATAAACTCAATCGAAAACGTCAACGTGCTTAAATAATCAAGACGTTCTTGACCTAATAACCCGCGGCACCACCGAGCCATCTCAAAATCAACATCCTGATTCATTAAATCATCCCAGTTCCCCATAACACTGATTTCACAATTCTTTTTTATGATATCAACGGCTAGATCTGAGTTCGGTCCTTTTCCAACAATATCGCCTAAACAAAATACTCTGCTGATTCCCCGCTGCTGGATGTCATCTAAAACGGCCGTAAGGGCCGGTATATTTCCATGAATGTCTGAGATTATTGCAATTTGCTCCACTGTAGAACCTCCGTATATATTGATCTTTAAAAAAGTTACTTATCCTAATTCTAATTGTACTGCATCAGCGACTGTTGCTCATTTATAGGGCTTTTTTGCTTCTCATTTTGCTACTTTGGATGATTTCAGCCAAATCTGAGGCATTTATACCGTACATTTCACCATTCCAGCCACTTCAGCCCATTTCAACGGCATTTATACCGTACATTCCACCATTCCAGCCACTTCAGCTCATTTCAACGGCATTTATACCGTACATTCCACCATTCCAGCCACTTCAGCCCATTTCAACGGCATTTATACCGTACATTTCACCATTCCAGCAACTTCAGCCCATTTCAACGGCATTTATACCGTACATTTCACCATTTCATCCACTTCAGCCCATTTCAACGGCATTTATACCGTACATTCCACCATTCCAGCAACTTCAGCCCATTTCTACGGCATTTATACCGTACATTTCACCATTTCAGCTACTTCAGCCCATTTCAACGGCATTTATACCGTACATTTCACCATTTCATCCACTTCAGCCCATTTCAACGGCATTTATACCGTACATTTCATCATTCCAGCGACTTCAGCCCATTTCAACGGCATTTATACCGTACATTCCACCATTCCAGCCACTTCAGCCCATTTCATAGGCATTTATACCGTACATTTCACCATTCCAGCTATCTTGTTCTAGTCCCACTTAATCTTTTGTAAACTTTATGGATTGTAAAATATCCTCTATCCTCTTCATGTCTTCTTTATGTACTTCATCCACACTGTAAGGGAACTGCACCATAAATGACATTTCCGGTTCCTCAATAACGTAATAGATAGCTTTCCCTTTACTCCCTTCCTCTTCGAATACTTCAGTTTCGTACTTTATGGACTCTAACCCGCCTAAACTAGCTTTACTTTTTGTCAGCTCCGCCCCGTTGTTGTAATTCGTTTGGGCATCCTCGAGCCATTTGTTGACAAGCTCCATATCCTTAGGCTTAAATCCAAAGAGCATTACTCCTGGACCTTTAAGTCCCTCAGCAGGTTTATAATCAGTCGTAGAGACTATCAACCATAATGGCGCTCCATACTTCTCAGTTACAACCCAATGATCCGGATAGTTAAAGGTGATTCCAAAATTCGCATCCTCGTATTTAGTGGTATCCCTTGATTCATTACATCCGGTAATCATTACCATAATTAGTAGTATAGGCAGTAATTTCTTTAACATTCTTTAGCTCTCCCTCAATGTATGTATGTATATTATCTTTAATCCGGCTTCTAAATACAGATTCTATATTCCCTCTTACTTCCCTTCTTTGTCCATAAACCTAATTAAGCAAAAAAAGACCAGAATCACGTTTTCACATGTTCTGGCCTTCCTTCTAAGCTATGATATGGAGTAATCATAATTCAGGCATTTCATTCACAATCTGCTCCAATGTAACCTCCTGGAGAACATTCTCCATTGCTTTTTGGGCGAGCGAGAACACAGGTACAATTGCACTGGCTATATTCTTGCCAACAGGACAATCGGGATTAGGATGCTCATGGACAGAAAACAACGAGTCCTCTTCCACCGCATTAACTGCTTTATAAATCTGCAGCAGCGTAATCTCGGATGCGCTACGCGTAAGCGAAGCACCTGCGACTCCGGGGCGGGCATTTACTAGTCCTGCTTTTTGCAGCATACTCGTAAGCCGACGGATAACTACAGGGTTTGTGTTTACGCTACCAGCTATCCACTCCGAAGTGCTTTTGCCTTCTTTATTGCTGTCAATCAACGTTAATATATGAATGGCTACCGCAAATCGGGTGCTAATATTCATAGAAATCTCTCCTTCTGCCTTGCTGCAAAACATCATTCAGATGCAACTATAATAGTTACATTTCATGCGTTTGTCAAACTTTTGAGGATATGAACAACTTAAAATCTATCAATATTCTCCATATAGATTAGGATGGTATATTTTCATAAAAAAAGATCGCTGGGCAATATTTTTAATAATAACAGTTGTCTTTGAATTTATTAATATAACTTACAGTTTAATATTCGAACAATCCATAGAATGGTTTTCTTTGATTATCTTAATTCTCTTTGTTTCTTTAATTGTTAATTCTAATAAAAGTAAAAACAAAAAAAATGATTAAATACAACTGCCAAATGGCACTCGTATCCTAAGTATCTTTTCCTATGTTATCGAATTCCTTTAGAATCTCAGCCACCTGGGCAGCATATTTTTTACTCAGACGCGATTTGCCAAGATTACTCTTCACAATCTTAATGATTCGGGCATCTCGGCTCTTTGCAAATCTCTCCAGCATAACAAAGCCTTCTTCAGGCTCATTCGCCACAAATACACTCAAGCTGTATTCAAGTCCCTTAGATAATACACGAAAATGCTCAGCGTCCTCATGTTGCGCTCCCCCACCATCTATACTCTCCATGATTCGGGCAGCCAACTGAAGACAATATAGCGTATTTTCTTTCTTTTTTAAAAGAGGAGGATGCGCTAATGCCGCTACAAAAGCCCGTTGTTCAAGCCTGTTCGCACCTTTCTCCCACATGTCAATCAGCTGCCTGAGCAGGGTGAAATCATCCTCCCCTATACTTTGCAGCGCCATAGCAGACGCTTCACGCACCCTCCATCTCGAATCATTCATAGCTGTCTTAATGCTGTTTTGAATCACTACTTGCTGTTCTTCTCCAGCGTAACTGTAATAAGCACCGAACGCCCTAACCGCACAAAACGGCAGAAACTCACGGGGATCATTCACCCCAGCTTCAGCTTCAGTAATATTAGTCCAAGAGACGAGCAGCTCCCAGCCTGTATCTGTTAGATTAGGATGCGCGAATTGTTTGGCGAAATGGTCTGAGAGCTCCAAATTCACTCGTGGTCCTGGGAGTTTACTCTCCTGCATCATCAAATCATTAAGCTGTACCCACAGCTCCTTATCGTTTACCCATTGCTGAAACGGCACTTCAATCATCTTTTGCTCAGCCATCTCTGGTCCCCTCCGATAGTTATCTTCAGATTCGAACGATTCCTTGCATCGCGTATGCGAGTTTCCTGTTCCATCAATATTTGATCAAATCTCCAGCATTAATCACTCATGGACATTTTACATCACATCAATGGCTTATGCATATAACCGATGAGGGAATATTAACACCTTGGCAGAAAACTTCAAATCTAGATAAAGCGAAAACGTGCAAGACAAAAAGCAACTTATCTGTAGATAAGCCGCTTCTCTGTAACAAGTTCAATATCACCTAGGCTTAGATCGTTAAAAAGCATCCAATAGTTGCATGCAATCCTGGTGAAATTGGCATTGGTTTACCACTGAAACCTCCCCGGGAAATAAGGGGTTTTGCGCACATACGGCTAATTTATATTTCTCATCAATATGATACTGCTTAAAGTGATACAATCCGATTGCGTCATGGTTCTCCAATTGAATTCCGTTGTTTAAACGAAACGAAAACGAGTTCAATGGAAGAGATAATCCCTTCCCTATCGCTTTGATATAGCTTTCTTTAAGTGTCCAAAGGTCAAAGAAAAGACTCATCCGACCCATCTCTTCACATTCCGTCAATTGGACATATTCATCTTGCGAAAAAAAACGCTTAGCAATATTAAGATCGGCTTGCTGAATCTGCTCAATGTCAATACCGATCGGCAATTCATCTAATGCGCAAACCACCCATTCTCCTGAATGCGAAATATTAAACTCTACAGTACCCCCCCTTTTTTTTAGGGAGGGTTTTCCGTAGACATTTGTAACAAACTCGATATCGCGGTTGTTCACTTTTAACCGTTTATTTAAGCTTACACGAACCAGCAATTCAGCAATAAGAGAATGCTGCAACGCTTCCACTCTTTTAAAGCGTTTAAGCCGCTCTCTCTTTTGTTGGGGGATGCGCCACATTAATGTTTCTAACGCAGGTTCAGATATTAGCTCAGCCACCTTCACCCCGAAAATCTCCATCGCTCATCGCTACTCCTTCAGCTCATAAGTACTTGCGAATCCTATTCATGAAAGGACAACACGTCATTCTCTATAAAAGCAGCTTTCTCTACAATTTTCCGCTTATAATTCCTTACTTTTGCATCATCTTTCTCTCCTTGAAGTGCAAAAAAACTATCCCGTGTTTCATCAGAAATTCCCCAGAATTTTTGCATCACCAAGGAAGTATGCATGTAGCTTTCTTCACCATCTTTATAAATTCCAAAATCAAAAAGCTGTTCCTTCACCTGTTCATATAGCTGTGTGCCAACATAAGGAACATTGATATTTATCACATAATTATCAGCCTTTAAGGCTTTAAAAAAAGGTAACATCTCTATATAATCTTGGTCATTGAATCCAGGGCATCCCAGCAAAATATAGGCTGTCCGTTTGATTCCCGCCTCCGCTGCCATGCGGAAAGCTTCCTCGACTTCCGTCAATCTAATTCCTTTATTCACCACTTGCAGCATCCTTTGGTTGGCCATTTCCACACCAAATTTCAAATGCACGCACCCCGACTGCTTCATCTTATCAAGGATATTCTGTCTCACACAAATGTCCACGCGCGCCTCTGCCCACCAGTGAAACTCAGGGTACTCCTCTTTTAGTTCAATCAGCAATCTAAGCATTTCTGAAGTGCGTTTGCCTAAGCCCGGCAGAAAGATCATATCTGAGAAATAAAATCCAAATACATGCATACGTTCAATGCGGTAGCGGATTTCGCTAACAAAACGTTCGGGAGACATAAAGGAGACATTGCAGCCGCGCAGCGAGGGCTGATAACAGAATGTACAGCGTTTGGGGCACCCGCGCATAGACATAATGTAGTCCCAGTCTTCCGGCTTATTTTTCTGCGCTAAATATGAATCTGTCAGTATCGGAAGATCGTTTAATTGCTGGGCCCATTTAACAGGCAGCATTCCCCTTGCATTCCCCTCTACTACAGAAACCGCAAGATCCTCGCCTTCTCCAACAATGATCGTATCCAAATCAGCCGTGTCCTTCAGCTTGGCATGTTTAAGCAAATGTCCATAACCAATACAGGTAACCTTATCTCCCCATCTCTTCTTTATCTCTTTTGCAAGGTATGCACAGGACTGAGTACTTCCAAGTTCGACAGTAGGCATCAGAACATCGCCAACACCAATAAACACATAATCAGGCTGAAAACGCTCTAGCTCATTTATGACCATATCAAAGCTTTCATGCCCCCGAGTACAACGTTCCTGCATAAGCCAGCTGTTCATAGTCATACTGTACCGCTCTGTATAATCATGATCATCTGGAGCATTATCGCCATTAATTAACGTGACTGCATGACCCCTACGATGCAATATCTCCGCTATGTAATGCATAGCAGGACTGATCCTATTGTTTTTCGACTCAATAAGCCGGTAAAACGGGGGAATAACACAGGCTACTCTTTTACTCTGACGATCTGCCATTGATTTCGGCCTCCATTGTTAAATTTTAGTGAAACTGAGGTCTGAATCTGAGACGATGGAAGAACCGACTTTGGCAGCGGAACCGGGAAGTGTTCCAAATCTGGCACCCAAAAAACTGGCAGAGAATTGGGGCATCCAGCCATGCACATTAAAGCAGCCATTTCGGTCAAAACCGGCAATTAACATTCCCGAACGGTCGTATCTCCCTCTTGGAAGCCAAATCCAGTATTCCGAATCCGGGGTATTACCTGTCAAGAATCTCACTCTAGCCACGAAAAGAAGATACCTTTCCAAACTAAAGTTAAGATCCCCGCTGTCTTCCACTAAGTGTGCAACCTCTAGCCCTGTGTGTTTCATTAATGAAGGCGACAGCGCAGCCGATGTTCGAATCCAGCAATCTTCCTGCTCCGTTGCGGCTGTCACAAGTGGATCTTTTAAGGCCCAGCTTGAAATTCTTGTAAGCTCACCAATCTGTTCCCGTGTAATTCCCTTGGGAAAGCACAAAATAATTTCTCCATTTTCTCTCGATGAACGAATCTCTTCGCTTGTAAAAGGACAAGGCGATAGTTCGAATTTTCTGCCAATGATCTGATCTACCCCCATCCCACGATACCAGGATTCAAGCTCCAGACGCAGCATTTCGGGATCATCCGGTGAATGCTCAAGGTTTGCGGTAAACCGTTTGAGATCCGTCCGCTGAAGCACATTTGCGTTTAGCATATTATCTATAAGCTTTAACATTTGGTTCTTAGAGTTCTCCATTTCAATAAACCTCCTATACTTCTAAATCTTGTAGTATTCATTAATTTTTCTGCCTGCTGCAGTTAGCCAGCGATTGGACCGCAATGATGATATGTCTAATGTTTGTGCCGAATTCCCGGCTATTTCTTCACTGATTAGGAGTCCGGCGGCCGGGCTGTGCATAAAACCATGTCCGCTGAATCCTGACGCATGGTAAAACCCTTGGATTTTGTTATCAGCGCCCAGCACCGGATGGGAGTCCGGCGTGTCATCATAATACCCTCCCCAGCAGGATTTGATGGTTGCTTCCTGGAGACGAGGCAGCCGACGAAGAGCAGCTTCCAGATGTTTATATTCCCATTCCGGGTCTGAGTAGCTATAATCCGGATCTTCGCATCCCCCTGCAACAAAGGGCTTATTTAAGCCCGTTAACAGACCGCCTGTCTCCTTATGTAAGCCCAGACCTTCCCCGGGGAACACAATAACGGGAAAATCGGCGGGCAGCCATGGGAGCACATCTGTAACCAACAACTGCTGATGGCAGGGGATTACCGGCAACTCAATTCCGGCTTTAGCAGCCACAAATTTGGACCAGGGGCCCGTAGCATTTACAACAACTCGCGAAGTTATCGCTCCTTCTGACGTTACCACTTGCTGTATCTCGGAACCGTCAGTAATAAAGTCCGTTACAGCGACTCCAGGATAATATTTGACACCCAGCTCTCTGGAGAGCCGAATATACGTGCTTGTAATCTTATTGGGATCGATCAATCCATCCTGCTTATTGTAAGTTGCACCGGTTACATCCTCTAGAACCAGCATCGGCAGCTTCTTTTGAATCTGCTTAGGCTCCATCCATTCCGTTTGCACACCCAACCTTTGCTGCAAAAGCATCGCATCATAAAACTCAGAAAGATTATCTTGTGCCGTGAAAATAAACATATATCCGCACTGGTCCATTTCATCCTGAACAAGGTTATACGAATCAAGCTGCTCCAGCAATCGAAAACTTAACTTGGACAATTCAATATTTATCTCCGTTGTAAACTGACTTCGCATCCCGCCTGCGCAGATAGATGTGGTTGCTCCGCCTAAACTTTCGCTTTTCTCAAGCACTACCACATCGGTTATTCCTTTTTTGGCTAAATAGTAGGCTGTACATGCCCCGACTGCCCCAGATCCAATAATAACAACTTCACATTTATCGGGTATCACCGAGAATTCTCCTTTTCTTCTATTTTGCTGATTACAGTACTAAACTCTTTCAAAAGCGCTGACAGAAGCGCGCGCTCTTGCACATCGATACTCTCCACTGTGCGTGCAGCGATCCGCAACAGGTTAAGGTCAGGCTCAAGATGATATTTCACCAAAATGTTTCTGAGAATAAGAGTGGTTTCGTATATATCCTCATAGCCTTTCATAATGAAATCAGAAAGGTTATATCCACATTGAGATAAATATCCAAGCCTGTTAACCATGCATTTTTTGTGCTCCCAGAGTAAATGAAACGGACGAACACAATAGAAAATTTCGTTACGCGCCAACCTATCTAAATAGTCTAGCAGCGCTCCATACACCTTCATTCCCCAACACGAACCTCCATCTGTTCCCGGGCAGGTTACCATGGTTTCTGGCTGGCGTGAATAGTAATAATCCGCTAGGCTTGCGATCAGTGTAGTTGGCTCAAAATGCATCTTATCAGCTTCATTTAGCCGGACAGAGCGAATCGAACGCCGTTCGAATGCATGAGCGCGCAGCGATGATATGATCTGATCGGCGGGAAGCTCATGAAACTCGAAGATTTTATCGTAATCCGAGCCAGCAATACTAAATGTATGACTAAGATCATCATAGCCGTAAATCATAAAATTCCTTTCGAAATGAACCTTATTAAAATAGTGCTTACCTTCTATATAAAATTCATCCAAGCTTACTTCGACATACTCCTTCTCGGCCAGACAATCCAAGATCTGTTTTACAGCAACACGTTCAGGACCAAGCCTGATCTCTTTCAAATTCAGATAGGGGAAATGCCCCAAAGATTGCTCGGGTGACAGAAATTCAAGATCCATCACATCCATATTCGCTCCAAGATACAAATGAATATAATGGTTATGCAGCCAATCCATCTTTCTAGAGCAGACTTCTACTACACTGAGCAGATGAGAGCTGTTCATGCTGCTGTTCACCATAGGGTACTTGATCGGCAGGTTAGGCATCTGTGGCACATCCTTCACCATTTTTACTCCAGAGATATGCCGTTAAATCTCCAACCGTAGGAAAATGTCCTGCTACCAAAAGGTAAGGATCAAAGTCCAATTGCAACGCCCGCTCAACTTCAACAATAAATTTGATGTAAGTAAGCGAATCCATTTCCAGATCTGTGAACACACTTTCGGGCTCCAAGGAAATATCACACTTTACAAATAGGCGCAGCAATACCTCCACCCGCTGTTGTATTTGGTCCATCATATCCTCCCCGTCCATCATTTATCTCTGGCCTAATGTTCCTTCGCCTACTTGCAAAATTTCTTCCAACGACATTCCTAATTGAGATAACACTGATTTCGTCAGCTGTCCCTGGGCTGCAGCAGAGGACGGTTCAGCAAGCATGTCCGCCATTCTTGCAATCGTAAATTCGCCTAGGTACAACTCCATAATGGTTATGTTTGTATTGAATCTTTTGTTGACAATACTAACTAGCTTTAGAGCTAATAACGAATGGCCGCCCAGATCAAAAAAATTCTCGGCAATGCCGATCGCACGGCCCTCCAAACTCAACAACTCTTGCCAGATAGATTCTATCTCTGCCTGAAACTCATTTTTAGGAAGTAGAGCGCTGCTCGCTTCTTTAAATCTCACATCAGGCAGCGGAAGCGCCTGGCGATCAACCTTACCATTTCGATTTAACGGAAATCTCTCAAGTCTCATAAAGATGCCAGGAATCATATAGGCCGGCAAATAAGCTCTCGCATAGTTTCGCAGCTCCGCAGCGGCAATCTCTTCATCGCTCACATAATAGGCAATCATAAGCTGCCCCCCGTTATTCTGCTTGAGCGGATGGACAAGAATCTCTTTGATCCGGTTGTAACGGCGAAATACGGCCTCGATTTCACCCAGCTCTATCCGCGCACCGTTGAGCTTGATTTGTTGATCTGTTCTTCCCCCATAAATAATCGTGCCGTCTTCGAGGAATTTGCCCATGTCTCCTGTGCGGTACAGACGTTCAGCAGCAGGATGTCTGGAGTAAGGATTGGGTACAAAACTGCGGTTGGTCAGCTCTTCATTTCCGATGTATCCTAGGCCCACTCCTATTCCACCAATGCATATTTCTCCGTAAACCCCAACGGGAACCGGCAGAAGATACTTATCCAGAATGTAAATTCGGAGATTGGAAATCGGTTTGCCGATCGGAACACTTGAATGGCCTCGGCTCTCCGCACAGTCCCAGCAGGTTACATCAATGGCCGCCTCAGCGGGCCCGTACAAGTTGAACAAATGCGCAGCGGATTTTGAGAAAAAAGAATCACGTAATGTGGTACTCAGCTCTTCTCCACTGCAAATGACATTTTTAAGTGAAATGCAGCTTTCTATTGGAAAGGAGTCCATAAACTGCTGCAGTAACGCCGGAACAAAATGAATCGTCGTAATATGCCTCTCGACAATCACATTCCCAATATATTCAGGATCATGCGGTTTATCCGGTCGGGCTAATACCAATTCCGCTCCATGCAGTAATGGCCACAGCAGCTCCCATACTGCCACATCAAAAGTGAGCGGTGTCTTCTGCAGCACTTTATCGGTCTCATCCAAACCAAACTGCTGCTGCATCCAAAGAAGCCGGTTGTATAATCCCTCATAGCTGTTCATCGCGCCCTTCGGGGTTCCGGTTGAACCGGAAGTATAGATAACATAGGCTAAATCGCTGGGTTCGACCGGCTCATTGTGCACAATTTCACACCTTAAGTCAGCTGAATAAGAGCTAATCCCGACGAGGACCACCTTATGCATCGGTTTAAACAGAGCCGCATATTGTTCCTGGGTGATGATCAGTGCACACGACGACTCACAAATCATATGGGCCAGACGTTTGGAGGGCAGCTGTGGATCAAGCGGCATAAATGCCCCGCCGCATTTAATTACCGCCAGAATTGAGGTGACTAGCTCAACAGATCTCTCCAAGCCCAACCCAACAAGGCTGCCACGCCCGATCCCCAATTGTATCAGCCTCGAAGCAAGCATATCTGAGGCCAGATCAAGCTCCTCATAACTCATGTTGTCTTCTTCGCTCAAAAATACAGCCCGCAGATGACTATGCTTCGCAGCTTGTTTTTTGATCTGGCTTATGAACCTTCGGCTGTCCAGACAGCCGAAATCCGTACAAGTATCATTCCATTCGTAGATCACTTTATTGATTTCTTCCGCGGTCAAAAACATGTGGCTGCTAACCGTAGCCTCCGGTCGCTGCAGCAGCTGCTGGAGAATGTTAATGTAGTGGTAATGGAATTGCCTCAATGAGGCCGCGTACCATTTATCATTGTTGTATTCGTAAAATAATTGCACTCCGCTTCCGGTATCATTAAGCCCAATCGTCAGGTCAAAGGCCGAAGAGCTTTTATCTGCCTTTAACGCTTCAACAGTTAGGTTGGATAACTCCAAATCCGTTTTGCCGCTCTGCACATAAGTAAACATCGTTTGAAACAGCGGATTTTCCCCTGGCCTGCGATCTGGATGCATAATACTGACCAGCTTGTCGAAAGAGACTTGTTGATAGGCAATGCCCTCATTAATTGTTTCTTTCTCTTTATTCAATACTTCAAAGAAGCTGTCTTCAGTCTGCACATTGGTGGTGAGTGGCAAAGTATTGGCAAAAAAACCGATAAGATTCCTTACTTCAATGCGGTTACGGTTAGCCATGGTTGAGCCGATAATCAGGTTAGACTGGCCGGTATATCTAAACATCAGGACCCGGTAGGCTGCGAGCATAACGTTATAGACCGTGAATTCGGGGTGACGTTTTATAAAATCCAGCATTTCATTATAGGCATCCTGCGGCAACTCTCCCCCATAATTGCACTCCGAATCGGTTGGCCCAGCAGCTTCAGGCATTGCCGCAAGGTTTAAATCAAGCCGTGTATCTGCCGAAGCTAACTTGTTGCTCCAATAATCCATTAGTGTTGGATTGCCGGCATTTGCAATATATTTTTGTTCCCAGACCGCATAAGCAGAATACTGTACCGGCAATTCAGGCAAGCGTGCCACCCTGCCTTCTTCCAAAGCGTTGTAGATCTCCCTGAATTCATTTGTAAAAATATCCAGAGACAACGCATCTGAAATGCTGTGATGGAAACGAAATATCAGTAAATGCTCGGTTGGGCTCATCTGCACCAGTACCGTCTCAAATAAAGAGCCTCCATTTAATTCGAACGGTTTATTAATCTCCATTGCCAACCAATCCAACGCCTGTTTCTCCATCTCTGACTCAAGACAATCCAACCGCTCAATCCTGACCGCTGCGGGCTGTGGAACCGTCTTTTGGTAAGGCTCCCCGTCTTTTTCGTAAAATACAGTGTCTAAAATTCGATGCCTTTCCTTCAATATACCCAGACATTCAGTCAAGTGTTTATAATTCAGACAACCCTTCAAGCGGTATTGTATCGTCATATTGTAAGCGGAGCTGGCAGGGTTCAATTGATGCAAAAACCATAATCTGCGCTGAGCGCCGCTCAGCGGAATATCGGTTAAATCGGAATCAGCACGGATAGGAGGGAGACTTCTATGCATTCGCTCGGCCTGCAGCAGCGCTTCCCAATTTGATAAACCTCGAGTCATACTTCATCCTCCCGATTCTTGGAATTAAAAATCATGCATCAGGAAATTGCCTTATCATTGAGCAACACTTTAAGACAGTTAATAATCGTCAAGGGAGACTCAAAGGTCTCTGGAGTGAGACAGTTGTCTGGAATCTGAACCCGGAAGACCTCCTCCAAATCGTACAGAAGATATAAAGCCCGGAACGAATTAACTCCCCATTCGGTTAAAGTTCTGTTCAAATCAGCAGCCTGCAGCGTCTCTTTCTGCTCTACTGAGGGTAAGGCTCCATTTTTGCGGATTAGTTCCATCACTGTCGCTTGGATATATTCCTCATCTCTGTTCATAACGGTCAAATCCCCTCGTTTCCCGTATTATTTTTCGATTAAGAAATTGCCGACCGCCAGCGCATCCATAGCGGAGGTATAGAAGGTTTTGATGGCGTCGTATGGAGTCTCACACACCGGTTCTCCTCGTGTGTTAAGCGATGTGTTCATTATCAGCGGAATTCCAGACAACTTATAATGCTCGGCAATAAGCTGATGCCAGACCGGATTCACCTCGCTTCGAACCGTTTGCGGTCTGGTAGATCCATCTACATGCACGATGGCAGGAACAGCCTGCCTTCTCTCTTCTTTGACTGTGTAGGCTTTCAGCATATACGGCGAATACTGCGCCTCCTCCACCAACCAATCCGCATGTTCATCCATAATACTTGGCGCCAGCGGTCTCCAGGATTCTCTGAATTTGATTTTTTGATTGACTTTTACATATGAATCATAACTTGCAGGACTGGCTGTTATGGAACGATTGCCCAATGCCCTTGGCCCCATCTCGGCTGCGCCTTGGAACCAGCCAATGACTTTACCTCTATCAATCAGTTCTGCCGTCTGCCGGCAAATATCGGATGAATAGTTATACTTCAAACCAAGCTTGTTTAATACCTCCGATATATGGTTGTCATCATAGGAAATTCCCCAGTAAGGAGTCTTCAGTCTGCCCTTTACAGGGAGAACGGAACGTTCTTTAGAGGCAATCATGGCAGCTCCGATACAGCCCCCAGCATCATTGGTTGCCGGTAATACGAAGATTTCATCGAAAATTCCGAGGCGTTCCAGCCTTCCATTCGTCGTACAATTGAGAGCAACACCTCCGCCTATCACCAAATTTTTACTGTTGCCTTGCCGGATGGTCTGCTGGCAAAGATGCACAATAGTGTCTTCCAGCGCCTGCTGCGCCGATGCGGCAATATCTTTGTGCTTCTTGCTGTATTCGACCGTATAATTGAGCCCGCCATACAGTGTATTATTGCTATAGATACGCTTTGGAGGATCACCGAATTTACGGTACATTTCCTTCATCCATATTCGGGTCAGCTTGTTATACTTATCCTCCAAACCAAGCGAACTATCAGGTTCTCCGATAGGAATCTCGTACCCGTCTTCCGTCAACCGTACAGAAAAGTCATAGACTGACTCTCCATAAGAGGCTAATCCCATCAGCTTTCCTTCTCCCGATGCTCCAAGCTGTAAATAATCACTGACGATGGAATAAAAAAATCCAAGCGATTGTGAAATCCCGTATTCTTGCTTAACCTCAATATGCTCATTCTTCCCATAGGCTACTGTGGTTGAAATATCGTCACCTTGTCCGTCCATAACCAAAATCACCGCATCATCGAACCCGGATAAATAGTAGGCACTTGCCGCATGACATAAATGGTGGCTGACCGAAATGATAGTGGGCATTTTTTTGCCTGATAATACCGGGTGCTTCTTGAATTTCTCCAATATCCCCAATTCTTCCGCTTTTTGCGGGTCCCATGATAAAGCAATCAGATCGATATCTTCAAAAGCAACGCCCGCTTGTGACAGACAATTGAGGAGCGACAAAACCGGGGGCTCTCCGTAAGCATGTTTTTTTCGGCAAAAACGCTCCTCCTCAGCATAGGCCACCAAAACGCCATCATGAACCAAACATGCCGCTGAATCATGTCCTAGCCCACCGCTTAAACCAAGAATTAACACGTATACTCCCCCTCTAAGTTTTGTTGATATTGATTGAGAAGCTGATTTACAATTCGACCTGTTTTGGAATTCTTGATTTCCGCGATGTTCTCTGGTGTGCTTTCACCCAAGACTTGTCCCCCCTCCAGGCCTCCCTCCGGCCCCATGTCAATAATCCAGTCCGCCATGACTAAGACATCGGTATTATGTTCTATCACAACGACAGAATTACCCGAGTCGACCAACTGCCCAAGCATATCAATCAGCTTAATCACATCATGCGGATGCAGGCCTGTTGTTGGTTCATCAAGCAAGTACAAGGTGTGGTGTCTACTGCTTTTGGAGAGCTCTCTGGCCAACTTTACCCGTTGTGCCTCCCCGCCGGACAAAGTGGTTGCCGGCTGGCCCAGAATTAAATAATCCAGTCCAATACGGCACATCACATCCAGCTTGTTATATACGGATGGTTCATCCGCGAACAGTTCCATCCCTTCTTTTACAGAGCAAGCCAATACATCTGAAATGCTATAGTTTTTATACTTTACATCCAGAATCTCCGGCTTAAATCGTTTGGTCCGGCATACAGGACATGGGGTCTCAACCGACGGTAGGAATTGCAAATTCACTTGCACAACCCCTGCTCCCTGACAGCGTTCGCATCGGCCGCCGGGGACGTTGCAAGAAAAGTGTTTGGCCTGGAGATTACGCATTTTCGCTTCAGGCAGCGCAGCAAAAATATTCCTTATCGCCGTGTACACATCTGTGTAAGTTGCCGCGTTTGATCTTGCAGTCTGACCGATAGGGGATTGATCGAAGCTAATGACCTTATGCACATTCTCCCAGCCCTTAACATCTGCATAGGCATCAGTCTCGGTGCTTTGGGTAAAATGAAGCTGTGCGGATCGAGCCAGGACGTCGAACATAAGAGTCGATTTCCCCGACCCTGATACCCCGGTCAGCACAACGAGCTTGCCCAACGGGATATTCACACTTACATCCTTAAGGTTATGGCGATTGGCATTTGTAATCTCAATGCATTTCCCGTTCCCTCTGCGGCGCTGTTCAGGAAGAACCACCGTATCTTTACCAGCGAAATACTGCCCGGTCCATGATCTGCTGCACTGAATCAGCTGCTGAACGGAGCCAGCCGCAACCACTTCTCCCCCTTGCTTGCCCGCACCCGGTCCGATATCAATAAGGTAATCGGCCGCCCGCATAACATCCGGGTCATGCTCGATAACTAGAACCGTATTTCCAAGATCACGCAACTGCCGGAGCACCCGGAGCAGACCTTCGGTATCTATCGGGTGAAGGCCAATTGTCGGTTCATCGAGAATATACAAAACTCCTGTTAAGCTAGCTCCGATTAATGAGACGAGCTTAAGCCTCTGCATTTCTCCCAGAGATAAAGAAACGGTGGAGCGGTCCAAGCTTAAGTAGCCGACACCCACTTCAATCAAGCGAGCCAGCTTTTTTTCCATTTCGGAAACGATGTTCATAAGCGGATCCTGACTTCCCCCTAGCTGTTGAGCGGACACTTTACGCAACCAGCCAAGCAAATGGAAGAGCGGCATTGCAGATGCTTCGGTGATACTTTTCCCGGCTAGCGTAACCGCTCGACTGTCTGCGTTCAGCTTCGTACCGTGACAATCCGAACACTCTTGCAGATGAAAGAATTTTTCAATCTTCTCTCGATAGTCCGATTCGTGTCCACGTTCCTTGTATCTGCGTTCCAGGTTGGTCAGAATCCCCTCGAATCTTCCCTCTGCAGCATAAGTTGGAGGGGTCTTCCCAGGAAAATGCCTGATAAATCGCTGGCTGTATACACCGAAATACAGCAGATCCCGTTCGACCGTGCCCAAATCTCTCAAGGGTTTATCAGGATCAAACACAAATCCGTAATAGTTACCGGCTGCAACCAAATTATCGGCCATTAACTGTGCTCCATGAGGATTGCTCCCCTTAAGTGCACACTGCTTCAAGCTGAGGCTGTCATCGAAAATTTCTTGTAAATTCGGTTTTCGTTCAACCCCCAAGCCCATACAAACCGGACATGCGCCTTCAGGTTTATTGAAAGAGAAATGGGACATGGTCAATGCTCTAAGCTCATGGCTGCACTCTGGGCACACGGCTTTGCCCTCATCGGAATAGGACATAGGAAGATCATGAATCTCTGTTTCGATCGACTCATAGTTTTCCTGCCAGATGTCAGCACTACTTGAACCCTTGACTTGGCTTCCGCAATTAGGACAAGCTCTTTCTCCGCTTTTGGTAAACAATATACGAAGCAAGGTGTACAAATCCGTTGTAGTTCCAACGGTTGACCGGGGATTTCGGTTAGTGTGGCGCTGGTCAATACAGATGGAAGGCGACAACCCTTCAATAGAATCAACCTTAGGTTTGTGGATAAAATCACTTATCATACCGAGCGAATCCATGTATTGCCTCTGACATTCCTGCTGCAAGGTATTCATGGCAAGCGTTGATTTGCCGGAACCAGACAATCCAGTTAACACCACTAGTTTGTTTCGGGGGATAGACAGAGATATATTTTTCAGATTGTTTTCTCTCGCACCTTGAATTTTAATCCAGTCATTCAATGTGATCGGCTCCTTCATGAGACATCGTCATATGCTGCCGTATGAATGTTATCCATTCGGTCTTCGCTTCAGAAATGTTCATCAGCTCACTGAAGCATGATTCATGGTTAAAAGCTACTAACAGATTTCCTTGCATCTTTGATGCTGGTTTTCGTTTTTTGCCGCTCCATATTTCTCCTTCAAAAAAACAATAGCTATCTTCATCAGTTATACAAACCCCGCCTTGAGACTGGTGGCTTTGATTTAACCAGACATACACCAACACTGTAAGGGAAGCCGGATCGGCGGTACCGTGACGTATTACTTGGTCTGCAGTCATCAGTCGGTCGTGTTCCCGAAATATGGATTTCTTCTTCAATAAATCCACATACTCAAAAAAATGCTGTTTCGTATTATAATCGCTCAGAAACTGACGAATAAGCGGACTATTCATAGATGCCAGAACATAAGCCTGCGGTTTTGTTACTAATAGTGTCTGATAAGCATATTTGGCGTACGTATATACAGAATCCGGCAGATTGCAGCTGTATCTCAGCATCGTTTGACGCAGCAACCGATGAAGTTGCAGCGGGTCAGCGCATTCTTTTAAACTGGGCATTGGGCATTCATCCATATAGCTACTTCCCGTTGTTAGCGGACGTGAGAATTTAAACACAATGCCATCCTTGAACCAGTTATTTAATCGCTCCACCGTCCGGCCTGATAAATTCGAACTTCCGGCAGCAGACCAATACTCCCTCTCATTGAACAGCTTGCTGATTTCGGTCTGATAATAGTAAGTACCTGCATTTAATTTAACAATCCGGTCTGTGAAAAACAGGTATGCCTCTCCAGTGATGGAGACGAGCAAACAATCGTAATTAACTAAACGGAGCTGGACGATATCCGAAGCCGCCAAGCCGCATAATCGGAGCACCGCAAAATAAAATGACATAAGCGGCGTACAATTAGCGGTTAATGGAAAGTGATCTTCAGCCAAGGTCAACAGTTCATCATAACTAAACGTTGGAGCAGTAAATTTGCTTGACCAGCTGCTGTTACGATCAGGCCGCTCAATCTGGAAATTGATATTTTCACTTGCAAAATGATATAAGGACTCCAGCGTCCCTAGAGCGGTTGGCTGAAACAGCAATGCTGCCAGATCAGCTACGCGCAAAGACAGCATATTGGATAGAATGGCCGCACATTCCAATTCAGAGTGCACTTCCCGGGAACGTATATTTCGTGGAATTGCCCGAGCGTATAAATTCGCCGGCAGAGGATCGTTGCTGTTTCTAACAATCTCCAATTCCGCTTCATTGGTCCACCAGAAGAGATCAGTCATGGAATAAGTATCGTAATGAATTAGATCGGCTTCGGCCGAACCAAACGGTAGCCAGCTTTTCTCGATCGTTACAACCTTCCATTCTTTTTTGTCTTCAACATAGCGCATAGTATAAATATGCTCATCCTTTAGCTGGTCAAACTGTTCATAAGTAAAGGTCAAAGTACAAGCAGCAACAATTTCAGCAAGACTTATTCTGACATTTCGTACGTTAAATTCTATGCAAGTCGGAACTGTTTTTTGTAAATACCCATGGAACCATGCCCGCTGTGATTCAGCTTCCATTTCATCTTCGAAATACTGGGTCTCCAGCCAAAGTTCAATATCTCCTGTTGTTAAAGCACGATGAAGACAGTCGAGCAATGTAACGGAAATGGCGGATGTATCCAATGTCTTATCCACACTTCTTCACCTCACCTTGCTGACATTTCGGATTGCAGCATATTCTCCAGATACAGTTCGAATTTTTCAGGCTGGGCCTCCGTTATAAATTCCTGCGCGGCAGCTTTAGAGGCTGCAGAAATGGATTCGTAGAGTGTCCTGTCCGTCAGCAGCCGTTGCAAAGTCTCCACCCATATGGCAGTATCCTGTTCGGGAATAACCGGCATTGTATGTCCTGTTGCTTCATCCTTGTAAGTTTCCGTAATCGGCGTCACCGGAAGATTATAGTCAACCTTGCATTTCGATTGCATGAGGCCGCCTTGGTCGCTTGCAATAACAGGAATACCTCTTAGCATCGCTTCAATTACTGTCTGCCCAAAAGCTTCAGCGCAGATGGAAGGATGAAGCCACACTCGTACCTGTTCAAAAATCAAATTCATCTCGCGCTCCGGTTCAAGCAGTGTCACATTAGGCAGAGCACGTAAAGCGGATTGTTCCTCCTGCTTCAAATCGCCCCATGTAATTACCGCAGCAAAAGGATAGTCCGGAAAAGCTTGAGCCAGCTTCAGAAAAATGGATAAACCCTTTATCTCTGTAGGGTTGCATATCGCGATGTATCCTCTGTTGAAATTATGAAAGGTTGGAAAAATACCATCCCCATAAATTGGGAAACGTAGCGAAACAGCATTGGTATAACCACCCCATTCGGTGATATTATGAGCTACGAAATCACTGTCACCAATAAAGCCGGAGACCTGGGCAAGTTCCTGTCGGAGCAGCGGATTTTCGATCCAGCTATGCGGCCCAAAAGGGAGAGTGATCACATCATGACAAATCACAACCAATTTTGTTGCGCTTCCAGCCACGAGCTTTATTCCCGCAGCAACCATGGTGTGGTAAGCCATATTCACAAGAACCACGTCCGGATTGCCTTTTTTCATTAAATCCCCTGCTGTTCTGTATAACAGCATAACACTCGTGGTGAAATGGCATTCTACACCATTTACTGTCCCCTGAAGACTATGCGCGGAACGAATAATATTGTTTACCCCATGCTCCTGCAGCTGTTCCTCCACCTGTAACAGAGAATCTTCCTGGTCTACCAGATGGACTACTCTACATTGATGTCCCCTGGCAGCCAGGGACTCGAATACTGCACGGTTAGCCTTGACGGCCCCTTGATAATAGGCAAAATAAGCACCTTCAGAAAGAAACAAAAGATTCATCGTCAGCTGCTCACCCTTTCCGACTGTCCCTCAATATATGCCGTCAATTTTCCGGTATCATTTAATAGTTCCAGTGCCAGGTCATCATCTTCAATGACGATTCCAAGCTGTTGTTCAATCTTAACGATAATCTGCAAAGCAATCAGTGAATCCATATGGAACGCTTCAAGTAAATCCGCTTGCGCATCCAGTTCCTCCATTGTAACCTCCTTGCTCAAGACCTCTGAAAAAATAGCGGCCAGCTTACCCAGAATCTCCTTGTTCTGCATGCTTATATCTCCTCTCAGAAAACCTTTGGTTGCCGCTCTGCCGTATCTTGTACCAGCTGCTGCAGCATGTTTAAGCTCTTGGTCCGGGCGGAAGGATCAGGAAACGAAAGGACTTCAACGGCAAATTGATCACAATACCCGCATACCGCACAATCCAGTGACCGGCAATCGACTTCTTTGAAAAAATCAATAAAACCTTGCAGCTTAGAATTGTCAATATAAACATCCAATAAGGTCAGGGCACGGATGCTCTGGCGGCTCTGCTGCGTTTGCCGGGAAAAAACCGCCTTTTCTCGTGTAACCGCACCGGCCGTTCTGCGATGGTTGGTGTGAACGATGTTCAAAATATCAGCCAAGTTCCCCGGATACTGCCTATCATGATAGGCTTTTGCCGCCTGCAACAGCCAGGCAGTAGATTTTGACCGGTCCGTCAGCTTAAAACGGTGTATGCCTATCTTCTCATATTCCGCCAAATCCTCCGGCCTGATCCAGCGCGCCTTCATGATATTCCCTGGATCATTAAATTTCTCGTAAGTGCATTTGACGGAGCAATAATCCATAAAGCTTTGGTTATCCGTTCCACGGTTGGATGAGCCATGGCTCATTACATTGTCATGATAGACCTGCATTGGACATTCATAGAGACAGGTCTGATTGACAATGACCTGGATTTCACATTCAACGCTGTTCTGTATACGTTCAAGCAGCCTGAAATCTCTGGCTATGTTTTCTCTTACTGTGATCTCTTTGACGCCCATTGAATCAAAGTATTTTGCCCGTTCCACACTTTCGACCACCGCAAAGGAGGACAAGCTCACTTTGATCTCAGGATGTCTTCTCCTGCAAATGTCCACAAGCAGCTGATTGGCTAAGGTGATCCAGTCCACACCTATTTCAGCGGCCCAATCCATTTGATCTACAATTTGTCGGTAGCCTTCATCCTCATATTCCCTGTTGCCGAGACAGGAACTGTTCATCAAATAGTTAAACTCTTTGTTGTACATATGGGCCCGCTTAACCGCTTGTTCAATATCGCTCCGCGTACTTATCGGCATTGCCGCAGCCGATCTTCCGCTTCCACAGCCCTCCTGAGAAGAACCACCGAAGAAGCAGCTGATATATTCGTATCCGCCCAGCTCGTCAATAAGCTGGATATCGCCGTTATATGGAACAGATATCTTCATAAATTACACCTGCCAGCTATTTTTTTGTGCCAGTGCGATCAATGCAGCACAGCAATTCTCAGTTCCGCTTAAAGTCCTCAGCTTGGACCTATAATGCCCGCGAAGCTCAGCCAAATTATCGTTCAACGCTGTCTCAACAATCTTACGGATACGGCTTGGTCTGAATGCTTGAACGGGTAGCTTATAAGTGAGACCAAGATTTTGGAGCTGCGTACAATTATAGTCCCGTTCAAAATGTTGACCGGGAACGGTTATGCTCGGAAGTCCATGAAGCATTGTCGTAAGCATAGTATCTTGTCCGCCATGAAAGATTACCAGAGCTGCTTCCGGCATAATTTCAGCAGCCGGGATAAACCAATGGAATTGAATATTGTCGGTATGGTCAGGAAGCACCTTAAGCTCATAATGAAATCCGCATAAACAGGCAACACGGTAGGGTTGCTTGTCAAAGATCTCTTTGACCAGCTCAATATAAATTAAAGGGGGAATGGCACTAACGCTTAAATAAATAAAAATTAGCGGCTTGCCCTGCCAGTCCGGATGCCACTGCAGATTTGAAGATTGTCTTGCCTCCAAATCCAAAATGTAACCGGCGAAATCGCACTCCTTCAACGCAGCCAGCTCCGGCTCCAGTTCCGGTAGTGTCGGTGCCATTTTAATTGTTGCTCTTGAAAATAATAATTCAGCCAGATTGGAAACAGAATCCAGTGAATAATCCGCCAACACCTCATTAAAAGCGGCGATAGCTTTGGCAGATCCCGGATACTGTAGGTTGGCCGGGAAGGCTGGATGGCTTGGCCAGCTCGCAATCATCAAAGCGGGAATCTGGGCCACGGCAGCTGAAATGGAAGCACTCGGACGAGACTCGGCAAATATGGCGTTGGGTTTAAAAGCCTGTATCGCCTTCAGTTCAGCCTCAACCGCTTGACGAATAAAGCCCGATTCTGCCATCCCTGTCCACTCTACATAATCGGCAGCACTGCGAACATCTCCGGAATTCCCTGAAGGAAGCGGAATCGGATAGTCATAAACCTGAAAGCCGTTGGCTCGGACAAAGTCAGCAAGCTTGCCGCCAATCACAAAGCTGACCGTGCAACCTTGGCTTTGCAGAACCTTGGCAATGCCCAGCGTTTTGCTCACTGATCCTATAGAACCGGAGCTAGGGGGGCTTGGAAGAAGCATAATTCTTGGCGGACTCACAAACTATTCACCTCGCTTCTATTGGACATTTCTTCGATTAAATAAGGAATCGCATGGGCGTAAGTAGGGTATGCCAGCCGTACATCGGCATTCTTTTTTATCTTTTCGTTTCCCATACGTACGGAAAGGGCGCGTAAACCATGTATACTTAGTCTGATACGATCAGTGACAGCCTCAGGAGAAATCCATTGTATTTCAGACAGTTGAGCATATTTCCGAACCTCTTTTATCAATTCCTCCTGTGTTAGAGGAAGATCATCACTCACGTTATAAATCTCTTGAACAGCAAGATTACTCCAGGCCAACTGCATCATTGAAATAACATCATCAATATGCACTTTAGATGAATAACTGCGCCCGTTCCCCAGCATCTGAGTGCAGCGCATTAATTGCCGGATATAATTATGCTCAAGCGGGCCGTACACTTCAGCGATCCTGAGAATGATATAAGAAAATTTCGCATGGGTGCAGTATTGCTGGACCAGCCGCTCCATTTCGAGTGTAATTCTTCCAAATGGATGAACGGGATGGCACAGTGCAGATTCATCGGCCACACAAACGTTGTCGCTTCCATATACAGCCCCATTGCTTGCCACAATGAACTTGCCATACGTTCCGCTGCGCAAAAGTTGGTCCAGCAGATTCCGCGTCCCCTCTACATACAGCTGCCTCATCCGGGACACAGAACCAGAATGTTTGCCGGCAAGATGATAGACGACATCAATATCCTCCCCTATGCCATCCATCGTTTCAGGGTTCAGAACGTCGCCTACCCACAGTTCCATACCCAATTCTACAAGTGTTTCGCCAACGCCTTTTTCCTTCGGCAATACAAGCCCTCTGACAGCATGTCCCTGTTCCAGTAAACTGCTTGTTAACCTGCTCCCGATAAAACCGCTGCAACCTGTCACAAGAAACCTCATGGCGTCAGGATGTGACTGGCTGCTTGATTCTGATTTCTCAGCTTCTTCCCATAGCGACCCTTGGGAATGTTATCCGTCCACTTGATTACTCTCGGCACCTTATATGCCGCAAGTCTCGCTGAACAGAATCTGATAATATCATCGGCTGATACCTGGGCATCCAGCGGCACGATCTCCGCAATCAGCTTGCTGCCATAGTATTTATCGGAAACACCATATACAAGTGCTTCTTTAATGCCGTTATGGAGCAGTAGGACTTGTTCAATCTCTGCCGGATTTACCAAATGTCCGCCGACATTGATGTTATCAGAAAGCCGCCCCGACAAATACAGATACCCAGCCTCATCCAACCTTCCCAGATCACCCGTACGTACCCAACCCTGTTGAAAGACCTCTGCCTGCAACTCGGGTTGCCCGTAATACCCGCACGATATATGAGCGCCGCTGACCCATATCTCTCCTTCCTCTCCATGAGCAACCTCGTGCCCCTCCGGATCAAGCAGCCGAATAGAAACTCCCAGATGTGGCTGTCCCACCGAATCTCTGATCAGTTCTTGCTCATTTGAAGGATTATAGGCAATTGCCCCACCTTCGGATGAACAGAACAATGAACGGATAGACTTGCCCGACAGCTTATAAAAGTCCTTAAAAGTCGCTGCGTCCAGATGAGCAGAGCAGCTGATGCACAGTCTCACTTTATCCCAAGCTACACTTGACGATGACACGACTGACTCATTAAGCAAGGCATACATATAGGGAACCGCAAAAAGAATCGTTACCTCTTTGCGATTGATCTGCTCGCAAATTCTAGCAGGCATTGTTCCCTTCGACATGATTAATGTAGCACCGGCACAGAGGGCCGGTAGGACTACAGTGGTTAGCGTCGCGGGCAGCCACGGCGAAATCGGTGTGAACAGCTTGTCGTTTGCAGTAATTTCAAGCCCTCTACAGATGGCCATTACATTATTGTAGATGGCCCGATCGCTAAACTGTACGCATTTAGGCGGTCCAGTCGTTCCTGAGGTATAAAAATTCAAAGCAATATCTTCATCAGACTGCTTATCTGCCTGTAAAAAAAGCGTTGCAGTCCTAAAAATAAACATCGGTACTCTGAGTACGAGCTCAAGCTGACTGCTGCCCTCCGAATCAATTGGATCGCAAATTAAATACTGACAATGGCTTGACGAGTGCATTCTCTCCAGTTCCGGTAAGTTCTTCACAGGTTCAAATGGGATCGGAACGGCTCCCGTATGCCAGCATGCAAGCCACAGCATGATAAAAGCAGATTTGTCTGCAACGGCTAAGGCAACTCTGTGCCCGGGCCGGATCCCCGCGAGATCCAGCTTCTCACTACTGTGCTCCAGTTCCTGCCGTAGCTCTTCATAAGTGATCGTTGATCCTTCATAATCAATGGCCGTAAGCCCTGGATTATTCGAGCAATTGAAATAAATCAAATCCAATATGGAAGAAGTGCTCACTTAGAATCCTCCTCAACTAGAAGCACTTGCATATTTTTTCACTGCTCGTTTAAAAAACGCACTGGCTAACATTAGCAAAACCGCAGCTAGCAAGCTGCCTCCGAATAAATAGGACAGGCTTACCCTGCCCACTAATGCTTCTGCAGGAATGGAAACGATAAAGGCGACAGGAACGATCCAGGTAAGCGCCAATTGGATTGGTTTCTGATATACATTGACCGGAAATCTACCCATCTGCATGATACTGTCGAATATACTCAACATCGGACTTCCGGCATACCAAAACGCCAAAGAGCTTAATAACAGCAGTATTGAGTACAACAGCAGTAAAGCATTGCAAATGGCCCATACAAACATCAGACAAGTGGATATTCCTATCGCTTCTTGCATTTGAGAAACGCCCAGCACCATCACCGCTACTCCCACCATAACATCAAACAGATTAAGCGGAGACCAGTATCTCGTGCTCACATAAAACTGGGTCTCAATCGGTTTGAGCAGCGTTAAATCAAATCCTC
Organism: Paenibacillus sp. FSL R5-0928; assembly: GCF_037970385.1. Classification (NCBI taxonomy): domain Bacteria; kingdom Bacillati; phylum Bacillota; class Bacilli; order Caryophanales; family Paenibacillaceae; genus Paenibacillus; species Paenibacillus sp. FSL R5-0928. The sequence continues at coordinate 2,857,695 of NZ_CP150225.1, read as the reverse complement.
CAGTCCATAGCTCTCCTTCCATCCCGGCTAATGAGCCAAGGCTTGGACCAACAAATAGATTTTTCATTGCCAAAATAAAATAGTACACGCCCGATAATGCCAGCGTATCCGCAAAAGTCCAACTGTTAAGCGAATTTGTGTTGGAAAAGAGGATCGCGATCCCGCCAATCGTCCCGGTTAAATTAATTGCGGTATACAAAATTTTGATTAGAAAGTCACCGCGGAATGACGCTTCCTTTAGAAGCGCTGTAGAGAAAAACAATCTCAGCAAACGCATATATCTCAGCATGTTCCCTACCCTCCCACGGCCATGTATGCACGAATCCCTTTTTTCCACACTAAACGGTTACATAATATGATAACGACCGCCCAAACGAATTGAACAATTATGCCAAAAACAAGCTGTGAATGATCCAACTTTCCAAGGGAAAACTCTATCGGAAAGCTGATCATATATTGAAAAGGCAAATAATCCGAGATATCCTGCATAAATCCCGGAAGCAACGACGAAGGCGCTACCTGTCCGGCCAGCAAAAATACCAGGGTGTCATTAATAGAAAGTAAGGACTTGATTTTATTGGTGAAAAATGCAAACAGGGAAAGTGTATAGGCCAGCATAAATCTGATTATTTGAGCCATGAGAAGAAGATAAACGGCCACCAGCAAGTCCAGACCGGATATAGCCAGTCTGAAGTTCAAAAAAATGGCAGCCACACCGGCAACAAATATAACAAAAGGCATACAGACGATTTTGACAGCCAAATCTGATGCAACCACATCGTAAAAAGGCGATATCGGCCTCAATAATACAATCGACATCTTGCCGCCATAGATTTGATCGCCGACCGTCCAGTGTGATGTAGGGTAGGTCAGCTGGTTCACAAGAATTAACAGAATATAATACCTCACAAAATCCTGCTGAGTGAACCCGGTTATGCTTCCATCTCCCGCAGCAACGGTCCAAACAAACATATAGATGATAGGTCCCATCATCCAACCAAGCGTCAATGTCCAGAAGAAACCTTTCTCAGCCATAAACCCGAACATAGTCCTACGTATCAGCGCAAAGCCTCCGCGAAAATTCAAAGGAGCCTCCCCTCTCGATACACTTCATCAATTACCGAATCGATTGGAGCATCATTGATTGTTACATTTCCAATGCAATAGCTATTAAAGATTTCTGAAACAATCTCAGGTACAGCTTCCTTCTGAATCTTAAACAATACGTAGCTTTCCGCAAGCTCCATGACCTGCAAGCTGTCAGTAAACTTCTCCTTTAGCTCTTCAATTGTGCCCGTTACGTCTTCATCCATAAAACTGACTTTGAGAATGCGGTAGGGAGCTATTTTACCGCTCAGCTGCTCCAGAGATCCGTCGTATAACAGCTTGCCTTGATTGATCAGCACAACCCGTTTACAAAGGGAAGAAATATCCTCCATATAGTGACTGGTAAGCAGGATGGTTGTCTCATGTTTTTGGTTATACTCCTTGATAAAACTGCGAAGCCGCAGCTGCATGCTAACATCCAGCCCCAAAGTAGGCTCATCCAAAAACAATACACGTGGCTGATGTAACAACGCTGCTGTTAATTCACACTTGGAGCGTTCTCCCAAAGAGAGATTACGTGCCTGATTCTTAAGCAGATGCCCTATATCCAGTAGTTCTTTTAGCTCGTTGAGTCTTTGTTTAAAATCAGCATCAGAGACTCCGTATATTTCCTTCATCACAAAGAAAGAGTCCTCGACCGTAATATCCCAGGTTAACGTCGATTTGTTCCCCATTACCATACTGATGTTGCGCAGAAACTTATGTTGGCGTTCCCACGGTTTGAAGCCATAGACGGAAATGTTGCCTGATGTCGGATACAGGATACCGGAGAGCATCTTCAGCGTGGTTGTCTTTCCCGCGCCGTTAGGTCCGATGAACCCGACAATTTCTCCCGGCTCAACCCTGAGGTCGATACCTTTTACCGCCTCAACTTCGTTGTATTCCATTTTGATCAGACTTTTGAACGCATGCTTTAACCCATGTTCTCTTACAGGGACGCGATAGACCTTTCTCAGATTATCAATAATAATGCCCTCGTTCATTGCTGCCCCCTTAACTCTGCGACCACACTTAAGAATACAGCCAAAACATAATCGATCTGCTGATCAGTCAAATTGGGATAAATCGGCAAGCAGATATGACGCCGACAATAATCATCCGCTAGCGGATATTCCCCACTGAACTGTAGGGAAGCAGCGATCGGCTGCCTATGAAGCGGCGTTGCATATACCTCCCCTTGGAGCGAAACGTCTTTCTCCTTGAGTCTGTCCTTCAAATCGGAACTGTCAACGTCTAAAGGCACTATAACAATGTACTTATACCAACTGCATCTGTCCTGCGGCATTACAATCTCGAAATCAGGAAGATTTTTCGTAAAGAAGGAAGTATAACGGTTGGCGATCGCTTCCCGTTGTTCAATGATCGCGTCGAGCCGCTCAAACTGGGTAAGCGCTATCGTTGCTGTGATATCACTCATTCGATAATTGTTGCCAAGCGAGGTGTGGTAAGTCTCCCAAGGCTGGGGCTTGCCATGATTGCGGAACATTCTTAGCTTCTCAGCCATTGAATGATCGTTTGTGACAATGATCCCTCCTTCCCCCGAGGTAATGATTTTCGTGGCAAAAAAGGAATAACTTCCGGCAATTCCGAAAGCTCCCGCACCTTTTCCGGCCATCCTGCTGCCATGTGCATGAGCGGCATCTTCAAATAACCAGAGCCCCTGCTCATCGCACCATTGCCTGATTTCTTCAATCTCCGGTGTAACAATTCCGCCAATATGTACGATAATAACCCCTCGGGTACGACTCGTGGCCTGCTTCTTTATTTCAGCCAGCGACACCGAAAATGTACGGGGATCAATATCAACAAGGCGAACATGCCCTCCGGCAAACAGGACACTGGAAGCCGTGGCAATAAACGTATTTGCCGGAACCAGCACTTCCTGCCCCTTTACTTCGAGCACTCTCATTACCGCTTCAATCGCACTTGTACCCGAATTAACCGCAATGGCATGAGTAACTCCTACATACCGGGCAAAACGTTCCTCCAGCTCCTGTACATACCTACCCTGACTCAACGCTCCTCTCGACAGACAATCATCAATTCGCTCCATAATGATACGCCGCTCCTGCTCAGAAAATGCAATATCGAGTGCGGGTACATCCATAACACCTTGTGTCAACTGCATGACGAACCTCCTCTACCAGTCATAGACTACAGTTTTCCCTTCAAAAAAGCCTTCCGCCGCTTGCCTGATAAATTGCTCCATATGTTCCGCATGAATATGTTGGGCAATTAGGCTGGTTACTTCAAGCTCTTGCTTCCCAATTCTGCGAGAGATTTCCTGAATACGGTCATGCGTTATGGATTCCTTAAGTATTCCAGGTCTTGTCAGATCAATAAATTGTATGTGCTGGTCTGGTGGATCGTTTTTTAAAGCCGAATGCCGTTGAACCTGCGAGAGCAGGTCCGAATCAAGTGCAACAATGGCTCTCTCCTCGCAGTCCCACACACCGCTGTTTAACCCGGCCCAAATCTCATCCTTGGCCTCCTTCTTTTCAACACTGAAGCTCAAATCTTCATCCTGCTCCAGCAACCTTAATAAAAGCTTTCCTAGCAGTCCCATTCCCCACAGTTCCACCGTTTTAATGCCTTCATCTGCCAGCTCTTCACACACATTTAGTGCCACACAAAACATAGGAACAAACGCAGCTGTCACAGGGTCTAAGTCGTTGGAAATAAAGATCTGACCATCCACCCCACTGTGCAGAGGGACACATACATCCTTTGTATAATGAGGAGAAAACACAAGAGCTTGGCCTACGCGATGCTCTGCTCCAAGCCCCGCTTTAGTCACTACTCCGACACTGGAGTAAGGATAATGCCCTGGTAAATGGCATGCCCCATGAAAAAGCTGCAAGCAGGATGGGTCCTTTACCGTTCCCGTTAAAGTAAAACGGTTGGTAATGAACAATTCATTAGGACCCGGTTCTGCCTTGCGAGCAGCGGTGAAGTGTACACTAGGCTGAGGCCCCGATTCAGTGAACTTATTGTACATAGCCGAAATAACCGTCTCCTTACTGTTTATATATGGTCAGGTATCCAGGTATAACGTCCGCCCACCATAGGCGAGTGGAAATTCGGCATCCAGCCATGTGCTGTAAACTCGCCAGCCGAGTCGAAACCAACCACAAGCATCGCCTTTCCTTCATATTTGCCGTTGGTAATCCACATCTTTGTCCTTATATCCGGTGTTTGTCCTGTCAGATGCCTCATGCGGGCGACAAATACCAGATACCGCTCCAGACTCATTCCCAATTTTCCGGTTTTCTTGTATGTACGCTGTATTTCCACAGCCGTCCGATCCAGCATATCCGGTTCGGTTGTCCGCGGAACGGTGAACCAGAAATCCTCAATTTCCGGAGTTGCTGCGACCAGTTCACTCTCCAGCGCCCAATTGCGGATATTAAACAAGCAGCCTAATTGCTTGCGACTGACGCCTTGGGGAACACATAAAATGATCTCGTTTCTTCGGTCCGCTTCTTCTAATTCTTCTCTCGTAAACTGCGGCATCCGAAGTGAAAATTTTCGCTGGATGATATATTCGATTCCTAATGTTCTGTACCAATTCTCCATCTCGCTCCGGATGTATTCCGGAGAATATGTGTCGTGGACATCGCTTTGAAACCTGAACATATCCTCCTTCTGAAGCAAGTGCTCATCGAGCATGACGCCAATCGTATGCAGCGTTTGTTGTCTTAATAGCTCCTTCTCAATCATCGCCCAACCTCCTGTACTGTGTTCAATGCCGACAATATTTCAGGTATGACTGTAAAAAGATCGCCTACGATCCCATATGTGGAGTAATCAAAGATAGGTGCATTGCGATCCGTATTTATTGCAAATATCGTCTCCGAATGATGCATCCCAACCTTATGCTGCACTGCCCCAGACACTCCGCAGGCGATGTACAGTTTGGGCTTGACCATTTTACCTGTCAGTCCGACTTGATGCATACTATCCATCCATCCACATTCTACAAGCGGTCTGGTAACCGCTACTTTCCCCCCAAGCGCATCGGCGAGCGCATAGATTAAACGAAGATTGTCTGCGTTTTGAATGCCTCTCCCGGCAGCAACAATAATTTCTGTAGTCTCGATGTTCTCCTTGCCCGCGGCTTCTTCAATTACTCCCATAAACTGCAGGACTGAGGAAGAGCAAGAATACAGGGAGCTTAGATCAACAATCTTGCCCTGCGCGACGTGTGCGGTCTCAGCAGCGGAATAAAAATTGGTTTTTACAGTTGCCATTTGCGGCCGTCTTGCCGGTATTTTTATCTCAGCGAATTGCTCGCCCATTTGCGTCGGTCTGGTAATAATAAAATCCCCGTGATCCGGTCCCATCTTCAAATCGATGCAATCGGCGCATAGCCCCGTCCGCAGGCGAACTGCGACTCTGGGGAAAATAGACCTCCCCCATGCGGTAGCCATACCTAGTACGACAGACGGTCTTTGATCCCGGAGCACCGCAGAAATCAAATTATAATGAATATCTTCGGCGTAACGCTGTATTCCCGGTTTGTTCACCATCCACACCTCATCTACTCCCCACTGAAGCAGACGCTGGGCTAGGTCTTCTATACGCTCTCCGACCACCAAAGCGTAAATGCGCTGGGCTCTCATAGCCTGCAGCTGTTTTGCTGCGGTAACCAGTTCCGGAAAATATGAAGAGAGAGCGCCTTCAGCATGTTCCACAACAAGGCAAATACCCTCATGCTCAGGGTACGGTTGTCTGGTCTCCTGTGCCCTGCCTTTCATTATAATGGCTTGGTTAGGACAGCAAGACGTGCAGACTGAGCAATAAGTACATGCCGCAACGTCGATACGCAAGCCCTCATCCTCATCCTTGATTGCAGCGGCGGGACAGCGTTTTAAACACAGGAGGCAATATGTGCATTGTTCCTGATCAATCCTAATCATCCATTTCTAACCTCGCTGATTTTGCTGATTATCGGCTCCAATACCCGTAGATATTCATCGCTTTCTAGCAAAATCCCCTTTCTTTCGGAGTGCTGTTCGTACACTGAAACTACTTCAGTAGCCGAGCCTGCCAAACCAACCGTCTGTGGGTCAAGGCCAAGGTCATGACAGGACCATACTAGAATATCCTTGGTTCTGGCATGCAATTTGGCAGCAATTGTTAGCGATTTCAACTCAGAGGCGGCTGTCATTCCACCAATACTCAATACTGCCGGAAGCCGGCAAGACTGTCTGGTTGTTACCCCTTCGTCATGCTGGCGGTGGAACAATACCTCATCGGTCGAAATATCCTCAAACCGTGTTACATTTATCGCGTGGGGGATATCTAGATACTCGCCGATTCCCGGACCTACCTGACCGGTATCACTGTCGGTTGAATGGCTGCCGGTCAGAACCAGATCACATCCACCAAGCTTCTCAACAGCACGAGCCAGTACCAGCGATGTCGCCAATGTATCCGAACCGGCAAAAGAAGCGTCGCTGAGCAGGACTGCCTCATCGATTCCATAACCCATAAACTCCTGCAGAGCCGTTTTACAACCGGGAGGGGCCATGGAAATAAGAGTTACATTAGCATTACAGCTATTCTTCAGCTCCAATGCCACATGGATGGCTTGCCGGTCCGGATAGTTTAGCTCAAAGGTTGCCTTCGGTGGCGGTGAGGCCGAGATCTTACGGCCATCAGCAATGCCACGCACATCGCCTTTGTTCACGTGTGCAATAAACTTTAAACAAACCACTATTCGCAATATATCGCTCCCCCCATCACATTCTGCTGCTTTTTTATCAGAGAAACGTATGTCAAAATGTTTCCAAAAGTACTATTCTTCGCCAGATTACCATTTCCCTTTATTATCATAATATGATTATCATCACATAATTGGAATGAACAATTATTATAGTATAATAATGTCATTTATTTCATTTTCATTTACATATAAGGGGAATATGGAGGTGTAAATTGAGTAAAATTACTTTACCCGTTTCCGATCCACTAATAAATACTTCCAACGCCTATGGGACTTTGTTTTCTATTATTTCTTCGGATAACCGCATATGGCCCTGGGTTTATTCCAACTTCATTCAGCTGAGATATGTAACGGATTGGGAAACTTACTTTTTTGACAATCATGAGCTTCTTGTTGATTATTGCCCATTTCTCAATAAGTTCATATTGCCTAGAACCATCATTTCCAAGTGGTCTTCCTTTACGGATTTTGTAGTAGACTCTATCAACGGCGATTGCTATGTATGGTGCCATCTCGACCGGTACTTTATATCTGCATATCAGGAGTTCGGCCAAGAGCACCGTTTTCACGAGACATTAATTTACGGCTACGATCTTGATCGCCAAACAGTCTGCATTCGGGACAATATTACGGGCGGTAAATTTATGACCGCTCAATGCACCTTTTCCGAACTGGAATCCGCCTTTGACTATCTGTCCGGGGAAGAAAATTTTATTACGCGTGTAACTTTGCTTAGCAAAATCGATGCAGAATTTGATTTAAACGTCGAACAGATTGTCGACAGCTTGCAGCGATATCTATCCTCCAAGCGTTCATTCGATTTTATTAACCATACCACTACCAGCATCTATGGACAAAGTGTGTACCAACACCTCATTTATCAAATGGAGCATCCTAAAGAAGATGACCCTGAGCTTGACATTAGAGCCTATCATTTGCTGTGGGAGCATAAGAAGCTTATGGTTTTAAGACTTAAATATCTCCAACAAATAAAACTCCTGCTGCAAAGCGACCGATGGATTGAGCGTTGTACTGAGCTTGAAGAACGCTCTCTTCTGAACAGAAATATGGTGCTTCGGTATAATCTGTCCATGGACCCCAAGGTGCTAGACGCACTCAAACATTCTCTGTTGACCATACAAACAGACGAAACCAAATTATTGGGCGAAATAATAAGCGCGCTCGGCTCCAAGGGATGAATTGGAGAATTAGCAGCAGTTGGAGGGACAATTATGCAGACGTTGCAGACGTTAGAAATGGAATATTACTATAATTCTGCAGGGGAGCCTATTGCAGAGGTACAGTCACTGGGAAACTGCTATACCCGTAATATTTTTTTCATGCTAAAGAGGTATGTCAATGACTCTAGCGTATTGTACAAGATGTTTTTAGATGATTTTAATCTGAAATTAGTTACCCATACTGACAGTGACCAGTTTGAATTAAGCTTGAACGAGATCAAAGATCCCGAGGATTATATAACAGTCGCTAATAAACATACTTTTAGCAACAATGCAGAGGCAGCCATCCAGACGATAGAGACACTGTTAGCAAATAACGAAGTCGTATTTGTCAATACGTTAATGAAACGAGTCCCCTTTTATAGAACATTTGAATTAAACCCGGCTCTGGAAACAGATCATATTGTGGATGGGCATATATTTTTGATCCTAGGGCAGACGGCAACTGATTTTTATTTCTTGGACAATTATATAAATTACAACAAAGAGTATTTCAAGCCTTATCCGCATAACAAAAATATCGGTCAAGATGCCAAAACTTCGTTTATGGATGCCTACAATCGTCAGTTTTCCTGTTTCACAGTGCATCCTAATCAAGATGAGCTTGCTGAATTGCCAGCCCGAGCCTCGCTCATTTTAAGAACCGCACTATCGAATTATTATAAGCCGCCCTCTTGTACCGAAGGCCGCCTGGAATATATCGGACGATCAGCCATCCAGGAACTGAACAATCTGTTTGCAAGTGGACGTTTCATCCTCAATACAAAGATTTCAAACCGCCCCCATGACCTTTACTCTTTAACCCGGACGACGCTCACCCGTCATTCAGATAGGAAAAAAGTATTGCTGTTGCTGCTGAATTCCTTAGCAAATCCTAATGCTCTCAGCGATGTCATTCATTGTGCTCGGCAAAGCATCGAACAATGGGAACTTTTAAGGAATGTTATGACCAGGCAGTATATTATGAATGAATTTACACTTACTGACCAGATGGAAGAATACATGGCCTATGTCCTTCATGCGGAAGACCTGTTTTATCATTCCATTGAAAAAAACATCGATAATTTATGCCAAATATAGGATATAAGCGTAACGCCTCATCCTAGAAAAAAAGAGACTTGTCAAATAGACAGGTCTCTTTAAAGTATTTACCGCATTGCCACTTATCACGGCTAATAACAACTTCGCTAAAGACATGGAAGGAACGGAGGGTCCGGGTAAGGGCTTTTGCTCATATCCCCCTCCATCCTCCACCCCTTTAAGTCGCTATTCGGGCTTACACACTAGTCAGAATAATAGGCTCACCTTTAGTCACGATAATCGTATGTTCAAACTGCGCTACCCGACCGTTATCTACAACACTTAGCGTCCAGCCATCCGATTGCTGCTCAACATAGTCCGCTCCAGTCGAGAGGAAAGGCTCTACTGTAATTACTTGTCCTTCCTTCAGTACTGTGGTCACTCTTGGATTATAGAAGGGTAGAATTTCAAAAGGCTTCTCATGCAGTGATTTGCCAATTCCATGGCTGCACAGATTACGCACCACTCTATAACCGCGTTTGCGAGCTTCAAGTTCCATCATTCTGCCGATCTCGTTAACCTTCATCCCTGCCCGCAGATGATTGATCACACTCATCATGGTTTCCTCAGTACTCCGGCATAAACGCAGAATATCATCGTTATAGGGCGGCAGTTGAAAAGAAACGCCAGCATCCCCATAATACCCATTCAGCTCAGCAGAGACATCAATGTTGATCAAATCGCCGGCATTAATCACTCTCGGACCCGGAATACCATGAGCAACCTCTTCGTTCACACTGATGCAGGTGCTGCCCGGGAAATTATAAGTTATCTTCGGGGCTGAGGATGCTCCGAAGCTTTCCAGAATCTCAGCTCCAATAAGATCCAACTCCGCAGTCGTCATCCCAGGGGTTACTTTCTTTTTCATCTCGGCGATGGTGTGGCCCACCACTTTTCCAATAGCTTTTAACCCTTCTAAATCTTGTACCGTATCACTTGTCATCCAACACACATTCCTCTCACTTCATGAATTAATCAATTGTCCAGCCTCTGAAATGCACTCCCTACCCACTGAAAAGTATCTTCCACTTGTTTGCCTGCTGCGATATCGTAGTAACTTCTCTTGAAGCTATGCTCATCAACTTTATCCAGCTTTATGGAATACCGCTCAGGACTGCTGATAAACAGCTGATTTTCAGGTTTAATAGGCAGTTCTTCTATCACGTTATTTCTTCTGAGTGTAAAAAGCTTGTAGAAATAACCGTTACTCGTTCCATATTGTCCGATCGTAAAATCGGGATCACCGTCTCCATTATAATCCTCAAACTGAAGCTGGAAAAAATCATTAAAGGTCTGGGCAAATTGATCATTTAACGGATAGCTACTCAGCGTTTTCCCTTGCTCATCAGTCACAACTAGTCTAAATCGGCCACTCCAGTTTCTTCCCGTTAACGGACTGGGTGTAGTCCAATCTTCGCTATATCTCCCCTCTAGCAGTTGCAGATTTAAAAATCCCGCTCTGCCTGTGACCGGAGACAGTTCATTATGTGATAGGGTTACTGGACCTGTTACCTCGACAGAAGTCTCCACAGGGTCTGCCTGTTCAATGTTCTTCGTATCGATTGTTCCATAAATGAGCTTTCTTAACTGGTCAGAGTTTTTTACAGGAATCGTGTAGCCCTGACTGCTGTTCTCCGCTGTAGTAAACATCCCTTCATGTCCAAGTTGATCTCCAAGCGCTATGTAATAGTCTTCCGAATAGCCGTCCCCATAAACAAGCTTCATTTCAAATTCCGGACCCCAATCCAGATCATCAGAAAATTTCTTACTCTTGTTCATAGCCTCCGCTAGCGTCTTGATCAAAACAGAATCCTTTAGCGTTAAGCTCTCTGAGTGCAAAGGACGATCCGCTTGTTTCTGATCACTAGTTGCCACGGGTGTCAACGACACGCCTTCGATCCATCTGGCATTGATGAAGCCCAAATCACTTTTACATCCGCTTAACACTACGACCAATAACAAAGGTGCTATCCATATTAACCGCCTAATGCGAATCGCCTCCAATACATAAGCATATTCCAATTATAACAGTGTCTATAAATATATAAAAACGACTTTACTAACACGCGATTAAAAAAAGACTACAACCTGCTTATTAAAGCGTGGTTCTAGTCTTATAATGACAATTGATTAGATTGCTCCCATCGTTTTGAGCCAAGCATCCGCAATAAGTGCATGACCTGCAGGAGTAGGATGTACTCCATCATATGCCCAGTAAGCCGGTTTTGCTTTTACGGAGGCCGCTGCAAAAAGTCCATCTAGCGGAACCAGCGGCGCCCCATATTCACGTGCCAGCTCGCGGACAATATGAATTTTAGGATCAAGATCCTGACGCCAAGTTCTACGATCTTCCGGTACAGGCAAAACAAAAGGCTCTATAAGAACTAATTTAGCATCCAAAGATTTCTGAGTGCGTTTAATCAGGTCCCGATATGAAGCTTCAAACTGCTCGGGAGTGGTTTCTTCACCAGAATCAAAACGGCGCCAAGTGTCGTTAATTCCAATATAAATGGACACCCAAGTCGGCTTCAAATCCAGGCAATCCTTATCCCAACGCCCCTGTAAATCAACAATACGGTTGCCACCAATGCCACGGTTAATAAAAGTAAGATTCTTCTCTTGGTATAAATACCCCAGACGAGCGGCGACCATCATTGCATAACCCACTCCAAGCGATGAAGCGTCTTCATGATTACGTCCCCAGTCTGTTATGCTGTCACCTTGAAACAGAATGACATCGTTTTGTTGGAATATCATAAATGAAATCCTCCTCTAACTACCTCTGTTAATATAACCCAATCTATTATATCAAATACAATGAATACAGCCTACTACGAAACATCAATAATGCAAACATTTCACTAAAAAAACAATAACAAAAACCCCGCTCAGATTCGAGCAGGGTTTAGGGTTAAACTATATTAGTAAGCTAGGCTGAACAATCCTTTAATGTGGGACAAGTAACGAATATTACTTGCTTCCTTCATCAGAGTTGCAGGCAAGCCTTTTAACGGAGTAGAACTTGCACCAACGATGGCTACACCGTCTTTACGGCCTAAGCTAGCAAGCGTACCAGAGTTGATTGGGCTAAAGCTTTCAAACGATTTATTTTTCAAGAAGGCATACAGATTGTATCCGATCAATTCACCCATTTGCCAAGCGATTTGAGCAGTTGGAGGGTATGGACGTCCATCTTCTGCAAAGACCACCGCGCTGTCACCAGCAACGAATACATCTTTGTGAGAAGTGGATTGCAAGAACTCATTCACCGTTGCACGACCGCGGTTAACTTCAAGACCGGATTCGCCGATGAGTGGATTTCCTTGTACGCCACCAGTCCATACAAACGTGTTAGCAATAATTTTTTGACCGTCTTTCAAGTCAATCGCATTGCCTTCTACATTCGTAACAGGAAGACCTGTCAAGAATTGAACACCACGTTTTTCCAAGCTTGCTACAGCACGTTCGATCAATGCATCTGGCAATACTGGAAGGATTTTAGGACCTGCTTCAACGAGCATAAGCTTAATTTCTTTAGGATCAACGCCATATTTTTTAGTAAGTGTAGGCAATACATCCGCGATTTCACCAACAAGCTCAACACCTGTTAAGCCGCCGCCACCGATTAGGATGTTTGCATCTGCTTCATTTTTCGATTTCGCATATTCACGAATACGATCCTCAATATGTTGATGAATTTTGTTAGCATCTGCAGCTGATTTCAATACCATACTGTATTGTTCAAGCCCTGGAATGCCAAAATAAGCTGTAGTGCTGCCAAGACCTACAACAAGCGCGTCATAAGTTAGTGTCACACCATCAGAAAGAACAATTTGTTTGTTCTCCACAGAAAATGAATTAACCTTCGCGATTTTCAGGTCAATATCTTTACCTGCGAAAAGCTTAGTTAGAGGCATAGCAACAGCACCCTCTGCAACACTACCTGCTGCAAGACGATGCAATTCTGTGATGATTTGGTGGGTAGGATACTGATTAACTACAGTAATTTTAGCTTCATCTTTTTTGAGATACTTGCGTACGGTTAAGGCGCTTAGTAGACCACCATAACCTGCTCCTAGAATGACAATATGTTTAGACATGATGTTTCCTCCGTCCCTTACGAATAAGATATGAAAATGATTATTTCTGCTTACTGCGTTCTCCAGCAACTTGAAGGTATGCATTTACGAAACGGAAAAGCTTTTGTGCTTGTGGATCTTTCAACAACTTCATAAGACCAAAAAGACCAATAACTTCGTTACTTTCATTCGCACGATCTTTTGCTTCGATCACTGTAGCTGCCATATTCTTCGCGGAATGCACTACAGGTTCAGCAAGTTCTTTAATTGCACTTACCGTATCACTTTTCAAGACATCATCCGCTGCGACAGTTTGCACAAAGTCATAGGACTTTGTAAGCACGCCAACAAGCTCAGTTAATTTTGGCAGCTGTTCCACCAAGACTGTTAATGATTCCTGAACTTCTGGTTTCAAGAGCTGCTCTAGAACATCCATTTGTTCCTTGCTAACAGCTACTTTTGGTGATTCTTGTTCAGGTTGTGTTTGAGTGATTGATTCTGACATATCCAAATCTCCTCTGCAATAAGCTTTGCTGCTTAATAGTAATGAAAAACATAAGAACTTTTAACGCCATATTTCTATTATAGCACTTATCAAGTTATAAATGTCACAAAGTTTTTGAATTTCCATAAAATTTTGTGATTTTTATTACATTATAATAAATTATTTAAATTACCAGTGTTAATTAAAACCGTTTGAGTGAATTAATGTACAAATTCATTCAAATTCTTCTCAGTTTTCAACAAAACATCCACAATGTCCATATTCTTCTCTGTTAGAAGTAACCTGAAATAAAGAGAACGCAGGAAGTTCTTTGTATTTATTCGAGTAACATACTGGCTGTGGCTTCTAGGCCAACTGCCACATTGCGCCAAGTTGAGAATCCAATCGGTTATAGACTGCTGTGGAAGTAAATGATGATCGATGATTGTAACTATAATAGTAGCAATCCGTTCATCTTCTTCCTCCCTGAATATGTATTGATCGTTATAAAGCATCTTTTGAACAACTGTCAGAACCTCTTCCCGCACCTCGGCATCACTCTCCGAGCATAAAACCAGCTCATCCAAGGCGTCTGCGCCATGGGCTGCTGCGTGTGCCCAGCCTTCTTTTTCCATATAACCTCTTAAATCCCGTTCTTCCTTATAATAATGAATTAAACCCTGCTTCACCTTTGTAAATTCAGAGCTATCCAATATAGCCTTTTCCCTATGCCGCTGGAGAATAAGAGCAACAACCAATACAGAAAATGTTCTTGTATACACCGTCTGATCTTCTTTGTTCCCAATGTGATAAAACAGATGCTGCTCGTCAAGGAGTATCCACAGCAGTTCACGAAGCTCCGCATCATTAAACCAATGTTTCTCATTAATCCATTTGTAGAATGTGGAATAAATCAATTCATCACGCAGCATAGGCTCGGGAACTCCTAAATGCTCAAGCATCAACTTCACATAATCCTTTATGTCCTCTCCACTTCTAAGCTCGTAGTCATTCTCTTCGATTCTTTGCAAATCTATCATCAATCGTTCTCTACTATTAATCAATTTATCCACCTTTCATTCACCGTGTTTTTACATATCCTAATATCCTAATTTATGTCCTATTTTTTTACAACAGGGTATTCAAGATTAACTTCAATAAATTTTATCATTGACGAATTTTATAGGCTGTGTTATTTTGAGTTAGTAACATTTAGTTAGTAAATTTACAAATATCAGGTGTTTATATTTTACAACCGAATACATACACAACGGAGGAATACTTATGAGCGCTTTTACAGACTTGATTCAGTCCCGCAGATCCGCTATGAATTTTGTGGAAGGGGTCACCATCCCTCAAAATGAATTAGAGGAAATGTTCTCTTACGCCAGATTGGCACCATCGGCCTATAATCTACAGCATACAAATTACAAAGTGATATCTAACGAGAGCTTAAAAGAAGAAATTCGCGAAGCGGCTTACGGCCAATATAAAATCCATACTGCTTCAGCAGTTATTGTAGTGCTAGGAGATAAGCATGCTTATCAGCAGGCTCCAGAAATCTATGGCGGGCTTAAAGCTTTAGGAGCGATGTCACAAGAGGAATATGATGAGCAAATAGAGATGATTAACAATGCTTACATTGATAAGGATGCTTTTCAAAGAGATGAAGCAATACGTAATGCCTCTCTCTCGGCCATGCACTTTATGCTGATCGCCAAAGATAAAGGCTGGGATACCTGCCCGATGATCGGCTTCGATGCTGATGTTATCCAATCCACCTTGAATCTGCCGGATCATATGGTACCTGTTATGCTGATCACGATCGGCAAAGACAAAAAACATAAAATCAGACCCCGCGGCTACCGTAAGCCAGTCAACGAATTCGTTGAGTTCATCTGATTATAGATACAGCAAAACGTTCCATCCGAGGCAAGTAGCGGGTGGAACGTTTTTTAATTGAAACTCATCATGAAGATAGTCGACCATGCGCTCGTTATATAGAAGAAGTTTTACTTCGCATATTGTAAAATGGCAATCGCTGCTCGTTCCCGTCGTTCGGAGTCATCACAAATCAAAGCTTCTTTCAAAATATTAAGCGCCTTAGAGAGCATCTCCTCATCCAATTGCAGCGGACTATTCACTTCTTGTTCATTAGCAGAAACACCTGTAATCCACAGATCCAAGCGAGCACTTGGTTTTGGACCCTTATATTGTACAACCGGTGCACTTTGGTTAAATAACTCCCGCAGGCCTGTGTTTAGTTCAGAAATCGGCAGACTTTTCAACCACGTTACACCACGCCGATGGCATGTACCCTCGTCAACATTATCATTTAACTCGTTGTAAAAATAATCTCCGAGGTCTCCGAGATGTACCCAATCTCCATCGGCCACCAGCACATAATCTCCATCTTGCATCGTATGTACAAATAGCTGAAGGGCTTGCAGATGTTGCATAAGCTCCGGCTCACTATATTGGTAAGTACCGATTAATCGATCATGAAGTTCCTCTATGCTTAGATTCTCCAGATCCCCTATTCCGGGGTAGCCGATACTCACATAATTATCCTCCAAAAATGTGCTGATCCGCTCAATCCCCAGTGGCTTAGATCCCATCCGAAACAGATTCATATGTCATTCCTCCAAATACTTAATAAAATGCTTATAGTAGCCCTTGGATTTGGGAGTAACAAACCGTCCATCATTCGCAGAATCCTTCATTAGTTTATGAAGATTCGGACCTCCAGTATAGGGATCTACTACGCTAGCCTTCAGTCTTGTCGCTTGGATTGCCTTCTGAGGACAAGAATAAACACAACGCATACATAATAAACAATTTTGACTGAAAACAATTCCTTCTACGCCGCTACTAATATTGGATGTTGGACAGTTGCTGACACATTTTAAACATAGTGTGCAAGCGTCCGTTGTACTCAATCCTTTGGCGAAGTATTTTCCCCCTTGGTGTTCCTCACAATAATATACTGTTCTCAGAACCCGCTCCAACACAGGGTGAATCGGCAGATTTCGTGGTGTTCGGTTTACGATTTCCTCTGCAAACAATTCCACCTTACGCTGTGCGGCTTGGTACAACTGCTTATTCAACCTGTCATCATATTTGATATAAAAATTACATGGCATCGCCAAAATGGAATTGTGAAAAGGGATATATCCCTTCCCACGCAAAGAACGAAGAACCGTATTCGAAGCACCGTTATTGATATAGTGTGGAGAGGATGCCGTTTTGAATACAAATGCCGGGGTTCCATTACATTCAGGCAGCTGATCTGCAAAATGTTCAACAAAACCGGAAGCGCCAAAGCCTAGAACCGGATGACCAATACCTATAAGATCATAGGCTTCATATTCTACAGAACGAGTGCCTTTAATAATATCTTCCACTCTAAACAAATCTACGTCTTGCCCTTTACTTCTTAGCCTTTCAGCAAATTGCTTAGCAATAATCTCCGTATTGCCAGTACCTGAGAAATAAAATATGGCCGTCTTTGCATTATGCATTCCATCCCCTCCCAGATCAAATATACCTCATTCCCGTCTGGGAAAGCTGTGATGCTGAAGTGGGTTTGGGCTATTTCGGACTCAGTTGCTCTTATTTCTATAATTTCGCTCGTTTTGCCACACTATCAGACTCAGTTGCAGCTATTCGCTCAAATGTACTCAAATACTGCAATTAACATATCCTCAATCATGCGTCCTCACAGGAGTAATTAAAAAAAGTGTGGACGAAGATGCGTCTACAGGCAGGATCACCAGCGGTCTTTCTTTTCCCGCGAACCTGATTCTAAGCGTCTCACTATCAATCGCCCGAAGGATGTCCCTGAAATATTTTCCGTTAAAGGCTACTCGAAAATGATCACCCTCTAGATGCTCCAAAGGAATCTCTTCTTTTACATCCCCAATTTCTGCAGTCTTGGACACTAAACTTAGCGTGTTAGAAGGAAGTACGCTGAGCATAACACTCTCACCAGCCAATATAGAAATACGTTCAACCACATGTAACAAACGGTCTGTCTTAACAATCACTTCGGAGAGATACGCTTTTGGGATTAAATTATTGACAGAGGGATAAGTTCCTTCTAGAAGGGCAGACTGAACCCTCAATCCATTAGAAATAAATCTGATCTGCTTGGGGCCTATTTCTAAATCGGTGCTGCTGTCTGCATCATCGCTTAATATTTTTAAAAGATCCTCCAGGCTGCTGCCCGGGATTACAACATCTAAAGGAATTGCACCGTAATCTTCTATGCTTTCAACAATATGCTGGGCGAAGCGGATGCCATCAGTGGCGACTACACGAATATTTCGCTTATCTATTTGAAGCAAAACTCCTGTGAGCACAGGTCTGGTTTCCGATGAAGAGACCGCAAAAACCACTCTTTTAAATATTTGCTTCAGGAGAGTGTTCTTCATGCTTATCTTTTGAATGTTTGGATGATCTATGTATTGGATTCTTGGAAACTCTGCCGCATCCATTCCACATAAACGAAATTGAGTGTTCCCTGATTGAATGTTTAGAATCAATGCCTCTTCGATTTCCAGCCTAATTAGTCCAGGATCAAGCTTACGAATGATCTCATAAAAATAACGCGCGGGAACTACGATCTCACCTGTGTTGTGCACAACCATCGAATCCATCTTCACAGGGAGCTTATATTCAATGGTCATTCTTATATTGCTGGCTGTTAATATCAGACCCTGAGTTTGCGCCTGAATAAGTATTCCTGAAAGAACACGTGAGGAACTATTCGCGGATATGGCTTTTAATGCTGCCTGTAATGCGGTACTAAGAGAATCTTTTGATACATGGATTAGCAAAGACTTCACCTAACTCTCCTTAGATTCCTTTACAAAATGCGCCTCAATAATGTTCCGAAATACTTGAGAGCGAGATGCGTTCTGATCCGCACAAGCCTGCTCTATCTCCTGCCAAACGTCCTCAGATAACGTCAAAGATACCTTTTTAGTTACACCAGTGCTTTTTCTACCCGCACCCTCCCGAAGACCTCCCCTTGTAAAAAGAAACCCCAACTGCCCATCTTTAGTAGCTACACCTACTTTAACTTTATCCTCGTTGTTACTTGCGCTATCGCTAGTGACTTTATCTTTAATTTCGCTAAAATTGCTCCTCTTGTGTACGCCTTCGAATTTATGATCACCCAATCCCTCGCACCTCCGTATTTGAATTTAGTAACTTAAATCAATGCATTCACTAATTTCATAATACCATAATCGCCATTAATCCACCACAAGTCTAACCACAAAAAAAACACCCCAAAGATCGGAGTGTGTGTGGTGGGCTAGGCATGAGTTTGGTATGCGTTGGGTATGAGTTGGGTATTGCAACGTTAACCCATGGATTTTTTATTTTGCTTAAATTTTTTTGTGAATGTATGAGTTAATTGCACTTTATACAACTATAAACAATACATAGTGCTGCCCGAGCGAAATAAGTGTATTCTCTGCAACTAAATTCATCGATATTAACAAATTAGTGTGAAAAGACTTCTTTTAACTGCACCAAATGCAACTAAAAGTGACTAAGCTTATTATCTCCTGCAAATAAGTGCATAAACTGCAACTATCCCGTTTACCCGCTCCCGGACACACGCACTCACCCTCATCACGCCACTAGCCCAACCTTCCTCCCCTCTCACTCACCATCTCCTAAGACTCCCTTCCCTACTCAACCCATTACCTTTACCGCAGAACTCCCTACTCATGTAAAAATAGCTCGCCTCATAACTCAACGCGCGGCACATATTAACATCTACTCTTCCGCCCGCCTTACCTAAACTACACTATCTCAGGATGTTCTGATAATTTGGTGGGAAGTCTGACTTTTGGGGGTCTTTTAGATGCTTGAACGATTCAAGCTTCACCTTAGGACCAGGAGAGATCCTAAAAGTCATGGTATCTTCTCCAACTGAAATATGTGGACCTACTGTAGGATATACGTTAAGTGTAATCAAGAAATCAAACCCACGGAAACCATTGAGCCGCTTCACCTCAGTCACATCCACAAAGTAAGGATAAACCATTGGCGATTCTCGCAGAAGCGGTGAATAAATATCTGCAATTTTTTTCTCAATATGGGGTAAAAGAAATAACATCAGCATGTCTTGAAACTTAAGTTCGCGAGAATCTTGATCTGGCAGTTGAAGTCCCGAATCAGACCTGGAGGGCGTTATAGATTGAGGTTGAATTAACCTATTAGCGGAGCAAGGTTGTGGCGTCAGAACAAGCATCACTGCGACAAGAAGGGGAGCAATCCAGCTTTTTTTCATCACAATAGCCTCCTTAGGGAACTTTATATAAATTCCCCAAAGAGACCCTATTTTTATACGTTAAATCTCAATCCTGTCAAAAAGAAAGGGTTCTCCCTTAAGATAATTTTTCAGGATCGCTAGCGCATAGGGCTGTTCTGCTTTTAGACCCTCAGTTTCCCTAGGATCGGATACGTGATGGCAATAATTTTCGATCATAACCATGACCGTAAAATTCTCTAAAGTCTGAACCCACTCCCCATCGAGCTTGGCGATACTTTCGTACCCCTTAATGACCCCTTCTCTTTGCAATGGATACAGTCCAAGAAGGGTATGTGCCACGTCATAAAGATAATACCCCCAACCACATCTTCCAAAATCAATCGGCCGAGGCTCACCCTCTTTAAATATGATATTGCCTTGATGTAAATCTCCATGGATAACGCCATAAGACCTTCTGTTCTTATTTTTATGCTGCTTGCTTAGCCAATTGTATAACTTCTCAGCTGCCGACTGATACAGCACAAACTCTTCATCCGTAAGAAAACAATGATAATGCAGCTTTAAACGAAGCATTGCTTTTCGAAAGCTATGTTCATCCCAAACAGGACGATTAAAGCCAGGGGGTAACTCCAGCTCCTGTGCCGCCTTATGTAGCTTGGCTAATAGAACACCTTCTTTGTACATTTGTTCTTCGGTAAGATTTTCATTCGCATGTTCCCCTTCAACCCAGCGCATTAAAGAGGCATACACGCCTTCTCCATTTCCCTGTTCCACTTTGAACGTTACAGCACCCGTGCGATCATGAACACCTTTTGGCAGGGGGACATCAATTTTGCTCCTTAAAAGCTCCAGCCACGCGATTTCGGAGTTAATTTCCTCTTTAGATCTCCCCGAATGAAGGCGCAGTAAAAAAGTTCCCTCTTTATTAGTTTCGATTACAAAGGTACAGTTATCCGATAGCTGGTTAAAACGAATCTGCGTCCAATCCAGGTCAAAGTTCTGAAGCGCTATTAAAGCTGCCTGCTTATAATTTTTTCTCATCGCAAAGGAAGGAACACTTCAGCCTCATCGGGCCAGGAAGGGTTCGCAATTTGATAGAATTCTATATCCAATCCACGATCATTACTCTGCAAACTGTTATTAAATTCTCGCTTCATTTCCGGCAATTCAAGCACTTGGACTTGGCCTTCAACATTCATATATAACCATCCCTTCAATGATCTATAAAAATGAAAACTATCTGAAAAAATATTTATCTTGAAAATATTTTCAGAAAACTAAATAATAGAAAAGCAATACTTACATGTCGGATCTATCATCTTAACCAAGGTGGAGCTTCATTACAGGCAGAAGAAAGGTTGAACATCGGCATCATGAATGCAATTCCAAACCTCAACAAGGCACAAACACGCAAAGAACGAGCAGGGAAAGAGCCCTTTCCCATCTCTATACTTTCTCTTACGGTAGGCGCTTTTGCGATTGGTATGACTGAGTTTGTTATTATGGGTATTTTACCAAATGTCGCCAACGATTTACAGGTTAGTATTTCGACTGCTGGCCAACTCATTACAATGTACGCACTTGGAGTGGCCGTTGGCGCACCCATCCTGACCATTCTCACGCAGCGCATTCCGCAAAAGAAACTGTTATGCCTTCTCATGATTCTTTTTATACTGGGCAACGGAATCTCTGTGTTTGCACCCAACTATACCGTTCTCATGGTAGCTCGTATAATTACAGCTTTAACTCATGGTACTTTTTTTGGGGTTGGCGCAGTCATTGCATCCAATCTTGTACAACCCAATAAGCGGGCCGGAGCCGTATCTATTATGATGGCAGGTTTAACGATAGCCAATATTGTCGGAGTTCCTCTAGGAACATTTATTGGACAAAGTATGGGCTGGCGGGCCTCATTTGCAGCGATTGCTGTCATGGGAGTCGCCGCGCTGATCGGCATCCTCATTTTTATTCCAAAGCTTAAACAAGAGAAACCAGCGAGTGTTATCCAGCAGATTGCTGCTCTGGCTAATCCAAAGCTGCTGCTATTCTTATTGATCGGGGCGTTAGGGAACGCCAGCTTGTTCACCGTGTTCACATATATTACTCCACTGCTTGAAGAAGTGACTGGTTTTGCTGAACATAGTGTGACTTGGATTCTAGTCTTATTCGGCTGTGGGGTGACCATCGGGAACATCGTTGGCGGAAAGCTTGCGGATTGGAAGCTGATGCCTTCTATCGTGGGACTTTATTTTGCAGTCAGTATGATTCTAACGATCTTTTCCTTCACGATGCATAGCCCAATAGCTGCGGTAATCACAATATTTTTCTGGGGTATGGTGTCCTTTGCGGTCATGCCAGGTCTGCAAATACGGATTATGAGTCTGGCTCAGGCAGCCCCTGCACTTGCTTCAACGACCAGCCACTCCGCCGGGAATCTCGGTAACGCAGCGGGTGCCTTTATTGGTGGTTGGGTTATTTCTCATCTAGCGATCACTTCGCTTCCTTGGGTCGGTGCGGTTCTAGTGGGCCTTGGTCTGGTATTAGGCATAGCTTGTTTTGTAGCAGAACGGAAAGAAAGTGTAGCGTAAGCTTTATAGATATTTATACAAAAAACGAGGGCGCTCCCAAAGTCATCATGGCTTGAGGCACCCTCGTTTTATATTTCAGAGGAACAATTCTGCTCTTCTAATCTTCAACATCTGCTTTGCACCTTTTTGAAATTCATAAGGAACCTCTAGTTCCTCTGCAGTAAATCCTTGTCTTACCAAATCATCAATAAGGCGGTCTAAATGCTCATACCTTTTGCAAGAAAGATCGACTAGTGGAAAGATTCGAAGCTCGCCTCTCGTCACCCGCATGAGTTCCTTAACAGTCTCTAGATGGAATTCATAGTCCAGCCGATCGCTGTACATAAATAGAAAGTGAGCAGATAATGTCAGATCAAATGCTTCATCCGCAAAAGGCAGATCCGGAAGTACCACAGGAACATAATGCTCCGGGGTTTGTTTTCGATCCTTAGTGCTGGCGGTTAAAGCTGCGTTTCTCGCTTCGGTCAGTCCCTCGATTGATTTAAAGTAGTTCCAAACGAAATTATCCTGTACTTTTTCCATTCCGGACATCGCATGTGCAATATCTAGAACCCCTTTGACTGCCAGCTCATCTTCAGAGTAATAGTAAGCAATATCAGCAGCCGTTACTTCACCACCCAACTGATTCGCTATTGCTGTAAAAGAGCAAGCACCCGCAGGACAATCCAGAATTCTCTGGCCGATAAGATCTGATTCCAGCAAATCAAACATACGTATATATTCCTCATAGGTCCTGCCAATAAAAACAATTCTCTCCAAATCAAGTTTTCCCTTTGCTCCGCTCATCTCAGCTCACCTTTCCTCTTCTATGCTCATCTACACTTCTACTTCTGTTTTATTATACGAATCAGGTAATCCATTAGAATACCCAAAATCAAAAACGTTCCAAAATGAATAATATAAGTTGGGAATCTGACGCTGATTAACGCACTATTGGTTTCCCATCTCGGATTATTTACATCAACCATGAAGCTTTCAAAAGGTTCTGTAAAGATCAGTGTATCTATAATAGGGTTCAAACGGACAAGAATAATATTCGCGATCCCCACCCCCAGATAGTCACTCAGACAGATGATGATACTTATAATCGAAAGCCAGAAACTGAATTTCCTCCTAAAAAACATCAAACACCGCCCTTTCTATTTTTTCTATTTCTTAACAATTCGTTTAAAATTCAAAATATCCTTGTCACGGTTAGTTCTTGTTTTAAAAAATGATACAATCTGGAGCTCGCTAGCTTGAGCGGATAATCTGAAAGTTTACATAGGATCCCACAGGTCATATCAATAACCTTCCCCTCCAGCTTCCGTACTATAGTTCCTGCCGGGGCTGGATTCAGCACAATCTCAGGAACAAGTGCCACGCCTAAACCACTTCCCACAAAATATTTCAGCGCTGTCATACTCCCAATCTCCATTGTTTCTAGTGGCGGCCCGCCTGATTCCTGCAGCACACTTTCTAATTTTTTGCGATAAGGACAATTCGCTGCCGTAATCAGTAAGCGATGACTCTGTAGATCCTCTGGGGTGATATGTTCCTTGGATGCTAGCGGATGCTCTTCTGGCAAAAGTAACAAGAATTCCTCCGCAAATAACGGTTCAAAATAAAGCTCCTTACCGAGCTCTGGTGCCGAACACACTGCCAAATCAATTTCACCACGCAGGAGTAATTCACTAAGTGCGGCGGTTCCCGCAATATCCACGGAGACCTTCACTTTAGGAAATTGCACCATAAACCTACTTAAAAGCTGCGGCAAACGATAGCTCGCCGTCGGGTCCGTTACTCCTAATCGCACGTTGCCAGCTTCTCCTATTTTTAAATCAGCCAAACGGCTCTCTAGTCGTTCCATATCTTTAACGATATGTAAGCTCTCTTCATAAAACAATCTGCCTGCTTCTGTTAAGCTGATTTGCTTACCCCGCTCAAGCAATTGACATCCCAGATCAGATTCAAGCCTTTGCATCTGCATCGTAACTGTAGATTGGGCATAGTTCAATTCTTCTGCGGCACGATTAAAGCTTCCGGAAGTTACGATTGTTTGAAAGGTTTTTATTGTTTTTAGATCCATCCTAGTGTCCTCCAGTGTTCAATTCAAATAAATTGAACCAAACCTTCATTATATTCAATTATACGAAATCCACTTTTCTCTATAGAATACTTTATATCAACAACATACGCCAACTTAAGGAGTGCATGAGGATGGATCTCAACAATAAAGTCGCATTAGTAACTGGTGGAGGGACTGGAATTGGCAAAGCTGTAAGCTTGGAACTATCCAAACGCGGGGCTCACGTCGTAGTGAACTATTCTAGATCTGAGGATGAAGCCATTGAAACCGTAAAGACAATTCTGAATCAAGGGGGGCAGGCTATAGCAATACAAGCCAACGTTTCTAAAGATCAAGAAGTGCAGAGTATGGTGGATTCGATTATTCAGCATTTCGGGACAATAGATCTGCTAGTGAATAATGCCAGTATAACTAAACATATTGCTCTCGGAGATCTGGAAAAGGCAACCGAGGAAGTATGGGATGAGCTATATGATGTAAATGTGAAAGGAATGTTTTTCTGCGCCAGAGCGGTTGCACCATATATGAATCATAAAAATTCAGGAGCCATCATCAATCTCGGCAGCATCGCTGGACAGACAGGCTTAGGCTCCTCCCTTCCTTATGCCGTCTCCAAAGCGGCTGTCCACGGTCTTACGAAATCGCTGGCACACGCGCTGGCTCCAAATATTAGAGTTAACTGTGTAGCACCGGGCGCCGTTGCTACTAGATGGTGGGCTGGACGAGAAGAACAGATGTATAAACTAGCCCCTAATCTGCTGCTTCAGCATATTTCAACCCCCGAAGATATCGCCCAGTTCGTCTGCGCTGCGCTAGAACAGGAAGCAATGACTGGACAGATCATTACCATAGATAGCGGACAAACATTGTAACAGCCAAAACAGCTAATGGTATGTCAGAACTACTTTTAAGTATCATTAGCTGGTTCTTACGTACCGTACAGGACGAAGTGAAGCGTTGATAGAATAATTGGGGAATTTCTCCCTAAAATTCTGAGTTTTCTGGTCATCCAACCAATAATTAGGGAAAACCTCCCTAATTATTAGCTAATTTACTGGCAAATAACGAATTCGCCTGATTTTTAGGGAGGTATTCCCTGATTTCGTTCATTTAAAGCAAATATCGGCTGTTTTCAGGGAGGTTTTCCCTAATTACTATATAGCCAACACTGTAGGAACCATAAATGCATCCGACATACCACATGCCTTCTCATAGCACGTACCACATGCCTTATAGAACGTTGCCACATAGTACACGCCTCTTAGAACGCACGTAGTACACCACAGTCTGTGGGTTAAAGTAAGAAGCTGCCCCAAAAGTAGAATTTTCTACTTTTAGGACAGCCTTTTCAGCATAACTATTAATGGAGATTCTTAGTTAGGTTCACTACCCCAGATCAGATTACCCGAGATATAGGCTGGCGCTTTTGTCCAATCTACAAAATTGGTATCAACCGCATTAAAGGAGTAATCTCCGGTTTGAGTGTAATTTGACCAATCCTCTTTAGCCACTCGCACTTGGATATCGATGCTCGCACCCGCAGCAAGTGAACCTGCTGCACTCGAGAATCCAAGCTCCAGATAATAATCCGCATCTGCTTTAGCCGTTGGCAGCTTCACAAACGTGCCCGTTACATTCGCGCTTCCAGCCTGTGACCAATCGCAGAAGAAGCTTTGTGCCTGCTCACCGTCAATTGTGTAATAATATCTTAATTTCACATCAGAAAGTGCAACAGCACTTGTGCTTGTATTCACCAGCTTAAACTTTGGATTTAGAGTATTTCCGGAAGCAGACACTGTACCGTTATACATCTGCACTTTCAGTGCTGCTGTAGGAGCTACTGACGTATCTGTGATGGTGACAACCAAGGATTGTGCGGCTCCTGCACTAAACTCAAAGGTCAGCGTTGTCGTTCCTACGGCTTGAGTTGCCAGATACTCCTTCTTGAGAGTGACTGTTGATCCACTTACCGTATAATCCGTTCCAGCTACGAGGGTTGCCGTTCCATTTTTGATCGCACTCAGCGTATTTCCGTTCAACGTCATAGTTACGGCGACGTCTGTCTGATTCGCTGTCTTCTTATCAAATCCGGCGCTTGTTGGCGTTATCGTGGAGTTGGATACTGGTGTTGTAGTATCCGTTACCGCTACCGCCAAGGATTGTGTGGCTCCAGCGCTAAAGCTGAACGTCAGCGTTGTCGTTCCTACCGCTTGTGTCGCTAAATACGTTTTTTTAATCGTCACTGTTGATCCACTTACCGTATAATCCGTTCCGGCTACAAGGGTTGCCGTTCCGTTCTTGATCGTGCTCAGCGTATTTCCGTTCAACGTCATAGTTACTGCAACGTCTGCTTGATTTGCTGTTTTCTTATCAAAACCTGCGCTGCTTGGGGTGATGGTCGAGTTGGATACTGGTGTTGTAGTATCCGTTACCGCTACCGCCAAAGATTGTGTAGCTCCAGCGCTAAAGCTAAACGTCAGCGTAGTCGTTCCTACCGCTTGTGTCGCTAAATACGCTTTTTTAATCGTCACTGTTGATCCACTTACCGTATAATCCGTTCCGGCTACAAGGGTTGCCGTTCCGTTCTTGATCGTGCTCAGTGTATTTCCGTTCAACGTCATAGTTACTGCAACGTCTGCTTGATTCGCTGTTTTCTTATCAAAGCTTGCAGTTATTGGCGTAATGGTCGAGCCTGTAGCTGGTGGATTTACAGGATCAGCATACAAGGTGCCTCGGCCATTCGTACCGAGATATACACGTCCATAGATTCTTGGATCCCCAGTAATCGCCATATTGATCTTAGCGTATTGGTGAGCATCGTCATTAATACGTACCCAAGTTGCGCCAACATCATCGGAACGGAAAACGCCCCTTACACCATCAATCTTCGCTACGGTGTACAATGCCATATAAGTTTGGCCCGGAGCAGCCTTACCATAACCAATAAGATCAGCTTCTTCTACATTCGTTAACTTCGTGAAGCTCGCACCTGAATTAGTGGAGTGCCATAGACCATATTTATTCTCAACCGTATTCCCTCCGGCGAACCAAATGTCGCCTTCAATACCTGGAACTGCCTTCATACTGATTTGGGCTTCATTCGGCTGTAATCCAGCCACATTATTGGTCGGGAAGCCCGAAGCTGCGGTGGCAGTAAATGTAGCTCCACCATCCACACTTACATAGAAAGTTCCTGCATAGAATCCATAATATTTGTTAGGATTCACGCGATCAGACGCTATCTTCGCCCCTGCCGGTAATCCTGCACTTGCTGTCCAAGAATTGCCTGAGGTTTTGGAGTAATAGACCCCAATATCTGAGGTGCTCCACAGAATGGAATTACCACTTGCAGAGACTGCCACTTGTCCATGGCCCACCGTTGTTTTGGTTCCATTTGAAGGCTCGGAGTTTGGCATATACCAGTTCACTCCACCATCGTTAGAGATACCAATGGACTTCATGCTTGGCGTTTTTTCTTTATCTGCACTGCCTACCCGCACCATATAGGACGGACTCAATTCAGCGTAGTCAATACTCATCGTTGTTGCCCATGAAGGACTGGTCTGGAATTTGGTTGGTGCTACCGACAAATCCTCATGACGGAAACCAGAAACGTCACCAAGTGCAGTGATCAAATGCGAAGTTCCAGTTGGCGGGCTAATTAGACCCAGCACTGCAGTTTCCTCCACACCTTTTGCCATGACTGAGATATTTACCTTGCCACCGGTATCCCATGAGGTCAAATTGTTCGAGCCATAAATTGTTGCTCCAGTGCCGTACATCATTCGATTCGAGTTAAATGGATCAATTTCCAAATCACCCATCATCCAGCCTAACTTCGGTGAAGGATCCAGGGATGTAGAAGTGGTTCCATGATCGAGCCATGGAGCGGCGGTGATATCCATACTGAACTTATAAGTCCGTTCTGGATAATTGCCCCAATCCCAAATGCGACTCCAAGTAGCGCCACCGTTGGTACTGCGGAAAATGACTTCATCAGGCCACCAGGCGTTTAAGCTGGATACCATCAATGTGTTAGGGTGCTGAGCATCCAGCGCCAATCCACCAAAGCCGTACCAATTATCTGTACCAGTCGTAGGACTGATATTGGTCCAAGCCCCACTAGTTTTGTTATATTTCCAAACTTCACCCTTACTACCATCATACGGTCCTACACCATTACTATAAGTAATATAGAGGTCGCCTGTGGATGACAGCTCGCCGTGATGTGGCAAGAAACCCGTAGGTTGTCCAGCCAGAGCTGTCCAGGTTACTCCACCATCTGTACTCCGATATACGCTGCTAGCCGTGTCGGCTACACCGACATAGATCGTTTGAGTAGCGTTGCCAAGTGTACCTGTACTCTTATCGAAAGTGATCCAAGACAATCCGACGAGATCATTCCCATAATCAAGTGTCGGATTCTGAATATACGTGCCTACATTTGGAAAAGAGGTTACCTTTGACCAAGTTACACCAGAGTCAATACTCTTCCAGAGACCGTTACCACTTCTAGCTCCAAAGTAGAGAATGTTGTTCTTATTGGGGTCGATGACTAGGCGTTCACCAGCGGAACGGCCCGGCATATTGCCACCTACTTTAAAAGGCAGTGGTGTGGTTTGCCAGGTGTTCCCCCGGTCATTAGAGCGCATAATCTGGCCATTATTATCCCAATGATTAGTATACGTACCCGTTGCCATGTAGACTTTATTAGGATCAATTGGGTCTGTAGCCAGAGCATCTACGCCATTCTTGTTCCAATCTACCCAGCCTACCGAGTCACTAATTGAGACCCAACTGGATGTAGCTTGATTCCAGCGATAGGCACCGCCAATATCTGTTCTGGCATAAATCAGATCCGGTTCAGTTTGATTAAAAATAATTCCGGGTACAAAGCCCCCGCCAGCTCCCGTTACAACGCTTTTCCAGGTGTAAGGTTCACTTGAGACTGCATGGGTAGTAGCTGGGAATGCAGAGAATAAAGAGCCTACCATCGCGCCAAGCAGGACCAAAAGTCCTGTTTTCCGGATACGGTTACGAATCACGTTTTACGCCTCCTACGATATAATTGGTTTGTTTATGCCTTCTTCTTACTCTATATCCCTGCTCCTCCCTCCCCCTTAATCCATACCTTTAGAACTTAGAATCCATTTTCTGATAACGCTTTCATTATAATGGTAAGGTTTTTCATTATCGAGAGAAAATGGTTATATTTTGCAGAAGATTGTCTCTAAAAATCGTACCATTTTCACACTTCAGGATACAATTTCACTAAATTTTGATCAAAAATAATTCTGTTGATAAAGAAAACCTCCGGAATAAATCCCAGAGGCTTTCTAATATAACTATTCTTCACTAGTATCTGCAGGCATAACAATCTCTTTTATACCATTAAAATGGCTGATATTTGTTTGCAAAGTGAGCACTGATTCTGAATCTAAGTTTTCTGATTTCAATGAAGTGAATATTTCCGCTTCCACTTTTTGCGGCAAATGTGTAGTTTTATCCAGCGTATATCTTAGTTTAATTTTGTCTGTTAAATTCTGTTTCATCAATTTGAGTGTTTCCTTACTCGCATCATTAGACGATATCTCCATCGAAAGTATGTATTCTTGTTCCTCTTCAGTAACAACGATCTCCTGAGAATCTATCTGGTACGTGTCTATATAATCGTACGGATCAATAAATCTTTGTACCATTTGTTTTTCTTTCACTGGAATATAATCGTCTTGCTTGATAAATAAATCATCCATTACCTTTGTATGATATTCAGTATCCGATATGTACTCTTCTCGTTCCTTCCCTTCCGCAGTCTCCGATTTTAGATATACGGTATAAGGATTTCTAACATAGTCGACATGAAATGAGACAGCGCTCGACCAATGTTTATCTTCACTTTTTTCCGATTTGCTTGATGTTTCTTCTTGTTTCTCCATTTCTATAGTGTAGCTCTCCTGCTTAGCCAGTTCACTCCGAGACATGCTGAGCAGCTCCTCTGCACGCTTATCTCCCTCTCCTTCAGCACCCGATTTAGTGTTCGTTGCACAACCTGTCAAACCTAACATACAAATGATACCGATAAAAACCATTTTTCTGATAAACATATTACTTCCCCTTCACTTCGAATGAAATCCAAATATAACTAAATCTATTTTATCATTATAAAGCTAACAGCTTATATGACGGAAAAGGTAGACATGTGAAAAAGCGTCTTATGGTGTACAGTTGCGCCGGGTTTGGTGCTTTGATGCAAATCAAAAAAATACCTCCCCCGCCTTTACAGCTGAGAAGGTATTTTAGTAATATTACCAATTCCCTTAGCTCAATGTGTCAGCACAAACTCATCCAGCAGCTTTCCATCCACATCATAGGCCTGATAGGTTAATGTATCCCCGGTAACGTTAATGCCGGCAAACATTTGCTTATTATTCTGAAAATGCACCGCGTGATAGAACTGATCTTCTTTTTTCTCGTTAAATTTCCCTCCAGAAGCGTTGGTCACAACATAGACTGTACCTCGTTTAGCATCTTTGGAAATCTCACCTTCTGGAACTTTTTTTCCGCCACGTAACGGGTAGGATCTGGAATATTCATGATTATGACCCTGCAGCACTAAGTCAACCTGATACGTATCAAAAATATCCGTCCAATCTTCAACTTTCTTATAGGAGTTCCCCCCGTAAGCCGGACGGTGCATCGCAACGATTTTCCATTTCTTGTCTGTGTTCTTCAGATCTTCCTTCAGCCATTCCGTTTGCTTTTTTAGATTGCTCTCTGTATTCAGTACCGTTACATGCACAGGTCCATAATCGAAGGAATACGAGGTGCCAGTAATTGAACCCTTCGCCCCATTATCCGGCAGGTTGAAGTGTGAAGTATAATACTTTGCATCCTCATCCACCTCATCATGATTGCCTGTTACCGGCATTAACGGAATCCCTGAAATCCAGCCCTGCACATTGCCAAAAAAATCATCCCAGCCTGCCGAATCCTCCGGATCCTCCGTCAAATCCCCGTTATGCACAATAAATTTGGCTTCAGGAAATGTCTGAAAAGCCTTGTTCAGTGTATTCCCCCACAGCTTAAAATCCTCTGCCGTTTCCCCTTGAGAATCCGTTACGTTGATAAAAGACACACTGTCCAGTCCATCTTCTTCCGTTGTAAATTCCGCTGCCGGACTCCATTCCCCTTCAACGCCACTACCCACTCTATAAGTATATAACGTCCCGGGTTCAAGACCCGTAGCTTCCACTTTATGAACACCTTTGGTGCCATTGTCTGTTTTGATGGAACTGCTTTTCGCTTCTACCCTTTGTACATCCGTATTTGCAAAAGAGGACACCTGTCCCTTTACAATCTCCAGAATGCCTGCTGCACTAGAATCACTTGTATACCAAGTAAACGCGCGGCTTGTGCTCGCGGCTCCCTTAAAGGTAGTCACGAGATCATACGGTGCTGGTGAATTTGCATCACTTCCGCTTTTCGATCGTTCCAACCCATAAGCCACTAAAATAACCACAATCACAAGCACTCCTAGGATTATGGCAAATTTATAGTCTCTCATCACGGTACCTCCTTATGAAAATTTCTCTCTAGCCTTCTAAATAAGATAGCCCCCTACAAAGTCAGAAGTCAAATCTGCACACGATTCTTTATACAGACTTTTGTTAACGCAGTGTAAAACATTCAGCAAACATTCAGTCTATTTTAAGTTAAGCATAAGGTCTGTCTCCTAGAATTAGTCAAGCAGGAAGGTTAGCCAGAGATAGAGAGAGAAACGAGGTGTGAAAATGAATAAGAAGCTTCAATTCCGGCATGAACTTAAATTTTTCATTAACTATCATCAATACCTTATATTACGCCAGCGATTGCAAAGCTTGATTGATAAAGATCAACACGCTAATGAGAGTGGAGAATACCACATTCGGAGTTTGTATTTTGACGATATCAACAACACGGCACTTGCAGACAAGCTCGGCGGTCTCAGAGAGCGGGCCAAATACCGGATTCGCATTTACAACATCCAAGACAACATCATTCACTTTGAGAAAAAAATTAAAATGGACGATTATATCGCCAAAATCAAAGAACCGCTAACACGTCAAATGTACGACGAGATTATGGCGGGCAACTACGAAGTGCTGAACGTCCCGGACAGTCCGCTGTTCATGGAGTTATACGATCAGATGCGCCATAACCTGCTGCGACCCAAGGTCATCGTGGATTATGTTCGCGAGCCTTATGTTTGCCACAACGGCAATGTGCGAATAACGTTCGATAAAGAATTACGTACGGGCCTGCATTCTACGGATATTTTCGATAAGGATTTGCATCCGATTCGGGCGATTGATGAGAACTTCATAATTTTTGAAGTGAAATTTGATGAGTATATTCCGGAGTACATTAAAATCGCTTTGCAGCTTGGGGGACTGAATAGGCAGTCCGCTTCAAAATACGTGATCTGCCGCAAATTCTTAAAAACTAACACTTGGGAGGATTATTGATTATGAATGCATCACTAGCACCGCTAGCAGCTACAACAACGACTACAGATACTACAAATAATTTTTCGGACATTATTAAAAACTCGGTGATCGACAATTTTGTATCTGATATTAGTATCTCCAAGATGCTGATTACCTTGGGCGTAGCTTTTCTGATCGGATACTTCATTTACCTGCTCTACAAACGTGTCTTTAGCGGTGTTTTATATTCCAAAAGCTTTAACGTCTCACTTATGGGCATGACCATGATTACAGCTACTGTCATTATTGCGATTAACTCTAACCTTGTGCTGTCCCTCGGTATGGTCGGCGCATTGTCCATCGTTCGTTTCAGAACACCAATCAAAGATCCAACTGATCTGATCTTCTTGTTCTGGGCAGCTGTAGCAGGGATTGTAACAGGCGCAGGATTTTTCACCTTGGCTATTATCGGTTCGATCATTATCGGCCTCATTTTGTTCCTGTTCATCAAACACTCTTCTATCGAAACGCCATATTTACTGGTCATTAACTGCGACAGTGATGAAAGTGAACGTGAAGTACACAGCCATATCACCAAATCCGTAAAACGTTACAATGTGAAGCAAAAAACAGTCTCCGCAAACAATATTGAATTGACGCTGGAGCTTCGTCTGGATGATAAAGTAGGCGGCTTTGTCAACACAGTCTCTGACCTAAAAGGTGTCAAAAATGCACTCTTGATCAGCTATAGCGGTGACTATGTATCTTAATTACAACGAGATGAAAGGCGGTGCCCCAGATGAAAACCAGAGGTAAGTCAATCCTGCTGAGTTTTTGCTGCCTGCTGCTGGTCATCGCCGTAGCCGGGTGTCAGAACGCAAGTCCGTCTGCAACAAATAATCCAACGTCTGATGCTCAAGACAAGGTCATTTCGAGCGATGAGAAAAAGCTAGACGAGCAGGTCTTTCCAAAAGATAAGGTAGTGGATGTCAAAATCACTTTGGACCCGGACGATTTTCAGGATATGCTGGATAATGCCAGTGCAGAAGAATATAAAATGGCTTCCGTAGAGTACAACGGTATGAAATACGATAATGTAGCTGTACGGACCAAAGGAAATCTCAGTCTCAGAAGCGTAGTACAGATGACAGACTCTGACCGCTACAGCTTCAAAATTTCTTTTGATGAGTATGTTAACCAGAATTTATTCGGCATTACTAAAATCAATCTTAATAATAATTACAGCGATGCTTCTTATATGCGTGAATTTCTGACCTATGAGCTCGCTGAAAGTGTCGGTCTCCCGACGCCGAAATATTCCTTCGTCAATGTGTATGTAAACGATGAACTGAAGGGTTTCTATCTTGCAGTAGAACAGATCGGTGATGCTTATCTGGAACGCAATTTCGGCAACACTTATGGTGCACTTTATAAAGGCATAATGACCGGTCAGGGCAGTGATTTGACTTGGCTGGGCGATGATCCAGCCCTCTATACTGGACTAGAAATGAAATCCGATAAGTCCAACGATGATATTCTTGTCGACATGCTGAATGAGCTAAATAACGGCACCGATTATGAAAAATACATCGACGTAGAGGAATCGCTGAAGTATATCGCTCTAAATGCGGTCACGGGTAATATGGACAGTTATTTAGGTGGAAATAAGCAGAATTATTACTTATATGAAGACGATGGAGTCTTCTCGATTCTACCGTGGGATTATAATATGGCTTTTGGCGGCATGGGAAGCGCAGATGTGTTAATTGACGAGCCTACCCAAGGTGCGTTGGCAGAACGCCCGCTGATTGCGAAACTACTCGCTAATGAGGAATACAAAACGAAATATCACGAAATTGTTAGTGAGATGATTACTGGCTATCTAGCGGACGATACGTTCCAGGCTCGGATTGATGAGCTGAACACGATGATTTCCAGCTATGTCAAAGCGGATCCATCCGCCTTCTACACTTTCGAACAGTATGAAAATGGGATAAAGGCTGTTGAGACCTTCATGTCGAACATGGCCACAAGTATCCAGCAGCAGCTCGACGGCACCATTCCTTCATCCGGTGACGGATCAGGAAGTGGTGGCGGCATGGGTGGTGGCATGGGCGGCGGTGGCTTTGGTGGCGGCGCTAAAAATGGTGCAGCTCAAGGCGCTGCGGGTGCTGGGCAGGCCACAGGTGCGGATGGCGCTACTGGTAATACTGGCGCAAACGCAGCTGCAGCAAATACCGGAGGGCAAGCGGCTACGGATGGACAGACTGCTCAGGGTGGTGCAGGTGGTGAGCCTGGTGCCATGGGCGGACCGGCTGTCCCTAATGCCGGCGATGGTCCTGGCAGTAACTCACAAGCAACTGCGGGTGGGCAGACTACACAAACAGGGCAAACTGCTCAAGACGGACAAAACAACACTAACGGCCAAGCTGCTCAAGGTGGATTTGACGGCGGCGCGGGTGGTGAGCCTGGAGCTATGGGCGGACCCGCTTTCCCTGAAGGCGGCGGAAATGGTCCTGGTGGTGGCGGCATGGGCGGCGGTGGCTTTGGTGGCGGTATGCCTGGTGGTATGGGCGGTGGCGACTTTGGTGGTGCTGGTACTATGCAGCAAAAAGGCAGCACGAGTGAAGCCATCACCACTGGCGTCGCCATCCTTCTCCTAATACTAACCGCTGCTTTCGTAACCTACTACAAACGCAAACGGCTGTAGAGCAGTAAAAAGTATCCTCATCAACAAATAATTCATGCAAGAAGCCTCCGTCGTTTATTGACGGAGGCTTCTTGCATGAACACTATATTCTTGTATCACAACTAGTTCCCGCTTACTCTTTCCGCCCGCGCAATATACTTATGGTTGCTATTAAAAAGGCTAGTAAAGAGATCCCTAATGCGATATAGACCATTGGGTTGACACTGGTTGAGTTGTTCTCGCTTTCCATGATGGCATTATGTTCTTCCATACTCATGCCATTGTCACTGGAACCGTGAGAATGTTCATTCCCACCGGAGGCTTGCACAATCGAAGTAATAGAATGCGGACTTTCTGTTCCTGCCTCACCAGACCACTGCACCAAGCTGCCATCGGCATAATGCTGATAAGCATCCCAAGCAATGTCACCTGCAGTATCAGGGTTCTTCGCTGTGAAATAGAAACGTTGGAATTGTCCTGCTTTAATTCCTTCTCCATTAGCTATCCAGCTAACTTTGTTCCCCTCAATGGTAACATCCCAGCCCGGTGTAGCCTCATATTGCTTGAACTCGGCACCTGCCGGGATACGTAGATCAACTTGTACAGTCGCTACATCTTTTTCTGAAGGGACTTTAAGTGTGTAAGTCTCCCATGCTCCGGTACTGGATTGTGCTGGTGCCACGGTTACGTGTGCGCTTGCCACGGCTGCGAACAACAGAAGTGTTGCAGCGGCTGGTGCGAATAGTGTCATTATTTTGCGAGATAATCTGTTCATAGTTAGAGTGCCTCTTTCCTTAAGTAATTTTATCATTTTTCACTTTCATCTCTATCCTCATAATTACCGCGGAAAATCACGTTTACGTGAAGCAAGCCCCTGCTCCAGAGCATAACGCGTCAGCTGCGTACGATTTTGGAGTTGAAGCTTTTGAAGGATGTTTTTCAGATGGTTTTTTACGGTATGCTCCGAAATCGACAGGCTTATGGCAATCTCTTTATTCGTCGATCCGGAAGACACACAGCTTAAAATCTCCTTCTCCCTTGCCGTCAATGACTCTCCTTCGTCCGTTACTGAAGGAACGGTAAATTCTTTCAGGATTTGAAAAGCCAGCTCCCGGCTTAGCGGTGCTTCTTCATTCACAATGGCTTGCAAATATTCAATCCAGGTGGAAGGTGCCAGATTCTTCAATAAGTACCCTTGTGCACCTTGCTTCAGCGCTTCGAGGAGGTGGGAAATTTCGTCCGATACCGTAACGATAACGATTTTGACATAGGGATATTCCTGCTTGATCCGGCGAGTAGTCTCCAGCCCGTCCATCTCCGGCATCTGAATGTCGATAAGAATGAGATCAGGCATCCACTGGGCCGTGAACGCGATCGCCTCAGGACCACTCTCCACTACACCAATGACCTCAAAACTATCATCCATGGACAAAATCTCACACATCGCCTCACGCGCATGCGCATGATCATCCACAACCAAAACCCGGTACCGGCTCATAAACTTCCCCCTCCTTTCGTAATTTCCACATTTGTCCCCGTATTGCCGGAGCTCACCTGAAGCTTCCAACCCATTCCTTCGACACGTTCCTTCATGATCTGAAGGCCGTAACTTCCGTTTACCTCAAAAGGGTCATGCTGAAATCCTTCGCCATTGTCGACAATCGCCACGCTCCAGTTTTTCTCAGTGCCTGCACCCGTGATAGAAACCTTCGCCGCTCTTGTATGCTTACGCACATTAATAATAGCCTCTCGGATACAAGATAGTAGCTCTGCTTTTTCCGAAGGAGAGAGGGCTTCATCCTGTAGACTCCAATCCAAGGAAACTTCAATCATAATCTCGTTAGCCATTTGAGCAAGCTGATCTTTAACCGACTGTTCCAATGAAAAAGAGTGCTGCTCAGACACTGGTACCTTCAGATTAGCGATCGCCTGCCGAACATAACGGTTCACCTCGTGGACGGTCTTTTTGATCTGATCCACATTTTCTTCGCTGACTTCCCCATTCCTGCGGCTTGCTTCCAAACGATCTATTTTGACAGATAAAAGAAATAAAGATTGCGCCATCCCATCATGCAGTTCCTTAGCTAGCCCTTCCCGGGCTTTCATTGCCTCTTTGAGCGCACGTTCCTGCTCCAGCTCCCGCTGATTCCGCTCCATAAGCGAAAACATAGGGACGAGCAATACAAGAGTGAACAAAAATACGAGAACAGGTGTCAAATAATTCCCCAGATCCATCGAAATATAAGGCATTAGAAACTGATGGCGCACGACCTCCCAGATCCCTACCATTAGCGTTGGCAGTAACAGGATCATGTACTTGATTCGGTTATACGTTGCTGTCCCCTCCCGTACATCTTATGATTAACAATATCACCGTCACAATTCTGCTACATGACTCGATCGGGCTATTTAAAGTTCTTATTGTTACAAATTTAAGTATTTTAAAAAATTAATGCTATCCTTCATAATATTATAAGCAATATATAGTGAAAATTTATACTTTCTTATATTGTAGCAAAAAAAAGATACATCCTTCGATGTATCTGCATCCCAGTTATAGTGGTGATGTGTAGCGTCCGTATTGAATGTCCATTTCTTTAAAAACATCTCCCTCTTTTTCAGGAAAAATGTATTTACGCCTTCCGCTCCCCACCACTCCATACCGAGTAATGGGCCTTCAGCGGTTTCCGCCGCAAAAAGAATAGAGAACATCTCTGGTATGACTTCCCCACCATCATCCACTCTCCAGACGGAAAATTCATCGCCTTGAATGACAGCCGGATAATCCATAAAGGTAAGCCCGACCTTGTCTTCCAGCACGAGACTGAATAACATATCCTGATCCTGCCTAATGAATTGAACGAGATACAGCTGCCGTTCACCAGACAGGTCAGCAAGTTTCCAAATATGCTCTACTTCACGATTTTTTGCAGAAACAATATTCTGCCGCACATTTTCTGCAACATTTAGCGAGGCTTGCTTAACCTCCGTAGGCTTAACAGAGATTAGCGCATTCGTATTAAACTCTGCCTGATCCGTCAGGTAATAGGTCTCATCAGGAGTCGCATTCCCCTCTTCAACCGTATAAAGATACCCTGGCAGATTCACAAAATTGTGAGCCATCTCCCGGCCATTACTGTTCTCCGTACCCTCCTGCCATTTATTCAACTTCACTTTTAGCACTTGCCCATGATCGCCGATCGCCTCATTCAATTGTTGCATTTGCGCATCCAGCCCTTTTTCCTGCCCGGTGACTAAGATGCTCTTGCCAGACTCATCTGCAAAACCAAAATTCGCCTTCAGCTTTCCAGCTTCCAGATAAGTTGCTGGCTGCTGCATGCTTGCCGTTGGTGTTGGCTCTGCACTTGGAGAAGGGGTTGGCTTGTTAGAGCCTGAGCAGCCCGCCAGCAGTAGAACAATAAGAAAACTCACACTGAGCTTATTCATTCCCATTCCTCCAGACGAAACTAAAATATTCCCATACTAAGATACCGTTCCCCTGTGTCAGGTGCAATGCAAAGCACGCGTTTGCCAGCCCCAAGACGACGCGCTTCCTGCAACGCCGCCCATACAGTGGCACCACCGGATGGACCCAGCAGAATTCCTTCTTTTGCAGCCAGCCTTCTTACCGTCTCCAAGGCAGCTTCATCCGCGACCTGAACGATGTCATCGTAGACCTGTGTATTCAAAATTGCGGGCACAAAGCCCGGACTCGTTCCTACCAGCTTATGTGGTCCTGGCTTTCCTCCAGATAATACGGGCGAGCCTTGCGGCTCAACCACAAGAATCCGGATATCAGGTAGATGCTCACGCAAAACCTCACCGGTTCCAGTTATCGTGCCCCCAGTTCCTGATGAAGCAACAAACACATCCAGCTTACCTTCCATTTGCTCCAAGATTTCCAGAGCGGTCGTTGTCCGGTGAATATCAGGGTTGGCTTTGTTCTCGAATTGCTGTGGAATAAAACTGTTCTCCACTTCTTTTCCCAGCTCAATCGCTTTTGCTATAGCTCCCGGCATCCGTTCTGCTGCCGGCGTCAGCACAACATCCGCACCATAAGCCTTTAGAATATTGATTCGTTCCTTGGTCATATTATCAGGCATGACAAGAATCGCTTTATACCCTTTTGCCGCGGCATTCATCGCTAATCCTATCCCTGTATTTCCACTAGTCGGCTCAATGATCGTCCCGCCCGGCTTCAACAAACCTGCTAGCTCGGCTTGCAGGATTAGATTATAAGCTGCCCGGTCTTTTACACTGCCACTTGGATTAAAAAGCTCCAGCTTCACATATAGTTCTGCATCTTGGGGGCTAGTCAGCCGATTTAATCTTACAACCGGTGTATTCCCAATCAGCTCTGTTATATTGTTAACCACTAAGGATGTCATTTTAGAGCCTCCTTCATTTCTGTACCTTCCATTATTGTAACGTGAGCAGCACCTCCTGTCGATTCAGAACCCTTGGTTTCTGCAACCTGAAAACAACCGCCCCCCACGAAAGCGGGAGACGGCTGTTCAGTATTGGCAGCTTTATTTTTACGGATTAACGTTAATCGTAAAAGTAGACGTATTATTTTTAATATTCGTTACCGTGTTGGTAATTTTCAGATTGTTAAAGGTGGCTGACCCTCTGGCAGGACCTTGCCCAGCCTCAGCCGCTTCATTTACCCAGATGCCCACTCCGGATTTGCTGTCAAAAGCATCTCCACTCTTTTGCGCACCGGAAATTGTGACATTCGTGAAGATGGTATCTGTCACTGGGAACTGCGGCGCGGAGCCGACATAGTTGGTCTGGAACATGATACCATGATAGGTTGGATCAATGATATCCACATCACTGACACGAATGCCTTGGAATACCTTAGAGGCTGAGAATACCCAGATTGCCGGGAAGGTCTGTGCCCCCCAGAAATGTCCACCTGCACGAACAATGGAAATATTCTCAAAATTCGTTGTCGGTGAAGCGCCAAAGCCGTTCATTGGATACCCGAAGTCAAGTGAGCTGATCGTAATTCCAGAATAGCAAAGCGTGTCGGCAATATAAATGTTGCGGAAGGTATTGGCATATCCGCCATAGACGGCTACACCTGCTGCCCGCCAGGTTAAGATTGAAGTGAGATTCTCATAAATATTATCCTTCATATCTGCACCACCGGAATCAATAGCCGAAAACAATGCAAAGCTATCATCCCCTGTAGCCCGTGCCTCAATATTGGATACGAGATTATTCGTGCTGCCATTCGTCATATTGATGCCGTCAGCGAAGGTGTTGCGGATACGGGAGTTTTTGATCACCATGTAATCCGTATTAGCTCCCCAGTACATACACACCTGATGTTCGGTCCAGATGTTATCGATCGTAATATTTGCCACATTGGAGAAATCAAATACTTTACCCGGACCATCAATACGTGATGTGTAGTTCCCAAAGTAAGCAAAATTCGCAAAAGTAGAGCCATTAGCAGTATCGCTTGCCCGGAAACCGATATCCGTATTCTCCTGATTCGTTGGAGCGTAGAATCTCGTATACCATGGGCCTGCACCAATGATCTTCACTGCTTTTCCATAGACCTGAAATTTACTGGAGGTCTGATAGTTACCTGCTGGCAAATACACACCTACGAGATTTCCGGTCGTATCCATGCGTACTTTATCTAGCGCATTTTGCACATCCTGATGTGTAAAGCCGGCTGGGACCGTATATTTGGCCGGATCTGGATTGGCAATTGGTGAAACCTGCTCCAGACTGATGAAATCAATGGCATACTGCGAGGTATTTGCCACATCCTTTTGCAGTCGAATCGTACTACCTTTCGGAATCGTGCTGTCGAACATAATGTTGGCTTCATCATAAATATGCCGCGGAGAGCCCGCGCTTGGTGAATTGCCG
Organism: Paenibacillus sp. FSL R5-0928; assembly: GCF_037970385.1. Classification (NCBI taxonomy): domain Bacteria; kingdom Bacillati; phylum Bacillota; class Bacilli; order Caryophanales; family Paenibacillaceae; genus Paenibacillus; species Paenibacillus sp. FSL R5-0928. Next base: position 2,815,988 of record NZ_CP150225.1, on the reverse strand, counting down.
GGACTTATCTCTGAACCGTACAGCCATGCATATTTAGAGGTCAGATTAATCGCCTTGGTATAAACTCCGTTCACATAGATGTTCAGTGTAGCATTCGTACCGTCTCCACTCGCCGAATCTGGAATCGAGAAGCGGGTGACCAGTGTATTAGTGTCAGCCTTAGTAGTGAATTCTACATAACTGCCTGTAGTATTCAGTGTAACTGCTCTTCTGCCTGAAGCCTCACCCGCAAGATCTCCAATGGTCCGATTAGCAGTAAGCTTCACAGCCCCGCCACCAATCACGCCCTCCTCAGCCTCATACATGTCGTAAGGCATATTGGCTCCACGACCTACAAAAAGAGACTGTGTTTGAATATTGTTGGCTTGTTTAACTGGCAGCTCATTAGTGTCTACGGCAATTTCGGTCTTCACAGTATATTTGCCATTAGCTGCTGTCCAAGTGCCAAGGCTAACAGGAGGCGCTGTTACTCCACTGCCAATCACGCCGTTATAGGTTCCAGTTAAGGTTTGGAGTACAGCATTCGTAGTAGCATCCAGAACCTTCAGGGTTATGTTATGCGCACCCCCTGCGGATGCTGCCGTCCCTTGATTCTTGATTGCCACCGAGAAGCTGACCACATTGCCGCCTGCTGGATTGCTTGGTGTCCAGCTAACTGGGGAAGCTACTAGATCAGAACTGGATACGGGAGCAATAATAAGAGAATTTGGACTAGTGAAGCTGTTATTGCCTTCGTTCAATTCAATAACCGTATTATTCTCGTCAACCTTTGCAGTTAAAGTATAGGTAGCTGCATCCTTTACGCCCATATTTAAAGTGACGTTCGTAGATGCGCCAGCCGCTAATGCCCCCACTGGGCTAGTACCTACAAGTGTGCTGCCCAAGTAGAAATTTACATTAGTCGCTGTGGAAGCTAATGTTCCAATATTTTTTACCGTTGCATTTAAAGTAATGGCATTGGTCTCTACTGGAGCTGAAGGTGACCATGTAAGACCGGTTATCGCCAAATCCGGATTAGCAGCTGGTGCACCCATCACTTGGAATTCAGCGATTTGTCCAGCGGTTGAACCAGTATTGGTGGTAATCTTCAACTGTACTTCACTAGCCGTGGCCGTTACCGGAATAGTGACCGTATTGCCGGTTGCCGGATTAAAAGTATACACGGTTGCTGGCACAAGACTAGTAAAGGCTGTTGTATTCTGATTATGCCCAAGCACTTGAATAGTCTGAGTACGTGTGGACCAGGCTGATGATGGATTCAGTTTGAGGACAATGGATGTAATATCGGCATTACTACCCAGGTTTACAGATAATGTATTGGGATAACTTCCTCCTGCTCCTTCCCAGTAAGTAGTTACATCACCGTCATTCGCATTTGCAGGAACAAAGGTAAAGACGGAAGAGGAAGCGTTGATGCTTTTGTTCAAAGCCAGATTGGAACCCGCCCCAGGCGTTGGTGTAACTGTTGGTGTCTGGGTCGGTGTTACCGTTGGAGTTGGTGTAGGTGTTACTGTCGGTGTTGGCGTAGGAGTTACCGTCGGTGTCGGTGTTGGTGTTACCGTTGGAGTTGAGGTAGGTGTTGCCGTTGGTGTTGGAGTTGCCGTTGGTGTTGGAGTTGCCGTCGGCGTTGGTGTTGTCGCAGAAGCTGGAGTGACGTTCAAATTATCTAGATTCACATTTCCAGTGTCTCCTGTATCGTACTTATAAGTAATCGTGTTAGCGCCAGCATTCAGAGCCAGCGTCTCAATCTTTGTTGACCACGTATTCCAATTGGCCAGATTCGCAAGTGAGGTTTGCTTAATTTTAGTTCCATTCACATAAACACTAATGGTTTTTGTACTGCCTGATGCATTTGAAAATCTTAATGTAGCATCATAGTTACCAGCAGAAGCTACATTAACACTAAATGCAGTTGCAGCACCTTGATTTAGGTAACCATCAACAAATCCTGTACCTGTATAACCTGTATGATCCGTGTTAACCTTGGCACCACCGGATAATGCGGCATTCTCCGCTTCATATCCTGAGGATGGAGTTGTAGTTGTATTACCATGAACCTCAAATTCCGCTAACTGTGCTGCTGGCCAGACCGTATTGGATGTGAAATTCAGTTTAACATATCTGACATTCGCAGCTGTAAAGCTGATGGTCACTGTATTGGAATCACTCGTTGGATTAAATGTATAATTGGCGGAATCTACTAAGTTATTGTAAGCTGCATCATCTGTACTCCCTTGCACCGCTAACGTTTGAGTTCTTGTTTCCCAATTCGTAGGCAGCTTTAACACAACCTGATTCACGCTGCTTGCTGCCCCTAAATCCACTTTAATCCATTGTGGAAAAACACCGCTTGCGCTCTCCCAATACGTTCCTTGGCTGCCGTCATTAGCATTGGCTGCTACGTATACATCACCGAACGAGCTTGAAGTAATAGTCTTCCCTTGGGCTAAATTCCCCGCAGCTAAACTCACCGAGGGATATAATCCTAACTGACCTACAAATAATATAACAATCAAACAATAAAGTACTGCCGTCTTCCCGGTAAATCTTTTAGAAGCTGCTATCATTGAATAACCACCTTCCAAAATTTTGTGGAGCTATACAGCAGAAAGGATGCGCTTTCAAAACAGTAGTTTTATAGACATTCGCCTCCTACATTTGAAATGATGGATTACGGATACAAGCTAACTAATAACGCTAATAATATAAGTTATACGTAGATGGCCGTCGATGGCAATTTCTATGCTTTGTATGTGGGATATTACGTTCAACAAAAAAAAGCCCCGGAGAGGACAAGGGGACTATATTGCCCCTTAACTCTCCGAAGCTTCATGTTATACATTAAATCTAGCTACCAACCCTTGCAGTCCATGCGCCATTGTACTTAATTCACTTGCAGAGAATGCAATTTGTTCGACCGAAGCCATTTGCTCTTGTGAGGCTGCTGACACATGCTGAGTACTCGCAGCGGTTGTTTCCGAGATTTGCGTAACGTTACGAATTGACTCTACAATCTCATCCGCAGCCGCCGTAATCTCCTCCACGGCTCCAGATACTTCCTGAACCTGTTCGGCGAGTGAATCTATAGATAATCGAATCTCACCGAAGGAACGTCCCGCTTCCTCGATAATCTCCGTACCTCCCTTTACTTCACGCATGCTGCTCATCATCACCTTCATGGCATCATCTGCTTCACTTTGGATCCCAGTCGCCATTTCTGCAATTTGATTGGCGGATTCCGCGGACTGCTCTGCCAGCTTACGGACCTGATCGGCAACCACAGCAAAACCTCTACCTTGCTCACCAGCACGAGCTGCCTCAATCGTCGCATTTAGGGCCAGCATATTCGTCTGCGAAGCGATTCCTTTTATGACTCCTACAATACTGCCAATCTCCTGAGATCGATTCACAAAACCTTGGACTTGCTGTGATAAAGATTGTATGGAGTGATTAATCGATTCCATTTGCTGCCCAGCGGCCTGAAGGGATTCATCTCCTGTAATGGCAAATGCCGCAGAGCGATGGGAGGCTTCCGAGATGTCCTGGACACTGGCAGCAATTTGGCCGATTCCTAGTGATATTTCTGAGATTGTAATCGTATTGGTCTGCAAATCATTCATCTGTTTGGCTGTTCCGGAAGCGATTTCACCCATAAAATCCGATATTCGTTCTGTGGCGCCTGCCGTCACTCCACTATCTGACCTAAGCTTTGTAGAGGAATTCGCGAGACTATTTGCCGATAACTTCACCTGTTCAATCATCGTGCCCAGATTATCTGTCATTTTATTAAAGTTAAACGCCAGTTCACCAATCTCATCTTTAGAACGAACACTTAACTTGCGCGTAAGATCGGCATCCCCATCTGCAATTTCCTTCAACTGCGTGTTCACATCACGAAGCGGTTTAATAATTCGTCCAGAAATTAGCAGCGCAAGGATCACCGCGAGCACTACCGACAATCCGGTCACACCAAAGCTAGTAATCAAAGCGTTATTACGATGCGAATTTGCCAGGCTTTGTCCATTCTCTATTTCCTCCATGAGCATGTTCTGAAACACAATCTGAGATTCTATCATAGCGTCTAATGATAGGTCCGTGAATTTCTTTTGCGCTTCCGGGAAGTTGCCTTCCTTAGCTAAAGCAAAAGCTTCCTTCAGAACGATCAAATAATCATTCCATTTGCTCTTCAGCTCAGTTACACCCTTTAACTCAGCTTCACTTAATCGGGCACTCTCCAGCTCTGTAATAGCATTTTCAATCAATGGGAGCATTTCTTCATACTGCGCCAGATAGGAATTCCGCTCATCATCTGTGTTGCTCATCACATAACGAGCACCCAGCTCATCTGCGGTACGAATCTTATCCGTTAAGCCTTGAACAAGTGACAGCTTGTCCCAGTTACGATTAACCTGATCTGTCAATTGGGTAACCTTCCCCTGAAACAATGTGTTTCCGGCTATCGCCACTAGAAAGACTATAATCACAGCAGTAAATCCTAAGACTATTTTCCCACGGATACTTTTCACCATCGTTTTTCCTCATCTCTATATGTATGTAGGTCTATTTGGTACTTTTATCCTACTAGCTCTCCCTTAAGCCTCTCTGAATTTGAACTGAATGTTTGCTTAAAAAAACAAAAAGACCCCTATTTCCGGCCGAGGGCAGGAACTAATGGTCTTTTGAGATCTTTTTATTCGTATAAATTTCCGTTAGCCAGCTCTGCCAGCTTCGATTCATCCAGTACACTTAAGCGTCCACGATTTCGTGTAATGATTCCTTCATCAATAAAACGACGCACGATTCGATTAAGATGCCGATAGCTTGTGCCAAGCAATTCTGCTGTTTCAATAAGACTTGAGGTCCGAATCTCCTCCACTCGCCGGTCACCGTTTTTATCTGCGAACAAAGACATTAAATAACTGGCAAATCGATTCTCCACAGGATACAACAGGTTAAGTGCGGAGGCTTGACCGAGCGTATGCAATTTGTGACTAAGTTCTCCGACGAGAAAACGTAACAACGCTGTATTTTCCTCAAGCTCTCTCAGGAGTAGTCTTCTCCCTGCAAAAAGAATCAAGCTCTCACCCACAGACTCCACTTGATTCTTAACAGGGAACCGGTGAAGCAGCTCTACATCCCCAATCACAGATATCGGATTTGTAAACCGCACCAGCATAGATTTGCCATTTGGCAGCAAGGTCTGAATTTTGAGCTTGCCCTCAACCAATATGAACATTCCATCCAATTGATCGCCAACCAAACACAGCTTTTCTTCATCCGCGTAACGTCTCAACTCCATTTTATGCGTTACCAGCGGGCTAAATATTCCGTCCAGACCGTTCTTCACTGCCAAGGCACGGACAGCCTCACGGTCATTTATCGTCTGCATGTTGTGCCCCCTCTATTGTTTGCTCCAGTGTAATTTAGAATACCCCACAAAAAAAGGACATATGTCCTTTTTAATGAGGTTTTCCTATGACACTTTACATTACAACAGAATCCACACAATAACGAATCATCTCTACCTTCTGATCCTGCAGCCAAAATTCAATACTCCGATGGTTGATTTTATCCACGTATCCGATAATCTCAGCCCCTTGCTCCCCTCTTTTATAATAAGAAGTGCCATAAGCCTTGATCACTTCGTCTGCTGAAGCTCCAACATGAATATCTCTTGCCGTACTCATCGTATGATCGGAATAGACGCTGATTAGAATTATTTTATCATCACCACGCGCTGTGGCTATTGTTGTCTCGTTACCCAGATCATAATACTGATACCGCTCTATATCATTATTTGGCTTAGGTTCCCTAGCAATTGAATCAAGGCTTTGAAGCAGCTGAATGCCGCCCAGACTTTCCTGTTCAAGATTGGTGCTGGAAACACGCGAGTAATGATTTTGTTTGGGCGCATTGTATAAATAGATATGATAGATCCCGTAACTTAAACCTACCGTAATAAAAATGATGATAAATGACCAGCCTCTTTTAAATGGCTTCTTCCTCACTGACCTCACACCTTCTTCTTACCTTTACTGTGCAAAATATTCAGCCAGCTCACGCTGCGCCAGATATTGCGGGAAATTGAACGACTGCCAGGCCCGCTCACGCTTATTGAGTTCTCTCCATTCATTCTTTAAAAAATCATCCAGCATCCCATCTTCCTGTTCACTAAACCTTATCAGAGAAGGGATGACCTCCGGAGATAAACGGACCAAATAATTGGCGTCCAATTTACCACTTGCCGCATAACGATCCATATTTTTATTAGCGATAATAACATCCATCCCGATATAGTTCATGACGACGTAGGAGATCAAGCCCAGCACAATATAACATTTCGCCAATGGCACACGCTGAACAGCTATCCGTAAGGCTGCAACCACCAACAATAAGCCCATAAATATCATAAATGCATGCACTAAAAACCGAGTCGTGGTATAGCCGTACACCTCTTCATATAGAGTCAGACGGGTATAGGCGGAATATAGCATCACTGTCGAGCAACCAACCAGAATGTAGAGCAGGACATTAATAAATTTTTGCAGCCCTCCACTTCTTTTTCCTTCCGATACCAAAGCCAGCAGCAAAATCACGAAATTAATCGCAGCCACCATAATCAGCTCAAAAAATCCACTACGTGCGTAATCAGCATATGAGCTGCCCTCTGGTAAAATCCCTTCCCATGCTCCAAACAAGTAAGAAAACTGTACGAAAACAAACAATACATATACCGTGTTAATGGCTATAAGAATCGTCGTCATAATTATCGGATCCATTTTAAAGCTTACAGGCGCCAGCACTGGACCATATTCCTTAGGCTGCATATTCCAGTCATAGATTTTCGAATCCACATACCCCCACACTAAGCCGAACAAGCCCATGCCCAGCAGGATAATCCACAGCACCCGCACAAAACTTTCCCCAAATGAAATCCGATCCAGCACATTCGGCAGCTCCAGCAGTACATGATGAAACACTCCGTCCGCTGAGGACAGCAGAGTAACCACAACCAGCAATATTGGAAAAGAGATCGCAAGTCCTATCAGCACTTTCCCCATGACCTGCTTACGCTCGTCCTTCATTTTACTGCCGCCAGTCCTTTTAATGATCGTAAACACAGTGCTCCAATGGCGGAAATTCTGTGGAAGCACATGCTCCAGCGTGTTCCCCACTAATCCAAGCCGGCTCCAAGCCGGCCGTTTATCACTAAGCAAATAAGTCATATGTAATAAAATCAACACCGGGATCACCAGCAGGTTCAGCCCAAAGAAGAAAAAATTATGAAAGAATAAATAGGTTAATGAAAGTAGAAAAATCGCTCCAAACCAGAAGTAACTGAATATGTTGAGCTTGCGGATTTTAGCCTTGGCATAATAAAGCATGAACGCATAGAACAGACACACAAAGATTGGATACGATAGGCCCGCCAGCTTTCCATAAAATAAATACTGATGAACTATTGCCAGTAAGAACGCAGCAAGCAAAGCAGCAAGCGATCGATTAAGCCTAAGTCCCGTTCCCGTTTCCATTTCCTCGGTCATGGTAATTACCCCCATTTTCTTACTTTCTCATCCTTATTTTACGTGATAAAATAAGAAAAAAAAGAGAAAGAATTTATTTATAATTTCCTATTTTCCGAAAGGAACCAAGACAATGAAGCTGCATAGCCAATTTTTAAAGCTGCAATCTCATTTTGGGGGAGCAACAGAAATCTCAGTGACGATGGATGAGTTGGCATTGATTTTCGGCTGTACACACCGCAATGCCATGCATATTGTGAATAAAATGATGTTGCAGGAATGGATCAAATGGACGCCTAAGCGTGGGCGGGGAAGCCGCTCTTTGCTGCAATTTCTTGTTCCCTCCGAAGAAATTGCCCTTCAATCCATGATGCAGGCGATTAGCCGCAAAGATGTCCACCACGCTATAGAAGGCATCAAAACCCATGCCAGCTCCACCTCACTGCAGGATACACTACAGGGTTGGCTGCTGACCTATTTTGGGCATCATTCTGAAATTCGTAGTGACAAACAAATTGATACTCTCCGCCTGCCCATTACCCAGCAGCTACATACCTTCGATCCGTTATATATGAATTTGCTGGCAGAGTCATTTGTTTCCAGCCATGTTTTCGACGGGTTAGTGAAAAGAAGCGGTGAACGGGACAAAATTGTTCCCTGTCTGGCTCACGCCTGGGAAGTCGATGAGAGCCGGACGCTCTGGACTTTTTTTCTGCGCAAAGAGGTGTTATTCCATCATGGAAAAGTGCTTACAGCCAAGGATGTAGTCTATTCCCTGGGACGGTTGATGCGAACCTCTAAACGGACACTCTATAGCTATATTTTCAAAGAAATCCAGCGGGTCACCGCATTAAATCCATCTACCGTTCAAATTACGCTTAAGCAGCCTAATGAACTATTTCTGCCATTTTTGTGCACGAGCAGAGCCGCAATTGTACCGCGTGATTTAGAAGGAATAGATGAGCAGAGCTTTGGCCGTAGACCCGTGGGGACTGGCCCCTTTAAGGTTGTGGACATGACCGAGGACACTTGTGTGCTGGAGGTTTTTCCTTATTATTTTCAAGGACGGGCTCATTTAGATCGGGTTGAAATCCTTTATGTCCCGTGGGATACCGAAACGTCATCCTCTGATACGGGTTCTGCTTTTCACGTGATTCAGAATCCCTCATCCGCCAGTTCTTCGACCTGGAGCCGAATTCATTCGGAGTCTTCCATCCGGAAATTCGTCACCTGCAATACGCAAAAAAAGGGACCGTTAAGCGATCCCCTGCTTCGGGCAAAAATAGTCTCCTGTTTAAAAGACGATTCAGCGTCCATCGAGCAAGAAGCGATAAAAGATCAAGAAATCACGTTGCAAATCTCTACGATTCCACAATATGCTGGCGATGCTGATTTTATTGCCACTAGACTAGAGCAACAAGGTTATAAATGCAATGTCATTTCCGTGTCTCCAGAGGAATTTAAAGGTCCGATTCGGCTGGAATCTGACCTGATTGTTTTCTCATTATTCCGTGACGAGGATGAACAACTTCGTTTATTTGATCTATACCTTACGCTCTCCCAGCATATTGAACCGTATACCCGGGCGGATATAGAAGGCTGGCTGTATACCATCGCGCGCGAACCTAATCCGGTGGCCCGAGCGGAAAGTTTCAGTATCATCGAGAACCGTCTGATTAAAGAGCACCACCTACATATTTTGTATGAAAAGCCCACTCAGACAGCTTATCTCCCCTCTGTCCGCGGGGTTAGCTTCAATAGCCAGGGTTGGGTTGATCTTCGTCATGTCTGGTTTCCGCCACTGCTCTCTAGCAGCAGCACGAGTTGATCTGCTTGAATTAAAAAATGCGGAAATCCAGAGCTTGCCCCGGATTTCCGCATACGCGATAAAGCTAATTATTAAGCTGCTGTTTTAGTCGTAGCTGTAACTGTAGAAGTCCCCGCATCCCACTTCACATCCATATTCAATCCCTCGGAAATAAATCTAACCGGAACTAATGTCCGATTTCCGATAATTTGCGGAGGAACGTCGAGTGTGAGCGCTTTGCCATTGATGTAAGCAGTCTTGCTGCCAATGGCCATTACGATCGTTGTATTGTCTTTTACTGCAGTGATTTTCTTAGTCGTTTGATCCATGGTTACTGTAGCACCCAGAGTATTAAAGATTGCATTCACTGGCACAAGCACCCGGCCATCCTTATTCACAGGAAGCTGATCTGCAAAGCTGACCGCTGTTCCGTTTAAAAGTACGGATATTCCCTTAGTGCCCGTCGTGTTCGGATTAGTTGTTGATGGTGTTGTAGTTACAGAGGGTAGAGGTGTGACGTTAAGTCCTAGCTGGCCTTGCAGATTAGCAAGTCTGTTCAGCGCAAAGGTCATAATCGAACCTGCAGCCATTGTGCCCATACCTTGTCCCCCGCCTCCAGCGTTACCTGTTGGAGGTGTAGGATTACCATCAGTCGCAGTCCCTGTATTATCAGGACGTGCTGGCGGTGTCGTTCCATCCGGAGGTGTCATGCCTTCCATCCCAGCTGGTGGAGTCATTCCTCCACTACCACCCATCTCACCTGTTGCTGAATAAGTAACATTACTTTCAAATTGTTCCATGGTATAAAATTTGGTTGGGTCTGCTTGAACGTAAGGTTTAATCAAGGTAGCCAATTCAGTGATTCTGCTCTGAATTCCTTCCAAATAATCTACCAGCTCAGATACATATTTCAAGTATTTAGTCTTATATTCAGGCACTTCCAACAGATTAGCAATCATTGGGACCTGATCTAAACTTATCCCAAGTGTAGGATTATCAATCGATGCAGTTACTGCGTTGGTATTGGCTGCAATGGTTGTTGCCGATGTAGATGTTGTGCCCGCAGCAGCTGTTGTACCTGCTCTGCCGCCTCCGCCACCAGAATACCCGTTAAAGGACATGTTCATATCCCATGGAAGTACACTAAATTTACCGGATGCATCCCCGTACAACATATAATTATGACCTTTATCCCCGTTATAGCTGTCATAGTTACCCAATACAGCATTAGCGGCGATATACTTCAGGGCCGAATCCACATCTAGCACACTTTCAATAGAACCCTTCTCACCGGCAGGCATCTCATTCAGTACCTTGATGAAGTTCTTTAACGAAGCTTTATCATCTTCTTTACCTGTATCATAAGTTATCGTTTCGTAGTCACTGTCTTCTTTGTACTGCAGATAACTTTTTTCTTCTGTATCATACAGAACACCTTCGTCATAAGTTTCTCCATAGGTACGTTCTAGATAGCTGTCATCTATCGCTTCCACACCTACATAAAACCCATATAATTCTCCGTTGATATACAGGTTGGTGAACACAGTCAAAGGTGCATCCACACCAACAGAACGGAGCGCTTCGTAATGTAAATATTCACGAATATACGAAGGGTCCGAAAAATTGTTGTTCAGTACCATTTTATCAAGACCAAGTAACGTTTGCTTCTTATCATATTTATCAAATTTCAGCCGGAAGCTGTATCTGTCCGAGTCTGTCATACTGGCTACCGATTTTAACGTCAGATTCCCTTTAGTAGAAAATCCAACATTTTCAACAACATTCCCGTCAACTTCAACCTTAACTTTTTTGTATTCTTTTTCGAGGGGACTTGCTAATATACTTTTCCAATCCGCATCATCAATCGTTACTTTAACATCAATGATTCTGTCACCCGCGAACAGGGATTCATACGCTTTCGTTACACCTGCATCCGCCGCACTAACTACGGGCGTGTTTCCAGCAACTCCAAACGCTGTTGAGACGATAGCAAGACTTAGTGTAACTGCCATAAACTTTCTCAGCAAATTTTTCTTCTTCACCATGTGTAATCCTCCTTGAAGTACTGATTTATGTTTTCGCAGTTCAAGGAGATTGTAAAATATGAATCTGAGTATACGCTGAATAGCTTGTCTACGCTTTGCCAGGCAGGCTGTTTATCAGCCCTTTGCCAATCAGTTTAGCTGAAACCGGCGGTTTTCCGATCTCTCTGGCCCAGACAGATAATTGCCCGACATGATGAATCTCATGAGCAATCACATGGCGCATTACCTCACCCCAGGCATCGGTCACGATCCTGCCATCCGGAAGGTGATCCTCAAAAATCCTCTGCTCCAGCCCCTCATGCCAAGCCGTTACAAAGGGTTCCACCTCTGTGTGGAATTTTGCATCCAATTCTCGTACATGCTGCAAAGTCTTGTACTGCTCAAAATCCTCTTGGAAATCCGGTTTTCCTTGCAATACTTGAATCCAGCTCCACTCCACATCCACAATGTGAAAAAGCGTCTTGAGTATACTGCCTACACCACCTATACGTATTGCAAGCAGCTCCTCCTCAGAAATATTTGCACACCACTCATACCATTGTTCGCGGACCATCCAGTTATATTGAAAAAATGTCTGCAAATAAAAACCTCCTAGAAAGTTGTTGTACTTTTTAATGGGAACTTAAATGTTTTCGGTATCCTTCTACCTTTTCATCTCTATAACCTAACGATTCATAGAACACATGCGCTTCCTTCCGCTGCTCACCGGAGACTAAAATAATATAATAGCAGTCTCTTTCCCGGGCCGCTTGTTCAATGGCGTTCATAAGTTTTTTGCCGACGCCTTGACGGCGTGCCCGCGCTGAAACGACCACATTCTCAATCACCATAAACGGTTTGCAGTCCCCCACTAAGTCCTGACACACGATGCCCATCAAAGACCCTAGTAACTCCCCCTCTACAAAAGCACCCAATAGAATGTACCGGTTATCCGCCTTAACCACTTTAAACACTTCTTCAAGCTTATTAAGGTCAGACGGTTTATTCATCAGCTCTTGATATAAATTCCCCAGTTCAGGAAGAGATTCCATTTCTATTTCTTTAATATCAACCATGATTGTTCATCCTGCTTTCTTTTAAATTAACAGCCCTGCTCATACACATACAGTCCACCATTCCGTGGATGAGATATAGGCTTTCAATTATAACCTCTTTGGACCAACTGCTGTGCCAACATCTTCATAAAAGAAGAATGCCCATAATACCAAGCCATCCGCCCCAGCACTAGCCACATAAAATGGATGCAGCTTAATCTTCTTCATAGCCCCATTATTTACGAACTATCAACTCGAATTCATCCATCTGTCCATCCCACTCTACGCACCAATCCCAGAATGTACGGACTTTAACTCGCCGTTGACTCCCTCAACATTATTGCTGAATTCTTCTGTAGCCTGTTGAATATATTCCGCCGACCAAAAGTTCCTCCTATACCATTTGTAAATATCTCAGCACGATCTCAACACGATCTCCAACCGATAAATCTTCCTCTATTCGTAAAATAGGACATTCCAGTGCGGACATCCATTCCTCATGCAGCACTTTGCTCCTGACTTCAACTCCAGCTACATCATATAATGCCGCCCACTCCATAAAGCTCTGATACGCTTCATATTTACTTCCTCCAGGCAAAATATGATCACCATATCTCTCGTACTCTCTGGCTCTTAATCTATCTAAACGAATTTCCGGTGGAAGTCCTAGAAAAATAACCAAATCGAATAATGGTCGAAGGCCGTCTCCCCAGCCACATACCGCACCGCTCAGAATCCAAGGTTCCTTATGAGTCAAATCTCTTGTAAGTCTTGCTAATCGCTCATTGACCTCACGTTGCTTAGTGAATTTATGCTCCCAAAAATAGTCGTCACTGTCTAACTGGACATGTGGCAACACTTTAGCTAATTCGTAACCTAATGTACTCGTTCCTACGCCTGAGGCTCCCATAATATGAATTTTTCTCATACATTCCCTCACCTTTAAGTGGATTTAAAGTTGCAATTCGGGCAATTTCCCTCCAAATATAAAAACAAATAGACTGCTCTCTAAGTAAGCAAAGCAGTCCATTTATCGTATAGCTCTTATTCCGTTATAGCTGCTACGTCTTTAGGAATCCGGCGTGCTGCATCCGTGGATATAGCCGCTTGGATTACTGCCAGGCGGACCTGTTCAACTACTTTTTCGTTAAAAATACTTGGGATGATATATTGCTCATTGAGTTCATCGGGATGAACGACCGATGCAATGGCTTTTGCCGCAGCCAGCTTCATTTCCAGATTCACAGTTCTAGCCCGGCAATCAAGTGCGCCACGGAAAATACCCGGAAAACATAACACATTGTTGATCTGGTTCGGATAATCACTTCTGCCTGTCGCTAGAACGCGAACAAAAGGTTCTGCCAAATCCGGTTCAATCTCCGGTGTAGGATTAGCCATCGCAAAAACGATGTTATCACTGGCCATGCTTTTAAGATGCTCCACGGTCAGAATCCCCCCACGGGACACCCCAATAAAGACATCTGCCCCTCGTATAACCTCCGTTATTCCACCCTCAATTCCCTCAGGATTGGTTGCGGCAGCAAGCTTCTGCCATTCCGGATTATCATACTGGAGATCTTTTCTGAGAACGCCTTCACGATCAACCGCATAAATATAACGCGCGCCCGCTGCCAGCAGCAGATTACATATGGACACCCCAGCCGCCCCTATACCCACAACAACAATCCGCGCATTTTCAATAGATTTATTAACAACTTTAAGCGCATTCAAAAGTCCTGCAAAAGCCACCACGGAAGTTCCGTGCTGATCATCATGGAATACCGGAATGTCCAGCTCTTCCGCAAGCCGCCGTTCGATTTCAAAGCAGCGTGGTGAACTTATATCCTCTAAGTTTATCCCTCCAAAGCCAGGAGAAACTGCTTTTACGATATTGATAATTTCTTCCGGATCTTTGGTATTTAAGCATAGCGGAAAAGCATCAATGTTCGCCAATTGCTTAAACAGCATCGCCTTACCTTCCATGACAGGCATAGCTGCTTCCGGGCCGATATCCCCTAGTCCAAGCACAGCAGTGCCGTCCGAAACGACTGCAACTGTATTTCTTTTCATCGTCAGAGAATAAGCTTTTCTGGGATCTTCGGCAATCGCCGTACACACTCGGGCTACCCCCGGCGTATACACTAAGGATAAATCCTCCCGATTTTTAATCGGCATTTTAGGTGTGATTTCGATTTTTCCGCCAAGATGAGCCAGAAACGTCCGATCCGACACGTTGATTATTTTAATTCCCGGCATCTTCGATAATATTGAGATAATTTCTCCATTAGCTGCGTCTTGCACATTCACTGTTATATCTCGGGTAGTGACATCCTTCCCTGCACGTATCACGTCAATAGCAACAATATCTCCGCCAGCTGCGGCAATTCCTGAAGCAACATCGCCAAAAGATGCAACCGATTTCCGAATTTCGAGCCTGATAATCATTGTAGTCGCAATCGACATGAATTAGCCTCTCTTTCTTCAATCCTATTATTTAAAAAATACTATACTTTCCCATTTAAACATATCTTCCGCCTATTAACTAGATCAACGAAAAATTTTTCTTCATACAGTATTCCCATCCGCACCCGGTCCAAATACATCAGGTATGGCAGCTACGGACACAGAGCCATTTTTCCCGTGAAAATAAATTTCATCATAATCTTAAGTGTATGTAAGCATAAACAAACCGTAAGCTCTTCTACTCTTCATTACCTTCACTGCATGCTGTAGAGCATCCCGCCGATTCTTTTCTCCGCTGGCACTTTCAGTTGCTCTCCCTCACTAAGGTCTGTACTGCTCTTCTAGCAAAACAGCCTTACCTTCTACAAATGTCAGATGGAATAATCTATCCACAAGCTCTTCGCTAATAAAATTCGTATAGTCAACTTGCTGAGGTCTCGCCCCATTTAGTTCAGCTATAGTTACATCAGTCTCAAGCTTAAGTCGTTCGATTTCATCGCTTGCATTTCGGATATAGAATCCATTAGGCAATGATTCGGGTTCTTGTATACCATCTTCTTTAGCCGCAATTTCTGCCGCCTCTCCACCGAACCATTCCACCTCATCCAGATCCAGATAAACCGAGTTCCCTTCTGTGATTACTCCCTTTATAAAAGCTAATTTTTTCTCCACTTGAGGTAAGTTATAAATAATTTTTTTTCAGTTCCTCCACGCTTTCACCCTGCACTCCACTCTCAGAGTTAGATTGGATTGAAATCTCGCCTATAGTTTGAACAAGCTCCTTGGTAGTTTGGTTAGTCTCTTTTGGTGGCTTGTTATAAAAAGAATATCCATTAAAGCCAAGTGAGACTAATGTGATACCCGCTAAGACTGTACCCATTAAATTTTTCCATTTCATAAGCTTCACCCTCTATCACAAGATTTAACGGAACCTTAATAAACAATTGCGCTATATCATAGACAATCACAAGTTGACCGGGCAGAATAAATATTATATACATGTCTTACCTATAACGTAGTTGAAGGAGCTCACACTTATGACAGAATCATTTCAGGCGTTAGTTGTCGACAAAACAGAATCATCCTTCTCCGTAGCTGTTAAGCCGGTTACCCTAGAGGATCTGCCAGCTGGAGAGGTTGTAATTAAGGTTGCTTACTCCAGTGTAAACTATAAAGACGGTTTAGCCAGTATTCCAAACGGTAAAATTCTAAGAACATATCCCTTTATTCCAGGGATAGATTTATCCGGTGTTGTGGTATCTTCCACAGATGAGCGGTTTCATAAAGGGCAGCAAGTCATTGCGACAGGATATGGTGTTGGCGTATCACACTTTGGCGGCTTTAGCGAATACGCTCGGATTCCCGCAGGTTGGATCACTCCCCTTCCCGAAGGCCTGACGCTTAAAGAAGCTATGATCTACGGTACTGCAGGACTGACAGCTGCCTTGTCCATACTAGCCCTGGAAGATCATGACGTTTCCCCGGACAAAGGCAAAGTACTTGTAACAGGCGCTACCGGCGGTGTAGGTGGATCTGCTATTGCCATGCTTGGCGCAAAAGGGTATAGCGTAGTGGCAAGCACAGGTAACGCCAAAGCTACCGATTACCTTAGAGGTATAGGAGCCGAAGACGTGATCTCACGTGAAGAGGTCATTGGCGGCGCCAGCAAACCCTTGGACAAACAATTATGGCAAGGCGCAGTAGATTCGGTGGGTGGTGACACCCTTGCCGCAGTTTTGAGTAAAATCACCTACAGAGGTTCTGTAGCTGCAAGTGGCTTAACCGGAGGCACTTCAGTTCCAACTACAGTACTTCCGTTTATTCTTCGGGGTGTTAACCTTCTCGGCATAGATTCCGTTGAATGTCCTGCCGACCTTCGCCAGAAGGCTTGGAAACGGATGGCGAGCGATCTGAAGCCAAGTCAACTGGAGAACCTCGTGGATCGTGAAGTCACGTTAAACGAGCTACCGCAAGCATTGGAAGATATTCTGCAAGGAAACCTTAGAGGAAGAGTACTTGTCCGTTTATCCTAGGTTTAACAACGAAACCTCCCGGAATCTAGAGTTCCGGGAGGTTTTTTTAGTTTACTCTTGGTTATTTGGATACTGGTAATGCGGCTGCTGCTGTACATAGGGTTGTTGGCGATAATGCTGATCATAACCCTGCGTATAGTACCCTTGCATCGGGTAAGGCTGATAATTAAAGGCTTGTGTAGCTGGAGGCATTTGTGAAGATATCGGGATGGGTTGTGCCTGCATATGAGCGTATGGATTCATATTTGGCTGCATATTAGGATGCATATTTGGTTTAACATTGGCTTGCATATTTGGGGCCATGTTAGGGGCCATATTAGGAGCCATATTGCTGCTGCCCATTACTTTATCTTCTTCGCAGCAGTCAGCAGGAGGGCCGATGAAGGTTCCCGGCTTGATTGGAGCAAGAGCTTCTTTTACCTTAGCTTCATTTAAGCAGTAAGTATGGGCTAATACATTTGCTGGGGTTTTGCTAAGAATATCCGAACCTAAAATGACCTCAGGAATAGGTGCGTCAAAAATCGCGAGCAGATGTGTATTATCCACAGTAGCTACCTCATAATGCCACCAGCCTTGCGGCACGTTTGCCACTTGACCCGGACAAATCGGAAAATGCAGAAGTTCATTTGTGAACGGATTGATTAAAGACACTACCGCTGAACCGCAGATACAATATACAAGCTCTGCAGCATTTTGATGATAATGAGGTTCCACAACATTTGATTTGCTAAGAAAAATATCCAGCAGCGATATGTTCTCAAGCGTGTTCAATTGTTTAATCGACAGCAAGTTAATGAAGTTGTTGGCATCTTTTTTAAAAAGTGTATTGGTGTTCACATCAAAAGTAAACTCTGTATTGGGGGACGTATAGTCCATGTATGAAGTCACTTTTTTTCCTGCCTTTCTGTTGCTATAAATTTTTGCTTTCCCTAAACACAAGATATGCGTTTGCCTATGCCTAGGTGCGGAGATTCACTACTCCTGATAAAAATTCATCTTTCTTTTCTAAACGGGGCATCCTCTAAGTATTACACTCTCACCCCACATAGGAGGCATAGTATGAAATCCATTCACACAAAAATAGTGTTAGCGTTATGTATCACTCTCTTTACAATTATGGGTTTCCAGCCTATGAATCTCAGCTCCACGGTTGAGGCCGCCAATAACAAAACAGCAGCGAAACAAGCGCCTCTTACATTTGTTCTAGTTCATGGGTCTTGGGCTACTGCTGGTTTTTGGGATCAAACGGCCGCCGCACTTCGCAGCTTAGGACACACCGTCTATACTCCGGAATATGCCGGTCATGGCGGGGACAAAAACAATAATGTAACGCATGCGCAAATTACACAGTCTGTTGTCGACTTTATCAAGCAAAAAGACTTAAAGGATATCATTCTGCTCGGACATAGCTTTGGTGGATCGGTGATCCAAACCGTCTCTCAGCAAGTACCGGATCGGATCAAACGTCTGGTATTCTTCGATGCCTTCGTACCGCTGGATGGGCAAAGTCTGGCGGACCAATTTCCAGCTGATTCGCTTAAGTACTTTGAACAGCTAAGAGATACTTCCGGCAATAACACCATAACGCTCCCCTTTCCTCTCTTCCGGGATACATTCGTCAACACCGCCAGTCTTGCGGAAGCGCAAGCTTTTTATAAACAAGCTCCTCCTGAGCCAGCAAGTCCACTTTTCGAAAAGCTTGATCTCAAGAAATTCTACAGTCTCCAGATCCCCAAAAGTTATCTTTATCTAACGGAGGACACCGCGATACCGCAAGGTCCATACGGATTCCATCCTACACAATCCAGTCATTTAGGCGTCTTCCGCTTCATCGAGGGCAAAGGAGATCACATGACCACCGTTCGAACCGAACCCAAAATGCTGGCGGAATTGATGGTGAAGGCGGGAAGAGATTAGTCGCCTAACAGCTGGATAGTCTAGTAGCTGTTGTGGCTTGAGCTGGGGTTCGCGAGCTGGGCTGGTGACGTGAGCTGGGCTGGTGGCTCGAGCTACGCTTTGTGATGTGAGCTGAGCTATGCGATGTGAGTTGCGCTGTGTAATGCGAGCTGGGCTATGCGACGTCAGTTGCGCTGTATGATATGAGCTGGGCTGGTGACGTATGCTATACTCTATAATGCAAGCTGGGCTTTGTGATGCTGAGTTGGCCTTCCACTCTGAGCTGAACATTGCGACTCCAAATCCACTAGAGCTTGGCGGGGATCGGACCGAGGAGCTCTTATTTTCACAATTTCGGCGAATTAGCCATGCTATCGGACTCAGATGCAGCTATTCACCCAAAAGTACTCCTATAATGCGTGATTTCAGGGGAATAAGAGCCATACAGTCCGAAACTCTCGCCAGAACGATCATAATGCCAAAATAGCTGCAATACGGTCCGTATCGATGTGTGAAGCGAGGTTTCTTAATTAGTCACCAACGTAGGCTGATGATTTGTGACTCGAGCTGGTATTGCCACTCTGGGCTGAACATTGCGACTCCAAATCCACTAGAGCTTGGCGGTGATCGGACCGAGGAGCTCTTATTTTCACAATTTCGGCGATTTAGCCATGCTATCGGACTCAGATGCAGCTATTCACCCAAAAGTACTCCTATAATGCGTGATTTCAGGGGAATAAGAGCCATACAGTCCGAAACTCTCGCCAGAACGATCATAATGCCAAAATAGCTGCAATACGGTCCGTAACGATGTCTGACGCGAGGTCTCTTAATTAATCACCAACGTAGGCTGATGATTTGTGACTCGAGCTGGCATTGCCACTCTGGGCTGAACATTGTCACTGATGATTTGTGGAGAAACAGACCGCGTGGACTGAACGATTGTGCTTTCGAATCAAAAAAAGAGCAAGCGTATGGGAATCCCCTAATACGCTTGCTCTTTTTATCCATAACATACCTACTTCCTAGGCAATCCGCCACGCGGCAGCTCAGGGTCCGATGTCACTCCGGTAATCACCCAGCTATTCTTCTCTTGCACAAGTGAGATTGTCAAAAATATAGAAGGTGCTGGTCCACTTGAAGTCGCAGTATCCAAACGCATTTCTATGACCTCTGAGTTCTTGTTAATTATCGTTTCTTTAGTGACCTCGTAGTTCGTGATCCAGGGGCTGGAGACACCCGTTACCCAGTTTAGTTCAACAAACCGCGGATACATAATCTTTTTGAATTCTTTAGAGAAGATCGAATATTGAATCGAGGCATTCCGATGCTGTAATCCGAACCCGTATAGCTCTGATGCTTGAATTGCAGAAGGTAATATAATGCGCTTGGACTCCGGAGCTGGCTTGGGCATAGCCGATAGCAGTTCTCCATTAACGCGAGTCATAGTAACGGGGGCTGATGCACCCAAGGCCATTCCCGGCAGAAGCAACAACCCTGCAATTAGAGCAGTCGCCATTTTCTTTTTGCTAATTAGAATCACCTCATTCGTAGCCTGTTCACTACATGTGAATTGAATCTAATTATTCCCCCACTTCACTCATAAATATGTACACTGTTTCCAAATCCACCAATAATGTATACCTCAATGAATTAAACTGGTAATATAAAACACATACGATACTACGCAATCATCAATTCCATTAGATTTTTATAGGAGATGTTCTCATGAAAAAAATCTTAAACATTTGTCTAGCAGCAGGCCTGCTACTCACTCTATCCGTCGGTACCTTAAATACAGCAAGCGCAGAATCCAAGGTCAAAACCTACAAAAACTGCTCGGAGCTAAACAAAGATTACAAAGGTGGAGTTGCTATTTCCAGCTCAACCAAGAACAAAGGCGGCAAAACGAAAAATAAACCCTATGTATCGAAAGAACTCTATAATGCCAATAAAAAAAGCGACCGTGACAAAGACGGAATCGCTTGTGAGAAATAGGCTTAACCTTGCTCAATCATTTGCTTGAGCCTTAGATCCCGCGTGAATATCGCATTTCAACTATAAAAAAGAGAAAGACATCCAGATCCAGGACGCCTTTCCCTATTCGAACTATTGCTTTTTATTGATTAAACCGGGCCACAACAAACACCGCAGGTGAATTCCAATAGATCGTCACTTCATTCGTAGAATAGCTAAGCTCATGATCGACAAAGCACTGCGCAGCTGGTTTTCCCTGTAAATGCTCAACTACATATTCATCATGCAGCCCACGATCTGGCCCCCCTGACACCAATCCTGGCACCGGATCAGCCACTTGGTCACCTACAGAAGGGCGATGATGCGGATTCATCACGGCATGATCCCCAAATCCGGTAACATAGCTGATATCCAATACGTTACGCCCCATCAGATAATGTAGATGATCTAAGGCACAGTCCGCAAAACCGGAGTCTCCACTAAAATATTCAGCCGCCAGCAGCAGCATTGCATTGTTCATTACAAGCATATTACTGCCCCAGATATAGTCCTCCTCTTTTAAAGAGATCCTATAGCCCTCCTCACGACTCTGTTCCACTAATCGTTGCGCCTCAGCAACAAGCCCTTCTTTTAACGAGACATATAAAGCACGTTCTGCTTGCTCCTCACCATTTAACAGATAAGCAATAGTGCCATAGCCCCCCATATCACCCCAGCCTAAACTGTATTTTGGAAAAGCCAGCTGCACTAGCTGGAGAACAGCTTGATGATACTCCTCTTTCCCTGTCGTACGATACAGCTCCGCCGCTGCCCAATACCGCTCGTCCTTATCGACTCCATCCCCGTATTCTCCAGTGCTAATCTCAGGCGGATTCGTAAAACCGGGTACATCTGGATGCTGAACAAGCCATTCCCATGCTGCCCCTGCAGCATCCAGACATTTCCGCGCATAAGCAGCATCAAAAGACTCGTACACTCTTGCAGCCATAGCCATAACCCCAGCAAAATCTCCAGTAGCAGTAGCAGATATTGGTGAGAAGTACAGATCCGCTGTATCGTCCTCAGGCATAACATCCAGTCCAGGAAAGCTTAGCGTAGTCAGTTTATGGTATACACCACCTGTTGCGGAGTCTTGCATTTTAAACAACCAATCGAGCTCCACCTTGCATTCCAGCAGCACATCTGGCGTAGATCCATCACTTTCAGGCAATGGGATAGCGCTTACAAAAGCCGAGGGATATAATTCATATGCAAGCAGCATATCCGCGATAGCTTTCGCTCCGGGACCGCTATATTTTCCATAATCACCTGCATCATGCCAGCCACCCGAACAGTCTAGTTGAAGATCCGGTTGCCCATATACAATCCCTTTTGCGGTATGACACGCCTTGTGCTTCCAATCTTCAGCATATTCTTCAGTCAATTCAACGCCACAGCGATAATAATAGAAAGCTTTCAGCAAGCCCTGTTGAAGCTCATGATAAGGCTGATCTGAGATTGTAAAGGATGCCGAAGCTACACCCTCGCCCTGCTCAATCCGATATCTTCCCTCAGCCTTGACCTCCGAGAAATCACCTGTGTGCAAAGTTACTCCACTGGCTTTATCAAATCTTCCAGCATCTGAACTACCTTTGAACACAATAGTCCCGCTATCAACATCAACTACCTGAAAATCATGCTCAGCACCTGTAAATACTGCGATTTTTTCTCCATCCAGCGGATATCCGATTTGATTCACAGTAATGGCGCGAAGTGTACGCTCGCTCATCTTCATTCTCCTTTTATGTAAAAATGATGAAGCTGAAGTAACCTTTCTCTTCTAGTTGAGAATACTCTATTCTAGTTATCTATGGCAATGATGTATACAAGAAAAAACCTAGAGTCACCCGAAACGAAACGGATAACTCTAGGCGGACAAAACAGCTTATTTATCGTCAAGCAGTTTAATAAAGTTAGCTGGAAGTGTGAACTGCTTATTATGAACCACTATACGGCGAAGCTCCTCCTCGAAAGAGCTAAGATCATCTTCATCATCGTCTTTAATTTCTTTTATATCTCGGTGCAGACGCTCCATTTGCAGATCAAGAGCATGGGCGGCATCCGCCGCATTTTTCAGCTCACGAGTCATGCTCTCAGGTACTGATTTATTATATTTATAAAAGATTTTATGTTCGAGGCTTGCCCAGAAATCCATAGCAATGGTACGAATTTGAACTTCTACACAGACAAGCTCCTGGCGATCGGACATAAAAACAGGGACTTGAATCAGCAAATGAAGACTCTGATATCCGTTAGGTTTAGGATTCTTAATATAATCCTTTACCTCAAGAACCGTTAGATCATCCTGCTTCTGAAGCATCTCACTAACATGATAGATATCAGAGATAAAAGAACAGGTGATCCGCAGACCAGCGATG
The DNA here is from genome assembly GCF_037970385.1 of Paenibacillus sp. FSL R5-0928. NCBI lineage: Bacteria > Bacillati > Bacillota > Bacilli > Caryophanales > Paenibacillaceae > Paenibacillus > Paenibacillus sp. FSL R5-0928. The sequence continues at coordinate 2,792,793 of NZ_CP150225.1, read as the reverse complement.
TCTTTAATACAATTTTTCACTGAATTCAGCGATAATTCACCATTTTTGCGCAGCATTTTGTTCATGATACTCTCTGGTGACTTAATACGCGATTTGGTATGTTCAATTGGGCTGTAATCATGCAGAGACTGAAACTCCTGTTTTAGGATCTCAATCTTTGTTTCCATCTCATCCAATGCAAATTTATAAATCAACATGAAACGAGTGATATCGTGCTTAAGCTTCTTAAATTGTTCAATTTGATTCTCGGGGGTCATTATCTCATTTCTCCTCTTGTAGCGTTTCTCTATATTTATCATAGCCAATCCACTAGTGAAATTCAAATTCAGCGGTATTCACTTTTCAATTTAGAGAAGACAGCAAGATCCACATACCGACCTTTTTCGAACTCATGTTGCCTTAAGACCCCTTCTTTGTAGAAGCCGAGCTTATTCATCAATATAAGTGACGCCTCATTTTTCGGTTCCACTCTCGCTTCAATTTTATTTAGTTTCATGTTCAAAAAGCCAAACTGCATAACACGGTTCACTACCTCTGTCATAATCCCCTTTCCCCAAAAAGCAGGCATTAAGTCATACCCAATTTCCACACGATGATGATCTTGCTCATAATTCAGAAATCCGCAGGTTCCAATCACTTTTTGAATCTCACGATCTTCAATCATCCACCGTAAACCGGATTGTTCCTTAAAAATTTTGTCATACCATTTCATTTCATCTATCGCATCCTCGACCGAAATGAAGGGTGTAAATGGCATATATTTCACAACGGCTTCTTGGGAATAAAGTTCAAATATATCATAGCGATCATTTTCTGTTGCTTTACGTAGTGTACATCGTTCAGTTTGTAACACAGGGAAATCAGTAAATGCAAATTCTGAATTCATGTAAGTTCTCCTTTTTCTAGTTGAGCTGTTTCCACTTTTGCTCTAGCGTTTGCGGAACATACTCCTTCAATAGAGTTAAGAGTTCCAACGGCTCGTTGGATACGTTTAGCAGACTGAGATGCGAAGAATTAGAGAAGCCTTCTTGGATACTGTTATGAATCAGATTCAGCAGAGGATCAAAATAATTCCTGATATTTAGAACCCCTACCGGCTTCTTGTGTATGCCAATTTGTGACCAGCACAAAACCTCAAAAAGCTCCTCATACGTTCCAAACCCTCCAGGTAAAGCAATGAAGCCATCTGCCAATTCTCCCATTTTTGCTTTACGGCCATGCATATCTTCTACTTCTATCAACTCCGTTAATTCTCTATGTACCATTTCCCCATTAAATAATCCTCTAGGCATTACTCCGATTACCTCGCCTCCACCATTCAAAACAGCATTAGCGACTTCACCCATTAATCCGATTTTTGAGCCACCGTAAATTAAACGATAATTATTCATAGCCATGTAGTTACCAAGTTCAACAGCTTTAGCTTTATAATCCTCATGTCCCCCTAAATTCGATCCTGCGAAAACACATATTGATTTCAAAATCCCATCTCCAAACTATATATTGATAATGTCCGCTATCTAATATACTATATGTTGGAGTATAAATCATGTGAAAGATTAAGGAGTGCTACATAATATGGAAATTAATGATGTGCAGAAATGGATTAATCATTTTTATGGAGAACGAGGCTGGACTACTTATGGTCCTTTTATAAGAGTGGGATTCTTAATGGAAGAGACAGGTGAAGTAGCACGAGCTGTACGCTCCTATGAAATCGGCAGAGATCGACCGGATGAATCGACTCGCACTCCAGAGCAACTGAAAAACGACTTGATTGAGGAAATCGGGGATGTTCTCGGAAATATCGCATTGTTAGCCGACTTATATGGCATCACTTTAGAAGAGGCTTTTACTGCACATAAAGACAAATTAGTGAAGCGGTTTAATTCCTAGGGACAAAGTAATCCTGAAAAAAATAGGACTACAATCGGCAACACCGAATTGTAGCCCTTCTTTAATTTACTCTTTAAGCCCTGTTAAGCTTTACCGCCTAATGTATGATTCGAAATCGCTTTGATTATGGTTTCCCAATCATCCGGGTGGACTTCGTGGCCCGTTCCTTCCAGGGTTAGAAGCGACGCATTAGGAATTTCCGCAGCAAGTGCCAAGCCATGCTCTATAGGAAGCACCGTGTCTTCTGTGCCGTGGATAACCAAGGTAGGAACCATGATATTTTTTGCCTTGCCCTCGTAGTCGTCATCCCCTGTAAGGAGAGAATGATTAAACATGCTAAGCAAGTTGTTGGCACGTTTTATTTCCATCCTTACTTGTTTATACACTCTTTTCTCATCGAATTTATGTTTTGAACCACAGAGTATGCCGGAACCTGAAACCAAATAATTGGCTACCGCTTCCTCATTAGACCAATCCAGTGTTGCTCCATCTGCATGGAATGCGAGGATCCGCTCATCCATAGGAGGCAAGTTCCGATCATTATCATCAGATTCGAAAAAACTTGATGCGATCAAGGTTAAGGTTAGAACTTTTTGCGGATGACGTGTAGCAAGGACTTGTGCAATCATTCCGCCTAAGGACATCCCAACGATATTTGCCTGTTCAATATTATAGGCGTCTAGTAACCCAGCGGCATCATTAGCCATATCTATCACGGTATAATTGGAACTCCCAGACTCATAAACAACGGAACGTCCGACATCCCGGTTATCATAACGAATAACGTAACGTCCGGTATCTGCTAATCGCTGACAGAACTCTTCATCCCAATAAACCATAGAACATGTGGCACCCATAATCAGCAATATCGCAGGATTGCTAGGATCTCCAAAACTTTCCGAGCATATATCAATTCCGTTTACTTTTACTATTTTTTCGCTCATTGTTCATTCCTCATTTCATTCGAATTTTATCAATGAATGCACAGTTAAATAAGACTCAATACATTTTCAAAAAAATGGATGATGTCATCATTGAATTGCACCTCAAATTAACGTAAACGAATGAATTTGATAATCACGATAAGCACTCTCCTATTCCATATTAAAGGGTTTTTAACCCAATTCCGATTATAACACAAAAAAGCTATCCCCTGATTTTACGGATCAAGGAGATAGCCTTACTATTTTTCGCCACAAAAATATTCGTTAAATAAATACTTCTTCAACAGTCAAATTACGCTCTTTAGATAAGTCTCTGAACGTAGTCTCATTTATTTTTACCAGAGGTTTGAAAATATCCAACGGATTATTCATAATAATCGTACCTTGCTCACCATTGCTAAGCTGAACGCTCTTACCCACAAAATTCGGCAATAAATGTCCGATCAGAGCTTGTACCGCATTTCCATTCAGCTTGCCAAATCCAAGTTCATGTACCTTGCGAAGAACGTTAATCAGGCCTTGTTTCGGTTGATTCGCTCTTCCTAAGGTCATGCCTACATAAGTATTTGCGACAGCAACAATCTGCGTATACGGGTGCAAGTCCTGTTTACGGAGATTGTTAGGATAACCTGTACCATCCTCGAATTCATGATGCTGAAGCGCCACTAGTGCGGTCTTTTCGTCATTCATCGATTTAAGGATAATGTCGTATCCATACGTAGTATGACGTTTTAGTTCTTCTGATTCTTCAGGAGTTAAGTTATCCGTCTTATTTAAGATATGTGGAGCAATCTGGCTTTTTCCGATATCGTGCAAATAACCGGCTCTACTAATCTCAAATCTTTCGGCTTTTGTATGACCTAACCAAGTCGCTATGTAAAAGGATAACAGTCCGACCTGCAATGAATGATTGTATGTACTGATATCATCACGTTCAAGCAGCAATAATAAAGAAACGACATCCTTTTGTTCATCCAATTTCTCCAGCAATGGCTGCAGCGTATTATCAACATCCGACTGCGTAAAGCTACCCTTGCTGAGTGCTTCCAGAAATATAGATTCATAGTTTTGGATGGCTTGATCAAAATTACCATCTATCCCTTGTGCCACATTCATTTCTTCATTATCCAGCGCCATCATGCGTGGTTCAATATCGACATAATCAATCTGATGCCTCATCAGGATGGTGATTTCTTCTCCGTAGACCACTGTCCCCTTCGGAAGCACGTGTAGGCCAACACTATTGAATGTATCTGCTATTAGACAATCGCCATGTTTGAGATCTGTGACATGAGCTTTCAAAATTCAGCACCCCTTACTATATGTAGGTATATTTTACCTTAAGGATAGCTAAATTCTTCCAAAGTAACAATATGGTTAAAGTCTCATTAAACCACTCGGTTAGTTCAAAAGACCCCCGCGACTTCAGCACCCCTAAATCTATTTTTAGAGATTAAGCCTTACATTTATCCGTCTTACACACTACCTAAAAGGGATTGCTAAATTCAGCGATCACTTTCCCAATCAGCTTATCCTTCGACACAAATGGAGTATCCCACAGATGAGCATCATAGCTTATATTCCGGTTATCTCCAAGAAAAAAATAATGATCGGCGGGTACCGTAACCGGTCCAAAAGTGTAATCCATCTGTTCATTGAGGTAAGGTTCGTTAACCTTCGCTCCGTTTCGGTAAAGTTCGCCATCTTTAATTTCCAAGGTATCTCCAGGCAGCCCCATTAGCCTTTTTACATATCTTTTATTCTCATCACCAGCTACAGGTGGCGTAAATACAACAATATCTCCATGCTCCAGTGTGGTCATCCATAACATTTTCTCAACAATTAAGCGATCATTGATTTGAATCGTTGGGATCATAGAGCCCGTTGGAACTCGCATGGCTTCAGCAACATAGGTTCTAACAAACAAAGAAATAACCACTGCGATCATAATACTCGGCAACCATTGCTTCATAAATTTCAACATTATTGCTCACCTCGCATTCATTTTAATGAGTCAAACTTTTTCAGCTGGTTCATATTCAGTTCATATTGTCGTCATGTATAGTTCATCTTCATCGGGTAAGCTTCCTTTAGCGACTCGTTAAGGTAGCTAGAATAAAGCGATTAGAACAGGAGAAGATGCGAGTGAAACCAGAAGAAGAGGTTATTAAAAAAAGGATGAATAAACCGCTGAAAATTATACTTATTTCCTTAGGGGCTTTAGCTACTGCAATAGTACTTTTTCTAGTGACTGTTTTTGTCGCTAATATTTTCCTTAATAAATCGGACCAAGCTAAAATAAAACCCTATGGTCAGTCTGTAAGCGTCGACGGTAAAAATATGAATGTTTTGATTCAAGGAAATGGCGAAGAGACGGTCGTACTCTTACCTGGTTATGGAACGGTGGCACCGGGACTTGATTTTAAACTGCTGATAGATGAACTATCTCCATTTTACAAAGTTGTCGCGATTGAGCCTTTCGGTTATGGATTAAGTGATAGAACTGAAAAAGAACGAACCACGGAAAATATTGTAAGTGAAATTCATGAAGCTGTAAAGCAGCTTAATATTGACCGTTATATTCTAATGGCACACTCTATTTCCGGTATGTACAGTTTGAATTATGTGAACAAATATCCAAACGAAGTGAGTGCATTTGTCGGGATTGATAACAGTATTGCAACAGAAGACAGAACAAATGTTAAAATACCAACAGGAAAATTAAAACTACTTAGAAAATCAGGCTTGGGCAGATTGTTATTTAAAACAAGTGGAAACCCCTATGTTGGATTGCCGTTTGATGATGAAACTAAAGAACAATTGAGATTATTTACACTTAGAAACACTTATAATTACACTCACTTAAATGAAGTGGAACATATGTCTTCTAATTATAAAGGGGCTCTAAATTCAACTTTTCCAAAGGATCTTCCCCTTTTGCTCTTTGTACAAGGGGATGATACTCTCTTAAAAGATTGGATATCATTGCATGAAGAGCAAGTCAAAAATGCTAAACAAGGAAAATTGGTAAAACTTGATGCAGGACATTATCTGCACCATACCAAATCAAAAGAAATCACTGAAAATTTCAAGACATTTATGGAAGAAATAAAATAAAAAGCGTTTCTTCTATTCTCCATGCTGCAGTCATCGTGTGCAAGTTTCCTTGCATTTCATGACGCAGCATTTTTTTCTTAGTATTCAAATCTCGAACCGCTCAATAATTCGATTCATTTCCCCATCAACATCAATCGAAGTATTCTTAGGAATATGAATGACGAACAAACCGCCAAAGATCAACTCACATTTGCCTTCATTCTCTATAATTCTATGTTTAAAATCTGCAATGGCCGTAGAATCAACAGCCTCTTTACTAAGCAGCCAAGCGTATCTTTTGAAAGGAGATTTCTGGACGGTCTCTTGATAATAATAGACTCCATTTTCTTCCTTCACCTGTATAATATCTCCCATTGTAACAGCCGGATTAAAAATCGGTGTCTCTTCAATTCGAAATTTATCTTTGCCAAATGGAGTAACATCGAGGATTTCTATTTCACGGCCATCTGCGTTGAAGCAGATATGGATTCCGGACGATTCTAGCATCGGCACACCTCTATCCTTGTTCAATATCTAATCTTGTTCATTCTAAATAACACAAAACAAAGTAAATACATTAGGCTCGTAATCCCGAACAACCTAAAGATTCCGGGCGTTAATAACATATATAAACTGTAGGGAAAACTCCAGATAAATGCAAGCAGCATTAGCCGACTTCTGTTTAAAAAGACACCTATTGCTAATAACCCCGCCGGTAATAACAACATAATTATACTAATTACAAGAGTGGAGCGATTCGTAATCTCAGCATAAGGATTGATGAATATAAAAATTAGCCATAAAAAAACGGTCATCAAACTAGACATATAACCTATTAGTTTAATGATTGTTAAATTTATGGATGACTCCATCCTATCCCCTCAATTCTTTCGCAATAATTCTCTCCAGCCATTTCCATGGAAGCAGCGTTTTGCCTAAGATTAAGATTCGCGTGCCTTTGCCGATAGGATAACGTAGCCGTGGTGCTTTCATTTCGGTAATACGACCGATAAGATTAGCCACTTGACTAGGGTCAGGCGCTGTCTCAGCAGTATGTTTGGAATATCGTAGCACAGCGTCAAGACGTTCTTTATACGGAGAATCCTCCTTACGTCGAATTTGCTCCATGCCTTTTCCCCATATCGGTGTACGGAAGGAGCCCGGTTCAATTAATACCACCCGTATTCCATAAGGGGACATTTCATGACGCAGGCTTTCGCTGAAACCTTCAACAGCAAATTTAGAAGCTGCATAAGGCGCATAACCTGGAAATCCGGATAATCCGCTTACACTTCCCACATTAATAATCGTGCCGCTCTGCTGTTCTCGCATAATGGGCAGCACAGCTGTTGTCACAGCCACTAATCCAAAAAAGTTCGTCTCCATTTGCCGCCGCCATTCCTCCATAGATATTTCTTCTATGAAACCGCCAATGGCAAAACCTGCATTATTGACTAGAACATCAATTCTTCCAAATGTTTCGTGTACTGAAGATATTGCTGTCTCTATAGAATCGCTGTCGGTGACATCCATGGTCATTAAATGAAACTGCTTTAAAATTCCTGCCTGCTCTGCCTGCTGCACCAGCTCTGCTTTACGGCTTAAATCACGCATGGTTGCTATCACCTTAAACCCCTGTCCAGCCAATTTGAGCGCTGTCAGCAATCCAAATCCACTGGAGGTTCCGGTAATCAGGGCCACTCGATCGTGCCCATACTCTAGATGTGAACTCATATTTACTCCCCTTTGTATTTCACAATTATAAAAACAAGCAAACAAACGTTCTATTGTCCATTGACTATCCATTAATTTCAAGTTATAGTAAGAGCATCTTTTATATTTCTGTGCGGGAGAAGCACCTCGCAAGACAGGCGTCAATGCCTATCTTGGAGGTGCTTTTTTGCGTATATTAACTAATTCATTAAGGAGCTGAGATGAATGTTTAAACCAAAAGGTACCGTCAGATGTAGAAAGAACATTTTCAGAATTAGGGATTTAAAATGGGTGGCTCAATTAGTGCTGGTAGCAGCTTTCCTAACCTGTAACCTTACACTTGTGTCTGCTGCTACTGGCTGGGATGCCGCGCTGGATGACATTAACAGTCTTCATGGTAATTATACCGCGCTTCAAGCCACCCTCAAGACAGATAACTCAGAAATTCAGAAGTTACGCAAGCAGAATAATGACGCTCTGAAATCTATTCGTTCCGTCATACAGTCAACAGATCAAGCACTGTTAAGCCGCTTATCTTCAGAAGCAACCTCAGTTCAGAAGAAACACGCTCCCCTTCTGGAACAATACAGCACACTCGGTAAACAGTCTACCGAAGCCAAGAAAGCTAAAGACTTGAAAACAGTCACATTGCTAGACCTGAAGCGCAATAAATTAAAAGCTGCTGTAACCCTGGCCCGAGCCGAAATTAAAACGAAGACAACCGCTTTGGCAGCCGCTCGCAAGCAAACCGCTGCTAAGCTTAAACCCGTCAAAGATGCGTTAGCACCCATCACTGCTTTAAAGAAGCAAATAACTGCCGAAAGTAAGAATCTCACTGTCACGCAGAAAGTACGCGCGGATGCTGACAAACAATATAAAGCAGCTGTTAAGCAAGGTGATGCAGTTAGAGCCGCTACAGAATTGAAATCATCCTATGAGCAAATGAAACGAATTCATTCCATGCAGCAGAATATTTACAGCTGGGAGCAGAAGATCTCGCTAGCTCTAAGAGTAGCAGAATCTAAACTTCGCTAATGATTCGCTCCCACTGGCTCAAATCAGCTTCACTAACATACTAATTAGCTGGGCTGCGGGCACAATCAGGAGCTGAGCAAATATAGTGCCTACAAATCGAGAACCCATCAATACCACATATATTTTTCCTAGCTGATCACGGTATTCTACATTTTCAGTGGCCTTATGGGTAATTAGACCAAGCTGTGGGTCGATAAATATGGTCAGCAGAATAGTCGCCATACCGTTAATCAGTCCGGAAGCTTGAGAAGCAGTCGTGCTATATTGAGGCATTAGATGAGCAGCATACAAAGATGATATGACACCTACGGTGTAAAAGGCTGTAACAAAAACATTCATCACAATAAAACGTTTAGGAATCCCCAGGTATCTGAAGTTATATAGATTCACTTTTGGTTTTCTTATGTATTTTCTTGTGTTCTTTAGTTGCCCGATCGTCACACTGGTAAGCAGTTTTGGGATAGAACCCTCAATTTCAAGCTTAGAGATGATTCTCCCAAACAAGCCTACAAAGGTAGGGAACACAGCAATGGCAATTAATGTCCCTAAGGAAGAAGCCAATAATATAATTCTCAAGTAATTTAGAAGCGGAAAATCAGAATGTATTTTGGCATAATCTACGAATTTAGCCGTCAGTGGAGCTTGGATCATATTTGCAGTTCTTGAGACGAGAACAATAATGCCTGTGAGAGATAACGCAATGGCTATCTTGTTCAGCTTCACTCCGGCATATCGTACCGAATACGATAAGGTTTCTGCCGTGTGAATAATCATCGTAAGCAAGCATACCACAATCAAACTATTTACCATTTAAAGGTTCCTCTCCAATAAACACTATTTATCATTTCGGTGCACCTTTTGGTGAAAGTATTGATCCAATCCATAACAAAGGGTAATGCCAACCAAATATCTAACGAGGTCGATCCATAGGAATCCTTTTCCGAGAATTAGACCACCCAATACTGTAGATCGGATGCTGTTGATCCACTCCGCTTGATACAGCTGGCTAAATTCTATGCCGAAGCTAAACACCAAACTCCATACAAAGGCGAGCCTTAGCTTTTGATTTACCAGTAGGACCCGAAACATAAAATAAACCATACTGCCCCAAAGCGCATCTCCGAAATGTCTAGATACAAACAAAGGCAGCTGATTCGTGAATACTCTAGAGCTTAACCCCAATACAATAACAACGAGGCAGATACAAGTATAAAAAAGTCTTTCTTTCAAATCATTGATCCTCATTTCCAACCTCTATCCAGCGTCTGACTTAAAAGTGATGCTTGCGATAATACTAATCATTGCGATATAAAACGGATAAATAATCATGGCTCCTATTATGATCAGTCCTGTTACCGGTGCAGGTTTATCTGCAGGTTCTGTGATTGGGAACCACCAAGCTGGAAATTCTGCTGATTCGATAAATATTCAATGGCAGCTCTATTACAACAAATAACATAAAGGCATAAAGTACGCTTAGTGCATTCAACTTTATAAAATATTTCATCTGTTCAGCACTTCGGAGTCCCACAGCCGCTCCACATGGGTAAGCTCCAATTCTTCAAATTCCAGCTTATAAATATCCGGCTTGGACGTCTGTTCAAAGAACTCATATCCATACTTCTTATCGAAGTAATTCAGGATAATGGTCATGATATTCCCGTGCGTACCTAAAGCGATTTTGCCGCCTTTATGCTGTTTAATTAATTGCTTGATAACAGGAATTGCACGCTCTTGTGCTTCCTGAGTACTCTCTCCATCCGGCATTTTATAATATTTGTCGCTGAATGATGTCCGAATGCCCTGCAGAAAGTCATCTTCACTAATTTCAATCTCGACACTTCCGATTGCTCGTTCTCTGAGTTCTTCATACAGTTCAATCTCTTGGTTCGAAGCTTCTGCCAAATACTTGATCGTCTCTACGGCTCGTCTATATGGACTGGAGACAAAATGTGTAATTTTCTCCTCCGCCAAAAGCTCTTTGATTCTATAAGCGTCTGCGTGCCCTTTTTCGGATAATCCCCGTTCCCGCTCATTCCCTAATACAAAAGGTGACACTGCATGTCTAACCATATAAATGTAGGTCTTCATGAGGCACTCCTCTCAGTCACTCAAATATCGTTGCAGTCTTCTCTCGGTCTTTTATAAAAATCTCTCTAGGATATAGAATTGCAATCTCTGGCAGCTCGTTCTCTTTGAAAAATTTAAATTCTTCGATCTCCCCATCTATAGCTCTAAGCGTTCCTCTGATGATAGAGCACTCAAATACAATAACCGTATATTCTACCTGATCGCCATTACTATATTCGTATCTATATTTCGCTCCACCAAAAACACCTAAAATAGACGTAGGATGAACCATCAACCCTGTCTCTTCATATACCTCTCTGCGTAAGGTTCTTCCAGGACGCTCCCCTGGCTCAATCGCTCCCGCAGGCAATCCCCACAAAGATTCTCCTGGCTTGCGGATGAACAGAATCTCATCCTCTTTATTTCTTATTACTGCAGCTACGGAAGGCATCATTAATAATTCTGAGCCCACTTTCCCACGAATTCCTTGATAGTACTCAGACATCGGCATATTGTTCATCCATCCTCTCCGTAAATGGGTTTATAATCTTTCTTTTAAAAAGCTGATCACATTTATTTTCTCACCGTCTGGCTGAACATTACATTGGGATAACTCGACATTAAACCGCTCACCTGTCTCTATTAGTTCAATCGCCTTGCATACATATTCGATCTTCCCAGGACTATTACTCCATGCATCTCTTGTATCATCCTTTACCCAATGAAGCTCTTTACCATTAGAATAGAAATCATGAATTAACCGTCCACTATCCGTGGTTGGCTCAATCAACATCAGGTTATCCCCTTTACCTTCACTAAACCTTTGAACCGTTTCTTTTATCCTGTTTAAATCTTTTTGATCAAAATGTATTAAAATATCATCATGTTTAGACTCATCTGAGCCTGGCTTACCTAGATCGGCCGCCAAAACGCCTACAAGCACAGCAATCATAAACAACTGAACAATGATTATCCATGTTCTAAATTTCATAGTTCCCCCTAATTTCTTTCCTTGGACTTCCCAAAAACCCACTATATGTATATTAGACATCACTATGAAGGAATCCTTTAGATTTCACAATATGCATAGCCAGGGACAAAAAAAGCTTCCGAACTCAAAAAATCCTGAGCTCCGGAAGCAGTTACAATGAGGTGAGACTTAGTGTTTACCTTTTGTGCCAGCAAGCTGTACGATCATAATGACAAGAACGAGCAAAGCAATGAGCTGATCAATACTCATCTGCGTCCGCCTCCTATCCCAAATGAAGGATGGCTCATCGGACGGCATTTCCTCTCCCAAGGACACTGCTTCGTTCCCCTTATACACACTATGTATCCTGCAACCTATTTATTACTTAAAGAATAACCTGCCCGTCCATACGTGCGAGTTCCTGCTCGACTTCGTCCAGCTGATCTTCGCCAAATACTTTAAACCCATTTTTCCTCAACAGCTCCGTAGTGGTGCCCTCTCCCGGTGCTTTCGTATCTTTAAAGGTTCCATCATAAATATACAGGCTTCCGCATGAAGGACTGTCTTGTTTTAAAATAGCTAATGCAACCTGATGCTCCCTAGCCAGCTTTAGTGTGGCTTGAGCCCCCTTCATAAATGGCTCGGTAACATCCGTGCCTGCCCCCGTCACTACCCGATCTCCTTGCCGCTGTGCGTCAGGACGAGGGGTTGGCAAACCGCCCACTACCTCTGGACAAATATGGACAAAACGCCCTTCCTCATACCACTTTAGGAATCGGGCATCGAGACACGGAACATCGCCATTATCATAACGTACTTTATGCCCTAACAGACATGCGCTCACTAGAATCTTCCCTGTCATCGTTATCGCCACCAGTCCGTCTAGTATTTAATATATTGCTATATTATTTATGACTAGAAACGGATATGCAATATCGAAATGCCTGTCCACGAAATGTTTGTGCTTGATACACAAAAGAAGACTCATTGTATACATATAGGAAACCATTATTTCTGATATTGAGGGGTTTTCTCCATCCGATATCGGCTCCAGCAGGTCCATAATAAATCCGCCATAAAGTAGAACCCCACGATCGGAAGCACGAATTTCCAAATAGGCTGAACACCCGAATATAAAAGCTCCATAAGCGGCTGAATTACATACACACTAGCTACTGAAAGCCCCCACCAATATAGAGAAAAACGCAGGCAAATATGCCCTTGCAGTTGATAAGACATTCCTGAGTAATCCCACCATTGCTTATGGAATACCGTTTTTAACAGCCAACCGCTTATAAATTCAACAGCAGAAGGAATGATTAGCGCAAGAAATAGGAAAAGCGGAAGTGGCAGCGTCAAATCTCTAGCAATCAATAGCAATAGTGGAGCAAAGCCATACATCGGCTTAAATGGACCTTTTAGAAATCCTTCTTTGCGAAAGCTTCCATTACTGTATAGATTATAGGTCCCTTCCAATACCCAGCCTAAAAAGGAATAGACCATAAAATAAAAAAAGTATTGGCCCACCACAGTAACTGCTATATCTTCACTTAACGAAAATATAGGAATAATCATGACCTAATCCCGCCTCTCGTTGTCATTATTTTCTTAGTTGCCCATCCGGCCCTATTATGTCTTGATCGTTCAGGAAATATGCGCACAAAAAAGACATAACCCAAAAGGTTATGCCTTCATTCCAGAATTCCAGGAGTAAAAGTCTCCCACTCGTTATTTTCTAATTATTTATGCTCTTCTTCATGAGGTGTCGTCAGCAACTGATCGTCGTTTTGTTTCTTCAGTGCATCCATCTTAAGCTCACTGCGTACGCCAAAGTTTGAACCGTACTTTTTCTCAAAGTTTCCTGCGAGAGCCTCACCACGTTTTTGCCGGTAACGGCTGTTCTCATTTCGACTACGCATTCCATTTCCTCCCCATTGGCAAAGATCTGTGAAATTTGCGAAAAGCTAAGACGAACTTGGAGAAAACACTCTGATGAGGTTGTACTTTTATTTATTATACAATACTTACTACAATCATCAACAAAAACAGACTGTCCCCTAAAGGACAGCCTGTCTTCCGAATCATTTACTCCAAATTATCGGGAAGCGGATCTGGGTGTGAGGATTCAGCAGGTTTGGCTACCCACTCATCTGCCTCTGGCTCGATGTCTACACCGTTCTCCATCTTCTTAATTTCAGCTAATGAATCGCCTTCTTTATTTTCCTTGTTGCGGATTTCCGCTTCATCTTGTGTGTGATCGGACATGTGAAATCCTCCTCAGGTGCTTTGCTTTTTTTGTTCCTTAGTTATAGTTACCCGATGGAGTGTTTTGCAAACATAGTCCAATTAAAAGAATAATTTAAGGGTACATCATCCACGCTACAAGTGGGCCGATACAAGAACCAACTATCGCGCATACAGTCATCGCAACCGAGCTCATCGAAACGGATTGTTCACCATATTCCAAGGCCTTTGCTGTTCCTAGAGCATGAGAAGCAGTTCCGAGACCAATTCCGATTCCAACCTCACTACGAATTCTAAACAGCTTGATGATAAAAGGTCCGCCAATCGCACCAGTAAATCCAGCAATCATAACAAATACGGAAGTTAAAGAAGAGTCCCCACCTAAGCTGTTCGAGATCTGTATCGCTACAGGTGTAGTGATCGATTTAGGTAATAAAGATAAAACATATAATTTAGAGAATCCTAGACCTGCCGCCAAAAGCAGTCCACTAAACATCCCTATAAGCAGTCCCACAATCGCTCCGCCCAGAATCGCCGGGAGATTCTCAATCAACACATTACGTTGTTTATATAATGGGTAGGCTAACGAGACTACAGCAGGACCGAGCAGCTGATTAATCCATTGGCCGCCTATCATATATGTATCATACGGAATATGAAAATATAGCAGTAAAGTTACAACAATCACTGTTGCTGTAAGCGCGGGAATAAGTACAGGAATACGAAATCGTCTATATACTACTGACATCATCAAATAAATAGCTACGTTAAGCAGTACAATACCTGTTGCGATAAAAAACATTATATTTCCTTCCCCTTTTCGCTTAGTCTCTTGCCGCTCCAACCCGCTTTCAGCTTGTTGTTTACACTAGTAAGCCATTGGCTAGAATGTGCAGCTGCGGCAATCGTGAGAACACTGCTAACGATAAGGATTAGGATTAATAGTAAACCTCTACCACTAAAGATATCCATATGATTCACGATCCCAGCTGTCGCTGGAATAAAAAATAACGGAAGATAAGCTAATATCGTTGTTGCACCCTCTTCAATCCACTTCACAGGCACGACCCTGAATAGCAATAGAACAAAAAGTAACAGTAATCCTACGATACTCCCGGACACGGGGAGATGCAGTTGCTTTTGCAGATAGTCCCCAGCCAAGTAGAACAAATATAGCAGGAACACTTGGATAATAATGCGAATGATTTTCATGATGCAGGATCCCTTCATTATTAAGTTAAAGCGATAGCGCTAATATTGAGTCACCTTCATAAGGGTATCAGAGTTTTCATGAAACTTTCAATTACTTTTTGAATCTTATAAGAAATATCGCAAAAAAACCTGCAAAATCCCCAGAATACAGAGACTTTACAGGCTCAAAGATTAAGATTCAATTTCGTTAAACCCACTGAATTACTTGCTCTGCACCTTGACGCGTCTTACCACGTGGTTCATTCAGGCGATATCCGAAAGCTGCCATACAAGAGATTCCAAAATGCTCAGCGTCCATAATACCTTCTTCTGCCAATATCTGCTCAACCTTTACTTTATCGAAACCTTCTATTGGGCAGGAGTCGATCCCAATTAACGCAGCTGATGTCAGCATATTCCCAAGTGCCAGATAAGTCTGCCGGCAGCTCCATTCGAACATCGCCCGCTCATTCGCCATCAGTCCGAAATCAACCTTCAAGAACTTATCAAAAACTTTACGTTTTCCTTCCATTACTTGCGGAGGCAACTCCTGCACATTCTCCATGATCCCTTTAATATAATCGGAGTCAGCAGCCATATCTTTAGGAAGACGTGAGAGAATAAGCACAAAATGGCTTGCGGTTGCCAATTGCTTTTGTGCTCCCCAGGCATTAGGACGTAATTTCTCACGTACTTCCGGACTTTGCACTACCACAAAACGCCAAGGCTCGAATCCGAATGAACTTGGTGACAATCGTCCAGTTTCCAATATAAATTGAAAGTCCGATTCACTAATTTTTTTATGGCTATCGAATTCTTTAGTTGCATGTCTGAACTGATATGCAGACAGGATTTCATTCTTGTTTAACGATAAAGTATCCATGAGTAACACTCCCTTTACTTGATTAGAATCGACGGGCATTTGACTGTTTGCCGATCACATGCTTAATATTAGTGTATATATCACTTCTTTAAAAGTACGCACAATAATGTTATGTAGTATACAAAATGATACCATGGGAGTTGAACAGCTATGCGTGACCGAAAAGGTGGCTTCGGAAATTTCCCGGAAAGCAATAAAGAAGCTTGCCCTGTAGAATTCACACTGGACGTTATAGGAGGCAAATGGAAAGGAATTCTCATCTATCACTTGATTGATGGCACGAAACGTTTTAACGAATTCCGCCGGATCTGCCCGGGAATTACCCAACGTATGCTGACCCTGCAACTAAGAGAGTTGGAAGAGGATGGGGTTGTACACCGTGAGGTCTACCATCAGGTTCCCCCAAAAGTCGAATACTCTTTAACTGAATTCGGCAAGACACTGATTCCTATTATTAAACTCATGAAAGATTGGGGCGAGGTGTACAAAACAAAACAGCTTTCCGCAGAAAGCTGTCCTGAAAGTACAGATGTAACGGTGTAGCTTAATGCTGCACCTTTTATTTTTCCCCATTAAAAAACGCTTCCGCCTTTTCCTTATGTTCGTTGGTTACCTGACCGGATATCGCTTTAATGCCTGCTGCGATAATCGCTGCATCATCTGTAAATCCAAGGCCTAGAATCGCATCGGGTATAGCATCTATAGGAGAAATAAAATAAGCCAATGCACCGAAAGCAATTCCTTTCGCCCATAAAGGTGTCTTAGCGTCGACGGCACAATAATACATCGCGATAGCATCTTTAGTAAATGGAATTTTGCCTGCAAACTTTTTAGTTTTCGTCCAAAAATTTTGCGTTACCATTTCCTCATTTTCTTTGCTATATGGAAATTCCTCTGCAGTGAGCTCCATGCTATTCTTGACCTTATCTTTCTTCATTGCCGGTTCCCTCCGAAAGGTTCATATGACGTACATACCTAAAGTATTCCCTCAATTGAGGTTTATATCTTTAAGATAAACTAAAGTCCGTATCCTGAACCTACTTACGATTAATCGATTGCTTTGATTTTCGTTAAATCGCTGCTGCATAACACTTCAAGATTATTAAAGATTCGCTCTGCATCCCAATCCCACCACTTCAGCGCTTCAAGATATTCGATCATTTCATCATCAAAACGTTGTCTAATCACTTTGCAGGGATTTCCTCCAGCTACACTATACGCCGGGATATCCTTTACAACTGTAGAATTGGCTGCGATAACTGCTCCGTTTCCAATATGCACACCTGGCATAATCGTAACATTTTGTCCAATCCAAACATCGTTTCCGATGACTGTATCACCTTTTAGCGGCAGATCTTTTAAATCCGGGACCGCCTGTTCCCAGCCATTTGCCATGATATTAAACGGATAGGTCGAAACCGAATTCATCCGGTGGTTGGCACCATTCATAACAAATTTAATGCCTTTGGCAATCGCGCAGAATTTTCCAATAATAAGCTTGTCGCCAATAAAATCATAATGATGAGTCACACGTTCCTCAAACTTCTCTGCACCGTTTATATCATCATAATAGGTATAATCGCCAACAATGATATTGTCTCTTGTAATCGCATTTTTTATATAGCAGATACTTTTAATTTGTTCATTGGGATAGAGCGTATTCGGGTTCGGTCCATATTGTTTCATAGTTTACGCCTCGCTCTCTTTTGGATAAAACATAGCAGAGATCAGAGCTGAATTCAAATAATGTACGATTTATAAACAAAAAAAGCGGCCACCTGCTGGTAACCGCCTATCTATTATCTACTTATATTGTCAAAGCTCGTTCTGCTTCTACTTCCACCTCTATCTTTTCGATAAAACCTCTGCCTCATACTGTTTTACTTCATTTAGCCAGCTTTCCCGGACCGGTACGCCATTCTTCGCACAATAATAATCCCAAATGGCTCCAAACGGATACGATTTAAATTCCTCGACCAAGGCAAGTCTTGAAGTGTAATCTCCATCCAGCTCAATTTGCTTCAATTGCTCGATTGGCTCCAGCATGGCACGAAGCAAAGCTTTTAATGTATTTCGTGTTCCGATCACCCAAGCAGCAAGATGATTGATGCTTCCGTCAAAAAAATCTAACCCAATATGCGTTCTGTCCAGAAACTGGCCACGAACCAGTTCACGGGCAATCTCGAGCAGCTCATCGTCCATAGTTACCACATGATCACTATCCCAGCGTACTGGACGGCTAACATGCAGCAGCAATTGATCCCCAAACAGCAGCCAGGAAGACAGCTTATTCGAAATCGTCTCGGTTGGATGGAAATGCCCAGCATCGAAGCACACCGCCTTGCCCCGGCTTAGCGCATAACCCATATAGAATTCATGTGAGCCAACCACGTAACTTTCCGAACCAATACCAAACAGCTTACTTTCTACAGCATCAATGTTATATTGCTGATCGATTTCCTCGCTGAAGATTTCATCGAGTGACTGCTGAAGCCGTACCCTTGGTGACAAACGGTCGATCGGCGTATCTTTATAACCATCTGGAACCCAAAAATTAGTCACACAAGGCTGACCTAATGCCTGGCCAAAGGACTCGGCGATTCGACGTGAGGCCTTGCAATGAGCGATCCAGAAGTTGCGGATTTCAGGATCTGGGTGGCTCAGTGTGAAGCCATCGTTTGCTTTTTCATGAGAAAAACAGGTAGGATTGAAATCCAATCCGAGTCCCCGCTCTTTGGCCCAGCTCACCCATCGCTCAAAATGCTTAGGCTCTAAAGCATCGAGATCTACAGTCTCTTCTGTATCCGCATAAATAGCATGTAAATTTATTTTATGTTGGCCTGGGATGAGTGCAAGGGCCTGTTCCAAATCACGGCGCAGCTCCTCCGGATTCCCGGCCCTCCCCGGGTAACTTCCAGTGACTGCGATCCCGCCGCTCAGTTCTTTTTCCTTATTCAAAAATCCCTTCACATCATCACCTTGCCAACAATGCAAAGAAATCTTAATTTCCGCTAGCTGCTGCAACACCTTATCTACGTCGATCCCATGCTGTGCGTAAAGCTTTTTCGCTTCATTGTAGCTGTTCTGAATGCTCTGTAAGCTCTCTTTACTCTGCTCCATGATTGAGCCTCCTGATTTTTAGCTTAGTGTGTTTTAGGTGAGGCACTTTTGCCTCTCTTTGGCTCGCGTGCCTCTTAACTTAGCTACTAATTAACGGCCTGCAGCCGGGCGAACTGTGCCAAAGCCGCCTTTTTGGTCGTGGGGTCCATCCCCTTCGGTATATAAGATGTAACTTGGAATGAACGACTTATAATTTCTCTCGCCTCTTGAAGATCATTTACAGCACCCGTGCTGATCATCTGCACCACTAGATTGCCTAAAGCCGTAGATTCCGTTGGTCCGGCGTGAATTTCCATCTCCAGCAGATCTGCCGTAATCTGGCACAACAGACCGTTATTCGCACCTCCGCCAACGATATGCAGCCTCTCTAAGTTGTCACCCGTCAATTGCTGGAGATCCTGAATGTAGAAATAATAAGATAAAGCAAGACTATCAAATACACATCGAGCCATTTCCCCAGGCGTTTGAGGAACCAACTGTCCTGCTTCCACACAATAGCTCCGGATCTCGTCAATCATGCTCTGTGGATTCATGAATCGTTCATCATTGCAATAAATGATTGATCTAAAAGGGATTTCTTGTGCTGCCAGCTCTACCAGCTCGCCGAAGCTGTATTGTCCGCCGTACTCCTCACGAACCTTTTGAATCAACCACATGCCCATAATATTCTTAAGAAACCGGAATGAGCCGTAGGCTCCCCATTCATTCGTATAGTTGCGTAACATTGCCTCTGGACTTGTGATGGCTGAACCCCGTTCCACCCCGATGAGTGACCAAGTACCACTACTGAGAAATCCCCAGTTCTCGCTGTTTGCCGGAACCCCTAATACAGCTGATGCTGTATCATGAGAGGCTACTGCTATGAACTCGCAATCTGGAAGATCACCGCGAGCCGCCAAGTCCTCCGTCAACCTCCCAACGGGTTCCCCAGGTTCTGTTAAGGGAGGGAATTGCTCTTTTGAAAGACCAAGCACCGACAGAAGATCCTCATCGTAATCACGAGTGTGAAGATTCAGCATCCCAGAGGTGGAACCTATCGTCACTTCACTAATCTTGCGACCCGTAAGCCGATAATAAAGATAATCAGGGACCAGCAGGATGGAATGTGCTGCTTCCAGCTCCGCCTGATCATGCACAAACAGCTGATACAATGTATTAATCGGGAGATATTGTATCCCCACCTTTTCGTAAACGCTTTCAGTTGAGATATTGCGATGCAGCCTCTCTATCGCTCCATCCGTTCGGGAGTCACGATAAGAAAAAACCTCATGGATCCGCGCTCCCTCCTGATCGAGAAGTACATAATCGACACCCCAAGTATCGATGCCCACGGTGCAGCGCTCGATCCCTCTAGCCTTGGCCTGCTGTAAGCCCTTGACGATTTCAGCAACTAAATAATCTATATCCCAATATAGATTACCATTTTGTTCAGCGAATCCATTACTGAAGCGATGAATTTCTTCTATAGACAGGGTTCCTCCCGGCTGCTGCAAGGTTCCACAGACCACTCTCCCACTAGAGGCTCCGATATCAACAGCAATATGATTCTGAATTTGATTATGAGCTTGTGTATTCATCCCTATACAACACTCCTTATCTCCTATCAGCCTACTAGCAAAGCGAATACGATTCCTGGACCATGCACGCCTATCGTCAGATCATTCTCAATATCCGCTGAACGGCTAGGTCCGGAGATAAAATGGATGCCCGCCGGCAGCCCCGATGGCCCAGCTTCATCAAAATCAATAAGCACCTCACCGAGACGAGTCTTCAGCCGCTCCAATGGAACGATGGCAATTAATGCGGTAGGCAATAAGCTGACTGAACGGCCTTTATTCTCAGAGGACAGCACAGTAATGGAGCCTGTATAGGCAACTGCATAATCCGCAATCACAATTCCAATATCAGCCTCGGCCGCCCTAGCTTTCCATGCCTCCTGATCATCTGTATTCCAGACAGACACCCGTGTATCTGTGAGTTCCTCCTCTAGTCGAAGTGCTGCTAGCTCGGTGACATTTTGCCGGAGAATATACCGTGCGAGCATCTCATTGACTTTGCTGACGATGAAAGCTTTGGCTTCATCCATATCCTCCATACGAAATACATGACCACCTGCGCTTTGAAAATTCGCCGTAAATTGTTCAATCCTTTCCTCCGGACTCCACTGGAATTGCTGCCAATACTGCGGTGCGCCGCGAAAAGGATGTGCAGGAGCTTCAGTAATTCTCGGCCGCTTCAGGCGGCGAGCGATATCATTCATGAATGCCTGCTGCTGTTCACATGAATCCTGCTCCATACGTTCCAACCAGTTACTGTGCGTCTCTTCAGTCATGCCCGGCCCCTCCTTCCAGCTCTTCCCGCTTCCGCTTCGCTAGTAAATCTTCCATTCGCTTCTGTATCACCGGGTCCATTTCGCGACTGTTCTTGTCTAGCTCCTGTTGCAGCCCCTTCCAGCTCTCACGGAAGGATTGATCTGCCAGCTTCGGGGCGATCCGATAATTGTTCCAGCCTTTCAGCGGCCCCAGTTTCGACGGAATTCCTCCGTCTCGCACTAGCAGCTTTTGCCCGATTCTACCTACCTTCATCACATTACTAAATCGCTGTGACTTCGCCATAATCGCCCCAAAACCCTTCATGCCGAGACCTTCTGCCTTATCCCCATAACCACGTTCTACCTTCCGCCGCCGTAAATAGATGAGCATATCATGCAGAGGGATTTTGACCGGACAGGCTTCATAACATGCTCCGCACAGGCTAGAGGCTGAGGCGATGTCATCCCATTGATCTACATTTTTATTCAGCGCCGGGGTCAACACCGCTCCTATAGGTCCGCTATACGTTCCTCCATATGCATGACCGCCAATATGACGGTAGACAGGACAAGCATTCAGACAAGCTCCACAGCGGATGCAGTTCAGCAGCTCCTGAAACTCAGGATCGCCTAGCTGCTCAGATCGACCATTATCAAGAATAATAATATGCTGCTCTTCCGGCCCATCACCGTCATTATCCCTGCGGGGACCAGAAATACCCGACATATATACCGTTAACTTCTGCCCTGTTGCCGAACGAGGCAATAATGTAGCCATCACTTCAAGATCACTCCACGAAGGAATAATCCGCTCCATCCCCATCAGGGTAATTTGCGTTTTCGGTAAAGTGGTGACCATACGAGCGTTACCTTCATTCTCGAACAGCACCATCGAACCCGTCTCTGCAATAGCAAAGTTACAGCCAGTCATTCCGATATCCGCATCAAGGAACTTCTCTCTCAGCTTACGCCTTACAAATCCAGCAAGGATAGTAGTTTCGGGCAAAAGCTCCTCTCCTGCCTCTTTGGACAACAGCTCGGCAATCTGGTAGCGGTTCTTATGAATCGCCGGAATAATGATATGTGACGGGGTTTCCCCGGCAAGCTGGATAATATACTCCCCCAGATCCGTCTCTATGGTCTCCACACCAATGGATTCCAGCGCCTTATTTAAATGCAGCTCCTCTGTAACCATTGATTTGGATTTGACCACAGAAGCTGCCTGTTTTCGCTGCGCGATTTCAAGGGCAATCTTCACAGCCTCTTCACCCGTTGCTGCAAAATGAATATGTGTGCCGTTTGCTCTTGCCTTGTCTGCAAAAAGGTTCAGATAGTAATCAAGATGGGCGATCGTGTGTAGACGGATTTGCCGCCCACGTTCACGCCACTCTTCCCAGTGGCCATGATCGTTAGCCGCTTTTTGTTTTCCATCACGCAGTCTCTCCGTGGTAAAACGAACAGCCTTGCGTAAAAAGTCATTATTCAGCGCCAAGTCTGCACGTTCTTTTACTGTAGCTGGCTTTCTATTCTCTGAACCCGCCTTGGGATTGGTGGTAGCTTGGCTCATTTATCAGTCACCCCCTCATACAGCAGTTCTGCTAAATGCATAACTCGAACGGGTTCGCGGCGGTAACGCAGATTCCCGGCAATATTCATCAGACAACCCATATCCAGACCCGTTAGGATTTCTGCTTCCGTCTCCAGCACATGATCTGATTTCTCAGTGACCATTGCCCCGGAGATATCAGACATTTTCACGGCAAAGGTTCCACCAAACCCACAGCAGTCCTCAGCAAAAGGCAGTGGCACCAGCTCCATCGCCTTCACATTTTGCATAAGCTGCATAGGTTCGTCGCGAATCCCTAGAATCCTTGTGCCATGACAGGAAGGATGATAAGTAACCTTATGCGGAAACACTGCTCCTAGATCAGTTACGCCAAGCACCTGCACCATAAACTGGCTAAATTCATAGGATTTGCGTTGCAAATTCTGCGCCTTGACCAGATTAACCGGATCATCCTGAAACAGCTTAGGGTAATGATGAAGCATCCCCGTACAGGATCCGGAAGGTGCAATGACAAAATCACTGTCATCAAAAGCCTGTAGAATCGTAAGTGCAGCTTGCCGCGCTTCATTCCAATATCCACTGTTGTACGCAGGCTGTCCGCAGCAAGTCTGCACCTCCGGGAACTCCAGCTGTACGCCATACCTGGCTAGCAGACGAGCCATGGCTTCCCCGACCTTCGGGAACACGGCATCGCTGACGCAAGTTATAAACATCGATACCTTCATGCCTTCACCTCCTGCACAACTATTTACTACACTGTCGTTATTGCGATGTTCAGCTTCTGCAACTGCTTCATTTGTTCTTCAACAGGGCTGTAATCCGTTATTAGGACATCCACATCACTAGGTGCCGCAAAATGTGTGAACGCTTGTATTCCAAATTTACTGGAATCACATAATAAGATCACTTGCTCCGCTATAGAAATCATCTTTCGTTTCACCATAGCTTGCAGCTCATTTGATTCACTAGCGCCACGTTCGAGATGAAATCCTTTGCAGGAAAAAAACATCTTATCCACGTGATACAATTCAAGCGAACGTTCTGCTAAATGACCAACATAGGACATTGATCTGCGGCTCAGCTGTCCGCCTGTAGAAAAGACCTCGATCCGCTCCTTCCCGCTTAACTCTGCTGCCACTCTAGTAGAATTGGTCAACACAGTAAGCGGCATATCCGGCAAATGCGAAGCCATATACCAAGCCGTTGTACTGGCATCCAGCAGAATTCGATCGCCCGGCTTAATCATCATTACCGCCTCACGGGCAATCCGCTGTTTCTCCGCTGCATTCATGATTTCTCGTTCGGCATAAGGGGTCTCCGGTTGCCGGTCACGCAGGCTAACTGCTCCGCCATGCGAACGCAGCAACCGCCCCGCTTTTTCCAATCGATCCAGATCGCGGCGAATGGTTTCTTCCGTCACTTGGCATAATGTACTCAATTCTGAGACACGGATGCTGCCGCGTTCATTCACTAGTTCTACGATTCGTTCATATCTGTCTGCAATCAGCATGATTTTCCTCCGTTATCCCTATCTATATTCAAGCTACCTCTTATCTAGTAAAAGCTGCTGACACTCCACCGTCGATTGTCAGCATACAACCCGTAGTTTTCTCTGACTTGGAAGAAGCAAAAAAAGCAACGCCTTCGGCAATATCACGCGGATAAATATTAACTAGCAGCGTCGTGCGTTTACGGTAATGCTCCTCTAATTGATCCGGCTCAATCCCGTAAGCAGCCGCCCGTTCATTACGCCAGTTCGAATTCCAGATGGCTGATCCCTGTAAAATTGCATCGGGCAGAATCGTATTGGCACGGATGCCAAACTCTCCGCCTTCAGCTGCTATACAGCGGGCCAGATGGGCTTCGAGCGCCTTGGCAGAACTGTAAGCCGAGACGCTTTTTCCTGCAAAAATAGAATTTTTGGAGCCGATGAACACCATGCTGCCACCGATTTTTTGCTCCTTCATCACCTTAAAAGCTTCGCGCGCAACGAGGAAATATCCTGTGCCCAGTACAGAAATATTCAAGTTCCACTCTTTTAATGAAGTCTCATCAAACGGACTGGAGGTTGCAAGCCCAGCATTATTAACGATAATGTCGACCCCGCCATAAAAAAGTGCTGTCTCCGCATAAGCCGCGCTTACCTGCTCTTCCTGAGTTACGTCCATTTTAACGGCGAATGCACGATTTTCACCATACTTAGCGTTAATCTCTTCTGCTACTTTTTGTGCACCCTCC
The DNA here is from genome assembly GCF_037970385.1 of Paenibacillus sp. FSL R5-0928. Taxonomy (NCBI): domain Bacteria; kingdom Bacillati; phylum Bacillota; class Bacilli; order Caryophanales; family Paenibacillaceae; genus Paenibacillus; species Paenibacillus sp. FSL R5-0928. The sequence continues at coordinate 2,767,515 of NZ_CP150225.1, read as the reverse complement.
AGATTGAGGTCTGCCAATACAACATGCGCTCCTTCTGATACTAAACGACGAGCCGTCTCACTCCCAATTCCCCCGGCACCACCTGTAATAAAGGCAACTTGACGGGAGAACTCCGCTTCTGCCGGAGCCAGTGATAATTTATATAATTCCAGGGGCCAATATTCCACATTGTACGATTCATTCTCACTAAGAGAGACGAAATCTCCCAGCGCAGTAGCTCCGCGCATAACAGCAATCGCCCGGTGATACAAGGCTCCGCTGATCTTAGCATTGCTCCAGCTTTTACCTGTGTTGATCATGCCCACGCCAGGGATCAGGATCACACGTGGCGCAGCCTCGAACATTACATCGCCCTCATGTTTATTACGGTCGAAGTATGCTTTGTACTGCTCATTATAAGCGCTAATCGCTTCGCTCAGCTTCGCCTTCAAGCCATCGATATCATTGGTGTTTGGCTCCCACGCAACAAAAAGCGGCTTCATTTTGGTATGTACCAAATGATCCGGACAAGCTGCGCCTACATCAGATAACTTCTCCGAGTCAGCCCCTCCTACGAAACGCAGCACATCCTCCGCATCGTCGAAGGTCAAAATCATTTTACGCTCATCGCTGACTGCGCCTCTGATCAGTGGCATCACTGCGGCCGCTACAGCCCGTCGCTCTGCTTCTGGAAGTGCTTCTGATTTGCGGCCGCCAAATAGGTTCTGATCTTCAATTCTTTCTTCAATATAACTTTCCGCTTCGTTAATTATGGAGATTGTTTTGTCATAACAAGATTCAGGTGTATCCCCCCAAGTCACGAGACCGTGTTTCTCCATCAGCACTAATTCAGCTTTCGGGTTTGCGAGCACACCTTCGGCAATCATTTTGGATAAAGTAAAGCCTGGACGGATGTAAGGCACCCATACGAAACGATCCCCATAAATCTCACGGGCAATTTCCTTACCGTTATGAGCGCAGCATAGGCTGATAATGGCATCTGGATGCGTATGATCCACATGCTTGAAAGGTAAAAATGCATGCAGCAACGTTTCGATAGAAGCACGCGGATGTTTAGGATCAATCATACAATTTGCGAGATAAGCTACCATTTCTTCATCTGGCATTTCATCACGTTCAAATAACGGGGCAATATCCTGAAGCCTTAGTCCGGTAAAATTGCCTGCTTTCATCGTAGCGAGGTCAGAGCCGCTGCCCTTCACCCACATTACTTCTACCTCACGCCCGCGAAAATCCAATTCTATCGTTTTGCTGGAGGTATTCCCTCCGCCAAAGTTACAGACTCTGCGATCTTCGCCCAGCAGATTAGAGCGGAACACTAATGCATCCAATCCCCCGTTTAATTTCGTTTCCCGAGATGAATCCCATAAGTTTTGTACCATTTGTGAATACCTCCGTTTTTGAATGTTTGTTTTTTTGTTTATTTTTGTTTGTTTTGATTTTAAACTATTTGTTTGTGTTTGAATAGAGCGCTTTCAACAAAAATTTAAATTATTTTCACATTTTAGACGAATCTCTATTGGATGAACTACAATAACCTCGCGAATAACAAAAAAGAGCTGCCTCTTGGCAACTCCTCCCCTATTGTTCACACCAGCTTAAAGGGTGATCCAGTAGTTACATTTTTCATTCTCAATACCATGTAGTATTCCTTTGTTCGCTTCAATAACCTTTCTCGAAAATATATTGTCCGGCTCACAAGTCAGCATGACCTTATCAATCCCCATGTCCGCAGCTTTCTTTAACAGCTCTGCCAAAAAAATCGTACCATAACCTTTTCCTCTCTCACTGGGTCTGATACTATAGCCAATGTGTCCACCTGACTTCCTCAATTGATCATTTAAGGAATGTCTTAATTTTCCGACACCAACGGGATAGGAGTCAATCAGTAGCCAGTAGTTGGTCTGTGCTACATACTGTGGTGGAAGATTATCACCTTGTGAAAGTGCTATCCTCTCCCGGATGAAATCAGGAAATTGACTGAAAGCCAGATCAAATCCATTGTTGACGAATCCATTTTCCCCCGGACCTATCTCCACAATCATCTCAAAAATATCGCGTCCATCTGAAATGCTAGCTTCCTTTAGCTCAACAAGCATAATAATCCCCCCCTAGAACGTTATTAATAACTTCCCTATCAAAAATTTACCGCAAACAAGACCGGCATGCATTATTTAATTGCACAATCTACAACTAAAATGTACTTCAATGCTCACGCCTAATGTGTTAAGTGTACTTTGTGCAATTAAATTCGCCCAATTTAGCTAAATCAGCTAATTACGAGAGATATAGTTGTACAAAGTACATCTATATCACCGAAGTGAGAGTAAAGTAGCAATTTAGTTGTACCAAATACACTTATCTGGCTCCTTGTGACTACTAGGTGATCAAGCAACAGGTATCTAAACTAATCTATCTAATCTATCTAATCTAATCTAATCTAATCTAATCACCATCTACTCGCCCTCTAATCACCTTCTGCTCCCCCTCTTTTCACAGGAATGTTTCTATTTCTCACTCCTCCTTCCGCACTCTCGTAGTATACTTATTGGAATAAGATACAGATGTTGTATTTTTCACTAAGGAGGTTTGTGATGGTAAATAGCTTTAAGAATGCCAAGGCGCAAGAACGAGTGTGGCAGTCCTACCAACAGCTAGTTGATCAGTGGCCTATTCCTCTTGAAGAGCTCGATCTCCCAACCACATATGGGCTGACGCATTGTATCCTTACCGGGCAAAAGAGTAATCCCCCCTTATTTCTATTTCATGGCGTTGGTGATAACTCGGCGGTCATGTGGCTCCTTAACATCGAGGAATTATCGCGGCATTTTTACTGCATCGCTATTGATACTCTGGGCGGACCCGGAAAAAGCATTCCTAATGCGTACTTTAATAAACAAAAGTTTGAGCAGGTGGAATGGATTAATGAAATAGCCAAACATCTGAGCATAGACGTCTTTAATATTGCAGGGGTGTCAAATGGCGCCTATATTGCTTTTAATTATGCGACCAAGCAACCGGACAAAGTGAACCGTGTGATTTGTTTGGAAGGCGGAATGGTCACCACACCAATCAAAGCCATGCTGCAAACGCTAATGATGATGTTCCCAGAGATTCTGATTCCCACGGATCGCAATTTACTCAAAGTGCTGAAGAAGTTAAGTGCGCCTGACTCCCCTTTATTTGACAATCACCCAGAAGTAGCTGCTCATCTAATCCTTTTAATGCGCACTCATAATCAACAAGCTATGTTTGTTCATAAGCTTCAAAAATACGATAGAAACGCCGCAGTTGCCGTCAGAGATAAGCTCTATTTTTTAGTAGGAGAACACGCATTAAAACAATCAAAGGATTTCATAGATATTTTAGAGGACGGAAAGTTTCATTACCAAGTCATCCCCCGTGCGGGACACGGCATTAATCATGAGCAACCGGATAGAGTCAACACTGAAATCATCAATTTCCTGACCGGCGATAATGATAAATCACTTGCATCCTTATGAAAGCGTTACTATTATGAAGGTTATTACTCATACTTACTCTATTAAAGGAGAGGTTACCCATCAGATACGGAACTCTAGCCCACACATTTGGCTGCCTGCCGCTCAAGTCGTTAACTGCAACCCTTCAGAATTATGATATCGATTTTGTTCAGCTTGCATTATCCAAAGCCATTCAGGACATCGACACTTCTACCGGTAAACTAAGTCCAGGTCTTGCCAGCTATATTGGCGAACAATTTGATAAAGCAGGAATACGTATCGGTGTTTTGGGCTGTTACATCAACCCTGTTCATCCGGATCCTGTCATCCGGAGAGCTGAGATCAATCGTTTTAAAGAGCATCTTCGTTATGCCCGCCAATTCGGCGCACCTATGGTGGCAACAGAGACCGGTGCGCTGACTACTTTTCAAGCACAAGATCCGGTCCATTACGAAGCTATCGGCTGGGATACGTTAAGGGCAACTATAGAAGAACTTGCAGAGGAAGCTGAAAAATGGGGCGTTTTTCTAGGACTAGAAGGGGTCTGCACACATACACTTTCTACACCAGACAAGATGCGCCGCATCTTAGATGAAGTCCCATCAAGCTGTATAGGTGTTGTATTGGACCCTTGTAATTTTATTGGCACGGCTGCGCATTTGCAGGATCAAATTGTCGATGATTCCTTCAGATTATTCGGCGACCGTATCATTCTGGCGCATTTAAAAGATATCTATCAAGATGGTGAAAAAGCATACCACGGAAAAGCAGGCAGCGGATTATTCCATACCGAAGCTTTCCTGCGCAAACTCCAAGAATATAAGCCAATGATCGATGTGTCATTAGAAGATATCAAGGATCTGGAGGTTAATGATACCGTTGCTTTACTGAAGAAGCTTGCTCCTATAACACAATAAAAACCCACTTCTGAGGATAGGTGTTAGCAGCAGCTGCGCATCTATCCCAGCTTTATCTATGCTCAAAAATAGTGTTTCCAGTTATTGAGCAGATGATCATCCTCTTTCTGCAGCAATTTGGAGGCATATACGATTTGACCTGTATGATAGGAATAATGTTCTACCGCTCCGATCATAATCTTTTGAATACTCCAAGTATAATTCTCCATTCCAGCCCCCTCAGGGAAACTAATGGTGACCTCCCGTTCTAGATCAGCCTTCGTCAAATTGCCCACCACCGCACGGCTTTCTTCCCTGACCTTCAGCATATACTGCAATAATTCCTGTGATGAATAACCGCCTCTGGTCAAAAATTCATTAGGTCTATCTCTTTCTATTGGCTTATTGCCGATTCCGCTGACCAGATGCTGATATTCGCTGCCCGCAATATGCAGGCATAGGTTACCAATGGCATTCATTTTTGACTTTGGACGAAACCATATCTCTTCGGTCGATAGCTTATTTACAGCTTGCTCCACATACCCCAAGGATTGATCGAGCCTTCTCATACATTCGATAATGATTTCACTCATACTAATCCCTCTTCCTTCTACTTTTGTTTGTAAACTTGTTAAATGGTACTTTTCTATAGGAGCTGAATAAAATAAGAAACATAACGATTGAATCATATTGTTTCACTATTACAGCTCTAACTTGGAAGGGACGGGATTATCAATGAGATTCACATTCCCTATTCTGACCTTATCTCATGGCGGAGCACAACGTATGCTGGTAGAGCTCACCAATGGGCTGACAGATTTGGGCCATCAGGTCAACCTCCTCTTGCCTGTGGATGGCGCTATTTCTTATGATGTGCGCGCAAACGTAATCCGCTCCTCACATATGAATATTCACGAGCATGACTTTCCTCCCGGAGACGTCATTGTTTCTAATTATTATACAACTGTCCCCATCGCCCAAGCAGCAAGCAAACAAGGAAAAGGGGTTCATGTACGTTTATCTTTATGTTATGAGCCTCCTTTTTTACCGGATAACGGACGCTCCTTCCCCTCCTATCACATCACTGAGCATCTAATCGTTTTATCACGTTGGCAGCAGGAGCTGATCTTTTTAAATCATGGCATCACCGGCAGTATCGTGCCCATTGGCATTAGCTCCTCTTTTAAAAATATGAATATCCGTCACAGTCTTCAAGAGCCTTTAAACATAACAGCTATATTAAGAAAAACAGAACGCGGCTTCTCCTGGCACCGCGAGCAAGATTATCTTATAGAACAGCTGGATTACGTAAAAAGCCAATATCCCGATGTAAATATTAACTTCATCAGTCCGCCTGACGAGTTCAACACCTCAGAAATTCTCCAAAGAATGAAAGCTACTGGCAAATATCGGTTCTTTACGCCAGCAAATGATGAGGAGCTCTGCTATCACTATAACGGTGCGGATATTTTTGTTAGCTCAAGTATTTTTGATACAGGTTCTTTACCGGGACTTGAGGCCATGCGTTGTGGAGCAGCGTTAGTCTGTGTATATTCGGGTGGGAATATGGAATACGCCCATCACAAGAAAAACTGTTTGCTCTCTTATCGATATGAGAACCGGCTCGGTGAAGATGTCATCCGCTTAATACGTGATCCCAACTTAAGAACTAAATTAGCGGAGCAGGGGGAAAGATATTCGCGCAAATGGACTTGGGAAAATAGTGTCAGATTATTTGAACAAGCGATCACAGATTTATTATAAAAATATAAAAAAGCAAGTCTCCGATGGCTGAGATTTGCTTTTTTATTGATCCAAAAGAATCATTGACTAGAGAAATAATACAAGATATTATGTAAGCGTTATCAATTGCAAAATAATGAAACACTTTAGGGAAATCTAAACTAAAAGGAGAAGGAATATGGCGAAAAAAGGTAGGCAAGGTTATCGGTTGTTATTGTTGTCTTTTTTAATGCTTTTTACAACTGTTTTCTCAGGAGGATCGCAAGCTTATGCAGCAACCTGGAATCTGACTGGAGATACCAACGTACACGACCCTTCATATATCAAAGAGGGGAACACACATTGGGTATTCAGCACGGGATCAGGTCTCCAAGTGATGTTCTCAAACGATGGAACTAACTATATTCGCTCCCTCCCGATTTATACCTCGAAACCCTCCTGGTGGAGCTCTTACGTTCCCAATCAAGAAGGGCTAGATGTATGGGCCCCAGAAATTTTCTACTATAACGGTACCTATTACCTCTATTATTCTATCTCCACATTCGGCTCAAGAGTGTCTGCTATTGGTTTAGTAACTACTAAATCGATCTCCGGGGGAAAATGGACGGACCAAGGTGTCGTTATCTCGTCTAATGACGCCTCCAATTATAACGCCATTGATCCTAACATTACGGCAGATGCTAACGGAAACCTATGGATGACCTTCGGTTCCTGGAGCAACGGGATTTACATTACCTCCATCAACAAAACAACCATGAAGCCAACGGGCAACTCGTATCGCATTGCGACTAAATCCGGGGGGATTGAAGGCTCCAGCATGGTTTACAATCCAAACACCGGATATTATTATCTATTCGTATCCATTGGCCAATGCTGCTCAGGCGTAAACAGCACCTATAAAATTGCAGTGGGACGCTCAACCAGCGTACTGGGGCCTTTCTATGCGAAGGACGGTACCGATATGAAAAATGGCGGGGCTACGGTCATCGATAGCGGCAACAGTTTTTGGGCGGGTCCTGGTGGACAGGATATATACGGAACCAACGTTATCGTCCGCCATGCTTACAGTGTCGCTGAGAATGGCGCACCCAAATTGTTAATCAGTGATCTCGAATGGGATTCTGCTGGCTGGCCTTACTATAATTAACGTCTAATCGAGAGTTGCCCCGAAGTCCTACTCTGTGATTTATGGGGCAGCTTCTTTTTACTGATAAACCTTCTACTCTCTCTTTCGATAGATACCTGGCGAGACACCATAACGCTCCCGAAACACCCTGTGAAAATAGGTGTAACTTCCAAACCCCGTCTCCTCTGCTATACGCTCTAAGGTGTAATTGGTATTGTCCATTAATCTCAGTGCCATCGCAAGCCGGATTTGCCCCGCATATTGCATAATAGAATAACCGAATTGGATCTTGAATAAATGTACAGCCCTTGTCACACTAATTCCAGCATGAGCAGCTACGTCCTTTAGTCTGATCTCTGAAGTAGCATGCTCCTCCACATAACTCTTCATTTTAAGTCCGTGTAGAAGCGAAGCCGAAGATGATGCAGGTGCCTCTTCCATAGCCCGATCTAACAACAAACATAAAGCTTTAAATAGTGCTTCAAGTATTTCAGGGCTACCCCCGTCTAGTCTTCTATTCTCCAGATCAAGCTGTTGCCATACACTTTGCAGCTTACCATCATCCGCAATTCTAACCTTTTTGGGTCGCTCACGCAGGTTCCACCAGTGGTCCACCCATTCCCCTGTACACATTACAAAATAGTCCACACTATGTCCCAAAGGACTTTTCTTTTCACCGATTCTCAGATCATATATATCGTAGGGCTTAAATAACAATAGATCCCCCGGCACTACGGCAGTCATTTCTCCATCGATGAGGACTTCACATTCCCCTTCTGCTTGCAGCCTGATGATATAGGTATCCAACCCACTGCGATATAGTTGCCGAAAAGGCTGAGTATGGCGGATAAATCCACACAGACTAATTTGAACGCTGTTTGTTTCCATCGCATATGCTCCTCATTCTATAATAGTCGATGACCAGATTGTTGAGGTTCTTAGCCATATAGTTTCTTCAAAGTGCAGTGAATCTCCTTCTATAATAAAGACAGAATTCATATGTAGGAGGTTATCAAGCATTATGAGTAAAACTATTCGCGTCATTCAAACCGCTAAAGAAACCACGGATCGTTTAACAGAAAAGGACCCTCTGATTTTCCTTCCCGATACGTCAGGAGTCGAATCAGAGCTAATCAATATCTATGATGATCTGGAGTATCAAGAAATTGAAGGCTTTGGTGGAGCTCTTACGGAGTCCTCTGCCGTTACTATCGCTAAGCTTAGTGCAGCTAAACAAAAAGAAATCATCGACGCTTATTTTCATCCTGAGCACGGCATTGGATATACCCTTTGCCGCTCACATATCCAAAGCTGCGACTTCTCACTGGGCAACTATGCTTATGTAGAGGAAGGCGATGCGGAGCTACGTTCGTTCGATATTTCCAGAGATCACGAGTCGGTTATCCCCCTCATAAAAAATGCTGCCGCAGCAGTAGGTGAAGATTTCCGTCTGTTCTCTTCCCCATGGAGTCCTCCAGCGTTCATGAAGACTAACGGGCAAATGAACGGAGGCGGAGCTCTTAAGCCTGAATATCGTAAGGCTTGGGCTAACATGTTCGTTAAATATATTGAGGCGTACACTGCAGAAGGGATTGATATCTGGGCTGTCAGTGTTCAGAATGAAGCCAAAGCTGTACAAAGATGGGATTCCTGCCTGTATACCGCCGAAGAAGAAAAGGATTTTGTGCGTGACTACTTGGGACCTGCTCTGGAACAAGCGGGCTTGGGCCATGTAAAGGTTATGATCTGGGATCATAATAAAGAACGGGTGTATGACCGTGCTAAGGTTGCTTTTGAAGATCAAGCAGCGTCCAAATACATATGGGGAATCTGCTTTCACTGGTATTCCGGTGATCACTTCGAAGCCCTCTCTGCCGTTCATGATCGTTTCCCAGATAAAAAGCTGTTCTTCAGCGAAGGCTGCCAAGAAGGTGGCGTTCATCTCGGCTCATGGAACACCGGTGAACGTTACGGACATGATATCATTGGCAATCTGAACAACTGGATGTCGAGCTGGACAGACTGGAACATTGTCTTGGATGAGCAAGGTGGACCTAACCATGTAGGAAATTACTGCGACGCTCCAATTATCGGAGATACCAAAAACGATGAAATTACTTTTGAGAGCTCTTTCTATTACATCGGGCACTTCAGTAAATATATTCGTCCGGGTGCTAAACGCATTGGTTTCTCTAAATATACAGATAAGCTTGAAACAACAGCTTTCCGCAACCCTGATGGCACTATTGCTGTTATCGTTATGAACCGCACAGAGCAAGAGCTTCCATTCACCTTGCGCTTCCATGACGAACTGGCTGAGAACATGATTCCGGCTCATGCCATTCAAACCCTGCTAATTAAGTAGCAGCTGTTCATTTCTAATAAAAAGAGGTTCTCTTTATGCCAGCGCACAGAGAGAACCTCCTTTTTTATTAAATTAAAAGAAATAGTGCTTAAAGCCTTGCTGATAGTATTTCGCATAACGCTCCATACAGTGTATGTTCAAGATCCAACGAGGCAAGAGAAGCCAGGGCCGCCATCGGCGTTACTGCTGCTTTGACTACATGGTAAATTTGTTCTTTCAATTGGAAAAGAATTTGCGCACGGTTCAGAAGGCTGAACACCTCATCATCTACAGAATTCACCGCAATCCGGGCATCTGTGAACGTTACCTCCAAGGAATGCTCTACCGCTTGATCCGAGATCATGATCGTAAGCGTATGTGTTGCCTCATCATAGTCTATGTTTGCTTCGATTTCTGTGCCGCCAGCGAATACCTGTACCTTCGTATCAGCAAAACCGACAAAGGACAACTTCCATGATCGCCGCTCAGGCACAACCTTTGTATTTCCCTGAGCAGAGAGAATCTTGAAGCTGGCTTTATCCCCCATTTCCAGGATCATTTCTGTATCGCACCATTGATCATCCTGATCCTCCGCAGTATCCCCCTCATCCTCCCAGAGATGAAAATGACCCCTTCCTCCCGCAAACACACGGACCTCCATATGCCTCGGATTATCCACTGAAGACGTATATTGCGTCAGATCTGCCATGGGCACAATAGCACCTGCTTTAGCTAATACAGGGATATTTTCTAGATTGCGATAGAGAGAAAGCTTTCTGCCACCGTCGTACACTCTTCCGTTAAAAAAATCTATCCAAACCCCTTCTGGTAACCAAGCCTTAAATTCGGCAACGCCTACCTTTGGGTTGACCGGCTGTGTAATCGGACAGGCAATAAGTTCCGTTCCGAAATAATATTCATTGGGCACTTCATAGGCTTCATTCGACAACGCATGATGATAATACATCGGTCGGATTAGCGGAAGACTATCGCGGCTGGCGTAGCGATTCATGGTGTACAGATAGGGAAGTAAACTATGCCGCAAGCGCAGGCAATCCTTTATCACATCTTCCGCAATCTTATTGAATCGCCATGGCTCCTTGCTGTTAAAGGCACTAGCAGAACTATGTAACCGCAGAATAGGCGAAAACACACCGAATTGCACCCAGCGCATTGCCAACTCATCGTCTAAATAACCATTCATATGGCCCCCGATATCATGGCTCCACCAACCATATCCCACGTTAGCGGCGTTGGCTGTGAAGTATGGCTGGAAATCCAGCGACTCCCAAGTGACAATGGTATCTCCAGAGAAGCCCACAGGATAACGATGGCTGCCAAGACCTGCATAACGGGAAAAAGTAATCTGCCGGTTGCCTCTCCGGCCGCTATCCAGATAGTGATAATGGTTCAGCATCCAAAGCGGATCTAGTCCCGGTACTTTAGTCACTCCACCCTGCTGCCAATCAATCCACCAGAAATCCACACCTTCATTTTCTAGCGGATGATGCAGAAACTTAAAGTATGCTCGCAAAAAATTCGGATCCGTGATATCAAATTCCACAGCATCCCCTTTTTCCGGGTCCATACCCATCTCCGCAGCAATGGCAAGATAAGGATCTTCAAACGCCCGTACACCGTCTGCTGGATGTACGTTGAGCGTTACTCGAAGTCCTTTTTCATGCAGCCATGCCAAAAATCTTTGAGGCTCCGGGAACAATTCCCGGTTCCAGGTATAACCCGTCCAACCACTGCCGTACTGCGGATCAATATCGACGAGATGCCAATCCATATCTATAACAGCGACGGAAAACGGAATTCGCTCGAGCTCAAACCGCTCCATTAGCGCTTTGTATTCTTCTTCTGAATATCGGTAATAACGGCTCCACCAGTTGCCAAGGGCATAACGTGGCAATAGGGGCGTACGACCGCAAAGGTGATAGAAATCCTTCAAGCAGTGCAAATAATCATGACCGTATCCAAAAAAATAAACATCGAGGCCAGCCAACGCCCGTAGCTCTACCCGTCCATCCTCTTCCAGTACTAGGGAGGTGCTATCATCAACTAACGTATACCCGGCACGTGAGAGTAGTCCGTGCTCCAGCGGAATGGCACCATCTGCATTATCCAGTGTACGTGCTGTCCCTCCCAAATCTTGGACTGTATCTCCATAATTCCAGACACTCATTAAATGACCCGCTTCGTTTCTCACCCGAATACTGAGACCATGCCGGGAGAAAGGCTGTTTGTCATAAGTTAAATGCAGGCGCTTCGTAATCAACTCAAGTTTATTCCCCAGATCCATTACGCGGAACTCTGGAACCGGAAAATTGCGATTCACAACGGTCTGTGACGCCCGATCTTCGAAATATCCTTCCTCACTATATTCCATCCGGATAAGCTCCGGAGTTAAGACAGTGAACCGATAGCACTCCCCCTGAATAATCGCGTCAGCATTACTGCCTGGTTCAGAACGCAGCTTTAATTGGGTCGCCAAAGGGGTTGGCTCTTTCATCGTATTTCCCATCAAGTAAAAACCCCATTTCTTGTTATTCAACGCCGATATAACGGCTGAAAGCATCTGTCCGAATTTTCACCATCTTTTCGAGGCCCATCCCCCGCAGCTGCTTCACATAGTCATCCCACTGCTCGTCAATATCACCTGAGATTATAAATTGAGCACGCATTGTATTGACGTAACTATCAATATCGGTGGTCAAGGTCGGCAGCTCCTGAAACTCTTCTGCAGTGTACATTACGTTAGGGAAAGGTGGTGTTGTGTAGTCACTTCCCAGCTTATCGAGTTGTAGCTTCAGCCCATCTCCGGTTTTGGGATTTAGAAAGATGGTCTTTTCAAAAGCTGGGCTCACATATTTCGGCCCGAAATCCCGGAGTGACTGTTCCCAATACCAAGCATCTGCACTGGTGCCGGTTGGAGGGTCCATCAATGTATACGTACCGTTGTCATTTTTCTTAATCACCGTTCCAATGGCACCCCAGAAATTCTGAATGCTGGCTTCATTGGTATAGAACTGATCCGCCCAGCGTGCTGCAATTTCTGGATACTTGCAGGATATGGTGATCAACAGCTCGTTGCGTTCCAGATTCATCCCATACGGGTTCCCAACGGTGTAGCGCTTCCCGTCTGGTCCAGCAATTGGCGGAATGGTCACATATTGATCACTCCATTTGCCAAACATAGCGTCTGGCGTCCACTGATAAGAGAAGCCTACGATTGGGGCATCCGGATTTAGAAACTTTGCCGATCTCATCGTTTCGTCTTGAGTGAATACTTCTTTATCGAGTAATCCGTCTTTAAATAATTTGCTCTCCCATTTGAGCCCTTCTTTGTACTCTTCTGAAATCGGGTAATAAACCGCATTTCCGTCCTTGACCACCATGAAGTTATTATTCAAATCTGCGATTCCGAAGGGACTGATTAGATCATTACTTAATTCGATAAAAGGAATCTCATCCTGTTTTCCGTTTCCATTCGGATCTTGTTCTTTGAATGCTTTTAGCACGTTATAAAGATCGTCTATCGTATCCGGTACCTTCAAACCCAATTTGTCCAGCCAGGTTTTGTTAATCACAGGCTGACGTGAGCTTTTAGGACGTGAGGGTAATCTTGCAGGCAGCGAGTAGATTTTCCCGTCAGGAAAGGTGCTGATTTTTTTCATTTCCGGTGTTTCTTCCATAGCTGCTTTGAGATTAGGCATGTTGTGCTCAATATAGTCATCTAACGGCCGAAATAAGCTTAAATTATTGACGATATCCGCATCTCCGAAGGTCTGACTCCCTAAAATGATATCTGGAAGTGTGCCGCTGGCCAGCATAATAGACTTCCGTTCACTCCAATCATTGGAGGACATCACCTGCCACTCGATTTTGACATTCGTGTTCTTCTCCAAATCCTTGAGCCATTGATTCTCGGTAAAAGAATCTCCCATGCTGACCCACCGGACAGTGAGTACTTTCAGCGTCACAGGCTTATCCACTATCGGCAATCCTTCTTTGTTAAATTCACCCGGTTCAGTTTCAACAGAATTAATCCCACTGTTCCCTTTACAAGCTGTAAGGCTAGCAAGCAACGTTGTCACTAAAAGAATGACGGTGATTGTTCTATATATCCTGTTTTTTTGTTGCTTTTTCATAACGTTCTTGCTCCCTTACGAATGTTAGTAGAATAGCTGAATGTACTATTCCTTCACTGCGCCGATCATTACCCCTTGGTTAAAGTATTTTTGTACAAAAGGGTACACGCACATGATCGGAACCGTTGCCACGATAATAACAGAATACCGCATCATATTGGCGAGTCGTAGTGCGATTTGCGCAGCTTCCCCGGTTCCCATCCCCGACTGCATCTGATTGGTGATCAGAATATTTCGCAGGATCAGCTGCAAAGGATACATATTAGGATTTTTCAGATAGATCAAAGCATTAAAATATGAATTCCAGTAACCAACGGCGATCCATAGACCCAGCACGGCAATAATCGCCTTCGACAGTGGTAAAACGATCTGTAGAAAATAACGAAGATTTCCACAACCATCGATCTGTGCAGCTTCCCATAAATCTCCCGGAATACTCGACTGAAAAAAGGTGCGGGCAACGATTATGTTAAACACCCCAACGGAGAAAGGCAGTACCATCACCAGAAATGTATCGTACAGATGGAAATCACGGATCGTTAGAAAAGTCGGAATTAACCCCCCATTAAAAAACATCGTAAAGATGAAAAACAGGGAAAGATATTTTCGTCCCACAAGATCCTTTCTGGACAACGCATAGGCCGCAGAAATATTTACAATTAAACCGATTGCCGTCCCTACCACCGTATACATGACGGTATTCCAGTAACCGATCCAAATATTTTCATGACGCAGCAGCTCTTTGTAACCATCGAAGGTGAACCCTTTAGGAAATAACCAAACCTGCCCCCCCGCCACCGCGGAAGGATCACTGAACGAAGCAATGACGATAAAATACAGCGGATAGATTAAGATAACTAGAAAAATTGCTGATATAACATACATCACTATTTCCATTATAGTATCCGAAGAACGATTCTTCTTTATTTTCCCCACATTCCCTTTAGTAACTGTCTCTAAACCTCCCATTTCAATTCTCCTCCCTTCTACCACAAGCTATTTTCGCTTAGTTTTTTAGATATCTGATTGACCATGATCAATAAAATAAAATTAATAACGGTGTTGAATAGGTTGATCGCCGAGGAAAAGCTGTATTGACTGCTGAGCAAGCCAATTTTGTAGACATAAGTAGAAAGAATTTCACTTGAAGTGATGTTCAAGTCATTTTGCATTAGGTACACTTTTTCAAAGCCAACCCCAAGCAGTCCTCCGACCCGCAAAATAAGCAGGGTTATCGCTGTTGGCATCAGCATCGGAATATCGATATAACGAATTTTATGCATCCGGCTTGCTCCGTCTACGGTTGCCGCCTCGTACAAGCTAGGATCAACTGCGGAGAGCGCAGCGATAAAGATAATGCTGTCCCAGCCGACATGCTGCCACACATCCGACCAAACATATACACTGCTGAATAATCCAGCGGAGCCAATCAGATCAGGAGCCTCTTTACCAAAAAGACTATATATATTGCCCAGCAGTCCGGTGCTAGGTGAGAACAAAATCATCATTAAACCCACCATTACTACCGTGGAGATAAAGTGCGGCATATAAGACACCGTCTGGAAAAAACGTCTAAACCGGTTAGGTCTCATCTGGTTAACCATCAACGCCAGTATAATTGGAATCGGAAAGGTAATCAGACTGTACACACTGATGATCAATGTGTTTTTAATCGTTGATGAAAATTGATAGGAATGAAAGAATTTCTCGAAGTATTTGAATCCAGCCCATGGGCTGCCCCCAATTCCCAACGCAGGGCTATAATCCTTGAAGGCAATCAGCACCCCGTACATTGGCTTGTACGCGAATAATAACGTCAGAACTACAGCAGGAAAAAGCAATAGATAGAGACCCCAATTTTGTTTGATTTGTCCGAATTTCCGCCCGAAATGAAGTGGACCAGATTTCATGACATCCCCTCCTTATTTAAAATAGAGAATGCTACCCCACAGCTATCCTGTAGGGCAGCACCTTTTTCGAAAGACGAATAGGTTATTTCACGTTCATATAACGGGTGTAAGCATCCGTGCGAATCTTAACTAACTTTTCAAGTCCCATTTTATTAAGCTTGCTCACATAAGCATCCCAGCCCTCGTCAATTCCGCCTTTGCTAATAAATTGCGCCCGCATAGTATTCACATAGCTGTCGATATCCGTAGTCAAGGTTGGCAGCTCCTCGAACTCCTCAGAAGTGTACATTACGTTAGGGAAAGGTGTTGTTACATATTCACTGCCCAGCTTATCCAGTTGCAGCTTCAGTCCATCTCCACTTTCAGGGTTCAGGACGATTTTCGATTCAAAGGAAGGACTCACATATTTCGGTCCAAAATCACGTAAGGATTGATCCCAATACCAAGCATCTGCGCTGGTTCCAGCAGGTGGATCCATCAATGTATAAGTGCTATCATCGTTTTTCTTAATAACCGTTCCAATTGCACCCCAGAAATTCTGAATACTCGCTTCGTCAGTGTAGAACTGATCTGCCCAACGTGCAGCAACCTCAGGATATTTGCAGGATGTGGTGATCAGCAGCTCATTACGGTTAAGATTCATCCCAATCGGATTCCCGATCGTATAACGTTTACCATCTGGTCCGGCAATCGGTGGAATCGTCACATATTGATCGCTCCATTTTCCAAACACGGCGTCTGGAGTCCACTGGTACGTAAAGCCTACAATTGGAGCATCCGGATTCTGGAACTTAGCCGATCTCATCGTATCGTCCTGAGTGAATACCTCTTTATCTAGCAAGCCTTCCGCATACAATTTATTTTCCCATTTGAGACCTTCTTTGAACTCCTCTGAAACAGGGAAATATATCGCTTTTCCGTCCTTGATGATCATATTATTGTTATTCAAATCGGCAATTCCGAAAGGACTGATCAAGTCATTACCAATTTCAATAAAAGGAATCTCATCTTGTTTTCCATTACCATTCGGATCTTGTTCTTTAAAAGCTTTGAGCACGTTATAAAGCTCATCAATCGTTTCAGGCACCTTCAAGCCCAATTTGTCCAGCCAGGTCTTGTTAATCACAGGCTGACGTGAGCTTTTTGGACGTGCAGGAAGTCTTGTTGGCAGTGAGTAGATTTTCCCGTCAGGAAATGTGCTGATTTTTTTCATTTCTGGGGTTTCTTCCATAGCTGCTTTGAGATTAGGCATATTTTGCTCAATATAATCATCAAGCGGCCGGAAAAAGCTTAGATTATTTACGATATCGGCATCCCCAAAGGTTTGATTTCCCAAGACGATATCCGGAAGCGTGCCACTCGCCAGCATAATCGACTTCTGCTCACCCCAATCATTGGAGGACATCACTTGCCAATCGATTTTGACATTCGTATTTTTCTCCAGATCCTTCAGCCATTGGTTTTGCGTAAAGGTGTCCCCCATACTCCCCCAACGGACAGTCAGCACTTTAAGTGTTACAGGCTCATTCACAATCGGCAGACCTTCTTTGTTATAGCTGCTCGTTTCATTTGTCGCTGCATTATTCCCGTTGTTACCGCCGCAGCCAGCAATTCCAAATACCATCGCAGCCGCCAGCAGACCCACAGTCCATTTCTTTGCAGTTTTTTTCTTACTGTGTTGACTCATCTCTTAATCCCCCATTTCAATTTATCAAAATGCATCTGAATAGCTTTATAATAACTTCTTATTTTTTCGTATTCCGGACACATTAAGACGGTTATCCAGACCTTTGAATTCGCTTACAAAAAATGCAAAAGCTAAATGCTCTACTTGGGGAGATTTAATAACAGTATCCCGACTTCTGTATGTGCTATCCGGACTTTGAGGGAAATCGCTAGCGAGTTCTTATGTTTTTTTCACGCAGAGGTTTTATAATGACTTTATGATCAAAAAAACAGCGAAACACAAAACCTACCCCATTCGCCATTATATAAAAGTCATGATGTTGGTTTCATTCACAGTCCTTATTCTGGATTTAGGAATCAGCATCGCTTCCATTTCCATCGTTAAGCAGCAGTCCACTCGAAATTTGCAGGATACTGCGGCGCTTTACATCAATCGTATTAATCATGATTTTGCCTACATTAATCACTATATGGGCTGGACGCTTGGGAACGATGAGAGCTTACTAACGATGAATACTTACGGGGTCAACAGTATCGAGTTCTTAAAGGCAAATGATAATCTGTTCAAACGCTTTACCGAGCTGCAAAAAAACTACGGGCATGAGTATAACTTCTTCTACTATTTGAAAAATGAGACCTATTTTTTGAATTGCGCACCGATCAGCGTAACCTATACGGATTACAGGGAGCTGAAAAAGAAGATTATTTCTTATATTGATGATAAGGAGATGTACGAGAAGTTTTATTCCAAATGGACGCCTATTCTAGTAAACAACCATTATTATGTGATTAATATCGTGCCCTATTACAATCGCTATTTAATTGGACTGATCTCCGCAGATAATCTGATCCGGCCGCTACGCCAAATTAATCTTGGCGCCAATGGTTATGTTTCTCTAGTAGATGAGAATGAACAGCCTTTAACTAGTCCGATCTCCAATAGCGGAAAGCTAATAACGGAAAATGGGGGATTCTCTAATCTTTTGCAATCGCGTACAACAATCAACAGTGCATTCTCAGACACCACCTTCAGCACCAAAATGGTCATTAAATATGGCATATTCGAAAAAATCATGATTGCCCAGCTGCTTATTATGTTATTGTTCTTCATTGTGACCTCCACGTTATGCATTGTTCTGCTCTTTTTCAAAAAAAGAGTGTTAGGTCCGATTCAAAGCTTCTCCGATAACCTTGCTTTCATTAATGAGTCTGGGCAACCCGCAGATTTCAGAAGCAGTGAGATTATAGAGCTGGAACAGGCAAACACTCAGTTTAAAGGCTTGGTTGAACAAATCAAAACCTTTAAAATCGCTATGTACGAGCAGGAACTGGAGAAACAAAGAATACAGCTGGACTATATGAAGCTACAGATTAAACCACACTTTTTCTTAAACTGTCTGACTAGCATCTATAGCATGGCGCAAATTCATATGTATAAAGAAATTGAAAATATGACGTTGTCTACCTCTAAGTATTTCCGTTACATTTTTCAGAATGGCGAGAATTTTGTCCGGTTGGAGGATGAAATCGAGCATGTCCGAACCTACTTGGAGATTCAAAAGCAACGTTATCAGGACGCATTTATTTATTACATCGAACAAGAGGATCAGGCAGGCAGTGTGGAAATTCCACCGTTAGTGCTGCAAACCTTTATCGAAAATTCAATTAAATATGCGATTTCACGCGAACATGAAGCCGAAATCAGACTTACAGTACAACGATTACAGATGGAGCAGGAAGAAGAAATGCTCGTTATCCAGCTCACCGACACCGGTCCCGGTTTTCCACCTCAAGTGTTAGAGAAACTTAATCTTGGAGAGCCCTTGGATCAAAGTAAAGGTACACAAATCGGCATTATGAATACGCTTAAAAGACTAGAGTACCTATATTTAAAAAGAGCAACCGTTACCTTCTCCAATTTGGAGGGCGGCGGCGCTAGTGTAATCTTATATCTTCCGAAGCTTCCTAATAAATCTAAATGAATGGAGAGCAAACTATGAATGTACTGCTTGTTGATGATGACTTTTATGTTATTGCCGCATTGCAAAAGAAAATTGATTGGGAATCACTACACATTGATACTGTTTATACGGCTAATAATGTCGCTCAAGCACGTGAAATAATAGAAAAGCATTCTGTTCAAATTCTGATTTCAGATATTGAAATGCCACAGGGCAGCGGACTGGAATTACTAGCATGGATTCGCGAGGGAAATTATAGTATTCAGACTATTCTTCTTACCAATTATGCAGATTTCAACTATGCGCAGAAAGCAATCGAATTGCAGAGCTTTGAATATTTCCTTAAGCCCATTGAATTTGACAAGCTGATGTTGATCATCCATAAGGCGGTTACCCAAGCAAAAGAGCAGCAAAAAAACGAAAAAGCCATTCAGGGCGGTTACTTTTGGCAAAAAAATCAGGCGAAGATTCTTGAGCATTTTTGGCGGAAGTTAGTTAGTGGCAGTACATCATTTCCGATTAAATTGTCAGACATCACACATGCCATTGAAGAACAAAACCTCTCCTATCAAATGAGTGATACCCTACAGCCTTTGATATTTAACTTATTCCCTTACAATGGCAGTATGGGAAAAGAAGAAAAGGATCTGTTTGATTTTGCCCTGCTAAATGTATTGTACGAATTGTTTCAGCACCCTTGTTTTACCATCGAAAGCATTCTGGAATACAAAGATTATAACTGGATCGCCATATTAAAATGGAACCAGGCTCCAGATACGCAACTGCTTGAAGCATTATGTGCTTCTTTTATTCAAAAGGCGAATCCTTATTTAAAATGTGATGTCTGCTGCAATATTGGTTTAAACGATAAACTGAGTAATGTGGGGAATGTTCTAAAACAATCCCTGACTATGGATGAAGAAATTACGAGATGCAGAAATCAGACCTTTTTGGTGGAGGCTTATCTGCATCAAAATAAACCGGGCTATACACCACCGGATCTTGCCTATTTGGAAGAACTGCTGAATCAGAATAAATTCACTGCTTTTCTTGAAGAAGTTACACAATATTTAAAGGTCATGCTTAACAATAGAACACTTGAGACCTCTGTCCTTAGCTTGTTCCGTTTAGATGTAGTACAGCTAGTCTATTCATTTCTCAACCTGAAAGGGATAAGATCACACAAATTATACTCTGGCAAAACTAATGATAAATTATCTATGCACTCTTTGGATTCAATCGAGGATATGGAAGAATATCTTAAATACCTTGTCACTACAGCCATGAAATATCGTGACTTTGCTGCCCAGCCTAAGTCCGTCGCAGAAGAAATCAAACAATACATTCATTCACATTACGGCGATGACCTGACCCGAAATGATTTGGCTGAAATTGTCTATCTCAATCCTGATTACCTGGCAAGGATATTCAAACGAGAAACTGGGGTTTCATTAGGCAGTTATGTCATCCACGTCCGAATCGCGGCTGCGAAACATTTATTGGAAACCACAAATATGTCTGTATATACCGTCGCGAACAAAGTTGGCTATAGCAACTACTCCTATTTCTCCAAGCTTTTCAAACAAGAGGTAGGTCTCCCTCCAAACGATTATAAAAAGGAACAACAATACAATCCAGCTTACTAAAAGAGGGTAACCCAGCATCTAGTTCATGGATGCTGGGTTACCCTCTTTGGGATATCTTCTGCATATTAATTACTGTCTACCTTTACTCCTACGCTGCTGATAATGATCCACCTACGAGCTTACTCTTGCGCCCAGTAATCATCTGCCACTCCTTTACTCCTACGCTGCCGGGAATCTTACACCCCTGACTTTACTCTTACATCCAGTAACCATCCACCATGTCCCCCTGCTTCCGGACCCAGATGACGCTATTTGCGCATTTATCGCCTTTTGAGCACAGTTTCGGACTCCAGTGCAACTATTACTGTGATATTGCTCCAAATCGAGTGTGTTTCAGGTCAATAGCGACTATGCGGTCCGTTAGAATTCCAAATGTGGCATAAAGCAGCGTTTAAGGTCAGCTGAGTCCGATAGCTACTTCGTACGCGGAAATCTAATCGAATCTGCGAAGCTTGCCGGGGATCACGGGAAGGTTCCCCACCGCCAGTAATCTTGCAAGCTCCAAAAAACACATAAATGCCCCAGCAGTCATAATCAGAACGGCTGGGGCATCTCTTTTACTAAATTAAGCCTGAAGCGTTACATATTTATCGCCAAGCAGATTTTTGAAATAGGTGCGATTATATAACATACTAGGATGGGATGGATAAAAACTCAACGCCGTTTCATTGTGATGATTCGCCTTCTCGTGTTGGCCGAGACGATCATAACAGAGTGCCAATTGAAGATGCGGCAGCCAGGTATAAAAGATCCCATTCTTCATCCCCATCGAATCGTAATCCCGCGGTAGTTGAATCGCTAGCTCATACCAGTATGCGGCTGGTTGCAACTGGCCTTTTTCCAGCAGAAGTGCCCCCAGTCGGCAACAAAACTCTGAACGTGGTTTATCATACTGCAAGGTTTTACATAACGCTTCAAATGCACCTTCTTTATCCCCCAGCCGTTCCCGGCATTCGGCAAGCTTTAGGCAAGCCTGGAAATTATCTTCAATCCAGCCCTGCCCACCCGCTAAGAAAATCTCATAGTATTTGCAAGCCTCTTCATTTATAGCATGATCCCTTAATTCATTCGCATAATAATACTGGTCTCTCGGCGAAAATACTTCACCCTGTGCAACACGTTTTTGATAAATCCGCAAATTACGATCTGTGTATTCCTTATCTTTCTCATGTGTGATGCAGACATCACTACTAAAAGAAGGACCACTTACCTCTAAATACTCATGAACAGATCCGATCCATTGAAAGTTGCAGCTGCGCCGAACCAGCCTGTTGCGGCGTAAACTAGCTGTGACATTTCCCGCTTCGTCAAAAGCCAGATTATATTGCATGTTCACACTGTGAATATGTCCCGGCAGGATTTCTTTTAGTTTTTTAAAAAGAATCTGATCCTCTTCCTTTATATAATCATCCGCATCCAGCCACAAAATGTACTCCTGAGTAGCTTTGCTAAAGGCAA
Organism: Paenibacillus sp. FSL R5-0928; assembly: GCF_037970385.1. Taxonomy (NCBI): domain Bacteria; kingdom Bacillati; phylum Bacillota; class Bacilli; order Caryophanales; family Paenibacillaceae; genus Paenibacillus; species Paenibacillus sp. FSL R5-0928. The sequence continues at coordinate 2,745,109 of NZ_CP150225.1, read as the reverse complement.
AATTACGTGCGGCACTAAAATTATCAATCCATTCGAAATCATAAATTACAGCTCCGAAGGACAACGCAATCTCTTTCGTTTTATCCGTCGAGCCTGTATCCACGATAACAATTTCATCTACGAGACTTGCAATGGTAGATAAACATCGGTGCAAGCTTTTTTCTTCATTTCGTACTATCATACATAAACTAATCGTAACCATACTCGCCCTCCTACACGCTTTGTTTGAAATTCTTTCTATATTGATATGCAGGGTTTAAGAAACGGACTCCCGCTCTATCCCGCCATATCATGAAGAACTTCAGAAATATAAAGATTATGTAAGAAACTTTCCACTCCATTCTTAGGTCTATATAAGTAAGATCAAAGGAGGTACAGCATATATGAAATCCAAACGAAAAAGCGTTAGAAACGGCTGGATCTTAACTTCAATATTGTGCGTCGTAATTGTACTAGTACTGCTGATTGGATATAAAGGGCTCGACTGGGGAACGCCCACCACTCCCCCCCCGTCCACCAACGCACAAACTAATAATGAAGCAGATAACGAACCCAGCTCCACTCTAAAAATGCTCGAATTTCCTAGCAGTGATCCCGATAATGGGCAGGTCATCATTCCACTGCATACCACGCTCGCGCAGCTAAATATTGATAGTGGCAGCGAATATGTAAACACAGAAATCCCCCCCATACCTGAAATGACCTTTGCTTTATCTCAAGACATGAAAAACCAAGTAGAAGCAACGCTGGTCTACCGCCCTGATATCGGTGGAGGTTATCTTCTACTCGCTCCTGCCGGATGGCAGGCTACCGCGGTTGTCGGCGCTAACGGTTCTTATGGAGTTACCTTTCAGGATCCGAACCATCCGGAACAAAACATGAACTATTCAGATACGGCTTGGACTTGTATAGGCTGTGCTATCACTGCAATCGGAGCCTATTTCCCGGAAAAAGCCGAATGGGCTGACGCGTTGGGATTTACCATTAATAATCCGCTTAAGTTTAGCGAACAGCATATTTTAGGTACTGCAGGAGCTGAAGCCAGAACGGTCAGATATACGCTTCAAGCAGACGCGAATGGCTATCAGGACGAGGGTGCTGCCTATTACGATAAGGGAGAATGGGGTTATTTATTCCGCAGTATCGGAATACATCAAGCTCAAACATCCCCACAGCCGGAAGTAGTGGAGACCCTCATGAAGTTCTTTACAGATAATCATGGACCGCTCTTCATTGCTGACCCAAACGCAGAGAAGCTGGACTAAGGGTGGGAATTTTTAGAGGAAGGTATTTTCAACCTTGCTCTTGCTTTTAGAAAGACGTAGGTGCTATTTTTTGTTATAATCAATGCAATGCGTTGTTTATGAATTCAGACATATATAAAGGGGACGTAACCATGACTCAAATTATTAAAACTCTAACTATTGCAGGCAGCGACTCCAGTGGTGGCGCAGGCATCCAAGCGGATCTAAAAACATTTGAAGAGTATGGTACCTACGGCTTTAGTGCCTTGACCACTATCGTTACTATGGACCCGGACAACGGCTGGCACCATAATGTTTATCCAATTGATGCCTCCATTGTTGCTGAGCAGTTAAAAACTATTTTCGCTGGTGGCCCGGTTAATGCCATGAAGACAGGTATGCTTGGAAGTGTTGAAATTGTGCGCGTTGCTGAGCAAGCGATCAAAGAAAATCTTCAGACTAATGTAGTTATTGATCCAGTTATGGTGTGCAAGGGTGAAGATGAAGTCTTGAACCCTGACAGCGCTGAGGCTATTCGTGACTTATTGCTACCACTAGCAACAGTGGTCACCCCAAACTTGTTTGAAGCAGGTGTTCTTTCAGGTCTTGGCAAACTTACTACCCTTGAGGAAATGAAAGAAGCTGCACGTCTGATTCATAAGCTCGGTGCACGTAATGTCGTGGTTAAAGGCGGCAAAGCACTCGGCGGCGATCAAGCGATTGATATCTTCTTCGACGGTTCTGAGTACACTGTATTCCAAACAGCCAAAATCGAACCCGCTCACAATCATGGAGCTGGATGTACTTTTGCCGCAGCAATTACAGGCGGTCTAGCTAATGGCTTAACGGTTCATGAGGCTGTTGCAAAAGCTAAAGATTTTGTCTCCGCAGCCATTCGTAATGGATTTGCGTTTAATGAATATGTGGGTCCTGTATTTCACGGTGGTTACCGTTTAGAACGTTAGAACTCACAATCCAATTACACAGAAAAATAAATGGCAGTCCAGATGCTGAACATCAGCTCTGGACTGCCATTTTTATTTACTATTATTGAAAATCCGTAAATTCAAAACTTTGCTTACCGAACATTGATTTTTCATACGATTATTTTCATAAAAAAAGCACCCGAGTCAAGATTCGAGTGCTTCTGAGCTACGTCCTCTAATTATTTTATCAAAATGGATAAAGCACTTTTTGACGCCAAACGGAAAGATAATTCATCCGCTCCCGGCAAGTTCAAAGCAACATTCTCAGCCTTTTCGCTATCGTTGAACAGAACAACTGCAATAGAGTTATCTGTATTCTTAAAAGCTACGGAACGAATCTCTTCTTGATTGGTGGAAGCGTCAATACGCACAGCCTTCGGACGAATAAATTTACTGAAATGGGCCAGCGCATAATAGTCGAGCGTATACGTAAGCTCCTTGGTCTCTTGGTTGACTGTCACAACACCACGACAAGTACTTTTGCCAAAACCCGGTACGGTTGGGCCGTTCTTTTCATCTAAGGCCATATTCCATAACACAAAGGATTTACTATGATTTCTAAGAATATCAATCCCTGTTCTCATTACATTGGAGAAGGCTTGTTCAAACGGAGGAATCCATTCTCCACCAGAACCTTCTGTAAAATGCACTTCTTTATCAGCATAAGCTTTCAGAACCTCTGATTGCGCTGATGCATTGCCACCATACCAGTGCCAAGCTACACCATCTACTTCATCTTTTGCATAATCGAGCACGGTTAACGGATAATCTGGACGATCCCAGTTGTGGTCGTAGCAGAGAATTTTTGTAGCGATGTTGTGCTTAACAAAGCTAGGCTTCAGGTAGTTTTTAATGAAATCTTTTTGCGCCTCAGGCAACATTAACATACTAGGGTAGTGTTTTGGTTCAAATAAAGGCTCGTTCTGTGGTGTTACAGCATAAGTTGGCAATCCGTGCCCTTCAAAAGCTTGAATATATCGAACAAAATAATCGGCATAAGCCTGATAATATTCTTGTTTAAGTTCTCCAGCAATCATCGATCCGCTAGTCTTCATCCAACCTGGTGCACTCCATGGAGAAGCCATCAGTTTGATCTCAGGGTTAATTTCCAGAGCTTGTTGCAACAAAGGGATAATGTCTGCTTCATCATGTGCGATAGAGAAGTGGGTTAATTCCGTATCCGTTTCCTGAGCAGGTCTATCATCATAGCTATAAATATCTCTAGCATAATCCGATGCCCCCATTGGATTTCTTAATACGGACAAACCAATTCCATCTTGTGCGTCAAAAAGCTTGCTCATGACTTCCTTTTTCTGTTCGTTGTCCAGGACTTGATTAATCAAATAAGCGGATGAATCCGTAAAAGATGCTCCAAAGCCATCCATTTCCTGAAAGGTTTGATTCTCGTCAATAGTTACAGTAGTGGTCGCCTCTGCGTCAGCAATTGGAGTTAATTGTTGCAGACTTTGCTCTACAAACAATGTATTCTCCCCGGTGGATTGATAAATTTTAAGCTCTGGCATGTTGTTTCCCTCCATCTTTCTATGAAGAGGCCCCAGTGAAGGGGCCACATTCTATTTTCTAACTTATTTAAGGCCTAATTTTTCTTTGTTGTTTTTCATTTTTTCAGAACGAACTTCTACAATCTTATCCCAGTTGTTATCATTTAAAAATGTTTTGTAAGCAGCTAAGGTGCTGTCGAATGTAGCATCGTCTTTAGCGCGGATCATACTTACAAGCGTAGTGTTCCAAGTAGTGTCAATTGCAGTAAGACTGCGAGCTTCAGGCGTTCCTTGAGCCGGGTTAATGTTTTCAAGAATAAAGTGTGGTTTCAGCTTTCCTTTGCCCCACTCTTGCATTTGTTTAATGGAATCTGCGAATGCGTCGTTACTTAGCGCCTTATCACGGTCATGTCCAAAAAACATAAATTCACCCATCCGGTAATCCTTTTTGAATTTATCGGCATTATTTAATTGCAGGTCTTTGATTTCAGGCAAGAATTCAATTTTACCGCTGTCGTTAACTTTATAGGTTTCTCCTTCAATACCGTAGTTCATGAGCTTTTGTCCTTCGTCGCTGAGCAAATAAGTGTAAATTTGAATCGCTTTGGCAGGGTCCTTAGCCTTTTTAGTAACATAGCTAATCATCCAACCTGTAATTCCTGATTGATTCAACGTTGGTTCATGTCCAACAGTACTTTGTGGGCCATCAATAGCGATATATTCCTTGCCTGGATTTTCTGTCATGTAGATTTGCAGGTTACCACTTTGTTGCGGTGTTCCATCCAAAAGTATTGTTGCATATTTACCGGATTTCACTTTTTCTTCAAAGGCAGTACCGTCATCAGCAAAGCTGTCATCACTGATGTCACCATTTCTGTAGACTTCATTTAACGTTTTCAACCACGTCAAGTAATCCTCATCCAGGTTACGGTTGTAGAATTCGCCATTTTCAGTTTCCATCGGCACTCCGATGAAGTCCTCCAATACATCTCCCAAAGAACCAGTGCCTGAACCAATGGAGTTAAAACCAAAAGGAATCATGTCCGGGAATTGTTTTTTGATTTGTTGCATAACGCTCTTGAATTCTTCAGGAGTTCCAAAGCTTGGTTTTCCAATGGCCTCGTAAACATCCTTGCGGATGACAAAGGCTGTTTTAGCAGGGATGTTACCGCTATCATAATCGTTTTGCGTATTGGAATAGTTAGGGTATCCATAGGTCTTGCCATCAGCTAACTGGAACCAGTTCATCGTATCTTTTTCTGCAACTTTATTGAAATAAGGATCATATTTATCTGCCAGATCATTTAAAGGCAATGCCCATGTAGCAGCTTTTTGTACGACTGGAGAGTTGGAATCAAAAATAGTCAACAGGTCTGGCATTTCACCGCCGGCAAAAATCGTATTTAGCTTAGTGTCATCGCCTGTAATGAATTTAATGTTGATGTTTAAATCCTCTTTAATTTTCTTAGTGACAAGGTCTTTTCCGAAATCAGTATTCCACCAGTCTGCATTCACGTACCAAGTCAGATCTGTTGTCTCTTTTTTTGTATCCAGCTTCCATGCCGGTGTTTCCGGATCTATAGTATAACGGCCTTCAATGGAGCTTAACTCTTTACTGGAGCTGTCAGAATTACCTTTCGATCCGCAACCTGTAAATACTAATACAACAGCCATAAGTGCCGTACAAAGTTTGAGTCCTTTTTTCCCAAATGCTTTGTTCATCTTTTGATTCCCCCTAAAAAGTTTTGTAAGCATTCACTACTTGGAGATTTACTTACTATTCCTTCACCGCCCCCATCATCATGCCTGAGATAAAGTACCTCTGTAATATTGGATACATCACAACAATCGGCAAAGTTGTAATGACAATTGTTGCTAGTTGAACCCCTTTAGTCGTAGTTTCGATAATCGCAGATCCACCAACATTTTGCATGGATTGTGTTTGCGACTGAACAATGATTTCATAGAGCTTCATCTGCAGCGGGTAGAGCGATTGATCGGTAATATATAACTTGGTGGTCATAAAGTCGTTCCACTGCCCAACCCCGTTAAATAACGCAATGGTGGCCATAGCCGGCATGGAAAGAGGGATAAAGATTTTTAGGAAAATGCGCCAATCACCTGCACCATCAATTTTGGCTGACTCTTCAAGTGAATCCGGTACATTTCTGAAGAAGTTCATTAGAATAACTACATCATAATAACTGAACAAGGCCGGGATAATATAAACCCAGAAGCTGTTTAAGAGGCCTAATGATTTAATCAATAAATACGTAGGGATCATTCCACCTGAGAAAAACATGGTGATTACACCCATGGCAACATACAGCTTACGTCCACGTATGTATTTCTTACTCAAGCCATAACCGATCATGGCACAAAAGAATACGTGGGTAATGACACCAATAAATGTTTTGGCAAGCGATACTACGAACGCTAAACCAATGGTCTCATCTTGAAATACAGCACGATAATTTTCCAAGGAGAACTCTGGAGACCAAAATATGAATCCGCCTTCCGCAAGCGCCTTACCCGAGCTTAAAGAGGATATGACTACATTCCATAAAGGAACGACAATAATGATTGTACAAATACAGAGCAGGATAATATTTAAGGTATTAAAGATTCGACTATCGAGATCTTCTTTAGCCACCGTACGATTCACAGAAATGCCTCCTTCTACAGAACTGATTGATTATCATTTAATTTACTGGATACTTTGTTGGCGCTAATCAGTAGGATGACTGAAACGATGGAGACACCTAAACCAACAGCAGTAGCATAAGAGAAGTCACCTTGCGTCATACCCATACGATACACATAAGAATTAATGACCTCCGCCTTAACGCGGTTCTGAGAATTCATCAATACCAGGGTTTGATCCAGATTTGATCCTAATAAACCGCTTACAGTGAGAATCAGATTTAAACTGATAATCGGCTTCATATTAGGAAGCGTAATATTCCAAATTTGTCTCATACGGCTTGCGCCATCTATTTTGGCAGCCTCATAATAAGTAGGATCTATTTTCGACATAATGGCTAAGTAGAGAATCGTTCCCCAACCAGCCTCTTTCCAAATATCGGATAACGTTGCAATCCACCAGTATTTATTCGCATCAAGCAAAATATTTACCGGTTTCGAAATCAGTCCCAAACTGAGCATAATCTCATTAAACATACCGGATGAGGAAAACCAGGCAATCAGCATCCCGCCGAGAACGATCCAGGACAAAAAGTGTGGTAAATAAGAGATGGTTTGCACTATCTTTTTAAAGCGTCCGCCACTTAATTCGTAAATCATAACGGATAAAATAATAGGAATAACAAACCCTATGGCTAATTTCAGAAAGCTGATCCCTAATGTATTGACTACAGCGTCCCAAAAATATTTATCAGATAAAATAATTCTGAAATTATCGAGCCCTACCCAAGGTGCAGAATCGAGCGTATCAATTACGGTGTAACTTTTAAAAGCAATCGTCAATCCGTAAATAGGAATAAAACAAAAGATAATCATAAAAATAATTCCCGGGATGACCATGGATTGAATTTCCCATTGTCTCTTGTAATCAATTACAAATTCTTTGACCCTCTGCCCCATAGGCTTTTTCCCGCTCATTGGATTCTTTCCGTTTGTTGGCACTACGGCTAATTTATCCACTTTTTCTTCTCCCCTCCAAATCATGATCCCCACATAATAAAAACGTTTTTATTTTTTTGAAAAAAAAACCCTCCCAAAACAACAAAATTATAAAAAATGATCGGGTAAAATCTTGAACCCATTACATATATGTGTTCTTACCGACCAATCTTTACTTGACTAGAACCTCTTACGACTAATTCACCTGCCAATTTCATCATCTCGCCCTGTTCCTTCTTCTGGATCATGCGAACTAGGTGATTAATAGCCAAAATACCTTGTCTAGCAATTTGATTTCTTACCGTAGTTAAAGGTGGTGAGAAATACTGCGCAATATCAATATCATCAAACCCCATAACGCTAACATCTAGAGGAACTTCGTATCCATGCGATTTCAAAGCTTGAATACATCCAATCGCACTCAAGTCGTTCCCTGCCAAGAAGGCATCAGGTATTTTATCAGGACTATAATGAAGAAAAGATTTTATAGCGTTGTAAGTGCTTTCTTCCTCAAAATATCCTTGTATAATATACTCTTCATGCGTGGGTAGCTGATACTGACGCAAAGCAGCTAAGTATCCTTCTCTCCGCTGAACACTGTCGTACATCTCATCCACACCAGATATGTAAGCAATCTTTTTATGCCCTAGACTGATTAAATATTTGGTCGCTTCAAACCCCGCTTCAAAGGAATCAAAAATCACGCTTCCCATCGTGTCGTTCTTAAGCGGTCGATCTAAAAATACAGCCTTAATCTTGTCTTTCACCATTGCAGCAATTTCTTCTTCGTCTATTCTCAGCTCCTCGTAGATAATGACACCATCCACTCGCCGGCCTAGAATATTGCTCATAATCACTTGTTTATCCTTGGTAACAAATACATTCAGCCCGTAACCTAGTCGATCACATTCACGCGACATGGACTCGACCAGTTTATAGAAGTATGGACCCGACACACTTGTTGTGAAAAAACCCAGCATTTTGGTTTTTCCATTCCTTAGGAGCTTACCGTTCAGGTTAGGAACATAATTTAATCGCTTCGCAACCTTAAGAACATGTGATTTCGTCTCCGGGTTTAATACATCTACGTCATTTAACGCGTTGGAAACCGTAGAAATGGAGACTCCAGCCTCTCTGGCAACATCTTTGATCGTTACCTTTTCCATAATGATTCAATCTTCCTTTACGAATAAAAACGTTTTTATAGATTTAAATTAACATAAAAACGTTTTCATTACAATATATTTTTTATTTTTATTTTATCAGAGGTAATAATTGGTACACAAGCTTAAATTTTCTACAGAATCTTATAAACACTTTACCTGTAAACTCGAAATCATTCGTAATACACTCTAAACATAATGTCTTGCTCGTAGTTCCCAAATCCACGGCCATATATGGTTAGTCCACCTCTTCTCCGTCCGCTATTCTCTGCCGTTAAACGAAAGGTCCACTGATCCTGCTCTACTCGTACATCCTCTAAGGTAATATCTGAGATTTGCTGCCCATCCACAAAGGTTCCACCTGCATTAATCCGCAGAACCTTCAGCAAACCATATTGGTTAACATCCGAACGCCACCAAATGGGATTTAATCGTCCTCTAGTGAGGCCAAAGTCGCCCGGACTGGTCCATTTTCCTAAATCCTGTCCATTCATCATAAAGCCGATATCCGACGGCCACTTCTCATTTACATGTGGAGCTTCGGAACCTATTTCCAGTGAAATCTCAATCTCTTGCACCACTTGATCTTGAAATAGATAATTTGGAATCTTGTACTCGATAGAACCTTTCGCAAACCATACAATGCCGGCATTCACCCGTTCCGGGTCCAGAAAATAACGTGGATCATCATAATAGCCGATCAGTTTCTCAGTAGTAGCAATCCCGCAGGTAGGTAAAGCCTGAATATCGGTATATTGCCCTACAGGGATAGACACCTCAACCACCTTTCTGGCAACTCCACGGGAGCCTGATAATTTAATCTGCAGGTAATTCGCAGACAAAGAACAATATTTATAGGTCCCTCCATTTACTCGTCTCATTTTAGAACTGATCAGGCCTGCTTTTTGCAGCTTTGCTACATGAGTACTAACAATTGCACTACTAAGATAGAGCTCCGCTGCCAGCTCTTTGATGTGCATCTCTCTGCGGTCCAGAAGTTCAATAATTCGCAGCCTAACTTCACTTGCCAGTGCTTCATACACCTGCAAGGATTCAGAATCTGTGGTTAAGTACATTTCAACGTCTCCTATGCTTATTGAATTAGTATTTTAACGAATCCTAAATTAATTCATTGCTTATTATAAGCTAAAATCAGTATCATGTAATCATAAAACAATTACTTAATTAGTGAAATCATTAATTCAACTAGAGGGAGCTGTACACTCATGCCGATTAAATCGACAATGATTATTGACAAAGATTTCAGACTAGCTGAAGTAGACCCGCGGATCTACGGCTCATTTATCGAACATTTAGGAAGAGCAGTTTACGGTGGGATTTATGACCCGGGTCACCCTACTGCGGATCAGAATGGTTTTCGGAACGATGCCATCGAAGCTATTCGTGCCCTAAACGTTCCTATCATCCGTTATCCTGGAGGAAACTTTGTATCCGGTTACAATTGGGAAGATGGGGTTGGACCCAAGCATGAACGCAAGCAATCTCTTGAATTAGCTTGGTGGACCACAGAAACCAATCAAGTGGGTACCAACGAATTTGCAGATTGGGCTAAGCTCGTAGGCAGCGAAGTCATGATGGCAGTTAACCTTGGAACACGCGGCATCGATGCAGCTAGAAATCTAGTAGAGTACTGCAATCATCCTTCCGGTTCCTACTACAGTGACCTGCGGATCTCTCATGGGTATAAAGAGCCCCACGCTTTTAAGACCTGGTGCCTCGGAAATGAAATGGATGGTCCGTGGCAGATTGGAGCTAAAACCGCGGTCGAATATGGCCGGTTAGCGAACGAAACTGCAAAAGCTATGCGCTGGGTCGATCCAACGCTTGAGCTTGTGGCTTGTGGCAGCTCCGGCAGCGGCATGGACACTTTTGCCGAGTGGGAAGCTACCGTGCTTGATCTTTCTTATGATAATGTGGATTATTTATCACTGCATACGTACTACAATAACAACAATGACGACACGCCTAACTTCCTAGCCCGCTCCATGGATTTGGATCATTTCATCAGCAGTGTGGCTGCCACCTGTGATTATGTTCAAGCGAAGAAAAAGAGCAAAAAGAAAATAAATCTGTCGCTCGATGAATGGAATGTATGGAAATCACAAGGCAGCAGCCGTGCCGAACAACACTGGCAGATCGCACCGCCAGAATTCGAAGATGTGTACACACTTGAAGATGCACTTGTTGTGGGCTGCTGTCTTATTTCATTATTGAAGCATGCTGATCGTGTGAAAATGGCCTGCTTAGCGCAGCTGATCAATGTTATCGCCCCAATTATGACTGAAAATGGCGGACCGCTTTGGCTGCAGACTACTTATTATCCGTACCTGCATGCTTCCCTTTATGGTCGTGGAACCGTACTTCACCCGCTGATTTCCAGCCCTAAATACGATTCCAAAGATTTCACTGATGTGCCTTACTTGGAAGCCATTAGTGTATACAACGAGGAGCTGAATGAAGTAACCGTCTTCGCTGTAAACCGCCATTTATCCGAAGGACTAGAGCTCGACGTGGATCTGCGCAGCTTCAGTTCCGTAAACATTATTGAGCATATTGTACTGGAACATGAAGATATTAAAGCTATAAATACCAAATCCAATCCTCATAACGTGATGCCTAGTCAAGGCAAAGCCGTTGTTGAGGGTGGACATGTAAAAGCCCTTCTCGCAAAAGCTTCCTGGAATGTGATTCGACTGCGTGTGAACGGCTAAGTTAACTTGTAATTAGTCATAGAAATGCCCCCATGAATTTTTAATAAGCTATAGATTCATGGGGGCGTCTTCGTTATTTTATTCTGAAAATTGTCACGGATTGCTTCGGAAACTCATAACTAAAGCTGCTTCCTTCTGTCTTAAAGCTGGTTTGTTTCGGAGAGACCTGCTGCTTATTCTCAAAGTTATTTTCGTCCTCAAGCTGGTATCCCGACATTTCATAGACTTCGATGGTCAGTGCTTCTTTTGCCAAAGATTCCAGTGCAACCTCAGCAGAAACACTATTCTCTTGTACGTTTACTGTCTTGAGGATAATATCCCCCGTTAATTCTTCCACACTTGCCGTGTAATACAACGGTTCGATGACCGGAAGTTTATCTTCTGTCTCATTCACCAGTTCTCCGTTAATAAAAGTACGGATTTGTCTGCCCACCACTTCTAACTTAAGATCGTATTCTACATCTGTTTCAACCGTAAACATAGTATGCGTCAGAACAGAATTTCTTCCGTTGATAATTGAGGCCACAATCGAATCCTGATTCTGCCAGCCACCCAGCTCCCAGTACAAATGATTCTGATCATCCGCTTTACCAAAATAGAAGATAAACCCTTTATTTCCTGCGGTTCGTGTAGCCTTAAAATGCAAAGTATAGTTTTCCCACTCTGTCTCACCAAGCTCTAGTGTCCGTTTAGCCGTTCTATTCTGAGCAGGGTCAGGCAGATTTGAGACTTCCTCTGATAAGTCAGAGTACGTCTTCACTTCTCCCGTAAGATTGTTGACTAATGTGATCTCGGAGAAACGAGCAGCGGAGGCATCCACACCGAAACTGACGGCTCCAGTGATCGCTTCCTTTCTGCTTTCCTTCGGTGCCGTGAAGCCATCTGCTTCCATCTTCAGCAAATGATCTCCCTGATGGTTCATGAATAGCTTTTGCACATAATAGTTTGCCGTGCCGTACACTTCATGATTATTGAACCAGATCAGGTCCGGCTTCCAGTTGATATAATCCACATTACAGAGCATTGGAGCATAACAAGCTAAGCCAACGGCATGGGCATTATTTTGCAGACCTGTCATAAATGCTGCTTCCACCAATGCATTGTAATAGGTATTGCCCCATGAAGCATATTCACCGAGGAATACCTTTGGCTCATCCGCTTTGAAGTCATCATAACGATGATGATTAGCCAGGAACCATTCAGGTGTACAGTAATAATGCTCGTCTACGAGGTCCGAATTGTTCTCTTTTGCCGACGTCCAGCCTCGTTCATATTCCTGACCGGCAGAGAACGGGCCGCTAGAATTAATGACCTTGATTTCCGGATATTTTGCTTTAATGGCTTGATGAAAGTAAGGATATCTCTCGAAAAAGGGTGCGCCTACCTCTTCATTCCCAATGCCGACATACTCCAGCCCAAAAGGCTCGGGGTGACCCAGTTCTGCACGAATGCCTCCCCACTTCGTGGAAGAATCCCCCTTGGCGAATTCAATTAAATCCAAAGCATCCTCAATCCAAGGCGTTAATTCATCCAGCGGTACCATCCGTTTATGATGCGGGTCATAGCCGCCCGGAAGAACGGGGATCGGCTTAGCTCCAATATCCTCACAGAACTGAAAATATTCATAATAACCTAACCCAAGTGTCTGATTATACGACCAGTTATTGCGTCTTGCCGGTCTTTGTGCAACATCCCCAATCGTATTCTTCCATCTGTACATGGAGTCTCTGTCATCTGGATCCAAGGAACCGTCATGCACCAGACATCCTCCTGGGAACCGCATAAATTTAGGTTTTAAATCAGCGAGCAGCAGCGAAATATCTTCACGCATGCCTCCGGGTCTATTCTTAAAGGTCTTCTCAGGAAATAGGGAAACCATATCCAGATATACCTTCCCGCTACCTTTGGTAACGATTACAAGACGACTGCTTGTGTCTGTGCTATTAGCTGTGATAACGGCTTCATATCGGGTCCATTCCGAGCTGCTAACGGCTATTTCCACTTCACCAAGAATGGTGCCGTCTGTGCTTTCGATGTTTACGGTAAGCGGCACATCAAAGCTTGTCTCCCGGCGGGCATACACCGAGAAGTTATAATTCTCGCCTTCTTTTACCGGAATACCACTGTTAAAGCCTAGATTCATCAGGCCAACGCCGTCACCTTCAGCCACAATATCGATGGCAACATAATGTTGGTTACGATCATTTAAGGGCTTGCTGTCTTCTACAGAGATATTCACCTTTCCATCTCCACGTTCTACAGGCTCCCAAGCCATCAGCGCATGATAATCTGCCCGGTCAATCGGGTCGAATTCAAAAGATCGGTTCTGAACTAGCTCAGCGTAAAGCCCACCATCGGCCGCATGATTCAAATCCTCGAAGAAAATACCGAATAGATCGCCTAACTCCGCCCCCCGCTGCTGCGTATGTATCGTCAATTTTCCTTCTGTTTTCATTCTTTTGTCTTCCTCCTTGTGAATTCCAATTTAATTTATATTTATATTACTTAGTTCATATCAATATAAATCATTATAATAACTCCTCTCTACATTCGTCAATTCGAAAACGAAAAACTGACACCGAATACCCCTCGATGTCAGTTCACACTAGGAAGCCCCCTAGTATAGGTTATAAAGAATACGTAAATTGATAGCTGCCCGAACCTATTTCGAGTCTCACTCCGTTATCGACCAAGCTGATGCTGTGCACGCCTCTGGACTGCTCTACAGGAACTCCATTTTCTAATAACCCTAGTTGATTGGCTCCAGGCAGAACGACAATACCGTTGGTATTGGCAGGAATCGTAACGTGGATCACCATTCCATTATCCTCTGATCGCCGCCACGCTGACTCCACTTTTCCGTACATGGTTTCAAGACTAGCTTCTGCATAATCCAGACCGGGGCCTGGCTGTGGCTTGATATGAACGATTTTGAAGCCAGGCTCCAACTCATCTGTTCCAATTCCTGCAACGTAACGATACAACCATTCACCTATTGCGCCATAGGCGTAATGATTGAAAGAATTCATATCTGCACTCCAGAAGCTGCCGTCCTCCTTGATCCCATCCCAATGCTCCCAAATCGTCGTCGCACCTTTCGTCACCTGATACAGCCATGATGGATAATCCTTTTGAAAAAGAAGCTTATACGCGAGTTCGTTATTTCCAATCTCGCTGAGCACAGGATTCAGATAAGGTGTGCCCACGAATCCAGTAGTCAGATGATCCTTAGCTTCAGCAAGCAGCTCAGTGAGCTTCTGAATTGCACGTTCTTTGGCGACCCCTTCTACAAGATCGAAACGTAAGGCTAATATCTGTGCAGTCTGTGTAGAGACGGATAACCTGCCCGCAGGTGTTATGAACTCATCACTGAATGCTTTTATAATTTTGGCGTGCAGCTCACTATAATAGTCCACGTCCTCCGATTTTTCTAAGGCTATTGCCGCTTTCAAAGTCAGAGAAACAGAATAGGCATAAAAAGCGGTGGCGACATAATCCCGATCTGTAGCCCCTACATAGCTGTCTGGCTTGGAATCAAGCGCTAGCCAATCGCCGAAATGAAACCCAGTATTCCATAGATAAGGATTGCTTCCCTGTGCATAAATATAAGAAATCCATTGCTTCATGCTCTCGTATTGCTCTGCAAGCAGCCTTTTGTCGCCATACATTTCATAGATTGTCCATGGACAGATCGTAGCTGCATCTCCCCAGGCCGCAGAAGAATGGTTAGTATCTCCGTCGCCAGGAGGAGCTGCTCTCAGCTCTGGAATAAAAAACGGAATGCCGCCCTCAGGGGTTTGGTCTGCCTTCAAATCTCGCAGCCATTTCGTAAAGAATGGTGCCGTATTCATCAAATAAGAGGCTGTGCGGACAAACATCTGAGCATCCCCCGTCCAGCCGAGCCGTTCATCACGCTGTGGACAATCAGTGGGCACATCGAGGAAATTCCCTTTTTGCCCCCACAGGATATTGTGATGCAGTTGATTCACAAGTGGATCTGAGCACTGAAAATCACCCGTACGTTCCATATTGGAGTGCATCACAATTCCTGTGAAATCCTCTAGTTGAAGATCTGCTGAGAACCCACTAAGCTTCACATACCGAAAACCTTGGAAAGTGAAGTGTGGTTCATACGTCTCTTGCTCTCCACCTTTCAGAGTATAGCGGATGCACTGTTTCGCTTTACGCATATTCTCCGTGTAGAAATTTCCGTCCCGGTCTAATATTTCAGCATGCTGAAGTTCTACCGCCTGACCAGATTGACCTTTCACATTAAATTTTAACCACCCTACCATGTTCTGGCCCATGTCCAGCACTCTATCTCCCTGCGGGGTAGTCAGCAGTGCAATCGGCTTCAAGGTTTCAACTTGTGTCACTGGCACATTTTCCTGGGCAACGATAATCGCTTTGGAATAGTTAATAATCTCCACTGGATGCCAACCTTCTGATGAAGGATCGGTGATATCCAGCTCCAGCCGAGCATCATAGGTTTCACCATTATAAATTTCAGACATCATAATTGCGCTTTTTGCAGCCTGCCAATTCTGATCTGAGCTAATAAGCTCATTTGAACCGTCTGCGTACCGGATATGAAGCTCCAGCAGAAGTGAAGTCTTTGATCCATAAATCTCCTTTTGATTATCCCAGCCCAAATACCCTCTGTACCAGCCATTGCCTAACAGTGCGCCTAACGCATTCGCACCTTCATGCAGAAGCTTTGTGACATCATAAGTTTGATATTGCAGCCGTTTACTGTAACTGGTCCAGCCTGGAGTAAAATAATGATCTCCCACCCGACTTCCGTTCAGCTGCAGTTCATACAAGCCCAAAGCAGTAACATAAATCCTTGCACTTTCCACTGGACCTTTTACATCCACGAATGTACGAAGCTGTGGGCAAATCTCAGAATCTTGTGAAAAAGAGGCTGTAGGAGCGCTGATCCACTCCGCCTGCCAATTCCCTGCATCTAATATTCCGGTTTCAAAAAATGCAACCTCAGACCAACCCGAGTCTGTTGCATTCTGATTCCATGCCCGAACCCGATAATAATAACGCGTGCGAGCTTCCAGCAGCAGACCTTCAAGCTCAACATGGATCGATTGAGAAGACTTTACTTCCTCTGTATCCCATAGCTTGCCTTGAAAAAGCATATTCTCAGCCACTTGAATTTGATAAGCAGACTGCATGCAGTCCCTGTCATCTGAAACTAACTGCCAACTGATTCTGGGTCTGATCACATCAATTCCTAGCGGATTTTCTTTGTACTCACAACGAAGCTTAGTGATTGCGAACATATAGATAAAAACCTCCCTCTATAGCTACAAATTAGTCTTTGCCCTATAATTATAGCTGCGTTACCGCTTTCATCACCCGGTAAAAAGGACATCATATCCCTGCAATCATGCCATAAATCTGGAAAGGGGAATTCAATATGCAACGAACCACCGAATTGTTCAAAAGTGAAGTCTTTTTTCAAAACGATCTGCATCTGCTGGTTAACCGCTATTCAGAGAACTTCCATGCCCCTTTTCATGCACATGAATTTATTGAGTATTGCTATGTAGCTGAAGGAAGAGGTTTTCATCACCTTGAAAATGAGATCTTTCCCGTTAGAAAAGGAATGCTGTTCGTGATTCCTGTAGGTGCTCCCCATGTGTTCCGTCCAGCATCTTCTGATACTTTAGGGAATCGCCTGATCGTCTATAATTGCCTTTTTGATATGCAAATGGTGGAGCAATTAAATATCGTCCTTCAAGAGCCATCTATCCGGGAGCACCTAGCCACTCTTGGGAGTAGCAGCTCATCTTACTTTTCCGTCTCAGGTCGAGATGGCTCTATCGAGCGCTTAATGCTGAATTTATATCATGAAATGTCGGTATCCGGTATGGGCTCCAAAACAATGCTTTACACCCTGCTGAGTCAATTAATCATAGCAGTGTACAGGCAAAAATACGGAGAAGATGACAAATCTACGATGGATATGGCAGACTTCACGCAAGTCATTCAATACCTAGAGCATAATCTGTCAGAGAAGATTACACTTGCCGAATTAGCCCGTATTTCACAGTGGAGCAGCAGGCATCTTCAGCGTATGTTCCACAAGCATACTGGCCAGTCCTTTGGGACCTACTTGAAGAATCTGCGAATGCATAAAAGCTGTGAATTGCTGCGTACTTCTGGACATAAAATTAATACGATTGCCGAGCTAGTTGGTTACCGTGACATCGACTCCTTTAACGCTGTATTCAAAAAAATAGTCGGCCAGACACCCATCGCGTACCGCAAGCTCTACAGATCATAAAAAAGCCGATGTCGTATGAACATCCATACAACATCGGCCCTATTAATTTATTGATTAGTGATCTGTTTAAGTAAAAACTCAACAAAATCAGTTGATTTAGTCTTACTGTCATCTTGCCCTAACGTTCCGATGATCATCTGGTTAGAATGGATAGGGAGTTCTGTAGCAAAATCCGTATCTGTGATATCTATGCCAGTAATCAGCTCTTGACCACTCTCCGGGTTAGTCATACGTTTCAAACGGTTATCGTCCAGAGGAAGTCCTGCGGATTTAATAAACGACTCCAGATTTTGCAGTCCCGACTGCTGGCCAATCCATTCAAAAGTAGCATCATCCATAATCAGGATATCCGGATGGTCGGCTGCCAGCATCGCCATAGCCCGCTGCATATAGCTCATATCCAAGACTCCACCGTCCGTCCCACCTGTTGAGGGTAGATAAACGATTTCTGCCTCCACTCTCTTCCAGGTCGGGTAACGTTTGATAATCTCTTGTTTTAGCTCTTCATTCTTACCTGACGAGTCCTGAGATTCATAGTTGCCTAGGAACATGATTCGAACATCTACCGGTGGGAGCGTAGCTTCATATTTTCTTTCCTGCCACTGATCATAGAGCGCTTTCCCCCCAAAGATAACTACCAGCAGCACGATAATAGAAATAATAGTGTGCGTTTTGTAGAGCCGAAAGAAATTCTCCGATTTACGTGCTACGCCGGACATGGCTCCCCACTTCTCCAGGCGCTTGTCCTCCGCTTCCTGAATCTCCTTCTGATCCAAGCCATCTAGGATGGTTTTGTAAGCGCGGAATTCCTCTTCATAAGCTGCGACCTCATCTTCAGTCGAATTCGATCGACGGCGTTTCAAATGAATATCTAACCTTTTGTTCAATTCCTCCCGGGTAACGTCTTCAGGCAAGTTCAAACGCTCATAGGCTTGCTTTAGCTTCTCATTCAAAATGATGTCTCCTTCCTGATGCTTTTCGTCATTTCAGATCGTTAATTTGGTTCTATGTATTGAATTCTTGTGGCAGTAAAAGTATGGGCTAAGCAGTAAAAAAAACATCGCAGGAACTCAAGTAAACTATATCATGTTGTGCTAGACGGTAACAAGTAAGCGTTTATCTAATCCAAACCATGCAGCTGCTTAAATTGCTCAGGACTCATCCCTGTCAATCTTTTAAACACCAAACAAAAGTAACTAGCATTATCAAAGCCCACTAGCTGGGCAATTTCATACATTTTTTTATCGCGTCCATTAAACATAAGCTGTTTACTCAAATTGATACGTTGCTTATTGATATAGGTTACAGGTCGATCATGAATTGTTTTTTGAAAAAGCCTGCATAAATACTGTGGCGATACAGAAATAATCTCCGCCAGCTCCTTTAAAGGAAGCGTCCTATGCAGATTGCTCTCTATATAACGCAGCACCGGTTTGATTCGCTCCAATTCATGTGCCTCATTCAGAGGCGATACTAGCTTTCTTTTTAAATCCAGAAGCAATGCGTAAAGATGTTTTGATCGTGCTAAATTGGTTTCCAGCTCATTGCTATCTGGCAGCATAAGGATTTGCTTTAGAGGATTGAGCCATTGATCTTCTTTTAATCTAGCAGGACCAGACTCGCGGATGCCCGCATAGAGCAGCATTTGACCAACCTCTCTGCCATTGAACGAGACCCATGATACCTTCCACTCCTTCCCACTGATAGGGGCATACGAATGAGGAATATCCGGGAACAAAAAGAACACATCACCTGGCCCCACGAGATATCGGCTCTCATGAATGATAAGCTCACCCTTACCTTCGTGAATCTGATGTATTTGATAGTCTGGAAAGCCTGCAGGACGTATAGTTTCTGGCTGATGCTCCCAAAATCCAAGGGTTGTAGCATAAAGCGGCAGCATGCTTACATCTTCTGTTTGGCAAAAAATAATTTTGCTCTCCATAAAAAAGTCCTCGTTTCATATTTTGTTATCTGGGACTAAAATTCTTTTATTTATCCTAACATTACTTCAACTTATAATATGAATATAATAACATTACAATGATTATAAAGGAGATCAACTCATGCGAGCAAAGTTTGTCTACCAGCCACCTGCTAACGGTTATCCGGAATGGAATAACAACCCAGAGACTTTTGAATTGAATCGATTGGATGCACATGCCTCCATGATCCCTTACCGTAGTTTATCCCAAGCGCTAACTAACGATAAAGAAACCTCACCTTTCTACCAAACCCTCAATGGGCTTTGGAAATTCGCTTTTTCCGAAACACCGGATCAACGAATTGTGGATTTCTATAAAGCCGATTTCGATTGCAGTAATTGGGATACAATTCCTGTACCGTCCCACTGGCAGTTCCAAGGTTACGACTATCCACAATATACAAATCTCCGATATCCTTGGGCGGAATCCGAGCCAGAGCTTAAAGCCCCCTTTGCCCCAACAAAATATAATCCAGTAGGCTCTTATCTGCGAACCTTTACTGTACCTGAGTCTTGGAACGGTCAACCGGTGTACCTAAGCTTTCAGGGTGTTGAATCCGCTTTCTATGTCTGGGTAAACGGTGCACTTGTCGGGTACTGTGAAGATACATTTACTCCATCAGAGTTCGATATCACCCCATATTTAGTTGCAGGGGACAACAAACTAGCTGTCGAGGTTTATCGTTGGTGTGATGCCAGCTGGCTAGAGGATCAGGATTTCTGGCGCCTTAGCGGTATTTTTCGGGAAGTCTATCTTTATTCGGCGCCTTCCGTTCATATTGCTGATTACTTCGTCCACACCGACCTGGATGAAAACTTCGTACATGCGGATTTAAATGTAGATATCAAGGTGGAAAATTACTTTAACGAGCAAAGCCCATATACACTGCAAATGCAGCTTTACAATAAAGAGGGCCAGCCTGTTTGGGAGACTCCTATCTCCACTACTGGTTCCTTTGAGCAAGAAGGCGTCCAGCAACTCAAGCTTTCTGCCCCGGTTGAGCAGCCATTTAAATGGAGTGCTGAAACCCCTTATCTTTATACCTTAGTCCTGTCTATAAATGACGACAACGGGCATACACAAGAAACGGTCAGCTGTAAGGTTGGATTCCGCAAGTTTGAGATTAGAGACGGACTTATGAAGATCAACGGCAAAAGAATCGTGCTTAAGGGCGTCAATCGCCACGAGTTCTCTTGTGACACAGGTCGTGCTTTAGCCAAAGAAGATATGCTGCGCGACATCCAATTAATGAAAACACATAATATTAATGCCGTTCGAACCTCCCATTACCCGAATCAGTCTGTCTGGTACGAGTTATGTGATGAATACGGATTATATGTAATTGACGAAACCAATCTGGAAACGCACGGCACTTGGGCATACAGCCAAGAAGGATTGAATGACGGGAATGTTCCTGGAAGCAAACCGGAATGGCGGGCCAATGTCATTGACCGCTGCAACTCCATGATGCAAAGGGACAAAAACCACCCTTCTGTCATCATTTGGTCTCTCGGCAATGAATCTTTCGGAGGCGACAATTTTATCGCTATGCACGACTACCTGAGAGAAACCGATCCTTCGCGGCCAGTTCATTATGAGGGGATCTTTCACTGTAGAGAATCGGAAGCAGCAAGTGACATAGAATCTACTATGTACATTAAACCGCAGGATGTTGAAAAATATGCGCTTAATAATCCGAAGAAGCCTTATATCCTCTGCGAATACAGTCATGCCATGGGCAATTCATGCGGTGGGCTGCACTTATACTGTGACTTGTTCGACAAATATGACATTGTTCAAGGTGCATTCATTTGGGATTGGGTAGATCAAGCCATTCGGACCCACACCTCCGAGGGAATTGAATATCTCGCTTATGGCGGGGACTTTGGTGAATCGCCTCATGACGGCAATTTTAGTGGCAACGGATTGCTTTTTGCTGATCGTACGGTTACTCCTAAGCTCTTTGAGGTCAAAAAATGTTATCAGAATATTAAAGTAACGGCTGAAAATATTCTAGAAGGACTCTTCCAGATTCGCAATTCCTTCTTATTTACCAACTTAAAGGAATACGATCTCAAATGGGAAGTTCGTTTAGACGGAGTAACTGCGCAAGAAGGCTTACTGAAGATCTCATGTGCACCAGGTGAGAGCACTTCATGCAAAGTTCCTTACGAGCTGGATTCACTGCGTGGCAATCATGAGGCAGTTCTGAATCTTTCCTTTATTCAGCCTTCAGCAACTATATGGGTAGAAGCCAATCACGAAATCGCTTGGGAACAGTTCATTCTGTCACCTCGTTTCGTAACCAATACCTCAAAGAGGACCACAGAAACACTGCGTGTCAGCGAGCTTGAGAATGTTTTGAACGTACAAGGTGATAATTTCGAACTGAGCTTTAGTACCACTACGGGTGCTCTGAACTCTTATCGTTCCTCAGGCAAAGAACGTCTGCTAGAACCTGTAAGACCTAACTTCTGGAGAGCAGTCACAGATAATGATTGCGGTAATAAATTGCCACAGCGGTGTGCAGTATGGAAGCAGGCATCGCACAAACAACACTTAATCAGCTTTACATTTAGAACCGAAGGCTCTCTCTGTCTCGTCTCTGCCAGCTACCTTCTGGCTACAAGTCCGGATTCCACGCTTCGGGTTCAGTATGTGATTCGCGCTGACGGGACTTTAGAGATCACGCAAGAACTGAGTCCGGGCAGCAGCGTTCTGCCAGAAATCCCTGAGTTCGGAATGATGTTCGTTCTAGATGGAAGTCTTGATACCCTATCATGGTACGGCCGCGGGCCTCATGAGAATTATTGGGATAGACAAACAGGGGCACCACTCGGACGTTATACAGGCAAGGTCAGTGAACAATTCACGCCTTATCTCAAACCTCAGGAGTGCGGCAACAAGACAGATGTCAGATTTGCTTCAATTACAGAGAGCAAGGATGGATCAGGGCTCTATTTTGAAAGTGCAACGCCTATAGAGATTAATGCCCTGCCTTGGAAACCTGAGGAATTGGAAGCCCATGATCACGTCTATAAATTGCCAGTCTCGAACAAAAGCGTACTAAGAGTTAACTACAAGCAAATGGGTGTTGGCGGGGACGACAGCTGGGGCGCACCAACCCACGAAGAGTTCACTCTGCCGGCTAATCGCCCGTACATCTTCCGTTTCACTGTCTCACTGCTCTAATCTCTTCCACTTATAAAAAAGGCCGTCTCTGGTTGGTTTCTACCACACAGGACGGTCTTCTTTTATTTATTTCACTGCTACTGTTCCTTGTCTGAATTCCGAAGGGCTTAAACCCACATTTTTTTTGAACTGTTTGGAGAAATAATAGAGATCGCTAAAACCAAGATCATGGGCAATCTCACCGACAGAACTTTGCGTCCCCCTCAATAGCTCCTTGGCCTTAGTTATCTTTTTTCTGGTGATATACTGAATAGGTGGAACTCCGATTTGCTGTTTAAATAGCCGGATAAAATAGTTGGGATGCATGTACGCAATCTCGGCAAGCTCCTGTATGGTGATATTACGCTCGATATGGGCGTCTATGTACGTTAATATTTTCGTTAATTTTTCGATCGAGCTTAGATTCTTAAAAGTGATTTCGTCTACATCTATGTTCATAATAAAATAAGAAAATAACTCCATTAACTTACTTTTGGCTAATAAATGAGCATACACCGCATCAGATTTCATATGACTCGTTAGGCTGCTGAAAATCTCTTGGATTACATGAGGATCTACTTCTCTGCATACATGACTTAACTCTAACATTTTGAATAGATTAATGTCTCCGACTTTTGCGCTGAAATGGCACCAATACTTCTCAAAGGGTTGATCACTTATGCAAGAATAAGATTGCTTAACTCCCTCAGGCATCAAAAAAAGCTGACCAGGCTTCGGATAATATTCTCGATCCCCGATCTTTAACCAACCCTCCCCATCGCAAATAAAATAAAACTTGCTATAGTCAGGTGTATAGTCGAGATCTCTCCAGTCACGGCCACAAAGATTGTAATCAGCCATAAATAAATCAACCTTTAAATTGGATAAATAATTAGTAAGCAAAACATGGTTATCCATCCCTTACTCCGCCTTATCAGGTTAGTTTTGTACATCTAAAAGTTAATGTCCTACATTTTGATTCCCACATCCATTCACTACAATGAAGAAGAAATAAACGTTTGAAAGGATGATTGCAAAATGGTGGATAAAAGCAAATATTTAAAAGTAATCGAAGATACGATCGTAACTGGAAGATTCAAAGCCGATTGGGATTCACTAAGTCAATTTCAAGTGCCTACGTGGTATGAGAACGCTAAGTTTGGTATTTTCATTCATTGGGGTCTTTATTCTATTCCGGCTTTCGCCAATGAGTGGTATCCCCGAAATATGTATATCCAGGGTTCACGGGAATATGAACATCATCTTGCTACCTATGGCGAGCATAAAACCTTTGGCTATAAGGATTTCATCCCCTTGTTCAAGGCTGAGCATTTCAATGCTGAGGAATGGGCCAATCTCTTTAAATTATCTGGAGCCAAATACGTGATGCCTGTTGCAGAGCACCATGACGGCTTTCAAATGTATAAGAGCGCTTACTCCCACTATAACACATATGAGATGGGTCCCAAGCGGGATTTAGTCGGGGAAATGAAAGACGCTTTTGAGCAGCAGGGATTAGAGTTTTGTGTATCTTCCCATAGAGCTGAGCACTGGTTCTTCCTGTCTCATGGCAAGGAATTTGATTCCGATATCCATGAACCGCTTGTATGTGGAGATCTCTATTGGCCATCCATGCCCGAACCCGATCATCAGGATTTATTCGGCTCCCCACCCAATCAAGAATTTCTGGAGGATTGGTTGATTCGCTGCTGCGAGCTGGTAGACAATTATCAGCCGAAAATCTTTTACTTTGACTGGTGGATTCACACAGCCGCCTTCAAACCCTATCTCAAAAAGTTCGCTGCTTACTATTACAACAAGGGAGAGGAATGGGGAACTCCGGTTGCAATCAATTATAAGCATGATGCCTTCATGTTTGGCTCAGCGATCCCAGATATTGAGAGAGGTCATTTCTCCGAGCTTAAACCTTATTTCTGGCAAACGGATACAGCAGTAGCTAAAAATTCATGGTGTTTTACACCGGAAAATGATTATAAATCTGCCGTAGAAATTATCAGAGATTTAGTAGATATCGTAAGCAAAAACGGCAACTTGCTGCTGAATATAGGCCCTAAAGCGGACGGCAGCATTCCAGCTCAGGATCAGGAAATTCTGCTTGGCATCGGAGAATGGCTAAAGGTGAATGGTGAAGCAATCTATGATACGACCTACTGGCGCACCTTCGGGGAAGGCCCTACAGAGATCGTTGAAGGTCAGTTTACAGATGGGATCACGAAGATTTTCACCAATGAAGATATCCGCTTTACGGTAAAAGGCAGTTATCTTTACGCTACTGTTCTTGTCTATCCAAACAACGGTATAGTGCAAATCAAATCCCTTAAAGAAAACTCTGCTCACTTCCATGGGATGATTAAACAGATCAAAATCTTAGGTTTTGAGGAACAACCTGCATGGGAAAGAACCGATGAAGCCCTGATTATAAAAACAACCTCGGTTCGCAGTGAGACTCCGGTTGTTCTGCGGATTGAATTGGATTAGGGACACTTACAGAACTTCATAACCTATAAAAAGAGTGTTCTTGCCCATCCAGCAGAGAACACTCTTTTATAGTTTTATAACCATCAATTTATATTAAAAGTAGGGTCCCCTGACGTTTACTGTCTTCATTCTAGTCCTATGAGGATATCTCGCGCGTAATTTGTTGGACTCCAAAATAATGCGACCATGAAGCGGATGCTCCGTAGGGATTTTTAGTTGTGTAGCAATGACTTCACTTAGCCCGTGGTTTCGGATGTCCGCTTGAAGCTGTAAGGCTTCTGGATCTTTTTCATAATCAAAATAAAGTGCAGAAACAATAGCTGAGACTAAATGTGAGGTCTCAAAACCAAGTTCATGAGCAAGCATTGCCGGTTTTACGAGTCGATCATTAGGTGAAAGCTTGCGAAGCGGGGAGCGGGCGACACGTGTAATTTTATCGTTAAAGTTGGGGTTAGTGAATCGTTCCATCATCTTTTCTATATACCGGTCATGTTCTATGGGCTTGAAGCCATATAAATGCACCAATAAGGTCCCTGTTTCCTTAAGCACCCCGTGAACACGAGCTCTGATTTCGGGATCAGACATCGCTTCTTGAATGCTAGTATAACCTTCCAGGTATCCAAAATAGGCTGCACTGCAATGACCTGTATTCACAGTAAATAGCTTCCGTTCGAGGTATGGCGCCAGCGAATCTACATAATGGACGCCTTTAATTTCATTGTAGTTACCAATCATTCCACTGCGGGGAATAACCCACTCACTGAAGGGTTCAACGAGGATTTCAAGTGAATCTGTATTTTTCTGCATAGGTACAATCCGGTCAACCATCGCATTGGGAAAAGCGACATTGCGGTCAGCAAGCTCCTTGAAGGATTGCTTCATATATCGATAAACAGATTTTTTCAACTTCTGACTGCTTCCAATCCCATTCTCACAGGCGATGATATGAAGAGGGGTGAGATTTCTGTTGTTTTCAAGCCTTCGTTCGATGCCCTGCGCAATGGTCTCAGCAATATCTTGTAAAGCGGATATTCCGACTGCAGTTGTCACAATTTCAGCTTCTGCTATAGCTCTAGTAACGTCCTCAGTATCATTCAGATTGATCGCTGTAACATTATCAACGATAAAGCTGTCCCGGTTCTTGTTAGCTAGGGTGACAGGATATTGGCCACGTTTTTGCAATTGGGCAATTTTACTCTTATTTCTTCCGACGAAACAAACGTTGTAACCGGAGTCCGACAACATAGGCCCAATAAATCCTCTGCCAATATTGCCCGCTCCAAAGTGTACGGCTCTCAATTTGGTATCCCCCTTTAATTTGAACTCAGTTTCTCGGTTTCTCTATACGAAGCAACGTTGAGTAACTACATGATCAAATTCAAGAAGACTTAGATTATCAATTTTATGGTGCTGCTTATCGAATTCAAGAAAATTAGTAATTTCGTTAGGCGTCACAATGCAACGGATGCCAGCTGCTGCCGCTGCCTTAGATCCATTCGGTGAATCCTCGATAGCAACCGCCTCATCAGCTGTGATTCCAAGACAAGCTAACGTTTGGTTATATAGCTCCGGATCTGGTTTCACTTTTGCCACATGGTCGGCAGTCCGAACGCATTCGAAATACTCGCGAATACCCAATTGATTCAGATATTTTTCCACCCATTCCAGGGAAGAACTTGAGGCCAGCCCTATGCGCAGTCCAGCTGCTTTGGCGGAATCAAGATAATGCTGAATACCTGGTCGTATTGTTTCAAGCTCCATCAGTTTGCTGTGTCTCTGTTTAACAGCCTTACTGAACTCTTCTTTGTCAATCGCGAGCTTAAGATCAGTCATCAAATATTCATAAGGATTAAAACTGTTCAAGCTCGTGCCGATGCAGGTGGAATATTGTTCAAGCGTCAGGTCCACTCCATATTCTGCATAAGCCTCGTTAAATGCGGTGTACCAAGCAGTCTCCGTGTCGATAATCGTTCCGTCAAAATCAAAAATAATTCCTTTGATCACAATCAACCATCTCCCTCGTATTATGTTTGGTTAGAATATCTTACGCAAAACCTTCTGCATATTCTACAAAAAGCTATTTCGGCTTGCGTTTGACTATAAAAACCATAACAAAGCCCTTCTACTGACGTCAAGCACGGTAGATAACATGCCACGTAATGATAACGATTACAATCAATGCGGACAACCCTGAATTTTTGCATCACCTGAACATCTTAATACATAACAATAATCAGATTCAAAAAAACACCACAATCCTATGTGCTTCAAGGGATTCCTTCTGCCAAGTTTGTTATGAAGACAAGCTTCCTCTCTTTCTCTCCATTGCCGTTATTTAGAGTATTTTTCCAAGCAGCTAAAAATAATTTAAAATAATTTCAACCACATCCTTTTTACTTGATTGTACAAATCAAATTACGGGGTTATTTTTTGTCCATTGAGTAAAAAGAGGCTTTAATTTATGATAGTTTTTAATCGATAATGATTATCATTATTGGTGGTCGTTACATATAATAGGGAGGCAATAAGATATGAACAAGGCACGACAGTCCTTCGCTGTGGTATGTGTACTATTTTTGCTGAGTACATTGCTACTGGCGTGCGGAAACTCAAAGGAACAATCCTCTGCCAATAGTACGGCAAACGCAACCGGGAACTCTTCCGCTGCAACCGCGGCACCTTCAGCAGAACCCTCAGATAGCAGTACAGATGAAGCTGCAGCGACTACCCGCTCCTATACAGATTACATAGGACATACTGTAGAGATTCCAGTGAATCCGCAGCGAATTATCTATTCTGGAGAAACTTATGGCGATTTGCTCGCACTTGGTGTGCAGGCGGTAGGTTATCCTCTTTCTATGGGGGAAGGCCAGATTTTTGAAGAACAATTGCAAGGTGTGGAGGATGTAGGCTTCCCTATCAATCTGGAAAAAACATTGGAGCTTCAGCCTGACTTGATCATCTATGCGGGCACAGATGAAGCTGATTTCGAGCAGCTCTCCAAAATTGCACCAACGATAATATTTAATACCTTTGCCCCACTCCAGGAACGTATGCTGGACATTGGTGGAATTGTTGGTAAAACGACTGAAGCAGAAGCATGGCTTGCCCAGTATAAAACCGCTGAAGAGAACATGTGGAAGCAATTGAAATCCGCAGGCATGAAAGAGGGCGAAACGGCTGCGGTCTTCACTTATTATCCAGGAGACAGACTATTTATAATGGCAGCAACCGGACTTTCACAGGTACTCTATGGGGAGAATGGCTTCAAGGCAACTCCAGCTATTCAGAAGATACTTGATGAAGGTAAAGGGTTCCAGGAAGTATCCATGGAAGTCCTGAAAGAATATGCCGGAGACCGGATATTCATCTTGACTCCAGTGGCAGAAGAAGCAAAACAATCCACAGAGAATCTATTAAAGAGCCCTATCTGGAAGAGCCTTCCTGCCGTCAAGAACGGATATGTCTATACACAAGACATCATGAAGACTTCAAGTGATGCGACAACAAGAGAATGGCTGCTTGGCGAAATTCCACAGCTATTGAATATGAAATAACCTTCTGTGATGAAGAGTTTAACACAAGGCTGATAAAAAACTGCAAGAAGCATGTCAACAGCTGTTGATATGCTTCTTTTTTTTATATACAATGAATTCATTGATAATCATTCTCACCAAATGAACGGAGGCTGAACCCATGCTGCATATATCATCGTCCTGCCCCCCACTCCACTCTCTGCTATTTCAGCTAAACGAGGCCGAACTGATGATTCAAGCTGCCGATTCAAGCTCTATAACGCGTACAACCCGGGACTATACCCTTCTCATATTTACTGGAGGGAACGGACAATTGAACCTCGATGATCAAAGCGTGATACTAAGTACGGATAAATGTTATCTACTATCTCCTGGAATCTCCTATAGTACGAACAACCAGGAGCTGACGTTGTATTATTACCTCATCACCTTTACAGCAATTTATACAACCAAGCTTCCTAAACGATATTCTGGAGAGCTGCTTTCCGGCAGGCGGGAGTTAATTGTGCACCCGTTCACCAAGGTAATCCGGCTAGTCGAAGACCTGCTCATGAACAGGAATAACACCGATGATGTACAACAATTCAAGCAACAATTAAAATTCCAAGAATTGCTGCTGTTACTTTTTGAGCATAATTACCCTTCCAAACACCTGCCAAGTCCTACGGAATCCGTAGAAAAGACCATAACATTCATTCAGGAGCATTATACAGAGAGTATCACCGTGAAGCAGTTAGCTGAACTGGCGGGAATATCAATCTGGCAATATACACCGATCTTTCAGCAGCTTACGGGTAAAAAGCCGCTTGAATACCTGACGGATCTGCGTATTAATCATTCCAAACGATTCCTGCAGGAATCGACTGAACCACTGCGGGAAATCGCCAGACTGGTCGGCTTCTCGGATGAATACTATTTCAGCCGCCGCTTTCGGCAAAAAACCGGAGTTACACCCGGACAATATGCACATCAGCAAGGTCGTAAGCTTACCGTCAAGGATTGGACGGGTCATGAGGTGGAAATTCCTGAACGAGCGAAACGTATTGTCTATCATGGCGAGACACTTGGCGACCTTCTCGCGTTAGGTGTAAAGCCTATCGGTGGAGATGAAGCATTCGCCCGGAACAGCGTCTATAAACATCGGCTTAAGAAGCTCGCCAACGTCGGGTTTCCACTGGACCCGCAGTTGACCGCTTCCCTAAACCCAGATTTGATCATTTTGGCAAATAGTGATGAAAGAGCCTACAGAGCAGTTTCTGGTATCGCTCCGACACTCACCTTTGATTCATTTGCGCCTCTCGACAACCGAATGCGGACATTAGGCAGTTGGCTAGGTAAACAGCGCGAAGCCGAAGCATGGCTGGAGTCATTCACAATCAAAAACGCTGCCATGTGGCAGCAGCTTTACTCGACAACTCTCCAAGTTGGAGAAACCGCCTCTGCTTTGGTCTATGATCATGGAGATCATCTATATGCTATGGGAATGTCCGGATTCTCCACTGCGCTTTATGCCCCATGTGGTTTACAACCGACCGAAGAGATCCAAGCCATATTGGACGAAGAGTTAGGGTTCGCCGAAGTTGATCCAACACGACTGCCTGCCTACGCCGGAGATCATATCTTCATGTTCATTCCGGAACGCAAAGACTCGCGAGCTGCGATGGAACGATTACTAGACAGTTCACTTTGGAACACTCTTCCGGCAGTACGTCAGGGACATGTTTATCTGCTCGACGGAAGCAAATGGAACTCTAGTGATGCGTTAACCCGGGAGAAACTGCTAACGCTGTTGCCTAAACTACTCGGCGGAAGTAGCGCTAGCAATTGAAGGTGAATCTAGGATTCTCTTTTGACTTTTCAAAACTTGATAGGGTATACTTTATCTACGCTTAATTTCCAACTTTTACAGTTGAAAAGCGGGGGAACCAGTTAATTGGGGCGAATCATTGAGCATTAGAATGTAGGGTACCATCTTACCCGAGTCCGTCAGCTAACCTCGTCAGCAGTGGATGGGTCTGCTTTTCATGTTATTTACATAACCAGAGACCCTTGCTAAGGGTCTCTTTTTGTGCTTTTTTTGGACCCTGCTGGCAGTAGATTGGCCTTTGACACTAAGGCTCCCTCATTTCTCACACTACGAGACAAAGGAGAGATGTACGTGCAAAAGGTAAAGTACTTCACGGATATTAACAAAATAGCTATGTTGTCTGAGCTGGAAAAAGAGAATCTGAAAGAAATTACAGACAAATTTGTTTTTCGTGTAAATGACTACTATCTGTCTTTGATTAACTGGGATGATCCAGATGATCCCATCCGTAAGCTGGTTATTCCTAACGAAGGTGAACTGCTGGAGTATGGGCGCTGGGACGCCTCCGATGAGGACACGAATTATGTGGTACCTGGTTGTCAGCACAAGTATAGAACCACTGCACTACTGATTGTATCCGAGGTCTGCGGGGCTTATTGCCGCTACTGTTTCCGTAAGCGTCTGTTCCGAAATGACGTGAAAGAGGCGATGGCTGATGTCTCTCCGGGCTTGGAGTATATCGCAAAGAATCCGGAGATTAACAACGTACTTCTTACGGGCGGGGACAGTTTAATTCTCTCCACACCGAAGCTAAGATCCATTATTGAAAATCTAAGAAGCATTGAGCATGTTAAGATCATTAGACTAGGTTCCAAAATTCCCGTATTTAATCCGATGCGGATCTCTGAAGACGAAGAGCTGCTGGAGCTGATTCGTACTTACTCTACCGAAGACAAACGAATCTATGTTATGGCGCACATCAATCATCCTCGTGAAATCACACCTGAAGCCAAAAAAGCATTTAAAGCTCTCCACAACGCAGGGGCAATTGTCGTAAATCAGACTCCCATCCTCAAAGGCATCAACGATGATCCCATTATTTTAGGGGAACTACTGGACCGACTTTCATGGGCTGGCGTTACACCCTACTACTTCTTTGTGAACCGGCCCGTTGCCGGAAACCGGGATTTCGTATTACCGCTCGAGCAAGTCTATCAAATTGTAGAAGAAGCCAAAGCTAGAACCTCAGGACTTGGCAAAAGAGTACGCTTATCCATGAGCCACACCTCAGGAAAAATAGAAATTCTCGCCATTGATAACGGGAAAGCCTATCTCAAATACCATCAATCCAGAGATCAGGAATACGGAAAATTCATGATTCTAGATTGTCCAAAGGACGCCGAATGGTTCGATGACCTGCCTGGGAATGAGCAATATTGGACCCCACCTGTGAAAAAAAACGATGCTATTATTTCTGTTAATGATTTATCAGAGCCTGCGGATTTAATCTGTAAATAAATTAATCGGCTCTGTCAGACTCTGTCATAGGATATTTCTTCATCACCAACAACAAAACTCCTCCCTCCCAAAATTAGCCCGAAAAAATCTATGATATAATCACGCTGTAACACGAAATGGACTAATGGGTGGGAATGCACACATGAAATTGGAACGATTGATTTCTATGATCTACAAGCTATTGAACCACGAAGTTTTATCTGCCTCCAAGCTGGCTGAAGAGTTTCAGGTTTCCCAGCGAACAATCTATAGGGATATCGATGTGATTTGTGCCGCTGGCATCCCGGTCGTATCGTATCAGGGTACTAAAGGTGGATATGGCATTATGGACGGATATAAAATGGATAAAAGCCTGCTCCGTTCGTATGATGTCACTTCTCTGATTACTGTACTTAACAGTCTCTCTTCCGTGTTTGAAGATGAGCATACGCAAGGAACCATTGAACGGCTGCAAACGATAGGAACGGAGCCACAAACTTCTAGTCTCGCGGTGGATCTTGAAACCCGGCGTACGGATCCTGACGCACTTCCTCTTTTACGTGCGGCTATAGCGGAACGAAATGTTGTCCGTTTTGATTACATCAGTGTAAAAAATGAACGTACAACCCGTGAAATGGAACCAGTAAAGCTTCATTTTAAATATAGCAACTGGTACATCTATGGTTATTGCCGGGCACGGCAGGATTATCGGGAGTTTCGTCTTTCCCGGATGCTGAATTTGTTCCTGACGCAGGATACCTTTCAATCACAACATGAAGTACCCAAAGAGGCTGGCTGTTCAAACAGGGTAGATCAGGTGGAGGAAATAGTAATCCGGGTGGGCCCTGAGGCTTTGGCAGAAGCTTTGGATCAGTTTCATCAAGTCGACAAGGAATTTCATTCTGATAAAAGCATGACGATGCGAATTCCTGTGTATAAGCCATTGGAAGCTCGTTGGCTTTGGTCCATTCTGCTGAGTTTCGGCAGCGGGGCCGAAGTCCTCGAACCCCCTGCATTGCGAGGTATTTTAAAAGAGCAGCTTCAAAACACACTCAAACTTTATGAAGAAGTATGACAGTCTGATGTCATACTTCTTCTTTTATATTAACAACAGTAACAAAAACAAATCCATGACAATTCAAAAGGAGACCATACGAATGACAAATTATCCAGTAGAAATGTTTAAATACCACACTTGGGCAAACCAAACTATCCTGGGGAGAATCAAGGAACTCCCATCCTCTGTGCTAAGTCAAGAAGTGAACAGCTCGTTTCCCACCATCGCTCATGCCCTTAGCCATATCTATGCGGTTGATACGATGTGGTATCTTGTTTTAACAGGCACTGCTATGCCTGAGGCTTTTCAACAAAGTATCCCGCTAAATTTGAGCATTCTAGATTCTGTGGATGAGTACGTAAATATCTTTGCACAGCTATCGGAACAATACAAAGAATGGTTACACCACCAATCCGATTTGGAGCAAACCATTCTGCTTGACAATCCATTCGCCGGAATCCGCCAAACACGCCTATCAGAAATTGTGTTGCAAGTCGTCAATCACGGGACTTATCATAGAGGCAATATCTCTAATATGTTACGTCAGTTAGGCCACGCTTCCACCATGAATGACTATTCCCTTTTTTGGTATCAGGTACCTGCGGAAGCTATTTAATCTCTAATGGGCAATGTGCTCCACTCCATACCTAGAAAGGAAATTGTATTTTAATTATGGAGATTGAAAATCTAATTACAGTAAAATCGAGGGAAGATTTAAGAGTTTGGCTGCAGGAGAATTGTAAGACTGAAAAATCTTGTTGGGTACTCGTTAGTATGAAGCCAAACCCAGAAACGTTGCTATATTTGGACGTAGTTGAGGAATGTTTGTGTTTTGGATGGATCGATGGAGTGAAAAAGAAAATTTCGGAAACAGAGCTGGCGCAAAGACTCTCTCCCCGAAGTAAAAAAAGCTCTTGGACTGAATTGAACAAAGAACGGGTCCGCCGCCTCGAAAAGCTGGGGTTAATGAGTGCTGAAGGAAAACGGATACTTCCTGATATGAACCCTGATTCTTTTATAGTAGATAAGATTATAGAGCAAAGGCTAAAAGAGGACAGGCAAGTATATGAGAATTTCCGGGCCTTTCCCCCCCTTTATAAAAGAGTTCGGATCGACACGATCCAAAGCAATAAACATCAGCCAGATTTATTTAAGAGTAAATTAGACAAATTCATAACAAACACTAAAGAAAATAAAATGTACGGGCAATGGCATGATAATGGACGTCTGCTCGATTATTAAGCTGCGCTAGATGCATGATCTCCTGCTGAGGCTTTCGGACTCCAATGACGCTATTTACTAATTTATCGCCTCTTCAGCAATCCATCGGACTCCAGCGCAGCTATTCCTTAGAAACTGGCTCTTATAAGGCGTTTTTTTCGCCAATAGGGGCTATGCGGTCCGATAATACTCCAAATGACGGATTTTCCTGCATTTAAGGTCTGCTGAGTCCGATACGCCGAAGAATGATCATTTGCTGGACTCCTGAGTCCGACACCGCCGAAGCATGGTCATTCACTGGTCTGCTGAGTCCGATACCGCCGAAGCATGGTCATTCCCTGGGTCAACTGCTATTGCTACTGCTGCTGACACCATGATCTCCTGCTGAGGCTTTCGGACTCCAATGATGCTATTTACTAATTTATCGCCTTTTCAGCAATCCATCGGACTCCAGTGCAGCTATTTCTTAGAAACAGGCTCTTATAAGGCGTTTTTTTCGCCAATAGGGGCTATGCGGTCCGATAATACTCCAAATGGCGGATTTTCCTGCATTTAAGGTCTACTGAGTCCGATACCGCCGAAGCATAGTCATTCGCTGGGTCAACTGCTATTGCTACTGCTACTGCTACTGCTACTGCTGCTGACACCATGATCTCCTGCTGAGGCTTTCGGACTCCAATGATGCTATTTACTAATTTATCGCCTTTTCAGCAATCCATCGGACTCCAGTGCAGCTATTTCTTAGAAACAGGCTCTTATAAGGCGTTTTTTTCGCCAATAGGAGCTATGCGGTCCGATAATACTCCAAATGGCGGATTTTCCTGCATTTAAGGTCCGCTGAGTCCGATACGCCGAAGCATAGTCTTTCGCTGTCTGATGCTACCGTATCCTAATCATCTGCGGATCAAACACCATCGACTCATGATCATCTGCTAATCCTATAGTGCTACATACGTGTAAATTCATCTGTTAATCCTAATGTGCTACGTACGTGTAAATTCATCTGTTATTCCGAAAGTGTTAAGTACGCGTGAATGGGATCGGTTCAAACGTTCAGACGAAGTTTAGAGTTGAGAGCAGTGGTTGGTTTAAGTTCAAAAAAGGAGGTGTCCTAGCCATTTTCATGGCTTTTGGACACCTCCTTTTTTTGATTACATCCCTACAGCCAGAATCCGTTTCAGGAACATCCCTGTGTAGGATTCCCGCACTTCAGCAACCTGCTCCGGTGTACCTTCAGCTACAAGCTTACCGCCCACAACGCCACCTTCAGGGCCAATGTCAATCACCCAGTCGGACTCCCGAATCAACTCTAAGCTGTGCTCCACAACCACGACCGTATTTCCCGTATCAACCAATTTGCTCAATAAGGTATGGAGCTGCCTGATGTCTGACGGATGAAGGCCTGTTGTTGGTTCGTCGAGCAGATAGAGCGTATGGTTTTTGGAAGGTTTGCTCAACTCTTTAGCCAGTCTAATCCGTTGCCCTTCACCACCGGATAAGGTTTTGACAGATTGTCCCCATTTAAGGTAACCGAGACCCACCTCACACAACGTCTCGATTATCCCCGCCATTTTGGCTTCCGACTTAAGAATTGGCAAGCTTTCCTGCACGGACATGTCCAGCAGATCCGAGATGGAATATCCATCATATTTCACCTGGAGAACCTCATCCGTAAATCTTCTCCCCTTGCAAACGTGGCATTTAACCTCCAAATCGGGTAAGAAATTCATGTCTACAGTCAGCACCCCAAGACCCTGACAGGTTTCGCAGCGTCCACCCGGTGTGTTAAAGGAAAAATGCTTGGAGGTCAGTTTTCTTTTTTTCGCCTCCGGCAATGCAGCAAACAGCTGGCGCAGATGTGTGAAAACATCTGTATATGTCGCTACATTAGAACGCAACATCCTCCCCATGGGCGATTGGTCAAAAATCACTATATTTCCAACCTGATCTAAGCCTGCAATCTCCGCACAGCCTGTTTGCTCATGTTCTTTCGCACTACCTTGCGCAAGAATATCAAAGACTAGCGTCGACTTGCCTGAACCCGAAACCCCAGTTACAGAAACTAGACAACCTAGAGGAAATGTAACCTCCGGGATCTCAATGTTCCGGTATTGAGCCTGTCGGATGGTGATCTGTTTTCCGTCACCTTTCCGGCGAACATATGCAGCAGTCTTATGACGCTCTTCTCTAAGATAGACTCCCGTAACGGAAGTCTCGCTTGCCATCAAGTCCTCAATGCTGCCCTCGCCAACAACTTGCCCGCCGTCCAGACCAGCACCCGGACCCATATCAATAATATGATCGGCAGCGCGCATCATCTCAATATCATGCTCGATAACGAGCACCGTATTCCCCAAATCGCGTAACTCCTGAAGCACACGAATGAGGCCAACAGTATCCCGCGGATGAAGCCCGGTCGTCGGTTCATCTAGAATGTATAACACTCCAGTCAGACCTGACCCCAGCAATGAGGCAAGGCGCAGCCGCTGTGCCTCTCCACCAGATAAGGAGACCGTCTGACGGTTCATAGAAAGATAACCTAGACCAACATCGATAATCCTTTTTAGTCGGGTAGGCATATCGTGAAGGATGGGTTCAAGCAGATGAAGTCCCTCGGCGGGCAAAGCCGCCTCTAAGCCTTTCGTCCACTCGTAAACATCGCTTAATGACCAATCCGATACCTCCGTAATCGATACGCCAGCTACCCGTACGAGACGAACTTCGTTTTTTAAACGAGCGCCAAGACATTCCGGGCATTGCTGCTCATGAAAAAATCCGCCGTCTTTTTCCTGTGTACCAGCTTCTCCTTCCTTCTCCTTGTAACGCCGCCACAAACCAGGAATGACGCCTTCAAATTTGGTGCCTTGAATCGGCTTAACATTGGGAAAATGGCGCTTAAACGCCTCACTTTCCACTCCGTAATACAACAAGTCGCGCTGAATTTCACCGTAATCTTTTAAGGGCTGATCCGGGTCAAACTCAAAGCCAAAATGCTTGCCAGCGGCCAATAATATACGCATCTGTATATCACGATGAACACCATTCAGCGAGGCAACCCCACCCTCACGCATACTAAGCTCTGGATTAAACACCGCCGCTTCATTTATAGTTGCCACAGATCCAACACCACCGCAGGCTTCACAAGCTCCCTCCGGTTTATTAAAAGAGAAGTGGGACATGCCCAGCTTCTCAAGCTCTGCTCCGCAATGTGGACAACCCATCGTCTGACCATCCATTTCCTCGTCTTCCTCGATCAGCAATCCCCTCGCTTCAAAAGAAGGTGGGATGCTGCCACTACAGGAAGGGCAAACCCGCTCGCCTAATCTGGAAAAGATAAAACGGACAAACGTATAGATGTCAGTGACAGTCCCGACTGTCGAACGGGGATTACGATTGGTGACATGTTGTCCAACACTAATGGACGGAGATAGTCCAATAATAGACTCCACCTTTGGTTTACTGATCGTATCTGACGTCATGCCCATGGAATCCAAATACTGTCTTTGGCATTCCCGCTGTAGTGTATCCATAGCTAGCGTCGATTTGCCTGATCCCGAAGGTCCTGTCAGGACAACTAGCTTATACTTAGGAATCGTGAGCGAGACATTTTTCAGATTATTCTCTCTTGCACCTTTAATAACAATAGTCTCTTTCACATCTATTCCCCTCTCATTTCAACCCACTGGTTTGTAGTTATATCTTCTATCCATATGGTTGCCCAAAGTTGTTGTATTGCAATTATTTTGCAAAACATTTCTAATTTCGATAGAATGTATTTGATAAATCACAAAATTTTCAAATAACTTTATAATCTAATATCTTGACTATCAAGATATAATTATTTTAAAAGGAGCGTTATCTTTTGTCAAGCCACGAACAACCTACACCAGAGCAGGAACAATTCACCTTGCTTATGCGCAGTTTGGGAAACCGAACGGTATTGTACCAACAAAATGTAGCCGCCTCACTTGGGTTATACAATAATGATTTCTTATCTATAGATATTCTACGGGAGAAAGGTCCGATCACTGCCGGAGAACTGTCTAAATTAACCGGTCTGACCACCGGAAGTGTTACAGCATTAATAGACCGGCTCGAAAAAAATGGCTATGTCCGCAGACAAAATGACCCGAATGACCGCCGTAAAGTGATTATTGTGCCATTATATGAGAATAAAGATGATGTCATTAATACGTACCAACCGCTCCATACCGCCATGGTTAAGCTCGCAGCTTCTTATACGAATGAAGAGCTCGCCCTTGTTTCGCAGTTTTTAGGCAAAGCAAGTGCGGTTCTAGAAGAGCAGATTGATCATCTTGGATCCACTGCGCGCGGCAAATCTTCTTCCTAAGATACGTATTTATACAAAAAAGGACGATATCCAAAAGTCATACGACTCTCTGGATACCGTCCTTTTTCATTTATTTTCTAATACCAATAGTTACAATTTCGCATGGACCGATCTGTAAGTCAAAGCTTCCTTTCTCTTTCTCATCACTAGAGACTGGGTGGCTCTCCTCTTCTAGGATCGTCGTTTTATAGAAATACTGCTGTGGAATACTTGAACGGAAGGACAGGTTGGTGTTCTGCTGACTCATGTTATACCAACGCAGCAGCAAGTCTCCAGTCTGCTTGTTCATTTTTAGTGAAGAAAATGCAAGTTCCTTACTCTCCCAATCGAATGGAGTATACACCGGCGCAACCACGCCTGCATGTACATCTGTCTGACATACAATCCACGGAACCTGGAATTGGTAAGCTTCAGCATAAGCACCAGAAGTTATACCCTCGCCTGTGTGCGGGATTAGCTCCATACGAACAACGTGCTCTCCAAGACACTGCGCTTCTGGAGTAGGGAATAGCGCCCAGTCACCAAGTTCGCCAACAGAACGTAGCAGTGTAATCGCAATAGTGTTACGCCCATCTCGCAGCACTTCATATTCATTTAATCCAAAATTAGCGACGGTTAGACCCGCTTTCCCATCACTAATATCAACAAAGGCTTGCTGATGTTGCGTGTTACTCGGATTCTTCCATTCTGTGGCGGGTTCAATATTCCGCTCAGCAACCTCGAACATCGAATCTACACGATGCGTAGCAGCGTTCAAATCTGTCGGAAACAGTATACGAATCCGGTGATCTTTGGCCTGGTTTTCTATTGTCGTTTCGATATGCAATCCCTTTCCGCCCCGCTCCAAGGTGATTACAGTACGAAGTTTTAGAATGACTGTGTCACTACTGCGCTGAGCTTTGCGCTCCGGATAGTAAACCAGTGCACGCTGCTCCTCATCCAGCTTATCATCTGCCGAAGCTGGAATCTCCCAGTCATGCTTAATTTCTATAGCGGCGCGAAACGATGTATTTTCCAGCACACAAATATTAGCCTTTAGTCCTTTAGTCGTCAGAGCTTGTTCGGCCTCTGGCTGTTTGTACATATATTCATTGCCGATATCCCCGGTGTTTTCATATACGCCAAGATCTTGATAGGTCACTCCACTAGTTTTGTCACTTAGCATAAACGAACCATCATCATTAATAACTACCTTGATAACGTCATTTTCCAGCACCCGATCTCCTTGTAGCAAAGATTCAGCGGCTATTGGCAGTTCTGCATCTGCCCGGCGAACCCAAGCATATGAACGAAGACCCAGCGCAGGAACTTCTACGGCTTCAAAGGTAAGTCTTACCCGGCGGCACATATACGGCTGACGGAACTTGTCATCTGGCAAATCATAACCAAACTGAAGACCTAAGTCCTCCATCTGGCAGGCAATATCATTCCCTTGATCGTCTACTAACACACGATCGTGCAAGTCAATTCCGGTCATACGGCTAGCCGTTTCTTCCAGAGAGAACCCTTCTCGCAAATATAGACGCGCCACATCAAGTTCTACGCTCACAGTACCCGTGCGACTCCAACCCGTCATATTCATCGCAACTAGTGGAAGCACGTCTTCACCATATGCTGTAAACCCGGTCGTATCCACAGCTTCTGCAATCACTCGTTTACTACCCTCAACAATGGTCTCTGCCACATGACGGCTTTTGTCAAAACGGGTGACCATCTCACGGTGTACCTCATCCACGCTGCATCCACAAATACTATCATGCGGATGATTCTGCATTAATGTCTTCCATGCATAGTTGAACAGATGATGGGGGTACTCTTTGCCCAGTAAATGTGCGAACGAAGCAAGTGGCTCGGCCAACTTTTCAAGCAAGATTTGCCCTTCCTGATTCATCTGTTTCAAATAGACACGCGCAGACGCGGTATTCACTAACGTACCCCATCCATCGGTATGCTGGCTCCGCAGTTCTCCCTTTACAGTCGACAAGCTGCTGCGATCCATTACACCCTCTACGGCCTTAAGGTAATCAGGAAAGTTCGAATGAATGAACTCCATATCTGGATACAACCGCTTCGCAGTTTCGATAGCCTCTGGCAAATCCAGTTGAGCCGGCTGATGATCGCAACCATTCATGAACAGTAGCTCACTTGTAGAGGCAAACTTCCGCGCATCTGCCAGCTTTTTCTCCCAGAACACTTTGGCTTCTGCTTCATTTACAGGCACTTCGTTTCCGTTAGAATACCAATTAGCAAATAAGATGCCGAGCACTTTTGATCCATCAGGACCTTCCCAAATCAGCTCCGAGAATGAGGATTCGTAACCTCCATCTGACACCGTATTATTGAATCCAGTGGGCTTCACACCTCTTCCAAAAAAGGCATTATTGATGCCGGATTGCAGCATTAATTGTGGAGTCTGGCCGACTAGACCAAAGGTGTCGGGAAAATAACCGATTTTGGAGGGTTCCCCGTAACGCTTCGAATCCTGATGGCCAATCTGCATATTACGAACATTGGCCTCCCCACTAGTAAGGAACGCATCCTGCAAAATATACCAAGGTCCTATTAGAAGGCGACCTTCCGTAATATATTTCTGTAGCCGCTCTTGATTTTCGGGACGTACCTGAAGATAATCATCCAGAATAATCGTCTGTCCATCCAGATAGAAACTCTTAAATTCGTTATCCTCATCCAACCGGTTCAGTAATTC
Source organism: Paenibacillus sp. FSL R5-0928 (assembly GCF_037970385.1). NCBI lineage: Bacteria > Bacillati > Bacillota > Bacilli > Caryophanales > Paenibacillaceae > Paenibacillus > Paenibacillus sp. FSL R5-0928. Next base: position 2,703,708 of record NZ_CP150225.1, on the reverse strand, counting down.
ATCAACCAGTTTTACTAAGCGTACATGATGTTTCTCATAGGGAAGATACCATTCCCGATCCCAGTGTGTATGGGAAATGATATGGGCAGTCTGAGGTTTAATAGATTGATTTGAACTTTCCAAAGTGAAGACCTCCTTATATGCAATGCGTTCTCTCTACCAAGATGCTTAATGTAGAAGATGTGGTTAATTTACATGGATCTCGACTTCCTGCGGGCGATAAACACCAAGCAAGTCTCCTTTACTATCCGTAGCAAAGAGAACAGAACGTTCCTGTTCTAACACGAACGAATAGGTTCGGCCAGTGGCTGAATCCTTCACCTCGATCTTTGCATCTTGGGCATATTCCGACACGAAGGTAAAAAGCGCACCCGTAGCAAAGCTCAATTTCCGTCCGTAGATACCCGCTAAGTCCCCACCACTAATCCATTCCAAATCACATTCCACAAAAGCAGCATTAACCGCGTAGCGGTAAAGTGCAGCCGTAGTATCCCTACGCTCACTCAATTCAACTGGCAGTGGGCTCCATAGGAGTCGACCCTTGCCAAGCGGAAGGTTCACGACAGTCTCTATAGTTGAACTTCCACCAGTTTCTTGAATGATCGTTTCCTTTGTCACCTCAGCTATCCGGCGGTGGCCGAAAGAGACAGGCAGGACTTGACCTTGAAGCATAAGCACTTCTTCGCGGCGCACATTACGCAATTCACGTTTGCCAAGGATATCACTCAACCGATCCGAAGAACGCCAATAGGCATCAATGCCTAACGGTCCAGTGGCAAGCAATACCGCTCCTGTCTCTTCAACAATGTGTAACAACCGTTCCATTGCTGCATCAGCGAAGTTATGCGCGCTTGGCAGTATAATCAGTTTCGCAGGGTTCTTCTCCAAATCATCTAGATGGTATTCGGAAGCCCCCCGAAAAGACATCTTGAGCTCATAAGACAGAATGCGGGTAAGCTCTGTTGTAGCAGCAAAAGCCAACTTCCGATTAGAGAAATCATTCGAATAAGGGAACACCACCGCAATCTCTTCCAATTTCCGATCACCAAATATATCACGGATACCTTCTATAAACTTCCCGAAATCATAAGATACGCCTGCCTCAGGCTTCTCGGTTCCATCTGCTCTCAGTGCTCCGATATGGGACTCATTCGCATTATCCATATAGAAATTCGTATTCCAGATCCAGTGAACAGCCCCCGCACCTGCCGTTCCAAAAGCGTAAGCATACTTGCGTTCCAGCAAATTCTGCAGCTCTTGTTCTGAACGTTTGGCTCGGCCATCTGGAGTTTCTACATACATGACGCCAGTCTCCTGAATTAGGTTTGGCTTATTAGGCGTCTTGGCAAAGATGCCATCCCACACCAGATAATCATTAAACCACCAGGAATGAACAGTGGTGTAATCCACCGCCTCCTCGTAGAAGAACGGCGAAGGTCGCTGCGCTCCTAGTCCCTCATCCTGACCAACCGTAACCATCTGAGCTGGACATTGCTCCTTAATGGCGTCGTATAATTGTTTCACCCAACGGTTATGCATCTCCATAGAGAACAAACAATAATCCAACCAGCGTGTTCCCCTCTTAGCACTGTGCATGTCTTGTACGTCGAAGTTAATCTCTTTTGCTTCTGGCAGCCCTGCAGATGCAAAGTTCGGAAGCTGTGCAGGTGTCATATTCCAGCGTTCCTGCAGCACGTCGATTACACCATGTCTTTCTTGTAGCCATTCCATAAAGGCTTGTCGCTCAAAACGATCATGGCATGAACTCGGGCCGTCCGAAAAAATACGTGCCGGATCAAACATCGACGGTTCATTAATAAGATCCCAATCTACATTCGAAGAATCTTTATGACGAGATACAATAGACCAAATGAACCGCTTCTGAGCTTCCACACTTTGTGGGTCCAGATAAGGATTTACCCCTCCCCACGTTTCCGGTGTGAAGGAGAAGAACGTGAAAGTCACTTGAAGATCATGCTTCTTCGCCGTCATGATGAAGGCGTCGATCGCCCGCAATACTTCTTCCGAGACATGTCCATCGTCTTGCATCACATTGCGATAAGCTGTCCAGATCCCTGTACGGATCCAGTTAATCCCGGCCTTCCGCATCTGGCCCATATCACGGTCCCAAACTCCCACGTTCGGTAGAAATAGAAATTTCCGCGCCACATCACTCGCCATATAAGTCATGCCGACCACTGGTAGCGGACGCCCATCTTTTATAAAATAATCTCTGCCGCTCGTTACCGGATTGCCTGCTGCCAGCAGCTCAGGAGCATGACCCCAGAACCCTTGGCGCAGAATGCGAACCTCACCATCACTGGCTTCTGCTTCACAGACAATCTGGTAGAGGCCCCTACTTATCTCCAAAGGAATAGGCAGACGCACCATGTTTAGTTCAGCATTCGCCTTCATTTCCAAACTCTGAGACCACTTCAAAGAGGTATCTGATTCATGCTCTACATGAATTGTGAAATTCCATGTATCTTCATTACGCATAGAAGGTCTCACTCGTTCAAGCTGCTGAATCTGAAGGGTTAGGGAAGCACGTTCTCCTAATTCATAAGACGCGTAATTGGGCTTAACCCACATTTCCGTTACACCCTTGCTGCAGAAACGAGCCCAATTGGATATCGCGAAAGGACCTTTTTGCTCCCAAAAAGAAGCTGTTGCAGGTGTATTTACGAACAGCCAGCGTGAGCCTGCAAATAAACCGCTCGTATTCTCCCAAAGAACTACTGGCGCAGAAATTTCCCGACCCTCGAGTGTAACTCCTTTTAATAGCGGGCAAATCCGTGTGCTCATTGGACCTGCAGAGCCCATTTGATGTGGTAAATCACTCGTCTTTGTCGTATGTGGCACGAGGTTCCATGTATTCGCACTCGTTAGAAAAAGAGATTCTTGACCCTTAAGCAGAGGAATGACATCCGAGGCAAGCAATGAATGGTTGCGTGAGCATTCAACATGAAGCGCCTCATGAATATACAGCTCCTGATGATAGGAAGTCTGCTCCGCTTCCACATGCCATTGGCCATTTTCCCAACGAACAGGTTGTTTGAAGGGTGCGCCTCCAATGCTAATCAGCCCGCCACCTCTTTGCAGGTATTCAAGAATGGCTATCCAGGCCGTTTTCGGGAAATAGGGTGCATGCAGATTGATGAAACAGCCGCCTTCCGTTTCGCGAAGCGTTTCTGCAAGCTGATTCTCATTTACAATAGATCCGAACTCACTCATGGATGTAATCGCATCGCTAGGAATGGGACTGGAAATTGGAAAATCAGAATCATAAAATATGATTACAGGTCTGCTCGGGCTGCTCATAGTAGTCCTTCCTTCATCGTTTTATAGACAAGTTGGGAGAACAGACTATTGGACCAGGCGAACCATTTTCTAGTGAACGTATTCGGATCATCAACATGAAATCCCTCATGCATAAAGCCAGTATCCGCATCTGTAGCTTCTAACATCGCAAGCATCTCCAGCTTTTCTTCCTTAGTGGAAGCCGTCAAACCTTGCATGGATAATGCCATATGCCAGATGTAGTCTTTGGGAGTATGCGGACTGCCGATTCCCTTCGCTGCGGTTCCTTCAAAATAAAAAGGATTCTCCTTGCTCAGAGCAAAGCGTCTCGTATTCTGATAAATTTCATCCTCTGCGGTAACATAGCCGAGATAAGGAATCGACATGAGTCCTGGTGTTCCCGCATCATCCATCAAGCAGTAGTTGCCATAACCATCGGTCTCGTAGGCGTAGATTGGACCGAATTTCGGATGACGATAAATACCATACAATTGAATTCCGTGATCAATCTCAGCTTCTAATGCTTTAAGCTGTTCCAGAAATTCAAGATCACGGAATACCCATTCAGCGAATTCCTGCATATGACGTAATGCAACAACAGCGAACATATTCCCCGGAATGTTGTAATGGAAGTCGCAAGCATCATCGCTCGAGCGGAACCCGGACCAGACCATGCCCGTGTAATTAACAGGCATACCCAGGCCGTTATTACGCAGTGTATCTTCAGGAATCCCATTGTTACGCGTAAAGCGGTATGGAGATAATTCACTATGACGCTGTTCAGTTTTGAACAGGTTGAATATTTTGACCATTGCTGCCTTAAATCCGGCGTCGAATATATCAGCCTTTCCGGTTTCTTTCCAATAGGCATAAGCCAGACGCATGGAAAAACAAAGAGAATCGATCTCGAATTTACGTTCCCACACCCAGGGGGACATTTCCGTAATATCGCTAGTGCTCCAATGCCAATCATTCGCCGTCTCATTAAACGCATTGGCGTACGGATCGATATGAATATACTCGATATGACGTTTAATTAACCCGCCAATAATCCGCTGAAGATCGGGATCGTTTTTAGCAAAGGGCACGTAGTGCATAACCTGCTCCACAGAGTCTCGCAACCAAGAAGCCGGGATATCTCCTGTAATCACAAACGTTGTTCCATCATCCATAAGCTTAGTCGTTGTCTCAAGCGTATTAGGGAAACAATTCTTAAAGAGCTGCAATAGCTTCGGCCGATGAGCTAACTTCTCCTCTGCTTCGTTTAATACTTCTTGAACCGCTTGAGGAAGCGTCAGCTTCGGCATAGAGATGGTGGGAAGTCGGAATTGTTCCATATTCTCACTCCTTCATAATAAATGGGGATAGATAGAGAGACGGGCAGCATAGCTGCCCGTCTCCACTAATCCTATTTGTGTTACCTTTAGTGATTAATCTTAGGCGTGTTACGTTCATTAGCTTATTTCTTTGTCTGGTTCCACTCATCAAGTTGCTTTTGAACTTCTGCAATGACTTTATCAAGTCCAGCTTCTTTAAATTTCTTCGCTGCTTTTGGCAGATATGTTTTAGGATCAACAGAACCTGTGTATAGCGCTGGCATAAATTCTTTAGTTACGTTGTTGATAGCCGCTACTTCTGTTTTCACAGGTGTAGGATCAAATGCAAAACCGAAGGTAGGGGCTTCTTTTGAAGAATCATTAAACTTCTTAAAAGCATCCCATTTATCAGCAGGGTCATCAGCATGCAGATAAGTCAGTAACATGTTTCCAAGTGTGAAGCCTGGCATTGCATAGCTATCTTGCATAGCTGGCAGATCTTCAATGACATTGTCGGAGATTTTCTTATAATGAGTGCCTTCAATACCATAGTTGAGCAAATTGCGTAAGTACTTATCTGTATTCAAAAGATTCAAGAACATCATAGCCCGTTCAGGATCACCTGAGGTTACGGAAATCGCGTGCATCGAACCTGCGGCGGACTGTGTATATACATAAGGCTCATGCATAGGCGAAGTTACAATTTCATAACCTGCTGAACGAGACCAACCTTTTTCTGCATAAGGTTGTGTAATTTCGCGATCGGCAAACCATTTACCCGTCTTAATGTTATCAATACCTTCAAGTGTCGCAACGTCTGGGCGTAAGTAACCTGCTGTGTAAAGTCTACGCATCGTATCTAACGATGTTGCAAGTTCAGGTGTCTCCAAAATATTAACAACCTTGCCATCTGTGGAATCCATATAGACCCCGATAGGTAACTCATCACCTAGTACATAGTCAAATGGCATAAATGGTTTAAAGCCTTTAGGAACAGCTAGCGGTGTAATATCACCCGGCTCGTTCTCTTTAATCGTTTTAAGAAGTGGCTCTAGATCATCCAATGTACGGATATTGGAAATGTCCATGTTGTATTTATCAACATATTTCTTATTGAAGCGCCATACCCATTGCTGTCCAAGCTCCTTATTTACAGGAACACCATAGATCTCACCTTTAATCTTAGTTCCTTCTAAGAAACGAGGGTCCAAAACTTCTTTCGTTTCCTTACCATACTTATCTAGCAGATCATTCAGACCCAAGAACGTACCATTAGCAGCGTTACGACGGAAGTCATTTGTCCAAGAAGAGGTAAAGGCAATATCATAAGGCTCACCAGAAGCGGTGATGACTTGCATCTTCTTATCGTAATCGCCCCAATCGAACATCGTAATGTTCAACGTCGCGTTAATTTTTTCTTGGGTATATTTATTAACTTCTTTTAAGACAAGATCCAAATCCTTTTGAGGTCCACCAATTAAATACATCTTCAGCTCATATGGCTTTAATTCTGATGTGTTCCCTGCTGAATTCCCTGCTGCCGCTGAATTGTTTGTTTCTTTAGCAGCATTTGTATTATTATTCGAACCACATCCAGCTAGAAGGCCAGAAAAAAGCATTGTCCCTGCAAGAGCGAGTGTTAAGCCTTTTTTCATTTTCATTTCTATTTTCCCCCTTTAGATTAATGAACGCTTTATTTATATCGATTCCTATCCTAGCGATTCGAATAAATACATCTTAGTAGTGTTACTCCTTTAAAGAGCCCACGGTTAAACCTTGTACAAAATACTTTTGGAAGAACGGATACGCTAGTGCTATAGGCAAGGTTGCCAGTACAACCATCGCCATACGAACGGTTTCTGTTGGCAAGGTTGCAGCAATCTCAAAGCTTGATCCCATCTGCATACTGTTCTGAATGACAAACTCCATATTATTCTGAATTCGCATCAGCATCGCTTGGAGTGGAACAAGACTAGCATCATCTATATACAGCAGGGCATTAAACCAATCATTCCAATATCCCAGCGTACAGAACAATCCAATCGTTGCAATCCCCGGTAAAGAGATTGGAAGTACAATTTGCAGGAAGGTCCGAAACTCACCAGACCCATCAATTTTGGCAGCCTCAATGAGTGCATCAGGTACGCTAGTCTGGAAGAAGGTCCGCATTACTAGAATAAAGAATGCATTCATCGCGATTGGCAATATCAAAGCCCATATCGTGTTGTACAAATGTAAAAACTGCGTAGCCACGATATAGTTGGGAACCATTCCGCCTGAGAATAACATCGTGAAGAAGGCGAAGAAGCTGAAATAATTACGATAGCGAAATGATCTTCGAGAGAGAACATACGCATAAGTTGTTATTAGAAATAAACTAATGAGCGTACCTAGTACAGTAACCATCAAAGTAACTCCAAAGGAACGAAGTAATTGATCACCTGTGTTAAAAACAAACTGATAAGCTGCTAAACTATATTTTTCGGGTAACAAGCTAAATCCATTTAGAGCAAGTACTTTCTCATCTGTAAAAGAAATGGCTATGACAAACAAGAACGGAAACACACAAGTAAAAGCGAAGATGCCAATTATAATATTGAGTACCACATTCCATAAAGGAGTAATGGCGTTGTTGTCGATTTCTTTTGGCTTACGTTTGAATACTGCCATAACGTCACTAACTCCTTTCTAGAATATCGCATTCTCTTTGCTGATCTTTTTCACAATAGAATTCGTTACAAGCACCATGATAAATCCAACAATCGATTGATATAGACCCGCCGCTGTACTCATTCCTAGATTACCTGTCGTACTCATGCTTCGATAAATATAAGTATCGATAACATTCGTTACGGAGTATAGAACACCTGAATCCCGAGGGATTTGATAGAATAAACCGAAGTCTGATCTAAAAATACCACCAATCGCTAAAATCGTTAGCGTTACCATTAAAGGTTTAAGCAAAGGAAGTGTAATAAACTTAATCTGCTGCCATTTGCTGGCCCCATCAATCATAGCCGCTTCATAGTAAGACTTGTCGATACCCGCTATAGCCGCTAAGTAAACAACACTTGAATAACCAATTGATTTCCAAATCCCCATGAAAATTAGGATATATGGCCAAAAGCGAGTATCCCCATACCAGGAAATAGGATCGCCTCCGAAGTAAACAACCACTTGATTCAATATTCCTTTATCTACACTCAGAAAGCTGAAGGTAAAGAAACTAATAATGACCCAAGAAAGGAAGTAAGGCATAAACATCGCCGTTTGATAAACTTTAGCCGTCCGTTTGTTCACAAGTTCATTCAAGGTGATCGCAATGCCCACCGCAAGAACTAAACCGAGAGAGATCAACGCCAAGTTATAAAGAATCGTATTTCTTGTAATGATATAGGCGTCCTCCGTCGAGAACAAAAAGTTGAAATTTTCAAGGCCAACCCACTTACTATTTAAAACGCTTGCAAAGAATCCATCCCGATGAATCTTGAAATCCTTGAATGCAATTACTGTTCCAAACATCGGTAAGTAGCAAAAGATCAGGAACCATAATGTCCCTGGTAATACCATAAACCAGAGTACTTTATCCTTAATTAGACTTTTGAAAAATGCAGGCATTATTCCACATCCCCCTTCTCTCTATCCCCAAACAACCCCTATATATCCCTTCGATCTTTTTCCCTCGCCCCTTTAACTACCCTTAATTCTGCGCTATAAAAGCGGTTTCATAAAGTTGAAAAACTCCAGAATCAGATGTAAAAATTAAAGATCCACAGCAGAAAGGACATTTAAAAAGTCTATTTCCCCTTAAATTTGAGCAAAAAAAAGGAAACATTCTCGTTATCAGCGTCCATGAAACCCGTACTTGAACGTGGATAGCCAGGAACATTTCCTTTATTTTAGGATTTTGCTTTTTTGTACATATTCCGAAGCTCTGTCGGCGATACACCTACTGATTTTTTGAACTGGCGATAGAAATATGCTGGATCCGGATACCCTACTTCAGCTGCAATTTCGTTGGTTAGTAACGTAGTTTGTAGCAGCAATTGTCTTGCCTTTTCAATTCGAAATTGATTAACATAATCAGAGAAACTACGGCCCATTTCCTTCTGAAATAGCTGTCCCAAGTAATTAGGATGCATTTCCATACGCTGACTGAGCGTTTTCAGGGATAGCTCTTCTCTATAGTGTTTGCTTACTTGATCAACCATATATCTCATATTCGGACTGAGCTCATCACTTACTAACGATAATTGGTCCAGTGTTTCTTTCACACTTTCCTGCACATGGTGCACCAATTGCTCAATAGTATGTATGCGCAGCAATGGATTAAACACGGCACTAAAATTAGAGTTTTTCTCCATTTTCTTGGCAATCAACATTAACTCAATCGCTACGTTGTAATTATCAATACGGGTAATCATGCCACAGCCAAACAGCTTTTCGAACGTTTCTGCGATAAACTGGTTCGTAGCTTCACGGTCTCCAGATAATAATAATTTGGTGAATTCCTCATAATCAATTTCGAGCTTCTCCTCGTGCAGAACCATCTTTGACAGTTGTTCCGCATCTATAATCGGGTAGCCAGGTAGCATTAGATGATCAACATATAAACTCTTCGCTTTTTTATAACTTTTTGGGACTTCCTGAAAAGCATGCTCCTTACTTCCTATCGTTATCCAGACTGACTTCTCCAACTCATGCATAATCTCATATTGTACTCGTTCCAGTACACAATAAAGCTCTTCTTTGTTCTCAGCTTCAGCCCGCTCAGCAATAATAAGAACAAGATCACCTTCCATATCTATAAATACAATAACGGTTCCAAGTTGCTCTAATGACTTCACAGCGATACGATAACATTCATCCATAAGCTGATTCCTGTGGAGTTTATCCTGCCCCTCATCGTCATCCTGTTCGGTGATAAGCCGAATCGCAGCCACCGTAAAAAATGAACAGTCCAGTGAGATATTTAAGACTTTTGAACGGTGCTGTAGCTCCTGCCTACCTATATTGCCAGTTACCCAGCGGTTTAGAATATTGTTGCGCAGAACTTGCCAATCCTCTTTAGCATGAAATTGTTCAACATCCTCTTGATTCAGCACTTCAACAATTTGTTCAATGGTTGATTCCAATTCATTTATATTAATGGGTTTGAGAATATAATTTTCAATGCCTAGACTCATTCCAGCTTTTAAATACTCAAATTGCTCATAGCCGCTCAAGATAATAAATCTCATTTTTGAATCAAAAACCTTTATTTGTTGAATCAGTTCAAGTCCCGTAAGTTTTGGCATCGTAATGTCAGTAATTAATATGTCGATCCCTTCATTATGATTGCGCAGAAATTCTAAAGCTTCTTCCCCATTAGACGCTTGTCCCGCGATTCTCAATCCATATTTTTCCCATTCAATCACTGAACGTAATCCTTCAAGAATAAGAGGTTCATCATCCACGATAAGTATATTGTGCATTATTAGTACTCTCCCTTACTACTGGTATATTCATGATGACTATTGTTCCTTTATTTACTTCACTAGCGATCGTCAATCCATATTCAGTCCCATAATAAAGTTTAATTCGTTCATTCACATTACATAGGCCTACCGAAGAAGGAGGTTCATCCATTCTCATACTGACTTGAAGCATTTGCTGTAGCTCTGTTAGCTTGCTGGGAGTAATTCCATTCCCGTTATCACTTATAGCAATTTGAATTTCCCCGCCAGATTCAGTAACTTCAATACGGATGAGATTGCCAAAACGGTCAGGTCTAAATCCGTGAACAATATAATTTTCAATAACCGGTTGAATAAGCAATTTAACGATAGAACAATTCATGGCAGCTGGACTTATTTGTGATTCGATTTGGAGCCTATCTTTATGTCTAATCTGGAACAACTCCAGATACAAATTACAATATTCAATCTCATCAGATATTGTAACGACCATGCTTTTCTTAATCATCGTTCGAAATAATGTCGATAAAATGTAAATCATCTGACCTACATCCTTCGCTCCTTGCGTAATTGCCCGCATCCTAATCGCCTCAAGTGTGTTATATAAAAAATGTGGATTAATCTGTGATTGAAGTGCAACTAGCTCAGCATTTTTCTGGGTAAGCTCCGAAATATACACTTTGTTAATATAGAGTTCTAGTCTTTCACACATATAGTTAAAATTGTTGGCAATTAGCTGCAATTCATCTTCTCGATTAAGGTGAATACGTGTGCTCAAATCACCTTCCTGTAAGCGCTTCATAGATTTGACAATGATCTTCACTTTTTTAGAGAAACGTAAAATAATTCCGTATGTAAAAGACATTGCAGTAATAATAAGCGCTGTGGTAATCCCGATAATCCAAGTTCGAACCGTTTTCATTTCGTTGTTGACCTGTGACTTCTGAATGATCCCTGCCATAATAAGACCTGAGCTATTCGTTGTATTTAAGTTAACCTTGGAGATCCCATCCAGTGTTGTCCAGCCATCGGCATGAAGCGCATCGATATGTGGATATCGCTGTCCCATATACCTTCCCAATGAATCATATATAACGTCACCGCTTGGGGTTAAGACCAACAATTGACCATTATTTTCTGCAACTTTTGTGCCAAGCCATTTTGAAATAAGTTCTGCGTCAAAATCTACTATGAGCATACCGATCGTTTTCAGTGTAATCGGATCTTTAATTTCCCTAGTCATTGTATATAAATTGTTATTGTCTTCTCTTATTTCCTTAAGCACTAATTTGGTTTCATGCGAGACCCAGCCATTCTTCGGTAAGGATAATTTTTGCTTAGAACCGTCCATGTCGCTCAAGTAGAATTGCCGGGTATTATTTTTATATAAATAATAAAATTCTTTCTCTGTGCTGTACAAAATAACGTCATAAATCCCATTTTTCTGATTCAAATAGGTTTTGAAATACGTATCGAACGTATGAGGAACGGAGCTCCCTATATCTGCATATTGATCTAAACGGTATTTAAGATAATCCCCATAATCATTTTGCAAAAAGTAGGACAAATCCTCACTGACAGAGGCATCGCTATATATTTGCTGGATAGCCACTTGGATGCTTTCGTACTGCTGATTCATATACAAACTTACATAATCCAGCACCTCCCGATTGGCATCTACATGTTGGCGAGTGATCGTCTGTTCATAGTATTTATATACGGTAATGGAAGAGGCTATTAACGTAATTATGATGATTGAAGAGTATATAGCTAATATTTTATTGAACAGTTTTTTCTGCAAATGGTTTTGATAAAATTTCTTTACATTCAACAAAGCCACCTTCTTTCTGAATATCACCTTTAGGATTAGAAGCTTAACATCACACTTCTTTTTCTGCAATGGAAGCGCATGCATTTTTTATTTATAAATTCTAGCGCTCCAACTTTTCTCTCCACCGAGAGTTTACAACTCACAAAAAATCGTCTATAGTTGATTTCTACCCCCCAAACAAACCTATAATAACCCAAATAGATCTTAATTTCCTCGTCCCCCATCAACATATTGGAGGGGCTATTACTCATGTTTCTAACCAAACGCAAACTCAACTCCCAACTAAACGAAATTTCCGAATATCGTTACCGGGATCGTATACACATTCCTTTTTTCAACTCAATGATTGACGAACAAGGTGAAATTGCAGCCGAACCGCCCGTGGATGGAGAATGGTCTGAGCTACGAGTTGGCGATACCTGGAAAGGCCGCGATTTGTATTTATGGCTAACGACAAATATAGACGTACCCGCTACTTGGGCAGGCCGTAGAGTACTGGGTCGATTTGATTTTGGCGAGACGGGTGCTGGAAACAACTCCGGATTTGAATCCTTATTCTTTTTCAACGGCAAACCCTATCAAGGTGTAGATTCCAATCATACCGAAGTGTTCTTGCCAAATGAAACGGTAGGCACTCAGCTTCCACTGACCTTCCGGTTATGGTCGGGACTCGAAGGAGGCGGCCCTAAAAAGGATCAGACACATGGCATTCGCATGGCTGAAATTTGTTGGCTGGATGAAGCAACGGATGATTTCTATTTTACCGCGCTTGCTGTAGTCGAGACGCTGAACGTACTCGATGCCAAAACTCCAGAATATACACAACTTATGAGTACAGTAGACCGCTCCTTTCTTCTGATCGACTGGTCTCGTCCTGGTTCAGACAACTTCTATGCTTCGATCGGGAAAGCCCGCAATTATTTGCGTGATGAAATTAATAAAATGGAGAAGTCCTCACCCGTCACCGTTACCTGTATTGGCCATACCCATATTGATGTGGCTTGGTTGTGGCAATTGAAACACACCCGTGAGAAATGTGCGCGTTCCTTCTCAACCGTACTACGTCTGATGGAAATGTTCCCGGACTATACCTTTTTACAGACTCAGCCGCAACTCTATGAATATATCAAAAATGACTATCCAGAAATCTACGAAAATATTCGTGAACGTGTGGCTGAAGGACGCTGGGAAGCTGGCGGCGGCATGTGGCTTGAAGCAGATTGCAACTTGACCTCAGGAGAGTCTCTAGTCCGTCAATTACTGTATGGAACTCGCTTCTTACGTAATGAATTTGGGGTTGAATGTGACTATTTATGGCTGCCGGACGTATTTGGCTACAGCTGGTCCTTGCCACAAATTCTAAAAAAATCAGGAATTAATACCTTCATGACCACAAAAATTAGCTGGAATCAATATAACCGGATGCCACATGATACCTTTCAATGGCGTGGGATTGATGGCACAGAGGTGTTAACACATTTTATTACAACGCCAGAGCCTTGGTCCGAAGAAGATTCTTGGTTCTACACTTATAATGGCCGGATTATTCCTAAGACTGTAAAAGGAATTTGGGATACCTACCGGGATAAAGAAGTGAATCGCAATCTGTTACTTTCTTACGGATATGGCGATGGTGGCGGGGGTGTGAACCGTGAAATGCTAGAGATGCGCCGTCGGCTAAACGATCTTCCCGGTCTGCCGAAGATTGAAACAGGAACAGCGGGAGACTACTTCCGTAACTTGCAAGAAACTGTTGCAAATACGGATCGTTATGTCCATGTATGGGATGGCGAGCTTTACTTAGAATATCACCGCGGCACCTATACAAGCCAAGCCTACAATAAGCGGATGAACCGTAAGCTTGAACTGCTATACCGTGAGGCGGAATGGCTAAATACACTGCAAAGTGTGATGACAGGTGACTGGTCGAACTATCGTCAGACCGATTTAGACGAGGGCTGGAGAATTATTTTGCGCAACCAATTCCATGATATTATTCCGGGCTCTTCGATTCGTGAAGTATATGAAGACAGTACGATTGAATATGCACAAGCAGAAGCAATAGGTCAGTCTGTCTGGGAGCAATCCAGTAAGGCACTTGTGAGCGGAAATGAAGCCGGTAAATATACGATCTGGAACAATGCTGCTTGGGAGCTGACAGAACTCGTAGAAATTACTGTTGAAGCCGGGATGGAAACAGGACATTGGATAAGCTCAGAAGGAAAACAACTACAAGCTCAACGTGAAGGTGACCGCTGGATCGTTGAAGTATCTAACATTCCTTCTCTCGGATACACAACCATTTCCTTCGTAGAAGATGTGAATTCCGAGTCTCTAAGCGCTCCATTCAAGCTAAATGAATCAGGAATTTCAACGCCTCACTTCGAAATTGAATGGAACGAACAAGGTCAATTAGTATCCATCTATGATATAAATGAACAAAGACAAGTATTAGCAAACGGAAGTCACGGTAACGTGTTCCAAGTGTTTGAAGATAAACCCCTAGCCCATGAAGCTTGGGACATTGACATCTACTATCAGCAAAAGAAACGTGAAGTCACCGACTGCCGCAGCATTGAAGTCATAGAAAAGGGTTCACTGCGATGTGTTGTACAATTCACATGGAGTTATATGGATTCCACGATTAAGCAGCAAATGATCTTACATGCACACCATCGTCGTATCGATTTCGTGACGAAGGTAGACTGGCATGAGCGACAACAGCTAATGAAAGTAGCTTTCCCTGTTGCGATACGAGCTACCGAAGCCACTTATGATATCCAGTTCGGTAATGTTACGCGTCCAACACATTGGAACACTAGCTGGGATTACGCTAGATTCGAGACTGTGGGGCATCAGTGGGCGGATTTATCAGATCGTGGTTATGGCGTTAGCTTGCTGAACGACTGCAAATACGGTTATGACATCAAGGATAATGTGATGCGTCTATCCTTAATCAAATCGGCAACGCACCCTGACCCTGAAGCGGATCAAGGCGAACATACTTTCACCTACTCTATCCTGCCTCATACTGGGGATTGGCTACAGGGTGACACCGTCCGTCAAGCTTGGTCCGTCAACAACCCTCTACGGAGCACCATGGGTCAAGCAGAAGTAGCAACCAAGTCGCTTATTCGCCTTTCTACTCAAACGGTTATGGTTTCTGCGATTAAGAAGTCTGAGGATGGTCAAAAATTAATCGTACGTGTGCACGACTATTCCGGAAGCCGCCAGCAAATTGATATGACTAGCGACTTGAATATTATTTCGTGGCAAGAGTGTAATCTAATGGAGCGTCCTGAAGGGGAAGTCCACACTGAACCTGTCATTACTTTTATACTTGAACCTTACGAACTAAAAACATTTGAAATCGAAGCAGAGAAATTAATAAAGTAATACACAAAAAATAAAGTAACATACAAAAATCGAGGTGTCTCTGTAGCCATGGATCAAAGGCTGCGAGGACACCTCTTTATATATTTTCTCACGATTGTTTCTTATGCTTTTAAGTATACACCTTGTGCAATGAGTAATCTTGACGTATACTCCGAGTAAGGGAGAGATGGATATGAGAAAAATGAGGAAAATCACAATATTCACAGGTATTGGGTTATTCAGCCTTGTTTTGATTGCCATGTTTGCAATCAGCGCTTTTGTAATCAAAAGACCGGCGACTACCACCCCCGTAATCGCGGATGTGAAGCCTTACAAGTGGAATAAAGTCACGCTAGACGGAAATGTCATATCAAGTGATGGATCAGAGTATTTTTTGTGGAATAAAAAGGGTGAAAATAATAACTGGATCATCTTCTTTTCCGGGGGCGGGGCCAGCTGGGATGCCCAAAGTGCCGCACACCCCATCAAGCTTATGAACTTTATTAAAGGTGGAGATACAGGCAACTATTTCCCCAACATCCCCTTCTATATACTTACATTGCTGAGAGGCATGATGGATACGGATAACCCTGCCAATCCATTTCATGGCTGGAATGTGGTCTACCTTCCCTATTCGACCGGTGACTTCCATATCGGCAACCGCACAGTTGAATATAAAAAAGAGGACGGCAGCCCCTTTACTATGCGTTATAACGGCAGCAATAATGTGCGAAGCAGCCTCGATTGGATATATGCCAACGTGGATAAACCCGGCAAACTACTGATTGCTGGCGAAAGTGCTGGTGGATTCGGATCCGCTTTTTGGGCTCCTGAGATCGCCTCTCATTACAAGGACTCTGAGATCTTCCAATATTCAGACAGTTCCTTCCTGAAATCAGACAAGTGGCCAAATGTTGTGAATCAGGAATGGCAAGCAGACTTCGGGAAGAACTTCGGATATGCCCCTGAAGCGGATATCATCGGGGCAGCTTTTAAAGCGAACGGCCATCTACTTCCTGCAAATGCGATAATATTGCAATCCTACTCGGTATTTGACGAGATTCTAATCCACTTTCAGAACAACATCAACGATTACAAGGGGCCAAGAGATCAAAGCATCATTAATGAGTGGTCACAGGAAATGCGGCAATCTGTTTCTTCTTTGGCAGCCACTTTACCTAATTATTATTACTATCTCACCGACTATGGACTGAACGCTAAGACGGGTACAACTCCGCACACTTTTGCCACCAGAGAGACCTTCTTTCAGGCTGAACAGGATAGTGTGAAGCTTCTGAATTGGTTAGGTGATGCGATCAACCGGCAGAACCCCTATTCAGTGGGCAGCAAATTCCTCATGAATTCGAAGCCAGCTCAGAAATAGTGCTAGAAGCAGCGGAAGAGTTGCAACAAGACAGGAGAGAAAATCAATGAATTTGCGGGAAAAGCAAATGCAAATGACAAGGGAGATCATTAAGGATACAGCGCTTAGCTTATTCTGTGCCCAAGGTATTGAGCGCACGGATATGGCACAGATTGCGGAACAAGCCGGCATCTCCCGGCGTACTTTGTATCATCATTATAAGGACAAGGAAGAGTTAGCCGCTCAAATTTATGCCCTAAATCTGGAGCGGATGTTTGGACAGCTGCTGTTTGATTTTGATTTTGAACACCCTGTACAGTCATTGGAGAACATTCTCGATAAATATCTGGCGTTAAGAGATCATCAGGAAGCCCTGATCTACTATGATGCCATTTTTGGAGTTTACTACAGCACGCTTTCCAAAAATCCCGCGGAACTTCCTGACTTTAAGCAGGCTATGGAAGGCTGGTATTCACGGTTAATTCTCCTTGAGACAATTTCAGTCGCTCCGGAGGAAAAAAATAAGTGGCTGGACATTCTGCACAAGTCCACCCACCTGTATTTCATGTATTTACAAAAAGCCGTCATTATTACTCATCAGCGGGGGGGTGTGGTTACGGAGGAAGATCGGGTTATGGACCGGCAATTCAAGGATTTCATTATGTTTGGCGTACGGCAATCCAAGAATGAGACAAACCCTTAATTTCACTTATGGGGCAAACTGACGATAATCGTCGTTCCCGCTCCAACCGCACCGTCCACTTCTATGTTTCCCTGATGCAGGGAGACAATTTTTTTAACGATTGCAAGTCCCAAGCCATTGCCATTGTTGTTTCCATTCCGTGACTTGTCTATTTTATAAAATCTTTGGAATACGGTGTTGAACTCTTCCGGGGAAATCCCGATCCCGTTATCACTGATGGTGACCGATACATCTGCTGCACTGTCATCTATACTGATGCGGATGTTCCCGCCTTCCGGTGTGAACTTGATGCTGTTGCTAAGCAAATTCATCCATACTTGCTTCAGCTGATCTTCATCACCCTTAATTTTGACAGCTTCCGGCAGCTCAAGATCGATAACGATGCCTTTGGCTGACCATTGTGGCTCACAGGTCACAACGATGGTTCTAATCTGCTCGTCAAGATTGAAGGAATCTGCGTTAAAAGGATGATGTTCAGAATCCAGGGAAGCGAGCTTCAGCAAATTATCACTTAACCTCGACAGACGCTCACTCTCAGCATTGATGATATCAAGATATTCAGAACGTTCCTCTTCCATGATTAGATCATTGTTCTGCAATGCCTTAGCAAAGCCGGAAATAGACGTAAGCGGTGTCTGAATTTCATGAGACACGTTGGATACGAAATCCTGCCTCATCTGTTCTAACTGCTTCAACTCCCCGGCCATCTCCACATAGCTTTGTGTCAGTTCCCCTATTTCGTCTACTCGGTTTACTTTAAGCGCTACCTCGAAATCACCCTTGGCTAGCCTTCTTGTCGCATTCGTCAAAGCTTTGATCGGCTCCACCAAATATCTGGCGGCAATAAGAATGCATAGACTACCCAGTAAAAGCACGAGTAAAAGCACAAAGAGCAGCATCCGATTGACGATATTTTCGTTCTCGGCAGAATACTGCAAGAACATTGCTTGCCACTCCCCGTTAAACATAAAGGGCATCCCGATAAAGGTATCCTTATCTTTCGCAGAGGAACGATAGAGTTTTCCTTGCAGCACTTGTTTCACAGCATCGCGGGTGATAGTGACGGCCGGACTATCCTTGAGCCCATAGAAGGTATATTCCCCGGAATGATTATACAGGTGGATAGGGTATGCAGATACCTTAACCATACTATTCAAGAACTCGTCTGTATCCTCAGGCTTGGCGTCATCATAACGGTGAATGATCTCCTTCCCCACTGTGATCATTTCATTCTGTCCCTCGTAACTTATTTGTTTCTGAAAGACATACAAACCAATGAAAAAGGAACAGATCAGACTAAAGATAATGATGCCTAGAAACGTGAGAACGACGCGTACATACAATGTCTTGATCATAACGCAGGGATTAGCCGGTATCCTAGGCCGCGGGCCGTTTCGATTTGAAATTGCTCGTCGTTACCACAGAATTTCTCCCTCAACCGGCTTATATGCACATCTACAGTCCGGCCGTCTCCTTCATAGTTCAATCCCCAGATTTGAGAAATCAACTGTTCTCTTGTGAAGATTTGCCTGGGGTGACTAGCCAACAGAAACAGTAGCTCAAATTCCTTCAAAGGAATCGTTACCGGTTCTTCATCACGCGTAACCTGGAAAGTGCGGCGGTTAAGCACCACATTGCCCAACTGCACAGACTGGGAAGAAACGACCAGCGAGCGTTTAAGCAAAGCTTTTACTCGCATCACCAGTTCAAGCGGATCAAACGGTTTGGTCAGATAGTCATCCGTGCCGAGTTGAAAACCTTTCACTTTATGTGCAGATTCTCCTTTAGCCGTCACCATGAAGAGGGGAATGTTGGCATCAGAGCGCCTGATTTCTCTGCACAGATCCCAACCATCCAATCCTGGCATCATAATATCTAGGATGACGAGATCGACTCGCGAGTTCTCTATAATGGACAGCGCTTTGGTGCCATCCCTGGCTTCTTTGAGGTCAAAACCTTCTTTTCGCAAAAACAAAGACATTAGCTTTCGGATGTTATCATCATCATCAGCAATAAGTATAGTAGCCACGATTGTCCTCCTCTCATAAGCTTACATTATATATGATAAATTCTTGACAAGAAACGAAGTTATCCGAACTGCCAACCCAACAGGTTCCAATAGTAGAAAAACAGAGTTATTGCTACAGCCGAAAGTGCCACTAGTGTATAATGCACACGCTTGAAAACTGTCCAGTATTTATTCTTCCAAACCAGTATAGCCGAGATTAGCAAAGCTAAAGTCAGACCAACCAAAAGGATTGGCATAACTAAACTGAGAGAAAGCGAAAGACTGATACCACTGAACTTCTGCATCGTGTCCATGGACATAACCACCATAAATATCGTGACGAAAGATAGCAGCGCCCACCCGGCAGTTCCCGCAGATAAGCGGACGGCCCACTTTTCCGGAGGCGTCATCGCCTTGATCTTGCGTCTGGAGAAGATTAGCCCAAGCAATGCAGTGATGAAAATCAACCCCGAGCCGCCAAGTATGATAAGCCAAAACTTATTCTGATTCAAGAGTGGCGTACGCTCCAGCGGCATTTCCGGTGCCAGACCTAAGAGCATATGTGTAACCTTACCGGACTCATCTGTGCGGAAGCCTATTTGTTCGGTACCTCCCTCGAGCTGGAACAGATTCGGACCGATTTCTCTGTACAGCTGTTGTTCACTACCACTTCCCAAAGATAGCTTATTCTCCTCTACCTTAACATTTAGCTGGGCAAAAAAATTGAAAAATTTATCAATATCACTGTGGTTACGGCGTGTGAATTGATAGGTTCCCGCATATTTCTGAACAGATTCCGCAGAAGTGGAGAATTCAGGCTGCTTCGCTTCAGGATCGGGATAATAACGCTCACAAAAGGCATGGACTAGGCCTGCCGCGGAATCACCGCCCTGACCGCCGTTATAGGAAACAAAGATACCTATTTGCTTGGCAGGCACAAGATAAAACTCAGTATTAAACATGGGGTCGGAACCACCATGAGTGATTAGTCTAAGACCATTGATGCGTTTCTCAGAGAACCCCAGATCTACTCCCGGCAGACGTTTATCAAATTGGTACGCCGTTGAATGCATTAGTTCTGCGGTCTCGGTTCTAAGAATCTGCTGGTCACCATATTTCCCGTTCTGCAGATGGGCAATCATAAAGTGCGCCATATCTACTGCTGATACTGTACCCGAGCCGGCAGGACGAAAGCCGCCCTCGAAGGTAGGTGTGCCAGGAATAAAACTGCCGTTCTCACTCGTGTACCCTACAACTTGATTGGGTATGAATGACTCCGGCAAAGGCTCTACCACAGTCGAATATTTCATGTCGAGCGGATCGAAAATATACTTTTGTATATAGTCATTGTAAGGAACACCGCTGACTTCCTCCACTATCAGACCCGCGAGTGTAGCCCCGAAGTTCGAATAAGAACTCATCTCTCCGGGAGGTCTTACCCGTGCCAGCATATGCTCATTAAGTGTTTCCGAGATTGATCCCGGCAATTTGGCAGGGTCGGTAGTGATTTGATAACCCACTCCACCCTCTTCAAACCCCGCTGTATGTGTCATCAAATGGCGCATCGTGATCGGCTCAGGATAAGTAGCAGGGATCTTCACTGATTTCAGGTAGGTGTTAATATCAGTGTCCAGATCTATCTTGCCTTGTTCGACCAGTTGCATCACCGCTGTCCAGGTGAACAGCTTTGTTGTTGAAGCGATTCGAAACATGCTGGTTGTCGGATCAACCGGTGCCGCTTCTTCCAGATTAGAACTGCCATAACCTTTGGCTAAAATAATCTTGCCGTCTTTTACAATGGAGATAACCGCTCCCGGAATTTGCAGCCGGTTCATATCTTTTTCCATAATTCCATCAACGAAGCTAGTCAGTCCTGCGGTATCATCGAGATTGGCAGATGCTTCAATTTGAGCTGCCGGCAGCGTGGTTTGACCCTTTTGGGTCTCAGCCGAGGCCTGTTTCCCGGGAAATACCAAGCTTGCGCCTAAGCCGGCACTAATCACAGCCAATAGGGTCAGACCAGCGATCAGCCTTTTTTTCATAGGTGTTAACATTATTATCCTCCGAGTCATCATTTATTGGGGTGGATGATCATCCGCCTAACACTTATAGAGATTATCAGAGTATTATGAATGGAACGTTAACAAGACAATAAAAAAACTAGACAGCAATCCACCCTTAAAAGGGACGGATCATAGTCTAGTTACATCAGAAAAACCTATAAAAAAATCCCATAGCGAACGTATGCCTACCACCTTACTGTAGCTCAGTCCCGATCCCTTTTTCTCTCGCCTTCTTCACGAAGTATACCGCTGTTGCGATATCAAAAACCGCCATGCCCATCGGACAAAAGAAAATCGGCTCATCTGCTCTGAGTTCATTCAGGCAATGGCGCGAGACGACATCGGTAATCATTCGGGTATCGGCACGAGTTAACCCATGTTTCAGATGGAGCTGCTGTATGTCAGTATTCTCGCGGCACACCTCATCCCAGTCGTCGACGATTATGGCCTTCACCGAAGCTAATGCCTCAGGCTTATAATCACGCAGTGAAATATTCAGTAGAAGACTACCTTCCACCGGAAGTATATCAATATATCTATGATTGGATACGGTACAGGTGATAAAGATATTGGACTTTCGATAAACGCCCGCCCACGTCTCCTCCACTTCTATCCTATCCTTATATATAGATGAGATGTCTGACAAATCTACTTCCCTTATATCAAAGATGCGGATACGTTCAACTCGATCTCCGTACAATGCCATAACCATTTGAAAATGATATTGCCCGATTGGTCCCCAGCCGATAATACCAAGATGAATCCGTTCAAGTGAACGAGCCTGCAAAAAGTGACCAATCATCAGTCCACTGATGGAAGCTGTCCTTACGATGCTGGGGAGCGGAGAGCTTAGGACGGATATAGGCTCGCCCGTAATGGGATCATTCAAGACAATGATGCTATGCGCGCGGGGAAGACCAACCTGGATATTATCCGGGAAGCTGGAAATCCATTTGATCCCTGCTGCGTTCACGTTCCCCCCTACGTATGCGGGCATTGCAATAATACGATTTTGAGGATTTTTATACCTTAGGTAAGGTTTTACGGGCTGCGCGTAATCTCCAGAATCAAGTATGCGCACCGTAGTTTCTATCGATTCCACGAGAGAAGGCCAATCAAGCCCCACCTCCCGGATGTCCCGATCGTTTAAATACAGCATTCCACAACCTCCTTTTTCCGTTCGTTAAGCAAGAACATCTCCACCGTCAGGCGAGAATTCCTGCCCAAATTCATTCTGAATCCATGGGTCAGAGTATACTGTATCGAGGTAACGCTCCCCTTTGTCATGCAGAATCACCGCACAGACAGATCCTGGAGCCATTTCTTGCTCCATACGCCTAACAGCGGCAAGGTTAGCCCCCGAGGATGCACCGGCCAGAATCGATTCATTCTGGGCGAGTGCTCGGCATCCTTTTACGATATCCAAGTCTGAGACATGCACAATACGGTCGATTAAATCCGTTCTGCAGAAAGGGGGTACGATGCCAGCACCCAGTCCCGGGAACCGCCGTTTCTCTTTGTTGCCACCAAAAATACTACTTCCCTCCGCATCGACGGCAACAATCTTAGTCTTCAGACCATGATCCCTTACATATTCCGCGAGGCCACGAATCGTGCCGCATGTACTTACGCTGCAAAACAAATAATCTACTTCGCCAAGCTCAGTCACGATTTCTTTCATGGTCGTATGGTAGTGGGACAAATAGTTATTTGCGTTTGCATATTGATTCGGCCAGTAGCTGTCCGGTATTTCCTCCAAGAGTCGCTGCACTCGATTCAGTCTAGCAGGCAGATATTCACCGGTCTCGGGGTCGGGATCGCTAACAAAGTCAATTTTTACAGTTAATGCTTTCAGAATCTGCAGATTTGTTGTGGTAGTTCTTGGATCAACCACACTAATAAATCGCAGCCCTAAATATTGGCAAATCATCGCCAAGCTAATCGCCATATTACCCGAACTCGACTCAATAATAGTAGTTTCCGGCCCGATTTTCCCTTCCTTCCATGCCTCATGGATCATCCGCAGAGCTGGACGGTCTTTCGCACTTCCTCCCGGATTTAGCAGTTCCATTTTTGCGTAGACTTCGAACTCACTGTTCTGGAACAGATTATCCAGCTTGATTAATGGTGTTTTTCCGATAGTCGACAAGATACCGCCTTGGATATTTATGTCCACCTTAGCTTTGTCCTTCTGATAATATAACTTCTTGTTCTTGACCTGCCCGCTGGCCAGCGGCTCCCCTTTAGCTACTATAATGATCTCAATATCATCAAGCAGATGGTTGCGAATCATCATCCCGATTTCCGGAATACACTCCCTGATTTCCTCTTTGATTACCGGAATAATAGAGGGCTTCACAGATTTACTCTTGATATAAATAGAGAGCGCATTGTTTTTTACCTTGACCCGAATGATCGCATCTTCAATATGACGGTATACGACCTGCTCGATATCGTACAGGCTGATCTTCTCACCGTGCTTCAGTTCTTGACCCACTCTTTTTACAATAGACTCAAAGCTTTGTTGTTCAACCCCGTCTATCATCACAGGCCTAAAATCCCTTACAACGTCATAAGTAACAAAACGAAGAGCTGGCAGCATCTTGCGGACAGTTGAGGTAAGCACCAGAATACTTTCATTGTTCCGAAGTGGCCTTACTTCTTCGTCTAACTCATGAACCCCGATTCCTTCCGCAAAAATTCCGTCGGCAAAAATGTACCTGCCATGATCATGGGAGTAATAAGCGATCGTACCGATTTCAATGGAGCCGTAAGTATCGATGATGTCTCTAGGCTCAATACCGAACATGCCAGCCATGTTCCGCTGCCACTCAGGCGGAGCAATTTCCCCTACCAAAATAATCTTGCGAATTCCGAATTCACGCGGGTTTCCGGCAGCATATACGATATGGTCAAGGATGGACGGCATCGTATAGAGCAAGTCAGGTTTAAAAGCTTTAAGCTGTTCAATATGCTGTTCGATTGGCAGTTCAAAGGGGATTGAACTTTTTTCCAATCCTAACCTTTCAAAAATGGTCAGCGCAGTATTTGCTGCATGTCCAGTGCCCATATCCGCCAACGCTCTGTTACATCCGCTTCCCGCAATAAGCTCGCCGAATAGCTTCGTTTTAATATCCACATAGTGTTTGTCATCTTCCTCAGAGTAGAGGATTGCTTTTCTACGGCCTGAGCTTGTACCAGACGTCCTATAAACAGTCCAAGAAGGATCGATGGGTTGGTTATAATAGAAGGTTTCAAGTGTTTTCGAAGACATAAGAGGTAAGTTCTGCAGGTTATAATTCGTTTTCTCCCCATCGATCAGCCCCTTGTACCAAGGGTATTCGTCCATTACTTCTTGCACCTTAATCTGCAATTTCCCGAGCAGCATCATAGCCGCCTCCCGTTGACCGCATGCTGCAGCCCAAGTTTAATAAATGCCTCCAATATTCATATGTAGAATTCTTTGCATGTGTTCTATTCTTCTGTGGTTGCCCAAGCAAAAACTGCGTATTCCCGTAATATAGCCTATAGATATATAGAACGGAGGAACAAAATGAAGGAGCCAATACGGCGGATATCCAATAAGCTGACGAAAACAAGGATACTGCTTAGAAAACAAGAGCTAAGGAAGTATATCCCGGTAACGAAAAAAATGAATAAAAACGTACTCTATGAGATGTTGCAAAAACATAAAATGGTGTACATTAAGCCCTGCTGTGGATCTTTGGGACAGGGTGTAATTCGGATTGAAAGATCACAAGATCATTCCGCCAAAAAACGACCAGCCTACAGCTATCAGTCCGGTACGCATAAACATACATTTTCTGATTACGAGATGGCTTATCGGGCAATCTTTAGCGAGACCCAAGGAAAGTCCTATTTGGTGCAAAAGGGGATTTGGCTTTTGGTTTATGAAGGAAGGCCATTTGATATCCGGGTAATGGTGCAAAGAAATCTTAAGGGCGGGTGGGAAGCTACAGGCATTGCGGGTCGCGTTGCTCATCCTCGCAAAGTGGTTACGAATGGGAGCCAAGGGGGAACGATTTATCCGGTAGAGGCATTATTAGAATCCTATACAAACGTAGAGAATAGTAGCGCCTTGATCCGGTCCATGCAACAAATTGGAGTGAACTCCGCCAGACAGCTAAACACAGCCTATCCCGGCCTGCAGGAAATCGGTGTGGATATTGCCTTGGATCGACGCCTTAAACCATGGATCTTGGAAGTAAATACAGCCCCCGATCCGTGCCCGTTTACCAAACTGAATGACACCAGCATGATTGAGCGAATCGTCAAATATGCGAAAGCCTATGGCCGCACATACAATCTTAAATGCATGAAGTCCAAACAGGGTATGGTCTGAACGAATTAGTTTGGTGATAATACAAACAGCCCTGATATATAGAAGTCTCTACCAGGGCTGTTTGTGTTGTTTTAGAATTCGGAGTCGCTCACCTTAACAAGCATCTTCCCTAGGTTCGCACCTTGGAACAATTGCAGGAATGCTTCCACCACATTGTCGAATCCTTCAACAACTGTTTCTTCATATTTTAATTTACCTTCTGTTAGCCATTTTCCAAGCTCTTGAAGGCCTTCTGACTGGCGGGCTGCGTAATCACTAAGAACGAATCCTTTGATAAGGGAGCGGGTTTTGATCAATCTGCTCTGAATACGTGGACCCATATCTCCGTCTGTACTATTATAGGAAGAAATAGCGCCACATAGTGGAATACGTGCATAATCATTAAGCAAGCTCATCACAGCATCTGAAATCGCTCCACCCACGTTGTCAAAATAAACATCAACACCATTTGGACATGCTTCTTCCAAAGCCTGGCCTAAATTTTCCGTTGTTTTATAATTAATGGTTGCATCAAAGCCAAGTTCTTTTTTTAAATAGTCGCATTTGTCATCGCTACCTGCGATCCCAACGACACGAGCGCCTTTGATTTTGGCTATCTGTCCAACAAACATCCCCACTGAACCCGCTGCCCCAGACACTACGACAGTCTCTCCTTCTTTCGGCTGACCGATATCAAGTAAACCGAAATATGCAGTGAGCCCTGTCAAACCTAGAACACTTAAGTAAGCCGATACTGGTGCAATCGAATCATCGATTTTGGTTACTGCTTTAGCATCTACAGTATTATATAACTGCCAGCCCAGCATACCGATGACTTTATCTCCAGCTTTGAATAGCTCCGATTTGGATTCTACGATTTCTCCCACAAGTCCTCCAGCGATGACTTCATTAAGCTGATACGGAGGAACATACGATTTAGCATCATTCATTCTTCCCCGCATATAAGGATCCACTGATAAATACAACGTACGTACAACAACTTGTCCTTCTTTTGCTTCAACTACAGGAATATCTTTGAACTCGAAATTTTGCTGGGTTGGCATGCCTACAGGACGTGAAATTAACAGGACCTGTTTATTTTTCAACTGATTCATAGATCACTACTCCATTAATATTTATTTTTGCTGCTACCTATAACTATTAACCAAACCCTGTACATGATTATCAAATAGTTATAAAACTATCAAACTATTAAGAAAAATTATAGGTTTCCGGACAGATTATAAACTGCCCAAGAAACCCGGTAATAATTCGCAAAACGTATCCTCTCGAAGCTGGCTAATCTTATTCTGCCCCATACGTGTGACACTTACTAAATCAGCTTCATACAAAATCTTCAGATGGTACGACACATTGGATTTGTCCATTCCCATAGATTCACCAATGGACCCACATGTATTGTTCTCCTTATGGTGATGAAGATAACGAATCATTTCAATTCGTTTCACTTCTGCTAATGCTTTAAAAATCTTCACTCGCTTTTCATCATCTTTTAAGGAATATTGTTCGATAGTCATAAAACTATTGTATTCTTCTAATTGCGCAAAGTCAATTTACAATCCCATTTCTTAATCGGTTTCATTTTTGTATAATATACCAATCGGCATTAGCGCGGCTCTATTTATTAGGAAGGAGGAGTGGTAGAAATGGACATTACCAAATATGAAAATCTTGTACCCCGTGTTTTTTTGTTCGTTGATCGCCGATCCTTCCCGGATTGGGAGATTACGAGGAGTAAAATTGATTTCCATGATCTTACCTTCATCGTAGAAGGGAAGTCTGACTATTTTATTAATGGAGAGAAATTCACGGTTGAAGCCGGAGATATGCTTTATGCCCCTTCTGGCAGCATTCGGGAAGCTCAGACCTTTAAGGAGGCACCAATGCGTTCCTTTGCCTTCAATTTCTTCTGGGAGGGTGAGGACAATCATGTGCAGCTCCCTTTTGAGACTGTAACTAGGAATTGGAGAACTAAAGAGATTCTAGAGGATATTAAAGAATTCTCACATGTCTGGATGGGCAAACAACCTTTCTACAAAATGAAGGCCCGGGCCATCTTTCAACTGATTGTGTACCGCTTATTAAGTATCGCCCACCATCAAGAAACACCTCTGATAGATCTAAGAATCCAAAAAGTGATGACCTATATCATGGATCATTATTCGGAGGAAGTCACGATCAAGGAGCTGGCAGATTTGGTTGCCCTAAATCCCGTATATCTAGGTAAGCTATTTAAGCAGAACACTGGCTCCACCTATAAAGAATTTATAAACAAGGTGCGGGTGAACAATGCTGAGATGATTCTATCGGCAGGTGGCTTTAATGTGTCCGAAGTGGCAGCTCACTGTGGTTATCAAGATGTCGCCTACTTCAGCAACGTTTTCAAAAATATAAAGGGTTATCCTCCGTCATCTGCCCTGAAATAACGGAGGATTCGAAGCAACAACCCAGTTGTTCGCCCTTTTAATTCAACCTAACTAAGAATGGACGCCGTCCCGCTAGTATAAAAGCTCTCCTCCGGCCCTAAATAGGAATAAGGAAGCTGGGCAGCGGACAATACAAGCTTTTGCAGAACCAGACCCGCATCCAATCCGTAAAAGCGGAGGGTATGAAGACCCTTTGTTAAAGCATGGCTGGTGGTCACAGCATGAATATTGTCCATAACCGCGCGGCACCATGGTTCATTATCATGATTGCCGCCTTCAAAGTTCGTTGGTAAAGCACCCTTAATCACGGGTGCCTGATCATCGAAACCTATCGCATATTTCAACCCGCTAGTTTGTGACAGATTGTTTGTCGGCGCAATATACGCGGTTAAGCTATAATCGGTGTCCTGCTGCACTAGAATCCGATATTCCAGATAAGGTGCATCCTCCGGTTGTTCAAAAGATACAGCATCCGGAAACATTTTAACCGAGGATAAAGAACGTCCATAGCTGTCAATGGTCTTCCATACCACCCCTGATTTCGAAACACGAGTTATGGTATGCTCCGCTTCAATGGACACGATATTATGGGCCTCGATAAATGTCATCGGTGGCACATCCGGAATGTCTATCCAATCCACGGCTGCCTTCACCTTAACTATATTTCCGGCACCGGAGATCGTAATTTCGCCCGTCGATGTTTCTTTGACCTTCTCCCAATCTACGGAAACCTGAAGCGTCTCCCCTGCCTCAATCCAGCCGCGTATTTTCTCAAGCTTGATCCAATCCACGCTGCTCCGCACCTGATATTCAAAACCCGCTTCTCCACCGTTACTGATTGTGATGCGATAGTTTTCTTTTTGAAGATTTGTAATTACCGGAAGATTAGCTGTGCCGGAAACATACGCTTGTTCCGTTCCTTCCACATCGACAATCATTAAAGAACCTCTGGCGGGCGTCAAGCTGTTTACATCCGGATATTTCCACCCTTCTGCATTCCAATGTATATACCCTACATGAGGGGAACTCATCATTCCCTGCCATTTCCCATCCGAAATTCCGCTATTATAAACCAGCTCCAGATGCTTATCCCTTTCGATGGTTTCGCAGGTCAGAGCAGCGTAAGTATTTGCCAACATACTATTTCGTTTAGCGTATAGATGGTTCAGTCCTGCATAAATTTGCATTTTGACCACATTGGCCGAGGCAACAGCAGGGAAATATACGAGCTGGAAGTAAGCATCCTTTAGTTGTTCCGGGATTAGCTCATCGTATTTGTTGGCAGCCCTCTCGATCATCACCGCTTGCTCCAGAACTCTGTGCGCCTCATTGTAATGGATAGGACTGAAGGTGGACGGATAAGTAATTTCAGGCTTGCGCCGACCGTTCATCCGGGTATAATCACCTAACAATTGTGCGATTCCCAGACATGTCTCTTGTTCCAGCGCATATCCGAATTGCTGCTCTACCCAACGGTTGGTGTATTCCACAATCCGATTGATTACACCTGTCCCCCATGCCTCAAAATCGTAGGCCAAATCCAGAAAGTAGGAAATGGGCAATTCCATAGGCTTCAAATCTCCGACGTTCACAATCCATACATCACGGATGCCATAGTCAAATGCCATACACATTTGCTCCCAGACTTTTTCAAGCGGGGTCGTATTTAACCATTCATAGGAATGCGGACCACCATGATAGTCAAAATGATAATACATCCCCCATCCTGCGCTGCGGTTACGTTCGTTTTTCGTCGGGATTTTGCGGAGATTGCCAAAGTTATCGTCAGCAAGCAGGATCGTAACGTCATTCAGAACATCCCAGTCCTTCAACCCTTCCACCCCGGCAGTGCCATACCAGTACTTCTCAACTTCCTTATAAACGGCCAAAATTTGCGGTGCATGTTCAAGATTGTATTTCTTCAATAGTTCTTTTTGCGTAAGTATAATATCCTTCAGCAGATCAATATTCTCCTGGTCGGAGCCCTCCAGCGCAGAGTCACTTTCCCCCCGCATGCCTAGGGTAATCAAGTTATCAAAGGCCTGATTGCGCTTGATTCCGTCTTCCCAGAAATCTGTAATCGCCTGTTTATTACGGGCGAAATCCCATAGGTTACTTGTTCCGTATTGGCTGTATACCTTCTGCCATTCACTGCCTGCCCGGAATAAGGGTTCATGATGGGAGGTCCCCATAATAATTCCGTATTCTTGTGCATGCTTGGCGTTGGCAATCGGGCTGCTTTTACCATTCAGGCTGAATTCGGCGCTCCACATCGCCGGCCATAAATAATTCCCCTTCAAGCGAAGAATGAGTTCAAATACCTTGTCATAGAAATCTTCATTAAAGTCACCAAAGCTTTGAGTTACCCAAGAACCTAAAGACGGCCAGTCGTCATTCAAAAAAATACCTCTATATTTAACCGAAGGCTCCTTGGAGATCACATGAAGCTGGTTATCAGGAATGGACAATGCCGGCTTCTTCTCCGGCACAATATCCGCCCAGTACACCCAAGGACTAACTCCAATCTTTTCGGAGATCGAATACAACCCGTAAATCGTCCCCCGTTTATCACTTCCTACAATGACGAGCGCCTTGTCCACTCCCGCTGTGGGTTGTTCAACCACCTGAATTTTATAACATTCTCTTTTACCTTGGAGGGCCGATACATCAACGGTTCCCTCCGCGATTAAATCATCGATATAATCATTACTCCCTATCGACCCAGCGATTATGACTGTTCCATCCAACTCGTTCAATTGTGTATATATCTCAGGCTCTACCTCTGTTACCTGTTTAACATCTGCTGCAAAAGACTGTGCCACCCGGCGTAATCCCTCATAATCTTTCCCCTTGGGGTCTACGTAAATCATGGCAGCACTGCCCTGCTTCACAAGGTGCAATTCCTTCGTAGGCATGATAATTCTCCCCTTAAGCATCCTATTTTCGTATGACTAGGCACATTATATAAGTAAGCGATTTCAACTTCCATGTGTAAACTAGCAACTTTTTGTAATTATTAAATGAAACTTTGTTTATCGGTTGAACAATCTGGATATTTGGTGTTACTGTTAACAGGTATTCCTTCTAACAGAAATATGTTTTTTTGCAAGCGCATCCATAACAAGAAAAGCATATACAAAAAGCGAGGATGATCAATATGAAAAACAATAACGGGGTCATTACAGGTGGCAAGATTGAAGGTCCAAAGGCGCCCAAGGACCCTGCTGAACGCAGGAACGGTTTTTTTGTGCTCTACGAAACCGCGATTGAGGCGACAGCCCGGGCCGAAGGTCCACCTTCACAGGAAGTTTATCTGGAAGGTAACTATCTAATTGACAAGGCCAGATATATTGGCGGCGTCACTGATGAGACAATACTGGAGCTGCTAGGAAACTGCGTTGGATTTCGCAAATTGGTTCATAGTATCGGAGTGTCTGTGAGAAGGGATCATGAGCAGAACGAACCCATCTCTTTTCTATTGCAGAACTGGGGCAAAACCAGCAAATACGAAACCGGCAGCAGCATACGTGTGCCCTGTCCCTCCGACGGTTCTGAGATTCTCTTGAAGTTGGAGGATTTGGAATGGTCTGAAGAGGATGCAGTGCTCGGCAAATTCGCCTTTGAATTTAAACATGAAGGCGAACTGGCCATCGCGAGTATAATTTTTTATTTGCATGACGGTTATTCTGTACCAGAGTTAATCATTGAACCGCCCGTAGCGTTTGATTCTAACGAATACCGGGAGATCATTACCCAATCCTTGCTTCAACTGGGCAATAATAAAAGATTAAAAACTGCCATCCATAAGGCTATAATAGGTGAGGATGTCACGATCGCTTATATTGGGGGTTCCATTACTCAGGGAGCAGGCGCTAAGCCGATCCATACAGAATGTTATGCCTACCAATCGTATCTGAGATTTAAGGAATTATTCGGTACGAATGGTGGCGGGAACATCCATTTTGTGAAGGCTGGGGTAGGTGGAACACCATCCGAGCTTGGGGTCATCCGTTATGAAAGGGATATTCTCCGGGAAGGTTCTGTAACACCGGATATCGTGGTGGTGGAATTTGCGGTAAACGACGAAGGGGATGAAACGAAAGGCAACTGTTTTGAAAGCTTATGCCTAAAAATACTTTCCGCCGA
This sequence comes from Paenibacillus sp. FSL R5-0928, assembly GCF_037970385.1. Lineage (NCBI taxonomy): Bacteria > Bacillati > Bacillota > Bacilli > Caryophanales > Paenibacillaceae > Paenibacillus > Paenibacillus sp. FSL R5-0928. The sequence continues at coordinate 2,671,358 of NZ_CP150225.1, read as the reverse complement.
TAATAGACCGGCAGTAGTTCTCCTGTTCAGCGTGTTTATGAATGACTGGAACCTGCAGGAACGGCTCTCCCCCATTGGCCGAGCTTATAATCTTCCTATGGTTAGTGTAAAGGATGCGGTATCCGGGCAGTTCCGCCTAAGCAAAAATGAGGGGAACATCCTCTCGAAACGGCAATTTTTCTATGATATCTATCATCCTACTAATGAGGGTCACCGGGTGATGGCTGATTGTCTGGCTTATTTATTCTCCGAAACCCACAAAACGCTAATGGACGAAGATGATCTCCTATTGGATCAGCATCCGGTCATCGGGAATGATTTTGCGGGAACCCTCCTGCTGGACCGCAAAAGCCATATTGACGCAGGCAGGATTGAGGTAGGCGGATTTTCGGGGATCGATACCGATTTGCAGCGGGTAGAAATGGATGCCAATTCTTTCGGAACTCCGGAATTCCCTCAAAATTGGATGCATTCAGCGTCGTCTGGGGAACACAGCTTCAAGCTGACGATAACAAGCAAAAATCTCATCCTCGTATACAAGGATTCTGGCAGCAGCGAATTCGGCAAGGCGAACATTTACGTCGATGGTTGTCTTGTAGTCACCGCTGATCCACATGAGAATAACTGGACACATTGCAATCCGGTAATTCTTTATCAAAATGAGGTTAGCGGGGAGCATCAGATAGACATCAGAATGGTGCCGGAAGATCAGGACAAGTCTTTTACTATACTGGGCTTCGGCTATAATGTTTAATAAGTTGACCTAGTGGCATATAACCTAAAAAGAAACCCACGGTCTTTAAATGACCTGGGTTTCTCAATATTTTGAGGAATCTTTTTCTATTTGGTAGGCAGCTTTTTATCTAAAATGGCCTTCACATCTTTAACAAGCTGTACGGACGCTTCAATCTCCAACTTACTTGTTGAAACACTTTCAATACTGCAACCAATAGGAATTCCCTTCTCCAGCCCGAAATCTAGTAATTCTTCAAAGATTTTTTGCGATAGCTGGATTGATTTATCCAAAATATCATTCGAGTATTTCAACTCGTTTTCTAACCATCCCGGGATACTGATCCCTAACCACTTCATAAATTGTAATGTTTTCGCTGTGCCGCATGGTGCAAGATTAAATAAAATAGGAACCATCTCAAAACCGTTATTTGTATAGTAATAATATAAATCAGACAATAAATTCTTAGATGCCTCTACATTATAAGTTGCCTGAGTGATAAAAAAGTTGCACCCATTGTTGGTCTTTTCGACAACCCGTATATGCTCATCATTCTTTTTTATATGTCTTTCCGGAATGACAACTCCACCAAAAGTTAAATTACTATTTAACTGTTTACTTAGCTCATAAGCATCTGGTAAATTCAATTTCACCTCTTGTTTACTTGACGAAGCGCCCACATACACTGAAAATCTATCTTCATTGTCGTCAGTTTTAACCCAATCCTCGAACTGGGCTCTTGTATCATTACCGACGCACCGGTAAATTATCTTTGGGACCTCCACCTGTCTTAGATATTTATCACCATAGACAGCCGGATCAATCGTTGGTAAATAGGGATAAGGTCTTTCATGATCCACTCTATCTACTTCTTCCTGAACGTCGTACAGAATTAACGCATCTAAATCAAGATTTTTAAGTCTTTCAACCTGTTTCTGGGCGATTTCCGAGACCTTTTCTGGTGCGTGGCTTGCCTTCGGTGGTGTCATCCCATATGTTATAATACCCGGTTTTTTGCTCAATATTTTTTGTTTAAATGTATTCTCTGCCGCTCCCACATTACAAAACCCCTCTACTCGTCGCTTTTAAGATAAGGTTACCATGGCGGGCTTAATATGTGTAACTTCTATTTACTATATCTAGTTATATTTTAAAACTATGATTCCTTAATGATACTTATGGAGTAGTACATGTTGACAACCATTTGATGTGACTATAATATTAGAAGTCCTGCCAACCTTAAAGTTGGCGATAAGGGGACCGAAAGGTTCATTCTTATTTAAAAAGGGTGAGTATTATGAATAAAGAAGAATTAATGGAAAGCGCACGTAACACAAAGAAAGCTGCTTATGCCCCTTATTCTAAATTTCCAGTTGGAGCAGCCTTATTGCTTAAAGATGGAAATGTTATTAATGGAGTAAACGTAGAAAATGTATCTTTTGGCGCTACTAATTGTGCAGAGAGAACAGCAATCTTCACGGCTATTACAAAGGGCTATACTAAAGGTGATTTTCAGGCTATAGCTGTAGCAGGTGACACAATGGATTTTCTGCCGCCATGTAGTATCTGCAGACAAGTATTATCGGAATTCTGTTTGCCTGACATGCCTGTCTATTTAACCAATGAGAAAAAAGAAATCTTAGAGCTAAGTTTAAGGGATTTATTGCCTTACGCATTCAAAAATTTAGATATGTAAAAATAATTCCTCTCGTAGTGGAATAACAAAAAACACGCGTACCTGTGTTAGACAAGTACGCGTGTTTTTTGTGTTAAAAAGCTTAGTTAGACACGAGTTCACAGACCAGACACACCGCGTAAATACGATGTTACTTACCAAATCGCAATTCCAACCTTATCTTTTTCTTTAAATACTACCTTTATCATCTCCAAAGCATTTCTTACCCTAAATTCAATAAATTCTTTATCATAGTCTGTATGTAGTTCTATAGTATCTAAATTATCAAGCAAAATAAGGAATTCACTTTCCAGTTTTTCTATTTCTTCATCAAATGCAAAAATATTCGTATTCTTTAAAGAATATATTAACTCACATCCGAGTTCACTAATTAAATCATTTCCCCAGAGAGTTTTTCTGCATGATTCGAAACCAAATAAATTATTGTGTGGTGCAGGTACCTGCTCCTCCAAAAAATTAGTATCTACAATTATTCTTCCCTTTTGAATTACACTTATTATCAAACTCATATAGTTAAAACCTCTCAATGAACATCATCAATAATAAAAAAAACAAGCGATTCATTGAGATAAAAGATTAACACTTCCTCTCGATGATCGCTTGCTTTTAGTAGCTATGCATAGTCACATTTCTAGTTTTCCCATAAAACACTTATTGGCTCTAACGTTTACCCACAACGACTATACCCGCAATTGCCACAAGTCTTACAGCCCTCAATATTAATCAGCGAGGCGCTGCCGCAGGATGGGCAAAGGTCACGGGAAGCCGTAGCATGGTTATGCGCATGATGACCACCATGTCCATCTTCCGTAGCTGACGGAACGCTCGATTTTATCTCCGCATTTAACGCTTCATTGAAATCCTCCAGCTCCAAAGTTGCCGCAATCGGAGCAGGTACATGATCATCATGAGCATTGTTCAGCACATGTGATTCCAGTGCCTTAGCTACAGCGTCAGCAATGGATTCAACACGGTTTGCGCCGAAGCCGATAGCTCCTGATCCGCCAATGCCTTTCAGATGTTTGATCAACAGCTCAACTTTCTCACCATGATCTCCGTAACGGAGGAACAAGGAGCAGACACGGCCTAGTGCTTCTGCCATAGCAAAGACGTCAGAACCTGCTTTACCTACATTCAGGAAGATTTCAGCCGGTATTCCATCAAGGTCATTGATCGTAATATATGCCATCCCAAATGGTGTGTTGATTTTATAGGTAGCGCCGCGCAGAACCTGCGGACGTTTTTTGTATTGTTTATCCGCCTCTTTTGTAGTCACTTGAGGCGCTGGACTTGCTGCTACAACACTTGTACTTGCTTCTACAGTAGTTGTAGCTTCCTCTGCCGCAACCGGAGCGGCTTCTTTTTTGTCTTCCTTCTTCGTGGTTTCCAGGACTTGAACGTCACGGCTTCCATCGCGGTAGATCGTAACACCCTTACATCCTAGATCAAAGGCCATTTCATATAGCTCAGCCGTCTCCTCAACCGTAAAGTCAGACGGGCAGTTCGCTGTTTTGGAAATGGAGCTATCTACCCAGCGTTGGATCGCTGCTTGCGCACGGATATGATCTTTAGCTGACAGATCCATCGAAGTTACAAAGTAGTCCGGCAGCTCTTCACCCGGATGAGCTTCCAGCCACTCTTGAGCGATTGGAACAAACTGTTCATCATAGCCAAGACGACTTTGACGGAAATATTTGAAGGCAAAATAAGGCTCAATTCCCGTAGAAGTCCCCACCATTGTACCTGTACTACCTGTAGGTGCTTGTGTAATCACTGTAACGTTACGCATACCGTGTTCACGAATTGCTTCGCCAACCTCTGGATACGCTTCGACTATATTTTTCATAAATCCGCTCATTAAATATTTTTCGGTATCAAAAGCTAGGAAAGACCCCTTCTCTCCAGCAATTTCTGCCGATGCAAGGTATGCTTCACGAGCCATAAAGCCGTATAGCTTGTCCAGAAACTCCAACGATTCCGGGCTGCCGTAACGGATGTTCAATTTAATCATCAGCTCCGCCAATCCCATGGTTCCGAGACCCACGCGGCGCTCCTTTTTCTGATTCGCTTCATTTTCCGGGAAATGATAAGGTGTTTTATCAATTACATTGTCCAGAAAACGGACGGAATAACGTGTGGTAGTCGCAAGATCTTCCCAATCCACATCATGATTTTTCTCATCGTAGAACTTGGACAAGTTCACCGCAGACAGATTGCAGACTCCCCAGCCAGGCAGGCCTTGTTCACCACACGGATTTGTACAAATAATCGGGTTGAAATACCAGCTATTAGACATCTGGTTATAGTATTCCATGAATACGACGCCCGGCTCAGCGGATTTCCATGCCGATTCAATGATCGTACGCCACACGTCACGCGCTTTTACGGTGCGATAATGGATAACGTTTTTGCCGGCAGCTTTCCACTTGTCGAGATCGCCATCCCACATTTCGTTATATTCAGGATCGGTTGTATCCGGGAATACGAGATCCCAGTCCAGATCTTCTTTTACAGCCTTCATAAAACCATTGCTCACACATACCGAAAGGTTAGCATTAGTGACTTGGCCCATCGTTTGCTTCACGGTAATGAAGTCCTCAACATCGGGATGCCAGTCATTAATCATTAGCATGAGCGCACCACGACGGCTGCCGCCTTGCTCAATAAGCCCCGTAGTATAACTAAACAAACCGCCCCAAGATACGGAACCACTGGATGAACCATTAACCCCTCTAACAATCGCACGACGCGGACGCAATGAAGACAGGTTAATGCCCACCCCGCCACCACGCGCCATAATCTCCGTCATTTCAGACAATGTCTGCATGATGCCGCCACGGCTGTCTTTTGGAGAGGGAATCACATAACAGTTGAACAATGTTAATTCTTCACTAGCACCTGCACCAGCTGCAATACGTCCACCCGGCACAAGCTTCCAATCATCCAGGATTGAACGGAATTTGCCCGCCCATTCTGCTTGAAGCTCAGGTGTCTTCTCTACAGAAGCCATCGCTGTGGATAAACGGTCCCACATTTCCTCAGGAGTTTTTTCTATATTAAGGGTCAACTTTTCAACATCCGATTTCACAAGCTCGCCACTGCGTGTCTTTACAGTTACAATTCGACCACTGCGCTCCACAATTTCTCCGACTTCCTTAGTTGGAAACTTCGGATCATCTTTGGTCAGCACCAATACAACGTCGCCTACTTTAGCATTGTTGCTGTCTGCATCCTTCCAAGCATAACGATCCAAAAATATTTTTTCACTTAGCCCTTCAAGGCGTTGCTTACGTTCCACTTTACTCAATAAAAAAACCTCCCGCATGTGTAGTAGATATTAGTTTCCGGTCCAAGGTATGGGCCCACAACAAAAACTCCCTTACCATCCTCCACTGCTTAACAGGTGTATGTAGGAAGCTCATCTTGTCAATAACAAATACCAGCTAAGCACTCTATAAAAAATACATATTCAAGCTTTTGTCACAATATATTGTGTGCGTCAGCTTTTAAACTATACCACATATTGTATCGAAGGTCTTATTCGAAAATAGAGTCAAGTTGCCGAATTATCGCAAACGTTGCTGCTTTTTCTCGCTCTTGCTCTCTTTTTTAAAGGCTATCGTGAAAAATAAGAGGTTATGAATTCTCTCGTTTACGAGCATACTACTCTTACGAATGGTGATATAAATCCGAGCTTGAGGAGGCTGCATTATGACGCAATTATTCCGTAATTCTCTACCCCAGCAAGGGGGAACACCCGCGCCGATACTGCCTGTTCCTCTTTCTTTTGACCGGAATTGGTTGCAAGATCTGGAGCTCAAACTGGAAAAGGGCGGCCCATGGGGAGACTACCGTTTATCTAAGCTTGCCGTACAAGGAGAGGAAACAGGTCTAGTAACGAGCTTCGATGAGCTGCAATGTATGAAGCATTTATCCGGCTTGTCCCCTCTTCCCCATCAGCTGGATACAGCGCATAAGGTTCTGTTCGAAATGTCAGGCCGCGCGATTCTTGCAGATGAGGTTGGACTGGGCAAGACCATTGAAGCAGGACTGGTGCTCAAAGAATATCTCGTACGCGGTCTTGTCTCCAAAGTGCTTATTCTCGTACCTGCTTCTCTAGTATTGCAATGGGTTCGTGAGCTGAATGCGAAATTCGGCATCACTGCTGTCGCTCAGAAAAAAGCCTATTCTTGGGGTAACGCCATAGTCGTCGCATCGATGGATACCGCAAAACGCGATCCGCATAAGGAAATCCTGCTGGAAAATGAATACGATATGTTGATCATTGATGAAGCTCACAAGCTGAAGAATAAAAAATCGACCAATTATCTATTTGTACAGCAATTACGCAAAAAATATTGCCTGCTGCTCACCGCGACTCCCGTTCAGAATGATCTGGGCGAACTCTTTAATCTGATCACTATACTGAAGCCGGGGCAACTTGGAAATCAGGGCGATTTTTCCTCGAATTTCGTGGTTGATAAACGCCAGCCCAAGAATGAAGGTCAACTGCGGGACGAGCTTTCGAAGGTCATGATCCGCAATCGCCGTGGTGAAGGTCCAGTTAATTTCACGAAACGAAAAGTCCGTAATATTCCCTTAGTTCTCTCCCAAGAAGAGAAAGATTTGTATAACAGTGTTACTTCCTTTGTCAAAGACCAGTATCAGGAATCCGGTGGCAATCTTAGCAGCATGCTTTCTCTGGTAACCCTTCAACGTGAGGTGTGCAGCAGCCGGGATGCCGTCTTTATCACTTTAGTTAATTTGATCAAAAAGCTGCCTGCGGATTCACCAAAAAGAGACCGGATGATGGAGCTGCTACAGACCCTCCGTACTGTTAAAACAAACACTAAAGCTGAAACAACCTTAGCCCTCATTCAAGAAATGAATGAAAAGGTCATCGTCTTCACGGAATATCGCGCAACTCAAGAATATTTACTGCAGTATTTCCGTGAACATGGGCTGATGTGTGTCTCTTATTCCGGCGGAATGAACCGTGGCAAAAAAGATTGGATGATGGATCTTTTCCGCGGCCGGGCTCAAGTTATGATTGCTACGGAAGCCGGCGGAGAAGGGATAAACCTGCAATTTTGCCACCATATGATCAACTTTGATCTGCCCTGGAATCCCATGCGGGTGGAGCAGCGTATCGGCCGTGTCCACCGGTTAGGGCAAGAAAATGACGTAGTGATCTACAACTTGTCTACTCAAGGCACGATTGAAGAACATATCCTGCATCTGCTGCATGAGAAAATCAATATGTTTGAAATGGTGATTGGCGGGCTGGATGTAATCCTGGAACGTTTTGAAAAGAAGGAATCGCTGGAGAAGAGTTTATACAAAATCATGCTCGAATCCCGCTCCGACGAAGAATTGCGGCATGAGCTGGACCATATTGGTGAATCCCTCAGTGAATTGACACAGGGTATTAAAAAAGAAAGTGGGACTGCGACATGACCCTCACCGCACAGGAAGTACGCAAGCATGTGATGGACTATCTTGAAGCCACTGAATGCTCCATCATTGAGGCTTCGCCCCTTCACGTAACTGTGAAATTATCACCTAGAGCTGACAAAATGCTCACCGACCGGCCGTATTATTGGGGATTCGTGGAGCGCACAGGTGTAGATCCTGAGACCCTTTCTTTCACCTTTGTTTTTGATCCGGAAAAATACGACAGTCAAGCTGCTGTAGAGGTTCCCCCCATTGCAAATCGTAGTGCTGGCATTTTGAATCAAGTTGTCACCGGAAGCCTAACTACAGGTGTAACAAACGATGCAGAGGCCAGCGCTGACTTACTCGAATCCGCCTCCCCGGGCTCAGAAGCAGTGAATGCTCCATCTACTGACCCGGAGGAAAGTATCCTAGCCCGCTACTTCGGCATTGTGCCGGCACTCCCACGAATTGGACCCGGGATGATCCGAAGAGAGGATATTATTTACGGAAGCAAGCGATTGCAACAAATTTGGAACGCCGCTAGGGACGAAGGGAAATGCCTTTATTTATTTGAGGACCCGGGCAGCAGGCAGCGAAATACGCTTTTCTCTGCCGCTTACGAACCATGGCTTAGTGTCTGCTATAAGGTGGAGATGAGCTGCGATTTGAAACGTGAAGAACTCCATTATCTTGGCATCTCCCTAACAAAGGGAACCATCATTGATGACTTTAATGCAAAAGTTTCCACAAAAGAGATGATGCCACGCTTGCCGGAAAATGTGCATATCCAGCCTTATGAAATGACAGTAGCAGCCGCTACCGAACTATTGGAAACTCATCTAACCGCTCAGCTAGCCGAACTGGACTATACTTGGGCAGAACAGGCGCGTGAGCGGCTAAGGGTTGAGCTGGACATCATTGATGTCTATTATGGAGAGCTATTGAAGGAGCCTGATGAAGAAAAACGCCTAGCGACACAAGAACAGTATAACCGTCGGCGCCAAGAGACCATTTGGCAATATGAGCCGCAAATCGCAGTTTCTGCGGTAACCTATGGACTGTTTCATCTGCGGAGCCTATAGAATGCGACCCTACTCGCTAAAAGCAGGCAAAAAAACAAGAGAACTTCCGCCTTCCGGCGCGACAGCAAGCAACAGCCTTTTTATAGCTTGTCCCCTACAATAAAAAGGAAGCTTATACTTTCTGATATTTCATAACAAAGAAAGGTGAACGACGCCATGAAAATAAGTGTACGGCGGAGGCTGCTTCTTGCAGGTCAAAGCTGCTTCCTCCTGCTTCTATGCATCGGACTCATCGCAACGAGCTCCGGTTCCTCTTCTGCGCTTGCAGCTTCCAGAGTAAGTGTAGTTGATTCAGTCACACAGGATTTGATACCTGTACTGCAGATGGATATCTTACCTTCACCCGGTACGGTCCAAGAATTTGCCAAGAGTACACTGAACAAGCTCGCAGCAGAAGCTCCATTTACAGCCTGGAAGGACGCAGGAATAGAATATTATCCTCTGGGTCCAGGTACTCATAGCTGGCTTGTCAACGTTATGAAAGGTGAACAGCGGATCGGTTACATGATCATTTCGGCTACGGATCAAGGTGGTTATATGCTTAGCGAATATGGAGCTGGCACTTACGGCCTCCCCTATAGTTTATTAGAACTGCGCCAATTTTTGGTGCAGGAAGGACTTATACCTTCATCTTTTACAGGCAAAATAAACCTTACAGCCTTATATGCACCACTTCTACCCGTATGGAAAATCGCCATTGACGATAAGACGATTTTTATCAATGCTTCCGTACCCCAAGTTTTACCATGGACGCTCAGTAAAGCGGAAGAAGTGCTTAAAGGGCAGCAGACAGAAACGGATGTAATCACTAACTTAACTACTGACCTGTCGCCGCTTTCTGCCTATCAAAGCGGGGGAACAGATGATCCTTATAAAGATATCATGTGGTTGACCTCCCCAAAACTGCTTGCTGTAGGCGGTGACAATATCGCCGCACTGATTCGTCCCAAGGAAAGTATTGCTTATCAAGCCGCTGGTCGAAATGATATCGTAGGTGCCCCTTTTATGATTACAGGTTATCAAAACTGGTTGCCTAATTCGAATAAAACACAAGCAATAAACAACATGCCTACCGTTTACGCAGCATCAGGGCCAGAAGGAAGACGGTATTTGCCACTCACTGCCTTGCAGGCTATCGGAACACTGCACAAGCTGCCCGACAAAAATATCTATAAATAAACATAACAAATAACCTTCCGCTGACACCCTCGATTAGGCACTGGAAGGTTATTTGTTATTTGTGATATTCAATCCTTATCACTGTGGCTCCATTTGCTTCGCCAGATCGACCAACCAAGCGGAAGCATTCCGAACCATTTCTGTGACCACGGCTGCTTAGTAGCCGCTCTTCGAGCATGAATGGCACGCGGATCCTCGATATAAACAACTACCTTCTCAGTGATATACTTTACAAGCTCATCGCCGCCGGAAGCCATTTGTAACACCTCCTACATTATAAGTGAATTAAGATAACCAGCGTCGTTCCATGCTCTTAGTGTGCACCAGCGAGCATATATCTAAACTCTTGTCCCGGATTGTTCGAATAGGTTTACCTATTAAAGCACAATCTAACAAAGAATCTAGGGCACGAGGTTATTCACATGCAAGGAGGAGTTCATTTGAACAATGGGAGAAATAAAGCTTATTCCAAGACAGCAGCTGCAATATGCGGCTTACGTATTACTTTAACTACAGTTGGACTTCTAATGCTGTTTGTGGGGAGTGCATATGCTTCTGCAACTCCATCCAAACCCGTAGTGAATGATGAACGTCAGCATCTCTTAAGCCACGGCCACCGTATGATCTTAATTGATGCAGGACATGGGGGGATCGACGGAGGAACTTCCTACGGAAATATTCTTGAGAAGGATATTACATTAGATATCTCACGCCGATTATTTCTGCTGCTGCGCAGCGATGGATTTGATGTTGCCTTAAATCGTAATGGAGATTATGCCCCAAGTGATGAGAACCGCTGGCTGCGCAGTAAATCCCGACATCTGCGCGATCTTGCCCAGCGTAAAGAACTGGCTGAGACATTACCAGCTACCGTAGTGGTCAGCATCCATGTTAACTGGGCACCTTCTCCTTCCAAACATGGTCCGCTTGTATTATATCGCCAAGAAGGCCGCAGCTTTATCCTTGCCCAGACCATTCAGCAACAATTAAACAGTCTCTATAATATCCGTGCTGAGACAAGACCGGGTAAGCCCTTTTATTTACTCAACAAAATAACCGCCACAACTGTAATTGTTGAGGCGGGTTTTGTAAGCAGTCCGACAGATCGCGAAAAGCTATGCACCCCTAAAGGGCAACAAGAAATTGCAGAAGCGATTGCTGGCGGCATAGTAGCTTATCTTATGGAAGTGTAGGATTCGAGTTCCAGTTCATTTCGTTTTTGACTAGATCAGAAATGCCTATAAATTCAACATCATCTTTTATTTGCTCAACACCGCTGCGGATGCCTGCGGCGGTTTCTTTTCCATATACACCAACATGACCAATGGTTACGCAGAATCGTTGATCCTTCGCCAGGTTATTTACGAGGCCCATTTGTTTCAGGACATGATTGGCTGTGTGTGTATCATCCAAAAAGATATGATTCTCTACACGCGGCAGCCCCATTCGATAAGCCATATTGCCAGCAACAGAACGGTAGTTGGTTTTACTGTCCACAAAAAACAATCCCCGCTCTTTGCACACGGATAAGATCACACCCATAATCCGTTCGTCCCCGGTAATCTTAGAGCCCATGTGGTTATTTATGCCGATAGCATAAGGCACATTATCGAGTGCTGCCTCTACTTTTTGACGGACTTCCTCATCAGACATCTTGGCCAGTACAGCTCCTGGTCCAAGCCATTTAGGATTACCTTGGCGCGGCTCCATCGGTAAGTGGAGAAGAACATCATCTCCGCGTTCATGCGCGCGTGTGGCATCCTTCACAGATGTAGGCAAAAAGGGCATGACCGCCACCGTAAGCTTAATCGGCAGTGAAAACATTTCATCCGTCCCCTTCATGTCATTGCCGAAATCGTCAATAATAATTACGACCTTATTACGTCGAGATGCCTTCTCTTCACTTGGTGTGTTTGTAGGGTTGTCTCTGGACTCGGCAGCTGAAACAGACGGTACCACGGAACCGATTAAAGTAACCATTAGAGCAGCAACAGCAATCCAAATCAGTAAATAACGTTTGAAACTTCGACTGTCCTTCATCAAGAGGAACGCCTCCTTCGTCTTAAACAATTGTTCTCATTGTTTGGTTCACGAAGGTTAAATATGTACGAGGAAGGTTCGCAATAATTTACAATCGAGTTTTTTCTATTGTCCCCGTGCGTCTGCGGCAAGAATAGCTTCCAGCACATCCAGTGCTTGAATTTCAATTGGCATATTCCAGATGGGGCTATCCTTAGAACAGCTAGCTTCAGCTACAGTCATCAACTGATCGATATCCTTATTTGTAATCCCAAGATCTTTGAGAGTAACGGGAAGGCCGATTTTTTTGCAGAAATCAATCACCTGATCAATCTCTTCATATGGTGCTTTCTCCAGTACAAGCTGAACGATCGTAGCAAAAGCAACCTTTTCACCATGAAGAGTATTCCTGCATTCCTCATGCAGCGTCAATCCATTATGAATCGCATGCGCCGCAGCAAGTCCGCCGCTTTCAAACCCAATGCCACTTAAGTAAATATTGGCTTCAATAATGTGTTCCACCGCAGGAGAGGTAATGCCTTGCTTAACATCTTTTAATGCCGTTTCACCCTCTGCTAGAAGGGTATCCAGACAGGCACGAGCTAATGAAAGGGCTGCAATTGTGCTAGTCCCACCTGCATGGGTAATAGCCCCAGATTCTCGGCAAGCTCTTGCTTCATAAAAAGTAGACAACGCGTCACCCATTCCAGCAACAAGCAATCTTGCAGGAGCTTTGGCAATGATATCGACGTCTACGATAACCAGATCGGGATTTCTTTTTAATGGAAGATAACAGTCAAAGTCTCCTTCATCCGTATACAACACTGATAAAGCGCTGCAAGGTGCATCCGTTGAAGCCACTGTGGGTACAATAACTACCGGGAGGTTACTCATGTGGCTTACTGCTTTTGCCGTATCCAGGGTCTTGCCGCCACCAATCCCTATAATGACTTCCGCATCCTTCAAGCCAAGTGCTGCAACTATCTCATTAACCTGATTACTGCTGCACTCGCCCTTGAATTCAGTCATCACTAGTGGCATTTCGTTCATTTCAAAACTGTATGTGATCTCTTTTTTGTACACAGAGAAAATATAAGGATCAATAATGGCATAAGCTCTTGTCGCTCCAAGCTGCGAACAATAATCTCCCAGCTTACGAATTTCACCATGTCCTTGTATATATTTAGTTGGTGAGCAGATGATCTGCGTCATGGTTCACTCCTCCTTTTATTTACATTCATATTAGAAGGATTGACCACATTCAGCTATTAAAAAGATCCCTTTAGCCACCAGCTTAAATAAATCCACCATTCACACGGATCGTTTGCCCTGTAACCCACTGTGATTCCTTGCTGGCTAAGAACAACACAATGTTTGAGATATCCTCAGGCTCGCCTAAACGTCCAAAGGAATTCATATTCCCCACGGTTGCAATCTCTTCCGCTGATTTCCCTACGGTAAATAACTCCGTATTCACAGGTCCCGGTGAAACAGCATTGATAGTGATTCCTTTTCGTCCAAATTCTTTGGCCAGCTGACGAGTGATTTGTTCCACTGCTCCCTTAGTTCCTGCATAGACGCTGTAGGTCGGGAACATTTGACCCGTAACGGAAGTTGAAAAATTGATAATCCGTCCGTTATCATTCATATATTTAGCTGCTTGCTGGCAAGCAAAAAAGGTGCCTTTCACATTAATCGCAAACTGCATGTCGAAATCCTCTTCTGTCATATTTAGAATCGGCTTCGTGATCATAATACCAGCGTTATTGACGAGAATGTCGAGTTGTCCATAGGCTTCTAGTGTAGTTTGGAATAACTGTTCAAGTTCTGCCACCTGGCTGATGTCTGCCCGAATAGCGACGGCCTCTCCACCCTTTTGCTTAATACCGGTTACGACTTCCTCGGCTTTGCCGGGGTTACTCGAATAGTTAACGACCACCTTCGCACCTTGTTGTGCCAAGTTCTCCGCAATCTCCCGGCCCATGCCTCTCGATGCACCTGTTACTAATGCTACTTTTCCAGCTAAATTGTGGTTCATATTTATTCCTCCTATTACTTTGTCCTTCTTGTTGGTCTGATTATAAATCGATCGATTACAAATTACAAGTGACATTTTTTTATATTTGTCATTCTAATTCGCTTTTCACATATTTTGCAACAGTCGCTCGATTCAGCCTAATCTACGGGATTTATACCGTTCATTCGCTGCAAGTCGCTCGATTCAGCCTAATCTACGGGATTTATACCGTTCATCTGCTGCTAGTCGCTCGATTCAGACTAATCTACGGGATTTATACCGTTTATCTGCTGCAAGTCGCTCAATTCAGCCTAATCTAGGGGATTTATACCGTTCATCTGCTGCTAGTCGCTCGATTCAGCCTAATCTACGGGATTTATACCGTTCATCTGCTGCTAGTCGCTCGATTCAGCCTAATCTAGGGGATTTATACCGTTCATTCGCTGCAAGTCGCTCGATTCAGACTAATCTACGGGATTTATACCCCTTTAAGACACAAAAAAACCTCCTGAACATCAGAAGGTTTTAATTAGATGCTACAAAGAAATCCCGGAAAGGAGCAAATCCCAAACAGAGGCGAAATCCTGATCAATCGTAGCCGACTGCCACTCTATAGCATGTGCTGGATGATGGTACCGCGAAGTAGCATTAAAAATTGCTCTAGCCGTTACCACTGGTTCCACCACTCTATACTCTTTGGATTGTATGCCTTTTTCAATAATGCCTGCAATTTGCCCAATTAATTGATCTACGTGTAGGGTAATCATATCCACCGCTTCTAAAGTTACAGCTGCGTACATAGCAAACATTTCGGCATCATCCACAGCATAGGTACGTTTACTACGAATCAGCGTGTCCATCCATAATCGGAGCTGCTCTTTGGCATTCCCATCAAAATGCTCTGAAATATTTTTTAAAGGCTCTGAAATATTATACTGCAACCATCTTTCGGTTACTGCTTCTCGCAAAGCAGATTTACTGGAAAAATGTCTATACAACGTACCATGACTTACTTTAAGCACCTTCGCTACATCAACAACAGAAGTCTTGTCCGGGCCAAAACGCCGGAGCACTTGTTCAGCCGCGTCCAAAATGTTTTCTTTTGATAATGGAAGATCATTCGACATATGTATTCCCCTCGCTCTATCTCTGGTGGTAATTATCATAGCATATCATGTCCAAAAACGAACTGACAATATTACCACTTTGTCATTCGTTAAATCATTATCAGTATATACTCACACCCATTTATTAAACTTAGATCCACGTCTGGTGTCTAATTCTCCGTAGCCCCTGTCCTACATGGATTCGGACTGAGGAGCCCTTATTTCCGAAAATCACCGTAATTCACCATGCTATCGGACTCAAATGCAGCTATCCACCCAAATCCCCACCTCTTCGGCGTTCTTATGTGCCAATAAGAGCTATGCAGTCCGAAAAGTTAGCCAAACACGCTAAATTGAGCAAATAGCTGCAATACGGTCCGTTACGATGAAGAAGCCCAGTATCTAGCAATCCACCTTCTGCGAACCTAACGATTTCGCCAAAAAAACCTCCTTGATCTCTCAAGAAGGCGGGCAACATCAGCTGCTTTTTTGCTCAATCCGATCTAGCCTCGTTCTAACAAACTTACCGACATTCGCGATCGCTTCCTGCGCCTCTGGCAGCATATAAGCTAAAAAGTGAAAGACGCTCCACATGTTCTCCCATATTTCCAGTTCTACATGAACATCCGCGGCTTGTGCTCGTTCAGACAACCTCGTTGCATCGCTTAACAATACCTCGTGGTCGCCTACTTGAACAAGTAAATCAGGTAATCCCTGCAAATCCAACCTTAAGGGAGATAATATAGGAGCTAGTTCTGTCCGAGCACCTAGATAAACATCAATTATTCGTTTATTTCCTTCTATGCTGCCTGTTGGATCAAACTCCGCTCGACTCAGATACGATTCACCATCCAAATGGACGAGATCTGTATGCGCCGAGATTAAAAAAGCACCCGCCGGCAATTCCACACCCGCATCCCGTAAAGTAATCAACGTCATCAGTGCAAGGCTGGCTCCAACAGAATCCCCTCCAAGCAAGACATTCCCGGCAGAATATCCATTCGCGAGCAGCCACAGATAAGCGTCTATACAATCTTCGTTAGCAGCCGGATAAGTAAATTCTGGTGCCAAGCGATACTCAATGATTAGGATTTTCTTACCACTAGCTTTTGCAATTCGTGTAACCAAATCTCGATAAAATTCACAAGTCCCAGAAATAAAACCCCCACCGTGGAAATAAAGGATCACTTCATCAGCGGGTGGAGCAGATTTCACAGGAATAATCCACTCTCCACTTAAGGGTCCAATCATGACCCGCTCGACGATAACATCCGTAGGAATGGGCATGTTCGCAGCCGTCGCGGCCATCTCCTGCCGTATTTGCCCGATAGACTTGCTATCCAATCGGTTGCTTTGTCGCAGATAATCTTTGATCGCTGCAAGCTGCTCTGTACTTGACTTTTCCATATCGTTAATCCCTCCTACAATTCTTTTCAACTCAGATTGTAAAGTCTGTAGGAGACTACAAGGTCAAGTTAAGAATCCATTTTTAGGATTTCGAGCGTGGACTGTACGCCTGGATGTTTATCTGTGGCTAACAAATTTTTTCTCAAATCTGCGAGGGCTGTTAGTTTTATTTCCTGTTTTGCAATTTCGCCACGAACTCGATCCATTTTCTTATCCACAACAGTTACAAAATCATC
Source organism: Paenibacillus sp. FSL R5-0928 (assembly GCF_037970385.1). NCBI lineage: Bacteria > Bacillati > Bacillota > Bacilli > Caryophanales > Paenibacillaceae > Paenibacillus > Paenibacillus sp. FSL R5-0928. The sequence goes on along the minus strand of NZ_CP150225.1, from coordinate 2,654,447 downwards.
TATGCTAATGCCGCTGCTTTCAGATTTAGTGAGCGCCTTCTTGATTTCCTTTAAAGTGAAACCACACAGTTTAGCATTATGTATAAAAACAAGTCGGCTAAGCACCTCATCCGAATAAAGACGATAACCAGCTTCTGAACGTAAGGGAGTGCTAATTAATCCGAGCTCTTCATAATACCTTAACGTCTCCATATTCACATTCGCCATTTTAGCAATTTGGCCTCGCAAGTATTCTGTCATAATCAGCGCCCCCTTATAATCCCCTACATTATACCAAATTCAGAGGCAGCAGAGGACATCAAAAGGCCATCAAGGGACATCAAAAGAACGTCAACAAGTAACCAAGCTCCCTTTTAAAAACTCCTTATTTACGCACGAAAAAAACGACATTTCTGCCGTTTTCTCATCAATCATTTCCCAATTTACTCACTTCACTTCGGACTGCATTTTTCTGTATAAGCGAAATCTGTCCGGCATGAATGCCTGTATGATACATAAGCCTGCCTATCGCTTCAAGCGGTGTAGATGTGCCAAAAGCCGAATCCACACTCACATGCCACGCTTCTTCCGGAAATTCCTGCATCGCAGCAGTTAGATTCTCATTGGAAACAGTCAGCAGATCAACGAGTTCATTCAATGTAGAATATGCTGCCTTGTCGCCTAGAGGATTAGGTCTTGCAAAAAACCACTCTGCGAACATAAACTCAACTTCCGCATTATGCTGAATTAATCCCCCAATCGTAGAGTTCCCTAGCTTAAGGTTAAGATCCTCTTCCGGCAATGCCTTCACCATTTTATGAAATCGCGTTTGTACCGCTTGCCAGATTGGCAACACTAAAGTGAAAGTCATAGATTATTTGCTCCCTTGTACAGTGGCTTCTTCGTCTTTTTTCTTGTCGATCACCACATGGTTGAACAGGTTCGCATCTACGTCGATGTCAAAGGCCAAGCCAAAACCAACAACATAACGCCCTTGGACAGGTGTCAATTCAAACAGTGAAAAATCCAATCCACGCAGCAAATTCACCATTGCCGCCCCATGATCAGCATTAAACAATTCAAAGATCTCCTCATGCCCGTCATTCCCGATATTGCTTGCTGTGCAATTCCATCGCACACGTTCCGTTGCAAATTTATTATTCGTCGCAGACTCATCTGCAATTAGAAGCGCATCTACAAACTCGTTATTTTCCATATATCTGTAATGTTCGGCGATCTTACTAATGTAAATATAAAGTTTGCCTTCATGCTTAACAAAAGGAGCATAGCTGATAAAAGGTTTTCCTTCGTCATCTATTAAGCTCAAAATCAGATTTTTACGATTCGCAATAAATTGCAAATAGTTTTCTTTATTTTTCTTTACATCTACAGGCTTCTTCATTATAAAATCCCTCCATTAATAGGTTATGTAATCTAGCCCGAATCTAGCGAACGGTACTTAACAAATGAATACGAGGTTTCGTCTCTGCAGGAACATATTGAACTTCGGCATCCATTCGGTATATATTCCGGATCATATCGGTTGTCATAACTTCATTTGGTGCCCCATACATCGCTTTTTCACCCGCCTGCACCACAACAATACTGTCACTATAGGTAGAGGCTTGATTGAGGTCATGCAACACCATCACGACGGTCATCCCCATGTCTTGATTTAGCTCACGTACTAGCTCAAGAACTTCATGCTGATGCGAAATATCCAAGTAAGTGGTCGGTTCGTCAAGCAACATAACCAAAGGGCGCTGCGCCAAGGCCATAGCAATCCAAGCACGCTGTGATTCACCACCGGATAACGAGGAAACTGCTCGATCCTTATAATCCTTTAAATGTGTCTTTTCCAGTGCCCAGTGGACAATCTCCATATCCTCATGATTTAATTTTTCGAACCATTTTTTATGAGGATACCTTCCATAGGAGACGAGATCGATCACGGTCATATCATTAGGCGCTTGGTTCTTCTGGCTCAGCATGCACATTTTTCGAGCCACTTGTTTGGCGGTCATGGACTTTAGATCCGTACCATCGAGTGTGACCGCACCCGTATGATATGGAATTAGTCGTGATACCGCCTTAAGTAATGTAGATTTACCTGAACCGTTTGGTCCTATAATCGAGACGATTTCACCCTTTTTTACGGAAAAAGAGAAGTTGTTAATAATGTTTTTCTGCTCATACCGAATCGAAATAGAGTCGACAGTAAACATGTTAGAACGCCTTCTTTCTCATCAGGTATAGAAAATATGGTCCACCGATCACCGCCATAAGGATACCCGCAGGAATATCTAAAGGTGCAAATAAGGTACGTCCACCTGTATCTGCTATCAACAATACCAATGCTCCAAGTCCCATACTCATCGGCAAAAGAAATTTATAGTCTGAACCCACCAACAATCGAGCCATATGTGGCACAACAAGTCCAACAAAGCCAATCATCCCTATAGCCGCTACAGAGATAGCCGCTAGAAATACTGCCAGCAAGGAAAGTAGAATACGAATTCGATCCACATTTTCACCTAAATTCGAAGCCACCTGATCGCCTAAACGTATAATATTCGCCTTGCGGATCGCGAAAAAGGATAAGATCCAGCCTGCAATGGCATACGGGAAAACCATCATCAAGGCATTGTTCCCTTTTGCAGCCAAACTGCCGTTCAACCATTGGACTGCTGCCGGAAGTCTGTCGCTGTACATGATGGTCAGGAGTCCTATTAATCCCCCGCAAAGAGCATTCACAGCAACTCCTGATAAAATAATAGTGATCGGCGAAATGCCGGTTCTTCTCCACGCTAATGCATATACAATCCCTGCAGCGATTAGTCCACCAACAAAAGCCGCAATTGGAATAAACTCCGTATATTGTGGTGCTGCAAGCATAATGACAAGCACACATGCAGCCGCTCCACTCGTTACACCGGTCAATCCTGGATCAGCAAGTGGGTTGCCCATCACAGCTTGCAGCAGAGCGCCTGAAACCGCGATATTTGCCCCAATGATCATCGCCAGTAATACACGCGGCAGACGAATATCCCATATGATGGTGGCATTCACCGCTTTTGCCGCTGACCCAAAGATTGTGCTTAGGATGTCTGGTATGGGGATGTATACTGAGCCTAGTCCAATCGCAATTATGGCGGCAACGAGCGCAAGTGCTAACGTTACAATAACAATAATTCTGCTACGAGATGTATTTATCACTTGCTGTCTCCTTTAATTATTCATAGAAGTATTTTGCAATTTCGGTTAAGGCTGTCTCGGCGTTAAGGATCGAAGTAACACCGAATACGCTGTAATCTAGAATGTTGATTTTGTTATTTGCATAAGCTGAGAGCTTTGTCCAAGTTTCATTTTTCTCTATTTCTTTTTTGAACTTATCCTCTGTCGCTCCGTGGTCGCCTGAAGCGAGTACGAGAATGATGTCTGGATCAGCGGCTACAATGTTCTCCATATTAATAGGTGAGTAAGTGTCAGTAACTTGCAATACAGAAGTTGCGATGTTATCAGCACCAAGCTTTTTCACCAAGCTACCTAAATAAGATTTCTCACTCATGACCATAAAAGAATCCGCGGTTCCGATTACGAGCAGCACGCTTGGCAGCTCTTTGCCTTCGGCTAATTGACTCAGCTCATTTTCTTTGTCCAAAATCTTAGTTAAAGCAGCATTCATTTCATCTTTTTTATTAAAATAAGTGCCTAAAACTTTGAGGCTAAGCTTTAAATCCTCGAATGATTCTGTTCTCAAATATGCTTTTTGTAGGTCGATTCCTTCTAGCGATTTGTCTAATGTGCTGCGAAGTGATTCCGCTCCCAGCAGCAAGTCTGGTTCAAGTTTTGTCACTACTTCCAGATCCGGTGCCATAGGAGATCCAATACGATCAATTGTTTCGAAATCAGCAGGGATTGGATTCGTTGAAGTAGGTACACCTACCGGTGTTATGCCGAGCAAATAAAGCATTTCTGTTAACGGTACAGAAGTTGTTACAATACGCTCCGGTACTGTAGAAGGGAATTGGCTTAAGGCTTCGTTGAACAACGTTTCATCCACACCATCATTCTCCAGACTGTACACCTTGCCGGCAGCTTCCGCTGTATTCGCTACTTCTGTTGTATTTGCTGCATTCGCTTCTTTCGATTCATTAGCAGTTGTATTCGTTACTGCTTCATTTTTTCGATTGTCCGTTGTATTAGTAGACGAACAAGCAGTCATTGCAGTAACCGCTGCAACAACCAGGAGTACTAATAATTTTTTCAAAATCTATCCCTCCGAATATGTATATTTATACGTTTCATGTAGTGATAATGATTTTCATTTTCACTAATCGCTTCCTATGATAATCGTTATCAATGAGAAGTGTCAAGAATTTTATTTTAATTTTAAATAAGAAGGAATTTCATTATTGTCCGTTGAAGCGGACTAGCATTTCTAATAAAAAAAGCCACGCCCAATGGGCGTGACTTCAAATAGTGGTGTATGAAATCCAAGCGTTAGTCAGTAGCTCTCGTATTTATAATCCCATAATGAATAAGGTCTACAAACTCATTTTCTTTATAAATATGCTGTAACAAAACGCCTTCTTTCAGCATGCCAGATTTTTGCATAACCCGTCCCGAACCAGGATTTGTAGCAAAGAATCTGGCATACACTTTGTGATAATGTTTTTCTGTAAAAGCAAAATTAATGACCGCTTTTGTTGCTTCTGTAGCATATCCATTACCCCAGTGTTCCTCACCTATCCAATATCCAAGCTCGCCGTTTCTGTGTGTCCGGTTATTTCTCAGTCCTATAGCACCATACAGCTCGTTTGTATTTTTATCAGTAATAGCGAATTCATATGAATTATCATTATTGAACTCATCTTCATGTGTTTCAATCCATGATAACGCACATTCAATGGGGTATGGATAAGGTAGAGTTAATGTACTTTTGTAAACATTATAATTATTGCAGAGCTCACTGACACGCTGTGCTTCAGACAATGCAAAAGGTCTTAAAATCAATCTTTCAGTAGTAATTGTTCTCTTCTCTGGATTGTACAATGGTATCCCCCCGTTAAACTAAATATTATAAAACAAATACAAGCCAGATAAACAGAAAACTTGGCCACCACTGCTTACCCGCTTTCACAAACAGCCAGCCAAACACCAAAGAAAAAGCAGTAATATACAAGCCGCTTTGCAGACCATGTGTCAAATGACCTAATCCCCAAGTCAGCATTAAACCTATTCCGCCATAAGGAAGAGAAGGATTCTTAAACCATACTTCTCCTGCAGACTGCATTAGCGCAACCAATAGTACAACTAGTACAGCTTCCACAATGTAATATATGTTTTGAACCAAGGCAACCCATATGCCCATAAAACCATGTTCTAACTTGAAGTTTTCATATTCTCTATAAATCTGTGGAATGCTCTCCCCATTAATCCAAAATTCCAACACAGCGAACAAAAAGCTTGATATAAAAGCTACAATTAACAAAGGAATGACCTTAGAGCTCCAACGCAAAGATATTACCTTTTCAATCAACTTCCTCTTCCTGAACCAAAGTAGAAATATCATAGCTCCAACTGTCCACAATAGGGTGACTATGCTCCAATGAACAACTAGTACGTACCAAGGGCTGACAAAAAAGTCGTCTATATTAAACAAATCCCCCCATAACCATTGATCTAATCCCATGATGAACATATCCATTCCTAACATTAAAAATACAAGCAGTCCTAATAAAAAATATTGAATACCTGATATATTCCCTTTTTCTTTCACGAAACCTCTCACCCGCCTTATGTCCATTTTTGTACTATATTCCCAAAATTATGATGCTGAAAGTATGGCATCCCCCCATTCTGTTTGTCTGTAACAAATCACTCACTTGAATCAAAGTTAGAAAAATACATAAAAAAAAGCACGCATCGATATAAAATCGACACATGCTGTTTACTTGACCTGGCTTGTCCAAACTAGAATCTAGCCACAAAAAATTCGCGGTCTGCGGGAACGTTAAAACTTCTTATAGTAGCTCCACTCTCATCTCTTAAAGTGAGAAGATAAGGTACTGATGTTAAGGTACTAATTGTTGGGAATCTAACTACACCAAATTCGTCAAAATCAGCAGTTACCGTTGTAGTTCCAGCTCTCAATGAAGCTGACCACCCCGTAGTATCTTTAGGTGTACCCGTTGCATTTGTACCAATAGCAACAACAATAAATCTATCCAGAGTCTGTCTAATTCTACGTTTCTTTCTCGTAGGAGCTGCTTTCGCTTTTTTAGCCGCGAGAACTTTGCTAGCCATAACTGCTTTCTTGTTAACTGGTTTTTTAATAATTGCCATTTACTTCACCACTTTCTTTTTAGGATACGTTAGTAAATGCAAGAATCGTAATGTTTGACCTCTCTTTCACCTACAAATCTGAAAATGTGTTAAATCCTAGTTTCATAGTTTCGTGTCCACTAGCTCTGCAGTGCATATAATACCTTCAAGAGGTGATTCATTACTAATGAACGGTCAAAAATGGCTAGAGCAATATCATTCGAAAATGCACCATTCTTTGAGAAAAAGAGTTCAACGTTCCTATCTTCCAGCACATAAGGCAAATTCCATTCCAGTTATCATTAAATTCAAACAAAAAATAACTACAGCCCAGCTACAGTCTTTACAAAACCATTTAAAATCCCACGACCTTCCGATCAGACATCATCTTCACCTGCTCAATTCGATATCATCCAAAGTTTCAAAGAACTGCCTGAACCGGATGTGCCGCTGGGATGGTATCGAAAAAATTTATTTGGATCAAGTCAAAAAAACATCCCTTAATATAGCGACACCATCCATTGGTTCCACAGCTGCCCAAAAGAAAAAGCGGCTTACCGGAAAAGGGATTAATATTGCTATTCTTGATACAGGGGTGTATCGGCACCCTGACCTGTTTCGCCCTGTTAACCGCATAGTTGCTTTTAAAGATTTTATCAATCATAGAAAACAGCCCTATGACGATAACGGCCATGGAACTCATATCGCAGGGGATGCAGCAGGCAACGGTTGGATGAGTAAAGGAAAATACAAAAGCCCTGCTCCAGAGGCAGGGATAGTAGGTGTCAAAGTACTCGATAAAAATGGCGATGGATATGATTCCACAATCATTAAAGGAATTGAATGGTGTATTGCGAATCGGAGAAGACTTAATCTTCGTATTCTTTCGATGTCATTCGGAGGTAAGGTGAATCTTCCTTGTTCAGATGATCCACTCTGCCAAGCTGTAGAAAAAGCAATTAAAGCCGGACTGAACGTTGTAATAGCAGCTGGAAACAGCGGACCGGGACGCAGTACGATCGAATCTCCAGGGATTAGTCCTTCAGCAATTACTGTCGGTGCAGTGGATGACCGTCGCACGCTCACGCAAGCGGACGACCGAATCACTTGGTTCTCCAGTCGTGGACCCGCACCGGGAGGAAGGAAGAAACCGGATCTCGTTGCTCCAGGCGAAACGATCATCTCCCTTCGTGCCCCACGATCCAAGCTGGATCGCGAGCTTCCTTATTTGCGGATAGCTAAAGATTACTTTGTGCTGTCCGGTACCAGTGTCTCAACACCTATCGTCTCGGGTGTGATCGCGCAACTACTCCAGAGGAACCCTTCACTTACGCCTAAGCAAGTAAAATCCATACTAAAAAAGAACACATTTCGCCTTAAACTAAGTCCTAACACAGCAGGATGCGGTGAGATCAATGCGCGATTCTTATCGTAAATCCGCTTCTTTTTTAAAGGCAGTAATGATTGAAACCGACAATTCCTCTGTAAATATACCTGTAGGCTCTATTTCTAATAAAGCTGATTTCATATCATCTTCAAAACGTTCTAAGTTATCTCTAAATAATCGCTTAGAGGCATAAGACGTAGAATACAAATTTCCTAGAATAGAATCAACAGTCCAAGTGATGGAATAACTCGATAACACCTGTCTTTCAACATCTGTAAAACTGGATCGCTTTACAACATCCTCATGTCTTTCTTGTGGATGTCTATATGTACTGTTCCCGGCTATTCTTTCGTCACCCAACCAGCGTTTCACTACTTCATCTACCTTTTGTTGCCAAGGTAACGGTTCTTGTTGTTCATTAAAAGTATCAATTACAGCAATACCGCCGTTATCATCTAAACTGTGATAGAGAATTTCAAGAATGGATTCTCGGTCCATCCAGTGAAACGCCTTAGCCATCATGATGAGACGAAAGGAACCCCAGTCATTGGATAGTTCTTCCGCTCTCCCCTGTTGCCAGCTAACATTCTCAACCCTGTTGTACTTTGATAACAGCTTTGCTTCTTCTAGCATCTCTAGTTCAGTATCTACGCCAACAATTTTTTCGAACCAATCCGTAAACCTTTGCGCTAACTGCCCAGTACCACAACCTAAGTCCAGCAACCGGCCCTCTCCGTTAAGTGAGAATTTGTTCACTAGATATCGAATCAGTGAGGACGGATATAGCGGGCGATATCTGGTGTAATAGCTTGCAGTATCTTTGAACAGATCCGGACCATAATCATTCATAGCTGAACTCCCCCTTCTTTTTTACCAAGGACAAAATCATAGCATTTATGTAATGCAAATAAAAGGCTATCCAGAGCATTCTGGGCAGCCTTTATTTATGTGGATACAGCCCAAAATAATTAAAAAATATTGACAATTAACTTCGTTGCATATATGGTTAATTACATAACTAACTAACAAATGGAGTTGGCGGTGAATACATGGGAAACTTAATGGATGATACACGACCGATATTTATGCAGATCGCCGAACGAATAGAAAATGACATCATCGAAGAAACACTGCTGGAGGAGTCACAAGTTCCTTCGACAAATCAGTTTGCTGTTTTCTACCAGATCAATCCGGCTACGGCTGCGAAAGGTGTGAATTTGCTTGTGGATCAAGGGATATTGTACAAAAAACGAGGAATCGGTATGTTTGTAGCTTCTGGAGCGCGTGCAGTATTGATGGAGAAGAGAAAAGAACAATTTTATGAACAGTATGTAGTAACCATGATCCGTGAAGCTGAAAAATTAGGAATTACGTTGGATCAATTAACAATTATGATTCAGAGGGGAGACAACAAGTCATGAATGAAGTCGTTGAAATCAAAGGATTGACTAAGTCATACGGAAATGTCACTGCCATCCATGAACTCAGTTTTTCTTTGGAGAAAAATAAGATATACGGGCTACTCGGCAGAAACGGTGCAGGAAAAACCACAATAATGCATATGATCACAGCTCAGCTTTTCCCTACAAGTGGTGTCCTGAACGTATTTGGTGAACATCCGTACGAGAATAACCGGGTTCTCAGGCAGATTTGCTTCATTAAGGAAAGCCAAAGGTATCCGGACACGTACCGAATCATCGATGTACTGGAGGTATCCGAATTATTTTTCCCAAACTTTGATCGGGAATATGCTCACTCTTTAATCAAGGATTTCAATCTGCCATTAAAAAGAAGAATAAAAAAGCTGTCCCGAGGTATGCTCTCGGCTGTAGGAATTGTAGTAGGTCTAGCCAGCCGTGCTCCGCTTACCATTTTTGACGAACCCTATTTAGGTCTTGATGCAGTAGCTAGAAGCCTGTTTTACGATCGCCTAATTGAAGATTATGCTGAAAATCCACGTACGGTTGTTTTGTCCACCCATTTGATCGATGAAGTAAGTCAGCTTTTAGAGCATGTTATCGTCATCGACAACGGCAAGCTAATTATTAACGAAGATGCTGAAGCCCTTCGTGGGCAAGCTGTTACGGTAATCGGCGCGACAGCAAAGATCGAAGATTTTATCGCTGGCAAACAAGTCATTTCCCGCGAGTCTTTTGGCGGATTGCATACAGCCACCATTATCGGCTTCAACGTGAAGGATCAAGCACATGCTGAAAAGTTAGGCTTAGAAATCTCACCTGTATCTTTACAGCAATTAATTGTTCATCTCACAAATAAAAAATCTCTAGGAAAGGAAGTGACCGTGTAATGAATCCTACGGCAGGTATGTTAAAAATGCATTTCAGAGATAAGTGGTTATGGTTGTATACGCCTTGGGTAATCTTGTTATCCAGCTTCTTGGTAAATGTCATCGTCGCTTCTTTCCTCCAAGAACCGATCTATACCGGCGGTCTGGTTTCTATCTTCATTTATATGTTAATCACCGGTATACTCATTTTGGTGCAGACCTTCCCTTTTGCTCTGGGCTTAAGCCAACGAAGAACGGATTATTTCATAGGCACTTCCTTAATGGCTATTATAACTAGCGCCGTCTACTCAATTCTCCTCTACCTGCTCTCCATCATTGAAAGCAAACTGACAGGTGGCTGGGGTTTGGAACTACATTATTTTCATTTGCCCTATTTAAATGATGGTAATGCCCTCGAACAGCTATGGATGTATTTTGCGCTCTTTCTGCATATGTTTTTTCTGGGGCTAATGATATCCAGCATCTTCCGGAGATTTGGCCGAAGCGGTTTGTTCATTTTCTCAGGGGTTACGTTTATCCTGTGCAGTCTCGGCGTATTGTTAATGACCTATAATCAGTGGTGGGTAGACCTCTTTAACTGGTTTGCTGGATATACCGCATTTGAACTTGCCTTGTGGTCCATGCCTCTGACAGTCGTGTACGCTCTTTTATCGTTTTTGATGCTGCGTAGAGCAACCGTGTAATTCATTATCCTATAAAAAAACAGGTGTGTCCCAATAGCCATGCAATGGTTGCTGGGTGCACCTGTTTTATTTCGGGTCTTAGACTTTGATCTAGACAACAAACTTCATTGGATTCAAGCATAGTTGCGCGCGCGAAGTTGCTATGGGACTCAGCGGGTTAAGTAGCGTAGAAGCAAAATTCAGTGCCACTATTGCAGATAGCGAAGGACCAAAACACAGATTAGTATTTCGCCAATCTGCGCGTACGAAGGCGCTATCGGACTCAGCGGGGCGAGTAGCTTAAAGCAGAACGTAGTGCCTCTATTGCAGATAGCGAAGGACCAAAACACAGATTAGTATTTCCCAATCTGCGCGTACGAAGATGCTATCGGACTCAGCTGACCTTATTCGCAGCTTTAGAGCACATTTGGATTCCTATCGGACCCCACAGTCGCTATCGGCATAAAAAACGCCAAATTCGATCCTTTTCCTATGCGATAGCTGCACTGGGGTCCGAAACTATGCTCAAAAAGCGATAAATGAGCAAATAACGTCAGCTGGGTCCGTAAGCCTTAGGTGATGATGATTCCGCGGGGTGAGTAGCTTAGTAGTAAAACACAAATTGGTATTTCTCCAATCTGCGCGTACGAAGATGCTATCGGACTCAGCTGACCTTATTCGCAGCTTTAGAGCACATTTAGATTCCTATCGGACCCCACAGTCGCTGTTGACATAAAAAATGCTAAATTCGATCCTTTTCCTATGCGATAGCTGCACTGGGGTCCGATACTATGCTCAAAAAGCGATAAATGAGCAAATAGCTTCATCTGGGTCCGTAAGCCTCAGGAGATGTTTCTTAAAGATTTCTTTCGCTTAAGCACTACCGTCTGCTGAAAAACACAAAAAAAAGGATTATAAAACTGCTACTGGAGCAGTTCTATAATCCTTTTAGCTATGCGGTCAAGAGGACTCGAACCTCCACGATATTGCTACCACTGGCACCTGAAGCCAGCGCGTCTGCCAATTCCGCCATGACCGCGTATTATAATGACTCGCTTATTGCGGTCACAAGATAGATCATACCACGCTGAGAATCCAACGTCAATATATTTCCGTCATTTTCTTATCATTCATTAATTTATGGATAATTATTGCTTTTGTTGCCGAATATAAGGTATAATGAGAACAAAAGTTCGCATAATATAAATGAGGTGATTTATAATGGCGACTACGAAGCTAAACACATCCATTATTGATGAAGAAGTAACTAAAGAAGAACTGTCCCTGGTCAGAAGCTATTTGCTGCTAACGTTTATTCATAAAGTTTTCGAACGCGACTGCCGTGTAATCAGTAGAAGCGGCCTGTTTAAGACCCCTCAGCTATATATGGAGCTCGTATCTGGTGCCACTAAGAGGACGTCACTAATGCTTCAAGAGGTTACGCGCGAGCTGAGCTCCCATGATTTGAAGATTACTACCGTTCGCCAAGATCAGCGAGGAGTCGAAGCATTATATTCCTGCAGAGGATTTCAAGGAGAGATGAATATATTATGGCCAGGCTTCCGTAGAGAAATGATGCTGCGCATGCGCGCGTATCTTGGACTGTCATCAGAACTCTCCATACTCTCCAGAGAAGAGAATGCGTCTGAACTTGCTCTAACTATATAGTCCCAAATGACATTACAGAAACAGCTCCCGCCCAGTAGGGCGAGGAGCTGTTTTGTATTATGAAGATTATTACTGCGGATATTATTACTGTAAAAATTATATATTATCCGGATCTTGTCTTGGTTCACTAAATGGCTGGAATAAATAATTGCGATCCAGCTTCACTACTCGTCTATTCTGACGACGTATCATCACCTGAGAATCATCCCATGCAAGAACTATCCCTTTTACGTCGTTACTTTCCAAGCCATCGCGCACTACACGAATTTTCTCACCGGAAATCCGGTAAGCATCCAATTGCTCATCGCTAATCATCATTAATCCCTCCTGTCATAGCTTGTCCTATTTAGTCTCAGAAAAAAGACCCAAATGATAAATCATCTGGGTCTCATGTAGGCAATTAACGACTTGCATGTCTACTAAAGCATTCTTATATCAGCGCTTCATTCTTCTCAAACCAGAAGTCAAGAACTTTAGCGGACATCACACGTTGCTCCAGATACTCCACTTGGTTAGTAGTGAATTTTTCCCTCCAAGGAAAGGATAACTCTTCACACAAACCTTTGATTGTCAGAAGCTCTGACCAGGCTACATAGCGTTTGTACCAAAAAAACTGAGGATGTTCAATCATATAGGGATACAGATCGTCGAATTCCGTGTGTTTGCAGTCCAGCGCACGCTCGAAATGATCCTTGGCCTCGGTTAATTTATCAATAAAAAATTGTTCAGTCACCGGTTCTTTCCCCATTGTGACGCCTCCTCCCTATGTCTAATTTTTATTATAAAGGAAAATCCATAGGGTGAAAAGCAGTTGTTTAAAAAATAGGCCTGTTCTTATTGCCAATTAGGTTATTCCCCAAATTCGATGGTGCCTCCATTTAGAGAGGTAATTCTTACGAGTGACTCCAGACGAATGCCTTGCTCTCTGATCGTCCGAGCCCCTGCCTGAAAGCTTTTTTCAACTACAACACCAAGACCAACTAGCTCAGCGCCAGAACGTTGAATGATCTTAATCAACCCACGCGCTGCATCACCATTGGCAATAATATCATCGATAAAGAGGATTTTATCCTCTGGAGAGATAAATTGGCGAGACAACATAATATCAGTAACGATACCTTTTGTAAAAGACGGAACTCTTTCGCAAAGCGCATCTGGATCAGCTAACAGAGTTTTTTTGCGGCGTGCAAAAACTAGCGGCACCTTTAATTCATACGCGGTGGCAAATGCCACGGCAATGCCCGAGGATTCAACGGTCACAATACGTGTAATTCCTGAGTCCGCAAACCTCCCGGCAAACTCCCGTCCCATTTCCATCGTAAGCTGTGGATCAACCTGATGATTTAGCAGTGCATCCAGCTTCAGCACTTCATCCGAAACGACGACACCTTCTTCCAAAATCCGCTGTTTCAACACTTCCATGACTTTGAACCTCCAATACCCTTTATAATCGCAGACATTCCGTACAAATTAATCACTGATCATAAAGCAATTACGACGGAAGTCATGTCCTACTGATCCTCATCATAACCTGTACTATACAGAGTACACAAGGTTATCCTGCATAGCACTCGTTATGATTTTTCTTTAGCTTCGTAAAACTATTAGGAGGGGAGCCATGAAATCACATGTCCGAACATTACAGATCGCTTTCACTTATATTGGCACCATTGTAGGAGCCGGATTCGCCACCGGACAGGAAATATTAAAATTTTTCACACGTTACGGGCACTGGGCAGTCCTGACCATCCTGCTCTCAACTATATTGTTCATATGGCTGGGTACAAAAATGATGGTCATTGCTCGGCGAATAGAAGCGGAATCCTATGAAGACTTTAACCGCCACCTCTTCGGGGAACAGGTCGGAAGCACCATCAGTTTGTTCACGATGGTCGTCCTGATCGGAGTAAACAGTATTATGCTTGCAGGGGCCGGCGCTATTTTTCAGGAGCATCTCGGACTTCATTATCAGACTGGACTAATTATCACGTTGCTTGGTTCATACTTTCTGCTAAAACGAGGGATTTCCGGTATTCTGCAAATGAACAGTATTGTTGTACCTTTAATGCTTACTCTGTCACTTATCATTATTTTTAATACTTTTCAAATTCCGGGAGCTGGACGGTTCCTGTTCCTTGATAACGATCGCTCTCTCTTTGGCGCATGGATGTCACCGCTGCTCTACACCGCCTTTAATTTAGGGATGGCACAAGCTGTTTTAGTCCCTATGGCTCGTCACACAGAGGAAGAAAAATCCCTTGTATGGGGCGGTATTATTGGGGGTACCGGGATTGGTTTTATGTTGATCGCCGCACATTTCGCAATGAGCTCACAGATGCCAGGGATTCTCAATTTTGAAATTCCGATGGGCAGCATCGCCGTCCGGTTGGGTACTGTAGTGCAAACTATATATCTCCTGCTGATCTTTTTGGAGATCTTCAGCACTTTTGTCGCCGATATTTATGGAGTAGCTGTACAGCTTAAGCAACGGCTTCCCCTATCAACTGCACTAATCACACCACTTCTGATGTTGGTCTGCTATTTACTGAGCCAGTTTGGCTTTAGTTCACTGCTCTCCGTGTTCTACCCAATCTTCGGAGGTTTATCATTGGTCTGGGCTGTCAAGCTGCTGCGCACGCCATGGTCCTCTCCACCAGGTAGTAATACTTCATCGAACTCAAAGGAGAAGGGGAACAGTCTCGTATCCGTAAAACCAATCACCCGAACTACACGGAAATAACCGCTGCTGTAGGAATCATACGTGCTGCCGCTTCCGCCACATGCTTGTGACAGGTCATCATCACAATCTGGCGGGAGATCGACAGTTCTCCAAGAAGTCCAAGCGCAGCATGAAGACGAGACTCATCAAAGTTAACGAAGAGATCATCGAATAACAGCGGCAGCGATACTTGCCGTGACATGGTCTCTGCCAATGCCAGCCGGATGGCAAGATACAGCTGTTCTGCCGTCCCTCGGCTGAGCAGTCCGCTGTCTAGTAATCCCCCATTCTTATGTTCAGCTTTCAGCTCTTTGTGCCCTAGTGTCATAACAACCCTTTTATATTCCCCTTCCGTCAGCTTGGAGAAATAAATTGAGGCAAGCAGTAATACCTGTGGCTGCTTCTCCTGCTCATACACACGGCGAGTTCGCCCGATTAGTTCGGCAGTTATCGCTGCCACTGCATATTTATCAGCCACGATCCGCAAGGCTGCTCTCTGCTCTTCCAGTTGCTGAATAACGGAATCCTCCACGCAGCGCTCCTTCAGATACTCCCTTTCCTGAAGCAGCTTGCCTCGCTGCTCCAGCAGGGTGTTCCAACCCTCTTCCTGCCGTTCCATCAACTCTTCAGCCAATGACCGCTTCAGCTGCAATGCTTCCGCATCATGATGATTTAATAATTCCAGCAGAGCAGTAACCCGCTCCTCCTCCCAACCACCGAACATAACAAGCTCCCACTGGCGAATCGATTTATTCAGATCACTGCGCCGCTGCACAGCTGCTGACCTGCGTAAGAAGTCTTCTCCACCAGTCGCCCCGCCTTCTTGTATCAGAAGCTCACGCTGTTCTCTCAGCTCACCTAATATCCTGTGGCTCTCCTTGAGTTCTTCATCCACATCTTGCAATCTTGACTGCATAGTTTCCCGGCGAATCAAGTCCTTTTTCAGATCATCCCACGCTCTTTTTCGCAGTTCCAGCCAGCTTAGTAAGGATAACGCAGATATTCGTTTCCCCTCTTGCGGATCTATTTCAAAGCCAGCTGCCGCTACACCAGACTCGTCGCCAAGATCAGCACCCGACTCATAGATAAGTGTGAGCAGCTCCTCCTCAAACATGTTACATTCTGCTTCCAGCTCCTTCAATCGTAAGGAGAGTTTATTCTCTTGGCGCAGCAGCTCATTCCCTTGTTCAACCATAGCAAAAATATCCGGCAGCCCTTCAGGGGATAACCCTTCAGGCAGCCTGCGTTGGCGAAGCCATTCTTCATATTGCTCAGCAGTTTCCGTAAATGCCGCCTCCGCCCGGTGCATTTCTTCAGCGAGCAGCTTCTCTTGGCCTGCCAGTGTCTCCAGCTCCGTGCGGCAGGCATCACGCTCGGCGGCATAGCGTTCGATGCGCTGCCGCCAAGCTGACCAAGCCTCCATGAGCCTGCGAAGCTCCCTCATGGAGGCCTCCAGCCCGCCTGCGTCAGGGCTGGACCCCGGGGCGGCCGTCCGCCGCCCCGGCACAACGCTCTCCGGCTCCGCCCCGGAGAGCAGCTGCCCCCGCAGCCGCAGCATCTCGGCTGCGGCTGCGCTGACGTCCCCGCTATGCTCTGGCGGGGACGCTTCCGGCCGGCGCGCTCCGCGCAAGCCGGCCCAAAGGGCCAGATCGGCCGCACCCAGCAGGCCGATCGCAAGCACGGCGCTGGCCGGCGGAGCACCGGTCAGCCACAGCGCTGCGGGCAGCAGCACGGTTAGTGCTGCCCCAGCCCACAGCAGGCGCCGATAGAGCGCGGCCATGCGCTTCGCGCCAAGGCCGTCACTTCCGGCGCCGCGCGCTGGCCCTTCGCTGAGCTGCGCTTCGCGCCAGCGTTCGGCCGCCTGCTGCAGCTCGTCCCACAGCTGCAGCACTTCACGGGCGCTGCGGGGAGCCAGCTGCGCAAAAGATTCCGCGCCGGTAGCATGCTCACGCGCCAGCGCCCGTTCTGCTGCTTGGAGCGACGCTGTGGCAGCGGCCAAACGGGATCGCAACGACTGCCGCGTTGCACCCTCCGCCTCCATGCGGCGGTCATAACTAGCGAACGCCGCCGCAAACTTCCGTGCAGCTTCACGATCCGCTGCTGTACCGGAGAATGAAGTCAGCTCTGCAGGGCCCCAGTTCACATCAATGCCGCGCAGAATTCTCCGCAAATGCTCATTCAGCGCCGTTAATTCTCCCTCAAGCCGCTGTCTTTCCGTTCTACGGTTCTCATAACTGCTCCGATGCCGGTCCAGCCGCTCCAAAGCAGGCCCCTGCGCTGCTAATACTTCGTCTGGAGGGTTCTTTGCCAGTTCAATAGTAAGCTCGCTTAGAAGACGTTCATAACGTACTACTGATCCCTGTGCATTACGAATTTCTCCTTCAAATGCCTGAAAGCGAGTTGCCCCTTCTTCAGGAAAGGCTAAAATCAATGGCAATCCTTGCAGCTCTAGCTGAGCCTCGCTCCACTTTAACCACAGCTCACGGACTTCCTGTGCTTTTCGAAACATCACTAGCTGCTCTCCAGTGAGCTTACGCTGTTGCTCCAATTCATCTAGCTCCGACTCCGTTGCCCTCAATGCCACTATATTATCGTTATATCGCGGGAGATAAGAACGGCTCTCAACCATTTGGCGCTCAAGCTTTTCAATGGCTTGCACAACTTTTGCTGCTTCTTGCAGCTTGCCACGAGGTTTGTACAGCTTCTCAGCTTCCTGCACCAAACGGCGTTCCGCACGCATGATTGCACCTCCACCGCCCATACCTGCATGAAAAAGAAAGCTGCTCATCTCCTCAGATTGAAGGGCAGCAAGCTCCTGCAGCTCGTCCAGTGAAACTGCGAACAATTGCTGGAACATACTCCTAGAGATCCCCCCAAGTAAATGTCGTTCCATTTCAGCTTGTCCTAGCTCTTGAGTCGTTTCATTTGGATGATTTACTGTAATGTTCAGCTTTTCATTTCTTCCTGATCCCTCAGCACCTGAAGCAAAACGGCGAATGGTCCACAAACCATCATTACAGTCACGTATCTTCAGGGTCCCCCCATGCAATCCACCTTGCATAGGTTCATACCTTTCCAAGGGATTTCCACGGCTTGGAATTCCAAACAGCATAGAGCGTATGAATTGCAGTGTCGTACTTTTTCCTGCTTCATTACGCCCATAAAGTACGGTCACTCCCTGCGTTAAATGAATCTCTCGATTGTGAAGACGCCCGAAGCCATTGATATGCAAATGTTCAATTTTCATCGTTTTGCCCTCCGGCTTGTAGATACGAAAGACTTTCCGCCGCTTCAACAGTATCATCCATCCCACCAAGCATCGTGATCCCCTGCTCTGCTGCACCACGTAGCCAGCTCAACTTCTCTTCTTGACTAGTCATAGACAACAGCTTACGCAGCTCCTGATTCTCCAATAGCGGTTTAAGCGCACTATTTAATAGTTCTTCGAGCGCTTCCGGATAATGTTCCGTATGCTCTGCAATGCGCAGCATTTCTCCAAGAAAACTATCTTCTTCCAATAAGCGTTGGCGATCAATAGCTAAGCCGGACTCGATGGCGAACCCTTCGGTCCAGACAAGCCCTTTGTAATCTTTACGCTCAGCCCTAATCGCCTCACGGCGTTGGAGTTCTGACAGCAGATCCTCTGCCGCCCCTTTTTCAGCCAATACTTTATGTACGTCCCCTCGTCCAATCAGACGAAATCTGACCACCGACATGAGCTCCGGGAACTCCGCGCGGATGTCTTCAATAACCTGCTCCACTTTCTGTATCCATTCTGCTTCATTGCTTAATCCTTCTATAGATAGGTCTCTAACCTGCCAGCGAACGAAATCCAGTTCATGAAATTGCAGAGCGGATCTTCCAGCCTCATCTACATCCACAATATAACAGCCTTTAGCACCGGTTTCCTTAATGCTGCGCCCTTGTATATTGCCTGGATACACAATCACAGGCTTCTCATGCAGTACACTCCGTTTATGAATATGTCCAAGCGCCCAATAATCAAAACCCCGTTCGATAAGGTCCCTGCGACTACAAGGAGAATAGGTCTCATGCAGCAAATCACCGTCTACATTGCCATGCAGCATCGCAATATGAAACAGGCGGCTGCCAGGTTTACGAGAAAAGGTTACAGCTGTGTTGTTCGTCACTTTCGCCGTTGGATAAGAGATTCCACTAACGATGGCAACTTCTTGGCCATCTATACGGCGGTAAGCTGTAGCGTGTTCTGGCTTCTCTCCGCCAAATACGGTAACATGCTTTGGCATTTCCGTTGTCAGACGCAGTCCGTCAAGCGGATCGTGGTTGCCATGAATCAGGAACACGTTAATCCCGTGCTCACCGAGTTCTTTGAGCGCTTCCTGAAATCGCAGCTGTCCCTGTAATGAAGCATCTGAAACATCGTACACATCTCCACTAATGACAATAAAATCAACATTCTCTTGGATCGCAACGCGGACAAGCCGCCCGAGGGCGGCAAAGGTAGACTCACGTAAATAAGCACGAATGGCTGGCGAAATATGCGCCAGCCCGGCAAAACGGCTATCCAGATGTAAATCAGCAGTATGCAGAAAGCGAAATGGAATCATAGCTGCTCACCCTTTCGTTCCTGAGGGATACTGTAAATAGGTTTTTTTTAGTTCATTAGCAACTCGTGTCAACGAATATAGGCTTTTGGCTTTATCCCATGCAGAACGTGAAAGCTCATAACGATAAGCCGGATCAGATATCACCTTCTCTAATGCGTCAGCAAGAGCAATCTCATCGTCAGGACTGACCAATAAACCATTCACACCATCTTCAATCTGCTCCGGTATTCCGCCCACATTTGTCCCCACTAAAGCCAGGCAGCTAAGTGCCGCTTCCGCAAACACTGAACCGAACGCCTCCGCCCGAGAGGGCAATACGAAAATATCAAAGAATGGCATGAATTCTTCAGGGTGCAGCGTATATCCGTAAAAAATCGTTTCATTATAGATCCCTAAATGTTGGGCCATCTTTTCCAGATCCGCACGTGAAGGACCATCGCCAATAATATGCAGTACATACTCATGGCCGCGATTTTTAAGCTCCGCGCAAGCTTTGAGTAATATATCTATTCCTTTAGCCGGAACCAGACGTGTCACGGTCACTAGCTGCGGAATAGCATTATCATGCGGAACAGGCTTAAATCTTTTTTCATCAAAACCATTCGGAATAACACCTATATTAGAAGGATCAATAATATAAGGGGCCACATAATCTGCAAAAGATCGCGACACCGTCATTAATCGATCACTAACATGCTCAAGCTCACGATAAAGTGAGACTAGAAAACGATGCTCCAAGCCATCCTCGGAAATCGCTCCATTTAGAATCAATTCCCGCTCGTAACTGGAATGCAGGGTATGAATTAACGGAGTATCAGGGAACACTTTTTTCATTGCTAAGCCCGCAATCGGATGATGAGAATGAATAAGATCATAGGGCTTACTCATCCGCAGTTTAGTCCACCATAAATAATCACGATAGGTCTGAATATATTTCTGAACGATCGGACTTTCTCCATACTGCGTCCAATCAAACGTCTCGAATATTACTTCCTCATGCCCCTTATTGCGAATCCGCTTAGGCAGCCAAAACAAATCCATCTCCCAACGGCTTGAACGGAATCTTTCCTGAAGATAAGGGATCATAGATGATACACCACCGGGTTGCTCCGGCGGGAAGAAGAGCGCTTGCAGCAAATTCATATGGTACATCCCCTTTACAATTGCCCTGTGTACTGTAAGACTTGGCAATTATGATATAGTTGAATATATGTAGAATTTCAGGTACGATTACGTTCCCCATACCTTGATTTTATCGGTATAAACATGAAACAGCAACTAAGAAAAAGGAGAATGAGCTATGAAGGAAGAACAGCTGCCTGCCTCTTACACCGCATCTATTAAAGAAATGCTGGGGCAAGAGGCAGATGCTTTTCTAGAAAGTTATTCAGCACCACGAACTCAAGGACTGCGCTTTAATCCGCTAAAAAGCACCTCAGCCATAGGCCAAGTTGCGGTGGACCGTACAGTCTCACAATTTAATTTGAAACCTATCCCATGGTGCCAGGGCGGGTTTTATTATGATGAGCCCGCTCGACCAGGCAGGCATCCTTACCATGCCGCTGGACTATATTATATTCAGGAGCCTTCCGCAATGTCCGCAGCTGAACTGCTGGCACCTAAACCCGGTGAAACCGTCCTCGATCTTGCAGCAGCCCCTGGAGGTAAAACTACGCATATCGCTGGTTTAATGCAGGGACAAGGCCTCTTAATCTCTAATGAGATTCATCCGGAACGCGCAAAAATTCTAGCAGAGAACGTTGAACGTCTGGGCATTAAGAATACCCTCGTAACCTGTGCAACACCAGAACAGCTATCTGCGCGTTTCCCGCAAGCTTTTGACCGAATTATGCTGGATGCTCCTTGTTCTGGAGAAGGCATGTTCCGAAAAGATCCAAAAGCCATTCAAGAGTGGTCTCCTGCTCATGTAGTTATGTGCGCAGCGAGACAATGGGATATCCTGCAAGACGCCTACATTATGCTTAAACCAGGGGGTACTTTAGCCTACTCTACCTGCACCTTTAACCGTCAAGAGAATGAAGAAACCATTGCTCGATTGACGGCTAGTTACCCCGATATGGAACTACTCACCTGCAAACGCCTTTGGCCGCATTTAGAAAAGGGCGAAGGTCACTTTGTAGCACTCCTGCGTAAGCAAATTGACACTGCATCCGTGAATGATGATGCCAACCGCAACGCCAAAAAACGCCGAAGTAAAAACAACCCAAAAACTAATTCTTCTGTACGCGATGCCTACCAGCTTTTTCAAGACTGGGCTGCGGTAGAACTGCCTGGTCTTTCATGCCAAGGTGTGCCACTGCTCTTCGGCGAATCCCTTTATTTGCTGCCAGAATCCTTTAATGGCAGTCTCCATACCGGGCTGCTGGACGGACTGCGTATTCCACGAGCTGGACTACATATCGCCCATTTGAAGAAAAATCGGATTGAACCTGCTCATGCATTAGCTATGGCACTACAGCCCATACAAGCTTCACGAAGCTTTGATCTCAGCAGTGATGGCCCGGAAATACATGCTTGGCTACGTGGTGAAAGCCTGCCTGTCCCCAGCGAATTACATGGATGGACACTTGTAACTTTAGATGGTTTGCCGATTAGTTGGGGCAAAGCGAGTTTAGGGCAGCTTAAAAATCATCTTCCTAAAGGATTACGTATCCTAAAAGCCCATATTGACGAGCAATAGGCCATAGACCAGTACAACAGGCCCTCTTCGGCATATGATGTCATTATCTCAGAAAGCTGCGACATCAGTCACAGCAATTGAGAAGAAGACATAAGTTGAGGAGGAATAAATCATGGGTGAATTTCATGGAGGAGCCTTCACTTCGACCGGAGCGATTTTGGTACTTTTCATCTTGCTGGTCATCATTTCCCGTTCGTTGTTTGTTTAATACCTTCCCGGCTTAAATAGCTGGTGAAACGAAGCGGCTGTGTCGTCCTTTTTGGGGCGGTGCGGCCGCTTTATTTCTTTCCAACATAACATCTCCATTTGTTATTCTCGTGAATATTTACCGTCTGAAAGCCCGATTTCCGAAATAACTGCTCCATCTCTTCGTTCTTAGTGAATTGCTTCATATGATAATTGATTTTATAGATCTCAGAAATAATAACAAATGTACCGCCTGCCATCAGCACCCTAAATGCTTCACTTATATCGTGTTCGAGGTCCGGCCAGAAATAATGTGTCTGAATCGCTGTGATCGTCCCAAAAAATCTATCGTTGAACGGTAACGCTGACACATCTCCCTGACTAATTTTCACCTTACCAGCGATTACAGCCTTATTGTTTTTTTGAATAGATGTCTCTACAGCTTGTTCTGAGTAATCTATGCCGTAAATTTCATGTTGTTTATTTTGTTTTGCTAACGTATGTATAGTTTGACCGCCACCACAGCCTATGTCCAGGATAGGATCGCCGCTCTTAATTTCTATTTTTCTAAGTCCCCATGTTGTGATGCTGGTATGTGCCTGATTCATGATTTTGATCATGATATTTCCTACGAACCCTCTAGGATTCTTGGCTTGCTCAATCAGCGCATTCAATAAACCCATATTTGTACCTCCCAATCAATTGGCCATACCAGCAGCCTGATCACTTGATATATGTTCCGTAAGATTTTCTGCTGTAACTGCCCACTTATCTACTTGATACTCTATTTTATGAATACTAGTATATGAAGTCGGGAAATGAGCATTCTTATTCGTCCACGTTAGCCCTTTTAAAATATGGTATATAACATTAATTACGCCACCATGAGTGACCACAATTACATTTTCATTTGGATCAGTACTCTCCAGTTCATTACATAGTTTTGAGAAACTTGAACTTATTCGCGTAAAAAATTCCTGAGGACTTTCTCCTCCTGGAAATCTCTCATCCATTCTTAAAGCCGAGAAATAAAGACCCGGGTATCGTTCATTTACGATTTCATGGGGCATTCCAGCGATTACACCATTGTTCGTTTCTCTCCAATACTGGCTGCTTTCAACAGGCAAATCAAGCTCTCTGGCGATCTCATTTGCTGTATCTAACGCACGTTGCAAATCACTACAAAGAATACGGGTTATGTTAAAGCTAGATTGATTTTCATTAAGATAATATCCAAGACGTTCGGCTTGTCTATATCCCTCTACTACAAGTCCACGTTGACTCCAACCTCCACGAAAGCCTTCATCATCTATTCCATGCCTTATAAAATATATAGCCATCGATTGTATACCTCCTGAACAAGATTGTTATACATTTGCATTAAACTTCGAAAACGCTTGTTTTTTAAGTTGATCCCAATTGGGCGTTGCAATGTTTGCTTGTTGCTTCAAAATATCAAATGAATTAAACAAAGCCGCTATTTCGCTGAAAGAACCGTCCACTAATTTCATAAACGGTAATTTATGAATTATTGCCAGACCATAATATACAGCCTGCTTGTGCTTTCGAACAAAGTTAACTTGACCTGCTGGAGTAACAGTATAGCTTAATTGCTCCATGATTTGAAACCCCTCGTCCATTACTGAAATGGCTTGTTTTAATAGCTTCTTATCTTTAGATACCTTTTTCAAATCCCCGTCATGCAGATAACTAAGGGAGTTCAAAGCCACTATTGGCACGATATGACTTTTGAGCCAAGCATCCATATCCTCATGATAAGTTAGCTTATACTTAGCGTTCTCAAACGCTTTTTCCAGTAAGTGTTTTATTGGAATCTCACCGTCTAAACTGCCAAGTACCATTTGCCCTCCTGCGTGTATTTTAATAACACGACCGCTCGTTTCCCGAATTCCTGCACTAAGTTGAAATCCGAAGAGTATATTTTTCCTCACATTGCTCATTTCCTGGAGATCCTTTTGCATGCCAAGAGCATCGCCATTGTTCCCCACAAGAATTATATTCAGACTCTGATTCTCAGCTAGAATAGGTAACACAGATGGAAAATCATTATATTTCATAACAACAAAAATAAGATCATAGAGATCATCGGATCGAAGCGTAGAGATGACCTTTACTGTATCCACAGTGTTTTTAATTTGAAAATAATGGCGAAGCACAAGCCCGTCTTTCGTCAATTGCTCTGCTCGCTTCCCTCTGGCAAGCATGGTGACATCATTTCCCCCACGCACTAGAACATGCGCAAGATAGCTGCCTAATACTCCCGCTCCAAAAACTAAAACTCTCATATTTAGCTCCTCTATCCCTTTTTAGACATTTGTTGAATTTTGATCAACTGTTCGATAAAATCAGATTATCACATCTCCGGTAGGGTTCAATCGTTAGTTTGACCGGTTTTGTTGATTTTTCAACAAAATACAATACATTGTTTAATAAAAAGGGAGTCTTATCATGGATAGAAGAATTAAAAAAAACCAAACAGCCATCATGAATGCATTAATTCAACTGATGGCTGAAAAAGATTTTGAAAAAATAACGATCAACGAAATCGCAGAGCGTGCTGATGTAAACCGCGGAACGATTTATTCCCATTATGCGGACAAATACGATCTGATGGATAAATGCCTGGAGGCTCAGCTCCAGCAACTAATCGAAAGCTGCTCCGCAGTGGAGGATGAAACCGAACCCAATCCCTCGAAGGCGTCATTGCTCCGCACGCTGGAACAATTGGAGGAGAATGCTCTTTTTTATAAGACTTTATTAAGAAACAAAGCTCTGCTCTCCTTTAGAAACCAATTACAAGAAATGATAAATGAGCAGATTAAGGTACAATTTTTAGAAAACAATTTTAATCTCGATGAGCTGAGTAAAGATATATCTGTGCAATTTTTAAGTTCGGCGACTGTCGGAGTGATTGAATGGTGGTTTACCCATAGTAATCCTTGCTCTGCAAAAGAAATCACTGAAAAGTTATGGTCCATGCTCGATCTAAATCTGCAGATGATCCGTTCTCAAGCTTGAATATGTTCTCCCATATCCATCTCATAAATGGAGCTGATAATTTTTTCAATGGGAATCTCCTTAATGGATATATCAAGGATCTCTACCTTTTCGCTAAGAATATGCAGAAACTCGCCCATTTTACATTGCTCGGTATCGATCAGCAGCTCCACTTCGTAATCCGATATTCTTTCCGATATCTGAGTGCCAGGCAGATCAATATTTCCAATAGTTGTGGCGGCTGAAAGCCTAACTACTTTTTGGGCACCCAGATGCAGTCGAAGTTCAGAGAACTTGTCGTCATATACTTTTTTCCCTTGATGAATTATAAGTACTCTTTGAACCAAACGCTCTACATCTTCCAAGTCATGTGTTGTCAGAATAAATGTGGTGCCTTCCTGATTCATTTGCTTAATGAATTCTCTGATTCTTTGTTTAGCTATTACATCCAGCCCGATCGTTGGCTCATCTAAAAAAACCACAGGTGGTGAATGAAGCATCGCCATAATAAACTCGCATTTCATTCGTTCTCCCAGGGAAAGGGTGCGCGTGGGCTTAGTAATAATATCGCCAATCTCAAACATGTTTACAAATTGGTCTAGTCTTGTACGAAAGTCGTTCGTAGGAATATCATAGATTTCCTTGTTCATATAAAAGCTATCCAAAGGGGGAATGTCCCATATTAACTGCGATTTCTGTCCGAACAATACCCCGATTTGTTTTACATATTGATTTTTCTGCTTATGAGGGTTGTACCCTAGAACATTTATTTCGCCCGAGGTAGGATAGAGAACGCCTGTCAGCATTTTAATAGTCGTAGATTTCCCTGCACCGTTTGGACCCAGAATGCCAATGATTTCTCCTTTTCCAACACTAAACGAAAGATCTTCTACAGAGGTAATTATCGATTTTTCACGGTGAAACAGACTTTTAAATACACTTTTTGCATCTTGTCCACGGTGATAGGTTTCATATTGCTTGGTTAAGTTCTTGACGGTAATAATGTCCAAGTGAAATTCTCCTTCTTAGATCTTAACTAATCTTTTATCCTCCGGCGCTTTTGTAACTGCGAAGCATATATGTATAGAGCCAAATTCCGAAGGCAGCAAATAATACACAAGGAATAATCGCTATAAAAAAATAGGGTTCCCATCGGCCAATCAGTGTAGATGCTGGAAAGTAGGCAATCATGGAGACCGGAAACAGAAAAGAACTCACAGCTACGACTGCCTTAGGAAAAATCGTCCCTGGATAACGTCCAAAAGACTTAATGCTCTCAAACATCTCCGGCAAGCGGGAATTCGCCACCCATTTGAAGGAAATCGCTGCCACAATAAGCGCCACACCGAACATAACAAGCAGCCCTGCACCAAACAACAACAGGAACAATAACCAAGAGCCTATGGTCATCCCATCGATTCCGCTAAGTGCGTATACGAACATGATTACTCCTCCACCTAAAAGCCCGATACTTTCGAACTCAAAAGATCTGGCCAACAGCAGAAAAAGGCTCGAGGTCGGTTTAATTAATACCACTTCCAAAGTCCCTTCTACAACATGAGACATCGTATTCCACATAATTCCGTTAAAAAAAATCCCGGCACAAGCCGTAGACAGAATAAAAACGGATTGAATTAACAGCGCCTCTTTAAAGGTCCATCCTGCAAATGAAGCATTCGAATTATAAATAAATACCGTTACTAGAGGAAACAGCACATTCCCTATGAGCATGATAAGACTATTAAAAATAAAGTTAACACGATAAGTGATAGCAGAAGCAATATTCGCCTTCATGCAGGTTTTATATATTTGATACATACGTTTCATGCGCCCACCCCCGTAAAATGCTTAAGCGACACCGCATACAGCACCCGGCAGACAACTCCGGCAATAATTACGGCTATGAGCTGCAGCAATAACACTTGAGGAATAGGTAAGCTTATATCAGCTAAAGTATAGCTACCTGTATAGACCATTGCTGGAAGAAAGGCCGTATATTGAAAGGGTAAGAAAAAGGATGCCATTTGTAAGGATTTTGGGAAAAATACTAATGGAATCAGCGATCCTGAAAATATCCCTTCGCAGAGATTAAAAAAATTACGAATACTAGAGGATTGCACCATCCAAAAGGCGACCATTCCAATACTATAATGAATGAAAAAATTCATCATAAACGCCATAGCTATTGAAAGAATCGCGTATAGTAAATTTGCGGGTAAGACATCAATATGAAAAATAAAGAAAAAGATCATAAAGCAAGGTAAAAATTCAAACAAAAGCCCAAGTACCCTATGCCCTGCCTTCTGAGATAAAGCAAAGAACATATGATTTAGCGGTCTTAACGAAAACGTAATGAATTTCCCGGTACGAATAAGCATTTGTAAATTCCAATCGGCAAAATCCATAGTCAGATAGTTGATCAACATCGTAGCACAAAAATAGGAAAGCATTTGGGAGAGTGACATCCCGTTGATGTAAGATTCCCCGCTATAAACAGCGCTCCATATATAATACTGCACTAAAAAGTACACTGGGCCTACAAAAATAGAAACCATCGAATGCGTCCTGTACGCACTCCATTCCTTATAAGTAACAAAAGCAACCGCCCTCATAATGCGAAAGCGGTGCTTTATCATCTCAAACATAAGTCACATCCTGCCTATCTATAGATATCACATAAAAAAAGTCTTTTTCTTATTCGAGTCCGGACCAGATCACATTGTTTGTACCGAAAATCCCTCTACCGTCCCATATATTTTTATGAAAAGGGATATACCAAACGGCAATCAGCTTTTCTACCGGATCAACGACCAAAGAACAAGACCCCCATCCTTCGTGAAAAAAAGTGCCTTCAGAATAAGATGTACTTTCATTATATCGAAGGTCTGGCCCAAGACCGTATGGTCTATCCGCTCCTCCATCTCCCCATGCGTAGTTTGGAATTTTTTCAGAATTGAACCGCTTGGTCATTCTCTGAACAGCCATCCGACTTAAGACATGACCCCCTTCGTATTCCCCATGGTTAAGCAGCATGATTCCGAACTTTTGTAGATCATTAACGGTTGAATACAGTCCCCCACCAGTTCCGGGAGTCTTGATTTCTTCCTCAGACCTTTGTTCTTCATCCGTAATTTCCCCGTTTTGCAGCTTCTGAAGATATTCCTTGGCTTCTTCCGAACGAATAGCGATCCTACCAGCTTTCTCAGGCGGTATATCAAAGAAAGTATCTGTCATGCCTAACGGTTTTACAATGTGGTCCATTATGTAATCTTCTGCAAAAACACCTGTTATTTTCTCAATAATTGCACCAAGAACCACGTATCCAAACGAGGAATACATCCATTGAGTCCCTACCGGAAAACGAATGCCATAGGAAAGTCCAGCTTTAATCCAGTTTTCTTTTCCAAGCTCTGATTCATAAATATACCACCATGCACTTTTATAGTAAGTATCACTTATAGTTCCATGATCAGGTGCGATGCCGGAGGTATGAGTCAGTAAATGAGCAATTGTAATCGGCTTAAAAGGGTCGGCATCAAACTCTGGAAGAATAGAACTAACTGGTTGTCCCATAAAAATTTTTCCATCATCTGCAAGCTGCCAGATCGCTGTTGCCGTAAACAGCTTGGTAATAGAAGCGATTCGAAAAATTGTATCCGTTTTCAATTCTTGGTCGCTATCTTCTTCGTAACTGAAGCGTCCCCCCGCTCCATTAGCAAATATTTTTCCATAACGACTAAGAGAATAAATATAGCCATCGGCTACTTTCTTATTACAGAGATCCTCATAAAAATGATTAAGTGCCTCTAATCGGTCCTCCCTGTAATTCACTTCGTTCAGCTTGCTAAGCTCTGTGGATGATAACATTATTCGCACTCCCCCTTATTATTCAATAAAATACATGATGCATAAATATCTTGCAATAAAACCCAAATAATTGAAAGGGTGATTTTGCATATAACTATTTTATACTGCTCCAATAATTCTGTAACAGCAATGCTGTAATCTCGTTAACGGTTTGTCGTTAGAGATTTAACTAGTGCCATTCCACTAACCAGACCAAATACTACCCCATCATGTATGCTTGCAAATTTGTAAATCTCTATGTTCGAAATGTTAAAATACATTACTAAAATCGGATACATAAGCAGAAGAAAACTTGGAAGAAACACAATAAACAACAGCGGCCAATTAACAATAAAAGCTTTAGGTAATCCTTCTAACAACGCCAGATAGATCCCATAGACAAACGGGACAATAGCCGTGATCCACACAGTATTTTCTAATTGATAGTTCTTTTGTGCCTCTTCAGTGTAATGGCTAATTAGCGAGTTGCCATAATGTAATAAGAGCGCCCCCACTATGATCCAGACAAGATAATATAAAAATTTTGAATTCCGCATCTTCATGAAATCACTCCGTTTCTTTTTAGATAGTTCATTAGAATGTCTCTATTTAACTTACCATATAATCCATACTTTGGATATTGCATTAAAGTAAACTGGTCCTAACTAAAAAGGCTACCTCTCGGCAGCCCTTAAATTGAATTCCAACTCCCCTGGAGGATAAGTTTATCTGCGTGGCATGGTGACGCCTGCTTTGTTGTTATATTTTTCCGTAGCTTCCTTGATGACATCGTTACCGCCCTTAGAAAGCCACTCCTCCACAACCTTCGGCCAGTCGCTGATAGGTTCCTTGCCATATACCATCTTTACCATGTGCGTCAGCAGTACCGGAGGAGCCGTGTCCGAGTTAGGTGCAATGTCTGGATTCTTCACCAAGGCATCTAGCCGCGGGTCGAACTGAATTCCGTCACGGCCTTCATTAGCCAGAATAGTATCATATACATTGATCAAGCTTCTGCCTTCTTCTGTCATGTTAAGGACACCCTTATTATAAGTAGTATCCTGCACCATCCAGAGGAAAGACTGGCGGTAGCGCTCCTCATCTATAGCAGCGGAATCCGCAGGAGAAGTGTATACGATTTTGCCGTTCTCTTCCTTATAGGTTTCGTCCTTGATCCCAAAGGTAAAGAAGGTCTCAGCCTCTTCGCTCAACATCCAGTCAAAAAATTTCACGATATCCGCAGCATTTTTCGTACCTTCCTTGATAAAGTAGGTGCGCGTAGCGGAGCCGTACAAGTAGGAGCCTCCTTTTCCATCAGTTCCCACTGGCGAAGGAATAATCTCCAGCTTGGCGGATGGCGTCGTAGCCTTCAATTGTTGCTCCCACTGCAGAAGCTCGTTGGCATTCATCGTCCACATGCCCGCTTTGCCTGAGAGAATCGCATTTTTGTAGTTGGTCGGGTTAATGGTGGCAAATTCCTTGTTGATCAAACCCTCTGTATACATGGTGTTGTAGGTCTGTAACGCCTTCATCATATTTTCGCTATCCATAAACTTCGGCTGAACCTGGCCGTTTACTTCCTCGAACATAGTCAGATACGGAAAAACATCATAAGCGCCAAAGAAAGCATCCGCATATTTGAAGTCTTGACGACCCATGTACGGGTTCTCTATCCCCAGCTTTTTGAAGGCACGCAACACAGTCAAGTACTCATCGACCGTTTTTGGAACCTGCAAGCCGGTCTGATCCAGCAGGTCCTTGCGAATCCAAGTCGCCCGTCGGGAGGGATTGGACAGAAACTCCGGTATTGCATAAATTTTTCCCTGATAGGTGACGTTCTCCCAAGCTTCCTTCGGGATTACTTTCAAAAGGTTCTGGCCGTTTTGCTGCAGCAGATCATCCAAGGGCATGAACACACCAGCTTCAACGGAACCAGCCATTTCCTTGCCATTTACGCCGCCCGAGCCTTGAACGACATCCGGAATATCATTAGTGGCGAACATCTGCACCATTTTCTGTTCGAACTCTTTATGAGGAACCAACACAATATCCAAGTCTGTGTTTGTCATCTCCTCCAGCTTTTTCACCCATTTGTCCTTATTCAAGTCGGGTGATTTCTCAACATAGTTAAAAGCCAGCGTCCGCATCGAGATCGAGAATTCAGTTTTCTGCGGCGTATTTGACGAACCTCCGGCAGTCTCTTCTTTGTCCTTGTTCGAGCAACCTGCAATAACGGTAGCACCCATTACGGTAGCCAGACAGATGCCAATCCATTTTTTCATAATATAACCCTCTCCTTGTACAATGGGGTGTATACGTAAAATGAAGATATCTTAAGTCTAATAAGCTTTTGGGATCTCAACCCGGTGGGTAATTCCCTGATTCGTAAAGTAGACATGAACCCCATGGTCCTGATCGTCCATAAAGTACGATACGTAATCCCGGCTTCCTGCTTTTTGGGGAATCAGAAGAGTGACGATCCGATGGCTTACAGCCTCTTGGGTAGAGGCAGTCAAATGCCAATGCTCGGGCAGCCCTTCCCATTCTTTCGGATCTACATCTGTAAATTGATTGCTTTGGCTAAGTGTCATTTCTCCCGAGGAACTATAGACAAATCTGCCCTCCATCTGAGCTTTTTTACCATTTACTTTAAAAGATTGTTCCTTCAACTTCATGGGATACAGTGTATGAAACAGCCAATCCAATTTTCCCGGACGTTCCAGCTCGACACTGTCTGCGATAACAAAGTAAGCGCTATCAAAGAAAAATATTTCCCGCACATACCGCTTGATATAGGGTACATTCTCGCGGTAGGCTTCGGTGGCATCCATTTGCGTGTAGTTGATTCCGTGCGTACTATACGCCTTCAACACCTTGCCGTAGGCTGCCATGTTCTTCGACTTGTCCGTGCCAGCATATTGGCCTATGCCGTCAATAAGAATTGCGTTCTTGGAGCGGGTCTGCCTGCGCCACTGCATATGCATCGTACTGTTGAATGCAACGTAATAGCCGCTTTCAATAGCCAAAGGCTCGCCGAAGGCATGCAGCAGGAAGGCGTTTTGATCCCCATGGCTATGGCTCACAGAGCCGTAACGGCTGCTCTTGGTCAACAGCATGATATGTTCCTGCGGATCCTCCATCCGATGATGCATGGCGACCCATCCCACATCCTGAAACCACTTCAGAGGTTCTGCAGCCACCGGTGGCTCTGAAGAAATCTGCGGATAATCCGTGCGATAAACCATTTCATCGAACCGGAAATCCCACCAGCCGTAGTTATAGAAGATCATCTGGGTGTCAGGGTTCAGTTCCTTAGTTTGCTCAAAATACCATTGGTACTGGCCATTCCCGGTTAAACCGGCAAATTGGCGGATATTGAAGCCCGTTTTGAGATTGACCGGATCTCCCAGTGACGATTGATCGCCGAAGCTGGCCCTCACGGTATCCGGACTGAAGCAATAGAGCGGAAAGTCACCGGTTTTGCGAAAGAAAGGACGGTCATAGAAATTGATTGCCATGTATTTGCGAATTAGATTGAGCGCCTCCGTAACGAATGCCATCTGAGTGGTCCAATACATCGGACCTTCGGCCCACCCGCCATCTTTGCCACCC
The DNA here is from genome assembly GCF_037970385.1 of Paenibacillus sp. FSL R5-0928. Classification (NCBI taxonomy): domain Bacteria; kingdom Bacillati; phylum Bacillota; class Bacilli; order Caryophanales; family Paenibacillaceae; genus Paenibacillus; species Paenibacillus sp. FSL R5-0928. Next base: position 2,621,445 of record NZ_CP150225.1, on the reverse strand, counting down.
CATGGAGTATACATGGCGGAGAAGTATTCCAGCGTATAATCAAGCCATTCCTGCGCCTTCTCCTCCTCACCCAACATGGAAATACAACACGGTACGAGTACAGAGGATAAAGAGCGGATCGCATGGCTGTCATAAGGAACTTGATGGATGCGGGAACGTTCGATGACATGGAATGCGATCTGCCCGGTTCTTCGCAGTAGCGCCTGCCTTACCTTAAGGCGTTCTTCTTCCACCAGAGAGCCGTGAAGCCAATCATAGCCCCATGCCAACGCTCCGGCTATGCGAAAGGAGCATTCATCATTGTAATCCCGGCTGGTGGTACCATCCGTGTTCCAGCTTGCCGCATGAAGCAGCCACTCTTTAGCTTTGGCGATAAGCGCCTCGTCCTCCAACACAACTCCAGCTATAGCAAGATGCCGGACAGCATAGAAAACTTCCTGGCAGTCCATATACATCTGCCGCCATAGTGTGGCGACACGCTTATTATCTGGATACGGTGCAGGCTCGGGAATAAGCTCGCGCTTTGTCCAGGGTAAAACGGAATGCTTCAGGAAGTCATCCCAGCCAGTGGAAATGGGGTCTTGGCGGACAACTTCCCGGTAAGACGGAAGTTGCTCCGCTTGAAGCCATAGCCGCGGATGGTGGGCGGAAGCAGTTGAATATCGTTCTGTACGGGAAGGCAGTGGTGTTAGCGGCAGTTCATCCTCCACCACAAAAGCTCTTACTTTACTCCACTCGGAACGGATATCATTTTCCCCGATAAGACTGTATCGCCAATAATACGAGCCGGGCGCCAACGGCTTATCCGGGGTAAACAAATTATAGGGAATTCTACTGTAGGTCAACGTACCTTCCGGCTCAAATCCAGTGTTTGAGGAGATCTGCAGCTCATACATACTCTCTTCTAGACATGCAGGCATCCAAGTAAACCGCGGAGGATTCTCTCCAACATCTGTATGTTCATCTGGCCCATATGACAGGTCGAGTACGCCGCTGGTAGGTTGAAATAAAGGTTCTAACATCTCTACTCCTCCGTATTCCGGGACTTTTCCTGAATCAGTCCCGCTTTAGGGTCAAGGCAATAGACCACTACTTGCCCAGTTGTTGCTATTTGGATTCGGGGCGGTTCGCCCACCTGACTCACTAGCTTCAGTACAGCAGGTTCGTGACCGTCCCGATAAACCGTAATAAAATTAACCGACGGTCCTTTGTGCCGAAGCATAATACCTCGTAGCAATCTACTCGGGTCTTCGGCATTACCCGGTGTGCGGATTTCATACATAGTGGAGCCGGGCGCCAGTAGAGTACTCGTGGATACTTCATACTCCCGGCCGGTGCTCACTCCATCATAACGGATATTCCACTCCGTATTTAACGGACAATCCGTCTCATTTTTCATTGCGGACAGTACTTCAACTGAGCCATAACCTGCTTCCAGACCAAGGACTGCCGGAGAGTCCGTCTGGACACGGTGAAGGTCGAACGGTAACAGCAAATGTCCCGTCGGATGAAACCATAAGTCCACTTCCTGATCCCGCTCCGTCACCTGCTCAACATGAAACCAATCCAGCAGCCAACCGCCGGCCAATACAAGATGCCGGTCTAGAACAGCTCCTTCATAGGCGCCGTCTGAGCGAATCCATAAGTACGTAGCATTGCCTTCCTGACGGAATTGACAGCACCTTCCGGTATGTTGAGCTTGGGAGCGCCCTCCGATGGTAACCGTGTTATGGCTCGCGGTTTCGGAATACCATTCCTTCCGCAAAACAGATCCATAAGGAACCATGCCCAGCTCGGGAGCAACCTCCCCCCATCGGTGCATAATCGTGATATGAAGCTTATCAAAATGCCCATGTGATCCGCCATGCTCTCCGAAATCCGCCAGAACGGACAACGGATTGCCCGGGTGGCGGAGCACGGCGAATCCGGAATCCGGCAGTAGAACAGAGTCTCTCACCCTGTAACTGGTCTGAAGTTCCTTACTCTCACCTGCTCCATACAGCACTGCCTCCAGACCAGTCCTTAATTCCTGTCCATATAGATACCTATAAGCATTCGCCAGTATTGGCTGGAGACTCGGGTCTTTGTAAACCGCAATACCTATTTCGAATACTTCAGCAATTTCTCGGGCGAAAGGAACGCGCGCATAAGGACCATCATGCACGGCTGGAAGCTCCCCGTTATCGCCGCTAAGCTCTACCAGTAACTGAAACATGCCACGGATGGATTGTCCCTGATCTCCTTTGGCAGCATAGAGGTCAACCCCAAAGCGCCCGGACATCTCGGCTGCTATGAGATAAGCCCGCAATACAAAAATGTGGTAGTACGTGCTGCCTTCAAATTCAAAGCCATCTGGCTTCACGCCAATGGACAGATGATGATAGAATCCGCCTTCTCCCTCCAGCAAAGAAGCAAGCTTTTCTCTGGTGCCTTTGGCGGCATATACACAAGCCAGGCTAGCGTTCAGCCATGCGGTATAATTGTTCTCTGCATTCTTCTTCTCGTAAATGAGGATGTGGCGGTATTGCTCCATGCTCTCCTCCAGCATCGTGAAGAATGTTTGAAGCCTCAACTCTTCTTCCTCAGTGAACGTTACTCCATAGTCCACAAGAAGCAGATAGGCCCGAATAAGCGTGGTGGACCAGATAGCCTCTGTCAGCGCCTGATGAAAGGCACGGCCACTAAGCATCCAGGGTTGGGCATCGGGATGAACCGGATACAAGGGGAACTGCTCTGCATAACCGACAAGAATCTTCCGGGCTAAGCTGCTATAGAATTCTTCTCCGTCTGCGGCGAATACCGCGGCAGCTTGCAGGGCGTATCGCGTCATCGCCTGATGCCGGTATACCAGCCATGCTCCCCGGTAGGGTTCACCTTCCAGCTTGCAGCCCTTCGGGCAAGAAAAAACAAACGCATCTTGCTCCATAACATCGAAGATTAGCTCAGTATGATGCTGGGGACATACATATTGGTGCCACCAGCCACCAGGTTCTGACGGGAGCAGAATCTCTTCTCTCCGGAAGGGATCCAGCTCCATTTTCAATTTATCCACCTCAAGACCAACCCAGGAAAAAGTATCTGCTTTCTCCTTAAGGTTCATCATCGCATGAACAAGCCTCCGTTAATTTCAATAATTTCGCCTGTCAGATAATCCGACAGCTCTGAAGCGAGGAAGAGTGCCACATTGCTCACATCCTGTGGAGCACCTTCCCGGCCCAGCGGAATCTTTGCAATCGTTGCCTGTCTTGCCGCATCCGCAGTAAAGGTAGCATGGAAAGCGGTCTGACCGATAAATCCGGGAGAGATAGCGTTTACATTAATTCCATGAGGACTCAGCTCTTTGGCAAGTCCCTTGGTATAAGACCATACCGCAGCTTTACCCGCTGCATAAATGGAAGCCCCCGGTCCGCCGCCGTCATGGGCCGCAAGGGAAGATACATTGATGATTTTACCGCTTTTCTTGGCAATCATTCCTGCTGCTACGGCTTTGCAGGCAAACACGCATGATTTAAAATTGACGTCCATCACCTTGTTGTAATGCTCTTCGTTCATTTCAGTATTTGGAACCCTATTGATCATACCGCCTGCATTGTTGACGAGAATATCGATGGTTCCGCCGAAATGCTCCTCTATTTCCTTTACCATATTGTCCAATTGGGCAGGACTTGTTGCGTCTGCCTGAAAAGCATAAGCTTCTCCTCCGGCCTGACGGATCGCGTCAACCGTCTCCTCCGCAGAACCAAACAAATAGTTTACCGCCACTTTGGCGCCGGAAGCAGCCAAAGTCTCCAAGATTTGTCGGCCTATCCCTGCATTGGACCCTGTAACAAGCGCAATTTTACCAGTCAAATCAATTTTCATTGCATATTTCCTCCTAGTAGTAGTTTTTTCTGAAAACATCTATCTTCTCACTCCGCAGGCATAGATAAGATCAGCCGGGTTCCCTCATTCTCCACGCTTTCGACACTTAACCCGTATTGTTCACCGAACACCATTTGAATTCTCCGGTGCACGTTCATGAGCCCGATTCCACCTCTATGATAGAGGGAATCTCCTTCCGTATCCGCCAGCTGATTCAGATTCAGCTTCTCACGAAGCTTATCAAGCCGTTCGCGGGACATCCCTGCGCCGTTATCCTCTACAAGAACTAGAAAACGGTCTCCCTCTATTCTGGCGTCGATTCGAATATAGTGCTTGTCTTCAATTCCCTCGGGAAACGCATGCTGAAAAATATTTTCGATCAAGGGCTGAAGTGTCAGCCTGACCATCTTAGCCAGTAGCAGCGTCGGCGGAATCACTACGTCAATTTCGAACTCTCTGCCGATCCGGTGCTTGAGAATCGTCATGTAGCTCAGTACATGATTAAGCTCATTGGCAATCGTAATTTCCTCCAGATTAGTTTGGATGGAGTAGCGAAGCATGAATGCCATGGCCTCCACTATTTCTGTGATTTCATCCGAATCCTGAACGACCGCGTAACATTTGATAGTCTCTAATGTGTTATATAGATAGTGCGGATTAATCTGCAGCTGGAGTGCCTGGAATTCAGCTTGATGACGCTCCAGAGCCTCCTTCTGGGTGGTAAGCTCCGCTTCGTATACCCGCTCAATCATTTCGGAAAGCCGGGTCACCATGAGATTGTAGCTGCGCATCAATCCCCCCAGCTCATCCTGACGGCCGTTCATCTCAAGCCTGCGCCACTTGCCTTTTTCCGTTTCCCTCATGCCCTCCTTAAGAATCAGGATGGGCTTCGTGATGGATCGTCCGAACCAGGTTGCAAGGAGCAGTGTGCCTACAAGCGTGAGAACTCCCACCACCAGCGTGGTCGTACGAATGGTAGAAATAGGCTTGCGCAGCTCACCAACGGGTATGGATACTACAAGCTGCCATTTGGAATATTCGGATTTTCTCGACACGAACAAATACTCTTTCCCGTCTACTTTTTCCACCACAGAGTCATTTGGGTGTTGAAATACGTTCTGAATGTGCTCAGCAGATAACCCAGGGTGGTTATTATTCCCTTCCGCCCGATAGAGGAGTTTGCCGAATTCGTCCATGATAAAGTAGGACCCGCCCTGTCCCAGATCAAGAGGTTCCCATATGCGGGCCAGATCCTCTGCCTTAAATTCAATGGCCACTATACCTTTAGGACGATAGGAAGAGACCCCTCTGATTCGTCGGACCATCGTAATAATGTTCTTATCCCCTTCATTCATCACATTCGTGTTGAGAATGGTGATGCGGCCGCTCTCCGGCGTATGTTCGCTTAAGAAACGGTAGCGTTCCTGAGGATGAAACTGCAGGCTATGCGCCTGATAGGAGTTATCATCGCTAATGGCCTTGCCGTGTTCACCGATGATGTACATCAGATTAATCTGAGGATACAGAATAAACAAAGAACGAAACAAATACTTCTGAATGTCATTCGTATATTGATAGTAGGAGAAGCTATCCTCTGGGTCCATATCCAGGAACTCCTTGACTTGATTGTAGGACAGGATGGAATCGCTAGCCTTTTCATAATTTTGCAAATACAGATCCGTTTGATAAGACGCACTTCTGATAACTTGGGCAATGGACTTCTCTGAAGACTTATCCAGCTCAGCCGAAGCCTGAAAATAGGAGATAAATCCAACCATGGACAAGGATAGAAGAATGACGGTGAGAAAGGAGGCGAACAGCTTGTTCGACAGACTCTTTCTCATCAATCGATCCCCAGCTGGTTGCGATACTCGGAAGGAGCCAGCCCGGTGAACTTTTTGAACGTTTTCGTAAAATGAGGATGGTCTGCATACCCGACCTCATAGGAAATATCGGTGATCCGATAGCTTGCATCGGCAAGCAATCTTTTGGCCTTCTCCATCCTGCGTTTTATGCGGTAATGTACAAAGGTCTCTCCCGTTGAGTGCTTAAACATCTGGCTGAAATAAGAGGCATTTAGTCCAAGCACTTCCGCCACTTCTTCCAGCGATACTTCCTGAGCGAGATGCTTTTCTATAAATGCTTTAGCTTCCTCTATCGGATCCTTCGCTTTACCCTTGCGCTTTCTACGAAGCTCTTCCAATATTGCTGCTGACGCTTCTGCGAAACAGCGGAATAACTGCTCAGGTCCAGCTGCTGCGGACAAGTCTAACACGCTTTTACCGGGTGTAACTGAATTGACAAGCAGCTTCTTCACGAGCAAAGCGTAGCCCTCTTCCAGAAGCTCTTTTTGCTGAATTCGGCTCATCTTGCGCTGGAGGAAGTCAGTTTCCCATTCCTTCAGTACAAGGTACAGCCTTTCTTTATCCAAGGTCCAGATGGCATCATCCATACGCACGACCCATTCATCGAGCTTAGCGACAGAGACAAAACTCTCTAACTTCTCTCTATGCGCTTCCAGTTTGCCGATCACATTTTGAAGGTTCCCTTTGCTCACGGGTTTCAGGAGATATTCTTTCACTCCATAGGACAAGCATTGGCGGGCGTATTCAAAATCCCCATAACCCGAGATGACAACAGTCTGAATATCCGTCTCCATCTCCGACAGCCGCCGGCACAGCTCCAGTCCGTCTACCTTGGGCATACGGATATCTGTAAAAAGAAAATCCGGCTGCTCCTCCATAATGAGCTGAATTGCCTCTTCGCCATTCTGGGCCAGCTTAATGTTATACGGATGCTCGCCGCATTGCTGGATCATGATAGAAAGTCCCTTTCGAATCATGGGCTCGTCGTCTACGATTAATACACATCTCATCCATGGATACCACCTTCCGATTCGTCTCGCTTAACGCGTTCCTATTCTACCACACTATGATAGATCAGGATTTGACGGATCCGACCATCATTCCTTTAACGAAATGGCGTTGAAGAAACGGGTAAATCATGATAATCGGAATAGTAGCGACAATGATAACAGCCATTTTAATGCCCTCAGGTGAGGTGTGGGCCAAAGAGCTATACACTGAGGAAGCCGGATCAATGCTGATATCGTCCGTCTCGAAGAGCTTCTTCAACATCACCTGCAGAGGCCATAAAGACGGCTTGTTGATATAATACAGAGCGCTCATGTACGTATTCCAGTGCCCGACGGCGTAGAAAATCCCCAATGAGGCCATTACCGGTTTGGACAACGGCAGTACCATATTGACTATGATCCGCAGCTCGCCACACCCATCGATTCTAGAGGAATCTATCAGCTCCTGAGGCAGCTGCATGAAGAAGCTTCTCATCACGAAAAAGTTAAAAGCGCTGATGGCGCCCGGAATCATAAGTGCCCATAAGGAGTTCATAAGCCCCAAATTTTTTATCAGGATAAAATTTGGAATAAGAGGGGCGCTGAATACCATAGTGAACAATACCATCATGACGATGTATTTACGTCCTAGGAATTCCGGCCGCGACACCGGATAAGCGAGAGACGCTGTCGCAATCAGATTAATTGCGGTGCCCAGTACCGTAATATAGACGGAGACACCGAACGCCCGCCAAATGGAATGATCGCTGAAAACGTACTGATAATTGATCGCGGTAAATTCCTTTGGCAGCAAACCTACCCTGCCATTAATAATTGCTTCAGAGCTGCTAAAGGACTGGGCAATCACATTCAGAAACGGCAGAAACATAGCCAAAGCGAGAGCGGTCAGAAACAAAAGATTGAACACATTAAATAGATTCTGGCCGCGAGTATAGCGTACTCTCATCATCCCTACCTCCATAAAGAGCGATTAATACAGCGATTCACCGGTTGTTTTTTTGCTCAAAATGTTGCCGATGAGCACCAGAATGAGTCCAACTACCGACTTGAATAGCCCCACTGCTGTTGTATAGCTGTATTGCTGAGACAGCAGCCCCGCCTTATAGATATAAGTGTCCAGAATCTCCCCGTTCCCGGTATTAAGCGCGTTCAGGAATACCCATACCCGCTCGAAGCCAAGATCAAGAAATCTCCCGATATGGAGAAGGAACAAAATCATAATCGTCGGTATCAGAGACGGCAGTGTAATGGCTAAGGTTTGTTTCCAGCGCCCGGCTCCGTCTACTTCAGCAGCCTCATAAAGATCTGGGTTTATTCCTGCCAACGCGGCCAGATAAATGATCGTACCGTACCCGGAATCCCTCCAGATACCGGAACTGATCAAAATCGTGCGAATGTATGAATTTTCACCAAGAAAATAAATTGGTTCAAAGCCGAAGGCTTGTAAAACCTGATTCACAATCCCTGTTCCTGGGGAGAGTATACCCAAGGCGATACCGCTGACAATTACCCAAGACAGGAAATGGGGCATATAAACCACCGTTTGCAAAAACCGTTTGTAAAACACAAGCCGAATTTCATTCAGCAGAAGCGCAAGCAATATTGGAGCCGGAAAGGCGAATATAAGATCATACAAGCCTAGAAGAATTGTATTGCTCAAGATTCTTCCGAAATCCTGGTATTGAAACATCGTCCTAAAGTGCTCAAGTCCCACCCATTCACTGCCTGTAAAGCCTTTAAAAATGTTGTAGTTTTGAAATGCAATAACTGAACCAGCCAACGGCAAGTACTTGAAAATGATGAAATACAAGATCCCGGGAATCGCAATCACATAGAGTGCTCTGAATTTCCACATGTTTAAAAGCAAGGATCTTTTCGTGTCGGCTTTGTAGTTAATAAGGTCAACCCCAGTTAACTTAGCTTTCATAACCGTTTCCTATAGATCCTGTTTTCAGCAGGTTCGCCGGAGCATTCTCATCCAGGGGAATTTCTTGAAATTCAACGGTAATAAATCGTTCATCCCGTTCAATAATTCGGGATAACTCCCGCGTGAATACGGTGACTATCTCCTCCTTCTGCTCACTTGTTCGGCCTTCGTACATCCTAATCTCAATATGTGGCATCGGCCTTCCTCCATTTCCTTGAATAGTGAATGAATCTAACCTCATTCTACCTACAATAAAGCGCTTGCAATATGGAGTTTCTATGAGTGAGCTTGTGTTTTCTTTAGGGTATATTCGGTAACGGCCAACCCTCTACTACCACATGATCATTTTTGAAATAATTGCGACTTATACTGTCAATAAGATTCCCCTGCAGGATGATCCCTTTTCCAGCAAGAAGTCGAATGCCGTTCGTATTACTAATCAGCGAATTTCCGATCAATTGAACGTCCTGCGGGTCGCCCGCTCCGATATCATTTGCTTTGCTGTCGCCGGGATCATGCTCAAGGGATACAGCCCAATAATTCGACGCAGTATTGTTGCGAATGATATTCTCCTTAATGATTGTACCTGGCCCGTTCAAAATCTGAATGCCTTTGGCGTCCTCTATATGAGTTGTATTTTCAATCACATTTCGCTCGATGACTGTATCCGGAGTGCCCATAGTTACATTGATTCCTTCTCTTGTATTACGAATCGTATTGTCATGGATATAGTTGCGCGGTCCTGACTTACTGTGATTGCTGGGTGCTGTACCCCCGGTGTTTCCCAGCCCGATCGCCGCGCCGTAGGGAATGTCACTAATCAAATTGCCGTATATCTCGTTCAAATATTCGAGTTCTCCATGCAGATCGATGGCATCCAGCTTTGTATTCATAAACTGATTGTTTCGCAGGACATTGTTATGGGCAACAAATTGGATCAGCGCCCCATGCCGCAAATAAGGGCCTTCGAAATGGGAGTCCTCCACAACATTCCAAACCGTGTCGTTCTCATACCCGTTGCGGTCCTGTTTGGCCATGCCCTGAATCGACACACCATAGCCAGCACCACCCGGCCCTACATCTGTCGCATTTCGGAACGTGCTGCGGCGTACGACAATATCACGGCTGTTGTCGATACGCACACCCATACGTGAATACTTCTCTACAGTAACCCCATCAACCGTGATGTTGTATGACGGAACCTCACCAAAATTTGCAATGGTAATCATGCTGTCGGGACCACCTGCGTCCGGGTTGTTCACTTTATGATCCGTCGTGTAGACACCGTTCCAGGTAGAAGTCAATGTGAGGTTGGATATGGACAGATCATGCTGTCCGGATACTTTCATCAAGGTGCTGTTTTTTACCTTATTGAGAGATGTCTTGAGGATGGTTGTTGATTGATCCTCACCGCGAAGGTTTACACCTGACTTGAGCTTCAAATTGACAAGGGTATCCAATGTTGAGTTCAAATTATAAACCCCAGACGGCAAATAGACCTCATCGCCGGGCTCAGCACTGTTTATGGCAGCTTGAATAGCAATACCGTCATCTGTGTCGTTATCGGCGAGATCAGCATTATAGTCCAGCACATTCAAGAGGCGCCCAGTGGTAGTAGGTGAGGAATGAACCGGATGCACCGTACCATCAGGTTCAGTTAATCCGGGAGCTGTGAATGGGATCGGTTCCCGGGGTGGATTAGGCGTGTAATTCGGAATGCTGGCTACAGGTGTATCTCCATTTGCGAACGGCGCATAGATGTTTACCTCCGATAAACTTGTAAACGCGCTGCCATCAGAATTTCCAAGACCTACGATGCGCACATATCTTGCTTCTGTGTCAGAAAGATCGAAAGGTTGCATCTCTATCGTCCTGAACATACTTGCACCAGTCCATATCGTAGTCCAAGCCAAACCGTCATTTGAAGTTTCGATACTCAATTGAGCCGTGCGCGTATCACCTTTATAAACGGCAATACCTAAATAACTGATCTGCTTCTCTTCGCCTAAATCGTATTGGATCCACGGGCTTTTACCTGCAGCGGACCAACGGGTGAACAAGTTATTATCGATGGTATTCGTTGCGATATTGCCATCGCTGTCGCTAGCTGTCACGTTTGCAATCGCATAAGGAATGATGGGTTCTGTAAGCGTTGACCGGGTAAAAGCAAGCGGTACGGATGTATTGCCCGACTGATCCACCGCTTCAACCTTAAAGCTGTACGCCGTGCTAGGGCTAAGCCCAACGACTGTATACGTTGCATCGTTAACATTGGATAACAGGGTGTTATCCCGGTATACGCGATAGGAGGCGATACCTTGATTATCGCTGGCGGCCGGCCATGAAAGTTGAATGAACTCTGTACCTATATTGACAGCCTTCAGAGAACTTCCATCCGGCCAGGAAGGTTTCTCAAGGTCACTTGAAGGTTCAACCGCTTCTTGAACAACAAGCTGTGGACGGGGGTTGCTGTTGCCATTAGCTTCTTTCGAATAGACATTGAGGGAAATTCCAGTGCTTGCCGTATCACCAAGCAGAAAAGCGATATTACCGCCCGATGCGGACAATCTGTCTCTGACAAACTCGGACACATCGATGCTGTAAACCTGTGGAGCTCCTGATTTGTCTGCCGTTACGGTAAATTTCCCACTTAACGAAGCAATGGTCAGATCCGTGACAGGCGCATTGCTCCAAGTCAGCTCCGATTCAGTCCAATTTGTATCCTTTAGGCCGAATAACGAAAGTTCGAGGTCCGCATTGGATGAACCCTTTTTGGCAGCAACATTAAAAATATACCTGTTTGCAGGATTGCTATATGAAGAGACATCAAATTTAAAATACACATATTTCTTGTTCTCGGCGCCAGAAGAAATACTGAACAATCCATTGCTGCTGCCCGTCGCGCTATTGAAGTTTACAGTGGGCTTGCTGCTGTCGATGACTGCATCGTCGCTCGGTGTCAGACTGGCTAGATCGCGGTATACAACCTCATCATCAGATGTTGTTGCCGTTCGATTCTTTACATATTGATCCATAAAAGCCCAAGCCTCGGCGCTTGCTTGCTCAGCCGCTTCGCCTATAAAACCGTGACCTTGTTTCGGTACAATTTTGACATCGACCACTTTCACGCCTGCATCCTTCAATTGATTGGAGAACGTAATGCTGTCCGTGTATGGGATCGTTGCATCCACATCCCCATGGCGGATGAAAAAAGGCGGATCGTCCGGTGACGCATAAGTGCCAGGCATGGCCAACCTTGCCTGGTCTGGCACAGAGAACGCGTCGTTCCCGCCTAAAAGCGCTTTCACGGATTTATAGCTATTAGCGAAGTTTGTTGTAAAATCCGCTGGACCGTACAGATCGACAACGGCTTGCACTTGATCAGAATATTGCTGCCAACCCCCATTCCCCTCCAAATCCGGAACGTTTACGGTATGTCCAGTATCCAATGTGATTGTCTCGCCTGACTTGATGTCCCCAGTCGTACCGAGCAGTGAGGCCAGATGCCCCCCTGACGACGAACCCCATACACCGATCCGACTCGGGTCCAAATGGTATTCTGCCGAATGCGCGCGCAAGTAACGGAGAGCAAGCTTCACATCCTGAATTTGCGCCGGGAATGGCGCTTCCGGGGTTAGGCGGTAATCCAGCGATACTCCGATATATCCTCGCTTGGTTACATAGTTGCAGATACTGGCAAGGGCTTGCTTCCGGTCCCCATGGTTCCAACCTCCGCCATGAATGTATACCATCACTGGCATCGGTGCATGAGGCGGGATCTTAGGTACGGCAATCGAAGTATAAATCGGCCGCGTTCCAGCGTTCCCAATCAGCACATCTTCAGACAGCTTAACGCCTTCAGGAACCACAAACGGCTTAGGTTCAACCGGTGTAGGGATTGGCACCGGTGTCTCTGCGGGTGGTATTCCAGGAATCGCTTGAGCTTTGAGGGCGACACTATCGATGTACATATTCGCGCTCATCAATTCCCCCACACGGACCCGGATCTTGACATTCGGGTTGTTGTCAGCTCCGCTGCCCAAGTTTTGGACTTTGAGTTGATTCGGCTCACTGTTCTTTTGTTCCAGCGTCCCTGGGGGCAGCTTAAATTCCTCCAACGTTGTCCAATTTATCCCTCCGTCACTTGACCATTCTACGATGACGCTTCCTCCGATGTAGGAGGATGCCCGTGTATAATAACTCAATTGAAGATTGCGGTACCCCGTCGAATTCACTGGCAGCGCCAATGCATCCTTGCCATCGATTTTCACCAGATTCGGTACGGACGGGGCCGTGGACGAAACCGAAGTTTTCGCCATGCTATTTCCTTCACCTTCCTGCAGCCAAGGCCCCGGAATGGTAACGCCACCGGTCGATCCAAAATTGTCAGGGTCATCGAAGTTTTCCTCGTAGAGCGTAACATAGTCATCGTTTATTCCGTCTGCATAAACTTTGGTAAGCGCTTGCATTTCCAAAGGCGAATATAACAAAGCCAACGCCAACAGTACTCTAATGCCCACTCGAAAAGCTTTCCTATATAGTCCGTTTCTCAAATGAATTCCTCCCTGACATGGTATAGGTAATCACAAGCATTATGGAGTTCAAACCTCTTTTGAGATGCAGCTTATTAATGTCGGGACAAAATTACACCGTCGTTATTGTTATAACGTTCTGTTGCTTCCTTGACGACGTCACTTCCCCCTTTCTGCAGCCATTCCTCCACCACCTTCGGATAGTCTGAGATCGGCTTTTTGCCGTATACCATATTGATCACATGCGTCAATATAACAGGCGGCAATTTATCTCCACCTGGAGTGATGTCCGGGTTTTTCTGATAGCCTTTTACTTGCGGTTCAAATTGAATCCCGTCGCGTCCCTCATTCGCAAGTACTGTGTCGTAGAGCTTCATCAAATCTTTTCCTTCGGGTGTGAGACTAAGCGCGCCTTTATTGTAGGTAGTATCCTGTACGAACCACAGCAGGATTTGACGGAACGTTTCCTCATCAGCTTCATCGGCTGTTTTCGGTCTGTTATAGTTAATATTTCCGTTCTCTACAGTGTAGTTTTCCCCTTCAATTCCGAAGGTAAAAAACTTTTCCGCTTCGTCACTAACCATCCAGTTGAAAAACTTGATGATCCCGGCAGGATCTTTCGCATCCTTGTTAATTAAATACGCTCGCGGCACCGTACCGACAAGACGAAGTCCCCCCTTACCGTCAGGTCCTGTGGGCGAGGCGATCAGCTTCATTTTACCAGTAGGCACCTGTTCTCTTAGCTGCTGATCCCATTGGATCAACAGGTTGGCATTCATGTTCCAGATACCCGCCTTGCCTGCAAGAATATCGTTCTTGAATTTCGTGGGATTAATTGTGACGAACTCTTTGTTTATCAGTCCTTCGTCGAACATTGTCTTGTACGTTTGGATCGTCTTTTGCATATTTTCGATATTCATAAATTTCGGGACAATTTGATCCCCTTGTTTCATAAAGAAATTGGCAAAGGTATCGTAAGATCCGAAGAACATATCCGAATATACAAAGTCCTCCCGGCCCATATAAGGATTCTCCACACCCATCTTCTTAAAAGCACGCATGACATTCAGGAAGTCATCGACTGTTTTAGGCTCTGGCAGCCCTGTTTGTTCCAAAAGATCCGCACGAATCCAAGTTGCCCGGCGTGACGGATTGGACAGCCATTCCGGAATCGCGTAGATATTACCTTTCGCATCGGTCTCCTTGTCCCATGCCTCCTTCGGAACTTTCTTGAGAAGATCTTGCCCATACTGCTCAAGCAATTCATTAAGTGGCATGAATACTCCAGCCTCCACGGAACCTGCCAACTGAGGGTTCGTCAGCCCAGAGCTTGCTTGCACGACATCCGGAATGTCGTTTATCGCGAACATTTGGATCATTTGGGAATCAAAATTTTTCTGCTGCATCAAACGGATGTTAAGATCTGTATTTGTAAGTTCCTCCAGCTTTTTGACCCATTTGTCATCATTGATATTCGGATGATTGTCTGCATACGAAATGTTTCCGCTCCGGAACGATATGGAGATAGCAGTGGTTTTTTCTGGACTCTCCCCCGCTTGCTCTTCTCCCCCCTTATTAGAAGAGGAACATCCATTCATAGAGGCGGCTAATAATGAAACTCCCACCATGGTAAGCATCCAACGCTTCATTTCCATCAACTCCCTATTACAAAATTTGGGACACGGCACTAGAATGACTAGAAGTTCGGAGGGGCTCGATCATGGGCCGCAACAGTTTTGCTAAATGCTCGCTCATTAGCGTGTGTCCATAATCGGAAGGATGAATCAGATCGGAGGTCAGCGAGGTAAGATCGCGCATGACTGATGCGCCATCCAGCAGATGTAGTTGTGGATGTTTATTGCTCTCACAGTAACGAAGCAGCACTTCGTTAAAAATCCCCTCTTGGACATGAAGAAGATGGCCTGCATCAAGAAAATACGTTGCACGATTCGGATAAATCGTAGTAACAAACACAGGTTTGTCAGGATGATTTTCGATAACCCGGTCCAGCATGTAAGACACTCTACGCTTGAATTCCTCGGGAGACACTACAGCACGCATATTGACACCAAGTTCCAGAAACAGAAAATCCCAATCCTCACGTTCAGCCAGATGATCGGCAACTACGTCCTCGCAATAACAAGATCCGCTAAGCGCAAGATTTAGCACATCCACACCAAGTCTGCGCGCTGTCTGCTGTAAGTAACCATTGAAATGATGCGTGGATCCCGCGCTCTGGCTGATGGAAGATCCATAGGCGAGCATCGTAAGCTTCGGCACCTCATCCGGTCTAGGCGCACGTACTTCACAACCAAAAGCATCCACATCGTAGAAAACAGCTCCGAAACGATCAAAATGCAAACGCCATACGTTAGAGGAAAATCCAGACTGATTCAGCCGCTTACTTGATACCTCTGTAAAACGTTCCGGCTCCTCCAAGTGCAGAGTGGTTACCGTACCCGCCTGCAAAAAATGCTGAGAATGAAAAAAATCCCCTCTGCATACCACAACTCGGCCGTTACTATCATTCGATCCGACAGTGACCCTAACATGCTTGGATTCGGTGACAAACCGCAATTCGCAGCCGTTCGATTGTATAGCTTTGGTTCTTCCTTTCTCTGACAAGCCATTGCGCACATGCTGTGGAAAACGCTGGAGATGCAATCCAGATTGATAGGGTTTATGAACCAGCTCCGAAACATTGTGAAAATAAACGCCTTCCTTTTCCATCGTTGCAGCTACACCACCTTAATAATAATGAGTTCGCGTTAACTCATATCTGACTTCTATTGCATCATATAATAATAATAAAAGTATAGTCAACATGTTTTTATGAGTCATATATGAGTCAATTATTGTGCGACAAACAAATACTTCAGCATAACAAAAAGCACAGGTTCAGAATTGAACCTGTGCCGGGATTTTCACATAAACTTTCAGTCTTCAAGAGTGCTGAGTCTCCTGATTTACCGCATTCAATATCTCCTCAAGCCTGCGGCATAACTCGTCGTTGTCCAGTAGGCCTGATACAAACATCATGATATCGCGTTGAATCTCTTTCAACTGGAGGTTGCTTAAACCCAGCTCTGTAACCAGACGATAGGTAGGGAAGATCTCACGGTAAAGCTGAAAACGGGCCGGACGATAACCCACTTCCTCACCTTCCCAATCCATCACCAAACGGTTGGCTGCAATATTCAGTGTCTTGCGCCTAATGATCAGTTGCGCCTCGTGTGAGGTGAGAAAATCAACGAGTAGCATGGATGCATCCTTGTTCTGTGATTTGCTGTTAACCGCCAGTCCATTTATAATCAGCAGCGTATCAGCATTTTGCAGCCGAGGCAATGGAGCAATATCGAATGCCAAATCGGATTGACGCAATTGATTCAAGAAATAATAGGTCGTCATTATCATGGACACTTTGCCTTGCAAGAACAAGGCTTCCGCATCCGCATCGCTCTCGGACAATACGGCTGGAAATACATCCTTCATGCCTATCAGCTTTCGGATGGTTCCTAAACTGTCGAGTAGCTTTGAGCCACTGAACCGGTATTTGCCTTCGTCATCCTGTTCTGCCGCAAACGTTGTGCCGCTTTGAAGCAGGAACAACGGCCACCGGTTACGAGAAGGCAAATAAAAATAAAAACCGTACCAGTCATGACCTTCTGCTACCTTTCGACCATTAGCGAACAAATCGTCCCAGGTCCAGCTACTGTCGGGTGGTGATACGCCGGCTTCCTTAAAGTGCTGTTTATTATAACAAAGCACAACTGGAGAATAAATGAAGGGGCGAACGCGATTACGGTCACCGTACCGGAACGGGCCGGAAAGAAAACGATACGTGCCCGGCTGTTCCTCCATCGGCTCCAGCAGCTCTGTACAGCCTTGCTCCAAAAAATCCTGGTAATTGTTATTATTCATCAGTACGACATCCATGATTTCCGATTGCAAATATTCTTTCAAAGATGTTGAGTAGTTTCCTGAAGACAACTCGAGCGGCTGAACGTCGATATGCGGATAGCGTTTGCCGAACTCATTCAGTAACTCTTGCATCTCTACAAGCTTGGGGATGGTGTTCACATATCCGAACTTGATCGTCGTTCTGCCTTCCTCTACCGGAGGGATGACCCGATTGCCAACACGCGGAATTTTCTCAATTAAGCCTTCATCCACCAGCACCTTGAGCCCGTTGCGCACAGAAGCGTTACTAAGTCCGAAACGCACCTCTAAGTCGCTTTCTGAAGGAAGATAACTGCCGATCGCTATACTTCCCGAACGAATTTCATGTCGCAAGGTTTGAATCATTTCCTCTAGCCTAATCCTGAAAAATTTTCTGCTATTCCTTTTCTGCATTGGGTTTCCTCGCCATCTTCCGATTAATCGAGCCCATAGGGACAAGTTTATAGTATTCATCATACTGAAATCCTTTGGGAACGACAAGTATTCGGAGTCTGGCCCCATATAGCGTATGTTCTGCACCAACGGTGTCATACAGGACAGTCAATACACCGTAATCCTCTTAATACCCCATATAACTCTCCAAACCGGCTGGATCTATAATGATCATTTGCTTGTTTCCGATTAGCTCAATAAGACCTGAATCTTCGAACCTTGAGAATTTTCTGCTAATAGTTTCGCGGGTGACCCCAACATAACTGGCCAGCTCTTCACGAGACAACGGAAGGTCAATATGAATATGAGCGCCACGCTGCTTACCATATTTGTCGCTGAGTTCCATGATCATATAAGCAATTCGTATTTCGGGATCTTTGGTCGCCAGGCTTTGCGCCAGATTTTCCGTATGGGCTAGTCTTTTGGTCACACTCTTCAGTAGCCTGAGCGAAATATCCGGATTATCCCTCATCAGCTGCTCCATATCCGTTCGGGTCAGCATGCAAATGTTAGTGTCTTTCAGAGCATAAGCACTGAAGTTACTCAGCTCATCGCTGTTAAAAATGCTCAGTTCCCCGAAAAAGTCTCCATTCGTCAAGATGTGCAAAATTTGTTCCTTGCCCTCAGGAGTTGTTTTAGATAATTTAACATGCCCTCGCTGAATAATGTACAACGTATCTGACGGCGCCCCTTCCAGAATTAAAGGTTGACCTTTAGTAAACTTACGATGCTTGATCATAGCACTGATCCGGGAGAGATCGTCATCGCTTAACGCAGCAAAAATAGGCACCTTGCGGGTACAAGGTTCAGCAGCGTATCGGCAAGAATACTCCTTCATAACTGTCCCCCCTGTTGTTCATTTTTTTTGTACAACTTTTACTTTCCTTTAGGATACAAAAGTTTTTTTGTCTTCAACCGCTGCAAAATGACTGGTATCTTCACCGCATACCGGACAGACCCAATCTTCAGGCAAGTCTTCAAATGCGGTGCCTGCAACAACATCCTCATCGGGATCGCCTAATGCCGGATCATAGATATAACCACAGGGTAGACAAATGTATTTTTTCATCTTTATCATCTCCTAAAAAGTTAATAGTTTAGTTCAACCTGGTTTGTACTTCAGCCATAATCTCCTCGATGCTGCTCCCGTTAACATCGATCCCCTCAAGGGGGATGCCTTGCTCTACAGCGGTTTTATACCCCAGTGAAGCAGCTGCTCCTTGCCAGGATATCGCACCAATCATTGTGTTATCTTTCACATAGATTCGCGTATACGCCCCATTTTCTTCTCCGCTTACCACCGAATCGCAATAGTGTTCATCCACGTTGCCTATCGAAAATAAAGAGATGCCAAAGGCGTTAAATAAGGTAACCGGAACAGCTCTACGATACGCAGTCAGATTGGCAACCATATTACTGCCGGCAATCCGGCCCTGCTCAATCGCTCCGCCCCACAGTCCTTCCACATGCCCGTTAACTTCAGCCACATCTCCGGCTGCGTACACATGTGGATCATTTGTTTGCATTTGTTCATTTACGATAATGCCCTGCCGGACTTGAATACTCGAGCCACTTACCAGTTCCGTATTCGGTACAATACCAATGGAGTAGACCACATGGTCACAGGAAAAATGAGATTGGTCGTCCAGCGTAATTCCGGTAACAAACTCTGTTCCTGTAATAGACGCCACATCTGCTTGAAGAATAACCTTCACACCTGCTTGTTCAAGGTTCTCCTTAAGTAGCTGTGAGGATTTCTCATCAAGCTGTCTGCCCATCAACCGGTGAAAAGCTTCGATCACCGTTACCTGATATCCAGCTACATGCAGCGCCCAAGCGGTTTCGATTCCCTGCACTCCACCACCGATTACGGCTACATGGCTGCCATCCTGCAGGTTTTCTTTCAATCTGTCCGCGTCGTTCATGTCCCGGAGGGTATGGACATTGTTCAGGCCGGAGCCTTCAAGGGAAAGTTCACGATTCTTCGCTCCCATACACAGTAAAAGCTTATGATAAGAAACACTCTGCCCATCTTCTGTCACAACAATTTGCCGGTCCGGGTGGACAGAACGGATTCGGGTCGAGGTTTTTACGGATATACGGTTATCGCGGTACCACTTTTCCTTTTTAATCAGCACCTTCTCACTGTGCAGGTCGGTAAACAGCCCTTTAGTCAGCTTAATCCGGTTATAGGGCAGTTGGCTTTCCTCCCCGAGGATCGAAATTTCCGAATCTGCGTCTTGATCACGGATGGCTTTGGCGGCATGGACGGCGGCTACTCCGCCGCCAACAATAACGTAATGTTTTGTCATCCTATGCTCCCCTCCCTAAAATGAACTCAGCAGCAAATCCGATACAAATTCAGCCGCATTTTTAATTTTTTGAACTTTCTCAGGCTCTTTCGGGGAAAACCTGATTCGTACAGGGAACTCTACATGTGTCATCCCCGTGGATTTAATAACCTCAGATGTGCTTTGCACCGTCATGTTTGTTCCATTCAGATAATCCTGAATGACTTCAATGGCTTCACCACTCCAACCGTAGGAGCCAAAGGCTGCAGCAAGTTTGCCTTCCAGATTCATATTGTGCAATTCTTTCAGAATGTTCTCCAGATTCCCAATCATGTCCGCGTATTTAGTGGAGCTGCCAATAAAGACCGCGTCAGCTGACATTATGCTGTTCAGAATATCGGTGGCACTGCTTTTATCTGCATCCCAGACCTCTGTCTCAATATTATTTTCCTGCAAGCAATCCTGTATAATTTTGGCCATCTTCTTGGTACTGTTTTTGATGGTGGTATAAACGATGGTTGCCTTTTTTCCTTGCGTCGTTTCGCGGCTCAATGTGGCGTACATCTCGATATATTTACGTATGTCCTCCCGGATCACAAACCCATGGGAAGGAGCGATCATCCGGATCTCAAGATCCTTAACAGCCTCTAACAGTGTTCTTACATATCTTCTATGAGGATGTATAATAGCTGCGTAATAGCCCTGGAAATCTTCCGTAATATCAAACCCGGCTTCATCGCTGAATAGATTCTCCACCGCAACATGCGTGCTGAAAATATCACAAGGAAATAAGATTTGGTCTTCGATACAATAGGTTATCATCGTTTCGGCGGTATGGAGATACGGTGTTTCTTTAAACAGCAGCGTTTTCCCGCCAATATCCAGCTTGTCTCCATCTTTAACCACCAGGAAGTTCCGGCTATGAAGCTTGTACATTTCCTGCAATTCTGGAACAGCAATCTCGGTGCATACGATCGTGGCATTTGCAGCCTTGGCAGCGAGAGCTGCCAGTCCACCAGAGTGATCAGGCTCTGTATGATTAATTACAATGTAATGAATATCTAGAAGATCAATCATTTCACCCAGGCACTCGGCATATTCACGTCCGAATTCCATATCTACGGTATCAATGACAGTTGGCTTACCTGTTTTTAATAAATAAGAATTATAGGTAGTTCCTTTTGCCAGAATCAGGCGGTGAAATGGAACCTGGCGGTTATCGATTTTGCCTATCCAGTAAGTATCCTCGGCGATTTTTTTGAATTGTGTACTCATTTCTTTAACCTCCAATGTTTGATTGATAATGTTTATCAACAACCTTATTTTATTATGGTTGCCAAACAAAAAAGAGGATTTGAATCAAATTATAAAAGTTTGAAAAAAATGAATACCTTAAATTTAGACGATCTAAATAAAGTGATTATGCGTTGGGTCACATTTTAAATAAAAAGCCACAAAAATGTTTGCACTTCGCCTTAAAGAAAGAATAACCCATAACAACTTTATGCCATATCCTAATGAAAATAATAAAAAGGTGGATATCCATGACTGAAATACAAATAGCTGCTGTGGGAGATCTAATGGTCAAACGTTATATTATTTCGGATGCTAAACAGCCTGACGGAACCTATTCGTTCAGCCCCCTGTTTGCAAAAGTAGCTCCTTATCTAAAACAGGCTGATTTGACAATTGGCAATCTCGAAACCACCTTTGCTGGAAGTGGCCCCGAATGCCGGAAAAGCCCACGTTCAGGCGGTCCGATATTCAAATGTCCAGACGAACTGGCCCCTGCACTTAAGCAAGCCGGATTCGACGTATTAGTAACGGCCAACAATCATTGCATGGATTATGGTGCCCCGGGTCTGGTTCGGACGTTACGAGTTCTAGACCGTAATGGAATCGACCACACGGGAACAGCTAAATCATTAGAAGAATCCAAGAGAACTCTTATTAAAAACGTCAAAGGAATTACGATCGGCATCCTCTCCTACACAGCAGGAACCAACCGAATTCCTGTACCAGTGAGTAAGCCATGGCTGGTTAACCGGATATCTACGCCCAAAATCATTCGGGAGATTCGAGATTTAAAAAAGAAAGTCGATCTAGTCTTGCTTTATCTGCATTTCGGAAGCGAATACCGTTACACTCCAAACAAGAGGCAAAAAGAGCTGGTCAATCTCTTCTTTAAAAATGGCGCCGACATCATACTGGGGTCTCACCCACATGTTCTACAACCGTTAGCGCTTCGTGGAAAAAAACAATTCGTTATTTACTCATTGGGGAATTTTGTTTCGACTAAACTAATGAATATTCCTTATACACAAAGCGGTATCATTCTTACGCTTAAAATAAAGAAGGATGAAAAAGGACACACGAGTATAACTAACGTAGGTTACATTCCGACTTGTGTAGATCGAAGAATAAAAAGCGGCAGGAAAATTACAGAGATCATCCCCATCCGCGACGCATTAAAGAGAAGCGACACCGACATAAAAACAGAACGGCGAAATCTCATGAATCGAATGTTGAAACATACGACAACAATCTTAAAGAGGGAATAGAGTCGTTACAGTAAAAATAACGTTCCGCGGAATTACCGCGGAACGTTATAGATATAGCTCAAAACTGTGTTTGGGTTTAGCGTAAACGATCAGGCATCATTAATTTAAGGAATTCTAGAATACCATTCTCTACTACGAGTTCTTCTCTATCTTGATCAGCAAGTACTCTTCTGATGATATCTTCTTTACCCTCCAGCACTTTACTTGTCCAATGAGGATCAATGATAAGAGAACGTCCTACTGCTACTAATTCAGCATTTGTCAACGTGTCCTCTGCGTCCTGTTTGGTACGGATATCTCCGACCCCAATTAAAGGTACACGGCCATTGATTTTCTCATGTACATATTGCAGGATTGATTTTTCTTTAAAATCTTCTGATGCAGATACTTTTTTAAAATCCCCTAATGAAATATGCAGATAATCTAGCTTTTTATCAGCTAATTTATCAATAAGATAAAAGGTATCGGTGATTTTAATTCCAGGCTCTTCATATTCTTCTGGAGAAAAACGATAGCCGACAATAAAATCCTTAACCTTTGAATTGTCAACGACAGCAATAACTGCATCCACTAATTGGTTAATGAAATTAAATCTTTTCTCTAAGCTTCCGCCCCATTGATCATCACGACGGTTGGAGTGTGGAGAGAAGAACTGTTGGACTAAATATGTGTTTGCTCCATGAATTTCTACCCCGTCAAATCCAGCTTGAATAGCACGTTGAGTCGCTTTTTTAAAATCCTCAATTACACCGAAAATTTCATCTTCTGTTAATGCTCTTGGAATTTCTGCATTCGGACGTTCGGCAGCAATGGCGCTGGAGGAAACTGGTTGTACGCCACGTAGTATTTTTGAATCTGTCATTCTTCCTGCATGGAATAGTTGTAAAATAGCTTTTGTTCCATTTCGTTTAATAGTAGATGCTAATCGGCTAAGGCTGGGAATAAATTGATCGGAGGAAACACTAAGTTCACCTTCCCATCCTTTTCCACCCTCTTGTACATTTGCTGCCGCAGTGATGACCGCACCTACTTCGCCCGTTCTTAGTGAATAGTATTTCAATTCATCTTGTGTTACTACACCGTCATAAAAGCTCATTCGCGTGGTCATTGGAGCCATAACCACTCGGTTTTTTAGTGTCAGTCCTCTGCGAAAAGTTAATGCTGTGTCTAGTGCTATCATCTTTTTCCCAACTTTCATTAAATTATATTTAAACAGAATATTATATACATGCGCATACATATAAATTACAGCAATGATTTATTCTTGTCAACTAATAAAGAACTGCTGTTGAATACAGCAAAAAGCGCTGTTCAGCGGAACAGCGCTTTTTGCTCGATATGAATCGTCTTTATTATTCTAGTTCAGCCGGTTTTACAATGGCTGTACCTTTATTATTCTTGGAATATTTAGCTTCGATTTTCGTGGTGTATGTATCTTTTGCTCCATCACTTACCAACACATAACTCAGATCGACTGTCAGCTTTTCTGTTTGCCAGGTCTTAGTATTGACGAATAATTTCCACGTTACACTTTTGGGTTGAACTGTCTCACCATCCCAGAGGTTCTCCTGGTCATAGAGTTTGATTATCCCCTTAGCTGCTGTCGGATCGGTTACCGTGAATTGTAAGACCGTTTGTGCGCCAGCAGTGCTGACTTTCATGGATTTTTTATAACTTTTTACCGAATCAAGCATGGAAACAGGATCGTATTGGCCTTTAGAGTAAAAGGCCTCCCATTCCGTTTTCTCCAGTCCAAGCCAATACTGTGCATCAGGATCGATCGGCTCCCCGTCATCGTCGTAACCTGAAGAATCGTCTTCAGATTCATCGATAAGCTCACTTCCGTCTACAAGATAGTAAAACTCCTTATCGTTGGCATACAAGCTGTAAGATGTTTCTAAAAGACTGCTAGCGACAGTACCTGCTGCGGCAAAATTCGGCAGACGGCTGATATCCAGCTTCAGAGTGTTGGTGTTGCTGATACGCACCCCGCCGCTTTGAATATCCTGTTTTTTGGTCACATCCAGATGGAAATTCTTTATTGCTTTGGAGGCTGCCGTTACTTTGCTGATCATCTGATCCGCGGTTACTGCTGTTGAGGTAGCTGCAGACACTACTCCAGGATTAGACATCCATCCGATCGTTCCGGACAGCAATAAAGCACCTACTGCCAAACTAGTACCTATTGTTTTGAAAAAACTGTTCATGTACTTCCCCTTTCGGCCCCTTGCGATAATGTAACGCCGTATAGGTCGAAATAATAAAAGAGCTCAAAATAGACTACATATTCTTAGAGCTATCCTTTATGCTTCATAAGACATCCCTATGGCGGCCTGGCGATCATTTCCTTCTGTCGAAAGGCTTTAGACCCATGGCTTTGTGTCATCATCTTTCGATGATTTTACCTTTAACGCGGACATTCAATTAGTTTTAATTAGCTTACGGACGCATGTCCCACCGCTAATTTTATCATGGTTATAATTACCTGTAAACGACTTATCTTCCATTCGAATTCGCTATGATACTCAGAAGAAATACTACAATCAAAATGAAAAATGAACGATTACATACGCTTATAAGTCTTATTAATGAGAACAGCAAAGACAGGGGGTGCAGCAAAATGAGTGACCGGGAAATTTTCGAGCTCTATAAAGAACAAGTATATTATTTTTGTTACTACTTAATGAAAAATCAGGCAGATGCGGAGGATATTTCCCAAGAGGTATTTGTAAAAGTTATCTTAGCGGATAAGTCGAAGGTAAGAAACTTGAAATCTTGGATTTTACGAATTGCTTCAAATGAGTGCAACAGTGTGATCAAAAGGCGTAAGACGGGGTGGATGAAAGAAGTACGTAATTATTTACTATCCAGGTCTGAGGAATCAAACCCTGTAGAAAAACGTTTGGATCGACAAGAAACTAAAAAAGAATTACAAGGGTTATACAGTCAGCTTCCCGACAAAATCAGAATGGTAGTAGTCCTTCGTTTTATCAACGAATTGACTGTACCCGAGATCTCTAAAGTTATGAGCATACCCGAAGGAACTGTAAAATCCAGACTGAACAAGGGACTTAAAATACTAAATAGTATGGGTGGAACCCAACTAAAGGAGCTGAATAGTAATGAGTCTGTATATTGAAAAAGATAAACATATTCCCCGACCAGATTATGATTTGATGTGGACTGCCATAGAACAAGAAGCATATACACGTCAAAGAAATCTGCATGCCTCCCAGAATACTCCTAGGCCTAATAAAAAGGTTATTCCTATCAGTATTGTCTTCTCTTGCCTCTTACTTGTAGCCATTCCTGTATTCGCTAGTATGACGATTAATTGGGATAAAATTGGTGGTCGAAGTGTGAGTAATGCATTAAATAACGGCATCGGTCAACAGTATAATCTTCAAACTTCCAGTTCAGGAGTAACAATGAATTTGAACGGTGTTGTAACTGATGGAGAAAAAATGAAAATGCTGTTATCACTTGATACTAAATCTGATCTATCCCAATATATTGGATTTGCTACAGAGGAAAACATCATCACTAGTGAATCCGGTGCCAAGGCAAAGGTATACGGTTATTTAGAATACGATCCTGAAAGCCAGAAACTCATTGGAGTATATGAAACACCTGATACATTAAAGGATGATAAAAAGGACTACAAGTTTGAAGCACGGAATCTCATTTTTTACCGTGATCAGAATATTCCCTTACAATCTAATCATCAAGCAGGAGATACAATAATTGATACTGGAGTTAAGCAATACCCAAGCATTCAAATCGAATCCGTTCGACATGTTTCCAATCAAACCATTATCCGTTACAAAGTCGCTGCATCACCATCTGACTTAGGACGGGGTAACCCACATTTGGTAGTTAGTACTGGTGGTCAAGAGAATGAAGCAATTCCAACCATCATGCCTAACGAAGGATCGGATTTATTTATTGAACAGGTTTTTAATATAACTGAATCAGATTGGAAGGAAGCTAGTCTTCATTTTAGTTACATTGAAGAAGCGAAACGATTTTCAGGTACGTGGAAGTTCGATTTTAAAGCAGATGGACAAAAAGCAAGTGAGGCGATTTACACTAAGAAACTGTATAACAGTCCTGAATTTCAAGAAAAGACCGGTATAACCTTAGATCAGCTAGTGGTTACCCCTTTGGATATCCAAATTCTAATAGATGAAAATGATTCGCTTAAAAAAGGAATTGTCCACTATAATACCGCTCAGTTGGTTATAGGTGATAAAACAATCACTGGGGGTTGGAATTTGAAAGGTGATCATTCCGAAAGCTACCAGCATTTATTTCAATTCGAATCTCCGGAATGGTATAACGACTGGTCCGATGTTCCAATGAAACTTATATTAAAGGATGCTGTTATTGAGAAACGTGATACTACTAAGAATTGGATCACTATAAACAAACCTAAAGAAGAAAAGCAGTTCACTTCACTTGATGTCGATGGGTTAAAAATTGAATTCACTTACTATACTGAGGGCGAAAATTTGATTGTCGAATCAACATCCAAATCTTCTGGCTTCAAAAGTGTTAACCAAACTACATTACGGATTAATGGCAAAGAGGTGGTGCCTGAAATTACGCCTAAGGGCATGATATCTGCAGGAACTAATATTGATAGCTACAAAGATATTCCTTTCGACGAAAAAATCGAACTGAACCCTGGTATCTATAAATATAGCGATCCTAGCCGGAACGAGGAAATTAAACTTTAATACAGGAAGTTAATCTAGGGGCGGATTATTTTTAATAGAATCAATTCTGTTTATGTATCTCTTTTATTTCCTTCACAACAAAAAAAGCATAGAACGGACTCAAGTCCGCTTTATGCTTTCCATTATTAAGATAAACAATATTTAACCAGCGCATCTCGCACACCATGCTCGTTGTTAGACCCCGTTACAGCATTCGCTGCCGCTTTGACCTCAACCGGAGAATTATCCATCGCAACGCCCATACCCGCGTATGTAAGCATAGAAATATCATTAAAATAATTACCGATCGAAAGAACTTCCTCTTGCGGAATTCCCAGCTTCACAGCCAGATTCTTTAAGGCGTTGCCCTTGGAGGCTTCCGGATGCATCAAATCAACGAAAAATTCACCACTGCGCAAAATATTGTACTCATGGGTCCAAGTACGCCATTCACGTTCAGCTTCGTCAAGGATTTCTGGTTGTGTAAATACAGTAAACTTAACAACCGGTTCACGGAAATCTTCCCATGCTGGCAGTGTAGCCGGCACGATACGGAAGTGTTCATACATATAATTGGCTTCTTTGGTCAGGTTTTCTACATTATCTACATACATATCAAAAGCCGTATTCACATCATAATGAATATCATGCTTTCTACAATAATCAATATAAGGGTCAAGACCACGAGCATCCATACCGTATTGATGCAGCACTTCCCGATCTTTCACACGAACCGTTGCAGCTCCGTTATGACCCAGCACATAACCAGACAACCCCATTTCCTCCATAAAAGGAATCGAGTTCTGCGGACTGCGGCCGGTACATAACACGATTTGCCCGCCAAGACGCGTAACCTCAGCAATGGCTTCTTTATTCTCAGTGCTCAAGTGGTGATCATCATTCAACAGTGTACCATCCACATCTAGTGCAATCAGTTTGTATCTCATACTCCCACCATCCTTGTCTTTCTTTTTCTATATATATTGAACCTGGCTATTTGAGTTAAGTTTCAGTCGCAACTGCGGTGAATATTTGGGCTTCCAGCCGCTGTTGTTTCCAGATTTCTTGATTTATACCGTTTAATAGTGGTTGAAATCCGGAAACAAAGGCGGTCGCTATCGCTCTTACAGTTCCAAATTTCCCCTCCGTCACTCCATTCCCTTATCCCAAGTTTCCAAATTCAATTTATATACCATTTTTTCTATATATTATTGTTCTGGTGCTTCTGTACTTAAGAGTGCCAGTTCCTCTAGCGTAAGTTCCCGGCTAGCTCCCAGTAGCAGACTTTCGTCCAGCCTCAATTCTCCCATAGATACTCGTTTCAGAAAAGTGACTTTTTTGCCGACAGCTTGGAACATTCGCTTCACCTGGTGAAACTTTCCTTCTGTGATGATCAGCGAAATATGGGAGATTACTTTACTGCCGCGTTCTCTTCCCAATATAGTTAGCTGTGCAGGTAAAGTAACATATCCATCTTCCAGCTCGACACCTGCCGCAAAAGCCGCTACATCGTCTGCATCTACGTCTCCCTCAACTGTAGCTTCATAAGTCTTAGGGACATGCTTGCGTGGCGATAGTAGTTCGTGGGCAAGCTTTCCATCATTGGTGAGCAGAAGCAGCCCTACTGTGTCCTTATCTAACCTTCCTACAGGAAAAGGTTCAAACTGTACATATTCCTGCTTTAAAAGATCCAGAACGGTCCGATCCCGCTTGTCCTCTGTTGCCGACAGAACTCCCGGTGGCTTATTCATCATAAGATAAATAAATTCACGATAGGTAACAAGCTCGCCGCCAACCACAATTTTATCGTGATAAGGGTCTACATGAAATCCACTATCCTTGACGACTGCACCATTCACGGTAATTAAACCTTGCTTGGCTTGTTTACGAATATCGCTGCGTGATCCTACCCCCATATGGGACAATACTTTATCTAAACGCTGCTTTTTTGCAGTTTTCCCTGATAGGCTCATTCTTACATCCACCTCCAGCCTGCGGGATATTCATTCTTGAGCACACCGTCCTGCCACTTCCCCCAGCCTGCACTATAACCATCTATGCAGACCAGCACGTATCCTTTTTGGGTAGTTCCTATTTTAATAGAGAGACGTTCTTGACTAATCAACAATGTCTCTCCTTTAAGATAGGAAATAGCTTCATTACTCGTACTGGAAAGTGAGACACTTCGGCAGCTCTCTTCAGGGTGTAACGCGGTAGCCATTGGATGTCCTGGGATAAATCTGCCGTTACGGACATGTCCTACATACCATCCTGGACGAATCGCCTTTAATCCATTTAATCTTTCCTTAGGTAGTGGGGAGATGTACAGATGATCACCGAAGAAAATCGGATACCCTTTTGGCTCCCAGCCAAGCTGATCTTTTATAAAATCTCCATATGCAGCCAATGCTTGCTCTTCTCCTGAACCTTGACGGCCACGTTCAGCGCCAGCAGCAGATTTATTAGAGAACTTACCTTCTTTCCCTCGTCTGGCTTCTGGTTTGTTTGAGGATTTAACATGAGCAGTGCCTTTTTTATTCGTATTCCGTGTAACTGCGCTCAACTTAACTTCGGCTTGATCACGTTCCTCCGCAGATACCTTTGGCCCTACATGCTGCAGCACAGCCATGAAATGTCCTTCACCTTTTACTTTATGCGGCCATAGTCTTGCCGTCCCTGATAATTCTCCAAAACCTGGAGCAAACGAGCCGGTGCCTCCAACTGTAATCACCGAAAACTGTGGATGTTCAGAAATAAACTCCGCTATAATTTCCTCATTTTCTTCTGTAGCAAATGTACAGGTGGAATAGACAAGTGTACCTCCCGGTGCCAACGCTGTTGCAGCAGAACGTAAAATATCCCGCTGCATGGCAGCATATTTGGCAGGTGTACCTGAATCCCACTGCTTCACCATGTCTTCGTCTTTACGGAACATCCCTTCACCTGAGCATGGAGCATCAATCAAGATTTTGTCAAAATAAAGCGGGAATGCCGCTGCAATATGATCTGGACTTTCGTTTAATACGATACCGTTGCGCACCCCATACAGCTCTAGATTTTTGGCTAAGGCTTTCGTGCGTTCTGGATGAAGATCATTGGTAACCAACAAGCCTTCTCCTGAGAGCTTGGCAGAAATCTGTGTGGATTTGCCCCCAGGTGCAGCGCATAAATCAAGGACACGATCTCCTGGCTGTACATCAAGCAGTTCCACAGGTGCCATAGCGCTTGGCTCTTGAATGTAATACAATCCCGCGTGATAATGTGGATGTTTACCTGGTCTGGCCCCATCCTCTGTATAGAATCCGGTTGGACACCACGGAATGGGTTCCAGCTCTAAAGTGGAAAGAGCTTGCAATTTCTCCACTGAAATTTTCAATGTATTAACACGAACGCCTCCGTTAGGGGTCTCCTTGTACGAATCCGCAAATTGATTATAATCCGTTCCCAGCAAGTCCATCATACGCTCGCTGAAAGAACTGGGCAGTTGTGCCGCCATGATGCCGTCCTCCTGATAGTACTGCTAAAATTTAGGTGTTTAAAGATTCAAGGAACACCCTTACGGGTGTCCCTTTGGCAATACTCATTTATAGAGGATCATTATTTACGATGAGAAGAGGTCGGTCTCTGAGGACCTCGTCGTTGAGGATTATTCGGTGTGATCGCCATAGCCGCAGAGTTCACTTCGTCCGCCAGACCTTGATCAATGATTTCTATAGTCAGATCATAATAAGAAAATGGCTGCTGCTCACACGACTCCAAGCGGCGAACATAATCCTTCACTTCCACCACTAGCTTAGCCAAATTAATGCCAAGTGTCACTGCTGAATATTCTTCCAGCTTGGCAGCAGCCCCACTTAGCATAATCGTTGCACCACGCATATTATTATTGCGGCAATGGTACAACCCAACAGCTACTTGGAGAAGTGCTTTGTACAATGGGTCGCGTTGCTTGGCAAGCCATAGCTCTTCGAGCACCTCGTGACATTCGAAATAATCCCGGTCACGATTAAAGTACACTAGATAAGCCAAGTACAACGGATCATAAGCCATCCGGCAAACTATCCTTTTTAGCTGCGGAGAGAAGTCCCCGTACATGATCCAGAAGCTCCTTCATCGCTTCCATGTCCTGAGCCTGCCATATTTCGTTAAATCGAGCCTGAGTATCTATAGCCTCATTCACCAAATGATAGAAATACAATTGATGAATAGATTTGAGAATTTGAGTCGTCATATTCGAGTTTTCCTCGAAGGTCTTTTGCGCTTCCAGAATTTCATCACGAATACTGGACATTTCGCTGTCCAAGATGGAGGCTGCTTCAGCTGCGGTTTTCAGGCGCACTCGCATTTCATCCGGCAAGCTTTCCCGATATTTATAATTCAGAGAGTGCTCTATGGTTGCCCAGAAATTCATAGCTAGTGTACGAATTTGGATCTCTGCGAGCACTATTTTTTGTCCCAGAGCTGTCTGCACAGGATATTTAATAATCATATGAAAGCTGCGATAGCCGCTCTCTTTATAATTGGTGATATAATCCTTCTCATACAGGACTTCAAGATCCTTACGAGCCCGGATATATTCAGCCACTCTGCGGATATCCTCCACGAACTGGCACATAATCCGGATCCCGGCTATATCTTCAATGCCCGTCTCCAGATCTTCCATCTTCACATTCAGGCGCTTAGCCTTCTCCAAAATGCTTGACAGCCGCTTTACACGACCAGTTACGAATTCAATCGGCGTGTATTCCTCTCTTTTCTTCAACTCCGAACGCATTGTTTTGAATTTAACTTTCAATTCTTCCACTGTCTGTTCATATGGAAGCAAAAAAGTTCCCCAGTCCCTGCCGTCCATCGCCTTCGTCCTCCTGTCCTTTCGACTCCTTCAATCAGTGATGATCAGCACCCACTGCTTCAGAGATATGACTGAATCCGTCCCGCCGTAAGAGCTGCCGTAATCCGGCATGCAGCCTGCGGTTAACCTCCGGTCCTTCGTAGATAAGTGCTGTATAAATTTCGACCAGACTTGCGCCTGCTCTTATCTTGTAATACGCATCCTGACTGGTGAATATGCCCCCTGAACCTATGATCGGCATCTTCCCTTCAGTCTGGCGATAAATCCTACGAATAATTTCCGTTGACCGGTCACGAAGTGGCTTACCGCTTAATCCACCTGTCTCATTAGCCTTTTCATGACTAAGTCCATCCCGGTTCAATGTAGTATTCGTAGCAATAATACCATCCATACCAGCTTCTGTCAGTGATTGAACCATATACTCCAATTCAGAATCACTTACATCTGGAGCAATCTTAACCAACAAGCTCTTATTCATGCCGGTGGCTTTACGCTGAATCTCCATTTCTTCCTTTACTTGTGCTAGTAGGAACGCTAATTCGCTGCCATGCTGGAGACTGCGCAGCCCCGGTGTATTTGGTGAGCTGATATTGACCACAAAAAAATCACCGTACGGATAAAGCGTACGGATACACTGACGATAATCTTCATGAGCCGCTTCATTACTAGTTATTTTATTCCGTCCAATATTTACTGCTATTGGAACTCTGCGATTTTTTAATTTTTTTAGACGCTCTGCCATAGCGTCAGCCCCTTCGTTATTGAAGCCCATACGATTGATCAGAGCTTCATCAGAGGGAAGACGGAACAAACGCGGGCTATCATTTCCCGGTTGACCCTTAGGGGTAACCGTCCCCACTTCCATAAATCCGAATCCGATCGAAGAGAATCCAGAAACGGCCTCGGCATTCTTATCCAAGCCTGCTGCCAGTCCAACTGGAGTCGGAAAATGTATGCCAAACAGATCAACTGCTAAATCTGCCGTTTCAGGAACGCCATACATTAAACGCAATGCCGCGCTTCCCCCTGGAACTGATGATGATTTATCCAATCCACCTATGACGAGATGGTGAGCCTTCTCAGGGTCCAGCTTAAAGAAAATTGGTTTACCAAAATTACGATACAACACCGTTCTCGCTCCTTAAGGGGTACTTCACTAATCCACGTGTCTACCCGATTCTGTAGGTTTCTTCTTAATTTTAGCCTTTTCTTGAACAAAAGAAAAGCATTTTACCCTGTAAGTGTGCAGAGAGCTTAACCCAAAGTATAGTAATTTTCTTGTAAACGCATTACAATATAGGGGTAATCAGCGATTAAGAGAGAAAGAAGGTATGCTGGATGTCAACTAAACGTAAACCACCAACTTTGCAGCAAAAGAAAGAAGAAGTTAATCGTAAAGCGCTAATGTGGATCGGCGTAAGTTTAACTTTACTAATTCTTCTCATCATCGTTCTGTTTATAGTTGCCGGGAACTAATTCAGCCAGTGATATACTTTGTGGGGGTTGGTCTGATCATACGGAGCAGCAGGGTTGAAGCGTTTCGCCGGCAGCAGCTGCTTTTCAGGCAGAACCCCTTTACTGATCACCACTTTTGTTCCTTTTGGAATCATAGCGAATAGTTCTTCCACATCTTCTCGACTCATCCGAATACAGCCAAGGGATTCATCCTTGCCGACACTTTCTGGCTCATTGGTGCCATGAATAGCGTAATTACTATCTGAAAGTTGTAGTCCGCGGCTTCCGAACTCCCCATTATCATGACCGTTTGGATTGACCACTTTATCTGTAATGATGAAGTTGCCTTCTGGAGTCTTGTCTCCCCCAAGACCTACCTCATAATTCCGCAGAATAACAGAGCCGCTGACTACTGCCAAGCGGTGTTTTTGTTTATCCACAATCACTCTAAGCGGCTGGTCAAAAAAGGGAACGCCCTTTCCATTACTTCCACTCTCGCTTAACGCCGTCGGTATGCCCATTCCCGCCTCAACAATTGAGCTTGGAGGCTCCTCCGCAACTTCTGGTATCCCAAGTGCCTTAGCAGTTGCTACTTCCTTTAGAGAATTAAAATCACGCTTCATGACTGGTGTCGTCCCGCCAATCCAATTCTCCGGAAAAGGTCTAGTCAATTCCGCCAAGGAAACCGGAAGCTTGCCTTTATGATTCTGATAAGCCCTCATTGCACTCCATAATGTAGCTAGCTCCTCTTGATCACCCTGCCACTTAGCTGCATCCACCGCAAGTTCCCCTTGCTCTGGCGGTTCGCATGCACATGCCGCTGAATCATAGGATTGGTATACCAACCGTCCATTCCCATTCTTCTGCAATGTGGAATTCAGCGGAAGCTTCTCTTTCCACAGCAGCCACTTCCCTTCCCGCTCCATGCCCAAAATAGCAGCTTGAAACGGTTCCTTGCGCATTAGCATAGTTGCCATCAGCTTCCCTGACGAAGCCGAAGCTCCACTCTCTTGCGCTGTATACATCATTTTTCGTGCCTCTAGAACGGGTTCCTTCTCAATATCTTTTTGATCAAGCGGATCTTTAACTTCAGAAGTAACCGTGTCTTGGACCGTATCCTGATCTCCCGCAATATCTAGACCCGGAGCCACAGCCGATGGCACCATAACCAGTAATAGAAGCATCAGCCCAAGCATAATGTAGCGGAATCTTTGCTGCCTTCGGTCCCGCTGGCGGCTTGCCTGAAGCAGCCCTTCCTCATATTCCCGCAGCGTTTCCGCAGGCACCTTACTATGCTCGAAAGCTTCATATACTTCTCCAGCCTGATTGAAGCAATAGTTAGCTTTCCCCTGTTGACCGTTCTTATAGTATTCCTTACCCAGCAAGTACCATGCCATCTTATTGTCTGGATGCATCTGTACATATGCTTTGAGGTGCTGAGAATTTTTCATCGGAACCTCCGAAATTTTATAATTCCTTCCTACATTAATATCGGTCAGACATCGCAAAAAAGACATCCCTAGCTGAACAAAAGTTCGCAGGAGATGTCTTTATGTTGTGCTGGAAGTTACAAAACCCCGGTTAATTAGCCCTCTTTGTTAAAAGGCTCATCCGCAATTTTAATAGAATCGGTTGGGCATCCATCACAAGAATCCTGGAGATCATCAAACAAATCATCCGGAATCGCTGTGATGCCGTGGTTTCCGTCATTTTCATAAATAACTTCTGCCAAACCTTCATCATCGTAATCAAAAATATCAGGAGCCGTTGCGCCACATGCACCGCAAGCGATACAAGTGTCTTTTTCGACCCAAGTGTACTTAGCCATTTTATCTCTGCCTCCCGTTGAGCAATACAGCGCTGTTGTACCAGCGTCTTATTTTTCTCATATTAATATAAAAAGAATACAATTTCAATCGATTTTCAATACGTTTGCATTTCTGACGCATTCTACGACACCTATTTTGACATGTCATAGAATGTTCTTGTCACTCTTTATCAGACTCGACAGATAGAAGATTATCCTTTTGCAGTGAAGTGCCCCGTTCTTTATGATTGCGGAGCCTTGCAGAGTGAGAATCGCTTAACATCCCGGCAGTTAACACTGCATTTTCACCGAATTTATTACGCAGCATATCCATAGTCTTGTTAAGAGACTCTTTCTTAGGCTGACGTTCGTAATCGAACAAATCAAGCTGAATGGCGGAATCCTCTTTAGCAATCAAGCCCTGCAGGGTCACACCCAGCAACCGCACAGGCTTCTCCCCATTCCAATGACGAACATATAGATCGCAGACGGACTTGTAGATATCCTCCCCACTCTCCGAAGGAGCCTCTAGCTGACGCGAGCGGGTTATAGTCTTCATATCGGGCGTCCGAATGGTCAGCTGTACCCCTGAGGCAACAAGACCTTGCTTACGCAATCGCCGAGCTACCTGATCACTTAAATTCAGCAAAATCGGTCGTACCTCAGCAAGACCTACGACATCCCGCGGCAATGTTGTGGTGTGCCCAATCGACTTACTCTGCTCCCGCTCAGGGTTAACGATCCCATGATCAATACCGTTGCCGGCACGCTTTAGCCATGAGCCCATAACTCCGAAATTCTCAACCAGCATATTTTCATCAGCCGCTGCTAATTGACCAATACTGTAAATGCCCAGTTTGCGGAGCTTTTCTGCTGTTTTTCCACCAATGCCGAACATTTCATTACAGGGCTTGTCCCATAAAATCTTAGGCACATCCCGCAGCCGCAGCACCGAAATGCCGTTTGGCTTTTTTAAATCGGAAGCCATCTTCGCAAGCAGCTTATTGGGAGCGATCCCCACTGAGCATGGCAAGCCCAATTCTTCCATTATACGGCGCTGAATCATCTCCGCTATTTCCATGGGTGTACCGAATTGTCTGGAGCCAGTTATATCAAGGTAACATTCATCGATGGACACTGCTTCCAGTAACGGAGTATAGCTATATGCAATCTGCATAAAAGCATTAGAATATTTGCGGTATAAATGGAAGTCCGGTTTAATAACGATAAGCGATGGACAAATACGAAGCGCCTTCTGAACTTGCATTCCCGTCGAAATCCCCATTCTGCGGGCGACGTAGGAACAAGTCACTATGATCCCTTTCCGCAATTCAACACTACCCGCAACCGCAGTAGCTTTGCCTCTATATTGGTCAGGGTCCTCTGCCTCATGCACAGAGCAGTAAAAAGCATTCATATCGACATGCAGGATAACCCTGCCGCTCGTTGGATAATACTGATCAACATTCTGCACAATATCTACCTTCTTATCCTCAGGTTTTATATTGTCCAATTTAGAATAACTCTCCGCTGCGGTTAGGTCAACTTAAGAGGTTGTAAAGTTCTTTGTTACATTCCCGCGTAAAAATGCTATAATATATAAATTCATTTCCCTATAAGGAGGACTCTCATGTCTAAGTCCATCTCCATCTTCGATACTACATTACGCGACGGCACCCAAGGTGAAGGCATCAGTCTGTCGGCTGACGACAAACTGAAGATTGCCAAGAAACTCGATGATCTGGGTGTGCACTATATTGAAGGTGGCATCCCGGGAAGCAACAATAAAGACATTGAATTTTTCAAAAGAGTCAAGGAGCTTCATCTGAACGCCAAAATTACAGCGTTCGGCAGCACTCGGCGTAAGAATTCCTTGGCCGAAAACGATGACAATTTAAAACGTATGATTGACGCAGGGGTTCCTGCTGCTACACTCGTCGGAAAATCTTGGGATTTCCATGTACACACTGCATTACAGACTACGCTTGAGGAGAACCTCGCCATGATCGGCGACTCCATATCCTACTTGAAACGCCAAGGCCTTGAAGTGATTTTTGATGCCGAGCATTTCTTCGACGGATACAAGAATAATCCTGAATATGCAGCAGCTGTTCTGTCCAAAGCCCGGGAAGCCGGAGCAGATTGGCTTGTAATGTGCGATACCAACGGTGGAACCTTACCTTATGAAATTCATGAGATTGTTACCGCTCTAAATCAACAATTACCCGGAGCCAATCTCGGAATTCACACTCATAATGACTGTGAGCTGGCGGTTGCCAATGCACTTAGCGCCATCGGAGCTGGAGCACGGCAAGTACAAGGTACCATTAATGGTTACGGTGAACGGTGTGGCAACGCCAACCTATGTTCTATTATTCCTACACTACAGATCAAAATGGGTTATCACTGTATTCCAGGCGATTCATTATCACAGCTTACCAACACTGCCCGCTATATTAGTGAAGTGGCCAATGTTAATCTGCCGGTAAATCAGCCTTATGTCGGAAATGCAGCTTTCGCCCACAAAGGTGGAATCCATGTCTCCGCCATCATGCGTGATTCACGGACCTATGAGCATATCGCTCCTGAGCTTGTCGGGAACAAGCAGCGTGTGCTGGTCTCCGAACTGGCTGGACAGAGCAATGTACTCTCCAAAGCGCAGGATATGGGTTTAAATCTGGATCCAAGCAGCGAGCAGGCTCGCCGGGTGATCGAGAAGATTAAAACGATGGAACATCAAGGTTATCAATTTGAAGGTGCCGATGCCTCACTGGAGCTACTCCTTCGGGAAGCTACCGGCGAGATGAATGAAACCTTTACCTTTGAATCCTTCAAGATGTTAGTTGAGAAAACCGCAGAACATCCAGTAGTATCTGAAGCGTTCGTTAAACTGAAAGTTGGCAGTGAGAATCTTTATACTGCTGCTGAAGGTAACGGTCCAGTCAACGCACTCGATAACGCGCTTCGTAAAGCATTACAGACCTATTTCCCACAATTAAAGGAAATGCATCTATCCGACTATAAAGTCCGTGTAATAGATGAACAGGATCAGACTGCAGCGAAGGTAAGGGTATTGATTGAATCCAAGAACTTCACAGACACCTGGAGTACGGTTGGTGTCTCCAGTAACGTAATTGAAGCCAGCTGGGAGGCACTTGTTGACAGTATGCGCTACGCGCTTCTCAATGAGC
This sequence comes from Paenibacillus sp. FSL R5-0928, assembly GCF_037970385.1. Taxonomy (NCBI): domain Bacteria; kingdom Bacillati; phylum Bacillota; class Bacilli; order Caryophanales; family Paenibacillaceae; genus Paenibacillus; species Paenibacillus sp. FSL R5-0928. The sequence goes on along the minus strand of NZ_CP150225.1, from coordinate 2,582,983 downwards.
TCTCTTTGGAGAATGAGAAGACAACCAGCAATGAACCTAGAGGCCTGGTCAATCATTAATTGATCACTTATAGACTTTTGTAAGACAAAAAAAGAAGCTTCCCAAAAGTAGAATTCTACTTATAGGGCAGCTTCTTTTTTATTAAATAGGCTATATAACGGACTATTACTTTAGCCCATAAACTATGGGTGGTGGGCAGTGGGCGGCGCGGGATGTACGGATGCGCGGGGTGCGCGGAGTGCGGGTGCGGGTGCGGGTGCGGGTGCGGGTGCGGTAGAGTAATTAGGGAAAAACTCCCTGAAAGTAGCCGATATTCGCTATAAATGAACAGAAATAGGGAATTCCTCCCTAAAAATTAGGGTGATTTCATTATTTTTTTCCAAAACAGCTAAATTAGAGGGATATTTTCCCTAATTATTCGTTGAATGACCCGATATCTCAAATTTATGGGGAGAAATTCCCTAATTGTTCTAACGCGGCTTCCTTCGGGGTTCCAGCCATTTCTGCTCCACGGTATAGTGAAATTAATGCTTGTGGTCCACTAAAGCAAATCGCGTATGACCAAAAACGCAGATCAGCGATCCTCCAATAAGAAGAATCGCTGATCTTTAGACTTTTGCTGTTTGGAGAAAAAAGCAGATCTGTCTCTTATATGGACAGCCCGCTTCATGATTCGGTAAGCTTGATTATTTTCTCCTCCAACTCTTCAGGGCTAAGAATACCTAAAATAATCTCGGAGATCACTCCATTCTTATCAATGAGCACATTGGTGGGAAAAACAGCTCCATTATATTTGCTGTACACCTCATCTTTTACATCAAACATAACCGGAAACACAAGACCGTATTTCTTGATAAAACGTTCAGCATTGGGTTTATAATCCTGACTGCTCACATTAATACCGTAAATATCTAGAACATCCTTATACTTAGTGGCCATGGTATTAAGTTCAGGAGCTTCCTGCTGGCAGGGATCACACCATGAAGCCCAGAAATTAAGGATTACCGCTTTATCTCTGAGGCCATCAACAACATAGGTAGTCCCATCTGTTCCCTGAAGTGAAAACGAAGGTGCACGCAGTCCAGCCTTAGGTCCACTCTTCATCGGCAGCTCATTTTGCTGCGCAAGCACAGCTTCTGCTTTTGGCTCACGATTATGCCACACCGCAAACACAGCAACACATACAACTATGAGCAACACTGTTATATTTAATTTGTTACTTGCTTTCATAGTCATCTGTTCCTTTACAATTGGAATAGTTTTCTACTATTGTACCCTCATTAGGTTAAATTTCAAACCATTCATATTTTACACAATAATATATACTTTTATAATAAAAAAGAGGGTTTCGTCTGCGACGAAACCCTAAAGAAGAGAGAGGGGTGAACAAATGGCAGCATTCCAGGGAAATGTCCAGCCAATAAGACTGAAATATTCCGTACAGCAAGCACTGGGGAAGCACCTGCTGTCCTGTTATCCGCATGAAGCATGCGGAGTCCTGCTGGGTGCTGCCGCAGCGGGTGGCATGCTCATTGATACTTACGTACCCTTGCGCAACGTAGCGCCAGACCCGCTGCACACCTTCACTCCCCACCCCGAAGAGTGGATTAATGTTCTTTACAACGAACCGACAATCATCGGTCTATTTCATTCCCACCCACATTCAGCACCTATCCCTTCAGTTGCCGATTATAAAGGATTAACAGCACTAGGACCTGAGTTTGCCCTCTATCTTATAGGTTCTCCCAACACCAAAGACAGCGGCAATCCAATTCTGAACGGATTTTATATTGAGCGTTTGCCTGATGACCACGGTAATTTGTCCCGCGGTTTATCCCAAGCCCCGCTTCACGTTCTACTTAAATAAGCATAGAGATCTCCCAAGGTATCCACTTGGCCGCGCTCCGAAATTTCCCGAAGGTAGATCACCCACAGCTGCGCTGTCATCTTTGCGTCTTCCAAGGCATGATGACGGCCATGAATCGGAATTTCGTGCACATATAGCAGCTCATCCAGCGAATAATTACTTCGTTGTGGCTCAAGCCAACGCGCTAACATCATCGTGTCCAGCACACGGTGTGTAAGCTGAACTTTAGAGGTTTTCCATAAAGCAGCATTAAGAAAAGCCTTATCATGTGAGCTTGCATGTGCCACCAGCACATTCTGACCTACAAAGGACATAAAATTATGAAGACCATCCATTAAGGAGGGAGCGGATTGTGTCATTTCTTCCGTAATCCCAGTCAGCCTTGTAATATCCTCCGGAATAGCCGTCTGACAGTTCACCAGTGTATAAAAGCATTCTTCTTCTTTAATCTGCTCTCCAACAACCTTGACGGCTCCAAAAGACATAATCTCATCCCCATGCTGATGGGAAAAGCCTGTCGTCTCTAAATCAAAGATCACTGTCTCTAGTTCAGACAATGGGGTATGCAGCACCTCAGGACGCCGCTTCTCTCGCATCAAAGATCGAATAAAGGCCATTTGCTGCGCAGTCTGTTGCGCAGTTTCCCCACCTCTCATCGAAGCGATAGCCGAGGGCATTCCACCTTGTCTTAGATTACTCCAGAATCCTCCGCTTTTGTTCGGCTCCCTCATGACCGCCACCTTTCCGCTGAGCGGAGCTGACGCTGCAGCGCCCGGTGAAGGCGTCTGACAAGCAGCAGGCTTTCACGCAGCTCAGACAGCAGCTGCTTATTCTTCAATTCACTCTCAGCTACATAATCACTGCTGATTAACAATCCATCCTGAACACTATATGGCGTGTTCACTCGCAACCGCATTGCTAATAAGAAAGCTCTGCGAATATCCTCTAAATGTTGATATTTCCCAAGCCTATCAAGCGCTTCAATCCGCTCTAATGTCGAGCCAGCTCTAATGCCATGTAGTAAGGACAACCGTCTAACAATGTTCACTAACGGAATATAGACCCCATACTTAACATCAAATCCGCCTGCATAATCACCAAACCGCTCTGTTAACACCTGTCCCAGTAAATTCAAAGTCGCTTTATGGCGTACTGTATTGCGAAGAACAGCATTAGACAGCTGCTCATTGTCCGCAAAGCCTTCATAGAAAGCTTCTTGCCACTTCGCTGATAACTCCACGCTTCCTGCCACATGACGCATATCAGAAGAGATAATAAGATACCGGATCGGCTCCCATTCCAACTGATTTCTCCAGCTATCAAGCTGCTCTATCCATTCAGATAATGTCTTACGCCACATAACTTGGGAGCACATCACCTTCCCCGCACATTTCTCATACCCTACTTCTTCAAGCATATCGGATAACAAAGTTCCGAAAAATTCGAAATAGCGATTTTTTTCCCCATCAGGCTCTCCTTCGACTATCAGGCCATTATCCTGATCGCTCCAAAGCGTTGCCTCCTGTCTCCCACTGCTGCCAAACACAATAAAGGAATAAGCACAGGGAGGCGGGCCATAGCCCGCCTCTTTCATCTGCGCCTCACATATGAGTACTGCGGTTTGGGCAATAAGATCATGCATAGTATTCACACGGAACATCCATTCCTCTATAGGAATAACATTCAACTGTTCGAGAAGTACTTTTTGACAGGCAACACGCCTCTCCCTAAGCTCCTCTGACGAACCGGCCAATACGATGGTCCTAAAGCTTTCTTCATTATACTCATCTGTTAACTCCATCGATGCCACACGGTCCGCCTCCCTGTCCGAGGTGAAATATTATTGTTTAAGGGTTTTGGATTCCGAATCTGCGATCAATTTCATTTGTTCAGGGTATCCGTAAGTACCATGCTCACTGATATCCAGACCCATCAATTCTTCTTCTTCTGTAACACGAAGTCCGATAGTTACCTTCATTACATATAAGATGATGAAAGAAAGAACGGCTACGAAAACAAATGTTCCAACCACACCCAGCACTTGAACCCCTAGTTGATGGAAACCGCCACCGTAGAACAACCCAGCTTCACCTACCAAGCCGCCTTTAGTAATAAGCTCAGGTACAGCGAACAGACCCGTTGAAACTGCACCCCACATCCCCGCAATACCATGCACCGAGAAAGCATAGATTGGATCATCAAGCCCTGCACGTTCCAGCCATTGGGAAGTCATGAATGTAAAAGCACCGGCTACAAAACCAATAATGATTGCTGCCCATGGATCAACGAAAGCACACGCTCCTGTGATTGCAACCAATGCAGCCAGAACACCATTCAGCATTGCTGGAATATCAGACTTACCAAAGTACAACCAAGAAGCAATCAATGCCGCCAAACCACCTGCTGCTGCTGCGATGTTCGTTGTTAAGGCTACGTGACCGAAGAAACCGCCCATTGGGGACAAAGCACTACCTGGATTGAATCCGAACCAACCAAACCAGAGGATAATAACACCGAGTACAGTAAATACTTGGTTATGACCTGGAATAATCACTGGTTTTCCTTCTTTATTAAACTTACCAAGCCGAGGCTTAAGCAATATGGTTGCTACCACTGCTGCCGTTGCACCTGTAAGATGGACAACTGTGGAACCTGCATAATCTTGCATTCCCAGCTCAGCCAACCAGCCACCGCCCCATACCCAGTGAGCTACAACTGGATAAATTACGACGGAGAACAAAATTCCGAAAATGATATACACACTTAGCTTCGCACGTTCTGCCATACCACCAGATACGATAGCCAAGGAAACTGCTGCAAAGGCCATTTGGAATAAGAATTTAACATTTAAAGTAACATCAGAAAATGCAAGTGATTCAAAAGAAGCTGCGGTTGAATCTCCTCCGTACAAGAAGCCTGTAGTACCGAAGAAGCCATTGCCGTTACCGAAACCAAGTCCAAAGCCGATAGCCCAGAAGCAAAGACTTGCGATAGCCAGGGTAAGTACTGTCTTACCTGCTACGTGCCCTGCATTCTTCATCCGAACCGAACCCGCTTCGAGCATTGCAAACCCTGCTTGCATAAAGAATACTAAAATGAATGCCAGGAAGGTAAACGCTGTGTCCAATCCGACTTGTAAGTCAACGTTCGTCGGACCGTCCGCTGCAAAAGCACTTACCGGATAAATCATCAGTGTAATCATGGCCAGTAACATCATCAACCATTTCTTTTTCATTTTTACCCCACTCCCCAATGTTATATTTTCTAACAAAGCGTGAAACTCTTAATGTCATTATAATCAGAAGTCAGGTAAATTGACAAGACTATTTTGGGAATGTTTTTATTTTATTTTATTTGAGCACACGAAATTTTCACAGTACTAATGGACTAGAGGTCCTAAAGGCCTGATTCTAGCTGCATTTTCATTAAAATAACTACGTGTACAATCTCATTTATATTACCTAATTGTTGAACGCATCTTTTACCAAAATCACAAAATACATAACATTTAATGTTATGTATTGGGGTAACTTATAGTTTTCATCCCCAATCATTCTTCAAATTTGATATCCCTTTGAGTTTGAGTGTATTGTATAGAAACTACAGATCACCGTTCATGAATTACCTTCTTTACTGCATATACTTTATGAAAGTATGACGTTTGACTGTATGGTTTCCAGTTTGTTATCATTACAGATAGCATAAGAAACCATCAATTTAGAAGATGACCGCCACTTATCGGCAGTCGTATTCAATTAGTGAGGCGAGATTAAATGGGGATATGATTTTGTATCGAATTGGAGAATTAGCTAAGGCTGCTCACATTAGTGAACGAACTATTGATTATTACACGAAACTGGGATTAATCTCCCCGGAATCTAGAAGCACCAAAAATTATCGGCTATACAGCCATGAAACCTTGGCTGCTTTAGAACGTATTACTCAATTAAAGCATGACAAGTATTCATTGGAAGAAATCAAATCTATGCTAGGCAAATGGAATGAGGCAACACCAGAAACCGACGTCTCTGATAAATTAGTCGAGTTAGAGCAGCAAATGCAGCGGCTAGAACGGGAAGTAAAAGCCCTTGAACCTCTTATAAGTGGTTTGAAGCCAGGACAGGCCAGTCGCGTACTTTCAAATCTGCTCCCTCAGGGATTAGCCTGCATGGAAGCGATCCGGCTATTGCTTACGCAAGGACCGCCAATGTAAATACCATATTTACAATACAGTGGAGGAATGCACCTATGTTTATGTACCTGTTAGTAATTATTGCCTTTCTTTTCTCATTGTGGGCACAGTTTAGAGTTAAAGGAACCTTCAGCAAATGGTCGAAGGTAGCTAATTCGAACGGCCTGACTGGATATGAAGCAGCTAGACGTATGCTCGACGCCAATGGCTTACACGATGTTCCGATTGAACCTGTAAGAGGCACACTTTCAGACCATTATGACCCCATCCACAGGGTTGTACGCTTATCAGAGCCTGTGTATTATGAAAGCTCCATCTCTGCAATCTCTGTCGCTTGTCACGAAGTAGGCCACGCGATTCAGCATAAAGTAAGTTACCCTATGTTGACACTTCGTCACCGGATGTTCCCGGTAGTTAATTTCGCATCAGGTGTCGCGCCTTTCATGCTGATGGCAGGTTTCATCTTCGGTTACTTTAATCTTATAGGCTTGGGTATCATTTTCTTCTCAGCTGCTGTTGCATTCCAGCTCGTAACCCTGCCTGTAGAATTCAACGCCAGTAACCGGGCTCGTCAGGTCATGGTAGAACAAGGTTTCATCCGTAACGAAGAAGAACGCGGAGTAGCAAAGGTTCTCAACGCCGCTGCATTAACTTATGTTGCCGCTGCTCTAGTATCCTTGCTTGAACTGCTTCGCTTAATCACCGTCTTTTTAGGCAACCGCGACTAATATCGCATACCTCTAAACAACAAAAACCCCGGAAGGCTAAGAGCCGACCGGGGTATTATTTTGTCTAGCTTTAAAGTAGGAGATTAAAAAAGTCCGAAAGGAACGTGCCACCAGCGGCAATTTACTATCTGTACGGTAGATCAAGCCAACCGTTCTCGTCACCGCAGGCTCCACAACCCTCACCTGAGCTGGTTGAAGAGGATTCGTCTGATAGAACGCCATCTCCGGAAGCAGGCTTACACCCATCCCTGCGGCCACCAAACCACGAATGGTATCGGTCTCTCCGCCTTCAAATGCAATCTGCGGTTGAAATCCCGCCTGCAAGCAAGCTTGCCAAACGATAGGTCTTAACGAATAGCCTTGGCTGAATAGAACAAACTTCTCTTTTTGCAGCTGTTCCAACCGGATCTCAGACTCTCCTGCCAACCTGTGATTCTGAGGAAGAATCGCAAACAACTCTTCAGTCATTACAATATCCCCCGAGACATGCTCATCATTCTCCGGAAAAGGCGAAATGAAAGTTAAATCCACTTCTCCAGACAATACGTCTTTTATCAAAGAAGGGTAAGATCCTTGTTTAAAACGAAATTTGACATGAGGATAATATTTACGAAAATCTGCAACGATAGTCGGGATGAGATGTGTGCCAAGACTATGCGGGAATCCGATCCGAATCTCTCCACGCTCAGGATCCAGAAATTCATGCACCTCATTTACCGAATGCTCCAACTCTTTAAGGATACTCTCAACCTTCTTGCAAAAGAGCTGTCCAACAGGCGTAAGCTGCAGATTGCGCCCTTTTTGCATGAATAGATCAACCCCAAGCTCTTGCTCCAGCTGATGAATCTGACGGCTTACCGCAGACTGCGCTACATGAAGCTCTTCTGCCGCTCTTGTTACGTGTTCTTTTTGAGCTACCTTTAAAAAATATTGCAGCTGTCTTAGCTCCACTCCATCATCGCCCCTGTCTTAGGCTTTTTTTGAATATACGAATAATTAGCCCATATACGAAAAAGCCAGAAACCAAACCTCCGAGATGCGCAACCCAATTCACATTTGGTGTAGCAAACGACATAATGATCCCGATTATTAACAATCCATATAAAGTTTTACGCGAGCCCTCATCCATCATGGCCCGTTGAATAACTGCAATGTATAAAAATGCACCATAAATGGCGTAGATTGCTCCAGAAGCACCAACCGAGACCGTACCAAACTCTACTACTGAGCGAGCACTAATCGCAATTGTAAGCACATTTGCCAGAAATCCGCCCGCCAGATAGAGCAGCGCATAACGCCACCAGCCCAGCAATCGCTCCAGAGGCGGTGCAAACACCAGGAGAGCGAAGCAATTAAAGAACAGATGGGAAAACCCATTATGTAAAAAAATAGCGGCCAGATAGCGCCACAGTTCCTCTTTGTACGGACTCACATCAACTATAGCACCAAAATCAACAAGCGTTTGAATATTTGTTGATCCTCCGTTAACTGCCATCAGGATAAACATGATCACATTGGCCAATATGAGCAGACAGGTTACCGGATAATACCGGACATAACTTTTCCAATTTTCGTACCGAATAAATATCATAACACCCATCCCTTTACATATATATCTTGTCCGGTTGGACATCTTCCTGCTATTAAGATTATAATTTATTGTGGCAGTAAGAATCCAATATTATAATTCGAGGAGGAAAACAAGGATATGACGCAAGAAAAAACAGGCGTAGCTACTTTTAAAGGCAACCCCATCACTCTCGTAGGACCTAAGCTAACAACTGGTGATCCTGCACCCGATTTTGTTCTGAGCAAAAATCTCCTGGAAGACGTGTCTCTAAGTGATTATGCCGGTAAAATCAAGCTGATCAGTGTTGTCCCTTCTCTTGATACCGGGGTATGTGACGCACAGACCCGCCGGTTCAACAGTGAAGCCGCAGAGCTTGGTGACGATGTGGTAATTCTCACTGTAAGCACGGACCTGCCGTTTGCCCAAGCTCGCTGGTGCGGTGCTGCCGGCATCGATCGAGTTATTACTCTATCCGATCACAAAGCAACCTCATTCGGACAAGCCTATGGTGTGCTGATTAAAGAATTCCGCTTAGATATGCGCTCCATTTTTGTTCTGGATAAGAACGACAAGATCGTATATGTTGAATATTTGAGTGAAATGACCGAGCACCCTAACTATGAAGATGCTATTGCTGCTGTGAAGAAGCTGCTCTAATTCTCCAATCAGTAGCGGTTATTACAACAATACTTAATAATCTCTGTTAAAAAAGCGGCAGAAGGTCCATCCTTCTCCCGCTTTTTTTGTAATAGAAAGATTTATCGATAACACACTGAGCAGCTCACCGTTTACGTAAACGCATTCATACTATCCCTAAGCAAGAAGGGTTTGACGGGCCTCTAAAAATCAGTCTGCTTTGTATTTTCCTAATTTTTTGTCCAAAGATGCATACAAGCGTTGAATCACACGGTAATTCGCCCCGAGATCACCAAGTGAACCTCTAGATGCAGAATACATATCTACACCACAACGAACAGGCGTCGTATTAAGCACCGATACCGTAATGTCCAGCGTACGGCCAAATGCCGTTCTCTTCTCAAGAGTAATCTCACCTACAGACTCCACTTCGTGAAGCACCTTAAATCCAGGAACTTTCTTTAAAGTCGATGAAACTTCTTCCCATGCTTTGTCTTTAGTTAGATTGTAATAACGCGTTTTTAATGTCGGATCTTTGGCGCGGTCGCTTGTTCCATCATGACTGCGGAATAAGCCAACCAAGGTTCTTTTTAACGACAAAATTCTTCCCCCTCTACAAATCCCAAGTTCATTATTCTAAGTGTAACACTCTTGTCTCAGGAACAAAAGGGTATAACTCACTTTCCCTTTATTCCAGACATACAAAAAAGCGCCCGCTCCCATTATTCACGGGAAACAGGGCGCCTTGGCTTAAACAAGAGAAAACCCGCTTATGCCGTCCGGCTACAGTGTCTTCTGAACCTGCTAGAGCAGGTGGGTGATCGCAGAAAACGTTTTTGAATTCCCCAAGTCATATAGACAGGGCGGTTCAGCTGCGCTTCGTGTAGATCTCCCAAGACATTATCATTGGTTCAAAACAACGAGTAACCGTAACGTACATCGCAGGATTTGTTATTATTATATTGCGTTTTAACGAAAAAGTAAACCTGTATGCGCTTTATTTTTACACAGGAATTAATTACCTGGAAATATCCAACGCTAATCCAGTTTTTTGTTAAATGCGTTTGGTGTCCTTTTCATCAATTTCATCCTCGTAGTCATCATCATCGTCGTCATCGTCGTCATATTCATTCCGATTGTTCAATGCTGCTGCTTCTGCTTCTTCCTGCTCTTTCAGCTTCTTCTTTTCTACTTGCAGCTGTAGCTTATTATAAGTAGCGTAGAAGTTAAAGAAGGCCGCCATTGCAATCAACGTTGGAATACAAATGAAATAAAGAGCCGGATATCTAAGACCGATATAAACAAGAACTGCGGCTGCAATCAATGTAGAGAACACACGAATTGGGCGTGCTATAGTCAGCAATATAGAATTGGTCATCACTTGCTTGAAGCCCATTTGGTAATGAACCACAATGGAAAAGAAGTTAAACATGGATACCGACAAAAGTATCATCAGCACCAACATCAAAATACCAACAATTCTGAAGTTAGGCATTTGTGTCATGTAAACTGTTACATCAACGTACATAACAACGAACATCAATGTATAGATAACTCCTCCGAGCATACTTTTTACATAGTTCTCTTTATACCCCTGAAAAAATGTACGAAAAGTTCCTACATCCGTATTCCCCATTACCCATTTACGCACTACGGTAAATAAAGCGGCTGAAGCTGGAAACACCGTAAAGGGCGCTAAAATCCCCATTGCCCAGTTCAATGTAATTTGCTCGTTCGCTCCACCTGCGCCTGTCCCTAACATAATCATCTTTAAAACACCAAAAAACAAAAACGGGGCGGAACATAGTGCCCATAAGATATTACTGCCTGCGATACGTGAAATCCATTCTGTCACGCGGTATAAGCCGCCCATTGCTCCTTTAAACTCCAATTCCCTTCCTCCTCTGTCTCTTACATACTACATATCTTAACTATACCTCATTTGACCTCCTCATTTCCATAGCCCAACTTTCTGAATTATAGACTATCGTCTATACGTAAAGCCTTTATAGTCCATATATTAGGATTGTAACCATAAGAAATACCAAAATCCCCACATTCTAAAGGAGGTTATCTCATGTCTACACCTGTTGGCTTCGGCGGTTGGACTTCTACAGGCACGATCCTCGTATTGTTTATCTTGCTCGTTATCATCACTCGTACATTCGGATACTAATATCACACAAAACAAATTCGCGCCCTACTAAGGACATAACAATTCACCAAACATCCTTATATTTCAGCAAAAAGAAGACGAGAACCGCAATGCGGCATCTCGTCTTCTTTGGTATCTTGACGAAGTATTAATTATCGAAATCTTCACGTTTTGCAGGACGAGTGCTCGTGCTGCTTGGACGAGTGTATGGTTTACGCTCTGCGCTGCGGTTTGCACCACCGTCACGAGCTGGTGCGCCATCACGGTTGCCTTTATAGCCACCGCCATAGCCGCCACTGCCGCTACCGTAGTTGCTGCCACCGCTGCTATAGCCACCACGACTACCGCCACCGTTATTATCACGGTTACCACGGTATCCGCCACCGCTACCGCTGCCACCGGAAGTACCACGGTTTCCGCCATAACCACCATTAGGTTTACGGCCACTGCGGATATCGTTTTTGCCACCACGACGTTTAGCACGAATCGGATCTTCAGGAGTCAATTCAATTGCGGAATCCTTCTTGTCGCCAGTGAGAAGCTTCATAGCTGCGGACAACAATTGTACGGAATCATATTGCTCAAGCAATTGAATAGAAATTCCTTTGTACTCGTTCAACTCTCCGCTTTCTACCACTTCAAGCAAACGCTCAGCAGTAACGCGTTGTTTACCTTCAATAGCTTCAGCCATTGTTGGCAAAGGTTTACGAGTAATCCGGTGACGAGTAACACGTTCGATCAAATGCAGGTGATCAATTTCGCGTGGAGTAACGAATGACCAAGCCGTACCTTCTTTACCTGCGCGTCCTGTACGACCAATACGGTGTACATAGCTTTCAGGATCTTGTGGCAAGTCAAAGTTAATTACGTGAGTTACGCCGGATACGTCCAGACCACGTGCCGCTACGTCAGTAGCTACCAGCACGTCAATGCTGCCATCACGGAATTTACGCATTACAGCATCACGTTGGTTCTGTGACAAATCACCATGCAATCCATCAGCAGAATATCCGCGTTTTTGCAAAGCTTCAGCAAGCTCATCAACCCGGCGCTTAGTACGTCCGAATACGATAGCTAATTCAGGTGATTCCATATCAATCAAACGACTAAGAGCTTCAAACTTTTGACGCTCAGGCACTTCCACATAAGCTTGATCAATCAGTGGGGCACTGATTTGTTTCGGAATAACGGAGACATGTTGCGGGTTGTTAAGAAATTGTTGAGCTAGGCGTTGAATGTTTGGTGGCATTGTAGCAGAGAACAACATGGTTTGACGTTCTACAGGAACGAGCTTCAGGATAGTCTGAATATCTTCCATAAAGCCCATATCCAGCATTTCATCTGCTTCATCCAATACAACGGTTTGAACATCATCCAAACGGATCGTTTTACGGTTGATGTGATCGAGCAAACGACCAGGTGTACCAATAATGATTTGTGGTTTCTTTTTCAATCCACGGATTTGACGTCCAATATCCTGTCCGCCATAAATCGCCAACGAGCGAAGACCTTTGAAACGGCTTAGTTTGCCAATTTCTTCTGACACTTGGATGGCCAACTCACGTGTTGGTGCCATAATAAGGGCCAAGATTTTTTCGTCTTCACGGTTAATCTTCGAAATGAGGGGGATACCAAAAGCAGCAGTCTTACCTGTACCAGTCTGAGCTTGACCGATCAGATCCGACCCAGTCAATGCTAATGGGATCGACTGTTCCTGTATCGGTGTTGCCTCCTCAAATCCTAACTCTGTGATTGCTTGTAGCACTTTTGGCTCCAAGCCAAATTCTGCGAATGTTTTCAAATTATTCATGCTCCTTCTATACAGTGGACATTCCACATGCTTGTCTGTATTCTTAAGTAGCGGTAAACACATTTATAGGCTGTCCAATCATGCTCTATTTTCTGCATGATATAGCGCTTTTGGGACGAAAAGCCTCCCTAATCATCAGGTACCTTGTTGTACCTGAGCAACTGTAGCTTTACATCCGATGCAATGCAAAAATACCATTGTAACGTTCTACTCAAGAATATCCTATACATTATATCACAAACACATGTGAGAATACCAGTGGGTTCCTTTCTTTTCATTGCTTTCATGTTTTATTTTTTTAAATATATATATAAGGGTGGATTTACTTGTTAAGACAGATTTTGAATTGTTTGGTTGTTTTTTTAGGGGCAGCACTGATCGCCAGTGGATTTAATCTATTTTTAATTCCACACCGTTTACTAAGTGGTGGTGTATCTGGGCTTTCCATGTTAGTGGGTTATTTCACTCCATTAAACATAAGCCTCCTATACTTGCTCTTTAATATTCCTCTGCTGGCTGCAGGCTGGTTCCAGTTAGGCCGGAGATTTATTATTATGAGCATGTTGTCCGTTGTGTTTACAACCTGGTTCTTAACAGTGATTCCCGAGCATCTGGTGGCTACAGATATGCTGCTGTCCTCTGTGTTTGGCGGAGTTCTCGTTGGGATTGGCTGTGGTATCTCCTTCCGTGCAGGAGGTTCTTCCGGAGGTTTTGACATCTTGGGTTCAATTATCACTAAATACCGAGATTTCCCGGTCGGCAATGTAGTAGTAAGTTTAAATGGACTTGTTATCCTGGCGGCCGCTTATCTTGACCAGAACTGGAATTTAGCACTTTCATCAATGGTATCTATATATGTAACAGGTAAAGTGTTGGATATGATTCATATCAGCCACTTAAAGGTGACTGTATATATTGTAACAAACCGTACAGATGAATTACTGCAACATCTAATAGGCCTTCAACGAGGTGTCACAAAGATTAAAACAGAAGGCGCTTATTCTCACGTTGAAAAGGACATGCTAATGACGGTAACAACCCGCTACGAACTTGCAGAGCTGCAACGTATCATCCGCACGACAGATCCGCAAGCTTTTGTAAATATTGTTGAAACAGTGGGTGTTATGGGTTCCTTCCGGAAAGACAAAATGAGGAAATAAAAATTCCTAGTATTGGAAAATGCACCAACCTCAGAATTATGATATATTATACACACGCAGAACCCTAACAATTTCATAAAGATTGAGATTTACCCCTCTTTTTTCCAAAGCACTTCGTTTTCCGATGAACACTGAATCTATTCAGAACTATCGAAAAAGGAAAGGGTGATTTTTGTGGAAATGGAAACGGTAAAACTGTCAGCAATCGTCATGAGGTGGTATCCTGATATGATGCCGTTTCTCAAACAGGACGAATTAAATTCAGTAATCGTTCTGCGAGACGGGCTAAGTATTCTGGAACCTGCAGATGCCATGGATATTATCCATTACAGCATCTGTGAACATCAGAATTCTGCGTATCTTCAATGAGCAAGCCGCAAGAGAAGTCTTGATAGTTGCCGCCTTGGGTTCGGCCCTGTTGCCGATTTAAGGCGGCATTTACTTTTTTCATACCGTTTCGAATCCATACATCTCGTTTATAAACAACAAAGGCGGTTTTTTATTCCCAATCTGAGCTAATATTGTTACAACACTGTTCTTTTTGGGAGCAACCGTTCCTATATAATTTAGGGGAAAGTACATAAAGGGAGAGAAAAACGAATGAACATCACCTGGGCTCTACTGATGATGGCCTTGGGAAGCGTAGGCGTACAACAGAACCAACATGACGCTGAAGTGGCGATCGCTTTGAAGTCCGCCATGAATCCCCCCATCATTGCACAACAAAACAACAATTCGAATGTAGCAACTCCAGCTCCAAGCGCTTCACCTGAAGCAACAAACTCAGAAAGTATGTTACACACCGATCCACAACCAGACGCACCCAAAGTAAAAGGCATTTATGTTACCGCCTACAGTGCTGGTGGGGAACGAATGGAAAAGCTGCTTACATTGCTTGACCAAACCGAACTTAACTCAATGGTTATAGACATTAAGGACGATGCGGGTTATATCACGTATAAGACCGATAATGCCGACCTCCAGAAGCTCGGTAACCCTCAGCCTTTTATTGGAGATATCAATAAGTTAATGGAACGTTTGAAGAAACATGATGTTTATCCTATCGCCCGGATTGTTGTTTTTAAAGATTCTATTCTTGCCAAGAAGAACCCGCAGATGTCTTTTGTTAATACTGACGGCACTGTATGGAAGAATAAGGGCGGCGACAGCTTTGTTAATCCTTATAATGAAGATGTGTGGAAATACAATGTGGATATCGCCAAGGAAGCTGTTAAGCTCGGCTTCAAAGAAATTCAGTTCGACTATGTTCGCTTTCCGGAAGGATTCGAAAAACGTGCTGATACCCTTAAATACACTAAAACCACTGACTCACGCGTAGAAATCGTATCTAATTTTGTTAAATATGCCAAAGCAGAGCTAGCTCCACTTGGTGTCCGTGTGTCCGTAGATATTTTTGGATATGCCGCATCTGCCCCTGCTGAGGGTATTGGCCAAGACTTTGTTAAAATATCCAAGAATGTGGATGTTATCAGTCCAATGGTTTATCCAAGTCACTATTCAACCGGCTGGTTTGGCGTGAAAGAGCCCGACTTAGATCCTTACGCTACAATCAAAGGTTCCATGGTTGATACACATAAGAAGCTTGATCCACTGGGCAGCTATAAACCCGTTATTCGACCTTGGATTCAAGACTTTACAGCAAGCTGGCTCGGAAGTGGTCATTATGTGAAATATGGTAAAAAACAGGTGGAAGATCAAATCCGCGCTTTAAAAGATGAGAACGTGGATGAGTTCCTTCTCTGGAACGCCAACAATCGCTATACTGCCGATGTTGATTACGAAAAACAATGAATACAGCCCTTATTATTTATAGCTGATCTGATATATGTATGCTAAAGACCCGGCGTCTGCCGGGTCTTTTAACGGAAACTTATTGAACTATTTAACCTATTCCTTGAAAAACCATAAAGAATGAGGCACATAATTATGATACAGACCACCTCTTTAAAACAAAAGGCAGGACAATTTTTTCATATTTTATTCCCAATCCTTGTTACACAAATTGCTTTATCCGCGATCACCTTCTTTGATACTAATATGTCCGGTAAATTCGGAACCGTCGATCTGGCAGGAGTTGCGATAGGAACTAGTCTTTGGATTCCAATCCAAACCGGTCTCAGCGGTATTCTTATGGGGATCACACCTATTGTTTCACAGCTCATCGGGAGCAAAAAGGATAAGGATGTTGCCTTTCAAGTCACACAAGGTATTTGGCTGTCACTGATTGTTTCGATCATCGTCTTGCTAATTGGCAGCTTTGCCTTGTCACCTATTCTTAATTTTATGAACTTGGAGTCTGGTGTAAGAGATGTTGCTTTCCGCTTTCTCAGTGCTATTTCGTTCGGAATTATCCCCCTGTTTGGATATACGGTACTTCGTAGCTGTATAGACGCTTTAGGGCAAACACGCGTATCAATGTGTATTACACTAATAGCTTTGCCTGTAAATGTAGGTTTGAACTATTTGCTCATCTTCGGGAACTTCGGATTCCCTCGTCTCGGGGGCGTTGGTGCTGGGGTCGCTTCAGCTATTACCTATTGGGTTATATTTGCCGTTGCTCTACTGTTCATATATCGTTCTCAGGCCTTTGTAAATCTCAGATTATTCCGTAAGTTCTATTTTATATCGTTAAACAGCATTAAAGATTTGCTCAAAATCGGAGTACCCATCGG
Organism: Paenibacillus sp. FSL R5-0928; assembly: GCF_037970385.1. Classification (NCBI taxonomy): domain Bacteria; kingdom Bacillati; phylum Bacillota; class Bacilli; order Caryophanales; family Paenibacillaceae; genus Paenibacillus; species Paenibacillus sp. FSL R5-0928. Next base: position 2,566,172 of record NZ_CP150225.1, on the reverse strand, counting down.
TTTCTCGATTTTTTTCGAAACAGCTGTCTTTTCCGCTGTAACCTTGTTAATGAGCCGATTTGATACCGTAACAATTGCCGCGCATCAGGCAGCAATCAATTTTGCAACAACACTTTATATGATTCCGCTCAGTATTTGCATCAGCCTTACCATCCTCGTCGGCTTCGAGACGGGGTCTGGCAGACAAAAAGATGCACGCCAATATGCAATAATGGGTATCGGACTGGCGGCAATCCTTTCGCTGGCCACAGCTTTATTACTCTTGTTTGCCGGAAATCATGTAGCTGGTCTATATTCAGATGAACCCGATGTCATCTCGTTAATTCAGCATTTCCTGATCTATGCAATCTTTTTTCAAATCTCAGATGCGATTGCTACACCTACTCAAGGTGCGCTTCGCGGATATAAGGATGTTAACCCAGCCTTTATCATTTGTTTTATTGCCTATTGGGTAATTGGCTTACCTACAGGTTATGTACTTGCAACTTACACAGATCTAGGAGCATTCGGCTACTGGATTGGTCTTATCACCGGTCTTGCCATCGGTGCGACCCTGCTATTGTCTCGGCTTATCAAAGTTCAACGGCGTTATGCCGCACAATACACACAGGAACAACCACAGAGTTAACGATCCATATTACACAAAAAAGGAACAGTGCGAATCTCGCAGCTGTTCCTTTTTATATATAGGGTCGCTAATTATTGGGAAAGACGGGAAGCCAGCTCATACAGCTCCAGGTCAAAGCCCTTTTTCGTATTTACAACGAGATCAATATCCGTAAGGGTTAATTCACCTTTGATGATACCACAAGCCTTGTCGGATTCACCTTCGATTAGCTTACGTACGGCAAAATCGCCAAGACGGCTAGCCAAATTCCGGTCTCCAGGAGTTGGTGTTCCACCACGTTGGATATGTCCGAGTACAGTAACACGTGCATCCAGAGAAGCATGACGGTCTTTCAGAGCTTGAGCCACATCTTCACCTTTGCCAACGCCTTCGGCAACAATTACGATACTGTGACGTTTACCTCTGATAAAATTATCGCGCATCCGGTCAGCAACTTCATTCAAATCATACGGCATTTCCGGCACAAGAATTGTTTCTGCTCCGGAAGCCAGTCCAGCATGCAGCGCGATATCGCCACAGTGGCGTCCCATAACCTCTACAATCGAAGAACGTTCATGGGAGGACATAGTGTCACGCAACTTGTTAATAGCGTCTACAACAACGCCAACCGCTGTATCAAACCCGATAGTGTAGTCTGTGAAGGAGATATCGTTATCAATCGTACCTGGCAAAGCCATAGTCTTGATACCGAGTTTACTTAATTTGTTAGCTCCTTTATAGGAACCATCTCCACCGATAACTACTAGACCATCGATACCCAGTTCATTAAGGATATCCGCGCCTTTTTGCTGTCCTTCCGGTTTCGTGAACTCCAGACATCTTGCAGACTGCAGAACAGTACCGCCACGTTGAATAATATCTCCTACACTGCGAAGATCCATTGGGAAGATATCGCGATTCAGCAGACCTTGATAACCACGTTGCACCCCAAATACCTCAATACCGAAATAAAGTGCGCTTCTTACAACCGCACGAACAGCGGCGTTCATTCCCTGTGAATCTCCACCACTAGTCAATACTGCGATTTTTTGAATTTTAGACATTCTGTTGTTCCTCCTTAAAATTGTGCGAAGCCTGATACTTCTTATAAAAATAACTTCGCGACATGGTTACAAAAAGCGTTTGCGTATCCAACGGCTGTTAGCGAAGAAGAACAGTCTTGTAAGCGGACTGCCTTTCATCAGGCTTTTAGATACAGAGCGAACTTCCCGCTGTTCGCTAACTTTCGGATCAGATAAATAAAGTGCCAGCAATCCCTCAATCACCATACGATGCATCGAAGACTCTGGAAGATTACGAACATCCTTACGGGCCCACTCAACCATTGCAGCGATCCGACTCAGCATGGTATCCGTGTCATCATAATAATTGCAGAAATTAAGATCACCGCCTGCTCGGTCCTCTTCCTGATCAATCAGATAATCCAGCATAATGTGCAGACCACATACATGCGGAAAATACGCGGCTCGAATCGAAGCCGCAGAAGCTTGGTTCAGCTTCGGATCACATGCGGATAGAAATAACATAAATACACCTAGCGTTGATCCCGTTGCAGCCGAAAATTCATTCCATTGCAGATGTGGTGCTCGACTGCCCTGTTCCTCCCACCACTCCTTCAGGGCTGTTTCCCTGAGTTCCGGGCGGATGTGCTTATACACTTGTAAATCTGTATAGAGCACAGCCAGTTCTCGAATCTCCGCTGCAGCAGCGGAATAACCTGGCAACAAAGAAATCATCTCTTGGCATTTGCGAACCAGCCTGTACAAATATCCGCCGTCATTCTGTTCACTTCGAAGCGCATAATAATTACCTGGCTCAGCATTTGGATCAATAGCATCCAGCATAGATTGATGCAGCAGCCTGAAATCTGCAGGATCAAGCGAAGTACTGCGATCACATAAGTTGTCCAGATAATCACTGATAGTTTGATAAGCAACAATTAGCGGAATCAGTATATGTTTCATCGATAAATTGCCGGCGGCATAAATACCACCGCCTATGCAATGAAACTCTTTAGTTTCAATGCTGGCAAGTGCTTGCTTCCGGAGCTCGGGATCGGGAATCCCGTTCGCATCTTGGCGCCAGAAATGGAGACATTCTCTCACTTCCGGCAGCACGTACTTATAGACCCTGTTCATAAGTCCCAGTGGACCACGCGGGCTAAGGTAACGGCCTTGCTCTAATTCACTCAATGACAGTGCCTCCACATTGTTGTCTCCTTATCCAAATCACCACTTATTATAATATGATCAGGCGTATTTGTACAAACAACAAAATCACTTTCGTAAAATCATGAAAGATTCAGAAATACAGCAGTTTTTAAAAACATCTCCCCATTGCTTTATGCTATACTAGGCATATTTCAATTTCGGAGGAGTGCAATCCATGTTTTCAAAACGGACCGGCAGCCTTTACAGCGATCAAAACTGGCTGCGTTCCTTTCTCTTTACCATATATGGTACCAGCGTCCTTGTAGTATCCTACTTTCCTTTATTCTACACACATTTAGGGTTTAGCAGTTCTCAGATAGGCTACTTGTATTCCCTCGGCCCCCTTATCTCCATCCTATCCAATCTATTCTGGAGTATGATAAGCGATAAGTTAGGCACCATTCGAAAGATCATGTTCATATTACTTGCGGGTCAATTAGTAACTGGTCTTCTATTAGCCAGAGCGACGGAATTTTCATCTGTCATGCTTATTTTGTCCTTCTTCTACTTCTTCTATTACCCAGTTTTTCCGCTTGCCGATACAATGGCTATCAAAGTTGCCGAAAGACACGGACGGAACTTCATTACCATTCGCGTTTTTGGCTCCTTAGGCTATTCTTTCTTTGCTCTAACCGTTGGCTATGCATTAAGAGCATTGGGCTCTACTTGGAGCTTGACCCTATGTATCATCATCATTATTGCTGCACTTTTAATTACCCTAGGACTTAAGGATGTTAAAAGACCTGCTGTTATAGAAACAACGAATCAAGATAAGGACACAGCTGAAGCTGATAATAGCAAAAATGGACTTAAAGATATATTGTTGCAAAAAGAGGTGCTGTGGTTCTTCGGGTGTGTGTTTGTACTCGCGTTAGGCCATAGAATGAACGAAGCCTTTCTGACGATCAGTCTAAAACAACTAGGCGCTGGTGAGGAAATCATTGGCTGGGCACTGCTCGCGTCAGCTCTTAGTGAGATCCCTGTATTATTTATCCTCAGCAGATACGGCGACAAATTCAAAGAATTGCCCTTGCTGGCCTTGGGGAGTCTGATGTATGCTCTGCGTTTTCTTTTGATGTCCCTAGCGGATCATCCAGGCTCAATGATTGCCATTCAAGCCATGCACAGTATATCATTTGGTGTTTTTTATGTAACATCTGTCCGTTATATCACCCGGATTATTCCGGATCGCCTTCGGGCAACAGGTCTTGCCATTTTCACCGTCGTTTGGTCAAGTGCGTCTGGGCTGCTTAGCGGTACCTTTGGCGGCATTATTTATCAAGAGGCGGGGCGTTATATTTTTTATATAGTGGCTACGGGTTTCAGCTTACTCGCTTTTGCAGGGTTTCTGGGACAGCATTTATTGAAATCCAACCTGGATCCGATCAATTATTTCAGAAAAAAGAACAAAAAAGCCTCCCTATAATTAGGGTTGGTATTATTTCATAATACAAAAAGGTCGTTGCACTCCCCTTCACTGGAGTGTAACGACCTTTTTCATTTTGGATAACTTCTATAGTGGGCGTAAAAAAACACAGTTCCCGAAAGAACTGTGTTCTGTAAGTTGGTAACCACTCTTGCAAGGGCTTGCCAAGTAAATTATATATTTGTAGCAGACAGCTTAACTGTCCTGCTGTTTCTTATAATTTTACTACGTTTTCAGCTTGCGGTCCACGACTACCATCAGTGATGTCGAATTCTACTTCTTGACCTTCGTCCAAAGTCTTGAATCCTTCACCTTGAATTGCTGAGAAGTGTACGAATACATCTTCGCCGCCTTCTACTTGAAGAAAACCATAACCTTTTTCTGCGTTAAACCATTTTACTGTACCTTTCAATTGAACAACCTCCTAAAAATAACCGCCATATATGGCGTATAACTATAGTATACTGCAATCTTCTGTTCAAATCAATCAAACCCAACCCTTAATATATGATTTAATTTGCTTTTCCCTTCTCCAGTGCGTTATCATTGAGCCAAAAGCCAAAAATCGCCAGGGTGGTAATGATAATGATCAAAAAACATGAAATATACAAAACAGACAAATGGAATATGATGACGGTAGAAGTTCAAGGCCGCTACATTGTACTCCGCGAAATTTCCGATCAATGGGGAGAAGAAACACATACCTTCCTGAGTCGTCCAGCGATGATGCAATGGGTGAATAACCGCTTCAACAAAGAATCTTATAAAGACAATGAAGAAGAGTACAAAAACATCATTGCAGCTTTCAAACAGGTATAACAGGAAATGAATAACGAAAATCTCACGATTTATGTTGTCCTAGTCCTCTGTCTAGGCGCAGTATTAATTATGACCAAGGATCGTGTCCCGCCGAAATTAAAGCGGGGCATGGCCATGGCTGCGGTCGTAATGATTCTGTTTGCTTTCATCTTTGTTATTTATAGCTTGTTGGCATAACTACCATATAAAGAAGACTAAATATTAATAATCAGGACTTAGCAGGACATAATAAGCTGACTCTACTTTTCAAAGAGGAGGACGTCATGCCTATTACACTCAAGTCCATCCCTCTTCTACTTGTGCTCAGCTTGCTACCGGGTGAAATATCATCCACAGTATTGCCGAGGGAGATTATGCCTACTACATCTCATCATTCTAGGAGGGTTTCTATGGAACAATTATTGAAGAGAAGTGAAGTACCTGCTGAGAATCGTTGGAAGCTTGAAGATATATTTGCCTCTCAGAAGGATTGGGATGCAGAATATGCTGAAGCTAAATCACTGATCAAAAAAGCTGCTGATTTCCAAGGTAAACTTGATTCCGCAGAAGCTGTGAAACAATGTTTTGAGCTGGATGACAAGCTGTCCGTCTCCACTGAGCGACTCTTTGTCTATGCTCATATGCGTCAGGATGAAGACACTGCTAATCCTGAATATCAAGCTTTGTCCTCCAAAGCGAAGAAGCTTGGGATCGAAGCAGGCGAAGCCTTTTCTTTTGTAACCCCAGAAATCTTGGCACTGCCTATTGAGAAGCTGGATCAATTTATTGCTGATCCTGAACTGTCCGCTTACACCTTCACTTTAAAAGAGATGAAACGTGAGAAAGCGCATGTATTGTCCAAGGCTGAGGAAGCTCTGCTTGCCCAAGTTGGAAACCTAGCACAAGCGCCTCAGAACATTTTTAGTATGCTGAACAACGCAGATCTGAAATTCCCTAAGATTAAAGATGAAGATGGCAAAGAGGTCGAGCTGACTCACGGCAACTATATCAAGTTCTTGGAAAGCTCCGATCGCGAGGTTCGCCGAAATGCTTTTAAAGCAGTCTATGACACCTATCGTAAGCAAAAAAACACCATCGCAGCAACGCTTAGCGCCAATGTGAACAAAAACGTCTTTTTCTCACACGTCCGCAAGTATCCATCTGTAATGGAAATGTCTCTTTACGGTGATAACATTCCAAAAGAGGTATACACCAACCTGATTGATACGATTCATGAGAGTCTTCCTTTAATGCACCGTTACATGAAGTTGCGTCAAAAGCTGCTTGGTGTGGATGAGTTACATATGTATGACCTATTTGCACCACTAGTAGATGAATATAAGCTGGATATCACGTACGAAGAAGCGAAGAAAATTACCAAAGAAGGCCTCAAACCGCTGGGTGAAGATTATCTGAATGTGCTGCAAAAAGGCTACGACAATGGCTGGATTGATGTCTATGAGAACGAGAATAAACGCTCTGGAGCTTACAGCTGGGGCCCTTATGGCACACACCCATACGTCCTGCTGAACCATAACGATAATCTGAACAGTATGTTTACTCTGGCACATGAGATGGGTCATGCTCTACACTCTTATTTTTCAGACAACGCTCTGAACTATCGGGATGCACAGTATACCATTTTCCTTGCAGAGGTTGCCTCGACTACCAATGAAGCTTTGCTTATGGATTATCTACTCAAAAAGTCTACAGATCCTAAGGAAAAAATGTATCTGCTCACCTACTATGCCGATCAGTTCCGGACAACGATTTTCCGGCAAACGATGTTCGCAGAATTCGAAAAGATCATTCATCAGCGTGTTGAAGAGGGCGATTCGCTTACCCCACAAGATCTTTCGAGTATCTACTACGACCTGAATGTCAAATACTACGGCAAAGAAATGGTTGTAGATCAGGATATCGAGATGGAATGGGCACGAATTCCGCATTTCTATAACAGCTTCTATGTTTACAAATATGCAACAGGCTTCTCGGCAGCGACTAGCTTTGCCAAACAAATCCTTGAAGAAGGTAAACCGGCGGTAGATCGTTACCTCGGCTTCCTGAAGAGCGGTTGCAGTGATTACTCCATCAATATTTTGTCAAAAGCAGGCGTTGACATGTCGTCTCCTGAGCCGATTCGCGAAGCGATGAGTGTGTTCGAAAGTGTTATCGCGCAAATGGAACAGTTGACCAAATAAGGCAGAGAGCTTAGTATTACATTAATCCCTTGCCCTATCTGGGCAGGGGATTTTATATTGTTATATCCCCCTGAGGAGGAAGAATTCAATGAGAATTCAATGGTCACTAATTGCGGGTCTAATCTTCGCGCTGCTAACCGCCATATTCGCAGTCATCAACGTTGATCCCGTTCAAGTCAATTTCGGTTTTGATGTGGTTAATATACCACTTATACTCGTTATTCTTGGCTGCGCGTTAATTGGCGGAATCATCGTGGGCTCTTACGGCATTTTTCGTCAATACAAACTACAAAAGCAAATTAAAAGCTTAAATGCTGAGCTTACCAAGCTTCGTGATGCCGACACTTCACTGGATTCTTTTAACACAGACAATGATGGCTTAACAGGAGGGCTTAACTAATGATTACCATTCAACCTAATGAAGACTACATACTTTCCATCCTAAAAAAATTACTCGATACCCCCAGCCCAAGCGGTTTCACTGCACAGGTAATGACACTAGTTGCTGAAGAAGCAGCTGCGCTGAACATACCTTTAAGCTGGAATGAAAAAGGCGGCGTAATTCTTAACGTCCCGGGCCTAGATCCCTCTCGTACTATTGGCATCAGCGCTCACGTGGATACACTTGGTGCCATGGTCCGCTCGATTAAAGCTAACGGTACACTGCGACTGACCTCAGTAGGCGGCTTCGCCATGCACAGCATTGAGAATGAATATTGCACGATCCATACCCGCAGCGGCAAAACTTATACAGGAACCATCTTAACCAGCCATCCATCTGTTCACGTATATCCAGACGCTCGTGACTTCAAACGATCAGAGGAGAACATGGAAGTACGTATTGATGAGCTGGTATCTTCTAAAGAAGACGTACTCAAGCTTGGCATTTCCGTCGGAGATTTCATTTCTTTCGATGCACGTGCAGTGATTACGCCTAGCGGCTACATTAAATCCCGTCATTTAGACGACAAGGCAAGCGTGGCTGCCCTTCTTGGATTACTGGAAAGTATTAAACGTGAAGGCTGGAAACCTCTCTACAACCTTTCTTTCCTCATCTCTAACTACGAGGAAGTGGGACATGGTACAGCTTGGATTCCTGGTGAAATCAATGAAATGATTGCCGTCGATATGGGCGCCATGGGTGATGATCTCAGCTGTAAAGAAACCGATGTATCCATCTGTGCAAAAGACTCTTCCGGCCCTTACGATTATGTTATGACAGGCCGTTTGATTGAACTGGCAGAGGCACTCGCAATTCCTTATGCCGTTGATATTTATCCTATGTACGGCTCCGATGCTTCCGCAGCGCTCAGAGGCGGAAACAATATCCGTGCAGCATTGATTGGCCCAGGTGTACATGCCTCCCACTCCATGGAACGTACGCATAAGCAAGCTGTAGTGAACACTGCTAAGCTTCTCGCTGCTTATGTGGGGACAAACTGAGGTTAGCTCTGGCAAGTCGAAACAGCTCTGGGGACGCAGACAGGGACTTATCGTCTCACTTCTGGTGTTATTGATAGCGGGGTTAGCGCTATCGTTGTTTCTGGTATTTAGAAATCACAAGGAAGATCCCTTTAAAGGTCTTCCTCACGCCTATAGCTTTTTGGAAACAGTGAGTGCAGATAATGTGCAGCTCTATATGATGTCACTTTCACCTGAAGATATTAAGCTCAGGGCCGCGGGTGTCCCTTTACGGCAAGTTAATGCATATGGGATTAACGGTGGTTTTTTCTATCAAGATGCGCTTTTATCCATGGCTATCATGAATGATACTCCAGTCAACGGGGCCCAGAAGGGTTATGGGTCTGGCTGGTTCAATGCTAAATACGCACGTGGAACTCTTGTCTGGGATGGTGCCACCCGTAGCTTCTCCGTACAGGTTGTCTCTTCTGGAGAAGAATTGAAGATTACTGATCGCCAGCATTATTTTGCGCAAGGTGGCATTAGTATGAATCTGGGACACGAAGACTTATGGGAAGCGGCAGTAGCTGAAGAGCATCTTCCTTACGATGATGAGAAACGCCTGCGTTCAGGCATGGTGTATGACAACACAGGAAAGCTCTGGCTGATTGTTACCCCAACGCTCTCAACAGCGGCAGATTTCCGCTCAGCGATCCTCCAGACAGTTCCTGCCAAGGGTCTGGAGGGTATCTTCTTGGACGGAGATGGCTCTTCCCAGATGAATGCGAAGGAAATCATTGTACCCGGCGATTCTCGGTCTGTAGTGCAAATGATTGCTGTGGACGGAACGAAATAAAAGAGTAGAAAAATAAAAGAGTAGAATTCTCCAATTAATGGAGGACCCTACTCTTTTTTTGTTTATTGGTGGTTCGCTTGTTCTTCAACAGACACTGCCGGAATTTTTTGGGGTCAACCCCTTCGGTGAGTGCTTATGGACCCAGATGATGTTATTCGCCAATTTTCAGCCTATGGGGCACTGTTTCGGACCCCATTGACGTTATTAGCTTGAAAAGCTACGTATTAGGAGCTTTTTGTGCTAATAGTGACTGCGGAGTCCGTAAACATTCCAAATGTGCAATAATGCTGCGTTTAAGGTCAGTGGTGTCCGGATAGTACTTCGTAAGTATTAATGCGATATAAAAGCTAGCATCAATCCCAGACTTGCTCCAGCTTATCTGAATAATAAGAAATGGCCTTACTGTAACTTCTTATCCCTTCATCCGCAGAGGTTTCTGCCAACAGCTTAAGCAGCAGCTCCATCGCTTGACTATGCTCTCCAAGATTGTGCAAGGTCATGGCTAGGAACGCCGGAAATTCCTTATTCTCTGGGTACTCCTGAACAGCCTGCATCAGAAGACCTTTTGACTTCTCGTATTCTCCGAGTGTCCGGTAGGTGCTGCCCAGTCCCAATAGAGCGCCAACTCTCTGCTCAGAGGGTAATCCTAACGCCAAGCTTTTCTCATAAAAGGGTACTGCCGCCCGCTCCAAACCCAGCACATCATGCGTCCAGGCCAATTGATATAGAAGTTCAGCGTCCCCAGCATTCTGCTCATATAGCTCAAACAGCATCATTTTGGCTTCTTCCGCTTTACCAGCGTTGCGTAGGGCTACGGCAGCTTTAAGTTTATCTTCCACACAGAGCCCTCCCCTATTTTCATTAAAAGCCATCCAACTGGTTTAAGCCTTACCAGCGATTTTCTCCGCAAGCTCGTTCAGATAGGTCCAGCGTTCCATAAGACGCTCCAGCTCTGCTTCGGCTAGGCGTTGCTCCTCTACTAGCTCCTGCAGCCTTCCAGAGTCAGCAAAAGCCGCCTCCATCTGTACACTAATATCCGTCAAACGTTGCTCTGCAAGCTCAATTTGCTCATCAATGCCCTCATATTCACGCTGTTCCTTGAAGCTGAATTTGAGTTTTGTTTTGGGAGCCGTTGTAGGTGCAGGGTTGCTGCCAGTGTCCGCGGCCTCTTTTCGCTTTGAGCTTCCATCTTCTTTGTTCGATTCTCCAATGCGTGGCGGTACATTTTTGGCCAGCCATTCTTCATATTCCGTATAATCGCCCACATGAATCCGGATATCGCCATTTTCAAAAGCAATCAGCTTATCTATCGTACGGTCCAAGAAATAACGGTCATGGGATACGGTAAAGACGACACCCGGAAATTCATCCAGATAATCTTCCAATACAGCCAATGTGCCGATATCCAAATCGTTCGTAGGTTCATCCAAAAGCAATACGTTAGGTGCTCCCATCAATACACGAAGCAGATACAAGCGTCTTTTTTCGCCACCGGACAGCTTCGAGATCGGTGTCCACTGCATCGCAGGAGGGAACAAGAAGCGTTCCAGCATTTGACCAGCCGTAATCACACTGCCGTCTGCTGTCCGTATCACTTCTGCTTCTTCCTTCACGTATTCAATGGCACGCATACTGTCATCCATATCCTGATGCTCTTGTGTAAAGTAACCAAGCTTAACCGTAGCGCCAAGCTGAACTTCACCTTTATCGGGTTGCAGCTGACCTGCAATCATATTTAAGAGTGTTGATTTGCCGCTGCCGTTCGGGCCGACGATGCCCACTCTATCCTGGGGTACAGCGATATAGCTGAGATCTTTGATTAGCTGACGACCATCCAACGCTTTCGACAGGTCATTAATTTCAATGATCTTGCGACCTAAACGTGTAGAAGCCACAGAAATATCCAATGAACCGTTCGAGCTGCTTCCTGTACTCTCTTTCAGCTTTTCGAAGCGGTCGATTCTTGCCTTCTGTTTTGTTGAACGGGCTTTGGCACCGCGACGAATCCAAGCCAGCTCTGTACGCAGCAGGTTCTTACGCTTCTGTTCGGCAGAGGCTTCTCGTTCTTCGCGATCGGCTTTAAGCTCTAGAAACCGTGAATAGTTAGCTTCATAACGATAAAGCTGGCCACCATCTAGTTCTAGCATGACACTAGCCACACGCTCCAGGAAGTAACGATCATGCGTCACCATCAAAAGAGCGCCGCGCCGTTTCTGCAAATATTGCTCTAGCCAAGCCACGGAATCCGTATCAATATGGTTGGTAGGCTCATCAAGAATCAGCAGTTCAGAGGGGGTAATCAGTGCAGCTGCCAGAGCTACACGTTTACGTTGTCCACCAGAAAGTGTGTCCATTAGCGCATCAAACTTTAAGATGCCTAGCTTGGTAAGCACACTTTTGGCTTCACTCTCCAAATGCCATGTTCCCGCAGCGTCGATCGCCTGCCCAATCTTTACTAGTTTTCCTTCCAGTTCAGCATTACCAGGCTGCTGTTCAAGTAGAGACATAGTCTCCATATACTCACGCATGGTAGCAAGGTCTGGATCATCCCCGGCGAACACTTGCTGCAAAACTGTATTCATAGGATCATAAGGAGGATTCTGCGCCAAATATTGTACTCTTACATTATTCCCGATGGCAATTTGCCCACCATCCGGAGTATCCAGACCGGCAATAATCCGTAAAAAGGTTGATTTACCCGTTCCATTCACACCGATCAAGCCAATTTTATCCCGATCGTCCATACCAAATGAAGCGTCGCTAAAGAGTACTTTCTCGCCATAACTCTTGGAAAGATGTTCCACGGTCATAATATTCATGCTATTTCCTCGCTTGCCTTATATTTTCATAAAACCGGCCGCATCTAACCAATGCTATTTATCCGGTCTATCATCCTATCCAAAATTCAGGTGATCATAGCCCCTCTAATAAAAAGACCAGCAGCGAAATCAGCGCGTTTATACGCGTCCTCCTCCGTAAAAGACGGATCAAATAAGATATCCATCTTCAAACGATCCAACATCCCTATGTAGGACTGTGCCATAAGCTCAGGCTCGGATGCTCCACCTTCTAATAATACCTTGACCACATCTTGCATGTATTGCTCCATAAATTGTGTCATATACGCCACTAATTCAGGATTATTGTTAGGGGCACGGAAAAAGAGCTTCGTATGCCGCTTGCGTTCATAATAATAATTCAGGTGATGTTTAGCAATGATCGACAGTTTACCGGCCAAAGTATCACTAGCCTTCAGCCTTTCCTGTAATTGCAGGAGAAATCCCTCACAATCGCGGCGCGTCACTGCCATGAATAATTCTTCCTTGCTCTTGAAGTATAAATAAACGGTGCCCTTTGCTATTCCGGCTTGCTCCGCCACTTCCGACATCTTCGTTTCGTAAAATCCACCTGAACCGAAGAGCTCGTATGCGGCATCCAGAATAGCAGTATGTTTTTGATTGGATGCGCTACTCATCGGTCCCTCCCTAAACTGTGCCGTTCAAAGCTTAAATTCAAATGCTAAATGATCATGCTCAGCAGTAAGGCAGCTGCACCGCCGAGGATAGAGCTGATGGCATTGACTGCATCATTGCTCATCCACTTCCAGCCTCTTGCGTGTATAGCTGGAGCCCCACAATGCTGTGAGCCTTCCACTTCGCGGCCGCATACCGTACAGCGGTTCATCTGCTGCACGGTTGCACCAAGGATAGAGTCGGCAAAGGCGCCGACTAGTCCTCCGGCAAGTCCTGCTAGGGTAAGCAGCACGAAAGAGTGATCCGGCATGCCGGATATCATTCGCAGCAGCCAAGCTGACGCACCGATGAGTGCGCCTCCTGCCGCCGCCGCCAGCGTACCCAAGCTGGATACGCCTCCCGAAGCTCCGGCAGGAAGAACTTTACCCGTAAGGACAGAACGAGGCGGTTTCTTGCTCAGTGTTCCGATCTCCGTAGCCCATGTATCCGAGGTTACTGTAGCCATTACACCAATAAATAGAAACCCCCACAGCTCATGCGGGAAGATCGCATTCAGGAGAACCAGAACCATGCCAAGTCCACCGTTAGCAAAGACCTGCCCGGCATCGCGGCGGCCCGTCTTAGCATATGTCAGCTCTAATTCTGCTTTATTATCATGATGAAGTTTGGACAGCAGGCTTGAAGTGATGAAGAAGATCAGCAATATCCCAAACCAAAAAGCATTTCCGGCACCAAAATAAATAGTGCCCATCACTACCGCGGCAATCATGCCAGAGAGACTTAAAGACTGCTTCCAATATGCCGCTCCCGCAACAATCAAAGCGCCTAAAGCGCCAATAACCCACTGCATAGATTCATCTCCAACAGATCTATTAACCGATCAGGCAAGTCCCCATCAGCTTGTCGCCCCAGTACAGCTCGAAAGCGTCTCCAGCTACAGTAGGACCCACGCCTGCCGGAGTACCTGTAAATATCACATCGTCTTTCCCTAACCCGTAGCGCTCGGCGATAAAATCAACAATTTTTTGAAGTGAAAAAATCATGTTTTTAACATTGCCGCGTTGTACTTCCACCCCATTTTTCACCACTGTAAAATCAGTTCCCTCCAGCTCTTCCTTATCTGGAAACGCTATGTAAGGGGTGAGTGGTGCGGCATTTTTAAAGCCTTTAGCTGGCGTCCATGGCAAACCTTTCTTCTGCAGATCATTATGCACATCACGCAGCGTGAAATCCAGTCCCAGTGCCATTACATCTACCAGATCCTCCACGCTCATGCCTGGTGTATAATCACGTGCAATACGCAGTACAAGTTCCCCTTCATAATGAATCTGACCCGCATCCTTTGGCAGCTTAATTACTGCTTTATCGAGGGAAACAGCCGCATGTGAGGGCTTCATGAAAATGAGCGGCTCCACTGGCACATTGTTACCCAATTCCTCCGCGTGTAGCTTGTAGTTGCGTCCAACACAATAAAGATTATTAACAGCAGCGCACATAAACAGTCAGCTCTCTTTCCCATCGATTTGGATTATTTATACCTTCAGAAAGGTGTCGCCCCATATATCCGGGCGGTTTGTACAGATCATTATATCAGAATGCATGTCGGCTAAGCGACGCATCTCTTTCGCTTTGTTCACAGTCCAAGCCATAATTTCCACCCCTCGCTCGGACAAAAGCTTGGCCAGTCTAGGATTCAGACGCGAGAAGCTAATCGAAAGTAAAGAGCAATCCAGTTCATGCAGCCTGCGTGCAGGATTGCCAAATCTGGAATCAAAGATCAATCCGGTGCGAAAACGGGAATCAATTTCCTTGACTTTTTTTAATGCTCCAGTATCAAAAGAGGTCAAGATCACGTCGTCCCGCATACCTTTTGCAGAAATAAGATCCGTCACCGTCTTCTCAATGCCAGGATACATATCTCCCACTGTTTTCAGTTCAATATTCAGACGCAATCTTCCGGAGGCTAGTGACAGCACCTCTTCCAAAGAAGGCACCCGCTCGCCCTGAAAAGAACGCCCTTTCCAGCTCCCCGCATCCAGACGCCGGATATATTCCCAGTCCATGTTCTTCACCTTGCCATGACCATTGGTCGTCCGGTCCAACGTATAATCATGAATGACAACAGGAACGCCGTCTTTGGAGAGCTGGACATCAATTTCCATCCAGTGCACATAGGGCATGGCAATCGCCATCCGAATGGCTGCCAATGTATTCTCTGGAGCTTTACCGGAAAACCCTCGATGGGCTACACACAAATTGTTCATCATAAGGACCTCCCAGGAACCCTATTTGGTAACTTGAGTGACTTTACCGTCGCTACCGATCTTTACCCGTCCTGCGGATAGAGCTTCTACTCTTTTTAACAAAAGTTGTCCATCCACTGCGTTCATCGGCACAGGCTGTGCTAGCTCGGCTTTCATAGGCTTCAGCTTTAAGGAGCATTGACCTTTTACACTACATTCCGCCTGAAAAACCGCAGTTTCCCAAGTGGCAGGCACTGTAGATCTCGTAAAAATAAAATTCCCGGTGCTGTAGGCAATCCATTTGCCCTTGTATGGCTCCACGCCTTGTAGCACGTGTGGATGGCCGCCAATGACAAGATCGGCTCCTGCATCGATAAAGCTATGGCCCAGCGACTGTTGCGTTTTATCATATTGTTCTACCCGTTCTTTACCCCAATGGACAACTACGACCACCAAATCGGCTTTCTTTTTGGCTGCAGCAATAGCCTTCAGTCCTTCTGCACTATCGTATACGGAGGCAAGTCCCGGCTTATTTTTTCCTGCCATCCAATCCGACGCAGGAATCACCCGGGTGAATCCCAGCAAAGCGATCTTAATGCCCTTACGTTCAAAATATTGCGCCGAATATGCTTCTTTACTGTTAAGCCCCGCACCCACATAAGGAATTCCTCTTTCAGCAAGGTGGTTAAGGGTATCCCGCAAGCCTTGCTCTCCTTGATCAAGCGTGTGATTATTCGCCATATTTACTGCGTCCACACCAGCTGACTTAAGCGCATCCAGAGCGAGTGGTGATCCTTTGAATACAAATTGCTTATTAGTGGCACTTACGCCACCTGTGGTCACTGGAGTTTCCAGATTCAAGATCGTAAGATCATCTTTCTTGAACAGACCCTCCAATGCGGCATACGAATAATCATAACCTTTCTTCTCCAGCAGTTCTCCAGCTTTCCCGGAAAATATAACATCTCCACCAAAATTCAAAGTCACCGTCTTACCAGACGCGTCATCATCTGACGGCAGACCAGACACTGGATCATTATTTGCTGCTTCCGAGCTGTCCTCATCCTTCGCAGGGGTCGCTGTCGCTTCAGGAGCTTGTGTTTCAATGATCTCTTCGGGCTCCTCCTGCGGTGTAGGCGTTGGCTCTGGAGTTGCCGTAGGAGAAGGGCTTGGCGTCTCCGTAGCTTCAGGCGTTGCAACTGCAACCACCGGAGATGCTGTCTGAGGCTGATCACTACTCTCCGGTATAGGCGTAGCTGTCGCTTCTGCAACCGGAGGCGGTGAGGCGCTTTTCTTGTCAGGGTCATTCGTAAAGCTATAAGTCAATAACACGGTAATCATCAGAAGAAGACCTGCATTGATCCAAGCCCAGGCCGTTCTGCGCTTGCGTTTGCTCTTATGTTTGTTCTTTTGTCTAGAACGCGATCGCGGCGGATACATGGTTTCTGTGATCTCCTCTACTCTCAAATTGTTTTTATTATAGCATATCTATCACAGCACCCTACAAATAAGAGAGTCGATAGAAATAGAAAATTTTACTAACTAAAGAAAAACAGTGAAGCGCCTCATGCTTCGCTTCACTGTTTTATTTAGTCATCGTACTCACATTTCATTCATTAGCTGTTTAGCAACGCTTTCCGCAATAAGCTTGGACTGCTTGATGCAATCCGGCATTGCTATGCCATTAAATCCGGCGCCAATGACATACACACCAGGAAGCGAAGCTGCTAATTCTTTGCGGAATTCGGTAATATTATCAAGATGTCCTATAGGATACTGCGGCATGGAATGCTCTAAGCGGGTGATTTCCGTAAATATTGGATTCGCAGTAATGCCCATGATCTCTCGCAAATCTTTAAGTACAAGCTCCGTCAAAGCCTCATCAGGCAGCTGAACATTCTGTTCATCATCAGAACGACCCACATAACAGCGTAAAAGCACCTTATCATCAGGAGCCGTATGCGGCCATTTCGTAGATGTCCATGTGCAGGCAGTAATATTTCGCCCTTCTTTACGAGGCACAAAAAAACCCGATCCATCATATTCGTTAACAATATCCTTTTTGTTAAAAGCCATGACTAGATTCGCTACTGAAACATAATCCACCGCTTCCAGCGCTGTAACATCCATATGGGGACGAAGTAAGTCAGCAGCCGAAAAATTAGGCGCAGTGATATATACATCATCCGCAAGCAACCGTTCGCCATTCTCCAGCTCTACCTCATAGATAGAAGGACTCCCAGCAGCCTGAATAGAAACTACGTTAGACTCCGTCCGTTGTTCTACATCATGCAGCTCATAAATCAGACTATGCACGAGACTTTGCAGCCCTTTGCGGAACGTGAGGAAGGTACTCTGTGTAGTACCTTCCTGTGCCTTTTTATTCTTTCGCCCTGTGCGCATTCCACGAATAAGGCTCCCATACTGCTGCTCTAATTCTCCAAATTGCGGAAATGTAGCTTGCAGGCTAATCTTTTGTATATCTCCGCCGTACATGCCAGAAAGGAGCGGCTCAGTTAAATTCTCCAGCACTTCAGATCCTAGACGTCGCGCAATAAGCTCACCAAGCGATTCGTCCTCATCATTACGCCGCGGAGGAAGAATAAAATCCATCATCGCACGTATTTTGCCCCCAAACGAAACTAACCCACTTGATAAAAAAGGTTTCAGTTCGGTAGGGATACCGAGTACAAGACCGGTTGGCAGAGGATTAAGCTTGTCCCGCTGCAAGATATATCGCTTCTTAGCAAGAGGGTTGGAGGATACCAGCTCGTGATCCAATTCCAATTCCTTAGCCAGCTCGCACATCTCCGCCCTTTCCGCTAGAAATGAATCTGGTCCCTTTTCAATCACAAAACCATCGCGATGTAAGGTTTCAATCTTTCCACCGAGGTTTTTCTCTTTCTCAAGCAAGACTATATCAGGCTTAATACCCGCTTCTTTATAAAATTTACGAATATAAAAGGCGGCGCTGAGTCCACTCAGCCCTCCGCCTATGATAACAATTTTTCTTGTGGGGCCAATCATGATTGAGCGGCCTTCATCTGCTCCAGTCGTTTACGAATTACATCGCTCAATACAGACATATATGCGGGATCACTATTCAGTGAGTCGATCCGCATAAGACGCATATCAAGCTCCGAAGCTACGGCTGTTGCCTCTATATCGAGATCGTACAGTACCTCTAAATGATCGGATACGAATCCGATAGGGGCCACCAATACGTATTCCACCTGTTCTTTACTAAGCTGTTGCAGCGTGTCCAGAATATCCGGACCGAGCCACGGTTCAGCTGTGCGACCAGCACTTTGCCAAGTAAACTGCCAGTTGGTTACGCCTGCCTGAGCTGCAATTGCTTGCGAAGTTTCCAGCAGTTGATCCCGATATGGATCACCCATAGCCAGAATACGTTCTGGAAGACTATGAGCGCTGAATAATACGCGAATCTCATCACGGGTCGCGCCTGCTTCAATATATTGATCCAGCTTCGCTGACACTCTTTGGCTTAACACATCGATCAATTCAGGATGCATATGGTAACTCTCTACAAAACCCATGTCAATCTTGCATGCATCAGCCTTTTCCTGAGCACGCTTGATGTAGCTCCCCACACTCATACTGGAATAGTGTGGCGCCAAAACAATACCCACTGCTTGAGTAATGCCATCCTTCGCCATAGCCTCAACGCCGTCCTCAATAAAGGGACTGGCATGCTTCAAGCCTTGATAGCAGACAAATTCAACATCTGCTCCCGCTTTATCCGCATTTAATGCTGCTTGTAAAGCTTCTACTTGCCGGTCTGTATTCTCCCGCAGTGGGAATACCCCCCCGACGATTGCTTCATAACGGTCGGTTAACTCTTTAAGCTGCTCCGCTGATGGCGGATTCCCCCGTCTAATATGCGTGTAATAAGCCTTAACATCTTCTAGGCTCTTAGGAGTGCCATACGACATGACGAGAACACCTATTTTTACTGTCACGGATTCCGTCCCCTTTACAATTTAATAGCGTGGAACATATAAATTCTTATATTTTTACGAACGTTGCTTAGCCGTTTTTTGTAATACTTCCTGAGAATAAGTGTGAATATACTCCGTCAATTCTCTAAGTTTATCTAATGAAGCCTCCGGGAATAATCCATGGCCCAGATTGAAGATATAACCTGGCTCAAGCACACCTTCATCGATCAGTGCTTTCGCGCGTTCCTTCAAGAGGTCCATCGGAGCTGTAAGCAAATATGGATCAAGATTTCCTTGAATCGCAAATTTATTGCCTGTTCTGCGTCGGCCTTCAGTCAAGCTAACACGCCAATCCAGCCCGATTACGTCTGCTTGAAGCTTCGTAAGACTTGGCAGCAATTCTCCAGAGCTCACACCAGGAAAGTATATTTTCGGTACATCAAGATCAGATAATTCGGAAAAAATACGAGAAACCGTCGGCAGCACATACGTTTCAAAATCGCGTGGAGCAAGCGCACCAACCCAACTGTCGAACAATTGGAAGGCTTTGCCTCCACTCCGTACATGGCTTCGGAGGTAAGTGATAATCATATCGCCCAGCTTGTCCATCAGCATTTCCCAGACACGGGGTTCACTGTACATTAGCTCTTTCGTACGGATATACCCCTTGGAAGGTCTACCTTCGATCAAATAGCTGGCAATTGTAAACGGCGCGCCTGCAAAAGTAATCAAAGGAACGTCCAGTTCCTTATCCAAAATAGCAATCGTTTCCAAAATGTGGCTAAGATCACCCTCTACATCAATCGGTTTTAGTCTCTCCACATCAGCTGCACTACGGATCGGATTCTCAATTACTGGACCGATATCCTTAACGATATCGAATTTCACTCCGATTGAAGCAACTGGATTCATAATGTCGGAATACAAAATGGCCGCATCCACACCCAGCTTGCGAACGGGCATCATGGTTATTTCCGCTGCCAGCTCAGGCTGCTTGCAGATTTCAAGCAATGAATACTTTTCCTTGATTTTACGGTACTCGGGATCATAACGGCCGGCCTGCCGCATGTACCATACGGGAACGTGCTCCGTGTCCTGCTTTCTACAGGCGCGGATAAAAGTGTCATTGTAGGTCATGATAAGATCTCCATTATATTTTATTAGATTTTTTTAATCGGCATATCTACTATTATGCCCTTTTTAAAAGCTTGTAACAACTAATACGAAGAGTTTGGAATGACAATCCTATGACATTACTATGACATGTGTTGCACACATTAAGCTGCAAAAAATGATATACTGATAAAATGGCATTTTTTCCGTGAATCATATATTCTCTGAAATTCTTTGAAAGGATGTGAAAGCACTATGAAGAAATGGGAGACCTGGAAGGTCAACCTCTTAGTGCTTTGGTTCGGGCAATTTTTGGTGAATGCTGGAATGACAATGATTACACCCTTCCTGACCTTGTACCTTGCGAAGGATCTTGGTGTCCAGGGTGAACATGAAATTGGAATCTGGGCGGGACTTATTTTTGCCGCAAACTTCTTAACCTCTTTCATATTCCAGCCATTATGGGGCAAGCTTGCAGACAAGTATGGCCGTAAGATCATGTTGCTGCGTTCCAGCTTTGGGATGGCTATTGTCATGGTATTAATGGGCTTCGCACAATCCCCTTTACAGCTGCTCCTGCTCCGTCTCTTAAACGGTACAATCTCTGGCTTCAATCCCGCCTCCATCGCACTGGTGTCAGGTACTACCCCCAAAGAACGTATGGGCTTCTCCATGGGATTAATGCAATCAGGATCTGTAGCAGGAACAATTCTAGGGCCACTGATTGGTGGCTTACTTGCCGATTTAATCGGATTTCGGCCGATTTTTTATGTCGTTGGGGCCTTGCTCTTTATCGCCTCTCTCCTGGCATTATTTCTTGTTAAGGAAAAATTCGACCGCGCCGAAGCTGCACAGGAACCGCAGATTTCTGTACTCGCAGGTTTGAAGGAATTAATCAAAATCCCTCAGCTGCCAGCTCTATTCGGTGTAACCTTTCTGCTGCAATTTGCAATGATTAGTCCTATGGCCTTGTTGCCACTTTATGTAGAAAAATTAAATGGACCCGCCGAGAATATAGCCTTCTTGGCCGGAATGGTCAGTGCCGTTACAGGGATCTCCAATATGCTGGCTTCTCCCTTGCTTGGTAAGCTAAGTGACAAAGTCGGCGCACATCGTATTCTGACCTATGCGTTAATTGGCGCTTCACTATTCCTAATTCCGCAGGCATTCGTAACTAGTGTCTGGCAGCTGATTATAGTCCGTTTCCTAATGGGAGTCTTCATGGGTGGACTGTTGCCCAGCGTTAATGCGCTTATCCGCTCCTACACCCCTGACGGAAAAGAAAGCCGCGCATTCGGCTTCAACAGCAGTACATTGGCGCTAGGCAATATGCTGGGAGCTATCTTGGGCGGCTTTCTATCAGGTTACATCGGAATTGAGGGGCTCTTCATTATATCCGGCTGCTTGCTGCTGGTTAATACGATTTGGGTTCGATTGAAGCTGTACAAAGCAACAACACCGCGGTTATTTCGCTAATCAGCTATTTGACCATCGCTAGTGCCAGTCCATCATAGGCAGGCAGACATGTGCTGATAAGACGTTCATCCGTGGCGATCATCTCATTGAAGTGGCGCACAGCCAGGATGGCAGGACCATTTCTATCTGTATTTAAGGTCCGTCCACGGAGAAAAATATTATCACCCGCAATGATCGCTCCTGGATTGGCCAGCTTGATGGCATATTCCAAGTAGTTAGTGTAGTTCAACTTATCTGCGTCAATGAAAAAGAAATCGAACCTAGCGCCCTCTGCTTCCAGTGCCTTCAGGCTGTCCATTGCGGGTCCTATTCTATACTCCGTAGTATCGCCGAAGCCTGCCAGCTCTAAATTACGTCGGGCAAGCTCGGCATAGTCGGCTCTCAGCTCTAGCGAAGTCAGTGTGCCACCTTCAGAGAAACCGCGGGACAAGCAAATTCCGCTGTAACCGCCAAGTGCGCCAATTTCCAAAATACGCTTAGAGCGAGACAGTCTAACTAGCATGGTGAGCAGTCTTCCGTACCCCGGCTCGACAGACACCGGCGGCATGCCTGCTTGGACGATTGCTTCTTTTACTTGAAGCAGAATTTCGTCCTCTGTATAAAGTTGTTCACTGTATTCTTCTTGCGTAAGCATAAAGATTCTCCTTTGAGGATCCCCCGTTTGCTCATAGTAAGGGATGACGGGGAACATTTTATGATTTATGGAATGCCGGGCATTGTGAAGTGTCCCACATTCCCCTATACTTGTATGGATGCTTTAAAGGACGACAATGTCGTCTCTTCTTATTGTACTGGCTTTTTGTATTTATCTACAAGTTAAACGGAGTTGAGAGTATTTGAGCAAATTACAATTAATCGCTACTGCCCCTATGGGTTTAGAAGCTGTGGTAGCGCGCGAATTAAACGAACTGGGTTATGAGACCAAGGTCGAGAACGGACGAGTATTATTCAGCGGTGATTACATCGATATCTGTCGCTGTAACTTGTGGCTGCGTACATCTGACCGCGTATTGGTTAAAATGGGCCAATTCCCTGCTAAAACCTTTGACGAGTTATTCGAAGGGGTTAAAGCTTTGCCTTGGGAAGACTGGATTCCAGAGAATGGAGAATTCCCGGTTGAAGGACGGTCCCATAAATCACAACTAACGAGTGTACCCGCTTGCCAAGGGATTGTCAAAAAAGCCATCGTCGAGAAGCTGAAACTTTCGTATCATACAGACTGGTTCCCGGAGAACGGTCCTCGATATGTGATTGAAGTGATTTTATTAAATGACATCGCTTTGATCACATTAGATACCACAGGACCCGCACTTCACAAACGTGGTTACCGCAGACATGCAACAGAGGCTCCACTGAAGGAAACAATGGCTGCTGCACTAATCCAGCTTAGCCGCTGGAATGGCCATCGGCCGCTGTTCGATCCATGTTGTGGTTCGGGAACACTGTTAATTGAAGCCGCCATGATCGCTTGGAATATTGCACCAGGACTACGCCGCTCATTTCCATCTGAACATTGGCCAGTCATTCCGAAACATCTTTGGGAAGAGGCTCGCGAAGAAGCTTTCGATGCTGTGCGCGACGATTATCCTTTGCAATTAACGGGTACGGACATCGATCCAGAAGCAATTGAAATTGCTGAAGCCGCCGCCAAGAGTGCTGGACTGTCCGGAGAAATCACCTTCAAAGTGATGGCTGCCGCCAAAGCAAGACCTGAAGGAGAATATGGTTGTATCATCACCAACCCTCCATATGGTGAACGGATCAGTAATGACAAAGAAGTGGAGAAGCTGACCCGCCAGTTTGGTGAAATGATGATATATCTGCCAACATGGTCATTTTTTGCGATTAGCCCTTACAAGGAATTCGAACAATTTTACGGTCGTAAGGCAGACAAACGCCGCAAACTGTATAACGGACGTATCGAGTGTCAATATTATCAATACTTGGGTCCACTTCCACCTAGAAATCCGAAATAATTAGGATCACCATTGGTTTGAATGCAGAACGGACATCTACCTCGTATCGTATGAGGAGGGTGTCCGTTTTTCTCCGAGTATAAGACAGTTTTAGTTTAACACCCATCCTTTACGCTCTTATATTTCTAAGAGAAACGTTTGTCATCTAAAAAAGACAACAACGTTGTTTCTTCTCGTTTTATTTATTTTCTGTGCTAGGAGGCTTCAAAATGTCAGTTTTTCCATCAAGTCGGAGCAGCACAACCGTAACAAGTACAATAGCTTCTGTGATTCGCTCCCGATATATCGGTTATCTCCTTTTTCTTGGCATCATGCTGGCCAAGTTATTATTTCTGCATAGTGGGCTGCATGCTCCCAATATAGATATGAACCAGCAGGACAAATGGATCGCTGTAGGTTCAGTCATGTTATTGTCTTTTTGGACCCTGTGGCTTCCCCGCCGGGGACAGACGATAACGTTGTTAAGTATAAACTTGCTTCTGACGCTGCTTATTTATTCGGATATCGTCTACTATCGTTATTTTCAGGATTTTATCACGGTACCCGTATTGTTTCAGGCTGGACAGATGGATGCGCTTGGTGGAAGTATCTTCGCCCTACTGCGTCCTTCCGATCTTTATTTGTTCGCTGACTGGCTATTTCTTATTGCATACGGAATCGGCGTAGGATTATACCGCCGCAAATCCCATACATACTTGTCTAATGCCGTCCCTCGCCGTTATGGGCAATCTCACTCTTATTCTCAAACCGGTTATTCCCGCCGCTCTTCACGCCTAAGCAGGACGCTAAAAAGAAGCGTGAATGGGATCGTTGCTCTGGTGCTAGGTTGCGTGCTGACCTTTGGACCTATCCACACCTACGCTACTACCTGGGCTAAAGATCTATTCACTGGCAACTGGTGGAGTCTCGCCATGTATAACGTAACCGGACTAATCGGTTTTCACGGTTATGATATTTACTTATATGCTAAAGATCATCTAGGTCCGCAGCCCGAGCTTTCACAAGAAGAAGCCACCTCGATGCAGCTCTGGTTCAATGAACAAAACACTGAGCAAAGTGCCAATAATGACAGCTTTGGAGAATACAGCGGAAGCAACATTGTTGTTATTCAAGCTGAAGCTTTTATGAACTTTGTAGTTGGACGCTCAATATCCGGTCAGGAGATCACGCCTAATCTGAACGCTCTAATCAAAGAAAACACCTATTTCAGTAACTACTACCATCAGACCTCACAAGGCCGAACTTCCGATGCGGATTTCACGTCCAACGCTTCCCTGTACCCGCTGGTCTCCGGCTCGGTATTTGTCCGTTACCCGGATCATCAGTTTGACACGCTGCCTGCTATTTTGAAATCAAAGGGC
Source organism: Paenibacillus sp. FSL R5-0928 (assembly GCF_037970385.1). Classification (NCBI taxonomy): domain Bacteria; kingdom Bacillati; phylum Bacillota; class Bacilli; order Caryophanales; family Paenibacillaceae; genus Paenibacillus; species Paenibacillus sp. FSL R5-0928. The sequence goes on along the minus strand of NZ_CP150225.1, from coordinate 2,541,051 downwards.
TACAGTACCAATGCTTTTCATGCGTACGAAGGTAGCTTCTGGAATCGGCAGATTATGTATAACGCGATGGGTTATGACCATTTTTATAACAAAAAAGACTATACAATAGACGAACCTCTAGGCTGGTCTCTGGGTGACAAATCCTTTTTACGGCAATCCCTCGATATTATGAACACTTCAGAAACGATACAGCAGCCTTTTTATTCATTTTTGACTACACTATCCAGCCATCACCCTTATTCTCTCCCTGCAGATAAACAAGGGCTTGATACTGGAGAGTTCAAGGGCACGATCTTCGGAGATTATTTGCAGGCTGTTCACTATACGGATGAAGCTTTAGGGGAAATGGTCAAAGAGATGAAGCAGCGTGGGCTGTGGGATAATACCATTGTTGCTTTCTATGGAGATCATGATAATTCGATCCAGGAGATCGCTTATTACGAACAATTTCTCGGCAAAAGCCTTAGCGCACTCGATATGCAGCAAATAATGCATCAGGTTCCCTTGCTCATTCATCTTCCAGGCTCTAACGCCTCTGTCCTAGATTCAGCTCCAGCTGGTCAGTTGGATCTTACACCTTCCTTGCTCCATTTGCTCGGGATCTCACGTGATCCTTATTATCTCATGGGCAATAATCTGTTTAGCGGGCATGAGCGTCTTGTAACGCTGCGATCCGGCGCCTATGCCGATGCAAAGCTGTCTTATCTCCCCAGCGAGAATGGGCAATTTGCCAGCGGAACCTGTTATAGTCTCGAAAGCCGCGAAGCCGTGGACGTAGGGGAGTGCAGCATCGGGTATGAGACCAGCAAGCTCCGCCTACAGATCTCCGACGATATCATGAAATATGATGGAATCAAAAAGCTTAAGAATACACAATCTGCACCTTAAGCTTATATCCCGGTAAATGAAGAGACTGTCCACAAAACTATCGAAAAGGGCTGCTGCGACATCCTCTCTATGTTGGACATTCACTCCTGATCGTTGTTGGAAGCACGTTGGGTTTTCCGACTTAGATACGCGAAGTATCTCACTAACGGACACAGCTGACCTTAAACCCAGCAATATCCGAGATTTGGAATGCTAACGGACTCCAGAGCAGCTATTAGCCTGAAAAACGCCGATATGAGCCTCTTTTCTGAGGAATAGCGTCCATGGGGTCCGAAATCTTGCATTAACAGCTAAAAACACGCAAATAACATCATCTGAGTCCGTAACCCTTGTAGGATGAGGAGATGGTGGGATGGTGGAATGATAGGATGATGGGATGAGGAGATGAGGAGACGGTGGGATGATGAGATGGTGAGATGGTGAGATGATGGGACGATGGGTCGATGAGATGAGGAGACGGAGAAATGATGGGATGATGGACACGATTGAAGTAAGCCACCAATGACCAAAAAACACAGAGCAGCGATCCTCCAAATAACAGGAGAATCGCTGCTCTGTTTACTTTTACTTATTCTGAGAATGAAGAGGGATCGACCCTATTATCTTAGTTGATAAGAACTCAGTATTATTTCTGAACGGAGGGCTGTTTGATAAAAGCTTCTGCTTTCTTCAACACTTCATCCTCCGTTGGAGCACTCACATAACGACCATTCACATAAACAAAAGCCCGTTTGCCACATGGACCGCAGTACGACTTGCAGCCGACCTTGATCTCGGCATCAGGTGCCATTTTTTGCAGCTTAGGGATAATACTTTTCAACTTCATGAAATTACATTCATCGCACACTTGTATTTCGTTAGCCATGGAGCAACCCTTCTTTGTGTTCGAAATTTACAGGCGAGTGTTTAGTGATCGCCGTGATTACCTTTAGAGGGATTCGTAATGACAAAACCTTCTTGTGGAAGATACAAATAATCAACGACCACGCCATCAAGGAGTGGTTGACTCGGATCAAGAATAACATCGATTTCCTTATCTGTCGACACTACAACATCGTTCTCTTTAGGCGTGTCCAAGTCCAGTCCGTAGTGAGCATGATCACCGTGTGCATGTGTAATTGCTACGCGCAGCTTCAACTCGCTGTTTCCTTCAAGCTCCATTTGTTTCTTTATCACTTTAGCCGCATTGCGGGTAATTTTGACCTTCATCTATATTCCATCTCCTAGTCCGAAAATTAAATACTCAATTACTTATTTTAAAGGTAAATGACATCTAAAAGCAACTATATTAGCTAATTAGCTCTGAAGTTCTTGTCGAAAATGTGTGGTGCGATCCTATTCACCCTGCTGAAGTGTAGGATATTTCCGCCCCATTCGTGACACGAACCAGCCCATTAGCAGCATGGTCACTCCAATATCATCGATCGGAATAAATGGCATGAAGTCCGGCAAGACCCAATAGAGCAGTACTGGAATTGTAAATAACAGCTTGTCCCCCATTGCTACTTTAGGGGAGCGGATGTATTGCCAGGAGCTACTGAAGATATGGGACCATTGTTTTAGTGACAGTATTTTTTTCAGTTTCATGGTGACCCTCCTCCCAAGTAAAAAGGATACAGCCGCGGATAACGTGTAGTGACGACAGCGGCCATACCCCATGTTTTATTTTACGCAAGTTTACTGCAAATGTTTCATAATTATTTCACATTAGAAAGGAGCGTTGCCAATATAAGTCCTGTTTCCAAGGCCATATCTTCAAAATCTGCTAGTGGCAGCGGATTTTTGCCGATCCCCAGCTCCACCGTAAATCCAGGTTTGCGGAAGGTCTGAATAAACCAATCCTTATATCCGGCATCACTTCCAGTCAGCTCCACTGCCCGGTAACTGCTCGCAACTGCCAGCTGCGCGGCTAATTCACGGCTCTCGGGAGGTTCATACCCCCGGTAGTTCCAATAAATCTCTCCTCCTTGGCTATGCAGAGACACTGCAGCTTCGCCAGGCGCTGCCTCAGCCAGGGCAGCCAGAGCGGCTGCTTCTGGCTCACTCAGCGGCTCAGGGCCGCTGTAATCCCGCGGTGAGGGCAGCCTTACTCCCCGACGTTCCCGCTCCTCTTCCCAATGAGCGGGAAATTGATCCCCAAGATCCACACCGCGGATGTTAGCTTTCCAATGCCGGAAGCTGCTTCGTCCACCATTCCATTTCATGAGGTCATCATAAAACGGATGGTCTGGCAAAACCCCTTCCTGAACCAGCTCCACGCCATCTGGATTAGCCATAGGCACGACCCATAATGTCCAGTTTTGGAACCAAACCTCAGGACTGTGTCCATTCCATTCCAAGCCTTCAGCATAAGCTGTTGCATACTCCTCTATGAAGGACATCAAGCATGGCGAAGTCAGCCATTCATTGGCATGCAAAGCGGCGTTAACATGCAGATGACGAGTGCCATTCCCGATCTTGAGTACATGGAGCGGCTTGCCGAGCACGCTCGTGCCTATTGTGGCTGCTTGTATAAACGGGTATTGGACAAGCAAGCTGTCAATGTCGCTCTCAACCTCAGCCGGACCGTACTCCCCGCGCAGAAACACCACGCGGTCTGGAATTGGGGGTGGAATGACAAGTATTTTTCCAGGTGTACAGCAGCGCCCTGAGGTCACACCAGGATTAAGCTTCTCCAAATCCTCTAAATTCACCTTAAATAATGAGGTTATCCGTTCTGGAGTGTCCCCTTCCTGCACAGCATACCTTTTACGCGGCGAAGATGGCAGAAATAAAACCTGACCTGGGTATAAATAAGATTGTCTCCCAACCCATGGATTACCTTGAATAACATGCTCAGGAGTTAATCCATGTAGAGCGGCAATTCGGCTTACGGTATCTCCCCTGTTTGCAATATATTGTCGCATTAGGTCTCATCCTCTCGGCCTTAAATTGCTGATACAGCAATACAAAAACAGCGGCATACAGCACTTAACTCTATTGTATGCAAGCGCCACTACCCGGCATGAAGGAGAAATGAATCACAAGAAAAAACAACGTCATCGCCCTTTATAGATGGCAACCGTTTCTCATGAAAAATAAGGATATTACAGTTCCGCAGCATATAAGTGCTTATATTTCAAAAAAACAGACTGGGAAATGTGCTTTCCCAGTCTGTTTTTCTTTTACACTCCCATGGAGTTTGTCCCTATTCAATTCAACATTGCTCCTGCTTATAACGTAGATACTTGCCACACTACTGGGGTGCGTCTAATTTGTTCTCCAAGCCAGTCTCGCGCGATGCTTTGAAACATCTCAGCATCACCGCTGCAGAAAAACTGGTGAATTGGACTTTCATCCCCGATGGACAGCTTGCCTTTATCATATAAAATTGTGCTGATCTCACGAGCGGTCTCATCTGCAGAACTGATCAGCTTGACTCCCGATCCCATAGTCTCACCAATGGGTTCTACAAGAAATGGATAATGAGTGCATCCTAAAATTAAAGTATCGATGTTAGTGTCTTTAATGCCTTCTAGTGCCTCTTCTACGATATCGTAACTTTTCTCTGAGCGGAACTTGCCTTGCTCGACGAGTGGGACAAGCGCTGGACAGGCTTGACTTACAACCTCAACAAAAGGGGACAACTGCTTTAATGCGTTAGTATAAGCACCGCTGTTGATGGTTCCTACCGTACCGATCACGCCGACATGTCCGCTTTTGGTTGCGCTAATTGCTGCGCGGGCTCCGGGATGAATCACCCCAATTACAGGGATGGAGACCTTAGCTGAGATATAATCGAGTGCCGCAGCTGTTGCGGTATTACAAGCGATAACGATCATTTTAGGATTAAACTGGATCAAATAATCTACAATTTGTTCAGTAAACAGTTGTACTTCCTCGGTCGAACGGGGTCCGTACGGAGCTCGGGCAGTATCTCCGAAATAAATGATCTTCTCCCGCGGGAGTTGCCTCATCACTTCTTTGACAACTGTTAACCCTCCCACACCTGAGTCTAATATTGCTATAGCTTGCTGCACGAACACACCGCTTCCTTCTACTTGTTTTGTGTAGCTTATGTAAGGTGAAAACAAAATGTACCTGGCTTTCAGCCCCAATTGCAGATATTACTCCTTTTGCCCTCTGAGTTCAAGAGTAGTCTTCTTCCATCATTTAACAAGCGGGTGCAAACTAATTAAAAAAGCCACCCTCCGCCCAATGCGAAAAAGCGGCTCTATTATAAGAGAATGAGTACTCTTTTACCACTGAAACAGAGGATTTAAACCACGGTTCCATTATAGAATTTCTTTATTAACCTTGTCATCTTGAACGACTTCTTCAAAGCTGGCTTCTTCACTTACATCTTCACTTATAGTGGCCTCAACCAACTCAGTTTCCACTTCCAAAGTGGCAGCAGCCTCTTCAACAGCTTCTACAGCGTCAACTGCTTCTACAGCTTCTTCTGTAGCGATGCCGCTGACAGTTACTGTAATTTTTTCTTCTTCATCAACAGTATTCGCACATGATTTGCTCCATTCCCGAACTTCATGCACTACATGCCCAATCGAATCTTTTGCCTTGTCATAAATCTCAATGCTCTTATCTCCCGCTTGAACGGCAAGTTCTTGAACCTTTTCAATACCAGCGGTAGTTCCTTCTGCAATATCCTTGCGCAGCTCTTTACCTGGTTTAGGCGCGAACAGCAATGCTGTCACCGATCCAACCACACTGCCGACTAAAGCGCCCCATAATAAACCTTTGGTGTCCTTTTTCATCGTTTCATCTCTCCTTTAAATTCATTGCTCCCCGCTCTACCGGGCTAATGCCTATATCTGCTATATCATAAGCAGCAGGGGATTGTCTTGTGACTAATTATTATAACTTTTCAGAAGTTTTGTCTGTAACATTTTTGGGTACGATAGCGTAGCGGCAGCAATGGCCGCCCTCTGCCATACATTCATTACGTGTTACCTTAGCATCCAGCAGTTCTTCGAAAAGACTATGCTCACATTGGCAAGCCTTACGATACTGGGTAGCCACTTGGCGAATCGGGCAATTGTACTCCCTTATGACATATGAGCCATCCTCTTCACGGTTCCATTCTGCCATATATCCACCGGCATTTTGGATAGAAGATAATTCGGCGACGCGTTCTTCCAAATTGCGCCGTTCCATCATCGGAGCATACTGAGCGAGCATCCGGCGGCGGCGGCCTTCAAATAATGTATTAACAGCATCCAGTCCACTGCCGTAATCCAATTCACGCAGAAGCTCCAAAGCCAAGTTGTGATAACTTTTTGGAAAATATTCTTCGGCTCTCTCCGTTAATGAGTACATATGTAAAGGCCGCCCCATCGCTTGCCGGACCACTTTTGTCTTTGCAAGCCCTTCTTGCTCCAGCTGAAGCACATGACGACGGACACCCATCTCTGTAATTCCCAATTCTTCTGCCAGCGCGCCGATGGTCAGTGTTCCTTTCGTCTTCAGGAGCGTCATAATCATTTGTCTTGTCGATCCGCTTTCCTGCCCCATCTTCATCATAAAGGAACCCCTCTCTTTCACGGCTATCGCCTATTCTATGTGATTCTATCCTATGCTATTATAGCGGTACACTGGCTCCAAGCTCCTGGTCCAAATATTTCCGTACCTCAACGGCAAACTGCTCAAGTACTTCCGAAAGAATGGGGGTAAGTGGATGCAGATCACCTCTCTCCCAGGCATAATAATCCTGAACGAGTGGCTTACGCAGAGAAACTAATTCTATCAATCTCTCATAAATCTCACTTTGACCTAGCACTTTCTCTTCATGAATAATAGAAATTATATCCTCATAACTTCCAGCATCACGCATAATAAACCCGTCAATGAGACAGCTACCAACGTCTGTTACAACCTCTATTGCCAGATGGAGGCTGCGTTCCTGTATTAGTCCGGTTAGTGTTGTACCATCCCAGGAAGCTGCTACAGTCCGAAGACCAGCGGTAATATCAGGGATTTGAGCTAGAATGGTTTCGATTTGATTGCGGTTGACATAATACACAGCAATACCCCCATATCGATAATAGTTAGAGAATCGTCCTAATCTCTACTTACCGCGTTTGCCACGGCGTTTCAGCCAGAAGAACATTACGAAACATGCTCCGAGAAAAACGACTAAATAAGTTAACGCTTCCATTGGATACTCAAGCTCACGCATTCCTGTCACCGCTTCCGGTATAAAATGATGATACTATATTCAAGCAGCAGCTTAAATTTCGTAATCTACAGCAATTGAGAGCTCTTTGACTTCATTAATATGAGCAATAACTTCTTTATGAGCCGGATGAACCTGATACGCCTGTAAATCCTCTAGAGAAGCTACTTCTGTGACTAGAGCAATATCAAAGGAACGATCGGAATGAATGATGTCAGCACCCACCTCGATGGAGAGAAGCTGCGGAATCTTGCCTTCCATATTACGCAATACCGCTACCGTTGCCGCTACGCTTTCTTCGGACCGATCTTTTAATTTGAAAAACACAATATGTTTGATCATTCTATATCGCTCCCTAATGTAATATTGTAATTAGATATTAAAAATATATCATAAGCGTAGCTGTTCTGAAAGAAACTTAAACAGTGTTGTCAGAAATAGCAGCATTAACCATTGCCGATATACCAGAAAGTGTTGTAGTATATTTTTAAAAAATCGGAGGAATTATGCCTAATAACCAACAAGAACCTCATAATATCCAGGCGTGGTCTCTGATCAATCGCAAATACCTTGGACAAGGCGTTCGAGTCAAAAGATTTCGCCGTCCAAAGCGCAGCCAGATTAGAAACCGTGTGCTGCTTGCTGTATTGATGGCTAAGGATATCAAGCTGTCACGACTCGCAGAAGAGCTTGGTATATCCTCACGCAGTGTAAGCGCTTGGGTATACGAAGGTCGTATCCCTTCCAACAATAACATTGACAAGACCTGCCGCCTATTGGGGTACCCACCCCACATTCTGTTCAATGAAGCATTGATTCGTCAAAGCCCCATTGTATGTCAGCCTACACCCTCACGATTTATGAAAAGAAGTATTACCAGTTCACCGCGCAGCAATGTTATCCTGACCGGACTTTGTATGGTATACGATTTCTCAGTAACGGATGTAAGTATTTGGATAGGCGTCCATCCCGGAACGTTTCGGAAATGGCTCCACAACAGCCATCTGCCGACCCCTGCTCTGCAGGAAAAAGCCGAAGCTTTCTTTCGGATTCCACGCCATATTCTATTTGCAGACTGCGGAACGCTCTAATACAATCCTCTCACAGAACACGTTTAACACAGCCCTTCTTCAAGAAATCATGAGAAGGGTTATTTGCCATACCTTTTTTTCTTAAAAAGAGGTCATACTACTGTATGTAGATACATTGTGTAGTACTAAAGAACGGGTCAGGAGGCGCAAGATGAAACTTAACGGAATACTGTCAAAGGGCTATACCGATACTTGGAATGTGGCCCCTCATGTCATTGGACTTCGCACTATGTTTGTAAATGTCGCATTAATTGGCCAGCCCTCTTCGGATTGGGTTCTTGTAGATACTGGTCTTAGCTCATATACAGGCAATATTATTGATTTTGCTACGGAGCATTATGATAAGCCTCCGGTGGCAATTATCCTGACGCATGGGCATTTTGACCATATTGGGGGTGTGAAAAGGCTTGTTGAGGAATGGAATGTGCCTGTATATGCTCATCCGCTAGAACTACCTTTTCTGACAGGTAAAGAAGATTACCCTCCAGCCGATCCGGCCGTAGGCGGCGGGCTTATGAGCATGATTTCCCCCTTATTTTCACATCATGGCATTGACCTTGGTTCAGCCGTTCATCCCTTGCCGGAAGACGGGACTGTCCCTGGTGCGAAGGGCTGGGAATGGATCCATACCCCTGGACATAGTCCCGGGCATATCTCCCTGTTCAGGCCTGAGGATAGAGTCCTGATCGCTGGTGATACGTTCCTTACGGTCAAACAGGAATCCGTATTTGCAGTGGCTACGCAGCATCAGGTGGTGCATGGCCCACCCTCTTATTTCACGACAGACTGGGAAGATGCCGAGAAATCAGTCCGTACCCTTGCCTTGCTGAATCCACATCTTGTTCTTTCGGGACATGGAGTACCCATGGAAGGTGAGGAGCTGTCTACCCAGCTTGCTCATTTATGCAAAAATTTCAAAGAAATGGCGCTACCGGGTCAAGGTAAATTTGTGTAAATAAGGTATTCCTGATCATCGAGCAGAGGTCTAGGGAAAAAGTCCCTATAATTCATTTGATATAGCCGATTCTACGGATATTCAACGAAATTATAGGGAGTTCCTCCCTATATTATTTGCTAAGTGCAGATTTACGTGCGACTATATATCTCAGTATGTATTGATGTTTTTTTCCAAGCGGCCCACATAAAGTCTCCACACATGAGCCGGTCGTAATTATTTTCGTACCTGCAAAATGTTGTCTTAAATCTTCATCACTAAAAAAATGGGCATATTTTCCCTCTTTGTATTCGTAGGTTCCCGGTTCCAAAAGTGTTCCACAGCCGTTGTTCGCATCCTCATCGGAAAAACTGGTAAAATAGAGCAAGCCATCCGGCCGCAGCTGTTCCAGACAATTAGCTAATAGCCTGCGGCGATCCTCTTCGAGAAATAAATGCAACACGTCATAGCAGTAGACAGCATCAACCTGTACTTCAGAAATAGGATCTAATACGGAACCTGAGATAAAATGGCTCTTGGGATCCCATTCTGCCGCCATCCTTAACGCATCCTCGCTTAACTCAACGCCTAAGGTCTTAAACTCATCTGAGAACACCTTCGTATTTCTTCCGTATCCCGCACCCGGGACTAAAACTGATTTCACGTCATATTGCCGAAATATCTCCCTTGCTGCCTGAGCTGTAGGACTAGGTTCACTCCCCCAGATCATGCCTTCCTGAGCAAATCTTCGACTCCAGTATTCGGACATAGATTAGACCTTCTTTTTAAATTTATTCGCTAATTTCATCGCAAGGAATTGAGGGATCAGGTTTAGCATACTAAAAAATAAAAACGATCCTGTAGGTCCAAGTGGTTTGAAAAACGTCCCGTCCCAACCGCCTTCTCCTGACAATTTGCTAATAAAATAATACGAAACAAACGCAGAAGCGATATTCCCAATGACTACAGCAATTATATTATTAGACCATTTTCCCAAAAAAGCTATTAGCGATGTTATGACGATCATCATTAAATAACCAACCATTGAACCATTATTGAAATCTTTATCCATCGCGAAATATACAAATGGAAAACAGTACACACTAATGATCAGGAGATTTAAACCTAATTTTCTCACCGCATCCCCTCCTCAGCTAGTTTTTCACTCTATACCAATACTGATAAATCTCCTTAAAACCCAGCTTGTCATACAAGGCTGAAGCCCCCGTATTCGCTTGCACAACTTGCAGAAAGGAAGTTGTTGCTCCCTTTGCTCTGCCCCAATTAAGCAACGCTAGCAGCAGTTGTTCCGCCATTCCCTTTCTACGATGAGCAGGGGAAGTGACAATATCATACAGACCCAAGTATCCATTCTGAATCACACCAAGTCCGCAGGCGGCAGGAACACCATGATTAAACAACAGGACATAACCCTGCTGCAAATGTGATGCAGACAACATTCTAGTTAAGGTTTCCCGGTTCTTGCCAGACAACCCGGTAAGCTCACTGAAGGCGTGCAGCCACTCTTCAGTCAAGCTCTCCTGCATCTGAACCGTATAACACAGATCGGGGCTCGCTAAGCCCCCCAGATCAAGAAGCCTTACCGATGAAGGCTCGACAATTGTATAACCGCGATCCGCAAGCATCTCATCAAGCTTTGCCGGCTGGGTATAGGGGGTTATTTTGAACACTGGCTGTAGTCCAGCATGCTCATAATACCGCTCCGCAAGCTTGATTTGTTCTGCGAGATCAACCTGAGAGCTGTCAGCCCCGTATAATGGATTGACCGAATTGGCCCTTTTTGTATAACCAGCTGCCGTACGTAGAATCCAGCCCTGCAGGAGAACGCTCTGCTCCGCAGGCCAAGTATTAAGTGTGATTTCTTCTATGAATTTATACAGCTTATTCCTCTCCTCTTGAAGCACGTTTGTTACGCATCGCAGGCAGTAATTTCACAGTTCCCTCCTCTTGGGAAGTGAAATAGTCATATTTGGGAGACTCTTTGCCATAAAGAGCTATTTTACCCTCACCGTTATAATGAACACCCCAACCAAACCGCTTCGGCAGCAGTGAAGCCCTTAGACAAGGATGATTTTTGGAAAATAGCTCGTTCCATATTTGTTCCTTACGGGCCAAACGTTCTTCCTGTGGAATTTGTTTATGGCGCACATGAACCTCGTACAGAAGTTCTTCATGATTGTATTTGTAGGGCTCATTAATTAACAGTTCATATTGAATCACATGTGCAGGCGGGAGCGTTTTGCAAGACATCGGAGGAACTCCGATTTCCTCAGGGCAGTCCTCTGCTACACGAATAAAAGTATCGGTATAGCTCATTTGCATCACCTCCATATTAAATAGAAATATATTCCTTCTATGATAAATCATTTTCCTATTCTTAGCATAGCCGAATTTTCTAAAGTCCATGATGGATGAGCAGCAAAAACGGCCAATCCTCTAAACTACGGAGGATTGGCCGTTCTCATTTACCAACTCGACTTGGTAATACCCGGAATCTGGCCTTTATGCGCCAATTCGCGGAATACAATTCGGGAAACATTAAATTTGCGCAAATAACCTCGAGGTCTGCCAGACACTTGGCATCTATTTTTTTGACGAGTTGCGGAGGAATCACGTGGCAGCTTTTGCAAAGCCATATAGTCCCCTTGTTCCTTTAGTTCTTTTCTTTTAACAGCGTATTTGGCGACTAGTGCTTGTCTTTTCAATTCTTTCACAACTTTAGATTTCTTGGCCATGTTCGTTCTCCTTCCATCCTTTAAATCTACTCGTTCAATGCACTCTTCAAGGCTTCCAGGTTCTGACGCATGATTCCTAAATAATCCAGGTTTTGACTGCGATCTTCCTCTGTTAATCCTTCAATTGGGTTTAGAACGGCTGCTTTGGCACCAATCTCTTTTGCTATTGTGTCTGCCACACTGGAGGATACAAGTGTCTCGAAGAAAATCGTCTTCACTTTATGCTCTTTCGCAAACTCCACAATCTTACTCATATTTGCGGCAGAAGGCTCCTGCTCCGGAGATAGTCCGGCAATCGGGACCTGAGTTAATCCATACTGCTTGGCAAGGTAACCAAAAGCCGCATGCTGAGTGATAAAATCCTTGCGTTTAGTATCCTTAAGACCGTCCTTAAATTCTTGATCCAGTTGCTCCAGCTTAGCTACATAAGCATCTGCATTTGTCTTAAAATCCTCGGCATGTTCAGGTGCGGCAGCAGCTAAAGCTGCTTCAATGTTACGCACTTCTTGAATGGCTAGTGTAGGATTGAGCCACACATGCGGATCTAATCCACCGTGATCATGCGAATGCTCTTCATGAGCATGTTCTCCTTCTTCATGCGCATGTTCTCCTTCTTCATGAGCATGTTCTCCTTCTTCATGGTGGTGGTCAGCTTCTTCCTCTTCCGTGCCTTCCATGATGTCCAGACCCTTGCTCGCTTCTACAGTAATTAACGGAGTGCCAGATACACTTTCCAGCACCTGGTCTACCCAGCCTTCCATTCCTGCGCCATTATAGATCAGCATATCCGCATCTGAGATTTCTGCCATATCTTGTGCAGTCGGTTCCCAATCATGGGGTTCGATTCCTGCCGGTATGAGTGCTTCCACGTCCGCCAGATCTCCTGCCACATTTTTGGTAAACTCGTAAATTGGATAGAAACTGACTTTAATATTTAGTTTAGATGACTCTGGAAGGGCTGTGGCTTCTGCGGCTCCAGAAGCATTCGTAGTAGTAGAAGAATTACTGGCATTATTATTACCGCAACCTGCGGCAATAAGTAACGCGGACAGGGACAAAAGGGCTAAATGATGGATTCTAAATTTCATTGAGAGTTGTAACTCCTTTTCTGGAAATAGATTTATGAATTCGCCGACGATTTCTAAGTCGGATCAGCTTCTGTACCAAAATTGCGATTAATAAGAACGATAGCAGTATAAGAGCAATCGTCCCACCAGGCGGTGTATTGATGTAATACGAGGCACTTAGGCCACTAAAAACGCCGAGTAACCCTACGCCAATTGATATCAATATAGCTGTCGTGAAACCAGACGCTATACGCAAGGCAATCGAAGCTGGCAAAACAATAAGCGCTGAGACTAACAGCACTCCAACAACTGGCATCGCAGCAGCTACTGTCATTCCAGTTAGTACAGCAAACGAAAATGATAACCAGCCCACATGAACTCCACTGATACTAGCGGTCTCTTCATCAAAGGTCAGATTATATAAAGATCTGCGTAACACAATAAAATAGACCAGACCGATTACAGCAACCACAGCGATAATCTTTAGTTGAGTGTCGCTGACCGCAACGATGGAACCAAACAGATAGGAACTGAAGCTTTTACTTAAATTCTGCTTTAAGCTCATAAGTACAACTGCCAATGCTAATCCAGAGGTCATAATAATAGCTACCGGAAGCTCGCTATATGTACGATAAGAACGTCGAAGCTGTTCGATGACAATACCACCGAGAATCGCCACCATGAAACCACTTAGTGCCGGATTAAGCTGAAGTATTGAGCCTAGTGCTACTCCTGCAAGCGAAACATGAGAGAGGGTATCCGCCATTAGGACCTGACGGCGAAGCATGAGATATACCCCGAGCAGCGGACCAATAATGCCAATTAAACCACCGGCCCAAAATGCACGTTGCATGAATTCGTAACTAAACATTGCCAACCCTCATTCTCCTTTCGTTCCAGGCTGATCAACGTATCCAGATAGGAACTGGTCTCTTCCAGGCCATGCGTCACCATGATTACGGTCCGGCCGTGTTCACTGACATCATGGCGCATCAGCTTATAGAACCCAATGCGACTGTCCAGATCCATTCCCGTAGTAGGTTCATCGAGAACCAATATCTGCGGCTGTTGTGCCAATGCTCGAGCGATGCAAATCCGCTGCTTCTGGCCGCCTGACAGTTCTCCTATCTTCCGGTCTCGCAAATGCCACATATCCACCTGCTTTAAACTTCGCTCGACGATCTCGTCCTGCTCAGGTGTAAAGCGTCTAAATAATCCCAGCCTTGGATAACAACCCGAGCGAACCAGTTCGATCACCTTACTTGGGAATCCTGCGTTAAAAGAAGCTACCTGCTGTGGAACATAGCCGATAACCATCTTTCCGTTATCTGATAACTCTTTATTCAACTGAACCGTTCCACTCCATGGACGAAGCAGGCCGAGCATTAGCTTCAGCAGGGTGGTCTTAGCAGCTCCATTGGGTCCCGTTATACCAATAAACTGTCCGGTATGAATATCTAATGAAATGTTATCAAGGACAGCTTCATCCCCATACCCGAACACTACATTCCGCATGGATGATAGGATCATCGTGCCTCGCCTCCCTTCTGACTGATGTTATGTCCATCTCGGATTAAATCGTAAGTATTACGATTTAACAAATTTGATAATATCGTAATCATTACGATTTGTAAACCCAAAATTAAAAATTAATCGTAATAATAACTATTAGACCTCTTTTTCATACAGCAAAAATCCGGAATCCCACCTTCTGGATTCCGGATTTCCATCGCTAATTTACTAAGTATCTATTCCTCAGCAGCCGCAAGGAGTTCTTCAACAGGCCACGGAAGTGGATTGTTGAACTTTGTCCAATCCTGCTTCAGCTCCTCCACCGTCAGCAAACATCTGTCCAATCTGGCTTCGAGTTGTGCCTGATCTATATTTACACCGATAAATACGATTTCATTTATTCTATCGCCCCACTGCTCGTCCCATTTCGCCTGCAGCTCAGGTTCGCTTTCCAGTACCTCCAGCTGCTGATCCTTAGGCATTGTAGCCAACCAGTAGCCAGCAGGTCCGAACTGAATGGAAGGTCCTGCCTGACTTATAGTTGCTGCAAGATCACCTTTTGCAGCTACCCATGCCACACCTTTTGCCCGAACGACCTCTTCCGGCCAGTTGCTAAAGAAAAAACTTAATCTTTGCGGGTGGAAAGGTGTTCTCCGGCGATAAACAAAGGAAGAAATTCCGTATTCCTCCGTTTCAGGGGTATGGGTCTCTTTATTCAGCTCCGCGATCCAACCAGAGGATAAGCTTGTTTTCTCAAAATCAAACAATCCGGTATTCAGAATTTCCTTCGGATCTACTACGCCGTTAATCGTGCGGATCAGCTTGGCAGACGGTTGAAGCTTACGGAGCACAGCTTCAAGCTTGTTGAGTTCATCTTCTTTCAACAGATCACACTTATTAAGCAGCAAGACATCACAAGTTTCGATCTGATCAATAAGCAGATCCACAATATCGCGGAAATCTCCTTCGCCAGCCGTTTGGTTGCGGTCCATCAGACTATCACCAGAAGAGAAGTCATGCCAGAAACGCCCAGCATCCACAACAGTCACCATCGTGTCTAATTGAGCAAGCGAAGTCAAATCAATATCCAACTCGGGATTGGCATAGGTAAAGGTCTGTGCCACTGGTACAGGTTCGCTAATGCCTGAGGATTCAATCAGGATGTAATCAAATCGCCCTTCCGCAGCCAGCTTTTGTACTTCGACAATCAAATCATCACGAAGCGTACAACAGATGCAACCATTAGACATCTCAACTAATTTCTCTTCTGTTCTAGAAAGCGTATTTCCGGACTTCACCAGATTCGCATCCACATTGACTTCACTCATGTCATTTACAATAACAGCTACTTTAAGCCCGTCACGGTTGTGCAGAATATGATTCAGCAGCGTTGTTTTCCCAGAGCCCAAATATCCACTGAGCACGGTAACAGGGAGCTTTTTCATCTATACCACTCCTATCGTTTATAAAATCAAGATTAAAAGCCTCCGCCCTTAACGGGTTTCGCGATGTAAGGTTACTCTCTTTAGGCGTGGACAATATTTTTTCATTTCCATACGCCCTGGATGATTTCGCTTATTCTTGGTAGTGGTATAGTTGCGATCTCCTGTCTCCGTACATGCCAAAGTAATGATTACTCTCATCGTTTCCATCTCCTTTTGATTAAATCGTAATAATTACGATTAACACATCGTACACGGTTTATTCACAATCTGTCAACTATGATCTTGTAAAAATTTCAACTCTCTTAATTTTGTGGTCTTTCTGGTGGACAAATTACGTATAGATGGAATTATAAAAAATATGATTCTTGTAATTCCTAGAGAATCAGGCAGGAGTGGAGATCATGAAGATACCAGTAATTATTTTGAGCGGGTTTCTGGGGAGCGGGAAGACAACTCTGCTGTTGTCCCTGCTGAAAGAAAGCAAGGTAAGAGGGCTGAATCCAGGAGTAGTAATGAATGAACTGGGCAAACGGGATGTGGACGGGTATATTCTGCAGGAGCATACCGGTACAGCTGTAACTAAACTGCTGGACGGATGCGTATGTTGTAGCCGTAAAGAGGATTTGGCAGATAGCCTGATGGTGCTGCTGAGAGGACGTCCAGATGCCATTTACATGGAGTTGACCGGCGTCGCCGATCCTGAAGAAATCGCCAAAACGTTACAGGAAACCCCTCTACAGGATCTGGTGGAGCTGCACTATACCATCACTCTGTTAGATGCGGAAAATGCTCTGGAATATAACAGCAGACTCTCCTCTGACAAACAGCTCGTTCGGACCCTGCGTAAGCAGCTCTCCACAGCTGATCTTATTGTCGTTAATAAAAGCGATCTCGTAGAGCCGGAAACCTTATGGAGAATTGAAAAGGGAGTTCGTAAACAAAATACGGAGGCTGAAATTGTATACACCCATTACAGTGAAATCAACCTGTCTCCGATATTGTCAGGAATAATCCCACGTAAAATTATAGCTCCGGCTCCACAGCGAGCGCCTCAAACCTTCAAAGGAGCATCACTGAAACAAATGCATTCAGAGCATGGGGGAACCGCTGTAAAAGAGCTGCATGAGGAGCAGCACGCTTCTTTCTCGCAGGTAACAGCCATCACGTTAACCATTCCGCAGGTAAGGACAACTATGCCTTCTAAAGAACGCCTAGAGGCCTTCTTCCAAGAATGGGGTGACAACCTGTTACGTGCCAAGGGGCATATTCTTTTGTCCGAACAGGAGCCGGTTCAGCTTGTCCAATATGCGGGGATGCGTACTACCTGGGAAGCCTCTCGTTATCCTGGTATGCCTTATGTGGTGTTCATCGGGATGAATATAGATGAAGAACAGCTGGCAGATCGGTGGTCCGCCTTATTCGAGTTTTGACTACCTTTTCACCATTAAAAATACTGCCGTTGCTCCTCCCGATCTCGTTCCTGATTATCATTGGCTTTGTATGGCTGCCGAATCATCTGGAACTGCTGGATAATGCATACATCGACACCTTCAAAACCGCTTTTATCGGCATATTGCTGGAAGCCTTGCCGTTTGTATTAGCAGGAGCATTGTTATCTTCACTGCTTCGCGTCTTTATCCCGGATGAAATGATTTCCCGGTGGATTCCGCGGCGACCTCTTCCGGCCATTCTGTTCGCATGTCTGCTCGGAATTATTTTTCCGGTCTGCGAATGTGGAATGATCCCGCTCGTCCGCCGACTTATCCATAAAGGTATGCCTGTTTACGTAGCTATCGTGTTTATTTTGTCCGGTCCGATCCTAAATCCTGTCGTCTATGGGGCGACCATGACAGCATTTCGCAGCCACTCGGAGCTGGCCTATGCCCGTATGGGTCTGGCTTTTGTTGTAGCCTGTCTAATAGGTTTGATAATCTACGCAACGGTTAAAAAATCTCCCATCCGCCTAAATGTTCAGCGTGAAACGGGGGAAGCTCATCACAATAATTCTCGTGGGGGAAAAATAGCCGCTGTCTTCGTCCATACCTCAGATGAGTTTTTTGAGATGGGAAAATATTTAATTATCGGTTGCTTATTAACCGCTGGCATTCAGACATTTATGGTTCAAGACAGTCTGGCTGCGATCGGAGCTAAGCCGCTGGGTTCATATTTTTTCATGATGGGACTGGCATTTGTGCTCTCACTTTGTTCCACCTCAGATGCCTTTGTAGCTTCCACCTTCGTACATTCTTTTCCATCTGGTGCTCTGCTCGCTTTTATGGTATTCGGACCGATGCTGGATTTCAAAAATTCATTGATGTTGCTCTCACTGTTTAAGACCAAATTCGCTCTTTATTTGTTCTTTCTGATCTTCGCAAGCGTGTTTATTGGGGCGGTATTCATGTCCTTGTGGCTGTAATTCATAGAGGTGGTAAGCTGTTGCTTACAACATGGGTAGGAGGATAGAGCATGAATGACTCTCGAAGCATCCGGTTTCACTATTTGTTAAGGGCGGTCATTCTGCTCGCTTTCGCCCTC
Organism: Paenibacillus sp. FSL R5-0928; assembly: GCF_037970385.1. Lineage (NCBI taxonomy): Bacteria > Bacillati > Bacillota > Bacilli > Caryophanales > Paenibacillaceae > Paenibacillus > Paenibacillus sp. FSL R5-0928. Next base: position 2,522,651 of record NZ_CP150225.1, on the reverse strand, counting down.
TATATCGGGCATCTGGTACAGCAGGACGCTTTGCATTATTATGTAGCGCCCAAGCTGGCACGCTGGGTTCAATTATGTCCAATCCCGCTGACACTTATGGCGCTCAGTCTGGCCGTACAGGCTTTATTTGGCAAGGGTAGTGTTCTCTGTGACTGCGAGCATCGGCTTCCACATTCTTTTTTCAAAAGTACAGCGCTATATGGATTATTCCTTTTTCCACTGCTGCTCGGATTTCTCCTTCCGGATCGCGCTTTGGGAAGTATGGCCGCTGCTAAAAAAGGAATCTCCCTATCCTCCTTGCCCACTGAAGCTAAAAATTCCGCGAGATTCGAGTCCATTGATCCTTACCATGAGGAGCTTACCGAGCTGGCCAAGATCCTTTATGCACAACCTGTGGTCCCAGTTTATTCAGCGATTTTCTCCGAAACCTTAGGTGCCCTTGAGATGTACAAACAACAATTTGCAGGCAAAGAAATTACTATTTCCGGCTTTTTATATCGTGATCAAGGTGAACATTCAGAGAATTCTTTTGCCATAGGTAGATTTCTGGTCCAATGCTGCACTGCCGATGCTACACCCTTTGGGATATTAGTGGATTCCGGCAAACTAAAAAGCCTGCCTACCGATACCTGGATAGAGGTCCGGGGCAAGCTTCAAGTTGTTCCCTATAAAGGTCAAGAAATTATGCAAATTAGTGCTGAGTCTATTACACCTATCAAACAACCCGCAACACCTTACATTTACACCAGTCCTGACTCTATCACCGCATGGAAAGAGTTAGAAGGTTCAACTAAGATTACTAAATAATCGCATCTAGCTCATCCTCATCATTCTCAGACTTATTAGGATTAAATACTTCTACCATAATACGAGCTGGAATACAGATAATTTGCTGTTTGGGTCTTGAGATGAACCCCATTTCTAAAGCGATTCTCAAGGGAGCATCAGAATAGATCATTTGGATTCCATAATCAAACACCTTTAGCGTATTGTGGCCGAATTTCGTTTGAATATCTATAATTTGTTCTTCTTTAGTCAAAGAAACGGTTTTGTACTCTTTACCATCCACCGTAATTATAGCTTTCAAATCCCCTTGCTGATACTGCTCATTGCTGCTGTCCCACCACTTCATGCCATAAATCAAGCCCGCAGCTAACAAGGCTATCACAATAATTAAAATATCCCCGCGCTTCATTGTTAACAAGGTAAGAATCCTTTCATGACAAATAATATACGTAATGATTACGATTAATATCAATATATTAATCATAACCCTATTTGTCAATGATGCTCACCTAAACGAATTTGGGCAGACCATTCTCTTAATACCCGGTCGAGCTCTTTTATCGAGATGGGTTTAGAAATGAAATCCTGCATTCCAGCACTAAGACACATCATCTTATCTTCATCTCTTGCAAAAGCTGTAGCCGCAATGATAATTGGTGTCAGCCCAAGCTTCTCACGTATGATTCCCGTTGCTTCTATTCCATCCATAATAGGCATCTGAATATCCATAAATACCAGATCATAATGATTGGAAAGCACAGCCCGAACCGCTTCCTCACCATTTAAAGCGATGTCAGGAACATATCCCCTCTTTTTCAGATAAGCCTGCATAAGCTGCTGATTCACAGGATGATCTTCTGCAATAAGAATGGACATCGGTCCATACTCACCGGTAGTTAACTCTTTAGCAGCAGATTTATCATTTCTGACCACATCTGTTGAGGCGTTGACGGTCACTTTCTGATCCCATTCCTCTTTAGGTAGAGAGACTTCCACTGTAAAATAAAACTCCGAGCCTTCATCCTCACAGCTATTGACACCGATAGATCCGCCAAGAAGCTCGGCCAGCTTTTTACTTATGGCAAGTCCAAGCCCAGTTCCGCCATATTTACGATTGATCGACGGATGCAATTGCGAGAAGGATTGAAATAATAAACCTTGGCTGGAAACTGGAATCCCCAATCCTGTATCTTTTACGATAAATTTCACGATAAGATTTCCGGATGCCTCTGAAGCTTCTAACATAACAGAGATACTGATTTCACCTGTCTCCGTAAATTTCACTGCGTTCCCAACCAGATTTACGAGAATTTGACGCAATCTCGCCCCATCAGTCATGATGACGGCTGGAAGCTCAGGAGATAGCTCGCTAGTAAGTAAAAGCCCTTTCTCCTTAACCTTCGGATAAAACAGTTCACAAACGTTTTGTATCACTTCATGCAAATCCACCATTTGTAGTTCAAGCGTCATCATGCCTGCTTCAATTTTGCTGAAATCCAGCACTTCATTCAGAATATGAAGCAATGCCTCACCGCTTTTGTTAATGATCTGTGTGTAGTAGCTTTGCTCTTCATCCAGCTCCGTCCCAGATAAAAGATCAGCCATCCCAATAATGCCGTTCATAGGCGTGCGCAGCTCATGGCTCATGATCGCTAGGAACTCCGATTTTGCCCGGTCCGCTTCCTCGGCAGACTCCTTCGCCCGCACAATCTCCTTCTCCTCCGTAATATCTCGAAAGACGACAACCGCCCCAATCCGTTCATCACCATCAAACAGTGGGGTCATCCGATATCTGACTAAAAAGCTTGAACCATCCTGCCTCCAAAACACACCCTCCCTATCTTCAATAGTGAGATTACTGGAGCGTGAAGGAAGCAGCGTCTTCTGAATTCCTGTAAAAGACTCGTTATCCAGCCAGGTTTGGTGAATCGCATGAAATTTGCTGTTTCCCCACTCAGTAGGATCGAATCCCAACATAGTAATGGCTGCTGGATTAATGAACATCGTGTTGCCTTCAAGGTTCATCCCAAATATGCCTTCAGAGACCGAATTCAAGATCAGCGCATACTCGTTACTTAATTTCTGTATTTCTTCAAAATGACGCGTACGTTCCCCAATGTCGCGGGTTACACAGACAAGCTCCTGATTCCCGCAGGTCTCAGAGTAAATATACCGCAGAGTCGTTTCTGTCCAAATAAAGGTTCCGTCTTTGCAAAAAAACCGGAGAATAACAGGCTCAAGCTTCTTCCCTTCCATACAATTGCTGAGATATGAAGTTAATTTGATTCTGTCCTCCGGATGTATGTAATCAATCCCTCTAGTTCCGCACATTTCTTCTGGTGCATAGCCAAACATAGTCTGGCAGATGGGTGAGGCATACAGATAGGTAAAGCTCCCGTCCGCTGCATTACGTGAAATGAAGTCCATAGAATTTTCTGAGATCAGACGATAGTTCTGCTCACTTTCCCGCAGTTGTTCTTCCATTCGTTGACGTTCGGTCACATCCTGGGCTATCCCGCTGATCTGCAGCAGTCTTCCTTCTTCATCTGTAATCACTTCCCAGTGCACATCCAGAAACTTCAGCTCTCCATCCGCACTATGAATACGGACCGTTGCTTCGCCATTAGTCCCATTCTCCATGGATTGATGTACTAACTGTTCAAGTCTGATGAAATCGTCAGGATCAATGCAAGCAAAAACACGTCTGTAATCAAAATAAGAATGATTGCTCTCATCTTCCAAAAAGCCAAAAATATTACGCATCTCTCTGGAAACCGTCAGCCGTGATTTTGTCATATCCCATTCCCAGGATCCCATCTTCGCAAGGTGTTGAGCTTTAGCCAGCATATCCTCGTATTTCTTGCGCTGAGTAATATCGCGACCAATGGTTAATATCTGTTTAATGTTCCCCTGCTCATCACGTACCACTTGGGAAGAACTCTCGATCCACAAATAATGTCCATCTTTATGACGGGCTCTACGAGTAAATACGTCCGTATCCGAATATAGCTTGCCTTGTTCAATCATCTCAAGAGCATCATCTACGTGATAATACTCGGGTCTTTTGGTACCTATCATTTCTTGTGCAGAATAACCTAACAGCAGCTCCACTGAGGGAGATACGTAGTGCAGTGTTCCGTCAGGATCGCCAAAAGAAATCATATCCGGTGTATTTTGCGTGATCAAATTATATAAATGCTCATCTTCCTGAATCTTCTGTTCAGCAAGTTTTCGGTCAGTGATATCCGTTAACTCAGAAATCAGGACATAGGGTTCACTGGAATTCTCCTGATAGATTAAAAATATATGTTGGGCTACCCAGATGATTTCGCCATCCTTACGCAAAAACCGCCGTTCTTTCTCCAATGCAGTCCCAGGCTCAGCTAGCAGATCGTTCAGGATAACGGAATGATCGTTATTAGTTTTATCTTCCGGATACACAAGATCCAGATAATTTATATTCAAAAGATCTTCTTCTGCATAACCAAACATTTGGCATAGCGCAGGATTCGATTGTAATAACGTCCCATCCTTCGGAGAGACTACCGCAATCCCGATAGAAGACCGTAAGTATAGCTGCTTAAAAAGAAAATCAGACACCTGTAAGCCTCCTCTTTTGAAAATGGGGGACTATATTAACAAACTTGTAATAATTTCAGTATACCTTTTTTTCGGTAAATAAGCTTGATAGTTGAGTCCTAAATGATAGACTGGTAAATTTCGCAGTAAAACTGCGCAAAAATAAACAGCAAGTCTCCCTTTGAAAAGGAAACTTGCCGTGTGTGCATGTTACAACTCTAAAGTCCTATTCTATTATCAAATTTTCCAGCTGAAGCTTCTTAATTTTCTTACGGATAGGTGCACCAATAATTAAAAAAACAAGACCTAACAAAATCAACATTCCGCCCATTATTACGTTTACTATACTGAGATCCTGTGATGAAAAAGAATAATTTATTACACCAATCATCACATTAAATAGACCTAAAATCAACTCTAGCCACATTACAGATTTCCATAACCTGTTGATTCGCTTATAGTGTTTTATTCTGGATTCCAGATCTGTGTAAATATCAAACGGACCTTCTCCCGACTTCTTTCTAAGGTAAACCCAGCGCATGTAAGTACTAACACAATCTATACCGTTTTCCTCTAAAAACTTGAGATATTTGATGCTATCCGGATGATCAGGCATGTTATCTAAAAGCTCAATTCTATACGTGTACTCATTATTGGGGGTCTCTGTAAACACATATTTGCACCAAGATAATTCTGATAGAGCCATCCCCTTCGCAGACATTTCATTAAGCCACTTTTCTTCCTTCTCATAATCCCAAATCAGCTTGCGAACCACATGTTTCATTTGGACTCACCTCCAGCTATTCTCTTCCCATTCGCTATCAATTCTTCCAGACGGATAATCTCTCCCTGAATCACTGACTTTCCTAAGTCGGTAATTTCGTATTCTTTTCGACGGGAACCTTGCTCCCCTTCCACTGCTTTTATCCAGCCTTTTTCCAGTAAAGTGTTAAGTGCTCCGTATAAAGTGCCCGCGCCCAGATCAACCCGACCGTTACTTAAGTCCTTCACATTCTGCATAATTGCGTATCCGTGCATTGCTGTATATAGAGACAATAAGATATAAAATACAGCTTCAGTTAATGCGCCTCTTTCTGTGCTTTCAGGCATCATTTCATCCCCATTCTATTACTGTTGTCGATATATCGGCTTCCGTAATACCATTATTACGGAAGCCGATATAATTGTCAATACAAAAACACCCATTTTATTCTTCGCAGCGATTATGAGCGCAACAAAAAAACCGCCCAGCACTTAGCTAAGGACGGATTTGTTGGGGGGGCTACTCAGCAGCTAGCTACTCCCACCGTGGCAACTATTCCTTCCTCATTATGATGTATCGGACTCAGATGCAGCTATTTCCGAAAAATAGCGTGTTTTAGCTTACGTTCGGACTCAGATGCAGCTATTCGTCACCAAACACTCGCTTTTCACACGATTCCTTAGCAATAAGCGCTATGCAGTCCGAAACCCCTGTAAAATGTGCCAAATATCAATAATAACGGCCATACGGTCCGTTAGTTTAACACCGTTCACCTAGGTTCCGTTTATGGACCTAAAGAACACCATGCGCTCTGGCGGTGACTGTATTTAGAGATAGTTTCGTTAATTTGTTTGAGAACGCTGAGATTCATCAGTTGGATGCTATTGATCTACATGACTGCTGCTCAGCTACATAATTGCTAATTTAGCTACATGATAATTGCAAATAAAAAAGCCCCCAAATCGCCATAGGAGCGAATTTAGGGGCTTTCTATTAAGCTATGATGCGGTCAAGAGGACTCGAACCTCCACGATATTGCTACCACTGGCACCTGAAGCCAGCGCGTCTGCCAATTCCGCCATGACCGCGTATTATGTAACTGGCGACCAAAACCGCCTGTACATAATACTATACTCCCTTTGCATATAAAACGCAAGGTTTTTGTATAATTGAATTGGGCTACATATAGACCTCATAGGTACAACCAATCAATATTATTCAGTTTATATATTTCTATTATAAGATCTCATATGGTACAACATAGATAAAGTATGGCGTTATGACGGAGATGTCTGAATAATCTATCAATAGAAAGGATGAATACTTATGAACCAGCAGTGGAATACCCAAACCTATGATACTGATATGGCCTTTGTGTCTCAGTTTGGAGAGTCTTTGATTGAGCTGCTTCGCCCACAGCCTGGCGAACAGATTATCGACTGGGGCTGTGGAACCGGAGATTTGGCGGCAGCCATTGCTGCTAGAGGCGCCACTGTGACAGGTATTGATGCCTCTGCCGAAATGATTCAGACAGCCCGTGACAAACATCCCCATCTAAGCTTTGTCTTAGCTGATGGGCAAACTTATGTCGCGGAACAGCCAGTCGATGCTGTGTTCAGCAACGCTGCCCTTCACTGGCTAACAGACGCAAACGGAGCGGCGGCGTCCATCGTTGCCAGCTTGCGGGTAGGCGGCCGTTTCGTGGCCGAGTTCGGTGGACTGGGCAATATTGCTTCCATCGTCGCTACACTTCCACAAGCTTTTGCAGCCATTGGCTGTAGTCATAAGCTGCATTTGCCCTGGTACTTCCCCAGCATTGGCGAGTACGCAACTCTACTAGAGAAGCACGGACTGACCGTGGACCTCGCTCTTTGTTTTGACCGGCCAACACCACTGGAAGGCTTGGAGCAAGGATTTCAGCGGTGGTTGAATACTTTTGCCGATGGAATCTTAAGTGTGCTCACACCCATTGAACGCGCAGAAGTTCTCTCTTCTATGGAACAGAAACTGAAACCCACGCTATATCAGGACGGCCGCTGGGTAATGGACTATCGCAGAATCCGGGTTGTTGCTTACAAACGAAGCTAATATAGATGAGAATTACTGCCCATGTTCAATAATCAAAAAAAGTGCACTGGCGCTTAGTACGCGTTAGAACACTCTTTTTACACGAGATTCTATTTTCTATCTCCAACATATCGATCACTGCCAGCGCCAAGTCCGACAACCATCAACAGCACACTTGCACCCAGCAGTAAAATCAATGGCACCGTCCAGCTGTTCGTTACATCATGCAGCCAGCCGAATAATGCCGGTCCCATTGCTGCCAGTACATAACCCACAGATTGGGCCATTCCTGACAGCTCCGCCGCTTCTTGCGTACTTCTTGTTCTTAGACTGAAGAACATCATCGCAAGACCGAAGGCAAATCCTCCGGCAATACCAAAGCATATCGCCCATACAGCCATTAAAGCGCCGCTGCCTTGCCAGATGCCACCTAATGCGATGAAATAAAGAACAGCAGTGATTATAACTAGAATACGTTGGTTTTTCATCCGGCCTGCCCACAGCGGTACGAAGAAAGTAAAGGGTAGCTGTGCCAATTGCATGAGCGAGAGAAACCAACCCGCATTACTCGACGACATTCCCCGTTCACCGAGGAGAACCGAAAACCAGGCAATAAAGACGTAATAAAGCAGTGACTGTAAGCCCATAAAGATCGTGACTTTCCAAGCAAGAGATGAACGCCACATATTTTTGCTTGAGGCTGCACTCTTAGAGCCGGTTCCTTGATTAAGCTTACGAATTTGCGGAATCCAGAACACTGTTGCTAGAGCTGCGATCATAAACCAGATGGCCAAGGTCCCTCTCCAACCGAATCCAGCATTCGTTGCCAGCGGTACACTAATTCCTGAGGCAATAGCTGCGCATAAATTCATAGAAACCGTGTAGATACCTGTCATTAGCCCGATTTTGTGAGGAAACTTCCCCTTAATAAGACCTGGAAGCAGTACATTACAAACGGCAATAGATAATCCAAGTATAGCAGTACCTGTGAACAACAGACCTGCTCCAGATCCCGAGCGAATTAGAATTCCCATAGCCAGCATGACCATGGCAACTAATAACACATTAGCCAAACCAAAACGGCGGGCCAGCTTTGGAGCAAACGGGGACAAGATGGCAAAAGCTAATAATGGTAAAGTAGTAATAGCTCCCGCTAAAGTATTGGATAAGCCGAGGTCATCCTGAATCAATTGTATTAATGGACCCACAGAAGTAAATGGAGCCCGCAGCGCTGCAGCGATAAAAATAATTCCCAGCACAAGCAGCCAGCGATCATATTTGCTATCCATTAAGCTATTATTCTGAATCTGTCCTTCGCGTTGTGATGCTTTCATCGTGTATCCTCCTAAATTACAAACAAATAACCCCGCCAAGCAGAAAGCTTGTCAAGGATCTGAAATATTTAAACACTATGAACCATCATCTACTATTCTATTAGAAGTTACAACCCTTAAGTAATTTTATACCCGAATTATTGACAAAACCGCTGGCCATCTTTAGTATCCATATCATCGGGTAGTTGAGAATTAATTTCAATTGGACTCATATTTAAACCACAGAAAAGAGTGAACAGAATGCTTCGAAGGTTTTTTTCCTACTATCGTCCGTATAGAAAACTATTTATATTGGATTTCTCCTGCGCTGTTTTTGCGGGACTGCTAGAACTGGCTTTTCCGGTAGCCGTCAATAAATTTATTGATGATTTACTTCCTGGTCAAGATTGGCCGCTTATTCTTATCGCTTGTGTTGCGCTGCTGGCGATTTACGCCTTAAATACAGTGATGCAGTATATTGTCACCTACTGGGGTCACATGCTGGGCATAAATATCGAAACTGATATGCGCAAAAAAATGTTTGACCATATTCAGAAACTCTCGTTCCGATTCTTTGATAATAATAAAACAGGCCATCTAATCGGACGAATCACCAATGACTTAAATGATATCGGCGAAGTTGCGCATCACGGTCCTGAGGATGTATTTATTGCAATCATGACCCTTGTCGGAGCCTTTCTCCTAATGGCTGATATTAATCTGAAGCTGGCGATCATTACTTTTATTATCGTTCCAATTATGGCTTGGGTAATCATCTACTTCGGGCGCAATATGACTTCCACTTATCGTCAGCTATTTGGAAATGTAGGCAGTTTCAATGCCCGTATCGAAGACAATGTCGGTGGGATTCGGGTCGTGCAATCCTTTGCCAATGAGCAGCATGAACAAGAACTATTCGCAGTAGATAATCAAATGTTCCGCAAAACAAAACTTCTGGCTTATAAAATCATGGCTAGAAGCTTGTCCGTCAGCTATATGATGACCCGCCTCATTACCATCCTGGTGATGATCTGCGGCGCATGGTTCTTCATCAATGGCGAGCTGCAAATCGGTGAATTTGTGGCGTTTATCTTGTTGTCGAATATCTTCTTCCGCCCTATCGAGAAAATCAATGCAGTGATCGAAAGTTATCCTAAAGGAATTGCCGGCTTCAGACGTTATCTGGAGATCATTGACACGGAACCTGACATCAGTGACAAACCGGATGCCGTGGAGATCAACGCTTTGCGCGGTGATATTACATTCCAGGATGTATCTTTTGGATACGAAGAGAATCGTCCGGTTCTGCAAAATATAAGCCTTAACGTAAAGGCTGGCGAAACCATTGCCTTTGTTGGACCGTCCGGCGCAGGTAAAACAACAATCTGCAGCCTGCTTCCGCGCTTCTATGATGTCACAGCCGGGGCCATCACGATTGATGGCATCGATATCCGTGACATGAAGCTGGAATCGCTGCGCAAACAAATCGGGATCGTGCAGCAGGATGTTTTCCTGTTCTCCGGGACAATTCGCGAGAATATCGCCTATGGGAAACTGGATGCAAAGCTGCCTGAAATCTGGGAAGCCGCGCGACGTGCTCATCTGGAGGAGCTCATTCAGAATCTGCCAGATGGAATGGAGACAGTCATCGGGGAGCGCGGTGTGAAGCTGTCCGGTGGACAAAAGCAGCGCCTGGCTATCGCTCGCATGTTCCTCAAGAATCCGCCGATTCTGATTCTGGATGAAGCTACTTCCGCGCTGGACACAGAGACCGAAGCCGCGATTCAGCAATCCCTGGCTGATCTGTCCGTAGGCAGAACCACACTCGTCATCGCTCACCGTTTGACGACGATCAAAAATGCCGACCGGATTATGGTCGTGAATGAAGAAGGAATCGCTGAACAAGGCAGACATGAAGAATTAGTCCATGCTGGTGGAATTTACAGCCGTCTGCATCAGGCGCAATATAACTTTTAAAAAGTAATTTGCCACAGCTGGGCAAAAATGAAGCAAGCCTAGTCACCATGTTTTTGGCGACTAGGCTTGCTTTTTCGCGTAACTCCTCTATTTGCAGCAAACGTGATGCTTGATTAAGGAATTCCTCCCTGATTTTCTTTGGTTTATTGCTCTAATCCTTGCAATCAGGGAAAACCTCCCGCAGATTCACCCCAATTTGCTCATAATAGTGGAATTCAGGCGATATTTAGGGAGGATTTCCCTGAAAAGCTAAGTAACCAGCATAAATCAGCTATTTTCAGGGAGGTTTTCCCTAAAAATTAAAAACGGCACAATTAAAGCTCAGTTCCCCTAGTTTCGCTATTGCGGCTCTGTTCCCCATACCAGCACTCCGTTCCGATAAAGGGTCACCTTGTTCCAATCCGCATAAGCGGTCTGAAGTGAATTAAACGAATAATCATTGGCCTCGTTAAAATTGCTCCAATCTGTCTTGTGTATCCGGGTCTGAATATCCCCGGAAGCACCTCCAGCTGCAAGCATGCCCGCACCTGCGTTGAATTGTACTTCCAAGTAGTAATCTGCTCCCGTTCGAGGCGTGTCCAGCTTTACAAAACTGCCTGCTACCTTGCTGTTGCCGATCTGGGCATAATCGCAGAAAAAGGATTGCGGCTTGTCTCCATCGATCGTATACCAGTAACGGATGCTCAGCTCGCTAAGATCGACTGCAGTTGTGCCGTTATTTTTAATATTAAAATAGGGCTTCATCTGGTTGTCATTTGGGTTAGTATCCGCTGTCCGATACGCCACTGCAAGCCCGGTGACCGGTTCGACAGGCCCCGAGCCTTGCGGTGTAGCCATCGCTTGTACAGAATTGCTGCTCGTACCCGCACTATTGACAGCATTCACAACATAATAATAAGTCGTTCCGTTGCTAACGGCCGCATCGCTATAGCTCGTCCCGGTAGCCGTAGTCAGAGTGGTATAAGGGCCACCACTCGTAAGTGACCGTTTCACCGTATAGGAAGTTGCGCCCGCCGAGGTGCTCCAGCTAAGATTCACGAGCCCATTGCCTGCAGCTGCATTCAAGTTAGCAGGAGCAGCTGGAACTACGGGAGCTGCCACTGTCTCCAATACGGACCAGTAGGCCGGCTTAGATTGAAGGCGCTCATCAAATAATAAAGGCCAATTGTTGCGGGCTACCGGATAAGTGCGCAGCCAAGTATTACTGTCATCCTTCCCCCAGAGAGTGACATTCGTGACCGTATCCGTGTGCCTCAGGAAGATCTCAAATAATGATTTGTATAAAGCCGCTTGGCGCTGCTTCAAATGATCAGGGAAGGTCTCATAGGCTTGAGAATTATCAGAATACACACTAATATCCAGCTCAGTAATATGAGTTTCCAGCCCTAAAGCCTTGAACTTGATAATCGAATTTTCGATTTCAGAGAGCGAAGGATAATACAAGCTGATGTGCGTTTGATGCCCTACTCCGTCAATAGGAACCCCTTTAGCCTGAAGTCGTACAATCAGATTGTATAGTGCTTGGCTTTTGGCTGGCTCATGCGTATTGTAGTCATTGATGAACAGTTTTGCGTTAGGATCAGCTTCATGAGCGAACTGGAACGCCTTCTCAATGTACTCTTCACCCGCGATCTGGTACCACAGGCTGCGGCGCATGCCATCAGATTGCGAAGTGTCAATCACTTCGTTGACGACATCCCAAGCATAGATTTCACCTTTATAACGTTCCATAACGGTCTTAATATGACTCTTCATCCGCTCATATAACACCGTTTTGGAGACCAAATTACCACTGGCGTCACGGAACACCCAATCCGGTGTCTGCGAATGCCAGACCAGGGTATGTCCACGTACCTGCTGCCCATTTGCGGTAGCAAAAGCTACTGCCGTGTCAGCGTCAGCGAAATTAAACACACCTTCCTGCGGCTCCGTGCTGTCCCATTTCAGAACATTTCCTGGCGTTACACTATCAAAATGCTTGGATAACAATTGCCGATCCGGAGCTGTCAGCAGCTCACTATTCGTAAAAGCCGAGCCGATCAGAAATTTGTTTGCAAACACATCCTTCAGCGAAGGAATCGCATCCTCGATGACAATTGGACCGAGATCCGGTAGCTTTTCCAATCGAAAATCATCCAAATAAAAAGAAGTTGTCGCGCTACCCGGCACTTCAAAATAAATAGAAAGTTGATCTGCCGGCTCCAATAGCTTGTACTGCGCCTGAAGCTTCACCCAACCGTTCGCTGTCACTGCACCAAAGGTCAAATTGTCATAATGAATGGTAGAAGGTAATGTCCGCTGCAATGACATATAGATATTCGCGTTAGATGATCCGGCCGGCAGCTTCACCCATCCAATAAACACATAAGTTTGTCCCACTTCTAGCTGGCTAGTCACATCCAGTGAAGGTCCATGCCACGTTTTTGTTCGGCCGCTTACCTCCAGGCCATATGTGCCGCTGCGTGCCGCATCTGTTTTGGCCGTAAGCACCTCAACTTCCCCACGTCCACTCCAGCCCTGAACAGTACCATCTTCAAAATCGCTTTGCTGAATAAGCGTGTTCTCCGCATGTGCGGGTGCAGCCCAATACGCAGGTACAAGCAAACATAAAACCAAAACAAAATTAAGCGCTTTCAAAAAAGTTCCTTTTTTCATCGCTTCGATTCTCCCTTCTGAATTAGGTTCGAACCTTATTGCTTCGTTTCTTCCTGTCCCCGATACCGCTCGGGCCACACCACCTTCCTCATAAAAAAATCAGAGCCTATCCTCAGGAGGAACCAAGCTAGGCAGGTCATCCGTGAAGTATGGGCTCTATATCGCCATAATATCACATTTGTTTCCATTTATGGAACTAAAATTAATTATTTTCGATCTTATTTTACTTAAGCTGAACGGATCTGCGTTATCAGATCCGTTTAGCGTCGAAAAAACCCAAGAGACGACACCATTATGGTGTTGTATCTTGGGTTACATAATATGCTGGCTGAATGTACGGGATTTCTACCGTTCATTTCGCCACTTCCAGCTGGATCAGCACATTATACGGGAATTCTACCGTTCATTTCGCCACTTTCAGCTGGATCAGCACATTGTACGGGAGCTTTACCGTTCATTTCGCCACTTCCAGCTGGATCAGCTCATTGTACGGGATTTCTACCGTTCATTTCGGCGATTCCAGCTGGATCAGCGCATTGTACGGGAGTTATACCGTACATTTCGGCATTTCCAGCTGGATCAGCTCATTGTACGGGAGTTATACCGTTCATTTCGCCACTTCCAGCTGGATCAGCTCATTGTACGGGAGTTATACCGTTCATTTCGCCACTTCCAGCTGGATCAGCTCATTGTACGGGAGTTTTACCGTTCATTTCGCCACTTCCAGCTGGATCAGCTCATTGTACGGGAGTTTTACCGTTCATTTCGGCATTCCTAGTGCGTACAAGAAAATTATGCTAGTCAGCTATTGATTTTTCTTTCGTTACTATCATGATCAATAGTAAAAAAATCAAAACTAGTTGAATACCTAAATATATTATAGGGAAAAAATAAATAAGACTTATCTGATCAAAGTCAGGCTTCATATCAAAAAACCTTAAATCAACAACCCCTGAACCTCTAGACTCTTTTCCTTGTAATTCTTTTAAATAAAATAGAATTCTCGTGCTAGGAACAATACTAATAACTAACCAAGAATTGTTGTACCTAAGCTTTTGCGTCTTTAAAGCTATCTTGCAAGACACATTCAGAAGAATTATTGGTGCTGCATACATTATAAACATTTGTTTTACTACTTCTACTTCCAACTTCCCCGTTTTCATTCCCAAAAGGTAGATAATTATTAAATGTAAGAAAATAACAATGGTAACTTGTAGGATTGCTTTCATCCTTGTGCTTCTAGATTCAGCTTTCAATCTATCACCTCTCACAAGTTATATTCTAATTTCTATAATTTCACAACGAAAACATAGAAATGCTGAGATAAAACAACAAATTAAAGAAGGAGCCGTGTAGTGAACACGACTCCCTCTTCCTATAAACCGCATCAGTAGCGGCATATTTGCAAGGAGCTTAGCAATAAGCTGTCATCCTTGATTTATTTTTTCGCAATATGAACCTTCAGCTGCTTGCCCTTTACGGTGGTCTCTCTCATCGCTTGCAGCACCATTGCGCCTTTACCGTTCAAAATATCCACGTAGGTCACATTGTCCTGAATCGAGATAATCCCGATATCTTCGGCGGAAATACCTTCAAGCTTAGCTATTGTGCCGACAAAATCCACGGCTCTTAGCTTCTTTTTCTTGCCGCCGTTGAAGTATAGCTTCATAATCTCTTTGTTTAAGCTTTCGCTTTTGTCCTTTTTGCGGACAGGCTGCTTATTGATCTTCTGCTCGAACGCTTCCTTTGCGTAGGCAACTGCGTCGTCCGAAGGAGCTTTCATATGCGGAATGCTGAAGCCAATATAGCTTTCAATTTCAGTTACCCACTTCTGCTCATTCGGAGTGACAAAAGTGATCGCTTTACCCGTCTTGCCTGCACGCGCGGTTCTGCCTGTACGATGCACGTAGCTTTCTTTTTCCAGTGGAATATCGTAATTAATCACATGGGTGATATTCTCGATATCAATCCCTCTAGCCGCCACATCGGTAGCGATTAAATAGCGGAATTGCCCTCTTTTAAAAGCATTCATGACCTCAAAGCGCTCATCCTGCTCCATACCTCCGTGGATCTTATCACAAGGATATTCCAGATCCGCCAGTCCTCTGAATACAGCATTCACCTGCTCCTGCGTACGGCAAAAAATAATACAGCTATCCGGATTCTCCACCGTTATGATATCGCTTAGCAAAGAGAATTTGGCAGCTTGTCTCACTTCAATCAACGCATGTTCAATCGTAGCCGTCGTAATTCCACTTGCCTGAATCTCGATATCCGTTGGATCGTTCATATATTTTCGGCACAAGTTCTTAATGACTTCGGGTAAGGTAGCTGAGAATAACATGGTTACTCGCTCTTTGGGCAGCTGCTTAATGATCTTCTCGATCTGCTCAATAAAGCCCATGCTCAGCATTTCGTCAGCTTCATCGATGATCAAATATTTGATTCGATTTAGCGGAAGTGTGCCTCTTTCAATATGGTCAAATACGCGTCCAGGCGTACCTACGACAACATGTGTTTTTTGCGTAAGCTCTATCTTTTGGGGGGCAAAGGGCTGCTTGCCGAAAAGAGCAACTGCCTTAATCCGTTTAAAACGTCCGATGTTCGTAATATCCTCTTTCACCTGCATCGCAAGCTCCCGAGTTGGTGTAAGTATCAAAGCCTGCGGCTTATTCTCCACCCAATCCACCAGATCGCAAAGCGGAATACCATAAGCTCCCGTCTTGCCACTGCCTGTTTGCGATTTCACAATCAGATCCTTTTGCTGCAAAGCCACAGGAATTACCTTGCTCTGTACCTCCGTAGGTGTCATAAATTTCAGAACATCCAGTGCTTTAATTATCTCTTCGTCTAACTCATAATCTCTAAATTGCAATTCACTCATCGTTCAACCTCTTCTATGCCGATTGTTCTGGTTAAAGCGGAAACTCCGCGATCCTTCCATCTTGTGCATACTTATCATTATAACAGTTATTGGCGTCCTTGATTCCATTCCTTATAGAACTGGTCCAGAAAATTCAACATGAAATCATGCCGTTCTTCCGCTAACTTGCGTCCATAAGCCGTATTCATTAAGAATTTTAGTTTCAACAGCTTCTCATAAAAATGATTCACAGCCGTCCCCTTGCTATAATCCCTGTATTCCTTTTGCAGCGACTCCTCGCGTGGAGCCACTTCTGGATCATAAGCCGGACGTCCCTTTGCACCTGAGAAAATAAAGGTTCTGGCAATGCCAATCGCGCCAAGTGCATCTAGTCGATCTGCATCCTGCACCACTTGACCTTCCAGAGTCTGCATAGGTTCTCCTCCACCACCACTAAAGGACATCGTTTCAACGATCAGCATGATATGACGAATTTGCTCCTCCTCTGTAAGGTTTGCCGTGAGCCAAGTGTGGACTTTAAGCAGACCTGCTTCTTTTGACGGATTAAGCTTCTCGTCTGCAACATCATGCAGCAAGGCTGCCATCGTACAGATAAACACATCCGCACGCTCGATCTCAGCAATTTCACATGCCGTGCTGCGGACCCGATGGGTGTGCCACCAGTCATGACCCGTAGTATCTTGTCCCAGTTGTTCTTTAACAAATTCTTCCGCCCGGGCTATTATTAAAGGTTGATTCATCGTCAACAAGCTCCCTTCGCCTATGAAATATCGAAGCCCTATTATAGCTGATTGCCTGTCCATTCGCCTACTAAAAATCTTCGTTATAACAAATTCTTACTTGCACGACTCCAAATGATCCGCTATAATCGGCAGTAATCAAAATGTCGAAGGGAATTGATTCTGATGAACACCATAACAATCATGCTGAATCAACTTCATTATTATCACAAACAGCGTTAGCAACCCTGAATTTCTCAGGGAGGCTAACGCTACTCGCGTTGGCCTCCCTGCGGCATAGATCACGCGCAGGACCATGAGGTCCTGCGCGTTTTTTTATTCTCTAAACTATGCCAATTCAAAGGAGCTACTAATGATGCAAAACATTAAAGGAACTTATGATTACTTCGGAAAAGAGCAGGCGCTCAGAAAGAACATTCAAAATACGCTGCAGGATTTGTTCGAACTCTATGATTTTGAATCCATGGACACCACATTATTAAATGAACTGGATTTATTAACCTCGAAATATGCAGGTGGGGATGAAATTCTCAAGGAGATGTACCAACTCACCGATCAAGGCAACCGCAAGCTGGGCTTACGATATGATCTGACCATCCCTTTTGCCAAAGTGATCGCTTTAAATCCTGGAATAGAGTTTCCCTTCAAGCGTTATGAGATCGGAAAAGTATTCCGTGATGGTCCCGTGAAACGTGGGCGCCTGCGTGAATTTCTGCAATGCGATGTTGATGTCGTTGGTATTTCAGGACCTGAGGCGGAAGCTGAATTGATGCAGCTGGCCACAGAAGCTTTTCGCAAGCTGGATATCCCGATCATCCTAAAATGGAACAACAGACGTTTTCTCGGTGAGATTCTGGAATCGATTGGTGTACCTGCTGAGGACCAGCTGTCCGTTATGCTAACCTTGGATAAATTAGAAAAAATCACCCTCAGCGGCGTGAAAAATGAATTGATCAGCAAGGAAATCAAACCTACAACCATCACTGCTATCCTAGAGCTTATCGAAACGGACAATCCAAGCTTTGAGCAGTTATGCGAAAAATATAGTCTTACCGGACAACCGGGAGCGATGGAGGTTCTTGTCCTGCAAAAGCTGCTCCAAGACATTCAGCTGCAACAGACTTGTCGTTTCGATCCTTTTTTGTCCCGCGGGCTTTCTTTCTACACTGGAACCGTCTACGAGATCTTTGATGCATCCGGCTCCTTTACCTCAAGCTTGGGTGGTGGAGGCAGATATGACGCTATCATCGGACAGCTGGTGGGCAGAGAGGATATTCAATATCCTACGGTTGGCTTATCTTTTGGTATGGAGTCTATCATGGCGCTCCTTGCAGAACGTCCTATCCAAGAGCACAAGACAGCAGAAGTTATGGTCATTCCGATTGGCGAGACGCTCCCACAGGCTTTAATTGCAGCCGCCGAGCTCCGTGCCTGTTCTATCCGAACCACTCTGGTATCCGGTAAAAGAAAACTTAAAAAGCAACTCGCCACAGCCTCATCCAAAAAAATCCGTTACGTTATTCTAATCGGCGAGAGTGAATCCAGTGTGGATAAGGTGCGGCTGAAGGATATGAAGGAACAAACAGAGGTTATAGTTCCATTAGATGAAGCCATCTACCTTATTACTGGATAAACTACTGCCTGATATTCTTCTAAAAAGATCCGGACAAAAAAAGACCCCGCCGGCGACCGGCGGGGTAAAGTCTATATATAAGGGAGGTTATACATGTACTATAACCCTGCAAGCTTAATATTTTATGAAAAAGAGATAAGGATTCCCTTAATTCATTTCAAACCCTTAGATCTTAAACTTATCTACTAACCCCTGAAGTTCTTTGGCACTTTGAGTATTTTCATCGGCCATAGTAACCTCCAGGAATGTTTTTTCCACGATATCCGCCGTTTTCACCGCGATATCCTGAATCCCTATAGCTCCTTCGTTTACTGTAGCAGCTACCTCATTAACGGCAATATTAATACTTGATATGGCCATACTCAAATGATCGGCTGCGCTCTCGAATTGTTTTAACAGCGTATTTACAGTGGCAGCATCACTGTTGTATTGCTGACTTACCTCAGTTAATCGTTCATAATCTGCTAGGACATTCTGGTCTATAAAGGAAAGTAATGCCTCAGAATTCTCCTTCATGGATTCAACAGAAGAATATACACCTGTTACCACACCTTGAATTCCAGCCGCAATCTTAGACGATTTCTCAGCCAACTTCCGAATCTCACCAGCTACAACCGCAAAACCTTTACCTGCCTCACCCGCTCTTGCCGCTTCTATAGCTGCATTCAGGGCCAGCAGATTGGTCTGACTGGCAATGGATAGAATCGTATCTGTCAGTACATTAATCTCTGCAATCGCGCTCGACTGCTCAATCGCTTTTTCCATATCGATTCGCACGGATTCATAAATTTGTTTAGCATTCGTCGTAGATTCTGTTGCCTCATCTTGGAGAGTCAGCGCCCGCTCACTAATTTGTCTAGAAACGGCAGCGCCTTCCTTCACATTATTGGTGATCCCGGATACATTGTTATCAATTTCAGTAATTGCTGCTGTCATTTCCTCTGTGGAGGCTGCGGTCTCTTCCATACCTGCCGATAGCTGCTGCGTAGTCGCTGAATTATCGTGGGCATTTTCCCGCACATCTATAGACAGCTTCTCCAGCGTTTCTGCATTTTCAAGCACTTTGGACGAGATCGTAATTAAGCTTCCAGCCATCTCACGAAGTGTAGCCCGGGTGCGGAACATCGCTTTGGCGATCGTCCCTGTCTCATCTTTGTTTTTAGTCAAATACTCATACTCTGAGTCATGCGTCAAATTCAATTCTGCCGTTTTATTAATCATGTCCGTTAGTTTAACAATCGGAGAAGAGATTTTTTTAGCAAAATAAAGAGCAATCAGCAAGGCAATAATTAAACTTCCCACACCAAGAAATAAGTTGAAATTTCTCATATCAGTGACAGGTTTCACGATTTCATCAAGGTCTGCGGTTAATACAAGCAACCAGTGCGTCTCAGGTAAAACTGTATAGGTAGATTTTTTTTCCACACCATTATATGTATTATTTAGCAGGCCATCCGCTACCTTCTCACCAGATTTCACACGCTCCATAACAGCTGCGATCTGCGTATTCTCAATAGGCTGACCAATTTGTGTTTTATCCGGATAATATAATTTATTGCCGTTCTCATCCAGTAAATAAGCGTAAGAGCTCGTCGTGTTTACCACTTTGGTATCGGCCAAATACTTAATCATACTATCTGCGGAAACAGCTGACGCAATAAATCCAATCATCTTTCCATTACTCTTTACGGGCTGTACAAAAGCCACTACATAAGCTCCTGTAGATTTTGATTTCAGCGTTTCGCTGATCACAGGCTCAGCCGTCTCCATTACTCTTTTCGTATAATCTCTTTCACTAAAATCTGTCCCTATAAGCTTAGTATCACTGTCAGCCACACTAATACCTTTCATATCACTGACAAGAATGTGCTCAAGGTTCCCTGCTTCCTCCACAATGCTTTGAAGACTGGCGTTCACCTCATTCTGAAGCTTATCACCTTTGCTAACTCCACCATTCCCAGCTTGCAGCAGTAGATCAACAATTTCCGAGCGGCTCGCAATAAGCTCTGTGCTTCTCTGCTCTTTTGCTATCATGGCTGATATGGTCTGAGCTTTGTTCGTATTGACCTGCTTCATAGAATTCTCAGTAAGATTCACAATCGCCTGAGTTGATTTCAAATACGTAAATATCCCCATTACAGAAATACATAAAAGGGTCACACCTATCATAACAAGTGATAACTTTAGGCGAATCTTCATATTCTTTTCATCCTTCCGACTCCTTGTTCATTTGCGAACAATGAAATTGTAAATAATACAATTACTATCGGGTGGCAAAGTTGAATAGTGAATATAAATCGCGCAAAAATAAGAAATATATCATAAAATGTCGAAAATTTTCATGTAAATGAATAAAATATCACAGCTTTTAGGTCATATATCCTTCACAAACCGGCTAACAAGACCTATCATCTGTCCTAGAAGAAGCAGAGGGTTCTATCTGAGAGGCAGTATTCACTTGCATTAATGCACCCTCACTTAACAGTCGTTTAGTTCTACTACGTAAAAATAGACCAGACATCGCAGCGAGTATTTGTTGGAACAACATCCCCGAAATTACTGGAAGCGCGACAGCAGGAGGAAAATATTTCACTGCTAATACAGCTCCCGCACTTAAATTCCGCATACCCGAATTAAACTGCACCGCCACGGAATCTTCATAACTAAAGCGGAAACGGCGTGACACCAAAGCTCCGATTACATAGCCAAGCACAACGGTTATGAAGGTCACTCCAATTATGATCGCTAATTTGCCATCCGGATGTTTCAGATAACGGGCAATACTGGCCCCATTAATAGAAACAACTATAAACAATCCGACTTTAACAAACGGAGCAAGCGGCGGTCCACATACCGTATTGACTTTCCCTTTTGTCCATTGATTCAGCAGCATCCCAACTACAGAAGGAATGACTACCATCCATAGCAGCCCTTTCATCATATCAGCTAGCTGAATTTCCACACTCGCTCCCATCAGCAAATATAAGGTACCCGGGACAACAATTGGCGACAAGAGCGTATCAATCAGAATAAGGGCTAATGTCAATGCAATATTTCCTCCGTACATCGACACCCATACCACACTTACAACACCTGTAGGAATCGCGAACAGCAATACATAACCAGTCACTGTATATGGATCTCCCGGAAAAAAAGCCATGGCTGCAAGCCAGCCGATCAGCGGCATTACAATATGTAAAATTACCATTAGAATAATCAGCTTCTGGGGTTTCAGAAGTACCCCTAGCAGGTCCTTTAGGTTGGACTTCAAGCTACCGATCAGCGTCATTACAGCGAAAATCCAGGGCACGAGACCTGTGAACGGCAGCAGTCTGCTTTCGTTAAGCACACCGACCACGATGGCTGTGGGTGTTAATAACGGCATAATCTTTTCTAGAACAACATTAGATTTGATAAGTCCATTTCTTATATTAGCAAACACTTGGCAGTACACCTTATGTATGAAGCTCATACATTCCTTATCTGTGTTTTTTATTAAGTCTACCATAAAAAAATAGGAACCAATTCTTAAATTGGTCCCTCGAAGTAATCTATATAGAGTGTTAAACTTCTAAGCCTTGTGGAAACAATGCATCCAGCGCTGGGCAAGGTTGCTTATCCAAAAACTGTGCCAATGGCGCTGGCATATTATTGTATAAATCTTTTAGTGAAGTTCCTTGATAAATGTTGCCGATAATCACCGGATGGCAAAGCTCTGAAATCAAAATGTCGCCATTTCCATGCAAATGAAGCTGCTTCTTCCCCTCTATACAGTGAGGAAAATACACACCCGGCTGCTCTTCGAACCCAAGGGCGTCCATAAAGCGGTCCATGCAGGTGAAATACAGAATCGTATCTTCTTTCTTCCGTGCGATCAGCTCACTCACTGCATTCTTTAATTGTTCCCGCGCAGCTATCGACTTCCACCCTGTATGATCCATGATAATACTGTTCTGAATTTCATGTGTGCGCACGCCCATTGCGTAGACATGATCGCTGATCTCCTTCATATTATCCTGGGTTTCACTGAACAGCAGCGTCTCCAGCACAGTATCTACACTTGTTGCGGCGAACAGGGTAATATTTTCTCTTATTTTCTCATAAATGCTTGGATGAATATTATAATATTTTGAGAAAGCTTCCGCAGTAGTAAAATTGAAGGAAATATGTATGGTCGTTAATCCTGCGGAAACCAATTGGCCAATTCGTTCAGCATTTAAAAGACTGCCGTTGGAATTCAGTTGTGTCTGAATCCCTCTGGATGCGCAGTAGGTTACAATCTCCACACAGTCATCGAACTTCAGCGTCACTTCTCCACCTGATAAACGTACTCTTTTAAGGCCTGGAAGTTCGTCCAGAATGCGGATGACCTCTTTGGCTTTGATGCTTTGTCCATCATTTCTATTATATGCACAGCAATAATCGCAGCGGAAATTACAGTTCGAAGTTACCCCTATTTCTAACCCTTCCAGCTCATAAGTAAGCGGTTTGTCGAGCTCTAATGCTTTATATCTCATACTCTAAAGTCCTCCTGAAAAATAATGAATTTAGTTCAAAAGTTCAACCTTAGAGATTATATAGGTTTATAGCTTAGGTTAATGTGAGTTTTATAACATTCGAGTGTACGGTTTGATTAACGAATACTGATCTGCCGCTGCTTATTTCCAGATTTCTATGATCTCACTTGATAAACGAGTCCATTGAACAACACTCAAATTTTCACCATAATCGTAGTCGGAAGCGCATGCGTAATCACTTTCAGATACGCGTAGTAACCTGTAACGGACTCCAGTGCACCTATTGACCGAAAAAACGCCCAATAAGTGCCTTTTGCAATGAATAGCGTCAGCGGAGTCCGAAATCATGTTTTGATAGCTGATAACATACAAATAACGTCATCCGAGTCCGGAAGCCTCGTGGAGTGATGGATAAACCGATACGCATTCAGGCATATATGTTACAGGTTATCTTCAAACTGGTGAAACCTATAAAACCTGGGGTTATGGGCTTTACTACCATTTCGTCCATCGAGAATGGAACTGTAATCGAGTAGTAGAGTTTGTTTTTAATGTCCACCGACACTTTTTATAGGGATATAAAGATCAACTTTTGCTTTACCTTCAGGGTCTGTATATGGATCATTCATACAAAATTCGAGCGCATACCGATCATCCGGTTCATAATCACTATTAGGTAGCCATTGACCGTACACACTTTGATAGGCAATAGCCAATTTGTCGATCGTATCATAAAACGGATATAAGGCATAAAGACCACCAGATAAAGTTTTGAACTCTACGCTCGAATCACCCTCTTTAACAAACTCTTCTGGAATGGTTATGCAGGCATCATATCTACAAGAGTATTCGTCAGTCACGCTGGGATCATCTAAAGAAATACCAATGAAGTATTCTGTTGACGGTAAATCATTTTTCTCAACCCACTTGCTGAGTGTTCCCCATGCCTTATACGTTTCAAGATAGCTGCCAACATGCCTTACGTATGCCACTTGATAACTTGGAAGTTCTTTTACCTCAATGTTCATTTCCCATACTCTCCTTAAAAAATTATTTATGTTGATACTCACATCATAATTTTTAGAAGGAGACAATTCTTCCTGATTATTGCTGGAAATTAACTGATAATTGCTATGTTCTTGCATTGACCTTCTCATCTCGCTTGGGGTTGCCTTAAACAGTTTCCTAAAGGATGAATTAAAACTTGAGATGGAACTAAAACCGCATAGAATTGAGATATCTAGCATGGTTTTATTGGTTGTTTCAAGATAGGTAACCGCGTGATATAGACGTCTTTCCGTCAGATAGGTCATTGGTGTTTTATTTGTAATTGCAGAAAAAACTCTAGAAAAATGATACTTAGAAAAATTAGAAACTTCAGCTAGCGTTTCTAGATTTATCTCTTGATCTAAGTTGTCCTCGATAAAATGAAGAACCGTCTGAATACGCACCCTGTAATCATTGTTCACTAGACCTACCTCAATCCCGTGATGATAAAATGATTTTTCCTTATTTATTTTCTTCGCCCTATATACAACAGATGAGAGGAAATCCCCAAAATGGATGGATCCTTTGCTGCGTTAATGAGAAATTCAAAGAGCTCCTCATGCTCACCCCGGTCTGTCCAGTATTGTTTCTGCTCATTTGTCAGTAATGCTCCGAGGCTAGAAGAACCAATTAAATCAATGGTTCGAAATCCATTCTCCTCCATGAAAGGTTTTATATCCTCAATATTGAAGTAATAAGCTCCCGTAAACCTACCTTCATCTTTATGATTAAAAATCCCGCTATCATAAAACTCTTGTATTGAATCCATGTTGTCATTAGGCTTCCAATGTTGTGGGAACTGTAAGGATGTAAGAGTCATTCTCATCCGACTTTGAAAGGCTACAAATACGATGCCATTCTTCTTTGTCACACGAAACAATTCCTTAACTGCTAAAATCCGATCCTCTTCTTCTTGCAAATGATATAAAGGGCCTAACATCAGAGAAGCATCAAAGCTTTCGTCAGATATTCCCTCTAAACTAGTTGCATTCAGCACATGAAAACCTTTAAATTGCTCAGTTAATCCTAATTCATTAACCTTCTGCTGAGCTATTTCAACTAACTTAGGGGTAAGATCCGATAACGTTACGTTATAGCCCAGCTTCGCCAGCTCCATGGCATACTTACCGGGCCCAGCACCATTATCCAGTATAGATTGTGCGGTAGTTAAATAATGTTTTATATAATGCAGATTAATGATGAACTCCAGCGGCTCCCTATCCAATCTTCCCCACTCATCAAATTGGGAGTAATAATCAATAATATTGCCCATTACCAAAACACCCACCTTCAATTGTATTTTTTCTGTAGAGAACAGAAAAAACCTATCGCCTCCAAAGAGGCGATAGGTTTAACCTTCGCGGTACCACTCTTTTTGATCGTTGCTTATTGCTTATAATAAACAACGAATCTTAGAACCCGATTACGGAGGGTTAGCCGTTAAGATCTACTGAGGTTCGATCTTACCGCTCATGGGTGAGTTGGGGAACCTACTCCGCTGTCTTGCACCAACCGGCAGCTCTCTGGGCAGTAGTTATTCCTTAATACTCCCAATCATTACGTTTATTCCGTATTGTATTTTGACCTAGTATATATTTAGAAATTATTCCCTGTCAATACAAATTCCACTTACAGCTCTACTGACTTCCCCATTTCGTTCCAGACAGGCTGTCCGATCAGACCTAAACGCCAGATCGCAATTCCTTTAAGGCCATAACGTTTAGCAAGTCCTACCTTCGAATTCACTGAAGATTCGTTTTCGCTATACACAGAGATCCCGAGGATCAGCTTATCCTTACTCACTTGCTGAAGCGCAAGCCGGATGCCTTCATCAACTAAACTCATCGGCTCTGGAACTTTTTTCTCTTGTAAATAATCGTACGCCATAATGACCAAATCATCTGCAAGTGTTCCTAAAGTTTTGTAATCATATCCTTTATAAGAACTATTTAATGGATGAAGAATAACGGTAAGTTTAAGTCCTGCTGCATGTGCTTTTTGTGATAGGTTTTTCACAAAAGCATTGTAATCTGCTTGCACCTTCGCCTTATCACCTGTTAGACCTAGGCCCTCCAGATCCAGGGTAATGCCTTGGAATCCTTTTTGCGTTGCAAGATCTACGATTCCAGTAATCGTCTGTTCTTGAAGCTGCTTATCTTCCAGGTTCTTAGTTAACTCTGATGCGGTATCTCCAGAGAAGACCATCAGATAAGGAGCTGTTCCACCTGCCGCTGCATTCGTGACAATCGATTCTGGTGTTACGTCACCAGCCGCCTGAGGCCATTTGAAATCAGTCCCCGTTGTGGTGAATTGCCCGCTTTTATCAATCCCACTCCAACCAAAGGCCACAGCATCAAAATTAGGAAGTAAGGAAATCTCACTATAAGAACTCAGAGCATAGAAACCAAGAGTGTACAGCTCAGTCTTCGGCGAAGTAATAGATACGGTCTTCGTAGATTGATTCCAAGCTACACCCGCACCAAACTGCTGGCCGAAGAAGCTAAGGGGAATCATCGTTGTATCCCGGATCGTCTGCGGAGCAACTCCTAACTTCACAACCGCGCCGTTAACACCTGCATTTTTGCTGCCAAGGGTCAGGGTTACCACTTTGGTCCCTGCAGTATCTGTTTTGGTAGCCGTAATTTTCTTCTGCGCCTGATTCCACTCGACATTAATTCCCAAAGCTTCAGATATAGCTCGGAATGGCACCATCGTTGTTCCGCTCATCACAACAGGTTCTACTGGAAAGGGTAGTGGATAACCATCCAGCACAATACTAACTCCACCAGCTGTGGCTGCCTGTGTGGTATTGTGGAATAAAGCCGTGGTGCCTCCTAGCGAAATAGCCAAACATAATACTAATTTACCGATTCGCTTGTTCATGAATGATAAGTCTCCCTCTTCTATGATATGAAGTCTAATCTTGTAAACTCTTATATGTCCTCTACCATTTTACCAAAGATTATCCAATTGTAAAATTAATAGATTGTCATCTATGAGCTTCGAAATTATTTTTCATATTAGAAGAGGTCGGCAAAATTACATAAACACGTTCAAAAAGGTTCCCACTGCTCGTTCAACATCTACATCCACTGCAACTTGTATGGGTTTACCTACTTTTGGCTGAGCCCGCAAGTCCGCTACGACCATTCCCGATGTAAACTCACCTTTGTGCTCCACACGAACATTCATCTCTTTGTAGGTTACTAGATCTGGTTGCAGCGCAACCATAAGTGCGAGTGGATCATGCAGCGGTGCGCTGTTGATCAAAAAGTTCGCTTCACGATAGAAATTAAAATAATGAGTAAGCGATTGTTCCATGAACGAAATGATCGCTTTATTTTCTTCACGTCCAAAACGGTTTAATAAATCGATATGCTCTTGGGTAATCCGCGTCTTAAGCGTAACGTCTAGACCCACCATCATAACAGGAAGCCCAGATGTAAATACATGATCAGCAGCTTCCGGATCCCCAGCAATATTCGCTTCCGCAACCGGTGTTCTATTGCCGGGATTGAAGATCGTACCGCCCATCACCACTACTTTTTTCAAAGTATTCTTAATACCAGGGTCCATATCAAGCGCCATAGAAAGGTTAGTTAGATGTGCCAGTGTGACTAATACAATCTCTCCGGGATTCTCATTAGCCATCCGAACAATAAACTCAGATGCAGTTTCGCTAATGGGACGCTGGCTGGATGGAGCAATTTCCACATTACCAATACCGTTCTCACCATGCACATGAGTGGCGTAGCCTGAGTGCTCACGAACAAGTGCCTTGGATGCTCCGATCGCTACAGGAATCTCATAACCAGGCTTAGCAAGCTCAATTAGCCGCAGTGAATTGTCCGCCGCCTTTTCGACATCAATATTCCCAAAAACGGTTGTAATTCCTTCTACAATTACGTTTGGAGCGCGTAAGGCATATAGAATCGCCAGTGCATCGTCAATACCTGTGTCTGCATCAATAATAATTCGTGTTTTACTCATTTATGTTCTCTCCCATTATGCTTTTTTCATAAAAGTTATCATATCACGGCCAACGAGGGTCGCTCAATTCTTATTCAATTCCTGTTCTTTAAAGGCTTCAATAAACCGCTCGGGATCACACTCTATCAAATAAGCATACACACCCTTACTCGTGTGCAGATAGAACATGCCGCCCATATCCCCCATTGAACGATAAGACATATCGAAAATATCTTTTAGCGGGAATTCCCGATGACGAGTTACAATTCTATCTTGATATAAATACATTAGCCGATTGGAAGCAACACTTCGTTGTTCTCCATCCCTAATTTCTCGTTGTATCTTATAATACGGAAGCTGGGCTACCCATTTCATTTGCAGTCCTCCTGCTTGTCGTAATGGACTCCATTTTATTATTCTTTTTACCCTATTGCAAAATAAAGAAGCTTAACGACCCCATTAGCGGAATCATCAAGCTTCAGTAAATCACCGTTTATTTCTTTGTATAAGCTGCGGCTGCCTTGCAAAAGCGTTCCAATGCCTCAACTAACGTAGATCTCGGACAAGCCAGATTGATCCGCAGATGGCCTTTGCCCTCTGTTCCAAAAACAGAACCTTCATTAAACGCAACTTTAGCCTCTTTGTGCATCAGCTGCTTCAGACCGTCTATTTCCAAGTTCAGTTCGCGGCAATCTACCCATAACAGGTAGGTTCCTTGCGGCTGCATCACATGAACCTGTGGTAAATGCTCCGACAAATAGCTAATAGTATAATCCACATTATCTGATACATATTGTAACAGCTCATCCAGCCATTCTTCTCCGTCGTTGTAAGCGGCTTGTACTGCTCCTTGCGCGAAGAAACTAGCCATATGTAAGCTCAAGGCTTTCATTTTTTGATCAAATTTACGTTTCAATTCCGGATTCGAGGACACGATAAAAGAGGATTGAAGCCCCGGAAGATTGAAGGTTTTGGTCGCGGCAAGTGTGGTTAACGTAATATTGGCAATTTCCTCAGACAAAGATGCAAAAGGAATATGCTCATACCCTGGAAGCGCCAAATCACAATGGATCTCATCAGAGATAACTTTCACTCCGTGGCGCAAGCACAGTTCACCGAGCTTCAACAGTTCTTCTCTTTCCCATACTCTACCGCCTGGATTATGCGGACTGCATAACAGCAGCAGCTTAGCTCCACCCAACATCAGCCCTTCCAACTGCTCATAATCCATCTCAAAGCGCCCATTACGGACGATAAGCGGATTCTTGGCAACCTTCCGGTCATTCATCTGGATGACATCATAGAAGGGATAATAAACTGGCGATTGTAAAATAACCTCGTCCCCAGGCTCAGTAAAAAGTTCAACAGAGAGGCTTAAGGAAGTTACAATTCCGGGAGAATCTGAAATCCACTCCGGTTTGATCTGCCAATCATGCCGTCTTTTAAACCATGACGTGATGGCTTCTTTATAAGTATCACTAGGTACACTGTAACCGTAAACTCCTTGTTCTGCGCGGCGCAGAATGGCTTCCTTCACTGCGGGAGGACTTTCAAAATCCATGTCTGCCACCCAAAGCGGCATAATATCCTTCTCACCAAACAACTTCTCGGATTGGTCCCATTTGTAAGAGCTAGTATTACGGCGGTCAATTACGCGATCGAAATCATACTTCAACTAAAGTCACCTCATCCTTATAAACTTATCTTTTATTGTATCATGAGGAAAGCGATATGGCATCTTAAGATAGAATCAAAAGAATTCACATAAATAGATGATTAATTTCAAGTCGTTAGACGATAGAAAAACAATAGAATGTTAATAGTAAATACTCTGAATAAAGAGGAGGACCTTCGTTCGTCCTCCTCTTTACAATAATCATAAGTAAAATCACCAATATTAAGGTGACCAACTTATCTATACGAAATACACCTTATTACGCTAATTGTGTAATAACGAGATGTGCTGAAACAGATCTTGTTCCTCCAGCGAGAGGAGTAATAGTAAGTGCAGTAGAGTTACCAGCAGGATTCCGAACGGTCAGGATGGTGTTAATAACCGTTGTTTGCACTATAGCCATTTCTACGATTTGTGATGTACCTGTTGCGCGTCCAACTACAGTATAGGCGAGATCCGCGCCATTAAGAGTCAAGATGAGTTGTCCTGCTTCGGTTACACTAACCTGAAACAACACCTGATAAGTCCCTATTGCTGCTAAATTAAAAGAACTAGGACCCGTTCGTGCAATTGTCGTCCCGCTGGTAGGTCCGTTTTGAGGAAAACTTACGTCTGTGCCCGGTGCTACAGTTGCTGCATTATCAGGAGGCATTAGGGCAAAAAAATCAGCAAAACCTAATACGCCTCCTGGTGCTCCGGTTGCCCCCGTTGCTCCTGCTGCTCCCGGTGCTCCGGTTGCTCCCGCAGCTCCTGCTGCCCCCGGTGCTCCAGCTGCTCCCGGCGCTCCGGTTGCTCCCGTTGCTCCTGCTGCCCCCGGTGCTCCAGCTGCTCCCGGCGCTCCGGTTGCTCCCGTTGCTCCTGCTGCTCCCGGCGCTCCGGTTGCTCCCGGTGCTCCTGCTGCTCCCGGTGCTCCGGCCGCTCCCGGTGCTCCGGTTGCTCCAGCTACTCCTGGTGCTCCTGGCGCTCCTGGTGCTCCTGTTGCTCCGGTTGCTCCCGGTGCTCCCGGTGCTCCCGGTGCTCCTACAAAACCTTGTGGTCCTATAGCTCCTGCAGGACCAGGTAAACCTTGCGATCCCTGAGGACCTACAACTCCTTGGGCACCCGGCACGCCTTGGGCACCCTGAGGACCAACGGGTCCCGCTACACCCTGTGGACCAATCGCTCCCGCTGGCCCTGGTTCACCTTGAGGTCCTTGGGGTCCTGGAGGTCCGCCGGCGGGTCCTGGAGGTCCTTCAGCTCCTTGGAGTCCTCGTGCTCCTTGAGCTCCGGGAACGCCTTGGGCCCCTTGTATTCCTTGGAGTCCTTGTGCTCCTTGCGGCCCTTGCGGTCCTGTAGCACCAACGACTGTCGGTGTAGTAACATTCACTTCTGGTGGAGGACAAGTGACTTTTACAATCTTCTTAATAACTTTTCGACGATGTTCTTTTCTTTTTCTTTTCGAAGCAAATACAGTGGCGACTTTTTTTTTATGACACTTTTTATCGTCTGGACAACTCAATACGTACACCTCCCTATAAAGATAGTTCAGTGTACGCATCTTATTAATTTTAGACATGGACCAATAACTAGTTTCTATTAGACAGGAACCTATTTCCTAAAAAAAGGGCTAATAAAATAGGAGGTGGCCCTTAAGTACATTAGAATGTCCACACCATTTTTATTCACTTTTCGTATTTTATTATTAGGACAACTGACACTTCCCTATTAGGCCCAAATCATAGATTTGGGTCTTTTTTTATGAGCTCATAAAAAAACAACCCCCAAACCACGGGAGCTGCTAATCCTCAACTATTATATTTTATCAACAGGCTTACGAATGGTGTTGCCTACCTTCGTGAGAATATCCGCCATTGATGCCGAGTCATTTACGTCATAATCATCAATGTTCAGACGAAGCACTGGGCAAGCTGTAAACTCATTGATCCATTTCGAATATCTGCCATGCATATGCTCCCAGTAGGACACGTCCGTTTGAATTTCCATTTCACGGCCGCGTTCATTAATTCGCGCTAAAATAGAAGGAAGACTGCCTTCAATATAAATCAGCACATCAGGGTGCGGGAAATAGGGTGTCATGACCATGGCTTCATACAAGCTTGTATAGGTTTCATAGTCTGTCTTGGACATCGTGCCTTGATCCGCATGCATTTTAGCAAAAATACCAGTGTCCTCATAAATCGAGCGATCTTGAACAAAACCACCGCCCATTTCGAACATTTTCTTCTGTTCTTTAAAACGTTCGGCTAGGAAATAAATCTGTAGATGAAAACTCCATCTCTCAAAATCATGATAGAACTTTTCAAGATAAGGATTATGATCAACTTGCTCCAGCGAGGTTTGAAAATCTAACCTTTTAGCCAAAGCACCTGTTAAAGTGGATTTCCCCACCCCCACGGTTCCTGCCACGGTAATTATGGCGTTAGCTGGGATGTTATATGGATTCATTTCATTAGCTCCTTTATGTGAGAGGCAATTTCGACGAAGTGTTCTGGGTTCTCCACGAAATCGACTGCATTTCCATCTATGGTAATAATAACGGTAGACGGCTCTTGAATCGCTAGAGAGCCCATCGCATCATCATAATCTTCTATCAATTGCTGCAAATACGCAGTATCCATATCCCCTTCAAAAGGGCGTCCGCGTTTGGCGATTCTTTTTAACAAGGTATCGAGATCTGCTTTTATATAGAGAATAATATTTGGCTTCGGCAGGTCATCCGTCAGCACATGATAGATTTGTCGATACTTTTCTCGTTTCGTTCCCTTCAGCGTTCGTTCCCCAAAGATAAGGTTCTTATAAATATGATAATCCGAGATCACCGGTTTACCTTTATCTATGTACTGAGTTACTGTATCTTCAAGCTGCTTGTACCGATTACAGAGAAAAAACATCTCCAGTTGAAAGCTCCAGTCATCCATGTTCTGATAAAATTTAGCCAGAAACGGATTCTCATCCACAATCTCCTTAATAATCGGTAAGTTTAATTCCTCTGCAAGCATCGAAGCTAATGTTGTTTTTCCAGCCCCGATCGGGCCTTCCACTGCAATAAACGGTGCATGTTCCATTGATGCTGACTTCCTCCTCAGATACGGACCCTTCAATAACTAATTTTAAAAAACAGACTAAATTATTGTATCACATGAGACCTTACTTGTGAGCGGCTAATTATGAAGAAACTTTTCCAGTAATACAAGTGTCCAACTGTAAGATAAACGCATATATAAGAGAGTTATTCCTCTGAAAAATCGGTTCGATATCTATCTTCTCCCCACGAGGATGAATCGGACCGAGGAGACTCTATTTCCGAAAAATTGGCTGTTTCAGCATACAATCGGACTCAGTTGCAGCTATTCTACCAAATGCGCCCTAATAATAGTCACTATCCGACCAATAAGAGCTATACAGTCCATAACCTTAGCTAAATGAGCTAATAAACACCAATAGTTGCCATACGGTCCTTTAGCATCACTCCTCTTTTCCTAGATGTCATCGCGCATTCAAAGGACTGGAACCATAGCAAAAAAGGTGTCCCTGAAGGGACACCTTTTTAGATCATTCTATTAAGATAAACGTCCGCTGAAATCTTCGAAAGCGAACTGTTTAATTACTTTAATTCCCTCTTCGTCATTGTAGCTGACGATAGCTGGCAGATTCACGCCGTTAAACATATGGTTCTTCACCATAGAATAATGCGCCATATCTAGAAATACGAGTCTATCGCCGTATTTCAAAGGCTCCTTGAAGGAATAATCTCCAATTACATCTCCGGCTAGGCAAGTCATTCCACCTAATCTGTACGTATAAGGATATTCCCCAGGTTGTCCAGCATCGATAATGTTCGGACGGTATGGCATAGCCAGTACATCTGGCATGTGGCATTCAGCCGAAGTATCGAGAATCGCAATGTCCATTCCGTTATGCATAACATCGAGAACGGTAGCTACCAAATATCCAGTATTAAGCGCAACCGCCTCACCTGGCTCCAGATAGATTTCCACACCGTAAGTCTCTTTCATATGCAGAATGCAGCGGACAAGGGTCTCCAGATCATAATCGGGACGTGTAATATGATGACCGCCACCAAAATTAAGCCATTTCATCCCTTTGAGATAAGGTCCGAACTTCTCTTCGACTACCTTGAGCGTACGCTCCAGTGTGTCTGAATTTTGTTCGCACATGGTATGGAAATGTAATCCATCAATTCCCTCAAGCTCTTCAGGTCTAAAGTTAGGGAGAGTTACTCCCATTCTGGAATAATTGTAGCATGGATCATACAGCGGAACTTCGATCTCGGAATACTCCGGATTCACCCGAATGCCGCAGCTGATGTGCTTCGGTGCATTTTTCACACGATCCTTGAATCGATTCCACTGGTCAAAAGAATTGAACACAATGTGATCGGAGTATTCAAGAAGCTCATCGAATTCACTTTCCACATAAGCTGGTGCGTAGACATGAACCTCTTTGCCCATTTTTTCATAGCCAAGTCTGGCTTCGAATAAGGAGCTGGAAGTTACGCCATGCAAGTACTTGCCAACTAGCGGATACAAGGAGTGCATTGAGAAGCCTTTTTGCGCGAGCAAAATCTTAGCTCCTGTACGTTCTTGTACAGAATTCATAATCTCAAGATTGCGGGTAAGCAATCTTTCATCTACAAGGTAACATGGTGACGGGACAACGCTGATATCAATATCCATCAATCGCGCCTTAGTCTAGCAGCGTTGGCGAGAAATCTTCTTGCCAAGGCAGACCATGTTTATTCAAAGCTTCCATGAATGGATCTGGATCGAACTCTTCTACGTTGTACACGCCTGGTTTCTTCCAGATTCCTTTTATAATTAACATTGCTCCGATCATTGCAGGAACGCCTGTAGTATAGGAAATGGCTTGGGAGCCAACCTCTGCATAACATTCTTCATGATCGCAAACGTTGTATACATAATAAGTTTTTGGCTTACCGTCTTTAGTACCTTGGATGATACATCCAATGTTAGTTTTACCTTTTGTTCTTGGTCCCAGGGAAGCCGGGTCAGGCAGCATTGCCTTCAAGAATTGCAAAGGAACGATCTCTTTGCCTTCGTACATGATAGGCTCGATAGAAGTCATACCCACATTCTCAAGCACTTTCAAGTGAGTCAGGTAGTTCTGCGAGAAAGTCATCCAGAAACGGATCTTCTTCACGCCCTTGATGTTAACAGCCAAGGATTCCAACTCTTCATGGTACAAAAGATAAATATCTTTAGGTCCGATTTCCGGAAGATCGTAAACTTTCTTCTCAGAAAGTGGTGCGGTTTCAATCCACTCGCCATTCTCGAAATAACGGCCATTAGCTGTAATTTCACGAATATTGATTTCAGGATTAAAGTTTGTAGCGAATGGATATCCATGATCGCCAGCGTTGGCGTCTACAATATCAATGGTATGGATCTCGTCAAAATAGTGTTTTTGCGCGTAAGCCGTGAACACGCCAGTTACACCTGGGTCAAATCCACTGCCGAGCAAAGCGGTAAGGCCAGCTTTCTCAAATCTTTCTTTGTAAGCCCACTGCCAGGAATATTCGAATTTCGCTGTATCTTGTGGTTCATAATTGGCAGTATCCACATAGTGCACTCCTGTTGCCAGGCACGCATCCATGATCGTCAGGTCCTGATATGGGAGAGCGACATTAATAACGACATCCGGCTCAAAGCTCTTGATCAGTTCAATGACTTCGTCCGTGTTATCTGCATCGAGCTGAGCAGTAGAAATCTTCGTGCGGCCTCCGGCTAATTTATCTTTCAGAGCGTCACATTTCGCGACAGTTCTGCTGGCAATGCAGATCTCTTCAAATACATCCGGGTTCTGGCAGCATTTATGAACAACAACACTTGCTACGCCGCCAGCGCCAATAATTAACGCTTTTCCCAAAATAAAAACCTCCTAAAATTCCATTTGCAAAATCAACAAGGCTGATTATACATAATATTTTTGAATAAATCAATAAAAACCGACAAAAAATGATGTGTTTTGTGTAAAATCTCTAAGAAATCTTGTTAATACTCTTAAATGCTCATATTTCCTCGATTATCCACGTGTATAGATCAGGTGTTTTGCTGGAACAGAGTGGATTTTCAGAAACTAGAGCAACTAGATTATTCTATCACAAGAGGGTTATACTTCATACGATTTATTTTAAAATCAATGAAAAACCTCACCATCCTTTCAACTCCGCCTAAAAACGTTCGGTTTCCACCATTCCAATCAACAGCACTGCAACAAATACAAAGAGGCCGTAATATATACTCTTACCCGTTTTTGTCGCAATATTAATCGTTGTTGCTATGCCCATCCGTTTCGCGACCAGAATTGAACGATCATTGGGATAATTATAAGTTGTCCCATTTTTCCAATATTCATCATCATCCGTATAAATAATCCTCGAAAAGATTCCCGCTTACATTCTTCAAAATCGCATACGCTTTGTTTACCGTTATTGCATTTCCCTCTAAATCTTCTGCGCTCCACGCAAAAAGCTGAACTCTCCAGAAGGAGAATTCAGCCTAAAGCTTCTAATAAATAGTCAACTTATTTATTGGAATTTATTCGAACTGCATAAGCATCTGCATCCCATTCTACCTGCGCCCCCAACATTTCGCTTATCAATCTGAGGGGTACATAAACGCTATCATTAATGAAGACCGGTTTTTGATCTGTTGCTATTACCTTTCCATTAACAGTCGTTTGTCCAGTTACCGAATTCAAGATCAGAGTTGTAGATCCCTTTACAGCGACCACAGCTCTCGATGGAACATCCCAACGAACATTAACTCCCATCTGCTCGAAGACTCCTCTTAAAGGAACATATGTCGAATTATTAATTAGTAGTGGCGGCATAGTCAGTTCCATTTCATTCCCATTCAACAATACTTGAATAGATTTCTTCACGAGCTGAGGCGTATTCACCTCGATCTCTCTGACCCCCAGACCCGTCTGCCCAAATTCATTTGCTCCCCAGGCAAGGACATGACCATCTTTTAAGAGTACATAATGATTTCTGCTCCCTTTAGAAATGGAAACTGCATTCTGAATACCCTTTGACTGTGTAACATTAATCTTGTTCTTATCGCCAACCGTCCACTGCCACACGGTCCCATCCGCCTTCACCGCGGAATCTGTTGTCAGCGAAATGACGTCTGAAAGCCCTGGAATCTGAACGGGTTTTAGAGTTTCTCCCAGATATGGATCTATGTAATTATTCCAAATCCATACTGTACCATCCCATCTCAATGCTGCCCCATAGAGCCCATAGGCTCCGTCCATATCAACCGCTCTATATTCTCCGCTTCCTTTAATAAGCGTAGGCTTTAAGATTACGCCTTTTTGCGTTCCCAGCGGTTGCTGCGATCCCCACACCCATACCTCTCCACCATTACCAAGCGCCACTGAATTATTCGATCCCGCTGCTATAGACAGGACAGAGGGTAGTCCCTTTACCTGCACCGGGGTTAGCTTGTTTTTCCGCGAATCGTCACCGAGTTCACCTTGTTCATTGCCTCCCCATGCCCAGACCGTTCCATCTTTAAGAAGAGCTAAGCTAAAGGTGCCCCCCGCAGAAACAGCTTTCACATCTGTTAGCCCTTGCACTTGAACAGGCTCTACAAGAATCTTAGAGGACTGTGTTCCAATGCCAAGTTGTCCATGCTCGTTCCCCCCTACTGCCCACACTGTTCCATCGTCCTTCAACATCAAGTTATGACGATAACCACCTGAGATTTGCTTTACATGATCGATATGCATTTTGACGGGAGTATACGCTGGTGTGGTCGCCCCATTACCAATAGAGCCGTACCCACCACCCCACGCCCAGGCTGTTCCATCCGCAGTGACGGCATACGCACTTCTGTCACCAGCGTCCAGTTGGGTGATGCCAGACAATAATTTCTTTTCTTCAGGTGAATTCACATTATCTGCTGCTGCCACTAAGGGTGAGACCATAGCCAAGCTAAGAACAGTCCCGACAACAACTCTACATATCCGCCTTACCTGCACTTTTGACATCAAACTTTGTTTAAACACTTGAGATCACTCCTTTTATTAATAAATAGATAACGCAACAACTCACGGTCCCGTTCCAAAACCTCCAATCTTCCAGCCGTTAGCGTGTTTGGTCAACACTGCGAAGCGAGTCTCCCGGCCATCTGGGGTATTGAAGACGGGATTTAGTGATTTCATATACAGATCGACCACAATATTTAACGTTGTGCGATCACCGATGTCTTTGATTTCAGAGCCAGTATCATAATCCATCACTTTATAAGAGGTAGGCTTAGCCTCAACAATACTTTCACTGAGAGCATTTTCACCACCAAAACCCGGGTTATAGAGTTGATGCTCTTGACGGTTAACCGTCAATGCAGTGAGTAAGGCATTAGGATTCAAACATGCGCGGGCGCGGGTATGATTACCCACCTGTATAGCCTGGAAAAAAGCATCCAGCAGCTCGAAATGGCCTAATGAGGCTAAATCACCATTCTCACCTTCCTTAGCAAACAAACCTTCTCTCTCCGTCCACTCCTCAAATGTATATCCTGTAATGTCGGTCAAGCTACGCTTCTTAATAGAAGGGCCGATACTTTGAATATTAAATTCCAGCCAAGCCCCAACGGTATTTCCTGATTGAACAAGCAAAACGAGATTGGAGGGATAAGAAAATTCTTTTTGTTCGCCAGAACCAGGTAAACCATCGACTAAGGAATACCGCTGTACCTCTACCGTGGCACCCTTCAGGAGGGTCAAATCCAATCCGGCATCTTTAGAGAACTCATTCGCTAATCGCCAGTAAAGTCCCACTGGATACTCCCCCAGCTTAACCTCCCAGTTCTGTGGTACCTCAACTGCAAATGTATCCGGATGGTTCTGAACTTTATAATCCAGTGTTAGCAAAAAGTCTTCGGGAACCTGTGGTACAGACGTTGAAGCTATAGAGCCAGAAGGCTCCACACCAATGGAGTTCTCCCCTTGATTACAACCTGAATTTAAGAGCACAAGAAAACAAATCGTTACCATCGTTATGAACTGCCGCTGGGTCATCTAATTCCCGCCTCTCTAATCACTCCTCTATATTTAGACTGAGGAATATTATACAAAGTTGCGGGAAACTGGAAATTATTAAAATCATTTTATACGCATAGGACCCTGTAGTTTGGGATTGGCGTTGATTTTACCTGCTTATGCGGCATAAATCGCTTGTTGCTTCACTCTAGGACTCTCGTCCACCTTTTGACACTTGATAACTTCGGGAGCATAATAAGCTTCGGCATATTGCAACGGATTTCCATGAAATACAGGTATATGCAGGACCTTGGTGTAATTGCATCAGAGAGGATGATAACGAGTGAAAAAAGATTTTGATATAAAAAACAAACCCTTCCTAGTCTTTAGCTTCGTCCTGCTGCTAAAATGCGCAGTGGCCTGGTTCGTAGTTTTTAGCGACGGTCCTAACTGGAGCATGCTGCTGACAGAGATCCCATTTTTCTTTATCGTATTTGGACTTATTGAATGGATGGCTTCCAAACGAAAATTTCTGTATTACATGATAGCCAACCTATTGATTTCAGTCATATATTTCGCCGTCCTAATGTATTACAAATATTACGGTGTAATTGCTACTTATCATGCCTTGGAACAAGCAGATAAAGTAACTAAGGTGGGAGAAAGCACATACTCGTTGCTGGACCCTTACTATTTGTTCATTTTTGTGGATATTGTAGTGTTCATGTTTTTTATGTTCCGTCCGAAATATATTGCGATCTGGAAAGAAAGAGGTATGAACCGCCGCATGAACCGGACCGCTTTGTTTGGGATCATCAGTGTTTCCTTAGCAGTTTGTGTCTTTAATGTTTGGCCGAATCATGCCAGTATGAACGAGAACAAAAAAGCGGAGAGTATGGGGATTCTTAATTACGAGGTCTATACTATTTTTGCCGATACAAGGGAAACAGAAGAAATAATCGACAGCAAAGAAATCACGCAACCATCCATTAACGAGACCAAAGGAATTACAGAGCCTGGCTCACCGAAGTACTGGGCGGCAGCTCAAGGTAAAAATCTAATCGTGGTACAAATGGAATCTTTTCAGAACTTTTTGCTGGACCTGAGCATTGACGGACAGGAAGTAACACCCAATCTAAATAAGCTTTTGAAAAGCGAACATTATTTCAATAACTTCTATACTAATGCCGGGCAAGGAACAACTTCGGATGCTGAATTTGTGGTGAATACTTCGTTGTACGTTCCTCATCACGAGGTAGCCACTTCATCCAATTATATGGATAAGGCGCTTCCGAGCCTGCCTAAGCTGATGAAAGCTAATGGATATAATACAGCAACCTTTCACACCAATAGCGTAGAATTCTGGAACCGCAAAACTCTATACAAAGTCCTAGACTTTGATAAGTATTACGATCAAGCGTTCTATGGGGATGGTGATCATATCGCATTCGGTGCTTCTGATGAGGTACTCTATGCCAAGACTGTGCCTGAATTAGTCAAAATGGATGCTAAAGATGATCCTTTTTATGCAATGGTCATTTCTATGAGTGCTCATCACCCTTATAAAATGCCAGAGTCAAAAAATAAAATGACGCTGCCTAAACGGTATGAAGGTACCCTAGTTGGCAACTATATTCTAGCTCAAAATTACGCAGATTATGCAATGGGACAATTTCTGGATCAATTAAAGTCCAGTGGTCTATGGGATGATAGCGTCATTGTCTTTTACGGGGACCATCAGGGTGTATCGCTATATTCCCTTGATGGCAACGAGAAATCGTTAATGGAAGAAATGGTCGGTCACGAATATGGTTATACCGATATGTTCAACATTCCTTTCATCGTACATGCGCCAGGGGTAGGTCAACCTACGGTATACAGCCAAACTGGCGGCCAGATCGACATTATGCCAACTGTAGCTAACCTGTTAGGGATTTCAATGAAAGATCAGCTCTACTTCGGAGAAGATCTGATGAACCAACAGACCAACATGCTCCCTGTCAGACACTTTTTGCCTACCGGCTCTTTCATTAATGACACAAGCATGTATTTGACTGGTGTCGATTACGATGATGGAGACAACTTTAATCTAATCGATGGCTCTGAAACAGAGGGCGGTTCGACAAAAGAACAATTTGACGCCGTTCAGCGGCTTCTAAATATGTCTAACAGCTACATTCAACAACTGCCGGATTTACCATCTACGGATAATGCAGAGTAACTATAAAAAGAATGCCCCTCAGCCAAATAGCTGAGGGGCATTCTTGTATTATTTTATAAGTATCTAAAACTTAATTAAGCTTCAACATCCTATCAATAATCACTGCTGCTTGAGCACGGTTGGCAATGTTTTTAGGACCGAAGGTATCCGCAGTCAGACCTTGCACAATACCTTCCTGAGTTAGTAATGCCACCGCTTCTTTACCGTAAGCAGCGATTGTTGCCTGGTCTTTAAAGTTAGCCAAAGCGGCATTTGTATCATTTACCGACTTGCCTTTAAATTTCTTAAGTGCATTGGATACAATGATTGCCATTTCCTCGCGTGTAATCGCACGGTTAGGATCAAACCTTCCATTGCCTACACCGTTAATCAATCCGTTCTTGACCCCGGATGCAATGTATCCATAAGACCAGTCAGAAGCTTTCACGTCACTGAAGGCAGCGGTTGATTTCACATCAAGCAGATCAAAAGCTCGCACGATCATGGTAATAAACTCGGCACGCGTCACCTCTTTAAGCGGAGCAAAGGAATTATCGCTCACTCCTTGCAGGATCCCTTTTGCCGCCAGCTCTTGAATTGCCGATACTGCCCACGCCACCTTACCTAGATCCGTGAAGTTAGAACCTATTGGGTTTGGTGTTGCAGACGGCTGCACAGTTGGAGTTGGAGCTGGCGTTGGTGTTGCAGACGGCTGCACGGTCGGTGCAGGTGTTGATGTTACAGATGGCTGCCACGGTGTCGAAGGTGTTGTTGGCTCTGGTTCATTCACCCCGTTATCCATACCATCCTCTTTAGTCGCCGCTGGAGCAGCAGCATAGATTGAATTGGCAAGCAATCTGAATTGATTTTGCGGATGATATTTATTCATCAGATCATTCGCAAATAACGTCACATGGATGTTGTCTGTATTGTAAGTAAGCGCCAATACTTGGTCTTGTGCAGCCTCGTTATTCGGCCACCAGCCTGCTTTGAAAAAGTCAGCTCCTGATCCGTATTTCGCCAAGATCTCTGCGCCTTCAGGCACTTTTGTAATATAAGCCGCGGAAACTGTGTAGAGATATTCGCTATCGGCATAAGGCGCTGTAATTACATTGTCCTGAGAGACCTCAGCCTTAAACAATCCCTCATGAGCATCTTCTTTACCATCCTTATTGACCGGAGTTGAATAGTCCAGTCCAGGGAGGACCTTAAGCCCTTTAACAGTTTTTAGCATCGTTCTTCCATAACCGATAAACGGTTTACCTGTAGCAATCAGATTCGTTCCCGAATTGATTAGAACATCTGCTGCCACTGTATCCGTAGTTACGTTAAACCCAAGATCCTTCAGCATAAATGCAGTCGCTCCTGCAATAGCTACCTTAGGAGCCTTAAGCAATTTACCCGTTCTGTTCTCTGCAGCACTAAACGGCACAATATCCAGCAGATATTTAGACGATACCGTTCTAAGATTGGATCTGGAAACAAGGAAACTTCCCTTCTCGTAACCTGTACCCCCATTCTCCAGCAGTGTCACTGCCTTATGGTTGGCTAGCAGCTCATTCACAGCTTTTATCGCATCATTGTTGCTGTTTTTAATCACATAATTTTGCTCGAACGGAGATTGATCCAGATTCGTACTAGGGATCGTTACACCGCTAACCTCTTCTGTCTTCCCAGTGAATGCTCCTACAGAACGGCTAATATATCGGTCAAAACCACGCATAGCCGAGAAATTCTGTACCGTATCGGAATACATCTCATTAAAATCCGAGACATCTAGTCCATCATACAAGACAAGATTCGCATAACCTCTTTTGGCTTGATGCATATTCACCACATAGGTTCCAGCCGGATAGACTACAGAATCTACAGTTACACTGGCTGTTGTCCGTTCTACTTTCACATTGTTACGCAGTAGGTACTGAACCATTTTGTAGGTTTCCAGATCATTTTTTTGCAAATCTTTTGCAACCGGAAGAATGTAATACTCAGGGAAGAAATTCGTATTCTCATCTACCCCTGGACGTCCAATAGACTCATTCTGTGCATTGATTAGATAATCTTTAACAGCAGCATTAGTATTCTCATTTTGGATACCCCGTTTGAAGATTTCCAATTGATTCAGGAACAGTTCCTGCTTGTTGTTGATCACATAATCGGTGGCCCCCAAAGCCGCATAATAAAAGGCATCCAGTGAATCTTCATTCAATTCAGGCACTTCAATGGTATGCCCAAGTGCTCCTTGATGCATGGCATATACAGCTGTGTAGGCTGGCGAAGCATCATCCCAACCTGTTGCATTCGTTCCTTTATAGTTCGGATCCTGTTGTGTTTTTTCGTATTCTTCATAAGGGATATGGTAGGAATCATATTTTGTATTAGCAATCCCCGCCTTACCCATGGCATTTGCTTGCTCAAGCATACTTGGCATTACAAGATCATATTCAATGTTAGGATCATGAGGTGGTGTGCAAGGCTCAATCAAGAAGCCACTTACAAATCCATGCATGTCCAAAAAGGTAAGCGGCGTCCACTTAGCAATTTGTGCAGTTACCGCTTGTGTCTCAGGTTGGGTCTGGTAAGAGTTGTCCCGATTTGGATCAAGCAGCGTTGAAGTTTGACGCGTGTTTAACGCGCGACCGTCAGGATTCTCTACATAATCAAGCAGGAAAATCACATGGTCAAGCGCTTCGTCGATGTTCAGAACTACCTTTTTCGGATTTCCATTCTCATCAGTGGTATCATAGGTGACAATTTGCTGTGTCATCAGCGTATCCAAAAACTTAATGATTACATCGACACCATTGGCTTCATCGGCATGAATGTTATTCAACCAAATAGGTACCTTATAATTCTGCAGATCCCCGTCGTTAATTTTCTTTTGCAGGGCTTCAGGATCATTCATCATAAGCGGTAAGGTCTCGTTCAAATATTGATCTACTGAGGACTTATCCTTAGCAACAATAGAGAAATGAATGGCACGACCTTGAGTTGAGGTCCCAATTTGCTGATACTCTACATATCGATCATATTTATTATTGCTTTCAGCAGTAATCCTATCGATCGCGGGTTTAATCTCATCATATGTATGATAGGTTTCATATGGATTTAGTTTGACTTGCTGCTCTACCAGCACATCTCCAGCAGGTAATGTCCCGATTAGATTATAAATTCCCACTCGTTTGACGTACTCTGCACGTATACCCGTTAGTGAGAGATTCTCTCCGTACAGCAAATCAAAATGAATTAAAGCCTTTACTTTTGAACCTGAGATCGGCTCATATGTCACTGTTACGAAAGGATTACCTGAATAATCTTTCGCATCTTTATTCCATTTTTTCCACTCTGCCAG
Organism: Paenibacillus sp. FSL R5-0928; assembly: GCF_037970385.1. Classification (NCBI taxonomy): domain Bacteria; kingdom Bacillati; phylum Bacillota; class Bacilli; order Caryophanales; family Paenibacillaceae; genus Paenibacillus; species Paenibacillus sp. FSL R5-0928. The sequence continues at coordinate 2,478,464 of NZ_CP150225.1, read as the reverse complement.
CGGCTTCATCTCTTCCGCCGTTCTGCCAAAATTCCAGATGATATCTTGAGGCGATGCCCCATCAGGAAGATCTAAAGTCAATTCTAATGTTCTAGCTTCCGTCATAGAAGCTTTGTATACTTCTGTGGAAACTGTCGCCGCTATTTGTTCATAGACAGCAGTCGCTACCGTAGTTTGTTCTGAAGAAAGCACCGCTGGATCAGCTGTGTTCTCCGTAGAAACCGGAGCAACAACCGCCTGCGGGTTAATTTCGGTTGCAACTTCACCTGCATATGCAGCTGGAAGCAGACCCGACATCATAAGTGTAAAAGCTAGTAATAAAGATAGTATTCTCTTGGACATTTTTTACCTCCTATAATTTTGTCTACTTTCACCCCAAATTGAATGAATATACACTTATATGAATCTGTATTCATAACATAATATAGTATTCTATTAATTTTGGGAACAAAAATAATAGAAAAAATAATATTTTTATACGACTTGCCTAGGTAAGCGTATTCATTTTGTGCAAGAGTCCTACACTACCGCAACAAAAAAAGCGCCCGGATAACCGGGCGCTTTGAATTACAATAATATATTAAACTGTTTCTGGAAAAGAAGCTTCACTTAACTCTTGTGCAGGTACAAGTTCACTGCTCCCCTCTTGCTCTACAGGTGCGTTAACCAGCATATACACACGGGACTCGTAAGGCCGTAATGCGACAGTCTCAATCGGCTCCGCAGGATCAACCTCATAGTTATGCAAGAGCAACTCACTAGTATCAAACTCCAATTCAAATGGAAGGTCAAACAGCGCTTCCTCTGCTGTCAGGTTAGACATGACTAGCAGTTTTTCATTTCCAAGCGTCCTAGTATAAGCATAAATACGTTCATCTTCAGGCAAAATGAGATCATAAGTCCCGTAAACAGTAACGGGATTAGCAGCCCGAAGAGCGATAAGCTTTTTGTAATGATGATAGATGGAATAAGAGTCCTGCTTCGCCCGCTCCACATTGATTTCCGTATAATTCGGATTCACCTTCATCCATGGCTTGCCGCTGCTGAAACCAGCGTTTTCAGAGTCGCTCCATTGCATTGGTGTTCTAGAGTTGTCCCGACCGTTCTTCCAGATTACCTCCATGACTTCCTCATGTGATTTACCGGCTTCAGTCTCCAAACGATACAAGTTCTTCATCGCCACATCATCGTAATCATCCATTGATTCAAATCTTACATTGGTCATCCCAATTTCTTGACCTTGATAAATAAATGGTGTTCCCTGCATCAGGAAATACATCGTAGCCAACGATTTAGCTGACTCTTTCCAATACTGGCCATCATTTCCCCAAGTAGAAACTGAACGCGGCTGGTCGTGATTTTCGATGAACAATGCGTTCCAGCCTCTGCCCTCAAGACCTTTTTGCCAACGGGAGAGAGCTGATTTTAGCTGCAGAACATCCAATCCACCTGTCACACTCTTATTCCAAAGAGCTAAATGCTCGAATTGAAAAATCATATTAAATTTGCCTTGCTCTTCACCCACCCACGACTCCGCCTGATCAACATTTACACCACTCGCTTCGCCAACCGTCATGATGTCATATCGGTCAAACGTCTCCTGCTTGAGCTCCTGCAAGAAATCGTGAATCCCTTCACGGTTCATGTGACCATCGCCAGACGGAACATACGGAAGATTCTGTGGATTCGGCAGATCGGGATGTCCGGTGATTTTTTTAATATGTGAAATGGCATCCACCCGGAAGCCGTCGATTCCTTTGTCCAGCCACCAGTTGACCATGCTATACAATTCACGGCGCACCTCAGGATTCTCCCAGTTGAGGTCTGGCTGTCTTTTGGAAAATACATGCATAAAATATTGCTCTGTGGCGGGATCAAGCTCCCAAATCGAACCGCTGAAAATACTCTCCCAGTTATTCGGCTCCTCCCCGTCCTTAGGATCACTCCAAATATAATAATCCCGCTTCGGATTATCCTTGCTTGAACGTGCTTCAACAAACCATGGATGTTCGTCCGAAGTATGATTAATCACTAGATCCAGAATCAGCTTCATGCCTCGTGCATGAACCTCGTGCAGCAGCTGATCAAAGTCGGCCATGCTGCCGAACTCCGCCATAATATCCTGATAATCCGAAATATCATAACCATTATCATCATTTGGGGATTTATAAATAGGACAGATCCAAATGACATTGATGCCAAGCTCCTGCAAATAATCAAGTTTAGAAATGACTCCTTGCAGATCCCCTACACCATCACCATTGCTGTCCATAAAGCTTCGTGGGTAAATTTGATACGCCGTGGCTTCTTTCCACCATGTTCTGTTCAATGCATGCAGCTCCTTCGTATTCATATACCCTTCACAGGAAAATATTTTCCCGAAATTCATTAAAAATTAATAATTTAGTTATTGTTTTTAGCAAAAATTCAACTTTATCGTTCAAAAAAAGCTTTTTTCAAGGAAATAATTTTCCCACAGCGATCATTATAGGACCTTTTATTTCCTAGGTCAACAACAATCTTTTGGATTCTTGAAGCTATCCGTGATATGCTTGCGAGAGTTGAAACACCAAGTGAATCATATGGAAAGTTATGGTGATCTTCTTGAAGGTAAAGATAAAAGATATAGCCCAAATGGCGAACGTTTCGATCTCTACGGTGTCCAGGGTAATCAATAACAGCAAACCAGTAAACGAAGATGTCCGTAAACGAGTACTGGAAGCTATTAAACAAACCAACTACCGTCCGAATGTCATCGGCCTTGAAACGGACAAAGCTAATACACAGCTGATCGGTGTGATCATTCCGCAGAATAGCAACACTGTACTGGATGACTTCAATGTTGGTATTCGCGATCTTGCGGATTTGTATGGATACGACATTATGGTCGGATTAACGGACGGCAGTGCAGAAAGTGAACAACACTATTTGAAGATGTTCCAGCGTATTGGGACGGAAGGAAATATATTTGTGGGTTCAATTCCAAACCATGAACATCTGGAGATCATCCGCAGCTCAAATACACCTTGCGTGCTTGTCGGGCAACAATCGCAGGTGGATATGATTCCTTCCGTTCATCTGGACAATATAACTGCCTCCTATGAAGCTGTTACTTATCTGATTCAAAAAGGTCATCGCAAAATCGCTATGATTCGCGGCTCGGGAGATAATGCGGTGGGTGGGGATCGGTATAAAGGCTATCTACAAGCCCTTATGGATGCAGGCATAACCTTAAGGAAAGAATGGGTAGTAGAAAGTGCGATGGCCGTCGAAGATGGGAGCGACGCCATGCGCCGAATTATGGATAGCGGGGAGTTACCTACTGCGGTGTTTTGCTCTACAGATTGGATGGCAGTTGGAGCCATGAATCATTTAACCGATAACGGTCTACGGGTGCCAGCTGATGTCGCCGTGTTCGGTTTTGATAACAGCTTCATTGCCTCTATCGTTCGACCTAAGCTTTCCTCGGTTGAATACTCTGGAACGGAGATTGGGATGACCGCCACCCGAACCTTAATCAAGCTGATTAAAGGGGAGACCGTTGTGCCGCATCATGCAAATGTGGCTCATTATTTGGCTATTCGGGAAAGTACGGGTTAGGAGCTTGGGAGCTCCTAACCCTTTTTTATACAGATGATGTTGTTGATGTTATTGTGTGAACCCTACTTTGGCTCGTTCACGCGTTTTGGTACCTAGAGAGATAGAACAGATCGAGCTGATTGGAATATAAAACTCTTCAAAATCCGTCCGATATTTGACGAAATTTTCACTTACCGTTTCCAGCACTCCTTTTGTAGCGTTGGAGCCATCCACAAAATAGATTGTTACCTCTTTTCCCTGCAAAACCTCCAGCATAGCCTTCTTCACTCCTTCGTCTTAGAGATTTGTGATGACCTTATCGATAATTCCGTATTCAACCGCCTCATCGGCTGACATGAAATAATCTCGATCCATATCTTGCAGTACCTTCTCTACCGTCTGCCCAGTTCGGTCCGCTGTAATTTGCACAAGCACTTCCCTTGCCTTCAAAATACGTTTGGCACTGATCGCAATGTCACTAGCTTGCCCCTGCGCCCCACCATGCGGCTGATGAATCATAATCTCGCTATTCGGCAAGGCATAACGTTTCCCTTTGGCCCCAGCCAATAACAACAAAGAACCAAAAGAAGCCGCCATTCCTGTACAAATGGTATTCACCGGAGGCTTAATAAGCTGCATCGTGTCATAAATACTGAAGCCTGCGGTGATAGAGCCACCTGGACAATTGATATACATGTGTATATCTTTATCCGGATCTTCTGCTGATAAGAACAATAACTGGGCAACAATACTGTTAGCCAGCTGATCCTCAATTTCCGCACCTACGAACACTATCCGGTCCTTCAACAGCCGCGAATAAATATCGTAAGATCTTTCACCTTGATTCGTTTGTTCGACTACATAAGGAACGTACGCCATCCGTATTCGACCTCCATCTGTTTTAGAGTTTTGAAATCTACCCTGTAAACGGATTAATATGGGGATAGGATACGTTAGGCGTGAGAATTTTTATTTTTTAAAATTGCGTATCTTAATTTCCTGCTCATTCGTTTATTATTAGAAGTAATCGAAATCACCTTACTGGAAAAGGAGTTATGCAGAGTGATCATCCTTGAGAAGCTTAGCACCGGAGATGAGCCGGATGAAAGTAACAGCAGGTCTTTGCAGATAGCTCTGAAGCGATATTGTCTTGCATTGACACAATCCCCGTGGGATGCCGATGATTTAGCTCAGGATACATGGGTCAAGGCTCTAGGTTATATGAAGACTTCGAACTCAACGAGCGCAAATAATGGGAACAGTCCAATGAATGAAGTTAAACAAAATAAAGAAACCATTGAAAATGATAAGGCTAATGGAGCTAATGGAGCTAATGGAGCTAATGGAGCTAATGAAAAACTTAAAACTAATCAAACTAATCAAATGAACTATACGTTTTCTAAGGCTGCAACGTCTGCTAAGGCTGTAACGCCATCTAAGACTGCACCATCTACAAGATCTGCAAAATCTGCAATGCATTCTACGATTCCTACAAATTCTACTCATCATACAAGTTCTACAAATCACCCAAATCCTGAGGCATTGCTTTTTCGGATTGCCCGAAACACATGGATTGATATCATGCGGCGAAAAGCCACCTTGTCACGAGTGTTGGAGCTGGATCAGTCCCCCACTGAAGCCTCTGCGGAGTATGGTTCATTTGAGATTGAAGCTGCTTTTCAAGCACTACAGGAGCATTTATCTCCGCTGCAGCAGGCGGTATTCCTGCTTCGAGATGTGTTGGGACACTCTGCAATGGAAGCTGCCGAGATTCTCGTTACCACAGAAGGGGCAATAAAAGCCGCTCTGCACCGAGCCCGGCAAGCCCTTCCTCTCGTAAGACAAGAGCTGCTTCAGGCCGATGGTCCTTCCTTACCACAGGACACAGCTATGCAGATTGTCTTGAGCCGCCTTGCAGCCGCGTATGAACATGGGGAAATTGCCGAGCTGATCGAGCTTGTATTTGCGGACGAAAGCCAGGAACCTGTAATGGCGGTATCGAGCCAAAGCTTGCAAGGCTTCCAGACCTTCCAAGCTGGTGGATTCAGTTCAAACAGCTGGAATTATACCACGCCAGGAATGTGTATGGTGGCGTAGTTTTTCGTTAAGCTCGATTTCGGGCAGCTAAGTGTCTCGTTACGTTAAAAACGAACAGATATAATTGTGATTAGTGTGCTTAATGTGTAATTAACATTTGGGCTGTTTGTGGTAACTAGCTACAAACGTTGCATATTGTACAACAGAATCCGCCGTCCTAGCCGCAAAAATTGAATCTGCTGCAATCTCTGCAATAGATTCTGGTGAAAAGCTAGTTTAATGCCACTTGATCATCCATTGATTGTATAGAGTGCAACAGGATCAAATTTTCTCCACTCTAATACGAATTCTATTGCACGAAGTACAATCAAACTAACTCTTTCCCGTTAGTCCAATTTGTATCACTCAAAACTCAATACATTGCTGCTGATCTGGCTGATCCCGCCGCTTCTCTACAATGAATCAGAAGCTTCACATAAACCAATAAACAGTCATTTTAATAACCATTAATAGCAATCAAGGAGTGAGGTTGATGAGTAAGATTCTTATTTTAGGCGGCACACGCTTTTTTGGGAAACGTTTGGTCGAGCGTCTGCTTGAGGATTCTAAGAACGAAGTAACCATATTAACGCGCGGGGAAACAAGCGACCCTTTTGGCGATCTCGTTCACCGGATACAGGTGGATCGGTCTCAACCGGAGGCCTTCGCTCAAGCATTAGGTGATACGAGTTGGGATGTAGTCTACGATAATATTTGTTTTTCACCTGATGAAGCGGATCAGGCGCGCCGTATTTTTGACGGCAAAACCACACGTTACATACTGACTTCAAGTTTATCTGTTTATGATTTCAGTGAGCAAGCGCTGACGGAAGAGGTGTTCGATCCTGAAACGCACCCTATTCGTTATGGAGGACGAAATGACTTCACCTATCAGGAGGGGAAAAGACTGGCGGAAGCCGTCCTTATCCAACAAGCTAACTTCCCTGTAGCCGCTGTCCGCTTTCCGATTGTTCTGGGAACTGACGATTATACACGAAGACTCCATTTTCATATCGAACATGTACGTAACGAGCTGCCCATCGGGATTCCGAATCCAGATGCAAATATCTGTTTTATCCGTTCGGACGAAGCCGCTGATTTTCTGTATTGGCTTGGCAACTCGACGGTGACGGGTCCTCTCAACGCTTGCTCAGACGGTACGGTTAGTATTAAGGAGCTTATCTCGCTGATTGAAAAAGAGACCAGAAAACAAGCCGTCATTCAAAGCGAAACAGCGGATGCGCATAATTCTCCATTCGGGATCACACAATCCTGGTTTATGGATACAGCTAAAGCTCAATCGGAGGGATACAAGTTTCTCACTCTAAGCGACTGGCTCCCAGAGTTAGTTAGCACCCTAAATCAAACTTACGAGGACTAATTATATTTCTACATAAAAAAGCTGGCTCCTTCGTGGATACTCCCACGAAGGAGCCAGCTTCTTTATGCAACAAATCACAATTATGCGTTGAGTTAATTGCACTCTATACAACTATTTTCAGGTATGTGCACTCCCACCTGGTTTTAGTTGTATTTCATGCAATTAAATCCCCACTAAACAGCCGCTATCCCCTTTTCAGCTCGAAATAGCTGCACTAAATACAACTAAACCCTAATCAAGCTAAATACAAACCTTTTTAGTTGTATAAAATACACTTAAAATCAAAACGGCAGGTAGAACCTCACTAAGCGCTAAACTTTAGCCTCTCATCTCTAAACTCTATTCTATAAACTCTAATCCCTAGACTCTACTCCCTACTCTCTACTCTCTACTCTCTACTCTCTACTCTCTACTCTCTACTCCCTACTCCCTACTCCCTACTCCCTACTCCCTACTCCCTACTCTATTCTCTATTCTCTATTCTCTATTCCACCTTACGCTACGAATGCCAATTCCCGCTGAGCTACGCAGAGATTGTCAGATAAGACCCCTCTTTAGAAGCGTCTGCATTTGGTGTACCACCATCATTTGGAGTACCGCTATCATCTGGAGTATCGCCAGCACCTAATGTATCATCTCCTAATGCGTCTCCTAATGTGTCCCCAGCTTCTGGAGTGCCAGCATGCTTTGTATCCCTGTCCCCTTCATCGCTGACCCCATCGTCCCCATCCGAATCAATCTTAAAAATGTTGATTTCTTTGAATAAATTCTGCGAAATTTCATTAATCTCAATGGCTTGACGGGCTATATCACGGATAGCATGATCCTGCTGTACGCTGGAGGCGTTCACCTCTTGCACCCCTGCCGCAGTTTCCTCGGCGATGGCCGCGACGGCATGCACAGACTCTGCGAGTCTACGGTTCATAGTCTGAGTCATATCCACTTTGTCGTGAATTTGCCCAATCTGTTTACTAATCTCCACAATAGAATGATCAATCGCTTCAAAAGAGGACAACGTTTCGGCCACTTTATGATCCTGTTCCTCAAGATTTCCTTTGGTCACCAGCATATATTGCTGGAATTCATCCATCCCGGATTGCAGCTCGCTAATAATCTGACTGATATGTACGGAGGACTCTTTAGTCTGCACAGATAATTGTCTTACTTCATCAGCGATGACAGCGAACCCTTTTCCGTAGGCACCTGCCCGGGCTGCTTCAATTGCTGCGTTAAGTGAGAGGATATTGGTCTGATTAGAAATATCTGTTATGGATTTAGTGATGCGCGAGATGTCCTTTGATTGATCACTCAGTTTGGTTAAAGCCAGATATACTTTATTAACAGATTCACGCGAATGCTCAGATACCTCCCGGAGGGCGATGACGGATTCAGATCCTTTACGAGTATTGTGATTAGCCGTTTGACTGGTAGCCAGCATAACCTCGGTATACTCCGTGATCTCATTCACTTCACGTTCCAGCTCCTGAATCAGGCCAGCGCTCTGCTCGGATTGTCCTGCCTGCTGTTCTGCGCCTACCGAGATTTCCTGTATAGTGCTTACGATATCTTGATTCGTATGCGCCGTTATAGATGAAGATTCTTGAAAAGAATGCGAATAAGTTGCCAGCGAAGAGGCTACTGACTGAGTATGCTGAAGCATTTCCCGGACCCGCTCCACCATATGATCAAAATGATGACTCAAACTGCCCAACTCATCGTTGTAAGGTGAATTAATCTGCTGACGCAAATCTCCTTCGGCAATTTTTCGCAGAGCCACTTGCAGTTTATGAATAGGATTCAGAAAGGAACGTATGAGCATTACCGCAATCACTAATGTGAAAATAAACACTAGCACAGCTGCGTAAGCAACTATAGAGGTGGTTAGATTAAGCAGATCAAAAGAATAATCCTGTGCTTTTTCTGCATTCTCTGCTGCTGCCGTATACAAATGTTCATTAGTCACTAGCATGACTTCACTCAACGCTGTAGCCTTCGTATGTAATTCATCGATTTGTTCCAGCACACTCATGGGATCAAGCTGCTCGTCTTCTATGGTCTTTACCAATTCGTCAAAATATCCCGTATATTCCCCAATCTGACTATGTAATTGTTCTAACTCTTTAAATGCCGGCGAATCTGCCGCAAAATCCACCGTCGCCATCTCTTTAGTCAGCTTTGTTTGCTTGTCCTTAAAGGGTTGGACGAACTCCAAATCACTCGAACCCGCTAACGAAGATTCTACCGCATTCATTTCCTGCAGCAGTTGCGTAATGATAGACACGGTAATTCGTTTTTCCATCTCAGCTTTTTGCGTTTCCATAGAAATCTCCACTTGACTGATTTTATGGTTTTGATAAAACGCTACTCCCAAAAAGAAAAGAACAACGGCGGAAAAACTCAAAATCAACTTCCATTTCATAGTTAGATGCATAGACCTAGCTTTCAACAATATCATCCTCCGTATAAAGCCTCATATTGCAATAGGTACATTCTACCAATATCTTGATTGTAGAAGCTGGACGTTAAATACTGGACAATGTTTTGTATGAGAAATGTAAATTATCTCGAATACCCAATCATTAATTCTCCTTGCAATTGACGTAACGTTAAATGCTAAAATAATCCACATAAGGCGCCTTATCAAACTATGAAATGGGAGTTGTCTATGAGCGGATTTGTTACCATTGATAAGCTTTCTGCGCAATTCGGACTGACGAGTCGGACTCTGCGTCACTGGGAAGCACAAGGATTGTTTGAAAGTAAGCGGGACAGCAGCTCTGGCTGGCGGATTTATGATGAGAAAGCAATACTCGCCATTCGGGTTACCTCATTATTAAGAAAGCTGGATATTAGCATCAAGGATATTGGAACCGTGCTTAAAAATATGTCCGTTCAGTCCATGTACGAAGCGCTCAGCCAGCAAGCGGCTTCTATTCACAATCAAAAAACAGAACTAACAAATAGAGAAGGTGAAATCCATCTCTTTTTACAGTGGATATCCGCCCATCTCGAGGAACCCATTACAAATCAATTATTATCTGAACTAAACGAAAAGTCATGCAGTCCATCGGATGGTATGACTAAAACTGAGGAGGTTATATCTATGCCAACTATTAATCACTCTACCCCTATTCATGTAAGATTCATTACTCTCCCAGCTATGAGATTTGCCTACAATGTTGCGGTTAGTACCTCTCCAGAAGATGAAGCTATGATCCCAGTTAATGAATGGCTGGAAGCTAGTCAACTATTAGGCACAGCACGGCTGTTTGGCGGCAATACGAACCCGCATCCAAGTGGTGAGAATAAACCTTACGGATATGGATTCTGTGCCTCAATACCGGAAAATGTGAAGATACCAGCTCATCTAAAGGAAATGCGGCTCGACGGCGGCCTCTATGCTCTGACAGAAAGCACTGATGATATCTATGGTTCATGGCAAGCCCTAATGGGGTATCTGGATAATCATCCTGATTATCAAGCGGATCACGACTCCAGATTATGTCTGGAGGAGCATATCCGCAACGATAGTCCCAAAGGTAGCGGAAATGAGTATGCCCTAAATCTACTCGAACCTGTAAAAAAGAGAGTTCACGCGCTTACGTAAACGAGCGAGCCATAGATAAACGTTTCTAATCTTTTAAAAAACAAAACGCTCTCTTCTGCTTATTCAGGCAGACGGAGAGCGTTTTGTTGTACATTGCTTCTATTGATTTATTCCCTACGCAGACACTGCTGGAGTAATTTTCACAAAAATAAATCGTGTAAGCGGCCCAACTAAAATGATTTGCAGTGGAAGTGCAAAAATAAAATTTTTACCTATGGCAGACAGATAAGCTCTTGGTAGTTCAGCAGAAAATCCAACATGTAGAACTGCGCCATACAAGGACATGAACAATACCATTCCGGTCACCATAAAAAAGGATATGAACATGATTTTTTTGATCATCGGATCATTTTCTTTAACCAGCTTATGCGCGATCCCCTTCGCAACCTTGCCTACAACAAATACATCTAGAATGAGTGCAACTATAAATGCAGGCAAGTAGCCGACAATCACATCCTTAACTAACGTGCCTGACCAACCCTCCATTAGTGCTACATTGTAAATACTCATACCCAGCACCATCAAAAAACACATGATGAACGTAAATAAAAATGCTTCTTTTTTGTTTCTTCCCATCTTCAAGCTCCTTTTATCTCTATATTGTCAACTTGGATTACAATAACACAAATTCTCAAATCAAGTCAACCAAGTTGACAATATTCGCAAATGTCTTATACTGGGGTAAACGAGCCATGATTTAGGAGTGTTCTAATGAATAAGCAGCTGCAAAAAATGAACCTGATCGATTTACTCAGTGAGAAGCATCTAGCTTTACGTAAAATAGTGACAGACAAAGACCCGGATCAAATTAATAAGACCGAATCCCACATTCTTGCAGTTCTTGAGGCCCGAGAAATGTTATCGATCTCAGAAATCAGTAGAATAATTCATATTTCAAGACAGGGCACGCATAAAAGCATTCAAGGCATGTTATCCCGTGGTTATGTCGAAGCCGTTGAAGTCGAAGGAAATCAGCGTGACAAAAATATTGTCCTCACTCCAAAGGGAATAGAATGCAATAACAGAATGATGATCACCAAAATTGAATTAGAGCAGCAGATCGCTGCCAAGCTAGGAGTAACAAATGTAGAGCTTCTTAAATCTTTGCTAAAAGAAGATTGGCTCTAATCTCCAGCAAAAAAAGACGCAGAGTTGTCTACTCTGCGTCTTTAAAAAGATTGAATTATTTTCCGGGAAATTGTCGTTAATTAGCTTTCAAAGCACTGTTTGCCGCGCTCTCTCCACCTAGACGACCTGAGGTAAAGGAATAACCAATTCCAACCCCATTGCCAACATAGGTATCGTTGAATAATACGCCTTCCGATTCAAGCCCTACAGCAAACAATCCTTTTACTGGTGTACGTTTATCATTTAGCACTTGGAACTTAGTGTTTACCAGCAAGCCACCTACAGAACCCAAGTTGTTGATTTCAGCGACGATGGCATAATATGGTCCTTCTTCGCCCATTGGCTCTAAATAATCAGCAGCTTTACCAAATTCAGTATCCACACCAGTTTTTGTAGCTTCTTTATAACTATTGTAATTTTCAACAAACACATCTACATCCATACCTGCATTTGTTGCTAATTCTTCGATTGTATTTCCTTTGAAGCCATCTCCGTTTTCTACCATAGAATCAAAGACCTTTTCTGCATTTACCCATGGATTCTCTAACGTGAATTGATCTGCAAATTCGGCATAAAATTCTGGTGGCATTCCTGGCAGGCTTGGTGCGTTAACACCTTTCATCCCCTTGGACTGAAGAGCAGCCAATTGTGATTTTGATACGATAACCATATGATAAGCACCATTAAATGCACTCGTATTAGCTGCTGCGACCGATGTTAATGTAGCTGCTTCATCTCTGAAACGTGCTCCGGAAGAACTGACATTCATGAAGTTAGGCAGATATGTCAACATCAGCGGATAACTTGCTTCAAAAGGCTCATATTGTGCTTTTAGTCCTTGTGTTGCTCTGGCTAATGTTTGGTGCAGCATCTGTCCACCGAAGTTATCAGGAACCTTGGCTCCTGCTTCCCAAGCCATCTTCAGACCTTCCCCAACGTTCTGACCTAGTCCTCCGTTAACCCCTTCAAAGCCAAAAGCTTCTTTAACCATTTCCGAATTTGCGGCATAACCGCCTGTTGCCATTACGACACTTTTTGCTGTGATTTCAAGAGTAGTCCCGTCTGATTTCTCAGCCACAATACCTGTAACTTCTCCTGCTTCATTGGTAATCAGCTTTTTGGCAGTGGTTTCAGTGATCACTTGTCCACCCTTTTGTTCAACCGATTCAGCCAACATTTTCCGAAGGGTCTCTTCACGGGTTTCATAAGCTGGCAGTACATGCAGCTGCTCTCCGAAAAAGTTTAGGAAGCTGGTTTTATACCCTTTTTCTGCTAACCAATCATAAGTTTCACCGGATTTCGTTACGTATTGTCTAATCGCTGCAGCGTCAACTCTCCAGTGATTGTTGACAATCCAATCGGCAATTTCTTTTTCCACATTTACTTTAAGATTATTGTCAGTAGCTGCGGAAGAATTATAGAACTTACCAGCCCAGGATAGATTACTTGCTCCCCCGATAACTCCTGTTTTTTCGATAATAATAACCTTGGCACCTTTATCAGCAGCGGTTACCGCTGCGGACACACCAGATGCACCGGCGCCTACTACCACTACGTCTGATTCAAGCTTTTCCGTTTTACCTTCACCCGCTTTTTGCACGCCACCGGCTTTGAGGACTTCCAGATTTCCTCCACCTTTGGTTACGGCATCTTCAACTGCAGCGAGCATTGCTTCACTGGAAAGACTCGCACCACTAACAGCATCTACTGCCAAGGTTTGTCCTTCCAGAATTTGATCTTTTATTTTTTCAAGTGCACTATCGCCTAGACCACCCGTTTCTGACTGGCTTACGATCTTGATATCTTTAATTTTATCTGGCTCATCCATAGTGACTTCTACTTTAATCACGCCCTCTTTGCCTTCCGCTTCCCCAGCGAATGTACCGGCTTTAAAAGATGATGATGACGAATTTGCCGACTCCCCATTTCCTTTGCATCCGCTCAGCATGGAAACGATCAGCACCATACAAAAAGTTAACATGAGCATTTTCTTGGTGAAATTTCTGTTGCGCATTCTCTTCTCCCCCAGTATCTAATATCTTATAGCTCGCCAGGAACGTGATATTTTTCACATTCATATCTATACATATCTACCGAACGTTGCCAAGCTATATACCGAAGTATAAACATTGGTGCAGCACCAAGGTCAATGTCCAATTCTTGTCCAAAAAGAAAAACACCCGCTCTCAGAGCAGGTGTTTATAAAAATACACTTATACAATTGGGATATTCACTTCCAAATACGAGCGGTTATTGCCTTCTATTTTTTCAGTAAGCATTAATTTACCCACCACGTCACCCGCTATAGTATATCCATTTGCTTCGATGTAATCTATCATAAACTGCAAGGATTTCTTCGTGATATAATGTCCATCCGTAGATAACATGATAGCAGAGATACAGGTACTCGGGCTAATGTACTCTACATATTCATCGATATCCATCGCAAATTTCTGCACCTCCTCCTCGGGTAAGGTAAGCCCCCAGCTATAGTCAAAGTTATTATCACCGGATAACACCCCCGCGTCCTCAATCTTAAAAGAATAAAACGCATAAGGAAGCCTATCCATCCAAGTGTTGACGAGGCTTTTTACGATATCATTTTTTAATAATGCATTTTTATCCGTTTGCTTAAGCCTGTACATGCCTGGCAGTTGTTTAAGTTTACATATATATAATGAGGACTCTATTTCCTTAAGCTCTTTATGAATTTCATTCATCTTGTTTAGCAGCATCGTCTTTTGCTTAATCTCTTCTTCTAAACTCTGCTGAGACTGCTGCATCATTCCCATAACTTGCTCAATAGAGGACTCCTTCATTAAAAGTGCCACTTCGGGCAATGGAATTTCCATACTGCGATACCATCTGCTCATTAACAGATCCCTCGCATCTAAATCATTAAAATATCTATAATTATTGCTGTTATCTTTTGTGGGCCTAACAATATCATGTTTCTCGTATAATCTCAGCGTATCCGCAGTTACCCCGAGAATGGAAGCAAATTCACCTATGCAATACTTCACCTGAAGTCCCTCCATTCATTTCATGCATACCCTACCACACTAAATGATAAAGAGAAGGACACTGTTTGGATATGAAGTAACTCATTTCATACTCAGGGTGTACATGCTAACTATGCTAGTGCAAGTAAGTGAACTAACATAAATCCAACTAGAGATAACATGACCGAGCCTATAAGTCCCGCTGCAAAAGACTTCATTCCAAGCCGTCTAAATGCCGCCAAATCAACGTTTAACCCAAGCCCTGCCATCGCCATAGCGATTAACATATAAGCAATCGTAACGATCCCATTGGCTACTGATGCGGAGACGATTCCTAACGAATTCACACCACTGACAACTAGAAATCCTAGAATAAACCAGGGGATTGGAATGCTTTTCCACGAAGCTTTAGCCGCTCCACCTTGCACTTTTCTTTCTTCACGATTGGACCAAATCCCAATTAAAATAGCCACCGGCACAAGTAAAGCCACCCGGGTCAATTTAACGATGACCGCCATATCAACGGCAGCATTTCCACCAGCATCCGCAGCCGCGATAACGTGAGCTATCTCATGTAAAGTCGCTCCTGAGAATACCCCATAACCTAAATCTGATAAGCCGAGGAAAGGATACAAAAATGTGTACAGCAGTGTAAATATTGTGCCTAATATAGCTACTATAGCTGCACCAATGGCCGTTTCGTCATCTTTAGCTTTTATCTGTGGAGCGATGGCAACCACCGCTGCCGCACCGCAAATCGCAGTTCCGCAGGCAGTTAAGATACTGAGGCGCTTATCTACTTTGAACAGTCGAGCCAGTCCGTATACAACGGAGATCGCAAATATAATGACGATGACTGCCAAAAGAAATACCCGAGGTCCTGCAGCAACGATATCCATTAGATTAAGCCGCATACCGAGCAGGATAATCCCTAGACGAAGCAGTTTTTTACTGGAAAAATCGGTGCCATGTGTGATGCTATCTGGCACTCCTATCGTAGCTCGCCAAATAATCCCGATTAAGATGGCAATGACCAATTGCCCCATAATAGATAGGAATGGAAAACCCGCTAAAAATTTCGCCAATAATGCGATAACTAAGGTTAGCCCTATCCCTAATGCAAACCCAACCTTTTTGTTGTGATCTGGTTGATACAAACCTTCTGATTGACCCATGTCGTATACACTCCTTGATGAATCTCTAGATGATGCTGTATAAATACATCCCATGACTCAACAATAATACGACAGCGCTCGGAAGTTAAATACCAATATCCTATCCGTAAGATTAGGAATACTTATGCTTAATTTTAGACAAAAAAAGCTCCTTCGAGTGAAACATAAATGCCGTAGCATCTGCCTCACCAAAGGAGCAATTATAATCGTTAGTGATATTTAAGCTTCCAGCTTCTGTAGTCGAGTCCCTTTTGGAAGTACAGAAGTTATATATTCGTGTACCGGATGTTGCCCTTCCTCTTCCGCAAGTACAGTTACAATTCCTTGATCTGTACCGGTTCGAATCAGCCGCCCCATCCCTTGTTTGAGTCTTAACAGCATGTAAGGCAAATCCACATCTTCAAAAGGAGTGGAGGTTTCCGCCCTCTTTGCCATAAACACTGGATCAAGCGGAGGATACGGCAGCGACCATATGATCACATTGGATAATGAAGGTCCAGGGATGTCCAGCCCTTCCCATAAGGTGACCGCACATAACACGCTATGCTCATCCCGTTGGAATGCCGAAATCAAATAGCTGATTTCTTGATCCCCTTCATATAAAAATGAATATGAACTGCTTTCCGGTCGTAACGAGTTAAGCTGCTTGAACTGCAGAAGCTCTTCACGAGTACGGAACAATAGCAGTGCTCTACCTTCAGTCCGCTGAATAAGCTTCAGGGAAATTTCCATTTTCTCAGCAAAATCCCCACTCTGAAGCTCTGGCACATAGACATTCATCTGGTGCTCATAGTCATAAGGTGAGTCTACAGAGAAGGATAAAAAATCTTGTATCCCAAGACTGTCCTTCAAGTATTGGAATGATTTATCCACAGACAATGTGGCCGATGAGAATACGATTGGCATTTTTTGCGTGAACAGGCTGTCTTGAAGTACCTCTTTGACATTTCGTGGCATGACCGACAGCGTTAGACCATCGCTTTCTTCTGTCGCCCAGCAGATTAAAGCCCCTGAATCCTCAAACAATCGCAAAGCGATCTCTATGGTCTCCAAACGTTCCTCCACAATTCGGAGTTGGTATTCATCAATCGTGTAGAGTCCGCTTTCGAATACTAATTCTTCTTCGATAGCAGCAATTACACTCCGCATCCGGTGTACCTCACGAATCAATGAAGCATTCAGCTCAATGCTTTTCCGATCTGATCCAGGTATGTTTCGGCATTGACGGCGAATCGCTTTGAACATTTGCTCACTTTGCATGATCGCTTCATCAATCAGAACGGCCAGCGTTTCACGAATCTCGTTCTGTAGCAGGCGAGAAATCAATTCTTCAAAGACGACATGCTTCATCTTATAGCCAAGCGCCTTCATGGCCGCTGATTCTAATAAATGTCCTTCATCGAATACAACCGCACAGTGATCCGGAAGCAAAGGGATTTGCCCTTCCCGCTTACGCGCTTCATAGGTCCAAATATGCTCCATGTAATAATCGTGGGAACAAATGATCAGATCGCTTGATTTCCGGTAATGATCACGGGACAAGGTCTGCCCGCAGCGGTGACGCATATCGCAAGTAAAGCAGTCCTGAAACGTATCCCAGTTAATCTTGTTCCATTGTTCGTCATTCAGATCAGGATAATCTCTGCGGTCTCCATAAGCATGGAACTGCTGCATCGGTGCATGTGAATGTACAAAATCAGGTAATGTACTGTACAAGCTCTCCAGTGGTAAGCTTTCATCATCATGGTTCCGAGCCTGATCCAGCTTTTTCAGACACATATATTTATCCGGAGATTTCGCTAGTCTGGCATCAATATTCATGTTCAGATGCTTCGCAAGCTTGGCGATATCGCCTTCCGGTTTCACAAGCTGCTCAATCAAGGACTCGTCCGCACATGCAATAATCGCAGGTTTGCCCATATAACGCGCGTAACAAATGCTATACAACAAATACACTAATGTCTTGCCTGTTCCGACCCCTGCCTCAGAAAAAATCGTCTTTTTCTCGGCAAAAGCTCGCTCTACCTGAAAGGCCATGTATATCTGTTCATCACGTACTTCAAATCCAGCCTCAGGAAGAATTTCATAGAATACATCTCCGACCCATTCCCCTACTTGCTCCATAAAAGGTTTGGTCCGATCATATTCAAAAGGATACTGTTTCGCCAACAAGCCTACCTCCAATATTTGATCAGGCATCTCTACCATGCCATGAAAAATAGAATCAACGGAAAAACTCTATTATCTCATACGTTTGGAGGAATTACAAAAAAAAATTAGAGATCTAAAGATCAGATTAACAACGAAGATACTCATTTTCGTAGATATTATTAATCCTTTCCAAAACATTCCGGGCTTGATCCTTAAATTTCAAATCCGCAACCTGGCCTTTCCGAAGAAATATACCTGTCTCTTCACGGTGTTCTCCCAGAGCACCCTCATACAATTGGCCGGCGCCGTGGGTTGGCGGAGAGAAAAACAGCTTCATCAACGGTTTAACTATAAGAGGCAGTCCAGAATTTTTCCCTTTTCGCAATGTGTTATTGCTACCCGGATCAACACTGCGAATCATGATGCCCTCGTTAGCAAGTTGCGGCGCGGCGGCCTGTGTCCATAACGATAATGCCAGCTTTGAGGTGGCGTAAGGACCAAGCAGCTTGCGGAAGGTTGTGGGATGCTCCAAGATTTCTATCGTAAACTCTTTCGTATAATTAAGCGCTGAGGATGAGGTGTTGATCACCGTTTTTAAGCGTCCTTTTTGTAGGATATCCTTCAATTCCATTAAAATAATATACGGAACAACGGTCATCAATTCATAGTGCTTTTCGCGCCCCTGTTTCGAATAGCTTAGTTCGGGGAAGCTCCCGCCGGCATTGTTGAACAAAATATCGATTCGCTGCTCCTTGCCTTTGATCTCTTCCAGCGTCCCTCTCAAGCTGGCAAAATCCGCGAGATCGGTTGTTTTATAAATACGAAGCCAGCCGTTTTTGATGGCTTTTTGGATGTTCACATCGTCGGCCGGAAAATCGGAACGGTTCAAAGCAATCACCTGCCAATCCTCCGCTAGCAGTTTTCGAGTTAATTCCAATCCAATCCCGGCGTTAGCGCCTGTAATCAATGCGATATTTTCACGTTGCTGTGTGCTCATTGTAAATCTCCTCCTGAATTCGGGATATCTTCCTCTTATAACGCACATTTTATTAATTGGAGTCGACTCCAAGTCAAGGCGTAATAAAAAGATTTTGTCCCAGAGATAAGGTCTTGACTTGGAGTCAGCTCCAAGTTGTATAATGCACACACAAAGCAATCTCCAGGAGGTACAGTATGAAGGCAGAGCAAACGTTTACGATAAAAGAAACCGCCGTGCAAACCGGAATATCCGAGGATACGATCCGCTATTACGAAAAGATTGCGCTGCTTCCCCGGGCGGACCGGAAGGACAACGGGCATCGCGTTTACCGGCAGGAAGACATAGATACAATCCGGCTGCTATCCTGCCTCAAAAAAACAGGTATGCCCTTGCAGGATATGCAGCCATTTTTGGCGGTCTCCGCCGACGCTGATCCCGCGGATTATCCTGAACTGGTGGAGCATTTAAGGAACCATCGAGAAAACATCGTCAGCCAAATCTCGTCGCTGCAGCAGGTTGTCGATTTTATTGATATGAAGCTGGAACAAGGAAAATATCGCCGAGACTGCTCAGATAAAAGCGAGGACAAATCGAAACCAAAAAACATCTCCCCTGTTGAGATGAGTTATTTTTCTGGATCAGCAAAAATGAATAATTAATGAATTGGAGGTTTTAGGATGAAAGCAATGATCATAAAAAAATACGGGAATTCCCCTCTTCAGCTAGCCGACATCCCAACACCCGCAGTGGGTGATTATGATGTATTGGCAGAGATCCATGCAGCAAGTATTAATCCTATCGATTTCAAAGTGCGGGATGGCAAAGTTCGTACGCTGTTGAAATACGATATGCCCCTAGTTTTAGGAAATGATTTTTCAGGGATTGTCATCCAAGTAGGAAAGAATGTTAAAAAATTCAAGATAGATGATGGCAAAAGGTATTGATTCAAGCGGGAGCGGGCGGTGTTGGCACTTTTTACTATCCAACTTGCCAAAGCGATGGGGATATACGTGGCTACTACTACAAGCGATGCTGGAGCAGAATTGGTCAAGTCACTTGGAGCCGATCAAATTATCAATTATAAAACCGAAGCATTTGATAAGGTCCGGACAAATAAAACCTGTTATTGATCAAGTGTTTCCTTCTGTAGAGGCGCAGAAAGCGATGGAGTATTCCGAATCGGGCAGAGCTAAAGGAAAGATCATATTAAAAATAAAATGATACAACACATAAATAAAACGGCAGTCTAAGAATTTATGCTTCTCGTCTAGACTACCGTTTTTTATTTGTGTACTCGTTAATTAAATTATCTATTTCCAAAAATCCGTGCCAGCAAAAACAAACTCTTTATCCAACGTCTCGTCCCCATCTTCAAAGCAATCTGCCCAAGAAACACGTTGCTTACTCAGGAGAATTGCATCCTTCACGCCATATTCCTGATAACAAACGGTTTGTTCATTAGCGGTGTTGTTCCAGTTATCCCAGCCAAGTGGATGAATATGTGCACCCAGCTGACAATCTACAAATACGGTTTTAGCATACTCACGCCATGGACGGCCCAGAAACACCGGAGCAATATCAGGAGCCGCTGTTAAAAAGCAATTTTTAAAAATATAACCATACGATTGTCCCACGGGTGTGGAGGCTGCCGTAATATAACCTGCTTGATTCTCACTATGACGCAAGCTGCGAATTTCACATCTGTCAAAATAAGCCGTAGCCCCACCAAATATAAAGTCCACTGTTCCCTCTATATAGCAATGCTGATACAACTGCCGATATTGGGCATGGTGCTTTCTCAGTGGTATACCTCCAAACGTAGATCGCTCTTTGGGTGCAGGTGGCAAAGGTCCCGTGAACAACGTGTCCTGATACCCTTTTAAAGTACAATTTCTGAATACGGTTTGATCACAATTAGCATACACGGCTACCGCCTGCCCGATATTTTCACCCTGCCCTGCATTATTGGTAATCACCAGATTCTCCAAGATCAGGTGGCTGCCGCCCAGAAATAACGTTGGTGTAGAGAATGTATTGATTTCTTCGCCCGCTTCATCACGCTCTTTCGCGTAACGATTCATAACAATCTCCACGTAGCCAATCCCTATGATCGTAAGATTAGAACGATAAATCCGCACTGCCTCTTTATAGACCCCTGACAAAATATAAAGCGTATCCGCTTGACCGGATGGCCCCTGCTCTAGTGAATCTATCGCCTCTTGAATCGTGTGATAAGCGCAAAAGGATTCTTTTCCTACAACAAGCATAGTGGATTCTTTTCCTTTCAATAAATTGATGACTCTCTCTTATGGACAGACATTCTGTTCTTCAGGTGACACTGTAGCTTGTTCTACTAATTTTTCCGGCTTCTTCGTGTTTTTTGATCGACAATTTATGATCTCTACAGCTTCTCCATTTTCAATGTAAAAAGCAGGCCCTTCATGGTTCTCAATCGTCACCTGATGAAATTGAACATCTCTTGCATTCCCGAGGAAAAACCCGCGATTATTCATGTTTTCGATCCCTGTCATCATGTCTGGATGGCCGGGAATTGCATTCGTCGCCATGGAGATGTCCACATTGGTAAACGTAATCTCGGATACATACTGCTCCGCAAGCCCGTATAAGAAACCCGCTGCGGCATGAACATTACGTGCGGTAATATTGGCAAAATGAATGCGTCTAAAACACGGCGTTTCCTCTGTAACCGGATAAGGATTTTTATCCCACACATATTTTTCTTTTCCGCGTGGTCCACAGAAATAATATAGATTTAGAGTAAACGGACAAATAACGTCCTCCATTACAATATTGCTGATCCGAATATCTTCAATCGTTCCCCCGCGTCCCCGTCTTGATTTCATCCGGATTCCACGATCGGTTTGTTTAAACACACAATTACTAATCGTGACATTACGAATATCTCCACTCATTTCACTACCGAGTACGACACCCCCGTGTCCATGTACCATAGTGCAGTTGGTGATCGTAATATTCTCACAAGGAACTCGTTCTTTGGTATCCTCAGTTCCTGCCTTGATCGCTATGCAGTCATCACCGACATCAATATTGCAATTGCTAATTCGCACATTGGTGCAAGACTCTGGATTAATACCATCTGTATTTGGAGAGTCCGCCGGGTTCAGAATGGAAATATTATCAATAGTCACATTGTAACAGCCTATCGGATTAACGGTCCAGCTTGGAGAATTGACCAGCGCGATATCTTTAAGGGTTACCCGCTGACAGCTGTCCAAGCCGATTAGAGTCGGCCGGGGATACTGCAGCTCTTCCCGGCGGTTCCGAAACTTATCCCACCAGAGTTCACCATTTCCGTTAATCATTCCGCTGCCAGTGATCGATACATTAACTAACTCTCTTCCATAAATACAAGGTGAATGAACCTGCTGCTTCACTCCTTCCCATCTGCATTCCACTGCAGGGTAATCCTCCGGGTTCGTACTGAATGAAAGAATGGCACCAGGATTTAAATTCAATTCGATATTGCTTTTCATATGAATTGCACCGGTTAAGAACGTACCAGCCGGCACATAAACGGTTCCTCCACCGACTTTATTTGCCGCTTCAATTGCACGCGTTATCGCTTCTGTCGCTAACTTTTTACTATTCTTAAGCGCTCCAAAATCCTCAATATTGTAGATCAACATTCATAAGCCTCCCTGTTCTATATCAGATCCAGCCTCTTAATTGTTCGTATTCCACACAGGCCTGAAGGAAAGCACCCACACCTTTTTGGTCGTTAGTGACAATAGGCTCGCTAATGTAATAAGCGAAAGTACCGTCACGTTGGTCCACTCCACCTAATCCTGCTACTTGGCAATTCTTATTTAAATTGACCCATTCTTCTTTGGTTTCTAGTACAAACTCCGAGATAAGTCCTTGTTGAGCCAGATCTAATGTTTCGTACCATCCAGCGTTTAACACGCCTAATCGGATACCTTTAGCCATGGCATACACGATCATACTTGAAGCAGAGGCCTCAAGATAATTTCCTTTGCGTTCCCCTAGATTAATCACTTGATACCAGACCCCGGATTCCTTATCCTGATATTTCTTCACCGCAGTTAAGGTATCATTTAGTATTCGTACCAGCTCTGGATAATCTGAGTGCTCACTAGGCAGCAATTCCAGAACATCAACCAATGCCATGAGATACCAGCCAAGTGAACGGGCCCAAAAGTTAGGCGAAAGTCCTGTTTCAGGGTCGCACCAAGGTTGAATACGCTGTTCATCCCATGCATGATATAGCAGACCTGTTACCGGATCTTTCGTATGCTTCTCACACAAGATAAATTGTTTAGTTACATCCCCAAGTCCCTTTCCTTCTTCAAAAGCTAGCAAGTAGGCTAAATAAAAAGGAGCGCCCATATAAAGTCCATCTAACCAAATCTGATAGGGATATATATTTTTATGCCAAAAAGCACCTTCCGAGGTTCGCGGATGGGTCTCAAGTTGCTTTCTAAGTAGAGCAGCCGCTTTTTTGTATTTTTCCTGCTTCGTTTCTTTATATAGAGTCAATAATAATTTTCCGTTGTTAATATGATCGATGTTATACTCCTCTAGGTGGTAGCCCTTGACACTGCCATCTTCCTGAATAAAGTAGTCCATATTATCTTGAATGAACTGCAGATACTTCGAATCACCGGTCTGCTTCCAAAGCCATTCAAAACCGTTCAATACCACGCCATAATCGTAGGTCCAGCTTCCTTTGTAGCCTTTATCTTCATAAAGCTTCGGTGTCCGCGCCATAATAGAGTCTGCCGTTTGAATTGCCCACTGTGATTTCTTCATCCCAACCCCCAAAATATTTATAAATTTAAGAGCTCAAAAACTATAAATAGGTTCACCCGATTTAAGGATTACTTTGTACATAAAATAATACGACTTGATTCTCTGCAATCTCAGAGAATCAAGTCATTGTTTAGTAAGGATACGGAGCGATTCAGTCTTGGAGCATTGACTGTATTTCAACACAAGCCATCACCAATGCGCCCACACCATGCAGATCATTTTTAACCTTAGGCCGAGTCACGTAACTCTCGTAATCTCCAGCTGAGGTACCGATACAAATGTCCGGCAGAACTAATCGGTTATGCTCATCCCACTGGATTACTTTGGTTAACCCTTCATATCCTTTTTTAGCGGCAGCTGTAGCGATAGTCACATCACTTACAACGCCATACTTCACGGCTTTGGCAATCGTATAGACGAACAAACATGACCCTGAAGTCTCCAGCCAATTATCTGGCTCATGTCCCTTATCTACGACTTGATACCAAAGTCCACTTTTTTGATCTTGGTAACGAATAAGTGCATCCACAAAATCTCTCAGCGTAGTAGACAGCTCTGTCCGGGCTGAATCATGGGAAGGTAACAGATCCAGAAATTGCGATAAGGCGAGACCATACCATCCTAATGATCGGCTCCAGAACTCCGGTGAACAACCCGTCTCCGGATTCGACCAAGGCATCCGCCGGCTCTCATCCCAGGCATGGTATAACAAACCCGTTGTCTCATCCTTCATATGCTTGCGCATTAACATTTCCTGATGAAGGACCGTTTCACGCAAGCTTGGTTCATCGTAGACATTAGCATATTTCAAGGAGAATACGCCTGCCATATAAAGTCCATCCAACCACATTTGGTTGGCGTACTTATCCTTGTGCCAATACCCGCCCTCAGAGGTTTTATTTAGTGTGAGCAGTAAATTCCTTAGCTTCTCTGCTGCAATACGATACTTAAGTTTGCCTGTCCGTTCATAAAGAATGAATAGTAGCTGTCCTGCTTGAACCGCATCCAGCTCATCACGTGCAAAATAAAAGTTCCCGTATTCATCCACCAAATCATCTACATATTCCTGAATATAGTTGATATAACGGTCTTCTTGATAAGCATTCCACAAAAGCTCCATGCCACACAGAAATACACCCTGATGATAGTGCCATCGATGCGCGGGGGGAAGCTCTCCCGCCCTGTAAGTATCCATTAGTGAATCGCAAGCTTTTTTTGCCCACTCTATCGGCGTTGTAGGTATCTGTACAGTCATCTCGAAGCTCCTCCCCTAAGTATAGTCTCTCTCTTTCTTGCTAGCCCTTCATAGAACCCAACATGGCACCTTTGGCAAAATGCTTTTGCAGGAACGGATACACACAAACTATTGGTAAGGTAGCTACAACGATAACAGCCATTTTAATTGATTGATCTGGCGGTGGAACAGCAGCATCCAGTGTAGCGCTGTGATCCATACCGCTGGCAAGGACGACAATTTGTCTGAGCAGAACCTGTATTGGCCATTTCGCACTATCATTCAAATACAGAATCGCATTCATGTAGGTATTCCAATACGTTACCGCATAGAACAATCCGATAGTCGCTAACGCAGGTAAGGATAGTGGCAATACAATCCGAAATAATATTCCAAAATCGTTACAACCATCAATTTTGGCCGATTCCTCCAAACCTTCAGGTATATTTTGGAAAAAGTTTCTCAAAATGATCATATTAAAGGCACTAATCGCTGACGGTAGGATCAGTGA
Organism: Paenibacillus sp. FSL R5-0928; assembly: GCF_037970385.1. Classification (NCBI taxonomy): domain Bacteria; kingdom Bacillati; phylum Bacillota; class Bacilli; order Caryophanales; family Paenibacillaceae; genus Paenibacillus; species Paenibacillus sp. FSL R5-0928. Next base: position 2,452,829 of record NZ_CP150225.1, on the reverse strand, counting down.
TGCGTACGTGTCAATTAGTCCCAATTCCTTCACCACGAGGAACGTTGGAATCATCCCACCATGAAAAAGCATGGTGAACACGACCATGAAGTTAACCACTTTACGACCATCCAGATCTTTTCTGGTAAGAGCGTAGGCCATCAAAGAAGTTATAAACAAACTAAAAATAGAACCAATTGCCGTGATACCAATGGAAACACCCATGGCTTTAAATATTGTATTCGTCGAAAAGATGAACTTGTACGCTTCCAGACTCCATACCTTTGGAATCAGTACAAATTTGCTAGAAGCTAGTTCTGCACTCGTTGTGAAAGAGCCTGCTACAACGTGAACAAGGGGAAGCACAGTAATTAAAGCAATGATCGCAAGCAGCGTAAAGTTTATAGCAGAAAAGATTCTACCACTGATTGTTTTATCTTCTACCATTTCGATTCCTCCCACAAAATATCAATAAACGCCTTCTTCTCCCATTTTCTTGGATAATTTATTCACCATCATCACCATTACAAAGCCTACAATCGATTTAAAGAATCCAATAGCTGTACTGTAACTAAACTGCCCTTGTCTCAAACCAGCAGTATATACATACGTATCGATAATTTCCGCAACTTCTCGATTCATGGAGTTAAGTAGCAGATATACATGTTCAAATCCAAGATCAAGAACGGAACCAATTTTCAGAATAAATAATGTAATAATTACGCCTCTAATCGCTGGAAGAGTGATATGCCAGACTTGTCTAAGTCTTCCAGCTCCGTCCATACGCGATGCTTCATAAAGCCCTGGGTCAATCGCAGCTATGGAAGCTAGATAAATAATCGTTCCCCAACCTGCTTCTCTCCAAATCACCTGAATAATATACATGGGCCTGAACCACCCTGGATTAAGCAGGAAATTGATTGGTTCAAAGCCAAAATAGACAAGCAGCTCGTTGATAATCCCTCCATCCATCGTGACCATTACATAAGAAATGGAGACGATGATAACCAATGACAGAAAATGGGGCAAATAGAAGATCGTCTGAAAGGTTCTTTTGAAAAAGCTGCCTTGAAGTTCATTTAACATCAGGGCAAGAATAATCGGCATCGGGAAATAGATAAGAATATTTAATCCGAAAAGAATAAGTGTGTTCACTAATATATTTAAGAAATCCGGCTCTGTGAACAACCTGCTGAAATGCTTCATCCCTACCCAATCACTACCGTTGATCCCTTGATAGGGTTTGTAATCCTGAAATGAGATAATTAATCCGTACATTGGAAGATATTTAAAAATCAGAAAATACAGTACTCCCGGAGTTAGCATGACGTAGAGCCATTTATTTCTCCACAGCCGCTTTTTCAGTTCGCTGCTGCTTTTATAAATTTCAGGCTTAGGATTCATTTGAGGAGCTGAGCTGGGCTGTGCGGTGACTTCCTGCATGATATTCTTCCTTTCTCCTTCTTTATTCAAACACGATATTTCTGAACCCAGTGAGGAATAGAAAAGGTTGTTGAAACAAGATCAACAACCTTTTCAGCTACAATTTGTCGCTTAACTATTCCAGTACGGGTTACTATTTTTTGTATAACGCGTTGTATTCTTCAATAATCTTATCTCCACCACGGCTCTTCCAGTTCTCTACTTCCTTCTCAAATCCAGCCTTGTCAATCTGACCATAAATATATTTATAGGTTGCATCTGTAATAATCTGTTGAAGCTCTACGCCTTTTTCTGTATAGGTAGCCGAATCCATAGCAGCTGTTGGATCCGCTACACCAACTTTGACATTCTCAAGAACCAATTGATCTGCATGAATTCTTCCTGGCAGCGTGTTATAGTTTTCGTACATTCCATTGGTTTCAGCTTCGCCGATAACGCTGTCCTTATATCCCTTTACTTCACGTTCAATCAATTCTTTGTCGTCTGCAGCTTTCGCTTTACCGTCTTCAACGGTATAGTGAGTACCTTCAATTCCCCAATACATCAAATTAGCTACTTCTGGAGTCATCATTTGATCAAAGAAAGCAAGAATCTTCTTCAGCTCTGCCTCATCCTTAACAGCAGATTTCGGGAACAAGACAACATTGTTATAGCCTGGAATCATCCATTGAGCATATTTTCCATCTGGACTTGCAACCATACTATGCGCATCCAAAACAGCGTCAGGGTTATTCTTAATAGTATCTTTATTGAGGGAATCAATATCTTGCATGGAGCCCCCAATATAGAGTCCACCCTTTCCAGCCTTAAACATATTTACTGCATCCGTTTTACTGGTGGCAGCGAAATCTTGATTAATGTATCCGCCATCACGAGCTTTTTTGAAAAAATCCATTGTGTCGAAATATTCATCGAAGGTAAATTCAGGCGCTAATTTGCCATCCTTCTCACCCCAGGTATTCGGTGTTCCGAACCAAGACGAAACAGTTTTGAAAGCTCCATAGGTCAACTCATTACGGTCAATAATACCGGTAGTATCTTTCTTTCCATTACCGTCTGGATCTTGTTCTGTGAAGGCTTTAGCCATTTCAAATAATTCATCTACATTAGCTGGTGCAGCAAGTCCTAATTTATCTGCCCAGTCTTTGCGGTAAATGATCCCTTGGCGTGCAAGTGGACGCCCGATATATAGGGTATAAAGCTTGTCATCTACTTTCGTGTTATTAAGAATTTCTGGTTTCAGTTTGCTCAAATTCGGAAATTCGCTTAATAGTGGACCGATTTCCCAGAATTGTCCGTCTTTTATCGCTTCTTTCATCTGAATGAAGGTTGTCTGATTCTTCAAATATGTTACTTGCGGTAATGAACCCGTTGCAAAAGATGAATTCAGTTTTTCTTCATAAGTATCAGCCGGAAAAAATTGATAAGTCAGCTTCGTGTTGGTCAATTTCTCAAGTTCATTCTTAATCGTATCAGGCGGAGTCTCTGATGTATTCAATGGAAGCATGATTTTGATTTCTGTAGGTTCCTCTTTAGGTGCTTCAGTCTCTTCCACCTTCGTAGTGTTCTCTGCACTTGTAGTTGGAGCTGCTGCTTCTTCTTTGTTATTGTTGTTACCACCGCATCCAGCTAACAATGTGCTGAATGTTAACAGTGCTGTTAACAACATGGTGAAGGATTTCTTCTTCATACCATTTTGACCTCCATAATTTGTATTGGTTACGAGTTCCACGTTACATCGTCGGCAAGGTTACGAAAACAATCATTTCCCCATAACGGCGCGTTCTGAAAGGGATCTGAGCAAATGATTATCGTGATATCGCAGCACAAAAAAATCCACCGCATTATCCGCAGTGGATCAAAACCTTTTTAACCTATTTACTTTTCTGTCCCAAACTCAGCCTCAGCATATTCCTTAATAATAAGATTGCCTCCACGAGCTCTCCATTTCTCAACCTCTTGCTGGAATCCCTCGACGGTAATATTACCTAATATATAGTTATATGTAGCATCCACAATGATTGTAGATAACTCCATATTCTTCTCATCAAAAGTAGATGAGCTCAGAGAAACTGTCGGGTCATCGACCAGAAAAGATTCATTATCTTTACTCAGCTGATCTGCTAGAGAGGTTAATTGCTCCTTCTGAGCCACTTCCATAATGTTTTTATTACTAATGTCCGCGATCATTAAAGCATATAGCGGATTCACTTCCTGTACCCGCAGTTGTGAGGTTTCCTCGGGAAGGATAATCTTGCCGCCTTCAAGCTTATAATGCCGCCCCTCAAAGCCATACATCATTATATTGGCTACATCTTTATCCATGGTCCGATCAAAAAATCCAAGCACCTGCCGAAGCTCCTCCTCTGTGGCAATGGACTTTTTGGAAAAGAGATACAGTCCGTTGTAATTGGGGATAGACCACACTTTATATCCATCAGGCCCCCCGATACGATTGATCAGGGTAAGTTCAGCCTTTGGATTGTATGCTTGAGCTTCAATTGACAACCGCTGCACATCAGTCATGCTGCCAATAAACACACCAGCGATTCCGTTAATGAATTTATCGCGTTGAACCTCTTTACTGGTAAGAGCAAAGTCCTGATTTATGATTTTTTCATCATATAATTTCTTCATAAAATTCATTGTGTTCATATACTCCGCTGTTACGAATTCCGGAACAAATTGATGATTCTCTAGCTTCCAATTATTTGGTGTGTCAAAATAAGAGCTTAGTGTCTTAAATACACCATAAACAAGATCATTACGATCGACTAATCCAAGGGTATCTTGTTTGCCATTCTGATCCGGATCGTTATATGTAAATTGCCTCATTACTTCATATAGATCATCTAAGGTCTGTGGATTGCTTAAATGAAGATTGTCCAGCCAATCCTTACGTATAATGACACCCTGTCTGGAGGAAGGGCGTTCTGTATATAGGCCGTAGATCTTTCCATCTACAGCGGTCTGTTTAAGAATAGCGGGGTCCAGTGCTTTAAGATTGGGGAACTCCTGAAGATATGGGCCGATCTCCCAAAATGCTTCAGAACGGATGGCGTTTTTCACCAGATTATAATCTGAGAACTTCACAAAGGTGACTTTTCCTAAGGAATTAGTGGTCAACGCCGTGTTCATTTTATCGGTATAAACACCCTCAGGCACCCACGTGATATCAAGCTCCACCCCTGTTAATCTTTCAATCTCAGCTATAATCTTTTTTGAAGGCTGCTGTGGAAAATGAAGGGGTGCCAAGATGGAGATGTTCGGGCGAGCTTCTTGCAGTACAGAACCAGCTGACTTTCCATCACTGCAAGCGCTTAACATAGGGAAAACAAGCATGAAAAATAAGCAGAAACAAAACGTTGCCCTTCTACACAAAAATTGTCTGAACATTTCTACAGCCTCCTAAGGTATTGTAAGGATTTTCACCCTACAGCTTGAAGATTTTCCATTTTGTAGTCATAATTAGGATTAATGATTATTGCAGAACGAGATGATTATTGTTATTTTCCACCAGGTTTCATACACTAAGAACAAGTGTCTACTTCTACATAAGTAAAGGTGCTGAGCCCCGTGAGACCATTAAGCTTTTTAAGTAAATTAACGATTTTTGCCTTTGTAATTAGCACGTTGCCGGTGATATTCATCGGTTCTTTTTCCTATTTCACATCATCTAATGAGATCCAAAAGAACGTAAACAACAGTAAAATGGAACTTATATTACAAATCACCTCAAATGTAGAACATAAGTTAACAACTGTCAATCAAACATTAAACCAAGTGATCAACTCTAGTGTATTAAAAAAAGCACTAAATAACCCTTTAAATGAAACCGATTTCATTTTATATAATGATTTAAGAAACGAAATCCGCAATATGCAATCCTTCGATACGAAACTTGAGGATGTCATCCTGCTCAATCAGCAGCAGAACTGGATGATCAAAAATTCAGGCGTCTATCGTCTGGATGAATACAAAAACCATGCGCAACTCTCTAATCTAATGAATATAGCTGACGATACTTCATGGATTTTGAACCCATCGTCCTTATTTTATAGCGAGGAGAGCATTAACGTCACTGGCTGCAATTACAGCATCAGTCTTATCAAAAAGCTTCCCACCAATAAGCTGCAAAAATATGGGCTTGCCCTAGCTAATATTCCGGTCTGCAGTCTTCAGGATTTCATTAATTCAGATGTGCAGCCACTCGACGATATTATCGTTCTGGATCAAGCTGGCCGTTTCCTGCTCCACCCGGATACCAGCTTAATCGGAAAACCTAAAGAGCAAGGCGGATTTAAAGAAGTCCCTTTAATCTCTGATCCTTCTAAACAATCCGGACAGTTCAAGACTGTGATCAACAAAAAGAATTACTCCGTCACTTTCATGCGTTCTCAGTTAAATGGTTGGGTTTATCTATCCGTTACTTCCATGGAAAGCTTGACGAAGGAGTCCAATAAAATCGGTATGTTTACGATAATCGTGTGTACCTTTATGCTCTTGTTCTCCATTCTTCTGGCATGGATCGGCTCCAGGCGTATGTACACCCCTATCGAAAGACTGCTTAATCAGATGGGCCAACGCAAACCGGATATTAAATCAAGACATCGCAATGAATTTCAGATTATAGGTGAACAAGTTCATTCTTTGTTTCAATCCAAATCACAGCTGGAAAAAGAAGTCCGGCAACACTTTCAGCAGGTTCGTACGTTTTTTCTGATCAATGCCTTCCACGGCAATGTTAAGAAACGTGATTTGCTCGAAGAATTAGGGCAATTCGGCTACCAAACCCAACTTGAAGAATGGAAAACAATGGCAGTAATTACGTTATCTATTGATTATGCCGAGGATTCCAGCTATGAGAAAAAAGATCTCAGCCTCTTATTGTTCGCTGCCCACAATATGATCGAAGAGTTAATCTGTCCTGAACAACGACTGGCTCCTGTGATCATGGACCATGCGGTAGTCGTATTATTGGGCAGTCCAGACTGCGATACCCAGTCTTTTCATAAGACACTGTATTCGTTAACGGAGAAGCTGCAGCAAGAAATAAATAATTATCTAAAGGTGCAGGTGAGTATTGGGCTGAGCCTTCCCTTCAATGCCTTCGATAAACTAGCCATCGCCTACAGAGAAGGTCTTGAAGCACTGAAACATCGCATTAAGCTTGGCAAAGGCGTTATTATTCAATATGAGAACATTAACTCCGGCAAACATTATCTGAACTTGAACTACCCTACGCATAAAGAAAACGATCTAATGGATGCTATCAAGCTGGCTGAAACGGATAAAGCCAAGGAACTGATTCATTTGCTTTTTAAATCTATCTTTTCCCTAGAGCTATCACCACAGGAATATCAAATCCCGTTGACCCGCTTACTCAATAACTTGCTCATTATGATGCAGGAATCGGGCATTAGCTTAAATCAGATCTATCATGCTAATGGCTCAATTTTTGAGGAATTACATGACCTTCATACTGTGGCTGAGATTGAGGATTGGTTCTGGAGCATGGTCATTTACCCGATGATCAAAATTTTTATCAGCAGGCAAAATGCCCAATACCAAAACATCTCTGAGAAAATCATTGATCTGATCCAACATGAATATGATACGGATCTAACCTTGGAAGAATGCGCTTCTCGGCTGCATTACAACGCCAACTATATCAGCAGTGTCTTCCGTAAGGAGACCCAATACTATTTCAGCGAATATTTAACGATGTACCGATTTAAAATGGCGAAAAAATGGCTGCAGGAAACCGATATGCCGATCAAAGATATTGCAGCCAAATTAAGATACAACAATTCTCAGAATTTCATTCGATCTTTCCGTAAACAGGAAGGGATGACCCCTGGACAGTACCGGGATAACAATACAGGCACTAAATCCAAACCAACATTTGACGAATCTATGTAAAAATCACAAAATAATCGTTCAAGGTCGAATCTAAAAAAAAAAGAGTCTCTCTTTTTTTCGGAAAATATGTTAACGTGTGCATATAACCATTTAGGGAGGAATTTGAACGCAATGTTGAACTTTCGACTAAATACTAACCGTGTAGAACAAGATGAGATTTCTCAGAAAACCTCACTACTCACCCTCTATCCGCTCGAGACGGATCAACCCCGTCCTTTTATATTGGTATTGCCTGGTGGAGGTTATCAGCACTTAGCCAAACATGAAGGAGAACCTGTGGCTCAATGGCTAAACAATCTAGGTATTCATGCAGGTGTACTAGATTATCAGGTCGGAGACTTCAACGTCTCTTCTTTGTTAAATGATGTTGAGGAAGCTCTCAAATGGATTAGGGAAGCACCCAAAGCTTGGAATGTGATCTCAGACAAAGTAGGGATGATTGGATTCTCGGCTGGAGGACACTTAGCTTCCATCTTTTCTACCACTAGAGCAGAGAAACCAAATCTTCTTCTGTTAGGTTATCCTGTAATCACTTTCCAAGAGTCCCATTCGCATAAGGGAAGCCGGCTACATTTTCTTGGAGACGACCCATCACAAGCGGAGCTTGACTCCTTTTCCTCAGAAGCCCAGGTGGATTCACTCACACCTCCAACCTTTATCTGGACAACAGCAAACGATGCCAGCGTTCCCGTGGAGAATAGTCTGTTGTTCGCCTCTGCCCTGTCTAATCAGGGAATTCCTTTTGAATTACATATCTTTGAAGAAGGGCGGCATGGTTTAGGGCTTGCTAAAGAACACCCTCATTGCCAGCAATGGCTTTCCCTTGCTGAGAACTGGCTAAGGGAACATCAATACGTTAAAGAAGCAGAAGGCCTTATGAGACAACAACTATTTATTGCAGGCGATTCCACTGCGGCTATTAAAGGCGCTGGAGAAAAACCTATGACTGGCTGGGGAGAATACCTGCAAAGTTATTTTGGGACTTCTATTCAAATCCAGAATCGTGCAATTAATGGTCGAAGCACCAAATCGTTCATAACAGACGGCCGCCTGGATGCCATCAAAAAAGACTTTCAACCCGGCGACTACCTGTTTATTCAATTTGGACATAACGATGAGAAAAAAGAGGATCCATTACGTTACACCGATCCTGAAACCGAATATCGCCACAATCTAATTCAATATATAGATGCAGCTCGGCAGCTAGGGGGGACTCCGATTCTGTTAACCTCTGTAAGTCGCCGCCGCTTTAACGCCGATGGAGAGCTTGACCCGTTGGCTGTAGGCGCTTATCCCGAGGTAATGAGACAAGTGGCTGAAGAAACGCACACTCCGCTACTTGATATTTTCACAGCCTCGCAAGCGCTCTATCGTTCATTAGGCGAAGAAGAATCCAAGAAGTTATTCATGCACTTACCAGAGAAAACACATCCCAATTACCCCAATGGAGTTACGGATGATACTCATTTCTCGGATGAAGGTGCCCAGCAAATTGCTAAACTTGTGGTTCAAGCACTTAAACAAAATACAGCCTCACCTATATCAAACTTACAACAACTTTTATAAGGAGTGATCACAGATGTCTATAATTAAAGAAGTTATTACAGAGTACTATCGTATCCCTTTGCCAGAAATCATGGAGGATGCTAAACACGGCTTGCATACTCATTTTGAAGTACCCATTGTCAAAATTAGAACGGATGACGGTCGTGAAGGTGTAGGTTATACCTATACTGGCGGATTTGGCGGCAAAGCGATCTGTTCACTAATTGCTAATGAATTAACACATATTTTAGTTGGCAAAGACGCCAGCTGTGTGGAAAGTATCTGGGAGCAGATGAACTGGGGAATACATTATGTTGCTCGCGGGGGTCTGGCTAGCTTCGCCATTGCGGCATGTGACATTGCGTTATGGGATTTACGTGCGAAGAAAGCAGATGAACCTCTCTACAAACTTCTGGGTGGCGCAAGCAATGAGGTCAAATGTTATGGTGGAGCGATTGATTTGAATTTCCCATTAGAAAAGCTCCTGCGCAACAATCAAAAATACTTAGATATGGGCCTCCAGGCTGTCAAAATTAAACTAGGCCAAAAAACATTAGCTGAAGATGTGGAACGAGTGGCTGCGGTACGCCAATTGGTCGGCCCGGATGTAGCCTTTATGGTCGATGCCAATATGAGCTGGAGTGTGGAAAAAGCGATAAAAGCCGCACGTGAATTTTTGAAATATGACATTCTTTTCTTAGAAGAACCAACGATTCCGGAGGATTATGCCGGCTATGCACGGATTGCTGAAGAAACAGGAATGGCCGTTGCAGGCGGAGAGAACTTGCGCACATTAACCGAATTCCATCACATGCTGCAATATGGTCATGTTGATTTCCCTCAACCTGATGCTTCCAATATAGGCGGAATTACGGGCTGGTTAAAGGTAGCTCACTTAACACAAGCCTATAACCTTTCCGTTTCCACACATGGGATGCAGGAATTACACGTTAGTTTGTTAGCAGCTATGCCAAATGCAGGTTATCTCGAAATGCATAGCTTCCCTATCGATCAATACACTACACGTCCGCTAGTGATTAACAAAGACAATGGGATGGCAGTAGCGCCTGAAGTAACGGGCACTGGCGTTACCTTTGACTGGGACAAATTAGCACCTCACAAACAACAATACTAATAGGAGCGATCGATCATATGAGCATTCCCCTTCATCTAGGTGTTCGAGCACATGATTTCACACAAGTTCCATTGCAAGAGTTAATTGAGAAGATTAAGTCCTATCATTTCACTCATATCCAGTTTGCACTTAAGAAATCTTTTCCTGATAGTGCCCCTAGTCTGACGGCTATAAGCCCTGGAACAGCCAGCTATTATGGCAATGCCTTTAGGCAGGCAGGTATTCAGATTGCGGTTCTGGGCTGCTATGTAAACATTGTAGATACCGATCCTCACAAACGGGCACAAGCGTTAGCCGCGTTTAATACCCACCTGCGCTTGGCCAGAGATTTTGGCGCTAGTCTGGTAGGTACGGAAACCGGAAGTGTGGGACTTGGGTATACCACAGATAATTTTACAGAAGAAGCCTTCCAAGAGGTGGTGACATCAGTTAAGGCCATGGTGGCGGAGGCCGAACGTTTTGGTGTGACGGTAGGAATCGAAGCAGGACTTCATCATCCGCTGTACACCGCGCCCTTAACCCGCCGACTTCTGGATGAAGTCCCTTCTAACAATCTTCAGGTCATATTGGATTGCGCAAATCTAATGTCACCTACAAATTACTTGCATCAAGAAGCTATTATTATGGAGGCTTTGAAGCTTTTAGGAAATCGAATTGCTATCATTCATTTAAAAGACTTTATCGTCCAAGATGGAGCTATAAAAATTGTCCCTGTAGGTCAAGGGTGGCTAGAGTTTGAGCCGATTCTTCATTATATGAAATATGAACGTCCTCATATTCAAGGAATCCTGGAAAGCACTCCTGAGTCACATTTAGGAGAAAGCATTACCTTTTTGCAACAGTTATACGAATCCCTGTAGGGCTTCATCCCATTAAAACTAATAAATCCACTGCACACCTCTTTACCTTACTTGGTGCAGTGGATTTTTATATTCTGTTTAACATCCGTTTGACCTCCATCAAATAATCGCCTGTTATGATCAGGGCATCAAGAGTATCTGGGAGGGGTTCCATGCGTCTTGCTTTATTCACGGACACATTTCTTCCGCAAACCAACGGAGTTTCACGTACGCTTCAACGATTAACCACTCATTTGAAAGGGCGTGGTATTGAACATCTGCTTTTCTCACCGAAATCTGCTCCTGAAGACAGTTATGCCGATCCCATACGTCCCATTACCAGCATCCCCTTTTTCTTATACCCCGAATGTAGACTCGCACTGCCCAATATGTCCTCTATCCAATCAGAGCTGAAAGCTTTTCGTCCCGATCTGCTCCATATGGCAACTCCGTTCAATATCGGTCTCTGCGGCCTTCGTTATGCGCGAAAACATGACTTGCCCCATGTCGCCTCATACCATACCCATTTTGACCGCTATCTTGAATATTACCGGATGAAAAAAATCGCTCCGCTCTATTGGAAATACATGAAGTGGTTCCACCGCTCCTGCGACGCCACCTTTGCACCATCCTACGAAACCCTCGATTCCCTCCAAGCTCAAGGCTTTCATCGCCTGAAGCTGTGGTCCAGAGGCATCGACTGCCAGCAGTACACCCCCAAAAAACGCAGCCATGAGGTCCGTGAGCGCTACGGAATTACCGCACCGTTACTGCTTCTATATGTGGGAAGGATCGCCCCTGAAAAAGATATAAACACCCTTGCTCTCGCCATGCAGCAATTACCCGAATCTATGCAATCTCAGGTTCATTGGCTGGTCGTAGGAGACGGCCCCCTTCTGCCGGAAATGCGGGCACAGGCGCCCCATAATGTCACGTTTACAGGCTATAAACATGGTGATGAGCTTGCCCAATTATATGCCTCAGCAGATCTGTTCGTCTTCCCTTCCAGTACGGAAACCTTCGGTAATGTTGTCCTTGAGGCTATGGCCTCAGGACTGCCTGTCCTCGCAGTAAATGAAGGTGGAGTGAAGGATCTGGTCACACCCGGCCGCACAGGAATGATTGTCGAGTCCCGCTGCCCGGATACTTTTATTCGTGAGATTTGTGCATGTATAGAGCACCCTCAAAAGCTAGCTGCTATGGGACATGAAGGTCGACAGCTGGCACTCGGCCGCTCTTGGGAGAATATTTTTGATGGACTCATCCGCGATTATGAAGAGATCATTGAGAATAGACGTTATGATCTTATACCGGCTTTACTACCATTAATATAATAATGACGATAGTAAGCACATGAACCGCCGCTTCTAGGGGAGCGATCTTGTTCATAGCGGTAGTGTAACCCTCAGGGATTTCCTCCCCTTCGCTGGTCATTACGAGCTGGGTTAGCTTTTTCAATCGGGGCTCAACCATTCCAATAATAATCACTTCGATCACGATAAAAAATAATAACGACAGATTTAACCACAACACCGACAAGCCCATTTTATCTATGATCATTAACAAAATACCTGTAACGATCAGGGTGACCCCACCTGTCTTAGGGAATCTGTTTATTTTCTTCATAAGACCAAATACAAAACGAAGCTGACTGCCTGTCTTGGCTGAGCTTGTCAGTATTGGCAGCACAAAAGCTGGCCCAATTCCCACTATGGATGCTATAACATGTATAACTACCACAAGCTTTGAGATCATATGCGTCAAATCCATATTTACAATCCCCCTATCATTCGTTGTTTAGATTCATATGAGGCAGATAGGAGAATTAGTCTTGCAGAATCTTTTAAATCTTAGATAATCTAAAAAAAGCGCCTAGCCGGATATTACCGACTTAGGCGTTTTTTTAACAAATATTCAGTTATTTTACCGTAACTTTCATGATAGCACTCTCATTTACCCCTTGATCATTCAACAGCTCAGCCCGGTATTCATAGACGCCTGGAGAACGGTTAGTAATAGAAGTAGATGCCGTTTGTGCGTTTGGGGTGCCTGCTGTTAAAGTCTTAGTATCGATCAGTATTCCGTTCTCATACAAGCGATACTCTTTGCCGTTCATCCCCCACCATAAATTCATAGTCACTTTATACTCTCCATCGCCATCCCAGTTGTCATTGGACAACACCGGCTTAGCTGGTGCAGCATCCTTCACGATAACTACATGAGCAGCAGACACCGTTGTGCCAAAAGAATTGGTTAGCTCAGCCGTATAGGTGTAGGTTCCGTTTTCTTTTCCGGTAATATTAGTCACTGCAGTCTGTGCTGCTGGGGAATCATCACGTAAGGTTTGCGTGTCGATTAAGGCACCATTCTCATATAGCTTGTAGACCGTACCATTATTGCCCCACCACATATTCATTGTGATTTGGTAATCCCCGTCCAAAAGTCCTGTATCCTGCCCATTATTATTGGATAGAACCCATTGCCCCGGAACACCTGTAGCCTTCTGAGGTCCACTTACGACCACAATCACTTGTTCTGTCGTTGAGAGTCCAGCGTTATTAATGGCTGTTGCGATGAACGTATGCGCTCCCGCAAGTCCTGTGAGTGGAATCTCATCTCCATAAACGACAGGTTTACCATCAAAAGTAATATCCAGACTGCGAATACCAGACTCTGGATCTTCCGCTACGACCTGCACCTTCAATACATCCGTTTCACTCATTTGAGCAGAAGGTAAACCAGAAATCGTAGGTGGTGTAGTATCTTCAGTTTCTCCCGGTGAGCCTACATATTGAATTTTTGGAGCCGCTGGTTGTTCCATCCCTTCACCAAGAAAGAATCCAGGGTGCGGAGGTTGATTATAGCCTACATTTTGCCAAGCTACTGCCAGGCGGTAGATCGGATCATGCATCAATGTGCGAATACGATAATCTGTCATATCCGTTGTTGTGTAGATCCGTAGTTCAGAACTGTCCGTTGCCCGCCAGATCACTTCTTCACGCCAATCCCCAAACAGATCTGCCTGCAAGCTTGGATTCGCCTTGGTGCCATTATTTGAAGAAGCACCTACAGCCGTCAATAAGTTAACCGTTGTCTGATTGCTATAGTCCCACTTATCCACTCGATTAGCATCCAGTAATTCACGTAAAAGATCACCATCCCACCAAATACCAAAATTCGTGGAGGAAGGCAGTTTTTTAGTAATTAGTTCACCTTGCGCACTGTATAGGCCCGTAACAGGTATATGCTCCTCATTGGTGATCGTTGCAGCCCATACCTCTTCGCCAGCATATCGCGGATCAATATCCGCTGACATCCCCCGTCCAGTATCAATCCCCGTGAACACACCCCATAATATATCTCCTGTAGCTGCATCACGCATTTCAATCCCATACTTCGAATCGGTATGCTCATGAACATCAAAGACTTCCAGCCCGGGTCTGGTAGGATCAAGGTCCCCGAAATGAATTGCATCACCATGGCCAAGCTTTGTATTATACAGCGGCAACCCATCATCGTCGATTGCCATCGCACCGAAGGTTATTTCGTCCTTACCGTCGCCGTCCACATCTCCTACAGAAAGATTGTGGTTTCCTTGACCTACGAAGTCTCCATATCCTTCATCATTAGAATCGAAACGCCATACTTTCTCGAGCTTGCCCTCGCGATAATTGTAAGCTGCAAGTACAGTTCTAGTATAATAACCGCGGCTAAAAATCACGCTTGGCTGCTCGCCGTCTAAATAAGCTACAGCTGCCAAAAAGCGGTCTACACGGTTACCATAGGTATCCCCCCAAGCGCCAACATCTCCACGTGGCGGATCATAATCCACGGTATCCAAGGCCCGGCCTGTTGCCCCTTCGAACACCGTTAAATATTCATTGCCCAGCAGCACATAACCCGAACTGTTACGATAGTCTGCACTGGCATTGCCAATGACTTTTCCTTGACCGTCCACTGTGCCATCTGCCGTCTTGATCATAATTTCGGCACGTCCATCACTATCCAGATCATATACCAGGAATGGAGAATAGTGTGCACCGGCACGAATATTAGGCCCTAAATTAATCCGCCATAAGCGAGTTCCATCTAATTTATAAGCGTCCATATAGACAAGTCCAGTATACCCAGCTTGAGAGTTATCCTTGCTGTTCGAAGGTGACCACAACATGATGATTTCATATACACCATCACCGTCCAAATCACCTACACTTGCATCTCCCGCACTATACGTATACGGTTGACCATCCTTGGTGTAATCATCTGCTGGCTTTTGCAAAGGGATCGATAGATATTGCTTCTGCCATACGCTGAATGGTTCCGAAGCAGATTTCTCGACTCCATTGATTACTGATGTGATTCTATATTTGGCATCCTCCCTGCCTGTAATATCGAGATAGTTCGTGTTTTGAGTAATCAACGAATCATTTAGTTTCTTATCGCCACGATACAGATTGAATCCTATCGTTTCCGGATCCAGACCTAACATCCGCCAGCTGATATACACACCTTCATCTGTCTTAACCGCTACAGGCGCACGATCCAGCGCCTCCATCTTCCGGTATAAAGTTGTCACCGCTGAGGCTTCCAACGTAGCGGATAGATCAGAGATGCCGCCTGCATTTACCGAGGCTACTTTGTAATAGTAAGGAATGGTAGTCAGAACGGTCATGTCTGTGTACGAAGCTTCGAATGATTTGCCGATCAGGATGAACTCACCGTCTGCGGATTTCGCACGATAAATGTTGAACATCCGTGCATCCGGTACCTCATTCCAAGTAAAGGTCACATCATTTTTGTTCGTAGATTGTACAGCTAGACCACTAGGTACGGGTGCTTTTGCTACGGAGGGATCAATCATAGACACTTTTAGCGCATTAGAGCCTACGGATTCCAGTCCCGTGCTGTCGACCGAAGTTACCGTATAGATATATTCCATACCAATATCCGCAGTGGTATCTGTGTAGAACGGCTCTATTGTCTCGTCCAGCAGCTCTGCACTATTCGCAACCGTAGCCTGACGATATATACGGTATTTCAGCGCCCCCTCCATACTGTCCCAAGAAAGATTAGCTGTAATAGGCTCACTGTTTAAATCCAGGCTACCCAGTTTCAGATTCGTTGGGGCTAATAATAACGGTGTGATCTCCAGCCCATTGAGATGAGCGGTTGTGCCACTAAAGACAAGATTCATCTGCCCGTCTTTGACAGCAATCTGGTTATACAGCTTCTCAGCAATATTTTCCTTACCTGAGGAGACTGTTCCGTAATCTTTGCCTTCAATGGCTACATTCGTCTTAGCAGATCCAATCCAATCTCCTGTATAAGTCTTAACAGAATAATAACCATTGGGTAAATCAACTTTGAATTCATACGATCCTCCAAAATAAATCATAAAATCTCTGCGCAGATCGTCCGTCGCATTTCCCCGATCCCGATCAATCATCCCTGCACTCGAGGTCAAACCATATCCTCGTTCTGGGGTATATAGGACATTCACATTCACTTCCGTATAACCCGCAGCAACGGGTGAACCAACAGGTCCGAAATCATAACGATACTGAGCGGATTTCGTAGTCAGCTTCACTTCATCTGAAGGCACAGACTCTCCTAGCCCGTTCACTGCAGTCACTCTTACCGAGTAGCTTTGACCTTCAACCAACCCGCTTAATGTCAATGAAGGGAAAGTTGAAGTTCCCGCTAATGTATAAGCAGATTCGGCTTCTGCCGCTAGCTTACGATAGATTTTATAGATATCTGTACCTTCTACTGTATTCCATTTCAGTACTGCACCTGCATTACTGATACTCCCAGCTACAAGTCCTTCAGGCTTCGCTGGCACCGTTTCCGGCTGTTTGATGTCCTGCACAAAGCTGGAGAGTGGAATATTTAATTCCCCTATTCCTTTGGCCAGCAGACGGGCCATTTGAATGGCTCCGTACTCTTGAAAGTGAGTATCGTCTGCCGAGCCATTTGGGAAAGCACCATATATCCCTGCATCGAGGTGAAGGAATACAGAGCGTGTAGCTGCAAAACCGATAGAATTGTAATAAGCTACACTGAGTGCGCTAAGATCGACCAAGTCAACATCCAACTCACTTGCTACTTCTTTCATAGCCTGCACATATTCTGGAAAGCTCACATTAAATTTTTCACTCGCGGCATTATAATCTCTGCGGCCCATGGGAGTCACCAGAATCGGAGTTGCTCCTCTTTGCCTAGCTCCATTGACATAAGTTTTTAAATAAACTTTGTAATCGGCTGGAGAAGCATATCGGTCTGGAACGCTAATCGTTGCGTCATTATGACCAAACTGGATAAGGAAATAGTCACCCGGTTGGATCTTACGCAGGACTTCATCCAGCCTTCCCTCGACAATAAATGACTTAGAGCTGCGGCCTCCGATAGCGTGATTCTTAAACGTTACTTCCTCACTAAAGAAATCAGGAATCATTTGTCCCCAGCCTGCTTGTGGTATCCAATAAGGATCATAAGTCTGCACGGTTGAATCACCCGCAATATAAACTGTTGGCAATTCATTAGCAGGACGGTCTGGCTGCTTAGTAATCACCAGTGTATTGATATTAGGCTTAGTGCCAGAGAACACCAAGTTCATTTGTCCATCCACCAAAGCGATGTCAAAGCTCATTTCCAAATACTGGCCTGCTATTTTGCTCGTCTGTTGAACTTTTTGAATGGATTCTACTTTGATGCCAATCTCTGTATCTCCGGCGCTGTCACCAGCGATAAGTGACACAGTATAGTCGCCATTCGGTAAATCTACATTAAAGGTAGCATCCTTAGGGACCACAAAATCTGAACGCAAAGGATCTGAGGTTCCTCGGTCTACCCCAGTTACTTTCGATATATCTGTAAATCCATATTTGACCTCAGAGGAATAAGATCCCCCTGCATCTACCTTAAGATAACCTTCAGCCACAGCACCCGGGCCAAAATCAAAGGAATAAACATCTCCTTCTGGCAAAGTTCCAGGAGGCGTATACACGGCACTTTCCACCTTATCAGATAGCTCTGATTCTCCTTGGTCATTGGCTGCCTTCACCCCATAATATTGCCGTTTTGAGGTATCCGCTGAGGCATCCGTAAATGTCGTCTTCTCTGACTGACCAATCTCATGGAATGTTCCATCTGCTGCATCAGACCTTAAGATCGTATAGCGGTTTGCTCCAGCCACACTGTTCCAACTCAGTTGAACAGAACTTACACCTACACTGACAATTGAAAGACCGGTTGGTGCTGCGGGAACCTCTACCCCCGGAATTTTGTCTACTGTCACAGATGCGCTCAAAGCAGACTCCTCACCCTTTCCATTTACAGCTGACACATTGTAAATGTAACCACTGCCTTCATCTACATCTGAATCCACGAAGCTGTTAGCAGCAACTTGACCTATGGCTTGAAGGGTTCCACTAGGAAGAACCGTTCGATAAATATTGTAATAGACTGCTTCTGTCACGCTGCCCCACCCCAGAGATACCTCAGTGGGGGTGATATTATGAACCACTAATCCCTCAGGGGCTTTCAATGGACCTGGTACAATCTGCTGAATAATTAGTCCATTTAAATATCCGCCAACCCCTGTACCCGTAATGCCGACGGTCAGTTGACCATCTTGAACAGTCGTCCGATAGGTAGCTTGATTTACAGCTTGCTTGCTGCTTATCGACCCAGCCGTGCTACCTTCCAAAGTAATCGTAGTTTTGGTTGTACTTGTACCCGCTAGTAAATCTCCTGAGTATACAGTCACATCGTAATCCCCATTAGGAAGATCCACCAAAAAAGAATAGGACAGTCCCAATACAAAATCGTTGGTCATACCGTCTCCACCCGAACGATTCCTCGAAGCAACCGCCTGATCTAAACCATACCCTAGCTCATTCGTATATAACTTAGATTCATGCACGCCTGTATAACCACTCATAACAGGACTTGTTGCTGTTCCAAAATCATATTGCAAGGTTATTGGGCCTGAAGCTGCACTGGCCTGTTGCCCCCCAAATGTTGTAGATGGAAGTATTGATGAACAAATGAAGATCCACGACAATAACACCATAAATATTTTATTTCCAAGTTTATTCCTCTTCATCTTCCGTGCTTCACCCGCTTTCTTATGATTGAAAGAACTTAGTACGCATCTAGCCCTGTTGTAGTAAACGCTTACAATAAGCTTCGTTGTCATTCGTTCTTCAAATATAAGTTCACTTCGTGCGCGTATCCCCTCCTCTTTGCTCAGGCAGCTGGATGGTAGATGATTCCAGTTTTACTCATATCCAACACGATACTACCACCTAAGTGTCACTCTGAACATTTAAAAAACAGATTTTATCATACACTAAACCGTTCAATTTCTTCGCCTATAGTTATAAAAACCTACGATTTGGTAAGCAGTTAGGACAGAAGAATCAGTGAGGGGACACCCGCCTTTTGAGATCACGACAACAGTTTTGCTATTCCTTCATCCTTAACCATTCACTTCTGAGCAATCCATAGGAATAAGTATCATGCCAGATTGGCTCTCCATTACTATCGTATTTAAAATAACCCGTCTGCAAAAAATGTCCTTCTCGACGAAGCTTCAATCGTTCAAGCAGTTTCCATGAGCGTGTATTTTCGGGATCACAGTTCGCAATCACACGTCTCATTTTCAGATTATCAAAGCCATAGTTTAACAATTGATTACAAGCCTCTGTAGCATACCCGCTTCCCTGAAAATCAGGGTTAAAAACATATCCAAATTCCCAAACGCCAAAAGCCTTTGGTTCGCTCTCTTGAAAATATAAGTTGCCGATCATTTTGGTCGTAGATTTAAGACAGACTGCCCAAAAAGCACGGTCCGATGACCGTCTGAGCGCCTCAGTGCGAGATTCATCTGCACTAAACAAGGAATAGGGCTCATATTTCACAACACTTTCTTGCGACAAATATTCATGAAGGTCTTTCCAATCCTCTGCTGAGAACCTTCTAATCCATAAACGTTCGGTTTCCATAATTTCCATCAGAACAACACTTCCCCAATATTAATAGTAAATATATACCATACACCCCATAATACCCCTATGCCTTTTTTATTTCATATGAGCAAAATCATTTCACAAACAGCAAATAGGCCTCCTTGGATTCCCAAGAAGGCTGATGAATGTTTCTCTATATCTTAACTCCGCTTAAACTGCCACCTGACGCAAATAATCGTTCGATATGCTTCTGAACGGTTGGGTCGGGGATCAGTGGTGGGGCTTGATGGGGTTTTACCCGAGCATCAATAATCACGTTATCACAGGACCAATGTTTATACTCAGTAGAACTGTTCACTCCATAGATATCATGAGATGGATTACTGCGGGTAAACGTCGCCCATAGGAAATTGTCGATCTTTTCACTCAAAAACTCGCTATCATCACACAAAATAATCATTGGACAAGAAGGAAGTGCCCCTTGCTCCTGAATAGCTTCACTAAGCTTGTTCATTTCCAATGCTGCTTCAGCGTAGCTTGTGAATTTAGCACCTTGAAGGGCAACAAGACCAGGCATCACCATTCGTGCATGTCCAAATCCCTGTAATTCTTTAAGCATGCCCGGTACCTCTGTACATAGCTCTCTTTTCTTATCCCCTACTGCTGCGAAGATCACTTTACTTCCGCTGTTTAATCCTGTGCCGGAATAATCAAGCGTATCAATCGTGGTGTTGGTATAGAAATGAATATCTCTACGAAGATTAATCCGCTCCAAGATATACGTCAAGAAATCCTCGATATTATGTGTACTGATAGGCTGATTCTCTTCTGCAGTAATAAACAAAAACTTAGCTAAACTAAGCTGACCCGTACCTAAAATCCGGTTAGCAATGGTCAGAATTTCCGCTGGCTGCTTTACTTGCTGATAAGGCGTATAACGTTCACTGCCAATGGCGAACAGCAGGGGATGAACACCCGCAGCATCGACTGCATGAACTTCTTTGACGCCCGGAATTTCTTGGCGGATAGCCCCACCTGTCAGCTCGTGAATTAACTCACCAAACGCGGTATCTTCCTGTGGCGGCCGACCGACAACCGTAAATGGAAAGATTGCATTTTTTCTGGCGTACACTTTATGTACTCTCATTACTGGGAAAGGGTGAACCAAGCTATAATAGCCTAAATGGTCGCCAAATGGCCCCTCCGGCTTCGTCTCACCAGGGTGAATTTCACCTGTTATCACAAAGTCCGCATCATTGCTGATACAGTAACCATCCACATAGCTATAGCTGAAATGGCGTCCTGATAATAAACCTGCAACGATCATCTCACTCATTCCCTCAGGCAAAGGCATAACCGCCGATAAGGAGTGAGCGGGTGGCCCACCGATAAAACAACTCACTTTAAGCGGTTGTCCTTGGCGGTTCGCTTTTTCCTGATGTACGCCAATGCCGCGATGAATTTGATAATGAATGCCCACTTCTTTATTTAATTCATACTCATTTCCAGTCAGCTGCACACGGTACATTCCCAGATTGGAATTCATAATGCCCGGCTTGTCCGGATCTTCTGAATACACCTGCGGCAAGGTTACAAAAGCACCACCATCTCCCGGCCAATGTGTGATTAGCGGAAGATCAGAGATACTAATTTCCTGGAAACCGCTTGGCAGACCTCCTGGCTTTTTAATAGGCAATGCTTTTCTCGCGGATAATCCGGTTCCAACATATTTAAATGGATTTTTGAGTGCTTTTACGGGATCGTTGCGAAGGGCAATTACGTTATGTGTGGAGTCCCAAGTCCGCCGAAAGATAAACTTACTGCGCTCTAGCGTTCCAAAAAGGTTAGATACGGCCCGAAACTTCGAGCCTTTTACATTCTCAAATAATAATGCGGGTCCACCAGCCTCATAAACCTTTAGGTGAATCGCCGCCATCTCTAGATAAGGGTCCACTTCTTCACGAATCCGAACTAAATGTCCGTGTTTCTCTAAATCATTAACACACTCTTCTAAATTGCTATATTTCATTTCATTACTCCGATCTCTAGAAGGTTATTACAAGATTACTTGGATGCTTTAATTATACCCTGTAAGATATTAAAATAAAGCGCACGCGTACCCTATGTACTAGAACCTAACGTCTTTATCTTGTATTCTCTGGTTTCGGTTCACTCCGCAATATATTTTTAGCAGGAATACCTACTGCCGAAGCATTATCCGGCACATCCTTTACCACTACAGACATGGCCCCGATATTAACATCGTTACCAATGACAACCGGTCCAAGAATCTTGGAGCCTACTCCAATAAAAACTCTGTCTCCAATCACAGGCTCTCCTAAGTTATTTCTCCCGCCAATCGTCACTTGATGAAAAATAGTAGCATGGCTTCCAAGCACCGCTTTAGGACTAATGATAATCCCATTTAAACCATGCGGTAAATGAAGCGCATCACCAATTTGAGCTTGAGCGTGAAGCTCTCCATTTGCATGAATACGGACAAAAAGCACATCCATTATTCGATATAAAAGCCACAAAGGTTTTCGCACGATGCCATTCTTCACTCGATAATACACCCAATTTCCATAACGATAAGTAAACAAGGCCATAATCGTTTGAGGATTTTTCAGATTTGCTTTCCAGTCCGTTTTGAATGATTTCATCATTTTATCGTTCTCCTTTTTAGGGGCTAGGGTATGCACTGTATTCTGGAGTAATGAAGGGCAGCTGTGGATAAAACATCTGGGAGGATCGCGGGCTGGAGGGTCAGTCGGTGATTGTACTTTCACCAGTGTAAGATAGATTTTGAGATTCATCAAGCAAGTGGACAGTTCTCTCTATATAATCATCAACCGATTTAGAGGCTTGTTAAACAACAACACGCGCCGAACAAAAAGATCGGCGCGTGTTGGAAAGCATATTTTCTATTAAATCAGATCCAGAACAATCACATTTACGGAATTGGCAGCTAGCTTCACAACTGCCGTGTCTTTATCAATTACGATTTCTGTTTCGACTGGTGTAACCTTCTCATCATTTTTTCTGTTCACATTAGGTGTGTGAACCAGCGAGGCGTCTCCGGTTAAGGTAATCCGTTTACCAGTAGCAGCTACTTTTAAGCCTTTTAGATCAAGCTTCGTTGCTTTTTCTACACCATCCGCATTTACAAGCTTCACATAAAGATGCTTATCATCTTTAGTTACGGAATTATATACCTCTCTGTTATAAGCCTCAAGCTTATAATCCAGTACTTTGCTTGTTACCTTGCCATCTGTATAAGAGCAAATCAAATGTTTGCCATCTGCTCCACCATAATTAACGGTGATAGTATATTCCGTATGATCCGCAAGCTCTTCATAGCAACTGGCTCTCAGGTTACCAGCAGCGGTACTAGAGGAATAATCGCCGAGAGTATAAGCCTCAATCCCTTGCTTGTACACCTTGACTCCTGTGGCATCACCATTATAGCCAATCGCATATTCGATGACATCTTTATTTTCCGGTGAGATTTCTGTCAGACCTGCGCCTACATAGAAGCCATCTTCGCCAGAAGCTTTTTCAGCTACAACCTCTACTTTATAATTAGTCCACGCGTCATTAAGGATATACAATCCATTCAGTCCGCCATTCTGCGCTTTCAATACCAGACCTTTGGAAGGATCAATCGTATATCCGGCAGAGCCAGGAATCACTTTCCAAGCTTCATTCAGCGGCTGCGTGAAATCTTGATCCAACCAAACACTGCCATCTACATTCGAGGTCACTTTCACCCGTTTCACGATCACAGCTGATTTCCCGGCAGCCACTTCAATTCCTCCATGAGGAATGAGGTCTACCTTCTCCCCGTTGCGATAAGTCGAAAATGAGGTGCCAACCACTTTGGTTCCCAGGTATTTAGCATACAGCTGCTGAACATAATAGTTCGGTGTGTACCATACGGTCTCATCATCGAACCAGATGCAATCCGGTGTCCATCTATAGGTGCCATCTGTCAGAACCTTGTTGAACAACGGTGCCGTTGCCGCCAATCTAATCACATCAGAGTTATTCTCGAAGCTGGACATAATCGCTGCCTCAGCAACAGCTCCTGCCAATGTGTTTTTATCTGTGGAAGCATATTCACCCACAAAAACCTTTGAAGTTTCAGCCTCATCCAAGCTGCCGTCTTCCTTATAGGCTCTGTAATAGTAGTTGTAACGATCAGCATTCTCTAACAAATACTCATTGGAACGGTAGTAATGCTCATCCGCAATGGTATCCATGTAGTTCTTTTGTTTTTCGTACCAGGTAACAGTCTCTTCGATGCTCGATGTACCATCCGTAAAGCTGATTTTTTCCGAGCCCTGTAAATTTCCGCTTAGGAATTTCCAACCTTGCTGGTAAGCATCATCATCTGCCTGTGCACCCACGGTAGAGAGAATAGTCAATTCATGATCAGGATAGTTCTTCACCATATACTCATCAATCACTGTTTTAAAATATTCGAAGTTGGCAAAAAACTCTGTACCCCAGTTTTCATTCCCCACACCCAAATAACGCAGGTCAAACGCTGCTTCATGGCCCATCTTTTTACGCAATGCAGCCCACTCATTATTGTCAAAATCCATGCTAATCGCAAAATCAATCAGATCCGTAAAGTTCTTCACATAATAATCTCTTAACGCACCGCCAGCTGGATTCGCATAATCCGAACGAGCTTGACAGAGTACGCCGCAGGCCATAACCGGAAGTGGTGTTGCGTTCAAATCCTCGGCTAATTGGAAATACTCCATATATCCAAGACCCATGGTCATCATGTAGCCCCATACGTTATAGTTCTCTTTGCGCAATTCGATATCGTTGACGGACTCTTTCCAATCGTACACGTTCTCCCAAATGTGAGAACCTTCAGAAATACAACCCCCAGGGAAACGCAGGAATGTAGGATGAAGATCAACGAGTGCATTCACTAAGTCTTTTCTTAATCTATAGTTTGGATTTCCTTTATAGTTAGCATGAGCTGTAGCAGAACGTTCCTCTTCACCAGCGCCCCAAACGTCATCAGGAATTAAGGATACCATATCAATGGAGATCTCACCGTTAAAGGTTAACGCCAGCTGACCAAGCACAGTTTCAGACCCTGTTAATACAAGCTTAGAATCGACACCATACTTCTTCCAGTTGCCGTCACCGTTTACTTCAACAATTGCAGTATCGCTGATGGCTTTACCGTCTTTGTCGAGCAATTGCAAGGTAATTGTGCCTGCTGCTTCTGCCTTCGCCCAGATTGTGAAGTTGTACTTGGCATCTTCCTTAATAAACATCGAGCAGTGCTGATTGGAATCCGCAAAACCTCTATTATTAATAGTCGCGCCATCCGCTACCGTCACATAATGAGCATTCATATCTTTATCTTCGATGCCGAAGAAATCGTTTAATCCGCCTGTATTATGGACAGTCATTTTCTCTGTATCCCCAGACCATGCGTGAAGAGGTGTATAATTTCTTCCGGTGGAAGCACCATGTACACCACATACATGCGAATAGCTGTCAAAAGCAAAAGATTCGAAGGAGCGATTCTGCACTAGCTCTGCATAGATCCCACCGTCTGCTGCGTTGTTAATGTCCTCATAGAATAAACCATATAGAATTTGGCTAACATCCAAAATCTCCTGATTACCATCAATAGTTAAGGTGTATGGTGGCAAATCTTCCGGAAGCACAGACACCGTGAAGCTCTTTTCTACTGTACTAGCTCCCTTTTTCAAATGTGCTGTAAGCGTTACGCCTTGAGCAGATTGAACTCCTTTATTCACAACACCTTCATTAGAAATGACTTTGGAATCGCTGGATACCCAAGATACGTCAACTTTTCCGCCCATCAGCGAAACTGGCAACTCAATATCTTTGGTAATGATCGAGCTTGGGAAGGTTAAGTATTTATCTTTTGCAAGCTTTACGATATCTTCATCCGTCAAAGATTCGCACATGATTTCAATCACTTCATCTTGAGTTAAGCCTGCTTTATATACACGGAAGTCCGAAATATAGCCGCTAAAATCAACATCTGCCGCGTATTGGGATTTCCCGATTGTATTATTGCTATAATTCTGTTGATCTTCAAAAGTAGCAAACCATGTACGCAGCTTAGCATATGTGCCACTCGAGGTTTGGCTGATCATTCCATCCGCAACTACTTCACCATTTACATACATCACAGGACCTGCACTGCTTAGTGTTCCACCTTCTGTACCTGTAACTGCAAAGGAAACATGTACCCATTCATCAGTCGCAAAGGATTTCCCTGGATCTGCGATTAAGTCTTCCCCTGCAAAACAAGTCCCCCGCAAATTGCGAGTTACGAAAATATAAGGTCCTGTTTCACCTTTACCAAAATCAAAGATTCTTTCCCATAAGCTTGAAGCTTTGCTTACATACATCCATGTCGAAATTGTAATTCCTGTATGGTCACTGACCTCTTTAAGCAGATCGTTAGGTAATGAAATATAGGATGTGCCATGTTCTCCCCCAGCAAGCGAAACAGCTTGTCTACCTGCTACGGATTTAATAGCCGGCAGCGTAGTACCTGAAGCGGTTCCATCATTGCCGTTCCCCGAGAAATCTTGACCCACATCCTCTAGATTATCAAACTTATAGTGCGCAATTAGACTACCATTAATAAATTTGTTACCGTTGTCATTTTTCATAAAATATCACCTGTTATCTTTATAGTAGAAATCTTAAAAACCTAACTGTATTAGTTCATTGCCGTTTATACGAAACATAATAACATATTTTATAGTCAATTAATATATTAACCAATTAATATTTATGTGAAATAAAAGAAAACAATTTTTATAATCAAATATTACCAAATCAATCATTTATTCCATGGTAAAATATCTGTTAGTTAATAAAGGAGTGGTGAAAGTTGAGCGAAGCTGTGAATGAAAAGGCCAATTCTAGTGATTTATTTACGATTGATTGTAAAGATATTTTTCTGCGGGAATATAGTGTGGAGGATTTAGAGGAGTTTCATGCGCTTACTCTACAGCCTGAAATTATTGAATTCTTGCCAGATTGGAATGTTCCTAAAGAACAACGGTTGGACTGGTTAATAAACTATGAAATAAAAGAGAACCAGCAGTTTCTTCAAGTGATCTCAGCGGGCGGAGATATCGGAGAGCTTCGTCTTCGTTTAGGCATTATTTTAAAAGTGTCCGGTGAGTTTATTGGTTGGTGTTGTACAGGAATTAAGGAGGAATTGCCCGTTCCTAACAGAGAGATTATGTATGCCATATCCAAGGATCATCGCGGTAAAGGCTACACTACTCAAGCTGCCAAGGGATTAATTAAGTATTTGTTTGATAATAGCTCTACCGATGTATTAAACACCATTGCTCTGAAACACAATATCCCGTCTAATAGAGTCATTCAAAAATGTGGTTTCGAGCTTCTTGACGAGATTACAATTGAACATGAAGACTATAATTATTACCGGCTTTCCCAGCAACAGTGGGATGAACAGGTATGATGTAAATAGCGCCTTACACTAAAAAACCTCTGTATGGGAAATGGAGATTCGGTCCATTTACCAAAACAGAGGTTTTTATTGTGAATTCATGATTGATGCTTCATGCGAAGCATTTGATCCAAAAGCTCTTTCACATCTTTTTCTGGAAAAGCTGCAAGCAGGGTCTCTTGAAAGGTATCTTGTGCACGAAGGAGCTTGTCTTCGCCAATGGCAGTCAAGGCAGTATAGATACTTCTGCGATCAGCATCACACGCTTTTCTTTCTAAAGCGCCACAGCCTTTGGCCTCAAACCGACTAACCAGTCGGGAAACTGCACTCTGGCTTAAACCCACCATAGCTTCGAGTTTCTGCAATTTCAGTTTCTTCTCCGGCGCTTCCGATAAAAATAACAGCAAATAAAATTCTTTTAAGGATAAGCCATGTTTGGCTTGTAGATTAGCTTCCAATTCATTCGTCACATTCATTTGTATATGCGTTAACGTCAACCAACTCGTTATAAGGTCATTGTTAAGAATGTCGTCCATTTTATTATTCATCTCCCGGGTGTATGGCTTTTCATGATTTTTTCCTTCTATATAATAGTACTACAATCCACAAGCATACATAAAGTATAGGTTCGATACTTATACTTTATTTTATTTTAAAAAAGAGGAGAGACCGTTTCTCCAAGAAGCCGGCCCCTCCACACTTTACAATTATTTTGTTTGGACTTCAGACTTCATACCATTTATATTAGTCTTTACCCATTAATTCTTGGAAACCCGAAAGTATACTGTCTAGGAATGCCGGCATCTTTCTGAAGTTCAACCCCAGCTTCCAGCGTCCAGTATGGATTTCTCAACATGCCCCGGCCCACGGCAACAAGATCAGCTTCCTCATTCCCAATCACGGCATTAGCAAGTACAGGCTCATCCAATCTGCCAACCGCAATAACCGGAACATTCAAGCCATACTTGATTTCTCTAGCCAAAGGAACCTGATAAGCTGCATGCGTCCCTGGTTTCCCGGCAGCTGCGATAGGACCTTCACCACCTGCACTGATATGGAAAATATCTGCGCCCGCTTCTTTGTAAGCTTTACTAAATTCCAAGCTTTCTTTGATACCGTACCCGCCCTCAACATATTCTTGGGCGGAGATACGCATAATCAATGGCATTCCTTCCGGCATTTCACTTTTTGCTGCGCGAATGACTTCTGTACCAAACAGTGTTAAATCCTTGCCGTATTCATCTGTTCTTTGATTGGTTAGAGGGGAATGGAACTGATGAATAAGATAACCATGCGCTCCATGAAGCTCGATAACATCAAATCCCGCTTGTATCGCCCGCTTCACGCCCAACCGGAATTTCTCAACCATAGCTTTCACTTCTTCAGTTGTTAATGCACGTGGTGTTTTGGAGTCCGCGTCAAAAGGAACGTTAGATGAGGATACAGGAACTGCTGCATCTTCTGCTTTACGTCCGGCGTGTGCAATTTGAATACCTACTTTAGCGCCATAAGAATGACAAGCTTCAACGATTCTGGCCAGTGCAGGAATTTGCTCATCAGACCAAATGCCAAGATCAAAATCAGTAATCCGTCCATCAGGCTCCACGTCCGTCATTTCAATAATAATTAATCCGGTTCCGCCAACGGCGCGGCTTACGTAATGATTATAATGCCAATCCGTAGCAATTCCGTCTTTGTTAGACACTGAATACTGACACATTGGAGGCATAACCACGCGGTTCTTCAGTTTCAAATCCTTCAATTCATACGGGGTGAACAAGTCCTTCATGATATCTCTCCTCTTTATAAAAAACTAAGTATAGTATGATCAATGCTTCCAGTGAACATGAGTTTCTAAGTTCATCTTATATATAATATTTATAAATGCATGCTCATGCATGTATATTATTATATAACAGCGATGGTGTCAACCGTGAATAATCTTCTGCTTAATGGAAACTCCATGTATTGTTGAAACTTCTACCTTGAGGTAATATATGGATATCTATTTTTCTTTGAAAGGATGACCTCACTCGTGGACAAAAAGCTCTTACAATCGCATAGTATTTTCCCTACCTTGAATATTGAGCAAACTGCTGCCTTCTATAGCCAGTACTTAGGTTTTAAAGCTGTGCCCTATTTAGATACACAAGAACCACATCTTTGTTTGTATCGCGACGATACAGAGATTATCCTTACGCAATCCCATGGACAAAAGGTCATTCCCAATCGAGAGTTGTACGGTTATGGATACGATGCCTATTTCATTACGAAGCAGCAAGAAGAGTTGGAGAAGGAGTTCGAAGCCGCCGGTGTTCATATTGTTCGTTCTTTATCAAACACCGATTATAATAACAAAGAATTTGTGATCGAAGATGTAGATGGTCGCTGGATTGCTTTTGGAATCAAAAAATAAAAAAAACGGCTCTCAGCCGTTTTTTCTTGTATTTAAAAGAGTCCCCATAACTTCTTACAACTATTTTTACGGGAAGGATCCAAAACATCCGTAACCCCAATCTTATTTAACTTGTGTAGTAACTCTTCCTCGCTATGCTTGATTTTATAATCTAACTCCTCCCCATAGAGCGGAATTAACGTATAAAAGTGCACCACTTTCTCACGGGTCATTTCTAAATTAAAGAAACCGGCTTTATCTTTTACATCTGGAACCCAAACGAACATCCCTTGAAATCCTGTATCCTCACTATAAGGCTGGGCGGGATTACCGTTCACAAGCGTATGCCCCATATAAAGCCATGTATTATATTCATGCGGAAACCTAGCCATTGTTTTCAGGGCCCGAATCGGCCAATAATTCCGTTCATCCTTAAACGCCTCATCCGACAGCTTCCAGGTAGGAGGGAGACAAATCATTATTTCAGCATATTGATATTCTTCTGCACCTTCTGGCACCGTCATCGGTAATTCGCTCATTCCAGAAGTAATTAAAGTATAGAAGTTCCGCTCAGGCGTCGGATCAAGAATTAGAATATCTATCGACAGAACACCTGAAATAATTTCTTTAAAAACATTATCAATAACACCTATGTATTTTTCAATATGATTACATATTTTCTCATTAGACTGAGCAGAATGCATTCATAATTCCCTCCCTTATATATGTTTATCGGTATAAACAAAGGAGAGTTTATTGCTAATTTACAGAATTTCTTCTCCACTACCATGGATCTCACAAAAATCTTTATGAACACTACTAATTAATGCCGAATAACCTTGCCCCTGATCTAAAAGATGTTCCAAAAGGAACTTACTTATAAGCTCATTTAAGCAAGTATGAATTTCACAGGTTCTTTGTTTTAAAGTCTCTCCTTCCTCAAAAAGGGGCAGATCGCTAAATGACATATGTGTAGCATTTCGTATTTTTAGAAAAGATTTATATCCGTTCCAATTCTGAAAAAGCGCCTCTTGTCCTTTGATGAAATCATTTGCCAGTTTCTCCTGTAATATATTACTTAAGGATTCTAAGGTCGAGGCCTTTTGCCTTAATACAAGAAGCGGCACAGTATTGTTCTTCTCTTCATTCTCAATATATAAGTGCATGCTTGCATCTAATAAAATAGCAGCTTTAATTCTATCGTCTTCCATAGTTAAATCTAATGCAGTAGCACCGCCGATGGAATGGCCGATAATACCAATCTTATTCATATCAAATAAGCCCTTCACATCTTTATCCATAGAATTAAGCGTGGACAGGTGATCCAGAACGTATTGAATATCTTTTTTTCGAATGGAGATTAAGTTATGTAAATCGGTATAATCCGTAGCTTTTATTTGCCTCATGGCTTCGGATTGATTAATAAATCCACCACTAGGGCAAACAGTAAACATAGCTTCGTACGCAGCACTGACCGTTACCACTATGAAACCTTGCTTGGCCAACGCTTCTATATTATAAATATACATATCTCTATCTAAACCTAATGCAGGTGAATAGATGATGACTGGATAGGAGCGTTTGGATTTGCTTTGAAAGGTTCGATCGCTGATTGAGGTAGATAATGTATTTATGATTTCCATATTCATGCCAATATCTTGTAGAAGCTCTCTCGCCTGTTGTTCACAGGGCCCGAAAAGCTCCATATACTTCATTGCAGATGCGTTTTTATTTAATACACCCTCTGTATCCGGATAATAAATACTTATAACTATTTTCCTTCCCTCTGACTCTTCTTGGAACGTTTCCGTGCGTGTGTAATCCTTCAATAATTCAACTTTTCGAAAAACTTCCATTGCTCCACCCCATTCTTCCTAATATTCTATATTTTAATTGATTTTCCCATTTACTGAAATGCAATCTCCTTAATGTCCATAATAATGTCGATTACAATGAATGGAATGAAGCTGTATGAACGG
Source organism: Paenibacillus sp. FSL R5-0928 (assembly GCF_037970385.1). Lineage (NCBI taxonomy): Bacteria > Bacillati > Bacillota > Bacilli > Caryophanales > Paenibacillaceae > Paenibacillus > Paenibacillus sp. FSL R5-0928. The sequence goes on along the minus strand of NZ_CP150225.1, from coordinate 2,421,119 downwards.
TTATAATACCTAAGTGCATAAGAAATCTCTAAAAACTTCAGGGATGTGGAAAATTTAATGGTGAATAATTCAGCATATACACTTTATTTACGTGAGGATTGGAAAAAACTAAGCGATTTCACCGCTATCCAATTATCAGAAGAAGAACTTATGGAAGTCCAAAGTATTAATGAAAAAATCTCCAGCGAGGATGTTAACGAGGTCTATCTTCCTCTGTCCAATCTGCTAAATCTGCAACTTCTATCTGCTCATAAATTTAATGAATCTATAAATCACTTTCTGAACAATGATGTAAAAAAAGGTCCATTTATCATAGGCATCGCGGGAAGTGTCGCTGTTGGCAAAAGCACTACGGCCAGACTCCTACAAAAACTTCTCTCACAATTACCTTCCCATCCAAAGGTGGATTTAGTTACGACTGATGGGTTTCTACATCCCAACGCAGAGCTGGAAAAGCGCGGTATAATGACGAAAAAGGGCTTTCCTGAAAGCTACGACACGCGTAGTTTAATTTCTTTTTTAACGGATGTGAAGTCTGGGGTGCCGCGGGTCCAAAGCCCTGTATACTCTCACTTAACTTATGATATTGTGCCAGATGAATATATTACGATTGAGAATCCGGATATTCTAATTGTTGAGGGCTTAAATGTTCTTCAGACTGCGATTACAAATAATCATAATATGCCTAACTATTTTGTATCTGATTTTTTTGATTTTTCTATTTATGTGGATGCTGATGTAAACGATATCGAGACATGGTACATTGATCGGTTTATTAAGCTCAGAGATACTGCCTTCCAAGATGAACAATCTTATTTCAAAAAATATGCACAGCTGTCTCTAGAGGAATCTATTGAAATCTCAAAGCGGATCTGGAAAGAAATAAACTACGTTAATTTGCAGCAAAATATTCTGCCCACCCGAAATCGTGCGGATCTTATAATGCATAAGGACAACAATCATCACGTAGATCGAATTAAGCTGCGAAAATAAAGATTGAAGTCCTTAGCCGACCAAGTTGCTGAGATTCAGCACTTGGTTTTTTTGGTGCTCACATCAAATTGGGTGAATATTCTGGGTTTAATGTCTCTGTCCTCTGATCAAGGCGAACGTATACTGTGGTACATTCGTACACAAACGTGAAGAGAGGATAAATCAAATGATCGATATCGCCTTGGCTTTTCAAGATAAGGATGGGAAATATGCTGAACATGCCGGAGTCGTTCTAGCGTCAATTTTTCATCATACGAGTTCCCCAATTCATATTCATATTTTACATGATGTTTCTTTAAGTGAAACTAATAAGCGCAGGCTTAGCGCATTAACTACAAAACATAATCATACCCTTAGCTTTTATTCAATCACTATGCCCGATGATCTAACTCAGGTGTTAGCCAATGTTAACTCCATTAATGTATGGACGCAGGCATGTATGTATCGATTGCTTCTTCCTGCACTAATACCCGTGGACAAAATCATCTATCTGGACTGCGATGTATTAGTGAATATGGACATAACTGAATTATGGCAGGTTGAACTGGATGACAAGTATTTGGCCGCAATTTGGGACCAGGGGATTAGAGAGGTTGCTCATATTGTGAGCGCTAAGGGATTAAATCCTGAGCTTTATTTTAATTCCGGAGTGATTTTATTTTCTTTGCATAATATCCGCCAGAATACCAACTGGTACGAAGAAATGCTAACCTTCCTACGTACCTTTCCTGATGTCACCATGCCAGATCAGGATGTTCTGAATGCGGTTTTTGGTGGGAATTACCTCCCCCTTGATATCCGTTTTAATTCGTTCAACACAAACATTCCGGACCATGATTTCACTAACAAAATCATCCATTTTGCCGGAGATGATAAATGCTGGAATAAAGATTCCGCGGGTTCATCCCTATATCAGCAATTCCTAAAGCTAACCCCTTGGAGAATCACCAGAGCCAAAATCAGACGAAGAAAACGGAAAAGCAGCCCTTTAAAACCACACCTCACCCGAAAAAGAAACAAGCAGAAAATAAAAATTGTTCAGTTGAACTTAACCCCTATTTTTTTATCCGATTTAAAACAAATTAGACCGATTAGACCGATTAGAAAAAGCCCCATTTGATATGGGGCGGCATTCTTTAGTTCACTTTCGTAAAAAACCATTTCTGAGCATCACTCCCGTTATCTGTCCACTGCTGGACAGCTGCGCCATCGGCTGTTGATGCTCCGGATACATCCATGGCTAATCCGCTCACTTTTGAAATAAGTTTATAATAGCCCCCTCCGACATCAATAATGCTCCATCGCTGAGCGTTGGTACCATTGTCATCCCACTGCTGCAGCTGTACACCGCTCGCGGTTGATGAGTTTGGCACATCCAACACTTTTCCACTATGCACTGCCGTAAGCTTGTAATAACCGTCGCCTGTACTCTCCACTTTAAATTTCTGATTATTGGCAGTGTAATTGGTCCATTGCTGCATTTTCGCCCCGCTTGCTGTGGATACATCCACTACGTCCAGAACCTTACCACTAGCCTTGTCAGCTAAAGTGTAAATCCCACCACTAACAATGCTTGAGGTAGGCGCAGCCTGATACACACGTACGTAATCAACCAGCATTTGAGCTGGGAAAGCAGTTGAAGCATTTGGACTTCCCGGCCAATTTCCACCCACGGCAAGGTTTAGCAGGATGAAGAAAGGTTTCTGGAACTCCTCCGTATTTCCGGTTCCGTTCTCAATATAAAAAGCATTAAATGGGTTGCCGTCTACAAACCATCTTATATAATTCGCATCCCATTCCACGCTGTACACATGGTACTGTGAGAAATCGAGGTTACCAGACACCTGACCGTACTCGGCATGCCCATTGGCATCCCAATGTACCGTCCCATTAACAAAAGCATTATTGTTTACACGCTCCATAATGTCCGTTTCCCCAGATTTCGGCCAACCCACTGAATCAATATTCGCCCCAAGCATCCAAAATGCTGGCCAGAGTCCCTGTCCTGAAGGCAATTTGATTCTAGCTTCGATTTTTCCGTAGGTGAAGCTTTTGAGTCCCTGTGTTTTGATCCGTGCAGAGGTATAATTCATCCCCCCGTACGACTCCTTTTGTGCAGTAATCACTAAATTCCCACCTGTTACCTGCAGGTTCTGCGGGCGACTGGTATAATACTGAAGCTCATTGTTTCCCCAACCTCCGCTACCCGTACCTATTTCCGCCGACCAATTATTAGTGTTCAGAGAATTCCCATCAAATTCATCGCTCCATGCCAGATTCCAGCTTGATGCCGCGCTTGAACTCCCTGTAGGTACCCAAGCAATTAAGAGGGTGAACAGCAGAAATAGACTTAACATTTTTCCTTTTCGTAACATCGTCTTTTCCTCCTACTGATTTCATTGCGCGGCGCGCTCGCACATTTGAAACCGGTTTCGAATATTGGATAAAACAAAACGTTATCCCATAAACAGCTATAACAGCCGGAGTCAGGTTAACGCCTCGCTTCATTTGATGTGTACGTCTTTTCTAAACGCAATATGCCAACATTTCGATTAAAGGGACCATTTTCCATAGTTCTGCATGCTTAATGTCCAGGTTTTCTCTGCGTATTTCACCGTCGCCATACTCTCAGAGAGCGTCCATGCTATACCAACATACTGATCCATATGATCGTCAAGGAATGATTTCCAATGTTGTCCTCCGTCTATCGTTATAAATAACAATGTATGTTCTTTTTCAACGGGCCGAGTAATTAAGATTCCTTGATCCTTCGTAAGAAAGAGGGGAGGATAAGCATAGATTTGCGAGTTTACTAACTCACCCGGCACTGTGACTGTCTGTTCACTCCAGGTAACTCCACCATCCATTGTTTTATATAAACCAACCTTTCCCTCCCATGGAGCATTCGTTGTAATCCAGCCTTCTTTTTCATTAACAAAAGTAAGTCCCGATTTCACCCCGCTAGGAAGAGTACTTCCTGCTTGTAAGCTATCCCCCATCTCCTTCCAAGTCTCTCCCCCATCACTAGTTGCATAAAGCTCCATATCTTCGCGTGACATCCCTTGAAAATGATAGACTGCTTTCCAACCTATATTTTTGTTGAGGAACACAGTATCTTCTCTGCGGTTATCTGAAGAATCAGTATCAGAATTCAAATTTGTATTTGGATTAGGATTAGGAGAAGGAGAAGTTTCCTGATTAGAAGTTGGATGAGGGATTGGAGTGGTATTGGAACAACCAGATGCTATCACTGCAGCAATTAGTAGTATTGAAACTAGATATTTCATCTTGTTACCACGCCTTCGTTTATTTTTCTAAAAAAGTATAGTGGTGCTGTGCATATAGCTTCGTCCGCAAACGTATTCAGTAAATGAAATTTTATCCTAAAATATCTGAAAAGTATTTACAGTTTCTTTATATAATCCAGCTACACCAAGTCCTATCGGACCGAGGAGACGTTATTGGTTCAATTTCAAGAGAATTCTTCTGTTAACGGACTGAGATGCAACTCTTTGGCTAATTCTCCTACTTTTATCGGCGATAAACAGACAATAAGGGCTATACGGTCCGCGAGTTCGGTAAATAGAGCTAAAAAGCAAAGATAAGCGCTATACAGTCCGAAGATGAAGTGAACGAAACCTTCAAGCAGCAGGTTATCAGCCTATAGTAGATATGAATGAATTCATTGAGTAAGGATCTACTCTTTGAATGTCAAAAGAAAAAGAAACGGCATTTCTGCCGTTTCTTTGGGTTATGGATGGTCAGGGCTCAGAGCCTGTTTTACTCCAATCCATGTTCTTTGCGGATGTTATACATGCCTTGAACAAGCAGTTCGGATGGATCCCGGTTCAATTGCAAATGAGTCAGCAACAGATGAAGCGGGAATGCGCATACGTTATTCCCATCGGTGATCGCTGGAAATCCAGCCTCGAAGACTGGTCCCAATTTCTCGTTCCAAGCTAGCCCGACATGCACTTTTTCTGGAGCAAATTCTTGGGTAATTTCCTCAATACAAAGCGGAACTAACACATTGTCAATGATCCCTTTTGCTTCTTCTTCACTTGCTGGTGGTTTTGGAAGTGTTTTGCCTCCCTCAATTTTCATCAGCTCAACGAAGAATGAGGCCATCCATGCTGCCGGATCCTTACCCGACTGGAATCTTGCAATTAACTCGCGCAGAAAAAATCCGCAGGAATACACCTGATCTAATTCAGTTTTCACGTGAAAAACAAAAACAGGACCGTAGGCTTCCATGTTCAATACTTGTCCTTCAACATCTTTAAAGTGTACTCTCAATGCTACAAGGCCGTTATGGTGAACAGCCTTTAGCAGCTGTGCCATATCCTCTTCAGACATTTCTGTATTATCATTTACTTCCTCATTCTCATTTGTTATTTCATTTTCATTAGTCGTCTCATTGTTCATTTTATAATTCCCTCCCATACCTATCATACCATCTAGCGAATTGAACGAACACTTTATAATAGAACAATTTCTACCAGATTGCAGAGAAAACAAAAAAACGGCAGCTTTGCCGTTTCTCTGTTCGTCTCGCTGGAGCTCAATAGCTAGATCATATCCCTTACTTTCTTCACTATTTTACCAGTTAATTGATTAATATCCCCCTCATTTAACTTATAAGCTGAGGTATCTTTACGTGCAGGTTTGTGATCTGCCGATATCAGATCTGCGATATGCTGCTCGATGAATACAACAGGATCTGCTCCAGTTCTTTTTCTGAGCTCCCCTGGCACCTTCGGATTTGGACCGTCAGCTCCGCCACTGATTGAAAGGTAACCATACTTTTGCGGATTTTTCTTCAAATCCTTTAAATAGGCACGGAGCGGTGTGGCCACTTTCCCCATCCAAACCGGTCCAAAAAATAGGATAATATCATATTTTCCTATTTGCTCAGGCTTCGGTTGAACCAACGGTATCCTGTCAAAAATCATATCGAAGGTAATCCTACCGAGTGTTCGGGGTTTGGCTTCCGAGATTCGGATATGTTCAGCCGACAACGCATCCGCCACACTCCTTGCTAATGCTTCATTATTACCTGTGAATGAATACGAAATGACTGCAATGTTCATATAAATTCTCCTTAAAATGAATTATTTCGTCTCCGCCTGCTGTAGGGCATTTTCGAGTGCCTTAAGATGTGTTTTAGAGGTAAGCGTTGCCCCGCTGATAACGTCCACCTGAAGAGACTGCGATTCAATCACATGACTAAACAAATCACCAATGCCTAGACCATCCTTCAGTTCAGCAGGGTTCCCTGTTTTGTCCAAGGCACCTTTGAGTATTTTGATATCTGTCAGCCGTTCAGCAGATATTATTGCCCTCACCTTGGTATCTCTGGAATGATCTTTGATGCCAATGTATTCCCCCACATAGGTACCCTCCCGCAAATTCTGTATATCTATGACGTTGATAGTAAGCTGCTGAACCTCATGCCTTCCCGGAGCAGTCAAGAGAATACCACCTATCCAACCTATGACTGTAATCACGCATAGAATGCTGAGAACAATAATCCATTTATTGAATTTTCGCTTTTTTCCTCTTCTCTTACTCACCTGCTTGCCTCCTTCCTTTGGATTTAAATTTCGAATGAATATTTAATTATTCATTCATTTTACAAGAAAAAAAACTGCACCATAAGTGTATTAGGGGCAGTCTGTCAAACCCTTCATGATTAGTTCCAGCATATTGTCCAGAAGTTGTGGAAAGTGCTCCAGCCCGATTTCTTCCTTGTGGGTTTCCACATTAATCATAGCGGCGAAAATCATCATAATCATTTTACTATCCATATCGCTGCGCATTTTACCATCGGCTTGCCACTGCTTAATGATTTCATGGAAGCTATCATACAAGAAGTCGTTTACCTGAATGTTGGTTTCTTCCCGGTACAACTGTTCGATTTTTGCGAAAACACTTTTGTTATACCATTCCTTAAGAATGGGGTTGGCTATCATACCTTCCAAATTAAGCGCCATCATCTGCCGTATTACTGCCAGTGGGCTTTGGCTCATATCGAGCGATTGCATACAGCTTTTTTTGAGCTTTTCGTTTTCCTCTAAAAAAATATCCATAAAAAGCTTTTCCTTAGAGGGATAATAGTTGTAAAAACTTCCTACAGCTATTCCAGCCATTTTGGTAATGCCAGAAACATTAGTATCTTTAAAGCCTTTATTGCTAAATAGCTCTTTCGCGCATTCGTATATCTTTGTTTTTTTGTCTTCCACTTTTCGTCTCTCCGTGAATGAATAATTATTTTTTCATTCATATCATAGTGTTAACAGCTTGGTATGTCAATGCAAAAATAGATCACCAAAAGCATTAACATCTATAGCATCACCCAAATTAGGTTGGAGTGCCCTCTTATTGCGCAAGAATTAGAAAAATTCTGACTAATCATTCTAATCTTTGCCAAAATGCTTAATTACAACATTATTAAAAATCGCGGTGCCACCTTCAGAAAACAAGGTAATGCCTTGATCATTTATTTCCGGGAAGATTTCATTAGAAAATACAATTTCACCATCATCTATAAAAACTTCAATACTTGTTCTATCCACAAGGATCTTCAGATGCACTTTTTTCTTGTTCACATCAAAGGGGGCCTTGCTTTCAAGATATCTGTCACTCTCATCAGGTTGTCCAGTGAAGGCTCTATTAACATAAGAATATTGTCCTTCAACAAACACTCCTACGTCCACGTGGCGCGTCTTATCTGCTGATTCACGAAGTCTTAAGCCTACATTGGTAATCTCTGACCAAGATAGATCTGCATCGAGCTGGTAATTTTCACCTGTGATATCAAGTGTTGACGAGCCGTTCACTTTTATTTTTTGCAAGGAATCCGTTGAAGTTACCATTTGATCTAATGCTTCGATGGGCTGTGATACTAACTGATACGATTGCTCTTCATCTCGTGTTAATTTTATTTGACGTACGATTGAATCCATTCCGTTAAAACCTTCGTTAAGATTGGGGGTAACATGAGGGTAATCCCAATTATTCATCCAGGCCAAAGCATATCGATGATTGTATTGATCCTTATCCTTTCCCTCTTCAAACGTTACAGCACCATACCAATCAAATCCATAATCTAGCCACTGTGGTTCATGATAATCCGTGATAAATTCATTTCCATTAAAATCTCCAGTCCAGTAGGCATACGTGTTGGGTTTACCTATCGACTTACCATTTGCACTGACCCCAAGAACCCATTTATAAGTGCCATCATTCGCCCGCATCATATAGAAGTCAGGACACTCCACAACTCCAATATTTTCTGTTTCGAAGCCGCTTGTGTAGTGCCAATCCTTTAAATTGTCAGACTCGTAAAAGCCTACTTTCGTACCTTCGGCTAGTGTCATCACCCATTTATGAGAATGTTGATCCCATATTATCTTCGGATCTCTGAAATCTTCTGTGCCCGGATTTGGCAAAATAGGATCATCACTATAAGATTTAAACGTCAGCCCACGATCCGTACTGAACCATAAATATTGTTCTTGCTTCCCCGCCTCTGCAGAGGGCTGTGTTAAAATCGCCACAATTGCCCCTTCGCCAAAACCTGCTGTATTGCTATCGTCAACAACAACAGATCCTGACCAGGGATCACCATTGGGTGTTGTATATTTTGGAATCGCAACGCCTTCATCTGTCCAGCTCACCAAATCCGTTGATGTGGCATGTCTCCATTCTGTACCATTTCCATCCGGGTAATCAGCATTATAGAGATAATAGTAATGATATTTACCATCAAAATAAATGGGTTTCTGCGGATCGTTTTTCCAATGCTCAGATACAGTGAAATGATAGCTAGCCCGAGTGGTAGGTTTATGATCAGGAACGTCGATCCCCGGCTTATACTTCTCTCCAGCGCCATAAGTTACTAATACTATTGTCACAATACAAATTAAACAAAGGATTAATATAGTGATTCCTATCATTTTTTTCTTATTCAAAATATACCTCGCTTTTTTAACATTGCTAATCTTAGCTTATAAAAAGAAAAGTAAACGCCAACTACATTGGCATTTACTTTGTAAATAATTAATACGGTTTGTTACCTTTAAGTGTCAATTGCCCTTGTTCCAAAATGCTGTTCGGTACAACTGAAGTCTTGGAGCCTTTAATATTCAGCACAAAGCTTGGGGCAAAAGTGGAATGATGATCCCCAAAGTAACCTCTATTCGTCATGTAACTTGTGATGACTACATTATTCCCTTTCACTTGCGGAATCGCAAAGTGAGCATAAGTCCAGGTAATATCATAAGGATTAAGATCTTGATGGAGGACAAGTCCTGTACCATTTAATGGTTTATACGGTCCGGTTAAAGAATTAGATACGTACCCTAGCATATAGATGTCTTCATCATCAATGCCATCAATGAACATTTTAGAACCTCTTGAGCTTGTGAACAGATACCACTTGCCATTCAATTTAAATATGTTCGCACGTTCAATTTCATCTGTCACGGTGTTGGAGGCAAGTAGCGGCTTCATTTCTTTTTTGAATGTATAATCATTATTTAATTCAATGATACCGAGCGCACCATTCGCGGTTTCCGCAGATGTTTTGTCAGCACTGCTTAGTAATTTCTTTTTCTCCGCTTGGAAGAAGGCATTGCTATTACCATAATAAGCTTTGTTAAAGAGAGATTCTTCACCCTGGTAACCCGTACTTGTCCCTGTATTTGCTTCAAACACAAGATACTTGTGGCCTTTATCCTCCACATAGTGAGGATCTCTTAAGGTATGATTATCGTCGTAATCGCCTTTGCTGAAACCGGTGATATCAAGACTTTGATAAATTTCACCTTGATTACCGTCATAGATGGATTTCATATCTTCTACGCCATCAATCTTAAGGGTATCCCCATCCGGGGCAGAGACATTAATTTGAGCTGTAGTTAAAGTTTGTTTCCCGTAAAATCCGCGATCTGGATCCCAAGGATGACGATTGGTGTAGAACAAGCGAACTTTGCCATCAGATGTCATGGTTGCTGAACCGGACCATTCTTCGGCTTGATTGTTTAAAACATAATCATCAGGTACAAGTTTGTCACTATCCTTAAACACCCGGCCGGCATTCTTCCAGCTGCTGATAGAGTTGTCTCCTTCTTTCTTATAGAACAAATAAATAAATGTGTCTGATCCATTATTAGGGTCGCCCGCCAGACCAAAAACAATTTGATACCCCTTATAACTTGCTACAGTTCCATCTGCATTTTGCAGCGGCCAAGTATCCCAAACATCCATTTCAATTTTGTTTCCATTCTCATCGAACTTAACGGCTGCAGGAATGTTCTTAATCGTTGAAGCATCAAATTTTGGGACTTGGAATTGATTACTATTTTGTTGTTTGGGTAATTTCAACATGTCAGCGCGAGTGATATGAGAGAAACCGTAGTCATTGTACTCCGGCTTGTTCGGCTTGTTATTTCCTTTCGCAAAGGTTTGAGTAGCTCCACCTAACATTAAAGCAGCTGTAAAGGTTAGGATTGTTGTTTGTTTAATCATTTTCTTGAAATTCATCATCTAACTCCTCTTATACTTTAAATTTGGGTTTCGATCTTCCTTTGTGCTGTTCCCCTTTTAAATTCTAATGAAGAGTAGACGTTATGAGTATGTCGTGAATTGATGCATTTACAGGGTTATATTGATTTGGTTTTATTACTTCACATGGCTATCCCACGATTTTTGAAGCTCTTGAAGCAATTGATCCCGATTGATTTGCTCTCCTACATAAGCTTGCATAAGATAGCCAAACTCCTCTCTTGCTCTGGGAGGGAATTTGAACCAATTCCAAGATAATGTTTTCTGCTCATCGACGTATCGCATAAGATCTTTTACAAGCGCTCCCGAACGGTCCGTCTCTATATTTTTAAAAGCTGAAATAAAATGAAAGCGATCCTTCATGAACTTTTTCCCTGTTTCCGAGGAAACCATCCAGTTCAAAAACTTTTTGGCTTCCTTCTTCTTTTCTGGCGAAGATTCTTTATTAACAGCCCAATTATTAGATATCCCTACTGGCAACGCATTGTTTTCGGCACCATCATTAATAGGCATGGGTAAAAAACCGATATTCATATTCGGCGATATTTGATCAATTTTAGACTGAACCCAATTCCCTTGTTTAAGAATCGCCGTTCTCCCTGTTGCAAATAACTCAACTTCCGAATTATAATCTGTTGTCAAAAAATTTTCGTTACCATATTGTACGGTCAAATCCAGCATCCGAATGACATCTTTAACTTCCTTATTCTCTCGAAAAGATTGTGTTCCGTTGTTTAACCCTTGAATAAAAGCATCCGGCTCCTCCTGTTGGGCAATAGCAATATTCAACAGGAGTACAAAAAACCAATGATCTGAATACCCAACAGAAAAAGGAGTCACACCTATAGCCTTCAGCTTTTTCGCCGCCTCTTTTAATTCCGTAAACGTTGTTGGGAGAGGATCAACCCCAGCCTTTGCGAATAAATCCTTATTATAAATAAAACCGTAGCCTTCAAAATTGATCGGCATCCCGTATATTTTCCCGTCCATCTTCATCGGTTCTAGCGCCTCGTCATAAGCCTGTTCCACCCAGGGTTGATCCGATAAATCTTCAAGATATCTACTCCATGCCCTCGCTTCTTCATAACCGCCATTTGGAAAAATATCCGGACCAACATTGGCCGCAAACCTCGCCTTTAGCTCATCAAGGTAGTTAGCTCCTCCGCCAAAGGTTAGAATTTCCACGTTAATATTCGGGTTTTCCTTTTCATATTCCTTAACCATCTGCTCGAATTCTATAGAAATTTCCACTTTAGGATTCAGTACCTCCAAAGTGACTGTCTTATCCGCTACCTTCAAATCCGCTTCCTTCAGTGGACGTGTATGCGCACCACATGAAGAAAGCGTTAGCGTAATCAACCCCACGATAATCATTTGAACCCTTTTTATTTTCATAATTCCCCCAGATGCATTCAACAATGAACTTATGTATTGGCTATCCTGACTTCCGCGTCTATTTCTCTTGCTCCCTGTGAATTACGATATTCAGCAGGCGTCATACCGACGTTTTTTTTGAACAGCTTAGAGAAATAAATCTCATCTTGATACCCTAGCTTTAAGGCAATCGAGTACATCTTTTCATCCGATTCTAGTAACCACTGTTTCGCTTGATTTATTCGTAAATGAATGACGTAGTTAGTAAGAGTCATCCCTACTTCTTGCTTAAATCTCCGCGAGATATGTTCTCGGCTCAGAAAAAAACGGGTGGATAATTTGTCCAAACTTAACTCTTCCATATAATGCTCATCAACAAATGCGACAATATCATTCATACGCCTAACATCATCTAAATCCGCCAAACGATGGATTGCTCTAAAATTTTGTTCAGCCATAGACCTTTGTGCAGATTGAAAAGATAACGATATCTCTGCAAGCGATTGGATGGAAGGGCCGCTAACCAAACGAACAGGTATATCAAAATGCTGGGTAATCCATTCCTCTATCGGGAAAAACTGTCCATGAAGGGACAGAATCACACAGACATTAGGATCATTTTGAAGCGTAAATGCGTTTCCCCACTCCCGTGTAGCCAGTTCTTCGGTCAAAAGCTGAATGTATGGCTCCGAATAGTGAGATTGGTAAAAATACATCATGGTGAAGTCGTATACGTCTGCCTGTGGGAGAGCTGAGGCAATTTCGCCTGCATCAAAAGCTTCACCGTTACAAGCAGCAGTAATCTCCCTGTTTAAGCGAAATATTTTTACCTCTTCATAAAATCCGGACTCCATATTGCGACGTTCTCCCTCTTCTTGTTCCCAGGCTCTCAACGCCCCTTCTAAAGTTTCATTCAGCATTTTCTCTTCAATTGGCTTCATCAAATAATCAAAGCATCCCAGCTTAAACGCTTTACGCATGAAACAATAATCGTCAAACCCAGAAATCATAATCACTTTTCCCGGATAGTCTTTAGCAGCCAACCACTCGATTAACTCCATCCCGCTATTTTTGGGCATTTTGACATCTGTCATTATGATCTCTGGAGATTTCTACTCAATCAACGCCTTAGCCTCGAGACCATTTCTGGCTTCCAGCACTTCGGTAATCCCGTATTGTTCCCACCGTCCCAAAAAACGGATGCTTTTTCTAACATTAGACTCATCATCTACAATAAGAGCTTTCATAAACGTTACTTCTCCTTTAGGTAGAGTGGAATTACTAGCCGTACAGTGAACCCTTGTCCCTGCATCGAATCTAGTTTGATTCCCGCTGTGTGATCGAAATGAAGAACCAAGCGATCATGAATGTTTTTTAACCCGATATGTGCAAAAGAAGGATTGCCTTCGTTAACCGGTGTGTAGAGATTATTTTTTAATGCCTCAAGTTCATCATCCGTCACGCTGTTTCCGTTATTTTCTACGACTAGATTCAAATATTCACCTTGTATTTCACCATAAATATGGATATAAGCTTGTTCATAGCCCTCGTCATAACAGTGCTTAAAAAAGTTCTCAACGAGCGGCTGCAGGATCATACTGGGAACCGGAATATCAAAAATATCTTTAGGTATATCAATGGAATAGCTAAAATCAGTCTGAAAACGTTCCGCTTGAAGATTCAAATAAGCCTGTACATAATCCACTTCGCTTTGAACCGTCGCCTTCTGATCCACATGAATCGAGTACCGCATCATTTTGGATAAAGAGGTAATCAGTTGATATACTTTTGGAGATTCAGAGAGTAGGGCAACAGCAGCAATGGATTGTAAAGAATTAAATAAAAAGTGCGGATTAATCTGCGACTTTAGCGCCCTATGCTGATTTTTCCTGTTCTCTATCTCAAGCTTATACTCCCGGTCAATGTGACGGTTGATCCGATTCATCATCTCCTTGATATGTCTTTCTAGAATACCGATTTCGTCCTCCCGCATATCGTCGAATGGGGCATTCATATTCCTCCCCTCGATGCGCTGGACTTTTTGACTAAGCAATTTTATCGGCCGTGTAAATCCATATGAAATGATTGTTATCATTATCAAGCCCAGTCCACCTACAACCACACCTACAATGATGTTTGTATAGGCGGTTTTCCTTACATCTTCAAATAAAAAAGAGCTCGGGGTTACCTTAGCAAAATGCCACTCTTTTATCGGTTCCTGCAATGTTCTAGTAAACACAATATCTCCTTCTGGAGATTTAGTATCTGCCTGTGCCGGACTTATTTTCCTTTGCAGTTCATCAGGAACGGTTTTGCCTATCCATGTTTCATCACTGGCGTAAATGACATGATCCTCCGCATCGGAAAGCCACACGCTCTCTTTATTTTTCTGTAGAAAATGATTAGCGATATGAGCAATCTTGTCCAAATCAATATCTATAGTGATGACGCCCAGAAATTCCTGCGTTAGGACATCCACAATTTTGTGATGAACCGTCAAGACCATCGTTTTATCCGAAGGAGGCATAATGGAGGTATCGTTATAGTTCTCAATCAGATGCGGAGCTTCAATAAGATAATTGCTATTAGAGCTCATCAGCTTCTGAATGGAAGCTTGCTGTAATAAATCCGGATTCCTTTTACGGGAACTTAACATGGCATTATAAACTGTAAATGAGCTTTTCCCTTCGTTTATGAATAAACGAATCTGACGAATTTCACTCCTCATGAGATAGAAGTTAGTCATACCCTTATTAATTTCAAGCTGCTTAAAATAAAAATCTTCTTCTAACCCTTCTTCAAACACCCTGAATAAGTCTGGATTTCGGTATAAAATATATGGAAGATTAATGATTTCATCAAAATATTGCTCTAGATCGGCTGACGCCTGCTGAATTTGCTCTTGGCTGTTCTCAAGTTCATGTCGTTCCACATTCTCTTTCGTCTGCCGATAGATCAACAACACGGATAAAAAATACGGTAGAATTATAAACACAAGCAGCAAGAATAATAAGCGCTTATGAATGCTTTTCAAATAAATACTCCTCTGTAAAAATTTCGGTTTTCAGCAAAAAATCTAATATCAGGTTTTATATTTTCACAAATATCCAACACAAAATCAAAATACTTGTTGCTGAGCAACAAGTATTTTTGCCGGATCCATATATGACAAACGCCAATCGTTTATTACCCAGATTATATCCATATGAAACAACCGTTAAGAAATTTCCGCAAATTAATCAGCTATTTGAAGATTGAAATAATTCCCTGCACAATGGGCTTCCAAAGATGTGGATATTCTTGCTGAATTAACTTTCTTACCTCCTCCCCCTTGATGTCGTTGAAATTATTATCTTGAGTAATAAAGGTATAAGCACCTTTTACGGTATCCCCTATAGCTATATGCCCGCTTGCATATCCACCCATTGCAATATGGGAAGCGATAGAGAGACCACCCAAGGAGAACATACCTACAGCTAAACCTCCAACAGCAAATATCCCCAATGCTATTCCACCAACGGCCATTGTACCCGCCGCAATGCCCCCAACGGCTAACAAAAGCCCTAGAGCCAGACCTGCAAAGCTGATGAGTCCTAAAGCAAGCGCACCTAAACATAATCCGCCCAAAGCAACAATACCAATGGATACAGCACCAATCGCAACATTACCTATGGCAATAACCCCTTTGGCAACGTATAGCCCCCGTCCGATATGGATATGAACCAGAGGAATTCCAAAGCATGTTCTCTTACTTTTGTACTCATAATGAAACAAGGAATTCAGATCTACATATACGGGGCTTGCGACATGCTCTGCTTTGGTATCGCTTGAAGCATCCTTCACCAGATGATCCAAACTTACGTGAAATAATTCACTTAAACTAATCATCTTATCCATTTCGGGATAGGATTGACCTGATTCCCACTTAGACACGGCTTGCCGCGAAACACCAATCACCTCCGCCAAGTTCTCCTGGGACATTCCTCTCTGTTTCCTATAGCTTTGCAATTTATTTGCAAAGTCCATTCGCCATCACCTCATGCTCATCATATTATAACGTTCTGTAATTGACTACCTATCTACCCTTACATACTGTCAACCACTGGTTGCACAGCTGATTTTGCGGGCTTTTATCCTCATTAAACGTTCTTGATTCCCCATTCTCCCTATTTCCGGGCAAGATGATAGCGTATAATATACGATATAGAATATTCATCAGAGGAGACTATAAAACCATGAAATTGAGTATGAATTGGATTACGCTTCGGGTCCGCGATCTGGAGGCTT
This sequence comes from Paenibacillus sp. FSL R5-0928, assembly GCF_037970385.1. Lineage (NCBI taxonomy): Bacteria > Bacillati > Bacillota > Bacilli > Caryophanales > Paenibacillaceae > Paenibacillus > Paenibacillus sp. FSL R5-0928. The sequence continues at coordinate 2,404,898 of NZ_CP150225.1, read as the reverse complement.
CCCTTCATTTTTATAACCGGATACTGGGGCTACCCATTGAGCGTAGATTTGAAAGCAGTGGAAAACAGATCGTCATGTTAGGTCTGGAGGGGCAACCCAAGATCGAGCTTATTCAGGGAAGTGACCCGGCTTTGAAACCGGAATGTGGCGTTTCTGTGGGTTTCGAAGTGGAGTCACTTGATGAAGCGATGGAGAGTTTAAAAAGCCAAGGTATCCCAGTAGCGCGCGGACCAATCGCCCCCAATCCCCACCTGCGGTTCTTTTATATCCTGGACCCGGACGGGTTTGAGGTGCAGTTAGCGGAGCATAACTAACGTTTATCAAGCGCGTTATTACCTCAAAAAGAAATAGACCGCCCTAACCAAAGGTAGCGGTCTATTCTGCCGTGTAAAACCTAACCCCCACTCTTAAAGCAAGGCTTTATTCAACAGCTTTAGTTGATCTTTTTTCAGTGAAAAAGTAAACCAAAGCCAATAGCGGCAGGATCACTCCGATGAGTGAGGCGAAGGTCCATCCCCCATAGGCATAAGCCCAACCACCCAAAGATGATCCAACGGCTCCACCCACGAAGAAAATCGCCATAAAGATCCCATTAAGACGCCCCCTCGCTTCACTACCCAATGAATAAATCACACGCTGTCCGAGTACAAGATTTCCGGATACGGCCATATCCAATGTAATCGCGGAAATAAAGAGCAGAATGAGAGCAAAAGTTGAGTGGCTATGGAAAAGATGAATTAGTAAAAAAGACAAAGTGGCAATGATCATGGCCAGCCCGGTTAACCATTTGCTCCAACCTTTATCTGCCAGTCTTCCAGCAATCGGTGCGGCTACAGCCCCACCAACACCTACTAAAGCAAACCATGCAATACCTTGCTGCGACATTCCAAAATCATCCGCCAACCGCAACGGAACCACCGTCCAAAAGAGACTAAAAGCTCCAAATAAACAAGCTTGATATAAGGCACGTCGGCGCAATATAGGCGTTTGTTTTAGAAGGGTGCCTAAAGAGACAATTAATTTACCATAGCTTACCGAAGGTGCAGGTTTACGTTCAGGAAGAAATCGCGACAGCAGAATGGCTAACAACGTGATCACGACCGCTGAAAAAATAAACACAGCTTGCCACCCCCAGATGCTGGTGATAAAGCTTGCCACTGGCCGGGCAAACATAATGCCTAGCAAGAGTCCACTCATAACATTACCAACCACACGGCCACGCTGCTCTTCAGACGCTAAATAGGTGGCATAAGGTACCAGGATTTGGGCTACCACTGAACCGGTTCCTATAAACAAAGATGCTGTCAGGAATAAAGGCGCATTAGCTGCGAAAGCAGCAACCAGCAATGCACCCACTGCAACCATTAACGTGATTATCGTGAGGCGCCGATTCTCCACAATGTCACTCAGCGGCACGATAAATAACAAACCTACAACATAACCGATTTGAGTTAAAGTGACGATCAAGCCTGCGGCTGTAGAAGAAAGTCCTGTCGAGACACTGATAGGTCCAACAAGGGTTTGAGCATAATAAAGATTGGCCACGATAAGCCCGCATGCAGCTGCTAACATAAACATCATCCAACTTGAAATGTGGTTCTCTTTCACCGCTTGTTCTTTTTGCATGTGAATCCTCCTCAGATTATCTTAATAATTTAAATACTGTACGTTCAGTTCACTAATTCATGTTTAAATAATATACTGAACGTATCGTTTTGTAAATAGGCGATGGTCATTTATTTTTTCAGGTTTTTTTAGTATACTGAACGTATAGTTTATATTTTGATTGGAAACAGATTAACGAAAGGGTGATTTCAGATGGAGAGTAAACGAGGGCGTCCGCGTAATGTTGAGACGGAGAAGTCTATTCTTTCCGCTTCCTATGATTTATTATTGGAAACTGGTTTTGGAGCAGTTACGGTGGAAAAAATAGCGGATCGTGCCAAGGTTAGCAAAGCTACGATATATAAATGGTGGCCTAACAAGGCTGCCGTGGTCATGGATGGATTCCTATCCTCCGCTGCGGACAGACTACCAGTACCTGACACAGGTTCAGTATTTGATGATATTCTCATGCATGCAACGAACTTATCCCGGTTCCTGATTAGTCGAGAGGGTAAAATCATTACGGAGATCATTGGCGAAGGACAGATGGATTCAGGCTTGGCGGAAGCTTATCGGACCCGATATTTCCAGCCTCGTCGGCTTGAGGCACGGCTGCTTATGGAACGGGGTGTTCAGCGCGGGGAATTGAAGGATAATCTCGATATTGAAGTAGTTACCGATCTTATTTACGGGCCGATATTCTACCGCTTGCTGGTGACCGGCCAACCCATAGACGATGCTTATGTGCAGCAGTTGGTGAGGTACGCTTTTCAAGGAATACGTAACTAACGGGAACGGTAATGGAAAAATAGACCGCCCTCTCTCACCAGAGATGCGGTCTATTTCTGCTCGTAGTACTATAAAAGGTCGGCCTGGCGGAAGGTTGAGATACAAAGGACCAAGGTGCTCTTATTTTCTCATTATGGGGCGTTTTCCCAAGCTATCGGACTCCTACGCACTTATCTAGTCTTTTCAAAACAAAATACTGCTACTGGAGAGGAAATAAGTGCGCTACGGTCCGATCACTCGACTAATTGCACCGAATAAAGAAAATAAGAGCCATACAGTCCGCAGGATCAAAAGTAGGTGATTCGAACGGAAATGAGGTCAGTTTCACTAATCACATCAGTTTCCAACGAAACCTTTCTGCTGCACAATGTCTCTCGTATCGTTCCATAATTTATTTTCCATTACCTTATCTCCTCCCGGTTGTACGGGTACAATGGGATTGCCTGTCCCAACGTTAAAATATCCCCCACTGCTCTCTTGATATTTAGGATCGGTCATTAAACGAATAATGATCTCAGCTCCTTTACGAGGATCGCCAATACGAAAGAAATTCAATAAGTGCTTAAGCATCGAAGAAAACCAAAGTTCACGCCCGAGGCCTGTAACGTTAAAACCCGGATTCAATGCATGAACGCTAATTCCCGTTTCCGCCCAGCGACGTGCAAGCTCACTGGTAAACATAATATTTAACAGTTTGGTTTTCCCATAAATCTCAGATGATCCTCTGGAAGTAAAAGAAGCTGTATTGAGCAAATCTTCTGGCAACTTTAGCACTCCATGCCGGCGTGAAGCTTCTGAAGCAACATTTATGATTTTTGCACTTCCTGCTGCTCTCAAAGAATGCTCTAAGGTATGTGTCAATAACCATGGTGCAAAATAGTTCACAGCCATCATTTCTGAGAATCCATCGGCAGTTATCCGCTGTTCAAACCCATGAAGCCCTGCGTTATTTATTAAAACGTCTATCTTCGGAAAAACATTAGATATTTCTTGTCCTAACCTAGTGACATCCTTCATTGAGGATAAGTCTCCGTAAAAAAAACTAATTTCGACTGCTGGTACGCTCTCCTTTATCATTTTTTCAGTTGCTTCCGAACGCGTATTACTCCTTGCAGTCAGAACAAGATGGGCACCTCGCTTAGCCATTTCAAGTGCAACGAGTTGTCCCAAACCGCTTGTAGCTCCAGTAATTACAATAATCGGCTTTGTCATCTTCAACATTCTCCTTTATATAAGGAATTCATAAGGGCCAATTTCATTTTGACAGCGTATTGTCCAAAACATATAATTGATATATATCAACTATATGACGATGATTGATATATGTCAACTACATAGATGTTTGATGACTTTAAAATACAAGGTTAGGTGGTTAAAACAATGAATACTGAACGTAAAGACACGTCGAGAGGACAATTAGAACTGAAGCTAGGTGGACAAATTAGTGCCCTTATTAGCGCTTCGCATGCCCTAAATGTCAGAACTGCTGCCGCTTTCGATTCATCTGTACAACCTGCTGCTTTCCATATAGTTCGTTGGCTGTACTCCTATGGTCCAACAAGTGCCTCTGTATTGGCAGAATCTACGGCTATGGATCGTAGTTCAGTCAGCCGTCTCATCAAGCAACTCGAGAATTTGGGTTATATCAAAAGGGAAGACTCCCCTAACGATCGTCGAGCTATACTTCTTACTCTCACTGATCTTGGGCGGCAAAAAACCTTTGACGCGTTACAGGATAAGGAGTTCATATTTTATGAGCGCATAGCCCAATGGGATAATCAACAGCTTGAGACATTTATCGAAATGCTTCAGGAGTTTAATGGATTTAATGATAATTAATAAATGGGAACAAAAAAAGAAACAGCATCTTGCTGTTTCTTTAGATATGGATTGTCTTTAATTAGAGCCAACAATTGTCACTGATATTCATCTTCGGCATGTTCATTATTGCATTGCTCAACTACCTCAAAAAGAAATAGACCGCCCTCTCGCAAAGGAATGCGGTCTATTTCCTGACTAAACTTCCGAAGCCGCCGCCCTTAAAAGCGGCTATTGCAAAGGGAGTCGTGTTTCCGCACGACTCCCTTTGCATTGTACGTTTTATCTACCCAAACTATACCACGATCAAAACCAAATAAAAAGTCACTCACTCCCCAAACAGCAAAAAAACGGCATTTCTGCCGTTTCTTTAGGATGAACTCTCAGGGGCTCGAACCCTGGACAAATAGATTAAGAGTCTACTGCTCTACCAACTGAGCTAAGAGTCCATATGATGTTTGGTGGAGCCAAGGGGGATCGAACCCCTGACCTCATCGCTGCCAGCGATGCGCTCTGGCGTGATTGTCAGGGGCACTGCCCATTTTTTTGAATTCAATAATTGTTAGGTGTCAAGAAACCTGTTTTCTATTATCTTGGCCTCTTCTAAACTCACAGGCTCAAGGTGCCAAGTTTCATTTAAAATAAATTTATGCTCGACCTCGTGAATTTTAAATAATAGTCCTGGAGCATATTCCTTCCATATAGATTCAGCTAATAACAAAAATGCCTTAGAGTCCTTAAAATTTTGTCTTTCAAACATTATATCCGCAATCCATAGATAGGCATACCCTATATTCTGTATGTCATGATAGCTTTCTCTTGCTATCAGAATTTTAAGGGATTTACGAATATATCTCTCAGCTGATTGGAAATCATTCAATTTAAAGTAACATCTTGCACAATTCCCATAATAAGTTGACTTATCGCTTTTCTCTTCCATTTCGAATTGTTGAAATATCTCTAGTGCTTTTTTTACTTCACCGCTATCTCTTAACGCTAGAGCATGATAATTCAAAACTGTAGTAGATGGAATGACCTCAAGCTTAGAGGAAAGTAAGATATGCTCTTCAGCTAATCGAATACTTTCAATATTGTTACCTTTAATCCATGCAATCCTACTCGCTAAAGACAAATAATTCACATGACTGTGAGTTCCTTCTTCAATCATAGAATTATACTTTCGTAAATAAAAGTCACACTTTAAATTTTCTCCTATACTGCATAGGTGCGGTAGAAATGAGTGCAAAAAGGAAATATTATTAGCAAGGGTTACCATTTTCACGTCCTTCCAGTCCGTTGAATCTAGTATTCTACACCCTAAAGAATAATATTGATGATGATAACCCCCATCGTAAAGCAATGAAGTATATGCCCCTATAAGATTTAATGCTTTTTCAGGACTGCGAGAATTCAAACATGTCTCTATAGAATCAATTAAGTGGGCTGGCCGCATTGATGCTTCAATCATTGGTTTTTCAGTTTTATTGAATAAATAATTTAAAACACTCTGGGGTAAAAATACGCATAAAACCCCCTTCACAAAACGTTCTTGTGATGCAGGAGGGTACGACTGATGTACAAACTCACGAATTAATGGATGTACTTGATAGGTTAAGGTTGATACATCGTTCATACCACTTTCATGTGGCTCTATTAATCCTAACCTAGTAAGTCTCCTTAATTCTTTTTTTAACTTATCTGGCCCATAGTCAGTAGTAACAGCCAAACTGACTTCATCTTCATTTAATGGTCTATGACCTACCACTAAATATCTTAGAAGATTCTGTCTCTCTTTATTCAACTGCTGCCAAATATCCTTAAAATATTCTTGTATACTACCACCAGTTGTTTCTTCACCTCGCTTTAATCTCTCAACACACTTTTTTAAAGACTCTTGTTTTACATTGACTTGTCCAGCTATCAATCCAAGCCACCATGGATGACCGTTTGTAAGTTTGAAAACTTCTCGCGCATAAATTTCAGCATTTTCACCAGATGATTTTATACCTCTTCTCGCAAAAAAATCAGCTGCCACAGACGTATCAAGGCCTTTCAATTGTATATGTTGAAAATTCGAACTCGAATGGACTAGCGGGGGCCTGCAAGTGAAAACAACCAAGCTTGAATGCTCATTGTTACAAAGAGAATTAAACAAAGGTTTTAATTCTTCTACCGGACCTTCAGAATCAACTTTAACATACGCATCTATATTATCAAACACAACTAATAATTTATATTTATTTAAATACTTCAAAAATCTCTTTACTGTATCCTCTAGCCTTTCATCTTTATATAGTGTTACTGTTTCAAGTCCTCCAGATACTTTTTCGAGTGATTCTATCAGTTTGTAATGAAAAGACTCAGGAAGTTCTCTGCAGTCAATCCAAATTCCATAATCATACTTAGGACTATCTCCACGAGAATATTTTCTTAAATACTCTGATGCTAACGCTGTCTTCCCTTGTCCTCCTACACCAGTAATTGAGATAACTGAAATTTCTCTTTTTTGGGGTAATAACAATTCATCACCTCTACCAACCCAATCACTGATTTTCGGAACGAAATCAACTTCAATAGTCAGAAATTCCGATCTTTTCAATACCACTTCTTGTGTAACTGCCGTGAATTTTTCTATAAGTGGCTCTTTATATAACGTATCAAAAATTCCGTTCTCTTTTCCCAAGTCATACATTAATGTATCAGAAGAAAAAGTACCTGACTCACTAGATATCCTTAGTTGGACATTCACATTGCCCGAAATTGTATCAAATGTGTATATCGCATATCTGCAATTCGAAACTTTATTCCTTCCAATCCCTTTATCCCCTTTTTCCGGATAACCAATACCGCTGATTAAGCTAAATAAGTCTTTGTCGGGATTAGAAAATCTAGTGATCTTGCCCGAATGTATATGACCATGTAAAATTGCATCAACCTTAATTTTTTGACTGCTTGTAAGATAATCTACACACATCTCTCTTTCGTCTTTATCTAGCCATTCAAATGGATGATGAACAAGCCCTATAGTTAAATCAGCCTCAGGTAAACTCTTGCTAATTCTTGTCAATTCTTCCAACTGCGGCTTTCCAACCATTAAATTACCATAATCCCCCTTTCCCACGCATGACCAAGATGAGTTAATCATAATGACTTTAATTATACTATTGTTAATCTTAATATTTCTTACCGCTCCGCCATATTTAGTAAAACTATAGTCTGTCACTCCAGTTACTTTTTCTGCCATAGCAAAAAACTGTTTTTGACGAGTTTCGAATGTCTCCCAGTACTCATTAAATTGAACTTCATCATAATAATTTTCTTTGTGAGTGTTCGCTAACAAAACTTCCACAGCTTTTCTTCTGGGGAAGTCATGGTTTCCAGGAACCAATAATAGTCTCTCTCTATCTATACCTAATTCCTGCGATAGTTGAATGTAATAGTTTTCGGCAATTTGAAATGACCCTTGTGTTCCACCTTTATCCACTGAGTCTCCAGTAATTGCCACAATATCTACAACTAATCCTTTCTCTGCTTTCTTCTGAAGTAAATCCTTTAATAAGGCTTCTCTTATTCCTTTTGTATCAAAATCATCTCTTTCAGAAATATGTAAATCTGAAAGATGAAGAACACATATTTTAGACATATAACCCTCCAATAATTTTAATATTTAGTATTTTGTGATAATAAATCTTAATCAAAACTTTAATCAACATCAAACTAAAGACTAGCTTTAAGCCGCAATACAATATCATTTCCGACAACCTGATTCCAGCGCTTGCACTGCACGGCGATTTTATAACCTTCTTTGCCTTTAAGGATCAAATCTACTTAATGATCACCTTATCCACCGACCAGTTGTACGGTATAGCCTTGATTTCTATGTAATACAGCTCCATTAAACGCTCAAAATCCGTACCGGACAATGTCCTTACTTCTGCTTTCAGAATCAGTGCACCTCTCAGCTTTTTGGTAGAAGCGTTAGTCGATGTACTATGAACACTAATTTCGGTCCTTGCTACGCTAATCTGACGTTCCAGATGCTCTTATTACTTTCTTAGCCTTACACTGCTTACGAGTCCACATACTGCCGAAGATTTCACCGAGAATGACCGAACCAAGTAGAATTCCTAAAAAGAACCCCAAAGTGAATCACTAAATCTCCAAGAATAAACAATCCTCCCACTATATACGCTACTTGCCTGCCTTCTGCGTAATACGTTTAGCCATAAAAGCCCACCTCATGCTGTTATAGGTCTTATCAAAGTAGAAAAAAGCGACTACATACCTAGTAATTTCGATATTACAATTGATCATTCTTCTATATTTGCTATTTTTCGGTTCAAATTCTCTCTACTATATCATAAGTTTGGCTATATTTGGTATAATAAAAAGCCACCAAATGATACTCAGGGCCTACTTTATTTCACTGAAATTTAGATAACTGCAGAATTCAGTGGATGCTTCTAGTACTATTACTGTTCTATCTTAGTATGATGCGACAGTGCCTTACCCCAACATTCAAATCATCAACTTTTAAGCTACTTGTACAAGCAGTCGCTAAAAACGAGCTAATTTTCAATTTCAACGTCAGTTCTACTGAATCTCGGTAGACCCTCACGCACTCGATGATCGTACTAAGCATCATTTTCTTCTTAGCAGTAGATGCTTTCTTAATCACCTCACGCCAAACAGGAATTAATATTCGTTTTATAACTCCGCAAAATCCAATAAATAGTATTAAAATATATAAATTCAATTATTTAACTATGTTTAATTTCACCTTTATATCAGTTGTTATTTATCGGAAAGACACTTAAAGGCTTACGAGCTAGCCAGAACTTGAGTCAAGAAGATTTGGCTGGAATCTGCAATGTTGATAGATCATATATATATCGTTAATCGAGGTAGGTAAAAATGAGCCATTCGTCAGTAAAATATTTTAACTTTGCGAAGGGCTAAAAACTAGACCATCATACTTCTTCAAATTAGTTGAAATTGAATACGAAAATTCTAGGAATAGTTCCGATATAAAATAAAGGAGTAGAGTGATGGGACTATGTCCCACCACTCTACTCCTTTTAAATGTTTCACTGTGTCTCAATAACAAGCAATATTTAGTAGTTAACAAGATCCAGAATTCTGTAATCATCATAACTTCAAACAACGGGATTCAGCCTGTCACTGGGTATTGGAGTGTAATTCGTATAACATGTGATTAGAAGATACTCGGCATAATAAGACTGGGTAATGTGATTAATACCAAAGAGAATTTTTGCGAAACCTTATCAAAAAGGTATCAGTGTCGATTTAAGAATGTTACCACATTCATAGTAAATCCTACTGAGCTTTTCATAAAGCGGAATACTATTGATCGAAGATTCACTTCTGTACATGAGAGAGAGATTAATTAGATTAATCCTCATCTCACCGATTTTTACTCATTATAAAAGTGTTACTAAATGCAAAGAAACGGCATTTCTGCCGTTTCTTTAGGATGGACTCTCAGGGGCTCGAACCCTGGACAAATAGATTAAGAGTCTACTGCTCTACCAACTGAGCTAAGAGTCCATATGATGTTTGGTGGAGCCAAGGGGGATCGAACCCCTGACCTCATCGCTGCCAGCGATGCGCTCTCCCAGCTGAGCTATGGCCCCGCGAATTACTCCGTCAAGTCGACGGTCAGTCAACGTACAACCCGCTCGTACCAACGGTTTCTAGCGTCCTGCAAATCCGCTCGTTTTCTTTCCGCTCAATTAATATACCACACGGGAGCGCATCGCTGCAAGTCTTTTTTTCGGATATCTGCTCGAATATTGCGGAATCGCATTTTCCGTTATATAATACGAACATATATTCGCAATCAAAACGGAGGTCTACGCTATGAAAAATCAACCCGCGCCACCTTCTCCGGATGACCTCGCTCTCATCGCACCTGCCGTCACCCTTCCGCTAGTTATTGCCGCGCTTAAACGTGATCGCCTCGTATTTATGGAGCCCGGTCTCCTAAAGACGCCGTCCCCGTATACCGACGTTATTGACACCGCCATTGCTCGCGCCACTGTGGATCTCGACGCAGCTAAACGCGAAGTCTATCGGCGAGGTTTACGCGTAGTTTCTACCGAGCGTGTTGGCGCAAATATTGTAGCGCATTATCTCTGTCGCGGTCACAGCGGAGAAGTCACGGTCGACATAAACGGCGGCATGGACGTTATGCGCGCGTATCTTACGCTTTTCGATAACCCCGTTCCCGCGCCTTAATCTCCGCGAGTACATTCGCAATAGGTCGGCCGTATTTCCGCGAGTGTTCCGCCGTGAGAGCTGCGTTATCTACGGACGCATAGCGCTTGCCGACGGGAACTAACGCATCCGCTACGAATGGCGCTTCGTATTCCCCTTCCCGCAGCCAACACGCGATAAATTGGTACTGGCGCGTAGCTTCGAAAGCTTGCTGCGGATCGTCGAACGTTTTCGAGAGATACGGCATCAAGCGCTTATACGTATCAACGTGCGTGTTGCGGAATAAATGCCAATTGACCGACGCGGCGAGCAGTGTATCAACGAAGCCAGGGTATGAGTGGAACGCGCTGAAATCATGAAACGCGATGATCGGCGCGAGTTTATATTTCGGACCCTCACGTAGCATCCGCTTAGTAAAGTGAACGAGTCCTCGCGACATAAACTGGTGAGGCTCGTTGAGTACGAGCAGTGTTCCGGCGCCCTTTCCCGCCTGCGCTAGTTTAATAAGTAGCGTCAGCATTACGATCCAGTATCCGAGCATCTCCTTAACGCGCTCCGGCATCGGTACCCCCTCCGGCATTACACAGCGGATAATCACGACTTTCCCCTCCGCGACCCAGCGGTATAAATCCATCGCGGGATTATACGTTTGGCAAAACATCGGCTTCAAAAACTCGCTACTCGTTATTTGCGTTATCCTCCGCAAGACCGGTCCGTATATCTGCCCCTGCTTACCTTCGCTCATTTTATCGTAATCGCGCCACGTATCCATATCGAACGTATCGTCCAACTCCGCTATCTTCTGCTTACGGAAGGCGGCGGACGTAAACATCGCTTTCATATCCGTTAGATCCCCGTTACACACTTTCGCGGCATCACGCGTAAATTCCGACGTTTGAAACTTATCTTCGTCACCGTCCGATAGTAAGAAATCCGTTAAATATTCCGCTATCGCATCGGCGGCAATCCGCTTATCACTAACGTTATGAAGCACGGTCTGCAGTCCGAGATATGGCGCGTAAGCTGTATCCGCTAAGTTAATATCGATCACGTCTTCTGGCGCTAAGTGGTCACGGATTGCGTCTGCCATGCCGCGTTGGTTACCGTCCTTATCGCGGTTATGTTCGTCGATGAAATCCGGTATAACTGCGCCGATTCCGTGCTTGCGCTTCGCTTCGACAACGAGATTGACTACGTGCTGATCTTTGCCCATACGTGGCGATCCGTTAACAGCGCGCGGCATATACAATTTATCCGGACTGTTCGTCGGAATATGAACGCGATGCTCTACGCCGCGATCCGTAGCCGTACCCGCAAGCATTCCGCGCTCATCCAGGAACGCACGCGGCAGCTCGATCTCAACGCGCCGATTCGACGTAAGTACTTCGGAAAACTCCGTTTGTAAATCGGCGGTTGGCAGCTGCGTTAATTTACCGAGCTCATCTACGCTCATAATATTCGGAGCTATCTCGCGCACTTTCCATTCGCTCAAATCTGCGCGAGCCCTTACGTTAACCTTTACGCATTCTAACCGATTATCGCCCGAGAGACCACCGTATGCACTCGCGACTGACCGCGCCAACATCTCGCGTTTAACTGGATCAGCGGACGTTACTGCGCAGCGAATCGACGTTTTAAATACGGGTAAATTACGCTTATTTTTTGTCTGCGTAGATAGGTCGCCATTAACGAGTAACTCCGCGCGATCCGGATTAGGTAACGCCTTACGTTCGGACTTAACCGCCGGACCTGCGCCATGATACAGCGATTTCTCTACGCCGGCCATTACGTCCTCGATCAGCGTTTTTACTTCATAAAAGATATGCGCTGCACCCATCGCTAGTGTACGCATAATCCGCATCGGATCAAATCCGGGTCGGTACGCGAGCCCTCCGCCTTCCCACGTTTCCCACGCATAGTCCGCGAGTTTCTTCCATTTATGGCGCGATACCGTTTCAGTCCGGATAAATACGCTGACCGCTTCACCCTCACTTAGTTCGTTCGTTACTCCGAGTAATTCGCGTATTGGCGTCGTCTGCTCGTTGTAGCGGAAGTCTAGCGAGAACATATCGTGTCGGCGGTATTTGAGCGCATATAAATCCGTATCGTCAGCGTCCGGAAACGTAAAGTCGTCCGCGAGTTCTAACGTTGCCTTACGCCACTGTTCGTGGTTGCGGAATTTAACGCGGAATGATTCGGCGAAATCGGATGGCATCGCGCAGTAAAACGATATTGAATCGGCAGCCATTTGCGTTATCCACCAGAAGTCCGGAGCCGGCTTCGTGACAATGCGATAACCTTCGCGGCGGGGTTTAGTGCGCGCGGAGAATAGCTCGTAGAGTGAGCGTTGGAAGTTACGGGAGGCGGAGTTTAGTGCGGATACATGCGGGATGATTTTATATACGACGTACGCGCTCACGTTAATACACGCCAGATTACGCCGACCCAAAACGTTATAAACATGCGCCCCAGCCACTTACCGTTGTTGCCGACGATTGGCGCGACCATCATTCCGAGCGCACATACGATAATGCCAAACGTAATAATTTCCGGTGAGTATGCGTTAAGCGCCGCGAAAATACCGTGCACTGTCTCTCCCAATGCACGCGACATTATTCCGGTTATCGTCTCCGTTATGTTCTCGATAGCACCGCCGCCAATGTCCGGAAGTACTGCGCCATTTATACGTATTATCATTGCGCCCACCTCCTATAACATCCGCAGCCAATTACGGATATCGACCGCATGGCGCACGATAATGTAACCGATACTTCCGCCCATTAGAAACTCGATCGCCTTCGTTCGATTACCGAACATCCACGTAATGCCGGCGTATACGATGATGCCGACGCAGAGCCAATCGGCGATACCGAGCACCGTTGAAAATACCGTTACCCACGTTGCGGATCCCGCCGCTACTGATGATGCAAACGCGGTCTTTGGGATTAACGCGAGGTGAACGGTGGCAGCCGTTTTTGTTACCGGAGTCGGTACGTGAGGTGCGCGAACTTTCGGCAATATAATACCGGATTGGAATGCGGCCCATTCGATCGCAACGGTTTTAGTCATACGTATCATTCCTTTCGGATTGGATATACTAGGCGTAAATTTAACGCAAAGGAGTTGTTACTAATGGCGTTTGTTATCGGATTAATCGTCGGCGGTGCTGTCGGAGCGATCACGCTTCTGTTTTAATTCAGCCGTCATTGCGGCGTATAATATCGTCTTTACAAATCCGCTAAAGTTATCGTGACCCTTTCGCGCTGCCCATTCGAGTATCTTGCGTTGGTGCTCGTTGTCGACGTTGAAATTCACGCCCTTACGTACGTACTTACTCACGATGACTACCGTCTCCTATTGGGCGCATAGTTACCGGTTGAGTATTCGGACCGTCGGCGGGCTTTGATTCCGTAGGCTCCGCTACTACTGCGGCTGTCTTTTTACGCTTAGAACGATCAACTTTCGGTGCGCCACTGCGGCTCTTAATCTCCGCCGTCAACGTTTCAATCGCGCTAACTACTTCGAGCACGCCGTCGTCAACATCGTCCGCATCCGTGATTCCTTGCGCGAAATCAGCGATCATCTCAGCGAGTATTCCAACGGATACTTCGCCAGCCATACGTTTCAATAACGCTTTGTTTACTAACGCTGCCACATTACCGCCTCCTACGTTTTACGTATGTTTGATGTTATGCGGAGTAGCTCGGTCTATATGTCGTCAAATTTTACGACATTATTACGTGTAGACAGGCGTTAGACAACGAAAAGGATCGCAGGTATCCACCGTCGCTCCCAAAGCGCGGATCGCGTAGGCGACCGCTTTACCCCTAGCGTATGACGGCGGGCTTGTACGTTATGCCGGACGAACTCGCGAAAATAAACGAAAAAAAGGCGCAGCCCCTACGGATATTACTCCGCAAAGACTGCGCCTTATATTACGTTGTTACTTCGTTATCAATTCACCGCTAGACGTCCGCACAATCAGCGTTTTACACTTCGGACATTTTGCGCTTCCGCCCGGTAAGAGAGTCGTACGTCCGCACGTAGGGCAATCAACTTTCTCCGCAGTTGCGGTCTGTTTAATTGCGATTACTACCGCGATGATTATCCCGACTACAACTCCGAATACGATTACGCCTAAGAACATATTCGATCGACCTCCGTTAATTTCCGTTATACTTCATTATCGGAGAGTTTCCGCATTTTGTAAATATGCGTAGCCTATTCCGCCTTATCTTTGTTCGCTGCGTCAGAAATCCCCTCCGCCAACATATACGCAACGCACGCACCAACCGCGCCAATGACGCCAGTTACGTGCAGCACCGTATTGTCGCCCGCGCCCGAAGCTGTAAGTACCGAAGTGGCTAACGCAGCGAGTAGCGCCCAAAACTTCCGCGAGGATAATTTACGTAAGATATCATTTTTGCTCATCGTATTATTTCGCCTCCTTTACGAACATTCCTGCGCGATCTAGCAACGTCACGAACCGGTAGAAATCGTAGCTACCATCCGCGGTCGTATCGATAAAGCCCGCCAGCTTAGCGTTGACACACGCCTGTGTTGCCCATACTGGAATTGCACCCAACTTCGCCCTGCCTTCGAGCGTTTCAATCCGTTTAGCTTGCGCCTGAACAACCGCAGCCTGTTCCTCTACCGTTTTCTGTAACGCGCTAATCTGTTCCGCAATCATTGCGTCATCTCCTTCGATTAATTTTAGTACCGCGTTTATCTGCGCCTGTGTCGGACATTTACCCGCGCGATATTGAGCCGTGGATAATCCGAATGTCATTTCGAAATGCGGCATGTCAAGGAACGTTTTCCAATCGCCGCCCCACGTAAAGCCGAGCGCCTTTGCCAGCGTAACTACTTCGTTCCAATCTGCTTTACCGTTTCGATTTCCGTCTAGCTTCGTATCCCAAGATACGGATTTCCCATCGTTCGTAAGTAACGCGAAATCAATCGCTACGCCGAAGTTATGATTCGAATACCCTCCGCGCGCATTCGTTACGATACTTCCCGGCTTCGTGCGGCCCTGTTCGTATAGTGCGTTCTGCTCCGCAAATGTTCGTAGTCCTTGCGTAACAACAATCGGAATACCTAGCGCATATGACCGATCGATAAGCGCTTCGGCTGCCGCTTTGACACACGGAATAAGCCCGACCAACTTAGCGGCGGACTTCGCACGTACCTGTTCGATTGTGAGCGTCATTATTACGCAACATCCTTTCCGTTAATACTCGATTTAATTTCGTGAACGTCTTGCGCCAGCCCTTCGTATTGACCTGCGAGTGCTTCGAATCGCGCCGTTAATCCTTCCGCTAACCGCATCAAGCGGTCTTCCCGCGCGATTGCTTCACTGTGCATCCGTTCGCGTTCCGTTTTAGCCTCCGTACTTATGCGTTCCTCACGCGCGCGAGCCTCGTCAGACATTCGGCGCATCTCTTTCCATAGAGTCCACGCGATGACTGCGGCTGCTACCGCAAATATTCCGTTCTTGGCGACCTCCGCCCAAAGTGTTCCGTCCATTACGAAGCCGCCTCCGTTTCAGGCGCAAGATAATCCGCTAATGCGCGGCCGATCTCGTCATCGAGCGTTTGGAGTACGGATAGGCGGGACTCAGCGTTAGGTAGTGCGGCTAGGACTGCGCTAATAGTTGCAGCGAGTTCTGGCGCTGGGTTAGCGGTATCTATCGTACATTCGAGTAATGCGCGTACTTTCATATAACGTCTCCTCTACGTAAAAAGAGCCCCGCAACGGATGCGAGACTCTTCGTTATTTTGCGTTTATTTATTACCGTCGATTTCGGCGAGTTGCGCCTGTAGCGCTGCCCGTTCCTTTTCCCACGCATCGACCTGCGCCTTAAAGTCTGCGTATGTCTCAGCGGCTCTTTTTCCGAGATCACCGTTATTAGCGAGTTCTTCCGCCTGCAATTTATACGTCGGCAGGATATCCGCTTTATATCCAGCGATCTGTTTATCATAGCGCGCGATTTCTGATACTATACGATCACGCTCCGTAATGCTATTGCCAGATGACGCAGTAGTCGTTTCGTCCATTATTATTTTCTTCCCCTCCACGGATAGCTTAGTTCCGGTAGCTTCTGAAACTGCACGTATAGGCGCGTATGCCGTGCCGTTAATAACTACAGCCTCCGCTAATTTCGATCCACCTTTTTCTATTACAAAGATACCTTGTACTTTCTGTCCTATTAAACTAGCGGAACCCGCGAAAACCGAAGCGCCTGAAAATAAAAGCGCTCCGACGATTATACCGGAAATAAACTTTTTCATATGATGACCTCCGTAATAGTATTTACCTAATAGTACCATTACGTTAGGAGACTGGGAAGGTTCCGCCACCAGATGGAGTAAGAGTCGCACTTCCATGATTATGGTTTTGCAAGGTAACCGTATGCCCGTGTCCGATATTAGACTTTTTATTTAGCTCAGTCCATATTGCTGCTAATTCCTCCGCAAGTGTAGTAGCTCCGTTGTACAACCGCCCCCAACCTGCGATGATCACCTGTCCGGACGACGATGTAGATAATCTGATATTTGTTCCGCTCAGCGTCACGTCGGGATCTCCGCTTATAGTTAGCCCGGATGACGGCGAGTTATATAACGTAGACTGACGACCTCCTCCTGCATTAAATATGATCTTACTTAATCCTCCGTCAAATGCCGGAATCTGAATTCCGCTATCGGCGCTTGCATATACACCGAACGCAACGCTTGTCGGATCGATCACTACACGCGGATAAACGGAGGCAGACGTCTGTATCTTAGCGCCCGTTATCGTACCGCCCGTAATAGTCGTACCGCTAATGGAGGATGCGCTAATAAATCCGCTAAAGTCACCGCTCGTCGCTCGCATATTACCAGCGGTGTCTACCGTGAATACCCCGTTCCCAACGTTAATCGAAGATCCGACGATCGCGCCATTCGTAAAGTTGGACGATAGGATATTCGCAGAGTTAGCGGTCAGCTTATTGAGTACAACGTTACCCGCCATATCCAAACGGAAGGGCGCGGAGTTGAAATCGTCGTGCCCTGCGCTAATACCGTTCGTGTTGATCTTGACTACGTTATTACCGCTGCCGATAACCATCGATACGAAACTGCCGAGTTGTCCCGCAATTACCTCCGCTGCTATTCCGGTCGCCGTCATCGCTATCCGCGCAGTCGCTCCGCCATCCGTCGTTAAGATAAGTCCGTTTGACGTTAATATGACTTGATCGGACGGGTCCGTTTTCGACTGCAGGACGATACCGCGCTCATCGTATTTAATCTCCGTCTTACTCGCGTTAATCTCGTTAACCGCCAGCCGCGCGAACTCTTCGAATACTTCCGCACGAATCCGCCCACCGCTAAACACGTTCTCTATCGCACGCCGTCCCGCCTCCAAGTCCGCGAGTATTTGCGTATAGTCACGTTTCATTACGTTTGCGACCGTAAGCTGCGTATGTTTATCGGGAGCATACGGATACTCCGTCATTTCCGTGATTCGCGCTGTGATCCCCGTTAAGCCGAGCGCAGGATCTACGAGCGTTACCGTATCGCCGAGGCCGGGGCGCGCTTCTTGCTTATCGATCTTAAATAAATCCGCAGCGCTAACGGACACCTCAAGCGCGGGCACTTCGCGTTCGGATAAGCGTAATCTAGCGGCAGCTACGAGCTTTACCGGATCGGTTACGTCTTGCTCCGTTAGCAAATCGTCGTAAAAAGGAACGCTATCCGAAGCCCACGCGTCAGCATACGGAGAAACGAGGTAGTTGACGCGGAGGATTCCGTCAGTAATTGCGCCAGGTATCGCGCTAAGTCGCGCCTGTTCCTCCGCGGTTAAAATCGACGCAGGCTGACCGATCCATGTCCGCGAGTCTTTCATTTCCGCATATAATCGCGTACATAATGACGCTGCGCTATCGGTAAAGGATGCCGCGATCAAATTGCGAGTTACTTGGATCCGGTAGTCCGATGCGGGATTACCGATCTTCTTGCGCAAATGTATCGTAAAATTATCCGGCTCAACCTCCGCGCCATATAAGTTAATGACAGCGTTGAGTGCTTCGAGGCAGTTTCCGCCACCGAACGCTTTAACATCCGCGAGGTAGAACGTATCATCGACCGCAATAGAAAAGCGCCCACCGGTTGCCGCCGAGATGAGCGCTGTTAATTGCGTTATGTGGATTCCGTAGCCTTCCTTTATATACGAAGCATACGGAAATTTATAGTCCGCCAGTTTAAACATGACGTGTGAACACGATATTTGTGCGGTAAGCTTACGGTCTTCACGCGATCGTTCACGCTTATTAATCACGTAATATTGACCGCACTCATCCATTACGTGCCCTTTTAGCGGCAACTTATCGCGGAAATCATCGGAAGTCATTGGGACGGTAAAGGTCAGCGTATAATCTGCGTTAGTCCGCCGCGTTCGTGTGATATCGTAAGCGTCGCGTAGGATACCGATGCGCTTGCGGAAACGGTCGTACGATTGTAGTGCGCTTATCAAGAGCGCGCCTCCTTCCGTTAATAGAGATAGCGATCACGATGCGTAATGCGCGTTAAGATTTCGCGAGCAGCTTCGTTGTCCGCGTAGGTGACTTCGTTAAGGCCGAGACCGAGTTCGAAGAAATCTCCGTCAAGTAAGTGAATCGCGTTAACTCCGTTTAGCGTAATCGTCTGTTTCTTAACGTCGATGACGAGTTTATCGCCGGGATTAAACCCACCAGTAAACGAGAGCCTATCGACGTGCATATAGCGGACTTTAGCGCTAAATTGCGTAGATGTCGCAAAGTTCGCGCCATTTAAGCGTTCGCGGATCATTGACGTGAGCAATTCCGTAGCCGATTCGAATACTGCAGCGGACGGGATATCGCGCGTTGGGGCTCCGTCGAACTTCGTTTCGGTGTCAAATACGATACCGACCGCGAAGTCAGCGTTTAAGCGAGCGGATACGTCCGTTTCGGATGCGATCGTAACGTTAAAGAACGTTTGGATTACGTAAGGGCGATTAAAGGGCGCGCGGTTGAATGCGCCGAGAAACGACATATGCGTGCGCCTCCTTTCTTGTAACGTAAAAAGCCCCCGGAATATACCTGAGGGCTTGCGTGATTGCTGGCGCGTTAGTGCGCAGTATAGTCCTACTACTTATTATTACTTTATTTTCGGCCTCGATAAACTATTGAATCTATCAAACATTCCCGGCCCCGCGATCAAAAGAAGCAGTCCATAACCGACCAAATGGTGTCTCATGGCTGTACCCCAGTTTATAGTACCGAGTGACCACAAACATTCAAGAGCAATAAAGGTCAATAAAAGATACTTCATCCTTTGCTTCTCTTCTCCGACAGCCTTTTTCCATGTCTTGTACGCAAAGTATAGGAGGGCAAACCGGAATAAAGACTCTAGTGCCGCGTAAACGTCCGCCATAGTACCGATCTGCCAAGGCAAAGGAGCGAACATATAATATACCAACATCAACGGAAATGTTTTTATAAGTCCAAACAATGACGAGTCGGGATTAGATATACCGTATGATGCGCGTGAGTCGTGGGCGCTGCCATCCCGATATGCATTGGCATAATCCACCACCGATCCACTAGCTACCGCTGAAGATGCAGTTGATGATATTCCTGAGTTATTAATAAAAATCCATGCGCCAATAGCCATACATGATATCAAAACTGCAATAACTCTCTTTCCAACAGCGCTCTTTTGCCCCTCTTTTTTAGAATAGATCCACAAAAATGAAAACAAAATGATTACTGGAGCAAAAGCCATCATACCGTTATGCAAAAGAGCAAGCAAAAACACAGACATAAAAAGCACTACGAACTGGCGGAGTGACTTTTTATCTCTAAGACCCAACGCTGTATAAATGATTAATAGAAATGATAGAATTTCCCAAGACTCACGTAAAATAACCGTTGTAAGGAAAAATACTGTAGGCAAAGCACCAAATAAAAATAACAATTTTCCTTGGTGTCTCTTTACCCCTATCCTAGTCATCAATTTAATAAAGACGATACTAGACAGGACGTAACCAATTGCCGATGTCATTTGTCCAGTGAACTGCGACGGCCCAAATACTTTATAAAGGTATGCAAGCATTTGTATATAAAAGCCTGACCCTACCTTTAATTCAAAGCTACCTGTTACTGAGGATTGAATCTGAGCCGCAACATGAAAACCCATTGCGTCCGTATCTGCCCCTAAGGTGGTGCCTATATACGCGTTAATAAATGATGTGATGTGATGCAATGTTAGAACAATTACTGATACCCAGAACAGGGTAGTGCTGTTTCGTATTTCCTTACAAGTTAACAGTAAAAAATAAGATACCGCTAGCAAGAACCACCCGAATGAATCATTTGGAAATGCCATCATAAGCAATACAAACGGTGTGATCAGAAGTATCCCAGTCATAAGTGACTGCACCCTGTATCCTCTTGCTTCGACTAAATTAGAATTAAACATACCATCGCTCCCTTATCTTCCCAAATAATATCATAGCTTTTAGGAGGGGAGCAATGGATTATTTGTGTGCCTCATAGGTTAGAAGTTTCTAGACATCTCAATCCAAGATGATCCCACATAGCAGAATTTCATGATCAAATTATCCCCCGCCGTACTCGGCGTGGTCACATTAGTGTTTCCTTTTAACTTAAAGGTGCTGCTATGCACTAATGTTATGTTTGGATTTAGTCGAAAAATAAGTTCTCTACCTTCGCAAACGACTCCCTTAAATCCTGCTATAGTTGATGGTGTTGCTGTAACAAAATAATTACCATACACTGATACATCTATAAGATTAGCACCATCAATACGCGCAGCAGTTATTGATATAGTTTGGTTCTGCCAAGAGTTACCCTGATAGGTAGTCAAATTTGTGTTTGGATTAGTAAATACGTTTCTAAGTGGCTGATTAGGGAAACTGTCATTGTCACTTATGGTTATATTCGTGAATTTAGTTTGATCATTTACATAGACGTATAAGTCTTCGCTGCCGTTTGAAAACCCGACAATACGATTTCCCCTAACCGACAAGCTATCAAGTACTGAAACCTTACCTTGCCCGATGTAGATTCCAGCGCCCCGTACGGTGTTATCATCACTTACGTATTTTTTGATTTTATTATTTGATACAACGATGTTGTGCAGTCCCTTACCATTATCCCAACTTGTCCATGCAGGGTTATCCGGTGAGCTGTAGTTTGGTCTATCATAACTCTCATCGACAGCCAGTGGACTAGACCATTCACTTGAGACTGCAATAGAACACCGAGTACCGCCGTCCACAAAGTTGTTTTCGATGACTGTCCCATCCGAGTGTATTCCTGTATATATCCCATATCTGTACCTAGAAATAATTTTATTATCAGAAATATAGTTATTTTTTGTATGAATATAGGATTGAATCGCACCTTCGCCAGTTAGTCCAGTAATAGCTGGGTTAAGTAAGTTAATAATTGAATTGTTGGTTATTTTATTTTCACTCGACCCATAAGCAATGTGCACACCAGATGAACCACACTCGATAATGGTGTTTTCCGTCACGAGGTTATAACAAGCATAAGGACTAAGCACAATACCTCTATGCGATCCTCTCTTTATAGTATTTCCTTTTACGAGAGTGCGCTCCGCCTGCCGCAGACCGATGGTATGTGTACCACCTTCGCAGTAATTATTGTAGACCTTATTGTCATAACTAGTGTTAGTTCCTGGAATTACCTCATCGCTCTCATTCAATCCTGCCCAGGTGTTATATTGTTTTCCCTCTATGGTGATGCAGGACATATCGGTATACGTGGCAAACGGTTCGTCTATCGCTGAGATCAACTTGTTATTATGGATTTTGTTGCGGTGCGAATCGTAAGTCACCCGAATGAGTTGGCTGCCTGTCCGAGCACCGTAAATGTAGTTGTCACTTACATCGTTGTCGTTGCCGTAGAGGTAGATACCTATTGAGGCAACTTGATCCAAGTTAACAGTAAAACCTTTGATCGTACAGTTGTTAACTTGCTGCAGTATGTCTAAATTATCAGTCGTACAGCTAATTACCTTTCCATAGCTGGCCGTACTTATCAACACCGCAGAGTTTGACGTCAGTCCTCGCACACCATTTTTCACGTAAATGGTAGATATTTTATATATTCCTGGGGGGAACAGTACAAACGCCCCGATTGTAGCCGCAAAATCAATAGCTGATTGAATAGCCACCGTATCATCATTTATACCATTTCCAACCGCGCCGAACATCCTGACGTTTATCGCTATATCCGCCAACTGCGCATTAACGCTCACTAATTCCGCACTATGCTCCGCCACATTCTCCCGTAGCGCATCCGCATCATACGCCGTAAAATACCGCGCCACCCCTACGCCAGTCGCCCACGCCTTAGCTACCGTCCCACTAAAACCGCGCGTAACGCCCGTTAAGTCATTTCCGCTTTTCCCTGCGTATCGTACTGTTTCCGCGCTCTCATCTACGCCAATCGTCGCTATATTCGGAGCGTCCGGTAATTTCGACGCATCCAATACGGAGACAGTCGTTGCTACGTCCGTGATTGCTGCGGTCAATTCCGTTGCCGGACTATTCGCTTTTGCTGCGAACATTTCTACCTGCGCCATCTATTTGTTCCCCTCTCCGTTATTATTGCGTGAATTTAACCGACGTACTTGATATCGCGAAACGCGGACGGTCGCCAACGAGTAGTGTACGTGGATTATCTAGCGGTTTCGTCCATAGTAAAGATCCGCCAGTTGCCGCCGTTCGTAATCCGATATGCGTTACGAGCCCCCAATCCGCAGTAGCAACGGGGAATACTACTTCTGCGGTATTCGCCACGGTTTGTTGTCCGCTAACGAGCGTCGGCGCTCCGAATGTAACCGCCTGCCGTGCGTATGAGCCTCCGGTTACCTCCGTGCCGGTATCCGCCGCCGTTGGGTCCGATTTATATAGCGCAATATATACGGTAGACGGTCCGGTAAACGCCGTATTGCGTAAAGCCGCGTTAAGTAGTGCCGCGCTAAGGTAGTTCGAAATTTGCATCGCCATTATTCGTTTCCTCCTATTTGTGGACAACGCAAAAAGGCCCGGCATAATTGCCGAACCCTCCGCGTTTCCTTTGTTTAATCTTCGAGTGTATATTCGTTCGTTAGTGTAAATCCGTTAACTGTCGTAACTCCCGTATTCGCCATCGTAATAACCGGCCGCGCTCTTACGTCCGCTTCCGATTCGATCGCCACCGCTTGCCGTGACGCATCTATCGTATACTCCGTAAGCACTTCGCTGCCGGTCGGCCACGGATCATTCATGCGCAGATTAACGTCAATCAAACGCGATCCGGTCGCACCGAGCGCGAGCGTACCTGCGTAAGTAGCTACGTAGTACTTGCCGGGCATGTCCGCAAATTCCAGCGTAATCTCCCCGCGTTTAGCGTTAAACGTCCGCGCTAGATAAGCCAATGTCCGGTGAAACTCCGCAGCCGATGACGTAATCTCAAACGTTAGTCCAATCGTACGCGGACCGTAGGAAGCGCCGAAATCAACGACGCCGTCCGTATTCGCGAGTTTGACCGTATTGTCTTCGGTTTCCGGCAAGACCGGCAAGTTACGTTCATATAGCGCGGCTCCGTGCTCCGATAGCCAAACGCCATTTACCGCTACATCATACGCCATTACTCCTTCACCCCCATCGATTGCAAACGGGATAGCGCGCGGGTACGCTCGTCATAAAACGTAGCAATGTCGGCTTTATCCGCGAGTGTTACCTCATCTACGCCGAGATCGATATGCTGCGTAATATTAGTAACTGACGCAGGGGCTTGCGGTGACATGCGTGGGCTTGCGATCATATCGAACAACGTCGCTTGCTGCTGCGGATTTAAATACATCTCGCTCGCGTGCGCTATAACCGGAACAGCCGCGCCAGGTGCGCCCTTAACGATGCCGCCGTCCTTAAACGCCTGCAACACGCCAGTATCCGAAGATACTCCGTACAGTTTCCGTAGCTCTTCATTACGTGCGTTAAGCCGCGCCATCTCCGCCGTATTGCCGCTCGCCTTCGCCGCGGTCCATGCGGTTTTATTCGCATTATATTCAGCGAGGTCGGACGCCTTTTTCGACTCCGCATTGATCTGCGTAATCGACGCCATCTTCGCTCGATACTGCGTCAGGAATCCGTCGAGCTCCGTAAGGATCGCAGTGTTCGCGCTGCCACTTGCGCTAACACGATACGCTGCGATCCCGTCCTCTATCGACTTGATATCGCCTGAGTACGCATCAAATGCCGCTGTGAGTGCGTCGTACTGCGCTTCGGCTGCGATCTTCTCTGCTTCGTACGCTTTCGTCTGCGCATCCTTTTCGTCCTTAAGCGCGTCTTGCTGATCCGCGAGCGTACGGTCGGTTAATTCGCGGTCATGTTCGAGTTGCATGCGCGCGATCTCTTTAAGCAGCGCGTCACGTTCGTCTTTGCCCGTTTGTCCAACCGCAGACTCCAACTCCGCTAATCGTACGCGCTTTTCCGCTAATTGCGTTTCATAGTCCGCGTCAACATTTAGCTCTTTGTTGGCGTCACGTAAACGCTGAATAGCGTCAATCCGCGCGTCATAATCGTCGAGTGCCGCTTGCTTACGCTCTTCAATCGATTTAAGCTCCGCATCCTTCGCGTCCTTAATCGCGGCTTTCTGCGTCTTAACGAGATCGGTCGCGAGATCCTGCGTAAGCTTCGTTAGTGACTTGCGGAGGTTGTACAGTTGTTCGTCAGCTTGCGCATAATACTCCGAGTCCTTGGCGTAGCGATTACGTACACGAGTCCACGCGTCGATCTTCATTTGCGCGATCTCTGTCTCCGATTTACCCGCGTCAGACATGCGCCGTTCCTCTGCGCTAATCCACTTCGACGATGCGTTGTACTGAGCGCGTGCTTCCGCTTCGGTTGCGGTTGCTACGTTCTTGCGCGATTGGCGAACTTGATCATCGGCGGCAATATACTCTGCGCTGTCCTTCGCGTAACGATTACGTAGTCGCGTCCAGCTTGCGAGTTTCATTTCCGCGATCTTTAACTCCGACTTACCGCTGTCCTCCATCCGTTTCGACTCCGCATCAATCCACGTAGCCGAAAAGTCATAGCGTGATTGAGCGCTGTCTTCTCCGAGCCGTTTAAGCTGTAGCGCTAGGGTGCGCGCATCGTCTACGGATTCTTTGAGGAAAGTAGCGTGCTTCTTGCGCAACTCTTCGTATTTCTTAATCTGCGCATCAGCCGTCATATCGTAAAAATCCGCTTGGAACTGGACGGTTTTCATATCGGCATCGTACGCTGCTTTGCGCGCTTCGGCGGCAAGTTCTGCGGCTGTTTTGCCCGTCGCTTTCTTTTCCTTCGCCGCTTTCGGGGCATCTGGCGTGATTATATCCTTCGTGAACGTTTGGGTTCCCGTTTCAACCTCCGCGGCCAGCTTTTCGAGATCACGAGCAGCGTCGGAATACTTCTGTTGCTCTTTAAGCGCGTCGTCTCGTTGCTTTTCAAGTTCTTTAGATGCTCCGGACCCCACCATCATCTCCAGCGCGCCATTAGTCACGATGTCCATAACGTTGCCCGACTTTTTGCGTTTGTCAGCCTCCGCCTTTGCCGCCATATCTTCCTCAAAAGTTCCTGCCTTTGTACCGGATACGGCTGCCATCGCCTTTATTAGCCGCGTGTAGTTATCAATTTGCGTCTGTATTGATTTCGCTACCGCTTCACTTTCTTTAGCAGAATTACGTATACGCGCCACGCTGTTATCGGCGGCCGTGTCTGTAAAACGCTTGTCCGTCGCAATTTGGTCGATAATTACATCGATGTTACTAGCGCGAATTCTTCCGTCCTCGCCTTGTTGAGCGTTCAATTCCGGATACTGCTCGACTAACTTCTGCGTAATATCAACGAGGCGGCTTTTCTGCGAAGCGTCAAGTTCTTGCGCTGCGTTGAGCGTTTTAAACTCCGCAGCCATTGCGGACATTTCCTTTAGCGTCTGCTTCTTCGTAGCGAGCGCTGCATACTCCGCTTTGTCCTGAGCGGATAACGCGATAACACCTTTCTCTATGACCGCGTTCATTTCTCCGAGCTTCTGCGTCGCATTCTCTACGCCAGTGTAACCGAGGTCTTCGAGCTTATCGTCGAGTATACTGATTGCATCGATAATATCGGGAAGTTCCGTATACATTTCCGGAAGTGCTGTTCCTGCCTTTTGAGCCGCCTGAAGCTCGTTTAACCGCTCTTGTAGCCGCGCGCGTTCTTCGAGGACAGGCGTTAGCTCCTCCGTTTTTACCTTTAACTCTTCGATATCCGCAGCCGTGCGATCAATATCCCGCTTATTTAATACCGCATTGAGGTCGGACTGTGCCTTCGCGAGTTCCTTCGCTGAATTAGCGGCTTCTGATTGCGCTGTTGTTAGATAGGCGATACCTCCGGCCAATGCGCCGACTGCGAGAATTGCCCACCCTACCGGACCGGCTGCTAGTTCTAACGACTTTATCGCGCCTGAGATAAGTTTAATCACGGGCGGTACTGTCGCGAGAATGGCGACCAAACCTAACACGCCAACCGAACTCGCAGCGGCAGCGGAGACAAGCGCTTTATTTTCGGTGGTAAACTCGGCGAGCGCAATGATTGTCGGAGTCAACGTTTCGAGCACGGTTTTAAACAGCGGTGTGAACGCTTGTCCGAACGCAACCGTTGCTTCGTCCGTTGCGGCAGTGAACCGCGCTTGTGTGCCGGTGAAATCCTGCATCGCTTGGTCCGCATTTCCGGTGAATATCGCGCCCTCGTTGATAAATCCGTTATATGCGGCCTGGATCTTCTGCGCATCGGTCAATCTGCCCGCCGTCGTTCCGATCGTTCGTGCGTATTCCTTTTGCATAACGGATAGATTCTTCGTAACGCCGACCGCATCAGACAGTACCGAGTTACCGTTCTTGATACCATCAAGTGACGCTTGGATAGCGCCGCCCATTGTGTAGAAGGATTGTCTATTGTAGGCTGCTGAATCCGCGAGGGAGTTAATGAGCTTTGTAGACTGCTCCAACCCTAAACCGGTTGACATGGCGGTTTTATACGCTAATACCGATTCGGTCAGAGATAAGAACCCACGCTTGGCTAAATCCTGCGCGGCCTGTTGCGCATCTTTCGTCTGAACTCCGAAGCCCTTTGCCACAGCGTTTAAACCTTGAAAAGCGTTGTACAGCTTCGTAGCTGCGTCAACCGCTTGCTTCATCTCGGAAACGAGCTTCGTAAGGGCCGCGCCTGCACCTATCCCGGCTAACGCGGAAGACATATCGCGCATGCCGTCCGCACCGCGTCTACTTTGATCTTCGAGTTCCTGTATCCGGCGCCTCGCTTCGTCTAAGTTACGCCGAAACTCCGCTATATCAAGCGTAATCCGCGCTTGAATTTCACCTACGTTTGTGCCGCCCGTACTCATCTTAGCGCCCTCCTTACTGCATCCGCGATAAACTGTTTATATATCCGTTCATTCGTTCGGAGTGGTCGCGATAAGAACTTCGGACGAGTGCCGGGCGTTGTCGGATTCTTATACTCGCCCATCTCGTGTACACGTAGCGCATAATTAAAGCGCGCACCACCTGCGCCCGTTTCCGTTGCGGAGTAAAATACCTCACCGTATATCCGTCCGTCCCTATTTACGACTTCCTTACCGGCTGCCATCCGCAATGTGCCAGTATCTAACGGAGCCTCATTACGTGATGCCGCGAGTAGGTGGTCGGTAGCGTCATGTAATCCGACGGTCGCCCCGTCGAGTACTCGCGTTTTCTGACGCTCTAAAAACTGACGTAGCGCCGCCGTTTCCATCCGAAAATCCATCCGTCCGTCACACCCTCCCCGCGCTCATCTGATCGCGTAATAGTTTAAATCCAGCTTCGTCAAACTTCGGCTTGCTCTGCGTCGCGAATCCGGCTTCACGCTGTAATCCCGTCGTAAACTTGCGGTAGTCCTCAACGTTAGTCGTGTGCGACATGACGTTAACGTTTAGCGCGTCTAATGTTTCGCCAGCCTTACGCCGCTTGTCTGCATCCAACACGTCGAGTAAATCCATAACGTAATAGCCGCGCTCGAACTCAACTTGCGTTTTACCGAGGCGAACGGCTGCGTCTATGAAAAACTCATCTATCGTTACTCGGCGCTCGCTTCCGCTACTCCCGTCTGCAGGTTCGCGAGTTGCAGAGCGCCTTGCACGTTTTTTAAGAGACCGCCGAAGTTATTAACGCGCGCAACGGCGGTAAAATACGCCATCAATTCGTCGGGCGCTACGTTCGCTTTAATCCACTCTGGTTCAAATTTGGTCAATACACTGACCACCTGCACGATGTCCTCAAGTGCGTGTTCGAGGATCGCGAATAAGTACGCTGTGCGACTTCCTTCCGGCGCTGAAATAACGCCCATAACCAATTCCGGTAGTGAATTAATAACTCCGGTCAATTGAATCCATCCGTCGATTGGTATTTTGCGTACCTTTACCGTTCTATCTCCGAGTTGGACTACGTTGGGGTCAATTACCGGAATTTCTGGCACGGTAGTTTCCGCTTTATCTGAACGCTTAAAAATCGGCATTATATTCGCTCCTTATAAAGAAATAGAGGCGCAATTAAGCGCCCCTGCTAACGTTGATATTTAAGCTGAGGTGATTTCTTCGTCGCCTAGAATCGCGATAATTCCGTCTGCATCCGGTGTCGACCGTAGAGTTACGTTCGTGATGCGTTCGTTCTCGTTGTTGTACGAATAGGATAAATCCGTCTCGCTATACGCCAGCGGCAGCGTGATCCAAAAATCCGGATCGGTCAGTTTAGCCAGTGGCTTAATTACGGCTTTCTTCGCGCTATCAATCAGGTTTAATCCGACGCCAGTTTTGAGATTAATCTTCGAACCGCCCGCGCCCGTTACGACTTCCGCGCCCGCCATGATCTTAGGAATAACAGTCAGCTCGTACTCACCGAACGGAACGGTTACGCTGGCATTACGTCCAGTTACGCGCTTGCCGACGATGGTTTCTCCGGTTTGGTCCGTCTTCTGTTCGCGGTACGTAGTTTCCGTATTAAAAACGACGCCGCCGATCGTTGTCTCGAATTTGACCATCGTTGGGCCTTCGCCATATTCGACGATTGCCGGGCCTACCTCAATCTTGCTAAAGTTTTGTGACATTCTCACATGTCCCCTTATATTTATATTTGCGCAACAAAAAGAGCCGCCCGATAACGGACAGCCCTGCATTTATAGTGATGTTGTTAACGTAAAATTCACAGAGTATAGCGCTCGGTTATTCGCGTCCGGCCCGAGATACCACGGCGCCGATTGATCCGCCAGGCACTTAACGACGCGCGTAGTTCCGATAGTAAACTCCGCTTTACCATGCAGCGCTTCGAATATTGCGTTAGCCTTCGTTTCTGCCGTTGCGGATGACTTCGCGCGAATCACGACTTGGAATGATGGGTAAGCAACGGATGACCATTCGCTCGGTGGCGGTCCGCCCGTTATCCGCGTATAAGCGCAATCGTCCGGATTAGCCGTTGTAAAATCGTTGCCGACTACGGTAAACCCCGGAACGATTAAGCGGATGGTTGCGTTAATATCTGCGACTGTTAAAAGCGCCATTATACGTCCACCTCCGTTATTAGCGGCTTACCGTTGAGCGCCCTTTTTACGCTGATTGCGATTGGCGTGTACGTTGTCTCCGCTAATAGTTCGTTGGTATGTGCGAGGCGGTCGTCGAGCGATATGTCCGCGAGCTTATCGAAGTAAAACGTACCCACGCTCACGACTTCCGCGCCGTGCTGATTGCGTACGAGTTTAACCGCCTCACTAAAGCGGCATTTCTGCGTGTAAGAAGTACCGTATGACGGCTCGTTATAATCCGGATCATATCCGGTAAACGGCGTAATTGTGACGGTCTGTCTCAGCGGTATGAGCGCCATTACATCGTCACCCACTTCGCGGTCTTACGTCCGAGTTTAACGCCGCCATTCTCCGCGCTAATGAGTTCAAGCGCGATGTCCGGTATCCATGCGTCAAGGCCCGTTTTCGCCCAATCCTTAAACGTAAAATTCGCTACGCCTGTTAATCCGAAGCTCGCTACGCCTTGTTGCTGTAGCGCATTCGTATCGTTAAACGCGATCGCGAGTTCGTTCGCATATTCGTATACAGCCGCGTCTGGTATCGTATATTGAGCGTATTTGTTCGTCAGCGTCCGTCCTGCCACGTTTACTATCCGTAGTTTTTTGGCGTCGTCTGCGTCCGTCCAGTCGTCAATGCTAATACAATTCACGTTTATATACGCTGTTGCGTCTTCTACCGTAGTTGCCACGTAACCACCTCCCGTTATTTTGCGGAGGTATTCGCAGCCTTTCGCGGTTTAGGCGCCGGCTTAACGGGAACATCCTCCGGTACTTCTTCATCCGTCTTAACCGCGTCAACCAAACGGTCGAGTACCGCGATCTCTTCTTGTGTCGTCGCTTCGTATTGACCTACGCTGAACTTCCGCTCAGTTCCGTCAACATAAAACGAGAGCTCCGCGTACTTTGACGTATACTTTGCCATCGTTAACCTCCGTTATAAATAAGAGCCCGCGCGAGCAGGCTCCGTTGTATTTACGACTAGGCTTACGCCAAGCCTTTAATGCGAGCGTGTGCGGCTTCTTGATGCAATTCGAAGGTGTATTCTCCTACGAGCATACCTTGATAGTAATCGCCTTTCTTGCCGAGGTATTCGTGTTGAAACTCGCGACCATTCAGCGGTTTAATTTGTGCGCGGTTCTTATCTAGGATCAGTGCCTCGGTTGCGGTTAGGTTATCGTTAATAGAAACTGGGAACTCGCCGAAGTCAGTAGTCAGACGGGATACAACGGTACCACGACGATTATCCGCTTGATCAACGCGAACCAGGTCTGCGCCGAATCCGGAAACTACGCGCTTTTGTTTAGCCGGTACGATGATCTCGTAGTTGCCTCCAGACGCGAATCCGCCTTTTTCATAGATAGCTTGCAGCGAGTCGTTAATCATGTTCAACGTCAGGGCCGCGTTTGCTGCATCCTTGACATTAGTCGTGATCAAACTGCGAGCACCAGCCATCTGGCGCGTTGATCCGTTTTCGTATTTGATTCCGTTAATCAGCGCCTTTTCCAATTGAAGCGCAAGTTCGAGCTGCTTCTTCGACTGTTCGTACGTATACAGGTCAGAGATGCCATAGTTTGCAACGGCAGCCGCTGTACCCGTAATCTCAACGGTGTCAGTGAAGATTTGCGAGATGTTAGATTTACGCTCGCGCTTTTTGTACCGAGCTGCGATCGCGTCAGCTCCTTCTACGCCTTCCGTAAACTGGAACTCAACAACCGCACCTGTCGTTACGGCTGCGGCAGTAGTGCTCGCGTATCCCCGCGCTACAGTCAACGTTTTAGTGCCGGTGTTAATTGCGGAAACTTTTAGCAGTTCTTCACCGATCTTAATAACGTCTCCGGCACGGAACGGCTCGACGGATGCAACGACGATGGTGGTAGCGCCGACCAGTGCGTCAGCGGTTGCAGTGGACTCAGTAGCAAACATCGAATCCTCAAACCATACGTGCTCCACTTGGCTTACTGGCGCTGCAAAACCCAACATAGCAAGCATTGGCGTTTGATAAGGATTGAGCATTAGAATCTGTTCGGTTACTGATTCCGGCTTGCCGATAATGTCAGCATTAAAAATTTTAGTCATTGTTTTATTTCCCCCGTTTATAAGTTTTGTTTAGTGCGGTGTAGCACTAAAGAATAAGTACAAAATAAAAATACGGCCCATTGGGACGCCTCTGCTTAACTTGATAACTCACGTTTTAACTTCGTATAGGCTGCGATCGCCTGCGGTGTCGGATTCTTCTCCGCCATCGCCTTCGCTTCGGCCAATCGTTGATCCTTCGTCTTAATCGCGGGATCTCCGCCACCCGACGGACTTCCTACGGTTTTCGGCTGCGCTGCTTCCGCCAGATACGGATGTTCTGCAATGAGCGTTGTAATTACGTCAGCCAATCCGCTAACATTTCCGTCATCATCGACGGTAACAGCACCGGTGTCCGCTAGTTTAAGTGCGGCAGCCAGTCGGTCAGCCGGAATGTTTGCGTCGCGTGCTGCGGTCTTAAATTCAGCGGTGATCAAACGCTTATTTGCCGCTGTCAAAACGGACGCATTTCGTTCCTCTGCCTCCTGTGCTCGTTTAAGCGCGTCGGCTTTCTCCGCTTCTAACCGCTCAGTTGCGGACATTTCCGCCTGTTCAAGCGTGGTTAACTTCGTTTTGATATCGTCATAATCTACGTACTTCTTACGTTCCCGTGCGATACGATCCGCTACAATACGGTCGAGGTCAGCTTGTGTAAACGTTGTTGGCGGGTCTTGCGGATCAGCGGGCGGTTCTGGATCGGCCGGCGGTTCCTCCGCAAACATTTGCAGATTTAACGGATATCGTGAGTGCTTAATTGCGTTTTCCATCGTATTTCCTCCCCGTACAAGGCCCGTCGGCACTAGTATGTCTGGCCGTCCAGTTTATCGCGTCTTATACGTTTGGGACGCGGAGCCTTATTGCTCCAATAGCTTCGGATCACGTATTGCGGTTACTACGTGTTTGCAACACGGATGAAAAATCTCGTTACGCGGAAGGTCGCCTATATAACGGTAATTACCTGGCGCATCCGGCGTAAGTTTAACGATCATTCCTTCGTATTGGCGGCATTTATCTATCGCGTTATGCTTCGATATCACTCCGTAATAAGCACCGCGACCAACCGCCTCATTTATCGTAGACTCGCGCTGTGTCGAGCCCATCTTCGTACGCGTTAGCATCTCGACGTAGGTTTCCGGTCGCCAGCGCCGTCCTGCCGCGTCGATAATTCCGGTATCAACCGCGCTGCCTAGCGTGCTTTTCATGCGCTGCAGAATATCAGCGTTAAGCGTGCGATTCCCGTTAATACCACGCGTCAGGTTCGCACGCATTGAATCGGCGGTTACTTGGCGGACGACTTGCTTAACGCGGCGGCTTACGTTATTTGTTACCGCAAGTAAATCCGCTTGTGTATCCGCAACGGCTGACGCTACAAACTCGCGATTGATCCGGTTAAACTTAACGATCTTCCGCGCTTCTTCTAACGTTTCCGCAGCGCCGAGCTGCACGATAGCGAGCGCAACGCCATCCGTAGCAGCTAACGGAATATAGCGGTCAACCCACGCAGCCGATTCCGTATTCAGCCCACGCAAAATAGCCGCAACCTCGGCGAGGGCGGCTTTTGAATTAGCGCGGGACAAATCCGTTAAATCTAAGCGTGATAGTTCGGCGGATATCGCCAATAATGCGGTTTTATATGAGCGGACGAGAAGGTTGATGCTATAGTCGTACGTTGGCTCCGGGATTAGCGGCGTCATTCGTTAAACACCGACGACGTTACCGTTCCAAGCGTTCGATCTTCGTCCTTATCAATTCTGCGCATGGTCTCTTCCGCCGAGGCATCGTCTACACCGTCCTGATCTTTAATCGCGTCAAGTACGGACCAAGTTGCCTTACCTCCCGTACGAATCTGCGCTACTTCTGCGGCTTCTTTTTCGTCACGTGGGATTCCATCGCGCCAATTAATCGTCGGATAGATTTCTTCGATTTCTGCGTAACCTTGAACACCCTTATACGCGTAGTTTTCAAGGGCCAACGCCTTCCATAGCGCATTCCTAAAAGCGCGATCAATATGCGAGCGAATACGTTTGACCTTCGATAAAATCGGCATGAATCGCGCTTTGATTGCGCCGGCGTCCGTATGCGATGTGCCTGTTCCACCTTTATCCGCTGCGAGCGTTGTTCCGAATAACCACTGCGGCGTTTCACTCATTTGGAATACTAGGCCAAGCAATACATCAAGCTCTTTAAATGCGCCCTCAAGCTGCGAGTTCCACGTCATATAGCCGGGAGTTGCATCGGTCTGATCAAGAGGTATATACCGGCTGCCGAAGCGTACATTCCCGTCTTCACTGTCGTCAATCTCAGGGCCATACGCGGTAGGATCGCTGTGTTTCCAAAGTATATAATCGATCTGCACCAGACGATCATTAATCGCACTCAATACACTTTCTAACTTTTCGACTGAGCTGATTCCGCGCCAATCGTCATCCGTTGTCTTATTTGGAATATGCTCGACAAGCATATAAGTCTGACCAGTTGGTTCAATACGCGACTCTCCTACTTGCTCTCCGATCATATAAACCGGAACAGGTACGTCGTAGTACGTATTGACTCCGTTCGGTGTCAGCTTATACCGCTCATATATGATGTATCCGGGAATATGACGCTCAACATTGAGATACGGTTCTTCTGACGTTGGCATTCCCGCCAATAGCGCCATAAATCCGCTAGACCGTTCGACCTCCCATTCGACCCATGCGATATTAACCGCTTTGAATCGTTTCTTTGAGCCTCGCGATAATTCCGGAAACACAATCGATGGATCGACCGGCTCAATTATCGGTTCCTTTACGGTTTCCGGCGGCTTCAATCCGAGCTGCAGCGTTTCTGTAAAGTCATCACGTGAATCAATACGCGTTTTGATAAACGAGTCGCCTCGATATCCGCCTCCGATTACGATTTCGTGCATCATCTGCGTGAGGTCGTTCTCTTGAACAACGGAATCAAGGCGCGTCTGTTCGCGAGACTGCGGTCCTTTGCCGCTATCGTAGGTAGGTGGGTCGCCAACCATCAAATCTGCCGGCTTCGTCAGTAATACGTCCATAATGTTAACCGCAATAAAAAGGGTCTTAAGTTGCGGTGCTTGGGGCGTATCTGCGAGTATGGATGAGGCGCGTTCATAAATCTCAGCATGGCGGCCTTGAAAGATTGCGCGGCCACGTTCGTACTTTGCTAAGCGTTCGATATCGGCTGCGGGCGGATACTGAGCGCCCGTATAAAACAGCTTCGTTTCGCTATACGTATAAAACTCCGTCAAATTATCGCCTCCTTTACGGTTACATCCATTTTGGTTTATTGCGTGCTTGCTTGCGCCCATTCTTCGCGATACTTACGGCCATTTCAAGCGCATCCGGTAAGTCGTCATGCGTACCAGACGGGTACATTTCGAATTGCTCGAGTAACAGCGCGTGCCTTCGTGAGAATTGAATTTCCCCACTCTCAACCGCCGGCATAAGCGCTTCAATCCGCAGTCCCTTACGTGAACGTTGGTATATTTCCTTAACACGTGTTTGCGCTGGATATCCCGCAGTTTTAAGCGCGGTCTTTAGTTGTGTAACGAAGAATTCTTGCGCCGCTTGTGATTCCGCTGCTATTGCGTTCGGCTGATAACGAAGTGCCTTCTCCACAATTACACGCAAAAAAGCGTCCGGCTTTATCCGTTCGCCGAACGCATCGATTACGTATTTTGTTCCAGTTTGTTTGTGTCGTGCGATTGTTACAATTGCGCTATAGTCTCCGCGCGTTTTTCCCATAGCGAAGTCAACGCCCATATATATGTCATAGTCCGGTGTAGGCTTTAAGTATTGTGTAAACTCAACGTTAAGCTTTCCGTCCCAATACGTAAACGCCTCCGGATTAAAAATCATCGACTCTTCATCTATCGGATTGTTCATATACTCAGTGTTGAACGCCTTGCTGCCGTTATTCCATTTCCACGTCATAAGCGTCCATATTGGCTGTGCTTCCGGCCATAATACGACGGCTCCACGATCCATTTCAGCGCGATTCAATTCGTATAAGGCCTGCGCATCCTTGACGCGTTGCTCTTTCGGTAAATCCGGATCTTTATATACGAGACGGCACGCTTCCCATAAGTCCATACGCTCAGGCCACGTCTTAATTGCGCGATATACGCGGCTCTTAAAGTCCGAACGATTATATAGCACGTCAACAAGCAATGCTTCGTGATGGACCGTCGTCCCCATGTAGATAAACGCCGTCTTCTTTCCGCGCGGATCGCCGAGTGGTACGACTGTCTGCGCGAACCAGTCCTTAAGTTTGCGCCGGAGTTCCGGAGTTGCTGCGTTAGATTTAATGTCTTCGAGGTCATCGCAGATAATTAAGTCCGGGCGTACTCCGTTCCAGTTACGTCCACGTAGCGCCTGTCCCGTTGATGCCGCTTCGACTTTCGTGAGTAGCTTCTTTGTTCCGTCTTCGCGCGGTTCCCATGCGATAAACTCCGAGCTGTTATCCTTCGGATTTTCTTGCTGCTTCGGTGATAATAACGGTCCAAAGTCCGCCCGTAGTTTAGCGTTACTTTTTAATTGCGCCGCGATCCAATCGAGGTTAGCGCTGGATACTGCCGGCGTCTCCGATATGATGATCTCGTATTTACGTTTGCGGTATACGATCTCGCGACAAGGTTCCGCCTTCGATAAATACGTTGATTTCGCGTGTGAACGGGGCGCTGCGACCGCTACCTTATCGTTAAGATTAACGTTAGATATGTCGTCGATTATCTCGGCGATTTCACGGTGAAAATCGGGCGCTTCCGACACGTCCGTAATATCGAATCCGTCCCAATTACCGTCATTGCCGGGATTGCGCGCTTCCGAGAAATACTCTAAGGAAAATTCGAGCAAATTACGTTCGCAACGGTTAATACGCTCTAAGCGCTCAAGCTCCGCAACCTGTTCGTCGATTAAACGCTGATCTTCTTCCGAAAGAGACGCGATATCTACGCCAGCCAACGAATCAATGAGTCCGTTAATGCCGCTGATTACCGTGTTGCGTTCGTCTCGTCCGTTCCATTTGCCGTCAATCCATGCGATAGATATCGCCTCCCTTCCGTATAGGCGTAAATTACCGTTGAATTAGCGCTTGAACTACGTGACCCTTCCGCTTATACTCGGAAAGAGGTAGGCGCGCTAATTCGACGGTGATTTAACGGTGAAATTACGTGATGTTGACGATATGATCGCGCAGTTCCGAAACCTTACGCTCGAGATCCGCCAGTTTTCCGCGGACGTCGTGTGTTATATATTCGTGAATGGCGGACTCCTCTGCGCTGTGATACGATTCCAATAAGTCGAGCGCGATCTGACGTAGTTCCTCCAACGCATTCACCTCCGAAACCCAAACGTTATTTTTGATACGCGGAAATCTGTGGCACCAGAATTCACTTTATTGCTTTGGGGCGTTGGGGCTTTACAGCACTAAAGCGTTGAAGTAAATAAAATAGATTTAATTATGCAACGTTTATGCAAGACATGTGCACAAAATACGTATATGATGCAGATGTCAACGCCGCCAACCCGCACCACTACGCGGTTCGTACGCAATGCATAAACGCCCCGTATGCAACGTATATACATTTACCAGTACCCGCGCAGCAATAACGCTGTATCCACGCGGCTTAGCGCCATTTAACGTAATATTCCGTTTCCAGTTTATGCAGCGTTAGTTCAGCGCTAATCCCTCCGATTATACAACGCTTATGCAACGTTAAATTCGCTGTACTACGGTGAAGTCCGAAAGTTTTCGGAGGGTACGCGTCAGGCGACCCGTGCAGACTAAATAGGCGCGATTCACACGCAATCACACCGTCATACATCGCGTTCCTTCATTATATGCGCACACCACACGCTATCCTTGTGAGTCCGCGCTATCCTCATCGCCCTTACGTACCTGCAACGCCTTGATCCGTGCTGTCAACGCGGCTACGTCTGTTCCGCTATCAAGCTTCGTCTCCACTTCGAGTTTATCCGTAAGCATTCCGTTAATCTGCAGGACTAACTTCGCTGCTGCTGCGTTACCCTCTCGTATAGCCCAGTCCGCCATAGACTCGACTACTTCCGGTAGCTTAGCGCTATTGTTCCGTACAATCGCACGCTTAAGCTCCGCATCGAACGCCTTATCCTTACGCCAGTTACCCAGCGTATTAAAGTGTACGCCACATATGTCCGCTATCTCTTCGTATGTCTTACCGCCTTTACCCGGTATAGACAACCACTCGATCGCGATATACTGTTCTGGCGTTAATGTCTTCGCCAATATAACCGTCTCCCTTCCGTTGAATTAACGCTTATCTACGCTACCCTAACGCTTATACTTACATACTATAAACGCTGCTCCTACGCCCGGGCAAAGCGTAAGAACAACGCTGTCTATTACGTTATACCCATCCGCCAAATCCGTTCCTAAACGCATATATCAGCGCCCAATATAACGGAGGACATACGATAATGAACGCTATAGTAAACGGCTGTATATCGCGCTTATAAGCGCTAATATGATGCGTAATTCCTCCGACACCTAGCGCTATCCAAACGCATAAGAATACGATTAACATTACGCTATCCCTCCGCTCACTTAGCGTTCGCTTACGCTTTAACATCCGCGTTATTCTTTGTGTTGTCTACATGAGGTACTTCTTAGATTAATCAACTTGTATCTATTAGACAAAGGTTTCAGCATAGTGCCTGTTCAGCCAAAAGCGGGCTTCACACCTTGCCGCTGTCGCGTCTTCGGAACATGTTATTTAACTGCGCTCAAGCTTTTATTAAAGATCGGCGAGGTTAGATAATAGTTACACAAGGCACGGTTTTCGCCGCAGTGTCGGAGTGTTCTTCTCCGGAAATGAACTCCGCAGTATATGGAACGAATGTGTAAATACGCCACCTTGTTCGCGTTTTTACCGATAGCATTACGTTTTGTGAACGTAAGTATCAAACAAGACTAAGATATAATTTAACGCCCAAAACGCCGAAAAGCCGCGCCACTCTAAGGCGGAACGGCATTTTTCGATGTACGAATAAAGTCACTTTTTTCGGCGAAATGTACGAATCAGGTCACTTTTTACGCAGCCTCACCGTTAAATAGCGCAGCCAGCAACGTTGACGGCTCCTTACTACTACGGTAGAAAACGTTAGGATTAAACACGTATTTCGTAGCTTCTCCGCTCACCTTTACGCGAGCCACGATCGGAACGCCTCCCACCGTTATATTCGGCAGTCTGCGTGTAACTGTCTTCTCGTCAACTCCGATTGCTTCCGCAAGTTGCTTACCGTTAAACCAACGCACCTTTCTCGCGTCACGCTCAAGCGGATTAGCGCAAAGTGCGTTAGTGTCCAGATGGACAAAGCGCAGCATTCGGTAGACGAGACCGAGATCCGACGCTTTGTTCTCGCGATATGAGCGCTTAACCATCGTTGAATAAGTCCGTACCACCGCTCTACTACCGGCAGCTCCTCGGAAATGATAGCGCTGATTAACGTAGTACATTCCGCCCTCATCACGCGTGATAATCGAATGTGCAACGCATTTATCGAGGAAATCGTAAAACGTTTGCCTCTTGCGTTTTAATCCGAGCACGTCCAGCAAGTCGCCCGGCTTCATAGCGTCGCCCTTTGCGTTGATTAGGCGGCCATTATCGAAGTCTACGTAACACTGCAGGAGTAGCAAGTAACCGCACTGTGCGGTAGTTAGTACGTCGATTACCTCATGTAACTCGTTCATATCCGCGAAGGTAAACTCCGCTTGGCGACCTTGAAATTCCTTGCGCTCTTTAAACGCTTCAAACTGCGCAATGTTTACGACTCTGTGCGTATTGGCAGGCGCGTAAATTAGCGCTTCACCCGTGTCCGGATCAAACGCGGTTCCCGTTCCGGTAAATGCGATATGTTCCGTAGTATATAGTTTAGCGGTACTCATTCCGCTGCCCCCTTTTGCGCAGCCTCTAAATCCCGCAATGCCTGCGTAGCTTTCTTCGCCTCACGCTGGATCGCTTTAAGTCCACGAATCGTTTCCGCGATATCGACTACGTTTACCTTAACGTTTATTTCGCCAATGTTTCCGGCCATGTACAACGCCTCCTATTCGTATGTAAAGCGTAAGGACGTGCGGAGTATACCCGCAACATTCGCATTCCAAACGCCCCTTAAACCTCCGGTTGTAACATATGTACAGCTAACCGCACGTATTATAGGTATCTGCACGTTACTTTTGTAACTTTCCCGCGCATAAAAACGCCACCTCCCCGGAAGGAAACGGCGCTATTTTGTCGAATATTATCCGTATTAACTCACGAAAGGACTACGCACATGAATCGCTTTATGAAGACGCTAACCTCGAACGTTCACTTTTATACCGCGCAACTCGAACGCGCACCGATCGTCATATTCGTAGATAACGAATTAACGGGCAGCGGAGTTATCGAGGAAATTACGGACCTCTCCGTTAAGGTGCGCGGCGAGTATTATATGCGCGCAGCCTGTACGTTTAAATATGCGAGCTAGGTGCGATTAAGCTGCTAACGGAAGAGGCGCAGGATCGGCGGTTACATACGCATAATAAGCGTCAACAATCCGGTCCTGCCAGCCGAAGTCGAACGAACTAACCTCCTCACCCTCCCATGCTATTTCCTTGCCGGCGCCGAGTGTCAACTCGTTCCAGCGGTATGGTCCGTCGGCATACGTGCCCTTAGCGTCTCGATAACCGTCGCAAGTATCGTTAGCGTGCGTGAACATAAACGCGCTGACGTCTTTAACGCTATGCCACGATGGAATGTGCGGGTATAGGTTCGAGCGCATCAAGTAATCGTCAGTAAAGTCCGATAGCAACTCGTCTAGCTGCGTTAATCCGCCGCCCCATCTATCCGTTGAGCGACCGTCTTTATCGTAGCCAATGTCCGTTATCTTCGCGAAGTAGGCCGGCTGCTGGCCCGCGATGAACTTAGCGCCAAACTCCGTTATGTCCTCGTAACCGCCACGCCTAAAGTTCGATCCCCAGCGTGTTTCTGCGGAAGGAATCAGCGGCGTTCCTGGCGGCGCTTTACGTACGATGAGTATCTGCGTCTCAATTGTCGTACCTGTTAGCGCAAATGTTTTGCCAGGGAGTCCGATCGTAGCTATATGCCAGCACGTTTGATACAGTAACTTGCGGATCGTCTCCGCATAGTTAGCAAACGCGAGTCCCAGCGGCAGCACAAACGCAATGTAACCGCCGGGCTTGACCGCTTTAATCGCGAGCTCAATAAACGCCGATTCCGACTTACCCTTCGCGCGTCCTTTCTCCACTTTCAACGTCTCAAACGCGTCAGGTAAATCCACTGCAGCTACGTCGATACTAACGCCATACGGAGGATTCCCGATAACATAATCGTAGTACTCGCGGCGACTGTGTAGGAACGCGTCTCCCCGGATAACGTTAGCCTGCGGATAGATAAGCGACGTTACTTTAGCTGACGTCTCATCGAGTTCTAGCGCAGTAATTTCCGCGTCTTGCGGTAAATGTTCGATAAACACGCCGCTGCCCGCGCTCGGTTCAAGGAAACGGGAGCCAGGCATAAATGAACCTCCGCACAAGCCCCGCAATGCTTCCGTTATAAACCGCGCTACGTGAGGCGGAGTATAGAACGCCCCGCCAGCGTATGCGTTAGGTAATAACCCGCCGGTTGACGTGTAGTTATCGCGGAGAAACTGAACGTCCTCCTCCGTAATGTCGGCGCGGGGCTTAGCAACTATCGCCATTGAGCGTACATTGCCGTCCCATCTAGCGCGTGATGCTTTGCCCATTAAGCCACCTCCCTTACGTAAATCTCCGCAGATTCCTCCGCGGGTTCTATTACGAGCTCATTAACCACACTCATATCCTCCAGCCACCGCGCTCCAATACCGATGCAATCTACGAACGACTCCGTAAGCTCCCCATTTGTGTCCGCGAGATTGTACTTAGCAGTCGTGACCGTTGTTATATCCCGCACATACTGCGTAGCTCTCGCTTTATTGCGTATTTTTGCGTTTCGGTCAACATACTCATGCTCCCATTTTGACCGCATACGTTTCTTTTTCGGTCGGTAGTCGCGTCCGTCAGTGCCAATAGCCTCCGCTACCCACAATGAAACCTCCTTATCATGGCGGCGCTCAAGTTGCGATTCGGAGAAGAATGGGTACTCGGTGCGCGTCACTTTATCTGGATGATCATCCGTTAGCTCGTCATAAAGTACGATGTTAGCCAAACGGACGAGTAGCGTAGCGTCAGCGGGAACTAACGCGGGGCCTTCACCAGAACCGCCCCGTTCGAAATAGCGCCGCTGTATCTCTGCATTAAACTCGTTATGCGCGATGGTGTACGTGTCTGCGACTTCGGCCACAGCCGCCTGGCGCTGCGTGCGGTCGCGTAAATTGTACGTTTTATATGGAATATGTGCGGAGTAGTCCGCCTTGAATAGCGCCTTCATTTGCGTCTCCATCTCCAGCACTGCTTCCGAAAGTGCCTCGCGATACGTTACATCTGGTTTACTCGTCAAATTACGCCGCCTCCGTTTCGTCTTCGTCTAGTACGTAGCCAACCGTAATCTCCCCGTATTCCCATTTCCGATATACAACCGCGATCTTCTCCGCCGCCTCGTCTACGGACTGCTTAACGGTCGGCTGCGAAATGCCCATCGTTTTCGCCGCCTCTGCTTGCGTAAGGTCAACGCCATAAACCCACGCGATGGATTCCGCCTGGCGCTCCGTTAAGCCGGCCGAGCTGATTGCGCTATTTAGGTCAACTAGCGTATCGACTGCGGAATAATCACCGAGAAACTGC
Source organism: Paenibacillus sp. FSL R5-0928 (assembly GCF_037970385.1). Classification (NCBI taxonomy): domain Bacteria; kingdom Bacillati; phylum Bacillota; class Bacilli; order Caryophanales; family Paenibacillaceae; genus Paenibacillus; species Paenibacillus sp. FSL R5-0928. The sequence continues at coordinate 2,361,900 of NZ_CP150225.1, read as the reverse complement.
GCGCTGCCGATATGGTGGCGATCGCGGAGTAGTTTCTTAACGCCAGCCGCGTCGTTTAAAACGTATTTAACTTCGTACATGCGTGCGCCCTTTTCCGTATCAATTTTTATAGCTCCGATGATAATCCGCCCCTTTATCCGTATTTGAGCGTCGGCCCTACGCTAGAGACGCATACGCGTCTTATATGAACGTCGCCACACGTAGTAACCGCCGCTATTGTGAATTTTTCTAACGTTGAAACTTGCGAATACTAATCCGCAACCGTCCGCATTATCCCGAGTTCCGCCGCCACATATCCGTTCTCACAATCGCCTTCGTGCGTAGCGTCTCCGTTCATATACCGTATAAGCTCATCGCCTACGTAAATCTCACCGCCGCAGTACGTGCATAATGCGGAGACACGCGGTTCAGTCGGAGGTTGAAAGCGTTCCTCTAATGGCGTCCACATTACGCGGCCTCCCGTACGTCTTCCGTCAAAGCTGCGTTAAGTTGCTCCGCCAGCGCGACTCCGATTAGGTAGGAGACGCGCGATGCGACTCCGTTACCGACGATGCGGTATTGTGCAGATAGCGAGATCGTGTCCGGAAGCACGTACGTATCGGGTACGGACTGGATGCGAAGGCATTCGCGGACGGTGAAACGGCGTGGCTTCCCGGATACCGCCGTTACTTCGTTCGGACATTTCGCACGGTATTCCGCTATCAACGTTTTAGCCGGAGTACTTCCGTCAAGTACGTTCTGTATATACGGAGGGTTGACCGCATCGGGATCGTGATTATCTACGCCCGGATGAATCTCCGCGTGATCCAACCTATTCGTACATACCGTCTTAGCTGGCGTATCCCAATCCGCCTTATATGCGCGCTGATTATAGACGCCTTCCGTACGCTTAACTGTCGTTGCCTTCGTCTGAATATGCGCGTTAACTCCGGTATTAGGCTCCGGTAGATCCCCGATCACATCACGCAGCACTTGCGTCCGGTAATCCTCTACGGTCGGCTCCGGAAATTCGAAGCTAAATCCGAGATCCTTCCGTACGCCGACGATGAACACGCGCTCCCTCTTTTGCGCAACTCCGTAATCCCATGCGTTGACTAGGCGCCATGTAACTGCGTAGCCGATCTCGTCAAACAGCGCGAGGAGGGCGTCGAACGTCGGACGGTGCTTCTTCGTAAGGAGACCCTTTACGTTCTCGAATACGAAGGCTTTCGGTTGCTTGTCCGCGATTATCCGCAAGTAAGTCCATACGAGCTTGCCGCGGTCACCCTCAACGCCAGCACCTGCGCCGGCTACGCTATAGTCCTGACATGGCGGTCCGCCTGCGATAATGTCTGCGTCAGGAATCCGCGCTTGTATTAAGTCGGACGTAATGTCTCCGCAGATAACGTGGTCGCCGATGTTATATGCGTACGCTTCTGCCGCACGCTTATCGAAGTCGTTCGCGAAGGTGATATCGTAGCCTGCCGCTTGTAATCCGACCGCCATTAGTCCGCCGCCGCAGAATAACTCAGCTACCGTTAAGCCATTCGCAGGTAATTTCGGTGTTACGTTATAGTTGCGTATGGATATCGTCTCCTCTTCGCTCAATTTTCCGGGATGAAGCGACGTCCCGTGCGCTCGTCAGTACCGTATAGGCGGCTTCGTCCCAATTAACAACGCGCTTACGAGATAAATAGCGCGACGAGTAACGACCGTCTTGCGGATTCTTAACGTGATTTCTTATCGTCATCATGCGCCTCCTCACGTTTCGCCAGCGGAGTCCGATCGTCATAAGGGACCGCACTAATCGCGTCAATGCGTCCGTACATATAACCGGCTTCGTAACCTGCGCGGTAAGCTCCGCCCACTTCATCCGTCGACATCACGCCGCCTCCTTTAGCGTCAGCCCCGCGATAATCTTGTCAATCTGCGCATAGAGAGCGTCGAGCCCCGCGTCATTCACAACGGTAAAGTCCGCCGCGTACCCGTCGAGCGCCGTTTCCGTGAGATGTACGACATCCCTGTAATTGAACGTATCGCCGGAATTAACAGCGCGTTCGATGCGAAGGCCGTCCGGTGCAGTGACGCGAATGAGGACGTAGGAACGGGCGGCGAGCGCTTCTGCCTCGTTTAACTGACGTACGTCGGTGACGACAGCGTGAGGTGGGTTACAAACGATGGGACCGCCAGCCTCTTGAGTAGCGAGCCAGCGCGCCAAGTTGACGCGCTCGATATGATCGAAACATTTTCGCACCCATACGTCCGGATCACGATCCCGCATCGCCTGCCCAAACCATTGATACAGTTCGCGCGGCTTCGTACCAGGCGCAGGCTCTCCGAACAATTCGTGAGCATAGCGTTTCAATTCGTCGCCGAACGCAAACTGCGTATATCCGTATTTGGACGCGAGGTAATCGCCAGCCGCGGACTTGCCCGAACGGAGCTTGCCGATTAATCCGATGTTAGGAAACGTCATTCCGCGCTCACCTCCACGGTAAATGTCTGCGCTGGGCTGACGGTTATTACGCATGTGTCACCGGCGTTAAGATAGCGTTTATTTCCGGATAGTGAATCCGTAACGGATACCGTAGGCGCGCACATCTCCGTTTCTGGACGCAGCTCAAACGACCCAACTACCGCGTTCATATTCGACTGCGAACGGCATGCGCGCGTTCCTTGCGTTAAGTTTTCTGCGTAATACATGGACGCGGATACTCCGCCACCTGAAGCGCCAGCCATCGCCTTCATAACGGTGCTGAACCGGACGCGATCACCAACGCGCCAATCTGCGAAAGTCTCGGCGCGTGTCTTACGCTTGATCTCCGCGACTGCATAAACAACGCTGTGCAATTCGATCATATTACGCAGCTCCTTTCAGCGCGGAGGGACTAGCGGAGATGCCGCCGTCCTCCCTGCTATCGTCGATAACGCGTACTGTCTCGAATCCGTCCCACTCTCCGCCAACAAACCGGTAGCCTTCGGACAGAACGGAAGCAATCGTGAAGACTTGCGTATCTTCCGCGTCATAACTATTCGTCCAAAGAACAACGTCACCTACGCGCACCGTCTCCGGCTGCGGACACGTTAGATACTCCGCCGGCACTTCGCAGCCCAGCGCTCTATATAACGCGATAGCTCGTCCGATATGCACGTTGAACGTCTCGCCTGGCGCACATTTCGATTTACCTACTACGCGCACCCTTCCGCCGTCCTTATGCTTAACAATGGCGACGACCGTTCGCTTTTCTTTGTTTACTACGTAGTCAACATAATGTGCGTAACTGTTCATCGAGCGGTTCAGCCCTTCTACAGTGACGACCGGATACGCACGTTGGCTCAACAAGTCACTTACGTCAGCCTTCGCACACTCAACGATTTCGTCGCGGACTTGCTGAGCGGATTTTGCGAACGTCGGCAGCGCGTTATCAACGGGGCCGGACGCGACACTAACGCAAGCCGGCGCACTGTCCGTTTCTAGCGCTAGGATGCGCTTTTCAAACGTTAAAGTGCGCTCCTCAAGCGCTTTAATATCGTCGCGTACGCCTTCCTCGATGAGAACGATATCCTCGCGCGCCACGCGCAGCTCGTCTTCCAATTGCGCAATCTTACGTGTGAGCACCGTAATGTTCTCCGCGTATTGGTCGGTGAGTGGTAATTCGGATAGGGGCGTTGGAGTCGGCGCTAGTTCCGCGGAAGTTAGCGGTTCGAGTACGCGATACTCCGCGTCGTAAGTGCCGTTCATACCGTCTGCAAAATTAATTTGTCCGCAATCCATAACGTCGGCATCCGCATGTAGAACGAGAACCTGTCCTGCACGAAAGCAACCGTTTCCCTTCGTGAATAATACTGAATCACCAACCGCAGCCTTACATTCGACCATGCGGAAGCGTTCGTCTTCGATGCGCAGGATATCGGATGCTTCGAGGACAACGTACTCGCCTGCGTTTAGGTGTACGGTTCCACCGTTATACGAATCAATACGGATATCACCATAGCCGAGCGTCTCTTCTTGCGCGATATATACCTTGCCCGCTGTATATTGATAGCACGTATCATCCGTAACCTTAACGAGCTCACCTACGTTCGCCTTCCGCTTAACCTCGCGATATTCACGTAGGACGCCGCCGAGCGATTCGTCGGGGAGGAGCGTGATGGCGGCGCTGTCTGCGTCCGTTTCTAGCGTGAACCAATTGCGATACTTCTCCCGTGTGAATGAATGTCGGCTTCCCTCGTCATCGAGAATTAAAAACTCATGCGCATCGGCGGAAATAACCTCGTAACTTAGTCCAGCGGTTACGAACCTACCGCTCGTATGACACCGCAAATACTTCGTAGTTTTCTCCATTAATAACCGTCTCCCTTATCGTTTAATTTACGTGCTCCCACCGTTGGCGCGGCGGTCCCTACTCCGCAACTTATGCGATTGCCCGTTTCGCACAAACTGCGGTTAATAATCGTCTTGCGCGTACAATAACGCCATTGTAGCCGCATCTTCTAACGTTGAGATAAGCGCTCGGCGCTCCGTATAGTTGACGCCTGAAACCGCGCTATACGTATCTTCCGCGAGTCGTCCCGGTCCAAGTGCCGCGAGGACAACGCCAGTGACTTCGCCAGCTCGCGCCAGTCTTGCGAATGACTCGAACGTCTCGGCGACTGCGTTAGGGAACGGGATGATTTCTGCGCTCAAAACAACGCCTCCTTTATGTAATAGCCGACCGTGAACCAGAACGCAGCGCACAGGACGAGAACGGAGATCCACGTTATACGTCTCATTCAGCGTCAGCTCCTTCCGATTTAATTGCGAATAATATCCGCGCAACTTCGTACGTATGCTCGCCGCGTCCATAGCGCGCATCATCAGATGCCTTATCTCGCGCTGACCGTTCCGCTGATTCCCGTGTTTTATATGTGCGCAGAAAACGGTTGTTAGCGGAAATTCCTAGCGGATAACCATCACGTAAGATTGCGTAATGTTCCTTCGGACGGCTCATATGCGGACTCCTGACGATCCGAAGCCGGATTCACCGCGCTCAGTCTCCGATAACTCCGCGACCACCGTAAAGTTAGCGCGTGAGACTGGCGCGATTATAGCCTGCGCTATGCGATCGCCCCTGCGAATCCAATACGTGTTTTTCAATATCGCGCTATCGTAATCTACGCCCTCCGGTTCGTCTAGCGTATAATCTCCGTTAATTAGCGTGAAACAAAAGGTCGAGTCCGCGTAAATTTGTTCGTCCTCTACGCTGTACTCTTTCTGCGCAATATTATCGAAGATTACCTTAATCTCGCCGCGATATGAATTGTCTACGCTCCCCGGCGAATTAGCTACGCGTAGCTTCGTATTAAGCGATATTCCCGAACGCGGCCGCACTTGGACTTCGTAGCCTTCCGGTATTTCCAACGCGATTCCTGTCCGTACAAGGACCGTTTGACCCGGCTCGACTACGTAATCCTCTTGCGCCACTAAATCGAATCCGCTATCGTTCGGCTTAGCGTATTGCGGCAACTCTGCGCCAGGTAATAGCGTTATCTTAACGTTAACTTCGTTGCTCACGCGCTCACCCCTCCGTAATTTATCGAGTAACTCCGTACGCTTACGCTTTCTGTCCGCCATGATCTCGGCTTGCGGGCGGTCGATGATACGTTGCGCTCTCATTCCGCAGGTTCCACCGCCGTTATCCGCATGATTGTTCCGCCACAATGACCGCGACTTCTCTTAGCGGATGATAACGAATCGTGCGCCTTAATCGACGGCTTCGCGCTGGAACCGCCGCCCTTCGGATATCCCGTAACATTTCCGTTAGAATCAACGTGAGCCAGTACGTATAGCTCCTTCGCGATCTTAGGTTCCGGCGGGGACAGTTCCGCCTTAATCGCGTCGAGCATCCCCGTTAACTGCGCGAAGAGAACAGCGTCCGATTCAGCGTCTGATATACCCGTTGCAAATTCGTCTCCCGCCGCAATCAACTCGTCAATCTCCGCGTCCATTTCCTCCGGAATCTCGAATCCAGCGTCGGACAGCGTTATTGCGTAGGCGCCAAGTGCTACGATCATTGCCGTTAATTTAGCGTTCATCATTCCGCGATCGCCTCCCGTTCCTCAATTACGTAAATCGCGCCGCGCTGTTCGATGATATCGTATTTAACCGCGTCGATAACGCCGCCCGGACGGAGTGTGACTTCGTGGTTGATCGGCGTGAGTTCTCCGGTTTCGTGCGTAAAACCTCCGTTATAAGCAACGATTAGCAACGTGACGATAAGCGCTAGGCCGAACAGAAGGCCGCCTAACGACTCATTGTCTGCGCTAGCATACGTGATAATCATCCCGAGGAAGATCAACGCAATTCCAACGTAGCCATACCACGCGAGCGCCGTTACTATTTCGCCACCATACGTATTCAGTACGTCCATTTACGCAGCCACCTCCGTATAGTCAACGTCGGTGTCGTCGATGATTGCGCAGTTCTTAAGCTCGGAATGCTTCCCGTTAGTGAATCGGCAGGCCCACGAGTAGTTAGGCGCTTTAGCGTCAATAACACGAGTCTCGCCGATATACACACCGTCAACCTTGCGGATAACCGCGCCAGCCTCCGCTTTCTCCGGTTTCGGCGCGTCCGTATACTCGGTCGGTAACGCGAGTCCTAACGCACGTCTCAGCGCGATTGCCTTGCCGATTTCTGCGTGGAATACGTCGTCCGGCGCGCACTTTGCGGTTGCCTTGCGCCATACTTTGTTACCGTCAACATAGCGGATGAGTGCCGTAACTGTGCGTTTGTCGCGATTGACTACGAAGTCAACGCGGTCGGTTACGGTAATGAACGGATCGTTCTCCTTCGAAAACCATGCGCCCTCACCGCCGTTGATTGTCGGATAGTTCTGCGCCAGTAACTCCGCAACGTCAGCGGTCGCCTTCGCGATAACTTCCGCGCGGGTTAACTTACGTAGAACATCCGGCTTAATTGGCGCTACTCTTACCGGAGGCTCAGCGCTTAATTGCGGCTCGATTTGCGGCAAGATTGCGCGAATCCCATCCGCATTGTCCGCGACGAACTGGCGGAAGGCTACGTAGAGGGGATCGGATGAAAGGAACGAAGTTCCAAGCGGTGACGGTGTAATAGGCTGCGCGATTGGTTCAAGGACTACGAACTCCGACAAGCAGATGAGACGATCTTTTCCGTCGATTCTCACGTAAACGTCGTCGTCTCTGTCTACGTGATTCACCGTGAATTCATCCCCGTTGTCGTAGCGTCCCATCGTGTAACTCGCCGCTACGATCTTAATCCGTTCCCCCACCGCTGCCTTGCGTTTAACTTCGCGATATTGTTGCGTTGCCATTAATAAACCGCCTCCTCGTTTATATTGCGCGTCATCTGCGCCTTACATAGATAAAGCCGACGTGCTCGGAAGTCCCGCACACTTTTACGGAAACTTTTTTCGTCGTCCGCGCCTTATATGTTAATATCCGTAATGAGTAAGAGCTCCCGCACCAAAACGTTAAAATTAAACGAAAAAAAACGGAGAGTCGGCGAAATTAATCGCTAACTCTCCGTTGTGCCTCCGCTAGTTTCCGTTCATAATTCGCCACCAGTCCGCTAAACACTTCGACCGCACGTTCGAGCTCCGCGATCTCGGCGAGCTGGGCGCGTTCGAATTGCGCGGTGAGGCGGTCAGGTTCGCGCGTCATGTCTGCGAATCCTCAAGCGCTGCTCTGGCGTGGAAACAGCGTTGGGATATCGCGCTTAATAGCGTTTCCGCCTGCGCCCACAAATCGCGCGTCACCGGATCGGTAATCTGCACGATATCAACGTACTCCTCGACCGCGTAACCGATGCCTTCGTCTTCGATAATATCCGCTAACTCCGCGTTATCAAACGTCCTCATGCCGCAATCCCTCCGATTTCATCTATTAGATTCTCGCGCAGGAGATACGCCAGGCAAACCGCTAACGCATCGCTATCATCGTAGCCCGTGCGGAATTTATACGCGGGGTCTAACCGCAAATATCTCCGCACTCCCTCCGCAACAGCGTCTTTCTCCGCCTTCCCGTTACCGGTTACGTATTTCTTAACCGACGTCGGGGCGAGCGCAGGCTTCAAGTCCTCCGCGTAGTAACCGTACGCCGCAAGCGCTTTGTCTGCGGCTGCCCATGCGCTAAATATCGTCTGAGTCGCGCGCTTATTCCGTCCGGACGTAAAGTCTTCGCGAACTACGATATCGAACGGACGGTGTTCCCGCAGGAAGGCGGCGACAAACGTTTCGACTGTATAGTTGCGGACGGCATCCGTGTCGGCGGTCGAAGTCGCTACGGAATCACATGCGATTAAAAACGGAATCCTATTCCGTACCTCTACGGCAGCGATTCCGGGACTTAGCGATAAGTCGAGTCCGAGTACACGGAAGTTAGGCGGCTTGCTCTGCGTCGGTTTCTTTGCGATCATTACCGCCTCCCTCCGCTTCTATCAGTTCGCGCACATTGACGCAAGAATCCGCCAGCATATCGGATAAAATCGGCGCAAACTCCGACCATTTCACAGCGAAGCCAATGTCGCGCAATCCGTCGAACACCTCATTTGCTTCTCGGGGAATATCTGCGATTACCTCACCGCCCGACACTCGCTTAAGATGTTCCGTTAGAAGACCTAGCGCCCCGAAAACGATAAACTCACGCACGACTGCTTCGCTCATTACGCCGCCTCCTTTACGAATGTGTATTCCGTATTCTGCGTATAGACTACGACTTCCTCAACACCATCCGCATAAAGAACGCTCTTCACCGCTGACGTCCGCAGGATTTTGTTTCCGTCATCGCGGTAACATACGAGCATGGGGGCGCCGATATCACAGCGTAAGATTTCTACGCGCTGGCCTTTACGCCGAGCTCCGCGTTCATGGGCGCTACCGTCGAGATTGCGTATAGATTCGATTACGTAAGATAGCGGTGTCTGCAAATTACGCGGCCTCCTTCGTTTCAGCGCGTACATTTTCGATGAATGCCAGCGCCTCCGCATAATCGCGTTTCTGTTTATCCGGTAAAGATGACCGTAATGTCGCGGATACTTTACGCTGTATGGCCGCAAGTTCTTCTACGGAGAGAGATAGCGCAATCGCACGCTTGAAGTCATTAAAAAGCCACTTATCGAGATCCAACGTAGGCGCTTCGCCTTTATCCGCAGCGTCAACGATTCCTGCGAAATGGTCGAGTATATCCGTGCGCATTTCGTCCGTAATGTGCAAGCCGAACGCGCAGATATCCGGATTCTTCGCGAACTCTTCCGGCGTCATGGTCCAGCCTTTCTTCGATCCGTTTACGTAAAGGAGAACGTAATAGTCGATAGACTCAGCGGCGGTTCCGTACATAATTGAGTAACATACGCATTGCTTAACGTGGTCTTCTTTCGGGCCATTACGCGTTGAGTAGCCGGACGTTTGCGCATACGTTCCCTGTTTGGATTTTATCTCCAAACCTACGCGTAGAACCGTTCCGTCATCAGAAACGTATTTCATAACGCCGTCACACGTTCCGTATAGCGCAAATTTCTTACCGTTATGCTCAATAACCGCGCCAACTTTCGCGAAGTCTTCGAACATCGGCTCGCGCCGCTCGTTGTATTCAAACGTAAATTGCGGACGGTTTCCAATTCCGCTGACTCGGGCGTGTTTCTCCGCGAATAGGATATCGCGCTGAATCGTATCGCCGATCGCTGTGCCGAGTCTTGTCCAGCGCCCTTGGTGCGGAGGCTGACCGGCGCGCTCCTTTTTAGCTCCTCGTAGCTTTTCGTAAAGTCCACGCGGGTCCGAGTTAGCGGATGATGGCGAGAAGTACGGAATATTACGCGGCGGCCATACCTTGCGCGATTTATCCGTTAGGACGTCGCTATACCACTTGTGAATCTGCGCGTCGAGTGCGTCGTCGTACACTTCCGGTGCGGAGTGCCAGGAGTTTAAGAAATCCGTAAAGTCCTGCGCGATTTTATTAGCGAGTGTTTGTGAAATGTTAAGCCGCCTCCTTAATATCGTTTAACCTTGCGTAATCGCCGAACAGTTCTGCTGCCTTTTCGTTGTAAGCATTGGCGGCCTCTTCTTCCGTCTCAAACATACCTAGGTAGTGGTACGTGTAATTGTGGCTTACCTGAGCTACCCACTTTTTTGAAGCGCGGCTCCACGTAACTCCCTTATATTGATTCTTCTTACTTTTCTTCGCCGAGTTAGCTGAATTTTCATAAGCACTAACCTTGCGTAAGTTATCACGTCGGTTGTCTAGCTTAACGCCATTTATGTGATCCACGATCACACCTCGGTCCGCCTGTAGGAGCATTCGATGCATGTATATGTCCTTACGTGTACTGTTCCCATAGACGACTGTTCGCGCGTACCCGTTGCTGTTATACCGCCAACTATACGTGGAAAGCCATTCGTAATCCTCGTCGTCAACTAGCGCGACCTTCCCTTGCGTTAGCGGTATCTCTCGCATCTCTACGCAACCCCTTTCGTTATCGTCCGATCCACACGTAGTACGATCGCGCCCGGCGGCGTATACTTTAGCGGTCGCTCATCGCTGTCAATCACGACGTTCCGGTACGTAATCCCGTTGACCTCCGCCTTCTCACGCAGGATCGCGTAAACCTGCAGCGTAGCCTCTACGTCATTCATCGCGCGGTGGTGCCCGTTGAGGTCGACGCCATATCTGGCGCAAACGTCCGTGAGCTTAGCGCTTTCGTCCGGATCGACTAGGCGGGACATGGCGTGAGTGCAGACGAACCCGTCCGAAGGGAGCCCGTCATAAATTCGGTCGAGGAACGCAAGATCAAACGGAGCATTGTGCGCAATTAAACGCGAGTCTCTTGCGAAGTCTAGGACGGAATCAACCGCCCACCAGTGCCGGGGAGCTCCGCGCAAGTCGTCCGCGCTAATCCCGGTCAACTCCGTTATCTCCTGCGATATCTCAACGCCAGGCGGCAGCGCTACGAACGTTTTAAACCGCCCGATCTCGCGGATTTTACCGTCCGCTGTTATTTCCGCTCGGATAGCGGCGATCTCCGTAATGTGATCCGTAGTGTGATCGAGGCCCGTCGTTTCAACGTCGATTACCGTGATGATTTCGTTAGCTGCGCTCATTCGTCCGCCTCACTTTCGTCGATAAATTCGTACTCTAGCGTTTCTCCGCGCTTGCCTGCTTCATACGCTGCCTTGGCGAGCGCCATGATTGAGTACGCGCCGTTTAAATCGCGGAAGAATACGGCATCCTCCGGTTCACCTGCGCAAATCTCTGCGCCCGCAACTAACTTTCCGCACTCTCCGTACAAGTCCACGGATAGCGTCCCTTTACCGTAATACTCGTCGTAATCCATTCCGATATTGCGTGTTTATACGAGTTTCATTCCGCGGCATCTCCTTCGTTATTGTTATCCGGCTCCCATCCGCAAGAGCATCCGTGATCTCCGTATTCGTCCGCAAGTACCGTGTTTCTACGGCGGCATTGCGGACATGTGAACGTGGCAGTCTCGCGTTCCATTACGCGGCCTCCTTCGGAATCCGATACGGAAGCACAACGATGTCAATTTCGCTATCATCATCGCGGAGTACGATCGGAGACGTTGCGCTGATAATACCGATATTTACACGCTGAGATCCCGCGTCCTTGAATACGTTCAACGCGTTAAGCAAGTACTCCGCGTTAAATGAAACCTCCGCATCTGGTCCGAAAATGTCTGCGTTAATGCCGGCGGAGAATCGGTAAGGTAGCGCGTCGTTATTTGCGGACAGCCTTACGTCATCGCCTACGATAGTTAACCGCGCGGTATACGTCTTACCTCCGGATAACTTCGAGGCCTCAAGCGCAACCTTCGTGCGCGCAATCGCGTCCTTTAAATCCGCCCGCTTAACCGATTCAATTAGTGTAATTTGCGAAGGAAGCTCCATCGGAATAATGCGGGATGTGTCCGGATATGTCCCGTCGATGGGCGCGCCAGTTTTAACGTGAGACGTAAATGCCTCCGCAAAGTTATGCGCGCCGCCAATCCGCAGTAACGTATGGCGATCCGTTGCAACTACGGAACCGTCTGCGGAATAGTGAACGCCCTCTAATACCGGCGAGCTTCCGCCAGGCTTAACCGTAAATTTCTTCGCGTGCTTCGTGATAAGTTCGAGTTTCTTCGCTTGTGATATCGCCATAGTTACGCAGCCTCCTTATTTTTAAACCAGTCTTCCGGCGCGGTTCCCTTACCCCAACGCGTCATAATCGCGATGTCCGTACCGTTGGCGACGTTCCCCCAAGCGTACGATTGCGTCATGATGCGCTCAATAATTGCGATGTCCTCACGCGTAAAGTCTTCGGGAACCTCGAATACTAGCTCGTCGTGAATCGTTCCCCATAGCGCCCACCCTTCGTGCTTCTTGCATTCCTTATCCGCTTCGATCATCGTTACTTTCGTTTGGACGGCAGAACTCCCCTGAACGCGAGCATTCGTACCTTGGCGCATAGCACGATTAATCTTTCCGTTATGCTTGCGCCACTCTTCGTACTTCGGATCGTTCCACTTTCCGTACGGGATTTCTTTGCGCTTAAGTTTTCCGTCAGGCAAGCGCCGTTTACGTTGCTGTTTATCCGCCCACACGAATCCGTACTTAGCTACGTGCTCCTCGTTCGCCTTAAGCCACGCGGATAACTTCGGCATACTTCCGAACAGCTCTTCTTTAAACGCGGTCGCCTCCGGTTTTTTAAGTCCGAGCATGTCCGCAAGCGAGAAGTCGCTCATCCCGTATAGTGTCGCGAGCCATACGACTTTCATCGCTTTACGTTCGGGAGTATCCTCGCCGTTCGGCAGCTTATAAACTTCGTGATATGGGCGCTTGTAATACCTGCTCGCCATATTCGCGTACGGATCGATTCCCTTTTCGAACGCTTCGATTAAGACGGGCTCGCCGGATAAATACGCGGTACAACGTATCTCCTGCGCTTTAAAGTCCGCGGAGATAAGTACCTTACCGGGCGGTGCTACGAACATTTTACGGGCGGCTTCCGGCTGATTCTGAACATTAAATTGATTGGAATCCGCGGCATCTTCATCCTTGCCGGAGCTAAATCGGCCCGTTACGGTGCCCATCGGATTAAACCGCGAATGCCAGCGCTTAGTTGTCGGATTCTGCTTCGTCGGCAGCGTATCAATGTAAGTTCCGCTTAGCTTCGTTATCTTGCGGTATTCCAACAAGTCCGCGATAACTTCGAATTCACGCGCCATCGGCTTTAGCGTTTTCTTAGCGTCCATATTCGGAATGTCGCGACCGATTTCTTTCGATAGAACCGCCTTCATCTGCGGCGTAGAGTTAAGGTTGAGTTCGGCGTCACCCTCGTAGTGTTTCGATAGGACTCCGATAAGCTTAGCGTGCAGCTCTTTGGCGCGAGTGCTCAGTTGCTCACCGTATTCCTTAGCGAAGTCTAAGTCGAGGATATATCCGTTAGCCTCTAAGTCGACGATTACGTAAAGCAGCGGTACCTCTACCGTTCGGTAATATTCGAGTACCGTCGGCAAGGTATCGAAGTGACCGCGCTGGAATTGGTAAAGGCGCCAGGTGAGGTCGGTATCCTTGGCCGCATATGCCAACGCAATGTCTAGCGGCATTTCATTAAACGGAGTCTTACCGAATAGCTCCGCGAATGTGTCCGACTCTACTCCGAGATATTTTGGCGCTAAGTCTTTCAGGCGGAACGACGGCTCATTCTCGTTAAGCAGATGCATCGCGACCATCGTGTCCCACGTTACTCCGCGCAAATCGGAACCGTGGCGCCTGAACATCGCGATATCGAATATAGCGTTATGGAGAACCTTGCCGATATCCGTGCTATAAAGGAACCAACGCAATTCCTGCAGAACGTAATCTCGCGATAATTGTTCGCCATCATCGTGACTAACCGGAATATAAACGTGCATACCGCGTTCCCGTAATGGCGGAATGCTAACGGAAGGCAACGTTAATGACAGGCCGACAATCACGTCTGTGTAAACGTCAACTCCCGTAGTTTCCGTATCGACCGCTACTTCCGTTTCCTTGCGTAGCCTTTCGTTGAGGCGCGCCAGTAGCTTCGCGTTATTAATCAAGAAGTAGTTTTTCGGAGTATGCGCGACCATGCTACGTAATCTTTCCTCGCGGATTGACTTGCGCAAGTCCTCGTAAATCCGCATAGCTTCCGCCTTGCTAAACCGTTTGCCAACGCTGGACGGGTGTCTGCCCGTCACACCCGTATCCATTGCGTCTTTTACCGCGATTAACTTTTCGCGGTCGGCATCCGTATTCTTTAGCGCTAATATGCGCGCCCATGCGTCCTCTATCGTTTCCTCCGCCGCTTTCTTACGTTTGGTCGCGCTGGCTATGCGGTCGGCTACGTCTTCCGGTTCCTCAGCGGTCGGACTGCGTAGATTAAGCGTTAATTTAACGTCTAATATGTCCGCTCACTCCTTTCGTTTTTTAAGCTGCGCTTTTAGCGGCTGATTGCGCTTCGCTTTCTACCGTATCGAAGCGCTGTTCGACCGGAGTTATTAATCTAACGCTGGACCAACACGATATGCCGTCCGGACGTTCAAGCGTCGCAACCCGCACGTCTCCGCTTCTATTCATCTCGCTAACCGCTTCGCCAATGTGTCCGACCGGCGCTTTTCCTCCGTGGCTGTTCGTCACTTCTACGATATCCCCGCGCTTAAACTCGCCGACCTTACGCCCGAGCTTCGCCCATTTCGCGGCTTCCTGCGCTTTCTTCTCGATGGCGGCCGCTTCCTCTGCGGTCAGCACTTCGAATGCACATCCGTCGGCAAGGTACGTCTCCCTGTCTGCTAACGCTCTTACCGTGCCGCTGTCGTGATTAGGGTGCGCCAAAACCTCGGTTATTGTTGCGATAGTCCCTACCGCCCAGTTGCACTGATTACGCGTGATTTGAATTTTATCGCCTACGCTAAACTTCGGTTCAGGCGCAACCGCCGCTTTATACTCTGCCTCCGTAATCTGGCGCAGGGCGTCCGCGTTGCAGTATCCCCGGTTACCGCTAGTTTTCGTTACGACAAGCTTATAACTGCCGGCGAATCCGTCGGATACTACGTGTACGTAATCCCCGGTAGAGAATCCGCCGAGTGCCTGCGATTTACTTACGTCGACGATCTGCGCAAATCCTCCGTCAGCGAACGGACCGACCGCGATTTTACGCTGAACTTCCGCCCGGGCCGCGCTTATCTCTTCCGAAGTAACCGGCGCAAATCTGCGCGAGAACATATTATACTCGTCCCCTGCCGAAGTTTTAACGGAAACCATGTCGCCATCACGAGGATCGACCGCGCGGCGTACCTCCGTCACTTCTACGATATCACCGAGGACCGCACGGCCGTTTCCGGAAGCGTCGATTACTTTCGCATAGTCGCCGACTCTCAAGCGCGCAGGTTCCGCCGGCTTACGTTGTGCTAAGAACTCCGCTTCGGTCGCAGGTTCGACGTCGTTCGTTACGAGCCAATTGCCGCGCTCTCCTTCCGCTGTCTCAGCGCGGAACTGTTGGCCGCCGTACCTCGCGTTATCTTTAGTTTCTGTGATCATAACTACGCTGCCCTCCGTATAATCGTGACATACGGAATTGCCCGTAACCTTAACGTAGTCACCCGCGCTGAAACGTTTAGGCTTCGCTTTAACTTGCGTGTTGACCGGTTCGAGTACGACGTATTCGCGGAGATAGGCGCTATTGCGTTCATTAACGGTATCCCTGAAATAAACGTTGCCCTCTTCGTCTATTTCAATTACCGTAAACTCATCGCCCATAACGTAGTCAATCGCAGCTACCGGATTAACGATCTTAATACGCTCACCTACGGCGGCCTTACGTTTAACCTCGCGATATTGCACGCCGCGTACCGTTGTCTCTGCGCTGACTTTTTCGTACACGTCGAATGTCTTACCGCAAGTATCGTATTCGTCTCCGTCGTCATCCGTAATCAGTGCATCGCCCGACCAGTCAATCTCCGTTACGACGTACTCCTTGCCTGACGTAAGGTATTCCCGCGGTGCTCTCTCGAACACGATAACGTCACCTTCGCGGGCCGAACGGTCGACCTTGCGATAATGTGCATTGTCGAACGTGATTTCAGCGGAAGATTCGGTAATTACTGGCGTGTGCGCTTCGTAGACTTCGAAGCTATGTTCGCAAAGGTCGTATTCGTCTCCGTCCTCGTCGATAATCTGCGGATCTCCGTGCGAATCTACGCTGTCAACCTCGTAAAATGCGCCCTCTATTACGTAGCGAGGCATATCATCCTCCGTAATTTTCACGATATCGCCCGCCTGCGCCTTCCGGTCAACTTTGCGGAACTCTACGTTACTGCCGCCGATCTCTACCATTACGTTTACAGCCGGAATTACTACGTTTAATTTCGTCATTTATACGGGTCTCCTTCGTTGGGACTGAGCCTTCGGCGCTTACCGTTAGCTCCTCCGCCCCGATAATGCGTTAACCTTACGATTGATCCGGACTAGGCTACGGACGGCAACGGGACTGTTCCACCGCACGCCCCTCTATTTAGCGCTAATGACAATTCGACCCAACGCGTAGCCGCCTTCGCTTCTGACGCCCAATACTCGCTAATAAGCCGATTCTCAAACATAAAGATGCGGGGAACTTCGCCCTCGACCGCCCATACGCCCACAAAGTAGTCGGCCTCGGAATGGTCATACGTAGTCCCGTTACCTTTACGCGCATACACTACCAAGTCGCCAGCGCGGTCGGTTCGTTGGTGAATCGTTTTCACCTGAATCTTCGCGTAATAGCCCGTTAATGGATCGCGCGCTAAGATATCGTACGCCTCGTCTGTCTCCGCTTGGTGAACGAGCCACCCGTTAGCTAATAACGCAAGACGCGCCGCTAACTCCGAATACTTACCGGTTATTTCAGTAATATGTGCCGTCTGAACCACGTCCTCTCTCGTTATAATTATCGCGGCCGTCACCGCCAGCCAGCGCAACCAACACGCGGACCGGCGGTTTATTACCGTTGTTACCTGACGCTAAGAGTTGCGTCCGTTCTAAAGTTGCTACGCACATGCTAGCGGACACCTCCGGAATATTCGTTTGAGTTGGCGCCATAACCTCCGCATCAAAACGGAAGATCCTCTTCGGAGATATCGATAGGAGCCCCGTCGTCGGCTGGCGGCGGAGTCTGTGTACTAGTTCCCGCGCTCGCTCCGATAGACAGTCCAAGTCGTCCGATATCAAAACCCGCGACTACGAGATTCTTCGTTTGCTCAGCGTCATCGGCTACGTATAAGCACGTTTCGAAATCCGCTAAGTCGAACGGTGCCGCCACGAGCTTAGCGAAGTTAGCGCGTTCTTCCGGCGTGAGGTCTTCGTCCATGTCAATGATCGGAGACAGCGCGACGACTGCGTTTGTGCTCGATCCGGTCTTAGCGAGTTCGAACGCGATTGTTCCGAGCTTCTTCTCGTACTTCTTGATAACGGCTTTGAGCGTTTCCTCTTGCTTCGGACTCAGATCGACTACTACGTCCTTACCAGTCGCTAAGTCGAAGAATGCGCGAAGGAAACGTTTCTTTCCGCGATACAAATACGCCTCATCCGTAATCTTCTTAACTGCGTCTTCACTGGCGCCGGCATTCTTCGCTGTGTCCGCCTCTTTATAAAGGAGCGCAGCCGCTTGATCCCATACGGTCGGATTAGCGTCAATATAACCGCGAGCATTACGTGTTGCGGGATTCTTAGGAACGAACGTGTTCACTTTCTTGAAGATGCTGTAACCGTAATACTCCGCCACGTCGTTAATCGACTTAACGCCAACCTTTAGCGCTGTTCCGGATTTAAACGAAGTAATCGGACTCTCCTTCGCGCCTCCTTCGTTGTTACCTGCCGCCGCTGCCTCTGCGCCTACCTTCGTAAACATCGACATTCGATCACGTTCCTTTTCGGTTTATTTCGGACTATAGCTTCCTACGTCCGCAACGCGGCACTAACGTGCTTATATCGTTGTTATCCGCCGTTAATACCGCGTTGCTGGCGTAGGATATACGCGCAGCTCATCGTTATACATACGCTACAACACTTTTCATTAGCGTCGTTTTCTCGCGCTGAATTTCCAGTAACTCACGTTCCAGGCGCGTCGCTTCCGCATCAATTCCGGATATTTTCGCAGTCATTTCCGCAGCTACACGCGCGGATTCCGACTTAGCTCGGCGGAGATCAAGTTGCGCACGTTCTACGGATAACTCCGCTTTACGGACGCTAATCCGTTTTAACTCGCGTTTTTCCTTGCGCTCCGCTGCGCTAACCGCCCGTAGAATAATACGCTCAATTGGACTACGTAGCGATTCGGACGCTTTGTGTTGCGGATATAATGTAAAGACCGTAGATTCCGTCGGATGTATAAGAAACGCAATCCGTCGATAAGCGAACATGCGCGCAGGCTTACCGTCCTCGTCGACAACTAGCGGTGAAACTAACGTAGCCTTACGCAGCATGTCCATTACGTACATAGGCGCTTTTGAGCGGTCAATGCCGAAGTGCTCGACGGCGCGGTCGCAAGCGTGTGGACTAACGAAGATTTTGCCGATAAAATGCGTGCCAGCTTGCGGATCAATCGCGACCGCTTTCGCATCACTTCTCATGCGATGACACGCCCCTTCATAACGCTACGGATATCGATATAATCCGCTGTGTCTTCGTAGTTTTCGAAGCCTCCGTTATATATGCGATCGACCAATCTGTTTGAAACGTGGGGATTGCGTGTATTTATATGAGTAACGTTTTTTATACGATTCATGGCGTTAACCTCCGGTTAATAAATAGTAGGCGCAGTTAAATAAGCGTTGACAACCGCAAATTTTTTGCGTAATATTGAAAACGTGAAGTATTGAATGGATATATTTAGGAAATCATATACATAAGGTAACTAATACCACCGGAATATCTTTAAATCTTTGTGATATAATTAATACTGGAACGGACATCATGCCCGATAGCCCGTTCCGAAAATCATTTAAACGGCTAAGTATTCGCGGACATCACCGAAGCGATTGGCGTCGTAACGGCGAGCAAGTCTGCGAAGCTTACGTTTAACTGTCTCATGGTGTATCCCAAGTGATCTTGCGATCTCCGTGGGCTTTGCGTCTAGCGGCGCGAACAAATATGCTTCGACGATTGTAGTCGTCGCGGTATCGGTCTTGGCGGACCGAGTAAGGGAATCGATCAGCCTCAACTGGTCGGTTCTTTTTTTACGTTGACGGAGTTCAACTGCCGTTTCTACGGGACGCTCATCACCGTCTCTTTCCATAACCTCCGAGTTTGGCGACTCGTTATCAATGGAAAGTTCGAAACGTTTCCGTCGGCGCTGCTCTGTCTTGAAATAATCTAACTGCGCTTCACGAAGTGCTTTCAGCAGTAGCGATCCAAAATTATCCGATGATTTGGTGATCACCTTAAGGATAACGGAATCCAGTAGCTCGTCCGCATCGTTGGCGTCGCCCATTCGGGAAAACACGATCCGGCTACGGTTAATCTGGCGGAACAGCACGCCCGCCTCTTTGTACATTTCGGAAAAGGTGCCGTCCGTGCCATCCGCTAAATATGCAGCGGCGAGCTTATTCAATTTTTCAAAGTTCAATACTCAACAACTCCTCAAGAGATATTTATAATTTCAATGCTTGTCTGCCTTACATATATAAAGCCGACATGCTCAAATGCCCCGCACACTTTTACAAGAAAAATATGTTAGAATAATTAAGTTATCATTTCGCAAAGTATCGGAGGCGCTCATAAATGTACGTTGTCGGTGAATGCCGACTTCGGGCGCTACTCAAAGATCGTAAACTATCGCAGGCTGAGCTTAGCCGCAGGACCGGATACTCCCGTTCGCAAATCGGTCACTGGATAAACGACCGGAAACGTGTGGGCGTTATGGGCCTCGACAAAGCGCGGACGATTGCGGAAGTTCTCGGTCTTGACTCCCCGTACGACTTGTACGAATGGGAAGAAGCTCCCGTTAAGGCAACGGACGATTAATTTCGTTCGTACCGACAAAAAGTCGTCAAATTTTACGACATTTCACGTACACAAACGCACGCGAATCGCATCTATCCGTTTTGCTGCCTCGCATGCTTCTCTAGTTGCCGCAATACCCGCCGCGTTAAAATCCTTCGCGCTGTTCGGAATCTCTACGTTGTATAATCGCACGTACCCGCGCATCTTTCTTTCGATCTCCCACCGCAGCTTTTCGCCGGCGGCATCGTTATCGCCCGCAATCAATAGTTCCTCGATCGGACTACGCCGCAGTAGATTCGCCTTTTCCTCGGTAAACTCCGATCCGCCGACCGCTAAGCCGAACGTACCCGCCGTACTAGCGGACATGCTGTCGATCTCAGCCTCTACGATAACCGCGCGCTTGATATTCCGCCGATAAGCGATATCTATTCCGTATATCATCGACTTGACCGGAGCCCCTCCGCGCGCATACCAGAATTGTTTACCGTAAGTTGACCGCCACTTTGCGTTAAGGAACGTTCCGATCGGGCTTGTCCACGGCATAACTACCGCATTCTTCGCAACGTCGTAGCCGCAGCTGTAAAGCCGCTGTATAACTGGCGCTATTCCTCGATTAGTTAAGTACGGAATCTCTCGTTGTATGTACGGGGACATATCGATTGGCTTACGTATAGCAGCTTGCGTTTCGGGCGCGTTCAATCGGATACGTAGCGTAGGACGCTCGTCCACGTCAGCAACCGTTAACTCTTCAAACGCTTCCCGCAGCGTAATGTTGCGCAGGAAGCTGTAAAGCTTCAACAGGCTTCCACGTGCCCACTCCGGATCTACCGCGCCGGCATCGTTCCAACATCCGAAGCTCTCCGCGTCAGTATCGATAACTACGGAGAATGACGGAGTGTTATCCGCGCGTAAGCCGAACGGCGAGGATGCGATTAGGCGTCCGCGGCTATTCGGCTGGACATTGCGCCAGGGATAACGTTCGACGGCCGCGAGAAAGAGTTCGTGATTAATCGTAATAGTAGCGTTCATATATTCACCTCCGCAGACTCAAATAAGGCCGCGCTATGGCTGTAGCAATTAACGCGGCCATCTTCCATTTAGTTGATAATTGTTGTATACTTGTCTATGGATTAGAATGATGGAGTAATGACAATATTCAGGCGACGTCCGATTGCGGCCCTTTGAGAGAGGTGTTCCGCAATTTGGACAGCTTGAGGCAATAGTGCGGTGGCACGTAGATACTTAGGCATTGTCCAGCCCGGCTTTCCTACTGTGCCGCTTTCGCGAAACTTCTGATCCACGGACACGTTATACCGCTTTATGAACTCCGCGTCAAAAAGAGTCCAATAATCACGTTCAGAAATGTTGTTATCCTGACAGTATACATACTGCTTACGGGACAGCGCACGCTCCAACTTGAGATTCTCCCCGTCTGAAACTTTTGGTAAACCTCCACGATTGCCTATGGACCTTTGCGCGGCCTTACCAATTGCCGTCCCACGCTTCCTACTAATGAACGCCTCCATTACTGTCAATATACGCCCTTGTCCGTCAAATGCGGAAAACTCCTGTGAATCTTCTACGATATCCTTGCGCACACCGAATTGCGATAAATCGACAACGCCGTTAGTTGCTACGTATTTATTATACTCGGACACAACTTCTCTGCTTGTCGCGTTAAAATACGGATTACGCGCGTATATGTCCGTGATTAGTCCGCGCACACCCTCCCGAGACCATGCTTGATATACTGCTAGGCTGTCACTTGTGTCTATTCCCGCTTGCTTGAAAAAGGTTCTGAGTGCGGACGCACCTGGCTTTTGTAGGATGTAGCGTACAAGTGACTGCACAGTTATTATCTCTTCGCGTACATCGAACTCAACCCCGCCAATAAGCATTTGGTATAACATATTTTTGAGTAGTTGCTCGTTTATGGCGTCCGACAATTTATCGTCCCAGCCTGCGCCTATATGTGTTTTTATTTTTCCGGGTATTCTCTTCCAAGTTAGTACGTCGTCTGTAACAACCTCGGAAAAGTTGCGGAATGAACTAATATTGATTGAAGCAATAACAGACTCCTCGATGGCTACTCCCTGCATACGCACACTTGGTATTGCGCAATTCGCAGGAATACTTTTAAACGCGTTATCCGTCGTGTCTAGTCCTATCTTCTTAAAACCAAACGCGGGCATCTCTGACTCCTCTAAGATACTTACGCCCTTTTTACGGAAATACGCAGTCTGCGCGGTGTCTATAGTCCCTACTTTTTCCTGTGCTGATTGAAACTTCTCCAACAATGCTACTCCCTTTTTAACTCTACTCATTTGCTATCGCCTCCATTATTTTTTCTGCCCTACTATAATCGTGCTCGATTAACATCCGCAAAGATATCTCCGCCATAAAACCCAACTGTTCCATATAAAGCTCTTTCGCCATCTCATCCGTTGCCCGCGTATAGTCTCCGGCTGACATCGACAAGTTGCCGACGAATGGGCGCAGACTCTCGTGAAAGAATCGCAGTAACGAGCGGTCCGGCCCGAGCGGTAACTCTCCGTAATCTTTAACCTCCGCAGCCGTCCGCGCCGAATACTCGATTAACTCAAAGATGCGCGGGTCGATCGCTGGCTTAGCGGGAATGTACGCCTCATCTTCGTCAGGCTCGTCCGGCTCTTCTTCTAACGTTTCCAGACGCTTCAAATCGTTAAACGCGGTTCTTCGTGATACGCCCTCCGCCAACGCCGCCTGTTCAACGGTGCTGCCTTCGTCGATGTGCGCTTGGATGCGTTCGGCGCGTTCGATAATCGCGGGTTCCGCCGTTGCGGTTGCTGGACGCTGTTTGCCATCCGCTGATTCTACGAGTGCAACCGTGGAATTTTCTACAGTTGCACCCTCCGCCCTATCCTTCGTCCAATTGAACGCTGTCTTAGGGTCAATGCCTAGCCATTCGCCGATCAACCGGTAACTCTTGCCTGCCCGACGCAAGTTTATCGCGGCTTCTTGGCGTTCCTTCTTCGATATACTGCGGCCTAACGTGTTCAATTGGTAAGCCGCGCCTTCTTTTTCTTCGTCCGTTAGCGCGAGGTGCCTCGTAACAACTACATATTCAAGTCCGCAATCAATCGCGGCGCGGTAACGGTGGTGTCCGTCGAGGATAACGTAGTCTTCGTCGACGTGGATCGCGTTTTGTATTCCGTTAACGCGGATGTTCTCACGAAATTGTTCGTAGCGCTCCTTGTCCATACTCTTCCATACTTGATAGCGTCCGACGGTTATTTGCGATAACGACGCTATGTGCGTTTCGGCGGGCTTTTGTTTGGCTTCTGCATTCATCTTTCGGCCTCCTATATAGTAATAACGCAAGATAACCTCGCGCTGCTTGCCGAAGGGGTCGGCGTAGCTGTCGTCGGGGCGGCGTATGGGGTACGTCCGGCTCCGTAACATTTTAAGCGGAGGTTGTCTTGCGTGGGTTTGGGTTCGGCGTCGACAGGCGTCTATTCCGGCGGTTATTGCGGAAATTGTATTGCGGAGGTGGTAGTGCGGGTTATATCTTTCAGCGTGTGTATGCGGTTGTTTAACTTAATATGACAAGCATACTCGCATTTTCTTAATTCGTCAATCATTTTTCTTAACTTGTTATGCATAATGTATACTTTCGTCAGAAAAAAGATATACTAAAGGTATCCCGAAAGATGAAAAGGTGAGACCATGTCGTTAGTCCAAAGTTATAAACCGTTTAGAATCCGCATGGCAGAACGCAATCTGTCACGCAAGGAAGTAGAAGAGGCTACGGGAATCAACCGAAACACTATGAGTCGACTGTATAACGATAAAGCCGTTTCGATTGAAACCCTAGCGGTCATCTGCGATTATTTAGGGTGCCGTATTGAGGACGTAGTTGAGTTCGTGCCGGCTACGGATTAAATTTCGCAGCCTCATTCGCTAAGTCCGTTTCCTGTACGATGCCCCAATTCGGCAGATACACGATTTCCACGCGCGTATCCTCACCACCGTTGCGCCCTTTTCCGAGCTCGATTACTCCGCGCCCTTCGTGTGCCAGCGTATCTATACCGAAAATGTTCGCGGCATCCTCAAGTATCGCTTTCGACTTCTTAAGCTCCGCACGTTTTGGCGGCCGCAGCTCGCGTACTCCATCTTCGCCCTTTTCTGACGCATCTTCCTCCGCTTGTGTTACGAGATGAATTACGGTCTTCGTCTGCCCCGCCAAGCGCTTAAGCTTAACGGAGGTCGCCGCCACATCACCGCCGGCTACCCGTGACGTGTTCGCTTCGTAATCCATGAGATATATCGGATCGACTACAACTACGTCCGCCTCTGTTTCGCGAATGTCCGCCTCTAATTGCGTGATTCCTCGCTCCGTAAAGCCTTCGCTATCTGCAGCGCGGAGTATAATGCGCCCTGGGATCAATTCGTTCAGCGTACGGAGGAACGTCTCAAACTGCGTTTCGAACTCGTCCGTTAAGCGCCCCATTAATAGCGCCTTATTTTCGAAGCCTGCCGCGTAATCCACTCCGTCGATGTTCGCATTAAATAGTCCGTTACGTGAGCTGATTGACGAGTAAGCTCGCGCCATCCATTCGAACTCCGACATCTCTAACGCCCATACGAGAACAGTTGCGCCCTGAAACGCAGCTTCGATCGCGCCGTCCTCCATTACTAGAACGGATTTACCGCGACCGGATCGCGCATACCACGCATAAGTGTTGCCGGAGAAATAACCGCCAATTTGATCGTTAATAGATGCGAATTTACTGCGCCAGATACGAAATGACGTTCCGGCTTTCCGTGCTCGATACTCTGCTAGAAACTTATCCGTCTCGCTGGAAACGTCTGTTAATATACGAATGTTCGTTCGTGTTTCCAGTTTAATCCGTTCGAGCTGTTTCGTCAATGATGCGACAAACTCTTCCGTTGTCTTTGTGTCGAAATCGCGCTGCATATTCGGATCACTTAGAAGCTTCGCTGTCGCACGTTTGCCCGCCGCATCCTTTAACTCCCGCGCTAAGTAGTCGAATGAGTCCGTAACGCCGGGTATATATGCGCACACCTCGTCCGGAAATTCCGCTACGAAAGTCGATAGCGATGGCGCTACTCCGCCGTTATCTGCCGCGTACTTAACAACGAAGTCATGCGCGCGCTGTTCGCCTTCCGTGGCGTAGTCTGTTCGCTTAATGCCGAGCCGTGTTAACGTTTGGACATCGCCGGTGTCTACGATCTTAGATAGTAATTGCTGACCGTGCGCCGCCATAGGTACACCTCCTATTTTACTCTCGCTTAACCTAACACCCAACTCCCATATAAGACGATATTCATTCGACATAGTTGGGATTATTTATAAATTATTGGACGGCATTAGGAAATAATTAAGTACGTTAATGTATTCTCAGTGCGTTATCATAGCGCAATTTGTCGAATATAGCCGCGATTATCGCGTGATACCATGCGTTCTCCCGAAATCGCATCTTAACGTCTATTTACGCCGTTTTACGCAGACCTCGCTTACTCTCGCCCACAAATTGTATCTCTGCGCACTGCTCGCGAATACGGTCCTGTAGCCGCTTATCGAATACCGCGATCAAATCCGACATGAGTACGTTACTCGTATAAACAGACGGTAGACTGTTCGCGGCCCGATGATTTATAACGCTGTGTAAATCACCGCGGAAACCATCGGAGGCATCACGTACGCCTATATCATCAAGGATCGCGAATGGTGCGCGCTTAACGGCTTGCATCCGGCGGTAGTATTCGCGCGATGCGGGTCCGGCTACATCTTCCGGAACTTTAGGACGCGTAAACTCCGTATATAATGTCTGCCACTCGTTGACATCAAGAAAATAAACCGGACATTCTAACGGCTGCTTTCCACGCTGGATACTGCCAATATAGTGTCGGATAATCCATTCGTTGCCTAATGCGGAAGCCGTCGTCGTCTTTCCTGTTCCCGGCCCTTCGCTATATAAGTACAGCGATTTAATACGTCCCACTTCCATATCACCGAATTGCCGCGCAAAAGTCCTGGCGTATGGCTCGATCACGCTATAAGCGCGGTACTCCCCCGTCATACCTCGCGCAAGTGCTTCGCGTGCTGGCGAATTGGCGAGCGTAATACCTTTGTAGTCCGCAGGTATATTCGCCGCACCTACGCGTCCTCCGAGTCCATTTGCGCCGTGGCAAGCGATGAACGACGGACAGCGCGAGTTACACTTGGCGGTGTCGGCTAGCGTGCAATATCCGGATAATATGCATTTTTTAGCGTGCGTCAATTGCGTTCCTCCCTTCGTATAAACAACATATCACCTAGCAATCGATCTGTCCTCTTACAAAAACGCTTGAAAAATGTTGTGTTTTAGGTACTTGAATTACGCAGGTAATTGTGATAATAAAAACACAAGAATGTTGTCGAATGCGACCTATTTTATCTGTTATTTCCAAAATAAGTGTAATCCTAAAGTGTGTCTATTATAAAAACTCCGCCAATTCCTCCGCAGTCATCCCGCCATTTACCACCGCTTGTTCCTGCGCTGCCTTTACCCGTTCCTTACGTTGCCCGTTCGCAAGGACTTGCGGCATAAGGCGGGGCAGTAACCACGTTATCAAAAAGCCCGCTGTTAACTGCGGATATTCCGTTGTTACGCGATGTTCCGCGAAAGCACGTTCGATCGTCTCGCGTAAAGCTTCCGCACCATATAGCGTTAGTGCACGTTTGATTACGCCTTGTTCGAAGCGATAACCGCCTGCAGCCGGAATGTACGTTTCCACTCCGTAACGCTCGCGATTGAGCTCCGTAATCATCACCTGGACGGTCAGCGTATTCCAATCCGCGAGAGGTAGATTACGCCAGTCTTTACGTTGGTCGGCGGTGATTTTCGGTTTAGGCGGCGCTTTCTTGCGTGGTGCCATAATCTAACGCCTCCTTCGCGATTCGCGCCATAACTGAGCGCGGAATCATTCCGTGTTTGCGGTCGTCCATCCGTTCGAGGGCGGCGCGTAACCGCTCATTCTCCGCAACAACCGGCGAGTACACTTCGCAATAGAAGCAGAACGCGCCCTCTACGTGGCACTGACAGGCGCTACTCATTACGCATACCCCCGATAGTGTTGTAGTGTAGCTTCGAGCGAATCGCGCTGCATACGCAGGGACTCAACTTCCGCCTCCGCTCTAATCGCCCGTTCAATTGCGTGAGGCCAACCGGTGCGCGCTTCGACGATGAACGTTGCGTCTTCCGGAGACATATCTACGTACTCACCGTCATGTGGTCCTCCGATAGAAATTACGTCCGCAAACGTGTCGTCCCGCACAACCTCACGTCCCCACTCCGTAAAACGCAGCCACGGTCCTGGTTGCGCCGCGCTGCAGATCGCTAAGTCCGCGCTTAAATCCCGTTTAATCTCCGTCATAATTACGTTCCCCTTTCGATATCAATCTACGCTAGAATCCCGGACCACGACATGAACGCTACAAACGCGAGCAGCGGCCACGATACGACCACTATCGCCGTGCCTACGAAATTCAGCGGCATGCCTTCGTGTGACAGCCACGCAGCGGCCGCGAGTCCTATCGCAGTGTAAACGAACACGTCCGTATTGACTACGCGCCAGAGTACCGTCAAGATACGCTTAACCTTCGCCATAATTACGCCGCCCCTAACGTTAGAATATTTCCGATTACGATTACACACAGCGATACAATTATCGCCACATCTGCGCTCAGCAATATCGATACGATTGCCGCAATGAGTCCTAGCGCAATTAGCGCCTTCCCCGCGAGATACCGTACAATCCGGTCGCCTAAGTCGAACATTCCGCATCCTCCTCGTCTTTAGTATCTGCGGGCTTCTCCCCGCGATAATGCGCTATTATGTCCGCTACACTTTCGAATTTCACTTACGCTGCCTCCTTCTCCGTTTGTAAGTACGCTTGATAAGCGCGCTGTGCCGCTTGTGTCTGCGAGAACGGAGCCCCAACGCGTAAGCACTCCGCTACAAACTCCGCATCATCATCGCGGAACGGACTGCCCACCGTATACAGCCGCCAGTGTGACCTCAATGTGCCGCTCCTGTATCAAGAGCTAGTCACCTCCGTTAACTTGGCGATAATGGCCGCGAGACATACCGCTTCCGGCTCTGTCTCCGCGTATGCGTCTACGATACGACTGCCGGGCTTTCCGTCCCAACGTCCGACCTGCGCTCGATAACTTCCGTCTACATGCGTTCCTACCGTATGATACTCGAACGCCTCAAGCACTGCCCACGCTGCGGAAATGTCCGTTGTGTACTCGTCCATAACACGGCCAAATCCGAAGTCGGATACGTAGGGTTCACCATTCTCGTATTCTACGTTTAATCCGAACACAACCTCCGCAATCCACACGTCCCGTTCCCTTGCGCATAACTCCGCCCACTTTGCGACTATCTCTTCGCGTGTCATTACGCCACACCTCCCGCAATCTTTACGCGTCCTACCGACACCTCAACGCGGCCGAACGGAGTCTCCAACGTGACTTCCCGCGTGTAAAAGTTCTGGCCGACACACTTGTAAACGCCGGAGCCGTCGACCGCTACGTACTTATCGCGGTAGTCCGCCTGCAGCATCTCGCGGGCCTCCGCTATTGCCTTCGCCCATAAGTCCATTCTCCGCTACACCTCCCACGTAATATCCGCAGCATGCGCGTTCTCGAATATCTGCGCGCTCGCTCCGTATTGTTTAAACGCCCACTCGTCCGCCTGCTTGCGATTTCTTGCGTATACGACCTCGACGATTTTATTGCCGATATAGATTGCGTATGTTCCCGGAGCCATCGGCTTTCCTATGCGTACTGTCATTTCATCCGCTCCCTTATTCGTATAATAACTCCGCGCAAATATGGCGAAGGTGTGTAAACGCCTGATTTTCGGCGGTAAATAGGTGGTTTTATAGCGCCCCTTCCGCTAACACTTACGCAGCGTCTTCGGGGCTAATTACGCGCTGTTTAGACGCTAGGACAACGTGTATCTCCGGCCATGTATCGACCGCCCCTTCTAACGCGCTTGTCATCCGCAATGTCTCCGCCTGCAGTAGCGTAATAAACTCCGCAAGGCTCGCTGTGTCGGCGCTGACCGCCGCCTTGAAGCGTACGTAATCGAGGGCTGCGCGTAAGCCGCCCGTAGACACCGGATAATAAGCGGCGTCGTCCCACACCTCACGTTTAACGGGAGCTGGCGCTCCCTGAACCGCTTTATATACGGGAGCCTGCGTAGGGTCTACGATGCGGCGACGTTTGATAACGAAGTTCTGGGCGTTGGCGTCCGATTGGATTACGTAATCTGGCGTGAGCTGTGCGTTTAACATTAGGCAGCGCCTCCTTTTTCGTAGAGTTTTGCGTCGTTGATGCCGGAAATTTCCGTACCTAACACATTCAGTGTGAGACGTATAGCGGTTTGAGCTCGTTTAAATTCGAAAGGATTCCCGTTTACTCGTATACCTTCACACCTTTCTCGTTCGCCAAGCCATGCGTAGTAGCTGCGGATACTATCAAACGCCTGCTCGCGCGCCTCTTCCTCCGTCAGCTCGCGTTCGTATCCGTTGACGAGTGCGGATAGTAGCGTGTCAAACGAGATTGAGCGTATTCCCCTCGTAGATGGCGGAGTTCCGCGACCTTCGCTAACATACACGTCTACGATACGCTCATTACTCAGCGCTGAGCTCCGCAAACCTTCGATTCTGTCCGCAGCCTCGCGCGGAATTGTTACCTTTGCTTCGCTTGTTTTCATTACGCGTTCACCTCCGTTATTTCTACGCCCATCTCACCGAGTACAAATTCGATCCCATCCGCGTATCCGTCGTTATAATATGAGTCATAACGGTACGCATTCCGTCTCTTCCATTCGCGCCGGATAGCGTCATGCCTGCGTTCTTCCTCCGTCATTTCGCGGTCGTATCCGATGAACAGCGCCACCATTAACGTATCGAACGATATCTTACGTAGAGTTCGCGTCGCAATAGACACACCTCCACCCGTCTGCATCCAGATACCCGCTACAGCTTCGTTAGACATTTCGTAGCGGCCGCGCAGCTCAACAAGCGTATCCGCGACATCTTGCGGAAGTAACGCCTTCTTAATTTCCGTTGACATTAGCGTTCACTCCTTCGATTTTTATTCCTAGCGTATTAAGCACGAACTCGATGCCGTAAGCACATCCGCTATCCCATTGCGATTCTCCGCCAGCAGGATCGGCGATACACATGATCGCGTTTCTGTATTCGCGTTCTATTACCGCGTGCGCTTCGTCCTCGTGCGGCGGTTCGTCGGCGGCTTCGTATGTCTGCGTAAATTCCTCCGGACTACATACGTAACGATTACCGGACGCGCCCGTTATAATCCAATCGTCCGCGCGTATCTCTTCGAATCCGCTGAGCGTCTTAATTGCGGGCTCCTTACGGAAAGCTGGCGGGATTAGTGCTGTCTTATCGTGATAGCCGGCGAATCTACCGCTATCAATTGCGTAACATGCGTAACCGTCTTCGAGGCCCGGCGTGTACTGGACCGCATCGACGAGTACGGGTTTCTTGCGGAATTTCATAGCGTTAACACCTCCGTTTATTGATATAACGTGGTACTCGGGAAAACGTACACTCTACGCGCTAATCTTTTCGTAGCGTTCGTAATTCTCGCGGACACGTAAGACCGTAGCGCGAACGGATTGGCGCGACATGCCTAGCGCACGGCCCACTTCGGACTGCGTATAGTCCGCCATTAACATGCGGATGATGCGTTTAGGCTGCGGCTTTAAGCGAGCGAGGAATGCGTTGGTATCAAGGTGCGTATAATCGTCCGCATGGCCCCGCGTATCAATATCCGGTAGCGCCTCCGTAGACTTAATCCGAATACAGCGGAGAGCCTGGCGCGCTTTATCCGCGCTTATGCCGAGTTCCTGCGCTACAACTTCCGGCTGCTCGTCCGATAGGCCTGCGGAGTTGATGCGCTTAATCAGCGGATATAACCACTCTGGGATCTTAATGCCGGTAGTCGGACGCCGGGATAGCGCATTAGCGATCTCGCCGTATATGTGCGGAAATGCAAACGAACCAAACGGAACGGCGGCGTCATTATAGCGGTCATATGCGTTAAGGAGTCCGATCACGCCTTCGTTAACCGCGTCGGTGCGCGGCGTGCGTGTAGTGGCGAGCTGTGCGCGGAAATGGCGATTGATGACCGTTTCGACTAGCGGTAAGTTAGCGGTAATGAAGTCGGCGCGTGATTGCGGACCGAGTAACGGGTTATCCGGGAATTTAGCGTTCATGAGCGTCGATACCTCCGTGTGTGAAATAGTGCAAATTTTATGCGCGGATTGAGTGTTAAGCGTGCGGCGAATAAATAAGTTATTGACATCGCGGGTAGCTTGTGTTATTTTATTAAATCTTTTAAAGACTTTAAGATCTTAAAAGCTTTTAAATTACTTATTCACTTACGTTCATAAGTAATTCGGACCGGATAAAGTACAATCCGTCCCGATACAACAGGTGAAGCGCGGATTAGACTTGTATTACACATAGTTAACTGCGCCGATCTTAAAACATAAAAGAGAAAACACGTCCGATGCGCCCCGCCGCCGCGATCCTATCCATACCCTCCGCTCGCCCTCCGTCATTCTTCCGTTAAATCACCGTTGATTTAGGCGTTTTTATAGCGCGAGGGTAGACTTATCACTCCCGCATATCTCAACCGCTAATTTCACGGTGATTTAACGGTGATACGTAAGGTGGCGATTTGCAGCGCTATTTGAGCGTGATGGATACGGATGTGTAGCGCGCTTGGGTTAACGTTTGTGTGAAATAGTACAAAAAATATCCGTTTACCCTGCGCCATTTGTGCGCCTCCCTCCGCTTACACTAATAAAGCCGACGCCCGATTTAATGCCGCACACTTTTGCGTAAAATAATTCCCGCGTGCCTTATACGTAGATATCCGCAATGACTTAAGGCTCCCGCACCATCTACGGAAAATAAAAAAAACGCCGACCTCCGAAGAGATCGACGTTATGTCTAGCGTATTATTTTACGAGGCCGCTCGGACTTACCGATAACGGCGTTAATTGGCGAAAATTCATCGTGATTCTTTTTAACGTTCTTATCCGATAAATGCGTATAGTGATTCGTCATTCGTCCGTCAGCATGTCCAAGTATAACCTGCAGATGACGCTCTGATCCGCCTTCCTCAAGGAATAGCGTAGCGCCAGAGTGCCGAAGTAAATGCGGATATACCCGTTTTTCTATGCCCGCACGATCGGCGTATTTCTTCAATTGATGGCGGAAATGGTTCGGCTGCATCCGCTCACCATAGTTCGTAAGAAAGATATGCTCGCTATCAAACTCCGTTGTCTCACGTATCAACTCCGCGATCAACTTCGCCGTCCGCTTCGTAATAGGAACGATGCGCGGCTTGCGTGTCTTCGTTACCTCTCTACGTAATGACGCGTAACATGCTGTTAAATCAACGTCTTCTTTACGTAAACTCAACGCTTCATCTATGCGCAGCATTCCGTCGATTAACAGGTTAAGCACAACATAATCGCGGAAGTCACTATACTTGCGTTGGTTCGGCGCATTCAATAGTGCGCGCAATTCATCCGCTGCAAGAACGTCAATTTCACGTCCGATATCCTGCACGTTCTTTAAATACGTAAAAGGATCGGAGTCGATAACGTCCTCTTCGTGGAGAAACTTAAACATAGTTTTCAAATTCTTAACGCGCGTGTTTATAGCTTTCGGCAATAATCCGACCGTCCTAACGGAATCCGGTACGTTACAATTATCGCTAAATCGCGTCTTTTCATCGCGCAACCATATAATATACTCGCGCCCTGTCTCTACCGTAACATTACGAATATCGCGAACGATCTTACGCATGTCCAAGAATTCGCAAAAGCTCGCGTAGTTTTGCTCGTAAGTCTTGAGCGTATTAACTGCGCGCCCCTCCGACTTCTTCGCCTGGTAATAGTAATCAAATAAGTAGTCGAGTGAATAGCGCAGGCGATCGGATGTCCTATCGCTTTTCCTCGCGCGACCTTTACTTTTATCTCCGCTCAAACTAAAAAACCCCTCCCGTATTATTACGGAAAAGAGCCGATTGTATAACGCATATCATCGTTTTCTTGGAGCGCATATCTGCGTATGTCACCGCATAGTCAACGTTACAGTCACCGTACAAAGAACGGAGTAATTTGCGGGATTTTGCCGATAGCGCTGCCAGCGATGCGCTCTCCCAGCTGAGCTATGGCCCCAAACTGAAATTTCAGATGTATGTAATCACACATTTTTAAATTTTAGTTTGGTCGTAATTGAGTTGTTCCGATAAACTCAAGCGTCGTAGGCGACTTCTATATAATATAAAAAATCGCCCTCTATGTCAACACTTTTTTTAAAATTCATTTTTCCACTCAAATTCCCCGCTGAGAACTTAGAGGAAACAAACCAGTAGAAGCACTCCTAGCAGACCCTAGGACTGGCTGTAACGCCCTAACTGGGCAAAACCCTATAATCCCTCTAATTCTCCCGTACTCTTGGACAGCAGCCCCTTGAGTTCCTTCATGAACATGTTAATATCCTTGAACTGGCGATATACGGACGCAAAACGAACGTAAGCCACTTCATCTACTGGGTAGAGCTGCTCCATTACGAATTCACCAATCTGTTGGCTTTCCACTTCAGCCACGGCGATGCCGCGCAAAGATTTCTCAACCTCGGACACGATCTTTTCTAGACGTTCCACAGAAACCGGCCGTTTCTCACAAGCACGGATAAGACCGCGGAGTATTTTATCACGACTGAATTCCTCACGGCTGCCGTCTTTTTTAATTACAATCAGTGGCGTCTCTTCAATCATTTCAAAAGTAGTGAAACGTTTGCTGCAACGCTCACATTCACGCCTACGACGGATTGACTTATTTTCATTCGCTGGTCGCGAGTCCAGCACTTTAGTATTTGTGTGATCGCAGTAAGGGCATTTCATAAGCTTCATCACTTCCTATTACATAATGGTATTGGTCCCGGAATGTTATAAATCCGGCTTTTGAACGGCTTTTTTATTATTTCCAGAAATCACCGTTTTTTTCTTGTAATGATAATGGCAAGTCCGGCACATAATACAGTTACCAACAGAGGAGGTGAACAGCAATGAGCCAAAGCAACAACTCCAATAACCTTGTAGCTCCAAATTCCCGCGGTGCCTTGGAACAACTTAAATACGAAGTTGCCCAAGAACTAGGAATCACGCTTTCCCCAGATGGTTACCAAGGCAATAAAACTTCTTATGAAAATGGTTCGATCGGTGGTTACATCACTAAACGTCTTGTAACCCTGGCAGAACAACAACTGGCAGGTCAATACAAATAACCTGACCAACATAAGCTTTTTGAAGAAGTATTAAACGACCTACAGGTCGTTTAATACTTCTTTTTATACATAACACGGTAGAAATTAAAATTCTTTGTAAATGTCCGTGTACTGATCATAGTAATAATTAACGCGCTGTACATAATGCCTGGTTTCACCAATGGGAATATCTTTAATGGTTGCATCTGTCCCATCCCAGATCCCTTCGTCCAACCAGCGTTGAACTTTTCCGGGTCCAGCATTATAGGCTGCGATAATTGCTGTACGTTTACCTTCGAACTGACGGGATAAAGTTGAAAGATACCATGTACCCAGTTCAATATTAGCCGAAGGCTCATGCTTGAGTTCTTCCATAGATACGTTTGGAAGCTTGGCCTTTTCCAGCGCCCACTTCGCGGTATCCGGCATAAGCTGCATCAGCCCTAGTGCGCCTTTTTTGGATTCTCGTCCAGTTTTAAAGTTCGTTTCTACACGAATAATCGCGGTTACAAGAAACGGGTCTATCTCATAAGTGATGCTGTGCTTGCGAATCTCATCTTTAAAATGGATGGGATAAAACCACGACATCCAGTTTGTACTCAGAAACAATATTGCCGTAAAACCAACAAATAGCAGAAGCAGTACTCTTTTTTTACGTAACCATTTCATGATAAACCCAGCCTGTCCCAAAAAACAGCAACCTGTTGCTCAGTGTACGCAAGATCGCCACTGTTGTCGATGATGTAGTCCGCTTTATTACGTTTCTGTTCAATATCCATCTGTGCATTCAATCGCGCTTCTGCTTCTTCTAAAGAGAGCCTGTTACGTTCCATTAATCGAGTAATTTGCACTTCACGGGGAACGTAGACTACTACAATCTCATGGAACAGGGTCTCAAGCCCTGATTCAAAAAGAAGCGGAATATCCACAATAATAAGCCGCTTCGGCTCTTCCTGCTCCATGCTGTACATACGATTTTTGATTTCCTGCCGGATGGCAGGATGCGTCAAATTGTTCAAGGTTTGCAGGGCCACCGGATCTTGAAAGACGATTTCACCTAATTTGGCCCTATTCAGTGTTCCATCCGGAAAAAGGATCTCTTTTCCAAATTGCTTAGCAGCAGCAGCCAACACTTCATGCCCGGGAAGCATAACTTCTCTGGCGATCACATCGGCATCAACCAGCCTCGCTCCCTTGTTCACAAGCAGTGCAGACACTGTGCTTTTTCCGGATGCGATTCCTCCGGTTAAGCCTATAATCATGTACTCACCTCATAATAGCTTCAGTATTCCCATTGCAATTAATAATAACGCTGGTAATGCGGCAGCATGCTTCATCCAGTAGTTCCCGGCAAATCTAAGTCCAGTCTTCATACCCAGCAATAGAAATGTACCACTAAACAAAGCTATTGTAAGTGATGTCCATATCGGATTGAAGCCAAGCAGCGCTGCGCCAAGTCCAGCCCCAAAAGCATCCAGAGAGAGCGCAATCCCAAGTATCATCGCTTCCATCGAAGAGATGCTTCCTGAGGCATCCATATCCGCAGAAGACGGGGTACGCAAGATCTGCACTACAATCCCCAAACGGCGAAGCTCAAGCGAAAAAACAGCTGATTTCAACGGTTCATCATTCATAACAGGTTCTGTACCCGCTTCAGAATCAGCAGCTACCTCTGCCCAAGCCTGCCCGGAAAATGAGCCCTCATCTACCGTTTCAGCTTTACGTCCGCCATCTGCATCTTTCTCTTTTTGCATCAGCATCTGAACAAGCGACCAGCACCCCATTAGCACAAGTATAACCGCACCAACCATAGAAGCTGCATTCGGAGACACTACCTTAGCAAGCAAAACCCCAACCTGCATCGATACACAGATAACTACCCCCGAACAGAGCGAGATAATCAGAACGGAGAGCAGTGGTATTTTCATTTTACGCAGCCCATATGTAATTCCTACACCAAAACCGTCCAAACTCAAGGCAAACGCTAGCAATAGCAGTGAAAATAATGGGCTGAGCACCCGCAATCCCTCCTGTGAAGAACCGGCAAACTGAAAAGTTTATCGTTTCAGCTTCCGTTCTCTATTAAGCATTCTTCACACAGTATATGGGCGGGACAAGTAGTGGGTGCCAACCTTATTATTTCAACAAATTCAGTTAACCGTCGGACGCTGGCAATTTGGACAATAATGCGTGCCACGACCGCCTACAACCGTCTTCTCAATCATCGTTCCACAGTTACTGCACGGCTGATCCTTACGACCGTAAATCAATAGCTGCTGCTGATACGTACCGCTCTCACCTTGGCCATTAACATATGACTTAACAGATGAACCTCCGGCGTTAACCGCTTCGGCCAGCGTGCTTACAATGGCATGATGCAGCTTGTCCAATTGATTGTCCGTGAGCGATTTGGCGCTGTCTTCAGGATGGATGCCCGCACGGTGCAACGACTCATCTACATAAATATTGCCGATGCCGACGATATATTCCTGATTAAGCAGCAGCGATTTAATTTTGGTGCTTTTACCTGACACGATCTGCTTAAACCTCTCCGGTGTAAAAGAAGGCTCCAGCGGCTCCTGCCCCAGCTTGTTTAAAGGCGGCAGCTGAAGATCTTCTCCCATCTGAAAAAGATGCATCGTACCGAACTGGCGAACATCCGTGTAACGCAGCTCAGTTCCATCCGTAAAATGAAAAATCACATGTGTATGCTTGTCCAGTGGGTCATCATTTGAAAAAAGTCCGTAACGGCCTTCCATCCGCAAATGTGACACAAGCACCAGACCATCCAGCACAATACGCAAAAACTTTCCTCTTCGTTCAACTTTAACAATGCTATGACCTGCCAGCAGGTGGGCAAAAGCCTGAATATCATCCGGACGCTGAATAATCCGCGCCAACCGGACGGTTACATTCTCTATCTGCTTTCCATTAACTAACTCATTAAGTGTTCTCTTGACTGTCTCTACTTCCGGTAATTCCGGCATGATGTCTTCACCTCAACTACATTATAGCTGATATGCACACCTTAAAGGGAGTCTATTTCGCCTCGTACCAGTTACTTCCAAAGCTGACCTCTGCCTTAAGTGGCACAGATAACTTCAGGGCTCCACCCATTACTTCCGGCAAAAGCGTCTTCATAAGCTCCATTTCATCCTCTGGCACCTCGAATACAAGCTCATCGTGTACTTGAAGCAGCATACGGCTCTTAAGCCCACGATCAAATAATGCCTTGTCCATATGCACCATCGCCAGCTTGATAATATCCGCTGCTGTTCCCTGTATAGGTGTATTCATTGCTGTCCGCTCCGCAAAAGAGCGCAGATTAAAGTTTTTCGCATTAATCTCCGGCAGATAACGGCGACGTTCGAGCAACGTGGTCACATAACCATACTTCCGCGCCTCTACTACGATATCGTCCATATAGCGGCGCACACCCTGATATACCTCGAAATACTGCTCAATAAATTGAGCGGCTTCCTTACGCGGAATATTCAAATTCTGCGAGAGGCCGTAATCACTGATCCCGTAGACGATCCCGAAGTTTACGGCTTTTGCGGCACGGCGCATATTGCTGTCCACCTGTTCCGCGGTCACACCGAACACATCCATCGCTGTCTTCGTGTGAATATCCATATCATGCAGAAAAGCTTCCTTCATCCGCTCATCACCTGAAATATGCGCAAGCACACGCAGTTCGATCTGCGAATAGTCGGCTGCCAGGATGGACCAGCCCGGTTCGGACGGAACGAATACCTTGCGGATTTTGCGTCCTTCCTCTAGACGAATCGGGATATTCTGCAAGTTCGGGAATTGGCTGCTAAGCCGTCCTGTAGCGGCAATCGTCTGCCGGTAGAATGTATGCACCTTCCCTGTGTTCGGGGAAATTTCTTTAAGCAGCCCCTCTACGTAGGTAGATTGAAGCTTCGCAATTGTGCGATATTGCAAAATCAAACGCACCACATCGTGGTATGGCGCCAGTTTTTCAAGCACTTCGGCATCCGTGGAATAACCCGTCTTCGTCTTCTTGACGACAGGCAGACCTAGCTTTACAAACAAGATTTCACCCAGCTGCTTTGGTGAGTTCAAATTAAACTCAGTGCCACAAATCTCGTATATTTCACTGACCAATTTGGAAATTTGCGCCTCAAATTCTTTTCCAAGCTCTTTAAGATCACCAGCATTGACTGCAATCCCCTGTTTCTCCATATCCGCCAAAATCCGTGACAAAGGCATTTCCAGATCCTCGAATAGCCCTGTCATCGCGGTCTTCACCAGCTCCTGCTGTTGCTTCTGTGCGATTCCAAGAACCGTTGCACTCTTTCGTGCAACGTGATTTCCTAAGACTTCAAGCTCAGGGATTTTGTATTTGGCACCTTTACCAAATACCTCTTCATCAGGAGAGAGCCGCGGCAAGCCGTATTTAGCAGTGAGATCGTTTAGATTCTGATTAGCCTCCGTAGGATCAAGCAAATAAGCCGCCAGCTGCACATCATGGGCTGCACCTGCAAAAGCAATTCCCTGCCAGTGTAGAGCCAAATCAGCGCGGTGAAGATCATATCCACTTTTCGGAGCCTTTTCATCTCCTAGCCAATCACGCAGCTTCGCAGCAGCTGGCTTATGCAGTAATTCAAACGGCACATAGTAATGCCGCTCCAGAGAGGACAATCCTATTCCGATTACCTCGGCACGATGCGGATTATCTCCATTCGATTCCACATGCAGCGCCGAAATGCCAGCCAGGGCTTCACTTAGCCCCTTAAGTTCTTCTTCACTTACGATCGTAATATCAAGTGCAGCTGCTTCTACTTCAGCAGCACTTTCCTCTCCCTCGGCAACAGGAGCATAAGCACTAAGAGACAAACGTTCCAACAGTGATTTAAATTCCAGCTTGGCAAGCGCTGGGCCGGCTGTATCCGCTGAAATTCCATTAAAGACCATGTCTTCCCACGAATGCTCAAGCGGCACTTCGCGATAGATGGTCGCTAATTTTTTACTCATTACCGCATCTTCCGCATGGGTTTCCAGTTTTTCTTTCATTTTACCCTTTAGCTCACCGGTTCCAGCTAAGACACCTTCCACCGATCCAAATTGATGCAGCAGCTTCAAAGCTGTCTTCTCACCTACGCCGGGTACTCCCGGGATGTTGTCACTCGCATCGCCCATCAGCCCTTTAAGATCAATGATCTGCTCTGGGGTTAGGTCATATTTCTCCCGGATTTGTTCCGGCCCATAAAGCTCAACTTCAGTGACCCCTTTGCGGATTAAAGCAACGGTCGTATGCTCAGAGGCCAGCTGCAACATATCCTTGTCTCCCGACACGATCATAACCTGCCGTCCCGCTTCATCCGCCTGGCGCGAAATGGTGCCAATAATATCATCAGCCTCATAATTGCCAATTTCAAACTGCGGTACACCTAAATTAGTCAGCAATTCCTTCAGCAATGGGAACTGCTCGGAGAGCTCGGGCGGTGTTTTTTGCCGGCCGCCCTTATAATCCTGATAACCTTCATGCCGAAAAGTAACTTTCCCTGCATCGAAAGCGACAATCATATGTGTCGGTTTATGTTCTTCAATTAATCGAAGCAGCATCGTTGTAAATCCGTACACCGCATTTGTCTGTTGCCCTGCTGTATTCGTCAGCGGGGGCATCGCAAAAAAAGCACGGTAAATAATATTGTTTCCATCTATAAGTATCAACTTGTCCATAGTGCACCTCGCCTTTTCATGCTTACTCCTTACATCTTACCATATGCCCTCTACAAGTAGAAACGGCTTTACCAACCTAAACAGTGGGATAAGCTGATATGTTAAGGATATACAACAAGTAGCCGCCCTTTTAAAAGGGCGGCTACTTAGTTTAACTAAAGATATAACAAAAGATGTGTAAGTACAAATTACTGATTCAAGTCCGGACGGCTGCCTGTGACCAGATAAACAACACTCTCACCAATGTTAGTCGCATGATCGGCAATCCGTTCAATATAACGGCCTACCAGCGTTAATAACATAGCTTGGGACACAGAATCCGGTTTTGCCACCATATAACTATATAGCTCATTGATCATCGAACCATATAATTGATCGACCTGATCATCATCTTGTGCCATTCTATAAGCCAGATCAGTGTTCTCATCCAGATAAGACTGGATAGCCTCATCAATCATGGTCGTCACAATTTCCGCCATACGCGGAATGTCTACAAGCGGCTTGATCAGCTGCTGTCCATGGATGCGCATAGTTGCTTTCGCAACATCAATAGCCAAGTCACCCATACGTTCCAAATCGCTAGATATTTTGAAAGCAACGATAATGCGGCGCAAATCTTTTGCTACAGGCTGCTGCGTAATAATTAGCCGTGAGCCAATTTCCATGATTTTATCTTCCATGGCATTCAGCTGCAAATCTGCTTTAATGATTTCCTGAGCGCGTACAGTATCAAGATTCTGTAAAGCAACAATTGCTCCACCAAGAGCATCTATTACATGTTCACCCATCTGCTGCAGCAGACTGCGTAGCTCTTCCAAATCTTTATCAAATTCTTTTCTGCGAATCATAGTAAGAGCGATCCTCCTCATTAATGTATGGTCAGCTTGCCATTTCCAAGGACGAGCGCCCTTGTAGCCCGTATCAGCCGAAACGTCCAGAAATATAATCTTCGGTGCGGGAATCCTTAGGAGTCGAGAACAACACCTCTGTATCCGCCGCCTCTACAATTACACCATTCAAGAAAAACACGGTTCGACCAGATACACGTGCCGCCTGATGCATGTTATGAGTAACCATAACGATTGTATACTTACTTCTTAATTCCTGTACAAGCTCCTCTATCTTGAGCGTAGACACAGGATCCAGTGCAGACGTTGCTTCATCCATGAGCAGGATATCCGGCTGAACTGCCAAAGCTCGGGCAATACACAGCCGTTGCTGCTGTCCGCCGGACAAGCTAAGGGCAGATTTTTTCAGAAAATCTTTAACTTCCTCCCACAGCGCGGAATGACGCAGACTTTGCTCTACAATCTCATCCAGTTCGCTCTTTGAACGAATGCCATGCAGGCGAGGACCGTAAGCTACATTGTCGTAAATCGACTTTGGAAAAGGATTTGGCTGTTGGAATACCATGCCGACCTGTTTACGCAGGCTTTCTACCTCTACCTCGTCACTATAAATATTTTTGCCACCGATGTTTACAGTTCCTTCAATACGTGTACCAGGAATCATATCATTCATACGATTCAGCGTGCGCAACAGAGTGGATTTTCCGCAACCGGAAGGTCCGATAAAAGCAGTAACCTGTTTCTCCGGAATTTGCAGATTCACATTCTTCAGTGCGTGAAATGACTCATAGTAGAGATCAAGTTTCTCTATGTCAATGATGGATTTCATTAGTATTTACGTCTCCTTCTCATCATCTTCGTTCTCCATAATAAGCTTTTAATGTAAATACAGTTGGAGAGAAATGTTAACGCAATGTAAAATTGGTGAAGATGAATTAGTCCACGTGATAGTATTCCCTACAATTCGGCGTGTAATCTCACCTGAATCTTGTTTATGAACGGGATAAAGAAGAAAACTCCCGTCATGCTAAATGACCGGAGCTCTCTTTTTGTTAACAACTAATTTATAACCTACACCTCGAATGGAATCGATATGAACGGATTCTGGATCTAGCTCAAGCTTTTTACGGAGTGAACTTACATGCACATCAACTGTACGCTGTCCACCAATATAATCAAAGCCCCAAACAGCGTTCATAAGATCATCTCTTGTCAGCACTACCCCGGGTTTACGGGCCAAATATAACAATACCTCGAACTCTTTAGGTCGAAGGTTGATGCTATGTCCTCCTAAGGAAACTTCATACCGCTCAGGATAGATTTCTAGTTGTCCCAGAATGATCGTTGAAGCAGATATAGGTGTCTCTTGTGGAGCCTCCTCAGCAAGGCCGGAAATCCGCCGTAATACAGCGCTCACTCTTGCAAGCAATTCGGATACTCCAAAAGGTTTGGTTATATAATCATCAGCACCGGATTTCAGCCCTCTAACCACATCTTCTTCAGCATTTTTAGCAGTCAATACGATAATAGGTGTGCGGATACCTTGTCCACGCAATTTATCAAGGATGTCAATGCCATTCATTCCTGGCAGCATCAGATCCAATACGATCAAGTCAAAAGGTTCCCTCGTCGCACGATCATATCCTGCCGTTCCATGATCCTCTACCGTCACCTCGTAACCTTCCTGCGTTAAGTTATAGGACAGCAGCCGGGCTAGTGTCGGTTCGTCTTCAATGACAAGCAATCGTTGAGCCATAGGTTCCCCCGTCTTCCATATAGTTTGATTTTTACAAAACAGCAACAAAACCATCATATCACCGTAATGTTAACTTAGTGTAAAATTGAAAAAGTGAATTTACAAAAATCTAATCGGTCTTTTCTTCCTGCAGCAAAGGCAATTCAATCACAAAGGAACTGCCGATTCCCAGATCACTTTCAACTGAAATCACTCCATGGTGCATATCTACCAAATGCTTCACAATAGACAGCCCCAATCCCGTTCCACCGGAGCTTCTGGATCTTGCCTTATCCACACGGTAAAAACGTTCAAAAATACGCGGCAGATCTTTTTTAGGAATCCCCATACCCGTATCGCTAACAGTAAATTGAACATTTTCGGAGCCGTCTGGTTTCAGTAGACTCTTAACGTAGACCTTTACGTTTCCGCCTTCATGTGTGTAATTAATCGCATTAGAGAAAAGATTCATAAAGATTTGACGCAGCTTATCCTCATCCGCCTCAATGAACAGCTCCTCAGGAACCTCTACATTAAGACTAATGTTTTTCTTCTCAGCGACTTTACTGATGGTTCCCAGCACGGAATCAAAGAATTCAATGATATGAACCGGTGAGCAATCGAGCTGCACCCGTTTAGATTCGATTTTAGATAATTCCAGAATATCTCCAATCAAGCGATTTAAACGCTCATTCTCATCATATATAATTTGCAGGAAGGATCTCGCCGTCTTCTCATCTTTAACTCCGCCTCCCAGTAAGGTCTCGGCAAACCCTTTGACCGCTGCAACCGGAGTCTTTAGTTCATGCGATACGTTAGCGACAAATTCACTGCGCATCCGCTCCAAACGGCGAATTTCCGTAACCTCTTGCAATAGGAAAAGCATACCTCTGTACGTACCATCCTGGATCATCGGAACCGCGTCCATCCGTACAATTCGCTCTCTTGGGTTATAAATACTTCGCTCTTCATGAATCGGCTCCCGGCTT
Organism: Paenibacillus sp. FSL R5-0928; assembly: GCF_037970385.1. Lineage (NCBI taxonomy): Bacteria > Bacillati > Bacillota > Bacilli > Caryophanales > Paenibacillaceae > Paenibacillus > Paenibacillus sp. FSL R5-0928. The sequence continues at coordinate 2,318,261 of NZ_CP150225.1, read as the reverse complement.
AATACCCCTTCTTCAAGCAGACGGGTTAGCTCATAATGCCGTTTTAACTCTTTGTACGAATGACCCGCCATTTCACTGTTGCTGACATCAAGCATTCGCTCTGAAGCCCGATTGAGCAGCGCAATCTCTTCTTCCGCATTGATCATTATGATGCCGCCAGTCATATTATCCAGCACGCTTTGCAGCAGATCCTCATTATCACGAATCGTCTTGAGCTGGTCTTGAAGACTGTCTGCCATCGCATTAATCGCTGTAGCCAGCTGTCCAACTTCATCTTTACGCTTCAAATGAACTCTGGCATCATAATCCAGATCGGTAATCCGCCGGGCGACTCTTGTGATTTGCTCCAACGGGGAAGTCATGCTTGAAGCTACTTTATAGCTCACAATAGTTGCTGACAAGAACAAGATAATAAGACCTGCAGCCATGATCATCCAAGCATGCTTAAGACCTTGAGTAACAGCATCAAGTCCCATTGAGACCCGAATATAGCCGTCAAATCCTTGATCAGAAGTTACCTTTCCAGCCACATATAACATCTCATGCTTTAGAGTTTCGCTGTAACGGATTGCCCGTCCAGTTCCCTCTTTCGCAGCCCCTATCTCTTCTTCACGATTGGAGTGGTTGTCCATTTCCAAGGGGTTTTTCTCAGAATCGCCAATTACTTTACCCGACTTTGTAATAAACGTTATCCGAGAATCTAAAAGTTTAGAAATATGCTCCGCCTGTTCAGTGTAATACGGGATCGCATTTGAAGAATTCATATCTACAAATTCCAGTGTGCCTGAGAGCAAACTTATTTCCCGGGACATATTCTCTTCCAGAGCAGTTATATGGGAGCTCTTAAACAGATGAGCCATCGTAAATCCAGTACCAATCATGGAAATACCGATTAAGGCCATAAGTATAAACGTAAGACGAGCGCGAAACGGTTTCATCTGAAATGTGCCTCTCCCTTTATCATTGTATCTTTTATCCTAACTTCATTTTCTCCAAAATACCAGTACGACTATGACCGTGACATAAGCCCCCCCAGAGTAGATTATATAAAAGTAACAGCCCGAGTTGATTAACTCTGGACTGTTACTTTGTATTACTTTTGTAAAAACACATGTGTTTATTCTGTACGGGTGGCAAGAAACCACTGATTACCCTGACGGTCTCTAACCCCTGCTCCTCTTTCTCCATAGGACTTATCCAGTGGTTCTTCAATAATAGAGGCCCCGGCATTCAGGCACTTGCGGTAGGTCTCATCAACATTTCTTACATAAAGATGAATGGCAAGCTGTACCGGTGAATACTTTTCATTCGCTTCGGAAATCTCAATGATGGAATCACCGATTCTGACCTCGGCATGCCTAATCCTACCCTCATCGTTTCGCAGCATATCAATAATTTTGGCATCAAAGCAGTGCACAACAAAATCTATCAATTGGTCTGCATCTTCCGCAATAAAATACGGCGTAACGTTAAGAAACCCATTTCTAATATAATGTGGTGCCATTCGTTGTCCTCCTTTGGACAGGCAAAAACGCCTTCGGCGTTCCTTAAGGATAATTTATAGTCTGGAACATATAAATCCTTATAATTTGATTAAAACCCATGGAAAAGCCATTCAGAGAATCTGCCCTCCTCATGACTTATCCACCGGTTGTAACCCCATTTATTTAAACACTGGCTCCTTGAATTGAGTCAATTTAGCTGCAGAATCTTTTTCCACATCCGCATGCAGACTGTTGCCGTGAGCATCCATCGTCACAATCGCTGCAAAACCCTCCACATCGAGATGCCACATCGCCTCAGGAATACCAAATTCCATAAAATCAACAGCGTTGACCTTCTTGATGCACTCTGCATAATACTGTGCGGCTCCACCAATCGCATTGAGGTATACCCCGCCGTGCTCCTGTAACGCTTTTAACGTTTTTGGACCCATACCACCTTTTCCGATGACTGCACGGATTCCAAATTTTTTGATGATATCGCCTTGATAAGGCTCTTCACGAATGCTCGTAGTTGGGCCCGCAGCTTTTACATGCCAGCCTTCCTCATCTTTCATCATCACAGGACCACAATGATAAATCACAGCCCCTTCCAGATCTACCGGAGACTCATGATCCATTAAATATTTGTGCAGAGCATCACGGCCTGTATGCATTTCACCGGATAAAATAACCACGTCTCCAACACGCAGACTACGGATATCCTCTTCACTTACCGGCGTTGTAAGACGTACTTCCCGCGACTCAGAGGCTGGGCTGTTAGCTCCCTCAGCAATTACCGCTTCAGATTCATGTGCTCCTTCATCATCTACAGATATCCCTGTGCCGCTCTCATATAACCAATCCTCTATATTGCCAGTTGATGGATCAACCAGCACCCCTTGGCGGCGGAAGGCCCAACAGTTATAAGCAACGGATACGAAAAAGCTAGCTGGCAGACGATTCATAACGCCAACCTTACAGCCCAGCAGCGATACCTCACCACCAAAACCCATCGTGCCAATTCCAAGCTTGTTAGCATTCTCCATAATATAGTCTTCCAGCTTGCTAAGGTCTTCTATCGGATTAACATCCTCCACTTTGCGGAACAACTGCTTCTTAGCCAGCTCGTAGCCAGTCGTACGGTCACCGCCGATACCCACGCCAATAAAACCGGCACTACAGCCTTGTCCCTGCGCCTGATATACCGCGTGTAAAATACATTTACGGATTCCGTCCAGATCCCGACCCGCTTTGCCGAGTCCTTCTAATTCTGCCGGGAGACTGTATTGAATATTTTTATTCTCGCAGCCTCCACCCTTCAGAATAAGTCTAACGTCTATTTTATCCTCTTCCCATTGTTCGAAATGAATGACTGGTGTTCCTGCACCCAAGTTATCTCCGCTATTCTCACCTGTTAATGAATCTACAGAATTGGGACGAAGTTTACCATTCTTGGTCGCTCGTACAATGGCATTATGAATATCTTTTTTCATCTCAATCTGATTGATTCCCACAGGGGTGTGAATGATAAATGTAGGCATTCCCGTATCTTGACAGATCGGAGACACTTGCTGCTCAGCCATTCCGATATTTTGCGCAATCGTGGTTAAAGCAAGACCGGACCGGGTAGCCCTGTCTTCCAGCGCGCGACCTTTTGCAACTGCCCGGCGTACATCTCCCGGCAAATTCGTGGAAGTTTCTACGATAAGGTTATAAATACTGTCTTCAAAATGCTGCATCTTCATTCAAGCTCCTCTCGGCAGTTCCAGGTTATCTAAAGTTTGATACAATTAGTATAATAATATCATACCTAGCACCGCATGAAAGGGGTTACTTTAAAATTGAGCTACCATTTTTCTGCCTATCTATATCGTCTTCAGTATATTCAGCGCTGGAGCTTGATGCGCAGCACCGCACCGGAGAACGTCGCTGAGCATTCTTTTCATGTTGCATTGCTCACACATATGCTCTGTTCCATCGGTAATGTACATTTTGGACGTTCACTAAACGCGGAACGAGCAGCAACCATAGCTCTTTTCCATGATGCCAGCGAAGTATTCACAGGCGACATTGCCACGCCGGTAAAATACAACAATCCTCGCTTGCTCACCAGCTTCCGCGAAATGGAAAAAGTTGCGGCTGATCGCTTAACTGGAATGATTCCATCAGAGCTAAAAAGCATCTACACTCAGCTCATACGACCGGAAGACAGCCCTCCCGATTCGGAGGACATTCTGCTGCACAGCTATGTGAAAGCCGCTGATCGGCTGGATGCTTATTTGAAATGCGTATGGGAGGTTGCTGCAGGCAACCGAGAATTTGCCGCCGCGAAGGAGCAGACAGCAGCAAAACTTCGTGGGCTTGGCCTGCAGGAAGTGGATTATTTTCTGACTCATATGGCACCGAGCTTCGAAATGTCTCTCGATGAGCTCTCTGCCGGAAACTAAACACCATCTACACAATAGAAAAAAGGACCTCCGCATGAATCTCGCAGGGGTCCCTTTAGTGATTAATAATAAAAATACAAGCGTTACGTTACTGATTCAGTCAGGATATCCCAGTCTTTAAAAATCGGCTGCAAACCCTTCGTATATAGCATTTCCGTAATCTCCTGCACACTGCGGCTATCGGATATTTCGAATTGCGGAGTTCCCCCTGCATTAGTGTGACCGCCCACCTCAGTAGTGACCCCGGCTGACATCTTAGTTATTCCTAGATGAATTAAATGATCGCGTAGAGAGGCAGGCTCTCTTGTAGATAAAGTAATGCCCGAACGGGGTAAAAATAACCGGTATGCCAAAATAATCTGCACTAGTGATCGATCGGTAACATCGCACTCTGGGTTAAATTCCCCTAAATAAGGCCGAAACCGTGGGGGTGACAGGCTGATCTCGCAATCTGGATACCGATCCTGTAGATAGCGGGCATGCATGGCACTTTGGAATGCCTCTTGCCGCCAATCGTACATCCCGAGCAACGTACCAATATTCACAGAACGAAAACCTGCCTGACAGCCGCGTTCAGGTGCATCCAGGCGATTCCGGTAGTTTCTTTTAGGCCCTTTAACATGCAGCTTTTTGTAAGTCTCCTGGTGGTAAACCTCTTGGTATAGTGTTAATCCATCCACGCCTGCTTGAAGAAGCTCTTTATATTCGGCAGTCGATAGAGGATTTATCTCAATACTGACGGAGGAAAAAAATTCTCTAAGTACAACTACACAATCCTTAATATATGAGACAGGATTCTCCCGGCGCGATTCACCAGTCAAAATGAGGATATGCCGCAGACCTGTAGCTGCAATCTTCTCAGCCTCCCTGCGAACCTCCTCCAAGGACAGCTTTTTACGCGGAAAATCATAAATGGAGCTGAAGCTGCAGTAGGTACAATGATTCACACAAAAATCGGCAAGATACATCGGTGTGAACAGCTGCATCGAATAACCAAAATGTGCACGGGTCAGTCGCTGAGCAGCTTGCGCCATCTCCTCTAGCAGCGGCGTTGCTGCCGGAGAGAGCAATGCCAGCAAATCATTTTCGTTCAGCTTGTCTTTTCCAAGCGCCCGCTTAACGTCATCCTCCCGGAACTCCTTCCACAGCTGCTCATAAGGATACTGCTCCAAGCGGGCCAGTGTGTCAAAAAAGCTCATGCTAATCCTCCCTCCTTTGGTGAACCTATCAAATTCAGTTCAGAAATCCAGTCAACGGTGACGAAGCAAAAGCAACTTCTTCTACAGGACCGAGTCCTGCCAAATAAGCTTTGCGGCCAGCGGATATCGCCTCGCGGAACGCTTCCGCCATGACGAGCGGATTACGTGCCGTTGCGATAGCCGTATTAAGCAGAACAGCAGCGGCCCCCATCTCCATTGCTTCCGCCGCTTCCGAGGGCTTGCCAATTCCGGCATCTACAATAATCGGCAAATTCACTTCTTCAATAAGAATACGCACGAGCTCCTTGGTGCGCAGGCCGCGATTCGTCCCGATCGGCGCACCAAGCGGCATCACAGCAGCAGCACCGGCATCTCTCAGACGTAAAGCAGCCGAAAGGTCCGGACTCATATATGGCAGTACTACAAAACCCTCCGCCGCTAGAATCTCTGTAGCTCGTATGGTCTCCAGATTATCTGGAAGCAGGTATTTCTGATCATTGATCACTTCGATCTTCACCCAGTTCCCCAGTCCCGCAGCTCTTGCTAATCTCGCAATACGGACTGCCTCTTCCGCTGTACGCGCTCCTGAGGTATTAGGCAGAAGAGTCATGTGGCCGGGAATGTGGTTCATGATATTTTCTGCTCCACCTTCCGGGTCCACTCGGCGAAGCGCTACAGTAATCACCTGAGAACCAGAGCTTGCGATCACTTCGGGGATCAGAGCATTCCGGCTATATTTTCCGGTTCCGATAAATAATCTACTAGTTAATCCGATGCCTCCAATATGTAACGGGTCATGCATGAAATTACCTCCCTTTGGTTCTTAGAAATTTCTCAAAATTCTATACCGCTCCATCTCAACCCCCACCAACAAAGTGCACCAGTTCCAAACGATCATCCTCGCTCAGAGCAGTACTTTCATAATTCTCCTTACTGACAATTTCTCCATTCAGCTCAATGATCATCAGACGACCCGACCACTCAGGAAGACTGATCAAATCAGCTATAGTTTGAATACCACCAGAACACTCTGCGGATTTCCCGTTAATCAACAGTCTCATTCTGAATCACCCCCTTCGCCTATGCTTTTACCTCCCGGCTATGAATGAACCGCCTTATGAATAGCTTTGGCGGCCTCATAAGGATCATCCGCTCCGCAAATACCGGACATCACAGCAATCCCTGCCGCGCCTTGCCTAATGATCTGCGCCGCATTAGCGGGACCAATTCCGCCAATCGCAATTACAGGAATAGAGCTAGTCTTCACCGTTTCTGCAAGCAGCTCTAACCCACGTGCGGGCAGCCCTAGCTTGCTCGCCGAGGGAAATACATGGCCAAACAAGCAATAATCAGCTCCCTGCTCTGAAGCATTCGCCGCTTCTTCCGGAGAATGAACCGATCTCCCCAGCCAAAGCTGAGGTGCAATTCGCCGGGCTGTAACCGGGCTCAGACTGTGCCCAGCCAACTGAACACCCGCGGCACCAGCTGCCAATGCTACATCGATCCGGTCATTGATTATCAGTTTGGTAGCGGGTATACCGGCAGCCAACAGCTCCTGTGCCGCAGAGAGCAGTTCGCGTGCTGGACATTGCTTATCTCTTAAGTGAATATAATCGACCCATGTCTGCACCGTGACAGCCAGTTCAACAAATTGTCTCAACTGCTGCTTGCCGTCTGATATTAGATGGATCTCAGCTTGTACCACTCGCGATCTCCTCTCTCTCACTTCCCTGTAGGTCAGTAAAAAACAAAAAAACTGCCCCCGTAAGGAAGGCAGTCAGAATCTGTAAATAGACGGTACTACAAATAGCCCGACAACAGAAATTCGTTCTCCACTTCCCTACGCTGGTCTTAACCAGATCAGGTTCAAAGGGTCCGGAAATCCATTCCGTCTCAGCCAATCGGCACCCCTAGTGACATAAATATACAATTTTAAAATGCTAACGTGGTTTATAGTAACATATTTTTTTATTGAAATACACCCATTTATTCACATTAGCTGTACTAATCTAACCGTTTACTACCTCGCCACCATTTACATGAATAACCTGTCCAGTCACATAACTGGAATCGTCAGAGGCAAGATATACATAGGCTGGCGCCAGCTCCTCTGGTTGTCCAGGCCGTTTCATAGGCTGCGTGCCTCCAAACTCGCTAACCTGCTTCGCATCAAAGGTAGAGGGAATTAGCGGTGTCCAGATTGGACCTGGTGCTACACCGTTTACCCGTATGCCCTTCTCCGCCAGATTCGTGGACAAAGATCGTGTGAAACTCAGGATAGCTCCTTTAGTTGATGAATAGTCCAGCAGCTGCGGGCTTCCGCGATAAGCGGTAATTGAAGTTGTATTTATAATTGTAGATCCTGCTTTTAAATGAGGCATAGCTGCTTTTGTTAAATAGAACATCGCAAATATATTCGTACGGAAAGTACGCTCTAGCTGCTCGGAAGTAATATCCTCGATCTTAGCTTGCGGATGTTGCTCCGCCGCGTTATTGATGAGAATATCAAGCTTTCCTAAGCCCTCTACCGTCTGTTTAATAAGATCCTTACAGAATTTCTCGTCACCGATATCACCTGGAATTAGGATACATTTGCGGCCTTCCTGCTCGACCTGACGTTTAGTTTCCTCTGCATCTGAGTGTTCATTAAGATATGAAATGACCACATCAGCACCTTCTTTAGCAAAAAGCACAGCAACTGCACGCCCAATTCCGCTGTCTCCACCGGTAATCAACGCCGCCTTGTCTTGCAGTTTACCTGCTGCTTTATAATTTGCCGGCTCGTATTTGGGCAGCGGCGTCATTTCACTCTCAATCCCTGGCTGATGATGCTGCTCCTGTGGGGGTAAGGTTTTTGTAGCTTGTTTATTATTGCCTGACATCTTCCCTATCTCCTCTCGTTAAGCAAATTGATAGTTAACTGATCATCTTAGGATGGCACAACAATGCACGTTTATACGCTGGGTTTGTCATTTTCTTAAATCGCTTTACGAATCTTACTTACCACAATGCAAGTAGAAATAAACAACCGTGGATGTAAACTGCTGTAAGTGGAGAGGACTTCACTGCATACAAAAAGGCACAGCATCGCTGCTGTGCCTTGAATTGTTCACCCTAACTATTTCAAAGAAGAAACATGATTTTCTGCATTCACTCCATGTTCCAGTACCCACATAAAATAAAGAGCTTTAGCTGCTTTCTCCCGGGTCACTATGGCTTTAGGTTCTAGTTCTGTCCCATTGACCATTTGGCCTCTAGCAATCCCCACTTCAGATCTAATAAGCCCTAATTCATAAGCACTTTTCACTTTTGAAATTAAAAAAGGAGAAATGTCCGCCGTATCAACCAGCTGCTGCCAGGATACAAGTGGATAGTACATCGCTCCTCTAGCTCCTGGATCCAGATTGAAATCATAACCAGGATCTCCTGGCACTACTGCTGTGCCGTTATAATCAGTCATGTACTTAGGTTTATTAGCAAACTTTACTTGGTAAACATCATAGAGAATAGCACCCATCGTTTCACGTGACAGCTTACCTTTCGGATAATAGGCAAGATCTGATCTTTCCACTTTCATTAACTTAGAAATACTGCGTGTGAATTCAGCAACTGTCATCTCCGTATCTGGCTTAAAATTCCCTTGACGGTCTTTGCCCATTACTCCCAGCTGGATTAATTTTTCAATTTGATTGCGGTAATAAGCAGCTTCCCCGGTCGTCGTATCATTAGTTATTTCCGGAAAAACCTTATCCCAGTTGCCTGTTAGTGCCGCATGCTTAACGTTCCCTTTAAGATAAGCAGTAATGGAGGCAGCAGTAGAATCGCCAGTAGCACCTTTCTCTACAAGCTCCGTAACAATCATCCGCGAAAATTGTTTGGCGAGCGCTTCTTTAAAATGAGTCCCATCGATTTTCTTTGAAGGATGCCCGTTAGCGTAACTTCCGTCATTTGTTTTGCCTGGCGTTTCTCCGGCTTCAATTGACATGAAGAGGGCTGTTATCGCTTCTCCTCCGATCTCGTTATAATATTTCAGACTTTCCGAGTTAAGGTCAATAAGTGTAACTCCAGATTCATCTGCAACCCGTTTAAGAATATCTACAAACTTTCTTGATTTAAAAGAATTCTCATAGATATATCCCGGACTTGCATTCCCTTTAATTCTGGACATTGGCGTTACCAGTACCGGTATCATGCCCCGGGCTTGGATCGCAGGGAGATAAACTTCTTTAAGGTAGTTTTCATACATTGCCTCAGTCGAACCTCTGCCGTAACGTCTGAACTCATCTGCACTCTCATCATTGTGTCCGAATTGAATAAACACATAATCCCCAATGCTGCCACTCAGTAAAATGTCGTTAAGTCGACCTTCTGTATAGGCATTTTTAAACGAGCGTCCTCCCATGGAATAGTTAGTTACACTCACTTTATGTTGATTAAACATACTGCCAATAATCTGGCCCCAACCACTCATTGGCGCTTCGTCGAAGGTGTAGGACTTGACCGTGGAATCTCCAAGTATAAATAAATTCGGAAGAGCTCCAGCTGCTCTATGCTGTGGCAAAATCGGTTCCAGCATGATCTCCTCAATCCCTACAGCTGTGTTCACTTTGTTCGGTTCAATCTCAATATCTATATGGTCACGGCCGTTTACATACGTATAAGTCCACTCTTTCCCTTTGGCTACAGCCGTATGCTTGACGGGTACAAGCTTTGCCGCGTCCCAATGTCCACTTTTCAACAAGCGGCTGGTCTGCATTCCTGATACTGACACGATCCCATCCTCTGCGTCAGAAGTCGTTTTTACATATACGTTGTAGGTTCCAGGGGAAGCATCCATTCGAAACGCCATGCCGTAGTTATTATAATTATCCTTTTCAGATTTAGGTTCAGCAAAAAAATAAGATTCTGTGATGAAAAAACCTGTTCCATCGGATGTAATTGAATCGGTATGCACTTCTCTAGCGGGTAAAGCGTTGGTCTCTTGGACAAAACCATAACCTAATGATGAGTCATACAATTGCGCACCGCGATTAGGATCATACCTAACGGATTGATACCCTGCTTTAACTTGGTTTGTAAAATTAAGCTTGTATGCGTTTGCAATTTGGATTGGAGGTTGCCCCTCTACCCCATCTTTAATAAGGGCTGCCTCTGTTATACCGTGAGTAAGAGTCAATGAAGCCATAAGTAAAGAAGATAAGATTAGTATATCCCTACACAGCTTTCTCACTTCATTACACTTCCTTCCGTTTCTCGAAGTACTTACCTAGGTTCCTCCATTATCCCTTTTCTCTAAAGTGATTCAAATGATGATTTCATTCTTTTTTTTGACCTTTTGTAACGTAAAACTTGGAATTGATCAACGGCTCACACTGCAAAACGGTCATATGTATAGGTATCCTTGATATAATTAAGAACATCCCTATTGATCCTAAGGAGGAGAACTCCTATCGCTTACAAAGTCAGCTTTCCGAACATTATAAGTACACTGCAGTTGATCGGTGTTCATTATCGTGTAGCAGAATCTGGGTGGGCATACCCTGATCATCATCACAAAATCTTCGAACTATTGTATTGCTACGATGGCAACTCCCATCAATATGTAGAAGGAAGCTCCATCGCCTTTGGTAAAGGGGATTGGTTAATCATTCCGCCTGGCTTACGTCATTATGTAGTTAATTCAGGCCTGAGCAACTATATCTACCTCTCCTTTCATTTCGATATTGACGATTTAAAGTTTCGTGAATGGTTTCAATCTCAGGCTGTACAGAAATGGAATAACCAACAAATGCAGCGTTCGGGATTAAATCACCAGTTGGAACATTTGGATGAATTTATTAAGAACAATATTCTCGCCAGGACGGCATCCACTGGATTTCCCGAGGAAATTGAAGAAATGATCCTTGTAAAAGAAAGGCTTCGTTTGCAAGCGATCATTCTGATGATTTTGACTGAACTCATTGATGTACAGCTCTCGAATTCAGAGAATTCCAACACAGCGAGACAAGCAAACTCTTTGTACGAGGTGGAAACTGCTCATCAGATCGAAAAATATATTGCAGCCAATATTCATTTACCGGAGCTCACGGTTAATTTGATTGCTGAGCAGCTTTGCTTAAGTCGGGTGCAGTGCCATAAGTTGTTTACAAAGGTGTATAAGATATCTCCTAGGCAGTACATAACTAACCTAAGATTAAAGAAGTCAAAACATTTACTGCTTCATACCGATTTAAAAATACAGATGATTTCTGAACAACTCGGGTTTGCTTCCCAGAGCCACTTCAGCCGACAATTCAAGCGATGGACGGGTGTTTCTCCCTTAAACTACCGGCCGAAATCTTATACTAATCCTATCAGGGATTAACGTTTATGAAGATAAATCACCGGAACATACGAAAAACCCGCTCTCCATTACGGAGGCGGGTATAATTCGCTGTAAGTTAAACTATGTCGTTAAACACCATGAAGAATACCATCAATAGCAATGACACCGTAAGCAGTGCACTAAGTGTGCGCAATTTGCCAGTCTCTGCGCTAACGTCGCGGTTCTCACGAATTCCAGCTGCTGCAAGACGCAAAGGCTTGCTCATAATACCGCCAAGCGCAAACATCGCTAGCAGTAACACAACAACAATAATCATCCACGCTACTGAATAATCACCTTTGGTCATCATATAACCGCCTGTAAGGAGTTGGATCACCAATCCATACTGCGCAAAACGATTAAATCCGGTTACGGCACTTAAAGTTCCTTCTTTCGCCCCAGACGACAGTTTCTCTGCACGTCCTAGAATGAAGGGTAGCACAAGGTAGAAGCCAAGTGCCAAGGTTCCGATCATATGTAAGAAAAACAAAACGTTCCAATCCATAACATATCTCCTCCGATTTAACTGTGATAATAGTTACATTTAATTATACCCATTATTGCTTAAGAAGAAAAGGAAACCCCCATTTTAAGTAAACAAAATGGGGGTTTCTTCATACCTCTGTCACAATCTATACAGTTATTACAGCTGTTACGCTACGCACGGACTCAGCAGACTTATCCAAAGCCGCTTTTTCCTCAGCTGTAAGCTCCAGTTCAAAAATCTTCTCGATACCATTGGCACCAAGTAACGCCGGAACACCCATGAACAGGTTATCATAGCCATATTCTCCTTCGAGCAAGGCGATAACCGGAATGATCCGTTTTTTGTCCTTCAAGATAGCTTCCGCCATCTGAACTAAAGAAGCCGCTGGTGCATAATAAGCACTACCATTTCCTAAGAGGTTAACAATCTCTCCGCCACCCACACGTGTACGTTGCACAATCTCATCAATACGCTCCGCAGATATCAATGTATCAATTGGAATGCCACCGACACTGGAATACCTTACAAGGGGTACCATATCGTCGCCATGTCCGCCTAATACGAAACCACGTACATCTTCAACGGATACCTTCAGCTCTTGTGCAATAAACGTGTTATAGCGGGCTGTATCCAGCACTCCGGATTGTCCAATTACGCGACTCTTCGGAAAACCCAGCGCATTAAATGCTGCATAGGTCATAGCGTCAACTGGATTGCTCAGAATGATTACAATGGAATCTGGTGCTACACGTTTTATGTTCTCGCATACCGACTTCACAATACCTGCATTGGTGTTCACGAGATCATCGCGACTCATTCCAGGTTTACGGGCAATCCCTGCAGTGATGATTACAATATCTGAATCCGCAGCATCTTCATAGCTTGAGGTTCCTGTAATTTGACTGTCAAATTTCTGTACAGGACCTGCTTCCAGCATATCTAGTGCCTTCCCCTTGGTAGTGTTCTCCATTTGTGGGATATCAAGCAGCACAACGTCACCAAGCTCCTTTTGAGCAAGCATAAGAGCTGTAGTAGCACCAGTAAAACCGGCACCTACAACTGTAATTTTATAACGTTTGATTGCCAAGGATTCTCCTCCTAGAACGGTGTCGGTATAGCTTGTATTAGCTAAACTTCAATATATCCAGTTGGTTGAGCCAGTCTCTTAGAGGTGATTAATAATCTCGTCGGCAAATGCAGAGCATTTCAGTTCAGTTGCGCCTTCCATCAGGCGGGCAAAGTCATAAGTCACGGTCTTGTTATTAATAGCTGTTTCCATACCTTTATAAATCAGATCTGCTGCTTCCTGCCAGCCCAGATGCTCCAGCAACATTACACCGGACAGAATCACGGAACCAGGGTTCACAACATCTTTGTCCGCATATTTAGGTGCGGTGCCATGAGTGGCTTCAAAAATCGCATGTCCAGAAATATAGTTAATGTTCGCTCCAGGAGCGATACCGATACCGCCGATTTGCGCAGCAAGCGCGTCAGACAGGTAGTCCCCGTTCAGGTTCAAGGTAGCAATAACATCAAAATCAGTCGGACGAGTCAGAACTTGTTGCAATGCGATATCCGCAATGGCATCCTTGATGATGATTTTGCCTGCAACTTCAGCATCCTTCTGAGCAGCATTGGCAGCAGCTTCACCTTCACGTTCTTTAATCACATCATATTGATTCCAAGTGAAGACCTTATCTCCGAACTCTTGCTCAGCAACTTCATAACCCCAGTTTTTGAAGGCACCTTCAGTGAACTTCATGATGTTTCCTTTGTGCACAAGCGTTACGCTCTTGCGTCCGTGTTTGATCGCATATTCAATCGCAGCGCGCACCAAACGTTTCGAACCTTCGGAGGATACTGGTTTGATACCAATACCAGAAGTTTCAGGGAAACGGATTTTGTTAACTCCCATCTCTTTTTGCAGGAATTCGATGACTTTCTTCACTTCAGCAGAACCTTCTTGATATTCAATCCCTGCATAAATATCCTCCGTATTCTCACGGAAAATAACCATATCCACCAGCTCAGGACGTTTAACAGGAGAAGGAACCCCTTCGAAATAACGAACTGGACGCAGACATACGTACAAATCCAACTCTTGACGCAAAGCTACGTTCAATGAACGAATACCGCCTCCGATTGGAGTCGTAAGCGGACCTTTAATAGCTACAAAATATTCACGGATTGCCTCCAATGTATCATTTGGCAGCCATTCGCCATATGTATTGAAGGCTTTTTCGCCAGCAAAAACTTCGTACCAAGCGATTTGCTTTGTGCCGCCATAAGCTTTAGTTACTGCTGCATCAAGTACGCGTTTGGAAGCCTTCCAAATATCACGGCCTGTGCCGTCACCCTCGATAAAAGGAATGATTGGATGATTAGGAACCTGCAGTTTACCATCTTTAATTGTGATTTGTTCGCCTTCTGTTGGCAGATCGAATTTTTCTAGTTTCAACATTTGAGTGTATTCCTCCTAAAGTTTTGTGGGATTTAATTTCTCATGGACAAGCCTCGAACAAAACTCTCTACGTATGAATATGCATTATTGCATATATTCTAGGGTTCATTCTACTAAACTTTAGGAGCAGCCTGCAAGGCTGCCCTTCTATCTTTCGTCTACTGGAACGTATTTCTGTTCAATCATACCTGTGTATTCTGCACGTGGCCGGATAATACGGTTATCTGTATATTGCTCCAGAATATGCGCAGTCCAGCCTGAAGTCCGGCTAATTGCAAAGATAGGAGTGAACAGCTCACGTTCAATACCCAGCTGTGTATAAACTGATGCCGAATAGAAATCAACATTTGGTTTAAGTCCCTTTTGTCCGGTAATCAATTCCTCGATATTTACGGACATATCATACAGCGTAGTATCATTCTTCATTGTGCCAAGTTCAAGTGACATTTTCATCAGATGTTTAGCACGTGGATCACCATTCTTGTATACTCTATGGCCGAAGCCCATGATCTTCTCGCGGTTATCCAGCTTCTTATGAATATAAGGTTCAACCGCTTCCAAACTTCCGATCTCTTCAAGCATCTTCATAACGGCTTCATTCGCCCCACCGTGAAGTGGACCCTTGAGTGCACCGATAGCAGAGGTTACGCCTGAATAAATATCGGACAAGGTTGCAACCGTAACCCGGCCTGCAAAAGTTGAAGCATTCAGCTCATGGTCCGCATGAAGCACAAGTGCGGTATCAAGCGCTTTAACAGATACACTGTCAGGCTCTTTTCCCCATAGCATATACAGGAAGTTCTCGGCAATCGAGACGCCTTCTTTAGGAGCCACAGGTTCCAGACCTTTGCGAATACGCGATAGGGCTGCCACAACCGTCGGGAGCTGTGCCTGTAGTTTTACTGCTTTAATCTCGTTAGCTTCTCTACTCATATCGTCAGCCGCTTCATCATAGAGAGCAAGGCTTGATACAGCAGTCCGCAATGCTGCCATGGTGTTGGTGTCTTTTGGATAGAGCTTCATTTGCTCGATAACTGGCTCAGGAATCCGTGCGAAAGCACTGAAATCCCGTTTGAGCGCTTCCAGCTCTGGTGTTGTTGGTAGACTGCCAAACCACAATAAATAAGCGGTTTCTTCGAAGGTAGCATTTTCTGCGAGATCATCAATATCATAACCACGGTAAGTGAGTACCCCATCCACAATAGAGCTAATGGATGAAGTTGTTGCAACGATACCTTCCAAGCCTTTGGTAGCTGTCATAGCATATCTCTCCTTTGCCAACAAGGTATAAAAAGCATTCTCGGTTTCATGAAAACATTTCCAATTTAAAGCATTGAAAAATCTAATAAGTGCAGTTCAAGGGCATATCCGGCGAGGATGTTGTCTGACTTTCGTAATCGAATCTTTATTCATCATACTGGATTTTGTCGGTTATGTGAACAATGTGGAAGCTTTGCAGCGCATCAAATGATTTTATCACAGAGATAGAAAAAAACTTCTAAACCCTTGATTCACAGTTGAGATTTTAGTTTATAGCATCCGGTTCAGCCCAATATTTATCCCGTTTCCTAGTCTTTAAATACGTTCTATGAATATATATGAAGACGAGCTTTTATTCCCCTGCATCAGCAGGAATGAAGGAGGTGTAGATCTTCGTATGGACCGATTAGCATTAAAAAGACTGCTGCGCGGCCTGTGGGTCGTTCTGGCTACCTCTATCCTCCTGCTGGCAATCTATTTATTGCTTCCGCTGTTATACCCCCTCCTGCTCGCTTGGTTGCTCGCTTATATCATGCATCCACTAGTGTTGATTCTTAAAGGTCTTAAGCTCCCAGCGTGGCTCGCAGTGTCGCTCTCGCTGCTATTTTACATAGGCGGAACCGCACTAGTACTGACCGCGATGATTACAAGGCTAGTGAAAGAATTGATCGTGCTGCTGCAGACCTTTAATCTTCATACGGACCAATGGAGAGAGCTTCTGCTGTCTTTGAGCCAGAATGCAAGCATACAGAATATCATTAACCAGATAAATCAGTTCTACCGCGACAATCCTGACTATCACGCCACCATTGACAGCAATATCAGCAGAACAACGGAAACAGTTGGTTACGCAGTTACGCAAGTGGTGACCGGATTTTTTAATGTGATCTTAAAGCTGATCTCTGCTCTACCCAGTATGGGTACAATTCTTATCGTGGTCGTTCTCGCTGCCTTTTTTATTAGTACTAGCTGGGAAAGACATAATGCCAAACTCACAAGCTGGCTGCCAGCACCGTTCTTAAAGCCTGTATCGGATATCTGGCGGGATCTGCGAAAAGCTCTCTTCGGCTATCTCCGGGCTCAGCTAATCCTCATCTCGATTACAGCGGTCATTGTCGTGATCGGGTTGCTGCTCTTGGGTGTAAAATCTGCTTTCGCTATTGGCTTAATGATTGGTTTTGTGGATCTGCTGCCTTATTTAGGGGTTGGAATCGTAATGATTCCCTGGGCTTTATACTCTTACATGACAGACAATCTGGCACTGGGGATCGGACTTACTATCCTATATGCCGTTATCCTTATAACCCGCCAAGTGCTTGAGCCGAAAGTGCTCGCCAGCAGCATTGGGCTTGATCCCCTTGCTATGCTGGTCGGTATGTTTGCAGGTTTGCAGCTGTTCGGCATGCTTGGGCTGATCATCGGTCCCGTTATTCTAGTTATCCTTGTAGCCTTTAACCGAGCAGGTGTATTTCACGCGTTACACAGCTATATTGTCAGCGGAAGACTAAGATAATAAACAATACCCTACAATTCCTAGAATAGCAAAACAGAGCGGATCCCTATCAATGACCGGGATCCGCTCTGTTTTTGTTTTGATTATAACTAGCGGCGGTAAAAAGTGAAGGTGCCGTTTTTCATCTTTTTCTCAATCCACTTCAGCAAAAATATACGATACAAAGGCCGAGTCAACGGAAACACCAAGGAGAAACCTACAATATCCGTTACGAAACCAGGTAAGATCAGCAGTAAGCCCCCGAAAAAAATGCATAGGCCATCCAGCATCGTCCGGCCAGGAACGCGTCCCTCCTGCATATGTGTTCTGCTGTCTTGCAGCACCTTATTCCCTTCGAAACGCATCATCAATAAACCGATAACCGAGGTGGTCAACATAAGCAGCAGCGTTTTGAATGCTCCAAGCTGATCTGCTACAAAGATAAAGCCGAATAATTCCACGGCAGGAATGATAAATAATGCAGCCCACAACCATTTGCTTCTAATCATACAGAACCCCTTTCTTCCCGCAGCGCTCCTTTAATCGCGTGAAACAGCTCCGGAAGGGCTCTATCCAGCCTGGCAGGCTTCCATTCTCGATTCACCCAAACATGATTTGTCGAGCCGGTAACCAGCAGTTCCCCGGGGAGGTCCATCGACCGCAATTGTCCCAAAGTAGCCGCTGAACCCTCTAAATTCCTACCTTCTGCTTCCGAGAGCCTCCGCACCTGATACTCAAATGCGACTCTTAACGCCGAAAAGGTAGTCATTCGCGCATACACGGAGATAAGATCATCATATCGCGCCGGACTTTTAAATTGCAAATCGGCTGAGGTAACAGGAAGCAGCACTCCCTGATTCTCAAGCTCACGATAAGTAAAGCCAAGCTGACGTAACAACTCCGTACGGCCAGACTCAAACCAGTTCAAATAATTCGCATGATACACAACGCCCATCTGATCACTTTCCTGGTATCGAACACGCAGGGTCGATTCATACCACCGGCTTCGCAAGCCGTCTTGCTGTAATTCCATTTATAAATACTCCTTTCGGCATAGGCAGCAGGGAGAGCTTTATGCCCTGGCCCCGTCTGAAGATAGCTTTGTCGTTGATAGTTTGCTTCGGGAGCTTCTGGCGACATAAAATAGCAGCATCGCTCCTGCGATTGAACTCAACATACAAGACAGGTTCATCACTTCTACACCGCCTTGATTGAGCAAGAATCCATTTAATAAATTGCCAACAACACCGGCAAAACCCGAGAACACCATATTAAAAACACTTTGCCCAGTCGCCTGCATCTCGTTAGAGGTGATCTGAGATACATATTCAACGGCAGCAATATAAAAGAACCCGAATGACAGACCATGCAGTACCTGCACTCCAATCATTACGGATGGATAAGGGAATGCCACCTGAATGCCCCACCGCAAGACATAAATAAGTGCACCAAGGAGCAGCGTCCGCTCGCGACCCAGCTTTTTGATTACCTTGGAAGCAAACAGCATGGAGGGCACGTTCGTTACAGATGCGAGAAAAAGCGCAATTCCTGCATAACGAGTTGAACCTCCAACCGACTGAAACGCGATAACGAAGTAGGTTCCAAAAGCAGTCATCGTCTGGTTCACAAGAAAACTGCCACCCAAAAACGCTAGGAACACCCGATTCCCCAGCAGCTTTTTAACCCCCTGAGAAAACGATTGCCGCATCATATGATTCTCTTCTGCCTGCTTCGGCAGCGTCAATGCAATAAGAACCGCAATTAGATTAAACATAAGAAAGGGCAGCCATATCGTGGATACAGAGAAGGACGATACATACACTCCGCCTAAATAGGCTCCCACAGCCGCTCCAATGCTCATCATAAGCCTTATACTACCATAAGTAGCCCCGGCCCTCTTCGCCGCTGAAATCGCGTAAGAATCGGCTATAGGCGCCTGTGTTGAGGAAAAGATTGTTGAGAGGGTATACACCAGCAGTAACACTATAAAATATTCCGAACGGTAAAAGACCGCTAATAAAGCCGGTATCGCCACACTTAGGATTAGTACCAAACGTGTCTGATTATACCGATCCGAGACAATTCCCCATATTGGCTGAATCGTGATCGCAATTAGCGTGCCTGTTGCCATTAGTATACCTATTTGCCCGCTATCAAGTCCATTGTGTACAAGCAGCAGCGTTAGATATGAGCCAAATGAACCACCGGCCAATCCTAAAAACAGATAAAAGCCACGCAGCTTCGATAATTTTTCCATTTTAAGCTACAAATCCTCTCCAGCTTCTTAATCAAGCATTGCACTCTCTTATATTTTAGCAGAACACCCGTACTTCCTATGTAATCACCGCATTTAATATAGCAGTACTATAAAGGCGGTGGACAAGTTGAATGATAAACAAAATTCTATTCGGGTCAATCATCCATGTCTAAAAGACAAATCTAATGCGAACAAATTTCAAAGCTCCGGCTTCGGCTGGTCTTCAACAAACTGGAGCGGGTATACAATCACTGGAAAAAAGGGGACCTTTAACCGCATTGCCGGCGAATGGATCGTTCCCTCCGTAAAACCAACCTCTAAACCTTCCTATTCCTCTGCTTGGATTGGAATCGACGGTTTCAAGAACAGCAGCCTGATCCAAACGGGAACAGGCCATGAATTCGTAAATGGTCGTGCCCGGTATTACGCTTGGTGGGAAATCCTACCTGATGTTGAAACGGTAATTCCCCTTCCAGTGAGCCCTGGAGACCATATAAAAGCTAACATCACGAAGGTAGGCCGCAACAAATGGACGATTACGCTCCGCAATTTGAGCCGAAATTGGATTTTTCGAACATTGCAGCGATACAACGGACCACAAACCTCTGGTGAATGGATTATGGAGGCTCCCGAGGTAGACGGCTCGATCGCAAAGCTGGCGCGCGTCTCCCCTACTTGCTTCTATTGCTGTCGAATTAATGGCAAAAGTCCGAGGCTTACCCTAAATATGGGAGGAATCATGGTGCAAAATAACGCTACTATCGCCGTTCCTTCTTGTCCAAACCATCGTGGGGATTCTTTTACTGTCAAACGAACATACCCCAAATAAAAATTCTCGAACCTGTCATTCAAGATTTGTTACTAACAGCATAAATGGATTTAACATAATCTTCAATCGAATATGTTGATAAACACGAAAAAAGGGCTGCCTCGCTTGTAGATTTACACTACAGTTGAGACAACCCTTTAATTAAGCTTTATGAAACCTGCTAAACAGGTGAAGCCAATCGAAAACTACTCGATTGTGCTTACTTTTACCAAGTTAGTGGAACCAGAACGTCCAAGTGGAATTCCTGCAGTAATCACAACTAGGTCACCAGTTTGAACCAGACCGGAATCCTTACCACCTTTGATTGCTGTTTCCAGCAGCTCATCTGTGGAAGATGCAACTTGTCCGAACACTGGCGTTACGCCCCAAACGAGGGACAATTGACGCATAGTTCTTTCTTGTGTTGTAACGGCAATGATTGGTGCTTTAGGACGGTATTTGGAAACAACGCGTGCAGTATGACCTGTTACAGTCGAAGAAATGATAGCCTTAGCGTTCAGATCCAAAGCAGAAATTGCAACGGATTGGCTGATTGCTTCTGTAACTGTAGTTTCTTGTGCAGTTTGTTGTTTCATGAAGATTTCATGGTGGTTCAGAGCGGATTCCGCTTTCTCAGCAATGCGGGACATTGTAAGTACGGATTCTACTGGATATTTACCAGCAGCAGTTTCTCCGGAAAGCATGATTGCATCTGTTCCATCTAAAATAGCGTTTGCTACGTCACTTGCTTCAGCGCGAGTAGGACGTGGGTTGCGTTGCATGGAATCCAACATTTGTGTAGCTGTGATAACTGGTTTACCAGCAACGTTACATTTTTGAATCATCAATTTTTGAGCCAAAGGTACATCTTCAGCTGGGATTTCAACACCAAGGTCACCACGAGCAACCATCAGGCCGTCAGAAGCTTCTAAAATTTCATCAAGGTTGTCAACACCTTGTTGGTTTTCGATTTTGGAAATGATTTGGATGTGAGAAGCGTTGTTTTTCTCAAGCAGCTCACGAATTTCCTGAACGTCGCTAGCTTTGCGAACGAAGGAAGCGGCGATAAAATCGATGTCCTGTTCGATACCAAAAAGAATATCGTTGGTGTCTTTTTCCGTAATACCCGGCAAGGAGATGTTTACTCCTGGTACGTTAACGCCCTTCTTGCTCTTAATCGTACCACCGTTTACAATACGGGTCTTGATTTCTGTACCTTGAATGTCGACAACTGTCAAACCAATCAGACCGTCATCAATAAGGATTGTGGATCCTACTTGAACATCGTTAGGAAGTTCGCTGTACGTGATGGAAATACGATCTTGATTACCAAGGATCTCTTCCGTAGTCAGTGTCAGGTACTCGTCCTGAACAAGTTCAATCGGTTCTACTTCCAGCTTGCCTGTGCGAATCTCCGGTCCTTTAGTATCGAGCAGGATAGCAACTGTTTTGTTCAGTTCCTTAGATGCTTGACGGATCGTATTGATCCGAGCACCGTGCTCTTCGAAATCGCCGTGGGAGAAATTCAGACGGGCCACATTCATACCAGCCAAAATCAATTTTTTGATATTCTCCAACGATTCACTCGCAGGTCCGATCGTACATACAATTTTACTTTTCCGCATTAGGTTTTCCTCCGTTTTTTCGTTCTCTCTGTCTCACTTTTTCCAACTACAAAATCTACTACAAGGCTAACTAATAAAATAGGAACTTTGTCACATGTGCCTTTAAGTACGCCCTTATGAATATTACTGCAAACCAGACACAAAATCAATGTTGTAGGCACTTTTGGGTGTAACTTTAAGTCGAATTTTCTGTAAACATAAAAAAAATTAAAATAATCCCGTTAGTGGATCGAGATTATTTTAATTCCAATAAACTGTATATTTTACACTATATCCAAAAGACCCACTAAGTATAGCTATATGTCTTAAAGTGCAAATGATTTTGCACTTTTACACTTCTGACTTCACTTCTTCTTCAATGAAAATTTGTTCCTGCTGAGCCTCTGCAAACTCACCAATTTTACGGAATTTACGGTATCGATCATCCTTCAATTCCACTGAGTTCATCTGGGTTAGCTCCTGCAGATGCCGCCATAATGCATCCTTAATCGCCGCTGCCGTTGCTTCGTAATCCCGATGAGCGCCGCCTTTAGGCTCTGGTACGATCTCTTCTATAACTTCCATCTCAAGCAGATCAGCAGCCGTTATCTTCATGGCTTCTGCCGCTTGATCAGCCTTCGAAGCATCCTTCCACAGAATAGAGGCCGCTCCGTT
The DNA here is from genome assembly GCF_037970385.1 of Paenibacillus sp. FSL R5-0928. Taxonomy (NCBI): domain Bacteria; kingdom Bacillati; phylum Bacillota; class Bacilli; order Caryophanales; family Paenibacillaceae; genus Paenibacillus; species Paenibacillus sp. FSL R5-0928. Next base: position 2,295,723 of record NZ_CP150225.1, on the reverse strand, counting down.
TGGAGATATCGCCGAATAAATGGCATGTTCCAGCATGAGCACTCTATTTCCAACCGCCAATGCCAGGGCGCCACCGCTTCCGCCTTCACCGATGACCACACAGATTACAGGGACACCAAACTGAGACATCTCGCGTAAATTACGGGCAATCGCTTCGGATTGACCTCTTTCCTCGGCTGTGTTGCCTGGGTATGCACCTTTCGTATCCACGAAGGTAATAATGGGACGTTTGAACTTGTCCGCTTGCTGCATCAGACGCAGCGCTTTACGGAAGCCCTCAGGGTGTGCACTGCCGAAGAATCGTAAAATATTCTCTTTGGTGTCTTTACCGCGCTGCTGGCCAATAACTGTAACCGGCAACCCATTTAGTTTACCGATGCCGCCTACAATAGCAAGATCATCCCCAAACATCCGATCACCGTGGAGCTCAATAAAATCTGTGAAGATCTGCCCCATAAGATCAAGGGAAGTCGGACGTCCTTGATGTCTAGCCAAATGCATTTTTTGCGAAGGAGAAATATTAGAATATATCTCTTCCTCCAGCACACGGTATCGTTCTTCCAGCCTAGCTACCTCGTCCGTAAAATCAATACCCTTCTCTTCGCCAAACTGCTTCAGTTCAGCAATTTTCTTGCGCATTTCTACCAGAGGCATTTCAAAAGGCAACTCTCCTGCCAACCTAAAATCCCCCTTTCACGTCATGCAGCTCCAAAATTTTAGTCAATGTAGCGCGCATTTCTTTGCGGTGCACGACCATATCAAGCAACCCATGCTGAAGATTAAATTCAGCGGTCTGGAAATCATCCGGAAGCTTCTGGCGAATGGTCTGCTCAATGACTATACGTCCTGCGAAACCAAATACCGCTCCAGGCTCTGCAATAATTATATCACCAAGGCTGGCAAAACTCGCAGATACTCCACCGGTAGTAGGATCCGTAATTATCGAGATGTAAAGACCTCCAACCTCGTTAAAACGAGCCAGCGCAGCGCTGGTCTTCGCCATTTGCATTAGACTAAGAATACTCTCCTGCATTCTCGCTCCACCTGAAGTAGAGAAAATAAGGAGTGGAAGCTGTTGCTCCGTGGCCTCTTCTATCGCACGGGTGATCTTCTCCCCTACTACAGAGCCCATACTGCCTGAGAAAAATTCAAAATTCATCACAGCTACGATGACTGGATGGCCACCAATGGAACCCTGACCCGTAATTACGGCTTCAGTTTGTCCAGATTTCAGCTGCTGTTGCTCCACTTTGGAAGCGTAACCCGGAAATTTCAGCGGGTCGATAGAATACATTTCACTGTCAAACTCAATAAAGCCCTCAGGGTCTAATGTCATCGCAATGCGCTCCACAGCATTTAGGCGCATGTGGTGACCACAAGTAGGACATACCTTTAGGTTCTTCTCTAATTCCTTACTATACTGGATCGTTCCGCATTTATTACATTTGCTCATTAATCCTTCAGGGATTTCACGTTTGGGGCGTTCGCCTTCCGCAGGCCCGCCGCTCCGCTCCAGACGTTCTGAAGGAATAGTCGCGTACTTCCGTTTCTTCTGAAATAAATCTTTGAACACACCCGCACCTCTTCAGCCGTTTATTTGCGTTATGCAGCTTGCCGCTGTCATGACTTTTGTCTTGTAAGAAACTCAGGGATGCAGAATAAGATTAAGGACTTCCTGTACTTCCTCCAGTTCACCTGAAGGAACCAATATCTCAAACTGCTGCTTGGACATATTGATTGGACGGCATTCTACCAAAAAACCTTCTTCTGTTAGCTTACTCTTAATCATATCCGCCACTCTGGCGGTCGGCGCGATATATATTACCGTCCACATGCCCTGCAAGGCCTCCCCAATCTTAATTCCCAGCCGTATCCCGTATAATGGAATTATGATAACACAGTTTTCTTTTTTCCCGCAACAGGAGTAGGGCATAGGAAGCAAGACTGAGGAACTTGTTCAAACGAAATAAAGGGGCTCAATTATTCCTTGTCCGTGCCTAAAGGATATACTTTTGCCCCTTCATGCCGATGAGCAATTCTGGCGGAAGCGGCGGCAGCAATGCCGGCAACAAGGTCATCCAAGAATACATGAATCCTACCTTTATCATCGTTCAGTTCACCAATGATTCCAAGCTTTATTTTGTCCAAATACCCAAAACCTGTCAGTCCGATCATCCCATATACCCCTGTAATACCAAGCGCCAGAGTCTCGTCCGCTCCGTAGAGGGATTCATCAGCCTCCATTACCGCCTGCAGCGGCTGTGGAAGCAGTTTTTTCTCGGCTAATTCATCAAGAGCAACACCTGTCATTAAAGTATACTGCACTTCTCTTTTGCCCAAAACAGACTTGACGCTGGACAGACATTCATCCTTGGTTAAACCAGGATAATAAACCGATTGTAAAATATATACGATTTCAGCAATGGAGGAAAGTGATACACCTCTGCGTTCCAACAGATCTACTGCCATTTGATAGGACATGCTGCGACTCCCCTTTCCGTACAGGGATGTGCCCTGTGGTTTCCTAATGTATGCGGAAAAGGGGAGAATTGTTCTTATTTTATTCTTACCGTACCTGCACCCAGCATAACCTCGATCGCCGCGAAAAGTTCCTCGGACGGCTTAATTCGATAATTATCGCTAAGAGCTAGGAGCTTCTGATCCTGTTCATAGAACAGAAGCGTCGCAGCTGGACCGGGATGATTCTGCAGCAGCTCTTTCAGGCGCGACAGCAACGCTGCATTCTCTGAGGCCGGCGTGATCTTGATAAAGACACGCTGGCCTGAGGTCGCCGCTGTTGTTGGCGCGGCCTGTGCAGGTGTTGCAGGCGGCGTTGTGCCGCCTGCTGGCCTGGCAGCCGGACCAGTGGCGGCACCGCTGGTCCGGGAAGCAGGAGCTGCGCCGCGTGGCGGCGCTCCTGCCGAGGCCGAGCGTCCCGCGCTGTACGAGCGGGACGTGGCGGCACTACGGCGCTGCAATAGCCCGCGGAGAGCCTCCGCAGACAGCAGCGCCACTTCCTCGGCCAGCAGCTTGAAGCCTTCGTCTTCCTGCTGCACCTTAGCGCGCAAGGCCAGCAGCGCGCCCTTGGCAATCAAGCTGCGGCTTCGCTTCCACACCTCAGGGAAGAGCACGACCTCGCAGCGCTCGATCTGATCTTCCCATTCGACGAAGGCCATCGATTTTCCTTGCTTCGTCGTAATTTCCTTAACGGATACTACCATTCCGGCCGTAACCGTCTGGCTCTCATCCGCGGCTTCACCAAGATCCATCAGCCGCTGCATACCGGGCTCCTCAAGCAGCTCCGCGCTATCATCAAGCGGATGGCCCGAAAGATATAACCCCAGCAGCTCACGTTCCATCTCCAGCTGCTGGCCAATGGTGAACTTAGGGATATCCGGATAGCGGATTTCCCAGTTCGGTGTCTCCACCAAATCGTCGAACAGCTGGATTTGCAGCTCATCCCGCTCCTTGCGCCATTTCAGCGCAGCGTCAACCGTCTCGTCCAGCATAGCCAGCAGCTGGGCGCGGTGACCCGGCAGACAGTCAAAAGCTCCCGCCTGCAGCAATGATTCCACTACCCGCTTATTGCAGACCCGCAGGTCCACACGTCGACAGAAATCTAGCAGACTGTCGAACGGACGCTCCTTGCGGACCGCCATAATGTTCTCCACTGCCAGCGTGCCGACGTTCTTAATGGCTGCGAGTCCAAAGCGGATATGCCCGGTTCCGGTTCCTTCGCCTGGAACCGGAGTAAACAATACGCCGCTCTCGTTCACATCCGGCGGCAACACGCCGATGCCCGTGCGGCGGCAGTCCAGCACATACTCCGCTACCTTGCGGTGAGTGCCCATTACAGCGGTCAACATAGACGCCATAAACTGCACCGGATAATGTGCCTTGAGATAAGCTGTCTGGAAAGCCAACACTCCGTAAGCCGCGGCATGAGCACGCGGGAAGCCGTAATCGGCAAAGCGCACGATCATATCATAAACAGCATTCGCATCCGTTTCATTATACCCCTGCTGCAAGCTGCCTTGAACAAAATGGCTCCGTTCCTTATCCAGAGTCTCACGTTTTTTCTTAGAGACCGCTCGACGGAGCAGATCCGCTTCTCCTAACGAGAAGCCCGCCATCAGAGAAGCAATCTGCATGATCTGTTCCTGATACACAATGATCCCATAGGTGTCCGCTAAAATAGCCTTCAAATCAGAATGTGGATACTCTACTTCAATCTCACCGTGTTTGCCTGCTATATATTTCGGGATAAATTCCATCGGACCCGGACGATACAGCGCTAGAACCGATACAATATCTTCAAAGCCGTTAGGCTTCAGATCTTTAAGTACTCGTCTAACGCCCGCCGACTCCAGCTGGAAGACCCCTGTTGTCTCACCAGCCCCAAGCATTTCATACGTAGCTGGATCATGATCTGGGATGACACGGAAATCCGGAACACTTCCGCTCATTTCTTTAATCGAATTCATACAGCGTTCGATAATCGACAACGTGCGCAAACCCAGAAAATCCATTTTCAACAGCCCGACGCTCTCCAAATGCTCCATAGAGTATTGGGTTAACGCCGTACTTTCATTACCTTCCTGAAGTGGGACTGCATCGGTCAACGGACCCTTCGAGATAACAACCCCAGCAGCATGTGTCGAAGCATGGCGGGGCATGCCCTCCACCTTCATTGCCATATCCAGCAACCCTTTAATCTTTGGATTGCTATCATACAGTGCTTTAAGATCTGGTGTACTCTCCAGCGCCCTGGCAAGGCTGATCCCTAGTTGACCAGGTATAAGCTTGGCAGCTTTGTCTACCTCGTTATAAGGCAAGTTCAGCACCCTGCCTACATCACGAACGGCAGCCCGTGCAGCCATAGTTCCGAAAGTAATAATTTGCGCCACATGTTCTTTGCCGTATTTCTCCACTACATAACCAATAACCTCATCACGCCGTTCATCGCTAAAATCGATATCAATATCCGGCATGGTGATCCGTTCTGGATTTAGAAAACGTTCAAAGAGCAAGTTATATTTCAAGGGGTCCACGTCAGTTATTCGCAAAGCGTATGCGGTGAGACTACCCGCGGAAGATCCCCGTCCGGGTCCCGTAGCAATTCCCTGACGATGACAATAAGCAATAAAATCCCACACAATTAGAAAATAATCGCTGAAGCCCATACTCTCGATAACGCCCAGCTCATAGGTGAGACGCTTCTCAGCCGTCTCTCTTTGCTCAGGTGTAGCCCATTGCGGTGTATCTATATATCGTTTCTCCATCCCCTTCCAGCACAGCTCACGCAAATAAGCAGCGGAATCCATGCCTTCAGGGAGCGGAGAATAGGCAGGCAGAATATGATTGCCGAAGGTAAGCTCCAAATTACATTTTTCTGCGATCAATAAGGTATTGGCGATAGCCTGCGGCACATGCGGAAACAATGCCGCCATTTGCTCGCTGCTTTTTAGAAACAGCTGATCTGTTCCGATTTTGAGACGTTCCTCATCATCTACCGTTTTGCCTGTTCCGATACAGATCAGTACATCCTGAACTTCAGCATCTTCCTTCGCCAAATAATGGACATCATTCGTCACCACAAGTGGAATTTCACATTCCCCGGCAAGGGCGATCAGCTTGGGATTCACTCTCTTTTGCTCGGAGATCCCGTGGTCTTGCAGCTCCAGATAGAAATCTTCGCCAAAAATCGCCTTATATCGCAGCGCAGCCTTTCGCGCCTCCTCATCACGACCATGCAGCAGATGCTGCGGCACTTCTCCGCCCAGACAAGCACTAAGGCAGATAATCCCCTCTGAATGAGCTGCCAACACTTCCATATCGATCCGGGGTTTATAATGATGGCCTTCCAGATGGCCGATAGAGATCAGCTTCATCAGGTTCTTGTAGCCGGTTTCATTCTTGACGAGCAGAATCAAGTGGTAGATCGGTTGATCTTTTCGACTGCCCCGCTCACGGCGTGAACCCGCGGTTAAATAAGCTTCACAGCCAATAATCGGCTTGATTCCATTCTCTTTACACGCTTTATAAAAGGGGATGGCCCCGTACATCACTCCATGATCCGTAAGCGCCAGCGACTTCATGCCGTATTCGCCGGCCCGGCGCACGAGATCGGTAATGCGCGCCGCCCCGTCCAGTAAACTGTATTCGCTGTGCACATGCAAATGCACGAAAGGGCTCATAACCCCACTTCCTCTCTACTGCAAAAATCAAACATAAGATGAAACTATTTTATCATATTAAAGGGGGACCCGCCCATACAATGGATTAAGAGCATAAGGACAGGCAAAGCTTGTAAATGCCTCGTCCGGGAAGGGGCCTGTATGAGCATTTTTATGAGCAAAGCTATCCTCGACTTCTTTATCGCCTTCGGCATCGTGCTTGGCGGAGCTATGCTCGGCGGAATCGGCGCCGTTGTATCCCTGCAACCGCCGACGCAAACGATGCTGGATGTGGCAGATCGGATTAAAATATGGGCACTAGCAGCCGCTGTAGGAGGTACTATGGATCCCTTACGGGTCATTGAAAGTAACATGATTGGAGGCAACCTCTCCCCCGCCATCAAACAAATCATGTATCTTGCCTTCGCTTTTCTAGGAGCACATATGGGCAGTGAGCTAGTAAAATGGGTGTGCGGCAGGGGGTAACGCCAATGAGAGTTCCACCATTCAGTCGTTTTCGCAGATTCACCCAGATCTCCGCTATATTCATGCTAGGGATCGTCGTAGGAGCTGTGATATACAATGCTATTTACCATGTAGGATATAACGTATTATGGCTTCATAATCAAGATCTGCGTGTACAGATCGAGCAATATCAAAAAGATATTCAGACACTCAAAAAATACAATAATACCTCAACCGTGATCAGAGAAATCAAAATTCGATCGGAGGAAAGCAAATCCAAAGAAGATACCCCACTTGACCCCGTAACTGTAAAATTAATCATAAGCCAAATGGGCTCAGATCTGGAACCGATGCGCGGCCGCAGCATGTTCGATATTGATACAGACAGCAAACTGGTTAGACTGCTGTTGGATGGCAAGCTATACATTGTGCGTGACAAGGAATACTCTGTCAAAATCCGAACCATGCTCGTCATGGAAGGCGTCCTGCAAATCTGGGTAGAAATCAGTCCTTTTAAGCGCAGCTGACAGCCATCGTGTGATACAATAATGGACAGACGTGGAAATTACTTCTTGGCTACTGCAAGACACGATAAAGGAGCTGGCTGTCCATGGTTTTATTTATCAAGTATTTATTGTTTATCCTGCTGGTGATCTTTGTAATCGGTGCCGCTGTGTTCAGCATATCCTCCCGCCGTACCTTAAATCCCCAAGATAAAGGGCTGAAACGCTCCGTCATGAATGTGATGCTCGGTGCTATGCTCGTAACGCTATCCTTGATATCCATGTTTTTGTTTCGCGGCTCTACCGTTAATATCATTGTTGAAGCTGCCTTTCTGCTGATTGGTGCGTTCAACATCTTCTCGGGTCTACGCAGCTATAGTTTTTACAGCCGTAGCCGTAGCCAGGAACAACACCAGTCAAAAGCCTAGCTGCTGCTCTGGCGGAATAGAAAGAATAAAATAGACTCCCCTCTCTTTCAATGATGAGGGCAGTCTATTTAGCATGTATACGATCCTATTTACCGGATGCTATCCAGCTAGCAAACCATTTTTTAGCCATGATCAATGGATTGCAGCATCAGAACAGCTTTGGCTACCAGAGTATCCGAGTGGCTGATCTCAATTTCAAGCTTACAGGTACGACGGCTGATTTCGAGCAGTCTCGGCATTACAATGATCGCGTGTTCGATCTGTACCGGTCGGATAAAATAAGTGGACATATTATCTAGTACATAATCATTTCCTGTGATATCCTTAGCTGCTTTAAATGCCGAAAGCGTCATAAGCGTAGACAATATTCCTTCAGAAATCGTCCCAAGATCCGTGGCCATCTGCGGCGTAATAAAGCCATGGAAGAACAATCGTCCCTCTTCGTCCCGCTCATCCGCAAAACCATTCCAAATGAGATGATCAAAAGTCTCTCCCAGCTGAGGTTGGTTCCGAACATCGCGTAAGCTTTGCAGCACTTCTTTACGGGTTAGGGAGCCTACCAGTTTGCGGTTACGGTCCACTATGGGCAGAAAATCCACGCCTTCCCACATCATGATCTGGGCCGCGGAGGCTAGTGAGGTTTGCAGTGCAGCCGTAACCGGACTGCGAATCATCGCTTTTTCAATGATCTGCCCTTCCGTCAATTCCTCTACATCACGGCGACCGATAATGCCAATGACTCGGTTCCATTCATCCGTAACGGGAAAGCGCTGCTCTCCAGTTTCCTCAGAAACCTGTCGTAGCTCGCCGACGGTGCTAGAGATTTTTAACGTATTCAGGCGCGGTTTGCTGTCGATAATATCCTCTACCAGCATAATTTTTTTCTTTATCAATCTATCAAAAATAGCACGGTTAATCATTGAAGCGACGGTAAACGTGTCATGTCTCGAAGAAATAATGGGAAGATCCAGCTCGTCTGCCAATGCCTTCACTTCACGGCTCGTCCCGAAGCCCCCTGTCACCAGAACCCCTGCACCCTGCTCCAGCGCCAGAGAGTGAACATCATCACGGTTACCCACAATCAACAGACTGTCAGCGTCTATATAACGGATCATCGCATCGACCTTCATCGCCCCGATCACGTATTTATGCAGATGTTTATTTAGTCCACTTGCCCCGCCAAGCACATGCCCTTCAACAATATCAACTACATCGCCAAACGTCAGCTGCTCTGAAATGTTCCGAGGTTTCTTTTCTACACGAACTGTACCAATCCGTTCCTTCGTGATGACTATCCCGAGATTCTCAGCTTCCTTCACTGCACGGTAAGCAGTCCCTTCGCTGACTAACATTTCTTTGGCGAGCTTGCGAACAGATATTTTGGTGCCTACCTTAAGACTTTCAATATGCTGCAGCAGTTGCTCGTGTTTAGTAATCGCATCGCCTTGACCTTCCAACTGTTACACCCCCATGCTCCGATCTGTACTATACTGTACCTATTATACAACGATAGAATGGCTCAGTACAACCGATTCATAAGCTTCGGATTCGAATTTCACTCTCCTTACACAATCTACGATTAAGGTAGGTATTGCCACATAGCAGGTTTGAAAACCACCTTAAAATCGAATTTTTTGAAACTGAATATCTCTGATGCGTTTTAAGCTGACCTTAAAAATTCGCTGCCTTTATTTAGCAACCTTTTCCTCTTTTTTATAGTCTGAGAATTAAAGAATGTGTAAAGGGAGCATTGAAGATATGAACAAGACCGCTTTATTACTACTTGCCCTTACTTTGCTTTTCATAGGACTGGTCGGCTGTGGAAATACGGGAAACGAAATAAAACAAGCAGACCAGATAGAGCTGGATGCAAATAATATAGTTTCTATCAACTTAATTGAGAAAAAACAGCCAATGGCCACTATTTCGGATACATCCTCCTTTGAACGTTTCGTTCAAGCCATAACTACTGCTGAATATGATAGAGGACAACTAGATATTGCTTCCAGCGATTACAGAACCACTGTGAACATGAAGGATGGCATAAGTTATGAATTCTCTTTTTGGATCGTCGGAAGTAACAATGGGTTACTCATTAAATCAGGACAAATGGGCCACTATCGCCTGTCAGATACCAGCAAAAAGGATCTATTGGACTTGTTTCAATCAACTTTTAATGAAGATAAGAATTAATCAGAAGACACTGCTAACCCACAGCCCCCAAGCGTTCAAGTTACTGTTGGCGGTGAGCAGTTCGAGGCTATTCAAGGCTCTTATTGCTGGAACGATAATGGCAAAGGCGTATGTGTGGATATAGCTTCTAACGTTGAGCTGGTTTCCATACAGAAGGTACATCCCAAAGCCATCAGCGGTGATCAGGTAGAACTCGAATTCTCATATGCACCCAAGGAGATGGAGGTTATGGCTTCATTTCCTGGTGAGGAACGACCGGACGAAGCCCTTTCCGTGGACAAAAACAGTTTTCAACTCGCAGCAGGTAGCGGCAGACACCTATATATCATCCATGCAAGATGGCCTCAGGGAAGCGCCAGTTATGTATTTGAAGTTCAATGCTCGGTCAGTAAAAAGTAATCGGATTGTTTTTGCTTAACACGTGGATGGGATGGTCGGATGATGGTAGGATGATGGTCGGATGATAGTCGGATGGTAGGATGGTAGGATTATGTCCATCCTCTCTACGATCAGGAAAAAAGTTTATACTATCGACGTGAAAGGAGCTGAGCTTATGCAATTTCTTTTTATACTCGCGGTCCTCGTTCCTGCAGTGTGGTATTACGCGGCTCTTGGTAAACGGATATCAGCAGAAGAAAAGAAGGCTGGAAGAGATCTCACCAATGAGATCAATCCTTTTACGGGTGGCAAATAACATTTAGCCCCCTGCAAGCAATGCAGGTGCATATTAAAGCCCACTGGCTTAGGCTAGTGGGCTTTTTCGTATGAGTGTGTCTTTTTTGTATGCCTCTTTGTGTGACTTTTGCGCTTGGCTCGGCATTCTGAGGTATTTATACTTCTCTTTTGGCTACTTGTGCGATTTCCGCGGCATTCTACGGTATTTATACCTTTCTTTTGGCTACTTTGGTGTTTTGCCCGGCATTCTACGGTATTTATACCTCTCTTTTGGCTACTTTTACGATTTGCGCGGCATTCTACGGTATTTATACTTCTCTTTTGGCTACTTTTACGATTTGCGCGGCATTCTAAGGCATTTTTGCCTCTCTTTGCACGACTGCCGTGCTTTTCGAGAGACCTGAAGCTAATCTAGCTTTTTTAGTAATCGACCCCAACTCTATTATCTTTGCGAAACTCTAGTTTCTTCATTCCACTTTGTCTGCCATTGCTCCAGCTTTGCTTTCCGCACAGCTTCCAAACGTTTGGTCTTTTCCTCATCAACCCCGATAATAAAATGCAGATGTGCCGCAATGACCATAAACGCAAAAAGTGACCAGACGACTCCAAAACCAAACACCCAACTCGGTCCATTCGCAAGCGAAAGCTTCGGCAGTGCATACAAAAGCATGGCCAACGCCAGCAAGAGATAGACACCGTGTTTGAACTTGTTTCTTTTTCTCATTAATAACAGCTCCTTCGTAGACAGGATATTCGATTGAATCTATATCTCTACTCTATGAACATGAGGCCCGTAATATGAGACAAGTCCATTAAAAATATAACCTTTTCAAAATTATGTATAAAAGGTTAGCATTTATATAGCAAGAGACGCTTATATATGAGATGATGATTTCATTTAGGGGAGGCGTTTTTGAATTGAATGCAGCTTATAATCATACCGAATACATAATTCGCAAAAAGGTATTTTCGATCATGGGTGCGAAACTTCATATTTTTGACAGCTCTGAGCAGCTTGTGCTCTATTCACAAATGAAAGCGTTCAAGCTTAAAGAAGACATTGCACTTTATACGGATGAATCTATGCAGAAGGAGCTTCTGCGCATAAAAGCCCGTAGCGTCGTCGATTTTAGCGCTACTTATGATGTACACGATACAGAGTCCGGTGAGCATATTGGTGCTTTTCGCCGTAAGGGTCTCAAATCTATTTTGAAAGATGAATGGATTATTCTTGACCGTCATGATCAGGAAATCGGAAAAATCAAGGAAGACAGCACCGCGATGGCTCTACTGCGCCGCTTCATCGCTATTATTCCGCAGAAATATAATATCGAGATGGATGATACTACGATCCCTGCCTTCAAGCAAAATTTCAATCCATTTGTCACCAAAATTATGGCTGACTTCTCGGAGGATCGAAAAGGCAAGCTTGATCGCCGCTTAGGTTTGGCAGCTGGTATTCTTCTCTGCGCAGTCGAAGGTAAACAAGATTAGGTATAGCTTGAGCTTAGGCTAGCCATATAGTCACAGCCACAAGAAAGAGGGTGCTTCCAGAGCCATCGGCTTCGGGAACACCCTCTTTTGATTTTCATTGCTGAAATTTATTCACCGTACAATTGGGACAAACTCTCGGTGATAATTTTATTTACATCCTCGATTACAACGCTCAGACGGCGTTCCGCATCGAACAGACGACGAATGCCAAGATTCAAATTAAGCACCTCGAACAGCTTCTCCATCTTTTCCATTTCTTCTTGTGGAGGCATTTCTCCGCTCATCATCCGTTGTTGCAGCTCCATCTGACCTTGGCGGAAATTGTCCAGCATCGCTTTCGCTTCAGGATCCGTTTCTACGACCTTCATGGCATTTCTGATGTCCGATACCTCGCTGCTCTCTTTAATGGCTTTCGCCAGTTCATGTGCTTTGTCGTGAATGCTCATTATGATTCCTCCTAAAAGTTTTGTTAGCGTACACTCCTCAGATCGTCTTCGTGCAAAACTCACTTCGGAAGCTTACGCTTAGGTTTTGTAACAGCTGCTTCCTGAATCTACTCTGCTCTAAAAACTCACTCCGAAAACATACGCTTAAGTTTTGTTAGCAGCTGCTTCCTGAATCCACGCTGCTTTAGTTTCCAATATTCGCTCATTCCATACTTGTTTCGCTTCTTGGGCCGAGCTTATGAAATGACTGGGCAAGGTTTTTAGCGGTTAGGTCAATCACCAAGGGTCATCTGTCTCCATATGATGAATGATATGTAACCCTTAGCTACCAAATTGCCGGCATCATGCTGCCTACCGGAAGGAGATCCACGATGTCCCAATTCAAGATCCCGGTCCATACGGTCAACTCGGGCATCCTGCAGGAAAACGCTATAATGCTTGGCGAAAAATCCATGAAAAGACTCAAAATCCCGTCTCACGGAACACTCCAGCTGGCATTCGGCTCTTTCCGGCAGGAGGTTACCATTATCTCGGCTCCCAAATCCGACATCCTGCGTGTAAGCGAAGGACTGGCGCGGCGGACCGGATGGAAACACCGACAAACCCTCAACGTTTCTTACAGCTCTGTAAGCCGTACCTTGCGGCTTGGACCGTTGATCGGCGTGCTCGTCAGTCGTGACCATCCAGATAATCTCGACAGGTTGTTTGGACCCATTACCATGTTCTGCCGGGAATTGACAAATGCCTGCCACACACAAGGCGCCTATGTATATTTCTTTACCCCGGAAGCGCTGGAAACACGCAGTTCTTCCATTCAGGGCTGGGTATACAACGAGGGTTGGAGAAAAATGAGTCTGCCCATTGCCGATGTAATCAACAATCGGTTAACGACGCGAAAGGTGGAGAATAAACCTAGCGTACAGCATTTTTTGGCGGATGTAAAATCGCGATATGGAACGCATTTCTTCAACGAAAAATTTCTTGACAAGACAGAGGTATTTGAAGCTTTAGCGCAAGACCCTTCCCTGCAGCGGTATTTACCTGAATCGCATGCGTTGAACGGCTTTGCCGTAATGAAGAAGATGTGCAGCCATTACCCAAGTGTATTTTTGAAACCTGTACGAGGCAGTCTCGGCAAAGGCATACTTCGTATCTCTAAAGAAGAAGGCGGAGGTTACCGTCTATTGTCTACTACCTCCATAGGTACACGCAAGCAAAGCTACACCACTCTCGCTAAATTGTACCAGTCCATCGCTCCCAAAATGAAGACCACTCGATACCAGATTCAGCAGGGATTGCCTTTGATGGAGCTAGGAAGGCGACCTGTAGATTTCCGGGCACTTGTTCAGAAGAATGGCAGCGGAAAATGGGGAGTTACCTCCATTGTCGCCCGCACCGCCGGAAGCAATCACTTCGTGTCTAATTTAGCTAGAGGTGGCAGTCTCAGCACAGTGAAAGAAGCGGTTAGCAAGAGCAGTCTTCCTCCGGGCGCAAAAGAAAACGTTCAGCTTCAGCTGCCCAGAGCAGCACTTGCCATTGCAAGAGGGGTCGAAACCTTTATCCCCGCTCATTTCGGAGAGCTCGGAATCGATCTGGCACTGGATCAATCAGGACGAATATGGCTCTTAGAGGTTAACTCCAAGCCCTCCAAGAACGATAATACACCGTTAAACGATCAAAAAATAAGACCGTCCGTCAAGCAAATGATTTTATATTGCCGCTACTTGGCCGGTTTATAAGGAGGACACGATGACTGAAAAAGAAGTGGGGTTCCTCGGCATTATGACAGGCCGCCGCAACGGGAATCCACCGATCGCCGAGCCAGAGTTTTGCAGTCATTTATGCCGGGCAGCTCCTCTATACAGCCTAAAAGTCCTCGTATTTCATCCAGACGGAGTAGCGGCAGACGGTTCCTCCATTACCGGCTATACCTGGAAAGATGGAAGCTGGCAGAATACCACTTCTTCACCGCCAGATATTGTCTATAATCGCTGTTTTCACGAAGGTCCGAAAGAAAGAAAAGAAGCTTCCGCTGCACTTTCTTCTCTTCATCGTTCTCTACCTTGGTCTCGAGGTTTGCCAGATAAATGGGGTGTACATGAGATATTGAAGCGCGACCGGAGAGCAGCGGCAATACTGCCGGAAACTGTACTCTATACCGGTACCCGCAGGTTAAGTACAATGCTTGCTGAAAGAGAATATGGAGTTTTTCTAAAGCCCAAGGCCGGCACCCATGGCAAACGTACATTACATGCCATACTGCAGAACAGAGGCATGAGAGTACGAGGGCGTGACGGAACAAATACACCATTTCAATATGTTTTCGACTCACAGGCTGAAGGACTGAACTGGATTCATGAATTTATCGGCTCACGCCGCTATATTATACAGCCTTTCCTGCACCTAACTAATAGTAAGGGGCAACCGTTCGATGTGCGTGTATTGATGCAAAAGAATGGCCTTGGCCGCTGGACTCTTACCGGCATGGCCGTACGGCTGGGTAACCAAGGTTCGCTGACTTCGAACCTGCATGGCGGCGGAACAGCTGTTTCTCCCCTGCCTTTTTTGCTTGCAGAATATGGTCAGGGTGGAAAAGACATCATGCGTGAGCTTGCTGCAGAAGCTGCATACTTGCCTCCACTACTGGAGGCTGCATGCGGCAGGCTTGGAGAACTCGGCCTTGATTTCGGTATTGATTCGAGCGGTCGGATTCATTTACTAGAAGCAAATTCCAAGCCAGGGCGCACGGTATTCCGGCTGACGGGCGACCGCCGGGCTGCTAAGCTCGCCGCCGAGAATCCACTGTCTTATGCGCGCCATCTACTGCTCACACAACGACGGATACCATCCCTATCTACGGACAGCTCCGTTACAAACGGGAGAATGATAACAATGGTTCCTAAGGAGGATTCATAAATGAGTCTCACTTTTTGCAATGTGCATTTCACTAAGCAGCCCCAAAGAGTTGTATATGTATCAGGTGCACTGATGAAAAGCTTGAAGTTAACCGGGAAAAAAAATATACGCTTAAGGCTCGGTAAAGATGCCACCCCGACCATGATCAAGCCCATCAAGCGCGCCGGAAATCACCTATATCTCGCCTCAGGCGTAAAAAGCGCTATCAAGGTTCCGAAATCAGGCGGTGTCTATTTACGCAATCTACAGAATGACGAGGTGCAGCTAGGACCTTTAGTTGGCATATTGTCCGATGGTCCTGCTTCCTCGTCTCAGCCTTTCGGTTCTCGCACAGGGTTCATCAAGCAATTACTGCGGGAAGGCAGCAACAAATGTTATATATTTGCCTTTATGCCGCGTGACATCAACTGGCAACAGGAACAGGTCTATGGATATTTTTTGACTTCAAGCGGTAAGTTTGAACGAAAAATGGTCCCTCTGCCTGATGTTGTCTATAATCGCTTGCCCAGTCGGAGAGCTGAGACCTCACCCTATATCAACCAACTTCGCGAACGATTTATGCGGAAAAGAATTCCATACTTTAACTGGAGCTTTTTCAATAAATCCGATATCTATAAGCTTTTAGAAAATGATGGGGCGGCAAATCGTTACGTACCTGAAACCCACAGCAATCCGTCCACGGAAAAAATGAGAGAAATGCTGGATCACCATCATTTTGTATACTATAAACCTTCTGCGGGAAGTCTGGGTCACGGCATTTATCGGCTTACCTATCTCCCGAAAAAGGGGTATTTTGCCCGCTACCGCCGCGGTGGAAAAAACGTTCTTTTACGCTTTACCACCTTTGAAGCCCTTATGCGTATGCTTCGTTCGCGTCACGGTCAAAATCTGCAAAATTATATAGTTCAGCAGGGAATACGCCTCATTGAAATAGATGGCTGCCCGATTGATTTCCGGTTCCATATGCATAAAAACGGCAGTAATCAGTGGATTGTAGTCGGCATAGGCGCTAAAAAAGCCGGCCGTGGCAGTGTCACCACTCACCTTAAAAATGGAGGAGCATTGCTTACACCTCAGCAAGCACTCGGACGTGTATTCGGCGCAAGAGCTGACGAAGTACTGCAGCGTGCAAAGACTACAGCCATCAAGCTGGCAGAATCACTAGAAGTCCAGCATCGTCATTTGCTCGGTGAAATTGGCTTTGATCTCGGAATTGATCAGGATGAAGACATCTGGATGTTCGAGGCCAACGCCAAACCAGGTCGTTCCATCTTCCGTCACCCTTCCCTGCGCGCTGAGGGCAAAGCTTCCATCGAGCACATTCTGGAGCATTGTCTATACCTCAGCAAATTCCGCAGGAGGGATGAGATGTGAGCACCCATAATCCGGAAGATACAAAACCTGTTATTGCCATACTGACAACCAGCGATAAAGTACGGCAATTTAATGGCAACCGCAGCAACTTCCGGGACATTATTCGCACAGGCAAAGAAATGGGATTTCTTGTCTACGTCGTCACTGTCCGTGACCTCAAGCTTGAGGAACGGATGGTGAACGGATATGTCCCATCGTCCAGCGGTAAAATCTGGTACAGCATTCCTGTACCTCTTCCACAAATCATTTATAACCGGATTCCCACCCGTGAGGATGAGGAAAAACCTGCTGTGGTACGTAAAATAGCTCAATGCCTGGAACATCCAGGCATTAAGCTATATAATCCATATTTTTTCAATAAATGGAGTCTATTCGAATGGTTAAGGGGTTCGCACTCCACCTCAAAGCATGTTCCAAAAACGAGACGATTACGCAGTGCAAACACCCTTACTGCCATGCTGAACCAGCATACCAGCCTCTACCTTAAACCAGAGAACGGCAAAGCAGGAAAAGGAATTATGCGCCTGAAATATCGTGCAGATACCGCTTTGCCTTACCGGCTTCAAATTCAAAGCGGCAAAAAAAATGTGACGTACAAAGCAGCTTCCATGGACCGGCTCTGGGCAAGAATCGGAAAAGAAAAAGGAATCTCTCGTTATATTGTGCAGCAGGCTATTGAACTGGCGACTCATCGGGGAAGACCGTTTGATCTGCGGGTGCTGCTGCAAAAAAACAGCAGAGGCGGCTGGGGAGTGACCGGCATAGGCGCACGCCTCGCCGGTGCCCGAAGTATAACGACACATGTACCACGCGGCGGTAGTATTGAAGAGCCTGCCAGCATGCTGGAAAGTACATTTGGAACCGAAAGAGCAGCCATGATCCTGAAGAGCGTGCCTACAACCGCCCTTCTTATCGCTAGACAAATCGAAAGAGCTTCTGACTCTATGCTCGGAGAGATGTCGATGGATCTGGGTGTAGATGAGAACGGGGGACTCTGGTTCTTTGAGGCCAACTCCCGGCCGATGAAATTTGATGAACCCGCGATCCGCAAGCTGTCCCTAGAGCGAATCTTTCACTACGGCCAGCACTTAGCGCGCCAGTTTAAATAGAAATCATTAAAAGGATGTGACACAGCATGCAGATATCCTCCATCTATGACACAAATGCCAAACAGTGGAAATCACGGCTGGCTGGACTGCTTGAGTTTATAAGAGCGCATGGGGAGAAGCGAATCACAAACCAAGCTTGCAAAGTACTGGCCCGTTTAACACCGGATCAGTTGTCAGAGCCGGGTATCTCGCTGCTTGTTGCCACCGTACGCGGTCAGAATGGGCGCCAGCTCGCAGGAGTCAGCTTCGTATCCGGTTTCGGTGCAGAAGCCTGTCTTGTCGCTGTGCACCCCTTCTACCGGAATAGACACACCGGCACTGCCTTAATGGCTGCCCAGCTGAAACGCCTCGGGCATCTGCAATGCAGTGTTGCCTGTGACAATACAGCTAGCCTAAAGATGTGCTTCAATATCGGCCTTGCTGCCGACACACTTACCACTGGTCCTACCGGCAAGCCAACATTACTGCTCCGGTCACCCCATCATACCGGCAGCACTACTAATTCTCCACAAGAAGGTGAACTCCTGTGCCAGAGCCCGTCTTAGGCATTCTTACTTTATATATTAACGAAGCCAAGCAGCTTGAAGAAAAGGCCGTGTACCGGAGAATGATCGTCGAGGGCAAACGAATTGGCTTGGATGTCTTTGTATTCACTCCCATGGATGTTCATCCCAGTAAAGAGCAGATCCATGCCCTTGTCTTTGATCCCAAGAGCGGAAAATGGTCACGCAAATGGCGTTCTTTTCCGAACATGATTTATGACCGTTGCCGTATTCAGCGCAGCTCACGCTTTCAGCAACTGCTTCGTTTCCGAGAACGCTACAATCATCTGTTATTTCTGAATCGTCCACTGCGCAACAAATGGACCATTCACCAAACCTTCTCACAAAAAAGCCGTTTCCGGCAACATATGCCAGAAACTTTACTCTATCAGTCCTCTGCCGACCTGCGCCGGATGCTGAAAACCAATTCAGTAGTCTATATCAAGCCGGCAAACGGCACAGGTGGACGTGGCATCCTCAGAATTGAGAGAATGAAGAATGGGCGTGGGGTATATGATATTCAAGGCCGTCGCCAGGATCGCCGAATCATTCCCACACGTAAAGTCTCTTCTACTCGGCTGGATTCCATCGTACGGCAATGGTGCATCGGCGGACGTTTCCTTATCCAACAAGGGATTCCATTACGTCTGCCGGGCGGACGTTTCCATGATTACCGGATGCTCGTTCAAAAGAATGGGCAAGGTGTCTGGGAACTCACAGGTATGGCAGCACGGGTCGGTGCAGCGCGGAGTGTAACCTCCAATCTTCATGGCGGTGGTCATGCCGTTCGAGCGGAAACACTGCTGAAGGAATGGCTGGGTAGTCAGGATAAAACCGATAAGGTCATGAAGACTGCCGAGAGGTTAGGCCTTGATGCCGCAGCCTTCCTGGAAGAAAGTTACGGAGCCTTATGTGAGCTTGCATTGGACCTCGCCATTGATCGCGAAGGGAAAATTTACGTGCTGGAGGTTAATCCAAAGCCCGCCCGTGAAGTGTTCGCAAGATCAGGTGACGGAACCACATACCGCAAAGCCCTTATTCGCCCTCTGGAATACGCGCTGTGGCTCTACAATAACAAAGGAACCCCCAGCACAGCTAAAACGACTGAGGAATAAAAATTATCTTAATAGTCATCAAAAAAAGACGCCCCTAGCTCGTATTAATACGAAGCCGAAGGGGCGTCTTTTCGATTTATTTGGCCAATGATCCCTGCAGGGAACCTGCATCGAAGTCCGGCTGTGCTTCGATATCGGTGTCACCTGCGGCTTTGGCTTTTTCAAGTGCCGCATTATAGCGAGTATTCAAGTCCTGAAGCTCTTTATCTAAATCTCCACCACCAAAAATGTATCTATTGAAGACATCAACCTTCTTTAGTCCTTCCAGACGTCCCTCACTAATGACCATCGGAGTCGCTGGATAAATCCCGTCTAACTTTGTAGGCAGAAAATCTTCAATCCCTGCAATGTCTGGTGCCTTGGCAACAGTAGCAACCGATGGAATAACCGAAACCCCGTACCCTGCTTCCTGATAAGCAATCTGCACATCATCACTGTACATCCATTCAATAAACTTCCAAGCTTCTTCCTTATGCTTAGAATCCTTGCTCATAGCCAAATAACTTCCTGCAATAACTTGGCTGACACCCTTCTGCTCCCCGTCAATAGTTGGAGGAATCGCAGCTGCCCAGCGAATTTCAGTTGGGAATTGGGTTTTGTAGACCGTCGGCTCAACGGAATGGTTGAAATACATACCGATCTTGCCTTGAGCAAATTGCGCACGCAGCGGGTCGATATCAAGCGATTCCGATCCTGGCATCATGCTTCCATCCACCTTAATCTGCCGCAGCGCCTCAGCAACCTCTTTATATACGCTAAAATCAAATTGCCCGGTCTGGAAGTCGAAGCCCTCTGTGCCCTTAGTCTTGCTAAGTGTTGTTATTGGATAAGCGATACGCTCAAATCCGCTGGTACTTTTGAAATTACCCGCGAAGCCGTAAGCGCCTATATCTTTTCCCGCTTCCGTAATTTTCTTGGCATCCTCGACCATCTCTGCGAGTGTGGTAGGCGGCTCTGTAATGCCAGCCTTCTCGAACAAATCTACGTTATAGATGAGGCGCCAGAACTGACCGATATTGGGAAGGCTATATATTTTGCCGTCAACGGTATTTTTCTCGTTGATAAGTACGTTCTCGAACCGGCTCTTCATCTCTGGTGAAATGTAGCTATCAAAAGATTCCAGATACCCTCTTTTGACCCACGTTGGCACGTTATAAGTATCCACCCGGAGAATATCAGGCGCCTGCATGCTGGAGAAGGCAATATCCACCGACTGGGTATAGTTCTCTGCCATAACCTTCATTTCAATCTCAATATTGGGATTAAGACCTTCATACTCGCTGATTTTTTGTTCAATAAAATCAGAATCGTGACGATCAATGGTCCAGTAGACCAATTTTGTTTTTTCGGAGTTTGTATTGCTGCTGCTTACCTCCGTATTAGATTCGGATGATGAACAGGCGGCCAACGAGCCAGCCAGCATCAGCGAAACTCCAGCTAATATCCATTTGTTTCTTTTCATCTAAAATGCCTCCCTTTTCTTTTGAAATCGCATTCATTTCTTAAGAAAATTATAATTCCGCTGCCCTTTTATCAGTGAAGGAGAAAACAACTGTCAATGGGAGACGAAATCACTGTTTCCCTCCACTTTGGGTAAGGTATATTTTGCACGAAAGTCAGTCGGCGTCATTCCGGTATATTTTTTGAACTGCTCTGTAAAATAGGGTCGATCCTCATAGCCCAAAGAGATGGCAATATCCTGAACCTGTATGCCTTCCAGCACTAGCTCCTTGGCTTTGTCCATTCGTCTCCCGATAATATATTGGGCGAGTGTCATCCCTGTCTCCTTTTTAAAAAGATTGGAGAAGTAGCTAGGACTAAGATGCACCTCCCGTGCACAGTCGGCGACGGATAGATTTCGATGCAGATTTCCATTGATATGAGTGATGGCCCGATCCACAAGCATACGCGCGTCACTGCATTGGCGTTGTTGCAAATACGTACAGCCCAAACGGCAAAATTCCCGAATCTGGCGGCTAAGATCTTCAAAAGAGACTGCACTGCTCATGTCTGCAAGTTTGTTTTCCAGAGTTTTAACTTCCGAATCTGTTGCTTTTTCCGAAAAAATCCGATGGATAGAATGAGCCAGTTCAAGACAGAGTGTCTTAACGATGGACGGGTTAGGCGTTGCCGGTGCAGTAATCCAATCATGCCAAATGTTATCCAGCTGCTCCTCTGCTTTGGACAAATTTGCCGAACGCAGACAATAAAGCAATTCTCTCTCCTTGTCATATGAGTATCTGGGTAGCGCGGCATTCACGACTGCATCTTCAACATAGGTGTACACGCTGTTCCCACCATTTAGAAAGGTGTTCGCAAGTGCAGACAGTGCCTGCGCATAAGAAGCAGAAAGCTGCCCTACCTCTTCTACCTCTCCACCCAGTCCAATGGACACCGTCTGGTACGTATACCGATGTACATTTTCCCGGCATTTCTCTGCAAGTTGCTCCATATTCGGCTCCGCCAGAGGGTTCATCACAATAACGAATTGATTCACATTTTCCCGGAACACAATGCCCCGAGTGTATTCAGATATTGTATTTTCCAAAATATTCTGTACGGCAAAGCGGATTAACTCCACCTCGGAAACCGTAAGTTCTGATGTACGTTCCACAAAAAAATCCACTTCCGCTACCATCACGCAAAAGTTATGGTTATTCATCTCGATATTGTAAAAATCCCACTGCTGGCTCAAATGCTGCTGTCTAGTTCCGTAACGGATGAGCAGACGCATATATTCCTGACGCAAATAGGGTAAGCTCTCGCGCAGCTTTTGTTCCATGTCCATCATCTGCTCAGCTTGACTGCGTTCCCGTTCCAACACTTCCTTGGCCTTCAACACGGATTCAAGCACTTGAACCTTGGTGTACGGTTTTACAATCAGATCAAAGGCACCCAGCTTAACAGCTTCCTGGGCATAAGTGAAATCAGAATAACCCGTCAAAAAAATCAGTTTGATGCCTGGCTGCTCCGCTTGAAGGCTCCGCATCATCTCTAAACCATCCTTAAAAGGCATTCGGATATCCGTCAATACGATGTCAGGACGATGCTTGCGGATCTGCTCCAGACCTTCTTCCCCGTCTGCCGCGGTGGCCGCGATCACAATCCCATGTTCCTCCCAAGGAATCCGCTGCGACAATCCGCGGACCACTGCAGGAATATCATCAACAATACATATTTTAATTGAATGGGCGCTCAGGATTTATTCCCCCTTCCACAGGAATGGATAGAACAGCTTCGGTTTCAACACGCGGACTGCTTCGAAAGACCAATCCGGCTTCTTTGCCGTAGTACAGCTGCAGTCGGCTACATATATTAGACAGAGCGTACCCTCCACTGCCGTTCGGCTCCTTCAGCCAGGCATTGAGTTTCTCCGCATTCATGCCGGTTCCGTTATCGGTAACCCGGATGAGCAGTGTATTTTTGGCTACTTCTACGGAGATCCGGATCACTCCCCCTCCCCTTAATTCCTTAAGACCGTGCAGGATAGAGTTCTCTACCAAGGGCTGAATAATAATTTTCAACACAGGAAGCTCCAGCAGTTCCACTCCGGCATCAATTGTATAGTCAAACAACCCTTCATAACATTGCTGCTGAAGGTTTAGATACTGGCGGACATGTTCCAGTTCCTTGCCTAAGGTCGTAATTTCCTGCCCGTTGTTCAGTCCCAGCTGAAACAGCGCAGACAGCGAAATGACCATCTGTTTCACGTCCTCATATTCATCCATCTCACATTTCCAGAAAATCGTGTTTAATGTGTTATATAAAAAATGAGGCTCGATCTGCGCCTGAAGCGCCTTGATCTCCGCTTTTCTCTTTTCTTTTTCTGTATCCTTGACTTCAACAATCAACTCGCCGATCCGGTCTAACATCTGGTTAAATTTGCGTCCTGCCTCCCCAATCTCATCCTGGAAAGGACTCTGGAAGCGAGCACTGAGATCCTCCTGCTCTACACGAGACATCGTCCGTTGCAGTTTCAGCAGCGGTCCCAGTAGCAAAGCGGACAGATACCTTGCAAGAAAAAGCGCGATGACGATACATGCCGCCATGATCATCAACACCAGCCATTGAATACTCCGAACAGGTTGCAGCAGTTCCTTTTTGGACAGGTAGCTGACCAACACCCAGTCTTTTGCATACCCTGAACTGGCATAGCTGAGCAGCATTGTCCCGTCACCAGCGGAATATTCAAAATTACCCCGGTCCGCCTCCCTCAGTTTGTCTAAAAACACAGAGTCCCGAGACCATTCCGGGCGTTCCCCGTCTCCGAAGACGCTTGTTCCCTCTTTATTGATCAGTAAAAAACGCGCGGAGCCAAGACTCCCGCCTCCACTTACAGTATCTTCAAGAATGTCCTCTTTTACATTAACGATCAAAAATAGATCAGGGACATAATTGTCTGTAAGCGGCTGCAAGACTAGGGAAATAACATGATGTTTCCCGGCAAATAGCTCGTCCCGATGGCTCTCCACCCAATTGGATTCAGGTTTCTCCTTAACCCGTTGGTACAGCGAAGATTCTAGAAATGGGGTCAAGGTTCTGCGCTGATTGCTGGTAGAGTAGAAATCCCCGTCTGGCGTACTGATCAAGATAGATTCAATAGAGTTTTCCGTCAACTCTACCTGCGTGAAGGGCGCTTGCAGCATAGAAAAATTGGCAAAAAAACGTTCCATATTATGAGCTTTAATATCCCGGATGGTCTGCTGATAAGCTTCGCTCAACATCATCGTGGAGGAAGCCACAATGATTTGCTTTAACTTCTGGTCTAGGACATTGATTGACTGATTCAGCACATTTTGATTTAACTCGACAGAGTTACGCTCCATCGCCCGAGAAGCAATGGAGTAAGCCAATAAACCGGTGACTGAAATACAGAATACCGTCAGTGCGGTAAAAGATAGCCATATTCTTTTCTTCAAAGAGGTACGATAAACCCAGGCCTTCAGCATGTATTCACATCCTTCTTGAATAGCTGTCCGAAGCCCGCCCCGAATTTAGCCCTTTACAGAGCCAGCTGTCATCTGCATGAACGATTTATTAGCGAAAATATAGACAACAATCATTGGCAACATGGACAGACATGCACCCGCGAGCATCAATTGAGGTTGCGCCGCATCGCCGATACCATATTTTAGCCCCGCCAATCCTACGGTGAGTGTCTGTAATTTTGGCTGAGTCATGGTAAAAACCAGCGGCAGAATATATTCGTTCCATGCTCCGCGGAAGGTCCAGAGCGCCGTGACTCCAAGGGCGGGCGTCAGAAGCGGTAAGATAACTCGAAAGTATACGCTATAGAAATTACAGCCGTCAATAAAAGCAGCCTCATCCAGATCCTTCGGAATCGCTCGTACAAAACCAATCAACATAAAAAATGCCGTAGCATGTGCACTAATCAGAATAATAATGACACCCCATAACGATTTCTGTAGATTAAGCGCTACCATAAGGTCAAATTGCGGCCGCAGCACCACAGCACCGATCGAGATGAACAGCGTACAGGACTGAATTACAACATATATGCGTTTCCCATAAAAATCGACTCTCGCTACCGCATATGCGGCCATCGTTCCAATTAATAGAGTGCCTAAGGTGGTAAAGATACTGATAAACACACTGTTCCATGTAAAGCGGGCAAAGTTAGCCGAATTCCAAGCCTGCGCGTAGTTTCCAATCTGCCAAGATTTAGGCAGCAAGGTGGTTCCTGTCGTCAACTCCAGATTGGTCTTAAGGGATCCGAAAAAAGCCAGAATAATCGGAAACAATGCAAAAGCCGCCACTATAAGTAGAAAAATCCACAGCAAGGTCCGGGACAGCACCGCTCGGGTCTTGAAGGATCGGACAGGCTGGACCGAAGTATTCTTCGTCTCCGCATGTAATGTACTCACTGTTCATTCTCCTCTCTTTTAATAGATATCATTTAGCTTTTTAGATACATAAAAGTAGACTAAGGTAATCAGACCTACAATAACTGCTGTGGCAAAACCAACCGCACTACCGTAGCCAAATTGCTGAATGCTTGTACCTCCACTGGATACAGGGAAGAACAGCTTATACAGGTACAGGTACATAACTTCTGTCTTGCCATAAGGACCGCCTTCGGTAAGCACCATAATACTCTCATAGCCTTTTAGGGAGGCGGTAATAGCGAGCATAATGATCATTTGCAATACAGGTCCGAGCATGGGAACGGTGATGTTCCACATTTTTCTGAAGGGTCCAGCTCCATCTATAGATGCCGCCTCATAGAGATCCTCAGGAATGTTCTGTAAACCAGCGATAAAGAGCAGCATATAGTTACCGATAGCCCCCCATATCGCAATCATAATAGCTGTTAGTAAGGCATATTTCGGCCCTAGCCAATCTATCGGAGCGGAAATAATTCCAGAGCCGACCAATAGCTGGTTAACCATCCCATTGTATGAATTAAAGATAACGTAGAATACGATGGCCATAACCGAAGCACTGATTACGGTCGGCATAAAGTAAATCGCTCTTAGCAGCTGCCGCCCTTTTAGTGCACGGTTAAGGACAACCGCCAGTAAAAATGATAATGGCAAGGTGATGAGCAGCTTGCCTCCAGCGTAGATAAAGGTGTTGACCACTGACTTCCAGAATTCCTGATCCCTTAATAAGCGCTCGAAATTCTCCAGTCCGATAAACAGGGGTTCGCCGAAGCCCTGGTAATCATAGAACATGTACTTCAGAGCCCAAAAGATCGGATATACTCCAAAAACCAGCGTCAGAATCAAACTGGGAGCAACGAAGGTCCAGGCGTTAATTTGACGTTTTGATAAATTCATTTATTGTTCCTCCTGTCCATTGGACTAAGCTTATGTCCTTAATGATAATTCTATCCGTTCGTAACGGTTAGGGAGAAAGCGACTGCGCTTGGGGGAGAATTTCACTTTTTCAGTTGCTTTGTCCCCTTTCCTTCATTTGTTTATCTATCCCGCCCTTCGTAAAGCCACGTTTATACTAATTAAGAGAAAGCTCACCCACGAAATATGACAACTTTACAAGGAGGTTAGAACTACCGATGATTTCAGCATATGGTGGCGGTACACGCCCCTTCGGGTGTTATACGGAAGGAGAGCTGGAGGGCATACGCCTTAGAATCGAACAGCTTCCCAAGGTCCGGCAAGAGTACGAAAGACAACGGCAGCTATCTGAACAATTTGCCAGCCGAGAAGCTGCTGCGCCACTCCATAAACTCGGCGTGTTCCGGGTAGAACCCTTTGTTTTTAAAACCCCTCCCAGTACGGCCTTCCTGAAGCTTTCTGTACAGATTCGGGGAAAGGGCACGGCACGCATCGGGGGCTTGCGTCTGACTCATTCGCAGCTTGGCTTGCCGGTTGAACTAGCGAATGGCGGTCTAGAATCTGGGATGCTGGGGTGGAGTCAGGACCGAGAAAACGGAAGCAAAGTATATCTAGAGAAATTGGCCAGCTGGCAGCAGGGTCTTCAGCCATCTGGTGTGACTCCATCTGGCGCTAGTCTGGCAGACGATTTGCAATGTATCTGCATCAGTAATGAGGAAGTGAAGGGATTGACAATCCTTCATTATGGAGAGACCATACCTGTATACGAAGGTGATCATTACAGCGTGCAGACAGCACTCAGTCTGGAAGCTCCTCTAGACGAAGGAATCTGCATCGGGGTCCATTTTCTAAATGCTGCGGGGCAGCCGTTGGGAACCGAGCAGCTCTCCCCGCTTTTTAATCGGCCGACGCTTACCAATTGGGCCTACCTGCTGGAGGCTACGGGAGCGGACGCCAATATGTATATGATCACGGGTGAAAGTGAATTTGCGGTTCGAGCCAAGCAAAAGCTCCAGTACATGCTTGCCGATATGCGGGTAGGCATGGATATTTTCCGTAGAGACGGCTGGCATGACGATGATACTTACGGCGCGGTGCATATCGGGAGGGGGCTCGCTGCTGCTTCGGTAATCTACGATCAGATTGCTGGCAGCAGTGTATTCCTCACTGGAGAAGAAACCGAACTTCTCGCTCATTTCCGGTATATCGCAGACATGATGATGGATACCCACTACTACCGGTTTGATCTGGAGACCTTCCCAGATGAAAAGGGAGGAAAACGCAGTAATTGGAATGCCGACCGGGCAACCGGACTGGGTGTATATGCCCTCCTCTTTCCCAATGAAAAACAAAGTGAGGCATATCTTGATCATGCCCTCTCTGTCATCAACTGGCAGCTGGCAGAAGTGGTGGATTCAGACGGCGCATGGCCAGAAAATATTCGCTACCATGGCGCAGTATTGCATCGCTATTTTCTCTTCTTCGTCCTATTAAAGCGTTTGAAGGGCATTGATTATTTCAAGCATGAAAAGGTTAAGGGCATGTACCGTTTCCTAATCGGCACAGTGACTGTACCCGATATTATTCAAGGAGGCTCTTCTGGCTCCCCCATCCTGCTTACACCAGCGGTCGGCGATGCCAATGTGCAGGAACAATGGTTTCGCCTGCTTGGATACGCTGCCCCATTCTATATGGACGAAGACCCCCAGCTTGCCGGGGAAATGCTCTGGACGTGGAAGCACGGCGGAGAACCGATTGAGGATAGTGGCGCATTTCCTCTGCCTCTGGTCGCGCTGTTATATCCACAGCCCGATTTAGCAGAACAAAGGCCTGCACTCGACTCCGTACATTATCCCGATATCGGTTATGTCATCTTCCGCAACGGAGAACAGAACCTTCAGCATTATGCAATCTACGAGGCTTCACCGCTGACTTATCACGCTCATCACGATGAAGGGCACTTCTCCATCTGGGCAGATGGTGTTCCAGTAACCCTTGATTCTGGAACGGGAGGTTACTATAACGGAGACCGGCATTGGTATGTGTCCAGCGCAGCTCATAATGTTGTTCAATTTACCGATTCATTCGGAAATTTTGCCAATGGGCCACTGCAAAGCACATGCAAGGAAGTACGCTTCTCAGAAGAGTTAGATCATGCCAGCAGTCTTATTCCAGATGCTAACGCCAGGGGATATGAGCGGAATTTCTTATTCATTAAAGCAGGCTTTAACGTCTACTTGATATGGGATCGAATCGAGGGAGCATCTAACAGCGTCTGGAATCTGCATACACTCAGTACTGATGCAAGTATAATGGAGCAATCCATTGATGCAGCTTGCCTGAACGGCAAGCACCTAAGCGCTTATATCGCCGAGCCAGAACTTCCAGTGATTACAATGGGAGAAGGCGCTGTAGCCGGGAATTATCCGCTGGTAGAGCAGCAACATTTCCGTGTTTATGGTGGTACAAGCGACTACGTCATTCTGCTTCATCCCCGGACAGAAGATGCTCCTTCACTACAGCTTGAACAGCTTGATTATGAAGAGGCTGTCGAAGGAGTACGCTTGTACAGGATATCCCGTACGGATGGAAAATGGTTTATCGCCGCCATCAACGGCACCAAGGAGGAACGCCTTGTTACTGTTCCGGGTCTCGGACCGCTTAGGCTTCTCGGAGAACCTGAGTCAACGTCCGGGCAACCTGAACCAACCCAATTAAGAATTGAGGCAGGCAAAATTCACATCGCCATGCCCCGATAACTATATAGAAGGAGGAAGATTAGAACATGAGCAATCTTGGAGTATGGGAACCAGCAGAACCGGGAGTTAAACGCTGTATCTTGAATGCTGCAGCCAGTCTGATGATGATGGAGGTTCATTTCGAAAAGGGAGCCGAGGGCTATGAGCATAGCCATCCTCACGAGCAGATGAGCTACTGTCTGCGTGGAAGCTTTGAATTTCGTATTGACGGCGAGAAGCATAAGGTAACCGCGGGGCAAAGTATTGCCATACCGCCAGATGCAAAGCACGGTGTAACCGCATTGGAAGCAGACTCCGCGCTGCTCGATGTCTTTACACCAATCCGCGAGGATCTGCTGAAACGCTAATAAATATATATCTGGCAGCAAAAAAAGGCCCAATCATTCCATTACTTAGGGAATGATTGGGCTTCTGTTATTTTTCAGCTTGGTACCGTTCCACTTCAAGTGATGCTAATAACAATGGAGCGACGCCCATAGGCACATCCGACAGTACGTCCTCAGAGATATAGTAATCGTATGAGCCATTACGGTCTTTGCTCAGACCCGCTCCATGACAAATCTGGTGCAAGTGAACACCTTGTTCATCCTCTTCAGTCAAATGCGTCAGAATGCCTTCATACCCTTGCAACATCGCCTCTATAAAAGAGGGTTCCAGATAACCTAATCTTAGTCCCTTAGCCATCGCATAAACAAACATGCACGAGCCGGAAGCTTCAAGATAATTGCCTTTTCTCCCCGCTTGATCTAACACCTGGTACCAGAGGCCAGTCTCCTTGTCTTGAACCTCCAGAAGCGCGCCGCACATCCGCTGGAAAATGCCAATGATCGTCCCCCGCTGCGGATGAGTGAGCGGAAAATGCTCCAGGCAATCAACCACAGCCATCGCATACCAACCCATCGCCCGGCTCCAGAAATGAGAGGACAATCCGGTAGACGAGTCAGCCCATTCTTGCTCTTTGGACTCATCCCAGCCATGATAGAGCAGGCCGGTCCGTGGATCGCGGGTCCGTCGCTCAACCAGCAGCAGCTGATGCGCCGCTTCGTCAATCAGTTCAGGTCGTTGAAAGACCTTGCCGTATTCCGCTAGGAATGGCGATGCCATGTACAGCCCGTCCAGCCACATCTGGAAAGGGTATACCTTCTTATGCCAGAATCCCCCTTCGGAGGTGCGGGGATGTCCAATAAGCTGTGCGGCCAGCAAATGGGCTGCTTCAGCATACCGTTTTTCTCCGGTTTTCTGGTATAGCAGGAACAGGTTTTTCCCCTCGTTAATCTGGTCCAGATTATATTCTTCCAGCCTGTAGGTACGGATGGAACCATCATCTCCAATAAATGTGTCCATATGCCGCTCCATAAAGGAGACATACTCAGACTGGTGGAGCTGAACACCCGCCCGGGCCATTGCCATCAGCAACATGCCCGGAACATACGCCCATCTTTCCAGCACATATTCATGCTCTCCCTGCTTGTTGCACCCTCTAAGAATCGTATTCGCAATTTTACTGGACAAGCGAACGGTTGTTGCTTCAGTTATAGACATCCTTATTCCTCCTTCGTTTGTCATCCATATGAAGTCTAATCTTATGCTCAGGTGAGCTGCTTGCGCAGCCAGGCAAAGGCTGGTTCACCATGAATCTCATGACCTCCGGTGAAGAAGTCCGCCTCTACCTGTCCGATATGATTCGCCGACCTGTAAATCGTCTGCAACTGGGTTAAAGCAAATTTTGTTCCGCGCGGGCCAAACAGATGATCGGCATCTCCCGATTCGAGGAACAGGCCACGTGGGGCAATGAGGCCCAGTAGATCAGGCATCTCCGCTTCCAGCAAAATCCCTGGAATATAATTGTCAAGGCAATGATTGCGTGTCAGAATACTGTCCACGAAAGTATTGGCATACCCGCTTACGACCGCACAAGCGATTCGTTCGTCAAGTGCAGCTGTGAAGCCAGCTACCAGTCCTCCACCGGAAATACCCATAATTCCAATCCGTTCGCTCTCAACCTCTTTTCTTGTCTGCAAATAATCCAGTGCCCGCATGGTTTCGTAGATACGGTAGCCGGCCATCGTCTTCCCAACCATCAACAATGCTGATGACAGGCGGAAGCAGGAATTACGTCCAGGCTCCCCGCTTGTTAGGTCTTCTTCCAGTCGTCTGTCGCCAAAGCCGAACAGCTCCGGAGCTGCCACTACAAAACCCTGTTTTACCAGTGAAACAGCGAAGTCCTTGTGCAGCCCGGGATCTCCCTGCCGATCCGATCCGTCCGGATTCAAGCCTACGATCTCCCGGCTTCCATAGCCATGTCCATGAATGGCAAGAACGGCAGGGGCAGGGGTAGAGAACGGCTGATCCGGGATCAAAAGATACAGCGGCATGCGCAACCCTTCATAGGTAGTTATCTCTATACGTTCACGGGTATACCCGGAGCAGACTGTACGTTCCAGCAGAACCGGTTGCAGCTCCTCAGCTATTTCTGGAAAGCCACCTAATCGCTCCGTAAATGCTGCGGTAAGCTCATCGCGCCATTGCTGAAAGGGTATATCTTTGCTGAAAGCCGAGTTGCGTTGAGCTGAACCAGATAGTTCTTTCATGTATTGTTCCAGAGGCTCCATCCGAAGTGCTCCTTCCCTTAATATCCTTCAGGATGCCAGCCATCAAGCACGGACAGCACCCTATACTCCGCAGCTTCCTGTGGAATCAGCTGCCGCGACCATGCAGCTCTGGCTTCGGGATTAGCTCCCGGTCCACTGCTGCCATATTCTTCATAGCGGCTAGTTTCCTCCCTGTCCGGCTGCCCCCAATTATGCCAGCCTTCGCCGATAATCGAACTGTCCATGACCGTGCGGATAAAAGCAACATGTGCATAAGGGCGCCAAGGTCTGCCAAGATACACTTCACTTACACCTTGACCGCCAGTAATTTCACAATCGAGGAATACATAACCAAACGATGCGTCTTCAGGCGTTGATGCGGCTGTAATATATCCTCTGGAACGCTTGTTATGCAGCCAGCAACGTTCAAACAAAGCCGTAGCCGCGCCAAAAATATAATCCACATCGCCTTCAATGTAACATTCGTTATAATATTGCTTCCCTTGCCCTGTATACAAAGTATCCTGATCACCCAGCAGGCGTACACGCCGGAATACAGCATGACCAGCATCAACAAAAGCAGCCACCGCCTGGCCAGTGCCGGGACCTGATGCATTTCGAATGGTCAGATTTTCAGCCGTGAAATGCTCAGCGAATACATTCAAGGTGCCGGATTTGAACGTGCCAAGCGGCTCTCCGTCCGGACCTAAAGTATGGGCGTTGTCTGACCAGGTAATGATGGTGGAATTCGTGTCTTCCCCCAATAGCAGAACCGGAGGCGTTCCCTGTTTCACTGTAATTTTTTCCTCGTAAATGCCGGGTTTGATACGAATCGTCACTTCTTCCTTGTGTTCCTGTGGAATTGAATCCAACGCTGCCTGTAGACTACTGAATCCTTCGTCGACACTCTTAGAGACTGTAATTAACATCTGCGGCTCCTTTCCTATCAACCTGAGTTTATTCTATAATAACCGTAACGCTTCGTAAGAGAAGAGGAGAATTATGACTAGCCTGACTAGCCCCAATCACAAATATCATATTGAAGAAGACCGCTACAGCATCCAACATATGAAACGTAAAGGCATCACTGCTATGCCACGTCCCCACAGCCATGACTTAGCCGAGCTGTACTATCTGATACAAGGGGAGCGGGTATACTTTGTGGACGACCGAGTCATTACGGTTCATAAGGGTGAGCTTATTCTTATCTCCGGCCGGGAGCTTCATTCCACAGCAAGCTCGGAAGTAGCCGAATTCGAGCGGATTCTGATCAACTATGATCCTGCTCTTCTACCGCCTTCCCTGCAGAGTGAAGCCATCTGGTTTCATGACCGCGGGTACCGCTTGTTCAAGCTGACCCTGCGCGAGCAGGACGAAGCGGAAATCCTAATGAACCGGATGCTGGAAGAATGCCGGTTGCAGCGGCCGTATTACGAAACCAGCGTAATCGCTTTATTCTCCGAGCTGATGATTCTCCTTCAGCGTTCAGAGAGTATCTCACAAGCTGGAGGGACGAAACATCCGCTCCATCATCTAGTAACTGATGTAGCCACCTATATCCGCGATCACTACCGTGAGGCCCTTACTCTGGAAGAGACTGCAAGTAATTTTTACATTAGTCCTTCATACTTGAGCCGGGTATTTCACCGATTGACGGGTTTTCACTTTCGGGAATACATCGTTCATGTCCGCGTAAGGGAAGCCGAACGCCTGCTTGTCGGATCTACAGGCAAAATCCAGGAGATCGCCTCCGCTGTCGGATTTGAACATCTTTCCCATTTCAATAAAACATTCAAAAAATCAACCGGTCTGACCCCGCTCCAATACCGAAAAGAAGCAAGGTCACACCCACGGAAGTTCAAGACGGATTTCCATCATCCATAGAATTTTTTATCTCTCTGTGATCGTCAAATCTTCGGAATTAGTGAGCGTGACGTGGCTGCATCTATGCGCTGTTATCTTCGGCATTTCCGAAGTCTGCAACCGGATACGATCCAGCTTAAGCCCCGTAGCATGCCGCAGCACAATTCCCCGGTCACTCACTGCGTGGAATTTTTCAATGGTTAGATCAGCAAGCGGCATCTCCGGCAGCCCGTTAACCAGTAGAGCGGTTGCCGCACCATGGCACACAATGTTCTTCAGGGTAATCTTCCGAAATTGCGGAGTTTCCTCTGTAACCGAAAATAACTGCTCGTCATACCCTTCCGATCCTTCAACCCCTGCATAGAACATATGAAAGGATACAGCCTCGTGGATGATGCCGGTCATGTTGATATTCTCCATTACAATATCCTCCACCACACCGCCTCTTCCCCGGGTGCTTTTGAACCGCAGGCCGATGTCCGTGCCGATGAACAGGCAGTCACTAACTCGAACTGCATGTACACCTCCGGACATCTCGCTGCCGATCACAACGCCTCCATGTCCGTGATATACCGTGCAATTCCGGATGGTAATATACTGGCAGGGCATTCCCCACTTACGGCCTTCCTCATCCTTGCCTGACTTGAGACAGATGGCGTCATCACCCACATCAAAGCTGCTGTGCTCAACTAGAGCATGCGTGCAGGATTCCAAATCAAGGCCATCCCCGTTCTGCGAATACCAAGGATTACGTACCTGAACATTTCGTACGGTAATCTGTTCGCAACCAATGGGATGAAGACACCAAGCAGGTGAATTCTGGAAGGTCGGCCCTTCCAGCAGCACCCGCCGGCAGTTGCGCAGGCTAAGTAACGTCGGACGCAGATACGTACGAGCAGGCAGATAAGCCTCCATACTAGTTTCTCCCTTGTCCCACAGCTTCCGGCAGAAGTCCTCACCTTCCATGGCTTCCCGGGAAGGCCACCATACTTCGCCCTGGGGATCAAGTACTCCTCCAGATTCGATCAAACGCTCCCATTGCTTCTCGGTCATCTTAAACCGCTTCACTGGACGCCAGCCTTCACCGCTGCCGTCGAATATTCCCTCACCGGTTATTGCCACATCGCTTAAGCCTTCTCCATCGAGCGGAGCCTGACAGCGCCAGCCGGCATTCCCCTCATAATGGGAAGAAAGTAGCGGATACAAGGTATGATCAGGATCAAACTGCACCAATGCTCCCTTGTCTACATACAGATTAATTCGACTATGCAAAGTAAGAGGTCCTGTGCGCCAGATACCAGCGGGAATAACAACCTTTCCGCCTCCCGCTGCAGCGCAGGCGTCCAGTGCAGCCTGAATAGCAGAGGTACATAGCGTTAATCCACCCTCTTCCGCCCCATAATCCGTGATTGTAAAAGTCCGCTCGGGAATCTGGGGAAGCTCGGGAATCGGATACGTATTGGTTACAAGATTGCTGCTCATTGAATTTCACCTCCTCCTATTACTCAAGTCCTTCATAGCTAAACCAGTCAAAATCAGCATAGCTTTCGCTCTTTGCACCTTGAGAGCTTGTGTACATCCCGATGTATGCTCCTGTGAACCCTCCGGCCAGATCGGTGCTGAGCACTCTGCCATCCGTCCGTTCGCAGAAGGCTGTCCACTTGGCGGCTTCAGAAGGTCTGTAATAGAAGCTGTACTCTTGTCCTCTGGCTTCCACCTTAAGCTGTACCTGATCCTGTGGATATGGCACTGACGCCAGCAGCTGCTCGCTGCCCCCCATCCGATGAATCAGCTGTAATACACGTTCGCCTGCCTCCAGCCCCAGTTCATAACGGAAGTGGTGATCCGCATTTTGGAGGAGAACAAGACCAGCCACTTCCCCTTCTGCAGCGGGACTAAACGTCATATCAGTCGCCGCCCTGAAGCTCAAATGCTGCTGGCGTCTACCGATATAAGATGGATTGGCAATCTCCGAGAGCCGTTCTGGCTTCAGGCGAAGCCGCAGAACTCCAGGCTTGTCGGTGAGACTCCAGAATTCACCCCGCGGTGTCCGCAGGAAATTCCAGATCGGTGCCAGCTCATAACCTATAAACTCATCGCGCGCAGGCAATTCCGGCCATTTTGTCTCCGGCAAATCCGGAGCCTCCGTCTCAAATTCCAGCACCCCTTTGCCGGGATTGACCACAGGCCATTCGTTCTCCCAGATTACCGGTGTCAGGAAGGTTTCACGTCCCAGATTGCGGTAATAACCACCGCTGGTTCGTGAAGCCAAGCAGAACATCCACCAGTCACCATGCTGAGTCTCCACTAGCTCTCCATGACCCACATTAACAATAGGATACGCTCTGCCAAGATGGCGATGCGTCAGAATCGGATTGGCTTTATGGCCCTCATAAGGACCTGTCACACTCTTGCTTCTGGCAATCGTAATCGCATGAGTATGCCCGGTTCCGCCCTCGGCAATCAGCACGTAATACCAAGCGCCGATCTTATAAATATGCGGTCCCTCTTGCGCATGAGCTACCTTGAGTGCGCCTTGCCAAATACTATGCTTCGGACCGATTAGCTTCCCTTGGCTGAGATCAATCTCCTGCAGCCAGATATCCATATGCTTCGGATAATCCTGCCCTTCCGGCGGAACACGGTTGCCGGTATAATACACCTTGCCGTCTTCATCGAAGAACAAAGAGGAGTCAATACCGGGTGCATCCTCCAGCCATACAGGGTCAGACCAGTCTCCGGTCGGATCGGTTGTTGTTACATAGAAATTATGCTGGTTCTTGTCATTGTCAATAAAAGTAGTAATCATATAGAAAACTCCCTCATGATAGCGGAGCGTCGGTGCCCAAATGCCCATGGAGGGAATCGAGTGATCCAGATTGAGCTGGGACGGGCGGTCCAGTACATGGCCAAGCTGGCGCCAATTGACCAGATCCTTGCTGTGGAAGATAGGAACGCCTGGGAAAAATTCAAAGCTTGAAGTCACAAGATAATAATCTTCACCAACACGGATAGCGGAAGGGTCAGGATAAAATCCCGGCAGCACTGGATTGCGGAATGTTCTCATTAAAAGTAATCCTCCTCAAAACAATTCAAATGTAAGCACCACCAATTATAGTTCGTATAAGTTTAACTTTCTTGTATTTTCTATGTTCTATTTCTTCATTTTTATACTTTCATGCTATATTGCCCATATTTCACTCCTTGTCAGCGAATAGCCTTTCCCTCTAGAATGGGTGTAATAGGATTTACCTGAAGGGGTGAGCAGCTTGGGAAAAAGAAAGAAATTGTACTCCCGCTTTTTTATGAGCCTAACCGCGATTTCAGTTTGCTGTATTCTAGTACTGGCTGTAGTGATCTTTTATTGGTACCGGAATATTACGATAGATAATGTCAACAAGGCGAACCAAAATGTACTGGTGAATACTGAAACCGTTTTTACAAACTATGAAGAGATCGTCCAGAACTACGCTATGGACTTCTATAGGAATCCAAACATCAACGCGCTCATGATGAATGGCGATACCAGCTGGAGCGACCAGTTGTACAGTGCCCTAAGCCAAATCCGCGGAGCATTGGTTGTGAACCAATATATGGAGAATGCCTACATCATGGGAGTGGATGAGCCTGTTGCCATGTTCGAAAACCTTCCGCTAAGCCCTGAATCGAAGCTGGAGCTGTTCTCGCGAATGCGGGATAACATCATTGTTGAGTCACCTTTTCTGTGGGAGGCAACCTTGAATAACGGTACCCCCATTACCCTGCTCACCGTGTTCTATAATGACCGGGCTTTTGCGGATAGCGAATATAATGGTGCGGTAGCACTGACCGTCAATTTGGGAAAGCTGCAGAATAATCTGTTTACGCAAAAAGAAGGCGAAGCCACCCGTTACGCTGTGCTTGACGGAAAAGCATCTGTGCTTATGCATAGTGCATTATCTGACATCCCTCTGGAAGAGGGCATGTTAAAGCAGGTGGTGTCCTCCACCTCTGAGAGAGGCTCTTTTGTCTATAGGGGAGGTGAAGAGCCGCTGCTGATTACTTATGTATATTCTGCAGCGGACAAGCTGTGGTTTGTGTCGGAGACTTCCTACAAGGATAGCATCCGTGATATCTCCAATGCCCGCAATCTGATGACTGGCCTATGCTTGGCCTTGATTGCCGCCGCATCTATAACCGCCAACCTGATCTCGCGGCGGATGTATAAGCCAATCGGCCGGCTGTTCGGCAATATCGCTCATCTATCTGGCAATGAAGAAGCGCTGAAAACCGGTGGCGATTTCGATACCGTAAGCCAGGAGCTCGAACAGATTGGCGTTAAGCTGGAGCAGCTAAAAAAAGAAAGCGATGATAGCGCCTTGATGCGGTGGCTGCTTTCCCCGCAGAGAACACCGGAGAACAGCAGGACACCCCTGATGAGTATAGCCGCTGCTGGGGGAGCATATTGTGTATGCGTGCTGGCCGCTCTGGAGCCCGAACAACCTCAAGACTCCGACTTCCGGCATACCTTTGAGGAAAACATACAGCAGATTGAACATGCCTTCTGTGAACTTGCAGCCATTCAATCCTTCCGCCCGCATCAGGGCACTGCTGTACTGATTCTGAGCGAGCTTCACAGCGGCAGCTTCGGCGATTACACTTTGTACCGCGGCAAATGGGAAGTAATCGCCGCTCAGCTACAGCTTTCCGGAGCCTGCTGCGTCTTCGGAATCAGCGGGCTGACGGATGATTTAAACCTACTAAGGACTAAATACAATGAGGCTGCAGACTGTCTGCAATATATTAAATTTCATGTGCAGCAGAACATCATCTTTGCCGATGATACGATCCATCTGAACAGCAGCCCAATGCCCGACAGTGCCCTTGAACCGGTACTGCAAGCCGTTAAGCAGACGGAACTCTCGAACCATATTCCGCAGGCAGTGGAGAGATTGCTGGCAGTAGCCTGCAGTTACCGCGTCGAGCCTGCCACCATCGCTTTATCGAGACTGGTCTTTGAGCTCAGTCGCACGGCTGAGCTTAATGCAGACGTCCAGCATTCCGGCTTTCTAGATAATTACCAGCATATCTGGCAGATCCAAAGCTATGACAAGCTATGGAATTGGATTGTAGACAGCTGTTATACCGCCCACGAGCGCATTGCCAGCATGAGTGCTGTACAGACCAAGAGCATTGCTGGTGAAGCCATTTGTTATATCAGAGATCATTATGATGACTCCAGGCTCTCCCTTAATGCCCTTGCCGACAAGCTATCGCTAAGTCCCGCTTATCTCAGTAGACTTATTGCCGACGAAGTAAACTGCAGCTTTCCCGATTTCGTTAACCTGCTGCGTCTGGAGCAGGCGCAGATGTTATTAGTCACAGAGCTTGGCTTGGATATCCGGGAAATTGCCGAGAAAGTGGGCTACAACAGCAGCACCTATTTTACAACCCAGTTCAAAAAGCGTTATGGGGTTACACCTTCCAAATGGAGAATGAATCATATTCTGCAAAAACAGAATCTTCCTGATTGACCCGCTAAAAGTAAGGAACAAAGGGGATGTCCCGGCAGCATTTTCATAGCCGGAGACATTCCCTTTTTGACTTTCTATGAATAATCCCTCGCGTCGCATATACTATGAGATTTCCCTTTAAATCAGGCTTTTTAGCACCTAAAAAACAAAAAAGTTCTGTTTTTTTCGTTTTTTTAAGCCGTCCTTTTCCGCTTTTTTTAACTTTTTTCCGTTTATTATGATAGCGTTTACATTCCGGGTGGATTTATGATTTTCATGTAAAGCGTTCTCCTAAAACAAGGGACGGAAATGACAACGCTAGTATAAAGGAGTGGACTGTTAATGATGCAAGAGGCTACATCGGAGACACAAGGAATGCCAAGTCCGGGAATCAGGACGGCCAAAGCCAAGAGCTTCCGTAAATCCCTAAGGAAGGACAGCTCGCTTTATTTGCTCGCTCTTCCGGGAATCGTCATTCTAATTCTTTTTGCTTATCTGCCGATGAGTGGTCTGATTCTCGTCTTTAAAAATTACAACTTCAACGACGGAATCTTCGGCAGCCCGTGGGCCGGCTTCTCTAATTTCGAGTTTTTCTTCTCTAGTATGGAAGATTCTCTTAGGGCTACACGCAACACGGTGATGTTAAATGCGCTGTATATGCTAACCGGCACGTTTTTTTCAGTGGCCATCGCCATTATTCTAAATGAGCTGCGCAGCAAATGGTTTATCAAAATCACGCAGAGCGTCATGTTTTTCCCGTATTTTATTTCCTGGATTATTATCGGAGCCATTCTGTTCTCCCTGCTGGATTACGACAAAGGCATTATGAACCAGTTGCTCCAGACATTCGGCTTCTCTCAGGTTGACTGGTATTCCAGCCCTTGGCTGTTCGTAATCATTCTCGTGCTAGCGAATATCTGGAAAAGCGCTGGTTACGGCGCCATCATCTATTATGCGGTGCTGCAAGGCATCGACACTTCCTATTATGAAGCTGCAAGAATCGATGGTGCCTCCAGATGGCAGATTATCACCAAAATTACGGTGCCAATGCTGATTCCGTCGATCATTCTGATGACGCTGCTGGGCATCGGGGGCATGCTGAAAGGCGATCTCAGTATGATTATGGGGGTAACGTTCCTGAATCCGTTGCTTCTGCCGACTACCGACATTATCGATGTGTATGTATACCGCACAGCCATCCGTTCCGGTGAATTCGGCTTTGCTTCAGCCATTACGCTCTATCAATCCGTCTTTGGTTTCATTCTGGTGCTGGTGGCCAACAAATTAGCCGGCTGGTATGACAAAGACAGCAAACTATTTTAGGAGACTGATAAGATGCAAACTACCGAAAACAAAGGCCTGCTCATTTTCTTTTACATCTGTATTGCCGTATTTTCAGTAATCTGTCTAGCGCCGTTTATTCTGGCAGTATCCGGCTCATTATCTACCGAATCCAGAATCGCCGCGGAAGGATATTCGTTCTGGCCCAGAGGCTTCACCTTTGAAACCTATGAATTCCTGTTTGGCTCCAAGGCGCAGCAGATTCTGCGGGCGTATTCCATGTCGGTGATCGTTACGGTGCTGGGTACCGTGTCGGCCGTATTGGTGACCACCGCTTAT
The DNA here is from genome assembly GCF_037970385.1 of Paenibacillus sp. FSL R5-0928. Classification (NCBI taxonomy): domain Bacteria; kingdom Bacillati; phylum Bacillota; class Bacilli; order Caryophanales; family Paenibacillaceae; genus Paenibacillus; species Paenibacillus sp. FSL R5-0928. The sequence goes on along the minus strand of NZ_CP150225.1, from coordinate 2,255,144 downwards.
GCTTATGTCATATCCGTTAAAGGCTTCCGGCTCAAAAATTTCTTCGCCTTTTTCGCCTATTTTACAATGCTGTTCAGCGGAGGAACGCTGCCATGGTATCTGCTTAGCACCAAATATTATCATTTGGGCGATACGCTCATCGGCCTGTTCATCCCTTATGTGCTAAGCGTCTTTCTGATGTTTCTCATGGCTAACTATTTCCGCAGCATCCCGCATGAAATTGTGGAATCTGCGCAAATCGATGGTGCCGGACATCTGCGTATCTTCTTCAGCATTATGATTCCGCTGGGCCGCGTCGGACTGGTCACCATCTCGCTCTTTTACGCACTGCAATTCTGGAATGACTTCTATTTGCCACTAATGCTGGTATCCGATCAGGATCTCTATACGATTCAATATTTGATGTACAACATGATGGCGAACATTCAGTTCCTGGCTTCCGGCAACGCTGCTCAAATTGGTGGAGCTATCATCGCACCGCCACTGGAGACAGCCAAAATGGCAATGACCTGTCTGACCGTTTTGCCAATCGCCATATTATATCCTTTTCTCCAGCGCTTTTTTGTCAAAGGCATTATCGTAGGTTCAGTCAAAGGCTAATTTCCAGCAAAGATACCAAATTATGTTCGGTTGCACCGGGTTTATGCTCCCCTACTTCTTGATGTACAATGGGACTTAAGGGAGCTCGACCTTTGCAATAGATGCCTCAAACATTATGATTCTATTTCAGGAGGGTTCATCATGAAAAAGAAAAAAGGTTGGTTAAGTTTGCTCCTAGCTGCGGTGTTCTTGGTAAGTGGCTGTGCTCAGGGCAACAATGAAAGCGCTCCCCCTAGTTCCGGGACTGGAAATGAAGGTACCTCTTCCTCTACGGATAGCGGTAGTAATGACGGCAGCGCCTTGACTCCTGCCAAATTGAAAATTGTGCTGTACGGGGATGAGTCCAACCGGATGAAGGAACTAGCGAAGACATCGTTCTACGACACTATTAAGAAAGAAATCAATGCTGAGGTTGAATTTCAGTTTCTTCCTTGGACCGAATATGGCGGCGGCAAAACTGACTTAATGCTGTCTACAGGAGAAGACTTCGCAACTTATACAGATGCCAATTACATGGTAAAATCTGTGGCAAAGGGGCTTTATGCCGACCTCACTCCGTATGCCGATGCAGCAGCTGATTTGAGTAAAAATGTGGACGAGGCCTCCTTCAAAGCCTTTCAGCTGGAAGGCAAGCAGTATGCGATCCCCGTCGGCAACAAACCGAATTCTGCGGAATTCTACAGTGCACTAGTCAGACAGGATTTGCTTGAAGAAGCCGGCATGACGCAGGTTACTTCGCTGGGGGAACTAGAGCAGTTCTATGATAAGGTCCATGCCATTCATCCCGAACTGATCGGGTACGCCAACACCGATGCGCGCAGACTCCTACAATATGATTACACGGACAAAAACCTCTATTGGCAAAATGATTTTATTGCCCTGGATGAGTCTGTGAAGGATGATCAAATTATTAGCTGGTTTGAAACCGAAGAGTTCAAGAGTTATGCGAACCTTATGCACGGCTGGTATGAAAAAGGAATCATTCCGAAATATGCCGCCACCAATGTTCCGCAGCTGCAATCTGACTGGAACTCCGGTAAAGCGATGTTCTGGGCCGGCACAGCGGCACGCCCATTCGAAGGTGCGGCAACCATCTCACAAGCAGTGCCTGATGCCAAACTGGTCAACTATTTCCTCGGCAGCGGCCGTCCAAAAATCAGCCGCGGCACTTACAGCACCGCCTTTTTTGTCTCCACCGCAGCTAAAGACCCTGAACGTTATATTATGTTCTTCAATCTGCTGCAAAAAAACCAGGAGCTGTACGACTTGTTCGCCTACGGGATAGAAGGAACAGACTATACGCTGGATGAAAACGGGCGTTTGACTAAAATAACCACTGATTCGCTGATCCCTGACTGGCTGCTGATGAACAAAAACTTCATGCGTTTCGATAACACGGTACCGGATGAGTTTATTGCAGAATATAAAGCTTGGGACGATGGAGCTATCATTTCCAAAGGTGCCGGCTTCAACTTTGACAATACACCCGTCAAGAATGAAGAAACGAAGCTGAACGGCGTATTCACTGAATACCTCGCTCCGATTGGCAGTGGCTTCAGCGATTATGACACCGCCTTCCCCAAAGCGCTGGACAGACTAAAAGCAGCGGGAATAGACAAATATATCGCTGAATACCAAAAACAATTTTCCGAATGGTACGCTAAGCAGCAGTAAGCACCGCCGCGGCAATTATCATACCGGTCAACAAAGAAGCGTGCTCCTTAATGGAGACACGCTTCTTTGGCGTCACCGAACGACGTAGCTAACAGGCAGAAAAGCGTAATAGCATGTCCGATATTATGGTACAATTTGTAATACTAAGGCGGGGTGAAAAACTTTGAGGAATATTGTTAATGATACTCAGTTTCTCAGTGAAAGAGCTACGATGATGTACTATTTTCAAGATGAATTTTACAATCCTGAGAAAACTGAAATTTTTTATTCACCATCAGGGAAGTTTAAACTTGAAATCCATCACTATAACCATGTAGTAGGTATTATTAGATATAATTATACAAAAGGAATTATTACGGATAGTGAGCATAAAACCATCGACATAATATATAGAAACTTCGGCACATTTCTATTCAGTTGGTTAGAGATAAATGGCATAGAATATCTTTTAGGTGGGTTAGATTATCAAGGGTATTCAATTGTTAATTTATCAAATAAACAAACCAAACATTATGTTCCTGAAGAGGCATATAAAGGTCATGGATTTTGCTGGGGGGAAATAATATATTTTCAACAAAAAAAATTAATAGTGATTGATGGATGCTATTGGGCATGTCCTTATGAACTTGTTTTTTATGATTTTTCTAATCCGATGAATATGCCATATAATGAATTATTTCGCGTGGAAGTTGACAGTATAACAAATTGGGATAATTGGAAAGATTACTGTAGGGTTAGATATCTTGATGGGGAAAACAACGAGAAAGAATTTGTATTTTAGAGACTACACTAACGGAAAACGATAGTGGGGGAGCTTCCTATAAGGTAGCTCTTCTTTTCTATTAAACTAACCGGTAACAACTAAGGGAATATTGGAGGAATACTTTTATTGTAATTAATGATCGAGTGTTGCCCGTTATAGGTTAATACTATAAATATTATTTCTATTATATATTAGACCAATAAACGCCTATAGCGCTATTATGTTATTTATAATAATAACGTGGAGGGATAGTCTGATGTCTATTTATGATTTTCAAGCAAAGTCAATTCATGGTGAGCCTGTTGAATTGTCCATTTATCGAGGAAAAGTTCTGCTTATTCTGAACACTGCCAGTAGGTGCAGCTATTCTCGCCAATTACCTGATCTCCAAAAAATTTACGAAATTCACCATGAGCAAGGGTTTGAAATACTTGGTTTTCCTTGTAACCAATTCAACGAGAAGGAGCCAGAAAGCAACTCGGAAGTACATGAATATTGTGAGAGCAACTTTGGAGTTAAGTTTCCTTTATTTGAGAAAGTTGAGGTTAGGGGACCGTCTGCCCATCCTTTATTTCAATATCTAACACAGCAAGCACCATTTCAAGGATTCGATACTGAGACATCAGGCGGTAAATGGATGCAGGATTTTCTGCAGGAAAAGTATCCGGACATATATGCCGGCGATGGGGTTAAGTGGAATTTTTCGAAGTTTTTAATCGATAGAAACGGTCATGTATACGGTAGATACGAAACAACGACTAAACCTTTTGACATAGAGCCATTTATTGAGTCACTTCTTTTAAAGTAAATGAATCCGATTGGTAATTTAACCCACAGAGAACGATAGTTTAACATAAAGGGTTTACATATTAGGCATGCAAAACATATATAGACCCTCTCCATTTTTTATCGGATTACTTCCTTTATTTATGTATATATCTTTACTGCCTGACGACGATACCGATTTCTTTCAACTGAAGCACCATCTTTTTGACTTCAATAAAAAGACAACCTTCTTCAAGAAGGTTGTCTTTTATGTGATCAAGCGCTTGCTTGTAAGCTAAGCAAACTCCCCATCGTAAGTTCTTATTCACTAATCGTTGCGTTATCGTATAAGTCAACCAATTCGTCGAAGGAGGTAATAATGACATCAGAGCCCTTCAGCTCATCCTGACGTCCGAAGCCTGCATAGGCGCAGCCGATTACGGTCTGGCCATTTCCTTTACCTGCCTGAACATCAGAAGAACGATCCCCAACCATCCAGGCACTGCTGATACCATGATTATCCAAAAGAATACGTAGCAGCTCGGTCTTAGTCGCAGTGCCTTGACCTCCCGCACTATACAAGCCTTCGAACAACGCCTTAAGCTCATGCACCACAACGATGCTGTGAATATAATCCTCCAGCCCGTTGCTAGCCACAAACAGCTTCACTCCGCGCTCTTTAAGCGCTGTCAGTGTCTCAACCACCTGTGGATACAGTAGTGTGCCTCCGGCTTCAAGCCCTTCAATCTCCAGCTGCAGGAGCAATTCATCCGCCCGGCGGTGCACGGCTTCATCTGCTTCAGGCATAACATTCTTCCAAATGTCTGCCAGCAACATTCCTAAGCAGCCTAGAATACGTTCTTCTGGTGGTGTAGGTCCTACGTATAGTCCCTCTTCCCGCAAAATATCGAACATTTTATGATATGCAGGCAATAAAAGACTTTCAGTCTGGAACAATGTTCCATCCATATCAAATACAATCGCTTCTGGCTTGTTCAGTTTCGCATGAACCACGTTTTGTTCCGTTCCTTGTACTTCGTTACTCATCTGTTGTTCCTCCCCATTCTGTTCTACTTCAGGTAAGACATTCATCTGTGCGATATTTCCAGTACAAGCCCTATGATATATGAAATCGCTTTGTAATGTCCATGCTCTTAACTTTTTCTGTTGCAGTTTATATTTCGTTGTGCTATATTTCAATCTGTAATATTACAACTTGAAATATAAAGGAGAAATAACCATGTCAAATCCATTAATCATACGCTTCCTCAAGCAGCCTGCTACCATCATTGGAATTATAACTGCACTGTTGTTCCAAGTTTTTTTCAGCTTAATTTGGATTACAGGGTACGATCATGTAACGGATCGGGTAGATCAGTTGCCCATTGCTATTGTTAATGAGGATGGTACAAATGCCCAGCCTATAGTCGATGGGATTGCAGGATCACTTCAGTTCGTAACCAGACAGGATCTCCAACTAGAAAATGCAAAAGAAGCACTTGAGCATAGAGAAATCCGCATGATTATCAATATTCCCCAAGGGTTCACTGGACAGATCAGTAATCCATCTGCAAAGACTGAACTCCACTACTTCTTAAATGAATCTAATCCGCAGATGGTCAGCAATGTCATGCAGACGGTAGCACTTAAAGTCACGGCTGCAATGAACACTCAAAGCAGTAATTCAGCACTAAGCCACACCTTGGATGCTATGAATCTGCCGCAGGCACAAGCGGAGATCATCAAAAGTGCTGCAAGCAGCCGCATTTCCGCCAACGTCGAAATCATTAACCCTACAACTAATTTTGCACAAACTATGGTTCCCTTAATGATCGTTACCGCCTCATTTACCGGTGCAATGTTACTCGCGATGAATCTCCATAAAGCTTCCTCCAACTTGTCTGGACAATTTAGTAAATGGAATCGCTTTGCAGCCCGATTTGTCATTATGGGTGGAACGGCTGTGCTTATCTCACTAGTGGGAACTATCATGGTTAACTCACTCGGTATCCACTCTAATCGTGGCTTTCTGCTTATGTGGCTGTTCGAGTTCACGGTAATTCTCTCCTGCATGATCCTTGCTCAGTTTAGTCTGCTGCTCCTCGGGGATGCTGGCGGCTGGCTAAATATTGCCCTTCTCTCCATGCAAATGTTAGCGTCCGGAGCAACTATTCCACGCGATGTGCTTTCACCTTTTTATAACTGGATCGGTCCCTTCTCACCCGCTTACTATGCAGTTAATGGTATGCTCGACCTGGTTATCGGGGGTAACGGGGTATGGAAAGATATGTTCTATTTACTCTGTATTGGGGCAACAATTGCTGTATTAAGCGTACTTGTCACTTTCCTCCGTAAAGAAACTCGGATCTCACGAGAACAAGAGCCCGTGCCAGTAAATGCGTAATTATACAGTTTGCCACTCCGGCTATGCCATTTCAAATTGAGAGCGATATGCAGTTGTGATATGGTAGGAAGTGAAAGAAAGGAGCGGCAATGATTTATGAACATACAAGATGTTATTCTGGGGATTTTAAGCGAAAAACCTCATTCTGGTTACGAGATAAAACGACATTTCGAGGAATACTTCTCATTTTTCTTCGATGCCAGCTATGGCACGATCTATCCTACCCTAAGCAAGATGGAAAAGCTGAATCTGATCACTAAAGAATCTGTGCGACAGGAAGGCAAACCCGACAAAAATGTATTCACCATTACCTCTGCCGGCTTGGATCAGTTCCACGCTTATCTACAATCACCAGCCGAAAAAGATGTTCTGCGTTCTGACTTTTTTATGCACCTGTATTTTGGGGAAAAGACGGACAAAGAGAACATAGATAATCTGCTTCGGCAAGCATTGATAGAAAAGCAGGCAATGTACGACGATCTGGAACAGAAGTTGAACCAGCTAGATTACAAGTTATCTTCCTACCAGAAGTTGTGCATGGAGCTAGGCCTCGTACAATATGATGCTTTTATCAAAAAAATCCAAAGTGTGCTAGAGTCTAAATAAAACCCGCTTTCGAAAGTACACCATAAAAAAAAGAACCGGTATTACAGGCACATCTTGTGCTTGTAATACCGGTTCTTTTTTTTGAAATCATATGTGGTATATGGATTATGCTCTATCAAAGCTTGCAATAAGTTCATCAAGAACATCTTTGCTTACCATTTTACCTTTGAAATTGATCAGGTTTTCTGAGCTTCCGGAGAAGATACAAGTTGGCTCATATTTTCTAAGGATAATCTTTTCAGCGTCTACAAAAATTTCGAGCGGGTCTTTTATGTCGATTCCCATTGTTCTACGCAGTTCAATAGGAATTACGATACGTCCCAATTCATCCACTTTTCTTACTATGCCTGTTGCTTTCATCATCGTACATCCTCCCTTGAAGTCACATTTATAATCATTCTTGCTAAAAGCTATGTACGCTTCTATATGATAGTAATGATTACGCTACTACCTAATTCTAAAGTTCTATTCATTTCCTGTCAATTATTTTTCTACATTATATGATATTATTCGACAAAATTTCGACAATGTATGATATCTGTTGAGCACCAAGAGATGAAGCCGTGTCAGAACACAAAAAAATAGGGGCTTCTCTGGAATGTCGAAATCCACCCAGAATGTAACCCTACTTGATGACAATTCTACCCTAAAATACCTTCGTTAATCTATTTGTAAATCTTGTCACTCCGCTTATCCGCAATCACAAGTAGGAAATTGTCGAAAACTAGCAAGAACGCTACTCCGTCATTTACCCAGATGTTTAGTAAGTCAAACTTAAATAGGATCTATCATTGGAATAATAATTTCGCTATGAGTAGTGTGTGTATCGAATCCTCATGTAAATACAAGGCTGATGATATCACTGTAGTGTAAATACGATGAATCCGGAAGTCGACTAACGAGGGGCTAGCAAAGAAGTTATTAATGGAGGGTATTCTAAGTGTTTGATGATTTTTGTCCCCCATTAAGAGAGTAAATAAACTATAGAATTATAAAGTTCTCCGATAAAGGTTTCATCAATCTGTTTAATATTGATAATACGTTCCTGGCATAAGCCATTTACAGCAAAAGTTGCTTGAAAGTAACCGTTTAATGGTTCAATGTCTATTTCAATATCCGTTTCTATTTTATCCGAAATATCATAGCCATATAAGACATATATCGCGATATCGTAAGATTTCTTATTCAGAATTAAGGAAAAATAGGAAGATGTCTGCGCTGAGTTTGTCTCAGGAACATAGTCTATTCCGTATAAAACTCCGATAGGGTGATTCGATGCAAAATAACTGTTATAGTTATTATTTTTAAATTGCCCTTTTAACCAGAGAATAACTTCAAAGTCAGTGTCAGCAGGGATGTAAATAGAAACCATTGGCTCTTCGATCAGCAACGGGGTGCTGTTAAGTGTGTAAATGTTGTGTATTTTGAATAAGCTATGCCATAACTTAATGTTAGTACACTGATTGTTAACTATCTTGTTCATATCTTTTCCTTGGTAATTGTCAATAAACACTACATTTTTATTGTATTTCGAAGCAATCCACTGTAATTCAACATAAGCATCAGGGTAAAGATCTCTGCTGATCACAACGAGAGTCTCAATATTTTCATTGTAAGCCAATAGGGCTGCATCAACAGCATCATAAGCCGACTCAGCGGGAACGACAATTTCACCGTGTATGTTAACGCAAAGATTCCGATTGTCCAATTTGCATTTTCCGTTCACATAGCATACTAATATATCACTTATCCAATCAGGGTCAGCATAGCAAATAAACAAGTGTTTATCGTCCCTATAGTTATTTGCCATTTTCGACAACATGAGTTTTATTTGCTGCAAGTTAGTTAGGTGAGATTTACCAATGAGTTCACATACTTTGGCTGTAATCATGGGCGCGGCAAAGCTGTTCGAGTTGCTGCACTCTTTACCATTCAAATGATGTCTAGCAAAAGCCGTAAATTCTATACCGTCGATGATATTATCATTGAGATAAAACTCCCCTTCGTGCAGCGTGTTGCTTACCTCTCTCTTAACGCCTATAACGTTTGAAAAAGAAGCTGGATATGTAATATAATCATGATTACTTGCGGCACTTACAATAACTAAGCCTTGACCAGCAACCTTGTTTATAACTCTCTGCGTTTCTAATAAATCCGCTGAGCAATGGCTTCCCAAGCTGATATTTACAACTTGGATATCATTTTGAACGCACCATTCTAGTGCACTATACAACTTCTGGATATTTCCCCTTAAGGTATCAGACAATATCTTCAAGCTATACATATAGATTTCCGGATAATAGTGCTTAATTATGCCTGCGCAGATGGTGCCGTGAGTTATTCTTTCGGGACTGTCTATTGTATAAGCGTCTATTGTGAAATCTTCATTGAAGATCAACTGTTGAACAACCGGTTCACCTAGCAAATATTCGTTGATACCATCATCAATCACGGCAATTTTCACTTTAGCTTCGATGTTCATCATCTCCTTTTACAGATCGACAAAAATAAAACCGCCTCATTGGTCACAAATCCATTGACCCAGGCGGTAGTCATGATTAAAAAAGTGATTAATCATTTAATTAAACAGGTTCTTTTTCCGCAGCATCGAATCCAGACTAGCTTGTAGCACACTATTTAAATACATGCTATCTTCTTCACCATTATTGGAGTTGTCAATAAATAACCCGAATTGTGATAGGCTAGAGCTGCTACTTAATTTACTCAACGAGTCTAACTGCTCCGCCTTTCTTTTTTTTTCTGCCTCTACTTCTTTATTAATCTTCTCCCGCTCGGCAGGTGTTAAATAATCACCAATCACCCAAAAAGTAGCTGTTCCATCCGGATGTATAATGACGCCACTGGCATCACCGGGTTTATCATTAGCGCTGGAAGCAAAATGATCCTGAATAATTGCTTCTACCCTTTTTTGCATTTGTGGATCTGTTGCCGACTGATTCAGTATATTTGGAGCAATGGTTACATTCCCTTTGCCAACACTACCAGAGTATACACTTTTCACTGCTTCATTGTTCTTTGGTATGGCTTGAACGTTGATTTTAATGTCGAATTTTTTTTCCAATTCCGTCAAAACCGCTTCCGAACTCGATGTCGATAGCGCGTCTTGAAATGAAATCTCTGAACTCTTATTTTTCTGGATTACCATTGCAGCCCCCGCACGATTCAGGCTACTGAGTGAAGCTACATTCAACAACTTAAACCAACTCCCTTATTCTTTTTTCCTGTAGAATGCGGCAAACTGTATTATTAATTCGATCTAGGCTGTTGAAGCATCCATTTAATATATCGGTTTCCGGAATTTGTATTTTTAGTTTTTCCTCAATATGTACAAATAGAACCAACAAATCCCGTGGTGAGAACTGCATCGCCTCGCCCAATAAATCTTCATAGAAGTAGTTTTCATTAAGCTTGATCTTGTCCATTCCCATTACGTCGAATAATATTTCGTTTATCTGTTCACGCACTTGATCCAGATCCATAAATATCACCCTTCTTTTATACGATTTGCATATTTTCCTGTAACAATAGAGCTTCACAGCATTCTGCTAATTTCAAAGTGTCTGTCCCATTTAACGAATTAAACAGAGGAACCTTTGACTCTAGCGATATTTGTGCAATTTTTTCATCAACCAACTTAGAATCAACCGTAAAAAACTTCAATTCTTTATCCTGTTTGCTTCTGCCCGTATCAAATTTATGATTTGACATATTAAAACAATCAATATCAAAACCTAATTTATGCTTTGTTGACACACATATCTTATCGAGAAACTCTCCATTAAAATCATCATAGGTCAAGTTCATAATACCGACATCCGGATGGATTGCACTAGCCGCCTCGAATGCAGTAATACCAAATCTATTGGTAAACAGATTATTATATACCATTGTCCCGCCTGGAATTCCGATAATCATTACATCAGGTCGTTCGTTCAATTCAATATATTTACAGAAGTGATTAAAAAGAAATATTTTATCTATCTCCGCTTCTTTATGATTAAACATAAAATCAGGAAAAGAATGAAATCCCATAATCTCACAATAAGATTTTGTCCCAATTTGACTTACTTTGTACCCTTCTTTCAAGAAATAATCCCTTAGGCTAAGCTGAACATCAAATTTATTGGATTTTTCCATAAGACTCGCCACGCAGATTATCGGAACATTAATATCCAGCAGTATTTTCTCAACGAGTTCTACTTTCGTTCTGTCAATGTCAATTCCAAAAAAACTTGTGAGTTCCACATTATTTTTCAGGCATACCTTCTTTACCATTTCAACTTCATGATCAGCACATCTGTTAAGCAGAACAATATCTTTCCCCATCTCTGCGGCTTTGATAATTGTCGGGAACACCACTTTTTCAAAACTGCATTCAAATTCACAAATCATTAACACATCAAATTCATCATCTGAAAAAGAATCTTTAACTTTTATACCCACATCCTCACCATAATAGCTGTACGCTGCATCTTTTTCATTCAGTCCAAAACCTAAAGGTGCCATTAATGAAACAAGCTCAAAGTTGCCCAGTAAATTGGAGAATCTGACGACCGGACCGAAATCTGCATGATATGGATAAACAATTGCTCTTTTTTTCACCATTGTCTCCCCCATTACACTTTTTCTTTATCAAAGTCGTAGCCTAACTCTCTTAGTACGCAATAATCTTTAAACAAACTCTCAGTGTTTTCTTTAACTTTATTGCAGATACTTAATTTTTTGGCAGCAGAAAACTCACTGATATCATCGGCGGCCATTGCACAAGAAGTGCAATATCTAAAGGCCCAGCACTCTTTGCATTCTTTCTCCGTTATTGTTCCAATGTTTAGTATGTTCCGGATATTATCCAATTCAAAGCCTGTATCTATATGCCCAATCCTCATTACACTAGATGCTTCACTAACTCTTTCACAGGGATACAGAGCACCGTCAGCATTCACAAACAATCGTTGTACTCCTGGAACACACGGTCCGGAATGATGGTCTTTTTTTACATCATAGAAAGAGATTCTAAGCCTGTTATGGACATTCTCCTGGATTTGATCAAAGCTTTCCATCACCAGCTTGGATACATCATTTTTCTTAAGCCTATCAAATTTATAAAGAAATAATTTGAAAACTTCGTAATTATACATCTTGATAAAACTGTCATTGATTAAGGACTCACTTTTTTTGTAGCTACTTGCTATATCACTTGCCATAACAGCAAAGTCTTTTACGGTCTCATAGTTTGAAAAAAAGTTTGTGGAACAGCTAAAATCTGAATTTGGATCAATTACTGCATTGAACATCACTTTATCAACATAGTCTGGTGTTTTGTTTTTGATATTTTCAATATTATCCATAATAGTCTGAAAACTGCCTTTATTATTTACCGCAAAAACTCGGTTTCTATCATGCGCGACTTCATCGCCGTCCAGGCTGATCGTTAAATTAAAATCATTAGAAGATAAGAACTCTAAGGTTTCGTCGGTAATTAAAGTTGCGTTTGTAGTAAGGTTAAACGTTAGTTCTTTGCCCGCACTTTGTTCTCTGGCATAAGCAACACAAGCTTTTATTAAGTCCATTTCCAGTAAGGGCTCTCCTCCATAAAATCCAATATTAATAATTGGAGAATCTACGGAGTGCTCAATCAAAAACTTAATTGCTTTCAAAGCAACCTCTTTTTTCATTCTCTTATTGGTATGTACTCTGTGTAAGTAGCTCCCTGAATACGCGCAATAGCTGCATCTTAAATTACAGTTTTGCGTGACCTGCAAAGTTATCGAGCCAACGCTTCTGCTTAAATTGTGCTGCAAAGAGTCGCTCATGGGATGAATCATCTCAAAATCCTGTTTCTCCGCCAAAAAACCGGAATCAAATAAGTTTTGAATCTCCGGTTCCACTTGTTCAAAGTTTGAATTTCTATAGTTCAACAAAGCCTGATAAGATCTTTCATTTAATTTAAGAAATGTATTTGCATTCGCATCGAACATATATTTTCCCGTTACCGTTTCAAATAAATGAAATACTGGCACCTGAACTCCCCCCACTCTAAAAGTGAAGCAGGACAGCTTTTTTAATAAAGCCATTTAGCCATCCTGCTCTTAGCTATACTTAAGATTGCACTTACTACCCGATTCCAATAGCAGTCATCTTCATGGAGTTACCAGTATAGGTTACTTGTTTCATGGCTGCTTTGTTTGATCCGCTGGCATTGCATGTACATGCATAACAAGGACATGCACTGCAAGCTGCATATGCCTCCAACGTTTCATAATTTGCATTTGTTCTTTTTACAAGTTGTTTCATATGCCTATTCCTCCTTTCAAATCGTATTTATCTAAATATCAATATTTGATATTTAAATCACTCGAAGGGTAAACCCATTAAACGAATTGATGCTGTTGTGTGATGAGCCGATACCTTTCATTTGTATAAGACAACTTCTCATGAAGTCCAATAGCGGAGACCTGGCCTTTTTCTAAAAAGATTACTCTATCCACATGCTTCAGAATTTCCGGCCTATGACTGACTATAATCACTGTATTGTTACTGAGTGCTGTATCTAATAGATGGTTGATGGCTTGTTCAGAGTGAAGATCAAGGTTGGAGGTCGCTTCATCAAAAATCACCATAGGCCTGCTTTTTACTAATGCTCTGGCTATCGCGATTTTTTGTTTTTGTCCACCGGACAACTTGTTCCCATTAGAACCTACGACATAATCCTCAAACCGGCTTGTATCCTTCTCTAATAATTGGGTAGCCTCAATAGCCTGTCTATACTGCTCCTCATGGTTTTCACTGTAAAGTTTTATGTTATTTTCGATGGTTGTGTCAAAAAGATATATCTCTTGACTAACAGTCGAAATTAATTCCCGATATTCATTCAAATTAATAGCCTTAATATCCACTCCGTCAAATAAAATTTTTCCTGCAAGTGGTTCGTAAAACCTCTGGATTAAATTTAGGATTGTAGACTTCCCCGAACCATTCATTCCTACAATGGCCACTTTCTCATGGCTGCCAATCGTGAAATTCACATTTGACAAGATCAGTTCAGTATCATAAGCAAAGCTTACATTTTCAAACTGAATGCTCCCAAAAGGGTTGAGTCGCTTCATACCAATGTTGGCGGATTCTACATCACAAGCTTCGATTTCTTCCTCGAGCAATGAATAATACCTTCGGGCAGAAGGCATTATTCCCGACAATAAGTATCCAATATTCAACATCGATGAGATAGGAGTGGTCACATAAGCGCTATAGGTAATAAATGCAAATATACTTCCTACCGAAAGCTTTGAATCTAATATCATCGTCGATCCAGAAGCATATATTAGAAGAACTAGTCCTCCAATTAGAAATCTCTCCACAGTAATCCGCCAATTATCCAATAAACTGATTCCCATATGGGAGGTTATTACTTGATTCTGCTTGTCTGCAAATTCTTTTTCTTTGAAAATGAATAAATTAAAAAGCCTTGTTTCCTTCACACCATTCAAACTATCCTCAAACCAATGCGAATATTCTCCATCCTTCGTGATGTATTTTTCCGCAAGAGACTTTCTTTTTTTAGCAAACGATTTCAAAATTAAATATTCTATAGGGATTAAAATAAGCACAATAAGTGTAAGTTCCCAACTTATGATAAAAAGTCCAATAACTCCTCCTACCAAACTAAAACACTGACTAACAATAAAAAGCATGCTACCATCCGTTATTTGCGAAATATTCGATATATCGGTGCTAACGCGATTTAAAATTTCACTGCAGTTTTTATCAGTGAAATATTTCACTTTCACTTTCATAAGTCGATCAAATGCAGCTTTATGCAAGGAGTAGATAATATTTGAAGCTATTTTTATTCTTCGTTTTTCTTTGAGCAAATCTAAAAAGCTACTGAACATAGACAAAAGAAAGATGTAGATTGCCGTTAAAATAATGGTTCTAACATCTGATTTCATAAATCCTTCATCAATAATAATTTTGTTGAACATCGGCAAAATGGAACTAATCAAAGTAGAAAATATTAAGAGCAGAAAAATAATACATAAATTCTTTTTATGCGCTTTAAATAATCCGATAAGTTTTTCAAGGGTATCCTTATCATTCATAGAATATATCCTCTTCTACTTTCAAGCTTCGGTTTGACATTGATAACGCTATCAATATATCATATAAAAGAATATTTGGGGTAATTTGGTAGCTAATGGTTGGAATAGGAGGCTGAATGACGTTTCGTGTCAGGTTTTGGTATCTCTGAAGATTAACAAATTTAATTATGGGGGGGATGGCTTTGTTACGCATAGCCGTATGCGATGACGAGAAAAAGGAACACGATTTGCTAAAGGAATATCTCCCAAGACTTATGAAAAGCACGGCTTACTCTTTCGAGACTCAATATTTTACCTCCGGTGAGGAATTGCTTCACTATTATAATCAACAGAGTAGTTATCCTTTTCATATACTTCTAATGGATATTGAACTGAGAGGATTAAATGGAATCGAGGTTGCAAAAAAAATCCGTGCACTTCCGGATCGGGAGGTTCAAATTATATTCTTGACAAACTATCCGCAGTACGTAATGAGCAGCTTTGATGTGCAACCCTACCATTATTTGATTAAACCAGTAAACTATGAGTGTTTTGAGGCAAAGATAATAAAGCTATGTAACTATATCATTTCTTCTGTAAATAGGTTTCTAATGATTAAAACTGAAGATGGACATATGGTGATCAAAAATTCTGACATTATTGCGATTGTTAAAATCAAACATTCCTTGGCTAAAAACCGACTAAAGATCATTACCTCTACGCAGCATTACATAATTCCAGGTACAATTTCAGAATATATAAGTAAACTAAACCGTCCATTTATGCTTATTCATCGTTCCGTTATTGTTAATCTGGAACATGTCCATAAGTTTACAGCTACTTCCGTAGTCATGCACAATCAAGAGCAGTTTCCTATTGGCCGTACTCAGGCAAAAGAGGTTAAAGAAGCCTACGCCTATTATATGATTGCACAATTCAAAGAACGAGGATGACTCTTTATCTATCAATGGTCATCATGATGTTGCTTATTCTGCTAATCAGAGAAACCATCCTTTTATTCGGTAAAATTAATGAAAACACCAAACTGACTAAAGAAAATCTGCAATTACGTAAACAGATGGATTATCAACACATCAGCTATGAAAAAACCACACATTCCCTTACAAGCATCAAACAAGTTATCCATGATACGAACAAGCATTTGGTATATGTCCGGAATTGTATTCAGAACAATGAGATTCAGGAATCTATCCATCATATCAATTCAATGCTCGGTCAAATTCATCAGCCTTCTCTCAGACTATCAACAGGTAATTTGGTAATTGATTCTTTAATTGGCAACGCGCTAAATATTGCTTGTGAACACAAAATTGCTATTAAGTATGATATTCATATACACGCCGAAGCTATTGATATTGATCGGTTTGACTTATGTACCGTGATCGGGAATGTGCTGGATAATGCTCTAAACGCCGCTGCAAGAGTTCCAAAAAAAGAAGATAGATTTATTCAGCTGCTAATTTTCACTACCGATACTTCATTGTTTATCCAAGTCACCAACTCACGGAACAATTCTAGCACTATAGTGCAGCATAATTTTAAAGAGAATCCCGCTTTTCACGGATTCGGCTTAACAAATATTCAAAGTGTCACCGAAAAATACGGAGGTCATCTAGTTACTAACGCTCAAAATAATGAATTCGAAACAATCATTGTACTACCTTTTCTAAACATACTTTCAGCAGCTAAGCCAAACCTGACCGAATTAGAAAGGCAGTGAAAAAAACTATTTCCCTAGCAAGTACAGCGGCCGCTCCCCAACAGCAGACTGAAGGGGAGCAGGCCCGCCGCAAGCTTTACGAAGTAATCTCAAACAATCTCGCTGTTTTTCCTGGTGGGAGTGCCACCGTCAAAACCCCTGCCGATTGATCCCAATTCCAAGTTGAACTATGCTGCTGAGGATAGGCACAGGCGATCACTGGTTCAAATCCCTTCAGCTCTTCTATCGGCAATTGGACATTTGCAGCTTCTCCGTCAATCCGCCATACCGCGACATACCGTCGTTCGCCGCGCCGCAGGCCAAGGCTGACCCATTCGCCCTCACTGTCCGGCAGGCCGAGCGGCCAGAAAGGTGTGGCGTGTGGGATATCACTGCGAATGGTTTTGTAATAATCCAGCGCTTCTTTAACTAGACTTCTGCGGTGAGGTTCAAGCTCCGCCAAATGACCGCTCTGGTGTACACGAAGCAACAGCGCATTAACCATATTGAAGATGACTTCCTCATCGTCACCCTCGCGCAGCGGATAAGACCAAACTGCGGACTGCTCCGGTGTCAGTGCTGCCGGAGAACCTGCGGCAATGGCCGCATACTGTACATAATCCTCCTGGTCGCTAGTAGACTGGATGCTGTGTCGGCTGAGCATCGCATAATCCATGCGCATTCCCCCGCTGGAACAGTTCTCGATGACAAGGTTCGGATAACGAACAAAGATGCTGTCCAACCAAGCCAGATAAGCGCGGTTATGCTGTAGCAACCCATCTCCGAAGCTGTCCGCATCCGTTTCTGTCCCAATGCCTGCATTGATGTTGTAATCCATTTTAATGTATCCTACACCGTACTGCTTAACCAGACGCGCAATAACACCGTTTGCATGATCAATGACTTTCGGGTTGCGGTAATCTAGCTGATAGCGGCTACGGTCCTTAACCCTTTTACCATGCCGCATGAAAAACCAGCTGTCATCAGTCTCCGCAAGCTTCGGGCTGTTGATGCCCATAACCTCCAGCTCAAGCCATAGTCCGGGAATCATCCCTTTGCTGCGGATATAGTCGAGCACATATTTAATCCCTCCCGGAAACCGATCGCTGGAAGGCTCCCACTGGCCTACACCATCCCACCACTCTCCGGGTGCATACCAGCCAGCATCAATGCAGAAATATTCACAACCTACTTCCGCGGCAGCATCAATTAAAGGCAGTAGCTTCTCAGTCGTTGGGCTCCCCCATAGGCAATTCATATAGTCATTAAAAATAATCCGCAGCAGCTCATTATCCTCATTAGGTCTGCGGATCATCCGGCGATATACCGTAAGCTGTTCTGCCGCGCTCTGAAATCCTCCCTGCACAGCACCCACAGCTGCTGGCACCGAAGTAAACTCTTCACCGGGAGCTAGGTTCAGCCACCAATGGTTGTCATGTTCTGTAGGTCCGCTGACCAGCAGTGTAAGCTGATCGTATTGATCCGTCAGCTCCCAATGCCAAGAGCCGTTATGCTCAATCTGCCAGAACAAGCTTGTCCCGCTCTCCTTATTATGCAAAACCGCCATCGGTAGAAGTTCCGCTGCTGACCAAGAGCCTGTATTGCTTGCGGCAATTCGTTTGGAGCCACGGTCTGCCAAATGATACATCCCAAGCTCAGGCAGGCGGTAGGTCCGCCACTGAAGTTCACTCTGCCATCCGCTGTGGGCAAGGGTTACTTCAATCTTATCATTGCGCTCCCCGCTCCCCTCTTTGTCTACACCTGTAAGAGCAAAGGAGGAGATGTATTCCACTGCCACCTCAGCTTCTCCAGCATTCTTTAGCACTGTCCAGCTTCGAACGATTTGCACGCCCTTGTAGAACTGAAAATGCTGCACTGCCTGGATTCCTGTAATCGGATCAGCCAAGCTAAGCTCCAATTTACGCCCGAGCGCATTCACTGTATCGCTGTGTCCCGCATATACCATCCGAAGACCCGGATAGGATGCTCGGTGTGTGCGCCCGTGATATTCGGCGCGGTCTTCGCCCGATAATTGCAGCTCCAGCAGCCGGAAGCCTTGCTTGTTCTTATCCGCTATGGCTGCTTCCAAAGGTGCCGCGCCAAAATGCAATAGCCGAACATCCTGATCTTCCGTAACTTCAATCGTAAGAAATAGTCCATTTTCAATGATTTCAATCATTTTGCTATTCATAATAATGTACCTCCTGACTTTATCTCAGTATCTTCTTATGATTATATAACATATAAAAAAGGGACGGTTCTCCAGTAAGTGAATCTTACCTTGGAGCCCGCCCCCTGATCTGAACCTAGTTATTCTGCCGATCCGAATTGAATCCAAGCTTTTTGAATTTCATCGATGGCTTGATCCTTAGTTTTGCTGCCGCCGATGTAAGCCTGCATGAGCTCACCAAATTTTTGGTGGAAGGTATCCAGAGAGTAGTTCACGGACAGGTCGCCGGATTTCTCTGTTTTGAGGATTTCTTCCATTTCTTTTGGCATTTGCAGGTCAGGCATTGGAGCATCCTTAATTGGAGGAATAACCTTTGCTACTGTAGAGAACCAGTTCTTACCGTATTCAGAAGTATACAGCCAGTTGAAGAATTCAATAGTCTCACCAGCTACAGCAGAATCCTTATTGATACGCAGGGCCTGATCCGCACCAGTAATGATCTGGGACTGTTCAGCCTTGTCGCTGACTGGGTAACCCATAATGCCCAGGTCGAAGTCAGGTGTGATTTTCTTAATGGCTTCTTCATCCCATGCGCCTTTACCAGTCATGAACGCTGTTTTGCCGGATGCAAAGTCGCTGACTTCAGCATTGCTGTCCCGTTCAAGCGGTTTGTCTGTGCCATGTTTAACAGTGGTATCAACGAAGCTGAAGAAGTTATTGTACAGCACCGGGTGATCCTTGATCGTGGTTTTTCCGGCAATAAAATCATTTACTAGTGTCTTAGCATCCGTACCTGCATCTTGGGCTGCCGCATCTACGAAGTGTTGGAAGATGTGTTTCCATACCCACCACTCTTTATAGGCGTTGGCAAAAGGAGTAATGCCTTTAGCTTCAAGCTTAGTAATCGCATCGTCCATTTGGGCTGTTGTCTTAGGAACTTCCGTAATCCCAGCATCAGCCAACAGTTTCTTATTGTACATCAGGACAAATAGATTCCCTTTTACCGGAAGACCGAGCACTTTACCGTC
Source organism: Paenibacillus sp. FSL R5-0928 (assembly GCF_037970385.1). Lineage (NCBI taxonomy): Bacteria > Bacillati > Bacillota > Bacilli > Caryophanales > Paenibacillaceae > Paenibacillus > Paenibacillus sp. FSL R5-0928. The sequence goes on along the minus strand of NZ_CP150225.1, from coordinate 2,235,315 downwards.
CGTAGAACTCATGTTAGAACGCACTGCATCGGTCATCGCCGCAGCCAGTGGCTCATTAGTTAGGTCAGCACTATACTCCGCAAAGGTATCAATATCTCCACCCGCTGTGGTCTGGAATACGTCAGGTGTACTTCCCGCAGCAATCTTCGATTTGAGCACCGTATTGTAGTCAGCCTGCATAATCTCCAGATTAATCGTCACATTCGGTTTAACTTTCTTGTACTCGGCAATATAAGCGTTAAAAGCATCAGTGTACTCGGGTGATGCGGTGAACATATTAATCGTGACCGGCTTGCCAGAATCTGTGGCAGGAGTATTCCCTGTTCCGCTATTGTCAGCGGCATTGTTGTTTCCGCCGCAACCCGCCAGTAATCCGCCGACGAGCAGCAGACTCGCAGATAAAGCCATAAATCTTTTTAACATGATGTTGCCCCCTTTTCCTCATGCATCTAGTGGTCTTGAGACAATTCTAAAGAAAAAGAAAAAGGATAAGAATGTACATAAGTGAACTTATTAGGGTAAAAAAGTGTTCATGTAACCGCTTCACTACTCCCCGTTCAATAGCAGAACCCGATATTCAGAAGGTGAACAGTCATAATAATTCCGGAACGCCTTGCTGAAATAATTTTTGTCCTTGTACCCCAACATCTCGGAAATGTCTTGGATTTTCAAATCGGGGGTGGATAGCAGCTCCTTTGCCTTATCCATTCTTACCTTTTGTACATACTCATGTATGCCATAACCATATTGCCCTTTAAAAAGTTTCATCAAGTATTCTCTGCTCAGGAAATATTTATCCGTGAACATCGATACTTTAATATTCTCAAAATAGTGATTATCAATGTATGCTTTAATATTTTCCAGTATGCTGGGGCGATTGCCAGCAAGGCTTTTGCTGATTTCATTGCCATAGCAATCTAGAATTCCGCTCAGTACCCGCTCAAATTCGCCAAAGGAAGCAAAATCGCTCCCGATGCCTAGCCCACGCAATCCTTTATCTTTACCGCCGCGAATACGTTCGGGGACCGCATCCAGCTCCGTCGCAATATCGTTCAGTAAAATAATAAATTCCTCTATCTGCCGGTCAGCCTCGCCCAGATTAAAACGTCCGGAAGCCTCCCATTTCTTTGTGAATTCGCTTAAAATACTTTTGGCATGATTGATGTTCCCGCTCTCCAGTGCGTTGCGAATCAAGGGCATACGTCCCGTCAAGGAAGGATTATCTTTCCCCTGTGAAGTATCGTTGCTGCTATTTGTGACAATCGCTCCCTTCAGCGTCAGGAGGTCAATCCCGTCGAGAGAGGCTTTGGCAGTCTCATAGGATTGAGCAAGCGCCATGATGTCACCATAGGGCTGTCCAATTCCTCCGGCAACAACAATTCCGAATAGCTCTTTCAGCGTCGAGACTAACTTCTTCATATGATGTAAAGAGCGGAAAGTTGCGTCCTCCTCATAGCCGCCTTTCATCGTGAAGATGGCGATAAACTCGCGTTCTCCCTTATGGCTGGCGAAGCTGAAGGCCTGAAAATGCTCATCGCTATTCTCATTAATCACATTTGTGACGGCAAAATGCAGCAAATCCCGGTCCTCATGGAAGCGATTACGACGCACTTGTTCCAAATTGAGCACCCGCAGTACACCCGCAGCAAAATAGTTTCCGGTCGTATCAGCGCCGATCAACGGCAGAAAAGCCTCGTTGGACTGATTTTTGAAGCTACGTTCAATGATCGACAGATAAATTTTCTCCTTTAGCTTCGGCAGAGACATGTTGAGCGTAATGTTCCTGTTGATGAACTCACTTTCTTTCTTACGTTTGGCCTCCAGCACATCTATAGCTTTACGCAAGGCCGCATTCAAATCCGCCCGGTTGACCGGCTTCAGCAAATAATCAACTACCTTAGAACGGATAGCCTGGCGGGTATATTCAAAATCATTGTAGCCGCTGATTACAATCGTCAGCAGTTCCGGGAACTCCTTCTCCACGATCTGCAGCAGCTCACTTCCGTTCAGCTCCGGCATCTTCATGTCAACCAATACAAGGTCGATCTTTTGCTCACGCAGCATGGCTAGGCCCATATTTCCATCCGTAGCCTCCAGTACCTGATCGACACCTAGTCCTTTCCAGTCTCCCAGGATGTTGATCGCCTCACGCAACGGTTCCTCATCATCTATAATCAGTACTTTATACATGGTTAATCCCTCCCCGCGGTAACCGCATGTCCATCTTTGTTCCGCCAGCATCACTGGTAATGGCCAAACCCGCAGCCTCACCATACAAAAGCTTCAGCCGCGTGTTCAAATTTTTCAGTCCAATGCTTTCCGTGTCACTTTCGGCAGCGTTTTCTCCGCCCTGATCCTCCCACTGGATTTGAAGAGAATTTCTCACTTGCTCCAGCCGCTCCCCGCTAAACCCCGGTCCATCATCCGTCACTGAAATAACAGTATGGCTAGGCGTCACATGCGCTTCAATGGTAATTGTGATCGTTGTGGATACTTTTTCCAGCGCATGCTTGATGCAATTTTCTACCAAGGTCTGAATGGACAGCTTCGGAATCTCCAGCTCCAGCAAAGGGTCTTCCCACTGGTAGGCCACCTGCATTCTGTTTCCAAAACGAGCCTTCTGCAGTGCCAAATAACGTTCAATATGCTTTAATTCCTCTCTGGCATGGACCACATCTTTACCGCTAATGCAGTATCTCAACGTCATAGCAAGATTATCGACCATATCGACAATATCATCATTGTTGTTTTTCAGCGCCTTGGTGGAAATGGCTTGCAGGGCATTATATAAGAAATGCGGATTGATCTCAGCTTCCAGTGCTTTGAGTACAGCATTTTTCTCGACAATTTTCATTTTATACCGTTCATTGATCAGCTCATTCGTCTTTTCCACCATCTTATTGAAGTGGCGAGACAGATAGGCAATTTCATCCTTTCCTTCAACCTGTGCTTCAGCGTCAAAGCTGCCTGTACTGAACCGCTTCATCTGCAGCGACAGATTCTTTAGCGGGTTCGTTATTTTGTTCGAAATAAAGCTGACCAAGATGACCGAAACGATTAAAAATAACAGTCCTATGAAATAGTTCAATTTGCGTGTTGTCGTGGCCGCTTCATAAATTTCTTTGTAGGGAATCGGCTTAATCAGCTTCCAGCCTTCTTTTTTGCTGATGTCATAAATCACTAGATACTTCTCTTCTTTATCCGACCACGTCACGCGTCCTCCTGAGGCTGGTGTCAGCTCCTTAAGCAGTCCCTCTTGTTCGCTCTGTTGATAAAACCCGGGGTCATCCACCACAAAAGGTTCATTATCGGGACTGACGTACATTAGGTGCTGCCCTTTACTGAAGGGAATATCCTTCATAATCTCGTCCGTAACCGAGGAGTTGAAATAAAGGGAGAGCACCGCCTGCGGCTCCCTGGAAACTATAGAGCGCAGCAATCGATGGTAGCCCATGAAGCTTTTATCCTTATTTATAGGGTAGTCGGAGCTATTGATCATCGAGGATTGGTTTTTTACAAAAGACTGGTAAGAACGGTTAAACGGGCTGGCCAGCGCTTTTTTATACCAGGAAAGATTCTCAATCGACGGATGCTCGGCGACCCGCACGGTAATATTGTAGTTCTCTTTGGTGACATAATAATACTTGTGCTCCTTGATCACATACAGGTAGATAGCTTCCAGATCATTGCGGGAGAAGTACAGGTTCTTCAAGTAGTCCTCCACATACATCTTCGAGGCATAATCCTCCGATTCATGCAAAATCGCATAGGTGATCTCGTCATACGATATTTGCGGCAGGGATAATTGCTCGATGCCGTCCAAATAACTCTCCAGATTCCGGCCGACAAGCAACAGATTGTTGCTCGTACTGGCGATGCTGTTATCCACCGATTCTTTTCGCAGCATGCCGTATGAAATGAACGTCAGTGAGGTCACCACCAAAACAATGATGATTGTAAACAGCAAAATAAGCTTGTTCGCCAACCTGCGTGAGACAAGCTCCAGCACGGGTTCAAACCGCTTTATGATCCACTTTTTAATAATGACCGGCAACCTCCCCCACGATTTACAGGCTTAATTATAAATATTTCAGTTCACCTTTTTACCCCTAACTGTACTCTTAAATCCATTTTTGAGTATAGGGCACTGCTCTATAATACACAATATAGACTAACCGGAATGGTTATGTGTGGCAAGCCTAGTCGATATTACCACCCAACAAATCAAGAAGAGGTGCATCCATGTTAAAATCACTCGGCAAAAGATGGCGCGAGAAAACAGAATTCGGATTATTCACTCTCCCAGTCCTAATCTGTATCGCTGTAGCATTCTACATTCCGTTTGCCATGACTATCCGCTATTCGATGACCAAATGGAACGGAATTTCGAAACACCCTAAGTTTGTCGGACTTGATAATTTCAAACAAATCTTTATGGGCGACACCAACTTCGCCAATTCAGCCTGGTTCACCATAAAGTATGCGATTCTGTACATTGTTCTCGTTAACGTGCTGGCCATTCTGCTCGCACTGGTTCTGGACATGAAGCTGAAGAGCACCCCTTGGCTGAGAGCCGCTTTCTTTATTCCTTATATCCTCAGTCTTGTCATTGTCGGTTTTATCTGGAAATTTATCTTTATGCAAGGTTTCAACTCACTCGGAGAAAGTACAGGCTGGTCCATATTTGGTCTAAGCTGGCTAGGGACGCCGGGACTTGCTTTCGTCTCCATACTGGCCGTCTCCATCTGGCAGTCGATTGGTTTTTATCTGGTCATTTATATTGCCGGTCTGCAATCTGTACCTGAGGATCTCAAAGAAGCAGCGACAGTTGATGGCGCTGGTCCCATGAGAAAATTCTTCAGTATTACACTGCCGCTGCTCGCTCCATCCATTACGATTTCTGTGTTCATGGCACTGACCAATTCGATCAAGGTGTTCGATGTCATCCTGTCATTAACCGGGGGCGGACCTGGCGGAACTACCTACAGTATCGCTTACGATATCTACCGGGATACCTTCCAGAACAATCTGTATGGATACGGTACAGCGAAAGCGCTTATCCTGTTCCTGGCCGTCTTGGTGGTAACCATTCTCCAGTTAGCATTCTTCAAACGAAGAGAGGTTGAGGCATAATGAATACAAACCGCAAAGCAGGCCGAATCATTCTAGAGGTTGTTATGGTCATCCTCTCTCTTCTGTTTCTATATCCGCTATTTCTGACGATTATCAACTCGTTAAAAAGCTTTAGCGAAGTCATGACGGATGTCATCGCCCTGCCAAAACATCTGGTATTCGGCAACTATTCCTACGTGTGGAAGTTTATCAACTATCCGAAGCTGTTTCTGAACAACTTTGTCATTACCGGTGTAGGTCTTCTGGGTATTGTGTTCATTTCATCCATAGCAGCCTACAAGCTGGCACGGACGAAATCCAGACTGAGCGGGGTGATTTATTTCCTCTGCATTATGCCGATGCTGATTCCGTTCCAATCGATCATGCTGACCGTTCTGCAAACCGCTAAGACCTTAAATCTCTCTGAGAGTACTTGGGGACTTGGATTGTTATATTGGGGTTTCGGTGCTCCACTCGCCGTGTTTATCTACCATGGATTCGTCAAGGGTATTCCGGTTGAAATTGATGAGAGTGCCACGATTGATGGAGCTTCCGGCTTCCGCCTGTTCTTCAGTGTCATCTTCCCACTGCTGAAATCGGTCACAACAACCATTGTCATTATCGACGTAATGTGGATTTGGAATGACTTCCTGCTCCCGCTGCTTATGGTCAACGGCTCCCCAGATACCAAAACGCTGACACTGGCTGCCTACACCTTTGTGGGCCAATATACCTCAGATTGGCAATATGCGATGACTGCTATGGTCATGGCGGTGCTGCCATCGATCGTGGTATTCATCTTCTTGCAAAAGTACATCGTTAAGGGTGTTGTTGCGGGGGCGGTGAAGGGCTGATTATCTAATTCCAAACCTAGCTTCTGCATAAAAAGGGGGAGATCCATATGGATCTCCCCCTTTATGCAGACGTTCCAATACTCTGCATACTGCTACGGTCAGCTTTTGATGCAGATGTTCCAATACTTTGCATACTGCTACGGTCAGCTTTTGATGCAGACGTTCCAATACTCTGCATACTGCTGCGGTCAGCTTTTGATGCAGACGTTCCAATACTAATTAGTAGTTTAACTGTATTTTGTACAACTATAACTCTGCAACTCGCTCGGCCGATGGATATAGCTGTATTTCGTACAACTATTCTCTTGATTTAATGCCCTCTAGGCCGATTTTCTAGTTTTTAGTTGTATAGAATACACTTAAAAGCAGAATGGTCCGTTTTACATATAAGATAGGTGTATAGAATGCAGTTATTTCACAATTACAACGATGATACTTCATGGGCACTCCATACGGACTCCATAAATACTCTCTTCATACTGCTTCAGTCAGCTTTTTATACAGACGTTCCAATACTCTCTGCATACTGCTACGGTCAGCTTTTGATGCAGACGTTCCAATACTAACTAGTAGTTTAACTGTATTTTGTACAACTATAACTCTGCAACTCGCTCGGCCGATGGATATAGCTGTATTTCGTACAACTATTCTCTTGATATATTGCCCTCTAGGTCGATTTTCTAGTTTTTAGTTGTATAGAATACACTTAAAAGCAAAATGGTCCGTTTTACATATAAAATAGGTGTATAGAATGCAGTTATTTCACAATTACAACGATGATACTTCATGGGCACTCCATACGGACTCCATAAATACTCTCTTCATACTGCTTCAGTCAGCTTTTTATACAGACGTTCCAATACTCTCTGCATACTGCTGCGGTCAGCTTTTTATGCAGACGTTCCAATACTAATTAGTAGTTTAACTGTATTTTGTACAACTATAACTCTGCAACTCGCTCGGCCGATGGATATAGCTGTATTTCGTACAACTATTCTCTTGATATATTGCCCTCTAGGTCGATTCTCTAGTTTTTAGTTGCATAGAATACACTTAAAAGCAGAATGGTCCGTTTTACATATAAAATAGGTGTATAGAATGCAGTTATTTCACAAACACAACGGTGATACTTTATAGGCACTCCATAGGTATTCCATACGCCACATCCTACGTACACCATACGTACACCATACGTACTCCATTCGTACTCCATACGGACTCCATACATACTCCATACGTACTCCATACGTACTTCATGCCACTCCATACGTACTTCATGCCACTCCATAGGTACTCCATAAGTACTCCACACATTTCGCATTCCAACGAGATCGGGCGCGATCCGTGAATAGTTAATCAGAGTTTGTATTAATTAAAGCGCCTTCTCCGTGACCCTGCCGTTAGCGTCTATGTTGGCATTAAAAGATAGGGTGTTCAACAGCTTAATCGTTTTCCTATTGTAGGAATCATCCATAAAATTAGGCTGTCCGCCAATGATTTTGACAGGTATAATCTTGCTGGTGATCTTGGAGTCCTTAATCTCAACATTCAACAGCATAGAATTAAGTGTTTTTTCCCCACCACGTGTGGAGCGATTAAACACAAAATTCCCAAGTGAATAATAAATGGGCTTGTGCTTATAGTATTCGATGCCCATAAGGCAGTGACTGTGTGCGCCAAGAATTAAATCCGCCCCGCTATCAATCATCTGTTTAGCTAGTGTGCGAGCGTACTTTTCAGGGAAATCCTTAAACTCTTCATTCCAGTGAATATATACGATCGTGTAATCATTCTCCTTGGACATCTTCTGAATGGCGCTAAGCATAGGTTGCGAGGTGTAAGCTGAAGCGGCTCCCGGTTTGTTTTTGCCGGCATACCACGCAGGATCTGAAAGCACACGGCTAACGCCAAGGATGGCGATCTTTTTCCCTTTTACTGTCTTAGTATAAGGCTTGAACGCTTCATCTTCATCTTTGCCAGCTCCTGTATGGCCAATCTTGTTTCGATCCAAATGGATCAGCGTGTCGAGCATAGCGTCTTTTCCATAATCCAAAATATGATTATTCGCCAAGGACACTCCATCAATCCCGGCATAGGTTAAGCCACCTAACGTTGCTGGTTTGGATCTGAAGGCAAAGGTTTTCTCTGCCGCTTTCCCTCGGATAGACACAGGCGTCTCCAGATTGGCGAAGGCGATGTCAGCCTTTTGCAGCGTAGGTGCGACCTTTACAAACGGAAAGTTCACCCCATATTTAGCAATCTGATCGCCAACAAAACCATCCAAAAGGATATCACCCGCAAAGGCAAGCTTTATAGGATCTGAAGATAGTGAAGCTGCACTGGAAGCAGATGTCACAGGAACTATTAGTGATAACATAAGTGTAATAAGTGCTATTCTACGCAAAACCTTCGATCCTAATCTCAAAAAACACAGCCTCCTCTCATCTTTTTATTAGCTATGATCCTAGCATACTGGAAAGAGGTTACTAAATTAAGAGTAGAAAGACCTGTTATTCCTTTGCTTTTTTCAGAACGGCTCTGAAGCAATTTAATCCGCCCCACGCATCCGTATGCACAGCATCCGCAGGCAACTCAAAATCCGTCTCCCCCCAATACTGAAATCCAGTTTGCAGCAGCAGGTCATTCATAAGACTCAGATTTACCGTCGGGTAATCAAATGTCAATACCAATAATCCTTCTTCGTTCAACGTCCGGTGAAATTCCCGTAAAGTACCCACTGTATCCTCAAAGCTCAAATGCTCTAATACTGATATGCAAAAGACAGTGTCAAAGCTCTCATCCTCATAAGGCAGATCCGTCAGATTAGCTTGAGCGAAATGCAGGTTGTTTGTTCTTCTAGCGATAACCTGCTTCGCCGCTTTTTCCCCAATCTCATTCTCAATACATTCTTGGATAGCTTTCGGGTAAATAACCCTACTGTCCTTATCGCAGGCATAGACCTCTGCACAAACCCCTGCCAAATAAAACTTCAAGGGATGAGGAATCCCACAGGCGGCATCCAGCACAACACCATGCGGAGAAATAAAGTTAATACACCACTCATATTCAAAGGGACGGCTCCACCATGATTCCGGCAGATCATAAATCAACTTCTCACGACGTGCATCTGAATTTACGAAAAAACGCGAGACAAAGGGATGGGTTGGCATGGCCAGGACTCCTTTTTCAACGGAATTTTAGGTAGTGAGAGTATATTCATGATTTGCTGATTCATTCCATAACCTTACATTGAACGAGACAAACCCAAAAAAACGGCTGCTCCCTTAGGAACAGACCGTCTTTAAATATAACTGTATAGTATAAACCTTATGCGTAGAATGAAAGAGGTTTGGACTCAATTCCATGTCTCTCGATCATCTTATCAAGTAACGCAGACCATTCCGCATCGACCGTACATTGCTCAGGATGAGCCTCGAACCAAGCAACCGACTGCTTGATCCCTTCGGAGAAAGGCACAGTAGCCTGGAAGTCAGGCACGAAACGTTTGATTTTGCTATTATCAAAAACACTGCTTACCGCTTGATCACCGATCAAGCCATCCGCTGTCCCTGGAGGGGAAAAGGCTGCGATAAAGTCTGTGGAGATATGCACCACTTTAGGTTCCACACCTGCCGCTTGTCCGATGGCCGCGTAAATCTGATTCCAATTTAATACCTCGTCGGAAGTTATATGAATGGCCTCACCTATCGCTTCCGGATGTCCAAGCAATCCAACGAAACCTTTGGCAAAATCCGAATTATGCGTCAGTGTCCACAAAGAGGTTCCATCTCCATGTATGACTAAAGGTAAGCCGCGGCGGATACGATCGATCAGTGACCAAGGATGCTGGCCACTCGTAAGTGCCGCAGGGATGGCTGTATTTCCATAGGTATGGGAAGGACGAACAATCGTAACCGGGAATCCGTTCGCCTTGTAAGCTTCCATCAACAGCTGCTCACACGCAATTTTATTCCTCGAATACTCCCAATAAGGATTCTCCAGCGGTGTCTTTTCTGTAATTACATAATTACGCTGCGGCTTCTGATAAGCAGAGGCTGAGCTGATGAAAATGTACTGCTTCGTTTTACCAGTGAACAGGTCAATGTCTACCTGCACATGTTCCGGTGTAAAAGCAATCCAGTCTACCACTACGTCAAATTCGTAATCTCGTAATACTAATGCAGCTTCTGCCGGATTACGAATGTCTCCTTTAATTACTTTTGCACCTTCTGGAACGAATTCATCCCGCTGTCCTCTGTTGAACAAATACAGCTCGATTCCTTGAGCTACAGCCAACGGGGATACAGCCTGACTAATTAATCCCGTACCTCCGATAAATAAGACCTTCATTTTGCACGCTCCTTATAGTGAATCCGGCTCGTTATTTACTGGTTAACATAATCTCGCCATACGTGCTTCGGCTGCCAATTCAGCAGCTTTTTGGCCTTCTCATTACTGAGTAGCGACTCGTGACCCTCCAGCGGCTGGCGGAAATCCGTCACCTCTGGATAACGTGCGGCCATTAGCTCTCTGCTAGGAACAGCCATGCTGGTCTCATCTGCACATATATTAAGAGCAACCGCGCCCAATCCATCCGTTTCGATTGCCAATTGGCAAGCTGTTGCTACATCCCGTGTATCAATATAACTCCATAGAATCCGATCGCGCTGCGCTGGATCATGAATGAAGGAAGGGAAACGTTCATACGCCGATGGATCAATAACATTTCCGATTCTTAGGGAAACGACCTGTATACCCTTTCTGCGATAGAACATCTCAGCGGTTTGCTCATTCACAACCTTAGACAGACCGTAGCTGTCTTCAGGCAACTGTGGATGCTCCTCATCCATAGGCACATACTTCGGCCCCAAAGGATTAACCGCAAAACAGATTCCGTAAGAGGATTCACTGGAAGCAATCACTGCTTTTCGAATCCCGAGACCCGCTGCAGCCTCCAAAATGTTATAGGTAGATACTACATTATTTTGAAAGGTGACCTCACTCGTCTTTATATTTGCAGCTGGGATCGCAGCCAAATGTACAACTGCATCAGCGCCAGCAAGTACACCATATACTTCACCCAAATTATTCAAATCAGCAATCATCGTTTGGCACAAAGAATCTGCGGATTTTTGCGTATCTACATTCACAACCTCATATCCTTGCTCTACAAAATGCCGGACCACCCATCTGCCCAACATCCCACTGCCGCCTGTAACAACTACTTTCGCCATGAGTGTGTCTCCTTTTTTATGAAGCTAACAACTACTCCAGAATCTCCTCAATCTGCTTTAAAATCTCTTCCGAAAGCTCAATACCCGAAGCCTTAACATTCTCTTCGACCTGCTGCGGACGGCTGGCACCCACCAGTGCACTAGCTACATTAGGTTGACGCAAAATCCAAGCCAAAGCCAAATTCCCAACAGAAATATTCAGTTCCGTGGCGATCCCACTCAATTGGCGGACTTTTTCAATCTTTTCTTCTGTAATCGAATCTTTTAATCGATCCAGCTTAGCAGCACGGCTATCCTCAGGGATGTCCGTGTTATACTTTCCAGTTAACAGCCCTTGAGCCAGTGGAGAAAATACCACCTGTCCAATCCCACGGCGCTCACCGAGCGGAATAATTTCTTTTTCAATATAACGGTTAAACATATTATAAATCGGCTGATTAACAACAATATGATCTAGCAAATAGCGGTCTGCTACAGCTAACGCATCGGTCATTTGCGCCGCCGTCCACTCACTAACACCGACATAATATACCTTGCCTTGCCGAACCAGATCATCTAGCGCACGTAAGGTTTCTTCAATTGGAGTTTCCGGATCAAAACGGTGGCAATACATAATATCCACGTATTCTACTCCGAGACGTTTCAAGCTAGCATGACACTGTTCCGTGATATGTTTGCGGGATAGTCCACGGTCGTTAGGTCCCGAGCCCATTTCCCCGTATACTTTAGTAGCTAATACATAGGACTCACGAGAGTAATTACGTAAAGTCTCACCTAGTACTTTCTCGGCAGCACCTTTTTCATAAACATTTGCAGTATCAAAAAAATTCACGCCTAAGTCGTAAGCGGTTTCAATGGCATTAACAGCATTATCTCTTTCCACATAGCCTCCGTATGTCAGCCAGCTTCCCAAACTAATCTCACTGACTTTTAAACCGGTTCCACCTAATCTGCGATATTTCATAATAACTGCTCCTCTCCATAGTTCCGTGTTTGATTTTGGCAGGTTGCTTAGCACTCATATTCATTCTAGAATAGTTTGTATATAATAGAAAGAAGTGAAAATTAGTTTATTATATGATCTCTAGTGTAGTTACTATACTAGAGTATAGTAGCTTCACAAACAGGAGGAGATACCTTGAAGACAGCTAAATCTACTAATAATTATATCCCCAAAACCCCTGTTACTATTGAATGTAATGTTGAAAAAACACTTGAAGTATTAGGTGGAAAATGGGCCTTTCTTGTCCTCAGAGAGCTATTCGACGGCACGCAGCGTTTTGGGGCACTGCAACGAAAAATCACTAATGTGTCTCCCCGCGCACTGACCACTACGTTGCGCCATCTGGAGGAGCATGGTGTGCTTGAACGTCACGTATTTCCAACTGTTCCTGTTACGGTAGAATATTCGCTTACTCCCAAAGGTGAGGATTTACATCAAATTTTGAAGGAAATGAAGCTGTGGTCCGCGAAATGGACTTAGCTTGAGCAGATTGTGACTGATGAAAAAAGAAGCTGTCCAAAAAGTAGAGAATTCTACTTATAGGGTAGCTTCTTTTTTATAAATTGGCTATACAATGGATGGATTCTTACTTTCACCCAGGGGATATGTGCGATGTGCGGTGTGCGGTGTGCGGTGTGCGGTGTGCGGTGTGCGGTGTGCTGTGTGTGATGCGCCGCGGTGTGCGATGTGTGATGTGCGCTTTAGTGTAATTGGGGAAAAACTCCCTAAAAATAGCTGATATTCGCTAAAAAAGAGCATAATGAGGGAATTTCTCCCTAAAAATCGGGTTGATTCCTTTCTTTTTCACCAAATCAGGTAAATTACAGGGAGGTTTTCCCTAATTATAAGTTAGATGACCAAATATCTAAGAATTATAGGGAAAAATTCCCTAATTATAGAGTCGGAATGCGTATTTAGTTAACTGAAAACAACCGGAGATACCAGCGATTTCTGTGATCACGTCATAGACAAATTGCCGCTTGAGGTCAGCAGAGGCTGTCTTCTTTCGTAGAAAATCCACCTGTAGAACAACCCCTCCAACATTTTTACTATATTGATCTAATATTTATCCACAATCGCGCCGAGAACTGCCGTATTTACATAGGGTTTTCCTTTGAGGCTTTGCAGCTCTTTCGCAGTTCCAGTAACGACAACTCCCAATAGCTGTACATCACTGGCGTCCGGCGCCGCTTTATCCTTTTTCAAGTAATTCGAGATTCGCTCAAACTCTCCGTAATGCTTGCCCTTCATCTGAAGCCCATAGGTTAAGGATTGTAAAAAATCCTCTGGTTTCGGCTTAAATAACCCTTCCCATTCTCCACCGTAGCCATATACTTGTCTAGCAGATTCCGGTAAGGCATATTTATTCGGGCTGCTGTCATTCCTAATAAACTCAAGGTTCTTTTTATTGTCATACGTATCTACCCAATACCAAGTCTGTGTCAAACCCGCCGGCAGCATCTTCTCTACCTCTGCCTGAGTGTAGCTTTTATCAAAAGAAACAGCCATTTCTACGAGCTTGCCAGGTTCCATTTGTTCGAGTGCAGGCAGGTCATTTAGCACTTTTTCGTTATAATTCACTCCAGGCACATAAAACATCATTTCCCGCTGACCATTTTGACTGTTATATCCTCGGTAGTATTCATAATTTTGCTGTGTCATTACCGGGTCAGGAACATTTATACTAGAGTATCCCCTATTAAGCAGAGAAAACCGGCTGCCCATATCGAAATACAGTTTTTTTGTATCCCATACGATGGGTACACCCTCAACAACTTTGTAAGTACTCAGTTCGACTTTACCCGATAGAAACCCTAAATCAAGCTCAGTTCTCAACTCCTGAAGGTTAGGACTGCTTATTTTCATCATGATCCTCTCTTCATCCAGACCACGCATTGCCAACCAGCTTGTCAGATGGGCGTTGCCCAGCATCCCGCCGAATAATACTATAACCGTCACCACTAGAGAAATGATCGTATTTCGAATCATTGTTTTTCGTTTTGCCTTCTTAATTACTTTTGAAAGGTTCTGATCATCCTTTTGTTCCCATGGAGCTGTCATTCCACTTCACCTCTATACTTTTTTTGAAATTGCTTGCGGGCGCGAAACAATGCCGATTTGACTGTATCTGTCGTAATTCCCAGAAGCTCAGCTATCTCCTGATAGGACAGCTCCAGCTCATATTTCATAATAATGAGTTGTTTATGGAGCGGTAGAAGCTCATCCAACACTCTTTCGATGTCTTCCCGTTTCTCTTTTAACAGCACATGATCCTCTGGCAATTCCATATCCGGCACATCTACATAGTCAATAGGAATGACTATCCGCTTGCGGCGGCGGCACAGATCATAGTAGCGATTGATCGCTACTTTATATAACCATGCACTGAATTTGTTCTCATCAATGGAATCAATATACAAAAGAGCCTTATACACCGTATCCTGTACGATATCTTCAGCGTCGGCTGCAGGTGCCCCGAGACGAATCAGGTATTTTTGAATTTCTAACATTTTAGGTTGAAGTATCTGATGTAGCTGCCCGGGCTTCATCCTGCACCTCCCTTCGTATGTATAACGATAAAGTTCTCAGAATGTTAGCTTATGAGGTAAAAAAATTATAAAAGAAAAGACGGCTGCCTCAGAAAGACATGCCGTCACATTTTAAAGAATGAATAAGGTTCCAGTACAATTCCTATATATCCGTAGGATTCATTGCCTGCTGAGCTGTAGATATGAGTATGGTTTGAACTTTCAGAGATTGTTTGTCAATAATGAAGCCTATATAGAACCCACCCTCCATATTATCCATTTCAAAAGGTGACAATCGGGGCTCATACACTCCACCCTTGTTCTCAAACCAGTAACTTACTATAATCCCGTATTCGTTATCCACTGCAACGTATGTACCATATGCCTTTAGCACATCTTCCAATGTACTTACCCCAGGTCGAATATTGTTCAATGTACCTATGTGGATTGGATCAATGCGCTCATTATCTTTGTCTATTTTCCAAGCGTTCAGCCGACCTTCGGTATCATAATGTACAGATACTTCTTTATACATTTCATTATTGAATACATCTTGACCTGTTGAATCCCCGTAATGTTCCTCTACTAACATTCTTGAACTCCCAAAATCAATAAAAAGATTACGTCCACTATCCGCTATTCCGAAATCACGATCAGTTACCGGAACCGCTATAAAATCCTTCAAGCCTGTACCCTGTTCCGGTAATGACGGTAATAGACTCCGATCCGATCGTTCTTCTGGACGAGAAATTACAGTATATATTCCCTTAAGCTTGAGCATTCTCATCCATTGTATAGCCTCTGCTCTTGTAAGCGGGAGATTTCCTTTGAAACCTACTAGCGTTGGCTCTCCGGGAAGTGGAAGTAGAGAGTTACCCAGCAAATAAACCACGGAATCCGTGTCGTTGTAATTCATCCCTAGACCAGATGCAACTAACCTTGCGGCGGCCATTCTGGTGATTGGAGTCGATCTTGCCACTGGATATTGTAGTCCAGTAACTGGATGATTCCACCACTTAGCCATTCTATACGGTGCTGCTGTCCATTCTTCGCCTATGCTAGTAGCCTTTGGATAGCCGAAAGAAAGATAAAATAATTTCAAAAATTCTGCTTCCGTAATCGACTGATCCGGTCGAAAGCTCCCATCATCATAACCAACCATCAATTGGTTGCCCAACGCCCAGCGCACCCAAGGCTCGGACCAGTGACCTTGAATGTCAGTGAACAGTGAAGATGCCGGATCCTCCTCACCGTCCTCTTCCACTTCTTCATATGTCCCTGTATTCTCGTACGTTGTCGTGTCAGCATGAACTCTATAACTCACGTTGCCGCATGTTACAATTGTCCCTGAGATAAGACCTAGTACCAATAGCTTCATTATCTTCAATTTAATAATCCCTTTCGTTCTTATCGGTAAGGGGTTCCTGCTCTCTTTGTCAGGTTTATCGAGATTAACCCTTTATCTTAACTATCGGGTAAAAAGTCTGATTCGTAAATATACTGCTCTCCTTTTTCACAAGAAAAGCCAAAAAAGATCGCTCCCCTTCATAGCGGGAACGATCTTAACCTACCTACTACTTAGACCTTTAATCGACGTTCGAAAGCTTTGGGGATAAGCATTATAGCAAGTATACCTATGATTATCACCGAAAGGATTGACAAGGGTAGATGTAATATAGGGATGCCAAAAATGTTATAGGATACATATTTTTCGATTAAGGATCTGCTAACCATTACACCTGACGGTAAAAAAGAGATTATTTTGCCCAACATTCCAGGCAAAGAGAAAAGGGGAAGAATAACTACGAATGCTGCCAGTCCAAGACTGCTTAAGCTACTCCGACACAAAGCGGATATCAGCGCCGTCAATAACAATAGACCACATGCAGCCAGCAAGGTTACAGCATATTTCAGGGCAAATCCCTGCAGCTGGGTTAAGGCATATGGAGTCTCATCAAAATAAAAGTAACTATTCAGCGGGGCATTCCAGCCCACGAAGCCGAACGGTAAACAGGCCAGCAATGTGCAAATTCCGTAAAAAAGAGTAACCCAGCTAAACGTAACTATAAATCCAGCTAATAGTTTTGCCGCAACAATCTTCAATCTTCCGTATCTACTAGATAGAATAAGTGCATCCATTCTATAGTTTTCCTCACCAGAGAACAAGGGTGCCAGCGCAAATACTAGAATAAGACCGATCAGAAGATCGCCGACGCCAGGCGAGCTTGAAAAAAATATATGTAATAAGTCCCAGTCCTCCGTTACATAAAACCCCCGTGGTTTTCCCTCCTCCAGCATGGAGAGTTTTTTAGTAACATCTCTTAGTGCATATGATCCTGGTTCTTGCTTCTCCAATAAAACCTTCCGCTCTCTCAGCTCTGTTAAATTTCTGTTGAATTGATCTGCCATATAAGCTGTACCAGCATAGTGTTGCTCCAGAATTCGTTTCATCTTCTCCTCTTTGGGCCAAGCGCTGTCTTCAGCATATTCTTCTTTGAGTCTAGGTGCGTATTTCAAAGCTAAATCTGGTTGAATCGATCCTAGATGAGTGGCAATAGCTTCAGGCTTTTCCTTGTTTACAACCAATAGACTATCCGTACCGGATGGGTAGAAACTAACAAAACAAAAAATTGCTAATGCAATACTTCCAGCTATAGAAATCCAGACTCTGGGAATCATAATTTTGCGTAATTCAAACATCACCAGACGGTTCATGTGTGTCATCCCCTCCGAAAATAATGCATATATACATCTTCTAATGAAGGATTCACCATCCGTGCATTCTCAACTGGCAAAGTCTTGCTGACTACCCGAACCACTAGTCCAGTATCTGTCTGCTGCACATTCACTACAGTTCCATTCTCTTCGATTTGAGCCAGCAACCGCCCGGGGACATGTGCCTCCCAAACCTCTCCTTGCAATTCATTGGTCAACTCCTTAATTGTTCCTTGACGAAGTAACTCTCCTCGCCCCATCAGTAGCACCTGTTTAGCTATATGATCAACATCAGAAACGATATGAGTAGACAAAATAACGATGCGCTCATTTGAGATTTCAGAAATTAAATTACGAAATCTTACGCGTTCCGAGGGGTCAAGTCCTACTGTGGGCTCATCCAATATGAGGATGCTCGGATTATTAAGCAATGCTTGTGCGATACCGAGTCTACGCTTCATCCCGCCGGAGTACTTTCCGCATTTTTTATCCATTTCACCGGATAGATTAACCGTTTGAGCCAGAACCTCTATACGATCACTCGCCTCCTTCCTGGTCAACCCCTTTAGGGCAGCAACATAATACAAGAAATCACGAGCTGAAAAATGATTGTACATCCCCAGTTCCTGTGGTAAATAACCAATCTGAGCCCGGTACTGATCCCCCATGTCATCCTTGTTTTGTCCATCTAAAAGTACATTTCCACGAGTCGGATACAGAACATCTGCGACAATACGCATCAATGTCGTTTTTCCTGTTCCGTTAGGTCCTAGAAGACCATACACACCAGGTGACATAGAAAGGTTAATAGTATTCAAAATTCGCTTTTTGCCGAAATCATGTACGATATTACATAGTTTAAGCTCCAATCAGAAACCCTCCCTTGCTCAATACTCTGGATTGAAACCTCATGGCTAAGACAAATAACACTGCCGACAGAACACCCAATCCCATTAACCAAAATAACTCAACCGACGTCGTCCAGCTCACTGCAAATTCTCCGGAAAATAAAATCATCCAAAAGAGAGGCAAACTGAAGAGTACGGTCGTTAATTGTCTAAAATTACGTATCAGCGTAGATAATACTGACGCTACCGCCGCATTCATTAGGATTGGGATGCACCATAGCAAGGTCATACGCAGCATAAACTCCTTTCCCCCTAAAGGGGTTACCATAGCAGTAACACTAAAGTTAATCATTAGTGAGATCAGCCCTGCCATAAGGAACCGAGCTTGCACATACCGATGCAACGGGATTCTAAAACTACGTGCGAGTTCTCCCATTCCACAGAGCGTATTCCGAGCCGTATGAGAGACGACCACCAGTAAAGGAATACAACCCACGATGGACAGAATAAACATAGGGCTAACAATCTCCGTAACACTCAGAACCAAATATCCTACTACAAACAAGATCACACCAAGCACAACTTCTCTCCACCATCCCTGTGAAAAAAGAATCCTCATCTGTTCCCGTACAAATAGAGGAACTGGTGGGACTGGCGCAGGTAAAGCCCGCTTGGATCTTCTCCACCTGCTCATGGCTTCTTCTGCAAAACCGTCAAGGAGTGGCGGTTCAGGAATGCACTTGATGGAATTCACGATCTCCTCTACAGACTCTGCTGTCATCTCATCCTGTAAATTTAGATTGAGGTAATCTTGATGGTTACGTTTAACCCTCATTTCCCTGCTCCTTTCTTTAGGGGTTGGGATATATCCTCTTGCTTGGAATACCTTAGTAAATCGCGTAATTTTATCAGTGATCGACTTACCCTTGACTTCACAGTTGATTCAGGTTCATGAGTTACGGCAGCTATTTCTGTAAACGTAAATTCATATTTATACCTTAACAAGAGCGCATCCCTCTGTTCCTCTGGCAGTGAGCAAATCGCGGCGTATACCTGCTTAACCTCTTCACGAAGTAATATTCCTTCAAGAAAGTCTCCTTCGACTGTGATTTCATCAGATAAGCTTTGATTCAACTCTGCTTGCCGAGCACTTTTGCTGCGAAAATAGTCAATGCAGACATTTTGCGCGATCGCCATCAACCAAGCTCGAAAACTCCCCTGTTTATTTTGATAGCTGCCAAGCTTGGCCCATGCTTTTTCATACACCGTCTGTGCAAGATCCCAGGCTAATTCGTCATTATGTATTTTCCATCTGATGAATCGATAAATATCGCTATAGGTATACCGAATTAATAATTCCACCGCTGCCTCATTGCCCTGCTGCGCTTCTGTGACCCATTTGTCCTCTCCGATTTAATTCCCCTCCAATCTACCAATCTACTAAATATAACGAAATCGCCTACAAAGTAGACGCATCACATTAAAAAGACCAACCAGAAGGTTCTGGCTGGCCGAATATAAATTTTCCCTAGATTATGTCCCCGGTTCAAATTATGAGTGAACATTCTCAGCTTGTATCTTAGTGAATTATATAACATTGATTCTATTAATTTCCATAGTGTACACTCATTACAAGTGGTCTTTTTGTGAAACTCTTCGGAAAAGGTGGATTATTGTTCGATGAAACAAATAATGCTGTCTATTCTTTTGTTGGTTTCTTTAATAGGTATAAGCGGATGTGCAGAGAGTAATATAGGAGATCTTAAGATAAGCGCAGGAGATCAAGAAATTAAAAGTACAACATTATCTAACACTAAGAGTGACTCATCCTCAAACGCTGAAGCAAGTGGATTTGAATTCGCCTTTGAGCAGGATGCAGTAAAGAATATTCAATATTTAAAAAATGGAGAAATCATTACTCTAGACTTTGGAGATTCTGAGCCAGATAATGTATCGCTCGAAGATAGCGTACTAAATAAGAGTGGAGCTTATCAATTTTCATCCAGAGAAACACTAGAAGTTCCAATTACAAAAGAAGACGGTAAATATTCCTTTACGATCGAAAAGCATATGGCTTCTTCATTGAGTTCGTTTTACGAAGAGAACAAAAAAGACTATAGAGGCTTTAGCATAACGGCAAGCTGGGGAGAAAAAGAATATAGATATGCTTTTGTTATACAAGCGGATGCCAATTAAAGCTAACATTCTGATTTAAACCCGATAATCATATTAGGCATTCCATCGAAATATTCAGGGCCCAGTAGTCATCCAGATGGCTACTGGGTTCCCTTGAATAGAAATCTAACTATCTATTTTTTAAATATACAACAAATTGTTCATGCAACTCTAGTTCGGATCGTTTAAAGATCCCAGCCCTCGGAATTTAATTATTGAAAAGTAGGAATAACAAGATTATGAATTTGCTCTGACCCGAGTTTACTTTCAACAAAAGATATTTATGGATTCTTTCGCGATATTGATTATAAGTGATTTCAAAGCTTTGCTTGTCTCCCTGTGCATCCGGATAAACAGTGGATTTGTCATGAGCTCCAGACATTGTAAGAACCTCCTCTTGACCTTACATTTAATTAGACACCGCTGGTTGATTAAAAGCCTCATGTCATTTCAAAAAAATCCATAATAAAAAACTGTCGATTGCTAGACAATTATATAGAGCCAAGTTATAGTATTGATAATACTTTTAATAACCATTTTTAAAAGTCTAGAGGTGAATAAAATAAACCAAATCGCAAACAATTCTATTCGTGTTAAAAAGATAAATCAGGAGCTTATCAAGCAGGCCTTGAAATCGATGAAAGAAGGAACCAAATCCACGATTGCAAGTGCCACCGGATTAAGTATTGCTACCTGCGGAAATATCCTGAATGAACTTCTGGAGACTGGTGAAGTCATTGAGACTGAACTGGAGGCATCAAATGGAGGTCGACCGGCCAGACGATTTATCTATAACGCTGATTTTTCCTATATTGCATGTATCTATGCCAAAATTGAGGATGGCCAGAAATCCATAACCTATGCGGTGACCAATTCAGTTGGTGATCGTGTGGATCATGGATGGATGGAATTAGAGTACATAGATGCTGCAGCCATCGACCATCTGCTGGATACGCTTATCCAACAATATAACAACATCAAGGCAGTCGGGATTGGAATTCCCGGCCTTGCTCACCAAGGTGTCATTAATATCTGTGACATTAAAGAGTTAATTAATGCTCCCTTAGAATCACTGCTCAGAGAAAAATACGAGCTTGAAGTCACGATTGAAAATGATATGAATCTGACCGTTTACGGGTTCTATAAACAGCAGGATTATGAAGAGGATAAAACCATTGTCGTGGTGACCTTTATCAAAGGAGCTTTTCCAGGCGCCGGGATGATGATCGACGGGCATATCCACAAAGGTAATACTAGATTTGCTGGTGAAGTCTCTTTTTTACCGTTTGGAATCTCGCGTGAACAGCAATTGAGTAGCTTGGACCACACGGATACCTTCATCCCTTTGGCGGCTCACACTATATCGTCCCTGATTGCAATTATTAATCCAGAGACCATAGCTCTCACAGGAGAACAAGTCAAACAAGAGAATGTGCGGCCGATTTATCAACGTTGTCTGGAAGTGATTCCAGAGGAGCATATGCCTCACTTAATTGTGCTGGATCAACCTGATGATCATTACATGAACGGATTAATTGCGATCACACTGGAAAGCTTAACCTACTCATTGCAGTTGGTTGAGAAGCGCCGTTAAAAACATAAAACTAACATACACTTCAGGAGGAACTACGAATGGCAACAAACAAAGAAAACATGATCGCAGGAAAGCTATATATGGCAGGCGGTGAAGAATTAGCAAAGGATAACAAAAGATCCAGAATGCTCACTCGTTTATTTAACAATACGACGGAAGAACAAGGTGAATATAGAGTAGAACTACTCAAGCAATTATTTGAGTCTACAGGAGAATCATTATATGTTGAACCTCCCTTCCGTTGTGATTACGGCAGTAATATTACCGTTGGCAATAACTTCTACGCTAATTTTGACTGCATTATCCTTGATGTAGCTAAAGTAACGATTGGTAACAATGTTCTCTTTGGACCTAGAGTAGGCGTATATACTGCTGGTCACCCCATAGATGCGGACGTGCGTATTAGTATGCTTGAATTCGGTACACCGATTACCATTGGAAACAATGTGTGGGTTGGTGGAAACGCGGTAATTAATCCTGGGGTAAAAATCGGCAACAATGTAATCATCGGTGCAGGTTCAGTCGTAACTAAGGATATCCCTAACAATGTAATTGCGGTGGGTAACCCATGCAAGGTATTAAGAGCAATCACCGAAGACGATAAGCAACACTGGGAAAAACTTAAAGAAGAGTATTACAGAGACATTGAGCAATAAAGTAACCCGTTCTGGGAGGATCTTAATTTGAAAAAGCGCTTCGGGGGATTTAACAAGATTTATGCCATGCAATTGGCGACCATCTTTTTAGGATTTATAGTGTTTGGCATATCGGAAAATATTAAAGGACCCGCCATTCCGCGAATCCAATTCGACTTTAATCTGGACGAGAAACAGCTTGGCACCCTTTTATCCCTAAATGCATTAGGTTATTTGATCGCCTGCTCCTTTACAGCTGTATTGGTTCGGAAGTGGGGGATCAAGGCTGTCAGTATCATTGCTTTTGCATCCATGATATTTTCAGGAGTGTTAATCTATATCTCCCACAGCTACCCCTTTTTCTCAGCTTCTTATTTCCTGATGTACATCGGAAACGGAATGCTGGAGATTGGTCTTGCCATTTTGGGAGCACGCATCTTCGTAAAAAATACCGGGACGATGATGAACTTATCCCATTTTTTCTACGGATTTAGTTCAACCTTAGCTCCACTGCTGGCAACAGGACTCATGTCGGTAAGTATATTTGGCCATCCACTCGACTGGCGCGGAATGTATTTGATTATGCTAAGCTTATCTTTACTGCCTATTCTATCTGCCTTGCGCAGTACATTTCCGGGTGACGATCTTCCACAAGAGGACCGGATCCCATTAAAAACGCTGGTCCGCGATCCCGCTTTATGGCTGATGGTGCTTATTCTTTCTTTCGGTGTAGTGTCAGAACTTGCAGTAGGTGGATGGCTAGTGAATTTCCTAGAAAAAGCATACTTGTGGGATACAGTTACAGCTTCTGGTATGTTGTCCACCTTTTTTCTCTGCTTCTCGCTAGCAAGGCTCCTGCTGGGGCCGGTTACAGATAAGATTGGCTTCAATCTATCGCTTATCATCTTTTCAGCCTTTTCTGCCTTATGTACGTTTGCTGCTATTTTGGGTGGAGAACAGCTCGCGTTTCTATTCGCGGCAGCAGGCATAGGTATCGCTATGATTTATCCGACCGTCATGGCGTTTATCGCAAAAAGGTATCCGCATGGCAGTGACACTGCCATCACCTTTACAGTTACACTAATGGGAGTCGGTAGCGTGATTGGCAACTATGCCATAGGTGCAGTGATCGAAGGTGTGAAGCGGCTTTACGGAGCAGAAACACAAACTGGCTTGCTACGTGGACTTCAAGCTGGGTATGGTTTTATCGGTTTATGTGCAGCTATATGCGCGATATCCGGTTGTGTTTTATATCGTTATTTAAATCGCCGCCAAGAACTTATATAGAATAGTTATCGCACTTACTTCTGCTCATCCCTGCAACAACCTGCTGATTTCATGGCAGGTTGTTTTGTTGCAAATAGCGACCAACCTCCCACCATCGGACTCAAATGACCTTATTGGCTTCGAAATAGGCAGAAACGAGGTTTTTCGGACCCCAGAGTCGTTATTGAGTTGTTTTTGTGCAAAAACCGCTGTCTTCTGACTTGATAACGCCTCCTGAGTCCGAACACTCCGCCTAATGAAGCTAAATCCTGAAATAGCGACTATACAGTCCGCAACAATGACCTCTGAGCTGGTGATCACCATCCCAACAATTATCGCAGCCCTCCCGCCAGCTCCATTATTGTTCTAACAATCTGCTCTTCACCGCTACTAACCTTTTCCGTTGCAACTTCTCCCAAGGTTATATGATCGCCAACACAAACCGAGTGTGCGGAATGTCTGAACATTTCTATATCATTAGCATCGTTACCAAAAGCAATAAATTGCTGCGGTTCTATGCCTAAATTTTTTAGTCCTGTCCATTTGTTTACGCCTTGGGGACTTATATCCATAATATCTTCTTGTCCATGCTGGTAGATCACAATCGGCAGATTTTGCAGCTTATGAATAAGTTGTTCCCCGTTCAGACTGCTCAAAATAACTACCTTCACAATCTCATCCAGCTCCGATGGAGTTACATTTTTGGCGCGTTGTTCTGGATCTACATTTCTCCGCACCATTCCCGCCAACCATAGACCTAAATGCCCCTCATTTAATTGAGGATAAAATGATCGATGTCATCATAACGGATATCGATCTTTTCTCCGTTTCTTTTGACAAGATTTATATACAGAGGAGCTGCATCAACACTTCCGCCACCCACCAGCACATGGTAGTTTTCATTGATTTCATATTTACGGATGTACAAGCCTGAACCGACATCTTCAAAGGGATAACCTTCAAAATCCTTCCACGACAACGCCTCGCCTTGATGAGCTAGATCCTGTATTTCATCCATGGATAATATTGCAGTTTTTTTATCATTACAGGCTGAAAGTATAATCGTCAAAGCAAACAATAACAGCATTATCAAGCTACGCTTACTTCTCATTCATAAACCTCCAAACTCTATATATTGTTATTTATAGGAAAATATAAGGTAATAATAACATAGGGATATTGGATTGGCACCGCAAGCTACAACACCGGAGAATGAATAAAAAACAGGTCAGTCATGATGGTATCTGACCATAATCGACCTGTTTTTTGTAAAGCTATTGCGTTAACTTTTCAATCATTACTGTACGTACAAACGAAATGACTAAATTTCTATTCAGGCAATACATAAGTTAAGTGTGTAATTGGTTGGATGATAGGTGTATTCGGTACTAGTTAGCCCTTAATGCTTTTTATTCAGTTAGCATTGTTAGGAATTCTTCAAAACTATTTGCAACAAGATAGCTCACTGGGGCAAATTCGCCAGAATTTTCATGATCCCACACACAAACTTTAGGATTATTTCTAGATTCACGAAAATCTAAGCATAGAAAATCACCAGCAAATAAAACAGCAATTGGTAATAATGCAACTCCTAACAAATCTTCATCATCAATTAGTCTCTCATCAAGCTGAGATTTAGTAGCGTCAATATCAAATATTCCAAATTCATTTTCTGTTGGATTCTCAAGAATGCATAAAAATCTACTAATTGAATAGTTATGATCATTACAAATAAACGAACGAATTTCTGGCGCACCTCCATTATTTATTTTTATAAATTCTTTATATTCTAATGGCAATTCTACTCTCCAAAAACCTTCTTCTTTCGATAACAGTTGATCAGACGGTAAAGGATAAACTATAGTCTCTTTTTTTATTTTCATAATAATTTCCTCCCTCTTATTTATCTTGCGGCATCTGCCCACATTCGAGTAGACCTTCCGCCATTGTGAGTTGTAATGTTATGAATTCCATAAGGAACCAATTGCATTTTCCCAGGGACTTCAGTGTGGTGCCATGTATACGATCCGTTCTCAACCAGTTTTCTTATGTCTTCTGAAAGATTATCATTTAACCAGTCAAACTGTTCTGTATCACCTTTTTTCCACAAATCTTTTGGGAGCTCATCACTATTCACTACCACGCCTGCACCCTCAAAATCAGCAAACCCATAACGCATACCATCTACTTTTCTCATTTCTATTTTAGGTATGAAATTTAATTCCTCGGCTATACTTTTTATTAACTTTTTTTGCCCACCAGTTAAACTATCTCCTCCAGAAATACTTTTTTCCCAAGACCACCCTTTAGTGTCTATTACCTCAACATAATGCTTAGCATAGTCATTAACAACTTCATCAAAAGTTTTACTCCCCGATAAAAATTCATCAATGTTGTTTAGGTGAGGTGCTCTACTACCACCCTTTCCTTTACCCGTCCCCTAAGTAGTAATCTTAAACTCTACTAAAGGAAAGGTGATAACTGTTTACCAATTACCACCATTGTATCATCCGGCTTTGAGTTCCGTTAGAGGACTCGCCGCCCTGTATTCTGTTTTGTTCTTCATCATGCTGTATATGACGTTCACAAGCCTTCTCATGACGCATATAAGGGCTTGCTTCTTCGTCTTACCTTCTGCTAGTTTCCGTTGATAGAACTCGTAGAACAAGGGATTACGCTGTCTCTTGTTCTTTCCTTTAGCTACTTAGATTTGTTGTACAGCAAAGTTGTGGAAGATACTGTTCAGTACCCTATTTCCTTGACCGCTTGCTTGGTCCTTACCCTTGCCGCCCGATCTAAAGCGTATTGGAGCGATTCCGGTAAATCGAGCTAGTTTATCCGCATTGGAGAAGCGGTGAATGTCTCCTATTAGAAATCCCAATATACATCCGTAAACTCTACTACAATACGGTCAATTCAAACTTGTACCCCTTCCATGTTCAGCCCCCAAAACGAAATTTTTTAACGAATTTCGGACTATATTAGAGGGCAAGGTGGCTAGCCTTACAACGTTGCCTTACCTTTATATGTTGACTGGTTGTCACCAGAATGCTTTCGTACACCCTAAACATCGTTACAAGGGTCAGTTAAGTTGCGGACAAAGTCCTATTCTTTGAATAACACCTTACTATAGTTGTCGTGCTATCCATCTTGAAAGGTGCGATTCTGTCTTCCTCTCCCTCACTATCGCTACAGGGTAATCTACAGTTGCGAGTAAATTTGAAAAAACCGCAAGAAAGCGAACAAAACAAAAAACAGGGCAATCATGGTAGTATCTGACCATAATCGACCTGT
This sequence comes from Paenibacillus sp. FSL R5-0928, assembly GCF_037970385.1. Classification (NCBI taxonomy): domain Bacteria; kingdom Bacillati; phylum Bacillota; class Bacilli; order Caryophanales; family Paenibacillaceae; genus Paenibacillus; species Paenibacillus sp. FSL R5-0928. The sequence continues at coordinate 2,208,057 of NZ_CP150225.1, read as the reverse complement.
ATTAAGTAACGCTTTAGCGTTATTTAGGTTATACTTTTCGAGCATTACTGTGCGTACAAACGAAATGACTAAATCTCTATACGGGTCTTACATAGGTTAAGTGTGTTACTGGATAAATGATGAATTCATTCGGCACTGGGTAGCCCCCAAATGATATACTAGAGGACTGGCAAGACCATTATATTTATAAGTTATCAATACCTTCTTGAAACATATCTATTGTATAATCATCAAAGGTATCATAACGGACTGAAAGTTCTCCCCCCCCCCTAATCCAACTAAATACTCTATTGTCATTAACATCAGCGGAGTACATACATCGAACAAATTCTCCTGAATCTTCAATCACAATTAGCCCAATATCTAACCCTATGTTTCTCCATCTTTCAGTCGCCTTTACTACAGACGCCCCAAGATTTCCCTGAACGCCTAAGATTTCAACACCACATATTCCTCCTGAGCCATATTCTTTTAGAAATTCTCGGTAACTTTGAGGAAACTTTAAGCCAAGCATTTCTTCAGCATTACGAATATCTTCCTCTGAAGCCCCTCCAAAAAAATCCCTTTCTTCACCATATTCTTCGATCATTTTTATTATTTTCTCATTCATGGTATCCCTCTTTTCTAGTCTTCATTTGCACGCATCTTCCAGTAATTGCTTCTAAAATTATTATACTGTTTTTCAAGCAATGGATCATTCCTGAAGCTATTTCCATCCTCTACCAAACCATGTAATTGACTGCTGTACTTATCGTGGGTAGATTCAGCAATTTCAACCATACCTCCTGGCTCTTTTTGAATCAAATGGTGCAGTTCAACTTTACTCTCCACACCGTCTTTTACAGCATAGGGAGATTTCCCTTTCGACATTAGTTCCTTATTAGTTAGTCCGCCTGCGGCCGGATCTTTCGGCACATAGTTTTTATCAATCTCGATTTGGTACACTCTTCTTGATACATCTACATCTTTTCCTGCCACTTTAACAGATCCTTTTACTTCTACAGCAGTATATTTATCTGGTAACCAATCCAGTTGGATTTTTTCAGAAGATAGTTTTGTGGGTTTTAGTCTACCTTCACCCGTCCCCTCAACCGCCTTCACTTCTACATCCTTTATTGAATGATTACTGTCACTTTTCCCTTCCATCTTCTCTTTTAAAATTCGGTCCATTTCATTCTTAAAATTGATTTGCATCGGGGTCTGTGGAAGTGCCGGCGTATCTATATCTAGATTATTTATCTTGAATTGAAAACCTTCATTTGTGCTAAATGCCGGCAACGGTTTTTGTACCTCAATACCTTTTACAGAATCTAACCCTTTTGGAGGCTTTAGACCTCCGCCTCCTGTAGGAAGCAAAGATTTTTCTACCGGACCATACAACAACGTTACCATTCCCAAACTATTGAGCCAATGATCCGCTGACCATGCTTCGTCTGGATTAAATGCTCCTTTCGCCATCTCCACTGTTCCCAGTGTTAACCAATCCGCAAACTTCTCCTTTGAATCAAACATATGCTCTGATCGATCTTTGGCTGCTTCATATATCCCGACCGGAATATCTCCTGTTATGCCTAATGTTAACCAGTTGAAAAAGTCATAGGGGGAGTCTGTGGCCTTATCCGCACGAGTTCTTAATGTACCTACAAAACCCGTTCCAATCTCTTTAAAACTGTCTATTGATTTATAAAAGGCATTTTTAGAATCCTCGGGTTTTGCTTGTTCCTCCGTTTTATTCTTTCTAAACAGATTATAGGAATCCAGTTGGGCGACTGATGAAGTCAATTTTATAACATCTCCCCAAGCCTTTCCACCTTGGTTTGTCATCACGTGTACACCCAAACTTACTCCAGTAGCAATCATCTGTTCCATGGTGGTTTGAACGCCTTCCAGTTGCCCTTTTGCCCAGGCTCCCTTCTCCCCTTTTTCCATTGCCGTCCGTAGTAACAACTGATACGTTTCATTCTGCACTAGTGGTATGCTTCTACTGGTAATCGACGGATCATAATCACATGCCTTAACCGCTGGTTTCTTAAAATAAGTGCTTAGATCCTTACCCGCCTGGTACCGGACCTCGTCTATACCCAAAGATTTCAGCTTCTTGCGTGCGTCTTCCGCTAGCTCATGCATTGCGTCCATTTGAGTCTGATTTCCAAACGCCTGATATACCTCATAGGCTGTCTGCGCCTTCGCGATCTGATCCCGCGCCAGGTAGATATCCTTCAGTTTACTTTGCGCGGCTATGGAGTCGATCGTTCCCAATCCTGACTTTTTAACAGTTGCCTGGAGCTTCTGCACCATAGGATCACTATTCAACTCATCCCAACCCAACAGAGTAGCAATTGAGGTGATCAGATTCGTGACCGCTTTCTGAGCCGTCGTCGGAATAGAAGACTGCCCAATTGCACTTCCGCCCCCAAACCTTTCGAACATACCCCCAAGAACACCGAGCTGCTGAAAAAGTTGATTTGCCTGCCGCTTATTCTCATCCTGTGCGCCTTGAACACCTTTTATCGCGCCTCGAATGATGTCTTCCAATTTTTCCGCTTCCACCGTCAGTTCGTTGATGAGCGTCTGAGCTCGTATCAAATCTGAACCCAGCGGAATCCCACCCCAGTTATTGGTCTGACCTCTCAGCTGCAAGTACAGCCGGTTGGTATCTTGGCTTACCAGTCTGATTTTTGTCTGCAGGCGCTCGACTTCATCTACGTTAAATGTAAGCTTCGTTGACGCCATATGATTCCCCCTGCTTGCTTCTAATAAAATTAGCTATGCAGCACTCTGCATAGCTAATTGAATTCTTATGTATTAGAGCTCTTGCTGTCTAAATCATATTAAAGATTCCTAGAAACCTTTTTGAGAAGTCTTAATATCTCTAGATAATTGCGAATAACTCTTAGATACATTATTCATATGAGTTCCAATATCCTCAAGCGCTTTACCAAATGCATCGAAAGTTTTCTGCATACTTTTTACCTTTTCAGCAAAGTCTCTAGCTGCTGCATCCTCCCAAATACTATTCAGATTCGTTGCAGTCGTCATAATCTTCTTCATTAATGCATCGTACTCTAGTTTTTGTTTCAAAACTGTACTTGCCTGCCCTGCTAATCCTTCGTAACTCAATGTAACTTTTTCTGCCATTATTAACCTCTCCTTTAAGTGATTTTTTTATATAAAAATGAACTTTAAAAATACTTTTTAACACCCCAAAAGATCTTTCAAGTTCATTATTATAGCTCCGGTTTCCTTTATATAATTATCGGTCTTCAATGATATGAATTTTATATTTAAATCCATTTAAAGATAAATAAAACATTTAAGTTATTTTTTTCAAAGTTTATTTTGCCTGACCCTGATAATCATTTCGTACAGAGTAATCTGATTCAAACAGAATGATATCCCCAGAGGAAAAAGAGAACGTTTGCCCCATTTCATCTGTGCTCCCAGTCATCTGGCCTTCAATCGCCCACATGTTAGCAATAGGAGCCTTGTAGCCTAAAATACGAGTGTCGGCATCCCCATTTTTAACCGTATAAATTTCGAAATTTATCAGGATAAAGCCGCCAGTGATAAACTCCTGCTCATGCCCATCTAGTGCCCCTCCATAATGATTCGCCAGGGTGACAATGTCTGTTCCTTTATGCAGGATGTAAGGGGCTATCGGCAGGTTGTATTCTCCGTACCAGTGTTGAACGCTCCGAACCGCCGCTATCGGATTCACTCCATTAGGGATATCAGTCGGCCCTACTAAGGTTCTCGATTTATAAGGTAGAAGCTCTAGGTTATAGCCTGTAGCGATTTTAGTTTTGCGCTTTGTATATTGCTGATAGAACTTCAGCCAAGAGGTGTTCTCCCGCTCCGCCTCGGACAGTATGTAATTGTACTCATAGCTTGCTGCCGTCGATAATTCACCACTCGATATATTTCGCAAGCCATCCGCCAAACGGTAGGTCCGAGAATAACTCAGCTTATCCTTGGAAGAGCCGACTCCGATCATTTTATTATTCGAACCGGAGATATCATAGTACAGATCGACAGGTGTCGCTGTACCTACGTTTTTCGGAATAAAATAGAAGCTTGGCTCGATCCGGATACCCTCGCCCGGCTGCCAAAGGTTCCCGATGGTCCGGAAGTCAAACAAGAAGGAATAGCCGTTATGCGGTACCGTCCGTTGCTCCGTAGGATGAGAACCCTTGCGGATCGGCAGCTGCCACTGTGGTTGTCCGCTTAAAGCGGTCGGTATGCCATTCTCATCATTCCCTCCCGTATAGTACATCGTGTTGCTATGCTCAAGTGTCCCCACACCAGTTCGAAACACCTTCTCAAACCGAAAATCACCGATGTCCCAAATCCGAAAATCGAACAGTCGACCGACGACCCCAATATTAAAACTCTCCGAAGCGCAGTAATTCGTCAAATTACCGTTCAAGTTCTCCTCGCAAAGATCCGATCCATCTGACGGGGCGTTTATAGCCCAAGACTGCGTATAAATGGTATAGTCGCCTTCATTCACCCAGGTTGGCATAGTAAAGGTCATGGACTGTGTTCCAACAGGGATGTAGATCCAGGTATTCTCTGGGTAATACTGGCTGCCTTGAAACACACCAAACGGAAATTGAATCCGCTTGTTTTTCGTGTATTTGGCATAATCCCGGTTGCCGTACCCAGGGATATTGAGATGCTGGCCACTCTCCGTAAAATGTATGGTGAACGGCCGATCCAAGATCAGCACTGCCCTAGTCATATCCGGTGTCATACGTTGATCGAATGGGCGGTTATCGTCAGGAAGAAGCGAGTAGTTGACGACCGGTGTGTGCACGGTGACGGAGTTTATCGGAGAGATCAAAAATTCCTGATCTCCGTTTCCCTCTACGTTCTCCGACAGCATCGTATAATAAATGGTACCCGTGCTGGTTGTATTCTGCCGATTGAGTAAACCACTATTGATCATCAACTGGCCCTCGTAAAGCACCTCGTCTCCGATGATTTGCGGATCAGGAATCCTCCCTGGGGTGGGCCCGGTCTTGTTAGCAACGGTATCATCCATAATCGTTTCCCCGTTAAATACTAGTCGGTCATTCTGCACCTCAGGATCTTTGGTCTGCATTTCCGCAAGGTCTGTGAGCACGTCTGTATCATCAACATCGTCAGGACCCGGTTCGTGGTCTCCACCATCTACCACTTCTGGCTTGAATTCAATCCCTCCCGTATCTTGGGGAACAACATGGTCTTCTACTTCTGTACTATTGGTAAGCTCAAGCGTCGGCGAACCATAATTATTAGGATATAGAGTGACTTCTCCTCCAGGCAGCGCATAGTTCTCCATCTGGGCACGATCGATTTGATAAACAGCTAACTGATCTACCTGCCAGTAAGTATATTCTTTTGGAGTCAAGTCAAAGGTATAGGTCTTATCAAATTTCCCTGTTTTAGGAAGCGGAGCTTGAGGAATCGATGTTCCATTTGGTCCTGGAAGATTCGGCTGCGCTTCCTCCCACTTCGTCGGATATGTAACTTTAACACTGCAGGAATAACGAATCTGACCTGCCATATTGGCGAAGGTATGTTCAAACAAATAGTTCTTTCCCCACACATTGGAAAATAAATTCTCAGAGGTGGGGATTCCCACCGGTGCATCAAAATGGCGTCCATTTGCTGTATCATCACCTAGAATTGCCCCGTTCGCATCCGGTTCCATAAATGACGTTTGCGGAGCAGCGATCTTGTTTGGCGGATCAATAGTATACTTACATTCGCCTGAGCCTTCTCCCTCGGTGGGAGGGCCACCAACTTTTTTGTAACTGGCCACCATTTTGACTCCACCTACATAAACCTTAAAATTACGCTGAACTAAGCTGGGATCATTCGAAGCTTTACTTTGAATATATAATTGATCGCTTGGCCTCAGAATCGGAGAAAGCCAAGATTGGTTAATTTGATATTCCTCTCCCTCGTATTGAACGGTCAGGGGAAAAGACTTTACAATGTTATAACCAGCCTTATAATTACCAATTAATTGATCGCTCACCACGATTCCGTTCGAAAGTTTAAGAATCATATTAACCGGATAATTTTCTCCCTGAAAGGGAACTGTGACATCGAAATATTGTCTCAAATCTTCTGGATGAGCCCAACTCTCTGAGTGTTTAATATCATACAACGTATGATAGGGTCCGGAAACTTGGATTGGGTTCGTTCTGGACCCCGTCACTACTCGCATTATGGCGCTAGCGTATAATGGAGTGCCTTCAGAGATGACTTGTTCCGCCTTAGCTTGTCCAATAGCGGCGAGCACTTCTGCTTTAGTCCATTCGAAGTTTGTAGTCACTATCCCATCTACAATAGTTTCTGATTTCACATGCCCCCCGCCATTATCTTGTAATTTAATACGTTGATTAGAAGGCAATGAGGTAGGGTCGCATTGCACTTCACCTCCATAGGCTCCAGAGGATGCACACGTTGGTTGGGTATGAATATACCAACCTACCGTCTGGAATCTTATACTCGAAGAGGCTTCATTGGAAGTTGTTGTATAAAGAAATGCCCCATCTTTAAACTTGGCCATAAAGGCAGCCTCTACAAGACTTATAAAAGGTGAAAACAATAAAGAATTTATTAGAATTAACAATAGACAACCGAGGCATTTACGCCGCATCTTTCATCACTTCACTTCATGAAGGGTGGTGTTTTCAAACAAGCTTGAGAGTGCATCTATATTAAAATGCTCACCTACTATAGGATTATAGTAATTCGTAGAGATACTTAAATCAGCATAACCCTCATACCAGACCCCTTTTTTTAATTTCTCGTGAAGTCTGAATTCAGCAAGTTTGAAGTATACGTCATTAAATAAATCCTTATACTCTGTAAAACTATTAATTCTGAATCGGAACATGGATCGAACACGGTAATCCCCGGTTCCTGGGTAATACAACACGGACGATTCAGGGTCAATTGCCCCTTCAATTTGAATCTTATTTTTCTTCACCCATTCGGCATATTCTTCAATTTCCTTTTCCCGGATAGAAGACGATTGATTCTCGTACTTAAAGGATTCTTTCGCATAACTTGCCGGATTAATCGTTTTATAATCCACGTTCAACCGTAGATCAAACCCAATTTTCATACGTTTAATGATTTTGGCCATATCTTCACTCGTTAACTCTTTTTTGCTAAACACCTGCGCTCCAGTCTCAGCATCCCCAGCAGAGTAGTTTATGGTATGCCTCATTTCGTACATTTCATTCGGGATGTCTTCCAGAATGTATGGATAATCTTTATAGTTCTTAGGTAGGTTTGTCGTACGTATTTTCCTTCCAAAATAATCAAGTTCCCCTAAATCTTTACCCGGCGTGTGAATGTGCACACTTTGAGAAAATTCGTCCACCTCCACTTCTGCGGATAACAGATTAGAGACAACGGTTAATGGAATCATCGTCATTCCATCTTTTTGTACAACCATAGCACCAAGCGCTACTGGTTGCCCGTTCACTTTCGCAAAAGAAGAACCTACTGTCAGTACAATTTTGTTTTCTTTTTGCTGCAGAGTTAACGTTTGGTTTGCTGCATTCCAGTTAGCTTGTGTGCCGAGTTTTCCTGAAATCATGCGGAATGGGATCATTGTCGTCCCATTTTCTGAATAAGGATGTCCCTTTGTCAGTGGATATTTAATGCCGTCTATGATGACGTTCACTGCTTTGGCAGCTGTTCCTGCCGCTCCCGCTGTAGTAATTAACAACCCTAAGCTTGCGAACACACAAATGACTATAGTCATGCCTCTTCTTGCCTTCTTTGATCTAATAATTGCTGATAGACTATTAAACTTAAAATTCCTCATGTTCTCACTCCTCCACAATGAAACTTTTTTAATCCGATGACCCTATTCTCCATATTTCTCCATATCAAATCTTTTACTCCAACATCTATCACCTAACCGCACAATCCTCAATAAAATACCCTTTTCGAGCAGCCTCCTCTGGATCGAACAGACTTTCTATAACAGTAACCCCCGGGGGTACACAGCTTTCTCCGTAAGCAATATGTCTCCCTGCTGAATTCCGGGTACCTATCAGAACCTTTCGTCGCATTACTGCCCCACTACCTAAGGAATATGCATCCAGCAGTTCTCCCCCAGGAAGTGGATAGCCTTGAATAAAAGCCATGATCCCTACATCCTGTATGGATTGCTCCTGCAAGCCACGGGGAAGGGTGAACTGAATCGACAAGCCCATTCGTTTCACCAGCTCCAAATGTCTGTTAATGGTTGTTGCCAAGTCTTTTTCAACGAGTGATGTGATCGTACTCTGCCGGATTTCGTGAAATAGTTCTATAGAGGTCAGAGGATTAAGATTGGTCTCAGCCGCTAGGGTTGTATACTCCCCCTCATAGAATTCATTAGAGGTAGTATCATACACCCGCGCATTGTCATCCAAAGTGAAATAAAGCAAATTGCCATTCTGAAGCTTGTAATAATAGGGACGCTCAGGCCAACTCACAGGCTTAAGTTCATCCTTCCCGCTATTACTAGCCGTGTCGTCCAAAGTAACCAACGTATAGCCGTTATATCCAAACATCACCAGTGCGGGTATATGCATTTTTAAATTGTTCATTTCAGTCTGGTTGTTCTCCAGCCCAAATTTCAAAGCTAAATCACTGTAAAAAACACTTAGCACATCCTGATCCAGTTGCAGTTGGCGTTCCCGCCCATAGTGCACTGCTGTGGTAGTAGGCTGCTGTTCCAGTCGTGACAGATAATCACCAGCATCATCCACTGCGGCTTGAAAATCATCCGAATAGCGTTTATACATGTCCTGATTGAAGACCTGAAGATCTTCTCGAGTGTCGCCCATAAGAACAATAGGAATGACCAGAATTAGAAAAACAAGCACAACACTAAGGGGCTTCACTTCGAACCATCCCCCCATACTTCAAATTGACCGGAATCATTTCACTATGAAAAAGCAACGCTCGCATCCGTGAGGCAAGTGTCGTCCCTTCAGATTCTAACCGGACATTGAACAGATCGCCTACATGCATGGTAAACCTTCTACCTGGATCATCTGAAGCCAGTAAAGTTCCTGAATGCGGATATAAGATTTCCAAAATATCCTTGCTGAAATATCCGTCATATCGGACACTAAAGCTGTTCTGGAATGTAGAATAATCATCAGGATTCGTATATAAGGGCTGTAAATTCTTTTTGTAATACTCCATTTGCACTTTGAAAACACCATATGAAGCATCCAACGAATGAAGAAACAGCTCATAATCGGAAGTATCCACATATCCTTTAGCACGAACGGTATCCACGAATTCCACCACAGCCGCATTGGCCGCGAGCTTAGTATTCCTTTCTACAACTTCGGATTGACGGAATGCCGGATAGACTCCGAACACAAATGCCAGCAAAATAATTATAATTACACCTTTCAGCGCGTCTGCCATGCGGCTCCTCCTTTCTAGCGGGTGGCGGAGATTTCCGTAATCATCTCTTCGGTTCGCGTGACTCTTAACTGATAAGCAGCATCAGGCACTCCACGTAAATCCACTGCTGTAAGGTCCGTTTCCTCATTAATTGCAATGCCATCGATATATAAAATATATTCCCCCTCCAGTGCTGGAGAGATCATACCAATGACCTGCTCACCGCTAATTTTGTTCAAATCACCTATCCCTTTGTAAGGTGCCGATGCAACTGTCGGCAGCTCATAGTGCCTGTTTGGAACAGAACTCTCCATCTCCAGCCGCAAAAACGTAAATCCGCCGACAGCAAACAAGATCCAAGCAAAGAGGGTTAGTAGAAATTGAGTACTAGTTTTCATTTATGATCCGGATTCTGATTAAATTCAATAATTCGAACCTCATCATTTTTGTCCTTATGTAAGGTAGCTCTAAAAATAGAAAGCGTATTGACATTACAGTTTTTACTGTTATCTTGGTCAGAGCTCTGGTCGAGCATTGCTGATACACTAAAATTATCAGCACCACTGTTCTTGTCTCCAAGATCAAGCTCTGATGCCGGGTTTCCGCCACTGGCCGCTTTCGCAGGCTCATAATAAGTTTTATATGTGTTTTTCGCATAAAAACCAGTTTTATTTACTCCAGTCTTTATCAGAATAGAAAATTGTGGACGTCCCTTATATCTCATTGCCGCGTTAATAACATCCTGACCAGATACATCCTTGTTATCATAAGAATTGAACTCCGCTTGATTGATCATCTGAGTCTGGGCCAAGGTCTGCTCCTGGGCACGGATGAAATAATTATTAATGACAAGATATATACTGACACCTGCGGCAATAATCAGAATTGTGACAATAATGCCAATCACCCATTTAAGTCCCGTAGAAATATTCTCCATCTGTACCCACCCTTTTCGATATCGTTTTTATTTCTGGGTAAAAACTATTAAGCGAACCTCCTCATTGCTGTCCTTATAAACAACAGCTTTAAAGACGGAGAGTGTATTTACTAAATAATTATCACTGTTATATGAATCTGAATTTGTCTGATCAAGCATCTTAGAAACACTAATACCATCTGTTTTATTATCCTTAGATAAATCAACTACCGGATTAGACGTATCTTTAGGTTCTTCGTAACTAGATTTATAAGTATTCTCCGCATAGAACCCAGTCTTATTTTCCCCTGTTTTAATCAAAATCGCGAACTGCGGACGTCCCTTATACCGCATTGCCGCATTAATCACATCTTGGCCGGATACATCCTTGTTATCATAACTATTGAATTCCGCTTGATTAATCATCTGGGTCTGGGCCAGAGTCTGTTCTTGTGCGCGGATGAAGTAGTTGTTGATAACCAGATAAATACTGACACCTGCGGCAATAATCAGAATGGTAACAATAATGCCAATCACCCATTTAAGTCCGGTCGAGATATTCTCCATGATGTTTCCTCCTCACCTTATTTGAAGCTAATTTTTATTTTATTGCTCTTAACGCATCTACTCCGCAACGAAAAAAATAGCTGTAATCCGCTCATTTTTATCTTTTATCAGCTTCGCTCTATATCTAGCTTGCGGACTAATATAATATTTTCCTGAAGCATTCGAAATTTCTTCTTCATCTACACCACTTTCGATTCCCTCCTTGAACTTCGCTCCGGAATAATCAAACGCACGGCAATAACCTTCTCCACTTGGATTCATGCTAAATCTTCTTTCTGCCTCATTCTGACCATTGGCATATGGTTTCTCAACGTATAGGCAGAAGCCTTGCTGCGATTCGTACCTCCGATAAGCTGTGAGAATCTGGGAGCCGCTGACAATCTGATTGTCAAATGCAGAATATTGCTGCTCCGAAAGCTCCCTAGCCTGTGCCGCCGCCTGGCTATTCGCCAATTCGACAACTGGCTGTGTCTTCCCCCACAAGAACAGACCGGATGATATAATGGCCAGAGTGATCAGAATCGATATCGTTGTTTTCAAAAAGCTTGCTATATTCTCCATGCCTGTATCTCCTTCACATTTTGCCAGTTACAACAGTCAGATCACCCAGCTGCTGGAAGGCCATATAGACGAAGGGAAGCAGTAAATATAAGGTGAACGTTGCCTGCATCGGCAAGAACCCAAACATTTTACCCAGTGTACTTTTCCTGCTGATGACCTTCTCATAGTGCTCCTTGCGTTGATCCATCGCGAATGCCCTCTCCGCATCCATATCATCAAACGCCTTCTTCACCGGGATCAGATCGGCTGCAACCTGCAAGCGGTCTGCGAGCCGTTCGAGGGGAACGAAACGTGCGTCCTCCTTCAGATTCTCAATGGCACTCCAGCCTCCAGCCTCATAATCCAGCATGCAGCGCAACAGCTGCCGCTCAAAAATATAGCTGTAACGATGCAGCCACTCTATCATTTCGTACACGCTGATATTCGGAAATTGAGACAGCATCATGGAAAGTGTATTGAAGCCATCAACCTCATTCTGCATTTCCCACTTTCGCAGCTGAGTACGAATGATTAAGTAAGCATCCGGAAGATAAAACCCTGCCACCGCCAGCCCAAAAGCCAGCAAAAGTTCATACCATTTGTAGTACTCCTCATGATATTGCTCTACCCTGTTCATTAACTGTGCAGCATAGGCATTCTGGTTCAGATTGTTCTGAAGGAAAGACTTATTCTCCGCTTTCTCCTGAATGTAGGGCAACATCTGATCCGGTGTAATATCCTTCGCTACCAGTTCTCCAATTAAAGTCTGCTCAAAAGCGTACCGTTCCTCGCTCAGCAGCTTCTGAGATTCTGTCTGATTGCCCCCTGTTGTAATCTGCTTATTGGGGTGCAAAATGTTGTGCTTGATATTGGCATGGATGGAAAATTGAAGCGATACGATCAGCATAAAGATAACTACTGCCGCTAGTGTTTTCTGCAAAAAGAAGGCATGTTGCGACAGCCCAGAGTTAGCATCCTTCAATTTGCCGGCTACCTTGAAATGAAGAGGCTCATGTTCTGCCGGAGTGATCCGATCCACCAGTTTGAAAATCCATTTTTTCTTCAGGATCCGATTTAACCACTTACCCTCATCTTTGATAGATTGAGTGTCTTCATCCACACCTTTGAGAATCCGCAGGGCAATAAACGATATTATGAACGTGATATAAAGTAAGATTAAAGAATATAACCCCCAGGCCGAATTGTAGTAATTAGATACAATAGGAAACATTCCCTCCGCCCAATTGCGGATTGGATCCAGCATGAATACCGGCGAAATGGCTACAAAAACAATACCGTATAACAAACGATCGATTCGCTCACGGCGATTAATATCCATATGAATCTCTTCTCTGATATTGCCAAGCATCGATAGATAAATCGAACGCTCCCCTTTATGGATATCCGCATCGCCATATTCACCTATTTTGTAACTCACTCCAGCTAGTTGCTTCATATAACGGTTAGGGGCAATCTCATAATATTTCTGCAGTTCATCTTCCGGGTCCACCGCTGCCAGAATTCCAGCAATCTGCCGAGCATGCACGGCTACCATTGGTTTCGAACGTTCCGCAGAATTCTCCAAGCTGACTTGCACCATATGTGTCTGATGATATTCATGGCGAATATCCAGAATCATGGACGATTGGTCATATAACATCTGCTTCACTAAACGCCCAATGAAGAGATCGCTAAGGACACCTCCAAGATAAACTGAGACTAGCATAATAGTCGCACGGCTTACCCACGATGAAGTCCAGAGGAATGAACTCAACGAAATGATCAGAATACAAGCAACAATCATTAGCGTTAGCGCAGCCGCACGACTTCTGATCATAATTTCATTGCCTGCATGAACCAAGGTCAGACGCGAGCGCATCCGGTGAAGAAGTTTCTTCACTAATGGCAGTTCATCAAGTACCGGATAAGTTTTATGGGCCTGCTCCAACCATCTTTTTTCCTTAGTTCTCGTTGGCAGCAGAGCCTTTAGCCGCCTTTGCTCTTGATATTGTGTTCCCTTCAATTTACGCTGCACTACATTAAGCAGTACAAGCAGGACAACCAGTAGCACTCCTGAGATTCCCAAAATAATCAACAATAGGTTTTGCAGATTCATGCGGATTGCCCCCAATACTTCTCAAGAAATGCACTGAATTCTAGTGCATCCTCTTCATCCATATTTTTGCGCATCTCATCGATTTTACGGCTGCTGATCGGATGTTTGGCCACGTATTCTCCGGCTTCCCACACAATGACATCCTTATAATCATAGGAACGCCGATCTGTCATCCGGCCAAAATATTCGGTCACGGTATCCATAAAAGCATCCAGCTTGTCCGTAATATTCTCAGGACCCTTGTAGTTCTGAGGATATTCGAACTGGGGATCTGCCGGGATAATCTCTGTAATCCGTTCGATATATCTTTTCCCAGCACGTAGTAACAGATGAACGTTGAAACCAAGCGCCTCAACAACCTGAACCTCAGCAATTTTCTCATTACTGAAAGCTCCCGATGCGATAAGACTGTTGCGCAAAGCGCTGACCAAATTGGGCAGTGTTTTGCCGTGGTGTGTAAACAATGTATATTCAGAAGCTACCTGGGCTGCCTGAATCACATAACTGACCACACTATGAGTAGCCGCCTCTCCGACGATATTCACAGCGCCATCCGTTTTTTTCTGCACATCCAGCCCATCCTGCCCACTAACAGAGGGTGTTTCTCTAAAGGATAAAATATTTTTACCCGGATACATTTTTCTCGCCCAGATCTCGAAGGAGGTCTCCTGGATCCGGATATTCTTCGCATCAATATATTTGATCAGTGCCTTAAGCAGCGTTGTTTTCCCCGAGCCCTGTCTGCCAGTGATGGCAGTGACCTGATGGCCCAGGATGAGAAAAACAAGCATATCAATCGCAAGCTGTGCCCCTTGATCTTGGATCTGCTGATCCAATTCCACGAGAGAATCGTTAAATTTGCGGACAAAAAAAGCCCAGCTTTCAGCCATTTTGGGCCGCACAACCACGACCCGGCTGCCATCAGCCATATCGTTGATGATATAACCCTTGGATTCATTTAATTGCCCAGGGTTACCAAACCCATAGATATTTTGGCAAACCCGCTTAAGCTCCTTCTCAGAACCAAAACTTAAGAATTCCAGGTGAAGCGACTTTCCGCGGTAGAACGTCCACACCGCATCATAGGATTGTGGTATGAAATGCTGCTGCTTCGTATATTCCAGAAAATCTGTAGTCTGCACGACATCAGGAGGCATGCCACTTGTTCCTCCATTGACTCCGTCGATATTCTGATCTCGAAGCTCATCAATAATGCCGAGCCCCTTATAAATTTGATAAGCTCTCTGAACAATAATTTCAATCTTGTCCTGAATGGACAATCTCGGCTGCTCGGACTGATAGATATGGCGAATCTGCTCTTCAGTGATCTTATACCCCTTAGATCCATCAGGCAGTTTTTGCAGTGTATCTAGGCTATATTTGCTTACTATTACATTAAATGCATTCTGACCATGATCTTTTTTGAAAACATAAAGCAAGATATCGAAGCAATCCTGTGAAGTCAATCGATTCGTATGACCGAAGCTGATAATCTTATCTACATTTCCTTCATCCAGACCGTAGGTCTGAACTAATAGATCTTTCATATAAAGCTTCACGTATTTCTTAGCGGATAGATCGCCATGCATGCAACTTCGGAGCGCTTTCTGCAATTCCCTTCGCCGCGCCTTCCGACGGTTGTATTCCTCCTCACTTGGGCTTCCTTCATAAAGAGACGCAGCTATAATCTCCTCAAAGGCCCTTCTCAGAAACTGAACGATTTCATTCATATCATATTTCAGTTGGACGGAAGGTGGAGCAGCATCCTTACGTCTGCCCAGCCATAAGTACAGGAACACTCCAATAGCTATCAGGACTACAAAGATCAGAATCAGATTAATCATTTGCAGCATCCACTTCCGATACTGGAGAAATCTCCAGCATCCAGAGAATAAGCTGTCCCATATGTCGTACCGCCTCAGTGAAGCTTCCATCCTCACTAAACTCCAGAAAACGGGATTTAGCTTCTCTTGCCTTCAATAAAAACTGAACAAAACGCCGTTCATTTTGAGCATCCATATAACCAATATGATGTGGGATAACACCTACTGCTTTTTTCTTCAATTCATACAGCTTAATTATTCTCTCTTTATTGAACCTGGAGCTGCGCTCATAAGCCCCAATACAATAGAGGACGGGCTTATGACTCGGCACAGGAGCTTTGTTTTTGTTCAAAAAATAGGAATCCAGACTTACCTGATTCTGATTTAGGTTAACCACAATCAAATCTGCCTGCTCCATAACCAGAGACACAACCTCCGGATCATCTTCGGAGGAGAGGTCCACAAATAACAAATCATAAAACCTGCGATAATCCTTGAAGATATGCGGAAGCAAGAGCTTTGTCTCATGTTTCTCAGCACTCATAGATCCACTAAGCAGTTCCAACCGATCTTTAAGAATGGACTCCGCATGATCTCTAATTCCTTCAGGTGTAAGCATTCCACACTGCACTAATCTCTCAATCGCATCCATTCCACCTGTGGTCTTCGCAGATTGAAGCGTTGTTCTTGTCTGTGAGAACAAATGCTCAAGCACACCTTGCTCCAAATGCGTATGTGTCATTAACACGCGGATATGATGATCTAGCGCTACGGTAGCCGCAACAGCTGCCATATTCGAAGTTGTTCTCCCCTGCCCTTGAGCAGGTCCCCAGAAAGCCACTAGCACAATTACCTACCCCCGTTTCCTTGCATACTGCCACAGCTTCTTGATGTCTTGCTTTGGAACATCGCAAATTTCAATCAAAAAGTCATTTACAGCTTCGGCAAAATCCTTATCTACCTTAAGATCCACCCTTCCATCATGGACCCAATTAATTCTTCGCTCCGGACTACTGATGTAACTGATTTTCGAAGTAATCACTGGATAATATTTATCCACATACTTCAGCCCAAGTCCGCATTCTTCTTCTATGACAAGCAGTACAGTAGGCATCCGTTTCTGATCCAGCAACTTATTTACGTTCTCCATAGCCTGACGGTCATAAGTGGTCGCGAAGACAATAATCTCCTCCTCAAGACCCTCAGGATACCCATGATGCCAGTCATACAGAACGATATCCGGTTTGTCAGCTACGGTTGAATCTGCAATCTTTATACCAGACACTTCGCCTTCAAAATACTGATAATTCCTGCTGTTATCCGAAATAATCATGACCTCGTTGTTGAAATAACTTTTCAACAGAATAGCCGCTGCCAGTATGAAATCATGCTTCTCGCAATCCCCTGCAACAACAATGTGCAAATCGGTCACTCTCCTTCCAGAAGACTGTCATCTGTGGGTGCTTCTTTATTCGTCACACCCGTTGAACTCTGGTCTGCACTTGAATCGATCGGCGCTTGATTGGTCCGATCTATCACTCCGTTCACGGATTGGCTGTCATCAACTTTTGCAGCCTCCTCTGCTGCCGCCGCTCCCTGCACAGCCTTTCTCTGGATCACACCACTGCCGCTTGGTGCCTGTGCTCCCACACGAATTCTATCTTCATCCTCCATAACTTCGAGCCGTTTCTCCAGTTCCTTACGAAGATTGGCAGCAAGACTCCACTTGGCCTGATCTATAATGAACGGATTATCCTTAATTACTCCAAGTACATCCAGATTAGGGACATAATTGACTACAGGTTCAGGCTGAAGCTCCGGTTCTACGTACTGTTTCATATACAGCTCTGCGTTATTTATGTATGCATCCACCAGGGCAGCTTGCAGGAGCTGTGCTTCTTCTTCATTGTCATTAAAAAATGTATATTGATTCGCTAAATCTACGTCCTTCAGCGACTTCTTTCCTACTACTATGTAATCCTCGCCATTTGGGAAAACTATCCGAATATCTACGACATCTTTTTTCGTTAACCGAAGCGGCAGTTTAATATATTCAGTCTCTTCTTTTCGTTCTGAAGGCTCCAATCTCGCTTCATCACGTACCATTTCAGTAGTTACCGCTGTGCCTGATAATGCATCAATCTTCAAGTACTTACCAACAATTGCTTTAGACTCGCTGATCAGATTATCCGGTGAGGAGAATTTGGGTAGCTTCTCTTCCGTTACATCCTCAGCAGTAATCACCTCTCCAGCTAGCTTTGGAGATATCAATACATAGGCTGTCTGGGATTGGTCCATATAGCGCTGCAAGACTTCATCTTTATCATTCAGCTGTTCTTCGTAAGCTGCCCGCTCGTCGATCAGCTTAGCGTTATAATGGCGATAAGTTGCAAACCATACCCCGGATGTGGCAACGGCAACAAGACAACCTGATAGGATCGTATATCTCAGTATTTTTTTCCGCTTACGTATTGCCACTTCAAGACCTCATTTCCATCCCTATTTAATTTTCCCTGTCGATTTTGCGGCTGCGGCCGCCGCTGCCGCTGCTGCCCGTTCGGAGGCTTGTCTTTCAGCTTCCTTAATTCTGGCTGCCTCTGCTCTCTCTTCCTCCACCTGCAATTTATCTGCATAGTTCATCATATTTGATTCAATTTGGGCTACGGCAGCTTTAAATTCGTTCATTTTCTTAATCCATTCCTCACAATGCTGCTTAAACTCTTCCCCACCCAAATCTACCCAATAACCAGACACTCCTGTGATTGCCGCTCTCATCTTATCGCTGCACTCCTGGGCAGGGGAGAGAAGTCGATGGCAATCAAAAGCAATGCCTCTAACCATACCTGAATTCATACCCAGCCTCCTGATTTATAATTACCGGCTCTCCGGAACGAATGAAAATCCTATGCCTATTAACAACAAGGTCACAAATAAGACCATCCCAACAATTCCCCAGAGCAACGTTTGCTTGCGAAAGAGCTTTTTCTGAACGGTCAGCAGCTTCATTACCCATTCAACAGCCGCTTTATCTGGATACAAAGGATCTTGATGTGCAGGCATCAGAGTCGTTTGAATTTCTGCAAAATCCTTTTTCAACATTTGTAATACTTCCTGATGTCCATTTTCCAGCAGTAACCTGCACCGCTTGCGCTCATAAGGGTTAAGGGTGTTCAGCTTCTCTTTCAGCAGTTCATACTTCCACATAGCCCCGTTGCCTACCAAAATAGGAATTTGCGAGTTCCACCACAGCTCGAGTCCGCTGGTGCCCTTCCGCTCCCGATGGATATCCACCCATAGAATGATATGCGTGAACTCACTGGCCAAAAGCTCCGAAATATCCCACGAATACCCTCTGCGGTAGAAAGTGACTCCTTCATATTCGAACATGGTAGAAACCGAATCTTCTTTCTCACCCTTAAAAACAATCTGTTCAAGCGAACTGATTTCGGGCCTGTCATCTCCGCATACCAGAGGCTTCCAACCCAGTTCTGCCAGACCCGCAGCCAGCAGAAATGCCGCCGCACCTACATCTTCTTCCCCTCCAACACCACAAACTCCGATGACAAGTGGTACATTGCTGCCCAGAATTCTCGTATTTGCTGCTGGCATCGACTCTTCTTCTACCGGAATAGATTGTTCCAGACTCTCCAGCGTTTCCGCTTCGGCTAATGACGGGGTCTCCTTTCTGGCCGGAGGCCCCAGTCTAGGCGGGGTTGATCCTGCTGAAGAGCGAGGAGCAACGGAAGGTCTCCTGTTGGCGGCATCTGCTACAGTTCTAGAACCGACTGCTGGCTGTGGACGGGTAAGCGACTCCACCGGTCTCGGAGGAGCAGACGGCGCCTCTTCCACTGCCGCGTCAGAAGCTGCTCTTGATGATGAGCCTTTAAACGATGCAAAAAGGCCTTTCTTTTTACCCAGGATATGATAATAATCCCTTGTAGTTTTTTTCTCTTTGATCCAATTCAGAAGATCATCGCCCTGGAATTCCGTAGTGAACTGAAGATCATGTATGTTCATATTTACAAGGGTCCGTATAAATTCAATATCCGTTTGCAGCACCGGATCTAACTGAACAATCAGCCGTGTATGTTTAAGATATTTGCGGATCAGTGTCATGAAACTGATAATATCCTCAGCCTTGACCGGTGTGCCCAGACCCGCGCCGCCCTCCATAATTACAATGGATGAAGGATCGACTTCCTTGCTACTGAAACCACTTATAAAACTATGTAATGTAGAATGTTTACCGGAAATTACATAACCCTCATGCTCCAGCGACCTGGATAGCAGCATTATAAGTTCAGGCGAGCAGACTAAGTGTACGCTTTTCATAGGAATCCTCCTTTACGATCTCCCAGCTCAATAGGGTAAAATACGAACTATGGCTCCGTCCCCTTGTATAATCTCTGCGAGAACAGCATGCGGCCCCAACTCCATCCATTCTTCGCCCGTACGGCTGGCTTCACATTTAAATTCCCAGTTATCCGGAAGCCAGTTGGCTTGCTTAAGTAGCTCGATACATTGCCCTGTAGAAATAGAAAGAGAGACTTCCAAATCCAAATACTTCTCTCTTTCACCTTTAAATACAAAAGTAGTCAGTGCAGTTGACATAGTCTGATCCCCCAGATTTGTTAAGCTTCTTGCAGCCAATTACATAACTCATTTACTACTGCAGGCAAGGAATGCGTGGTTTGACTGACGTCATCTTCCACACCACGCAGCAGCCACATTTGTTCTTCATGAATCAACAGGTTCAGTTCGCGAATCACCTGTGCCTCCTCAGTAATGCATTGGATTTCTGCCAAGGAAGTTATGAATGCACCTGCTTGAAGAGACTTCCCCACCCACGTTTCAAGATCTACTTCTTTATTTATCGCTTTTTGTAATTTTTCTTTATCGCTCAATTCCCACACTAAAGGGATTCTCTCAATGACCTGATACATCAGCTCATGTAGTGCATAAATCTCCTGAAGCTTATAGGTGTTACTTTCCGGCTGATGCTCAAGTTCAAACCAAACTTCATCCTGAACAAAATAGAATACCTTGCAAGTCTGCTGATTTGTATGCATAAGCTGACAACAATAAGATTTGCAACTGGATGCAACAGCGATACCTCTATGAAGCACTTCATTCACTTTGGCGAGCCCCACAAAATCAACCTCTAAATATCCCTTTACTTCCAGCGACCTCATCTGTGTATCCATTAGGGAGCGTAAATTGCGCTCCGATTCGCCTTTAAGATCGATTTCCAGACCTGGAAAACTGGTTCCTCCTATTAAAGCAGTTAAATAGATAATTTCTAAAGGATGCAATTCAAATATTTCACGAGCCGGCTTCATCGCTTTCTTCACCTGCTTATCTATAGTTCTGTAATCATTTTGAGGCGTGAAATGGATCCCTCTGTTAACAGCATCGCTTCAGTATTGTCCAACACCTCGTTCAGCTCATGGTATTCCAATCCCTCGAGTAGTGGAGCATAAGACAAATGATCGTTGGGTCTTCCATCGGACAACAATGCATGTCCACTGTTAATCAGTTCACCGGCAAAATCAGTGACCAATTGCATTTGACTCAGTTCAAACGAATCGCTGCCGACCAGCAGCATTACACCAAGTCCACCGCCAAACCTCGCTATCCGCTCCAAATGATCCAGTGAATCATTCTCCATCAGATCAAAAGCAGACTTAAGATGAGGCATTACAATGACAAGAAGCGGGTACTTAGACAGAATATACTCAGCCTCGTCAAATTCTTCACGATTTTGGACATCTGAAAAAGCTTGCCGGGCATCATTTTTCCTTAGTTGCAGCTGATCCACTAAGGATTGTGTGAGCTGTAAAAACTCTTCAGCTGTACTCATATAGCGGGTAATCGTTGAACTAACTTTCAGGCTTGGTATACTGACAACACCACTGTCAAACAGATGGAATTCCATGTTTATTTCGCCTGCCGATTTATCAAGAACTTGTATTAAGGCGTTAAATCTAAAGTCCACATACTTTTGAGTGGTGTAAGACACTACAAAATTGCTAACCTGCTTTACATTAATCTCTACCGGAAGCGTAGTATCCCAATCCAGCCCAAGCGGTACCAGATAATTCCCTTGCGGTTGTTCCTTAGGCACACGTTCCAAAAGCTCTGCCAGTGAAAGCTTGTCCGGGATCACTGAAATTCCTACAGGATTATTCACACCTGCCACTGCTTTCATCTCCGAACTAATCCGGCGGAGAGAGGCAGCAATCTGATCATCCGAGCTGCCATCCACAGGAAGCGCGGTATGAAATTCCAAAATCCGGTTATCTTTGAGCAGTCCGCGGCCTACGGTATTCGTTGGCTCCATCCCTTCTGTTCTGCCCAGAATACTGGAATAATCCAATCTATCAGACATTTGATATACTAGAGCCTGCTTAATATTCTGGCTGATTCGGTAAGGATAAGAGGTTACAGCATTGGCAGCGAACACGAAGTATATCCCGTAATTACCACCTTCACGCACCAACTTGGAAAGCTCTAAGATAAAGTCATCATATGCTTCTGAGAATCCTGTGTAATTATCGAGCAGAATAACAATGTAAGGAACCTTCTCTCCAGTGGCCGCACTGTAAGAGACCAAATTGCTGATTCCAAGCTGAGAAAACTTACGTTTGCGTTCATCCAGTTGGGACAACAACCAACTGATCAGTTTTCCAAGCTTTTGTTCGTCCTCTGGAAAAACAATATCCCCTACATGTGGAAGCTCGTGGAATACTCCCAAGGTACGTGTACCAAAATCCAATATATAGAAATGAACGTAATCAGGTTCATATTTCAAGGCGAGGGACATGATAATTGTCTTTAACAGCGTTGTCTTACCGCTGCTCGGCGCTCCATAAACCAGTAAATGTCCGTCCTGATTAAAATTAATATCCAGATTGTATTGCTCCTGATCTGACGGATTATCAATTCGTCCAACGGTGGCAATAAGATTCTGATCTGGCTGCTTCCATGATTGCCCATTCCAGATCTGATTCTGATCCATAACATCTGCTAAAATCATGGTCTCTGGAAGTGGAGGCAGCCACAGCTGAAAGGCCTCTCCGATCGATTGTTCAGCAGAAATGGCAGCAATATGATTAACCACAGCCTGCAGCTCACTCAGTTGCGAGGCATCATCACTGTTTTTCCCCTTCGTAATCAGGGCTCTGCGTTCACCACTTAGTGAAACGATATCCATCTTGGGACTTCCATCCTGATCTGCCTCCCCTGCTTGATAAGGTGCTCCGCTCCAGGAGGATTGGAACAAAGTGTATACTTCATTATTACCAACTTGCAAATACCCACGGCCTTTTTCTTTGATCTCTGCTGCCTCCGTGCGTTTTAGCATCTCCTGACTATCCGAAGGTGTCTGGACCTTCAGACATAATTTGAATCTGGAGTTACTCCAGATCTGGTCATCGACTACGCCAGAAGGTTTTTGTGTTGCCAATATTAAGTGAATCCCCAAGCTTCTTCCGACCCGTGCCGCACTGACCAGTTCTTTCATAAATTCCGGTTGATCTGATTTAAGTTCCGCGAACTCATCCACCACTATGATCAAATGCGGCAAGGGAAGGTTAACTTCCTTATTGCGGTAAAGAACGATGTAATTATCAATGCTGGTCACTCCAGCTTCACTGAACAGTCGCTGTCTCCGTAAAAGCTCACTTTTGATGGAGGCAAGAGCCCGATTGATCTGATTACCACCAAGATTGGTGATTGTTCCCACCAGATGCGGAAGCCCAAGAAAAGCATTAGCCATCCCTCCACCCTTATAGTCAATCAGTACAAAAGCAATCTCATGCGGATGATAATTTACCGCCAGACCCAAAAGTAATGACTGAAGCAGCTCACTTTTCCCCGATCCGGTGGTGCCGGCTACTAGACCATGTGGACCATAGCTTTTTTCGTGCATATCAAACAAAAGAAATTTACCACCTGCCCCGAGCCCCAGAGGAATGGACATGGTACGGTTAGCCTGGTTTTTTGACCAGCGCTCCATTACGTTTAGAGACTCTACCTGCTCAACCTCAAAGCTATCCAGAAAAGTAACCATTGGAGGGATATAGCTGTTATTTTGACCTTCTTTAATTCTGAGCGGAGACAAAGAACGGGCAAAAAACTCCGAATTTTTTTTATCCAGGGAATCGGCAGTAAAATAATCAGCTAAATGACTTAACAGCTGATTAGTATCTTTGCGAACCATTCCCTTACCGTCCTTAATTTCCAGAATAGCTTGGCAATTCAGCGGCAGCGCAACATCAATCTTCTCTGATGTAAAAATGCTGGTCACTCCAAGTGAAGCATTGCCCGAGAGCAAATACTTCATCATATCCGTGCTGTCCCACAGTTCAGGAGCAAAAACCAGAAAAACATAATGTGGGGCCTGCATTGGCTGTAGTCCATAACCATTCTTGCTATTTTCTTCTCTTTTTCTAAGCTCTGGAAGTAATTCATCCGCAATATTGGAGGCATCAAAGGATGTTGTAGCCAAACTTCTCTGGCTTCGATTTTTATTCCATGTATGGGGCAGCCATTTTAACCATTCCCAGTGTTCCAGATCATCAGGCTGCATCACGCATATTACCCTTACATCATCGTAGCCTTGGTGTGTTGTTAAATGAACCAGGACAGCATTGAGGAAATCACGAACCTCCTGCTGTTTGCCGTATATTCCGAGTGTATTAATACTCCTTAACGGTATGTAGACTGGAATGTCTCGTACAAAATACATCTCTTCGCATATTTTACTGGCGATTTCTTCAAGTGGGTTGTCGTCATCAATTGCTTTCGCTTTTGAGCTATATGTTGGCACCAGAGCAATCGGCTGGATTCCAGCACCAACCCGGAGATTCAGAAAATCATCTTCAATTCCTGTTTTTTCCCACAGCTGCTTGCTTCTCCCCCGTACGATTTCAACACAAGATTGAATACTTGGATGGATATATGTATAGGCTTCTCGCTGCGTACTCGCGGCACTTTGTAAATCATTACGAACCTGAAATAAGTAGTTGAGATATTTCTTTTCAAGTTTTTTGTTCTGTTCATGATGTTTTTTCACACTGGATTTATAATTTAAAATTGAAACCATGACCGTCAGAAGAGTCATACCCATGGTTGATATCAGCATGGTAAATGACCTGGTCAATGTTGACATAAATATAGAAATGACTAACATCCCGATAGGGGGGACTATAATCGTCAACCATGAGAAGGTTGGTTTTCCCGATGGCCGGGCAGGATCCTCCAAAACCATTTCACCTTCCGGGTAATTCGGTTTAATTCGAGGGGTTCTTTGTACCTGATTGGTTAGCATTTCTTGAGCACTCATCTTTTTCATCACCACTGGATAGGAATTTTGGATTAACAAGAAATAATAGTGTAAATTTTAAATAAATTATAAATTATTTTCCAATTTAGGATATACATACTGCATTATCGGTTTGTATACTTAATAGTTTATATTTTCCATAACATTTTTTGCTAAAATGGTTCAAAGATCCCCAATAAATAACCATTATTTTCATAATAGTAAAATTACTAGTGTATATAGATCCAGTTCTAAGGTCACCTCATCGTACTTTTCTTTTAGTTTAATTTAAGACATTTGGCACATTTACTTTTCCAAGGTTATTCATCACTCCTATCCGCTTCCATTGCTAAATAGAAGATTTCAAAGCTTTACTTTGAAATCAACATTCCATAATAGATCCTATGAATCAGAATTTTTCTATCAAATTGAAGGAAACTTATGCTCTTAGAAGGAATTTAACTTGGGAGAGAACCAGGAAGGTGCTGCTGACTCTAACTATTTCTCAAAACAAATAAGCAACCTCATAAGAGGCTGCTTGGTTTCAATAGTTTGACTACGATTTGTTATGTATGCTCTAATATAAATGAAGGGTGGAGCTGCATGTTATCATTTTTACTAACTTTAAAACGTTTATTCTCGGGCTTATGGAAAGCGCTCAAACGTAAAAATTTCCAAGCATTATTCTTATTAGTTTTGATGACGCTGTTGTCTGGAACCATTTTTTATGTCAAACAGGAAGGTTTGTCTGTCCTGGATGCTATTTATTTCTGTGTTGCAACGCTTAGTACATTAGGTCATCCAACATTTGTTCCCCAGACAGCACTCGGAAAAATATTTACGATCGTTTACATTATTGCAGGCACAGGGTTGTTCTTGGGAATGATGGGGTATATCGCTTATGAACTGATCAAACAAACCGATAAAGATAACAATTAAATAATGGAATCCAGAACTCGTGACATTATTAATAGCCTTGTTAGCCGAAGCTGACATGGCTATTTTTTTCAAATATTCGATTATATCTGTTTCTTTTTCGCAATCACTTTCACCTTCAATCAAAGCAATGTTGATGGATTAACGTGTCTCATCTCCAATGGCTGCAAGAGCTTTACTGCTTTCACCATTACCATTGAAATGACCAAACAAGGCTTGAAAAATGGCTTTATGCATGGCTGGATTGTTGGCCGCTCCATATTTTCTAACATTAAAAGCCGTTCTCTTATAGAAGAGAACGGCTTTTAATGTTTTTTTTCACAAAAATCCTTAGAACACCCGCTTCTGATTCCGATCATCAATAATAATCTGCACCGCTTCCTTAAACCGTAGAGCATGCACTATCTCCCGCTCCCGCAGGAACTTGAGGCTATCCTGCAGGTCCACGTCATCCGTCATGTCAATCAGCCACTGGTATGTAGCCCGGGCTTTTTCCTCAGCCGCAATGTCTTCATAAAGGTCTGCCAAAGGGTCTCCCTTAGCTTGAATATAGGCTGCAGTGAATGGAACACCGCTAGCATCCGTGTAGAACAGGGCATGATCATGCGCTACAAAATGTGGCCCTAATCCCGCTTCCTCTAATTCACATACCGAAGCATCCTTCGTCAGCTTGTAGATCATCGTGGCAATCATCTCAAGGTGAGCGAATTCCTCAGTAGAAATATCGTTCAACACGCCAATAACTTTATCTGGAATCGTGTATCTTTGATTCATATAGCGTAGTGCAGCGGCGAGCTCGCCATCTGCTCCTCCGTATTGCTCACTCAAATAACGCGCCATCCGGACATCACATTTACCCACCCGTACCGGATATTGCAGTTTTTTTTCGTATATCCACATTCGGGAACTTCCCTCCTCTAGAAAAATAGTTCCTTACGGTTATACTCCTCTTACACCTGCCAAGGCCAAGGGGGTTGATTCCATTCCCATGGACATTTAGAATAAGCGCGGCCAAAATTCTGCAGCGGACCATATAACTCCTGAAAATGATTCGCTAGCTTGGTTCGTTCCAGCGTAAGCTGATTAAATTGTTCAATACTTCTCAGATCGTCAGGATGCGTATTTAGATATAAGTTCAACTCCACTAAGGCAAAATCAAGGGTCTGCAACTGTTCAAGCAATTCATAATAACGTTGGTCGCAAGGATTTGCCTCCATAGTCTATTTTCCTCCTCCTTTGCACTTGGATTCATACGGACTAAATAGTGCTGGCCAGAGCGTTCCATACTTCAGAGCCTCCTGCAAACTAAACTGTGGCAAATCGGGTGGCTGAAAGGTGATAAATTGATTGGGTGGAACTACATACGTCTTGAACGGCACCGGTGGGCAAGGATCAAACGGGCCCCTAAAGGGGGTATACCTCCGCAGCTGTGATTCCATCTTTTTTGTACCTCCTTTGTTCCTGTTCCTTCTTTAAAGACTCTGAACATTACTCCCTTAGCTAACTTATGACAGCAGGACACAATATAAAACGTTATTTACAAAAAAAGCCCATTAGCAATTTTTTTGAGCAATGTGCACGACAAATAAGCTGTCTCCGGAAAAGTACCGGAAACAGCTTATAACTTGAGTCTTTTAGTATTCAGCTTAGGGGTTCGCTCTTTTGAACGAATCTTCGTGGGTAATCTCAAGGATATCCAACATAAATACAAAGATAGGAATACCAAGAATAAGTCCCCAGACACCTATATAATGCTCAGAGAACAACAACACGCTAAAGGTGAGGAACATCGGCAAATTCATTTTTGTGGACATCAGCTTAGGATTCAAGAAATAGCCTTCGATAAAATGCAACACCGCAATAATCGCCAGCACATAAGTAACTGTTATAAGACCGCCGATGTTGTAACCAATTATTAAAAGCGGAATGAGCGAAATCAAAAAACCAACCACCGGAATGAGACTGAGCAGAAAAATCAAAATCGCCAGGGCAAATAAATACGGGAAGTTAAGCAGCCACAAGCCAATAACAGTAAGACAGGTATTGAACATGGCAATGAGAATTTGCGCTTCTATTACTTTCCCAAAGGAAACGATGAATTTTCGGCTGAAATACTCCAGATCTATATAAAACCAGGCAATCCTGCTCTCTCTCATCCTAGAAGTGAAACTGACGACCCAGTTCTTCTCCAGAATAAACACAAAGCTTAAAATGGTTGATAGAACGAAAGTTGCACCCCAGTTGCTAACCTGCAGCACATAATCGATGCCTCTTTTGATATAGGACTGATAGTTAAGGTCCCTGAGCATATCATACAAATATAATGTAATCTTGTTCTGCGGAAGATCCTCTGATTTGAGATTGGTGAGGAAGATGGCTAATTGCTTAATCTGCTCCAATACTTTAGGAAGATATTTTACAAGGGCCAGTACAATCAATGCGATTAAAGCAAGGTATAGAATGACAATAATCACCTTACTGTTAACCTTCATGAATTTACCAATTCGTTTACTGAGCACAATCTGAAAGCTGTTCATGACAAAAGCAATCAGAAACGTCAGCAACACCAGATTAAGCATCCCACGAACCATGTACAGCAGCAACCCGATAAGTGCGAGAATAAAAAAGCGTCTGGTAGTCCTATTCGCGTAGAATCGCTTGAATACATTCATTGATCTTGCTCCATTCAATTGCGATTAATAATGTTAAACTTCAATGGCTATAAAAAGGAAAACTTAGCCCCCACAAAAAAGCCGATAGAAACAAAAAGGAGTGACCAGGTTAGCGCTCCTGCAGTCGTTATAAGTATATATTTTTTGAAAGACATAGCACTGATTCCAGAGATATAGCTCGATACATGCCTCAGACCTGGAATAAAATAAGCAATGAAAATCGCCCAGTTTCCGAACCGCAAAAACCATCTTTTCATACTCGCAAAACGCTTGGGTGTAAGGCCAACCCACTTGCCGAATTTTGCTACCACAGGTTGCCCTAGTCTTAAACCAATGGTATAGCTGATAAGCATTCCTGTGATAGATCCCATAAAACAAACCAATACGGAAAGTGAAAAATCCAAAACCATAACGGAGGATAAATAGCCTACAAACAGCATTAACACCTCATCAGGCACAGGAAGTCCGATAATCCCAAGTGCCATAAGGCCAAATATGGCTAAATATCCGTACTGTGAAATAAACTCTATAATCCAAGGCATGGGTGTATCACTTCCTGTTGAAGGATTTTTTAAGGGACGGAAATGGGATACGGCTAATCATCATTACGGACAGCAATGCCATTAATCCGATGACCAGTCCTGGTTTCATACGTTCATCTAGTAAAGAAATCATCGACAGAATGACTCCAGCAGCAGTAATCGGCATCCCCACGAACCCTTTGGAAGGCGCCGACAGATTAAATCTGGCCAAACGAAGTGCGCCACAGATCAAAAAGAAAACTGCAGCTGCAGGTCCAATCCAGTGGGCATCTTCTAACCTATACAACAAGATAAGGAAGGTAGGCGCTAAACCAAATGATATAATATCCGCCAATGAGTCCAATTGTTTACCGAATTCACTAGTACATTGCAATATTCTTGCCAGTAATCCATCCAGTACATCGCATATTGCCGCGAGCAAAATCATTAATAAAGCTAGGCTATATCGTTCTTGAATCGTAAAATATAAGGACAGTGATCCTAGTCCCAAGTTTCCTAGTGTGCACGTTGAAGGCAACCAGTTCAATTTCATACAATCTCACCCCTTTCATAGCAGTATTTCTGTTGATCCGATTTAACCTACAAAGGTCACAGTAAAGCTGACACCGTTCTCCGTATTTTTCACTGTATAAAGACAAGCGTGCATATCTAGTATTCGCTTCGCAATGGAAAGCCCCAGACCCGTACCGCCTGTCATTCGACTGCGGGATGGCTCCAACCGATAGAACCGCTCCCAGATCTGCTCCAGCTGATCTTCAGGGATTGATTCTCCTATATTTTGAATAGTGAATACAATAGTCTGGGCATGACTCTCAATATTGACGGTGATAGAACTTCTTTCTTCCGCATGCCTGATAGCATTGGTCATAAAATTTAGCATAACTTGTTCGATCCAGTTCACATCCGCATAGACCGGTAATTCATTTGCAGGAATAATGATGACTTCCAAATGTTTTTCACTCAGCAAGTGGACCAGCTTGTCCGTCACCTTTTCCGTCAGTTCACTTAACATAAAGGAAGTTTTCCGAAGTTTAATCGTGCCCGACTCCAACCGCGCTAGATCTAGCATATTTTTAACAAGAAACTCCATTTTATCGGCTTCCTCAATAATTACCTTAATGTAGTGATCCTGCTTGCCGGCGCTAACGCCATCTTCCAAGCCTTCAGCAAAACCTTTGATAATACTGAGTGGTGTCTTCAATTCATGGGAGGCGTTGGCAAAAAAGTCCTGCTGCATGATCTCCATTCTTTGTTTCTGCTCCATATCCTCAACTAGCTGCTGATTGGCCTCTCTTAACTCTCGTAAAGCAGAATCCAGACTTAGTGATAAGGTGAACATGCTGTTAGAAAGGCTGCCTAACTCATCCTTCTGCCGAATCGATGTGTCCCCTGTAAAATCCAGAGAAACCATACGTTTGGCTATTTTATTTAATTTAATTAGCGGACGCGTTACCATTTTCGAGAAAAAGAGAGAAAGCACCAGAATCAGGACAAAACCACCCATTCCCAGATATAAAAAGAACCAACGCAACGCATCGTTCGAATCCTTAACTTCCTGTAATGAAGTGACTGTGAATAGTAATTCAATTTCTCCGTTACTTTGCTTCAGGGGCAGAATAACCACAGAATTGCGACTCCCACTCCAGGGAGCAATCCAGTCTTGTTTCTGTATTTTCAAATTTTTGAAGTCTTCTGCCTGCGCCGGTGTCAAAGGAAACCATTCCTCTAGAGCCTCAAACAGTATTCCCTGGCGTGGATTCCATATTTTCAAATCAGGCAGTACAACTTCTGCAACAGTACCAGATGCATGAATCGTCCCAGTCTCTCCCGTCTCCCCTATTGTTCCGCCCCCTTTTTTTGTAATGCTTATGGGGTAGAGTATAACGGGTGAAGCACTGTCTTCGTCCAAAAGTTCGCCTTCCACGCTCAACTGATCATCTACTTTAATGTTTGCTGCTCTCAGTGAATCTCCGTACTGATTCATGAATAGGGATAAAGAAACAACCATACTCTTCCCGTCATCATCGATTAGCTTTATATGAAATGGATCTTCTGAATTCATCTTTCCATCCAGCTTCAAAATAACCATTTGTGTTTTATTCCGCAGCATAAACCGGACAAGCTCCTGAGAGGTTCGAGTGCTTCCCCATGGCTCACTTATATATCTTGCCGCAAAGCTCTTAAGGTGTTTCTCCACGCGGTGCTCTTTTTGCTTCTGATAGAAATTGTCAAACAACAGCAATTGGCTTAGAATCACCATGCCATAGAAGCAAAGGAAAAAGATAACGGTCATCACAAACAGTTTAAAAGTAATTCCCCGTCTTCTCATGCCTCTTCCTCGAACATGTATCCTGTGCCAATTACCGTACGAATAAAACGTGATTCATAACCCAATTTACTTCGCAGCTTTTTAATATGACTGTCCACAACTCTGGAATCTCCTTCAAATTCAATTCCCCAGATCCGACTGAGGATCGTATCCCTTGAAATGACAATCCCTTTATTTCGTATTAAAAGCCATAAAAGATCATATTCCTTAGGGGTAAGCTCCACTTCCGCATCTTCTACCTCCAACCGATGAGCTAAGGTATTAAACATCGCGGAACCAAATTTTATTATGCCAGATTCAGGCTGATGGGTGCCTTCAACCCGCTTCATGAGTGCATTTGCCCGGGCTACCAGCACCTTTGGACTAAATGGTTTTGTAACATAATCATCGGCTCCTAATTCAAATCCATAGATTTTGTCGTCATCTGTAGACTTGGCGGTTAACAAAATGATGGGTACCGCTGATTTCTCACGAACTTCACGGCACACTTCAAAGCCATTCATAGCAGGCATCATGATATCCAGAATCAGCAGATCCGGCAACAGTGAATCAAACCAAACCAATGCATCTCTTCCATTATCCGCTTCAAGTACTTCCCAATCATTCTGTAAGAAATAATCAGATACCAGTTCACGAATACGAATTTCATCCTCAACGAGAAGAAGTTTCTTTTTCAATCTAGACCCCGCTTTCAAACAATTTATAAACATTAGCATAGACGAGCGTTATGTCCTTTATGTGTCCACAAAAAACTCCCCCTGTCGTGAGCCATAAAGCTCTTACAGGAGGAGTTCATTATATCCCTGATCAACCGGAACAATACGTTACAATCTTTAATAG
Source organism: Paenibacillus sp. FSL R5-0928 (assembly GCF_037970385.1). Classification (NCBI taxonomy): domain Bacteria; kingdom Bacillati; phylum Bacillota; class Bacilli; order Caryophanales; family Paenibacillaceae; genus Paenibacillus; species Paenibacillus sp. FSL R5-0928. Next base: position 2,176,031 of record NZ_CP150225.1, on the reverse strand, counting down.
ATTATTCTTTATCCTCGTCCAATTTTGATGAGGTTTCTTCATCCTCAACACGGGGTTCCCGGTGGATATTAATTCTAGTGATACGCAATCTTGTCGATTCCTCGACTTCAAAAATAACATCTTCAACTTTGACACGTTTTCCTTTGGTTGGATTACCCTCCAGCTCCTTAAACAACCAGCCGCCGATGGAATCCACCTCATCATCTTCAATCACAACACCCGTAAGATCGTTGACATCCTCAATCAGCATCCGGCCCTCAACAGAGATATACTCCCCGTTATGTTCCACACTTGGACGCTCATCTTCGAACTCGTCATGCAGATCTCCTACGATTTCTTCCAGAATCTCTTCTGCTGTCAGCAAACCTGCTGTGCCGCCATATTCATCGACAACCAACGTTAGCTGCGCCTTATTCTTCTGCATAAAACGAAGAGTATGACTGATCTCCATCGATTCCGGAACGTTAAGGATAGGCCGAACCAGAGTTGTAAGATCATTCTGCTGCTCCGGTGGAGCAAACAACAGGTCGGTAATATGAATAAAACCGATAATACGGTCCTTATCTTCCAGAGCAACCGGATAACGTGAATGTCTCGTTTCGGTAATAATCTTCATATTTTCTTCTAACGAAAGATTGCTGTAAAGCACATCCATATCTGTACGCGGCAGCATGACTTCACGTGCAAGCAGATCTGAGAATTCAAAGATATTATCCATTAGTTTCATTTCATCTTTGTCAATGACGCCACTCTTGGCGCTCTGATTCATCAGAATACGTATTTCCTCTTCCGAGTGTGCTGCTTCACTTTCATTTGCAGGCTCCACACCGACTAACCGAAGTAACGCATTGGCTGAAGCATTCAGCACCCAGATAAAAGGCATGAACACATTATAGAAGAACATCAGGGGTGCAGATAACAACAGTGCCGAACCTTCTGTTCTTTGAATCGCGAGCGATTTAGGAGCAAGCTCCCCAAGTACAATATGTAAAAATGTAATGATCGAAAATCCAATAATCACAGATACAGTAGAAATCAGGGTATGATCGGTGATCCCCATCTGGTACATTAAAGGTTCGACCAACAGCTCAGAAATCGCGGGCTCTCCAACCCAACCTAAGCCCAGCGATGCAAGTGTTATCCCAAACTGAGTGGCGGATAAATAGGAGTCCAGTCTCTTATTTACTTTCAGAGCATATCCAGCCATTTTATTACCTTCACTGACAAGTTGGGTCAGGCGGGACTGCCTGACCTTAACTAATGAAAATTCCGCTGCTACAAAAATACCGTTCAATAATACGAGCACCAGAACCAGCAAAAGATTAAGCAATAATCTCCCTACTTCAAATTCCGTATGCACCACTTAACAACGCCTCATTTCTACAGATTGATCGCTTTTCTAGTTTTGAAGTCAACTTCCGGATAATACATATCCGCCACTAACAGATTAGGTCCGCAGCAGCCTGCTGCATCGCAGTGGCAGTTCACCTTTTGGTTCAGCGGGTGTTTAGTCTGCCAATCGATAAATATATCATCCAGCTTTTGGTTCTCGATGTTGCCAAAGGCTGCGATATCAGCGAAATCTGTAACAAAAACATCGCCCGTAAACATGTTTACGTTCACTCGATTCCGGCCATCCGGATCATTGCGAAGGGTAACATTCTTCTCGGCGCGCATTCTGCTTATCAGCTTCTGGTCTTCTTCCAGGAAGCTGCAAGCAAAAAACGGAAGGGTCCCAAACAGCATCCAAATCTCCGGATCACGGGTATCCAGTAGTTTATGGATTGCCGTCCGCATTTCATTCAAGGACAACACTGGCAACGCCGAAGCAAAGCTGGAGTTGTACATAGGATGTACCTCATGCCGTTTGGCGCCCATGTCGAGAATCAACTTATGAATTTCAGGCAGCTTAGTATGTGTACGGTAATTAATCATAGTTTCCGCAGAAATTAGCATACCATCCTCACTTAGCCGTCGAGAATTCTCAATCATTGCATTATATAACCGATATGCACTTTCCTTTGAAACAGCATGCCCGCTGTTGGCAAAACCAACTTCATGAAAATCGTCTCCGTTCACATAATTAAAAGAAATATGCATAACGTCCAAATACGGAAGCAGCTTTTCATATCGAGCATACGGCATCGTCAGATTAGAATTAATTTGCGATCTAATCCCTCGCTCTTTGGCATACTTTAAGAGCGGCACTATGATATTATCCACCGTTCCGGCCAAAAACATAGGCTCTCCGCCGGTAATACTAATAGTCTCCAGATGCTCTACTTCATCTAAACGGTCCAACATATTTTTAAGCGGCAGCATATCCCCTTCTCTAGAGGTTAAACTATCACCTACCGCACAGTGTTCACACCGCATATTACATAAATTGGTTACTGTAAATTCCACACTCGTTAGCACATGGCGTCCATGCTTGCGTACAGAAGTAATGGGATCCCATGGATCGTAGCTTGGCGACAGCTCCTTCGGTGAAGATGTTAATGGTCTTAAAACATTCATTTGTACTAGCTCCTTTAAATCTTATTCCTATTATTAACCCATAATCATGAAGATTGAACGGTGTCTTATCCTATATCATACCACGTTAGTCAGAAAAACTGCACTTCGGATGTCTTTCGGACTGTCCTCACAAGCTTTCTCACTGTAAAAAATAATAGCAGCGAGACGAAGAATAGGCTTCCGCGAGTTATGCGGACAAGCCTATTCTTCTCTCTTCGCTGCTATTATAAATATTTTGGCGTTCCCACAGAATCGCCTTGATCTGCGACGTCAACGATAACAACGGAGAGGGCTTTTCCTAGATCCCTTTCGAACGGTACGACTTTCTCTCCTTCAGGCCCTGTAAGCACACGTACGATCGGTCTGTGAGGCGTACTTGGATCTATTTTGACAACAACTCCACTTTCACCCGTACTGAGCTTCACCGTAAGACCAAGTGGATAGATAGCCACACGATCTCTAAATAACTCTAGCTGCTTCTGCTCATACAATGTACCGGAACCTACATAAAGCGCCTCAACGGCTTGATGTGGCAGCATAGCCTTTTTGTAGACCCGGTTGGAGGTCATAGCATCGTAGGAATCAGCCACGCCCAACCATTTGGCATATTCATGAATTTGAGGTCCTTTTAATCCCCGCGGATATCCGGATCCGTCAATGCGTTCATGATGCTGAAGCGCACAATGAGCCGCGAGCAGCGGGATATTCGGTTCTTCCTTGAGAATCTGATACCCGATCTCGGTGTGTGCCTGCATATGCCGAAATTCATCTTCACTGAGCTTGCCGGGTTTTTGAATGATTTTTATCGGGACTTGGGTCTTGCCAATATCATGCAGCAGCGCACCCAGACCAATCACTCGAAGCTCCTCTTTGCTGTACCCATGCGCAATGCCAAGCACCAAAGTGTACAAGCAGACGTTCAGGGAATGGACGTACAAGTAGTTATCAGCAGTGTGCATATCAAGCAGCATGATCATCGGATCTTCTTGTAAAGACAAATCATCCAGGATGCTATCCATGATTTTTGAGAATTTTTTATCCAGATGGTAGAATCCCTTACTTATTCCTGAAGCGCCTGTCATTTGCTGAAACTGATTACGAATCACCTTCAGTGCCTGATTGCGCGTCTCATCTTGAAGCATACCTATAATCTCAACATCGTCCGTGACAGAGTCCTCTATGTAAATATAACCGATGTCAATTCTTGCAAGCCTCTTGATCAACGCATCAGTAAGCTCCACCCCATCCGCGAGGAGAGTTAGACCTTCATCATTATATATTTTTTTACCTAATTTCATGCCTGCTTGAAGCTGATTCACGGATACTAAACGCACTTAGCTCACTCCTGCCTTTAACGGTAAAATGCTATTCTGTTTTGAAATCCTTGGGTCACACGCTTTGTCTATACCGTTTATGTAGAGATCAGACAGGTGCACCATGAAGAACATCGGGTGTGTCTAGGTCTTTGCCTATGGGCATTAACGCATAATAAACAACCAGAATATAGCAGCAAGAATAAATCTGTAGATCGCGAAATGCGTCAATCTAATCTTTTGAATCAATTTCATAAACAAAATGACCACTACATAAGCCACTACAAAAGAAATCAGAAATCCAATTACAAAATAGCCAATCGTCTCACTAGTGAAGTTCTTATAAGAATCCAACAGTTCATATCCGGAAGCCGCACACATAATAGGAATGGCTATAAGGAAGGAGAAATCCGCAGAAGCTTTATAACTAACTCCACTTAACATCCCTCCGGAGATCGTAGATCCCGAACGGGAAAATCCTGGCCAAAGCACTGAAATAATCTGATACATCCCGATAGCCAGCGCCTGTCCGTAAGAAAGATCGTCTAGCTCATGCGCTGTAACTCTAATTTTGCGTCTATTTACCCATTCTGCGATAATCATTAGAATCCCTCCGGCGACAAGCGCCCAAAGAACAGTCGTGGCCCCAAAGAGACTTTTTATAAAATCGCGGGCAAAAAATGCCACAGCTAGTGCTGGGGCAATCCCAAGTATTACATGGATTAAGTTCAAACGAGACGCCGGCATCACACCGCCTCTTCCTGAGTTCTTACGCCCAATGCCCAGCAAATTAAGCACACGCTCGCGGTAAACAAGCGCAATCGCCAATATTGCCCCTAGCTGAATAACGATTTCATAAGTCTTCATAATCGAATCCTGCTCATCAAAGCCCAGAAGCTTCGAGGTCAAGATCATGTGTCCTGTAGAAGAAACAGGAATAAATTCAGTGATCCCTTCGACAATTGCTAAAATAATAGCTGTGATCGTGTCCATAATTTCCTCCTATTTTTTTGGGAATCTAGCACTGTCTAAATGGAATCAAAAAGTAAATCTTGTAAGCTGCAGGTTTACTCAGACTTGATCTGCCAGCGAGTGAGCATGCATTCATCAAGACTGTCCGGGCGCTGCAATTCCATCCCAAGCAGGTCGCGTAAAAAATGAGGCAGCAAAAATAAAGGATCCTTCCCATTGGCGATCGTCTCATAGCCTGCACGGAAAGTAAACATGTCCAGCGTACCAACATTATACTCTTTATCATCCTCCAGCGGATTTCCTTCGACAAAAACTGCAATATTGTTATCATACGGTATCTGCTGCGGATCGTACAAGATTTTTATCCCATCTACTGCTAAGCTGCCCAGATAATTCCCGCGAAAGCCATACCCAAAAATCACCTTATTATAAAATTCTTCCGTAAGACTCTGCTCCAAAGCTATGCGAATATCTAGGCCTTTCAGCTTGATTACGCATGTATTAATGGGAGAAGGACATAGGGCGTGCAGCATTCCCGTTGTAACCTCCCCTTCAGGCAAAGGTCCTAGAAGCTGACCTGTGTTAACTATCGACAAACTGGCGCCTGTAAATCTACGTACAGCTTGGGCTAAAAGATTGCCAAAAGGGGATTCTCCCTGCAAATTCAAAGGAAGCTCACGATCTGTGATCGCAACGGTCTGCTGAAGAGCCTCACGACCACGCTCCAAATGAATAGTAGCGGCAGGACCTACAACCTCTTCCTTCAGTTCTGGGTCAATCGGAATACATTCACCTGCCACCAGACTGAATCCAGTTTGTCCCTCTCTCCGCTCAAATTGAAGCCGCCCGAGGTAACGCCCGAATTTCCCCGCTCCACATACAGCTGTTCCGTTAATCATGAGCGGCTCTTCCAGCATATGATGCGTATGTCCACCAAGAATAGCATGCACACCTTCCAGCCGCTCTGCCAGAATTCGATCTGCGGGAAGCCCCAAATGAGAAAGGATGATTAGAATATCCACCTGGGGAGCTAAAAGAAGGCATTGTTCCCGAAGGGTTGTCTCGGGATCCAGGGCATCCCAGCCCAGCAAGGAATAGAACGAACTAAATGCCGCTGTCGCTCCAGTTATTCCTATTCTGATTCCATCCTTCTCCAAGATGGCATGACGCTTCATCCAGTGGGGAGGTTCCCCTGTTGCAGTCTCCACAAAATTACAGCATACCACTGGGCACTGTAACCCGGAGAAAATAGAGGATAACATCTCCTGTGAGAATGTTAACCCCTCATTATTACCGATGGTTACAGTATCATATCCTGTTAAGTTAAGTACATCGATGTTAGCCTGACCCATAGTTCCTTCTGTCTCGACGGCTGCACGATCCATATGATCGCCAATATCCAGCAACAGCACAGGCTCTTCCCCCGCTGCAGCTCTTTGTCTCCCGATTTCTGCTGCCAATGGACTCACCATTTCGAAATGGCTATGTATATCATTGGTATGAAGTATGGTCAGTCTTTGCGGCACATGCCCCATTAGCAACATTCCTCCTACCTGTTGAGCCGCTCTTTAATGAAGCAGCCGATGCATGATCTTATAGAGCCTAGCATAACATTTTCAGGCTCATTATGGTATATTGTAGACATTACAACATATTTCAGAGGTGAATAAGTATGCATATCACAATCCGTCTGTTCGCGGGTTTGGCTGAGATTATCGGCTCATCTTCTCTGACCTTTCATGCGACAGAGAATCCCTTAACCGCTGGGAAGTTAAAAGAACTCCTTTCAACCTCTTATCCGGATGCAGCATCCCTAATTGGAACTTCTTTGGTCGCCATTGACCGGGAATATGCACCTGATGAAGCCCTCATCACCGAGTCTGCCGAAGTTGCATTAATCCCTCCCGTTTCCGGTGGAGAGAATGGTTCTTTATATGAGAGCACTTCTGACGGCCTCTATAGCATAACGGATCTGCCTTTAAATGCTGAGAAGCTTCTGGATGCCGTCCTCGACGCCAATCATGGAGCATCCTTATTATTTGTAGGAACTACACGCGAAATGACCGGAGAACTACGTACAACAGCATTAGACTATGAAGCCTATATTCCTATGGCCTTAAGCAAGCTGAAAGAAATTGGTGACGAGGTGCAGAATCGCTGGAATGCACGCTGCGCGATTTCCCACCGCATTGGGCTTGTAGGCCTGAAGGAAGCAAGCGTTATCATTGCCGTCTCTACCCCTCATCGCGATACCTGTTACGAGGCTAGCCGTCTGGCCATTGAACTGCTGAAACAGACCGTCCCTATCTGGAAAAAAGACATCAATGAATCAGGCCAGCACTGGGTAGGCTCTGAACAAAAGGCTGCCGATTCCCTCCACAATTAATCTTCACTCCTTTTTCATTGAAAAATCTGCACTTTGTTGATATTCTGGATAAAATCGGATAAAAGGTGGCATAGGCATTGAGAGTACACGTCTCGGATCTAAAACCTGGTAATCACCTCAACTCAGACGCTTATAGTTCAAGAGGTCTGCATGTATTACCAAAGGGATCGCTGCTCCAGATAGATGATATCGCCAAGCTGATGCAGCATGGAGTTGATTATGTTGATATCCAGACGTTAGTGGAAGAACCTGCCCCATTAAGCAGACCTTCAATTATTCAGACGGTGACCACTAGTTTTGATACCATGATTGACGGCTTTGAGAATCTTTATATGGAAGCACTATTAAAAGGAAGCTTTAACCAATCCGTGGTTAACGACATTCTTCAGCCTTCGCTTCAATCGTTGGACAAGCAAAAGGATGTAGTCTCCCTGCTGCTTCTGCTCGATCGCGAAGATAATTATACCTACAATCACTCTTTGCAGGTAGGTATGCTCTCTTATTATATTGCAATCTGGCTTGGGTATTCCAAACAAGAATGCTATGAGATTGGACGAGCTGGATATTTAATTGATATTGGAAAATGTAGAATCTCACCTGCACTATTAAATAAGCCTGGGAAATTAACCGCGGAAGAATTCGAAGAAGTTAAACTACATACTAAGTACGGCTACGAAATTATCCGCAATTCTATGGATGACTCACATACAGCCTTGGCAGCCTTGCAGCATCATGAACGTGAGGACGGCTCTGGCTATCCTAATAAGCTAACCAAATCCGATATTCATCCTTATGCGCAAATTGCTGCTGTAGCTGACATCTATAGTGCGATGACTTCTAAACGCGTCTATCAGTCCAAGCAAGAGCTTATTTCTGTCCTACGTGAACTAAATGACCTCAGCTTTGGTAAGCTGAACGGCAGAACGGTTCAAGCCTTTATACAGCATTTAATGCCTAACTTTATCGGCAAGCGAGTATTACTGAACACGGGGGACACAGGTGTGATTATCATGAACAATCCAGTTGATATTTTCCGTCCGCTGGTAAAGATCGATGGATTATTTGTCGATCTAGCCCGCGAACGTAACGTTACGATTGTGGAAATCTACATGGACTAGGGCGTTTCTTGAGGTCCTGCGTTGCTTAGCAAAAGGTTCAGAGCTGCTGTTTGTACACTAAATCCCCCGGTTTGACTACGGGGGATTTTTTAGTTGTACTTTGTGCAACAAAATTCATGTCTACCAGGCTGACTTCTGATTTAGTTGTACTTTGTGCAACTAGAATCCACATCTAACGGGCTGAATTGTGATTTAGTTGTACTTTTGCAACTAAATCCACGTCTAGAGAGCCGATTTCTGATTTAGTTGTACTTTGTGCAACTAAATCCACGTCTAGAGAGCCGATTTCTGATTTAGTTGTACTTTGTGCAACAGTATCCACGTCTAGCGAGCTGAATTGTGATTTAGTTGTACTTTTGCAACTAAATCCACGTCTAGCGAGCTGAATTGTGATTTAGTTGTACTTTGTGCAACTAAATCCACGTCTAGCGAGCCGATTTCTGATTTAGTTGTACTTTGTGCAACTAGAATTAAGGAAAATGCCCTTAATAAGCACATTTCTCGAAAATAGCTGCACAAAGTGCAATTAACAGTATTTTTATAACGAGAATGGCGGTTACTATTGTACAAACTGCAACTAAACGATTCGTTTCCTGATTACTCCTAAACTTCCCTCGATTTTCACCTCTACTTGTTTCCTTCTGACTTCGAAGATAGTTCCTCCTACCCTCAACATAGTAAGGCCCCTCAATTTAATTATCTGACGTAACGTTTAAATTTCTCTTCTCATGGCGAGACTAATATGTGGTTTTAAATTGCTGTAGGAGGAAAAAAGCATGCTTCCTGTCCATGAACGCCTTGCCGAGTTGTTCACCCTGAGCCGTAGACGGCAGCTTACTGCTGCTGAGGAAACGGAACAACAGCAGTGCCTGCAAATAAACGCTACCTACTGCTATGAGATGGCCCGATTGCAAAATGAAATCCAATTAGCGGAACAGACAGCTGATCTACAATGGCATCAAGATATTTGTGCCCAAATGTTTGAGCTGCGTGTGACGGGCAGGGTATCCAAACGTCCTAAGTAACTGAATAGAAATCTAACCCTGCTGTATTATGTTCTGCTGTTCTGCCACTGTTCTTGCATTCTTATGTTCTGCTGTTCTGCTGTTCTGCTGTTCTGCCGTTCTTCCAATCTTCCATTCTGCCGTTCTGCCGTTCTTCCGTGCTTCCGTGCTTCCGTGCTTCCGTGCTTCCGTGCTTCCGTTCTTCCGTTCTTCCGTTCTTCCATTCTGCCGTTCTTCCGTTCTTCCGTTCTGCCGTTCTTCCATTCTGCCGTTCTGCCGTTCCCCTGTTCTGCTGTTCTGCTGTTCTGCTGTTCTTCCATTCTGCCGTTCTTCCTTTGCCTTGTCCCGTAATACCTATATGCCATACTCCACTCTACTCTGGTCTGCCTGTTCTAACCCCGGACCCATTAATCTCTACATTCTATATCCCTATAAAAAACAGCCCACACCGCAGTTGCCTAAGCAACGGGAATGAGCTGTTGTTCTGTTCTGTTCTGTTCTGTCGGTCTATAGGAAGCGGAATTGCGCTTCGATCAGACCGTTGTATACCCCATCACGGGATGTCAACTCATGATGGTTTCCTTCTTCTTTAATCTCTCCGTGATCGAGGACGACTATTTTATCCGCATGGCGGATGGTAGAAAGTCTGTGCGCTACGATAAAGGAGGTTCGGCCTTGAAGCAGGATTTTGAGTGCCTCCTGGATCTTCAGCTCTGTCTCCGTATCAATGCTGGCAGTTGCCTCATCCAGGATTAGAATACGCGGATTTGCCAAGAGCGCCCGGGCGAAGGAGAGAAGCTGACGTTGTCCCATCGACAACGCGCTGCCGCGCTCTTCCACCTCTGTCTCATACCCACCGGGCAGCTTCATGATGAAGTCGTGGGCATCCACGGCTTTTGCAGCATTTTCCACTTCTTCATCTGTAGCCTCCAGACGGCCAAAACGGATATTATCCCGAATCGTTCCCGAGAAAATAAAGGTATCTTGCAGCACGATTCCGATCTGCCTTCGCAGGCTGTCTAACGTAACCCCGCGGATATCTTCACCGTCTATCGTGATTCGGCCGCTTTTGATATCATAAAACCGGCCAATCAGGTTAATGATCGTACTTTTACCAGAACCTGTATGACCTACGAGCGCGATCGACTGTCCTGCTTTTACATCCAGATCAATACCTTTTAATGCAGCCCGGCCTTTTTCATATTCAAAAATGACCTTCTCAAAGTTAATATCCCCACGAATCGTTCCCATTGGCTTAGCACCAGGATTATCTTGAACCGCAGGTTGCTCATCCAAATATTCAAAGATCCGTTCCGAGGAAGCCATTGCCACAAGCAGCTGATTGTACATCTGCCCAAGGCGATTAATCGGGTCCCAGAAGTTGCTGACATAAGAACTGAATGCTACCAGCATACCTACTGTGAGTTCTCCAGATTGGATCAGATAAGCCCCCAGCCAAAAGAGGATCATTGTTCCAAAACCACCTGTGACCTCAATAATCGGACCGAACGCCTGGTTCATCGCAGAGGCTTTGTTCCAGGATTTTTTGCTGTCGGTATTCATAACATCGAAATAATTCATATTTTCTTGTTCTTGGGTGTAGGCTTGTGTGACTCTGATTCCCTGAATCGATTCATTTAAATGAGAATTAATTCTGGAGTTCTTCATCCGCACATCCTGCCAAGCGATCCGAATCTTTTGGCGCAGCTTAGTTGAAACAAAGAACATAATCGGAACCGTAACCATTACTGCAAGACCTAGCTTCCAGTTGATCACTAGCAGAATAATGGTAATCCCCATAAGCTGCACGCAGTCGATCATCAGATTGACAACCCCGTTTGTGAACAAATCCTGCAAAGAGTTGATATCATTGGTTACCCGCACTAATACCGAACCTGCCGGACGTTTATCAAAGAAGTTAAAGGAAAGCTTCTGAATATGCTTGAACAAATCTGAGCGCAAATCATAAATCACTCTTTGGCCGATGATGTTCGTGTATTTAATCCGGTATACTCCCGCAATCCATTGAATCAGATATAAGACGATTACCCCTGCTGTAAGCGAATATAGCAGAGATAAGCTGGGATTCCCCACCTTTGGCGCAATCGCACGGTCAATGGCTAAACTTGTTAGGAACGGGACGGTCAACTTCGTGATAGTTCCCAGAATCATCATGATGGACACCAATGGAAGCATCTGCTTTGCATAAGGCTTCATGTACCCGAACAGTCTGGTGAATTGCTTCCAGTCAAAAGCCTTATCGATGACATCATCATCTTTATATACAAAACGTTCATCCAGCTCTTGCTGCTCGGCTGCTTTATTTTTTGCTCCCGTAGCGGTCATTGGTTTGGCTTCAAGTTTCATATGCCTCACTCCTCCCCTCTTCCGGTCGCTCTGGCCAGATAATCAGCATACTGTATCCGGTATACATCCTGATAAGGACCCGGCACTTCAATTAGCTCTTTATGGGTACCACGCTGCTGTACATGACCTTCGTTCATGACGATAATCTGATCCGCATGGCGCAAGGAGGAGATCCGATGGGCAATAATAAGTGTAGTGCGCCCCTTCATGACCTCTTGGAATCCGGCTTGAATCTCGTGCTCCGTCTCCATATCGACAGCGCTGGTCGCATCATCGAGGATAAGAATCCGCGGATTCTTAAGCAGGGCTCTAGCGATGGCAATCCGTTGCTTTTGTCCACCGGAAAGACCCATTCCGCGCTCACCCACCACAGTGTCATAACCATCTTCCATCTCCATGATGAAATCATGGGCTTTGGCAAGTTGTGCAGCTCGGATAATTTCTTCCATGCTTACATTTTTCAACCCATAGGAGATGTTGTTGCGAATTGAGGAGGAGAACAGGAAGGTCTCCTGAAAGACCGTCGCGATCTGTGAACGCAAGCTGCGAACATTGTATTCTCTGATGTCCATCCCATCCAGTGTGATGCTGCCTTCATTAACGTCATAAGCACGCATCATCAGCTGTGTAATGGTCGATTTACCAGAGCCCGTTCCTCCAAGGAACCCTATAACCGCACCAGATTTAGCCTCAAAATCAATGTCTGTAACCGCAGGCATTTTGTTTCCATAAGCAAATGTGACGTGATTAAACGCTACATCTCCCTTAACCTCAGAAGGTACCAGTTCACGGGCGTTCTCTTTATGCTTCACATCAATATTCTGATTAAGTACTTCCAATACACGTTCTCCCGATGCTTTGGACTGTGTATAGTTATTAATATGGAATCCAAGACCCCAAATCGGTCCAATGATGTACCAAATTAAGCTGAAAAAAGCAACCAGTTCGCCCAGTGACATTTTCCCCTTAATAACTAACGTTCCGCCTACTCCAAGCAGAATAGCTGCACTGATCGATGCTAAAAACTCCATCGCTGGAAAAAACTTACTCCAGAGCTCAGCAGCAAAAATCTGGTTATTCTTATAACGTTCGTTACGGTGCGAGAATTTCTCTACTTCATGAGCCTCTCTCGCAAACGATTTGACGGTGCGCACACCCGTGATATTCTCCTGTACAGCCGTAGTCAGAGAACTGAGCGCAAGGCGCATCTCTTGAAAGGCCGGGTGAATCTTAGACTCAAATTTTAGCGCAATAAACGCCAGGATTGGCATCGTAATCAAAGTTACTAGAGTAAGCTGCCAATTGAGTGAGAACATCATAATCGAACCAAAAATGACCATAAAAAAGACATTAAGCAACTGAGCAAAACCGAAACCGATAAAGTTACGAATCGCTTCCAAATCTCCGGTTAGTCGGGACATCAAATCCCCAGTTTTCGCGGTATCATAATAACGGAAAGATAGGAATTGCAGCTTCTCATAACAAGCATTACGCAGCCGGTATGCAAGAAAGTTACCTAGCCGTCCTCCAAAAAAACCATGTGCAAACTGCAGGCATGCTTTTACTATTACTACAGCTAACACGCTCAATGCGAGCACTGGCACCTCTGTAAACTTAAGTGGCACAATAACATCATCGATCAGCTTTCTTAACAAATTGGGGGTAATCAGCCCCACTGCAGTTGCAGCGGCCAAACATATAATCGAAAGAATCAGAAAATGCAGCTTCTCTCGATAATAACCGCGCAGTTGCCTGAGAACATCCATATCTCTCCTCCTTAAGGCTTACCTAGTAAGCGTTTTTTTGTATAAAGCAAATGTTACATCGTAAGCTAGCTTTTTTTAGCGCTTACAATTTAGTGACTTTATGCAGTGTATCATCCATAATTTAATGCGGCAAAGGGGAGAATTGCGCGTTTTTGCGGTTATTTCGGAAAAAAGCAGCATCTACATGATATAAAGGACCCTCGTTATCTTAAAATGCTCGTGTTTCCTCCTTAATCCTGATGAATGAAGAATCTACATGAATATTGTAATCATCGTGTAATATTAGGAGGACCTTTATTCGGTTTTTTGCATAATTATTGGAATTTATTCCGGGTTTCGAAGAGTTCACTTTTTCGCCGTCTTAAATTTGCCTCAGATGTAAAACTTTTACCACAATTTACCGTAATATAGTAATACAACACTTTTTACTTATATTATGGAGGGGAACTATATTGAAAAAGCAGCTTATTTTATATTGTATTATCGCCATTATCCTTCTCTCAGGGTGTAGCAATACAAATAACAATAACCCTACGGACGCAAACACAGCGATCAACGAATCTAAAAACTTGTTTAATTTCGGGGAAATTTCCTCAAAAGCAGATACAGCAGCACCCTCACCTGAAAAAACGCTAAGAGAAATAAGCAATTTTGTTATTGCCGACATTTGGAATGTAGGGTTTGTAGATGTTATCTCATACACTAGAAGTGGTACAAGCAGTACAGGAGCGAGCATGGACATAGACTTTACGGTCGAACAGCTTGGCAAAGCCATGGAAGAGAAAAAAGAATACGATACATATATGAACAAGTTAGATACTAAGTATGATTCTATTAAGAAAATTTGGGCCAAGCTTTCACCAGAAATTGATCTTTTATATAAGCAGATCCAGGAGACACCTCCAAAAGCAAACGATGACAGCTTAACACTTGATGCAGGTAAATTTAATCAATATTCAGAGGCTTTTAATAAAGAAGTGAATGATCTGGCAAAACAGTAGCCTTTACTATATAAAAAACCCCGTCAATGATTTGGTGCCATTCTATTCTTTCTCTCATAAAATATAAAATCAACAATGAGAGGTTAGGTGAATAGGATGAGTATACAGTTTCTTGATATGCGGATTTCACAGGGCAGCACTATGGATGCGCAAAATCTTAATTTAGTTCGTTCAGGTGCAATTTTCGGTGACATTGGACTTCAGACAGTAAATGTTACACCTGCAAATGCAGGCTTAGTGAGAGTCACATTGAATGCTTTTGCCAGACTTAGTGTTGATGTTAGCATTATAGTTCAGAATGATGTTACTTTTAGTATTTACCGCAATAATATATTAATTTTTAGTACAACGTACCCCGGAAACATCAATAATACAACGACCCAATATGAAATGGTTGGAATCACCGCTGTCGACTATCCGCCTTCGACCGATGTGCTTACTGGCCAGATCCAATACACCATTGTAGCATCAGCGATTAGAACGGCATCTCTGGGAGCCAGATCCTTCAGTGGAATTGCCGTTGCCGGAAATGGATAATTGAAAATATTAAAGGTAAGTCCCCGGAGCATTCGGGGATTTTTTCAATTGTGCCCATAAAAAAAGCATCCGTAGAAAAATATCTACGGATGCTTTGAAGAAATATAAACGTTAGGAGGACGGGCCTCCATTCATAAGCGCTCTTATTAACCGATTGAACCTTCCATCTCGAACTTAATTATTTTTGGCTTTCACATCTATTCAAATCGTGTTTCTTCTATTATAAATAGCAGACGTCATGTCATGCAACTTCATATCATTTCATTATCGAGGGGGCAAAAAAGGGGCAGGAATTAGTTCATTATTTTTGGACTCAAATAGAAATTTTTCATTGAGGTTGAATTCAAATTCAATAATCTCTCTGACAATATTCTCGATATCGCTCGCCGCGCTTTCATTTGAGTAAGTATTGTCTGTTTGAAGTTGCCAAAGAACAAAAGCAGAGTCCGCTTTAATCTTCCCTAAAGCATAGATATCAATTGCACAAACAGTTTTAACCAATTTCATTACTCCTCTCATTATGTATTGTGGTATAATTCGCTCGAACAGCAACCTAAACTGAAAGGAGTCATGGCAGCTTGCGCGTAACTCGCGGAAGGTGTCTACTCCAAGATTGGATCGACAATAAAGGCTGGACTCAAGCAGAGTACGCCAAACGATCCGGTCGGCCCAAACGTATCATCTCCCATTTTTGCAATAATGAGAGAGTGATGAAGCCAGAAGATGAGTACGCAGCATCTCTCATATTTGATTGCAGAATGGAAGATCTACACGAATGGATTGTTGTACAAGACGACAAGGAGTAGGCTGTGCGGATATCCGCACTTCCCTACTTCAATTAGGAGCATATTGCTCCTAATTCATTCTAAATCCGTTTATTGGAATATACTGTCGCTATATGTCGAAACGACTATAGGTAATTAAATACAGTCTTTAACAAATAAGACCATATTCATATAACAACGATACTTAATAGTACAAAGTAAGGAAAATTTGCCTTAGGGGATGAAAGAAGTGAAAATCGAAGAGTTAACGCTTGGTGTTCGAGTCTGCATCACATACGGTATCCATATCAGTAAGATCGGTATTGTTATAGCTAAAGGAACACAAACTGTCTTGCTCGATATTGGCGAGCCTTTACTTATTAGTGTGCTGCCAGCACATCTAGAACCTGCACCTGAGGATCC
Source organism: Paenibacillus sp. FSL R5-0928 (assembly GCF_037970385.1). Lineage (NCBI taxonomy): Bacteria > Bacillati > Bacillota > Bacilli > Caryophanales > Paenibacillaceae > Paenibacillus > Paenibacillus sp. FSL R5-0928. Next base: position 2,159,863 of record NZ_CP150225.1, on the reverse strand, counting down.
ATTACCACCAGGATGGGAAGAAGTTGAGATATAAATAAAAAATCCCTCCCCCCCTGTATTAGGTTGGTAGGGATTTTGCCATGGTATTTATATAACTTTCACCACAAAGATAAACGTGATATAGTGTCCATATAATTTGATGGAGGTAAATCATCATGGAAAACATCATCGATGAAAACACAGCATTAAGACACTATTTCCCGCTTCCAGCACATCTTTATTATATGGATATCGATTGTTTAAAAACCGTGGCTCATGAAGAAGAACAAGGACACAATTTAACGGGGCTCATAAATGCCTTATACGTCCAAGGTTATTTAGATCTTGATCGTTTATTAAACTGTACTTGGAAAGAAATATGTCAGGCTCGAAGAATAGGTGTTAAAAAGCACGTACTTTTAATTAGTTTACTAGAACGGATTTCTGCAGATCCCAAGATAATAGAAAATCACAAAATCGCCCCAACGGTTGCAATGCACAATGAAGAGGATATCGGAGAGTTGACCTTAAAGAAAATCATTAGAAAATATAAAGATACACCCGCGGATTTATTGAAGATACAAGAAGCAAATGAAAAGGAAGCTCGTTTAAAGAAGATTAAAGATAGGCTCCGTGAAATGGGGATGATATATTAAACAAGCCCCACCAGTATAATCACTGATGGGGCTTGTCCTTTTTTTCGTTAAATACGAACCGGAGTATTTAACGAAATTTGTTTATTTAGTTATTCGACGTCATCCATCAATGGGCCGTAATAAATAGGAATGAAAAACGCCCTCTTCCCTCTCAGTTTTGCCCACTCAATTTCACCCGTCTTAGGATTCTTCCTTGATGCACGGAATACTCCCCATGCTTGGTATTCAACACTCCAAGTAAGTTCTTCTCCGTTGATAACCTTCTTGATGTACTTGCTCTGCTTTTTCTTTGGTTTCTCGGAACTGTTGTCGAATGGTATAATATTAGTCATTTTTAATGACCTCCCTGGCAATTGCCAATAAATTGTTTCTTGCCGGGAGCTTGATCCATGTGATAATATTATTGTACGATGTTTTTAATTAATATTACTTTTGTAGCCGGTTCACTACACACATGGACGCCGATTGTGTCAGTTACGAACCTCTACACAGCCGTTGGCTCCCTACAAGAGCGACGGCTACTTTTTTCTTCTGCCACGTTTTATCCCACCTTTACTTTTCCGTCTTCTTTTGCAATTACACCATGAATGTCACGCGCAGTTATATCTCTCTTAAGTTCTTTAATGAATCTTCCGATCGGTATTATAAAATATATATCTTCTAATTCTTCATAACTTATACTCTTGACTCTTTCTTTTTTTTCAATAATAAATTCTCCGTTTTTAAATAACGCAATGTCGTCCTTGCCATATGCCTCTACCTCCTTCTCACCGGTTCTTAATAAATTAATTAATTGGCTTTGTGTTTCCGAGTTCAGTCCTCTGACTCTGAGTAGTTGAAGTATCTTCAGGATGCATACATCGGAAAAGGAATATAATCTACGACTACCTTTTCCAGAAGCTTGGGCAATTTCAGGAATGAAAAACCCTGTTCTTACCCATGAATCCAAGGTGGCATATGGTATGCCCACCAGTTCCGATACAATAGGCGCAGCATATCCATGTACAGCCATTTCCATCCCTCCTCTGCAAGAATTTCAGATTAATATAATCTGATGTATAAATTATAAACAGAACGCTATGCTGATGTCAACATACCTTGTAATCAATGCACAAAATCATTAAAAAACACTATATATAGTAAAAACACTGTTCGCCATCACTTCTGAAGGCGAACAGTGTTTTTATGTACTCACATCTACAATCTTTTCTGTTTTAATCCATTCCCAATCATCATCACAACGAAACTTAATCTGTCCGAGCTGACGATCCACCCTCATAAGCGTCAAACCGTGTAAGGGTGATCCGTGGATTGTGCTAGTATCTTTATATCTCGTTCACTCAATAAATCCTGTGCACTATGTCTGGCATTACCATACCTCGAAAAAAATTACCAACCAAAACTAACATTTGTTCTCATCTCCAAGTCTACTTTGAGTTCCTATAAATAACTCAATTAAACGGGCTGTGAACTCCTCAGCCATCCTCGTAGCACGTTCTTGTTTTCTAGTAATCCGCCCTAAAACTACTGGCTCGGAATTGTACTGTTTCAACGGAACAGTTACAATCTGTTTTTGATAACTTGAAGGTAAAGAGTGAATGATAAAATCAGGTCCTATCGTAATGGTATCTCCTTTGACAACCATTTGATATAAGGCATCCATATTATTGGTAGTTAGCGCAATTCGATTAGTAGGATGTGCAGATATCAAATTATGAGCAATTGATTCAATATATTCATCTCTATATAGGACAAACACTTCATTTCTTAAATCCTCAGCAGTTACTGCGTTTAAAAACCGTAATGAGGAATTCTTGTTCACGATCAGTACAGCCTTGCCTTGTATCATTGGCATCCAATCAAAAGAAGTTTCCTGTTGCTCAGAACTGTAAGAAATTAAACCCATACTTGCATACCCTTGATTAACGTGATTTAGTACTGTCTGCGTATCTCCCTCTAACATTTGGACATTAAGTAAAGGATATCTTTTAGCGAATTCAATAGTTGTTTGGACAACCTGTGGAACCATTCCTGGTATCGTGGAAATGATAATATTTTCTGAAGCTTCTTCTTTTAAAAAAGATAGTTCTCGTTTCATCATCTCCACACTTTTGAGAATGGATGCAGAATGTTGAAGTATAAGATATCCTTCTTTCGTAGGTGCGATGCCTTTCTTCGTGCGATGAAAGATAACTGTATCTAATTCATCCTCCAGTTGACGTACCGATTGACTAATCGTAGGTACTGTCACATGATGCACACTAGCAGCCTTAGTAAAAGTTCCATGACTGGCAGCTGCAATTAAATACTGTAATTGTGCGATATACATAATTCCCATCCTTAAATATTTTTTTATAAATCTTAATTATTTTTAAATATATTTTATCATAGTGAATTGGTATTATACATATATCAGTTGAACATTTTCAAATGCTATCGTCAATGGAGGTCATGAGGAATGAGGAGTTGGCAGAGTTTTCTTGTCGAACGATTATTTTTACTAAATAAAAAAAAGACCGACACATCCAATTATATTGAACAAAAAAGAATAGCTAATGACACCTCTTATGTAATACCAGCTAAGCTACGGCAAAAATATAATATACTGAAAGATACAAGCTATTTCCGAGACACATTTATTTTAAAATCTGCTTCTCAACCAGAAACACGACAAATTCTATATTTGCATGGTGGAGGATATATCGAACAACCACTATCATGGCATTGGCGTTTTTTATATAAATTAATCCAAAATTTGAATGGAACAATATGTGTTCCTGTGTATCCTAAAGCCCCAAATCATGATTACAAAGAAGCCTTTAAAAAGGTTCTTCCTATTTATAAAGACTTATTAACCAAGGTTCCGCCTGAAAATATTGTACTGATGGGTGACTCCGCAGGTGGCGGCTTTGCACTAGCCCTAGCACAATTTTTATTGAAAAATGATATTTCGCAGCCAGGCAATATTATACTCCTTTCCCCATGGCTAGACATCACACTCAGTCATCCGGATATAGCAACAATGGCGAGAAAGGAACCTATGCTTGATGCAAAACTTTTGATCGAGGTCGGTAAAATTTATGCCGGGGAAGCAGAAACTAGTAATTATTTATTAAGTCCGATGAATGGACCTATACAAGGCTTAGGTAAAATTTCCTTATTTGTAGGTACTCATGAATTATTCCTACCCGATGCTCGAAAATTTAAGGGATTAGCCGAAAAAGAAAAGGTAAAAATCAACTATTTTGAGTATCCCCAAATGAATCACGTGTTCCCTGTATTTCCTATTCCAGAAGCAAAGAAGTCTATGCAACAAATGATAAACATAATAAAGGATACGTAAATTCTACTAGGTAGGATTAACCTCAGAACTCAAACAAATCCCCACCTACCATTTAAGGTTGACGGGGTATTTGTTTATATAAATGCTTATGCCAAAACCATCCTAAACTCAAACTCATTTCTCATGTAATAAGCATCTGCAATTTTAATGCTCACTGGACTCCATTTCTGTACTGAACCCTCACAATCAATTATGCAGCTAGCTAGATCACCACGGCGTTCAAGTATATCCACTTTAGATTGTTTAAGGGCAGCTGTTAGAAATCCAGAGTTTGTCTATAGGCCTTTGTATACATTACTCAACAAGATCCTCCTATGTAATAAATACCTGGCCTCATTTTCTCTGCTTTAAGTATCTCTTAATCAAATAAAACAATACACATCCCAGTAGCACCAAGCCAAATATAGAGATCCATAGAATTGCTGGTTTCCCCACAAAAAAGTATGTATCTCTATACTGATAGTTTTCATTATCCATAAGTATAGATTAATTCATTTGGAACATTATGTATACATACTCTATATACTGGAAAGGCGGCTTTTCCTGAACGCAAAGAGAAGCCCTACCATTAATGGTAGGGCTTCAACTAATCTTCAGAGTTTTGAATAGTATCTCTTCATTGTTTTCTCACTAATAGGATTGTTTGAGTAATCGTCTTCTGCCAAACCTTTTCTAGCCTCAATCCAAGGTTCCTCTTGGTGAGTTAAAGATTCCAAAAATTTTGCATCATGATGACCATAAGCTTCCCAAACTTCATTCAATATACTTTCTTGGTCATCATTAAACCGCGCTTTACTTTTTTCACTTTTGATTGGGTTCCACCCGTAGTTTCTATACTTTGAGAATATCTCAGTATTCACAGGTCCATGCACCCAAGCTTGAAATTCAGCATCAAACAGCCGCTCTTTTTTTGAAGACAAGACTAGATGCCATGATTGCGCGTAATAACATAACTTTTGGAGTTTTAAATGCGTGATAGGTATTCCATCTTTGTATGACCTTTCAATAAAAAAGGACGCTACGTCTTGGATAGTTACCATAGTATCACTCCTTTCTCCATTATATCTAGATTAAAGCATAACGTTCCCATTTTGTATATACAATTATACTTCCCTATTCCTTTTTTTCCCTGATACATTTCCGTTTCTTACTGTTGTTCTGACTTTATTATGTTGTTTGCTTGATTTATATACACTCGTAAAATTAATCACTTCAGCTTTTACGACACTAATAAATTTTAAATCACTTACCACGAGTAATCCATATTTATCCCCTACTTTTAGTATTTTTTTATACAAGTAATTAATATTATTTTGTAATTTAGAAATATTGATATAAGGTTCAATTTGAATGGATTTATCAATAGCTATGTTATAGTATTGAACAAATCGTTGTTGGGAGTAGAGAAGCACAGACATTTTTTCAAAACAATACCTCAATGAACTGTTATTAAAATTAAAAGATGCCGATATATTTGAATTTCTATTATCTTTTAAATATGGATTTTCATGATTTTTATCCCTTACTAAGTTATCCACTGATGTAGCATAGACTTCTTTAATAAATCCACCATTGAAGTTTGAAACAATAAATTTTATTAAAAATCCTGTACATGAATAATGAGACACCTCAACACTCTTCACAAGAGTCTGTATCATCATATAGAGAATACATTCACGTAAGGCCTCATCTTGGTTTGCTGATGTTAATTTTTGTACCGGTATTCTTCTTTGGGTTGTTCTATTAGTTATTGGCATAATTTTTATATTTTTCAATAATGAATGAGCAATATCAGAAAGATCCCTAATGTCATTTTTCTCAACCGCTAAAATGAGTAATTGCTCATAGATCGAATTCACACTGCTTATTTTCTTGTCTTTGCTCTTTTGATTTTCTATTAAGGAATTAAGTTTTCTTAATACTAGACCAAGATTACCTTGTCTATAACACAAGATTGCTAATTCATGAAGTGCGGTGTAATATTCCTGTTCCCCAGATTCCAGTCTAAGAAATACATTAAAGGAGTAATTAGCTTCTTCAAGTCGATGCGAACTTAACAATTTACTAATTAAATTAACTTGGTTTTTAAGTATTGATCGTTGTAATGAAATATATCGCGAATCCATTTTCCCTTGTTTTAAAATTAGTCGCTTTAGTATTTCTGGATTTTCCTCAGTTATTAACTGTAATGCATTTTCCCATTTTATTAATGCTTCATTATAAAAATCAACTGTATTTTTCTCTATACCGAGAAGTAACAATTGAAAGAGAGCATTAATATTATTATTAATTCGTTTATATAACTGATCTTTCTGAAACTCACCTAAAGAATATGGGAGCAGATTCCAACTTTGTTGAATCTCATTTAAAGCGAATCTGAATTGAGAAGATAAATTTAAGTTTGAAAGATGAACTTTAATCGCTTCAACCCCATTTATTATTGCCAATAAACTCAATACAATAAGAAATATTACTCTTCCAGAAAACTCTTCGTTTAATTGTGACAAAGTTATTGATGATGTATTTGAGTAGTAGTAATTCAACGCTCCTCTCAAATGTGTTCCGAAAGCAATCGATAAAACTGAGGTCAAACCATAAACTACAGTCGATCTATTCCAAAAAGAAACGCTACTCATGGCAAGCGCCTTTTGTTCTTTGTAACTGAAGTAAAAAAAAGTTAAACTCAAAGGCAAGGCGATAATTAGTATTTTTGTCAATCTTTCAATTATTGATAAATCAGTGCTAATTGCTTGAGTTAAACTAATTTCACCGTATAGCGAATAAGTGAAATTAAATAAAGGAATATTGATCCCCTTGGCAGAAAACCATAAAAGGAAATGTATTAACGGAGTAATTAAGACAGCAATCCAAGTTTTGCTAAAAAGTCTTTTAGCACTAACTGTAATTAAATCCACGAAATAATTTAACAACAAAAATGCTAAAAGCTTAGTTGTGCCAAAGGACTCACTGAATGATCTCTTATTATTCTTTGTCATTTACTTAACATCCTGACGTATTGGAGTAAACACGGAATAAATTATTCCATATTTACAGTTAATTCTCAAGAACGTTTTTTATTAAATCCCCATCCTCTACTAGAAAGACGGGGATTCTTTTTATTTTACTTATTCTTCACATAGCTTAAGTAAGCATGTTCTATGGCTGATGTTATCTCAACAGAAGAGAAACTAATACCTTTCTTATCTAACTGTTCCTCGACATAGAGAATTGCATTTCCCATTTTCTTTTCCCCATCAGCTTCCCGAAAGAGAGTTTCTGCATACGCAAAAGCTTCAGTTGTTATCTTGTGTAGTAGCTCCCGCTGAGATACGGATAGCTTTGCATCAAACCATGAATTCGCCTTTTGTTGTAGCAGTGCTACTGCCCGTAGAATTACTGTTGCCAATACACCGAAAATAGCCAAAGCAATGGCAGTAATATAGGGTTGAGCTTGATCAATAATTGGTTGCATGGTTATTCAGCCTCCAATCTTGTGATGAGTAATCCAGCTGTATACAAAACCTTAAGCATCCGGTAAAAGTCATAACTTCCACCCGTTGGTGTGTCTACCAATCCCGCATCAAATGCAGCTTGTACAGCATCATTTGCCCAAGTAGGTATTTCAGTTAGACTCGCCTTACTCTCCAGCTTATCTAACCTAATTAAAACATTAGCATTACTCTTTCCTTGCTCTGTTGCAGCTTGTTTAAGTACATCTTTGCTATTAGTAAGCCCAGCCACCACCTCAGACAAAGTTTTAACCTCCGACCGCAGTGCAGTCAGTTCCTTTTTTTCTTCTGCTGACAATTCGTCCGCCTCCTCTTTTAGTCTATCTATAATAGCCGTTGCTTTTGCCATAGCGATCTCTGACGGCTTAGCACCCGCACGTAGTTGTGAGGTTGTCATTCCAAAAGTGATTTGAAAATGTGGTGCATCCTTAATCGAGACAAAATCACCACCCCATTCAAAACCAAGAGCTTTAGCCTCCTGAACTACCTCCGTCCAATCAGCTACCTTGTCACCATCACCGTCACGTTTTAAATCCCATGATACCTGTTTCCCATCTGGTAGTAACAATGCGAAGTCGATCGCTAGTCCAAAGTTATGATAACTGGTCCCGCCCTTTGCGTTGGTGACCTTTGGTTTATCCGGCTGCGCCTTAACGCTCGATAATCCAGCTGCATTAAGCTCTGCTTGGGTCCGTCCCTGAGCAAATAGTCCATTCTGCTCAGCTATTGTCCGCAACCCCTGAGTTATCAAGATAGACACTCCCCGAGCGTAACAGCGTTCAATTAATGCTGTTACAGCAGCCAATACAACCGGATGCAACCCTATCAATCTCGTAGATGATTTACTTTTCACTTGATCTAAGTTTAACATTACGCCCCTCCTTTAAATAAAAAAGCGATAATAGCGAAGATAGTACCGGCCAGAACGTATTTAAGTAGATCGATAAACACTTTCCGTTCGCTCTTACTATCCGTTTGCGATTGTTGTAATAACTGAAACACACGAGAATCCAATGTATCCCACCGCCGCATAATCTCGTTGAATTGGATCTTCATTTCGATTGTGGATTCTTTGATTTGTTTTACATCTTCCTCATGTCTAGACTGCTTCTCTTTAAGCAATCGCAGCTCAGTGCTAAATGTGGCATGTTCTGCGCCGAAGCGCATCAACTCGTCGGACATTCCGGACAAACGATTTTCAACATCATCCATACGATTCTCCAAGGTTACACCTCCGGTCCCTCCTCCTGGATTGACTCCCCCAACTGACATAAAACAACTCCCCTCTCTATCTATTGTTCAATATAAATAGCCCCCGGATCAGATCCGAGGGCAAAATAAAAACGCCTACTATTCGGCGTTGGCTGTAATCTCTGTAGCTTGTTCGACAGTGATTTTTTTCGCTGTGACAAATACCTGTACCTGCTCTCCCGTATACAACCCTGCGTCAAAGTATCGCTTAACCAGTGCGTACCAGTTCATTTATAGCACACCTCCTTCCACGAGACTTAAAAGTAAGGCCGCTTGGTCCTGCTCCGCTTGATCTTGCTTTGCCTGAGTCTGCACAAGCTCCAGTAATAAAGCTGCGTTATCGGCGCGCAATTGCTCGATATCCGACAGCTCCGGTGGTTTATTAGCCTCGGCTTCCAGATATGCCGCCCATGCGGCCTGTAACTCTTCCTCTGTTGGCTGCGGCTCGTCCAGATTCCAGACGGCGATATACGGCCCACGCTCTACAAGGTCATAATCCTCGCCCTCAGTGAGCAGGTTATAGTCGATGCCGTAACAGTAGTGTATGCCCTCTACGGGTTCCTCGCCTTCCTCCGGGGGTTTGATCTCATACCGGACACGGCCCTTCTCTTCGCCCCCTTCCCGCAAGACAGGTTCTGGACCATTGTCCTGCACTATGAAATCCCACATCGGGTCGGCGTCCGGGTATAGATACATGATTGCTAGTGATATATTCACGGTCATACCTCCCTTTTTAAGCTAATTGTGTAATAGTGAAGCTAGTTAAGTAACTGCCAGCATGGGTTGACACAGAATTGGTCGGAAATGCATACAATTCTACATATGTTCCCGCAGGAACATACACTGAGCCGGAGCCATATACACTAATACCGCCTACTGTGCCCGCTGGAGTAAAAGAACCGACATCTAACTCCCTAACGCCGTTAATATAAATCATCAAGTTTACAGTTGTTCCCACTGGGGCAGAGACAATACCAACGCCACCAGTAATTAAGTACCAACCACTCTTTTTAACAGTGAATCTATTTAATGTGGTATTAAACTCGTTTGAATAATCTTGGTGCTGAGTATTAAAGGCTAATTTCGTAGCAACGCCTGCTCCAAGGGTTTGCGAAGCAGACATTGAAGCCCTACCGGCACTGCGGTTTGTTAGTGTATTATCTCCCCATGGGTTAAGCACACCACTTGACAGCACCAAGCCAGTTGCAGCACCATTGCCATTTGTTGACGATGGTTGGGTACCGCTTTGTGTAATTAATCCGGCACCTTGATAGACATACAACGCATAAGTATTTCCAGAGCCAGAGTTGGAATCACTATGAATTCGCGATCCATCAGCAGATAAAATAGCTTGACCTTTGTTGGATATCGCACAACCTTTTACTCTAACGGTTGATGCCGAAGCATCTACCCCCGATGCGGTCGGAGCCGATGCTATCAGATTACAATAGGAAATTTCAACATAAACGGATTTTGATATAGATACTCCGTTTGTATTTGAAGCATTACAATTAAGACCATTCAGCGCAGTGCGTGTGCTGTTGTTAATAATTGCAATTGCTTGTACGGTGCGGGATGAAGATGCCACGGTATCACCCTGTATTGATATAGATCCACCACCAGAATAACCGCTAAGAGTTATAATCTCCGAATATGTTCCCGCCGCGACGTTAACAGTAACAGCGTGATTTACAATTTGTGGAATAAAACTAATAGCCTTTGTAATCGTCTTAAAAGCCCCTGCCGCTGTATTGGCAAGACCATTATTACTATCACTACCATCTGTACGGACATAGTAAGTTATGTCTGCTGTTGTTTGTTGCGGTGTAGTAGCTAAATTGGGTTTACTGTTCCAGTTAGATTTTTCTGTGTCAGTCGCAAATCTATGAGTAGCATCCTCAGTAATCATAGTTGCTGGATGATTTGCTGGATGAACATAGTTATTTGCTTCTGTGGCGATTCCGTCGAGCTTTATTTTGTCAGTTGCCCGCATCAACCCGTCACTTTGCGGTGCTGCTGAAACAAGAGTATTCGGTGCTTTCCCATTCCACGCTACCTTTTCAGCATCAGTTACAAATCGATTACTTGCATCTTGAGCGATTATAGATGGTGGATGAGTTGCCGGGTGAGTATAGTTCGTTGCTCCTGTAGCGATGCCCGCTAGCTTTGTTTTCTCGGCTGCTGTGTAATCATTGGTAGATAACTGTTTACCTGAGACCTTATCAACTTTGTTATTAACAGTCGTATCTAAGATATCCATATTTCCGTTCAAATCGGCAATATCAACGATATCTGTTCCCTCGGGCTTCTTTAAGCCCAAATTCCCTGTGGTTTGCATGTGTCACTCTCCTATCCAAAAGTTCTTAAGTCGTTCCACGTTCCAGCGTTGGCATTATTCCAAGTTATAGCTTTAAGCGAATCCCAATATGTGTACGTATAAGCAAATTCATAGGCCAAGTGTGCCGGCTTGATTTCATCGAGTATCTGAATTAGCCCAGCCATATTCGGTGGAATGCCTAGAATGCCTATGAATCGGACGATGAATCGATATTCCCCTGGAACTTCTTCTACCGATACATCCCCACCAGCAAAAGCCGATGCTGTTCGTTGAATCATTTCGGGTGTCGTTGTGCCAGTGCCCCGCCGTTTAGCCTTAATCATTTCTCTTCTACTGACGTAAGATTTTGATGGATCCGAACTTAATCCAAGCTCAGTCTCCCAGCGCGCAAGGCTCCATGTTGCAGTTTCAACATATGCCTGATCTAGCACCTCTTGACCCCTCGTAGTTAAGCCATATATCTCAATTCCTAATGATTTCTGCAGTTCTTCTATTTCTTGAACACCCTTGTAATAAGCCGGTAGGTATTTCATAAGATCAACCGTATTTACATCGTCTATATCCTCTAATTCATTAGCCGTGAAAAGAAGATTGCTATATAAAGATTCTCCATAGCTCAAACATCACACCCCCTTTAATTGGTTCCATGTTACGGGACCCTTACTCATATATTCGGAGTGCGTATGTGTTGAAGGTGGATACGTTGCTGGTTTCCCAGCTACACCGGACCAAGGGACAGCATCAGCGTTGGCAGCATAGTCCACTTTGCCATCATTGTTCGTATCATAAATACTTTTAAGCATATCTCCTGAGCTTTGAGCAGCCACCAGTAACACATTGCCAGTAGTTGAACCGATATATAACTTGCTCGTATCAGTACAATAGCCAAGCTCGCCTATTGCCAATGTTCCGATTGCGCTTTCTATTCCTCTACGTATCTGGATTAATACTTTTCTCGCCATCTCAAAGCCTCCTAGAACGTGCCCCCATCGATCGTTGCGACCGTAAGTTTATTTCCATTGGCCGCATCATAAACGATACTGGCAGCATCAATATTAGCCTCGATCCCGGTCGCGTTAACAACAATGCCTTTACCTTGCTTAGCAGCTACCGTAGTAGAATCTACAACAATCCCGTTTCCAGCTCCTACCGTCAATGTAACGGTATCTGATTGACCACCACCAGTAAGACCGTTGCCCGCTGTGATCGTCTGTAGGGCACCACCAGTCCTAACCCATGCCGTTCCATTCCAGCTGTAGATCTTTTGCTCATCATCCACATATGCAGTCCAACCTACAGCAGGGGTATAGTAAGCCCAAGCTCCAGACTGATACTCTGCTATTTGGTTTGTTTTACCTGCCCATAACCCTGTCGCTGATGCTGGAATGATATAACGGTCCGCTTCTGCTGGACTTGCTGGTGGCGCTAATAAATGTTGATCTTTTACCGATGCTTGTGGTTCGATATTATGTTTTGCTAATTCGATTTCATTTTTGATTTTTTGTGCAGACCAGATATCGGTAATGGCTGTACCAGAATCATTAATGACTCGGTGTTTAGCGGCATCGTCAATATGGCTTTTAATCTCAGCTGCAGTTTTAGTATTCGTGCCATCTGACACCTTATTGATATGACCTGCACTGACATCAGCCTTTAATACCTTTGCATAAGTAGCGCCATCCGCTATATTATCTAGCGATCCTGTTAAATCACTGAGTGCTTGGGCGTTCACTCGCCTCCAAGCTGCGCCATCATCAAAATAAAGATATCCACTATTAGCCCCACTCGTTACGTAAAACAAACGTCCAACAGATGCGGCCACCGGACGAGAAGCCTCTGCACCTGACAAAGCTCGCCCAACCATTGAGTTTGTTGTACCGTCTCCGATATATATTTCTTTAGTATCTGTACAAAAGCCCATTTCGCCAACAAGCATTGCACCATAAGTGCTAAGTTGAGCTTTAGTACCACGTCTTATTTGTATCGTCTGTGCCATCTTATACCCCTCTCGTAAATGAACCACCGTCTATAAGTCCACTCGATTTATACCGCTCAACCTCTGTTTGTGTGGCTGTTACAGACTTTTGTAGCACATTAATATCGTCAGCCTCCACCGTGTCCCCTGGTGTTTCATAGGTTACGAAAACTTCAGCAGCTCCACTAAATATCTTAATTAACCTGCGCCATGGTGTATCACTCGGAATGGTTAACGTCCAGTTTGTCAATTTATCACCCGTCAATTTACTACCACTATAGACTTGGACAGTAGCGTTATTGATATTATCGTGATTCAGTAACCCCTCATAAACGCCTGCTACAAGTGTTATCCGTTCCTCAATGACATAATTGTTTCCCGTTGGGCTTTTATTCAACTTCTCCTGAAATACATCAACTTTACTCGGGTAGGCCATGTTACACCCCCAATTCCACAATACCGATCAATGGCACCTCTTCTTCTGTAAGAACGATGTTCCCAACAGCTCCATTGAGTAGCAACCCAAGATAATCAATAACACCGTCAGTCCCTAAAAGGATTGATCCAATTACGGCCTGACTTACATAAGTAGATACAAAAGACACTGACTTACGCCAAGTCTCCAATCGCTCCAAAAAGGAATTCTTTACACCCTGCAAGGTATAACCAGGCGCTAAAGTTACCTTAGCTGATATATTGATCGTCTTACCGATTGCTGAAGTAACTGTGACTATTGCCCCAATAGGTGCTTGTCCTTCACCTTTCCCAGCAGCTGGATCAATATAGTCTTGTACTTGATTCACAAGAACGCTTGAGGCTGGGGCACCTTCTGTATTTACAATCACAACTTTTACGGTCTTCGGACCTGACCATAATGGGAATACACGAGCGCCGCCCACTCCGGAAACTTCAAGAGCCCATTCTATATAATGATATTTATTCCCGCTGGTTGCTGGCCGTCTGGCAGAATCGAGGTACCGCTGCCGTAATGCATCATCTGTCTCTCTATCAGTCCCAGGGATAAGTAACTCCGTCAATTCAGCTCTTGCTAGATTGTTAATAAAATCGATTGGAATTAAGGCACCGAAGTGCTGATTACCCGTAACTCCTTCAACCTCTGCCTCAAGGCGATACTCCCCTAATGAGAGTCGAGAGATTGCTTTATAGTTGATTGCACCAATAGCGAAGCGACTACCAACCGGAATATCCATTAAAGTGTTAGAAGCATTATAAAAAAGCCCTCTTAGTTGAGCTTTTGTTGCCTTCTTGCGGGTAACACCAGACCACGCAATCGATCGATCCAGATAATCGCCACTAGCTGTATCAGCAAATATTAAATTTGCGTTGATATCCAACTCAACATACATCTGAGCTAATTCCATTGCTGCTGGAGCCATAGCATCATAAATAATGCTACCTTCTCGTTTGTCCAGCCCATCTGGTACCCGGTCTAGCATCCGTTCTAAGATCGTTTCAAACGTTTGATCTTCATACACCGCCATTCACCTCCAATCGGTCTGTATAGTTACCGTAATCACTCTCTACGTCAAACAAGACGAGTACCGCATCGCCATCATAGTTAAATCTAAAGTTGGTTACGGAAACGATACGATCATCCTGAAGTAACGCTTCCCTAGTCCAGCGTTCCACTTCGGTTTCAAACACCGCCCGGCCCCGCACCGCTCCAACATCTGCCTCACTACCGTAATTGTCACTGTAAATCAGGTTTTCAAATCGGATTGTCGAGAGTATTTTTATAACTGCCTGTTTTACGGCATCCAATCCATCCACTACCACGGATCCTATACGCCCATTTACAAGGTCTAGTTTATAAGTAAGACTTGGTTGGGGTGTATCCTCCATATCCTCATTCAGCAGCACGTTATCGCTCTGTGGTATCAAACGCTCACCACCCTATCCATGATTACGTAGCGTTGACCACCTTGCATGCGGATAAGTAAAAGTTTATCTCCGGTAGCTAACGGCTTACGAATTACGTATTCTTGGATTCCTATTGTTATTTTCTGTTCAGATAAGGTTTCCGGAACAATTAAAAAATCCTCCATAAGTGAAAGCCGATTATCGACCAACACTACAAGAGGATTAATTTTTTCTACAATTCCTAGCTGTACCAGAACTGGACCAGCAGCATTCACCGCTTCAGTGGCAGCGCGTTTTATCGCATCTATCATGATCACACCAACCTTAGCTCTAAGTCCATGGTATGTACTCCGCCTTCTTTCTTATGAGTACATTCATCGACTAGGAAGAATTTATTTATGTTCATTGCGTTGATATATAAATTAACGTAGCATCCTGCACGCATTCGGTAATCTCCAAGGGCCTCTATACTAAGCGTCCGCTTCTCTCGATTCTTCATGAACAATTGCTGAGTTAGTTGCTCGGTAATTTGAGCCTGATTCAGATTCTCATCTACTGACTCGTAGAGTTGTAGCAATCCCCACTTAGCAATGCTGGCGCTATCTTTGGTAACGTAAGTTTCCCGCTTACCAGTCTCCTTGTTGTCTCTATACAATACAATTTGATTGTATGTCTCATCGTCAATGTTGCGGCTGTAAGAGTAATCAGTCATTAAGCTATCATCACCGATCACAAACGGAAATCGCATATTTGATACATTACGAATAGTTAAGCTGCCAAACTCATCAAAGAATGCGAAGTTGGTCCCGTAGTTAATCAGGGTCTCATCTAACGCCATGCAGATCATATCGATAAATGTTTTATCGTCGCGGATCTGGGAAGGAATAATGTATTTTGTATCTTCCAGCGTTCCGGTCTTGAGCTGCATGTCTTGAGCGATCTTTTGAACTACCTGAGTTGCTGTCTGTTTAGTAAATACATAAGTTCCGCTATTCATCAGATACCGGATCTGATCATAAGCAAGGATGCTTATTTCTTCCGTCTTACCAGTTTCAATACTGAAAATATATCCATAGAAAACCTTATGTCCCTCATCTGTGTACCTAACCACATCGCCATTATTCAGTTGGAATTTTTTATCTTGCCATGGGCCATGGTCTACAAGGGTGAATTCTAAGGATGCTGCCTTACCTATACGGATCGTCTTCCAAGATATATCAGTAACGATGCTGGAAACATCCCAGACGGTGCCATTTTTATTATCGATCAATAACTCCATGTATCATCACCCCGGTAGCTTCAGAACAGAGCCGATTTTGAGTGTCTTCAGCTGCGCGTCTGTTAAGCCGTTTAACTTCTGAATCTCTTTCCACCGGCTACCGTCACCGAGTTCTCTTTTAGCTATCTTCATCAAGGTGTCCCCGGATTTGATGGTAACTGTTTTAGACTTGGTACGTTCATCTGCGCGTTTCGCTGGCTCTTTCTTAGTGGTGGTGGTGGTTGTACCAGCTGGTGTTGTATTTGTCTTCAACGTCACCTTTTTAGCAGCGTAAAATACATACTCCTTCAGGCTGATTTCATATTCAAAATCGCCCGGGCTCCCTGCAACCTCTTTATAATTAAATTCTTCGATACTGGCAGCAATATTTATTTTGAGACCCGTTGACGTAAAAATAAACCGGATCGGCTTTCGCTTGTTCATCCAGGTTTCAATTAATTGGATGTAGTCCGCGGGTTGCCCCCAGTTTTTTGATGATAAATAGCTCGGTACAGTACCACCGACTGCGATAGCCGGGAAAAAACTACTAAAGCTAATCTCTTTCAGCTTAGCGGCCTTGATTACATTAATTTCACCAAGATCCGTTATATCATAAGTCTCTCCGTCACCTTCCCCGCCAATCTCTATTTCTTCCGGAAGGACGGGGATTTCAAACCATATTGCACGGTTGTTAAAACTTAGTTCGATGCTGTAGTCATTAGCCATAGACTCACCTCCGATTTATAGAGGAATAACCCCTTTATTGTCGAATATTGGTAGGTGTTCAGTCATACCAACTATTCATGAAAGGAGTTGAATATTATTAATATTGATCTGCAGGAACTTGAAAAGGACATCTTAGAAAATTTTTTCGAACTAAATGTCGATGATAATTCCAATCCTGAACTAACACGACAGATAGCCGAAGTATCCGCCCGGATTGTAACAATTGCTCTTTCTAGGCTTTCACATTTACAGAAGGAGTCAGAGTGACAAAGGGTTTAGAAACTTCGCTGTAAATTCGTGAGGAAGAAGATATAATGTCTTCCTCCAATCGGCGAGATACGGAATTAATAATTTCGTTCATCGATCGTTCATTCTGAATGTTTATCGAAACATTGAAGGTCGTTACTTTGGCGACCTTCTTTTTATGCGCATGGCGTCTTAACATTGGCATTCCCTCCTCTTAGCTATATACTCCCTTGGCTGTACTCACGATGTCCTCATTAAGCTTCTTTGTGATTTTACTAACGATGGAATCTACATTAGTCTCATTGTGTACTGGTCCTGTCTTCACTTGGATAGTAGGTGTCAATGTTACGAAGTTTTGGATATTCTTCATCTCAGCAACATCACGCATAACCTTCAGATCCTCTTTAGAGATGTCGATTGGCTTCTCTACTTTGCCGACTTTATCAACTTTTTTAAGCTTATTCTTTTTGTCATTATCAGTCGCTGAACCATTTCCCGCACCGGTATGTGTGGAATCCCACTTAGAGAAATCATACCCTTCTGCAGCTTCTTTATTTTTATTTTGCTTGGCTAATTCCTCTGCTTCCTTGGCTGTTTGATCTTTGGCTCGTTTATCCGCTCTATCTTCCAGCATCTTCTGTACTTTGGCTTCTCTCTCAGCAGCAGTTTTGGCAGCGCCATTCTCAGCAGCGGTTATTTTCGCCGCTCTTTGTTGACGAGCTGCTTCTTCTTCAGCGGCAGCTCCGGTTGCAAATTCAACATGCCCAATTGCTTTTATGCTGACGAACTTTAATCCGTTCAGTTTTTCGATAAGTTTATTCAACCTATCTATTGCTCCGTTTGCTAAGTCTTCCATTAACTTAAGAGATTCAACTTTCGCATATCCGAATGCATCAGCTATTCCGTATCCAACCTTCATGAAGAAGATGGGAACCTGGTCGAAAAAATTAAGAATTGCATTCCACGCCCTCATCATACCGGCGGCAAATTGGTCGTTAGTTTTCCACAAATTTATTAACCACTTAACAAGGAAATAAATAGCTGCTACCACAGCGATAATAATAACGATAACCCATGTGAGAGGATTCGCTAATATCGCAGCATTCAAACCAACCTGAGCACCAGTGGCAGTCGTTGTCGCAGCCGCCTGTGCTAGTGTTGCTCCTGCGAGGTACGCTTGTCTCGCTTTAGCGATACCCATTAACAAATTTTGTATGCCCATAACAACGTTTGAGGCAATGACTACACCTTTCCATAAAGCAAACGCCCCTGCAAGCCCTGTTATTATAGGTGCAATGGTCGTCCAGTTAGAGGAAAAAAAGTTATAAATCTCTGTAGCTATATCAAGGACACGAATGGCATTTTGAACCACCCAATCCAGTGCTGTGCTCAGGCCATCAAAAAAGGGCTGGAATGTCCCGTCTTGAAAGGCTGTATTGATCATAGATATTAGCGGCATCAGACTCTGAACTGCAGCACCGCCTGCATCCGCTAAAGTTGAACGTAAGTTATTACCTAATACTTCAACCTGTTTGGCAGGGGACGCCATCATGGTGTCAAATGCTTTTTGACCCATTTGCTGCTTCTCCAATAACTGGTCGAACGCCTTGATGAACCCCTCCATATTACCCGCCTTACCGAGGTCATCAATGTTAAAAGCCCGTATATCGGATTTACTCATGTTAAATCGTTCAGCTAGAGAAACGATATCGCCACTCATAGCCTCCTTGAGCGCAAAAGCAGCACCCTCTATCCCATTCCCTGCACTATCAAAGGCATTAAGCCGCTGGGCGAGATTGTTCAGCTGAGATAACTGGTCTGTATTTTGAGTCGTTGAGAAAAAGGACAGCGTGCTTTGTAGCGATTTAGTTACATCCTGACCAGCTGCCAGCGCTTCATCCTTGAATTTATCGAACATCGCTTTCCCTATCTCAGCATCTCCGGTACGTGCCTTAAACATATCCTCCATCTTCTGTTGCTCCATCGCCCCGCCAACTGTCTTTTCGAAAAGAGCCTTAGCGCTCGCCAGTGACAGGTAAGCAGCAACTAAGCCTTTAATATTACTAAGCCAAGCTGAGCTGCTTTTACCAGCTTCACGTACCCTACCATTAACCCGAGATTGCAAGTCCGCTATTTGCTGTTCTAGTCTAGCTATACGTTCAAGCGCTTGCCGTAGTCCATCAGCATCAGAAGTACGTGTGCGAAGTTGGCGTGTAACTCTGATAAGTTGCAAAACTAGCCGTTGTAAGTTAACAAACATTGCTTCAAGTGATCGTGGAAGTTCAATCCTGATGCGTGCTTGAATATTACCGAGCTCCGAATCAATCTGTCTTCTGATGGCAGCGATCTCAGAATTAATATCTGCTGTATTAAGGCGAATTTTGAGAATAGATTCTTCTCCACCTAATTGCTGCCGAATAGTTGTGAGTCTCTGAAGAATCTCACTAGAATTAATACTAATTCTTATTAGACTGCCAGTTCCCAAAGCAGCTATTTGCTGTTTAATAATATCTAGGTTATGAATAACATCAAAAGCACTAATTCTTAATGTAATTGGATTTTGTACTTGTGATTGCAAACGAGCCATAAGTTGTAGCGTTGATGCAAGTACAGTATTCACCTGCGCTAACCGTTGGCTGAAAGCATCGTTCAGAGCTAAACTGGCGGCAATACTATTCATACAAACTCTCCTTTCTGAGAAAATAAAAAAGCACCCCTTTCAGGAGTGCCTTCCGTTGATTCAAATTTATAATTCAACTATATTGGAGTTCTTTGTTCTTAAAGTTAACTCATCTGCAATTTTTCGAGCGTATTTGATATCTCTGGGTTTGGTCGTAGCGTTATCTGTTTTAAACGAAGCAGAACTAACCTGCCCAGACTTATTTATATAACTAATTAAAAGATAGCATGTCATCCAAATACCACCATTTGGTGCGGGGACATTCTCAACTTTAAATTGAGCATCTTTTATTTGTGAAACGTCAATTGAAAAACTTGTTCCTCCGCCATCAATATTTAATTGGGTGGAATCCAGTTCAATTTTGCAAAGATTCCTTTCCGGTAAAGGCAGTCCATCTACGTGATATAAATTCACAGTTATAGACTGATTCTTTTTAGAATCACTTTTCTTGAAAAAACCCATTCTATCACTTCCCCTAAAACATTTTTTCTATATTCTACCACAGCAGATGGAGGGTTGTGATCATTTTTTACGAACTTTGGACTTAGCTGCATCCTTTTTCTCTTTATCGATTCGAACCAAGATCATAGCATAAATTGCAGATCTATCTGGCTTGCTCATTGCCATTAACTCATGTGGCATGATATGAAGTTCGTGGAGGGCGTAGTAAGCCAAGTTAGCCTCACTATCGCCCTCCTCGATTAGTTTTTTACATCTTCAACCAGTTCATTAATATCCTGATCAAAGCCATTTAAGGTTTGAACCTGATCAGTTAACTTGGTAAACTCTCCTGGTAGCAACATTTTGCGCACCAGAGCCTCAGCACCTTTTACCCCGTAGGTCTCCTGTAATGCTGCGTCTTTTAGATTAGGATAGACAACAGTTGCTGTAACCAATTTAGCGACATACTCATTTGGATCAGTCTCAGAAGTATATTGTCCATACTTAGCCTTTGTACGTTTAGTTGCTGCCTTGCGGATCTCTTGATTCTCCGCCTCAGTGATACTACGTAGCTTCCAAGGTATCGCCTTTCCATCTTTATCTTTAAATCTAGGAGAGACCACGAAATCTTCTGTAGTCTCCACTGCTGCATTTTGTGCGTAGAATGCTGAAAAATCACTCATATTATTAATTCCTCCTGAATTTTATTTTAATTGGCTGGTGGGTTAAATGCTTGACCCATATCGATATCCTCAAAGGTAAAATCAATATCCTCTTCTAGTGCATCAGATTCTGTATCCAGTGATACCATAACTACACTATCAAGGTTCACACCTAGTAGAGTAATTGTTTGAGACCCAATGGTAGACCCCGGATCTTCATTAGTTACCGTAATATCAAAGTTGGTATCTCTACCCGTTTTGATATAATCAATCATCAACTGGCGGAACCGACTTGTCATATAGTAGATCGTCATACTACCGGTACCGGACCATCCAGTAGTTTTATGTTGCGTTCCGCGGCGGCCCAACGTCTTCACCTCAGCCTTTTCTTTTTCAACAGAGGCTTCAAGAGTCTTGATGTAGAACATTTCCTCCACCTGACCGTTGATAGTGGCGTAGGCTCGTCCCTCTTGTCCACTGATTGTTTCGCTAGCCTTTAAGAAACCCATTTTATCTCACCTGCACTTTCATATATACTTTTTCGATACTATCTACTGGTTGAATATTGGCTTCCACGTAGATGGCATCTGAATCAACACCAGGAAGTACCGTGATATCCGTCTGAGCATCAAAATTTTGAATGGCATCAATCCCCTGTAGGTTATCCAGATAGATCACAGCCTCTTTGCGAAACAGAGCTCGGCCATCAACATTGTTTGATACCTTACCGATGTAAAATGATTCAAAGATACGCTTCAAATCATTCGCAATACCATCCAGCACACGGAGCACACGGTTTTTTTGAAGTTGTTTCCCTTTCTTTGGAGTGTAAGAGAGGAAAGTATTAATATCCTGTTCTATCACAGCTCGATTAACGGAAGGGGTAAAAACAAATTCCCCAGCTTTTAACGCTGCCTCAATTTGAGTGCTCGTATACCTCGGCGCTACATCTACAGCATCGTCGTATGCCGAATAAGTAAGAGACTCATTCATCTCAGCTGCTGCCGAAGCACCAGCTACCCAAGCAGTAGCCTGGGCTGCTGTAAGTATGGTCCCATCTGAAAGAACCACGCCATTCTTGACGCTAATTACACCTTCGAAATCGGCTACAGGGTAGTTCTCAAGTGCTGCCTGTACCTTTTTACCCTCTGACTCTCTCAAGCGCCGTACAAAGGCAGCATAGACCGCTTTGAGCGCATTATCCGTGGATGTCAGCGCCACTGTCTGGAAATCGTACAGCTCTAGTGCAGATAGATATGCAGTATGATCCGCATTAGTCACAGTGCCATTTGCTCCGCCAATCAAAGGAGCTCCTGCATTTGCTGTTAGTGTGCCGGTCCCACTCCATATAATCCAGTCATTCGGGATAAGCCCCGCAATATTAGCGACTACCTGCGTGTCCACTACTGCGTTATCCAGCAGTGTTTTTACATCAAACTTGCTACTATCATCAATGTTGGTTTGTACGACAACCTTCAGCGCATTACCTCGAATGCCACCATATCTTGCTGTAGCTACCAAGGTCCCAACTGTGACCGTTGACTTTGTTCCGTCATTGAGTTTGTACAGCAACACTGTCCGAGCTCTTTTAAGCGCCTCACGCACCAACAACAGCTCTGGGGCTGTAATGTCATAGCCAAGCGCTTTGAATGTATCCTCACCAGCTATAATCGGTGTGATGACCTTAGCCGCTCCCCATGGGAGAGTTAGCGCTAAAGAGGTTATTCCCCTGCTGCCAACCGTACCCAATGCCCCGCCAGACGTTTCCACGTTAACATATACACCGGGTCTTACTTTATTTTGAGTGGTCCATGTTCCACCGGCCATAATCTACTCAGCCTCCTTATTCTTAAAATCATCGATCACTTGTTGCGCCTCAAAAGCTGTATACAGTTTTTCTGGCTCCAGCAGCGCCGATAGGACGTCTTTGTCTTGATATGAATACTTAGCAGAGGCTAAGAACTGCTCCTTGGTAAAGGACCCCTCAATCGGTGTCTCAGCTGCCTTAATGCTTTTCTCACTCACTTAATACCGCCTCCTTGCTTCATAGTCTGCATTTTAATATCCGGTGCTTTATCCCGGATCAGGTGAACATTGTACTCAACGAAGAAATGCAATACTCCATCCACTATTTCATGCCTCATACCTGTTCCCCGGTAAAGCCCATCATGCCCAGTTACATATTCCAACTCGGAATATAATTGTTCAGATATCAGCTCGCATTCTTCTCGGGGAGCCGCTGATTCCTGTTGCGGGAAGTAATGAACGTCAAAGGGATTGAAACGCTGATAGCGCCGGTTAACCCCTCGGACCTGACTACTTTCCAATAACAGCACAAAAAAGCACGGCTGCTGCATGCCCTGCTCCACTGCTTCGTCATAAACCGGATACTCCGGAGTAAATAACGATAGTTTTTTTATGAGTGCGTTTTTTATATCCTGCATACTCACCGCCCCATATGCTTATTAAGGAATTTCTGAAACTTCCGTTCTATGATAGCTGGCATTTCCCTCTCCAACTCCTGCTCCGATAGCGTTAACATAAACCTACCGTTAACCCAACCAGTACGGAGACGGGTGACATGTCCATACTCCACATATAACGCATATTCTACATTATTGACTATCTCCACATGGACACCACCGCCCGGAAGTCGGACAACATCACCAAGTTGCCAACCTCGGCGCAGGTCACCACCGAGCCTGTCTTTGTATACTCCAACAGGAGTCCGAGCTATAGTCTTTGCCAACAGCCGTCCAGCCAATTCCCGGATGCATTCCTCCATAAAGGCTGGGAACTCTTTCTGCATCTGAACCATACTTTTATGCAGCTTCTTCAAATCAGTGAAATCGAACTTCCCCATACTCATGCGTTCAGGACCTCTTTTAGCTTAATCTCCTGATGAGTGGCATACCTGAATGCCTTACCCGCCTGTTCTCCTTTGAACTCCATGCCATTCTGCTGAACCGTGATTCGACTCCCTGGCTTGATAGTTATATCAGGGGAGATAAATAACTTGGCATCATAATTGATCTGATCGGCTGTCACTGTTTGCGTGGCAGCAGGTAAGGATGACTGAGAGAGTCCACACGGCTCATTAGCCAAGATAATAATAGGCTGCTGTCGTGTTTTACCGCTCACTGGATCTTTTACATCCTTCATTTCCGAAACAGTACATAGGCCTTCATAGGTGCTCTCTATAGCTAACCGCTCTGCTGGTATATTACCGAAACTGACCATGTTACCACCTCAATCTGCGGAACGCCTGCAGCTGAGCCGCATAGTTCCGCACGAAAGTAGCTCCAGATCCAACCGTGACTGTAGCCTTAGCGGATCCGAACGCTGTTGTAACATCCCCACGCTTGATGCTAGTAACTGCTGGCGCGTTCAGTTCGAATTCTGTTGGGTACTTCGTCCGGTAGTAATCCTCAGCTATATGCAGAACCACATTATCCAAGGCTTCTGGAATAGATGGTATGTTGCAATAAGTTTTAATCTCCTGGACGATAGTTTCCAAAACAAACAGCAGCCTACTATCCTTACTGCTATCTTCAAACGGTATCAGTAGTAATTGTTTCAGTCGAATTAGATACTTTTGGATCTCCTCCGGCATCTGCTTCACCTGCTTTCAGGATAACTGCAAGCACTTCCTTTATCTTCGAAGCTTCGCCCAAGTCAATACCATGTTCCTTAGCATATTTCTTGAGTGCTGGCAGTTTCATTTCTTCCAGCGGCACATCATGCTCATCTTCATCATCATCAAATTCAGGCACATCTTCACGACGGATTACTCCATCCTTAATGAGTGATTCAACTTCACTCGGCAGGATGGCAATAGTCTCACCAGCTTGATAAAACTTCCGGTTATATTTAGCGGTTATAGCTAGGGAGATATCAATACGTTTTTCTTCAGCCATTTTATATCTTCCTTTCAAATGGGGGTAAGAGAGGCATTAGCCTCTCCTTATGCTACTTTAACGATGTAAATGTTATCGATAGACTCAAACGATGGCAGGGTAATTTCAGAAACGATAGTTTGAACGTTGACAGGGTGAGGCTCCTTAATAGTAGTGATAGCCACACCAGTTTCAACAATGTTAACTTGGGCTACAGTTGCTCCACTCATAAGATCAGCTTCCTCAGGCGTTGTACCAAAGTATGTGTTACCTAAAGTGCCATCGGGAATAAACGTAATGTAGTCATCAGGGTAATATAAATGAGAACTTCCATCCTGTAGTTCGTACTTCTTGTTGTACACCGAAATAGAAATTCCCAGTTTATTCAGTAGGTACTGTCTCATGAGAGCATCAGTCATGATGATGTTCTGGCCGCCTAGCGGATTCATATCCAAACGAATCGCTTTGTTCTTCATGATATATCCCCATGTCTTGCGTGTGCAGATTGCTTTAGTTAATTGAACGCCACGGTCATCATCCATGGTTTGTTGGATTTCCTGAATATCTCCAACGATATCAGCATCAGGATTAGACCATTTGTCATCTCCAGTTAAAGTAACTTTGTGATTATCAGGCATTTGATAGTCGTAATCATAGTTTTGGCGGTTGGCAGTAATCAAAATTTTGCCGGTAGACAAGAGTTGCATCCGCATACGTTCCGGGTTGACTAGTGCGCCTTTCACAAGCGTAGTCGCATCGTCATATATGTTATTGATCAGCGGCATATAATATTGCTCGTTTGTAGATGCCATCAATTCAAGAAGTTCCTGACGCTCTTCCTCTCCGATGCTCATTGCTTCGCGGAAGAACGGCATCTTTGTTTTAACATCCTTGAACCCAATACGGTCCCTCAATGTGGCTTTTGCATCAAATGCAGACGGCATGAGCGCAACTGGCAGCCCCTTTGAACCTTTAATCCATTTCAGCGTTAGGCCTTTTTGCTTCTTAGATGGGAAAAGTGTTTCCCCAAGGTAAGGAATTTCCTCTGATGTGACAGTGTTATAATACGTGCCGATGCTTTCCGCATCAACAAGATCAAAAATTGTTTTCATGATAATTTCCCCTTTCTTATTTCAGAAATGTAATCTGCTTCAAAGCTGCAATTTCTTCAGCCGTTGGGGCAGTTGGTATTTTAGTCAAATCAACAAATCCGTGAATCATCATTGCGCCCGGTGCTGGACCGTCAGTTACATCGACATCATTGAACAAGACACCTTCTGCATTTGAAACTCCGGTTGTAGTAACTGCTTTTTTTGCAAGTTTTGTCTGATCAGTCAGAATCCCGTTTCCGAGAATAGTTCCAGCGGGAACAATCTTCTTGCCTTCTGCATTTGCTGTGATCCCTGTGTTATCTACAGTCACAGCCAAATTAACGTAATGGTCCGGAAATTTATGAATCTGCTTTCTATTTCCGTATGTCGTTGTAGTAAATTTACTCATTACTTATCACTCCTTAATTGAAATATGATTCTCTTGCCTTATCTAAATCCTTACCGCCAGTACTTCTTTGCTCAGCCAGACGCTTTCCAAAGTTCTCCGGTTGCTGTCCACCGCCTCCGCTAGGTTTACCATCACCGGGCGTAGTTCCTCTGAATGCTGGCGGTTTACCTTCCTGTTTTTCTGCAAATAAAAAGCCCTTACTCTCACGCAGGACTTTTACCTGGTCTTCCAGCCCACCCTTTATGGCGCCGCTGTCATCCAGTTCAATCTTTGTTTTGTCTAGCAACCCGGCTACGATATCAGGATCATGGGCCTGACCAGTAAGCGCCAGCTTTACTGCTGTATTCAAGCTCATTTCCTTCATATCAGCGTCATACTTCTCCTTGGTCGATTTGTTGTCGGCTTGCAGTTGATCTATCTGTTTCTTAAGATCATCTGACAATCCAGCAGTTTTGCTCAAATCCTGTATCTGTTTGTCCCGATCTGCGACATCCTTTTCAGCCTGTTTCTTAGCATCTGAAACGTCGTTATACTGCGACTTCGGAACAAAATGCTTAGGTAGCTCCTTGCCAGCATCACCAACAATAGAATCAACCTTCGTATCGTCTAGCCCCGCTGCCTTCAAAATTGCTTTTAACCAATCCATCTATCATCTACCTCCATAGATTTGTATAGCTGCTCTCCAGCTTAGGGAGTGAACCGATATGCTCCGGTTCATGAGCAAATAGGCCGCGGTAGTCTCACCCACGGCCCAATATAAAAAGCACCCTCGCATATTGGAGAGTGCTTTTACTTTAACAACTCATTTAGTTCTTCTCGGTATTCCTCGATAGTGCGCTCTAGTTCGTCTGGATCTCCGCCATACTCATCTATGACTATTCTTTCTGACTGTTTATAATCAGCCAACAACAGCTCGAAAAGCGCGCGTGTCTTCTCCTTATCCATCAGAACACCTCACAATCCGTATTTCTGCTTAATCAGCACCCATTTCATACCTTCTTCACGGTTCATTCGCCGCTCCTCGACTGAATTAGCATCCAGAACACCTATCGGCTGTTTCGGCAGCTTATCACGCTTTTGAAGGTATTCAAACCTAACAGCGCTAATCTCGTCCACCAAAGCGTCAAATCGTTCGCCTAGCTTTTCACGTTGCGGGGCAAACAGTTCAGCGATAGCCGCTCTATTCTCTTCTTTAGTTCGCAAGATCATCACTCCTTTGTATATTGTAGCGATTCAAGTAGTATTACTAGCTGTTCCATGGTTAGGTGCTTTTCGTCATAACCTGTGAGTGCCTGCTCAATAGTAAGCAATGCAAGATACGAATCTTCTGCTTTATCTAGTAAACGGTTAATATCATCTGTACTCAGGTTTATTGGGGCTGACTTCTTCAGGATGTACGTACTACCTGAATCAACTGCTCGCAACTCCTTGATTCCATTCTTTATGAATGCTAGGACATCATCCCGACTAAATGATCCTCCGGGTTCCCCATCCACTGTAGGGTGGTTATGGGTGACGATGCTCTTTTTAAGTACTTCAGGTGGTTTGATCTTGGTAATATCGACAGATGCCTTATCGCCCTTAACATGGATAACCTCACCTTCTTTAGTGAGAGCAATAGCATGTTCTTCTGTAGCGTTCCTGATGGCTTGCTCAGCATCCTTTACATAGTTGCGGACGATATCAGGTTTAGACAGATCGATATTACCTAGTTTACGCGGAATGTCTGGCTGCAGCTTCGGTAGATCCATCTTACTGAGATTAATCAGCGGTGGTGCAGTCTTTCCGGTTTCATCATACCATTTCTCAGGTTCCTGGGTATAGATGCTTTTCTCAGGAATTGGAATATCCCTTGTTGGCCCACCTGGAATTTCAATAGTAGGTAATGGAGTTTCAGGTGTCTTCTTGGATGGCACCTCCGCGGTAACCGCATCAGAGGCTTCAGGAGCATATTTCTTTTCCCACTCTGGATATGTTATGTCCTCTGGCACTTCGTATGTCTTACCGTCCTCATCCCGAGCTACCCTCTCTTTGATGTTGTCATCATAGTGAGGAATAGTAGTTGATCGACAGAAAGCGTGCATAGGTGGATAATTGACGTTAACCTGAGCATCTTCAACATCAAATACTTTACCATCTAGATCTCTGCAAGTAATGGAAGTAAGGCTGTCTAGTGTGGCGGTGTAACGGTATTGCTCTACCCCAAGTTCTTTGTAGCCAGCTATACGAGACTGACCAGCGAAGTATGCTGATTCCGTCAGTATTAACCGCTCTGCATTCTTCCGTGACACATCGAAGCGTTTCATAAGCTGCTCTATCATTTGCTTAGAGGTATCACCACTAATAAGCCCCTGACTAAAGATGTTACGAAGCGTTCCGGTCAGCCTGACGCGATCAGTCCATATACGTTGTGAGAAGTTGCTACCGTCTGCCGCCCATGGAGCAGCTAGAATAGCTTCGAGCTGCCGCTTATCTATCTTAGAGAATGACGCTCCAATGCCAATACCCTTTTCTAGTTCAAAAATACTTCGATAGTAACCATCCTTATAGACGTTACCTAGTAGCTCTGTTGTGCCTGCCAGACGCTTAGCTGATAATTCTTCGACATGTTGCTTCATCTGCAATTGAATGGATTCTAGGCGGGTAACACGTACTCTAATGCTGGCATTCTCTAGTTCCTTCATCCACCGCTGATCTATGGCGTTCTCTTTACCACGAGCAATGTAATCCTCAACGGTCCATTTGAATTCTTTGAGCTCGCCTGCTTTGAGAACTTGCTTAGCAGCGGATAAGCTAACAATCCCGTTATTATCTGCGAACCGCTGATAGAAATTGTTAACGTCCATCTGGATAGATATCTGAGCCTTGCGGTATTCCTTATTCATTGCCTTTGTGAATGGTACACCCTTATTTAGAAGTGACTCATTCAGTTGCTCCATACGTTTGGACCAATAGGCGGCTGATTTCATTCTTCATCAACTCCACCGCCCTCTGTAGGTGCAGGAATTACGAACCCGCACACAGGTGATCCATAACATTCGCCACCCTGTACAGAAGATATCAGACTAGCTAATGATTCAATATCTTCTGCGTCTATGGTACTTCCGGCTTTATATGTTTCAATTGCCGATCGAGTCATACCTTGAATCAACTCATTTACTAATGCCTCAGTCTTCTTTGTTATCGCCATTTGTATCACCTCCTGAGGAATTATCATTAGTAGGGAGTCCATATTCATCCATTTTCGCAAGACTTGCGGCCTCTTCAGCTTCCAGACGTTTCAATTCTTCCTTTACATCGGTAACCCACGGATGGTTTGCTACTTGTGTTTCTTTGGATACGATTCCCTCACTGTTCTTCGCATCAGTGATAACCTGTGATTCATTAATGACGATATCTCGGTTAAATAAGAAATTGACTGTCTCTTCTGAGAAGTCATTCCCCGTGGTATTAAAGATATGTTTATCAACGAACCACAAAAGTTGCTCAAGTGCTGCTTGGAACTCGTTTTCGATATCGTTAGCATCCATATCCAAATCAGCATATAAGAATTTCAAAGCTTCCCCGCTCGGTGCTGTTGCAAATGAATCCGCTTGAGTATCTACCCCGCGACCGAATTCATATATATCAGACCGGGTCATTTCCGTATGGAGCTTATAAGCCTCAGTGTTGATATTGACATCCATAGTTTCGACATCAGCGCCATCTTCTGCAGTTACCTTAACAGATCTATAAATCATCAAGTTTCTCCGGAACTCACCAAGATCAGTTCCATCATATCCCTTAAGTTTAAATATGCTGTTGGGAATGTCTTCTAAGTTATTGCTGTTATCAGACTTGCTTCTATCATAGTCATCTATCAGCGATTTAAGTAAGCTGATCAGCGGTAACTCGTCCTCATTGTATTTAAAGCAAATGAAAGGGATGCGCTCCCAGTTTAAGGCATGTTCAGCTTTTTCAATCCCGTCTATAGCAGCAAAATGACTGCTGAACTCGCCCAATTCCACATCCGGTATCAGTCCGCTTGTTGTCGGTAGAGCTGTACTACCGGTACCGATCACATAGCGGTTAACACCTTTCGAGTGCCAGAATTCAACCTTTTGGATAGTTGTTTTCTTTTTCCCCTCATATACTTCAACCTCATATACACGGATAATCGCATCCAGTTCGGTATGAGCGGCGTCTTTCCATAATGGTATAATTTCTTCAGAAGGCAGCTTCTTAAACCGGAAACGGCCTTCTTCGTCGTAATAAACATGCAACCAAGCGCGGCCCTTCTTGCTACTTTCTTTCAACAAGCTTTTTAAGAGTCGCTTAAACCCTTTATCAAATATTCCTGTCAAAAGTTCATCATAAACTTTGTTCTTGGTCTGTATGCTCATTTCCTTACTCAACAGATAGCCAGCTTTCTGGTCAATAAGCTTCCGCAAGAATCCATGGACGATCTTGTTATTAGCTAGGTTTTTAGCTTCTATTAGCGCCCCGCCTTCTCCAATGGTCATTCGCTTACGTTCTAAGATATCTGCCTTATTCCGATAGTAGCGTTCACCAGCAAGCATATCCCTACGTTCCTGAGAAGATAACCAGTCATCGATTTCCTGCTTAATAATTTCTTCGTCTGTCATAGCCGACTTTGCACCTTTTTCAATGATCTGGATAACCTCTTCTGTGGTACTCAAATAGGTTTCCTCCTCTCCTATTAATCAAATGAGAATGCATCAGGCTTACGAATTTGTTCCATAGCATAACGCAACGCATCCATAGCATGGTTAAAGTCATCAACTGGTTTTTTCGTGAACTTCCCAGCTTTATTTTGTTCCCATACATAGCTTGATAGCTCTATGCTGACATTCGGGCATTTGAATTTATGAACTATGATTTCATACTGCTGAATGGTCTGAATACCAACCTTAATGCTATCTCCGCCCTTTTCAGCAGGTCTTATCCTACCGATCCCGAATCCGCGAATTTCAGCGATGGACTTCGGTTCTGAGGAATCCGCAATGATACGCTCCTTAGAGTAGCCTTTTTCTTTCAGCATATCGGCAATATCATCGTTCAGCATTCCATGCTCATAGTGTTCATCGAAGATATACAGCTTCTTTTCCTCTTTGTTAACCAGAGCGCATACAAGAGCGGTAGGGTCATTCGTATAACCAAAGTCGAGTCCAAACACTGCCCTGTAACCCTTTTGCTTGGCAATGGTTCGGTAATCAAACTCTTCTTCCCGCCAGTCTTCATATATAGCACCTTCAGCAATACCCCAATCTCCGTCACCTTCGACCCTGTGCCGCTTAGGCTTATGCTTCTTCATCCATTCAAATAATTTGCGGTCCTCGTCTCCCAGGAACTCATTACAGCGGTATGTTGTAGTATCCACGAATGTATCTGGGTTCTCGGTATCAAAGAAGCGATGTTTCAACCAATGCTTTTCATTCCATGGGTTAAAAGTAATCGTTAGCTGCTTATAATATCCTTCAGGCAGCAGACCACGAATAGACATATCCACCTTATCGAAATCATCTTCGTTAAGGATCTGATAGGCTTCTTCAAACCATGCCCAACACAAATATCCGGTGTCCACCGTAATAGAGGTGATTGACATCGGATCATCTAGGCCTCGGAACAATATCTTTTGTCCTGTTGGCTTATATATAGCTTCCAGCGGGGATTTCTTGAAATGCCACTTGTTACCTACACCCAACCTATTAGCCGCCCATTTGAGTTGCGCCCACGTCGAGTCTTTATGTGAGTTGAATGTCTTACGAAGCACCAAGGTATTAGCAAGTGGGTACTCCATCATCTTTGCGATGATCGATAGAGCAGCTGTCACACTCTTTTTGGAGCCCCGTCCTCCCTTTACAACCCGATAGCGTCCTTTAAAATGCCAGAACTTTGCGTATCCCTTACCAACGGTCTCCTGTAAGCTGATAACCTTACTCATGGAGATCATCCTTTATGAATACGACCTCAGATTCGACTTCTTTACTGATGGCTGCAACCTCAAGCTGCATCTTCTGGACTCGGAGTTTAGTCTCTTCATCCATGTAGCCTAGATATTTCTCCAGTTCTTTCAGGGCCTTCAATTTATCGTAGAACTTAATACTGACTCCATCGCGCCCCTGCTTAACCTCGCTTATTAGCGTTCCGTCAACTTCATAACTGTTTTTAAAATGTACGAAATCAACGGTACGGGTCAACTGGACACCTTCTTGATCTAGCACCGGACCATATTCATTCAGCACGGGTTCCTCAGTCTGTCCAAATTCAACATAATCTGAGGTATCAGCAAAGGCGATCTTAAGATATTCCGCAATTACACGCTGAACACTTAAACCAAGTTCAGAGGTAACAGCCTCTTTATGCTCTGCAATTTTGGCCTGTACCTTAGGTTTTCTAAGGTTCTCCCATCCAATTACATAAGCAGTCTTCTTACTGTAGCCTGCTGCCATTGCTGCACGAGTTGCATTGAAGTCTCTGAGGTATTCAAGAATGAATATTTCTTCCTTCTCCGTGAGTTTTGCTGAGTCGCTTTTATCCGGGTCACCCCTAGCCGCTATCTTTTGGCTCTTGTTAACCTTTGGATTCTTTTGTTGTACAACACTCTTCTTTGGCTGTTGTACAACGTTATTTGATAATTGTTGTACAACACTCCATTTATCACGCTGCTTCCAGACGGCTACCTTCTTTTCGTCAATTTCCAGTTTCTCTGCTATTTGCCTGTTTGTTATTTCCCCACCGTGTTCACGCCATATCTCTAGTGCGCGGTCACGGTTTGGATCGCGTGCTCTTGGCATTACATTATCACCACCCCCGTATTTAAGGCATGAAAAAAGCACCCTTACCGGGTGCTATGAATCTGCGCTAACGTTATAAACACTAAAATTTTTGAAAACAGCATCTTGAATAGTATCCAATTCTTTTAATGCCTTATCCATAGTTGAGAAACTGCCCAAAAGAACGTTTGATCCTACCAAGTTATAAATTGAATCGGATTTATAAGGGTTTTCTCTTTTGACTTCAATACTATCAGTCTTTACCAGGACCTCTCTCGATTGCGACCTTATCCACATACATGTCACCTCCCTACGACATCATATTTCGACGTTCAGGAAGGATTTTCCTGCTACTATTTACCCATGTACCTTACTTCGCCGTCACCTCTGCAGCTTTTGGGGTTTAGATTATGGGCTATTCACAATACAAAAAGAGACGCTTTTCAGCGACTCCCACTCCCTACGCACTATTCACTATTCACCTAAAAAAGTAATTCTGCAAGTATGACAATAAGAAGCGCTATTGCGGAACCTACCAACAACCATTCGCCTTCGCCCACTTCTGAAAAGTCATATTTCTTATCTTCATCGACCGATATCTTGTTAAGTCCATTGTTTTGTCTACTCTTTACATATGCATTTGCGATTTCTTTCGAAGTTTTACGCACAGCATAATTAAACGGTTTCCTCATAGTATCCACTCCCTGAAATCATATTTCGACATTAGGAAGTATTTACCTGCAATAAAAAAGCCGCCTATTGGCGAACTTGAAAATTAATATATTCAGATAAGCTGGTGCAATGCCTCTTCATTTATTAAGGCACGTATATTACTTTCACCAATTACTAACTCTGGGCCTCTTCGCAATGCTATTGTAATGAGAACATTGAGAATGTCCACTGTTCTATTGACAGTAGAAATTGCATACTCATTTGCCCTTTCCTCAATAAGACCATAATCATCACCAAAGACTTCCTTTGCCTTCTGTATTATTTCGAGGTACATCTTTCCAACCTCCTAATATCATTTGTATCTATAATAACATAAATGGTCGAGCTCAATTAACCGTGAGCTCATCGGCTGGCGTGGATTTTTCACACACCATTCATTATAAGAGCCGAACCGTTAATAGGTTCCTCCTATATATAGGTGGCAGGCGTACGGCAAGATTAGACACATTGGAGAAATAGACTCATTCCCTTGTTAATCTCTACTTTGGTTGTAGCGCGATCCAGATAAGATTGTACTGTGCTTTTTTTAGTATCAAGTTCTAAAGAAATCTGTTTTAGTGACATTCCACAACCGTGGTGTAGAACGAAGCATTGCCTTTCTCTCTCAGATAAATTGTGCATGGCATCCTCAATAGCGTATTGTTCATGAGGTTGTAAACATCGTCCTTCCTCTTCCTCCTGTTGAAACTCTACTTCATAGGCTGTGAGATATTCCATCCATGCAGGATCCCATACACTAGTTCGTTGAGCTCCAGATCTTCTATCAATCGTTCTTCGCCATCCTGGAGGGTATCCTGTTTCCATCCATTCAATAGAATAATCTAGATCACTTATAATTGCGGACATCATATTTTTATCTAATTTGATTGGTTCCATCTGCTTACGTAAGAGTTCACGCTCATTCCTATCTTTGGAGTCTTCTATTTTCTTCTTCAATGGCTCAAGTTCTTTTTCTAGTGAAGCGAGCTTTTTATTCAACTTCCCCTTAGTGTCTTTATAACTCGCAATCAACGCCCGATCATTCATCATTAACCCTCAACTCCTTTGTGATATAATCGACTTGAGGATAAAAGCTGCTATTGCCCTGATGCGTCAGGGCTTTTTTCTGTATAAATACCTTCCACCAACATAGAAAACATCTTCATGTTTGTACTAATAGGATATGTGTTATACGTATCTTTGAATCTAACCCAGCTTGGACCCCACGCCAGTACATTTACAGGCTCTCCAGGGCTTGCAGTAAAAATAAATTGTCTATGCCCGTCCGACAATGCTTTTTGAGTGTCCTTGTATCTCATTGTCTGTACCCTCCCTCGGAAGGTTGATATGGGCATAGTGAGTGACCTCATGGAGTTCAATAAAGTTATAATCGTCTCTCCATACCTTTGTTTGGTTATTATAGTCTGCTGTCCATATGCAATCCCCGTCCTCTAAGACAATATAATGGCCGGATTCTTTCGGCGGATTCTCCGGGTCATACTTTATCCAATTGATCATAGTGTCTTGTTCCTCTCTTTAATGGGAGCAGATTATGTAAACCTTATCTGGCCCCCGTTATCACTGGGATTATTCGGTCTGACTCGATGGCCTTCGGCCAAATAAATCACTTTATCCTGAACCCGCCTGACTTTTCAGCGAAATCCGCAAATCCTTCCACCTTTTCAATGGTTTCAAGAGCAGCCGGAAGACTGTAAGTTTTCACGAAATCCTTGTTCCACTCTTCCATTCGAGTTCTTTCTTCCTCGCTTAGCGATTCCCATTCTTCACGTTTTCCGCGCTCGACACTGGCCCAGCCTCTTGCCACAGCCGCCATCAAGCAGGCGTTTTTCTTAGTAACATAATATCCATCCATAGACATTGGACTGGCGCCTCTTTTATCAGGATAGTAACGGTAAGATGCTGGTCTGATGGAATTTCCAGCCCCGATAACAAGGCCAACTCCAATTTCGAGAAGAATGTACGGCCAGAAGAAAACTCCATAACTGATTCGTTCAACATCCTTTTTCCTTGGATAAAGATCATACGGCATATCCTCTTCTCCCCCTTATACCTCTATTAGTTCTGGATTCTCGTAGATGTTGCCGATGACTTCCCATTTCACTAAGTCCTCGCGATGGTGATAAAAATTATTCAATCCATTGCTGTCTAAGCAAAACACACCCTCTGTGAATGTTATCTGATAATCTGCTGTCACTCTTTCATGCCACCGAATAATATCCCCTTCGCATATCTTTCGGCCGTTCTTGTCGTTTAATCCTGTGTATTGACCTACTGTATTAGGATCAACTTCATAATCAGTGAAATACGTGTTGTACCCTTGGGTAGATACTGTCTCTACAACAATGTAATGCTTCTCTTCGTCATGTCTATAAGCATAGTACCCTTCGATCCACTCACTATTATCAATACGTTTACCACGGAACTTAATCTCTCTGCCCATCGTGTATCGTCTCCTTTGATTGGGGTCTCAGCCCCCTAAATGTCACCTGTATCAACGAATCTTTGCAGTATTTTGATTATTTCTTTAGCCTGATCCTGATTAATGTGCATCCTTGTACTCAGCAATACGCCCTCCGGTAAGGCATACGGAACCCAGCCCGTTCCACCTTGTGGTGTTTGACTTGCCATGATTTGCGGATTGGCATCACTGACTCCGATCCATATAGCATCCTCTGTAGCCAAGGAAGATTTCTGTATTGAGCATTTGTCTCCGTATAAATCCTCGAATTCTATAATGGCGAATCCTCTGTTTGTTTTTCCCGTTTGCATTGTCTCAGCCCCCTTATAAGTTCATCCAGCCCTGCGGCCTCCGCTACGCTAAGTAGTGCGGTCGAATCGGAGGCCTAACGGCCGTTATAAGCCCAGTACAGCAAGCAGCACACATTTACAAATCGCTTCCTGAGCGGTCTTTGCTTGAACAGTACAATCCTTACCTCCCGGC
This sequence comes from Paenibacillus sp. FSL R5-0928, assembly GCF_037970385.1. NCBI lineage: Bacteria > Bacillati > Bacillota > Bacilli > Caryophanales > Paenibacillaceae > Paenibacillus > Paenibacillus sp. FSL R5-0928. The sequence continues at coordinate 2,123,073 of NZ_CP150225.1, read as the reverse complement.
ATGTACGGTCTGGCAATCCAAGTGCCAAAGCTTGTTGGGTACACTCCGATTTGATGGCGGTCCATGATTTCCGGCTTTTCGAGCACTTCCCATGCTGCGGATATATCAGCCGACGGATTAAAATAGTGTGGCCGCCAATCCATTATTTTTTCATCAACTTCATACACCCACGTAAATGATTCGCCTACTGGTTCCTTTTTCATTTTGAAAATATGATGCATTACAAGCTCGTTTAACTTCTTTCCTGGCTTCATCCCTTGTATCTCTTCCCTTGTGAGTGTCATTGGATAGCCTCCAATACTTCCACTGTGTTCCTAAATATCGCTGCCAGATCGTCGCTGTATCGGAATCGCTTCTGGTTCAAATCAATGCTTTTCATGATATCTCCATCTGTATGCCGCATTGTCGCTGCCCTCCAGTCGCAGAACATTTCGATAATGTCCAACAGGTTCATTTGCGTAATGTCCGACTCCTCTTGGAACTGGCTGTACATACATACATCGCAATGATTTGGCATGGCCTTGTACTCTTTGAAGCAGCCATTGCAAACATATTTCTTAAAGTGTTCCGGATGATGGCTGTTAGCTGCGTAATGATGCTTCAGCGCTTCTCCCATGCCCTGCAAGAAACCTTTATATTCGTCTGAACCATAAGTGCTGTCCTTAAGCTTCGGCGTGTATTCGGTAAATATCTCGATCTCTGGTGATTCCAGTTTCGATTTATCGTGGACCAGTGCCCGTTTAATTAGGTCATTGGCTACGATCATCATGAACTCGCGGACTTGACTGATATGCTCCTGAGTGTCCTTGCGGCATTGCTCTTGTGTGTACTGTGTCATTGGTTATCACCGTCTTTATAAGTAATAACAACCTTATCGCCTTGGATTTCTACACACACCAACTCGGAATCTGTATCAATACCGTTTTCATCCAGGAACAACGGTATCGGGACAATTACTTGCTGCTTGGTAAAGTTAAATTTCATGATAAATCTCCTTCTTCCAATGCTTTTTTGGCAATGTGATAAAACGGATTTGGCGCTGCTGCTTTAATTTTTTCTAGTGCTTCTGTCATTATTTTCAATCTTCCTGCCCGTTCATTTGCCAATTCTGAGTAATGTATTGCTGTTTGTTGCCTTATGATTAATTTAGCTTCATACTCTTCCAGCTTGTTCTGCAAACGCTCCATCTCTGTTTCGTATTTGCCATCCTGGAACATGAGTTCTTCGCCTGCAATCTGTTTGCATATCTCATTCAGACGCTCAGCTTCAGCCTTATATTTGACCAAATCTTCTAATCCTGTAAGCATCTCGATAATTGAATCGCTCGCAAGTGATCCATATTTCTCAAACGCCCGTTTCATCTGCGCAATCCGTTCAGGATTCATGATCTATTCGCCCTCCTTGGGTGCTGGGGTATCTGGGTAAAGGGTGGCTAAGATATCATTCAGGACTGTATCAATCTCGACCATGTTCGCTTCACCGTGATACCAAGTCCACTTTAAAGCTTCTTCAATTGCCTCCTTCAGCTGCCGTTCCCGTTCTCCGCGCTCTTTGGCTTCTTGGAGCCAGTAAATTGCTATATCCTCTTCTTTTGTGGGTAGCTTGAATAGCTGAACACGCTCTTTTTCACGAAGTATGAACTCCATATCATTTTGCCAGTCCCTTTGTGTCATTGGACTTCCTACCCCGCAATAATTTCGGTGCCATGTACTGCAAATAGTCTCTGGAACGTGCTTATTGAGCATTTCGCCTGTCCACTTGGCTTTTGATATGTGACCGTACTTCCGTCAACTGAAAGGACCGTGCGCTCTACAGGATCTTCATTTTCATACCATCGGAACCGGTAGGTTGCACCTTGTATAATTTCAGGCCGCAATAACTCCTTCACTCTTTGGTCAATTCGTTGGTGTGTGGAAGATTTAAATTTGCTCATGTGTTCCTCCCTTAGTGGGAGAGGAGGGATACTCCTACTCCCTTAATGATCTGAATGATCTCTTACGGCTCGCGCCTATTCGGTCGTTACGGGGGCCTTCGGCTTAGAATAACTCTAGTTGTCCTACCAACCCTGCGGCTCGTGGATTGATCCAGAGTACTTCTGTTCGGCTTTGTCCTGTTTCTATGACTTGCTGCCGCTCTTCCCGTCTCCATCCTTGCAAAAGCTCGTTATACAGACTGTTTTCATACCCACTGAGGAAAACTGGACCTTCATGAGCTATCAGAGTTTCAAGCAACTGAATATGATCTTCGTCCGTCATCTCATTGTCATAGATTGTTCCGTTACGGGTTTCTAACAAGTATGGTGGATCCGCATAGATCAAAACGTCCGATCTGTTGTACCGATTTATCACCTGCAGCGCTGGTCGATTCTCGATCTGTACATCTTTTAAACGTTCAGCAACAGCCGCTATTTTATCTGGTAGGTTGTTCCACTGTTTCACACGGTATGAGTCATCTGGCGTCCCTCGGCATTTCCAACCTGATATAGTTCCAGTCTTAACACGAATGCTTTGCCAGCAGCGAACAAGGAATTGTCGTGCATTTTCAAGATCCGAATCCCCTCCGGCTTGGCAGGAAAGGTATTCTTCTCGGCTGTAAGGCGTCCAATATACCGCCTGTGATAATTCTTCCGGCTTGTCTCTAATCACCCGAAAGAGATTGACAACATTTCCGTCCAGGTCATTCACAGTCTCTAGTACAGCTGGCGGCTTATTGAACAATACCGCCCCACTGCCAAAGTACGGCTCTAAGTAGGTTGAATGCCGTGGCATGTGGCTAATAATCCAATCAGCCATACTCCATTTACTGCCCGGGTAGTGCAGGACGCGCTGAGCCTTCATCCTTTCTCCCCCTGTAGCGTGATATATGCCGCCTCTGCCCTCTCTCGGGGGCAAATGTTTGTCTTATCCTTTACCTGTGTCAAGACCTACCCTCCCCGATCCAATCCGTTACAGCACTGTACACTTCGTCAGGCAAGTTATTTCCCATTTGAGCGCTGACCATTTGTACACGAGTGCAATTCAATTTGGCTGCCAATTCAGAAAAATTCAGCCGTTCTATCTGTCTCTTTCGATACAATGCTTCTTTTTGCTCTACGGTCAATTTCATGCCTTGTCGCTCCCTTCCTTATTCAAGTACTGACCAAGCGAATGCTGCTGTCCTTTCGTCTGTAGTGTCTTGAGATATTTTAATTAGTGCATCGTGGTATCTGGCTATAATCCGTGAATGACCCGTTATAATTTTATCCTGAGTTTTTATTTGTTCATGTTGTCGGGCTATGGTCTGCTGTGCCTCTGCCAGCTTTCCTTTAACAAATATCAGTTCGTTGTAGTATTCAGAGGATCTGGCACACTGTTCATCGTGTACCGCGAATATCTTGCGTTTATCCTCTTTCAGATCATTAACCTGTTGTTGTGACTCTTCTAGAGCAGCCAGCAGGTCCATAGAGATTGATTGCAACGTATCGTTTGATGCTATGGATAACAGTTTTTTAGTTTCTTCGATTTCTTCTGGTGTCATAGGATTAGTCATCGTCCGTATCATCCTCCTCGTTATATAGATTGTCTGGGTGTTGGCGGCTGTGGCGTATGTCCTCAAGCATACAAAGGATTGTCGCGTGCTCGGATAGCATTCCGGCGCGCCCGGAGTATTTGAGCCTATTCAGTTCGTTTCCTCCACCGCGCCGCGGCTTCGTACCATGCTTCTCAATCCTACGGAGCTTCCGACGTAGATACTGCCGCCGCTTATCCATACCTTGCAAGAGCAGTTCAAGTGTTTCTTCAGCAGATCTCATTCCTAATATCCATTGGATTGACGATCATGGTTTACTTTGTTCTTTGCTGTATAGGCTTCAGTGATCTGTTCAAATGAGAAGCCAAGGCGTTGCTCACCAAGCGAGTAAAAGCAAGCCAGTGCTCCCCGGAAAAAGTGACATTGCTGATCTTTGAATCTTTCGTATCCTCCGACCAAAAATTCGCTCCCAACGATCATTCCGACATTGTGTAAAATCTCCGTGAATAGAACAACCGTTTCTAATTCCGCTACATCATCCGGGATGTATAAGCGATACGCCGGAAGGTCGAGCTGTCGTGCGATACTCAGGAAGAAGTGTAGGCAGTCTACGTATTCTTCGAGTAGAGGATTGTAAGCTTCTCCGCGCTCGACACCAATATCATCTGCGCCCAAGCTCCGCACGGCACGAGTACGCGGTTTCTGATTCTTGCTCCAATGCTTGAATCCGCGCCATTCATTCGCCAGTTCTCCGATTTCTACCTGAAGAGCTAATATCGTATTAGGCAGCAGGTCAATGCCTTCAAGCCCCTTTTCTTTGATGATTCGTGCATCCAATACTTTCTGCATTTCATACATTTGATCGAGTGTTAATGTGCTCATACTGGTTATGTCTCCCTTGAAATGGATTTTTTAAAGCGCTCGACTCCGGCTAGTCTCCCAAAAATGAACTCTTGATCAAGCGGCGGCGTATATGGATTTTCGCCCTCTTGTGTACGATAAAGGTAGGCTGCTATGCTGGATGCCTTGTATCTTTCCATAGCCAGTTTATAATCAAGGATCATGTTGGCAATCTCTTCTGGGCTCTCCTTAACCAGCGCATGTCCGGCACCGGGAATCGTGACATCGGTATAGACTTTGTAAGTTCTAAACACTACATCTACCGGAATGAATACAGGCGTTTCACTTGCGATATCTCCGCGCCCATTTAGAAGTACTTCCGTGAGTTTTATCATGCTTATCAGCTCCTTTATAGGAAAGAGGGTAGTTAACCCTCTCTCAAGATCGCTTAATCGTATTCAGGGTTGCTAAACTCTGTTTCATAGTCATCCATAATGACCTTCGTGCCATGCGTGTAAAGTTTAAACAGCGTTGCTTCAAGTCCGTGCAGACCGCCCATAATTGCTTTCTTATCAAATGTCTTGTCGGAAATCTGTACACTATTGACGCTTCCGTCTGCATCAAGAACCAGGCGGTATTTACAGCGATAAGTAGGTTGATCGGGTTGTGGGTCAAAGTAAATGAAGGCGAGTGTGCTGTAATTTTTATCTGCATGGACCGTGATCTCTTTGTAATCCTCATACTCGAGTTCCCCAATTTTGAGTTCGTCCTCAACCATTTCTTTGATAATTTCAGAGAAATTAATTGACTCTTGCTTCGTTCCCAGTAACTCCTGCAACTGCTCCTGCATTTTGGCAACACCAACATCATGAACAGATCTTTCCAGTTCTGCTTTGATAGCATCGAGAATCACGTGGTTATAAGATGGAATATCCAATTGTTCAAGATTAATCTGTAGCTGATTTTTTACGGCTTCTTTCAATCCCTTGCCGAAATCGCTCCAGCTTCTCAAAGAGTCTTCGACAACATCCTTAATGGTGTCTTCAAGCTGCTTTTTAATAATTTTTTCTACATACCCTTCAGCGTTCAGTTCTGCCAATTTATCATTAATAATTGCGTTCATATCCATGCTCATCGTTTATCTCTCCTTATGGGCAACGCCCGAATTTGTTTTAAACTCCCAACTCCCGCATTTCTGCATCCTCTGTAGCATCCAAAGTGATTGATGGCATGCCATCCCATAACTCTCGAATCTCATTAGCCTTAGCAATTACTGCTGCTTTTTGCTTTGGTGTTAATACGATATCCATAGCCTCTTGATAATGGTTTTCTGCCTTGGTATAAGCTCGTGTATGCAGTACATTCATGTACCGCCAAAACTTATCGTTACTCAGGGATTTAATCCGCTGGAAGTGTCTGCGCTGTTCTGTTTCAGTCATTCCACTAATCGCCTCACGTTGTTATATGAATTTACTAATCTTCAAATCGGTCATTAGGATGGTAAGATCCCTGTGCAGCATAGCCATTAAGAGCATCAGTAAACATTGATGTGAAGGTATTCAGATCCTTAGTTTCTAAGGATTCCAGTAATCTAATTTCTTTTACTCGAAGATCCCTACCAGCTGCCGTTGCGATTAGATCCGCTATAGGTTCAATCTGCTGCAGCCGCTCATCCCTTGCTTTCTCCAACTCAAGTTGCTTGTTTAACTTGTGGTTGTGTTCATTCCAGTCTTGTTCATCAAACCAGAAGTAATCGCCGTATTTATTCCAAAACACTGAAATCCAGTACTGCAAGAGCTCTTCATCCGTTTGGATAATGTCATGGCAGACCCCACAAAGGCGTAATCCATTTGTCTTAACTCCCCTGCCCTTTCTTCCTCGTGGCATTACATGATGTGTTGTTGTATCCGGGGCAGTTTTACAATGTGAACATTTACCGTCAGCCTCTGCAATCAATTCCTTAATTACTGCCGCTGGAAACTCACAGCGCTGTTTTGAACTTTTACCTGGCTTGTGTTCTGCGAATATCTTTTGCTTCAAAGGAGATACCTCTTTCTTCTCCTTCTTCCGCTGCCCTAAGCTGCTTGTCTTCTTGGGTTTCTCTTGTTTCTGCGGTTTCCAGAAAGTTTTATGAGGGGTTTCTTGAACCATGCTACACCTCATCTCTCTTTGATTTTGTTTAGTAGGTTGTTCTATAGATAATTGCTCTGCCTCCCACTCACATTCAGTACAACGATATAAGTCCGGAGTTATTTCCCTCATATCTGATCCACACTGGAGACATACCAGAATCATGATCCTCTCTCCGCTTCTGCAAGTTCGCCTGGCGTGAGCTGGCTTACTTCGATCTGTTGTTTATCCCGAGCGTACAATGGAGCATAGCTATAAGGTGGAATTGCATTTCGTACATGAAGATAAGCAATAGGCTGTTCGGTAGCTTCCACATGAGCTTTAAGTTGCGCACATCGATATTTTGGTAGGATTGCCCATCCTTTGGGACGTTCTGGACGCCATCCGGGACCGCCTGTGATATAAAGTGGCTTACCACATTCTGCAGCTTCGTTACGGGTCAGCCAGCCATTTCTATCAGGCATTCTTCTGAGTGTCCTCGAACCAAACTCTATCAACTGTAGCTAAATAATCTAGTGGCATGCTTCGTCCTGAACTAACTTCATAGGCATCTATCTCCATGTTATCTAGTGTCATACTCTTACGCCCTCCACGAGCTGCCTCCATCTTGTATGCTCTCAGTGCAGTAAACGGGAGAAGATATGTTTTGCGTTGTTTTCTAAACTCCACTAATACGAAGCATAGTGCTCCAAACTTATGGCACTTCTCTAAATGTTCATACTGATGATCCTCAACCTTCTTTAGGTCAAATCGATCAAGTTCTTGAATTGACTTAGCTTCAAAAAATAATGCTCGTCCTCGATAAATGCCGTCATAATCAACTGTTGACTTAGCTTCAAAGAATCCTGCAAGTACCTTTGTTCCTTTACTCTTTGTTACCTTTACTGGCGTTGATCGCTTATTGATGACGGCTAATTCTCTATGTTCATAGGATTTATTTGTGAAATTAATTAAGTTTTCAAAAGCTGCACCTCTATTTCCTTGAGCCATCTTTACCACCCTTTCTAGGAGTCCGCGGCGGATCAAGTACATAACGCAAATCATCAATCATCAGTACACTCGGGACTTCCTTGTGAATTTTAACTACCGTTGCGATCTTTTTATATTTTTTACCAACCTCGTAATGTGTCATTTCGAATCTTTCCTCGCTCTTTTTGGAGTTTCTAATTCACGTTTTTCAGCTATTTGGTCAATCATGTCTTCAATCCTTGCCCGTACAACTTTTTGGCTAGTTGATAACCCAACACCTGCAGTAGATGCCTCTGAGATAATTTTAGCTACGATATGGTCAGCTGCGGCCAGATGTTCAAAAAGTCGATATTCCAAGGATTCAAAGATTCTATCGAATTCATTTAGCAAGTACTTCTCCCGGCGTTCAGCAGCAGTCATAATCACCACACCTTTTCTCGCTTGCGATTGACGAGTAGCATTATAAGCTTTTTTATTTTTTCTCTAGCTATGAGTTCTTTAGTTGCGTGGATTCGTATGTCATAGTCAAGTGATTCATCGTTTATGATCTGCAAAAGTTCAGCGTCAGTTCGACAATTAAGAAAGGTCATCGATGTTTTGCCTCCTTCTGTTCTCTTTCTCTCGCCGCTTTCATTTCCTTTGCCCGTTGCATTGAACGTTCTAACTCTTCAGCGCTAACCGATTCAGCACCAGCATTTGTTGTAATTTCAAGCTTTGGCTTTCCACTCGGTGTACTGCTATTTCGTTTTGTCTGCTGTTGTGCTCTCATATGCGTTAGTATTTTTGGATAATGTTCTCTGAGATTAGTAGGGCTAAATATGATTGTCCGGTAAAAGTTTTCGTTCAGACCGTATTTGATAACTTCGCCTAACTCAACCTCTGGGATCTTATCTCTTTCAAGTATCAATCTGAATGTGTCCGCCCAGTTCTGAAAGTTAGGCTCCTTGATTAAATGGCTTGTCCCAAGTTGGAGAGCATTCTCATAGGCCAATTCATGAAATCGTTTAGCCAGTTTATAGACTCGGTCATCCTCGGAATAAACGCGTTTAGCGTTTTTCTGAGAGGAAGATTTTTTTAATTCTTTTTCTTGTTCATTCTTGTCATTCTTTACATTCTTGTTTATATTGTTGGGTTGCCGTTGCTCTCGCGTAGGCTTCGCGTCCGTTTCGTCATTGCCTTCGTCGTTGCTTTCGTCCTCACCAGAATCTTGATAAACGCTGTAGTTAAGCACTTCTACAAGCATTCCGTGCGTTGCTTTCGTCGTTGCAATCATCGTTGCTTCCGTGTCGCTTTCGTGACCCCCTCCATCGGGTTTTCGTAGAAAGCTCAAAACCTGATATACTTGGTCCTTTGTCGGCCGTTCTACTCGGGCTCCTACATGCCATTTACAAGCTTCAATGATATCGGGTATAGAGGTACTAATTTGCCCTCGTTTAAGCCCCTTGTATTGAGCATGTTGCGCTGAGATAAGCAAATACATCCAGACCTTCAGATACAGCGGCGGCTTATCCCAAATGGCGCTTTCTATAATCTTTCGATGTAGTTTGATCCAGCCGTCCATTTCACCACCTGCTTACTTTTACATTTTCATGAACTACCCAGCATCAATTGCTATATCCCGGCAGTTACGCGAACAGTACCATGCACCCTGATACTCATAGACATTTTTCTTCGAGTAAATTCTTTCTCTACAACAGACACAAACCCCAATAATTTTTTTGTGCGGCCTCTCCTTTTCAGGTGTTGTTTGCTTTGTTTTTTTCATAGTCTCTTCAGGTTCCACCTCGATAGAACGTTTATCAATCCGTTTCAGCGCTATCCTTAATCCTTCTATCGTTCTATTTCTCTTGGAACACGCCTTGCCGCATTTTCGTATATAGTTTGATTGGTCTTGGTAGGCAATTCTAAGTTCTAGGCGTATCCGTGCACGCTCCGCCACGCGTTTCGAATCTACTTTAGCCATCAAAGTCCACCTCCTAGAGTCCTATTCTCGCGATTAGCCTTCAGGTGTAGTTCAAATAGTTGTTGTAACAGAGACTCATGCTCGTTTTTCCACATCTTTCTTTCTTCCATAGCTTCAGCTTCTAACATCCTCAGTTCCTCTACAGCTATTTCAGCGCGTGTTTCCTTATCTCCGGGGCCTGGTTCCATCTTGGCGCGAGCATAGGTGGATTTCCGAAGTGCGTATATCCGCCAATACTCCCCCTCTCTCACAGCTGCCACGCGTCCCATGAGCATATGTGCTTTAGTCAGTAGTTCAATCTTCATAATGTCCGCGCCTGGGGCGTTCCCATCGTACTGATCAGCTTGGGCACGTAGTATCTTGATATCCTTGATATACTGCTTAATATCAATGTCCATTTGACTCAGCTCGATCTTTTATTAATTTGTTACCGAAGCAATGATAATTACAGATATGACCGCCATGGGCTGATAGATGTATCTGGCCTTCAGAAATAATTGTCTCGCAGGCTAGACAACTAAAATTACCGTTGGTCCAGCCTGAAGTTACTTTCTCACGCTGTATCTGACGCTCTAAAAAGTCTCTTCTCCTTTGTTCTGGAGTTCTCATCCATTCCGGATAATTCATCGTTTTTGAAACAAGGTCTAGCGACTCTTCACGCATGTCCTTTACATATTTAGAGTGATCTATTGCTGCACGTTCTTGAGCCGTGAAATCCATCCCATCAAGGATGGGATCGGCATAGGGTTGGCGCTTATGCATAGATAGAACTGCATTAAATAAACTTGTAGATTGGATTGTAACCTCATATTTTCGTCCAGTTACATCTACCATAGGTAAATTCCAATCTTTAGCTTGCATTGCTTTTTCCTCCAACATTTGATAAACTGACCGTAATTATATTTGTTATGTTCGTGTTCAGCCTACCGGCTCCTAACCCGGTGGGCTGATTTTCATTTGATCGGTTATTCCTAAACTCATTTAATGCAATTTCATCCCATACTTTCAGTAGCTGATCCTGACATCCGCGCCGAATTCTAGCAGCAAATAAATAGATATTGAAATCAATCTCGCCACCTCGTAACAACGCATCATCTTCAACTGTCTTCCAAAACGCAAGCTCTTCTCGAAGATCTGCAACAACTGTATGCTTGTCCATAAGATCCCTCCTATTCTTGATGAGTTCAAAACAACATTTGACCATTTGCTTGTTCAACCTGTCTCATTAGGTTATTGGGTGGATTCCAAAGCGGAACGTATTGAAGCGCACGATCGTAATCTTTAATGAATGTGTTGTTATATGAATTGATCTCAAAGAACTCAGTGAATTCATTCCACAGCGCTGAATATACTTGCGTCCAAAGGCTGCTATCCTTATAGGCTGCTGATTTCTTTCCACCCACGATTTCTAAAACTCGTTTGTTCCCTGCCTTTTTTAGTGTTCTTTGCTGCCCGTAATCAATCGTTGTGCGGTTTTCTAAATGCTCTACCCGATCTTCCATTTCTTTAGTTCGAATATCCAGCATCAGAATTGCTTGTAATTCTTTACTAGCCCCAGCGAATGGATTCTTGATCTTTTCTTCCATAGCTTCGAATTTAGTCACATAAGCAGCTGTGAAGAGCACACCCTTTTCTCCTGTCATTTTATTGGCTACCATATCGCAACCTTTACGAGTCAAGAGGTAATTAGGCTGTTCTTTGTTCTGTGCATTGAGATAATGGCTTGGAATGAAGAATTGATGACTCCCGAGATCTTGGGAGTCCAAAATCTCTGCATATCTCCGAATGTCTGATAAAAGATGGTCATGACGTTTACCCATCATGTCTGCTACTTCACGGCTGTCAATTGTAACTGGCTCCTTAACAATTTGTTTATGCATGAATCGCTACCTCCCTTTACTCCTAGCTGATCTCCTATCTTTCGCGTTAATGGAGTCACTAGGGTATCCGATATTTAACCGTTGAACTGGCGTATGTCCTTCTAAATTCTTGTTTGCGGCTTGAGGATCGTATCCGATACTTTGCGGTTTACCGAATCTCCCAAACAGTTCTTTGCGCTCCATTTCATGAGCAGTGCGGCAATGATTGACTGTGATTACATCACCTGTATGACCACAATTGGGATAAGGGCATCTGACTGTACTGCATATGATTACTGTCACGTAACTAAACCTCCTTACCTTCACCTAGAGAAGTTATATATCTTACTTCTAAGTCATCAATGAGTGCTAACATATCCGGACGATCAATATTGTAAAGACGAGCTCGATCGATGAAGTCTTGCATTTGTTCTGGTGTGCACCCACGATCTAAACAGTTTTGCAATATACTTACCAGATCAGGGTATCTACTTTTCTTTTTACTCATGGGGTATCTCCCTTCAGGTATAAAACCCTATAATGTGGTTATGATGGCTGATAGATCATCGTGGTTGCTCCTCAAGCCACTCTTCCAAAAAACGCCGTGTTTCTCTTGCAGGAAAAAACCACTTCCCCCCAATCTTTCGTTTTGGAAATCGAGGGTCGAAGAAGAAAAGAGATTGTATTGTATTCCAAGAAAGACAAGTACGACGCTTAAGTTCTGATGTATCCCAAAAAACATATTCGGAGTCAACTTCTTTAACAAGCAACTCAATTTGTTCACGACACATTTTCATGACTTCTGTTTTATTCACGTTTACTGAAAGAATGTTATTCACTTGTCACCTCCGAACTACTTAGTTCCTTTATAGGAACACTCACCTCAAAAAAAAATTCCTTCGGGATACCAAAGTGCTCACAAAGGATCCTTGCTTCTCCCAAAGAGAAATCACCTCCAGTTCCATTTAGTTTTTGATTAATCGCACTTACAGTTTTCCCGATCACCTGTCCCACTTCAATCTGAGGGATGTTCTTCTGATATAGAAAAACTTTGATCTTCGTGTATGGCTGTCTTCTGCGATTTGCATTAGGCGACATTGTTGCCATTGTTGCCCCTCCTTTCGTTCCTTAATAGGAACAACATCAGATTAAACCAACTTATCTGCACTGTCAACACCTTTTGTTCCTAAATAGGAATAATATTTTATCACACTGTTGCATTATAGGAACGAAATATGTATTATATTAGATGTACGTAATATTAAGAAGGAGTGGCGTTCCAATGTTTGGTGATCTCTTAAAAAAACTAAGGTCAGATAGAAAATTGAGTTTAGACCAGTTCGTAAAGGAAATTAACAGCAGGTATTCCACTTCCTTCAGCAAGAGCATGGTTTCTAGATGGGAAAATAATTTAACTGATCCGAAAATGGAATCAGTACGAATCATTGCTGATTATTTCGATGTGTCTTTGGATGTTCTACTCGAAAACTCATCAGATGACAAAAATAAGGAGCAATTCGAGTTTGAATCTTTTATTAACGATCCCGAGAACAACTTATTTTTCAAAGAGCTATTGGATGCCCCAGAAGAGAGAATCAAGGAACTAAGACAAATATGGGAAATTATCAAACGCGCTTCTGAATCTGATGAAAAATAAATCCCGTAGAATCAGCTATTTTGTTGATTCTGCATACCCATAAATACGAACATACGATCTGAATAGGAGGCTCTTATGTTTAAATATTACAAAGAAACCCACTTAGAAGAGTTTGTGAAGCACCTTTATATTAAAAATGGCATTCATCTTCCAGGAGATATCGCAGTCTCAGCTATCGCCAAAAAATTAAATGTCACTGTAACCTATGTAAAGGTGCGAAGTACTTCTCATCAAACTAAAAAAGGTAAACTGTTAATTTTTTTGAATGATCAAAAAACATTACAAGAACAAAGAGAAGACTTTCTTCACGAGTTAGGCCATCTCCTAAGGCATTCAGGCAACCAAAATTTACTACCTAAATCCTTTGTTAAATATCAGGAAGACGACACAGAACAATTTAAAATTTATGCTTTGATGCCTTTCTTCATGATTAATCAAATAATTCTCTCTCCAGACCGCAGACAAGCTATAGAGCAATTATCAATTGTCTTCTCAGTTAACTTAGAATTAGCGCAAAAGAGGTATGAACAAATTTTACGGAGGGAATTCGAAGGGGGTATGAATGCTGAGATTTCGAATGCAATCCAGCCACGAAAGGAGGTGAATACTACCGTGAACGACGAGGTGGAGTTTGCTGTGTATTACGATCCTTCTGGAACAACTGACGGGCCCTCCCAACTTATAGTCACTCTGGATGAATGGACATTAATAAACTGCCGCGAAATTGAATTACCCATCGGAGAGCGACTTCCTGAGATTGATTTGGATGAAATGCAGCGAATTGAATGCATGTCAACCTTTAGTAGTGACGTTATTTGTTTCGATGGTATTGTTACATTACAGGTCCACCAACTCTTGTACAGACACGGTTTGAAGAAAAGGTGTTACGTTATTCATATGCACGATGTAGATATGAAGATCGCTCGCGATCAAATAATGACTAGAAAGTTATCATGGTAAGGAGGTTGTGTAGATGGCCTATTACAGAAAACGAGGTTCAACTTGGGAGTACCGAATTAAGTTCACAAATCGTAAAACAGGTGCTCAGGACGAAACATCTAAAGGGGGGTTCAAAACCAAACCAGAGGCAGTGCTAGCTGCTGCTGCTGCACAACTGGAAGTTGAATATTATGGATTTATGCCTGATGGCAATGAACTTGTGAACAAATACTTCGAAAAATGGCTTGAGGTGTATAAAAAGCCTAATGTTAAGCCTATTACGTACACGGTTCAGGAACGAAATGTACGCTTGAATATTCTGCCTCGCTGGGGTCATTTAAAAATCAAAGAAATCACTCGTAATGAGTATCAGGAGTGGATAAACGAATTGCGGGGGCATTATAGCGAAGGGACTGTTCGGCGGATACACAGTATCATGAATTGTGCAATGAGCGATGCCGTTCATGAATTTAATATTATCCGTGAGAATCCTTTGCAAAAAATTAAAATACCCAAAGAAACTGAGGATAAGAAGAAAGTGAGTTGGTTTAGTCGGGAGCAATTAGATATGTTTCTTACTTCAGCTCGACCAGTCAAAAATTCAAAGTATAAGGAATCGAGACAATATGAAACGCTCTTTACACTGCTTGCTCGGACAGGAATCCGGATCGGTGAGGCACTAGCTTTAACTTGGGATGACATTCAACTGGACATGCGAACCTTATCTATTAGTAAAACTCTCGTTTATCCCCTAAATACTAACCCGTACATCTCTACACCAAAATCTAAATCGAGCAACCGGCTTATAAAGCTGGACGAGCCTACGATTAAAATTCTTAGGCGGCACCGCATTAACCAGAAAGAAGTAGTTCTTCGATACGAAAACTACAAAGCCTCTAAAGACAATTTAGTCTTTTCGCAACATGACGGTAGATGGCTTAGGACAAATGTTGTGAGAGATTATTTTAAGGCTGTATGTAAACGTGTCGCTCTACCCATATTGTCACCTCACGCACTCCGGCATACCCACGCTGTGCATCTACTGGAAGCTGGGGCCACAATAAAATACGTGTCCGCTCGTCTTGGACACAAGAGTGTCAAGATCACAGCGGACACGTATCTGCATATTACTGAAAAAATTGAAGATGATGCTCTCACTCTTTACGTAAACTACGTAAATTAAGCAAAGGGGGCAAAAAGGGGGCGGTCACCACCTTTTAAACCAGAAAACCCTTGTAAATAAAGGTTATCCTATGCTTCCCTCCATCTCGAACTTGATCAGACGGTTCATTTCGACCGCATATTCCATCGGCAGTTCTTTTGTGAACGGCTCGATGAAGCCCATGATGATCATTTGAGTCGCTTCAGCTTCTGTGAGGCCACGGCTCATCAGGTAGAACAGTTGCTCCTCAGAAACTTTAGACACGGTTGCTTCATGTTCAAGAACGATGTTATCGTTCATGATTTCATTGTAAGGAATAGTATCCGAAGTGGACTCATTATCCAAAATCAGCGTATCACATTTAATGTTCGATTTCGCACCTTCTGCTTGACGGCCGAAGGAAGCTAGACCACGGTAAGTTACTTTACCGCCATGTTTACTGATGGATTTCGATACAATGGTGGATGTTGTATCTGGAGCCAAATGGATCATCTTGGCACCCGCATCCTGATGCTGGTCTTTACCTGCTACCGCGATGGATAGTACTGAACCTTTAGCACCACGGCCTTTAAGAACAACCGCAGGATATTTCATGGTCAGCTTGGAACCGATGTTACCATCGACCCATTCCATCGTAGCATTCTCTTCTGCAACCGCACGTTTGGTAACGAGGTTGTAGATGTTTGGAGCCCAGTTCTGGATTGTGGTATAACGAACGCGAGCGTTCTTCATACACAAGATTTCAACAACCGCACTGTGCAGAGAGTTCGTGCTGTAGATTGGAGCAGTACATCCTTCTACGTAGTGCACGAAGCTGTCTTCATCAGCAAGGATCAAAGTACGTTCGAATTGTCCCATGTTCTCGGAGTTAATACGGAAGTAAGCCTGCAAAGGAACTTCACATTTCACACCTTTAGGAACATAGATGAAGCTGCCGCCTGACCAAACTGCACTGTTAAGTGCGGCAAACTTATTATCGGTTGGAGGGATGATCGTCCCGAAATATTTTTTCAGAAGCTCTGGGTGCTCACGCAATGCAGTGTCGGTATCTGTAAAAATAACCCCTTGATCTTCAAGGCTCTTCTGCATGCTGTGATAGACTACCTCAGATTCATATTGTGCCGATACGCCGGCGAGGAACTTCTGTTCCGCTTCCGGAATTCCCAGTTTATCAAAGGTTTCTTTGATTTCGGAAGGAACTTCTTCCCAAGTCTTCCCTTGCTTCTCTGAAGGTCTTACATAGTATTGAATATCCTCGAAGTCCAAATCATCCATATTGCCGCCCCATGTAGGCATTGGCATTTTACGGAACTGCTCCAAAGATTTCAAGCGGAAGTCAAGCATCCACTGTGGTTCATTTTTGATCGCTGAAATTTCTTTAACAATTTCGGCCGTCAAACCTTTACCAGACTGGAATATCGACTTATGCTCATCACGGAACCCGTACTGGTATTCTTCCATATCAGGCGCTTTCTTAGCCATGGTGTCAGCCTCCTTGTTCTACTGTTATTTATGTTACTCTTCTTCGTCAATTCCTTTACGAAGTGCGTTCCAAGCCAGTGTTGCGCATTTGATCCGCGCAGGGAATTTATTCACACCCGAAAGGGCTTCAATGTCTTCGTAATCTCCAAAATCCACGTCTTCACCCTTCATCAGTAAGGAGAAGTTATCGGCCAGTTCAAGCGCACGTTCAACCGTTTGTCCTTTGATCGCCTCAGTCATCATCGAAGCCGATGACATACTGATCGAACAGCCTTCACCATTATAACGGGCATCCTTTACAATTCCATCCTCTACCTTAAGCTGAAGAGTAATACGGTCACCACAGGTTGGATTATTCAGTTCGATTTTTAGAGCATCATCTTCAAATGAACCGCGATTCCGAGGACTTTTATAATGATCCATAATTACGCGTCTGTATAAGTCATCCAAGTTCATAGCTGAAGTACTCCTTTGTCTTGATTAAAGCGTCCACCAATCGATCTACATCCTGCTCAGTATTATACAGATAAAAGCTTGCACGTGCTGTAGAGCTGGCTTCCAGCCAGCGCATCAGCGGCTGACAGCAGTGATGACCAGCGCGGATGGCAATACCTTCCGCATCTAGCACTGTAGCGACATCATGCGGGTGAACGTCACCCAGATTAAAGGTGACAACGCCGACTTCACGATTCCGAGGACCATAAATGTTCAGACCCTCGATCTCTGACAGACGTTGCTCTGCATACGCTGCAAGAGCTTTCTCATGGCGGTGTATCTCATCCAATCCGATTTCTTGTAAGAAATCAATGGCTGCACCTAAACCAACAGCACCAGCTATGATCGGCGTACCGCCTTCAAACTTCCAAGGCAGTTCTTTCCATGTGGATTCATAAAGACCCACATCATCAATCATCTCGCCACCGAATTCGACGGGCTCCATGGCTTCGAGAAGTGCTCTCTTGCCATACAAAGCGCCAATTCCGGTTGGTGCAAGCATTTTATGACCAGATAGTGCATAGAAATCACAATCCAGATCCTGCACATCGACCTTCATATGTGGTGTGCTTTGTGCACCATCTACGACAATTACTGCACCATGACGATGAGCAATAGCCGCAAGCTCTTTAATAGGATGAGTTACTCCCATAACGTTGGATACATAAGCGATAGCAACGATCTTGGTTTTATCCGTAATCGTCTGCTCGGCAGCTTCCAACGTAACCGTTCCATCAGGTTGCAACGGTATATATTTTAATGTAGCACCTGTCTTCTTAGCGAGCTGCTGCCATGGAATCAGATTACTATGATGCTCCATTAAGGTGATGACGATTTCGTCACCTTCACCCACAGCAGAGGGTCCATAAGAAGAGGCCACAATATTTAATGCTGTAGTTGTTCCGCGTGTAAAGATAATTTCTTTAGTGCTGCGGGCGTTAATAAACTTAGCTAGCTTCTCCCGGGCTCCCTCGTAGGCATCGGTTGCTCGGCTGCCTAAAGTATGGACTCCACGGTGTACGTTGGCGTTATCCCACTCATAATACGACTTGACCGCCTCAATCACTTTCCGAGGCTTCTGTGAAGTAGCAGCACTGTCCAGATAGACCAGTGGATGTCCGTTCACATTTTGGTTCAGTATGGGAAATTGCTCCCGGATGGCGTTGCTAATCATTGAACTAACTTCCTTTCCACAAGAGATTGGAGCTGATTGCGCAGTCCCTCCAGTGGAATTTGTGACACAACAGGAGCCAAGAAGCCGTAGATGATCAGAGTCTCTGCATCATGCCGTGTAATTCCGCGGGACATTAGGTAAAAGACTTGCTCGTGATTGACCTGTCCTACGGAAGCGGCATGGCCGGCTGTAACATCATCTTCATCAATAAGCAGGATCGGATTGGCGTCACCACGGGCTTTTGGACTCAGCATCAATACTTTTTCCGTTTGCTGGCCATCCGCTCTAGTAGCACCTTTCTCAATCTTGGTGATTCCGTTGATGATAGAAGTAGCAGAATCACGCATAACTGCACGAGTGATCATATCACTTGGTGTGCTTTTGCCAAAATGCTGAGCTTGAGTGGTGTAATTCAGTTTCTGTGATCCCGTACCTACTGCAATTACTTTAGCGTCGGAGCTAGAACCGTTGCCTTTAAGCACAGACTTGGTATCACTCGCAGTATCTCCGTAGTTCATCTCACCAACGATCCATTCGATGACTCCGTCATTCTCAACAACAGCCCGGCGATAAGTTACATCTGTAGTATCTACACCAAGCTGATGCACTGTAGCATAACGAACTTTAGCGCCAGCGCCCACGAATACCTCTACCGCACCATTGTGTAGTCCAGCTTCTTCTTTATCCGATACGTAGTTGTCTACATAGGTTACGGAACTGTTAGTATCAGCTACGACCAGAATGTGTGGAACAAAAGTAGCTTCCGCATCATCCGTTAACAGCACTGCTTGAAGCGGAGTTTCAATAACAACATTCTTAGGAACATAGAGGAATACTCCACCATTCCACAATGCAGCATGAAGCGCTGCGATAGAATGCTCGTCTGGCTGAATGGCTTTATGCAGGTAACGTTGAACCAAATCTCCGTGTTCTTTAACAGCTGTCTGTAGATCTGTAAAAATAACACCCTGTTCTGCAAGCTCAGGAGCGATACGTGTATATACTGCACCAGAGTTGCGTTGAATAATCAGGCTGCCTTCCTCCTGATCCTTGATCAAGGAAGAAATAGATGCAGGTGCATCACTTAGCGAAGCAAAAGGTTCACTTGCTTTATAGCTACCATAATTATTGACATTCCAACGATCAATCCGTGTCTTCTCTAATTTAGGCAGTGTCAGAGTAGCTGCCAATTCTAGTGCCTTCAAGCGGCTTTCTTTCAGCCAACCCGGTTCGCCGCTGCTGTGCGATAATTCGCTCAAGCGTTCGGCATCCACCGGAAGAATGGTCTGTGTCGTCATAGTGGTCTCCTCCTTCCTGGCGTTTCTTACGCTTCTTGCCCTACAGTTTCATCTTCAATTCCAAGTTCTTCTTTAATCCATTCATAACCCTCTGCTTCCAGACGCTGTGCAAGCTCTGGACCACCGGATTTCACGATTCTACCTTGCATCATAACGTGAACATAATCAGGTTTGATGTAGTTCAAAAGACGTTGATAGTGGGTAATAACTAAGAAGCCGCGTTCTTCGCTCCGCATGGAGTTTACGCCTTCAGCTACAATTTTCAAAGCATCAATATCAAGACCGGAGTCAATTTCGTCCAAGATCACGATTTTTGGATCCAACATCATCATTTGTAGAATTTCATTACGTTTCTTCTCACCACCGGAGAAGCCTTCGTTCAAGTAACGGTGTAAAAACTCAGGGTTCATATCTAGTTCTTTCATCTTTGCTTCCATTTGGCGAATAAAACGAATCAACGAGATTTCGCTTCCCTCTTCACGACGGGAATTAATGGCAGAACGCAAGAAGTCGGAGTTAGTTACTCCAGAGATTTCGCTTGGATATTGCATTGCAAGGAAAAGACCTGCACGTGCGCGTTCATCAACAGCCATCTCCAGAAGATCTTCACCATCAAGAGTTGCAGTTCCATCAGTTACTTCGTATTTAGGATGACCCATTAGCGCCGAAGCCAAAGTACTTTTACCTGTACCGTTTGGTCCCATGATGGCGTGAATTTCGCCACCTTTCATTTGAAGGTTAATCCCCTTCAAAATTTCTTTTCCCTCAATCGTCGCTTTAAGACCCTCAATGACAAATTCTGCTGCCATAATATTATTCCCTCCATTGATCGATTTGCGAAATCAAAAGTTGTATTGAAACAGGATAATCCTGATTCCCAGCACAATTAGATTTTCTATCACATTATAATTATTATAAATTGAATCACAATGATTATCAATGATTCTCACTAATTTTATATCAAACCTTGTTTTTTTACAAATTTCTCTTTAGCTAATCACTTGTGACTCAGAGAAGATTTTCATTAAGTATAAGACTAACGCAAAAATAAGACTTCCCGCAGGAAGTCTTATTCAAACTGCTTAATGATTAGCTAAGAAATGAACGTAGCATCCATTGGTGTTTCTCCAGATCACTACGGATTTTAATGAACATATCTGAGGTTGGCTGATCCTTGGTTTCTTCGGCAAGCTCGATGCCTTCTGTCAGCTCTTCAGAGATGGTGGCGAAGTCTTCAATCAGAGACTGAACCATTCCCCGTGTATCTTCCTTACCTGTAGCTTCTTGAATTGTAGCTAATTCCAAATATTCTTTCAATGTTGCTGCCGGACTGCCTTTGATGGTTAGCAAGCGTTCTGCTACTTCATCCATGTGAAGGGTTACTTCATTATATAATTCCTCAAATTTCACATGAAGGGAGAAAAACTGTTCTCCTTTGACGTACCAATGAAAGTTATGAATTTTTACGTACAGGACATTTAAGTTAGCAACCTGACGATTCATGATCTGTTCCAGTGAAGTTGTATTTACTTTATTCGATGCTTTAGCCATGAGATGATCCCTACCTTATCCATTATATTTACCGGTTACTATTTCCTTCGTCCGGTAGTAACTTGTCTATTCTTAATTTACCCTTTTACCTGTAATACGAAACAAGGAGAAGCCTTCCATAACCCCTTTATTTGTACTAGCATGAGCAAAGACACACCCGATTATGCTTAAATGTGAATACTTGCACACAAACAAAAAGGGCCTAAGCCCCGTTTGTTTGGAATTGTTAAATTTTCCGGTCAGACCATAAGAAGTAACGCTTCCGCACCCGTCATACCTGGTACGATGCCAAGACTCTCTGCTTCTATCGTTACAGACTCCAACGGGGCAGCTAAAAGCTGGGCAAGTGTCCGTACACCCACCGCACGAGCCGCGATGATATGCCGATCACTAAGGGTTTCATTAAGGAGACCGACATCCAGTGCACCGCACATAATATAACCTCGGTTCGTGCTGATGGAGAGCAGTGTAGTTTTGGGAAGCTTAACCTCTACCCCGATCAGCGTATGTTCACCTACTGTAATAGGCTCCATAGTAACCAATAGCAGCACCTCCTTTTTTTCACTATCCACGTTGTATATGTATGCTAATTTTCCCGTGGGTGTGCTGACGGTAGTCCTATGCCTAGTATAAAATACAGTATAATAGTCCCTATTCCAGTAGTCCTGGGTATATGAATATTGCATGTTTAATGTTATAGTTAATTACATTCCTGTAACCATTCAGAGATGTTCTAAACGAAAAGCTGGGGGATTTATGGACGAGAAACTACAACGCACAGACGGCAATTATTTATTTAACGTCGACATCCTGATTAATGCCCGTACCAACCCGCTTGCACTGCAATTTCTGCTCGAAATGTTGAACAATAATGACCATATCACAGATTTCAACATTAACTCCGGTCTTGAATTAGGGAGAACCATTGACAGCTTGCTACGCTCCGCTAAACTAGCTTTGAATCAAAACTCTGCTCCTCCCATTTCATTAAAGCTGCCTCCAAAATCCACGAAGAAGCAGCTGGATACACCGATAAAAAAACAGGCAGAAACGCCTGCACAGCAAACGGCAATTGAAACGCCAGCTGATGCATACGGGAAGATTCGTCAGTATATTCAGAATAATCAATTGGTACGTTTACGAGCGAACCGGTACGGGAAACAAGTGTCCATGCCCTGTCGTATTTTAAACTTTGATGAAGCAGCCAACTCTATAAGTGTCTACCATGTGGATGAGAAGCAGGTGTACAGCTTTAATCTAAATGAAATCGACGAGTTTCTGTAAGCGCATGCGTTACAAGCAAATAAGCACCCTCCCTCTTTGGGAATAGGTGCTTATTGGTCTTTCTTTTCCTAACAACTAAGACGACGTTTTACGTGAAAATCCTTCTATCGCAAGGCATAACCAGCCAATTATAAAGCATACCCCACCGATAGGTGTAATCGCTCCTAGCACCTTAATTCCGGAGATACTCAGAACATACAAACTGCCAGAGAACAAAATGGTACCTGCAATTAACAACCGACCCGCCCAACGTAATCGGGCACTTTCGCCCCATTGGCCCACAGCCAGTGCGATGAGAATTATCCCCAGCGCATGTACCAAGTGATACTGCACGCCAGTCTCATATACCTTCATATAGTCTTCACTGATAACTGGTTTTAGTAGATGGGCACCGAAAGCACCAATTCCTACTGCCAGCATTGCTAGCACAGCCCCCCAGGCCATAAATTTCCGTTGCAAATGATTACACCCCCTTAATTTTAGACTCATTCTATCATAACGTAATGCCAGCTCCTATTTCCAGCAGTCATTTTTTAATTTGCCTCATTCAGGGGTTGCTTTTTTAGCATCAATATGAAAAAGTGGATATTAACAACATTTTCATTCTAATCTCTCAAGGAGTGCAAACCATGGACTTAAATTCTCTGTCAAAATCAGACGTACCTGCGGCAGAGGTAGGAAATCCCAGCCCTCATCCGGATTACCCAAGCGCTGATTTATCGTCTACGCATCAAAAAGTAGAACATGATCTTCAACATTCTGGACCTGGTATTGCTTCATTCATTATCTGTCTCGTGTCGATCATCGGCTACGCAGCCATCTTTATCTCTATTATAATGAAGTCTTCTTCACTGGTTAATGAGAATTCCGAACTATTAAGCCAGTCCTCGCAATTCATAATGCTTCTAGGATTAACGGTTATTATTTTAGCTGCTCTTAATGTAATCGGAGTAGTCATCGGCATCATTGGGCTTTCCATTCGGAAACGTCGCAAGGTGTTTGGCATTATTGGCACGATTGTTAATGGTGTTATTATCTTACTCTTTATGCTGCTTATTACAACCTTCCTAGTCAATGCTGGAACGCTTTAAGCTTCTTTTAAACATGTTAACTTCATTAAAAAGGGTATCCCAACAACTTTGAGCTGTTGTGGGGATACCCTCATTTTATGTATGAAGTAAAATCTGCATCGGGGAGTCCTCATCGTCATCCACGGCTTGCGGACTCAGATGACGTTATTTACGGATTTTCGCCCTTTGGAGCAGAGTTTCGGACCCCAGTGACGCTATTGCATCGAAAAAGGATCCTATTGGGCGCTTTTCATGGCAATAGCTGCGATGGGGTCCGATAGTAATTCAAATATCGGAAAAAGCTGCGTATAAGGGCCGCTGGGTCCGATGATGCTGAGTCCGATAATGCTGAATCCGATAATGCTGAATCCTATCCCTCATCCGCTCACGGACTCAGATGACGTTATTTACGTTTTTTACGCCTTTGGAGCACAGTTTCAGACCCCAGTGACGCTATTGCATCGAAAAAGGTTCATATTGGGCTCTTTTTATGGCAATAGCTGCGATGGGGTCCGATAGTAATTCAAATATCGGAAAAAGCTGCGTATAAGGGCCGCTGGGTCCGATGATGCTGAGTCCAATATAGGGGCTACCAGTTCCGTTAGTGGGGCTGCTAGATCCATAGTGGTGCTGCTAGATCCATAGTGATGCAGCTAGGTATGCGTACTGTGATCGACCAAACAAAGTTTAGTGTTTTGAGCAAGAACTATGCTTAACAAATACGAGGGTGTCCCAGCAACCACTATATGATTGCTGAGACACCCTCTATTAATTTGCAAATCAATACATTCAATTATTTTGCTAGAGCCAGCTTTGTCAGCACACGCTGCTTGACGGACGGATCGCCCTCCACTGCTTTTTCCACATATTCAATAACTACGGAATCATCCGAATTCAAAGTGTCAAGTATGCTCTCCATTCCAGCTGAAATCTCAAAAGCGGTTGGACCTTCTTTTGTCGCAATCTCAACGGAATGACTATCAATTTGTCCGATATAAACGGCCGTCATTTTTATTGTTTTACCTTCAGCTTTTGGAGTAGAACTAGGTTTAGCTGTGCTCGGATTTTCGGTTGGTGTGGCTGTACTTGGGTTCTCAGTGGGTACGGGAGTGCTTGGAGCTTCTGTAGGCTCAGCAGTGCTTGCGCTCTCGGTTGGTGTTGGAGAAGGTGTTGCAGTCGGTTCTCCTGAAGTCTGTGCCGAATTATTCCCACCGCAAGCGGTTAAGGCAAATGTTAAGGCAGCAATCGCTGCTATGGCGGGTAATGAACGTTGTTTTTTCATGTTGAGTGCCTCCTCTATGTGGCGATTATTTTCAAAGTCATCTTCATAAGTATACTCCTATAACGTTAACCACTCTATGAAAGTTTCATATGAAGTAATTTTAGATAACTTCCAGCTTCTATTAGGCATCCGTCGGATGCAGGCTACAGCGGTATTAATACAATAGTGTGAGCCTGATTTATCCCAAAGGAGTGAGCCCCTTGAGAATCGATATCGGCTGTGGATCTAATAAGGAAGCAGGTTATCTCGGGATCGATCGGATCGCGGGTCCTGATGTAGATATTGTCTGTGACATTTGCCAAGAGATTCCTCTCCCTGACAATAGTGCTGAGTTTGTTATGGCTAGCCGTGTACTGCCTTATGTGGACAATTTATTCGCAGCCCTGTCGGAAATTCACAGAATTAGCATCCATAAAGCAGTTGTTTGCATTCTAGCACCCTATGCCCACAGCTTTGCCCATATGTCCAACCCTGCCTTCAAGCAGAAGTTTGACGAATATACCCCCCGGCATTTTACAGGATCCTTCTTCCAGCCTCCATCCGGTCCAGTATGCCCAGCTATTCCAGACTACCCTGTACCCGCACCACCCTTCGATTATCGGTTGCTGCGGATGGAGTTATTCTATCAGCATCCTTATGAAGATCCGCTTTACGAAACTGAAGAACTAGAAATACTAAAGACCCTTCAAGCAAATGTAGTGCATGAAATCATGTACCATTTTGTCGTAGTTAAGCACAATATCAACGATCAGGAGTTAGAGCTGATGAGCAGAAGCCATTATCCTGAACCTCATGTTCTTGTCGAACGAAGACTTAAATCACAAAACAGACAATTTTTTCTATAATTTTAAGATGGGACATACACTAATACCCATTTTGTGTCATAGGCTAACATACAGGTATTAACTGTGCCGTCCTAGTTATAGGACGGCACACTTTTGATCAAAACCAACCTCGAAGGAGGTGAGAATCATCCCACTAGTCGTACGGGCAACGATCAATGCGACCGGTGCTATCACATTTACCGGCAACACGCTTGGACTTAGCCGCTCCGATACGATCGGAGTGCCAGGGACACTAGACAGCATCGGTGGCTTTACTACTGTTAATACTTCATCAACATTTGGTACCTATCCTAGCGGAACTACTAGTCTTTATACAAGCAACAGTTCAGCAGCCATACTGGTCCTACCCTCAGGCAGTACCGTACTGTATGCGGAGCTAATCTGGGGCGGTACCTATATTAACGGAAATGTAAACCTTAGTTCGGCCATTAACAACCCTGTCTCCTTCATAACCCCTGCCGGCACTACATTCAGTGTTACTCCTGATTCAGCAACGAGCAACGTAGTCGATTTGGGAGGTGGTGCATCAGCATATGTTCGTTCCGCCAACGTGACCAGCATTATCCAACAAGGCGGTGCCGGCACCTACACCACTGGCGGTGTAGTGGGTACGATTGTTATCCCTAGTGATTCTACAGCCAACCATGCGGGCTGGACGCTGGGTGTAATCTACCAAAATACAGCCTTACCTTTTCGCAATATGTCCCTTCGGGCAGGTGCAATACTTGTACAGGCAAACTCAGCTCCGGTATCCACTACAATAACTGGATTTGCCACACCCATTACTGGTGCGCTTGGCGGCAGAGCGTTATTCAGCGCGCAGGAGGGGGATGCCAACCGTTCGGGGGATCAGGCATTATTTGGTCCAACCTCTGCTACACTTGTTGCTTTATCGGGACCTAATAACTTTGCCAACAACTTTTTTGCATCGCAGATTAACAATGATGCAGGTAACCTAAACACAACGGGTACCTTTGGAAACCGCAACCAAATAAACGGAAATCCAGGAACCAACATTATCGGTGGTCGCCAAGGCTGGGATATTACCAATGTTGACGTCTCCGCACGGCTGATAAACAATCAATCTTCAGCCGTATTACAATTAACCACCTCAGGCGATGCTTATGTACTCAACGGTAATGCCATACAGGTTGATATCAATGCTCCAAAAATAAACCTCACTAAAAGCGCTAATGTAGCCGGCCCCATAGTCGGTGATACGGTAACTTATACGGTGACTGTCAGTAATACAGGAACAGCGGGAGCAGCAAGTGTCGTTTTATCAGATGCGCTGCCGGCAGGATCCACTTTTGTAACTGGAAGCGTAGTTGTTGCTGGTGTCTCCAGACCTACTTTTGATATTACAGCAGGAATCTCACTAGGCTCATTAGCTTTAAGCAGTTCAATAACTGTTACATATCAAGCCAAAGTCACTTCATTACCACCAAGTCCGCAAAATATCGCTAATACCGCTAATGCTGCCTTTACATTTCAAAGTGTAGCCGGAGGCCCTATCATGACTGGGGTCATTCCATCTAATACAGTAACCTTACCTGTATATTCACCCGTCCTTAACATTGTGAAATCAGCCAGTACTACCAATGCTACGGTTGGAGATCAGATCACCTATACCCTTCAAATCACTAACACAGGAAATATCGGCGCGGTAACAACACTTACAGATAATATTCCTTCAGGCAGCTCTTATGTCGCAGGTAGCTTCACCGTCAATGGAAATCCTATCGCCGGTAACCCTGCCACAGGGATTGCTATCGGTACGGTTGCCGCCGGTGGCAGTTCTACTGTTCAATTTCGGGTCATCGTGAATAGCCTACCTTCTCCGCCACAGCTGGTCGACCAAGCAAGCGCCGCTTATACGTTTCAAGTTCCAGATGGGCGAACAGTAGCTGGATCTGCCTCGTCCAACATTTTGTCTATTCCAGTTAGAACACCTAATGTTACCGTAGTCAAAAGCGCTGGATTCGCCGACGTAACTGTCGGAGATATACTACTCTACACCTCTGTAATCAGCAACAACGGAATTGCAGCAATTACCAACGTGTCACTCTCAGATACCATCCCTGCGGGTACATCGCTGGTCCCCGGAAGTGTTACCGTCGCCGGTGTGTCACAACCCTCAGCTAATCCTGGAACAGGGATTTCTGTCGGTACCATCGCTCCAGGAAGCTCCGTCGCCGTCACTTTTCAGGTCAACGTTATCTCATTACCCAGTCCCGCTCAGCTATTGAATAAATCTAGTGCCTCTTTTAGCTCGGGTGCTTTTACTGGCATTTCAGTCTCAAACACGACGACAACTCCCGTGTATCAGCCTGTAATCCAAATTGCAAAAAGCTCGAACGTTTCCAGTGCAACTGTAGGCGGCAATATTCTTTATACGTTAAATGTTCAGAATTCTGGAAATATCGGGGCGGCTGTAACCCTGAGCGACAATATTCCTTCAGGAAGCACCTTTGTCTCGGGAAGTGTAACTGTTAACGGTGTTGCTAGACCTGCTGACTCTCCACTTACAGGAATTAACTTAGGTACTTTAGCTTCAGGGGCAGCTGTTCCTGTGACCTTCCTTGTCTCTGTGCAATCTCTGCCTGCTCCACCTGTTCTGAATAACCAAGGCAGCAGCAATTACACCTACCAACTGCCAAGTGGAAGATCATTCTCCGGGACCAGTCTGTCCAATACCCTAACCATTCCGGTCTCCGCTCCAAACATTACACTAACCAAAACTGCAAACCTGACTAATATAGCGGTTGGAGAAAATCTGACTTATTCAGTCGTAGTGTCCAACCCAAGCAGCGTCGCTGTCACCAACGTCGTTGTCTCTGACCCTATTCCTACGGGGGGAGCTTTTGTAGCAGGCAGTGTGACTGTCAACGGTTCGACGGTAGCAGCGGCTAACCCAAGTACAGGTATAGCAATCGAAAGTATCGCCGCGGGCAGCTCTGTCACGGTGTCTTTTAGAGTGAATGTCGCTACCTTGCCAAGTCCAGCACAGTTTACAAACAGAGCCAGCGCCTCCTTCACCTCTGGGGCGTTCACCGGTTCTTCGCTCTCAAACACGATAGTAACACCTGTATTTCAGCCCATCCTTAGTATGGTCAAAAGCGCCAATGCAGCACAGGCATCTGTAGGGGGATCTCTCTCATACTCCATCCTGATCAGCAACACCGGGAATATTGCAGCTACTCTATTAGTAACTGATATCCTGCCACCCCAAGCCGTGTTTGACACGAATAGTGTAATTATTGGAGGAACGCCTTTGCCCGGATATAATCCGGCAACTGGCATTCCAGTTGGACCGCTCGCTCCTGGTGACAGTGTCACCGTAAGTTTTCTGGTCACAATCACAGCCCTGCCTCCATCACAAGTATTGCTGAACTCTGCTTCAGCGACATATAATTTCACCCTTCCAGACGGGCGTCAGCTCGGTGGAAATGTAGTGTCCAATACGCTCTCTGTCCCAGTGTCTGCCCCTAACGTCAGTGTTGTAAAAAGCGTAAACGCTGCTACTGCTGTTACTGGTGATATCCTTACCTTTACCTCTGTATTGACCAACAACAGTATTGCAACAGTAAGCAATATCATTCTCAGCGATCCTCTGCCTGAGAATGTAGCTTTTATTCCCGGAACCGTAATTGTAAGTGGCACTCCCCTGCCGCTAGCAGTTCCGTCCGCCGGCATTCCAATCGGTAGTTTGAGCCCTGGCGTCACAGCTACCGTAACATTCGAGGTGAGGATAACAATGCCGATACCATCACAGATTAACAATCAGTCGTCTGTCAGTTTTACATCCGGTGTATTCTCCGGTTCTTCTTCATCTAATATCACAACTACACCAGTTATTCAGCCCCAAATCTCCTTAGTAAAAAGTGCCGCTGATGGAGACGGCGATTTCGATGCTCTAGTTGTCGGTGATTCTGTCATCTACACAGTGATTGTTAGCAACGCAGGTAATTTGGCTGCAAATTTAACACTAACTGATAATATCCCAGCAGGTACTGTCTTCGTTCCTAATAGTGTCATAGTGGGTGGTATGCCTCAACCTGGTTCAGCCCCAGATACAGGGATAGCTGTAGGAAATGTCGCTCCTGGTGCCAGTATTGCTGTCAGCTTCACCGTTGATATCATCTCCTTACCTACACCTCAGCAGATTAGTAATCAGGCTTCCGCAAGCTTTACCTTTACTCCGCCTGACGGTAGACCGTTATCTGGGACTGCTGTGTCTAACACTGTCACATTACAAGTCTCTGCTCCTAACATTGTCGTTACCAAGAGCACCACTTCAACATCAGTTGCTGTTGGTGAAACGGTCACTTACAACGTCAATATAACTAATAATGGTATAGAATCTGTTACTAGCGTCTTGCTGAGTGATCCTACACCGGCAGGGAGTACTTTTGTAACAGGCAGCGTATCGGTCAACGGAGTTCCATTCCCGAACTTGAGTCCTGCTTCGGGGATATCTATCGGCACTCTAGCAGCCGGTGCTTCAGCGCTGGTTACTTACAGTGTTACTGTTACCTCTGTCCCTCCTACAGCTTCACTCATCAATCAGGCATCCGTTACCTTCACTTCAGGCGTTATTTCAAGCTCCACTTTTTCTAATACTGTTACAGTCCCTGTGTTCCAGCCGAACATTGCCGTAGTCAAGAGTGCTAGTACAGCCAATGCCACGGTTGGCGATTCAGTTAGCTACACACTGACAGTGAGTAACACAGGAAACTATGCTGCTAATTTAACACTGACGGATAATATTCCCGCAGGTACCACTTTCGTTCCGAATAGTGTGCTCATCAACGGCCTCCCTTTAGCGCAAGCGGATCCTTCCACCGGAATTGCAGCTGGAATAATACAGCCTGGAGGAACCACCGTAGTCATTTTCACGGTTGACATCACTTCATTGCCTAGTCCTCAGCAACTGGTCAATCAAGGAACCACAGCATTCAGCTTCACCTTACCCGACGGACGTACACTTAATGGGTCTGCACTCTCTAACACCGTCACTATTCCTGTCTCCTCACCTAATATTGCTGTAGTTAAAACTACAACCACAACATCAACTACGGTCGGTGACACTATCACCTATTCCATAGCTTTAACTAATAACGGTATTGCCACTGTAAATAATGTGGTCTTCACAGACGCACTTCCTGCTGGTACTACATTTGTGACAGGCAGCGTGCTTGTGGACGGTGTGCCTCGTACAGGAGTTAGCCCATCTACTGGAGTAACCTTAGGCAGCATAGCACCTGGTGTAACCGTAACTGTTGCTTTTACCGTAAATGTAGTTTCACTGCCGGCTACCGGATTGTTAAACAATCAGTCAACGGTCAGTTTCACCTCAGGTGTTGTCTCGAATGTAGCTTTCTCAAATATCGTCTCCACACCTGTCTATCTGCCTATCCTTGCAGCAGTAAAAAGCTCCAATTCAGTCAATGCTACAGTTGGGGATACGATTACTTATACTATCAATGTGACCAACACAGGCAACTACGGTGCTTTAGCAACCCTGAGTGATACCATTCCTGCGGGTACAACGTTTATTCCAAACAGTGTACTCATTCAAGGTGCTCCTGCTCCAGGAGCAGACCCGGCTGCTGGCATACCACTGGGTGTAATCTCCGCGAACGGAAGCCTGTCTGTGATCTTCTCAGTTCTTATCACAACATTGCCGGCAAGCCAACAGCTGCTCAATCAAGCTTCGGTCGCGTTTGCATATACGCTTCCGGATGGACGGACATTTAACAGTTCGATCAATTCCAATACGACAACAATATCAGTATCCTCACCGAACGTTGTCATCACTAAATCTTCGACAGCTACCGATGCCGTTGTTGGCGATACCATCACTTATAATCTCACTGTTACCAACAGCGGAATAGCAAATATCAGTAACGTTAACCTCAGTGATCCAATACCTGCGGGCTCTACCTTTGTCGCTGGCAGTGTGACCGTAGATGGCACTCCACGCCCTAGCGCCAATCCAGCGAGCGGCATCTCGCTCGGCACGCTTGCGCCAGGCGCATCTTTCCAAGTCTCATTCAACACAATTGTCAATGTGCTCCCTAATCCTGCAACGCTTAGTAATCAGGCTTCTGTCAGTTTCACCTCTGGCGCATTTTCAGGCTCCTCATTCTCAAATACACTAGTAATTCCGGTATATCAACCTATTATTGTAGTTGTCAAAGGGGCGGACAGAACCGCCGCAACTGTCGGAGATACGATTACTTACTCCTTGAATGTGACGAATACTGGTAACCTCATCGCAAATGTAGTTATCACCGATACCATCCCTAACGGAGCTGTCTTTGTTCCAAACAGCGTGCTCGTGAATGGGGTACCACAACCAGGATCAGATCCGTCTACAGGCTTAAGTATTGGGTCGGTAGCTCCGGGAAGTACAGTAACAGTAACGATTACCTTACAGGTTACTATTGCGTCCCTGCCTTCACCGCAGCAGTTGGTCAATCAAGCTACAGCAAATTTCACATTCACACCGCCAGATGGACGTTCACTCACGGGCTCCTCTGTCTCAAACGTCCTCATTATCCCTGTATCTTCTCCGGACGTAAGTGTTGTTAAGAGCACTACTTCTATTGATGCGGTTGTTGGCGATATCATTACCTATACGATAGTTGTCACCAACTTAGGGATTTCACCAGTCAATAACGTCATCATGGTTGACCCTATTCCAGCTGGCAGCCAGTTCGTAACGGGAAGCATTACCGTAGATGGAGCCCCTCGTCCTAGTGGCAGTCCGGCTTCGGGAATCGCAATTGGTACAATTGCTGCAGGTGCTTCTTCAACCATTACCTTCCAGGTTCAGGTAGTAGCGTTATGATTCCCGGCTCACGTACCCAACCTGTCGTAACCAATCAATCCATGGTACTCTTCAATTCGGCAGCGGGTGTTGATGGAATTGTCTATTCCAATACCGTTAACACCCCGGTCGTGGGCCCCGTGCTTTCATTGCTGAAGAGTACAGATAAACTCCACGCCTCTTTAGGCGACACTTTGGTGTATACCATTAAAGCCAGTAATAATGGAAATACAGATGCTTTTTTGACGGTGTTTGACATTCTTCCAGAAGGTGTATCCTTTATTTCCAACAGTGTACTCAGAGACGGTGTGCCTCTTCCGGGGGCTACACCGTCTTCAGGCATCCCCCTTGGTTCTATTGCACCGCAGAGTCAAGTGAGCATCGCCTTTCAAGTCGTCATCATTTCGCTGCCGTCTTCCCTAGTGCTGCAAAATAAAGCGCTAGGCCGTTTTTCTTTTTCCACTCCGGAGGGAAGAACCGTTAAGGGTGAGCTTGCGTCTAACTCTGTACTGGTTTCTTTACGCTCCTACCAGCTCTCGACCTCTTTGTCTGCAAGTACTCCGACTTCTTTTATTGGGGATGTAGTAACTTACACCTTGCGACTTACAAATGAAGGCAACAGCCTCTTAACTCAAATCAGTGCAACAATTTCTATTCCGGACGGGACAGTGTTTATTCCAGGCAGTGTCATTGCAGGTGGGATTTATTACCCAGAAGCAGACCCGGCGAAAGGAATATTACTCGGTTCGCTGGACACAGACCTAAGCGTTGATATTACTTTTCGTGTCCGGGTAACAGAGTATTCTCCCTCGTTAGCCTTGACCAATAGTGCAATTGTCACCTATTCAGTTGATGAGCATACAATTACGACCGAAAGTAACACTGCGGTTGTCTCACTTGTCCAAGCGGGGGTCACCATTAGTAAAAAAGTGGATCATGTTACAGCAGCTCCGGGCGACAATTTGAGATATGAGCTTACGGTAACCAACAACGGGAATCTGGCTGTAAATGCAGTCCTAACAGATGCTATACCTTCAGGTGCTCTTTTCGTATGGGATAGTGTTCTCTTAAATGGAGTGTTGCAAAAAGGTGCACGACCAGCGGAAGGCATCCAGTTAGGTTCTTTAAGAGGCGGAACTACAGCAGTTGTAGTTTTTCAAGTGAGTATACCTGCAGCCATTAACATACATGAAATCGCAGCCGTACAAAACCATGCTAGCGTTCAGTATACCTTTGTGCTTCCAGACGGACGGACCGTACGACAAACCTCTCGTTCCAATACAGTTACCACCCTAGTAGTCACACCTGTCATTTCACTGGTAGTCCATGCAAAACCAACTATTGTAGAAGCAGGTGAGCGAGTCCAATGCTGGATCTCACTAACCAATAACGGAAATTGGCCTGCGGAAATATCTCTGAATCGTCTAACCCCGGAAAAATGTTTTCTTGATCCCAACAGCATTGTAATTGATGGAGTTCCGAATCCACAATCTTCATTTACCGGCACCTTGCCGCTGGGAATAGTTAATGCTGCATCTATGGTTAACATTCATTATTTTATCCAGGTGAGTGAACAGGTAATGGGTCGTTTCCTTAAGGGCTCCGTGAATGCTCAATACTCTTTCAATATGGATGGACGTGACTACTCTGGCGAAAGTCAATCTAACAGTTATGTGCTGACCGTAGATGAGATCAGTGAATAAGAAATCACATATCCCTCATCCCCATGAATATACTTTAGTTACAACCCCAAAACATCCCCACAAGGTGAGGCTTTGCTCTCTATGCGTACTCAGGTACTTTGCGGGGGATCCAAATATATACTTTGCAAAAGATTCCTTCAATCAACATTCATATTCCATGGGAGGTGGTCATCCTGTCGCAATCATCCGGTCCCTTTTCCTTCGTAGTCTCAAAAGAAGATTGGTCCCTTCATCGTAAAGGTCATCAGGATCAGGAACGCCATCAGCAAAAGGTCAGAGAAGCCATCAAGGATAATTTGCCTGACCTCGTTACCGAAGAGAATATTATCTTGTCAGGCGGTAAGCAGATTGTGAAGGTTCCGATTCGCAGTCTGGATGAATACCGGATTATTTATAACTTCCGTAAACAGAAGCATGTAGGACAGGGGGACGGAGAAAGCCAGGTCGGAGATGTGCTTGGGCGCGATTCACAATCGGCACAGCCAGGCAAAGGAGAAAAAGCAGGCGATCAGCCCGGTCAAGACACCGTGGAAGCAGAGGTCAATCTGGAAGACCTGGAGGACATTCTATTTCAGGATATGGAATTACCACATTTGAAGCCTAAGAATAAGGAAGAGATCGAGGTCAAATCCATTATTTTTAACGATATTCGTAAAAAAGGGATGATGTCCAACATCGATAAAAAACGTACGCTGCTGGAGAATCTTCGGCGCAATGCAAGCAGCGGCAATCCCGGCATCCACAGTATCAGCCCAGATGATCTGCGCTACAAAACATGGGATGATATTAGAACCCCTCATTCCAATGCGGTCATTATTGCCATGATGGATACGTCAGGTTCGATGGGTTCTTTTGAAAAATACTGCGCCCGCAGCTTCTTCTTCTGGATGACCCGTTTTCTGCGCCGCCAGTATGAGAAGGTAGAGATTGTCTTTCTCGCCCACCATACGGAGGCTAAGGAAGTCAGTGAGCATGATTTCTTCACCCGTGGCGAAAGCGGGGGAACGATTTGTTCCTCAGCATATCAGCGAGCGATTGAAATTATCGATAGCCGCTACCCGCCAGCACAGTACAATATTTATCCATTTCACTTCTCCGATGGTGATAATCTCACCTCCGACAACGAACGTTGTGTGAAGCTGATCGGAGAACTGCTGAAACGAAGCAATATGTTCGGCTACGGTGAGGTGAATCAATACAATCGTAGCAGTACCTTAATGTCAGCTTATCGCCACCTGAAACATGAACAATTCATGCATTATGTCATTAAAGACAAAAAAGAAGTGTATCAGGCGCTGAAGACCTTCTTTAGTCCAAAGGGTACGGTTAATTCTTAATGCCCCACTCCAAAACGCGGGTGTCCCAAAAGCCAAGAATGGCTGATGGGACATCCGCGTTTTTGGCGTTGCTCCTTCTTGAACAAAACAACAAACTTCGTAAATTGCGTCATCTGGGTCCGTAGGCATCGGGGATGAGCAAATAGCGTCATCTGGGTCCGCAAGATCAGGGGATACGCAGAATAGTATGTAGGGCAACTTTGGAATTACTGGGGGATCGGCGCATTCGGACACAGATGACCTTATAAGTAGCTTTAGCGCACATTTGGATTGCTATCGGACCCCATAGCTACTATTAGCACGAAAAACACCAAAAACGAGCTTCATTCTGAGCAATAGCTGCACTGGGGTCCGAAATCATGCTCCAAAGGGATAAATTGCTAAATAGTGTCATCTGGGTCCGTAAGTATCGGGGATGGGCAAATTGCTCATCTGAGTCCGTAAATATCAAAGAATGCGTCAGAATAGTATGTAGGGCAACTGTGTGGGATTACTGTAGCGCTCGGCGCTACGGTATAGATTAAAAAATAAGCCAGTGAAATTAAACTAACTTTCTTTTTTCAGTTACATAATAACTCCTACTATACACCTAATTTCACAATTTGGATCGGTACCGATAAACTTGTACTCCCCACCCATGTCAGCTTGTTATCGTAAGCTATGACTGCTGTTTTGTTTTTCCCCCGCTTAGATTTCCACCATGCAAATAACCTCCAATCCCAAACTCTGGAATGTGGAGGTTATTTATATTTAAAAAGCGTTCACCACTACACCCTAATGAACCTTCTCTCTATCCTTGCCTTTATCAGACTCACCAGCATTTTTGTTCGCTGCTTCCCGGTCCTGCATCATCTCATCCACCGTCTTCACCTTCAGGCGAGCAGCGCCCTCGTTGTTAGCGTTCGTTGGGATAAGCTCTCCTGAAGCCAAACGTTCCTTGGCCTTAGCAATAGCTTCGCTGTATTGAGGCAGCCACTGTTCCCCTGCGACGAGCATCTCATCGACCATCTGCCAGATTTCTTTTGGATTACATACGGCACCAACGAGTGGGTCCATCATAAATGCCTGACGCAACAGCTTATCATCGCCGTGTACAGCTGCTTCAACCGCCAGACGTTGTACTGAAATACTAACGTTGCATACGGCGGCAGGTCCAAGCGGCAATTCGCCTACCAGCGGCATGGAGATCCCGTTCCGGTCTACATATCCCGGTGCTTCGATAATAGCGTCATCTGGCAGATTAGAAATCACGCCATTGTTCACTGTATTAAAATGCCCCCGGTACACTCGTCCCGTTTCCAAGCCTTCTATAATATAAGAGCCGTGCTCTTCCCCGCGATTCTCCTTCGTATACTCCAGTGCCGCGTCTTTCATCCAGTTTGGAAAATCTGTCTCGAACCAATTTCGACCTTCCGTGCAGACACGCAGATAACCACCAGTTTCTCCGTTAATCCAGCTCCCCAGATCGATCCAATCCATAATTTCATCACTGCGTTTACGGTACCATGGCACGTACTCACTTAAGTGTCCATTGGATTCTGTACTATAGTAGCCAAAGCGACGTAACATATCAATGCGCACTTTTTCCGTACGGCTGAATTCCGGATGTTTCTCAAAAGCCTCTAAAAGACCTTCGGTCAGATCCTTCCCCTCATGACTTGCTGAAATATACCAGGTCTGGTGATTGATGCCCGCACAGATAATATCAACTTCGGATTTCTTAAGCCCATACACATCCGCAATTTGTTGGTGCCCATGCTGTACACCATGACATAGACCGATGGTCCGAACACCACCATATTTATTGCAGGCCCAGGTCAGCATAGCCATCGGGTTCGAATAGTTAAGCAAAAGCACATCCGGTGCTGCCATCTCCCTAATATCACGGCAAATATTCAGCATCTCCGCAATTCCGCGTTGCCCGTACATGATACCTCCCGCACACAGAGTATCTCCCACACACTGATCGACTCCGTATTTTAAGGGAATGTCCACATCCGTAGCAAAGGCTTCAAGCCCACCCATCCGAATAGTACAAAATACGTACTTAGCATCCTTCAGTGCTTCTCTGCGATCCGTTGTGGCCTGAATTTGTATATTTAAACCATTCTCCTTAATATCACGCTGGCATAGCTCCGTGACCATCTCCAGATTGTGGCTGTTAATATCCATAAATGAGACTTCGATATTTTTAAATTCCGGTACAGTTAGTAAGTCCCGCAACAATCCACGGGTAAATCCAATGCTGCCTGCCCCTATAAAAGACACTTTAAATGACATGGTTATCATCCTCCGGTAATGAATTGGTTGTTCCTGTCCATTGTAGCAAGGGACCTGAGGAAAGCGTAACCAATATCATGACCTCTTTTGAAAGAAGGTGTCAAAAATCCTAACCTATCAACTAAAAATCATGCTCTTCATAACTCCAGGCGTGACGCTCAATGGAATTGCGGAATTCTACAGGCGTGCAATCGGCGTATTTTTTAAAAAGAAGGTGAAAATATTGCCTGCTGCTAATTCCTACGTAATCTGCAATTTCAGCAATCGGGATGTCGCTCTGCCCAAGCAGCATCTTCGCCTTCTCCATTCGCAGCATATTCAAGTAATCGCTGAGTGTCCGACCCGTATGGCTCTTGAAAATTCGATGTAAATATCCGGGATGCAGATTTACTGCGGCAGCGATGTCCTTAACCTGAATGTTCTGGTCATAGTTCTGATGCAGAAATTCGATGCTACGGCGCACATAAAGCTGCGAGGGCTGTTGGCTGGTATGAAGCTGCTCTTGCCGAAGTCTGGATAATCGCAACAGAAGCTCACAAAATAATAAATCAACCATACTTCCCCCCTTCCCGCCGCTCTGATCAAGCTCTAACACAAGTCCCTTTAGAACATGATAGATTTCCTCCGGATCAGGCATTACTAAACTGGAAAAAGGAAGCTGCAGCATTTCTGCGAGCGCCGTTTCTTCACGGGCTAGCTTGCCGACAGAGGGTGCAACCCCTCTATATTCCATGAAGCCAAATTCCACATTTAGCATCCGACAAGGTGCCCCCTCTTCAACAATTAGCCTATGCGGAACATTCGCGTCTAGGATGATCAATTCTCCCCGCTTCAGCCGAACTCTCTCTTCTCCTCCTGAGCTTGGACGGACATCTACGATACAACTCCCTGAGATCAAATACATGATTTCCGTTGAATTATGCTGATGGTAAGACATATTGTAGTTATTCCACTGTTTATAATAGTAAGCAAAAAAATGAGGACTATAATCTCCCTCGATTAAAACCTGCTGAAAAAGACTCCCGCTAGGACTCAGATTTAAGTTCGTCAATGGATCACTACTTTCTTCATTTATTACTTAATACAAGTGTATCCCTTTAGCCACTTCGAAGACAAGATAACCTCCGATAGCGATCAAATCAACAAAAACGAGCAACTCTCCACTATACTGGAAAATTGCTCGTCTCTATTAGAATATTATTGTCATACTTGAAAAGAAACCAAAGAGTGCTTGAGATCCGCTGCCAAGCCCTCCAGCTTTTCCGATAAGGCAACCAATTCCTCACTAACCGTAAATTGCTGAGATGACATAGAAGCTACCTCCTCCGTCGAAGCTGTGGTCTGCTGGACAATGGAGCTGACGCTGGCCATGGATTCACCAAGTTGACGCTGGAACTCAATCAATTCGAGGACAGAAGCAGAAGATTCACTAATATGTCTCATGAAATGTTCCATTTCCTCTTTGACACTCGCAAATATCGTTGACGACTCTCTTACAGAAGAGATTTGTTCACGGAACTTAGGAGCGGCTTCATTGATATCCTTAACGGTGTTCTCGATATGTAGACCAATCTCTTCCGTGATCTTGGAGACCGATTGAATCGACTCATTCGACTGGTTAGCGAGCTGCCTGATTTCATCAGCAATCACTATGAACCCTCTTCCGGCCGCACCTGCCCTAACTGCTTCTATGGTAGCATTTAGCGCCAAAATATTGGTTTGCTTATTCACGGCAATCATAGGGCTGAGAATACTGCGAATTAAATGGGTGCTTTCTCTGAGCTTAGTAGAATTATCTTGAATTCGATTGATCATCTCTACCGTAGACTCACTTTGTTCTACTAGCAGCTTCATCAGCTCTGTACCTTGATTGCTAACCTCAATGACCCGTTCTGCTGAATGGTCCATCACTGTATTTATTTCCGTCACTTCACTCATTTTGCTGCCGATAATCTCAACATTGTGATAACTGCGTTCGGCTTCAACAGCGAGGCTGGCTGACCCCGCTGCAATCTCACCGGTAGCGGTCGCAACCTCTCTGGCATGGAGGGAGATTGTACTTGATGCTTGTACTAATTGTTCCGAAGTAAGGAGGACTTCATCTGCCGAATTCCCGCTCTGCCTTGCAAGCAAAGAGATCTGCTCCATCATTTTGTTGAAGCTGTGACCCAAGCGGCCAATCTCGTCCTTGCCCTTAAAATGGGTTCGTACCTGTAGGTTCCCATGCTCTCCTTCTTCCATCAAGACTGCCAGCTTACCCAGCGGACGCCCTACCAAACGAACAAGAATATAACCGATTAGTAGTGCTATTAAGGCTGCCGCTAGCACCACAGAAAATGTAATATATAAAAGCT
The DNA here is from genome assembly GCF_037970385.1 of Paenibacillus sp. FSL R5-0928. Lineage (NCBI taxonomy): Bacteria > Bacillati > Bacillota > Bacilli > Caryophanales > Paenibacillaceae > Paenibacillus > Paenibacillus sp. FSL R5-0928. Next base: position 2,083,057 of record NZ_CP150225.1, on the reverse strand, counting down.
TGTCCGCAGACTTGGTAAAATCACTGACGGGAGCATACCCCATAAGCGTCCACTTGGCAGTAGCCAAGGGCTGGTATACAACAAGCTGAGAACTTCCGTTCTCATCCTCCGCTGTAAATGAATGATTCTGCTCTTTACCTTGTTCTTCTGAAACTTTTATGTAAGAGGGTTGACCCAGCTTAGCTTGATCCACACCATACACAATGCTGCCATCCGCACTCAAGATACGAATTTCACCGGTCATCCCAATCTGAAGGTTAGACAGCATTTCAGTCATGGCCTTCCCTTTCACTTCGATTAGCATGTAATACTCCGCTTCGGGATGTACAAGATTACGCAGCAATCTCCCCATAGTTAAGGATGGCTCAGTATAAGCATCAAAAAAGCCTTTCTCACGAACGGGAAACCAGGCTGGCTCTCCTTTAGCTGCGGCAATTTGCTCTAATCTTGCGGAAATGCCTTCATCACTACGAATCCCACTTATACCGGTAGATTTATAAGATTCTGATTCTACCAAGCTCTTGGATACCAGCCTGACGCCATACATCCGCTCATCAGACCCTTTTACCAAGTCCAGCTTTCTGCGAATCCGATCTTCAGCACCCGCTTTGGCCACAGTTGTAAGCTCGCCACTATTTATTTTTTCTAAATCACCCTTTAACACAGAGTCGAGTGCAAACTGCCTTGATAGTGCCTCATACTCTGCCAGCACAAAATCCAGCTTGTCCGCTGCCTGAACTACAGATTGTGTGGAGGCTGCAGCAACCTCATTCGTAATGATATTTTTGGCGGCAAAATAGGAAGTTAATCCTAGCACAGAGGATAAGAGAACTATAGAACTAAATAAAATAACGAACAGTTTAACTCCAACAGATTTAAAATATAGAGTCCAGGACTTTTTCATTAAGTTCACTCCCCATGACGAAATAAGGGTACAGCCCTCCATTTCTGTATAAAGGCTGTACCCTGATTATTTATTAGCATGAAGCGAGCGAATGGGTTTACCCCTTACTTGCTCCTGCTGTCAAGCCATCTACTAGCAGACGTTGCAAGAATACAAACAAAATCATAATTGGAATGGAGATCAAAACCGCACCCGCAGAGAACAAGGTAAAGTTCGTGTTTTGGTTCGTGTTAACCATATCCCACATTCCGACTGCGACCGTCCAGTTCTCCTTCGTCCGCAAAATAAGTCTGGCGAAAATGAAATCCACCCAAGGACCAACAAACTGAGTCAGCGCCATGTAAGTGATCATAGGACGTGACAAGGGTAAGATGATCCGCATAAATATCCCGAAATTACTCGCCCCATCTATTCGAGCCGCCTCATCCAAAGAACGAGGAATCGTATCCAGGAACCCTTTAGCGATAAAGGTCCCACCCAGCGGTGCCCCAGCCGCATAAACGATAATTAACGCAATATGTGTATCCAGCAAATTAAACTCTTTAAGCAGCATATAAATAGCGATCATACTCATAAAACCAGGGAACATACCAAGAATCAATACGGTGGATAACGCTGTTTTACGCGCTTTAAACCGGAATCTGGATACGGCATAACTGGTTAACAAAGTAAGAACTACCCCGATAAGCATCGAGAACACAGCTATTTTCAAGGTATTGGCATACCAAGTCCCAAACATATAGCTGGGTGATGTGAACAATTCTCTGTAATGTGATAAAGTGAATTGCTCGGGAATAAACGTTTTGCTGTACAATGATTTACCAGGTCGGAAGGAAGCTAAGAGAATCCAAAGGGCAGGATAGAGTGCAGCTATCGACAAAGCAATCAAGATAATATAACTACCTGCTAAGCGAATAATGTTCGCGACTTTTCTGCTCATTGGATCATATCCTCCTCTTTAAATGACTTCGTCCGGCGGTAATTGTACAGGGAGAATGAAGCGACAATGATAAAGATAATAATCCCTATTGCCGAAGCCATGTTGTTTTTATTCTGATCAAGCGTTAATTTGTATAACCAGGTTACTAGCAAGTCCGTAGAACCGGCATATTGATAGTCACCATTTACCGGACTACCCCCAGTTAATAGGAAGATTGCGTTAAAGTTGTTGATGTTACCTGCAAACTGCGTAATCAAGGTTGGTGCTGTGGAGAACAATACCATCGGCAACGTTACGATACGGAACTTCTGATAACCCGATGCTCCATCCACCTCAGCAGCTTCATACATATCCCGTGGGATAGTAGTCAGAACGCCCATGATAAGCAGCATAGAAACAGGAATACCTACCCACATATTAACGATAATTACGGTAACCTTAGCCCAGAATGGGTCAGTCAGCCACGGTAATCCATCCAGTCCAAAATACCCCATGTATTGATTGATAGGCCCGAATTGACCGTTAAATAAGTTGCGCATGAGCAGAAGCGAGATTAACTGTGGCACCGCGTAAGGCACAATCAGAATTACTCTCCACATTCCTTTGAAGCGAATGCCCTTCTGACTCACCAGCAAAGCGACCAACAGTCCTCCGAAGTATGTAGTAATGGTTGAAAGAACTGCCCATATAATTGTCCATGTTAATACACCATAAAAAGTGTGGCTCCATGTCTTAAGGACCAATAAATTACGAAAGGTCTGAAATCCAACCCAGTCCACCAATTTGGCGGGTGGAAGATGATCAGGTGCGGAATAGTTCGTAAAGGCCAACAGGATCATGAAGATAATTGGCATAATCGTAAAGAATAGAACACCAATGCCCGGCAAGACTAGAAACGCTTGAGCAAACTTGTAATCCAGGATATAACGAACACTTTGTTTAAAAGTGTTTGCCTGAAGACCGTTATCACGTTTTTCTCCAATCTTGTAAGCATCTCTGATATTCAAATACCACGCGATAATCAATAGAATAAGAATAAGGATGGTGATCAAGCTTTGGATCATAATATAAATCGAGTGATCACCGGTAACCATCTTGGCGATCCCCTTCACTTTAACCAGACGACTCGGATTCTCTCCTAGTGTTACAATGCCCCATAAGGAGTTGGCAAGATTCTCAATAAAATAAAAAACGGCTACAGCTTCTACGGCTAAATATAATATTCCTTTAACGAATTGGCGGTTATATATTTGTCCCAATCCCATAAAAATCGTCGACAGTATTGCGGCCCTCGTGCGATGTCGTTGCATTTCGCTTCCGTTCTCCTCTCAGAGTGAAAATAAGAAGCTGCCAGCCGCTAAACATGCGGCGGGCAGCTTGATTCACTGTATGCTGTTAAGACAGTGAATTATGATCCTTATTGAGATGCACTGTTATTCAAATCTTTGATTTGTTGTACAGCTTTGTCCATTGCTGCTTTTGGATCCCCATTTTTATCCCAAATTTCTGGAAGGGCAGCATTTACTGGACTCCATACGTTACCCATTTCAGGGATAGAAGGCATCGGTTGGGAGTTCTTAGCTTGTTCTGCAAAAACGGACACATAAGGATCGCTAGAGATCTGTGGATCAAGAAGCGCCTCGTTGTTTGTAGGAACCGAACCAATCGTTTTGTTCAGTAACAGCTGAGCGTCTTTGCTTGAAGCAAAATTCGCATACAATTTAGCAGCATTCGGATATTGAGTAAACGAGTTAACTGCGAAAATTTTAATACCAGAGAATGTAATTGCTGTTTTGCCATTCACAGTAGGGATTGGAGCAATACCAAGGTTGTCACCAAGAGCTTCTTTGTATCCTCCAAGCTCCCATGGACCTGTGATATCCATAGCTACATCACCAGAGTTGAACAAGCTGCGTTTGATATCACTGTTGATATCACCACTCTTAATTGGCAATGCTTCCTTCAATTTCACAAATTCTTTAAGTCCTGCAATTGCGCCATCGTTAGCAAGACCGATATCATCTTTATCCGTACCATCCTTACCGAAGAGGTATCCGCCATCGGATGCGATAAACATGTAGTTGAAGTACACGTTTCCTACTTCCCACATAATTCCATATCTATTTTTCGATTTATCCGTGAATGTTTTGCTGAATGCAAGAACATCATCGAATGATTTAGGTGCTTCTTTAACAAGCGATTTATTGTAGAACAATGCATAAGTTTCTGCTGCTCTTGGGTAACCATACAATTCGCCTTCGTACGAAGATCCGATAATCGAAGCTTCAGTATTGTTAGCTTTTGTTTCTTCACCGAAAACATCGTTAGGAAGAACCAAGCTCGCGCTTGCCGCTTTACCTAAGTTATCGTGAGGGATAAGAATAACGTCTGCCGCTAATCCTGAAGGACCATCTTGAGTAAGCTTAGTTACTTGATCCGGGGGTGCCAATTCTTCAACCTTGACTGGAACGTTATATTTTGCTGTGAACTGTTTAGCAATCTCATCTGCAAAAGGTCTTTCTTCTTTACTTTCCCATACCACTAGAGTTGCGCCATCTTCAGGTACGATTTCATCTGTTACTGCTGCATCTGTGCTCTCTGGCGCTGCAGTCTCTGTAGTAGCGTTGTTAGTAGCTTTTGCTGCGTTGTTGCCCCCGTTATTCGTACTGTTGTTGTTCGAACCGCATGCTGTAACGGACAGAGCCATTGAGAAAGCTGCGGTGATAACCATCATTTTTTTCAATTTCATTACTTTAACCCCTCCCAATTTTTAAAAACGTAAGATGGAAAATAGTAGTGCTGCAATCTGCGCAAACGATTTCAGAAAGGCTAAAAAAAAAGTTCTTCTTTTAGCTTGCTCCTTCTGTATCTGCATTTCACAGGTAAGAAAGCGCTTCATCCATGAGTACATCATACAACAGTAACGATTGTTTTTAAAAACGTTTGCATATACTGTATTGGGTCATTTTCCATTAATTGATATACATTATAGGCATATATCTCCATTTTTCACATGATATCTTTTAATTAGTCGATAATTCATGTGTTTAATATTGGAATATCTATTTTATTTGCCCCTAATATGCCACATTTTCTCTATTTCAAGAGATTTCTCATAAATTAACGTTCACAATGCTCGTTTACTTTAGTGAAATTTAGTGCAATGGTTTGAACAAGAGTATTGAAAGCCCTTTTATTCCATGCTATAATCCAAAACGTTAAGAGGCTGTCCAGCATGAGCACAACATCTCTTGTCTGCCTCCTGTTCTATACAATTAAAAGGCAATGTTACTTATCAAAGGTACAACCTCGGGCAAGCTACGTCGCGGTGGCTGTGCCTCTTTGTTATGTGCTACTCTGCTACTGATTTAGTGCATGTTGCATAAAAAACTGTGCAACCAATAACAATAGCGACATTCTACATTCCACGCGCTCTGTGGAGTATCGTCCGGGAATAGTTTATGCTTTCGATGTGGTTTTGCCGAAGTGTTCGAGGAAGTAACGCTAACAAAACTTAGCCTATGCTTTCGATGCGGTTTTGCCGAAGTGTCCGAGGAAGTAGCGCTAACAAAACTTAGCCTATGCTTTCGATGTGGTTTTGCCGAAGTGTCCGAGGAAGTAACGCTAACAAAACTTTAGGAGGATTTATCATGTTACTGGAAGCAGTGTATCATCGTCCGCGGTTAAATTGGTCTTATGCCTATAATGAAAGTACGATTCACCTGCGTCTGCGCGCTAAAAAAGGGGATTTAACCGAAGTGTTCGCCTTTGCTGGAGATAAATACGCTTGGGATACCACAAAAGAACTAATTCCCATGACCCTCTTCACCTCCGATGCTATGTTTGACTATTGGGAATGTGCTTCAGTACCTCTCTACCGCCGCTTGAAATACGGCTTCTTACTTCAAAAAGATAACGAACGAATTTGGATGACCGAAAGTGACTTTCAAACGGTGCGGCCGGAAAACCCAAACAAGCTGTTCGAATTCCCCTTCATTAACCGCGTTGATGTATTCGCTCCGCCTGCCTGGGTAAAGGACGCTGTTTTTTATCAGATCTTCCCAGAACGCTTTGCAAATGGTGACCCGAGCCTTGATCCGGAAAATGTTCAGCCATGGGGCTCCGAACCAACACCAACCAATTTTTTTGGCGGCGACCTGCAAGGGGTTATTGATCATTTAGATCATCTTAACGAGCTTGGGATCACTGCTATTTATTTCACACCTATCTTTGATGCAACTACTAATCACAAATACGATACAGAAGACTATATGAAAGTCGATCCGCATTTTGGAGATATTGAGACTTTAAAAAAGCTCGTCGATAGCTGCCATAAACGTGGGATTCGTGTCCTGCTAGATGCCGTATTCAATCATTCTGGCAGAACCTTTGCCCCTTTTGTGGATGTTCAAGAAAAAGGAGAGGCTTCCGCCTTTAAAGATTGGTTCCATATTCGCAAGTTTCCACTTCAAATTGAAAACGGTGTCCCTACTTATGACACCTTTGCTTTTGAACCGCTAATGCCAAAGCTAAACACAGAACATCCTGAAGTTAAACAATACTTACTGAAAGTCGCAGAATACTGGATCAAAGAAGTTGGGATCGATGGCTGGCGTCTGGACGTTGCCAATGAAGTGGATCATGATTTCTGGCGGGAATTCCGCAAGGTGGTTAAACGTGCTAATCCTGAGGCTTACATATTGGGAGAAATCTGGCATGAATCTGCACCTTGGCTAGAAGGCGATAAATTTGATGCCGTTATGAACTATCCTTTCACTGACGCTGTCCTTGACTTCTTTGTGCATGGCACTCTTGATGCTGAAGAATTCGCTAATTCCATTGGCAAACAGTTATCGCGCTATCCGCTGCAGGCAAGTGAAGTTGCTTTTAATCTGCTGGACAGCCACGATACTCCACGACTGCTTACGCTGGCTGCTGGAGACAAAAACAAGATGCGATTAGCGGCACTGTTCCAATTCACCTTTATGGGCACTCCCTGCATCTATTACGGTGACGAGATCGGCATGGACGGTGAAGGTGACCCTGGTTGCCGCAAATGCATGGAGTGGAACCCTGAAAAGCAGGATCGTGAGCTCTTCGAGTTCTATCGTCAGCTTATTCAAATACGCAACGATCACCCTGCTCTCCGCACAGGTACATTTACCTTCCTTGAGGCAGGACAACAAGGCAGCAAGCTAGCCTATGAGCGCCGGCTGGATCTGCAGACAATTGTCGTACTAATCAACAGTGAAGAGACCGCTCAGACCTTCCGTATTGACGTAGACGAGCGGGATTGGGAGAACTTGTTTACAGGCGAAACACTGCGCACAGAACGCAGCAAGCTGATCGTGAAGATGCCAGCCTATGGATTCACTATCCTAAAGGCAATCATCTAAAAGGTTTCTTTCCACTGCTCAGCCATACAGCATAACAAAACAGGGTATCTCGCAAGCGATAATCGCTTCGGGATACCCTGTTTTCTTTTGGAGAATACTAAAATGCTAACCGCTGCTCAAACTAAGGGGTGCCAGAATTCAGCACACTTTAGTTTAGCCTACTTGCTCAGCAGCGTATAAATAACCTGTGCGCTTTCTGCGCGGGTCATCCATGCTTTTGGAGCGAATCGATTGTTCTCTCGGCCTTGCAGGAGTCCTAAGTCTGCTGCAGTCTTCACATAGGCTTCCGCCCACTTGCTAATACTTGAAGCGTCAGTAAATGCCGTAGAGGCTGCTACAGGCTCAAGCTTCTTACCAGACTTCACTTCAAGTGCGCGGATCGCCATAACAGCCATTTCCTCACGGGTAATTGATGCATTCGGCGCAAAAATATTATTACTCCGTCCACTAACAATACCCAGCTTAGCAGCTGTAGCTACATATGAGGCATACCATGCATCTGACCTGATGTCAGTAAACAGGACCTGCCCTTCCGCTTTTAAGCCAAGTGCACGTACTAGTAGTGCTGTAAATTCCGCACGGCTAACATTACTTTTCGGATCAAACTCAGAGGTAGTAACCCCTGACACAATTTGTTTGGCGGCAAGTGATTGAATCGCCTTAAATGCCCAATAGGTTGCAGGAACATCTTTGAACGACTTATCGATTTCAAGCACAGCATACTTACTGAAGTGTGTGACTTGTGCCGTGATCACCTCTCCATTCAGCTGTCCTCCCACGTACTCTAACCCGCCATTATCACTTAAATAATAGATTCCGATTAAGTCTTTGTTGAATTGCCCTTTAATCTTAAATGAGATCGTAATCGGCTCATCGAACTGCTTAATTACAATCCGAGTACCGTCTTTCATCAGCACGCTAAGTCTGAATTCAAATACATCGGAAAGAGAGCTAACATGAGCACTATCATTGTTTAAACCGTCTACTATGGCTTTCGCAGCAGACTGCGCCAGTGGCTTCAGTTCAAGCAAGATTTGGGCACCTACCCCATCAATACCTGAAGCTAAACTTGGCATTGTACTTAAAAGCTGGCTAGGGATAGTAACTAACAGATCTCCCATTTTAAACACAAGATCATCAGTTCCTAGTATTTGTGCAGCTTGTAAAGGTAAGCGTACCGCTGTCTTACCAGCAGCAACATCAATTTGCACCTTGCCTTCTTTACCATTCTTCAAGCTATCCTCATTCACAACCTGAGTATCCGCTGGCGGTGTAGGGCTAGGGTTAACAACAACTCCAGAGGTTGGTGCCGCTGTAGCTTCTGGCGTTGGTGTCACCTCAGGCGAAGGTGTTACTTCTGGTGTCGACGTTGGTGTCGGTGTTGGCGTCGGTGTTGGCGTCGACGTTGGTGTCGGCGTTGGCGTCGATGTTGGTGTCGGCGTTGGCGTCGATGTTGGTGTCGGCGTTGGCGTCGATGTTGGTGTCGGCGTTGGCGTTGGTGTCGGTGTTGGTGTTGGTGTCGGCGTTGATGTTGGTGTCGACGTTGGTGTTGGTGTCGACGTTGGCGTTGGTGTCGGTATAACATCCGATACCTCAGCCAAAATAACCGTACCTCCATCATCTCTACCTGGCAGATCAATATTTACCTTTTGATCCTCGGAAACCATGTATGTTTTACCGCTGTATTCATCGGTTACCGATGAATTAGCAGCAAACGGTACTGGAATCGTTACAGAACTCTCACTAGTTTTAGTATTGATTACCGTCACTACGTTCTCATCTTCATAAGATTTGTTGAAAGCCAAATAACCTGAATCATCTGAACCTGCGAGCTTCGTGCGCGCACCTTTGGAATACACTTTGGAGTACTTCGCACGGATATTCAACAGCTTTTGATAATGGTCATGTAGTGGCTTCTCTGCCGTTAATTGATCCCAAGGCATATCCTTACGGTTCTCACTGAATTGACCTTCAGACATATTTCCAGCATTGCTGCCTGAATTACCCAGTTCTTCTCCGTAGTATATTACCGGCTGTCCTTTGGCGGTAATTTGCAGAGCTGCAGCAATCTTCAGCTTGCCTTTATCGCCTCCCACATAATCAGACAAGAAACCATTCTCATCGTGACTGCTCAGGAATTGAGCCATCATCTTCGTATTGTCGATCTTCAATTCACGTTCCTGCAGATAAGCATCCACACTGTTTACCTTACCATTTGCAAAATCTCTGGCTGCATCTTTAAATCCAAAATCAAGCAGCCCATCCATCTGGCTAGTTTCGAGCATTCCACCATTGTTATCAATGGTTCCACCGAAGTATTCGCCGGTCATTTTGAAGTTTGGATCCATCGCTGTCAGTGCATTTTTAAAGGCTTTCCAAGTCGTATCGTCCACGTGTTTGACCGTATCCACACGGAAATAATCAATCGTGTCTCCACGTTCCGTACGTGCGTTGTCTAACCAGCCTGTTTGCCAAGCGATAATTTTTTCACGAACGGCTGGATCTTCCGTTTTGAAATCTGGCAGGAAAGCAAGTTCGCCCTTAATTGGATCTGTATCTGCGGATACACCATCCGTGCGCAGCATCCCTTCGAAACGTGCTTTATCCTCAGCTGTAATTGTCGGATAGGTATCCTCAGCTTTCAGACCGTAACCCGTATGATTGAGTACAACGTCAACCATGATCTTGATCCCTTTGTCATGCGCCTTTTCGATCAGCTCCTTGAAGGTGGCCATATCGCCAAGATGCTCGTCGAGCTTGGTAAAATCTTTTGCCCAATACCCATGGTATCCATATTGTTCGCTGCCAAAGTCAACGCCTTTGTTAAAATCAATATTATCTACGATTGGCGTGATCCATAACGTGTTAATTCCTAGCTCTTGCAAATAATCGAGATTGTCGATCATCCCCCGGAAATCTCCACCATGATAAGCTTCCAGATGATCTTTATTCACATTCTCATTATTCGTTGGGTCACCGTCTTTAAATCGGTCTGTAAGCGCGAAATAAATTCGAGCCTCATCCCAATCAAAATCCAGCTTATCCCCTGTATAGGTTCTTGCTTTTACCTCAAGTGTAGCCTTTTCCTTATGTGCATTGCCGTATTGGTCTACGAGCGTAATCGGAATATCCTTGATGCCCGCTGACACCGTGTCTTCCACAGCAACCGTTTGTTTCAAGAGTTCCGTATCCAGCTTAACTTTGCTAGGGCCCCCAAGATTAGTTAAATCCATATATGCTTCAGAGTAAGTTACTTCTTCCGAAGAGGAAGCGTGGATGGTTACAACAGCATTCTGATTGGATGTGACTGCCTCTGGACTTACGGATGTCGCAATCTTAACGACAGGTTGATGATAATCAATAACAGATTCATCATTCACCGTATTCTTTGGATCTGTAATTTCGGTAGTGACGCCGTCTTTAGTAATCAAGAAAGTATATTTATACATACCTTCTTTTAAATCAGCCAGTGTGTAAGTGAACCACTCGTTAGCCGGATCATAGATCATTGGATACGAAGTGCCGTTCACTTTTACTTTAGCAGCTGTTATTGCGTCCATATTTCCATTACGGAACAAAGCGTCGTCGCGGTATCTGAAAGTAATCGTTCCATCTTTTAAAATAGGGCCGCTAATACTTGGTTTGATATCAAGCTCTTTAACCATACTGGTTACATACACCTTAGTGAACGGTTCACCAGGGGTCAACGGAATAACACGATCGTCTGGGTAGTCTAGTTTCCCCGTGTTCCAATCCGTACCTTTGCGCAGGACAAATCCAACGCTTGTTGCATTCTCCGCAACCTCAATCAGAACGCTCGCTGTGCCATTCTTAAAGGTTGTGAAATCAATCTGGTCATTTTTAGCTCCAGTGTTCCACACCCAGATATTCCAATCCTTATAGTCCTTATCGCTACGGGTATAAGTGAATTGAACATATCGTTTGTCAGTAACTTTAACGGTGACGGTTGTAGAAATACCCTCATAAGAGATAGTAAGGGTTGCCGTTCCTAGCCCAACCGCTTTGACTAGACCTTTATCAGTTACTGTAGCTACTTCAGGTTTATTAGAGAGGTAAGTAGCCTTCGTAGTAACATTACTTCTGCTATTGTCATCATATTTCGCAAAAACAGCGGTTTGATGCGTATTTCCTGCTGCCAGCGTGTAGCTTGCACTATCTGTTTCCAAAGAGTTCAGCGTAACTGGTGCAGCTTCCTTTTGAATAATCACGGCCGTCAAAGGCTCTAGTGTAATTGAATTTGCTGTCAAAATAAAACCTGACTGCTGTGCAGCCGGTATCGCTGTAACACCAGCTTCATCGTTGTCCACAAGCACCTGACCGCCCGTCAAATCCTCAGATAAGGTCAGCTTTCTAGTTGTGCTGTCACCATTCATGAAGACATAATAGATACCAGTGCCATCTGTTGCTTTGTTGGAATAGCCGATGACAAGATCGTTATCCTTCATTTCTGGAGCAGGGATCAGGTTAATGTTAGAGTCAACCAAATCCTTATCGCCCAATCGGAAGGCATCCGTTGATTTTCTCAGCTCCATCAGACCCGACGTATATTTTCTTGTCGTGTTCTGTACTGGGAACTTAGATTCATCTGTTGCTTTGGTCCAATCAAACATGTTAACTGCATCCGATGAATCGTAAGAATCATGAATGAAATAGCCGAACGATTGGTTGTTATTGTCGAACATCTCTGTGAATTTATCCTCAGGAATCGTTGTGCCCTTCCACTGCTTAGTCCGCCCATATTCCTGACCGGCATGGATAAAGGCTGTACCTTGAGAAGTTAATACGAGCATATTTCCTAATCTGATCCGCTGCTGAATTTCAAGCTCATTCTCAGCGATATCCGGATCCTTCTTGATCGATTGTGCTATGACATCATGAAGTGTCAGATTATCATGAGCTTCGATATATGGGACGATATCACCCGGATCATCTGCTGGTGTATTCGAAGGTTGAGCTTTGATATTGTCCAGGATTGTAGCGATCGGACGTGCTCCACCTGTAATAAATCTAGGCTGACCTTCGGAACCATAACCAGACTTCAATTCATTACGGAATTCATCTGAGAAAACACCGACACTATCCGTTTTGTCCATCCAATCCTGATCTGCACCTTGCCCAGCGAGAGAAGGATCAGCCGCGGCGCCGCCGAATGTTCTCCAGCCTTCACCAATAAAGAGTGCCTTCGGATTCACTGCTGCTGCGGCATCATAAGCATGCTGAACAGCATCAGCTGTCGCATCGCCCATCATATCCCAGCGCATTCCATCAATCTTGTACTCTTCAAACCAGTATTTTACCGAATCAACCATCAGCTTCTCAGCCATTTTATGGTTGGTGGCTAAATTGTTGCCGAACCCCCCGATAAAGTTACCGTTTGCATCTTGGAAGGCATAGTAATTAGGTACGATGTCGTTTAAAAATTCTTTTTTAGCCATATGAGTATACACTACGTCCAGAATGACACCCATTCCAGCTTCATGCACGGCATCAATCAAACCTTTTAATTCTTTAATCCGCTCTTCTGGATCGGCAGGGTTCTGTGAATAGGCCCCGTCCGGTGAAAAATAGCTGTGAGGATCATAACCCCAGTTGTATTCATTGTTTTTTGCGGAATAATCCGGCTCTCTAGTCCCCATCTTCGTCTCATCCCCGTAATACCAAGCCATCACAGGAAGCAACTGAACATGCGTTACACCAAGAGATTTAATATAATCAAGTTTCTTTTCAAAAGCGCTATAAGAACCCCATCTTTCCCCACTCAGACTATCCTCGATCGATACATCCGATGTAAAATCTCTCACGTGGACTTCGTAGATGATGGCGTCCTCACGTTTTTCGTAGCCTTTTATATCAGCATACCCAAAGGTATCTGGGTTCGTCTGGCTTAAATCAACAATAGCCGCTTTGCCCACTGTATCCCCGCCAGCACCAGCAGCACCTGTGGTATCCACAGTAAATACCGCCATTGATTTAGCATAAGGATCAAGAACCTTATGGGTTACACCGTCATTCGTTACTTCGTATTGATAAAAGAAGCCCCTTACATCTGTTGCCGTTGTGCCTGTCAAATCAGCTGGCTTCAGCTGGACTGACCAAACCCCTTGCTCGCCGAGCGTTAAAGCAACACTGCCCACTTGCACGTTAGAGTCATTCTTATCGTAAAGATTCACAACGACCGAGCTTGCTTTAGGTGCCCATAATTTCAATGTGGCTGTTTTGTCAGCATTATACGTAGCTCCAAGATCGTCTCCTGTATAGTTGTACATTTCATCAAGCATTCTCCAGCCACTTGCGGCTGAGACCGTTTTACCTGAATAGGTAACGCTAAGCGGAACTTTTTCCAGATCAAATGCTTCTGTATCCACTTCGATTGAAGTTTTGCTTGTAAGGGTTACAGCAGTAATCGGGATTGCAGCGCCCTCTTTATCCTTAACTGTAATTGCTGTCTTTAAGGCTGCTGGATCCAAACCGTCAGTCAGTGTGAAGCCGAGAAGGATTTTGCTCGTCGACAGCACCTCTGCGGATACTAAGCCAATAGGTGTCTCACCAAACGGAGAAACATAAACATTGTTGTCTCCTTCTTTAACCCATAGCTGATTGTATCGATCCAGCAGGCTAAAGGTTTTATTGTCACCGTCCTTATCACCGTTCGAAGGTTTCATCACAATAAAGCCGATTTTCTTCGCATTCTCAATAAGCGGAACATCAACATATGCACCATAACGATCTGTTTGATCTGCTACAAAAGGAGTAGCTCCAGACGGCCAATTTTCGGATGGGGCTACGACGTCATCCCACAGCCACAGTCCATATTGATCATGATTTGTATCAGCTCTGGTATAGTGAATTCGCACTGTATTAGGAGCAAGTGTAACTGGTTCATACGGTGTTACATCATTTGAACCCTGCTTGATCCAAATTTCATTCGCCTCAGGCGTGTTAATGGCAAAGAGTTTATCCCCTTCATCCTTGGCCTGAGTGACTCGGTTTACCACAAGGAACGAAATTTTCTTAGCTCCATCCTTCACTGGCACGTCAACATAAGCACCATAAGAATCGATTTGCCCTTCAGGAAATGGAGTTGCACCTGTAGGCCAATTTGCGGAAGGGGATTGAACATCATCCCATGTCCATAATCCCTGATTTTCATAGTCACCAGCTGTCCGATTGTAGTGAATACGGATGTGTCCAGCCGGAACAGGAGTAACCTCAACAGGTTCAGAAGGAATTTTATATTCTGCTGTCACACTGCCATCCAGTGGATTAAATTTAAAGGTAACCAGAAGATCTGAAGGAAGACTCAGATTATTAGCAGTTTCGGGATACAATTGATCCCCGGCTTCACCGTCTCCTGGAACAGAAACTTGGTAGGTGTAATCTCCCTTAGGAAGGGTAGCCACCGTACTGTAAACATCATCAAAATCAGGATCAGATAATACGGTAAGTGCTTCTGCCGGCAGGTTTCCTGTCAATCTTGGTAGTTTAGCGGAAGCAATCGGTGTGTAATACGTGGAATCAGCTATTTTATGAGTTAAGTCATTATAATAAAAGGTTACGGCAGTCTCTGTTTCCAGCTTGATATGGATATTCTCCCCATCATTTGTTCCCTGAGGATTGGTGTAACTTGTGAATCCATAGTTCTCGTCCCATAAATCATTAAGAGTAACCTTGTAGTTATATTCTCCTGCCGGCAGAGTGCCTGTAAAAGAATATAGGCCATTATCTGAATAGGTCATTTGGGTAACTACTGATGTCTCATTCCAATCCTTACCCGGCGTTTCCGCACCTGTCGATGTAAATTTAGACTGCAGATCCCCAACCAATACAACCTTCGTCGTTGCTGCTGTAACATTAACAGGATGTAGTCCAAGACCAGAGAACACG
Organism: Paenibacillus sp. FSL R5-0928; assembly: GCF_037970385.1. Lineage (NCBI taxonomy): Bacteria > Bacillati > Bacillota > Bacilli > Caryophanales > Paenibacillaceae > Paenibacillus > Paenibacillus sp. FSL R5-0928. The sequence continues at coordinate 2,067,912 of NZ_CP150225.1, read as the reverse complement.
AGAGCAATAATCATAAAGATCGCAAATGCCCTCTTCCCCCATAAAGTTATTTTCATTTTTGCAAAACCTCCCATAATTATGAATTCCCTTTTCGCAAGCGGATACATGATTTCACAAACCCCACCAATTTATGAGATTATAAATCATGCGTATTCCTTCTGAAGGTGAAGAAGGTCTATATGTAGGGCTCGTCAAGCCAATTCAACGCTGTCACCATCCTTTTATCAAAGTAAAAGCTTGATACATCATGTCGAAATTAGTGCAATCGTTTGCAAAAAGCTATGCACAAACACTAGTCCATAAAACCCATTCGTTAGTGCAACTGGTTCAACCTAAAAACACCCAATGAAAACGCTTGCTGTATTTTGATTTACATACTAATGCCGAATTTGCGGTATTGTCAACCAGTATTTTCTAAAATAAAAGCTCAATTTAAAGCCGCAATAAAAACGAAACTTGTTCTTCCCTTCCTTTCAGCTAAGTTCTTGCATCATTTAAGCCATACGTTTGCATTCAGCGAATACTCTTTTCGCAAAATCCAGACCGCATTTATACATATTAAGATCAAAATTCCCGAATCATTCATACTTTTTTGGTGAAAAGCAACAATATTACATTGAAATTTCTTGTGTTCCTTCCAAAAGTAGCAATTTCCCCCTTTTGAATGACTTTATCTATTTACAATTTAGAACTCTTAGATTAATATTACTGTGTAAAGCAAACGGTTCCATAAGGAGGTTTCAATGACAGTTACCATTAAGGATGTGGCCAAGAAAGCGGGAGTATCTCCCTCCACGGTATCCCGGGTATTGTCCAACCATCCCAGAATCAGCCTGGAAACTTCCCGCAAAGTTAAAGCTATTATGGAGGATATGGGCTATACCCCTAACATGATGGCTAAGAGCTTGGTGTCGAAAACTACTAACAGCATCTGCTTCAGTCTTCCTAAACCTGCTGAAGAGCTGTTCTCTAATCTATTTTTTATGGAATTAATTCGCGGGATCGTTACACAAGCCAGCCGTTCCGGTTACGATGTGTTAATAAGCTCCGGAGCGAACGAGAAAGAAGAACTGGAAGCCGTTTCACGACTTCTGAAGGGTCGCCGTGTTGACGGCGTTATTCTGCTTTACTCTCGTACGGATGATGCCGTTATTGATTTTCTAGAGAGCAACGATTATCCATTCGTGCTTGTTGGCCGAAGTGATAAATATGAGAATATTTTATCAGTCGATAATGATAATGTGATGGCAGCATACGATGCTACGAACCACCTCATTTCCATGGGGCATAAACGTATTGGCTTCGTAAGTGGACCACCTAATCTAATCGTTTCTCGTGACCGTCTCGCCGGATATCGTAAAGCATTGCAGAATAGCGGTTTAGAAATGCGGGATGAATGGATTGTAGAAGGTGAATTTCTACAGGATAGCGGCTATAGAGCGATGTCCTTTTTCATGAATTTGCCGAATCGCCCCACTGCGCTGGTAGCGGTGGATGACATGGTATCGTTCGGAATTTTGCGCGGGTTGAATGAACTGAAATACAAGGTTCCAGACGATCTCGCCATTGTAAGCTTTAACAATATTCCATTATCTGAATTATCTAGTCCTCCGATCAGCAGTATTGATATAGGAATTTATCATCTTGGCTACACCGCATCACAAGTACTTATCCAAAATATCAAGAGTCCGGATAACGGTTCAGGTCATACCAACCGATTTGTCATTCCCCATCGTCTGATCGTGAGAGAGTCATCCATGCACTCTCTGGCAAAGCATAAAACCGAATGAATAAGTGAAGCGTTTAACCGCTTCATTTATTTTTTGAAAATCTGTACAAACGTTTGCGCTAAATCATACAATACTTATTGATCCAGTTCTTTATGGGTGATTTCTAGGATCTTAGGTTAGGATAAACTTACACATCTTAATCAAAGTTTAAACGGTTTAATAAGATTCTAATACGGCATCCGCTGGATCACGACGCTGTCAAAACTTTTAGGAGGTACTACAATGTCGGAAATTAAAGCCTGCTTGTTCGACTTGGACGGAGTAATCGTCGATACAGCTAAATACCATTATATTGCTTGGAAAGAGCTTGCAGATGGACTGGGGTTTCTATTCACAGAACAAGATAACGAACGCCTTAAGGGAGTCAGCAGAACGGCTTCACTAAATATTTTGCTGGAAATCGGCGGACTAACGATTGACGAAGAAGAGAAAGCTAAGCTTGCGGAACAGAAAAATAATCGTTATGTCGAATATATTGCGAAAATGGACAGTTCTGAGATTCTGCCAGGTGCGCTTGATTTCCTAAAAGAGTGCCGTGCGAATGGCATCAAAGTTGCTCTCGGTTCTGCCAGCAAAAACGCTATGACGATCTTGAATAATACCGGATTAACCCCTTACTTTGATGCAATCATCGACGGCACACACACTAGTGCTGCTAAACCAGATCCGGAAGTGTTCCTATTAGGAGCCAAAGCACTGGATGCCGCACCTGAACATTGTGTAGTCTTCGAAGATGCAGAAGCGGGAATTGAGGCCGCTACCCGGGCCGGTATGTTCAGTGTTGGCATTGGTTCGCCGGAAACCCTGAGTGCAGCGAATATTGTTGTCCCATCGCTTGCTCATTTGAGTGTGTCCCTGCTCAAAGAATCTTTTGCATAAGTTTATTGAACATAATTAACTCAAATAGTACTGATTTGAGTTGTTGTGGACATTCCAACCAAAGATTAAATGAACTAATAATTAATCGTTAGCCTTCTGGTGATGAAGTGACGGAGAGGAATTTTGGAACTATAGAAGCATAACGTTCGCCTTTATAATCAGATTTCATCCGCAAAATGTGATCGAAAGTCCAAAGATTCCGCGCAGTCACTTATATATCACCGGAAGTTTAACAAGGGATTTGTTCATTTTATATATCCCCCTAACATATTTAAAGGAGCGGTTATCGTGAAACAATATTTAACAATTGATGAATGGTCCATTATTGAGGAATCCTTTGATCCACAGACGCAAGAAATTTCTGAAAGCGTATTTAGTCTTGGTAACGGATTTATGGGTGGCCGGGCCAATTTCGAAGAGCAATATAGCGGCAACAGCCTGCAAGGCAGCTACATGGCTGGCGTCTACTACCCTGACAAAACACGTGTTGGCTGGTGGAAAAACGGCTATCCTGAATATTTTGCCAAAGTACTTAACAGCACGAACTGGATCGGTATTAACATTGATATCGAGGGTACACCCCTTGATCTAGCAAAGTGCACCGTTTCCGAATTCCGCCGGGTACTTAATATGAAAGAAGGAACGCTCTCCCGTAGCTTCACTGCAACACTCGAAGATGGTAAGGAAGTTAAAGTAGAAAGTATCCGGTTCGTAAGCATGACTCGTCAAGAAATCGGCGCGATTCGCTATTCCATCATTCCTGTCAATTTCTCAGGCAAGATTACGATTACTCCTTATCTTGATGGTGATGTGAAGAACAAGGATTCCAACTATGACGAGAAATTCTGGAATGAAGTTGAGAAACAAGCGGGACCTGATCATGGACATCTCACCCTAAAGACTAAGAAACTCGACTTTCATGTCACCTCTGCTATGGCTTTTGATATACTTGTCAATGGTGAGAAGGTAACTGCCGAAGCAGAAGTCATCGAACAAGAGAAATATGTAGCCAGCAAACTGGACGTAACCGCACAAGCGGGCAATCAAATCGTCATTTATAAATATGTAGCCAATGTTACTTCTCGGAATCACGGTCTGGGACAATTGGTCGACGCCGCCCAAACTGCTCTGCAAGCTGCTAAGGAAGCTGGGTTCGTAACCCTTTTGACTGAACAAATTGAAGCTTGGAGAGAAAAATGGAAAGAAAGCGACATCATTATTGAAGGTGACGTTTCGGCTCAGCAAGCGATTCGCTTTAATATTTTCCAACTCAATCAAACCTATAATGGTGAAGATGACCGCCTGAACATTGGGCCTAAAGGCTTTACCGGTGAAAAATACGGCGGCAGCACCTACTGGGATACAGAGGCGTATTGCGTTCCCTTCTATCTCAGTACGGCGGACTCCTCCATTGCCCGCAATTTGTTGATCTACCGTTACAAGCACTTAGAGAAAGCTAAAGAAAATGCCCGTAAGCTTGGATTCAAAAAAGGTGCGCTGTACCCAATGGTTACTATGAACGGTGAAGAATGCCACAACGAGTGGGAAATTACATTTGAAGAAATTCACCGGAACGGTGCCATTGCCTACGCCATTTACAACTATGTGAACTACACCGGAGACAAAGCTTATCTGGGACAATATGGCCTTGAGGTTCTCGTGGAAATCTCCCGCTTCTGGGAAGAACGTGTTCACTACGCATCACGTAAAGACAAATACGTAATGCTCGGCGTAACGGGCCCGAATGAATACGAGAATAACGTTAATAATAACTGGTATACAAACCGTATGGCTTCGTGGACTATGGAATACACCATGGAAGCACTGGCATACTTGCAAGAGAATGAGCCTGCTCGTTATGCAGAGCTAGTTGACAAACTAGGGCTGCAAGAGAGCGAAACTACAAAATGGAAAGACATCATTGCTAAGATGTATTATCCTGCGGATGAAGAGCTGGGTATCTTCTTACAACAAGATGGCTTCCTGGACAAAGAGATCATTCAAGTCAAAGATCTGGAACGTGAGCATCTGCCACTTAACCAAAAATGGTCATGGGACCGTATCCTGCGTTCTTGCTTCATTAAACAAGCAGACGTTCTGCAGGGATTATATTTCCTGGGTGACCGTTACGATCTGGATACAAAAAAACGCAACTTCGACTTTTATGAACCGATCACTGTTCATGAGTCCTCCCTTTCCCCTTGTATCCACTCCATTCTAGCCAGTGAGCTGGGATATAAGGATAAGGCCTATGAAATGTACTTGCGTACTTCAAGACTGGATCTTGATAACTATAACAATGATACAGAAGACGGGTTGCACAGCACTAGCATGGCTGGTACTTGGATGTCGATCGTACATGGTTTCGGCGGACTCCGCGTACATGACGGCAGACTGACACTGAGCCCATCTAACCCAGGTCACTGGACTGCTTACTCTTTTAAAATTATGTTCCGCGGCTCCCGTCTGAAAGTAAGCGTTACGGATGCACAAGTTACTGTTACGAATGAAACTGATATCCCTGCTTCTATTACTATCTACGACAAAGAATATACCGTAAACGGACTAAGCAGCATCACTGCTGATAGCAATTCCGTCACAGTATAAAACTTACACCCAAGAGACCCTTGAAGCTTAAAGCTTTTGGGGTCTCTTTATTTTTTAGGAAGCTAACTTATAAAAGGAGTGATTATGAATGAACAGAACCTTTTGGAAAGAAGCCGTTGTCTACCAAATCTATCCCCGCAGCTTTCAAGATAGCAATGGTGACGGGATTGGAGATCTGCAAGGAATCATTTCACGTCTGGATTATTTGCAAAAGCTAGGTGTCGACGTAGTTTGGCTGTCACCTGTCTATAAATCGCCAAATGACGATAACGGTTATGACATCAGCGATTATCAAGATATTATGGATGAGTTCGGCACATTGCAGGATTGGGAAGAATTACTGACTGGATTGCACGCCCGTGGCATAAAACTGATGATGGACCTTGTAATCAATCATTCCTCAGATGAGCATCCTTGGTTCGTAGAATCCCGTTCTTCAAAAGATAATCCATATCGTGATTACTACATTTGGCGTCCGGGTGGACCAGATGGTGAGCGCCCCAACAATTGGAGTTCTGTATTCAGCGGCCCGGCTTGGGAACTGGATGAAACTACTGGTGAATACTATCTGCATCTGTTTTCGCGCAAGCAACCGGATCTCAACTGGGAGAATCCGCAGCTGCGTGAGGAGTTATACAAGATGATCACCTTCTGGCTCGACAAGGGTGTGGATGGTCTACGAATGGATGTAATCAATATGATTTCCAAAGTGGAAGGTCTCCCTTCCTCCCATAGAGACGGCCTCGCTCCCGGGGAACTTGCCTGGGGTGGCGAATATTATATGAATGGACCACGTGTTCATGAGTTTTTACATGAAATGAATGACAAAGTGTTATCCAACTATAACATTATGACTGTCGGCGAAACTCCTGGCGCTACAGTTGAAGATGCTATTCTTTACACGGACGAGGAACGCAAAGAGCTGCAAATGGTGTTCCAGTTCGAGCATATGGATGTGGACTCGGGTCCTGACGGCAAATGGGACGTAGCCCCGTGGACGTTGTCGAAGCTGCGCGATATTCTTCATAAATGGCAAGTGGGTCTGGCGGATAAGGGTTGGAATAGTCTTTATCTTAACAATCATGACCAGCCACGTATGGTCTCAAGATTCGGGGATGATGGTAAGTATCGCGTGATCTCTGCCAAAATGCTCGCTACCTTACTGCACACGCTGAAAGGGACGCCCTATATTTATCAAGGCGAAGAAATCGGGATGACCAATGTAAAGTTCACAGCCATTGAACATTATAAAGACATAGAAATCCTCAATATGTATCGCGAAAAGGTTACCGAAGGCGGCGCTGATCCTAACAGCGTTCTAAACGCTATTCATATCAAAGGCCGTGATAATGCGCGCACTCCGATGCAATGGGATGATTCTGCGAATGCCGGCTTTACTGAAGGGGAGCCGTGGCTCAAAGTTAATCCGAACTACAAGGAAATTAACGTGGAGCAGGCGCTGGCTGATTCGGATTCTATCTTTTATTATTACCAAAGGCTGCTTGCTTTGCGCAAAAAAAATCCGATCATGGCTTATGGAGAATACAAGCTACTTTTGCCAGAGCATGAGGACATATATGCCTATACGCGTACTCTGGATGACGAGAAGTGGCTGGTGCTGCTCAATTTCAATGAGGTTCCACAGACTGTTGATCTTTCCGCAGAGCTAAGTAAGGCTACGGAACTTATTATTGGAAATTACCCTGATGATGCACCCACACGGGAATTATTACGACCTTATGAAGCAAGAGTGTATCGATTGAAAGACTAACTTTGTCTATCTTCCTGAGTTATACTATTTAGGATGATTTTTTATGAGATTATCCTTCTGCCTGCTACCTGTCATTAGAGAGCACGGAATAACAGGATTTTGCAAATGCAGCCTGATAGTATGAACTTAAAGGGAGATGACGGACTTGGAATGGCTTATCCGCATGAAAGAAGCTTTAGACTATATGGAGAGCAAGATGGAGGAATCTGTGACGATTGAAGAAATCGCCAAGGTTGCTTACTCCTCCCCCTTTCATTTCCAGCGCATGTTCAATATGCTTACCGGAGTATCTATTAAAGACTATATCCGTAAGCGCAGATTAACTCTGGCTGCACAGGAGCTTGCTATTTCTAAAGTTAAAGTGCTGGATGTTGCACTGAAATACGGATATGACTCGCCCGAGTCGTTTGCCAAAGCATTCCGCAAGGCACATGGAATTACTCCTTCTGCTGCGCGGGAGTCAGGGGTACAGCTCAAGGCTTTCCCTAGACTCTCCTTCCATCTATCACTGAAGGGAGATAAAGAAATGGACTACAGAATTGAGAAAAGAGACGCCTTTAATGTTATCGGACTAGTAGAGGAAATGACAACGAAAGATGGGGAGAATCTGCGCCGCATCCCTCAGTTGTGGATAGAAGCTAATGAAAATGGTACGTCGGATAAGCTGATTGAGCTCGGTGGAGATAAGGATTTATTAGGCATCTGCTCTGACATGAACCATGATAAAGAAACCTTCTCCTATTGGATCGCTGTCGAAGCTACTCCAGAGACTGATGCACAGGGCTTTGCTTCTACAACAATCCCAGCTGCAAGTTGGGCTGTGTTCACCTCAGTAGGGCCGATGCCTGATGCTATCCAGCAGGTATGGGCACGCATTTTCCAAGAGTGGTTCCCTTCCACAGGCTACGAGCATACAGGCGGGCCTGAGTTTGAGCTATATCTTCCGGGGAGACCAGACGCAGAGGACTATCGCTGTGAGATATGGATCCCTGTTACGAAAAAAGAATAGAACTAGAAAGACTATCGAAACCTCGATAGTCTTTTTTCTTGTGATTGCCTACTATTTCATTTTGAGAATTGGCATAGTCTTGGTATAATAAATAGATTATATAGTTCTATAATGATTATTGATTATTGTCATCCGAATTATCGGTGAAGGAGAATTTCATGTCTACTGTAAAAATATTTTCAGACAGCACTTCCGATTTACCTCAAAACTGGAAGGATACTTATGACATCGGCATCGTTCCTCTTTATGTAGTATTTGAAGAAGGTACCTACAAAGATGGTGAAGATATTACACCCGAGGAAGTGTATCGCCGTGTAGCCGCTAGTGGAGTATTGCCGAAAACGGCAGCACCTTCGCCAGCAGATTTCATTGCTGCATTTCAACCCGTGATTAGTAGCGGACAAGATATTGTATATATCAGTCTCTCCTCCTCACTATCCTCTACATATCAGAATGCACTTTTGGCTGCCGGGGAATTTCCTGAGGGACGCGTACAGGTCATAGATTCGCAAACCTTGTGCGGAGGCATTGCCCTCCTTGTTATGAAGGCTGTCAGAGCTGCTGAAAAAGGCCACACTGCCGTAGAGATTGCAGCCCTGCTGGAGCACAGCCGCAACCTTGTGGAAACTGAATTCGTTGTGGATACGCTAGATTACTTATATATGGGTGGACGCTGTTCAGGCATGCAGAACTTCATCGGTAGTCTACTCAAAATCCGTCCTGTTCTTAGACTGGTAGATGGAAGCATCATACCTACTAGCAAAATCCGTGGCAAAAAGGAAAAAGCTGTGGAACAAATGCTCCAGAACGCTTTGGTTCACATCGATCGAATGGATAAAGAGTTGCTCATCGTTGTCCATACCTTGGCGGAAGAAGATGCACTCTATCTGGAGTCAGCACTACGAGAGAAAACTCAAGTTAATGAAATAGCAATTCTCCATGCTGGTTGTGTAATTGGCAGCCATTGTGGGCCGCATACTGTAGGTCTCATGTATATGCTTCAGGACTAATAACACACAAATCTCCGGCCATTGCTTCTTAAGCAAATGGACCGGAGATTTGTGTGTAACCCCCCTAGTTTGAAGTTACTTCCAGCTCTATATCTTCTGCTCTGCAAGGCAGCATAAAACGAAACGTAGAACCTTGATTCTCTTCACTTTCTACAAAGATCGTCCCACCCATCAGCTCAACGAGCTGCTTGCAAATCGCCAGTCCCAAACCTGTGCCTCCATATTTACGGTTTATGGACGGATGCAGCTGTGAGAAAGATTGAAACAACAGATTGAGTTTGTTACCGGCAATTCCTACACCTGTATCCCGCACTGAAAATTCCAACAAAAATTCTTGTTCATCAGATAGTGGAATGTTCTTCACCGATAGGGTCACGCTCCCACGTTCAGTGAATTTCAGCGCATTGCCAACCAGATTCACAACAATCTGTCGCAACCGGATCGGATCAGCAATGATTATGGTTGGAACGCTAGTATCCATCCACCACCGTAATGCCAGCTTCTTCTCTTCCGCTTTCGGTGCAAATAAATCAATGACGTCTGAGATCATCTCGCGGAGATCAAACTTCTCGGATTGCAGTGACATTTTACCTGCTTCCATCTTGCTGAAATCAAGAATGTCATTCAAGATCTGTAATAACGTATAACTACTGCTGCGTAAAATCTCGGCATAACCTCGCTGCTCTTCTCCAAGCTCAGTATCCAACAAAAGATCAGCCATTCCGATCATCCCGTTCATCGGCGTCCGAATTTCATGGCTCATCATCATTAAGAAATCAGATTTGGCTTGCGCTGCCTGCTCTGCTGATTCTTTGGCACGAATGATTTCTCGCTCATTCGTAATATCACTGAAGGCAATAACCGCACCTGCGATCAGCCCTTCATCAATAAGAGGTGCCACCCGGTAATTAACAAAAAAACTGGTGCCATCCTTACGCCAGAAGATCTCATCATCTTTTTTACGGATGATTCCATCCTCTATCGTAAGACTAATCTGGCAATCAGGCGTCGAATAGCGCGAACCGTCACCTTGGATATGATGGATATAATCCATAAGCTTCAGACCCATCAATTCTGTAGGTTGATAGCCTAGCATATCTGCTGCCTCACGGTTAATAAAAAGAGTTCGCCCCGTTGTATCGAGCACAAAGATTCCCGCAGAGACAGAATTCAGAATGAGACTCGATTGTTGATCCTTCACAGCTACTATTGAGGTATCTTTGGAGCTTACCTCCGCTTCTCCCTTGGCAGGTATTTCAGTGTCCAAGGTGTCTGCCAATTCATCCAACCAGTCTTGTAACAATTCCGCATGTAAAAGAGCGCTTCCGTTAGCTACTTTGGTAATCGCGAATACCCCGGCGATCCCTTCTTCCGTTCTGATCGGTAAAAGTTTAACGCCTACGCAATTCGAGCCTTTTTTGGGATTCTCTAAATCTTGTAGCTCAAAGCTTGAGGAGTTCCCCTGCAGAGCAGCCTCAAAACTAGCAATATTGCCAAGTTTTTTTCTCTTTGCTGATATCGGACTAGTATTTTGAAACTGCGCTTCTGCGCCGGAGCCTAGATGGAACGTTAGGTTGGTTCCTACGCAGCGACCTTGTCTATCCAGAACGAATATCAAATCAGGATGATGGTCATATAACGATTTATAAGCGCTCTCTTCCGAAAGCAACCGTCTCAGAATGGACGTCCAGTCTTTATCCACAGTTCACATCCCCTCAGGCTCTCTCATCCATTATCATTACCCCTAAACGGGCAATGTTCATCTAAAATTTAAAATATATTTCATATCTATTATATCAAAATTACGGAAATCAGTCGTAGATAAACGTCAAATCCCCCTTTATAACTCCAATCACGATGCTTTTTCATCGTTACAAAAGGGTTATAAAAGGGGGGAATTCCGAATCTATTAGGCGATATCTTTATGTTCAATGTTGCGAATGGCCATATAGGCAATGGCTGCTCCTAGCAAACCAAGTGAGATCGACACCGCCGCTAAATTACCTAAACGCGCTTGATCAAATCCCCCAGAAATTAGGGAGGTAACTAACACAGCTGAGACGATGGTGGCTGGGACTGATTTTTTCTTCATCCCAAAGTACAATGGAATTAGAGCGATACCCGCGGCATAAAATGCGTTTGCGCCTAACTTAATCAGCTCTGATGTGATTACATGAAGGGTCAGTTCACCCGGAATTAGCCCTGCAAAGGAATTGAATCCTATTAGGATAGCGCCGACTACAATGTCTGCCACGATAATGGCAACAAATGTGAAGGCGAACACTATCAATATTTTCGCAGTCATTAGCTTTTTACGTGAGATAGGATACATGAAGAGAAGAGTAATGGTGTTGTTCTTATACTCATCAATCACCAGCTTGCTAATAATAACCGAAGCGAAAATAATATAAGCAGCCTTTACAAAAACGAACACACCCTCAAACAACTCTGCATAAGAAGCAAACGACGGTTCGCTCTCATTTTGATCAACGAATAAAACCATAATCATAAAAGCAAGAATCGCAAGATTAACGATTGCAGCACCTGTAAGAAGCGTTTTTAGCTTATTCTTCCGAATCTCCAAAGATATTAATTTAAGCAATGCTTTCACCCCCAATCAATTGCAGAAAATGATCTTCCAGCGTATGTTGTTTTTTGCTGATACTCTCAATTTCCACATCTGCTAGCACTAACGCCTTATTCAGATCACGCTGTGAGATTCCATCGTCATATATTCTTACTGTAATATGGTCCAGCACTTTGAAATTATTAAGCCCAAGCTTATGCTCCAACACATACACTGCTTTATTAATCTCATTCGTAACCACTTCGATATATTCAGTATTTTGGCCACGAATGGAATCCATCGCCACTTCTTCTACCAGAGCACCCTGCCGGATCACACCGATCGTATCAGCAATCTGCTCTATTTCCCCCAGAATATGACTAGATACAAGTAACGTCATTCCATATTCACGGCTAAGCATCCGGAACACTTCACGCATCTCCTTGATTCCCACAGGATCTAACCCGTTAATCGGCTCATCCAAAATGAGCAGCTCAGGTTTCGTCATGAAGGCTCTGGCAATACCCAGTCGTTGCTTCATCCCAAGTGAAAATTGCTTCACCGGCTTTTTATCGACACCTGTGAGCTTTACGAGCTCCAGCGCTTCACCAATCGCTTGCGGATCATAATAGCCCATGTACTCTCCGTGCAAAATCAGATTTTCCTTGGCTGTCAATTTATCATAAAACACGGGATATTCAATGATGCAGCCCATCCGCTTCAGCATTTCGTAAGAATGCTCTGTCATTTTTTCATTAAAAAATTCAATTTCTCCACTCGTAGGTTTAACGAGGTTCGTGACCATTTTCATCACGGTAGTTTTGCCAGCACCATTGGGTCCAAGAAACCCGTAAATTTCACCTTGCTTAATATTCATATTCACATTGCTTACGACTTCTTTACCTTGATAGGTTTTCGTTAAATTTCTTGTCCGAAGTATTGTAGTCAATTCCGCGCTCCCCTTTGTTTTCGTCTCGTCTTCCTTAGTTCTTATTGTACACAGCAGAATTTTCTTTTTTATTACTCGTTTCTTACGAAAATCTTAAGCTGCGCACAATTCTATTCCTTAGAAGCGTAATCTGCGAAAAGTAAGGGTAAACACCGTTCTCACATACGGCTGACTAACCAGTGTAATCGTTCCATTCATTTGCTCCGTTAATCTTTTGGTGATCGTCAGACCTAGACCGCTGCCTTGATAAGCCCGGTTTCTTGAATCCTCCAGCGTATACAGACGCTCAAATACTTTATCTTGGTGTACTTCACTAATGCCCTTTCCCCGGTCCCACACCTCTATGTATACTTTGTTCTCATCACTATAGAGCTTTAATCCTAATACGCCCCCCGCGTCGCCATAAGAAATTGCGTTCGACAACAGATTGGACAATATTCGATCAAGAGCCTCTTCATTTCCCATGAAGTAAACAGCCCCATCCGGAATCTCAATCTCCACCTCACTGCCCTTAGCACTGAGGATATCATAGAAAGAAAGGATGTTGCGTCTGCATACTTCACCTGCCTCAACTCGTGAAAGAGCAACTTCCCGATCTCCTGATTCCAGCTTGGACAAATCAAAAAACTTGTTCATCAGCTGGATCACTTCATTGGCTTTTTGATGAATCATCTTCATCATCCGTTCCCGTTCCTCAGCCGGCAAATGCTCATCCTGCTGAATGGTCTCAATATAACCAAGCACAACCGTTAGCGGAGTCTTAAGATCATGAGAAATATTAGACAGCATATTACGCATGGATTTCTCCAGCCTCACACGCTCAATGCTTCCTTTATGATTGATATCCAGCAGCCGGTTCAGGTCAATCAGCACGTTTTGCAGCTCCAAATTACCGCTGAACAGCAGCAATCTTTCATGTGAGCCTTCTTCCATAATGCTGCTTAACTTGTCATGCATATATCGCAAATCATTAGAAGCTTTACGCGAATTCTGATATTGCCAGACAATGACGGCCAGTAAGAGCACAATGACAACACCTAGCCCCGCAATCATTATAGCTGTTCTCCCAGCTTATACCCGATGCCCCATAACGTCTTAATGTATTCGGGATGGGAGGGGTCGTCTTCTATTTTTTCACGCAATCTTCTCATATGTACATTAATGACGTTCTCATCCCCGAAATAATCATCCTCCCATACGCTCGCATAAATCTGCGCTTTGGTAAATACTCGGCCCGGATGCGTCACAAACAGCTTAAGAATATGAAATTCCTTCGACGTTAGCTTTACTTCTTCCCCATTCTTCAACGCAGAGAAGTTATCTAAATCTACAGTCAATCGGCCAATGGAGATCATTTGCTTCACCGGAGCTTGATCTTCCACTTGGATACTGGGAGATGCATAACCTGCACGACGGATCGCTGCCTTCACCCTAGCCGCTAGCTCAATCATAGAAAAGGGCTTCGTAATATAATCATCTGCCCCAAAGCCTAACCCAAGCGCTTTATCTACATCACTGTCTTTGGCGGACATGATCAACACTGGAACCAGACTCCCCGCACGGATAGTCTGAAGAATGTCAGTCCCGCTACGCTTCGGCAGCATAAGGTCTAACAGTACAAGATCAAATGGACCCCCGGTCCGAAATGTTCTCTCCGCTACTTCACCGTCAAATACAGCTTCAATCTCATAACCTTCTTTTACCAAATAAGACCTGACCATTTCACTGATTGCTTCGTCGTCCTCAATCAGCAGCACACGCTGTGGCATGTCCAAACCTCCCCGTAGTCGAAAACCTCTTCGTTAAATTATACCAATTTCCCGGAGCGCTTACTATTTCAGTTTTTATTTCAGTTTCATTAAAGGTAGCCCAGGTATTATGGCCTTAACAACTTACAAAAAGAGGTGATGCTTCAATGTTGAACAAGAGAAGTAAACAAGCCTGGAGCTTCAAACGAAAACTGCTGATCGTCATGATCATTGTCCTCCTGCTTCTCGGCACAGTGATATATAGTCTGGCAGATCGTTACTTAATCGAACATGTCGAAGTCGTGGTTGCGGATGATGCAGCTACAACTAGCAGCTCAGGAGCTACAGCCGTTACAGCTGCCAAAGTTAATGCAACCTCTGATGACTGGAATTACTCCAGCGATGATATTCAGATCCAGATCGATCAAGTGCAGACAGGGTCCGGTTCAGACCAGATCACCTATTTTGTCGCTGATGTCGTCCTCAAGGAAGCGAGCAGCCTGCGCACTGCCTTTGCCGACAACAGCTTTGGAACAAACATCACTGAGGATACCTCGGACATTGCTTCCGCGAACAATGCGATATTTGCCATCAACGGTGATTACTATGGCTTCCGCAATGACGGAGTGATTATCCGTAACGGCACGGTGTATCGTGATGATCCTGTGCGGGATGCAATGGCGCTGTTCGATGATGGGACAATGCAAACCTATAACGAGGAAGAGATTTCTTCCTCTGAACTGCTGGCGCAAGGGGCCACCGATACCCTTTCCTTTGGTCCGATTCTGATTCAAGACGGGGAGATTGCCAGTGATTTCAGCAATGTCAAAATCGATACCAACTTCGGCAACCATTCCATCCAGAATGCGAATCCCCGCACCGCAGTTGGTATGATCGCACCAAACCATTATGTGTTTGTCGTAGTTGACGGGCGCAATGAAGGGTACAGCCGTGGGATGACCCTTACTGAGCTAGCCGATGTAATGTCCGGCCTTGGCGCCACAGAAGCCTACAATTTGGACGGCGGTGGTTCATCCACTATGTACTTCATGGGACGGGTCGTAAATAATCCGCAGGGCAAAAACAAGGAGCGGGGCGTCAGCGACATTCTTTATATCAAGGAGGGTGCAACATCATGACTATACTGATCCCAGCCTATGAGCCAGATGAACGACTGCTCGATTTGATTTTACAGCTGCATAATTTCCAGCTTGAACCTATTGTTCTTGTGGATGACGGCAGCGGCCCGCACTACCGTGAAATCTTCGATATGGCCGAAGCATTCGGCTGCACTGTCCTAACCCATGAAGTCAACCTCGGTAAAGGACGTGCTCTGAAGACAGGGTTCCAGTATATTCAGGAAGTTGGGGTGCCGGACTATGTAGTCTGCGCGGATAGCGACGGCCAACATCTGCCTTATGATATTAGCCGAATCGTTGAATCTCTGCGGAACCAGACTACCCCGGGAATCGTACTCGGCAGCCGCCGGTTCACCGGAACCATTCCTCTGCGCAGCCGCTTCGGCAACTCGGTAACCCGGACGGTCTTTTCCTTAACTACAGGCACTAAGATTTATGATACACAGACTGGCCTGCGCGGCTACCCTCTACCAATGCTTGATTGGCTATGCCAGATTCCCGGCGAACGGTTTGAATATGAAATGAACATGCTGCTGACTGCCCATAAAGAGGGGTACACCATTACGGAAGAGTACATCGATACCGTCTATCTGGACGATAATAAATCCTCCCATTTCCGGCCTCTGATGGACTCCTTCCGGATATACCTGCCGATACTAATGTTCAGCACTTCTTCGCTGCTGTCTGCCCTGCTCGACTTCACACTCTTATTCCTGTTCCAGAGTCTCAGCCATAACCTATTCCTGTCCGTCGCGGCCGCGAGATTGTGCAGTTCTGTCTTCAACTATTCTATGAATCGAAAATATGTCTTCACGGGCGGCAAACGCTCCAAGATTCAGGCGTCGCTTCCCAAATATTTTGCGCTGGTGATCCTCGTGTTGTTGTTCAACTATGGGCTACTCTATTTCTATAATGAAAAGCTGATTATTCCGCTTGTCGCCGCCAAGCTACTGACCGAGGCTTCAATCTTCTTATTCAGCTATTGGGCGCAACGGAGGTTTGTGTACTGAGGGTTGGGAACTCTGAACTGCTTATGCTCGTGTGGTGAGCAATCTGGAATTTGTGAAGCACTAATTGGACACTTTTCGAACACATATGGAGCTTCTATCGGGTACCTATGGAACTGCTCCTCGAACTCATATGGAGCTTCTATCGGACACAGATGACATTAATCGCAGTATTATTCCACTTTTGGTATGCTAACGGACCCCATAGCCGCTATTGGTAAGAAAGACACCACATATGAGCCTCTTTCTGTGGGATAGCGTCTGTGGGGTCCGAAACCCTGTTCAAAAGGCTGGAAATTTGCAAATAACGTCATCTGAGTCCGAATTCACCGAGAAGGGTACCGTTGATAGAATCGCATACAAAAAAAGCTAGTGCGTCCTTCCAATAATGTATGCAAAATCACATTATCTTTGCTCAGAAATTCAGAACGTCATACACTCATCTTCTCTCCCATATACTTAAATGGAACAGACCCGGATGTTGTCGCGGAACCTTTGCAGCCTTGTCAGAATAGGTTGCAGCATAAGCCCAAGCTGGAGGGAGAGAAAGATTCATGCCAAGCGAAGAAATTAATGCGCTAGAGCGGGCCATTGCCGAGATTACGGAAATAGCCACTGGCTTCGGTTTAGATTTTTATCCCATGCGTTATGAAATATGCCCCGCAGATATTATTTATACATTCGGCGCTTATGGAATGCCTACACGATTTGGACACTGGAGTTTTGGAAAAACCTTTCATAAAATGAAATCCCAATACGATTTCGGACTGAGCAAAATATACGAGCTCGTTATTAACTCCAACCCTTGTTATGCCTTCCTGCTGGATGGAAATTCACTGATTCAGAATAAGCTGATTGTTGCCCACGTGCTAGCGCACTGTGATTTTTTCAAAAATAATATGCGTTTCTCCATGTCCAACCGAGATATGGTCGAGAGTATGTCAGCTACAGCAGATCGGATTGCCGGTTATTCTGTAACTTACGGAACTGATGCTGTGGAGAGCTTCATCGATTCAGTGCTGGCTATCCAGGAGCATATAGACCCCAGTCTGATCCAGCCACGCAAGCTGGGCAAAACTCACCTACTGGAAGCTAAGATGAAGGAGCTCAAAGATGCCCCTCCAGGCGGCTCGAAATCATCCAATCCTTATGACGAATTATGGAATCTAGATAAAAGCACTACCGGACCACAAGAAGCCCTCTCTGGAAACCGTGCTTTTCCCCCTGAGCCAGAAAAAGATATAGTCTGGTTTATCCAGCAATATTCCACTGTTTTGGAGGATTGGCAGCGAGACATTATGACGATGCTCCATGACGAAATGCTCTACTTCTGGCCACAGATGGAGACGAAGATCATGAACGAAGGCTGGGCTTCCTACTGGCATCAGCGTATCGTTCGCGAACTAGATCTGACCGAAGAGGAAACTGTGGAATACGCAAAATTGAATTCATCCGTCGTGCAGCCCTCACGGCAAAGCCTGAATCCTTACTATCTGGGGCTGAAAATCTTTGAGGACATCGAACGCCGCTGGGACCGCGAGAAAATATTTGAAGTACGTGAACTGGAATCCGATACCTCCTTTATCCGCAGCTATCTGTCGAAGGAATTGGTGAACGACCTCGATCTTTATGTTTTTGAGAAAAAAGGTCCCGAATGGAAAATCACCGATAAAGCATGGGAAAATGTACGCGATCAACTGGTGCTCGCCCGGGTCAATGGCGGGTCTCCTTACTTGGTCATTGAGGACGCAGACTTCGAGAAGAATGGTGAATTATTTATAACTCATCGCTATGAAAGCATCGAGCTGGATCTGAAGTACCTGGAGCGCACGCTCCCTCACATCTACTCTTTATGGGGGCGGACGGTTCATCTACAGACGGTTGTGGAAGACAAAAAGGCGCGGTTTTCATACGATGGCAAAAAGGTGCAGCGGAAGTTTATTTAAACTAAAAAAAGCGGCAGACCTAAACGGGTATTAACACCCTGGTCTGCCGCTTTTTGCTTTGGCTAAAATGAGGATTCAGATTCTTAAGCCTATGCCTCAAATGTTGCGTTCAGACTATTCAGTCAACTTTTTCACAGGAACGTAAATCTCCATCACTGTATCTGGCCGCGAATGGCAGCGTTCATCGTAAAACTCAAAATCCAGCTTAGTCTCGTCATAAACGTAACCACTATCCTTAAACCATTCTTCGAAGATGTACTTCCAGCTGCTTTTTATGACTTGGGCAAACTGTATTTGCTCTGTATCCGTTGAAGTATCCACTGGAGGTGTTGTAAACACGGCATATTCGGCTTCTGGCACATCCATCGTCAACATATCAGCTTCTACCTTGGAGTAGTCCTCAACAATAACACCCAAAAGATAGGTGGCATTGCCGTTATCTGAAGACGGAATACATAAACCAACTTCTCCGTGTTTAGGCGGGTTTAGTATTTTATACATTTTGGACTCCAGGTTTTCACCCTCATAATGGCTCCAAAAAGAAGCAATATCCTTAGTGTACATACTACCCGCAACATTAGTTTGGATACCATAACCAGCCACCTTAAAAGCAGGCTTACGAACAAAAACAGGATTCATAATATAACCTCCGATATCAAATATTGAATTTCCTTTACTAAACCCATCCATCCGCGCCGCATATTGTGTCGGACTATAACCAAAGGTTTTGCGAAAAGCTTTAGTAAAGCCACTTTGTGTTTCAAAACCATAGTCCAGCGCAATATCAATGATCTTTTTTCCAGCAAATAATTCAATTGAGGCTAAGGATAATTTTCGGCTCCGCACATATTCCATCACAGACATTTCCTTGCACAAGCTGAACACTCGGCAAAAATGATACACCGAATATCCGACCTCAGTCGCTATTTCTTCCACCGTTATATTTTCTTTGATATGAGCTTCTATATATTCAACACATTTTTCTATATCTTTACTGTAATTCAAGTGCAGCACCAGCCTTCCCCCGTACGGTGATTTCATTATATCAACTGCGCATGAGATGGACTGTTCCTGTTTTGCTGAGCTGCATTATTGCCTGTATAAAAAAACAGAGCAGCGAGCCCCTCCATTTACAGAAGGATCACAACTCTGCGTATTCTTGGCCGCCATCATTTTGGGTAAGCCTCGAAGTAGACAACGCTGGATTCACGTAACCTACTTACACTTCAGTTGCTCCCTACGACTGACTAAAGGACCCAGATGACGTTATTTTCCAAAATATCGCCTTTTGAGCGGAGTTTCGGACTCCAGTGCAGCTATTACTCAAAAAACGGCTCATATTTAGGTTTTTCCTGCTAATAGCGACCATAGGGTCCAATAGCCTGCTAAAGATGCTCAAAATCTACGTTTAGGGTCTCCTGTGTCCTTTAGCAACTTCCTACGCACAACAGCCAAATTAGTCAGATGGGTGGCGGCGTTTAGATCAACATTAGGAGGGTAAAAGGAGGCAGTAAAACATGGAAGGACAAAAAAAGAGTGCTCCACAGCCATTTTCATGGCTTTTGGAACACCCCGCATAAATGAACTCTTTTTAACGGTTTAGCAGACTTCCCACGTATTTCAGCAGCTCGTTGGCGCAGATTGGGCAGTAGTGATGTCCATCAATAAGTCTGGCGCATACCTCATTGATTCGTTTGAGCTGACTTTCATCAGGTGTTTTGGACGAGGTGGTGATTTTGACGATATCTTTGAGGTCTGTGAACAGCTTTTTCTCAATCGCTTCCCGCAGGCGGTCGTGGTTGTTGTACTCGAATTTCTTCCCTTTGCGTGAATACGCGGAAATCCGGATCAGGATCTCTTCACGGAACGCTTTTTTTGCATTCTCAGAGATACCAATTTGCTCTTCAATCGAACGCATTAACCGCTCATCCGGCTCCATTTCCTCATCCGTCAGCGGATCACGAATTTTCGACCAATTGCAGAAGGCTTCGATATTATCTAGATAATTCTCAAAAAGTGTCTTCGCAGATTCCTCAAAGGAGTAGACAAATGCCTTTTGTACTTCGCTTTTCGCTAAAATATCATATTCCTTGCGGGCAATGGAGATGAAGTTCAGATAACGCTCCCGCTCCTCTTTTGTAATCGATGGATGCTGATCCAGGCCATCCTTTATCGCCCGCAGGACATCCAGTGCGTTCATGCACTGCAGATCTCCTTTGATCAGAGCGCTGGAAATGCGGTTGATAACATAACGCGGATCAATTCCGGACATGCCCTCATCTAAATACTCCGTTTGCATCTCCTTAAGATCGGCCTCTTTATAGCCCTCGACCTCTTCACCATCGTACATCCGCAGCTTTTTGATCAGATCCATACCTTGTTTTTTGCTTTCTTTAAGACGGGTTAGGATGGAAAAAATAGCGGCGGCACGCAGCGCATGTGGCGCAATATGCACATGACTCATATCACTCTGGGCGATCAGCTTCGCGTAGATTTTTTCCTCTTCCGAAACTCTGAGGTTATACGGAACAGGCATAACAATCATACGGGACTGGAGCGCTTCATTCTTTTTATTAGAAATAAACGACTTATACTCGGTTTCATTTGTATGAGCAATTATCATTTCGTCCGCACTTATCAACGCGAAGCGGCCAGCCTTGAAATTGCCTTCTTGCGTCAGTGACAGCAGGTTCCATAAAAACTTTTCGTCGCATTTGAGCATTTCCTGAAATTCCATCAGCCCACGGTTAGCCTTGTTCAACTCACCATCAAAACGGTAGGCACGCGGATCAGATTCCGAACCAAATTCAGTAATGGTCGAAAAATCAATACTTCCTGTCAAATCAGCGATATCCTGAGACTTCGGATCAGATGGACTAAAGGTACCAATCCCTACCCGCTCTTCTTCTGACAGAATAACACGCGTCACCTTAACCTGCTCAATGTCACCAGCATAATCATTTCTCAGACGCATCTGGCAGGATGGGCACAAGTTGCCCTCAATACGTACACCAAGTTCCTTCTCAATCTCCGGACGGAGCTCCAGCGGGATCAAATGCAGCGGGTCCTCATGCATCGGGCAGCCTTCTATTGCGTATACCGCACCCGCATCTGTCCGCGAGTACTGTTCCAAACCACGTTTAAGCAGCGTGACCAGGGTCGATTTCCCCCCACTGACAGGTCCCATCAATAACAAAATCCGTTTGCGAACATCAAGCCGACGTGCTGCAGAGTGAAAATATTCCTCGACCAACTTTTCGACTGCACGATCAAGTCCAAAAATCTCCTGTTCAAAAAACTTATACCGTTTGCGTCCGTTTATGTCCTCTACGCCGTGCGACTTAATCATGTCATAAACGCGGGAGTGAGCGGTTTTTGCGGGAGAGGGGTCTTTTCTCAACAGTTCTATATACTGCTTGAAGGTGCCGCTCCACGCCAACCGGTCGTTCTCAGCCCGATACGAAGCTATACGCTCAAAAATGTCCATTGCTCGCTGCCTCCTCTTGCGCTCCTACTTGCTCTTCTACTTGCTCTCCTATAGCGTTAAAAAGTGTATTACATACCTATGCGGCAAGCGCGGAATAGTTGACCTCTTTTTTACTGTGCTATAATAGAGAATCAGAAAATGGCTGTAAAACCTTATTGAGAAACCCGAAAATAAAGGCCTACGGGAGTGACAAGATGGCGGTACGACATGAAACGGAGCTGTACGCTCCTTTGAAGATTTTTTTTGAAAAGCAGGGTTACAGCATCAAAGGTGAGGTCCGGACCTGCGATTTGGTGGGGATTCGGGAGGACGTTGAGCATCCTCTGATCGTGGAGATGAAAAAATCATTCAATCTCGCCTTGCTGCTGCAAGGGGTAGAACGGTTGAAGCTCAGTCCCATCGTCTATCTCGCAGTGGAACGTGTCCGTGATAAAAAAGGTGCGGTGAACCAGCGCTGGGGCGAGCTTAGCGGGTTATGCCGCCGGCTCGGTCTTGGGTTGATCACCGTTATCTTTTATAAGACCAAAGCACCGCTGGTCGAGGTGCTTGTAGAGCCAGACGAGAAGCCGCCTGCGCAGCGCAGCAACAAGCGGCGGCGCGAGCGCCTGCTCTATGAGTTCCGCGAGCGCAGCGGAGACTACAACACCGGCGGCAGCACGCGCGTCAAGCTCGTGACGGCCTACCGTGAGAAAGCGCTGCGTGTCGCGCTTTCTCTGCAAGCAGCGGAGGCGGACGCCGCCGCCGCTGCAGAGAAGGCAGCTGCGAAGGCTTCGCTCGCAGCTGCCAAACGTTCAGCGGCGGGCACCGCTGAACAGGTTCCGGCGCTGAGCTCAGCGCCGGAGAGCCGTGCTGCCGGGGACGCGGCAGCACGGGAGGCAGCGGCGGCAGGCACGCGAAGCGGTGCCCCTAGCGCTGCCTCAAGCACGCTTCCAGCGGCCGTATTGGCCGCAGGAAGCGCTCCCCGCTCAGCCGGCATCACTCCGGCCGAGCTGCGGAAGCGTAGCGGCGTACCCACCGCCGCCGCTATGCTTCAGAACAACTACTACGGCTGGTTTCACCGGGTAAGCCGTGGGCGTTATACCCTAACCCCAGCCGGTCATGCGGCGCTGGTTGAATATGCCGCGATAACAAGCGGCGTACCCAATAACAGCAATCATCCCAGTAATTAGCTAACCTAACCTGGACAGTACATCAATCGAGCACCTCTTTTAGTCGGGTTCTAATCTTTTACCTCGGTTCTAATCATTTACTCAGACTTTAAACTTATTATTCTGATGCACACATAACATATTAAATAACGCCAAAAAGCATCCCAACTACGGGATGCTTTTTCGTATGTCTAATCTTATTTGAATCTTATCTCTGTACATTCCATGTTCTTATCTTACACATAACACATTAGTATCTGGTGCGTACCACGTTCTTACTATACTCATATCACATTTAGATTACATTTTTAATACACTAGTATCTCATCCGTATCATGTCTTATTTCACACATATCTCATGAGTATCTCATACGTATCACATTCAGACTGCATTCTTAACATACTAGAATCTCGTTCGTACCACGCTCTATCTCATACGTACCACATTCGTATTTCATTCTTACCGCGTGCGTAACTCGCTTTTCCCACGTTCGTAAATCACTCTCATCACATTAGTAACTCATTCATACCACGTTTGCATTTCACTCTTACCACGTTCATATCTCTGCGTACCTCATCCAGCTCTACTTGACTGTACTTAACTAACTTATTTACAATCTTCGAACACGAGCGCTATTTATTAATTACTATTTTCTCTACTCTTGCTTAAACATGCTACTCTTGCTGATTTATTCACATTAGAACCCCTATGCTACATTCAACATCCACTAATACTAAATCATTCAAAGCAAAATAAGCTTTAAAAACACCATTCCGAAAAAGGCACACTAAGTTATTAGGGAAATCCTCCCTAATATTCTTCGATTCACACGCTAAAAACCGCATTTTAGGGAATTACTCCCTGATTTTCGCCAGATTTACCCCTAAAACGGGGTATCCCTTGATTTTTTAGGGAGAAATTCCCTAAACAGTCCATTTTAGAGTTCAAATCGACCAGTTTTAGGGAGGATTTCCCTAATTAATCTCACATCATGCACTTCGTCTTGCCCGACTTGTAATTCTGTCCGTGTTTTAGCTCTAAGAGTGTCTTGTGTTTTCATCATTTCCATCATTTCATCCACAACTTTCATTCCACTACCTAACTCCGGGCTGTGAACTCCTTAACCGCTTCGCTCATCAGGTTCATGCCAAGCAGCAGCTCATCCCGGCCGGGATGGCTAAAGTTAAGGCGAAGGTGATTGCTGACTCCATCTACACTACATAACGGACCTGGCAAAAAAGCCACTCCCTTACCTAGCGCACATTTGAGCAACGCCATAACATCCATTCCCTCTGGTGGTGCGACCCACAGGAACATGCCTCCTGATGGAAGATCATAGGAGCTGCCCTTCCAAGCAGGCCGCTTGAGCAATTCCACCATAAGCTTCAGACGGGTGTTATACTCTCGATTCAGCTGCGCGATATGCTCACGCAGATCAAACGCAGACACATCCAATAAATGATGCAGCAGCCGCTGATTTAATGCGCTCGACTGCCAATCGGCCATCTGCTTAGCCGCAGACATCATTCTGATCAAGACTCGGCTGCCTGCCGCCCAGCCCGTCCGCAGCGCGGGCGCAACGGTCTTGCTGAACGAACCGATATAAAGCACATGTCCGCCATCGCTGATATTTTCCAGTGCATACAAAGACGGATATCTTTTAGCCTTTTGTTCACCCTGCTTCTGGAAGTGCAAATCCCCATAAGAATCATCTTCCACAATCAAGATGTTATATGCGATACATAAATCCAATACTGCGCGGCGTCTCTCCAAACTCCATAAAATGCCGCTTGGATTGGTAAAGCTAGGGGTTGCAAACAGCATTTTCGGCTTATGCAGCTCGATCTGGCTCCGCAAATGCTCCGGATCAAGCCCGTCCAAATCACCCTGTACAGGAATAATAACGGCCCCCTGCATCCGAAGAGTCTGCAAAAATCCTGGAGAGGTCGGATTTTCTACTAATACACGATCTCCTGGATCAATATACACCCGCGACAACAAATCAATGGCTTGCTGGCTACCCGTTGTTAGCAGAACTCCACCCTCAACAACATTTACCCCTTTTTCTTTAAGCCAATCCCCAGCAAGCCACTCCCGAAGGGGTCCGTACCCGGCAGGATCACCATATTGCAGTGCTCCCGCATCTGCTGAAATCACCGTAGATGCTGCTTCAGCAAGCAGTGACAATGGGAATAGTTCTTCCGCTGGTAATTCTTCAGCTAGCGATATCATGGAGCTTCTCCGTGTTTGGGTGCGGATACTAAGAAGCGATGACGACAACAATGTGTGTGCGCGAGCAGAAAATTCGTAAATCATGCGAAATCCCCCTTCCCTGTTACCAAGTAGAAACGGCTTCGTCATCCTCATCCAAGGACGGGATGGTTACCCATTCAACATGATATTCTTACTTCTACTCCAAGAATATTCCACCCCATACGTCATTATGTCGTAAAGCGTGGGTTAGGCGTAGATTTGCCTGTTTTGTCTTGAGAAGAGCGCGAATTTCTCAATCGCTTGTGCCCGGGTCGAAACATCGAGCTTTACATAGATTTTGCGCAAATAATTATCAATGGACCGACGGCTTACCGCAATTTCAAGCGCAATTTTATCGTAGGTAATCCCTTGAACGATTCGCTCCATGATAAACATCTCTGTCTCCGTCAGTTGCAGAACATCATCTAATCCTTTAAATGTCGAAATCGGCCAAGCTCCTTTTTCAATCCATTCCAACGGCATTGAAAGAAAACCCTCCCGTAAACCCAGGATCAGCTGTAAAAGCTGACGGGGAGAAGCTCCCTTCGAGAATATCCCGCTGGCTCCTAGTTCTACGAGGGGCTGAAGCAGTTCTCGCCCGTCTTCGTCTGTCATCACGACAAAATGTGAGTTTGGTGAGCTTTTTTTCATATTTAACAGCACACTCTCAATATTCCCCTCAGGCATATGATAATCTACTAGCACTAGCTCGGGATTTTTTCCCCTTACGATGGTAGCGCCTTCGTCCCAAGTGGAATACATTCCCAGAACCTTAAGCCCCTCTTCCTCTTCCAAAATCAATTTTGTCCCCAGCATACTTGTAGGATGACACCCCACAATGACCACCTGCCAAACCTTCATCATTAATGCCCTGACCCCCTGCTCTATATATAATCATCTAGAAAGGAAAGCGCCGCAGCGTTTCCGGTTAAAACGCAAGCAAGGCTGTATGATGACTTGTCTGTATAATCTCTAGCTGGTTACCTTGTGTACGTCTATCAGAATTCCAATCTATAGAAATTGTATCGCAGTAGTTTAATAGGATGCAATTACTTTTTCTAGTTTTCATACTCTCTTACATTTTTGCGAATCTTGTCAAAGTCTGATAGAATGGGGACTTGAAAAAAAGACCAACCCGAGGTGATAAAATGCAACCGCTAGCGGAAACGTCCCCGGTACGCTCGCGCTCTACTACTGCGAGAAACGGCCCTTCCGTAAAATGGTTTTTACTGTTCTGGATTATGATGATCGGACTCGGCGTATATGCTGTATACAGCTACACGAACCATCTGAAGCAACAAGTGCTAACCGAACTTAGTACTCAGAGCCAGCAGCAGCTTACCGTTTTGAAGACCGACTATGAAGCAAAAATTGCCGTTCTCTCTGAAGAAGTGAAGGAATTGCAGAATACAGTGCAAAGCTTTAACGAACTATTAACCTTCACTAAAGATAATGCTAGTGCCAAGACAGATAACAGCAACAAGCTATATACGCAATTGAGTGAGGTAAGCAAACAGTTAGAAGCTTTGAAGAAAGAAATGGATCTGATCAAATGATGACGCCAGTCAAAAGAGTAAATCGCTTCTTCATGCTTCTAACCGCACCGTTCATAGGCTTGTTTATATGTATGTCGTGGTATCGACCACCGCTACAGCTAGACCTTGATGTAGGACAATTCTCACCAAGCGCTGGGCCAGTGAATGAAACAGCTTCCTTAAAAAAAGAGCTGACTCTGGCAGAGGCCTCCGCAGCTTACACCATTGATGCTGTCAGCGCTAGTGCCAAGCTATATAAAGAGACTACCACTACGATGAATAAGCTGGTCGAAACAGCAAAGACTCAGGCGAACCGGCCTGAACTGATCTATAACCGCAGGATTTCAGCCAAGCTTGGTATACCTTCAGAGATTGTTACCAGCGACCGTATAAGAGTTGAGTTATATCGATTGAATCCAGGAAACTACAAAGCTTATGCGTTGAAAATCAAATTGAAGGACCCGACCGCTATGAAGATGAGCTTGGCGGAGACAGCCTCCGGTGCGGAAACTACTATGCATGCCGTACAGCGTAATGGTGCCATTGCTGGTATTAATGCGGGCGGCTTTGCAGATCAATCCGGAAAACGTTATCCCTTAAGCACAACTGTAGTGGATGGAAAGTATTTATACGGTTTTGAGCCAACGTACAAGGACCTAAGTTTTGTTGGGCTGAACAAATCCGGGCAATTAATCGGCGGGAAATTCTACAGTCGCGCACAATTAGATCAGCTAGATCCGGTATTCGGCGCCACCTTTGTGCCTGTCCTCCTTAAAAACAACATTAAAACACCCATACCCGAAAAGTGGAAAACATCCCCTAATCGGGCACCACGTACCGTGATCGGCAAATATAAAGATGATCAGATCCTGCTTTTTGTAGCAGATGGATATAATGAGTATGGCAGCTCTGGTGCACAGCTGGAGGAGATTCAGAACAAATTATCGAATATGGGCCTCGTAGATGCTTATAATTTAGATGGTGGTGGCTCTTCCTCATTGATCTTTAACGGAAGAGTTATCAATAAACCATCCGATGGAAATCTAAGAGCTGTGCCAACGAATTTCCTGTTTTTTAAATAATATAGTAAATTGTCTATGTAACATATCACATTTGCGTTTATTTTTATTAAATTGCAGGTTATAATCTTGATAACGAATACATTCGCTATTGGAGGTGCCAGTATGTCGTTCTCATTAACCTTTTGGATCGTAATGTTCGTATTTGTGTTATTTACGGTCGGCATCCTTACCTCATCTTACAACGACGACAAAACAAAAGGCCTATAAAGCCGATATGTCCCTGCACCCACTTGGTGCGGGGGCATTTTTCGTATACATAAAAAAACTGCCCCCAAGTAGAAGAGTTCTACGAAGAGGACAGTTTTTTTATAAGCTCTTGGCTGTCAAAATTCAAAATATGTACTTCTTAGGCATGTCTTGGCAATTGAGTCATTTCCGAAAGGCATGCAGAACAAATATAACGATCTTTATATTCGCTTACACCATCCATTGATCCACAGAAAACACATTTTGGACGGTAACGCTCCAAGATGATATGGTCACCCTGTACCAAAATTTCAACCGGGTCGCCTTCATTCATCTGATACCTTTTACGCAGGGACTTAGGCAGAACAATTCTACCCAACTGATCCACTTTGCGAACTACACCAGCAGGTTTCATAACTAACGTACACCTCTCCTGTTCAAGAAAAATTATTTAGTAGCTACTACTTATTTCGGCTCTTTCAATATATTTCGTTACCTAATTGTCGAATCCTGCTGAAAAAAATAAAAAATTTGTCTTTTTTTAAATAAGATTAGGAAAATCCAATTGTCGAAGCGCCTCGTACACAATAATAGCTGCCGAATTGGATAAATTCAGAGATCTCACAGCATCACTCATTGGCATGCGCATTTTTGTTTCTTTACCTGCTTCTAGAATCTCTGCAGAAAGCCCCTTCGTTTCCTTGCCAAAAACAAAAAAATCGCCATCTTGGAACTCAAAGTCACTGTATCTTTTCTCTGCTTTCGTCGTTGCGTAAAAGAAACGCCCCTCGTTATATTTCTCCAAAACCTCAGCAAAGGAGTCGTGATATTCAATAGTAACAGCATGCCAATAGTCTAATCCTGCTCTTTTTAATGTAGCATCGTCTGTACGGAATCCGAGTGGACGAACCAAGTGAAGATGAGTGCCTGTAGCGGCGCAAGTACGCGCAATGTTGCCAGTATTGGCCGGAATTTCCGGCTCGACTAATACGATATGGAGTGCCATTATATGGTTCCTTCCTCTCTAAAGGCTTAATAGCCAGATGTTTTACTCTAGTGCCTAACCATAGCTTCTCCAAACAAACTGAAAACCTTCCACCAAGAAGGCGGAAGGTTATAGATAGAATTCATTAACCTTGAGTTTGCCGGAAATGGTTCATGAAATCGGACAGTGCTTTTACACTTTCGTAAGGAACTGCGTTGTAGATGGAAGCACGCAAGCCCCCAACACTGCGGTGACCCTTTAAGCCGACAAAACCTTCCAGTTCAGCAGCTTTGACAAACTGCTTTTCGAGTTCTTCTGATTGCATCCGGAAAGTAACGTTCATAATAGAGCGGCTGCCTTGTTCTGCAACGCCACGGTAGAAACCGTCACTTCCATCGATGTGATCATATAACAGACCCGATTTTTCAAGGTTCTTAGAATGGATGCCAGCTAAGCCGCCTTGCTCCTCAATCCATTTTAATACTTCGTTCACCATATATACAGAGAAAGATGGAGGTGTATTGTAAAGAGAGTTATTCTTATAATGAGTGCTGTAACGCATGATCGTAGGAATGTTAGAAGGTGATTCTGCAAGCAATTCTTCTTTCGCGATAACTACAGTCACGCCTGAAGGTCCAAGGTTCTTTTGTGCTCCGGCATAGATCATTCCGAATTGGTTCACATCGATTGGACGGCAAAGTATATCACTAGACATATCCGCGATTAACGGAATCGAGCCTGCATCCGGAAATTCTGCATATTGCGTTCCTTCAATGGTCTCGTTGGAAGTAACATGAAGGTAAGCAGCATTCTCCGCAGCTTTGATCGAACTTAATTCAGGTATAGCCAAGAATTTCTTATCTTCGGAAGAAGCGGCAACATGAGCGCCTCCTACCAATTTGGCTTCTTTATAAGCTTTATCCGCCCAGCTACCTGTCATTACATAGCTACCTACTTGGCCTTCGGAAATCAAGTTCATAGGGATCATTGCAAACTGTGTGCTTGCTCCGCCTTGTACGAACAATACCTTATAGCCCTTCGGATTGCCGAGGAGCGAAAGCAGACGTTCCTGCGCTTCATTATGCACGGATTCGTAAATTGCACCACGGTGCGACATCTCCATGATAGACATTCCACTTTCCCGGAAATCAACAAACTCCGCTTGTGCGCGTTCCAGTACCGTAAGCGGCAATGCTGCCGGTCCGGCATTAAAATTGTATGCTCTCTTATTCAAAACTGCTCCCCACCCTTTCTCTCCTATCAATATGGATATGGTTATGATAGCAATATTCTCCCGCACCAGCAAGTATAATTATTCACATAAAAGGTTAAAACGGTACTCATTTCGCAGTGAAAAACCGGTAAGATCGGCGCCAGCTCTTGCTTTGACGCGGTAAAAGACTAATGTTCACAAATACTTCAGGAGAGACTACATGACCTTCTCCCCACAGGGCCATACGTTCTATTGGAAAGTCCCCACTCTCTCGCACGCCTGTTCCACTAGGCTTATGAACCAACTCCCAGGTGAACTCAGTTTCCTGACCCTCCCAACCGCTCAACTTGCAATAAAAGGGTTTATCCGGTTCCTTTGACCAAGTAAGAGTATTCCCAGATACCTCTAGCAATTCTTTCGTATAGGAGGATTCTGGTTCTACTACCTTGAGTTCCCTCGGGAGACGCAGTTCGAAATCCTGTCCAATATTCAACCCATCGATTCCGATGAAGTTGTGAATATATTCCTCCGTACGGAAAGGCTTTTGCCCTTTGTTGTGCAATTCATATGCAATTATTAATTGATCCCCCTGTAAAGAAATCGTTTTAGTTAGCTGCACAGCATATCCGTTGCTTTCCATTGGGTGGATCGTATATGTGACAGCATCATTCCCTGCTTCGACATCCTTACTAAAAGAGGTTAAGGGGAACTCCTCATTGAAACTGTATAATGGGGAATTTCCTTTTTGTAACAATCCGACTCCGATTTTTGGAAACCAGCCTCCGATTGGCGCTTCATCATATCCAATTGCCCGGGAAATGCCAAACTCATTACAAAGCCCCTTGCCTCCAGTTCCTTCGCCTGGCTTCAAGCTTTCCGGCACACAAAACGTATGTTTCCCCTCTTCTAATGTCACCTGTGTAATAAATCCTGTCCAGTCAAAACGAGTGCCCTTATACTCTCCGATATCAGCGATATCGACAGTTAATATGCCATTTGACAGTCTGCAACCCATACCTAACGCGCCCTTTCGTTCATTGTTACAATGAATAAATATTCATTATTGAAAAAAACGTCTGCAGCCGCTATGAATAACGGTGCAGACGTCTTAAAATATCGTATAAAGCTACGCCAATGTCACTTCAATCAAGTGGCATTTCTCTGTCTGCAGAGAGAGCAACTCTTCACGCGGAATAATCGCACTTCCTAAGCCGCGCTGCAGCGTCACCTCGCTGCCATTCAGGGTAACAGAGTGTATTTGGTACTCCCCGTAGTTTAAGCTTCCTGTGGCTTTATAGACCACTTCAAACTCGCGATCCGCGAAGATTGTCTTAATAGAGGCCTTTCCCTCGGAATCAAACTGCTCTTTAACAAGCTTCGGTTCCAACAAAAGATCACCTAGCTTACCTTTTACACCAAATACTTCAGTAACCATAGTTAACAGCAGCCAGCTCGCTGATCCTGTTAAATACGTATACATCCCTCTGCCTTGCTCGTTAATATACTCAGGAATTCCTGGGTATATGCGGGCTTTTGCAAAGTCAGTACTTAAGCTATACAGAGATTCTAGTACTTTATGTCCTTCTTTCACATATCCGCGTTTATACAACGCATTGCCATACATGATGGTCATGTGACTGAACATAGCACCGTTCTCTTTATGTCCAAAGGCAAAGCCAAAGGCACGACCCAGATTCTGCTGGATCCCGCCGAAACGGGAATTAAGTCTGTACCCAATTTTGTCATCCAGTAGATTACGATCCACGGCGGCAATGATATGCGGAATTTGCTCTGGTGCAGCTGCATGGCCCATCAGCGGGAATACTTGACCCGTAAGCGTCATTCGAACGCCTTCTGCGAATTCCCCTTCCACTTGTTCTCCATCATTATTATAATAACCGTTAAACCAGCCTCCACCGTGTTCACTTTCCACCCACTCATTGCGGCGCAAGTGATTAAAGATCCACTCTGCTTTTTGTTCCAGATCGTCCGCTACTGTCTCTATGTCGAGTCCTACACGAATACCGCTGACTTTGTTCGGAGCGGCAGCATAATATTGATTAAGTCTTTCATGCTTGCCTGATACAGATTCATAATCCACTTGCTCACCAAGCGAATCTAGCAATAGTTTCATTTCTTCTGCCAATTCAACTGTCTCTTGCCCTTTAGAAGTCTTTAGCGTACGTAGCACACGAGAAATATCCAATAAGTTACTTGCGTAGAATGCTGTGAAAGCTACACTCTCACCCCGGTCTGCGCCCATATCAAGACCATCATTCCAGTCTGCGCCCTCCAGCAGGATATTATTGTGCTCTCCAACATTAAAGAACGGAACCAGATTTTGCAGCAGGATATGCTCCAGAATCGTACCTTTATAAACCTCACCAGAAGTAGTTCTGAGATCACTTCCCAGCGAGGTATCCCATGAATTATCGCGTTCCTTACAGCGACTCATAAAGGTATCGCGGAAATACGTCTGTTCCTGCAATAAGAAATCAAGATCACCACTCTGATCCAGATATAACATAGTCGTTAAGAACGGCCAAGCTCCATGATCCATCCACACCCGCGGGATGTTGTTACGGTCGGCAATAAATTCACCAGGCTGTTGACCGATAATAGTGGCATTACTACCATCTATTCTTACTCCGGCGTAGTTGTTCAGCAGTAAGCTGCGTACTTCAGCCGGTTCCATAATAAGGAGTGCTAGACAATCCTGCCAAAGATCCCGCCAGCCACGTCCGCCTCTTCCATAATCATGATAAGGCAAGAAGGAGTTACCATAAAGTCTTCTCAGCACGGGTTGAATCGTAACCCATTTCATCCATTGGTCAGCATCTGAATCACCGGTATGAAATTCTACCATATTCACTTTATCTGCCCAGAAGGCTTTAGTTTCCTCAAGCAAATGATCAAAAGCTTCAGATGTACCATATTTGTTCATCAAGGCATCCACGTCAATTCTCTCATTATGGATCGCCATAACTACTATATAAGAATGGCTGTCACCAGGAGACAGATTAAGCGCCTCGTAACGAAGACCCCCGATAGCCTCATATCCCTCTCTTTGTACACCTCCACCCTTGCCAATCTCCGGCGTGTTGTTCAGGATAACAGCTTCTGGCCAATCCAGACTTCCACCTTCTCCAATGAACTCCTCCTGCACTGGAAAGAAACCAGCAGGTTGATTGCCGTCACCCTCTGCACCAAATACTCCATAAGAAGTGTGATTGATGCGGTGTCCCCGCTCATCAAAGGAGAGCGCAGGCTGAACCTCAACACCATAAGGTGAAGTATAGATCCGGTTAAGCAAAGAGGTTACATGTCTATGATCGCGCAGATCATCTGCCGAACGCGCGTAGATCGGAACTACCGCTGTCGGTGTCAGCGTAATAACCTCTGCTATTGTATTCGTCAACGTAACCTTCATTAGTTCGACCTTATCATTACCGCTTGGCACAAAGCTGGTGATTTCAGCTTTAACACCCATCTCTGCGTTACAACGCGTTACGCGTTGCCACAGGAAACCAGCCTCTAGTACTGCTTCATCAGTAGACGATGTATAGAAATCGGCATTTTGCTTAGCGGAGTTCCCCACTGCCGACCAAGCTCCCTTGCCTTCTACGTATACCCAGAAGTTACGGGAAGCCCGCGAATTATGCAAATCTTCAACAGATAATGGCGGTGTCAAAAATGTATTATGACCTGTGGTAACCTGACCATGAAGTTTTGGAGTTACCGTCGACATCATTCCCCCTTCATTCACTAGAGGGAAATATAGAAAACTGCTGCGATCCGGTTGCTGAAGCCTGAATTCCCCATCATTTCCGGTGAATTCGAAGCCATGAATTTTATTACGATCCATTCTCTCCATCCTCTCATTTACACAACTACTTAAGCTTTAACCGCACCTGCCAATGCACCGTCAACGATATACTTTTGAATGAAGGTGTATAGGATGATAAGCGGTGCAGATACGATCATGATCCCGCACGCCAACATAGGCCAGTTGTTCCCGTATTGACCGCGGAATTCTTTAAGCCCGAAGGTGATTGGATAGTTTTCTGGACTCGGTAAATACATGACCGGCCCCACGAAGTCATTCCAGATACTAATTGCTGTTAGAATAACACCTGTAGCAATTACTGGTTTCATAAGTGGCATGATGATCTGGAACAAATAACGCATATATCCAGCGCCATCCATACCTGCTGCTTCATCCATCTCCCGGCTAATTCCTTTGATGTAACCTACAAACATCATGAACACGATACCCGTTCCGCCTGTTTTAAGGAGAATGTAACCCAGCTTCGTGTCATAACCTACAAATCCTAGCTCCTGTTTCATGGTAAGCATCAGCTTGAACTGTGCGACCATTGGATTCGGCAGGAACTGAGACATCAAGAAGAACAAATAAATAAATCCGCTCCACTTCACATAATTTCTCGCCACCGGGAAGGCCCCGAATAACGAAACAATTAGGGTCAGCACTGTTGCCACAGCTGTATACAGCAGACTGTTTAAGAAATAATTAGAGAAATTACCCTGTAGCCAAGCTTCTTTATAATTATCCCATTGAATACTTTTTACGAGACCGATAGGATCTAACAGATATTCTGTAAAGGACTTGAATGAAATATTGATTACAAATAACAACGGCATGATATATAAAACAAGCAACACTGCAATCAGAATATAAGAGAGAGTTTTGGCGGTTTTGGAATCCTTCATTAATATTCCACCTCTCTCTTACGCATTTGTTTCACTGCAAATACTACAAACACCAGAATCATAAGGAATTGAACCACGGAAAGCGCGGAAGGAAGTCCCATCTGTAGAGAACCACGGAACGTCTCTTTATAAACGTCATATGCCATCGTTCTTGTGTTAAAGCGACCGTCCGTAGTTGCGAGAATAATATCAAAGGTGGACATCGCACCGATAATAGACAAAATAATGTTAATCGTAAAGGATGGAGCGATAAGTGGGAATGTGATATTTTTAAAAGATTGCCACTTCGTAGTTCCGTCTATATATCCAGCCTCATACAAATCTTTCGGTACGGATTGTAGTCCCGCAAGGAAAATCAACATCGAATAACCCATATACATCCAAATTTGCGTAAATATAATATAACCGAACGCATGAGTGAAGCTTCCAAAGAACATATCTTTATAACCGAACAAAGAATCATACAGTTGGTTAACCGGACCACTCAGCGGATCGAACATCATGCCCCATACCAGTGCAACTACCGCTACACCAAGCACAACCGGTAAAAAGAATACCGCGCGATAGAAATAATCGCCTTTCAGCTTCTGATTGATAACTACGGCCATAAGCAGACCGACACCGTTCTGTACAATGGTTACAATGACCATGAAATAAATAGTACGTATAATGGAATCCCAACGCTCGCCTGAATTTCCTGAGTAAAATACATCATAATAATTGTCAAGGCCTACAAAACTCATCTTGCTTCCAGGAACGTTAGTGATATCTGTAAATGAATAGATAACCGTCATCATAGATGGGCCAAAATAGAAAATTACATACAATGATAATGGAATCATTAGCAGCAGAAGCGGTATATATCGTTTAATACCTTTCCCGAACGGATACATTTCTCTCACCTACCCAATCCTAATTCAATAAAATGATCGGGGCCTGCACAAAACAGACCCCGAAGTTGTAAAACATGTTTGGTGTACAGTATGTTGTAGATTCTTTTTATTTATCGGGATAGCTACTTATTTAGGTGCTGCTGCTTCCCATTCTTTTTGTTGTACATCTGCAAGCTCTTTAGCGGTTTTAAACTCGCCGCCTGGTGCCAAATATTCAGTGTGAACGCCTTCAGCTGCAATGTGCTCACCAACGTTATCACGGTTAATCATCATAATTTCATAAGCAAGTTCGAAATCTCCAGTCATGTATGGAGCAAGTTCTTTGTCAATAAAGTCACTTTCAGTGGCAATATTGTCTTGTGTAGGCAAGAATCCAGCTGCTTTAACATATTCTGTGTAGTTTTCTGGTTCAGAGAAGAATTCCAGCCATTTCAAAGCGCCTTCTTTGTTCGGGCCTTTTTCTGCTGCATACCAAGTTACATCGTATTTACCGACAAGAGAATTATTCTTAGCAGCATCTTCTGTAGCTGGGATTGGGAAGTAACCAAATTTCACATCTGGATTTGCTGCCGCGATCGTAGGAGCATCCCAAGTTCCGTCAGCAATCATAGCTGCTTTTCCTGTTGCGAAAAACGAAGGTGCTGTTGCATAGTCGATACCCAAGAAACCGTCGATGATGTAGTTATCTTGAAGCGTCTTCATTTTCTCCAATACTTCTACAGCCTCAGCATCGTTAAACGCCGAAGTTCCCTTCCAAACCCCTTCAATCCATTGTTGTTGGTTGCCGCCACCCAGAATCTTGGCTTGCAAACCGAACACTGGCAATTTCAATGGCCATACATCCTTACCAGCCACTACGATTGGAACAATACTCTTTGCTTTCAATGTATCTAGAACACTAATGAACTCTGTCCAAGTTGTAGGTACAGTCAGCCCGTTTTGTTCAAAAATTTCTTTATTATAGAAGAATCCTGACATCGCTACTTTACCGGTTGGGATTGCATACACTTTATCTTTATAAGTGCCGGCTTTAGCAATATCATTCGCATTGTAGTTTTTAACGAAAGCTTCGCCGCTCAGATCAGCAATCAGCCCGGAATCAATCCATTGTTGCCAGTCTGGCACTTTCGCACCTGGTGTCCAATCTTTCGGAGACAATCTCATACCGGATAGATCGGCAAGTACATCTACGTCACCAGCTGTAATTCTTGCTCTTTGTGCTTGTTTGAATTCATCATCCGGACCAGTGGTTGTGTACTCCACTTTGTATTCCGGATATTTTTCTTCAAACTTTTTATTAATTTCTGTAATGACCTTGTTAATATTCTCTTGTTTCCAGTGTAAGATCTTAATCACTTTCTTATCACCAGATGCAGGCTTGTTTGTTCCGCTGCCCGGAGTAGCCTCACCATTCGCGTTGTTATTGCCGCTTCCACATGCTGCTAATGAGAGCACTAGCGCTGAGCTCAACAATACCGCAGAAAGCTTCTTTACCATTTTGTTACCCCCCAGATAATTTGTTATGACCCTTTAACGAAACCACATGCTAATTTCTGAAAATCACGAAACAGTAAGGATGATATCACAGAAAGCGGTTTCGGTGTTTTCATTATTACATCGTTATTTGTCTTTGTAAAGTCTTTTTTCATTGTTCGTTTTTGAACGTTTTTTGAACCAATCATTCAAAAAAACCTTTAATATCAAGCATAATCCTAGTTTAAGAGTAAACATTCCATTGACTATAATCTTATTGAACTATAAAATAAGTAACGAAACTATTTCGTAAATCATAAATTCAAGTCATAAATAAATAGCCTTGAGTAGATTTTAAACATATATTACGGAACATTTTTCACTATAAGGGGGACTTAATTTGGCCTACAGCATCAAAGATATAGCGAAAATTGCTGGAGTTTCTGTTTCGACAGTATCCAAAATCATTAATAACTACAGTGATATTTCGGAAGATACCAAGACAAGGGTTCAACAAATTATAAAAGAAACTGGATATACCCCCTCCAATTCAGCTAAAACATTGGCTACGAAATCGTCCAATCTAATCGGAGTGATTTTTGCCGGAATGCTGAATGTCGACTTTACCCACCCTTTTTTCATCGAGGTGCTAAATTCATTTAAAAAACAAATGGGACTACTAGGTTACGACCTTATCTTTTTTTCCAATGAAAAATTCCAAAGTGGCGATACTAACGATTATCTTGCCCGTTGTCAGCATTTTAATGTAGATGGGTGTGTGCTTCTATCCGGACAGGAGCTAGAAACCTCTATCAGCGAATTAGACAACAGTGCAATTCCATGTATCGGCGTAGATTTAAAACTAACGGGTGACAACTCTGGCTTTATCATGTCGGATAATTTCAAAATGTCCTCCAAAGTGGTAGAACACTTTTATTTACTGGGCTATCGTGAGCTTGGCTACATCGGCAGCTCCTCAGATTCAGACATCTCCAATATGCGCGAAAGTGGTTATCGCAAAGCTCTTGAAGATTTGGGGCTGCCTATTAACGAGAGTTGGTTCTTAAACGGAAGTAACTTCTTTGAGGCTAGTGGGTATGAGACGATGCGTAGAATGATTGAGAATGGAAATTTACCTAGAGCGATCTTCGCAGCGTCCGATCAGCTTGCTATAGGGGCGATGCGTGCCCTTAAAGAGGCTTCTATCGCTGTTCCTGAAACTGTTGCAATTATTGGCTGTGATGATATTGAGGCCTGCAATTATACAACACCCCTATTGACTACCATCCGCCAAAATAAAGATAAGATCGGTCGCCTAGCAGCACTAATGCTGTATGATCTAATAAACAACCAATCAGGTACGAGTTCTTTCAGCGTAGAACCAGAGCTTATCATTAGAGAGTCCTGCGGCGCTCCTGAACGGGGGCTAGTGTAGCCTTTCTCGGAGAATACACGAATAGCAAAAAGGGGCTGCCCAAGCAGCCATTTTATGGCTTGGTGACAGCCTCTTTTATGTTCTTAACACTACTTGATGCCCAAATGGATTCGAGGGCGTACCTAGTGCACTCCAAATGATGCAATAAGTGAAGTACTTATAAAATAATTGGGGAATTTCTCCCTAAAAATCAGAGATTTCTGTTCATCGGACTTATAATTAGGGAAAACTTCCCTGAATTTTGGCCTATTCAGTAACTAATAAAGAAATCACCCTGATTATTAGGGAGGAATTCCCTGATTTCGTTCATTTAGAGCAAATATCGGCTATTTTTAGGGAGTTTTTCCCTAATTAGTTTAAATCCACTTTGTACATCACATAAACACAGAACGCATATCGCTCACCGTACATAGTCCAGCGTCACAGATACCACAAATCATATACTGCAAGCCGAACGGAAATCACACCTAACAGTCACCTACCGCCCACCCCAATAACATAGAACACTACTCATGGCTTAGAACACTATGCGTGGCACACATTCATAAGGTACAATAAAATCCATTACTTTCCCAATTCAAAAAAAGAAGCTGCCTCCAAGTAGAATCACTACTTTTGAGACAGCTTCTTTTATTATAAAGATTATAATAGCAGGAATCTTATAGATCGAAGTACAGGGCATATTCATGTGGATGAACACGAATCGCTACCTCTTGTGCTTCAGAACGTTTCAGAGCAATATAGTTATCGATGAAGTCCTTAGTAAATACGTCGCCTTCTGTTAGGAACTCGTAATCAGCTTCCAAAGAATCAAGCGCTTCGCTCAGGCTGCCTGGAACGCTGCGGATTTTTTCTTTATCTGCATCAGACAATTCATAGATGTTCTTATCAAGAGGACCATAACCCAGTTCTTGCGGGTTGATCTTGTTCTTGATTCCGTCCAGACCTGCCATCAGCATTGCGGAGAATGCCAAGTAAGGGTTAGCCGTGGAATCCGGTGTACGGAATTCGATACGACAGCCTTTTGGTGTCACAGCTGCTACTGGGATACGAACTGCTGCAGAACGATTTCCTTTGGAGTAAACCAAGTTAACCGGTGCTTCGTAGCCAGGAACCAGACGCTTAAAGGAGTTGGTGCTTGGGTTAGTCA
Organism: Paenibacillus sp. FSL R5-0928; assembly: GCF_037970385.1. Lineage (NCBI taxonomy): Bacteria > Bacillati > Bacillota > Bacilli > Caryophanales > Paenibacillaceae > Paenibacillus > Paenibacillus sp. FSL R5-0928. The sequence continues at coordinate 2,027,919 of NZ_CP150225.1, read as the reverse complement.
AAGCGATCAATGCTGGTGCATGGTACAAAATACCACCGATATAATGAAGAGCCATTTCGCTCAGGTTAGCATAAGCGCCTTTTTCATAGAACAAAGGAGTATCTCCGTCAAAGATCGATTGATGCACGTGCATTCCGCTACCGTTATCACCAAACAGCGGTTTTGGCATGAAGGTTGCTACCTTGCCATACTGACGTGCAGTGTTTTGTACAATATATTTATAAGTCATGAGATTATCAGCAGTTTTCTTCAAGGTATCAAAACGGAAGTTAATTTCCGCTTGACCTGCAGTGGCTACTTCATGGTGATGACGTTCAATGCGTAGTCCAACTTCAGCAAGCAGACGGCACATCTCACTACGGATATCCTGTTGGGAGTCAACTGGTGCTACAGGAACATATCCACCTTTAACGCCAACTTTAAATGCCAAGTTGCCGCCCTCTTCTTTACGACCCGTATTCCAAGCCGCTTCTTCAGAATCTACGAAGAATGAGGATCTGTTCATGCCACTTTCGTAACGAACATCGTCAAAGATAAAGAATTCTGATTCAGGTGCGAAGAATGCAGATGTACCTACTCCGCTTTTTTGCAGGAATTCTTCTGCTTTCACAGCAATACCGCGAGGATCGCGCTCATAACGTTCGCCATCAGGAGTGAAAATGTCGCACATCACGTTCAGCGTTGGATGAGCTGTAAACGGATCTATGAACACACTATTCGGATCAGGCATCATAACCATGTCTGATTCTTCAATACCACGGAAACCTTTGATGGAAGAACCGTCGAATGCTACCCCATTTACAAAAGTTTCATCTTCCACTTCAGAAGCTGGCAGAGAGATGTGGTGGGCACGACCACCTAAATCTACGAATCGAAAATCTACCCACTCGATATTGTTCTCTTTAATTGTTTGCAACATTTTTTCAACCGACATGAATTTTTCCTCCCCCAAGTTCCGAACATTAGGCCGCTCACAGTATGCAAATGTTCTTGTTTTAATTTTTTTTGCTGTCGTAATTATAAATCTCATACCTAACATCGTCAATGCTTATGTCAGGTATTTCTTTCAGCAATGTAAGATATTCTAACGCTTTCGTGAAATCTGTTATTTTCGCATATTTTGATGTCACATTTATTTTATTCAACTCCAAAAAAACCCTCTTTTCCCACTAGGTCGCGGGTTAAGAGGGCTTCCGAGGAAGCTCTTAGATTGAATTTTATAGCGCCGAAACCGTTTCTGGCGAAGTAGAAAACTTACGTCCAACAATTGGAGCCAGCTTTTCCAGATCTTTAAGCAAGTTATCAAACTGATCAGGGAATAACGATTGAACACCATCACCTGTCATGGAATTGTCCGGATCTGTGTGCATTTCGATAATTAGCCCGTTTGCACCAGCAGCAACAGAAGCTTTGGCCATAGGCTCAACTAACTCACGACGACCGGTTCCGTGACTTGGGTCAGAGATTACTGGAAGATGGCTTAAGCTTTGTAGAACTGGAATAGCCGATAGATCCAGTGTGTTACGAGTGTAGGTCTCAAATGTGCGTATACCGCGCTCACAGAGCATTACATCCTTATTACCGCCTGCCAAAATGTACTCCGCTGCATTGAGCAACTCATCATAGGTCGCACTGAAGCCACGTTTTAGAAGAACAGGTCTGCCACAGGTACCCAGCTTGCGCAGCAAATCAAAGTTCTGCATATTCCGTGTACCCACCTGCAGAATATCCGCATGCTCCGCACAGATATCAACATACTCCGGTGTCATAACCTCTGTAATCGTCAACAGGCCATGACGCTTTCCTGCTTCAGCCATCATAGTCAAACCTTCCACACCTACGCCTTGGAAGCTGTACGGTCCTGTGCGGGGCTTAAACGCGCCTCCACGAAGTACCTGAGCACCAGACGCTTTAACAAGCCGGGCGATCTCATCAATCTGCTCTGGAGACTCAACGGCGCAAGGTCCGCCCATGATCACCAGGTTTTCTCCACCAATCTTCACACCCTTGATATCAATAATCGTATCCTCAGGATGGAAATCCCGGCTGGCCAGCTTGTAGGATTTGGAGATCTTCACGACGTTCTCTACACCCTTCATTTGCCGCAAATGCTCGGCGAGCTTAGGAGTGACGCCTCCCACTAAACCTATCACCGTGTGATCTGCTCCTCTGGAGAGATGCACCTGCAAACCTTCTTTTTCGATTACGGCAATTATATCTTTAACCTGCTCTTCCGGTGTTTGATTTGATGTAATGACGATCATATTTATAACTCCCTCTCTACACTTAAAATTTATAATAATTCCGCTAGATACTATCGCGCTACGACGCGTGTTCGCTTTTAAGCTTTTATGCTTTTAATCACTAAAGCAATTCTACCTCAAAAAGCGATTATAGTCAATCTATATTCTAGATTCCTATGCTGGAAGCGTTCTTTCGATAAAAAAGAGCACTTAACCTCGACTGACGAAGTTAAGCGCTCTTGTTGCAGCGTTCATAATATATAAGTTCGAGCCTAGCCCATTACATTAAGTAGTACTTGCACTCTTATTCTTAACCGGTGGCAGCAGCTTCGCCATATTCACTGTACGTTTGATCTCCCACGTCTCCGGATTAGCCGAATCATACTGATCTAAGTAGTTAATCACTTCTTTGGTGATAGGTGTAGGTGTGGACGCGCCAGAAGTGACCCCGACGATATTTACACCCTCTAGCCATTCTGTTTGGAGTTCAGACACATCAGAAATACGATGGGCAGGAACCCCAGCGATTTCTTCCGACACCTGTGCCAGACGATTAGAGTTGTTGCTTCGCGGATCACCGACAACAATCACCAGATCACATTGCCCTGCTTGTTCCGCTACAGCCTCTTGACGTACCTGGGTAGCCATACATATCTCATTATGCACTTCAGCACCTGGGAAGGTCTCCAGAAGCTTTTTCATGATATGTTTAATATCCCACTGGCTCATAGTAGTCTGATTCGTAATGACGATACGTGAAGAAGGGATGGATAACGTAGCAATCTCATCTTCTTTTTCAATCAGATGCACATGCTCAGGGGCAATACCCACAGCACCCTCTGGTTCCGGATGGCCTTTTTTGCCGATATAAATGACCTCATAACCATCATCTACTTTTTCCTGAATAAGATCGTGGGTCTTCGTGACATCAGGACAGGTGGCGTCGACCGTAGTCAGACCCTTGTCCCTTGCCATCTTGCGCACCTCAGGAGAAACCCCGTGTGCAGTGAATATAACAGTCCCACTATCCACTTTATCCAGAATATCCAGACGATTATGTCCGTCCAAAGTAATAATGCCATCATCTTCGAACGAATTCGTGACATGACTGTTATGAACAATCATACCCAGTATATAAATCGGCCGGGGAAGATCGAGATTTTGCGCAGCCTGCCGTGCCATAACCATTGCATCGACAACTCCGTAACAATATCCCCGGGGAGAGATTTTAATGACTTCCATGAGTTCACCAGCTTTCTGCTTTCATTGACCTCTGTAATAGGACACTTCTAAATTATACCCTATTCCAGCGGCGGAGCAAAGAGAAGCGGCAACCAGATGACAAAAGTAGTACCCTCACCTTGGCGTGTAACAACCTCCACAGACCCACCATGCTCGTCAATAATCCACTTAGCAATGGATAGACCAAGCCCAATCCCTTCCGTAATTCCACGCGATTCATCCGCACGATAGAAACGATCGAAGATATATGGAACCTCATCTTTATCCATACCAATACCTGTATCAGTGATCCGAATACCAACCTGATTCTGATAGAAAAGGGTATCCAAACTCACGATGCCAGAAGGCGTGTACTTAAAGGCATTATCAATAAAAATAAAGAGCATTTGCTGTAGATAATCTTTATTCCCAACTATATATTTGCCGTTTAAGACTGACATATCACCTGTAACCCACTCGGCTTGACGCGGCAGGAAAGAGGCGCGGCGCGCAATCTCATTCATCATCGGTTCCAGTGCCACGGGCTCTATATCAAAAGTACGTCCAGTATCCGCACGCGCGAGCGAGAGCATATCCGCTACCAAGCGGCTCATACGCTTAGACTCGTCTGCGATATCCTGCACCGATTCAAGCGATAGCTGGCGAATCTCAGCTTCACTCATCTTCCCTTCTCCGGGTTCCATCTCCCAAACCTTTTGCAGCAGATCAATATTTCCGCGAATCGTAGTGAGCGGTGTCCGAAGCTCGTGTGAAGCATCTGAAACGAAACGGCGCTGAGCCGCATACGAATCCTCCAGCTCTGTGTAGAATCCTTCCATACGCCCAAGCATACTGTTAACGGTCTCAATAAGCCTTCCTATCTCGTCTGGCGGCCCATCATATTCAATACGCGAGCTTAAATCATTCCCCGTCTGAATCCCATTCGCAGCTTCAATTACTTTGCCGATTGGACTCATGGATTTAAGCGCAAGGAACAAGCCGAAGGTAAATGCCGCGATCAGGGTAGCAAAAGAACCTACGAGCAGGATAGTTTTTAAACGCTCCAAGAGCTTATTTTGTTCACCTACATAGGTAGCCACTTGTAACACAGCAGCAGGATTATTTTTATAATTTTCCAATAGAATTGGCCGTTCATAAATCAGAAATTGATTGCCTTCAATTACAACATTACGAAATCCCTGTACAATTTTATCCCGCTCGGGATAATCAAATGCAAGATTACCATTTCTCATGTTTGTCGTTCGCTGCATAACCTTAGTATCATAAACATAGATCTGTGTATACGTATTAGAATTCTCAGGAGTTCTGACCCCATCCATCATTAGTTCACCGCTGTATAAATTGATACTGAAAAATGGAATGGTCTGCTCAGCTTGCACCTGGAGGCGATTCTTCAAGTCCCCATAAGTATTAAAATAAACAAAACCGTAAATTGCGGCTGATAAGGCCAGCAGCATAACGGCCAAAATCCCTGAATACCAAGCAGTCAGCCGCAATCTTATAGACATGTTAGTTGTCACCTCTTAGAATGTAACCGGCACCCCGGATCGTTTGAATGAGGCGTTTACCGCCATGCTCCTCCGTCTTTTGACGTAGCATGGCTATGTATACCTCAAGCACATTAGATTCACCGCTATAATCATAACCCCATATTTTATCCATGATCAGATCCCGTGAAAGCACACGTTTCGGATTTTGCATAAAAAGATGAAGCAGCTCAAACTCCTTCGCTGTTAGCTCCAGTCTTTTACCGGCACGGGTAACCTCACGTGAATCCACATCCAGCGTAATATCTTCATAAGAGACCGCTTGCTCCCCACCTTCACTTTGCTCACTCTTACGCCGAAGCAGCGCACGTACACGTGCAAGCAGTTCTTCCAAGGCAAAAGGTTTAACCAGATAATCGTCCGCGCCCAGATCAAGCCCTTTCACACGGTGCTCAATTTCATCCTTCGCGGTAAGCATGAGAACAGGAACATTACTGCCCCCTTCCCGCAAGCGGCGACATACTTCAAAGCCATCCACCTGAGGCATCATTACATCCAAAATTACCACATCCGGATCACTGCTCAAGATTGCCCGTAATCCATCCGCTCCATTCACCGCTGTTTTCACATCGTAACCTTCAAAAGCTAAACCTCTACGCAGCATAGAAATAATCTTTTCGTCATCATCAATAATTAGAATATTCGGTCGCATCAAGCAGCCCCCATTGTTCAGTTCTTTTTATATATTGTAGCAGTTTACATCAGAATTAGACAAAAACGGAAGGGTCGCCCCTTCCGTGTGACTTACCGTCCGGTATTATTGCTGCTGACTTTGTTGTGTAGTCGTTGTATCAAAATCATTTTTGTTACCGATGGTAACTGAAAGATCCATGGTTTTACCATCGCGCACAACATTTAATGTTACTTTGTCTCCAACTTTTAACGTTTGAATGAAGGTAATCAGATCTTGGTTGGTTGCATACTTCGTTCCATTCGCACCGGTAATGATATCGTAAGGGCGCAGGTCAGCGGTATACGCTGGGGATTTATAGATAATATCTGCAACCACAGAACCTTCTTTAATATCCGTACCCATTTGCTTAGCAACCTCATCTGTAATCGTCATAAGAGTTGCACCAATGAAAGGTACCGGCTCTTTCGGAATGGCTTGGTTGGCTTCCAGTTTATCTACGACTTCTTTAATCGTATTCACAGCGATTGCGAAACCAATACCTTGAGAATCCGTGCTGACGGCTACGTTCATCCCGATTACCTGTCCATTCATGTTGAGCAACGGCCCACCTGAGTTACCCGGGTTGATAGAAGCATCGGTTTGCAGCAGATTTTTGTAATTACGAGTTCCACTGCCATCTTCTTCGTTAATATCAATACTGCGTCCTTTTGCACTAAGAACACCGGAAGTTACAGTATGGTCGAAGCCTTGTGGGTTACCGATAGCAACCACTTCTGAACCTACCTTTATGCTATCCGAATCTCCAAGTGCTACGGTAGGGAAATCACTATCTCCTTCAATTTTAAGCACAGCCAAATCCAGATCTTTGCTAGAACCTAGCAGCTTCGCTTCATAAGGCTTGGTTACGCCATCCACGGTGACTTGGATTACATCAGCATTGTCAATTACGTGCTGGTTGGTCAAAATATAGCCGGATTTCTCATAAATGAAGCCTGTTCCAATTCCATAAGGGATAAGCTGTGATGAAGAATCCGATCCTGATTTGGAATCCTGTTCATTTTGTGAAGAACCATTTCCACTGTATTGATCCCCGAAGAAAAATTGTGAGAAGGGATCACTCAGATTCGGGCTGGATGAGCTTCCATTACGCGAATTAGATTTCACTAGTGTCTCAATCTTAACGACTGCTGGTCCCACCGCATCAACAACACCTGTCACATCACGAGATCCAGTCACCAAGGATGTAGTAGAAGTAGAAGGCGCAACACCTGCACTCTCGCCCGTTGTCTTCGCCGTTCCATTCGTTCCGGAGCTAGCAACAGTTGTAGCTGTATCTCCCGTAAACCAGTTACCTCTGTCTGCCATATACATTGAGCCCGAGAGAACGACCATACCGGCTAGGAATGATACCAGCACTGTTTTTAACGAGCTTTTTGGTTTTTTATTATATTGCCAGCCGCCGCCACCTTCAGAACCGCCACCGCCATTTCCTCCGCGGCCACCACCATTGCCATCATAACCAGTGGTACGAAGTGATGTGTTATATGGTAATGGCTTTACAGGCTGTGGAGGTGTAACCTCGACCCGTTCTGGCTCCATCCGATTGTAGTGCTGCGCGCCTCCGTCAGCGTTATTCTCATCTTTGTTCAAAGATTTAAAAGGTCCGTAAGAATAGTAGTAGGATGATGATCCTGTTTCAGATGAAGTATTATTATTGCTGCTATTGTTATTATTGTCCCATTCCCGATCTGGTGCTGGTCCATTGTCGCGATTGAAGTTGTTTTTGTTATCGTCCATGTTTATCTTTCCTCCTGCTTCCTGTCGCCGTGACAAGGATTAATTTGTTTTCATGTTCTTATTTTGTACTTTAAACCTTAAGGTCACATTAAAAACAATTTAAGCGCAGATAAAAGATATAGGCAAATGGGAGGAGATTATACAGGGAAGCAGAAAAAAGAAGCTCGGGCGCGAAAAAGGTCGCGGCCCGAGCTTCTAAAACCATTTCAAATAGTAATGCACCTTAGTCTACAAGTCCTACCCCTGAGCCCAGCCCTTCCGATGAGCGTAAATAGCCAACTGGGTACGGTCATCAAGCTCGCATTTCATCAACAGATTGCTGACATGCGTCTTTACTGTCTTGATGCTGATATGCAGCTCCTCACCGATATCCTTATTGGTCTTGCCCTCAGCTATAAGCAGCAGGACTTCCTTCTCACGCTCTGTTAAACCGGAGGAATCACCTTGCACGGTGCGCTGGCGTATACCACGGGTCAGCGCCTGTGACACATCACCCGTCATGACGGGCATGCCGCGGTAAGCCCCTTGCAGTGCGTAGATTAACTCTTCTGCCGACACTGTTTTGAGCACGTAGCTGACAGCACCAGCCTCTATAGCATCTACAACAAGATCATCCTCCAGAAAGCTGGTGAGGATCACGATTTTGAGGCCAGGAAATTCAGCCAGCACTGCTCTTGTGGTCTCGGCACCATTCATCACAGGCATCATCAAATCCATCAGCACGAGGTCAGGCAGACCTTCATGTCCACCAGCACGCAGCATCTCCAGCGCCTCTTGTCCATTCGCCGCCTCACCGATGACCTCGAATGTAGGCTCCAGCATTAGATAAGTTTTGAGGCCCATCCGTACCATATCATGATCATCTACGAGCAACACTTTTATGACACTCATGCTCTACTCCTCCTCGTCCTGTGTATCTGTTCCTAACGATCTATTCTGCTCTAATTCTGGGTTCCCTTGAACAAACTTAGGAATATGTACACGGATCGTCGTTCCCGCACCCTTGCGGCTAATAATCTCCACTTGCCCACCCAGTTTCTCCGCGCGTTCGCGCATGGTGGTGAGACCGTAGGAGCCTTGTTTTTGCTGCACATGTTCAAAACCTTGACCGTCATCACTAATACTCAGCACAACTTGTCTTGATCCTTCACGCAGTGATAGGCTGACCAGTCTAGCTTCAGCATGCTTCACAATATTCGCCATCGCCTCTTGAATAATTAGGAACAGCTGATGTTCGATCGCTTCCGATAACTCGCCCTGAAGTTCGAGCTCCTTCATTCCTTTTAAGCCATTCTGGCGACAATAATCGGGAAACCATTTTTCCAGCGCCTCGAACAGATTTCGACCTTCCAGCTCCACTGGACGCAGTTGTGCAATTAATGCTCTCATTTGTTTTTGTGCCATCTGAGACATTGTAATCAACTGGTCCATGACCATTTGACCTTGAGCTTCATTGACCTTCAGAACTTTAGGCAGCGAAGAAGCGGACATATGGATGGCAAAAAGCTGTTGGCTCACCGTATCATGCAGATCCCGGGCCATACGCCTTCTTTCCTCCAACACCGCACTCTCCGCTGCCTGTTCCTTCTCAATAACCTCTTGTTCACCCAATCGCTGTAGAAGCTGCATCTTATTCTCAACCGTATCCATCATGACATTAAACTCGTGATACACTCGGGCAAAAGACTGATCGTCACTTTCTGGCATCCGTACGGACAGATTTCCTTTGGCTACCTGCAGCATATTCAGATCCAGATGATCAATCCGGCGCTGAATCCGCTGGCCTGCCATGTAGCCGATAACTACAGTGAACAACACAATCCCGAGACATAAGTACAGCCACATCCGATAATCCTTCACTTCGATATAACCAAGGCAAGTGCCTGCATACATCAATCCAGCGCTTACCGCTCCAGTGAGCAAAAAGTAAAACAACAGCAACCATTTGGTATTACTGAAGATTGTCCCCATCTAACCCACCGTTTTAACTTTAATGTCACCTATAAATGCACTTACATTTATACGGACTTTTTTGCCTGCTTCTTTATAATAAGGAGTCTTGCACTGTACACTGCTCATAAACCCACTGCGAGACTGATCCAGAACTTCCATATCCCCGATAAAAGAACTGCTGTTCACCGAGATGCCAAGATCCATATCATTCGGAATGTACACTTTAATGTCGCCTATAAAAGCGGAAATATTAATCCTCGTTTCGCCATAAGCAATTTGTGCATTCGTCAGATCCAGTACGGTATCGCCGATAAACTGCGAGATATTCGTGTTCTTCAGTTGGAAATGCTCGCGCCCCATGTGGACATCTCCGATAAAAGCAGAGCGATTGGTCGATTCCTTTTGATTATTTGATTCATGGAATTCCTCATGCCATTCACCATGTCTACGAGCATGACGCTCATGACGTTCCTGACGTCTGCGCTCGTGTCGTTCCTGCTTCTCTTGCCAACGTGCTTCAGCGCCGGACTTATAAGATCCTGTTTCGTCCTCATCGTCTTCTTCATCTTTTTGAAGATAGTCCTTCCAGTCGCGTTGACCAGAAGCCTTGCCGAATTTTTGCTCAAATTGTTCATCAAGTGTGGAATCCAGCGGTTTGGGCGGCTCCACATCTAGTGAGCTTTTTCCTGAAGGAAAGTGATCTGGTGGTGACGGTGGAGCTGGTGGCACAGGTGGTACTGAACCGCGTGGTTTAAAAATCACATAAAGTCCGCCGCCAATCAACATGACTGGAATGAACATTTTGAAAAAATCCCCGGCCGAAATATCAAACCAATCTAAATTCCGTCCAAGGAAAAACACTCCGATCGCCAGAAAGAAAAAGCCGCCGATAGGTGAAGAACCTTTTGATTGCTCCTCCCCTGTACCTAAAAGCCGTTTCATTCCCATTAGGATCAAGATAACCGGCCAATAATTCGAAATCAGGTAACCTAAGCTGAAATCAGTGTAACCCAATTGTCTCAGTAGAAACATAGCTCCTATCCCTATCAGGATCAGGCCGCCTAAAACCTGGCTGGTGAACCTTCTTTTCATGACTCATTTCCCCTTTAAAGTAGTGGAACGCTCTCTTCTTCAATCTTATAGCCTTAGTCTACAGGAATGAAGTGCTGAGAAACAGCGGCGAGAGAAGGAACTTCCCCTCAGTCTCTAGACTGAGATGAATGGGATAAAATTCTATTTACTTCATTATATATGAAAAAAGACTGTCCCTCAGTAATTAACTGATTTGGACAGTCTCTTTTTTTCAGCAGTCTTCTGCTTCAGTTAGCGCATTATTGTTGCGGTTTCTGAGCTGGTTTAGAAGTATTTCCACTTTGCTTAGTAGCGCCGTCATTCTCAACAGCAAACTCAGCATTGTATTTTTCATTTGGTGTTTTGTAATTTTCTTGTACTTTAGATTTCTTGTTATTGGCCACGGAATTCACCTCCTTTTCTCTTATGCAGCATAGAATATGCTTACTAAGAGAACATCTCGGAAGAGGCAATTGCTTTGCCCCAGTCCGTATTATGGCAAGGTGATGTCACTATTATGCATGACCAAGTGAAAATAAGTTCAATCCCATTAAATGGATTCTTCGAGCAGGGATTGCGGCACTGCTTTGTAAGTCTCAATCGCTTGGCTCAGCTTCTTCAGCATGACTTCCGTGCAAGTCCCGTTACCACGCTTAATGAGTTGAACTACAACCGATTTTTTGCCCCATTCCTTATACACCTGTTTCGTAGTAGCAAAATACAGATCAATCTTCCGCCCTTTAATAGCCGAGCCCGTATCAGCAACTATGGCGTATCCATAGCCCGGTATATAAAGAATACTACCCAACGGCAAAACCTTAGGGTCAGCAGCAATGGTTGAGACTGTATTCTTATCTCTGCGCACTTTTACACCTGAATAGGTGATTCCATATTCGGGATGCTTAGATGTTTTACCTGTAGATTCATAACCCGCAGTATAGCCAGTCGCCATTACTTTCATTGAAGTAATAATCTGGTCTTCCGCAGGAGCGGCTACAGGAATAGAATTTGGTAACTGTTTTGAGGATCCGCTGCCACCATTTGTTTTAGTGGTTGGAGCTTTGGTGCTCTGCGGTGCCTTTGTCGCTGCTGGTTTATTTTTTGTTGTTGCAGGTAATACAGGTGCGACGGAATGCGCCTCGTTTGACATTAGTGTGGCGCGGCCAGTCGCAAGAACGACCTTATCATCTGTGGTTCTCATAAACACAGAATTAGCTTTGGTATATTGCAACTCGTTCGATAGCGTTTTGTTAATACCCGTGTGCTGTAAAGTGTCTCCTGTCCCAATGGCCCCTACTGCCTGTTGCTTAGATTCTGGAATGATTCCAGCAGCGGTCAATAGCAAAACGATGGTGATAAAAAGACACCAAAACCTCTGAAATATGCCCATTTTGTTCATGTGATAAACCTCCCCCTTATTAGCGAAGGTTTCCCGATTCACAAAATTTTATACATGAAGATCAGAAGTTGATCCTCATGGGCATATAACAGAGGTCTTATTTAGACGTAATTTTGGTGTTGTTAATTACAAGAAATTAGGAAATCACACGATCAGCAATTTCCTGAGACAAGAGCTCAATCACTTCTTGAAGCGGCTTAGCTCCAATGTCGCCTTCCCCGCGTTTACGGATGGAGACCGTCTGAGCGTTCATCTCATTCTCGCCAACTACGAACATGTATGGCAGTTTCTCAAGCTGAGCTTCGCGGATCTTATAACCCAGCTTCTCATTGCGGAGATCTGCCTCAGCAGAGATACCACGGCGACGCAGCTTGTCTGTAACTTCCTTGGCATAATCGTCGAACGCTGTCGATACAGGAATTACTTTAACCTGCTGTGGAGATAACCAAAGCGGCAGCGAGCCCGCAAAGTTCTCTAACAGGAAGGCAACGAAACGTTCCATAGTACCCAAGATTCCGCGGTGCAGAACGACTGGACGGTGTTTTTGACCATCATCACCGATATATTCCAGTTCAAAACGTTCAGGCAGCAAGAAGTCGATTTGTACAGTAGACAGAGTCTCTTCTTTACCTAATACAGTTTTAATTTGCACATCAAGTTTAGGACCATAGAATGCAGCTTCGCCTTCTGCTTCGTAGAACGGCAGTCCTGCTTCCTCTACTACCTCACGCAACATCCGCTGTGCAGTTTCCCACATTTCGTCATTCGCATAATATTTCTCTGTATCCTTAGGATCACGATAGGACAACCGGAAACGGTAGTCATTAATACCAAAGTCACTGTATACCTGTTTAATCAATTCGATTACACGAATGAACTCGCCTTTAATTTGGTCCAGACGGCAGAAAATATGGGAGTCATTAAGAGTCATCGAACGTACACGGTGTAAGCCAGTCAATGCGCCTGACATTTCATAACGGTGCTGGATACCAAGCTCAGCAATACGGATCGGCAGATCACGGTAGCTGTGCATCGAGCTCTTATAAATCATCATGTGATGCGGGCAGTTCATTGGACGAAGAACAAATTCTTCATTGTCGATAGTCATCTTAGGGAACATATCCTCTTGATAGTGCTCCCAGTGTCCTGAAGTTTTGTACAGTTCAACATTACCCAGAACTGGTGTGTATACATGCTGATAGCCAAGACTTGCTTCCAGATCTACGATATAACGCTCCAGAATACTGCGCAATTTGGCACCCTTAGGCAACCAGATTGGCAAGCCTTGTCCTACCAATTGATTAAATGTAAAGATTTCAAGCTCTTTACCAAGCTTCCGGTGGTCGCGTTTCTTCGCTTCTTCAAGCAGGCGAAGATGCTCATCAAGCTGAGCTTTTTTAATCCAAGCTGTGCCGTATACGCGTTGAAGCATCTTATTCTTGCTGTCGCCACGCCAGTAAGCACCAGCTACATTCATCAATTTAAAGACTTTGATCTTGGCAGTCGACGGCACATGCGGTCCGCGGCATAGATCGAAGAATTCACCTTGTTCATAGATAGAAATCACGCTATCTTCAGGCAATGCCTCGATCAATTCCAGCTTGTAAGGATCACCTAGCTCACCGAAAATTTCAAGTGCTTCCTTGCGGCTAACTTCTTTGCGCACGATCGGCAGGTTCTCCGAAATTATGCGGTCCATTTCCTTTTCGATTTTGAGCAAATCTTCAGGATTTAGAGGATGTTCCAGATCCATATCGTAGTAGAAGCCATCTTCAATGACCGGACCTACACCAAGCTTAACTTCTTTTGTTCCGAACAAACGTCTGACCGCTTGAGCCATCAAGTGAGCTGTACTGTGACGCATAACCTCCAGACCTTCAGGTGAATCCAAAGTTACGATCTCTACCAGTGCGCCCTCTTCAAGGGGAGTAGATAAATCTACAACGATACCGTTCATTTTCCCCGCTGCTGCATTTTTGCGCAGGCCACTGCTAATAGAAGCTGCTACATCATCAATACTGCTACCCTCTGCGTATTCACGGACAGAACCGTCCGGAAGCTTAATACTTACTGACATTGCTAATTCCTCCTTCATATAATTAAGCCTAACGGCCCTTTAACCTTTGCGGAACAATAATATCCACGCACACAAAAAAACGCCCGTCCCGCAAAGGGACGAGCGATTACACCCGTGGTTCCACCCAAATTCGATTCTCTCTAGCCTCCCTTGAAACCTCAAGCGGAGTGAAGATAGAATCCTTCGTAAGCATGGAGTAACGACCATGAACCGGCAGTTCTTACTATCCCATTGCAGGGAGTTCAAAACGGCAGCTACAAAGGGGTAAATCGAAAGCAGGTTGCCGGAGGAAATTTCAGCCTAAGTTTCCTCTCTCTGAACGGTCCAGAACAATCAACTCATATCTTCGTCAATGCTGTTAACGTGAATTATGGAGTAATTATAAATCTGTCCTCTCTGACAGTCAAGTCAGAAAAGGGTCCAAAATGATAGAAACTCAGGCAGAAGACACACATAAGGACTGTTCTGGCAGCCAATACATGGATACCGAAACAATCCTTTTGTGGTTATTCCTCTCGCCGTTTTTTTTCAGGTAAGCGGCCTGCACGTTTCAAAGACTCACGCAACAAGTATTCGATATGTCCGTTTACGCTGCGAAATTCCTCTCCCGCCCATCGTTCCAGCGCCTCATGCAGATCCGGATCGATCCGCAGTGGAAAGCTTTTCTTGGCCGCCATGATGCACCGCCTTAGTACAACGAGCCGGCGTTAATGACCGGACTCGCTCCGCGCTCCGACACGATCGCAACCATCAGATTATTGATCATCGCCGCTTTGCGTTCCTCATCAAGCTCAACTACGCCGCTTTCTTTAAGCTGTTTAATCGCCATATCGACCATGCCTACGGCGCCTTCAACAATGATTTGACGAGCGGACAGAATTGCAGATGCTTGCTGACGTTGCAACATTGTACTGGCAATTTCTGTGGAATAAGCCAAGTGTGTAAGCCGCGCTTCAATGACCTCTACACCAGATATCGACAAACGTTCTTGCAGCTCGGTTGCCAATTCTTTAGCAATCTCATCTGCATTAGCCCGCAGGGACATGCCCGATTCATTGAAGTTATCATACGGGTATTTACTGGCTACATGACGCAGCGCTGTTTCACTTTGGATTTCCACAAACGCCATATATTTATCTACATCAAAAAGCGCTTTTGCAGAGTTAATTACCTTAAATACGATAACTGCAGCAATTTCAATCGGATTACCTTCCACATCATTAACCTTCAGCTTGACACTGTTAAAGTTACGCACGCGGAGGGAAACCGTCTTGCGCAAACTGAACGGAATGACTGCAAACAAGCCACTTGTCACGATAGTCCCTACATATTGCCCGAAAAAGGTAACTACGACCGACTTATTGGGCTGCACAACCGTAAAACTTGTACATAGAACTCCAGCTACAACGAACAGAATGACTGGCACTGCGACATACTCCTGAACAGCACCATAAATTCCTCCAGCTAAACAAACTGCAATCAATGCGAGAACCCAAAATCCACTGACAGGACGAAGCGTTTTCTCTTTCATAAAAGCACCCCCACTAGATATTCTTTTGATATGATTATGATATCACTTCTGGATAATAATGTGAATAGGTAAAAAGAAATTAAAAATGCTTTTCTGTTCATATTTCATATACTGCAGCTCTATCGGACCCCACAGTCGCTATTGCGCTAAAAACCAGCCTATATAAGGCTCTTTTCAAGGATACCGTCGCTGGGGTCGAACACCTGCTCAAAAGACGCTGAATTTACGAATTAGGTCCACTGGGTCCATACGCCTAACGGATGATATAACAAGCGAAGATTCAGATGTGTTCTGCAATGAGGCTTGCTAATGATCGTAATCCTAACCTTACAAAAAAACGCTTGATGCTCATTAGTCCACTGAAGGATTAACAAGCATCAAGCGTTGATTAATTAATATATATTAGTTCTGCATTACAAAATCATTATCAATCTTCGCATTAGGATCATCGAACACCCGCAGAATATCATAACGTGTATTCCGCTGCGCTGGAACTTTGCCTGCTTCGCGAATCAGCTGAGTAATCGACTCGATGTTTACCTTGTAAGTCGCACCCGCCGAAGATACTACGTTCTCTTCAATCATTGTGCTGCCGAAATCGTTGCAGCCATATTGCAGGGAGAGCTTGCCGACCTCTGGTCCCATAGTGACCCATGAAGATTGGAAGTTCTTAATATTATCCAGCACAAGGCGACTGATCGCCACCGTCTTCAGATACTCCTCAGGCGTTTGTCTGTCCAGCTTCAGGTTGGTATTGTCCGGCTGGAATGTCCATGAGATAAAGGCCAAGAAACCTTCAGAATCATATTTGTTGGCAATACACTCATCCTGAGCCTCACGCACACGTAGTAAGTGCAAAGCACGTTCCTCCATACTTTCCCCAAGCCCAATCACCATTGTCGCTGTGGTATTCATACCCACTTTATGTGCCGTCTGCATTACATCCATCCACTCGCGCCACGAGCCTTTTAGTCGGCTGATTTTGCGGCGTGTACGGTCATCAAGAATTTCTGCGCCTCCGCCTGGCAATGAATCCAGACCCGCAGCATGAATTTCACGAACCACTTGTTCCAGTGGTAATCCTGATACTTCTTTCATCTTCATAATCTCCGCAGGAGAGAAGGAGTGCATTGTAATCTCAGGGAACCGTTGCTTAATTCCGCGCAGTATATCTGTATAGTAGCTAAATGGAAGGTTAGGATTAGTTCCACCTTGCATAAGAATTTCTGTACCATTAACAGCAATTGTTTCAGCAATTTTTTGATAAATCGCCTCATCTGGCAGCACATAGCCTTCATCCGAGCCTGGTCTGCGGTAAAAAGCGCAAAAACGGCAGTACACATCACATACATTCGTATAGTTAATATTACGGCCAATTACAAAAGTGGCTAACGGGTCCGGGTGCCAGCGTTCCATAATAGTGTTTGCAGCAGCACCCATTTTCTCAATTTCGTTGCTCTCGAATAGTCGGATGGTATCTTCCAATTGGAGACGGTCGCCCCGCAGGGCTTTATCCAAAATAAGATCTATCGCACTCATCGTTCGCATCCTCCTTTTAAACCCTTAGGGATATGGTAGATTCACAAAATCACAAGAAAAAATAACGTTGTCGTCCTTTAGAGATAACAACCGTTTCTCGTAGTAACATAAGGATAAAGTATAGTATGTAACTTATACCTTATATTTTAATAAATGAACAGTTCATTTCCTCATCGTATCACAATCTGAACAGCTTGAAAAACTTTTTACTTTCTCAGCAAGATACCATCCAGCAGAAAGAGTCCTTACATTGCTGCCTGCACCCGTTGAATCAAAATTCCCTGAGGCTGTCGGACACAGATGACGTTATTTGCAAGTTTTTAGCCTTTAGAGCATAGTTATGGACTCCAGTGATGCTATTCCATGAAAAGAGCCTCATGAAAGCTGTTTTTTAGCGCTATAGCTGCTGTGGAGGCCGTTAACATTCCAAATGTGTAATAATGCTGTATCTAAGGTCAGCTGTGTCCAATAGCGAAAAGTCCAAAAAGAAGAGCTACTCCAGCAGCCAATTCCCGGCTTATGAGACAGCTCTATTTCATCCTCAGTCTAACACCAGCTCTAAATCAACGGTGAGATAGATCCTCGATATTTCCCAGCAATTCGGTGCCGATCTGGGTTGCCGTTACTTTTACTTCGTTTCGATTTCCGCCCGCGCAGCCTCCAAAGCATGACCCAGATCAGCAATTAGATCCTCCGCATGTTCAATGCCCACCGAGAAGCGCAGCAACCGATCATCTACACCCACCGCATTCCGAATTTCCACAGGAATGTCCGCATGCGTCTGTACTGCAGGATAGGTCATTAGTGATTCAACCCCACCGAGGCTCTCCGCGAAGGCTATAAGCCGGATATGACGAAGCAGAGGTTCTACGTATCTGGCATCTTTTAATTTGAAAGAAAAAATTCCGGTATTGCCCGAGGACTGGCGATTCTGAATTTCATATCCCGGATGATCCGGCAGGCCTGGATGGAACACTTCCGCAATCGCCGGGTGCTCTTGTAGATAGCGGGCAATTGCTAGTGCATTACTCTCGTGCCGTTCCATACGCAGAGCCAGTGTCTTCATGCCTCTCATCAGCTGATAACTGTCTGTTGGCCCAAGCACAGCGCCAATAGAGTTATGTAGAATCGCTATTTCAGCGGATAATTCAGCCCCTTTAGATACAATAAGACCAGCAAGTACATCATTGTGTCCGCCCAAATATTTGGTAGCACTATGGACTACAATATCCGCACCTAATTCCAGAGGACGCTGGAAAAATGGAGTCAGCAGTGTATTGTCTACAATTGTGAGCAGCCCATGATGACGAGCCCAAGTAGCAACGGCTGCAATATCCGTAACCATCATCAAAGGATTCGTTGGCGTTTCAATAAATATCGCCTTTGTATTTGGAAGACGGGAAGCCTCAAGCGCATCCAAATCATTCGTATCTACATAGGAAGCAGTGATTCCAAACTTGGACATAATTCGTTCCAACAAACGATAGGTCCCGCCGTAAAGATCCAGCGAAACGATCAAGTGATCGCCTTGCCCAAACAGGGTAAATATGGTTTGAATAGCCGCCATCCCAGAGCTACAGGCAAAACCTGCATCACCAGACTCCAATTCCGCAGCCGCATTCTCCAGTACGGAACGGGTCGGACTTTTGGTACGGCTATAATCGAAACCTGTGCTCTGCCCAAGCTTCGGGTGACGGAATGCCGTAGCATTATAGATAGGAAAATTAATGGCTCCGGTAGCCGGATCTTCTTGTGAACCTATTTGTGCCAGTCTGCTTTCAATCCTAAGTTTGTCGTCCATGATAAATGCCTCCTAAATTATAATGTAGCGCTGATCTTAATAAACAATCGGGTCGATATCGTAAGGTGTCTCTTGATATACATAGTAATTGAGCCAATTAGAGAATAATAAGTTGGCATGTGCACGCCACACTGCAGGAGGTGTCCGTTCTGGATCATCTTTAGGGAAATAGTGTTTCGGCAAGGCCATCTCCATGCCCCTCTCCAAATCACGATCATATTCCCATTTCAGGGATAGAGGATCGTACTCGGAATGTCCGGTCACAAATATTTGTTTGCCGTCGGTCGTAGCTACTAGATACATACCAGCTTCTTCGGATTCTGCCAGAATCTGCAGATCTGGATTGCTCTCAATATCTTCGCGGGAGACATCGGTATGACGGGAATGCGGTACATGGAATACCTCGTCAAAACCGCGCAGCAATTTAATGTTATTTTGATTAATCGTATGGGAGAATACACCAAAACATTTTTCAGGCAATGCCACTTTGCGAACACCAAAATGATGATATAACCCTGCCTGTGCCGCCCAACAGATATGCATGGTCGAGGTCACATTATCCTTGCTCCATTCAAAAATCTCTTTTAGCTCTTCCCAATAGGATACTTCCTCAAACTCCATTTGCTCTACGGGTGCTCCTGTAACAATAAGGCCATCCAAACGGCGGTGGCTGATCTCGTCAAAAGTTTTGTAAAAGCTTCTCAAATGCTCAGCAGAAGTATTCTTAGAAGTATGTGAGCGTGGATGCAGCAAGGTAACATCAACTTGCAGCGGTGAATTTCCTATTAAACGCAGCAATTGAGTCTCCGTCGTTTCTTTAGTCGGCATGAGATTCAGAATAGCAATCCTTAGTGGACGGATATCCTGATGGAAAGCCAAACTTTCATCCATCACAAAAATATTTTCTCCGGATAGTACTTCTTTTGCTGGTAAACTGTCGGGAATTTTAATTGGCATTGTCTTTCCACTCCTTAACTGTATTTAGGTTATGTTGTCACATCGCGGCTTTCTGAACAATAAAAAGACCTTTCTCGGAAAACGAGAAAGGTCATATCTACAGTCATATGCGCCTCTCTCATCTGCCAGAAACTTTTGGACGGGGTTTAGTCGTCAGCAAAGTTCCGCAAGAATTAGCACCGTGCGTTCACACGCCGGTTGCCGGGTTTCATAGGGCTAGTCCCTCCACCTGCTCTTGATAAGATTTAGCTGTATTCAATTAAATTTCTTTAAAATTTACTTTAAATCATGAACCTCCTTTTCGTCAAGTCCATACAATGCTGAAGTAGCCTTAAAGTAACAATAAATTTGCTTGAAAGAGGCATACTCCGTTGTTATACTAGACAAGTATTTCATACCTGAACGAAAAGAAGAGGTGAGAAGAAGAATGGAAGGCGACCCGAGCTCGCAATTAAGTGTACAGAATGAGCAACCACACAGGATAATCATCAGCTTGCCGGCGGCGGGAGCAGTTCTTCTTCATGCCCTCGAATCGTCATTCGGCCTCTTGTATTGATTGTAACGCCGGCCAAGCTGATTTTTTTCTCTGTGCTTAATTAGCAGTCCCTGGTGAAGACCCGGGGATAGAAGGAGTGGAATCAGATGAAAATCCGGCTGGTGAATGCAGGGGTTTTTACACCTATTGATGAAATTGATGAAACATTGACACCCCCAACAGAAGGGTTCTATTGGATTGATGCAGATGTGGAGGATTTGGAGCTGCTTCAGCCCCTGTTCAACCTGCATGATCTCGCTGTTGAGGATTGCCTTAGTGAAGAGGATCAACGTCCAAAGATCGAAATATACGAAAGTCATTACTTTATTGTTGTAAACAGCATCCGCTTTGATGATGAGGAAATTTTCCTGCGGGCACTCAATATATTCTTGGGCAGACATTATATTATTACTGTAACGAAACAAAAGATCCACGAGCTGCGCATCCTGAAGCCCATGTTATGGGAGCAAGAGGTTAGCGAACCAGACCAATTCCTTTACCTGCTTATCGACCTTGTCGTAGATAATTATTTCTCCGTAGGTGACCGAATTGAAGCCCGGATTGAGAAGCTTGAAGAGGATATTTTAATGCATACCAAGAAATCTCATCTGAGTGAGATTATCGGTCTGCGAAGTGAGATCTTATGGTTAAAGAAGATGCTGGGACCACAGAAAGAGGTTATCAATACCCTGAACAAAAAAGACCTCCGTCTGATTGATGATCAGCTGCAGAAGTATTTTAGCGACATTTATGAAAATGCAGTTAAAATATCCGAAACCTTTGAGACGTACCGCGATCTCATGGGCAACTTACGTGAGGCCTACCAATCCAGTATCGCCAACCGCGCCAATGAAATTATGAGAGTATTTACCGCGATTACAACGATATTCATGCCTTTGACCGTAATTACCGGAATCTATGGGATGAACTTTGATCATATGCCTGAGTTGCATACGAAATACGGCTATTTTGCCGTTATAGGTCTAATGTTGACGTTAGGCTGTGGGATGCTGTATGTATTCCGCAAGAAAGAATGGCTATGAAAATAAACGGACGAATAGGCAAGACGAAGGCCCTTTAACCCTATGGTGTAAGGAAGCCTTCGTCTTTTTGATATGAGGAAAAGCTACTAGAAACTGGTCGCCACGCCCACTTTAGGAGCTTGCTCCCGCCGGAAACGAATGCGGATCAGCCGCAGACGTTCATAATAGCTATCCAGCCCTTCTGCTGCTGAAAAATCCTCCCCATACACCTTATGCAGCACTGGCTTTAGAAAAAGATCTCCTGCCTCTAGATAGGCATTCCATATCGCTTCCTGTTCATTCTGCGGCATATTTTTCAGTTCTACCTCGATCAGTTTCTCCACGCAATAACCTTCTCTTTCCAGCTCCTCTACCGCTTCAATCAGTTCGCGACGGTTCACTCCACTGTTCACCTTAAGCTGTTCTAACCCTAACCCATTCTCGATCCCTTGCAGCAGAATTCGCCGTAATCGCAGTCTTTCTAGCTGTTTCTTATATTTGACCTCTTTCTGTTTATAGAGCCAGGATACAAAAGAGTCCTCCTCAATTTCTTGGTGAACCCAATTCAAAGGAAAGGAATGTTCCCTTGCAGCCGTAGAGGTTATAGCCAACCAATCCGTGCCATATTGGGCTGCCTTTCCTTCCCCTACACCAGGGATCTGCAGCAGCTCCTCTGGTGTATGCGGCAAGAAAGTGCTTATCAAACGTAACAAACGATTGCTGGCAAGAATGTAAGGGGCTTTCCGTTCACTAGAAGCTCGGCTGCGGCGCCAAGCACATAACTCCTCATAAATAGCTTCGTTCCCATTATATTCACTGTAATATTGCAGCCTTAGCTGCTCCTGATTACGCCCAGTAAGGCCGTCTTCTTCATGAAATACGCCATCAATCAATGGCCGATAGCCATCCCCCATCTTCACCGCCAGCTCATGCCTGTAAACACAGAGCATTTCATTCCAAGAACCACCCGCATACCACAAATGCTCCTGCGTCTCCTCACCGTCTGAAAAATCACGCCAGCCCAGGCTCCACACCCCTTCTTCCTCTCCAATCCATAGCTGAGCAAACACCTCTTGATCCACCCCAGATATTCTGGATAAGCGATTCATAAATACAATTTGCATATTCATCCCTGCCTTTCTAGTCTTCAGCAAGCACTATACCTACCGGGTCTGAACTACACTTCGCTGGTGTGAATCCCACACTGTCAGACTCGGAAAACGCAAAAAAGCACCACTCTCACGATAAACGTGAAAGAGGTGCTCCCTCATTAAATGCTATACTGTTAGATCCTACAATACCATATATTTCCTAACAGTCAATATCTTTTTATACTAGTTTCTTGCCAAAGCTAAAGTTGCCAGTCCAATCGCACCTGCAAGTCCTGCATTATCTCCAAGCTGCGGTGGCACAACGTAATTATCAATATCGGTATTGAGCGCTGGATGCTGAACATAACCTTTAAGCAGCTCCTGCAGCTTGGTACGGATTAGCGGGAACAAGTGGCTTTGCTTCATGACCCCACCGCCCATTACGATTTTTTCGGGAGACAGAATCAGCACGTAATTCATAAGTGCATGTGCAAGATAATGAGCTTCCATATCCCAAGCTGGATGGTCAACAGGCAGCTCGCCTGCTGGTTGTCCCCAGCGTTTGCCAATCCCCGGACCTGCGGCTAACCCTTCAAGGCAATCGCCATGATAAGGGCAGTAGCCCTCAAACGTGTCCTCTGGATGTCTGCGAACTAGAATATGTCCCATCTCAGGATGAGACAATCCATGCACCATCTGACCTCCAACAACTGCTCCCGCTCCAATACCTGTCCCAACCGTAATATAAAGGCAGCTGTCCAGACCTTTAGCCGCTCCCCATTTACTTTCCGCAAGCGCTGCACCATTCACATCCGTATCAAAACCGATCGGCACGTTAAATTGCTCAGCCATTGTGCCTACCAGATTATATTGTCCCCAGTGAGGTTTTGGTGTCGTTGTTATGTAACCATAAGTAGGGCTGTCCAGCACGGGATCAATCGGTCCAAACGATCCAATACCAAAAGCTTCTACATTCTTCCCATTAAAATAGTCGATTACGAGTCCCATCGTTTCTTCCGGTGTTGTTGTCGGAAAGCTAACTCGGTCCAGAATGGTACCGTCCTCATAACCAATCCCGCATACAAACTTCGTTCCGCCTGCTTCAATCGCTCCCAATAACTTCATAGCAACTATCTCCCTTCTCCAATAAGCAATAATCCGCCATCCAGTGTGAAAATAAAAAACAATATAAAATAAAACAATCAACAGCCCTTATTATACGTTGGATGAAGCGCTATCACAATAATAAAACTCCCTTCATGCTATTTTGCATGAAGGGAGACTATTGTTGTTTAATTATTTAAGTCATCAAACATAGAGCCTTTTACCGTAACCTCAATTTGATCCAGCGGCTTAATGCCGACAAGCTTGCCCAGTGATTTGTATGCGTTGGTACTCTTGGAGAGCTCCACATCTGCCAACCAAGCCTTAACATAGTACTTCCCATCTGGCATTTCAGCTGTAGTATAGACAGGAATATGGTCCTTATTAATCGTAATCGTCACCGTAGACTTTTCCGTGATCTTGTACATATTCTGATTCAAGCCCACATATTCACGGTATTTGAAATTGTTGAAGCTTCCCAGTGTACTAGACTGTGAGTAACCCTCTAATATATTCTTCCAGAATTCATGGGTGCCATTATCACTTTCTCTTTCTTGTGAATATGGGATCTCTTCCACATCTTTAGTAAAGCTGTTCTCCACCGTCAACAATTTCGCATCATTCACTCCGGTGTTATCCTCTACGGATAAAGCTGCTGGCTTTCTTGCAAAGTTATTCCCGTTTTTGCTCAGTGGTTCATTCCGCAGATTGACCGCAACTTTATCATTATTGATATACATAAGATCAGTTTCATATCGGAAAGAATTCGTAAGTTCCTCAACAAGATCCTTATGGTCCTTCGTGTCTTTATCCGTATCTTTAAACGTAACTGTCTCCAGTGTAAAGGTATACGTTCCAACAGGATTAAAATAATATCCGGATTTAATCGGATAATCATACCCTTGAAGTTGCTTATCCGTCGCAAACACGGCGGTATCATAATTAGATTTGTCGTTAAGCATTTTTTTAGCGGTAGCTCTGGCTTTCTTATAAGCTTGAGCCATGCTATTCTCTACCTTCCAACCGATGTCTCCGCTTGCCTGTTGTGTGAAGATTCGTTCGAATTGCCCCTTTACTTTCGTCCAATCCTGTAAGTTCTTATTCTCATCTTCATGAGCCATCCAGCGGATTACATTATAATTGTAAGGCTCACTTGTCCAGAGGAGCTTTCGAATCAAAGAATCCGCTTTATTCTTGTCTATTGAATTCTTGTACAGCTTAGGTGCTATTTGTTTGGCCCCGTTATAAATATAGGTCCGAATGGTTTTGACATCCTCACCTGGTGTAAACGGAGCTGAAGTGCTGCCGCTCTCCGTATACGTTTGACAAGATTCAACATCTTTACCTTGCCCGTTCTTAGTTGTGCTGCACACCTGATAATTACGAGTGAAATTTCTGCTCACAGTACCCTGGAAACTGATATTACCTGACTTTTGATTAGGTGTATACGGAGCCGGATTAATGTACCACTTACCGTTAACAGGATCATCACCAAAATCAGGACGCTGTAGACTAGCTATGATGTCAGGTTGCCTAACTATAGTACTGGCGGCATCGTTAACCAGCGGATTATTCTCCACACGGAAATAACGATAGATAGTATCCGAATTATTGATTACTTCCAAAGCGCCTGTAGCATTCCCACTCCAAGTAAAATCAGAATATTGCGGTTGTAGAACAGCCTTTATAGCAGCACCATCGGCTAACCCGAATTTCACTTTTTTCGATAACACATTATAATCCAGATCGAAGGAGCCTTTAGTTGTTGGCATCGAGTTGACCTTCTTAATCCATCCGTAAATCTCATTATTTCCGTAAAAGACTTCATTAGGTGACTTCAGCCTGTTCAGATTAAACTGGATGTATACGTCCTCATCAGGCATTGTAAATGTCGCGAAAAGAATATTGTCAGCCGTATTAGCCGCAAGCATAATTTCACCTGCTAACGTTGACGCATGACCATGGTATCTTACAGGGATTTCCTTTCCGTTACTCGTGATCTTCCAAGCGTAATCTGTTGTTTTCTGCGTGGCGAAGCTGGATCTGAGTCTGATTCCAACGGTTACCTCTTGTCCAGCTACCGCGCCGGTTGGCAAAGTTTCGAAATGAGGGGATAAATCATTTACCTGCAAAATAAACGGTGCGATAGGAATGCCTAAGTAAGTAATATTTCCATTGGAACCTTGGATGTAAATCCTCCCTGATCCCCAAGACAGATAGGTAGGCGGTTGCAGGACGTGGACATAATCTATCCATCGCCCTCCCTTAGACGGTGTAGTATTCTGAGTGTATACAACCCTATCTTTATACTCCTTGTCTTGATTGTTATAGATGAACCGTTCATATTTCTTTCCGGCATAGCTCAAGTTTAATCCAGTAAGAATCGCCTGCTCAAAAGTCCCGCCGGAATTCGCTAGATACTCAATATCCCGACCTACAAATGCATCAAAATCATTTTTTCTAATTTTGTAGCTTGATTTTACGCCAGAGTCCTTCCAAGGTTCCTTAATCATATTAAAATTCTGAATTTGAATCCCGCTCCATCCAGCATACCATGGAGCTCCCTCAGTTGAGACCGAGTCCCCATCAATCGAATACCCGGAAAAAGCAAACATATTGCTATGCTCAAGCCATTCATGATTTCCACCATAGACAATCTCAAAATTACTATTGTTAGATTTTATCTGGTTTTGTAACAAATCCTCTCTTAACTTTCCTTTATTAGTCTCCATTGTGTAATAATTAGATTTTTTATAGAGCTCCGCCATATCTTTATTGATCTTCTCGATAACAGCTGTCGCTGTTTTTGGAAGATTGTTAGAAGTATCATTCACTGACTCTTCAGAGAAAACTGAAGAAGCTATAGATTGGAATAAGAATATTGTCACTATACTAAGCCATATCGATTTTTTCATACCTTCACCTCTCCTACTTCGGCCATACTGCGATTCCTATATCCCCCATACCAGGAGAATCTACATCAATTTTATAATCTTTGCTTTGGAAGACTTTATAATCTAGCTCATCCATTCTTTTTGTTTTTGTTCTAACATACTTCATAATCGAATCTACGACATCGCCCTCAATGTTTTGTCTAAGAATATTCTCCGCTTCCTTCGCTTCCAGTGCAGGGTCAGAGCCTATATTAGTAAATGTAATTGTAATTTGAAAAAGATACTGACCTGCTTTCCGATCATCATTGTTGTATACTGTCAGCTGTGAATCGGTAATATAAGTCGACTCTAGATTAGCCCCCAGATGGGTATACGGGATTTCAAACCCATGAATCGTTACCGTCTTCGCTCCATTCGTTGATTCTCCCGTAGCAGGCTTATCAGAGGTAGCTATTTCACCTGAAGGAGTAGTGATGTAGACCGTCTTCACAGCATCATCCCATTTCACGTTTACACCGAGTCCTTCATATACAAATCGAAGTGGGACAAAGGTTCTTGACTGTTTGAACAATGCTGCCGTGTCCATTTGTTTTGTTTTTCCATTGAGCTCATAACTCTTTTTCCCGATATAGACACCCATTGTTTTGCCTTCAAGCGAGATTGTTGCCTTTTTGGCCTTACTGTCCCATAACACCTTAGCTCCAAGCGCTTCACTTATAAAACGCACGGGTAGCTGTACTCTTTGCTGCGCATCGATAAAAGGCTGGGCGTCTGGAAAAATAACTTTTTCTCCATTTACTACTACCCTCAATGGAAGACTTGCTGCAAAACCTGAGAATGTAGAAGTCATCAGGGATACCATTAGTAATAAAAGTAGAGAACTGATTAATTTTTTCATATAATTACTCCTCTCAATTTATCTTTCTATTTCCTGATATAATTAGTTAAGATGTATTGTGGTAGTACTTGCACGGGCAGCTGCAACAATTTTGGATTCAATCTCTCGATATTTTGTAACTGTGTATCTTAAACCTGCAGTTTTTCCGTTAATCGCTGTTGTTACACGATTTTTCTGTGTCAGGACTTCATTGCTTAAACGTTGAACTTCTCTTAATTGAGCTTGAACATAAGATTCACTGTAATTCCTGCCCACGTTAGAACTGACTCCTGAAGCTATAGATAATATCCTCTCGACGGCTTCAGCAATGCTCTCTTCCTTACGCACCAGACTTTTCTGCAGACTCTCCAGTTTATCCATATTCGCCAAAATCTTGGCTCCTTGAATGACACTAGCAGATGCAACTGCAATCTTCGTTATGGTTTTCGTTACGGTCGATTTGACTTTGCTGATCGCTGAATCTTTAATCGTGCGTACGCCAGCGATAAATTCTTCCTTAGTTTTCTTAATTTTAGATTTTACACTTTGGAATATATCCCCCATTTTCTTCATTGCTTTGTCTTTTACACTAATCCAATATTCCTTCTGAGCTTCAATATACTGAATGGCATTCTCTACAAAACGATTAAAGCCCTCTTTTAATTTCGTCATAAAATCAGAGACTGCGTGCTTTACCTTTTGTGAAAACTCCTCAATTTTATCACCGATCAAATTAGTCACTCGGACAGCTTCTGTCACCATATTCGTTACAAATTCAACACTTTGATTATAAAAGGAGACCACTCTCTCCTTGATATCCTCCACCTTTTGCTCAATCCAGGGAATCACACTGTCAATTACAAAACCAATCACATAAAGCGCAACCAGAGCTTTTATAGTGACAACGAGCGCAGCTAACGCTGCAGTAATCGCCGCAGTAACAACTGCAACGGGCCCAACAGTCACCATTAAAAGCCCAACTACGGCTATTCCCGCAAACGCTAATGGCCGCAGATCTACTTCCCCATCCAATACTTTAAAAATCCCTTCAACCAATGCTTCCTTTAGTGGCCCCGGCACAATTTCTAAACCAACTGTAATATTATGCACAAGGTTAGGAACCAAAGCCCGAGTCTGTGACTCTGAACGTTGAAAGGACTCATTGTTCCCGTCGATCTTCAGTGAGAATAAGGAATGATGTGGCAGCACGGTATTCCTTTCAGATTCAGTGTCAATGTAAATACCTGCTGATGGATTTTGAAATAAGGCCGGAACGATGTCATTTTTATTTCTGAACTCTTTAATTTTGTCATTCTCATTCAATTCATCTATAGTGGCCCTGTGTTTATCAAGCAAGGTTCCATTAAATCCCGGTGCATTAAACGTTGATGCGGAAGTTAGCTGATTCCGTAAATTCTCAGGTAATATAAAAGAGGAATATAGGGCTAGATTACCTCCTAGCGAGTGTCCAGTCAGAAACAATTCATAACCCGCATCTATTTTGAAATTATCCATATATTCTTTAGCTTCCGCCTGTTGTAAAGATTCAAGGGCATATGCAGTTGTTCCGTTGTTTTTCCAGTCATTATGGTAAAGCGGGTTATCCATTGGTTCACTACCCCGGAACGCCGCTACCTTTGCCCCGTTCTTGGTATCTACTGTAAATGCAACAAAACCTGATTCCTCTTTTTTATTATGAGAGACGATATTGGAGATTTCCCAATTCTGATAATCAGATATATTCATCTGC
This sequence comes from Paenibacillus sp. FSL R5-0928, assembly GCF_037970385.1. Lineage (NCBI taxonomy): Bacteria > Bacillati > Bacillota > Bacilli > Caryophanales > Paenibacillaceae > Paenibacillus > Paenibacillus sp. FSL R5-0928. Next base: position 1,998,855 of record NZ_CP150225.1, on the reverse strand, counting down.
TCTATGAGATCATTCCACTGCTTGTATTCTTTGACTCCGTTAAGATCGTCAGGAAAGCGTTCTTTTAATTGTTGCTGACCTGCGGGAGAAGCGTAGAAGTTGAGAACTTCGCCGAGAGTGATTTTTTTATATAATGCATATGTTTTTTCCAAATCCTTAATGTTGAGTATATCTAAATAAACAAGTTGCGAGATCTGCTTTAACTCTACCTCTGTAAGCGTATCGTCCATTACAATCCCCCTCTTTGTTCCATTCTTTTTATTCTGTCCTCTTTCCATATATCAAAGAATTCTCTAATCTTGTCTTGAGATTCTACAATCTTTCCATCAACTCCTAATTTGAATCCAGCCATTGTAACTATATTAATAATTCCTGTTTTTTTAGTTTCGTCACTAAAATATATGTCAACACTTTCCTCTGCCTTTTTGACCTCTTCTAATCGACCATAGGCCTCTGGAGTGAGGTATCCTATCCCTATCAGACTACTCACATATTTATTTTCTGCTAGTATTTTTGCAAAATCCATATATTTTCTCATTTCTGCCTCTTGGTCCATATCTCCATTACCATCAACATAGTTATCACTATTTAAATAGACTGAAATCACCAGCGTATTCGTTGGATATAACTTCAGAAATTGCTCGTAGGAAATCTTTGTATCGTTATGCTTGGGGTAAACCAACCCCGTTTCGTTGGCAACGATAATTTTACTGTCAGGCCAAATGCTAGCAGCGATTGCTTGAATCATTGGTTCGTCTTTTTTTGCTACCACCTGGTTTAAATAGTTGTCATACACCTTTTCCAAATCCTTCGTGATTTCCACCCGTACATTAATCGTGTCATCCTTCTTAGGATGCACAGTCGCCTTCAATGTATTGTTGTTCATCGTTCCCCAACCGCCGCCTATGCCATCAAGGATGAATTCCTCGCCATACTTTTCCTGCAAGGAGCTCAAAATTTTCTTTTCACTTTTCTCCTCTCTAGAGCCACATCCCATAAAGCTGAACATTGATAATATCAACATCAGAGTCAACACCTTCCTTGTATAAATCTTTTTCATGCTGGCTTCACTCCTTTTTGATGGCGATTCCAGTTAGTAATCAGAACTCAAAATCCAGCTTCAATTCTGGAAATTTGAGCATTTGATTCATGGTTGTTTCAACCACCTTATCGAGATGTAATGTCATTTGGTTCGTTAGTTTCTCCATACGTTCCATGAGGGCATTTGTCAGTTTATTCAACCATTCCTCTACATGGTCCATCAGCTTATCCCCTACCGGACTGCAAATCAGCAAGATGGATAAGACAGCTTGCGTGATTTCATTTAGCTCTTCTGCTATTCCCGCTGCCTCTAGCATGGCTGCTTCAGATAGTTGTTCAAATTTCGCACGGATGTCATCGAATAAGAAGGATTCCGGAATATTATTCATTTCGGTTCTCCACTCACTGAACTTCGCATCCAACATTCGTTCATATTTGTGGGCAATTTCAATCAGTGCACCTCGCACTTTTCCTACATCTAACTGATCTATTAAGGTAAATATCACGTAACCCAAATGATCCGATGCAGATTCTGTTAGTCCGACGGTATCCCCAAATCCACTCATAACAGCATCAAAAACAGGCGTATGCTCTTCCGTTAGGATATTAATCTTGGATAGCAAAGCATAGGCATTCCCTTTTTCACCTATAATCACGTTCCCCTCAGAGTCAAAGGTATAGCGCTGCCAAAGCGAATCAGGAATTAGGAATTCCGTTTCTTCTATACCCGATTTAGCAAATACAATCTCTTCGTTGTGTTTGCCTAACGCGGATACAAGACTGTTATAAGCCACAATATTTTTAACCTGAAGCTTTCCCCTTTGCTCCGCAGTCAGAATGTTTGCTATACCTGGTGCGTCGAATACCACACCACCAATCCCCTCATTAACCGCTGCTGCATAAAGAGCTAAGGCACCGCCCATGGAATAACCAGTAACCTGGCAATCCTTCTCCCCTTTGTTTTTTAATAAAAATCTTGATGCTTCCTCCGGCATGCTGCTCTGACCGCTTAACAGAGACTGCAGATCCGCAAGCCAATCTTTTCCTTTATATGTAAAGATAATTAATCTATCATCATGCTCATCTCTATAGGCATAGGCTGCTGCACCAGCAAAAGCCAGACTATCCGTCAGTTCGAGACCGTCTGCTGCTTCTACAACTGATGCCAGTGTTATGTATTGTTGTTCGGTCAGCTTCACTTACAGATCCCCCCAAATAAATTCACTTCATACTTACTTAAAATCATACTAACAAGGCAGATGGCTCAAAATCTGCCTTGTTATGTATGCCAGCATTATTTTCCACGCAGTTTACTTGCCATTTCTTGCTCGGCTTGTTGCTTGATGTTAGCAATTTGCGTTAGGTTCTTACTGATGTTCTCTACACAGAGAACCATTTCCTTAAAACTAGGCATAAGTCCATCGAATTGTTGTATAAAAGCAGTTTGTGATTCTCCTTGCCACCAACCGCTAACAGCATGAATTTCAGATTGCAATTGTTTGATAAGAGTATCTGCATTGTTTGCTTTGGTTTTAATAGACTTAGCTACACCTAGTGCCTGATCCGGATTAAATGTAAGATTGTTTCCCGCCACATTATTCACCTCCTTTCAAAGCATTTCTATCTCAACACCCCTGTCATTACTTCTGGCTTTGCTTTTGCTTTTCTAATTGCTTTTGTTTCAGTGCCTCTTGCGCCGCTTTCTCTGCTAGTCTTCGCTTTTCTTCTCTTTCCTGTTCAGCACGGATCACTTCTGAAGCCACTCTTTGGACCCCACTTTCGAGCCTATCCAGCATTGTAAGCAGGGTCTTCATTTCGCTATCCAGCTCGTTGTATTCACTTTGAAATGCTTTAGAAGCCGTACCGGTCCAATAGCTGGCCGATTGTGTATAATCACTTTGCAGTTTTTTTGAAGTACTGTTCACTTCATTGATTAGACTATGGATTTGTGAAGCGTTTCCCCTGATTTCTGATGGACTAACTGACACTAGCTGCACCTCCATCCTAAACTCCTACTCCCGCATTAACTCGATTCTCCTTACTCCATACGGCACATCTTAATCCGGTATATTTATTCTTTACAATGAGATAGCCATCACCTTGCTCCCCATCTTTCTCCTGGATTCCGTAAGGTAAGGACACATTGTAAAGATTTTGTTCTTTCATTCTACCTAGCAGGATCCCGGTCTGTTCTTCTCGGATAGTCTTGCCCAAGGAATCCCAATTAGAGGTAAGATCATTTGTGTTATCTGCCGCTAGAACAGCTACCTTCATGCCGCGTTCTTGCTTCACAATTCGTTCAATCAGCTCATGCAGCATATACTTGTCTCCGCTCGTAAATTCACTTAGACGATCAATAACGAAGATTATCTGCTTCCACTGTTTCATCAGAGCGCCAACGTCACCACCGGACATTCTGCATGAGAGAAGCTCACTGCGTCTAGTTTCCAATTGTTCTTTGATCCCATCAATGAAATTGTCCAAATCATCCACGTTCGATAAATCCGTTACGTAAGACTGTTGTATCAGTTCATAAATGCCCATAGCAGATGAATCCAGCGCATATACCTCTAGATCCTCCTTTTCGCTCAGCAGCTTCATCCACGATACAAGTAAAGTGCTCTTTCCTGACATAGCCTCTCCAGCTATCATCAGCACTGGTGTTGCAACAAGGTCTATAAACACAGGCTGTAAATCATTGTTGCCCAAGCCTATTGCCAGTTGCTCTGTATTATTATTGAGCTGCCGCAGATCAATCGTAGAAGGCATCACCGGAATTGGTGCGGCTCCAGTTAGATTCAAAGCCTCCATTCTCTTCAAGATGAGCTCGGTAGCGGTATGTTGATATTCAGGAAGCGAAGTCTGAAATTCCAAAGGCGGCTTGCCTCTTACCAATCCTCTGCCTGCAACCTTAGCGGGTTCCAAGCCTTCCGTTCGTCCTACAATACCATCATATTCACTCTTCTCAGTCATCTGGAAGCTGATCGCCATTTTGAAGTTAACCGAAAATTTATATCTGACCAAAGCACTATTGGTTGCTGTAGCGACCATATAAATACCGTATTTAAAACCTTCACGAGCCAGCAGCACCATTTGAGCGTCAAAATCTTCGTAGGTCTCCGATAAAGCAAAGTAGTTGTCGACTATGACTATAAATGCGGGCAGTTTTCGTCCACTTCTACGGTAATCATTGAACCCTTCACTTCCATTATTTTGAAACAGCGTTCTTCGATCCTCCATAACCCTGAACATAAAGCGCATAAATTGGTCAATTTTATCTTCTTGCTCCAGTGTCATTACCCCACCGACATGAGGGAGTTTCTCCATAGCTTTGAGTGAGCTTCCGCCAAAATCCATAATATAGATATTGACGTCATCCGGCGGATACATTAGAGCCAGCGATAAACATAACGTTTTGAGGAACACGGTTTTACCTGTACCCGGCGTTCCATAGACAAACAGATTCCCCTCAGATGCAAAATCTATCTCCAGCGCTTCCTGTCTCTGTCCTCTTGGATCATCCATGATCCCCACTGGCACACTGAGCAGTTTCTGCTGCTGCGGCCATCTACCATCTGCTAAGCTATTCGGCAGCAATAAATCGAGGTAGACTACTTCAGGCAGTGGCGGTAGCCAAGGCCCTTTCATTGGAGAAATCCCATATTGCTTGGCGGTTTCTGTAATGTATTCAACCATGGCATGCAGTTGGGAAGCAGACTCATTTTGGGAGAATTTCTCTTCCTCAAGCGGAAAGATCTGCTCGCTTCTACCATTCAGAGCTACCTTATAGATTCGTTTGGTCTTGTTCTCCTGTTTCTGCAGTTCGCCTTTCGGATCATAATCAGCACCAGAATACGCAGATTGGAACAACTCAAAGATCTCATCATTTCCGACCTGTATATACGCCCTTCCCGGTTCCTTAATCATGGCCGCATCAGGACGTTTAATAACATCCCGACTGTCAGCCTCATCCTGCACTTTAAGACATATTTTAAATTTCGAGTTACTCCATATCTGGTCATCCACTACGCCGGCAGGCTTCTGGGTGGCAAGGATCAAATGGACGCCAAGGCTTCGACCTACCCGGGCCGTACTTACAAGCTCTTTCATGAAATCCGGTTGATCCTGCTTAAGCTCCGCGAACTCATCCGCAATCATAATCAGATGGGGAATGGCTGGCATGTCACCTTTTACATTTTTGCTATAAAATAATTTCTGGTATTTATCAATATTGTTCACGCCATATTCCGAGAAGACACGTTGCCGCCGCATGAGCTCACTTTTGATAGATAGCAGTGCTCTCGTCGTTTGATTCCCATCCAAATTCGTAATGGTACCGACCAGATGAGGCATTCCCTTGAATACATCTGCCATGCCGCCCCCTTTATAATCAATAAGGACAAAAGCAATATCATGCGGATGGTAATGAATGGCTTGGGATACGATGATACTTTGTAATAATTCACTTTTGCCAGAACCTGTTGTCCCGGCTACAAGACCATGGGGCCCGAACCCCGTCTCATGCATATCTAAATATAAAGCTTCTCCACCAGCCCTCACCCCTATAGGTACACTCATGCCCATATAGGTTTTGTTGCGGGTCCAGTTCAACATTACATTTACTTCAGATACCTTTTCGTTCTGTAGCATTTCCATCAGTGTGATGGAGGATGGAAGTGAGAAATTAGCACTTGAATTTTTGATTCGTAGCGGTGCGAGCTTTCTGGCGACTAGATCTAAATCTTTTATATCTGCCTGATCCGGAGTAAATACGATCTTCTCCCCGGTTAATCGATTGGCCATTTCACCGCTTTTTCCGTTTAAATGAATAACCGTTTTACAGTTCATGGGCAAATAAGCGGAATTCTTGGCGATAAAAAGGGTTGATACTCCAAGCTTTACACTGCCGTTGTACAAATATTTACTGATTAGCTCATTCTCAAGCAAGGAAGCGTCCTCTACAATAAAGAGATAATGGGGCAATACACCACCGCTCAAAGACCTCATCTCCCGCTCCTTCAAAGAGCCATAAATCTCGGACAAGGTCTGATGGGCAATGGCTTTACCACATAAAAGAAATCTGATATTAAAACCGTCATCCCATAGGTGGGGTACAAATTTCAGCCAATCCCATTTCTCCAATTCATCCTCTGCGGCAAGAACAATAACCCTGACATCGTCATAACCATGATGAGTCACAAGCTGTAGCAGCATCAGCTTTATTAGCACAGCTGTTTTATCGCTTTCACCGGCAATCCCGCATATTTCGGTAGTCAACAGATTAACCGTTATAGGAACGTTCGGGACCTTCTCAAATTCCATGGCCAATCTCTGCGGCTCCATCAGCAGCGGGTCCGTTTCAAGGATGATCGCCTGTTTGGTGTATTTGATGTGCAGTTCCAGGGGTACACTTCCCACCCCGATCCGCAGAGCCAGAAAATCATTATGTGAAGGCGTTTTTTCCCATAGCTTGTTATCCCTGCGCGAGATTCGTTGCACACATTCCGCAGGATCCGGGCTCATTTCATTCATGGCTTTCACCTGTTGTTCGCGAGCTATCGACAAATCGCTGCGGACATCGGTTATAAATTGAAGATATTTTTCTTCCCGTTCCTTCTTCTTTAGCTTATATTTCCGAATCTGAGAAGTTGCTCCTGTCAATGAGCCAATCAGTGTCATTACTGTGGTCGCAACTGAGATCAGTAAATAGATGGACTGTGAAGTCATTGCGATTAATACGGTAATAATCAACATTACGATAGGTGGAAGCAATATTCCGAACCAAGAGATCTCTGGTTTCTCGTTAATCATAGGTGGATTAGGAACATCAATTTCTCCCCGGGGCATATCCGGTAGAAAACGGGGCTGACGACTGAATTCATAGCTCATTAGATCTACCTTCCTATAAAGGTTATTGTCTCCGCCTCTCCACCAAATAGAGAGATTCGATGCCATTCACGATCACTGCAAAAATAAAGATCATTGTCCAGAACATGTAAATAGTCCGCGCTTTCCCCAGATATTCGAATACTCCCTCCATGCAATGGATCTACGCGATGTATACTGTTGTCATTTAATCGGTTAGCACAATAAATATATTTGTCATCCGTGCTTATACTAAGGGCAACTATATTGTCTACCATAGTTACCGTATGACGCTCCACATCAAGTAGCGTCAAGCGATGTCCATTCCCGGCATCTGAAAAACACAGCTTATTTCCTATCCGAATCAGTAAACTTGTAACCAATTCACTAATCTTTTCACTTGCCTCACCGGATTCTGTGCTCCTCTTAATCCCATTTGGTGTAGCATAGTAGATTTGTCCTTCGTACAAGAGAAAACTCTCCACATGCTCATCAATCAGCCTCATATCACGTTTACCACTAGTAGAACAGCGATATAATCGATGGTCCTCCTCGTGAATATAGTAGATCCAATCTTCATGTCGCTGAAGCTGATAACAAGGTTTGTCTAACAATACTTCTGAATGTTGCTTTACAATATCAAGCTTACAGAGCACATTTCCCTTTAACTGATCACTGTAATAAAGGAAATTGCCAGCCTCATTCATGAACCAGAACAAACCCTCATAATGAATAGGCACAGCTTGATCATTCGCTCTGTCCAAAGAATAGGTTCCTGAATAGTTTTTAATATCCGTAATAAAAAGAGATTCATCAGCCTTTAGGATTAATCCGCCACTTTGCAGGTTGCCATTCATTTCATTGCCCCTTCTCAGATAAGTGTGAGCAGTGCGCCTTGGGCTACACCTTCTTGATCCAAGGTTTTACTATTACTTAATATTCTGCCTAATGGCTCAGCCTGAAGCTTAGCCCCGCTTCTCTCCTTTAAGCTCAAGGACTCCGTTAACATGTCTAACAGTTCTTCTATAGTCACAAACACCGGGACTTTTAGGTCCATTCTTAGACCTGTATCCGTTTGAAAAGTAACCATGATATAGTCCATTCTGATTATTCCTTTCATCAATTCTTAACGGAGAGAATATATTTCCTCTCGCTAATTAACTGATAATCTACTTCTTTGTCTGCTTCTTCAGCGAGCTTTAAGTATCTGGTTTTAAATTTGTATGTTGCCTGTGCTTTCACATTAACTTCTGATACCCATTGGCTGGTTTGGGTGTTCTCTATGTTAGAAAAATCTAAATTTACCGTAAAATCATTGTATCTATCATCATTGGAGGTAAATGTAAGCACGTTGCCATTATCGGTCTGTTCCGATACATTTAGAGCACTTTCGAACGCATCTGAAAAGTATTCTTTGAACCTCTCCTCGTTAATCACCGCATCCAGTCCACGTAGCAGTTCATACTCTAAACTCCGATCCTTGGCTGCCCGGCAAGCATTAGAGATCGCAGTGCTCAGCACTACCTTCTCTCTAAATACAATGCCCATCTCCACCAAAGGCTCCACAACAATTGACACTAGAATAATCAACAATACTCCTACTGCAATATTTTTCACACAAAGTCATCCTATCAATCTATATAGTAGTCCAGATCCTTATAATGTTTCAGGCCTGTCGTTGACATGGAGAAGTGGACCGGAATTTCACGCTCCAGCTTCTTTCCCCATAAAGTGATAGAGAAAGGATATACAGCTTTAATCTCAACCGTAAGCGGTTCGCCTCTTTGCCGATAAGGTTTATTCCATTCGTTCCCTTCATCGTAATATGAGGTTTCATCATCATTTCCAATCGCATTATCATGATCTGCATTAGTGACCGTAATGACAATATCATCGGCTTTATCTCGGTAAATAGGGCGCTCCTGTAATCTCTCCATAGCATCCTCATAATACGATTCCTTCAAGTAGTTATCACCAGCTACAATCTGCGAAACACTATACGTCTCTGTGACCAGCGTTAAATACCATGGGAAAAAGAAAGCCAAATTTACAAACAGCAAAATCGTAACCGAGGTCAGAATGGTAAGTAATACTGCCTTTGCTATCCCTTGCATTGTGTTTTCACCCCAAATTAGCTAACCATCTTTCCAATCAAATCATCGAATAAGAATTCCCAAACATCATCAACCCATCCTGTCAGTACTCCACCCTTTAGATAGGTCACTACCACTCCAATTAAAATAATAACGCCTACCGTGATGGCAATTTGCTTGATCCCTACTTCTCCTTTTTCCTCCACTAGCAATTCCTTAAGATCTGTCTTCATTCGTTTATCCCCCTATAAATAAATTTGGCTTATTGAAACATCTTCATTGAACTCAGAATGGTAAACAAATAGTACATAACGATATAAATAGCCAACACTATAATAAGTAGAAACTGGATCCTTGCGCTGCTGCGCTGCCTACTCTCCAGCTCTTCTTCCAAAGCCCTGATTCTGAAGCCATCTAATTCATTCTTGAGATATGCCATCTGAGACACATTATCGTATCCTTTAAGCCTCGTCTCCATAATGTCGCAGAACTTGATCACGTAATGCATCGGAATCCGTTTCTTCAGCTGCTTAAAAGCGAATTCTTCTCCGTAATCAATATTGTCCAGCATCACACCGAGCTCCTCGGCTATATCAGGATTTGCACTAGGAATGTAGTCCTTAAGCACATCTGAGAAATGAATGTTAACCGACTTTATATACTGGTAATAGACCATACTATAAAAGGCTGGGAAATCCAGGGATATATTTTTGTTCTTCTTATCGATAATCTTCTCCAACTCGACCACCGGATAGAGCCAGCCCAGCATGATGAAGATGGCAGAGATACAGCCAAGCAGGATGTTCACCTTCCATAGCAACAACATAATCACAATAGCACTTAGCGTGTACATGAATTGCTCGGTCCGTATTTCCTCTGGAGTCTTTTGTAGATCAAGTCGGTCAATGATTTTCTTGAATCTTAATCTTTCAGCACTTCCCAATAACCCTTTAACATATTTCATTGCAATTCTTCGTTTATATTGGTTGAACTTCTCTTTTAGCGCCGCATTTTTACGCTGCTTGATATATTGACGTGCACGTTTTTTCTGTTTTCTGCTCACAGGCTTGAAGAAGGGGTATAACAATATCTTGATCAAATAAAGGATGGAGAGCATGGCTATCAGCTTAACTAGGAATATCATTTGCGCTCACCACCCATGCCGACGTTCCCTTGGAGTACCTGACTGCGTGCAAAGCTTAAACAAATGACACTAATCAATATCGTGTTGATCAATTTCCCAACATTGCTTTCAAGCATAAATTCTCTAAAATCCTTTACAGTTAATGCGTACAAGAAAAAAAGCACAATGATTCCGGTTTTAAACATAAAATCTCGATTCATCTTTCTAAAAATCCGTTCCTTTTTAGAGTTAATCTCGCGCAGCACGGCATTTTCATCTACAATATCGAGGAAAATGTCTGCCATACCTTTTCTTTCGTTATATTCGAAGACCACTGCTTTTTTTGTGAAATTATCAAATTTGGGACCAAGCTGTCTATTTAATAGCGTAATAGCTTGCTTAAAGGAATAGCCGTTGTTGTCGCAATTATCTATAAATTGCTGAAAATATGGCCTAAGATTAGGACTGATATATTCATCGCTCTCCATCACCTTTTTAATGGCTACTAGTACACCTTCACGGGCTAACGGACAAATCACATCTTCGGCATCCATTATATTTTCAAGCCGTTCTGCTTGGATGGCTCTAGACTGCATCACGAAAAAAGTAAACAATCCTACAAAAATTGAAATCGTAATCACAAGCGAAAGCGTAACGCTTTTCATAAGCAGAACCACTAGCAGAGCTATAATCGCAAAGCAAATGCACAGCATTGAGGTAAAGCTCTCCAGCGTAAACGGCATATTAAAGTCTAAAATCAAACCCTCTACCATTCGATTGTATTTCGCATAAATATTTTCCTTCTGCCTGACGATTCGCTCCTTCTTGATCCGGTCAACATAACGCTTCGTGTTATACTTGCCTAGGTACTCTGCGAGGGTATCCATAACGTCGAGAACATATCTTACAGAACCCTGAAAAAACTTGACCTCAAAGATGGCGTTAAATAGTACAAATGCAGCCATACCAAGAAGTAGACTAATGATTAAAGTTGTATTCATCGAATTCGTACACCTCTGTTTCGCCCTCCAACGGATCCTTGGTAAAGAACTCAAACCTGCTTTTCTTAATTCCGGCCTTGAGCATTAGCTGCTGTACATTCTCCGAGATCTTTCCTACACGTAAATGTCTGCCAACAATTTTGATCATCTTCTTGCCTTCAATCATCTCTTCAATCACATCATCACAATCAAATCTATAGATTTGATTAATCAGTGGATTCAAGCCATCTGAGCCCAAAATCTCTGAAATTGAAGTCACTTTACGAGTACCATCTGCCAGTTTCTCTTGAAAGATTACAAATTTCACAGCACTGCAGATATTTCGTAGAGCAAGTTCCGCTGGCTCATTAGAGGCCATTAGATAGGCCGTTAGAAATCTAAAGATCGCTTCCTTATCCCCCTCTGCATGAAGTGTGGAAAAGAAATAGTGTCCCGTCTGTGCTGCTCGAAGCGCTGTGGCGAATTCACCGGGTGTTCGAAGCTCCCCTGGTCCAATCCAGTGAGGTGATTGTCTCATCGCATTAATAAGCAAATTTTCCATAGTCGCTGGGCTTGAGTCATCATCATCAGGGACCGACTCGTATTGCAACACATCATTCAGCACTCTACCGTGTTCGCTGTTATCTTCTCTTTGAATCAATCTCATCTCTGAAGGATTTTCAATGGTAATGATCCTTGATAGAGGATTGATCTCCTTCACAAGAATTTCATTTAGCGTAGTCTTTCCGCTTCCTGTCGGTCCCACTGTAATCCAGGATAAGTCTGATTTCGGGATCAAAGACAATAATTTATACATATTTGAGGAGAAGGATTTATTCTCAATGAGCATTTTCGGAACAATACTCTTCTTGCTGAACTTTCGGATCACAAACGCCGGTTGGTCATACGGTGAGATCTCAGCATGAGTGGCATTCACACGATACCCCTCAATCGTTCTGGCATTTACCATGGGTATCTTTGGAATCAGCCGAACCTTGGAGATACCTATAAGCTTGGCGATAATCCGTTCCATATGATCACGATCTGTAAAATTTTGATCCCACTGCAGGCTTCTTCCGCCGCTTTCCACAAAGATTTGATCAGGCCCGTTGGCTCTAATTTCATCTATACTAGGGTCCTCCATAGCCTTGGTAATGGGACCATAGTGAGTGATTTCATTGGTGAGTGCGTTTTTCAACTCTGCTAGATCATAAAATCCCTCGACAGAAGGTTTCTGCGCGTCTACAAATTCATTTATGTATGCCTTAGTCATTTCGCGTTTTCGAGCAGGGTCGTTTTCTCGCCTATAGGCATGTGTCGTTATTTTCGTAATATATTTTTGGCATAACTCCAAAGCCTCATCAAAGCTTATGGTCGTATATTTACTAGCCAGATCCTCCATGTTCTCCTTCGGCCCTACCTGATGCAGTACTTTTTGCTGCATATCGCTAATTTTCGCACGTGTCAGCAAGTCGCTCTCCCCTTTACTGATCCGCCAACCGATCGGCCAGCTTTTGAATCTCTTTTTTAAAATATTTATTAATTAGGGGGTTATCTTTTATGTACAGCCTGCCCTCATGTGCACGAACTACGGCATCCTTCACAAGTGGCAGTACAGAAACTATGTTAAAACCCATGTCCTTCATAACCTTATAATCAAATTCAATATGCTGAATATTCATCATCACCACACTGGTGAACTTAGCCGTACTTATCCCCACCGATTTAGCATAATCCAGCAGCTTCACCATATTTATGGTAGCTTCCATCCTCTCTGTTGCCGTAAAGAATCCTATGTGACAATACTTCATGGCACCCAGACAAAATTCCAATGGTGGGTTGTTGGGAATGTCGATCAGCACAATATCAAACATCTGCTTAAGTGTAGTAATTACACGCTCTAAATTTCCAAACTCAAAATCAAAATACTCCTCCATTAGATCCTGTGGACTAGCTGATAACAGGAACAGCTTCTCGTATTTGGTCCGCTGCAATTCATCTCGGAAATCTACCTTGTCGCTTTTTAACACCTTAATTAATCCTTGCCCCTTCTTATGTGCAGGGACATCTAGAAATTGATATAAGTTCGGATAAAACACCTTAAGGTCAACCACACAAGTATTTAGACCCTTTTGAGATAATAAATATCCTAAGTTGCTTATGAGCATGGCATTATCTACACCATCACAAGCAGGTATAAAACCTACTACACTATAAATCAGATTATTCTCTTGAAGTTCGGCACCGACGAGATCCTTAGATGATATTTTCTGAAAAATGCTGTCGATTCCTAATCCTCTTTTCCGATCCACGATTCCACCTCTTTCTCCAAAGTGGGCAGTTGGTCAATGATGACATCACTACTTTTTCTGCTCAGTATGGTAATCAGAAATGAATTTCCATTAAGTCCTTTGTATTTGGCATAATTGTTAATTTGTGCACTCGTCCCCTCGAGGAGTAATGCTTTAGGTTGAATGTTCTTTAAGAAATCTTTACTCTTCATAATATTTTGTTTCTTATCCTCATCCAGTTTCTGCACCTCTTTATATACTTCGTAGATGGAATGACTACTTGCGTTGAGCATATCCTTCACAACAATGCTTTCAAACAATACTTCAGTTTTTTTGATCGTATTCGTGGACTCGGAATAAATAGCGTTTGGATTGCCACCCGGGGCATCCTTCTCCTCTACCTCATAGGACACACGGATACGAACACGGTCTCCTGGCATTAGAATATCTCCACCAACCTCCAGAAAATTATAAGGAAGCGTCAAGACCTCATTTTCCTCATTCACTTGATACAGCCATTCATTTTTTTGCGGTTTTTCATCCAGCAACTGATCTTTGTAGAGCACGCTGTTTTCTCGAAGATAATATGCGGACAGTTTATCCTTCACCGAATCTATATCTTCAGACAACACCATGTCCTCCGTGTATTCTTTTTTGATAATATTGTATTTCTCAATCATAGGCTCCGTAATGACTACGTAAGCCGGAATACCATCACTCTGCTTGACCCGCAACACCTCTACCACATCGCTGGCATCTTTGCTGGCTTTCGTAATGAACATATAAGAAACCACGATGATCAATAGACTAAAAAGCAATGCTGCAACCCGCTTGAACATTTGCTTATTGGGTGTCGCGTTTTTAAGCCCACTTAAATCCATTAACTACTCCCCTCCAGTAATCTAAGAAGTATATTTCCATATGCCCGCTCATGGTCTTTGTTTGAATATACAAGCGGCACATCGGTTTCAATCTGAGTATCAAAGTCCGTGTCATAAGAGATATGACCTGCCACTTTCATTCCGTATGTAAAGCTTTCTAAAAGACCGGATGTAGCAACTGCACTTACCTTGTCTGGTACGAAAATTTCACCTTGAAATCTGGAACGGTCATTATATTTGGTGACAATTACTTTTGATTTAGCATTCAAATAGGCCGTATTTTCCTTATTCAGTGTCTCTTCTACATTCCTCAGAGTGCTTAAAACAGCATATAGATTATTGGGAATACAGAGGCCAAAGCTGTCGATATGGATTAATGCTTCTCGAAATCTGTCTAATAAGTTCAGTGGTAGATCCAATAGGATCAAATTAAATTTGTTTCGGAGTAAGGACAACAGACCGACAAGTTTAGAGCTGGTGTAAAATTGCTGGATTAACTTGGGATCGGAAAAGCTGTAACCTAGTCCAGCCAGCCATAGGTTTTCTTTCAAATGAAAAGCCGTAGTCAAATAATCCTGAGGTCTTGCTAACGTTCGGATGAGAGATGCATTTATATCTTCATCCCGCTTGGTTCGTTCATGAAAGCTGCTAAAATACATATTCGTACTTCGATATTCGATATCCATATCCACGATTATTACATTTAGCCCCCGTTTACTCGCTTCACTTGCAACATTGATAGTTGTGCTGGTAATTCCGCATCCACTATGCCCGGTTATCGCTACAATACGACTAATCCCTCGGCTAATCTTATCAAGCTCCCTAGTAAGGGTATCCGTAGCCTGTAATTCAGTTGGGGCTTTCGGTTTCGGTTTAAAGCGATCCAGAAACGACCCTTTTCTGTCTGTACTCTTTTGGTGATTACTCTTATCGTCGTGAGGTCTGGAATGTTGTTTCAATTGAGGTTTGGTATCGGATAAATGCTCAAGAGCTTCCTGAAATAGTACTGGTGTAATGCGTATGTATTCGTAATTCTTAATTTGGAGATTCGGATATCTATAGCTGAGATTCTCCCATTCTGTATCTTTCCTTATGTACCTGGTGAGGATTAAAATCTTTACATTTGACTTTTGATTAGCTACGAGCCAATTGATTAGGTTATTTAGATCACTCCTGTTCTGTTCCATCCTCAGAGATAATGCATCATCTGTTATTAATATGCTATCTATAGAAGGATTGATGTTTTGCAAAAACTCCAAAACACCTCCAAGGACTAATTCAGACTCGTTCACTACGTCCATGGTCCGACTGCAATAATTACCTACTATCTTCTGAAACTTGTGCGTGACCAAAAGTATCTTCATCTCATCATCACCTACTATGGAAAATAATCCCTATGTATTTCCTTTGAAATTTCATTAAACCAATATCCATGATTAGAAACCTTAATTTGTAATTCAGTCAAAAAAAGACATATATTGATAAATTTCCACATGAATTCGACAACAAAAAAAGCAGGTCAAGGATAGTAACCTTGACCTGCCATTATGTTTATTCACATTTTCATCAGAAGAGAACCTCTCTCCTTAACCCAGATCACCTAACTCAATCTGTACAATTCCCCGTTCGTCCTGCACCTCAGCGATCAAATGCATCAGGCTGCCGAATTCCAGTTCTTGAAATTTACGCGCGGCTGTTTCACGCTGTAATTGCCATAAAGCTTCTGCCAGCTCACAGACCACAGGCACATCACAACGGATTTCAGCCAGCTCCCTTGATAGATGCAGCATATCTAGGTCGGCTTCAATTTTGGACCGTACACCTTTAGGGAGCAAGTGTAGATTCTCAATTACACCTTCAACTGTACCGTATTCTGTTAACAGCTTCAGCGCGGTTTTCTCACCAATCCCTTTTACACCAGGGTAATTATCACTTGTATCGCCCATAAAGCCCTTCAGGTCAATAACCTGTCTAGGGGTTAGACCTTTATCCTCAAGCAATTCTGCAAGGTCATAAACTTTATAGTTGGAGCGTCCTTTTTTCATAATGACGACTTTAACATTCTCATCAATAAGCTGCAGCATATCATGGTCACCCGTCAGAATGTAAACCTCAGAATTATCGCTGTAACAGGATGCCAGCGTACCTATGCAATCATCTGCTTCATAGCCGGCAAGACCAATGTTTGGCACACCCAGCTCAGCCACCACTTCTTTTACTAGGTCAAACTGCGGAATTAATTCCAGCGGAGCTTCGATCCGGTTGGATTTGTATCCATCATATTTCTCGGTGCGGAACGTTCCTTTGCCCATATCCCAGCAGCATACGACGTGAGAAGGCTCAAACGTACTTACTGCATCAAAAAAATACTGCAAAAATCCATATACCGCATTCGTTGGCAATCCATCTTTTGTCTTGCGAATATATCCTCCATAAGAGGTCGCATAAAAGGCCCGGAACAGCAGAGCCATTCCATCTACAAGCATTACCCGGCCCATTGTTTCTGTTCTCACTTATAAACCTCTCCCTTGATCGTTGTATTGATATTAAACATTAGTCCAAGTATCGGCATATTGGTCTTCTTTGAATCCCACCGTAACTTTAACTCCATCGGTGACAATCGGACGTTTGATCAGCATCCCGTGGCTTGAGAGCAGCTCTAACTTCTCCTGTTCCGTAAGCTGGGGCAGCTTGTCCTTCAGACCTAATGATTTGTATACTTCACCGCTTGTATTAAAAAACTTCTTCAGCTCAAGGCCGCTGTTCGCGAGCAGCTCACGCAGCTCGTCCACCGTAGGCGGCTGCTCTGCGATGTGCTGAAGCTCCAGCTCATGACCTTGTCCCTGCAACCATTTCACTGCGCTGCGGCAGGTGCTGCATTTGGGATATTGATATACTTTTAATTTGCTCATGATGTGCTCCTTTAATAATCGGCTAATAATACCGTAACCACAGGGAATGTTTGGACTTCCGGCCGCTGTTGTCTACAGATTTCTTCAATTTTACCATTAAACACGGTTGAAATCCTCAGACAAAGGCGGTCGCTATCGCTCCTACAGTTCCAAACTTCCCCTTCGCCACTCTATCGCCTGAATCATAATTTTATCACAAATTCGCTGTCAGACCTTGCTCCAATATTTTCTCCAAGACTGCCATGTCAGGTGGCAACGGGGCTTCGAATATCATTTCTTGCAGAAGCACCGGGTGCTTGAACGTCAGACGCACTGCGTGCAGTGCCTGACGCGGTATGGAAGCATCGAGTGCTGCAACGGACTCCAACTGCTCGCTTTGCGTTGAAGTAAATTCTGGTAGATTGTACAGCTCATGACGATACATGCTGTCTCCAATCAGTGGACAGCCGATAGAGGTCATATGGACCCGAATCTGATGCGTACGTCCACTCTCCAGCTTTAGTTCAACTCTGGAGCCGGCCGAATACACCTGCTTAACCTCATAGCGGGTTAGGGAAGGATATCCATCCGGTGTCACGATACGCCGATGTGGCTCCTCAGGATCACGGTCGATAGGGCCGTCGATATCACCGGATAGCTCCGCAGGAACCCCATGAACAAATGCAGCGTAACGCTTATCCACAGTACCAGCGATCATCTGCCCGGAAATATGCTGATGGCTGTATGGATTTTTGGCGATCACTAACACACCGGAGGTTTCCTGATCCAGGCGGTGAACAGGCCGGAAACGGAAGCGTTCATTCTTCTGCGCCCAATAATAAACCACGCCATTGGCAAGCGTGTCAGTGTAATGTCCATGTGTTGGATGAACTATAATTCCCGCTGCCTTGTTAACCACTAGCAGATGTTCATCTTCAAATAGAATCTCGAATGGAATCGGCTGCGGTAAAATATCATCCGAAGTCTCCGTTTCCATGCGGATCTGCACGGTATCTCCTGCCTTAACATGCACACTAATGTATACACGTTCACCGTTTAATGTAATGCCTTGTTCCGTCTGCTTCAGCCGGGAGAGTAGCTTGCGTGAGACATCCATCCGTTTGTGCAGGATTGTCTTCAGCAGGAAGTCATCCTCTTCTGGCGGTATGATATAAGTAATGGGTGAATAATAGCTTGTCATATTAGTCTCGAAACACCTTTTTACTACGGATGTATTCTACATCAGTAATCCCTGACCGTGTATTAGCCGTTCTAGCCAACGCGAAAAAATAATCCGACAATCGATTGAGATAAATCACCGCTTCTGGGTTTATGTCCGCATTTCGCCCTAAGGTAACTGCCCGGCGTTCCGCACGACGGCAAACCGTGCGGCATACATGTAGAACCGAAGCCAGCTGACTACCTCCTGGCAGGATAAATTTCTCTAGTGGTGGATTCTCCTCTTGTAGAGAATCTATCCAGCCTTCCAGCCGCTGAGCCATCTCACTTGTCACCATATATTGACCACCGTCAGCAAGTTTAACAAATGCTAAATCCGTGCCGCAATCAAACAGCTCATGCTGTATTTCGAGCAATTGCTCGCGGACATCGTCGAAATTATCACTTTCCATCAGGCTTCGTGCTTGCCCTACAAAACAATTCAACTCATCGATCGTTCCGTAGGCCTCGACGCGGACATCATCCTTGCCGACCCGGCCGCCAATCACTGAAGTCTGACCTGCATCACCCGTACGTGTATAAATCGCCATGGTTTAAGCCTCCTATCCATTCTTGAAATCACATACTGATAGTTTAAGCTTTCTGCTATAAGGAAGGCAATAAAGATAGCAAATTAAGAGTATACACAATAACACCGTCATTAGTAAGATTGAACAACAAAAAGAGGACCCTAGGGTCCTCTCAAGAGCATTCAGCAGCACTATTTTCCAGCCGGACGCCCCTTCATGTACTCATTTATTTTGAGGTCCAATAAACTGCTAATTTCAATCACATTATCCGAAGTGAATGATTTTTCCTGCAGGAAAAGCTGCTCCATCTTGCTGCGGAGTATTCTAATTTCATCTTCCAGAGAGAGTATGCGAGCAGAAGCATCACCCTTGGGGGGTATTTTCCCATTTCCAGAGAAACATTTCCCACCATAGGAAGGTAAGTAATAATCGGCGCTAAGCACAATCATCCCTCCCAAAAGTATTATTGAGCGCGTGCTGCAAAATAGCATGAAAGTTAAATAAAGCAACTTCAAAGCAACGCTTAGTTCCAGAGTAAATGGATCCTTGTAAGTTCTATTATAGGGGCTAATTACTCTCAAAGTAAAATAATACCATAGGATTGTATGATCGGCTATAGTTCAATTTTCACTAATCCGTTCTCTCACGTGTAAGCTTTGTGACAAAAGCACCAATGCGTTCTACTGCTTCGTTCAGTTGGGATACTGATGTGGCGTAGGAACAGCGCAAGTAACCTTCTCCACCTAATCCAAAGACACTTCCAGGCACAGCTGCAACCTTGTATTCAAGCAAAAGCCGCTGAGCAAATTGATCAGAAGTCAGCCCTGTCTTGCGCACGCTTGGGAAAGCGTAGAAGGCGCCCTGCGGCTCATGGCACTCCAGCCCCGCATCGCGTAGGCCTTTGACGATCAACCTCCGCCGTTGATTATAGGAATCTACCATCCGGTCCTTCTCTTCCATACCATTGGTCAGCGCTTCAAGTGCAGCCACCTGTCCCATAGAAGGAGCACACATCACAGTGTACTGGTGAATCTTAAGCATTGCAGCGATAAGATCCGGGTGACCACAAGCATAACCCATACGCCATCCGGTCATTGCAAAAGCTTTGGAGAAGCCGCTAACCAGAATCGTACGGTCTATCATGCCTGGTAAAGAGGCAAAGCTGACGTGATTAATGCCATAAGACAACTCTGCATAAATCTCATCTGAAATCACTATAAGATCATGTTTCTCTACTACCTTAGCAATCGGCTCCCAATCTTCTCGGGTCATTACACTTCCCGTAGGGTTACTTGGGTAACACAAAATCAGAACCTTGGAGCGCGGAGTGATTTTGGCTTCCAGGCTTTCCGCAGTAAGTTTAAAGTTATTCTCACCAACCGTTTCAATACCTACAGGTATCCCTCCACCAATCGCGGTAATCGGCGAATAAGAGATATAACAAGGCTCCGGAATCAGAATTTCATCCCCCGGTGAAATCAGCGCACGTAGCGCCAAGTCGATGGCCTCACTTCCGCCAACGGTTGCAATAATTTGATTGGCAGGATCATATTCCACAGCAAAACGGCTGTGTAAGTAATTTGAGATCCCTTCCCGCAGTTCAGGCATCCCTGCATTGGATGTATACCCTGTAAACCCTCTTTCCAGCGAATAGACACAAGCCTCTCTAACATGCCAGGGGGTCTTAAAGTCAGGCTCTCCGACTCCCAGAGAGATGATATCCTTGCTACCTGCAGCCAGATCAAAAAACTTGCGGATACCCGAAGGTTGAATTTGCTGTACCAACGGGGCCAAATAAGAATCCATTGACTTGCTGTCTTCTCCAGTTAGCTGCGATTTATTCGTGATCATATGATTACTTCCTTTATGGAGAGATCATCAGACGGTTGTCTTCTTCATGCTCTTCGAAGATGATCCCGTCCTGTTTGTATTTTTTAAGGGTAAAATTCGTTTTGGTTGAAAGTACTGAATCGATTGGAGACAGCTTCTCAGATACGAAATTGGCCACTTCACGTAAATTCCGGCCTTCCACTTCCACCAGAAGATCATAAGCACCAGACATCAGATAAACTGATTTGACCTGTGGATACAGGTAGATTCGCTCGGCAATTCCTTCAAAACCACGCCCTCGTTCAGGCGTAATCTGCACCTCAATCAGTGCGGTTACCTTCTCATCGTCCACTTTATCCCAGTTTACAACGGCAGCATATTTTACAATGACATGATCTTTCTCCAACTGCTCAATCGCAGTCTTCACATCTTCTTCCTCCGCGCCAAGCAGCGTTGCCAAGAGTGCAGTAGATCTTCTCGCGTCTTCCTTAAGCAGTTCCAGCACTTTCCTCTTAAGCTCGTTCATTTCCTTCATGCCTTCCCTCCGGATAGTTCGCCAATGACGGTACGCTATTAATGCGTCGCCCCGCGAAAAGAGTTTAATACTAATATGACATGAAATGTGCATCTCTGCAAACAAAATAACCCTATAGGAGCTCCCATGAAAGGCTGAGTTTATATTGAGCATACTCAAAAATATAGAAAAAACGCCCGTTCTACCGGATTTAACCAGTAAAAACGGGCGTTAGCTCCACACACATGAAGCGATTTGCTTCATTCGCCAACCATCATGGTTACATTAAATGAGAAGGCTGATGTTGTCCGTTAGCCGGAATATGAGCATTCTGAGCAGATGCGCCAAATTGCCCTGTTTTTTGTTGAACGAATTGCCCTGTTTGCTGTTGCATTTGCTGTGCGGTTTGAAGCTGCTTGTCCACATCTTGGCGCAATGCTTTTGCAGGTGCAGGATACATATTCAATTGAGACATATGCGTGTATAAATCACCTTGGAGTTGCAGTGTGTCCATGGTCATAGTATTAAAAACCCTACGAACCGCTGGACATGCTGATTCTGTAGCAGCTGTAGCATATTCGCGTACGGTCCGCTTCAAATCACACAAAATGGTGTTTAGTAAATCCTCATCCGGCATAAATGCTCCAGTATTTTGCGCGTTCATTAAATAACCTCCTTAGAATTAATATTGCAATTATTGTGGGCTTGTTGGCGCGTATTGTTGATGTTGTTGGATTAACTGAGTGAGCTCAGTCATGTGCTTGGTGTGATTTTGCATATGCTGCATACAAATTTGACGAACCTGTTGATTCTGTGTTGTCGCAGCCGTTGCTGCACATTGCTTAAGAAGCAAGTCCTCATTGGAGATGGAGTCAGCGATATATTCCAATTCTTTACCACTTAGCGCTTGCATTTGCGTTGATTGCATTTGTTGTAGTCCCTCCTTGTAGTTGATTCAAACAGGCATTAGTATGCCGCTTAAGCGCGCTATTTATTTGCCGAAAAGCACTAGAGAGTTATGACAGAAATAAGAACACGCTGCGAATGAGACGATAAATTGCCGCCAATACTAATCACGGCACGAATGAAGGAGCGAACAATTCATGAATTTAAATAGTGGAAGCACACCTTGGTCTAGCACTTTACAGAACCCTCCGACTTACCCCACTCTAGAAGGTACTATTCATTGTGATTGTCTGGTTGTAGGCGCGGGAATGGGTGGAGCAATGGCTTCCTATCGTTTGTCCTTAAGTGGAGCGGATACTGTTCTGATTGAAAAAAAACGGGTCGGTAGCGGCAGCTCGCATGCTAACACAGGGCTCCTGCAAATTTCCAACGATAAATCATTAACCTCATGTATGAACACTTTTGGGCAAAAGAACGGTTTGCTCTTTTATCAGTTATGCCAAGCTGGGGTTAGGAACATTCTGGACCTGCCGGACAAGCTCGATATCGATCCACAGATCATTCCACGCAGCAGTCTTTTATATGCCAGCACATCAGAGGATGTACCTGCATTGCGGGAAGAATATGAGAATCTCGCAGCTAACGGTTTCGATTCTGAATTCTGGGAAGAGGAAAAGATTGCAGCTCTATACTCTTTTTCAAAACCAGCAGGACTTTATTCACGTGGGGATGCCGAAGCGAATCCTTATCGAACGGTGCACAGCTTAATCGCCAAGGCAGCGTCGAATGGTGTACGCGTCTTTGAACAGAGCGAAGCGAAACATTATGAGTTTACTAAGGATGGCGTGATTTGCCACACAGAAAATGGCCGGATTATTGCCAAGGATGTTATTTTTGCAATGGGTTATGAAACACAAGAGTTCAAAAAAGACCGGGGCGCTGAGCTGATCAACACGTATGCAGTGATGACCAAACCTTTAAAGGATCTTCCAAAATGGCATGAGCGTAGCCTGCTGTGGGAGACAGCCCGCCCTTATTTATATTTTCGGACAACTCCTGAAGGCAGGATTATTGCGGGAGGCAAGGATGAGCAGCTGACAGACCCTGAACGTCGTGAGGTCCGGGTAATCTCTCAAGGTCAAAAATTGCTTGAGGAGCTTGAGGCCTTATTTCCAGAAATCAAAGGCATTGAGCTGGAGTACTCCTGGGGTGCTGTGTTCGGTTCTACTCGTGATGGACTCCCATATATCGGCCCCCATCCAAAGTTCCCTCACTGTTATTTCATCGAGGGCTACGGAGGCAATGGGACTGTGTACAGTATGATCGCTGCGGAGTTGTTAACGGATACGATTGCCGGCAAACATCGGCCTGAGTTAGATTTATTCTCACTCACCCGGTCAGCCAAACCCTCTCCTTCTAAGAATTTGGACGTGATGAAACAAAGCTGATTAGCATAGAAAATAAAAAAGGGACTCTCCCACGTAGCCGCTCACGGCTTTTGGGACAATCCTGCTTTTAATTTTGCCTGCTTTAATCGTAAATCCATCATTCCATGGAGCTTGCGGACTGGAGTCCGATAGCATTCCAAATATCGAATAATGTTGCGCTTAAGGTCGGCTGTGTCCGTTTGCGGGTTACTATGCGCATCCGTCAGTGATTAC
This sequence comes from Paenibacillus sp. FSL R5-0928, assembly GCF_037970385.1. NCBI lineage: Bacteria > Bacillati > Bacillota > Bacilli > Caryophanales > Paenibacillaceae > Paenibacillus > Paenibacillus sp. FSL R5-0928. The sequence goes on along the minus strand of NZ_CP150225.1, from coordinate 1,975,031 downwards.
ATATACGCACGCTTTCGACAACGGTCAAGTAAGGTCCAAAAAAAGGAGCACGCCCCAGCAGCTATAAGCTTATGGGACAGCCCCTTTTTTTATATGCTTAACCTTACGCCTGAGCGTTGCTCAAATTGCGTACGAGCTGAATACGATCTTCCTGTGCCAGACTGTGCTGAACATGGAAGCATGAAGGACACACGTAAACATTGAGTGAGAATGGAGCGGTTAATACCGATTTACCTAATGTTGCTGGAGCAGACGGCTCAAAGCTGCTCACAGGCTGCTTACCCGCAAGGATCGTAAGCTCATGGCATTGAGTACATTCCGGAGCCTCCTCCTGAATGGCTAGAATAGCTGAAACACTCTCTTCGTACTTGTTCAAATCATAATCATCGCCGAATTGATTAAGCGTATTATAAATTGGAACTACGCTGTCTTTATCAGGCTCTCCCCAAAGATCATCGTCATTAACAACCTCTTGTTTGGGTTCTTCTACGACTTCCTCTACTTCTTCTTCTTCGATGCCGTCAATCCCAACAGTGACCGTGCGGTATCCGCTAAGCTCATTGTTACAGTGAGGACAATTCTCCTCAGGTCCAAATTCCTCATCCCATACAATTTCAGTATGACACCAAGGGCATACAGTTGTTTCCATCTTTTTAATCTCCTTCATACTTTCACTTTTAAATTTAATTCATCATTAAATAAATAATACCGGCTGCTATAAAAGCAATCGCTGACAGAAACAGAACTCGGGTGAGAATCTTCATGATTTCCTCCTAAGATACCCCACAAAGAGTGGGACTGCTCATTTCAAAGCTTGTCCAGATCATAATCCTTTGCAGGGTGTCCTTATAAGGACGGATTTAAAAAATAGCCGCACCAATTACATAAGACAACGATACCGAGATCAGCATGGCAATAAGTCCAACAGCACGGTTATCCGCAGCGATCTCCTCGTCAATAGAGAATACAGGGGTCAGAAATTCAAATAAAAAATAGGCAAGCAGCAGCAGCAAAAAACCGACGACGGACCACTTCATGGTCTCATAAATTGAAACACCAGCTTCAATGCTGAAACGCAGTACGTTGCAAATCCCGAAGATTTTACCACCTGTGGCCATTGCCACTGCCAGGTTTCCCTTACGTATTTCTTCCCAGCAATTATATTTCGTTACCATTTCAAAAAAAGACAGAAATACAACTAGCCCAAGAATCGCCACTGCGAAGTAGCCAAGCAAGGCACCTAGCGGATGACCCAGCAAAAGATCAATATCTTCTTGCACGCTTTCCCCTTCTTTCTGCCGGGAAATCCCGCTATTGCAGCTCAGCCACAGTTACGCCCGCGCCGCCTTCGTTATAATTCCCGAGCCGATAACTCTTCACATGCTTGTGCTTACGCAAATATTCCTGAATTCCTGTGCGCAGCACACCCGTTCCTTTACCATGAATGATGGCGATTTGGCCCAGATTACCTAAAAAGGCTTCATCGATAAAACGATCTGTCTCCATGATAGCTTCCTCCAGGTTAGTGCCGCGCAAATCCAGTTCACTGCGAATGTTCTCATCACGGGAACGTTTGACGGTTGTCGCATGGCGAAGGGCCGTTGGCGCAGCTGTTGCCTTCGAGGAGAGCAATTCCAAATCATCCAGCCTTACCTTCATCTTCATAATGCCAAACTGCACCAGCGCCTCTTTAGTACCGCTTAGCTCCACCACAAAGCCCTTTTGGTTCAAGCTGTCGACTTTCACTTCATCTCCAGGACCAATTGTCCGTGGGGCCTTGGCAGTCTTGCGGGTAGCAGCCTTCTTGCGCGGTGATGGCTCAGCTTCATCCAGACGTCGCCGCGCTTCAATCAGCTTATGCTCTTTAACTGAAGCTCCTTCTTCCATAGCCAAGCGGCGCAAATCACTGATAATTTCCTCAGCTTCCTTACGCGCTTTGTCCAGGATCGCGCTGGCGTCCTTCTCTGCCTTCTCGAGGCGTTTCTCGCGCTGGCTTTCCAGCTTCTCAAGCTCTTGCTGTTGTCTGCTGCGTAGCTCCTCCACTTCACGGCGGATGCCCTCTGCACGTTCATGCTCCTGTTCCGCTCCCAGCCGATTCTCTTCGAGAGAAGCAATCATATGCTCCACGCGCAGATCTTCTTCCTTCACTTCACCGCGGGCATGCTCCAGAATCGCATGAGGCAGGCCTAGACGCTCAGCAATCGCAAAAGCGTTGCTTCGTCCCGGTACGCCGATCAACAAGCGATAGGTTGGGCTAAGGGTCTGGACATCAAATTCCATACTGGCATTGATGACTCCCTTACGCTCATAAGCGTAAGCTTTCAATTCGCTATAATGTGTTGTTGCGACCATCCGGCATTCGATCCGGTGAATATGCTCCAGAATGGCAATTGCCAGCGCAGAGCCTTCTGCCGGGTCGGTTCCAGCACCCACTTCATCAAGCAGAATAAGGCTCTTAGGAGTCATTCTACGCAGAATGGAGATAATATTAGTCATATGACTAGAGAAGGTACTCAGACTTTGCTCAATGCTCTGTTCATCGCCAATATCAGCATAAATGGCATCAAATACACACATCTGGCTGCCTTCCTCTGCTGGAATAAACAAGCCGGACATCGACATTAAGCTTAACAAGCCGATGGTTTTGAGGGTAACGGTCTTACCACCGGTATTCGGTCCGGTTACGATAATTGAGCTGTATTGATTGCCCAGCTCCACGTCCAAAGGAACCACATGCTCCGCTGGAATAAGCGGATGCCGCCCTTTGCGCAGCTTAAGATAACCGCGGTCATTCATGCGCGGCTGAGTAGCCTTCATATCACGAGCAAGACGCGCCTTGGAGAAGATGAAGTCCAGTTCTCCCAGAATATCAATATCGTAGGTCATTTCTTCCGCAATGTCGGCTACAAGTGCCGTCAGCCTGTGTAAAATGATCTCAATTTCCCGTTCTTCGCGCAGCCGTGTTTCACGAAGTTTATTATTCATCGCCACAATAGACTCTGGCTCGATAAATAAAGTCGCTCCTGATCCAGACTGATCATGTACGATACCGCCGAAATGGGCACGGTACTCCGCTTTTACAGGAATAACAAACCGATCACCACGAATGGTTACCAGCTGATCCTGCAGCATTTTCGCTACTGAAGACGAACGAATCATCGAATCCAGCTTCTCACGAATTCTGGTCTCTCCTCCGCGCAATTCACGGCGAATGTTAGCCAGCTCAGAACTAGCTGTATCAAGTACATCAGCATTCTCGTCTATACATAAGCGGATGGCATCTTCCACATGTTTTTGCTCCGATAAAACGTCGCTCAGTGAGAACAGGAGCTCAATCTTTTCTTCCTCATGCATAGCTGCCAGGAAACGTTTGACTCTGCGTGCGCCGCCAATGGTATTTCCAACGGCCAGCAGCTCAGTTGTTCCCAGCATTCCGCCTATAGACGCACGTTTTAGTGCAGCTCGAATATCGCTTACCCCGCCGAACGAAGGAATACCCTTCAGGCGGTCCACATTAGCCGCTTCATCCGTGGCTTGAAGCAGCTTCTTCACGCCTTCGAAATCGCCGGAGGGTCTTAGCTGCTCAGCAGCCAATCTCCCCATGGGGGTTTGCGTATATTGCATTAATTTATTTAAAATCTTGCGATATTCAAGCGTATGCAAAATTTTGTCGTCCAATTACAGTCACAGCTCCCTTCATAGATGTTTCCATTATACAGAATTCAGGTCAATTTCGCTATTTGGGTCTTATTATTAAGCATAGAATCACGTAATAAGGTCACAATAAGAACTGCACATATCCTTAGCATGGGCCAAAGGAGGTTAGTACAGTGAATTTCTTAAGTCATGTTGGTCGTTTTGTGGTCGCAGCGCTTGTTCTGATGGTTGTTGGCTGGATTGTTCCACAGTTCACGGTTGGTGGGTTCTGGAGCGCTCTAATCCTTGCACTGGTGATTGCGCTACTCGGCTGGGTAGTCGAAGGAATCTTCGGCAAAAAAGCAACGCCTTTCGGTCGCGGTATCGTCGGCTTTATTGTCAGTGCGGTAGTTATCTGGGTCGCTCAATTCGTAGTCAGCGGAGTCAGCGTATCCATTCTGGGTGCCATTTTAGCAGCTCTGGTCATTGGGATTATCGACTTGTTCCTGCCGGTATCCACTCCATTTGAGGCCGCTAAGTAACAAAAGCTCTTCACAACACAGAACCCCTTATTCCCGGTTCTTCTCCGGCAATAAGGGGTTCTGTGTTGTTTTTATGCAAAAGACACAATCTCCTCTTTATGACTTTCAGCACAGTTGACCACTCTGTTCTTGCCTTGCTTTTTAGCGGTATAAAGCGCCTTGTCTGTTTTACGGAAGAGAAGCTCTTTCCCATCCCCAAGCTGATAATCACAAATTCCAATGCTAACGGTGATCGGCTTGTTCCCAGCCTGCAAATGTTCAATTTGAGCAATATTTTTCCGTAATTTTTCTACTGCTTCATAGGACTCCGAGAAACTTTTATCTGTAAAAATCACAGCGAACTCTTCCCCGCCATACCTAGCCGCAAAATCATTTAATTCAATCATACCGCCTACCTTGTCCGCTATCACCTTAAGCACAAGGTCTCCAACCCTGTGTCCGTAGGTATCATTCACTTGCTTGAAGTTATCAATATCGAAAAGAGCCAGCTGCAGTTGAAGGTTGTTGCTTTCACATTGCTCCAATAATGAATCCAAATATTCATGAAAGGTTTTATGATTATAGAGTCCAGTAAGTGCGTCAATCTTCAGCAGCTTATCCGAAATAGCCCTCTCCACCATTAGATCTTGGCCCGCCTTCGTTAATCTCTCTAAATTTATACGCGCTTCACGAGCACGAATAATTACTGCAATAGCCATCAGCACAAATACCAAAAATACACACTCTACCATCAAGAATTCAAGCAGCGGTTTATGTAGGAATGGCCGTTCCAACCCAAAATATACCCCAGCATAAAACACAATACTAAATAACCCCATTATGTACAGGAGCTTACGATCAAAATAAATAAGAGCAACCATAATCGGCATCATAAGTGTCATCTGAGCACCGTCAACAAAAGGCTCTAATACAAAATACATAAGGTAGGACACTAAAAAACCACAGCTAACCACCCCATATTTAGGGGACTGTTTACTATAACGCAGCCACAGCTCCGCAGTAATCATAAGGACCACAATTAGTAAATTACAGGCTATAAATAAATGCCACAGGTTCGTGTCCATTGTTGTTTTTATTTGGAGTCGGTCAATATTCGACAAAAACAGCAACTGTGAGATTAATAAAAGAATGACTACCATCCAATAGCCTTTTAAGATTCTACGGTGCCAAACCTCCGTACTTAGCGCATCGTTAATACTTGTAATATGTATCCCCTACTTTTAGACGTTAATGTAATAGCTTTCATTATAATAAATTTTAGTTATATTTTCATCATTTTTTTGCAATTTACGACAAAGTTTGAACAGTCTGCCTGTTCACAGATTTTTCACATTTAATCAAAGCGCTTTCTTAAATTTTAAGTTATGATGTCTACATAATTGTCACATTTTCACTATGCTTGGACTTCTTGGGAGGGGATTTAGATCATTAAAAAATTTGCAATTCTACTTTCAATGGTGTTCGTTATAGCACTTACAGCCTGTGGGAACAGCAATGATAGTGCTGCTGGCAATGCTAACACATCGGAGCCGGAGATCGAGGCAGAAACAGAACTCATAATTACAGCTACGAATTACAGCTTTGATCAGGAAGAATATCATCTAAAAAAGGGTGTACCCGTCAAAATCATTTTTAAAAATGATGACGGCAATCACGGTATCCTTATTCCTGAGTTCGAGCTGCAGCTTAATGAAAAAAAATCCTCAAAGGTGATCGTACCAGAGGAAGCTGGAACTTTCGAAATGACCTGTTCCATTATGTGTGGCTCCGGACATAGCGGAATGAGAGCTACTATCATCGTGGAATAGATTACACATAAACAGCCGATTATTAGGGATTCTCCCTGATATCGGCTGTTTTTTTAATCTGAGCTCATTAATAAAGAGTGCTGACCCGAGATAGATCTCTCTACTCATCAGGTCAGCCCTCTTACTTGCATCCGGCATTCAACTGTCCTGCTCGATCAGTTGAATCCATTCATTATATTCATTTTGCAGCTTGGCATATTCCTCTTTAAGGTTACGATGCTCGTCCGTAAGCTTGTCAAGCTCTTCCTGACGCATTTCAAACTGGACCTGCAACAAACGAAGCTGTCCTTGAACCATTTCATAGCTTTCACCAACTTCACCTAACTGCTGAAGCACCTCGCTACGTTCACGATCAATAGCTTCCTGCTTCATCTCAGCCTCGCCGGCTTCCTGCTGCCAAATGTCGATCTCCTCGCGCAGCTTCGCTTCGAGATCCGTCCACTGCAGCTGCCGATCGGATAGCTCCTCGTACTTGTGCTTCCAAGAAGCTCCGTACGCCTCTGCTTCCTTCAGCACTTCCTGTTGCTCAGCAACAGTAGCAGCGGCTTCACGACTAGCTTCAGACAGCTCTTCTAAGCGTCGTGTTGCCTCTTCGCCTTCTTCCTGCAGCAGTTGATATCTTTCCTGCAGGCGTTCTCCTTCTTGCAGTACATCATCGTATTGAGCAATCAATTCCTCATAACGCACACGAAGCGCAGACAGCTCCTTCTGAACCTGCACACCTTGCTCCCGAAGTGCCGCTGTTTCGCGTTCTGCATCTGTACGAAGCTGAACCTCCTGATCCAGCTGCTGTACTAATCCATCGGCTTGCCCACGTAGCGTGTCGATCTCTTTCTGAAGCAACACGGATTTCTCCTCAGACTCCAGCAGATTCATTTCCAGTTCACCAATATCTTCCATACGTTTATCCGAAAGCTCCTGCCAGTTAGCCGCCTCTGCTGCTGATCCCGCAAGTTCTTCCTGAACACGGTGCAGATTCTCACTCGTCTCCTGTAGAGACGCTCTTAGCTCTGTCGCTTCATTCTGTGACTGTTGATAACGCTGGCGTAACTCTTCCAGCTCCTCATTCAACAGTGTGCCCAGCTCAGTAGCCGTGCGCAGCTCTTCACTGAGCTGTTCTTCACGTTTAACAATCGCTTCATATTGTCCAAGCAGCGTCTGTCTTGCATCTCGCTCACTCTTAAGACTGGCTTCAGCCGCCCGTAATCTGGACTGAAGTTGCCCGGTCCCACCACGAAGCTCCGCCAGCTGTTTCTCCAGCTCTTGAATGCTTTGCTTATGTCTATGCTCTTGAGTGCCTTGTGACTGCCGCAGTTCCTTATTCTTGGTTTGCTCCCGCTGCAGTGCTTCACGTTCTTCCGCCAGCTCTTTGCCCAACTTCGCTTTGGTACTCTCAAGCTCTTTACCTAAGGTCAACTTGGTATCCTCAAGCTCCTTACCCAGCGTCAATCTGGTATCTTCGAGTTCTTTACCTAATGTAGACTTGGTAACCTCAAGCTCTTCCTCCAGTGTTGACTTGGTCTCGGTCAGCTCAAGCTGCAGAGCAGACAGCGTGTCTGTCTTCTCCTTGGTCAGCGTCTCTCGGATGTTCTCCAGCTCTTGCAGATGAGCAGCCTTCTGCTCCTCCAGCTGCTGCAAGCGGATGGCTTCCGCCTTCGCCAGTTCCTGCCGCTGTTGTTCACGACTAGCTGCCCGCTCTTCTTCGTAGCTTGTCCGCAGTTCTTGCAGCTCTATCTCGCGCTCAAGCAATTCTTCTTCCAGCTTCTTGCGTGCAACTTCCACAGCTTGCACTGCCTCCTGAAGCTGCTCCGCATGTACCTTGCGTTCATTCTCCTGAATCTCCAAATGCCGCTTACGTTCTTCCTCAGCAGCAGCAATCAGTCGCCCAGCCTCTTCTTTGGCCGCAGCTTCAAGTCGCTCAATTTCTTCTTGCCGCTCCCGCTGTACCTCCAGCAGGCGAGATACTTCCAATCGCAGTTCACTGCGTTCACCTGTCATCATGTTTAGTTCATTTTTGAAGTCCTGAACCTGAATAGCCTGCTCCGCCATATGTACAGCTGCAAGCACCGCTATACGCGGTGTGTCCAGTCTGGTGTGAGATTTAGAAATCGTGCGCATATGTTCATCAACATAACGGGCCACTTGTTTCATATATTCAGTACTGCTTCCGACGAGTTTATAGGAAGTTCCGTATATCTCCACGGCGACACGTGTCCGGTCCATAGCCACAGTTGTGCCCTCCTTTGTATGTGTGCGGATTCTAAGCTAGTTTCACTTCTTCTATTGTAGCTTTTTTGGTAAGCATTTGGCAAAATCCCTAATATTCAATAGATTATGGCTGATATTCTCCGCTTTGCACTCTACCTAGAAAAAACCGCAGCGAATCTCAGTTTCTAAATGGATTCGCTGCGGCTTTACACAATTCCTGCTACTTTCTTAATTCTGCACCAAAAGTTTGTTGAAGAGATGCTAATACCTTCTCATGCACCTCTCCTACTTCTTCATCAGTCAGTGTATGTTCACTATGACGATACAGCAGTGAGATCGCGATGCTCTTCTTTCCACTCTCCAGCTTACCGCCAGTGTACACGTCAAATACCTGTACGGACTGGAGCAAAGTACCTCCGTTATCACGGATGGAAGCCAGCAGATCGCCCGCTGGTACAGCGGAATCCACGACCACAGCAATATCCCGTTCCATTCCCGGGAAACGCGGAAGCTCATTATATTGCAAACGGCTTTGCGCACTTTCATATAACGGCTGCAATAAAATTTCTGCCGCATAAGTATCCACCAGATCCAGCTGTCTTTGCAGATCCGGATGAATCTGCCCCATCGTTCCGATCTTCACACGGCCCTCGTTCCCGAGTAAATATACCGATGCGGAACGCCCAGGATGAAATCCTTCTGGGCTGTCTCCCACATAGACGATTTTATCAGTCAGCCCTAAATGAGCAAATACCGTTTCCAGCGCACCCTTCAAATCAAAGAAGTCCACAGGCTGTGCCGAAACATTCCATTGCTTCACTGTTAAGCTTCCGCTAAGCAACAGCCCCAGCACTGGCAGTTCGCGTGGTTGGCGAGTCAGCTGTTCTTCATCCGTGAAGAAGACGTTGCCGATTTCAAACAATGCCAAGTCGCTTTGACGACGATTGGTATTGTAGCTGGCAATATCCAATAGTTGCGGAAGAAGGCTGGTACGCAGTACGCTGCGTTCTTCACTCATCGGCATAGCCAGCTTCACCGCTACTGCTCCTTCTGATAACGCAGGGAACATTGTGCTTTGTTGCGGCTGGATGAAGGAGTAACCCATCACCTCTTGGTAACCGCCATGTGACAATAAGCGGCGCAGTTCACGACGGAGCGCTTGCTTGTGAGTTAGTGCTCCTGGCGTTGTAATTCCTTCAATTAGAGTCGTTGGAATATTGTCATATCCGTACAGGCGGGCAATTTCTTCAATAAGATCAACATCATAGCTGATATCGCCACGTCTGGTTGGGACTTGAACTTCAACCAGCCCTTGTGCGGTATCTCCGCATTTGAAGTGTAGACGGCCAAACAATGTCTTCACTTCCAGCAAGGACAAATCCGTTCCCAGATAACGATTCAGTTTCTCTAAGGACAAGGTGAGAACCTTCTCTTGAACAGCGTCAGTTCCTGCTTGCACGATGCCTTCATGGACCGATCCGCCAGCATAACGTGCAATCAGCACTGCTGCACGGTTCAATGCAGGAATAACTGCACTTGGATCCACTTCCTTCTCGAAACGAAGGGAGGCTTCAGAGCGAAGTCCCAATTGACGCGAGGTTTTACGAATCGTACCACCATCAAACTTAGCAGATTCCAGAACAAGGTTTACCGTCTCAGCAGTAACCTCTGTATCCCGTCCACCCATTACTCCGGCCAGACCTACAGCTTTAACTCCATCAGCGATAACGAGCATTTGCGGCTCTAGCTTACGCTCTTGACCGTCAAGTGTAACCAAAACTTCACCTTCATGGGCAAGACGAACGCCGAGTTCTCCACCTTGCACTTTATCTGCATCAAAAGCATGCAGCGGCTGTCCATATTCCAGCATCACGTAATTGGTAATGTCCACGATATTATTAATTGGACGAACCCCAGCAGCCATCAGACGATTCTGAATCCACAGCGGTGATGGTGCAGGTTTAACACCTGCAATATAACGAACTGCATAATGGCTGCAGTATTCTTCATCTTCAATCTTGACGGAAATGGAATCCGCAGCAGGACCACTGATCTCAATAATTTCGCTTTTTGGATCAGGCAATTTAACTTCACGCCCAAGAATCGCACTTACTTCATAAGCAGCACCAATCATACTGAGGCAATCCGAACGGTTCGGAGTCAGATCGAATTCCAGAATCTCGTCATCTAAGCCGAGGACCTTGGAAATATCCTGACCAATCTCTGTCCCTTCAGGCAGCACAAGAATACCTTCTTGTTGCTCTTTTGGAAGCAATTTATCATTCAGTCCCAATTCTTTGGCCGAGCAGATCATCCCTTGCGATAGGACGCCGCGCAGCTTGGCTTTTTTGATATCCAGTCCTGGCAGCTTAGCACCGACCAGTGCTACAGGTACAGTTTGACCTGCAGCTACATTTTTTGCGCCGCAGACGATTTGTAGATCCTCATCTTGGCCCGCATCCACGATACATACGTTCAGCTTGTCGGCATCAGGATGTTTTTCCTTTGATTTCACATAGCCGGTTACGATGCCGGAAATGCCTTTATTGCGGCGCTCTACGCCGTCAATCTCAATGCCGGCAGCGGTAATCTTCTCCGCTAGCTGTTCGGCGGTTACTCCTTCAATCGATGTATAATCAGCCAACCATCCGGTTGATACTTTCATATCCGCTCACTTCCTTTATGTTTCAGATGTATTTATTTCACTGTCGTTCGTGCTGCTTCCTGTGGGAGAACGGATGAAGTGCACTCAATTTCAGCTACACACTATTAAGGACGGTCCCTACAAGGAAATCAGATGCTCCAAAACCCATTCTCCAGCCACTATCAGCCAGCGCACCACAATAACTAAACGCCCTTGAACTGCTTCACAAAACTCATATCATTACTATAGAAATGACGGATGTCATCGATGCCGTATTTAAGCATTGCAATCCGCTCTACACCCATTCCGAAGGCGAAGCCGCTGTATTCAGCAGGATCATAGCCACCCATTTTCAGTACATTCGGGTGTACCATACCTGCGCCAAGGATTTCTAACCATCCACTTTGCTTGCATAGTCTGCAGCCATCGCCACCACATTTGAAGCAGCTTACGTCTACTTCAACACTTGGCTCCGTGAATGGGAAAAAGCTCGGACGAAGACGAATGCCTGTATTCGGTCCAAACATCTCCTGCACAAATTGTTGCAGGGTGCCCTTCAGATCACTCATTCGAATGTTACTTCCAATGACCAAACCTTCGATTTGGTGGAACTGGAAGGAATGCGTTGCATCATCATCATCACGGCGGAATACTTTACCCGGACAGATGATTTTAACAGGAGCTTCACCGTTCATAGCCTGCATAGTACGAATCTGTACTGGCGAGGTTTGAGTGCGCATTAGCAGGTCATCTGTTAAATAGAAAGAATCCTGCATATCACGTGCCGGGTGATTCTTAGGCAGATTTAGAGCTTCAAAGTTATAATAATCGGTCTCCACTTCCGGACCTTCAGCTACACGGTAGCCCATGCCGATAAAAATATCCTCAATCTCCTGTACGACTCTGCTAAGCGGGTGAATGCCCCCTTGCTGTAAACGGCGACCCGGTAAGGTTACGTCTACTTTTTCAGCCTGCAAACGTTGCTGGGTTTCCTGCTCTTGAAAAGCCTCCTGCTTCGCGCCGATAATCTCCTCAATAGCACTGCGAACCTGATTCGCCACTTGCCCGATTACCGGACGCTCCTCAGCACTAAGTCCTCCCATACCGCGCAGAACCTCTGTAAGCTCACCTTTTTTACCGAGATACTTCACTCTTAAATCATTTAGTACCTGCGGATCCATAACCTCCTGCAGCTTAGCCAGCGCTTCAACCTTCAATGCTTCCAACTTCTCTTTCATGGCCGTGTACAGCCCCCTTCAATCATTGTCTAGTTCAACAAAAAAAGGCCTTTCCTCCCGGTAAGGGACGAAAAGACCGTGGTACCACCCTTGTTAGACAAGCTGATCTGTTCCCCTTAAGAGCTTCATTCCCTCTTTTGGCTGGACAGATACCTATCTCACTTTATACAGAAATAACGGTCTGTGACCGGTATCCCCTACCCTTCCCTATTAGACAGCTTAAGGAATTCAGGGAACTGCTCCGGAGTGAACTTCGACAGCTCTGCTTCTTAGAAACGCTCTCAATCCGCGGCGTCTCCTCCCTGTAAGTCAGGCACTGTGTACTCTTCTCCATCACTGCATTTCACAATTCATGCTAATTGTCAGGTATCTCTTTACTACAAGAGATATGTCTCTTTATTATATGCAAAATCTGTCGTTTTGACAAGCTGGATTGGCATCGGGGCGGGCAGGCGTGATTTTTGGAATGATGCCTGCGAACAAAGCCGCACGACTTCACCCCATTCACGCACTGCGTAACGAATAATGAATGATTAGCTTTCCTGTAGTCATTATGACTAAGGGCAGTTTTTTTCAGCAGCTGTAAGCCGTATCATTTATGATCGAGTGGGGTAATAGGATCCATCGGTTTGAATATAGATAATTCAATAGGCCCATACATTAAACTTTAAATTTTGTCTTTTGGATTATTATGAGTAAAGATTGCTCTATAAGCAGCACGTCCTATATACTTGATATACTAGAAACTACCATTTACTCACACGTACACTTTCCTATGTTTTCCCACTATGTATACAACACCTCTTTTATTCCCAAAAGCACCTTCAAACATCAGTGACTGAGTTAAATTACGCCTGACCATAGATTGACTTCTGCAGGTTCTACTTAAGCAGCAATAGATTTACTTAATCATCTTATACAGGGAGAAGATGACTGTGGCAGGGTTCTTCGAATTCAAGGTAACACGCAAACTATTCTATGTCTTCGCTGCAATCTCCGTCCTTCTGGTCGGGATCAGCGTGTCCTCGCTACTCTATTTAAATCACACTATTAATAGATTGTCAGATTCTCTTTATGATGATATATATCAGAACTCTAAGCTCATACTGAGCGCCGATCGTGATCTGCATCAAGCTGCTGTAGCCTTGCAAATCGCAATGGGTCCAAACCTAACAGCCGCGGAAGGTGAACAGTTCACTACGGAGTTTATAGATAATAATCTTCAAGCGCAGGAACGAATAAGTCTAGCAAGAGCAAATATCAACGCTATAAAAAAACCTTACAGTGATATGAAACAAAGTGGAATTATCCTTTCCGAATTAAAAAACGAGCTGCGCTCCTTCGAAACTACCATTGTCATGTGGAAAAATTCAGGGCATACGCTAATAACGGAACGGACGAAGAGTAGCTGGAATCCGGATTCATATTCTGCGCTCACCCTAAACTCGCAATTCAATGAAGCTAGAGCACATCTCGATCAAGCAGAGGACTTGATTGGCAACTACGCCTTGCAAGTAACGGACGGTTTTAAGGATAAAAAAAGCGCTTTGTTCTCCCTATATTCGCTCCTCTTACTTGTGTTTCTCCTGGTCATTATTTACCTTGGACGCAAAATCATCTGGCTCCAGAATGAAATGCTGGAAGAACAAACACTTTATCAGCTAATCGGTGAAACCATGTCTGATTTCATTATTTTGACGGATCCTAACGGGTTGATTCTATACGCTTCCCCCTCACACTCCAGTATTCTAGGCTATGTGCCTAAAAAAGGAGATCCGTTATCCAACTACATACGTGAACCGGAGATTGCCTGGGCTAAATTAAAGAGCGTGGTTCAGGGAACCCCGCGCATTTCAGAACTGCGCATGCGCGGAGCAGAAGGCCAATGGGTATGGCTTGAAACTAAGGTGTCACCTGTTCTCGGCAGCCGTAAATTCCCAGCACAATTCATGCTGTTATCTCGAGAAATTACCCAGCGAAAACAATACGAAGAACGACTACATAAGCTAGCCTTCTATGATCATTTAACAGCGATTCCCAACAGGGCTCATTTCAAAATGTATATGGAGAACCTTATCACACAACCCGGAGAACGGAAGCAAAAAATTGCACTGGCCCTGCTGGATTGTGACAGATTCAAGCAGCTAAATGATACCTTAGGCCATCTGGCTGGAGACGAATTTCTTCAGCTGCTCTCCCGTGAACTTCAGCATACAGTCAAAGGAATAGGTCAGGCCTTCCGGATCGGCGGAGATGAATTCGCAGTTGTACTGCATCGATTCACTTCTCCAGAGATGCTTGATGAAACGCTGCAGCGGTTACTTAAACTGTTCAATAAGTCTTGGTCTGTTGATAACGGGTCCAGCTTCCACACCTCCGCGAGTATCGGAGTAGCTTTATTTCCTGAACATGGAAGCAGTATCAATGAACTGCTGCGTGCCGCCGATTTGGCGATGTACCGCTCCAAAGACCATGGTGGCAATAAAGCCAATCTTTACTATGAGCTTGTGGACGAAGAGTTTGCTGACCAGACCATTGTAAAACCATAAAACCAAATAAAAAGCTGTCTCAGGATACAATCAACCCTGAAACAGCTTTTTTTTGTATTGCCACTAACTGCTTAACCGAAGATGATCCTCTGAAATTCCATCAATCTCCTGTTCACGATCCCGGACTAAGACCTTGGTTAACTCTCCATTCGTAGAACAATCAATGAAGCGGTCTCCGTCTCCATCTTTTTCTTCCCAATCATTAAGCCGCAAAATATATCCAATTGATTGGGTATCTGGCAGCACTTCGATGCGGGCTACTGCACGCCCGTTCTCCATATAACGGAAATCGCATTGTCCATCCTGGATTCCTGTATCCCAAACCCAAAGATTCCAGCCTTGGTAATTCTGATCAGGGCGTTCATAGTGTATTTCGATGATTTTAGAGCGTGGGGCTGGCTCACCACATTCATCATAAAGGACCATCATCGACAACCCTTCCACTTCTACCTCATTGCCTTCGATTCTGCGGATGGCTTCTATCCCGGCACGGGTATGGTCTACTACTATACTCCACCCGTTAGAAATCTCAGGAAGAGCCACCGTCATTCGATCATTATTAGCATTGAAGATAACGGTTATATTGTTCCAAAGATCGCCTCCTGCATGGCCTCTAAGAAGATACGATACTATTCCGCCATCACATCGCAGAAATTCCAACGAACGTTCAATTTCCTGGCGGCCATGCAGACGAAATGCCGGATGTGTGCGCCGCAGCTCGATCAGGCCTTTATAATATTGAAATACGGGCTTAAATACGCTTTTCATATTCCAGCGGATCGAGTTGATCGCGTCACCGCTTCGGTAGCTGTTATGATCTCCAAATTTACTGCGCAGGAGCTCATCTCCAGCATGCAGGAAAGGTATCCCTTGCGATGTCAGAATAATTCCGTTAGCAAGCAAGGAACGACGTACAGTTTCATTACCGAGAATGTTCTCCGGATCTACATTCACGTATGGATTGGCAAGGGCCACTGCATCTTCCAGATCCTCGTTATCCATGTTGGCGATTACCGGAAAATCAGCTTTCTGGCTCCCCCCTTGAACGATAAGCAACTTATCCCATAAATTCAAATTATCATGGGCAGTTACATAGTTCACAGATTCCACAGGCGAGTCCGTAAACTCATGAATTGCTCCTTTAATTCCGGCTGCAATAGCACCTTCTTTGCCATATTCGCCTGTCACGAACCCTCTTCCGAAGCCATCACTATCCCCTTTGATCGCTGAACGAAAGTTATCGTTGAAGACAGCATAACCCTTGCCCCGTTGTACACCTTTTAGCGTTTTAGTGGCCAGCGGAGAATCTCCACCCGTCCAAGGTTCACCGTAAAGCAACAGATTCGGATTCACTTCTAGACGGAGCTCTTCCGTAATCTCCCGCATGGTAACACTGTCCATCAGACCCATCAGATCAAACCGGAAACCATCGATATGATATTCCGCAGCCCAATAAGATAGGGAGTCTTTAATAAATTTACGGACCATCGGACGTTCTGTAGCCAGCTCATTGCCAACCCCGGAGCCATTCGACAAACGTCCCATAAAATCGCGGCGATAGAAATAATCTGGGACAAGCGGCTCAAAAGGTCCATTCTCCACAGCATAAGTGTGGTTGTAAACGACATCCATAATTACCGCGATCCCGCGGCTGTGCAAGGCCTGCACCATCTCTTTAAATTCACGGATCCGCAAGCCAGGATTGGCAGGATCGGTGCTGTAAGATCCTTCAGGTACATTATAATGCTGGGGATCATACCCCCAATTGTAGTCCACATTAGCTATGGAGGAACCCCGATTAACCACCTTCAGCTCATCCACGGTCTGAAAATCAAATACCGGCATCAGATGAACATGGGTAATCCCTAATTCAGCCAGATGATCAATCCCCACTGTATTTCCTGCCGGATCCTTTAATCCAAATTCGGTAAATGCTTTGAATTTACCCTTATAATACATACCAGAGCTCTCATGTGAGGAAAAGTCACGAACATGCAGTTCATAAATCACTGCGTCGGCAGGATGCTGTAACGGAGGCGCTACATCCTGATCCCAATGTTCTGGATTCGTATCCTGCAAATTAACGATTGCCGATCTTAAACCATTAGCTGATACGGCTGTTGCATAAGGATCTACTGCTTCTGTCACATTACCATCTGCAAAAACAGCACGGTACATATAATATTTCCCTTTTAGATCACCTGATAACTTGGTCTGCCAGACTCCGCCATTACTACGCTGCATATATACAATCCGACCACTGTCCACAGCGCTCTTATGTGACTCACTATTCAGTTGATAACCACCTGTTTCGTACAGGACAAGGGACACAGCAAGAGCCGTAGGTGCCCAGACTTTAAAGACACTGTACTCCGTTGAATACGTCAAGCCTAAGTCCTTACCCTCATAGACTTCCATCATCAATTCTGCATTTATATAATTTTTACTCATGAATTAACACCATCCTATGGCTCCCCACCTAACCTGTAGGGTTGCTTATAAGTCCATATATTACCAATTCATTACATATTAATACTTGCACAGCGCTGCAAGTCGGCAAATGGAGTATAAACTTTCTATGGATCCTTACTATTATATGTACGACATATTTATAGGTTTGGGTTCCTTATCGACTTTATGCTCATTACTAATACTATCGGTATAGACATCTGCGCAATAAAGAAAATAAACAGTGAACAGTAAATGAGGTCGAATTAAAGTAAATTATAGATTAAAAAACATAAAAAAGCCGACCTCCAGCCATCGGAAGTCGGCAATAGTAGTTGGAAAACAGTAGAACGCTAAAACGGATTAATGCATGCGTAAAAAGTTACTTAGCGATACTTTGAACAAGTGCAGCTACTTCTTCAGCCGTGCCAAGCTGCAAAGCTTTTGCAGCCAAATCCTTCATGTCGGCAGCCGACAATTTAGAAATTTGACTGCGCGCTGGCAGAATGGAAGTTGCACTCATGCTGAATTCGTCAAGACCAAGACCCAGTAGCAGCGGAATAGCTGTTGCGTCACCAGCCATTTCACCACACATCCCTGTCCATTTACCTTCTGCATGGGCTGCATCAATTACATTTTTGACCAAACGCAGGATGGCTGGATTGTAAGGCTGATACAGGTAAGATACCTGTTCATTCATACGGTCAGCAGCCATTGTATATTGAATAAGATCATTCGTACCGATACTGAAGAAATCAACTTCCTTAGCAAACTGGTCAGCCAGTACAGCAGTTGATGGAATCTCAACCATTATGCCGAGCTGAATGTTGTCTGATACTTCCTTACCTTCTTCCCGAAGCTTAGCTTTCTCTTCGAGCAAAAGATCACGCGCAGCACGGAATTCACCAAGCGTAGCTATCATAGGGAACATAATGCGAAGATCCCCGTGAACACTTGCTCTTAGTAATGCACGTAGTTGAGTACGGAAAATATCCTGACGATCCAAGCACAGACGGATCGCACGGAAACCAAGGAAAGGATTCATTTCCTTCGGAAGGTCCAGATAAGGCAGCTCTTTATCGCCACCGATATCCAGGGTACGTACGACTACCGGCTTACCCTTCATGTTCTCAAGTACAGTACGGTAGGCGTTATATTGGATTTCCTCAGAAGGCAGCTTATCGCGACCCATGTAAAGGAACTCAGTGCGGTACAGACCTACACCTTCGCCACCATTCTCAATTACACCATTCACATCATTTGGTGTACCAATATTGGCAGCTAGCTCAACATGTTTACCGTCTGCTGATACTGTTGGTTCGTCGCGAAGTTTCTTCCATTCTGCGATTTGCAAGTCGTAAGCTTCCTGCTTGCGAGTGTACTCTGCCACTTCAGCTTCGCTAGGATTGATCAGAACGTCCCCATTCAGACCATCGACAATCACCAAATCGCCAGAATTCACTTCGGACAGAACCGTTTTAGTTCCAACAACCGCTGGAATTTCCAAAGAACGTGCCATAATCGCAGAGTGGGAAGTCCGTCCACCAATGTTCGTTGTGAAGCCTTTAACGAACTTACGATTAAGCTGTGCTGTATCCGATGGTGTTAGATCTTGAGCAATCACGATTACTTCTTCACTGATTTCTGCAGGACTTACATAATGAATGCCCAGCAGGTGGTTCAGCAAACGCTTGGTAACATCACGCATGTCAGCTGCACGTTCCTGCAGATAGGCACTCTTCATATTTTCGAACATTTCAATAAATTGTGTAGCCACTTCGTTTAGCGCATAGTCCGCGTTAACCGATTCCTCACGGATTTTATCAATTACGGGATTGATCAGCTCTGGGTCATCAAGAATAAGCAGATGTGATTCGAAAATCTCAGCCTTTTTCTCCCCCAGCTCTGCCAAAGTACGCTCTTTAATCGTTTGCAGCTCCACTCTTGATTTGGCGAGTGCATCATTCAACTTAGCGACTTCTGCTTCAGTATCACTGATACCTGTCTTCGTAATCGTATAATCCGGATGTTTCAGGATAAAAGCACGGGCTACTGCAATCCCTGCTGAAGCCGCGATTCCTGAAATCTTATTCATGGATTTCCCCTAGCCCTTCTTTAATCATTACTTCTTGAAGAGCGTTCAAAGCTTCTGCTTCTTCGCTTCCTTCAGTAATCAAAGACAAAGTATCTCCAGCTTCAAGGCCCAATGACAATACGCCAAGAATGGATTTCAAAGTTACTTTTTTACCTTTAGCTTCTGCAAATGCTTCTGTACCTTTGAATTTTGTCGCTGTATTTACCAAGGCAGTTGCTGGACGTGCGTGAATTCCATCTTCATCGACAATTCTGAATGTTTTTTGCATAATATTATCCAACTCGCTTTCTGTTATTAGAGTATTTTAAATTTATAGTGAAAGCTTCGCTTCCTTGTATGAACAAAGAAGCATCGGCCCTTGCACTTTTACTGAATCGTAATGATGTCTTGGTCTCCTATAGAAACCTTACCCGGCTTCTTCAATGTTACAGAAGAGCCCTCTGGTAAATTCGAGAAAATAACAGGTGAGATTACAGAAGGTGCATGTGCTTTTACATACTCTAAATCCACTTCCATAATCGGTTGCCCAGCCGCTACAAGATCGCCTTCTTCAACTAATACCGTGAAGCCTTGACCTTTAAGCTTAACCGTATTAACCCCAATATGAACGAGCACTTCCTTGCCTCCGTCAGACATAATACCGATGGCATGTTTGCTCGGGAACACGTTAAATACCTTACCGTAAACCGGTGAAGCAATTTTCCCATCTTCGGATAGAAACGCGAAGCCGTCGCCCGTCATTTTTTGGGAGAATACTGGATCTGGCACCTCTGTGATATCCAACAATTCACCGTTTACTGGAGATACGATATCTTCCTTGATAATCGCTTCACCAGCTTCACCTGCCTGTTGTTCTTCTTCTGGCTCTGGAGTAACCACTACTGGAGCTGCTGAAGCCGCAGGTGTCTTTCCGTTAATTACATCTTGAATCTGCGATTTAATCGTATCTGAACGTGTGCCAAAAATCGCTTGAACGTTATTACCCACTTCCAGCACACCTGATGCACCAAGTTTCTTAAGACGGTTCTTGTCTACGCCTGCCTTATCTTTAACTTCAACACGAAGGCGGGTAATACAAGCGTCTAGATGAGTGATGTTTTCTTTACCACCTAGAGCGGACAAAATGTTCCGCGGTAGATCATCACCGGCTCTGGAGACAGACTCCGTATTCACTTCTTCTTCTTCATTCGTATCTTCTTCACGACCCGGTGTCATAAGATTGAATTTCCGAATTACAAACCGGAAGCCGAAGTAATAAATTAAGGCAAGGGCCAGACCTACCGGAATAACCAGCCACCAAGCTGTACGGTTCGGGATAATACCGAAGAGCACAAAATCGATAAAACCACCCGAGAATGTCATGCCGATTTTAACATCAAGAATATGCATAGTCATAAAGGACAGACCTGCAAACACAGCATGTACAGCGAACAGCAATGGAGCCACGAATAGGAACGAGAATTCGAGCGGCTCAGTAATCCCTGTCAAGAACGATGTCAATGCCGCGGAAATCATCAAACTTCCGACGATCTTTTTATTCTGAGGTTTAGCTTCATGATAGATAGCCAAAGCCGCTGCTGGAAGACCAAACATCATGAATGGATATTTACCCGTAGTAAATGTCCCTGCTGTGAAGTCTACTCCATCGCGAAGCTGCTGCATGAAGATCCGTTGGTCACCACGTACCAATTCTCCAGCTTTATCAACGTAGGTACCAAATTCATACCAGAATGGAGAGTAGAAAATGTGATGCAGTCCAAAAGGAATGAGCGAACGTTCGATCGTTCCGAAGATAAACGCTGCAAGCGTTTTGTTCGTATCAATCATACTTTGTGACACATAGTTCAGACCATGTTGAATAGGTGGCCATACTATTGTCAGTAACAAGCCCAAGATTAGAGCTGTTACCGCCGTCATAATCGGTACGAAACGTTTACCTGCGAAGAAACCTAGGTAAGAAGGAAGCTCAATTTTGAAGAATCGCTTGTACATGGCCGAAGCCAATATACCGACGAGTATACCTCCAAACACCCCTGTTTGCAGTGTTGGAATCCCTAATACGCTGGCATACGAGAAGTCGCCTTGGCTTAGAACGTAATCATTAACACCAATAACTGTACCCATCGTAATGTTCATTACGAGGAAACCGATAATGGCAGCTAGACCCGCAACACCTTCACCCCCGGCTAAACCTATCGCAACCCCCACCGCGAAGAGTAAGGCTAGATTATCAAATACAATTTGTCCTGAATTCATCAATACATTGGCAACAGCCTGAACAACATGGTTCTCCAGTGCTGGAACATATTGCAGGAAGTCTGGGTTTACCAGCATGTTTCCTATTCCAAGAAGCAAACCTGCCGCAGGCAGAATAGCTACTGGAAGCATCAGAGCTTTACCAACTCTTTGTAAAACACCAAACAACTTTTTAAACATTTAGGTTACTCCTTTCATTAATTTCACTAAAACAGATGCCAAAAAAGGCATGAGCAACACAGTATAGAAGTTGTAATCTAACGCTATCGTTAGATTGCCCCAAGAAGGGGGTTAACAACCAAAATACTGTAATTCACTCATGCCTGATCGAATCAGTTACACGCTCGATATTCTGTTTTGTTGATGACAGTGAACATTGTAGCATCGTTTTTTTTAAGTAGCAAGCGTTTTTTTTGAAACCATGATTTGTTACAACTTTTGCACTTTAAGGAGCTTCACCATTCTTGTCCATATCTTGTTCGTCCACTTTTTTCTGGGCAATACGCTGCAGGTGAATCGTCAAATAACTTACCTCAGCTTGATACACGGGAATTCGCACACGCTGTTCGATAATTTTTGTTAATTTCCAAGCCAACGAATACATCTCAGGATACTCCCGTTTCATGAGTCCATCCAGGGTTGAGGTCTCTTGTACCGCCTCTCCACGGCGTAATCTTTCTAGAACAAATCGCAGATGGGTTACCAGTCTTGAGTAATCAAGTGAATCCCGTGGGATTCGATAGTCCAGATAATTCTCGACTAACCCAACCAGCTCTCCAATCAAGAGAGAATGTTGTCTAACCTCGGAAATTTGCCTATTACTAAGTGCGCTGACAATATGAAGAGCCACAAAACCTATCTCATCCACCGGCAATTCCACGCCCATAGCCTCATTGATCCGTCCAATCGCATATTCTGCCATCTTATATTCCTCAGGATAAATCTCCTTAGTTTCATACAAAAATGGATTATGAATTGGGATATCTTGTTCAAAACGACGGATAGCAAAAGAAATATGGTCGGTAAGTGCAATGTGAATATGCTCATTAAGCGGCTGACGGTTACAATGCATAATATGTAATACTATTTCTTGAACGACCTCAATCAACTTCTCATCCACTTGGGGAAGAAGCTGTTTATATTGTTCCTGCTCCTCCTGGCTACGAAGAATAAACATCTTCTCCACGGAGGATAGATTAATCTGATCACGCAGCTTGCGGTTAAACCCTATCCCTTTACCGATAACTACAACCTCAGAATATTGAGGATGCTGGGCAATGATAACGTTGTTATTTAACACCTTCGCCACTGTTATGCTACTCATTTTGACACCTCTTTTATTTCTAAACACCTAACTTCCAGCAGCATTCGCAATAAGAAATCGTACGATAAATACAAGCTTTGCTACCATCATAACACCAAGAATTGCATATTAGAAGAACACTCTGTGTCCTTACTAAGCTAGTAGATCAGAGTGAACAGCCTTAAAGGCTTTTATTTTACCTGAAAAAATCTTTAAACACCAGTGAAAGCGACGATGTCCATTTATACAATAATTCCCATGGTATTTCGATAAGCTATAAGCCTTCACCAAAAATCACCTGTATACGCACGAGCTGTTTATCATGTTGTCTGTTTTAGATCAACACATAAAGATTAAGGTATGACCAGCAGCTTTGCCAGTCATACCTTAAGTAAATTAAATCAATATAATTTGCATTAAACTATTTTTCCTTTTGTTCAGGCAGAGAAGTTAAAGTCTCGCTGGCTGCACTGGATGTTACTGATGGCTGAATATAAGTTGCAGGGGCAACTGCTGCGGTTGGTGTAACTGATGCTCCTTTGCTTCCGGAAGCTTTAGTGGTCAGCCCCTTGATCAGTGCCTCTACATCAATCCCTGAGACGCTCTTCAGCATCTCTGGAGCGGTGGACATTAGCTGAGTCACATAATTGCTGACCCGGGCTGCACCTTCCCCATTACCGGTATCTACAACGGTAAGTTTATCAATAGATGCCAGCGGCTTCGCAATTTGGCCAGCCAAATCAGGCAGCATTTTGACGATGATGTCGAGCACCGCTGCTTCGCCGAATTTCTGGAAAGCTTCCGCCAGTTTCTCTTTGGCTTCTGCTTCCGCTAGACCGCGCAACCGGATAACCTCAGCATCCGCTGTACCTTTAGCCAGCTCTGCATCCGCCATCGCTTGACCTTCAAGACGCTTCTGCTCAGATGTCGCTTTTGCTTGCGTTTCAATACTATATTGCAAGGCATCTGCCTCACGCATTCTCTTCGCCTTATCGGCTTCCGCCGCTTGCTCTACTGCATAACGATCCGCTTCTGCTTTTTTCTTCACTTCAGCATCATACTGCTTCTCGCGAACTTGAATTTCTTTGGCTTGCAAATCGATTTCACGTTCCTTACGTACCAGCTCAACCTTCATCTGTTCTTCAACAACGGTCTGCTTTGCACGTGCCTCTTGAATATGATAAGCCTGGTCGGCTTCCGCTTTCGCTGTATCCTGATCCCGTTTAAACGCAGCCACCTTAAGCTGGTTTTCCTTAGAGGCTTCGGCAATATTCGTATCCCGCAGCAGCTCAGCTTTTTGCCCTTGCTCTTCTGCGTTTGCCTTTTGAATTCTCGCATCCCGCACTGCTTCTGCTTCAGCGATCTCTGCATCCCGCTTCACAGCAGCTATCCGCGGTTTACCCAGTGCCTCTAGATATCCATGTTTGTCTCGCACATCCTTGATGGTAAAGGAAACAATTTGCAGACCCATTTTCTTAAGATCACGTGCCGCCACGCCTTGAACCTCTTGCGCAAAGCGGTCACGGTTACGATATACTTCCTCAACGGTCATCGAACCGAGAATGGCCCGCAGATGACCTTCAAGAACTTCTTGTGCTTCGCTCTTCAGTGCTTCAATCGGTTTGCCCATAAATTGCTCAGCAGCTGTCGCCACATCTTCCGTTGAGCTACCCACTTTAATGATCGCTACGCCGTCGGCAATAACCGGAACCCCTTGTTCGGTGTATACTTCCGGGGTCGTCACATCGAGTTTATGAGAAAGAAGCGACATAAATTCAGCCTTCTGAAAGACTGGGAGTATAAAGGCACCGCCCCCGCGTACAATCTTTATTTTACGACCAGAACCATCGTCTGAAATATGATTTTTCCCTAAGAACGACCCCGTTACGATCATCCCTTCATCGGGTCCAACCGTTTTGTAACGTGCCCAGAATGCGATACCTAGCACAAACAAAACAGCAACGACAACAGCAGGGACTAACAAATACTCAGGAATACCGAACATTAAAGATCCACTCCTCTTCTCTTTTCGAATTCTGACACCAATGCAACGCCTTCTCTAACCTCCACTACAACAACTTTAATCCCTGCCGGAAGCAGCTCATGATCAAAGCTTGCTGCCGTATGCAGGCTATTGCCGGCGCCAAACTTTACCATAATCTCACCATAACCAGTGGCGGGAACAGGAATTGTGATTTCCCCGATCTTACCAGGCAGATCACTCATTGAGAAACCATTGGACATTTCGCTTTTTTCCATGGGCTTAACCACCCCTAGATACATAAGTACTCCCAAAAAAGCGGCGGCTAACAAAGACAAAGCAATGATCGCCCCAGCTTCCAGAGCGCTGTACCGGGTTAGAAGAATGCCCGCTCCGCCGAACACGGTTATTCCTCCTGCCAGCACGGTGGGATTCAGAAAATCTACAGATACGAAATCAAAGGCCCCATGCAAGGCATCTCCGATCACATCGCCCACCAGGACGCTGACTATGGCAAATATGACGCCTAGCGCCAAGCAGCCTAAATACAGCGTTTGCATTTTTGTTTCCTCCTGTCTTCAATCAGGACTGTCATATTACATTAAACGTACAAAGTAGGTCCTTGGTTTCACAATCTTTGGATATTCACCCAAATAAGTTCCATTCAGAGGATAAGCATGCGCACATTGACACTGTTTTATTACATACGATGGGGTTGTCCCAAAGCCGTCCAATAGTTGCTGAGGCGCTGATTTTTGTTGGAAAGTTACTTAATCTAAACAGCAAAATTTGTAGTGTCTCTGGTGTCCGAAAACTTGATCAAAAGGCTGAAAATTCGCATATAGCGTCAGCTGGGTCCGTAGGGTAGGCGTGTATTGGAAGAAGAAACAGTCGTGAGGAGATCTTACAAACACTAGTTGGTTGAGTAACACTCTCGCGCGTATGAAGAGGCTATGCTGCTTACGCACCTCGGCGCCTCGGCCAATCGGACTCAACAGACCCTATTCGCCGATTTTTCCGACATTTGTTATGCTATCGGACCGCATAGTCTCTATTCGCATGAAAACCAGCAAATATAAGGCCATTTCGAAGCAATAGTGTCTCTGGTGTCCGAAAACTTGCCCAAAAGGCTGAAAATTCGCATATAGCGTCAGCTGGGTCCTAAGGTAGGCCGTATATTGGAAGAGGAATCAGTCGTGTGGGGATCTTACAAACCCTAGTTTGTTAGGTAACACTCTCGCGCGTATGAAGAGGCTATGCTGCTTACGCGCCTCGGCCCATCGGACTCAACAGACCCTATTCGCCGATTTTTCCGACATTTGTTATGCTATCGGACCGCATAGTCTCTATTGGCATGAAAAACAACAATATAAGACCATTTCGAAGCAATAGTGTCTCTGGTGTCCGAAAACTTGCTCAAAACGCTGGAAATTCGCAGATAACGTCAGCTAGGTCCGTAGGGTAGGCGTGTATTGGTAGAGGAATCAGTCGTGTGGGGATCATACAAACCCTAGTTGGTTAGGTAACACTCTCGCGCGTATGAAGAGGCTATGCTGCTTACGCGCCTCGGCCCATCGGACTCAGCAGACCCTATTCGCCGATTTTTCCGACATTTGTTATGCTATCGGACCGCATAGTCTCTATTCGCATGAAAACCAGCAAATATAAGGCCATTTCGAAGCAATAGTGTCTCTGGTGTCCGAAAACTTGCTCAAAACGCTGAAAATTCGCAGATAACGTCAGCTAGGTCCGTAGGGTAGGCGTGTATTGGTAGAGGAATCAGTCGTGTGGGGATCATACAAACCCTAGTTTGTTAGGTAACACTCTCGCGCGTATGAAGATACTATACTGCTTACGCGCCTCGGCCCATCGGACTCCGCAGACCCTATTCGCCGATTTATCCGACATTTGGCATGCTATCGGACCGCATAGTCTCTATTCGCATGAAAACCAGCAAATATAAGGCCATTTCGAAGCAATAGTGTCTCTGGTGTCCGAAAACTTGCTCAAAAGGCTGAAAATTCGCATATAACGTCAGCTGGGTCCGTAAGACTCCCGAGGACGGTCGACGGATTAGATTACGGGTGCGAACAGTGATTGATGAGGTGCGATCAGCGGCAGTGAGGTGCGATCAGCGGCAGTGAGGTGCGATCAGCGGCAGTGAGGTGCGATCAGCGGCAGTGAGGTGCGATCAGCGGCAGTGAGGTGCGATCAGCGGCAGTGAGGTGCGATCAGCGGCAGTGAGGTGCGATCAGCGGCAGTGAGGTGCGATCAGCGGCAGTGAGGTGCGATCAGCGGCAGTGAGGTGCGATCAGCGGCAGTGAGGTGCGATCAGCGGCAGTGAGGTGCGATCAGCGGCAGTGAGGTGCGATCAGCGGCAGTGGAGGCGCGGGCAGCGGCAGCGGAGGCGCGGGCAGCGGCAGCGGAGGCGCGGGCAGCGGCAGCGGAGGCGCGGGCAGCGGCAGCGGAGGCGCGGGCAGCGGCAGCGGAGGCGCGGGCAGCGGCAGCGGAGGCGCGGGCAGCGGCAGCGGAGGCGCGGGCAGCGGCAGCGGAGGCGCGGGCAGCGGCAGCGGAGGCGCGGGCACGGCAGCGGAGGCGCGGGCAGCGGCAGCGGAGGCGCGGGCAGCGGCAGCGGAGGCGCGGGCAGCGGCAGCGGAGGCGCGGGCAGCGGCAGCGGAGGCGCGGGCAGCGGCAGCGGAGGCGCGGGCAGCGGCAGCGGAGGCGCGGGCAGCGGCAGCGGAGGCGCGGGCAGCGGCAGCGGAGGCGCGGGCAGCGGCAGCGGAGGCGCGGGCAGCGGCAGCGGAGGCGCGGGCAGCGGCAGCGGAGGCGCGGGCAGCGGCAGCGGAGGCGCGGGCAGCGGCAGCGGAGGCGCGGGCAGCGGCAGCGGAGGCGCGGGCAGCGGCAGCGGAGGCGCGGGCAGCGGCAGCGGAGGCGCGGGCAGCGGCAGCGGAGTTTACGGTCAGAAGCATAGGAGGCGCAGTCGGCGGTAGCGGAACTTGGGACGTGGGCGAGTGAAGTTGTGCAAGAGGAGCAAGTCACACTAGACCATAAACACAAAAAAGCGGATCCTCCATTAACGGAGGATCCGCTTCTTTGACATTCTATTGCGGCTTCTTGAATAAAGACAAATGGTCTCTTTCCGTAGAAGAGTTACTTACAAAGCCATTTTATAAATCTCAACTACATCTTCACGCTCAAGCTTGCGGAAATTACCAAACGCTCCGAAACGAACAGCCTTGTCAGCCATACTGCCGATCTCGCTGTCATCAATATCATAATCACCAAGTGTCTTCGGCGCACCGATGGAATCCCAGAAATTACGCAGAGCCTCGATACCCTCCAACCCGATTTCTTCATCAGTCTTGCCAGCAGGATCAACTCCGAACACATTTACCGCAAGCTTGCGGAAACGTGCAGGGTTTGTGCTGAGGTTATATTTCATCCATTGCGGGAACAAAATCGCCAAACCTCCGCCATGCGGAATATCGTATACAGCCGATACTGCATGCTCGATATTATGAGTCGCCCAATCTCCGGCAAAACCCATGCTGACCATTCCGTTAAGCGCCATCGTACCGCAGTACATGATGGTCTCACGCAGCTCGTAGTTATTCAGATCTTTGATAAGCTTCGGCGCGGTTTCAATTACAGTGCGCAGCAAAGTTTCACAGAAACCGTCTTGTACCGGTGTATTGCCGTCTGTATGGAAATAGTGCTCCAGAACATGTGACATGATATCCACCATGCCATAAACGGTCTGATCACGTGGCAGAGAAAAAGTGTTCTCTGGATCAAGAATCGAAAATGCCGGGTAGGCATGCACGCTGCCCCAGCCCATTTTTTCCTTAGTAACCTCGTTTGTGATTACAGAGCCGTTATTCATTTCAGATCCCGTAGCAGCCATTGTCAGCACTGTGCCCAGTGGAAGCGCGTCTTGGGCCGCTGCTTTACGCTCTACAAAGTCCCACATATCACCATCATATTTCGCTCCAACAGCAACAGCTTTTGCACAGTCCAATACGCTTCCGCCCCCTACTGCGAGAACAAGGTCAATATTATGCTCCCGGCACAGCTCTACGCCTTTATGTACTGTGGAAAGACGTGGATTGGGTTCTACTCCAGAGAGTTCAGTCACTGTAGCGCCTATTGAACTCAGCTCAGCAACTACTTTATCGTACAAACCACTGCGCTTGATACTGCCACCACCGTACATCAAAAGCACATTTTTACCGTACTTAGGAACCTCCGTCTTCAAGGCTTCAAGGGTACCCTGTCCAAAAATCAGCTTGGTAGGATTATAAAATTCAAATTTACGCATATGTGTAAACCTCCAGTAGTTAATTCATAATGTCTTACTCCTTCGTATTATAAACCTCTGATTACCCGCATTCAAATTAGGTGGCTGGATTTCGTCATTCCGAATAAAAAAAGATGCCCCAAGCCCATAGGCTTGAGGACATCCTTAAATCTAAATTCACTTACTACAAAGCACCGAAGCTAGTTACAAAACGGCGGAAAGCCGCTTGACCTTCTGGAGTCCGTTTGTAAACGCCAGCGTGTTCAAGAATATGCGTAAACTTGATGCCAACTTCGTTCTGCACAATCTTGAGCGCTTCCTCGTGTTGCAGTGCAGTTCCGAATCTCTCCACCAGCTCCTGAATCCAAGCCGCATGCTGCGCAAGAGAATGACTAGGGTCATTCTTCACCGCTTCTAACAGCGCTTGATCTCCTGCAAGAATACCTGCGATGGAATCAAGTTCTTCCTTCAAACGGCCCGGCAGAATCGCCAGTCCCATAACTTCAATCAAGCCGATGTTTTCTTTTTTGATATGATGCATTTCCCGGTGTGGATGAAAAATCCCTTCAGGATATTGCTCATTAGTCCGGTTATTCCGCAGCACAAGATCCATCTCGAAGCTGCCGTCCTCGGCCCGGCGGACGATAGGAGTAACGGTATTATGAGGTTGTACTTCACCGTCAACCTCACTAAAGGCTAGCACTTCCGCCTCTGGATCGCTGTAGGCTTTCCAAGCTTCATAAAGCGCATTTCCGCATTCCAGTAGAACCGCAGGATCTTCACCATTTAAGCGCAATACGGACATCGGCCATTTTACGATATTAATGCTGACACCCGGATAAGAAGCATGTGTAAATGTATCTTCCTTAGGCGCTTTTTGAATCGGGAACGTGTGGCGTCCGCCCTGAAAATGGTCATGCGTCAGAATAGAGCCGCCAACAATCGGCAAGTCTGCATTTGAGCCAATAAAATAATGCGGAAATGATTCCACGAAGCTAAGCAGCCGCTTCAAGGTATCCTTGGTAAGCTTCATTGGCACATGATCATGATGGAATACAATGCAGTGCTCATTGTAATAAACATATGGCGAGTATTGGAAGAACCATTTTTCATTATTCAGGTTAAGCGGAATGATACGCAGGTTCTGGCGCGGCGGATGATTGATCCGTCCGGCATAACCTACATTCTCACGGCACAGCAGACATTTCGGATAGACTGGCGGCGGGAGCAGCCGAGCCATCGCAATTTCCTTCGGATTTTTCTCAGGCTTGGACAAATTGATCGTCATTTCAATGTCTCCGTACGGCGAATCCTGCAGCCAGTAGACATTCTTGGAGATCCGATCCATCCGAATATAGTTCGAATCAATGCTCAATTTATAAAAACGGTCTGTAGCCGCGGAGATGCCTTTTTCAGCAGTCAGACTATAGAATTCAGCATTTACATCCGAAGGACGGGCCATGAGAAGTCCCATAATCTTGGCGTCCAGCAAGTCACGGTAAGTGTCACTATTCTCTGGGATCAATCCGATTTCAAAACCATAATCAATCAGTGCATCGAGTGGAGCCTGCGGCCCTTCCAATGCACTTTGATCGATGTCACCTACAAGCGGCTCACTGAAACCAAACTGTTCGAGCAGCACATTACGGCTATAATCTTCATCGGATGGAGCTATAAGCTGCTGGCGCAGTGCGAACAGAACAAGCTGCTCAATCGCATGTAATGCTATCTGGCCAGCAGGCGTAATCTTATTCTCGTTGTGCATTTTAATTCTCCTTAAGTAGGGTCTCAAGTTCAAGATAAGCTAACCTAAAGTCCCTTATTCTCCGTATCCTTGCGGATTGGCAGAGTGCCAGTTCCATGCACTTTGAATGATATCTTCCAAATCTGCATGCTGCGGGTTCCATCCAAGGACGCTACGCGCTTTGTCGGAGGAAGCTACCAGCACAGCAGGATCGCCGGCACGGCGTTCTTGAATGACTACAGGAATTTCAAGTCCAGTAACCTTCTTCGCCGTTTCAATCACCTGTTTTACCGAGAATCCAAGTCCATTGCCCAGGTTGAAAATATTGCTGCTGCTTCCGCTGCGCAGGTAAGTTACCGCACGAACATGGGCGTCAGCCAGATCGCTGACATGGATGTAGTCGCGCACACAAGTACCGTCTTCTGTAGGATAGTCATCTCCGAAAACAGCGATACTGTCACGTTGCTTCAAAGCCGTTTGCAATACCAGCGGCACCAAATGACTTTCTGGACGATGGTCTTCACCGATTTTGCCACTGGCATGTGCGCCAGCTGCATTGAAGTAACGCAATGCTACATATTTGATGCCCAGTACTTTATCAAACCAAGCCATCATCCGTTCCATGGTCAGCTTAGTTTCTCCATACACATTGGCCGGTTCAGTGCGATCTGTTTCTTCAATCGGCACCTTTTCCGGTTCGCCGTAGGTTGCAGCTGTGGACGAGAATACGATCTTGTTTACGCCAGCTTTTTGCATAGCTTCCAAAAGACACTGTGTACCATATACATTGTTGTCGTAATATTTTACAGGGTCCTTCATGCTTTCTCCGACCAGCGAGCTTGCGGCAAAATGGATAACCGCTTCAATCTCATTTTCAGCGAACAGCTTACCCAGCAGTTCTTTATCACGCAGATCACCTTCGTACAGCTTGCCACCCAGCAACGCCTCACGATGCCCTGTTAGCAGATTGTCGATGACCACCACTTCTTCGCCACGATCCAGCAGCTCCGCTACAGTATGAGACCCAATATACCCTGCTCCACCTGTTACTAAAATCGCCATCTGATTACACTCCCTTCAATTCTTGGACACCATTACCGATGCCGCAAACGTAGAACTCGCCAACCAAACCAGATCTTGTGGTATAGGCTTCACCAACTTCACGAATAAAACGTTCTATATCATCTTCATGTACCAAAGATACTGTACAACCTCCGAAACCCGCGCCAGTCATACGGGAACCGAGTGTACCTGGGATACGTCCAGCTTCTTCAACCATAATATCAAGCTCTGCACAGCTAACTTCATACAAATCGCGCAAGGACGCATGCGAATCATTCATGAACTGTCCAAACTGCTTCAGATCATTGTTTTTTAATACCTCAACGGAATCCAGCACGCGTTGATTCTCTTCCACGACATGGCGAGCGCGGCGTCTTACAATTTCGTCTGTGATTTTATCTTGATGTGCTTCGAACTGTTCACGATTGAGCTGTGCCAGATAAGCTAGCGAAGGCACTTCTTTTTGCAAAATAGCCAATGCTTCATCACACTGCTGACGACGTTCATTGTACTTGGAATCTACAAGCCCTCTGCGTTTGTTCGTGTTGCCGATAACCAATTTGTATGAACCTGTGATGAATGGTACCAAATTGTACTCAAGTGTGTCGCACATCAGCAGGATTGCATGATCGCGTTTGCCGTTAGCAACTGCGAACTGATCCATAATTCCGGAGTTTACACCTACGTACTGATTCTCCGCACGCTGGGACAAAAGTGCAATCTCAACAGTGTCTGTATCGCCGCCTTCGAGAGTCAGGAACGCATAAGCAGTAACGACTTCAAGAGATGCCGAGGAGGACAAGCCTGCTCCATTCGGAATATCGCCATGGAACAGCAGATCGTACCCTTTGGATACCGGGGTGCTTTTCTTATCCAGCTCAACCATTACCCCAATCGGATAGTCAATCCATTCACCAGTTTTGGACTTGCCAATTTCGCTATAATCAATAGAAGCTTCGTAAGGAAAATTAGTCGATGCAAAATTCACTTTGCTGTCACTACGTGGACGCACAATCAGCGTTGTACCGAATTCCAAAGCTGCGGGAAGTACATATCCGCCGTTATAATCCAAGTGCTCTCCGATGAGATTGACACGACCTGGTGCATAAAACACCTTAGCCTCTTCCCCGCTCACCCCATATTTTTCAATAAATT
Organism: Paenibacillus sp. FSL R5-0928; assembly: GCF_037970385.1. Taxonomy (NCBI): domain Bacteria; kingdom Bacillati; phylum Bacillota; class Bacilli; order Caryophanales; family Paenibacillaceae; genus Paenibacillus; species Paenibacillus sp. FSL R5-0928. The sequence continues at coordinate 1,942,065 of NZ_CP150225.1, read as the reverse complement.
TGTTATTAAGTTCCTGCATGCTCATTAATACCACTCCATCCTTTCGCTGCTTCAGCCAGTGGGAATTAGTAAAGCGTTCTTTATGTACTCATTATAATAGATTCACTCATCCTCTGATAATGCAATCATGTGTGTAATGTATGGATAAATGTGACTTCCCATAATATAATAATTACATATATTACTGTTACTCTCTAAACTATAAGCCATTAAATGACATTAACACAAGAAAGGCTGTCCCAAATGGAGCATACTTATTCCGTAGGATCCAATCCCGTGTATTACGATAAACAGAACCTTCATGTGCTGTTTGCCGGCCAGAGTCAGACACTGCCCATGCATCAAGCTGGACCCAAGATCTATGATTATTATTTGCTGCATTTCATAGAATCTGGCTCGGGCGTTTTCCGTACAGAACATCATAAATATGAGTTGGGTAAAGGAGACTGCTTCTTGATCCATCCGGGACAATTAGTCAGTTACGTCTCTGATAAAGATCAGCCCTGGTGCTATCGCTGGGCAGCATTTACTGGCAGCGAAGCTGACGATCTGGTGCTGCAGACGGGGTTCACACCACAACAACCCGTGGTGACCACAACAGGTGAAAGCCTCATTCCAGGTGCCCTGTCCAGCATCATGCAAGCCTTCAACGCCAACAAAGAAAGTGCCCATCTGACTTCGCTTGGGTATCTCTATCTCATTGTCGGCGAGGCAGCTGATTTGCTCTCTTCCTTCTCCCGTCTTCCCGGAACAGAATCACAGGTTAAGCGTACTGTGAAGCAAATGATCCACTATATGGCTTCTCAATATGCGCACCCGGTCTCTATTGAACAAATGTGTGATACGCTGGGTTATAATCGAGCCTACCTGTCCCGTGTATTTAAGCAAGAGACCGGATTATCTCCGGTGACCTACTTGCTGAAGCTGCGTATTGAAAAGTCCAGACAGCTGCTGCGTGAACGACCGGAGCTGTCCGTGGAACAGGTAGCAGCATCCGTGGGGCTCACCGATGCTTTATACTTCTCTCGCCAATTCAAACGGTTTTGTGCCCAGTCACCGACGGCTTACCGGATGACTACAACGAGACAAGCAGAGAAACCTGAACGTTAGTTTGACCTTTAATTTATAAATCCACCTTACAACAACAGCCCGTCTTCCTTAACTTAAGGAACCGGGCTGTTACTGTGTTCAATACGCTATAGTTCTGTCTTTAGAATCGTTTCAATCCGCTCTAACTCCTCTGGACTGAAATCAGGCTTAGCTAAAGCAGCTATATTCTCTTCAATCTGATCCACTTTGCTTGCTCCAATTAGGGCAGAAGTAACCTTGCCCCCCCGGAGTGTCCAAGCCAGTGCAAACTGAGCCAGACTCTGTCCTCGCGAAACTGCAAGCTGATTAAGTGCGCGAATCCTCCGCTGCACCTCCGGTGTAATCCGGCTCTCATTCAAGGCGGCAGACGGCTTGGCAGCCCTTGACCCCTCTGGAATACCATTCAAGTATTTGTTGGTTAACAAACCTTCAGCCAGGGGTGTAAAAGCGATGCTCCCTACACCACTTTGTTCCAGTACATCCTGTAAGCCGCCCTCAATCCAACGATCGAGCATAGAATAACTAGGCTGATGGATTAAGAGCGGTGTGCCCAGGCTTTTTAGAATGCTGAGGGCTTCAGCCGTCTGCTCCGCATTATAGTTGGATAGTCCTATATATAAAGCTTTGCCAGAACGTACCGCATAATCCAGCGCCTGCATGGTTTCTTCAAGCGGTGTTTCCGGGTCTGGACGATGAGAGTAATAAATATCAACATAATCTAGGCCTAGCCGTTTCAGGCTCTGATCCAGACTAGCCAGCATATATTTACGCGAACCCCATTCGCCATAAGGGCCGGGCCACATGTTATACCCTGCTTTTGTAGAGATCACTATTTCATCACGATAAGGAAACATATCATTGGCAAGAACTTTACCGAACAGCTCTTCTGCTGAACCAGCTGGTGGACCATAGTTATTGGCCAGATCAAAATGGGTAATTCCAAGATCAAAAGCACGAGTGATCATTTCTCTGCCGTTCTCGTAATTATCGATTCCACCAAAATTCTGCCATAATCCTAATGAGATTGCTGGGAGCTTGAGACCTGAGTTCCCGCAACGATTATAACGCATGTTGTCATACCGTTTATCGTCTGCTACATATACCATTGCTTATCCCTGCCTCTCATTACACGCTGTTGTGAGCCTACCTTATCTTTAAACTTCTGAGCGTAATAATAATCTGGCAAGAGAAACCAAAGGACAGCTTTTTCCATCTAGCTTAATAGATCCTTGACACTGCCCATTACTTTTCCAATTCGATCTGTAATCAGCAGATCCGCCCGGTCATCATAAGGTGTGGGATCTCCGTTCAGCAGCACCGTACGTTTGCCACGGAAATAAGTCACCAAACTGGCCGCAGGCTGAACCGTTAGCGAGGTTCCACCAATAATAAGCATATCTGCAGAGGCAATCGCTGCGACAGAGCCCATAAGCACGGAATGATCCAATTCTTCTTCATATAAAACCACATCCGGCTTGATAATTCCGCCACATTCCGGGCAGCGAGGAACGATCTCAGTCATTTCCAGCAGTTGATCCAGCCCGTAATACCGTGAGCAGTCCATACAATAGTTGCGATGGATCGAACCATGCAGCTCAAGTACACTACGGCTACCCGCCTGCTGGTGCAGGCCGTCAATATTTTGCGTAATCACCGCCTTCAGCTTCCCCTGCTGTTCCAATTCCGCTAGTAGCTGGTGCGCACCATTCGGACGGGCCTCTGGATGAATCATTTTACTGCGGTAAAAATCAAAAAAAATGTCCGGTGAGGACATGAAAAAAGTGCGGCTCAGCATCACTTCAGGTGGATAAGGTGAATTGTGCTGAGTTTGATATAATCCAGCTGCGGAGCGGAAATCGGGAATTCCACTCTCTGTCGACGTACCCGCCCCTCCGAAAAAAACGATGTTGTCACTTTCTTTGATCCAAGAAGCAAGTGTCTGCAATTGATCCATACTAAGTAGCACATCCTTTCCTTTTATTAGCTGATCAGTAAGTGATCCGAAGCTCATTAAAACCGGAAATGATTACATCTGCGTCTATAAGGTGCTCCCCATCACCACTGGCGGAAATCCCAATTGCGAGGCGAAGCCCTGCACCTTTACCTAATTGCATATCGGCATTACTGTCCCCAATAATAATCGTCTCTTCAGGCGAAAGCCCTAGCTCCCGGCAGGCCAATTCAGCCATTTCAGGAGCGGGTTTTCCGTTTTTTACCCTGTCCCTAGTAACTACCGAATCAAAATAGCCTGCCACATTAAGCCATTCCAAATGCTCTCCAGTGGTCTTTGCCCCATCGGAGGTAACCACGCCAAGCTTAAGGGATGCCGCAGAGCATTGCTCCAAAAAAGAATAAAGTCCCGCTAAAGGCTGTGCCATACGGCGTCGGCGTAATTCGTACATTGCGTTTTTAGTTATGCTTTTCACACGGGTCAGCGCTTCATTCCAAGGAACTCCTGCTGCATATAGCTGCCACGCGAGTACACCGTAACTTTCTTCCTCTGTAGCCATGGTAAGCGGCCCCGCCGGGTCGTACCCTATTAACTTCCCTTGCGGATCATGTTGCGTACCCAGCACCTTGCTGCGCTCTACAATAAATCCCGCTCCCATGATCGCTAGTTGATCTTCCAGTCCGCGCAGCACAAGCTCCGCCCAATTCCCCCAGGTGGCTAATAGATCGAGTAACGTCCCATCTTTATCAAACAATATTCCAGAGCAGGGAACGCATTCATCGTTAATGTGTAATACTGGCATGAATTGTTTCCTCCCTCTGTTGAATGACCCGTAACTACCTCAGATTTCCCAGCCAATCCAACAGGGCACTTACTGTGCGACTCTGCTGCTCTTGCTCGGATATTGTGGCTTCGCCGTCCCCCTTCTGAGGCCCGTAGCTGCCAAATTGCGCATGATTCCCACCTACAATTGAACTATAAACTGTATTATCTGGCAGATAGGAGCGCCCTTTGTTGTAGCTGTCTCTGTCAATCACTTGATCCTCAGTACCCACAACCGATAACACTGACAAAGTAGTCTCTCGTAGACTGCCCTTTTCATCTGGATAAGAGGCTAAGAAAAATACACCTTCCAGCTGGTCCGTATGCTCAATTGCGTAACGTGAGGCCATGACACCCCCAAGTGAATGTCCACCCAGCACAAAAGATTGTTTCGGATGTACACGAATAATCTCTTCTGCGGCATCCCCCTTCGTTACGGCTAAATTAAACGGCATTTTGGCGATGTAGAAGGGATGCCCTGCAGCAGCGACGCTCTTCGCAAGAGGGGAGTAAGCTTCCGGTTTAACCAAAGCCCCAGGATAAAATATAATCGAGGCGCCTTTAGTAATGGAAGGTTCGAACGAAATCCAATTATCATTCTGTTCGACGGTAACTCCACCACTTGAAATCAGTGCGGTTTCGGCTTCTTGAGCCGGTGCATATGGCGTTAAATACTTCCATAACAGCAACCCGGCTACAACTAAAATAATCAATACAAAAATAGCGACGCGACGCTTAGTTATTCTTCTCTTCAACATGTTCCACTCCCAGATGTTAATGCATATAAAAATTATAGTGGAATCCCTCTATTCTAACAACCTTCAACACATCGCCACATTTCGCACACATGATAACGCTTTCTATTGTGATTTAATTCACAATTAAATCAAAGAAAATCTAGTATTTTAAAATTAAATTAATTTGCATACAGCATAATTTGGAGGCTAAATCATGGTAGGGGAAAACTCGCTGGAAACGCGCGGAGAAACCTTTTTTCTCAACCTGCGTTTTATGCTTATTATCACTGTTTTTGCCGGTAATGCAATTGAACCTCTGATTAACAAAATGAGCGGAATACACGGATTATATATGTGGATTTTCAGCTTTCACATGCCGCTGTTCGTACTGGTGACCGGCTATTTCGCCAGAAAAAGCCTTGCCGGAACTACCGGCCGCAAAATGCTGCTGCAAATTGGATTGCAATACCTCATTTTTCAAAGCTTATATTCCGCACTCGACGTTTCCCTCTTTCATGTAAGCAACATCCAGCATTCCATTTTCGCACCCTATCTGCTCCTATGGTTTCTGGCCAGTCATGCCTGCTGGCGCCTCCTGATGCTCGGAATGAGCAGATGGTCAATAACCGCTAAGCTCCTCTTCGCTGTAACAGCGGGGGTGGCTGTGGGATATCTCCAGCTGGACGGTGTATGGTTTAGCATCAGCCGTACCTTTGTATATTTGCCTTTTTTCATTATCGGCTATCATTTCTCCTTCGAAACCTTCGTCAAGCTCTATCAGAAATATATCAAAATCTTTGCAGCAGCAGCCTCCGTTCTACTCCTTGCCATCATGGCTACATGGGGAGCAGGATTTCCCTTTGGCTGGTTATATGGCAACATGACCTATATGCAGCTTGATGCCAATGTATGGTATGCAGGCGTATACCGCCTGGGACTGTACGGACTACAAATTGTCGCTTCACTCGCTTTCCTCGGTCTTGTACCTTACGGAGCGAGCCGCATGACCGACTGGGGACGCCGCACGTTGTATGTCTTCCTGCTTCATGGTTTTATCGTTCGTCTGGCTGCCGTTTCTGGGATTTACACCTATATTGGCAATGCTGCTGGGGCAGTAGTCCTGCTGCTCACCGCCGTATTATTCACCGTATTGCTGGCTCAGCCGTCAGTTAAACGGCTCTTTCACCCGCTGGTTGAGCCGTCCGTTGACTGGATGATCACCCTTCAGCGTGCCGCCCTACGCCGCACACTCTGATTTTACATCCAGAACAAACAAAGCAAGGCGGTTCCCTGGATACGAAGATTCGTTTCCGAGGAACCGCCTTGCTTTGTTCATCTCCTAAGCTAAAGTTCTACTTCATCCTGGTCCATGGTATATTTCACCTTCATCATAATATGTTGTTCATAATCGCCAAACTGACGCCCGAACAGGTTAAGTCCGCCTTGATGAACTGCATCAGGGTTGATTCCAATGCGCAGCCGCAATTTGGGGCTCCGGTTAATCAGAAGATCATTTAAGGAAACATTCGACACCTTCTCCATATCAAGTGTCGTCTTTTCATGGTCAACACGCCAGGTCTTGAGAAACCCGTATTGTGTGGATCCATCCCACCACCAGTTCGGATTCAGCTTGCCCCGCCGGTCACCGAAATCACCGGGACTGGTCCACATGCCGATCTCCGATCCATTCACCCACACGGAAATGTTCGAAGGCCAGTTCTGGTCATAATTCGGAGCTTCCGAACAGATCTCCATGGATAATTCCAGCGATTCAATTTGTGCTCCGGAGGGGATATCCATAGGCAGCAAATATTCCAGGAATCCTTTGCGGAGCCAGATCAGCTGAGCGTTGACATGTTTAGGGTGATAAAAGCTCGACGGTTCATCTTCTTTGATAATAAGACCCTCGCTATTAGCCATTCCGCAAGTAGGAGATACCTCACAGTCGCTATAATGACCGATCGGCATCTCTACTTCATAGACATGAGTTAATCCCTTTGGCATCGGCTCTTTTAAATTCAAGGCAATATGAAGATCATCATAATTCCGGCTGCAAACTTTCATCGCCCCGCGTGAAGCCGGAAGCAATTCTGTATGAATTAACTCTGCTGCTTCTAATACTTTAATATTGCTTGCTACCGTCGACACTGGAAGCTTCAGCCTCTCAGCGATTTCAATAATATTTAAGTTTTTGGAGTTTAAGAGCCGAAGTATATCAACCCTAGAACGGGTTGATAAAGCATGCGTTACTGTGACTAATTTTTCCGGGTCGTTTAAGCTAAGTTCCAGCACAAATCAGCTCTCCTTGTATCCTAATAATTATCCTAATCTTACTTCTTAATGAGATGAAAAACAATTACAACTACAGGCCCTTTCACCTAGAAATGACCTCCGGAAAACCGGAAGCCATCTCGTAGGTCTCTTAGGTTTGTTCGATTCACAATGGCTTAATATCAATGAAATCAATTTCTCCGTAACCTTCGCCTTTGGTAAAACGAAGCTTGTTTATGCCTGCCTTCAGTTGAATCCGGGCTGTGGACAGCCCCCAATTCTCCCACCCTTTATTGGTGATATAGAATGGTCCGGAAGGTCCTGCATTGACACTAAGCTGAAAATTCGACCAATTCCCGCCAGCCGTTCCATTCGCCGTTCGAGCCAAAAGAATATACTCGCCTGCGGCTGCCGCATCAACCGAAAATTCTACGTAACTGTCCGGCGTATCAATATGACCCGCCTTAAGCCCACCCGAGCCCTTGGGACTCGAAGAGGCATAGGCATCGCCGCCAAATGTCCCTTTTTCCGCTTCGTAGCGGGTATGCATGTTTTCACCTGAAGGCAAAGTTATAGGAAGATTAGGGTCAACGGGAATGCCCAGATTAGGTGTATGATCAGCATTCCAGCTGAATTTCTGCATCCGTACCTCGCGGTTCCAGCCAGCGTTGTTGTATTTGGCGACATGGTACATGATCCAATCCTCTTGGCCGTCAGGAGACTTAGTAAACGAATGGTGTCCAGGTCCGTAAAGTCCATTGCCTGAGGAAAAGATAGGCTGATTGCGTTTATTCCATGATGCCGGATTCAACAGATCACTGGAGATGTCTGCGGTGATCAGTCCCAGACAATAATCATTAGTCCAGCTTCCACTTGCCGAGTAGACCAAACTAATGACTTCTCCATTTATAATCACCTGCGGTCCTTCATTCACATTTGGGGAATGATTCGTTTCCCAGCTATACGTTGGTCTTGAAATTTCTACGCGTTCGGAATCAATGGTCCAGGGATTACTCATATGCGCGATATAGAGATTCTGCCGCACATTAACATTCCCCTCCCAGCCGGACCAGATAAAATACAGCTCGCCGTTCACTTGCAGCACAGTACCGTCTATAGCCCACTTATTGCTTGAATCTGTGATCTGGCCTTTGTACTGCCAAGTTCCCTGCATCGGGTCTGCCGCTGTGTTCTCCATTACATACATGCGGTGGTTTACGTTATCTCCGTCGTCCATCGCATAGTAGATATACCAAGCTCCGTTTATATAATGTAGCTCAGGCGCCCAGATGCCGCTACCGCCCGTGTTGATAACTTTAGTAGGCGCTGCATCAATAGTGGTCAACTGGGCTGACTTCCAGAGAGTAACATTGCCACCTGTTGTTTTGGTGAAATAATAGAAGCCATCTGTATGTTTATACACCCATGGGTCCGCCCCGTCCTGCATAACCACGTTGTAAAAGTCATTATGATCAGAGACTGCAAGGGTCACCTTCCCCATTGGAAGAATAAGAAGAACACTTAAGGCGACCAGACATTTTTGCCGGAAATTCACTTTCATAATCTATCACATTCCTTTCGAATGAATAGTTACGTAGCGCCTCTAATCTTCAATTGCAGCCTTCCGTGCATTGATGCGGCGGATACGGTCAGGATCGAACTTCGGCTGTCTGTCATAAGTATACAGTCCATTAACTTCCTGCTCCACATCGTACAGCTGGGTATAGCAGAATCCAAACATCAGCGGATGATCTAATAGAACATTCGTCAACCCCTCGTAGCGTTCGATAAACATTTGCTCTGAGGTCGGTCTGTCCCCATACCCCCATGATTTTTCATCTTTCTGCTGTGGGTTCCACCAAATTCCGCCATATTCGCTGATGAAGTAAGGTTGACCTTCATACGTTTGGCGATCCGGGAAGGTATTGAATACTTCGCCGCCATGCTTCATCGGTTCATATCTGTCCCGGAACGTCTGCGGATTCTGGTCATAGTCATGAAGATCGAAGATATCTGTAGCCACATGGAAGTTACCGCTTGTATCAATTACGGGACGTGTTGGATCCATACGTTTTGTTACGTCGTAAACAATCTGTAGCACGGCGTTATGCTGCTTCACACCGTCCCGATCCCAGGTCTCATTAAAAGGGCACCAGCCGATCAGCGCGGGATGATTGAAATCACGCTGCATACCTTCGAGCCATTCCGGCAGGAAGTGAGACAGGCTATCCGCTCCAGTAATATTCAGCCCCCAATTGGCATGTTCTCCCCAGACAAGATAACCTAATTGGTCAGCCCAATAAAGATAACGCGGCTCAAAGATCTTCTCGTGAAGTCTCGCGCCATTGAAGCCAAGCCCCATTGAGATTTCGATGTCTCTGCGCAGATCTTCATCAGTAGGAGCGGTATAGATTCCCTCCGGATAAAAACCTTGATCCAGTACTAACCGCTGAAATAAGGATTTCCCATTGATCCGGAATGCCATCCCATCCAGTCGTACCGTGCGGAGTCCAAAATAAGAATGGACCACATCACTCTCCCGTCCCTGACAATGCAAGGATAACTTCAGGTCATACAATCTGGCGTTTCCAACTTCCCATAAGTGAATCTCTGACAGTGGAATCGTAAGTTTTATAGAGGGCCCGGAAACAATCACACTGCTGTCCCCGACGGGTTTGCCGCCATAAAGAGCAGTAGCGCTAAGCGTGTCCCCCGCAACGTTCCCTTGTACCTTCATTTCGAGGTGCACACAGCCATTGTCGGGATCAGCGACAACTTTCAGATTAGACAGATAGGTCTCAGGCACTTGCTCAAGCCATACCGTCTGCCAGATTCCTGTAGTGCGTGTATAGTCGCAGCCGTGCGAATGGAACTGTTCACTCTGCTTGCCCCGCGGCTGTCGCCCCGATCGAACGTCGTCTTCAGCATATACAGTAATCACATTACCGCCCGCTAAAAGATTAGAAGTAATATCAAAGCTAAACGGAGTATATCCTCCGCGATGCGTACCTACGGATACGCCGTTCACCCAGACCTCCGCCATATAATCAACGGCGCCAAAATGAAGGATAACTCTGCCATTTGTCCAGTTCTCCGGCACGGTAAACTCCCTTTTATACCATACAGCAGCCATAAAATCTTTGTATTCTACGCCGGACAGCCTGCTTTCCGGACAGAAGGGCACAGTAATTGTCCCTGAGAAATTATGTTCGTTAACAGGGTATCCGCGTTCCTTCCCACTTTTGCCATGATCAATTTCGAATTGCCACTGGCCGTTCAGATTGATCCACTCTGGTCGAACAAAGTCAGGGCGGGGATATTCAGGACGCGGAAGCGTTGCTTGTTGTGTCATGGTGTAACTCCTTTTAATAAATGTTATTTATTTGATATGCATCATGATGTTGCGGATCGCTTCAAGCGGAGCTTTGGGCTGTCTATCATAGGTGAGCAGTCCGTTGATTTCCTGCTCGACATCCGTCAGCTGGGTATAGCAATAACCTTGGATCACCGGGGAAGTGAACATCGGGTCAACCACAGCCTTGAGCTTCATCAGGAAATCCTCTTCGTTCTCTGCCCCAGAATAACCCCAGCCCTCCCACTCACTTTTCTTGAAGGCAATTCCACCAAACTCGGATACGAGAATCGGCTGGCCTTGATACGAAGCTCCACCGACAAATATTTTGCGGTTGGCCGGCATCGCATTTACAGAAGATTCAGCCGTGGCGTATCTATCCTCCAGCACTTCCTGATGGCTCTCATAGTCATGAATAGTCACCAAATCTGTAGTCATATGCTCCCACCCATCGTTATACACAACAGGTCTCATCTCATCCAAGGATTTCGTTAAATGATACATTGCCAATCCGTGCTGCTGCTGGCGTGTATCAATCTGGACATTGGGAACCCCCCAACTCTCATTAAGCGGAACCCAGGTCACGATACAAGGATGGTTATAGTCGCGCTCGATGATCTCCTGCCATTCCTTCGTGAAGCGGCGGACATACTCCTCGGAATATTCGTAAGCATTGGCTGCCTCACTCCATACCAGCAGGCCGAGCTTATCACACCAATACAGGAACCGGGGATCTTCTGTCTTCTGATGTTTCCTCACCCCGTTAAAGCCCATTTCCTTCGTCAGCTGGGCATCACGTTTCAGCTCTTCGTCTGTAGGTGCGGTTAGTATCCCGTCAGGGAAGTACCCCTGATCCAGCACCAGTCTCTGGAAATATGGGCGGTTATTCAAGCATAGCTTGCCATTTTCAATCGACACCTTGCGCATGCCGAAATAACTCGCCGCTTCATCAATTACTTCCTCATTCCGAAGCAATTGGAATTGAATATCATACAAATTCGGATGCTCAGGGCTCCATAAACGTCCAAGACCATGATCCGCAAAATCCCCCAAGCCGATAGCCCGCAGCTGCTCTGCATTCTTGAGCATATATTGATCCTCTGCGATCACTTCACCGTCATACGATACCGTTATGCGCAGCTTGAGCGGATCAGCAGACTTAAATCCTTGCAGAAAGGTCCGAAGCCGGATTTCATTGCGGTCAATATCTGGTGTCATCATAGTTTTACTCAGATGCACTGCAGACAGCGGTTCAAGCCAGACACTCTGCCAGATTCCGGTTGTGCGGGTATAAAAGATGGCAGCAGACTGTTCCAGCCAATATTGCTTGCCCCGCGGCAAGGTGACATCGCGGCTGAAATCCTCTGCGCGCAGTATAATGGTATTATTTCCTTTGATCAGCGAAGGAGTGATATCGGCCTGAAATGGCGTATGTCCGCCTTCATGCACGGCCACCAGCTGACCATTCACCCAGACTTTTGCCAAATAATCAACGGCGCCGAAATGGAGGACAATCCGCTTCCCGTTCCAACCCTCAGGAACTTCGAAAGTTCTTCTATACCACACAACATCATGAAATGAAGGATCTTCAATTCCGCTCAGCTTGCTCTGAAACGCAAAGGGCACTTGAATAACCCGTGAAAATAAACCCTTTGCGTCCGCCCGATACCATTGTTCTTCCTCACCGACATCTTCATCATCAAACGTAAAATCCCATTCTCCATTTAGGCTAAGCCAATCCTTACGGGCAAATTGGGGTCTTGGATATTCTGGACGTGGAACGGATGTGCTGCTTGCTTCTGTCAACATGGTGTACTTCACTCCTATTAAATAATTTCTATATAAGATGAACTTGTTTTTTTGCCCGCTATCCTTTAATCGAACCTACGTAAACACCTTTAACAAAATATTTTTGCAAGAAAGGATATACCATTAATATAGGAAGCGTAGAAACGACAATCGCGCAATACTTAACCAGCTCGCGGAATGCCGTCTGGCTCTGGGCGCTATCGATGACTACCCCGCCTGCACTGCCGATCGAGGTTGCGGTTGCATCATTAGCTACTAATATTTCTTTCATTAATAGCTGCAGCGGGAACAGCTGTCTGTCCTTCAACAACACCATCGCATTAAACCATGAGTTCCAGTTCCCCACTAAATAGTATAAAAAGATTACGGCCAGCGTAGCTTTGGACAGCGGTAGAATCACATTCGTTAAAATATGGGCCTGACTTGCCCCGTCAATAGTAGCCGCCTCTTCCAATTCCTGCGGAATGGCTTGAAAGCTAGTTCGTAAAATAATAATGTTCCATGTGCTTAAAGCACTTGGCAAAATCATGGCCCACAAATTATTGTACAAACCAATATCCTTCATTAATAAGAACCAAGGAATCAACCCGCCACCAAAGAACATGGTGATTGTAATCAGGATCATGATGAAGTTTTTAAAATACAAACCTCGTCTGGACAATACATAAGCTCCCAGAATGGTCATGATCATGTTGACTAATGTGCCTAACCCTACATATATAATCGTGTTTTTATAGCCGTTGATCAGACTGTTATCTTTAAACACCAGCTTATAGCCATCCAAAGTGAACCCCAGCGGTTTCAGCAAAATCCCTTTATGAGCAATCAACATGCCGGGGTCGCTGACGGAAGCAAACAGGATATGCAGGATCGGATAAAAACACACCAAGGTTAATGCGGTCAGCAGAGTATAAAGCGTGCCGTCAAACACTCTGTCGCCGATGGATTTATGTTTTCGTCTTTTTTTCGTTTTACGCTGCAAATTATCTTTCATAGCTGTCCCTCTTTCTTACCATAAGCTGACCTCGGACCTGCGTTTGGCTATTGTATTTGTCATCCAGAGCAGCCCGAAGTTAACGATTGAGCTGACCAAGCCCACAGCCGTAGAATAACTAAGACTGGCTTCTCTTAAACCGCGACGATAAACATAAGAGGCAATAACATCCGCCGTATCATAGATCAGAGGATTGTACAGCAGGATAATCTTCTCGTACCCGGATGACATCAACCCGCCGATGGCAAAAATAAACAGAATGATGATAACTGGGCTGATCTGCGGCAGCGTAATATGCCACATTTTTTTAATCCGTCCCACTCCGTCAATTTCAGCAGCTTCATATAATGAAGTATCGATGGAACTCATCGCCGCAAGGTAGATGATGCTATCCCAGCCGATGCTCTGCCAAATGCCGGAGAAGGTATAAATCGGCCGGAAGAACGAAGAGTAGCCGAGCAGTGAAGAGTACTCTTTTCCGGTAATAAATTGCAGGATTTGCGTGATAATCCCTTCATCTGCGGCAAAGATATGAATGATCCCGCATACCACCACCAGGGAAATAAAGTGCGGCATATAGGTGATCGTTTGGACCACTTTTTTAAACTTAACCCCACGGATTTCGTTCAGCATCAAGGACAGAATAATCGGGGCTGTAAATCCAAAGGCAATCCCCCAAACATTGAGGAGAAGGGTGTTTTTAACGACCCGCCAGAAATAAGGCCCTTGGAAAAAATCAATAAAGTGCTTAAACCCTACCCACTCGCTCTGGCCAAACCCCAGCAGGGGTTTAAAATCCTTGAAGGCGATCATAACCCCCCACATCGGCCCGTAGCAGAAAATCAGGAACCATGCTACAACAGGGACGGCCAACAGATAGACAAACCAGTTCTTTTTCAAATCCTTCTTAATCACTAGCTTGGTATTTTTAGGTTTGGCGTCCTGAGGAGTGGGCTTTATCGCTCTGTTTTTTCGTAACATTTCCATAAAACAACCACCTATCGTTTGTTATATCGATCTAAGGCTGCCTGATGGATACTCAAAAACTCTTCCAGTCCCATGCTCTGAGCTTCTTTCAAAAATTTATCATAGGCATCTACCGGCAGGTCTCCCATTATGATTTTTGCAAAATACTCTCCGCGCAGTGTCGACAGCTGGTTTCCAAGCTCGGCTTCCCGCGAAGCTTCATCCTTGGTAAAGGAAATAGGTGGCATAGCCATACTGGTGTCCATATTTTCTGTCCAATTCTTGCGAATGTCTCCCGAATAACTTCCTTTGGCAGCGATCAGCGGGTTGGAATGATGCTCATCCCGGATATCCGGCCAGTTGTGCATCCGGTATTTCCATAAGGTTGTCGATACGGGCTGACCTTCAGGGTCTTTAAAGATATAACTGTTCTCTGGATAATAAGGCATTCCCGTGTCATCAATCAGGTGGACCGTGCCGTATTCACCAAAGTTAATCAATTCCCAGCCCTTTTTACTGTAATTAAAATCAAGCCAAGCCATTGCCGCTTCTACATTTTTGCTTTGCGTTGTGATCGCAGCTTCGATCCCCGCTCTTTTGAAATTTTTGTACGTGGTTGCGGACTTATCTCCTTTGTTTAGAACCGGGTTCAGTGCCCCCACAAAGTCGATACCGCTTTGCTCTTTCCAATAACTCCACATCGTATCCGGAGAGTCCATCATCATCGCGGTATCTCCCGAAATGGCACTCGCCATTCTCTGGTTAAAGTCTGCCGTTGCCCAGTCCGGGTTCAGTAATCCTTCTTTGTTCCATTGCTGCATGGTGGTCAAATATTCCTTAGCTTTCGGCTGTGCTGGCCCCCAGGCCACTTTGCCATTCTCATCAAGGAACGTCCAATCCCATACTCCATATGCGCCATTTATGATGCCGGTAAAAATCTGGCCGTAAGTAGAGCCGTAATTAAGTGGTGCTTTGTATCCGACTTCCTTTGCTTTTGTCAGGAAGGTATGCCATTCATCAATCGTATTTGGAACTTCAAGCCCTGTTTTATCCAGCGCCTCTTGCTTAATCAACGTTCCAAACCAAGTCCACTCTGAATATGGGGCGATGCCATAAAAGCCAAGCAGCTTGCCGTCATCCGTGACCGTGGTTTTTCTTCTTGATTCATCCGAATTGCGCCACTTCGTATAGTTCGGAGCATTTTTCTCCATCAGATCTGTCAGATCGATATAAGCGCCGTCATTTACGCCCGCTTCAAAACCTCCCGGATAACGTCCCGGCTCAATGATAATGTCAGGCAGTTCACCGGAGGAGATCATCAGCGTGAAGGCATCCGCTTCCTGGCCGATTGGCGGCGTGATGAAGTTTACTTTGATTCCCGTTAATTGCTCCACCTGCTTCTGGACAGCATGATTGTTCATATCCGGAATATTGGAATTCGCAGGCATCCATACATCCAGAACCACATCACCTTTAACAGGATAAGCTGAGTAATCATTTGGAATGACTTCATCGAAAACGTCGCCGAGGTATGTATCATTCAAGGAATGATTAACTTCGTCGATTTGCTCTTGCGTTGGGGCTGTATTGCCGCGTATGTCTGCGCTGATATCTGTAAACTCAACCGGGTCTTTGGCTGTGCTCTCGTTCTCTTTGTTGTTGGAGCCACCGTTATCAGCCCCATTGTTTGCACTGTTGCCACTACATGCTGTTACAGTCGAAATGATCAGTATTAACACAAATAAAAGACTAAAAAAACGCTTTGCATTGTTCTTCATACTTAACCTCCCACTATAAAATATTTGCCACAACGCCTTAAGCAAATCCAAAGCTTGGAACCACGCTCCTTTTTGCCCTGTAGATAACTCCCCTTGATTAATACAGTTTTTCTGTATCTCAGATCGAATTATAAGCATCCAAAATCCATATGTCAACGCTTTCATACAATAATTTTGTAATCTTACGAACTTTTCTCAAACAAATATATGGCTACACCAACTACAAACCTATTAAAAAAACGTACTAAACACCCTGTATTTTGGCGAAAAAACCCTTATAACACAGGCGTTTTTCGTCAATTATTATCGACAGCGAATAAAAATATCTGCATTACATGAAAAGGCCATTCATTACAGTTTTTCTGTAATAAATGGCCTTTTCAATCTTGTTTTTCTGTTTTATTCTTATTCTCCCGACGGTACGGTCTGAGCAAGCGTATCCCTACAAGGAACCCCAAAATCCGGTGTCCCATCCACCTTCCACCCAAATTTCTGGATACGGGTTGCTCGCAAAGACACATCCGCTCCAGCGGAAGGAAGCGCATGATAGACTATCCAATCTTCCTTGCCATCAGGAGATCGTGTGAAGCTATTGTGCCCCGTGGCAAAAATCCCGTTCTCTACACTTTTGCAAAATACAGGCGACATTGATTTTTCCCATGACAGCGGTTGCAAAGGATCTGCCGCTTCGCTCATGGTGAGCATCCCTAGTGCATAATCCTCAGACCAAGTCGTACTTGCCGAATAAACCATGAAAATACGATTGTTGCGCCGCAAAATTACCGGACCTTCGTTAATCGCCATGCCACCTTGCTTCTCCCATGACAGAGTTGGAGCGGTAAGCAGGTGATGTTCCCCTTCCAAGGTCCAAGGATTACTCATTCGCATAATGTAAATAGCCGACCCATAATCAGGGAAATGACCATATCCCGCATACAGAAAGTACAGCTGATCCCGCAATGACATTACTGTTCCATCCAACCCTGGGACAGGTGTCTGCAAAGCACCTCTCCATACCCACTGCCCTTCCAGCGGGTTTGCCTCTTCATTCTCCAGCACGCAAATCCGTCGTGAATCGTCGCCTCCTCCGTCATTCGCAGTGTAGTAAATGTACCATTTGTTGTCCAAATGATGAATTTCCGGCGCCCACAGATTGTAACTGTAGCTGCCCCCCGGTTCGGGAGACCAGATCACTTTCTTGTCGCCCTCCGCAAGGCCGGTCAAGGTTCTAGATCTCGTCAGCTCCAGACATTTAGCTTTTGTGGCCATAAAGTAATAATATCCATCGGTATGTTTGAATACCCATGGGTCTCCTGAGCTTGCTACAATTGGATTTAAATAAGTTGTACGCTGTGACATTCCCTTTCCCTCCTTAGCTTTTCATCCCCGTAAAAACGATCCACCGCGGCGATAATAATACACAAATCCCGATTTTCCAGCACCTCCCATAAAATAATAACTCCCATCATACTCAGCTCTCCTAAAGTTGTCTAGAGTGGTAAATAGATACATCCGAACCCTGATCCATTTTCCAAATAAAGCACTTTCCTTTCGAAAATGAGCTTTTCCTCCACTTCCCACGCTTTGCGTCAATCGACAAACTTCACATTGTCCGGTAGAAAAAACGTGCTCTTTGTGATAGACTCACTAATAACAATGACTTCTCCGTTCATTTTAGGCGGTAACTGTTTATACCAAAACAGCGGCTTTTTTTATAGAAACGGCATCGCTTTTCTTATTGAGGAAGCAGGTCCCCGTTCTTTCTATAAACCGTATATACGCAGGTCTTTGGAGTTCATTGCGTTAATGCGACACTATATTTGATTGAAATTCATTTAGGGGGGAATGTCATTATGGCAGCCAAGAAAATGCGTTCAGACATGATTAAAAAAGGCTTTGACCGTGCTCCACACCGTAGTCTCCTGAGAGCAGCCGGAGTAAAAGAAGAAGATTTCGGAAAGCCGTTTATTGCGGTCTGCAATTCCTATATTGATATTGTTCCAGGGCATGTGCATTTGCAAGAGTTCGGTAAAATCGTTAAGGAAGCGATTCGCGAAGCTGGTGGCGTTCCTTTTGAATTCAATACGATCGGCGTAGATGACGGAATTGCTATGGGACATATCGGCATGCGTTATTCACTGCCAAGCCGCGAGATCATCGCTGACGCCTTGGAAACCGTAGTTTCCGCGCATTGGTTCGATGGCATGGTCTGCATCCCTAACTGTGATAAAATTACACCGGGCATGATGATGGGCGCACTGCG
This sequence comes from Paenibacillus sp. FSL R5-0928, assembly GCF_037970385.1. Lineage (NCBI taxonomy): Bacteria > Bacillati > Bacillota > Bacilli > Caryophanales > Paenibacillaceae > Paenibacillus > Paenibacillus sp. FSL R5-0928. The sequence goes on along the minus strand of NZ_CP150225.1, from coordinate 1,924,033 downwards.
TGTTAACATCCCAACCATGTTCGTAAGCGGCGGCCCAATGAAAGCCGGCGTAGATAGTAAAGGTAACAAGCTCTCTCTGACCTCGGTATTTGAAGGCGTTGGTGCTCACCAAGTCGGCAAAATCAACGATGCAGAGTTGCTTGAATTAGAACAATTCGGTTGTCCAACCTGTGGATCTTGTTCCGGAATGTTCACTGCCAACTCCATGAACTGCCTTGCAGAAGCACTTGGACTGGCATTGCCAGGTAACGGTACAATTTTGGCTGTTGCTGATGAGCGTAGAGAATTTGTTCGCAGATCCGCAACACAACTGATGGAATTGATTAAGCTGGATCTTAAACCAAGAGATATCGTAACTAAAGAATCACTTGATAACGCATTTGCACTGGATATGGCAATGGGTGGTTCTACTAACACAGTGCTGCACACCCTTGCATTAGCTCAAGAAGCAGGTATCGATTATCCGCTTGAACGCATTAACGAAGTTGCAAACCGTGTTCCATATCTGGCTAAGCTGGCTCCAGCTTCTGATATCTTTATCGAAGATGTGGACCGTGCGGGCGGCGTTAGTGCTGTATTGAATGAACTGCTGAAGAAACCAGGTGCTCTGTTCGGGGAATGTATGACCGTTACCGGCAAAACATTAGCCGAGAACGTAATCGGACACGAGATCCAAGATACTTCCGTAATTCATACTATCGACAACCCTTACTCCGAAAGAGGCGGTCTGGCCGTACTTTACGGAAACCTGGCTCCTGAGGGTTCTATCATCAAGGTTGGTGCAGTTGATGCTTCAGTAGGCGGATATCATAAAGGTCCTGCGATCTGCTTTGATTCCCAAGAAGCTGCACTGGAAGGTATCGCCAACGGTAAAGTTAAAGAAGGCCATGTAGTCGTTATCCGCTATGAAGGTCCTAAGGGCGGACCTGGAATGCCGGAAATGCTGGCGCCTACTTCACAAATCGTGGGTATGGGGCTGGGTGCTAAGGTCGGTCTGATTACAGACGGTCGTTTCTCGGGGGCTTCCCGCGGAATCAGTATCGGTCATATCTCTCCAGAAGCAGCTGAAGGCGGTCCGATCGCTTTTGTTGAGGATGGAGATATCATTGAACTGGATCTCAACAACCGGAAGATTGAATTGCTGGTTGAAGAAGAAGTATTAGCAGTTCGTCGTACAGGTTGGAAAGAATTCGAACCTAAAGTTAAAACTGGTTACCTGGCTCGTTACTCCAAAATGGTTACCAACGCAAGTAACGGCGCTGTGCTGAAGATCTAATCCCTTTAGCAGAAAAGAATATTAAAACAAGCAAGAGCAGTCCCACCTTAGTATTTTACTGGCGGGCTGCTCTTTTTTTAAATTATCCCAACAAAAAAATGTTCCACAACCCATCGCTGGATTGTAGAACATCTCTTTACACGTCCACTGTATAATATTTATCAATAAGATCATGAATCAATTTGTTACTGTCGCACCTGGCATTTCTACTTCCGCAACCGAATCATTAAGTGACAACGATTCTTCCTGTTGCGATTTGCGTTTTTTTGCAGTTTTCGGATGATGAGGCAGCTGTTGATTCATCTTTTTGAGCAGCTCTGAGACAGGCATCAGGATAAGCTTCGGCACAAGGACCTCGCTCCGTTCTTTAAGCCTTGCCCCACCTGCTGGATGAATCACACTTAACAGGATCCTTAAGTAAAATTTGGAGGAACGTGCGAATAAGCCATCCGGCAAATCACGTACGGTAAAGCCGAATTTCTCCGGTCCCCGGTTAATCATGCTGACTCCGTAAAGCGCTTTGGCTTCTGCAAGATCCACATCTTTGGCAATGATCTCAGCAAGAATGGGCAGATCCTTTTCCATTCTGCGGATCATTCGAATCGCAAGTTGAGCGGAAGAACGTGAATGAATTCCTAATTCGAACAACTGTTTATTATCGATGTGCAGCTCAATGACTTTGTCACCTTTACGGAGCAGTGCTCCACCCTCGAGTTCAACCGGTTCGCCCTGATATTTCCGCATCCGATAATGCAGGAAAGGATCTGACGGAGTAATCGTTTGGAGATGAAAAAGAGCTTGAAATACCTGTTCCCAAGCTAACCAAAGTCCTACAAGCACCCGTTTACCAAAAGATAAGCGCCGGATAGGTGACGTCTCAGCCATCTTAATCATTTCGTCAATCCGAATGCTGCGGAGTCCCCGTTTACGGGCTTCCTCCAGTGTCTGCTCAAGAGCCACAAGCATATTCCCTGGAGCATCCGCATCTGCACCCAGCGTTGTGCCGCTATCATGCAACAACATCACTTCCCCGGGATTTAGACGGGCCAGCATCTTCTCAGTAAGTTTTTCGGCGCCGAGCTTCTCACGCCAATCGCCAAACATTGCCGACCAAAGCACAATTTCAACTTGGCGTCGTTTGGAAATATCAAATAAATTGACAATGCCCCAAGGTGGACGGTAATACGTACTGCGTTCGCCAATAATATTATAAATAATATCATTCGTACGTTGAATCTGCCGGCGGACGGTTGCTGGCCGCATGAGCCAGTTCGTCTTGTGAACATAATTATGAATCCCGATGAGATGTCCCTCATCATGGATACGCTGAATAAGATCAGGATAACGTTCAGCATTAGAGCCTACTACAAAAAAGGTCGCTTTTGCATCATACCTCTTCAGTAATTCCAGCAGTAATGGTGTAAATCGAGGATCAGGTCCATCATCGAAGGTCAGAGCGAATTCATTTCGCCCAGTTCCTTTACGAAAGACACGGTAACCAAAAATCCGGCTGATCATACCAGGGATAAAAGCATAAAATGATGAGATGTAAAATAACCAGAGCAGCAAAGTCTGCATATTAATTCCCCGCTTTTCCAGAGTTGACTTTGGCTCGCCTAATGTCTGCAAGCAGAACCTGTGAAACGGCCAAGTGAAGTAGAATAAAAAAAACGTTACCCCCTATTTTAACACATGTATCAAAGAAATAGACGCTTTTAAAGTAAAATCATGTACAATGTAATCAACCTGGCATATCCACTTATAAAAAAAGGGAGTTGTTTATATCTATGCTGCCGTTATACAAAAAATATTGGCGCACATTTTTTGACATCGGATTAATTGTCCTCACGGTTTATTTAATTATGTTCTCCTTTAGTAAACTGTACCAGTTAGCTGCACCTGTATTCCTGTCTTTTTTTGTATTTTTGCTTATCGAACCCTTGGCCCGCTTCTTGAACCGCCGTGGTCTTGGTAAACCTTTTGCCTCCGCCATCTCAGTATTGCTCTTTCTGATTGTGCTGTTAGGTACATTATTTGGTGCCGGTCTACTGATTACGATCCAGGCCCTTCACTTCCAAGAGAACCTCCCTAAATATACATACGTGGTGCAGCAGCATTTTGTGGAGACCACGACCTACCTGCAGCAAAAAATAGATAACTTGCCACCCGATATTACGAACAAGGTCAACGGCTACTTTAAAGATGCCACGGATGTCCTAACAGGATGGCTGATTACTTTTCTAAAATATATGGCCGGTATTCTTGGCTCCTTCTCCACCTTCATGGCCAATTTCGGGATAGCCATCATTTTGGCATTTTTCCTTAGCATGGAGATCAAAGATTGGCGTAAAATCGCGCATGACAAAATGCCAAAAACTTTTAAGAACGCCTTTGCCTTTTTACAAGGCAATGTTTTTAAAGCCATCGGGTCCTATTTAAAAGCACAACTTATTCTGATCAGCATTACTTTTGTCATAGTTCTGGTCGGCTTATTTATTCTGCGAACCGGCAACGAAATCACAATGGCGTTAGTTTGCGCTGTATTTGATGTTTTGCCGCTTCTTGGCGTGACGACAATTTTAGTCCCTTGGATCATCTATTTGTTCATCGTGGGCAATACTTCACTGGCTATTGGATTAATTATCCTCCTTGCCATTGTACTAATTGTTAGGCAATTGCTTGAGCCGAAGATTACCGGGAATTCGATTGGCGTATCCTCAGCTTTCCTTATGCTGTCGTTCGTCATTCTGTCCACGTCTGCTTTCGGTATGGCTGGTCTGATCCTTTCGCCGATTCTGCTTATTCTGATAAAAGAACTGATTCAACAAGGGTATCTTCAGAGCTGGATCTATCTTCCGCAAGAGGAATTTATCGTTTCGCCCTTTGCTGCTAACGGTCCAGCTTCCAATCATACCAGTTCTGCGCCACCACCTGAACCTCAAGCTCCAGAGGGAACCGATGATAATAAATCCAATACCTGACCGAACAGCTTAACGGCTAGATGAGAGCTGTCCGGAGCAACGTTCTCAACTGCTACCGACACAGCATATCTGGGATGATCCACCGGCCCATAGCCGATAAACCATTGATTGTTACGCGGCACACCCTTAACAAGGGTTTGTGCCGTACCTGATTTCCCGGCAACCGGCCATTTCGTACTCTGCAGACTTGTGCCGGTTCCATCCGTAACAACTTTACGCATCCAGGACAGCAGCTGGCGGGCTGTAGATTCTGAGATCCTCCCTGCAGTTGAAGGGGAAAGATGACCCGGCAGATCCTCTAGCTTTTGACCATTTGCAAAGGTCACACGCTGGAGAATTCTTGGCGCTCTCACTTCCCCTCCATGCAGTAACGTCACTACCAGGTTGGCTGCCTGAAGTGGTGTCACTTGCACATCTCGCTGCCCAATGGCCGTCTGCACTCTGGCGCCTGGATCATCCGGCAGCAAAGAAGTGAAGATCGTCCCCTTCTGCTCACCGGATAGTGGCTTAAGAACTGGAAAACCAAGCGTATTCTCCGCTTGCCAGCTAATATCTCTTCCGAGCCCCAGCGCGAGTGCTGTCGCTTGAAGCTGCGCCCCACTTAAGCGCTCTGCCAGCGCAGCAAATACTGTATTACAGGACACGGCGAACCCTTGCGCCAGCGTGAGGGCGCCGTGTCCTTTTCCTTTTAGACAAGATAATCCATATTTCTCATATTGCCCTGAACAATAGAAGAGCTCATCCGCTGAGGTGACCCCGGCTTCTAGTGCCGCTGCTGCTGTGACGATTTTGAAGATTGATCCAGGTACAGCAGCCTGCAGCGCCCGGTTATTCCACTCTCCCCCTTCAGGGGATATCTTCTCTGGGTCGTAAAAAGGTAAAGATACCATGGCTTCAATATCTCCCGTTCCGGTGTCTAACACCACCACGGCTCCTTCCTCCATTCCAGCTTTGACAGCTAACTCCTCTATTTGTTCCTGAAGCTTTTTATCAATCGTTGTATATAAAGACAGCGGATAATACGGATTGCCCGGGGCTCGTACTTGAATGGGACTGCCCGGGACACGTTGCCCGTGCGCATCAACCTGAGCGTATGCCTCAGTATGCCCGACGCCTCGAAGCAACGGCTCCAGGGTCTTTTCTAACCCGTCCGTTCCTGTCATCGGAATTCTCAGCCCCGATGGCGATGCCTTCCCATCAGTGTTTGGGACCGCTTCCGATAAATATCCAAGCCACTGCCGTCCAGTTGAATTTCCATCATATCTGCGAGCAAAGGGAAGCACGCCTACTCCGTCGATCCCCAGCGCACTCACTTCTTTTGCTTGTGCGGATGTAAGTGCGAGCGGTCCCTTTCCCACTGAGGATGGCCAAAGCAGAGGTTCTTTAAGGGAAGAGCGCTTGTTTAGCAATTGCTCATAACTCACTCCAAGGATAGCTGCCAATCGGTGCATGGACTCAGCTTCTTCGTATACAACCTTCGTCACGGTATTCCTAGCCTTCGCCTCTTGAGGAAAAAAAGCAGCCGTCCAAATGGTTTCCCCGGCAAGGGGTTCACTCTTTCGGTCATACAGGCGCCCCCGCCCAGTATCCAATACAGTCTCCCGTTCGCTTTGAATTTCCGCCATCTTTGCAAGTGTATATTTCGTTCCAGGGACCGTCTGTTCCTTCATAAACAGTTGAATCCACGCCAGCCTAAGGACCAACACGGCTACCACTGAACATAAAATAATCAGTCCGCCGAGTATGCGTCTGTGGACATTATTGTGCAATCCCATTCCTCCTGACTGACGTTCATAGCCTTTATTATGTCCCACCCGCTGGATTATTTACACTCATGCTTAGTTAGCTATTTTATAACCTTTTGAATAGCACAAAGACCAGTCCCAAATAATTGGAGACTGGTCTTTGTATTGAAAATAATTACTGAGGTTATGCAAGGTTACAAATTAAACTTGGACAGTTTTTCTTGCAACTGCCGGGACGCATGCTCAAGCTGCTCAGACAGCTCCACTAAATGATCACTCACACTTTGTTGCTCCCCGCTAAGCGAAGCCACTTCTTGCGAAGCTGCTGATGATTCCTCTGCAATGGAGCTGATATTGCCCATGGAATTTGACAGCACCTTTTGGGATTGGCTCAAGCTATCCATCGATAAAGCAACAGATTCCAAACGTGTAATAAAATGACGCATCTGATCCTGTACAGATACGAAGATATCGCTAGTGCTCTCCACTGAAGTCACCTGCTGATTAAAAAGAGGGGCTACTTCCGAGAGAACACCTACGGTCTCGTTCATATCCTTCATAATGGTGTCTGTTATATTAGCCACCACAGCAATGGAATCTTTGGACTGATCTGCAAGCTGGCGTATTTCATCGGCCACTACCATAAATCCCCGGCCGGACTCCCCTGCCCTTGCCGCTTCTATCGTTGCATTTAGAGACAAAATATTCGTCTGCTGTGTAATATTCTGCATAACATCAAGCACCTTCATCACTGATGATGTGGTGTCTTGCAGCTCATTCACTTTCAACACGAGCTTATTCGTCATATCGCCCGTCTTATTGGTTTTGCCAAGCAGCTCTTTTAACTCATTAAAACCTTCTTCACTAAGCACGCCGATACTATGTGCGGTATGATCCATCTCATGCGTAGCTGAGTTCACTTTGTTCATTTGCACCGAAATTTGCCCCGTAAGCTCGTTGCCCTGGTCCGCCTCCAAAGCCAGGCTGCCTGAACCTCCGGCAATTTCTTCTGTTGCAGCGGCAATCTCTTTGGCGGCCATCGCTGTCTTACGCGATACCCCACTAAGTTCATTGGCCGTTTCCATTACCTTTCGAGCCGTTTCATTAGTATGGATAACCAGTTCTGTGATCCGTTCCATCATCCTATTAAAGGAACCCGATAACTGACCTATTTCATCTCGTGAGGTAATCTCCGTGCGTACTCCAAGATTCCCATCTGCCCCCTTAGACATTAAATCTTTAAGCCGGGTCAAGGGCTTGGATACCATTCTGTACATCCAGTAACCAATTAGAATGGCGACAATAGCAGCCACCGCAACAATAATATATGTAGTTTTTAGAATACGAAGTGCGTCTTTCGTAAGATTCTCAGCCGGAACAACACCAAGCAATCTCCAGCTGGAGCTTTCCATCGTCCCATACACAGCTAGTATGGATTTCCCTTTCTCATCCTTCGTTGGCAATGACCCCGCCTCATGCTCCAAACCATGAAGAAGGGTCCCTCCCAGACTGAGATAAGTATCTGTTCCTACTTGCTGGGACGATGCGATCAATTCATCCTTATCCGTCAGCAATTGCATGTAAGAGCTGGGTCCGAGATCAACTTTACGAAGCTGATTTTCTAATTCACTAATTCTAATATCACAGATAATTATGTATCCCGGGCTTTGTGTATCCCCAGCTATCGATTGTGCCAAATGAAACATACCCGAAGTATTTCCGGCTTGCCCCTGTTCTGTTCGGGGAATCCACAATGTTTGCGGTTGCTCCTCAAGCTGCTTGAACCATGAGGACTCTCTGAATCCCTTGATAAAAGTGCTGTCTTTTGATCCCGCTGACGAAGTGGGGACTTCCTGATTCATCGGGATGAGGTATACAGCTTCTACCCCCTTTGATGCGGTCAGCCAGGCATTCAGCTCGGCGCTAATCTGGTTAGACTGCAAATTACGTTCCTCATTACTTGTAGTGGAATTATTCCCTTGTTTGAGTGCATCCTGAATCTCATTGTTGTAAAGAATTCTTCCTAGGCCGTCCTCATAACGCAATAATTCAACATCAAACTTCTCTGCAGCTTGGACGACTGTCTGTTGATTGGCTGACAGCGCGTTATTCTCGATCGTTTGCTCAGCTACGGAATAGGAAATGTAGCCAAGTGAGAGAACGAGCACCATTGTTGAGATGAAGAAGATGAGAAAAAGCCGCACCCCAATCGATTTGGCAGGGTGCAGCTGGAAATGCGCCTTTTCTTTTTTTGCTTGCGACTTCATCAATTGTTCACCACCGTTGTCTTCAGTTATGCCTGCTGGCTTATCTCTTACAAGGTCATGAACAATTCCAACGCCCGATCGGCAAGATATGGTAAATACTCATGACCGTACTCATAATAAACCATAAGCTCTTTGGACGCTAGTATTTTATTGTATGCGGCAAATTGAGTTGAAGGTGGACAAATCGTATCGGATAACCCGGTAACCCACAGTACTTTAGCCTGAATTCTTTCCGCAAGATTCTGAATATCGATATAGCCAAGCCTATTAAAAATCTCATCCTCACGCAAATGATGGGGATCAAAAAACCGGAAATAATAGTTGATCTCCTCATAAGCTGAGGTGGTAATATCCAGTTCCCAAGCACGTTTATAATCTGAAAGGAAGGGATACACAGGCAAGGCTATTTTTAAGCGAGGCTCTAATGCTGCACAAGCGACAGTAAGTGCTCCACCTTGAGATAGTCCAAAGGCACCTACACGCTCAGGATCAACTTCATCCATAGACATCAGAACTCGGGCAGTCTGTGCCGTATCCAAAAACACATTGCGATAATAAAGGTTATCTGGATTAGGATCATCAATCCCTCGAATGATATGTCCACGTATCGTGGTGCCCTTTACGGTAAGATTATCTTCGGAGAGGCCGCCCTGTCCGCGACAATCCATCGCCAGGACGCTAATCCCGTGGGCAGCATAAGCCACCTTCTCCATCCAATCCCCGCTGTCACAGGAGTACCCATGGAACATCACTACACCGGGGCCTCTTTTATGTACGTTTTTCTTCGGTCTTACATATTTGCAATGGATTCTTGCACCGCCAACACCGGTAAAATACAAATGAAAACATTCCGCAAGTTCACTGACAAACTCCGCCGGCTCCAGCTCATAATCCAGCGGCTGTGCATCCAGGTCACGTAATGCCCGCTTCCAAAACTGCTCGAAATCACCCGGCTTTGGACTACTTCCGTTATATTCCCTTAACTGTGACAAATTCATGTCGCTTCCCAAAATAATGATCCTCCTTAAGTTATGTAACGATATTGTTCACTTGCTGTTCGTAACCGCGAAGCATCATTGGAGTTACTATGCTAGATAGAAACGGAAAACCCAATATGGGTTTTCCGTTGATGTATTGATATCTACGAGGGGGTAGTTGCGATGGAATAGTGGGACGGGATAGTGGGATGGGTTAGTTGCGTTTTCTGCGACTGAATAGTTTAATTGCAGCTCCGAGGCTGGATAGTTGCACTTTGTGCAGCTATATTTCAGCTGAATATGTGTGTTTTCCTCTTAGTTGCACTTTGTACAACTAAAAAACAGTAAAAGGAGCTTTTGGAGGTTACTTGGCTGATATAGTTGCACGAAGTGCAATTATATCGCCTAGTAACCAAAGAAATGTTAGTTTAAGTGCACAGAGTGCAACTATTTACGTCGAAGTCCTAGAGTAACTAAGCAACAGAGTAGCAGAATCACCAACAGATCCACATTCACCACTCACTCGCTGCTTGCCTATTACCTTCACAACTAATCATATTCTACGTGCCTATAACCTTCTTTTTACCTCTACAACCCCTCACATTCCACTTATCCGCTATCTTCTTATTACTTCTACAACTAATCATATTCCACGTACCAACTACCTTCTTATTACCTCTACAACTACTCACATTCCACTTATCCGCTATCTTCTTATTACCTCCACAACTAATCACACTCCACGTACCTACTACCTTCTTATTACCTCTACAACCACTCACATTCCACTTATCCGCTATCTTCCTCTTACCTCCACAACACCCACATTTCCACCTTGGCTATTAACTTCTTTATAATCGGCACAGTAACAGCTTCTGGCTGGATAGTTGCACTTTGTGCAGCTATTACAGCTGAATATGTGTGTTTTCTCTCTTAGTTGCACTTTGTACAGCTAAAAAACGGCAAAAGGAGCTTTTGGAGGTTACTTGGCTGATATAGTTGCACGAAGTGCAATTATATCGCCTAGTAACCAAAGAAATGTTAGTTTAAGTGCACAAAGTGCAACTATTTACGTCAGAGCCATAGAGTTGCACTTTGTGCAGCTATTACAGCGGAATATGTCTTTTTCCCCTTTTAGTTGCACTTTGTACAACTAAAAAACATTAAAAGGAGCTTTTGAAGGTTACTTGGCTGATACAGTTGCACAAAGTGCAACTATATCACCTAGTAACCAAAGAAATGTTAGTTTAAGTGCACAGAGTGCAACTATTTACGTTAGAGCCATTGAGTAGCAAAGCCATGGAGTAACCAAGCCACAGAGTAACTAAGCAACAGACTGACAAAGCCGCCAACAGAGACGAATTCCCCCTCACCTGCTACTTATCTATTACAAGCAATATTGAGTTGTTCTGTTGCACATTCTGCAACAGAACGGAGGCCGCACATGGCAACCTCCGCACTGAGCACACTTAACAACACCAATCCCAACACTTCTTTCGAACTCTACGCTACGCAATTCTCCGGACAAGCAAGCTCTCTGCAAATATAGGTTATTAAGTCCAACTAGATTTTGCCTAAACCTGCATCATCGCCAACCTCTTCATGAGTTTCGATGACATAGTTGACGATTTCATTAACCGTTGTATAAGCAACGCCTACATAAGTATCAGCAGCGCCATAATAAATGGCGATACGGCCGGTTTCTGCATCATGCAGTGTGGCACATGGGAACAGGACGTTATTCACAAAACCTCTTTCCTCATACCATTCTTCTGGCGTTAATACAAAGTTTTTCGAGCGATATTTTACTTTTGAGGGCTCATTGATATCCAAAATAACCGCCCCCATGCTATACACAAGACCGTTGCAGGTTCCAGTTACGCCATGGTAGAACATCAACCAGCCTTCAGTAGTTTCAATCGGCGCTGGTCCGCCACCAATTTTGACACTTTGCCACCAGCCTTGACCACCCTTGGTCATTACATGGCGGTGTTTTCCCCAATATACGAAGTCAGGGCTCTCACTAAGGAACACATCACCAAATGGCGTATGGCCACTGTCACTTGGACGGGACAACATCACGAAGTTATTGTTGATTTTTCTAGGGAACAGTACGCCGTTCCGGTTGAATGGCAGGAATGGGTTTTCCAAGCTGATAAATGTTTTGAAATCTTGTGTTTTAGCTACACCAATAGCTGCGCCGTAGAAATCTGTACACCAGATAATATAAAATGTATCTTCAACCTTCACCAGACGTGGATCGTAAGCATAACGCGGCTGATAAGGATTACCTTCTTCATCTATAAATCGGATCGGCTCATCATCGATTTTCCAATCCAAACCATCCACACTATGTCCCATACGCAGATGCGGACGAGTCGTGTTATCTTCTACACGAAATACACCAATAAAACTGCCTTCATACGCAGCAACCGCACTATTGAAAATACGGGCTACACCTTTTGCAGGATTTCTTTTGATAACCGGGTTATCATTATGTCTCCAAATCGGATTCTCGTAGCCAGCAGGCTTTTCTTGCCAAGGCATGTTCGGGATGTTAATTGCACTTGCTCCAACCAATTTTACTTCACTCATTAGTTTTCCCTCCAAATGTATGCAACTTTTCAGTATGCTATTTTATCTAGTACTGTTATTAAATTTACTGTTGAGCTCACTTTACAGAACCTTGCGAAAAACCATTGTAGATATATTTTTGCAAGGCGGTAAACACAACCAATGTAGGTATAATTGCGATCATAATCGCCGCACATATTACTTCCCACTGCGATCCATATGGACCTTTAAACTTAAAGAGTGCTGTGGAGATCGTTTGCAGATCTGTTTTCGGCATATAAAGGAAAGGGGTGTAAAAATCGTTATAAATATTAACACCCTTCACGATCACTACAGTTACAATCGCCGGCTTCAACAATGGCAAAATAATTCTCCAATAAATCGTCCAATACGAAGCTCCGTCCAGCATCGCGGATTCATCCAGTGACTCGGAGATCGAATCCAAAAACTGCATGAAGATATAAACAGCGATAATATCCGTGCCCAAGTACATAACGATTGGCGCCCATCTGGTATTAAATAATCCCAAGTGATTGATGATTTGGAAAGTAGCCACTTGTGTAGTTACGCCTGGAATCAGGGTAGCAATCAGGAACATACTAATTAGGATCTTACTGCCTTTAAATTTGAAGCGCGATAAAATATAAGCCATCATCGAACCCGTCAACGTGGCACCCGCAATAGAAATCACAACGATAATGACAGTATTTTTAAAACCGAGCAGCATTTTCCCGTCTACAAAAGCCTTTGTGTAGTTGGAGAAATTCAACCAATTCTCTGGCAGCGTTAACGGTCCGGTAGAAGCATATTCCGTTCCGGTCTTTAATGAAGCGAAAAACACGACCACGATAGGTATCAAAGCTACAAGTGCTCCCAAAATCAAGGTGAGATATTTGAATATACTAGCAGTGGTATATTTTACAGAATGCATAGTTTATTTCTCCTCCTTGATCAGAACGCGCTGCAAAATAGTAACTATGATAACAATACCCAGCAATACCACGGCCATCGCCGATGCCAAACCAACCTTGCTGTATTTGAAAGCTACATCGACCGTCTGAATAACGAATGTACTACTTCCGTTTGATCCGCCTGTCATGACGTATGGAATTTCGAATACCCCAATGGCGCCACTAACCGCAAGAATCAAGTTCAATTGCAGAATACGTTTAATGCTTGGCAAAATAATATGCATAAACTGATGCCATCTGTTTGCACCGTCAATTTCAGCGGCCTCATAGATATCCTTACCGATAGAAGAAATAGCTCCAAGGAAAATCAGGAAGTTCATTCCCATGTATCTCCACAGTGATGCACCTGCGAGCGAGAAGTTAATCAAATTAGGATTCAGTAGCCACTTCTGCTGCAGACTGCCAAGCCCAATCAGATTAAGAATCGTATCTAGCGTTCCATCTGGTTTGAAGAAGAAGAGAAAGATAAAACCGATCGCTACACCGTTTAGCAAGGTCGGGAAGAACAAAATCCCTTTAAACAAGTTTTTCATGCGAACACTAAAGCTTAAGATGGTTGCAAAATACAAAGCAAGTGCCATCTGAATAAAAGTGGTAAAGAAATAATACAAGCTGACCTTAAACACAGAAAAATACTCAGGTTTTGTAAAAATGGTCTTGTAGTTTTCTAAACCGACATATTCCATATTTTTGCTCAATCCATTCCAACTGGTGAAGCTGTACCGAAACATACTGATGACTGGATAATAAGCGAATGTGAGCAGCAATAATATCGGCACTAATGAGAATAAGATGATGATAGCGATTCTTTGATTTTTATAGCTCAAATTTGAAAACTTAAACACCCGATACACCTCCAGAAAAAGCATCCTTAATTATTTAAGACTCGTTTAAATGTGAAGGGGGAAATGCTTGTTAGCATATCCCCTCCCACATTCACTACCGCCTATAGCATCTAAGAAGCTTATAGTTGTTACTGTGCTGTGACTTTAGCGCGAGCGGCTTTCCACTTGTCGTTCAGGTCTTTCATGATGTCATCATAGGATTCTTTTCTGTTGCCAATCGCTGCTTCAATAATCCGTTTCTTGAAGTCTGGCTGCCAAGCACCGATCTCAGCTTGTTTGTCGATTTCATCAGACCAGCCTTCTTCACCAGCTTTAGCAGGAGCAAGAGTATCAAAGGTTACATCTGTACCTTCATATTGTTTCAGGATTTCCGGAAGCTCTGCACCGATAGCCGGGCTCATACCGCCGCCTTCAGTTGTAGGGTAATTAGATTCGTTGATGAACCAATCCACCCAAGCTCTAGCAGCTTCTTTGTTCTTACTGTGAATGCTGACACCCAGATTGTAGTCACCAGCAAGCGGCACAAGGATTTTATCCGCATTGGTTGGGAAAGGCATAAATCCAACATCGTCTGGATTTGTAGCCAGGCCTTTGATTTGGCCAATCGCCCAAGATCCAAGCACCATAGTCCCAATTTTTCCGTTGGCTAGATCAGCTTTGGAAGATTCCCAGTCTGTTGTAGTTGGATCTTCTTCAATCAAACCTTTTTGTGCTGCATCGTACAGAATTTTGTACAATTCATAGTGTGGTTGACCCGCTACATAGTTGTCGTCGCTAGCCACTTGAGCAATGTTCACATAATCACGGTCACCAGCTACTGTAGCCAGATCCGCTTCCCATTGTGTCAGTGTCCAGCCTGCTGCGTAATTTGTGTAAAGAGGAACAGCTTGTGTTTTGTCTTTAATAGTCTGCAGAGCAGTCAAGAATTGTTCAGGGGTTTTGGGAACCTCTGTAATTCCGGCATCTTTGAAGACTTGTTTGTTATAGATAATGCCATTAAAGTTGATGGTCATCGGAATACCATAGGCAACTCCGTCAACTGCACGTTCTTCCAGCCCTGTGTATTGTTTGCTCATTTCTTCAAGCTTGCCAAGGGGTTCGAAGAAATCAGGAATATCTTTTACAGCTATGCTAGTAGGTAACAAAAGAACGTCGCCATAATCACTAGTGCTCATACGAATTTTAATTTGGTCTTCGTAAGTAGCGAGCGCTTCAAAGTTCACCTTTACATCAGGATATTTCTCATTGAATTTAGCCGCATACTCTTTGAATACGGTATCAACAATATCTGTTCTTTGCGTTATGACTGTGATATCCCCTTTGATATCCTTGGCTGTTGTACCATCGGCTGGAGCAGTTGCCTCTGCTGAAGAACCATTGTTTCCTGTGTTTTTAGCAGCTTCATTGTTAGTGTTGTTGTTTGAGGAACAACCGCTAAACAATCCCGCCACAAGTGTTAGTGCCATCAAGCCCATCATTGTTTTGCCTTTTTTCATGCTGTTACGACCCCTCTCTTCAATTCAACTCTAGTTTTAGGTAAATAACAAATATAATAACTTTTATCATCACTCATAACTTGAAAGAGTAGTCATTAATACCGGATTATCTGAATTACTCTTGAAAACAAGTGATGATATCGCTTACAAACCCATTATAAATCTATTTTCGACGCAAAACGATGGTTTCAATTGCTTTTTCTGGTCTTATATTTGTTATTTTTGTTTTACTTATAATAATTTTGTTATCTAATTTATAAAAATATCTACAAAAAAAGAGAGCTTTTCGCCCTCCTAATAAATAGCTTCCTATATATGCCTAAAACTCTCGTTCAATTTTCGGGAATTTACAGCCGCTTTTATAATCCTTAGGTGTCATACCACACATTTTCTTAAACAATTTATTAAAATATACCGGATCGCTATAACCCACCTTCTCGGCAATTTCATAATTCTTCAGGTCAGGATGCTCCATTAGCAGTTCCTTAGCTTTAGAAATTCTAATCCGAATCAGATAGTCTGTGATCGTCTGCTCCGTCTTTAATTTGAACAAACGGCTAAGATAACTCGCATTCATGCCCACCATCTCCGCTAGGCGTTCTAGCTCGAAGTTCTGATCATACTCTCTCTCCAGAATGCTTTTTGTCTGCTCAACTACATAATGTTCCCCACCATCCGCAGCTTGTGAGAAAATCTCCTCATGCTCCGTCACGTTCTTTTTCTTTACATCCTCTACTCTCTTAAGCAGCTCATATAGCTGAGTCTTATCAATCGGTTTAAGCAAATAATCCATCACCCCATGGCGGATCGCTCGACGGGCATATTCAAATTCACTAAAACCGCTAAGGACAGCAATAGGTATATCCTCCATATGGTCTCTAACCTGTTCAATCAGCTTAAAACCATCCATTCTAGGCATTTTGATATCTGTAATAAGCAGATCTATATCCTCTCGGGATAACTTTTCTAAATGTTCCCAGGCTTCCAACCCGTTTCCGTAAGATCCAATTACATGTACGTCTATTTCCATTCTGGATGTGATTTTTTCGAGCCCCCTGCGAATGACTTCCTCGTCGTCCGCAATCATAACATTTATCATTTAAGTAATTCCCTCCAGTTGTATCCGCCAGTTATTATGATTGCGCTATCATCACGAATAGTATCTCCCCATGCATTACGTCAATGTACGATTGCGCCCTTTTATAGTCTTATATTTACTATAACTAAAGTTATTCAAATTTCCCAGCTCCAACTACAAATTGTCCTTGAAATCATCTACGAAAAAGTATATAACTAAATTAAGTTGTTATTATAAACTAACAAAACAATAATAACTATCTAACAAAATTAAGTTTGCTAATTTATCTATTTCCATTTGTAAAGTGAGGATCCTCGATGATGTTAAACAACGAATATATTGCAGGCGTAACCTGGGGTTTCTCAGGTAGACGTGGTTCATGGACAACAAAAGAAGCTGAGTGTTCGCTGGAATTAATGTCCTCTGTCACCGGAGCGAACTGGACGGCCATTGCGCTCAGTGCGCTTCAAGCTACCGCTCATTCTACGGAAATTCCCTACTGGGAGGCTCCAACCGTTAGCGACGAAGAAGTGAAATGGGCTATCAGCAAAGCGAAGTCACTGCAGCTAAAAGTATGTCTGAAGCCGATTGTTAATTGTGCTGACGGAACTTGGCGTGCCCATATTAACTTTTTCGATAAGGATGTCCCTTGCGAGCCTAAATGGTCTGAGTGGTTCAGCTCTTATACTAAATTTATTCTGCACTATGCCGCTATCGCTGAGGAAACAGGCTGTGAAATGTTCTGTATTGGCTGTGAGCTTGTACAGACGGATAGACGCGAAGCCGAATGGCGTTCGCTTATTGCCGAGGTGCGGAAGGTCTACTCAGGTATTCTTACTTATAATTGCGATAAGTATCAGGAGGATAACGTAACCTGGTGGGATGCGCTCGATGTGATTTCTTCAAGTGGGTATTATCCAGCTAGTGATTGGGAGGCTCAGCTCGACCGGATTGAGCAAGTGGTGAGCTCACAGAATAAGCCGTTCTTTTTCATGGAAGCGGGTTGCCCAAGCCGGAGCGGGAGCGCTGCGATTCCCAATGATTGGACCTTAAAGGGCGAACCAAGTCAAGAAGAACAAAGTAAATTCTATCAGGCTATGTTTCAAGGCTGTGAGCACAGAGATTGGGTTCAGGGCTTTATGCTCTGGGATTGGCCTACTCATCTTTATCCAATTGAAGAAGCAGCACAGAATGATGATTACTGTATGTACGGTAAGCAAGCCGCTGGGATCATCAACAAATATTTCACCTCAAAAATCACCAAATAATGTGAGGAGTGACTGATTACAATGATTAATTCACCAGAATTATGGTTGACCCAACTTGAGGATGAGCTGCAGGATAATATTCTTAGTTTTTGGATGAAACAGACGAAGGACGAAGTAAACGGCGGTTTTGTAGGTGAAATCGACAATCAGCTGAACATTACTCCTAACGCAGAGAAAAGCCTTGTGCTTAATGCCCGGATCCTTTGGTCCTTTGCGAGCGCTTACCGGATCTACGGTAAACCGGAATATCTGGCGATGGCAGAACGTGCTTATACCTATCTGATGGAACACTTCATTGATAAAGAGTATGGCGGATTATACTGGATGGTGGATGCTGAGGGCAGACCTTCTCAAGAGAAAAAGCAGATCTATGGCCAATCCTTTGCTATCTACTCACTGGCTGAATTCTACCATGCGACCGGACGTCCAGAAGTCTTAGAGGATGCGATTCAATTATTCCAGCTAGTTGAGAAATACGGCTATGATTCTATTTATAAAGGTTATGTCGAAGCTTTATCACGGGAATGGCAAATCACTGATAACCTCAGTCTCAGCAGCAAGGATATGAATGAAAAAAAATCTATGAATACCCATCTGCATGTTCTGGAAGCGTATACCGGTCTCTATCGAGTATGGAAGTCGGAGGAGCTAAAGAGCACGCTAACCGAGCTAATCGAAACGATGCTGGATCATATCATTGATCAGAAAGGCCAGCATTTTCATCTTTTCTTAGATGAGGCATGGAATGTGAAATCAGATATTATCTCCTACGGACATGACATCGAAGGAAGCTGGCTGCTGGTGGAAGCTGCTGAAACCCTTGGAGAAGAGCTGCTGCTGCAGCGTGTGCGAACAGTCGCTGTCTCCATGGCAGAAGCCGTTCTTGCGGAAGGTATAGATAGCGATGGTGGGATATGGAATGAAGCTGACCCAAGCGGGCTCCTGAGCAAAGATAAAGATTGGTGGCCGCAAGCTGAGGCGGTTGTTGGATTCTATAATGCTTATCAGCTGACTGGTGACAGCAAATTTAATGAGGCTGCCCAAGCCTCCTGGACTTTTATCGATAAATACATGGTGGATCACAAGCTCGGTGAATGGTACTGGGGCGTGGACGAGAACCTTCAGCCCCTGCCTCACGGATCAAAGGTTAGCGCCTGGAAATGTCCTTATCATAACAGCAGAGCCTGCTTCGAAATGATCGCACGACTGAAATCAACTATAAAGGAGACTGTCTAATGTCATCATTATTCCAAGAACGCAAACAACAATTAACAGAACGTTATGAAGCCCTGATCGCCCGCAAGAACGAAAAGCTTCCTTATGGAAACGGCATTTATGACCGTTATGCTCATCCACTGCTAACTGCTGAGCATGCGCCCTTAATCTGGCGTTATGATTTTAACCCAGACACCAACCCTTATTTTGCCGAAAGAATTGGCGTCAACGGCGTCTTCAACCCGGGTGCTATAGCACTGAACGGCAAATTCTATCTTGTTGCTCGCGTTGAAGGCAATGACCGCAAATCTTTTTTCGCTGTAGCAGAAAGCGACAATGGCGTAGACGGCTTCCGCTTCTGGGATCATCCAGTTGTGCTGCCTGAGACAGAAGTTCCTGATATCAACGTCTACGACATGCGCCTCGTAAGCCATGAAGATGGCTGGATCTACGGCCTCTTCTGTACAGAACGCAAAGATCCAGAAGCTCCACATGGTGACCTTTCTAGCGCAGTAGCACAGTGTGGTATTGTTCGCACCAAAGATCTGAAAACCTGGGAACGTCTGGCGGATCTCAAAACAGGCTCTGCTCAGCAGCGTAATGTCGTGCTCCACCCTGAATTTGTAGATGGAAAATACGCTTTCTACACTCGCCCACAAGATGGCTTTATCGATGCAGGTTCCGGTGGCGGTATTGGCTGGGGACTCTCGGATACAATTGAAGATGCCGTAATTACTAGTGAGACCATCATGGATGAACGCCACTACCATACCATCAAGGAAGTTAAAAACGGCCAAGGTCCGGCTCCAATCAAAACTGCAAAAGGCTGGCTGCATATTGCTCATGGTGTACGCAACACAGCTGCTGGACTCCGATACGTACTATATGCTTTCTTGTCTGATCTGGATGAGCCAAACAAAGTCACTCATTCACCTGGCGGTCATTTCATCGCACCAGATGGTGAAGAACGTGTCGGCGATGTCTCCAATGTCGTGTTCTGTAATGGCGTGATTGCACGTGATAAAGGTGAAATCTATATTTACTACGCTTCCTCCGACACTCGTATCCACGTGGCTACAACTACCGTTGACCAAATGTTAGATTATGTGCTGAACACTCCAGAGGATCCACTTCGCTCTTATGCTTGTGTACAGCAACGTATTGCTCTTATTGACCGTAATTTAGCATTGTAAACAAGGTTTCATAAACCCTAGAAATCAACAGAGCAGCGATTCTCCTATTATTGGAGGATCGCTGCTCTGCGTTTTAATCATTCACTGTTTGCTTCAAGCGAATATCAATCATCTAAAGTATCTTAAGGACTCAGATGACGCTATTCACATATATTTAGCCTTTAAAGTATGTTTTCGGACTCCAACGACGCTATTCCCTGAAAAGAGGTCCATTTGGGGCGTTTTCTAGGACGATAGTTGCTCTGGAGTCCGTTAGTATTGCAAATATCGGATAATACTGCATATAGGGTCAGCTGTATCCGTTAGCGGGTTACTATGCGTATTTGATTGCGTATTTGATAGTATTTGCAGTTTGCCTTTTCGACACAAAAAGCCATTTACATGACGCACATCCATACTTTTCAACCCATTCATGAGTAATTCCTATAGATTAAGCTCAAAATAGCTCAGTAACCCCTAACCTCAAGGAGGCTGAGATATTAATGTTCAAACGTATGGATGAAATCATGATCGAGATTCCTGAAGTTGAGAAGCCCGATCCCAATGCTGCTGCCGCTGTTCAGGAATTGCTTGGCGGAAAGTTCGGAGAAATGTCGACCCTTAACAATTACCTCTTTCAATCCTTTAATTTCCGTTCAAAAGACAAACTGAAGCCCTTTTATGATTTGGTGATGAGCATAACAGCGGAAGAGCTTGGCCACGTCGAGCTGGTTTCGCATGCCATCAACAAATGTCTTCGAGGGTCAACAAGTTATAAAGAGCCCGATTCCACCCCTCTAGGGTCCGCAAAAGATGCGCGTCTATCCTATCACTTTCTGGCTGGTGCACAAGGGGCTATGCCTTTTGATTCAACGGGGAACCCGTGGACCGGAGCAAACGTATTTAATAGCGGCAACCTAGTGGAAGATCTGCTACATAACTTCTTCCTCGAATGCGGAGCCAGAACACATAAAATGAAGGTCTACGAAATGACAGACCATCCAGCTGCACGCGCTGTAGTCGGATTCCTTTTAGTCCGTGGTGGTGTCCACGTGGTCGCTTATGCCAAAGCAATCGAAGTGGCAACAGGTGTTAATGTAACTAAGCTCGTGCCGATTCCTTCGTTAAATAATAAATCATTCAGTGAAGCAAAAAAATATGAAGAAAAAGGCGTGCACACCAAGCTATACACCTGGAGTGAAAGTGACTTCGGCGCCATCGATCAGATTTGGAAGGGAACCCACCCGGAGGATAATCTTCCGCTTGAAGTCATTCAGGGAGCCCCTAAAGGTTTTCCGATCCCCGTTGCTCCGGCAGTCGAAGAGGAATTCGCTCCAGGAATCTCCCCCGAAGACTTTAAAGAAATTGCCAAACGCCTCAAAATGGCTGGAAATATTACAGACTAATATTCATAGTGAATCTGGTGAGGAAGTTACTTACAATCTTCCTTACCATAGATTCACTTTTTTTAATTGTACAAACTGCGGAACTCCTCCTCAAGCATGGACATCAGAATCATGTTATGAAACTCTCCGTCTACATAAAGAGCATCCCGCTCCACACCATCGCGTTGAAAACCAAGCTTCTCATAGACATGAACGGCTCTGGGGTTAAAAGTATATACGCCGAGATGGATGCGGTGCAGCTTCAAAGTTTCAAAGCCATATCGTAGCATTTGAGTCATAGCTTCAGTACCGTAACCCTTACCCCGATGTTCATGTCCACAAATGCCGATTCGGATATTTGCACTACGATTGTCCGGATCTATTTCATTTAGTACCACTTCTCCAATGAGCTCACCCGTGTCCTTTACTATAATCATAAGATCTACACGATCCTCGGCTGGAACACTAATCTTACGAATCCAAGCTGCTGTTTGCTCACGGGAGAAATCTCCTTGTGATCCTGTTAATTGCCCCATCTCAACATCAAGCAAAAAATTATAATAAGCCTCCAAATCGGATACTTGTACACCTCGTAGTTGAATCTGTTCGCCTTCAATCCTTGGCATGACAACTGGTTCTGTCATAGCTAAACTCCCCCTTACTCAAGCAAATCACAACATAGTTCTAGTCTCGCGGCTTATCCACAGAATCACGATGAACAATGTCCGCTGCGATAAGAATTTTCTCAAGCGGCGCAGAAGGATTATGAATACGGCTCAGAAGTTTCTCCACTGCGGCTCGGCCCATCGCTTCTTTAGGAACATGAACAGTTGTAAGCGGTGGAACTCCTCTTAAGGCATCCTCAATATTATCAAAGCCTGTAACTGAGATATCCTCCGGAATACTAAACCCTTCTTCCTTAAGAATGTCACTGACCGAAAGGGCTGTGGAGTCGTTAGCGCAGACCAAGGCTGTCGGGAGTGTTTTGGCTTTTTTACGCTTATTCACCCAGCTTTTAAAATCCTCCTGAAATAAGTCTTCCTCCACCCCTTCCAGAAAAAGATTCGCATCATCTTCCAAAGGCAGTCTTATTCCGCTCTCCTCCAGCGCACTCCGGAAGCCAATCCACCGGTCGCGGAAACTGCGTGAGAATCCAATATTGCCGATAAAATGCATTTGGGTATGGCCTGTTCCCATCAAATGATTCGTAAGTCGAGCCATGGAATCCACATTATTCGCAAACACGGTATCACTTGGAATTAGCGGATCTTCATGGTCAATCAACACCATCGGCAGACCAATACGATGCACCTCAAGCAGTAAGGAAGTAGAGATTTGTCCCACACCTACTAAGCCAAGGATTCCATTTGGATTCAAAATATTGACGAAATTATCCGCACGATTCTCAGAGATAATGACCATCCCAAGCCCTTCCTGATCCAGCGCAATAGCAATACCATCCACAATTTTGCCCCAATACAAGGAATCCTGCGTCTGAGAACGAATATTCGGCATTAACACCAGCACGGATTGCTTATTCCGATCACCGCCACCTACCGGAGGGGTGCGTTTTATGCCTTGGACAAAAGCATTTTTTTGCGTAAAATAACCCAGCTGCGATGCCGCTTGAATCACTCGTTCTCTTGTCGTCTCATTAACGCCGCCTTTACCCGAAAGTGACTTGGAAACAACGAATTTGGATACGCCGAGATGATCAGCGATTTTTTGCATAGTGACCTTTTTAGCCATATATAACCCTCCAGAGAATGTCATCAAATTTATGTAGTACTAACTTTAAGGCTGAGAAGTTTCTGATGTTCCTGCCCGCGCTTCCTTCCATTTTGCATTCAATTCGTCAAAAGCCTTTTGTAAATCAGGCGCAGCCAGTAACTCCTGAATGTAATCCCCGGACCAAAAGGACAGCTTGGCTCTATTCGCCAGATCGATGAACGCATCACTTTGTACGGTAGCATCAAGTAGCTTAGGCTTATAAGATAAAAACTCACGGTACTGCGACATAGAGGAATTCAAGCTTCCATCAGCCGGAAGGAATCCCCAGTCATCCCGATAGGAAGTCTCCTTTACAAAAAAATTCAACCACGCCATAGCAAGCTCTTTGTTCTTGGTGTATTTACTAACCCCCATGAACCAATCTGGATTGATCGGTGCATAATGAGTGCTGCCATTATCATAAGGAAACGGGAAGAATCCTATATCATCCGGGTCAGCCCCCACATCAAGGACTTGTCCAATCGTCCAATTCCCCAGTAAATACATTCCTGCTTGACCTTTAGCTAGCCTAGTCTTTGATATCTCCCAATTGTTCGAGAATAGTTCATCTTCTACGTAGCCTTTACCAATTAAGGTTCGAGCAATGGAAATTGATTTCCCCCACTCATTATCAAGCTGCCATGGGCTATCCTCATTTACCATATTATTTAGATACTCTGGATTGCCTGTCATATAGTTAACCAGACTGTTCCCCCATTCACGTAAAGGCCAGACGGCCCCATAATTCATATATAGGGGGATAATACCCGCTTGTTTTAATTTCGCACTCGCTTCGTAGAATTCATCCAGTGTCTTCGGAACAGTAGTTATCCCTGCTTTTTCGAATGCCCTTTTATTATAGACAATCCCAACCGTAGTAGTCCCAGTGGACAGCCCATAACGTTTCCCGTTATACGTAGCAAAAGAAGTGAAACGCTCACTAGCAGCGGTTTCTTCATCCAGCGGTTCGAAAAAATAATCCAGCTCCTTTGCCGGAAGATTCACCGGAAGCAGCAGTACATCACCGGCATCTTTCGTGGACAGCCGTACCAGAATATCCGTTGCATAATTGGACAAACCTTCAAATTCCACATTGGCTTCGGGGTATCTCTGTTTAAACTGGTCCGCGTATCCTTGAAAAGTTCCGTTCTCAATCAGATCTATTCGATTGGTCATCATGACTATGGTGCCGGACAAGTCAGACATCACCTCGTCTCCAACTGGAGGCGGAGTGGATTGCGCCTGCTTATTGTTATTGGCACAGCTACTACTCAATAACACCAAGAGAAGTAACAGTATGGTTCGCATAGTCCATTCTAATTTCAACCCCTTCAACGGACAGCCCCCTCTTATTTCGTTACTCAGGTAAGCCAATCATTTCCGGCTCCAGTAATGGCAGCGACAAAATAACATCGGTCCCTCGTCCAAGCTCACTATATACCTGGATCCCAAATGCCGCTCCATAATGAAGACGCACTCGCTGCTGTACATTTTTCATGCCTATGCCCCCGTTAATGCTTTTCTTAGGAGGACTTTCGTTCTGCAGCCCATCATTCAATTTCTCCAAAGTCTTCTCATCCATTCCGATACCGTCGTCTTTGATATGAAACAACAGCATTTGCTCTGTAATCTCACAGTGGATGCTTAAATGCATTTGCGGCTTATTATCATCTAAGCCATGATAAGCAGCATTCTCAATGATGGGCTGGAAGACCAGCTTGATAATAGAGTAATTATCTAACGCCTTCGGCACATCAATATCCAGCAAAAACCGGTTAGGATAACGATAGTTAAGCAGCTCAACATAATTACGCACATATCCAAGCTCTTGCTTCAATGTCGTATTACCGCTCAGATCACTTGTACTATACCGTAGCAGTTTGCCCAGAATAGAGATCATATCCGCAGCTTCGACATCATCATTCAGCTCAGCGGTCATTCGGATCGACTCCAGTGTGTTATAGATAAAATGAGGATTGATTTGACTCTGCAGCGCATGAAGCTCTGCTTCCTTTTTCTGTTCTTCTATGCGGTAGATATCCTGAATTAGCTGCCTGATTCGGGCTAACATACGATTGAATTGATGCCCCAGCAGACCAATTTCGTCACGCCGTTTAACTCTGAACATCACATCCAGATCGCCGCCCTGAACTTTTTTCATCAATTGAATCATTTGAGTCAGCGATTTAGTAAGGGCAACGGAAAGAATAATCGAAATAATTAACGCCAGTACAATGATACTTAATGTAGCAGCAAGTGTTGTATTACGGGTCACCTTCACATCACGCATCAGTACATCAACAGGTATAGAGATAATTACCTTCCAATTGGTTTTGGCAGAACCAGAGTATATATTTAAGCGCTCTTTTCCGTTGACTGTATCATAGAAGCTTCCAGATATTCCCCCAACTCTTTTGAACAAGTCTGAATCAGAAATATCTGTGGCCAGCAGCTTCTTGTCGCTGTCGTAGATGACCATTCCCTTCTCATCCACAATCAACGACTTCCCATGGGTGACTTTATCCAGCTCCGTAACTTGATTCTCCAAATTGCTGATATTCGCTTCAACCGCAATCAGCCCGATTGGATTTAACAAGCCATCCACGATTTTGCGAACAACGGTAAAAGCATATCGGGTGCTCTGCAGATTACTTGTATACGCCTGAGTACCGAACAATAATGCTTCTCCGCTGGAATCCTTAGTCTGCTGGCTCCAGTATTTATAGCTTTGCTCGAGATCGAGCCGTACGCCACCATCCTTCGCAGAATAATAACCATTTCCGTAAGCGTCAAAAATATAAACCGAGTTCGCGCCTCGCTTAATATTGTTAATAAACGAAATGTTGCCCTCTATCCCCCGTTGAATGGACAACAGTAGATCAAAATCACCGGGTGATAAAGTAGCACTCCCAGTTGCGCCTCCCATAATCTTTT
Source organism: Paenibacillus sp. FSL R5-0928 (assembly GCF_037970385.1). Lineage (NCBI taxonomy): Bacteria > Bacillati > Bacillota > Bacilli > Caryophanales > Paenibacillaceae > Paenibacillus > Paenibacillus sp. FSL R5-0928. The sequence goes on along the minus strand of NZ_CP150225.1, from coordinate 1,898,079 downwards.
TCTGCTCATGGTAGCGGTTTGAACGTATTAAATTAAGTTTGATATCATTCACATAGGCGGGCATAGATGAAATACGCTTCATATCTTCGATATAATCGTCTACTCCATCCATCATTTGATCGATTAACTTCTCAGAATAAGCAATAGTGTTCCCCTGAATAGATTCTGAGTAGCTCTTGAAGGTAAATACACTGATGAAGGATAACGGGAGGGTAATGATAATTAAAAAGACGAGGAGCAGCTTGCGTTCCATGCTCATGTCCCCGATAACGGACCACCAGCCAGAGATGCGTCTACCTTTCATTTGGTCCTTCTCCTTAATACTTTTTACCTAACTTGTTATTAAATTATAACAAATACCTAACAAAGTTATTATACGGTGTAGTTCTTCATTACACAACAACAAACCGCCTCTTCATGTTGAAGAAGCGGTTTTGTTAGGTAAACAATTTAGAGATTAGTGATGAATCCACTCATTTTATAGTGAATAATGACAGCTTGTCCTTCAATTGACCTGAAGCACTTTCCAGCTTGCCAGATAATGAAACGAGTTGATCACTTACATTTTGCTGTTCATTACTGAGTGAAGCTACTTCTTCGGAAGTTGCTGAAGACTGTTCTGCTACGGCGCTAACATTCCCCATAGCCTCTGACAACACACCTTGTGAATGATTCAGACTGCTAATCGCTGTTGTTACCGATTCTAAGCTTGTTATGAATTCATCCATCTGTCCTTTTACGGACAAGAAGATATCACTTGTACTCTTCACAGAGCTTACTTGTTCTTTAAACAGTGGTGCTACTTCGGATAATACAGCTTCCGTTTCGTTCATTTCCGCCATGATCTTATCCGTAATTCCAGCAACAAGGGCAATAGATTGCTTCGATTGGTCAGCAAGCTGCCGCACTTCACCCGCAACTACCATAAAGCCCTTACCAGCTTCTCCTGCACGAGCGGCTTCTATTGTCGCATTTAATGATAAAATATTCGTCTGCTGCGTGATACTCTTCATCACATCCAACACCTTAATTACGGAGAATACGGTCTCCTTCAGGTGGTTGACACGTTCGACAAGCGCACTTGTTTTTTCTCCAGTGCGGCTGGTCTGATCCAGCAGGTCCGTTAATTGCTTAGCACCTTGAGCACTAGCTTCACCAACCCCACGTGCTGCTTCATCCATCTCAGTGTTGGCATAAATCACAGTCTGCATTTGCGTAGCTATCACATCTGTAAGCTCATTACCACGTTCAGCTTCGAGCGCCAGGCTGCCTGCCCCACCGGCAATTTCTTCCGTAGCGGCTGCGATTTCCTTCGCAGAAATAGCTGTCTTACGTGAGGCTTCACCAAGCTCACCAGCGGTCTCCAGCACATCCCGAGCGGTTTCTGTCGTTTGCGATACAAGCTCAGTAATACGCTCCATCATCACGTTAAAGGAAGCTGACAGCTGGCCAATTTCATCCTTAGATACATATTCTGTACGTACACTAAGATCACCACCTGCACCTTGTACCATAAGATCCTTCAAGCGAGCTAGAGGACGAGCAATCATACGCACCATCCAAATCCCGATTACTATGGCTAGAAGAGCCGCGCCAGCAGCCGCAATAAAAGTAGTCAACAGAATCGGACGTGCTTCTTTCACTAGCTCATCTGTTGGGACTACCCCTGCCAACTTCCAATCCGCCCGGATCATTGGATTAAAGACAGCAAGGATTTCTTCCCCGTTTGTATCTTTTTCATCCAAACTCTTGTTATCTTTTTTACTTGCCTGAATAAAAGCAAACTCTGAAGGTTTACCATCGTCTTTTGAATCCGAAGAAGCTACTACGGTTCCATCAGGAGTGACAAGTTGAATTCGAGAGCCATCTCCCAGTTGGACACTTGCGAATGATTCCTCCAGCAATGTATTCTTCAACACAAGGATGACTATGTATCCTGTACCTGAGCCCAGGGTTTTGAGAGATCTTGCCATAGCAATATTTTTGTCTCCATCACCTTGAACAGCTGTAGAGAACCATATGTTCTTGGCCGCATCACCATCACCTTTAGAATAGTAGGATTCATAAGATGCAGTGTTGTCGACAATCTTCTTATACCATTCTTGTTCTCTAATGTTATCTAACTTAATGCCGCCACTGCCACTTGTAACAATGTCTTGATCAGGTGACTCCGGGATCAAAGAAACACTAAGAATATTAGAATCCGTTGTAATCTGACTGGACAACTTTTTACTTACTGCGCTTGTAGCTTCAAATTTCTCATAGGAAGATTGTGCAGTCACTAAAGACTTCAAATCTTCTTGCATCTGCGCATCAAAATAAAGCTGTAAAGCCAAGTTCTCGTACTGCTTCAAAGTAATATCTAACTTCTCTGAGGTCTGAATAATAGTCTGACGGTAGGCTTCCGATACGTTGTTCTTAATTGTCTTCTTGGCTTTTGAATAAGATAGCAGTCCAAGTGCCATTACCACAATTACAATTGCACACAAAAATATCAGGAATATCTTCACGCCAACAGATTCCATAGGATTAACTCTTTTGATCTGTCCCCGTAAATCTATTCCATTCTTCAAATTAAACTTAGGTGTCTTGCCTGCCCCTTCAATCTTGCTTGTTTCCTTGTTTCCTGTAATCGCCGATTTCTTATTCTTTTTATTCATGCTAAACCTTCTCTCATTATGCTTTTCACTAATACTATCTTGATCAGGATCCCCCATCTTGATCACCTACCCGCTAATATTAGAATACGCATGAAAGCGTTAACCAATATATATATCGGCGTATTAGGTCTTTTTCCTTAGCTTTACGAGACTTTTTTTACAACTTTTAACCTATGTATGTTTAATCATAATAAATAGCTTGTTGGACCTCCTCCCTTGGATATATTTGTTAATCCCTAATATATATAACTTATTGTTCGCTTTGTCAAAAAGAAAAACAGGGAGGCTCTTGGATGACCAAAAGCTTCCCTGTTTTTTATTAAAACTTCTTCTTACGCATCATATCAAAGTATGCAACTGGTTGATCTACCTTCATGCGAATAGGTTGCAGTGGATGACGGGCGGCATCAAGCGAATTGCCTTTCTCATCCCATATTTCGCCAACCGTTTGCTTGAAGAACGTATCGTTAGGTCCAAAGAATTCTACTTCCTGACCTGGCTTAAAGTGATTGCGCTGTTGAACTAGTGCCGTACCACTTTCAGCATCGTATTCAATTACAAGTCCGGCAAAATCATACGGAGCTGCTTTTTCTTCAGGCTCATAGATATGATCTTCATGATCCGGAGTATCATAGAAGAATCCTGTGTTTAGCGGACGGTTAGCCGCTTTGTTAAGCTCATCCAGCCATTCCTGCTTCAATTCATACCCTTCCGGATCTGCCATATAAGCATCAATGGCTTTACGATATGCATTTACGACAGTAGCCACATAGTGGATTGACTTCATTCGCCCTTCGATCTTGAAGCTGTCGATGCCCACTTCAATCAGTTCAGGTATACTTTCCAGCATACACAGATCCTTAGAGCCCATGGAGAAGGGATTATCTCCTTGCTGATGCAGTGGAATCTGAGTTACACCTGGAAGCAGAGGAGCTGGAGATTTCGCTTCAGCCTGCTCTTCCTCAGACACCCAAGTCCCTTCCGGACGTGCATCCTCAAACAAATCATATTTCCAGCGGCAAGACTGGCAACAGCCCCCGCGATTGGAATCACGGTCGGTGAAATGGTTGGACAATACACAACGACCCGAATATGAGGAGCACATGGCACCATGGATGAAGCTTTCGATTTCAATGTCGACATGTTTTTTAATCTCAGCAATCTCTTCCAGGCTTGTCTCACGGCCCAAAACAACACGCGGAAGCCCCTCTTCTTTCCAGAAGGACACCGCTTGCCAGTTCAATGTAGACTGCTGTGTACTCAAATGCACTTCAAGTCCAGGCACTAACCGGCGTGCTGTATCTACAATGATTGGATCAGCTACGATAATAGCAGCAATGCCAGCTTCATATAAGTTACGCAGGTATTCTTCAATTCCCGCGACATCTTCATTGTGAGCATAAATGTTTGTTGCAACAAATACCTTAGCGCCATATTTCTTGGCGAATTCAACACCTTCGCGCATTTCCTCGAAGCTGAAATTATCTGCGCCGGAACGCAAGCCGTATTGTTGTCCTCCGATATAAACAGCATCCGCACCATAGTGTACTGCGAACTTCAATTTTTCCAAATTACCAGCCGGAGCGAGGAGCTCCGGTTTGTCCAGACGGTAACGTTTGCCCTTATATTGCGGCTTTGTCATGGTTCCCATTCCTGTTCTCCCCTCCATCGCCCCACAAAGCTAAGTCACATGCTATAAATGCTGTCCTAATCTTCGTGGGGACCTATAACCTCTTTATTTTTGTCAAACTTAATATACTTGCTCTTTATAGAAAAATCCGAAGCTTAACTCCCGTTCAGGGTCCTGCACCGTTCTGATTACATCCATCCATTCCTCATCGAAGGCATAACCTTCCGGATCAGCCGCATAAAGATCTATAGCTTTACGATATGTCTTCACAACCGTCACATTATACGCTATCGATTTCAAGAGTCCCTCAATCTTAAGGCTGTGTATACCTGCAGCCATCAGAATATGCAGATCCTCCAAAATACAAATATCATCCGAGCTCATAATATGAGTGCCGTTCTCGTCTTCATAAATCGGGAATTTCTGGTCATCTCGTTCTTCCTCAATCAGAAATAGTCCGCGTTCCTTCCCGAGACTTCCTCCATCACTAGGACGGCCTTGATGTGACATATAGCTTTCAACAAGCTTCCGCTTGGAATGGTATATATTGGTCATTCCATGAACCTGCACCTGTGCCTCAATCTCCAAAAGCGGAACCATTTCCGTCATTTCATCCATATTCAGCTCACGGGCCAGCACGACACGAGAAGCCCCCTTGCGTCCCCAATAATTCGCGGTCGCATAGTTGGTGGAAGTCATTTCCGCATTCCAGTGCAGCTTCATTGCTGGCGCTTCTTTCTTCACTGTGGTTAACACAGCTGGATCCCCGAATTCAACACCATCAATGCCAAGCTCACCTAAAGCCTTCACATAGGCAGGAAGCTCATCCAGCAGACGGTTAGACATCAGCCCACCCAAGCTTGCATACACTTTGCAGCCTCGCGAATGTGCCATTTCTACGACAGTCGCTGTATCCTCCAGTGAGAAATGTCCAGCAAGCCGCATTCCAAAACGGTCATCCCCAATGAGCAGCGCATCTGCTCCGGCATCCAGCAGAGCAGCAGCTTCCTCCAAGGACGCTGCCGTCACCAGCAATTCCGGTTTGTTAGTCATGTTGTACCTCCTACTTGTACAGTTATTTCAACCGCACCACTCTTCATTTTAATAGTTTACTTCGATTCTTGCTTGCTTTTTTCGATATTGGCTAAATGTTCCTTGTAGGTCTTAGCAAACAAATGGCCCTGTGTACCATCTTTTTTGGTCACATAGAAATAATATTCAGAAGCTTCTGGTTCGAGTGCCGCCTGAATGGACTCCAGCCCCGGATTACTAATAGGTCCCGGAGGAAGTCCAATATTCTTATACGTATTATATGGATTATCAACTTCTAAATCTTTATACAAAAGTCTTTCCTTCTGCTTATTGAGTAAATATTGAACGGTAGCGTCAATCTCCAGCTTCTGTTCTTTCTTTAGGCGGTTATAAATAACCCCAGCCACAAGCGGACGTTCACTATCCACCACAACTTCCCGCTCTACCAGCGAGGCTACGGTTAACAGTTCATGCAGAGACAATCCACGCGTTTCTAGCTTTTGCTGCCAGTCGGGAATCGTATCCAGCTTCTTCTGGAACTGATCCAAAAGTGCTTCTACAACTTCCTGGGGCGTGCTATCCTTGGCCAGTTCATAGGTTTCGGGAAATAAATATCCTTCAAGACGGTGGCGAAGATTCTTATCCTGCGGGATACCCAGAATATCAATCCCCTTCAAACCTGCACCAGTATCCATAATTTCAAGAAAAGTAGCCGCATCCTGATTCCAAGCTTCAGCGAGCTTCTTAGCGATCTGCTCAGCAGTATATCCTTCGGGGATGGTAAAGACCACAGTTTCTTCCTTAACTACATCACCTGCATTTAATCTCGCAATGAGTTCATCATAGCTGTCACCCGGCTTAGCGATATAAGTACCTGCTTTGAAGCTAGAACCTTCTTTAGTCCATTTCAAATATCCCTTAAAAAAAAGACTCTTACGGATAATGCCATTCTGCTCAAGCAGATCAGCAATCTCCGCACTTCCCATGCCCTTCTCTATCGTAAATGTTACAGCAGGACCTGCAGGCTCTACCGGCTGCATCCCGTTCCAAATGTACCATGCTCCCCCACCTCCTGCTGCTGCCAGCAAAAGAATAATGATTAACACAGTACGGATTGCGGATTTCAAGTCTGGTTCCTCACTTTCCGACTATAAAGTATAAAAGTGTATTGCCTAAAATTCAATATATATTTCCTTAAATTGATGTTTATACAGGATATTGCTCGCATTTCAAGCAAAAAGAGCGCGGAATTCTCCGCCCTCTTCCGTGCCCATCATAAATGTAACGTACATGTTTAAGATTTATTCAGCGCCATCTGCTGGAAAAGTCATCTCATCGTATAGCTCAGAGATGTCTTCCCACTCTTCATCGTCCATAATGCTCTCCAATTCCGGAAGTCCGTCAGAAGAGACAACGATACGCAGGATTTCATACTCCACGTCTTTGCCAGAGCCTTTCAGCACCGCATATCCGCGATCACCGACTTCAAATTCGGCGATAATATCGTAAATGGAAGATTTGCCTTGCTCATCTTCCAGTTCTACAGTTTCTCCGTATGCTTCTTTAAGCCGTGAAGTCCACACCGCTTGATCAGCGGATATCTCAGTCATTCTCCGATCCTCCGTCCAACTCGTCGACCAGTGTGTTGAAAGTCTCTTCGACAATCGCCCACTCCTCATCATTATCGATCATGAACAATTGAAGATCGTCGCCTTCTTCCACATAACGGAACGCGTATACCTCATCGGTTTCCTCGTCCTCGGAGTCTAGCGGAACCACCATCATATACTTAGCGTCCGAGCCATCAACCTCAAACTTCATAATGACCTCGAATTCCTCTTCATTACCTTCCTCATCGGGAATATAGATAATTTCCGGTTCTTCCTCTTGGCCAATCTGTTCGTTTGTCATATCCTCGCACCCCTCACCTTTTACTGTTAGCATCCAAAAAATTTTGCAAAATCAGGGCTGCAGCCATTTTATCCACAATCCCCTTGCGTTTCTTCCGGCTGACGTCCCCTTCAATCAGCACCCGCTCTGCGGATACCGTCGTCAGACGCTCATCCCAAAGGTGTACGGGCATTTCTAACTCTTCCCGTAGCTTATCAGCGAACTCAATACAGATTTCGCCCCGGGGTCCTACTGAGCCGTTCATATTCTTCGGCAGACCAACTACAATCTCTCCAATTTCGTGCTCTGCAACAAGTTCACGAATGCGTTCGAACTCATTACCCGTACCTCGGCGCTCAATCGTTTCAAGAGCTTGTGCCGTCCAGCCAAAAACATCGCTTGTGGCTACACCGATTCTACGGTCGCCGTAATCTAAACCTAACTTTTTCTTCATTTCGGATTGTCCACCCTGTGATTGACGAGATAGAATCTAACCAGCTCTTCAATCAGCTCATCACGTTCTTTTCTCCGGACCAAACTTCTCGCATTGTTATGGCGCGGAATGTAAGCCGGATCTCCGGAAAGAAGATACCCTACGATCTGATTGATCGGATGATACTCTTTCTCCACCAGTGCATCGTATACTGCTAGCAATATTTCCTGGGGAGAAGCTTCCTTTTCGTCGCCCTTCACATTGAATTTGACCGTTTTGTCCATGGAGTCCATTTGTGACACCTTCCTTCTGCAAAATCGCCTTTTGGGACGGCTTCGCAAAGTTGCTACTGTGCAGCTCGCTTGCTTCCTTTATCATAACATATTCATGCCCCAACGAGGAAATCCTGCCCGTTATTAACGCTTTTTTTGGCATTTTCTCTACAAAAATTATGATATTTTTGGCTTTTAAGCTATTGTCAAGCACAATTCTTCATGAATAATCTAACATCCTGCTAATAAAGAGTAGCGGTACTGATATCAAACTCTCAGTACCGCTATGTTTTCTCGTAATACGTTTAGTTAGAGAAATGGTTTCGTAATTTTAACTTAGGCTAAGGAAGCTACCAATTCTTCAGCCTTTGCCAATGCTTCGTTTAGCTTAGAAGCATCTTTACCGCCGGCTTGCGCCATATCTGGACGCCCGCCACCGCCGCCGCCGCAAACCGCTGCGATTTCTTTAACGAGTTTACCAGCGTGGAAACCTTTCTTCACAAGGTCTTGCGGTACAGATACTACAAAGTTCACCTTATCATCCATCGCCGCACCTAATACAAGCACTGCATCCGGAAGCTTGGATTTCAATTCATCCGCTGTAGAACGCAAAGCATCCATATTACCTGCTTGAACAGCAACAGCCAGGAGCTGCGTACCTGCACCAACTGTCTTCACACTGCTTGTAAGTTCAGCAGCAAAAGTAGCGCTCAGCTTGGATTGCAGAGATTCATTCTCACGTGAAAGCTCACGCACCTGGTTATGCAGCGCTTCGATCCGTTTCGGAACGTCATTCAGAGAAGACTTGAGAAGGCCTGCTGATTGTTTGAGCAAATCTAGCTGGCTTTCAGTGAACTGGTAAGCGTAACGTCCGGTAACTGCCTCGATGCGGCGCACTCCGGATCCAATGCCACTTTCGCTAAGCAGCTTGAAAATTCCGATTTGCGACGTGTTGGATACATGACAACCACCGCAAAGCTCAAGACTGTAATCGCCCACTTGAACGACACGGACGATATTACCGTATTTTTCACCAAAGAGCGCCATTGCTCCCATTGCTTTAGCTTCATCAATCGGCTTGTTCTCAATCACTACATCTAGACCGCGCCAGATTTGTGCATTTACGCGATGTTCGATATCGCTCAGTTCTTCTGGAGTAATCGCTCCAAAATGGGAGAAGTCAAACCGCAAACGAGCACCTTCCACTAAAGATCCCGCTTGATTAACATGCCCGCCAAGAACTTCTTTAAGCGCTTTGTGCAATAAATGGGTAGCTGTGTGGTTCTTCACGATATCTTCACGCTCTGCACGATCCACTTCCGCGCGAACGGATTCGCCCACTTTCAATTCTCCCGCTTCCACAGTTACCAAATGTACGTGTTGGCCGTGCGGCGCTTTAAAGAGTCCTTTTACCTTAGCCGTAACTGAACTCCCAGTAAGCACACCGGTGTCACTTACTTGTCCGCCGCTCTCAGCATAGAACGGTGTTGCTTCAAGAATAACTTGGCATTCTGCGCCTTCGCCGGCGACATCTACCAATTCATCACCCACAACAATAGCCAGGATTTTCGACTCTGTTACCGAGTCATTATATCCAACAAATTCACTTTTAACCGTCAGGTCTGCTAGTGCGCCTCCCTGAATCTTCATGCTGCCGCCATCATGACGTGCAGCTCTTGCACGGTCACGTTGCTCCTGCATAGCCGCATCAAAACCTTCACGGTCTACAGTTAATCCTTGCTCCGCTGCGAAATCTTCGGTCAAGTCAAATGGGAATCCATAAGTATCATATAACTTAAATGCATCGGCTCCAGCAATATTGCTGAGACCCTCTGCTTTTGCTTTAGCACTGATCTCACCCAAAATAGCCAATCCGTCAGACAATGTTTCGTGGAAACGTTCTTCTTCAGTACGAATAATCTTTGCGATATATTCGCGGTTGTCCACAACGGATGGATAGTAGACACCCATAATTTCGCCAACGGTTTCAGTCAGCTCATACAGGAATGGACGATCCAGACCCAAGGTCTTTCCGTACCGAACAGCACGGCGAAGCAAACGGCGGATAATATAACCGCGTCCTTCATTAGAAGGAAGTACTCCATCCCCTACTGCAAAAGTAACGGTACGCACATGGTCAGCGATTACTTTAAGCGCGATATCCTGCTCAACGTTATCTTTATAAGTTACACCCGCGAGTTGTGCTGTCTTTTGAATAATAGGTTGGAACAAATCAGTGTCGAAGTTGGAATCTACATCCTGTAGAATGGATGCAAAACGCTCCAAACCAGCACCTGTATCAATGTTTTTATTCGGAAGCGGCGTATAGCTGCCATCCTTGTTATGGTTGAATTGTGAGAACACCAGGTTCCATACTTCTAACCAGCGTTCATTTTCTCCACCTGGATACATTTCCGGATCGCTCATATCACTGCCGTAAGCTTCACCGCGGTCATAAAAGATTTCCGAGCAAGGACCGCACGGGCCTTCGCCAATATCCCAGAAATTATCGTCGCCTAGCTTAATGATGCGTTCAGCAGGCAGGCCAACCTTTTCATTCCACAGCTTAAATGCCTCTTCATCCTCTGCGTACACCGTTACAGAAATACGTTCCGGGTCAAAGCCGATCCACTCTTTGCCGGTTAGGAACTCCCAAGCCCATGTGATAGCTTCTTCTTTGAAATAATCGCCGATGGAGAAGTTACCCAGCATCTCGAAAAATGTATGGTGACGGCGTGTCTTACCCACATTCTCGATATCATTGGTACGAATACATTTTTGTGAGTTAGTCAGGCGCGGATTTTCTGGAACCTCCCGGCCATCGAAGTATACTTTCAAAGGTGCCATACCCGCATTGATCCACAGAAGCGAAGGATCGTTGTGAGGAACGAGGGACGCACTTGGTTCAATCTTGTGACCTTTACTTTCAAAAAACTTAAGCCATTTGGAACGAATTTCACTTGCTTTCATAATTTACAGCTCCCGTCTCATCTTTTTACTTCGGCATTTACACCGGAAATTACAAAATACCTAAAAAATAAAAACAAAAAAACGCCCCTGAATAATTCAGGGACGATTAATATCGCGGTACCACCCTGGTTATCGCCTTGACCCCACTAATGGGACAATTGCAGACGATCGCCTTGTCGCGGCTGATAACGGGCGCCCCCGGTGAGCATTGATCTCACACTCCGAAATTAGCTTTCCACCGGCCTGTCTTCAAGGTTCTCACAGCCATTACGAAACGTTTCGTAAAGGAACCTTTTCTCTGATCAAGCCATCCTCCGGTGTACTTCATTTTCATCAACGATTTGTCCGATTTGCATTTTAACATTTCAAGTATAGCCAGTGCCCTTGCTTCTGTCAATCTGGGGATGGGCGAATGTGAAGAATAACACATGATTTTTGTAACAGTAAACTTGGCCTCAAAAAGGATATAGTGAAATCTAAGGTTAATTTGGAATATTTTGTATTCAGGAGGACTGCCGTTGATGCTTCACTCCAAGGAGTTCAATCCATCATCGATTTTTGAAGCAAAGCCTACACACTACCTTTTTATAGCGAGCCTGATTTTTATTCATATTATCTTTACTCTTGCGGTTAATCTTATCCTTTTTGAGCATGGATATTTAAGTTTTATCGCCAAAAACACAAACCACTGGATCAATGAAACGTTAGCCGCCAATCTAGTTGGGCTTCTCTTAGAAGTAATTATTTTTTTGATTCTGATAGCTAAAGTTTCGCCCCGGGATTTTGGGTTAAAAATAGAAAAATTACGAGCCGGACTGCTGGGTACCTTTCTGTTTTGGCTCGCTATAAATATAGTAGATTTGTGTATGGTACACCTGAATCACTCAGAGCTAACACTTAACAATGCTATCTTCAGCCATTCAAATTTAGTTTTCGGTGAAATTCTAGGTCAAATCTTCGGAAATGCTTTATTGGAAGAAATCTTATTTCGCGGCTTCCTGCTCGTTCAAATCTATTTATGCTTAAAAAAAATCAACAACAAGACTACACGGATGATCTCGGCAATGCTGATTTCACAATCGATCTTTGCTGCCATACATATCCCAAACCGGATTTACTCAGGATTAGTTGGAATGGAGTTTGTTTATGATTTTATCATGCTTCTAATTCTAGGAGTTATATTCGCTCTACTCTATATCTTAACCAAAAATCTATTTTTCGTGATCGGCGTTCACTCATTAATGAATATTCAGATAGTGTTTTGGAATAGCAATTTCACGTATACGGCAACTTTATTATGTGTGTTATTACTGACCTGTCTTTTGCTTTGTATAAAAAGGAAAGAGTTTCGCGCGCAGCAACATCAGGCGGAGATGGAGCTCTGATAATTAGAACTTTAATTACTCACAAAAAGAAGTTCCACCCTTTAAGCTGGAGGAACCTCTTTCATTATTATATTATTTCTATTAATTCGCACCCTCTGCAATAGCCTTATAAGCAGCTAAATCCGTATAAACTTCCTCTTTAAGCGGATTGCGTTTATGCTTGATAATTTTATAGAAATGATAACCAAACACTGCAATATTAGCAGCTAAAGATAATGCACTTACTACCCACAGAGCGGTTTCACTATGAGAGGATTGTACAGAGAACTTTGACTCGCCAACAAACGCCGGGAATGACATCGTAAACATCATCCAAATCGCCAAAGTCTGTGCACGATGCTGCAGCCATGCCCCTTTTTTGAAGAAGAACGCCGGGATGGTACAAGAAATCAACAATGCTGCACCTGCATAGAAGGAATGGTCAGAAACTGCATTATATACATAGGCAAAGTTCCAAATGTCATAAGCAATGATCCAGAACCAAAGCTGGTCAGGCCACAACATATCTTTACTCTTATCTTTACTGATCACAATTCCCATCCAACCAGAAATCGTAATAATGTTCAGAATACCTGCGATCCCGTTCATAATGTTCCAAGGACCACCTACCATCATTACGCCATCCACCATACCTTGCAAGCTGTACACTTGGAAATCACGAATAACTGCTTCAAGAATGTTAACTGCAAGGATAATAGCCGGGAACATTAATATATATTTATTTTTGTCCCATCCTTTAACATAACGGATAGCCATAAACCCTATACATCCTGCCAAAGCAGAATATACTTTTACCCAGTGAAACCATGTTCCGGTACTAGAGCCTTCGCCTGCCGTATTCGGCCAGACCGCTATGGTAAGAACAATAGGGACAACTATAAACAGAATGATTGAGAACCACTTGCTCTTCCGTGCGATTTCATTTACAAACATTAATCCTGCTAGTACTACTAACCACATTAGCGCAGAGTACCAGGGAATCGATTCGAATAAAAACATGTTTTACTCCTCCTTGTAGTTTGGTGTATATAATCTGTGTCTCAGGTCCAATATAGTACATCCCTCTTTGAACGATCAAATCGCTTAAAACGTTGATTTATCAGTGTTTTTTTAGTTTCATTTCAAGTTGAGTTTACACAACCATAGCACTAGGATTCGCCAAAGTTTCTACCTTTCTTCTGAGCAATCTATTAGAATGCATGTCTACAGAACTATATACTGCAAACCTAACTTGAATGTAAAAAAAACCTTGTCGACAAATTTCTTTGTGGACAAGGTTCCTCTTTACTATTATTTAAAAGAATCGTTCAACCAAGTGTTTCGCATATACAATACAATTCTCAAGTGTAGGGAAGTTCATGATTTCTCCAGCTAAATAGATATTGTTGTTCCCCTGCATCTGATCAACCCGTTCATAAAACCCCTCATGTAGCGCATTAGAATCCACATGAGGGAAATGCTTCCAACGCTTCATCATATACAGTCGAATGCTCTCTCCGCCCAGCTCGCGAAGTTTATTTTCTACCGTCTCTCGCATTTCCAGATCAGTCATAGCTTCATTCTCTGCTACATAAACCGTAACTAGATCCGTAGTTCCCATATCTGCCCACCGATAGTACCATGCCATCATATGCCCTTTACGTTCAGGGTACATATTCCGGGGGATATAGCCAGAAAGCTCCGGCAGCCCTTTCACTCTGTAGGCATATACCCTAAACCATTCATACGTTATACTCGCTAATAAGGTTTTGTCCTCACTGGACAGGCTAACTGTATCGCCCATTTGCTCTAAAGCTGCTGTATAAATGACCTTGTCAAAATAAAAGATGTCCTGACTCGTCTCTACTCGAACCTGTCCATCTTGTTCTTGCTCCATAAAAAGCACTTCACAAGTCAGGCGGAGATCGTTCACTTGGTCGGCCATTCGTCTTATCAGTTCAGTAACACCCTTAGGCCAGGTTATCATATGAGTAATTTCAATAAACGACAACAGATTATCATAGCTTAGAAATTTCAACACATATGCAGCGGGCACATTATGGATACTACCAAATCCAAAAGTATTAAAATAATGCATGTAGACCTGTTCAAGGACAGACAGCTTATTCTCTGCACACCACTGTGAAAATGGCTGACATAAATCTGGTGGTAAGTGAAGAAATCCCGGTTCTTGGAGAGACTCATAGCGTTTTAGAATATCCGGCAGTCGTTTGAATTCTTGTGTAAACGCCTCTATCTGCTCCATGGGAATCTGTGAAGTTTTTCTCCCATTATTATCAAAAAATCCACGTTCTAACAAGGGTCCCCTATCCATAAGATCAAAATCTCTCATTAAATCCATCGTATGTTTATAGGTAGGCAGGCCGATTAGCGTCCCCATTTCATAACTTTTTCCTTTGTACTCAATAGAATGACACTTTCCTCCTACTCTGTCCGACTTCTCCATGAGGGTAATGTGGGTATATCCTTTTTTCGCTAATTCGTAAGCAGCTGTAACCCCAGAAATCCCTGCACCGATGATCCCAATTCGGTCTTTATTCTTCGTGTTTGTCATCATCCGTTATCTCCTTGTAAATAACCATAATGGCAAAGTTTCTCGTTGTCCCGTATAGGCAAGTGCGACATCCGATGGTATTTTACCTTGATTAGGCCCATCTGTAATTTGCCTGCTGAAGTTGTAGGTTCTCAAGTATTCATGTAAGCGCTTTTCTAAAATTTCAAAAGAATCTATCGTATCATCTACCCAAGCCTGCTGGTAGAATTCTTTGGTCAACACCGCCGCAAATTGCTGCAAGGGCTGAAATATCTCTGTTTGGTCTACCGTTATAGCTACTTGATTAATATTGTTCTTATGTAAAAATTCACTATATTTATGTTTTCCTCTGTCCCAGTTCGTAATGAATTCACGGCTTTTGTTCGTAACCAGATTATCGATATGAAAATCTAATGTCTTCATCAATGGGAGAACTTTCAGATGCATAAAATCTATAAAATGAATGGTAGACTTACGATTGTATAGCTTAACTAGACCTAGTCTGGAGTAGGCATCATAAATTACATATTGATATACCTTTCCGACCCTCGGGAAAACTCCCAAATAGCTGATACTCTGCTGACACATATACCCGGGATGAGCATTTATCGGATTCTTCATCTTATAATCTAGTGTTCTCCGTTTCTCTTTAAATCCTTTAGTGAGAGTGGATTGTGCGCCATCCCTCTTCTTTGCTTTGATTTGATTGGCGTAAGCTTCACGCTCTATTCGTTTATTTAGTCCGTTTCGACGTAGTACATTATAAATACCCGATTCCCCTATTTGCATACCTTCATCTTGCAGTTCATAAAAGATGCGTCTAGGCCCATCCTCAGGAAATCTGGCGACGTACTGCAAAATCAATCTTTCCGTTTTCTTATCTACTTTATTAGGCATTACCGGCTTTTTTTTCTTCTCCCCAAGTCCATCCATTCCATGTTGTTGATAAGCTTTAGACCACTTATAATAGATCGTCCGGGAAATGCCAAACTCCTTACAGGTTTCGCTCACATTCTTGCTGATGGCCCCTTGCATGAGGATATGATATTTGCTGTTTGCATTCACCTATTTGCACCCCTCCTATCTTTATTTTATACATAGTTAACGTTTAATTCATTACTATTCTAAAAAAAATGGGAGAACGCTCAAAGCGTCTCACCATTCCGAACAAAATGCGTTATGTATTTCCCTGCGGAAATCTCCAAGCAATTTAGTCGTTGGCCATATGCGCAGCCACCATCTATGCCAATTTTATCTCCAAGTGGACTAAACCAAATTTCTTCTGAATCATGCAGATCCATCGTCGAAGTATGACCGAAAACAACCGTTTTGTTAGTGCTAACTACCGGATTCTTATAAAAGGGTTCTCTAATCCAGATAAAATCATAAGGGTCCTGGTGCTTCCAATCCTCTATTAATGGATTAATGCCCGCATGAACAAAAATATGTTCTTCCGTCTCATGATAAAGCGGCAATGTGCTTAGAAAGTCTATATGATGTCTATAGTCCCGCCTAATTTTTTCTTTTAGCTGCATATAATCCTTCCAGCCAAAATCCTCCTGCAAACCTTCGGAGCCCGCCTCACAATAACTCATCAGCGTATGAAATCCGCCATTAGTAAGCCAATGGGTATCCAATTTATCATCTTCGCCGGTGAGCGCATCGCAAGCCATTTTATCGTGATTTCCTTTGAGAACTATAGCTCCACATTCTTGCTGCAGAGTCATCACTTGCTCCACAATTCCTTTACTGTCCAGCCCTCTATCCACATAATCTCCCATCAAGATAAGCTTATCCTCCGCTGGGCGATAATTCACTTTTGATAACAGTGCATTGAATTCTACATAACTTCCGTGAATGTCACTAATTGCTAATATTCTGATGATAATCGCTCCTTGCTCTAAGATGCAAAAAAAGATGTTCCCGCGGGTGTGCAGGAATATCTTTTGATGTTGGGCTTTTTATACTGATTCTATAACTAATGACTCTTCATCCGACTGTGGAAAAAAATGACGGCTTCTGACCTCATGCACCGCTTCTTGAAAACGATCGCACAAAAAGATCAGCTGGTCGATCTCTTCCTTACCGACCTTTTGCGTGATTTCACTCAAAATACCGGAATAGGATGCCATCTGCCTGCTATAAATCTGCTCTCCAAGCTCACTCAGACAGATATATACGACCCGACGATCTGTATCGGATGTTGTACGTACTACGTAACCTTTTTCCTCCAAAGTATTTGCCATTTGCGTGGCAGTAGGTCTACTTATCTGGAGCAGGTCACTTAATTTAGAAATCATAACTCCCCGGTGCTGTTTGTCGCCTTCAGTGGCTTTCTTTTGCTTCATTACAGTGTGAATGACGTACATCATAACAAACTCTCTATACGATACTACATCAATCGAGTAGGGGCGAGCAGTCAGACGCTTTATATTTTCAAGGGCTATGATAAGCTTCTGCTCTTGATTGTCATGGGTATCCATAGGGCACCTCCAATATACCTCAATCTAATTAGATTACTTACCTATTCCAAAAAAATCAAGTCAAATTGGAATTCTCTTTAAATTAAAATTTAATAATTAACCTGTTGTGCTAATTGATGAATTTGTGTATTATACATAAATGATAGTTTGGCTACCTAATTATTACGACATGAATTCCCAAACTACAATATATAGAAGTTAAAGGAGAGGAACTGCTCTGGAGCATCTCACTCTGAAAAAGAAAGTTACAATTATGATTGCTTTAATGGCGGCTATGTTTTTCGCAGCAATCAACCAGACGATTGTGGGTACAGCAATGCCCCGAATTATTGCGATGCTTGGAGGCATTGAACATTATACCTGGGTAATTACCATCTATATGCTCACCTCAACCATTGCTACCGTACTTGTCGGTAAGTTATCCGATATTTACGGAAGAAAGCCCTTCCTGTTATCAGGGATTGTCATTTTTATTATAGGTGCTTTCCTATCCGGATTGTCGACCAACATTTTTCAAATGATCACTTATCGCGGGATACAAGGTCTAGGCGGCGGGATTCTAATGTCGGCTACCGTAACCGCTGTAGGTGATTTGTTCGCTCCAAGAGAGAGAGCCAAGTGGACTGGAATTATGATGGCGATATTTGGTTTCTCCAGCGTAATTGGTCCTACCCTTGGCGGATTCATGGTAGATCACATGGCTTGGAAATGGATCTTCTGGATCTTCTTACCTTTCGGTATCGTGGCCTTCTTTATGATTTTGAAAATGTTCCCTAAAACAACGCGTTCTACATCTGAGTCCATTGACTATTTAGGCTCCATTTTCCTTTCCCTGACCATCGTTGCGCTCTTGCTCGGCTTTTCATGGGCAGGAACAAAATATGACTGGGGTTCTCCGGAGATTCTCGGCTTGTTTGGTGCTTCCATTCTGGGTCTGATTATCCTGATTCTGATTGAGCGTAAAGCTAAGAGCCCCGTATTGCCATTATCCTTATTTAAAAACTCCATCGTATCCATCTCAATGATTGTCGGTTTCCTGATGAATGCCGGTATGATGGGCGCAATGATCTACCTGCCCTTCTTTGTGCAAGGGGTAGAGGGCGTCTCCCCAACTAAATCTGGTTTTATCAATATGCCAATGTCACTTACTATGATTGTACTAAGTACTTTAGTGGGAAGATGGATCTCCAAAACAGGAAAATATAAACGTTATGCTCTAATGGGGATGCCATTCATGGTTGTAGCCATGATATTAATGGCCTTTATGAGTAACATTGCTACGGCTGTAGTCAGCATGATTATCTTCGGGGTTGGGTTAGGACTATCGATGCCCGTATTTACACTAACCGTACAAAATGCTGTTGCTCCTTCAATGCTAGGTGTTGCTACTGCTACAAATACTTTATTCCGTAATTTAGGTGGAACCATAGGTATTGCCATCATGGGTACCATTATGAACTCCTCATTAACGAAAAAATTAGAGGCAGCGGTATCTTCAGGCAAAGGTCCGGATTTATCCAAACTCGATCCTGAATCCGCTAAACAGCTTTCTGCCTTTATGAATCCTCAAATGTTGCTAGATCAACCTAAACTAAAGGAATTGCATGCAACATTGCCAGAGCAAATCCAGCCGCTCTTCAATCAATTGATTGAGATGCTGCGGAACGCACTGAGCGATTCCCTGACAGTTGTGTTCTTAAGTGGTACGGCGCTGTTAGTTATCGCAGCACTGCTCGTTCTGTTCCTTAAAGAGATTCCATTACGTAGTGGAGAGAAAAAAATGGAGGCACACGCAGAGGATAAAACCGGGAGTAAAAAACTCGAAAAATCTGTGCCTGCTGCACATTAATCACAAATAACCTTACATTAGAGATGTCCGTAAACAGCTTAGGCTGTGCGGCATCTCTTTTTGATAAGAAGGGCTAGGATTCGTTTGATTGATCATTCAATTCTTCGAAGTAAACGTAAACTCCGTTTAACAGCTCCATTAACGTATCCGTCTGTTCTTTGCCCATGTAATCAATCATACCTTTAAAGGTATTCCGGGATTTCGTTACGGCCATCTCAGCCAGATGCTCCCCTTTTTCCGTAAGCGTGATCTCACTAACTCGGCGATCCTGTGCATCGGAAGTACGCACCACATATCCTTGTGCAATCAGACTATTGAGCATTTGGGTAACCGTAGGAGAGGTGACTTTCAAAAACTTGCTAATCTCCGAAACCGTCTGTCCCTTCTTCCCTTCCCGTTCTTTACCAAGCTTTAAAGAAACCAACATCCGGACCTCACTTGGCTTCAAGCCCCAAATCGTAGTTTTACGCCAGTTCATTCTAGCAAATTGTTGGAAAGCCTCCATTAATCCATCCACATTCTGATATTTCTCTTCGTTCATCAGTACACCCCATAAAATCATTTAACACTAAGTATAGCCTAATATGACTTAAAAAAGAATTGATAGATGTCAGATTACCCATTTTCAAAAAATAACTAATGGGATGTATAATATAATAATCATCCTAAATTGAAAGTGGGTATTAATTTGACCTTTTCTTACTCTACCTATGACGCTCTAGGACTTGCTTCACTTGTCAAAGCACGTGAAATTTCACCTCGTGAGCTGGTCGAAGCCGCCTTTGCTCGGTTAGATGAGGTCAATCCAGTCATAAATGCGGTGGTGCGCACCCGCCGGGAAGCTGCTCTTAGAGAAGCCGACGAGATGCCTGTTCAGGATAACACTCGGCCGTTTGCTGGCGTTCCGTTTCTATTAAAGGATATTTCCCAATCTATCGCTGGCGAGCCCATCACTTGTGGGGCTATGCTGATGAAGAACAATGTCGCGCGGTGGGATTCAAATTATGTTGCACGGATTAGGAAAGCCGGCTTCATTCCACTTGGCCATACGAACACACCAGAGTTCGGCTTAAAAAACATTACAGAGAATGTCCTCCATGGACCTGCTCGTAATCCTTGGAATCTCGAATATTCTCCTGGAGGTTCGAGTGGCGGAGCCGCGGCAGCTGTTGCTTCTGGTATCGTTCCAGTAGCAGGAGCCAGTGATGGTGGTGGGTCCATCCGTATTCCCGCCTCATTCACAGGCTTATTCGGACTTAAACCCACGCGCGGGCGCACACCAGTAGGACCCGGAGTCGGCCGTCAATGGCAAGGGGCTTCTATTGATTTTGCCTTAACCCGGTCCGTTCGCGATAGCGCTGCTATGTTAGATCTGCTGCAGGTTGTGCAGCCAGAAGCCGCCTTCCAGACTCCGTTATATCCGGGCGTATATCTGGATGATCTGTTTAAGCCTACGCAACGTAAACTACGAATTGGATTTACGACTGCTTCCCCAGTAGGTACGCCTGTCTCTGAAGAGGCCGTAAATGCTGTTCTCAAAACCGTGAAATGGCTCGAAGCTGAAGGACATGCGGTTGAAGAAACAGAAAGTCCTGTGAATGGCACAAGACTGATGGAGAACTACTATACGATGAATGCCGGAGAGGTAGCAGCCATGTTCGTCTCCCTGGAGAGAAATATGGGACGTTCCATAACTGCTGACGATGTCGATATCATTACGTGGGTTCTTGGTGAGACCGGAAAAAATGTTTCAGCGGCCGAATTCGTACATAGTCTGGATGAATGGGACGTTGCAGCCGCCCAAATGGCGGAACTGTTTAATCATTACGACTTATATATAACACCTACGAATGCAAACTCCGCTCCCAAAATTGGTGAATTAACGCATAAACCTGCAGAGATAGCAAAGCTGCTGCACGTAAACGAATTGCCAAAAGAAGAACAGAGCCGCTTAATTTACGAGATGTTTGAGCCAAGCCTAACCTATACACCGTTCACCCAGCTCGCAAATCTGACAGGCCAGCCAGCAATGAGTGTGCCCGTCCATAAGTCAGCAACTGGCCTGCCGCTAGGCGTTCAAGTCATGGCGAACAAAGGCCGTGAAGATTTGCTGCTTCAGCTTGCTGCCCAGCTTGAACAATCCGCTCTTTGGGTCGGCATGAATGGGAATCCGCTGTTGACCTGATCAATTAAGGGTGATGTTCACGTAGCTCAAGCTCCCCTTACTCTTTCCCGCAAATGCCATAGAAGAAAATATGGATGGCTTCCTCGATGAAGGCATCCATATCTTCCTGTTTGCTAGCTTCGTCTAGAAGTTCACCCGCATTACGCATATACATCCCCATTAGTGAAAGTATCCCTTTGGTGGATACTTTATTTGAGATTTCTCCCCGGGCTTTCCCATCCTCAACCATCTTCACCAGCACCGGCAAAATGTCATTCGCATATCGTTCCTCAATATAACGGAACATTTCTTGATCCTCAACCATAAGCTCCTTCACAGTCGCGGGAGATAAACCGCTGTAAGTTTGCCTTTCCATGGTTAGAATGTAACCAATAATCTCCTTTAGAGAATGCTCTTGATAAATGTAATCTTCAAACTCCTGAATTTCCTTCTGAACAAAGTCCTTAAAAGACTCACTAAGCAGCGCTTCCTTACTGCCAAAATAATTATAAATCGTCACCTGAGAGACCCCTGCTTCTTTCGCAATATCAGCGATCCGTAGACGTTTCGGTTCCCAGTTCTTGAGCATCTCCATGGTAGTTTTCATAATTTTGAATTTAATCTGTGCTGCTCTCTTCTCAAATCCATTCATAGCTTCCACCCTAACTTCGTTATTAAGTATGCGTATTTAAATTTAATGAAATATTCCATTTCAATTATTTCATAATTATATTGACTTCATTAACCACTAGGAATAATATAACATATGAAATATTCAATTCATATTAGTTCATTATTTTGCGGCGGGGGTGGCGGCATGCTGGTTGTAGAAGGCTTAACTAAACGATTTTCGAATGGCAAAGGAATCGAAGATGTAACATTTACCGTAAACAAAGGCGAGGTTTTTGGATTTCTAGGTCCTAATGGCGCGGGTAAATCGACAACTATACGGCATATCATGGGTTTTATGAAACCAGATCAAGGGCATGCGAGTATCCATGGGCTTGATGTATGGAAGGCACAAGGGACAGTCCAGAAGCATATTGGCTACTTACCCGGTGAAATTAACTTTTTTGATGGGATGACGGGCCTTTCTTTCCTTAAATTCATGTCAGCCATGCAGGGAATCAAAAATACTACCAAACGCGAGCAGCTGATTGAACGCTTGCAATTTGATGCCACAACTCCGATCCGAAAAATGTCAAAGGGAATGAAGCAAAAGGTCGGAATCGTCGCTGCTTTTATGCACAGTCCTGAAGTTATTATTCTGGATGAACCTACCTCGGGTCTCGACCCGCTCATGCAAAAGGTATTTATTGATCTGGTACTGGAGGAAAAATCAGCCGGAACTACCTTTCTCATGTCCTCACACAGCTTTCAGGAAATTGAACGCACCTGTGACCGCGCCGCAATTATTAAAGACGGACGGATTATCACCGTAAAAAATATTCATGAACTGCAATCGATGCAACGGAAGCTGTTTGAGGTCATTTTTGCGAATAGTGAAGATGCAGTGAATTTTGCCGCCTCCGGCCTACAAGTGGAAGCTCATGAGGGAAATAGGGTCCGCATAGCTGTGCAGGGCAATTATGACCGATTCATCCGCGAAACTGGAAAATACAATGTCCGCAGCATCGACGTATTCACGCAGAATCTGGAGGACATCTTCATGGACTATTATGACCGCGAGGGGGCAGTGCAATGAATCTTCCGCTCTATAAGGAAATGATGCGAGTGAACCTGAAAGGAATATTGAATTACGCCTTTGGTTCTGCCTTCTATATTCTGTTTATGATCTGGCTTTATCCTGGGATTGCGGGGAGTACACAAGCAATTGATGACCTTATTAAGGCGATGCCAGAGGGTGTGGGTAAAGCCTTTGGATTAAATAGCGGATTTACCAGTGCTGAAGCTTTTATCTCCGGAGAATATTATGGACTTATACTAGTTCTGATTCTTTCCATAGTTTGTGTGCAAATGTCAACGCAGCTTATGGCTCGACTCGTGGATCGCGGTTCCATGGCTTATCTGCTCATAGCCCCAACTACACGGAGAAAAGTCGCTACCACGCAGGCACTTGTTCTCACTACAGCATTACTCTTAATTATGGGTGTAACCACCCTCGCCGGATTATTAGGTAAAGCATGGTTCCTTGGCAGTGAATATGACTTTAACAGCGGTCGCTTCGCTCAGCTGAATACCGTGGCGTTTTTATTGTTTTTTGCGGTAGGCGGCCTTACCTTTCTCGTGTCCTCTGTATGTAATGACGAGAAAAAAGCGCTCGGAATTTCCGGCGCCATCGCCTTCGGATTTTTCACTCTGGATCTACTCGGTAAAATAAGCGACAAACTGGAAGGGCTGCGTTTCCTAACCTTATTCTCCTTCTATCAACCCGGGGAAATCGTTCAGGGCAACGTGGAGATTATTCAGGTCTCCAGTTGGCTGCTGTTGATCGGAGTGCTCACCTTTTCCTTGGGAGTAGAGCTGTTCAGAAGACGGGATCTTCCATTATAAGAGTACCTCATTTGATCAACTCGCTTTTACGCGTTCCCGAAGCAACTATCGGACACAGTTGACCTTAAATGCAACTTTATCACAAATTTGCGTACCTAACGGACCCTAAAGTCGTTATTGGCTTGAAGATCAGCAAAAACGAACCTTTTCTAAAGGAATAGCTGCACTGGGGTCCGCAACCTTACTCAAATGACTAAAAAATTGCAAATAGCGTCAGCTGAGTCCTTAAGCCTCAGGAGGGTTACAACTATGACTCTTATAAAAAACAACAGAGCAGTGTTTCTCCACCTCTGGGAGAATCATTGCTCTGTTGTTTTATGCGACAAATCCCTTTTTATTTCGTATCCGGTCTAGGTACACCAAAGTTTGGCGTTCCATCTTCATTCCACTGGATTACTTGCACACGTGCGTGACGATTCGGATCGTAAAGCGGATCTCCGACAATTTCCTTATAGCTTCTAGCATGGAAAACAAGGATATCCTGTGTGCCATCCTCAGAGACAGTGAAGCTATTATGTCCCGGACCATATTGGCCGTTTTCCTCAGAAGTCGTAAACACAGGTTCAGGTGTCTTGACCCAAGATTTTGGATCCATTAAATCACTATTCTCATCAGCAGTCAATAATCCCATACAATAGTTGTGATCTGTTGCACTAGCTGAGAATGTCATGAAAATACGTCCATTACGCTTAAGGATTGCCGCGCCTTCGTTCACCAAAAATCCGATTTTTTCCCAATCGTATTCAGGAGTAGTGATGCACACCTGCTCACCTTTTAGTGTCCAAGGGTTCTCCATTTCGGAAATATAAATATTTGAATTGCCAGGGATAGCAGGATCTTTTTGTGCCCAAACGTAATATCTAACTCCTTTATGCTCAAAAGTTGTTGCATCCAAGGCAAAAGATTCCCATTTTGTTTTTATTTGACCCTTTTCCACCCATTCACCTTCTAAAGGATTTGCGGATGGGTTTTCTAACGCAAACATGCGATGATCAAATAAACCGTCTTTCGTATCAGAGGTATGTGCAGCTGCATAATATACGTACCATTTTCCATCAATATAATGAATCTCTGGCGCCCAAATATTAGCACTCATCAAACCCGTTTCATGCTTAACCCAAATGGTCTTTCCTTCAGCCTCAGCCAATCCTTGAATGGATTCAGAACGGCGAAGCTCAATTCTATCGAACTCTGGAACTGAAGCTATGAAATAGTAGTAACCATCAGTATGTTTATAGATCCAAGGATCTGCTCGTTGCTCAACTAGTGGATTTTTTACATTAAATTCTCTCACAATGACAACTCCTATATTTATCTCTTTTTTTATATTTGCAGGTCACCAAAACACACCCTTCCTTATAAGAAGTCAAGGTGTATTTAAGTTTAAGTTCATTCGATCTAACCTTTGATACCCGAATTCAGGTTGATGGATTGAACGAAGTATTTTTGTGCAAAAACGAATAGCAGCAATGTTGGAATAATCGCCATGATTGCCGAGCCCATTAATTGTCCGATCATACGATAGTTTCCGTAGATGTCTTGCAATAAGAGCAAACCAGCGGTAATTGGCATTTTGTCTACGTCTGTGTACACGATAACCGGCCAGAGGAAGTCATTCCAAGATCCAGTAAAGGAGAACAATCCGCAAACAATTAGTATTGGTTTAACTAACGGCAATATAATTTGCGCGAAAATTCTAAAGTCACTTGCACCATCAACTTTAGCCGATTCATCTAATTCTTTTGGGATACCGTTCATAAACTGTCTGACCAAGAAGATATTACCCATACCCGCAAGACCAGGGATAATCATAGCCCAGGAAGTGTTCACCCAACCAAAGGAGTCAATGATTTTATACGAAGGAATCAAGTTAACAACACCCGGGAAGAAGGAGATCCCCAGCAAAGTAAAGAACAATGTGTCTCTTCCTTTAAACTTAATACGGGTGTAACCAAAACCTGTAATCGAAATAACAATAACAACCAGAATGGTGTGAGATGTAGCAATAAACAATGAGTTACCTAACCAACGTAGAATTGGAGCTGTAGAAGTATTGTTTAGGATCGTAACGTAGTTCTCAAAGACCCACTCTTTAGGAAATAGTCTAAAGCCCGAGGATACTACTTCCGTTTGTGATCTAAATGAGGTGGAAATCCCGAATATAACAGGAATGATCCAAATCACACATAGGATACCTAGAAATATATAGGATATATATTTTGAAATACTTACACTGGAGGAGCCTTTTATTTTGCCTGTTGTATTTACAACTGGATTTACTGCCTGGTTTGACATTTTAGTACACCTACCTTTTCCATTTCCTTGTTAGTCAATTAGTTTCTGCGAACCCTATGAAGCATTTCGGTTCATTACATAATATTGCAGTGCTGAGATCACCAAAATAACTAATCCCAGTAAAACTGCCATAGCTGATGCCATCCCGGCGATGGATTCACCGTTACCGAAAGCTAATTGACGAATATACATCATTAGAACGTGTGTACTTTGTCGAGGTCCACCATCGGTCATCATTAACGGTTGGCCGAATACATTAAAGGCACCCGCAGTTGTCATAACAAAGGTATAAATTAATGGAAAACGAATAGATGGCAAGGTAATACTGGTGAATCTTTTAATTGAACCCGCACCATCGAGCTCCGCTGATTCATATAACTCTTGAGCCACGCCACTTAAGGAAGCACGATAGATAATCATGTTGCCCCCAATACCACCCCATAAAGTAATTACAATGATAATAATCCACGCATAGGGTTGATTTGCAGGCCAAGCAATTTGTGATCCAAACAGATTACCAGTGATCCCTAGTTGCTTATTAAAGATCAACAGCCAAATCAGTGCTGCCGCAGAAATTGAAATCAAGCCAGGAATATAAAGAATAGATTGAATTAAGCTCTTCATTTTAACTTTTTTATGTTCCAACGCCACCGCGACCATTAATGGAATAATAATCAGCAACGGAACAGACATAGCAACGAAAATCAATGTGTTTTTTAGGCCTCTGAAAAATTGAGTATGAAAGGTTGATCCGCCGTCAAAAAGAATAGCTTTATAGTTATCAAAGCCTACCCATACCGGATCACTCATTAAATTCCATTTTGTAAATGAAGCATAAATCCCATAAATCGTTGGCAATAAAATGAAGACAGCAAACAAAATGACATGCGGACCTACAAAGAAAGCAGGTGCCCAATTGATTTTCTTTTTCATAGGAATTCATTTCTCCTTTTGCACAAAGTAATGCACCATAACATGGCACATTACTTCGTACAATCTATTCTATTTTGCTTTATTTTGCTGCACTGCTGCTTTCCGCAATTTTATCTTCAACAAATTTTTGCATCGTTGCCAAAGTCTCATCAATATCAACGTTGCCACGAACGATATCCGCACAGTAAGTATCTACAGCTTCCGCAATGTATGGGTAGTATTCATATGTGTAAATGTAAAGGGATTCGATTTCTTTTTCATCAGATGTAAAGAAGGATTGCATATAGTCTTTGTACTCAGGGCTTTGGTTAACTACGTTACTAGCTACGTTTTGTCCAGCTTTTGCCCATTCCATCGAATTCGTACGAACATATTCCAAGAAGTTAGCAATACCTACTTCTTTTTCGTCTGTTCTCTTATCATTTTTCAACATAGCGAACAAGTGAGAAGAAGATCTGTTGGTGAATTTGTCAGGAGTAGGAGAATAAACATTGGTCACGCCAAAGTTCAAACCTTCAACCCCAGCATGTGCTGTAGAACTCCAAGTTCCGTCTGTCGAGAAAAGTACATTTTGAGATTGGAACATCAAGTAACCGTCTTCACCAAATGGAGTCATAAGGCCAGCATCGGCGATTTTCTTAACATTTTCAAACGCTTGTTTAAAGACAGGGGTGTTAACAGCCGGTTTTCCATCAACTTGGATATCGCCGCCCAAATCTTGAATTTGAGCCAAGATAACCCAGCCCAGCAAAGCATCATTAACTACGTAATCGCCTTCATCCAATTTACCTTGTAAGGAAAGCATTTCATCAATAGTAACAACGTTATCATCCAAGAAAGATTCAGCATTATACTTTTTCAGCAAATCTTTATTGTAATACATTACGTTACTATGAATATCAAGAGGAACTGTGTATTGAGTTCCATCGATATTACCAGTGTTCCAAGCTTGTGGTAAGTAATTTTCAGCTTTCAGTTCAGGTTGTGCTGGCAATACGGTATCTTGCATGGATTCCAGTACACCTTGTTTAACAAATCCAGGAACACGGTCAGCATGGATAATTGCTAAATCAGGAACACCTTTGCTAGATGCCAAAACTGTAGAAATCTTTGTGTACATATCAGCCGTAATAACATGTTTTACTTTAATTTCGGGATTCGTTGCATTGTAGTTTTTAACAATTTGATCCATATAAGCACCGTCATCACCGGTCAGCGGTGTCCAGAACGTAATCGTCTTACTATCATCTTTACCACCGCATCCTGCCAAAACTGTCGATAATGTTAGAACCGTTGCTAATAAAACTCCAAATTTCTTTTTCATTACTCTCTCCCCCTGCAGCTGTAATGTTAAGATAACCATTCATGTTCACTTTCTTTGAAAACGATTAACTTGAGATTAGTATACATTCATTGTGAAAGCGTAGTCAATAACATTTAAATAAACTTAACAGAATTTTTTTTCGTTTAATTAACCTTTTGATTCATCTCTCGGAGATGAAAGCGATATTATATTTACTTCGGTTACCTTTCATGTTACTTTATATATAGATTAATAAACTTTACAGTATATGAAATAACTTTGAAAGAAGTGGGTAAAATGCAGTTGGAAATCGACAAATCCTCTCTTGTTGTTTACGAAGCTTTAGCGAGTGAAGTACGCATCAAAATTATTCAGTTGCTCTCCAAAAATAAGATGAACATCAAAGATTTGGCAGAAGAACTTAAAATAAGCAGTCCTATCGTTACCAAACACATTAAAAAACTAGAAGATGCAGGGCTCATAAAAACGGAAAAGGTGCCTGGTAAATCAGGAATGCAAAAAATCTCAATCCTTAGGGTGGATCATATTGAGATTAACTTCCCGAAGAAAATCTTTCACTCCTTTGCCTCCTACGAGACATCAGTGCCGATTGGTCATTATACCGATTATGATCTGAAACCTACTTGCGGACTTGCTACGGATAAGGAGTTTATCGGCAGAGTAGACGAACCTAAGTATTTCATGGATTCTAAAAGAGTGGACGCAGAGATTCTCTGGTTCACTCAAGGTTATGTGCAATATAATATCGCTAATTTCCTAAAAAAAGAGGAAACCCTACAGCAATTTGAAATTAGCTTGGAGCTTTCTTCCGAATTCCCCTTTGCTAATGACGTATGGCCTTCAGACATCACCTTTTCTTTGAATGGCTTGGAATTAGGGACTTGGACGAGCCCCGGGGATTTCGCTGATGCTAGAGGTAAATTCACACCGGAATGGTGGCCACACAATATCAATCAATACGGATTGCTAAAAACGATTAGAATTACAAACCACAATGGAACTTACATTGACGGTGACCCGCTGTCTCAGGTTTCGATTGAGGATTTAGATACGACTTGTGACCGTTGGACCTTTCGGATCGAAGTGAAGGAAGATGCAAAGCATGTAGGAGGAGCAACGATTTTCGGAAAAAAATTCGGAAACCATGATCAAGATATCATTTTCAAATTGTACTATCTGTAAATTTTTCTTTTATGTTCTAAGCAAAACTGGTTCTTTTTGCGGGGGTGAACAACTAATTAGCTATTCTTCCTTAGCTCCCCCCCACCCGTTATGCCCTACCCCCTCTCTTTATCCATGCTGATATATCCCGCCTAGTCATCCATTCACCAAATTTCACTCTTATCCACTTCAGCATTAATCACCAGTAGTTAAATCATTTTCCTCTTATTTGAAATTATAATTTATAAAAATATAAAAAGATTCACAGATTTATAAATTTCTATTTGACTATTTGCTGATATCATGCTTAAAATGAGAGCATTATAAAACGTTTTTCTTGTTATGGTTTAGTAATACATAAATTAAAACCATTTTCATATACGAAAGCGTTTTTTTAGTAGCTATTTATGTAAGCGTTTTACATTTTTTTCAGTAAAGAAGGGAGGAATTGGAAAAATACGCGTGTACAAGCTCTACATCACTAGAATCGGAGGATCATACATTTGAGAAAAACTACTGGTAAACTAACCGCTTCCCTGCTTGCACTCACTCTATTAGTGCCTGCTCCATTAATTTCTGCAGCTTCTGCAAGCGATTCCAAATCAGTCGCATTATCCACTCAGCAACAAATCGCCGATTATTCCGGCCACTGGGCACAGAAGGATTTTCAATCTTGGGTAGATAAGGGCTTGATTCTGGGTTACGGAAACGGAATATATAAGCCAAATCAAGAAATCAACCGTGCAGAGTGGGTTACTCTGGTTAATCGGGTCTTTAATTTGCAGGAAAAAGCCGAAATTGGCTTCACGGATGTTTCCACGACAGGTGCTTACTACAGCGATATCCAAAAAGCAACCGCTGCAGGATATGTGACAGGATACAGCGATGGCACCTTCCGACCCGCACAGCAAGTAAGTCGTCAAGAAGCTGCAGTAATGTTATACAGACTGTTCCAACTCAACTCATCTGTTGGCACTTCTGCACCAAAGGATGCTGCTGATTTGCCAGAATGGAGCCAAGAAGCAGTATTGTCTTTACTTGGTGAAGGTTATCTGCAAGGCTACACTGACGGCAGCTTTAAAGGAACTCAGGCTGTAACAAGAGCGGAAGCACTGCGCATGATTGAGAAGCTGGGCGGAGAAATCACACCTAAGAGCGGAAGCTATTCGGGGATTAACACTCGGAATATGGTTATCAGCAGCCCAGGCGTAGAGTTGAAAAACTCCACAATCTCAGGGAATCTCTACCTTACCGAAGGTATTGCTGAGGGCGATATCACACTGAATAATGTCACTGTTAAGGGAAAAGTATTCGTTGCCGGTGGCGGTGAGAACAGTGTCGTACTAAGCGACTCCAATGCTGCTGAAATGGTAGTAGATAAGCATAACGGCAAGCTGCGCGTCGTTACTAGAGGCACAAGTGCTGTACCAAACGTACGCGTACATTCCAGTGTAATACTAGAGGAAGATGCATTAACGGGGGCAGGTTTCAGCCGGGTTATTGTTGAGAATACGCTGCCTAAGGATTCCATCCTCAAGCTGAGAGGAAGCTTTGATTCCGTTGAGCTTCAAGCGTTGGGAGAGCCTACACTCCATCTGACAGCAGGCAGTATTGCTGAAGTTACACTGAAGCAAAAAGCCAAGCTGCGTGTAGAGGCAGGTACGGAAATCAAGAATCTAATCCTTGGTTTCAACGATATCCTAACCATCCAAGGCACGGGTAAGGTTATCTTTGATAGCAAGTACAGTCAGCTAATCCATTTTGAAACACCAACTCCAACGGCTACGGCAACCACTGGTACTGGTGGATCTAACAGCGGTTCTGTTGCTACATCAGCTCCGGAAGTTACAGCTACTCCGGCTCCAACTGCTACACCAGATCCAACGGCTACACCAAATCCGACGGCTACACCAAATCCAACTGCTACACCAGATCCAACGGCTACACCAAATCCGACGGCTACACCAAATCCGACGGCTACACCAAATCCGACGGCTACACCAAATCCGACGGCTACACCAAATCCGACGGCTACACCTAGTCCGACGGCTACACCTAGTCCGGGAGCAACTGCACCAGCACTCACCAATGTCTCGGTACATGATCCATCGGTGGTAGTGGATAATGGAACTTATTATGTATTTGGCTCCCATATCGATGCGGCCAAATCAGATGATCTGATGAACTGGACACAGTTCACTAATGGTTATACAACACCGGGCAACGTGATTTTTGGTGATCTGTCCAAGAATCTGGCAGAATCCTTTAAATGGGCTGGCGAGAACGATTCGGACAGTAAAGGCGGATTCTCCATCTGGGCACCGGACGTATTCTGGAATAACGATTATAAGAACGCTGATGGAACAACTGGCGCTTATATGATGTATTACAGCGCTTCTTCTACTTATATCCGTTCGGCGATTGGCTACGCCACTTCGCAAAATATCGAAGGGCCTTATACTTATGGAAATACCGTAATTTATTCCGGTTTCACCAAGGAAGAGGCTTATGACAGTGACAGTAAAGTAAATAAGAAATGGGACAATACAAATATCAAGGACCTTATCGACAATGGAACGCTGGAAGGTGTCAATCCAGATTGGTTTAATGCAGGTGGTTTGTACCAAAACAAAACCTATACAAATGCAATTGACCCAACTATTTTCTACGACAAAGACAACAAGCTTTGGATGACTTATGGTTCATGGTCAGGTGGTATATTCATTCTGGAGATTGATCCAGCTACCGGAGAACCTAAATATCCAGGCAAAGATGGAAAGACCGCTGATGGACGTCTTATCGACCGCTATTTCGGAACCCATATTTCTGGCGGAATGACCAAATCGGGTGAAGGTCCGTATATCGTTTACGACAAGGATACTGGTTACTACTTCTTGTATGTAACTTACGGTGGACTTGACTCCAAAGGCGGTTACAGCATGCGGCAGTTCCGTTCAACAAATCCGGACGGCCCTTATACGGATGCAGCAGGACAGAATGCTGTTCTAACTACCGATGGTGACAACACACCATATGGTAATAAGCTATTAGGAAACTTCATGTTTACAAATCAAAATGCAGACCCGAATTTCCAAACGTATGGTTATGTGTCCTCAGGACATAACTCGGTACAATATGATGATGAAACGGGTAAAATATTTAACTTCTTCCACACTCGTTTCCCACTCCGTGGTGAAACACATGAACTTCGTGTGCATCAAATGTTCACTAACGAAGATGGCTGGCCAGTAACTGCCGTACATCGTTACACGGGTGAAACTATTGGGGCTGTAGCACGGGATAATGTTGTCGGCTCTTATCAGTTCGTTAACCACGGCAAAGATGTTTCAGGCATCATCAAACCTACAGTAGATATCGAGCTGAAAAGTGACGGAACGATCGCTGGATCGTTAACCGGAACTTGGGAATTGAAGGATGAGTACTTCGCTCATTTGCTTATTAACGAAACGGAAAATGGAAACACCGTACAACATCTCTACAAAGGTGTATTTGTGAAGCAATGGGATTCCTCACGCCAACAGCATGTTATGACGTTCACCGCAATGTCAGATCAAGGAATCACTATCTGGGGCAGCCAGATGGAATCGATGAGCGTTGAGCAGATTTTGAACAATATTGCTGCAGGCTTGAGTATTGGTGACACAAGAAAAATATACGATGACATCACCCTCCCTACGGAAGGCTTGCGCGGAGCAGAAATTTCATGGTCCTCTTCCAATGAGGCTGTAATTGGTAACAATGGTAAGGTTACTCGTCCTGAACTTGGACTTGGAAACGCTACAGTTGAACTGACTGCTACAATTAAGCTGGGCGAAGTCGCAGTAACTAAAACCTTCACCGCCGTTGTTATGGAAAAAAAGAGCACGCAACTGGAAGACGGCTTAGTAGCTGCCTTTGACTTTGATGGCGACCTTGCAGAAAATGGTGATCGTACAGCTGACGGCATAGTCACCGGAAATCTGATCAACAACACTGAGGATGGAGACATCACTTTTGAGGCTGGTAAAGACGGTCAGGCAGCCAAGTTTGATGGCAAATCCGGTGTTCGTCTACCTGACGGATTAATTCAAAGTAGCGCATACTCGGTAGGGATGTGGCTGAATCCATCCGAATTAAAAGCTTTTACTCCTGTATTCTTCGGTGCTAAAACCGAAACGAACTGGTTCAGTCTCCTGCCTTATGGAAACGGTGGAGCAACCACTAGACTCTGGTTCGGTAGCGAGACTTGGCTGGATGCTGATACAGGCTTACAAATTCCAGTTAACCAGTGGACGCATGTAGCCTTCACTTACAATGCTGGAACAGTCAATATGTATGTAAATGGTGTATTGAAATCCTCCGGAAAAGGATTCACAGATATTTTTGATACAGAAGACGGCGTATTTGCTCTTGGTGTGAACTATTGGGATGCACCCTACAAAGGTTTGGTTGATAAATTCCGCGTGTATGATAGAGCATTGTCTGCGGAAGCTGTTGGCTGGCTTGTAAACGGTGAGCCTGATACGAACATCAAAGTAAGTAATATTTCATTCAGTGAAGCTGTTAAATCAGTAGCTGTAGGAAATACTTTCACCCCTCAAGTAAGTGTGCTTCCGACCAATGCCGGAAATAAGGCGCTAACTTGGAGCTCTAGCGATTCCAGCGTAGTGGCTGTTGACGCAGCGAGCGGAATAGTAACAGCACTAACTGTCGGTGGCCAAGCTGTAATTACTGCAACAGCGACTGATGGAAGCGAAGTTTCAGCCAGCTACACAGTAAATGTAACTGATGGAAAAGTAGCTCATTATGCTTTTGATGGCGACCTGGATGACTCCTTCCAATTGAACGGAAAAGGCGAAGTTACAGGAGCAAAAGTAGATAGCCCAACAGTAGGCAATATCACATACGGTAACGGTGTCCTCGGTCAAGCTGCAATATTCAACGGTACCTCCGGTATCCGTTTGCCTGATGGATTAATTGACAGCAATACCTACACCGTATCTATGTGGCTAAACCCTGAACAACTTACAGATGCAACAACTACTTTCTTCGGCGCTGCCACTAAAAATAGCTGGATTAGCTTCGTTCCTCAGAACGGTGGCGGTAAAACGTTGTTATGGTCCGGAGAAGCTTGGTATGATGCTATTTCTGCCATGAAGATTCCAGTAAATACATGGACACATGTTGCGTTTACGGTCAGCAATGGAACCGTAAAAGTTTACCTCAACGGAGTAGAGCAGTTCTCTGGTGAGGGCTTCCCGAATGTCTTTAAGAATAAGAATGGTGTTTTCGCTCTAGGCGTCAACTATTGGGATGCACCATTTCAGGGTATGATTGATGAACTGAAGATTTACAGCAGAGCGCTCAAGTCAGATGAAGTACAGGCAGAGTATAGCTCGAACGTAGATTAAGCAAGACTTGATTTGAAAAGAGAGAGCGGAGCCACAGGCTCCGTTCTTTTTTTAAAGTCCCATATTGTAAAAAAAGTATTTAACTAATATAATCATTAACTATACGTCCGAGATAAACGTCGATTTTTATATTGTTATTAATAAATTTCTTAATCATCGGCGATTAGCCCATAAATTTTAATTGGAGGCCATTTATGAAACTTGACCTGTCGGAAGAATCCCTTCCCGTCTATGAAGCTTTAGCCAGCTCAGTACGCCTACACATGTTGCGTTTGCTTGCCGAAAATCCTATGAATGTTAAGGAATTGGCCGCAGCAGTAAATTTGAGCAGCGCCATTATGACTATGCATGTGCGTAAGCTGGAAGCTGCCGGCCTGATCCAGACGCATATGGCACCTGGTCGAAGTGGTCTGCAAAAGATCTGTACTCTAGCTGCTGAAGGAGCAGAAATCACCTTTCCAGGCAGACAAATCAATGAGCGCAAAAGTTATCGCAAGGAAATTCCGGTTGGACATTATTCCGACTTCCTGATCGAGCCAACCTGTGGTCTTGCAACTACTGAGAAAGTGATCGGCAGTTTTGATGATCCCCGATATTTCTGGGATCTTGAGCGTATGAATGCGGGGATTCTTTGGTTCGGCAAAGGATTTATTGAATATAAAATCCCTAATTTCCTACTCTCCAGCCAGCATCCTGAGGAATTGATTATAACCATGGAAATTGCTTCCGAAGCACCTTCCATTAATAATAATTGGCCTTCGGATATCACATTCACTCTGAACGGAGTGAAGCTTGGATTCTGGACAAGTCCCGGTGACTACGGGGATAGCCGTGGTAAATATACACCGGCCTGGTGGCCAGCACTCACGAACCAATACGGCTTGCTCAAGCAGCTGCGCATTACAGCAAAAGGTACATTTATGGATGGTTTGAAGCTCTCAGAAGTTACCCTTGATCAAGTAAATATCCGTGACAAACAGTGGTCTTTCAAGCTTTCCGTAGATGAAGATGCCGAGCATATTGGCGGGATTACTCTTTTTGGCAAAGGTTTTGGAAATTACAATGAAGATCTAATCGTTGAGTTGTTCTATACGGATAACCAAGAATAAAGCCGCATTCACCTCCCATTGGAGAGTCGAATGCGGCTCTTATTTTAGCTTAATTCTTTTCGATAAAGGGACCCCACAAGCCACCCCCGGGCAATGGACAACTACGTTCCTTAAGCTTGGCTACTACGGGGATGATGCAGCCGCAAGCGACGCAAGTTACCCCTTCGTGCAGCTTAGGGCAAGTCCCACAAAGGGCAACCCGTTCAGCATAAACTTCATCTGGAACACAAAACTCTGGCTTAAACATGGAAGAAGACAAGATACGATTAATCTGCGTTGGCGTAACTTTATAATCCTCTCTGCATCCCTTGCATGTTGATGTTGTTGACATGGTAACACCACCTTAAGCCTTCGGCGTAATCTCCAGCACGGTTACTGACATTGGAGGCAGCTCAACATTAAGAAGATCGCCCTCCAGAGTAAAGGCAGTGAAGGCTTGCGGCACTACCGCCTCCGGTTGGCTGAAGGTATTGTGAGCATCAATTTTATCACCGGCAAGTGTTGTGCCTGTCACTTCAACCTTCTTCCCGGAAAGACCACGAAGCTCAAGTGGAACAGCAGCAGAGGCAGCATGGTTCAAGTTGCAAAGGCTGACATGGATGATTCCAGAAGCAGTTACGGATGCCGAAGCAGATACTTCAGGAATCTCACGGCCTTCAAAGCTGTAAGTGCCACTTTCCAGTGCCAAATCCAGCAGCTCCGCATCCTGATGGACTTTAAACATATTGAACACATGATACGTAGGAGTCAGCACCATCTTTTCCCCTTCGGTCAATATAACTGCCTGAAGTACGTTAATCGTCTGCGCAATATTTGCCATCCGTACCCGGTCACTATGTTTATGGAAAATATTCAAGGTCACGCCTGCCACAAGAGCATCCCGAATTGAATTTTGTTGATACAGGAATCCTGGATTCGTTCCCGGCTCTACATCATACCAAGTTCCCCACTCATCTACGATAAGGCCTACTCTTTTATCCGGATCATATTTATCCATAATAACGCCATGTCTGGTGATCAGCTCATCCATGCGAAGGGCTTTCTCTAATGTACTAAACCATTCACTCGTTTCAAAGCCTGTAGCTGCACCTTTATTCTCCCATGCTGGACCAGGGATTGTATAATAATGCAGGGTAATCGAGTCCATAAAGCGTGTTGCCTCACGCATCAGAACCTCCATCCAGTGATAATCATCCACGTTAGGACCACAAGCAATCCGGTGAATACGATTGTCCCCGTAATTACGTACATACGTCTGATATTGGCGATAAAGATCTGCATAATATTCTGGACGCATATTCCCGCCGCAGCCCCAGTTCTCATTCCCCACGCCAAAATAAGTCACAGCCCAAGGCTCTTGATGGCCATTCTGCTGGCGAAGCTCGGACATTGGAGATACGCCTCCAAAGGTTAAATACTCCACCCATTCGGACATCTCTTGAACGGTACCACTGCCCACATTACCGTTAATGTAAGGCTCACATTCCAGCATCTCACATAATTCCATGAATTCATGTGTACCAAAATGGTTGTTCTCAACCGTTCCGCCCCAGTGAGTGTTGATCATACGTTTACGACCTTCACGGGCTCCGATACCATCTTTCCAGTGATATTCATCCGCGAAACAGCCGCCTGGCCAGCGAAGTACAGGAATTTTAATTTCCTTAAGCGCTTTCACGACATCATTACGAATGCCGTTGGTGTTAGGAATAGTTGAATCTTCTCCAACCCAAATCCCTTCATAAATACAACGGCCTAGATGCTCAGAAAAATGTCCGTAAATATTTCTGTTAATCGTCCCTTTGCGAATGTCAGTATTAAGGATCGCACGTTCTGCCATGGTTAAATACCACCTCTCAACGTTTATATTTTTATTAACTAATTAATAATTATATAAACATTATAAGACGCTGCTTAGGCATCCGTCAATCTCCAATATGAATAAAAGCTATTCTTTATCAATAGGTTTCTTTATCCCGTCTTCATAATAGTCAAAAATGAGCTGCTGCTGCGTTCCTCTTACCCCGTAAAACACATCAGAAATTTGTTTTCCCTTACGTCTTAACTCGTTCTCCAGCCACTCTTGGGTCAGGCCATTATCCTTAAGATTATCTGCGAGCATTATTCCATCCATAATCAATTCAACGGGAAAGCTCTGAGGAACGGACAACAGCTTTAGATCTTTTCGGGTAACATATTGGTACTCTTGTTTCTTTAATACAGACACCATTCCGTTATCTTCCAGCACAGCGTATTCTACTACCTCTAGATTAAATATTTCCTTTTCTCTCAATGCCTGATCCAAAGAGTCCAACGAATACCTTACCTTTTTCATATTTTGCTCAAGAATTTTCCCATCCTCAATAAGTACAGTGGGTGAACCTGAAATCCAGCTTCTCATTTTACGACTTTTTAAAGCGATGATAGATAGTATAAAAGATGTAACGGTAACGACTATAAGCGCCAGGATCATGTAGGAAGAATGCAGCTGTTTATTAAACGCCAGGTTCGCGGCTATTGAGCCCAATATAATACCCGTCACGAAATCGTGGAAGGTCAAGTTAGATAACGTTTGTTTTCCCAATATTTTGGCGATCAGCAAAAGCATGATCATAGCAACAAACGCCCTAAGCACAATGTCCATATACACCTGCATCTCTAATGCTCCCTTCCTATTCAATCCCCCATTATTCACATACCAAGGTGAAATGAAACGTGCCCCGGAGATTTTTATAGACGTCAAAAAGGCTCTGGAAGGGTTCTAAAGAACCGCCCCAAAGCCCTAGCTGCGAATCTACAAGTTATCATCCTGCACAAAATTCAACACGGCGTCATCGACGGCCGAAGTTCTTCCCAGATCAGGAAGGTTCACAAGCTCAATCTCGCAAGTCTCCGCACGGCAATGCAGCTCCAAAAGAACAAGTTCATTGCGCCCCTTGCGCAGCAATGGGCCCGGGATATATAGGGCGCGTTGCGGCCCTGCGTTCCAGTAGCGGCCCAGATTAAAACCATTGATCCAGGCGACCCCTTTATTCCATCCATCGAATCGTAGAAAGGTATCGCCAATCTCCTCCGCCTCGAAGCTCCCCCGGTAGAATCCGGGCAGACCCGAAAGGGTCGCAGTTTGCTGCTTCTCCACCGGGTGCTTCTTGTACGCTAGTGAATCCAGCTGTTCCTGTTCCAACGGCAAAGTACGAATCGTCCAGTTATATTGCAGCTGGTTATCAATCCGAACCCCGTCCAGAATCCCTTTCGGATCGCGAATGAGCGGCCCGTAATTGATTCGTCCCATGTTCTCGACGAGGATATCCAGCTGCGCTCCCCCAGCGGGGATGGAAAGTTCCAGTGGCAGCGGATTCCAGCGCTCAATCACCCCAAGCACCTGTCCATCCAGGAAGACCTGCGCCCGATCGCGCACGCCCTCGATGTAGAGTTTCTGTCTAGAGCGCGGCCCTTTCACATAAGTGCTGTACAATATAAAACCATAGGATTGTCCGAGCTTCTCCATCGGCTGTACACACACGCTGTTCACCGTCTCTGATAACTTCTCCAGATTGGAAGCCGTGAATAGTTCCGCTCTTTCCGTCAAAGCGACTTTCCCGTAAGAAATCTTCGGAATCGGCTCAGGGAGTGGACAAGTCGGGGCAAATCCATGGTTGCTGAGTACCGACCGGACAGCTTCAAATTTCGCCGTCGTATCTCCCCATTCCGTGAGCGGGGCATCATAGTCATAGCTTGTAGTCGTTGGCTCGTAGGTGACGATATGATTCGCACCATTATAGAAACCAAAATTGGTTCCACCATGGAACATGTACATATTAAATGAGGAGCCCTGTGTCAGAATCTCATCCAGAACACCTGCTACATCCCCGGCATCGCGTACATGATGATCCTCCATCCAGTGATCAAACCAGCCGTTCCAGTATTCCATCACCATAAGCGGCTCTTCAGAGCGGTATTCCCGATATTTGCGGAAGGATTCCTCTGTACTGGAGCCGAAATTGACTGTCGCATGCACATCCTCCAGTGTTCCGCCGAGCAACA
Organism: Paenibacillus sp. FSL R5-0928; assembly: GCF_037970385.1. Classification (NCBI taxonomy): domain Bacteria; kingdom Bacillati; phylum Bacillota; class Bacilli; order Caryophanales; family Paenibacillaceae; genus Paenibacillus; species Paenibacillus sp. FSL R5-0928. The sequence goes on along the minus strand of NZ_CP150225.1, from coordinate 1,857,987 downwards.
TCTCATCGGTTGGCCCGTCGGAAGTAAAGAGCAGCACATCGATCCCTCTGCTGACCAGTCCATCACGCATATAGCCCAGGTAGCCACTGTCATTACCATAGCTGCCATATTCATTTTCTACCTGAACGGCCAGAATTGGTCCGCCATGTGTGGAGAGCAGCGGAACCAGCAGAGGAATTAGCTCATCGTAATAACGGTCTACCTTGCTTAAATAAAGAGGGTCACAGCAGCGAAGCTGGAGTTCCCCGTAAGCTAGCAACCAGCCCGGCAGGCCTCCGAACTCCCACTCCGCACAGATGAATGGACTCGGTCTGACAATAACATGAAGCCCAAGTTCACCAGCCAGTTCGATAAAAGATACCACATCGGCCATGCCATCAAATACGAACTCCCCTTCTTTAGGTTCATGTATATTCCAGGCGATGTAGGTCTCCACGGTATTGAATCCGCAGGCTTTCAATTTCAGCAGCCGGTCTTTCCAATATTCAGGCACAACCCGAAAATAATGAATGGCTCCTGATACGATACGATAAGGCTGTCCGTCCAGCAAATAGTGTCCGTCGTTCCAGGTGAGCAGGCTCATTATCGACAACCTCCTTTATTAATATTTATTCTAACGATTCCCCGCAGTGGTAGACGGCAAGCCGTCTGATCTTGGGGCTTGCGGCAGCTTCTGACACCCGTAAGCGGATTTTCTCTGCGACAACCGGAGGGAAGGCGTCGATTTTCTTATGGCCAATCGCACTGCCACGCTTCAACTCCAGCCACGCCCCGTTGCTGTACGCTTCCAGCACATATCCTTCCACGCTCTCGCCGTAAGCGATATCCTCTATAATCTCGGCATGATCAATCACAGTAGCTGCTGGCAATTCCAGTTCAACAATATCTCCAGTACCTGCTGTTACCGCCAGAGCCTTGTCAAATCTGCGTCTTATCTCCTTGCCGAATTCCAGCAGCCGCTGCACATCAGCCTCCGGAAACAGCCCGCGGTTGTCAGGGGCTACATTGAGCAGCAAAGTTGCCCCATGTCCAACCGAACGATAATAAATATCCATTAGCTGCTCCAGAGACAGCAGCAGATGCTCCTCCTCAGGATGCCAGAACCAGCGGTCTTTACGGATGGGCACATCGCATTCCGCAGGCACCCAGCTCGGCGTTCCGGGAAGCCAGTTCAATGAAGCTTCACTAAACATGCTACCCCGCGCAGAATTTGCAGTGTTCCAGCATGGATAAGGAGCAACGCCATCCTCATTGCCAACCCAGCGGATCGTTGGTGCCCCCATATTAAACACCATGGCGCCTGGCTGGTGGCGCTTGATCAGATCCATAATCCGCTGCCAATCGTAATTGCGGCCCTCCGACCCTGCGCCGTCGAACCAAATTTCCGTAAGCGGACCATAGCCCGTAAGCAATTCCTGTAATTGCAGGGCATAGAAATCATCGTACGCTTGCGGATCTGCATAACAGGGCTCATGTCTGTCCCACGGAGACAAATAAATGCCGAAGCCAACTCCAAGTTCACGGCAAGCCTCCGCGCATTCCTTGACGACATCGCCGCGACCTTCTTTCCATGGGCTAGAAGCCACAGAATAAGTACTTGTCGCAGTCGGCCACAAGCAGAAGCCATCATGATGTTTAGCTGTCAGTATAAAATAACGGAATCCAGCTTCTTTGGCCGTACTAACCCATTGGTGGGCATCCAAATGAAGCGGATTGAAGACCGCAGGTGAATCATTGCCTTCTCCCCACTCCTGATCGCAAAACGTATTGATGCCAAAATGGCAAAACATCCCCAGCTCCAGGTCCTGCCACTCCAGCTGTTCCCTAGAAGGCAGCGCCAGTTGCTCTTCCGGCTTATTCTGTGAAAATCTGCTTTCCATCATTTCTACACTCTCCCATATGTTTGTGTAGGCCCAATATATAAATAAGGCTTTGGAAAGCCAGTTGATGACCTTCCAAAGCCCCGTCCACAACTTGTGATACTTGCTTATTCCCTATTTATTTGATAACACCTTTTTCGTTGATGATTTTTGTCGCTTCATCAACCATCCATTGCTGCACCTTATCAATCGATTCATTTCCAAGCATAAATCTGCTGAAGCCGTCATCGATTATTTTGGTCAATTCGGATGTTGCCGTCGTCATCACCTGCGCACCATCAAGGAACTGAATTGCACTGTCAAAGAGTGTATATTTGAGTGAATCCATATCATACATATCCTCTTTGCCAGCTACCAGTTTGGTCAGCAAGGCTTCATTATCCGCTTTTTTATAACCGGAGAATTCCAGTCTGTTATCACTAACAGCCGTTGACATAAATCTCATCAGTTGGAAAGACGCCTCTTTGTTCTTCGAAGTAGCGCCCATCGCCAGCATATTGCCGCTGGTGAAGTATTTGCCCTCGTATTCTTTCGGTTCCGATCCTGCCGGAGGCACCGGTACCGGAGCAAAAGCTGTCTTGAAATCATGCGGATACTGCTCAGTATTGCCCGGATCAGCAATCGTCCAGTTACCAGCCAGAATCATAGCGGCTTCTTCATTAAAGAATTCCGTGCGGTAATTGAGCTTAGCCGCTAAAGCGTCTGCATAAGTTTTCGCAGATTTATCAGCAGACTCCATATCTTTGCGCAGCTGGAAGAAGTATTTATAGGTTGGATCCGCGAAAATGGTCGTCCCGTCATCATACACGAATGGATCTTTCATCATCGTTTGGGCCGGAGCGTTCATATACAACTCCCAGGTGTGGAAGTATGTGCCGTAACGTTTGTCTACGCCTTCACCTTTGGTCAGTTTTTTAGCATAATCGCGGTAGTCATCCCATGTCCAGCCAAAAGTAGGTACAGGCAGCCCAGCTTCATCCAGTGCATCTTTGTTCAGCATTACATAGTTGCTGCTCTTGGTATATTGCATCCCATAATAGTTGTTGTCTACCTTAGCATTCACATAATATTCATCCTCAGGAACGAGGTTATCCTTCTCATAGAATTCATTCAGCGGGGCAAGTGCTCCCCGGGTCGCCCGTTCAAGTACGCCTCCGAGGCTTGGTACCTGAACAACGTCAATCGCTTCGCCGGATGAAATCAGGAAGTCGAGTTTCTTCAGCATCTCCACAGAATCACCGGGAACGAGTGTCACATGCTCTACCTTGATATTTGGGTTCTGATCCATAAATTCCTGCAGCATGGCATCCGTGCCTGCTGATTGGGCTTCATTGTCCCAGTTGTAATATTTGATGGCGACTTGCTTGTCCACCTTGGTGTTCCCGGCATTCGTACTGGCTTCAGCACCGCCATTCTTCTCTGAATTTCCGGAATTTCCACAGGCGCTTAACGTTAAGGAAACCGCCAGCATGGAGCCTAGTACAACGGATAATCTTTTTTTGCCCTTTGTTTTCATTTTACTTCCCCCCGCACTGAAATTTAAGTATAGTGCCTTGTTCATTTCTTATTATAGGCACCCGCTGTACAAGCCAAGTGCACAATTTTGCTGTAGTAGGATCACATTTTTGACTTTTACCCACTTTTGCATACCCGCAAGTCAGCCCTTTACGCCCCCCAAGGAGATTCCGTTAATGACTTGCTTTTGCAGGGCAATGAACACGATGACCAATGGGATGATCGCCGAAACGGCTGCCGTCATCATAATCGCATAGTTGTTCGAATAATCGTCCCGGAACAGTGTCATACCGAGTGGGATAGTGTACAAATTCTTGTTTAGCAAGAAGATCAGCGGATTCTGGTAGTCATTCCAGGTCCAGATAAATTTGATGATCGCCACGGTAGCGAGCACCGGCTTGCAGAGCGGAACAATGATAGACCAGAATATCCGCAAATGGCCTGCACCATCAATTCGCGCCGCTTCAATATATTCGTCGCTGATACCAATCATAAATTGCCGCAACAAGAACGTGAAGTAGATGGAGAACATACTCATTAGTACGATAGCAGCATGAGTATCATAGAGGCCGAACCAACGAATCAGCAGAAAACGCGGAATCAGCGTGGCCTGGTCAGGAATAATCATGAACGACAGCAGCGCCAGAAAGACCATATTCCGTCCTTTAAACTTGATTTTGGTCAAGGCGTACGCCGACATAGATGAAATGATCAGTGTGATGCAGGTTGTAATAATCGCAACTTTAAAGGAGTTTAAATAGAAATGGGAGAAAGGTACCCGTCCCATCCAAACCATCTTGAAATTATACGCTACATTGATCTTCTCGGGAATCCATTGGATCGGGAAGCGCATTACATCTTTTTCATACTTGAAGGCTGCGGAAATCATCCAGATCAGCGGAATAAGAAACACAATGGACAAAGCCCCCATGATGCAGGTAGTGATCACTCTGGACATATTTTTTCTAATCAGTTGCATGTTAATCTCCCCCCTTTATTCTTCATTTCTCATTTTCCAAGTGGCTGCGGTAATCAAGCCGATAACAGCGAATAGCAGCCAGGAAATTGCAGAAGCGTAGCCCATGTTGTAGTATTTGAACCCTTCCTCATAGATCCTGAACACAAGCACGGTAGAAGAATTATTCGGACCGCCTTCGGTCAAAAAGGCGATGATGTCGAACACCTTAAACGAGCCAATCAGCATGGTAATAAGCAGGAAAAATGTAGTCGGACGCAGCATCGGAACTGTGATGGCAAAGAATTTTTTCAGCGCGCTGGCGCCATCTATTTCGGCGGCTTCGTAGATTTCATCGGAAATATTCGTCAAGCCAGCCATATAGATAATAATGGTGTAGCCAAGACTCGCCCAAGAACTGATAATAGCAATGGATAACAGTGAGGTCTTTGGATCAACTAGCCATTTCGGAGGGCTGGAAATTCCAAACTCCATCAGCAACTGATTGATCGGTCCAAGAGACGGATGGAACAATGCACTCCATACGGCAGCTATCGCAATAATCGAAGAAATATAAGGAATAAAGAAAGCCACTTTAAAATAATTTTTGAGGAACACACTGTTTTGAATCAATGCCGCGAGCACCAGCGCAATCGCAATCGGTATCGGCACGGTCATAATCATATAAAAAGCATTGTTCTTCAAAGCTTGAATGATACTCGGATCATGGAACATTTTGATATAGTTATCCAATCCGATGAACTCGATTCCTTTGACTCCCGACAATAGATCCCATTTCGAGAAGCTCAAATAAAGTGAGAATCCAAGCGCAAATACATTAAGAAAAAGCATCCCGACAATTTCCGGTGCCAAAAACAGCCATCCGGTTAAAGCCTCTTTCCGTTGCGGAGTCCAGAATTTCCGCTTCTCTTGCAGAATTTTTGGCACAGGTTGTTTTGCAGCCTCCACGTTGTATCACCTCGACAATTTGATTTGTCATTATAGTAATACATCCGCCTTCCGCAAGAAGGAGTGATTATGACCCGGAATGTGCAAGATTTTGACCTTTGTCCGCCGACAACAAAAAACCGCCCTAGAGGGGCGGCGGGTCTGTTCATATCGTTAACAATTGTGCTTCTCAGCGTACCGAATGTTTGGATTTATATTCGCTTGGCGTAGTTCCTACATATTTTTTGAACACTTTTGAAAAATAGGTTCTGTCCGAATATCCCAGGCCGACGGCCAGCGACTCCAGGTTCTGGCTGGAGATTTTCAGCATTTTGGTAGCGACCTTCATCTTGTGCTGATGTACATAGTCCGTAAAGGTCAGGCCAGTCATGCGCTTGAAATAACGCGAAAAATAGCTTGGATCCAGAAACAGATAACGTGCCATATCAATTGAGGTGATATTATCGCCAAGATGCTGGTCGATATACTGCTGGATAAGCTGCAGCTTGGGCTCCTGCGGAGAAGCTCCTGTCACCTGCTGCTTGCTGCCTGTAATCTGTACAAGCTTTCTTTCCACCAGTTCCATCGTATCTTCAAGTGTGCGGGTCTGCACGAGATAGACGAACAGATCCTCATCGAACATCAGGCTCGTAAACATTAACTCGATGCCGCGGAGCATAAAGGATAAATCCCGGGCGAAATCGCCAGGATGAATAGACATTGCTTTTGCAGTCCTAGCGATTTCCTGTAGAGTGCCACGGATGGCTTCAAGGTCTTTTTTAATCACGGCCCGTTCCATCTGCGGGATATAGCTGTCCAGAAATCCTTGGGGTGCAGGCTGGAAACGTGGAGAAGCGATTTGCAGAGTATCCAGAACCGTGTAATCCGCACTTGCATAGAACTCGCATTTGTCCTGAACAATCTGCCGATGGATCTGGCCAATCGCCTGTAGCTCCATTTTCTCTGTGACGGCAATAATGCCCGGTTGAATCTTTAGGAGATGGGAGCATTCGGAACACAGCCGCTGTAAATAATCGTGAAAATGAAGACTGGCATTCTGCGCGAGATTCACACGGTAATTATATAGAATCACAATATTCTTTTGCTCCAAGAAAGGCGTAATCCCTTCACATGTTTCGGACAGTTCCAAGGCTATATTGTAAATAGCATATAAAATAAGTGGATACTCACTCTGCTTGTATCGCTTGTCGAAACTGGAAAAATGAATACTAACCGTGCCCAGCATAAACCACGGATACGTCCAGGATATGCCGATTTGCGCCGCATAAGCCAGTGTGGTTTCAGGCGGAGCACCGCCAATCACCCTTTGCAGCAGGTTCTGCCGGAAGAGCTGGCTGTTGTAGCCTGTCTCCCCATGGCTGATCAAGCCAATCTTCGACTTAAGCAAGTGTACGGACTTGGCAAGGCTTTTCTCCAGTTGCTCTTCTGTAAGCTGGTCCTTGATTAAATAATCATCTACTTTCAGCTTTACCGCCTGCTGAGCATAATGGAAATCCTCATGACAGGTCAGGAAAATAATTCTGACCTCCGGCTTCATGCGGGTGAAACAATCGGCTAGCTCAATCCCGTTCTTTTGCGGCAAACCAATATCCGTGATCACAATGTCAGGCTGCACTTCCTCAAACATTAATAACGCCTTGGCACTGGAATAGGTGCTGCCGACAATCTGCAAGCTATGTGCCTCCCAGTCAATCATCTGCTGAAGCACTTTGAGCATAGGAACATCATCGTCTATGAGCATCACTTTATACATCAATATCCCTCTCTCTCTGACAGATTAACCTGATGATTGCCTTGCGGCAAATACAGAGAAACGGACACCCCACCCTGCGGCAGATTATGCAGCGACAAGCGGGTATCCTGCCCATAGGTCAGCCTCAGCCTTTGAACTACGTTCATTAACCCGACCCTTTGATAAACTTCATCCTGTTCATCGTCCTTATACAGTAACCTGCGGTTCAGTCCCGCCAGAACTTCAGCCCCTGCACCGCAGCCATTATCTTCAACTTCAATCATGATCCCATCAGGGACCGTTCGCGAGCGAACGACAATACGCGGTGCCGGGTGGTCAACCAATCCGTGGACGATTGCATTTTCTACAAGGGGCTGCAAAATCAGCTTAGGGACGATGAGCTTCTCTGTATCCTTTTCCAGATCGACCTCCAGTTCAAGAGGGATTTCATTACGGATCTTCATAATATCGATATAATGGCCAAGCAGTTTGCATTCTTCCCGCAAGGTGGCCGGTTCATTGACCTTCAAATAGGCCCGGAGCAGACTCATTAATGAATCGATGATCCCGCTATGCAGCTTATCTTTGGCCAAAATAAGGCTACATTTAATCGAATTCAACGTGTTGATCAAAAAGTGGGGGCGAATCTGCATAAACAGCGCCTCCAGCTCCATCACCCTCTTCTGTTCCTGCTCCAGCTCGATGTCGTGAATCAGACCTTGCAGCTGGTCCAGCATAGTATTCAACGTCTGCCCCAGCTCAGCGATTTCATCCTTGCCCTTGACCTCCAGCCTGACATCAAGATTCCCCATCCCGAACTGGCGCACAACGCGCTGCAGCTTCATGATCGGACTATGCAATCTTTTGGCAATCAGCATGGAGGTAGCCGAAAAGACAATAAATAAGAGGAGTACCAAGCCAATGCCACTATAAAACGTCCGCGAGATCTGGCCCGACCATTCTTTCTCCGAAGCTTCATAGATCAGCTGCCAATTAGATTTGTCGATAGCTCTGGCCGTACGAACGCTTCCTCTTGCTTCCTTGCCTTCTGGAGCCAATTCTGAGTTCCCAGCGATCAAGCCTCCTCCAGAATCAAATAACGCAACCTTGCCAAATTCGACGGGTCCGAGCAATTTATTGAAATAGGATTCAGGAATTGAGATAAGCAGCACGGACACCTGCCGTTTCTCCCGGCTGTCATAGATAACTCTGGCAATATAATAGCTGCTGCTTTTACCGGAACCGCTATCAGCCATCCCAAGCCATTGCAAGGTCTCCGGTTCGTGAATATTGACACGGCTCATCAGCTTGTCCAGGTTGGCATTGATCACGGATAAATTCTCAGTCCCAGAGGAGATCACAAAGTGTTTCCGGTTGACCAAATACATGCGGATATTATTATTCAACGGCTTAGAGTTGATGAGCGAAAACACATCTTGAATTTGCGTAAAATGTACGTAATCCTGATAGCTATTCAGCCGCTCGGTATCCGCAAAAGACTTCAGATTAGCGCGGAAATTGGTATCGTTTACAATAAAATGGGAAGCGAACGTCACATCATCAATAGTTTTATTTAGTTCGTCAATCATAACGTTCAGGAAGTTATCGTTGCTGAGCTGCAGCTTCTCTACCATCGTATCCCGGATGAGCACGAAGGAAATGATCGATACTGCAATCAGAGGGATAAAAATCAGCAAAAGAAATGAAACCTGGATACGTCTATAGTAAGTGAATTTGAACATGTTTTCTCCGCGCCTCTCTCATGCTCTTTTCTTTTATTCTATCAGCCCGTTGTCCAGTATTCATACATTATCTGATTACCGTGACCTTCTTTTGACCGTCTGCAGAAACAATAAGCACTACTTCTCCAAAAATTTGTACGCCTTCCACTACATAGGAATCTAAATGACTGGATGGAATCTCGTGGCTGATCACGATAATATGCTCCTCATTCCTTTCGGGGAGGATGATGCGGCAGGCCTCCGCATGTGCAGCAGCCACCGGTTCACCTGTATGGCGGTAAATCGGCACCTGTTCGACCAGCGGACAGAACAACTCACCCGAAGACTGCGGGTACAGCACCTGCATGATCGAGACCGTCCCTTTCCCCTTTCGGGAGTACACAGCATACTGATTGGGTTCCAGCAGATTATATTCGCGGGAGATTACCCCAGCAGCAACCCTGCCCTGAAGACCCTCAACATGAACAGGAAGGATACAAAGATTGGCTTCCCGCTCATTTTTTGTACGGCATATTAGCGTTCCATCTTCCATCTGAACCGCTCCGGGTGCAAAATGAAAATGCTGGGAAAATGTATGCTCCTGCCGGGAACTGAAGCTGTCCACCAAAAGCCAGTAAAAAGGCTTAATAAATAGGATCCTCCTTAACGGGTAAACCGGATCATCCCAATGACGGTAGCCGTCGTGGCTACCCTCTACATAATCAAAGTCCGGATGGCTGATCCATTGGCAGCCCATTGGCTTCGCAATCTGAGAGAAGGACCATGTATCCGTGACTTCGGTAAATCCAATTCCGTCGACAGTGGTCGTATTATGGGCAGCGCTTTCTTTTAGCGCTTTTCTAAGTGGTGTATGATCACTATAGTTGTATCTGCCAAGATCGGTAAGCAGATCCCGCCCATAGGCATACAGATCGAAATGTAGCAGATCCGCGTGCCCATGTCCACCCCCAAGCGGTCCGCAGTGAAAATATAGGTACAAATCCTGCTCGTCCCAGCCCGTTCGCATCACATAATGGCCGGAATGTGCATAGGCGTGTGACAAGTTTGGTGGTAGCTCCGCAGTCAGCCGCTCGTAGCCCTCAACTCCATTTATCCCAAACAACCAGGCATTGTCATAATCCATTTGATCGTATCCGCCAAAGCGGAGTACAGCATCCTGAAATAACCAGCCCGCATAAGTCAAAAGCGAACGGATATCGCTGTCATCACTATCGCCAAGCATCGGCTGCCGGTGATTCGGCTTGGCCCAATATAATGAAGCGGCAGCCATTTGCTGAACCTTTTGCTGAAACTCATCCTGAAGCTCCACTCCATTCAATCGGGCTAAACGGATGCAGTCGAGAAAACATACCAAAACCTCATGGTGATAGGTGGGCGATTGCTCCCAGTGGATGCCGTCCGCCATAATCTGAATTCGAGCTGTCTCTCCCAGTCTCTCCTTACTGAGTTGTCGCCAGTTTTTGGCGCTAGTGAACTCAGGGAAGTAGAGCGCAGTTTGGAACAAACCACAAGTCTCCAGCACCCCCCAGTTGCTGATCTTCTTCCAGCCCGTAAACGATAAAGCTAAATATTGGCCGTGTTCATACAGAGATACCATCACTTTGGCCAGCAGCGCCGGTGTGAGCAGTGGACTATCCTGTATATAGGACAACGCTTTGATCCAGTTAGCACAGCGAAGGCCCACTTCAATTGTGCGCCATGTCAGCGTATCATTCGTAGGCTTGTCTGGAACGGGGTTACGGTCTATCCAATCTTCAAGCTGGCAGCAAAATGCTCTCGCATAATCCTCTTTACCTGTTATCGTATACGCTTGTCCTAATGCCACCCAGTAGCGGTGGCGATTCAGCATATAAGCCCATTCTACATCCTTGTCTGGAACATGACGCCAGTCAATTTCTTCCTCAAAGGTAACCGGAATGCGGCTGCGCTCCATATCCCAGGGAAAACGAAAGAGAAACGTCTGCTCCACAACTTCATCCGCTGTCTTCATTACAGCTTCCCGCTCGCCTGCACAATAGCGCTGTACATAGTCAATAAGCTGCTGCTTCCGGTTATCCTCTATCCGCCAGCCCGGCGTGGTCCGGCGGGTCAAATACCGATGCAATTCAGTCAGCGCATCGTCCTGCCGCGCTTGGCTGAGCGCATTCTTCACTAGAACTAAAGCGGGCAACTCAAGATCGAGCAGCGCAAAGACGGCATAGGGGGAGATTTGTCTGACATCAGCGTTCATACCAGTACCCCTTGTTGCCATTTTGCAGCCGTATCAATGCTTCGAGATAGAAATAATCTCCCCAGATCATGAAGTCATCTGGAGACAGATCGCCGCGCACATGGTAAGAACCATGCTTCAGCAGCCCCTCCGCCTCTTCGCCGAGCGTGGAATAGTTCTGCACAAGCGAAGTCATCGACTGCACTAATCCCTGCTGAAAATAAGCCCGCTCAGAATCCTCCCCATCCATTAGCTCCAGCAGTTCCTGTAGTCCGGCTGCTACTATTGCTGAGGCCGAGCTATCCCGGTAAGTATCCGGAGATACCGGAGCATTAAAATCCCAGTAAGCGACATGATCCTGCGGCAAATGCTCCAGAAAATAGCGGGCCATCCGCTTGGACGTTTCCAAATACAACGGATCTTTGGTATAGCGGTAAGATAACGCAAAACCGTAAACACCCCAAGCCTGCCCGCGCGTCCAGGTCGATCCGTTAGTAAAACCCTGGTGTGTGGCGCCGCCAATCGGCTCTCCGGTCTTCGGGTCGAAGAAAAACGTATGGTAAGAGCTGTCATCTCCCCGTACCAGATACCGTCTCGTTTTCTCCGCCTGCATGACCGCCACCTCCCTGTATACGGAATCACCGGTCTGTTCTTCTGCCCAATACAAAAGGGGAAGATTTAACAGACAATCAATAATGATGCGCCCGCCTTCCTGAGCATCCCCCTCCGGTCCCCATGCCTGAATATAACCGCCAGCTGTACGCCAGCGCTTCAGCAGCAGGTCTGCCGCCTGCAATGTCAGTTGACGCGCAGATTCGTCTTTATCTATAATCCACTGGGCTTTAGAGGATAACGAATACAGGAAGCCAATGTCGTGATGATCAAGCACGGTCTTTGCCGCGAAACGGCGGCGGAAATCTTCTACGGTATGGGATGCCGCAATACGGAAGCTGTCATCCCGCGTATATTCATAACACAACCACAACATGCCGCTCCAAAATCCGTTAGTCCAGTCGTCGTTGTTATTGAGCTGATAAGTTCCATTCCTGCTGACATGAGGGAAACTGCCCCCGAACCGGTCTATGTTCTTACGTACCTTCTCTATCGCATCTTCAATCGCACTGCTCCACATAAGTTCCTTGCTCCCTTCAGGCTCTTCGTTTCTTACGTTTCATGATAAGGAGAGTGAACAGGATCTAATAGGGGCGATTTTTGCTTTGATGTGCATTATTTTGACTTTTGAATGACGTGAAGTACTGTAAGTTTACTTTCCAATCATAGGCATCAAATCAATATAGTAACAAAAGGTATAACTGTTTATGGGAAAATACGTTAAAATCAGAGAGTGACTTACATCTTTCATTCTTTTTTAGAAACGGAGTGTCCTATTAATGAAAAAGCTAGGTGCATTATTTTTATCCATTTTCATGGTTATGTCTGTCTTTACCACTGCGCATGCTGCTGAAAAGCCTGTCGGTGTATGGATTGATGGAACCGAAATAAAGTTAGGCGATTCTAACCCTGTTGTAGAAAAAGGAACGACCCTAGTTCCTATGCGTCCTCTGCTAGAGAAGCTTAATGTAAATATTAATTGGAATAAAAAAACCCAAACCGTAACAGGGACCAAAAATGGACTGGCCCTCTCACTGACCATTGGCAGCACAACTGCAACGGTAAATGGGGAGAAGAAAAAACTAGAGGTGGCTCCTAAGACCATCAACAATGTCACCTATGTTCCTGTCCGCTTTATAGGAGAAACGATCGGCTATAAAGTGGAGTGGAGTCCAGCGCTGCGCACCATCACTTTTGTGGCCAATACTCAAGCTGCAGGAAGCACCGGATTCTTATGGAAAGTGGAGAACAAAGGCAACACCGTTTATCTGCTTGGTTCTATCCATGTGGCTAACGACAAAATGTACCCGCTGCGTCCGGAGATTGAAGCTGCTTTTGAAGCCTCGCAATATTTAGGTGTCGAAGTAGATATCTCTAAGATTGATCAAGCTGAGATCCAAAAGTTTATTTTGGAAAAAGGCTCCTATACAGATGGAACCAAGCTCAAGGATCATGTATCCGCAGATACCTATAACAAAGTGACTCAACTGCTAAAAGCAAATGGTCTGGCGGAAAATGCATTCGATTCCTTCAAACCGTGGGTCGTTACCCAAGGTGTCTCAAGTCTACAGATGCAAGTTACAAGTTATACGGCGGATACCGGCATTGATTTATATTTTTTACAAAAAGCAGGCAAGCTGAACAAACCTATTATTGAGCTGGAAAACACACAATTGCAGCTGAATATGTTCGACCAGTTCTCAGATGGATTGCAAGAAAAGCTTCTTGTCGACACACTCGGCAGCCTCAATCAAACGGACAATACTTCCGCAGCAGCTTCACTGGATGCACTATCCCAAATGTGGATGCAAGGTGATGAGCAGTCGCTCGTAGCGATGACAAAAGCGGTCGCGCAAGAGCCAGAGTATTATAAGGGCCTGGTTTCGGATCGTAACGTCAACATGGTGAAGCATGTAAAAGAATATTTGAATAGTGATAAAAAAGCGACTTACCTTGTCGTCGTTGGCGCGCTGCATATGCTCGGTGACGATGGTATCGTGACCCAATTGCAAAAAGATGGCTTTAACGTCGTCAAACAATAATTGCTTTAGCTAAAATAAACAAGGCTGTCTCTTAGTCATCGTAGATGACTAAGAGATAGCCTTGTATTTTACTTTTTTTAGCTTAATTTAAAAGTAGAAGTTGACTTAACGTGCGGACAGCGCGGAAGATCGGGGAGATTCTGGAAAAATACCAATGTTCGCCTTTAAAGTCCTATTTTAACTGCGAATTTTAATAATCCAGGAATAGGACTTTAACAGCGATCGTAAGAACCTACGAACCCAAAGCCGCTTGTTCATAAACGGGCTACTACAATTTTATTAACTGATCTACCTTAACTGGAAGTCCAGTAGCTATCGAACGATTTGCCGCAATCCCGGTCATAATAGACAACGCCCCGTCCACATGGGAAGCCGCACGATTAAAGCGATCCTCTAGTGGACGTTCAAAAATATCACGCAGCATCACAGGATCTCCGCCCCCGTGCCCCCCAACTCCTTCTTCAATCTCCACTTCATAAGGTGCTGCGAAATGAGGGAAAACCGTGATCCGCTTGTCTTTTAACGCCCCTTCATCTTCCTTGTTTCCTCCGGCATTTACATAAGACTGTTCGACGACCTTTACTTCCATCCGCCCCTTCGTTCCATTAAATACTACAATGAAGCCCTCCCAAGGCAGATAAGCATTAAGTGAATAATTCATAATCGTCTTATTTTTGTATTTGACCATAACCGCCATCGTATCCTCAATGCTGATATTATCACCGAACACACTTTGATCACGCAGGTAACCATCCTCATGCTCCGTATCCAGATACATCTGCTTTAACTGCTCATTGTCTTTAAGATGCAGGGCAAACGGATCATTTTCTGCCGCGCTACTTCCATGAGCACGCTGATAAAACTCAGTCACCCCGCGCTTCTCCGCGTTTTCTCTGCCATAAAATCTTAGATCGCCCATCGCATAAATCGTATCCGGGCGCGAACCCAGCCAGAAATTCATCAAATCGAAATGATGTGTGGATTTATGAACCAAGAGACCTCCGCTGTTCCGTTTATCACGGTGCCATCTGCGGAAGTAATCCGCCCCATGCTGCGTATTCAGCAGCCACTCGAAGTTGACGGAAAGCACTTCTCCAATCGCGCCGTCCATAATGAGTTCACGGATTTTGGTGTTGTGTGGTGCATAGCGGTAATTGAAGGTCACACGCAGCTTTTTCCCAGTCCGCTCAATCGCTTCAAGAATTTCCTGACATTTCTCTTCATCCACTGTCATCGGTTTCTCCGAAATAACATCGCAGCCAAGCTCCATCGCCCGGATAATGTAACGATGATGCGTGCGGTCAATACTCGTGACAATTACCGTGTCAGGTTGGGTTTCCTCAATCATACGGTCAAACTCATGAGCTTTATAGGTAGGAACCGCTTGATATTTATATTTTTCCTCCAGCAAACGGTTCGCATAATCCATTCTTGCTCCATTCACATCACAAAAGGCTACAATTTCAGAGGTTTCACGATAATTCGTAGTGATCTCACCATAAAAAAACTCCGCTCGGCCGCCGGTTCCTACGAAAGCATATTTCTTGTTGGACATCAGGATCACTCCATCACTTATTGATTTAAAAGCGTTTTCTTCTTATAGTGTATAGTATAAAATACATCTGAATCTAAGCGATTCTTAGCAGAAACAATAAAAACTTTGCATATATTATCTTCATTATCTGAAAGGAGCAGATTTAGCATGGAACAGGAGCCTCAGCCTCCTTTTATGATTGAGCAAATAAAAAGAGCCGGTCCATTCAGCATGGATTCCGACCATTATCACGATACTTATGAAATCTATTATTTACTCGCCGGGGAACGCAGTTATTACATTAACAATCTGATCTACACCTTGCGTAAAGGTGATCTGATTTTTATTAACAAGAACGAGCTCCATCGTACCACCTCTAAAGGCTCTGCAAGCCATGAACGGATCTTAATTAACTTTGAGGAAAGCTTTCTGCAAAAGACATTGGCGCACTTCGAGCTGCATTTTCCATTTATGGCTACACAAAGCTTGCTTTTGCGGCCCGGAGTACATGAACAGGGGGCCATTGAATATCTTCTTTTCAGCATGCTAAAAGAACAAACAGAACCACGGACACAGCAAATCTCCTATCTTCAGACGCTGCTCATCCAACTATTTATTGAAATGAACAGAATACAGGAAATAAGCCGCGAGCCCATTGCCCCTGAGAGCAGTGAGAAGCAGCTAAAAGTCTACGAAATTATCGATTTTTTACAAGCACATTATGCTGAAAAGCTTACATTAGAGCGGCTATCTGAGACTTTTTTCATCAGCAGCACCTATCTCTGCCGTGTGTTCAAGCAGACAACTGGCTTCACCATCGTAGAATATTTAAACTACATTCGGATCAAGGAAGCCCAACGTCTCTTGCAGAGCACCAACGCTAAAGTTACGAACATCGCCGAGGATACCGGCTTTGACAGCATCGCCCACTTCGGGCGTGTATTTAAACAAATCGTTAAACGCTCGCCTTTGCAATATCGCAAGCAAAACCGCTGATCCACAGCTAGAAATCACAACCGATTCTCTATGTAGCCGCTCCGTCGCCCGGAAGTATACATGTGAAATGTTGTCGGCATATGGGGGCATCGGGAACGGGGGCATCGGGAGCATCTGGCATCTGGCATCTGGCATCGGGGGCATCCGGAGCATTGAGGCAACAACAATACCCCGTCCCTAGATTACCTTTTCGCGCGAACAAAGTTCATGAGGCTATCGGACCCAGTGGACCTTATTCGCAGCATAATCGCTATTTTGGGATTTTATCGGACCCCATAGTCGCTATTGGTATAAAAAGCTACCTATATTGAGCGTTTCCGAAGGAATAACGTCACTGGAGTCCGAACCCCTGCCGAATAAGCAATAAATCTGCAAATAACGTCATCTGGGTCCGCATAACTTTGTCTCGCAGGAGTAATCGGCGGTTTCGGGGTTTCGGGGTTTCGGGGTTTCGGGGTTTCGGGGTTTCGGGGGTTTAGGTAGCACTGTAACGCATAACAAGAGCAGCGATCCCCACTAATGGAGTATCGCTGCTCCGCTGTCATTTTGTGATTAATACGGTCGTCTCATTCCTCATCATGCCATTCATTTTGCTTCGTTATGTGATTTCATTTCCAAATCTCGTACAAGCCTGTGAACCTCAATTCCGGCCAGCAGCACGATGCCAATCCCATGTGTATCGTTTAATTGCCAGGTCAATTCATCTTTATAATACAGTTTGTTAAACGAATAACCCGAACCGCGGCAGACACCGTAAACATTGCCTTGTTTGTCAATACAATGACGGGTTAAGCCGCTCCAGCCGTGGAGTACAGAGGTTACGTATGACTCTGGTTCCAGCAGCCAACCGCAGCGGACACCTCTAGCAAAAGCGTAAATAAACATAGAGGTACAAGAAGCCTCCGCGTAAGACTCAGGATCCGTCAACACTTGATGCCATAAGCCATGCTCATCTTGCAGCTTAAGATAGCCTTTACTAAGCTCACGGAAATAATCAAGTAAATCAGCCCGCAACGGATGTTGCTCAGGCATAACTTCAAGCAGCTCAGTCAGTGAGAAAATCACCCAACCATTACCTCTGCCCCAAGGCACGCCATTGGGTTTATTAAACTTATAATCATATACATGATGCATAATGCCAAGCTCCGGCTGGAACAGCCGCTCCTTGTAATGTAAAAACTGCGCCGCCGCATCATCAAGATAAGCCGCATTTCCGGTCAATTTATAATATTTGCTTAGAAAAGGCGTGCTCATATACAGATCATCACACCACATCGTCTGCTGCATGAAATCAACTGTGCCACTGGTCCGATACAGAGCTCCGTCAGGCAGCCTGCTCTGCACTTTAGTAATGTAATTGGCAATTTCAGCAGCAGCTTCCGGTGCGCCCTGTAGTGGACGAAGCTTATTTGCTTCCAGCATCGTTGCCCCGAAGGATCCGCAGTCGTCCAGCGAATCCATCAGCGCCAGCTGATGATTGATGCCCGGAGCGCCATAACATTCAAGGTCCCATAAGGCATATTCGTGCAGCCCTGTACATTGCTCAATATGGTGTTGTGCATATTCGGCATAATGGGGGGCCTTAAGCTCTACTCCTGTTCTCAGCAATCCGTACAGGGTTACGCCTAGAGGGTAATTCCAGCGCCCAAACATAACACTCTCCAAATAAGGCCTAACCCAGCTATTCGGTTGGTCCACCCGCCAAAAGGTTACTTCATCCGCTTCCCCAAATAAAGTATCCATAGAGGTCAGTTCTAAGACTTTCGGCGCTGTCCCCGAGGTGAATAGTCCAAGGTACAGCCAAGGATCAGTTAATCCTTCAACTGAATAAGGTTGCACGAGACTACTCTGAACACCACCAGACCGTACGTCCAGTTCAAATCCCCAATTCCCCTCTCCGCAGACGGACTCCACGACGAGATCATGTAGTCCATAACCAAGCTCCAGTTGGATATCAAGCATGCCGTTCACGTTCTGGTGCTCAGCTACAAGTTCCCCATTCACATAGATAGAGATTTCAGCCATTCCACGATAGCTACCTTGCAGGCGTATGTCATCTTTCTGTAGGCTCTTAACTTCCAGCTTACACCAAGCAAACGCCTTGGCTCCTAGTAATTCCCCAAATATACGTGAACAGTTGCCAGTTGCCTGTTCCTGTGGCGACCATTGCGGCGTCGGAAACCAAGCGCAGCGAGCTGTCATCTGCTCTTCAGTGAAATCAGCTTCCAGCCAAGCTGCCCAAGACGTCTGTTGGGGTCCACTATAAATCCAACCTTCACAACCGCTTAACTGCGCCGTTGGAGTAAGAAAGTGTACCGGTGCACCTTTGACGCTGCCCGTTCCAAAAACCCCTCCGCAACCTGTACCTGTTGCTACATACTCCAGCACAAGATGGTTCCAGCCTTTATCCATGCCCGCCCGAAAAAACGTCCTCCGGTCCGGAAACACATCATCATTTAGATTGGAGCTAAACACCAGCCGTCCATTTATGTAAACCTTAACTGGACTGTAGCAACTAACTGAGAAAGGGGCTTCTACCTCATTGTCGCTCCACAGCTTTCCCCACACATATACGAACTGTCCTGCCTCTAGCTCCGGCAGTCGTTCTTCCAGATTCATATCATAACGGCAGTCGCGGAGCCGTTTGAAACCACTCTGCGAATGTACCCGGTAAACCGGAGGCTGCGGGGGATAGGCACCGATAAAACGGCTGGCCACAGCGGCCAGTACATTTTCGATTTTGCCCCCATTATATTTGGCAATACAATCAGGATCAGGAAAGTATTCTGGAATATAAGTACTCACTAAACGTATCCTCCTTCACACCGTTATTTCTCCACCCGGATACAGCGTCGAGCTGTACAATCTTTTAGGCTGAGGTAACGATTTCTCAGAGGCACATGTACTAATATCTATCCACTCGCTTGAATATACCGTTGCTGACTCATCATTATAAATTACAACCTGTTCCCTGCCACATCCCAGAAGATCGCCATGAACGGCATAACCTTCCTCCTTGAATTCAGCTACAACCCTCATATGTCCATCGTACAAAGCAGGATATATCCCGCCTCCCCGGCGGTACGCGAGAATATAATCCGGAGAACCCACTTGCCAGTTACTAACGGCTTCAACGATAGTCAGCCAACCGTCGGTTGTACGTTCTTCTTTCCACAGTTCCTTGCCATTACAGTCTAAAAGGAACAACGCATCCTTACCTTTTAGCCCTTTGCCGTCATCTTCGCGGATCATTCGGTCCAGCCCGGCAACCTGAAGGCCAGGCAGTTCAGGCCGGAATCGGCCTAACGCCAAATGCTGTGACTCGATGGAGCCGTCATAACGCCAAAGCTCTTGTCCGTCCCGGTCATACATCACCGTTACGCTTCCTCCGACAACCAGTTCAGGATAACCATCTCCATTCACATCGCCAACCCAAATACAGTCCGCGTGGTCATCCAGATCGTGGCAGCTCCATAATAAATTACCTTTAGAATCAAGCAGATCATAACCTGCCATCACTTGATCCTGTCCATTTCCATAAAGATCGTGAACCCACGGATAATGTCCTACATTGCCTGTATGCGTCCATAATAAATTGAAATCCTTATCCAAGGCCCACAGTTGATGATAACGGTCCTTCAGAATGATGTCGGAAGCATGTTCTTGCCCTGTTAGATTGGCAATGATAATACAATCATGTGCATGTTCAGCAGGTAAGTCGTATATGGACTTAACCGTTCCTGTTGAACCTTCAAAAATATGAAAACGTCCATCCATTACACATAATACTTCCAGCGACCCATCACCATCTATATCATAAACTTGCGCTGGATAGTCCGAGCCTTGGCTGCCAGCGTCAGGATCGGGTGTGCCCACCTGCCACAGCAGCTTGCCATCCATATCAAAAGCGGTCAGGCATTGCACCTGATGGGGAATATAACGAACATCCTGGCGATTATCCGGCTGGACCAGCAGCATTTCTGCACGTCCATCCCCATTCAGATCGCCAATAAGCATTTTACAGCGTGGACCAGCAGCGGAAATATCTACTTTTGCCAGCTGATAGACTGATTGTGTGTCCTTCGTTCTCATTAGAATCCTCCTGTCTTCTCTCTTCGATTAAATCTCAGGGAAACGGACGGTTTGTCCGCCTGCTACTTCTATAATCACACCGTCGATTTCCAGCCAGACAGATACCGCTCCCGGATTATATACAAAATCCCGAGCAGCGGAGAAAATAAGGGCTTCACAAGCCTTCATATAATAAACGAGTTCAATATTTGTCGCGTACCAGATTTCCTCTAGTCCTCCCACTGCTTCACAGAAGCTTTCCATCAACTCCCAGTTATTATCGTTATCAAATTCATAACTATGGCCCCACACATACATCAGATATAAATACTGCCGTTTATGCAGCTTCACGAACTGCTCCGCATGCTCCAGCAAATGATCATTATGATGGCAAGTCCCCCGCCATTCCAGCCAATCCTCCGGCAGCCCAAAGCCGCCGCCAGTGGTCTGTACCACACGGGCATATTCCATGCCTAAATGAGGCAAAAGCTTCTTTATCTCCTTGTTAAAGGAACCGTTAGGATAAGACATTCCCCGTATCGGCACCTGGAGCAGCGTCTCAAAATATTTTTGATCCTCCATAATCTCATGGATGATTTGCTCCTGCGGACAACGGGCCAGCGTCGGATGGTGTTGCGTATGGACAGATACTTCATGTCCCTGGTACAGCTCAGTTATTTCATCTGCCGTAATACGATCACCTTCACCCAGCAGGCCAGAATTGAGATGAAATGTTCCTCTAATCCCATGGCGGTTAAATAGTCCAACCAATCTTTCGTCAGCCCGTCTGCCGTCATCATAGCTCATCGTAAGCGCCTTATGTCTGCCCTCAGGGTAACAATAATATATAATAGACATCACTCTAAACCCTCCTTCGCATTACTGTCCATAAACCGTGAGATTCGAGTATTCAGCAATCAGGGGTGCCATCTGTCGGAACCCAATTTTCCCGCCTGTCAGTAGCGGCCCATAGGTTTCACCATCATCTATCCATGTAAAAATCGGCAGTTCATTGATCGCAAAAGACAGCATAGGACCACGCTTCACCACTAACATCCGGTAGGGCTCAGTCATGTCGCTGACGTCCGGAAGCGGATCGGCTCCCTGTGCAACGAGATGAAAACCATAGCTTTTGCGCAAATTACAGGTATGAAATTCACGTTCTTCCACCCAACGCCTGCGAAAATACGAGATATGATACGTGTCTATCTGCCCGTGATGGTATTGATCATATTCACCCGTACGGCGAGCAAGCGTGGAATCAAATAAATCCTTCCCACCCTCTCCTTTGGCCGCTATAAACAAAATCGCCAACCCCGGCTCACACAATGGGCGGAAATTCCACGATACGGCGAGGTCTGCCGGGAACTCCTCTGGACACCAGAGAACGACATTTGCTTGTTGTCCGGCCTCGGCATGGATAGTGCTCTCTAATCTCATTCGTTGCAAAGGGAAGGAAACCGTTCCCTCTCCCTCCATCTGGAATCCAGCGATATCACTAGTTGAAGCGAGGGGATTATGGTAGATTGGTTTCCATGCTTCAGGGATCAAACCACCTATACCCGTGTCCTGCATCGGCCTAGCCATAAATCATTCCTCCCCACAATGAAGCCTTCAATTCGCGAGTTCCGGTATAGCACTACCGATTAATTCCAAGGCAATGATCGTATTTAAAGACCACTGCGAGGCTTCATTTGTATTCATCCAATCGATCTCATTTAACTCAGTCATATAAGTGACCCGATCAGCTTCCTCCTGTAGATTCACACAACCAAACGGATTCTCCAGCAAAATCGTCCAACACCGCTCTGCCGTCGCCGGATCCTTGCGGTAATATGCTCCATATGCAGCAATGGCTACGCTGAGCACAGGATGCTCAAAACGGAGTTTTCCTGAAATCAACCCTCCTGTAAATGCGTCCTTCTCTTCTTGTGGCAAATTATAAAATACGCCGAACTCAGCCAGCATATCTTCCCAGTCCGAGTCCTCCAGCATTGCCGCCAGCTCGAACCACACCTGCGGACCTCCCATACTAATCGCTAGATGACGCCCCCAGTTATCGTCGCCCATTCCCGACAATAGGCCAGTTGCCGGATCATACCCATATGTGGGACCAGATAAAAGCCGTAAATTTGCCCTTTTGATGCAATTCATGCCTGTTATAATCTTGTCACGATAAGCGGTATCCTCGAACCGCTCCCAGCGGGTCATCCAATTAGAGCTAAAGGCCGCCCAGTCCGGACCCACCCTAACATGAGTGGGGAATTCATCCTTCGGAAAATACGCCCGCATCGGGTCCAGAGTAACTGTTGAATAATCAGCATCCTTTACACTGTCCATAATATCGCCGACCCGCTCGTCTCCGGTCAGATAATAATAGTAGCGATGCAGACCCGCCATAGCGATACGAGCCTCTTTGCAGCCGCAGCCCCAGTGGATGACATTATGCCGCGAGCCTAGTCCGGCGTATTCGCCAAAATGATATACATCTACCTCACTCGTATGCCTGGTCATAGCTTCGGCCATTCGGAACACATCCGCTCTCCCGGACCGGAGAAACGTTACCCACAACCACATATTTGGCACCAGCTCGGAATTCTGCCAGGCACAGCCACCGAGATCATAGTTCCATACATGTCTGACCGGATCGTAGCTGTGCATGAAATCTCCGTAGTCCCAAAAACCGTACCATTTGCGCTGCTCGATCTCTTCCTTGTAAAAGGAGATGATCCCGTCCAGCCGCTCTTCCAGATACACCTTGGCTGGCGTGCTCCGATCAGGCAAACTCCAGAAACCAAAAGCACCCGCTTCATGATAATAAGTTGGTTCACAAACCAGCAATGAAGGTTCTTCAGCTTCTGCCTGCATCCGCTGCAACAATTCAGGCCCGGGAGTCTGCGCCGTACACCAGAATGTTAGCTCGCTAGTATTAGCGATACCAAATGGAGTGGCCCGTAATTCTTCTGCACCTTCATACGAGGATTCCACATGTGTTTTTGTATCATAATGCCGCAAGTCCATAGCTGCCGCATCAGGTGACCAGAACCAGACAGTAAGAGCTGCCGCGTCTGTGGCAGTGGATCCAATCTCCATTCCTGCCGGATGCTTACGCCAGAAATTCTTCATCCCGACGGCTAGCCCTCCACCCTCTGCTCCAACATAACCAAGCCCACCTGCCCGGCGGCCTTCTGCTGCCTTGATCCAAGCGCACCCATCCTCTGTCCGCTTCCAGATCCCATAATGCTCGGAAGAATCTTGAACCAGCCGAAAGCTGCCCCAAGTCGCGGAGTCATCCAATAAACTAAGGAAATAGGCATCCTCTTCTGGATCAAATTTCACAGCACATCCTGCTACCTGATCGACGAATAAATCACGGTACTTACCTTTGGTTCGCCGTGTATGCAACGTCTTAGGAGACTCGCTAAACAAGCCGCTATCTCCGGCAAAACGAACATAGCGGTTGTAAAGCGGTCCATGCAGCGGCACTGTGAATTCTATTCCTAATCCTTTAATAAAATCCTGCTGTGGATTACCGTCATAATGAAACGTATGAACTAATCGAATAGACTCCAGCCCAGCATAAAAATATAAACGTAACGTATAGGGAAGCCACTCACGAGCATTGTGTGAAGCTTGGTGAAGTCCCTCTAGCTTCACCACTGCGCGAACAGGTCCGTCCTGTTCAAGGATGGCACTTAACGTTCGTCCTGTGAATCGCTCCTCACGTATGCTCAGGGTGCCAGCACCCTCATCTCTCTGTTCACGTATACATACAAGCTCTCCATTACTGCATACTTCGGTTCCTTCCGTGTCCGCCGGATTTCTGCGCACAATACTGCGGATAAGACCCTTCCCCTGCTTGTTAACCGTGCAAATAATAACACCTGTATCTATAATGAAAGCTTCCTCTGTTTCCTGCACAGTTAGTCGCTCAGTCATTTCCGTAGCTGGAGCCGCTTGATTTATTGTCATTGTCGCTAAGGAATCCTGCTGAATATCCGAATTTTTGTTTACTGCCGAGTGCGTGGACCATTTGATGCTCCCGTCAGGCCAAAAAGCTGCCGGCCAGCTTTGCAGCGGCACAAGCTTTTCGTTCTTCGGCATACTTAAGCAGAGATTCTTTAACGATTCCCTGTTGAGCGCTCCTTTTTTCCAAGGAACCCCCCAGGTAACACCCACATCAATAGCGGGCTTTTTTAGCCAATGCAGGCTAATCGGCAGAGCCGTAGGCACAACAACCATCTCCTTTATACCTTCTTCGCCGCACGTCTTCTTACTTTTAAAGAGCTTCATTATTATGGCTTAGCTCTCTATAGCGGCTTGGGGTTATTCCCTCTTGTTTCTTAAAAATCCGGTTAAAATAGCTATGCTGATAACCCACCTGTTCAGCTACATCGTTAATTCGCAGCGAGGTATCACGCAGCAGCTCCTTGGCTTTATCAAGCCGCAATTCGGTCAGATAATCAATGAAATTTTTCCCGGTGACCCGTTTGAATGATTTACTCAGTAAAAATGGGCTGATCCCTGTATAATCCGCACATCCATCCAGCGAAATATTATCCATATAATGCTCATTGATATACATCATGGCATGCTCAATCGTCCGTTTGATTCCGGCATCAGAACGCTCGCTCAGCTCCGTCAGATACGGTGCGACTACCTTTTCCTGAAACCAGGCAAGGATAAGCTTCGGCTCATGAATTTGCGACAGTGCCGCGTACAGATTAGCCCCTTTGAACAGTTGGTTTGGATGAATGCCTGAGACCATAATGGCGTGCTGAATACTGCCTAACAAATGAAGCATGCCCTGCTGCACATCAATCACTTTTGCCCCATTGGCACACAGTGCCTCCAGAAATTCCTCCAACAGCCGATAAGCCTCTTCCGCTTCTCCTGTGCGCAGGGCCTGAATCATTCCGCGCTCCAAAGTGAACGAATATTGCGGTTCAGGCGTACTTTGCCCCTCACGATCCAGTAGCTCCATATTAATAATCTGGTTCTCACCACCAAACTGGCGATAACTAGCGGCTTGCTTCGCAGCCTCGAACGCTAGCGGAATACCGGATATCCTTCCAACCGGTGCACTAAACGCCACTGTTACCCTCATTTTTAACATGCGATTAATCGTTCCTGTCAGTTCTTCGCTAAAGGCTTGCACCGCTTCCAGCGATGGATTCGCAACGGGTTCGATAAGAAGTAATCCTGCCGTGAGATCATGGAAATTGATAATATCAGCCTGCTTAAAGTGCTCGGCAGACAATTCTCCGATAATATTGACGGCGGCGAATGATACAAGACTTTCATCACCGTTGCGGAACTTCCCCTCCTGGCTGGAGATGCCTGTAAGCTGAATATAAAGAATAATATAATGACAATCCTCTACTTCCCACTTAAAACGCCGCATCCGGCTTTGCAGATCCTGCTCAGAATAAGAATATAAATACCCCTGAAACAGCTGATGCAGGAAGCTTTCCTTCACATGTGGAAGTTGCTCGGAAAGAGTGTACTTCAGGGCATGGCTCTCCCCGTGCAAGTTCTGCCAATGCCGTTCAATCAGAATAAACTCATCCTCCCTACTCGCAGCCGCCGCTTGGTCAGGCAACAAAGTCTGCAGCAAACGTCCTATCGGTGAATAGATTTTGCGGGAAGCAAACCAAGACAGAATCGCCGCCAGCAGCAAAGCACTGAAGCTAACTAAAAATATCAGTCTTGAAATGAAGACGACAGGTGAAGTTATGCTGGTTATCGGTGAAGCGGATACATAGAGCCAATCTGCGGAGAGTCGGGAAAACTCACCATAAGTCACTGCATATGTAGCCTTACCCCAGTCGAAGAGAAAAGAGGACTCAAGATTTGACTCATGGTTCGCGCCCCGTTCCACAATCTCATTATGCAATGCGGTAAGTAAGGGAGAATCCTCGGCACTGTCTCCAGCAGATACGTACAAATCCCCCGTCGTCTGCAGCAAAAATGTCTCGCCGCTATTATAAGGTGTCATAGTTCGTAGCATCGCAGCTACTTTCTCCGTATCCATGCGGAGCAAAAGAGCCCCGAAGGGCTTCAAGCTTCCGCCCGGAATATGATGGACAAGCGTTAATTCTTTGACATTTGGTTTATTGGGATCGAATGCCCACTGCGTCCAATAGGTGCTTTGTTCAGTATCAATCAATTTGTCATATTGACCCGATACCGCGCTGGAGTCAATCGTGCCATATTCGGGATTAAATAGTAATGGATGATCTCCTGATAGATAGAGTTCAACGTTACTCGTCATCGTGTTCGAGCCCTGCATCACTACGAGTGTCTTCGTAATATCCCAAGCCCGCTCATGATCCTGAATAAAATCAAGGCCATTCAAGCTGTAATCAAACTTGGGATCAAAGGCCCAATGTGCCAGCATCAGCTCCAGATTGGACAGTTGATCATCAATATTAGCCGCCCGCTGTTCAATCTGCCTGTTATGCATCTGCAGCAGCTCGCTCTCCAGGCGTCCCCCTGCCATCCAGTAGACAAGCGCACCAATAATAAACCCCGGAATGGATGACACCACCAGCATAATGATCAGATTTTTACGATAATATCGGCCCTTACAGCCTGACCAGCCTTTTGTATAACGCTTCCATTTCGCCACATTTCTCATCACTATGCTCTCACCAGCCGAATCAGATAAATTTGAAGTGCAATCGAACCACATTCGTTTTGCTCCTCAGATCCTTTCCAGCCGGATAAAAGCACTAGGAAGGATCTAGCGGTCAGCCTTAGCGTATAACTCGTTCATTTCCTTAACTAAATCATCTCCACCTGTTTTTCTCCATACATCAAATGCTGATTTCAATTCAGCTTCATCAATTTGTCCTACAATATATTTTATGCGTGCATCATTAATTACATTGTCAAGTTGAGCGCCCTTTTGCGAATATACTGTGGAAATAAAGGCCTCTGCCGGATTAACCACGATCGAAGCTTCATTTGCTTTCTGAACTTCGATTTGTTTAAGCCGCAGCGGTGTCTGAGCTACAGTCTTGGATTTGTCCTCAGGTATAAAGGCCAGAATTTGGTTTAACCCTTCCACTTCTGACTCCAGAAGGACAGTGTCTTTGGAGCGTTCAATAAAACCATCCACCATAGTGTAGTGAGTACCTTCCAAACCAAAACCTAACATCGTTTGTAATTCCGGATTATTGATTTGATCTAGAAAAGCCAGTACCCGTTTCAATTCTTCTTCGCTCTTCACAGATGATTTTGGAATAGCCAGCATGCCCGAGAAACCAGAGGTCGGCAATGTATGTAGCTTGCCATCCGTACCTGTTACGCCCCCGCTTACATCTACATAATGTTTATCCGGTTCGTCTTTGCCTTCTTTTTCTAGCGCAGCGTGAATTTTATCATCCACCCGGGCACCTGTATCGACCACATCGACGATTACTCCTGCCTTATTGTTCACGATCGGATCTGTCCATTTGGCACTGTCCATCACAGCGAAGTCGGAGTTGATCAATTTCTCATCGTACAGCTTCTTCATGAACTTAAGCGCTTCCAAATATTCTGGATATTCATGCTCAGGCACCAGCTTGCCATCTTGCACGCCCCATTTATTCGGTGTTCCAAACCATAACTTAATGGTATCAAAACCGCTGGCCCACTGGCCGCTCCATTTGACCAGCACCATGCCATAAGTATCCTCTTTACCATTGCCGTCTGGATCTTTTTCCTTGAACGCTTTCAGCATATTGTAGAAATCATCTACCGTCTGCGGTGTTTGCAGCCCCACCTTCTCCAGCCAATCCTTACGGAAAACCATACCGTTACGGCCGAGTACACGCCCCCGATAGATTCCGTAATTCTTCCCATCAATAGCCGAGTTTTTCAGAATAACCGGGTTCGCTTGGCTTAAATTCGGATAATCCTTAAGATAAGGCCCTACTTCCCAGAATGCGCCCGATTTGGCAGCGTTCACAAAACTAGAAGCCTTAACATCCCCCACGTAGATAATAGTCGGCAGCTTCCCAGAAGCTAGCGTAATATTAAATTTATCTGCATAAGATGCGTTCGGGACCCACTCAAAGTGGATTTTTGTGTGGGTCTGTTTCTCCAGTTCAGCAGCAACCGGACTGCCATCCTTCGGATAATTTGTTTTGAATATCGGCAGCATGAGGGTCAGATCCAGCGGGGACTCGCTTTTCTCTTCTCCAGTATTACTACTCCCCTCACTTTTGCTGTTAGAACCTGCAGATTCATTACCTGAGCAACCTGCAACAACAGTGGTAACCATCATAGCCACAAGTAAAAGTAACAACCAGCGCTTCTTTTTTACCGAACGATTAGCTTCCATTATTATACCTCCAAATTGGAATAAGTTAAGTTTGCTATCCTTTAACAGAACCCAGCATCACCCCTTTAGCGAAATGTTTTTGCAGAAATGGGTACACACATAAAATTGGTAGAGTACCTACTACAATAACCGCCATTTTAATCGACTGCTCCGGTGGCTGCACAAAGCTCGGATCCATAGAACTCATATCGCCAGCTGCAGATTGGGACAACATTACGATCTGTCGCAGCATCACCTGCAAAGGCCATTTTGTCGGATCCGTAATGTAGAGCAGTGCCGAGAAGAAATTGTTCCAATGTCCCACAGCATAGAACAACGTAAATGTAGCAAGAACCGGTTTGGATAACGGAAGGACTATCTTCCACAACAAGCCCAGCTCAGAACAACCATCAATACGCGCCGCTTCTTCCATTTCTATAGGCAGCTCCTGAAAAAAGTTTTTGACAATAATCAGGTTAAAGGCGCTAATTGCTCCCGGTAAAATAAGAGAATTGAGCGTATCCAGCAGATGCAGTTCCCGAATGACGAGATAGGTTGGAATCATTCCTCCACCGAACAGCATCGTAAAAATAACAAGGTTGAGTACCAAATTACGGCCCATCAGATATCGTTTTGCCATCGGATAAGCCATTGTTACCGTGAAGAATAAATTAACGACAGTTCCGATTACCGTAACATAAATAGAAACCCCTATACTGCGCATAATCGTATCTGTTGAAAAGATAAATCGGTAGGCGTCAAATGAAATCGTGGTCGGGATCAGGAATACGGCACGTTTAGTAATTTCCGCATCTGTAGCGAAGGAGCCCGAAACCACAAAGAGGAAAGGGAGAATCGCTACGATTCCGATAATCCCTAAAAATATATAATTGAATACATCAAATGCAGTTCCACCCGTACTCTTGTATTGTTTGGCCACAGCAAGCTACTCCCTTCTCAATAAAGTCCGGATTCACCAAATTTTTTGGCGATCCAATTCGTCCCGAGCACAAGCGTCACACCGATTATTGATTTGAATAATCCAACAGCTGTACTGTAGCTAAAAGCTCCCTGGGTGATTCCCAGTGCGTATACATAGGTATCGAACACCTCACCTACTTCACGATTAAGAGCATTCATCATTAAATAAATTTGTTCAAAACCGTTATCCAAAATCGTTCCCATCCGAAGAATAAGTAAAATAACGATTGTACTGCGAATAGCAGGCAACGTAATATGCCAAATCTGCCGCCACCTGTTCGCACCGTCTACTACCGCAGCCTCATATTGCTCCACATCTACACCGGCCAGCGCTGCCAGGAATATAATTGTCCCCCAACCGCACTCCTTCCAGATCGTCTGGAGAATAATCAATGGACGGAACCAGTCGGGATTAGCTAGAAAGTCTATTTTCCTGCCTGTAAACGTATACAAAAACTCATTTACAGTCCCGCCTTCCGTAGTTAGAAATACATAGCTCATACTGGCCACAATGACCATGGATATAAAGTGCGGAACATAAATCATCGTTTGTATCGTCTTTTTATAGAAGGAAAGCCGTATTTCGTTTAGAAGTAGTGCCAGAATAATCGGCGCCGGAAAAAAGAAAATCAAATTATAAAAAGATAACAATAACGTATTGCGCAGCAGCATAAAGAAATCGGGATTCTGGAAAAAAACACGAAAATGCTCAAAACCTACCCATTCACTTTTCTGAAAACCAAGAAACGGCTGGTAATTCTTAAAAGCCAACAGCACGCCCCACATCGGAACATATTTGAAAACAAGAAAATAAAGGACTCCAGGGAGCAGCAGAATATATAACCATTTATCACGTTTAAAACGTTTCCATCTTCTTACCCGGATATTTCGATAGGTCTGCGGTTTTAGCTGTTGTTCTGCAGTTCCCGGAACTGTTACGTGCTTCATCCTGTTCACCTCCATTTGTCATGTACATCTCGCGATTACTGTAGCCATGGATTACTGCAATCACCCTTACTGCGACTCCTATTATGCTGCTAGTGATTTTTTCCAGCAATCGGACTTTTTTGAACGCTCTATATAAGCTAAAAATCCCATTTTATCTAAAAAGTCCAAACCGCGCAAAAGTTTACTATTGCCCGCAAGACCCTAACAACCTATGATTCCAAGTGATGATTTCCAGCAAATGTTTGCCTTAAAGGGGGAGCTGAATTGAAGAACAAGTTATACTATGGTGCTGCTTGGTATCCCGAGCTATGGAGTGAAGAGGTGCTTGAGCAGGACATCCTTCTAATGAAAGAAACGGGGATTAATATCGTACGAATCGGAGAATTCATTTGGTCTGCCTTGGAGCCAGAAGAAGATAAGCTTGATATCCGTCCCGTCGTGAAATATATCGAAAGGTTACATAGAAACGGAATTGACACAGTAATGTGTACGCCGACACCTACACCCCCCATTTGGCTTACCCATGGACATCCTGAGCGCTGTTATGTGGATGAGAGCGGAACGGTAATGGGACATGGAGCACGGCAGCATATCTGTACGAACAATCCTTATTTTCGTGAGCGGGCTGCCATCATTACGGAGCATATTGCCAAGGAGACCGGAGCACTTCCGGGGTTAACCGCCTGGCAGCTCGATAACGAATTCAAAGCGCATGTGGCGGAGTGCATGTGTGAGACCTGTAAAGGCTTATGGCATATCTGGTTGCAGCAGCGCTACAGCTCCATTGAAAAGTTGAATGAGGCATGGGGAACAGCCGTCTGGAGCCAAACTTATCAACGTTTTGATCAGGTGCCACAGCCAGGACCCGCACCTTTCCTCCACAATTCATCTCTGCGGACGATGTACCGCTTATTTTCAATGGAAAAAATCGCTGAATTCGCCGATGAGCAGGCTGATATTATCCGCCGCCACTCCTCTGCACCAATTACCCACAACAGCAGTGTCGCTTTTCATCTAGATAATGAGCGGCTATTTCAGAATCTCGACTTTGCCGCCTACGACTCTTATGCCTCACAGGAAAATATGCATGCTTATCTGCTTAACTGTGATCTATGGCGAAATTTCAAGCCGGGAAAAGATTTCTGGATAATGGAGACAGGACCCTCGTTTGCCGCATCTCTAGTAAGTTTTGGTGTGCCACATCCGAACGGATATCTGAAGGCAGAAGCGGTTGCCGCCTATGCGCTGGGTGCAGGTGCATTTTGCTATTGGCTCTGGCGCCAGCATACTTCCGGAAGTGAACAAACACATAGCTCGATCCTTAGTGCCTGGGGAGAACCCGCTCTAGGGTACGATAATGTGCTGGAGGCCAATCAAGCACGGCAAGAAATTGAACAAATTATGCTCTCCACCCGGCCCCTTCGGGCAGATGTTGCGATTACCTATTCGGACAGAACCAAAGCTTATCTCGCAACTGAACCTCATCGGAAGCTAAATTATCGTAGTCTGCTGGGCGATTTCTACAAAAGAATTCTACATATGGGTATTCACCGGGATCTGCTGCCCGAAGGTGGTGACTTAACCGGATACAAGCTGTTATTCACTCCATTCGTACATTATTTGTCCCCCGAGTATGTGGAAAGTGCGCTGGCCTTCACAGCAGCTGGCGGGATTTGGATTGTCGGTCCTCTTACCGGAGGACGAACGAAGGAGCATACCCTTCATAGGAATGCCGGACTTGGGGAATTGGAGCGATTAGCAGGAGTCAAAACTAAGTTTATCTATCCGCTGGAATTAACAGGCACGATTGGACACGCTTTTGGGGTATCTGCTCCCTTGTCCATGTGGAGTTCTGTTTTTGAACCCGTTTCAGAGTCCGCTTCCAGTCTCGGAATGATTACGGAGGGGGTGACACCGGGTTTGTCCTTCCTGACGGAGCAGCCTTACGGACAAGGTACTATTGTTATGCTGGGTTCAATGCCTGCCGGTGAAGAAGGTGACCTAATGTTATGTAAACTTATTGATCATTATGCAGAACGTACTGGTGTTACCGTACGCAGTGATGTCACTAAGGGAACCCTTGTCTGCCCTAGAAGCAATGACCAAGGTACCGAAGTGTGGACCATTGTAAATATGGATGGACACGGGGGAAGTCTCACACTCCCGCGGGACGGACATGATGTTCTCTCAGGCAAATCCGTGGCCTGCGGCCCCCTCTCCCTTGGTGCATATGAGTACAGAGTAATCCGGTTATAAATACTTATCCTTACAGCATAAAAAGCCGCTAACTCCTTGGTCACCCAAGCGGTTAGCGGCTTCATTTCCGTTATTTTAACTTTTAATAACGCCTTTTTTAAGAATAACATTCCCATACAATGCTTCTTCACCAGTAACTATAACCGCATAACTTTGCTTAGAACGGTTATAGAAATCAAAACGTTCCTCATGTTTAATCGTCGCTTCAGCATCATGCTTGGCAATGATAGTCTCGTATGTGGACCAGATGACCGGCACAGTTGGATCTCCAGCCACCACTGCCATAAAAGCCACCTGTTGCTCTGCATAATGATCCAGAGGTAACAACTCTAAGATGGCATCCAGCAGGTCAGGAATACCGATGCCATCATATCTCAGTACCCTCGGATTCAACGAATGTCCGGGATAATTAGCATCAGCCAATACAAGCTCATCCCCATGACCCATTTCCATCAGAATGCGCACCAGCTCCGGAGAGAGCAGCTTAGGAATTCCTTTTAACATAAGGCACCTCTTTACTTCCCATAAAATGATCGCAACGCTACCAGCTCATCAATCCGATGCTGCGGCAATTCTCTCTCCCCGCCAATCATCCGGGTAATGAAGGTGAGCTTGGCCGTATACTCAAGCCGTTCCATATTCAGATATGCTTCCATAACATCTTCTCCCCAAGTAAGGGCTCCGTGATTCTCGAGCAGGACCGCAGTTTTTTTGCCCAGGAAAGGCATCAGTGAATCTGGAATTTCTTCCGTCGATGGTGTTCCATATTCCGCCAACGGAATATCTCCGATCATAATCACCGACTCTGGCATCATCATCTTGTCGAGCGCCTCACCTTTTATGGCAAATGCAGTAGCATACGGGGGATGTGCATGGACCACGCCCTTCATCTCTGGCAGCTCATTATAAATTCTTAGATGCATTTTTGCTTCCGTTGAGGGTCTGTAGCCTTCAGCAGCTTCAAGGACTTCACCTTGCAGATTCACTTTTACAAGCATATGAGGCTCTAAATATCCCTTACTCACCGCTCTGGGGGTAGTCAGAATTACATTCTCTGATAAGCGAGCAGAAATATTCCCATCATTAGCCGCGATAAAATCTTTATTAAACAGGTTTCTCCCGATATCACAAATCTGCAAACGTAATTTTTGTTCCAATGTATCCATAGGGTTTCTCTCCTCGTATCCTATTTTTCACAAACCTTCACCAAAGAAGGCTGATATGTCTTAAAGGCAAAAGATCTTTCCACTACCTGCTTGCCCTCGGAGATTTCCAATTCCCCTAGGGCAGCCAGTTGAATAATTATATTGCCAATTGCACTAGCTTCCACAGGCCCTGCTACAACTTTTCTCCCCGTAATATTAGCGGTAAGCTGACAGAGCAGTTCATTCTGAATCCCACCACCGACCATATGAATGATATTGATTTTTTTGCCGGTGATCTCTTCCATTTCGTTAATCGTATGGCGATAGGACTCTGCTAAGCTCTCAAGTATGACGCGAATAATCTCAGCTTTCGTGTAGGGGGCTTGCTGGCCTGTTCGTTCGCAATATTCTCTAATCCGTTGGGTCATCACACCGGGTGTACTAAACAGTTCATCATTCGGATCAATAATTGCTGGGGCATGATTTATGGTTTCAGCTAGCTCAACCATTTGGCCTTGGCTGACGTATTTTCCCGCTTCTGCCCAATTCCTTTGCAGCTCCTGCAAAATCCATAGTCCCGTTATATTTTTGAGCAAACGATTAGATTGGCCGTAACACTGCTCATTTGTGAATCCGTATTCATAGCTTTTCTCTGTAATGACAGCTTCAGGCGTCTCCATGCCCACTATCGACCATGTTCCACAGCTTATAAATGCTGCATTATCCTTAAGAGAATACGGAATGGAAGCTACTGCTGAAGCCGTATCATGAGAAGCACCCGCAATTACCTCCATTGGACCAACGCTAAGCTCCTCTTGTATTACCGGAAGGATAGGACCAATGACCGTCCCCGATTGAACCTGTTGTGGCACTAGGCTAACCGGGATACTAAGCCTGCTAAATACTTCAGTAGAGACTTCACCAGATACAGCGTCCATTAAGCCACTTGTACTCCAAATCGTGCTTTCTGCTGCCGCGATACCAGAGAACAAATAGTGGAACAGGTCTGGCATCATTAAAATAGTATCTGCGACCTCTAGCAGAGAATCATTATCCTGATAATCAGCAAACAGCTGATAAACCGTATTAATCAAGCTCGGTTGAATACCAGTAACGCTAAATTGCTCCCTTGGCGGAAGCAATACCTCCAACCCTAGACGATGACTTCCCATTCTCTTATCCCTATAATGATGGGGGGAATAGAGCAACATCCCTCTTTTATCAATAAAACCGTAATCGACTCCCCACGTATCCACGCTTAGAGACCTCAATTTTCCACGCGCCCTATAAGCTCTCTGGATTCCTTTTTTCATTTCGTGGAAGAGCTTCAAAACATCCCAATACAAATGCCCGCCAATATACACCGGGGTATTAGCAAACCGATGAATTTCTTCCATGCGAAGGGTGTTACCGTCATACAATCCCAACATCACTCTTCCGGAGCTGGCGCCAAGATCCATAGCCAGAAGCTTAATCGTATCACCCATTTCACGTACACCTGCTTCACAAGAAGATTTTAATATAGCGGTCCGAAATTCTGACAGGCTCTGTAATCTGCTCCTTCCAGATTCTCCGTCCCAAATAACGACCACACCCGTGGTCTGAAAATACGTGATTCCTCAACGTTATGCATACTTACTGGAATACGCAAAATCGACGCCAGCGTAATTAGATCCGCCCCGATATGGTCATAACTGATCGCCCCATGATTCGCGCCCCAATTATTCATGACATCATATACCGATTGGAATGAACCACTGTTAGTTAGCTTAGGAGCGAACCAGGTCGTCGGCCAGGTCGGATCTGTTCTTTGATCCAAAATATGATGAACCTCTTCAGGCAGCTCTACAGTGTAACCTTCAACAAGCTGAAGAACAGGTCCAAGCCCCTTCACCAGGTTCAAGCGAGCCATAGTAACCGGCATTCCGCCTTTGGTTAAATAATCGGTAGAGAAGCCGCCTCCCCGGAAATATTCTTGAGAAGCTGGCCGGAATTGTGTATTGCTTAGACAAGCCTCAGCCTCTTCGTCTGAAATCTCCCAAAACGGTTTGATTGCAGGCTTACCCTCTATCCTCTGCTCACCTGTGCCATCAAGCGCTGCCGAACCAGAGTTGATCAGATGCAGTATTCCGTGAGCTGCTTCTCCCTCCAATTGATGACCCGTCACTCGCTTAACGGCATCGGGACTCCAGAAGGTTCGGACATCAGCAAAAATTTGTGCTGTATTCGTAAGCAAATAATTGAACAACATCGTTACCCCATTCAGGCTGTCATTCTCTGTCGCTACGAGATAAGGTGCCCGTTTGCCGTTCCAGTCAAAAGAAGAATTCAACATCGTCTCCATGAAATCGCCGTTAGGGAAATGGTCCGTCCATTGTCTCTGGCCTTGGAAACCGCCAACAATTGCATTGTGGCCGTTAGCTTCCTCCTCAAAACCAAGCTCAGCGAGAACCGGATTGCCGATCATCAGGTCGCGGGCGATCAATGTCATTTTCACACAAGTCTCCCACTGCTTCTCTTTCTCTTCTGCACTGATTTGCAGATGCTGCGGATTATTATCAGCGCCAACTTGGCAGTTTTCTTTAGTCCAGGCAAGCGCCCGCTTAAATTCCTCTTTATCATAAATCTCTTCTTCAAAGCGCCGGACATATTCAGACATATCTATATATTCATTGCGCATGCCCAGATACTCTTGGAAAAATTGTTCATTCACAATGGAACCCGCAATCCCCATCGAAACAGAACCCATAGATAAATATGATTTCCCCTTCATTTGAGCAACTGCTAAGCCTGCTCTAGCAAACTGTAGCAATTTAGACTGCACATCCGCTGGAATCTCTTCACTGCTAGACTCTTGAACATCTTCACCATAGATACCAAACGCAGGAATTCCCTTTTGAGCATACGCAGAGAGAACAGCAGCTAGATACACAGCACCCGGCCGTTCCGTTCCGTTAAATCCCCACACGGCATGCGGAATGGATGAATCCATATCCATTGTCTCTGAGCCATAACACCAGCAAGGCGTCACGGTGATCGACACCCCTACGTTAGCCCCGGAGAATTTCTGAGCCGCCGCAGCAGCTTCTTTAACACCACCGATCGTAGAATCGGCGATGATGCACTCTACAGGACTCCCATTTGGATACCTTAAATTCGCTTCAATAAACTTAGCCACCCGCTGAGCCATGCCCATCGTTTGCTCTTCCAGTGATTCACGAACGCCTCTTCTTCTGCCATCAATGGTTGGGCGGATACCAATTTTCGGATAGTTTTCTATCAATGCCGTTCCTCCTCAAGATCATCTTAGAGTCATCGTTAATAGATCTATTTCTCCTTCATCATAAAATCTGCAAGCGCTTTAGTCAACACAAAACAACATATTACCTAAACAAAAGTGTGGTTTTATGTGATATAATTATTATATATTGTGGTTTTATGTGAATATGTAATTATTTTTAGATTTAAACAACAATGTAGTACACTAGAAAGCAGACGATTTATATATAAAGGTGAGTGAACGAATGAAAGCATTTGAACGACGGGATCTAATTATTAAAGAGCTTTACAGACAGAAGAAGGTCCATGTCGCAGAGCTAGCGCAAAAATTCAACGTCTCGGAAGAGACCATTCGGCGGGATCTAGATAAACTGGACAAAGAAGGTCTTGCCAAAAAAAATTATGGTGGAGCCATTCTCAACGCCCATACCAATGAAGATCCTTCCTATACCAGCAGGCATCAGGTCAATATTGAAGCGAAGCGAATCATAGCCGATAATGTACTGCAATTAATCAATGATGGAGACAGCTTGGTGACGGATACGAGCTCAACGGTGTTTGAAGCCTTGCGTAGAATTATTGAGGAGAAAAACAATCTGACAATTATTACGAACTCTCTGGTGGTATTATCTGAATTTCAACACTCCGGTCAAAAGCTGATTTCCACAGGTGGAATTTTAGGCCCCGAGACCAGCTCCTTTGTTGGAAATACCGCTTCACAGACAATTCGAAAATATAATGTGGATGTAGCCATATTCAGCTGTAAAGCATTGTCCATGACAGGCGGTCTAAGTGATTCAAATGAAGAAGAAAGCGAACTGAAGGTGCTTATGCAGCAGCAGGCGAATAAAGTGGTTCTGCTCGTAGATCACTCCAAATTTGACCGGACCGCGTTCATTAAGTTGTTCAGCTTTGATAGAGTGGATTATATCGTTACAGATCAGAAGCCTTCTGAGGAATGGATCGATTTCTTAAATAATTACCATGTATCTCTTATCTATGCGCCCGCTGAGTGATCAGTAGGTGCATAGATAAAGAGAGATAATGACTTTATAACTTAATTGTTTAAAAGACCACTTTCCAAAACGACCTTCAGCCATTCCCCAGCAATCAGATCATGCCCGGCAGTCGTCGGGTGAACGCCGTCCCACAGCCAATAGGCTGCCTCTGCTCTCTCTGCAGCTGCGTTGAAAGCATCCTGTAGAGGTACATAAACTGTATCAAATTGCTCAGACAGCTGCTTAACCACTCCCTGATAATGTGTAATCTTCGCTTCCCATTCTGTCCACTGTTCAGCTGGAGCTCCGGTATTTAAAATAAAAGGCTCACATAAAACCAGCTTCGTATGTGGCAGAACTTCACGTGTTTCTTCAAGTACGTGACGGTAAGCGCGTTCAAAACGGTCCGTAACTCCACTTGGTTCCCCTTTCATCATTCTCCAAATATCGTTTACCCCAATCAATATACTAATGATGTCAGGCTGCAAGCTAATTGCATCTTCATTCCAGCGTGCATATAAATCGGAGATTCGATCTCCACTCACTCCGCGGTTATAGAATACCAGATTTTCTTCTGCCCGCTCATTCCCTAGCTTGCCTCCGATGATATACGCATAGCTATGTCCAAGAATATGATTCGGGTCTTCATCACGACCTCGATTCCCATCCGTAATGGAGTCACCCTGAAATAAGATCACTTTTGATTTTTTAGTAGCTGGATTAGTCATTGAATCTTTCATCTCCTTGATTACTAGTATATTAATCATTCAACTTGAATGTCTCCTATAATACAAGTAAAGTTATCATATAGAATACAAGGAGGAAAGAGAAAAATGAAATATAGAAGACTAGGCAATTCAGGGCTCAAAATCAGTGAGATCGGACTAGGCAGTTGGCTTACATATGGAACCGCAGCAGAGCAAAAGGCAGCCGATGCTTGTATAAGCAAAGCTTTTGAATGCGGTATCAATTTCTTTGATACGGCTAATGCATATAACCGTGGCGAAGGCGAAAAAGCGATGGGTGCTGCTCTACGTTCCTATGAAAGATCATCTTATGTGCTAAGCACAAAGGTCTTTTTCCCCATGGGAGACGATGTTAATAACCGTGGCTTGTCCCGCAAGCACATTATGGAGCAATGCGAGGCCAGCCTCCGCCGCTTAGGCACTGATTATATTGATGTATATTATTGTCATCGCTTCGATACAGAGACCCCTGTAGAGGAGACTCTACGCGCACTGGATGATCTCACAGCTCAAGGCAAGATTCTCTACTCCGCTGTTAGCGAATGGAGCGCAGCCCAAATCTCTAATGCTGCTGGTATCAGCCGCAGACTGAATCTGCGTCCACTGATCTCCAATCAACCCATCTATAATATGTTCGAACGTTATATTGAAGACGAGGTCCTTGAAGTATCCCAGCGTGAGGGGTTGGGCCAAGTGGTCTTCTCTCCACTGGCGCAAGGAATTCTGACTGGCAAATATAAACCGGGACAACAACCTCCAGCAGGAACCCGTGCTGCGGATAATTCAGTTAATGGTGTAATCTCCAGCTACCTCCGTGATGATGTGTTGTCTGTGGTTGGACAGCTGGTTGAACTCGCTCACAGTTTAGACCTGAAGCTGTCGCAATTGGCATTGGCTTGGATCCTGCGCCAGCCTGGTGTAAGTTCAGCATTAATTGGTGCCAGTAAGCCAGAACAAGTTGCAGAAAACGCCAAAGCTGTAGATGCGGTACTCTCCGCTGATACTTTACAGCAGATCGAGGAGATTCTTAAGCCAGTAGCTGATTTTGCTCCTGCAAGATAACCTATTGCACACTTGCCATATAGTACACAAAAGAGGTTGTGCCAAAAGCCATCACCATGGCTTAGGCACATCCTCTTTTTCTTTAAGAAATCAATTTAGACTCTTCGGCTTGTTCAGAAGCCTTATGGATAAAAGGCTCCAGTGATTTCTTGAGGAGTAATGCCAGCAAGAGTGCCAGCACACCGAAGATAATCAGATAGATCACATCACGAATCGCCACTTCTGG
This sequence comes from Paenibacillus sp. FSL R5-0928, assembly GCF_037970385.1. Classification (NCBI taxonomy): domain Bacteria; kingdom Bacillati; phylum Bacillota; class Bacilli; order Caryophanales; family Paenibacillaceae; genus Paenibacillus; species Paenibacillus sp. FSL R5-0928. Next base: position 1,817,778 of record NZ_CP150225.1, on the reverse strand, counting down.
CAGAATTCCCCCAACCGCCTCCCGCATCAGACTAATTGCATAGGTAAACGGCATATACGGATTTAATATTTGAAAAAAACGCCCTGTCGTACTAATCGGAAATGTACCGCCGGAGCTAGAGAATTGAAGCACCATGAACACGATCGCTATTCCTTTTCCCAGGTTGCCAAATACAGCGACAAGCGTAAATACAATGGTTACGAACACGATGCTGATTAACACTCCAAAAAGTACAAACCACACCTTATTCACCACATAACAGTGCAGAATAAAAATGTTGCCAAGGACAGCCACCAGCCCCTGAAGAATTCCCACCGTAAGGAAGGTCAGCAGGCGGCCAAAATACAATTGATATCTTTTGTACGTTAGCCCACCCGTATCCACACCTGTGCGGAGAAGGGAGACAAGCAGTGTGCCTCCGACCCATAAGGAAAGTACCACATAAAAAGGAGTCATTGCCGAGCCATAATTCGGAATGGGATATAACTTATTCTCTTTTAACACTACCGGATTGGCCAAAAAATCACTTTTGCTCTTAATATCTCCTCCGAGCAGTTGTGCAATCTCCCCCAGATCAATTTCCTCTTTAATTTGGCGGATCGTGGAAGCGGCTTTTCGAATCGAGTCTTCCAGTACTGGAAGATCATTTCTCACCAAATCTGCGGCAAGCGCCACTCCTTTATCCGCACGGGGGAGTCCTGTACGAATCAACTCCGAGACCTGATGAACCCGCTCTTCTACAGTAGGCAGATCCTGACGCACGAAGTTCGCAGCTTGCTGTATCTTTTCCCCTGCAGTAGGCAAGCTACTCTCCAATAGCGGAAGTGTATCTCGGATGAAGGCACCAAAGCCCTGGGTCTGATCGGCAACCCCACTGGCTGCTGTGTGGACCGCTTCGCGTATAGCTGGCAAATCCTGCTGCAGACTAGCTAAGCTTGTCTGCCCAAACTCAATCGCCGACACTGTCTCTTCCAGCAGGGTACCCAGCGCGGGTAAGCGATCTGGCACCTGCTGCAATGCGGTGGCTGTGACATCTGCCGCCGAAGTTATTTGCTCCAGTGTATTTTTTATGGCAGGGATTGTCGACGAATCATACCCTGAGATAAGCTTCGCAATCGCCAGCTTCCCAAGACCAGACTTTAGGAACAATTGGTTAATTGCACTGGAATCAGCGTTATCCTTATTCTGAACGTCAGCCGCCATAGCATTTACCAAGGACTTCTGACTGTTCAAAACACTGTCTACACCTTTCAATGCTGCAAGATCAGCAATAGACACTGTTTCAGGTGAAAATGTGTTCAATGCATTTAACATAGAAAGTGTGTGTTCAATCACGCTGCTTCCTGCAGCCAACTGTGCTGAGAGCACCTCCAGCTGCTCACGTACAGCTTGCGGCTCGTTATCCTCTCCCTTTAACTGTTCAGCAAGCTTGACCACTGAGTTCTCCGTTTGCTGTAGGAGATTAAGATTCTGTTTGATAGCTGCTGGAACAGCTTCAAATGCAGCACTGCTCTTCTCCAAAAATTGTTGAAGCTCCAGAACAAAATCATTTCCGGCAGTGGCAATCTTTTCTGCCTCAGGCAGCGCTGTTAAGGCAGCATTAACGATCTTATGCGCTTCCGTAAGACCTTGCGAGGCCTGAGCCATGATCTGTTCAACTTCACCATAATGGTTATCAAGTTGAACGATTAGCTGTGCCGCTTCTTCAATCTTGGGCAGCTTGTCCTGTAGCCCTCCTAAATGATCTAAGGCACTCGCGATTTGCGGCCAATGCTCAGCAATTTTCTCTAAAGCCTCACCCGCTTTTTCCACCTCTGGCAGCTTATTCTCCAATGTGGAAATACGCTCTGCTGAAGCATGAATCTGCGGCCAATTTTCCTGAATTTTCAATACACGTTTACCTGCGGTTTCAATTTCTGGCAGGCTCGCCTCTAATTTAAACAATCCTTTTTCTACCTTGCGTATAATGGGCAATTCAGATTGAAATTCCTTATCGATTTGACTTAAAACAGTAAATACCGTCTCACTAATCGTTTCCGTGAAATTCTCACTGATCTGTGTGGTGATTGAAGTGGCGCCCTTATCCGTGATTTTAGGAGCAATCGCATTTATTTTCTCATTGACGGTATATTCGATCTCTGGTTTCACAATCGTTCCTTCAAGAATTCCAGTCATTCGTTTGGAGAAATTAGCAGGGATAACAATACTGGCATAGTAGTCTCCGCGTTTGACACCATTATGTGCAGTCTCTGCATCTACAAAGGTCCAGCCCAGGTTTTTATTGCTCCGAAGACTTTCCATGACCTCATTCCCGATATTAAAATCCTTCTCCTGTACCTTAGTACCTTCATCTAAGCTGGTAACTGCAATTTTAATGCCAGAAGTATTGCTATAAGGATCCCATACTGACGCAACGTTCACCCAATCATACACGGAGGGCAATACCACCAAAGCGGCAACCAGCAATACGGCCACAGGAACTCTGAATAAGTTACGCCAATCGTTCCTATAAATCCGTAGTATTCCGCCCATTCGCTGCTCCCCCTAATCTGCATGTTTTGATATTTTAATATGCCCGAGGAGATAAGCTTTTACTATTCATTTTAGGGAACTCGTGACTTCTCATTGCTTTTTTTAAAAAAAACTTTTAAAAAAATGCAACAAAAACTGCTCATTTCACGTAAAGAGTAATATATAACCCGTTTAAGAAAAAACGGAGCGGGTAATAAGTTTTATACAACGTCTTACATATCTCAAGGGGGAGATTAATAATGTTTAAGAAAAAGTCAGCGTATGTGTTACCGGTTGTTGTTCTGTTGTTTCTTTCCCTCATTACTTCTGCAAGTACCGTTGGAACACGGGTAGATGCGCAAGATAGTGACAAGACCCAGCATCAAACAGTTTACTTTCATACTATTGAATCCGACCATGGCAAGCTCTCCGGTACGACCGATGAAATAAACTGGTATCAGGGTGCTGATGCCGATCGAATCTTTGCTGAAAGAGATCCAGAAGCTGCAGCAGAAATCGGCGGAGCTCCAGACAGTTATTATATTGTAAATGATGTTGATACTCTAACAACTTATCCGATAGCGGATAACGCCACAGTGACGATGCAAATTTTTGATCACACTGGCAACATGGAAGACTTGGATATCAACTGGAATGAGTCCATCACCTTACAGCAATTTATGGATCAATTTAATAATACGGATGTCATCGACTTGAGCCAGTTCCCGTATCACATCACCATTCAGGACGGCGTAATTACTTCGATCGTTCAACAATATATACCTTAAGGTGCAACATAAGAAAGAGGGTTACTCAGCAGCCATCTACATGGCTTATGAGTAACCCTCTTTTTTATATACTCAACGAATTATTGTTTAGCAGCATCCTTAACGGGAACCCCAAAATTCGGCGTACCATCTTCATTCCAATGGAAGACTTGAGCACGAGTATGACGGTTCGGATCATACAACGGATCGCCAGTAATTTCTTTATAATTGCGGCAGTGGTAGATGAGTACATCTTCCCCATTTTCATTTACAGTAAAACTGTTATGACCTGGACCATATTGTCCATTCTCTTCGTGGGTCTGGAATACCGGTTCCGGCAGTTTGGTCCATGAAGCGGCGTCCAGCAGATCGCTGTCTTCATCCGCAACCAAAAGTCCCATGCAGTAATTGAAATCCGTAGCGCTAGCCGAGAAGCTGATAAAGATACGGCCGTTACGTTTAAGCACTGCAGCTCCTTCGTTTACCTTGTACCCAATAATTTCCCAGTCATATTCAGGAGTAGCAATCATCGTCTGAGGACCCGTTAGCGTCCATGGATTACTCATTTCAGAAATATACAGATTAGAATTCCCCTCAATATTCAGGTCCTTCTGTGCCCATACATAATACAATTTTCCTTTGTGCTGGAAGGTGGTTGCATCCAAAGCGAAGGATTCCCAAGCGGTTTTCACCTGGCCTTTTTCTACCCATGTTCCTTCTAAAGGATTGGCAGATTCATTCTCAAGAGCAAACATACGGTGATCGAATAATCCATCCTTCGTCTCCGTAGTACGCGCCGCTGCGAAATAAATGTACCATTTCCCGTCAATATAATGGAGCTCTGGTGCCCAAATGTTTGCACTAAGCGGACCCGTCTCATATTTACGCCAAGCTACAGCCGGTTCTGCAGCAGCCAATCCCTCGATTGTTGTTGCTCTCCGCACTTCGATCCGGTCGTATTCTGGGACAGAAGCAATAAAGTAGTAATAACCATCTGTATGTTTATATACCCATGGATCAGCACGCTGCTCCACCAATGGATTTTTATATTCTACACTCGTATTCATAATCTCTCTCCTCTATTTAAACTTTAACAATACAGAACCATGCTGTGGAAGAGTTTGAGAAATACCTTCGTTAACTACTTCCAAATCGCGGCTCTGCCATAGATCACGTATAGTACTAGGAATTGAAACATTAAGCTGCTCGAATGATACCTGAAGCGTTAATGTTTCATCGCTAAGATTAAACAAAGCTACATAATGGTTACCTTGTTCATCCTCAGATGTCCAGATCGCATGCTCCTCATTTAGCGCTACCTGTCTGCCGCCTTTACCATAACGATGCAGATGAAGCACTTCCTTATTGGTCAATAAAGATAATGTCCAATCATCATTGTCCCGAAGTTCTCCTCCAAACATTAACGGGGAGCGGAAAATACTCCACAGTGTCATCATGGTGACCTGCTCGTCATGAGTAAACCGCGTGAACCGGTCTCCCCCGCCATCTACAGAACGAATGCCCAGATGACCTAACGGCAGCATGTCACAATCCGGCCAATGGCCCGGCTGAACATAAGGAGCCCATTTCTCACAGCGCTCAAACATCCCGCGCAGCAGATGCCAATGATCCCAGTAATCATCGGTCATTCTCCAAAGGTTAGCGTGTCCGGCTAAGTGTTCAGCCTCTTCCACTGGAGCAGGTCCAGGCGAAAGACTGAGCACCATCTCGCGACCACTGCGGTCAATAGCCTTACGGATCATAGCAACTTCTTCTTTGTGGTATCCATAAATGCGAGAAGCGGCAATATCATCCACTTTCACATAATCCACGCCCCAACTGGCATACAACTGGAACAGCGAGTCATAATACGCCTGACTGCCTTCTTTTGAAGCATCAACTCCATACATGTCCGTATTCCATGGACAAATAGAATTTGGGTGAGCCACATCGCGTGCGGTTTGCTCAGATCCTAGTATGGCACTGGCCGCATGAGCAGCCTGACGCGGAATTCCGCGCATAATGTGTATACCGAATTTCAAACCCAATCCATGCACATATTCAGCGAGTGGCGCAAACCCTTTGCCTCCCGCTGCGGAAGGAAACCGATTCTCAGCAGGTTGAAGTCTGGAGTACTCATCCATAACCAGCGGTACAAAGTTGCGATACTGCGAAGAATTCGCTCCAGGCTCATACCACTGAATATCCACAACTACATATTCCCAACCAAAGTCCTTCAAATGGGTAGCCATATATTCTGCGTTGCCTCTTACTTCTTCTTCATTTACACTGGCTCCGTAACAGTCCCAACTATTCCAGCCCATCGGGGGCGTAGCAGCTAGCAAATTTTGTTTGATGATTTTCACGTCCTTTTCAAAAACTTAGTATTCACTCCCAGCGAGGTGCCGAGGGATAAGGGCAAGTAGAGTCCTGTAATCTTGTTCTCACCTCTACGAGGCAGCCACAATAACGGCAAGTGCTACCAAATTGCAGGCCAGAGCAATCTCGGCAATGTTCAATACGCTGCAAATATTGCTCCTCCGGCGCTAAGGGTCTTTCTCTAGTGGCTATTTCTATTAAACGCTCCAGTTTTTCTGGGCTTATTCTCATGTTCTCATCACAGCTTTTGCAGCGACGGTTTTTTTCTTGATTCTCTGACATGATATTATTCCAGAGTCAAGACTACTACAGAAGCAGGTGGAAGCTCACAGCTCAGCTTTTCACCCGATAAAGATGCACCCTCAAAAGCTACTGGAGTAACTGTATCCGGTGCCTCAAACGTATTGTGCGCACCCAGCACGGAATGCGTTAAGATCTGACCTGTCACTTTGCTAAAGGTAACCTCTTCAATACCAATACTTAGCGATGCGCTGTCATTATGGCTCAAGTTACAGAGAGAAACATATACTTTGCCATTCGTATCGCGAGAAGCAGAAACGCTAATCTGTGGAATTGTTAGATCCCCAAACGTATAATCAGGGCTCTCAACAGTTACTTCAAGCAGTTCATTATCCTGATGCTCTTTGTACATTTCAAATACATGATAGGTAGGCGTTAGAATCATCTTGTCGCCCTCCGTCAGGATAAGAGCCTGCAGTACATTGACCACTTGAGCCAAATTCGCCATTTGCACACGACTGCTATGCTTTTGGAAAATATTCAGCGTTACCCCTGCTACCAATTTATCTCTGAGTGTATTCTGCTGATACAGGAACCCCGGATTCGTACCAGGTTCATTTAAGAACCAGGTTCCCCACTCATCTATAATCATTCCAACCCGCTTATCCGGATCATATTTATCCATTAACGCTGAATGTTTGGTAATCAGTTCATCCATATGCAAGGTTTTTTGCATAGTCTCAAACCATTCGGCTTCGTCAAAACCTAAAGCGTAACGTTTCTCTTCCCAGCTTCCAGGAATCGTATACGAATGAAGACTGAGACCATCCATAAACCGTCCAGCTTCGCGCATTAGCACTTCTGTCCAATTATAATCATCAACGTTGGCGCCACCAGCGATTCTATAGATCTGATTTTCACCATAATTACGCACATATGTCTGGTAACGTCTGTACAAATCTGCATAATATTCTGGACGCATATTGCCGCCGCAGCCCCAGTTCTCATTACCTACACCAAAATACTTCAACTTCCACGGCTCTTCACGCCCATTTTCACGACGCCAGTCCGCCATCGGTGATTCGCCTTCAAAGGTCATATATTCAACCCACTCCGACATCTCCTGAACAGTGCCACTGCCAACATTCCCGCAGATATATGGTTCACAATCCAGCAACTCACATAATTCAAAAAATTCATGCGTCCCAAAATGATTATTCTCGACGACACCGCCCCAGTGCGTATTCACCATCCGCTTACGGGTTTCTTTTGGACCGACGCCATCCTTCCAATGATACTCATCGGCAAAACAGCCCCCCGGCCAACGAAGGACAGGAATATTAACTTTTTTGAGTGCTGCTAGGATGTCGTTGCGAAAGCCCTTGGTGTTCGGAATCGGCGAATCTTCCCCCACATAGATCCCATCATAGATACATCTGCCCAAATGCTCGGCAAAATGACCATATAGATACTTGCTAATCTTATTAATTCCTTTACCTGCATGTAGCTTGATAGTAGTCATCTATTCTCTTCTCCATTCTTTTGCTTACCCCAGATGGAAATTCCATTTTCATTTAATCCAGTAAATACAAGGGTCTGAGTTTCTTTCTCCCAATCCCATGACGGAAGCAATTGCACCTTCTCTATCCGGCCTTTACCCTCGACAACATCATTCCATACCAAGGTCAGAACTCTGCGTCCATCAAAAGACCAGCTTCCCTTTCCATTCGCACCTTCCAGCTTAAAGTCAGAGGATAGACTTATGAGGGCAGACTGAATCTGGCCATCCACTGAGGGGTCCATTACAATCCATTCCCACTGTCCTGCGATTAGCTGTTCTGGAATATCCTGTTCCACTTCACCCGCATACCGTTCTGGAGATACAACAGGCCAACCATACTCTGTCCACAGAATTCGACGAACCTGTAAATAGGACCAATGTTTATCGATTTCACCACGTGCATGATGAACTATATAATAGCTGCCATCCTCATGAAGAACTGAGTTATGGCCGGGAGCAATCCAACCTGGATCTTGTCCAAAGCGATAGCCACCCAGTATTTTATTGCCGACCTCATATCGGGGTTGATGCGCACTATCAGTCATATCTCGTCCGTTATAATCCACATATGGGCCGGTAATAGTATCTGCACGAGCGACACGAACGTTATAATCCTCAAACAGGGAGTCATAGGAGACGAACAAATAGTATTTTTTGAATTGCTCGTTATACACTATGTACGGTCCTTCAACTGCTCCATCTTTAATGGTGTTATCCCGTTTAGCGATCAGCGTACCAAAACCTTCTTGCTTCGGTTTGCCCGTTTCCGCATTCAGCTCAATGATATGAATTCCACCAAAAAAAGAACCATACACCATCCACATCCGTCCATCTGCATCCGTAAGCACATTTGCATCAATCGCATTCAGTGAATCTTCAGCACGCGTCTGAATCACCACACCTTCATCGGTCCAAGGTCCCTCAATAGAAGATGAAGTTTGAAGTCCGATTAGCGATTGTCTACTTCCAAAAGATGAGGCCGAGTAATACATTCGATACTGATCACCGTATTTCACCACATCGGGTGCCCATAAATTAGTAGCCCCTGCCCATTCCTTCGCAACTCGGGGAATTCCCGGCAGCGCATAATGAACCCATTCCCAATGGATAAGATCCTGTGATTTTCGAACCATTACGCCTGGTCGTAATTCTCCTCCGACTCTTATGTCGGTAGAAAAAACATAGTAACCCTCATCTGTTTTAATAATGCCTGGATCATGTGTGTTGTGAAGCGTCCATAAAGACTCAATATCAATCACTGATAGATCATACATTGGCATGTTCCCTGGGGAACTTGGAAAGACAAGATCTGTTGTTTTTTTTACCATTAAATTATCACCTCAGAAATAGCAACAGATTGAGCAGCAATAAATATTAAATTTAAAATGAAAAAATATGTATTCGCTTACAATATAAAATAACATATATAAAAAGCCTTGTAAATATATTTCTATAAACCTTTTCATATTTATATGAAATTAAACTCGAAATAAATGAATTATGGCGAAATAATCGTCTTTTTCTTTAGTTTAATCCTTTGTTTGTTTAAATTTTACTAAATTAAAAGAAAATCATGCCAAAAATCCCTCTTATATTTGACCATTCTACAAAATAAGGAAGTATACTTTATTTATATGCCTTATTAGTTTATAATTTTATAAAATAGTATAATTTATGACGTAATCGGAAGAAGGTATTGATAAAATGATCTATATTAAAGATTTAATGAGTGGATTAGAAATTTTCAAGGCACTAAGCTCAGAAATCAGAATCCTCATTTTAGAGCTCCTTGCCACCAATCAAGCCTTGAACCTGAATGAAATTGCCAAAAAACTGAACCTCAGCAACGGCGCCATTACCATGCATATTAAAAAGTTAGAAGAAAGCGGTCTCATTGAGATAAACACATCAGTGGGCAAACACGGTATTCAAAAGGTCTGCTATTTAAATAAGGACAAGCTTATTGTTGACCTTCGCAGCAAGGATGTTGATAATCTTTACGAAGTAGAAATTCAAGTAGGTCATTACAGCAACTATCAGGCTGTTCCAACTTGTGGATTGGCTACCAAAGATAGCATCATCGGGGATTTCGACGAGCCGCGTTATTTTGCAGATCCGCAGCGAATTGAATCCGAAATTATTTGGATGGCTGAAGGGTTCCTCGAATATAGAATTCCAAACTACCTTAAAGCCAACCAAACGTTCCGCGAAATTCAGTTCTCGATGGAGATCGGCTCTGAAGCTCCTGGGTCTAACGATAACTATCCGTCCGACCTTTATTTCTATTTAAATGGAATTGAAATCGGATTCTGGACTAGCCCTGGCGATTTCGGAGATACCCGGGGAACGTTTAACCCCGATTGGTGGCCTCCGCACCTAAACCAATACGGCATGCTGAAGCTGATCCGTATCAATAATGAAGGCAGCTTCATTGATGGCTGTCGGATTTCTGATGTGACCCTTGATGATATTCAATTGGATTACAAAAGTGAACTCACATTCCGTATCGCAGTAACCGACAAGCCTACAAACAAACGTGGACTCACGATTTACGGAAAACATTTCGGCAATTATAGCCAGGACCTACTGGCACGTGTGTTGTATGATGTACATGAAGTTGGAGAGGGCCTCCCTCGTAACGCTGTTATAATAGCAGAGTAACCAACCCTAATCTAAATAAAAAGACCCTAAATTCAGCTAACGCTGATTTAGGGTCTTTTTGAGCTTCGTATATTTTTTCGATATTGAACCATAATAACTTTGTCTCCCAAACCACCGAGAAGGAGTGTTTCGAATGCGTGAAGGTCTAATTCCCGCTGTTCTTGGAACCGTCGTAACCGCTTCTAGCGCCGCTTTTCTTGGAAGCAAGTATAAGATGGCAGCAACAGGCGTACTTGGATTTGGTCTGGCTCATGTCGTATTGGGTGCCATTGATCTGTTTGAGCATCGGTAAGGATTGGAAGATGCCGGGTGGTATAAACACTGCCCGGTTTATTTTGTATTTATTATGTTGGCGCAATTACAAGCTGCTCCAACGAATGAAGTCATAAAAACAGCGATTCTCCTGATATCGGAGAATCGCTGTTTATGTTTGGGTCGCTGGCTGGTTACTCCAACCTTGTCCCCATCATCTCACATGTATCTCACGTGGCTTACGTATCTCACGTGGCTCACGGACCCAGTGAAGCTAGAATAAAAAGTGGACAGTAGTTAACAGACTGGCGATAATGAGTCCACGGAGGTGTGTTCACATGGGAGAACATCGACAACGGTATAACGAAGAATTTAAAAAACAGACAGTGCAGTTCATTCAAGAGCAAACAAAGACAGTGGGCGACTTGGCGGAAGAGCTCAACATCCCAAAAAGTACCCTGCATCAATGGATGAGCCAGTATCGAGAACTAAAGAATGAACCGGCAGCTAGCGTGGATCGAGTACGGGAACTCGAGGCACAGTTGAAAGAAATGAGCCGTCAACTTCAAGAAAAAGATAACAAGATTGCTGATGTGGAAGAGGAATTAGCGATCGTAAAAAAAGCAGTGCACATCTTCAGCAAACCAAGGAACTGAGATTCCAGTTTATTGAAAAACATCGCTCCGAGTTTCTCTTGGAGAAGATGTGCATGACCCTACATGTGTCACGGAGCGGGTACTACAAGTGGCGGACAGAAAAAAACAGTACGCATATGCTTCGTAAGGCTGCGATAATGAAGCGAATTCAGTATCATTTTGCCGACCATCAAAAGCGGTATGGGAGTCCGAAGATCACCCGCCTGTTACATCAAGAAGGTTATACCGTTACCGAACGCACGGTGAGTGTGTACATGCGACATATGAAGCTTCGCTCCATTGTCTCCAAAACGTATCGCGTACAGACCACTGACTCCAATCATGACCATCCGATTGCCCCGAATACGCTGAACCAGCAATTTAAAATACTCAAACCCAATTCAGTATGGGTTACCGACATTACGTACATTCCTTGCCGGGGAGGGCGCTTGTACCTGGCTAGTGTGATGGACCTTTGCACGCGTGAAATCGTGGGGTGGCGCTTGGAGAACCATATGGAAACTAGCTTAATTTCGGGCGCCTTACAAGATGCTTACGAAGCTAAACAACCGGAAAAGGGTCTATTACATCACTCCGATAGAGGTTCTCAATATACTTCTCATGAATACACGAAGCAGTTGAAAGCGTATGGCATGGAGTCCAGCATGAGCCGCAGAGGTAACTGTTATGATAACGCCTGTATCGAGTCGTGGCACAGCATTTTGAAAAAGGAGCTCATTTATTGTAATCCACGATTCAAAACTAAGGAGCAAGCCTACCAGACACTTTTTCAATATATTGAGTTTTACTATAACCGCAAGCGAATGCATGGCGCGCTGGGGTATCTTTCTCCAGTTCGTTTTGCTGAGCAATTGACTAGAATGTCTGTTGCGTGACTGTCCACTTTCTTGACAGAGGTCCACAGATGACGTTATTTGCATATTTTTAGCCCTTGGAGCATGTTTTCGGACTCCAGTGACGCTATCCCTTGGAAAATGACCAATATTGGACGTTTTTCAAGCCAATAGCTGCACTGGAGTCCGATAGCACCCAATATATTGGAAAATGCTGCGTATAAGGTCCGCTGGGTCCGATAGCTACTACTAATACGTATATCTGATGGTAGTTGTGCATGCATGTTGTTGGATAGTGAAAACCTACACGCATCCGTAAAGGGCGATGCATGAGCATTCGAGAGCGAGAACCTACACGCTTCCGCAAAGCGGCAGTATATGAGCTTTCGAGAGCGAGAACCCACACGCTCACGCCAGCGGTAATGCATGAGCATTCGATAGCGGAAACACACTTGTTTCCGGCAGCGTCAACCTAGGTGCTTCCAACAGCAGCATTCCACTCGCTTCCCCCAGCAATCAGCTAAGGTCAAAAAAGGGGCTGTCCCAGCAGCTATTTTCATAGCTTATGGGACAGCCCCTCTTAGCATTTTGAATATTTATTTTATAGCTACATAAAATAATCGTTCAGCATCATCTTCTGCCTCTACCCACTCGAAATCGGCATAGATCTTCACATCACTAAACCCAGCCTTAAGCAGCTCTTCCTTCATCCAGTTAGGATCGTAGGCACGCTGAATATGGGTCTCTTCGAATCGGCGATAGCGATCGCTGTGTCCGTCTTCACGGGCAAAAATGGACAGATGATGTTCAATTTCGCGGCGTGGAACATCCATCTCACAAGTCCAAATATAAGACACAGATGGCTCGTCCAGAATAAAGGGCTGTTCTTCTTCATAACGAATTAGTGTGTTTGGATGATGCACATCGAACAGAAAGGTTCCGCCTTGCTTTAACCCTGCATAGGTACTGGCAAAAACAGCGCTGATGTCATCCTCTTCCAACACATAATTCAGACAATCACAAAAGGAAATCACAGAATCCACCAGCTCCGGAAGCTCCCATTCCTTCATGTTTTGTCTAATCCAACGAACACTGCCTTCACGCAAAAAGCGCCGTCCCTGGGGATGCTCCTCCATTTTGCGCTGTGCCACTGAGAGCATGTCAGAAGATAAATCGATTCCGGTCATATGATATCCTGAACCCGCCAAAGGAATTGTAATACTCCCTGTACCACAGCCAAGCTCGGCTACAGTTAACGGCTTGCCGTATTTACTCCATGCGGCTTCAGCAAAGGATATCCAATCTGGATACGGCATATCTGCCATAAGCTCATCGTATACATAAGCAAATTTCCCATAGGAAGACACAATTACACCGCTTTCTATAACAACATTTTATAAATTACGTCTATTGAATCGTAAGCTTAATCCGTCGTTTCTTCTTGCCCTTCGGTTGTTCCTTCTTCATTATCCTTAGCAACAAGATAAGTCCAATTCTCTTTTTGAGTAATATGGCCTTCCTTCATCAGCTTCCCAAGTGCACGCTTGAAGGCGGATTTACTGATTCCGAACCGTTGTTTGATAATATCTGGCGGCGTAGCATCCGAATAAGGCATCGCTCCACCTGGACGAGCATTTAAGAACTCCAAAAGTGCGGCAGAATCTACATCCATCCCCACTTCTTTACGGAGACCCATAGAAAGGTTAACACGTCCATCCTCACGGATATGAGAGACACGTGCTTCAAACTGCTCACCAAGACGCAGCAGACGGCTCCGCTCAGATGAATGGACCATACCGATAATCCCAAAGCCTAGAACACCCGCATCCACAAGTACAAAAGTACCCATTTGCAGCGGCTTATACACTCGGGCTGTTACAGTCTGTCCCATCCAAGATTCAGGTGCAGGCAGAGCTAGTGGAGCAAGCTCCTGTTCTCCGGCCAGCTTGGCACGCAGACGCCCCTGTTTATCATGCTCCATGATCGCAAACACATAGTCTCCAACCTGCGGACGCAGCTCTGGAAGTTCTGGAAGCTCACGAATAGGCAGCAGCAGCTGGCGTCCAAGGCCCATTTCCAAAAAGCAGCCCAGACGCGGATGAATATCAGCCACTTCCAATAACGCCATCTCGCCCAGCGTCAGAAATGGTTTTTTCATCGTTGCCGCAAGACGGTCCTCGGTATCAAAGAAAATGAAAACTTCAACTTTATCGCCTGCTTTTACCTTCTCTGTCAGCTCCGTATAATGCAGCATAACATCTTGGTCTCCAGCATTTAAAAAGAATCCGTATGGGGAAACTTCCCGCTCTACATGAAGTCTAACCGTAGTTCCTGCAATCAGGCTCATACAGTCTCCACAACCTTGGCATCGGACCACAGACGCTCGATATTGTAATATTCACGCTCATCGCGGTGGAATATATGAACGATAACATCGCCAAGATCCATCAGCACCCAGCGTGCTGAATCCATGCCTTCAATCCCTTTGATGACTCCGCCTGCTTCATGAACTACTTTACGGACTTCGGTAGCGATCGCCTGTACCTGAATATCCGAGTTACCGTGACATACGATAAAGTAATCACTGATTGGTGAAACATTACGTAGATCTAGTGCCACGACGTTCATTGCTTTTTTATCTTCAACAGCCTTAAGGGCCAGTTCTAACAGCTTGCTTGGTTGTACACTCATATTTTATCCTCCAATATTCTAACTAAATCATTACGCGCCAGTACCGTTAAGGGGAAAATCACCCGGCGTTTCTCCAGTAACAAACTAATCGTAGAATCGAACCCAGCGACTAATCCTTCTTCCAAACTTACTTGTGCCTTCTCGCGTATCTTATCAACCCCGGGAAAATCACGCCCAGGCTCGATGTAGTCAGCTAGGCAGACGATTTTTTCAAGTAAACTCATGTCTTCACGGCCTGAGGTATGGAAACGAATCGCATTGATAATATCAGGATCCGTAATCCCATAGTCTTTCTCAGCTACAAAGGCGCCTACTTCCGAATGCCACATCTGCTTGTCATACACCAGAAGATCCAAATTCAATTGATTTTGTTCAATGATCTCCTTCATTCGCTCAACCGGCCAATACTTGGCCACATCATGCAGAATCGCTGCTGTCTCTGCACGTTCAGGGTCAGCACCATATTGCTTCGCCAGTTGAATAGATGTCTCCATCACGCCGAGTGTATGCTTCCAGCGCTTATCAGGCATCTGTGTGGAGACCGCCTCAATCAGCGCTTCGCGGCCGTATGCCATACAATCCACTCCTTTGAACATAATCGAACACTGCCTCTGGAACCATATAACGAATAGATTTACCTGCTGCCGCCCGTTCTCTTAACATCGTTGACGAAATATCAACCAGTGGCATATCTGCAAGCAATACCTTTTTTGCTATAAAGTCTGGCAATGCATCTAGATCAAGAGGTGTTCCCGGACGACCCACACCAATAAATGTAAGCCGCTGCACCAGTTCTTCAATCTCGTTCCATTTCGGCAAATACTGGACCATATCCGCTCCAATTATGAAATAAAGATCGAAATGCGGATACTCCTCTTGCAGACGTCTTATGGTCTCATAGGTATAGGAGACGCCACCTCTGACAACTTCCCAATCTAATGTGCAAAAAGCTTCGTGATTCTTCACCGCTTCCTGCACCATTGCTAGCCGGTCTTCTCCAGATACACCTGCCTCATGTTTATGAGGCGGGATATGTGAAGGCATAAACCATACCTCTTGCAGACCATAAGTATCTCTTGCGGCTTCCGCTGCCATCATATGACCGATATGAAGAGGATCAAAGGTACCTCCCATAATTCCAACTTTCAAGAGGACGACCTCCTCGGTAAGGTATACTTACAGCTATTAACGCGGCAGCTCAATGGTTTTGTTATCACGTGATTCTTTGTATAGAACGACAGTCTTACCGATCACTTGCACAAGCTCAGAACCCGATTGTTCAGCCAGAGCAGCACCGATTTCCTTGGGATTCTCAATATTATTGCTCAGTATACTAATCTTCATAAGCTCGCGCTTCTCAATAGCTTCTTCAATATGGCGTACGAGGTGATCGTTTACTCCACCTTTGCCCACTTGAAAAATAGGATCGAGATGGTGCGCCAATGAACGAAGATACCGTGTTTGTTTACCAGTTAACATAAATGAATAACTCCTTAATTAACATATATTATTACCTATTATTACCCTAACTTAATGAATCCATTTCTTACTCATTTCCACCCAAACAATCCAGAATGGTCTGCCGCATGATTTCTGTAGGAGCAGGCTGCCCTGTCCAATACTCCAGAGCATAAGCTCCCTGATAGACAAACATACCAAGGCCTCCATGAATCGTGCAGCCCCGTTCGAGTCCTTCCAACAATAGCCGCGTGCGCAGCGGATTATAAATCAGATCGCTTACGACCATTCCTTCACGAAGCAGTCCAGGATCTATCGGTGTCTCATCCATATGAGGATACATACCTACGGAGGTAGTATTGATCAGCACGTCTACACCACTTAGCTTTTCTGCTACTTCGTTCATGCTAATCCCGATGACATTCCCTTTGCTCCGGCACTGTGTCGCCAAGTCCTCTGCCTTCTCAGCGCTGCGATTAGCAATAATGATTGAAGAAGGTTTCTCTTGAAGTAGTGCGGCAACAATTCCTCTTGCTGCTCCACCGGCCCCGATAACCATAATCTTCGCACCAGACAAATCAGAAATAGCTTCCGCTTTGAGCGAACGCACATAACCGATTCCATCCGTATTATATCCGGTGAGCACTCCGTTATCATTAACAATCGTATTGACTGCACCAACGGCTACTGCACTCTCATCTAATACATCCAAATACTCCATCACCGCAACCTTATGCGGAATCGTCACATTCACTCCACGGAAACCAAGCGTACGGATCGCTTGCACCGCATCGCCCAGCTTCTCCGGGTGGATATGAAGCGGTACATAAGCACCCGGAATTCCCAGCGCTCGCAGCGCTGCTTCATGCATAATTGGAGATTTGGATTGTATAATAGGATCTCCCATTACACCGAGTAGAATATTACCGCTATTGTAGCCTTCGACTGCTGTTGTAGACAATAGATTATCCTCCCTCGTTAAATCATCGAAGGGCGGGTAAGCACCTTCACCCCACGCGGAACGTGAATGGCCACAACTGCACCTTCAGTTCCATTAACCTTAATCCAGCCCAGACCCGAAATGTACAGATCGGTTCGGCTGCCCCGATTAATCCGGAACTCATGCCGCTGCCAAGGTGGCAGCTTGTCCATCCGGTCACTTCCCGGTGGAGACAGCATTTCACCGCGATGATCCTGATAGAGGGAATCTGCGCGTTCCAGCTTCGTGCGATGGATTTTTAAAGTACCACTAATAAAGCAAGTGAAGGATTGATGCGGGCCTTGTACGAAATCAAAACGTCCCAATCCACCGAAGAAAAGAGTCTGTCCTTCGTTCAACTGATAGACTGTTGGCTTCAAAGGATTGGCAGGCATAACTGCATCCAGATCCTGACGCTCTACTAATTCACTATAACGCCAAGGATACACAATCCCTGGAGTATCTATAATGTAGTGGCCATCATCCAATGGAATTTTGACCGTATCGAGTGTTGTGCCAGGGTAACGTGAAGTCGTTAACTCCTGCTCCAAATCGCTATAGTCCGAAATCAGACGATTAATAAGTGTGGATTTGCCCACATTGGTAGCACCCACGACATATACGTCACGTTGGCCGCGCAACTCCGTTACGGCTTCCAGCAAACGGTCAAAACCTTGATTGCGTTTCGCACTGCAAAGTACGATTTCAGCCGTCCGCAAGCCTTCCTCTTTACAGCGCTGCTGCATCCAGTTACGCAACTTGTTCCAGTTTGTAACTTTCGGCAGCAAGTCACATTTATTCACTGCAAGAATAACAGGGTTATTGCCAACAAAGCGCTGCAGGCCGGAAATCAGACTGCCTTCAAAATCGAAGATATCGACAATATGAATAACAAGCGCATTCTTCTCTCCTACTCCACTCAGCAGGCGAAGAAATTCATCCTGATTCACCGAAACAGATGAAGCCTCATTATAATTTTTAATCCGGAAACAGCGTTGGCAAATCACCGGGTCCCGTTCAAGTGCAACCTCCGGAAGGTATCCTGGTTGATCCTTATGCTCCGTCTGAAGCTTGATGCCGCAACCGCTGCACTTCTCAGGACGCTGTGTTTCGCTTTGTTCGTTCATTACTATTTTTCCTCCTCGTGCCACAATCCTTTTTTGCGAAGCCGTGTCAGAGCAACCCGCTCTACCCGGCGATTAAACCTTGTGCCGAACCCCTCATCCTTGACGGAGATTGGCAGTACCAAAACAGTATACAGGCCAAGGCGATTGCCGCCGTATACATCTGTAAGCATTTGATCTCCCACCACAATCGTTTGTTCAGGTGGCAGCTCCATCTGCTTCATCGCTTTGAGAAAAGGAGCATTACTCGGTTTACGAGCCTGGTGCACAAATTCAATATTAAGCGGTGTTGCAAAGCGTGACACCCGTTCCATGTTATTGTTAGATACGATGATGAGCTTAAAGCCCAGTTCCTTCACATTTTCGAACCATAACAACAGCTCCGGAGTAGCCACAGGCGCTTTGGCACCGACCAGTGTGTTATCCAGATCCGTGATGATTCCGCGATATCCCTGTCTATACAGCTCGTCCAGAGCAATATCGAATACCGTATTCACCCGGAGTTTGGGAACTAACATTTCAAACAATACGTTCACCTCGATTTCATACAAAAAACTATAACATACTCCTTGCGCATCGCAAATAAATCTGTATCTATGCTTTCACGCAAAGTGTTATTTCTTGGATCTCATTTTTCTCCGCACCCACAAAGCTTCAGTATACACGCTCTGCCAGTCTTTGTCTTCAATAACCTCAGGGCTATATTTCGCCTTTTCGAACATTGCTAGTAGTGAGGATAGATGATCAGCCACTGCCGGACGTTCTCCACTCCAGCGATCTACGGCTTCACGCAAAGTTTCGTGCTCTTCTTTTAGCATTCCCTTGCGGTGCAAATACCTTACCCAACGCTCAGTTTCCGCCACTACTTTCTGATCTGGCGTTAAAGGCCGGCCATTGCGCAGCTGCTGCATGAAGAAGCGAAGCTTAAAGCGTCTATGCCAAACTATAAAAATCGTCCAGGACAGCAACACCGCTACAGCTGCCACAACAACCCAAAGACCTACATGAAACCCTTGATCTTCTTGTGCGTTATTCACAGGCGCTGGTGTAGGTTCTGCCTGTTCTTCTTGATCTTCTGACTCGACCTCAGGGGTTTGCTCATTCTGAGTTAAAAGCGGAATATTAAATCCAGGTGTAGCTTCAACTGGAATCCAACCATAATCACCAAAGTAAACCTCAGCCCAAGAGTGGGAATCCGCATTGGTAATTGTATAATTATTATTCACTGTGCCTGATTGCTGTTGTGCCGGATTCATTGGGATTTCTGGCTGTTCCCCAGGTGCGTACCCCTTAACCCATCGTGCAGGGATGTTCAGAGAGCGCGCCATAGTAACCAGTGCCGTAGAATAATAATCACAGTAACCTTCCTTTAACTCAAACAAAAACCCTTCTACAAAATCGTTGCTTGTGACACGTGATATATCTGGATTATTGGTATATGGAAAGGTTTGTTGTAAGTATTGTTGCAAAAGCGCTGTTTTTTCATACGGCGTTTTTCCTTCAGCCGTGATTTCCTCAGCCAGCTCCCTGACTCTTTTAGGAAAATCGTTAGGCAGTTGAAGAAACATTTTCTCCAAATCGTTCCCTTTATATAGCTCCTCATACGTCTTTGTTGTCAATTCTTGAACAGGAATTACAGGAACCTCAGACGTCACCTCAAAGGTAGACGGATAAGCGAGTTTCTTCCCATCCACATCCCAGATCAGCTCGCTGTCCCGGCTTCTCCAGGAGAGTCCATTTCCAGCTTTTTCCCCATTTAAAGAATCCACCGAAGATACTGAATAAGTGCCAAACAGCACAGGAAATTCATTATTATTAAGCACGGTTACTGTTTGTTTCAGTGTTCGTGTATTCACTTTAGAACCCACACTGCTCTCTAAAGATTCACCTACATCCACCGCTTCTAGAGGTCCCCGATTTAACCGATCTCTATCGACCCAGCCTCTTCCGGAATATAATCTGCGCGTTTCTCCCCGCATATAAATACGCAAATCAGAAACCACTGTCATCACCGGTGTATAATCGAAGGTAAAGCCGCCGCCTAGTTGATCATCATTCAGACTGTAACCTGACGAAGTATTGTTAGTAGGGGAGACAGAACCCATCTCAGATTTCGTGGTCCCAACTGTGCCCTTCCCAGAAGACTTCCCAATCCCATTCCATTCTTGCCAAGCGGTATAAGGATCGGTTAGGGTAGGCCTTACCCCAGGCATATTCACTCCAATTAGGATGACCAAAGAGAAGACGATGGCAATATTAATGACAATTTTCGTGGGATATTTCAGCAGATGCACCCAACCACGCGGATAATGTAGCTGGAAGCTTCTCAGATGATGGCTGACCAGCCAGCCCATCCCCGCAAATACCGTCCAGGCTACTTCCTGCCACAAAACGATAGATGTAAAGGAATCCAAGGCAGCAAAAGCCACTATGTTCATTCCTATAAACCATAAAATACGTCTTTTTGAGGATGCCCACCAAGACGACAACAGCAGCAGGGCTGAGGCCCCGAGAGCAAACCAGATATAGGGCACCATATGAACTGCAATATCCTGCAGTCTGTCCGGGAGGGTTGTTGCCCAAGGATCAGCGACGTATATACCATAATTGATAAGTATACGATAAACGATATAAATAATAGCTGCCGCTTCAATAAAGAGCCTTATCTGAACTTTTACAGGAATTATGATTTCAATCACGGTGATCGTTATTAATGCAGCCCACACAACAGCAGTTGTCTGTCTTAACCAGATAGGCTCCGTATAAGAGACCCACTGGTGGGCTATAATCAAAAGCCACAATAGACCTAAAGAACGGTGCCAGGAGAATTTCATCTGATTCCACCAGTTTCTCATATCAGACTTCCCCTCCTAATACTATGGGAAGCTCTTGCAGTGAGCTAATGCTGTAGCCTGTAATCCCCCGTGATCTTAGAACGTCTGTCCAATCTGTGCTGCTATTCGTTTCTGATAAATTCCCTATATGAATGTGCGACGGAGTCATCCCTCTGCTGTCAGCCCAACGTAGTGCATCCAGTACAGGCTGCCCACGTTGAGGACTAATTAGCACGAAGTATGAGCCTTTAGGGAACATACGGTAACCTTTTTCCAAACGGGAAATGAGTGGACCGTGCCCTTCGGCGTTAAGATCGATCAAATATTGAATCATTTTCTGACGCTCAGCAGCACCTTCAACAGGTGCAAATACCTTCGTGGTTTTATCCAAGCAGCAAAGACCGATCCCAATTCGCTCTCGAATGCCGAATCCAAGTAGTGAGGCTGCGACGGAGACTGCGAGTTCAAATTGATTCGAATTCATATAAGCAGAAGCAGAGCCGTCCAGAACTAGAATGGTTTTGGGAATCGACTCATGCTCGAACTCTTTGGACTTCCACGAGCCTGTCTTTGCCGTTGCATTCCAATGAATACGTGTTAAGCGGTCGCCATATACATAATCACGTACACCGTTAATTTGGGTAGTCTCACGACGGGATTGAACTACAGAGGTCTGTGGTCCAGAAAGACGGGATTTTCTTTCATATAACTGCCAGCGCGGAACATAGATTGCACGAGGCAACACCTGAAACTGTCCTTCAGCCAAAAAAGTACCTTTATGCTCGACAAGGCCGAAAATATCTTGGCTGATGATATCCGTATCTGAAAATGTATAAGTGCCCCGTTCCAGAACTGGTGTCTGAAACCGCAGTTCCCCAAGTCCTCTGAGGCTGGGAATCAGACTTTCCTCAAATACCCATGATTCGCCATTATGCCGTTTCAGAACTTCCCTTACAACTACATAAGGTAAAGGCAAAATCCCCGGGATTGTGACCTTCAGACCTACACGAAGATACCCACCGGCAGAGAGCAAATCTCCCTTATCCTGTTCGGCATAAAAACTGCGAACACCCTTAGCCCGCCGAACGCCTCCCAAACCTCCAGCAATCAGATATGCAATAAGTACAGAGACCATAATAAACAACATAAATGCAGTTTTACCGCCCTGAAATAGTACATATAAGAGAGTAATACTCCAAATTACAAGGATGCTGGCGAATTTAGTAGGCTGAATGCGAGCTGCCACCGTAGACAAATAACGTCTCATATTATTGCCTCATCGTAACAGGCACATGAATGCTCTGCAGAAGCTTTTGAAGCAGTGAATCTACGCTAACATTATCTAGGCGCGACTCTGGACGCAGCAATATACGATGACCCAAGGCAAATGGAGTAAGCACCTTTACGTCATCTGGAAGCACATAATCTCTTCCCTGTAAGAAAGCATAAGCTTTACAAGCCAGCATAAACGATAACGAAGCTCGTGGACTTGCACCGAGCAATACAAGCGGATGCTCTCTTGTCTGGCGCACAATATCTAACAAATAATTCAGTACAGGATCACTCATATAAATCTCACGAATCTCCTCCTGAATACTAGCGATCTGCTCCATACTAGTGACGGCTGTAAGCCTGTCCACTGGTTGACCTTCTTGGTGGCTCAGCAATAGATTTTTTTCGGTTGCTGCATCAGGATAACCAAGACTAATTCTTAGCATAAACCGATCCAACTGAGCTTCCGGCAACGTGTAGGTTCCCTCAAAATCTATCGGATTCTGGGTGGCGCACAACATAAATGGATGCGGCAGCGGATAGGTCTCCCCATCTACGGTTACATTTCGTTCCTCCATCACTTCCAGAAGGGCGGATTGTGTCTTTGTGGTGGCTCGGTTAATTTCATCGGCCAGCAGGATATTCGTCATCACTGGACCTGGGCGGAAATGAAACATCTCGTCCCTCGGATGATACACAGATACACCGGTAATATCACTCGGAAGAATATCAGGATTACATTGTATCCGGCGATACTCTCCGGACATTGATCTGGAAAGTGCGCGAATAAGCTGGGTCTTTCCTGTTCCCGGTACATCCTCGATCAGAACATGACCACCGGCAAGCAGCGCTGTTAGCAGCAATTGTATTTCAAATGATTTTCCAAGTATGCAGGATTCTAGATTATTACGGACAGCATTCATGATGTGCATTGATTCTTGACGAACGGGCATATATGATCCTCCTAGGTCAGAATAAGCAGTAATATTTATATTTTACATGATTAGGGGACCCAAAGTACATTGTTGAAGCTTACGAAGTGTAAACAAACCAAAAACCCGCAGGACACAATGTCCCGCAGGTTCTAATCTAAAGCGCTAGAATCCCATTATCCTTTAGGCCGGACAACCAATGCAGCCAGGAAAGAGAACACAATCGCTGACGAAATCCCTGCGCTCGTGATATCAAAAATCCCTGTAACTACACCGATCCAGCCATCCCGTTCCAGCTCTGTCAATGCCCCATGGACCAAAGAGTTACCGAAGCTTGTGATTGGAATGGTTGCGCCTGCACCCGCAAATTTCACAAGTGGATCGTAGATGCCAAAAGCATCAGCAATCGCTCCGGCTACAACTAATGTACTCATCGTATGTGCAGGTGTCAGCTTCAATACATCAAACATCAGCTGGCCTATAACGCAAATGGCTCCTCCGATCAGAAAAGCCCATAAGTAAATCATCATTAAACTTCACCTCCACTTTCTATAGCAACAGCATGAGCCACACACGGAATGCTCTCTCCCTGCTGGTATGACAATGGGGATAATAAGGCTCCAGTTGCCACAATCAGCACCCGTTTAAGCTCACCTTTTTTAATACGCTTGAGTATATGACCATAAGTCACTACCGCGGAACATCCGCAACCACTTCCTCCGGCGATCACATACTTCTGTTTCTCCAAATCGTAGATAAGCAAACCGCAATCATCAAAGGTTGTTTGCTCCATTGGAATCCCTTCTTTAGCTAATAAGGTTTTCGCAATGGGCAAGCCTACAGATGCAAGATCGCCTGTTACAATTAAGTCATAATGCCCGGGGGATAGTCCGGTATCCCGAAAATGCGCAGTGATCGTATCCGCCGCCGCCGGTGCCATCGCTGTTCCCATATTAAAAGGATCTGTCAAACCGAGATCCATTATTCGTCCAAGGGTAGCCGAGACCACTACCGGATTGTTGCCAGTCCCATCATTCTGACCTACTACAGCACAGCCCGAGCCTGTGACCGTATATTGCGCTGTTGGCGGCTTCTGTGAACCGTATTCGGTAGGATAACGGAATTGCTTTTCCACCGTACAGTTATGGCTAGATGTTCCCGCGAGCACGTATTTGCTCCCTCCGGAATCAACGATCATAGAGGCAATCGCCAGGCTCTCCATGGAAGTGGAGCAAGCACCAAAGACTCCAAGATAAGGCACACCTAATTTTCTTGCCGCGAAGGAGCTGCTGATAATCTGGTTCATCAAATCTCCGCCAACAAAAAACTCCAGCTTCTCCTTATCGAGGTTTGCATTAATCAGTGCCAGTAGGGAAGCTTTTTCGAAAAGAGCCCGCTCGGCCTTTTCCCATGTTTTTTCTCCCATTTCCAGGGAGTCAAATATAAAATCAAAATCTGACGTTAATGGACCCTCTCCCTCTTCAGGCCCCACTACAGCGGAAGAGCCTAAAATAACGGGACGGCTCGTGAACTCCCAAGTCTGACTGCCAAGCTGTTTCATGTATGTGCACCTCCACCTACGCCTAAAAAGAGATAGACGATACCAATTATGAAAGCAGCGACAGCACCAAATACGATGACTGAACCCGCCAGCTTGAACATATTGCCACCCACACCGAGCACAAGTCCTTCCGCACGGTGTTCCAGAGCTGCTGAACACATACTGTTCGCAAAACCAGTAACCGGAACCGCAGTTCCTGCACCGGCCCATTGGGCCATTTTGTCATAAACGCCAAAGCTGGTCAGAATTACAGAGAGTAGAATCATCGTCGCTACAGTTGGACTTGCGGCTTCTTTGGAGGTCATATCGAATATGGCCATATAAGCCTCCTGAATCCCTTGTCCAATTACACAGATTAGGCCGCCAGCAAGAAATGCTCGCACACAGTTTTTGAATACGGGCCTAGCGGGTACAAAGGGCTTGGACAATTTCTCGTAATCTTGCGGGGTCAGGGTATCAAGCTTCAGCTTGACACCCGATTTTTTCGTTTTCGCCGGCATTGAGAGCACCTCCTGAAAGTTAGGCGAAGGGGGCTGACAAGCATCATAGTAGTACTCACTTTGAGCCCCTCAAGTTGTTTCTTCGCTTAGAAGTTTTCCTTATTGTTTGCCATACCCCGCTTCGTTATGTCCCTCCAATTCAGGAAAAATACAGTAACACAACTATCAGCAGCAGGAACAGCACAAGAATAAGCACCGCTTCCTTTTCCAGAGAGTTGTGGCGCCAGTAACGTCTGCGCGCTCCGCTAACCTTTAGGTTTCTTTTGGAGTATCCTCCCTGCACCCTTCTTTTGGGTACACTACCTGCTACCCTCATTTCCTTCGCATCCTTTCTAAAGCTCCTGCCACCAGAGCCCCTATTGCATTGTATTCGCGGAGCGTTCACCGGGTGTTCATTTGTCTCTTTAGCATGGACAAGTGAGCTCACAATGTTCATACTAAGTGGCAGGAAGAAATAACGTTGTCGTCCATTTTGGATGGCAACCGTTTCTCGTAGAACTATAAGGATGATGTATAACGCAAAGCTTATACGTCCTTATATTTTAATAAAGGAGTGATTTCAAATGAATCAAGAAACATTGGATCTATTCAAAACACTTACCGAATTCCCTGCAGCCCCGGGCTTTGAGCACGAACTCCGCGCTTACGTCAAGGATGCTATGACACCTTATACCGAAGAGTTCGTGCAGGATCGTCTCGGAAGTCTGTTCGGCGTATTGCGCGGTGAGGAAAACGGGCCAAAAATTATGGTCGCTGGACATTTTGACGAAGTGGGCTTTATGGTCACCGGAATTACTAACACCGGGATGATTCGTTTTCAACCGCTAGGCGGCTGGCTTGCTTCTGCTGTTGCTTCCCAGCGTCTCCAAATCATTACACCAAAAGGCACATTGACTGGTGTTGTTGGCAGCACCCCTATCCATCTACTAAGCGCTGAAGAACGCGGCAAGACGGGCGAAATCAGCAAAATGTATATTGATATCGGTGCAGACAGCCGTGAAGAGGCAGAAAGCTTTGGCGTCAGACCAGGTCAACAAGTACTGCCAATCTGTCCGTTCACCCCGCTTGCCAACCCTAAAAAAATCATGGCTAAAGCGTGGGATAACCGTTACGGCGTAGGTCTCGCCATTGAGCTGGTTAAATCATTACACGGCAAAAAGCTGCCTAATACTGTTTATGCTGGAGCTACCGTACAAGAGGAAGTTGGACTTCGTGGAGCACGTACAGCCGCTAATCTTCTGTCCCCAGACATCTTCTTTGGCTTGGATGCGAGCGCTGCTGCTGATATGACCGGTGATAGCCAAGCCTTTGGCCATTTGGGTAAAGGCGCTCTCCTGCGCATTTTTGATCCAACGATGGTTACACATCGCGGCCTGATCGAATATGTACAAGACACAGCGGATACTCACAAGATCAAATACCAGTATTTTGTCTCCCAAGGTGGAACAGATGCAGGTCAGGTTCATGTAAGTGGAATCGGCGTTCCTTCCGCAGTCATCGGAATATGCTCCCGCTACATTCATACCGCTTCATCAGTTATTCATAGCGATGACTACGAAGCTGCTAAAGAGCTGCTAGTTAAACTGGTAGAAGGCCTCGACCGCACTACACTGCAAACGATTATTGAGAACAGCTAGGTTCTTATTTTTAAAAGAGCAGCAATCCTTTTTGAAGGATTGCTGCTCTTTTTTTGGGGTCGTGGCTTACGGACCTGTGTCACTTGCGCCCCTGTGGTGTTTACAAACCCCGATATTACTTCTAAAAAACAATTGTGCTTATGCTTATGAACCCCATTGCCCGCTGATCCCGCTATAGGTACTACGACGGACCCATGATGCTTACGAACCCACGTTGTTTATTGTTTATGTCCCCCATGTTGCTTGCTAACGAACCCATGTTGTTTACTATTTACGCCCCCAATGTTGCTTCCGAACCCAGTGACACTATTCCATAGAAATGGGCTCATAATTGGTGTCATTCATGCTAATAGCGACTATGGTGTCCGATACTCCTCCAAAAGTGGCATATTTCTGCGTTTAAGATCATCTGTGTCCTATAGATACTCCACTATCCCCCGTCCCATATAAAAAAAGCCCGCCTCACGGCGAGCTCTTTGACCATTCTCAGACAGCTATATCAACTCATATCCAGTGGCACTTTCCACGAAGGTATCGGGAAAGCCTCATCCAGCTTCCATCTTTCTTCTTCACTCAGCGTAATTAAACCTGCAGCAGCATTCTCAATTACATGCTCACGTGAAGAAGCTTTCGGAATCGTAATAATGTCCTCCTCGCGGATCGTCCAAGCTAACATTATTTGCAGTGGTGTTGCGTTATGAACACGGGCAATTTCCTGAACCGCCTCACTCTCAATAACCCCTTTGCGGAGCGCGCCTGCTTGTGCAAGCGGAGAGTACGCCATTACGGGCATGCGGTGACTTTTCTGCCATGGCAGCAATTCAGCTTCAATGCCTCTCGACCCTAAATGATACAGCACCTGATTCATAGCACAGTGAGTTCCCCCAGCTATACTAAGCAGCTCTTTCATATCGTCAACATCAAGGTTCGATACACCCCATCTTGCTATTTTACCTTGAGAGACCAGTTTCTCCATGCCTTCCACAGTCACTTCAAGCGGAATATCTCCCCGCCAGTGCAGTAAATAGAGATCCAGATGATCCGTATTCAGTCGTTGCAAGCTTTCTTCACAGCTACGAATAAGATTCTCGTTGCCGGCATTATGTGGGTATACTTTGGACACCAGGAAAACGTCATCCCGAATTCCTTTAATAGCGTCACCTACTAAAAGCTCTGAGTTTCCTTCCCCATACATCTCAGCCGTATCTATCAAATCCATGCCTAGTTCCACGCCTAATCTAAGAGCAGCAATTTCTTCCTCTCTACGGGAAACATCATCACCCATATTCCAAGTTCCCTGTCCTATTCTAGGCAGAGAGGTACCATCTGGAAGAAGCATGCGGTTAGCTCGGTTCACTTTCACAATTTCAGCCAAATGCTCGATTGAATCCTTAGTCATTGTAAAAATCTCCTTACCGATAAATTGTATACTTACTTTATACGACCTTTATGACCCTTTCGAAACATCTGAATCGTGTCTAATTTATAACTTTTCTTTCCTTTAGGAGAGAAAAAGCAACAAATTGATTGCTAACTACGCTATCAACTTCAGCCCCACTGCGGCTCCCAGTATCATAAAAATACAGATAACCCGCCGCCAATCTTTGGCCTCTCCATATAAAAGCATCCCCAAAATCGCCCCACCAGATGCACCGATCCCCGTCCATACCGCATAAGCTGTACCCATAGGCAAACTTTTCATTGCAAATGATAGAAAAAGAAAACTCCCCCCAAAACCAAGGAAGAGCAGCAAAAACGACTGCAGATTCCGGTGTTTATTCAACCTGTTGATCATAGCCACTCCGAACATTTCAAACAATCCAGCAACAACCAAAAATGCCCATGCCATTTAAGACTCCCCCTTTATTTCAGTTTCTTTGATATCTTTGGTTTCGTTAGTTACCATTTTCAGACCTATTACTCCTGCCAGCAAAATAACCACCAGTACCAGCTTCATTAGCTTGAAGGGTTCACCGAATAAAACCATGTCCGCAATGACTGTACCTGCTGTCCCCAGCCCAACAAATACAGAATATACGGTACCCACCGGTAATTTACTGCTTGCTGAAATAATGACATAGAAACTTATTATTATGGCTACAACTGTGATCAGCCACTCCCACACGCTTGAAGCATGCTTTAGACCTATGACCCACATGACTTCGAAAATCGCAGCGCCAACTACCTTCAGCCACTCTGAATTCTTTTTCATTTCAAGCCCTCCTTCAATTCACCATATCTTATGATTGCCCACGGACAAACAAATAAGCCCGGAAGGTCATCGCCAAATGGCGATACCTCCCGGGCTTTTATCCCTCCGTGTAGACACAAACTTAATGTTCGTGCGTTTTCCCTCGGACCAGACCAGCTGTGCACTCGCTGCGGAACCCTAGAAAACAAATAAATGATTAAGTTACATCGTATGGTAGCAAATCGGGCGTATAAAAGCAACCTTTTCTATTCCGAGAGTAATTAAATCATAGTATAAACTTCCATAAAATTATAAAATAGATATAAATTTCATTCGATTATCTAGGAAAAGAGGTTAATTTATGTTTCATTCCAGACATTTTAACTGCGTCCCTCTAGTGGAAGGCATTTATTGCCTTGAAGCGAAGGAGCAAGGCGGAGCCATGAGCAATGCCGGTTTGATAGATATGGGTGATTACACATTAATCTTTGATACATTCAACACTCCACAAGCTGGCAAAGATCTTAGGGATGCCGCTCTGTATTATTTTAATAAACCTATCAAATACGTCATCAACAGCCATTGGCATGGAGACCACGTTAGAGGGAACCAATTCTTCTCGGAAGAAGTAATCATATCCTCCAGTAGAACTAGAGAGCTCATGATAAAAACTCAACCCGACTGGCTAGCCCGAATGAAGAAACTGCTTCCTAATCTTGATGAGGATCTTAATAAGCTTAATACCTCTCTCGAGCTCGAACTGAACGATTCCAAACAACGAGAGCACCTTTCGCAAATAGGTTATTTACAAGAAATCAAAGAGTCTATACTAACGCTTGAAGTAACGCTTCCCCAACTAACTTATGACCGCAAAATGACCATACATGGCTCGGCTAGATCCGTTGAGCTCTTATCGGTGGGTGCTGCCCATACGGAATGCGATTCTATTCTATTTTCTCCTTCCGATTCTTTAGCTTTTGTTGGAGATATTGTCGCTGTTGATAATCATCCATTATTAGTAGACGGTAATCCCTTATCCTGGTTGGAGGCACTTACTTATGTCGAGCGCTTAGATGTGAACATAATTGTTCCCGGTCACGGGCCCGTTACTCAAAAACATTATCTACAGCAAATAAAACGGTATATAAATGATATAATCCATATTAGCGAATCATTGATACACGAAGACATGAATGTGAATGTGAACCATATAGAAATTCCTGAGCCTTATCTGGGCTGGAATTATGGGAGTATTTTTTACAGAAATCTTGAGTTTTTGACGAAAGCAGCTAATAACTAATTTTTGGAGTTGAAGGGAGAGGTTCGTTATGGTTTTTGGGATACTATTTGTAGGTGTCGCTGTATTTATTATTATACAAGCCGTTATACGGAATGGCTCGAGCTCGAACAGAAGTACCTTTGATAGAAATAGGCAAAATGATGCCGCCAACATGTCTTTTATGGCTGCCAGTCATCCGGATCTGCTGGATCCAAACCACTCTAACCACTCTAATCATTCGAACCACCATAATCACCACGGAGATCACTCACATCACCATTCTGGACCTGACAGCGGGGGGCATAGCTGGGGTGGAGACGGCGGACATAGTGGCGGTGGAGACTTCGGTGGTGGTGGAGATGCTGGCGGGGGCGGTTGTGATTAGATGAAAAGAAACGAAAAGGACATCCCTGATCTTTCAGGAATGTCCTTTTTTTAATACTCATTTATGATACTGAGAATTTCAGCTTGAGTTTGGCTTAATAACTTTTCGGCACCGTGCGGATGGATTGGTTCGCTCCAAGCGAAGCCATCTCCTTCGTATCTAGGAATAAGATGCATATGATAGTGAGTCAGGTCGTTAAACTTCCCACCATTTTGGCAAATGCTGATGCCATCAGGTGCAAACAAAACCTTCAGGACAACTGATAGCTTCTTTGAAGCGTCCATAATCGCATACGATGTTTCTGAATCGATATCTTCGAGATCCCAATAATGCTTTTTAGGGAGAATTAAGAGATGTCCTTCGTTAAATGGAGCAATGTCGAGCACACAAGTTACAAATTCATTCTCGTATACTGCGTTTACGTTAGCCTCAATCCCGTTAGCGATCCGACATCCCAAACAATCCATACAGGCACCTCTCCATCCAAAGAAATTAAGAGCGCTCTAGCTTATCTTATTGATTAAATTGAAAACGGCTAAGCAGTACCTCACCATTAAAGATGAGATAAACATCGGTAGTTCCAGATTCCACGGATACTTCACCAGTAAGTGTGTTCCACTGCTGCAACACGCCACCCGATGGTACAGTCACAGATCCAACCATTTTCCCTGCTGGGCTGCCCGTTCTAATCTCGAGGGTGCCACCTTTTGCAGAGGATACCAAGGCTTCAAAAACTCCTGCCCCTTGCTCGAACAATACATCTTTAAAAGCGATCCAAGCGCCATCTTTTACTGGATGTATGGAAGCACCGCCTGCTTTGCACTCGTCCAGATATACGCCTTCGTAGTCATCGTAATTCTCTGCTTTGGTATTGATATACAGATTACGCGACGGAATAACGTCCCCTTGAACCGATAGTTGAGCGGATAATTGGATATCAGCAGATGAACGGCCGATCAGAACCATGTACTCTCCATTTTCCACGCAATATTGCTCACGGGTAACATCCCAGAATGCCAGCTCGGCAACCGGCAACGTAAACTCTATGGTTTGCGATTGACCTGCGGTTAGGTTTACTTTTTCAAAACCCTTCAACTGTTTAATCGGACGTTTCACCCGGGAATTCAGAGCTTGCACATATAGCTGCACCACTTCGTCCCCATCAACAACGCCTGTATTCTCTACTTGAACGGAAATTTTAAACGTGTCATCCGCTTGCAGCTCCTTAGCACTTAGGCTTAGGTTGCTGTAGGAAACTTGGGTATAACTTAAGCCGTGTCCAAACGCATACAGTGGCTCTCCGTCAAAGTACATATATGTTCTTTTGCCTTTGATAATATCATAATCCATCAGCTCAGGCAGCTGTTCTACAGAACGGAACCAAGTCATGTTCAGCTTGCCGGAAGGACTGTAATCGCCGAAAAGAACTTCTGCCACCGCATTGCCCAGCTCTTGTCCACTGTGGGAGGTATACAATACAGCCGGGATGTTCTCGTCAATCCAAGTGGAAGTTATCGGGTAACTGCCGACAATGACTACAACTGTATTCGGGTTCGCTTCATAGACAGCTTTGACCAGTCGCTCTTGCTCCTCTGGAAGCACAATATCCGGTCTGTCGATTTCTTCTTTTCCGTTAAGGAGTGGATGGTTGCCCACAAAAACCACAGCGATTTCCGCAGCCTTGGCAGCTTCTACTGCAGCCTCTATGCCGTTAGTTACAATGTTCTTTTTAAAAAGACGTGCTTCCGCATTAGCATCCTGATCTGCCACTTGCAGCGTTCCATTTTCCGGATTCACCGAGATCATTTTATCATTCCAGGTCCGCAAAGATACCGTATCTTCGCTTTCCGGAACGATGTTAATCGATTCTTTTACAAACCAGCCGTAAATTTCATCAGCAGATGCTGTGAGAGTCTCTGCTTCGCTTAAAGTTACATACTGACCGCGACTTGTCGCCTTCAGAGTATTGCTAGTCCAGCCCCAAGCTGTATGTTGGAACAATTCTCCGTGCTCTGCTATGTCATGCTGTACAGCCAGTCTTCCGTCCTCACCTGTGATTCCAATGGCTTGGCCGTTTGCAGCTGAAGTAAGAATGATCTGATCTGCGCCACTCTCAAAAGTAATGTGTTTACCAGGCAGCTTTTTGCTAACACCCTGCAAAGGAGTCACTCCATAAGGTAATGTGCCAGAATACCAATCTCTAAAGGCTTCATCACCAAGCGGACCAATAATCGCCAATTTGCTCAGACTGCTTTTGTTCAATGGCAATGTGCCTTGTTCATTCTTCAACAATACTATAGATTGTTTCGCAGCTTCCAAAGAGAGTGCCGTATGTTTTTTGCTAAGAATAACGGAATCGTCGATTGCTGCGTACGGGTTACCTTCAACCGGATCGAACTCTCCCAAACGGAAACGAACTCTGAAAGTATTGGCAAGTGCACGATCCAAATCTTCCTCTGCTAAGAGGCCTTGGTCTAGCGCTTCGTGAAGAACCTTGATTGTCTCTGCGGTTTCTTCTGTTACGCTGTCAATTCCATTTTTGATAGATTCAGCCATCGATTGTGCAAAAGATTCATAATACTTGTGGTCCTTCACGATCCCAAAAAGATCGCCGGCATCGCTTACAATAAAGCCATCCATTTCCCATTCGCCTTTAACCACATCCATTACTGCCGGATGAAGAATAACAGGCACGCCATTCACCGAGTTATAAGCGGTCATCATGGACTGTGCGCCACCTTCTTGAAAAGCAGGCTTAAACGCTTCCAGATAATACTCCCGCATATTTCTCGGATCGATGCTCGCGGAGCAGTTCCCGCGTTCAATCTCATTATTGTTGCCGAGGAAATGCTTCAGCGTTGCTACCGCTTTCAAATAGACCGGGTGATCACCTTGGATTCCCTGCACTAGTGATGTGCTGAGTCGGCCGGTCAACTCTGGATCTTCACCGTAAGCTTCCTCAGTTCTTCCCCAACGTGGATCACGTTCCATATCCACCGTTGGCGCCCATAACGTCAGACCGTTCACCGTTGGATTCTTTTTATAAAAGGCTCTAGCTTCATCTCCGATGGCCGAACCAATTTCCTTCAGCAGCTCTGGATTCCAAGTACAAGCCAGTCCGCTTGGCTGAGGAAAAGAAGTCGCTTTTCCAAGCCAAGAAATCCCGTGCGCCGCTTCCGTACCATGCTTGTAGGCCCCAACACCCAAACGCTCTATGGCAGCTTGATACTGAGGCATCAGGCTTACTTTTTCATCAAGTGTTAGTCTGGAGATCAGATCCTGCACTCGCTCATTTAAAGGTAAATCAATCTGTTGAAATGGATATTTAGCTATATCTGTTCCCATCAAAATCGCTCCTTCGTCTCTTGTTGATAGCGGTTTCATTCATTCCCGAGGACAATCCTTCAAAAAAACTCCTATACGTCCTATCCATCTAATCATAGAAGATTCCCCTCCTCCGCAACACCTTAACAATCTAAATAGAAATCAGGTCATAATTAGAGATTTAGGGAGGATGATGTGAGTACGTGGTTTTGCTCGTTATTCGCTCCATCTCAACAATCTACGGGATTTATACCGTTCATTTGCCCTATTCTCGCTGCACGCCCCCAATCTGCGGGATTTATACCGTTCATTTGCCCAATTCCCGCTCCATCTCCGCAATCTACGGGATTTATACCGTTTATTTGCTCACTTCTCGCTCCACGCCTCCAATCTACGGGATTTATACCGTTCATTTGCCCAATTCCCGCTGTAGGCCCACAATCTACGGGATTTATACCGTTCATTTGCTCACTTCTCGCTCCACGCCCACAATCTACGGGATTTATACCGTTCATTTGCTCACTTCCCGCTGTACGCCCACAATCTACGGGATTTATACCGTTTATTTGCTCACTTCTCGCTCCACGCCCACAATCTACGGGATTTATACCGTTTATTTGCCCAATTCCCGCTGTACGCCTCCAATCTACGGGATTTATACCGTTCATTTGCCCAATTCCCGCTCCACGCCCCCAATCTACGGGATTTATACCGTACATTTGCCCAATTCCCGCTGTACGCCCACAATCTACGGGATTTATACCGTTCATTTGCCCACTTCTCGCTCCATCTCCGCAATCTACGGGATTTATACCGTTTATTTGCCCACTTCTCGCTCCATCTCCGCAATCTACGGGATTTTTACCGCACACTTGCTCGATTCCCACTCCACGCCCCCAATCTACGGGATTTATACCGTTCATTTGCCCAATTCCCGCTCCACGCCTCCAATCTATGGGATTTATACCGTTCATTTGCTCACTTCTCGCTCCACGCCCACAATCTACGGGATTTATACCGTTCATTTGCCCAATTCCCGCTCCATCTCCGCAATCTACGGGATTTATACCGTTCATTCACCACAGCTGAATATCGTTAAGTGAATGTACATATTCATAGCGACAAACCCTCCCACTCACCTGGGAAACTATCGGCTTAAACTTACCTTTCTCACAAAGTGACCTCATACATTTCCTAACTGTACGCAGATCAATGCCAAGCTCCCTCACCAAATCAACAGGCCGAATGTCCCCGTTCGAACGCACCGCAATTTGCAAAATATCACGCTCCAGTCGACTAAACGCCTCCTTCTCTTCTGTCCTCAAAGCGAGGTACGGCATCAGTAATGATCTCAACAAAAAAATTGTATTCTCAGGATTCGCTTCCAGATCATCATATGGTATCGCCACTACCCGATAACCCGCGATTTGTAGATAAGTCTCTCGATTCAATTCCTGCCGATAACGTGTCCGATCTGTGTTTTGCACATGTGGGCCGTAACCTTTTACCTCAAAAGCAAACTTAACCTGCCCAGGCTTCCACGCAAAATCAACAAAATAAGGCCATCCCCGCCAATCCAACACTTCATATTCAGGATGGAGATCATCAAAATGACCCATCATCGGCCACCAAACCTTCTCCGCAAACATTCGCTCACCATGCCCATGTCCCCGCTCCAATCTCCCCCGTCTTTCTCCCGTTCTTCGACTAATATGATCTTCCACCCACTTACGATGTTCTTCCGTAAATCCCATAACGTTCCCCTCCTCCTTGGCATAAAAAAATCCCGCACCCAATTATGGATGCGGGACGTGCTTCGTCCTATTACTCAAAAGTATAGTATTCGCCTTCTTATACTGTCAATGACACTCTACATTCAACGTTAGCATCGAGCTAAATATACTTGCCTATTAAAAAATCACATTGGTTAGAGTATGTTGCATTAAAGTAATTTCAGCTACAGTTAGATCACTACAGTGAGTTCAGCTAGAATTGGATCACTACAGTGAGTTCAGCTAAATTTAGCTACAGTTAGATCACTACAGTTCAGTTAGTATTAGCTCAGCAAGAACAATCTCGGTTAAGTAAACTACTTTTGAGTTAGACGACTAGACTTAGCTCAATATAGTATGTTTTGTATAGTAAGTTCAGTTAAAGTAATCTCGGTTTGACTAAGTTTAGCTAGAATAATGTTATTCGCCCTCCCTTCTGAAATTACCCAAAATCGTTTCCCATTCTCTACTATTCACTGGCTATCGACCTGTGATTTTTCTATTTAATTGTATTTCATGCAACTATTTAACCCTTATCCCCCTAAAAGTCCATTTAGTTGTACTTTCTACAACTAAAAAAGGAGATATAAGGTAGTTACGCGTAAATGATCAAATTTAGATGTACAAAGTGCAGTTAATTGTTACTTTTTCTAAAACTACTGAAGTTTAGCTGCACAAAATGCAATTAAAACTGAGTTCGAGTGAGGCTGGCTGGATTGCGTCTTAGTTACATCACTTAGCGCCCTAGCTACAACATCGACTTGGCTACATTGATTTAGCGATCTAGCCACAACATCGCGACTTAGCAACATTGACTTAGCGGCCTAGCCACAACATCGCGACTTAGCAACATTAATGTAGCAACCTAGCCACAATATCACAACTTAGCACCATTAATATAGCGGCTCAACTAGAGTGACATATTGCTCCTCTTCACTGCTCTCCCTCACCTAGCAAATGTGCATGCCGAGCGCCTCGCCCATAGGCATCATAAGAGATCATTCCATCGACACCCTGACTTCGACACCCTAGCTTCAATCCGAGACGGGAAATCAATGATCATAAATCCATTATCCTTCACAACAACCTTTCACAGAAATGTCGGAGAGCGTTCTTTTGTTCCCTAACAAATCACCGTTTACCGCATATAACTTACGAAATCCCTGCTTATAAAGAATTCGCGCAGCTTTATTTCTATTGTAGTAGCTTCCTGCAAGAATTAAGACCGAATCGCCTGGAGATAGACAGTGCTGCCAGACATAAGGTAACCGCCCAAGCGATATATTTATCGAACCACGGATACTGTCCTTCTGGTAATCAACGGCATCCCTGACATCGAGCATTTTCAAAGCCAGTGATTGATCTGCTAATTCGCGAACCTCACGGACTTCTATATAAGAAAGTGAACGAACAGGCCATGCATAACGTAAAAACCTCAAAATACTAAAGACAATTATGATACTCAGTAGGATCCGTACCATCATGCTCATGCCATTACTCTCGTACCAAAAAAACATCCGTCCAAGCGCCTAATCCACCCGTCATGTTCACAACGTTATACCCCTTTTCACTCAGCAGCTCACAAGCCAGTCCACTACGGCCACCACTTAAGCACATCACAATTATCTCGCCATGAGAATCCAGTTCATCTGTGCGCATCAATAGCTGTCCAAGCGGAATATGTTTAGCACCCATTACATGTCCCTCCACCCATTCGGCTGGTTCGCGTATATCCAACATGGTAGGAGTCTCGCCATTCTTCAAGCGTTCCGCAACTTGCTGTGGGGTAATTTCCTTTGAAATTTTAAAAGACATCGAGCATCTCTCCTTCACCTTTATAAAAATAACTTGATTTCCATATCACTATATCATAATATTACGATATAAGGATATTGTAAAGCGAGGTGTTCGTTACCATGGACAAAAATTTTAAAGCTTATAACCAAACCGCCGAAACCTTAAAAGCTATAGCTCATCCCGTGCGCTTGTGCATCATCAAAGGACTTCTGGAAAAGGGCAGCTGCAACGTGAGCTTCATGCAGGACTGTCTCGACCTCCCCCAATCTACGGTTTCCCAGCATTTGCAGAAGCTTAGATCACTAGGCATCGTTGAAACCGAACGTAATGGGCTGGAAATTAACTATTCTGTTAAAGACGAAAAAATCAAACATCTGATTCAGTTATTTTTAGGGGAGGAATAAGTCATCATGAGTAAAAAAGTATTGATTGTTGGTGGAGTTGCAGGAGGCGCATCAGCAGCAGCCCGACTTCGGAGATTAGATGAAGATGTGCATATTGTAATGTTTGAGCGTGATCCGTACATTTCTTTTGCCAATTGCGGACTTCCTTATTATATCGGGGGTTCCATTCAGGACCGCTCCAAGCTGCTAGTGCAGACACCGGAGGCGATGCATAAACGTTTTAACATCGATGTTCGGATTCAAAGTGAAGTAGTGTCTATCGACCCCGTGAACAAAAAAGTGCGAGTAGAAAGTATAGAAAAAGGCTCCTATGAAGAGAGTTATGATGCGCTTATTTTATCGCCAGGTGCTAAACCGATTCGTCCGAATCTGCCTGTTATCGAGAGTTCCAAAATACACATGTTGCGTAACATTCCCGACACTGACAAAGTCAAAGCTAAAGTCGCTGCAGAAGGCACACGTTCGGCCGTGGTGATCGGTGGTGGATTTATCGGTGTGGAAATGGCTGAGAACCTTAGAGAAGCTGGTCTGGAAGTTTCCTTAATTGAAGCAGGACCACAAATATTAGCTCCGTTCGATACTGAAATGTCTTCTATTTTGGCAAAAGAACTTGACGAGCATGGCGTTAATCTTATTTTTTCCGATATGGTCCAAGGGTTTGCTGAGGTGGGAGAACAAATACAGGTGCAATTAGCAAGTGGCACTGTACTGCAAAGTGATATGGTTCTGCTGGCTATCGGCGTTTCTCCGGATACCTCTTTCCTGAAGGACAGTGGCTTAGAATTCGGTCCCCGTGGCCATATTGTAGTCAATGAGCGGATGGAGACAAATCTGGATCAAGTGTACGCTGTAGGTGACGCGGTTGAGGTGGTTGATTTCGTAAACGGAACAAAAACTGCCATTCCACTAGCTGGTCCTGCCAATAAGCAAGGGCGCATTGCTGCGGACAACGTCAGTGGTCTCGGCACAACTTACAAAGGATCACAAGGGACTTCTATTATTAAGGTTTTTGGAGTCACAGGTGCTTCTACCGGAAATAACGAAAAAACACTACAACGTTTGGGTCTGCCGTATCACGTGATTTATATACATCCAAGCTCACACGCAACCTATTATCCGGGGGCAACTCCGATATCTATGAAGCTGATTTTTGATCCAAAAGGTACGGTGCTAGGAGCACAAGCTGTGGGTTACAGCGGTGTAGATAAACGTATCGACGATATCGCTACAGTTATTCGTTTTAGAGGTACGGTCACTGATTTGACGGAGTTGGAGCTATCTTATGCCCCTCCTTATTCTTCCGCAAAAGATCCGGTGAACATGGCCGGCTTTGCCGCTGAAAATATTTTGCAAGGTTTGACTACGGTATTCGTCCCTAAGGATTTAGAGGGTCGTGACAAAAACAACACCATTTTAGTTGACGTACGTTCGGAAATCGAACATGCCAACGGTCATATTGAAGGGTCCATTAATATCCCTGTGGATGATCTGCGTGGTCGGCTAAACGAGCTTGACCCTAGTAAAGAAATTTGGGTGTATTGCCAAGTTGGACTCAGAGGCTACACCGCTTCCCGGATTTTGCAGCAAAAAGGTTACCGTGTGAAAAATCTGACTGGGGGGTATAAAACCTATCAGATGAGCCAATTTACGCCTAAAAAAAAAGATAACTTGACGCCAAACGTTGATACAGCCGTAGCCAGTAAAGAAATCGCAGCAACGGGAGCAATGACGGAGCCTGAGACTGGGACTGGGACTGGGACAGAGACTGGGACTGGCACAGTTACACCAACCGTCAATGCTACAGCTTTCACTGCTAACTCCAGCACAATAGGTGCCCCTTCATCCAAAATAGAAACGGAACTAGCACCTGATTCCGTGCTTGATGCCTGCGGACTGTGCTGCCCAGGGCCGCTGATCCAAGTTAAAATGAGCATGGACCCGCTCTTGGACGGCCAAGTCCTGAAGGTAACTGCTTCCGATCCCGGATTTTATGAGGATATCAAGGCTTGGGCTCGTATGTCCAACCATACGCTTTTGCAGCTAACAAAGCTGCCTACTGGTATGATCGAAGCTTATCTGCGCAAAGGAGTTATCGAGGCTTCAGCATCAGCACCAACCGGAGCAGGCGAACAAGTAATTCAAACTAGCAACGCAAGCACAATGGTTGTTTTTAGCGGGGATTTGGATAAAGCGATCGCTTCCTTCATCATTGCCAACGGAGCAGCATCCAGCGGCAAAAAAGTCACGATGTTCTTTACCTTCTGGGGCCTCAATATTATCCGCAAGGATGAGAAGGTGCATGTGAACAAGAACTTCATCGGTAAAATGTTCGGTGCCATGATGCCACGCGGCAGCCGGAAGCTGACGCTTTCAAATATGAACATGATGGGCATGGGCTCGAAGATGATCCGCTCTCTAATGAAGAGCAAAAATATCTCTTCCTTGGAAGAATTGATTCAGATGGCTATCGACCAAGGTGTGGAAATCGTCGCCTGCCAAATGTCCATGGATCTTATGGGCATCACTCGTGAAGAACTGATTGACGGTGTCGGAATCGGCGGCGTTGGTTATTACCTCGGCCAAGCCGATCAGTCGGGTCATAATCTATTTATCTAAATACCTTAACATAGCAAAGAGACTCCTCTATTTAAATAGAAGAGTCTCTTTTTTATATAAAAATGAACTCACGAGAATCGGTGATATAGATTTGAATAACCAAAATGCAGAAATTGGCTGGATCTGGATACAGAATCTAAAACCTGCTATCCTATTTAATAGGCATTCATCCGAATAACGACCTATTTTAGGTGGAAAAAGGAGATTAAATGAATAACCCGATACATATTCTTGTTGCTGAGGACGACAGCGACATCAACCGATTGCTGTGCAACATTATTAAGAAAAGCGGCTACATTCCCCAACCCGCTTACTCGGGAACGGAGGCACTTCTCTATCTGGAGCAACGTCAATGGAGCATGCTGCTACTGGATCTGATGCTGCCTGGCATGTCGGGAGAGGAACTACTTGAGAGGATTGCCGGGCGGGACGATATGTCGGTAATTATCATTTCCGCCAAGGGTGAGCCCCAGACCAAGGTGTCTGCCCTACGGGCGGGGGCGGATGATTTCATTACAAAACCCTTCGATGTTGAAGAAGTCTCTGCACGGATCGATTCTCATCTACGTTTGTATTCGCGGATTGCGCAATCGGCTTTGCCTAACGTGCTCCAGCATCAGGGCCTTGTACTTCATCGAGATGCGATGTCGGTTACGGCAAATGGTGCGGAACTGACGCTCACAGCTCTAGAGTTTGAGATTCTCTCGTTACTTTTGTCGGCCCCAAAAAAGGTGTTTACGAAAGCGAATTTGTATGAAAGAGTCTGGCACGAGCCATATTTTGGGGACGACAATACGGTCAATGTCCACATGAGCAATTTGCGCAGCAAGCTAACCAAGGCCGCACCAGGAAGCGAATTTATCGAGACGGTATGGGGCATAGGTTATCGGCTCAAGCCTTAAGACATTCTTAAGATTTGGCTTTAGCTCTTCTTATGTTTTCAATTCTATACTTGGTCTATCACGAAAAGGAGGCCAAGACGAGATGTACGAGTATGTATTAAAAACAAATCAACTATCCAAAAAGTTCAAGGGCCATACGGCGCTGGACAAAGTCAATTTGTCAATCCGTAAAGGCTCTATTTATGGTTTTATTGGGCAAAACGGAGCTGGAAAATCAACAT
The DNA here is from genome assembly GCF_037970385.1 of Paenibacillus sp. FSL R5-0928. Lineage (NCBI taxonomy): Bacteria > Bacillati > Bacillota > Bacilli > Caryophanales > Paenibacillaceae > Paenibacillus > Paenibacillus sp. FSL R5-0928. The sequence continues at coordinate 1,776,039 of NZ_CP150225.1, read as the reverse complement.
TAATCCGGATTGTGACCGGACTTGCTTTTCCGACTCAGGGGACGATCGAGCTGTTCGGAGCCAGTGAAGAGCAGGCCTTGATCCAGGCTCGTAAGCGAATCGGCTCGATTATCGAGAGCCCCGCTTTGTTCCCCCATATGACTGCAAGCGAAAATTTAGAAGCAAACCGGATTCTACGCGGTATTCCCGGCAAAGATTGCGTTCCTAGAATGCTAGAACAAGTTGGACTGCAGGGCGCCGGCAAGAAGAAAGCCAAAAATTTCTCACTTGGAATGAAGCAGCGGTTAGGTCTTGCCATCGCCTTGCTGGGAGATCCAGAATTTCTGATTCTGGACGAGCCGACCAATGGGTTGGATCCGATGGGTGTCGTCGAAATGCGCGAACTGCTCAAGCGACTAAACCGTGAGCTTGGCATTACGATAATGATCTCAAGTCATATTCTAAGTGAGCTGCATTTAATGGCAAGTCATTATGGCATTATTCATCGCGGTCAGTTGCTTGAACAACTCACTGCGGAGGAATTAAACGAGAAATGTCAGCAGTATTTGTTTATCAAAGTGGATGATCCCGGCAAGGCAACAGCCGTCATTCAGAACGAGCTGGGTACGGCCGATTTCGAAGTGATGCAGGATGGAACCATCAAGTTGTATAGCCGCATTGAGCAGCCAGGCAAAGTATCAACAGCGTTATTCTCTGCCGGCCTCGAGATCGAGAAGTTTATGCCTATGGGTGAAGACTTGGAAAGTTATTTTACGAAGCGAATTGGGGGGAATCCAAATGTATAATCTGATCAGAGTTGAGTTTTTCAAGCTCCGTAAGAATAGATCATTTTGGACTTTTCTATTGGCACTTTCCGTCCTCTCACTTGCTTACCCATTGCTATATTATTTTGATCATCGGTCCAATGGGGAACCTCAGATCACCGGTGCTGAATTTCTGACTACCTTTATTTCAAGCAATGCCTACATTATTAAATTCGGCGTAGCCATTCTGGCTGGATTCTTTATCTCTAACGAATATTCCACAGGGGTCATGAAGACGATCGCATCTTCGGGCAACACCAGAGGCCGGCTGTTCGCGGCAAAACTAATCGTATTCGCAGTTGGGGCCATGGCGATTTCGCTCGTCTTTCCTATTGTCAGCACAGTCGAAGTCACGCTGCTTTCGGGCTTCGGTCATCTGCCGGAAGGAAGCACTACACTTTTTATACCGCGAGCCCTCGGGCTAACCCTGTTGTACACAGCTGGTTACGCAGCCATCGGGGCGCTGTTCACCGTAATCCTAACCGACAGCGGCAAAACTATCGGCTTCTCAATGATTTTCTTCCTTATGATTGATACGGTTTTGGCTAGTATAGGTTCAAAGATCTCTTTCTTTAGTAATTTGTATGATTATTCCATCTTCAAACTGGTGAGCGATATCGGTAAGCCCAGTATCGACAGTGGAGATTGGCCAGCGCTTTTACTTGTACCGTTGTTGACAATAGCCGTTTCCGGGGTACTCGGTATTCTCGTATTCCACCGAAAAGAAATCAAATAACAAATAGGAGGTGCAGGAGAGTGTTGCTTATTCTGACAATCATATTGTTTGCGGCAGGAGCTCTCCTGCTTTTCCGTTTGTTGATGCTAAGGCGAGAGCTAGGGCGGATAACAGGGCAATTGCATACCTACAATGAGCGAGCAACCGGTAAAAAAATTGATGTGGCTCTATTCGACCAGAAGCTTGAGGCGCTTGCGGGACAAATCAATCGTCAATCTGATTTAATCGTCGAAGCGGATGCCCAGCGAAAACGTGTCGAACAAGAATTCCGTCAGGCTGTTGCGAATATTTCACATGATATCCGTACACCCCTCACCTCCATCTTCGGTTATATTCAACTGTTGGAGGATGAGTCTATTACCCCTGATGAAAAGCTTGAATATGTTGCCATCGTTAAAAATCGGACGAAACGGCTGCAGGCGCTGCTGAATGATTTTTTTGAGCTTTCCTTGATCGAATCGCTAGATTATCCTCTACATACCGAAAAGCTTGGGATGACGGCCCTGCTCTCGGAAATTCTGGTCGGATTTTACGATTCCTTCAACGAACGCAATATTACACCGGATATACGGCTACCTGAGGAAAATGTACCCGTATACGCCGATGAATCCGCTGTGCGGAGAGTTGTCGAGAATTTACTTGTCAATACGGTCAAACACGCGACCGGGTATGTGGAAATCCGTTTCGAACGACGGCAGGAAACAGCTGATTTAACGATAGTAAACGATGCGAAGGAACTAGCCGGAAGCGACGTTAACCTCTTATTTGACCGATTCTATACCGCAGACCGTACCCGATCTTCTCAAGCCTCCGGGCTGGGTCTCTCCATCGCCAAAAGTCTGATGAATAAAATGGGTGGCACGCTGACAGCCGAACTGGAGGATGATCAGCTGATAATGACCTGCCGTTGGAAACTAGGTGATGCCGGCATTAGCTTGGCTACTTAATTCATTTTATATTTGGTCTAGACTAACCATTGTTCTAACCCGTTTATGGAATGTAGCCCATTCCCGATAGCCAATGGCCTGCAGGTTTTTCCGGACTTCTTCGAACTGATCTCCCACCCGTTCGGGTTCATGTGCATCTGATCCAATCGTGACCTTCACACCATGAAACAGAGCTCTTTCTAGAAAAGCCGTATCTGGGACACAGTTATCGTCAGAAGTATTAATTTCGAGAACTACGTCACTTGCTGCAACGGTTTGCAGGGTGAAATCCAGCGCTTCTGTCCACAAGCCGGAATAACCGGGAAAATACCGCTTTAAAGCATCCACATGGCCTAGTATGTCGTATAAGCCACTTTTAGCCGATTGAGAGACATAATCATAATACAGATTTTTGGTCGCAAGTTTCCCCGCCTGATCCAATCCGTCCCAGTATTCTCCATCGTAAATGCTGATTCCGCCGAAATTATGAATCGAACCAATCACATAATCAAAGGGATAACTGGCGATGACACTACGATATATATCCAGGGAATCAGGCAAAAAGTCCGCTTCAATCCCCAGCATTACATCAATCTGTCCCGCAAATTCTTTTTTTAAAGCTAGAACCTCATCCACGTATGCAGGAAATTCACTCTTCGCCATAGCTCCTCCGGGCCAGGGCAGGTCTTCCTCCAGCGCAAATGCAGGAGTATGATCTGAGATTCCAATAACCTGTAATCCCTTTTCAATGGCTGCAATTACATAATCTCTTACTGTTCCTGTTGCGTGCCCGCAACGATTATGATGTGTATGATAATCAAACTTCATAAGTTCCCTCCAGGTAATAAACTTTTTTATGATTCGCGTTAACCTTTCGATCCAGAAATAACAATTCCTTGAATAAATACTTTTTGAGCAAAAAAGAACAATAACAGCAACGGAAAGACGGTTACCACAGATGCTGCCATCAACAGATTCCATGGTGTTTGTCCATATGCGGCTGTGAAATTTGCTAATCCTAGTGAAAGAGGATATTGACTGCTTTCACTTAAATAAATAAGTGGACCAAATAAATCATTCCAACGGGACATGATTTCTAGAACAGCCGATGTAGCGAGTGCCGGTGCCGACAAGGGCAGGAGAATTCTCCAATACATGACCAGATGTCCTCCACCATCTATCTTAACTGCCTCATCCATTTCCCTAGAGATCCCAAGATAGAATTGGCGTAGCAAAAAGATAACAAATGCACTGCCTGTAAATGCCGGAACGATAAGCGGCAAATAAGAATTTGTCCAATGAATTTGATTAAATAACAAATATTGAGGAATCAAAGTCACTTGTGACGGGATCATCATTGTGCTGAGTACAAGCACAAACAGAAGCATATTTCCACGGGCACGAAGACGAGCGAACGCAAACGCAGCCATAGAGGAGGCAAGCACAGTCCCAAATACTGAGATACATGTGTAGCCTACCGAATTCAATAAATATCGCCCCATTGGAGCATCTATGAAAATTTGCTTATAATTACTCCATTGAATAGAGGATGGCAGCCATATCATCGGGACTTTATGAATGTCGCCCATGGTTTTTAGCGAGGTGACCAACATCCAGAATAACGGGAATGCGAAAAGAATAACGCCGCCATAAAGGATTAGATATAACAGTATCTTCTGAATGGGCTTCAGCTTGCCGTGTAAAAAACTTCGCTGTCTCATGATGTGAATCCCTCCTATCTTTTAGAGTCATATTCATAGTGGACAAACCGCTTCGAACTCCACATGAATACAAGAGTCAGTGTAAAAAGGATGATAAATAGAATCCAGGCCTGAGCAGAGGCATAACCCATCCGAAATTGTTTAAAGGCTGTATCAAACAAGTAGTATACATAGAAATATGAACTCCAGTCCGGTCCGCCTTTCGTAATGACGTAGGATTCAGTAAATACTTGCAGGGAAACGATCATTGCAATAATCGTATTGAACAAAACCACCGGCGAAATGAGCGGAAGTGTAATTTTGTAGAACTTTTTCCACACACCTGCTCCTTCAATTGACGCCGCTTCATATAGATCACTCGGAAGAGATTGCAAGGAAGCTAGGAATATCACCATGGTTGAACCTGACGCCGTTAACTGCATCAGAACCATAGATGGGACGACCGTCGCCGGGCTCGTGAACCAGCCTGGACCTTCCACACCAAACCAGTCATAGAGTAAGGAATTGACTACCCCGAAGGTCGGGTTAAGCAGCCAAGACCACAGGAAAGACACAGCCACCCCGGAAATAACACTTGGCGCATAATACAGCGTACGAAGTAATGACTGTCCTCGAACCTTCTGATTCAGCAGCAGGGCAATCACCAACGAAGATACAATGGTAAAGGGTACGGACAATAAGGAATAATAGATGGTGACAGATAACGATTTGTAGAACAGCCTATCCTGAAATAACAGCCTGAAATTATCAAACCCTATAAATTCAGGAGACGAAATTACATTGTATTCGGAGAAACTTAACATCAGCGACACGATGATCGGTCCGCCAGTAAACAATATGAAACCGATAAACCACGGCATAATAAACATCCAGAAGGCGCGTTCCTCCCGCTTACTCTCAGTTGCCATTCGCTTCATGAATCATCCTCCTTACGCGGCCGGCTAGTCTGCGATTAGCGGCCGCTTATCCTTCCAGTTCTAGTTAATCCAGTTTGAGTGAACGGAGGTTCTGATTCACTTCCTTCAGTCCATCTTTCAAATCTTTACTTCCATTCCATACAGAAGACATGGTCTGGTTCATGGTTTCTAGAATCGTATTGAACTTTACGATCAGATGATTTTCAGCTTCACGTCCATACTTAATAGCACCCTCATGGACTTGTTTGAATTCCGCTTTATCCATCCCAATCTGCGAGGATATTTTTTCGTACCACAGTTCAAACAAGCTGCTGTCCGCTGGCGTTCTACCGACATCATTCATATAGCGATAGGCGCCTCCATCGGTTTTGGGATCGGCCAGATATCTGACAAATTCCCAGGCTTCATCCGGATGTTTACTTAAGTTTGAGATGCTCCATGGGTCCACAAAAAGTGTCACTTTGCGGCCATCATGGTAGGGAACAGCTGCGACACCCCAGCGAAAGTCCGCTTTTTCATAAGAACCCAATCCCCAACCTCCATTAATGTACATGGCAACTTTCCCCGTCATGAACACATCTCCAAGCTGAGCCGCGGCAGACACAGTCTGTTGGTCCGGTGCAACCTTATACTTGTTAATTAAATCGAGGTTAAATTGTAACGCTTCAATATTTTTGTCATTAAGTAGATCCGGCTCCCCCATAACCCCTGAGGTATACGCTTCTGGCTTAAAAAAATCACCGCCAAATGACCAAGCCATAGCATTCGGACTAAGGCCGCTTGCAAATCCGAATACCTGCTTGCGTACATTACCTACATCATGAGAAAGCTTTTGAGCAATTTCTAACATTTTATCGTAGTTCCATGAAGTGTCATCCCAGTCCGTTGTTGGATAAGGAATACCCTGCTGATCGAATAAATCCTTATTGTAAAACAGATACGTCGCATTGCTGACAAGCGGAATTCCGAAAAATTTATCATCAATTTTATATACATCCAGCAAATCCTTATCCATCGTATCCAGCTCTGGAGCCCCTTTTTCAATGTAAGGCGTTAAGTCCTTCAGGGCACCCATCTTCATATAAGTAGCAAAACCGCTGTCCGCCTGGTTCGGATTCCACACATCAGGAGCGTTGCCGCTTGAGATCATAGTGGTCAACTTCTGATCGAACTGATCATACGGAATATTCTCAAGATGAACTTTAATATTAGGATGAGTGGCTTCGAACGAAGCGATCGTCTCGTCTTGCCAAGCTTTTTTATCCGGATCTGCAGCCATCACCCAATTAATCTCTACTGTCTCTCCCTTATTACTCTGCACACCTGAAGGGTCGATAGTAGATTCCTTATCACCAGATCCGGCACATGCCGACAATGACATTCCGAGAACTGCAACGGGTAGAAATGTAGAAAGAAGGTTCTTTTTTAAGAATTGAGATTTCATTTTTATGTCCCACCTTTTTTCATTTTTCGTTTAAAATCGTTCAAAGTATCTCTAATTTCAGCATAAGTTTACATATAGATTACACAATTCGATAATTTAGATAACATTCTAATTTTCTCTTCACCCCCCTCTTTGCTAAACCATTCGGAACAACTTCATCATAGCGTCTAAAAATATGATTTTCAGCACATATATTCACTAAATATATTGTTTTTCTGCATATATTCTTGTTAATATAGTTGACATACAACTGAATTGGGAGGGATAGCAAATGGAAACCAATTTTTATGAAGTACAAAAATTCGACATCAGTCGAGAGAAAAAAAGTCAATCCAGCATGCCTACACGACATTACCATAACGGTTATGAGGTTTTTTACATGGTTTCGGGGGATATTTGCTATTTCATAGAGGATAAGGCTTATCAGGTTGTCGGGGGTTCTCTATTGCTGATTGACATCAATAAAATTCATAAGCTTGTCAATTCGAGTGGGGAGACCTTTGAACGAATAACACTTGTATTTAAACGCGAGTTCCTCGAAGATCTGTTTCCGAACAATAAGACGCTTGATTTGCTGTCCACTTTTACACGAGATTGTCATCTGCTGCGATTTAATGGTTCTGAACAAAACTTTATCGAGAAATTATTCAATAAAATGGTCTCTGAATTTACGAAGCAACCTCCCGGCTATGAATTCTATCTAAAAACACTTATGTTTGAGCTGCTTATTTATATTTATCGCCACCAGGAAGCGATGCCTCCTGCAATCACTGAAGAAATCAGTGTAGTGAACAAAAAAATATTTGAAATTGTTGACTATCTCAACCGTTATTACGACCAACGTCATTCCATACGCGATATTGCCAACAGATTCTATATCAGTCCTTCCTACTTCTGCAAAACTTTTCGTGATAGTACAGGCTTCACCTTTACAGAATATTTGAATAATGTGCGGATAAAAGAAGCTCGTGCCTTGTTAATTAATACTGCCTTTAAAGTAGCCAAGATAGCTGAAAATGTTGGATTTGATAATATGACTCACTTTGGTCGGGTATTTAAGGAAATCACCGGGCTTTCTCCATTAAAATACCGCCAGACTTATAAAATAGAGAGTCCATGATGTATCTACGAAAAAGGAGCAGCTGCAATCATTTTTATTACAATATCCACACCAAAAAGACTCCTCTATTTATATAGAAGAGTCTTTTTTTGTTGCGACAGGCTAACGGATTATGTTTAAAATCTAACTCAGTAAGTTTAGGCTTGCTTCTTCAAGCGATGGTATAAGAAATTTATGATCGATTGGCGATGACATCACGATTAGAATCGTGTAGGTACCGTATTTATCACATTGATTTCCGAACTCCTCTAGGGCTCGTGTAGAGTCGGTTACTACTTTCAATAAGTAGTTGTGTTCCCCACTTATACGGTAACATTCGACGACATCAGGACTTGAGCGGCAGAAATCAAGGAATGCATTACAATCCCTAGAATGAAATAACATGTAGGCAGCAGCATGTTTCCCAATCTTTTCAGGAGAAATTATGGTGCGATATTCGCTGATGATGCCTTTTTCCTCCATACGCCTAACTCTCTCCGTAACCGCAGGTTGCGATAAACCGACACATTTCCCCAGCTCTGTCATAGAAATTCTTGCTTGATTTTGAAGATGGAAAAGAATTTGCTTATCAACATGGTCCATCAAAATCGCCTCCTTTAAATTTAAGGTGTTCTATATTAACTAGCTTGTAATTAACCGTTATAAGGCTAATTTAACTTAGTTGCCTTATGTAATCAAGATAACTCGTTATATATAATAACCCTACAATAGTAAAGTGTTCCTGGCTTTAACTATTCCGAAGGGATGAAGACAGTTGAGTATATTGGATTCAAACAAAATAAATACAGAATGTTTATCAGGTCGCATCGATAGAGTAATCGATCGAACCCTCGCTGACAAGCGTTTGGTCGGTGCTGTCATTAAAGTGATGATAGATGGGGAACTGGTTTATAGCCGTGCTGCCGGTTTTGCCGACCGCGAGATAGGCCGACTTATGCGAGAAGATGCCTTATTCCGGCTAGCTTCAGTTACTAAACCTATCGTTTCAACGGCAGCCCTAGTATTAGTTGCGCAAGGTCGTCTACAGCTGGACGACCGCGTTGATCGTTGGCTTCCAGAGTTTCAGCCGCGTTTGCAGAATGGCGAGTTCGCGACCTTGACGATTCGTCATTTGATGACGCACACCGCAGGCCTGTCTTACCGATTTTTTCAAGAAGAGAAGGGTTCCTATCAGTCAGCAGGGGTATCAGATGGTATGGATCAGCCCGGCATCACGTTGGAAGAGAACCTGCGTCGTCTTGCCTCTGTCCCCCTCCTTTATACGCCAGGTACCGAGTGGAAATATTCCATCGCGACAGATGTGCTGGGAGCAGTAATTGCAAAGGTCACAGAAACACCGCTCAGTGAAGCTGTACATTCACTCGTGACAAAGCCGCTTGGCATGAGCGACACGGGTTTTATTGCAGTTGACCGAGAACGGCTGGCCACTTCCTATGCCAATGATACTCCAGAGCCACGGCCCTTACTTGAGCCCGACAGTATTGCCTTTGTGGAGGGAACGGCTGGGTTCCTGCTTGCCCCTAGCCGAGCATTTGACACTACTGCCTATCCTTCTGGAGGATCTGGCATGGTCGGCAGCGCCGGAGACTTTTTGCAACTGCTGGAAACATTACGTAAGGGCGGAGCGCCGCTGCTACCGGAGTCACTGGTTCACGATATGACGACCAACCAGATCGGTGATCTGCCAATGGCCTTCTGGCCAGGACGAGGCTTTGGCCTAGGCATTACGGTACTAAAGGATCCTGTCGCCGCAGACACTCCGGAATCCCCGGGTACTTGGCGCATGGGTGGCACTTATGGTCATTCGTGGTTCGTCGATCCGAAGCAACGCCTCAGTGCCGTGGCTTTCACTAATACTGCACTGGAAGGCATGTCGGGTCAGTTTACTGTTGACCTTTGTGATGCCATTTATGATAGACGTAATAAATAGAGCAAGAACACAAGGTGCCTGGGTCCGGAATGAACCGGCCTAGGCTCTCTGTCTAGTAGACCTATTCGTCGTGTGTATCATTGAGTTTGCTAAAATTATATAAGAGAGGGGCTTCTCTATGAGCCAAAACACATCTTCTGCCACACAAAGTGCCTCCAGCACTCCCTCTTCTGAACGTCTGCCATGGGCTGGATTACTCGCCCTAGCCATGACGGGGTTTATCTGTATTCTTACCGAAACGATTCCGGCCGGCTTGTTGCTCCAAATAGGTGAGGGGCTTGGAGTCTCCGAGGCCCTTGCAGGTCAACTTGTCACTTTGTACGCCCTGGGTTCACTGTTGGCGGCGATTCCCTTAACTACCGTGACGCGTGGATGGCGGCGGCGACCACTGCTACTAATGTGCATCCTTGGTTTTCTCATATTCAACACCGTCACCACTTTTTCTTCCAATTATATACTTACGCTGACAGCTCGGTTCTTCGCAGGCGTATCCGCTGGAGTCTTATGGGGGATGATAGCAGGTTACGCCCGGCGCATGGTTCCGGAGTCACTCAAGGGACGAGCAATGGCCGTAGCCATGGTTGGCACGCCTCTCGCTCTGGCACTCGGTGTCCCTGCGGGAACACTTCTTGGCACCCTTGTAGGCTGGCGCTCTATCTTCGGGATCATGTCGCTATTGGCTCTGATGCTAATCGCTTGGGTGTTTTGGAAGCTACCGGACTATCCAGGAGAGGCCCCTGATAAGCGACTCCCTCTCTACAAGGTTTTTGTTATTCCGGGGGTACGGCCGGTACTGTTTGTTGTTCTGGCATGGGTACTGGCACACAACATCTTGTATACCTACATTGCCCCTTATCTTACTCAGGCCGGGCTAACCCAGCGCGTTGACTTGGTACTGCTTATTTTTGGCATTACAGCGCTTGTTGGCATCTGGGTCATCGGTATTTTGATCGACCGCAAGCTGCGTCCATTGGTTCTGATCAGCCTCGCTGCTTTCGCCTTATCATCCATTGTACTAAGCATTAGTAGCAGCCAGCCCGTAGTGATCTATTTAGTGGTTGGTGTATGGGGGTTGACGTTTGGAGGAGCGGCTACTTTGCTACAGACAGCCGTTGCCGAAACCGCTGGCGAAAGTGCAGATGTGGCCCAATCGATGTTGGTGACGGCATGGAACCTAGCTATTGGCGGTGGCGGCGTGATGGGAGGGATTCTTATTGAAACACTTGGTGTCCGCTCCTTCCCGTGGGTAATGTTTATACTATTGATTCTTGCGCTGCTAGTAGCGTGGCGTGCTAAAGATTACGGATTTCCTTCAAGGAAGCGTTAAGCACACACATAAGAAATCCTGCCACAATCATCGAGTTTACAGATAACAGTAGCTGAACAAGAGATTTTTTAAAAAATAAGCCAGTGGTGCATATTAGATAGGACTAATATATGCCACTGGCTTTCTTATATTAGATTTTATAAAATCAACCCTTGATAAATTCTTGCAGATCCTTGGCCGAATTACAGATCTGTGATCGCTGCCAGAACGGTATTATTGAAATAATCAACATACATATTTTTAAATGGCTTCTGGTGATCCAGCTCTACGGATAAATGAACCGTCACCGTCTGATAAATCGGATCCACACAGAGGAATGGACCTGCCGCCCCCCAGTGTGAATAGGCATCAGGAGAGAGCAGATCTCCGCCGTCACGCTTCGTGCCATTAATCGCCCATCCGTATCCCCAGTACGCTTCAGGAAAAACTTCATCTCTATATTGTGAGGATACGCCCGGAATTTGATTGCGGGTCATTTCTTTTACTGTTACCGGACTAAGGAATCGTACTCCGTTATAAATTCCACCGTTAAGGAACATCTGGCCAAAAACAGCCAAATCCATAGCCGTTGAGTAAGCGCCGCCCCCCGCAGATACAGAATTCAAATTGTATTCGCTGTCTACCCATTCCGCGCATGCTGCCTCAGGAGCACGTCTAACTACTCTGTTCCGCACTTCCATTGGCACATGATAATATGTATTTTCCATTCCCAGCGGTTTAAAAATGGTTTCCTTTACGAATACATCATAAGCTTGTCCACTAACACGCCGTATGATTTCACCCAACAGCTCATAACCATATCCACAGTAAGACATCACAGTACCTGGCTCATGGCTAAGTGGTGCATCATAACCGCCATATAAGTAACTATGCAGTTCTGGATCTTGATTAGGTTCGTGTGGAGGATATTCCTCTTGCGCCTGTTTGGCAATTCCATTAGAACGAATCACATCAACCTCAATTCCAGAGGTATGTGTCAACAAATGATGTACGCATACCTTTGTTTTGTTTTCCCCTGTAAATTCGGGGATGTAATCAGAAACCGGCCTATTTAGACCCACTTTCCCTTGTTCCACTAACATCATAATAGCGGTTGCAGTAAATAGTTTTGTTATGGAACAGAGTGGAAATATAGCATCCGCGGTTAATTCCGCTGCGTCTGCTTCAGGGCCTGTTTTTCCATTCGCTTGATGGACCAGCAGCGTCCCCTTTCTCGCAGCAACAATAACTTGCGCAGGTGTGATATTGTCTTCAACCATTTGCGCGGCGGCTGTACGAATGCGCTCCACACCAAAGGCCGAGACACCCGCCTGTTCTAAAGAATTAAATACTAACCCTCTCATCGGTAGCCCTCCAATATGATTCATTTAATACATATATAAACTATTATACAAATATATTAAATAATCCTGCTAGCTTACTATTATCCTGTGCCTGAATTGTTGCTAAAGCTGACCCCGGCTTCTCCCGAAAATCAGCTTAGCTTTGTTTTACTAATTGACCGCTACCTTAAAAGCATCCACATTAAATGTTGTCCCGTTGATGGATAATGTGGCATTGTAATAACCCCGATCGCCATTTGTTTTGCATTTATATTCCCCGGAACATCCGCATACAAAAAATTTAGTTTTGTTGTAACCGGGATATATATTACTAAGTTTTTGGTAAAACAGATGTCCATGATGCGTAAAAATAGCTAGCACCTTATCTCTCACTTTTGTAGGAATGGATGAAAAAAACTTATTCGTCTCCGATGCGCTTAATACATGGGTTGGGTCCACCGTAATCCCGCTCACTTTGAGGGGCCAATGAAAATCTATAATATAATAAAAACTATCATCTAAATTTTTCAACAAATTTATACTACCCGGAGTGAACCGTCCAAGCGCACAATTAAGCCATACATACTTGACCTTCCCCTGAGTACCCGGGAAATTCATTTGCCCTTCATCAGCACCTAAATATTGTCTGAATAAGGACTGTGTACTTGCCTCCCAATTTCCTATAGATGCTTTATAAGGAATACTCCCGAGCGTGCTTGTTACCGTATCCTTGAAGTCCTTGTAGTAAGCATTCGCATTATTTCCATGATTAGCTCCCGCTTGCGTATTATCTCCTCCAAAAATAACAAATCTCTTATTCCCGCTATTCACAGCTTTAGGCAAAAGATTCCTAAAAATGCTTGCGCTGTTTCCATACCCCACATGACTATCACCAATAACCGCAAAGTTAATGATTTGTGCTTTTGCCTTAAGAATTAAACTACGTTTAGGCTGCAGTCTGGAGGCAGGTCTTCTTCTCCTACTAGGTTTCACCTGTCTTTTCATCTTAGATTCACCTCTTTTAAAATGGATGAAGGATCATAGTAGTATTTATATTCGCTTTACCTTAGGGACTCTTGGACCAATGGATTCATCTAGGAGATTAGTTCCTCTTATACTTTGTGGTCATTTATGCGGCTTGTCCCAAACGGGAGATTATAATTAGTCCCATAGAAATGAATAATATAATACCATTCATAGACTTATTTATTGATTAAGAAATAAATAAGCATATAGAAAAATCAAAAAGAGGTAACTCAGAAGCCACGAATGGCTATTGAGTTACCTCTTTTAGTTAGAACACTCTTACTTAAATCTTCATGTCCTTACCCGTATAATCTACAAACATGAAATGACCTTCCGGTGTTGTCCGCTTCTCGATCAAGTCCATGATGCCCTCAGCACTTTGGGTCGGATTCGTTGGCGCCTCTGCCCCGCCCATCTCCGTATGCATCCAACCAGGATGTACGCCGAGTACTTGTACCCCGCGTTCTTTTAAATACACATGCAGCTGCTGTGAGAACATATTAAGTGCCGTTTTGGAGATGGAATATGGATAGTCTCCCGAATAAGCATTAGTAATGCTGCCTGCTTCCGACGATATATTGATAATCGAAAGTTTGGGTTCAGTGAGCAGCGGCAAGAAATGCTTAACCACCCGCATCGGTCCGTAAAGATTAATATCCATCGTGGTAAGCATATCTTGGAAATCCAGCTCTTCAATCTGTGTGTCCCTGGCGGTCAACACCGCCGCATTATTAATAATGGCACCAAGTGTCCGGCCTTGTCCTTGCAGATTCGCAGCAAGCGCCGCGATTCCTTCTTCATCCGTCACGTCCAGCGCGGCCACAGTCAGCTTCTCGCCATAGGTCGCAGCAAGCTGGGATAGTGCTGTTTGTTCCTGATCAGGACGGCGAACCCCGGCAATGACTCCATGCCCCCGCTTCAATGCCTCAGCCGCCAGCTCATAACCCAATCCACGTCCGGCACCAGTAATTAGTATATTCACTATAAATCCTCTCCTTTATCCTTATCGTTCTCCAGCAGTTCCACAATCATCTTTAACTCCTTGAACGTGTCCAGATAAGCATAACGCCCCCCGGTATACTCACCCTTTTGCTGGAGTGGGAACCCTTTGCCTTCGAGCAGCGTAATCTTCTCCTTCATTCCTTCAACCACAAAAGCAATATGATGAGGTCCCTCACCATGCTCATTCAAATAATCACGCCACGTACTGGGCTGCTGATCTGGCTCAATCAGCTCAAGCTGCAGGGAGCCCATATCAAAAAAAGCCAGCTTAGCCCGCGCCACCGTCGCCTCGCCATTATACCGAGTCTGCGCCTTATCTTCTGTATCTGTAACGATAATTTCCGGCTTCTCCAGTCCAAAAAACTCCGCATAAGCCGTGCTTACCTTTTCAACATCATTCACCAAAATTCCAATCTGCGTAACAAAATGATTCCCAAGCCATCCTGACATGTACTCTACCTCCCATTTGTCTGACAAGTCCACCATACCGATTCTTTGAAAAGGCTGTCAAGCCTGAAAAGAAATCGCTCCGGGCCAGTGAAAATTATCCAGAGAAAGTCCAGCCGACTTCGGCGCTATCATAGGCATTTATACCTCTCCAGATGCCGCAACTGGTTAAGAATATTTGGTGCGTGATGTTACTTTTTGTTTCGGTTAATGACCAATTCGGTTATAGAATGAAAAGTTTAAATTAACAAAAGGGGTGAGGAACGATGGACCATAGAAAAAGATCACGCCTGATGCAGCAGTTTATTTTTGTCGGGCCAACTTCCTTGTTTTTCTTTATTATTGTGCTGATTCCTTTCTTTTTGGGACTCTATTATTCATTTACCAGCTGGAACGGAATCTCGCGGCATGTCGAGTGGACCGGACTGCGGAACTATCTACATATTTTCACCAAGGATCCTTCCTTTCTTAATTCATTCTGGTTCACGGCGAAGTTCACTTTCTTCGGTCTAGTGCTGACCAATCTGCTTGGCTTCGCACTCGCTTATGTGCTGACGCGTAAACTGTTCACACGCAATGTCCTGAGAACGGTATTTTTTGTACCGCATGTCATTGGCGGACTTTTGCTCGGGTTTATTTGGCAGTTTATTTTTGTCAGAGGATTCTCCTCTATTGGGCAGGCCACCGGCTGGTCCTTCTTTAATCTTCCATGGTTAGGCACCGGAGGGACAGCATTCTGGGCGATTGTTATCGTATTTGTCTGGCAAAATGCGGGATATCTGATGGTGATCTACATCTCTGCTATCAACAATGTTCCCCAAAGCCTAATTGAAGCGTCCAAAGTGGATGGAGCCGGACGTTTTCAGGCCTTGCGCCATGTCACTCTTCCACTGGTCATGCCCGCTGTAACTGTTTGTCTATTTCTATCTATCTCCTGGTCCTTTAAGCTGTTTGACCTCAACCTGTCGCTGACCAAGGGTGGGCCCTTTAAAGCTACCGAATCTGTAGCCTTAAATATTTACAATGAAGCCTATACCATCAGTCGGTTCGGAATGGGCTCGGCCAAAGCGATGGTTTTCTTCGTCATCGTGGCTTTGATTTCCCTATTACAGGTTAGAGCAACCAAGAAAAGAGAGGTGGAGCTGTAATGGAGACTACCGCCAAGAAATTTAATTTCCCCCTGCTTCTCATCGAAGTGATTGTAATCCTGCTGGGACTACTATTTTTAGTGCCATTTTACTTTTTGCTGGCTAACTCAGTGAAAAGCTATAGTGAAATACTATCAGACTCTGCTGCGCTGCCTTCAGCACTCCAGTGGAGCAACTACGCGGAAGCTTGGAAAGCTACCAATTTCCCCCGCGCTTTCCTGAACTCTTTTATCATCACGGTGATTAGTAATATTCTGCTAGCATTCCTTTGCTCCATGTGCGCTTACAAAATGGTCCGCAACAACAGCTTGTATAACCGTGTGCTCTATATTGCATTAGTAGCCGCCATGGTTATCCCATTTCAATCTATTATGATCCCGCTGGTGCAGGTCGTCAGCGGCTTGGGCGTCATGGATTCAACCGCCGGTTTGATTTTAGCGTATCTTGGGTTTGGCGCCCCGATGACTGTTTTTCTATTCCACGGCTTCGTCAAATCGGTACCTCTCGATATAGAGGAAGCTTCAAGAGTAGATGGAAGCAGTCCTTATGGTACCTTTTTCCGGATTGTTCTTCCGCTTATGCAACCGATTATCGTCACCGTCATCATACTGAACACCCTGTGGATCTGGAACGATTACTTGATGCCATCGCTTATTCTGCAGGATCCGGTGCTCCGCACCATTCCCATCGCCACTTATAGCTTTTTCGGACAATATACGAAGCAGTGGGATTTGGCGCTTCCAGGACTTGTGCTCGGGATTACGCCGGTGGTCATCTTTTTCCTAGTAATGCAAAAATATATTATTGAAGGCATTGCCCAAGGCTCCGTAAAGGGCTAACGATACATGTTGCTTTCAGCCAGAGAGGATGAATGAATATGAGAACAAAACGTGGAATTCTCCTCGCATGCTCCCTGCTGCTGGCTGCTCTGACAGCCGGTTGCGGACGCAGCAGCGACAATGCAGACGGAGTAAAAACCGTGCATATCTACCAATTCAAGGTTGAAATATCCGAAGCGCTGGCTTCGCTCAAGACCGAATTCGAGAAAGAACATCCCGATATTAAGCTTGAGGTGCAAAGCGTGGGAGGCGGGACCGATTATGGCGCCTCGCTGCGTGCCAAATTCTCTTCCGGAGATGAGCCGGATATCTTCACCATCGGCGGCAACAATGAACGTGATATGTGGCTGGAATATCTGGAGGACCTGAGCGGCGAAGCTTGGGCCAAGGATGTAAAGCCACTCGCAGCAGAACAAATGACCATCGATGGCAAACTCTATGGGATGCCGATGAATCTGGAAGGATACGGCTTCATCTATAATAAGGATCTATTTAAGAAAGCCGGAATCACCGAGAAGCCATTGACGCTAACCGCTCTGCGCGAAGCCTCCGAGAAGTTAAAAGCGGCAGGCATCACACCTTTTGCGAATGGTTACCAAGAATGGTTCGTGCTTGGCAATCATAATGTAAACGTACCTTTCGCCCAGCAGCCTGATCCGGAGGCATTCATCGCCGGACTTACAGACGGTTCCAAAACCTTCGCCGGAGACCCTATTTTCTCCAAGTGGATCGATCTACTTGACCTTACTGTAGAGTACGGCAATAAGAACCCGCTCTCGACCGACTATAATACTCAAGTCACTATGCTAGCGAGCGGTGAAGCTGCGATGATGCAGCAGGGTAACTGGACACAAGGACAGATCGACGGCATCGATCCCAATCTTAATCTGGGCCTCCTGCCCATGCCCATTGACGACACTCCCGAAGACAACGACAAGCTTTATGTAGGCGTACCCAGCAATTGGGTTATCAATAAAAACTCTCCCGTTAAGGAGGAGGCCAAGGTCTTCCTGAATTGGCTCGTCACCTCCGAGACCGGAAAAAAATATATCACCAAGGAATTCCAATTCATCCCTGCGCTCGACAACATTAAGGGAACCGAAGAAGATCTTGGAGCACTAGGTGCTGAGGTGCTGGCCTATACCGATAAAGATCAAGCGCTGACCTGGAACTGGACCCGTCTGCCGAACGGGATGCCACAGGAATTATCCAGCAGCATACAAGGGTATCTCGGCGGCAAGCTGACCAAAGAAGGGATGTTGAAGGAATTCCAAGTCAACTGGGATAATCTCAGTGTGCAGTGATTTACCTGCTCTAAATACGACAAACAGCCGCGCAACGATGCGTGGCTGTTTGTTCGTGTTCATTTAATTCCTCTCCGTTCATTAGTCGGAACCCGTTGCTAGTTCGCACGCAGCATACTAATTTGTCTGGCAAGATACACAGGCGTATAGGGCATGTCATCTCGGAGCCAAGAAATAACCGTGCCGATTAGAGCAGCTGAACCGTACCAAACGGCAATGTCCTTTTGTATCGGCGTCTTTGAATGATCAGCAGTCCCCTCCTTTTTCTCCTGGTGCGCAGAAATGATTTCCGCCATCAAATTAAACAGGCGATCTGTAAAAATCGGGCTTCGTTTGGATGTGAGTATGACCTTGTAGAATTTTGCATTTTCCGCAATATGCTTAAGCAGACTTTCTAATATCCTCAAATTCTCTTCATCAACCGACTGGTGATGGTTGTCATCGTTGTTCACCACTTGTAGAATGTCCTCCACCATCTCATCCGCCATCTTTTCCAGCATATCCGGGAGATCCCGATAGTGCAGATAAAAAGTAACCCGATTGATTTTAGCCCGCTCTGCAATACGATTTACTGATATTTTCTCAATATCCATTTCCTCAAGCAATTCAATCACAGCATCTCTAAGCAATTGACGTGTTCGAAGTACCCGGGGATCTGTACGTTGCGTTGTGTTATTCATCTTGTACTCTCCAATCTTTTACTTTCATATTGTAAGCTACATATTTTAGATAATTGTTGTTTTTTAAAAAGAAAAAACTACATTTTTAGAACGAATGTAAACTACTTTACATTTTTTCGCAAATTGTTGCTTGATTACATGAAAATTTCATTTATAATCTAATTCATGCATTGTAAACTATACAACACACTGTAAATTTAGTCCATGATCGACGAGTTGAAAGGATGGAGTGGAGTGAGTACAAAGACAGAAGTAACAAGCAGTTCCGTGAAAAAGGGCCCCATCTTATTCATTATGATTTTGGGCGCCTTTCTTGCGACACTGAATCAAACGGTAATGAGCGTTGCCGTTCCGGAGTTAATGCATGATTTTAATATCTCGGCGGCTACAGCTCAGTGGCTGACAACGGGGTATATGCTGGTTAATGGTGTTCTAATTCCAATTACAGCTTATCTAATGCAACGATTTACGACGCGAGAGCTTTTTCAAGCTTCTATGTTTATATTTTTGGCTGGAACGATCGTATCGGCCCTCGCGACAAACTTCCCTGTTCTGTTGACCGGGCGTATGATTCAGGCAGCTGGTGCCGGGATTATCATGCCACTGCTCACGAATGTCATCTTGACCCTGTTCCCTCCTGAAAAGAGAGGGGCTGCCATGGGGATGGTAGGGCTAGCCATTATTTTCGCGCCTGCGATTGGACCTACTCTGGCTGGATATATTTTGGAACATTATTCTTGGGAGACTATGTTTTATGGCATGATTCCTTTGACCGTCATTGTAATCATATGCGGATTTATTTATTTAAAAAATGTATCAGAACGCATCTTTCCCAAGTTGGACATTGTTAGCGTAACTCTTTCTACCATTGGTTTTGGAACCTTGCTGTATGGCTTCAGCCGCGCTGCCAGTGCAGGCTGGTCGAGCGCAGAAGTGTTATTGTCTTTAGCAGCAGGTGTGCTTTCCCTTGGCTTATTTACTTGGAGACAGCTGGCTTCCCAAAATCCACTGCTTGATCTCCGGGCCTTTAAATACAATATGTTCTCCTTAACGACTGTCATCAGTATCGCAGTTACAATCGTGATGTATGCGGATATGATGCTGCTGCCTCTGTACCTGCAGAATGCCCGCGGTTTTACAGCGATGGAGTCCGGTTTGCTGCTGCTTCCCGGTGCACTCGTAATGGGATTGTTGATGCCGGTAACCGGAAAGCTATTCGACCGGTTCGGAGCGAAATGGCTCGCCATCATCGGATTGTTAATTACAATTGCAACGACTCTAAGCTTTGTGAACTTAACCGACTCAACCAGTTACATGTATCTGGTATACATGTCAACAGGCCGCCGGATCGGGATGGCTCTCCTTCTCATGCCTATACAAACCTTGGGTCTAAATCAACTACCCGCCAAGCTTAGTGCGCATGGTACAGCGATTTCAAATACCATTCGACAAGTAGCTGGCGCCGTCGGGACTTCCCTGCTCGTCACCGTAATGACGAGCCGTACTACAACGCATATGAAGGATATGCTGGCCTCTGGCAGCACACAGAACGGAACACAGGAACATATGATTATGGAAGCATCCATTCAAGGGATCAATGATTCCTATCTAGTGATTGTGGGAATTGGCATCCTCGGTCTGCTGCTATCTTTCTTTATTAAACGTGTTGGGCAAGCGCCTGATCCTGAGCAAGAACCCAAAGTGAAGCTAAAAAAAGTCATTGCCAAAGAAGCTTGATATATAGAAGTTATCAGCACTGTTTAAGAATCATAAAAAAGAGATCAACGATGAATGACATCGTTGATCTCTTTTTAGTTTGATCTTATTACAACAATTAGCGACCAAACCATCTGCTAACTTGCATAACTATTTCAGTTTAAAATAGATGGACCTTTTGTCGGACTCAAGCTTGCTATCGTTTCTATAAAGAACAAGGTTGTTCTCCTTGCCTTTGATTATTGGCAGAATAACTTTACCCGAAGCTTCAAAAGAACCCGGTTTACTTGGGGTGACTTCAGGAAAATCAGCTAACAACTTTTCGATATTTTCTCCGAGAGATCCCTCAAAATAATCACTAGAGCCACCAATATAGTATTGTCCACTGGATGTTTCTACCCCCCAAATGGTAGGTGTAAAACTTGAAAGGAACTTCCGCCCTTGGTCCTGACTACCTTTTACAAGAGTGGCGTTCTTCACCTTAAGCGTTACATCAAGCAGGACATAATCTACAGCTACATCGGGATCAGTGACATGTTCCTCAAACCCAAGAGCATGTAATTGTCCGAGAGTAGTCGACGTAACCTTATTGATAGTGAAAGTATATTGAACAGATGTTGAATCACCTTTAGGGCTATAATTGTTATCAAGGTCCGTATAAGTAAAAGAAGTACCTAACTTCACTGCATCTGCAAACGAAACGCCGCTGTTACTGGAAGTCGTAGCGGAAGATGAGGCAGCAGGCTTTGGTGTTGCCTGCGGTGTGGACTCGGTTGCAGGCGGAGTAGATACGGTTGCTGGCTTCGCAGTAGCTTGTGCAACGGTATTGTCCTTATCCGGGACAACGGATGTAGATGTTCCGCCGTTCGCCGATGTGATCACAACAGCTTGACGACTGTTATCCCATTTCACGGTTGCCCCCAGTGCTTCAGATACAGCCTTGGCGGATACATAGCTATGTCCCTCATAGATAATTGGGTACATTGTTCCTTCACTACTTGACAGGTTCACTTTCTGATTATCCACTTCAATGCTGATGGCCGCATTCTGATATGCAGAAATCTTCTTCAATGTCGTGTCTGCGTAAGCGACTGCACCCACAGCCAACAGCATTGAGCTAACTGTAATAATTGACATGACTTTTTTACTTGTTACCTTTAGCATCTTACACTCTTCTTTCATGTTTATGTATATGAATCTCGAAAATTATATCACTTTATATCGAATATTGTAAATATTGGAATGATAGGATATTCGTTCTTTATTTGTGAATACTTAAAAAAGACACATTTCCATTGCCAACGCCACATTTCGCTTTTAATCTCCTAAATAGCGTGAATACTATAGATCTTTATACTCAAACCAAAAAGCAGCCCTGGGGGCTGCCTTAATCAAATTAATTAGTAAGTGTCTTAGAATCATTCTACGCCGAAGCTTCAATGATCTGTCCTGCCAAAGCAATCAAATCCTCCTTGGTCAGGTGTCCACCGGTTTCCCGAATAATATAATTGACACGGGTCTTTGGATTCATCCATGCAACTGACTTGTACTCCATCTTATCAATAGGTGTGTATACCACCTCTTGGCCACTCACTTTTAGCTTCTGCGACTGTGCATTTGCTGGTTCGGATTCAACAGTCGTATCCTTAGGTCCTGCAGGTTCGGCAGCGATGGCAAGAACTCCTCTTTTACCATTTTTCTCTGTGGTCATATTATAGATGATGTTGATAGCTGTACGCTTCTCCTGCAATTTCTTTACATATATTTTCTTATCGGACGCCTTACCCTCGGCGATCACTTGATAGTATATCTTATCCTGTTCTTTTTTCGTCATATATGGAGAAACAATTGCCCTGAAAAAATTGTAGCCTTCCGGAGGCTCTTGCAATTGCAGTGGCATGGAGGTATTGCCGGCAGCATACTTTTCCACATATTCATTATACGTATTAAACGAAAGGGAATAATATGCACCCGCAGTGGGTGATCCCTTAGCATAGGCTTGATATTCCTTGTCATTAATATACACATATCTGATTTCTCCAGGTTTAAGCTCTTCACTTAATGCTTTCTGCTGCAGATCTTTGAGATTCTTGAATTTTTTTTGTTCCTGATCTGTTTTCGCTTTGGCAGCTTCATCGATGCCCTGAGCTATATATTTGACTTCCGCCTTAATGGCGGTTTCTTCCACAGACTGAGCAACAGACTTCTCGGCGTAAGCTTCTCCTTTGAAGCCATAACCTAAACCGAACATTAGGGTCATACTGGTCATGGCAATGAGTGTTTTTCTATTATTCATTAAAATACCTCACCTTCCTGTATATGTAGTACTCTTACATAACACTTACGTTACCGGATTTGTGACATCAAATTTCTATACTTATTTCATCATGTCGGCAGCAATTCGGATAACCTCCTCTTTGGTTAAAGAAGAAGACTCCGGTGCAGCAGTCATATCGTATACTACATTTTGTTCTGGATCCGTCCAGACAAGTCTGTATCTATACCCCAACTTTATTTCATTGTTTGTAGTTTCCGTATAGATCAGTTGGGTTCCGTTAACAAGAATATTCTGTACGATTGTGGTGTTCGTCCTTAGTAAGCTTTCCACCGTTCCGGACTTTGCCTTGATGTGTTTGGCATTAATTCTTACCATACTCTCCCCTTTTTTGTATCTCATCGACGAATAGTCATAATTAATACTGGCCGTAGCTTCTTTTTTCCACATAACCCGGTAACCGCCTTCCAGCTTTATACCATCAGTCAGGGCAAGCAGTTCATTCTCGTTGACCTCAAAATCAGGTTGTATCCATGCTTGATCAAAAACATACCCTTCTGGCAGATACTCCGGACGTGGCAAATATGGCACCTTATACTCTTCTGCTTTGGCTAAATAACTGGAATAATCATTAAATAGCATCGCAGGAATAACTCTGCCAAGCTGAGGACGTTCATCTCCAGCACCTTCCTTTTTTAACACGTAAGAAGCGCCCTCTCCCGGTAGTAATAATTTCTCTACAACTCTATATGCCTCTAAATTTTTTTCACTCAGCAGCTCTTCTTCTTTGGTCGCCACTCTCTGAGGAATTTTTACCTTTGAAGGAACTAACGGATTCTTAGATACTTCAATCGTCCCCCCTTCCTTCGTTGCAAGAAGCGGCTCGTATGGCAGCACCTCATATTGAAATTGGGCAGCTTGCCAGGGACTCTCCTTAAACAAGGAATAGCTGCCTCCTACCAAGATAACCAGGATCAGCACCGCTGCCCATCTCCTTACAGGCCTGCTCCACATGCGCTTACGGTATCGTTTGGCATAGGTTTCTGGCTCCACTCTATGCATAATATCTGGGATGTCTCCCTCTTGCTGGTGAGGTACAGGCTTAACAGCAAGGCGACCATTACCTAGCCCGATGGCTTGGATTACAGAATCATGAACATCAACCAGCGGAAGTTTGGCAGAATTATCCCCCTCCTTCAGAAACAACTCTTCGGAAGTCAATTCGTCCTTGCGCATAGTTGTTTCTCCTTTCTTTCAATGACTTCTCTGAGCTTGCACCTTGTCCGCTCGTACCGTTTCCTAACTGTGACCGTACTTTTACCCAGAATTTCACTAATTTCTGCAAATGATTTATCTTCAAAAATGCGCAAAATCAACAGATTGCGTTCCTCCACGCTAAGCTTTTCCAGGGCAGAGGCCACGGATTCACTGAACAACTGATTTTCTACCATTTGTTCAGCGCTTTTAGTGGTTACATCCTGTCTGAGTAATTTTCGCAGCTGATTTTGAAATTTCTTCCGGCGCAGTTGATTCAGGCAATGATTATAGGAAACCCTGTAGAGCCATGAGTTAAAACTCACCTGAGACTCAAAATGGCCGATGTTCTGGTAAGCCTTAATAAATATGTCCTGAACCGCATCCTCGGCTTCTTCCTTATTGTTCAACAAGCGAAAGCAGTAGAGGTAGATCCGTTGTTGGTAGAGTCTGATAATATCTGAAAAAAGGTAGACTTCCCCCGCTTGTACCCGCTTTATCTTTTCTTCAATAGAGTCCACGACTGTCTCCTTTCTACTATCAGTACAGTTATAACACTTGAGCGGTCTGTTTCGTGACATTTTTTTCCGTTTTAGCTCCGATTTAACGGAACATACACAAAAAAATCGCTGCTCCTCTCCGCAGGGAGGTGAGCAGCGATGCTTAAAACAGAAGAACGCAAGGGATGGTTATACACGTATTTCCGCTCTTCAGATTAAAAATGAACATGAGCTAATTCAGAGTTTTTTTCTCTGCTGCCGGGACTACAGCTTCCAGATACGGTACAGGATGACTGCCGCTTCAGCACGGGTAAGCGTATCGTTCGGCGCAATTCTATTATTCTTTCCGTTTACGACTCCGGATTTGATCAACAATGATGCGCTGTCTTTTGCGTAGCTGGATATACTTGCTTCATCTAGATAAGCAGCTACAGTACCGCTCGCCTTAACTTGCTTGCCGGCTGCCGCCAGCGCGCGTGCTGTCAGCACCATCATATCTTGTCTGGAGATATTGCTATTGGGTCTGAACGTATCATCTTTAAAACCTGTAGCAATTCCCAGTTCCTTCGCGATGACCAGTTCATCATAATAATAGTCCGTCTTTTGGACATCGTTGAACATTATTGCACTTTTGCCCGTTCCCTTCAGTTCAAGCGCTCTTACGAGGAGAGCAATGAAATCCGCTCGTTTGATTGAATCTGCAGGTGAAAAGCTGTTCACCGACGTTCCTTTGATGATATCGCGAGCCGCCATAACGCCTATAGCTTGTTTAGCCCATGACAGATTCTGCAGATCTCCGAAGTCTTTCTTTACGAAGGTTACTGCATAAGTGCTGAAGTGGGTTGTTTGAAAGACAACCGTTTGGGTTGCAGCATCATATCGACCGTTCGGAACCGGCATTACGTTGCCTTTGCCATCGATGTACCAAACGACGATAAGCTCTGGATGGTTAAGCTCCTCCGCTGTCGGCACGTAAGGAATGGCTATCGTTACAGGTGCGTTAGGGTTATTCCAAGGAATAACTTTGTCACCTGCTACTAAGCTTAGACCGATAATTGGATGGTTGCCAATCATATTGCGGGTAGCTGCTTCCAAGCTGTCCTTGGTGACTTTATTTATTCGTATGGATACTTGTTCAGCACTGTCTGTTACATTGGACAACATATTGCTTGGAATTTGAATTGTGGTTTTTTCCGTCTTAAGCAATAGTTCATAGTTTTCTTTCCCCATTAGACTTTGGGTCGGTAATTGTATATCATACCCTTTCGTGTCCGTTTGCTTTGGCACTTCAATGATAATTTGTTTCTTGCCGTTTGCCGCTACACTAGCCAGTTCAAGCGCTTTTTTCATGTTGTCGCTGGAGATCGTACCTATGACATACCCATTATCGGACTTTACCTCCAGTTTAATCGTAACAATACCATCTTTGTTTGTAATGGCTCCAGGTTGTGGAGTTGATACAACATTACCGGTGCTGCTACCCGTTGGTGCATTTGTTGGCGCTGGCGTCGCTGTTTGAACAGGTGTCGGGGTTGCCGATGGTTCCGTTGGGTTTGTTGGATCCGTTGGATCTGTTGGGTCAGTTGGGTCTGTTGGATCGGTTGGGCTCGTTGGTGTCGGTGTCGGTGCTGTTGTCGGCGTTGGGGTTGGTTCCGGACCGGCAGATTTCCCCTTTAAAGTAAGCACACCATAAACGGATGTGTCCATATACCCAGTTCCACTCGTATCGTTCCAAGCCGCGACACTTTGACGTGAGCCCTCTTTAGCATCGTTGATCTGTACATCGAAACCAAGCTTTTTATCGTTGTCCGGAGTGATCCCTTGAAGTGGAATCTTCACTTCAACCGTATAGTTTGTTCCGGAAATCTGGGTTGCCGATTCGAAGCCGGCTGCGATACTTGAAGGATTAAATGAAGTCTCGTTGTCAAAATTGACTCTGTACTGGCCATCATCATCTTGATAAAACGTCGTTTTCCCATTATTTTGGTCCACGAAGATTTCGACCGAATCCTGTTCATGTGCATTCACGCTGCTCTTATCAAGCTGCGTATCACTCACCTGGACTAGGACATATAAATATTGATCATCCCAGAGTGCTTTTGCTACTCCGCTCGCTCCTTGCCAAGCGGTTTGATACCGATTGACCGGAATCTCAGCGGTCTGGCTCCAGATCTCGTCAACTGTTCCGTCTATAACAGGTGCAGCGAATTTGGCAGTAGATTGATTGGCTTCTACTGATTCAGGCTCATGCTCTTCAATGAAGGTATCAGGATCGATAACGCCATAGTAAGCCGGCTTAGCTTGCAGATTTTTATCGAATAACAACGGATTGGATGAAGCTCTCCAGCTTGTATTATCATCCATTCCCCAGAAGGTAACACGTTTGATAGAATCAGCGTGATCCCTGAAGATATTTAACAACTGTGCATACAGATAACCCTGCGCATTAGCAAGCTTTTCAGAAAGCTGATAGTTGCTTCCGGCCTGAATGTCCAGCTCAGTTATGCTTACTTCGACACCCAAGGAAATGAACTTTTCCAAGGATAGCTTCACATTCTCTGGGTTCGTATTGATGCTGTAGTGCCCCTGCATGCCAACCCCGTCGATAAGCAATTTGCCAGGGTGAGTCAGCGCGTACCTATCATTGATTTCTTTGACCATACTGTAGATGGCCTGCGCTTTATTCTGATTGTCTTCGTTATAATCGTTGTAATAGAGCTTAATATCCCAATCTGGATGCGTGTCCAGCACTTCTCTTGCCGCCAGGAAGGCTTGCTCTACGTAATCTGCTCCAATAGCACTTTTCCATGGGGCGGAACGCAGCGCAGTTTTCCAATCTGTTGGGTTGGATGGGTTATCGCTCATCGCCTCATTTACAACATCCCAGGAGATCACCTTGTCACCAAAATGCTCCATAACGGTTTGGATATGGGTCTGCAAATTCATAAGAGCTTCATCCCGTCCCAAGGGGATCGTGTTGTTAGCTGCGTCTGTTGTTGTATTCAGCCATGCAGGCGATTGTTGATGCCATACCAACACATGTCCATGCATCTGCATGCCCTCAGCCAGTACTTTATCTACAATTGTATCTGCCGCGGTAAACGTGAAGTTGCCCTTCGTAGGCTGCAACGCGTCCGGCTTCATGGCATTACCTGCCGTAGCAACATTGTGATGCATTTTCAGAAGCTCAAGTCTGACACCTTCCAGATCCTCAGCGGTTATCGCATTTCCGATCAGAAAATCACTCTGGTAAGCATCCTTAATCGGCACAAGATCTTTTTCGATATCAACCGGGCCAGAGCCTACCTTTTCAAAATTAATATCATCGATATAAAATGAGGCCGCGCTATTACTGGAGCTTTCCACATAAATGGTCAAATACTCACTGCTTACATTGTTATAACGGTAAGTTCCCTCGAACTGAATCCAGCCATCGCTTGCGCTGATGGTTTTAGGTGCGAGCTGCACATAATTGGCGCTGCTTCCATCGCCAACCTGCGTGGACAGCTGAAGCTGCGAGCTTGCTGGCTGGATCAGCTTGACCCATAACGAAATTTTATATTCGTAGCCTTTGTCCACATACTTCTCCACACGTAATGTCGGCCCATGCCATGTACTGGTTCTGCCCTCAACCTTCAAAGCGTATGAACCACCATCCGTATGATTCGCTTCATTAGTAACCGTAAGCGTTTCAGTACCTGCTCTGCCTTCAAAACCACCTGCCGTTTGATCCTCAAAAGTAACAGTGGTAAAAGGTAAAGCTGGGTCTCTAGGTGTTTCTGGTGTTGGAGTTGGCTCTACTGTAGCCACCTTTTCTGTGACCAATACATCCCCAATGTAGAACGGAACCGTTTTCCCGTCATCGTTGGATTGAACACGCAGTGTTGTATCTTTGTCCGTATCCACGGTAAATTTTTTCGTCAAGGTGACCGCTTGGCCTGCTTCATAACTCACATTTGCCAAAAGAGCGTAGCTGCCTATCGCTTGAAGATAAGCTTGGGCACCACTAGGTACAGTCACATCAGCGTCTACATACACGGATGCAGTTACCGTGTAGGTTTTGCCGTTTTCTAGACCCATATCGCTGAATTTAAAATCAACCGCGTCCCAGTTATTCGCTCGGTTGCTTACATATAAAGCTGCCCCGTCAGCATTGCCAGTAAAAACTTTATCGGTGACAGGGGTTAGGTTAGCGCTACCTGATTGTGAGGCTAAACCTTTGCCACTCGCAAAAGTTTCGTGATAGATTTCTTTATCCGTTTCCGTCACTGCTTTTTTTGCTGTAATGAGGAGCTCCCCAATGTAGAACGGAACCGTTTTCCCGTCATCGTTGGATTGAACACGCAGCGTTGTATCTTTGTCCGTATCCACGGTAAATTCTTTCGTCAAGGTGACCGCTTGGCCTGCTTCATAATTCACATTTGCCAAAAGAGCGTAGCTGCCTATCGCTTGAAGATAAGCTTGGGCACCGCTAGGTACAATCACATCAGCGTCTACATACACGGATGCAGTTACCGTGTAGGTTTTGCCGTTTTCTAGGCCCATATCGCTGAATTTAAAATCAGCCGCGTCCCAGTTATTCGCTCGGTTGCTTACATATAAAGCTGCGCCGTCAGCATTGCCAGTAAAAACTTTATCAGTCACAGGTGTAAGGCTAGCACTGCCTGCTTGAGCTGCAATACCCTTGCCACTCGCAAAAGTTTCGTGATATACCGTTACCGTATCTGATGATACTGTCGTATCCTGCGCCGCAGCTTCAGTAACCGGAGCGATCCAGCTTGTCGGAATAAGCAAGGCAGCTGCGAGTAAAATCGAGATTACTTGTTTAAGCATTCTACTCATTTAATGCATTCCTCCTCTAGTGATTTTCATACAAATCAGTTAATGACCTACCTTATTAGCACCAGCCCTATATTCCCACGCTAATTTCTTTACCTGCTAAATCCTCAATTTCAACAGTGGCACAATCATTCCGAAGAGCAGTAGAACATCATCACAAATGAATCTTTTTACTTACAGACCCCCTCCTTTTATGTAAACGCTTTCATGTGTACTCACACTATTTTACAGCCTCGCTGCTACGCACTACTACGCTAATATTAAAGGTGTTACCCCCCATAATTATAGGAAAACGTATGTATGATTAAAGATTCTACGTATTTAACCCAAAAGAAAACCCCACTTACGGACCGTTGAACGTAACGGAAGGTAACGGGGACTTGGTTTGTTATTTGTTCTGCGGCGTAATTAAATTGTCTGTTTGGATAACGCTCCAAAATATTCTACAACTACCTCCCGAAATTCCAAAGCAGCCTGAGAAATGTACCGGCTCCTGTGCCACAATAGAGCTATCTCCCTTTCCAATTCGTGATTCTCTACTTGGAGGTATTGGATATCTTCCCGTGAATTCCGTGCCGTGCTTGGTATGAAAGCTAAGCCAATTTCAGCTTCCACAAGAGTGCTAAGCCTTGCAGGTTCATCCCCCTCATACACATATTTAGGCACAAATCCAACCGATTTGCATACAGAGTCTATTAAATCGCGAGTACCATAGCCACTCTTTACACCAACAAACCATTCATCCCTTAGCTCTGTCAAAGATACGCTGCTTCGATTAGCCAGCCGATGCCCCTTTGGAACAGCCACAAGAATCGGATCGATAAAGACGATTTGACATTCGATGTCATCCCCTTTTATTGGAGGTGAGGATAAGCAATAATCAACCTCTCCTCTATTAAGAAGTGTAACCATTTCCTGCGTGGTCAACATTTGCACATGGTATTGAATATCAGGCCGCTTTTTCCGAAACTCTCGCAGGATATTGGGTAATGTGCTTGCGGTCGTCACCGCTAATTCGAGTGTGCCATGTTCAGGACTGGATAAATCGCTAAGCTCCTGTTTTCCCTGCTCCAATTCAAATAATGCCCTTTCAGCTCGGCGAAGAAACCGGCTTCCGGACTCATTCAGTCGCAGCTTTCTTCCTACCCGATCGAATAAAGGTACCCCCAGATCCTCCTCCAAACGCTGAATCGTTTTGCTTAGTGAAGATTGAGTAACGTGTAGATTTCGTGCAGCTTCAGTCATATGTTCCAACCGAGCTACAGCGAGAAAATATTGCAGTTGCAGAAGTTCCATTTCGCACCTCCATTCATTCCCTCAAGTCAATGAGATCATAACATAAAATGCGTTGGAATGAATAATCGATTTCAAGTACGATGACATTAATAAGCTTTAGGGGGATTTAAAATGAGTGTTCGCAACAGGTGGTTAATGATTTCAGTAGGTCTGGGGATTTTATTGAACCCTTTAAATTCTTCGATGGTGTCTGTGGCTATTCCAAGGCTGCAAAATGTATTCCAGCTTGACTATACAGGTGTTTCCTGGATTATTTTTTCTTTTTACATTGCAAGCAGCATCGCTCAACCTGTCATGGGAAAGGCCAGCGATTTATTCGGCCGGAGGAAATTATTTCTTACCGGGCTTGTCGTATCCTTCATTGCAGGTTTATTAGCTCCTCTCTCCCCAAACTTTGGCTGTCTCATCGTGTTCCGTATTGTGCAAGCCATTGGAACTAGCATGATGGTTGCCGTTGGAATGGCCATTGTGCGGATTCATATTACGGAGAAACAAGCGACCGCACTGTCTGTTTTATCCATCTTCCTATCCGGCGCGGCAGCAATTGGACCCTTTATTGGCGGGGTTATTATTCACTGGTGGGACTGGCCAGCTATCTTTTTCGTCAATATTCCATTCGTGGTGGCGAGCTTTCTATTATCTTGGAGGCATATCCCCAAGGACGAACCGTCAACAACCATTACCCGGGGAATGTCCCTGCGCAAATGGTTTGATTTGATTGATGCGTCAGGAATCCTGCTCTTCACTGTGGGGCTGGTTGGCGTGCTCCTTGGATTGCTTTCAGCAAAATCATCCGGACATATCTCATTAATACATGTCATTACCTTGCTAACAGGACTCGTTCTGCTGGGGGCATTCGTCCGGCATGAGCTAAAAGCGGCGTCACCCTTTATTCCTTTACGTACATTTGCCAAATATCCGGCAATGACTTGGGTTAATGTTGAATTCATGCTCGTTAATGTACTTTTTTACTCACTCTTTTTCGGGATTCCATCCTACTTGCAAATGGTACGTCATGTCAGTGAATTCCAAACTGGGATTCTCATGCTAACGCTGGGATTATGCTCGCTGGTTACTGCTCCAATAGCAGGACGCTGGATCGATAGATCAGGACCCCGGCCAGCATTGCTGGTGTCCGGGGTCCTGATGACATTGGGATCAGTGTGGCTTGTGACCTTAAATCAGACTTCACCGGTGATCAGTGTATGTGTGGCTTTAGCTGCATTTGGTATTAGCAACGGATTGAACAATGTCGGCCTGCAAGCAGCCTTGTTCCAAAGTTCTCCAAAAGAAATCATCGGTGTTGCCTCCGGATTATTTAATACATCGAGATACCTGGGAACCATTCTCTCTTCATTGTTAATAGGTATCATAATGGGAGGTAAGTTTAGCTTCGAGGGATTTCAAGTCCTTGGGGTTATCCTCACGGTAATTGCATTGTCTTTGGTATTCATGAGTCGGAGGCACCGTGAGTCAGGGCAATTGCATGAGCCGGCTAATTCGGGCGCTAACAAATAGGAAAGTATAGACAAATAAGACCTGTCATCAGACAGGTCTTATTTTGTTCTTTTAACGAGATCAATTGATCCCCCTTCTGCCACTTATAGAGTTTTCAAGCTTACATTGCATATAAAAGGTATATACGATACCTCCAAAAAACAATCCAACAGTTAGCCCATTTGCTGAAGAATAAATGATATGAAATACGCTGCTATGGTAAAAAATCGACATCACATTCAGAATATATTTAACAATAAAATTCAGTAGGACAATAAATAATGGAAGATAACTTTTCTTTTTGAACACTACTGATTCTTTTCTAACAAAGGATTGGTACCTCTTATTTAAAAGATAGCCAATCAGGAAACCTGGAATGATAAAGATCATATAACTCGTCAACGTTAGACCTAATTGAGGAAAAGTAGTTGTTATTGTCCGTAATCCCCATGCCATAAAAATAAGCGGGGCAATAAACATCCGTGAAAAAATAACAGGCCGTTCCTGAGAATTTTTAATCCCCATTATGAACAAAAGAATGAATAATATCCACACCCATGATGGTGTGCTTGAAATTACTTGTGTGACTGTAATGTGCATTATATTTCCTCCTTGTATAGAGCGTTGCAGTTCCACTGTGTTGCCTTACTAATAATAAAAAATCATAGGGACTAACACATCTACACAGCGATTGATTTATAAGCAACGATACCTCTATCTAGAGATATACAATGTTTGAGCAGACCCCACAAACAAAACAAAAAAAGACCGGTTGTGGCCGGTCTTTCTAACTACATGGCTATTTTTTTATAGAACAACTTCTCCCTCTGTTACTCTACCATCCCTGTCCGTATAGCCAATACAACAGCTTGTGTACGATCTTCGACCTCAAGCTTTTGGAGAATACGATGAATATGAGTCTTAACCGTGCCCTGTGAAATATTCAGAATTTCCGCAATTTCAGAGTTCCTGCGCCCGTATGCCATTTGTTGGAGTACATCAAGTTCACGTTCGGTCAGAGATTCAGAAAAATCATCTGATGCTTGCTCTGTTTTGTTTAGTTTAGCATCACTCGAAATGGCTGCTATAAGCGCCTTACTTGCAGTAGGTGTCCTGTAAATTGCATTACCTTGATTCGCCCAGCGTATTCCCGCAAGAACTTCTTGCATATCCGTATCCTTCAACAAGTACCCTACTGCGCCTGCACGTATCCCTTCAATAACATAGGCTTGAACATCAAAAGTGGTTAGAAGTACAATCTTAATTTCTGGACTTACACGGAGAACTTTGCGAGTTGCTTCAAGCCCCGAGGAATTAGGCATTTGAATATCCATTAACACAATATCGGGTTTAGTTTCAAGTGAAACAAGGTAAGCTTCCTCCCCATCACAGGCTTCTCCTACGCATTCCATATCAGGTTGTGAATCTATAATGTACCTTAATCCTTGCCGGACGAAAGGCTGATCGTCAGCAAGTACAATCCTAATTATTTTATCCAAGTGAACTACTCCTTCTCTTCCACAATAGGTCTACATGCAACGGGAACGACTGCCTGCAGGCGAAAGCCATGAGGTTCTATAGACGAAAAAAAACAGTAGCCCCCCGATGCTTTACACCGCTTTGTTACGCCATTTAGACCATACCCTAAATTTAAAGGTTCTTCTTTAGCAGTTACTCCATTGTCTGTGACCGTAAGGTAAATCATATCGTTTACTTCTTCAATATCAATGCTGGCAATAGTCGCATTTGAATGACGAAGCACATTGGTTAATGACTCCTGCAGAACTCGATATAACACGATACTTGTTTCAATAGGCCACTCTGTGACTTCCGATTTTTGATTAAGTTTGAACTGTATAGAAGATCTGCTTTGAGTTTGGGCTACGAGGCCTTTTAAAGCAACTAGCCCTAAACCCATTTCGTCATTTGACCATTCCTTTACCGCAACTCGAACTTCCGCCATAGCTTGACGAGCAATAGTAATTAACTGGCTGGTGGACTCAGCTGCTCTTTTAGGATCATTTACTTGCATAATCTGAAGGGCTTGCAATTGTACTATCAGTGAAGTCAATTGATGACCCATTCCATCATGAATTTCGCTGGCAAGCCGGGTTCTTTCTTCTAAAGCTGCATAACGTACCGAATGAACCATAGCTTCTTGAAGTTCGTTATGCGTAGCCTCCAGCTCTTTATGAGTTTTATTTAACTCTTCAAGGTGGAGCGTTGTTAAGTAGTGAGCATCTCTTCTGATTTTTATACTTCGCGCTACGAGGATTACACAAAGCAGCCCTAAAAAACTGCTTAAGGACAATGAATAAATCAGAAAAACAGCAGTAAGTGTAGTGATTCCAACAATAAAAGAAACACGGGGATAAACTCGATTCATAAATAGGATAATAAAATAAAGCGGCCATAGTAAACTTGTATTCGGTGAGCCAAAAACATAATGAAGCACTAATATAATCAAAATCATTATAAAAGTAACAGCATAATATTTCACTTCAGTCCACCAAGCGTTTTTTACCCAAATCAACACCATATATAGCAACAACACGATCAGACCACCTAGAAGGTTAATGAATCCTTGACCGCTATAATCTTTGTAATAGGAAATTGCTAAGAGCAATGACCCAACGAAACGAACCAGATTTACATATATTTTTTCTTCCTTGAATGTAAACTTCACGAGGTTCCTCCAAATTTCTATCTAGTTCAGAACTCAATTTATTACAAGGTTCGACAGTATTAATACTATACGTCAAGCTCAATGCTCAGTCCAATTTCAAGCTCAAAAGACACATTTATAATGTAAAAACAGTTTATGCAGCTCGATATTTTGAAACTTGTCCCGGCTTGAACCGTAATTTTTAAGAACAAAGACACAGCACAGCAGAGAGGAGCTATCATTAGTGGAATATTACCGCAACAATGTAGCCGACAGTTTACAGGATGTTCAGAGTTCAGCTAACGGGCTTACTTCGGCAGAAGTCGACAATCGTCTAAAAGATTATGGTTTTAACGAATTAAAAGGAAAGAAAAAAGATCCTGTTTGGAAGCTTTTTCTTGAAAACTTCAAAGACCCTATGGTAGTCGTACTGCTTATAGCCGCCATTGTCCAGATTGTTATGGGACAAGTTATGGAGTCGCTTATTATTTTCCTCGTGTTGATTCTCAATGCAGTTATAAGTGTCATCCAGACCCGTAAAGCGGAGAGTTCACTGGATGCCTTGCAGCAGATGTCAGCCCCCGAGGCCAAAGTGCTGCGTGATGGAGAATTAAAAACCGTCCCGGCAAGGGAACTTGTACGCGGTGATATCGTCTGGCTGGAAGCCGGCGATTTTGTACCCGCCGATGGCCGGATTATAGAATCGGAAAGCTTAAAAATAAATGAGGGTATGCTAACCGGAGAATCCGAAGCTGTGGAAAAGCATACAAATATCATCGCGAAAGAATCTCCGCTTGGAGACCGGCGTAATATGGCGTTCAGCGGTTCACTAGTTGTATATGGCCGCGGAACGCTAGTAGTAACGGGAACTGCACTCACTACCGAAATCGGAAAAATTGCTGAACTCATTGAAAGCGCCGAAGCCAAGCAAACGCCGCTGCAGCGCAAGCTCGAAACATTCAGCAAGCAGCTGGGGGTAGCAATTATACTCCTGTCCATTGTAATCTTTGCCATCCAGGCCGGACGTGTTTGGTTATCGAATGAGACTGTGGATACAACAGAAGCTATCCTGAATGCGTTAATGTTTGCAGTCGCTGTGGCGGTTGCTGCGATTCCCGAAGCTCTTTCCTCAATAGTAACTATTGTCCTATCCGTAGGTACTAATAAGATGGCTAAGCAACATGCGATTATTCGTAAGCTACCCGCTGTCGAAGCCCTTGGGTCAACCAGTGTCATCTGTACAGATAAAACCGGTACCCTCACCCAGAATAAAATGACTGTTGTAGATTACTTTCTACCAGAAGGTGACCGTGATCAATTCAATCAAGCGCCTGAAGAATGGTCTGAAGAAGCCCGGCGGCTCCTGCATATTGCCGTGCTCTGCAACGACTCTAACATTAATGAGGATGGTAAAGAGCTGGGTGATCCTACAGAGGTAGCACTTATTGCCTTCAGCAACAGCAAGAATAAAGATTATAAGGAAATACGCGATAATTTCCCTCGCGAAGCCGAACTACCTTTTGACTCGGATCGCAAGCTGATGACGACCTTGCATACTTTTAACGGACAAAAAGCAATGATTACTAAAGGTGGACCCGATGTGCTCTTTGGTCTATGCTCGCATGTACTGTTAAGTGGAAAAGAAGT
Source organism: Paenibacillus sp. FSL R5-0928 (assembly GCF_037970385.1). Classification (NCBI taxonomy): domain Bacteria; kingdom Bacillati; phylum Bacillota; class Bacilli; order Caryophanales; family Paenibacillaceae; genus Paenibacillus; species Paenibacillus sp. FSL R5-0928. The sequence goes on along the minus strand of NZ_CP150225.1, from coordinate 1,739,658 downwards.
GCCGATGACACCAGAAGTTCTTGAACGCTTCTTCGAAGCCAATGAGGAGTTCTCCAGCAGAGCACTCCGTGTACTTGCCTATGCCTACAAAACCGTACCAAATACAGTTACTGAAGTCGGATTGGAGGATGAACAAAATCTAGTGCTCGTAGGTTTGACAGCTATGATTGATCCACCTCGGGAAGCTGTCTACGGCGCGATCGCAGAGTCTCAGAAGGCTGGAATCCGAACCATCATGATTACCGGTGATCATAAGACAACCGCACAAGCGATCGGCCGCGATATCGGTCTGATGACTGAGAATGAAATTGCCGTAACCGGCCAAGAACTCGATGCCATGTCTGACGAGGAACTTGATCACAAACTCGAGCAGATTGGTGTGTACGCCCGTGTCTCTCCGGAGAACAAGATCAGGATTGTCCGCGCGTGGCAGCGGAAAGGCAAAATAACAGCCATGACCGGTGATGGTGTAAATGACGCACCTGCTTTGAAGCAAGCAGATATCGGAGTTGCCATGGGCAGTGGAACCGATGTTGCCAAAGATGCGGCTGCCATGATTTTGACCGATGATAATTTTGTATCCATTGTCAATGCTGTATCTGTGGGCAGAACGGTATTTGACAATATCAAAAAAGCGATCGCCTATTTGTTTTCCGGTAACCTGGGTGCAATTATCGCCATCCTCTTTGCCCTTATTTTCAACTGGATTAATCCTTTCACAGCGATTCAGCTTCTATTCATCAATCTGGCGAATGATTCTCTGCCCGCCATTGCTCTCGGGATGGAAAAACCTGAACCTAATGTGATGAACAGAAAACCAAGAGAGCTCAAGGAAGGAATATTCGCAGGAGGAATGATGCAGGCCATTGTCACTCGTGGTCTACTCATAGGTATAGCTGTTATCATATCCCTGTATATCGGACTTCAGGATTCACCTGATATGGGCGTAGCTATGGCATTCACAACCCTGATCTTGTCTCGTACATTGCAGACCTTTGCCGCCCGTTCGAACAGTCAAACTGCTATTGAAGCTGGCCTTTTCAGCAACAAATACGTCATCGGAGCCGTTCTGGTCTGCTTTGCCTTTTACGGCATTGCGGTTCTGCCAGGAGTTAGAGAAATCTTCTCGATTCCGGCTTCATTTGGAATGTCAGAGTGGCTGATTGCAGCAGGCTTAGCCCTCGGCTCCCTCATCCTAATGGAATTAACGAAGGTTGTTCGAAGAGCTTTTACACCCAAATCTGTTGAACAGAACCCTGTAAATTCCTGAGTAAGCTATAATCGACTGAAAAAAAAAAAAAACAGCGATCTCCAATGATGGAGTATCGCTGTTTTTCTGACATCTAGAGTTAAACCCAGAAAAGCTTCTGTTGATTTTAATCAAAATAAAATAATTCTTCGAATTTTTTATCCAACGCAATACATAAAATCAAAGCTAATTTTGCAGTAGGGTTAAACTGTCCGGTTTCAATCGAGCTTATAGTATTTCTTGAGACTCCCACCATTTCTGCCAATTGTGCTTGCGATAATTTTTGTTCCGTTCTTGCTTCGCGCAGTTTATTTTTTAAAACCAAAGGTTCACTCATACTAATCACTCATCCCATAAAAGTAAATAAACAAAAACGAAACACTTATAATTAATCCTAAAATGAAATTGAGTAAATGCATCTTTTTCTTAGTTACAGAATACATCCCAAGACCTTCACAGCTCAAATATCCAAAAAACATGGCTATCAAGGCTTTTAATGCAAGATTTGTTTCTTGACTATGATTATATAAACTGAAGACACTCAGAATGCAAAATACAATCAACATTCCAATGAATCCGCTTTTTCTGCCTTTAGCAAATACAAATTCTTTTCCTTCGTCTCCTTTTTCATTTCTGCTTTTTTCTAATATTTCTTCCTTTTTCATAAAAATTTCTCCTTTCAAATTGAAAAGATGATGACAAGTTTTCTTGTCATCATTATTATAATACGCCAAGTTTTCTTGTCAAATAAAAAATAGCTCACTCCAATCCAAAGATTGGTAGTGGGCTATTTTCTATACCTTCATATATTGGTTATATAATTGCTCGAAAGTATTGTATCGTTCGACTTTCCTGCCTACCTTGTTATATTCCTCCAGATATTCATCCATGACCTTCAGAAACTCATTTTTAAAGACTTGAAGATGGTCAGAATCAAAATACTGCATGATATCAAACTTTTTAGTTCCCTTCCATTCTGTCATTTCATCAAGAAAACCTTGTATGCCCATTGCTGCAAGATACGCATACGATCTATCACCCGATTCTACACTTGCTATAATCTTATTGCGGTAGTTGCACCATAATTCCTCATAAGTTCCGCCAAGATTATCATAGCTTGGGACAGGCTGCACTACAAAATCCTTATACATTTTATTATATAAATCATTGATGTTTTTAAGTGCCTTATATACTGCACTTCTGATTTCATCGATAGTCTTCGCCTCTATCACAGCCATATATGTCTTTTCAAAATCATCAGGAACATAACGGTACGTAGCTATTTCCTCCAAATATCTCTTAATTCCCCGTTTGAAATAAGTATTGTTCAAATGAGTTAGCGCATTTAACAAATTGTATAAACCTTCGCTTGAAGCATACCTTACTGCTCCTATATCTTCAGAAAGTAATGTATTCGCATATTCCTGTTTTGCTATGTCTATACACTTTTTCGCTCTACTGATACATTCTCTCCCTATAGGCATGGCCAGAGCATCGAGTGCTCTCTGTTTATATAAATTTAGCTTTTCCAAATATTCGGGTTTTGCACAGTATAACACCTGTAAATCCACCAGACATGAAATCATTGGACTCTCGAGATTGGCTTGATCTTCTATCCTTGTTTCCCATGGCGTACAATATAGATCGTATCCAATATCATCCAAGATAAAACACGAAGATATTCCCCAGCCTTGCTCTGTGTTATTAATTATGATTAGATCAAGATCGCTTTTTTCATGAAAATCCCCAGTACTAAAAGAACCTGTAAGCCCAATAATTGCAATATCATCAGAAAAATCTCTCTTAGCCCGTTCAATGACCATGCTAATAAGCTTTTCATTTTTGATTAAGATCTTTTCTTTATGAACAGCATCCATATCCATGTCCCCTCTCCAACCTTATTAATTCTATTGTATAAGCATGTTGTTAGAGTAGGTATTCCAACTTTAATTATATTAAATCTATACCAAGCCTTTCCTCTCCTTCAAAGAAAACAAAAAACGCGCTGGCAAGAGCATAATTAGCTTCTCTCCAACGCGATTTATAGTCATTAGTGAATATTTTTCTTTTTGAAACTGCCGCCCTTAACTTCTGCAACATCGTAGACTACTACAAAGGCATTCGGGTCAATTTCACGAATAATGTCTTTTATTTTACTTTCTTCCAGACGGTTAATGACACAAGTGATTTCTTTGAATTGTTCATTTGAGTAGCCGCCATAAGCATCTGTATAAGTTGCTCCACGACCCAATCGGTCACGAATAGTCTCGACCATGATTTCCGGTTGAATAGTGATGATTTTAAACGTTTTAGAGCCACTCAAACCTTCTTCAATAATATGAATGACCTTAGAAGCAATAAAATAAGCAAGTGCTGATAGAATAGCCCCTTGTAGGCCAAATACTGTTGAAACAACAATAAATACAAACATGTTTAGAAATAAGATTAAATCACTGGTCCCAAAAGGTAATTTTCGTGAAAGTAAGACAGCTAACATATCTATCCCATCTAATGCTCCACCATTACGTAAGGCTAACCCCATACCAAAACCGATAATAATCCCGCCAACAACGGTAATTAATAAAGTATCACCTTCTATAATCGTCGGTACATGATGCATAAGACTAGTGCCAATAGCCAGTGAAGCAATACCGATAACGGAATAAAGAGCAAAGCTTTTACCAATTTGCTTATATCCTAGCCACACAAAAGGGATATTAATTATGCCAATTAGCAGCCCTAGCGGTAAGCCAAACAGTTCAGAGCCAACGATGCTTAGACCTGTGACACCTCCATCTGAGACATTGTTGGGTATCAATACCGATTCTAGACCATAGGCAGCTATTAGCGCCCCAATAATAATCATGAATACTTTTGAGAATATCTTGAGTTTATTTGATTTCTGTTTACGCGTTTCAATCATTGAATTTCTCCGTTTCACATTGCTTAATTTAGTCCATAAAAATTTCCTCTAAAGGTCTTCCGTCACCTGGATTAAAATCAATCCCTAAAATCTTTGCCATCGTGGGGGCTATATCTACCATTTCGATGTCCCCTATAGGATACCCATTTCTAATCTTTTCCCCGGAGACAACCAAGTTGCATCTATAGCCGTCTTTATCAGGAGAATAGCCATGCGTGGCAAATTTAACGCCTTGTTTGTCCAAATCAACAATCGTTGGTTCATCCATACTTTCGTCGAAACAATAACCTCTCTTAGCCTCAAGCATATACTTTGTGGTTTGGCCCACATGAAAAAAATCCAGTTCATCTCTAGCATACAATTTCTCTATACCTGAGGATTCATCTCTCATATGATCTCCAATAACAGCTAATGCTATTTGCTCAGCTTCTTCATCGCCCTGCCGGATATGCAAGTAAGCCGCTCCACCCCCACACTGAAAGTAAGCTCTCCACTTCATTTCGCCGTTCTCTTCATAGATCAGGCCCTTTTCCTGCAAAAGGTTGTTCAAATGCACTCTGTACCTAACATTAAACTGGCCATGGTCCCCCAAAATTAAAAAAATCGTATCATCCTTCATCCCCGCTTCATCCACTGCCTGCATAATATCGCCTAACCTTTTATCCATACGTGTGATTACCTGCTTCACTTCGTCACTGTCAGTTCCATAAGCATGTTTGGCATCATCCAGATCGATCAGATGCATCATTAGAAGATTAGGTTTTTTGCGCTTAATCGTGTCTATAGCACATTTGGTCGTGAAGTCATCCAGATAGGGCTGCTCAATCCCTTTGCGGATCCGGCCATATTTCAGCTCCATATCCACGCAGTATAAGGGGCTTCCGCTTTTTAATATCTTCAGTGCCTGATTTTCGTTTTTGATGGCTCTGATTTCAGGTATATTGTATTGGATGGAGGATTTACCCGATACTGGCCATAGGATTCCGGCTGTGCTCATCTTATGCTCGCGCGCAACATCGTAAATCGTTGGCACCTTGATCGCATTTCTAAACCAGAACCAATTCTGCTCCTCTTCCTTAATAAAAGGCTGAAACGGATTGTTGTGATGGATGCCATGCTTATCCGGATATACACCGGTTGCTATGGTGGTATGCACTACATATGTGAGCGTGGGATACACACTTTTCAATTTATCGCTATGGGCTCCGTTTTTAATTAATTCCGCTAAGTTTGGAAGCCGGCTGGCCAATGCCCAGTGGTCTTCTGAAAAGGCATCGTAAGAGATGACGATCAAATGCTTGGCCATAGCCGTTTGTGCTTTAATTGACTTCATAGAATAAGCCCCTTAGGTTCGTCATGTTCAGGCTGCTCTTTAGGTAAAGTTATAAATACGAATAATCCAATAATAAAAAGTGGGATAATCGCTAAAATACTAAATTTAGCATTACCTGTTAAGGTTGTTGTTAAAGACATTACAGCAGGACCAACAATGGCCGCGAACTTGCCAAAAATATTGTAAAAACCAAAGAATTCATTGGAATTCTCCTTTGGAATGATCTTCGCATAATAAGACCTGCTGAGCGCCTGAATGCCTCCCTGAGCGGAACCAATTAGCGCACCTAAAATAAATATATGCCACACTGAAGTGATAAAAAAAGCCGCGATGCAGGAAATGATATATGTAACAATTCCCACGATTATCAAAGTCCTGGCGGAGTATTTTTTGGCGAGATTACCATACAGGATTGCAGAAGGAAAAGCGATGATCTGGATAACTAATAATATCCCCAGTAAGGTAAAGGTGTCAAAAGCATCCGCACCCAGAACCGATGTGGCATAGGGCACTACCATTTTAATAATCGTATCTACCCCATCAATATAAAGAAAGTACGCAATTAAGAAAACAAATACAACTTTATGCTGTCTAACATTCCTAAAGGTGTCTCCCAGTCTTTTAAAACTGTTGATTACAGGTCTTGGTTCAGGCTCAATATAATATCTCTGCTTCACATCTCTGATCATGGGTATGGTCAACAGCCCCCACCAAAGGGCAGTAATGATAAACCCAATCTGATAACCGATCGACTTCTCCATCCCCATAAACAGAATCAATAGTAGGCTGATGCCAAATGGAATGACGCTGGCGATATATCCATAAGCAAAACCTTTTGTGGATACCTTATCCATCCTTTCATCAGTGGTTATATCCACAAGAAAAGAGTCATAAAAAATATTGGCTCCAGCAAAACCTATGACAGACAGGATGTAAAACACAATCAATAACTGCCACTGCCCGCTCGCAGGTGCAACGAATGCCAACGAAGCCGTAGCCAGCACACCGATCAAAGAGAAAAATAAGAAAAAGCGCTTTTTCTTATCCTTGTAATCTGCGATCGTGCCTAAAATCGGACTAAGGATAGCCACAAGAATACTAGCAATGGAGTTAAAGTACCCTAAATCCATGCTGCTGTTAACATTTGAAAACATGCCAAATACAATAGGCAATAATGCAGTTGTAACCGCCATCGAATAGGCTGAATTACCACAGTCATATAAAATCCATGATTTTTCCTCTTTGCTAAGTTTCATCTAACAGCCACCTTTTCACCTATTTGTAACTGTTATATCATTTCAGCATAAGAACCATGTTAAATGAATGTTAATTCCATCACAACTTCTTCATAAAAAAACGACCTTTTAAAAATCGAAAGGTCGCTTACTCGCTTTTATATATGATTTAATATTTGACGATATATTCGCAATATTCATCCCCATTAACATTACATTTTATTTCCCGGACGGAAACCCGCTTTCCACGAATTTTAGTAAGTGCTCCTTCGATAATGGCCCCCTCCAGGTCACAAACCATTTTCCCTTCCATAATAGGTAACCCTTCGCAGAAACAATCGTGTACTGCAATCGTCATCCCCTTGTCATCTTCATGGGTTATTATAGGAATCCCTATCTTCAATTCTTCGAATAACTCGAATAGTTCATTAACCGAGGTAACACCAAATTCTTCCCCAATTTTTCTTCCTATAGTCAACGTTGTACCCTTACCATTCATGGGTAACGCTTGATATAAACCAATCAGTCTGATCGTTCTGAAAAGCTCTAAAGGTACGACATTACCTAAATTTTTTCTCTTTATTTTTTTCATATCTGTAAAAGTAAATTGATCCATGCCAGTAGCCTCCAATTGCTTATGTAATTTATATTTCAAATTTAATTGATATATTGAGTATAAACGTATCCAATAATTGCTTTGTGATCTTACGCACATCCTATTTTTTTGTAGAACTATAACAAAAAAAGCAACTTCCCTGTTGGCAAGTCGCTCCTTCATTCATTAGATGCAGCAGCATCTCAAATATGATAATCATAAACCCAAGGCAAAATAACCTTCACGCTAGTTCCAACCTGAACCTCTGAATCTACCTTAATATGCCCCCCATACATTTCAATTAATTGTTTACAAATCGATAATCCAATCCCTGTCCCTTTTTGCTTGGTAGTAAAGAAAGGGTCAAATATCCGTTTTAATTTATCCTGTGGAATTCCTTCTCCATTGTCTTTAAAGAGTAGAATAATTTCGTTTGTCTCAGCAGCTGTGGTAACAGAAATATCTATTCTGCCTCTAAAAGCTGTGAAGGAATCGATACTATTTTTCAAAATATTAAGAATTACCTGCTCTAGCTGAGAGGCGCTCCCAAACGTCAGTACTTTTTCTAAAGAGCACTCTACTGAAAGTATAATATCATCACTAAGTATGAGTTGATTCACAATGTTATTAACTCTATGTATAACCTCCATAACGTTAAATACTACGCCGTTATTTTTTGTACTGTCACCTTTTCGAGCCAGTATTAGAAAGTCCGTTACTAATCCATTCAGAGCATCAATCTCTTTGATGGTTATATCCAGATATGCACGCAATTCATCCGCTTTGATCTCCGGCTCATTTAGCCTGATATTTACAAGCTGAGCAAAACCTTTAATCGAAGCTAGCGGATTTCTTATTTCATGCGCCATTCCTGCTGCCATTTGTCCCATAACAGCAATTTTTTGTTCATGTAAATTGTCAATCTGTTGATTTTTATTAGACAAATAACCTTGTGCAAAGCCAGTAAAACGGGTCCAGTTGCATTCCATTAAACGATTATAAAAAAACAATCGGATCGCGGAATCATCTACAAACTCTTCAATGATCTTAAACATAATATTCTGAGCGGTTAAATTTAAATCCTTGCTCATATCAAGTAAAATATCAAAATGATCACCGAATATTTCTGCAGTATAAACCCCTTGCTCAGCCCCCTCTTTTTCTAGCAGGTTTAAGTATTGATCGTAACCAAAAGAATCAAAAAACAAGGCTTCTACCATACTCATTAATATCGTACTGAATGATGAATCTAACAATTCCTTATGCGCCTCTACAAACCAGGAGAATTCGATGTTTTTCATAGTCATAGAATGATAATGCCTGTTTAAAATGATTGGAACTGCTAAGGTTAATGACGAACGCAATTCATTTTCTTTGTATGACATTTTCATCCTCCTTCTTTGTAGTTTGTATTCAAGATATGTGTATATTTTCCTGCTTCAAAAACACAGTAATTCACTTTGTTTTAATCACTATATTATATTCTGACACTTGACTGTTAGAGTAGCATCGAAGATAATTACAACCTCACCAAAAAAACTATAATTAGGAAGATCATTGATTTTGAAAAGGGGCGGTCGTCATTAGCTGGTTAAGTGATCTCTATAAATTACAGAAGCAGGAGCTAAAGAAGGACATCGAGCCCTCTTTAGTCAATGCTATCTTTCGAATGTATGATAAATTCCCCAGGATTGGACTTAAAGAGCGGATCGGCCAGCAGGATATGTCTCTAGATATCGCTGATGCCTATATTAATGGCCATAACGCGATGATTGAAGCTGGAGTCGGTATCGGCAAGTCCTTTGCCTACCTCATTCCCAGCCTGCTTATTAACCAAATCTCAAGGCAACCGGTTATTATTGCGACATCCTCCATACAACTTTCAGAACAAATACATAAAGATCTGAGATTCATCGGAAGTCGTCTCGGATTTACAAGGGTACGTTCGGTAGTTGGAAAAGGCATGGGGCAGTATGCTTGCCGGTATAGGGCAGCAGATCTGTTCCAAGCGGATGATTCAAACACTCCTCTGTCTGCGCTTGCTCAACAGATTGTGAATTATGAAATTGATGAGCGGGCAGATATTAAGGGCGGGGTTAGTGATGCTGTATGGTCTAACGTTTGTGTGAATGATTGCAAATTTGAACGTTGCCATTATAAAAGTACATGTACGTTTTATGAGATGAGAGCTAAAATTAATGCCAACGCGAGTGACATGGATTTTATTATCGTAAACCAGGATCTGCTCATCCGTGATTTAATCAAGAAAAAGGAAGGAACGAAGGGGTTAATCACCGAACGGCCGGCTCTGATCGTAATTGATGAAGCTCATAATCTGGAAGCGAAGGTTAGAGATGCAAGAACGCTCGAATTTACTTACCGGGGAACCTGCCGTATTCTGGATGACGCCTTACAGATTCTCTTCAAGCAATCTGCCGATACGGAGCTTATGCCGCAATTTAAATTTATAAAAAGATGCGTTGGCCATATTTTTAAACAAGTAGAGGCAGACTTACTGCAAACAGCCAAGCAGGACAATGACCGTATAAAAATATCGCAGATCACAGGAATCCCCTTAAGACGAGCGGCACAGGTTTTAAAAGATTTTAATCTCAGCCTTTCCGTCTTAACTTCACGGCATGAACGGGAGATTGACAATATTTTTGAATCCATGAACGGACTTATCGACCTCTTTGATGTACTCGCCGGAGTAGAGGATAACTATCTGATCTGGGCAAGTAATACCCAGCGGGAGAGTACCCTTAGTATCTGCCCTAAAGGGATAAGCCAGTTTCTGAAATATACCTTATTTAACGGGAAAACCTCAGTTATTTTAACGTCAGCAACCATGTGTCAAAGCGGAGAAACGCTGGAGGAACAATACGCTTATCTCACTGAGTCCCTCGGTTACAGGGGAGATTATATGGAGCGCCAAGCTTCACCGTTTGATTATGACAACCACACCATGCTGTATATTGCCAAGGACATCCCCTACTATAACCATCAGCGGCGGGAAGATTATCTTGAAGCGGCATACAAGGAAATGATGAGGCTCTGTAATTTAACAGACGGGCGGACATTAGTTCTTTTTTCAGCTAAAGAGGATATGAAGTATATTCATAAGAAGTTAAACTCTGAGAAGCTTGCATGGGCATTACATGTTCAAAGGGAAGGCTCGTCCCAGGACGGGGTGATCGCTGACTTTCGGGGCAGTAAAGGCGTTCTACTTAGTACCGGTGTATTCTGGGAAGGTGTGAATATCGAAGGTTCCGATTTGTCACAGTTAATCATTTTCCGTCTGCCTTTCCCTGTTCCTGCCGATCCTGTCTATGAATATAAGACTTCGATGGCAAAGAATCCCTTGAAGGAGGTTTTTGTACCGGACATGCTGCTTCGGTTAAGACAAGGAACCGGGCGCCTGATCCGCAGTGAAACTGACCTTGGTGTACTCAGCATACTCGATTCCCGCCTATCCATTGCCGCCAAAAAGGATTACCGGGATCAGGTACTGGAAGCCTTACCTTTTAAAAAGGTTACTGAGGATTTCAAGGTTCTGGAGAAGTTTGTGAAAGAAAAAGGGATACAGCTTAGTGATACGTAGAGAAATGAAAAAAAGCAACCCATCCGCAGACAAGTCGCTTCTAAATCCTGTAACGTTATCTGGCAATTAAACAACTTTATGTTTGTATACCCGCATCGCTAATAAATACGCAACTACTAGAATGGCTATGCACCATATGATGGCTCCCCAAATATCATTGCCGACAGGCTGCCCCATCAGGAGGGAGCGAACCGCCTCTACTATAGATGTAACGGGCTGGTTTTCAGCAAAGGCGCGAACGACTGGCGGCATCGATTCGGTAGGCACAAAGGCCGAGCTGATGAAAGGAAGGAAAATAATCGGATAGGAAAAAGCAGTCGCGCCGTCCACCGATTTTGCGGATAGTCCAGCAATTGCCGCGACCCAAGTTAGAGCCAGCGTAAACAATATGAGGATGCCAGCAACCGCCAGCCATGAGAGCACTCCTGCCGATGAACGAAACCCCATAATCAATGCAACAAGAATGATGACGCTAACTGAAATCGCATTGGATATCAGGGAGGTCAGCACATGTCCCCACAGCATGGTAGAACGTGCAATCGGCATAGAATGGAATCTCTGAAAAATCCCTTTTTGCACATCGTTAAACAGGCGGTAAGCCGTATAAGTTACACCACTTGCAATAGCGATCAGTATGATCCCGGGCAACAAATAATTCACATAGTTATCCGTACCCGCCTGGATGGCCCCACCGAACACGTAAACAAACAACAGCATAAATGCAATTGGCATGATAGTTACCGTGATGATGGTATCCATACTGCGGAGAATATGGCGCATAGAGCGTCCAAGCATTACACTCATGTCACTGAAAAAGTGCTTCTTAATCATTTCCATTTACTTCCCCTCCTATTTGCCGATGATTGCGAGGAATATTTCCTCCAGCGTCGGCTGCTTTTCAATGTACTCAACTTTTGCGGGCGGGAAACGCTTTTTTAGTTCTTCGAGTGTACCGCTCGCAATAATTTTACCTTCATGTAGAATGGCAATTTGATCAGCAAGCTGCTCTGCTTCTTCCAAATACTGCGTCGTCAAAAAGACAGTCGTACCGCCGTCGGCAAGCTCCTTAACCATCTTCCATACATCAATCCTTGCCTCAGGATCAAGTCCAGTGGTTGGTTCGTCGAGGAAAATAATCTGCGGTTTTCCAACAAGGCTCATCGCGAGATCTAATCTCCGGCGCATCCCGCCTGAATAAGTGGATACCTTGCGATCCGCGGCATCGGTCAAAGTGAAGAGTTCCAGCAGATCGTCCGCAACTTGACGCGGATGCTTCTCATGGCGGAGCCTCGCAATCATGATCAGATTTTCCCGGCCGGTCAGAATCTCATCCACGGCGGCAAATTGACCCGTCAGGCTGATGGACTGGCGTACATAATCAGGCTTTGTGGCGACATCGAATCCGTTCACTGCAGCAGTCCCGCCATCTTGATTTAGCAAAGTGGTGAGGATTTTGACAATGGTGGTCTTGCCTGCGCCATTGGAGCCAAGCAGGGCAAAAACGCTGCCCTGCTCCACTTCAAAATCCACCCCCTTTAAAACTTGAAGCTGTCTGTAGGACTTTTCCAACCCAACCACTTTAATGGACTTGTTCATTGCATTCCCTCCCTAAGGTTTTGTTAGCATATCTTCATGGAATTTTCCCCGCAAAACTCACTTCGGAAGCTCAGGCTTATAGGACTGTAACCTTTGTCAAATCAGCTTCCATGCCTTTGAGCGCAGCGAAGGTCAACTTATCCATCATTGCACCGTCAAAGTTGATCGTTTTAATTGCACGATAAAACTTCTTGGATAACGAAAACCCGGAGAGGAATGACACATTTTTTAACGTCGCACCTCTAAACGAAATATCGTTCAGCGCCGACTTTTCAAACTTGACCCCGATAAAGGTCTGGCCGTCAAAACATAATCCCCGCAGATCTGAGGTTTTAAATTCCACACCGTCAAAGATACAGCTCTCAAAGATTGTTTTCGTAAGATCAGTCGTACACAGCTTGACGTCGGTCAGTCTTGCACTGATAAATTTCGCCCCTGTAAGTCCTGATGAGCTAAAGTTGGTGCGAACAAGAATAGATTTGTGAAAGCTCGCATTTGCCAGTTCAATGCCGGACAGATTGCAGTCGGTCAGATTAGCGCTGTCGAACTTGGCCTCGCCTACGTCACTGCCCGCGAAAGAACTGCCAGTCAAGTCAGCGCCTGTAAAATCGGAACCCCGCAACGCGCTCACTTTAAAATCCCCTTTATGGGCGGTAACGCCTGCAAAATCGCTCTTCGATAAGTTGCTCGCCCTAAAGCTCGTCACCACCTGCCGCTCAAGTGAACGGGAGAGATTGGCAACCTCCTGCACCGTCTGTTCAATGTCGCCAATGCTGTCTATCGTCATCTTAAACGCCGTTTCATCATCCTTGCCTTCAGCCTTGAGTTCACTGAACCGCTCCTGCAAATCGGAAAGGAGGTCACTCTTTAATTCAGCAACGCTTTTTATCCCGTCATAGGGTGCGAATACGCCATTTAAATACATGTTTAATTTCTCATTCATATTATCAAGTCTCCTTATAATAAGTTTTCAAGCACACGCTTTGCGTACTCCCAATTAGTCTTGTTATTGGCGTAAACAGCTTTCCCCTTCTCGGTAATCCGAAAATACTTCCGTCGTCCCCCCTGAGACTCATCCCCCCAATACCATTCAATGTCACCGTCTGCCTCAAGCCGCCGGACGCTGGAGTACATCGTAGCTTCTTTTAATTCATATTCGCCTCCGGAACGCTCAGCAATTAATTTGACGATTTCATATCCATAACGATCGGCTTCGGACAAGAGCCGTAATACCATCGTATCGGTATGTCCTCGCAGCAGATCGGATGTGATTTTGTTCTCACTCATTTCATCACCTCATAATCGCATTGTATATCATACTACTGTGACAGTCAAGGTACTTTGATCATCATGTTTATACAAAATAAAAAAATGCCGTCCTTAGTTGTCTAAGGCAGCATTTTTCTCTTTTAAGTCTGAAGTTCCAATCTACGCTAACCAGAAATAAGTTGATTTACGTCTGCTGGTAATTCACAGCTACCTGCAGGCAACCCTCACACAAAAATGCATAATAAATCCCCTCGCTGTCCTCGGCCTGTTCCATGTCCATTTGGGCAATAAACTTCATCGTCGTCGAACAGCAAGGGCACACAGGATATTCCGCATCCTGAATCCAAGCCGGATGTCCTCCAATCTGCGACGCAGGCGCCTCAAGCATCCAATATGAATTTTCATAGGTTCCCATCTGCCGTTCCGATAGCTGCATGGCATGCCATGCTATTTCTTCCCTGTCTTCATTTGCAGGCAAAAAATCAGGAACGGTATTATATTCACTCCACGAATATTGGCCATCCAGCTCCGCTTTCATAAACACGGTGCCATAACAATTACAATGCATGCAAGCTGCAATCCTTAACCGCTGGCCGGAAAGCTTCATAAATTGAACCAGTGGATTCTGCAAATCGTAATCAAACAGCACTGTCAACTTACCGCCACACCAAGGGCAGGAATGCTCACCCGCCTGTAGCGCCGCTACCGCCGTATGATCCCGATCCATCCCATTTTTTCCGTCCCTGTTTACTTCAAAATGATAACTCTCGGGGTAAAAAAGCAGCCTTTTCCCACCATCGGGATCTAATTCCCATCCTGCTTCGTGAGCATAGGTTTCCGGAGGCACATTTAACTCCGATGTCCATCGAGGCGGATTCTGCCGCCATGTCTCGAACTGCCGAACAACCTCTTCATCACCAATCCAGGCCATTGCAAGCAGCAAATGATTACGGTTTTCCGAGTCATGCTCTAACTGATGAATGATCTTATCACGGATCTCCTGACCCGCTTCTTTATAGAGAATACCGGGATAATACTTCCCGTTAAGAAAAAAAGCCTCCAGCCCCCGTTCAATGGAAGCACTTGAAAAACATATAAGCGACAGTAAAATAGTCTCAGCCTGGTCAAAATCATCTTCTTCCATCAATTTAATGGCGTAGGTTTCCAATCGCTCCCTTTCGCTTTCAGTCAGTTGACGATATAACTCTTGCGCGGTTTTGTGATAGGGAATTACGTGTTCAAGCGGGCTCAACCTCCGCGGTTTGTGCATGATTTTAAGAATTTCAACCGGATCATTCACACCTGCGTACAAATCAATGTCTTTTCGATTTTGTTCAATATAAGCCTTTTGCTCCAGCGTAAGCTTCCTTTGATGACAGGGCATGCAGATTCCACCTGTCTTTAAAGCAGTTGCAGGAAGTATGCTTCCCTTGCAGTCTGAGGTTTGGCAGGGTATACGCTCGCTCATCGTATCTCTCCTATTCTGTATAAGTTATTCTCAAAGACTATTATTAATAAGCTAAACTGCATTATAGAATTAGCTATATTATAAAATTAGCTGCATTAAATATACCACCAGATTTAGCAGCTTTATATTCATTTCAGATTTCAATTGGATTTATCCCCCACCATCACCTTATACCGAAATAAAAAAGGTTAACCAGATATTTCTGGTTAACCTGATAAACGAAAACTCCCCCGGATAAAGAAGAACCGGTGCCCTTGTATTAAGCTTAATCCGTAATCTTCACATTTCCAAACACAGCCTTATTCCTCGAGTCATCCCCGGGATTGCTAAGTGCTATGCCAATATACACCTTGCGGTTCATCGGAATCTGAACAGTTCCGACCGTTTTCCAGTTATTCCCGTTCGTCGAAATAGCCCCTTTGAAGGTATTTCCACTTCGGGTCAGCTTTAGCCATCTTGGAGCCGAGGCAGCCGCAGTCTGATCAACCATATTGCCGGCAGTCTCTGCACGATACTGGAAGGCTGCCCCATTTTCGGGGGTAAGCATCATATCTGCATGCTTCGAATTATGACCCAGCGACTCCCGAATCATAATGCCGGCCTTGGCCCAGCCGTCCAATCGGCTAGTGGACTGCACTTTAACAATAATCTCCGCATTGCCTCGCACGGATTGGTATATATAATTTAGTTGATCTCCATTTCCCCAAATATCCGTAGAGCTGCTGCTGAGTGTAAATTGCTTATTGGAAGAATTGTAGGTAACGTTCCCTGGCATGGAACCGATATTCCGCGCCTTCCATCCTGTTGGTAATTGAGCCGGATAGTCTTGTTCTACCGGAGGCGTCCAGCCTGGCGTAGGCCAGGTTTCACGTTCTTTGATATTGGCCAGCTCATCTTCTGGCCAGGCCCCGTAAGCAAAGAACGACAGACGCTTCACACCTGGATAATTCTCGCGGATTCCCTTGTAAATCTCCTGATATTGATCATCTGTCCAGTCATTATCCAGCGTCGCAACAATTTCCACGTCACTGCCGCTAATCCGGTCGCTCGTATCCTTCAGGATTCCGTAGGAAGTGCTGTATACCCAATCACTGTTGAACTCCCAGTCATCAAAGTACGCCATTGGTGCAACAAAGTCGATATCATCCTTGAATTTCGCTACATTCTGCCCAACTTCAATGAATTCTGGCGGCAAAATATACACACCGAGCTGCACATCCGGCTTCGAGGACTGGGTGATATCCTGACGGATATCGCCCACATACTGTCCAATTTGATCGGTCCTCCATTCATTCCACTGCTCTCTCTGAGGCGAATCCGTCTCGAAGTCAATACTGAGCGGTGAATACCCGAACTGCGCCTGATACTTCGTAACCGTGTAATCACTGACGTCCATGTTGTAATTATCGAAGCGGATCCAATCCAGCACAACGCCATCCACATCATAATTCTCGATCACTTCCTGAATGATGGAACGCTCATACTGCTGCACTTCATGGTGAATTGGATTGACGAAGTATTCGTTGCCGTTAGAACCTGTAAACGGAGTCTGAACCCCGTCAACCAGCGCCTGCATCTGCCATTCATCGTGCTCCAGGAAGGCCTGCTGATCATGGAACTGTGGAATCCAGGCATGAACCTTGATTCCTGCAGCATGGGCTGCCGTAATGACAGCCTGCAGGGCGTCGAAATTCTGGTAGCCTTGGGCAATTGGTGCGATATCACTCTGATAAAATACACTTCCAGACGGAACCTCATCATCTTCATCCTGCTTCACGTTCATGCTAATAACATCGACGCCATAGCTTGTAGACAGCGCGATGAAATTCTGGACATCCGCCATGTTCTTAAACTGGTTTACGGTCCGTACAATAACTTCCGTTTCGAAAGGGGGGTTACTCTCCTCCTCGGCCATAACAGGAACGGAACCACCGGCTATCGAAGAAACCAACACGATGCTTAACAGTGCTATGAACCTCGATCTCAACGCAAATGCCATAATCTCGCCTCCACTAGTATAAGATTTTATAAATAGTCTTATTTCGTCGCGTTGATTTTCTTAACATTTTCCTGCCATTTTTCGGTTCTGAATTCAAGCAGCTTAGCCAGCCCCGCTTTTTCGGTGTTCTTTTTAGCTGTCTCCAGCGCCGACAGCACCGCTTCATCCGACTTCGCCTGTACCATCTGGGCGTAAGCAAGGGTATAAATATCCCCGATATTCTGTGCGATGATGCCGATCTCCGTATCCGGAATCGGATCGGTATTTACAAACTCCGTGATATCCAACGCGGTTTTCCAGGTCACCGTGGACTGTGCCACGGTCTCCCAGGATTTCTGGTTCGCGGAAAGCAGCGCCTCGAGGCTCATTTTCGCCGTATCAATAAAGGTTGTATTTCCCGCCCAGTTAAAGTCCTCGAATTTCCGCATCGTTTCCGTGCGCTCGTTAGCAGGAGTCGTCTTGTATTTCTCGTTCGGGATTGGCGCTCCGTCCGCATCCTCTTCATCCCAGTACAAGCCTTTAGGACCGAAGAAAAGCACCTTCTGTCCCTCCGGACCCGTAATCCAGTCAAAATAAGCGAAGATGGCCTCTGGATCCTTGGCCTTTTTCGTAATGACATTAACGTTCCAACCCAGCGTCTCAAAGCCGCTTACAAACACTTGTGTTTTGTCTAGACCGGCTTTATGAATCGGCCATATAATCTCATAACCGCTGTCCGGATTATTCGCTGTCAGTGCCCGGTGTCCCTCGGCTCCATACGTAGTGATATTGGATTCGACCATGACTGCTACCCGGTTGGTATTGACCTTTTCTTTGACCGCATCCTGGGTTTGCTGCAGAGCATCCTGCGTAATCAGCCGTTCACGATACAGCTTATTAATATACAGCACCATCTCCTCGTAAGCGGGATCGTCCAAGATAGATGACAGCTTGTCGCCATCCGGATATCCCATGAGTGAAATGAACTTACTGGTGGAGTTCTCCTTAAAACCACCATACATAATTTCCAGACCTGCCCCCTTCTCCCCAACCTCCAGAGGTACTACATCCGGATACTTTTCTTGCACCTTAAGCAAATATTGATACAAATCATCAAAGGTCTCCAGCAACGGTCTGCCGAGTTCGTTATAAATATCTTTATTCACCATCCATCCGCCGTTGCCGAATTGCCCGGATGTATACCAGTTCGGAATTTGATAGATTTTCCCGTCTTCTGAACGGAGCAAATTCAGGGTGGATTCCTTCACATATTTCTTGAAGTTCGGATACTTCTCATAGTAATCATCCAGCGCAACGAGTTGTCCTGCCTGCACCAGCCGTTCCACTGACGATCCCCGGTCAGTAAAAATGACATCCGGTAAATCACCGCCGACGATCATCGTGTTGAGCTTTTCTCCGGCCGCTCCTCCGGATTGTATGGGTTCAACAGTAACCTTACGGTTCTCCTGAATCCATTTTGTCGCCTCATTATCCCCCCATGGTGATGTCGTAAGCCAGTCATAGTTTCCATAGAAGCTGAAGGTGACGGGCTTGATCCCGCTGCCGTCATCTGTGGCGGCCTCAGTATTCAGATTTTTCTCGCTTGTGGTTGGTGAAGTGTTAGAATTTCCTCCTCCGCTACAGGCAGCGAGAAGAAGCACCAGTGAAGTCAGCAAAAGAGATACCCATTTCATACGATTGCGCATCTTTTCCCTTCTTTCTACATAATATGGAGACTGCTATTCTTTCATCGAACCGATCATTACGCCCTTAACAAAGTACTTTTGGAGAAAAGGATACGTCAGGATAATTGGAATGGTAGCGATCATCATCGTAGCCATAGTCAGTGACTTCGTGGTAATCGTCCGATTTCGGTTCATATGATCCAGCGCGATAGCATTCGATGAGCCTATTTGGGTCATGATGTTGGAGTTCATAATCTGGCGCAGCAGGGTCTGTATAGGAAGCAAGTGATCCTTTGTAATATAGATCGCTCCCGTAAACCAGTCATTCCAGTAACCTACTGCGGTGAATAAGGCAATCGTGGCCAGCACCGGACCGGAGACGGGAATGACGATTCGAAAAAAAATGCCGTAGTTGCTGCTGCCGTCGATTTTGGCCGATTCCTCCAACCCCTCCGGCAGAGCGTGGAAGAAGGTGCGGATGACAATCATGTTCCAGACACTTATGATGCCGGGGATAATCAGCACCCAAAAGGTGTCCAGCATACCCAAAGAGCGAACTAGTAAATAACTAGGGATGAGCCCTCCACTGAAGAACATCGTAATCATGAAGAACACCATATATTGTTTTCGAAATAGCAATGTCTTCTTGGACATTCCGTAGGCTAACAGTGCCGTGAAAAAGACAGACAATGCCGTGCCGCATAACGTTCTAAGAATGGTGATCAGAAAAGAATTCAGCAGGCGTTGATCCTGAAACACAATATAATAATTTTCCAGAGTAAAAGCTCTCGGTAACAAGGTTACACCACCGAGCGCCGTATCGCTCCCTAGATTAAAGGAAATGACCAGCGCATTCCAAAACGGGTATAGCATGAGTAACGCCAGCAGCGTCAAAAGGATATACATACTCCGCTGCATGATTTTGTCGCCTAGGCTTAGTCTCATTGTTCACCCCTCCTAAAAGGTTTATGGAGCATCGAAAGCATTCGCTATGAGTAGTAGTACTACCAGAGACTAACATCTGCCCGGCGAGCGATTTTGTTGGCCGTCACTAGCAGAATGACACTGATCACCGCCTTGAATAGCCCTACCGCTGTCGCATAAGAGAATCTGGCATTTAAAATCCCAACACGGTACACATAGGTGTCGATAACATCGGAGTAGGGTCGCAGAATTGGATTGGTTGCCAGCAGCAAAATGTCCTCGAAGCCCGCACTGAGCAGACTGCCGATGGCAAGAATCATAAAGATGATGATAATGGGGGTAATGCTGGGGAGTGTAATCAAGTGAATTTGCTTAAACCGGCTTGCTCCATCTATAGAAGCGGCCTCATATAGGGTTGGATCAATGCCTGCAATCGCGGCCATGTAGACAATGCTCCCGAATCCGACCTCTTTCCACACATTTACGCTTACTAGAATCGACCAGAAGTATTTGGGTAACGCCAGGAAGTTAACTGGTTCCCCTACCAGATTGAATCGCTCCAGCACATAGTTCACCGTCCCGTTGTCAACGGATAACAGCGAAAATACAAAACCGGATACTATAACCCAGGACAGGAAATAAGGTAAATAACTGACGGTCTGGATAATGCGTTTAAAGCCCATATTCCCGATTTCATTCAGCATCAGCGCAAGAAGAATCGGGGCAGGAAAAGAGATAATCAATTTAAGCAAGCTGATCACAAGGGTATTTCGCATCACATTCCAGAACTCCGGCGCCTCGAAGAACATTCTGAAATGCATAAATCCAACCCAGGGGCTCTTCATAATGCCGCCAAAAATATCGTATTGCTGGAATGCCATAACCACGCCATACATCGGAATGTAGCTAAAAATGAATACAAAGATAATTCCCGGCCAAACCATGGACTGCAAATCCAATTGACTGATAAATTTCTTCCATCTACGCGGTTTCTCGGCCGTGTTCATCCGCTTTTCCTCCTCTGGACGATTCTAGTGAAACAACGGCAACAACGATTTGTTCTTCTCCAGCATTTCATCCAGCAGTTGTTCAGCTACGGTGACCGAAGGCACGAGCGGATGATGAACCATAGCCTGCAGGGCTATATCCCGGTCTCCATGCACAGCCGCTTCGATGGTGAGGCTCTCGTATTGTTTGACTGCAGCCAGCAAGCCTTTTACGGGCTGAGGAATTATGCGCAGCGGAATCGGCAGCGGACCTTGCTTGGTGACCATACAATTCACCTCAATGGAGGCATCGTCCGGCAAGAAGTCAATCATTCCGTTATTCCTTACATTCAACGTCTGGATATCGCGGGAATCATTATAAATGGAGCGCATCAGCAGCACTGCCGCCTCCGAGTAGTAGGCTCCGCCGCGCTGTTCCAACTGCTTGGGCTTTTCCTTCAGCTCTACGTTCCGGTACAGTTCAAACAGCTCTTCCTCCACCTTCTTCACTACCTCAGCGCGCGATCCAGTCGTTGCTGCTGCTTCCTTCTGTTCCGCAAGCATCGCGTCCGTCATATAGTAATAGCTCAGGTAATAAGAGGGAATCGCTTTCAAAGCATTCAGAAACCGGTAGTCCCAGGAATCAAACGGCACATTGCTCGCCTTGTAACTCTGCGGGTAATCAATGAGCTCCTGCAGCTTGCTTTTACCGTCAATCACGATATCGGATACCCAGTGCAGATGGTTGATGCCGACAAACTCCGCGTAGATCTTCTCCATAGGAAGTCCGAAGAACTCGGAGAGCCACTTTTGAAAACCAATCGGTGAGTTGCACAATCCTACGCTTTTTACCGATGAGTATTTGTGAACAGCTTCAGTCACCATACCAGCCGGATTCGTAAAATTCAGCAACCAGGCATCCGGAGCCAGCTCCTCAATGTCTTTGCAAATATCCAGAATGACCGGGATGGTCCGTAGGCCTTTCATCATCCCTCCGGGACCTGTCGTCTCCTGGCCGATGACATTGTATTGAAGCGGAATTAATTCGTCCCATTTGCGCGCTTCCAGCATGCCTACCCGGATTTGCGTGCATACAAAGTCCGCTCCGGCAATGGCTTCCCTGCGTTCCAACGTCTGGACCACGGTAATCGGCAGTCCGGACTCAGCGATCATGCGTTTGCTCAGTTCTGCAATCGTATGCAGCTTCTCCCTTCCCACCTCAATATCCACCAGCCATACTTCGCGGATGGGAAGCTCTTGGTGATGCAGGATGATGCCTTCAATAAGCTCAGGCGTATACGATGATCCCGCTCCGATGACAACCAGCTTCAATGTTTCCTCCATGATAGACCCTTCCTTCATCTTTTTCATTTTGGTCTTATAAAAACTAGCCTATTGTGTTCGGTACTTTCCCCTGTGATAGATTATCTAGAACCTTCTGATCTACACGCATACCGCTGCTTTCCATAGCCAGAACGACCGATCCTACAACCGGCTCCCGGGTCAAAATCCTTAAAGTGCCATTCGGAGCCGACAACTTCACTCTTCTCTCAATGGCCCGCCGGATGATGCCTGAGCGGTCTCCCTTTGTCAGCAGGCTGCCTGCAAGTACGATGTCGAAGAAGTCCTCCTCCATGCCCAAGCGACGGATGGCCGATACCGCGGCCAAACCCAGCTCATCCCCTTGCTTGACCAGCAGCTCGGTGGCAACCTGGTCCCCTTCCTCTGCCGCTTGAAATAATAGTTCAGCAATATGGGGAGGCAGGTCTCTGAAATGATCCAGGTAATCCTCTCTTAATTCCGACACATTGGAATAGCCCAACAATTGCGTTAAGCGTTCGGTTAGGACCGTCTCCTTCTCTCTTCCCTCATCCGCCCGAAGGACGCTACGGAATACCTCAATACTTAAATCATAGCCACCGCCATAATCCCCGAACCGGTAGCCGAATCCACCACATTGGTATGTAGCACCCAACGGATTTTTACCACTACAGTTCACGCCCGATCCGCAAATCAGCACGATCCCGTAGTTCTTCTCTGTACCTGACCGCAAGGCTATCCATGTATCGCAGGAAATCTCAGTTTGGGGAAGATCAAAGCTGCTGATGACCGGTCGCAAAATCCGGAAATCAGCCTCTCTGTCCGCTCCCGCTAAGCCGAACCAGGAGTAATCCAGCTGATCCTTGGTCAGCCCTGACGCCATAATTGCTTCCGATAGGGCCTGCTGCAAACTGTTCACCGCCTGCTCACGATTTATTTGATGATTTCCGATCCCACCCTTGCCAACTCCGATGACCTTCCCTTGTTCATCTGCAATCATTGCGTGGGTTTTACTGCCTCCTGCATCAACTCCCAAAAAATACTTCACGGATGATTTCACTCCTAAAATTCAAGGTAATCTAACAGATGCGGTGGATTCACGAATGAGTAGCTGCGGAGCGAGCTTCGTTACAGCGGGCGGCATCACCTCCCCATTGATCATTTTTAGTAGTAAATCAACGCCTATATTGCCCATTTGTGCCTCAGGTTGTCTGACCGTCGTTAACCGCGGGTAAAATTCACCTACGAACTGCTGATCATCAAATCCAACAATTGAGATATCGTGGGGTACTCGAATTCCCTCTTCCCGGAGAGCCTGAACCATTCCAAGAGCAATAAAATCGTCCCCCGAAAAAAAAGCTGTCGGCAGCTTATCTTCGCGGATCCATCTCTTGGCCACCTCATAGCCGCCGCTTACTGTAAAGCTGCAGTATTCCGTTCCGAATGGCGTTAACCCGGCATCCTCGAGCGCTTGGACATAACCTCGCTTTCGCTCCGCTACACTTAGAAATACCGAAGGGCCGCCAATATAGGCAATTTGAGTGTGCCCAAGATCGATCAAGTGCTTTGTAGCCTCATACCCGCCTTGATAGTTATCGACCACGACGCTAGGCACATCCTCATGCTGAAACTGGTTATCCAGCAATACAAACGGAATGTTTTTTCTTTTCAGTTCCTCTACATATGCCTTTTCTTCAAGTGGGGACAACAGGATAATTCCGTCAACGCGATCCTTCTGAAACAGGAAATTGTCGCCCTCATCCTCATTCTCGGCGATCGATAGGGCTAAAAAATACCCTTGCGCTGCCAGCTTCCGGTTCACCACGCGAATAACCCGGTCATAGAAAGAGTCGTTAAAGTTGGTAATCGACATCCCGATGACTCCCGTTTTGCCCCTCACAAGACTCCGCGCTGCTGAATTGGGCTGATAATTCAATTCCTCCATAGCTTTCAGCACTTTCTGTCTATTAGCTTCCCGTACAGAGGGTAAATTGTTAAGCACCCTGGATACGGTCACTACAGAGAGTCCCGACTTTTTGGCTACATCATGTATATTCATCTTAGCTTCCATACCTCCGTCACCCGAAAGTTTAAACGATTAAACTTTTTAGGTAAATAAAAAAACCTTACCTTTCGTGATATTTCTATGTTCTGATTGAAAATTGCACACTGAATGTCAGCTTTGCCTTTATCAAGAACACCAAAATTCTTTACAAAAGTTTTAAGGTTTTAACTAATTTACATTCTACTTACATTTCCAATATCCGTCAATACATAAAATGCAGCCAAAACAAAAAGCAACTCATCCGCAGACAAGTTGCTTTTTAGACACGCTATTCCCCCTTCCCTTGCTTCTATCTTCCTCAGGTTAATTGGTAATTACCCATTTTTGTCGATCAAGAGTAGGATCAAGCTCGCTTAGAGACAGTGTCGTCCCATCCGCTGATACTTCTAGCGCTTTCTTATGATGAGCAGAAATAATACTTACGGTACCATCATCATTCTTGTGAAAAATCCAACGCTGATTGTTATATCCGAGATATGGGTATAACTGAATTTTATTTTGCCCTGTGTCTAGATCAAGCGCCTGACCGGCTGTTGTACGAATAGAATAAGTACCTGCATCGTCCCCCGTCGGCACGAATACCCACTTCTGATCCGTAGAATCATTTGCATCCTTCAGTGTAACAGCTTCACCATTTGCGAGATTTGCTGTATAAAGGGATTTCTGTAGTTCTGCATTTACTAGACTGGAAGTGGTTAAATTGGCAGGTGTTTCTCCGCTCACGTTAACGTTTTGATATGAAGCATTTCCGCCAAATACATGTAGTCCAAAGCGGCCTTCGGCAAATGTGCCGTCCTGGAGGTCGATGACTTTCTGCCCATCCACATAAACCACGATATGCGGGCCCTTCGCTTCGATTTTCACTTTGTAGGTTTGACCCGGCTGAATGAACGTCGGAACTTTTGCTAGAATCTGACGCTCTTCAATACGGCCGTCGATTTTATAAAACAGACGGATGGACTTCATATTCGGATCCAGATTTAAGTAGTATCCGCTGCGTCCATCTTCGCTGGCACGGAACAACATAGAGCCTGCTCCTCCGGATTTCCCTAACATCATATCTGCTTCATAAGTAAAATCTCCTGCCTGCTTCTCTGCGATATAATTCGCGTCACTCAAATAATTTCCACGAATCCCATTTTCACCAATGACCCAGGAGGCTGCAGATAGATCTTTAGTCCACCCGCTTAAGTTCGTATGAAATTCACCCCCAGATACCTTAACTAATAAGCTAGCTGATGTCTTCCCATTTGGAGTAGAGACGGTAATGATAGACTCGCCTTCTTTTTTAGCTACAAGGGTTGCCTGGGATTTATCCACCACGTTTAGTTCAACTACATCCTTGTTACTGGAATTCCATTTAAGCGGCTGTGCCCCATTACCGGTACCATTCTCTACCATCGCCAAAAGTATGTCGCTTTGCCCCTTGCTCAGTTCGCGATCACTTGTATCCATCATTATCTTGGTAGCTGAGCCCGTCTCCTGATTCCATACAGAGCCTAACTGATTCACCTTCAGAGATACGACTTTTACGTTGCCTCCTTTGGTGTAAAAACTCAAAGCTCTGCTGGCTGGATCCGGAAAAATGACGTCAGAGAAAACAACTTTACCGTTGTTGCCAAAAACCTCAACAGAAGACTCATCTACAAGGATACGCAGCTTAACTCGCTTGTTCTCCGTTTGCATTGCCGCTTCATGTCTTGTACTAAATAGATTCGAAAAATCCGTCAAACCAGATGCAGACCGATCCACGAAAATCCGACCCTCACTAGGTTTATATCCAACAACCGTTTGCTGACTTCCCCCTACACGAACGTTAAAGCCAAACTCACTAACCTGACTACCTGCTGGAATTTCTACTTCAGCTTCAATTTCGTATGCACCAGAGGTAACCCCTTTCAATAGATTCTGAGAAGAAGGACTCACCTCTTTGTTAGCAGTAGAATACAGCTGATTACGCAGCGATTCCAACTCCTTGATCGGACTTTGAGCGAGCTGAATCCCATCTTTTGTCGTTACTAATGAGACTTCTCTTGGGATTGACAGTACGCCTTTCCAATGGGTTGTTGGAAAAGCAAACGGATAGTCCCAGTTTGTCATCCACGCCATCATTACGCTGCGATGATCTGGCATGTTCGAAAAAGACATTGAAGCGTAGAATTCTTTTCCAAAATCTGTTCGCAAAACTTTCCCTGCCGGATTAACATTAACGAATTTACCTTCCGCTGTTAAATGACCCACAAAATATTCAGCATCTGATCCGCCTGTTTTTGAATTCGCTCCTGTACTAATCATCAAAACCCATTTTTTCTGTGATGTTCCGTCTACCGAAAGCTGAAGCAAATCCGGACATTCCCATACACCGCCGCGAACATATTCCCCGTATCCCCAGCTATCTGTTAGGGTCCAATCAAGTAGATTTGTTGAAGTAAAGAAACGAATATGATCTCCACCGGATACAACCATTACCCATCTGTTATTGTCGTTATCACGAATCACTTTCGGATCACGGAAATCCCAACCTCCGGGCTCCCCTCCATTATCGCCTGGATTTCCGATAACCATAGGACGCGTCTTGGAATATTCCCAAGTACGACCTTGGTCCTTGCTGTATGCAAGACCGATACGCTGATTCCCATTCGGGCCATCGGGATTATAGGAAGTGTAGTAGGCAATCAGCCCCTTGCCTCCTGAATCCCCGAACAAACCTGATGCATTCGTCAAATCTGCCACAGCTGATCCAGACCAGACATGCCCATGATCATTCCACGGCAGCGCAATCGGAAGGCGCTTCCAGTTCAGCATATCTTTACTGACAGAATGTGCCCATGTGCCTCCGTCCTGATGGAATAGATGATATTCTCCATCGAAGTAGACAAGTCCGTTAGGATCACTGGCAGAACCACGAATTGGCGTATAGTGGTATTGAGGACGATATTTTTCATTATAATAACTGCTGGCATCCGTCACATAGGTATCCTGGAAGTAAGCCGTTCCCTGTTTAACGACGATTCCTGCATATCCATCGGTATAGGTTTTATCTGTTAGATCGATCGCAGCCGGGGTGTATCCGTCTAGGAAGACCTGAATTCTGTTTCCCTTCGCCTTTATCTCTACATGATGTTTTGCTCCGGTCTGACTTGGATAGGTTTGCTGTGAACTTGCAATTGTTGCTCCGTTAGCTTTCGTCAAACTTACACGAACCTGATTTCCTTCCTTTGTCAGGGATGCTTCATATCCCTTTGTTCCATCAGCCGATGAACGAAATGCGAGCGCTGCAACAGAATCAGGACGAAGAGATATATTTCCTTCATATACAAAATCAGCAGCTTGTTTATTATAAATTTGCTGTGACTTCATCTGGTTTACTGCCATTCCTTTTTTGCCGTTGATATTAGGCTGCCATTGTCCTTTATTTGTAACCACAGCACCCAGATTTCCTTTCAGGTCGCTTACGATAATATTTTGGAACAAAACAGAACCATTCCATACATTGAGCCCTAGCTTACCAGTACGATACGCATGATCCTGAACCTCAATCACAGATTTATATTCGTTGTCCCAATATACTTTCAGTGATGAACCCTCTGCTTTTACCTTGAGATGATAGATCTCTCCTGCCTTAACAGTAACCTTCCGCTCCTCTTTTAATTTCCCTTCACCATCACTTGCGTCTCGTAAGCGGATCATACCTGCATTCGGAACAATTTGGAGCATGTAGGAACCCCAGCCATCTTCATTAGAACGGAACAATAAGGTCGCGTCAGCTTGCATATCCTTGATCATGACATCAGCTTCATAGATAAAATCCTCTGATACCGTTTCGGAGATTGCCATTACATTTTCTTGTGGATCAGAAGTCAGTAAAATCCCTTCAACAGTATCCGCCAACTTACCTTTTCCTTTTATTTGCCAACCTGTCAAGTTTGTGTTTGTTTTGGTTACGCTTTCAAAAATGGAAAGCCCCTCCTTAGCTTGTTTACTTACCTCCTGATCAGCGGGCGTAGCCCACCCAGTACCGGGATTTGCTACATAAATGCCTGCTGAAGTCATAACAAATCCTGTTACCATGAGAAAGGACAAAACTAATTTTCCTTTATTTTTCATCTTCTTCAGCCTCTTTTCTATCATTAATATTGAAAAACAAGAAGGAGGCCAATTCATTACTGCACTGACCTCCTCTCTATATTCTTTTACAATTGAGCAGAAATCTGAATTTCCAGTGCTGTGAGTCCAAGAGCCAGAGCACCACATAATCCCGCCTGTTGGCCTAGACCTGGTGGAACGATATACTCATCTATGTGTTCTAAAATAGTACTTGAGCTAACATAACCGTTCAGGTTCTGAAGCACGGCCTGCCGAATAAGTGGAAACAATTGTGATTGCTGCATAACACCACCACCCAGAATGATTTTCTGAGGAGAGTTAAGCAATATAGCACCCGTAATCGACTGCGCAATATAAAATGCTTCCATTTCCCATGCAAGGTGATCTATAGGAAGTTCATGTCCCTTCTTCCCCCACCTTGCTTCAATAGCAGGACCTGCCGCCATCCCTTCTAGGCAGTCCCCATGATAGGGACATCCCCCTGGGAATTCATCTTCAGGATGGCGTCTTGTAAGAACGTGACCCCCTTCAGGATGCACAAGACCATGAATAAGTTTGCCCTCTGAATACACTCCCACACCAACACCCGTGCCAACTGTATAGTATAAACAGCTGGATAACCCTTGGGCAGCGCCCCATTTGGCTTCACCAAATGCCGCTGCATTGACGTCCGTGTCCCAGCCAAAGGGAACCGAAAAGTATCTTTTTAAAGTGCCCAGCATATCGTAATTTCCCCAACCTGGTTTTGGTGTTGTTGTAACGTAACCATACGTCGGGCTATCTGGGCGTATATCGATTGGACCAAACGATCCAATTCCGATAGCTTCTACTGGTTTGTCTTGAAAATATTGAATAACTTTTGGCAACGTCAACTCAGGATGTTCTGTCGGGAAACTGATCTGATCTTCAATGATCCCATTTTCATTCCCGATGCCACATATAAACTTCGTCCCGCCAGCTTCTATCGCTCCTATACGCATATACAAGACTCCTCTCGGTGACTAATTCTTGTCTTGCTTAGCAGAGAGAGTAAGCTCATAGATATCCAGGGAAATCAGCAAGTCATTCTCATTTTCTGCAAACACAGCAATACCTTTAGATTCTAGTCCAGGGAATATAAGATCCGTAATCACTGCCTGACCTCCATTACTAAACACCTCAACGGAAGAGCGATCCACATAAATACGGAGATCATTTGACTCATCAAGCGCTGCGAGTTTGGCTGAATGATGTCCTACGAAATGTTCATGGAAATCATGCTGGCCCGAAGCCTTCCGGTCTACATAAAGTTCCTCTGTGTCACCGTTGATACCGATCACTGTTTGTTCATCCGCACCAATTCTTACTTTGAAACCTACAGATTTACCCCGAGTGAACTCAGCTATAATCTCATGAGATTCCAAGCGAATCTCTTTAAGAAGAGTATTGATTTCTTGCACCGTTGCATTTTTTATAGAAAGGACTTGTACACGAGCTGATTCCAACTCTTGTACCGGCTTCTGCACAAGAAAAGTTCCCCCTTGTCTTGATTCGAGCTGAAGTTCTCTTGCAATTGTCATCGCACCACGGAATTCTTCTGCTGGCGTCTTGTTAGCATACATCCAGTTGCTCATCCAGCCGATAAATAGTCTTCTTCCATCCTCAGCCGGTATATCGGACCAGCTTACACCTGCATAGTTATCTCTTCCATAATCAAGCCAGCGAACTTTTATCGAATCTTCATCTGGCGTGAACACTTCTCCATCAAAATCCCCTGTAAAATACTGTGTTCTTGATCCTTCCACAAAAGCGGGATCCGCACCGATGCTCACTAGCATCACCCATTTCGTGTTCGAAGGATCGCCATCAATGGCCAGCGGGAACAAGTCCGGGCATTCCCATACCCCGTCATGAGAACCGATTCCTTCTCCGAATTCACTGGCAAATGTCCAGTTCATCAGATCAGAAGAATGATATAGACACACCGTTTGGCCACAAGCTACAATCATCACCCATTTATTAGTATCTTTATTCCAAAATACTTTCGGGTCACGGAAATCAATGAATGTATCATGTTCAAGTACCGGATTCCCATCATATTTCGTCCAGGTTCTTCCGTTATCTTTACTATAGGCCAAGCTTTGACGCTGAATGGCTGGCTTGCCTTCCGGCATATCCAAATGGTGTGTAAAAATTGCTACTAGACCTGGTTTATCTTCAAAAAATCCAGTCGTATTGTTCCAGTCGACTACGGCACTGCCGGAAAAAATCATACCTAATTCATCTGGAGCAAGAGCGATAGGCAGCTCCTCCCATGTAACAAGATCCTTGCTGACCGCATGGCCCCAGTGCATAGCGCCCATAGTCATTCCACCTGGATGGTGCTGAAAAAACAAATGATATTCATCCTCAAAATAAACCATTCCGTTTGGATCATTCATCCACTTTTCCTTAGGCGAAAAATGATACACTCCGCGGTAATTTTGTTTCGCAATCGTAGACATTATTGTTTTCTCCTTTACTCCCGAACACGGTCTTTACCGTATATTATTTATAGTTTATTATTTGCTTGCTCTGTCATAGCCGCCTTGTTTAATTTCAAGCCATTCTTGCAAGCCCAGACGGTCCAATTCTTTCAGGTATTCATCCCACTGCGCTTCAACTTTACCGTTTTGGTACCATTCAGTACGCATTCTAAGCACGTAGGCAAAAAGATCCGTCTCAATTGTCGTTAGGCGATCAAGCTCTTGAATGGAGTGGAATACACTCGGCATTACGTTTTCTGCTTTCATTTTTGGCGCCATGATGTTCTTGATAATATCCATTCTGCCTTTGGCATCATCCGGCATGGTTGTGAATTTTCCATAATAGGAATCAAGGATAGCTAATGGTCCACCGACACTTGTTTTCTCACGTAGTTCTACAGGAGCTGCACCCTCCAGCGGCAAATGCTTCAGCATTTCTTTTTCTTTATCAAATTCGAAGATATTTTGCTGTTTATCGTCTCCATACGTTCCCCAGTTGTTCTGTACAGATTGAATCGGATCGTAGAGTTGATCAACCCATTTCGCTGTCGTTTCTAAGTTCTTATTGGCGCTAGTAACAACCATCTTGCCTCTGCCCAAACCAAGCGCGTTCGTTCTTGTTACGTTAACTTCACCATCTGGTCCAGCAAGCGGAGGCATAACCTCGTAAGTATCATTTGCTCCAGTGATGTTGGCTTTATCCCATGAGAAGTAAAGTCCGTATCTCTGATCCTTCCCTTTTGCAAGGTAAGTACTCCAGTCCTGTGTATAGGCTTCAATATCAATGAGTCCTTCTTTATACAGCTCGTTAATAAAAGAAACGGCTTCTTTGTAGTCATCTTGTGACGCCGTAAATATTACCTTTCCATCATTGCTCACAACCGCATGGTCAGGGTTCTCACCCAATCCGAACGAAGCAAATAGGAAAACCAGATCTTCTGCTCCAGGCTTGTTAATAAAGGACAGAGGAATTTCGTCAGCCTTACCGTTGCCATTTGGATCTTTTGTCTTGAATGCAATTAATACTTCTTTTAATTCTTCTGTTGTCGTAGGCATATCAAGGCCCAGCTTCTCAAGCCATTCCACATTGATCCAAGGCATACTGTCTACCGCCTGGATTCTTTCCTTGCCATTGCCCAGCTCTTCGATCCACGGAAAGGCATAAATATTACCGTCTGGTGCCGTAATCATACTCTTGTATTCCGGGGCTTCTTCCAGCACCTTTTTGAAGTTGGGCATATTGTTCTCGATGAGATCATTCAGCGCAATAATGGCACCGTCTTTAGCAAGCTTGAGCAGCTCATAGTCGCTATAGTCCGCATTAAAAATCGCATCAGGAAGATCACCGCTTGCCACAGCCAAGTTTCTTTTTTCAACAAATACGTCTTTCGTGAAATTCTTCCAATTAATATGAACATTCGTCTTTTCTTCAAGACGCTTATTAATCAGTTTTTCATTTGGATCAACTGGTGCAAGTGGAGAGCTTTGCGTAATAAAGTTCAAAGTTACTTTACCGCTGGCGTCCTGTTCTTTACTAGCCGCACTTCCCCCTCCTCCTCCGCCACCGCATGCAGTAAGGAACATAAACGAAGCAAGTACAGATGCAGAAGCTACTTTCGTTGATACTCTTGATTTCTTAATTCTTTTCATAGGGTATGACCTCCAAATTAGATATGAATGAATTAATCTTTATCTATGTGCAGCCTGTTTCCTACTTAAGGGAACCGACCATAACACCTTTTTCAAAGTACTTCTGGAAGAACGGATACATAACAATAAGTGGCAAACTGGAAACAACGATGGCAGCGTACTTGATGATTTCAGACAATCGTTTCATTTCCGCCATGGCGAGTTGATCGCTGATCATGCCCGGATCTACCTGATTCTGGATCAAGATGGAACGCAACACGAGCTGCAGTGGATGAAGATTCGGATTATCTAAATAGATCATCGCGTCAAAATAGGAATTCCATTGGCCCACAAAGGCATAAAGAGCGAGCACGAAAACAATCGGTTTGGAGAGCGGTAATACGACACTGAAGAAGATCCGCATCTCCGAAGCTCCGTCTACATTAGCGGCTTCCTTCATTTCATTCGGTACTCCTTTGAAGAAAGTTCTAGAGAGAATGATGTTCCATACATTAACTGCCCCTGGAATAATCACCGCCCAGACTGTATCAAGCAGACCAAGATTCTTAACGAGCAGATAGGTTGGTATAAGCCCACCCCCAAAGAACATGGTGATAATAAACAAGGTCATGAAGAATCCTTTTCCTTTGAGCCTGTCATCAGACAGTGCGTACCCTGCACAGATAGAGACGAGAACGGTAAGCATAGCAAATGAAACAGAGTATAAAACAGAGTTTCCAAAACCTCGGATCATGGCCGGATTAGAAAGAATTTTTATATACCCTTCTAATGACCAATCCGAAAGGTTGAATGATAATCCTTTACTGAGCAGAACTGATGGATCCATAAAAGATGCAATCACTACATAAATCAAAGGAAGTACAATGATAAGTACGGCCAGTGTCAGGAAGATCGCGTTAAGCACGACGATAAAGCGATCTAATCCGGAATGTTTAATGGGCATAGCTTGTTGCTCCTTTCTTAGTAAAGACCTTCGCCCTCATTCAGTTTCTTCACGGTGAAGTTAACGGTGATGAGCAGGACGATGTTGATGATAGAGTTAAACAATCCTACTGCGGCTGAATAGGCATAATCGCCCGACTGCAAACCAATTTTATAAACGTAAGTCGGAATGATTTCTGAGGTTGGCAAGTTCATCGCCGTTTGCATGAGATAGGCTTTTTCGAAGCCAATGGACATAATCCCACCAGCTGCAAGGATAAATACAATAGCCATAATTGGACGAATGGTTGGCAAATCGATATGGCGGATTCTTTGTAGAAGATTAGCGCCGTCAAGATTGGCTGCATTATGTAACTCAGGATCGACATTAGCAAGCGCTGCTACATAAATAATGGATGCCCAACCGGCTCCGGTCCAAATATCGGACAGAATGTAGATCGAACGGAAGTACTCCGGACGAGACATGAACATGATTGGTTCACCTGTAAGCCAGGTAAAAAACTGGTTAATCGGTCCCGTTGGGGACAAGAAGATAAACAACATCCCGACCACAACGACAACAGAAATAAAGTTAGGTGCATACAAGAACAACTGAATGTTCTTTTTGACGCCTGCACGGCGAATTTGATTTAACATCAACGCAAGCAGGATAGGAATTGGAAAACTCAGAATTAATCCGAAGAAACTTAATTTAAGCGTATTCATAAAGATAACTTCGAAGTTGGGGGATGACAGGAATTTCTCGAAGTTGTACAAGCCTACCCATTCACTTCCCATAATCCCTTTGATTGGGCTGAAATCTTTAAAGGCGATAATCGCACCATACATAGGACCGTATTTAAAAATCAGGGTCAGGATCACAGCTGGTGCGAGCAAAATATAAAGAAAGTAGTACTTCTTTAGATAGTCTAGTAAGGAGCTCTTATGTTTGGTCACCATTGTTCTGTGTTCAGCTTCTATTAGGTTTTGCAATGCCTTTACCTCCGTTCTTATCAATGTTTATATCTTGATGCAGTAAGGGCTTTCAATTGGCTTATGTCCTGCTGCTTTTACAATTTACCAAACACTTAATCGTTCGTCAATACATTTTGTAAAAATATTTATGTGCATATGACAAAGCATTATGTTCATAAATGATGCATATAATTTTACATAATTACAAATACAGCCAATTTAAATAGGATTATATACTTTAAAGTCAACATATTCTCATGAATATGAAAAGAATAATACCTTTTTCGCACACTTATACGCCGATAAAATGTAAACTAAATTGTGCATTTGTAAATATCATATTGCTATTTTGAGTAAACTAATATACATTAAAGAGAGTTGGAATCATGCCAAATAGTACACTATTTGTGGCGAAGGTTAAGAACAAGAATATAGAGGTGAATTACATAGATGGCCAGGGAAAAAGTAACCATACAAGACATCGCGGATGCTTTAGGAATCTCCAGAAATACAGCTTCCAAAGCCTTAAATGGAACGAATGGTATACCTGATGAAACTAGAAACAAGGTTATAAAGAAAGCGATAGAGTTAAAATATAAACAATTTGCTTTTATGGACACCGAGAGTGTTCAACCAAGAAACTCTGGAAATATCGCTTTATTAACAGAAAACTTACCTAACACTTCCCACTTTGGATCGAAACTGATCAGTGGCATGGAGAAACGAATCAGTGCAGAAGGATATAATTTATCCATGCACATTATAAGAGACATTGATCAGGCGTCCCTGTCTCTTCCAAATAATTTTGATGTCGCCAATGTAGACGGAATTATTTGTATTGAGTTGTTCAATTCGGAATATAGTAAGCTGATTACAAGTCTTGGCATTCCAACTATTTTCATCGACTGTTCTGCAGATATCTGCTACCCTGAATTCCAAGCGGATGTACTTCTCATGGAAAACGAACATAGCACATATCAACTTACAAAAAAGTTAATTGATGGCGGTTACACATCACTGGGGTTCATCGGGGACTATAATCACTGTAGGAGCTTTAATGAAAGATGGGTGGGCTTTAATCGCGCATTGATAGAATCTGGCATCCAGCTTGATCTCTCACAATGTATTCTCGATGACGATCGACTATTTTTTTCGAATCCGGAGTGGGCAGATACTAGGCTGAGTCAAATCAATGAGCTTCCTTCTGCTTTCGTGTGTGCTAACGATTATATTGCGGTTACCTTTATGAAGTCACTCAAAAACATGCTTTCCATTCCTAATGACATCGTCATTTGTGGTTTTGATAATGGTCCTGAATCAAACATTGTTGAACCCCATCTCACTACTGTTCATATTTATAGTAATCAGATGGGTGTCAAAGCAGCCGAAATGCTACTTTCCCGAATTCATGATCCGAAGCAACCCTATCAGGTTTCTCATATTTATACCAAACTCATCATAAGAGACTCTACACCTAATATCAGTTGATGAATTTAAAAAGAACCCAAGCGATTAATAATTCCGTCGCTGGGGTTCTTTTTTTTCGTTGAATTGTTCCAATTACAATATCCTGTATATATAATCGCCCACAATTAGTTTATGGAAGGATTGTATTCTTCATAGGATAGAACAATATGCTCTCGTTTTAGCAGACAATGCTCTATGATCGCCTTACGTTTCGCTTTCAGGACAATTTGTTCAATATCAGCAAAACTGCAACCGGAAAGACGTTCGCATGCCTCCTCCATCAACCCAGCTTCACTTTCAAAGTCATTAATTAACAGTTCAACATATTGACGCCTACTTGATTCATCCGGGTTAGCATAAATCATTTTTGTATCAAACCTTCTCCAAATAGCTCTATCCAGTTCATTTTCTAGGTTCGTTGCTGCTACAAAAATGCTATTGTCACCAAAATCATCGAGACATTGCAGCAGTGTATTCACCGCACGGGCCATTTCTTTAACCTCGTCATTACTCTCCCGTGTTCTTGCAATGGCATCAAACTCATCCAGGAAAAGAACACAAGGAGATGCTTTGGCATACTCAAATATTTTCCGGATATTACTTCCAGTCTCACCCAAATGGCTGTGAATAATTGCATCAAGTCTAACCAGGATAAGTGGAAGCTCCAGCATTTGCGCCATATAAAATGCCGTAAGTGTTTTCCCTGTGCCCGGTGGACCATACATAACCACTTTATTGGGAATGGGAACTTGATGTTCTTCAAAGCTTCCCCTCATACCTAAGATCGTAATGAATTCTTCGACAATCTTTCGATTCATATCGGGTAGGACGAGATGT
The DNA here is from genome assembly GCF_037970385.1 of Paenibacillus sp. FSL R5-0928. Classification (NCBI taxonomy): domain Bacteria; kingdom Bacillati; phylum Bacillota; class Bacilli; order Caryophanales; family Paenibacillaceae; genus Paenibacillus; species Paenibacillus sp. FSL R5-0928. The sequence goes on along the minus strand of NZ_CP150225.1, from coordinate 1,702,970 downwards.
CTAACCTTTTTGGCACATTCTTTGGGTGTATAATAGGTACCCATATCAATCCCTTTTGCTCTGGGTAGACGTTGATTGTTGCTGCTTTTGTTCATTATTTATTAAAGCTCCTTTAAAATGGTTATTTTCAAGAAATCCAAAAGATCCTTTCTGAATCCAGTTCAACCTGCGCTAATTGCCGTTCGAAGTCCTCGTGAGGAACGATAGAGCCGGCTTGTGACCATTCATTATCCACAAATCAATTCAACTTCCAAATTATATTTATTCGTAATTATTACGATTTAAAATATCATACTTTCTTTTTGTTTATAATGTCAACCAGTAGCACAAAAAAGAGCCTTATAGTTCCAAGGCTCTTTTGGGGTATATCTATTAAATTGTCCATCCAGGCAAAGCAGAAGTTCCAGCATCTTACCTTCACATATTGTAAGTCCTGGCTAGCTTGGACTTAGCTCTGAGCCGGGTGAATTCCTTAGTTACCAGGATTACCGTCCACACTACAACCACAGTATCAATCACAAGCGAACCCCAATATACTCCGGAGACGCCTAACCATCTTGGCAAAACAAGCATCACTGGCACATAAAAAACAAGTTGTCTGGTGATGCCGATAACGGCCGCCGGCTTCCCTTTATTAATCGCAGGGAAAAAGGTCATGGCCATAAAAATGAGCGACAATAACGGCAGAACCGCCATGTTCAACCGGAAATATAACATTTCGCTGGTTTTAAAGATTTGATCCGGCAGCATTAGTCCCAGAATGGAAGCCGGCGAGATCATGGAAATTATCCAGAAAGGCAAAGTCAGCAGCATGGAGACGAGTGTGAATATTTTATAGGCTTTGATGGCGCGCTCATACTGTTCTGCTCCAAAATTAATGCCGATGACTGGCTGCAAGGCGCGCATTAATCCGAATATCGGCGTCAACAGGAAGGTGAATACACGGAAAACCACACCATAAAATGCAATATCTGCTGTAGTCCCGTATCTCGACAGTGCATTAAATACTACAACAGCCTGTACCAGATTCATAAAGTTCATAATGAAAGAGGACATTCCCAGTCCAACTATGGATTTGATTGTGGCAGCATCCCGATAAATTGCGAAGACATTCGTTCGGAATGAGGCAAATCCTTTGCCAAAATAAATCCATCCCAGCAAGGTGTAGACCAGCATCCCGATATTTGTAGCCCAGGCAGCACCCTCTACTCCAAAATCCAGCCAGGCTACCAGAATATAATTGGACAATACATCAACTGCCAGTCCAATGCCCATTACCACGGCTGCCGATTTCATTTTCCCTTCGGCACGCACAATCATGTTGGCAGCCAGTCCATAAATCCAGAAAAATGAACCGATCACCGTAATTCTAAAATAGCTGTCTCCAAGAGCCAGAGTTTCCCCTTCTCCTCCCATAATTCGCACCAGCTGTGTGGAGAAAAGTAAACCTAACACCATATAGACAAGCGTTACAAGGATGGACAGATAATTAACATTCCCCATCAAACGTTTCTGCATTTCTTTGTCCTGCCTGCCGAGGGCTAAACTTAAAGCAGAACCGGCACCCACCCCGATCAAGGAGCCCAGTCCCAAGCTGATCTGGGTTAAAGGATAAGCTACCGAAACCCCAGCCAGTGCTTCCTCTCCGACAAACCTTCCCACAAATACAGCGGCAATAACCGCATTTAAGCCATAGAGAACCATTGCGATGATAGCGGGCCATGATAACTGGACCATAATATTCCATAGATTACCGTTGAGAATAAAATGCGTCTGCTTGTCTTTGCTGTTGTTTATTTGTGTTACAGTGTTCATAATGTGGATTTTCTCTCCTTCTTTTGACTGAATATGCGAAGTCCTCGTTCAAAGATTTACGGGACTCCTTACATTAACAAGTCTATAAGACAGGATGGCTAGCAACTACCGCAAAAGGGATTGTTTCTATCTCATAAAGGATTTTATCTTTAAAATTATATTTTCACAGCACAAATAAAGGGCACCCTATATCGCCAGGCTCTGTACTTAAGCCTTAGCAGAAAGGTGCCCCATTAACACTTCAGAGCAGATTACAGTGCGCTATCTTTAGCCATTGGAGCTAATTTTTCAGTCCTGTCAACGTGATTCCTTCTACGAAATATTTTTGACCAATCAGATAAAAAACGACGCCCGGTGCAAAGGACATACACGTAGCCGCCATCGTCAGCGACCAGTCCTGCTTTAGTTGACCTCTAAAAGCGGTTAGTCCCAAGGCTATCGTATACTTATCGCTTGAGTTTATGTAAATCATCTGTTGAAGTAGATCATTCCATAAACCGATAAAGATAAATAATGCGACGACGATCATAGCAGATTTAATGGCCGGCATAATAATGCTGAACAAAATGCGGTAATATCCAGCACCATCGATCGTTGCTGCTTGATCAAGCTCTCTCGGAATAGACATGATAAACTGCCTAATCAAAAAGATATTAAAAGCGCCACCACCACAGAAATAAGGCAAAATCAACGGCAGATAGCTGTCATGAATTCCTAAGCCTCTCGTCCACCCAATATATAGCGGAATGAGTGTAACCATGGCAGGTAGAAGCATCGAACCGACACAAAGCGCCCAAATCAATTTTTTGCCCCGAAAACGCAGTCTTGCAAAGGCATAACCGCATAAGGTCGCTGTAAAGGTTCCTGCCAAACAAGCGGGTACAATAATAATCATGGTGTTCCATAAATATTTCCAAAACTTAAAAATCTCTAGCGTTTCTGAATAGTTTGAAAACAACCAATTTCCTGGAAGCAGTGAAGGCGGATATTTGTATATCTCGGCATTCGACATGAGCGACGTGCGAAATATCCACCAGATTGGAAAGAGCACGAGTATAGTAAAAAAAATGACAACGACAAACGAGATCAGGTTCATCCATTGATTATTACGTTTTTTACTCTTTAATCTTCCGTATGTGGCTACACTCATTTGTCATCGCCTCCTTCATTAAAGATCCATAGATTGGAGGTTTTGAATAATACACCAGTAAAGCCTGCAAGAATAACAAAAATAACGGCCGTTGTCGCACAAGCATACCCCAATTTATAATTTACAAAAGCTTGATCATACATCAGATAAGTTAAAAATCGTGAAGAATTACCCGGACCGCCATTCGTTAATGAAAGAGCCGGCGTAACAATTTGGAGATTGGCAATCAAGCTCATTAGCAAATTATAAAAGATAATGGGCGACATGCACGGTAAAGTGATATGCAAGAATCGTTTCCATCCATTCGCACCATCCATTTCAGCCGCTTCATGGTAGACGACCGGAACATTTTGCAGCCCAGCTAAGAAAATAACAATTAAGTTACCTGACAGCCAAACCGAGATCAAGGATAGAGATGGAATGACATAGCTGGAATCCGCGATAAAAGAAACTTTGTTCAAACCAATCTCAGAGAGAATAAAGTTAAAAAATCCAAAATTAGCTTCGTATAACCAAGACCATCCTACATATATTGCGGCTGCCGGCAAAACGTACGGTACATAGAAAACAGCTCGGAAAAACCCTCTTGCCGGAATTTTACGATTCAGTAGCATCGCAATAAAAAGTGAATAAATCATACCCCCAACTACCGATAAGACGGCAAAGTAGACCGTAGCTATAATAGAATCTTTAATATAAGGATCAGTGGTAAATAGATTAATATAATTCTCGAAGCCAACAAATTTGGGGTCTGAAAGTCCCGTCCAATTCGTTAAGCTGATCCCGAGCACCCCAATAAGAGGTAGATACGTTAGAAAGATCAGGCCAATGAAGGCAGGGATCAATAATATATACGCGGCTCGTGCCTCACCTGCATGGATACGTGAACGACGTTTCGGAGATTTATTAATCATTTCCATCTCTATCTCCCCACCTGAAGATCATAATATGGCCGCCGCGGGTGTGAGCTTGGCAACGGCCATTCTTTGCGGATTTTACTAATTGCCTAAATGGGCTGCTTTCAACGCATCCAGATTTTTAGAAATAGCATCCTTAGCGGTCGTCTTTCCCGTCCATACATCCCCTAGAACCGACCCGAGTAAGGTGTTAAACTCCGTCGTATGATTCGTATAGAACCACGCTGCGGGCTTCACAGCAGGTGATTGCGCATAATCGACTACTGCAGATTTATATTCGTCATAAACAGGGAAGTTAGGATTTTCGACCCATTTACGGGTAAGGGTCTCATCCGTGTACCACTTCTCCAGTGTCGGCATCCAGATTCCCGAGCTAATGAGGCCCCAGTTATTTTCTTCTGAGTTGTACCATTTCAGCCATTCCATCGCTTCTTTTGGATGCTTAGTCTGGGAGAACACGACATTGGCGCCACCCGTGTTGAGGGTAACCTTATCCTTCATGTAAGGCAATACTGCAACGCCATAGTTCAGGCCTTCATTCTTAGCCGTATTGAGACTAGTTCCCACGTTCCACGCACCGTTAGTAGCCATGGCAACAGTTCCCGCGATAATGGTTCGTTGAATGCCATCATCAGTCTGTCCGACAGACAACGGAGCAACATGATCCTTCAAGTAAAGATCTGCAACCTTCTGAATTCCCTCTATACTGGCGTCTTCTCCAATTCTCACCTCAGTCCCATCACCCGAATAGAACCCCCCACCATTACCAAGCGCCCAGGTCTCAAGCTGCCATGGCAGGTTTTCAACGGATGCGCCAAACTGAACGATACTCTGCTCATTAAAGCCACTCTCATCAGGATGTTTACCATTTTTATCAAGGGTCAGCTTCTTTGCTGTTGTTACAAATTCCTCCCATGTCCACGCTTTATCCAGAGCGGCTGGGGGATAGGGTACATTGGCTTTGTCGAACATATCTTTGTTGTAATAGAGGAGTAAGATTTCATTGGCAGCCGCGTAGGCTACGGTTTTCCCTTGATATTTGTAGGCTAGGCTATCCAGTGGTTTGCTGTCGCTTCCTTCGTACATTGTATTTACATCATTCAGCATGCCTTGGGTAGACCACTGAACGACCCCATCTTCTCTGAGCATCCCTGTATCAGGTAATTGCTCTGCCGTAGCCATTGTATTCAGCTTGGTCATGTAGTTTTCCCAAGGAATTGCTTGTACTTCTACTTCAATTCTGTCTTGAGAAGCATTAAACTTATCCGCCACTCCCTGGGTTACATTTCCCTCTTCCGCACTTCCCCACATCGAATAGATAATTTTGACCTTCTCCTCAGGCTTGGAGGTGGCGTTCTCAGATGCTTTGGGTCCATCAGTTGCCTTGGTTGCTGTGTTTGTCTCATCTTTCGCGCAGCCAATGACACTTAATGCTAGTGCAGTTGAAAGAATACCTACCCCGAATGCTTTACCTACCTTCATTTCCCTCTCCCCCTTCATAATCACATAGATATGTCCAACCGTTTGACCCCCTAAGTTATTGAGTTAAACGTTTAGTACCAACTTTTTTTAATAATTCCAACCTTTGCTTGGAATCCGAAATTTCGGCCAGCCGATACGACTTTTAATATCGTAAATATTTTCAAAAAGTGGTATAGAGTCTTCATGAACTTGGGATGTTTTAATGAAGTAAGCGCTTTATTGTTATTGTGTCATGATTTTCTATTAGGGAAAATAGCATTTTTCAACCTGATTTTTAAAAATTCCAACCTTTAAAGAATCATCTTTTTCATAAAACAGCAGAATCAGCTGATCCAAAATATTCACTTGCAGTAACGACAATAAGCAGAGCCGCCCTCCTACCCCAATGGTAGAAGCACTGCTCTGCCTATTTAGCATTTATACACTACGCTGCTGTATGAAGCAACGCCGTTTTTCTATTCTCGAAACACAACTGCGTGAGTTTTCCAGCTCCTTGCGATTTCCCGCTATGTTATCGAATTTCTTGAGGTTGTGGACACGAACCGATGTCAAGAAAGAAGGCGTCTCTTATTCATTCCCCATCGTGCTGATGTCGATGACAAACCGGTAACGGACATCTGAAGCAAGCACACGCTCCCAGGCTTCATCTATCCGGTCAGCAGAAATGACCTCGATTTCAGATGCAATATTATGTTCAGCGCAGAAATTAAGCATTTCCTGCGTTTCACGGATTCCGCCAATCATCGATCCGGCAAACGAACGGCGGTGGCCGATCAGCGAGAATACGTTAACTGCCAATGGATCAGCAGGCGCACCGACATTGACTAATGTACCATCCAGCGCCAGAAGTGAAAGATAGGCATCGATATCAATCTGTGCGCTTACTGTATTCACGATTAGATCGAATGAACCGGCAAGCTGCTTAAATGTCTCCGGATCGCTTGTGGCATAATAATGATCCGCTCCTAATTGCAATCCGTCTTCCTTCTTCTTCAGTGACTGTGATAACACAGTAACCTCAGCTCCCATAGCATGAGCAATCTTCACAGCCATGTGTCCAAGCCCGCCAAGACCCACTACAGCTACTTTTTTGCCGGGAGCGGCTCCCCAATGGCGCAGCGGTGAATAGGTGGTGATTCCTGCACACAAAAGCGGTGCAGCCGCGTCAAGCGGAATAGCGTCAGGAATCCGGACCACGAAGTCTTCTGTTACAACGATGTGCGTGGAATATCCGCCCTGTGTATAGTGACCATGCCGGTCGATAGCTCCATAGGTGCCCGTATTTCCACTCAGGCAATACTGCTCCTCACCTTTCTGGCAATTACTGCACTCTCCACAGGAGTCAACCATACAACCTACCCCTACACGATCGCCAACTGTGTACTTTGTAACTTCGGAACCGACCTGGCTGACAATACCGGCGATCTCATGCCCTGGAACAAGTGGATACTTAACCGGTCCCCACTCCCCGCGGGCTGTATGAATATCCGAGTGGCAAATGCCCGCGTATTTAATCTCTATAAGAACATCGTGCGGCTGCAGATTCCGGCGTTCGATTGTAGTTAGCTTGAACGGGCCTTCCTGACTGAATGTAGCGCGTGCATTAACTTTTATCATAGTGAAACCTCTCTTCTAGTTAATATAAAAAACTGTAATGCCGACTTTACAAAACCTATGTTATTACTTAAAGTTAACTCTAAGTCAAGCACAAAATATAATTAAGACTGGAGATAGATGATGAAGACATACTCCATAAGTGAAGTTGCAGAATACTTTAATATGACATCACATACCCTGCGTTACTATGACAAGGAGGGGCTTTTGCCTTTTATAGAAAGAACCCCCAGCGGGAAACGCGTTTTCAAAGAAACGGATATGGACGCTTTAAAAGTAATTGAATGCCTGAAGTCATCCGGGATGCCGATTAAGGAAATAAAACATTTCATTGAGTGGTGCTCTGAGGGGGACTCCACCTTGCAGCAGAGATATGACATGTTCCTGGAGCGAAAAGCTTCCGTAGAAGCACAGATGGAAGAATTAAGAAAAACGATGGAAGTCATAGAACATAAATGCTTCTACTACAAGACCGCCTTGGATAGCGGCACGGAAGATGTTCATAAAAAAAATAACATTAAGAGTGCATTTACTCATTAGAAATGAACCTTCAAATTACAGTAAAGGCGGGGCAGATTGATCTGCCCCGCCTTTCTTAATTTGGACGCTTTTTTGCCAGCAGCTTCTCCGTAAAATTCACATCAAAAAAATGAATAATGGGTCCCAGACCAAGTGCGGACACTAGAGTTCCTAAGCCTATAACGCCTCCTGCCAGGAAGCAAATCAAAGCACAAAGCGCATCCGTAAACATCCGGTGCCAAAAATAAGATATTTTCGGGAAGTTATCCCTCATAATCAGGGACAGGCTGTCGTAAGGAGCTACTCCCACAGCCGATGTCTGATACAAGGATACCCCAAAACTGCATACCACCACGCCAATCGCTACGACGACCACCCTCTGCCATAACAGCTGAGGTTCGCCCAACAGAGATAGCCAAGTACTATGAAAGAACGTAGCGATATATCCCAAAAAGATTGCGTTTACAAAAGTCCCGGCTCCAATAAACCTTCGTCCGGTTATGAATTCGATTACAAACAATACCAGGTTCAGCAAGATCAGAAAATTTGCATATGTTATACCGACGCACTCTGCAAGTGCCATTACCATGCCGCTAAAGGGATCATTCCCCATGCCGGACAGCTTAAAAATACTGATTCCCATGCCCAGAAATACATTGCCGATAACCATAATAATCAATCGTTTTTTATCAACGTTATAAAGATAACCCTTCATATTGCCCATCCTATTTTTCATATTAAAATTGCACCTTGCAACAACCACGTCATTATATCATATATTCTATTGTTTGACGGTTATCTTTATTGATAGTATTCAATGATTTGGATAAGCAGATCGGTCAGCACTGAGCATTATTTTGAAGGGAACACTGCTTTTTCGATCTTCAGATCTACTTCTCTAATGACATCATCAGCCTCGGAGCCAAGGATATCTATAAGTGTAATTTCATTACCTTCTTTGTCCGTCCCAATTGGATCATGTAGGGATACGTCTTTACGTGTTTTCTTGAGCGAACGCAGGTGCATCAGGATTTCGTTTTCAATACAACGAGCAGCAAATGTGGCTAACCTTGTTCCTTTGATTGGACGATAGCACTCAATAGATTTAATCAGGCCGATTGTGCCAATGGAAATCCACACCCCAACAGAAAGAGTTGTCCAGTTCGAAACCAAGTCTTTTTATTATCACAGAAAATGAAAATAGGCCCAGCTTCTAATGTCTGCTAAAAACCTTGGCAGCCAAGTTGCGTGGGCATAAAAAGTGTATATTTATTTTCTTATCTGAAACCCGCCGCGCTGCTCACCTCACCCAGTCTCTTCTTGGTCACTCAGCAGCTGGTCAATTTCCACAATTGCCTTAATATAAATCTTGAATGCGTCCCAGATCTGGCTGATGCGCATGGCCTCGTCCGGCTGATGGCTGCTCCCTTTTCCTTCGGGAAAAGGAGTCTGTACATCGGTGCGAAGCGGGCCGAAGGCTACTGTGCGCGGCAGCCATCTGGCATACGTTGCCCCACCCATTGCATAGGGCGCTTGCGACAAGCCCAGCTCACTGTTGGCAAGCCTGCATAAGGCCGCTATGATCAGGTCATCCTTGTCCATGTAGTGTGGCGGACTGTCCGTCCACTCAGTCAGTGACAGTCCATGCTGCCGCGAGTAGGCTGCCAACTGCTCCCGCAGCGCATCCGCGGATTGCGACAGACCGTAACGGACATCGATTCCGATCCGAACGGTTCCCTCATCCCACGCTACGATGCCGGCATTGCTGGTGGTAGGACCCGTTTCATCCCTGTGGGTGATACCAAGCCCCTCCCCGTAAGGGTCACCCAGCGCTTGTGACAAAAAAGTGAGCACAGCACGCGCCGCAGCATCCTCAACCAGCTCATGCGCAAGGACCGCCCCGGCCAGCTTTCTTGCCGCGTTTTGCGTCCCAGCAGGAAACGCCGCATGCCCGGCCTTACCCTGCGCGCGAACAACAGCTATCCCCTCTAGCTCCGCGACTTCAAACCCCTCCGACCGCAGCTTTTGCACTTCGTATGAGGTTAATCCGCGCAACCGGGCCTCCGCAACGGCGGGCACCATATTGTAATCCTCGCCAGCTTGAAAGGACAGCAACCTGTCGTCGGACGCGCTTCCAGTCACATCGGCTCGCACAATCCCTTTTTCCGCATAGCATACCGGATAATAAGCGTCAGCAACAATCCCGAAGGACGGCGACTGATGCTGGGACAGGAAATAGCGGATATCCCGCATGCCGCTCTCTTCGTTGACGCCCAGAAATACATAAGCATTATGATCCAGCCGCACGTTGGTCTCTTTGAAAAACTTCAGTACATAAAGCGCAAGCACAGCAGCCGATTTATTATCCATCGCACCTCGGCCAAATAGAAACCCATCTTTCTCGAACGGGGAGAAGGGCGGAAAGCTCCAGCCCCGCCCTGCGGGCACCACGTCCAGATGGGCGAACAAGCCGATGCCCTCCTCACTGTCTCCCAGCTGCACCTTAATGCCATAGCCAGCAAAAGCCGTTACCGACAAGTCTTCCCGCGCGGCCAACTGCTCCGCCTCACGCAATACAGCAGCGCATTCGGCACCAAAAGGCTCCGGGCTATCCGGATGAAAGGTGGTGCCCACGCTCGGCACACGAATCAGACGTTTGATATCTTCGAGAATCGCCGCTTGATGATCGGCTAGAAACTGTTCAACCTGCTTGTCCAGCTCCATACTGGTCATAATCGCTCACCCCTTTCAGGTTTACAGCTCGGCTGCAAGTTCCAGCTTTTGTAGACGGAAATCCAGCTCAGCTATGACATTTGGCGGCAGTACTACCTCGGCACCGGCAATATTCTCATGAAGGTGCTTTTCCTTGCGAATGCCGCAAATCACATTGACATTGGCATGCTTGTTCAACAAATAGGCTACGGCAATAGAACTGGCGCTAACCCCATATTCACTTCCGATCTCAACCAGACCGCCGGCAAACTCAGTGGCCAGCTTCAGGTTGCGTCCATGCCACCAGGCATCGTTCTGGCGGGGATCGTTCGGCTCCAGCACATGATCAGGCCGAATATGTCCTGTCAGTAACCCTTGCGCCAGCGGCGAATACGCATGGAAGCTAATCTGGTGCTCGTTGCACAGAGGCAGGATCGCCTGCTCGGGTTCTCTGGACAGCATATTGAATTTTTTTTGCACGATTGAGATTTCACCATAATCGATGTAGCTCTGCACGTGATGCGGCTCGCAATTGGACGCGCCTATGGCGCGAATCTTGCCTTCCTGCTTCAGTTGCATCAGCACCTCGATCGTTTCTTCAATTGGTGTTAGAAAAGGCTCCATCGCCGGATTATGTGTATAGTAAATATCGATATAATCCGTCCCTAACCGCTTCAGGCTTTGCTCCACCTCCATGCGAATCGTTCGCGGGCTCAAATTCCGCTTCACGCGATGCCCGTCCCAGGTAAAACGATAACTGCCTTCCTCGTCACCCCACCACAAGCCGCATTTTGTCGAAATAATGACCTTATCCCGCCGGCCTTTGATCGCTTGCCCAACGATTTCCTCACTGTGCCCAAAGCCGTAAACCGGGGCAGTATCAATTATATTGATGCCCAGATCCAGCGCGGCATGAATGGCGCGAATCGATTGCGTATCATTGGTATCTGGGAACTGGAATCCTCCACCAATACCGAAAGCGCCGAAAGTAACGACAGAGGCTTGTATGCCGCTCTGTCCAATCTCCTTATATCTCATCGTGACTGTATCCTCCCACTTTATTGATTCGCCTGTGCAGCAACAATATCCAACCGGAGCTGCCCACCCACACCCACATTTTCATCGGCGTGTTCTTTAATGATGACAATCGTTTTTACCTGCAAGCCGGAAAGCACCCGATCCGTAGTCTCCTGCAGATTACGAACCAAGTCCCGCTTCGCCTCAACTGGTTTTCCTGGTGCGGTGTATACAAAAAATGTAATTTCATAAAAGTCCTTAGGTGTTGTCGATGCCTGTGGAAGTTCGATCCAGGAGATAGTTCTTAGCTCCGGAGGCAGGCGAAGACCCGTTGTTACTGCCGTGCCCAACTCACTTACCAATTTTGTCTTTTGTTCTTCCTTCAGAGATGTCGTTGCGTATGCCAATACAGTTGCCATGGTTCAGCACTCCTTTATCATTATAGTTAGTTTTTTCAGACAAACGCTTTGCTTATTTCCGCATTCCCATTACTCAGGATGCATTATTCGTTATACGGTTTCTTGACTCCCTTGTACGTATCCAGCAGCCATTGCGAATATTCTTTCGAAGTCATCACCGATACGATAGCATCCAGCCATTCCTTATTCTTCTCTTCAGTTCCTTTCTTAATAGCCAGCAAAATACCGCCATATTGTTTGTACACCTCAGGTGTTTCCTGTAGCAGCGCCGTATCAATCGTCACCTGGGGATCATTCATTTGAGCTACCGTAATAGCCGGCGCAGTCATGGCGTCCAGATCAGCAAAAGCCCCTACGCGGCTGCGCGGATCAATTTCAACGAATTCGAGCTTCTTGCTGTTCTCGACAACATCGAGTACTGTTGGCAGGTCAATACCCTCGCGCAATTGGATTAGCCCATTGTCCGCCAATAGTTGCAGTTCTCGCGCCCGGTTGGCGGAATCGTTGGCAATGCCGATCTTCGCTCCTTGCGGCAGCTCATCCACAGTTTTGTATTTCTTGGATACGAACAGCACCGGTGTTGTATAAATATTCGGGCCATAAGCGACCAACTCTGTACCGTTGCTTTCATTGAAGCTGTTCATATATTTTTCATTCTGAAAATAATTGGCATCGATACTGCCGTCTGCAGTCGCATTGTTCAAAGCAATATTGTCATTGAAGACTTGCGTCTCAATTTGATAGCCTTCCGGCTTCAGCTTTTCGGCCACATAATCAATATCCGGCTGCTCCCTGGCAATCACGCCAATCACAATTTTTTGGGACTTTGCATCCGATTGTGCGTCGGAGGATGAGCTGGATGACTGAGAGCATCCGACCAGCAGCACAATGACAGTGGTCATGATCAGAATCAGCTTGGCAGTTGCCTGTTTTTTCATGTAAAACTCCTCATTTCTGATGTTTTATTTCAACTTGCGGTACAACATATTCCCGCCCAGTTGTATAAATTGAACAATAACAATTAAAATAACAACGGTTGTGTACATAATCGTGTCATTGAAATTCTGGTAGCCATAGGAAAGCGCAACTGCCCCCAGCCCGCCGGCTCCAACGGTCCCTGCCATAGCTGTAAAGCCCAGCAACGAAATAAAACCAATCGTTAAGTTTGAAATGATGGATGGAATCGCCTCACTGACAATAACGTTAAATGTTATTTGCCAATCGGATGCGCCAAATGACCTAGCAGCCTCGATCAGACTCGGATTCACCTCCTTAAAGCAGCCCTCCAGCAATCTCGCCAGTAACGGAGAGCCTACAATGGTAATGGAGAAAATGGCAGCTGTTGTACCAATGGTCGTCCCCACAACAAAGCGAGTTAACGGAATTATTGTAATAATGAGAATAATAAAGGGTACAGAACGCAGCACATTAATGATGGCGCTGAAGGTCTCGTAGACTGCTCGGTTGGGCCTGAGTCCTTTGGCATCTGTAGTAATGAGAATGAGTGCCAAGATGAAACCGAACAGGGTACAGGTCACAACGGTGCCGCCCAACATAATCAGCGTATCGCGCAGCCCCGGAAAAATGATTTTATCGAGCAGAGTCTGGTAATCGTACTGATACATTACAAATTCCTCCATTCCATGCCGCTCTGCTCCAGATAGGCCCTGACCTTGTCAAAATCTTGCCTGCTGACCGATAAGGTGAACGCCCCCGCGATACTGTCCACATAACGGTCCAGTCCGCCCCATACAACTTCAAACGGCACCCCTGTTGACAAGGCGAAGCGGGAAAGCATGTCTTCCTGACCTGGTCGCTGAATAAGCTCAAACAGAATGTTATCCTCGCCAGTTTTCACTTCATGTGCGCCCAGGAAATCATTCAGATGACCGGAGTTTTCCAGGAAGATATCTTGCACCGCTCCGGCAGCCTGCAACTGACCCTTGCTGAGCACCGCGATGTTGTTGCAAGTTTCTTTTACCACTTCCATTTGATGCGTCACAATGACAATGGTGATGCCAAGCTCTTTGTTAATTTTTTTGAGCAGACCCAGAATGGATTTGGTGATGTTGGGATCAAGTGCGCTTGTCGCTTCATCACAAAGCAGAATGCGTGGGTTCATAGCAAGCGCCCGGGCGATGGCAACCCGCTGCTTCTGTCCGCCGGAAAGCTCGCGCGGCAGTGCCTTTTCCTTGTCTGTCAATTCCACGAGCTGCAGCAGCTCTTTCACGCGCGCATCAGCCACCGCTTTATTGTAGCCAAAGCATTTCATTGGAAACATAATGTTGTCATACACATTTTTTCGCTCCAGCAGAGAGAAATGCTGAAAGATCATGCCGATATTGCTGCGAAACTTGCGTAGTGTTGCTCCCCGCATGCTGCGGATTTCAACTCCGTTGACATGCAAGCTGCCGCGGTCAAAGGTCTCCAGACCGTTGATACAGCGCAAAAGCGTTGACTTGCCTGCGCCGCTCACCCCAACAAGTCCGAAAATATCCCCGTCCGTAATGTTGACATTAATACCAGACAAAACCTCCCTACCTCCAAATGATTTAAATAAATCACGAATTTCTATGCCTGAACCGACAAGCTCCGTAGGTTTGCCCTCCAGTTGTCCGACCATCCTATCCACTCCTTTCATGCACCCAGAAAATGCTTTTTCTAAATAAATTAGATCGATCTAATTTTAACCTAAAACAATTCCTATCAGTTTACTTTGATTTATGTTATCAGCTCTACAGTAGCCTGTCAACACTATTTTTTAAACCTTTCTGTCAAATGAATTATGATATACTGGAAGGTAGTTGAGAGGAGGAAAAGTTTGTGGTTTCTAGAGAAAAAAGAGTTACACTACAAGATGTTGCCGATGATGCCGGCGTTTCGAGAGCAACCGCCTCTCTTGTCGTTCGCGGCAGCAAATCCATTAAACCTAGTACACACAAAAAGGTGCTGGACTCCATGGAAAAGCTCGGCTATGTATATGATCGCGTAGCCGCCAGCTTTAGATTACAGCGTTCCTCAACGATAGGCGTTATTGTCACTGATATCGAAAATCCGTTTTATCCACATATATTGACGCATATTGAGCATGTTCTATACGAACAGCGGTTCAATGTGCTGCTGGGCATGAGCTTTGAATCAACCGAAAAGCAGGAGCGTGTGCTGGAAACAATGCTTGAGCACCGTGTGTGCGGCATTATTATGACTCCTGTCGCCTCTACATCGCCCGCCCTGTTCACCAAATTGCAAAATCTAAACATCCCCACGCTGCTGATTGGACGTGAGGTTGATACCGTGAATACCGACTATGTCGGGACAGATTATCGGCTGGGAGCCGAAATGGCCGTGCGCCATCTCATCGAGCAAGGGCACCGGCGCATCGCTTATCTGGGCGGCAGCCCTCAGGGAAACACATCCTACAAGGAGCGTTTTGCCGGTTACTGCCAAGCCCTGCAGCAATTTGGATTGGAGATCGATCCCGCTCTAATCATTACAAGCCCGATCAACCGTGACGGCGGCACCCGCGCTGTGCAAGAGGCGATGCAGTTAAACAATCCGCCAACCGCCTGCTTTTGCAACAATGATGTCATTGCCCTGGGCGCCATGATCGGCCTGCAGTTGCAAGGACGTACGCCTGGGAAACATATGGCCATCGTTGGCTTTGACAATGTACAGGAAACGGAGACTGCCAAGCCTGGTCTAAGCAGCGTTTCCGTATTCCAGGATAAATGGGGAAGCGAGGCTGCCAAGCTGCTGCTCAAACGAATCAACGGCGATCAGTCAGAACCTACCAGAATTATTATTCCGCCTCAGCTGATTATACGTGAGTCTTCCACCAGCTATAGCGGCTTCCATTCATCCAGCCCTTTATAATCGACACAATCCGGATTCATTCTCCGGACTTGTGTTGTTTTTCCGGGAACTCCAATACTAATAAATTCTTTATTAATACTTTTGGTCTTTGTTCTTACCGGTCTTCTGAATTTCTTCTCAAGCGAACCTCTTACCTCAAATGAACATTATAAAAGAAATTAATTATTTTTACATATATATCTAGTTAATTTCACATTATTGATAAAGCAAGTACATGCTGTCCATTTTTATGTTAAACAATCCTCTTAGAGATCTCATCAACAAGTTGCCTAATCCCCATTCTTTTTGAGCTTTAATATCTCCTTCGGTTCGACTGTTAAACTTTGATTATTAAACCCATTAGTCCGTCTCTACATTGAAATATCATCACTTTCACTGCTCTTTACTTTTCTTAACAAAAAAGCAACTCCCTTATTGGCAAGTCGCTTCTAAAACACTCAATAGTGATTATTTAGTTATTATCTAAGACCCTACCGCTTAGCCTTATAAAACTCATGATACAGCTTCATCAGCGCCCTTTTTTCTATCCTCGAAACATAACTCCGCGAGATCCCCAACTCCTTAGCAATCTCCCGCTGCGTCCGCTCTTCCCCACCTGTATCCAATCCAAATTGGCCAAAGACAATATTATCTAAAATATTTTCAAAATACAAGAGTATCATTTATTGATAAAACAATAAACGTGCCCTTGCATATTGAAATATAGGAAAACACTCCTCAGTACTCTTCATATTTGATATAGAAGTGATAAAATATCGGCTGCTTCTTCGTCGACTAATTCTTGTTTTTCACGTTCAGTTGGGTTAAAGGCTAATCTTTTAAGGTCAGCTTCCATCTCCGATAATACAGTTTTCGGTAGATTTATAACCAACTTTACAAGTATTGAATATTTCCAACAGTCGTCATCAGAAGCGAGAATTTTCCTGAGATGAGGAATTAATTCCCTGCCTAACGGAAGCAGCAACTTCCCAATTTCTTTTGAAGTAGGCCAATTTGCATCTGCGGTCCACTCTAATAAATCAGGAATAATCGGTTTAATTAAATTTATATCCAATGCTTTTAATTTATTTACTGACTCGATATCCATTTTATCTTTCGGGATTAATCTTTTGATCTCCATCTTTATCCTCCTACCTAAAATCATATTGATAGGGTCGGCTCCATCCTTAAGCCTGAGTTTTTTTAACACTTCCTTAGCAGCCATATCAACTTCTAATTCCCTATCTAATGTAGTTGGGGTTTCAACAAGCTTGATTAAACTGACTTCTAGTTCAATAAGAACTCCAATAGGAAACTGAGGCAATAAATATTCTAAAACATTTAATTTCCAATCACTTTCCTCCCCTTCGAATATTCTATTGATGAGTGGAATAAGTTCCTTATTAAAATTAAGTAATAAATCCACAACATCTTCAAATATAGGAAAATTCCTATCCTTTAAATATATCGATAACCCTTCAATCAGATCTAAAAGATCATTTTTATTTAATTGCTTTAATTTTTTAATACTCTCATAATCCATTTTACTTAGAGGTAAATTCCCCATAATTGATTCCCTCCCTTTTTGGTAAAAAATTTATTTTTTCAATCAAATTTAAAACTATTTTTGAACTTGGACTGGAACTGATATTTTCATAAGTATTTCTGTTAAATAGTATGGACTTTATTAGCATTTGTTTTTATATGGATATTTTGCGGAAATAAGGTATTTCCCGTAATTAAATCATTTATTTTATTTTGAATAGACTCATGATTATTAAGGGCATAGTGGTATGCATTCTTCGCTGCTTCAATAGATCTTAGAAGCGCTTCTTTTCCCGAGGCCAAGTACCTTTTCCACATAAGAGGCTTCCATAGCAACTCCTGCAAAGAAGCCTTCTCTCACTGGTAAGGGATTAGCCGGAAGTGGCTTAACGTAAGGTTCAACAAACTCGGGATAATCATCCTTCTTGTACAGTGATTCGAAAGAAATTTTGTCATCAAGGCTGAGCGTTTCACTAATAATGGATTTAAATTCATTTAATCGGTAATGAACTTCTTCATTATTATCTTTAGTTTCTTCTTTACGTCCTTCTATGTATAGCGCTTTTTCTTCTTTTTCATATGCCTTTTATTCACGTATCGACTGTTTAATGGCATGCTCTCATTCTCACATTCATATTGACGTTGCAGCCTTAAATTCCTTTATTGCTCACGAATTGCTACATTCCTTGATCTTTCAGCTGCACGCTGCGCTTTTGCTGTCTCTCTAATAATTTTATTAACTGTATTTCCAAAACTCCGTTCCACCTTTATCTTGCACTGTGACTTTCGCAAGTTGACCATTCCCATCGTACGTAAAGCGTGTGTGCTTTAATGCATCGTAGACGGAGGTTAGACGATTTAGAGCATCATAACTATAATCTCAACAACCGCCATACTCAGAATGTCAAATGCTAAATTACAAAAAATAAGCCACATAGAGTTATTACACTCGTATGTGGCTAAAGCACTACTATTCTTCCAAATAAGGTGATTCAAAACTCTCAACAAATAAACCTGAACTACTGATCTTTATTAAAGAATCTTTACATTCCTTCACACTCCCAATATACATGTAATAATCAAAACCAAAGTGAACAAACATCTCCCTACTTTGAAATTTACACCAAATCTTTTCTCTTAAAATTAATTGAGAAAGTAATTTCAATTCATACACAGAGATATAGTCGCCGTTTTTCACACTGTTATAAACACTTTTCATCTCGTCAGTGTAGATGTCACGGAATTCAGCTTTCTCCACGTCAAAATAATATTTTTCTAGATCTACTACTTGAATTGTGTTTAAGTTATTCTCATTCATTATTAAATTTATAGCCGTTATATATAATGATTCAGTTTCCAAATAATGTTCTAACAGGAATTTCTCAGCTGAAAATACTCTTCCCACTTCACTTATTGAAGTCCATTCTTCATTTTTATACACTCCTTTTATACGATTAGTTGGGTCAAATTTAGTAATCCTCCAAAAGAATTTGTACATTTCAATCTCCAATCCTATTTAATAACGCATCATAAGTACCCAAACGAGTATCTTTACTAGCTAAATATTCTGGTTTTGTAGCCATTTTCCATATACCTCCGATATGCGAATCAAGATCTTGGACAATATAGAGTTTACCATTTTTATACACTGGTTTATCCTTAATTTTTAATTTCGTCTTTGTAAAACCCAAATATTCCGCTAACATATCTGTTTCTTTATTTATTAATCTTAAGGCTTTACCGCTTACTTGAGTTTTTAGAACTTTATCTTTACTTCCACCGGCAAATAGACTTAAAGCAGCGCCAAGCATAGCATCGTCCATAGCTTGGACTCTTCCATAATCTCTCATTAATTGATTCTTTGCCGATGTAACCTGTTCCTTGCTACTTTCAGCTGATGTAGCCATATTAAAGAGATTCAGCCATTGCTTTCTGCCCTTTTCATCTAAATATTGAATAGGTTTTGATGAACCAAGATCGCTACGAATATCCCAATAGAGTTGTGATTTACTCCCAGAAATTCAAGCTGTTGTAAGCATCAAATCCACTTGGTTCTCAGTATAGTGTCCTGTTGGATCGACATGAGTTAACGGATTGTTCTCCACATACGTATACAAATTCAGTGTCAGCGGATTATCAATCTGCCCTTCATACGTATCCTCATTTAAAAACCGCCCTATACATTATTTTGCAAATAATAAGGGTAGAAAAGTCTCCATTGCCCGCCAGTTAGAGGCCGAGGCCAGCTATCGCTTTGAGCAATGCTGTTCTCCGCTGCCATTGGCTCCCTCCAGACCATACCAGCCTGGCGGCAAAGCCAGATTCACATTCCCTAGCAGCAGGTGACCATTATCTGCAAGAAGTTCAACCGCGGTAAGTTTTAACTCAGCTCCTCGCACCACTCTTCCCTCCTATCCATATTGCTTGTAATAATGCCGATGGCACAGCAAAATACTTGTAATAACACCAAGCACTATTGCCAGACTAACAGCAACAAGCTTGCTTGCAAGCCAGTATTCTGACCCGTATTCGCTGAACAGTGAAATACGCCAAGCCTCTCGCCAGCGGAAAACTGGATGGCGCCCACTGCGAGGACAGCCGCGGGATACGTCTTTCCGCGTTTTCTTTAAGGATCTAAGGTGCATTAGGATTTCGTTTTCAATACAACGTGCTGCAAATGTGGCTAGTTTGGTTCCTTTGTTCGGACGATAGCTCTCGATGGCTTTAATCAAGCCAATGGTTCCGATGGAGATTAAGTCCTCCATGTCTTCTCCGGCATTATCGAATTTTTGAGGTTGTGGACACGATACGATGTCAAAATCCACTTTCTTGATAGAAAAGCGTTGATAGAAGTATGAAGGTTTTACCGGATGGATGGCTCTTTTTTGTTATTCATTGTCCTTTTTTTAATAGTCACTTCGTTTTCTTAAATTTTCACTTGATATCAACAACTTAAAGAAAACAGTTGAAAGACATGATATTTAACATAGTTTGAACATGTTTACAGTCACATCCGGGAAAGAATTAGCTGTGTTACGATATATCTTATTACTCTAGAGGAGTATTAATAATGTCAACAACTTGCAAAAGAGGTGTGTAATTGAAACTTCCAACAATCCAATTCGGACATATTAAATCGAGAGTTCCTGTTATTCAAGGTGGAATGGGTGTAGGCATATCCTTAAGTGGACTAGCCGCTGCTGTAGCCAATGCAGGCGGGATCGGCACCATCTCTGGTACAGGGATCACTCCTGATGAGCTGAGAATACATATTCGCAAAACAAGAGAACTCTCTAAAGGGAATGGCTACATCGGTGTGAATGTACTATTCGCAGTGAAGGACTTTGCCGAAAAAATGAAGATTGCTTTGGAGGAAAAGGTTGACTTTATTATTTCCGGAGCCGGAATTTCTAGAGATATTTATGCTTGGGGTAAAGAATATGGTACTCCTGTCGTAACTATTGTTTCATCCGCCAAATTAGCCCGAATTTCCGAAAGACTTGGTGCCTCCGCAGTCGTTGTGGAAGGGTTCGAAGCTGGAGGCCATTTAGGTACAGACAGATCCATGTTTGATATCCTTCCTGAAGTCTTAGAGGCCGTTTCGATTCCTGTTATTGCTGCGGGTGGAATTCTAACAGGGGATGATATCGCAAAAGCCCTTCGGATCGGCGCATCTGGTGTTCAAATGGGTACCCGTTTTGTGGCTAGCCTTGAGTGTGATGCTCCCTTAGCCTTCAAGCAAAAGTACGTAGATGCTCAGCAAGGAGATACTGTCCTAATCAAGTCTACTGTGGGTCTAGAAGGTAGAGCGATTCGGAATGAATTTACGGACCGGATCAGTAATGATGCCAAATTAAAGATAGTCAAATGCTATAATTGTCTAAAGGTTTGTTCACATCGCTTCTGTACAATGGAATCCCTGCTCACTTCCCTTAGAGGAGATGTTAAGAACGGATTGGTTTTTGCTGGGTCCAGAGTTCATGAGATTAAAGAGATTTTGTCCGTACAGCAGATTATCGACAATTTAATGGATGAGTATCAAGGGGCACTGAACCCGACAACTTAAGGTTGTTATAAGATTCAAAAGCACGATTAACCACTTAAGCAAGCTTGGGATTTCCGAGCATAAGTGGTTTTTCATTTCGCTTGATACTCAAATTTAGTTATATTTAATAAGCTTTTGTGTTGTATTTAACTAAAGATTTCCGTACCTTTCTTTTTAATTGCAACAACAGCTAAATATCTTCACAGCCAAAATGCAATATGCCCAATACCCAGGATAATCGCAAAAGATGACTGGATATATGTACTCTTCAAAGCACCACTTAACAATTCGCCCTCTCCCTTTCTCATGTATTTTTATGAGTTGGTTTAATACAAAAATTCGCTGAACTATATCTTCTCTAAAAAATTCTAATATGGTCCTTGAAGCTTTCTATGTATGCCGGTTAACGGATACTACCTTGTGATTATGAGTTTACCGCTTAGCCTATAAAACTCATGATAAAGCTTCATGAGCGCCCTCTTCTCTATCCTCGAAACATAACTCCGCGAGATCCCCAGCTCTTTGGCAATCTCCCGCTGCGCCCGCTCTTCCCCACCTGTATCCAATCCAAACCGCCCAACCACAACTTCTTTTTCCCGGTCATCCAGAATATCAAGGTTACGATATATCTTACTCTTTTCGATCTTCAGATCGACTTCTTTAATGACATCATCAGCTTCGGAGCCAAGGATATCGATAAGTGTAATTTCATTACCTTCTTTGTCCGTCCCAATTGGATCATGCAGGGATACGTCTTTACGTGTTTTCTTGAGCGAACGCAGGTGCATCAGAATTTCGTTTTCAATACAACGTGCTGCAAATGTGGCTAGTTTGCTTCCTTTGTTTGGACGATAGCTCTCAATAGCTTTAATTTGACAGATAGTGCCGATGGAGATCAAATCCTCCATGTCTTCCACAGTATTATCGATTTCTTAAGGTTATGGACAACGATGTGAGGTCAAAAAAATAAACCAATTACGATCGATTCTGATTCGAATTGGTTTCCTTTTGCATATTATATTTAATTTGTAGTTTCCGATTGATTTCTTGTGTACATCCTGGTAATCCATTTAAATAACGCTTTACTTGATCAATCAACTCTAAGTGAGATATCAGAATATTCATACTTGTTAAATTGCGTCTAACAATATCCTCGGTTTCAATATGATAGCCACCGTTTTTCACACGTAGAGCAATACATTCAATATTTAGCCGAACATCTGCTAGTCCCATATAAAACACAATAATTTCAAAGCCTTGTTCCTTTGCATCCTCATCTGCCTTATAACGTTACCACCCGCTAAAGGGTTTCCACAATGAAATCTCACTTATTCCAGATACACTACCTGGCTATTCTTATGGCTTCTTTCCCAGCAGATACTTTACTCTTTTCAGGATGCCCATTAGTGATCTTGCGGCTATGCATCTGGAATCATCAGTGATTCTGCCTTATGCCATGCTCCGATATAGAATCTTCAATCTTCCACTTTCATGAAATGAAAAACATAATATTCTCCGTTAATTTTTAGCTATTCCTTTTCTTTTTGATTTCATCAAATTCACATAGAGATAAGTGAAATTCAAGGTTTTTGGTGATGCAGCCGGATGATGATACTCAATATCCTATAGATTCTTCAAACCTATCATAAATTGTAATTTATTTAACGAAATAGTTTACATATATGTTACACGAAATAATTAAAAGAGCCGTTTTTCCCTTTTTTTCAAACTCAAAATATATTAAATTCATAATATTCATTGACTGAAACAAATACTAGTGTTATATTTCCTAACATTAAATAATAAAATACATACAGGAAAAGGAGATTACGCACATGAATAAGTTCAAACGTCTACGTGAAACTAAAAGAGAGCATTCTGGTTCCACCCGATCTGAATTTTCACCAGCAAAAGAAAATTGGAGTAAAAAGCAATTTATAGCTACTTCAATTGTGTTATCTGTTATTGCTACGAGTGTAATTCCTTTCCAAACAGCTGACGCTTTAACTAGAGTTACTTCAGAAAGTGGTACAGTATGGGAGATTCACGATGTTTTTGCTCCTAGCTTAGACACAGGAAGTTTACGTACAGTTGGTGCTACACAAGTACAAGGTTTCGGCAATATCTTTGTTAAAGTGTCCTCGCCTTCAGCTCCACTGATGAATGGTCAAATGATGCGTGGGTTTGACTTGAAATATGACGGCGTTAATAAGTTTACTTCGGCTCAATCTGTAAATCTAGGAAATGTAACTGTAACACGTGAGGTGTATGTGGATACTATTCATAATCGAACGAGATTCTTTGATACTTTCACTAATAAAAATGATGTGGCAATAAAAGTTGATGTATCATTCGGTGGCTCTTTAGGATATGGTACAACAACAAATGCTTCAGTAGTTAAGGCAACCTATTCAGGCGATCTAAAGGTAACTACAGATGATTCATGGATTGTTGTAGATAGTAGCGCCAAAAACAATAAGCCGCTAGGCGTTGCAGTGGGATCTCCAAAGCCGTTTGATAATGGATTAACCGGTCTAGGTAATCAGCAACAGGATCCATTCACAATACCCTTAGCTGAGCATGGAAATGAAGCGAATTTCTATGGGTTCATTAACACATTAAATATTAGGCCGGGTGAGTCGAAGTCCCTAGTAAATTATGTACAAGTTGGAGAAGCTGGTGAAGAAGGATTAAAAAATCTGGTTGCTAGTCTAGATGGACTTAATAGTCTGCTAGACGTAACCGGATTAACAAACGCACAAATTCGTTCAATTAGCAACTGGGATATATCTGCTATAGAGGGACTTGATACTGGAGATCATCTGGTTATTCCAAATGCTCCTGCACCTAAAGAATTAGTAACTTCATCGCCGTATGATGTTAAGAATAAATCCATTGCAGAAATGCAGCAGGATATGATTAATGGCAAAACTACTTCTGTACAAATTACTCAAGCCTATTTAGATAGAATCAAGGTATACGATGAGGGACAATTGGGATTCCATGCATTCCTGCATGTATCTGAAACTGCGCTTAACCAAGCAAAAGCTGCTGACGATGCCCGTGCACAAGGTGTAAAAGGTGATTTATTGGGTATTCCAATTGCGATAAAAGATATTTATGATACAAAGGATATGCCTACTACCGGTGGCAGTAAAGCTCTTGAAGGCTGGCAGCCTGATTCTGATGCATTCCAAGTGAAAAAACTGCGGGAAGCTGGAGCTGTAATTATTGGTAAAGTAAACACTTCTGAGTTTGCTAACAGCGGAAGCTTTAGTGAAAGCGGCTGGCAGCAAACATGGAATGCACTCTATCCATCGAAAACATCTTTTGGCTCAAGCGGCGGGTCTGCAGTATCTGTTGCAGCTGATTTTGCAGCAGCAGCAATGGGATCGCAAACAGGGGTATCTCTCTATGCACCAACTACAGGCGCTAGCTTAAAAAGCTTCCGGGGTACAGACGGTATGGCAAGTACTACAGGTGTACTGCCACTCACTTGGGGACAAGATTATGCAGGTCCCATTGCTAAAACAGTAACTGACCTAGCTATTATATTGAATGCTACAACGGGTACGGACCCACAGGATATTTTCACAGTCACTGCTGATGCAGATCATAAGCGTCCAGTGGATTGGAAGGAATCTCTGGATGCTAATGCATTGAAAGGAAAGAAAATTGGATATATTCCTGCATCCTTTGTATCTGCATATGCTGATGATGATACTGGACAGGCAGTGATGGATAAGTTCTCAGAGCTTCAAGCAGCGGGGGCGACAATGGTTGAAATGTCAGCTGTACCATCAGGCCCTAGTCGTCCTTCAGGTATTAATGGATCTACTGAAGGTTGGGCACGTTATATTGAGCTTCATAAGGACTTCCCTTATATTGATGGAGCAAGTGTACTAGCTTCAGATAAAGTGCTTATCTATAATCAAAGAGGATATAGTACCCCAACTCGTATGACTGAACAGGCTGTACAAGATTACATTAAGTATAGAACTAACTATAAGGAAGTTATCAAAGGCTGGATGGACGCGAATGGTGTTGATGCTGTTGTTTATGCAGGTTTTATTAGCGACGTATATAACAATGACGCAGCAGCTTCTCAATTAAGTTCAGACCGTAACACAGGCGTATTAACCTCTACTATGGGTCTACCTACGGTAGTTGTTCCTGTAGGAACGAATGACAGCGGATATTCTATCTCTATGCAACTGGTTGGTAGAGCATGGGACGATGCAAAAGTTTTAGGCATGAGCTACGCTCTTGAGCAACAAAGTCAAGCTAGACTACTTACAACATTTGCTCCAGCACTTCAATACGTTTCAAACTCTACTAATCCTGATCCAAACACAGATAATGGACCAACCCATCCAAATACTGGAGGAGGTACAGTGACACCTCCAGCAATAACAACGCCTATAGAAACACCGTCACCTGCAGAAACAATAACACCAGCAGATAAGCCGAAAGTTGTTAGTTTTGTAGATACAATGAATCATTGGGCAAAAACAAGCATTGACGCACTAATTGCTAAGGGATTATTGACGGGATATTCCGATGGAACATTCCGCCCAAATTCAGGTTTGACTCGTGCGGAAGCCATCAAGGTAATTGCAACGCACATGGGACTTGAAGGACATGAAAGTAACTTTACAGATGTAGCTTCAACTCATTGGGCGAATAAGTTTATCGGTGCAGCAGCCGGATCAGGCTTGATGAACGGATATAGCGACGGAAGCTTCCGTCCAGATGAGAAGATTAGCCGTAGTGAATTAGCGGCACTAATCACTCGAGCCTTTAAGCTAACTGGTACTGGAAACACATCATTCAAAGATGTTACAAGAAATGCATGGTATTATGATTCCATCGACGCACTCGCATCCAATAATATTATTACAGGGTACGCAGACAGTACATTTAAGCCTGAAAAAGATATTACTAGAGCTGAGTTTGCAACTATTGTATCCAGATTACTAGAAACTAATAATTAAAATAAGTTCAATTATAAATGACAGAGTACTTGAGTAACCATGTTTACAGGAAGGGCCATCCCGAAAGGGATGGCCCTATAACTTGCCGTTACAGATGGTGCGATGAACCGTATCATAAGTAGGGCGAACCCTATCCACACAAAAAACGACTCATCCGTAGACAAGTCGTTTTTTAAGTTTTATTATTAATAGATTATTACTGTGTAATTGTCATCAGTCTTACCGCTTAGCCTTATAAAACTCATGATACAACTTCATGAGCGCCCTTTTTTCTATCCTCGAAACATAACTCCGCGAAATGCCAAGCTCCTTAGCAATCTCCCGCTGCGTCCTCTCTTCCCCGCCTGTATCCAATCCAAACCGCCCAACCACAACTTCTTTTTCCCGGTCATCCAGAATATCAAGATTACGATAAATCTTACTCTTCTCGATCTTCAAATCCACTTCTTTAATAACATCATCCGCTTCCGAACCAAGGATATCGATGAGAGTAATTTCATTACCTTCTTTGTCCGTCCCAATTGGATCATGCAGGGATACGTCTTTACGTGTTTTCTTGAGCGAACGCAGGTGCATCAGAATTTCGTTTTCAATACAACGTGCTGCAAATGTGGCTAGCTTTGTCCCTTTGTTCGGACGATAACTCTCAATAGCTTTAATCAGGCCGATGGTGCCGATGGAGATCAGATCCTCCATGTCTTCTCCGGTGTTATCGAATTTTTTGACGTTATGGACACGATATGATGTCATTTAGCTAAAGAGTTGTGACGGCAACTTCTTAGGCGATTGAGAAAAATAAAAATATTAATTCATATTACATCAAAGAAAGCCGGAGTCATGGCGAAGGCTGACATCACTTTGCTTCCCCGGCTTTTCTTTAGTAGTTATTTATTTACTATATCAAGGAATAGCGAGATGACCTGAGCACTTTCTGCACGGTTTACATTTTCATGCGGCATGAATAATTGGTTCCCACGTCCGTTGATTAGGCCAAGCTCCTGTACGGCAGCGACTGCATTTGCAGCCCAGACGCTGATCGTATCGGCATCCTTAAAATTACTCAAGCGGTTAATTGCAACATTCTGTCCTGTATGAAACAGATACGCTTTGTAAATCATTGCCGCCATTTCTTCACGGCTTATGGTTTCCTCTGGCGCAAAAGTATCTATACTTCTTCCGGTAACAATTCCTGCTTCATATGCAGCAGCGATGGAAGAAGCGTACCATTTCGTGGATTTCACATCCTTGAATGTAGCTGTACCCGATGCTTTTATTCCGAGTGCACGAGTGATCAAGGTAGAGAATTCAGCTCTACTCACATTTTGCTTCGGTGCAAATAAAGTCTCACTTACACCTAAAACAATTTGCTTCGCAGCCATCCTTTTAATTACATCACTGGCCCAGTAAGAGGCATTAACATCTTCAAACGATTTGTCGTAAGTAAGAACGGCAAAATTACTGAAGTGGCTCACATTCGCCGTCCATTGATCGCCTGAGAAGATTCCACCCAAAAATTCTAGTCTGTCGTCATCAGTGATGTAATAAATACTCGTCAGATCCTGGCGAGAATTCTTCTTTGCTTTCATCTTAATGGTGACAGGCTTTGACAATTTTTCAAGCGTAAACACCGTTCCATCGGCCTTAACAATAGATAATTTAAAACCGTAGATCTCTCCGGTTAAAGAAATGTTTGCGTGATTCTTGCGTCCAGCTCGTTCGAGCAGTTCTTTGCTTTGCTCTGAAGATAAAGCTTTCATTTCATAAGAAATTTTCGCCTGTTCAAGCTCTTTGGCTGTAACTAGTGCCTGTAATTCCTTTAAAATCTCTGCGGAAACTTCAATTTCCACATCTGCGTTTTTAACCTTAAGAGCATTCTTGCCGTCATTTGCTGCCAAGGTTACCGGAAAGAGCACCTTCCATTCTCCCTTTGCCAACTCGAATGACAAGCTGCGCTGACTATCCGGTTTGCTTGCAGGAATCACAGGTTGACTTGGAGGATCGATTGGATTCGTTGGATTCGTTGGATTCGTTGGATTCGTTGGATTCGTTGGATTCGTCGGATTCGTCGGATTCGTCGGATTCGTCGGATTCTGCATCTTAACCGGCACATTAAAATCATCAACATTAATATGTCCGAAGCCGCCTGTAGATTGGTCAACCACCTTGATATAAAGCTCCTGACCAATATACTGTGATGCATCCCAGATCTTCCGTTGATACTCTTCATAATTAGTTGCAGTTTCTTTAAATAGTTCTTTTCCGTCTGATGCCCGGACCAGCGCAACATACAGTTTATCGATATCACGCCCTCCGCTGACTAAGAAGTTGATCTTTCCATTCCCGCCAAGAATAAAATTCTGCGATTTCAGCGTTCCAGTTAAGCTTTCACCGCCAGCTTGCTCGTTGAAGCCCCACAAATGATAGCCGCCTGGAATTTTATGCGACGGATTGAAGTAGATCGTTTCCCAGAAAAATTGGGCATCGGTCACATGAACATCCTGGAAAGCGTCTCCTTCTGCAGTCCAGCCTGTTAAATCGCCTGTGGCAAAGTCATGGTTAGTCAGTTCCGTAATATCGGTATACACGGAGTTATCCCAATTGTCAGGTACATCGACCGGAGCAGCCAGTTCACCCGTCAAGGCATTCATATTCCATACTTCCATCGACTTGACCGTAATATTGTTGTCGGCCCAGACCTGCAACCCCAAGGAATCGTATCTTCCTACGTAGACACGTGTGGTCAGTTTTTTCTTGTTATTAGCAAAGGCTTCGACCACTGAACGGTCCAGGAAGATATGCAGCTTCAGGTTCTCTCCGTCCAGATCCACATATCCGCCTTGGATGCCATCCACGCGAACATCCGGATCAATGCTGCTCTTAGTCCGGTCCACATTGAAGGTCCCGTCCGTCTTATCATAGTAAATCAGTGTTTCCTCCTGGCCGTCATCGGAGCGTCGCACCTTAAGACCGAATTTCTGGGCTTCACCAGGATTAATTTCCATCACAATCTCCAGCATGTCACCTTTGACATTCTGGATCAATTGATTGGCAGTCTGCAAATTTTTGTCTGCAAAATCAACCAATTTAGCGCCTCGTAAACTCTGCAATTCTTGAATCGGCTCAATGCGTAATTCATCATGATCATCCAGGCTTAGGGATATCGGCAGAGCCAGATTATGAGCCCATCCAGCTTGATATTCAGCTTGAGGCGTTCTTACATTCTGCACCATGGAATAAACAACCGTTCTTCCGTCGGGGGTGACCATACCGCTCTCTGCAGTTAAGTAGCCGTCACCTACATCAATTTTGGAAGGTGCGTTCTGATCAGGTATAAATTTATAGTTATCCCGGTCCCAGGTTCCAATCCAGTAAAAGACTTCAACATCTCTTTGTACATCGTTTGTCGGCGGTACTTGCTCTGGCTTTTCATGTGGATTGATCATGAAGATATACTTTTGTTTGCCCAAGCTATCCTTGCCTAACGGTAGGAGTACCGGCAGTTCCCATACCGTGCCTAATTCCGGGTATAAGCTTCTGTCACTTACGTATAAAGGTCCTTTATACTCCCAGTTGTACATATCGTCAGATACATATACCAAAGCTGTACCACTGCTAAAGTCTTTAAGACCGGATGTTACAAGCTGATACCATTTGTCCGTTTCTTTGTCATACCAAACAAACGGGTCCCTGAACTCGTTATGAATACCGTTTCCGTTCTGCTCAGTTACAGGTTCAGGATATTTCTCCCACTTTTCCAAGTTAGGGTCTGACAAATCAGCTGGAGTTGCCAGCCCCGTTCTTTGATTCGGCGACAAAGAATCGTTACCGGCGGTATAGAAAAGAACAGGGTTTCCGTTACGATCATATGCTGCACTGCCTGACCAAGCACCATCCGGATCAAGGATACCCGCTTCTGGCGCAAGCGCAGGTCTCACATTTTCCCAATGCACCATATCATCACTCACCCAATGTCCCCAATGAATTTGATGCCAGTATGGGCCTTGCGGATTATGCTGATAAAATAAATGATATTGACCGTTATAATAAATCGGTGCGTGAGCCTCATTCATCCAGTTTTGCGGAGGCATTGCATGATATTGCGGACGGTGCTGATCACCCTCAAACACACTAGGGTCCTCATCAATATCCTCATTCGGAATTAACGGAACTGTGCCACCGTGAAGCGTCTTTACACTCTCATATTCAGTAAGGATTTCTTGTCCTGTGAGTGCTTTATTCTGCAGTTTAACTTCATCAATAAGTCCACTGAACATATTGTAAGAAAACAGACCTGCCAGCTCTACTGGTTTATTATTTTTTCCGATAACCAGACTCGCTGTAGATGATGTGATTGGAACATTGAGGGGGGTTGCCTGAGAAGCTACTTCTTCACCGTTTAGGTACAATTTAATCTGTCCAACCTTCTTGTCGAAGGTAGCAGCTATATAATTCCATTTGTATTTCTCGAGCGGATGATCATTAACCCATACCTGAATCCACTGGCCACCAATCCCTACCTGCATGGACCACGTGCCGTGCCGGTACATCCCAAGGGAGAAGCCTTCAGCCTTATCCTGATCAGACTGATTCACAATTGCAGACAGCTTATTGCCGTCTCCCCATTCATAGCTGCGAGGAGCAACCCAAGCTTCGATCGTTAGCGCATCGCTTACTGGAATCGTATCCTTTGGATTGACTTCAATATAATTTGAGTATCCATCAAACAGAAGTGCACCACCTTTTACACCGCGCTGAGTCCATCTCGGATCCTTGGAAGACATATATCTTGCATTGTTAAACACATAATTCACATCATGTTGAAGATTTTGCATTTCTTCAAGCGCTTTCTTTCCGACACCTTCATTGAATTTCATAACAAAAATGTTACCCGTACCGTTGGCTTGAAAAGCATCAACGGAGATACTTGCCTGATCAGATTGATCGACAACCTTGATATAAAGCCCCTTATTATAATATTTTTGCATTTCCCAAGAAATAATCTTATTGGAACCGACAGCCCCAGTTTTTGCAAGTTGGGCGTTGGTGGTAGCATCATATAGCGCGACATAGGCATCCTCCGGATGAACGATATCTATAACGGTGAAAGTTATCGTCCCATTCCCTTGAAGTGTGAAGGCACTGGAAGTTAATGAGCCCTCCCCTTCCTTGCTAGACTTGGCATAGAAGCTGCCTTCTTTACCAGAACCACCTTCATCGGTCACTTGAAAAGCATCTCCCTCAACCGTCCACCCCTCAAAGTTTCCGGTCTCAAAGCCGCGATTCGCAATTTCGGTTGGGATAATGTTATCGGCCATAATACCCTCTTCTGGTACAATTTCATTGAAGGTGTTGAAGGCGTCCGCAAAAATCACCCCCCAATCCGATAGCGCATGATCGACGACCTCTATATATAGCCTCTTACCGATATACTTGGACAGGTCGGCTTTATACTGCTCCATATTCGCGAGTCTCAAGCCCTGTGCAGGATCAGGGAAACCAGAATCGTTAAATTCGCTGTTTCCATATCTGGCAATCAAGTTTCCCGTATCCGCATCACTGATGCTGATAAATGCCTGATCTGTATGCTTGCCTCCGCCTAGCCTAAAGGTTATCCAGCCGGTTCCTCCTAACTCAAATGTGCTGGAACGAAGCACTCCTGTCGCCGCTTCGTTGTATTTCCAGCCATTTAGATGGTAAGCGCCTTCCTGGTTATACGGAATTTGTTCCGCCCACCAGGTACTTTCATCTGATATGCTGTCTGGCCCAAACGCCTCGCCATCCACAACGGTCCACCCGTTCAGATCCCCAGTTTCAAAGCTTGGATTCTCGATTTGATATCGGTGGAAATCCGGTTTGATATCGGTGGCATTGATGCCTTGGGCAGGTTCGGATTCATGATACATAAAGAAAGCATCTGCAAAAATCAATCCCCAGTCCGAGGTCGCATTATCTACGATCTCCACATACAGCTTCTTACCTAAATAATTGGATAGATTCGCCTTGTACTGCTCCATATTGGCAAGCCGCATACCCTGAGCGGGATTCGGAAAACCTACGTCTGCAAATACTTTATTGCCATATCTAGCAATCACTTGACCTGTATCCGCTTCCACGATATTTATATACACTTTGTCAGGATTTTTTGCGCCGCCAAGCTTAAAACTTATCCAGCCGCTGCCGCCCAGCTCAAAAGTGCTGGACCGGAGCACTCCTGTAGTAGCCTCGTCATACTTCCAACCATTTAGATGATAACCGCCTTCTTGATTATATGGGATTTGTTCTGCCCACCAGGTGGTCTCGTCCGATACGCTGTTCTCACCAAACGCTTGACCTCTGACAACTGTCCAGCCTGACATATCCCCATTTTCAAATCCCGGGTTCTGAATTTGATAGACTGCATCCGTAACGGACGATTCTATGTTTGCTTTTGAAATAGTTTCTTCTACCACAGTAGGACCTGGCTCAGCTGCAGCCGAGATACTAGGAGCAACAAGCTGAAGTGCCATAACCCCTATCAGCAACCTGTATATCCAAGGTTTTCTGTCTTTAACTTCTCTCATTCAAAAACCTCCTTCATAATTTTTTATTCATGCCGCTTCGATACCTATTTTCGCGATGTTCCCTTGTGCAAGGATGAATAGTCAATGATGATGAAGGGAGAGGAATTAATTAAAGCGCTTTCAGTCAGAGGATTGCAAATCTTATTAATCATTCATTCTTTGAGCCAAATGACAAGAAGCGCCAAGGCGCTTCTGTTACCATATGGATTGCATCTCCCATATTTCTAAATTTTTGACAAAGGGTTCTCCATCTCCCCATATCTCTAACCCCAAAGCATCCTTACGGCTTGGATACACCCGGGTCGTCAGGCTTTTCAACCCGTTGGCATAGGCCTCGACCATGGAGCGGTCTAAATAGATGTGTAGCTTCAGATTCTCTCCTTGCAGCTCCAGCTTACCACCTTGAATTCCGCTACACTTTTCACCAGGGTGCAGTGTCGTTTTCGTACGGTCTACTAAGAGATTGGCTTCATTAAAATCATAATACAGAAGTGTTTCTTCTTCTCTATCCGGTGTACACCGAACTTTGATTCCTAGTTGTGTAGCATTGCAGGGTTCTAGCTCCACTTGAATCTCAAGCATGTCCCCTTGGATATCACTTAGTGATAGATTAGCTTCAGCCAAAGACTTATCCCGAATCGACAGCAGTTTCGTACCTCGCAGGGACTGAAGTTCCTGAATCGGCTCAATTCCCAGTCGTCCGTCTTCCCTCAGATAGACACTTAGAGGCAAACCACCATTATGAGCCCAACCCGATTGATATTCGAGTTCAGCCGTCCGGTCGCCTTGAGCTATGGTAAATATGATCTTTCGTCCAGTCTTCGGATCCACCATTCCACTCGGGCCGGTAAAATGGAAATCACCTACGTCAATCAGTTCCGGCTCCTCTTGATCTGGAATAAATGAAAGATTGAGTTTATCGAGCTGCCCAATCCAATAGAATACCTCGACATCTGCTCCCTTTCCTACTGGACTGACCAATAGGATATGTTTATGTTGGCCCGCTTTGTCTGTTCCCAGAGGGAGAAGCACAGGAAGCTCCCAAATAGGTCCAAGATAAGGGAACTTTTGAATATCCGCTTGAAAGAATGGCCCTTTATACGTCCAGTTCAGCATATCGGGTGACGCAAACCCTAGCGCTGCTCCACCTTCACCTTCGATCCCCGACCCGACCAGTGCAAACCAGCTGTCACCTTCCTTCCAGACAAAAGGATCACGAAAATCTCCGAATGCACCCATGCCCTTCTTCTGTACAATGAGCGGCTCCGGATGTTTGACCCACTGAATCAGATCCGGGTCTTTATCCTGAGAATAAGTGCTCCGGGCAAGAGCAACACTCTGATTTGGTGAAGCACAGTCATTTCCCGCTGTAAAGAATAAGACAGGCAATCCGTCTGCATCATAAGTAGCGCTTCCCGACCAGATTCCGTCCGGTGCCAGCTGATCTTTTTCAGGTGCCAGGGCTACGGGAAGATCACGCCAATGGACCAAATCCTCACTCACCCAATGGCCCCAATGAATATGATAAAAGAATGGTCCTAACGGGTTATGCTGGTAGAACAGATGATACTGGCCCTCAAAATAGATCGGCGCATGAGGTTCATTCATCCAATGTGCGGGTGGAGTAACATGGTACTGCGGTCTGTGTCGATCTCTCAGCAGAGGTGTCCGGTCCAGCTTGATTTCGTCAACATGCAGTTGTGGCTTGACGCCTCCGTGCGTAGAATCTAGCACATGCTGATAAGAAGCGGCTACTTCCTCAGCACTTAAGGCCCGGTTATAAATCTTCAAATCATCAATAATCCCACTGAACATCTGAAGGCTGAACACTTCGATCAGCAAGCTACTGTGATTATTCTTGCCAATGAGTAGATCCGTCTCTGCTGCCTCAGCGAGACGGGAACCGCTCGGCACGTCAGTCGAGGCGATTTCAGTGCCGTTGAGAAACAGTTTAATTTTCCCTTGGGTTCCATCAAATACAGCGTTCACGTATGACCATTCATTCTTGGGCAATTCATAGCCTTCAGGAGACCAAAGCTCCTGCCAGGTTCCTCCTTCTAGCCCAATCTGGAAGGACCAAGAGCCGTGCCGGAACATACCTAGCAGATAACCCTGCTTGCGGTCCATATTGTGACGGTTTACAATAGCAGTCAGCTTACCTTCATGACCTAAGTCATAGGAACGCGGTGCCACCCATACCCCAATACTTAGTGCTGACAAGAATTTTTGATCACAGTTTGTGTCTTCTTCTTTAAAAGAATGGGTAATAGAAGTAGAGTAACCATCGAACAGAAGTCCGCTTCCCATTACGCCCTCTCTCCACTGCGGACCCATCCGTTTGGTAAATTCCGCTTGATTAAATACGGACTCAATATCATCACGGATCTTGGATACACTCTCCAGAGCACTTGCTCCGGTGCCTTCATCAAAGGCCCAGTGCATCATCAGTCCTTGTTCGCTGTTTATGAGACGCATGCAGCATTCCTCCCTTATTTCTGTTCTGAGACAGCATCCGGTATATGAATGGATTTAAGCGTATGGATCTGCAGCGAATCCAATACAACTTGCCCAGATGGAGTACTTACTTCAACTCTATCCATTGGAGCATCAGGGAAGATTTGATCTGTCAATGTAACCAAGCCATGATCTGCATACACTTCAACCGCATTGCGATCCAGCCAGATTTGTAGCTTGATCTTCCCGCCATTCGAGACTAATCTTGCACCATGCTTGTTTTCGAATGTAGGATGGAAATCAGTCACACCTGATTTCGAACGGTCGATGAACAGCCATTGCTGAACAGGATCATATCCGATAACAAGCTCACTCAACCCAGAGGATTTCAGCACTATATGAACCTCTTCACCGAACCGGATATCGATATCTGCTTCAATTTCCAGCAGATCCTCATTCATTTTCTGCAGGAAAGGGGATGCAGGAGTAACGGTGATTCCATTCCAAACCATTGATTCTTTACGCAGCTGCTCTATTTCCCGGACAGGCATCTGGGTAAGCACGACACTTCCGTCCTTGCTGGTCAGGGACAAGGTGCGGGGGAGGGTCATAGCCCCCCTCCAGGAACCGGTAGGCGTCTCATTTGCATACTTCCAGTTACTCATCCATCCAATGATTACGCGACGTCCATCCTGTTCAGGAATATCTGACCAGGTAACTCCCGCATAGTTGTCTCTACCATAATCCAGCCACAGGATATGATCGGACGGATTGTCATTAATGAACGTCTTTCCATCGAACTCTCCTATGAAATATTGCGTACGCGAGCCTTCTGGACAATTGGGATTATCACCGATGCTGATGATAAGAACCCATTTGGATCGCCCGGTGTCATCCACCGGTAGCTGAAACAAATCTGGACATTCCCAAACGCCGTCATGTGAGCCTTCTTCTCTGCCGAATTTACCAGTCAGTGACCATTCACGCAAATTGTCGGATGCATAGAAACGTACATGGTCTCCCGCGACAATAGCCATAATCCACCGCTTACTTTGGGCATGCCAGAAAACCTTCGGATCCCGGAAGTCTATCAAATCATTCTCGGCGAGCACCGGATTCCCGTTATACTTTTGCCAGGTTTGGCCTTTATCACTGCTGTAAGCCAGGCTCTGACGCTGGCGCGGTTGCCCCGTCTCCGGATGGATATCCGCATGCGTAAAGATTGCGACGAGTCCATGGGAATCTTTGAATAAACCACTGCTATTATTCCAGTCAACTACACAGCAGCCGGAGAATATTGCCCCATGCTCATCTGGGAACAATGCAATCGGCGCATGCTGCCAGTGAATCAGGTCTTCACTTATAGCATGGCCCCAATGCATCGGACCCCATTTATTACTGTAAGGATGATATTGATAGAAAAGATGATAGCTTCCCTCATAATAGACTAATCCGTTCGGATCATTCGCCCAGCTCGTGGGAGGTGAGAAATGAAACCCCGGTCTGAAACGATCGGCATTAAACTGTGTATTGGACTCAGACTCAATGATCTGGTTAATCTCTTCTATTGTTGGCATAGACCCAAGAGCCCCTTTCCGTGTTGTAACTAACGCTCCACCGGCATTGGCAAAGGTCAGCATGTTGCTCATTTGCTGGCTGGTTAGATCATGCAAAGAACTTCTGTTTTCCAGGATCTTATATAACAGACATCCTAGAAAAGCGTCGCCGGCACCTGTCGTGTCGATGGTTTTGACCTTAAACCCCGGTACATATCCATCATGATCAGCTACACGGTAATAGCAGCCCTTTTCCGCTAAAGTCACGACAATTAACGCGACTTCAAATTGTTGCTGGAGCTCCAGCGTGCCTTTTTCAACGTCGCTGGTACCAGTTATAAAAGAAAGCTCTTCTTCCGAAATTTTCAGGATATCGGCATAATTCATGCCCCAATAAATATTTTGCCTGGCTTCCTCTTTACTCTCCCATAATGCAAACCGGATATTCGGATCGAACGAGAGCAAAACTCCTGCCTCTTTGGCTTTGAGAACTGCTGTCCTTGTTGCGGTACGGGATGGTTCATGGGTCATGGACAATGAGCCAAAATGCAGAGTCTTGCAGGTTTCAATCCGGCTCAGCGGGATATCCTTCGAGTGCAGGAAGGTATCTGCTCCCGGCTTTCGGAAGAAGCTGAACGTTCTATCTCCCTGGTCATCCAGATGGACAAAAGCCAGTGTTGTATTCGCTTCATTTGTGAAAGATACTTCAGATATATCAACACCACTGCTTAGCAGTGTTCGGTGCAGTATGGAACCGAATTGATCCTCACCGACCTTACTTATCAATGCTGTTCGGGATCCTAATCGGGATAGTGCAGCGGCTACGTTAGCGGGAGCTCCTCCCGGATTGCATTCAAACTGCTCATTCCCCCCAGCTGAACGCCCTGCCGGAGTAAAGTCTATCAATAGTTCTCCTATGGCGATAACATCAAGCACAGTTTCTCTCCACCTATCATCTATTTATTTATTTTTTTAGATTTTCGTTATATCGATCCAGACCGGTTTGATAAATTTCCATCAGTTCTTTCAGACCCATTTTGTCCAGTGTCTTCAGATACTTGTCCCACTCTGCATCTGCGCCGCCATCAACAATGAATCTTCCTCTTTGGGTATTTACATACTTAAGCAGTTCGGGCTCAATTTTATTGATTCTATCCAATTCCTCCGGTTCAAAGAAGATACTCGGATAGTTTTCCTTTTCCATATATGGATTGTAATATTGCTCCAAATCTTTAGCGCGCTGCTGGGCCCGAGGCTCCATATCTACAATTTTTCCGAATTCATCAAAAGTAATGACACCAGGTGCGCCCGATCCCGGAGCAACTTTTTGGCGGAATTCACCTGCAGAGGCTCCATCAGGAAGAGGTAGATTTACCAGTTTCCCGTTTTCGTCCTTCTTGTACACGATATCCAGCGGACCCCAGTGGATTTGAGCAGCCATATAAGGTTCAAACTGCTGATCGATCCAGCGCATGGTTATTTCCGGATTGCTGTTCGCTTTGGTGATTACAAAAGATCCGCGTCCTGGGCCACCGCCATTGGCACGTCCGATGGTTTGATTCCCATCCGGTCCTTTGAGCGGAGACAGAAGAACATAATCCTTGCCTCGCTCGGTTCCGACAACTTCTTCGATTTCCCACCAAACATAAGATCCTAGCGTTTCATCGGTTGTTTTACCCTTAGCCAGATATTGTGCGGCATCTTGGGTGAAAGATTCCGGATCTATCAGACCCGTCTTATACCATTTTTCATGGAAATAATTTAGAGCTTCTTTATATTCAGGCTGAGTCGCGGTAAAAATAACTTTCCCATCACGGACGACCCGGTGCTCCAGATTATCTGGAAGGCCAAAAGCCCCGAATAGTCCAGCAATATCCATACACCACTGCATGTGCATGAAGCTTAACGGGATTTCATCCTGCTTTCCATTGCCGTTCGGATCTTGTGTTTTAAAGGCCAACAGAGCTTCCGTGTATTCATCTAGTGTTTGTGGTACCTTAAGCCCCAGCTTATCTAGCCAAGCTTTATTGATGACGTGGAAGAAGGGATTGGTCCCCAGGTTATTTTCTTCAAAGGACGGTAGCCCGTAGATGTGCCCATCCGGTGCTGTGATCGAGGATTTGATATCAGGTCGACGATCAAGAAGCGCTTTCAAATTAGGTGCATATTGTTCAATTAAATTCTCTAGGGGAATAAGGGTTCCATCCTTACCATAATTGATTAACTCGTAATCAGTGAATCCGGCTGCATAAAAGGCGTCCGGCAAATCACCACTCGCAAGTAGCAAATTTTTCTTTTCTGTATAATCGGTATCAGGAATATTGGTCCAGTTAATTTTTACATTGGTGTCTTTTTGAAGACGTTTAAAAATTTCTAGCTCCGAGTATTCCGGTGCCAATGCAGACTTCGGGGATACCATTTTTAAAGTCACTTCATTGTTAACAATCGGAAGACCAGTTTGATTGAATTTCGCTTCCTTATTCTGATTACCAACCGCTTTATTTGCCCCGTTCCCATTTCCAGAACATCCGCTTACCGCAAACGCTCCAGCCAGCATTACAATTCCAGCACCTTTGAATAAAGATTTCACTAATACATAACCTCCCCTTATATCGTTCCACATTCAAAAATCAAATATTTCTTTTCTGCATAAATCATCTGATCCTGTACATCCCCCCTTTCAAGACCCTGTCTATCTCATCCCTTAATTGAGCCAATCATCACGCCTTTAACAAAGTACTTCTGCAGGAACGGATACAAAATCAGTAACGGCAGACTGGATACCATGATGACACCATATTTAATCAGTTCTGTAACACGCATCTTGGCAGCATAGGATTCCACATCGATCATCATGCCTGAACTGACCTGATTCTGAACAAGAATATTTCGAAGCACCAATTGCAGCGGATATTTGGTTCCATCATTCAGGTAAATCAATGCGTCGAAGAATCCGTTCCAGAAGCCGACCACATGGTACAGCACCATAACCGCTAGAATCGATTTTGATAAAGGCAGTACGATGCTCCAGAAGAATCTAGTGTTGGAACATCCGTCAATTGAAGCCGCTTCCCACATCTCATCCGGGATGGAGGATTGAAAGAAGGTTCTTACAATGATGACGTTAAATACACCACCAGCTCCTGGAATAACCAATGCCCACATCGTATTCAGCATATGTAGATCCTTAATCAGCAAATAGGTTGGAATTAGCCCGCCACTAAAGAACATCGTGACCAACAAAAACCACATAATCACAGACTTTCCGGCCAGATCCTTACGGGCTAACGGATAAGCAGCGAATACCGTCACAGCTACGCCAATTAATGTTCCCACTGTTGCATAAAGTATTGAATTTGCGTATCCGATCCATATGGAGGAATCACTGAATATTCGCTCATAACCATCCAAAGTGAAGCCTTTTGGAAACAACCAGACCTCACCTGAGTAGATATAATTAGGGTCACTGAATGATGCTACCAGCACAAAATACAACGGGTATAATACAAGCAGCATAATGATGGTCAACAAAAAGTAGTTGATAATGTCAAACCATGCATCCCCACTGCTCTTTCGCTTCATTAATTTGTTCAAAATAAATTCCTCCTTACCACAGACTGGTTTCTGTCATTTTTTTAGCGATTCGGTTAACGGTGAAAATCAAGATAATATTGATCAGGGAATTGAACAGACCGACTGCCGTAGAAAAGCTATATTGGGCCTTCTGAATCCCCATTTCATACACATAGGTAGGAATGATATTGGAGGTAGCATAATTCAGATCACTCTGCATCAGAAACGCTTTTTCAAAACCGATGCTCATTATATTTCCAAGTGCGAGAATTAACAGAATGACGATCGTCGGCAAAATGCTAGGAATATCCACGTACCATACACGCTTCCATTTACTCGCTCCATCCATAATTGCAGCTTCATGAAGTTCGGGATTAACCCCGGCAAGAGCAGCTAAATAAATAATCGTGGCAAATCCTGTTTCTTGCCATATTCCCGACAATATATACAGAGGGCGGAACCAGCCTGAATCGGCCATAAATAGAATTGGGTCCCCTCCGAAGAAGGTGATCACGTGATTCACAATTCCGCTATTTGGAGACAAAAAAACATTCAGCATACCAACCAGCACAACGGTGGATATAAAGTGCGGAGCATAAATCACTGTCTGCACAAATTTCTTGTAGGTCTTACCCAGCATTTGATTTAGCATAATTGCGATAATAATTGGAGCCGGGAAGCCAAATAGCAACGAAAGGAAACTGAGTGAGAGCGTATTCGTGATAATGTTCCAGAAGTTATAGGAATCGAAAAAATCTCTGAAGTGCTGAAGCCCTACCCACTCACTTCCCCAGATCCCTTGACTTGGAGAGAAATCCTTAAATGCAATTTGCACCCCATACATCGGATAATACTTAAATACAAGGTAAAGGATAATGATCGGCAGTAAAAACAGGTACAATTGATAGTCGCGTTTGAGCCTGCTCCATAATTTACGCTTTGGTTTGATCATGTAATGATCCGCCCTGCTAGTTGTTGAACTCACTCTTATTCTCCCTTTCGTGTAAAAGTAATCATTTTTGAAACGTTTCCAATTTTAGTTCTAGAAAAACTCCAGTTGGTAGGTCTATGCCAATAATCAACTGGATGAGCCGATATTTCCTGTATATTCTAGAAGATCTGGGTATTTTGATTTTTTGAAACGTTTCCAATT
Organism: Paenibacillus sp. FSL R5-0928; assembly: GCF_037970385.1. NCBI lineage: Bacteria > Bacillati > Bacillota > Bacilli > Caryophanales > Paenibacillaceae > Paenibacillus > Paenibacillus sp. FSL R5-0928. Next base: position 1,661,593 of record NZ_CP150225.1, on the reverse strand, counting down.
TAGAATGAAAAACATCAGATAGTAGATTACTTATGCAGGATGCGCTGACGTTTTTGATCCAAATAGGATTATGTAGTTTCACCTTGCTTGAATATAACAGGGATACGATACACTTGCTTATCTAAAGGTATGCCTTCGATCTTGTTATAGAGCAGTCTGATTGTCATGCGTGCCATCTCTTCCACCGGCTGCCTGATTGTTGATAAAATAGGGTGAAAATAAGGATTATCCTGAATACCATCATAACCGATGACCCTCACATCTTCTGGAATACGAATGCCCTGCTTGCGTGCTCTGTCTATATAGTTGGCTGCCAGCATATCGGTAATGGCAAAAACACCATCTACATCGCCATGCTTGTTGAGGAACTCATTAATATAGGCACTGTCATCCACAATTGGATCTGGTTTCTCGTAGATCACATAATCGATACCCAAAGCTTCCGCTTCATGAATGAATCCTTGTCTCCGGTTCATGGTTTCGCTAAAAACAGAAGTAACACTTCCCATAAAAGCTGGTTTCTTGGCTCCCGCTTTCACAAGCTCCCTTAAAGCAAGACGTCCTCCCTCATAATTATCGGAGGTCACACAGGTAATCTTCTTGTTAAAGTGTCTGTCGATGCTTACAATCGGAATGTCATTACTCACATTATTCTCGATATCGTTGTACGTTATGCCAACAATACCAGCCACTTTATTCTGCCGGAGCATTTCTAGATAATACAGCTCCTTTTCAGGTTTGCCGCCGCTGTTGCATAACATAAGCTTGAAGCCTTCCTGGTCCAATTCATCCTCGATGTAATAAGCCAATTCAGAAAAGAACGGATTCCAGATGCTCGGAAGCAGTAGTGCTACCATCTTAGATTTCTGCATCTTGAAATTCCGGGCCACTTCATTAGGGAAATAATTCAGTTCTTGTATGGCGTCCTCCACTTTTTTGCGTGTCTTGGGTTTTACAGCGCCAGAGTTGTTAATGACTCTGGACACGGTTCCTACAGCAACACCGGCTAAGCTAGCTACATCTTTAATGCTTGTCATTTAACACCCCCGAACTCTCTATAAAAATTATAATAGCATCAAGTTGGAAACGTTTCAATATCTTTTTTTGAAACGTTTCCAACTTGATATAGATATCAATGTTTATATTGCTCTTGACTAGTTCGAGTTCCCCCTCAGATAGGAGTTATATGTTTCTCTGTTTAGCTTCACAATATCTTCATGTGTAAATTCAGCTGAGAAATTTCCTAATACTTTATCCCGTAGGAACGGGGATTTCTCTTTGTTTGCCCTTTTCAAAGCTTCTGTTAGCTCCTCTTTTGTTAGTTCTGTACAGTATGCAGGAGTTCCTGGCTGTTGTCTCCACGAATCACTTAAAGAACCACTATCTATTGCGTCGAAGCCTAGCTCGTTTACTACGTCCATAATGATTTGTTTTTGTGATAGATCATTACCAGCAACCGCCATGGCAATGCGATCACTAGTACCTTCGAGGGTTCCTTTATTCTCAAGAGTATAAGCTAATTGATTATTGAAAGCTTTGATAATAGGTCTACCTAATTGATTTGCAACCCACACACTTTCAACCTTCCCGGCCTCAATTTCTTCAACTTTATTGTCCCTAAAAGGATAATAATTTGAAGTGTCTACAACAATTACTTCCTCACCAGCTTTATCTACAATACTACGAATGCTTGGCATTGCATGAAAAGGGATAGATACGATCAGAACATCAATATTTTTAATTACATCTTCTACACTCACAGGTGTTCCAGCAATCTCTTTTCCTTCTAAACGTTCAATTCCTCGAGCATCCGCAATTTTGACGTCATGTCTATTCATAAATAGTTTATTAGCTATCGTTGTTCCTATTGGTCCTGCACCTATAATTCCAAATCTCATTATTATTCCTCCAGATTGTGTTTTTAAAATATAGATCATATACTAAGCTCAATACTCTAATTTTTGAAGTAGGCAATAAAAATTGCTGTAGTACACTTTTTCGTACTATAGAGAACATAAAGGTGATATGATGGCTAGAATTTGTAAGGATGGCTATGAATTTGAAAAGGATTTTATTAAAGAAAATAGAGAAGTCTATGGAATTTCTTATACTCAAAGTATTCTATCGGGTCGTTGGAAATGTCTCATCCTTTGGTTTCTAAAATCAAAAGAATATCGTTACAATGAAATTAAAGCTTTTTTATGGGATATTTCACAAGGTTCACTTACAAAACAACTACGAGAGCTAGAAGCTGACGGTTTAATTGAACGTAATGTGTTTCCAGAGGTACCTCCACGCGTTGAATATTCATTAACATCAAAAGGGAAGGAATTTATTCCTATCCTTGATTTGATGGGGGATTTAGGGAAGAAATACGGAGAAAAAATAGAATAATAAGCCTATATAACTGCAGACCTTGTATCCATAAAATTTCTGATGTAACGTAAAAGAGTCGAATTCTTATAAGCAAAGAATTCGACTCTTTTACGTATATATTTTTCCCAACATGTCGGCATTCCAATCTGGTTTTCTAATACCTTAGTCAACTATCCTGCCAGTTAGTTCAACAAACGAGAAAAAGCTAAATCATAGAAAACACCTCACCACTAAGTTCACGTAAGCGGAATAGGCTATTCGTATTTTTGCAGCATTAGCATTTGATTGTATAATGAAATCCCAAATAATAATAAGCGCGATGGAATAAGCATTTATTAGCTGTATAAAAAACACTATTTTTCAAATAAATATTTTGAGTATAGCGCGTATAAATCCTAATCAAACTAATTCTCATTTAGAACAATTGGATCACATAGTTAACATAATTCACCTCACACAGGGATTTCTCTGTATTAAGGAATACGCAGTTGTATTTCATAACCAGTAATCTAGCCATCGCTTGTCGCATTTATAAAGCCACTTGGGTGTACTAAGTATTTTTAACATGTTAACTACCCTCTCTAATACGAAAAGGGCGATAACTTACTTATTCATATTCAAGCTTTTAATTCAAGGCTTATTTCAGATTTGACTTTATTCGATTTTTCAAATGACCTATAACAATCTGATTAGGTTCAGATGGATCATTTTTTTGTTAACGGCTTTATGAATTGAATCTATTTCTTTAGCAAAATTGTAAGCATTGGCCCCCCCCAACTTCTCTTTAATGTTTTTTGATTAGAATTTTCGTAGCCTCATCTTTCTCACAGTAAATCCAGACATCATTTAAAATATTCTTCTTAACACCACTTTATCTTTATTTCTCTACTTTTTTCTTGGATTTTCAATAGCTGATTTAAAACAAAAATACGTTGAACAATATCTTCAGCTATATAAAATTGTCTCTTGTAATAATTTATTTGTGTCTGATATGGACCTTGATATATCTCATTATTTTCATATACATGTAACAGTTGAACATGGAGGTCATAAATTTCTTTGTATCTCATTGTAGCACTCCTCTAATAGCTAGAAAGTTATTAAACCTCTTGTTCTTATGTACTATATAAGTACTTTCCTAATATGATAATGAAAAAGCAACTTTCCCGTAGAAAAGTTGCTTTCAAAACATCAAGCTTCTACCGATTTAAGTTAAATTACACTATTTTGAACTTACCGCTTCGCCTTATAAAACTCATGATACAGCTTCATGAGCGCCCTCTTCTCTATCCGCGAAACATAACTCCGCGAGATCCCAAGCTCCTTCGCTATCTCCCGCTGCGTCCGCTCTTCCCCACCTGTATCCAATCCAAACCGCCCCACAACAACTTCTTTTTCCCGATCATCCAGTATATCGAGGTTGCGGTAAATCTTGCTCTTCTCGATCTTCAGATCCACTTCTTTAATAACATCATCCGCTTCCGAACCGAGGATATCAATGAGTGTAATTTCATTACCTTCCTTGTCTGTCCCAATTGGGTCGTGCAGAGATACATCTTTACGAGTCTTCTTCAAGGATCTTAGGTGCATCAGAATTTCGTTTTCAATACAACGGGCAGCAAAAGTGGCCAGCTTTGTGCCTTTGTTCGGGCGGTAGCTCTCGATAGCTTTAATCAGGCCGATGGTGCCGATGGAGATTAAATCCTCCATGTCTTCGCCGGTATTATCGAATTTTTTGAGGTTGTGGACACGATATGATGTCAAAAATAATTGCTTATTCCTCGTTATATCATCAAACTGTAAGGCCTATTCCTCCGAATCAAGCATGCGTAACAGCACATCTCTCATATCCCCAAGGTTGATTCCCTCTGCATTGCTGAGCAGAATGACCGCTGTCCCCTGAGACATATCTCTCCAAATCTCAGAAGAGAAACCATTGATTGCCCCATTATGTGCGTACATCATCCCCATTGGATCGGGTATCCCCCATCCCAAAGCGTATTCATCCAGATTCGGTTTGCGCATCGCTTCCCATGATGCATCACTGATGATTGTCCCGTTCTCGAGCCCTAGAAGCCATTTATAAAGATCTTGTACGGAGGAATATATACCGCCAGCTGAATAAGGGACGGTCATATCGATAGGCCGGGCTATCTCAGAGATGTCGGGAGTAATAAGTGAATACCCAACAGCAATATCTGTATGGTTGTTGTCTTTTGTTAAATAACCTGATCTTTTCATATCGAGAGGTGTAAAAATATGCTCATTCAGATAGTCGCCATACGACTGTCCGCTAACTTGCTCAATCACAGCACCTAGCAGCACATACCCGGAGTTACTGTAAGAAAATCGGCTGCCCGGTTCAAACTCTAGTGACTTGTCTTTGAATTTGGCAATTAAATCGTCAACGCTAATTTTAATGTTTATTGATTTTAGAAAATCCGGAGAATTGGTATAATTGGGGATCCCGGATGTGTGGGTCAACAAGTGGTAAAGTGTGACTCTATCATTAGGGTAATCCTTAATATATGTATTTACGGGGTCGTCGACACTCAGCTTACCGGCCTCTTGAAGCTGTAAGATAGCTGCAGCGGTAAATGCTTTAGTAAGCGAACCGATTTGATGGATAGTATCTCGTCCATTAGGCAGGTTATTATTATAGTCCGCCATATTGTATCCCTTGGAAATTATAACCTTGTTATCTTTGACGAGAAGCACAGATCCCGAATAGTTCTTGGACATATACTGATCAAGCTTTTCTTCAAAGGCATCCTTGTGGACTATTTCATTCGCTTGCGGCAGCGTATCATTAATACTGTTGGCGCTGTTGACACTGTTGTCTGAACAGGAAACCAGTACAAAAACTAAACCGAAGATAGCAACGAATTTAAAATAATTTGACAAAAGAATCCCCCCCCTATAAATACATTGATTTCAGCTTTTAATAAGCAATCCGCTATCGAGTTCCCATCAACTCTCACCTTAATATACCGTACGTTATGCTAGAATTCACGTTCCAATTATGTAAAAAAAATCGCCTCGCAAGCATAAGCTTACAGGGCGATTTGGTAGATATTTCTGGACTACACGCTGGAGAGACAGTTCCTATTCCCTAACCGCTTCGCCTTATAAAACTCATGATACAACTTCATCAGCGCCCTCTTCTCTATCCGCGAAACATAACTCCGCGAGATCCCCAGTTCCTTCGCAATCTCCCGCTGTGTCCTCTCGTCTCCACCTGTATCCAATCCAAACCGCCCCACGACAACCTCTTTTGAAATGTGTTCATGATTTATCATCTCCTCACATTCATTTGTTTCATCTTAGTATACCGCCCTATTTTAGATCTCCCTTCCGTTTTTGTGACCTTCCTTTAGTCGAAAGATGATATTCAAGTCTAAAAAGGGGAGTGACCACAGACAAGCCATTTGCGACTCATCAGCAGTCATTCCCCTTTTGTCATTTCTGGAATAGATTGAATATCACTTGTGCGATTTAGGTACGGTTCAGTTTCTCATCCACAGGACTCTTAATCGGAACCATGTTCTTCACCAGTTAATTCGTTTCTTGCAACGTTACAGCCGCAAGACCGATGCTTCCTCCCCAAGAATTGGTGTGATGATCCGTGACCATACTTAGGCGTACTTTGATTTGGTCTGCCAAATTCAACGCTTTATACTTGATCGTGAATTTACCGATCGTGGAGCCGTTTACTTGCGAGAGTTGATCGCTGTAAAGGACCCTGCCATTGATTAAGAATTCCAACTTCATAACGGAGTCATAGGCCAACGGATATACATGTACTTGCTGTACTTCCTCGCTTGTCGGCAAATCAAATTCAAACCCTGCCGACTCGGAGCCGCGGTAAGTAATGACATGCTGATCCTCTGGCGCAGCTCCGTCAGCATCCGTTGCGTTAAAAGAGATTGGCGAATCAGTTGCGTTCCCGTCTCCGGCACCCAATCGCTTGAAGCCGGCAATGGAATTTGCGCCTTGCTTCCGAGCGAAGACATTCTCGTCTCCACTAAAATATTGCGTCCAATCCTTGGTACCTTCAGCCGTTAGATTCAACGTATTCCCTGTAAAATCTGCGACTGTACCAGCAACATAAGGCGTTGGTTTAGCCTCTTCTTGCAACGTTACAGCCGCAAGACCAGCGCTGCCTCCCCAGGAATTGGTGTGATAATCCGTGACCATACGCAGACGTACTTTGATTTGGTCTGTCAAATTCAATGCTTTATAATCGATCGTAAATTTACCGATCTTCGAACCGTTCACTTGCGAGATTTGATCGCTGTAAAGGACTCTGCCATTGACCAAGAAGTCCAACTGCACAACGGAATCATAGGCCAACGGGTATACATGAACTTGCTGCACTTGCTCGCTTGTCGGCAAATTAAATTCAAACCCTACCTGCCCGGAAGCACGGTGAGTAATGACATTCTGATTCGCTGGCGCATGTCCGCCAGCATCCGTAGCACTGAAAGAGATCGGCGAATCGGTTGCGTTCCCGTCTCCGGCACTCAATCGCTTGAAGCCGGTAATGAAATTCGCGCCTTGCTTCCGAGCGAATACATTCTCGTCTCCACTATAATATTGCGTCCAGTCCTTGGTACCTTCAGCCGTTAGATCCAGCGTATTCCCGGTGAAATCTACGACTGAACCAGAAACAGAAGCTACTTCCTGCGGCGACAGCGCCACAACTGTAATATTCTTCGACATTTGTACCGTTGTCCCATTATAAGTGGACGATATCTTCAGTGTGCCCTCTACGTTGAGGTGCGGCTGGATTGGATTCTTTACGGTACCATCTGACATTACTCCGTAGACATTGCCAGAATTAGTACTTTCAACAATGAGATTGCTGCCATACAGATTGCCTTGCACCGCGAAGTTCAAGTTCCCTGTAATGGCATCAAAGCTCTGGTTTCCATTCAACACGACGTCCCACGCAGCCTCAATATCCTTGGTGGCGCGTTCGCTGTCCGACATCGGCCTTTCTTCCGGTATCCCGCTGACCACATCACTGCGGGTACCTTCTGTTCCTGCCTTTACGCCTGCAACCGCTACGTAATATTTTTTGTAGTTAACCAAATTCGTAATGGTGTACGGCAGATTATTTGCTTCAACGACCTGATTCAATTCGGCCCGGTCTGTACCGTAGTAAATCCGGTAGCTGTCGATCGAATCCATTGGTTGTGCCCCAATGACAAGTTGGCGGTCGCTAGAGCTTACTGTGACCTTATCCATTTGTTGTGGAATCTCACTGCCGCCTTCGTACAAGAAAATACCTTTCAAGGAAATGGTACCGTTCAGGTTTCCGTGTTCAATCACATTTTCGACCTGCAAATAATTGCCGTCAGCGGAAGCTCTGTACGGAATTTCAACCAAGTAGGTTTGTTCTGTATCGTTTCCATACAATACCTGGCTTTGGCGTTTTCTGGAGCCATCGGACAGGCTGCTTTTAATGGTTACTTTAGCATTCTTTACCCCCACCAACACCTTCAATGTTTTCAAGGCGTTATCGGCGGGAACCATGAGCATAAAGCCTTCCTCTCCCTCGCTGTAACCTGCTTTCACAATACTCTTCGCATTGTTGAAGCCTAGCGCGGTCGCTTCTTGATTGTCAGCCAAGCTCATCGGATTTTCAGAAGAATTCGCTCGATAGCCAATGGTGTTGATATTATAGATCAAATTACCTTTTTGCAGCCTGTTCTGGATACCGTCTTTGATCTGCGCATTTGTTTGTGAGGTGAACACCACATAATCAGCCGCGTTAGCATCCAACTGTGCTTTGCTCAGATCGCTGTGTGCCGAATCAAATTTGTGAGCGCCAGCAGCCAGATAAGCTTCTTCCTCATCTTGGCCCGCAATGATGTAGTCATGGGTCCCCGCTTCAACTTGGAACGTTTTTTCCACACCATTGCTAGTTACATTCAGTGTAAAATCGTGTGTTGCGGTGACTGTGATCTGCACCGATGAAGCAGCGCTTTTGCGCTTGGCGGCGGACAAGGAAATCCGATTCGCTACACCTTGATGCTTCATATAAAGATTGCTGATGCCGTGTTCTTCAACAAGGTTGATATTCCAATTCACCTTATTGGCCGGCGCATTCAATCTAACACCGATCACATCTTCAATCATGCTGCCTATCACCAAATCTCCGGTCCAACCGACAAAATGGGAGCGGGCATACTCATGGTCAAATTGTCGTTGCCCCATCAACGTATATTCGCTTGAATAATTCTCCCAGAAGGTAGCCTGCCCGATCTTGTCATCGGTTTTGCCAGCCTCATATACGTCGGTCAGCATATTAAGATGACGGATACCCTCCTGGAACGCCAACTCATTGTAACCGTAGTTATGCAATCCCTTCATATATTGATAAGACGTAGGTGCCCAAACAGCGCCTTCCCAATAGTTGCCCATCGGCCAAAACTTGCTGTTGGGGTTATTCGGGTTCGCATAATCATAGGTTACCGTAGATAAGCCGTTCGGACGGAACATTTTCTCCGAGTTCAAGGCGTAATTTCTAATCATCGCATCGGCGCGGTCGGGGGTAGCTACATTCGCGGCCATTGCCCACAATCCCGTTGGCGTAGCGATATTCGTGAAGTTTCCGTTCTGATCCAGGTTAAAATAAAACTTTCCGTCTTCAGACCATAACAAGTCATTAATTTTTTGCTTCAGTTCCTCGTATTTCGCTTTAAACGCCAGTTCTTTATTCGTGTCTCCCAATTCTTTGGATATAAGCGAAATGTAATATGCCGCTTGCGCCTGTTGAATGCTCAGATCATTATACGTTTGCGTCAGGTCGCCATGATCCTGATTCGGCGTATTATCAAGCCCGTTGGCGAGACCGGTCGTTTTACCGTATAAACCGTTGCTCATCGTCCGCGTTCTTTCCACGAAATTAAAGTGGGAAATGAGTCTTTCGAAGATCGTCTTTCCGTTGATCACTTTCGTGAAGCGATCGACATCTCCATGAACAAGGTACTGCTCCCATTCCGCCCACGCCCATAGAGGGGGATTTAGCGATTTCGGGTCATCATATGCAGCGTTCCATGCCGCGAATTCACCGGTCACCTCGCTGACTTCGCGATCAATAAAGCCGTCATCAGGACCTGCGCTGTCCACTTGGTGATAGTAGAAGTTATCCAGCGAACTTAATGTCGGGAACTGATTCAGACCGTATTTATTAAACATCGTCATGAACATCGTGTCCCAGGCATAAATGTAATCGTTATAAGCTTCATCCACATAATACGAATTTGGAGTGGGATTTAATGCGCTCCTAGCTTTTCTGATATTCCCTTTATGAGTGTCCCAAGCTTTATCAAAGAGTTCTGCCCATTCCGGATGCTCCCCGAAATGCACTTTCGGGAGATCGGACATATCAATCTCATAGCCGCCGGCCACACGTAAAGTCTTGTTCTTTGCTCCTGGTGCGGACAATTTGATGTAATCGATTTGCGTATATTGTTCTTTATTGGCAAACTTTAATTTATTGCTCCCTTGCTGGAGATTAACCGTAAAATCCGCAGATCCTCTGCCAAACATGGACCAGTCTCCAGTGTGGGGAGTGAGGATATCTACACCGTAATTTTGGCCGTTCACGAGCAAGATCAGCTTGGCATCGCCTCCGCCGTTAGCGTAGGAAAGATAAACGTTGTAAGGGCCGGCTGCCGGAACATTGACCGTCAACTCCACGTATCTGGACATGTCGTTAGTGGAGTCAATACCACCGACAAATCGGCCGCCGGAAGCCTGTATCGTATCGCCGATCCAGACGCCTTGACCCAATGCCCCATCCTCAGCTTCATAATATTCAGAATATTGGTTGCCGGAACCCTGACCACCAGAACCTTCGCCGCTGGAACCCTGGCCACCAGAGCCTTGGCCACCGGAACCCTGGCCACTATCGCCGATCCATACTCCTTTACTCAATTCCCCGCCCTCAGCTTTATAAATTGGATCGTAAGTCCGCGGCTGATTTGAGATCAAATTGTACATAATTTGCGCGCTTTCCGCTCTACTTTTAGCTTGTTTAGGCGCAATCTGCTCTCTGCCGATCCCTTGCAGCAAACCGAGAGCAGATGCTTTGTCGATGAATACCTTGGCCCAATCGCTGATTTGGGCTGCATCCGTGTACACAGCTTTCACATCGGTATAGTAAGGACCGAATTTATACTCATAAGCCCGAACAACCATAGCTATGATCTCTTCTGAGGTAATCGTCCGATTAGGATCGAATGTGTTTGCCGATGTTCCAGTAACGATGCCGGATTCGAAGGCAGCCTCAACTACATCGGCAAACCAGTCTTGCTCCGCTACGTCAGAGAAGTTCGCCTTCTTCCCATTTGCCGAAAGCCCCAGGTAGCGAACCAGCATAGCCGTGAATTGAGCGCGAGTTACGAGCCCATCTGGAGCGAACTGGCCATAGTCGATACCGTTCATGATATGTTTCGCGCTGACAGTCTTAATCGCGTTGGCAGCCCAGTAATTGCCAGGAACATCAGTGAATGCCTGGCTATATTGCATAGCAGCGTAAAGACTGAAATGCGTTACTGCCGCTATCATAGAACCGTTATTCCATTCACCACCGACATATTCAAAGTCGCCGAAATTTGTCAAATTGTAAATTCCCGCTAGTTCAGGATTAGCATCCGAACCCAACGGAAATGATAATTCGATTGGTGCAGCGAAAGCTTCCGACGTTTTAGCGTTGCCGTCCGTATCTATGGCTTTCAACGCGAAGTCGTAGATTTCACTGGCTAAGGAGGCTTTCGAATCTTCCGGCACATTCAGCTTGTTGGCTAAGGAATCCCTCTCCTTTGAGTCCAACTTCTTTGCAATGAAAGCGATATGCGCACCTTTCGCTTTCTCTGCCGGCAACAAATCAGCCACCTGCCGCAGCACCGATGCAGGAATTTGCACGGTTACGCCGCTGCCTCGGATGACAAAAGCTTTCGCTCCTTTTATTTCACTGGCTCCTAGCGGCAGCAGCAGTTGATCAGCTCCGTCCGCCCATTCAATCGAAACTCGGCCATTGCTATCAGGCGCGAGATCATCCAACGGCATACTCCATTTTCCGTCAAGTACTTCGACTTGATGCGCCGTATCACCGGCGACCTCGAACGTGGCCGTGACATAGCTTTTAGGGGATTCTGCCAAATACGCTTTGGCTGTATACTCTCGATTATTGCCCGTTATCGGCGAAGTCCAATTCACCTTCAGCGTTCCGTATGAGGTCTGCGTTGGATAGCTGCCCTTCGCAACTTTCTCGTTAAGGTGCCATATTTCCAATTCCAGCTTACTTTGCGTACTTGCCTTTGCATCCAGCTCTATCGTAAACTCGACGGATTCACCCGATGTAAACTTGGTCTTGTTTACGTTCAGCGTTTTCATGGAATGTGCACCCAGCTCCTCCGCAGAAACCCGCGATACCGACCCTAACCAATCGCCAGCCATTGCAAGGCCGCCCTGTATAACTAGCAAGAAACATAGCATTATTAGCAACTGTTTCTTCAACGAAGCATGTTTCTTCTTTCCTTTACTCTGCATTTCCATTTGCCCCTTCCTACTATTATCAACTTCCATTATAGTAGCGATAGAAATATTCGGTAACCGCTTTCATATCTGAAAAGGTGTCTTATATTCCTTGCATTTCTAAAATTCAAGACATTTTTTTCGCAAGGTGTCTTATATTTCGTTTTTACAATAAAAATATCCACTTCCCACTGTATACAAAAAAAGGAACCCAGCCAATAGGGCTGATTCCTTCGTTTTCGATGGATTTTCGGTCCACAGCCGCCGACCAAGAGCAAAGCGCTCAACAGAATTTTGCGTAAGCTATTCAACCTCCCTATGCTCGATTCCCTGACACTGTTCTCGGTATTCGGCAGGTGTCAAGCCGGTCATCTTTTTAAATAATTTACTGAAATATTTCACATCATTAAAACCCGATTCACTTGCTACCTCGTATATTTTCGTTGTTTTGTTTCTTAAAAGCTCTTTTGCCCGCTTCACTCTCAATTGAATCAAATAATCAATAAAATTCAGCTGTGTATGTTTCTTGTATAAAAGACTGAAGTAGTTCCGGCTGATGTGAACATGATCTGCTACAGTCTGAAGCGTAATGTCCTCTGTGTAATGCTCGTGGATGAATTTCATTGCTTTATCAATAACACTGTTCGTCGATTTATACGGCTCATCCGCTTCAATCGCTCTGCAGCATTCGTGAACACCTGAAAGCAAATTAGTCCATAGTTCATGAAAGGTCTCACTCTTCAAAAGCTGCCCACAATATTCAAGTAGAAGGTGCAAATCGATATGTTTACCCACAAGGCCTGAGAATAAATCGCATGCTTCCCTTTTAATATGTTCAGCCTGGATGCTTTCTTTCTTCCATTGCTGTAACCAACTGTTTAAACGGATCGTCATATCCGGTGCAAACTCCTTGATCTTCATTAGCAGTTCGGGATGATATGTATCCTCGAGCTGTGGAGAACCATCGGGACAGCTATGACTGTAATCATATAGGCCTCCGCTCCCATCAAAGAAGTGACGTTCATATACGTTGCAAGTCTTATGATAATTTGATAACCAGTTCTTCGGTTGCGATTCCGTGACATATCCAAAGGTAAGCCGTAAGCCCGTTCTCGTCTCCAGATTCTCTTTTAAATTCACGATGTTTGTTGTCAGCGGCGTCAAAAACACGATTTGCGATTCATTGATAACAATGGACAATCCATCGTTATCATGCAAATAAAACTGTTCCTGCAATTCCACCTTCAGCATACTTAAGTAAAGAAACCCTTTCTTTTCCTGTAATTCTTTGGTCCCGTTCAGTAAGGAAACGATCATCGAATAGCCTTTATCTTGATAAGCTTCTGATAAACATTGCGCAAACTTGTCTTCATCCATGTCTTGTGAAAGTACCTTCTTAAAATCATGCTCGGATTTTCTGCGCTTTACCTCTTGAACGTTTTGTTGAAACCGAGATACGCTCTGATGAAGCAAACGGTCTTTCTCGATCAATTGAATGGCACGCTCCAGCAGCGCTGCAAGCTCCTCTGACTCAATGGTAGACTTCAGTATATAGTCAATCGCCCCTAGCACCACGCTTTCCCGAACATAATCAAAGTCACTATAGCTGCTAATAAGGATCACCTTGATATCAGGCCACTTTTGTTTCGCTTGTCTCGTTAGCTCCAATCCGTCAACCAATGGCATCTTGATATCTGTAAGAAGAATATCAACCGGCTCGACCTCCAAGGCTTGAAGCGCCTCCGCCCCATTGGAATATTCACCGGCAAACTGCAGCCGCTCATCCTCCCAATTGATAGTTGCCTTCATACCAGCTCGAATAATCAGTTCATCATCCACGATCATCACTTTGTACATGACGCTCTCTCCTCTCTTCATGTGTTAGTAATGGCCATTTTTATTAGCTTTAGCTGGACGACTACACCTTGTCCGGCGTTACTGAATACCTCCAATTCCGAGCCCGGCAGAAAATAAAGATGGATACATTCCACTACATGCTTCAAACCGATGCCTACCTCGGAAAAGTCGCGTCTATGCTGTAGCCGGGATAGCATTCCAACTGCTCATCACCTATTCCCATCCCATTATTGCTAATCTGTACAACGATATTTTCAGGGGAATCTGTAATCGTGATGTTGATTTCTCCGTTCTGACCGCTTGGTACAATACCATGAAAAATAGCATTTTCCACAATCAGTTGAAAAAACATTCGTGGAATCATAAATTCGAGAGCCTCCGGGTCGACTTCGGTACGCAAGGTAAAAATGAGATCATAACGAAGCTGTAAGATATCCGTATATTTAGCGATAATGTCCAATTCTTCTCTTATCGGTACCATCATACCCGTTTTCCCCATATACGCTTCCATTAGACGGTTAAAGTTTGTGATCCCTTCATATGCTTTGTTTTCATCTCCAAATTTAACCAGCCAGCGAATCGTATTCAGCGTGTTAAACATAAAATGAGGATTGATTTGGTGAGTAACCGCTTGCAACTCCGCTTTCCGAAAAATAAATTCAAACCTATCATCGCGGCGAGTAAGCGATCCCTGATCTTCTGAAAAGGTGCCTGCAATTCAAGCATCTTTTCTTCAAAGCGGCCTCCTAGACCTGAATTGTCAGCAGCACTATGATACTCCATACCTTGTCCGTATGACCTGAGGGCTAGTAAAAAGCGACCACAAGTAAATGAATCTTTAAACAGAACAGCTAGTAAAAAAGAAGCGGTAACAATTTCTGCCGCTTCTTTAAATTAATAGAATCTATCGGTTTATCAGATTCAGTATCCGATCAATTGCTTGTGCAATCTCTGCACGGGTGCTTGGGTTCAGAGGAGAAAACTGACCGTCTGTATTTCCTACAAACAATCCAGATGAAGTTGCGAGACGTACCGCCAGCCGAGCCCATTCAGCAATATCTGAAGCATCAGAATACTCAGCAGTAATATTGCCTGCAGCCTGTCCTCCGGCATATTGATACGCCCGTAAAAGCAAGACCGCTAATTCCTGGCGTGTGACAGGTGCATCAGGTGAGAATTTCTCCGCCGTCCGACCATGAATTAGTCCGTTGCTGTACGCGGCTGATAACTCCGCCGCGTACCACGAGGAGTCAGGCACGTCTGCAAATACAGCCTTGTCTCCGCTAGTCTGAAGACCCAGCGCACGCACCAGCATAACTGTAACTTCCGCCCGTGTAATGCTTACGGATGGAGAATAATGATTCGCTGTCCTGCCAGTAACGACGTGTTTGGCCACCAGTGAAGATATTGCTTCGTAAGCCCAATGGGTACTAGGTACATCGGAGAATGTCTTCAACCTCTCATAAACAGCGAACTCACCTTGATTGTTCAGTTGGGCCTGCAGGGTGCCGGCAGAAGAATCAAATACTCCCCCTGCGTAACGGTATAGCCCATCTCCCTGTTCTTTGATGTAGAGCCCCAACAACTTCCCCTTAAGCTTAGCATTCGTTACCTCTAGTTTCACAGTTGCTTGCAGACTTAATCCCGGCGTCGCTAAGCTTTTTCCGTTTTTATCTTTGATTCCTAACACGAGTGTGTACACCTTGCTTTTCAGAGTATACTCTTGAGAAGGGCTCAAAACACCGTTAGACGGAGCCCCCGCATTGCCTATTCTCAGCTCAAGATAAGCCCCCTTACCGCTAGAATCTGCCGCGGCAATCTCCTTCAGCTTGTCTGCATTCCAAATCATTGAGAGTCCATCTGTTTGGATGACCAAATTGCGTGAGCCAATTAATTCTCCAGCATTTAGCGGTAGTAGTATGGATTTGACCTGCTCATTCAACACAATATTAACAGTTTCTCCTTGAGCGGATTTCAGCTCCTGCTCGGTGATCATCCGTGTTTCACCCATCTGCACCGCAGTCGCTACCGGCGCTACATCTGCAGAAGTTCCTGGCTTTGCCGGATTTGTTGGCGTTGGTGAAGGTTCTGGAGATGGTGAAGGTTCGTTCCCTGTATCTGGGAACAGCTTCTGAACCTCTGACTGCCGCGGTTGATAATCCACCACAAGCATCGTCCAGTATTCGACGCTTGGAACATTCAACACAATCTGATCTCCATCCCAAGTGTAATCCAATTCCTGCATCGTTCCCCCGTTTTGATCAGGGGTTGCCGTAAAAACCTTGAGTCCAGAAGCATCTTGAGCAGATAGTCGAACCGGAAAAGTCACTTGCAAATTGTGCTGCACATCCGGCTCATTGGCTGAGTTTCTCCAGTTAGAGTCATTGTTCAGCAGGTTCACCAGATGGACTACATCATAGGATTGATAACGCTCGTTCTTATTGTCAGATCGAACGGTGTACCATAGCGTATTTTCTGAACCGTCTCGGCTCAGCTCGACCTGCTGTCCCGCGGCATCTTTGACAGCAATCTCTCTATCATTGACTGCCTGGCTGTCATACAAGAGATTTTCATATGCGGCAAAGAATTTGTAATAATCCTTCATTATTGTCTTGGTGCTCTGATTCATCTTTTTACTACGGTTCGGATAATACTCGTTGGCAAGCATATTGGGCCCTTCAGCGATATGATCGGCCGTCCCGAGTTCAATATGAGTTGCCCCCATAACTGAGAGCGCAGCGTCCATTAACCGAACGGACGGCTCGTTGAAATAGCCTGTAGTCACACCTCGGAGCTGGATCATGCCTGGAGTGTCATCCTCTTCCATTTTCAGCGTGATCTTGTGGTTGCCTTCTTCCATATACGGTACAATCACATAGGCCTCTTCAGAATAATCGTCCAGACTGCCTGTGCCGTTAAATGCAACATCAAGATCATTGCCATTGCTGTCCTTCGCCCGTACGCCATCAATATAAAGGGAACGGTTTGTATACTCTCCGGCATTGGAGTACGTAAAGATCAGGCTTTGTTCTCCCGATTGAGGAATGGATACCGGATAAGTAACCTGCTGCCCTACCTCGCTGAAGTTGAGTACCGTATCCTTATAAAGGAAGAAGGCCGAATCATTTTTCTCCTGAGTGGATTCCGCTTCGTACATTCTGGTTATTGCTTCCGGCCCATCACCGGTTACTTTCAGTTTGTCCACTTTGATACCGCTGTCTGTCCCTTCCGTCATTTGAATCACAATCTGATTCCACCCTTGAACCAGGGAAATTCCGGTTTGGACTGTTTCCCCCCATTGGCTGCCTGACGTTGGTGCAAAAGATGCCAAAGTTCCTGCAGGATCGCCTGAATACACGCTGCGGCTGACTGTTGCTGCTCCATTATTTTGATAGACCCAACCGAGTGTATACAGTCCAGCTTCAACCGCATTTACATTGAATACAATCCGGTCATTCTCATTGTTGAACTCCGAGACATAACCGACAACCGCAACTACACCATTCTTCATTTCTGCGTCGCCTGTACTGTATTCATAATCACCGGCGACAATCCCGCCAACATTAATATACTTTCCGGAGGATTCCATCTTCAGTGTAATCTTGTGCTTCCCGGGTGGAATGTTTACGAACAACTCTTTTGCTTGCATAGGACCATCCCATTCTCCCGGCGTCTTAGCAAAAGTTATATTCTGGGCATCCGGAGCAGGCTCTCCATCAACAAGCACCGACATAACCGGACTGTTGCCTCCACGGTACATAACCGTCAACGTGTTCAGCTGCTGTTCGGCATACACCGAGTATGTTACCGTCTGGCCGCTTTGGCCGAAATTGTCAGTTTTGCTCTCCGTGAAAGTAACGCTGTTGGTCTGCGGCAGTTCAGCTTCAGCTGCTTCATATCGCTGTCCATTAAGGGTCATATAGCGTAACTTAATACCCAAGTCATCTTTGGGAGCCTTCAGTGTAATCGTGTTGACGCCTGCATTCAGATAGACGCTTGCCATATTCTCCTTGCGGGCAAACTTTGTCCAGTCTCCCTGTCCAAGGAAAGAAACTTCGCCTTGGGATAAATTGTTGACCATGAGTGTACGGCTGACTTCCTGCCAATCGGAAGCGTAACTAAATCCGAGCGGGTAGTTACCCTCAGTAGGAACCTGTACATGGAATGTCACATAATCATTTTTGGTATCAAAATAGTAAACATGGCTGTACTGGTCCACCTTTACGGTATCGAGTTTTGCATCCACTGCATCGTAAGATTGCTTAATGTCTTGTCCTTGTACCTCGAGACTATGCAGATTAAGCCACAAACTGTTCGTATTCAGTGTAAGCTTAACCGTATTGTTACCTTCCTTCAGCGTTGCCGTCACTTCGGCTGTCGCCGAAGGATTCCCCCAACCGGTGTTAGCACTGAATGGAATTGCAGCAGCCGCAATTTCATTGTTAACAGTAAGCTTTCCTTCAGGGTAACCTGAGCCGTTACCCTGTCCATAATGGAGAAGAAGCTTATACATACCGGTGGCAGGCGCATTAACCGTAAATGTAACCGCATCCGTATCCTTGCGACCGAAATTCCCTACCCAGCTGTCCTGAACTTTGGAGATCCGGGATTGATAATTTACAGCAGCAGGAACATCCTCGGCTTCCGTTCCACGTGTTTTCACACCTGTAGCCTCTTTCATATTCATATAACCCGCAATTACCATTGCCTTGCCGCCGTTTTTCGCCCGTGTATCCTCCACTACCTTCTGAAGATCACTGTACTGATTACGGTCATGCCATATTTCGCTGTAATCAAAGTCTGTCTTTGTATCCGGATCTGGCACAGCACTGTAATCTAAATTCCCTCCCACCATGTTGAATGTGACATCACTTTTTGCCGGATTATTTTCTACCAGTGATTTTTTAACCGAGTTTATCAGCTTGTCATAATCCAGGGAATAATAGCGTTTATTTCCATTGTAATCATAGAGATGACTATTATCATTGGCTCCCCATTGGTCCAGATGGATGCCGTCAAATCCAAAGACATTTACAGCACGGTCAAACTGTTTGGTAATATAATTCTGCCACTCTACATTCCCAGGATCCTGAAGATAGAGGGCTGTTTCTTTACCGTTGAAATCGAAGTGATAACCGTTTTGGCTCTGCTGCGGATTGGTTTTATCAATATTTTCACTGCCATAAAGCCCCCACTCCGGACTAACGCCATAGTCTTCATAATTTTCCCGAGCCGCATAGTTCATCTCATAAGCCATTGCCGCTGAGCCGTATTTCTGGGCAGCCTCTACCTGCTGTTTAATCGTAAGCGGATACAATTCCCGGTTTAACAGATCCAGATAATGAGTATCAGCGTTGATCTCCTCATCGACAAAATTTCCTTCACTGTCCTTTAGCGGTTTACCATCTGCATCAGTTTTGGAGTAAACGGACACATCGTGTCTCCACATCCAGTCATAAAATTGATAACCATTAAGATAATAATCTTGTGACAACTGTTTTAGTTTGGCATCACTCTGCGCTGCAGTCTCACTGCTGAATTCACTTGTGTACCCGTATCTCGGGTATCTCTTCCAGTCACTTGAAACATCTATAGCCGCCGTAACATAATCATGATCAGCTGCTCCGCTTACCCACGCTTTTACCAGATAACCGGTAAAATCATCATCAGGGGTCTTCCATTTAATCGACAAGTCACCTTGTCCTTTCAAGACGGTAATCGGTTTACTCCCTTTGGCGATCAGCGTATTCAGGTTGTAGATCTCAACGTTCAGCTTTCCCTGCCACTGTTCGTCATCCTTCAATTTGAGGATAAGTTCGGCCTCTTCACCTGGGGAATAACGAGCTTTACTGACCCCAAGGTATGTAATCGCTTTCAAAATTGACTGATTGCTTAATGAGCTCCCACTCTCATTGTCTGCATGCACCGTTGATGGTCCCAGCGGACCCGCAGACAGAGGGAGTGCTAACTGCGCCGAAAGGATAAGTGTGAGTAATGCAATGTAAGGCTTCTTCTTGTTCACCATTATATTTCCTCCATCTTGTGATTTATTTAGAATAGGACACATTGCCCAGTCCTACTTCTATATTGTTTATGAAGCAAGAGTCTTTCCGTCAGCAATTAGATCAACCGTAGTATAAAAAACTATATTTTGACGAGATTTATATTTAGAAAACAACTTTATGTCACATCGTCTGAATGTCTCTGAAATGAATGTAAACGTTTACCCAATAAATAATATAAAAATCAAATTATTGTACGCACTGTTTCCCGCTCAACAATATAATGATTCATGAGAGTGCTGTTTGGTAATTCCAGAGGTTTTTCTATCAGAGATAATAACTTTTCCACCGCCAATCGCCCCATTTGATCCAACGATTGATGTACTGTCGTTAAAGGAGGAGATATAATTTTTGATACCATCAAATCATCGTAGCCAATCATAGAAAGATCCTCTGGTATTTTCAACCCTTTCTCAAAGGCCTTTCCCATGGCTCCAATTGCCATTTCATCACTAGCTGCAAATACTGCAGTAAACGGCGGGGCTTCACTCAATAGTTTTTCCATAGCCACACGGCCACTTTCCATATGAAAATCTCCGTAAGCTATTCTGGCCTCGTTAAATATAAACCCTTGTTCCTCGAGCGCTTGCCGGTAACCTTCCACACGAGGAATTCCCGCTATCATATCAGATGGCGTTCCAGCAATCATAGCAATATTATAGTGCCCTTTATTGATTAAATAGGAAGTAGCTTGATAGGCAGCAAGTTTATCATCTACTTTTACAAAAGGGATGGTGTACTTTGAAGAATATGCATTGACGAGCACTAAGGGAGTTTTCTTCTGTCGTAATTGAAGATAATATTCATCCTTCAAAACTTCGCTTGTAAATATTACTCCGTCCACTTGTTTTTCCTGGAGCATCTCCAGACAGTTTTTTGTTCTTTTGCCATCCTCACCAGTATTGCAAACAATGACCATATAATCCTTATCATAGGCAGCCTTTTCAATCCCATGAAGAATACCACAAAAAAAATCACTTGCTACGCTGGGGAAAAGCACTCCTAAAGTTCTTGTTTGTTTATTAATGAGTCCTCTAGCTACTCCGTTAGGATAATAACCCAGTTCTTCCACAGCCTGAAGTACATTGAGCTTAGTATTATGGGAGTAACCTTCTAGATTATGAATAACCCTTGATACTGTACATACTGAAACATTGGCTGCCTTAGCCACTTCTTTAATTGTTGGAGTAATGACACTTTCCTCCTTCTTGCGAATGCATTTAACTATAAAATAAACGTTTGCATCCTCTGAGCCCTTAATCTCAATAACAAACGACTCGCCCTCCTTATCAAGGGAGAGCAAAGTCTTGACACAAAATAATCATGATATGGTGACCATTGTTCACGCTTTAAGGAATAAGTTCCAACGGGGCTACACGTCCGTAAGAAACTTTAGGAAGTTCATCTTTTGCCGCCCAACGAATGCTGTTACTAATGACTTGAAGTACCTCAGGCTGGTGGTATACCGGGAAAGTCTCATGCCCTGGTCTGAAGTAAAAGATATTGCCTTGTCCTCGCTTGTAGCAGCATCCGCTACGGAACACCTCTCCGCCTTCGAACCAGGAAATAAAAATAAGCTCATCCGGCGCCGGAATCTCAAAACGTTCACCATACATTTCTTCCTTGTTAATTTCAATATACTCTCCAAGGCCCTTGGCAATCGGGTGTCCCGGCTCAATGACCCAGATTCGCTCCTTCTCACCTTCATCACGCCATTTCAGAGCACCAGTATTGGTACCCATTAAAGATTGGAATATTTTGGAGTTATGTCCAGAGTGGAGAACGATTAATCCCATGCCATTTAGCACCTTTTGACGTACCTTTTCCACAATTTCGTCACTAACCTCATCATGGGCTAAATGCCCCCACCATAACAATACATCTGTTTGTTCTAGCACCTCATCAGTTAATCCGTGTTCGGGATCATCCAGAACCGCTGTTTTTGCTTCCATATCTTCTTGTGTGTTCAAATAGTTGGCAAGTGCCATATGAATACCATCTGGATATATAGCTTTAACTTCTTCGTTGTGTCTTTCATGGCGGTACTCGTTCCATACTGTAATTTTGATTTTAGACATGATATGCCCTCCCCGTTATATTGAAATCCACCGTTGTTCAGTTAATGAGACAATAATTGAATCAATGGCATGTTGGTTTATATATCCGTCTTCCATATTGGCGTCGCATCCGTCGCCCTGTCCATTAACCAGATTAATAAAAGATGTCATTTGATCCACATGAAATTCTTCAGGAATATCTACTTTTATGAAGACCTCGCCGCCATCCTCAGAAGACTTAACATATAGTACATCCTCTTCTTCCAGGTTATAAAGAATCGCTCCCCGATCGCCGAAAATTTCCACTTGCTGAAAGTTTCCCCGCCCGAATGCGAATCTCGAAATGGCCATCGTGGACGAGGCTCCCCCTTCAAGCCGAGCCAGCACATGACAGAAATCATCAACATCCACCTCGCCCATGCCATCGCCTTCAAGTAGGGTGCGATCCTTGATAATCGTATCGGCATCTGCCATCACCCGTTCTACATTGCCCACAAGAAAACGTTGAAGGTCGAGCAAATGCGAACCTAAATCTCCAAGCGCGCCTGAACCGGACAGCTTCTTTCTGAATCTCCAGACTAGCGGAAGCCGCTCGTTAAGCCCCCAGCCTTGTAAATACTGACCGTAGACATGCTTGATCTCTCCTATTTTGCCCTGACTGATTAACCATTTCGCATATCTTACTGCCGATTTGTACCGATAACTGAAACAAATCATATGCGGTAGATGAGCCTCAGCCAGCAGATCACGCAACGCGGCAGCTTCCTGTACATCGAGAGTCACCGGCTTCTCTAGGGCAAACGGCTTACGATGCTTGATTGCCTCACAGGCTATTTCAAAATGGTTATAATTCGGCGTAGCGATCGTCACTGCTTCAAGTTCTGGGTCCGATAACATTTCTTTGTAATTCAAATATCTTCGTGCTTCCGGGATATTAAATTGTTCTCCCCTTCTCGCTAGTACCTCTTCCTTGCAATCACAAATCGCCCATAGGATCGCCTCTTCATTCGCCAACAGACCGGAAATATGCATGTCTGCTATTCCACCTAAACCAATTACACCAATTTTCAGCTTTGCCAATTTCACCACCCTATCCTTTCTCAAAAAAAATCTTCCACCTCTGTTTCATGCTATTAACGAAATTCTTCTATATATAGAAGAATTTAATTATGAAGGCAGCAATACCAAAAACCTAAACCGGGCAAGTTAACCTACGCGAGTTTGACAGCAAATGCCTCATAAGGCTGTAATTGTAGTTGCTTAAATTCCACGTTATCTCTAGAATAATTGCAAATAATCATTTCTTTGACCGGCCCCAGCTCTGGTAATTCCAGCTTCGTTATTTCTCCACTAAAATTGGCTGCTATTAACCAGGTCTGTTCTTCATACCTGCGGAGATACATAAATACTTGATCCGGCACGCCCGCCACTAGTTCAAAGTCACCCCATACAACGATTGGGTTATTCTTCCTTAGTTCAATCAATTTACGGTAGCAGTGAAAAACTGAATCTGGATTCTTCAGATTTGCTTCCATATTAATTTCCGTATAATTCGGATTCACATGTAACCATGGCTCTCCTGTTGTAAATCCTCCGTTAGGACTACAATCCCACTGAATCGGGGTTCGGCCATTATCTCTTCCCTTCACATTAATGGAATTAATAATATCTTCTTTGCTGTACCCTTGGGCAATCCGTTCATGGTACATATTAATAGTCTCAATATCTTGCGCTTCGCTGATATCCTGAATCGGATAATTGGTCATCCCGAGCTCTTCACCTTGATAAATGTAAGGTGTACCCTTCATCAAATGTAGAAGAATCGCGAACATCTTTGCGCTCTCTACTCGATATTGCTTGTCGTCTCCCCAACGGGACACAATTCTCGGCAAATCATGATTGTTCCAGAACAGACTGTTCCAGCCCTCGTTTCCCAATTCAGTTTGCCATTTCGCCAGTACCCGTTTTAATTCGCTTACAGCTAAGGGCTTTAGATCCCACTTTTCTCCCCAATCCTGCTGATCCAGACCAATATGTTCAAATTGGAATACCATCGACAGCTCTTTACGGTCCGGATTGGAGTATAGCTTCGCCACTTCTGGAGTCGCTC
This sequence comes from Paenibacillus sp. FSL R5-0928, assembly GCF_037970385.1. Taxonomy (NCBI): domain Bacteria; kingdom Bacillati; phylum Bacillota; class Bacilli; order Caryophanales; family Paenibacillaceae; genus Paenibacillus; species Paenibacillus sp. FSL R5-0928. The sequence goes on along the minus strand of NZ_CP150225.1, from coordinate 1,637,582 downwards.
CCCAAGTCTCTCCTACAGTCAGAACATCATGCTTTCCGAATGTCTCCCGGTTCATTTCTTGTAGATATTCATGAAGCTTCGGACCATTTCCTGTAATTTCCTGATCCGGTATTTTCCCGACCAGATCAATCACATCCATGCGGAATCCGCCAACGCCTTTATCCAGCCAGAAATTCATCATGTCCCATACCTCTTGCCGGACTTTACTGTTCTCCCAGTTCAAATCAGGCTGTCTGCGGCTGAACAAGTGCAAATAATATTGACCGCTCGCTTCGTCGAATTCCCAAGCTGATCCGCTAAATGTCGAACGCAGGGAATTGGGAACGCCGCCATCTACAGGATCCCGCCAGATATAATAATCTCTATAGGGATTGTCCTTTCCCTTACTTGCTTCAACGAACCAGGGATGCTCATCGGAGGTGTGATTAACAACCAAATCCATAATAATTCGAATGTTATGTAGCTTGGCTCTTTCGATTAAATCATCCATATCCTCCATGGTTCCGAATTCGGTCATAATATCCTGGTAGTCGCTGATATCATAGCCGTTATCGTCATTGGGTGATTTGTATACAGGACTAAGCCATATTGCAGTTATGCCGAGTTGCTTGAGATAGTCAAGTCTGTTGATAATTCCCCTGAGATCGCCGATTCCATCCCCGTTCGTGTCTTGAAAACTTCTAGGATAAATCTGATATATAACAGCTGTCTGCCACCATCTTGTATTATTCATATCACGCACTCCTATTCGCTTAATTTCACTACAACCATGGACCAAACCTCCAGAGACGGTAGAGTAAATCTGGCAGCTAGCCCTTGTCCATGAGGTACAATTTCATAATCCAAAAAACATACTTCTTGGTTATGATCATCAGGGCTGGCTGTGAAGATGCACTCAATCGGCTGTTCAATCAGCAATGTGCAGACAACTCCATCTTGAGTTTCAGGACGCTTTTTCTTACCATGCTCCCAATAATCATCCTCAAGGCCAACAAGGTTAATTAGCTGTAAGATGTGATAACCTTGCATCCGTTTAATGATGGTCCACACGGAGCCAATATCTCCATTCGGTGCAAATGGCACTCTGCCTTCGAAGGTGATTTCGGTATTAACCCCTGCTGTATAGGTGTAAGACACATCTTCCAATTGCGTATTGTGTATCAAAGTACCAAACCGCACTATGAAATCATAGTAGCGTCTCACCTCAACGACAAATTCAGGCCGCATCACTGCATAATCGGGATAGTAAGGCATCGTCAGCATTCCATTATCCTCACCTAATAAGAGATGATATCCACCACTAGCAAATATAGATGCCATCGTTAGTAGCGCCCCGTTCTCAGCCCATTCCTTGTCATGTCCAGCTTTCGGGTAAAAAGAGGGAAGATAAGCGGAGAGGATAATCGGCTTGTCTTTATCCAATGATCTTGCATTATCGATAAGTCCTTTAAGCTCACGCAATCGGACTATTGGCGGCCATACTTCAATATAAAGTGCTTCCTGATCTGAAGATGCCGTTTTGCTAATGGGGTAATTACCCACATTATTGAATATGACCCCAGCCTCTGCTTTTATTTCCTTCACTGCCGCGCTGGTTCGATCAATAAGCGCCGGATAACATTCCGCCAGATCAACCAATTCTTCCCTTCCTTCGACCCTACGTATCCCTTTCTTTGGAAAACCGTATTGATCCATATGAATTCCATCAAATCCTACCTTTACTGCTTGACGGAATTGTTCAACAATATGATCAGTCCAAGGGGACCCTGGTGTGATGTCCATAATATAAAATAAGTCTATTAATTGAAACGGCTCACCTTGGCGATTATAAAGCCCCCATTCCGGCCGTGCTTGTAAAAAGTCCTTAAGGCTCGCGTATACAGCCCCATAGGCCAAGGCCGCCATCCCTTTATCGTGCAAGGCTGCCAATTTTTCACGAACAACTTTATAGGACATCATTCGACCCATCGGATCGAGAAATTCATCTTGATGCGGTACAAGATCATCATGTCGGTACATCCAATCATAGAACTGTATAACATTCAAATGGAATTTGTTCATACTTTCGACGTCACGTAATTCTTCGGATTCTTCCTTGCGAAAATCGCTTAAGAATCCATACCGAGGCGCCCGACTCCAATGATCGGCAATATCGTACGAAGTATAAGCTGTTGACACTGCAAATTTATCGTAAAAAACTGTAGCCTTGACCCCGTACCCAGCCCACTCGGTATCTTCAGTGAACAGGGGAATGCGCGCAATTTGTCTCAATCCTTTTTCCAGGCTGATCTCAAATGTTTCTTCAGCAACCTGCTTTTCTAATTTGTAGAACTCAACAACCAGTTCCAGAACCCTATCCTCTTGGGTCTCCAGCTCGACTATAATACTGCCTGCTTGGCCGGATTTGTACTGGGCTTGATCGGGATACATATCTATATAAGTCAGCATCGAATATTCCATATGAATACTCCACTCCTCTTCGCTGTATGATCCATTACAATCAAAAGGGGCATAACTAACGCATTATGCCCCTTTTGTCCGTCAGATCCGTTTAACAAATGAAATTATTGATCACACTCTGCTTATTTCTTGCCGTTTTCAGCCAGCCAAGCATCCAACTGCTTTTGCGCTTCCGCAATTACTTTGTCTGATCCCGCTGCTTTTTGTTTTTCCAGCATCTTAGGAAGAGCTTCTTCCGGATCGAGTTGGCCGGACTTCAACCCGTCAACAAAGGTTTTATTTGCGTTGTCGATCGAGATTAGTTCATTTTTGACCGGCTCCGGATCAAAGATAAATCCAAAAATCCGCGAAGGGTTTGCGGTAATCTGTTCGTTGAATTTCTCATAGTTCTGGTATTTATTCGGGTCTTCGCCTACACGTGTATAGTTAAGCATTTGATTGCCCACTTGCCACATAATATCATGGTAGTAGCCGACATTTTCTGTAGTTTTGCCTTCCGGCAGCGCAATTTGTCCGTCTTTAAGCACATAATGTGTTCCTTCAATACCAAAGTTGAAAAGGGTCAGAAGCTCCTTGTCCTTATAGAAAAGATTAAGCAGCATCATGGCGCGTTCCGGATCTTCAGAGCTTTTTGAAATCGCATACATGGTTGCCGTCATTTTTCCGGTCTGCAGACGGTCAATATTGAGCGGAATCTGCAGCATCTCGCGGCCCGCTTTAATCGAACCATTCGGTGAAACGGCAGCTTTGCCAATCTCCATATCAGCGATAATATCCATGTCAGTAACAAATGCAAATCCTTTACCTGCTTGAATTTTTTTCCAGGCATCCAGACCTGGTGTCAGTGCGTCCTTGTTAATATACCCCGCCTTGTACCATTTGTTGGTCAGCTTGGCAAGCTCCATATAACGTGGAGTAGTGAACGAGTTGATTACAGTATAGTCATCTTTTGCTGTTCCCACGGTGTTAATAACCGCAATGCTTGCAATGGAATCTAGATTCGTAGATGAATAGTAAGCTTCAAGCGGGAAGCTTGGCGCTACCAAAGGCGTAATCCCCGGTTCGTTCTCCTTGATTGTCTGCAGCATCGGTTCCAGATCTTCGACCTTTCCGGACTTCAAGACACTGAGATCAAAGTTGTATTTGTCCACCAACTCTTTGTTCAAATAAACCCCTTGTGTGCCGCCCAGCTCTTGGTGGGTATGGATACCGTACAGCTTGCCGCCGCGTTTAGCTGGATCATGATAATCCTTCTCAACAGCTTCGATATCCGGGCCGTATTTGGCGAGCAAATCATCAAGCGGCAGCAAGCCGCCCTTTGTCACCTGTTGCTGGAATCCGAGCCAATCCGCTGTAAACAGCAGATCCATTTTATCTCCGGAGGCCATCATCAGGTTTGTTTTATCGCTCCATGCGCCCCAGTCGATGGGATTCAATTTGACCGTCATGTTCATTTCCGGATATGTTTTTTTCAGATAATCATTCATTGCATCCTGTACCAGCTGATTGTCATTCTGAGGCGCATCGGGGAATACCATTACGACTTCGTAAGGCTTCAATTCGGAGCTGGCCGTCCCCTCCGGCTGAGCTGTGCCCGCCGGAGAATTCGCAGCATTATTTCCGCCACAGCCGGTTGCCACAACTGAAGTCAGCACCAACGATGTCAGTACAACAGAACTCTTTTTCAACCACTTCATAAATAGTAGACCTCCCTGGAATACTTCTGTTTTTCTTTAAATCCTTTACTTGCATATACTAATCCAGCATTATGCTGGGATCAGCCTTTCACAGCGCCTACGGTAAGACCTTTTACGAAATACTTCTGCAGGAAAGGGAATACCAGCACCAACGGTCCGATTGCAATCATCGCCATCGCCATCCGAATGGATTCCAGCGGTGTTGTGACCTGTGCGGTGGAACTATAAGCCTTATTCGCAATCGTCTGCAGGAACGAAGCGTTCATTAAGGTTTTGGTCAATAGATATTGCAGAGAGAACAGTTTCTCATTCTGGATGAAGACCAGGCTTGTAAACCAGTCGTTCCAGTAGGATACGGTGGTGAATAGTCCAATTGTAGCCATTACAGGCAAGGACAGCGGCAGAATAATGCTGAAGTATGTCCGGAATTCACCTGCACCATCTATCTGGGAAGAATCAATCAGTGAAGGCGGTATACTGTTCGTGAAGAATGTCCGCATGATGATAACGTTGAAGCCGCCGATCAAACCCGGAATAATAAGGGCCATCAACGTATCCTGAACATGCAAAAACCGGGTGTAGATAAGATACCAGGGCAGCAAGCCTCCCGAGAACAACATCGTAATCAGGATGTAGAAGCTCAGCGCCCCCCTGAGCGGAAACTCTTTCCGCGACAGCGCATAGGCCATTGCCGAAGTCACAAACAAACTGATGACAACACCAATCAACGTTACCGAGGCAGAAACGCCATAAGCCCGCAATATTTTTTCGGCATCTTCAAACAAATACTGATAAGCGACAAGACTGAATTTGCCGGGCCAGAAGCTGTATCCATTAACAGTTACCCAGTCTTCATCAGCAACCGAGATCATGAACACAAGCCAAAACGGGATCAAGCAGGCAAGGCTGAACAAAGACAGGAAAATAATGATAAAGGGATTAGTTCGTTTTTTTTCCATGGTTTTCTCCTTTTAGAACAAAGCATTTTCTTTGCTGAATTTACGGACAATCAGGTTGACGGTAATGACAAGTGTAAAACCAACAACAGACTGCAGCAGCCCTGCCGAGGAGGCGAGTCCCGTATCGCCGGTAACCATTAACGCCCTGTATACATAGGTATCGATAACATCAGTTGTCTCTTTGATCATCCCGGATGCCATGGTTGCCTGATAGAACAGACCGAAATCGGCGTTGAAAATCCGGCCAATCGCCAGCAATGTCATGATGATAATGATCGGAGCAATCAGCGGAATCGTAATTTTCGTCATTTGCTTCCAGCGGCTGGCTCCATCAATGACGGCTGCTTCATAATATTCAGAGTCTATCCCGACAATGGCTGCGAGGTAAACTACGGCCGAGTAGCCCACACCCTTCCAGGTGTTTACAATGGTCAAAATATAAGGCCAATGCTGCGCTTCCGCATACCAGTTTCTAGGATCTATCCCGAAGGGCTCCAGAATAAATTTATTGATGAACCCCAGTTCCGGATTTAAAAATCCATAAACGATGTAGCCGACAATGACCATGGAAATAAAGTTAGGCAGGATCACTGTGCTCTGAAAGAATTTAGAGGCAAATTTATTCTTGACCTCGTTGAGGAGAAGGGCCAGCATCACTGCCAATATCGTATTGATAAGCAAAAAGCTAATGTTGTACAGCAATGTATTCCTAATGATCAGCCAAGCATCGTTTGAAGCAAACAGAAACTTAAAGTTGTCCAGTCCGATCCATTTGCTTCCCCATATCCCTGCCGTATAATTCAAGTCCTTGAAAGCCAAGAAAATACCGAACATGGGCAGATAATTATTGATCAGCATCAACAGCACACCTGGCAGTGCCAGAACGATCAAGGCTCTGTACTTCCATATGGTTTTCCATTTTGAGTTGCGCTGCGAGATGCCAGATTGTGTCAGTGTTGCTTTTTCCGAAGCCATAGTTCCACACCTTCTTATTGGGTTATGGCTTTATTATAAGGAGATGCCAACAACTGCTCTGCCGTTTTTATAACCTCAGTCTAATCGTTTTGTGACTTTGCGATATTCCTGAGGATTGACGTCGAACTGCTTGCGGAACATTTTGGTGAAATGTGAAAAATTACTGTATCCTACCTGCTGCGCTATCGCGCTTACCGACATATCCGTGGTATCCAAAAGCTCGCGGGTGCGGTTCATCTTCACTGAGATCAGGAAATCAATGAGGTTCTGGCCGGTCTCTTTTTTGAACAGTCTGGAGAGATACGCCGGGTTCAATCCCACATAATCAGCGACGCTGACCCTGGAGATCTCTTCCTCTATATTCTGCTGGATGTAGCGAATGGACCGCTCAATTACACCGCCCTTTTCCTGCCGCTCGAATTCCGCCTCCATGACCGCCGATACAATCCCTTCTGCCCAATGCCTGTACTGAAGCAGTCCCCGTATGCGGGCGGTTGTCCAGTCTGTAAACAGGACTATGCTTCCCGCATTGATTCCTCTTACCTGCAAGAAGTGATATATAATCTGCAAGGTATCCTGATGCAAGGCGTCTAGATTTCTTCCCTGAAAGCAAGGATTGGCTTCCAGTTTCTCTGTCAGATTATGAATAAACTGCACAGCGGACTCACGCTTGCCATTCAGCATATAAGAGATCAAATCATTGAGCAGGATATCATCCGAATTAGGTGATAATAACATCTGGTCCTGTGGCATGTATAAGAGCACCGATTGTGTGCGAGAAATATTGTCACGCTCCATGATTTTTAAGCTTTCGCACATTCCCGGCAGCTCTTGAAGGGGTTTGAATGAGCCGACATAGCAGGTTACGATGCTGTAGAACAGCTCCCGGCAAGCTTTGATAAAACGTTTACCTATGTCCGTGAGCTGCTGAATTCTGAGCTTCCTAGTCGCCTGTTCTCCCATCGCGCCTTTGGCATACAGCAGAATGAACAAAACCCCGTTTTTGTCTGTGACGGCCTCCCCTTGATGCTCTTCTGTAAAAAATTCCTCCGCCGCTTTCTTCACGGCATATTCCATGATTTCCTGATCCCGCGGACTGAGCGGTTTAGTCCACTCCTCAATACTGATCAGAATAGGAAGCACCAGATCGTCAGAATTTAACCCCACGCCAGCCTCCGCCAGCTCCCGGTCAACAAAATCCCCAAAAGACAGGATACTGCGGGACAACAAATCCTGCCAGAAACGTTCCACACGCTTCGGCTTTTCTTTTTGCCATAAATTTAGATACTTATGATACATTTGGTTGTAGGACGCATACTCTTCCTTCTCACGGTTGGCTGCTATCATACCTGATACGACAGTCAACAGCTCATCTGTGTCAACAGGCTTCAGCAAATAATCAAAACTCCCGAGGTTAACGGCTTTCTTGGCGTAGGAAAATTCGGAATGACAGGTCAGAAATATCGATTCCGTCCAGGGAGAATATTCCCTAACCCAGCCAACCAGTGAAAGCCCATCTTCATCCGGCATTTCAATATCGCAAATCAGCAATTCTATTCTGTGTTCATTCAGAATCTCCCTGGCCTTGTCGGCTCTATTCGCCGTCAAGACCTCTTCAATCCCATACGCTTTCCATTCGCAGCAGTAGAGAAGCCCCTCCACAGCGAACTGTTCATCATCTACAATCAATAAACGCATCTCTCATCATTCTCCTTCCATATATTCAATGGGCAGGCTAAGCCGCACACGGAATCCGAACGGCTCATTTTCACTGAAGTGAATGTTGGCTTTGCCCTGATAGCGCATAGCCAATCTTTGTTTCACATTCCAGATACCAATGTGGCCGTCATCAGTTTCTGGCCTATAATCAGGTGAATTCAGCTCTTGTAGTTTTTGTTGAGTACTACCTCTTCCGTTATCCGAGATTTCAATAATCATTGTATCGGTGTTCTCTTCTGACTTGACTGCACAAATTTCCAGATAGAATGTTTCTGCTTTCAAACTTATGCCATGAAGCATGGCATTTTCTACAAAGGGTTGTACAATCAAGGAAGGTATAGAAGCGAGGATGATGTCTTCATCTATTGTGATTTGAAAATCAAAAGACTGCTGGTATCGCATCTTTTGAATTTCAAGATAATTGCGGAGATGATCAAGCTCCTGTTCCAAAGTAATGCTGTTATCCTTTACCTGAAGCATGAATCTGAAATACTGCACCAGATGCCGTACTGTCTTTTTTACTAATTCAAAGCGTTTCAGATCGGCGAGTTGGAAAATGATATTGAGCGTATTTAGAAAAAAGTGAGGATTAATTTGCATTTGCAAATGCTTCATTTCCGCTTTTTGAGCATTTAGCCGTTCCTCATACACGTCAATTTTCAGATTTTGTATTTCTACAACCATGGTATTGAAGGCCTGATTCAGCGCTTGAAACTCTAACAAGTTAGAAGAAGGAAGCTGGGCTTCCATAGACCCTTTTCTGATGCGGTGAATGCCGCCCAACAAATTCAGAATCGGACGAATGACTATACGGCGAAAATAATATAAGTAAACCAGTAAAATGATCAAAATAAAGAAGGGCAGTACATTAATAATCATTTGGAATGTATTCAAGCCCTGGAGTAGCTCGGAATCGGGGATTACCACAGATAGATTGATCCCCAGGGTGGATGACTGGCTAGACACAACTAACCATTTCCGGCCATCATGCATATAAGAAAATGAAGAATTCTGATTCATCTTATCGTGTGGCAGCTTGAAGTCGTAGCCCATCGATTTCGAAGAACTGGTTAAGATATTTCCTTCATTATCCACAATAAGCACATCACCGCCTGATTGCAGGTTCAGATTGCCCAGCGGTGAACGCATAGAATCGATTCGGATGAGCGCGCCGATATAACTGGGATTGCTCAGGTTATTACCGACTGTCCGGTTTATATAGTAATCCCCAGCTATATTAACTATTGTCCATTTGTACCGGAGTGGTTCCATTTTATCTTCATTGTGAACCTTGCCCGTGATCCAGGCTCTGATTTCATCCATATATTCCTCCGTGTTCCCTAATACATTGGATAATGTCAACATATCATTGACGCCGGAGTACAGATAGAACATATCCACGCTATGATAATAGGCCTGATAGGCTTGATTTCTTTGCATAATTCCCATACGGGCAAAATAATAATCGGAATCTTTCAGCCCTGGACGGTTGAATTGAAGGAAATTCTCGTCATGATCAACAATATCTACCAGATTAATAGTTATATCCTCGAGACTTCTCTCCATCATTTTCAGATTGGAGTTGACCAAATTCTGATAGGATCTGGATACCTGAGCCAATACATTTTCCTTGGCATAGTATCCCCCTGCAAAAAGAACGGAAAGAAGCGGAATCGTTATAGCAGCAAACAGTTGAATAAGCCTTACACCGAGCGAATTTTTCATATTTTTCATAATTCGTCCTTTCCGTTTGTTTGTTCCACAACAAAAAGAAAGGGCCACTATTGTGACCCCGACAGATTTGTTCCTTCTTCCTTCTGTTGTCACTCCCCGGTAATCCCTGTCTTGTCAATGCTCTCCACAAACCATCTTTGAACAATCAGATATAAGGTAACGAGCGGAATAATGGATAATAACGTTCCCGCAAAGGCCTTCGCCTCCGTAAAGTTCAAATTCGGATTTTGGTTGAAGTCTCCGCTTTGACTGGCTTTGACCGCAGCGCCGTAAGTGTTCTGTAGATCTCCGAGCAGCATCGGAACCGTCCGAATTTTGCCGTCCAGATAGAATGAAGTCAGAAAGGTCTCATTCCAATAGAGCGAGAAGGCATAGACGCCTACGATAATAAAGGCCGGCCCCGCCATAGGGATAGCGATTCTCCAGAACGTTCTGAATGCACCTGCCCCATCGATAAATGCCGCCTCTTCCAACGCCTTCGGAATCATTTTGAAGAACTGGAAGAAGATCAAAATAAACAAAGCCGCCTGCTCTCCCTGTCCGGTCAATGCCGGTATAATAAGCGCACCCAGATTCCCCTTCAGACCGAGCTCCATAAAAATCTGAAACCGCGGAATAAAAAACAAAGTCTTCGGGACGATATAGGTAAACAACAGCAGCAGCAACACGATATTTTTCCCTTTGAACTGGAAACGCGCTAGTCCGTAGCCCACTAGAGCGGAAGAAATGATTACACTTATTGTCGAAGCACCCGCCACCATAGTCGTTGTCAGGAATGAGCCGGGCAGCTGCAATGCCTTCCAGGTCATTTCATAGTTGAACGTATACAGACTGCTCGGCAGCCATTTCACCGTGCTGTCGACCAAGTCCACGTTTGACATGAAGCTGGCCGATAACATATAAAGCAGCGGATACAGGAATATAAATCCGAAGATAGTCAGAATCGTATAGGTTGCCGCCTTATATACGAATCCGTCGCTGATCTGCATACCGAACAGAAACTTCTTGAGCGGAGGCGTGTGTCTTCCGATTTGCTGCTTCAATTGCTTATACGGCTTGATTTGGACCGGTTGTTGAGTCATTTGGCCACCCCCTCTTTGGAATTTCTGCTGCGGGTCGCAAAATATAGGATAAGTATGAGTGCGATTTGGATTAAGGAATACAGCAGGGATAGCGCGGAAGCATAGCCTTCACGTCTGGACCCGTCGAATTTGGACTCCATAATGATGGTATTGATCGGATTCAAATCAAAATTTGCCAGGAAAACCACCAGATAAATTACGCATATGCTTACCAGTGGATAAATGGTGGGCAAGGTAATCTTCCAGAAAGAAGTCCACGGCGATGCCCCGTCGATGGATGCCGCTTCGTACATATCCTTGCTGATTTTTTGCAGCGCCGCGAGGAAAATCAGGATTGGCACTGCACTATACCACATCAACTGCAGAATCAGCTCAAACAGATTCACAATCAGCAGCAAAGCTCCCTTAGATGGAATAATCGTCCCCAGCGTCTCAAGGATGAAGTGATTGGCAGTGATGGACATGCCTCCATATATGCTCATATTCTCAATCAGTTTCCCATTCAAAATAATAATTGGCAGGAAGAACATTAACCGGTAGATTGCCTTTCCCCTTATTTTCTGGTTAAGCAGCATCGACACAATAATGGACAGAGCAATAATAACCGGGACATACACTAATGTGCCGATAAAATAATTTTGTGCTTCAACGACAAAGTCTGGCTCCTCTAACAGGATTCGTTTGTAGTTCTCTATACCCACCCAATTGTATCTCCACCCGGACTTCGATCCGAAGGATACCTTGTAGAAGCTCATATAGATCGTTCTGTACAGCGGATAAGCGACAAAGGCTAGAAAACCGAGAATCCAGGGACTTATAAAGAGAACGCCCATTAAACCTTGCTTGGTTTTTATGCTCAATTTCATAGAATCACGAACCCTTTTGATTTAATTCTAACGTCTTGATAGCGATACTCTGTATCCTTGTAATTAATCACTATTTTGCGGCCGTTGTCGTACTCTACAAGGACAACACCGTCGTCAATGATCGTATGGTTGATCATTTCACTACCCATTACATTATTTAGAGCTTCACTAACAACCGAATAATAATTGTCAATACGGTCCTCCAGAGTCTTCAGCTGCGAGACATAGACATCACTTGAACCTGTCCGTTTGATCTCATACGTCGATTCACCTGTCAGTACAAACGAAGGGAATACCCCGAATTCAATCAGCTTAAGAATGGCCTCCGCATCATTGGATGAGAAGTTCATGTAAGGCGAATACATATCCATATAACCGCTCAGGACTAACGGCACCAATGGAACTGTAGCATCAATGAAAATCAGATTGGAGGATACGATCGACGTGTCGTAATAATCACTGGCATATTTGAACAGATAAGCATCAGGCATATACAGGCCTGTTTTAATTCCATTATCATTCAAATACTTCAGAGTCTTCTCAGTGTACGCCATTCCCTCATTCGCATAACCGACTGTTCCATGATCATAGTGAGTAAATGGACTATTCCCGAATCCGTCCAGGGCCAGTTCGCCGATCTTATATTTCTTGAATGCCTCCAGATCCCGTTCAGCGAGGAAGGAATAGTACTTAGGATTATTCAGATAATTATACTGTGCCTTGTTTTCATTCAGCACGCTCATATCCTTGCGGTTTAACTTGCTCGCCGTATATTTCGTCTTCTCGTACCAGGATCTCGCGTAGTCCACATAATGGCTGAACTTGATATCATTCACGGAGAAATAATCCACGGCTTCTTTAAACGCCTTGCTTCCGCCAAGCTGATTCATCATGGTGAAACGATAAGCCCACTCATCCTTGACGAACATCTTGAATGAAACACTCAGCTCTGAGTAACCCTTCTCCTTCAATTTCCTTACGAGCTCCTGCGCCTGTATATAGGTTGTTGCCGGCACGTTCTCCACGCCCAGTGTTCCCATCGCCAATTCATTATTGACGAAATCAATTTTCATCGGAACCTGGTCGTGTGTCCTCCCCTTATCTTGTTTCAGCAGCCCGTCTTGCTGGATCAGGAAGCTGCGGAAGCCCTTGGCTACCCCGACATAGTTCGATTGGTCGCCCTCCAGAAAAACATAGCGCTGCACCAGCTCAAACCGATTCGGCTCCTCCTGAAAGCTGAGAACAGATTGTTCCTGATTTGTCCGACTCTGCACCTGCGCATACTGTGTACGATAGGTATAAGTAAAATAGGACTGATAGAAATTCGTCTGCAAATCACGAGATACATAATTATAATTCGTATACCCCTCACCGCCCTCGGCAATCACAAGCAAGCCGGAGCGGCCTTCCTCATGAATAATGCCATAAATCGGCAGCGTTATCCGTTCAAGCGGCTTCACAACGGTACGCCTGGGTGTGAACTCCGGAGTATCTTCATATCCCGGATCCGGACCATAGACAGGTGCCGAATAGCCAGTCGCATACTTCGGAATTTCTCTCAGCTTCACAATAGCCCCGGCCCCATCAGGCAAGACGATATAACCGTTCTCTTTATGAGTAGCACTGCCAAAAAACGGATATGGAATAATCTCGCTTAGCCGGATGTCGTTGTTTCCCGGCTTGCCAAGCTTGGGGTTATATTCCTCGATACTTCTGCGCGGGACATGAATAATTAAATCTCCCTCTTGCAGTGCAACAACAAGGTCAAACTTGATCTTAGCCTTGGTGAAATCTATCGTTGCTGTAAAGCCCTCGTCCCTGTACTGGTAAGTCAGCTTCGCATTATCTCCCAATATAGTTCTTCGGCCGGAGGTGAATTTGTTATACGTGACAATGGAAATCCCGGATTTAATATAGGCTGCAACCTCATTGCTGTACTTGTTACCTTTCGTATTCACACTGACATCATAAGAGAACCACGTGCTGCCGTTGCACTTGTCCTTAACCGCTATGGCTGCCGTTTCTTCCTCCAGATAAAGCTCCAGCTTCTCGTTGCCGGCCACCATCCTGAAGGCAGCCGGAATTGGAGCGGCACTGCCGGCGGCAGCGCCGCTATTGAAGCAAGTCTGCTGTGCATTGTTCACAATAATATCTTTATAATCATTCTGGGCAGCGGCTATGCCGTATTCGACCTTCTGGCTGTCGCCAATTAAATAATTTATACCGAGTGCCGCTGCAATCAGAAGAACTATTCCGTATTTCAACCATCTCTTTACCATTTTTTGCTCGCCTCCGTAATCACGTCATACCCGAAATCAAGTAATTGACTGCCCAGCGAGTACAATACAAACAGGAACAATCCGATGATAAGCATCGTAAACGTACTCTTGAACACGACGTTAACCGTCTCTCCAACCTCATAGCTGTGAATGTCCTTGATCATAAAAAACATCAGAAAGGCAATCCATAGCATCATGGCCTGAATCGGCAAGTGATAGAAGACCGATTGTTCCAGCGTCAAGCCGTTGCTGAACAAAACAAGCGGAGGCAAAACAACCAGAATTGGACTCAGCGCATATGCCGTGGCATTATAGACATCCCTGAATCTACCTTCCCCATCGCTGATGGAGCAAATGAGATAATTGGAAACCATCCATAACACCGCAAGCCCGAAAATGATCCATAACTGATGAAGAAAGTACCCTTGTTTTTCAACAAACAGACCGCTGGTGTGATCATGATGCAGAATGAATACGGCGAATATCAGCATGTAGATCAGAGTGGCCGATTTTCTGGATACTCTGTTCTGATATTTAATTTGGTAGAATCCATCCAGCGGATGCCTCAGAAAGGTGAAGATGAACATCAGATCGCTAATGACTTTGACCTTGTAGATAACCTTCAGCCGATCCTTAATCTTGGTCCAATATTGATATTTCCGGTTCGTAAATTTATGGGCATATCCAATAATCAATAAACTAAGTAACAGTGCGAAAATAACATCCAGATGGTTCTGCAGCCAGGACTGGCGGATTTCCCAGAATGCTTCCGATACGCCTGCCTTGTACTGGGCATCCTTGAATTCTTCATAGGCCTCACCAGCCTCTCCATCCCGAAGGTAAGCCTCACCCAGACCAATTCGCGCCTTGTCAAAAGTTGAATTGTATTTCAACGTATATTCCCAAAGCTTCTGGCTCTTGGCGTACTCCCCGTTCTGATAGGCGTCCATTGCTTGATGTACCGCACTTGAGAATTCGGACGAACGGTAGATTTGGAGCAATTTCATCCCTTGATCGACTACGATCACTTCATCCGTCGAATTGGAGGCAATGCTTACAGGCCGATTCAGAAGCCCGAGGCGGCTGGAGTTGAAATCCTTCCCTCCGAACATAAAGAGCAGATTGCCATTGGCATCATATTCAAAGATCCAGCCATCCGAGCTCACGGAATAGACAGTGTTATGACCTCCAACCCATACACTTTCCATGGAATAGGTCCCGATGATACCATCTGGATAATAATTCGTTCCCGAGACATTGAACTTCTTGATCGGGTTAGATTCCACAGAAGATGTAACAGTGTAAATAAAGCCCTTCTTGTCAATCGCTAAATTGCTGGGAACGTCAGGAAGAACCTTCTCCAGTTTGTCTTTTTGAGTCTTGGTCAGAAGACTGGACCGCAATTGATCAAGAAAAGGAACCTTTAACGGATTCCCTCCAAAGAAAGTGATAAATTCTCCATCCCTGTTCAACATGATCAGACCGTTGACCGAGCCAGCGCTTCTTACGTAAATATTGCCTCTTAAATCAACCGCGATATGGGTCGGGCTAAAATCGTAGCCTTCAGTAAAAATCGGCGAATCCGGCTTGCTGATTTCCTTTTTGAATGCGAAAGAGGATTTGTCAAAGATATAAATCTGTCCTGCCCCGGCATCCACCACATAGATGGAATCCTTCGTTACAAATGTGCTTTGGACCGCGGAGAACTTATCACTTGTGAGTTCCTTGTAGAAGCGTAATTTCCCGTCCAAAACAAATACCTTGTTCAATGCGCTGTCCGTAATATATACGTAGTCTTGCTCATCCACAAACACATGCTCGGGCGTATCCAGTCTTTGCCCGTTGATTTCTCCAATCTGCGTGACTGGCGTATAGGCGTCCTGCGTCCGGATCGTATAACCTTCACTGTCACTGGTGTAAGTGAAGTAGGGAGCATCCGAGGCCGCATAAGCCTGTGACGTACTGAGAAACACCATGATCAGCGCAACCGTCACCAATTTCAGCGTTCTTTGCATTGTCCACTTTCCCATATCACTTAATCCCCGTATGAGCCATGGAATCCATGACCTTATTTTGTAAAATTATAAACAGTATCAGATTCGGCAGGAACATGACTAGTCCGGCTACGGCCGACAATCCCGCCCCAGCAACGATGTTCCCCGATTGCGCCACCAAGGTGTTCAAGTAGAAGGGCAGTGTGCGCAGAGATTCATCGTTCATGAAATTGGCAGAGCTCTCAGCATTGCCCCAGCTGGCCTGGAAGGTCAATATCGCGACAGTCACGAGGGCCGGCTTCACCATCGGCAGCATCACGCTCCAATATACTCGCCAGTTTCCTCCTCCATCCATTTTGGAGGCTTCAATCAGATCATCCGGAACCTGATCCATAAATTGCTTGAGCAAGAAAATACCGATTGGCATCGCCAGCATCGGGATAATGTGCGCGAAGTAGGTATTGAATACACCCATTTTCTCAATAATGAGAAAACGCGGAATCGCTACAGCGACCGGCACAAACATCAGAGCCAGCGTGTTAATCTTGTTAAAGGTTTCCTTGCCTTTGAAATGCAGCTTCGACAGTCCGAAGGCCGCCATGGAACTAATCGCTAACGTCGACAGAATAACAATCGTTGTCGTGAGGACACTGTTAAATACGTATCTGGATAACGGAAGTCCTGATTCCGCCGAAAAATGAAGCAGTAGACGGAAATTCTCAAAAGTCGGCTGGCTTACGAAAAACCTAGGCGGATACGCAAACAACTCCGTAAACGGTTTGAATGAATTATTAATGATAAACACAATCGGAAGGACCATAAATATGGACAACACAAGCAAAAATATATGAAAGCCCAGCTGGTCTTTATGCAGTTTATCGGGATTGAACTTGACCATTCTTCTCACCACACTAACGAAAGGATAAACACTATTTATTTATTCTCCGAACAGCTTGTAGCTGACCTTGTTGAATAAAATAACAATGCATAACAAAGCTACAGTAACCGCAGAGGCATAGCCCATCTCATAACGGACAAAACCGAAATCGTTGGCATGGTCAACGATCAGCCATCCAACGTATTGGGGGGGCGGTGTCCCTCCGCTAAGTGTAGCGGCCATGCCCGCTGCATTAAATGTGCCAATAATAGCCATCACTGCACCGAACAGCATTTGCGGCTTCATGGACGGAATCGTAATGTAGAATATCTCCTGCCAACGGTTGCGGATGCCATCAATATAAGCAGCCTCGTACATTGTCCTGTCAATATTGAGCAGACCAGCCAGCATCGCCAGAAAGCCTACACCCATGCTTCCCCAAAGCGCGATAAATATCATGATCGGCATCAGCAGCTCCGGAGACTGCAACCATTGCACCGGCTCCTGGACGATGTTCAGCTTCAGCAGCCAGTAGTTTAGATAGCCGGCCTGATCTCCGCTGAACAGCACTTTCCATACAACCGCCATCATGACAGGGCCTGTTATGGAAGGAGAATAGATAATAACGGTATACAGGGTTCTCATTCTGTGAGTCACCTGGGACAGCATCCATGCCAGCATAAAAGCCAGCATGTATCCGAAGGGCCCTACGATAATGCCGTACAGCAGCGTATTCGGCACCGCATTCTGGAGAAACACCGTATCACCTGTAAACAAGTCGATGTAATTCCGGAACCCGACAAATCTAGGGAATTCAACTGTATTAAAGTACGTAAATGACATCGCCGCGGCAATGACTACCGGAAGTACAATCAACAGCAAAAACAATATGGCATAAGGCATGATGAACAGATAAGGAGAATCTGCTACGCGTTTAAAGCGGCTTTCGGTTTTTCCGCTCAGGCCAGGCTTCAATTTCCGGTTAATCGGGGTGCTACTTTCCATTTTCTCTCACCCAATTCTCTACATTATCAATGGTCGGAACCTTATAGGGTTTGACCAATTTCCCGTCAGCAATGTACCCAAATTCCTTCAGCTTCCTTTCAAGCTCCCGGTTGATGGTTTTGACCGCATTATCCAGAGCCGTTCGCGGATTTTGCTTACTAAAGACGACCGCATTCCATGCATTGCTGATCTCACGTTCCACCACGTAATCGCCCGGGACCTTCCCGGTCGCTTGAATCCATTCCCACTGCTGCATGATCGCGTCCTTCGAATCGGAAGGCCATGCACTGTCGGCAAAGCCCTTCAAATTCGCAGTCATATAGAGGAACTTCTCTCCCAGGGTCGATTTGATATTGTAAGAGAACTCACTTTGCACATTTGCGCTTTCCCACCACCTGATAAACTCCCAAGCCGACTTTTTCTTGTCACTGTTCTTAAAAATGATGCTGGAGGAGCCGTACGTAGGATCCCAGCGTTCAATTACACCCGCATCATTTCTGACACCCGGAATCGGAAGAACTCCCCATTGTCCTGCAAGATCCGGTGCAGCATACTTCAATTGAATGTAGGTATTAGCATCGCCAATTCCTACTGGTGCCTTCCCGTTTCTGAAGTTTTGGAAGAATTCTGAGGTTGTAATCGGTACGTTATAGACCGTGAATAGGTCTGTCATGAATTCAAAACCCTTGTAGGCGCCTTCTTTGTTGATGGCGGTCTTACTTCCGGTTTCATCGTACAATTGCCCGCCAAACTGGTATAGAAATGGCGTCGTGGTATCGAATCCCTTAAAGGAATTATTTGATCCCAGCGGAGTATAGAAGTTCATATCATATTTCTGCAGCATTGGGACAAGGCCCGCTACATCCTCCCAGGTCTGCGGAGGCTCTTCACCCAGAAATTTTAGGATATCCTTCCGGTAGAATAACAGCTTGACATCCTGAGTTTCCGGAAATGCATAAACACCTTCATCGTAAATAAAAGGAATAAACGCTCCAGGATGGAACTCTTCAGCCAATTTGTAAAAACCGTCGTAACCCCTTAAATCCTCAATAATTCCCCGAATGGCCAATTCAAAGGGTTTGCCAAAGCTGACACCCATCGCTGCATCAGGGGTGCTGTTAGCCGCATTGGAGAGCACGATCTTGTTTTCGTCCGGCAATATGGACAGATTGATCTTGATTCCAGTAGCAGGCGTAAACTCCTCATCGATCATCCGCTGCATAATTTCTACATACAATCTGGACTGATTGACCCAAATCTCAACCGTGTCATCATCTATCTCTCCGGCCTTTGCATACCGGGGATTGCCAAAGGAATAGAAGAAAGCTTTAATATTCTCGACAGAGCTTGTAAGCAAGCCGGAATCTGCCTTGGGCAATTCCTCGCTGTTACCAACATAGATCTTGTCCAGATGCATCGGATTATACACCAGCATAGGCAGGACCGATTTAATCCGTCCGTAAGCGGAGGATTGGTCGCCCATAAATTTGCCCATGTAATGGGGCAGCTCATTCGAATCCCCAATAAATTCCTCCACCAATTGCTTGGCTACTTCAAGCTGTGACAGCGCAGGTAAATCCCTATTACCTGTCTCTTCGATCAGGGCGAGCTTCTGCTCCTCAAGCTTTGCAGAAATTCCTTCCAGATAGGTTGAGATTTCAGGAATATATTTTTGTATATTCCATTTCCTCTCTTTATCGATAAGCCCTCCTGTCAAGCGGTTAACGCTTTGGCTTGTGGAATCAATCATCTCAGCCGTTTTGAGCAGTTCATGATAAATATCTCTTATCCGAGTATTATCAATGGACAGCGACAGGATATGTTTCCCTTTTTCCAGATATATTTCATAAGGAACACCTTGTTCATCCTGAAGAGTTGCATTCGTCCAGCCGCTGGAATAGTCAAATGAATAAGACTTCAGTTCACTGAAGGGAACTTCTCCGTCAATTTCAATACGCCGGTGTGTCGGCATCCCGTTATTGGTATCTTGGGAATACTTGAAGGTCAGATGATAGAAGCCGCTTTCCTTAACCTCAAGCGGATAAGAGACCTTGTCACCGCTTTCTCCGAACGAATAACCATCCAGCACATTCAACAGCCGGTGTTTGTATGAATAGGGAGTAATGCTCGAATTACGGACATATTTGGCCCGAATGCTTTGTCTGCTTTTCACAGCGATATCTTCGGCTTCAATCGTCACAACAGGTTCTGAAACCGGCTTCTCTGCCCCATGTGCCGCCGCATATTCTTTATAAGAAAGCTCGGGACTGGCCGTATTGTTCAACCACGCCTTCCCGATCAGCACATATCCCTCCTTCAGCGTGAACGAAATGAGATTTTTGCCTTTGTTCAAATGGAATTTCATGGGCTCCGTATAAAAGAAGTTAGGATCAGAAAGTCCTTCATTCCGCCAGGACGCAGAGACCACCGACTTGGGAGTCAGTTCGTCCCCGTAACGGTCAACCTTGTGCTCCGTATTCTGTGTTTTCCAATCTATTGCGAGCTTCAGCTCATTCATTTCGTTATACTGCTTCTTGCCGTTGATCTCTACCTGGAGCTCAGGGTTTAAAGTAGACTGCTCTAAAATATAGTCGTCGAGCCAAATTTCATACAGACCCTCGTCCTGGACCTCTACTTCATAAGTCAGAACATCCTTTGGTGCAGCGTAAAGGACATCGCCGCCATAGCCTTCACTTCGCGAAGAACTATAGATTTGCCCGCCCTTGACAAGCTTCATTGGAATGCTCTCAGGCAGTATCGGAGTAGCAACCTGGTCTTTGGTCCACTGTTTGAGAACATTGTAGTAGTTACTGTCACCGCTTTTGTTGGTCATATAGGCCTCGACAGCCGCTATGCTCCGTTGAGATTCGGCTTGCGACAACACGGTTCGGGCATCGTTATCCGTTAAGCTGACGGCAAGTACTCCGGCAGCCACTGCAATGAATCCAAAACCGGCTATTACATACCCGATTTTTCCCTTGGTTTGCACTTGATCACAACCTTACATCGTCAAGTTTTACTAAAGTGACCATAACTACCGATCGGATTCCGCCTAACCGGTAGTTATGGGTATTGCAGTGTTTGTTTTATTTAGCGTTATACTCGCCCAGGTAATCATCAAGCGTTTTGTTCATCATTGAATCCCATTCCGCTGCGACATCACTGTACTTTTTGCCTTTGTCTCTGATCTGATTTCTGATTTCCCACGGGTTCAAGGTATCATAAGCTTTAACGACGCCCGGAAGCTGTCTCGGGTAAGGCACCGGATTGGACAGCATTTGCTGGAAGTCGACATTCTGGAATGCCTGGAAGTTAAAGATGGCCAATTCACTATCTTCCGGGAAGCCCTTAACCAGGGGGTGGTTCTTCAAGACTTCAGGATTGGTCGTAACCGGCCAGCCCTGAATGAAGTCCATCAGCTGATCCTCCGCCCGTATTGGCGCATCTTCGGGAAGACCCATATACTCGTCGATCAATGCCCAGCGGGATTTCAACCCCTCTTCACCGTAGGTCAGCCATTTAAGCAATTGATAGGCTGCTTCAGCTTTGACCGGATCTTCATCCAGTGCGCTGGACAAGCTTAATGTGTCATAATATCCATGCAGATCCGTGATGCCCCCCTCAGGTGCAGTCGGCATCGGGTAAATATCGATATCCATTTTCCGGGTTTTGATCATTTCATTCACATCCGTACTCAGTGAATACAGCCAGAAGTTTCCGACCGCTTCCAAACCGTCTGCCCAAGGGTTGGTAGATTCGCCAACCTTCTTCTTCCGGACATCTTCCGGCAAATCCCAGAACCATAAACCTTGTTTATCTTCCTTTGCGAACTGGTCTAGCCACATACCGTATTTCTTGCTGTTCGCGAAATCAAATCTCTTGGTTTCGGAGTTAAATCCTTTCCAGCCGTTTGGAATACCGTCAAAATAGTGTGGGCCATGGTCGATAAAACCGATGCCTCCCGGGAACACCGGATTATTTGGAGTAAGTTTGGCGACCTCCGAACGCAGATGTTCATAATCTGCATAGGTCCAGTTGTAAGGCGGTATAGCGATATTATTTTCCTTCAGCAGATTCAGGTTTACTGCAGGGAATTCGGACACAGACTGGAACGGAATCCCATAAATCCCCTTCCCGTCATACGTGGTCATAAAACTTTTCGCATTTTCAGAAATCCATTTGGACTCCGGGTCTTTGTCAAGATAGGATGTTAAATCTAGCGTAAGCTCACGGTCATAGGATTCGGCGGCCAGCGGCGAATAGAAAATATCGGGCAGCGTTCCCTCCATCGCTCTCGCCGTCAGAATTTCGAGTTCATCCGTATCTGACTGCTCAATGGCGAACTGGGAATCACGGACAACCGTGATGTTCGGATACTTCTCCATGAATTTGCGGATGTTCAAGAACATCGGGTTCGTATCATCATTTTCACCGTAGAAGCGCATGGCATAATCCAGTTCAATTTGCTTTTCCTGCCAGTCAGCTACGCCGTTTCCATCCTCGTCTGTCCAGTTCGTTTCGGCTTCCTGGCCTTCTGTATTCTGATTATTTCCACCATAGACTTCCGAGTTGTTTACATTTGCCGAGTTCGTGTTAGCGTTACCGGAGCAAGCGGATAGCAGAAGTGAGAAAACTAACATGATTGAAGAAACAACAGTTATTCTCTTTTTCATAAGACCCTCCATAATTTGCATATTGATTTCGTTGAAGCTTAAGCTCCATCATTCGTATTCGACGGTGATTAGATCCCAGTATTTTAGTTTCGGCAGTTGCAGGAATACGTTTCCATCCTTCTGCTCAAATTTCAGTATGATTGGGGAGCCCTGATAATAATCAGGGGAAGCAAACATGACTTTGCTTACCTTCCGTTTCGCAGGGAAGACAACGTCTACCTTTTCAAGCTCGGGCGGTTCAGCTTGCTCCGCCTGATTGTCCTTCCACTCCATCGTTGTCGCACCGATGAAATTGATGAAATGAATAATATCAGTATCAGCCTTGTGCTTTGTGAACGACCAAATTCTCCCTTGTTCAGGTTGCGGTTTAATTTCAACGTCTGCCGACCCGGAGACCTTAAGCTCCAAATTCTTCAGGCCGTCCCGTAAAATGTTTTGGTAAGCTGTGAGGAAGTCGTAGTAACGAATCAGCTGTGCTTCAAGCTCAGGCGGCACAGACAAATTTTTGTTGGGGAAATATTCATTTGACAGCATATTTTCCCCAAGCTCCAGATGAGACCCGCCCGATGCAAATATCACTGCATCCGTCAGCAGCACGCCCGGTGTATTGAACATTCCCTGTCCGGATTTGGAATGCTCATAGTTCATATAAGCAGCTAGGACCGTATTTAATTTATTTCTGCCGGCGCGGTTATTGCTGTCAATAACCTCTTTCAGATCCCCATATTCAGGATAGGACCAGACCTCTGTATAGAGAAAATCAACAGGTGCCAATGCCGCCAGTAATCCTTGTCCGTACTGATCAACCGCATTCATGATATAATCGACGTCCAGCTCTTTTTTAGCTGCTTTTAGAAATGAAACGTAAGCTTGCGGAAGCTTGACGATCTGCCCCTCCGAATTATAGAGCGTTCCCCGGTCTCCCAATTGATCAACATGCCATCCGTCGAACGGCAAGTGCTCAAGCACTCCCTTTTCTTTCGCAATCAGATAGCTCTGCCATTCAGGATTGCTCGGGTCATACAGCATAATATCACTGATCCAGCCCGGAAGTGGATGCTTATCCTGATCAGTTAGGTCGCGGTCTTTAAACAACCCCCATTCCTTACTGACCCCGTCTTTGGCCGCATCCTCATAAGCGCCAAAAATGAGATTATAATTCATGGCCTTCATATTTCGGCTGTGGGCCAGATTGATATAGCTTTTCACTGTATTGAAGGAAATCTTCCTGCTCGCGATATCCTCCCATTCTTTCGCAGGTTTGCCGTCAAAGGTTTTGATCGGGTCATGATGCTTGTATTGCCAATCGTAGAATTGGATTCCATTAATATGGAATCTGTTCAAGCGTTCAATGACTTTCTCCACTTGTCCCTGACCCATACTCGGGAAATCAGACAAGTAACCATAACGCGGAAATTTGCTCCAATCCGAGGAAACGTCAACCGCAATATTCATCTGATCTGTAATCTTGTTATCTCGGGACACAAAAACTTCCACCATGTATCCTTTATAGTCTTCCTTGGGTGGAGTCCAGCTCCAGGAGGCCTGACCTTCATCCGTTTTCACCTTTTGACTGCCAATCTTCTCACCTAAATGCCGGTACTGGATGATCAGCTCCGCCTTAGGCGCCGGCGAACTCAACTGGAGGGAGAAGCTCACAGATTCACCGGGTTTATAGTTGGCCTTATCTGTTGTTAAAGCCTTCACCCCTCCTTGACTTACCACTTGCACAGCGGAAATTTCACTGATCGGCCTGCATCCAGATACTGCGAGCGTCATGAAGCAGGCCAGCAAAATTCGGGAGTGTTTCACTTTCGCCAGATGCAATTTCATCCATTTAAACACCTCTCATATTAATAAAGGAATACTGCTGCAGCCGCAAAACAGCTTTGCAATCGCTTTCAATTCAATTCGATTCCTATATATTAAGGATACAAGGAAAGGACGGATTCCTAAGATAGGAATCCGTCCCGAGATAAGGTGGATAAATGATTAGTGCCAGACGACATTCCCCCTCCTGATGAGCGACGTATGTCTACCTTCAGATCCTCTTAAGGGGATATTGCCTTTGCTATCCCATCGGTAATCTGCTCGCCTCCCTGGAGCTTCCAATTTTGGACCCACTGATCGAACGTTTCCAGCGGAACCACCCCCATAATGATTTGTGTAAACACATCCATCTCCTCATCCGCAAGATACTTCCATTGTTTCGCGAAAGAATTCCCGCCTTCATTGTAGATGCTGTAAACCTTGTTCAAATTCGGATCATACAGGTTCTTTCCTCCGACCAGCAAGGAATAGGCACGTCTGAAATTACCGTCCCGTAGATTCCAATATTGAATATCGGTGTTATCGTAAGGAGGCCGTTTGACATTATAAATAGTTTCCAGATCACTTGCCAGCATCGGATACTCTTCCTTCCCCTGAAAATTGCCCGCCTCCTGCCTTCCGGCCATCACGTCTTGAATAGTTCTTACCGAAAAGGCAATTTCATCCCGTGGTACGAGCATATTCTGTAAAGGTTGAAAAACATCCCCATATTTCTCCCTGTCTCTCAATGTCAAGTTCGCAATTTTGATAATAGCCTCAGGATGTTCATAGCCCTTGCGCACAACAATATAAGATTGCGTCGGCCGGAATATCTTCACATTAAATTTGCCTGCGGTATCAAGTGGCAAGGCGTAAGCCTGCCAGTTCGCCCGCGGATTATTCTTCAGCGCTTCCGGGATTGGCCAATCTCCCCCGAAGGAAGGAGCGAAGAATATGCCTGCCTTACCCTCGATCACGACCTCCGCCTCCGTCTCACGGATTCCCATTTCACGATCAATCAGCCCCTTGGCATACAGCTCACGAAGTGCGGCCAGCGCAGTTCGGGTTTCCGGCTGAATCGATCCGTAAACTGGCATTCCGTTCTTACCTTTCAGCCAAAAACCCGGGTATGAATCATAGGCAGAGAATATTGGATTCAGGTTAAAACTTCCTGGCCCTGCATTGTATTCGTCATAAAGGGAAGTTCCAGCGGCAATGCCGATTGTGTCCTTTTGCCCATTGCCATCAGGATCTTGTTCAACAAACGCCTTCGCTACACTCTCCAATTCTTTCATTGTGGATGGAGGTGCCAATCCCAATCTGTCCAGCCAATCTTTCCGTATCCACATCATGCTAAAATCTTCAGGATTAGCTGAAGGTAAAGCAAGCATTTTTCCGTTTATCATAACGTCTTCCTTTAGTCCCGCGTTAGTGCCTTCAATAATGCGTTTCATGATCGGTGAGGCGTACTCCTCATAAGCTTTTGTCAGATCCTCCAGTTCATCCGCCTCAACCATTTGATTAAATTGATAGGGAGAAACCACCATTGCATCAGGAAGCACATTACTGGAAATCGCCAAGTCAATTCTTTGATCCATATTCTCATGTGTGGCAAACCAGTCGATATGGATATCCACATTCAACTTGGCTTTAATTGTCTTAATCCACGGATTATTAGCGGGGGTTTCCCCTGTATATGACTTGTAGTTGGGATCAACTCCCATTACGATATTCAGCGTAGTCGGTACTTCGTATTTCTCGAACGCTGGATCCTCCCCCCTTTCCTTGATGATATCGGTTTTGTTCTGACTGCAAGCGGATACAGATAATATTAGCGATATGAGTAACAGAATCATTAAACTTCTTTTCAGCATGCGGTCCTCCTTAAACACAACGATTTATTGGGGAATACGTTTACGAACCCGATATTCACTCGGAAGTAGTCCGGTTAAATCGCGAAAGGTGCGGCTGAAATATTTTTCATCCGTATATCCAGTATGCTCGGCAATCCATTGAATCGTATTGTTCGTATGCACCAGATACTGCTTCGCCTTTTCCATCCGTAATTCACGAACGTAATCCTTGAAAGTACGTCCAATGATATCTTTAAAGCACTGACTAAAATAACTCCGGCTCATATTCATTTCTTTCGCCACCTCGGCAGAGGTCAACGGTTGATCCAATCTCATCCGCACCTTTTTCTCCGCTTTCAGCACACAGTTGACAATCTCCGGGGAGTAATTAGTTTGAAGCGCTGTGTACCGAATCATTGTGCGGGTATCCTCCAGCCATCGCTCAATCTGAAACCAGGAATGAAGTGTCTCATCAAGCTTGATCTTTCCAAACACCGTTCCGGCAAAAGCTCTGTTCCATTCGTTAACAAAAGAATATAATAAACCGATCAGTCGCGTTTGCGGTATACGAAGCATCTTTAATTGTATTAAAAGCCGCTGGAACAATACATCATCGTAAAGCCACTCCCCAGACAACAACAGTTCCTTCGGTTCTTCCAGTTGATCTCCTACTCCCCGATTCTGTTCATACAGATCGTCATAATTCTTATTAATGCACACCGACAGAATCGTGTTGTCGGGATTATATTCATAGAATAACTCTCTTTCCGTAAAGCTTCTAACCCATCGCTGAACTTGAGTCAATGTGAATTGTTGCAGATCCGACAACTGAATTAGCACAACGTTCTGCAACAAACGGATACGTTTTGATAGTTCATCAAATAGATCGCGCTCATTTCCATTTAAAGCAAGCACTAACCAGTTGTTTCGATCCACTTCAACCACCTTGATATCAGGGATATATTTCAATTCCTCGGCCCAGTCTTTTAAATCCTTGTGATCAAGAACCACGACGGAATATCCTTGCTCCAATGCCCCATCTTGGTGGACTATTCCTTGACGTGCTTGCCCTTGTATTCTGTCGGCAATTCTTCCGAGCATGTCTTCAAGCTGCTCCTTCTCTAAATCTAGATCGACCTTGGAAATATAATCTATAGCCCCAAGCCGAAGCGCCTCTTGCACATATTCAAAATCCTGATGCACCGTAAGAACGACAACGTGAAGTTCTGAATAACGTTTGCGTAAAACCCGCATTAACTCAATGCCCGACATGACTGGCATGCCTAAGTCAGTCAATACTAAATCAACAGAATGAGACTCTAAAAACTGGAGGGCCTTTTCCCCATTGCTCGCCTCACCAACAACCTTCATATCAAATTCCTGCCATGGCATCATTGAAATTAGTCCTTTACGGACCAATTTGTCATCATCCACAACAAGTACCTTAATCATGTTTATACTCTCTCCTCTTCTAGCGGTAGCGTTAGGAAAATACTAGTTCCTTTGCCTGGTTCGCTTTTAATCTCCAGCTTGGCCAGCTGACCATAACGGGATTCAATCGTCCGTTTAACGTAATTCATTCCGATTCCCATCCCTGACTTCTGTTGCTCTGATGTCTTGTTGGTCAACAGTTTTTGAATATGTTCATCGGACATTCCCACTCCATTGTCATGTACGGCAATCTCTATACCTTGGTTCAGCCTGACAATAACCAGGATGTATCCTTCATCGTCAAGCCCATGGTACAGGGAATTCTCAACGAGTGGTTGAAGGATAAACCGGGGTACCTCTTTTTTTAGCAAGACTTCGTCCACCTGGATACGGACATCGAATTGAAAATCATATCGAATTTGCTGCAGCGTCAAATACTGCTTAATAGCATTAATCTCTTCCTCGATGGTAGAAGGACGGCCTAATTTCCCCAGATTATAATATAATAATTTATTCAAAGCCTGGATGAGGCGGTCAATTTCATGCTGACCGTTCATAACCGCCAGCCAGTGTGCGGTATCTAAGGTATTCATCAAAAAATGGGGGTTGATTTGGTAGAGCAGCTTTTCCACTTCCAGATCAACGCGTTGCTTTTCTTTTTCCTTAACTTCGCCGAACAATTCCCAAATGTTTTTCTTCATATTTTGAAATTGTCGCAGTAAACTGTCGAATTCCGGGATCTTCGTTGACTTAAGAGTCACTTGATGCTCGGCGTGCGTCATCATCTTGATTTCGTTATGGAACAAATTAAGCGGCCTGTAGACCATTTTCCACAAGACCCAGGCCATGATTAATGCCACGCTAAGGAACACTAAAGAGAATAGAGAAATTTGAAGGAACCACCTGTTCTTTTCCCGGTTGAAATCCGCTTCCGCAAAAACTGAAATTGCGCTCCAACCTTGCTTACTCTTTTGTTGGAACCAGTAATAATCGTTGCTGTGGCCGGATTTTTTTCCTTTGTCAGATTCAGGGAAAAATGTTCCACTCTTGAACAGACGTGGAACTTCACTGTATATGATCCTCCCCTCCGCATCCAGAAGAATCAAGCGTGAAGAGTTGTTTTGTGCCTCCTCATTATCAAGCATGTTTTTCAATAATTGAAATCCTGATTCAATATAGACATACACATCATCCCGTCCGGGAAAATTCACTTTTCTAAGTACAGACAATACGTATTCATTATCAAGCCGGTTAAAACTTTCGTGCGGCCCGTAGTAAGTAATGCCATAAGATTGGGCAAAAAGAGGCAGTTTGTTGGGAGAAAAACTATACTTTACTGGGAAATTGGTGAAATGATAGGTTTGATCTTTATCAAAATAGTACATTGCAAGGCCGATCTCCGGATTAGTGAAGGTGATCAAATTCAATTTACTTTTGAACTGATGCTGCAATTTCATCCGACGAAACGGTTCCTCCGTTCGCATTAGCTCATCCAGTTCTTTCAGGATGGTGCCTTCGTAAGCAAACTGTTGCGAGATGTGATTAAGGCTACTGAGCGAGTTATCCAAGGATAAGGTCACTTGCTTAAGATTACTTTGGATACCTGTTTCAAGTTTATTTGTTAGAATCGAATTGATCGTATAATATGAGATCAAGCTGATAAAAACAAACGGAATTAACGAACTTATTAAATAAATGAAAAAAATCCTTTTCTTCAAAGTCATCTCAGGAACACCTTGTTTTCTATAGAATCGTAGTCAAGAGATATCAGCGTTTTCAATTCCCTTAGTAGATTGGTATAAAAGCTCTATCACTGAGAAATATACTATCTATGTAAAAGTAACTTATATCTCTGCAATAGATTTAGTGTATTATGACAGACTGGAAACGATACCTTTCCAGATTGTAACATACTAACTATAAGGAGTTGAACTAAGTCAATTAATATTTAGTTATAACTTTCAATTCAACACTTTTGAAAATTAAGGACCTAGATAAGATATTTACTGACCCTATTGTATTGCTCGTAGACCTTCTTTATCAGTGTCTTATCATCAAGATCTCGATCGAATTCTTTGTGTTTTAGAGGAGCGTGATACCCATTTCTTGCGACCACAAAACCTTGCAATGATGAGTAATTAGACATTCATTTCGAATTTTTCAATCTTTTCATACCACTCTTTTTCATGTCCTGCATCCAGACCTACGAGCACTTTTTAGCATTTCTTTCTTCTACTTCAACCGCTCGATTTACCTATTTTGTCGACATATTTCCTCTTAGTCCTCGCTGATCCCCAAGTCCAAACTCTCCAAGTTCCTGATATTCTTAATCCAAGCCTTCAATTGAAGTCTGTTCGTTATTCCAAAACTACTCTATATTTTTGTGATAGATCTTCAACGACTTGAAGTTGTATTTCCTTCACCTTTATCTGACATATCACTATAAATCTTTAATAGTTTTCTTTTCAGATGTTCTATTATAGATTCGATTAGGAATCAGAAAAATCAAATTTCCGGTTGATTATTCTACCAATTAAACTAACATCCTTATTGAAATTGATATTAACTAAAGAAAGTAAGTTAATCAAATAAGAAAAATTTTCCGAATTATCTATATCTTTAACAAGTCCATCTACTGATCCTTCTAACTCTTCAATTCGATCTCTTAATCACTAATAGTTTCCTCCGCACTGGGTAGCCCCACTAAAGACAAGACCTTGAAGGGTTAATTCCGTTCAATACAAATTGAACGGTGAGAACGTATCCTTACTTATATGCGCACCTTTAATAGCGAGCGTTGTTATAACTTTCAACGAAACATAGAATTAATCAAGAGCTTCTTCAAAAGGAAGTTGCCCATTGCTCTTGGTATTTTTATTTACCTTTAATAATATGACTTTTCCGACTTTTTAAATCTCCTATGAAGATTTGATTAGGGTCAGACGGATCATATTTTCGGTTAACTGCTTTATTAATTAAATCAATTCCTTAGCAAAATCGTAAGAATTGAGTCGGAATCCCAACGTCCTCTTTAGCGGTCTATAGTATTTGATTAGTATCTGTTTAGCTTGAACTTCCTCATAACCAAGAAGACTAAGTTCACGAATGACTTCTTTAATATAGGGTCTATCCATCATATGTCTGCTTTTCGAATTGTCCATGCTAATTAACTCCATTTCTTTTCCTTAATCTACTCATTGGTCTTTAATTTAGGCTTAATGTATATCTTCACTTAAAGTATTCTTCTGAACACCACTTTATCATTAGTTCTCTACTTTTCTCATGAATTTTTATTAACTGGTTTAAAACAAAAATTCGTTGAACTATATCTTCAGCTATAAAAAACTGTCTCTTAAAATAATTAAGTTGCTTCTGATATGGACCTTGGTACTTTTCATTATTTTCATATACATGTAACAATTGAATATGTAGATCATATATTTCTTTATATGACATAATAGCACCCCTCAGCAGTTAAAAGTTAATTTTCTGAATTTGCTTTTTTTATGTTCAATTAGCCCAACTATTTGAATTAACAAAAAAGCAACCCCCTTGTTGGCAAGTCGCTTTTAACAAAATCTATTGTGAATCTTCAGTTATTATCTAAGATCCTAGCGCTTCGCCTTATAGAACTCATGATACAGCTTCATGAGCGCTCGCTTCTCAATCCGCGACACATAGCTGCGACTGATACCAAGCTCCTTGGCAATCTCCCGCTGCGTTCGTTCCTCACCACCCGTGTCTAATCCAAAGCGGCCCACTACGACTTCTTTTTCCCGGTCATCCAGAATATCAAGGTTACGATAAATCTTGCTTTTCTCAATCTTAAGATCGACCTCTTTAATGACATCATCAGCCTCGGAGCCAAGGATATCGATGAGTGTAATTTCGTTCCCCTCTTTATCAGTCCCTATCGGATCATGTAATGAAACATCCTTGCGGGTCTTTTTCAATGATCTAAGATGCATCAGGATTTCATTTTCAATACAACGTGCTGCAAATGTGGCCAGCTTTGTGCCTTTGTTTGGACGGTAACTCTCAATAGCTTTAATCAAGCCAATAGTTCCGATGGAGATCAGATCCTCCATGTCTTCCCCAGTATTATCGAATTTTTTCACTATATGAGCTACTAATCTCAAATTGTGCTCGATAAGCAAATTCCGGGCTTTAGCATCCCCTTCAGCCATCATGCCTAAGTATTTGCTTTCCTCCTGCTCCGAGAGCGGCTGTGGAAATGCGTTGTTCCTTACGTAAGATACCAGCAACGTCAGTTCTTTAATTAGCAACGCGATCGTACTTAAGAATCCAGGCAACTTGGCGACACCTCCCGCACTTGTACAATGAAACCGATCTGTTTGCCTTACGGGTTCATGGTCATCTTATTGTATGTGGGTAGATGCCCAGAAGTGCATGTACATAAGAAAGCAGCATCATAAAAAAATAGTCTTCTCATTAAAAATCACTTAACTATGCTAAGTATCATAATGAAAGGTTAAACTTACGTTTGGCAAACGAGTAGCATCAACCATTAATGCTACCCTTACGCCGAGTTGGTAAGGAAAGTTTCTTATTCAACGTCAGTGGAATATCGCTCTTACTTCCTCCATCTTGACCTCCTGTAAGCTCGCTTAGGCTCCCGACTACACTAATGTTAAATCCTCCATCTTCTGCTTTGAGAACAATTTCATCAATGAGTGTTTCAATGATAAAGCGTTTATCCTCAAATGCCAGTTCTGCTCCTTTACTGCTAATAAAATCGTTTATCTGCTCGACTATCTTAAGATTCGCCTCATGCGAGTAGTGTTGTTCTCTGTGCGTTTTGCTCTGCCCTTCATATAACTCCAATTGTGATTGCAGTTCATTAATCTCACGAATTAACTTATAGGAATCAGTTGCTAGCTCATCTTCCGTAATTACATCCCGTCGGAACATGATTTTCAACTTATCCATTTCTTTTCTCTTTTCAACGATCTGGCTTTGGATCATACCAGCAGTAAAAAGTAATTCATCAATGACTTCTTCTACTTGCCCCGCTAATCTCTGCATATAGTCTTCTGGATTAGACAATGCCTCCATGACCATATCCCAAATAAACTCTTCTAGCACCTCTGCTCGAATACTGCGTGAAGGGCAAGGTTGGGATATCCCATATACTCTAGGAAAAAGATTAAGGCATCGGTAGCAAGTGTATTTAACTCTTTTACCTGTCTTCTTATCCTTTCGCCCAGTGTATGTAGTCCCTCCCCATTTACGACCACAATGACCACACCGAATAAGTGATCTCAACAAGTAATTAAAATGTACATTCCCCGAACGAGTAAAATTCTTAATACGCCGTTGGCGCGCTTGTTCATATAACTCATCGGTTATAATCGGTTCAATTCCAACCATAATCCAGTCGTTTTTTTCTCGTATTGTGTATGTTTTTTTGGGATTTCCAAATTTACTCTTTTGTCCCTTGAGTTTCTTCACTTTTCTACGGTTGTAATAATACTTGCCGATATATATTTCCGAACTAAGCATCCGACTTATTGAACTTCCTCCCCAGTTTCCATTGACGGAACGTTTTGGACGGACTCCCATTTTGAAAAGTCTATTCCCAATTTGTCGGATTGTCATATTTTCATTCAGATACCAGTGATATACCTGTTTTACATGCTCTGCCTCCATCTGGTTCACAATAAGCTGCCCCTCGACCCAATCATATCCGAAGGGGGCCACGCGCATAGGCATGATCTTTTTGTCCTTTTCTACGGCCTTCAGCCTTCCCCGAACAGTCCTCTTCTTAATTAGAGAAAGCTCATATTGAGCAATAACACTCATTAAATTAAAGAAAAGTTGTCCTTCAGGAGTACTTTGATACTCCGTATCAACAAAGATCAGATGAACATCACGTGACTCAAACTCCCGGCACAAGAACAACTTATCTGTCAAATCACGTGAGAGACGATCCGGATGGGTGATTATGATCTGTCTAACCAGTCCTGCACTAATTAATTCACGTAGCTCATTCATTGCTGGTCGTTCAATATCTTCACCACTAACCCCCTCTTCCCTAAAGACCTTTACAGAATGTTCAAGAACGCTAAGCTCCTTTGCTTTTTGCATGCAGAGCTCTACCTGGCTCTCTAAGCTATGGCCTTCAACCACCTGCATACCAGTCGATACACGAGCGTAAATCGCAGTATACAAAGAATCCCTCCTATCTAATAACATTTTTTTCTCTTTACAACTTCCCTAAAGTTTAAATAGGACTGACTATTTACAGTTTTTTTTGCAGTATGAAAACCTTTGGTTTTCACGAGAGCTATTTACCAAATCCTCATTATAGGAACATTTGTTCTTATGCCCTATTGTATCCAATTGAATTAAAAATAAACCGACTGCAATTAGTCGGTTATTTGATAAATTTTTTTAATATATAATCGATGACTTTTTCTTTTACTTTCGCTGCTTCAGTTACTCTCACTACATCCTTACTTATTTCTAGTTTGTTTGCTCTTGGATTAACATTATTCATTTTTTTTCGGACTCTTAGTAACTTCAATCTTTTTAGTCCGTTCCTCTTCTTCTTTTATCCATTGCTTGATAATCTCTAATGCCCTATCTCTGTTTTCCTGGTCTACTCTAGACACAATAAAAACCTCCTGATAATCAAGTTATCAGAAGGTTTTACAGTAATAGCTACCGCTTTTCATTTGTATTTTCAAAAATCCAACTTTCTAAATTCTATGGGTAGACTAAATAGTATTTGGTGGTTTGCTATACATATAATTGCTGCATTCCTTTGACTAGGAATGGCAGTAAGTACATCTCCAAAAACACAGTCAAACTTGCTATTTAATGCTGCTAACAACTCGTTATATTCCCTTATATCTCCTAACTGATTAAAGATCTCCACGAGGAAATTCCCATTCCTACATTCAACTCTGAGAAATAGAGAGTTATCAGGATTAACTCCCTTAAGAATAAAATTTCGTATCCAGACCTCCGTATCTTTCACACTATTTAGGATTTCTAAAAAAGAGATCAACTTCTTCTTTTCAAGACCTAAATGATGAAAATGATAGGTTACCCATTCGTTATCCGATATTCTTTCTTCCACTAACCATTCAGGAGGGACACGAAAAAGTATCGCTAATTGAGCTATAAGTTTTTGCGAAATTTTAGTATCGAAAGAACCCGATCCCAAGAACTTTTGAATAGGTGTATGACTAGCATAACCAATAATTTTTGCAACTTCTCTATATGTCATACCGGTAGATTTGAGTAGAAATTCACGTCTTATCTTTAAAGACAACCTCGCTAAAAACCTATGATAATCCTCTGAGTATAACCTTAACAACGGATTACACACAAATTGCCCCTTATTAAGGAAGTTTTCCTGGTAGTACTTATCGGTCATTTTCCCTCTGCCAACATTTCTTGCGGCCTCTAGCATTCTATCTAAATAAGAATACTCATCAGTTGAACTACTCATTCCCATACTATCACCAAGTAAAGTGTATAAGCTGTAAGGTAATGGTGCTCATTTGTATTTTCGAAAATACAAATGAGCAGTACGAGTAATTCACGTAAATAATGATTAATCAATTACAAAGTGTATGTTTTAACTATACTAATCATCCCAAAATCGACCTGTAGAATGTATAAAAAAGGGGAACAAGTAGTTTAAACCACATAAGATTATTAGTAACTTATTTATCATTAAATATTTGTTTTTCATTGCCCCACCTCCATCCTAGGTTTTTCTACAGATTGGATTATGATTTGATCAATTTTCGAATTTGGGATATTGATTATTAATGAAATACACTTTAGTTACCTATGATATTCCACCCGTTCTTTCTCTGTTTTAAAGCCTTTAATATATACACCACTATCTTATAATACTCATGAATCCTAAGATTTTCTCCGGACTATACGAAAGTAAGCGAGAACACACATTTGTATTTCCATTTATAACTTAAGTTTTTCGGATAACAAGCTTGGGCTATATAAGCTTAAATTATCTATTTACCACACTTCCTTACTAGATATTTCACATGTATATCAAAGATAACCCAGCAAAGTCCACATAAAAAAGCCTAGTTCAATTGAACTAAGCTTCATACTCCATTAAAAACAGCATAAAAAACTTTACCAAAGTAAAGTGTTTTACGTAAAAAAGAAATTTTACGTCACAAATGGATAATAAAGGAAAAACGGATTAGCAGAGAAATCCACATCTTTCCGAACTGATTCTAACGCTGTTTTTCCATTTATTTATCGTTGCCTGAGCAACTTCTCCGTCCCTGTTAAAACATTAGTAACAAGGAAAATTAGTGTGGTTCGTTGTACATCCAATTTTATACGAACCAAGTATATAAATCAATAAATACTAGAATAATAGATTTTGAGGGGGGATTATTAATGATACCTAAAATGATACAAAATACTCAACACTTCACAGAAACTGATCTAGGAAAGAAAAAAGTTAATTACACTACGCTGAAGACTATTATCGAACGTTCTGGTGCCGATCCTGAGTTTACAAACAAGTTGTTACTAGATATTGAAAAGCATATTGTAAAGCGTAATAAAAAGAGAGTTCATGTCCGTGGTAGCTCTGATTTTCCTCAGCTAATTCTTACATTTAAAAATCATTATGCTCAAAAATACTCACAGACATCATTAAAGCATCATATCTATCATGTCGGTAAGTTTTTAGGTTATGTTCAACGGCAATTTATCGGTGTAGCCCCTCTACATTCGATTTATGATTGCAAAAAATTCACTAAATCAATGGTTGTTTCCTATGAAGAACACTTAGTCGAACGGATGCATCTAGACCAAATTAAAAAAAGCACCTTGAACAGAGTGCTTTTTTCAATGAAATTATTTTTGGATATGTTATCTGCTCTTAAAGTAAATTACATTCGATACATCATCCCGCAGTCACTGCGTGCCCAAGCCAATAGATCAAACGAATTTGTTAATCTTGAGGAAGTACATGTTCTGCTTGAATCGATAGAAAAAAGTAGTTCAAATTCAAAACTCAGGAATATGTGCATTGTATTGCTCATCATGGAACTTGGTTGCCGTCCGATTGAAGTAGCTAATATCCATCTAGATGATCTGAGGTTAACCGAAAGACTTATTACTCTCCATTCAGTTAAATCAAAAACAAGAACTCTAAAAATGAGTAAGGATCTGACGGATATGATTCATGAGTATCTTCATTTTACTCGTTCTTTATATCCAGTCGAACACAATAATCTTTTTGTGACTCATCGATCAAGGTCTCCTATAACATCTCAGATGATAAGCTCAATGTTTAATCATAGTAATAAGATTAGTTTTGGAACGATACGTTTTAGTGCAAAATCACTCCGACATACCTATGCAACTAATGCTCTTGATAATCTTAATGATTTTGATCAAGTATCTGAATCCATGGGGCACAAACATCGTCGTTCAACGGAATGGTATATTCATAGAAGTGTGCAACGTTTGCTGGCTAAATCCCTCCCCCGTAATCCTTTAAATCGAATGAACGAGGTGTAACATGGACTTTGAATACCAAGTTAATATAACTCCCGATGAAATATGTGAACTCTACAAAATTGATGTCCACGATTTCCTGGTGCTTGTTGAAGGCAAAAAAACTATTCGAGACGAAAAAACTATACTTTATGTTATTGAGGAATATATAAAAACCTTAAGAATGAACAGAATAAAATCAGAACTCACCATAAAGTATTACATCACAGTCCTTAGAAAATTTGCTCGGTTTTTATTACTAAAAGAGTCCGAATTTAAAATGGTAGATTTAACGGAGGAGCTTTTTTTCGAATTCACTGATACTTGTAAGCCTAGGAAAGAAGAAAAATTAACAGCTAGAACCTTCAACACCTACCAATCGATTATAAAAAACGTGATGGATTTTGCACATACACGAAGGTACGTGAGTGAGGATTTACGCTTTAAGATCGAAAAATTCAGAGGCGAAATTCTACCTAGATATCTCCCCGATGAGCTTATACCTCTAATTTTAAATCAAGCCAAACAAACTAACTGGCCATTTTTAAATTTTGCTTTAATCTATTTTATGCTTGGTACTGGATGTCGAGTGAGTGAAGTTGCGAACCTGAGGATTTGTGACTTTCAAATTCATGAGGACCTTATTTTCATACGAAAAGGGAAAGGAAACAAACAGCGTTACATCCCCATGTATCCACAAGTAAAAAAAGTCATTTTAGATTTTCTAGCGAGAACCGGAGTCTATCATTGGGACATAAGAGATGAATCTTATCTCTTTGCAAAAAGATGTTACGAGAATCGCGAACCCATCATGATTCGTAATATCCAACGAATGGTGACAGGCATATATGAAAAACTCGGGATTAAAGGAGCGTACACTGTTCACAGTTTACGACATACATTCGCGTATAATTCATTATCAGCAGGTATGGCAATATACGATCTCCAAGAAATTTTAGGTCACAATAATATTGAGACTACAAGAATCTATACAAAGCGTCGTCCCATCGATTTGAAAAATGCAGTAAATAAGTATCCATTTCCGCTTGAAAAGCTAGTTGCCCAAATTATGGGGATTGGAGAGAATTAGCATGATCAATTTCAGTAAGGAAATTAATAACTATAAGAAGATAAGTAGACTATCAAAAGATAGATTCAATCAGTATCTAAACTGTCTTTATCATTTTTGCGATTTCCTTGCGGATCAACTTCACTGCAATCCAGATGAAGTGAACCTTGATAAGATTTATCAACTAAAAAATGGAGACAGCATCATCGCTTACAAACCAATAGATGCGGGGATCATTGACTACTATCTTATGGACCAAGTAAAGAATGGTTATTCAAATTTAGAGTCGTCCACCCTTGCAATGAAAAGTTTTTTTAGGTTTTTAGCAAACAACCGTAATTTCCCTAATATAGTGCCTCATATGAGATTCAAACTCAACGATTATAACCCAGCCGCAAAGCCAATACGCATACTCAGCAGGCATGAATTGCTAAGGTTTTTACATAGTTTAATATCCCATAGTGACAACTTAATCCGTGATACTCTCTTGTTTTCATTACTTTTATCTACAGGTTGTCGAATATCAGAAATAACAGAATTGAAGGTTTCTGATCTAAACTTTGAGGATGAGATGATCACACTTCTCAAAACAAAAAATAAAATCCAACGGGTTATTGTCCTTCGCAAGGGGTTTGGAGCCCTACTACGTAAGTACCAGTCTATAAATGAATTAAAGGACAACGAATGTCTTTTCCCCGGAAAGGCCAAAAATATCCCTATTACTAGACAGTTCGCAAGTAATCTCTTTAAAGAATATCTCCTCTTGGCCAATTTACCTGATTTGAGAATTCATAGTCTCCGGCACTCCTTCGCTACTCACATGCGAGACGAAGGTATGGATTTATTAACCTTAATGGAACTTCTAGGTCATCAGAAACTTCAAACCACTCTAAATTATACTCAGTCATATTACACGAGGAATGCACACATACGAATAAAAGAGCATGAGGAATTTTATCGAAAGTTTCGATCTCGAAAATAATGTGCCCTTTATCTGCCGTAATAATGGATTTAATCTAATGTCCATTGAAATGACCATTATTCAGTAGCTTGCTGCGTAATAGATTCTTGTGTACTACTGCTCATAATCAAGTCTATCCATTCCTTATGCTCCCTCCAGCCGTTTAAGACACGAATTCCTTGGTACGCAAGTTTTTTCACCCACTCTGTTTCTGAACGAAGTGAATCTGTTTTGGTAGGCTGAATATCAACGATCTGAAATTCTGGTTCTAGATTGTCCATCTGAATGTTGGAAATCATCTTTTTATATGCCCTATATTTATGCGAGTCTTTTAAGTGATTAATTTTCCTGTATTCTATATTACAAGTTTGTCCTACATAAAAAGGTATATTAGTCCGTGGATCAATAATAAGATAAGTAAAATATGGCCCTGGTTCCTCATCTTCCATGGGAGAAGAGTAATTTTGAACAGTATATTTTGCAGTATCAAAATGAAAGATCGGACTTTTTGATTCTGGTAACATTTGCTCCCACCACATCTCAGCCAATTCAATCTTAGAAAATGACTTGTATACAGCCCCTTTATATCCTTCTACGTATTGTTTGGCTCCTTCATCCCAAATATCAAAAATCCCTATTTTTCTCCCTTTAACAACGACATAAAATTTTGTTTTCATAAAACCTCCCGATTTACTATTACCTCTCCAACTTTTTGCTTTTTAGATTTTTTTCGTAGAAGTATCTCTAATTTCTTCGATTGTGAAGGCGTTGATATACCATCATGATCTAGAGCCACAAATGTAACTGTATTTGTTAGATTAGTTTCATTTATAAGAAAAGGAATCGTTCTATGGATGTTACCTTGAGATTACCTGATAAATAATCACAGAATTGTATAAGCTTATTATTCAATTGATTAGCTGTGTACCAGTAAATTATGTGTGAGTACAATCTTGAATTGTTCATTGTGGTTTACGGAGTGTTATCCCCATTTCGAACTATTCATGTTCTGCACTAGGCAGTGATCCAAACTATAAATACGCTTTTTGATAAGGCCTACAAGCTTTCCTTAAATTGGTTATGAAACTGCACATGTGTTCTATTTCCGCTTGTTATTCGCACTCTTCAGATCATTTTTCGCTTTAAGTAAAGAGAATAAATGTCTAGAATATTATCCAAACCGTACAATAAATCTTCAACTTGTGGATCTCTCTC
The DNA here is from genome assembly GCF_037970385.1 of Paenibacillus sp. FSL R5-0928. Taxonomy (NCBI): domain Bacteria; kingdom Bacillati; phylum Bacillota; class Bacilli; order Caryophanales; family Paenibacillaceae; genus Paenibacillus; species Paenibacillus sp. FSL R5-0928. The sequence goes on along the minus strand of NZ_CP150225.1, from coordinate 1,597,402 downwards.
TGAACCTACGCAATCATTTGAGCAAGTATACGTTGTTTGAATTGTAGAAGTGAAAGCGTATGAGATAGTTATCTGGTAAATCAAATTTTTATTGATTTTTTCAATTCGTTTATTGTATTGTTCAGATTTAAGAGCTTCACCTTTAATGATCTGATCTATGTAGTTCGGGAGATGTCAGACATGTACAGACCTCTTAATATCCTTCCTGTAAATCCATGTGACATTACAATAACTTTTCTCTATCCCGTATTAACCACCCCTCTTACAACAGGTGAGTTAGCATCTTATTTGATTATCCATTTGACGACCAAGGGGAGTAATACCCGTAGCATGAATGCATTGTTAGCCAAAAACCGCAAGGATCACCCTATTTCCTCCAATAGTATTCCATGTTTGAATATTGATATAGGTCCGTCTTCTGAGATTTTTATTGCAATTCCAAAAACACTTGAATTCCAAGCAGCAGTTGAACGCGCCCCAGAATGTCTCATTAATTCAGTTAATCCTATTTTTTCAAGACTCTCCTTTGTTGGCTCTGTTATCATACATGCAACATCTAGAAGTATTCCTGTTTTTGATAAGATTATTGCTCCATCAATTTTAGATGCCGCCATAATAACTGTTCTATTCGCACTATTGGATATATTCAACCCATTTAAAGAACTTCGTAATTCTCGATTAGTGTGACTTTTAGCAAAATCAGGCACCATTTGTTGTATAAATTCGTCTTTGTCTGGAATTGCAATTAATGCACCACTTCGTTCATAACTTAAATTTAATGTGAGTTGTATAACTTCTTTTGCAATACTTCCCTCAAGAAACTCTTCTAAGACGCCCAATATATTATAATAATTCAGATATCGCCACTTACCTTTTGTCTTAAGAAATATTGCCTTATTGGGTAGGATTGTATAGATATCACCATAAGTTGTTGTAAGAAACATACATGTTCCCGGCGTTATAAGATTGACAATGGGTCTTATTTTCTCATGAGGTGTTAATATAAAGTCGCTCTCATTAAGATCATTCTCAGGGATTGAGTACATCCCGAATATATCTCCACTAAAACCAAGCCCTGCAATTCCTATAATATGACTCAAAGTAGCCGCCCGAATCCATTTCTCTGAGAGTAATGCTCTCCTAAATGGTATATGCTTTTTAAAATCAACAAATCTTCCAGTTAATTTATTTTGAATCCATTCCTTCTGCTTTGTCATAAAAAGACAATAACTAAATGGGGTTCCTTCGTATGTAAGATTTACGCTACTCTCAATCGTTTGCATCCAATTCAACATTGGTTCAGTACTGAATGCTGAAAATTTCGCGATAGCTCTTCTAAATCGTGAGTCACCTAAGCTATACCAATGTTCTAGATTCTTGTCCGCATCAGGAAAAACTTGTATATCATTATTAAATACTCTGCAAAAAAGGTTACCGAAAAAAATATCAAGATCGGCTGGTTTTCTAAGCGTTTTTAGTTTCATACCATATATTGCTTCTCTTTCATCGAATAAAACAGCAACTACATCTTTGTTTATATCATCCCAAAATAAATATTTATTTGTAAAACTATTTTCTTTCAGCAAACTTTCTATTTCTGATTTTCCTAATGCAGTACATCCTTTTATTGAGAATATCAAACTTAATTGGTATATTAATTCTTCTTGAGTTTCTTTACTAATTACCCTTTTTTTCATTGTACTATCTCCTCGCATTTAGCCTAAAGTCATACTTACAAACTTCGCAAATATACCCCATCAATGACTATTTGTTAAATCATTGAACTCTCCTCCTGCCCGTTAGTTCAATGCTCTCGACAGTCTAATATTTTATTTTCCTGTCTTAGACTTTTTGTTCTTCCAAAATTCACAAAAAGCCACTCCGAAAAGGAATGACTCCAAAAACAAGTATTTTATATTAATCATCAGAATTAGATTTATTCACAATAAAATATATTTTCAGATTAACTATAGCACGATTTATTGAAATTCAAAGCTGAGAGTTCATTCAGAAATAGATTAATAATAATCATTAGTACTTATCGGCATTTGGCTTGATTCAAAGTGTTATTTTCTTCATACATATAATCACTTTCACTAACATTCAATATTATCCGTACTACCTATCAAGATTTCAGTTCCCACTTAAGAATATGTTGTCGGATCTGTTCGTTTATTATTTTCATCTTTTATCTAACAAGATGTAACTCCCTCAGCTCTTCGTTCTTAGTTTGAGAAGCAACATAAAACCCATCAATTCCAACGATCACCAAAAAAAGAAAATCAATATCTAATTTCGAATCGTTTATCATTCCTTTTAGTAATTTACGATCAACAGAGGAAGGAGTGGGGTTCATCTCTGGGTGGGTGTGCCATTCTCCAAGATACTGTATTTCACCATTGGAATCTTTCCACGCCTTATTTACAATCTGTTGTGCATACTTTACATTTCGTTCAAAAAAGTATTTTCCTGATTTATCATATCTCCCAGGTGTGCTAATTTGTTCGACTATTACTTTTCCATCTTGATAAACGCGCCCTAACAAAATTCCTCCAGCCTCATGCTGATGAGTGCCTACTTGCCGAAATGATCTAAATGTTTCTAAAACATCTTGATTAAAAGAAATGGTTTTATCTGAAAATAAATACTCCATTATTTTTTACGGTGCTCGCAAATTCCAAACTCGGAAAGCGGAACTTTCCTTACGGAATAGTTCTCAGCAATAGCCCATCTGCCAGCTATTCTCCTTCCATTTTGTTTTTGATATGATAGATTCCCAAGCCAAGTGAATAAAGTGTTTTCTTTAAGTTTTCCGGATCGAACGTCATCCATAAAAAAACTTAAATCAGAGATAAACCTCTTTACCTCCGTCACTGAATACGGAACATATGTACTTTGACATCCTGCTTCCCTCTTAGAATATAAACTAGGATCTGCAAGTACACTTTGCCGAAACTTATGTTGCCTATCAAACAAACAGGCAAAACAACCATTAAGTGATGGATCTACATAAACAGCGTGAGCACCTGCTAAATAGGGCTCAACCCAAACATACATTAAAGGCTTATTTATTAAACCATTATTTTGAAGTTGATTGAGTCGCCATTCGGTTGAAAAATTGCCCAAGGCTACAATTGAGAAAAAACAACTATTTAAGATTTCCGAATAATCTTTAAGAATTTTCAAAACGTTCTCTTTGTATCCACTTATTTCAATATATGGGAAATGATCGACCAATTTTTGCTTTATAGCTTCCACTTTCGGCTTACCTACTTGGCTTGCGCCACAAGTATGACGAGCAATATTTTCAAATTTCAATGTATCCTCATCAATCAATAGAAATTGATCGATTCCTGAATCTACAAGTGAACCAATTACATGACTCCCTACTGATCCACATCCAATTACTCCGATTCTCACATCGTCTGGTAGTTCTCCATCTCCCCCACGAGTAAATAATCGCTCTTTATCAACACGCATAACGTTTATTTTATTTACAACCAATTTCCTGAAATCACGCTGCAGTTCTAAAAATGCATTTTGTTTTCCAATACGGAAACCATTTAAAGACTTCTGCACCCTAACTTTTCCTTTAAAAGGTGTAATTACCTTTTTTTCAGTTAGTTTATGCTCCCATGCACCAACTAAAAAATCATTTTTATAAGGTACTGAAAAGACTATAGTAGTTGGCCGTTTATTATTATCAAGAAAATCCAAGAAAGGTTTTACTATTTCAGGATTTTTAATAATTAACAGTTTTAAAAAATCGCTATTTAAAGTTGGGAACGGAGGATTTCCTATAGTTCGTAATGGCAAATAGAACGCTTTATTATATGCTTCTATCTTAGCTCCAGCCTTTATTAGCCAATATTCACCTTCTCGTCTTGAATCAGTTACTATTCTATTTTCATTCCAATTTTTTTGTTTGAAAGTTATAATGTCAATTTCTTTTGGCTCACTAGTAATTGAAATAAGGGATAGTAATTGGCTTTTTGCATCTTGCCCCCAATAGGATTCAAATTCATCTATGTAATCTGATGAATTTTGCCCAGATTTACCTTCCTTAATCAAAACGAAGGCTTTATTGATCACCTCATCTAAAACTCCATTCGGGTTCTCTGAGTTTGGGTGTGCTATCTCAGCATCAAAAACACACAATACTTTATGCAAATCTAAATGTGGGATCGGATATATTTCAGAGAAAAGCGGATCTGGTATAGTTACAACTGGAAATACATCTGGAAAATTATAAGGGATTGATACTATTATCTCCAAAATATTCTGATCCACTTGGCGTGTTATACGAAAAGATTTCACAATTCCATTTTTACGTAAATCTAAGTAATCTACTTCCACCGCTTTATATTCACCAGTAAGATGAAGTGCCACATTTTCTAGCACTCCATCATAATATAGTTCAAGATTATGCTGATCTTCCATGATTACCAAGCACTGCAGGAGCAGCGGATTTGAGTACTGAGTTAGATTCTGACTGTGAATCTTCAGGAGGATGTTCCGGAAAGCGGTCCCCGAAAACATCAATCCATTTTTTCGATGCTTTTGTTTTATCTTGTTCTTCCAATGCTTTTTCAGCTTTTTTTATTAAATTGTCAAGCTTCGTTAGTAAATTCTCTTGTTTTGAATCTGACCAATCCAGCAGTTCCTCATCCGGGAAAACCGGTCGCGTTAGCGAAAAAGAAACCGAAAGCTCATCATAAATAGCTTTAACGGTTGCAGTAAGTGCAGCGTCATCTTCATCGGGATAATCTGTTACAAAGTGATTTGCAGCTAGAATGGTTAAAACCATTCCACTCGGTAACTTAATATCACCCTCCTTATGGTCTTTCCAAGCCTTTAGATAGCGAACAATTCTTTTGAGTTGGTCTCCCTTCTCCTTCACCTGATCATTAAACCATTTTGTCAATTCCTTAGGATCACTATCGACCCACCCCTTGGATTTATGTGCCAGTTTAGGATGTTCTCCTTCTTTTTTTACATAAATAGGGAGATCTACATGATATTCATTTTTATAAATTACTCGTACACATGTATTTTTATCTATCGGCGCCGTAGATGTATGTCCTGTTACTGCTTTTACAATCCAATTGTGAACCTTTATTGGAGTGTCCCAATTCTCTTCATCTTCTTTTTTTAAATGTTCAATATATATTCCGTCATCTATGTCGTATTCTCCCTCTATAGGATTAACCATAGTGTTCATCATGTAAGAACCTTGGCCATAGAATTTCGGTTCAGTTAAACCAAGTGTTTCCTTAAAATACTTTTTTATTTTCTTACGAATGGAGTTACGAGAAGTACGGAGACTTTCTTTTTTTTCTGAATGGAGATAAATTTCATCATGAAAAGAAGCGAATAAATCATTGCAATTAGACATTAAGCAGATACCTCCCCAGACTTGTCTTCAAAAAAAAGTGAGATCTTGTCATCATTAATCCATTTTTCTGCCATTTTTCGCCCCTTCTCCATCATCAATTGAATGGATGCTTTGTGTGCCAAGTCAAGAGCTATAAGTGCTCGCTCATTTCCTGTCATTTCAGCACTAGGGATACGAATGTATTCTCCACCTGCATATTCTCTTAAATATTGAATATGAAAGTGAGTTGCAATACTTTGAGAATCAATCATCAAAGAAATGAGTTGTTCTTTCCAACCGATGAAAGGTCTTCGCACTTTCTTCGAAACAGGTATAGCTGTCCCCTCATGAAGTGAGGATATCGATAAAAGACAATAATCTTTATAGCCTATCTCTTCTTTATTTGCCAAAAATTCTTGGATCCCATACAAAGATGGATTATTTGCAAAAAGGCCACCATCTACAAATTGATGTAATCCTTCGTTCGTCATAAGATCTACTATTGGAAAATAGGTTGGAGCTGCCGAAGTGGCAAGCGCTACCTCCACTAATGAGCGCTCACTATCTCTTGTGTACTTAGGGATATAATCCGATTTAAATATATAGGGTTTACCAGTAGTAATATTTACCGAGGGAATTAGAACATCAGAGATACAATCTTTAACTTTTTTATTTTGAAAAACTTCCTGAAGTGCGTTTTTTAGTTGATCATTTTTATACTTGGACAAAAAAGCTATTGATTTCCATTCATGTAGTTTCCTCTTCCATGATTTCGTATATGGAAAAATTTTTGTTCCTTTCTCCGTATAAAATTTAACGATATCCGCCGCTGGAATCCCCGCGGCCAGTGCCAGTGCAATAATCCCCCCAGTTGAAGTGCCGCAGATGAGATTAAAGTGCTGATGAATGGGACCAAACTTATTCTCGAATTGCTCTAAAATTGCCGCTGAGTATAAGCCCTTTATCCCTCCACCATCAATAGACAAAATTTTGTAACAGTCAGTTGAACTCAAAAAGCATCCCTCTTCTCTTTAAAAAATAAAAGAAGGAATTGTCCAAGAGTCGTAGAATATTTTTAGATATCGAAAAATATTCTAAGTCTCAGCAGTTGGAGTGTTGTAGGAGACACTACATTTGCACACAATTCACTTTCAATTAACAAGCCCAGCTAAAGTAACAAAGCTGGGCTTGTTATACTATTAATTATAACTAGATAGGAAGAATAAGGACAGAAGTAAAAACCGACATATTAGGAGTTTGTCCGACATTTTTTTCATATAACAGCTAGGGATCTTTGTATTTTAGCACGTTAAAGCATATCTTGATTAATCAATAACGTCCATGAAGTTCCACAGTTCCTCCTCCAAAGCACACTCATTAGTAACACTTAAGGACACCCTTTTTATCGCTAATTACGACATTTTAAAACCACATATTTCTTATTAATCTTTCCGTATACAATTCATATTAGAATGCTTGTCCCATTTTAAACATCATGCTCGGTTTGATCACATTAGAAAATAATCACCGCATTTTTTTTGTTTGCCCCCAAATCCACTTCTGGTTTAACTCTTACCTTAGGTACATCATAACAGCCTTATGAAAGTCACTAAGATTACGAAGAAGAAAACATCGATATCATATTATGACCGATAGCATAATATCAAATGAGAAACAAGGGGGGCTATCACTTCACCCTCATCATACCAATCGATCGGTTGAATGACGCATTAGTATCCCTGACATCGTATCGTGTCCACAACCTCTTCACTATATGGGCAACGAGCCGCAAATTATGCTCAATCAACAAATTGCGGGCCTTGGCATCTCCCTCAGCCATCATCCCTAAGTATCGGCTTTCCTCCTGCTCCGAGAGCGGTTGTGGAAATGCATTATTCCTTACGTATGATACCAGCAGCGTCAGTTCTTTGATCAGCAACGCAATCGTGCTTAAGAATCCAGGCAACTTGGCGACACCTCCCGCACTTGTACAATGAAACCGATCTGTTTGCCTTACGGGTTCATGGTCATCCTTATTGTATGTGGGCGTGCGCCTAGAAGTGCCTGTACGGGGGAAATTGTACAACCACAGAAATTTATTTTTTATACGAGAAATCAGTCATACTCTACTCATTCACTTGTCTTTTAACACGATGTTGTTAGCGGTAATTCTCACTCTCTTTTGATAATAACTTCCGCTTCACTAGACGTAAAAACCTTTATGATGTCCTTATCAAAAGTAACCTTCAAAATAGACTCAGGTGATTGTTCTATAATACCGCCGCAAGAATCTCCGGACCGATCACCGTATACAGCCGAAGCCAGCCAGTGGATTCCAGGTTCAAGGAAAGTCGTCAGTGTAGGCAAAACAGTCCGGGGATGAAGCAGGTTTGTGTTGGCATTAGGCCAAATTAGCTCCGCCTTTTCATAGCCGATCAAACCCTTGACTCCGCTTGTTCCCCATGCTGTAGATACTGCGGCGGTTGTAAGGCCGATCTGCTGTTCCACCCCCGCTTCCTGACCAAGCGCGAAGCCGCCCTCTGCGGCGTCCAACGGTCGTCCGGTCTCGATCCGGTGTATCCGAATATGCCAGGGCAGCCCAGCAACGATCCAGGTCCGAACCTCCACATTAGTCCATGGCTTCCAGACGGAGTGCAGCACATTGTCCACAATTGTTGTCTCCATATTCCGCCGTCTGACCCGATACAAGTTGTCCCCGCTCTCACTCAGAGCGAGCATGGAATCAAATGCCCCTTGAGACAATCCCCATTCGGAGCGGGGCACACTGAATCCGAAGCCTGTTGAGTATACAAATTTCTCATACTTGGCAGACGTGTGGGTATGTTCATTCGTATATAGATGACCGCTGTTGAAGGCAGCCACATGGCCGGAAGCAGGTTCGCGGACAATGACAAGATGCGCAGGCTTCTGGACTATAACTGCAGGAATATCCGGCAGCGGCAGTTCTTCTTCCTTCCAGAATGGATGCTCCGCGCTGAGAGCCAATGGCAGGAATGTCTTTAACGCCCAATAGGGGGAACCGGGAGCATTATAATTCTCCGCCATGACCAAGTTGGGGTAGGTATAACCAATCGTCAGAACGCCTCCGGCATCAAAGATCGGCTGGCTGAACCACCAGCGCAAATTGCGCAGTACTAATCCTTTGACCACACCTACAGGGAATACTTCAACGCCTGCATAGACGAGGGCACCCCAGAAAGCAGACTGGGCAAAACGGTAGCTTAAGCTCCTTCCATAAGGAAGGGCAGATCCGTCCGGAGCGAACCAGCCCAAGAATTCGGTGGCAAAAAGCCGGGCCCGTTCTTTGAACACCTGTGAACGTTCCGGGTCCTCCTGTTCCATCAGCTTCGCGTACAGTAGCGCATAGTAATGGATGGCAAAAGGAACATAATAATCGCTATGCCCGTTAATTCCATCACTGTACCAGCCATCACCCAGATAAAAATCATCCATTCGCTTCAGATTGTTCTCCAGCTGCTCCGCGTCGTAGGGACAGCCGACTCTGCGGAATCCGACATTAACCAGCACGTTGAAGAACAGCCAGTTGCAGTCATAGCAAGGATGGGAATTAATCTGATTCAGCCAACTGTACAATTGCTCCTGTTCCTTCTGGGTAAGTGGTGACCAGATCTGTTCAGGAATGGCGGCTAAGGCGAAACCGAAGACCGCCATCTCTACCAGACGCTGGTCATAATCTTGAACTACACCCCAGTATTCTTCATGGGCAGGATCCGTGCCGTGGCGTATGCCATCCAGCACAGTATCCCAAAGCCCGCTTTCACCGCCTCCCATGAGCAGGGGCACTAAGCCCCACAATACCCGGGAGAAACCTTCCATTTCTGCAGTTGCAGCCGGATAGCTCGCTCCTGTTCCGCCGATTGCCAGCCGTGCACCGCCTCTGCTGTAGAGCGGCCGAAGCGGATCTGTAAGCTGTTCAAGAGCAGAGATCAGATCCTCCCGGGTCTTTAGCGGATTTTTAGCAATAGTCGTAAATGTCTTCTCAGTCTGCATTATGTGCCCCCTATTCCCAGTAGAACGGTCCGGCTTCTTTTAGCCGGGCTAGCGCTTCGACATAGAAGAAATCACCATAGATAAGCGGAACATCTATATTCCGATTCTCAGGATAGTTACTCGTACCATGAAGCAGCAATCCTTCTTCTTCTGCATTGTCCCAAGTTCCATAATTCCTATAAAGGGATTCTGTAATTCTTATAGCCCCGTTCTGATACACATGTGCCTCCGAGTCATCTACTTGGCTAGCTAACAACAGCAAGCCACTCGCTGCACAGGCACCAGCAGAGCTATCCCGAATCTCCCCAACTTCACCGGGAGCACGGAAATCCCAATGTGGAACATGATCTTCGGGCAGACGGGTCAAGAAGAAATGCGCGACCTGCTTGGCTGCATTGAGGTAACTTTGCTTGCCTGTATGATGATAGGCCAATGACAGTCCGTAGAGCGCCCAGGCTGCCCCGCGCGACCAAGCTGACTCGGGCGCAAAACCTTGCCCGCCAAGCTTTTCAACCACTTCGCCCGATTCCGGGTTGAATTTGACGATGTGATAAACCGAACCATCCGGCCGGATGAAGTGCTCCAGCACCGTATCCATATGCGCCTCAGCGATATGTCGATAACGTGGATCCCCTGTTACTTCGGAAGCCCAGAAAAGCAGGCTGGTATTCATGCAGCAATCGATAATGGCTACCCCGCTGTTATCCTCGCCTTCACTCCATGGATTCCAGGCCCGGATGTAGCGTCCTTTCAGATTGAAGCGGGCCGCCAGATAGTTGGCTGCCTTCAACGCCCGGACTCGTGATGCTTCTCTGCCCGTGAGCTTGTAGTTCGCAACACTGGTCAACAGCCACATAAAGCCTAGGTCATGGTCCAGCTTCACATAACCATCCAGCACCTCGTCAAGCCGTTCCTCACACTGCTCAGCAACCGCTTTCAAATCCTCATCACCACTCTCAGCATAGAGCTGCCAGAGCATTCCCGGCCAAAAGCCGGCTGTCCACCAGTTTGGTGCTTCAAGCACGTATTTGCCGCCTTGACTCGCATGGGGGAATTCTGCACCGATTCTCCGGTTGTTCGTTCTAGTCTTCTCCAAGGCTTTGCCCCAAGCCTCGTCTACCCAAGCTTGCTTTACTAATCTACTCATCTAAATCCCGCCTTTATTCGAATTAGCCTCTACCCTCTGATAGAGGACTTTTTATAAGCTCAGGCCCATCTTTTATAGAAATTGAAAAGTGAATACCAGTTTGCCCACCGCGCCAAGCTGAAGCACATGGAAGTCCAGACTATACCAGAGCTTCTCCATGCCAAAATGATCCCGGTACATATGCACAGTAATCTCCGGCTCAACTTTCAGTGAATCGTAAGTCACTTCAACGCCGCGAGTCATAGTCCCCGGCAGCAGCAAGGTACCCGGATGAAAAAGCTTAGGCTCACGCCAGGTGACAAACCGCTCCGTCCAGCTCGCCGGAATTCCCGCATACCGGTAAGTGTCTGTAAGCTCCAGCCGTGGACATTCCTCTTTATGCCAGACGAACGAACGGATTAAGGACTGTAGTCCTGTTACCTGATACGCCTGTGTCAGATCCAGTGTCAGCTCATCATTCTCCTCCGCCGATGCATACAGCACTGTGGAGCTGAACTCCCGACCGGCCAGCTGATACTGGCCATCAATGATCGGCAGCGAATGACCCTGTGATCCATTGCAGTCATACTGGTAACGGCCAGCCCCAAAATAATCAGCAGTATACTCTCCGCTTCCAAGATCGGATGCGTAGATCTCTCCCCGGCCGCTCAGAATGAAATGTCCCAGATCATTATGGTTATGCGGTTCAGCATTGTGCCCGCCCTTGGCGGCGAACCCGAATGAACCCGCCTCCGACACATGACGCGAGACAAGCCAAGCGGCATCAGGGAGAAAATAGCTGGCGGCTCGCCAAGCTTCGTCCTCCTTGCCAGCCCTGCTCCAGATCAGATTGCGGAAAGCCGGTGCAAAGCGGCTGCAATGATCTTCAGTGTAAGGAGCACGCAAAGCGGATGGGGGGCGTTCGACATCCGTACAGACTTCCGCCAGATAATGGGACAATCCCATATGTACTAGCACCTGAGGCACTGAATCAGAGAAATTGGCTACATGACTTCCGTCAATGAAACATTTTTGTTGGAAGCGCGCGATTTGCGCTACCTTCTCTTGGTTGAACCAGTCCAGTCTGCCTGCGCTTCTGGAACAGAGAAGATCGCTATAATAAGTGAAATAACCAAACCCATAATTCCAGTACCCAAGGCCTTCCAGACAGGCACCGTCCTCACCGAACCCTTCCAGGTAATACAACATGGCGCGCTCTGTCCTCAGCAGAATATCCGCAAGCATGGCCGGGTCCTCCACAGACAGCAAGGCAGCAGCCCCGATTGATCCCGCACAGACCGCTGCCCAATTATGCCGCGCTGTCTCCCACTCATAAGGACCATTTTCAAGAAATGGACGAAACAGTCTCCGCTCTACTTCATGGTGGATTCGGGATCTCAGAAGCTGCGAAAGTCGTTCCCCGAGCAAAAGTAAAACTTCACTTAAAGTAAATCCGGTCTCGGAAGAAAACAGATCAATATACCGGTTGATATCAGCTGCATTATGATCCGCTGGGAGGTGGGCCGGAAGACACCAGGTGTACTCATCGCATATAGCCCAGAGGATGTCCTCCAGCTTCTCCAGTACTTCCGGATGATCCGGCTCCAGCAAAGCCAGAAATACATAAGTATTCAGCCTTCTTCTCCGTTCAAAATAGACCCGTTCATATTCCAGCCTCGAACCCGTACGCGAATAAATGGAAAATAACGTATACGACAGTTCAGGTATAGACTGCCCGTCCAGCCTTACCGCCTCCGCGCGGATCTCGCTGATATCTGCCTGTAGTACTCCCGATGTTAACGCCTGTTTCCAAAAAGCAGCCGCATCCCCCTTTGGATAATACAAGCTGAGATCGACTGGTTTCATTTTATGCACTATTTCCAAAAGCATCTGTTTATTCATGCCTTTTTTCCTCCTTATAGATCAGTCAGATCCGCGAAGCATCTTATTCTTCACTAATATGGCTGAATACTTTTTATTCCAAGGCATGATCTCTCATAACATCCTCACCGGCTGCAATTTTTAGTGAAGTCCATTTCATCTCTTCCCCTGACCAGAAAGGATCAGAAGGGAGCAGCCCCAGCGGGAGGAATACGGAGGCGCATAAATAAAGACTGCCTGTATTGATATAGCTCTCCGCAAGCTCCGGCTGATAACCGTATACCCCCGGACGTAGCCATCCGGACTCATCCAGCGTACCCGGATATTCCATAATTCGCGTAATCACATTTGTCAAAGCGCAGCGTACCTGTGCAGGAGGCAATGCTTCCTCCAAAAAATGCTGCAGCGCCGCCTGCGACAGCAGTTGAAACGCCCCAAAACGGTAAACGATCGAACGCCCTATAAAGGGATAGGTTCCATCCGGTGCAATGATCCGTTCGAGAACAGTAGCGTATCGCTGTGCCCGTTCCAGAATCAGCGGTTTCAATGCCGAATATTGCTCCGACTCCTGTTCAAAAAGTGCTACCACATCCACCAGCATCGGCTGAATAACAAAGCTGTTGTAATAATCCCAGTGAAAGTCCTTGCCATCCCCGTAAACTCCGTCGCCCTTATACCAATCCATGAACATATGGACCGCATAACCAACGCGCATCCGGTCATATTCAGGATCGCCGAGTATATACAAAGCGGCTTCCACCATTGCACTGAACAGCAGCCAGTTGCTTCCGCTTGGCGCTGTCCGGCGTGTCTGCTTCAACGCTGTTATTAAGTTCCCTTTGACCCGCGCACTCAGCTTGGCGGCAAGTTGCTTTGGTGCACGAACCAGCGCGTGTGCCAGGAATGCCGCATCAACCAGCGGTTGGCCTTCGGTCTTGAATTCCATATAATCAGGTGAATTCGGATCAACAGCGGCATCAATGGCTTCCAGCATTAGCCCTGCATAACGTGCTCTAAGCTGTTCTTCCGCACCCTCAAGTCCCTCTAGTTCAAGCCAAGGGGCCATTCCGCAAGCCAATCTCGCAAAAGCCTCCAAATGGGCAAACTGGCTCCGATCCCTATGAAACTCTGTAGGCAGCTGTTCCTTTAATTTCCGCTCAGCCAAAGCATTCAGCACAGGCCCCCCGATCAGCAGCATTGTATCCAGCCAGTATTTACGCTGTTCCTTCCCATTCATGCACAATTCCACCCTTTCAATTGCGTCTAATCAGCTACAGCTATTTCTCTTGCCTACCGCCTGAATCTTGTTATATTGCGTAATCTTCTACTATAGTTTAGTGTTGTATTATTGCAATGTCTTTGCGAATAATGATGTTTTATTGCGTATATTGTGATCAATCTGAAAGGGGCAATTCCAATGAAGCATGCCCAGTATTATGAGCCGTTCGATGGAGATATTCTGGCAGGTATCGGAAACTCGCCCATCTCACCTACCAGGGATTTTCACATCCATGATCACTATGAGATTTTCCTGTTCTTGGGCGGCAAGGTGAACGGTTTTGTAGATCAGTTCAGCTATCCCCTGCAGCGGGGCAATGTTCTGTTGTTCAACAATCACGAGATTCATAAAATCATCAATTTATCTCCCGAGCCTTATGAACGGTTGACAATCCATTTCAAAGCTCCACTTGTCTATCCCTTCTGTACCGCATCTACAAATCTGCTCGCTTGTTTCCAGAACCGCCAGCCCGGAGAGCATAATCTCGCGCAAATGGATGAACCGCTGATTGCAGAGTATACAGCCCTTGCTTCCCGCCTGATTGAGACATTAGAGAATAAGCAGTACGGGAGCGAAGTTCTGGCTCTGACCTACCTGGTTCAAATCCTCGTCCTCATCAATGAGCTGTACAGCCGTACCCGATCCACCGTGCCCAGCATTATTTCCTCACATATTCAATCAGCCATGAGCTATATCGACAACCACTTGCATCTAAATCTGTCACTGGAGCAAATCGCTGGAGAACTGAACGTCGATAAATATTATCTCAGCCATCTGTTCAAACAGCAGACAGGCGGAACCATCTACCGTTACGTCTTGCTCAAAAAAATAGCGTTATCCAAGCAGCTCTTGTCCGCCGGGAACTCCGTATCCGATACCTGCTATCTGTCCGGCTTTAACGATTATGCCAATTTCATCCGTACCTTCAAGAACATCACGGGCATTCCACCCGGAAAATATGGTAAAAGAGCTGAGCTATAAAACTCAAATTCAAGGATTTTTCAAAAAAAGATGCACTCGCAACTGCGGTGAATAGTTGGACTTCCGGCCGCTGTTTTCCTAAGCACTCCCTGCCTCTCCAAATCTATAAAGAACCTGGCAGCCCGCTTAATGCAGCCTGCCAGGTTCTTTGAAATGCTACTTACAAATATCCCAGCAGATTGGAGATAACTTGCGCACCTTCGGCACGGGTCATCGTCTCTTGTGGCGCGAATTGCTTATTGCCGCGTCCCTTGATCAGTCCCGCCTGCTCGGCGATATTTGCTGCGCTCTTCGCCCAGTCATGAATCCGGGAATAATCACTGAACGATCCTACAGCAGGTTCATTGGTCCCGCTTCCCTGCAAATATTCATAAGCACGAACGATCATCACAGCCATTTCCTCGCGGGTAATGCTCTGATCCGGTGCGAACGAATCTGCACTTCGTCCGAGCACGATGCCAGCTCCGCTAACAGCTGCAACGGCTTCGGCATACCAGGCCTTGGAATCCACATCACCAAATGTTGCATGGCTTCCTGCCTTAAGCCCAAGCGCGCGTGCAATCATAGCAGCGAATTGTGCCCTAGTTACATCCCCTTGCGGATTAAATTCCGTACTGGAAATGCCTTCGATAATATGCTTCGCGGCCATGGTCTTAATCACATTAGTAGCCCAGCTGTCACTGCTGACATCCGTGAACAGCTTATCGTATTCCAGGACCGCATACTGGCTGAAATGCCGTATTTCAGCAGTCCACTTACCATTAGTCAACGTTCCGCGCATGAAATCAAGCGCACCATTTGCAGAAATATAGTAGCTGCCTAGCAAGCTTATATTGGCATCCGGATCTACGTTGAACGTAAGTGTCAACGGTTTATCAAAAGCAGTTACCGTTACAGCAGTGCCGTTCGCAGCAACAACCTCCAAGCTGAAGTTGATCACATCACTTGCCGCAGATAAATGTACGGAACCATTAACAGCCCGATTATTGATTAACTGTTCCACAGCATCTCTGGATACCTTCACTGCTGAGAGCTTAATTCGCGCCCCCTCCGTTTGACCTCCAATAGCTTTTTCTTGAATGCTCTTCAGCACTTCTGGGGTCAGATCGATAGCAACCTTACTCCAAGCCAGACGTAGAGTGTTCTCTCCGATGATTCCTGATAGTCCTGCTGGAAGCAGTATGGATTCTGTAGCTTCAGTAAGCTGAACCGTTATTACTCCTCCAACCGGTGCCGTGAAATCCTTTCGATCAAGAACCTTTTCGGCCTGCGGCAGCGGTGTTGGCGCCGGGGACGGGGTGACTGCTGGCGTTGGTGCTGCCGTCCACACTGGTGCTTCCGTTGGCGCCGGCGTAGATGTTGGTGCTGTTGTTGGCTCCGGTTCCGGCGTTGGTGTTGGTGTTGGTGTTGGTGTTGGTGTCACTACCGGAGGTTGCTCTGCTTCGCCCACTGTCACGGTTCTAGTCACTTCGATAGCCGCGTTGCCCGCCGCATCACTCACATTATAATGATAGGTGTAGATGCCTGCCGCCTTAGTGTCCAGTGCCAGCACATTCTCCTCATTCTTCGTAATCGTTGCTACAATGTGCTCCGTAATGTCGCCGTCACGGTCATCTACCGCTGTGGCTCCGGCATCCGTATAGCTTGCGCCATTTTCCAGTTGAATGGATGGTTCACCAAGCAGTGTAATCACCGGCTTCATTACATCCGGATCAAGTGCAACGACTACTTTTCTTGTCACTTCCGCAGCCGCATTGCCTGCAGTATCGCTGACATTATAATGGAAGGTATAAATATCAGCTTTCGCCGTATCGAGAGCAGTCAAGCCGTATACTTCACTGCTAACTGTTGTAGTTATACGGTCTGTAATATCACCATCCTTGTCATCATAAGCAGTCGCTCCTGCATCTGTATATTCAGAACCGATGTGCAAATTCACTGTCGCATCACCTAACAGAGTAATCAAAGGCTGAACAGTATCCGGCTCCGGCAGCTTGATTGTTCCGCTCGCTGAACTGTCCGCTGTAGCCTCTCCCTTACTCAGTGATACCGTAAAGCTGAAGCTGCCGTTAGTCTCATCGGTTGCTTCTTGGAAGGAAGACAAGGTAATCTCACCGATCGCAACTCCAGTATCATTGAGACCGGGCAGAGCGCGTATCGTCTGCAGCAGCCAAGTCTGGACAGCTTCTTCGCTGTTTGCCGCTTCCTTCTGCACGCTGTATACCGCACCTTCTATGATACTCTTAGCCTCATTTACAGCCTGCTCATTAGCAACGCTGGCTTTATCTCTAGCTACAGCCACATAGCTGATCAATGCAGCCTGATTGCCTGAATACGTATTGTTTATTGAGTATTTCACAGTACCGCTCACCGGAAGCGTGAAGTCATAGTTAATCATAGCGCCATTAGGACCTGCGACGAGGCCGGTTCGGACCGGTTTGGTCACTTCTTTCCCTTCAGCGTCAATATAGCTGAGCGTAATATCCATCGTGCGGTTGGTGTTGTTCCACCAGTCCCGATGGAATGACGTAATCGTATATTTGCCTGCGTTCAAAGGGAGCAGGTATACAAGTGGATTATTTTTTGTATCCGAACCATAAATACCTGTCTGACTTTTGTCAGAAGGAACTACAGCACCACCAAGCCCCTTGAGGAGGTACTTAGTACTGGTATGCCCCCATACCCCATTGCCTGTCGAAGGCTGATCCGCCTTGTTATTAAGCAAGCTGTCACCTACAAAATCCTTGATTAATGTATACGGCGGCGTGATACCGTCCACCGATACACCAGCATCGAGGAAGTATAAGAGCCCCTCCGGCACCACTTCCACATAACAAGTTGTTTTCAGATTTCCATAAGTGCCGGTTACAGCTACCCGTTCATACGGATTATTGAAGCTGGCCGCATTTACATTCCACTTTACTGATACCAGCAATTTGGATCCGTCTGCCCGAGTGGCTTCCACCTTGTCTGGAAGATTCGGCAGTTTTCCGGCATAAGTAGCCAAATCCTGAGGAGCGACAAGCTCCCGTATATCTCCCGTAGTCAACTGGTTCTGGGCGGAGATCAGGCGTGCTTCAAGCTGAGTAACTCCTTCCTGATCCAATTTGTATAAAATAGGATTATCCAGCGCTTCCTGTGCAGCGCTCTGTGCATCTACGAAGAGCTGCCAGTCTCTGTCCGAATATTCATCCTGTTTGTTCATTTCTTTCGCGGCTGTTACCGCCGCCTGAAGAGCAGCAGTATCTACAGTACCGGTTACTTCCCCGGAAACAACCGCCACCGCATCGACAACCAAGGTGCCGCTCACCACCTTTATTTGCACATGGTGCTGGCCATATTTAAGCCCGCGGAGTGTGTACGTCTGGTACAGCTCCTTGGAAGCTAATGTATCAGCCGATAGAGTAATAACTTTTCCGTCCACCGTTACCTCAAGCTTCGCCGATCCGTTATTCGCTCCTAGAATATCCAGTCCGGTACCTTCAAACGTGTATTCCATTGCAGCGTCTACAGCCTGGCTGGTAGAAAGAGAACGCTGGTAAATGTACATGCCCGCTCCGTTTATATGGCTCCACGACCCGGTATATATCAATTTAGGGTTCGGAGCAGCAGCCAGGTCATACATTTCAAGATTGTCTAGAAGCTCTGAATAATACGGCGTGTAGCCCTCAACCTTCTCCACCTTCAAATTATCGAAGCGGACGTGATAGTAGCCGCTGGCCAGATCTACCCGGCCGGACAATTCAGGAGTAGGATCGGTATAGGAAGCCAGCTTCACCCCATCCAGATAGGCGGTCACTTTATCGCCCGCAACCTGAACGGCAATATTATGCCATGCGTCATATGCGGTATCGAATCCGTCGATCTTCACGCCGCCGGAACCGTTCGCGGCATTTCCGCTCGCAACTGCGCTATTGTTGACCAGCAGCTGCCAGCCGCCGTCGAACCAGAATTTCAGCACATACGGTGTACCGGTTATGGAGTGGGAACTGCCACCTCCTTGATAACGGGCACCTATCGCAGCATAATTGGCTCCGCCCTGAGTATTGTTTGTTTCGAACGAAACATCAACACTGGCCTTGTAGTTCATCCACCGGTTGTCGCCGATGGCCGTTACTGGATCTCCGCTGTTCCATGTGCCGCCAAGCCCCATGGTTCCCGTGTCCAGCTGCTGCCGCAGGACATAATTGTCAGACCCGTCCGGAAGATAGGCCTCAAATGCCCCATTGCGGTCATGGGTATAACGCGGGATAACGCTTTGGGAACCGCCGCGGGATTCAATATAGCTCTGGGTACCCTCATATTGGCCGCCTGCACCAATCTTCACGACAGTTTGCTTAGAATAGTCAAAATCATCAGCGTACAGAATGTTGTCCCCAGTACTGTGTCCCGCTCCTGTAGTATCGGTATCCAGTACGGTACGCTCGCCTTCTACAGGCAGCGGTGTATTATATTCTTCTTTGTCCTTGTTCTTCAAAGTAGACACGGTCACGGTCGAATACGGTTTAACTTTAACGGTATACACCCCGCTGCCATCAGCAGTGATATCACCGAGATACTGCATATAATTGCTGTTGAACGCTTCTCCTGCATCAGCAGCACGGGTTTCCCATACTTCCATGGATGGATTACCCGTATAAGCCATATTGACTGTCTGCAGCTTGTAGATTTTGGAATACTCGCTGTCGTTCACGATAACCGTCGAGAAATCTTTTTTATCAGGTGCTGCAAGGGTTATATAGCTAGGGGAACCGTTGCGGCCGCTGACCGGATTGGTGCCTGCCGCACCTGTGGAGCTGGCTTGAGGAACCGCTCGCCAGATCCCAGCAGTATTATCCTCGTTCTCCCAGCCTACATTCGCAAACCAGCTGTAATGCTGCAGAGTAACAAGACCCGCATCATAATGAATCCAGCCTGACCACGGATCGCGCATGCTGACCAATTCCTTGAAGGAATATTGTCCGCCTTCATAGAAGGAGCCAATGGCTGGCTGGTAAATAAAGTGCGTCCGGCGGGAGTTAACGAATCCTTTAATAATCGTGTTACTCATCTCCAGCGGACTGCCGACACCACCAATGCCGGTTCCTGCCACTGTAGGATCTTTCATATTGTTGTTAGGACGGAAAGAGGAATTACTGAAGGTAGACTGCGCCTCACTGTTCCAGACCTCAATATCATATTGTTCTGCGAGTTTTTTGAAATTGCCTGCGCTGTCGTCGTCCGTGTTGTAGTGGTATCCAGCAATCGGCACAGCTTCCCGCAGAGAAGGATCACTCACCATACTGGCACCGAAGCTACCAATCCCGACTTCATCGGAAATCACAGACTTGATCCGGTTGTACAGTTCCCGCTCTTCGGTGCTGTTGAAGCCTTCGCTGTCAGTCTTGACTCTCTCAGCGTACTGTTTGGTCCACGCCAAATCTGGAGCGTGCTCGTTGATATAAGGATTAACGTAATCGGCCATATAACCGTATTCACGATAAGCGGCCAGAATGGTTTTTTTGTACCAGGTATAGATTTTGTCGTTGTTATTCGCCCAGGCCGGAGCACTCCATCGCAGGATGCTCACTTTAAGATCAGGGTTCACTGCCTTGGCATCTGCGGCAAGCTGGAAGCCGGGATGCCGGGTAACATTTGCCTCTTCATCGGCCGTACGCATAGTCGCCGGGTCAGGTCCCGTGGAGTTATTGCGGTCATTGCCCATCTCGATTTTCACATGCGTCATGAGCGGATGTTCTCCACCGAACAAGATCTGTAGCATTTCTGCATAAGCCTCTGGATGCTCTGACTTATAGTCCAGCAAAAGCGCACTGGTGCTGTTAGCGCTTAGTACGCCAAATCCCTTAAATGTGAGGCCGTTGACATTGTCAGCTTGGATATCGTTGCCGTCAAGCAGAACCTTGACCATAGAAGCTGCGCTCTGTGTAGCTTCTTCGATCTGTTTCTTGATTCCGCCCTTGGCAACGGCGAACCAGCTCAAAATAGGTTTTTCGTCAGCAACATAGGCGTAAGTCAACGTCATTGGACTACTAACGTCAATGTCTCCAGGAATGGTGAATTCGCCTGAAATTAGCTTAGTCACATTAGTGTTGAACTGGTCAAACAAGATCGTCTTGGTTGCCCCGCTAGCATCCTTATACTCGATCTGAGGACGTATTACACGGGAGCGGCTGCCATACCAATCATGGAAACCGCTGCTGAGCGTATAGGTTCCAGCTTCAAGCGCTTTTAATTTATACACGATATGATTGCTGGCAGGGTCGGCACGAAGTCCGACAGTCCATAGGGACGGATCAGTAGCTGGATCGGTAAGTCCCCCGTCTTTGGAATTCTTAACCTTGTTTACGGAATCATCAAATCCCCAGTCCGCCGTACCGCTGATATACTTCTGGTCGGGGGACTGGTTGAGCAAATCGCTGCCGCTCAGCGTGCGAATCGCTTCGTACAGCGGCGAGGAAGTAGGCCCGTTGCCTACGGAATCGCCCCCTCTGCCGCTATCCACAAAGTAAACCAACGGATTACTTGCGGGCGGAATAACTTCCACACTGGCAACGACCGGCCCCCCGTTTGCTGTACCGCTGACGGTCACGGCATCGTATGGCACGGCAAAGGTATCTGCTCCAATATTCCAGTTCACTGCTGTGCTCTGGCCTCCGATATCAATGCTGGCTGGCAGAGTAGTATCTGCAATTGTTGTAGCCCCCATATGGGCGGCAGCGTAGATAGAATTTACGGTAGCAGCAGAGGCTGCAGGCAGAGTGAATGCCGGAAACATCCCAACTACGAGTGCAGTAGTCATCGTTATTGAGAAAAACCTTTTACGAAAGTGCCTTCTGTTCATTCTCTTCTCCTCCTTTGATGGCCAATAATAAAAGAAAGCGTATTCATTTCGTTGTTAAACGAATAATCACTAGATTTATACAGACCCCTTTGACTTATAAAAAAACCTGGCAGCCTATGAAAAATGCAACTGCCAGGTGAAATACGGTTCTAGCCCTTAATGCCCGATGCTGCAACACCTTGTACAAAGTACTTTTGCAGAGCCAGAAAAACAATTACAACCGGAATAATGGAAACCACACTTGCGGCCATAATCAGGCCATATTCGGCGGAATATTGCGAGATGAACATTCTTAGTCCAATTTGGATGGTCTTGAGTTTCGTATCCGTCAGATAAATCATTGGCCCCAGGAAGTCATTCCAGGTGGCGACAAAGGTGAAGATCGTCAATGTAGACAATGCTGGCTTGGACAACGGCAGCATGATTCGCGCCCAAATTCCATATTCGCTCAAGCCGTCAATACGGGCAGCCTCGCATAATTCATCCGGAACACCTTGATAGAACTGGCGCATCAGAAATACTCCAAATGCCGAGAATGCCTGCAGCAGTATGATTGCCAAATGCGTGTTGTTAAGCCCCATGTAACGCATCAGGATAAATTGCGGCACCATGTAAGCCTGCCAAGGGATCGCAATTGTTGCAATATATCCAAGGAATAGAATGTTTTTTCCCCGGAAATGCAGTTTGGAAAACGCATACGCAGCAAAGCTGGAAGTCAGTAGTTGTAGAATCGTTACGATAATCGATAATTTCGCCGTATTGTAAATAAAACGGCCCAGCGGAATGCGTGTCCAGATATCCGCGAAATTCTCCCAGCGCGGATTCTGTGGAATCCACTGCATTGGGAAGGAAAACACATCTTTGTTCATCTTGAGTGAAGAAGACAACATCCATATATACGGAACCAGCATCGCCAGTACTGTCGCAAACAACAAAATATACACAAGAACCATAAGGCTGATTCTAAGTCCTTTACTTTTACCAACCATATCTTTTGAATCCTCCTATTGTCCGTATTTCTTCTCGCCGCGGAACTGGACGATGGTGATGCCAAGTACCAGCAGAAACAATACAATGGCCATGGCGCTGGCATATCCGTAATCAAGCGAGCGGAACGCCGTATTGTAGATTTGATACACCATAACCCTTGTAGAATCATTCAACTGGTTATCGGCGCCGGCAAATAGGTTGATAAAGATATCGTAGACTTTGAACGAATTGATGACTAGAATCATCAGAACAAAGAAAGAGGTAGGCGCCAGTTGAGGGACCGTCACATTGCGGAATCTTCTCCAAGCGCCCGCACCATCAAGTTCAGCAGCCTCATACAATTCAGGGTTGATGCCCTGAAGACCTGCCAAGTAAATAACCATGTAATAACCCATGTTTTTCCACACTGTGAACAGTATTACTGTGAACATCGCCCAGTGTTTATCCGCCGCCCAGCGGGGAAGATCCTCCAGCGGGATACCGGTAAGGGTATGCAGGATATTGTTGATCGGACCCATCGTAGGACTGAAGATAAAGTTCCATACAGCAGCAACGGCCACCAGGGATGCTACATAAGGGAAAAAGAATACGGTTCTCATGAAATTGCGGGCCATTATCTTTTGATTAAGCAGGATCGCCAGCGCCAGCGCCAGCGCGACAATCATGGTGAACGGTACTACGCCAATAGTGTAAACAATGGTATTCCATAATGCTTTGTGAAATGTTGTATCTCTGATCAACCGGGTGAAATTGTCCAGCCCGATAAACTTCATTGGATTGGCCCCGTCCCATTTCACAAAAGCAAGGATAAAGGCAAAAAACATAGGTACCAGTGTAAACAGGGCAAATCCGATAAAGTTCGGCGCAATGAAGCTGTAAGCTACCAGGTTTTCCCGGACACCTTTTGACAAATGACGTTTAGGGATCTTTTTTGTACCCAATATGGTTTCGTTCTGCATTCTTTCTCCTCCAAACCTTCTAAAACTTCCCCACAAATCTATACGCTTTAATATAAAAGGCGGGCTTTCACCCGCCCTTAGAACCGGCTCTCTTAAGGTTAATTATTCAAGAGCTGCTGTACGCGAGCATTCATATCATCCAAACCTTCGTCAATCGAAGCATTTTTAGTCATAATATTGTCATGCGCTTCATTCAAAATAACTTCGATGTCCGCGCTCTTTTCATGCATAGGCATTTCCAGATAAGTCTTAACAGTAGTCAGTGCCGCTTTGCTGTTCTCATCCGCAGGGAAGCCCTCGATGGAAGTAATGGAATTGATAACTTCATCATTCTTAATCGCTGGAATGGTTCCGGTGGAAGCAATAACTTTAGCGCCTTCTTCACCAGTCACGAATTTCATGAAATCAAGTGCTGCTTCTTTATGTTTGGATTTCTGATTTACAGCCAGAGAAGTAATTGTACCCAGGGTTGTACCGGCTTCCACACCATCCGGATGAGGGTATTTCGCAATGCCCCAGTTAGCCGATTGGGACTCGCCGCTCTTCACTTTCTCAATCTGTGTAGCGATAAACCAGCTGCCCATGTTCATAGTAGCAACGGAATTATTGTAGAATACGCCAGAATAGTGCGTGCTTGAAGTCTTCAGTGTGGCGTAATCCATTACGATGCCGTCTTCCTGTTCTTTCAGGATCCGCTCATAGGTTGGCTTCAAGAAATCGTAGTTTCCGTCAACAACAGTGTTCTTGCCGTCCAGAATACCGAACAGTTGAACCGCACTACGCCAAGTATGGTAGTGAGCTCCGTACACTTTTTCAGAACCGCTGCCAGAAGTCATTTTTCTGGCCAACTCATCATATTGCTCGAATGTCATATCATTGCTTGGATATTCCACTCCTGCTTTGTCGAACAAATCTTTATTGTAGTAGAGAATCCAGAAATCGCTGCGGAAAGGAAGCGCATACACCTCATCGTTCACTTCGATTTGTTCTACAGTACCTCCATATACCGAAGGATCAATAGCGTTGCCACTCATAAAGCTTTTAAGCGGCTCCAGGTGATTCTGTTTCACAAGGTTCGAGTAGCCCGGAATATCTTTAATTGTAAGTACGTCCAGATCTGCGCCACCGGACAGTTGTGTGCTTAACATGGTCATATAGTCCGTCGACCCCAGATCGACATATTCGATCGTTACATTCGGATGCTCAGCTTTATAGGCATCGATTAGCGGCTTGTAGTAAGCGGTAGCTTCCCAATCCCACAAGGCCCATTTCAAAGTCACAGGCTCCTGGCTCGGTTCAGCGGAAGCGTTTGCAGAATTCCCCGTTGCTGGAGCTGTCGTTGCAGCAGCACCTTCGTTGTTGTTATTACCAGAACATCCAGCCAGCAGACTCATGGAGAATACTGTGGCGAGGGTTATGCCATAGAATCTTTTCAGTTTCATTTAAATATCCCCTTTTCTTCTGATTGTGTAACTACGATCGGCTCTTCTGAGCTTAGTTCAAAGTTTATAGCTTTTTCCGCAAGAATGGCATGCATTATCAAACAAAGTTCATTCACTTTTCTGTGTTCTTCTTCCCTGCTCCGGTTCAAACCTGTAATTTTCTATCTAAAACATGTAAAATATTCAGCTTATGTACCTCCCCCTGTATCGGAACGCAGGAATATGCTATGGTATATGAAAACGCTTTATATGTTTTCACATTTTGTAGAGGAGTGTTAAATACGGTAAGAAAATCCACCATTAAAAGTCGCATTATTCTGCTCATGGCCGTATTCGCACTGCTGATAGCGTCGCTGCTGTCTTTTTTTAGCTATGAATTAATTACTTATTATCAGCGTAAAACAACCATCCAGGCGACCGAGTTCAATCTGCAGCTGGTATCCCATATTATTGAACAGGATTTGATTGATCTGTCATCGCTGGCGATGACCTGCAGCACTAACTCTTCTACTAATACCCTGATCACAGACTACTTCAGCTCACCTAAGGCTAGCTCTAAGGAAGCAGTTAATGTATTCAACTCGATGCAGCAGGACTTCCTGAACAACCGCTCCAACAGCTATGCCCGCCGTCTGATTGTTACGGATAGCAACGGAAAGTTTCTGCAGGTGGATAAAACCGGCACCTCTGTTCCGCTTACCATACACAATATCGGTCAAATTACCGGCCTTAGCAACGATGCCGAGGAGAAATGGGACCGGGTGATCAAGGACCCGCTCTCCAACACGAACGGAATTCCTTTTGTTTTTCCTATTTACGGCAAAGGAGCTTCCCGCGTTGGAACAGTGTACCTGTTAGCGAATACCACTGTTATTACCGACAAGCTGAAAGGGTACTCCCTGCCGAAGAATTCCCGGCTGCTGCTGACGCTCGGCAATCATCATTATCAGCTCATCGGCGATCAGGTCATCGCCATTGCAGAGCCGTATGAACCGGTGGCCTATACCAATGATAAACCTGTCGGTCCGCAAACCGAGCTGTCCATGGTCAAGCTGGCGGACGAGAAAGAGAGCCATATCGTGGTATCTTATCCCGTACGCAGCGGAGTCATTCTGTCACAGACTTTATCCAATGACCTGTTCGCTCCCAAGACAAATATATGGATTCTGGTTATGCTCGGCGTCTGTCTCCTGGTTATTGTCTTAAGCGCTATCATTACGCTGTATCTGACCCGTACCATCAGTCTTCCGGTGGAAAAACTGAAGAAGCGGATTGATAAGATCGCCCAGGGCAATTTCCTGCTGGACCGCAATATCGAATGGAACAGCGAGCTTGGCGATGTCGGACGGGGTATTAACCGCCTGTCCCAAGATATCGTAGCGCTTATGGACAGCCGGCTCGCTGACGAGAAACAGAAACAGGAGCTGGAATACCGGATGCTGCAGAGTCAGATCAATCCCCATTTCCTGTACAACACACTGAATTCGATCAAATGGATGGCTACAATTCAGAATGCTACCGGCATCGCAGAAATGACCACTTCACTATCTAGACTGCTGCGCAGCATCGCCAAAGACAACCGTAGACTGATGCCGCTGAAGGATGAGCTGAGCCTGCTGGATGATTATTTTCTGATTCAGAAATACCGCTATGGCAGTACGGTCTCTATGGTAAAGGAGATTGACAACGAGGAACTGCTAACCGGCCTAATTCCACGATTCACGCTCCAGCCCCTGGTCGAGAACGCCATCTTCCATGGCATTGAGCCCAAAGGCAGAGGAGAAATTCTCATTAAGGTGGCCAAAAGTGGATTCGCCGATATTCTAGTTACGATTGAAGACAACGGTGTAGGGATGAAGGAAGAAGAAATCTCCACGATTCTGTCGAATCCAGTGACGGAAGCAAAGAAATGCCCGAGAATATTGGACTCCGCAGCGTAAATGAACGTTTGCGCCTGGCATTTGGGGATAATTACGGTCTTTCGATTGAGAGTGAGTCGGGCCAATATACCCGGATGAAGATTCTTCTGCCGTTCCTGCAAAAGGAATAGAGTAGCATACCAAGCAAGGATGTGATGGAATTGATCAAGTTGTTAATCGCTGATGACGAGGCGCTGGTCTGTATCGGCTTGCAGTCCATGCTGAAGTGGGAGCAATATAATATAGAAATTGTCGGCATTGCACACAACGGGGCTCAAGAGGAAGAAATGATTGACACCCTCCGTCCTGACATTGTAATCAGCGATATAAAAATGCCAATTAAAAGCGGCTTAGAAGTTGCCAATGCGGTACGCAAAAAACACGGCCGGCTTCCGCTGTTTATCATCTTAACAAGCTACGAGGAATTCGAATACGCACGTGGAGCGATTGAAGTGCAAGCCACAGATTATCTAGTGAAGCTAGAACTGACACCAGAGGCACTTGATGCCTCCATTCGGAAAGCAATTTCCCAATTGGAGGCTTTTCAAACCCTAGACAGCTATCCCATGCTTGCTCATAGAGGCAATCTACAAGCCCAACGCGATAAATTTTTCATCCGCCTGTTCAATAACTTATTCGCAAATAAAAACCAGTACCTTCTGCAGAGAGATGATTTAAACCTTGAGCTCAAGGAACCTGCTTATCTAGTCTGCACTTGCCGTATTTTGGGACCAGACAGTGTCCCGCCCCGCGGCGATAAAATGGTTGCTCTGTGCTCAAGTACCGTCCAAATGGCCAAAGATACGCTTACTTCCATAAGACCTTGTTATGTGACCAGTCTGGACTTGCGCAATTTTGCTGTAACCCTGCCCGTCAACGGGACGGATTCACGGCAATGGATGCCTGAGATTGAAATGCTATTGACCCATATGGCCTCCATACTCCATAACTACTTCAATGTAAGGATCATCGGCGCGATCGGCTTTGCGGTCGAGGATCCTTATTTGCTGCGGGAAAGCTACCTCGCTGCGCGAAAAGCGCTCCCTGCTGCGGTTAAAGCACAGTCGTTTGTGTTTTTTGCCGAAGGAGAGTCGCTGGAGCAGGATCATCTGTTGTTTGATTTCTCCGAATTGCGTACAGAGATCCGCCGTGCTTTTGAAGAAATGGATACCCAAGCTTTATACGCCATTATCTCCAAAATGATCGAAATCTTCGACGGCCGGGCCGACCTGCTGGTTCCCGCCACTGATGCCGCCTGCAACATTCTGTATATGGCCACTTCACTACTTGCAGACGGTGAGAATATTGTGGAGCAAATTTTCGAAAATGAACCGGAGGGCTACCGGGCTATCTACCAGATGCATACGATTGAAGAGATCGCCGGCTGGCTGATCCAGTTCAGGGACGGTTGCTCGGACATCCTCTCTACCCGCAGACAAAGCTACAAGGAGCAGCTCGTCAAAAATGTCCAAGAGTATATTAAACGAAATCTCGGAACTAAGCTCTCGCTCAATCAAGTGGCGGATGTCTTCAATTTCAGTCCCAACTATCTGAGCCACCTTTTCTCCAAGGTTGCCAAGGTCAACTATGTGGAATATATCACGGAGATCAAAATCACGACAGCCAAAGAAATGATGGCACGCGGGGAAGGTCGCATCTACGAAATCTCACAGAAGCTGGGATATGAGAGTGCCTTCTATTTCAGCAAGGTCTTCAAAAAGGTAACCGGAATTTCCCCCAGAGAATACATGCAGCAACTTAAAGCAGATTCACCGCCTGACCGAAGCCTCGGAGTAAACAACCGTTCTTGAGATCAAGAGATTATTAAGAATAACCCCACTTCGCAAAAATAAAGCCAATAAATCTGCAAGGAGCAGGCTCTGTTCCTTGCAGATTTATTGGCTTGCCATCACCCTCAGCAGCATCCCTAAGTATCACCCTTACTCCTGCAAATTTTTTTATTTTTATTTTTAAACTAGCAAAATACTAATACTCCGGTCTTTCTGCCCTAAAAGCCTGCCAAAAAACCGCTTACGAGACACTTTCCCAGCTATTAAGACGGCTGTTCCCATATTGACTTTTCAACATATAGTAATTAAAATAAACAACGCACACTAAATATAGTATAGATACAATTTTTCAGTATTTAAAGCTTATCCATTCAGTTTTCATACTATTTTCAATAGTTTTTAATATTTACAGGGGGACAGACACCATGCTAGTCGCGTATGATTCAAAAACAGGAAATGTCAGACGCTTCATCAGCAAACTTAAGTTGCCGGCTGTGCAGATTGAGGAGCATATGACGATTGACGAGCCCTATGTGCTTATTACATATACCACCGGCTTTGGACAGATTCCAGAAAAGGTGTCTACTTTCTTGAAGAACAATAATGCCAATCTGAAAGGCATAGCCGCCAGCGGCAATAAGAACTGGGGCGAGCTGTTCGCGCACAGCGCGGACTTGATTGCAGATCGTTATAACGTGCCCGTTATCGGTAAATTTGAGTTATCGGGTACATTTGGCGATGTAGAACGGATTAAACAGGAGGTGAGCCGGGTTGCGGCATATTGAATTAAACAACATGTTGATGAAGAGAGACGAAAGTGGCTTCTTTCAGTTAGACAAAGATCTTGAGGCAGTAGCCGAATTTATGCGGGATGTAGAGCGCCGGAGTCTGGCTTTTGCGAATACAAAAGCCAAGGTTGATTATATGATTGAACAGGATTTCTACGAGAATTTTTACGAACAGTACAGCACGGCGGAAATTGAAGAAGTCTACCAGATTACCCACGCCTACAACTTCAGTTTTCCATCTTATATGGCAGCTTCGAAATTCTACACGGATTACGCTGTAAAAACCAATGACCGCAAACAATATCTGGAGCATTACCCGGACCGTGTGGCGGCAGTCGCCCTTCACCTGGGACGCGGCAACGCCGATACTGCCGGGGTACTTGCCCGTTCGATGATGGAACAGCGCCTGCAACCTGCGACCCCAACCTTCTTAAATGCCGGTAAGAGCCGGCGTGGTGAGCTCGTCTCCTGCTTCCTAATCGAAATGGACGACTCGCTCAATTCCATCAACTATGTGCTGAATACCTGCATGCAGTTGTCGAAGATCGGTGGCGGTGTGGCCGTCAACCTATCCAAGCTACGCTCCCGTGGTGAAACTATCAAGGGTGTTGAGGATGCTGCGAAGGGAATTATACCTGTACTTAAGCTGATGGAAGACGGCTTCTCCTATGCAGATCAGATGGGTCAGCGTAAAGGATCAGGAGCAGCCTATTACAACATTTTTGGCTGGGACGTTCTGGAATTCCTCGACAGCAAGAAGATCAATGCCGACGAAAAAACAAGACTCAAAACCCTGTCCATCGGCCTGATTATTCCGAACCGCTTTTATAAGCTGGCGAAGGACAATGAAGCGCTGCATGTATTTGCTCCTTACAGTGTGTACAAAGCCTACGGAACGCATCTCGACGATATGGATCTGGATGACATGTATGATAAGCTGCTGGCCGATCCACGTGTCAAAAAGAAGAAAGCTATGAGCGCACGGGATATGCTGACCAAAATTGCCATGATCCAGCTGGAATCTGGCTATCCATATATCATGAACAAGAGCAATGCCAATGCGGCCCATGCCCTGAAAAACGTCGGACAGATCAAAATGTCCAACCTTTGTACTGAAATCTTCCAGCTGCAGGAGACCTCAGAGATTGCCGACTACGGACAGGAGAGTACAATCCGCCGCGATGTAAGCTGCAATCTGGCTTCCTTGAACATTGTTAACGTGATGGAACATGGCAAAATCCGTGAATCCGTACATGAGGGCATGATCGCCCTGACCGCTGTTAGCGATATGACCAGTATTTCCAATGCCCCAGGCGTAGCCAAAGCAAACAAGGAAATGCACTCTGTCGGTCTTGGCGTCATGAATCTGCACGGCTATCTGGCTAAGAACAACATTGCTTATGAAAGCGAGCAGGCCCGCGATTTTGCCCGGACCTTCTTTATGACCATGAATTTCCACTCGCTGGAGAAAAGCATGGAAATCGCTGCCGCGACGGGCCGATCTTTCCATGGATTTGAGGCTTCTGATTATGCTACGGGAGCTTATTTTGAGCGTTACCTGACTACCGATTACCGTCCGGTTACCCCAAGGGTACAAGAGTTATTCGGAGATATTTATATCCCATCCCCAGCTGACTGGGAACAATTGCGGGATGCGGTAAAAGCAAATGGCCTATACCATGCTTACCGTTTGGCGATTGCGCCAACGGCCAGCATTTCCTATATCCAAAACGCCACTTCAAGCGTTATGCCGATTGTTGAGCAGATTGAGACTCGGACTTATGCTAATTCGACTACTTATTATCCGATGCCGTACCTGCGGCCGGACAATGTATTTTTCTATAAATCGGCTTACCAGATGGACCAGTTCAAGGTAATCGATCTGATCGCGGAAATTCAGCCCCATATCGACCAAGGTATCTCGACCGTTCTGCATGTTAACAGTGATGTTTCCACCAGAGAACTGGCCCGCTCCTACCTGTATGCGGCGCATAAAGGCTTGAAGTCGCTGTATTACACCCGGACCAAAAAGCTGTCTGTCGAGGAATGCCTCACCTGCTCGATCTAAAAGGAAGGCTATAGCCGCAGAAAAGGAGATTGCAATATTATGACCGCTATCCAAGCCGTTAACTGGAACCGTCCCGACGACGATTTCTCATTGATGTTCTGGAATCAGAACATTATGCAATTCTGGACGGACGATGAAATTCCATTATCCGATGATAAAATGTCCTGGCTCACGCTCAGTGAGCAAGAAAAGGACTCCTATATGAAGGTGCTGGGCGGTCTGACACTGCTGGATACGATTCAAGGCGGAGTCGGAATGCCGCAGATTATGGAGCATGTCGAAGGCCTTCAACGTAAAGCCGTACTGGGCTTCATGGGCATGATGGAACAAATTCACGCCAAATCGTACAGCAGTATTTTCACCACTTTGTCCTCTACAGAGGAGATCGACAGTGTATTCCGCTGGGTAGAAGAGAACCCCTTCCTCCAGTTCAAAGCGGAGACCATATCACAATATTACAAAAACATAGACTCACCTAAAGACCTGTACCTTGCCATGGCAGCCTCCGTCCTGCTCGAGAGCTACTTGTTCTACAGTGGTTTCTTCTATCCCCTATATCTGGCTGGGCAGGGCAAAATGACTTGCAGCGGTGAGATCATCGACCTTATTCTACGGGATGAGAGCATCCATGGGGTATATGTCGGCGTGCTGGCACAAGAGATCTTTGACGGGCTCCCAGAAGACGAGCAACGCGAACTTCACCATACGCTGGTAGAATTGCTTCGACTGCTGCATGAGAATGAAGAGCGTTATACCGAGCAGATCTATGCCCCTATCGGATTGGTGGACGAGGTTAAGACTTTCCTAAGATACAATGCCAATAAAGCGATGATGAATCTGGGCCATGATCCGCTATTTGACGAGGAAGAGATCAACCCGATTGTTCAGAACGGGATCAGCACCCACACCAAGCAGCATGACTTCTTCTCGAAGAAAGGCAACGGATATGTCCGGGCGCTTAATGTGGAGCCACTGAAGGATGAAGATTTTCAATTTTAAATATAGATAAAACAAAAAGTGCGGAGAAAGCTCTCCGCACTTTTTGTTTTATCTATTTATTAGATTATTGCAATTTTTTCAGTACTGTTCTAGCTTCTTCATAGGTATCGTAAGCATCAGCAAAATCTCTGCCAAAAATACGTTTCAATTGCATTTTCCAAATTGGGTTTTTAGTTACATAAGCCCATCCTGCTTGACCAGCTGCTTTCGCCATCTCACCTGTTGGAGCCAACATTGCTGCAACTTCAGGAGAAAGTACACTTGCAGATTCAGTTACATCAGTTGTACCCGTAAATTTAGGACTAACAAGCTTCATGATATTCTCAAAATCTTTCAAGTATCCTGGAACATCCTCAGCAGAAAAATCGATAGATACTACATCGATGTGGTTTTCACTTTTGTTGTATTTAATTGTGTATGACATAATTGTATTCCTCCAAGTTTTAATAGTTATTTTTTAATAATAGAAAGAAATGTATGTAACTCCAACAGACAAAAAAATTTCTGCCCAGGCTTTTCAGTAACTTCTACTTTTGGCAACTGGGTTTGGAACAAACTGCCTTGTTTAAATGATGCCATATCGTTACAATCAATAGTAAATGACATCTATATCCTGTATCGTTTTATTGCAACATCCTTTCTAATATATTTTAACTCATACCTATTACCTATATTATTATCGACAAATTTCTTTTTTTATTTATATTAAAATACAAATTTCTACAAATTCCAACATATCCATGGTTATATTTGCCTTAATTTCATTCACACTTGTGTAATTCCGTTATCATTTAGAAACAACTAAAAAAGGCTCTGCGTGCGCCTTCCAACTCCAGTCCATTTATCCTACAGGATTTCCGAACAGGAATACGCCGCAAAGCCTTCGATACTAGATGCTTATATAAGTAAATTAATCCGTCTAATTACTTAGTTGCGGAGTAACCCCCGTCAATCACATGTGCTGTACCTGTAATAAATGAAGCCTCATCACTTAGAAGGAAACATGCAAAAGCAGCTACTTCCTCAGGCGTACCATATCTGCCCAAAGCCGTTCCAGAAGCGATAAGAGATTGAAGCATCTCTACATCATCAGACAACAGCTTTTCGTATCTGTTCATGGTTGGTGTAGGGATAGGACCAGGGCAAATAGCATTTACTCTGATATTACGGTGACCCACTTCTTTAGCAACCGATTTAGTCATGCCCACAATGGCGTGTTTACTTGCTGAATAAGCTGCATCATTTGCCATCCCAATAAAAATACCATGCAAGGAGGAACAGTTTAGAACGGAAGCACCGGATTTCATATGTGGTAATGCATAATGCAACATGTAGAATTGGCCATTAAGATTTGTCTGAATCACCTTTTGAAACAATATCGGATCATATTCTGTAACATCCGCATTATCTCCTGTAATTGCTGAGTTATTATAAAGGCAATCAATCTTTCCATAAGCTGCTAAGGTTTGATCTACGATATTTTTGCAGTCTGCTTCAACTGAAACGTCTGACCGCACAAACAGTGCTTCTCCACCTAAAGCTTTGATTTCTTCGACTGTGTTAGCGCCAGCATCTGATCGATTGGCAACTACTACAGTACCACCCTCTCTTGCTACTCTCAATGCTGTAGCTTTTCCGATTCCGGTACCAGCACCCGTAATAATAACTACTTTGTTTTCAAATCTGTTGCTACTCATTATGCGCACCACTTTCTTATGTCTTTTTCAGGAAGAGGATTTGAACCTCATAGACCCTAATGTCACCTGATACAGTGTAGATTGGAACATTTTTGCAGAAAAATCGACAAAATTATCCTCTATATGACAACTTTATTGTATTTAATTGTATATAGCAATCAATATTTTAATCTACTTTTCCAACAATTGAGAATTTGGTTTTGATCGTCATAAAAAATACACCCCTTAGAATTTCATCAGATAAACCAGAAGTTTTATCCAATGTTATTCTAAGAGGTGTAATAAACCTCTACCTAACTCCACGAACTGGGACGTCGATTCGAACTTGACCTCCACCCGTCAGGGGAGAATTGCTAATATGCAGACTGCCCTGATGCTGCCTGACAATGGTGTCGGCAATATAAAGTCCCAATCCATAGTGACTTTTGGAGGTACGGCTACTGTCCCCTCGATAAAATTGCTTAACTGCAGATTGGAGTCCTTCACTCGTAAATCCTGATCCACTGTCTGCTACCGTTATACTCCACCAATCTTGTTTTGCCTCAACCTGCAAATAAATCACACTCTCATACGGGGAATACTCTACCGCATTAGCGAGTACATTCATCACAGCCCGATGAAGTAGTTCATTGTCTATCAACACCTCAGGGGGCAGATTATTGTCCTGGTGGAATTCTATCCGAAGATGCTTAGGGACAACCAACGCATCTAACTGCGTACGAATTTGCTGGATAAAAGCTTCCGTTCCAACCCATTTAGAGCGGGGAGAAATTTGTTTCCTCGTATTAGAAATCTCAATAAGTGTTGCCATGTATTGTTCGATTTGATCCGCATTTTTGGAAATATACCCTATATATTCTTGCTGATTCTCCGCTAAATCTGAGTCTATCAGCAAATCTGCATTTCCTTGAATAATCGTAAGAGGAGTCTTAATGTCGTGGGCAAGCGCAGAAATCTGCTCTTTTTTCATTTGTTCCAAATTCCATTGCTGTTCTAGCGACTTTTTCAATTCCTCTCTCAGCTGTTCCAAGGATGATAGCACCTCATCAATTTCACTGACCCCAGAATACACGACAGTAAAATCCAAATTCTTAGCTTCAATGTGATGTGCAGCTTCTTGCAAGGAAGCCATTTTTTGACTCAGTCTTCGAGCGAAAAATCCAGAAATCAGAATAACTTCCAGTAACATCAGAACTACAAAAAACAGCAATAACGTTAATTGCGGATTAGGCAGCGTGTTATGCAGAAAATTCGAGGTGAACTGCGGTACGATTGCATATTGCAGTACGATAACCTCATGCTCCCGCTCAATCACATCGGTGCAGTTTGTACCCATGAGATTACAACTGCTTTGATTCTTCTGCAATATATCTAGAGCGCGTTCTTTAGGAATATTTCCTGAAATATAGTTCTTTTGCTGATCCAATACCGCATGTTCCGCTCCCCAAGGGATCATTTCTTGCGTAATTTCTGGCGCACGCTGCAAAACATCCCAAGACTTTGCAATGGATTGCTCAGTATGGTTTGCTGGAACAATCATTCCATACTGCATTAAGAGAGTAAATACCCCTAAACACAGAAATGCCAATAATAGAGTACACGCACCTAATGATAATAAATATTGAATGAAGACTGTACGGAGCCGTATTCGTTTCACACCCATTTGTAACCTATCCCCCAAACGGTTTCAATCGGTGAAACCTCCCTCGCACTCAGCTTACTGCGGATATTTTTTACATGTTCTGTAATAGTTGAGCTATCGCTTTCTCTGTCATAGCCATAAACCGATTCATAAATTTGTTCTTTGGAAAAAACCTGACCTTTATTTCTAGCAAGAAATTCACATATCTGATATTCACTTTTAGTGAAATTTATTTTCTCTTTATCAATAGAAATCTCCTTTGCCGAGAGATTGAATTTCACTCCAGATGCGCTTAACATATGATTTTTCCCTCGATTCTCACGCCGCAAATGAGCGTTAACCCGAGCCTTCAACTCGCCTGCGCGAAAAGGCTTCACGATATAGTCATCTGCCCCTACACTAAGTCCAAACATAATATCTGTCTCCATTGATTTAGCTGTAAGAAACAGAATCGGACAGTCTACGATATCCCTGATTTGAGTACAGAGCTCAAAACCATCGATATCTGGCATCATCACGTCCAACAGGATTAAATCAAATGTCGAGTACTCGTTCAAAGGCATATGTCGTGCACTTGTTTTTACCGTAACCCTATGGTGATCTTTGCTAAGAATATTATTTACTAGCGCCAAAATATCAGGTTCATCATCTATTATTAAAATATTAGCCAGTGACCTCACTCCTATTTATTCATATGATTTCCTACCCTGAAAGTAATGAAACCATGTCAAGCCTAACATTGCCATTATCATTGTACTAATAAGTATAGCAGGTACGGAATGAAGAAGTTGCAGCTTCAATACTTCCGTTTCAATGAACCCGTTGGGTTGTGCATAAAACAAGGGAAGTTGAATCATCCGCATCGACCAGGCCCACGGTATGTATAACCACACTTTATCTCCTACAATGGTTCCACCTACGATGGCTGCAATTAGCGTACCTGCACTACCCACCGTTAGAGAAAGTCCCAAACCTCCAGCATAACTTAAGATGAGATGAAAGATCATTAAGATTAGAGCAGTGCCTACTACCCAACAAGCTCCTTGCCAGAATATTAGATATTGTATCTGCTCTATATGCAAAATTTGTTTCATGCCCAGTATTAGAATTGATGTTGAACCGAATACGATCCATATCATCGCCAAGATTATGAACCCGAGTTTTCTTATATAACACTTCGGACGTGAAAGAGCACTTAATAGATTATAGAATCCCCCTGCCCCCTCCTCTAAACCACTCATTAAAGCAGAGAATAATCCTATCCCAACAGGCAACCCAAAGGCTATTAATGAAAAATAACCATCATAGATGTGAAACTGATCCGCACGCTGTGAAAAATACCAAAGTACCATCATCGGATATAGAACAGGAACAAGGAATATCAACCAACGAATTGCAGTGTGCTTAGTCATCAACCATTCAGCTTGTAATAGCCGGAGTATCACCATCTCTATCGCACCTCTCTTCTACTAAACCAGCAGCTAGTTAAGGTGAGGGTTACCAAAAAGAATACAAGCGACACCACAATTCCAGGTAAAATAACCGAAGAGTCTCTTAGAGCATCCTGTGCTGAAAGAGCCACACCATTTGGACGTACACCAACAATGGGACACATTAACCTTAAAGCCCAACTCCACGGAACATAAATCCATGAAGGTTGATCCGCTGCTAGTACACTCACAATCATCCCAAACAGACCTGCAAGAATAGATACTACAGACCCAAATTTTTCAGCTAAGAATAGATAGATTGGAATCATCCCCAAAGAGGTCAACCAAACAACCATAGCGGCTGTTGTAATTTCAGATAAGGGTGCTGCACCCAAAGGAAACAAAAGACCAGATAGGTACATTACTGCAATAAGGAGCAGCGAAGACAACAGCAAATAATATGACACCACAATAATTTTACTGAGCCAAAGTTTAACGATGCTAATTCCTTGACTGCTTAAGCTGCGGTATCCTCCAGCCTTACGATCCTTGTTATTCGATAGTGTAGACAACAAAGCAGATCCTATGGTCATGAATAACAGCGGCCACCAATTAAAGACCATTTCCATAAAATAGTGGTCTTCAGTTTGCAGGTTCTGTTGTGTGAAAAATGAAAATAGAAGAAAAAACAGTGGCACCACGACAATCAATTTTCGCGAAAATGTTCGTTTGAATTTAATATTTTCGGATAAAAGATAGTGGATCATCTGGTTACCTCCTGTCTGTTCCGACTCACGACTTCCATGAACAATTTCTCCAAATCATCACCAGGAAATATTGCATTCTGATACCCTAGAACACCATTACTAATGATTCCAATATGATCGGCAATTTGCTCCACCTCATGAAGAATATGACTCGATAAAATAACTGTAATCCCTTGTGCAGGAAATGAGCGTATAAGCTTACGTAATTCCTGAATTCCAATCGGGTCAAGCCCATTTGTCGGTTCATCCAGAATCAAGAGTCTAGGTTGATTTAACAAAGCGATCGCAATCCCGAGACGTTGCTTCATGCCCATAGAGAATTG
Source organism: Paenibacillus sp. FSL R5-0928 (assembly GCF_037970385.1). Lineage (NCBI taxonomy): Bacteria > Bacillati > Bacillota > Bacilli > Caryophanales > Paenibacillaceae > Paenibacillus > Paenibacillus sp. FSL R5-0928. The sequence continues at coordinate 1,559,074 of NZ_CP150225.1, read as the reverse complement.
TCCCGCTCTTTTTTTGCCTGTTGTTGTTAAATCAACAATTTCAAGAACTTCCCGAATCCGAGAATCCGGTAAGTTTAATATTGTCGTGTGTACCTTCAAATTTTGGACAGCAGTCAGATTCCCATAAAGTGGCGGGGACTCAATCAGCGCTCCAATGTGTAGTAAATCCTTACGTGTCCATGGATGACCGTCAAATAAAATTTGTCCTGACGTCGCTCGAAGTATTCCTGTTATCATTTTTAGAGTCGTCGATTTACCTGCGCCGTTTGGGCCTAACAGTCCATAAATCGAATTAGTTTTTACGGTTATGCTGATATCGTTAACCGCACGCTGCCCCCTGAAATTCTTGCATAAATTATTAGTTTGTAAAATATACTCTCCCATCCTTTATCATCCTCTCATTTGCTATACGTTGATCATATATAGCAAATCTAAGGACTTTATAAGGTTTTACTGAGCTCAAATTATACGGGATTATAACGAGCATAAAAAAGCTCGGTTCAAATTTAACGTTGAACCGAGCCTGGAATATTTATCATCTAATACATGAACTTCAAATATTGCAAAAAAATCATGCTCTGCGAATTGTAAATTCAAAATCCATATCTAAGGATGGATTGATTTGATATTCATCAAGAACTGGAGCTCCCCAGCTGTCATCCCCGCCTACGCCCATTTGACGTCCAGCAATGGTAACAACGGTATAGTGAACGTTCGGCAGCTCATAATGATGTGTCGCATTCTCCAGCTCCATTGCCGAGTAAGGCGAGATATTGGCTTCAACAGGGGCTGTAGCTGGTGCCGATATTATAATGCCTTGGCCATAATCGTTCTTAATCGATACTTCGCGCACACCTGTGCGGTTGCCCGATTCCTGCGGCACCAAATAGGACGACACATTGTCCACCGCATGATTCTGGAAGCGACACAATCTCGCCCCACACGCACGGTCGATATAATTTTCTTCCGGGCCATTTGCATACCAATTCAGCTGGTGATAATCCGCTGGCACCTTAAAGCTTAAAGCAAAGAGCGGAAGCTTTGGTAAACCCGCTGCTCCATGGTAGCTTGATTTCACCTGTATGCTTCCATCGGAGAACACTGTGTAAGTTACACTTACCCGTACTCCCTCTGATACACTAAGCTTATACACGTAAGTCACCGTCGCACGGTCTTTCTCCTCCACGAGCTCGAAGCTTAACGTTCTACGGGTCAAGCTTGCTGCATACCAAGGGGAAGAGTCAAAATGCATTCCCGCCCCCTTGTCATTGTCTGTCATTGCTCTCCAGAAGAGCGGTCCCGGCGGTGAAGAGATCATTTCCTGTCCTGAATATTTAACAGAAATTAATGTACCCGCCTGCTTTGAGAACATTACGGAGAAGTCACGACCATGTACACCAATATTCACATCTCCTTCAACCACGCGAAAATCATTCACGACAGATGTTATCTTAGCATCTGTTAAAGACTCCTCGGTTGACGTATTTGCCACTTGAAAAACATGCTGGCCAAAAGCGATTTCATAACCGCTATTCGCCCATAATGAATCTTCCTTCAGAACAAGAGAAACATCCAAGCTATACTCGCCAGGCTGATTCTTAATATCGGGTAGATCAACTTCTACATATTTTTCCTCGCCCGGATTAACCTGAGCGAAGACAGTTCCACGCTGGATGACCCTACCCTCATAGTTGAGAGCGTATTGTAATTCATAAGCATCCAAGCCCACAAATAAGTTTTCATTTCTGATTGTAAAACCCTGACTGTCCGGGAGCAGCTTGAAGTTCTGATACAGAAATTTCACTTCCTGCATTTTTGGCGACCATCTCCGATCCGCATACACAATTCCGTTACCGGAGAAGTTGTAGTCGGTTGAACGGTCATCGAAGTCTCCTCCATAAGCCATGAAGGGCTTACCGTATCGATCATTTTTCACAATCACCTGATCCATATAATCCCAGATAAATCCACCCTGATACATTGGATACTTCTGCTCTAGCTCTGTGTATTTATGCAACCCCCCGACGGAATTGCCCATCGCATGCATGTATTCACAGCTAATATATGGTTTTAGCGGATCTTCTGTTAAATACCTTTCGATATCTGCTGCTTTCGCATACATCCGGCTCTCCATATCGCTCGAATCATCATATTCACGGTTATGGAACACCCCTTCGTAATGAACCAACCGAGTAGGGTCCTTCTCTCGAAAATAATTGGCTACGTTCAGAATTACTTCTCCTGCAAAAGATTCGTTCCCACAAGACCAAATTAGAATGGAGGGATGGTTTTTGTCTCTCTCCACCATGGAAATCGCACGATCCATCACGATATCCTGCCATTCAGGCTTATTGCCGGGGATGTTCCAAGACGGCTCAACTGCCCCCATTTTCTGCCATGATCCATGCGACTCTAAATTCATCTCGTCAATGACATAGACTCCGTATTCATCACACAACTCATACCACAGTGTCATATTCGGATAGTGCGAGGTCCGAACCGCGTTGATGTTCGCCTGCTTCAAGGTTTTTATGTCCCACAGCATATCTTCTTTTGTAATACTGCGTCCAAAGCGCGGATTAAACTCATGCCGGTTAACGCCTTTAAATACAATACGTTTACCGTTTAAGTGCATAATCTTATCTATCATTTCGAATTTCCGAAAACCAATTTTTTGCGGCACAACTTCTACAAGATCCCCGGATGCGTTGTAAACTGATACGTAAAGGGTATACAGATTAGGAGCTTCTGCGCTCCACAGCTGCACCTTTGTTGCCGCAAGCGTAAGCGAAAGGGAATCTCCTGAAACTTCACTTTCAGTACTAGCCACAAGATTACCTGCTCTATCCTTAAGCTCAAGGAGCACTTTTGAGGCAGACTTACCTATCAATTGCATGACAGCCGTCAGCGTTCCTTGCTCAAACTTTTCATCCAAATCGGTTTGAACGTGGAGATCCCGCACATGAACATCCGGCACGGTGTATAGATACACCTCACGAAAAATTCCCGAAAAACGCCAGAAGTCCTGATCCTCCAACCAACTCCCCGTGCTGCGCTGATAGACTTCAACCGCCAGCTTATTTTCGCCTTCCGTCAAGTACGATGTTAAATCAAATTCACTCGGTGTAAAGCTATCTTCGCTATAGCCAACAAACTCCCCGTTTAACCATATATAAAAAGCCGATTCAACTCCTTGAAAAGATATATACACCGGACGTTGCTCCCAGCCCGCAGGAACTTCAAAATATTTGACATAGCTGCCTACAGGATTGTGGTCCTCAGAGATCATCGGAGGTCTAAGAAGCTCATGACCGTCCCATGGATACATCGTATTCACGTACTGAGGCTGCCCATAACCCTGAAGTTGGATATGACCGGGAACTTTAATATCCTTCCAGCCTCTGCAAGACACGTCCTCCTTATAAAAATGAACCTGTCGTTCCATGGCATTTTGGGCATAACTAAATTTCCAGCTGCCGTTCAGGCTATGGCGCCAGGGCATTTCTCCAAGCGCTTCGGCTTCATTTTTCGTTTGGTAATATCGATGGTCAGAATGCGCGTGCACTCTGCCTATTGCATAAATGGACGGGTCTGATAACCATTCCAGACTTGGAGTGAGATTTCGTTCAACCTGCTGCTTCATCTATACTTCCTCCTCTATTCTTCACATGAACGCTAACTTATTTAACCGAACCCGTCATCCCAGCTACAAATTGCTTTTGCATCATGAAAAACACTAATGCTGTCGGTAAGGTCGTAATGACAATCGCTGACATGATCAGACCATAGTCAGGGGCATAACCTGAGCCTAGATTCGAGATAAGAAGGGGCACAGTCATATTTTCTGGTGATTGCAATACGATCAAAGGCCACAGATAATTGTTCCAGCTGTTTAAAAATGTGATAATCGCAGCGGCGGCGTAAGTTGATTTCATCGTTGGCATATAAATGCGGAAGAACAGACCAAATTCCGAAAGCCCATCGATGCGCCCAGCCTCCATCATATCCTTAGGAAACATTTTTGTACTTTGACGAAAGAAAAAAATTAGGAATGCTGTTGTAAATGTCGGAAGAATGACTGCCGATGCTGTATCGATACCGAGAAACGGCACTACACTAGATACTTTGGCGAACATTTGAAATAGAGGTACCATAATCGCCGCAAATGGAATCATCATTGAAGCCAGCAAAATATTGAATACGATATCTTTACTCCGGCTGCGGTACATTTCAAAACCATATCCAGCCGCCGATGCTACTAGCAGTGAAAGCACAGTAGTCACCACAGAGATTTTTGCAGAGTTCCAGAGAGCCTGCCACATATCCACTGAACTAAATAGATTGTTTATATTTTCCACTAAATGTACACCCGGCAACAATGTCCCTTTGGTTACATCAACCGACTGGTTCGTGGCGCTTATAACCATCCAGATAAATGGAAAGATAGAGATCAGCGCAGCGATGATTAGAAATACGTAAGTAAACATGCGTTTGGTTTTCATTATCTCTTATCCCCTCCTAGTTTGTTCTGAATAAGCGTCAGAATGAGCACCATTACAACAATCGAATAGGAGACGGTTGCAGCGTATCCAAAGTTAGGTGTGTATTCAAAGGAAAGGTTATAAATATATTGGGAAATCGACATGGTTGCATTGCCGGGTCCACCTTTCGTGATGTTAACCACCTCGTCAAACAACTGAAGTGTTCCAATGGTCGATGTTATCGTCGTGAACAAGATAATCGGCTTCAATAGGGGAATTGTAATTTTGAAAAATTGTGTAAATGCACTCGCTCCATCTATATGAGCAGCCTCATATATTGATTTGTCGACATTTTGCAGTGAGGACAAATAGAAAATCATATTATAGCCAGTAAAGCGCCAAGTGATAGCGATAATGATAGTAACTTTGGCCCAGAAGGGATCGGTAATCCATTGAATCGGTTCGCTGATTAGATGCAGATTCACCAGAAATTTATTGACGATACCTTCGGCTCCAAACATGTACTTGAAAACAACGGAGTACGCTACAAGTGAAGTTACCGTTGGCAGAAATATCGCCGTTCTGAAAAATCCTTTAAATTTCAGTCTTTCGTCATTTAGCAGCACAGCGATAAAGAGCGCCAGTACCAGCATAACTGGGACCTGAATAATCAAGTAAATAAAAGTGTTTTTGACGGCTGTAAGGAAAGTGGTGTCGCTAAACAGACGAATATAGTTATCAAGGCCGGTAAACTGAAGATTGTTGCCTCTGCCTGTCTTGAAGGATAGAATTAAAGCTTGAATCATTGGATAAAAATAGAAAATACTGATCATAATGACCGGCACAAGAACGAATAACCAGCCTGTCAGATGGATTTGCCGTTGACCTTTAGTGCTCTTATGTCTTTGAGGGCTTAGCCCTGGCTTTACAGTTTCCACTCCACTCCACACCCTTCTGTCTGATAAATTAGAGATGAAAGCCCCTGCTACCCATCCTTCTGTAGAAATCCAATTTACAGGAGAAGAAGAAGCAAGGGCCTAGATTGTACAGCCTAAGTGTGATTAGCGAACTTGGGTATCTGCTTGCTTCTGGGCATCTTTCAGAACAGTATCTACATCTTTTCCACCAAGATAAGATTGCACTGCTACAACCATAATGTCCTCTATTGCGTAAGTGTTCATGCCATAGTTGACGTTAGGAATTTGTTCGGTCCAAGCCGCAAAATCGGATACGACCTTTTGACCTTTGAAAAATTCATCCGCAGCTGAATAAGCTTCTCCGCTTGCCGCAGCTTTTAAAGTGCCGATAACACCAACTTTTGTATTTAACGTCTGATACAATTCCGCATCAGAAGCAAATGTTTTTGCAAGGAACTCCGCAGCAGCTTCTTTACCATCTACATTCATTACATACCAGGAGCTGCCCCCAAGGTTGGATGCATGGACGGAGCCTGCTGTGGCTGCCAGCTTAGGAAGTGGAGCTACTGCCCACTTACCGGATTGGGAAGCTTCGGCTTTAATTGAAGGTGTAATCCAGTTACCCGTTGGCACAGTAGCCACTTCACCACTATTGAATGCGCCTACAAATTGACTCCAGTCTGAGTTAACTTTCACGATGCCGGAATCCATCATTTCTTTGTACAATACAAGCGCCTCTTTCAAAGCAGCATTGTCTGCAATGGTCGGAGTTTGACCGTCTTCACCCGTATACCATGCACCCGCCGATTGAATCATGACCCGGATAAGTCCAAGATCATTGGGATCCAGTGTGATCATGCTTTTGCCGGTTTTTTCTTTTACAGCTTTACCGATCTCGATATATTGCTTCCAGTCGATATCCTGTAGTGCATCCAGGCTATAGCCTGCTTGCTCAAGATAGTCTGTACGTACATACATTCCAGTTACACCAGAATCAAACGGAACACCATATTGCTTGCCGTCAACACTGGTCGGGCCAATTTTGTAATCCGCAAAATCAGCAGCTTTTACAACATCCGTCAATTCATAAAAGGAATCCGGATACGCTTGCAAAAAGCTTTGCGCACGGTAATCCTCAATCAATACAATGTTAGGAAGACCCTTCGTAGATCCAGAGTTCAGTCCTGTGTTCAGCTTTTGCACGATATCAGCCTGCGCGTTCTCAACGACGTTTACCGTTACGTCTGGATTGACTTTCGCATAAGCTTCTTTAGCAACATTCATGGCTGCAATGTTAAACGCTGGGTCCCAAGCCCAAACTGTGATCTCTTGTGGCTTGCTGCTACCTTCGCTTCCGGAGTTGCTCGTTTCGTTTTTCGTTCCACCTGAGGAACATGCCGAAAGTAGAACCACACTAGCCAGCATTACGGATAATAATTTTTTCACTTCGTAACCCCCTTGATAATCTGTAAAATAATAAAGATGGAAGCGTTTTCTCTGCTACGCTTCCATCTTATCATTTTGTATTCGCTTTCTTTGGCAGTATCTTTGTTAGCTTTGGTGTTATTATTGGATTCTATTTTTACTCTAAGATCGACTCTGGTATTATTTTTAGGTTCTTGTAAAAATTTTAGCTTTTTAACAATGGAAGCGTAATTATGATCTTCGTACCTTCATTTCGTTTGCTTGTAATGTTAATACCATAGCGCTCTCCGTACAACAATTTGATTCTGTCATCAACATTCCGTATACCGATCCCGGAGAATAATTGTCGTTTGTGCTTCGAGGCTGGCAGCTGTTCTTCTTTCATCAAATTCGGATCAAGGTCCATCCCATCACCATTATCTACAACTTCGCATACAAGCTGATCTCCCTGAACGGCGATCATGATCAGAATTCTTCCCTCATCTTTAAGATTGAATGCATGAAAGAACGCGTTTTCGATAAAAGGCTGCAGAATTAGCTTTGGCATATGATAATCCAAGCTTTCAGGCTCCACAAAATAATTCACGCGAATCTTTTCACCGTACCTTACATGATTGATATACACATAATGCTTCAGCGATTCTAATTCCTGACTAACAGGTATAGTGGATTGAATATCACTGACAGTGTTTTGCAGGAGTGAGATTAGCGAATTTATTGTTCCAGCTGCTTTTTCCTTGTTGCCCTGTTGCACCAGAAATTTGATAGAAGCCAGCGTATTATATAAAAAATGTGGATTGATCTGCATTTGAAGGGCGGCCAGCTCCGCATTACGCTGCTGCTTCTGGGTCTCCATCAACCGATCAACATAATCATGTAGGGAATCAAGCATAAAATTAAAGGCATTTCCTAGCTCCTTAACTTCATAACTACTAGTGGCGACATCCACATGATTATCAAATCCCCCCTTAGGAATACTCGACATCTGTTCAACGAGTACACGCAGGGACTTCGTCATTTTCCTGGTAATTAAAAATACAATAATAAGCGAAATGGCTACGATAGCCATGATCGTCAACGACACTGCTTTAGCATTTACCATCTGACCCGTTACAGCTTTCTTATCGATCAGATTCACCAAATAAACATCAAATTCAGGCAAGTATTCCGAGAATACTACCCGTTCATTCCCCATCACATAGACAGATTCTCCATTGTCTCCTGTGCTCTGTTCATCAACTACTTCTTGAAGCAGCTGTTGATCGGTCAGCCCAATCAGCTCTGTCCTGTTGCTGGATACAATTTGCCCTTTTGCATTCAGCAAAACAACATCATTACCTTCACTCGTAAAATTGGCATAGAAGGCCTTAAAATCGCTATCACGAATTGCAATGTACATAGTGCCATAGATACGGCCGGTCGAATGATCAAATAGAGCTTTAGAAGCCACTAACAGGATCTCTTTCTTTTTGGTTTGACCATCCTCTTTTTGATAAAGTTGGTACAGAATTTGCTGTGGATGGGCCACTGTCGCTTTCGTAATCGGGTGGTTCTTCAGTTCATCAGCAGTAGCAGACCAATACCAAGGATCGGTTGAATAACTTCTGCCATTCGCACCTACAATCATAATACCCACATCAAAGGCACTCAGGTTGGAGCGGACTGCACGCATGCTTTCTGTCATCTGGTAGGTTTTGATAGCAAGCGTCAATGAATCCGTCTCTCCCCCGGACAAATAGCTGCGGATGGCACCATTCTGAGCTGTCATTGTAGCACCCGTAGCTACAACGTTGTTGTAGGACTCCAAGTTTGTCTTCATCTGATTCAGTAGTTTGCCATTCGTTATGCTGAAGGTCTTTAAGAATAAATTTTCTGACATACGGATGGTAATAGACAAAGTCAGAAGGGATACGGCAACAATGCTTATGAGGGTCACAAGAAAAAGCTTGAGAAATAAGCCCTGTTTCCTAATCTTGTTGATGATTGTTCCAATCATGGTCGCTCTACGTCCCGTCTTCGGTACTGGCTCGGAGAAATGCCCGCCTGCTTCTTAAACACTTTAGTGAAATAACTCTGATCCGAATAGCCCACACTAGCGCTAATATCAGAAATTGTTTTTTCCGTTGTCACGAGTAACTCCATGGCTTTCTCCAAACGGACTTTGTTCAGATATTCATTAAATCCTTCACCATTCTGAGCTGTGAAATGGCTCGATAAATAAGAAGCGTTGAAATGAAACTGCCGCGCAACCCCAGTCAACGTGATGGGATCAGCGTAATGATCCTGAATGTATTCAAGCAAGCGGGTCATATTTGGATTGATCGTTAGGTTCGTCTCACCAATCGCACGTTCAGCTTCGCGAATAAAAGCTTCAGCAACAGCGATTGCATCTCCGGCATACATCGCTTCATCTATTTTTCGAAAGAAGTCGTATTTGGATTCCTCCAAGCCTCCGGTCTCATACTTCATTTTTCCAAGTGTGGTCGCTACGTTAAATATAAAATTCCCCAATAACGATTTGAATTCGAAAATATCGGTCCGATAATCCATCGAACGGAGATGAACATATTCCAGAAATCCAGTGAATGCCTTCTGGTATTGCTTACGTTTCAGTTGTTCCATTAATTCGCCCATATCATATTCCTGATATGCACTCGGAAGGCTGGGCAAATGATCATTTTCAATTAAGCTTCGATCCGGCAAGTAGAAACTGTATCGTGTAAGCTTTAAATAATTGTCTCGATAAATCTCCCCCAGCTTATTAAAATCCGTAAAGCTTTGACTGATAACGAAATGTGTTTCTCTCGCCCAATGGTCCATCTCCGAGACTAGATATCGGAGCTCTATAACAAGCTCGTCCCACTGTTCCGGCTTTGCATTAAGCAAATATATAACCGAATCATTGACAAACTTCAGCCGAATAAACACTGTATCGCCCAAAGGGAGCTTACTAAGCCCTTTTTCTATTTTTTGTGTGAAAGTTAACCTATCCCCAGAATCTTTAATATGTTTCATATCCGCTCCGAAAAACGAGAATAGTGTGTGTGGAAACTTTGCATGAAGCAAAGCAGACTCAAGCCCAGACTCATATCCGGTCATAAGCTTCTCGATAACTAGCAAAACTTGCTTTTCCCCAGGATCCTTTCCTTGATCGGTCATCTCCATCCCTACCAATTTAGTAGTGGTTTTATTTAGGATGGTTAACAGATAATCAGATTCCAACTTTGGCTTCAGAATGTAGTCCGCTACACCACTTTGAAATGTGGATCGGACATAATCATATTCACTGAAACTACTTAAGACGATTACTTCAATATGAGGGTATTTCTCCTTAACGATCTTGACCAGTTTCTCCCCGCCCATTATTGGCATAACAATATCTGTAATGATCACATGAGGATTAACCTCATCCATCATATTTAGTGCTTCAAGACCGTTAGCAGCCTCACCAACAATTCGATACCCTTCATTTTCCCAATCCAAAAGATGTTTGATTCCTTGTCTTACAAGCATCTCATCATCAACAATCATAATTTTGAATATTGGTTTCATTTCTTCCCCCTTGCAGCCCTGAGAATGATTATGCCTTTTTCCTTGAATTGAAAATCTCTTTGTAACCGTTTTCTTTTTATTCGTTAGTATACAATACATCCAACAAGGAGCAAGCTCCTATACAAGTAAAGCCGAAAGCTTACTTAAAAATTGTTCATTCCAAATAATATGCCCCACCGACAAATATGGTCAACCTCTCATTTTCATTCTATGAAATATTCTTAAGTTAAGGACAAGAACTTCTACATGATAAAACAAAAAAAGCCGCGATAATTGCAGCTTCATTGTTAATGAAACAATAAGCCAAATAAATTATTTATTGGCTTATAGATAAAGATAATAAGAAACAGCGGACTGGGGATGTTCAATTTTAACAACGAGCAGAAGGTCGCGCCAAGACCCAAAATCCAAAAAATAAAATATACGCTAAGATCACGCACTCGGCGCTTTCGCATTAATTTAGGCAAATCAAGTGCCATACAACCTACAGCAATCACCAAGAATAACAGTACTAGCATTTGACTTCACTCCTTGATTTTTTCAAGAAAAGAATTATCTGTGAGACCCACGCGGTTAATAACTGCTGAGGCTTTGTAATGGATGCACAATGATTTAAGGTAATCGTCACCCTTTTGTTGCTGCAGCTTTGCCCAAGCTTTAGGGCTGGCATGGTAGATCGATTGTCCGAATCCCATAATATCAACATTGAAACGATCATTTACATGCTCCACAGTTTTTTGCATCCGCTCTATAATCCGCTCCTCTGTTTCCTTTTCCAAACGTTTTATAGTGCTTTCCGATTCCAAATTTTCTACACTTTGCACTTCTTCAATATTGCAAAGCGTCTTAACACTAAGGTAAATATGCGGCTCCCCATTAATGATTTTCACTTTGCGTTTAGTTGTAGCCTGGATCGCTTCGATTACTATGGGCTTTCCGTCTTCCCCTGCGATCGAGCCAGAATGTGCGGTTACCTTATCGTTGATATAATTGTAACCAATCGTTTCTCCCTCGTTTAGCCAACCGATCAACTTGTCTTTTTTGAACACAGCTACAGTATGGTATTCCAATCTTGCCTTAGGCATTGTTCGCTCTACATTGCTTTTGTCTTCTCCATCTTTGGGATCTCCTATAATTTTCACTCCGGTTAGCACAGGATTCTCACCTTCAGACAATAAATTCTCAATAAAATCATCCAGCGTGACAGCGACTGTTTTTGCTGAATCTTTATAAGAATTATCCAAGGAGCTAAATAATTTGTTCGCTGGTAATTTATCCATAGGTGTAAGGACATTCAAGACATTGCTGGCGGTTGTATCTCTGGCAACCATAACGTAGAAATCCATCCGGGGTTCCCGACTTCTTTTAAATACATCGAGTATCTCACCCACTCCGGTGCGGGCAAGCTCCTCCCCAATCACCAACACCCGGATATGACCGAGATAACTTGACCTAGAGCTATCCAGATTCAGCTTACGCAGCGCATCATAAAACGTAGGTACAGTAAATTTATATACAACCACTGGGACTCCACTGCCTCCCCCTCCTCCATTCGTTTGGGAGGAAATCGCAGATGGAATAACGACCTGCATCGAAACGGTATAACCTTTTTCTGCCTTGTCAATCCCTATCCCCAAGACAAAAGCTATCTCATTCAGCTCATTTCTTTCCCAACAGCCGCTTAGCACTAACGTAAATTGGAGAGCTATCATTAATCGAAGAACGCCTCTAACTAATTTTTTATTCATTTGGTTGGTTCCTTATCACTGGATGTGCTTTGACGAAACAGGTTCTGCGTCTTATTCTCAGCAGGCCTTGTCTTTAAAAACGGCCACGGAAAGCGAAAAATAGAGTCTTTTAAATCTTTGGAATTATACGGTCCGAGCGGACTCATATAAGGCATTCCGAAAGAACGCAGACTCGACAAATGCAATACGATGATGAAAATACCGAAGAGAATTCCATATAATCCGATAAATCCGGCCAAAGCTATAAGCACAAAACGGATCATCCGCGCAGCTATAGACATTCCTGTCTCCGGAATAACAAAACTAGAAATGGCTGTTAGCGATACAATAATGACCATTGCGGATGAAATAAAACCCGCTGCTACCGCGGCTTGTCCAATCACCAACGTTCCGACAATGGAAATCGCCTGACCAATATTTTTGGGTATCCGCACCCCGGCTTCCCGCAAAATCTCATAAGTCATTTCCATGATCAGCGCCTCAACAAAAGCAGGAAAAGGAACACTCTCCCGCTGGGCAGCTAAACTGATTACAAGATTGGTCGGTATCATCTCCTGGTGATAGGTAGTAATCGCAACATACAATGAAGGGGCAAGCAAAGTAATAAAAAATGAAATAAAACGAACTAATCTCAGCAATGTTCCAATATCAGCCCTTTGGTAATAATCCTCAGCTGACTGGAAAAATGCCACAAAAAATGTGGGCACCAGCAGTACAAAAGGAGTTCCATCAACAAGAATGGCCACTTTTCCTTCCAAAATACCCGCTGCAATCGTATCCGGACGATCACTGTTGTATACGGTAGGAAAAGGTGTAACTGCCGTCTCTTGAATAAACTCCTCAATATATCCACTCTCGAGAATACTGTCCGTATCTATTTTATTCAGACGGCGCTTTACCTCTTGCACCAGTTCCTTATTCGCGATGTTACTTAGATACATAATGGATACGCTGGTTTGAGTCACCCTTCCGATCTGAACGGTTTCCAGCCATAAATGGCTATCTTTGATTTTTCGCCGAACCAGTGCCGTATTCGTCCGTAAATTCTCAGTGAATCCTTCCATTGGACCCCGAACAACCGACTGTGAGCTAGGCTCCCCTACATTACGATCTTCCCAGCCTGGTAAGCCGATCCGCAGAGCGCTGGATAACCCGTCAAGCAGCAGCATTATATTACCGGACAATAAATGATGAATAAATTGGCTGTAATCGTCAATGACGGCTATATCGCCGGCTATTAATATCTGTTTCTTAATGATCTCAAACTTCTGCTCGGGAGAAAGCCCCCTCAGCTGTTCGTAAGGAATGTGTTCCTGCAAGGAATACAAAATTGAATTATGCAGCACCTGAGTATCCACAAGACCATCTATGTAAATCAAAGAAATATGAGTGTTCTCTTCTATCTGCAACTCTTTTATCACTACATCAGAGCTTTCACCCATCAATTGGTACAAATTAGCAATATTAACTTCCAACCGGCTTGATAATGTACCAATCTCCGTATCTTTCATGATGCAGCCTCCACTTCTCCATAGATAGATGAGTATAGTTTGATGTTAATTATGATAATTATTCCTTCGGATTAAAAAATCGGGATGGCATAATTCTGGTAACTACAACCATACTAAAACTAGTCCAATAAATTTGAGGGGGTATATGAGTTTGGAGAAAGATCGAATTAGTACCAATCAAATGATTATACTCGGGCTATTCACATTTATTGGGGATATGGCGCTTGTGTATCCGGCGTTAATGATATCAGGAGCGAAACAAGATGCATGGATTGCTGCTTTGATTAGTATTCCCTTGGGTCTAGTGACCATAAAATTGTTACTCTGCTTAGCAGACCTTGAACCCAACAAGAATATTATCGAGCTTAGCCTACAAATTTTAGGAAAATGGGTCGGAACTGCTGTGGCCTTATTCTATTTAGGGTTCTTCCTGATTGCTGCCTCCACCTACATAAGAGAAATTGAAGATTTCATGTGTACACAGATTTACGAGAAAACACCCGGTGGGGTTATTCGTTTCATGGCCATTTTCCTGCTGGTATATGGGGTACGACTTGGCCTAGAAATATTGGGCCGGGCAGCTCAGCTTTTTTTTCCTTTATTTGCAGTTTTTTTGATCGGTCTGCTGCTCCTGCTGACCCCCGATGTCAAAATGGAACGTTTATACCCCATCTTAAACACACCAGTACCGGACATGCTTCATACTTTGATGTATGGTGTTTTTTATCCTTTTGGCGAATTGTGCGTGTTTCTAATGATATATCCTTATGCTCAGAAAAATAGCAAAACAAGCCGGGATATTTTCATAGCCTTGATCATCGGAGCTCTGGGCCTTAACCTCATCTTATTGTTTTCCCTTACCGTTCTAGGTGTTTACGCTTCTGAACATCAATTTTATGCCGCTTATATTCTTGCTCAAAAAATTAATATTGCTAATTCTCTGCAACGTATTGAAGCGCTTATGGCTACAGCATGGATTATCAGCACGTACTTCAAAACAGCAGTTTATTACTATGCTTTAACCTTAGGTACAGCCCAATTATTTAAACTCAAAAGCCACCGTCCTCTGATCATACCTACTGGATTTTTGTTATTCGGTATGTCACAACTGATTGCCAAAGACATCATTTTCTATGTAAAGGAGATCCCCGCCTACTGGGTAGATTGGGATTTCACCTGTGCATTTGTTCTGCCGCTTATGTTGCTAATTGTGTATCAATTTAAGAAACGCCGTGCTTCTAAGGTTTAAACGACACTAGATTATAGACAAGTGAAATTAAGATTGTAGATACAATCCCGCTTAAAGATCTAATTAAGCTCCGCTAAAATAATTGGGGAATTTCTGGGATTTTTGATCAACAGACTAATAATTAGGGAGGAATTCCCTAAATTTCAGCTGATTCGTTACCAATTAAAGAAATTCCCCTTATTATTAGGGAGGAATTCCCTAAATTCGTTCATTTAGAGCGAATATTGGTTATTTTCAGGGAGTTTTTCCCTAATTAGTTTTAGGCCGGCTTCGCACACTCATAAACGCAGACAACACAAACGGCCCCCGCATACTGCTTATCGCACCGTCCAATAGATATCGTCCCCAACAGGTATCACACAAAATGAATATTCCGCCGCCCAACCTAATGGCATAGAATACTTTGTGTGCGTAGCCCATAGTCTATTGGCTACAGCAAGAATCCGCTTATAGCCTTTTTACTAAAAAGAAGCTGCCTCATAAGTAGTATTCACTACTTTTGAGACAGCCTCTTTATTCATAAGTTTCTTGTATGAAGTAAATCTATTCCTTCTTATCCAAAGAAATCGAGGACGGAGTTACATCACTGACAGGTTCTTTTGCCACTTCAAAAGTGGATCCGCAGGCCGGACAAAAGCGTGCCTCGATCGCCACATTCCCACCGCATGCTTTGCAATGCTTTACATCGGACAACTCAGCAATTTGCTGAAGGTTCGTCTCAATCTCAGCCTTCAATTCGAGAATACGATTGATATTAGTCTCGATTTGCTCACTTGGCAGTGGCCCTGCACCTTGAGTTACGGCTTCAAATAACAGTTTGCCCATAACCTGATACTGCTGGTCAATATCATTTTGCTTACCGTTATTTTGCAGCTTCAACCGGTTAATCTCCACCACTGTTTTTGCTTTATTCCCAGCCTCGCTTACCCCTGCTTTTACTTTGTTAAAAAAACTCATATTCAGCCCCCAATTCCGTAGTAGTCATATATAAGCATATTTCGACACCGCCAGAAGTATTCCTTTCTTTATTGTACCTAACTTCGTCCATGGTTTGTAGCCTATAACCGATTTACTACCCCTTTCCCCGCCTTCCTGCGGGAACGAACCTCGACTCAGGTCTGGTATACAAAACCGCCTCCAGGCCGTTTTTTCGCATGCAAAAAGACATTAGAATGAGTACATAAGCAAACGGGTTGCAGGATTCAATAACAATCACACCCATACGAGAGGAAGAAAACAATAAATGAAAAAATTATATCGTTCCCAAAGTGATCAGAAGATAAGTGGCTTGTGCGGAGGTCTTGCTCGTTGGTCTGGTATTGATGCTACAGTAATCCGTCTCGTTGCTGTTGCCGCAGCATTGTTCAGCTTCGGAACAGTACTTATCTTCTACGTCATCGCTAGTATCATCGTTCCTAAAGAACCTTTTAACAGCTTTTCAGATGGACATGATTTCTATTAATAAATCGTCGTTTAATACAAACTAACCCTAATCCAACCATAAAAAAGGAGAGATAGAACATGAGTCTATTAAAAAGAATTTCCACAATTACTAAAGCAGCCCTACACGAAGGTTTAAACAAATTAGAAAACCCGGTGTTGCTGACAGGTCAGTATTTACGTGATCTTGAAAATGATATCGCTAAGGCGGAACGCAATGAGCGTGATCTGCAAGTTACAGCAAGTGTGTTGGAACGCCGCAAGCAAGAATATACTCAGTTAGTAGAGCAAAGTGAAGCCGAAGCCGTTCAAGCAGTTGAACAAGGAAATGAAGAAAGAGCTCGTCTGGCACTCATAGCCAAGTTACGGTACGTAGAACAGTTGGAAGAGTCCATAAATAGCCAAGTACAAACTAAGCAATCCCTTGCAGAGCTTGAGATCAATATCGCTAGAGCAAAAGAAGAGCGTGAACATCTCAAAGCGAAAAGAACTGAACTTATCGCTCGCGCTCAACAAGCGACAGAAACACTCAACTCTGCTCCACGTTCTTCTACGAAAGGTCTAAATGTAGGATCAGCTTCACAAGGTTTCGAACGAATGGAAGAAAAGATTTTCGAGTGGGAAGCATTGGCGGAAAACTCCAAAAATAAATTCAATACAGGCACAGGAATAAGTCCTTCCATCGATCCTAACCTGCGTAGCGCCGTTGACATCGAAATCGAGCGAATCCGCAACCGTAAAACCAACACTGAAGTAAACACTGAGAAAAAATAAATAGGACAACAAGCCTCTTACTACTCAGCTATTGTGCTGAATAAGGGGCTTGTTTTTTACTTCTTTTCATCCCGCGAATCCATTTTTTCGTTTCTGGATCCACACGATAAGACTCAGTGATTTTCTGCAAAGCTTTGTTGTAAGTGAAATCATCTAAGCTGTTGTTTCTCAAATAACTCATCGTAGGCTCTGGCAATTTCACATAACAAATCGAAAGCGCCCAAGAAACCGCCATTTTTACATAATAGCCTTCATGACTGACCTTATCGAGCAATTGTAAAATCCGGCTGATATACGCCTCTTCAATAAAGAAATTAAGCATCATTACCACAGCAAAACGGATTTCATATTCTTGATCTGACAATAGGTAAGGCATTATAAACTCCCACACCCGTTCTTTATTCTTTACGGTAAACTTCAGGCCTGTGCAAAAGCTATCGCATACGGACCAGTTATCAATTCTGGGAATAAAGTCTGCGATATAACGTAGGATTTCTTCAAGATCTGTCTTCACGTAGCCAAGCACCATACCTTGCAGCATCACTTCTTCAAAATAATCTGTCTCGGCATGCTCCAAATAGGCTCTCCAATCACCCTTTGCAATGATTTTAGCAAGCTTGCGCAATTCCGGTAGCCTGACGCCTATAACATTATCTATCGTCGGAATTAAGGCCGCAGAAAACTTCTGGTAGTCCACCTCTGCCAAATTCAATAGCTGTTCTCTTATTGTTTTTTCCATAGTAGTACTCCTTACCCGTCCATTATTCAAATGAAATTTCCCATAAATATATAGAAGCCACAGAACCCAAAGGAGAATAGTTTAGCCGGTATTGTTCAAATTGATCTTTGGTAAGCTTATCAAGTCCATACAGCTTCATCATCCCCCGACGAATCGCAATATCTCCCCAGCTGACCACATCCCGTCGTTCCATAGAATGGATTAACATCATTTCTGCCGTCCACTTGCCAATGCCCTTTAACGTCATAAGTTTTTGTATAACCTCTTGATCTGATAACCCAGGCAATTCCTCCAGCTTAAAATCACCCTGAGCGACCAAATTGGAAATCTCATGGATACATAGTGCCTTTTTCATCGTCATCCCACAGCTTTGAATCTCATCCGCCGTATGTAACGCTAACTGCTGCGGAGTGATGTCTCTGAACTGAGCCAACATTCTGTTCCAAATGGTCCGAACCGCTTTTACTGAAATAAGCTGTCCTACTATAGCATAGATAAGCGCAGTAAAAAGATCCGGTATAATTACACGTTCCACTCTGCCCATCCGTGCCATAGCTGCGCCAAGTACTGGATCCACACTTCGGAGATAATCTATGTCTTCTTGCCCATAATCAAAAAACTTAGTAATTACGCTGCTCAAAGTGTTTCCTCCCGTATCTGATAGTGATGACCCTAATCCTAATATACAATACCTATTTGGCAGTGTACGGATTGTTGAATAGAATAGCAAGATAGCGAAACTGGAAAAAGCCATAACATCCCTAAGATAGGTGGTTATGGCTTATTGTAGCGCATAGGCTTATTCATTCTGAATAATGTATTTTTATGCTCGCAGGATTCTTTTTTCTTTCGCTGCCCTTAGCCACATGGGGAATTCATTCAGTAGCTGATCATACAGATCTTCATCAGTCACCTTTTCAATTTGGTCCAGATGAATAAAATTGGCGTTATCCACCAAACGTCCCTTCATCGTATCAAGCTGCTTCAATACTTCAAAATCCGAGTTACCAATTCCGACAAACTGCCAAAAAATTGGTTGGACCGAAGCAGCCATAATCACATTTTTAGTGGATTTCACTACACCACCATCGTTAATAAATATGATAAATACCGGTGTAGAATCGGGTTCTTCCTCCGTATATTTTTTAATGATATCCTCCATTACTGGCGGTTCATTATTGCGGCCAAACTTATGAATGGTACGATTATTTAAAATATGTGTAAACACATATCTTCCTAAATCCTGCTCTGTCACAGGTGGCAGCCGGCTAAACTCCGTATCGTACACCCACACATCTAACGATTGGTTATCATCAAATTTGCAGGCAACGGCTAATATACGCTCAACTACTTCTTGAACGGTTCCATTATTATAAAGATTTCTCATAGATCCTGTAATATCCAGGACAACGCCTACCCTTGCGATGACTCCTGTCAGATTCTTTTTTTCTAAGGTGATCTGAACAATTTTTTTACGTAAATCAATAGAGGACAGTACATTCTTCTCTTCATAACGGATCGTCTCTAAAGGTAAGGTTAACTCAGCTGTGGCCGCTACCTCAAGGTTTCCTTCGTCTTCTTCAATAACGAGCCCATAGTTTGTACATAAAGCAGCCAATCCTCCCTCAAAGCCACTTCCAATTGCACTGAATTTCCACTCTGAACCATAGCGATATAGCTCTCCAACCACAATAGCTGTCTCCGTCGACAGGTCAGAGCCATACTCGAAAACGAATAATTCCTCACCGCTATCAGCATCCACTAAGCGTAGATAAGGAGAGGTTACTTGCTTCATAGAGTGTCCTAATTTTTCTCCTTCATAGATCGTTAAAGTTAAAGCTATTCTAGTAATATCCTTAGGAAGTCGAGAAAGCGTAATGGCGATAGCTTCTTTATCCCCTAGTTGTAAGACAGAATGAGTTACAGCTTCGTCTATAGACAACGGATTGCCATAAAAGATAAAGTTCTCATCGCGTTCGCAACGGTTCTGTTCTGACAGTAAAAAAGCAGCAGAGTCTATGCCAATCCTAATATCAGCAGTCATCCACCCAAATTTCAGCAAAAGCTTGTTCACGTTTCTCCCTTTCGTAATATCCACCTTTTGCCCCTTTATAAGCCGCACTCTACCATCTCCTTATTTTTACTGAACAGCTCATTGTGATTCACTAGATTGTATTTATCATTTTACTACTTTAATATGAAACGTATATATGATAGATAAGGAGCTTTACGAATGGACTTTATAGCAATTGACTTTGAGACCGCGAACTCCAGTCGATCCAGCGCATGTGCCTTGGGACTTGTGGAAGTTAAAGCTGGAAATATAACCGCAGAGCATTCTTGGCTAATTGACCCGCAGCAGCGGTTTGATGGCATGAACATTTCGATACACGGCATCACACCATCAATGGTAATCGGCCAACCTACTTTTCAAGAGCTATGGCCCACCGTTGAACCTTTACTACACGGACAAATCGTCGTGGCGCATAATGCTGCTTTTGATATGAGCGTCCTGCGTTATTGTCTCGATGGAATGTCCCTGAGCTACCCAAGCTTTCAATACTTATGTACCTATTTATTAGGCAAAAAAATGCTGCCCGACCTGCCCTCCCATAAACTTAATGTAGTCTCCGATTTTTTCGGCATTACGCTAAAGCACCATGATGCCTTGGATGACGCACGCGCAGCCGCTGCAATTCTAGTAAAACTTATGGAGCAGGAGGAGCACTATGATCCTCTATTGCTCTCTGCCAGTCAAGGATATACTAGCGGAACGATGTTTGCCGGTGGGTATACCCCATTTTCGACTCGCGCGAAAAAGCCTGCTAAGAAACAAGGCACTAAACATAAACCCTCCATTTATAGCAGCCGCGCCACTTTGTCGAAATAATCAAGAACATTAAAAACCCCCAACCAGTTCTTTTCTGCTGATTGGGGGTTTGGTTTTACAGAACATCACTTAAATCTTCAAACGATACACAGCCTTATTCTCTAGACCTCTGATGAACGGTGTCCATTCCTCGGTCTCCGGTGTGGTATCCAAAGCATCCTCCACCATTTGCAGCTTCGCATCCATCGCATCGATATGATGCAGAGCGACTGCCTCAGCTGTCTGTGGCTGAACAGGACTACCCCATTCGCCCAGATTATGATGTGACAATACGAGATGCTGTAACGCCATAACCTTTTCCGAATTCAAATCAATATCTAAACGGATAGCCGCTTCCGTGATCCAATTAGACGCCATCGAGATATGGCCAATTAATTTGCCCTGAACGCTGTATTCCGAGACAATCCCAAGCTGGGAGACCATCTCTTCCGGCTTCGCGATATCATGCAGAATGATCCCGGCCTTCATTAGATCTGGATTCAAGAACGGACGCTGCTTGCACAGAAAATCACCGATTTCCAGCATACGCACCATATGATAAGCAAGTCCGGCAAAATAAGCATGATGATGTGTTTTGGCTGCCGGATAATGCATCAATTTCTCTTCCACTTTACCCACACAAAAAGAGACAATTGAAGCAATTTCCGGATCCGAAATACTTGCCATAACCCCTTTAATCGTATGAATAAGGTCTACTGGACGAATTGGGGCAGAACGGATGAAATCCGTAAGTGCAACGCCATCCTCATCGTTAATCAACCTGATTTTAGTAATTTTTATTTGTAATTTCTCACGATAAGTATGAGCAATCCCGCGTACCTTCACAAGCGCCATAGGAAAAAAAGTTTCTTTATCAGTTGTGCTGGCATCCCAATATTTCGCGGATAATTGTCCAGTGGAATCCCCCAGGACGATGTCAAAATAATCTTTTGGAGGAGTGCCGTTCGTTTGTTTAATTGCCAGCTCTCTTAAAAGATAAAAGCCAACAAATTCATCTTGTGGAGCGAGCTGTTTAATTTGTGTCATGTTGGAGCCTCCTATTAATAACAGGCTTTCGGCCTGCTCTCTATATTAAACTTTAGACACTCACCTCCAAAATCCCTTTAAATCACTATACGATCTATTTTCATATTTATGTACAAGCCAAGAATATTTGAAAAAGGAGGCTACTCCCCGGCCATATTCTGGCACTGGAATATCCTCCTTTTATTATAAAACGATAATTATTTACCAGCCGATTCAAGTGCTGATTTAATAGCTTCTACCGCTTTAGCGGATATTTCTTTCTCTGCATCATTTTTTCCGAAGACTGCTGGACGGTAACCATATTTGTGCAGGCTATATCCGGTCGATGTCGACTCGATTTCACCTTTCACTGCCAGCTCCGCGTCCGTTAACTGATTGATTGTTCTTACACTTCCGTTTTTATCCAAATAATAAACAAGCATTTTGACAGGAACACCGTACTCTACATTCACCATAACATTTACAAGCTTATCGGCACTTACACCAATGAAGATTCCATCGAAATAAGCCGCTTTATTAGCTTCTACAACCTCAGCTTTTCCGTATGCTCTATCCACCGCAGTCTTTAAAGCCACGCTGCTGCTAGTTGCACCGGACACAGCATCTACTTCCTGCACGCCTTCTCTAGTACCTGCTGCGAGGAAGCTAGCCGTCAACTGAGGAATTGCTTTTACCACCTCAGGGTAAGCAGCGTTCCCTCTATCTACAAGGTTCATTCCTACACGATACAATGCTACATTTACGATTTTGCCGTTACGCAGGGTAACGTCCGCTCTGTTC
Source organism: Paenibacillus sp. FSL R5-0928 (assembly GCF_037970385.1). Taxonomy (NCBI): domain Bacteria; kingdom Bacillati; phylum Bacillota; class Bacilli; order Caryophanales; family Paenibacillaceae; genus Paenibacillus; species Paenibacillus sp. FSL R5-0928. The sequence continues at coordinate 1,536,542 of NZ_CP150225.1, read as the reverse complement.
GTTCCTTTATCATAAGCATCACCAAATGCAGTAAAGGTTCCGTCTTTATAGGTTCCTTGGACTTTGGATGCATTGGTCAAAGCATCTGTCAGTGCTGCTTTAGCTGCTGCCGACAATGCTTCTTGGCCTGTAATATCGGCCATTTGCACACCTTTTTCTAACAGCCCGGATGTGAGTGTAGCTACCCATCCTTTTTGTTCTGCACTCAGTTTATCGTCAGCAATCAGCTTGCCGTCAGCTCCAAACAGACTTACTTTAATGCCTGTTACCGCATCTGCATCAACATCAACTAGCAGCAGCACTTTAGATTGATTATCTACTCCGGCAAATTTGCCGTCAAAATATTGACCTTCAGCAGGAACCTTTAGCGCTTTCTCAAATGCTCTTTCTACAGCTTGGTTCCAGCTGTGACTACTTTCCGTAGCTCCGGAAATTCCGTCAACCTTTTCATCATAGTTAGCGATATATGAACCATTCGCTAGCAGCTTAGCTGTCATAGGAGCATTTGCTTTTACTACTTCCGCATAAGCTGTTGCCCCTCTGTCAATCAGGTTATTGCCAAGTCTAAACAGCTTCACATCAACCAACTTACCGTTGCGAATCACGATGTCAGCTCTTTCAACGCCAACACTTCTTGCCGTACCATAAGAGGAATAGAATCCGTCTACATAAGCAGATGTATTGTTGATTATTGCATTCTGCTCAGCATCCCAGAAAGCGTTAATCGCTGCTTTAAAGTCGGCTTCAAGACCTGCAGCAGGTTGTGCCTCTGTTCCTTTGGCCAGCAAGGCTGGAGCTATAGCTGCAACCGCTGCCGCTTGCTCAGCTGTGTAAGCTTTCTCCTCAATGAAATCACCAGCGCTGTTCATAGGATACACTTTAACATCTGTGAGCTTGTTGGATTCGTAGGTCGCAAATACAGAATATTTACCTGTAGGATCTACGCCCATATGAACTCCATCAAAGTAAACGGCATTTGTATCTTTCACTGTTAGAGCTCTTTCAAACGCTCTATCTACAGACAATTTCCAGCCATTACTGGAGCGGGTAGCTCCCGAAACAGCATCAACTGCCGCTGCTCCATCTCTTGTTTTGCCAAGCAATCTATCCTTCATCAATCCATAAGCTTGCCATAAAGCACTATAATTGTTACGGGCATCTCTATCAATCAGCTTAGGACTGGTTCTCAAAAGCTCAATGCTAGTAATTTTGCCATCTTTAATTTCGATCTTGGCACCTTCCGTGCCTTTGGAGTATGCATCGCCATAAGCTACGTAAACTCCATCCTGGTATACGTTTTCATTAACTGTAACAGGCTTTGCTGTAGCCACAGGCTTAACAGTTTCCGCTGGTACTACTGTCGCTGCTGGTGCAGCGGTTGCTTTTGGGGTTGCTACTGGTGCTGCTGTAGCTTTTGGGGTTGCTGCTGGTTTGGCTGTTGCCTTTGGCGTTGCTGTTGGTTTTGCCGTTGGCTTTGGCGTTGCTGTTGGTTTTGCTGTTGGCTTTGGTGTTGCTACTGGTTTTGCCGTTGCTTTTGGTGTTGCTGCTGGTTTTGCCGTTGGTTTTGCTGTTGGTTTTGCTGCCGGTGCATCCGCTTCTTCGGAGGCTGCCGATACTGCATCCACCTTCAAGTTTACAGCAGGCACATTAAGTGTGTAAGCAAACGGCGCTAACAATATAGCCGCGCTAACCGTTAAAGAAATTAGTTTTTTCAATGAAAATTCTCCTTTACCAAACCCCAGTGATATGTAGCTTTTTGTTAACCAAACCTTTTTCGTACGATGCGCCCCTTCTCTTCTTATGAAGCATAACTTCTCTCTTCATAAGAACTCATCCCCCCTCTCATGCTTTTGCACGCTCGATTTTCAATAAAAAAAATATCTTGAATCTATTTCATTTCTTCCTTTTAACACAAAGCTGCATAAAAGGTGAAATAATTCACATAAGTTATTATAAAAACACTTACACCCGTTTTCCATCAATTTCTGGTTTGATACTACCAGACCTTTCTGCGGTTCTTCTGTATCGAAAATCACACACCCTATAAGAAACATCACTATTTGCGATTAAAATTAATTTATACACGCAAAGTGATCTCAATAACTGTGCATTCAAGGTTAGCTATGCTATTTTAGAACGATCTCTTATATGGGAAAGGAGTTCTGTGCTTTGAGCAAACAGCCACCTATTGGAGTTATACTCGCCCAAATCGGCACCCCTACTGCACCAACTGCAAAAGCTGTACGGCCTTATCTGAAACGTTTTTTATCAGATCGCCGAATCATAGATTATTCTCCTCTGCTGTGGCAGCCTTTGCTGCGAGGCGTGATTCTGCGTTCACGTCCACGCCGGTCCGCTGAGCTGTACAGTCAAATATGGACAACCGAAGGATCACCACTGCTCCTTCATTCTTCAGCTCAGCAATCTGGATTGCAAGAACTGCTGGGTCCAAGGTATCAGGTAGAGCTTGGATTGGCTTATAGCGAACCCAGCATGGAGCAAGCGATGGCGAAATTCGACACGGCCGGAGTTACCCGAATTATCATTGTGCCGCTGTTTCCGCAATATTCGTCCACGACTACCGCATCCGTATTCGATCAAGCCAGCTTTGCAGCCTTAGGTCGCCAAAGCTCCACTGGACCTGTAACTAAACGTCTAATTCCGGCTCTAAGATTTATTGATGCCTACTATAATGAGCCCGGTTATATTTCAGCCTTGAAGTCACACCTGCTGCGTCAAATGGAGAATCTGAGCATAGAACCTGATTATTTTGTACTGACCTTCCATGGGATTCCCAAACGGTATGCGGATACCGGTGATCCTTATCCGCAGCAATGTATGGAAACCGCACGTCTTCTTGCTTCTGCTATGAATTGGGAGCCCGAACGCTGGCAGCTTAGTTTTCAATCACGTTTCGGGCGAGAAGAATGGGTAGGACCGTCTACAGCGGATGTTCTGGGAGAGCTTGCCGGACGAGGAATACGTAGACCTCTGATTTTTTCACCGGGTCTTGTGACCGATTGTCTGGAAACGCTGCATGAGCTAGCCATAGAAGGACGAGAACAATTCGAGGCTGGTGGAGGACAAGCAGAGGAATTTATGGCAATTCCCTGTTTGAATAACCATGAGGATTGGCTTGATTTTTTGGCTGAACTTGTAGAAAAAAATGCCCAAGGGTGGTAAAACAAAAACCGTCTTGTCCACAGATCATCTCTGTTGCAGACAAGACGGTTAGCTATATCAATTGTTAAGCATGAAGAATCGAAAGGATACTTATGCTATAAGCTGCTTATATTTCGTAGTCAGTTCATGGAACCACTGCTTGTCCTGTAAGGTCAACGCAAAATCAATCAGCTCGGCAATCTCACTCGGCTGTAAATCTGCTGAGTCATTAAAGGATACTTCAGCCATAGCTGTAGCTGCGCCATTCCCATCCTCTGCGTAATCATAAGAAAAACATAACTTAATGTCACTTTCCAGAAATTCATTACGAAGGAAATATAATACCTCACACATTAACACAGGTCTAACATGATCATCAAAGACACATTCCATAACCTTTGCCCAATATTGCTGGTTGTTGAGGTGTAACTTATCATTAGTTAAGAGATATTTCTCACCCTGAAAATCGGTGACAAATCTCAGTTCAAGCGGCTTCATCTTAAAAATAGTAGCAATTTGCTTCATGCTAATATTCAAAATATCTTGCGTTTCTAGTCTGATCATCTCTCCATGCACCTCGTCCCTCTTAGTTGGGTTATTCGAAACCTGCCATTATCTATAATTCTTTATATGCCATTATTGTAAAATTAACTCCATTAATTCACTTTAATTTTATCTAATTTAACATTATTATCGTCACCTGACTATGCTTTATTTATATTTTTTTAGGATTTCGCTCAAAAAAATGTTTCATTCTCTAAAAATCTGTTTAATATTATTGTTCATTACAATAAGATGTATAAAGATTACGCATCATGTGAAGCTTTTACTTTCTTATATTTAAACAAAAAAAACTGTTCTGAATGGTCATTACGACCTCAGAACAGTTTTTCGCATTAGGATTATGCTTCAGTTAATTTACTTAAACAAACAGTGGCACTAACTGTATTCCCTCAGGTGAAATCCGCACGAGTCCTTTATCGGTGATACGTAACGTTGGGATAACCGCCAGAGCAAGCAGCGATAAAGTCATAAACGCGTAATTCAAAGTACAGCCGGCATCATACAACGCTTTGCTGATCGCAGCTGATTTCTCAGCAGCAATTTCAAATGGCTCTGTAGACATTAGGCCTGCAATGGCCAACGGGAATAACGTTTCTCCACTAGAAGTAATTACGGCAACCCCACCTTGAGCGTCCGCCACCGCATTCGCAGCTTTAGCCATTAACTCATTATCATTGCCGATGACGAGTACATTATGACTATCATGAGCAACAGTCATTGCGATAGCAGCCGGCTCTTTAAAACCGATGCCTTCCACAAAAGCCACTGATTTATTTCCTGTTCCTTTATGCCGTTCGAGCACAGCGATTTTACACAGACCCTCCACAGCATTTACATCCAACTGCCCTGCCACTACAGGTACCGAAACTATACGTTCAATGGTCTCTACATGATTTTCTCTTACTTTAATAACTCTTGCAGTAAGTTCACCTGTTTCAATTGGAGCCGCGATAATGAAATCTTCGGCGGTAGGACGCTGTGGCAAATGAACCGAAGCCAAAACTTCCTCTGGATAAGTGAATTTAGCAAGCTCTGCCGTCATCACACCATTTTCGGCAACTACTACACCCGCGGCAATCGTAAGTACCACGTGAACATCGGCCAAATTCCCGTCCAGCAGAATAATATCCGCAAAAGAACCTGGAGTAATAGATCCGATATCCTGAGACAACCCAAAACGCTCTGCTGTATTAATAGTTGCCATTTGGAAGGCTGTTACTGGTTTCACGCCTTGAGCAATCGCATGGCGAACAACGAAATCCATATGACCTTCGTCGCGTAACGATTCCGAGCTGCGGTCGTCAGTTACCAGCATCATGCGGCGCGGATCAAGTCCACGCTCTGTATGAGCGGTGATGGTCTTGGCAACATCATGCCAAGCCGAGCCCCGGCGCATTTTGGCATACATGCCCAGTCGAACGCGCTCAATCACATCGTCTGCTGTAACACACTCATGATCACCAGTCACCCCTGCCGCAGCATACACTGGCAGTCTCCAGTCGCTGGAAGGCCATGTGAAATGACCGTCAACAAATCTGCCTGCCCGCAGCGTAGCTTGAATCTCTCCAAGCATTTTCTCATCGCCGTAAACAACGCCAGGGAAATTCATCACTTCGCCCAGAGCAATCACATCTTTGCCCCAAGTAAAAGCTTCGGCAACTTCTTCAGGACCAATTGAGGCACCCGTTGTCTCGAATTCCGCACCTGCCGCAGGCACACAAGAAGCCACCTGCATGTAAGCAGCTAACGGCGTACCCCGCATCTCATCCAGCATCAATTGAATACCCTTCAGCCCGAATACATTAGCAATCTCATGCGCATCAAAGAAACCACCTGTTGTGCCAAGCGGCAAAACAGCGCGGGAAAATTCAGTAACGGTTAGCTGGGTGCTCTCAATATGGCAGTGGCCATCGAGCAATCCCGGAGCTATATACTTGCCGTTCGCATCAATAACTTGCGTTCCTTCGCCAATCATATGTGTCACATCTTTACCAACATAAGCAATTCGTCCACCTTGAACACCAACAGACATTCCTTCTAGAATTTCACCAGAGCATACGTTGACCAGCTTTCCACCTGTAATTACCAGTGTTGCCGGTTTATCGCCTCTTGCCGTAGCCACAAGCTCAGGTACACAATCTGCTAAAGGCTTTCTTGTAAAAGTTGTCATCTTCATCTCTCCCCCGTTAGTATCCAAGTGTTGTCTTGATGTAGTGAATAGATCCGTAATCATAGAGGATTGCCTAACTATTAAGCCTAGGATAATATAGTTGCGCAGGTCTGTATTTGTAAGAAAAAACGGCTCAATCATCCCTGTAGATGATAGCCGTTTACTTATTCCCAAAGATTGTCCAAACCATCCGGACATGCCCCTGTTTTTACTCTCCCGCCATCCGCTCTATTCCAACGATTATCTTACTTTTGCCTCATATACGTCAAGTGCTGCCTGAACCCCAAACCCGCAAGGCCCCTTAAATCCATGACGCTGTAATGCGGCTTCCAGCGCTCCAAGCAGCCGCAACACGTTATTCTCACGACAGCTAAAACCCATCGTACCGATGCGCCAGATCCTTCCCTTTAACGGTCCAAAAGAACTGGCAATTTCAATTCCGAACCGCCCCAGCAGCAGCGAACGGACAGCTTCCCCATCTATCCCCTCAGGGATCAGCACACAGGTAACAACAGTAAGCTTGCAGGAAGGATCCCCGTATAGTTCTAAACCCATAGCTGTTAATCCAGCTACAAGTGCTTTTTCATGGAGGATATGTCTGGCGAATCTGGCATCCAGTCCTTCTTCAAGGGTAAGCCGCAAGCCCTCCCGCAGTGCATAAAGCATTGAGGTCATCTCTGTATGATGATTGAGACGTTGTGGACTCCAGTAATCCTGAAGCATGCCGAGATCGAAATAATTGCTGCGGACAAAAGATAAGTCACCTGGCTGGACATCACTTGTTCTAATCCCTCGTTCTACTCGTTTTCGGGTCATGAGCTTAGCTTCAGCACGATCATTATACGTTATCGGTGCCATTCCTGAAGGGACGGACAGACATTTCTGTGTACCGCCAACGACGGCATCCAACATCCAAGCATCTGTCTCGACAGGAAGGCCCCCAATGGTTGCAACTGCATCAACTATGAATAAAGCATCCATCCGGCGGCAAGCTCTACCGATTTCCGCGAGTGGCTGCACACGTCCTGTAGAGGTCTCCCCATGAACCATTGCCACCACATGTGGCTTAAAAGTCTCCATAGCTGCTATCACTTCATCCGGCTCAAACACACTCCCCCATGGCTTTTCCAGCACGAACACCTCAGCGCCACATCTTTCAGCAATCTCATGCAATAGATGTCCGAAGCGGCCAAAGATCGGAATCAGCACACGCTCACCCGGCAGGATCAAACTAACCATCACGGCTTCAATTCCAGAACGGGAGGTACCATCGATAGGGTAAGCCCATGAATTACGAGTAGCGAACAGCTCCCGCAGCATTTCCATCGTTTCATTCATAATAGAGGTGAACTCTGGATCAAACTGACCCAGCACCGGAAAAGACATCGCCCGCAGTACACGCGGATCTACCTCGACCGGACCCGGAGTCATAATACAGCGTTGGGACGGCGACAAATCTTCGTAACGCTTCATGATGATCCTCCCTTAAAAGTTCGGCGAACTCTTTTTAATAAGCTAACTCATATAACATCGCAGTCAGAACCTCAAGCCCAGCCGCGAGCTGCTCAGGGGAGGTATACTCTTCCGGAGAATGGCTGATGCCAGCTCGGCTTGGCACAAATATCATCGCAGTAGGGCAACGCGGCGCCAATAGCTGGGCATCATGTCCCGCTCCACTTACCATCGTGCGGTACGTCTTCCCCTGTTGGCGGCAGATATTTTCCAGCATTGCAGATAGCTTCATATCCATAGGTGCAGGGACTGTGTGGAGCACGGATGTAACCTCCAGAGTTACCCCACGTTTAACGGCAATTTCATTACATTCCGCAAGAAGCTTCTCACAGAAACGTTCCAATTCGTCCTCTTCACTATGGCGGATATCTAATGTAAAAAGAACCTCACCCGGGATCACATTTGGCGTATTCGGATACACCTCAAGCTTACCCGAGGTTGCTACAAGAGGTTCACCAGCCGTTTTAGCAGAACTTTCAAGCACGTACAGCATTTCAACCGCACTAGCCAGTGCATCCTGCCGCATAAACATCGGTGTCGTGCCCGCATGATTAGCAATACCCCTGACCTTGACCACATATCGTCTCTGGCCAACAATCCCCTGAACAACGCCTATCTGAGTGTCTGTTTTCTCCAGAATAATCCCCTGCTCGATGTGCAGTTCTACAAAAGCACCAATATCATTTCTGACACCATTCCGCTTAGAAGCTTTCTCCTCCGTTATGTCCTGTAAGAAGCTGGATTGTGCCATTGCTGCTTTTAACGTCACGCCCTCTGCATCCATACAGGTCTCGGCCTCGCTTCCGTCATACCTTTCCGTGACATGGCCCGAGCCCCAATAAGCAAGCGGAAATCGGCTCCCCTCTTCTTCACAAAAAGATACGACCTCAAGCGTCCGCTGCGGCTGACCAAAGTTCTTCTGCAACTCTTGAAGCGCAATCATAGCCGCAGCGATCCCATAGGCACCATCATATTTTCCGCCATTGACTACAGTATCGATATGCGATCCGGTTAAAATAACCTTTTGCTGCGGATCGCGTCCACTCAATCGTCCATATACATTGCCAACCTTGTCTACGGAAACCTCTAAGCCGAGCCCAGCCATTTTTTCCTGCAAAAAAATCTGCACCCGGCTCCATTCCTCCGTATATAGCAGTCTAGTAACTCCTGGCCCAGGTGTGCTGAATGCCGCCAGCTCCTCCAGCAGCTCCAGCAGTTTCTGAGTCAACGCTTGAACTCTGGAATCATTCATAGGCTGTACTGCTCCTTCCTAATTCGCAGCCACTGTCCACCCCCCTCACTGATCACTCCTTCTTCAGAGGTATAGATCACATTCCCGCGACAGATCGTAGCAACTACTTTGCAGGACAAAGTTCTTCCGATGTAGGGGCTGTGCTTGTGGCGATACAATAAATCCTCCGCAGTCAGCGTATAGGTTGTATTTGGATTCAGCAGAACTAGATCGGCATCTAGACCTAGGGCTATAGCGCCTTTACGATGCTCTATTCCAAACCGTTTTGCGGGTTGCCCTGCGAGCAGACGAGAAATTAACGTCACAGGCAATCCCCGCACATTCACGCCTTCATGGAACATAAGCTCCAGACTGCTCTGCGCACCCGAGATCCCACCCCAAGCTGCAAAAAAAGACAAGTCCGGCTTCACCTTCAATTCCGTTGGACAGGGGGAATGATCCGAAGCGATCAGATCGATTTTGCCGTGGGCTAGCATCTCCCATAACTTCTCCTGCTCCACCGCACTTCGCAGCGGAGGCGCACACTTCGCCACAGGTCCTAACGCCTCCATATCATTTTCAGTGAGGACCAGATAATGTGGACAGGTTTCGGCCGAAACGTCCAGACCTCGAAGCTTAGCTTCATAGATTTTCTCAATGGCAGCAGCCGTGCTAATATGAACAAAATGCAACCGGCAGCCCGTACGTTCACTGTACAGCAGCGCCCTGGACACTGCCTCCAGCTCTGCTTCAGCTGGGCGGCAAGCCGCAAAATCACTTGCGCTGGTTCTGCCATTTCGCACTGCATCTGCGGTCAACACCGCCGTGATAGCCTCACTTTCTGCATGAAGCGCCAAAATCCCGCCCAGAGAAGCGATTCGCTGCATCCCTTGATAGAGTGTATCCTCATCCACTTCACGGAATCTGCCTTCGCCCTCCCCTCCAGGATTGGAGAGAAAGGCTTTAAACCCAGTGACACCAGAGGCTGCCAAAACTTCTAAATCATCCAGATTGCCGGGAACGAGCCCACCCCACAGCACATAATCAACGGCAGAGTTTCCAGCCGCAGCATCTACCTTTTGACGAAGTGCAGCCTCGTTCACAGTCGGTGGATTGCCGTTAAGCGGCATATCTGCATAGGTTGTGCAGCCGCCAGCTGCCAGCGCCGCAGAACCGCTGCGAAAGCCTTCCCAACGTCCAAACGTTGGTTCATTAAAGTGGACATGCATATCAATCATACCGGGGAGCACATAAAACCCATCTGCGTCGATGACTTTGGTTAGCGGCGCAAGCGAAAGTTCCTCTCCAAGTTCGACAATCTTACCCTCTGATACTGCAATATCCAGCTTGAGTACCTGATCGGGCAGCACTACATTCCCGTTCTTAATCACAAGTTCATAGGATTCCTTCATGAGCTGCCACCTCCTCCGGTCGTCAACTTTCTCTTAACTTCCCCGATACGTACTATATCCACCAGGAGCTACTAGCAAAGGTACATGGTAGTGTTGCATGGAGCTCTCTATATGAAAGCGAATAGGTATCTGTTCTAGAAAAAAAGACATCTCACGTTGAGTGTCTACTGCGCTTTTTGTTACTCCTATGTCAGCTGCTGACGCTTTGGCATCAGCTCTACGGTAGTAATCGCCAACCATAAACAGCAGCTCGTAACATCCAGCCTCCATTTCGTTTCCCTCCAGCAGCGGAGCATCCAGCCTCCCGTCACTATTCGTGACTTCTTCACACAGAAGCTTGCTCATCCCATCCGTAAGCTTCCAGAGCTGAAGCGTCAGACCTGTAGCAGGAATCCCCCGCGACAGATCCAGCACATGGGTGGTAAGACGCCCGCTCATTACGCTGTCTCTCCGGCCAGATCTGCACGGCTGACAGAAAAGCCCTGAAAACCATAGGGTGGACGAGGTTCGGTGAAGACTCCACCTTTAGTTTCTTCAGGCTCAACAATGGTTTCCCAAGTCCGGTTATTGGACTCAAATGAAACGGTAGCCAGCTGTGGAAAACGGGACAATACGCGCAGCCCAATTTGATAAATCAACGATTGGATTGAAGGACTGTTCAGCTCATGAAAAGCGCTATGGGCGATATCGCGAACCTGCTCCGCAGCCACATATTGGCCTAAATCTCCATCCAGAGCATGCTCAACATCACTGTAGGTCCAGTTAATATTCAGAAAAATATAAAGCGGACGGTCAAAGCTCTCCGGCAATGTTGTATACTCATCACGGACGAATCCATAAAACGAGCTTCCACTTACTTTTATCAGCTGTAAATTCTTCAATCGGCATTCATGAGCGATAACCTCAGTCCCATTCTCTCCACGTTTTATAGTTAACGAAGCCGAATAAGATTCATTATTGGAGTGACGCAGTACTAAATGACTCTGTTTAAGCCCCTCAACCCCGGGCACCATCACCTGTTCAAAAGGTAACCGGTCTGCGGAAACTGAAACTGCGGTGACATGATCGTATTTATCGAGAAAACGGCTGCTTAGAAGCTGCAGTAGCCCCTCCGTTGTGCTTCCAGTGTAGTCCGCGGTATTGCGCAGGATAAAATTTTTCATAGAATCGGTAGCAACGACCATGGAATTATTCCCCTCTGAAAAAGAAGGAAGAAACGCTTCGCCCGTGACTGCGAATGTAATATTATGTGCGAATATAATGTTGTCGCAGCCCGTGAAGGAAGATTCGGGAGCGGGGGTAACGGCCAGCGGTTTAGCATAGGTACGATAAGTTAGCACATCACTTTTTCCATAAAACATTGTACGTCCGTTAATTGGTTCCAGCATGGCTGACACCCTCCCCGTTTATGATCAATGAATGAATGAGTGAATGAATAATTAAATAATTAAATCACTTAGGCGAAATCTCGTAATTGTACCGACTTCAGAAAAGGCTTGAACCCATTCCTCCTGAGGGGAACGCTCTACTCGCACTCCAATGGCGCTGATGATGTCATCTTTGTTTTTGCCACGAACAGCTAGAATAAAAGGAAAATGAAATTTGTCCGTATACTTTCGATTCAGATCATTTAATAGATTGAACTCTTCCGTTGTTAGCCGATCCAGTCCAGCTCCCTGCTGCTCCGAGGCAGACAAAGCCGTAACTTGAAGCCTAGTCGCCAAATCTGGGTGAGCTTTTAATAGTCCCTCCATTCGGCTCCGGTCAGCACTCAGTACGGTCTGCATCATTGTGCTATGCAAATGCTCTAAAGAATGGAACGGAATCTGCTTATAAATCTCCTCTGCTACCCACGGTGAATGTTCAAAAATGCCGCCTAGATGCTTCACAAAATCCGTTATACTCATGGCATTTATCTCTTCCAACGTAAACCTGCCTTCAGAAACGACCATCCACTCAACCTCCAATAGCTTTGTTAACAGCTCGTAAAATGCCACCGTACCCCGTACAGCGACAAATATTACCCGATAAAGCTTCTTCCACTTCAGCCGGAGTAGGATGCGGGTTCTCTTCCAGCAGAGCAACTACCGAGATAACCATCCCTGGTGTACAATAACCGCATTGGAACCCCCCCTCTTCTAAAAAAGCCCGCTGAACGGGATGTAAGCCTACTTCACTAAGACCCTCAATTGTTGTAATTTCCGCACCTGAGCATTGATAGGCCATAACCAGACATGAATTCACTGGACGTCCATCCACCAGCACCATACATGCCCCGCAGCGGCCAATCTCACAAGAACGTTTTGTGCCGGTCAGCTCCAAATCTTCACGTATGACATTTAAAAGCCGACGGGAGGGTGGAATCTCCATGGATATCGCTTTCCCATTAAGATTGCAATTAAAGGTGAACCTCTCTTCTGTGAAGGCTTCCTCAGACGAAGCTGGGATTGGGTTCTCTTCATCTAGATTGTGATCTGAATTATGACTCGGCATGGATGTTCACCACCTTTTGTGGAATAAACGGTGTAGACTGCAGCCATTCGGGATCAATGGGCAGCTTGGTTACCCGCTTCCCTACAGCCTGAAATATGGCGGACACGACTGCCGGAGCTAAATTGACGGAACCCACCTCTCCAATGCCGCGAGGACCGTACGTGTCATGATCCGGCAAATCCTCTATCGGCTGCACCTGAATGCTGCCATTCATGTCGGCAATGGTCGGCACCAAATAGGTGTCTAAATTTTTGGTGACATAGCTGCCGCCTGACATCACAGCATCCTCTGACAAAGTGAAGCCTACCGCCATACTGCTGCCACCTTCGATCTGCCCGAGATAACCTTGCGGATTAGCCACCGGTCCCGCCGCTACCGCATGATATTGGTCCAGTACACGGACACGTCCAGTAAGCAGATTAACTTCCACGCGGACTGCGATTGCAGAATAGGTGTATAGGAAATGTGCCCCCACTCTTTTAAAGGGTGTGGTTGGATAAGTAAACTTTGTATTACAGACAATGGGTTCTGAAATACGCTGTGCCAAGTCCTTGTAAGTCAGAAGCAGACCGCCGTCTTTTAGCCAAATGCCGCCAGGGCCGAGCTTCATTTCATAGTTATCCAGCTCCGGCTTTAACATCGCAGCTGCCTGCAGTACTTGAGTGGTGAAGTCTGGACGGAGCCGTTTCAAGGCCATCCACATCATGCTGGTTGATCGGGAAGCCGTACTAGATCCGCTATCGGGCACAACATCCGTATCGCCAATGACGATGCTTAGATCCTCTGCCGCCAAGCCAAACTGTTCAATCAGCATTTGTTCCATTGTTGCAATTAAGCCCTGACCAAACTCCTCGTAACCAAACACCGCCTCAATCTTGCCCTCTAGCGTCAAAGAGAGCCTGCCACCCGCCGGATCGGGAATACCATAACCAAGTCCTGCACCATGCATAGCTATAGCAGCACCCGTTCCAGTTACGATCCAAGGTTCCACAACACCTGAATCACTGTCTGTAGATGCGGCCTCAGTCATAAGAGGCGAACCCGCCAGCGCTTCCCACACCTGAAAGGCACCATCGGTCTGAGCAATTTCCTGACCCAGTGGCCCCAGATCTCCATATTTACGCAAATTGCGGCGGCGTATTTCCCACGGATCGATCTGCAATCGCTCAGCCAACCGATCGATTTGTCCCTCCAAAGCGAAAATCGCCTGATTGCCGCCAAACCCGCGAAATTCACCAGATACACCGTTATTGGTATATACAGCAAAACCCTTCACATCCACATGATCGATGATATAGGGGCCCATCACATGTTCTGTCGCAAAGTTGAGCACCTCCGCCCCCAGTGTTGCGTAAGCTCCCGTATCCGAAATAATTCTGACCTGGTGGGCCCTGATGATTCCTTCGGGGTCGCAGCCAGTCTTCATGGTGATTTTCATGGGATGGCGTTTTAGTCCTGCACGTACCGATTCAGCTCTCGAATTATGCAGTCTTACCGGACGGAGTGTCCGCAAGGCGAGCAGCGCTCCATACGGCTGTACATTCAGCTCGTCTTTTCCTCCAAAGGACCCGCCGATAGGACTCGAGATGACGCGAATATCTTCTTGAGGAATAGCCAGAATTCTGGATAGCTGCAGGCGATCCATCAACCCATGTTGTGTAGCTGAATATACGGTAAGCCGTCCGTTATCCTCTGGGATAAACAGTCCACCTTCAGTCTCCATATAGGTGTGCATTTGGCGTGGTGTATAGTAAGTCTCCTCTACCACATGACAGCAATCCGTAAATACCGTTTCCGGCTCCCCTTTCCGATATTCCGTATGATGAAGCACGTTTCCCTCGGCATGCAGCAAAATTGCGTCCTTTTTCATCGCCTCTTCCGGATTCTCCAGCAAGGGTAGAAGCTCATAATCCACTTCGATAAGAGATAAGGCGTATTCCGCAATTTCGTCCGTCTCAGCCGCGACTGCCGCAATCGCATCGCCAGTGTAACGCACACGGTCACTGCAAAATACCGGTTGATGCGGCAAAGCTATGCCAAAGCCGTTAAGTCCGGGCACATCCTCATGAGTGATTACAGCGTGTATACCAGGGACTTCAACGGCCTTCTCAATGCGTATGGACAAAATACGAGCATGTGCCTGCTCACTGCGGAGCACGCGGCCGATCAACATTCCTTCTGCCCTCATGTCGGTCAAATACTGCAGCTTACCGGATACCTTGCCCTCTCCATCAGGTCGTGTACGCCAGCGGCTACCGCTGGATTCCTTATTCAGCAGCATTTTCCCTCTCTCCTTTCGTCGGGTTATTCACCTCTAAACTCCGTATATTCATAGCCTTCCACAGCTCAGATACAACCAAATTCCCAGCAGTCTTTTTCTTGTAAAGTTCTGTTGCAAAGGGATCACTATACGTCTCAAAGCTGTTCTCAACCCCTTCATATAAAGAAGCCAACAGCTCATCTGTATACCTCACACCTTCAAGCATAACTTCAGCCCTACTTAGTCGCTGTGGCCGCCCAGAGCCCCCACCTGCGGCGATACGCACCTCACGGAAACGGTGTTCCTCATCGATTGATGCTGAGATTGCTACCGTTACAAGTGAAGGGGTGAACGCTTCCCTGCGGCCAACCTTACGAAAAATTTCTAGCCTATCCGTTAACGGACTCTCTAAGCGAGTAGGTGAGATGCGAATCTCAGCCACAAGATCCGCCGCAGGTTTTATCCCGCTCCAGTGATTGTTTAGCCACTCTATCAAAGGTAGTGCCGTCATAAATTTGCCGTCAAAGGAGATTAACTCCGCGTCATAGACCAGTAACGCAGGTAGAATATCTCCGAAGCCAGAAGCGATATTGCCCCCGAGCGTGGCAAGATTACGCACCGACGGAGCCGCTATGCAACGTGCAGCCTCTTGCAGCGCAGGAGCTACGGCCTGCAAATGCTCATTACTGCGGCACTGGGAGAGTGGAACAAGAGCGCCCAGAGATAAGTGAAATTCCGTTAAGGTAATGTCGCCGAGATTTGTAATTTGCCGAAGATCAATCAGCTGTTTGGGCATATGAGTCGTTCCATTTTCCCACCCTGTTCTCAGCAGTGTTCCCCCTGCAACATATCGAGCACTGTCTCCAAACGCCGTTTTTCTCTCCCAAGCTTCGTGCAGGCTGCGGGGTTGAATTACTTCAGGTAGCCTTCCTTCCTCTTCCCGTATAGCTCCCATACACTCCGCCTCCCTTTTTGAGTACCAGATTGCTGCTTCCCTTCTCGTATAGCCTGCCTTAAAACCTTTGTTCCCGAATATAAGGAACTCCGAGCGCCTCCGGTGTGCCGGATGGTTTGTTGCGATTGCGGTACCCCAGGTACATCAGGACCAGAATGGTCACAAGGTACGGAATCATTTTGAGAAAATAGGGCGGAACTGCACTGCCCAGCAATTGAATACGGAAGCCAAGTGAATCCAATGCCCCAAAAAAGTAGGCGCAGAACAAGGCACGCAGCGGATTCCATCTGGCGAAAATCACCAGCCCTACCGCAATCCAGCCCCGGCCGGCTGTCAGCCCTTCATTCCAGGTTGGCGCGTAGGCCAATACCATATCCGCTCCGGCCAGGCCGATGAGAGCAGCACCGGTGATCACATAGCTGTAGCGGATAAGCTGTACACGGATCCCCATCACATCTGCGGTAGCCGGACTGTCTCCGACTGCCCGCAAATGCAGGCCCCATGAAGTGCGGTGAATTAGCAGATGCAGAGCAAGCACTAGCAGCAGGCTGAACCAGGTTAGGTAGTCCATGTTGCCGAATATTTTTCCGATGAACGGTACATTTTCCAGCCAAGCCAGATGCAGCTTAGGGGAGGTTCCCGGCAAAGGAATGCCGCTGATCGGTTTACCAAGATAAGCGCTCAACCCACTGCCAAACAGGGTCATCGCAAGACCGGACATCGTTTGATTCGCCCGCAAGGTCACACAGAGAAAAGAATGCAGCAAACCAAGTACAGCCGTTATAGCTACGGTAGCCAACAGAGCCAGCAGCAGGTTTCCGGAGCGAATATACACGATACAAGTGATGACCGCTCCCATCAGCATCAGACCTTCAGCCCCAAGCTGTATAATGCCGGCTCGTTCATTTAGAATGCCTCCCAGCGTAGCCAGCAGCAGCGGGGTCCCTGCGGAAATAGCGGCAATAAGTAGCTGTGTTGTAAAATCCATTTCCTATCTCCCCCCTTTCAGCTGAACCCGGCTACGGCGAATGCGGAAACGATAGATCATATCGCCAGCAATCAAGAAAAACAGGATGGAGCCCTGCAGCATTTCTGATATCGATGAGGGCAGCCCGATGGTTTGAACACTATATCCGCCAACAATTAAGCCACCGAATAAAATAGAAGTAACGATTAGACCGAGTGGATTCAATTTGGCCAGCCAAGCTACAATAATGGCGGTGTATCCATAACCCGGTGAAATGCCCTGCATCAGCTTGTGTGTAACACCGGAGACCTCCGCCATGCCAGCGATCCCGGCGAGCCCCCCACTGATCAGCATGACGATAATAATATGGCGCTTGATAGGAATCCCCGCGTATCTGGCTGCAACAGGATTGGCCCCAATCAGCCGGAGCTCGTAACCCAACTTGGTAAAACGAATCATTAAGTAATAAATCACAACGGCGATAAGTCCAAATAACAATCCAATATGCAATCTTGTACTTCCGAGAACAGGCAGCGACTGAGCCGCAGTAAACATAGGTGATCCCGGGAAATTAAATCCTTTAGGATCTTTCCAAGGTCCGAATACCACGTAATCGAGCACCAATAGGGCAACATAATTCAGCATTAATGAAGTGATTAGCTCATTCACTCCAAAATGTGTCCGCGGAATAGCAGTCAGCAATCCCCAAAGCGCACCCGCGGCAATCCCGAACAGCAGCATTAAGCTCAGGGACCAGAATGAAGGTAAGTCAGGAAAATAAATCGTGACCGCTGTGGCCGCCATAGCCCCAACAGTTAACTGGCCTTCTGCTCCAATATTCCATACCGAAATGCGGTAAGCCACAGCAATCCCAAGCCCACATAGGAGTAGCGGGATCGCTTTAACCATCGTTTCCGTGAGCCCATACGCAGTGCCAAATGCGCCACGGAACATTTTTTCATAGACCAGCACCGGATTCATACCATTCGCCGCAATAAATAGGGCACACAACAATAGCGCTAAAACTATAGATACAATAGGTGTCCACCAAGGAGAACGGATGCGGCTGGCATCGTATTCGAAACGTAGAGAGAATCGTTTTCCGGAGTGGGAGGGGAGGGGTTCCAGTACTGCTGCTGCGGTATTTCTTCCATTCTCCAGACTCATACGGCGCTCTCCTCTCTATTATGAATACCAGCCATTAGTAGTCCGATGCTCTCTCGATTCGCTTCCTCATGTGTACTCTCACCAATAATTGAGCCGTTATAGATCACTAGAATCCGGTCGGACAACTGAAGCAATTCATCTAAATCCTCCGAAATTAACAACACGCCACTACCTGAACCACGCAGCTCCATAAGAAGGTCGTGAACACCAGCCGTGGCACCTACATCCAGCCCTTGTGTCGGATGAACGGCGACCATCAGCTTCGGCCGATGACTGATCTCACGTGCAAAGAGCAGCTTCTGCTGATTACCACCTGACAACTGTTGTACTGGCGTCTCGAGCTCAGGTGTTTTGACGTTAAAGCGCTGGACCAGCTCCTGTGACCACAAACGGTTCTTCGCGGACTTCAAGAAACCAAATTTGGAATGCTCCTCTGAGCGGTAAGACTTAAACAAAAGATTATCCACCGATCCGAGGCGTCCAGCTAAACCGCTCTTCATCCGGTTCTCCGGCACGTGGGAGATTCCTGAATCAATTGCCCCTCTAACCGAAGCCGATTTCACCGTCTTTCCATCAAACGTGATTTCACCACTTTTCCAGCCTCTAAGACCTGTTAACACTTCAGCCAGTTCCTTTTGCCCATTACCAGCTACCCCAGCTACGCCTACAATTTCCCCTTTACATACGTTCAGAGAGAAGTGATCCAGTGCTTTTCGCCCGTGATCAGCATATACGTCCACATCTTTCACTTCTAATAAAGAATCCCCTTCAGTGGCTTCCCGTTCTTGACGGGTGATGGTTACTTCCTTGCCCACCATCAGACGAGCCAGCTCCAGTTCATCTGTATCTGCCGTGGTCAGCGTGGCGATCATTTTCCCTTTGCGCATGACGGAAATCCGATCGGAGGACGCCATAACCTCTTTCATTTTATGAGTAGTCATAATGACCGTCTTTCCTGCTTGCTTCATGACCCGCAGCGTTTCAAATAGCTGTTCCACCTCTCCCGGGGTCAGTACAGAGGTTGGTTCATCCAGAATAATAATGTCAGCCCCGCGATACAGCGTCTTAACGATTTCAACACGCTGCTGCTCACCCACGGACAACTGCCAGATCGGGCGATCCACCGGGAAATTCAGTCCAAACCGTTCCGCTAATGCCTCGATCTCCTTGTGTTTCTTCTTCATCCACTTACGGCCGCGCCAGAAAGACGACTTTTCGCCAAGCACGATATTTTCTGCTGCTGTGAGGCTTTGCACCAGCCTAAAGTTCTGAAACACCATACCTACACCCAGCTGCGCAGCATCTTTAGGAGAACGGATCTGAGCACCTTTCCCATGAATGAAGATTTCTCCTTCGTCTGCTCTATACACCCCTGACAGCATGCTCATCACCGTGCTCTTCCCGGCCCCATTCTCCCCAAGCAACGCATGAATCTCACCCGCATTTGCCGAAAAGTCGACTTGATCACTGGCGGTTACCGAGCCGAATTTTTTCACAATCCCCCGCATTTCAACTGAAGTTCCCCGCATGGCCTGAACCCCTCCTTCCTTCAAGTTGTAGTACGGGTGGGGAAGTTTCCGCTTAACGGAACCCGCCCCACCCATAGATTGTGCACATCTGATTCCCTATTTTTAAACATTATTGCGGGATAGTTCCTTCCACACCCTTTACGAGCCAGTTCATGCCCAGCACTTCCTCCAAGGTCAGCTTCTGACCCTCCTGAACCTTCACATTCCCTTGATTATCTGAGATCGGACCTGTGAAAACCTCCAGCTCACCACTGATAATTTTGGCTTTGGCGTCTTCGACAAGCTTTTTCACATCATCTGGGATCTTGTTCCCGAAAGGAGCCAGCTCCACCATACCGTCAGCCATATCACCAGAATATTGCTCGCTCTTCCAGGTTCCATCCATAACTGCCTGCACAGCTTTTACGTAATACGGCCCCCAATTCCATACCGGATTCGTCAAATAATTGTCCGGAGCGTATTTGCTCATATCCGAGTCATTCCCCCCGGCAAAAGCCCCTCGTTCAGCAGCAGCCTGCAGTGTTGCAGGTGAATCCTGATAGGCCAAAAGCACATCCGCACCCTTATCCAGCAAGCTGATTGCCGCTTGACGTTCAGTCGTCGGGTCATACCATGTATTCGTCCATACCACATTCACCTTTACATCAGGATTGACACTTTGTGCTCCAAGGGTAAAAGCATTCAAGTTATAGATCACTTCGCTGATCGGAAAAGCCCCTACATAACCCAACTGATTATTTTTGGTCATTTTCCCTGCCGCTATGCCGCTCAAATAGCTGGCTTGATAGTTCTTCCCGAAGTAGGTCCCCATGTTCTCTGCGGTTTTGTAACCCGAAGCATGCAGGAACTTCACGTTGGGGAATTTGCCCGCTACATTTAATGTGAAATCCATATATCCGAAGCTCGTTGTAAACACGATGTCGTGTGATTGTGCAAGCTCGGTGATGATTCGTTCGGCGTCAGCACTTTCAGGGACATTTTCTACAAAGTCAGCTTTAATCCCAAGCTCCTTCTCCATATACAGCCGTCCTTGATCATGTTGGTATGTGTAGCCGCCATCCCCTGGAGGTCCGATATAAACAAAAGCAACCGTCGGTTTCTTTGCAGCCGGTTCTGTTGTTGCAGTTGCCTCTGTTGCCGCTGTAGTTGTCGCTGGTGCCTCAGTTGCATTTGTAGAAGTATTATTATTACTGCCACACCCCACCAAAGCCACCGTCATTAGAACCATTAATGCAAGACAAGATGTTATGAACTGACCCCTTTTTTTCATAATTCTCCTCCTCCAAATCATCTCTCATCATGGCTGCAACCATTAATGTACTTCTACTATACTTAGAGGTGGCCTTGGCGTAAATTTATATAACATACGTTTGTATATAAATATAAGAATCAGAACTTTTTTTGTGTGTAATGCACTAATTGGTTTTTGGAAGGTGAGTTACATGTCATATTATATGACCAAAGGTGGGAAAGGAACACTGTTTCAGATTACTTTTCAGACTATTCTTTACTTCACTTTCCATTTCTCAGAATCCATTGCTCCTGAATCTCACCAAAATCCGCTTTTGTATCTGCGTCCATGAAATAATGGGCAGACTCAGATTCCAGAACAATCCCCTTATAATCAGGTGAACGCAATATCCCCGCCGCTCCTCGATCTCCATCTAATCCCTGTAGTGCTGGAAACAACGTCTTCGAGAACAAAGCCGGGGGCATAGCCGACCCATTGCTGACGCTAGCGACATAATCCATCTCCGGAGATTGTTCAAACGTTTGTATTAGACGGTTCACTAATGCTGTAGTAATAAATGGCTGATCCGCAAGCGCCACAACTACTGCATCGGGCTGTAAAGGTAATACCGCATTAAGGCCACAGCGCAGTGAAAAAGACAATCCTAGATGTGCGGTTAAGCAAGTTTCGGTACGTCTGGATGCTTGCGGTTCAATCGCGGGTGGCAGCCATTCCAAGTTGTCATCCGCACGCACTACCACGATTAGCGGTTCTAGATTGCAACGATCCAATTCACTAAGCGCGACGCTCCCGAGTGAGACCTCCTGCGACAATTTCAGTGAACCCTTGGACACGCCCATCCTCCTGCTCTGCCCCGCTGCCAAATATATTCCTGCTACCTTCAATACTATCCGCTCCTTTGGGCAGCTCTCGTGAGCCCACCCTTCTAATTTGAATAATTTCCGCTATAATACTGACCGCAATCTCCTCCGGACCTTCTCCTCCAATTGGCAACCCTACAGGTGCATGCAAAGATGCAGGAACCTCAAACCCTTCCAGTAAAAGAGATATCCGCGCCTTCGAACCGATAATCCCTATATATAGAGGAGCAAGCGGAATCACACTCTCCAGGAACTGTCTATCCCGCCCAAGTTGATGACTGCAAATCAATACATAATCCTCCCGAGCTACGCTCAATCGCTGAACAACCTCCATAGGGGAACAAATTACTTGTTCAGCTCGAGGAAACTTATTGTGCAAGCTTCCTTCACGCCAATCCGCAACCGCTACCCGAAAGCCAACTCTGTCAGCAAGTTCCGCAATAGGAACCACATCACGTCCCCCGCCAAAAATCACAAGCCGCGGTTTGGGCACGAAAGACGTATGGAATGCTGTCAATTCTGCTGGAGCGGCCATAAAGCGACCTGCCGCCAGGCTTTCTTTTGCCGAGTGGGATAATGTCGGATGTTTCTTGCTCTGCGGCAGTACAATGTCTGGATCCAGCTCCAGCTTATAGATAAAACCTTTCTCCACTGCTTCGCGGAACAAAATTAGCTTCTCTCCCCTAGCCAATCTGTCACTCGCCTGCACTAAAAGCTTGTAGAGCTGACCCCGCACGGGTTCTAGCACTACTTTGATTTTGCCTCCACAGCCGACAACCTCACCCCAGGACAGATCATTCGGAGACAGCATGTTGTATTCCACAATTTCGGGCAGCCCTCGTTCCCAGATCTCAGAAGTTCGCAGCTGCAGATCGTTTTCCAGACAACCTGGACTCAGGCTCCCAATCGTACCTTCTTCAAAAAACAACATCACCGCTCCGGCTTTACGATACGAGTGTCCCTCCACCTCTATCAGCGTTGCCAGCACCGCAGGCGCCTGATGGGTTTGAATATGCATTGCGATTTCATGTGTATTCACGAGGTTCCCCTCCTCCGTGTTTGCATTTCAACCCAGAACTTAGAACTTAGAACTTAGAACTTAGAACTTAGAACTTAGTCCCTTCCGAGCATCCTCCGAAACATGAATACTAACTTCAACCTCATTAGATCATTTATTTTTTTAAAATCGACGTCCAGCAGCTCACTAAGCTTCTCGATCCGGTAGGTAGCCGTGTTTCGATGAATAAACAGTTTCTTAGCCGTCTCATTAACATGACCATCGTTCTCTAGATAAACTTCCAGCGTCCGCAGCATTTCCCTGACATACTCCGGTTCTCGGTTAAGCAACCCTCTAAGACTTCCATTACAATATTTCTCCATAACCTCTGCCGGAATTTGCCCGAGTAGCAGGTTAAGCTCAAGCTGCCGGTAATGAACAACATTCCCTTTTACTCCCCCGCCCTGAAGCATTCCTATACAATCCTTTACCTCCGCAAAAGCCTCCTTCAGCCCCTCCGGCTTCGCTTTACAACTGCTTATCGCAGCTCGCGGATAATATCCCTTATCAAACTTCATGTTGTTAAAACAAGCCTGAATTAGATCCCGGAATTGTTCAGGACGCTGACGATCTCCCGGATATATAGACAAAAGTCCTTGATCTATGATCACATGAATTCCCTTTACTTCCCGCAGCCCGGGATGTTCAAGATATTCTTCTTTTAGTCTGAGCAGCTCACCTTGGCGTTCTTCCCCAGTCGCAGCTGTATCGGTCAATAGGAGACAAAATGGTGATTGAAGCAGCTCAATCTCCAAGTCGAGAGCAGCCTGCGCCAAATCTGTGTAAGATAAATTACCGCTCAAACAACGTCTCAGCAATCCGCTAAACTCCCTGTATTCTGCCTGTTCAAAATAATCTTCGTATCCTGAATGAATATGATATGAAATAAGTTCAGCTCCCTGAACGAACAAACTTTCTTCCATTGGGAGCAATAAAGGGTCGATGGCACAAAACAATAGATATCCGGAGCACTTCTCTCCTTGCAAAAGTGGTGTACGGTAGCCCACATGATCTCCAACACGAAAGCGCTGATTCCGTTTCTGCCACGGCCACCCCTCCAGCAGCTGTGAAGGATAGTATTCAGAGTTGTTGTAGATCACATCCCCCCGTGCGCTAACCACCACAAGTGAATGGCCAATCACTTCAGACACCGAATCAAACAACGGACGGCTGCGGACAGATCTTAGGGCGAATTGCATCAGCTTTTTCTGCTTCTCCATAATGTTCTGCAGAACGTGAGTGCTGCGGCTAAGCTCGGCGCGAAACAGACCATTCATCTGATCCGAAAAAGTAAACTCGAAAGGCAGCTGGATAAGCGGGAAGTTAAGACTCTCCGCTTCTGCAACCAGTTGCTCTGGTACTTCATCCCAAAATCGCCCCAGCTTAATACCCAAGGCCGAAGATCCCCGGCGATTCAAAGTCTGCAGCAAGGCAGAGGCTTCCTCCATATTGTCCTTTATCAAATAGGCTGTCGTCAGCAGCATCTCGCCTTCTTTGATCCAATCCGAGATATCGGGGGCATCCATCACATTAATTGACTTCACAATTCGATGTTTCCCTTTAGACCCAGCGATAAGCTTCGCCTCGGACAAAGGATAAATGGACAACGCTTCTTCAACCGTAAGATGCATGCCACCCCTCCTTATTAGAATCAATAGAACCATTTCTGATTTATAATGTTATTTTATGTAACATTATAATTAAAATGAACCGTGTTGAATAGAGGGAAGTTAAATTTTCATGATTTATATGTTAATAAACATAACATAAAACGAACATGGATCATGAATTATTAATTATTAATTATTAATTATTAATTATTAATTATTAATTATTAATTATTAATTATTAATTATGAATGATGAATGATGAATGATGAATGATGAATGATGAATGATGAATGATGAATTATTAATTATTAATTATGAATTATTGAACTTTAGCTCATATCGTTCATGTGAACTGTATAAGGGGATTGGAAAATAGTAGGTGGAGTTGAGGGAGGGCTTTCGAGTAAAAACAAGTTTTTACGGGTTCACGCGGGAATCTGAATAGGGAGTCGGAATAGGTGGCAGGGTATTCTCAGGCTATTCGAATTGGCCATCAAGATCGAAGTCGCAGGCACACCAGCGCTGCAAGACGGGGAATTGAGCGGTGTATGAGATCCGTACGAGCAGAGATAATACCACCCCACTATAGCCGTGGCGGAGGTACAAACTATTATAGATCCACTGCTGCCGGTAGAGGTGAAAGGCACTTTTGCCCTTCTTTTTGGCTATTCGGCCGGAATTGCCGGGATGAAGGGCCTTTTTGCCCTTCTTTTTGACTACATAGGCGTCTTCGCCACATTCTGCGGGATTTATACTGTTCTTTTTAGTTACTTATGCTACTTTCCTGGGTTCTACGGGATTTATACCGTTCTTTTCAGCTACTTGAGCCATTTCCCCGGATTCTGCGGGATTTATACTGTACTTTTTAGCTGCTTGAGCCATTTCCCCGGATTCTACGGGATTTATACTGTACTTTTTAGTTACTTGAGCCATTTCCCCAGATTCTGCGGGATTTATACTGTACTTTTTAGTTACTTGAGCCATTTCCCCGGATTCTGCGGGATTTATACCGTTCTTTTTAGCTACTTATGCCACTTTCCCAGATTCTGCGGGATTTATACCGTTCTTTTTAGCTACTTGGGCCACTTTTCTGGATTTTGCGGGAGTTATACCGTTCTTTTTAGTTACTTAAGCACTTCCCACGATTTCTACGGGATTTATACCGTTCTTATTAGCTACTTGTGCCATTTCCCGGTTTCTGCGGGATTTATACCGTTCTTTTTAGTTACTTAAGCCATTTCCCAGATTCTGCGGGATTTATACCGTTCTTTTTAGCTACTTGTTCCACTTTCCTGGATTTTGCGGGATTTATACCGTTCTTTTTAGTTACTTAAGCACTTCCCCCGATTTCTGCGGGAGTTATACCGTTCTTTTCTCTCCAGCGACGTATTCACTTAATTCAACTGGTCTTATACCACATAATCGAGCGCTGAATTTATCTTTTTCACTCTACCACTCCACTATTGAGCCAACTTAAGCTACCTTAGTTTTTAAATCAACTCCACTGGGCTCCCCGGTGTAAATAAAACTAAGAGTAGGCGGGAATGACATGTGTATTTCGTTAATTTGTGAATCAATAAGTGAGTGTGGCGTTAGAGTGTATTGCTAGAATGTAATCCTAGAGTGTAATCCTAGAGTGTAATCCTAGAGTGTATTCCCAGAGTGTATTGCTAGAGTGTAACCCTAAAGCGTCTTCCTAGAATGTATTTCTAGAGTGTATTCCAAGAGAGTAATGGAGGAGTATCGGTTAACAGTAACTAGAAATGTAACTAGAAATGTAACTAGAAATGTAACTAGAAAAGTGTCAAGATATGTTGTTCAGTAGCTACGGTCTGTTTAGTATCGCTGCTTTTTCAAGACCACTGCACTCAGCCTCTCAAGACTGCTGCCACACTTCATTCACCCAAGAGAGTAACCGGAGATCCTGACCATGTCCGGCGATAACGGATAATCCCAGTGGCAATCCACTTGTGGAGAGCATAGGTAATGTTACCTGAGGCAAACCTGCCAACCCAGCTATGCAACTCAACATCATCGCACCACTACGATTCACCTCCAATTGGCGCAAATCCCCTCCACGCAGCGGCGCTGGTCCCGGAACTGTCGGAATCACAAGACAATTGTCCTCTCCTAGCAGCAAGCGCAAATGATTAGAAATCTCTTTTTGCTTACATTGTGCAACGCTATGATCCTCTTCCGCCAAACTGGCAGCCCACGAGAATCGCGCTGTAATATCAGGTCCAAAGACTGGTTTCTCGTTCTCAATCCAAACGCCATGAGTTTCCCAAATTTCATTACCCTGCAATTCTCTAAAAACATCCATCCAGACCTTTAACCCCTCCAAAGCAATCTCTATCTCCATGAGATGATCTGCCCCGGATCGCAAACACCTTAATCCCTCCGATAAAATAGCTGCATTCTCCAGATTAACCAAAGCCCAGCAGTCAGTAGCAACAAATAAAGTACCCATTTTATTTTTGTCTTCCATATTCTTTTTTACCTTGTTTTCCGGGCCAATCTCTAAAATTTTCTCCGTACTCTTCTCAGTACTCTTCTCAATACGTTTCTCCAAAATCGTTTCTAAACTTTCCTTCTGGCTCTTTTCTAAATTATTTTTATCAGTCTTCACCATGTCTCCCTCTAAGTTGTTCTTCAAATTTTCCAATACATTCTTCTCTATGCTCTTCCCTACAGTTTCTTCTAGACTACTTCCTATTTTCTTCGACGTCTTTACAGATGTACTCCCAGCCACAAGTAACACTTCCCCTACCTTCTGGAGCACATCCAAGCGATCCGACACCCAGCCAACTGTATCAAAAGCCGGAGATAATGGAATAACACCTTGAAAATCCACAGCTCCATGCGTTGGCCGGAAGCCATATACTCCGCAATAAGAGGAAGGTACTCGAATTGAGCCACCGGTATCTGTTCCGAGCGCAAAATCAACACTACCAGAAGCTACCGCTACTGCCGAACCACTTGAAGATCCGCCTGGGATACGACCTACAGCACGCGGATTAATCGGCGTTCCATAATGATGGTTCTCGCCGCCCAGACTATACATCAGCTCATCCGTATGGGCAGCACCACGAAGTGTAGCACCCGACAACAGTAAACGATGTACAGCCACCGCATGCTCCGTGGACGGATGATGGCTACGCAGCCAATCAGGATTACCTGCAGAAGAGCTGTGTCCAGCTACAGCAAATACATCTTTTACTGCAAAGGTCAGTCCATCCAATATCCCGCTTCCTAAACTCTCAACCGTAAGCTCAGGATCTATAAACGCACCATACCGATTATCCAAAACCATAATTCCCCCTCCTCCCTAGACCATTACTTTTACCCTTCCATCAGCCTTTCGGATCCCACGCTTCTCCTACGATTCCTCCAGCGTTCCTTCCAATTCCTCATCTTTCCTCCTACGACCCATCAGCAGCTTTTCCATCCATCATTCCACCTACGATTCTTCCATCAGCCTTTCGGATCCCACACCATACCGCCTTCGATTCCTCCAGCAGTCCTTCCAATTCTCCATTTTTCCTCCTACGACCCCATCAGCAGCTTTTCCATCCATCATTCCACCTATGATTCCTTCAGAGTCCTTCCAATCCTTCCATCACACCTATACCTACCACCCAATCGCCGCACCATCGCAGCGTCGGTCCGTTCCCCCACTGCGGTATCCATTGTCATCTATCGAAATCATGTGAGCGTGACCCATAATCCCATCATAGTCATCTACTTTCCGGACAATATGACCGGCTGCGGCCAAATCTGCCAGCACCTCATCAGCTACCCTGCTCTCCACCTTCAGTTCTTGCGTAGGCTCTCCCCACGTTCTCCCCCACACAAAACGCGGCTCATTCACAGCCGTTTGTGGATTCATGCCATAATGCAGCATCCGTGTGAGCAGCAGGGTTTGAGTCTGTGGTTGACCTTCGCCACCTTGCGTCCCGTACAGAATCGCAGGTTTGCCCTCGCGGCAGGCCATCGCTGGCATCAGTGTGTGGAAGCTGCGCTTATGCGGCTCAAGCGTATTGATGTGCCCGGGGTCCAGCGAAAAAAACGAACCTCGATTCTGCAGCAGAATCCCAGTATCCCCAGCGGCCACGCCCGAACCAAATTCAAAATACAGACTCTGAATAAAAGAGACCGCATTCCCGTCCTCATCCACAACCGCAGCATAAGCTGTATCACTGCCGATAGGCTGACTTGTCAGTTGTGCAGCTTTTTGCATCGAGATGGTAGACGCTAATTGTCCTGCATAACGTTTATCCAGCAGCTGCTCCAAAGGAATAGCACTAAAATCCGGATCTGTAAGCACCCTATCCCGATCGCGGAAGCTTAGCTTCAACGCTTCAACAAGCAGGTGATAATATTCATACGAACCATGCCCGATTGCTTCAAAATTGTAATGTTCCAATAAATTAAGACTCATTAGTCCAGTGAAACCTTGAGAATTAGGCGGCACTTGATATACCGTATGCCCGTGATAATCCGTATGAATCGGCTCGACCCAATCCCCCTGATGATCCGCAAAGTCATCCCGAGTCAAATACCCGCCAGTTGCCAGCATATAGTCACAGATGTCCTCCGCAATCTTCCCCTTATAAAAAGCATCCCGCCCACCCGCCGCCAATGTCCGCAGGGTGGCCGCCAGCTGTTTTTGCTGGAATCGCGATCCAGCACAAGGAATCACGCCGCCTGGCGTGTAAATCGCTGCCGCCTCCGGCGACAGCGCAGAGCCCGCAACAGCCGTGTTATTCCGCTGATCCGGCGACAGCGGAAATCCCTCCAAAGCATAACCAATGGCAGGCTCCAGTACCTCCGCCAGCATAAAGCGGCCATACTTACTCAGTATGGCATCCCAACTGTCCGCCATCCCCGGCACCGTAATGGCGCTGCGAATCCCCCGCCGCGGGATGAAAGCTTCCCCGGCATAGCTGCTTCTGCGGACTCCGTACCCGGAGCGCCCGCTTCCGTTATAGGCCCGAACACGCGCCTCTTGCGTGTTATAGGTCAACCAAAAGGAATCTCCGCCTAGCCCCGTCATATGCGGATATACAACAGCTAGTGTCGCACTGATCGCCACCGCTGCATCAAAAGCATTACCCCCTTTTTCCAACATACGTGCACCAGCAGCCGAGGCTAAATAATGGGGGCTAACTACCATAGTTTTTGTGCCTATTACGGGTTTCTCCGCCATGTTCCGTCCCCCTATCTTTTACGGGTTTCTCCGCTCCGCCATGCCCTTCCCTCTATGTTTTTCGGGTTTCTTCCCCATGCCATTCCTCTACGTTTTACGGGTTCCACCCCTCCGCCATATCCATCCCCCTTAGTTTTTTTACGAGTTTCTCAGCCCATGTCCCAACTCCTTATTTTTTTGCGGCGGGTTTCTCCATCATATTCAATCTCCTATATTCTGCGGCGGGTTCAGCTGCGAACTCCCTATAATTTCTAACTTAATTAGTGTCATTTAACATTACACGAAAATCCTTTGTCAATCGGTTACGCTGAAACGCAAAATAAACCTCTTCTTTTTGTGAGCTATGCACAAATAAGAGGTCATCTTTGTTTAACCTTGTAGATTCACGCCTACGAATATTATAAAATCATTTTAATTACAGGGAGCCGCATACTGCCATGGCGTACTACCGTCACCTTTTGCCGCCATATGGCTGTCTATCTCGGTTATGTCTCTAACCTATTTCCTCCAATAGCTACCTATCCCGAATATGTCTAGTCACCTTTTGCACCCAATGACTACCCATCTCGAATATGTTTAGTGACCTTTTGCCACCAATGGCTACCTATCTCAAATATGTATAGCTGCATCTAACCTTAGTAATCTTAGCCACTTTTAGAGGGGGGCTTGTGCTTTGAAACACCGAATAAACAATTTATTTTAAAATATATTGCGATAACACGGCCTGCACCTCGTAAATATTTACGGATTTATTGAAGGTCTTCTTCACCGGAAGCGTGCTGCTGGAAATGTAGATACATAGCTCCGCATCCAGGTCAAAATGCCCTGCCGTCTCCACGGAATAATGCGAGATGCTTTTGTAAGGGATCGAATGATATTCTGTTTTCTTGCCCGTCAGACCTTGTTTATCCACCAGAATAAGCCGCTTGTCCGTAAAAATGAACATATCTCTAATCAGCTTATAGGCGCGTTCGATTTTCTCCTGAGGAGCAAGAATTTGTGCGTATTCCCGCTGGACCTCCGTAAGATTTACTTGTGATGCATTGCCCATTAATCCGTCAAAAAGTGCCATATCTCTTCCTCTTTTCATCCGTTAAATTTAGCCACTTGCCCCCCACTACAGAACCATATTATTCTATTTTTCATATTCTATGCTGTGTAAAAATACTCTCTGACATCTTTTTACTTGCTTATTTTCTGATTTTTGATTACACTGTCATTAAATTTACTAAGAGAGGGGTGTGGAAGGAATGGATCACAATTGGACCAACAGTGTTATGAGTCGGCTACCTAAAGCGATAGCTGGCATTGCTCATGTAAATGGCGATAACGGGAGAAGTCTGTCCATTTGTATGAATTTAATAACACTACACAATTGTGAAATGC
Organism: Paenibacillus sp. FSL R5-0928; assembly: GCF_037970385.1. Classification (NCBI taxonomy): domain Bacteria; kingdom Bacillati; phylum Bacillota; class Bacilli; order Caryophanales; family Paenibacillaceae; genus Paenibacillus; species Paenibacillus sp. FSL R5-0928. Next base: position 1,505,746 of record NZ_CP150225.1, on the reverse strand, counting down.
CTTTCCTGCCATCACCCGGACGGATCAGTTAACCGGAGAATGATAAGGCCGTGGGGAAATTTCCCTACGGTCTTTTTTTATGGTTTTTTACAGGATTTCGGAGCCATTTAGGGTACTGGCGGTGCGAAGGGCATTCTTAAAGGAGAATATATATGATCATCCAATGCCAAAATGTTCAAAAATACCACGGGGCACAACTCGTGCTGAATAGCATTACCTTCGATATCCGCCAAGGGGAAAAAATTGGCCTGATCGGCCGTAACGGCTGTGGCAAAACGACACTATTCCACCTGCTGAACGGGGAGGAACGCCCCGATGAAGGGCAAATCTCAATACGCAAAGGCAGCGTAGTAGGTCTGTTAGCTCAAATTCAAGAAGTTAACGAAAAAGAAACCGTATATGATGTTCTGCAGCGCAGCTTTGCCGAACCTTTGCAATGGCAGCACCGCCTGCGGGAGCTTGAGCTGGAAATGTCCAGCTTTAACAGCGGAACGGATGAAATCCTCTGGAATCGGCTGCTGAAAGAATATGGCAGCTTGCAGGATAAGTTCGAGGCCGCCGGAGGTTACGAGATCGAATCCTCTATTCAGCGCGTAGCCTCGGGTCTCGGGATTGGAACCGGACAATACAGCCGATTGTTCGCCTCTCTTTCAGGAGGAGAAAAAACAAAAGTCGGACTTGCGGAGCTGCTGCTGCGCCGTCCAGACATCCTTCTATTGGATGAACCAACCAATCATCTCGATATGAACGCCATTGAATGGTTGGAGCAATTTTTACAGAGTTATGATGGAACAGTGCTTGCGATCTCCCATGACCGTTACTTTCTGGACGCTGTAGTCAAGAAAGTGATCGAGATTGAGGATGGCGAGGCCTTTACCTTCCATACCAACTACAGCGGCTACCAAGTGGAGAAGGAAACACGACTTCTTCAACAATTTGCCGATTATCAAGAGCAGCAGAAAAAAATAAAACAAATGCAGGAAAGCATCAAACGTCTCATTGAATTTGGCAATCGCGGGACACCTCCTAACCCTTCCTTTTACCGGAGAGCAGCATCCATGCAAAAAGCACTGGATCGTATGGTGAAGGTTAAACGTCCTATTCTGGAGCGTAAATCGATGGATTTGCAGCTACAGCAAAATGACCGTTCCGGTAATCAGGTTGTCATTTTGGAGGATATCGGAAAAGCATATGGTCAGCGAAGCCTTTTCGCAGAGGCAAACGAAGTGCTTCGCTACGGAGAGACTACGGCACTCATCGGCGGTAACGGGGCAGGTAAAAGTACACTTTTAAGAATTATTTTAGGGCAGGAAACCCCGGACAGCGGAAGCTGTACACTCGGCTCAAGAACTGTGGTCGGCTACCTCGCACAAGAGGCTGTTCCTGAAAATAACAAACAGTCTGTACTCCGCTACTTCCGCGAAGAAGCTGGACTTGAAGAAGGTGAAGCACGCGGGCAGCTTGCACGTTTCCTATTTTATGGTCCCGATGTATTCAAAGACATTACGAATCTGTCCGGTGGTGAATGGACCCGCCTGCGTTTCGCTGTACTAATGCATCGCAAGCCAAATCTGCTGATTCTGGATGAGCCGACCAATCATCTGGACATAGATTCTCGTGAAGCACTCGAAGAAGCATTAGAGGAATTTCCAGGCACGGTTCTGGCGGTATCTCATGACCGTTATTTCATCAATCGCCTATTTCACAAACTATGGTCCATTGAAGACGGGCGGTTTGGAGTGTTCAACGGAAACTATGAATATTACAAGGAAAAACAAGCTGAAAAGGCATTACTAGCTCCCTCTTTTGCGGATCAAGCTAAACCTGTCTCTGCAGAACGAACAAGTTCACGCCCTGATAAGCCTCAATCTAACGATTCAGGGAAAGAAACCAACGCTAAATCCACCAGTTCCCGTAGGAAAAACACCACCTTCGACTGGGAAACGGCCATTGCAGAGGTAGAGGAACGCCTTGGCGTGATCGATGCTAAGATGTTAGATCCCCTGATCAGCAGCGATGCAGCTGAACTTGCTGAGCTGCAACAAGAACGTGATGCGATACAGGAGCAGTTGGATGAGCTCTATACAGGATGGATGGAGACAACTGGTCTATAGAATAGATTGATCTATAAGGAGATGAGCATATGAGCAACAAAGAGAAGATTAAGTTATTGTGGAAAGAATACACCCAGCTTCATCCACAAACAGCGGATAACTATGACGCCTGGGCCTTTGGTGACAGTCCCCAGATGGCCGATGAACTGCTCGATCTGGTGATTCGTGGGATCAAGACAGGAACTGCTTCAAATTATGATATATTTGAAACTTGTGACGAGACGTTTCCGCAAGTTGGCGGTCACAGTATCGTGCTGGATGGATCTGGTGATCCGCGGGCAATAATTGTTACTACAGATGTACAAATTATACCTTTTGATGAGGTTAGCGCTGAGTTTGCCTATACTGAAGGAGAAGGTGACCGGACGCTTAAGTCATGGCGTCATGATCATGAGCAGTTCTTCACCAGAGAATCCTTAAAATTCTTAAACAAACCCTTTGATCCAAAGATGAAAGTTGTTTGTGAGAACTTTAGAGTGGTATATACAAAAGACTAAGATCTTCAGAAAACGCAAAAGGCTGTCTCTTCCACAAGGAAGGGACAGCCTTTTGTGTATACTATAAAATCAACAGAATTAGATCCTCATTAATTTATGGTTTAGTGCCAAAATCCCAAAATCCAGCCAATAACAGAGATCCATAACGGAATGCTGATTAAAATACCCCAAACCAGCCCAGTGGCAATATTGCCTTCTGCAGGACGCACCACATTTTCCTGTTTCAATGGAATGCTCAATTCTTCTTGTTCCATGCGATCCCCTCCTAAAATATCTTATCGTCACAGTAGAGGAAAAAATGTAGACCGCTCGACCCAAAAAATTAAAATTTTGAATTTTGGTAGATATAAAGGCTCAGCGGCCAAACCGTTGTAAGTGCTTACATATTAGTTATTAACCAAATTTTGAATAATTAAAAACTTAAATTTGCGGAAGTCATACAGTATATGCAGATTCTTAGTCCAATATTACTACTTTTTCCGGATTTCGTAAATATTCAAACATCGTCCGAATCTGTGCCTCTGTATTCCGCTCTGCTGAAAGCTCAGGCAGCTTATCTTCAGCAAAAAACGAAACTTCGCTTGTCTCTACCCCTTCCATTGCCTCTCCGCCCACGATGCGGCATAAAATAAAGAACTTGTACACGTGATAAGGCTCCGGCGGATGGCTATGAAATTTCTTATCCAGTACAGCCAGTAAGCGAACTGCTTCTGCCTCAAAACCCGATTCCTCTTTGATTTCTTTCACAACAACTTCGCTCGGCGACAGCCCAATGTCCCCCCAGCCACCAGGAAGCGCCCAATTCCCGTCCAAATTCTCGCGAACAAGTAGAATTTTATCCTCCCGGAATACAACACCACGGACATCAACTTTTGGGGTAGCATAACCCCCTTCACCCGCAAAGGAGAGTCTAATTCTCTCCTTGCTTTCGAAGGTATAATTAGCGAGGATATCTACACTGAGCTCCCGCAAAGCTTGATACCGTTCTATATCATAAACATCCTTAGCATAAGTTAATCCAGTCTGTGCGATGGCCTGAATTTCTTTGGCCCACGTTAACCACTTCTGCTCCATTGCTGCACCCCTTTTTCGGTACCTGATTAGGATTACTGGCAAAGCATTAAATGACGCGAGAAGGCTCCTTTTTTAGCTTCACAACGGTCTATGATTGTAAATCCAGCTTCAGTGATCATCTCGTCCATCGGTTCAATCGCAACGATAACCACCCGATCTGCAATCCGGCGCGCATTCACTAGAATCGCGAACTGCTCCTCAGGTGTAATACTAGAATATAGATTATATGGCATATCTACAATGGCTACATCGTAATGATCAGTGATATCCGCAATATCCCCGAGCGTAACCTCACTGGTGAATCCAAAATGGGCAATATTTGTTCTCGCACCGATAGCAATCATAGGGTTAATATCACGTCCAACCATATCGATTCCCATTGACAAGGCTTCTACCATTACAGTTCCAATACCGCAGCAAGGATCTATAGCACGTATACCTTCAGGATTCGGAATAGCCATATTAACCGCGGCACGGGCAACACGTGTACTAAGCGCGATAGAATAGCTGCGTGGCTTCTTCATTTGGCGGAACCAAGTTGCCTTGTTTTTATGATAAGATCCGAAGTACCAGCGTCCACCCAGCGTAACAATGCCGTATACCAGCTCCGGATGGTTAACATCCGCTTCTCCTTCAATCCGCAACCCAATTTCCCGCTCGATCACTCTGCGCTCATCATACTCTATTTTGTCTGAAGGGCCCAGATCGTTGGTCTTCACAAAAATAACCTTAAACGTCTTGCCGCCAAGCTCCACCTGCTCCGTTTGATCATAAATCTCAGGCAGACTGTCCCCTTCATACATTACATCTATCCGCTCTTTAATGAAGGGACTGCGGCTGACATCCACCTCAACCTCACTCTTAAAAAGAACAGTCGGCACCTGCTCACCAAAAAGACATCGCAGCTCCATCTGACACAGCGATAACTCGTCCTCTGAACAGGTGTAAGTATAAATAAATGTGTTTGTTCCACTTTCCTTATGCAATATAATCCATCCTCTATCCCAGTGAATTGTTCTGCTGTCTTGTTACTCCTGTGTGTCGTGCTGGTGGTCATAATCTATACGCGCTTTGGCGATCTTCCCATTGTTTTTGTTGACCCAGTCCACAAGCGAGGTTAAAGGTCCCAACAATGATTCTCCTATGCTCGTCAGACCGTATTCCACAGTCAATGGGACTGTAGGCGTCGCTTTACGCCAAACTAATCCATCCCGTTCCAAATGGCGCAGGGTCTGGGTCAGCATCCGTTGTGATATCCCTCCAGAGCGCCTTTGCAACTCTTTGAACCGCAAAGCTTCAGCACCTAAATTGACTATGATCAGTACACTCCATTTATCTCCGACCCTGTCCAGAATCTGGCGGGTAATGGAGCAATCCTCCAGCATCGGCATGAACCGGGTGGGTTCTTCCTTTGAATGTTCCAACTGTGGTTACCTCCATGTAACTTAAGCATGTAATAGTGCCTTCTTGTCCCTCAAGCCTATTCAGCTTATCATGGTTACTGTTAGTAATCAACAACCGGAAAGGAACTAATAAATCATGAAAAAGACCATTGCCATCATAGGTGCTGGACCCGGCTTAGGACTCTCAATCGCCAAAAAATTCGGAGCCAACGGATTTCAAGTGGCATTAATCTCTCGAAATGAAGAGAAGCTGAACACCCTTGTTCAGGAACTGCAAGCACTGAATATCGAGGCTGCTGCTTTTCCTGCCGACGTATACAATAAAGAACAAGTAGCCACAGCCTTCGATAATATCAAGAAAAAATACGGCTTTATCGATGTGCTCGAGTTCAGCCCGACAAGTGGAAATTACCCTCCTACTCCTGCTTCACAAGTAACAGAAGAAAATGCACAGGATGCCTTTCAGGCACTGGTTGTAGCCGCTATCCGCAGCGTAGCACAGGTCTTGCCTGAGATGCTGGAGAAACGCAGCGGCGCACTGCTGTTCACAACCGGATTGTCCTCCATCTATCCCATGCAGATGATGGGTAATGTAGGCATTGCGCTTAGCGGATTAAGAAACTACGCACTTAACCTGCATGCAGATTTGGCTCCACAAGGAATCTATGTAGGTCATTTAGCACTTGGTGTATTCATTAAACCCGGCACCGCTACAGATCCAGGACTCATCGCTGATGTTTGGTATGAGATGTATATGAACAAAAGCAAAGCTGAGGATACTTTTCCCCAAGGTGTGACACCGGCTACAATCATCTGGTGAGAGGTTTGCCCCATCGCTTTTGATCCATAGTGAGTTCTCCAGTATAATGGTTCCTATAGAATGCTAAACAAGACGGTCACGCATGGCCAATAAGCTTATGCCCAGGCGCTTACAAAGCCGGTTTTGCGCAGCAAAACTTAAGGAGGTACATACTCACTATGTCATACGAAACGTATTTTTCAACCCACCGGGATGAACATCTCGAAGAACTAAAACAATGGCTCAGAATTCCAAGTATTTCTGCCTTATCTGAACATAAGGACGATGTACTGAAGGCAGCCCATTGGCTGACAGACACCCTGAAAAAAGCCGGACTTGAGAACATTGAGTTGCATCCGACAGCGGGACATCCCGTTATATATGCCGATTATCTTCATGCTCCAGGCAAACCAACTATTCTCGTGTATGGTCACTACGATGTACAACCAGTAGATCCATTAAACCTATGGACCACACCTCCATTTGAACCAGAGATTCGTGATGGCAAGCTTTATGCACGCGGAGCAACAGATGACAAAGGACAAGTATTCGTTCACCTCAAAGCCATTGAGGCGATCCTGAAACAAGAAGGTACTCTTCCTGTGAATCTCAAGCTTTGCATCGAAGGTGAAGAAGAAATCGGCAGTGTGAATCTGCCTCCGTTCCTTGAAGCCAATAAAGAAAAGCTCGCTGCGGATGCGGTGTTAGTCTCCGATACATCCCTATTGGAACGCGGTCGTCCTGCCATCTGCACTGGGCTACGTGGTCTAGCTTCCCTTGAAGTTGATGTAACTACCGCTTTGACAGACCTGCACTCTGGTTCTTACGGCGGTGGCGTTCCGAATGCATTGCATGCCCTAGTATCTTTGCTAAGCTCGCTTCATGACGACAAAGGACGCGTATCTGTAGACGGATTCTATGATGGCGTTCCTGAACTTTCCCCAATGCTGCGGGAAGAATTCGTGAAGCAAGGTGTGAATGAAGATAAAATCCGCGAAGGTCTTGGATTGGAATCGTTATACGGAGAAGAAGGTTATTCCTTTGTAGAACGGATTGGCGCTCGTCCTACGCTTGAGCTTAACGGCGTATACGGCGGTTTCCAAGGGGAAGGCAGTAAGACGGTTATCCCTAAAGAAGCACATGCGAAAATTACCTGCCGCTTAGTTGGCGATCAGGATCCACAGCATATCCTCGATGCCGTTGAAGCACATCTGAAGGCTAATATTCAGACCGGAGCGAAAGTGCATGTTAAGCAAATGGAGAAGGCACGTGCCTTTAACATCGATCCGTCGAATCCTATTCTGCAAACTGCAGCAGACGCATATGGCAAAGTATATGGAACCCGTGCCCTCTTCACCAAAGACGGAGGCTCCATTCCGATCATGGAGAGCTTCTCCCGTGTGCTGGAAGCACCTGTCGTTCTGATGGGCTTTGGTCTCGATGATGAGAACCTGCATGCACCGGATGAGCATTTCAACCTGGAGAACTTCGACAAGGGATTACTCACCATTGTTGAGTTCCTAAAGACTGTTTAAGATACACAAGCTACAAACAAATAAAGCCAGGTTCCCTAAGTTGGGAGCCTGGCTTTTTAGTATGCGGCCAAACAAAAGAGCATCATTGCTTAGTCCATTTATAAAACCACCATACCATTGCTATCACCATTATTATTAAAAGAAAAATCAGGCTTTTAACTGAGCTACTTATTATTAAAGGTCTTAAATAAGCGATCATTATCCGTCCCCCATATAGAATGAATATAAAAGAGATATAATCACCATATCACTTAATACAAAATATTGAAATAGCAGAGAAACTCTGTGAGTAATCACCATTATTACCCTTCATGTAATACCGGTTTGTTAGCCAACTGTTCATGTTCGGGTTCAATGTGAATCAACACCTGGGCACGTTCAAATATGCCTTGAATGGCTAGTTCAATTTCGTCGCATAATTGATGCGCAGTAGCAACACTCATTTTAGAAGGAATCACAAGATGAAAGTCGACATACTCTTCTGGACCAGATCGGCGGGTACGAAAATCATGAAATTCAATATATCGCCCTTGAAATAACTTTATGACATGTAATATTTCATTTTCTTCTGCCTCAGTTAATCGTGCATCCAACAGCGGAGGAAATGACTCCTTTAGAAGCTTATAGGCTTCACCCATAATATACAGAGCCAACACAATCCCAATGACAGGGTCGAGTATCGTCCATCCAGTGAGGGTAACCAATAATAAACTGAATGCAACACCCAAAGAGGTGAAAACATCCGTAAGCAAATGCAGAGCATTCGATTTCATAGCCACAGAGTGAAGTTCGTCTGCCTTCTTTTTAACCTTGCGTGAAACCATATAATTGATCCCCGCTCCGACCACCATCACAATAATGCCCAAAAAGGGAAGTTCGATCGCGGTTGGATTCATTATTTTATGAACACACTCATCTATAATCCAGAATCCAGCTACAAAAATAAGCAACGTTTCAATCGTCCCTGAGATATTCTCCACTTTGCCATGACCATAAGGATGAGTTTTATCCGCAGAACGACTTGACCATCGGACCGAGAAAAAAGCAATCAACGAAGCAACTAAATCTAAGGAGGAGTGGATCGCTTCCGAGATAATTGCTACTGAACCTGTAAGTACTCCGACTATAAGCTTTAAAGAAACGATAAATGTATTGCTAAGTACAGATAGGAACGCAATCTTTGCACCATTCAAAATTTTCACAACCTTTTCTTAAAAGTACGCTATATTAAAGTTTTTCCATTAGGCAAATAGTATAAACAAAAAAAATCCCACCAACCAATATAGGCTGATGGGATATAAAAAAAACCTTGCATCGCAAGGATTTGGAAGTTTGAATTATGGAGCGGGTGATGGGAATCGAACCCACGCTATCAGCTTGGAAGGCTGAAGTTCTACCATTGAACTACACCCGCACTAGAAAGTGAATACAAGAGTTATTGTATCATCTCTACAAGTAAAAATCAACATTTTTTTAGTTTACAGGGAAGCGCCGAGGGGTGCCTTTTTTAAAAATATCGCCTCAAACTCTGCTGGTTGAATAGGTTTGCTGAACAGAAATCCTTGAGCTTCATGACAATGCTGCTCCCGCAGAAATTGCAGCTGCTCCTTGTTCTCCACACCCTCAGCCGTAACCTTCAGCTTCAAATGATGCGCCATAGAAGTGATTGTAGAGACTATAGCAGCATTGTTGCTGTCCTCCATAACCTCTGATACGAACGACCTGTCAATTTTCAATCTGTCGATCGGCATGTTCTTTAGATAATGCAGGGAGCTGTAGCCTGTACCAAAATCATCAATACTGATGAAGACACCAAGCTCTTTCAGACGTTTCAGCTGATCAAAGGCTGTTTCTTTATCCAAGGTCATACTCTCAGTAATCTCAAGGTCGACATAACACGGATCTAATCCAATGTCGGTTAAGATGGTATGAATCCTCCCTGCTAGATTGGGCTGAAGGAATTGCCGCATAGATAGGTTGATGGAGACGCAAATCGGCACATAGCCGGCCAGCTGCCATTTTTTATTCTGCAGACAAGCTGTTTTGAGTACCCATTCCCCAATCGGAACAATGAGTCCACTCTCTTCAGCTAACGGGATAAATTCCGCAGGAGAGACCAGACCACGCTTCGGATGATTCCAGCGGAGCAGAGCTTCCATTCCTACGATCTCTTCCGTCTCCAGCAAAACCTTTGGCTGATACACCAGAAAGAATTCATTGCGTTCAAGCGCTCTGCGGAGGTCATTTTCCAGCTTTAGACGTTCCTTTGCTTTCATCTGCATGGCTGGGATATACCTGCGAATCTCTACTCCCTGTTCCTTGGCATTATGTACAGCCGTATCAGCATTCTGAATTAGATGTTCCGCAGTTTCACCGTCACCGGGATAAATACTTAACCCCATACTAAGCGAAATATGGTACTCCCCCGACTCTAAGGCAATAGGTACCTCAAACAATCGATGCAGCTCCGTAGCTCGAACCAAACATTCTCCAAGACTTGCTCTCTCCATCATAAGAAAAGCGAACTCATCTGCCCCCATACTATAAAGCTCTTCAGTAGATTTGGCCTCATTCACAAGCCGCTCAGACACCAGCTTCAATAAATGGTCTCCGGCAAAATGGCCCAGGGAGTCATTTATATTCTTGAAATGATTAATATTCATAATAGCTAACGCTGAGAATTTATCGCTCGTTTTCTTCTCTCCAGCAATAATCATCTCTTCTACACGCTGCGTCAGACGACGTCTATTGGGAAGTCCCGTTAAATCATCATGATAGGCTAAATAATTGATCCGTTCCTCAGCCAACTGCTTTTCGTAAAAGGGTTCTTCAATCGTCAGACGATATACTCCAGTAAGAAGCAAATAGTATGCAACACCGCTACACACCATTCCAAAAAGATCATCTATATTGCCACTACTGAATGGACTCATAAAAAAGGCTTGGCCCAAAGAGAAAAAGATAAGTGCTCGAATAATAATAAGCAGGGAGGCTGACTTTTCACTTTTTTCAGGAAATACAATAACTGCAACACCTGCCAAGTAAACAAAAAGAACTGCCAAATCAGCAATCTGCTTCAAAGGATTCATCCAAGGTTTAGTTAAAAACTGAGGCAACGCCGAGTGGCTGAATATAAACAAAACAATGGAAAGCACAATCAGCATGAAGGCTATTCTAAACAACTTTCTTTTTTCAGAGACAGACACGGGCTTATCTTCCCTGCTAAAAATAAACAACATTCCTAAACCGCTGATTAGTCGTGAGAGGGTTCGCAGCCACAACGATTCTTCAAAAGTTATGAATGATGAAATCAACGGGATGCCCACAAAACCCAGTGTATGCAAAAAATCAATAATACATATTCCACCAAAAAGAGCAGCGGCATATAATCTTCCTTTAGATAATCTGCTAGAGAAGAATAACCAGCCCTGTGCAAATATTGCAAATCCAAAAGCAACATTACAGCAGCCGACAATGAGATAGAGAGAAGAAATAATATCCCAATCGTCCAATCGGTTAAGCGATGTATGGAAAATTTGAATTAAAAGGAACAGCAAGGCGCCTACAGCAGCTGCTTGAATTGTCTTTTTCTCTTCTTGTCTCATAAGTCCCTCGCGTCTGAAAATAATATCTATTAATTAACATTCAAGTATAGTTATGTCCTACGTATAAATATCGGCGGGATAGGACTTTTAAGTTACATTTCTTTTATCGGCATTCAAATGGAAGGCGCGTTTATAAGTTATATATTCATAAATCTTGCATAAATATAAACCATTTTCTGCTAGCAGGCAACCAAAAAAGCACTTCCCCCTACGAAAGGGTTCAGTGCTTCTAAGAAACTCAGGTTTATTTGTCACCAAAGGTTACTTCTGGTGTTGTAAGCTTATCAAAAAAATCAACGGATTTATCCTTGTCTGCAGATGCACGAAGTGCCATTGCTGAACGTGGATGCTCATCAAGTGTACCTGTGATCATATAAGGAATAATATAGCCCCACTCCTCTTTCTCACGCAAAGGAATCATCAGGCGTTCAATAATATCAAGCACAGGGCGCAAGGAGTAACGTGTATTCTTCAAATGAGTTACTAACAGCTCTGTAGGGCAATTTCCTGCAGCTCGTCCCATCCCATAACAAGAAGCATCCAGTAACTCTACACCATTCTCAGCAGCAATCAACGTGTTGGAGAACGCCAACTGAAGATTATTGTGAGTATGTACGCCTAGACGTTTGTTTGGCAGATGTGTCTTGAACTTCTCAACCAGATAATTCATGTCATTGTGATCCAAGCTGCCGTATGAATCTACAATATATACCACATCAACAACGCTCTCACGGATCATTTCAAAAGCTTCCAACAATTCATTCTCCATAACATTAGACAAAGCCATAATGTTGATCGTTGTCTCATAGCCTAGATCATGGAAAGTTTGTACCAATTGGAGGGCTTTCTCTACATCTTTGCTGTAGCATGCCACACGAATCAAATCCAGCATACTTTCGCTGCGGGGCAAAATATCATTCTCATCCACGCGACCGATATCAACCAAAGCAGATAGCTTGGTGTGACCTTTTTGCGGAATCACTTTACGCAGGAAATCATCGTCCAGAAAACGCCATGGTCCGGCACCCTCTGCTCCTTTGAGCAATTTTGGTGAATTTTTATAACCGATTTCCATATAATCAACACCAGCTTCATTCAAGCCGGCATATAAGTTTTGTACAAATTCCACACTAAAATCCCAGTTGTTCACTAGGCCCCCATCTCGGATGGTGCAGTCAACAATCTTACATTGATTAGTCTTCATAATTATCTCCCTTCAACTATTGCAATCATTATAACCGCGAATATAGCTTTACTATGCAATTTATATCGTATAATCATACTTTAATGAAGAATAAAATGTAAAGGAATTTCATCTTCTTCTCCTTAATGCTATTACCACATCGTGTCAGCGACAATGATCACAGTAAATAAGCCCTAAAAATGCTACATTACAAGAAAATCATTGAGATTGATTATCAGTCTCTTTTGGAGGGATAAAAATGGCTTCTACCTCTTGCTCATTGCTGCGACTACAACCGGGTTCGACCGGATATATTCATAAAATAGAAGGAATCAATCCTATCCTACGCCGTCGTCTGGCTGATCTTGGAGTGTCCGAGGGTGTGAGCATTCGCCTGAAAGGAAAAGGACCTTTTTTAGGACCTATTACCTTAGAGTGCAATGGACAACTGTTCGCCATCCGCCGGAAGGAAGCTTCATTGATTGAGGTGAACGTGTCTTGAGTTCAATAGCTCTTGTAGGTAACCCCAATACAGGTAAAACCTCTCTTTTCAATACGTTAACCTCCTCATACGAATATGTTGGTAACTGGTCAGGGGTAACTGTAGAAAAGAAGATCGGCAGCCTGAAGAACGGCGCTGGCAAGCTCATTGATTTGCCGGGCATCTATTCCTTGCACCCACTCTCACGCGATGAGGGGGTTGCTGCCCAGTATCTAATAGAAGAATCTCCAGAAGCCTTAATTAATATCGTGGATGCTTCACAGCTGGAACGAAATCTGCTGCTCACGCTTCAATTACTTGAGTATGGCAAACCTACCTTACTCGGACTGAATATGATTGACGTCGCTAATGCACGTGGAATTCGCATCAATCATGAAGTCTTACAATCACGACTGGGTATAACTGTCCTCCCGCTTGTTGCAAGAACGGGAAAAGGCTGCGCACAAGTCCTCAGTATTTTAGAGAAATCCTCTGCGATTCCCGCTGTAAAGTTCAAGTTGAACTACGGTGAGATTGTAGAGCATGCGATATCTTCTATAGAAAAGGAATTACTTCCTATCAAGGACTTACCCAATCACCGCTGGATTGCTTTACAGCTTATGGAGCAGAATCCGGTTATTCTTCATTTTCTGAAGACACGTATGGACACCACCCGCCTGCTAAACATCTGTGAATCCTGTCAGAGTGAGCTACAGATCAAAAAGCTGGCCCTGACGCTCCCCCAATGGATTCGCTCACAGCGGATGGATTATATCCACTCCATTTGTGAGGTTGTACTTGATACAACAACGCAGAAACCTCATAACTTAACAGAAAGATTAGATTCCATATTGACGCATCGTTTTCTAGGACTGCCCTTATTTATCTTCTTTATGTATGCTCTCTTTAAGACCACATTTGACTGGGTCGGCGGACCTCTATCAGATCTCCTCGATGGCCTGATCTCCGGACCGATTAGTGATGGAGCCAATTCCCTGCTCCAGACGCTTGGAGCATCCAGCTTCACGCATGCCCTGATTGTCGATGGATTAATTAGCGGTGTAGGTGGCGTCCTCGTCTTTGTCCCGCAAATCTTCATTCTCTTCCTGATCATTTCCTTCTTGGAGGATTCAGGATACATGGCTCGGGTTTGCTTATTAATGGACAGCACCATGGAACGTATGGGACTAAACGGAAAAGCATTTATTCCATTCATCATTGGCTTCGGCTGCAATGTACCTGCCATAATGGCGGCGCGCAGCATCGAACAGCCCAAAGACCGCATGCTGACCACCTTGCTAATGCCGCTGATGTCCTGTTCTGCGAGACTGCCTGTTTACGCTTTATTCGCAGCTGTGTTTTTTCCGGCGCAAGAGGCCGTAGCAGTTCTGTCCATGTATGTGATGGGTATTGTGTTTGCTCTGATTCTTTGTAAGGTATTCTCTAAATATTTATTCAAAAATGAATCCTCAGTTTTCATGATCGAGCTTCCACCTTATCGTATGCCGCAGATCAAGACCTTATCGCGCAGCACTTGGGAAAAGGGCAAGGGTTTCCTGCGAAAAGCTGGAACTATTATTCTTGCAGGCTCAGCAATTATTTGGTTTATGTCTTATGCCGGTCCTGGCGGGTTTGATGTGGACATGGATCACAGCTTCCTGGCTAAGTTTGGGGGTATGATCGCACCGCTACTGGCACCGCTTGGTTTCGGAACATGGCAGGCTGGCTCTACGTTGGTTCCGGGATTTTTGGCAAAAGAGGTAGTAGTCTCTACCATGAATATCATCTATCATGCACCAGATGCTGCTGGTTTAGAAAATCAAATCTCTCAAGTCTTCACACCGCTAAGTTCGATCAGCTTCATGGCCTTTATCCTGCTTTATATTCCTTGTTTGGCTACTGTAGGGGTTATCAAAAAAGAAACAGCGTCTTGGAAATGGACCTTCTTCTCCATGGGGTATTCTCTCGTTCTGGCGTATATCGTATCTTTAATTATTTTTCAAGGCGGACGGTTATTAGGATGGTCGTAGACTTGTAAATTATAAGATTCTCATGATGAAAGTGGGGTACCATTATGATAAATGTTGTGATTGTCGCCTTAATTTTCGGTTATTCTGGCTGGACCATCTATCGACATGTGCAAAAGGGAAAGCAGGGCGCTTGTGCAGGCTGTGATAAAGGAAAAAGCTGCTCGGCAGCATCGATGGATTCCCCGCTTTCTTGTTGTTCAACACCGGTTAACAACAAGAAGTAGGCTTGTAAAATGGGCAATAAATAGTGATTTATCGTTTAGCCTCCTTAACTAACGGGTATGTTTGTTATAAGCAACTACAGACAATACCAAGGAGGTAATTCCTATGAATACCAAAAAGACATTATTTACAACGGTCGCATTGGGAGCAGCATATTTACTGAAGAATAAGGGAACTCGCGATAAAATTATGAACGGCATTCAATCTTACACTTCCCAATCGAAGGCCAAAAAATCCAGTGGTACTGTTTAAGCTTCTGCTCTTGGATTTCAATAAAGGGGTGTTCCCTAAACCAGACTCTGGTTTAGGGAACACCCCTTGTTGTTTAGAACGGACAGCTCCCCGGATGTTTAGATCTCGCTTTCGCTCAGCAGCCACTGAATGATAGAACGAACCATGACACCTGTTGCTCCCTTAGGATTAACTCCACGTTCTTTAGATACATATGCAGTGCCAGCAATGTCTAGATGAATCCATGGCAAGCCCTCAGCAAACTCACCTACAAATAATCCGCCTGTAGTAGCTCCACCATATCTTCCAGCAGTGTTACGGATATCGGCAACCTCGCTCTTTAGCATTTCACGAAATTCCGGGTATGCCGGAAGCTGCCAGACCTTTTCCCCTGAATAGCTTGAAGCGGCCAGAAATCGCTCCAGAAACGCTTCATCATTAGTTACAGCACCTGTTGCTATATCTCCCAAAGTGGACAACACAGCGCCTGTCAGCGTAGCTACATCGATAATACGTTTCGCTCCCCATTCCCGAGCATAAGTCAGCGCATCTCCCAGGACAATTCTGCCTTCAGCGTCGGTATTCAACACTTCTATCGTTCGTCCGCTCATGGAGGTAATAACATCTCCAGGCTTAAAAGCATTGGCGGATGGCATATTCTCCGCAGAAGGAATAACCATAACGACATTAATTCGTGGACGTAAGCGGCCAAGCGCCTCCATTACTCCGAGTACAGCCGCTGCCCCTCCCATATCACTAATCAGCTCTTCCATACCTGGTGCTCTTTTTAAGGAGATCCCGCCGGTGTCAAAGGTAACTCCCTTCCCTACAAGCCCCACTACGTTATCCCAATTCCCTGTCCCCTGATAACGGATGACGATCATTCGTGGAGGGTTTACACTTCCTTTTCCGACTGCGAGCAATCCGCCCATTCCTTTTTGCTCAATTTCCCGTTCATCCAGCACCTCAGAAGGAAAGCCATATCGCTCAGCAACCTCTATAGCGGCCACAGCAAGGTCTGAGGGGGTCAATAGATTACCAGGCATGTTGGTCAAGCTCCGCGCCAAATTCGTGGCCTCACCGAAAGCTAGCCCCTTCTGAATGCCTTGAGTCCAATCCCGTCCGGCATTACCCTCTAATTTCTCTTTTATAGTGAAAACAACTGCTGTTGGGCCTGTATAAAAAGACTGCACCTGCTTATAGGTAGCCCGACGATAGGAACCTAGCATTAGCCCCTCCGTCAGCGCATAAGCAATAGAAGTCACATCCTTCTCTACGGTAAGCTCCTGTAATTTGTCCGGCACTTCAAATACCAGCTTGAGCGCCTTCAAACGAAGCGCTGCACGGGCTGTCTGAGCCCCCATTTGCCTTAGATCCTCAGTCGTGAGAAGTTGGTCCCCCCTGCCAACCAAAATAACAACAGGACAACCAGATGAATTCTCAGCAGGTAGTACATAAGTCTGATTAAGCTTGCCTTTAAATAAACCCGTCTTTCCCAATAGGCGAATTCTGTCATCCCATCCTTCGGAAAAGCCTCCATTCTCGACCTCAGACTCAGAAATAATAAGGATAAGGGCATCACCCTGCACATTGTTGGCAACACCACTGTTGTATTCTATATTCATTGTGATTACCTCCATTTGTTTCCCAAAACCAACACCCATTGTAACATAACAAAGGCTGATCTCTGCATCTGTATTATCCGCAGGGATCAGCCTCTTATTACTTATTCTAATGGATTAATGGCAAAGAGATCACAAAATGAGTACCCTCGTTAACTCTGCTGCTAACAGAAATGCATCCGCCATGATTTTTGATGATGCGGTCACTTACGGAAAGACCCAATCCTGTACCATTCTCTTTGGTAGTAAAGAAAGGATTAAATAACCTGTCCAGTGTACGAATATCCATTCCTTTACCGTTGTCAGATATGAACATACGGACCTCAGAGCCTTCTCTGCGGGCACCAACCTCGATTTTCCCCATCGAATCATCTTCTCGATCCGCTACAGCCTCCATTGCATTTCTAATCATATTAAGCACGACTTGCTTCATCTGTTTGACATCGCCAGAAATCACCATGTCCTCTTGAAGAGGATGAAGATTGATCTGGCAGCCTTTCATTAAAGCTTCGCTCTCTGTAAGGAGAACAACCTCCTTGAGCAATGCCGACACGGGTATCATCCCCACCTGCGGAACTGACGGCTTAGAGGAGGACAGAAATTCATGGATTATATCGTTCGCACGATCGATCTCGGCCAATATAATCTTGGCATATTCCTCTTTCCCCAGTTGGTGCAAGTATGGATGAAGCAGTTGAATAAATCCCCGGATCGCGGTCAACGGATTCCGGATTTCATGGGCAATAGATGCGGATAATTTGCCTAGCATAGCTAAGCTATCGTTCTGGTAAGCCGTTTGTTCGATTAACTTATAATCCGAGATTTCCTTGACAGTGAACAAATAACAGCCTTTCATTTGCTCTCCGCAGCATAAAGTAACCTTCCAGTAACGGCCATACTCGTCTAGAAACTCATAATTTGATTTTCCTTTGTATACCATCTCTCTGTAGCTCTGCAGTACTTGTTTTTTCTTGGAACGGCTCAGTCGAACATTAGACAGCAGATGGGAAAATGTGCAGCCCACAAGAGAGTGACGGGTAAGCTCGAGCATCCCGTACATTTGCTTATTTACAAAACTTATAACTCCCTC
This sequence comes from Paenibacillus sp. FSL R5-0928, assembly GCF_037970385.1. Lineage (NCBI taxonomy): Bacteria > Bacillati > Bacillota > Bacilli > Caryophanales > Paenibacillaceae > Paenibacillus > Paenibacillus sp. FSL R5-0928. Next base: position 1,487,860 of record NZ_CP150225.1, on the reverse strand, counting down.
TTCATCAAAAAGCATGATTCCGCTGTCAATATTCTCTAGAACATCCTCGTATGTAGTATCCACAGGTCCAGTTTGATAGGTTCTTCCCGGTAATAGAAGACTTTCTTGATATTGGCTAATCACGATACGAAGTTCCCCCTTTTACTGCATTTGACGAAGACGCTTAAGCGACATCAAATTACTATGTATTTGAGTGTATGACGAAGCCGCCAGAACATTCGGTAATCGTTGCACTTTTTCCAACCGGTTCAATTATATTCCAATCATATCCAAGAGAACTAGACAACGCAATCGGAGAAACTGTCGAATGGTAAAAAAATTCATAAAATGATTCCAAAGACATATGAAACATCACATCAAATTATATTTATCGCTATTTATTCGCCTAAATGATTTAAAAAAATCTAAAAAGGATCACGAAAAACTAAAAAGGATTATAAAAAGCTAAAAAGCCCCCGCGATTGCGGAGGCTTACATGGAAAAATGGGGCATGCCCAAAAAATTAGTAATAAACTTATGCCTTTTGTTGCAGGCGTAGACGGCGCTGACTCATCACAGCTAACCTTTTTTTCAATTCCCGTTCCCACTTGGTATCCTCGATCTGTTTGGCTACAGCTAGCAGATCAAGCGCCATATCGATTTGATTGCGTACAACGGCTAGAGGATCTTCACTCTCGACGTTAATGACGTTCTCGAAAATTGCAGTTTCGTCTTCCATGACATAGTCCTGAAAGTCCACGTCGGTAACACCATCTCCATGTGCATATTCCGCTAAGATCTCATATTCATTCTCGACCTTGTAGTGAACCTCCACACGATGACATACCGGACAAAAAAGCAGGGGAACATTATGGACTTGCGTGCGATAATGTTTTAGGGTCCCCTTTGTTCCTACCATACTCGCTCCACAGCAAAAGCTCATATTTGTTCGCCCTCCTTAGAAATAACCCTTTGATTGTTTATTATTGTATTACATTACCCCAATGGAGATTCCTCCACTCGAGGACATAATATAACTTTTCGCGCCTATTTTCAAATCTATTTAGATATACAAGATCTTTTGGTGCAAAAAACCCCCTTACAGAAAATTTTCTGCAAGGAGGTAGAAATCAGAATATCAAAGATCACTATGATAACGGTCTAAAATTTACAGATTCTTATCGCCCGGCTTCCAGTTCATTGGGCATAAACCACCAGATTGCAAGGCTTGCAGAACACGAAGAGTTTCTTCCACACTGCGGCCTACATCATTGTGGTTAACGACTTGATATTTCAATTCGCCTTCAGGATCAATAATGAACAAGCCACGCAATGCGATACCTTCTTCTTCAATCAGAATGCCATAGTCTTTAGAGACTTGTTTCGTAATATCAGCTGCAAGCGGGAAATTCAAACGACCCAGGCCGTTGGAATCCTTAGGGGTATTAATCCAAGCTTTGTGGCTGTGGATCGAATCGATGCTTGCGCCGAGAATCGCTGTATCAAGTGCTTCAAACTGTGCTGCTGCGTCACTGAGAGCTGTGATTTCAGTTGGACATACAAATGTGAAATCAAGCGGATAGAAGAAGAATACAAGCCATTTGCCACGATAATCAGACAAGCTTACTTTACCAAAATCCTTACCATCACCTGATACGGTTTCCATAGTAAAATCGGGAGCCGGTCTACCTACTAAACGTTCCGCCATTGCTAGAATCCTCCCTCTGATTATGTAAGAAAAAATACCATTTGTATCTCTCAATATACTGAAAAATGCTGAAATAGATAATATCTTGTCTACTTAACAAATGGTATCATCGCACAAAATCAAAGTCAAGATTAGATCAATTATTTATTTATAATTATTATAAATAGAAGATTAGGCTTTGCGGATTGCTGCAACAATCAGGTCGCCCATTTCAGTTGTACTGATCGCTTTGCTCTTATCCACGGCGATATCACTTGTACGGTGTCCTGCATCCAATACTGCAGCAACTGCCGCTTCGATTGCAGCAGCAGCATCCTCATAACCAAAGGTTAAGCGGAACATCAGGGCCAGCGACAAGATTGTTGCGATCGGGTTCGCAAGCCCTTGTCCGGCAATATCAGGAGCAGAGCCGTGAACGGGCTCGTAGAGACCATAGTTGCCGTCACCCATCGAAGCTGAAGCAAGCATACCGATAGAACCTGTCAGCATAGCAGCCTCGTCGCTCAAGATATCACCAAACATGTTCTCAGTAACGATAACGTCAAAGCTAGATGGACGGCGCAGCAGCTGCATTGCGCAGTTATCAACCAGTACATGCTCTACCTCTACCTCCGGATATTCTGGAGCGATCTTATTCACAACCTCACGCCACAAACGTGAAGTTTCAAGTACATTCGCTTTATCAACACTCGCCAGTTTATTACGGCGCTTGCCGGCAATCTCAAAAGCTTGGCGGACAATTCGTTCTACTTCCATTACGTTATACACACAGGTGTCCACAGCTTCTTCACCATGTTCTCCTTGACGGCGCAATTTATCTCCGAAGTAAATCCCGCCAGTCAGTTCGCGAACTACCATAAGATCTGTGCCTTCCAGGACTTCAGGCTTCAAAGTCGAAGCATCCTTAAGACAGTCAAATACGACAGCTGGACGCAGGTTGGAGAACAACCCCAGTGCTTTGCGAATTCCAAGCAGTCCGGTTTCGGGACGAAGCTCCTTTGGATTATTATCCCATTTTGGTCCACCAACAGCACCCAATAACACAGCATCTGCGCTACGACAGATTTCAAGGGTATCTTCCGGCAGCGGAGTGCCCTTCTCGTCTATAGCAATACCGCCAAATAATGCATGCTCTGTTTCAAAAGCATAACCGAATACTTCTTCTGTTACTTTTAATACTTTTTCCGCTTCTGCTACAACTTCTGGTCCAATACCGTCCCCTGCGATTACGGCGATTTTTTTAACTTCACTCATCTCAGTCACTCCTCAAGTTTTCTGCTCTAACAGACATAGTTCTTCTTTATATTGTTGTATCATACCCAGTCGTAAAGGACAAAGATATAGATTCTATTGAGCTGATAGGTATAGCCTATAAATAGAGAGGATCAGACCACTACCGTCAATGCTGAGCATATTTGCTCTTAGTTCTGAAGATGTTTACAATTAATATGAAGTCATCTATCAAAGGAGTGAATGCGAAGTGCAATATGCAAAGCTTGGCAAATCCGGCATGAAGGTCAGTCGCCTATGTCTAGGAACGATGAATTTTGGCCCGCAGACGGATGAAAAAGAAGCCTTCCGCATCATGGACGCTGCACTGGATGCAGGTGTTAATTTTTTTGATACCGCTAACATTTACGGCTGGGGCGAAAATTCTGGCCTGACTGAAACCATTATCGGACGCTGGTTTAAACAAGGCGGCGGGCGGCGGGAAAAGGTTGTACTAGCCACCAAAGTTTATGGAGCCATGAATGATAACCTTGATGGTCCTAATGATGAAGAAGGATTATCCTCATATATCATTCGCCGCCATCTTGAAGGGTCCCTGCAGCGTCTTCAGACCGATCATATTGAATTGTACCAGATGCATCATATAGACCGCAGTACGTCCTGGGAAGAGCTCTGGGGGGCTTTCGAGCTGGCTGTGAGTCAAGGCAAGATTGGTTATGTCGGTTCCAGTAACTTTGCAGGCTGGGATATCGCCATAGCTCAACAAGAAGCAAAGGCTCGTGGTTTTCTTGGACTAGTCTCAGAGCAGCATAAATACAGCCTGACCTGTCGGCTTCCTGAACTTGAAGTTTTGCCAGCCGCTCGCCATCTGGGGCTAGGTATTATTCCTTGGAGCCCACTCGATGGAGGTCTGCTCGGAAGAAATGCACTCAAAAAAATAGAGGGCAGCCGGAGTGGCGGAAATGCAGATCGTGTAGAGCAGCACAAGAGCCAGCTTGAGGCTTTTGCCAGCTTATGTATGGAGCTGGGAGAACCACAGGATAATGTCGCTCTTGCTTGGTTACTGGCTAATCCTGCTGTAACTGCTCCAATTATCGGCCCCCGCACCCTGGAGCAATTTGAGAGTGCGCTGCGCAGTCTTGAGATTGTGCTAGATGAAGCTGTGCTTAAACGACTAGATGAAATATTCCCTGGACCCGGCGGTGAAGCCCCTAAAGCGTATGCTTGGTAGGTAAGTTCTATCACAAAGGAGCTGAGGCCTCAGCAGAATCAATACGCTGAAGCCCAGCTCCCTTTTATTCATTCTTATTCAGCTGTGTCCACGGTCACACTTCCATTACTCGTGCTTAAGTCCACAGTATAAGTGGCTTTACCAAGCACAGCGGTACCATAGCTATCGCCGTCCCGATCCCAGGGTACATTCCCCTTCAGCGAGCCATTGCTTGTATCTGCAATAATCTTCGCATCCGACACGGCCGGCAAGCCCACTATAATCTTTCCATTACTGGATGTACATTTCCAGTTTCCGGTCACTGCTGAGTTTATAGTAATTTTGCCGTTGCTGCTCTTGGCTGACAACGTCCCATCAATGTTATCCAATACTATGGCTCCATTAGAGCTCACGAGTTCAACTTCACCTTGGATATTCTGTACGGATAGTGACCCATTGCTGGTATGCGCATCCACTTCGCCGACTATATCATGAATATTTAATGCACCATTACTTGTCTCAACCTCTATACCTGACTTTAGATTCCAGGCTTCTATAGAGCCATCACTTGTCTCAACCTCAACAGCAAGGTTATTGGGTGCACTTACATTTAGATAAGGACTTTTGGTATTGAATCCAAACTGAATGTTAGAGAACCAATTATGATCGGAATCAAGCTCCATAATCAGTGTATCTCCTTCAGTACTAACCTTCCATTTCTTTTCCAGTGCACTTTCAGCATCACTTTGCGATTTTCCAGGCAGCAGTAAACTCCCCTCATAATCCAAAGAGCTTCCAGCTACACCCTCAACCTTTACTTTTCCACTTGGAAGTACGATTTTGAGCGTCGTAATATTCTCTTTCACTTCCACATTCCCACTAAGCGGAGTTAGATGTGTATTACCGATCAGATTGCTGAGTGAACCTCCCGCCATTACTGTCTGAGCACCACTTGCTCCGATCAGTACAATAATTAACAGGATGGCCCAGCCGCTTACACGGCTTTTGACATCGGATTTGATAAAAAGTCTAATCAACATCTCAAGTCCGAATAAGACCAACAACGCCGGCCATAAAAAACCAAGCACCTCATAGCTGATCATATCATACTGAGCCATCACGATAATGACACCAAGGGCAATGCAGCCCAAGGCTGCTGTGAAACTTCCTATTTTCCATCTCCCCATAGTTAAATCCCCGTTTCTTATGCTCTCGTATTGTTCCTTAACATCTTCAGTCCGTACGCAATCAGACCCACTGATAATAGGATCGTGCCGATGTTGATCTCAGTCAGCATATCCCAAAGGGTAGGGAAAGCTGTGATTACCAACATGAGGAATCCAGCAACAACACAGCCGATTCCCACCCAAGCTGGATTGATCTCTTCATGCGGATATCCAGGCATAGAGGACATCCCCATGGTCCAAGGGGCTCCGAAGCTGTCTGGATGAAACATCATTCGTTCGTGTTCAGCAGCAGTTATTTTCATCCAAGCCGCCTTCTGCAGGGCATCAAACAATTGATAAAACCACAGCGCCGCCAGGGCAAACGGGAAGATCAAGGGCTCGGACGGAATAAACATTATACATAAGGACGCCCCGATCATAAACTGTAAACCCTGCTTTTTAAAGCCTAAGTACAAATGACCTACTCCAGGTACCATAGCCAGCATAAAAGTGAGCCAACGTCTCTTCTTAATCATAATACATCCTCCTAAAATTTGGGTAGCAAAACTTTAGCCAATTTAAACATCTATTAATGATCAATTATTTTATTTCTATCTCCCAAAGCCACCAAACCACTGGGTTACTGAATTCGACATATGGCCGTTTATTTCGGTAATGCCATAGGCCAAATTCTCAAATACCCCAAACTGCAACAATAACAAACTGAGGCAAGCAGCCACTCCATAATGAATCCATGAGGTTTTTGGGGCAGAACGACGTCTTACATTTGTCGCCTTAGTCGCTCGTGATCTGCGCCCTGTTTCGAGCTGCTCAATATGTGTCATAACATCTGCTGCGAGATCCGGGAAGTCCATCTGCGCCTGCAGCTGTTCTCTGTCAGCATCCATTTCCGACCACAGCTCCGACATTGCTTTGGCTTCCTCCAGCCACTCTGCGCAATCAGGACATGACTCTATGTGCAATCGGATACTCAGCTCCATCTCTGGAGACAGTAGGCCGTCTATATAATGTGGCATCCATTCCTTCACTATTGCACAATTCATCGCCATTCCTCCCTTTGTTTACGCATCATCTGTCTGGCTCGATAAAGCTGCGATTCGATTGTTTTCACGGAAACTCCCTTTTGCTCTGCAATCTCTTGGTAGGAATTCCGCTGAAAATAGTACAGCTGGACGACCGACCGGTACGGTTCCGCCAGACTGTTCACATTCTCTCCTAATTCAGCTGATGTTTCCTGCTCAAGTACCTCATGCTCCGGAGTTTGAGACGTTACCCAATCATTTTCTGTGTAATCAGCTGCACTTCGGTACTTCCACTCCCTATCGTTGGCCCGTTTCCAGTCCAGACAGGTGCGGTAGGCAATCCGATACAGCCATGTCGAGAAGGAGGACTGTCCTCTGAAAGAGGGGAGCGCTTTATATGCTTTTATAAAAACCTCCTGGGCCATATCTTTGGCCGATTCGGCTTCCCCTGTGATTTTGACGCATACTCTGTATACCATGCCTTGGTAACGTGTCACCAAATGCCCAAAGGCTTGATGTTGACCGTTCAGCACAGCAGCAATCCATTCTGCCTCTTCCAGCTTTCTCCCCTCCTTCACCTTCATAACGTTAGACGCCAGACAATCCTTCCCCCCTGCAACCTATGCATAAATTTTTTTGAATTTTTTGAAATAGGCCGAAGAGAGGAATATATAGTTTGTTGTCGAATAATGTTTAACTACTATGACTAAAAGAAAACTCTTCTTAATTATCGCATTGTTTCTTATTATACTCACTGGATTTCGTATCCTATGGGTAATGATTTCTCCACACACCACACAACCACCATTGATCAATGGGGTGTTGGATTTACGGGATCAAAATTTGAATCCGGACAAACTTCTTATTTTAGATGGGCAGTGGGAGTTCTACCCGGGTATGCTGCTTCCTTCATTCAACGAACAATCTCTAACCTCTGCTCCTACAAAATATATACAAGTCCCGGGGAACTGGAAAGATGCACTTAGCGATAGCGATAGTGATAAATCTGCTTTTGGCTACGGCTCCTATCGACTACGTGTGCTTACAGATAATAATAAGAAGCAATCTTATAGTCTTCTCATTTCCGGAGCTCGCTCTTCTTCAGAAGTGTATATCAATGGTGAACGGCTGGGCAGCTCTGGCACTCCTGCTGAGAATAAAGAGCACTATATCCCATACATACTGCCTTATTCAGTATCCTTTACAACCGATAAAAATGAGATTGAAATTGTGATCCATGTAGCCAACTATTCCTTCTCCCAAACGGGGGGAATTTCTAAAACGATTGTATTTGGCAGCGAAAAAGCTTTAACACAGGAAAGACTGCTATCTATTAGCCTACAGTTGCTATTATGTGTTGTACTGCTGCTGCACGCTGTATATGCTGTTATTTTATATATAATTGGGCTGCGGCAAAAGATGTTGATCTATTTTTTTCTGCTGGTAATATCCGCTATAACTACTGTACTTATAGATGATGACAGGCTTTTATTGCACGTACTTCCCTTGAACTATCAATGGAATTTCAAACTATTTTTTATCTCTTATATTGCTGTATTTATTTTTATCCTGCAGACAAGCAAACACCTTTTGTTCGCGGATTTAAAAATAAAAAGTATTCGTATCCTAACCATCCTGTCCATAGTAGACATCCTGTTCATATTATTTGGACCCGTTGTTCACTATTATGAATTTCACACACTGATTTTCGGCATAAATTTATTAGTTTTAGCATTAGGTGTCGTAATTCTTTTTCTGAGATCTATTGTTAAAAATTACGAAGGCTCTATTTTCCTGTTGTTATCCATGCTTGCCATCGTTAACAGCACACTTTGGGGAATGTTCAAGAATTATAACTGGGTCAACGTTACCTATTATCCTTTTGATCTAATTATCGCCTTTTTGTGCTTTGCGACTTTTGGATTTAAGCGATATCACTGGAATACTAAGGAGACAGAAAAACTGGCGCACAGCCTGCAGAGAAGTGTTACGCAAAAGGATGTTTTTTTGGCTAACACCTCACATGAATTAAAAAATCCGCTGTACAGTATCATTAACATTGCCGAAACTGTTCTGGACAGCGAGCGTGACACTGTAACGCATCAAAATGCTGAGAATTTAAAACTGCTCATTACCGTTGGAAGACGTATGTCCCTTCTGGTAGACGATCTGCTGGATCAATCCCAGCTCCGTGAAAGCAATATACAATTGCAGCTCAGAGAACTTAAGATTCAATCCTTCGCAGTGGGTGTGCTTGATATGTTCAAATTCTTAATTGAAGGGAAATCTTTAACCTTAATCTCAGAAATACCAGATTCATTCCCTTCTATTGTGGCTGATGAAAAAAGACTCATTCAGATCTTGTTCAATCTGCTTCAAAATGCTGTTAAATATACGACTGTAGGCACGATAAGAATCCATGCAGATATTCATAAAAAATCGGCGCAGATTCATATTACGGATACTGGTCTTGGCATGAACGAGGAGACGTTGCTCAGAGCTTTCCAGCCCTATGAACAGGGCGACTCCAGCATGAACGAAGTTAGCGGTGGCATCGGGCTTGGATTAAGCACCAGCAAGCAGTTAGTTGAACTTCACGGCGGGAAAATAAGTGTAGTCTCTACACTTGGAGAAGGTACTACCTTCACATTCACAATGCCGTTATACGATTCAACCAGCCGGGTATTGAATTCAGAACTGCCCTCTATGACTGAATTCTCGGACACGCCATCTATGATCACTTTATCCAAATTAACCGCGCCGGGTATCGTTTCATCAGCCCATGGAAGGAGACCCAAGCTTCTGGCTGTAGATGATGATCCGGTTAATCTAAAAATACTTACCAACGTACTTTCCATCAAGGACTATGAAATCGTTACGGTGACCAGCGGAAACGATGCTTTACTATTGCTGGATACCGCTCAGTGGGATTTAATTATTACAGATGTAATGATGCCACAAATGTCCGGGTATGAACTGGCGCATAGAATTCGTGAACGTTACACCATTGCTGAGCTTCCCATTTTGCTTCTGACGGCACGAAACCAACCAGAAGATATTTATACCGGATTCATTTCAGGTGCAAATGACTATGTAATGAAGCCTATGAATGCAATAGAGCTGAAGGCCCGTGTACGCTCCTTAACAGATCTAAAACAGTCCGTAAACGAACGGCTTCGTGTGGAAGCTGCCTATCTTCAAGCGCAAATACAACCACATTTCTTGTTCAACACATTAAATTCAATATCCGCGCTGGCCTCTTTTGATATTAATAGAATGAGTCACCTTGTGGATGCCTTCAGCTCTTATTTGCGTTTAAGCTTCAATTTCCTGAATGCTGAGCCTATGATACCGATTGAACGAGAGCTTGAGCTTGTTCATGCCTACCTCTACATAGAGAAGGAGCGCTTTGAAGATAGGATGACCATTCATTGGGATTATGAGGAAAGCTTGCATTTTCAGCTGCCGCCTCTGACTATACAGCCACTGGTTGAAAATGCTGTCCGGCACGGTATTTTGAGTCGCTCCCAAGGAGGAACGGTGTCCATAACCATTAAGGAACAAGCTGGCGATATTGAAATCACGATATCAGACAATGGCCAAGGCATGAAAAACGAACAACTCCAGCAGTTGCTCAGCAATCCGTCTAATGATGTACGAGGAATCGGATTTTTAAATACACATAAACGGCTGTTGCGGGTCTACGGAAAAGGGCTGCAGATTAAAAGCTCCGAAGGGAAAGGAACTTCTGTGAGTTTTATTATTCCTTCTGACAAAAAAAATCCGATTCGAAAACTTTCTGATTAACAGACAAACTATTGTGAACCCAAATATCAAGTAAGGATTCGACGTATTTTTGGCTAAAATACTATATCTGAGTGGTGATTAATAATGATTCAGGCAATATTAGTTGACGATGAACGGCTTGCCCTTGTGAAATTAGAGTTTATGTTAAAAAAAATACCATCCATACATATAGCCGCTTCCTATACGGACCCCTCGCAGGCCATTCAAGAGGCTCCGTCTTATCATCCTGACGTTATTTTTATTGATATTGAAATGCCTGAAATTAATGGTCTTCAAGCTGCGGAGATGCTCCAAGAGACCTGTCCAAACGCAAATATTATCTTTGTTACCGCGTATAACCATTATGCTGTGGAAGCCTTTGAGATCAATGCGCTCGATTATATTTTGAAGCCTGTGCGAAATGACCGACTACTGAAGGCCGTCCAACGGTTAGAAGAAAGATTGTCACTTGCCCCAAAACTCATCATTGCAACAGAAGAGGTAACCATTCGTTGTCTTCAATCGCTTCGTTTTGAACGAGGTGGACAATCTCTGAATAATCTGCGTTGGAGAACCTCTAAGGCCCAAGAGTTATTTGCTTTTTTGCTCCATAATCGCAACCGCTTTGTAAGTAAAGACATGCTGATTGAACTGCTGTGGCCTGACTTTAATCTGAAAAAGGCTTCTACCCATCTCTATACAACAATTTATCAAGTCCGGCAATGCTTAAAGCAGAATGAAGTCGACCTGCATATCAGCAACCTTAGCGGGGGGGAAGGCTATACCCTTGAAACCGGATCAATGTTGATCGATGTAGATAAGTGGGAACAGGGGATTCTGGCTCTGGAAACCATTAGTGAAGTTAATTGTGCGGAGCATCAAGTTTTATTCGAGCTTTATTCTGGAGATTACTTTGACGATTATGATTATTTATGGGCCGAAAGTGAGCGGCAACGCCTTCGTACCATTTGGCTGCACCATGCAATGGGCATTGCCCAATTTTATATAGAAAGCAACAGAATTGCCGAGGCCGTTACTGTCTATCAACGAGTAGTGCAGCTGCAGCCTTATTTTGAACAAGGGCATTTAGGATTAATGAAGGTCTACGACAGTATTGGAGAACGTTCCGCTGTGGAAGAGCAGTACAAGCTGCTCAAGGATTTGTTCCAAAAGGAACTTAACCTTGGCCTTCCAGCCAGCGTTGAGCACTGGTACGAGCAATGGGAACAGTTTAACCATAGAGTGCGATGAGCTAAATACCCTATCAAGACATAATAAAGACACCCGGATAAAACCGGGTGTCTTTATTATTACCTTCCTAGTTATTACGTTTGAATCGTCTTGTTAATACAAACCCTAGTAGTACCAGACTTCCACCTACCAAGTAGATCGGAAATGCGCTGTCTTCTCCCGTTTTCGGAAGCTGAGTCGGTTTATTGCTGTTATTTCCTGGCTTAGTAACTGTACCCTTTGGTACTTCCTCCACATCAATTTCTATGAGGATTTCTTCTTCATTTCCATTCTCATCTGTAACAATAATGGTGAACTTATCTTTACCAATATAGCCCGGATCAGGTGTGTAGACCCATTTGCCATCCTTAGTAATAATTACTTTACCATGTCCCGGCTCATCTCCCAGGCTTGGCACTCCCCCAAGTGGAATTTCACCTTCAATAGGAACATCTTCATTGGTAATCTCTTTCTGCACAGGTGGAGTTACCTGCGGAACAACAGGCGTACTAGTTGCCACAGGCTGGCTTGGAGTAGCTGTTGGCGTTGCTGTCGACACTGGCGTTACCATCGGTGTTGGTGAAGGTGTTGCCACCACAACTGGTGTTGGTGTTGGCGTAGAAGTAACGACTACTTCCGGAGTCGGTGATGGTGTCCAGATAGGACCTGTCGGTTCCTCTGGCGTCGACGTTGGTGTTGCTGTTGGTGTCGACGTTGGTGTTGCTGTCGGCGTCGACGTTGGTGTTGCTGTTGGCGTCGACGTTGGTGTTGCTGTCGGCGTCGACGTTGGTGTTGCTGTCGGCGTCGACGTTGGTGTTGCTGTTGGTGTCGACGTTGGTGTTGCTGTTGGCGTCGACGTTGGTGTTGCTGTCGGCGTCGACGTTGGTGTTGCTGTTGGTGTCGACGTTGGTGTTGCTGTCGGCGTCGACGTTGGTGTTGCTGTCGGCGTTGGTGTTACTGTTGGCGCTGGCGTTGGTGTTACCGTTGGTGCTGGCGTTACGGTCGGTATAGGCGTTGCTGTTGGTGCCGGAACTTTGTTTTTAACCTGAAGGCTTATCCCTGTCGTCGAAGAAATAGTCACTTCATGTGGTGTTTGATCAAGAACATAACCAGCAGGCGCTGTTTTCTCAATTAATACATATTTCCCACCTGTCAGTTTAGTAAATTCAAGTATCCCGTTGGTATCCGTAGTGCCTTCCTTAATCCAGATCTTATCGGCATCAACTACGCGATACAGATCAAAAACGGCCCCACTTAACACCTTACTCGTATTCCCGTCTTCTACTTTGGTAATCGTTAACGGTCCTCTTACGCCGCTTCCTGTACCGGAGCCGCTAGAGAGCTTAACGATAATTTCTTCGGTACTTACACCTGGAACTACCTTGATGTTTTTACCATCGAAACTAACCTGATTGGTTACTTTATCATTGTTTTGTGCTGTGATCAGGGAATCATATTTTAAAATATAAGCTTCGGAAATATCCTTGAGGAAACTAAGCTTAAAGCTTTCTTTTCCGTCATTATCCGTAGTGATTTCCAGCTTATAATCTGTACCACTCACCAATTCTTGGTTGGTGGATGTTACATCCCCATTGCTCGCAACTTTCGTTTTGTAGACATGGAATGTATTGGACAGCAGGATTTGATTGTCGCTTGGAATATCCGTAATTACCGCTTCTTTTACAAAAGATTGGTTACGGTTGATGTAAATTGTCCAATGAATTTTATTGCCATCCTGCGCACCTTCTTTGTTAACATATTCCCCGCCCTGAGGGATATTAACAGAAGCTTGCAGTTTAGCGGACTCTACTTTCGTACCATCATATAACGTAGCTGTATTTTTAATTTCATTTGAATCAATCGCTTGATCCGCGAACGTTGTTTTGAAAGTGACGTAGAACGCATAATTAATCGTTTTATTAAATGTCACCTTCAGCTCACTGCCATCCAACTCCACTTTATAATCAGCGGAGTTCACACTAGCTTGAGGAGAAGGATTTCCATCCTTTCCATACTGCCATTTATTCACTTTCACAGAATCCATATTTACAACTTGGCCAGCTGAAATGGTATCAACCAGTTGAGCTTGGCTTAACGTTTTCTGATTATAATTAGCCCCAATGTTCCAAGTGATCTCCTTAGTTACAGCATTGTAGGAACCACTCTTCTTCCCATTGTTTTTAACCTCATCTCTTGGATTAAAGGTTGCTGTCGCTTCTTTATGCTTAGACTCCTTCACCCCATTAACCGTTTCTTTCCAATCGAGTGCACCTGTATTAGTGAATTGAGTTTTGCCCGGAGCCAGCCAATCATAGTTAAAGCTTGTTGTATAAGTAATTGTGTAAGGCTCATTTATCGGCGCATTAAAAGTAATCACAAATCCATCGTTTACTGCAACCGGATCATGCGCATTGTAAACAACACTATGGACGGTAGCAGTTCCACCTTTAGTTGGTTGAACCTTTAATGTACCCGGGACAAGCTTTAATCCGGCATTGCCAAAAGTATCTGTCACCACTAAATTTTCCATAGTCTTGCTGTCGTCGTTAATTTGGATAGTCCAATCGAGGGTCTTAGTCGCATAATTAACGTTGCTATAATTTTTTTGGAGAATTTGCTGCTTGATATCACTGTAACCCGTTTCTGTTTTTCCATCATAAGTAATCTTGTTCGTAATCTTGCCATCATCAAATACTCTGCCATTTGCCTTTGTCTGATATTCAATACGGTAGGCAGAATTAATATCATTGTTAAATTTCAGATCAAAACCATTTAATCCCGTTGCAGTTGTTGGAGTTATTGTATATTCGCTTGAAGCGATTTCCGCGCTTTTAACCCCGTTGCCATTACTGTCGATCGTTACAGGATAAACTTTAACCGAGCTGAGAATCAGATCTTGGGTGTTATTGAATGTATCCTTCAAAATAGCATTTGCCGCTAAAATTGTTTTTTCATTGTAATTGAAATTAACAGCCCAGGAAATCACCTGATTCGCTGCATCGTATTTAGTGGACTCTTTCGATAGTGGTTTGCCACGTCCTACTGTAACTGTAGTGCTAGCCTTTTTAGAAAATCCGTTATCTCCTGTTAAGACTGCCTCATTCAAAAAGGTTTTCGCATCTACACCAGTACCAGTAATATCCGTAGAAAAGCCAATCCGGTAGGCCTTAGTAAGCGGGTTATCCGCAAATTTCAGCTTTAACTCTCCCAAAGTGGATCCTGTCACATCATACTTGCTGCTGTCCACTATATTGCCAAGACTCACAGTCCCATCGACCTTCACATCAAGCTCATAAACAGCAATAGATACCGTATTCAGTGATAATCCCGCAGGGAGTGTGTCTGTGACAACTGCATTTTTTACGCTTTCCAGTGCCTTATTCACATCAACCGTCCAAGCGATGCTTGTTGGGTTATAATACTGCGGCTTAGGCGAACCGTCTTTTTCTATAGTAGAGCTAACCTTCGGCTTAAAATTAAGCTCAATGGTCTGAGTACCGCCTTGTATCGGGAAAATCAGGGTTTGCTTCGTGGAGCCAGTAATCTTCTTGGAGCTCAAAAGTGACCTTACGGAGAAAGTCCCTCCCACCTTATCGTGGGTTTCGATATAAGCATTAAATGTAAATACAACGCGGTTAGTATTTTTGTCGACGGTATAAGTTCCTACAGGTTCATCGTCAAAAATAAGATCACCATTCAGATCGTTATAAAGTTCAAACTGTGTTGGAAGATCAAAGGTATAGGTGGACCCATCCTTATATCCATGCCCATCTGGAAGTGACCATGTATAGTTCAATTCCGAATAGGAATCAAGTTCATATACGCTTTCTGTAACCGTATTTGTGTATTTATCATCGGTGTATACAGCAAGCGTAACACTAGTAATGAGGTCATCTCCAATTACAGTACCGTTGCCACTCGCATATGCCTGCGAATTGACTCCAAAGCCAAAGCTGTAAGCCCATTGCGTCACAAGCAAGAATACTACGAGCAATGCGCTAATTTTCTTTTTTGATAACATTATTAAAAATGCCTCCTTTGTCACTCCGTTTATCGTGCTTTCCTAAGCTTTATCCTTTGAATCCCGTACTCTACTCCCCCGCATTAACCTCCTTGACTCTTTTTCATGATATAAATTTGCAACCTAACAACTATTGTAAATAGTCCATCTATACATAATCTGAACAGCATCCTATTACAGTCTTGGAGATCTTTTTATTGCAAAAAAAACAGGGATATGCGCAATAACTCGCATATCCCTGTCTTATTTACTACTTAGTGGAAAATAAAAATAACAACATTGTACATCTTATAGACTAGCGTGATCACGTTTGGTGTAAGTCTTACGCTTCTCCAGAAGCTTGTTCAGCGCATCAATATAAGCGCGGGCACTTGCTTCCAGAATATCGGTGCTAAGTCCACGGCCTTGTGCAGCTACTTCTCCCTGCGACAGTACTACATGAACCTCACCTTGCGCATCTTTACCACGGGAGACCGATTTAATCGAATAATCTCCAAGGGTAACTTCCTCATTCGTGGCTTTATCAATAGCATTGTAGATGGCATCTACTGAACCATTACCTTCTGCCTCAGCTACAATCGGCTGGTCTTCCGGACCCGCAATAATAACCTTGGCGGTTGGAACAGCTTCATTACCATAAGTAACGAACATCGTTTGCAGCTTAAAGACTTCTGGCGTATCAATTAATTTCTCTTCAATCAAAGCCAAAATGTCTTCATCTGATACTTCTTTTTTCTTATCTGCCAAATCCTTAAATCTAGAAAAAGCGGTGTTCAGCTCTTCTTCGGACACATCATACCCTAGATCACTCAACTTATCGCGGAAAGCGTGACGTCCAGAGTGTTTGCCGAGTACCAGCTTGCTCTCTTTAAGTCCAATAGTCTCCGGTGTCATGATCTCGTAGGTAGTTTTCTCTTTCAGCATCCCGTCCTGGTGAATACCCGATTCATGAGCAAATGCGTTAGCTCCTACAATCGCTTTATTCCCTGGAACCACCATACCTGTCAGCTTGCTGACCAGACGGCTTGTGCGAGAGATCTCGGATAACGTAAGCGATGTTTTTGCGCCAAAAAATTCAGCCCGTGTCTCAAGCGCTAGCGCAACTTCTTCAATCGCTGTGTTCCCGGCACGTTCACCGATACCGTTGATCGTTCCTTCGATCTGATCTGCACCATTCTGAATCGCAGCCAGCGTATTTGCTGTAGCCATACCAAGATCGTTATGACAATGGGCACTAAGCTGTACGCGTTCAATATCAGGCACATTCTCTTTTAGATATTTAAAGATAGCTCCGTACTCCGAAGGATTCAAATAACCTACAGTATCCGGGATATTAACAACATTAGCGCCTTCCCGGATAGCCATGCCGACCATTTCAGCCATGAAATCATACTCCGTACGGCCCGCGTCTTCTAATGAAAACTCGAGCTTAGGGAAATATTTTTTAGCGTATCGGATAGCAGACTGTGCAGTTTCCAACACCTGAGCCTTATCCATCCGTAGCTTATGCTGGCGGTGAATAGGAGATGTAGCTAGAAAAATATGAATACAAGGGTCCTGCGCTCCCTGTAGTGCTTCTTTTACAGCATCAATATCTGTCTCTCTAGAACGAGAAAGGCCGATTACCGTGACGTTCTTCACAGCTCTTGCCACCGCATTAACAGAAGCTAGATCACCTGGAGAAGCTGCAGGAAAACCCGCTTCCATGCGATCAATTCCCAGCTTCTCTAACTGGTAAGCGATCTCCACTTTCTCACGCGTGTTGAGGTTCACACCTGGTGACTGCTCTCCATCTCGCAGTGTCGTATCGAACACATAAATTTTCCGCATGCTAAGCACCTCCCAAAAATTGTGCTGAAACTCTCAAATGCGGCTCGCAAAGTCACGGCCGCATTTGAAGGTAATACTATTTAATCATAAGTATGATTATGATTATTTCTTAATCCAGTGCATCATTTCACGCAATTGGCTACCTACAACTTCTACTGGGTGAGCAGCTTCGTTGCGGCGAGTAGCGGTAAGGAAAGCACGTCCGGATTGGTTTTCAAGGATAAAGTCACGAGCGAATTTACCTTCTTGAATATCTGTCAGAACAGCTTTCATAGCTTTTTTAGTATCTTCAGTTACAATGCGTGGTCCAGTTACATAGTCACCGTACTCAGCAGTGTTACTGATGGAATCGCGCATGCTGGACAATCCGCCTTCGTATACCATGTCAACGATCAGCTTCAATTCGTGCAGACATTCGAAGTAAGCCATTTCAGGAGCATATCCTGCTTCAGTCAATGTTTCGAAGCCAGCTTTGATCAGTGCGGATACACCACCGCAAAGTACAGCTTGTTCACCGAACAAGTCAGTTTCGGTTTCTTCACGGAAAGAAGTTTCGATAACCCCTGCACGTGTACAGCCGATACCTTTTGCATAAGCAAGACCGATTTCTTTAGCTTTTCCAGTTGCATCTTGTTCGATAGCAATCAAGCCAGGAACGCCAAAGCCCTCAACATAAGTACGACGAACCATGTGACCTGGAGATTTTGGTGCTACAAGCAGCACGTCTGCATCTTTAGGAGCAACGATTTGTCCAAAGTGTACGTTAAAGCCGTGGGAGAACATCAAAGCTGCGCCTTTTTTGAGGTTTGGTTCTACTTCATTTTTATATACCGAAGCCTGTGTTTCATCTGGCATTAGGATTTGCACAACATCTGCACGGGATACTGCTTCAGCAACTGGCAATACTTCAAAACCGTCATTTTTCGCAGTTTCAAAAGATTTACCTTCACGAAGACCGATGACAACTTGAAGACCACTGTCACGCAGGTTTTGTGCTTGGGCATGTCCTTGGCTACCGTACCCGATTACCGCAATTGTCTTTCCTTTTAATACACTAAGTTCTGCATCCTGTTCATAGTACGTTGTAACTGCCATTGTCAATATCCTCCTTTAATTTGAGACCCATCATAAAGAGCGGGTGCTTCAAGAGAACTGGATTCATAGAAGATCTAGCTGCTCCTCAAGCTCCCGCTCTTTAGCGGGAAGTTCATTCATATCATATCAGATTAATGCAATCAAGCAGTAATCCGTTAAAGTCGCAAAATAAAATATTTAAGAGTTACCGCGTACCATAGCCGTAATACCCGTGCGAGACAGCTCTCTGATTCCATAAGGTTTCAAAAGCTCGATCATCGCATCAATCTTCACTGTATCTCCAACTACCTGTACTAACAATGTAGTGCTGCCAATATCAACAACTGAAGCCCGGAAGGTTTCTACAACGCCCATAATTTCCGGACGCTCACTTGGATCAGCATTCACTTTAATCAGAGCCAGCTCACGAGCAACCATTGGCTTAGATCCAAGATCAACGACTTTAATTACATCAATTAACTTGTAGAGCTGCTTCTCGATTTGTTCAAGCGTATGCTGGTCTCCAAGAGTAACGATAACCATCCGGGACAATCCAACCTCTTCAGACTGGCCAACCGTAATACTCTCAATATTAAATCCGCGGCGACCGAACAAACCCGACACCCGTTGAAGCACACCCGGCTGGTCATTTACGAGTACAGAAATCGTATGTCTTGTCACTGTTATTCATCCCCCATCAGCATATGATCGATGGTTGAACCTTGAGTTACCATCGGGTAGACATTCTCGTCTTTTGGAACAACGAATTCTACCAATACTGGACCCGGTGTTTCCAGTGCCTTCTGCCATGCATCACGTGCTTCTTCCTTATTCGTCGCCCGTAGACCTTTTACGCCATAGGCCTCAGCCAGCTTAACGAAGTCCGGACTGCCTGCGAGATCTGTAAAGCTGTAACGTTTATCATAGATAAGATTCTGCCATTGGCGAACCATGCCAAGCACCTGATTGTTAATTACTACAATTTTGACTGGTATATTGTTAATCGCACATATTGCTAGCTCTTGGGAACACATTTGCATGCCGCCATCACCATTAATCGAT
The DNA here is from genome assembly GCF_037970385.1 of Paenibacillus sp. FSL R5-0928. NCBI lineage: Bacteria > Bacillati > Bacillota > Bacilli > Caryophanales > Paenibacillaceae > Paenibacillus > Paenibacillus sp. FSL R5-0928. The sequence continues at coordinate 1,468,521 of NZ_CP150225.1, read as the reverse complement.
ACTACCAACCGTTCAGGATGTGCCATCTGTGCACCGATAGCTGACGGGAATCCGAAGCCCATCGTTCCAAGACCGCCTGAAGTAATCCATGAACGCGGATGATTGAACTTATAGTATTGTGCAGCCCACATTTGATGCTGACCAACATCCGTTGTGACAATCGCTTCACCTTTAGTGGTGTCATTGATCATTTCAATCACCCATTGTGGTTTAAGCTCTGTTTCTGAATCCTTATACCGAAGCGGCTGATCTAGCTTCCACTGAGCAATCTGTGTTCTCCAAGCATCAGCATTAGATGCGCGGCCAACCTCAGGATTCAGCATTTCCAATACAGTTTTCACATCGCCTACAATCGGAATATCAGGCGATACATTTTTCCCGATTTCTGCAGGGTCTATATCGATATGCACGATTTTGGCTTTTGGCGCGAAGCCGTCCAGTCTGCCAGTAACACGATCATCAAAACGTGCACCGATATTAATGAGCAAATCGCACTGTTGAATCGCATTATTCGCGGTATACGTACCATGCATACCCGGCATTCCCATCCAAAGTTCTTCTGCACTAGGGAAAGCTCCGAGACCCAGCAAGGTTGTAGTAATTGGAATCTCTGTCCGTTTCACGAATTCGAACATAGCTTCATGTGCTCCGGAGTAAATAACTCCACCACCTGCAATGATGATCGGACGTTCAGCAACCGCAATCGCACGAACCAATTTATCAAGCTGCAGTTTGTTTGGAACTGTACAAGGATTGTAGCCCCTAAGATTCACTGTTTTCACTGGTGTGAACAACGTCTTCGCTGCTGACACGTCTTTCGGAATATCGATCAACACTGGACCTTTACGACCGGTATTCGCCACATGGAAAGCTTCATGTATAACACGCGGGAGATCCTCAACATCTCTTACAAAGTAGCTATGCTTAGTAATTGGCATCGTTATCCCGGTAATGTCTGCTTCCTGGAAAGCATCTGTACCGATCAGGCTGGAGAATACGTTACCTGTGATTACAACCAATGGAGTGGAGTCCATATATGCTGTAGCAATACCTGTTACAAGATTCGTTGCTCCGGGACCCGAGGTAGCAATACATACCCCTGGTTTGCCACTTGCTCTAGCGTAACCGTCAGCTGCATGAATAGCACCTTGCTCATGACGTGTTAACACGTGATTGAAATCCGTAAAACCGTACAATGCATCATAGATGTACAATACAGCTCCACCCGGATATCCGAATACAGTGTCTACACCTTCTAATACAAGGCTGCGGAGTAATATCTCGGAACCGGAAATGACCTCCGGCTCCATCCATTTTTCTTTTAACTGCTCAGTAGACCGTAATTCCGGTATTTGCGCGCTCATCAGTATTCCTCCTCCGATATTTAACATTCATTATGCAAATGACGGACCGTCCTTTATACATCAGCAAATGGTTCTTAATAAAACAAAAAAACCTTTCGCCTCCCACGCACAGTATTAGCGCGTGAGGGACGAAAGGTTGATCTTCCGTGGTACCACCCATGTTTGCATTACATCTCGCGATGCAACGCCTTATCAGGTATACAAAAATCCATCGATGTAGGCAAGGGCCCTAATCTCTGTAACCTGAAGTCCCTAACGCGGACTAAACGATTTCCCCTAATAATTCCACCACTCTAGCCAGTGGACCTTTCAGGAAAACAGCTCCGAGGTGAGCTCGTATATAAGGGATTTCGGTGGAGGTTGCAGCAGATCCTCACACTCTCTGAGCAAAAGAGCCCTTAAAACTTCGTCCTCATCATTGCCGATACATGTATGTTCGATAAAATGTTTAGACACATTATATGATTCCTAACATGGATAAGTCAATACCCTTATTTTTAATATTGTCACAACTCCTACTTCTACGTGCTGGGAACCCCCACCACGCTCCCGACATATGATGTACGACAATGCGTAGAAAGGGGGCGCTCTATGATCCGTTATCGTCGACCCAAGCAGGATGACGTCATTATCCTTGATTTAATCGAGCGACAGCTTGTACCATTATCTCATTTGCCAAAGACTGAGATTGCCAAAATCAAAAAAGATATCCCCCGTCGTCTGGGACACGGTATCACCTTAGTCGCCTGTCCCGACTATGAGAGTGATCCAATGGGGTTTGTCCATTTCCTGCTGCATGGTGATTTACTTTATATCGATATGTTAGCCATAGCACCCGCAGCACGGCGCAAACACTTGGGGAATATGCTCATGGATCGAGCAGAACGATTTGCACTATCACGCGGATGTCATCGGGCTAAGGTATCCGTCGATTTAGGAAATACAGCAGCTCTTGCCTTTTATCAAAAATTGGGCTACAGCGTAGCCCGTTATCAATCCCTAAGCTTCTGTTACGAACTGGAAAAAAGGTTCATCTAATTAAATCAAACTCAACTGAACTTAAAAGAATCCGAAAGGTGGATAGGGTGTGCCTCCGTACCCATAGCCTCCATAAGGATTGCCATAGCCAGGACCTCCACCATAAGGCACTCCACCGCCATAGCCACCACCAAAAGCATAAGGTGCTGTACCAATGGCAAGCAAATCAAACAACACTAAAGGAATGATTGCTTTGGTTTGTACTTTTTTACCACTTACGCGTTGTAATATCAGACGATTTCCGGATACACGCAGCAGTTTACCTGTCACCTGAGTACCGTCTTTTTTTACTGCAATGATCTGCTTACCTACGAGTCTCATAACTTGCTTCTTCGTAACTGGCTTAGTCATATGATCCCCTCCTAAATGTTTTGTACGCCTCTCATTCGCATCATCTACAAAACAGTCTATTCGTTGGAAAGGACCTTCGCCTGTACACTTGCCCTCCTACCTCAATGTTTATCCTTGCTGATCCTAATAAAAAAGCCGTATTTCCGGGAAAAGACCGGAAATACGGCTTTGAAAAGTTACATTTCTATCGCTTACCAGGATCGTATGGCTGTCCTAATGCCTTAGGAGCAGAGGAACGGCCTACAGCCCCTACCAGTACGATGATAGTCAGTACATAAGGGATCATAAAGATAAACTCTTGAGGAATATTTTGTGACCACTCATACAATTGAACATAGTTGCGAATCGCTTGGGAGAATCCGAAGAATACCGCTGCACCAAAGGCACCAAGTGGATTCCATTTCCCAAAGATCATCGCTGCAATGGCGATAAAACCTTGACCAGAGATTGTATTATGTCCAAAGGTTCCGGTCGTTGTTAAAGTGATTGTAGCCCCACCAATACCCGCCATCAATCCACTCAACATTACACCGATATATCTCATCCGATTAACTTTTACACCTAGTGTATCTGCAGCACTTGGATGCTCACCTACAGCACGCAAACGCAATCCAAATGGCGTCTTAAACAGAACCAAATAAATAACGATGACCAGTATTATGGCCAGATAAGTTGTAGGATAGGAATTAAAAATCCCTTCACCAATCACTGGGATTTTGGAGAGCCCAGGAATTGCAACCTTGCTGAATCCGTCAATGATCGGAGTTTCAGCAGATCCATCAAACAGGAGCTTTACCATGTAGAGCGTGCTGCCTGCAGCTAAAAAGTTAATAACCGTACCACTAATCGTCTGATCAGATTTAAAGGTTATAGATGCAACCGCATGAATTAGTGAGCCTAGCACACCAACAGCTATAGCACAGAGTACACCAACCCAAGGAGCCCATTCGCCCATTCCAGCGTCCTGAGCATAATAACCGCCTACTGCTGCCGCAAAGGCACCAAACATCATCAAACCTTCAAGTCCAATGTTTACGACACCGGAACGTTCAGAGAAGATGCCGCCAAGTGAGGCAAAAATGAGCGCTGTGGAAAAAACAAGCGTTGTATTAAGCAGTTGACCTAACGTCTGCAGATCCATCTATAACACCTTCTCTTTCTTGCGCTTGAAGTAAAAGGGCTTAAGCACCCAGCGCACAATCCCTTGTGCCGCAATAAAGAATATGATTGAACCAATAACGATACGAATAAGCTCCGGTGGAACATCTGCAGCAAAACTCATACCCGCAGAACCATAAGTCAGCGTACCGTAGAGAATCGCAGCCAGAATAACACCAAGTGGATGTGTTAAACCAAGAAGAGCAACGGCGATACCATCAAATCCATATCCTGGCGATGCCGCGAAAATAGCTTGATAATGGAATACACCAAGCACCTCTCCTGCTCCGGCCAGACCGGCGAATACACCACTTATGAACATTGCCTTCATAACGTTACGTCCAACATTCATCCCTGCATATTCGGCAGCATGTGGATTGTAACCAACTGCACGCATTTCGTAGCCCTGCTTGGTCTTCCATAAGTACACATAGAAGAATACCGCTGCAGCAAGAGCAATAGCTGTACCCCAGTGTAGACGCGCATTATCAAATATCGAATTCAAAAAGGTCATGGAAAGCGAGGCCGGAATATCCTCGGAACGATTTTGTCCTGGAAGCAACAAGAAGTTTCTTACGATATAATTCGACAGGTAAAGAGCGATCCAGTTTAACATGATTGTGGTAATAACTTCGTTAATCCCACGTTTTGCTTTCAAATAACCGGCGATCCCTGCCCATAAACCACCGCAGACACCCGCAATAATTACGGCAAGCGGCACAAGCAGGAAGGATGGCAAACCTGCCATCTTAATACCCACCACTGTTGCCGCTGTCATACCAATCATTACTTGGCCATCTGCCCCGATATTAAACATCCCTGAACGGAATGCGAAAGCTACGGCTAGCCCTGTAAGCATTAATGGTGTCATTTCGCGCACAGCTTCACCAAAGTTATACAAATTACCAAACACCCGTTTGAACAGTGCGGAGTAAGCAGTTATCGGATCATAACCGCCCAGAAGCATAACTATTGCTCCCACAAGAAAACCAAGCACGATGGCAACCAGAGGAACGATGTAGCTGTCAGTTGTGAAGATTTTTTTGAACTTATTCAACTGCCTTACCTCCCCGCTGCAAGCTGCCTGCCATCATAAGACCCAGTTCCTGATCATTCGTATCTTGCGGGAACACTTCACCGACAATTTTCCCTTCATAGATAACAGCGATTCTGTCAGAAACGTTCATAATCTCGTCCAATTCAAAGGAAATAAGTAGAACAGCCTTTCCTTGATCACGCTGAGCTATAAGTTGCTTCTGAACAAATTCGATAGCCCCAACATCTAAACCGCGCGTAGGTTGTGCGGCAATTAACAATGTCGGATTTTTATCTATTTCCCGCGCAATAATCGCTTTCTGTTGATTTCCGCCGGATAAAGAACGTGCTTTGGTCTCTATTGAAGGTGTGCGTACATCAAATTGCTCTATAAGCTTCGCTGCATACTTATCAATGACATCATTTTGCAAAAAGCCATTTTTGTTGTAAGGACTCTTATAATAAGTTTCCAAAACCATATTCTCACTCATGGTGAAATCAAGCACTAACCCATGCTTGTGGCGGTCCTCAGGAATATGAGAGACATTCATCTCTGAAACCTTCCGCGGTGATAAATTAGCAATTTCATTGCCAGACACGGTAATCGAACCCGAATCAATTTTGCGCAGACCTGTAATGGCCTGGATCAACTCACTTTGTCCATTGCCATCTACGCCAGCAATCCCGAGAATCTCCCCTGCTTTAACTTCAAAGCTAAGACCATCCAGTACGGAAACCCCGTCTTTACTCTTACTGCTGACATCCTTCAGTTTGAGTACAGATTGGCCAACCTCAGGAGCCTTCTTGTCCACTTTGAAAGTTACGCCACGCCCAACCATTTTTTCAGCTAGCTCATTAGGGTTGGTCTCTGCGGTATTCACAGTATCAATTACTTTCCCACGTCTAATAATGGTGACCCGATCAGATATTTGCATGATTTCTTTAAGCTTATGCGTGATCAAAATAATGGATTTTCCCTCTGCAACAAGCCGCTTCATAATCGCCATGAGTTCCGTAATTTCTTGAGGCGTAAGTACTGCGGTCGGCTCATCAAATATGAGAATATCCGCTCCACGGTACAGGGTCTTCATAATTTCTACCCTTTGCTGCATACCTACCGAAATGTCATGAATAACGGCATTTGGATTCACTTGCAGGCCATATTGCTCCGATAGCTTCCGAACCTGTTCCGCAGCGGATTTATAGTCAATTTTAAGACCTTTTTTCGGCTCCATCCCAAGAACAATATTCTCGGTCACCGTAAAAGGCTCCACAAGCTTGAAATGCTGATGAACCATACCAATACCAAGCTCAATAGCTTTATTGGGGTTATCAATAATAACCGGTTTCCCGTCGATTTCAATACTGCCTTCATCCGGTTGATACAATCCAAATACAATGTTCATTAAAGTGGACTTGCCTGCACCATTCTCACCAAGCAATGCAAGGATTTCACCCTTTTTAAGCGTCAAGCTAATGGAATCGTTAGCAACAATACCGGGAAAGCGTTTTGTGATTTGCTTCAACTCTACGACAGGAGCCGCAGCACTCATGGAATCACCCTCATCACAGAATATATAACTACCTTATAGACACGGATGTACCGCCCTTTGTAAGGCGGTATATCTATGTTCCTCTTATCATAACCAGTGCTTTAACAAGGAATAAGGCCAGCACAACACCGGCCTTATTCTTTGATCCTTATTGTAATGCAATAAATGGAGACTAACTATTACTCGGAAGGAACAGTGATTGTTCCATCAATGATTTGTTTTTTGTATTCTTCAACTTTAGCCAGGATCTCTTCAGAAACGTTGTCCTTAGTATCAGAAATACCAACACCATTATCTTTCAGACCAAGAACGGTTGTAGTACCACCCTTGAACGTACCGTCAATTACTTCTTTAGAAACTTTAAGAACAGCTTCGTCTACACGTTTGATCATGGAAGTCAAAGTAACGTCAGTACCAAACTCGATGGATTGGTCTTTATCTACACCAATAACCCATACTTTAGTACCGCCTGCTTTGTTACGAGCTTTAGCTTCGTTGAATACGCCATTTCCTGTTTGTCCAGCAGCAGGGAAGATAATGTCGTTTCCGTCGTTATACAATGTAGCCGCAAGAGATTTACCAACGTCTGGTTTGTCATAACCACCAGCATACGTAGGTGTTACTTTAGCTGAAGGGTTAACTGCTGCTACACCAGCTTTAAAGCCAGCTTCAAAACGTTTGATTACTGGGCTTTCCAGACCACCGATGAATGCAACTTTGTTAGTTTTTGTAGTCAGACCAGCAACCACACCAACCAAGAAGGAACCTTCATTTTCGGAGAAAGTAACGGAAGCTACGTTAGGAGCTTCAACTACGCTATCAATGATAGCCAAGTTAGCATTTGGGTTCTCAGTAGCTACTTTTTTAATTGCGTCGCCAAGGTCAAAACCAATACCCCAAGTCAAGTTGTATCCATCTTTAACGAAGGAGTTAAGGTTTGGCTCATAGTCAGCATTTGATTTACTTTGCAAGTACTTAACGCCACTACCTGTTTCTTTTTCAAGAGCTTGCAATGCTTCCCATGCGGATTGGTTAAACGATTTATCGTTTACGCCACCAATGTCAGTAACCATACCAAATTTGAAATCGGATTTAGGTGCGTTTGTTCCTGCATTGGTTCCTGCATTAGTTTCACCTTTAGCGGCGTTGTTATTGTTGTTTCCACAGCCTGTCAAAACGACTGTAAGAGACAGCAACATTGCAAGAGATAGCTTTAAACCTTTTTTCATTGAATGTAATCCCCCTTAAAATATTGGATGTCTTCTGTGTTCTGCTTGGACATTCCATTAGTTCAAATTATAACTGCAATAAAATCTAAAATCCAGTGCATAAATGACCTCAGGTCAATAATAATTTGCACTTTTTAGCAAGTAACCGCTTTCCATGACATAGCATGTTACAGTTATGTCTGGTTAATGTCAGAAACCCTGATTTTACTCTGTATAGTATTCCAACACATTACAAATATTATTGCACACTTAAGTGTTTTCTATTATTATGATTCCTTAGTAATTGCACTGAAAGGAAGTTATCAGATCATGACCGAAGAAAAAATTCCACAAACAACACCGGCCTTCAAATATTGCCGTGAATCCCGTGTCTTCAAAACCGGACGCGTTTTCCCTAATGATGTCAATAATCACAAAACATTATTCGGCGGTAAGCTTATGAGCGGCATCGATGAAGTAGCCTCCATTTCTGCTATGCGCCATTGTCGAACTAACGTTGTCACAGCCTCTACAGACTCTGTAGACTTCTTGAGACCCATTCGGCCTACAGACTCCGTATGCTTTGAATCCTTCGTCTCCTGGACCGGACGGACAAGCATAGAGGTGTTTGTGAAGATCATTTCAGAAAATCTATATACTGGAGAGCGCGCTGTCGCCGCTACTTCATTTCTAACCTTTGTCGCAGTCGAAGAGGACGGCACACCTACTCCGGTTCCAGCTATCATCCCAGAAACAGACGAAGAGAAGCTGATCAACGAATCTGCTAATGAACGTTCTGAGCTACGAAAAGTTCGCCGCAATATCAGCAAAAAACTCGCCGCTCAATTAAACACCATAAAGTACTGGGAATAGCTCTGCAGATGCAGAGCTTTTTCTTTTATGTAGGGAATTCCAACGCTGCTTCATCCCTATCTTACCGCACAAAAAAGCACCGCTGCATGGGCAACCCGCAGGCGGTGCTTTTCGGTTATATTACAACACTTACGCGTTGATTTTCTCTTTAGCAATACCAGCCAAGGAGTTGAATGCGTTAAGATCATTCACAGCCAGATCAGCCAGCATCTTACGGTTAACTTCTACACCAGCCAATTTCAGGCCGTATACAAGCTTGCTGTAAGAAAGACCGTTCAAACGAGCTGCTGCATTAATACGAACGATCCACAGTCTGCGGAAGTTACGTTTAGTTTGACGACGGTCGCGATAAGCGTAAACCATCGATTTCATTACTTGTTCTTTAGCTGTTTTAAAAATACGGTGTTTAGAACCGAAATAACCTTTTGCCAATTTCAACACTTTTTTATGTTTACGACGAACTACAAATCCGCCCTTAACTCTTGCCATATTAATAAACCTCCCAAAAATGTGTAATAAACTATTTCAAGTTAGCCAATCCTTGTTTCAAACGTCTTACATCCCCAGGGGCCATTACTGGATTTCCGTTCAGAACGCGCTTAGCGCGTTTAGATTTGTGGGACAGCAAGTGGTTTTTGTGAGCTTTGTAACGTGTTACTTTACCAGTTCCGGTAATTTTGAAGCGGCCTTTCAGGCTGCTGTGTGTTTTCATCTTAGGCATGGTGTTTCCTCCTTGAATATTATGCGGCGCCAAATTGCAGATAAGCAAATGACTCCAGATTTATTGAGCTTTAGGAGCCAAAATCATAATCATGCTGCGACCTTCCAGCTTTGGCTGGCGCTCAACAACAGATATATCAGCCACTTCGTTCTTCACTCGTTCGAGGATTTTTTGGCCGATATTCGCGTGTGTAATCTCACGTCCGCGGAAACGTACGGAGCACTTCACTTTATCGCCCTCACCCAAGAACTTGATCACATTGCGGAACTTAGTTTGATAATCATGTTCCTCAATGTTAGCACGGAACCAGACTTCCTTGATATCAACGACCTTCTGGTTTTTACGCGCTTCCTTCTCTTTCTTCTGCGTTTCATAACGGAACTTGCCGTAATCCATGATGCGGCATACCGGCGGCTTAGCCTGTGGTGCTACATTGACTAGATCCAGATTAAGATCGATCGCCATTTGCAGCGCTTCGCGGATCGGTTTAATTCCGATTTGCTCACCTTCCGCACCAACCAACCGTACCTCTTTGGCCCGAATTTCATCATTGATCATATGTTCCTTACTGATAACTCTCCACCTCCGGATCTTTTTAACAACTATTCTCACGTAACTCCATAAAAAAGGGGTGCCGGTAACACCCGACACCCCGTGTTTGATCAACGTTCATGAACATTAACATTCATAAAGCATTGAGATCAAAACCAGCCGGCGAATATGCCAGTCAGGTGAGAAGCAGGTGCTTCTTCTTGCAATCCCTATGATTTGCGTACTTGAATACTATACACCACACTATTTGGGGTGTCAATCCTTTTATGCAGAAATTTCGTGAATTTTATACCTGCTTACTTTGTACTTCTTCAAGTCGCACTACGCGAGTATGCTTGGTATGGCTCCATTGCTTATTGTTCTGCGTGAAGAACGCATAGAACGTAATCGGATACCACGAGATCAAGTAGATCGGGAAGAATACAAGATAAGCATATACTTTCTTGAACGTAACCTTCTCCAATGCCATCGCAATACCAAAAGTCACCAGATTGGCGCCAATAGCTAGGAAGCTGAGCCAGATCGGCAAGCTGCCGTAAATGTTAGCGATATTCGGTCCGTTAAAGAACGCCATATCCACCCACATTACCGCCGTCATTAAAAAAGTGAGCAATACAATATATACATTCGCTCCATAAAGCGCGAGGTCAAACTTCGTTAAGCTGCGTTCTTTAATACTTTGCCAAAGCAATGGAAAAAAATAGCGGCGAGCAACAGTGAAGTGCCCCTGCATCCAACGCAGACGCTGTCTTGAGGAGGCCTTGAAGGTTAACGGCTTCTCATCAAATACCTTTGCATCATAATTGAACTTAGGATATACACCATGTGCTGCACTACGCATCGTAAACTCCAAGTCCTCGACCAAACTTGTAGCTCCCCAGCCCATTTCTTTAAGAAGTGTGGTCTCAAAACACATTCCGGTTCCGCCAAGGAAGTTAGCCATATTTAAATTATGGCGTGAAAGTTGCCACAAACGGTTAATATACCAGTACGAAATACCATAAGCAGCTGTAATCCATGAATCCTCTGGATTCTTGGTATCGATATAACCTTGGATTACCCGTGCACCTGAACAAAGATCATTATTCATCTCCATCAGGAACTCGGTATGCGCCAAGTTATCGGCATCGAACATGACAACAGCATCATATTGCCGCGGCATAGCCCACAGCTCTTTAAGCATCCATTCTATTGCGTAGCCTTTACCTCTCAGATTTGGATTGGTGCGGACACAGGCGTTCATGCCGTGTTCTCTAACGATGCGAGCTGTACCGTCTGTACAATTGTCACAAATTACGAATACATCGTACAGTTCTGATGGATAATTAAGCTGCTTCAGATTCTCCATTAATGCGCCGACAACTTCTTCCTCGTTATGTGCGGCAACAAGTACGGCAAAAGATTTTTCCGGCTTATACTGCGTCTTTTTCTTTTTCCTGTGCAGCCCGAATAATGAAAACGTAAACTGATAGACTGCGATTGCTGCCAAGATCACTTGGAGCGTAACAAACAGTGCGTCTGTCATGACCTTTTGATGCCCCCTTTTTTCACTCTTGGTGTTCTTTTTTTTCTCTCTAGCTTGCTTGACGTTCTTTCTGACCCTTTTGTTGCATCCCTTAACAATAGACCAAGAGTATTCTTATTCTCGGCAGACTTCACAATTTTTATATATGCTGTTTAAAAGAATTCTATGGATTCCTTTTTTTGAATCCTTATTTATCTCTTACCCTTTTAAACAGGTTTAGTCTGCTTGAATCATTGTAAAGCGTAATAGTGCTCTAAGTCAAAACTGGCAAATTTCGAGTAAACCTGAGCTTTTCCTTGAAATGAACTACCTTTAAAAAGTATGATTAAGACAGATCTAAGCTATAGAACGGATTACTGCATTAACATCTGTTAACGGTAACCGGACTAGCGGAGGGAATTAGATATGAGACATTTATTCATGAAACTACATCTCTGGGAGCGGCATCTTTTTAAGTGGATCAACGGACGAATGCATAATCGTTTTTTGAACTTTTGGCTCTTTTACCTTACTCATTTGGGTGGAGCTACAAGCACGATTGTTATCAATATACTGATATGGGTATTAGCTCCTGAGCCTTGGAGAACTACAGGTTTACAAGCCTTGACAGCACTAGCTGTCAGCCATATACCCGTAGCTATCGCCAAAAAGCTGTACCCGCGAATGCGTCCATATCTGGCGTTACCGGAAACCAATACTTTTCGTAATCCATTAAAGGATCATTCTTTTCCATCTGGTCATACTACAGCTATCTTTGCTTCTACGGTCCCTTATATGCTGGCGTTTCCTGCTATGACCGTTATTCTGCTGCCGCTAGCTTGTATTGTCGGATTTTCTCGTATTTATCTTGGATTGCATTATCCATCAGATGTTATAGCTGGCGCAGTGATCGGTTCCTGCGTAGCAGCTGGTACTATAGCCTTATGGATGTGAAGCATTTATTGTTAATAACCGGGAAAACCCTTGAGAATAGGTGAATCAACATTGCGTAAAAAAAGAATCTTAATACTCTCGGAAGGTTTTGGCGCCGGACATACACAAGCAGCTTATGCGTTGTCGAGCAGTCTGCGCCAATTATCGCCTAATTTACAAACGAAGGTGCTAGAACTTGGGAATTTTCTAAACCCCAAGATGGCACCTATTATTCTGTCTGCTTACCGAAAGACGGTAACGACACAGCCAAAATTAATGGGTTATGTCTACCGTCACCAGAAATCATTTAATCGTCTTACCACGCTTGCCTTGCATCGTATATTTTATACGCATGCCAAAAATATTGTGAGACAACTGAAACCTGACGTAATTGTCTGCACTCATTTTATTCCAGGTGCTGTAGTATCCCGCCTAAAGAGACTAGATCCTACCTTAAAAGTGCCGCTCGTCACCGTTATAACAGATTATGATGCGCATGCTACCTGGATTAGCCCAGAGGTAGACCTTTATCTGGTTTCAACACCTGAGGTTAAATCCAAATTGCGCAGCCGAAATATTCCTGCCACGAAAATTCAGGTAACAGGCATACCAATACACCCTAATTTTTGGAAGCATCCCGGAAAGCAGGAGATTCGAGAGCAATTCAATCTGCGGGAGATGCCAACCGTTCTAGTCATGGGCGGCGGCTGGGGAATCATGAACGACCAAGTGGTAAATGCTTGTCTGGCGGAATGGCGTGACAAGATTCAAATTGTTTTCTGTCTCGGCAAAAATGAGCTGCTGCTAAAGGAAATGAAAGAAGACCCGCATTATAATCATCCTAATATTTCCTTAATCGGCTTTACGCGTGAAATCCACAAGCTAATGGAGGTCTCCGATCTGCTGGTTACAAAACCGGGTGGAATGACTTGCAGTGAAGGGCTGGCAAAGGGTATTCCGATGCTCTTCCATCACCCTCTTCCCGGTCAGGAGGAGGAGAATTGCCGCTACTTTACTGCAGCCGGCTTCGGAGAACCCATCGAATCTTTAGAGGTTGTAGAAATGTGGATGGAGCGCCTCTTGAACAACTATGAGGATGTGCAAAACAAGCGCAAACTCCACCTTGAAGAAATCGCTCGCTATCACCCGTTACAATGTGCTCAGAGTATCATCGAATTATTGGAATAGTTAATAAAAAAAGCGGCAGCCTCCAAACCACATGGAGACTTGCCGCTTTTTTATTGAAGCATGCCTTATGGAGCAGTGCTTTGTAACTACAACCGATATTTATCCAATCGGGTAGCCTGATACTGTTTGAGTGCTTCTGCGCCTACAATTGCCTCGCAACGATGGATATTCACGCCACGTCCGACAAATTTCGTCTCATATTCTGTCATGATATGATCCTCGTTGATGATGCCATCTGCATGTAGGTCCAAAGAAATATTTTTCATCTGCAAGCCAAAGTCCGCAAAGGCATTTAATGAGAACTCAAAAAGACTGCGGGAATCTGTTTTCAGATGAATTTCACCTAGATCGCTAAGCAAACCGCGATATTTGTCAAGAAAACGCGGATGTGTCAAACGACGCCGGGCATGCTTGCTTTTAGGCCATGGATCGCTGAAATTAAGATAAATCCGTTCAAGCTCTCCCGGAGCAAATACTTCCTCAGCATAATCGATATTTGCAAGTGCCAATTTCAGGTTAGGCGGTGTTTCATGTCCTGCCGGCTCCCATACTGCTCTAGCCTTATCTCCAGCACGGCGGATCAGCTCATCATACATATCCACTCCGATAAAGTTAATATCAGGATATTTAAAGCTCATTTGGCTGATAAACTGTCCTTTGCCCATTCCGAACTCCACATGGATCGGATGATCGTTACCGAACAGCTTGGACCACTCACCTTTATAACTCCGAGGATCTAGAATGACTAAATCCGTCTGTTCTTCCAAACTTTCACGTATTCCTTTTCTTCCGCGTAAACGCATAGGTATTCCTCCGATTATCTCTTATACGATAACTGTCACTTGCAATATTGTGCCGAAATTGTCCCAAAAAGTAAAGGGATTGCGGTAAAAAAGAAAAAGGAATTCTCTGGTTCAGCTCTTAAATGAGCTGTTCAGAGGAATTCCTTCGTTGTTGTATATTGGAAATAAATTTCGTTCTTGTCTGGCAGATCAGGATTTACTTTGTGTTTGTGGCAAATGTCTTTTTTTCGAATGCGCTACGAATTTTACGCTGCGCATCTGTCTTGATCTTAGGGTTGCCGTTAAATTCCACGCCCGTTAGTGCAAGGGCTTCATCTGGCGTTAAATGGACTTCAATCGAATCTTTACCCTCAGCATATACCGTTTGAGAATTCATTGCTATCACCTCACGGTTATTATTATGGATCGGACGACACGAAATTATGAACTCCTGGATGAATTTCTTTATGCCACAGCAGCTTTTCACACTCTGAATATAACATACTATGTAAGCATTTTCAAGCCGAAAGCGCCTTATTTCCTGCCTATTTTTCATGCCGTTATGGGGAGTCAATGTTACGCCGAGCTCGGTTTTTTGATACAATGTATTGGATTATAAGAAACGGCTGTGCGTTCTCTGGGATAAGGACGCCATCTGTCTCAGAAAAATATAAGGATAAGGGAACTTATCCATAATTATATTTTCAGAAAGGGGCTTCTCGTGTCTAATCTTCAATACACTTCTCCTCCGCAACTTTGGGGAGATAAACGTTTTCATACTTGGAATTACGAAATGCGTGAACACATGAACACCAAGGTATTCAAAGTTATGCTTGATGCAGGCTTTACCTGTCCCAATCGTGACGGCTCCATCGCTAAGGGAGGCTGCACATTTTGCAGTGCCAGAGGTTCTGGTGATTTTGCCGGAAGCCGCCGAGATGACCTAGTCACACAATTCAATAACGTCCGTGACAGACAGCATTTGAAATGGCCAAATGCTAAATATATCGGTTACTTCCAAGCCTATACTAATACGTATGCTCCGGTCGAAGAGCTGAGAGAATATTTCGAAGTTATTTTGCAGCAGCCTGGTGTCGTTGGATTGTCTATTGCTACCCGCCCTGACTGTCTGCCCGATGATGTAGTCGAATATTTAGCAGAGCTCAACAAGCGTACGTATCTTTGGGTAGAGATGGGTCTTCAGACTATACATGACTCCACTTCTGAGCTTATTAATCGGGCGCATGATACGCAGTGTTATGTGGAGGCTGTGGAGAAGCTGCGCCGTCACAATATTCGAATCTGTACCCATATCATTCACGGTCTCCCACAGGAGACGCACGAAATGATGCTTGAAACGGTATCTGCTGTAGCTCGCATGGATGTGCAGGGAATTAAGATTCACCTTCTGCACCTCATGCGCAAAACACCAATGGTGAAGCAGTATGAAGCAGGATTGCTCCGATTCATGGAACAGGACGAGTATGTGAAGCTGATTGCTGATTCACTTGAAATTCTGCCCCCTGAGATGATTGTTCATCGCTTGACTGGAGATGCCCCACGGGATCTCTTAGTTGGACCGATGTGGAGTCTCAAGAAATGGGAAGTGCTAAATGCCATTGACGATGAGCTTGTTGCTCGTGATACTTGGCAGGGTAAGTATTGGAGGAAGGGCTAATGGGCTTTATGTCCGTTCTAAGCTTTGCTCATAAATTAATCTCTGAGCGGCTGACTTTAGGTGACCGTGCGATTGATGCAACTGTAGGTACTGGTGCTGACACGCTTTTTCTAGCCAAAACAACCGGAGCTCGTGGCGAAGTCTACGGCTTTGACATTCAAGCTGCGGCGCTGAAGCTGGCAGAAGAACGTCTCCGGCTTGCGCGGGAGGAAACTTCTTCACTCTCTGGCGTTACCTTACTGGAACGCAGCCATGCCGAAATGGCAGAAGCCGTCCCGGCTAACTGGCCAGGCACCGTTGGTGCTGTAATGTTCAATCTTGGCTATCTGCCTTCAGGCGATGCCGACAAGAATATCATTACTGAGCCGGATAGCTCTATTGCAGCCCTGGAAGCTTCACTCCAGCTGCTGCGTCCGGGGGGAATTATTACGGCTGTACTGTATCCTGGCCATGCAGGCGGAGATCTCGAAGCCGCCGCTGTTGAAGCTTGGGCAACGACTGTTTCCCCTAAGGTAGCGCAGAGCATTGTATACCGTCAGCTGCAGCGCACGGACGCACCTTATGTAATTGCCCTCGAGAAGAAAAAAGGTTCCCCATCTTAAGCTTTGTAAACAATCAAACAATCTTGTAATTGGGAAGGAAGATTACGAATGACACAACCATATCCTTTAAAATTTCAACCGGAGTTTAAAGAACGTGTCTGGGGTGGCCGCGCGCTGGAGAAATTCGGCCTGAATCTACCAGAAGGTCATATTGGTGAAGGCTGGATGATTGCCGATCATGCGAATGGAACATCTTCGGTGGTTAATGGAGAATTAGCTGGACAAGGTCTGGATCAAATTCGTGAGCAATTTGGTCATGAGTGGTTCGGAAGCAAGGGAATATCAGAAGCTGGCGGAAGATTTCCACTCTTGATCAAATTGTTGGATTGCAACGACAACCTTTCCGTTCAAGTCCACCCTACGGATGATTATGTAGGATTGCCTAAAGGTGAACTGGGCAAAACAGAGATGTGGTACGTATTAGACGCTAAGCCAGATGCAAAAATCATCTACGGCCTTAAAGAAGGCGTAGACCGTGAAACATTACGCGAAGCACTGGAAAACGGCACGGTTATGGATAGCCTTCAAGAGGTATCTGTCTCCGCGGGCGATTCCTTCTACATCCCTGCCGGAACGGTACATGCTCTATGCGCTGGTGTCGTTGTAGCGGAAATTCAACAGAATTCCGACACTACATACCGTATTTATGACTACGACCGTCCAGGTCTAGATGGAAAACCACGCGAGCTTCATATCGAGGATTCTCTGAATGTTACAGCTTATGAAGGCGCCGGCGCTACTTCGATGAAGACCGATCATGCAGTGCCTGGAGAGTGGCTGCAGCTTGCCGCTTCACCTTATTTTATTGTCGAAAAAGGGATCGTAAATGGTTCGTGGGATCTCACCACTTCAGAAGACAGCTTCACTATTCTGGTTATCTGCGAAGGCAGCGGACATCTGGCTTGGGAAGGCGGCTCCCAGCCTTATGCCGCAGGGGAATGTTATCTGATTCCTTCCAACCTAGGCCGTTATACTATCGAGGGTCATTCTACTGTGCTTCGCTCTTATTTACCATAAGTCGAGAACCTTTAGGAGGAATGGACCATGAAGGAAAACAGCTTTACTCTAACGGATCCCATAGGTGTAACCATCCATGTCTATGAATGGTTACCTGAGTCCGATGTTCCAGTTAGAGGAATCGTGCAAATTTCACACGGGATGTGTGAAACTGCTGCCCGCTACGCTCGTTTTGCGGAAGCTTTAACCGGGGTTGGTTATGCAGTATATGCCAATGACCACCGGGGACATGGTAGAACCGCTGGTCAAGTCAATCTGCTTGGTGATGTTGGGGAGGACGGATTTTATTGGATGCGGCGCAATCTTCTGCAGGTAGGTGCCGCAGCACTCTCCAAGCATGAAGGAAAGCCCATCATTTTATTCGCTCACAGTATGGGTTCCTTTCTGGGTCAAAAACTCATGTGCGAAGAAGGCAACGAAATCTATTCAGGGTTTATCCTCAGCGGGACAAATGGTCCACGCAGTATGCTGCGTATTGGAGAATCTTTGGCTAGCGCGCAGCTTAAGCTAAAGGGTGAGCATCATCGTAGTGTACTGCTGAACAGTCTGGTATTCGGTAGCTATAACCGCGCCTTTTCCCCGGTCAGAACAACATTTGACTGGCTGAGCAGCGATACTGCAGAAGTAGATAAGTACATTTCCGATCCATTCTGCGGAGCTATTTGTACAACCCGCTTTTTCCGTGGTTTCTTCCACCTCCTAAGAGAGATTCATACTGAGGAATCACTTAGCACATTATGTACAGGTAAGCCCATTTATATATTTGGTGGGGATAAGGACCCTGTCGGGATGAACGGTCAAGGTATTCCCCGTCTTGCGGAGTTGTATAAGAAACGAGGAGTATCAGACGTTGAGTACCGACTCTATCCAGAAGGCAGACACGAAATGCTAAATGAAGTAAATCGAGATCAAGTCACAGCCGATGTACTCAACTGGTTAGAGAGCCACCTTCCTTCAGAGGTTTCTACGATAAGTTAAGAAAAAAACGCGGTTGTTAGTGAATTTATGAGACGAGAAACGAGATTACAAATGTGGCAACATAGAAGCGATGCTCCCGGTATTTGGGAGATCGCTTCTTTGCGGTTTGCGGTTTGCGGTTTGCGGTTTGCGTAGCTTTTCTCAGCAGACTTCTCAATCTAACAATCTCCAGTTCCTCCGCGCATCTGAACTTTAGTAAATAAACTTCCGCCACCACTTTCGGACTCAGTTGACGCTGTCTTCAGCTCATCGCTCTCCCACACCACGTACAAACTCGGTTGTCACTAGCTACACATCATTACTTTCCCACGCCGCTTGCGGACTCAGTTGACACTAACTACATATCATTACTCTCCCCGCTACTTCCGGACTCAGTTGACACTAACCACACATCATTACTCTCCCCGCTACTTCCGGACCCAGATGACGCTATTTGCTAATTTATAGCCTTTCGAGCTAGGTTTCGGACTCCAGTGCAGCTATTCATGCGAAACAGGTCCATATTTGGTGTTTTTCGTGCCAATAGCGACTATGCGGTCCGTTAGCATCCAAAAAACAGGATAATTCCACGTATAAGGTCCGCTGGGTCCGCCTGCGCCGAGTCATTACACTAATTACATTCTCCCGCTACTTTCAGACTCAGCTAACGCTAACTACACATCACTTTCTCCCGCCACTTCCGGACTCAGCTAACGCTAACTACACATCATTACTCTCCCCTGCTACTTCCGGACTCAGTGGACGCTATTTGCTAATTTCCAGACATTTGAGCTAGGTTTCGGACTCCAGTGCAGCTATTCATGCGAAACAGGTCCATATTGGGTGTTTTTCATGCCAATAGCGACTATGCGGTCCGTTAGCATCCAAAAAACAGGATAATTCCACGTATAAGGTCCGCTGGGTCCGCCTGCGCCGAGTCATTACACTAATCACTTTCTCCCGCTACTTTCAGACTCAGCTAACGCTAACTACACATCACTTTCTCCCGCCACTTCCGGACTCAGTTGACACTAACTACACATCATTACTCTCCCCGCTACTTCCGGACCCAGATGACGCTATTTGCTAATTTATAGCCTTTCGAGTTGGGTTTCGGACTCCAGTGCAGCTATTCAAGCGAAACAGGTCCATATTGGGTGTTTTTCATGCCAATAGCGACTATGCGGTCCGTTAGCATCCAAAAAACAGGATAATTCCACGTATAAGGTCCCCTGGGTCCGCCTGCGACGGGTTACTCACCGCTTTCGGACCCAGATGACGCTAACTACACATCATCACTTCCCACGCCGCTTCCGGACTCAGATGCGCTAGCGCACAAGGCAAAAGAAATAGACCGTCCCATTAAGGAACGGTCTATCCTTCCACCCGCCTATCACAAAGGCAGTGTGTAGTACTGAGCGCGTTGGCTCTCGTTCTGCTGATACATTACGATTAGTAGCGTGCGTCCTTCCCTAATGGAAGCGGGATCCGCTACTGCTACAGCCGAGCTTGCTGCTTTCGCAGTCTCTTCTAAACTACTATCTGCTGCTCCCTGTAATGGCGAGTCTACCGAAGGCAAAGCCTCCAGATTAGCCATATCAGCTTCACCATCCTCAAGGCCCTCATCAGCACGCATGCCGCTGATGGAATCCAGCACCGCTTCCAGCGAGAATGGCAACACTTCCAGCACAGTATACTTTTGCAGTTCTCTTTCGTTAAGTCCTGCTTCTGCTAACTGGGCAGAAATTTGACCCGGATTAGCCGCGATATCTTTCAAATAACTCGACCAATCCGACTTATCCAGCACGAAATCCCACCAGATTTTGCGCGGCTTGTACTTGTGTCCAAGAAAATAATCCAGCTTCATCAAGCCAGTTATAACATCCATAGACGGCGTCCCGCGATCTATCAGGAAGGACTGCAAGCGGGTGAAGAGATCTTCCAGCTGATGGCCGATCTTTTGCCAGCCTCGCTCCTCCCAGTAGTCACCGAACTCCTGAAAGAAATCGAATGGCGAATCAAATACATGACGGATCAAGTACTTAGCCGTATGGTCCATCCGGTGGCTGTTCCAGTATTTCTCCAGCACATCCTCAAGCCGCTTCAAACGAATAATGTCTGAGAAAGGCATCATATGACTGCTAAGGATTTCATAAGGTGCGTGTTCCATATACGTGTACTCATATTTAGACGCCTGCGCCCGCAGCCCCGTTCCCCGCAGCATTTTGAGGAATCCAAGCTGTAGCTCTTCCGGCTCCATAACGAATACATCATTAAACGTTTTACGGAAGGTGCTGTAATCCTCCATAGGTAGTCCGGCAATCAAATCCAGATGCTGATCGATATTGCCGCTTGCCTTAATCTTCATTACGGTACGGGACAGCTTTTTGAAATTCTGGCGGCGTTTAACAAGCTCATTTGTCTCATCGTTGGTAGATTGCACCCCAATTTCAAATCTAAAAATACCCGGAGGTGCATTCTTAGATAGGAAATCCAGAACTTCCGGCCGCATGATATCTGCGGTAATTTCGAACTGAAACACGCAGCCTTGATGATTATCGATCAGGAATTGAAACATTTCCATCGCATAGTTGCGGTTGATATTGAAGGTACGGTCCAGAAATTTAATGATTTTGGCGCCATTCTGTATTAAATAAAGCAGATCAGATTTCACTCGTTCAATATCATAATAACGTACACCTACTTCAATACTGGATAAACAGAACTGGCAGTTAAATGGACACCCGCGGCTCGTCTCAAAATAAACAATACGTTTACTCAAATCTGGAATATCCTCAGGAAAACGATGCGGCGTAGGCAGCGTATTCAGATCGCTTTTGGGACGTGGAGGATTGACGATGATCTCTTCTCCCTTGCGATAAGCGGCTCCATACACAAAGTGAAACTTACGATCATCCCTTAGCTCCTGCAGCAAATGGTGGAACGTCTCTTCCCCATCTCCATTGACTATAAAATCAATGCCAGCTTCTCTTTTCATCCAATGAAGCGGCTCATACGAAACTTCCGGTCCTCCGAGAACAATCGTAACTTCAGGCATCACTTGCTTAAGAATACCAATCAGCTTCAGCGTCTCTTCGATGTTCCAGATATAACAGGAGAAGCCAATCACATCTGGCCGTTTCTGAAACAAGTCGGACACGATATTCATCACGGGATCTTTGATGGTGTACTCTGCCAAATGAATATCCTTAAATTCATGCTCACTGTACGCTTTTAGCAAGCGGATTGCGAGTGAGGTATGAATATATTTGGCGTTTAACGTGGTCAGGACGATTTTCATGTTACACGACCTTTTCTACATTTCATTTTGAAAAAACTCTAAGAATGCCTTACCGTACTTCCGGTATTTCACTTCCCCAACACCCTTTACCCTCAGCATTTCCGCTTCGGTCTGCGGGCAAACCACACTCATCTCACGCAGCGTGGCATCATTAAAAATAATGTACGATGGCACATGCTCGCGTCCTGCCAATTCACGCCGGATAAGACGCAGCTGCTCAAAGACAGTCTCATTGACGGCTGATGGCGACAGGTCATGCCCCCGACTACGAACTCTCGTACCGGATGTTGTGCCTGCCCGCGAAGGCCGCGCCACACGCTGCATCACCTCACGCTGTCCGCGCAGGACCTCGGCAGCCAGAGGCTGGAGCCGTACTACAGGGTACTGGCCTTCCGACAAGGCAAGATACCCTTCTGAGATAAGCACATTGATACTCTCTGAGATTTCCTTCTCCGTCCGGCTCGACATCGCCCCATGTGTGGGCAGCTTATCGAAGCCGTACTGCATCACCTTTTGATTGCGAGAGCCTTTCAGCACAGATGCTACCAACGCTACACCATAACGCTCCCGCATGCGGTGAATGCAGGAGAAGATCTTTTGCGCATCGACGGTCATATCCACTAGCTCTCGTTCATCCGTACATGAGCTGCAGATACCACATGGCTTGTCCCCATGTTCTTCCCCGAAATAATCCAGCTGGGCACTGCGCAAGCAGCGAGTAGTATAGCAATAATCAATCATTTGCTGAAGCTTGCGATATTCGTTAGCTTTACGGTCAGTATCCTGTGGATTCTGCTCGATCAGGAACTTTTGCGTCATAATATCCTGCGCACTAAACAGCAAAATACATTCACTCGGCTCCCCGTCACGTCCAGCACGACCCGCTTCCTGAACATAAGCTTCCATATTTTTGGGCATATTGTAGTGAATTACGTATCGGACATTGGATTTATCAATCCCCATCCCAAAGGCATTCGTAGCCACCATAACCCGGATATCGTCATAGAGGAACCCTTCCTGGCTATCTGCCCGCTCCTGATCATTCATACCCGCATGATAGCGACCTGCTGCTATGCCAGAGGCCTGCAGCCTCTGATACAGATCATCTACTTCTTTGCGGGTTGCCGCATATACAATCCCCGGCTGGTGGGAATGCGTAGCCGCATAATCCATAACGAACTCCCGCTTGTTCTCTCCCCGCAGCACGGACATTGCCAGATTGTCTCTTCCTAGTCCCGTCATGAAAATACCCGGCTCGCGCAAACGCAGCAGCCGGACCATATCCTCCATAACCTCCGGCGTCGCCGTGGCGGTAAATGCTGCCAGGATCGGACGTTCAGGCAGCTCATCTACAAATGGAGATACCGACAGATAACTTGTCCGAAAATCATGTCCCCACTGGGATACACAGTGCGCTTCATCAACAGCCACGCAGGAAATAGACAGCTCAGCCATTTCCAGACGGAACCAGTCCAGCTCAAGTCTTTCGGGCGCAACATAGAGCAGCTTCAAATCGCCCCGCCGGGCAGCCCGAATCCGCTCATTCACTTCTTTTCCGCTTAACGTGCTATTAATAAAGGCTGCCGGAATACCCGCAGTAGTTAACGCATCCACCTGGTCTTTCATCAACGAGATCAGTGGTGATATCACCAAAGTCAGCCCTGGCAGGAGCAGTGCAGGAACCTGATAACAGATCGATTTCCCGCCACCCGTAGGGAGGATTCCCAGTGTGTCGCGTCCTTCCAGCAAGTTCTGAACAATCTTTTTCTGGCCATCCCGAAAGTCTGGATAACCGTAATATTTTTGCAGCTCAGCCTGCGCCTGTTCAATAGTAGGTGCTTGCATCTTCATATCTCTCATAACTCCTTAGGCGTTTCTATCTTTAGTTTAGCGGTCAATGGTGTAATGAGCAACACTCTAGAAGTCCTTCTTTCGTTTCTCCTTTTGGAAAAATTACATAAAAGGAGCGCTTTTGAGCCAAGCTTTAAAAATCATCATTCTTTAGGAAAGGGGAATAGCCGTGCAAAACTGGAAGCAAAACTATAGTTCTTTTAAGCAAAAAAAAACGCACGAAGATCCCACCATTCCTGATCAGCGTTCGGAAAAGCCACTAGATCCCGACCTAAAAAATAATATTAAAGCCATTAGCCAAATTTTTGGAGAAGATGCAGATCTCGTTGTGCGTAATTTTCGGGTATACGGTTTATATGATGCGGTAATTATCTTTTTTTCATCTTTGGTGGACCAAAATCAAATTCATGAGCATGTGCTTAAACCGTTAATGAGCCCTCCCGCTGATCTCTCGACAATTCCTGAAGAGCGCAAGGATCTGCCTGATTTCATCTGGAATACGACCATACAAATAGCGGCTGGGAACCGAACGAAGGACTTAAATTCTCTGCCACTCGCTCTATTAGAAGGGAGCGTTGTACTCCTTATAGATGGTATGGATCAAGCACTTCACTTCAATTTGCGTAAAATCGAACATCGCAGCATTGAACAGCCACAGACCGAGCAGGTAATTCGTGGCTCACGCGAAGGTTTTATAGAAAACTTGGAGGCAAACCTTTCCTTACTCCGTTATCGGCTGCAAACGCCAGATTTCCGGGTTATTACTGCTCCGCTTGGTGTGCGGACACGCTCACAGGTTGCTGTGTGCTATATAGAAGGGATAGTAGATCCTGAATTGGTTGAAAAAGTGATGAAGAGATTATCCATGATAAACACAGATAGCATCCTTGATGCAGGGTACATCGAGCAATTCATTGAGGATAACCCATTATCTCCTTTTCCTCAGGTTCAACCAACAGAACGTCCGGATAAATCAGCGGCAGCCTTATTGGAAGGAAGAGTCATCATTCTGGTAGATGGCTCCCCATTCTCGCTCATCGTCCCTGCATTGTTCAATCAATTTTTTCAGACCATAGACGACTATTCGGAACGTTTTATTGTAGGCAGCCTAATCCGGGGGATTCGACTAATTGCCCTGTTGTTCTCTCTTTTTTTCCCTGCTCTATATGTATCCGTCATCTCCTTCAACCCGGAGCTTATGCCTACCGAATTTGCCGTAGCGATTTCAGGGGGTAGAGCAGGCGTTCCTTTTCCAGCGGTCTTGGAAGTTCTGATTATGGAGGTCTTCATGGAGGTGCTCCGCGAAGCAACTATTCGTCTACCACAAATGATTGGGGGCGCCCTTTCTATTGTAGGTGTTCTTGTTATTGGTCAGGCTGCTGTTTCAGCAGGCCTAGCAAGTCCGACAACCGTTGTTATTGTCGCTATAACCACTATCGGTTCTTTTGCCACCCCTGCCTATAATGCCGCTATCTCATCCAGAATGCTAAGATTTCCACTGATTATTCTAGCCGGTTGTTTTGGTCTTTACGGAGTCATGTTAGGTACCATCGTTATCGTGAATCACTTATTATTCTTGGAATCCTTTGGCGTTCCTTACATGACACCATATGTGCCCACGAAATGGAGAGATCTGAAGGACAGTCTGATTCGTGTCCCCTTATGGTGGATGAGAAGACGTCCGAGCTTCTTGAACACTCAAGACCTTACTCGTCTCGCTCATGAGTTACCAACGACGTATTCAGATCAGATTTTTAAGGAGAAGGGTGAACTCGATGAACAACAACCGCCCCATAACAACGATCCAAGTCGTCGCAGTAGTCGTTAGTACGATTATTGGAATAGGTATCTTGAGTATTCCCCGTTATATGGCTGAAGCCGGAGACAGCGGGGCGCCGCTGGTTTCGGCTTCAGGCATCCCTGTTGCATTTCTAGGCTGCTGGTTTACAGCCGCTGTATGTCGGAAATTCCCCAATGAAACTCTGTTTGTATTCAGCCGCCGGTTAGTCGGGAGAAGCATCGCGGATATTTTCAATGTACTTATCTCTTTGTTTTTTGCTTTCTCTGCCGGGATTACCATGCGTCAATTCGGAGAGGTATGTGTTGCGGTCGTGTTTAAAAAAACACCTATCGAAGCGGTCATTCTATTAATGCTTATTTTGGCTGCTTTATCTATCCGCAGAAACATTGTGAAATTCACCTATGTACATATTTTTTATTTGCCTTTCATCTTGTTAACCGTTCTCAGCATTATATTAGTAGCCATGAAAAATGTAGATGCTTTAAACTTACTTCCACTCACTGGAAATTACATCACCTTTTCAAGCTTTTCCAAAGGGACTGTCACTTCAGCTGCCCTTTATCAGGGCACATTTGTCATCACACTGCTGGTTCCTTTAATGAAAAAACCTCAGCAAGTGCTTAAAGCAGGAGCTGCTGCCCTTTTTATTATTGGCTTCATCTATGTAATGATTGTTGCGGCCACTTTAGGAATGTTCGGAGCGCAAGAAACCAAATTACTCGCTTATCCAACCTTAGAAACCGCCCGCTCCATTTCTATTGGTGCAGGACTACTAGAACGATTCGATGCGCTGTTTATTACTGTTTGGGTAATATCTATATTTACTACCATTTTTACGAACTACTACTTAGCAGCATATTCACTTCAGCAAGTATTTCGGTACAAAGATCACCGCCTTGTATCAAGCTTCTCACTTCCACTTATCTTCGTCTTTTCACTTTTGCCAAGAAATATTTACCAGGTTTATACCTTTTCTTCCGTCACAGCGATTATCGGGTTAATTTTTTTGACTCTCTACCCTCTTCTTTTATGGTTAATAGCTCTGATTCGGCAAAAAGGAGGGCTATCGAATGAATAAAGTAATTAACAAGCGTATTAGTCTTCTCCTCCTTCTCTCTCTGGTATTTGTATTCCTTACGGGCTGCTGGGACCAGCTCGAAATTGAAGATCGTGCATTAGTGCTGGGATTGTCTATAGATTCAGTGCCGGCAAATAGTAAAACCGAAGATGATCAAACGACACATCTAAAAAGCGCAAATATTAATTTGCCCAAAATCCGTGTGACCGCCCAAATTGCAGTTCCAGGGAGAGTTCCGTTAGGTCCTAGCAGCGGGGGAGAAGGTAGCGGGGGGAATCAAAATCCGGTTTGGGTTGTACAAGTTTACGGTTACTCACTAGATGATGCCTTAAACAATTTGCAACAACAGATCTCTGACCCACGTTACCTCATCCATCTTCGGGTGATTATCATCAGCGAGGATTTTGCACGCAAAAACCTGTCGGATTTAAATGATTATTTACGCCGCAACCCTGAAGTCCGTCGCCGTACCTGGTTATTAGTGTCCGAAGGCGAGGCTTCTAAATTTATGAATATTAATCCACCACTTCAGCGAGTTCCAACCCTCTATATCCTATCCACCATGGAAAAAGCCGTGAGATCCGGAAAGTTCCCAGCTAACTATATAGGCGTATTCTGGTCAGCTGAATCTAAATGGGGAGAGAGCGGTTATCTGCCTTATGTGTCTTTACATCAAAAAGACAATATGTTGATAAAAGGTCTTGCTTACTTTAGCGGAGGCGTTATGGTCGGTTCGACTACTCCCATTGAGATTGGCGCATATATGTCCATGAAAGGTCTTGATCCTGGGGGCTATTCCGTCATGTTCAATTCAGAGGACTTTGGCCCACTGACTCTTAAAGTTAACGACCGATTTACAAGGTCTAAAGTTAAAATCAAAGACGGCAAACCCCATATCACTATAAATATTTATTTAGAAGCAGCGCTAGATGAGCACCTAGGTAATAATATTCGTATTGATTCCAGCCAGGATTTAAAAAAACTTGAGGCCAACTTTCAAAAAGGAGTCCTCACCATCTTCGACCATCTGATTAAACAGACGCAACAGGCTCACTCGGATATCTTTGGCATGGGTGAATATGTTCGTGCATATGCTCCTTCCTACTGGAAAGCTAATGTTCGTGACAAACATGACTGGGAGCAACAGTATTCTGATCTCTCTATAGAACTTAATGTGAAGACGAATATTGAAAGAGTCGGTCTTAAAGAAGACTAGATATGGGGATGTGTTCAAATGATCTATCATCAACTAACTTATTTAACTCTCGTGCTCCTGCTCTCCGGACTATTCCTGCTTACTGTGGATACCAAGATCTATGCTGTAAGCGCCATGCCCCGGGAAAAGAAATATGCCCGCAGGTTAGGCTGGGTATATCTCGGTTTATTCCTGCTTCTTGGATTAGCACAGCTGTTCTATCTTTGAGCAGCAGCAAACCAGTACGCCTGCCTCTCCATAGTATTTCTTAACAGCCCATGGTATATTGAGGAGTACAATATTAAAGGACGGAGAATGCATCCATGAACTCAAGAAGAAATCCTAAAGAAACAGCCAAAAGAGGTACTCGTTCTCACAGCAAGCCTACTGGCAAGCTTAATCATAAAACTAAAGCACCCGCAGCACCCAAAACATTTACTGTAAACGAACCTTCTGAACTATTGCCCTTCTTACTCACCCACGTCACGGGTCGCGGACGAAATGCGATTAAATCCATCCTATCGCGTGGACAAGTGTCGGTGAATAATAAGGTAGTTACACAGCATAATTTCCAACTGCATCCGGGTCAAAACGTTACTATTGATCAAGAGAAGCCTGTACAAACAGCAGAGATGATCGGACTTAAAATCGTTCATGAGGATGAAGACCTGATTATTGTTCAAAAGGATGCTGGACTGCTATCTATCGCCACTGCGGAAGAAAATGAATTGACGGCTTACCGCCAGCTCATGGAGCATGTCCGTGTTAGCAATCCACAAAATCGGATTTTTGTCGTACATCGTTTGGACAGAGATACATCAGGTGTAATGATGTTTGCCAAAAGCGAACGGATTCAGCAAGCGCTACAAACTACTTGGAAAGATACCGTGAAGGAACGTTCTTACGTAGCGCTCGTGGAAGGCGCGGTTAAAAGACCTGAAGGCAAGATAAGCTCGTGGCTCAAAGAAACCTCAACCCTTAAAATGTATTCCAGTCCTCATGAAGGCGATGGACTACATGCAATTACACATTATAAACTCATTCAGGCTAACCGCCATTTTTCCTTGCTAGAGGTTAAGCTCGAAACCGGACGAAAAAATCAGATTCGGGTGCACATGGCAGATATCGGCCACCCTATCGCAGGTGACAAGAAATATGGTGCAGAGACCAAAACGGTAGGAAGACTTGGCCTACATGCTCGAGTGCTCTCTTTTATTCATCCAACCACTGGAGAACTGATGACCTTTGAGAGCCCGATTCCGAAGACGTTCCTGAAATATACTGCGCCTGCGCCTACAAACTAAGAAGTGAACGTATACCCACAACCGAGGAGTATTCCCTCTTATGGGAAGCCGTAACTTCTACACAAGATGCCCGGTCCATTTGGTCCTGGGCGTCTTTTTTTAACTTCCTATCACATCATGTTACAATATAAATAAACAAAGAAGGTGCTCTTATTGTTCCACCCTACAGTTTTCGATAATATTAAGATCGCCTTTGAGAACCAGATTTATGACTACGATAATTTAGACGGAATATTGGTGGTTACGGATCGCTCCGACCTTCTGAATATGGCGCTGATGTCCAGAGAGTTCAGTCTCTCCTTCCAATTAACTGCAGGCAGGAAAGTAACCGCCGAAATCCTGCTCACTTCGTCCACGAAAGATCTCAGCGATGAAATCTTGGAGGTTCCTAATACGGATCCCGGCTGTAATCTTTCACTTCGTTTTTATATGGAAGTCGAAGATATTCCTAGCGAATGTCAGGCGATAGACAGTATTCTAAAAGCGATCTGGGGACCTGATTTCCAGCCTGTGCAATCTTTAAGCTTCATATATGGCCAGGAAAGTGAAACTTACAATAACTGCATCGAGCTGCAATTCAAAAGACAACTCACAGAAGAGCAAATGGAGGACATTCCAAACCTGCTAAGCCACCTGCTGCAAAGTGCGGAAGAACTAGAATCCTTCACGGTATAATCCCTACTTTTTAACGTTCGTACTATGGGAAAAGAGGTGTGCATGAAATGAAATTCCTGCCTGCTGCCAAAAGTAAAAGTTGGTTTCTCTGGATGACCGTTTATGCCATTCTTCTATGGCTTCTCTTCCCTCTACACCGATTCGTGATGCTGGCCCAGGAAATGGATGCCACACTCTTACTGCGCTTTGCTCTTTTTTCCGTTGTAGTGGCTGGGATCGTCAACACATTAGGCTGGCTCGGAGCGCGTCTGCTCTGGGTATTTAGCACGGCGGGAATAATCATAGGTGCGGCATTTATGCTGGGCTACACCTACCAAGAGATGTCCGGTTGGGAGGATCTCGCAGGCTTCCTCGCGTTTTCCTTATTTTCATGCGCCGGATTTGCACTGGGTTTATTAGCCGAAGGTATTCGTCTGCTGTATAAGCGAGCATCGAAGTCTTGAATGGAAGAGGTGAACGCTGTTGTCCAATTCTTTTCTAACCAAAAATGCATTGTCGCATTCTTTAAAAGAGCTAATGGAGCATACACCGCTCAATAAAATTACTGTTAAACAACTAGTGGACCATTGCGGACTAAACAGACAAACGTTTTATTATCATTTCCAGGATATATTTGATTTGCTAGGTTGGATTTATAAGACTGAGGCTGTCGAAAGCCTCGCCCAGTATCGCAGCTACAGCACTTGGACAGACGGGTTTTATAGAATCTTCTGCTACATTGAGCGGAATAAATCCTTTTGCTGTAACACGCTAAATTCATTAGGCAGAAATCATCTGGATGCATATCTGTACGAGGTGACAAACGATCTCATCATGGGGGTTATAAACGAGCTGTCCTCCGGGATGGAGGTTTGCGAAGAAGACAAGCACTTTATAGCCAATTTTTATACGCTAGCCTTCACAGGCCTAATCATTCAGTGGATGAGAGAAGGCATGAAGGAACAGCCGCACCATATGATTGAGAAGCTAAGTGATCTAATTGAAGGAAATTTTCTGAAAGCTTTACACAAATATGAGAACCATCCGTTGTAACCTTTGGTTGCAGCGGTTTTTTTTGTCTAAAAACTAGACAGATCACCCATAATGACAAAAATCCAGACACTCTAAAGAGTTTGATTATACCTTCAAAATAGGAGTTGGTTTACATTAAGAGTGTGATTATTTAAACAACTACTTGGAGGCGACCATTGTGAAAAAAGAGTACGGTAATAGACAGGTTTATTTTGTCGGTGGCGGAATTGCATCCTTAGCGGGCGCTGCTTACCTGGTCAGAGACTGTGATTTTCCGGGACAAAACATTCACATTATTGAAGAGATGAAGATTCTTGGTGGTAGCAATGACGGCGCAGGTGACGCTGAACATGGTTACGTTGTCCGCGGCGGCCGTATGCTCAACGATGAAGCTTATGAGAATCTCTGGGAGCTATTAACAACGATTCCTTCTGTCGACCGTCCGGGGTTGTCTGTGCGGGATGAAATTATTGCTTTTGATACCGCAAATCCAACACACTCAAACGCCAGACTTGTAAACAAAGACGGCAAAGTAGAAGATGTATTGTCCATGGGTTTTGATATGGCTGATCGTCTCGCTATGGGCAAGCTGATTATTACACCAGAAGATAAAATGGGTAAAGCGCGTATCAACGACTGGTTCGCCCCTCACTTTTTCACAACAAACTTCTGGTATATGTGGGCTACTACTTTTGCATTCCAACCTTGGCACAGCGCTGTAGAGTTTAAAAGATATATGCTTCGTTTCTTCCATGAATTCCCAAGAATTCAAACACTGGAAGGTGTAACTCGCACTCCTTATAACCAATATGATTCCATCATTCTGCCTTTGCACAAATATCTTGAACCATTCGGTGTCGATTTCACACTGAAATGTACAGTTACTGATCTGCAGTTCAAAAAAGGTGACGGAATTACCGTAACCCAAATGAATGTAGTGCGCGAAGGTGTCAAAGATGTGATTGATGTAAAAGAAGATGATCTCGTGATTATCACAAACGGTTCTATGACCGAAGGCTCCAGCCTTGGTTCTATGACTTCTGCTCCACGCCTTAACGGCAAGGGAAGCTCGTGGAAATTATGGGAAAACATCGCTTCCAAGAAACCAAGTCTTGGCAATCCTTCTTCGTTCGATGATCATGTAGACGGTTCGAAATGGGAGTCCTTTACTGTAACTTTCCATGACTCCAAATTCTTCGATCTGATGGAAAAATTCACACGTAACCGTGCCGGCACAGGCGCTTTGGTCACATTTAAGGATTCGAGCTGGTTTATGTCCGTTGTACTGGCCTTCCAACCGCATTTCCGCAATCAGCCTGAGCATGTTAAAGTGTTCTGGGGTTACGGACTGTATCCAGACAAAGTTGGAGATTTCGTGAAAAAGAGAATGTGTGATTGTACCGGCGAAGAAATTATGCAAGAATTGATCGGTCATCTTCACTTTGAAGAACATAAGGACGAGATCATGGCTACCGCCAATTGTATTCCTTGCATGATGCCTTATATCACTTCTCAGTTCATGCCTAGACTCAATAGTGACCGACCAAAAGTTATCCCTGAGGGTTCCACGAACCTGGCCTTTATTGGACAATTCTGTGAAATTCCAGATGACGTTGTATTCACTGAAGAATACTCCGTAAGAGCAGCGAGAATTGCGGTATATACTCTACTTGGTATCGAACGGCCTATTGAGCCAATCAACCAATATCAATACGATGTACGTACACTATTCTCAAGCTTTGTTACATCTTTCAGATAAAACCACATTACAGCGACAAGCGCTTCCGGATATCGGGAGCGTTTGTTTTTGGGTGTGGGAAGCAACAAAAGAACAGTTTTATCAAAACAAAAAGAGCTGAGGGCTCCCTCAGCTCTTTTGTTTTACTCGAATCCAAACTTTAAATATTGCAAGATCCATCTGCGCAGCCATCATCGGTAGATACTTCAGAATTCCCCTTACCAACCACTTGCAACGTTGGTCCTGCTTGTTCCTCCGCCCACACAGTATCCAGTACCTCTGTAAATACAGGACCTGGTTGTGCACCAGATAAAGCATATTTATTGTTGAATACAAAGAAAGGTACACCGGTAATATTAAGACGGCTTCCTTCTTCAATATCGCCATTAACCTCATTCGCAAAAGCATCCGTTTCCAGCATTGCCGCAGCTTCTGCTTGATCCAGACCTACTTCAGCAGCGAGTGAAGCCAGTACACTGCGATCTCCAAGATTTAATGAATCCGTAAAGTAGGCGCGCAGCAGACGTTCGGACATTTCTGCACCTTTTCCCTTTGTGCTTGCAAAATGACTCAGTCGGTGACTGTCGAAAGTGTTGGTATGCTTCACTGTATCAAAATTAAATTCCAAGCCCACATCTTTAGCTTGCTCCGCTAGTTGTGCGTTCATTGCTTTTGCTTTTTCTACGGTCATCCCGTATTTGGCAGCCAGCAGCTCATGAATACTCTTGTCTGTACTTACCTCTGCATGTGGATCCAGTTGAAAGCTACGGAATACTACCTCTACTTGATCACGGTTCGGGAATTGGCTTAGCGCATTCTCCAAACGTCTTTTGCCAATATAACAAAAAGGACATGCATAATCGGACCAGATATCTATTCTCACGAAAAAACCTCCTAATATTATTGATAATTTGTAGCTGTTATATAAGAGTAATAACTAAATATATGTCGCTTACTATTATATAGTTAAAAACTCAAAATTACAAACTTAACTTTTATTAAAATAACATTTATAGATGTGAATGCTAAAGCAAAAAGTAAACGAAAGTGGTATATACGCTCCCCTTCAGGGCAGATAAAATGAAGTTACACCAGAAATTCCGAAGGGAGATCCCCATATGCATGATGTATCTATAGTGATACCTACCCGTAACCGTATAAACGACCTTACAGTGTGCATAGAGTCTATAAGCAAGCAGACACAGCTAAACAATGTCTCCATCGAGCTCTGGATTGTAGATGACGGTGAGATTCCTGTAGAAAGATTAACCTATTATCGTAACATAATGAACAAATTGCCACAGGCTGAGTTTCGATATCATCGTAAGACTAATCCGGGACTCTGGCTTTCCCGTTATGAGTCACTTGGACTAGTAAATGCTGAAATTGTGCTTCATTTAGACGATGATGCAGAATTAGATGATTCCTTATATATTCGACGATTGCTTGATACTTATGCAGCGGACGATTCAATTGTCGGTGTAGGCGGTGTGGCAAAAGGAATGCGCAGCAGCAAACCGGGCCGGCTGTTTGGCATGCTGACCGGACAAATGTCCGGATCCCCGGGCAGATTATCCCCAAGCATGTTTGCAGGCTCCCTATTCCTCTGGGGAGAGAAGGAGCAGGTTTTTGAGACGGATTTTTTTCACGGCTGTAATATGTCATTCCGGCGCTCAGCATTACAAGATATGAAACCCTATCCCTGGATGACAAGTTACTCCATTGCCGAGGATATTTACTTGTCTCATTTGGCTAGCCGTTATGGCAAGCTTGTCATTAACCCGGCTATGAAAATCATTCATCATGAGTCGCCGGGATCTCGGGATAAGGCGGGCGTTGTTGCAAGAGCTACTGCCATCAATCATTATTATCTGCTCAACTTACGTAAAGCACCCCCTATGAATTATGCCGCATTGATCTGGACGTTAACCTGTCTTACAGGTAAAGAAACTCTCAAACGAAATTTTAAAGCCGTTAGCGGTTATGCCAAAGGAATCCTTTTCGTAATGAATCCTCGTAAAAACAAATACCGTGAATACATGCTAGATTAGCTTAATAGCTACCTCTATATCCACAGCGTTGCTCCGAATCAAATTGCGGGGCTTTTTTTTCGTGCAGACGGAGTTGTACCTAAATATGCCATGAAATTAATTTCCATCAACTTCTGATCTAGGGTATGATAGTGATAATGTGTTTTAGAAACTAACTTTATGGATGGTGGAATATGTTTAAGAACAAAAAAACGACGTTGATCCTCGTTGTTATCCTCATCGCCGTCATAGCTGTCGGCGCTTGGCTAATTACTGAAAATAAGGATGACAAAGCGACGGAAACACCGGGTGGCGCAACAGCTTCAGGAAAAGGTGAAGCCAAGTCACTCTCACAGACCTTTTATATCTATGACACGGTCGTGAATATCAAAGTGTTCGGAGAAAATGTAGCCCAAAAAAATATGGATGATATCCAGCAAATGCTGGAGCGAATGGATATGGAGCTTAGCCGTACAAAAGAAGGCGGTGAGGTTTACGCAGTCAATCAAGCAGCAGGAAAAGAAGCGGTTGTCGTTTCGGACGAGACCTTAGATGTTGTAAAACAATCCGTGCAATATGCAAAAGAAATGGACGGGCTATTCGATCCCACGATTGGTCCGCTGATCGACCTCTGGAACATCGGTAGTGGCGGAGATAAAGTCCCTGATCCAGCAGCTATCGATGCAGCCAAGAGCCTAACCAATTACAGGGACGTTGAAATTGACGAAGCTGCTAAGACCGTGAAGCTACTGAAGGAAAATATGGTACTGGATCTTGGAGGTATCGGCAAAGGGTATGCTGCTGACCGTATCGCTGATTATTTAAAAGAGCAAGGCCTTAACAGTGCAATGATCAACCTCGGCGGCAGCAGTATTATTGCGTTAGGTACGAAACCAAACGGAACGGATTGGAATATTGGTCTGCAAGACCCTGACCAAAGCCGCGGCACACAACTAGGAACGATTAAAATCGCGGATGAGGTCATCGATGCTTCTGGTGTTTACGAACGTTATTTTATGCAAGACAATGTTCGTTATCACCATATTCTTGATCCACGCACAGGTTACCCTTCTCAGAACGGTCTCAAAAGCTTGACCATTATGAGCCCTAATGCAACAGATGCGGATGCTTTGTCCACTGGGGTGTTCTTGATGGGGATCGAAGAAGGTATGAAATATCTGGAGTCGTTACCTGAAGATGTAGAAGCTTTCTTTATTACCGATGACAACAAAATCTACGCCACACCAGGCATTAAAGAAAGAATGAATCTGACTGATCCTACGTACAGCTTCGCTGATTAAACGAAAAGAGCTTGCCCCCATAAGGCCGTTGTTGGCTTTGGGAGGCAAGCTCTTTTGTTGTGGATAAAGGTTCTTTGGCGTGGCTGAGGGATATTCATCGCCCATTCATCGCCCAGCAGCCTGATAATTAGGGAATTCCTCCCTAAAATCAATAGATTTTTTCAATGTAAACCTTCGATTAGGGAAAACCTCCCTAAAAATCACCCGAATATGGCTATAAACATGTTTATTTCGGTTTTATTAGGGAGGAATTCCCCAATAACCTCAATTTCGCGCTTTAACCGGTTAATTTCAGGGAGTTTTTCCCTAATTAATTCCCGATCAAGATTTTTGCAGCACCAAAGGCAACTCGCTAAATTCCTTATAATTCGTGAAAATATAACTAGGCTTATGATCCGTAGCCGGCTGTCTGCCTCTCGGATTATACCAGCAGACCTTCCAGCCAGCCGCAAGCGCTCCTACTACATCATTAGCCCAGGTATCGCCTATATAAAGTGAATGGTCTGGTGAAGTGCCAGACTGCTGATTTACATGCAAAAAGAGTTGCGGATCTGGTTTGGCCAGACCTACAGCGTCAGAAATAAAAATCATCTCCTCGGGGATCATCTGATCCAGACCTAATCCGCGAATCTTTTTCATTTGATGATCTTTGGGTCCATTCGTAATGATGCCTACTTTATGACCAGCAGCAATGAACCTTTCCAATTGCTCCCGGACTCCATCTATCATTTGAATGGTGTACTGACGGCCAATGTATGCCGCTTGTACCGCCGTGGCTTGGTCACGATCAAGCTGTAAACCATACTCTGCAAAAGCAAGCTCCAATCGGCGTACCCTAGTTTCCTCCAGCGGAATTTCTCCACGTAAATACATAGGCCATAATACATCACTATGATGTCTTACTTTATAAAATAATTCTGCAAAGTCCAGACTGTTCTCATCCGGTCTAAGCACTTGACGCACCGCTTCTTTAAAAGGAACCAAATGATCATATAAAGTATCATCAAGGTCAAAAAAGATTGCCAGCTTATTACTTGTATCCACTTTAACGCCCCTTACTCGTCTTTCTCTCTAGCTTTTAGAAAAAAAGGTTATAGGTATAAAAATCATCATCCCGAATGTAGCCATGCGCTACATATAAACGCTGTGCCCCCACATTCGCCGTCATTGTTGTCATGGACAAGCCCTTCGTATTCGTAGCGAGCGCATGAGCTCTGGCACTTTCCAGCAGCTTGGAGCCGAGCCCATGGCCTCGCAGTTCCGCAGTTACATATAGATCATTCAATATCCAGAGACGCTCCATAGAAACCGATGAAAAAGAGGGATAGAGCTGAGTGAAGCCCCACGCTCGTTTCTCCTCGCCTTCTCCCTCCACCGCAATAAAGATTACCGATTCGTTCAGCTTCAATCGATCTGATAAAAAAGTACGTGCACCATCCAGATCAGAGACTGACCCATAAAATACCCGATACTCATCAAACAATGGGATAAGCCGTTCCAAATCATCATAGATCACACGTTCAATACGATAGTTGTTCATCCTCAGCGCTCACTTTCCGGCTTGGGCCGTTTTAACGTTATTGTATATTTCAGCCGTACCGTGCACCATGGAGCGAACGCCAGATCATTTGGACAATTATTCTTATTCTTTGGAATCGTAGAACACATGCCGGGCACTGACTTTACCCTCTTCGATATCCAAAATTCCGAAGGAATACAGTTTCTCACGTCGTTTATCTGTTGGCGATCCTGGATTAAAGAGCAGAATCCCATTCTCTTCCCGCAATAAAGGCTGATGCGAATGACCAAAAAGAATACAATCCACCTTATCGTTCGCAAAAGCAAGCAGCGCATTCCCGTCCGTTCCTTTGCGGGAGTGTGGCGTATGCCCATGGACCATTCCGATCCGGACTCCCTCAAGCGTTAGCAGCTTGCGCTCCCCGAAACGCTCAATGATCTCTATTCCATCGTTATTTCCAGCAATCCCTTCCACTGGAGCTAATTCAGCCAACAAATCGTAGATTCCCATACTCACCCAATCTCCAAGATGCAGAATCAAGTCTACATTCCGGAATTCAGCAACAAGCGCTTTGGGCAGAGACTTAGCCATTCTTGTCATATGTGTATCTGATACCACGCCTACTTTCATATAACTCAGCTCCTAATCTATCATACTCATCTCATATTCAAATAATTGTACGATTTGCTTAAACGAGAAGCAAGTTCTGTGACTTCTCCCACACAGAAAAGCCGGGTACACCCCACTAACACAGGGCATATCCGACTGCCATTAAGTAATTACGAAGAAATCATTTACGCTTACTACCTTCTACAGTATTTAGCATCCCAACTCAGTTCTCTCTATCCTGCCAATTCCATAATCTTACTTCTTCAACATGAATATTACTGACCCATTTTTCTTCCTTTAACTTGAGCAACTCTTTAACCGGACCGGTTACGACAGCTCCATACAGCCTAACTCCGTTCTTCTCCAGATAGCTAATGGAGTCATCCAGATCAATAAACGGAATTACCTTGTTGGCGATCGATTTATGCTCCTGCATTAAGTGCAGTGTCTTAAGGAAGTTCGCATTACGCAGTTCACCATCCCCATATGAGTCAACAGATGGAGAAACACTCGTGCGGCTAGTCACCCCTCCAAACCAACCCCACTTTTTCTTTGATTCTTGTGTCACCTTCATATCATCAGCATGCCAGATAGGCATACTTGGAAATCCTAAGGGATCATTTATTACTGGCTCTTGTGTCCTTGGACCTGTATCTGCTGCGAACCATAAAAGTTCAAGATTTTTATGCTGAAACTTCTTCAATAGCTCATCTGTCGTAAAAAATTGTTCAAAAGACAAATAGGTTTCTCCTACCGTACCTTCAGGGAGCTTCTCTAGTTTTTCCCACTCACTGCTGTCATCCATCCTATTTTCTGCAGACTGGTTCTCAATGGGATAGATAAAGTAATTACCTGTCCCACTGCGTTCATATGTCCATGAATAACTATAGATTCTAGGCCAGCCTAATAGAAACTTCATCGAATAATCTCCAACATTAATCCGCGCATCACCAATTTGTTTTATTATTTCACCCTGCAGATTCATACTAAAAAACGGTCCGGAATCGCTACTCAAATGGACGATCGTATTCGGCTGTGAAACAGCAATTGCGGAAGAAACGACATCACGGTAAGTCTCTCCTCTTTCTCCAGTGCTATAAAATACCGCTGTGATGATACTGCTGACAATCAAAAAAATCAAAAACGCAGAAATCACCGTTAAAGTATTCGATATACGTGCTTTCCACTTGCCACGGCGGATGATCTTTTTTTCTTTGCCGGGTCTGTTTCTTTTACCCTTTCCGAATTTTATGCTCTTCTCCTCATCTGGAGCCGGCTTTTCTTCGCCCATGAGTTCATCCAGATAAGCCTGGTAAGCTTCCATCTTCTCTAACTCACGCTCAACCTCATCCCTATCCTCATCAGCAAGAGTGCCTTCACCATACCTTCTTAACTTCTCCTTAAACTCTTCACTCATGTTCATTTCTCCTCCGCTCTGCCTCACGCAGCTTCTGTCTGGCCCGAAAGATCAATATCTTATATTGGGACAAGCCCACATCCATAATGTCCGATGCTTCCCGATAACTCAGCCCATGAAAATCATGCAGCAGCAGTGCATTTCTCTGATTGTCCGGTAGCTCACTTACCGCTATCCTCATCTCTTCCCAACGTTCCTGATGAAGCAGTGTGCTTTCTGTGGTATCTGGATGAGCAAGCTTTTTGAAATAATCCTCACTCTGAACTGTACTGCGGCCTTCCTTTCGCTTGTAATCTACGAAGGCGTTATAAGCGACACGGAACAGCCATGGTTTAATCTTCTCTTCTTTACAATTCTCCAAATGTAGATAAGCGCGATAAAAGGTTTCTTGCATCAAATCTTCAGCCGCATAATGATCACCACAAAGGGAGCGCAAATAGCGGTAAATATCCATCACATACATCTGATATATTTCATCCAATGAATTTCGCTTCATGCACTCCCCCCTTAACCTAACCACGTATCCCAGCCTGAAAAGTTACAGATAAATTTAGCAACTAGTATGAATATACCAGTAAATCTATGGAAAAAAGCGAAAAAAGCCTGCTGGCAAGGAGTATTACTCCCGCCAACAGGCTTTTTAATTCACCAAGTTACTCTGCTTACAGAACAACTTCAACTTCTTTGAGCATTTCGCTAACGGATATTAAACCGCCACCGGACAAATACCAGTAGTTAGGATCCAAGTAGATGATCTTACCGTTTTTAAAGGCATTTGTATTCTTCACTAGATCGTTTTCAACTGCTTTTTTAGCTGAACCGGATTCACCGCCATCACTCTTCACAACCGCATCTCTGTCTACTACAAACAGATAATCCGGGTTCTTATCCGCTACATATTCGTAAGATACGCTTTGTCCGTGAGTGGATACTTCAATTTTATCATCTGCCTGTGCAAATCCGAACACATCATGGATAATCCCAAAACGGGAACCTGCACCGTAAGCACTGATTTTTCCTTCATTCGCGAGAATAACAAGTGCTTTTTTGCCATCAGCTGTTGCCTTCGTATTCAAAGCTTTGATGGAATCATTGATAGTCGCAAGCTCAGTTTCTACTTCTGCTTCTTTTCCAAAAATTTGACCCAGCATTTTCACGTTATTCGTAAAAGATTCCATATAGTTTGCATTATCTACAGCCACATACAGAGTAGGTGCAATTTTGCTGAATTCTTCATAAGAATCCTGTTGTCTGCCGGAAATGATGATCAGGTCCGGAGAAAGACTGTTTATTTTTTCGAAGTCAGGCTCTTTCAAACCACCAACATTCTCATATTTAGCATCGTTATATTTAGAGAGATAAGCCGGTACATTACTTTGAGGCACTCCAGTCACCTCTACGCCCAGTTTATCCAGCGTATCCAGTGTACCGAAGTCAAAAACAACCACTTTTTGCGGATTGCTTTTGATAGTTGTTTCGCCAAGCGCATGCTTGAAAGTAAGCTCTGTCGGTGCTGTAGTTGCTTCCGTTGTTGGTGCAGTAGTAGCCTCCGAATTGCCTGCCGCTGCTGTGTTGTTATTTGAAGTTGCTGCATTATTGGAGCCGCAAGCCGCCAAGATTACCGCAAGAAATACTGTCATAATCAGTAAAGATAAGTTCTTCTTCAATGTATTCACCCCTAATTTTTATAGTGAAGCTATTTGAATTATTCGCGTATGCGTTAAGAAGCTGGCGCCTTTCACTTCTTACGTTACGTCATAATAATATCCGCATAGTAATAGTTACCTTTTAGAAATAGACACCGATTTTTCGGCCTCCTATAGTTTCAATAGGAATGTCCATGTCATATACCTCTTTAAGAACTGCAGAATCTATAATTTCATCCGCTGTACCCGAGGAAGCTACTCTTCCATTTTTAAGCGCAACAATGTAGTCAGAGTAACAAGAAGCAAAGTTAATATCGTGGATAACGAGCACAATCGTCTTCCCCTTCTCGTCCACCAAGCGGCGAAGCACCTTCATAATTTGGACGGAATGCTTCATATCAAGGTTGTTGAGCGGTTCGTCGAGCAGAATGTACTCTGTATCCTGAGCCATGACCATGGCAATATATGCCCGCTGGCGTTGCCCTCCACTGAGCTGATCAATATATTTATCCTGCATCTCTTGGAGATCCATGTAAGCAATCGCTTCGTCAACGAACGCCCGATCCTCCGGACTCAGCTTCCCCTGTGAATACGGGAATCTCCCAAAAGAAACGAGCTCCTTCACAGTGAGGCGTACGCTAATATGATTGGACTGCTTTAACACCGATATTTTACGAGCAAGCTCATTACTTTTGCAGGTACCGATTTCCTTACCTTCGATCAGCACCTCTCCCGCGTCTTTGGAGATAAGTCTGCTGATCATGGAGAGCAGTGTACTTTTACCCGCACCATTTGGTCCGATAAACGAGGTGATTGCGCCCTTTTTAATGGACAAGGACACATCATCAACGACGGTTACTCCGCCATAACGTTTGGTTAAATTTTTAACTTCTACCACGACTTATTCTCCTTTAACAGCAGATAGACGAAGTAGACGCCGCCTGCAAAATTGATAATCACACTAACCGTAGTATTGAATCCAAAAACACGTTCGACCAGGAACTGCCCGCCGACAAGCGCAACAATGCTCAGCAGAATCGTTCCAGGAATCAGATAGGCATGCTTATAGGTACGGAACAACTGGTGTCCTACATTAGCTACCAACAAACCTAAGAAAGTGATTGGCCCCACTAAAGCCGTCGAGATCGAAACGTAGATAGATACAATAACTAGCAGCCTTTTGACTACATAGTCATAATTGATCCCCAGATTAATGGCTTCGTCTTTTCCAAGCGAAATAACATCCAAATACTTAACAAATCGCAGGAAGTACAACGTAGTTAGCGTCAGAACAATGGTGGAAAGAATCAATAGGTCACTGCTGACATTGTTGAAGCTGGCGAACATTTTCCCCTGTAGAATCAGGAATTCGTTCGGATCAATAAGCACTTCCATAAAAGAAGACGCGCTCTGGAACATCGTCCCCATGATCAGCCCTACCAGCAGCAGGAAATAAATATTTTGTCCTTCCCTACGGAACATTAGCTTATACAATACGCCTGAAAACAGGACCATGAGGCACGCAGAGAACAAGAAGTTGATGTTTTTATTCATAAAGGTCATATTCGATGAACCTAAGGCATAAACACCGAACGTCTGGATTAACATGTACAGGGAATCGAGCCCGAGAATACTTGGTGTCAAAATACGATTGTTCGTGATGCTCTGAAAAACTACGGTAGAGACAGCTATCACAGCTCCGGTAATCAGAATGGCCGCCAGCTTTCTTCCCCGGCTGGGCAGAACGTAGTCCCAATTTCCCAAAGCATGATACGTCATAAACAAGACGATGAGAGCGACAGCACTTATTGATAATATAGTTAGTTTTGTCTTCATCTCTAGTTCGCCTTTCTTCTCATCAGCAAGTAGATAAACAGACCACTACCGATGACGCCTACCGTGAGACTGATTGATATTTCATATGGATAGATAATGAGCCTGCCCAGAATATCGCAGAACAGGAGGAACACCGCTCCGAGAATGGCTGTATGCGCCAGACTTTTTTTGAGGTTATCCCCTATGTACAACGTTACAATGTTAGGTACTACTAGACCCAGAAATGGAATCGTACCTACGGTTAAAATGACAACAGAAGAGATTAACGCTACAATTACCAATCCCACGTTGACCACCGCTTTGTAGTTCATGCCAAGATTAACGGAGAAATCCTCGCCCATACCGGCTACCGTAAATTTATTAGCGAAGAGGTACGCCAGAATGACAAGTGGAATGCTGATATAAATTAATTCGTATTGGCCTTTGATAATCGTCGAGAAATCCCCAAGCATCCAAGATGAGATATTCTGAATCAAATCATTTTTATACGCAAAAAATGTTGTAATCGAGCCTACAATGTTGCCGAACATGAGTCCGACCAGCGGGATAAAAATACTATCCTTGAACTTGATCCGATCCAGGATTCTCATAAAAATAAAGGTGCCCAATAGCGCAAAAACAAAAGCAACAAGCAATTTCTGCATTGGCGTTGCGCCTGTGAATAACATGAGGGATACGAGAATACCAAATTTTGCGGAATCCATCGTCCCTGCCGTAGTCGGTGAGACGAATTTATTGCGTGACAGCTGTTGCATAATTAATCCGGCAATACTCATGCTGACTCCAGCGATAATCAATGCGGCTAACCGGGGAATCCGGCTTACCAGCAAGGTCTGTGCTTGAGATTCTGTAAGATGAAAGAGATCTAATGGGGATATATTTTTAACGCCTATAAACAAAGATATAAATGAAAATACTATTAGAAGTAGGGACAAATATTTTAGTTTCATGAGTTGTTCCTTATCTGTTTAATAGTTTACAAATGCGATATTATGATAATGATTTTCATTCGCAATGTTTTAAATTATACCTAAGCCCACTTTGAGGGTCAACCCTTTCATATACTTAAATTTAAAATAATTAAGACTTAGGCTTATCTGCTTAAGTTACATAAAAAAAGACACCCTAACGGGTGCCTCTTTAATCTCTGCCATATTTTTAGCGCTAAGCCATAGGATTTATTTGAATTTCTTCCAATCCTGATTACTGTTCTCCAGCAGATGTGCAAAATCATTCTCCAACCGCTTCTGCTCAGCCTTGCGCTGATCTTC
This sequence comes from Paenibacillus sp. FSL R5-0928, assembly GCF_037970385.1. Lineage (NCBI taxonomy): Bacteria > Bacillati > Bacillota > Bacilli > Caryophanales > Paenibacillaceae > Paenibacillus > Paenibacillus sp. FSL R5-0928. Next base: position 1,424,424 of record NZ_CP150225.1, on the reverse strand, counting down.
CACTGCCTTACGGGCAGCTTCTTTACGGTCATTTTCCTCCGCTTTCAACGCATCAGATTGCGCCTTCAGCTTTCCTAGAACATCACTGCTTAGCAGGTCTTTTAACGTAGCAGGACCATCATTCGTAGCGGCTCTTGGTGTGGTAGGCATTTTCTTTTTTTTAGCCACTGTCCATCATCCTTTCTAGTACTGAATTAAATTGGAATTTGTTTAAGTTATTGGTCTTTTCGTTTATAATGTTTACTAAGAGGTGAGCCCTATGAAGTCCAATGATTTATGTCCCCGGCTACAAAAAAGTATGGATATTATCGGCAGGCGTTGGACTGGTTTAATTATCTACCAGCTCCTTCAAGGACCCCAACGTTTCAATGTAATTGAAGCGGCATTGCCCATCAGTGGAAGACTGCTCTCCGAACGGCTCAAAGAGCTGGAACAGGAAGGGATCGTTCTTCGAGAAGTGTTCCCAGAGACCCCCGTGCGAATCCAATATTCTTTGACGGATAAAGGTCTTGCCCTGGAATCAGTCATCCGAGACTTACAGAGTTGGTCCAAAGAATGGGTCGATTGCGACACCGATAACCTAGATCCAACTCTCAAAATGTAAGCGTTTTATCTGGTATTTTAGACTTTAAGGCCTACAATGACTAAATCGCGCTCTATACCGTCAAGTTCAGCCACACCAGGCAGCATTCCCCACTCTTTAAAACCAAATTTTTTCAGCAAACCAAGGCTTGGATCATTATGTCCAAACACAAAGCCGACTAGATTCTTAATTCCGAGACTAGGAGCTTTCTCAATGGCCTCTGTCAGAAGAATTCTGCCAGCACCACCACCACGGAACTTTTCATTCACGTATACGCTGATTTCTGCTGTTACATTATACGCTGGACGACCATAGAAGGATTGAAAACTGAACCATGCTGCAATTTCATCTCCTTGCTTCAGTACCCATAAGGGACGGTGATGGCTGTTATGCTCAAGAAACCATTTCTCCCGGTCTGCAACAGTAATGGGTTCCAGATCTGCAGTTACCATCCTCCCAGCAATCGTTGAGTTATAAATATCTACAATAGCTGCTAAGTCTGCAGATGTCGCATCTTCAATTCTGCTGTTCTCCCAATTCATCCCTTAATTCCTCCAAATGTGTTAATTAACTCAGGCCGACCTGCTCCTGGCTCCATTGCCACAGCCGTTCGGCCTCTATTGTATTCTGCGCTCTGGGAGACAGTTGTTTAATCTTTCTTCGATAATAATATTGACCGGTTACCTCTCCAAGATCAGGATCTGTAGCCAAATAAATCGCTGTATCGGCGCCTTGTTCAGGTGTTAAGAAAAAGTATGAGAGTAACTTAAGTACCGACTTGCCGAAGCCTGTCTGCCGGTTTACACCTATATTCGTCCCCACTGCACCTGGATGCAAGCAATTCACCGTCACCCTTGTTCCGTGAAGACGCGAAGCCAGCTCCCGCGTGAACAGAATATTGGCTAGCTTGGATCGGGCATAGGCTTTTGCAGGATTAAAACGGCGAGCCAGGGTTGGATCTTCATAATGGAGCGCACCTATTTTGTAAGCACCGGAGGCAACCACAATGATACGGCCTTGCTCTGCTGCCTGCAACGACTCAAGTAACAGATTTGTAAGTAGAAAATGCCCCAAATGATTTACGCCAAGATCCATCTCAAAGCCGTCCTTCGTAAGCTGACGCTTAATCGTGACTACCCCGGCGTTATTGATAAGTATGTCTAGCATCGGATATTTCATAGTAAATTCCTCAGCAAAGCTGCGAATGCTCTCAAGTGAAGCCAGATCACACAACATGAGCTCGATATCCTCGGAGTGGCTCTTTTGTTTGGCGGCAGCAAGTGCTTCTTCTCCCCGCTGGCGATTACGGCAAACCATAATGACTTTGGCTCCCTTGCGAGCCAGTTCAACTGTTGTAGCCAGCCCCATACCGGAATTCGCTCCGGTAACAAGTGCGATTGTTCCTCTCATTCCAAGAATCACTCCTCTCTCAACAACCGTACCCGAATAAGCTTTAGCCTAACCTTAGGAGAAGTATATTTAAAGATATGTTACACCAACTAGTAGGGTTAAGAAAAGCTTCATGTCATGATTAGCCAACGATAGTTATAGTTCGTCAGGTGCGTCTGGTCTATTTTTGATCTATAATAGGAATATTGCAGTTCTAATCGTGAAGTTGAAAGGGGAACACCAACTATGAATAATGCTCTGACAAGCCTAGAGCAGCAAATGGCGGGCGAAGGTCTGGATGCCCTGCTCGTAACAGATCCCAAGCATGTCTACTACTTAACCGGCTTCGCCAGCGATCCGCATGAACGTTTTCTGGGTCTGCTGCTGATACGCGGAGAAGAGCCTATGCTCATTCTGCCTGCATTGGATGCAGAAGCGGCTCAAGCGGCTTCTTCGGTCACCAAAATCCTAACTCACAGTGACACTGATAATCCCTATAACCTGCTAAAAGATTGTTTCGGCAGCAGCAAGCTTGGAACTCTTGGCATAGAGAAGGAACATTTCTCAGTAGCCCGTTTTGAACACCTAACCGCTGCTGTTCCAGCTGAACGGTTTAGTGATATTGGTCCATTGCTGCGCAGCATGCGCTCCAAAAAGACCCCGGATGAAGTTAAGCGCATGAAACATGCCGCTGAGCTAGTTGAGGAAGCCTTGCGCCGCGTTCTTACCCACGTAAAAACAGGCGTTACAGAAAACGATCTAGTAGCGGAGCTAGAATATCTAATGAAAAAGGTTGGCGCTTCCGGTCCTTCCTTCGACACTATGGTGCTTTCTGGTCCGAAAACTGCCCTACCTCACGGTGTTCCTGGCAACCGGGTCATTCAGCCAGGCGATTTCCTGATGTTTGATATCGGGGTGTATGCCGATGGTTATGCTTCTGATATTACACGTACCTTTGCAATTGAATCCGTGGACGACAAGCTAATCACTATTTATAACACTGTGCTGGCTGCCAACGAAGCTGGGATCGCTGCCTCCAATCCTGGAGCACCTTTCGGCTCAGTCGACAAAGCTGCACGTGATGTAATTGAGGAAGCTGGATTCGGGGAATATTTCTTGCACCGTGTCGGACACGGACTGGGCATGGATGTTCATGAATATCCATCACTTCACGGACAGAACGATGACATTATCGAGATCGGCAATGTGTTCACCGTTGAGCCAGGAATTTATGTGCCTGGACTAGCGGGTGTGCGTATCGAAGATGATCTGATTATTACAGCTGAAGGCGCAGAGACCTTAACAAGCTTCCCTAAGGAACTGACTATTCTTCATTTGTAGAAAAGAATTACAAGCCCACGGTCAAAAACACAGAGCAGCGATTCCTCCAATAATGAGAGAATCACCGCTCTGTGTTTGTTTTTATTTAAACCTGTGTTCCCCACATCCCGCGAATCGACCCAGCCTCTTTAACCATCCTGCCGACCAGCTCCGCGACTGTAGGTATATCTTGGATCATTCCTGTTACTTGACCTGCCCAGCCGATGCCCTCTTCTTTGATACCATCATAAATCCAGCGCTTGTTGGCTGCACCACTGATATATTCTTTTAATGCTTCATAGGTCGGTGTCACGCGCTCGATTTCAAGAATTTGATCAATGTAGTCACTACGCAACACTCGTGCGGGTGCTCCAATAGAACGTTTGATTACAACCGTATCCGACTCTGAGCTTTCTACTAAAGCTTTTTTATAAGAAACAGCCGCGTGCACACATTCCACTGTAGCAACGAAACGAGTGCCCATTTCGATTCCCTCAGCCCCAAGCGCATGAGCAGCCATCCATCCACGGCCATCTCCGATCCCTCCGGAAGCAATCACAGGGATATTAACCGCATCGACCACTTGAGGAACGAGCACCATGGTTCCAACATCGTCACGCCCTAAGTGACCCCCGCCCTCTTGCCCAACAACAATAACTGCAGAAGCGCCTAATTGTTCGGCCTTTTGGGCTTGTCTGCGTGAGGAGACGAGCACGAGCGTTTTAATATGGGTGGGCAGTAACATTTCCAGTATAGGGGCTGGATTCCCTCCAGTGAGGCTCACCACGGGAACCTGCTCGTCGATGGCGACCTGCACCCGGTCTTCATAACCAATCCCATGCATGCCGATAGCAAAATTAACACCAAATGGCTTGTCTGTTAGTGTTCGTACCCGCCGTATTTCTGCACGTAAGGCCTCAGCATCCGGAAGACTCATTGCTGTGACCTGACCCAGTCCACCGCTATTTGAAACCGCAGCCGCGAGGTCTGCATAACCTAAATAAGCAAGTCCTCCTTGAATAATAGGATATTCTATGTGCAATAACTCCGTAATACGGGTGTTCCATTTCATCTTCATCTACACCTTTCCTATCTTTAAGCAAAGCAGAATCACGGCAAATAAAAGGGCAACTCCCCCTGCCAGATAATCTATCTGCTGAAATTGCAGTCTTTTAAAAGAAGTCCTTCCTTTACCATTACCATAAGCACGCGCATCAATTGCATAGCTCAGCTGTTCAGCACGTTGAATCGTTGTGAAGAGCAGAGGAATAATGATCGGAATGTACGCGTATATCCGTTTAGGCAGTGACAATACTGTAAGATCATAACCTCTAGCCTTTTGTGCGAGAAAGATACGATCAAGCTCCTCCTTGAGGGTAGGGATAAAACGGATCGCAATCACTATCATTAAAGAGAACTGTTCTACGGGTACCCCCAATTTGGATAGAGGGGCAAGCAGCTTTTCCAGACCATAAGCTAAGTCCAGCGGCTTAGTAGTTAAGGTTAGAACTGAGGCTAACAAGATGAGCAATATAATACGCCATACAAAACGTAATCCTGTTCGCAGTCCCTCTTCAGTCACCTCGATAAAAAACCATGACCAGAGAACCGTCCCTTTGGTGAACACGGCATTGTAAACAAAAGTAAACAATAAAATAAATAATACCGGCCGCAGCCCTCGCCAAAAAAAATGCACAGGAACTTTCGACAGTAACAACATTCCCAGTACAAAAAAGGTTGCAACAACATAACTAATCCCCGTTCCAAGCATCATAAAGCTAAGCATGAGTATCACGATACTTACAAGCTTTGTACGAGGATCTAAACGATGAAAAATCGAATGTGTCTCCACATATTGACCGACTAATACGGAATCAGCCATGCTCTTGCCCCCTCGAATGCCAAATCGGCAAAATCGCTTCGAGGATATCCTGCTCTTTACAGCTGGCAACTTCAATCTTCTGGTCAGATAATTCCTCCATTAGCTTCAAGAGCTGTACGGGTTCAGGCAAGGATAGTCCAAGTTCCAGCAGTAATTCTTCCTTTTCCAGAAACAATGTTCTGATATCATGATGCCCTTTTAACTGACCTTCATGAAAAACAATGACCTCATCCGAGTATTCGGCAACATCATCCATCTGATGCGAAACGAAGAGGATCGTGTGATTGTCTTGTTGCTGCCATTCCTTTAGTAGCTTCAGCAAAGACACTTGGCTAGCAGGATCGAGACCCGCTGTCGGTTCATCCAAAATCAGCAGCTTCGGATTTGTCATCAGTACAGAGGCAATAGCTACACGGCGCTTTTCACCACCGCTTAACTGGAATGGATTTAAGGGGAGAATTCCCTCAGGCAAACCCACTTGTGGCAAAATCGTTTCAATCGCCTCTGTAATTTGCTGACGTGAAGCGCCCTGTTGATTCAGAGCAAAAGCAAGCTCCTTATACACCGTTGTTTCGAATAGCTGATGCTCAGGATATTGAAAAACGAAACCCAACTCAGGGACAACCTTTAAGCGCCCTTTGGCATCTCTGCTGGCAGGCTGCTGATTAATCCAATAGTCTCCTTTTACGGTGGGAATCAAGCCCTTCAGCACTTTGACAAAGGTAGACTTTCCTGCGCCTGTTGGACCGATAATAGAAATCCATTTGCCCTCAGGAATAGTGCAGTTTATATTGTGCAAAGCCACATGATCGGCATAGTTCACACTTAGATTTTTTAATTGGTAGACCATTGTGATCGAATTATCCCCTTCCAATCGGCTGTTAGCGGTGCTGCTGAATGGAGCAATGTATGTACACGCACTGCGAAGGGCAGATGTAATTGATAGTCCGCAACAGGCATGGTTTCAAAAAAAGTCAGTGGATCGCCGTCAAACTCAAGTCGTCCTTGGTGCAGGAGTAATACGCGTTCTGCTGCAAGCACTTCCTCCATATGGTGGGTGATATGAATAAGGGTCAGGCCTTGACGATGCAGCTCTTGCATGATGGAAAGAACCTGCTGTCTTCCCTGAGGATCAAGCATTGAGGTAGCCTCGTCAAAAATAATGACTTGCGGGCGCATCGCCAATATAGCTGCGATAGCGACACGTTGCTTTTGACCTCCAGATAACTGATGTGGCATAGCCTCCAGATAATCCTCCATTTGAACGGCCTGCAAGGCATGATCCAATCGGCTGCGCATTTCCTCCCTCGGCACACGGATATTCTCCAAACCAAAAAGCACCTCATCCATAACGGTTGTGGTGATAAACTGATCCTCTGGATTCTGAAAAACAAAACCGATTTGCTGATGGATCTCCGCAAGATCCGTTGGTTTTGCCGTGTCCAAGCTCTTAAATTGTACAGCCCCTTTTCGTGGCAGCAGCAGTCCGTCCATGAGCTTTGCAATAGTGGATTTGCCAGAACCATTCGCGCCAACTATCGCCACAAACTCCCCTGCTTCTATCGTAAAGCTAATATCCTCCAGGAGAGGTTGTCCCTTTTTATAATAAAAACAAACTTGATCGAAGGTAAGCATTTATTCACTCCCCTTTTGAAGGTGCCAAGCAGCAAAAAATGCCTCAATGCTGTTCTCGGAAAATGCAGGTGCAGGCTTCTCCCATTTTGTCACTTTTGATCCATTCACAGCAAAGATTTCACCGGTTAAATCCGCGTCAGACTCCCTCAATAATGCAGTCACGAAGGAAGCAATAGCCTCCGGGTCACCTATTCTCCAAAAGTCAGGCAAAGGTTCATTCCGACTGGCATGTTTTTCCCTCAGATGGTCAATTATTGGTCTGGTCATATCCGTTAACGCCGCTGGAGAAATCGCATTGACCCTAATCTGGTCACGTTTCAGCTCTGCTGCGAGCGTCCACATCATGCCGAGTATTCCAGCCTTAGCTGCACTGTAATTCACCTGACCCACGGAACCTGCTAGTCCAGCAGCAGAGGTCATCAACAGGATATCCCCACCTGTTTCACGCATATGCGGTAATACTCGTTGAATGCAATAATAAGTACCATTTAAATGCACATCCAGAACAGTCTTCCACTGTTCATCCGTCATACGTTGACATTTCTGATCCTGCACAATTCCCGCGTTAGCTATCAATACCTCGATACGACCGTATCGGGCAATGACCTCACCTACCATGGCAGTGACTGCGACTGGATCGGCTACATTAGCAGCGTACCCTAGCGCCTCTCCGCCTGCCTGGCGGATCTCGCGCACAACCTCATCGATTAAGACTTGTTTCGTACCATTTACAACCACTATATAACCTGACTTGCCAAGCTGCATGGCGATACTACGTCCGATCCCTCTTGTTGCTCCAGTAATTAAGGCTACTCTATTCATCACTACACCTCTTTCACTGCAAAAGCTCCCGCAGCAATAACATCGCCAGCTTCTGTTGTAAGGATCACTTTCACAAAGCAGTCGTCAGCTGCAAAATCAAAAATCACGACACTATCGACCTCTATAGGCTTATGAAATTTCATATCATATTGAGTGATCCACTGTGTAGGGTGCTCAGCAATGTACAAGGATTGGGCTAATCCCATAAGATACATCCCATGTGCGATGGGTCGCTTCAAGCCAGCCTTGGCAGCGGCATCTACATCTAAATGTATAGGCGCCAAATCTTGGGAAGCAGCTGCATATTGCCGGATAGCTTCAGCTGTTACGCACTTTTTTATCATGATCATCACCTACCCGAATTAACACTGTTTCTGCGGTGACTATAAGCTCACCCTCACACCTACAAACCAGCGTATGTGTGTAAAAAGTCAGTTTACCCTGTCTTCCTTCTTTTTGCACCTCGCCCGTTAACGCTAATTCACAATCCAAAATCATCCCCGCCGTAATCGGCGCCCGATATGAAAATTTCTGAGTGCCGTGAAGCAAGGGTTCACCGATGATTAACCAAGGAATATCGAAGTTTTGCCAGAAAATAATAGGCATCGTCGCAGGAGCGATCAGCTTTCCATTTATCGTCTGCACGGGTGCTTCAATACTCTGTGCGTAGTCCGAAATCCAGTCAGCCGTCATACGGATCTGATGTCGGACACTGTTCATTCTATAACCTCCACGAGTGTTGCCAGACCTATCCCGCCGCCGATTCCCAGAGTAGCAAGCCCTCGTTGGTAAGGAGCATGTTGCATTTCAGCACATAACCGAGTCATTAAAATAGCCCCGGAAGCTCCGTATGGATGGCCTATTGCTAAAGCACCCCCGCCAAGATTGACCTTTTCCTGTGGAATTTGAAGCTCATTCAGTGAAGCCAATACTTGTGAAGCAAAAGCCTCGTTAAACTCTACGATATCTAAATCGGCAACGGTAAGCTTTTGGCGTTTTAACACCTTTTGCACAGCTGGTACAGGCCCCATCCCTAAATAGTTCGGATCTACACCCGCAGCTTGCGCATCCACGACCCGCAAAATAGGCGTAAGCTTAAGCTGCTGGCATTTCTCCCGAGACATCATTAATAGAAGCGCTGCGCCATCATTAATAGGACAGGCATTTCCAGCAGTGACGGTACCCTTTTCTTCAAAAATTGGCGGCAGCTTTTGCAGCTTGTCCAGACTCGTATTTGCCCGAGGACATTCGTCGGTGCTCACCCACTGCCCCTCTACCTGAAGAGGTACTATCTCCTGCCGAAACCGGTCACTTTGCTGAGCATAAACCGCCTTTTGATGGCTTTTTAAGGCATATTGATCCTGCTCTTCTCGAGAAATCCCGTATTTCCTTGCTACATTCTCTGCAGCAATTCCCATATCCGGATCACCGTAAGAGCTAGGCGTAAAATGTGCACGGGTATACAGCTGTGGAACCCCCATTAACGTCTGTGGTTTAGCCATTTTCCATGGAGCACGGCTCGTACTTTCGACACCACCTGCTAAATAAATCTCACCAGCGCCGCTTTGAATCAGTCTTGCTGCTATATTAATAGCCTCTAGCCCAGATCCGCACTGACGATCCACGGTGACGCCCGGAACCGAAACAGGCAGCCCCGCTTCAAGCGCAGCTACCCGGGCAATGTTACCTCCTGGGCCCACAACATTCCCAATAATGACATCATCGATCAGTTCTTTAGGCAAGTTCGTTTCGGCTACAATATGCTGAATAAGCGGCGCCAGTAATGCTTCCGGCTCAAGTGTACTTAATAAGCCACCCATTCTGCCAATCGATGTACGTTTTGCCATGACAATTACTGCTTCTATCATACCATCGCTCTTTTCAGATAGTCTTTCATCGCTTGCCGGGCAATTTTGCCGCTGCTTGTATAGATAAATTCATCCAGGGTTAGCAGCTGCTTCGGCGCTTTGTAGCTCGCTAAATACTGGCGGCAATAATTCTTAATTTCGTCGACAGATAAGTGCTGCTCTCCGCTCCACTTCACGAGGGCTATCAGCTGTTCTCCCCAGTAATCGTCAGGCACGCCAAGCACCATCACTTCATCTATTTCCGAAAGAAACTCCAGCACCCTCTCTATTTCTTCTGGATAAACGTTCAGGCCTCCGGATATGATTTTATTCTTCAAACGTCCCGCCATATATAAATAACCAGCTTCGTCCTGATAAACATAGTCTTCTAAAATAAGCCATCCCTCTCTAAAAGCTGCTGCTGTCTCATTCGGCAATTGATGGTAGCCTGAAAATATCATATCACTACGCACATATAGCTGCCCAATCTCCCCAGTAGGGACTTCCCGGAACTGTTCATCACGAATGGAAATTTGCACCCCGGGATAAGGTTTGCCTACAGAGGTCGGATTATGCTCGGTCAGAACATCCAAATAACTAATATAACTCGCTTCTGAAGAACCGTAGGATTCATATAGGCGCGCTCCACCAAACACTTCCATGCCCCTTTTCTTGGACAACTCCGACCACTTTGCACCTGAGCTAATAATCGCATCAATCTGTATCTGCCCAGGTACAGCCTGCTGCATCATGGATTCGATCATTGTTGGTACGACAAACAGCACCACACCCGGAATTTGATGGCACAGCTCTAACACCTTCGTGGCACTAAATTTTTGTGTGATATGAAAGGTTGCTCCACAATATAGACTCTGCATTACGGCGAATAAGGATAGGGAATGCACAAATGGACCTGGTGCCAAAACATCCTTCATCGCGTCCAATTCAAAAGCAATATTCGAGACCTCAAAGCTTTTTAACCATGATAAATGGGTACGCATATAACCTTTGGGCAACCCGGTTGTGCCTGAAGTAAAGCCAATAAATAATAATTCATTCGTCTCATCCAACTCAGCCTCCGGCTTCAGGGCAGCCAGCCACTGATCATAGGAACCTGTTCGTTCATTTGAGAAGATCAATGTTTGGATTATTACTTGATCCTTGAAGACCAGATTCTTTGCGGCTTCCGGCTCGGCAAAAATCATTGTCGGCTGGCACTGCTCTATAATAACCTGCAGTTCATTAGCACTCCATTTGGGATCTAAGGGAATGGGAACACATCCCGCATAAATCGCCCCCAAAAAAACCTCAACAAATTCAATACGATTCGTAGATAAAATCGCGATTTTGTCATGCCTCAGACCCTTTTGCTGTAAGCCATTCGCGATTCTCCGCATCGTTTCTACTAATGTGGCATAGGTATGACTTGCTTGGTCATGGGTTAAGGCAATGCTGTCGGGCTGCTGTGCTGCATGACGCAGTATAGGCACTACTAGATTCATCCTTGATCACACCTGTTCGTAATTTCTGTGACTACCGATTATATACATTCTCTTCAATCGGACTGCCTCGCAAGTCCAGCCCAGACCAAAGGATATGTGATAAGCGCCATCGCAGGCGCTCCTGTTAAACTAATCCGCTAGAATTGCTACGATAGCTTATTTTAGCTTTATATTATTTTTATGTACACATTTTTCATGCAACTATTAAGTCCATCCTACAACTAAAAAAATAGCCAGCACGCATCGATTATGATCGGTACGCGCTGGCTGTATTGTTGTTTAGTCCTTCTTTTGAACAGATGATGGTGTACCCTCTTCAGCAAAAGTAAAGGTTCGGGCGATATATAAGATAGGTGTGCTTACTGCGGTTAGTAAGAACTTCGCTAGATAAGTTGTAAGCAAAATTTCAAGCCATACATTCCAGTCATACAAGCCCGCAAACGCAATGGTGCAGAAGATAAGTGTATCCACAAAGGAGCTAATCATCGTACTGCCGTTGGAACGAATCCACAGCTGACTTGAGGTGCTGTAATATTTACGAATCCAAGAGTACAACCGAACATCTAGGAACTGACTAATGAAGTAAGCAGTAAGACTACCCAAAGCTAGTCGAGGCATCAGCCCAAAAATCGTCTCCAAAGAAGACTGAGCGATATCGGTCTCCTGCGGCTTAAATACTAGTACCATCTGCATAATGACTGTAGTCATAAGCAAGGTGAAGAAACCAAACCAGACCGCTTTACGTGCTTCCGCTCTTCCGTACTTCTCATTAAGTAAATCGCTGGTCATATATAAAGTGACATACATCGTATTTCCGAGTGTCATCACAATATCAAATGGCATAGCAATCGTCTTAGCTACCTGAATGTTAGCAATTACAGTAGCAATACCTACCCAGGCATACATTCCACTTTTCCCGAACAGGCGGTAACAGAGCAGAAAAAAAGCAAAATTGACAATAACAAATAAAACTCCCCACAGCAAATTAAACATATTACTGAAATTCCTCCTAGTTTTGTTTACGCGGGATGGTTACGAACCGCGGCTTACAATATTAAATTTTCGGAACAAAACATTAATACTCTATCACAATAGCGCTAAACAATCCATAAAAATAATATTTTTATATGAAATTGGTAGTTCCAGTTCTTTTTTTTCGACAATTATCTAAAATAGTCAGCAATAATTCATTTTTTTCAGAAAAAAATGCTCTATAGGACAAAACTTTCACTATTCATCCAGAGGTTAATTCTATAGAATAGTATCAAACACCTTATTCCCGATCCATTTAGTAGAAATATGACATAACTATGGAATATATCTCGGGTCGCCAATTTCCAGCAGTTGGCATGGAGTATCTAGTGAAGACCAAAAAAGAAATGACCTCACCGTCCATAAAAAAAGGAGAGAACGATATGTTTCGTATCAAGCATTCGATCAGTCGCAAATTTACGCGTTTATTATTTGTTGTTCTGTTGCTCACGTCTCTTTTGTTAAGCACCAGCTTCTATTTTATCTCTATCAGTATCTTCAACAGCTATGTTATGCCGCAGATTAACAAAATCCTTACTGCCGCTGCTCAGGACGTATATAAGAATCTCAACGTAATGCACGCCCAGCAAACCCTAAATAAGAACGATCAGTCTGCCACCAATCTCGAGTTCTATTTTCAGGAAAAGAGGAAACAACATGGAGTGGAAACCATTTTTCTGGTCAATCTGAAAGGGAAAGAAGCTGAGATTCTATCCGCAGATCACGATGCAAAATTGCAACGGGCAGAAAGTGTCACCGTATCCTCTGCAATGCAACAAGCCTCTAAAGGAAAAACTGGACTAAGCGATACATATAGCGACGCGCATGGTATACATAAAACAGCTTATATCGGTATTCCCGGAAGTACGATGATCATCGGTGTAAGCAGTGACGTAAGCTTCATTCAAGAAAAAACAGACAGCATTCTATGGACAAGTGCCGGCATCACACTTCTGACGTTGATCATCGGCCTAACTGGTGCATGGTTTATGAGTGTGCGTATAACACGTCCAATCTCAAAACTGGCAGCTTATAGTGCCCGGCTCGCAGAGGGAGATTTCACCGAAGAATTATCAATTAAAGGAAATGACGAAGTTGCACAGTTGTCCGTAAGCTTCCAAGCGATGACCCAACGCCTGAAAGAAATGATCGGACATGTACTGGTAACCTCTAATACTGTCGTTGCAGATTCCAACTCTTTAAAAGAACGTGTTGAGGTTCTCAATGATATGGCAGAACACTCCAGCTCATCGGTAGTAGAAATCGGCAAAGGTAGTACGACTATCGCTAGCAGTGCATCAGATAACTCGAGAGCAATGGAAGAAATCAATTTAGGCATTCAAAGTATTGCCTCAGCAGCGAATGAAGTCACGGAGCAAATCAGTGAGGCTTCCGCTGAAGCAAGTGGCGGTAATGAAATTGCTCAAAGCGCTGTGCTGCAAATGCGCCAGGTTGAACGTGCTTCCCTACAGTCACTGGATCAGTTACAAATCATGAATGAGCGTTCAGTAATGATCGGAGAAGTCGTTCACAGCATTACTGAAATTACGAAACAAATCCAAATGCTGTCGCTGAATGCTTCAATTGAAGCTGCACGCGCAGGAGAGCATGGACGCGGCTTTGCTGTTGTTGCTGGAGAAGTACGCAAGCTGTCCGAACAATCACGCAACGCAAACGAACAGATCCGTGACTTCCTACTTGGACTTCAGGAAGATATGAGCCGCTCCGTTACCGAGATGAACCATGTGAATTCTGAGGTTGCCTCTGGAGTCGGCAAAGTAGCAGAAGCAGGTGATGCCTTTAATCACCTCCTGATTCTTATCCAAAGCATCAATCACAGCATCCAATCCGTATCTGCGGCTACACAGCAAATCTCGGCAAGTACAGAAGAAGTCAGCGCTTCCGTCGAAGAAACTGCACAAATTACATCCAGATCGCAAGAAAGTGCGGACACACTCGCTGCTAACTCAGAGCGGCAGCGCGTCGAACTGGAAGGCCATGCAGAAACCGTTAAACATCTGTACGAGCAAGCCAAGAAACTCCAAGAAGCTGTGCAGCAATTTAAGATTTAACGCTTGTAAACCAAAAACCCCCGTTCACACGAAAGTGTTGAACAGGGGTTTTTAGTTTACGATGGCTCGCTAGCGCTTGCGGAGGTCTCGCTTAGACTCGGGCGTCATGTGCTGCTGGCTTGCGCGATACTCTCGTTTAGCTCGGCGCGTCATGCGCTGCTGGCTTGCGCGATACTCTCATTTAGACTCGGCGCGTCATGCGCTGCTGGCTTGCGCGATACTCTCATTTAGACTCGGCGCGTCATGCGCTGCTGGCTTGCGCGATACTCTCATTTAGACTCGGCGCGTCATGTGCTGCTGGCTTGCGGACTCAGATGCCGCTATTACTCGAAAAACCGCCATTTGGAGGCTTTTTCGGACTCGAGAGACGCTATTGCCTCATAATCAACCCAGACTCAGCCTATTTCGCTCAAATAGCGCCTCTGGTGTCCGAAAACGCTCCAAAATAACCCTTTTTTTCGCAAATAAAGTCTCCTGAGTCCGGAGCCAAGTTACTTACAGCAAATTACTCAAAGTGCCTCCGTGGCGCTACCTACTGCAAATTACTCAAAGTTCATCCGTCGATGCTACCTACTGCAAATTACTCAAAGTTCCTCCGTGGCGCTACCTACTGCAAATTACTCAAAGTGCCTCCGTGGCGCTACCTACTGCAAATTACTCAAAGTGCCTCCGTGGCGCTACCTACTGCAAATTACTCAAAGTGCCTCCGTGGCGCTACCTACTGCAAATTACTCAAAGTTCATCCGTCGATGCTACCTACAGTAAATTACTCCAAGTCCCTCCGTGGATGCTACCTACTGCAATAGAATCGGCTACATGCGCTAGCTTGCGCGAAGCTCTCACTTAGACTCAACACACCATTTGCTGCTGGCTTGCGGACTCAGATGCCGCTATTACTCGAAAAACCGCCATTTGGAGGCTTTTTCGGACTCGAGAGACGCTATGGCCTCATAATCAACCCAGACTCAGCCTTTTTTGTTCAAATAGCGCCTCTGGTGTCCGAAAACGCTCCAAAATAACCCTTTTTTCGCAAATAAGGTCCCCTGAGTCCGAAGCCAAGTTACTCACTCAGTAAAAACTAGGTTACTCAGCTTTCATTCAGCTTTTATGGCTAAGCAAACATCACTCAACTTAGTGTCGCGGTGCCCAGAGGATGACCGATACACCGATCACACAAATACCTGCTCCGACCCAGTCATATACGTCTGGTGTCTTCTTGTCTACAAGCCATCCCCATAAGACCGCGAGCACGATAAACACCCCGCCGTAAGCCGCATACACTCTGCCGAAGGAAGGGAATTTCTGCAACGTAGGGATAATCCCATACGCTATCAGAATCAAGGACCCCACTAAGCCGTACCAAAGTGGCCTTGATTCTCTCAACCATAACCACACTAAATATCCGCCACCGATCTCAGCAAGGCCAGCAATTATAAATAGCAGAATGGCAAATAACATGTCATCCCTCTTCCCTGTCAATCTCCTAAAAACGCAAAGGTTACTCATAACAAATTGTACTCAAGGTTCACCCGTAGAGCTACCTACAGCAAACTACTCAAGGTTCATCCGTAGAGCTACTACAGCAAATTACTCAAGGTTCATCCGTGAGGCTACCTACTGCAAATTACTCAAGGTTCATCCGTAGAGCTACTACAGCAAATTACTCAAAGTTCACCTATGGTGCTACCTACTACAAATCACTTAATGTTCCCTCATGGTGCTACCTACTGCAAATTACTCAAGGTTCATCCGTGGAGCTTACATTAAATTGTGCTGGAGCAGCAATAACACTAGCAGCAGCACAACCTCTAGCAGCTCGTTCAGCGCGCCGTACACGTCGCCGGTGAGCCCGCCGAGCCGGCTGCTGATCCGCCGCGCAGTTGCGGTGCCGCAGGCCAAGGCCGCGACCGGCAGCAGCAGAGCTGCCGCCAGATGCAGCGGCCACGCGGCTAAGCCAGCGCCGAGCGCCAGTGGCGCAGCGGCGGCGGCCAGCGAGAGCAGCGCGGCGATTGCCAGCGCGCGCCGCTCATGCGAGGAAGCTAGGCCGGCGAAGTTCGCGGCCAGCCCCTCGTCTCCACGGGCAATGGGATAACGCACCATTGCCCGCACCATATACCAGCGGCTCCAGACCGCTGGTACCAAGAGCAGCGGCAGCTCGTAGTAGGCGTAGCCTTCGATTAGAGCTGCCAGCAAAGAAGCTTTAAACAGCAGGAGCAGCACGCAGGCGAGTACGCCCATCGCACCCACACGGCTGTCCTTCATAATCTCCAGGGCACGCTCCCGTGGCCGATAGCTGAGCAGACCATCTGCGCTGTCCATCCAGCCATCAAGATGCAACCCGCCAGTGAGGCTTACCCACAGAATCAGAGTGATCACTGCTGCTGGCCAAGCAGGTAAAAGCAATCCCGTCAGGGCTGCTCCAGCAGCTACACACAGCCCAATTGCTGCGCCTACCATGGGATAGAAGATTACACTCAGGCGTAGCAGTTCAGGAGAGAATCCCGGATCACCTTTTACAGGAAATCGTGATAAGAACTGAAAGGCAGCTACGGCCGCATCCCTACGCTCCCTCATAAACGATACTCCCTGCTCTTCAGCTCAATCGGAATCCCAACAGTTACTAGAAAGACCTGTTCGCATTGCCGAGCGATCAGCGCGTTCATTCGTCCCGCCAGATCACGATACAATCGGCCAAGCGCATACTCCGGAACAATCCCGTCGCCAACCTCATTAGTGACCAGAATAAGCGTCCCTTGAAAAGAACGCACACTGTCTTCAAGTCTTGTTATCTCACTCTCAACAAGCTCTTGCCTATTTTCAAAACCTTCCACGGCCAATAATGCATTGGATAACCATAAGGTTAAACAATCTACGAGCACCGCTTTTTCACCCGATAATCGCTTTAGCAGATCTGGTAAATCATACGGTTCCTCAAGCGTCTCCCAAGCGTAACCACTTTCCATTCGTTGATGCTGATGCAGAGCAATCCGTTCCTTCATTTCGTCGTCAAAAGCCTGTCCGGTTGCTACATAGAAGGCCTGATCTGCCAGTGAATGCATCAATTTTTCTGCAAAACCACTTTTACCGCTACGTGCGCCTCCCGTTACAAGAATGCTCATCGTTGACCAGCTCCAGAGATGCCTGCACTTTCAAAGGTTGCCATTTCGCTCAAAATGCGGCAGATCGCCTCGATTAAATGAAGGCATAATACTCCCCCTGTTCCCTCACCCAATCGCAGACCGAGATTAAGCAGCGGTTCAAGTCCAAGCTGCTCTAGCATTAGCTTATGACCCCGTTCTCCTGATACATGAGAGGCTATCATATAAGCGATGGATTCAGGTGCAAGGGCTTTTGCCACAAGCGCTGCCGCCCCCGAAATAAAACCATCCAAAATGATAGGTGTCCGATTAGCAGCCGCACCAAGAATCAGTCCCGCCAAGCCAGCTATTTCCAGTCCGCCAACTTTAGATAATACATCCAACGGATCTGCTGAATTCGGCTGATTTACCTTTAAGGCGCGTTCCACTACTGCAATTTTATGTAGTAAACGTTCATCATCAATTCCCGTTCCTCGTCCCACAGCTACTTCAGGGGCTATTCCTTTGAGAGCACATAGAATGGCAGCACTAGCCGTAGTATTCCCAATGCCCATTTCGCCTGTTATAAAAATCTCCGTTCCGTTCTTAACCGCTTCCTGCGCAACTCTTATCCCAACAAGAAGAGCATTCATGGCATCCTCACGACTCATCGCAGGTCCCACAGCCATGTTATCCGTTCCCCGGCGCACTTTACGATCAATCAGATCGACATGACTAAGATCGCCGTTTATGCCAACATCAACAAACTGTACCTCTGCCCCAGCTTGACGTGCCAATACATTTACAGCCGCTCCACCGCTGAGAAAGTTATGGGCCATCTGCAGCGTGACTTCCTGTGGAAATGCGCTCACCCCTTCGCAGCACACCCCATGATCAGCAGCCATCACAACAACTGTTCGTTTGGTGAAACTAGGCTGCTCCGTACCCGAAATTCCAGCGAGCTTAACAGCTAGAGGTTCCAATTGTCCCAAACTGCCCGGAGGTTTGGTCAGAATGTTCAGCCGATGCTCCGCCTTGAGGATGGACTGATCATCAGCCGGAATGATTTGTTTAATTACGTCTTGAATATCTGAAAGCATATAATTACGACCTCCTATTAAATGTATCCGTATAACCTATTCTATCTCATATTCGCAGAAAAGCCCCCATCTATGATAGAGGGGGACTTCTAGAATTACAACTTCACTTTCATAAAATCTTCGATTCTCTCCAGCGCCTCTGTCAATTTTTGTAAGGAAGCGGCATAGGAGCAGCGAATATAACCCTCTCCGCCTGCTCCAAACACATGACCCGGAACCGCAGCGACACCGACCTCCCTGAGCAGCTGCAAAGCGAAGTCTTCTGATTTCATTCCGGTGTGAGCGATGGAAGGAAAGGCATAAAATGCGCCCGCAGGTTCATGGCAAGGTAGTCCTATGGATCGAAACCCACTAACCAGCAGCTTTCTCCGCTCATCGAAGCATTGCTTCATATGTTCCTTATGCTGCATTCCGTTGCGCAATGATTCAATCGCAGCAATTTGACCGAGCACGGGGGCACACATCGCAGTATATTGATGGATTTTTAGCATCGCAGCAATTAATTCTCGATCGCCACAAGCATAACCCACTCTCCAGCCAGTCATTGCAAAAGCTTTGGAGAAGCCGCTAATCACAATCGTCCTTTCCAGCATCCCGGGAAGAGAGGCGATGCTGACATGCTGACTGTCATACGTAAGCTCGGCATAAATTTCATCTGAAATGACCAGTAGGTTATTCTCTTTTACAATCTGTGCAATAGGCAGCCAGTCTTCATAAGTCATTACTGCACCTGTAGGATTAGTCGGAAAATTCACCATAAGAAGCTTGGAACGCGGGGTAATCACCTTCCGTAACGCTTCAGCAGTAAGCTTAAACCCCTGCTCGGCCGAAGATTCTACCTCCACCGTAACCCCCCCGTTCAAATGGGTAATCGGCGAATATGCGATATAGCTCGGAGAAGGGACGATAATCTCATCCCCAGGTGTAATGAAAGCTCGTAATGCCAAGTCCACAGCCTCGCTGCTTCCCACCGTAACCATAATCTCATCGTTTGGCTCATAGCGAAGCTTGAAACTTGTGTGCAGATAAGAAGCGATCTCCTCTCTAAGCTCCAGTAAACCGGAATTTGGCGTATACATCGTTTCCCCATTGTTCAAGGCACGAATACAGGCAGCTCTTACATGCTCCGGTGTAACGAAATCTGGTTCCCCTACACCCAGCGATATAATATCCTGATTCCCCGTACTTAGGTCAAAAAAAGCCCGAATCCCCGATGGCGCAATCTCCCGCACTCGTGGAGCAATCCATTCATTATGCATGGCTGTACACCTCTTCTTTTGCACTCTTTTCCGTTAGGGAAAGGGAGATGATTTCGTCCAGCAGTCCGCTGAAGGTGTAGCCTGCCGCTTGCGCGCTTTTGGGTAAAAGACTGGCCTTCGTCATGCCTGGTAACGTATTCACCTCCAGCACATAAGGAATACCCTCTTTAAGCAGCATATCAACCCGTGCATACACGCTACATTTTAGTGCTTTATAACAGCTCAAGGCAGCCTCGCGTACCCGCTCATGCACCTCAGTAGGCAATTCAATGACCCGTTCATCTGCTCCGCCTTCTTCATACTTAGCACTGTAATCGAACCACTCGGCATTTGCTGAGGTAATTCCCAGAATAGGCAGCAGCTCTCCGTTTAGAATAGAACAGGTGATTTCTTGGCCTTGAATGTAGCTTTCAATCAAAATCGACTGATCACAGGCAAAAGCCTTCTGCACTGCGCACAACAGCTCCTCGCTGCTGCTCACTTTTTCCATTCCGATACTCGAGCCGCCTGAACATGGCTTCACCATAACAGGATATCCAAGCCGTTCCACCGCTTCAGCCGAATAATCCTTTATGCTGTCCCAGCATAGCCAATCTGCTGTATTGACGCCTGCGCAGCGCATAAGCTTTTTGGAGAGATCTTTATCCATGCAAATGCTGCTAGACAAAACCCCGCTGCCCGTATACGGAATCCCCATCGTCTCCAGCGTTCCCTGAACCGTACCATCCTCGCCGTAAGCTCCATGAAGTGCAAGCAGTGCGATATCGATCCCTTTTGCCTGCTCAATAAGCTCCTCACGCTTGGTGATCACAATTGGAATAATTTCATATTTATTGGGGTCTAGATTCTTCAATATTTCTCTACCGCTATTCATGGATACCTCATACTCTGAGGATACCCCGCCCATAATTACGCCTACTTTCATCTCAAGCACCTCTTTATCCCATTAGTTGTCGAGCTGTTCTGCCAATAACCTCGATCCCCTTGCGGATATCCTCATCCGTCACTCTGGAGAAACCGATCCGTATCGTATTTTGCCCTTTACCGTCTGTGAAGAATATATCTCCTGCTGTAAAAATAACCCCTTGCTCATGACAGGCCGCCAACAGCGTCCTTGTATTAAAGCCCTCCGCGAAGGTTACAAAAAGATGCAGGCCACCGTCCCCTGACAGCGCCGTATAAGGAATAAAATCCTTGCAGCATTGCAGGGTTAATTCATACTTTCGTTTGTATTCCGCTCTGGCTTTTTTCAAATATTTCTCTAAATGGCCACCCAATAAATACTGATATAAAATGGATTGATCCAGCGTCGAGGTATGAATGGTACGGGCGCGCTTGACGCTTTCGAGGGAATTAATCAACTCCTGATCCGCCAGCACCCAACCTACACGTAGTCCCGGAAATAATACCTTGGAGAAGCTGCCGAGATAAATCACGCTGTTGCCGCTGCCTGCTGCTGCGATAAGTGGAGCCACATGTGAGCCCGAATATCGTAATTCCTCGTTAAAACCATCCTCAATCACCGGGACTTGGTAGCGATTCATCAGCTTCATTAGCCGCTGTCTTTTCTCTGGAGACATTACAATTCCGGTCGGATTATGGTAAGAAGGGACGAAGTATGCACAGTCAAAAGCTTGCTGTTGCAATGCTTTCTCCAGCTCCGCCAAATCAATCCCATCACGCTCCATCGAAATCCCGGTGATCTCAAAACCGTTCAGCTTCAAATTTTTGATCGCTGTATGATGCGTCGGATTCTCACAAATGACCGAACCATTTTTTTTACTCAGAGCAGACAATACAATATCGAACCCCTCTGTAAAACCATTGGTGATCAATATATCCTTGCCCCTCATTTCAACGCCCTTGTGCTCCATATACTGCTTCAAATAGTCTATTAAAGGCTTATACCCTTTGGCATAGCCGTAATTTAGCAGAACGTTGCCTTCTACCGACATCCGATCCATAAAGGACCGCTTCACATTATCCAGATCAAAAAGACTCTCATCAGGCGCTATGCTGGTGAAGGAGATCGTCCCCTTCTCCGCTCGAATCCCGCGCTTCATGATATCCAGTTCCTCCGCCAGCACCGCGCGATCATTGAGACGTGACTTCCAGTCCATCGTCCAGGAAGAGATCGTTTCACTGCCGGGCGGCGTAGCTGCAACATAACTTCCTTGCCCTTGCACGGCATAAGCAAAGCCATCATCCTCAAGCCCTGCATAAGCAGAGATTACGGAGTTGCGGCTAACCTTAAGCAATGTGCTGAGCTCTCGTGTGGAGGGCAGCTTTTGATTGCCTTGCAGACCGCCTTTTATGATTAAGTGCTTCATATAGTCTTTAATTTGTATATACACCGGCCGTCCGGCTATGAGCTTAAAATCCTTAAACATCTCTCAATCGCCCCCATGACTATCATGGCACAATCACTCGCTTAAAAAAAGAACCACAGCCATGGGATTTTAATCCGGCTGTGGTTCTATGAGGGGACAAATGCCCAAAAATCAAGTTACAGATCTATGCTTCGATCACAAGCTCCCCTTCTCCAGCAGGGATCTCAAAACCATTTAAAAACCGGGTTAATATGTCCTCAGTAATCGGAAATGCGGCATTGGCGTCAAAACGTTCACTCCGGATAAGCAGTCTCTGACGTAATTCATCCGGCTGAACCTTTAAGTGAATCAGTTCCCACACGCCAGCATAATCCTCAATAAGTTGCTTGTAATCGTTCCGTCTCTGACGTTGCCAGAAGCTGAAATCGATGACAACATGATGTTTTGCCTGAAGCAGATTCACCAGCTCCCCCCGCAGTTTTATCTCCGACTCTTCTTTATAGAACTCATAATTCTGCTCTGGATAATCCACCCCGAAACGGCCGTGCGTGGCCCAAATATCTTCATCTATCGAAAGTCTGGCGAATCCCTCTTTCTCCAGCTTTTTAGCAAAAGTTGTTTTACCCGACCCCGCTACACCGCACATCATCACTACGATGGAAGCAACACTCGTACGCTTTTGCTGAAGCAATTTTTCAATAACTAACTTTTCGCTCAGCATTATAAATGCATCTCCCTTCCAATTGATGGTATACTCATCGTTACAAAATACTTTCTCAAGGGATAGTGATAAGGATATGGTGAAATCAGTCCAGCAGACCTCCTAAAATGAAAAACGAAATAATTTTAGGAGGTCATAATAAATGATTTTTAACCCGATTGTCATTGATAACTGGAGTAGAAAACCCTATTTTGAACATTATTTAAACAATGTCAGATGCACCTATAGCATGACCGTAAATATTGATATCACCCTTCTACTGTCAGAGCTTAAGCATAAGGGAATTAAGCTGTACCCAGCACTAATCCACATGATAACTACGGTGGTGAACCGTCATAGTGAATTCCGCACATGTTTTGATTCTGAAGGTAGATTAGGTTATTGGGATAGCTTGTCACCTAGTTTTACAATTTTCCATGATGATGATAAAACTTTCTCAAGCATCTGGACTTCGTACGGTGAACAGTTTAATGATTTCTATAACCGTTATCTCGATGATATGAAAATGTACGGAAGTGTGAAACAATTTATCGCTAAAGCAAACGAACCATCGAACACCTTCCCTATTTCCAGCATTCCGTGGGTCAGCTTCACGAGCTTTAACCTGAACGTGTATAACGAAGGAACCTACCTACTTCCCATCTTTACGATAGGGAAATATTTTCAGCAAGACAAAAAAATACTATTACCCATCTCGGGGCAATTCCACCATGCTGTGTGCGACGGTTACCATGCCAGCATGCTGTATAATGAATTACAATCACGTGCAGATACCTATACGGAATGGTTACCTAACCTCTAATTAACCACGTTATTCTGCTGACAGCAAACGATAGTTCAAACATAAAGGGTTCCACCTATTAGGTTTTCCTAATGATGTGGAACCCTTTTTTCATGTACTCATCCTTTTTCCACAATATCAGCTTTATCAGCTGACCATTGTCCATGCTGCCAGAGTATTTTTAGTACCATTACATTCCCTGGAGAAGGAGCCACTGCACTGTAGAATGTGAGGTCAGGAACTAACTGTGCAAGTAAATTCCTGATTACACCCCCATGCGTCACTACCATTACTCTATTCGATGTAACCTCACTTTTTTTCTCCTTGATAGCACAGCATCCAAATGCAGCCATAGCAGCTTGACCTAGATCTAACAGGAAACTACGCAACCGTGCATCGAATTCTGTCCACGATTCTCCTTCTGGCGGTGTAACCTTTGAAGGATCATCAATCCAACTTCTATATAGAGAGTTATCTTTCAACTGCTCATAGGTGCAGCCTTCCCAAGCTCCGAAGTTCATTTCACGAAGCCGCTGATCGTAAACAGCGTCCTGCTCTAGTGAAGGTGCTACGAAAGCCAAGGTCTCCCGACATCTTAGCAAATCGCTACAGAACACACGCCAAAAACCACCTGATAACTCAGTCTGCATGCAGCTCTGCTGCTGAAGTTGGGATAGCCGCTCACTTGCGTCAGTAAGCAATGGAAGATCCGTATGTCCCAGGTAACGATGCTCAACATTCCATTTCGTCTGCCCGTGTCGGATAAGCACTAGCTCAAGCTCTATAGAGGGAATTGCCATACCGACGCTCAGCCTCCAATCCATATCCATGCCGCAACCGCGCAGAGACCTACAAATATTGAAGAGCAGAGCATCATCATCCGCGAGGTCTGGATAATATCATTTGGTTCCATCGTACGTACCGGATCACCCATATAAGCCCGAAAAGAAGCGACGCCATGATACACATTTTCGCCTCCGAGTCGGATGCCAAGTGCGCCAGCCACAGCTGATTCTGGATAACCGCTGTTAGGGCTTGGATGTAGATGTGCATCCCGCTTCACCATTTGCAGGCAACTACGCCAATCCAGACGAAGCATCCCTGCACATAGAGCCAAAAGTAATGCCGTAATCCGTGCCGGGATGAAGTTAGCAACATCATCGAGCCGGGCAGATGCCCAGCCGAGATCACGGTATTTATCGTTCTTATAACCAACCATTGAATCGAGTGTATTGACCGCCCGATAAGCCATAGCAAGCGGCGCACCGCCAATCAGCGCGTAGAAAAGCGGAGAAATAATCGCATCGACAATATTCTCTGCGACGGTCTCCACCGTTCCACGGACAATTTCAGGGGCGTCTAGCGAAGTCGTATCACGTCCCACGATCATCCCCAAAGCCTTGCGGGCAGCAGGGAGATCGCCCTTCTGCAATTCCACGTACACCGCCATTCCTGCATCTTTTAGTCCCTTGGAGGCAATCGTGGTTGAAATCAACCAAACCTCGGCTATCCAGACGAGCCAAGGTGAGATATATGACAGCATCCATAGCAGGATGGCTGTCAGTGCCCAAGCACCGCCCGCCACACATAGCGGAAGTAACACCCCAGCTCTGCGCAGGCTTTGCGGGCGGGACCATAAACGACGGATCGCCCGCTCCAGAGCCGTAATTGCTTTGCCCATACCAATTACGGGATGAGGCAGGTTACGCGGATCACCTACGATCCGGTCAATCACATAAGCCGCAAGCAACACCAAAGCGATTGTCACAGGCAATCACCTCTGAACAATCTTCTACTTCTCCAGCTATCCATTGTCATTAGCTGTCCTTCCTTGCCTGCACCGACAGCAGGCTGCCCGTCACAGCGCTATATACAAGCCGGCCGATAGCGCCTCCAAGATCGGTTGCTGTTCCGGCGTAGACATGCTCGGCGCTGTATCTCCCGCTTTGGCTCACAGCGAGCACAATAGCATCCGTAGTTGTGCCGGTTGCGATTAGGCCATTCTCCGGATCGGTAATCCCGAGATCTGCCAGCGCAGCAGCTTTGGCTTCGACAGCTGTCTGCACAGCATTGACCATGGCCGCCGGTGTCAGGCGGCCATCAATGCAGAGCATGATGTTAATCGTACCCGGCCGATACACAGCCAATACATTGCGTTCCACGCCTGAGCGCGCAGCATTTCCTGCGGCGGCTGTAACGCAAACAAAAATCCCCGCTGAACCCGTGTCCTCTTCAGCTACCGCTGCATGCTCTAGCGGCACAGCCGTCATCAGACCGGCACAGCCGGATAAAGGATAACCCCAATCGCGCAGCTTATTCTCCATATCCTGGACAGGATCACTACATTCGTAATTGCGATCTACATATAAATTGACCGCCCGCTGCAGCCGGTTCATTCCTCCGCCGTAGAACGCGCTCGATAAACCATCCGCTGCTGCTGGCAGCTCCAGCAGCAGATGCTTATCCTTCCACTGCAGAGCAAGCCCTGGCCAGACGGCCGGACGATACTCCCTGATTCCCCCTGCAAGATTAAATGGAATCTTCACTTCCACCATAGCCGATCCCGCTCCTTTCACCGCTCATTTCTTTCATTGAATACTTACAACCATCCTCGAAAGGATGCCCCGCCAATAGCGCTGTCAGCTCCCTCCGCACATCATTAAGGAATACGTGCACCTGTCACTTAGTCGCTAGAATCTCCGCCATCTGCAGCAAAAGGCGGGCATTATCCTCATGTCCCTTAACAGCAACTCGAATATGCCCTGAACCTAACCCTGCATACATAGCGCAGCTGCGCACAAGTATACCTACGCGGCCAAGCCTAGTCTGCAGCTCAGCCGCACTCCACGGTGACGGCAAGCCACAAAGCAGAAAATTGGCTTCTCCCGGTGGGACATCGCAACCCAGCTGCACTAGACCCTGCCGCAGCGTTTCGCGTTCTGCTGCAATAAGCTCACGCGTGCGCTGTTCATAGTCACGTCCGCTTGTAAGGCAGGCTTCCCCTGCCAGCAGCGCCAAGCCGTTCACACTCCAGGTGACCTGCTTTCCGCTCATCGCCTTCGCCAGCTTCGGATGCGAAATCGCAAACCCGAGACGCAGTCCGGGAATCGCATAAAACTTCGTCATCGACCGCACCAGAACCGTATGCGGAAACTGCTCCAGCTCCGGCAGGAGTGTATTTCGCTCTGACTCCGGGATAAAGTCAATAAAAGCTTCATCCACAGCCAAATAAGTCCCGCAGCTTTCAGCCTTCTGCGCTAACAAGCGCAGTTCATCCACAGCATACTGAACTCCATTGGGATTATTCGGCTGTCCGAGAAATAACAGCTCCACCTGTTCCAGCAGCCCGGCAATCTCCTCCACTCCAGCGCGAAAATGCTGTTCCCTAGTCCCCTGGACCGACAATACTTCAGCACCAAATTGCCCGGAAAGCTGCCTATACTCAGAGAAACAAGGTTCCACGATGCCAACCTTTTGCGGAGCTATCGCCAACAGCAGCAAAGCCATAGATTCCGCTGCTCCGTTACCCACGGTTAACCAGCCACTATCTACGCCAAGATTTACCGCCAGTAGTTGTTTAAAGCGTCGGTGTCCAGGGTCCGGATATGTAACCACCGTTGACAGTGCTGTTCTGAGCAGCTCCAAAACTTCCGGTGGAGGACCGAGTGGATTGATGTTGGCACTATAGTCGAGAAATGTGCCCCCAGCTTCTCCATAGAGCTCCGCTGCCGTCAGCAAATCACCGCCATGTCCATATTTTTCAAGCATAATTACACTCCCTCTATCTACTTTCTCTAGCACGATATGTATGTCATTGCCACCATTATTGACTCTTTGCCGGAAGAACGTCAATGCTTTCGCAGAAGGAACCAGCTAAATCCCCTGCTTCCCCCAAACCGACATGAATCTCAAAGATGTGATCTCTTTTGTTAAAAAACCGCTTTTGGTTTAAAATGAAGGTTGTAATCAATTTTGCTGCGACGGAGGAATTCACTATGCTTTTTATTGATAACACAGGGATTACTGACGCATCCATCAATTTGGCGATTGAGGAATATGCGCTGAAGCACTTGCCGATGGACGAGAGTTACCTGCTTTTTTATATCAACAGCCCATCCATCATCATCGGGAAACATCAGAATACTATCGAAGAAATTAACCAAGAGTATGTAAAAGATAATAATATTCAGGTCGTACGTCGTCTATCCGGCGGTGGAGCTGTTTATCACGATCTTGGAAATTTGAACTTCAGCTTTATTACCAAGGATGACGGCCAATCCTTTCATAACTTTTTGAAATTCACCCAACCGGTCATCGATTACCTGCAAAGCATGGGCGTTAACGCCGAGCTAAGCGGAAGGAATGATCTGCAAGTTGGTGAGCAAAAGATTTCCGGTAACGCTCAGTTCTCCACACGCGGACGTATGTTCAGCCATGGTACCTTGATGTTCAATCTTAATTTAGATGATGTACAAGCCTCTCTAAAAGTGAATCCAGAGAAGTTTAAATCAAAGAGCACCAAATCCGTACGCAGTCGTGTAGCGAATATCAAAGAGCTGCTGGGTACAGATATGACGATCGAGGAGTTCCGCGCCGGCCTGCTGCGTTCGATCTTTGGCATGGATTCTTCTGAGGTTCCTCAGTACAAGCTGCAACAAGCCGACTGGGACAAAATTAGCGAGATCTCCAAGGAGCACTACCAGAACTGGGACTGGAACTACGGTCTGTCACCAAAAAGCAACGTTAAGCACACGCGCAAATTCCCTGCCGGAATTATTGATATTCGGATGGATATTGAAGATTCCCTCATTAAAGACATCAAAATCTATGGTGACTTCTTCGGAGTCGGTGACGTAGTAGATGTTGAAAATGCACTTCGTGGCAAACGTTATGACGAGGCTGAGGTTAGAGAAGCATTAGCTGATCTCGATTTGAAGCATTATTTCGGTCGTATTGAGCCGGAGGATTTTATCGGATTGGTCTTCCTAGAGGAATAGGATGAATTCACTGGTCATGATTTGAATCAAAAAGAGGACTCCTGCGCATTCGCCAGAAGTCCTCTTTTGCATGAATTAATACTCTTCGCTTTATCCTTTTACAGCAGATCCAACTGTCATTGCCCGTTCCACCTGCTCACTAAAGAACAAATAGACAATAACCATTGGCAGACTCGCCATCGTCATAACCGCCCCCATGCCACCCCAGTCTGTGCTGTATTGGCCTTGGAAGAACAATAGACCCAGCGGCAGTGTTTTCATCCCCTCATCAGAGATCAGAATATAAGCCAGCAAAAATTCATTCCAGTTGTTCAGAAATTGAAAAATGGCTACTGTTGCGACAGCTGGCGTTACAACCGGCACAATAATCTGCAGAAACATCCGGTATACATTCGCGCCGTCCATACAAGCGGATTCCTCCAGCTCCCCAGGGATACCCTTCATAAAGCCGTAGAATACCAGACAAGAGAACGGCAATCCAATGGCGACATAAGGAACAATCAGCCCACCGTAGGTATTAGTCAGATGTAAATCCCGTACGAGTATGGCAAGTGGAATCATAATTACCTGCAGCGGCATGAACATTCCGATCGTCATATACAATCTGACCCCTTCACGGAATCTCCACCGCAGCCGGGAAATTGCGAATGAGAACATCAGCGATAATATGATAATAAGTAGCGTTGAAATCGTAGAGACTACCAAGCTATTCGTAAAATATCGCGGTATATTGAACTGTGACCAAGCGGCCACATAGTTTTCAATCCGGAAATTAGTCGGAAATCCGAAAGGGTTGGTGACAAAAATCTCATCGTTATTTTTCAGAGAATAAGAAATCATCCATAATAGCGGATAGATGGAAATGATAAAATAAATCCATAAGGGAAGCTGTATGAGCAATGCTCTCACTTTTTTCATAACGTTCCTTTTCCTTTCCGGCGTACTGCCTTATGCTTCATTTCGGTCAAATGTCTTGTTGATAATAATGGTGGCCAGAAGCGACAGAAGGACAAGCACAACCGATACCGCACAGGCATAGCCGTAGTTGCTTTCCAAGAATGCATAACGATAAATCATAAAGGTAAGCGTATAGTTACTCGTTCCCGGTCCGCCGTTAGTCATAATCAACATTTGTACAAAAGCACCGATTCCTGAAGTAATGGCAATGATCAGACAGAATTTGAACGTCTCCTTCATCATTGGAATTGTCACCTTACGATGCGCCATCCATTTGGAGCAACCGTCAATCGTGGCAGCTTCCATGTACTGCTCAGGGACAGATTTAACCCCCGCATATAAAAGACTGAACTGGTAACCCATGAACTGCCAGGCATTAACAAAGGCAATCGCAATTATGGATGTGGTTGGAGAAGTAAGCCAGTTTTGTTGATAAGGAATATGCAAAATTTCAAAAAGCCTATTGATCAATCCGTTATTCGGATCGTAGATGGCAATCCATAGCTGACAAACAACCGTAACCGACAGAACTACGGGAATAAAATAAGCTGTTTTCAACAATTTACGCCCTTTGATTCGAGGATCGGCACAGGCAAGCGCAAGAATGGTTCCCAATCCGATCTGAAATACAGCGAGTACCAGTGCAAAAATAAGGCCGTTACGAAGGGAAGTCAAAAGCAATGGATCATCAAACATCTCTACATAGTTGGACAATCCGTTAAAAGTAGCCGTACTGAGCCCGTCCCACTCGAAAAAGCTACGATAAAAGGATTGAAGCACCGGATAGATAATCACTACGCTATAAATCAGCAGAGCGGGAAGCAGAAACAGCATTATGGCTTTCTTATTACCTAAGTATTTATGCATGCGGTAAGATTCCACTCCTTCCTTGCCAAGCCGCTCACCCGATATAAGGGCTCGATCCGGGTGAGCGGCAGGGCATGGACCAATTTTTATTTATTTTATTTCTCTAATTATTTATTTTCTTTGTTCAGCACTCGGTTCATGTTATCCGTGAACTGCTTAGCCGAGAATCCTTCAATCAACATATT
The DNA here is from genome assembly GCF_037970385.1 of Paenibacillus sp. FSL R5-0928. Lineage (NCBI taxonomy): Bacteria > Bacillati > Bacillota > Bacilli > Caryophanales > Paenibacillaceae > Paenibacillus > Paenibacillus sp. FSL R5-0928. Next base: position 1,394,066 of record NZ_CP150225.1, on the reverse strand, counting down.
TTGTGTATTGTCGTCCAGTGCATTTTTAATTTGAACACTGCTTACCGCATTGGCGTAACCCTTCACGTTTGGCAGCACTTCTTCAGCGATTCTTTTCATCATGGCAGGCACTTCACCGGTCATTTCTTTATCCACTTTAGTCGCTACGATCGGGCTACCCAGCTGTGTATATTTGTATTCGCTATATTTTTGTGCGATGAAACTAGCTACTTTCACTGCAGTCTCTACATTCTTGCTGCTTGGAGAAACGGCAAAGCCACCAGGACCTCCTGCACCGTTAATGTACATTTTGTTGTTCTCATAAGTCGCTTCGTCCTTAGCTGGCCAGTACATCCAATCCACTTTATCCCCAAGCTTCTCAGCACTGCTGTAGATTTCCCACTGACCGTTGACGAACATGCCAGCTTTTCCTTGGTAGAACAAAGATGAAGCTTGATCATAATTGGTATTCGTAGCATTGACGTCGAACAAGCCTGCTTCTTCCAGCTTCTTCATTTGTTCTGCTGCTGTTACATAAGGCGAAGGCAATGTTGTCGTTCCCTTCGTTTCGAGTGGGCCAAACCCTTTCGTCTCCTCACGAGTCACAAGTCCGCTATAAAAAGAAGTAGTGATCCATTTCTCTTTCGCGAAAATTGAGAGCGGTGTATAACCTGCTGAAGAAAGCTTCTTAGCCGCTTCAGCCAGCTGATCGATCGTCTTGATCGGCATCTCGATGCCTACCTCTTTAAAGATATCCTTGTTGTAAAACAACATTTGGAATTCAATTCCCGTATATGGGAATGCATATACATGACCGTCTGGGGCAATCAGACGGGATTCATTCCCTGTGTTTAGATTCGCTTTGAAATCTTTGGTGGCTTGGTATTCATCTAGCAGCTCGACATTTTTAGATTTGGCGAAGGTTTGCAGCGTAGGCCAGTCTGTTTCATAAATATCCGGCATATTCCCAGTCGCGGCATATGTTTTCAGCTTCTGGTAGCCATCTTGAACAGCCTCATCCAGTACAATCTCCACCTCCGGCATTTCCTTTTTTAATTCCTCTACGGCATAATCAAATGGCTTTGAAGTATCTTCGTCAAAATGCTGTGCATAAATTTTTATTTGAATTTTCTTATCGGTATTCCCAGCGGTCGTATTGGAACCTTCAGAGGTTGAACCACCGTTTCCGGCATTGTTACCACCACAGGCTGTAAGTGAGAAAGCTAAGGATAAAACGGTTGCAACCCCCAGTGTTCTGAATAACTTGTTGCTCATAATGAATCCCCTTTCTGATGCTCTATTTAGTGGAGCTAGTTGAATCCGCTATTTGTTAGCGTTTTCATCGTCCTGTTTCTATTATATTTGAGCCTTGAAGACCCAAAAAGAGCCATATCGGGCACAATCGGTAATAAACAGGACAAAATGAAAGCGGCCTCACCAGAGAGCCGCCACCAAATATGTTTATTAAATTTCATTATTAACGCCAATATGGCGGGAACGGGCAGCCAGCTGCTCAAATTCAGACGGCGGCATGCCATAGTGTTTTTTAAAGCATTTACTGAAATAATTCGGGTCATTATAGCCCACTTTACCGGCGATTTCAGACAGTCTCACATTTCCTCCAGCAAGCAGTTCCTTGGCCTGCTTCATACGAGTATAGGTAATGAAATCAAGTACAGAGATTCCACCTTCTTTTCGAAAAACCTTCCGTAAATAGCTGGTATCTACATAAACGCCATTCGCCACCTGGTCAACTGTCAGCTCACAATCGGAATAATGCTCCCGGATGTACTCTTTGGCGGCAATGAATAAATTGTACGACTTAGAGGGGCGGTGCTCACGACCTTGATCAATGACTTTACTGTACAAGCCTTTTATCCAGCTTTCAGTCTCATCCCAGTTATCCATCTCCCGTAGCCGCTGCTCCGGTGAACCTGCTGGTTTCCAGAGACTTTCCGGATTGATCCCTCTTTCTCCAGCATAGGCAAGGCAAAGGGATACTATACTCATTAATAGAGTAAAGGAATAGCTGCCTCCCCCTCTCTGGCGTCGTAGAATCTCAATTAATTTGCTTATGTCCTTCGCCGCTGCATCGCCATCCCCCATCTTTAACGCCATCAGCATGGCATCCTGAATTCCAAGATGAGTGATTTCTTTGGATGGAAAGGAGAACTCCTCTATCCCTTCAGAGGAATTCTCCTCGTCCATTTGGAGTGGAAAGAGCTTATTGGAAGCCGTTCCTTCTGCAATTATTTCCGGCTTCCCAGCTTTGCGTGCACCTATTTTATGTGACTGAAGGCGCTGCTTCACCTTGATCATCATCTCGTTAAACTCTTGCTGGTTAAACGGTTTCAATAAATAATCTTGTACACCTAAGCGAATCGCTTTTTGTGCATAATCAAATTCATTGTGCCCTGTTACAAAAACAATAAGCATATCAGGAGCATTGGCCTGTAACCGGGTAACCAGCTCCATACCGTCCATATAGGGCATACTAATGTCCACTAAAGCCAAATCTGGTTTCGTCCGTTCCGCTTCTTCCAGCGCTTCTCTGCCATTTGACGCTTCACCACAGACACTGAAATCATATTTACTCCAATCCAGCTTGGTCCGCATATAATAACGAAACAGCGGCTCGTCATCTACAACCATCACTTTATACATCTACGCTGCCCCCCTGCGCTTCCGTACCGGGAATCGTCATTTTCATAACAGTACCTTTTCCCAGTTTACTTTCTACCGATAGGCCATATGGTTCTCCAAAATACAGCTTAATCCGTTCATGAACGCTGTAAATGCCAATGGATGCCGGTTTTCCTTCTCGTGAGCGGTATTCTACAATCCGCGACACCTGCTCCCCGGACATGCCAACACCGTTATCCTCCACGGTAATGATAACTTCTCTTCCGTGTGTATAAGCCTCTATTGAGATTAGCCCCTGACTGCCCTTTGTTTTTAATCCATGGTAGATTGCATTCTCGATGAGCGGCTGCAGGGACAATTTGGGTACCTTGACTCCTTCGAGAAATTTCGGGATATTAATCTCGTAACGTAATACGTCGGGGTTGCGAACCTGCATAATAACCAAATAATCAGCTGCATTTGATACTTCCTCGGACAGTGGAATAACCTCGTTCCCTTTGCTAAGAACAACCCGATAGAAATCTGCCAGTGCCTTGGTCGTATCCCGAGCTGCTTCATTAAGCTCCAAATCGTTGAGTACATAAATCGTATCCAGTGTGTTGTACAGAAAATGGGGTTTAATCTGGGCATGGATCAGAGCTAGTTCATATTCACGTTTCCGGACTTGTTCGTTTGTAATCGTCCGCATCAGCTCCTGAATACGACCAACCATGGAATTGAATACGGTGGAGATTAGCCCAGTCTCATCCTCTGTAGTCACTGGTGAGGTGACATTCAGATCGCCTTCCCTTACTTTACGCATCGCCTTCGTCACTTGAAGAAGCGGATTTACGATAATCTGTGACAGCTTTCCTGCAAGCAGCAGAGACAGTAACAGGCATCCTATTCCCACGAATATAGTTAACGTTATATTACGGTGAATATCCGCAGTTAACTTCTGCAGCGAAATCGTATTCACAAGCTTCCAATTCAGCTTATCATAATACGTCACAGTGACCAGCTCTCGCCCGCTCCCCTTGCCGATAATTTCCGAGACAGAGCTTCCCGTCTTCCTAAGACTGCCGTTCAGTCTGTCCTCAGGCTTCAGTAGAAGCTTTGATTTATCAGGGGTAGACACGGTCCTTTGCGTTCCGTCTACTATAAAATATTTCTTGTCCGAAGAGGTTTCTCTAGCGGTTTCCAGAAAAGCAGAGAGAGCATCTTCTTTTACGTTCACAAATAATGTACCTATTAGGTTGCCCGTTTTAAGATTGTACACGACTTTACTCAGTGTGAGCACCGGAACTGCCGGATCACTAACCAGATAATCTCTCTGTTCCATGGGAAGCCAACGGTTGACACCGTAGCTGCCTTTTTCTTTAGCCTTCTCCAGCATATCGCTGGTAAATACCTTCTGCTCGTTAGGATTACCGTAGGCGTAAGAGGAATAAATCTGGCCTTCCGTATCCACAAATACAGCAGAATCGACATCCGGAAAAATAATCAGATCGATAGAAAGCTGGCTCTGCATTAAATTGCGAAACCGCGTCTGCTCCACTGTCGAGGATAACAACGGACGTTCAGCATACATCCGATGGATGTCGGTAGTTATAATGTTGGCACTGCTCTCCGTATTTTTTACAATCGTATCTATTTGCTGCATGATGAGCTTGGATTCATCTTTAAAATTGTACTTAGCCTTTTCGATCATCGAACGGCTGAACATCTGCCCTGAGAGCAAGCCTAAAGCAAGCAATGGAAAAATGATCAACGGTATAAAAATAAGGATTATTTTATTACGAATCTGCAATCTTCCAAACCACTTCACTAAGGAATCCCCCCGCATAACAGCCGCCTCCTGTGTGTTCTAGCGGTAATTCATTATGTGCTTCATATCCGTAAATCTCAAGGAGAAAGTATAAATACATATACAACTAGGGCGAGTGTGAGCAGGATAAAAACATTCTCTACAGCTCCACCTTTTTTCGTGCCTGTACTCATTAGCTTTAGACGCAGCTTAAATGGAATGGGCGGCAGGGGCGTAATTCCCCTTTGGGTGAGAGAGTCGGCCAATAGATGAAGCGCATAAGACATGCCGCCTGCTATCCATAGACTACCACCATCCTGTATACCCGATGAAGCAAAATACAATAAAGTGCTCCAGCCTGCAACAGCATATAAGGTATGAGTCAATCCACGATGCGGGACAAGTGATGTAACTACGAGTATACAAGCTACTATGTAGTTCCAAGGATCATACGCCCCTCCGTATGCAAATACCGCAGTAGCGATTAGTACCATCACCAGATGCCGCAGCTTTCTTCCCGGCAGGAAAGTTACACTCCCCACAAGTAGGGCCAGTACAATATTCCAAGGGCTTTCAACGATTCCTGCAAAATAAAGATAAATCGCTGCTCCTATCAAAGCAACCTGTAGTATCCTGAGCAGAAAGTCAGGAATCGCCTTGCGTACCAGTAACGAATTCGGTTCATCAATGTCTGGCAGGAGCGAGCTTAATGCGGCGACGGCAATAACCGGGATTGTAATCTCATGGGCCATCAAACTCATAACAGATAGGGTAACCCCGGTGCTGATAATTAAATGGGATCTGCCCATCATAGTGAAACCGCTCCTTTCTAAGATGCAAAAACAAGAACAAATGTGCGGTTATCGAAGTATATCAAGACCCGGTTTTTTTGTCTACATAAAACGCTGAAATCGCTTAGTATATAAGCCTTTGCGCGATTTCTATCTTGTCCTCCCCATGAATATACGATACAATTTGGACAACTTGACCTTGTCGTCTACATAGAGACGGCAGCTGCTGAAGAAAGGATGACCTAAGTAGTGAAGCGTTCCCGTATAGCCGATTTTAGCCTGCTATTGGTGGCGATGATGTGGGGATGTACCTTTCTGATTGTACAAAATGCTGTCAAGGTGCTGCCACCACTCGCGTTTAATAGCATCCGCTTTATGGGCGCTGCCCTGTTGCTGGCTCTAATCACAGTTATTTTTTACCGCAAGGATTGGAAACAGCTAAGTTTCCGCATGGTACGCGATTCTCTGCTGCTTGGCCTTTTTTTGTTTTTGGGCTATGGCTTTCAGACTATGGGACTTCTATATACAACAACCTCTAATACCGGCTTTATTACCGGGCTATCAGTTGTCCTAGTTCCCTTTCTGTCTCTAGCCCTATTGAAGCATGCGATTTCACGATACACTTGGTTCAGTGCAGCACTCGCCGCAATCGGGCTTTATCTGTTGACGTTCACGGGCTCTGCATTATCCTTGAATAAAGGCGATGCCTTGATTCTTCTATGTGCCATAGCTTTTGCGTTACAGGTAGCCTATACTGGCGTTTATGCACCTCATTATCCGGCGTTGCCGCTAGCTACTCTGCAGCTTGCTTTCGTTGGGCTGTTCAGTATTGCTGCCTCGCTTATTTTTGAAGGGGCAACACCGCTCGCCCACAGCGGGGAGCTGATTAAGGACCCAGATGTGCTTTGGGCTCTGCTGATCTCCATTGGGCCAACCAGCGCTTTTGCCTTCTGGATTCAAACCGCCTGTCAGAAATATACTACCCCATCGCGGGTAGCCATTATTTATGCCACAGAACCGGTATTTGCCGTTCTGACGGGTTTAGCCTTTGGCGGGGAAACACTCGGGTTGTCCGCTCTGCTCGGTTGTGGTTGTATTCTGGGGGCTATGCTTATGGCAGAGCTGAGCCCGGAACCGGGTCAGAATCAACATAAGAAGAGTTATTTTTCCAAATTACATTTATTTAGAAAGAGATAAGGAGAGAGACAAATGTACAAATTGATCGCGATTGATATTGATGACACTCTGATTAATGATGACAAGGAAGTAACACCCGCTACCCAAACTGCGCTTGAAGAGGCAGTTGCCGCAGGTGTTGTTGTAACCCTTGCTACAGGCCGTGCTTACGCTTCCGCTCAAGCCATTGCCCGTCAAACTGGACTAAACGTACCTATCATTACTTACCAGGGTGCACTCGTTAAGAACTTGCTCGATGAAAAAGTACTGTATGAGCGTTACGTCCCGCAAGATGCAGTCCGCAAGCTGTTCACTTACTGCGTGGAGCATAATCTGCATCTGCAAACTTACATTGACGACAAGCTATATGCCCGTGAAGACAACCAAAAGATCAAAGACTATACGGACTTGAATAAAACGCAATATTTTATTGAGCCTGACTGGGAAAAGCTTGTCCCGCAAAAAACACCAAAAATGCTAATTATCGATGATCCTGATTTCTTGGATGAACTGGCTCCAATCCTGCATGAATTGCTTGGTGATTCCGTGCATATTACCAAATCCAAACCACACTTTCTGGAAATCATGCATCATGAAGGAACCAAGGGCATTGCACTTGAATTCCTAGCCAAACATTACGGCTGTGATCTTTCCGAGACCATCGCTGTAGGCGATTCTTGGAACGACCATGAGATGCTTGAAGCTGCCGGACTTGGCGTCGCTATGGAGAATGCTATTCCTGCTCTGAAAGAAATTGCTGATTTCGTGACCTTAAGCAACAATGACGATGGCGTGAAATATGCGATTGATAAATTCATTCTTAATAAAGTAAACTAAATTTCCTTAAGCAAAAGGGTGCAGCAACGCCATATTTCATGACGTTGCTACACCCTTTTTTATTCCAAAACTCAAACTCCTGTAGAAGCTAATTCCACTTTCTCGGGTCCCATTCCACTCTCTTCTTCCTGCTCTAGCTGAGAATAGTACAGATCATTATATCTTCCTCCGGCAGCAAGCAGTACATCATGCATTCCACTCTCCACAATTTCACCATTCTCCATCACGAGAATGATATCAGCGTTCTGAATCGTAGATAAACGGTGCGCGATAACGAGTGTAGTTTTGTCTCCCATTAGTTTACGAATGGCCTGCTGCACCAGTTTTTCTGATTCATTGTCAAGTGCAGCAGTAGCTTCATCCAACAGCAGAATAGGAGCGTTTCTCAGAATTGCTCTTGCAATGGAAAGCCGCTGACGTTGTCCCCCGGACAGTCGTGAACCTTCCTCACCAATATCAGTATCCAGTCCCTCAGGCAATTCCATTACAAAATCATAGGCATTCGCTTTTCGCAAAGCTTCCAGAATTTCTTGCTCATCCGCCTCTGGATTTCCATTCCGGATATTATCACGAATGCTTCCCGTATAAAGACCTGCCTCTTGCGGCACATAGGAAAAATAACTTCTAAGCTTAGCCAGACTCATCTCGTTGATCCGCTGCCCATTGATTGTTACTTCGCCTTCATCGGGTTCATACAATCCCAGCAATAGTTTAAAAAGCGTAGATTTACCTCCACCACTCGGTCCCACAACCGCCATCTGTGTTCCCTTTTGAAGCTCTAAGCTAATCTTGTTTATACTTTGTCTCTCTGCTCCCGGATACGAGAAAGAGATCGACGACATAACCATACTCTCAAATTCTGTTTGCTTAGTCTCCACTTCTGGAAGGGTCTCAACCTCCACCGGGCTATCCAACACCTCAAAGATCCGTCCCGCCGCCCCAAGTGATTGCTGCATCGAATTGATCAGTCCCGGCAATGACGAGAACGGCATTACTAAATAATTCATGAGCTGGATGAAAGCAATCATCGCACCAACCTCAAGTGATCCTTTTGCCACAAAATAACCAGCCACGACCAGCGCCAGAAGAAACGTAAAGTTTCCCAAAAAAGAGGAGAACGAGCCAGTAGCTCCCTCAATTCTTCCCCGTTTTAATTCTTCGGAAGTGATATTCTCACTATGTTCCTGATACTGCTTCATTAGTCTGCGTTCAATGCTAAAGGATTTAAACACCATACTACTGCCTAGAACGTCATGTAAAAAGGAAGTAATCTTGCTCATATTAGTCTGAATCTTCACACTGTTCTCACGCATCGCTGAACCGAAGATTTTTCCCGTAAGGAACATCAAAGGCCCCATTGCAAAACAGATCAACGCCAGCAGCCAGTTAATATAGAGCAAATAACCAAAAGCCGCGAGGGCTAGTAAAGGGTTACGGATTAGATCAATCATTACCTCGCCTGCAGCATTACCAACAGATTGATTATCATTAGTAAAGCGGGACAATAAATCCCCGGAATGATTACGGTCAAAATAAGACTGAGGAAGAGCTAAGGCATGCCGCATCATATCCAACCGCAGCTCATTTCTGATCTTGGCAGAGATTTTATTTTTGAAATATCGATCGATGAAACCGTTAATTGCACTCACTAATAAGTAGATTAATCCAAAAATAACCAGCCCTTTAAAAGCTTTCACATCGAGTCTAACCGCAGCATCCGTAATTACTGAGAGCAGCCAAGCAATCGTTAAATCCAGAACAATCCCAAATAAAGTCGTAAATAATAAAATCGTATATAAGAGCTTGTGCCTTAACATGTATGTACTTAATCTTGAGAAAACGCCTTTCTGCTTCAAAGAACCAGCCCTCTCACTTAAAATTCTATACCTCTAACCTTAGCGAACACCTTATTATCATGCCGTTCCCCGTCATACCCAAGACTCGCACTGCGCAGGATCCCTTCCAGTGTAAAACCCGCACGTTCGGCTACCGCGGCACTTTTGGTGTTTCGTTCACTACAAAAGATTTCGAGACGATTCACCCCTAGTTCCCGTATGGCAAAATTGGTGATTCCATTTACGGCTTCTGTCATATATCCTTTGCCTGCACAGGCGCTCCGGATCCAATAACCAATCTCAAAATTGCGGAGTTCCCAGTTTAGATGATGCAGGCTAATGCAGCCGATAAAACCCTCCGTATCCCTTCTAAAAATACGCATATGTAGCTTATACCTTTTTAGAAACTCCAGTCTGCCTTCTCTAGTAACTTTCTCTGATTCTTCTAATGTGGGTATTACTTGAGCAAAAGCCATCCAAGGTCTCAATTCATCTATACTTTCACGGATAGCCTCATTCATGCTAACTCCATCTCCCCATAAAGGGGCACGAATGAGCAGCCTCTCTGTTTCAAAACTCTCGGGAAAATCAAGCAGGATTGGATCCTTGGAGTCAGCCACTTCGTACTCCTCCTCTGGCGATGATTATTATTCTAAATATGTAAAAATAATACGATATGCTTTTTGATTATATAGTATATATCGGGATCTGAATACTGAATGCAATAGAAATCACAAAAGGAACATCAACAGGCTGAAGTTGCCCGAATGATGTCCCTTTTTGATTTAGTGAATATTTCAACTAAAGCAGAGCACTCCGTTTATTGGCTTGAAGAGTTAATTAAACGGATTCAACAAGGCGGAATATAACAGGTTTAAATGGGATCACGAAAACTCCCTTCCAGCAAATGAGGGGAGTTTTCTTTTTATCTAAATTTCATCTAATTTCCGAAGATCCTAAGGGTATTCTCATCCCCGTTTCGGCCAGCGTAACATTTTCCGGTAAAATATATGATTTTCTCATATCCACATCATGCGACATATGGGTATAGATTGCCTTTTGAGGCTTCACAGTTTGCAGCAGCTCCGCTGCTTCCGTCATATCGTATACAGAACGAGTCGATAACTCCGCTGCTTCGTAATAGAAGCTTGTACCTAATACCAGCAAGTCAGCTCCATGCATCAGGCGTGTCTCTTCAGCTCCAAGAGAAATGGAATCTGGACAATACACCCATACATAGCCCTCCTTCTCCAGACGAAAAGCATACGAGTATCCATTCTTGCCATGGTTCACTTTCCAGATATCTATTGTCCAGCCGTCTAGCTCTATGCCTTCATCACAAGGAATCATCTCGATCTGATTGCGCAGCCATGGATATTGCCGCTCAATAATCGGAATCACTTCTGCTGGGGCATAGAGCTGGCCTTTATATCCCATCCAGCGGCAGGCATCCGCCCATTCCGGCAGCCCACCAATATGGTCAAAATGAGCGTGCGTCACCAGCAGTCTGCGCATATTTCGTACTCCCTGCGCTTCCATCTGACGCCGCCAGTCAGGCCCACAATCGATCACTAAAAAGTCACTGCCATTATCTATAAGTACAGAAGAGCGCAGGCGAATATTTTCCCCCTGTTCCCTTGCCTCTGTACAGGTCTCACAGCTGCAATATACCCGAGGAACCCCCATGGCATCCCCTGTACCCAAAAACACCAACGTATCCATCTGTTATCTCTCCTTCAGGTTCTCTTCAACGAAGTAATAAATCTAAATTACCCTCTCTCTATCTTAAAGAGACCCACCAAAAAAAGCCATCCCCACCACAGAAGAACTGCTGGGATGACTCTTTTGTTATACCTCTACCTTATATTCCGGCAAGTACCTGATACCAAATTCCACGCTTGGAATAAAGTGAGCTTCGCACCTCATCCCAGCCTCCTAAATAGTTAATATCAAAGAGGCCCGCCGGATCAGGGTAATCGCTTTTGTGCTCAGCATAGACTTGTTTATCCACGGGACGAAAGCCATAGTTTGCAAAGATCTCTTGTGCCTGTGGGGTTATCAAAAAATCAACCAGTGCTTCTGATGCTACACGAGTCCCATGCTCATCCGCATATTTCTCTACGACAGCCGCCGGATTCTCAATCAGAATTGTATTTTTAGGAATAATAACTTCGTATTTGACTCCCTGGGCAATCCGCGCCAGCAGTTCGTTCTCATAGGTGACAATTACATCCCCCACTCCATACTCGAAGGCTGCCATAGAAGCGCGGCCACTTTTATCCAGAGACTCTACATTGGCATGGATACTTTCCAAAAAAGCTTTGGCTGCTGCTGGATCCTTTGCGCCCTCCTGCTCCTCTGACAGCTTCAGACCAGCCCCATAGATCGCGTTGATATCCCATTGCGCACCACCAGAGGTCTTGGGGTTGGGATATAACACTTTAATTCCCGGCTTGGCTAAGTCCGCAAAATCGCGAATGCCTTTGGGATTTCCCTCGCGGGTACCAAGAGCAACTACTGAACGTGTCACCATACCTTGTTCACCCTGCTCTTTCCATGTTGACGCTACGAGTCCAGCCTTAACTAGCTTCTCGACATCACCTTCCATGGCTAGCAGCGTCACATCCGCTTCAAATCCACCTACAATCGCTCGTGCCTGTGTCCCTGAAGCCTCATAAGACTCCTGAAAACTAATATCCTGACCCGTATCCGCTTTCCACTTGGCAGCAAATAACGGCAAAATATCCTGCATTGCATCCTTAGCCACACTGTATGCGCCAATTACCAGCGTAACATCCCCTTGCTTCGAAGGCTCTGCCATCGTCGTAACTGCCTTCACATTCCCGCAACCGACTGCTGTCAGCGTGAGTATGGCCAGCATTAGGGCAGCAAAACATCCGTGCAGTTGTCTGCTCCTTTTGACATTCATTGCGGCCCACATCCTTCGAGGTAATGATTTTTAATATTTCCTTGAAAGTAGCTCTATGGCTGAAACTTAAAATTCAAGTAACCAACGTTTGGTCTTTGCCGTAATTACGTGGAATGTTTGGACTTTCGGCCGCTGTTGTTCCCAGATTTATTGATTTTATAATCTCAGCGGATTAAATCCGGAAACAAAGGCGGTCACTCCGCTCCTACAGTTCCAAACTTCCACTTCATTACTTCTTACCTTCACATCAGTTCCTCTAATCCTAGCTCATCACATTCGCTACTATCAAAAAAAATTGAAAATCATTTTATTTATTTTTAAATAAAAATCGGCATTGGATCTTCTTTCAGGTTGTTCTCCTGGATCCAGCTGCGCTCATCATTAAATAAATAAGCCCGATGTACCAGTACTGAAATTTCCTGACCCGGCTGCAAGGTTTCTTTCTCCAACGAACGGTAGGTGACCAGCTTGTGGCCATTTACTTCAACCTCAACGAGCCATTCGCTTCCGCGGAAATGCAGATGTTTCACAACACCTTTTTCCGTGGCAGAAGCCATCTTGAACTCATGCAGGTTACCCACTTCAATATATTCAGGACGAATCAGTGCTTTGGTAGGCTTGCCGTCCCCCGCACCTGTAAAGCCTTTAACCTCAGAAGCGTTCTCAATCAGCGTAGATTCACCGATAAATGTTGCCACGAACGGTGTTTTAGGCTCCTTGTAAATATCCCACGGGGTACCCTTTTGTTCCAAGCGTCCTTGATTAATAATCATGATTTCATCCGCTACTTCAATCGCTTCATCTTGGTCATGGGTTACGAAAATAGAGGTGATACCTACACGTTCAATCAGTTCACGCAGCCAAGCGCGCAGCTCCTGGCGGATCTTCGCATCAATAGCGGCAAAAGGTTCATCTAAAAGCAGCAGCTGTGGTTCAGGCGCAAGCGCACGTGCAAAAGCCACACGTTGACGTTGTCCCCCTGATAGCTGATGCGGATAACGTTTCTCGAACCCTTTTAACCCTGTAAGCTCCACAAGTTCCATAACACGATCGCGGATGGCTGTTTTGTTAGCCTTTTTAACCTTTAGACCAAAAGCGATATTATCAAATACAGTCATATGTTTGAAGAGTGCATAGTTCTGGAAGACGAAGCCGATCCCACGTTCTTGAGGAGGAAGATTGTTCACCGTTTGACCATGAAAAATAATCTCTCCGGTATCCGGTGACTCCAGTCCCGCCAGCATACGTAGAATTGAGGTTTTCCCGCCTCCACTTGGGCCGAGCAATCCAATCAGGTGACCTTTTGTAATGGTGAAATTGACGTCCTTGACCGCATGAAAATCTCCAAAATGCTTGTTTAACCCCCGCACTTCTACATGCATATTACTGCACTTCCTTTCTTCTCTTGGTCCATTCCATCAACAGCAGCAGACCTGCGGAAAATGCAGCCAGAACTAGCGCTATTCCTCCAGCAGCCGTTACATTAAAATTCTCAACATCCTGATAGACTAAAGTTGTCGCCGTCTGGGTTTTATTCATAATGTTCCCCGAGACCACGAGCACCGCACCGAACTCTCCAAGTGAACGTGCCACCGTAAGAATGACACCATACACAACCGCCCAACGAATCGAAGGCCAAGTTACCTTCCAAAAAATAGTCCAGCTACGAGCGCCCAATGTCGAAGCCGCTTCCTCCTGCTGTGAACCAATCTCCTGAAGCACCGGCATCACCTCGCGCACCATTAAAGGAAAGGTAACAAATAAAGTGGCAATGATCATTCCGGGAATCGCATAAACGATCTTTAGTCCAATCCCCTCAAAAATCGCCCCCAAGGTACTATCGGGACCCAGCAACAGGACAATCATCAATCCTCCGATTACAGGGGATACTGCGTAAGGCAAATCTACAATACTGTTCAATAATCCTTTTAGACGCTTGCCGATCCAGTTCGCCCGAACAAGATACAGAGCCATCATAATACCGAACAATGTATTTAATAACGTAACTACTATCACAACAAGCCCAGTCATCATTAGCGCATGCAGCGCTTCGGGCCTAGTCAGAGCATTCCAGAAACCACCAAATCCTTCACTAAAAGCACCAATAGCCATTTTTCCTAATGGAGCAGCAATCAGCAGAAAAAACACTAAATAAGTAAGAGCAATCCATAATTTCCTCATGAGCATCTCCCCCGCATCTGCAGCATATTAATCAGCCAAAGAATGAGAAAGGATAAGGTCAAGAGAATAACAGAAACCGCAGCGGCGGAGACCGGATTATCACTTTCAACTTCACCAAAAATAAAAACAGAAGATACAAGCGTACGGCCCGGAATATTCCCTGCGACGAGTACCACTGCACCAAATTCCGCAAGTGCCCTTGAAAATGCGAGCATCCCACCACTGATCATCCCAGGCGCCATAGATGGAAGAATAACTTGCCAGAATACCCTTGCTCCCTTGGCACCCATTGTATATGCTGCTTCCTCTTCGGATGGATCCAACTCCTCCAGCAAGGGCTGAACCGCTCGAATCACGAATGGAAACGTCACGAACACCATAGCAATTACGATAGCCGGTTGATGAAAAACAATTTCAAATCCAAGTGCCTCAACTGCTTTGCCGATAAGACTACCTGGTCCAAGCAGCAGTAGAATCATCAAACCTCCGACAGCTGTTGGAAGTGCAAAAGGTAAATCGACCAGACTGTTTAGCAGCGCTTTACCAGCAAATTGATAACGAATAAGGACCCAAGCAATCATAGTTCCTAAGAAGACATTAATTAAAGTAGCGATAATCGCCAGCTTTAAGGTTAACAGCACCGACTTCCAAGCAATTGGATCGCTGACGCTTTCCACAAAATTGCCAAAACCAAGAGAAAAAGAGTTGTAATAGACCCCGAGTATGGGCAACACGATCAATACTACAAAATAGAGCAAAATTGTAGTTCGGAAACCCCAAGTCCAGCCTTTGTGTCTAAGCAGCGAATTCAATGATTTTTGCCCTCCCACCTCCGGATAACCGGTCGGTATACTAACCAAAATCCTCATTAATTATTCCTATTTATATACTTGGTTTTATATTATTACTACTTTACCAAATCCTTCTCACCGCCGTCAATTACTTTCAAGTGAATTTGGGTTAAAATATATGTATCAAAGGTACACTAAAAAATGGCACCTCACAGGAAGGAGAATGATTATGTTGCATACTCTGGAGATCACTACTACAAAGCGGGATGAATTGCGTGATATTACTCGGGAAGTCATTTCTTATGTAAAAAAAAGTGGAGTTCAAGACGGATTGATTGTAGTTTATTGTCCTCATACCACTGCTGGTATTGCTATTAATGAAAATGCGGATCCTGATGTGAAGCATGATGTTCTGATGCGTCTGGATGAGGTCTACCCTTGGGAGCATCCGAAGTATCGGCATGCGGAAGGCAATACTGCCTCTCATCTTAAATCTATTACTACCGGGCCTTCCCAGACCCTGATCATCCACGAAGGTGAATTAATTCTCGGTCGTTGGCAAGGTATTTATTTCTGTGAGTTCGATGGACCTAGACGCCGGCAATGTTTCTTAAAAATAGTAGAGGGATAATAAACATACAAATGGCCGCTTCCGTTATCGCTACGGAGCGGCCATTTAGACTATAACTAGAGTCTAGTAATACTTTCATCAAGCAGAGAAGCAGTGTTATACCAATGCACAGCTTTAAAGTGAAGATCTATAAAAAAAACAGCATGTTAAAGGCTGCGACATAAAACCTTTATATGAGCTAACGCTGCCTCTTTCACATCGTCAAACGATACTTTATCCTGGATATAATAAGAAATAAATCCGTGTGCAGACAAGAACATTGTTAACGGCACATTCTGCCAGTCCTCAGACACATATCCCTCTTCCTTCATATGACGGCGTACAATACTTGAGAATAAATCAAAACATCGTCCCTGTTCTGCTCTACAATAAGCTAGCAATTCCTCATCGCGAATCATGAACATAATTTCATATTGATAGGGATGATCTATTCCAAATCTAATAAATTCCATAATCAGCTGTTCTACCCTTGTCATTCCTTCTTCAGGCGGTTTATTCATTACTTGGCTGAGTAAAGCAGCCACATGATTAAAATCCTCTACAACAATAGCGTAGAACAACTCCGCCTTTTCCTTGAAATGATAATAGAGAGAGCCGTGGCTATATCCCAAATGCTGACCAATACTTCGCATTGAAATTGCCCGATACCCTTTGGTTATAAATAGATGCCTAGCGGCCTCTAGAATCCTTTCCCTCGACAACTCCTGCTCCACTGCTCTCCTTGCCATATACTAATCCCCTTCGCTGTAGTAAATCCGCCGCCCTTCTGTTATCAGGGCTTGCCCTTGGGTTAGATCTGTTATCCATGCCATAAAAGTCTCACCCTCATCATTTCGCGGCAAACATAACAACGTTACTTTGTCGGTGAACAAAGTCTCGCCAGTCTGAATCCCTCTTCCTCGAAGTTCGTTCTCAACCTTGCCCAGCCAAGTGTACTCGATCTCTACGAATACCTCTCGTCTCAGTACACGGGTGATTACTTCTCCTGCTTCAAGCGCAAGCACTGCTCCATCCGTATAAGCTCTAATCAGCCCACCGGCACCCAGCATAATGCCTCCGAAATAACGGGTAACTACGATTGCGACATTTTTAACTCCCTGATTGCGGATTACTTCCAAAATCGGTTTGCCGGCTGTACCACTCGGCTCCCCGTCGTCCGATTGCCTCTGGATTTCGTCTCTCTCCCCAATCACATAAGCAGAACAGTTATGCGTTGCGTTCCAATGTTTCTTCTTGATGTCCTCGATAAACAACAAAGCTTCTTCTTCATTCTCCACTGGCATAACATGACCAATGAAGCGAGATTTGCGGATCACAACTTCCTTTGAGCCGGAAGAGCGGACCGTTCGATAGTGTTCTAACATAATTATTCCAGTCCTTATTTACATATGATGTCTTCATATAATGTCAGGAGCAGTCCCGGTATTGGATTACCTATGGACTGCTCCTGGTGACTTACATTAGTATGAATGTTCTGTGATAACTAGCTATTGTAAAACCTACTGCAATACTATTCAGTAAGTCTTGCTTCTAGCTCTGCTTTTTCTTTTTCGTAACCTGGTTTGCCAAGCAATGCGAACATGTTTTTCTTGTATGCTTCTACGCCTGGTTGGTCAAATGGGTTAACACCGAGCAAGTATCCGCTGATACCGCAGGCTTTTTCAAAGAAGTACACCAAATATCCAAAGGTGTATGGTGTTTGATCAGGAATAGTAACGATAAGGTTAGGTACTTGACCATCTGTATGTGCAAGCATTGTACCTTGGAAAGCTTTCTTATTCACAAAATCCATAGTCTTTCCTGTTAAGAAGTTCAAGCCGTCCAGATCATCCGGATCATTCTCAATCGTAACATGATGAGCTACTTGATCTACTTGGATAACCGTTTCAAAAATGTTGCGGTTACCTTCTTGGATAAATTGACCCATGGAGTGTAGATCTGTGGAGAAATCAACGGAAGAAGGATAAATTCCTTTGAAGTCCTTACCTTCACTTTCGCCAAACAATTGTTTCCACCACTCAGATACAAAGTGTAAGGAAGGCTCATAGTTGACGAGGATTTCAGTTGTTTTACCTTTACGGTATAAAGCGTTACGAACTGCAGCATATTGATAAGCTTGGTTAGTAGCTACATCTGGATTGTTGAACTCATCCGCAGCGGCAGCAGCACCTTGCATCATTTCTTCAATGTTAATGCCAGCTACAGCAATCGGCAGCAAGCCTACAGGTGTCAATACGGAGTAACGTCCGCCTACATCGTCTGGAATGATGAAGGATTCATAACCTTCTTCAGTTGCCAATTTCTTAAGGGCACCTTTTTCCTTGTCTGTAGTAGCGTAAATGCGTTTACGAGCTTCTTCCTTGCCGTATTTCTTCTCCAGCGCAGCGCGGAAAATGCGGAAAGCAATTGCTGGCTCAGTAGTAGTTCCTGATTTGGAGATTACGTTCACGGAGAAGTCTTTGCCTTCTACTAGATCAAGCAGATGCGTGATGTATGTAGAGCTAATGTTATTACCAGCGAAATAAACTTCTGGAGTTTTGCGTTTATCTTTAGAAAGGTTATTGTAGAAAGAATGCGATAACGCCTCAATAGCTGCGCGTGCTCCCAGATAAGAACCTCCGATACCAATTACAATCAGTACCTCGGAATCGCTTTGGATCTTCTTAGCAGCTTGTTGAATGCGAGCAAATTCTTCCTTATCATATGCTGTCGGCAGATCGATCCATCCAAGGTAGTCAGAACCTACACCAGTTTTGTTATGCAACTGTTCGTGTGCTAGCTTAACTGGGGCGGCAAGGTTGTCGATTTCTTGTTGGTTAAAAAACGAAAGAGCTTTTGTGTAGTCAAAATTAATCTTCTTAGACATCGGTAATGGTAACCTCCTGTTTTATCTCTTTAAATTTAAAACCGTTTGTTACAACTTTATAATTAGGATACTTTAATTTGCCTTGACTGGCAAGGTCTTAGGGCACATAGAGGGCATTAGAACCAAGTTTTTCAAAGTTCCTTGGAAGCGTTTCCTGTATCAAAAGACATAGGTGTGCTGTGGTGCTGGACAAAGTGCCGTGATAGAATAAAGAAAACGGAAGGTGGCTATATAAATGAAACAAATCGGTTTTATCGGACTCGGAACAATGGGTGCGCCTATGGCCTCCAATTTACTACGTGGCGGCTTTCAGGTTACGGTATACAACCGTACGGCAGCCAAATGTAAACCTCTTGAAGCAGAAGGTGCCCAGACTGCTCTCACGCCCCGCGAAGCGGCTGAGGGTAAGGATGTTATTATTACCATGATCAGCAATGATGATTCGGTTCGTGAAGTGTTTTATGGTCAAGATGGTATTCTTGATGCTGTGAAGCCTGGTGGACTAATTATTGATTCCAGCACAATTTCACCAGGACTAGTTCGTGAAATTGCCGCTGCTGTAGAAGCTCGCGGTGGACATTTCCTAGACGCGCCAGTAACTGGAAGCAAACCAGCAGCGATTGAAGGAACCTTAGTGTTCATGGTCGGCGGTAGTGCTGAGGTCATAGAACAACATCGTGATATCTTTGATACTTTGGGTAAGAAGCTGCTACATATGGGTGAGAACGGCAGCGGCGCTGTGGCCAAGCTGGCTCACAATGCTATGGTCGGCATTCATAATGTTGCCCTAGCCGAAGGGTTCGCCATTGCCGTTAAATCAGGCGTACCAGCAGACAAGTTCTTGGAACTGGTACAACTTGGTTCAGCGGGCAGCAAACAAGCTGAGCTTAAAGGACGTAAAATCATAGAAGATGATTTCAGCAATCAATTCTCTCTAGCTCTAATGCTTAAGGATTTGAAGCTTGCCTCTGCCCACAGCGATTCAACAGGCGTTCCTTCTCCTATGCTGGGCTTGGCTAAAAGCATGTTCCAAGCTGGATTCACCCAAGGTTATGGTGAAGAAGATCTCTCTGCTGTAGTGAAATGTTACGAAGAGTGGATCGGCCAAAAGATGGGTGCAAATGTATCCGATAAATAAATTCAAGAACTCAATACCTACTTCATAAGAACATTTACGACCGCCCCGCACATGATATTGCGATACGGTCTTTTCTTTATGGAGAATTCCATTGTTAAATCAAATATACGAACGTTTGTTTGTATTTTTATAATACCAAATTAACAGTTGTAGTGCAAGAAAATATTGGTTGCTGTAGAGTTACTCGGGACGTTGTGGCGGTGTTGGTGGGATAGTTACTAAGAAGGTCGCGAAGTACTGGTTAGTCGCAAAAAGTTACTGAATTAGTGGTGAAATGCTGGTTAGTTACTGGTTAGGCTAGTTAGTCGCTGGCTATCGGACTCCATAGTCGTTATTGGCATAAAAAATGCCAATTATGAGGCTGTTTCTATGGAATAGCTGCACTGGAGTCCGAAAGCTTGCTCCAAAGGCTATAAATTTGCTAATAGCGTCATCTGGGTCCTTAAGTGGTAGGAATGGTGCTGACCCAGTGTTAAATTAGTGTTGCTCCAGCGCTAACGTCGTCTGGGTCCGTGCGCGGTGGGGATGGTTATGACTCAGTGCTAATTTAGTGATTATCCGATTCAGCTCTAACGTCATTTGAGTCCTTAAGCCTCAAAATAGAATGATGAATACATAATTGAACATCAAGCAATCACCAGCCACAACAAAAAGCAGCGATCCTCCAATAACGGGAGAACCGCTGCTTTGCTGACTTCTACGATTTTTAAAGTGTATCCGGGTCGTCTCACTCAATGAAAAAAGCTACTTATAGGACAACCCTTAGAAAAGTCTGTTTTCTATAGAACCGGGTAAGAACAGCAATAATCAGTTACTTCAAATACTTCCAACGCAAATTTAGAGTTGCCAGGAACATTGAACGTTGACGCTCCCTTAATCTCCTGCCATACCTCAGTGCCGGGAAGCAGCACTTTAAGATCGCCGGACAGAATCTCCATAATTTCAGGACCATCTGTACCAAATTCATACACACCCGGCAACATGATGCCCAGTGTCACCTTAGATCCATCTTGCAAAATTACCGTACGGCTGGTTACTTGTCCGCCATAATATACATTGGCTGCTTTTTCGATCGTTGCGTTGTTAAACTGACTCATTACTTGTTCTCCCCCTAATGATTATTCAGTTAATTACAGAAGTGCTTTCACACGGCTAACTACGTTCTCTACAGTAAAGCCGTATTCTTTCATAACTCTATCGCCAGGGGCGGAAGCTCCGAAAGTAGTGATGCCTAGGATATCGCCTTGGTCACCAGTGTAACGTTCCCAGCCGAAGGTTTGTGCCATTTCGATAGCAAGACGAGCTTTGACTCCTGGAAGAATTACGGAATCGCGATATTCTTTGTCTTGTTTTTCGAACAGATCCCAGCTTGGCAAGCTGATTACACGAACATCGATGCCTTCTTCTGCCAAAGCAGCTTGCGCTTTAACTGCCAACTGTACTTCAGAACCAGTTGCGATAAGTTGTGCTTGTGGAGTGCCATTTTTGGAATCAGAGACAACATAACCACCACGTTTGATATTTTCACGAACGCCATCTACGGTTCCAGCAAGAATTGGCAAGTTTTGACGGGTCAGAACCAAAGCAACCGGATTCTCTTTGTTTTCCATAGCATAAGCCCATGCTGCAGAAGTTTCGTTAGCATCAGCCGGACGAATAACAGTTAGACCTGGGATGATACGCAAGGAAGCCAATTGTTCGATTGGTTCATGCGTAGGACCATCTTCACCAACTGCAATACTGTCATGTGTCAGTACATAGGTTACTGGCAATTTCATGATCGATGCCAAACGAATTGCTGGACGCAGGTAGTCTGTGAATACGAAGAATGTTCCTCCGAATACTTTAAGACCAGTGTGCAGAGCAATACCGTTCATTGCAGCAGCCATACCAAACTCACGTACGCCGAAATAAATGTTGCGGCCATCATAAGATTCTGGTGTGAAAGATGTCAAACCATTCAAATGCGTCATAGTGGAGCTTTCCAAGTCAGCGGAACCACCCACTAGCTGAGGAACGCCAGCAGTCAGACCGTTAAGCGCACTACCGGAAGCGACACGAGTCGATACTGCTTTATCTTCAGTAGTGTAAGTTGGAAGGTTAGCATCCCAGCCTTCTGGAAGATCGCCATTGATTACTGTTTCGAATTGTGCAGCCAGCTCTGGATATGCTTTTTTGTAAGCTGCAAATTTATCGTCCCAAGCTTTGTTAGCTGCGATTCCGTTTTTCTTCACTTCTGCAAAATGTGCACGAACTTCGTCAGGCACATAGAAATCTTCTTCGTATACCCATTTGTAGAAATCTTTGGTCAGCTTAGCTTCTTCTGCTCCAAGTGGGGAACCGTGAGTACCGCCATGGCCGCCTTTACCTTGTTTGTTAGGGCTACCATAACCAATAACTGTTTTCACTTCGATCAAAGTCGGTTTGCTAGTCTCAGCTTGCGCCTCAGCAATAGCTTTTTCAATAGCCGGAAGGTCATTTCCGTCTTCTACACGCAGAACTTGCCAACCATAAGCATCAAAACGTTGAGCTACATTTTCGGAGAAAGAAAGATTCAATTTACCATCAAGGGAAATATCATTTGAATCATACAATACAACCAATTTTCCGAGTTTCAAATGACCCGCAAGAGAAGCGGACTCAGAAGAGATCCCTTCCATAAGGTCACCATCACCACAAATAGCATAAGTATAGTGGTCAACTACGTTATGTCCTTCTTTGTTGTAGGTTGCGCCCAATTGAGCTTCGGCCATAGCCATACCAACGGCCATACCAATACCTTGTCCAAGCGGACCTGTAGTTGCATCAACACCAGCTGTGTGACCAACTTCCGGGTGACCAGGAGTCAAGCTACCCCATTGACGGAATTGTTTCAATTCTTCCATAGGAAGATCATAGCCGCTAAGGTGCAGCAAGCTGTACAGAAGCATGGAACCATGTCCAGCGGACAATACAAAACGATCGCGGTTTACCCATGTTGGATGATCAGGGTTATGATTCATTGTTTTTGCAAACAGTTGGTAGCCCATTGGTGCAGAACCCATTGGCATACCTGGATGGCCGGAATTCGCTTTTTCGATAGCATCAATAGCCAACGTACGAATTGTTGTGATAGACAGGTTATCTACTGTTGAGTTTTCTTCCTTCTGGATCGCTTGTTCTTGTTCACTCATTTAATAGTTCCTCCTCTGAAATCTCAAGAATGTCATTTTGACTCTTATTGTATCACTAGTGTGGAAGCAATTCCAATTGTTTTTAAAAACTCTTTGTTTGACAGCTTATGTTTTGCAATATCTACGCATTTATATACGCAAAAGTAACTATGTCATGAGACGGGTTTTTACTTAGCCTATGGTCTAGTTTTCTATTGCGACTAAAGTTTGTTTTACAATGCTCGAATATAAAGTAAGATGGAGTTACTCAAGTAAAATTTTCATTCATTATCCAATATCTCCAAGTGGAAAGGAATTCTGAACATGACTTCGAAAAAGGATGTTTATATTGTGCTTACCGGTACAGGTACAGCCTTCAGTGGTTTCATTAAGTGGTTTACAAAAGCTGATCTGAACCATGCTTCGATCGCCTTTGATAGTGAACTACGTGAGGTGTACAGCTTCGGAAGAAAAAAAATGCACAATCCATTCGTCGCGGGTCTGATTCAAGAAAATTTCATTCACCCTTTTTATAGCAGCGCAAATTGCTCTATTTATCAGTTACGTGTTAGTGCCACGGAATACGATGCCATGTACAATCATGTCCAAGGGATGATGAAAAATCAGGAACGTTATAAATACCATCTTTTAGGCCTGATCGGCGTACTTCTAAATGTTAAAATAGATCGAGAGAACGCTTATTTCTGCTCTCATTTTGTTGCTTCCTTATTTGAAAATACCGCAGTTCAGCCTGTGAATAAGCCTTCCTGCTTTGTTACCCCGGAGGATTTCGCTCTTTCACTCTGTTCCCATAAAATATTCAGCGGCAAGTTATCCTATTATGTGCGTAGAGCTCAAAGAGCCTCTGCGCGTTCGACGAATATACCTTTACATACACCTTCCGTTGCGACAAGAATGATGAGAATGAATGAAGAACGGACTGAAGGAGTTATATAAGTTGTTGCTCGTAAAAAAAGGGCTATGCGGATCGTATTTCCGCGTAGCCCTTTTTAGATGAAAAAAGGATAAAGTCGTAGATATATCATTACTTCACACGATGGTTCCGAAAATATTCGGACCAATCGCCAGCGATCACAACAGTAACTGTATCTATTTTGGTATTGTACTCATTCTTAGCTGTGAAGGTAAATTTCACTGGACCATCGGGAAGTTTCACAAATGCTGGATCATATAATTCGCCTGTCCACAAGGTTTTGTCACTGTTCGTTGGATTTAGTTGCGTAGAATAACCTCCCGTCATCGTTACCTCAACAGTATCAGGTAGACCGGTTGCTATCCCTTGCAATATAAATCGCTCACCTGCCCAAAACACATTGTAGCCTCTTGGACTCTCCTCATTACCGCTCTTGTTCAAATTGTAGCCTTTACGGTTGTTATTCCATTCCTCTGTGTGCTGGACCCCACCTTTAATACTCAGCAGATTAACCATGAAATATTTACGCGCTGAGATATTACTCCAGTTATAACCATCAAAAGCTTCCACTTCCACGGCATATTTTTCGTTCTCAACCAATATTCCCGCGGGCACTTGCCACTGTTTGGCACTTGAATTTTGTTCGCCAGATTGAACCTTAACCATCCCTGTCGCCATGTTGATAATTTGTACCTTATACCGCTGTTGTTCATCTCCATCCTCATCTTGATAATCCCACTTGATGATTGGTGTAAGCGTACTTGCGATCATAGGCTTACTTGAGTCAGTACTTGTTGGGTACGTTATCGTTACGGTCGGTTTACGGTTGGCTACGGTGATAATCAGAGATATCTCTCGATACAGTCCTAGAGAATCCGTAACGGTTTGTTTCAAGGTAAAGACGCCATTTGAGGTGAATTTCTTCGTAAATTCAGCTTGAGTACTAGCCAATCCGTACGTCCCGTTGGATGATTTCAAATCATACTTATAGCTGATCGTATCTCCTTTTGGAATGTCTGGATCCGTCGCTTTGCTCTTGATATTAAGAAGATCCGTCCGATAAATCGGCTCTTTGGCAGCATCTCTACCTGTATCCGTGATTAGTGTGAATCCAGGCTGCGGCGGATTGTCGATGATAAACGTTTTTTCGTTAGATATTTCTGACCAGGATAACTTGGAATAAGCCCGCCCATATACAGTGAAGTATTCAAATCGATTGAATGTATGGTTAGGGAGTTGATATTGCCGCAGCTGACCTGTGGTGTCAAGGTTCTCAACTGTCTTAACTAAGAGTCCGTCTTTTGAAAAAAATTCTAAACGGTACTTCTCCTGCCGATCACTCTCTGGGTCTGTATAATTCCATTTAATTAATGGATCTCCTTGTATTTCGGCATCTATTACGGATGGATTGGTTACGGTTCCCGACGGGGTTATCAATGTCATCGAGGGCGCTAGATTCTTAGTAACATTCACCTTCAACGTAGCTATATTAGACTTATCACCGATCTGATCGATAACCCAGTGTTCCAATGTATAGATACCGGACTCAGGAAAATTAACATCAATATTAGGAGTTCGAAACCATTGCGTAATGCCATCACTATCTGTTACTTTCCAGAAGTATTGCAGACTAGCGAGATCTGAGGGATCTCCATCCTCATCAAAAGATGTATATTGTCGGGTATCATATTGGAATACTGCCGATGGACCATTAATAGCAGCTGTTGGAACATGATTTTTAACAGTAAATACACGTGTTGCATTGGAACTTAAAGCTCCAATACTTGAGGGATTAGGTACGTCTGTTGCTTTAAGGCGCATTTCCCATCCTTCTGATATAGCCTGTTGCGGTGAAATTCCGTTTCCAGCAATAAGATCTCGTATCGTCAAAGATTGGTTGCGGTTGCTGCCAGCATAATAATAAGGACTATTGTTGAGTTTGGCGTACCATAAATAAGCAAGCGAATCTCCATCTTCATCAGGATCTGGTGTTAGATTATCCATTGTAATTACAGTATCTCGATATACTTCAGCTGGCATGTTAAATGCTGCTGCGGGTGGGTGATTAATCACCTGGACATTTTGGCGATACCAATCTGACCATAAACCTCGGTTGTCATGCACTTGTAAACTAATTTGATAATTACCGATTCCAAAAGCTGCGATATTAGGTGGCGTTGTAGCTCCACCCCAATGCTCCCAAACTTTGTTCCAACCATCTTTGATAACCGTCCAGTAATACATATCTAATGGATCATTATCCGGATCAAACGATTTGTCTGTTATGGTAGTAGATTTGCGATAGGAAACAATATTAGGATCAACAGTAAATAGCGCTACGGGAGGTAGATTACCTGCAGCCCCCACCGTCCTTACACACCAGTCGCTCCAGACCCCTAACCCATTTTCGCCATCGACATCACGTACTCTAAGGCGTATGTCATATTGTCCAGAACTCGGTAATTGAGCTGGCGGTTGACCGTCTGTCCATATTTCAGAATCAGTTTTTTTATACTGCCATTGCCAAGCTATAAGTCCCTTATTAACAGCCATGATGTGGTCCAAATCGTAGGAACTATCTGTTAGCTGAAGAGATCCCCACGCCAGTTTGGCAGCAAACAATGCAATGGGCTTCCGATGAACATGATAGGTCATTGAGGATAAATTATCTCGACTCCATAAACGATAGTCATCGAATCGGTCATCGTTTTTAGGATTATCTCGTGCTTGAAAGGTTGCGTTATAGAGTCCGCTATATGGAAAGGAGGTATACCTTTCTGAACGCCATAACCCACTATCCGAAATGATACCCATCGAATTATCGAAGAAATACGGGTTATGATCGTATCTATAGCGTTCTTGATATTTAAAATCTCCTTCATAGTCCTTGTATGTGGTTGATATGTCTATAGGAGTGTTAATCAATATAAAGGATTTATTCCTAAGCCTATAGGATACATTAACGACCAACGATTTCTCATCCTTATAATTATAAGGATCCACAACCTTGATAATGATATTGTGCCGTCCAGGAGGAATTCCGTCTGCCAAAACATCTATTGGGATGGAAAACCATTTATTATTTAATGCCTGTTGGATATTGACTTGTTTATAGAACACATTAGGGATTTCAGCACTAACGACTAGATCATTATTGTCCACATCTCGAACATATCCCTCGATGTTCATACCACTGAATCCTGGCTCATTCAGTAGCTGCTGCTCGCTTGGTGTAGTCACTGTGAGCGTAGGTGCTGAATTTATTATTAGAGGTATGTTATCCCAATCATAATATACGTTGTTATGCCAACCATTCATCCATTCGTTAGGTTGGTGTTGCGCATCACTTGCTCTTAGTGCGACTTTAAGAGCTTTTGGAATTCCATACTTCGTTGGATAAGCATAACTTTCATAAAAAGCGGTCGTATTTCTGTCAAGGTTAAACTGAAGACTATCCGAACTTTTCACAGGTGGCATTTCTTCAATTCTCCATGAGGCATCAGTAGCATAATCAGTATTACCACTTCCATCTGTCCTGTACATATAACTGTAAATATTAAGAAATCTAGTACGCTGCGTATCATAGTACCAATTAATATCCCCTGATGTTAAAATTACAGGCGCATCAGGTACATAATCGTAGCGCAGTATTCTTGTTGTTAGATTAAAAGTAATATTGGTTAGGGTCATAGCAGGCATATTCAAATTCAAAGATCCTATATTCCCCATAGCAGGCTCCCAAGGAGTTGTTTTATTAAATCCTTCAAGACGAATATCCATAAAATTGACGATATTTGGGTCACCTGCCGCCTCTACCTTAACACTCCCCGAATAAAATTCAGGGAATGAAAGAAGTAGTAATACAAGGGCCATAAACGTTGAAATTGTTTTTTTTAATTTCCGCATCTCTAATCCTCTCTACCATGACCAATCGACATCAGGTGCTTGATTTTTAACCGTAAAGATTCGTTCGATTACATTTTGTGTAGCTTCCGAATCTATGGATTGCCGATCAGCCTGCGTCACAAACTCAGCAATAGTCGGCTGACCAAACTCTTCAAATACAGTTAGTCTTACTTCGTATTTTCCGACTTCCTTTACCTTGAGATTCAAACGATCTAAATTCTCATTGCTAAAAATAGCCCATGGCTCACCTGTAAAACTACCGTTGTTATCTGAATCGTAGCGGTATTCCCAAAGCCTACTAACCACAATATCTTGATCTGGAGAGTAAGACATATCATCTATTGATATGGTCGCTTGATTACCATCTGAAGGATTACGATACGCAGTTCCAGCCATCGTAAAGTACGCAAAAGGTTTCTGGTCTGGTGCTATATCAAAAGTTGTTTCGTTTCTCGCAGTTAGCCCTAATGTATTCTCCACAAAAATGGTTGCTTTATATTTCCCTGGCTTCTTGAATAGCACATCTTTGCTATATACTCCGTTCAGGGATCCGCTATATTTAATATCAGAATTCGTTCCACCTGATACGGCTGTGATGGTGATTTTAGTCTTAGCATCTACTAACGGATAGTGAGTCGGGCTACTAACGTAACTTTGTATGATAACCTTTCGATTTTGCTTTAATGTACCATCTACCCTGATAGATGCATCTGGTTTTGGCTCGATGACATTGATCTCAGTGCTAGTACTTCCAGTCATTTTGTCATCGTCTATTACAGTCAAAGCAAGTGTTTGTTCCCCCAAATGGTCTTTATCATACCAAAGCGTTCCCCTTGGCAAAGTGCTCAATTCTCCCTTAGCATTAGGCGTATCCCAAAAGTAATCCGTAATATAACCATCAGGGTCATACGACCCTGCTGCACTGGCTACAAACTCTTGTCCTGCTTTTACAGTTTTGGGTGCATTTATAAGAGCTACTGGAGGTTTTAACTCTCTCGGTAGTTCTGGCGGTGATGTAGGACCTGGAAACCCTCCTCCCGGAGGATCTGAGGTTGTATACACTCCTGCTTTGACTGTAAAAGATTCTTTTAACGAGTCGAACTTACTTCTTTTGGTCACGACTTCATTCTTAAATCTCACTACTATACTTAGTTCGTACTCTTGACTGTAGTTACTTTTACCTGCCACTTTCTCCTTTGGAATTTCAAATTTGAAAGTTTCGTTTGCCGTTAGGGTTTTGGTATACACCTTTTTTGTCTGGAGTGAACTGTCATTCCCTTTTTCTTTGGCATAAAAAATCCATTCTGAAATGTTCGAAGTATCTTTATAGGATACGAGTTCGCCCTTCAAAGCGATTTTAACTGGCACGTTCTTATTATCAAACTTAATTGGGTTTGGATTAGGTTGTTCTATAATTGCGGAACCTGTGAGTGTAGCTTCATCTGGGAGACCGTATTCAAAGCTGACTGTTCCCCCGTAGCTGTAGGTGGTTACTTTGGCGTCAGCCTTATAATAATAATGTGTGTAAGCATAATATTTCCGACCTTCTGCTTTTCCAGTTAAACCCGTATTATCTTCAGGGTCCCAAGGTACCCCTGCAGGAATCATATAGTTCAAAATAATTCTTCCATTTTTAAACTTTGGATCTTGAGCATAAGAAGATTTCTTAACAACATAAGATTTTATAGTAGATTGAATAATATCTTGAGAATCAATAACTTCCGTCTTCGATCCGTTATACCACTTTAGGTATTCATTTTTTTGAAAAGGTCCTGCAGTTACTACCGTTGTTGGTGGATTCTTAGAGGGATAACCATCTGCAGCAGCTACGTCTTTTGTCTTCATTTGATCTTTGTATTCATCGTACTCGTTGATTTGCCATCTTCTACCGTCTGAGTATAACCATATTGAATTGTATATTTCAGACTCATAAAGCGACTCAAAAGAAGCTCTATAACCCTGAACCTCTTTTATATACTTTTGATTAGATACTCCCTTTAATGTAACCTTAATTTTCCCATTCTCAAGAGAAAGGTTGGTTTTTTCGTTAGATCCACTATATTTAAAAGTACCTGTCTTAACTGATGAACTAGATACTCCACTAGGAAGTTCCAGATAAAAGTCCTTAGCAGCATTGCTTGATCCTTGCAATCCTGTAGTAATAGGAACAGCAACCGAGATCAATTTCATCTCAGCTGCTTCTACTGAAATGGTTGTCATTAGGGAAGTGAGTAGCATAATGCATAGACATGAGATGATTATTTTTTTCATTCCTACTCTACTCCTGTGAGTTGACTACAAATTTCTCGTCAAATTCACCGCCATAGAACAAACGAATAACAAAGTATCTAAAGTCTTCCTCATACAAATAAGCTTGGTAAGTACTTAATTGCTCACCTGGCTTAATGGTGTAGTAATAAAAGGCTTCCTTACTATTTAATTTTTTCACATTAGCTTTGGGCCAAATTGTATCTAATTGAGATTTACCCTGTAAACTTAACGTCCATAATTTCTCACGATCATTCAATGATCTTTTCACAGTGTTTTTGCTGTTATTCTTAATAGTAATTTTAGTCCAAATAAAATACTTTGGGTTACTAACAAGCCCTCCAAAAGAATCATAATCATATTTCTTCACTAGATTTTGTGCATCTTTTGACTTGAAATCATAAATCATAAACTTCTCCAGCGTATAACTAAGCCCACCCGCCGTAACCGTAATCGGTAACTCCAAATCCTTTTTCAAACCATATTTACTTAAGTTATCCCTCATAATAGGTACTGGTGTAGCAGTAGATTTTACTGTAGTTGTAGTTGTTGGTGTAGCTGCGGCTATTGGTGTAACCGCTGCTGCGTTAGTAATCACGTTCTGCCCCAATACCATGCTAAGTAACATTGTCGTAGTCAAAACTGCCCTTACAATGGTCTTCTTCATCACTGAATCTCTCCCTTTTCTTTAATTGGCTTTTCACTACTTATTGATCTTATACTCCTGAACTGCTGGCACCCTGATGGGCTGTTGCGTTTTGGATCTGGAGATCAGAACCGGGTGCTCCGTCTCAATGACGGCAATAACCGAAGGACCTGCGATGTATTTGGTTATGCCATATTCGCTATCCTCGTATAAAAGTGGAAAAGTCACCCCATCGGAATCGTCAATAATATCGAATTTCACAATCTTTACTTGTGTCTTAAAACGACTGCCCCCTTGGGGGGAAAGGCCGCTATCAAGGCCTAGATTGTTCTGTAGGGTTTGCTGAAAAGTATCGTACGCTTCTGTAGGATCTATAATCAGACGACCACGAGTCAATTCGGTCTCATCTAATTCCTGTGCGGCATCGTGAACAGCGATATTATTTGCGTCTTTTAACATGCTGCGCAGCTGGTCCCACTCCTGATTCTGGATCTGAAAGAACCAGGAGTAGATAAAGATCAGTAGGACAAATGCCAGCTTAATAATGTAATCCATAAATTACGCTCATCCCTTAGTCAATCGAGATACTCACTCATAATTGATCCATGCCCATAATATCGAGTCGGCTGCGAAACCGTAGAAAAATTATAAGGAAACAGATTTATCCGCGGCGCGGTTACATACACATCAATTCGTTGCTTTCGCTCTTGAACGGTGTCTGTACTGCTCGTAATTTCTATCGAAGCTTCAGAAAATCCAATCGCCTTCAGATTTGAAATTACTTCATTCCGCATAGAAGCTGTAACCATCCCCTCTGTTGCTGCTTTTTGTGTGATATAGGACGTATTAGCTTTGACCTGTAAATCTAGCAGATAATCTATGTAGGTGAAGATAGGCTGCAGGATAATAAACAGGACTAGCCACATGAACAATGCCCGGAGGACAGTCTCCTTCATTAGATACGCCTCCTTCTAATACTGTTCCACTTGCTTAGTATGTGAGATGATGTCGTCCTGACTGCTGCCGATCATATGCGTAGCTACCGTGACAAACATCCCCGCAATTATAAATCCAATGGCCAAAAACATAGCGACGGAAATAGAGTCTTTTTTCATCTGATTTATACCGAAACGTGAGTCATGGACATAGTTACAGCAGTTTGGCTAGGAACCAGCGGTTGAGTTAGAGATACCCCCGGGATCGTCGGTCTATTATCATCGGCAGCATTAATCACGTCACGCACCAGAGGAATCAAAATGGCAATTACGATGGCTACACACAAAAAACCGATAGCGATAAACAAACCTGTAGAAATAGCGTCTTTTTTCATTGTTAATTTCTCCCTTTTTATTTTAGGTTTTAAAAATAAGGTTGAATATACAATTTTTCACTGGAACATGCCGACTCCATTAAAATTTCCTTTGATTAGCAAAATGTACTGCATCGCCATCGCAACGATCATCAAAAAAGTAGCAATCGATGGAATAACATTAATAATCGTCGATAGATCACCGATGAATGACCATTTTTTTAAATACTGATCGCTGGAGATTTTGGAGATAATCTTGCCTTGTTCACGCAAATAGTTTGCAGCTTCCGTGTCATCATCCATACCTTCTGTAGCCAGTAAAATGGACCGGATGTCATTAATAAAGTGATGGTTATCCGGAAATTTGGCACAAAACCATTCAATCGCCCCCTCCACACCCTCATCTACTGCCCGTTCTGACAGCTCATACAAGTCCTGACGTATATATTGAAAATGTCCCGCTGTACTCCCACAAAAAGCACCAAACTGCACATATCCGCGCTTACGTAGGCGATTATTCTCATAGAGGCGAATGAAGGAGATCAACTCGCCATCTTTTTGAATATTCGTCTTTTGGTGAAGCCACGCCAACACCCAACCAAGCGGAAGATAACGCATCGGACTGCTGATTACGAGAATAAGTAGAGCAATTAGAGGGTCATAGAATGAAAAAGGAACAGATCGGATGAAATCGCTGACGACTTGGCTAAATAAATAGATGATTGCCGCTGAATAACGAAATAGCGTAACTTTTCGAGCTGAAATTGATAAACCGCATTCATTCAACAATTGCTGAAATCTATCACTCTGCACGTGTTCACCCAGCGAATTCCACCGGATGCCCAGTCGGACAAGATATCGTTCCTGCTTACTGCTGCTGCTCACAAACACAAGTAATGCGACATACACGATTCCGATCACTGTAATTAGTAGTAATAATCTATCCATAGTTCATCACCTTAGTGGTAGTCCAGTTTGGGCCTGGCAAGAATAGTACTGATCACAAAAGAGATAAAAAGGCCGGAGACGATCACCATCAAAAAGGAAAGACCTACCTTAGTTTCGAACTGCAGTTGAAAATAGACATCGGGCTTCAGCATATACATAAAGGTTCCAACCGTAGATACCAGCACCAGAAGATTCCCATATAAGCCAAGGCTGATCGCATCTCTACTTCCTGCTTTTACAGTCAAAATCGTCTCTCTCTGCTGCTCCATAGAACGATTCAACAGCATTAGCGAGCTTTTTAAATAACGGGTTCCCTCCTTCTCGGCATAGAGCAAATCTGATATAAACTCTAAAGCGAAGGTGGTGCCAATCGCGCTGGAGAATCTCCCTGCCTCCTCAACAAGCTCCTTCTCATTACTGTAATTAGAAAATGCGGCACCTAGCAGCTTCAGAGGACTCTTTAGTACATTTTTATCTGTTAGAAAATCCGCTGTACGATCAAGAATCGAATCTACCGACAAATGAGTGAATTTGGTGGAGATTTTGACTACATCGAGGAGATCGTAGCTTCCATGTACCTTCCGCTGTGCATAGATGTATCTCATACGAAAATAAGGAATCGTCGCAGATATTACAGCTATAAAAAGCGGAAATCTCCACGCCCCCTGAATCGGCTGTCCCTCATTAAAAGTAATCCCCTCAAAAAAAGGATTGTTAAAACGCAACCTTCCAGGGAGCTCACTAAGTGTCAGTAGTCCTGATAAGAAAACCGCAATAAACAAAATGGCTGTACGCATAACAAAACGCATAACGCTAATGCCCGGTTCATACTTCCGGTGTACGAAATAGAGAAGCTTGTCCAGATGGCGGTAGAGCCACAGCCTTTTTTTAACCGAGCTGACTCTTTTGCCAAAAATACTCATCTTATGTTTAATTCGAAAATCCACTTTCTGGACTACCTGCCGTAAATGCCTTTCGATGAGCAGTTTGGTGAGTAACCACAGTCCCCACGCAATCCATAAATGAAGGACAAAACGAAAAATATACAATAGTAAATCCATAGCTGCACCTCCTCACTCATTAAGTACTATCTTAGATTTCAAGCTTTCTTTAAGCGGCTGATCCATCGGCTTTGTTGAAGCAAGTCGTCCCAGCTCTTTTTGGACAATCTGCGTAGCCTGCGCATTTTTCTTAGTCATTTTCAGCATCAGATTTTTCGTCAGCTTGTCATTGTAAGACCAACACATTTCCTGCGGCTCCCAGCGCATAAGATCATTAGCAAACACTGAATTTCTATCCTCTTCGTAAAAGATTTCTGATATTCGCGCCAGCCGCTTCTTCCCGTTCGGAACACTCTCCAAAATAAACACTAGCTCGCATGATTTCAGCGCAGAGATCAAATGCCCCTTAAGACTCCCGCCAATTCTTGTCGACACAGCAAACGCACCTTGATAAGGAATGTCCTCCGAATCCACGGTGTGGAAGGTTCCGGTAATCCCGTCGTACCCTTTTTCCCCACTCCACAAATAAAATTCCCACTCGTTATAACGCATCTCCGTCATATACAAAATATTTGGGTCATGCCGCAGCGACTCTACTCCCACCTCCATCAGTTCCTCATTCGCAGCTTGAATTGGAATAATCCGATGGCCTTTAATTTG
This sequence comes from Paenibacillus sp. FSL R5-0928, assembly GCF_037970385.1. Lineage (NCBI taxonomy): Bacteria > Bacillati > Bacillota > Bacilli > Caryophanales > Paenibacillaceae > Paenibacillus > Paenibacillus sp. FSL R5-0928. The sequence goes on along the minus strand of NZ_CP150225.1, from coordinate 1,359,659 downwards.
ATACGGTAAAATGGATTCCGGATGTTTCTCTATCATCACCACTCCCATGCAGGATGAAGAGCCAAGCAGCTGCTCACCAACAATCGTATTGGCAAAGGTTGTTTTTCCTGACCCTACAGCACCTGCAATAATGGTATTACGAAACGTGGACGATAACGCCCGAATGAACTCAACCGCCTCCGCAGGAATACATTCCGTACCCGCTTGATCCTCCAAATCCAGAAATTCTACAACTTGTCGCCGCAGTGATATCGTAGTAAAACCCTCCCAGACCCTAGGTGATACCCAAATCGCAAGCCGAATAAATCGACCTGGCCAGAGCGGATCATCCATTTTGAACTCCACCGAAGGATTATCCTTGTTCAGCTTTTTATTGGGATCACTTTTTAGTAAGGAACGCTTCAGCTGCTCCACCCGATCCAGTGAAGGCATCTCATACGGATAAGCTATAAATTCACCTTTATAGTTATAAAAAATTTGCTTCCCAATCATTTGTAATCCGGTTGACTCGCTGTATGCACGATCAGTAAACCAACGATACGCTGGCCCAAAGCCCTTCCACTCGTGATACAGCGCCTCTGCCGCCGTTCGGTACGCTTCTGGAACCTTTCCAGTAAAAGGTGTTTTTCGTAAGTACTTCTCAATCTCATTCATAAAAAAACTAACTGCCTGCGGATCGCCAATCAAAGCCTTTGCATTTAGCTCGAAGTAAGCGTCATCCTCACGTTCTAATCCTTCGTTCATCTCGGTCTTCATTTTTTGTAAAAAAGCATAAAAATCTTCCTTGCCCGGTTTGCTAGTGCGTAACACGCTTTGTTTTAGAGAAAAGAGTGGACGACTCGCGAGAGTTTCAATCATAGAAATATCCCTTTCTTTTTGGCCTCTGGCGCTAATCCCATCGACACCAATAGAGAATGTACCTTATCATCCACATGCTGCAGCTCTTTTTTGCCTAGAGGCAAGCTTTCCTGCAAGGGCTGGTAATACGGTAACTCCAGCAAGATTTCAGTGCCAAATCTAAGGGCCATATTTTTGGACGAAGATATTTCCTCCACATTACTGCGGTTAATGATCAGCTGGAAATCCTGCGGACGCAGATCTATATGCCCCGCAAGCTCGAGTAGAGGTTCAAGTCTGTATTCATGTTTAGGATGAGTGACAATCATGCGTAACGACGACTTTTGCATACCGACATACCACGCAGCACTCTCGGGAATTGAACCGAAATCAGCAATAACCACATCTGCATTTGCTCCAGCTCTAGCCAAGAAATATTCGATCTCCTCCTCCAGATAATCCTGAACACTTAAGTAGTCGTAATTTCCCGGTAGATACAAATAGCCATCCTTTCTAATCAATTGCTGGAAATCTTCATCATGAATCATCTTCCCTGTAAGCTTGGGGCGCAGTTTGTCTAGACTGATCGTAGCTTTGCGCTCATACCCGGGATCATATAGATCCAAACCAAGTACAAGAACACGTAGACCTGCCGCAGCAATTCGTCTTGCAAACAGCTTCGCCACACTTGTGCAACCAATGCCTGGACCTGAGCCAAAAAAACCAACCAAATTGCTCCGTTCCTCCCCATCCTCTTCCAGGATAAAACGAATCTTCTCTATCACTGCTGACGAGGTAGAACGAGGAGGAATAAAATATAGACCTAAGCTTTCACATAACATATGCACAGCTTGATAGCCCCGAATTCCCTTTTGCAGATATAAATACAGGATCATAGAGCTTGGATATTTGTATCGCAGCTCGCTAAGCGCTTGAACAGGTACCTGGTCACTAGTAACCATTAACATATGACCTTCGGTATGCGCCGGATCGGGATACACGTTTTGTGTAACTACATTAAATCCCGCGTTTTTGATATCATTAATCGTTAACTGATCTATGCCCAGACTAAATATTTTCAAGGCAATCCCCCCTACTCTACCCGTACGATCCACAGCTTTTTGCCCTGCTCCAAAAATTCCCCTAGCCTTTGACCCTCATTTTTCTTCAGCTTCAATTCTGGTGTCGCCACCTTGCCAGTAGAAGTGAATCGGTTATTGTTGTTACCTTTCTCAGAATCCTGCACATCATTATTGTCTTCTGTTCGCACATAGTTCACGGTAACTCCAGATAAAAAGATCTCTTTAGCAGGATCGCTAAGCCAGCTTTGTTCTTTCACCTGCTCCTCGTTTTCTTTTTCCCCTGTATTTGAAACGAGCGCCTCTCGCTGCTTCTCTCGATCACCTTCTACAAGATAAATGTCTACCTTATCCCGGCTTCGCAACGAACCATTAATGGCATAGATGGCCTCCTTCGGAATAGGAAATATACCTTCATCCCGCAAAGGCTCTAAATCACTAACATCCACCAGTGATGCTGTCAAAATACTACCGTTAGTCAGATTCACATTCGTAATTTTGTACTCCACTTGTGCGATTTCCGTAATTACACCAGAGGGTATGTCCTTGGTCTGAACAGAATCCAGATATAAATCACTTGCTTTCAGCTCATAATTTTTAGGTAGAGACTCCCCAGCTCGCACCTTAACTTTGACCACGGTTTGGGAAAGCACGTAGGGCTTGAAATAGAGATCATAACCTAGCAATCCCCCGAATCCAGTAATCAAAATGAGACTTGCGAAAAAATAATTACGTTTTAACAAACGTCCCCGCTGTAACGCCAAACCTTCCACCTCCTTAACTACATGATTTTTGAGAACGACAAAAAGCACCTTGGCATAAATAGCCAAGCTGCTGGTAAAATGCTTTTTTACCTGATAGAGATTTAGTGAACTATTAAATTAAAGGATTCCGGTGAAAGCCCTCGGGCATAACCGTTGCTTTCACCGGAGAATACCTTTATTTAAATACTACAGTTTTATTCTGATGGACGAGAATCCGGTCTTCGATATGCCATTTCACCGCACGAGCCAGAACAACACGTTCAATGGTACGTCCAATCCGTTTCAGCTCAATAACATCATCACTGTGGCTTACCCGCTGTACATCCTGTTCAATAATCGGTCCACCGTCTAGTTCTTCAGTAACATAGTGAGCAGTTGCCCCGATAATTTTCACCCCACGTTGATACGCTTGGGCGTATGGATTGCCGCCAATAAAGGCAGGCAGGAAAGAGTGATGAATATTAATGATCTGATGGCGATAATGCTCAATAAAGGACGGCGAGATAATCTGCATATACCGTGCCAATATAATAACATCGATATCGTCTCCGATGACCTCTAACTGGCGTTTTTCTGCTTCAGCCTTAGTATCCGCTGTGACTGGAATATGATGAAATGGAATGCCAAACGACTCGACATAAGATTTCATATCCAAATGGTTACTAACGACGAGGGCAATATCGGCATCGAGATCGCCCGCTTGCCACTGCCAGAGCAGTTCAACAAGACAATGGTCTTCTTTAGAGACGAATATGGCAAGTTTCTTCTTATGACGGACATTAAAGATCTTCCAGTCCATCTTAAAACGCTCCGCCACTCCGCCAAATTGAGAGCGAATCTCTTCCAGACGATCGCCTAATTCAGGTAGGTCAAACTCGACTCTCATAAAGAACATTCCACCATCTGGATCCATCGTATACTGATCCGACTGCACAATATTTGCGCCATGCTGATACAGAAAGTGTGATACAGCCGCCACAATTCCCGGTCCGTCAGGACAGGAAATGAGCATACGTGCCCGGTTGGAATAATGCTCGACACCTGACGAATTGTTTCTTTTTACGTGTAATTCCATGACCCTCTTCCCATCCTCTCATCTACATACGCAATCTGAAGTATAGCTTAAGCGTTCACGAGCACTTATTTGCCTGCTAACCAAGCAATTAAGCGATGATTAATAGCTTCCTCGCTTAGCTGCGGGAACAGCTGGGCAGCGACAACTTCATCGTATAGACGCTCCAGTGGTTCACGTGGATCAGCTTTTTTAGCTTTGGCATCGTTCTTCAGCAGCTCCCAGACATTAAGTACATATTGACGGGAATCGATCTCCTGCTTGGCAAAAAATTCACGTAATGTTTCAACATCCTGCACGAATTCCGCTCCAAATCGTTCAGCTACATTACCACGCAGCAAAGCGATCTCCACCTCATACATCGGACGTTGTGTCTTAGCATCTTTACCAATCCATGGGGTCTCCAGGATGAAAGGCAGACCTTCCAGCTTTTCATGGTGTACGATTTTGTTAATCGTATCAAAGCCAATCCAACCCGAGCCAATTGGAGTGTGACGGTCTTTGCGAGCGCCACATGGATTTTTACTGTCATTAATGTGGATTACACCAAGACGGTTCAATCCGATAGTCTCATCAAACTTGTTGAGAACACCGTCCAAATCATTAACGATATCATAGCCAGCATCATGAATGTGGCAAGTATCAAGACAGACCGACAGACGTTCATTATGTTCGACCTTAGCAATAATAGAAGCTATCTCTTCGAAGCTGCGGCCGATCTCTGTTCCTTTGCCAGCCATAGTTTCTAGAGCGATATGCACTTCCGTTTCGTTCGTGCCTCCAAGCACCTCATTCAGGCCATCTGCAATCCGCTGAATACCATATTCAGCATCTTTATCAGTGAACGCACCTGGATGTAATACAATATGCTTGACCTCAAGTGCATGGGTACGGCGAATTTCCTCTTGCAGGAAATCAACAGCCAGTTGATACGTATTCTCTTTATAGGAAGCGAGATTAATAATGTAAGGTGCATGGACAACAATCTCCTCTACACCATTTTCTTTCATAACCTGCTTCCCTTCGTTGGGATACATGGCATCAATCGGCTTGCGGCGCGTATTCTGCGGCGCTCCTGTATATATCATAAACGAGCTGGAACCATACTCATTTGCTTCATTTGCTGCGGTCAAAAGACCCTTGTCCGAGCAAGACACGTGTGAACCTATTTTCAGCATACTTCTTCCCTCTTTCCTTCACGAATTAACCCCTATTCTACCGTGATCGGAAAAATAAATCTAGACGAGGCCAATATGCCGGGTTCTGCTTCGCAAAACTTTGGAAATAAGCTATACTTTAATATGAGAATAATTCGTGTGAGAATCCTCATTGCCAAAAGGTGGTGTATGCATGTTTATCCAATCAGGACTTGGTTTATTATCCACACCGAGCAATTGGTTTATGAACTCTATCGCTTTCTGGACATTTATGCTGCTTGGTTCCATGTGTATCGGCGGTTTTTTTATGTTCCGCAAATTCCTAAAGGTCCTGCCCAAAGCTGATGGAAAGTCAAAGCTTGACTGGCAAAATTACTGGGTGGAACGTAGCCGCCCGCTCTGGAGTGACGAAACAAAGGCCTTTTTGGACCAGCTTGTTCAACCTGTACCTGGGCCATTTCGTGATATTGCGAAGCATTCTATTGCTGCCGAGATCGGAAAAATCGCAGTCGAGAGCAATGCAAAAGAAGTTACTCGCGATCACTGTATTAAAGGTTACATAGTTGCCACACCGCGGCGCGATAACCGTTTTCTTGTCAATTTTCTCGAAAAGAATAAAATCGATTACTCTGCTTACCAGCATTTGTTTAAGTAATTTTTAATGAATTGTACGATTTAGAACGGAGGCCCTCCTTTGAAATATGTGATATGTGGCGGCACCGGTTTTATAGGTAGCGAACTAGCAAAATACTGGCTGCAAGCAGGTAATGAAGTTGCTATTGTAGGTCGGAATTTACCAAAAGACGCAACAACAATTCATCCTAAGCTGAGTTACCACACCTGGGACAGTCTAAGTTCTAATCCCGCTCCAGTGGAAAATGCAGCTGCCCTAATTAATCTCGCCGGAGCTTCCCTTAGCCAGCGCTGGAGTCCAAGTCGCAAAAAAGCGATTATGCAGTCCCGACTTGCAACCGTTTCCGCAGCAGCTAAGTTAGTAGATCAAATGAAGCAAAAGCCTTCCGTAATCATTCAGGCTTCCGCCGTGGCGATTTACGGTACCTCTTTAGAGGATACTTTTAATGAGTCCTCATCAGCCCAGGTCATGGATTTCCCTTCAGAAGTAGTTAAGACATGGGAAGAAGCTTCAGATGAAACCTACCATGATGTCCGCGTGGTCAAGCTGCGTACCGGAGTTGTGCTCGGCAATGAGAGCGGAGCATTCCCCAAAATGAAGCTGCCTTATTTATTAGGTTTTGGCGGAAACATTGGCTCTGGAAAGCAGTGGCTCTCTTGGATCCATCTGACGGATATCGTCCGTCTAATTGATTTCTGTACGCAAAATCCAACGATTAACGGACCTGTTAATGCGACTGCTCCACATCCGGTAACGAACGAAGAGTTCGGCAGAACGATTGGCAAAGTCTACAAACGGCCGCACTGGTTCCCTTTGCCAGCCTTCCTGTTAAAAACAGCAGCCGGAGAATTATCCGAAATCTTACTCAAAGGTCAGCGCGTCCTGCCCGCAGCGGCATTAAATCATGGCTTTGACTTTACCTTCCCTACACTTCAAGACGCTTTAGATGATTTGAAAAAACAAAAATTATAGAGCCACATTCATCGTTAGAACTCACCTTCATACTGTATGGAATGTGTAGCTTCCTTTTACAATTTTAAATGTGGTCCCCTCTGTTAGTGGATACTCTTTATATGGGACCATGGCTTCACCTTGAAAAAGCGTTCCATTTCTGGAGTCAAGATCCTTCAGAATATATCCGCTGGTGCTTCTAGATATCTCAGCGTGTACTCTAGAGGCGCCTTCTGATCTTTCCACATATTGAGCCACCTCTGCCGATCGGCCGATAATGAAGCTAGTTCGATTTAACTCGATCATCTCTGCCTCTTCGCCCTCCTCACCGCTTCTTTGGAGATAAGGAATACTCCGATCCAGCTTTTCGATTTGTCGTCCTTGCTCAGGCGGTTTCTCCTGTGATAATAAGGTTGTTGGAGCTATTGCTTCTGGTGCTTTAACAGAACTTTGTTCCTCTGCTAGTGATTCATAACGTGTCGCCGGAACGCTAGCTGCTGAATCCGAGGATTGCGGAGTTATCTTTGGAATTGTTGCTGGAGAACGCGTAGAAGTCACAGGGTTCCTGCCAAAATTCCACTCCAATTCTTTTCGACTCGGATTACAGTTAGTATCTTCAGAATCCTCACCCAGGCCATCAACATCTTCTTTACCAACCTTTAGCCTTCCGCTCCAAACCATCCAGCTTAAAACAGCCAATACAATCGTCACAACTCCACAGACGGCAAGCCATAACGGCTTGGGACTATCCAAATATAGAAACTTCCACAGTAGTGCATCGCCTAATAGAAACCCTAGCACTATATAGGTTCTTGAGCTTGAGGCTTGTGGATTCGTTACCTGCTCATCCTCCAAGCTTAGAGACAGGCTCTCCTCCTCTTTTATCTTAAGATTAGGATAGCTGCTGATCCAAGGAGTAGCAGTCGGCTGCAGCTCCAATTCCTTATCTTCGCGATGCTCATATATTTTTCTTAATGGTGGAGCTGCTGCCTCTTTCACTAGATATTCTTTTACGCCTTCATGAAGCTGTCTTTCAGGTGTAACGGGCTCTCTTTCTGTCAGCAACTCTGATAAAAGAATCTTTAAGCCAGCTGGAGTAACTCCCTCTTCACTGCAATATTGCAATAGTCTTTGCACACCACTGCCAGTAAGCTCTGTGATAGATGCCATTAACACCATAATCAGTGTCTTGAGTGACTCTCCAAGCTTTGAACCAGACTTATTTTCCTGAATGGGTATGTAGGTTAGGTATACTTTACCGCTCTGTAACGACCCTTCAATAAAAATGTAATCTGCATGCAAAGCATACTGTTCCGCCCGCAGCATATATAACCTGCCATCTTCCATGCCTTGGGCAATTTGCAGCAATAACCCGAAAAACGAGTTCATACTTAGCTTCTCTCCTTTGAGTAGATGACTAAGCATTTTTTTGCGTAAAACAGCGTATTCCATAGTAACCTTCATATCTATCTCTCTAAGTAACAGCCTCAAATGATGAGGAATGTCGGTGTTCATCAGCATGCGTGCCTGAATCAAATTAAGCTTCTCCGCAGGTATTCCTTCGGGTTCACCAAGGATCATATATATACCATCCTGTTGTATAAAATCATGGGTTAATCCGAACAACAAACATCAGCTCCCGAACTAAAAGTATAGATAAGCGCATATGGAACCAGGGATAACAGCCAGCATGAAAGGGAATTTCAACAGTTCACTATCGTTATTTTTTAATAGTAACGGGCTCTTCCATAAAATGAATCCAGAAATTCTGCTGATGATCTTACGCGAACGACTGATCGCCTCCCGTCTCTTTAAAACAATTAGCCAGCCTATTAAAGCTCCAAATAGTACGGAGTACATCACGACTTGCAGCGTAAAAAACATCCCTGTCCACGCGCCGATTCCAGCAAAAAGCTTAACATCCCCCGCGCCAACCGCCCCTATTAAATGCATGATCAGAAGGACTGTAAATCCTACAGCAGCTCCCCCGAAAGCCCTCAGCAGTCCATGCCAGCTATTTATCACCCCTTGTGCAAGCAGACCAGTGAAAAAGCCTGACAAGGTGATCCAGTTTGGTATTCTCATCGACTTTAAATCTGTAATAAGTGCCGCTGCTAAAAACGGTAGACATCCCCAAAATGCCCACTCTGCCATTTATTACACTCCTTTTTCCACCCTTTCACTTCACTACTGTGAACATAACCTCAACAGATCTACCGTCATCCAGTTGTATAACAAACGGCCACGAGCCCGGTGTGGTATTTACGCCAATTTTCCATTCCCACTCGATATATCCATCTGCATCCGCTTGTTTCCAGCCTAAATATTTGGCAGTACTGCCCCCGCTCTTATAAAAGACTGACAAGCTGGCAGAAGCATCCGGCGGTATTCTGGCACGAACCTTGCCTTGCTTATTCGCTACAGCCGGGTTCGGCTTTTCTAAGATTTCAATGAATTCTTCTGGTTGGCCAGTACCGTTCCCCTCCTTGGTTGTGCCTTCTCCTGTATCCCCGATCCAGAGACGTTCAACAGCACTTGCTTCTAATACAATACTTTGGTTTAGAAAAGGGACTTTCATCGGCAGCTTATAACTAACCACTAGCCCAAGGTATGGACAAGTACCCTCTTTTAGCTCCGGCACCATAACATTGGATACATGAATTCGCTCATAATCCAGTAAATCTGATGTCAGGTATGGTTTCAATAAAGGTTTGATCGCAAGATCAAGTACACTTTCACTGGTCTGTGCCTGAAGCTTCTGCAACGGTCCCTCACCACTTTCTAAAGCGGACATAACCCACTCATTTAACGGATTGGGTAAAGACTCAGCATAACTATTGCCCCAATCAGTAAGTGACAAGCGAGGAATAGTCCAATTCAGGCCAGCAGAATGATCACTGTCATCCCACCCTGAATCATCACTTACTTCCCTGGATGTTCCCCATTTCTGCACTGCCAAAGCCGCAGGATACATATGAGTTGAAATAGACTTTACAGTGTCTGATGCTGTACTTTGCAAAGCTGTCGAATACAAGGTCATCTGTACGATAGATATCAGGAACAGGACGAATAGCAGGAAGAACGGAAGAATCATCGCCGCTTCTACTACCATGCTACCTTCTTCCTTGTCCTCCCCTCTGATTCCATACCCATCCCCCATCTCCTTACCAACCTCCCGCTAATAAGAATAATCAGCTTTTACTGCCCTCAGATACTTATTCCCTTGTACATCTCCCGGAAAATCAGCAGTATAATTCAACATTTTAGCTACACCTGGCAGAAACCATAACTGCATTTGGAGCTTAATGTCCGATGATACATAGGTGTTTCTTTCCTCTGGATTTATTCCTGTGTTCAGTTGAATCAGAGCCAGCATCCGCGATAGCTGCAATTCCCCGCCTCCATGCATTATCATGAACAGTCGCAGATGATCACGGTAAGTCAGCTGCGCCGGCATATATTTAGATAAAGGAATCGCATCCTTCTCACAAAGCTGCAACATATCCTGAATGGCATGCTGGATTCCATACAACAGTGCCGCCGCTAGAACAGCCAGTGGATTTCCCAAGGTTGCCTTCTCTATAAAACCTTCCATCGTGCGAATGGACAACCTCATCGCGAATATTTCGGCATAGGCTGCGGCCACATTCCCCGCGGGATTATGAAATCCGTATAAAATGTATTCCAGCTCCTGAGCGCGAGGATCAAGCTGATCTGTGAGCTCACTAGTGTCTTCCAGAGAATTCAGTGCCAGACTAGCTAACTTTGAAACATCAAAATGCTGAAAATAAAGCGCGGAATACTCCGTTTGAAAAAGCCTGTCTCTAGCGCCCCCCATAATGCCACTCATTGCTGCATAAATCCCGTCAATATCCTTCATCGCCGAACTTCCAGCAGCATAGGGATCTGAGGATACTTCAGATTTATCAGAGGATTGAGACTCCAATCCGTTGTTAAATGAAACATTGTCCTCATAAAATTGATGAAGGATTTGATAACGTTCCATCGAAGCTGCCGCTCCGCTACCTAGCATTCTAATTTTGTCCAGCAGTGCTCTAACCTCGCCCAGCTTGGATTTGGCTTCCCACTCTACTTGCTTACGTGCTTTATCCGAGCTGCGATGCTGTTCAAGAAAAGCCAAATCTCTAGCGATAACACTTCCCTTCTTACCGTATTTTTTATAATAGTTGTCCACTACATGCGAAGCCCCTAGAACAGAGGAAATCATTTGGTAGGAATCGCCGTTGACTCCCAAAGCTTCATGCAGCTCTGCTGACAATCCTGTTACCGTCGGTTCAATGGATTCGTACACACTTTGCTGCATAAATAAACTATTCTCCATACTACTAATGTCAGCCGAAGAGAGGATCAAGGCATCTTCCTGTTCATGCAGCTTTTTAAGTGGCTCAGCACTTATTTCCCCTGAACTTCCCGGAATATCCCAGTCTTTAGCAGGATCGTCCGCCAGATTTACGCCACTTATTCGGGAAGCTGCCAAAACATCTCTCATCTCGTCATTCAATTGCTGCGCCTTGTTTAACGCATCCTTCGCTTCCTCCATTGATTGTCCATGTTCTTCACGAAAGGTTGTTAATAAGGCTGGGAGCCGCGATAACATTTCTGAAGTTCGGCTCTGATAAAGTGCCAACTGATAAGTGTACTTTGCAGGCTTTTTACTATCACGATACAGATCGTCGTAATATTTCCCGAGATAGTCACTATACTGTGCTGGTATATCCGCGGCTGCTTGCATGCTTCCGAGCGAATGGGCCGAGATAGAATCCCCGGGCGGATTCATAATCCATAGCAGTATTCTTCTTCCACTCTCCGCCGCTTGGCTTCTCCTCTCTAACATTAGATCCAAATTCTCTTCACGTTCATCATATAAAGGTTGCAGCTTACTAAGTAATTCGGTAGCTCTTGAGGCCTCTGCCATTACGCCTGACAGCGGTTTGAATTTACCTGCCAGCTCCAAGGCGAAATCTACCGGAGCCTTATACTTCATCTCTTCCAGTATTTGATGACGAAAAACATCATAACTTCCCAGCGGCCGGCTCCATTCCAAGGAGGAGGATTCCAGTGCAAAGGGTAAGAGATTGAACGTATCCCCCCGCCCACTTTTATGCAAATTTTCGTTGAGCACTTTGGACAGCAGCATATCTCCATTGCTATCACCAAATGCAAACAAACCGTACTTCTCTCGTAATTCAACATGATATGAAGACATAACAGAGCGGACACTGGCTCTCGCTAATCGTTCCTCCTGAACGTTGAACGCAGCAATTCGCGCATAATCAATCAGCACAGCAGTAAAAAGAAAGACGAAAGCCAGCACCATGATTAGAAAAATTGTAACTGAGCCTTCTGTTTTGCCCTTAGCAGGACAACCGGTAAATTTACTTTTCATTAAAACCCCCTCCCTTGAGCAGAGATTTTACTTATCCTGAAGCTTGGTCAGCATAGCAGAAGCATCCTTCTTATCCATGTAAACTGCTGATCCACTGCCCTCAGGGCCCCCTTTAAATTTAGCTCCGAAATAACGCATCAGGTCGACCGTACGAATAAACTCAACAGGCTCAACAATGATAGACTGGGCTTCAACAGTTGGTTTAGCCTCATCCGATAGAACCTTATCAAGCACAGGTAAGCTCAGCAGACGGTTTAACTCAGCACTTACTCTCCGTCCTGTAAGGCTGTGAGCATAACGCATAGTTCCTGGCATATTGTCCGGAATCATGGTAGACGAATGGCCCAGTTTAAGCACTGGCAAATCACCCTTATCTGATACTTCACCGGGCAACTCTATTGTCACGCCAGCACTGCCAGCTTCTGCACCGAATAATGAGGCTAGCAAGGCATCATCCCCAATTCTCCAATAAAGGGAGTCATACTCACCAGCCATGTAAGAACCAGAGACCTCCTTGTGACTGTTGTCCCAGTTGTAAGCCGCCCGCTCAGTAGCTCCTGAGGCCACTTGCAACAGCATGGACTTCTGATAGCTATACAAGCAAAAAAACAAAAGAAGCATCGTAATAAACATGACGATCGGCAACAGAAGTGAAGCTTCAATGGTAAAGCTGCCTTGATCACCCTTAAGCTTGTTCAATCGAATACTTCCTGGCTCTTTTCACCCGCCGTTTTAATTAAGGCTTCTACTACCTCTTGAATTTTGTCCTTAAACAAAAGAACAACCGCAATCAAGACAGCAATAATCAAAATCATCTCCAAAGTTCCTAAACCTTCCTCGTCTTCCCAAAAGTTCTTCATACTGTCCAACATTGTTGATACCATCAGCTTCAGCCTCCTACATTTTTAACATCAAAAATGCTGGCGTTCCCACCAGTACAATTACTATTAAAAAGATAACTACCATCGGGAAAACTAATTTGGAGGATGCCTGCTCTCCGCGCGTCCGGCTAAGTGCCTTTCGTTTATCCCACAGCATCCGCGACAGATCACGTAGCGATAGCACAAAATCCGCTCCACCTCTGCGATAATTCAGCAGAACTGTCGTTGTGAATACCGATATCTCCTGCACAGCGCATCTCTTGCTGAAATTTTCAAACGCCTGCTGGAAGGAATATCCGCCCTCCCATTCACTAGTCATAATCATTAGCTCCTTATACAGAGGATGATTCGTATCCCCTCGGTGGCTTTCCACACAGCGAATAATAGCTCGTTGCACGGTCTCTCCTGCGCCAACCAACAACACAATACTGTTCAGCAGCTCTGGCAATTCGAGCATAATATTCTGCTCCCTTACCCTCACCTTTTTGTGCAGATCACTGACCATAGCGGTTGGTAGAGCAATTGCCAAAAAAGCACCCAATATCATACCTGCCTGTTCGCCACTAAATGCTGTGATCAAGCTTCCACCTACAAGCAACAGCCAGCTGTAACTTATCATCTCACCCATGAACAGCAGGGTCCGCTCTGCGCTATAACGCATCCCATAACTGCGCTGTAGAGAACGCTGAATTCTGAACAGCAGTGAGGGAAACCGACTGGCGATACCACTCTTCTCAATAAGCAGTAATAACGGTTCGCCTAACTTCCGAAGCCGTAATCCTTCCATAGGAAGACTGCGTAACGCGACATATCTGTTGCCGCATTGAATTCGCAGTAGAACCCAGACTATCAGCAAAATAACAGTAACCACCGCACATAGCCAGCGCATGTTTTCACCCCCTTCACAGTGGAATGTCCATTATTTTAGTAGTCCAGAGATAACATAGGAATAAAGCAACAAGCGCTATTGTCGATATGGCTATACCCGCTCCTGTATACATAGGTTGCATATATTCTCCAGCCGTCAAACTCATAAACATCACCATGATCAGCGGAGATATCAGCAGTGCCTTAGCCTCAAATTTCTTCTGAGCAATACTTACAGCAATATCCTGCTGAATATCCAGCTTCTCACCGATAATCGTTGATGTACGGCGCACCACTTCTACAAGATCACCGCCAGTACGTTTACAGACCGAGAACACATCCGCGAATCGCTCGATGTCCTCCATTCCCGCTCTTACACTAAAGTTCCGCAGCGCTTCTTCCACAGGCTGTCCATATTCCATGCGTGCACAGATAATGTTTAACTCGGAGATCATATCACTGCTTCCCTCCGGGTCGAGCATACGTAAATCCTGAACCGCCTCTCGGAATGCATTCTCCACCGAACGCCCAGCTGAAAGGGAGGAAGACAGCGAAAATAACGTCTGCTTAAATTGTAAATTCAGTGCATTTCGACGTCTTTTCAGTAGATAGTTACGCAGTATATGCGGGGCATAAGCTCCGCCCGGCATAAGCAGCAACGACAGCAGCCAATGATGATAAAAAAGATATCCAATTCCATACATCAGCAGTCCACCTGCAATAAGGGTCAGAATCCTCTGCAGCAAGGTCAATTCGTATACCTTATAATCTGGTAATAACGAAGGACCATCAGGATCCGCTTCTACAGGCTTTGCAGCAACAAATTTAAACTTAAGCATGACCTCCCCCCTTCTGGAATTTTGAATCTCTATTGAGCCAATGGATAGGAGGTTACACCAGCCATCCTAAGCTTCGTTGTATGCAACAATGGGTTACCACAGGGAAGCAGCCCCCCTTGCACCCTTCCCTCTCGTTCACCAGCTTCTTGAAATTCATATAAGGGATTCAAGATCACTTCCCCGTCTTTCAACCCCGCAACCTCACTGATCTCCATCACCCGCCTGGAACGATCACGAAGACGGGATAAGTGTACAAAGATATCAATTGCCGATGAAATTTGCTGGCGAACAACAGCTACCGGAAGCTCCGCAGCACTCAGCACCATCGTCTCCAGTCGACTGACCATATCGTGTGCGCTGTTACTATGGCCCGAAGACAAGCTTCCATCGTGTCCGGTGTTCATCGCCTGCAGCATATCGAGACATTCCGCTCCCCGTACCTCCCCCACAACAATCCGGTTGGGCCGCATTCGCAGGGAAGTACGAATCAAATCTCGGATGGAAATCTCCCCTCTACCTTCCGTGTTGGCATTCCTGGTCTCCAGTGAAACAAGGTTCGGCACGGTTACAATCTGCAGTTCAGCGGAATCCTCTATCGTAATGACCCTCTCCTGTGGGGGGATATACTGAGATAACGCATTAAGAAAAGTAGTCTTCCCAGAGCCGGTCCCGCCACTAATAAAAATATTGTATTTAGCAGCCACTAAAATTTGCAGCAGCTCTGCGGCTTCCAAGCTTAAGGCTTCACGACGGACTAAATCCTGCATCGTCATCGGTGTTTCTGGGAATTTACGAATAGTCATCGCTGGGCCTTTCAGAGCTACTGGCGGAAGCACGATATTTACACGCGATCCGTCTTTTAGCCGAGCGTCAACGATAGGAGAAGAGTCATTTACAACCCGGTTCACACCGGATACAACCGTCTGGATAATATCCTCCAACCTGCTGCTGGACTCAAATTCCAAATGAAGGCGACGAATCTGACCCTCCTCTTCTACAAAAATCTCAGTATGGCTGTTAATCATAATCTCAGTGATCGCCGGATTATCCACTAAGGGCTGAAGCACATCCAACCCTCGAAAAGAATCGAACAATCTCTTCACGAGCTCATGTTTCTCCTGTGCTGTTAAATAACGCAGATTTTCGCTGTCCAAAATTGTCCTTTCAATATATTGGGTGAGTTCACGATTTCCAACTGCAGAAGTAACATCTAATCCTGCCCGGATGTCACTACGAAGTGCCTTAAACATTTCCTCATTCATGTAAACCCTTACCAGTGAATACTTGCGGAAGCGACGGTTCTATAATCTGCTTGCACAGCTGTAAGATCTCCCTTTGGAATTGTGGTGAGTTTAGAAAAAGCTCCTCACGATGCTGCAGTGTCCAAGATGGGATATATGGAAGTACACCTTCAACGGTTATCCCTTCGGGAGGTGCCCACACCTCCAAACCATCTGCAGCAAAATTCACTGCAAATCTACTTTTATCCATCACTTGGGAGGGCATACCAGAATTAGGAGCATTACAATGGGATAGCCATCTCATGGTCTTATGAATGCTTACCTCATCATTTCTAACTACCCACAATAGAATTCCGCATTTATGTAACACAGCTTTGGCACGTTCTTCTTCAATACTGCCGGTATCTACAATCACTACGTCAAAATTCCTTTCGGCAACCAACAGCCCCAATAAATCTAGCGTATCCTGCGTAGTCATCTGCAGCATTTCTTTTACATTAATAATTGGCCTAAATGCAGCGCTTCGAAGGTGATCATACCTGATGACGTATTGTCCCAAATCAATCGTATCGGCTCCGCCCTTATCTCGACTAGCTTTGATTTCATAAAGGAGCCGCTCTAGTCCAGGCGTATCCCCTGCAGGGGGGCGCAAAAATAATCCACTGCTGTCCACACTTTCAAGATTCAAATAAAAGACTGAAAGCCCCATTTCACCTAGCTGCTTAGCCATATTCATAGCTACTGTGGTTTTGCCCGTGTTCCCGCTTGAGGAGACGATACCGAGCAGCAGCGTTTCATCTAATACAGAGGAACCTCTAGCTCGTTTCACTTCACATAGCTGAAGAAATGCTCCTAGCAGAGAAGGCAGCGCCTGATACTTCGCAATCATAATGCCTCCAGCCAAGCTCTTAGAACTCCTGCTAAGATAAGCACCCTCCTCACTCAAAACTGCCCAAGGCACCTTATTTCTTCCCTCCACAAGCCAAGCCTCGATAAAAGTAACGTCACCTACAACAGCATCCGGCATATCCTCTCCCCTCATAAATTCGATAAAAGCATCCAGCCGGCTAAAAGCCGTAATTCGCAGCATTTCTCCATACTCACTATGATGAAGATAGTGTAGCAATGGTTCGATATATTGGCTTTCACGCACTGCGAGTACAATCCTTGCCGCCATAAAACCTCTCTCCTTTCGTAAGAAATTTATAAATATTATCAAAAAAAAGACAGCAAAAAAGCACCGACAATAACCGTGGATACGGTACATTGAACGGTGCTTCCGTTACTATCCCTTTAATTTACAGCTATAGTAGCATATATATAAGAAGGCAGCAATAAGTTTTTTCGCACATCAAGTGGTTTTTAGACTCTCATCGTATCTTCACGCCAATTCTTGATGGCAGACCGGATATCGGCAGGACTAAGCTTTTCCTTCACCGCCCGCTGACATAGTGCCGGAAACTCTTCATCTCCTGCATACCGAAGCGCAATAATCTGAGCTAATTCAAGCTCTGGATTTAATGCTTCACCTGTCAATCGGAAATACCGGAATTGCTCCTCCACCCTCACTACTCGATCCTGATTTTTTGTCGCATAAATTCGAATTCGAGTAATCGCAAATAACAGGCATAGAGATAAACCAAATAATAGCAAGGGCACTGTTAAAGCACCATCATCACGTAACACCTGAACGACATAAATTCCCGACCATACAAATATAATCAGCGCAAGCGGCATAGTTACAAAATGATAAGGCCAATCAAAACGCATAAAACCTTTAGGTTTCCCCTTATTCATAATTCATCTCCATATTTATTTGACTTATATATTACTGAAGCTTGGTCTCTCCAGGTATAGCCACGACAAATGGTTTTCTAGTATCGTCCCACGTCAGAGACTGTCCTGAAACTTTAGTAGTTCCATCCGCATGAACCATTCCATAAATAATCTGACTTCCCCAAACACTCGTATAAAAAGAGGCATAAGATGGAGCTAGAACAGGTGCTTTACCATATTCCTTCGCAACTGGGTAACCGAATATCGCGGTAAAATCTTTATTTGTAGCCTCTTTGGACATATCTAGATCAGCTTCCCAAACTACTTTTACAATATTATCCTTGATCTCATAATACTTTACGAAATGTCCATACATTATAAAATAACCATCAGATCTGCCTTCAGGAAAATAATACGCCATGGACAATGCTTCATTATCACCCGTCAATTTGGAGGGTTCTCTTTCTTCAACCGGGAATTGCAAAGCAGCTATGCGGGAAACAACTAAGTCATTACTATTATAATTCTGCACAAGTTTAGCATTGGCCCGTTCCTGAACCCAGACTGTATTCGTAGCAGCATCTACTGTTACTCTCGCTCCAAGAGCCTCCGCAATAAATCGCAGGGGTACCGCTACTCTTCCATCCACTATTTTGGCCGATACATCCAATTGTACAGCTTCCGAGTTCTTCCAAGCCGTCCGTGAACCAACCGTAAGCTTAATCTTCATAGAATCTCTAGCAATCGTAGCTTGCTTGGTATTGGCATCCCATTGAATAGAAGTATTCTTGAATCTTTCAAAAGCTTTCAGCGGAACCAGCGTCTTCCCCGACACGATTTGCACACCAACATCCACACTTGAATTGTTCACCATAATACGAAGCTTGGGGGCAGCTGAGGCCGTACCGATCATACTTAAAGATAACAACATGACTATAAAAAGCAGAAGTCCTTTCCGTTTCACTATTCGTTCACTCCTAGTGATAGTATGAAAAAACTATACCAATTTATAGTTTCATTATAACATTCTCCCAGATTATGGTTTACAAAAATCTCCGTTTGATCTCTGGGGTAGGGAGCATACACTGCTCATCACGTCCGAACCAACGATAGCGGTTCTTAGCTACATACCGATAAAGGGCATTGCGCAATGGGCGTGGTACTAAGATGAACACGTATGCGGCAGGCCAAGGAAATCTCAATTTACGGGCAATTCTTAGCACAGCGGCCGACTCTGTATAATACACTCCGTTCTCCAGTAAAATCACCGTGTTTAATTGTCCAGGCTGAAGTCCGGACTCTTTCATTAGATTTGCCGCAATCTCATTCTGTAAAGGTGCGAATAGAAATTTAGCCTCGGGGTCACGCGGGATAATGAAACGAACTACCCCCTGGCAAAGATGACACACTCCGTCTATCAACACAATGGACTTATCTTTCATAAGGTTCAGTTCTTCGTTCATGGCTCCCCCTCCGTCTTAAAGGCGTAAATTTCTGCTTTTTTGGGTAAACAAAAACGCGGGATATCCTCCCGCGCCATCAAGTGCCGTTCTTTAATTATTCTGCGATTGCTTTCTCAATCCATTGATCCCCGATCATTTGCCCTTCGAAATCAGCAGTGAATGCCTCCATGCATTTGCAGATGAAATCTTTGCGGCAAATTGGACATGGAGTTTTAAGCAGGCGGCTGATGTTCGTCATTTTCCATTCCGGAAACCGATGATAAAACGCGCGGCACTCCGTTCCATCAGCAAGCTTGATAATGAACTCGTACAATCCTTCCTTATCGTTGCTGCTGGCTTTGGTCACATTCGTAATATTCGGTCTGTAAGACATCTTCATCACCCATTATTTAAATTTTTGGTTGTAAATTGCACACGCAGGCACATTCTCAGATACTTAGACATATTAAAGAATTTTAAGGGTGATGTCAACCAAAGACGCCTAACACGGCAGCTATTTATTACTCTTTTATGATTTACGTCTCTATTTAGCCATTATTTCCATAAAATATATACAGATACATTTAATCAACAATCTTTAATTCAACCTCGATATTACCTCTGGTTGCTTTGGAGTAAGGACAGAATTCGTGAGCCTTCTTCGCCAGTTCCTCTGCTTTGTCATGCTCAATCCCTGGCAGCTTCACATCCATTCTCACAGCTAGTCTAAAGCCTCCATCACTGTCATCCTTCCCAATGGACACATTACAAGTTACCTCCACGTCATGGAGTTTCACGCCCTCTTTACGAGCGATATTCGCTAGTGCACTCTCGTAACACGCTCCATAACCAGCCGAGAATAATTGCTCTGGATTGGTACCAGAACCTCCCGGTCCTCCAAGCTCTTTAGGCATGCTTAGATTATGCTTTAACACGCCATCCGAGGATTCAATGGAGCCTTCACGACCGCCATGGACTGTTGTAGTTGCTGTGTATAATGCTTTCATGAGTCATCTTCTCCTTCATCAAGCTGTATTGGTCATGCTCATACTTTATACTTTAAACAACAGGTATGATTTGAAACGAAGATGAGGAATGATTCATAATACTTTCTTATTTGGCTCCAGACCATAAATAGTGTACAATTAAATTGTTAAAAACTTAAATTAACTATGGAGGTGTCATCCATGAGTATTTATGATTTTGAGGTCAACACTCTTAAGGGTGAAGAGGAATCATTGTCAAAGTACAAAGGTAAAGTACTCCTGGTTGTGAATACTGCCAGCAAATGTGGATTTACTCCCCAGTATAAAGGTCTTCAGGAAGTGTACGAGAAGTTTAAGGACCGCGGGTTCGAAGTATTAGGATTTCCAAGCAATCAATTTGCTGGACAAGAGCCTGGCGAAAGTGATGAAATTGCGGAATACTGCGAGATTAATTATGGGGTAACCTTTCCTATGTTCGAGAAGATTGATGTAAAAGGTGATGAAGCACATCCATTATTCAAATACTTATCTAAGGAAGCCCCTGGTGTCTTAGGCTCAAAAAACGTGAAATGGAACTTTACGAAGTTTCTAGTTGACCAAGATGGCCGTGTTCTAAAACGGTTTGCTCCTAAAACCACTCCACAGCAGATCGAATCCGATATTTCCAAGCTTTTAAAATAATTCTTTAGTAAAAGGATACTCACCACATCACACAGCCCCCCTGTTGTTATGCGGTAAAGTATCCTTTTCAACTTGAAAGAACGTCATAATATCGCTATATATCAGCACCCTTTAATCTCTTGGAATATTTTATAATATGGTTGGAATATTTTTTCTGGGAGGGATAATCGGTGACTGTTCAACTGCTTGATATACCCGAACTAAATGTTATTGGCTGGGCAAATGTAAACTCATCCGGGGAGCCATACGCGAATCTTTGGGAATATGTTTTTGGCGAGCTGGATATTGATGCAAAATTTGATGCTATACCCACAAAAGTTCAAAGCAGCGGTTGTTATCTCGGTCTATTTCAGAACCGTACATCCGTGCCTACACTGTGGGAGCATACCGCATGGGATACTGATTTTTTCCTTGGTGTTGAAGTCGAGCAGTTAGATTGTATCCCTGAAGGCCTTGTTCATAAGAAACTTCCTGCGTCTACCTATGCTATATTTACTGCAAAAGGTTTCCCTCAGTTGGCTTTTCAACACACCTGGAATTATATACATAATGAATGGCTGCCGGATTCCGGTTATAAGTTCAACCCTGATGGAGTCTTTTACATCCAATACACGGAAAAGTCCGGTCCGGATGATGAAGGATTCGAAGCCAATCTATGCGTGCCGCTTGTAAAGAAGTAGGTTATGTGATTGAGGAATGTACAAAAAAAGAAGCCTTGCATCGCAAGGCCTCTTTCTTCATTCTGTATGCGGTAGAGAGGACTCGAACCTCCACGGGTATACACCCACTACCCCCTCAAGATAGCGTGTCTGCCATTCCACCACTACCGCGCGGTGTGTTAAACATAGAACATAAATTTGTTTGAGGTCAACATTCATTATTATAAATGTACTTTTCTCAAAAGTAAAGATACAGATTTTAAGATTCTTCGTCGACCATTTTCTGTTTACGATATTCAGCAAAAGCTATATATTCCTTGATAAAATTCTTTTCTGCTGGAAGCAATTCATCTACTCGGCTTTCCGATAGCTGAACATCACTCAAATCATAGTCTACGCCGCTCTCTCGTACAGTATCCGGTGTATCTTTGCCGAGAATAAGCCAGTCCAGACTAACATGAAAAAAATCACCGATCTCAATCAGCTTATGTGTTCCTGGAGTAGTCTTCCCCCGCTTCCAATCTCCCATATTACCTGTGCTGATATTTAACTGCTCACAGAATGATTTTTTGGTCAAACCTTTCTGCTTAATCAGGTATTCTATACGTTCGTATATGGTCTGCATCGGTGAATCGCCCTCCATCTAAAAATAAATTACTTATTTACGTAATTTCCTATTGCAAAATAACGTAAAAAAGTATATAATTAGTATTGTTATGTATTATCCGATTATATCATATGGCTGGAGTGACGATAAGAGGCGACTCAGGTGACAAGTATCTGTTAGAATACCGTCTGGCCCCCTTTGTTAACTTATCATCCTGAATGATCTCTAGGAGGGAGCGGTGACTTTTGTCAAAATGCTTATCATCTTCCATTATCCATTCACTTGAAGCTTTACCGCACAATGCGGTGGTGATCAACAGTCATGGGATTATCCAGTTCACCAACAGTAGGTGGAAGGCCTTTAGTCATGAATATGGTCTGTCTACTAATAAGAAATGGATTGGTGCGTATTACTCAGAGCTCATGCAAGATGTGATTATCGATCCCGATCAATGGGCCAAGCTTTATGAATCAGTGAAATATATACTCCGCAGAGAGCATCAGGTTTATACTTCCGAATTCTCCATACAAACCGCTAATAAAGGGAAACGAATCTTCCGTTTGGAGATCTATCCATTTCTCTCAGATCCGCACCCAGAAGCCACTTTTATAATTTCACTATATGATGTGGGCCCCTATAAAGAAGAACCTCTTCATCCGGAGATCATAAACCTCCGTTCAACCTTACCATCATCTTTTGAGCTAATCCCAATCTGTGCTTCCTGTAAATGTATTCGTAATCCCAAGGATGAATGGATCACCATTGAACATTTCTTAAAGCATCAGCTTTCTTTGCAATTCACCCATGATATCTGCCCAGACTGCATAAGACAGCTCTATCCCCAGTATGCTGGGGCTTTTAAGAGATGACCTGAGGCCACTGAATTTCACTTCTGATCTTATAAAAAAAAGTAAGAAATCCTCTGCGAACAAAGGGTTTCTTACTTTTTATTTGTATGCGGTAGAGAGGACTCGAACCTCCACGGGTATACACCCACTACCCCCTCAAGATAGCGTGTCTGCCATTCCACCACTACCGCATAATATGACCCGTATGG
Organism: Paenibacillus sp. FSL R5-0928; assembly: GCF_037970385.1. Classification (NCBI taxonomy): domain Bacteria; kingdom Bacillati; phylum Bacillota; class Bacilli; order Caryophanales; family Paenibacillaceae; genus Paenibacillus; species Paenibacillus sp. FSL R5-0928. The sequence continues at coordinate 1,336,722 of NZ_CP150225.1, read as the reverse complement.
GATTCGAACCCATGTTACCTCCGTGAAAGGGAGGTGTCTTAACCCCTTGACCAACGGGCCATGCTTTACAAGTTATTTTCTTGTCACAACAAAAATGAGTATATCAAACCATAAGAATTTTGACAAGCCTTTTTTTAAAAAAAGTTTAAACTAAAAGAAACGCGCACCAATAAAGGTACGCGCCTCTAATCACAACGCTTATGGATTTACTTTTGCCTCAAAGGTTTGTACTCCATCTACAAACTTTAGCACCACAGCTGCTTTTACCGGGTCATGCGTTTCATTCATAGTGATTTTACCCGTGGCCAGTTGTAAATCCTTCGTCCCCGCCAGTGCATCCTTCAGCTTCTCAGGTTCTGTGGAATCCGCACGTGTAATGGCGTCTGCCACTAGTTTCACGGCGTCATATCCAAGCGCAGCCATCCCATCTGGAACAAGATCACCGTTAGCAGCTTTGAAGGCATCTACGAACGATTTTACTTCTGGCGAGCTATCTTCAGGTGAATAGTGATTGGACATAAACGTATTGTTTAGGGCATCCGCTCCGGCAATCTCAGCCAGTTGAGGTGAATCCCAGCCATCCCCGCCCATAAACGGAACGGTGATCCCCATTTCGCGAGCTTGCTTTACGATTTTGCCGACCTCCTCATAATAGCCTGGAAGATAAATAACATCGGGATTAGCTTCTTTAATACGTGTTAATACAGCTTTAAAATCAGAATCTTTTTGTTGATAGGATTCTTCGCTTAAGATAGAGCCACCGTTCTTAGTAAACGTTGCTTTAAAGAAGGTCTGCAGCCCTTTGGAATAATCGCTTGAAGCATCCGTATAAATAACAGCCGTCTTCGCTTTAAGTGTATCCTTAGCAAAGTTAGCCATTACTTCACCTTGGAAAGGATCAATAAAAGAGGCCCGGAATACCCATTCGTTCAAATCTCCAGTACGTTCATCAACTGTCACTTTGGGATTGGTGGCTGAGGAGCTAACCAGCGGGATGCCTTTTTCTTGAGCAACGGGAACAATCCCGAGGGTATTCGTAGATGTAGTTGCACCGATAATAGCTACAACTTTATGGGTAGTAATCAGCTTTTGCGCTGCGCGTGTCGCCTCTTCCGACTTGGAGGCATTATCCGCTTCAATCAGTTCAAGTTTTTTGCCTAGTATTCCACCTGCGTCATTAATTTCTTTTACCGCCAGCTTTGCCCCTTTGAGTGCAGAATCACCGAAGGAAGCCTGGCCGCCTGTAAGCTCAAGGTCTGCTCCAATCTTGATGGTCCCTCCACCAGCATTCCCACCTTCAGCAGTAGTGTTGTCTGTCTTGTTCCCACAGCCTGCCAGCAATCCACCAGCCAGTAACGCAGTCAGCAATATGGCCCCGATTTTCTTCATCCTCTTCCAGCCTCCCAAAATAAATAATTTATAGGTTCTTTCTGTGATGCTGTTATGAACTAGCCGATGAATTAATGTCCCAGATAAGCCATTCTGATCTCTTCCGAATCTGCCAATTCCTTGGCATCTCCCTCAAGCACCACTCTGCCCGTCTCAAGAACGTAAGCCCGATGAGCAATTTTAAGCGCCTGATGGGCATTTTGTTCTACAAGAAGCACTGTTGTTCCAGAGGCATTTACTTCCTGGATGATCCGAAAAATATCCTGAACGAGTAATGGAGCAAGCCCCATCGAGGGTTCATCTAATAATAAAAGCTTGGGATGCCCCATCATCGCACGCCCCATAGCAAGCATCTGCTGCTCCCCGCCGGATAATGTGCCGGCAAGCTGTTTTTTTCTTTCTAAAAGACGCGGGAAGGTGGAGTAGACCTTGGCAAAATCAGCAGCTAAGCTGCCCGAATCTTGTAAAAAAGCTCCTAGCTCCAGATTTTCTTCCACAGACATATTAGCAAATACACGCCTGCCTTCCGGACAATGAATAAGCCCCTGTTTTACGATGGACTGAACACTCTGATTCGTAATAGACTTATCCATGAAATCTATACTGCCTGTTTTGGGTTTCAGTAGCCCCGAAAGCGTCTTAAGCAATGTGGACTTACCCGCTCCATTTGCGCCGATTAGAGTTACAATCTCACCTTCTTTTACATTCATACTTAAATCCTTCAAAGCATGAATAGCCCCATAATATACATTGATCCCCTGTACGCTAAGCATGGTCCACTACGCCTCCTGTCCCAAATAGGCTTCTATGACTTTGGGATGATTCCGTATTTCAACGGGCGTACCTTCAGCAATCAACATTCCGCGATCCAGCACATAAATCCGGTCACACACCCCCATAACCAGGGACATATCGTGCTCGATAAGCAGGATCGTCAGCTCAAACTCTTCACGGATCCAGGCAATAAGATTCATTAGATCCCGAGTTTCATTCGGGTTCATCCCTGCGGCTGGTTCATCCAATAGCAAAAGCTTAGGTCCTGCTGCAAGCGCGCGCGCAATTTCCAAACGCCTTTGATTTCCGTAGCTAAGATTCCCGGCACATTCATCACATTGATCGGCAAGATTAAATATTTTGAGAATATCCATAGCCTTTTGCGTAATTTCGTTTTCTTCTGCAAAATGCTTAGGCAGGCGGAGCATGGAAGTGAACATCGAATGTCTGGCATGCTGGTGAAATGCGATCTTAACGTTATCCAGCACCGTCATAGAGGTAAACAGACGGATATTCTGAAATGTCCGTGCTGCCCCTTTTCGGTTAATCCGATAAGGCTTCATCCCGCCTACTGCCTGATTGCTGAGGATAATATCGCCACTGGAAGGCGGGTATACACCTGTCAGCAAGTTAAAAAGGGTTGTTTTTCCCGCGCCATTAGGTCCGATGAGCCCAATCAACTCGCCTTTATTAATATGGAGAGATACCTCGTTAAGCGCCTTAAGCCCGCCAAATGCACGACTTGCTTGTTGAACATCAAGAAGCACTTCCACTGTTGATGCTGTCACTTGGTTTGACCTCCTTTTTAGACCATTTCAAGAAAGAAAAACCCGTGCTGCCAAGCAGCCCCTTAGGCCGAAAAATCATCATCAGAATTAGAATCGCCGAGTAAATAATCATCCGCAGCTCCGGATATTCCTGAAGCACCGTGAAGAGCACCGTCAGTACAATCGCACCCACGATGGCCCCGCTTGTACTTCCTAGTCCACCTAACACAACCATGACTAGAATTTCGAATGATTTTAGAAAATTAAAGCTTCCAGGATTGATGACGTAGAACTTATGAGCAGAGAGACCACCAGCTATCCCCGCAAATAATGCTCCAAGTGAAAAAGCAATGACTTTGTACAAAGTTGTATTAATCCCCATCGCTTCAGCAGCAATTTCATTCTCACGAATCGCTATACAAGCCCGGCCGTGAGTGGAACGTATAAAGTTATTGATCACAACAATCGTGACCAATGTGAACAGAAACATAATCGTCCAAGTCGTTTGATTAGGGATGCCGCTTAGGCCTGAAGCTCCGCCCACATATTCTGTATTGAGCAGGACAATCCGGATAATCTCACCAAATCCCAGCGTAGCAATCGCCAGATAGTCTCCATTCAGCCGCAAGGTCGGAATCCCGATAAGCACACCGAAAAATGCAGCAACCAGTCCAGAGATCACTAGCGCCAGCACGAATGGCATATCAAAGTTCAAAGTTAAAATGGAAGAAACATAAGCACCAATGGACATAAATCCAGCATGCCCGATTGAGAATTGCCCCGTTATCCCATTAATCAGATTCAAAGACACCGCCAGCATGACATTTATACAAATTAGAATTAGCGTAGACTCCATGACATCATCAAATATTCCCGTTGTTAGAAGAACTTGAATGACGATATATAGCATGATAGAAAAGACAATGCCTATCCAAAATGACTTGTTTATCTTCTTCATACGGCATCACCCTACACTTTCTCGCGGACATTTTTACCAAATAGCCCGGATGGTTTAAAGATAAGGATTAGGATGAGTACAGCAAATGCCACACCATCACGCCACGAAGAGTATCCCAGAGAAGAAACCTCTGTCTCGACTGTGCCCAGCAGAAGTCCCCCTACCAGAGCACCAGGAATACTGCCAATGCCACCTAAAACCGCAGCCACAAAAGCTTTAAGCCCCGGAAGTACCCCCATCATCGGATCCACTGAATTGTAAGTCATTCCGAAAATAACGCCTGCTGCTGCCGCAAGTGCAGATCCTATCGCGAAGGTGGCTGAAATGGTCCGATCTACATTAATCCCCATCAACCGTGCTGCTTCCATATCAAAAGAAACGGCCCGCATCGCTTTACCAATCTTTGTTCGGTGCACAATATACTGAAGGATGATCATCAAAATAACCGTCGTCCCCAAGATCATGATTTGATTGGAGTCCACCTGAATCGAGGAACCAAACAAGTTGTATTGCTGCTTATTAAGAATCTCCGGAAATCCTTTAGCCTGAGGACCAAGCACAAACACACCGCTGTATTCCAGCAAAAAAGAAACGCCAATTGCAGTAATCAACACAGCGATTCGCGAAGCTTTTCGTAGAGGTTTGTATGCTAGCCGTTCGATTGACATCCCCAGCAACGCACTGATTGTCATAGAGACCACCAATGAGATAAGTAAGACCAGGATCGGAGGAAGCCCTGCTGAAGCCAAGTACCTGGCACTGAACAATCCAATAAACGACCCAACCATAAACACATCCCCATGGGCGAAATTGATCAATTTAATAATCCCGTAAACCATGGTGTACCCAAGTGCGATCAGAGCATAGATGCTCCCTACAGAAATCCCGTTAATTAACTGTTGAATGAAATACTCCATCGCCGTCCCCCAATCCCCATATTTATTTTTAAAAACACCTTTCTTTAGCTTACATTCATTTTCATCGTTTTATGTCACTTATATTAACACAGTAATATACATGCGTCAGTAAAATTTGTGGTTTTTACTATAATATTCATTATTTTATGTTATATTACATAACATTTTAAGTTAATCCTTTGGGATGTATAAAGATAGAAAGTGGGTAAAGAGAAGAAAATAGGAGAATTATGGAGATTTTTAAAGTTTGATTTTCAGAGGGAGAGTCTTTGATTTTACCTACAGATTGCATTTAATGATAAATAATATAACATTTGTCTCTTTCGACGTGTGTTTTTCGAGTTTATTATGAGTTACCGGTCAAGTTGTTTCTCTATTTTCGCGCAAAAAAAAGCTCTGTCCCACACAATAATCGAGTGAGAGAAAGCTAATTATGGTGGTCAGCTCCATTCTTTGAACTTCCGTCACGAGTCAATTACTCATCATTTTCTTTTTTAATTCTTTAATCTGCGTCATATGATGTAGGTCATGCGATATAAAATCCTTTAAATAGGACTCAAAGGAAAACCTTCCGTCCACATATTTGTCTGAGTATTTCCCCTCTTCAAGACTACTTATACAATCTAATATTAAGTTACGATACTTCACAGTCAATTCTATTAATTCGTCTTTGGTTTTTGTTTGACCATATGTAACAGCATCATTATTGAATTGATCGAAATCAATAAGTTGAAGTGTTATCGCTTTATCGCATGCTATCGGTTCTATCGTCGATTCATAGAAGTATTTATCCCATAATAAAATATGACTAACAACATCATGAATGGTCCATTTTCCTTCAGCGATGGGTGTTTTCCAATCTAAATCAATAATTTCTAGAACAAATCCATTCCATTCCTTAAACTGATTTAGCAAATCTGATCTGTTATTCATTGGCACATCTCCTTTTTTTGATAAACACCAAAATTCTAACAAAATCTCTTTAATTCATTCCTATATAGTTCATAGTTCGCTTCATCGAAACATATAAAAACAATCTTATTTATTTCCGACTTATTATGAATCATTGAGTTATTTATAATTACATCCATCTGAAATCCCCCCCGAAGTATATTAGTTGCGAACAAGTATCAAGTGCTGATTGACATTCAAGCGGCTTAAATCACCCTAGGAAACAGTCGTTAGCATTAGACTCGTGGGGTTGTCCACCTGGCTAACTCTTCTTCAAACCTTTTACCTTCTATCGAACCAACACCTCGTGGTCCACAGCGTGAACGTATTGTTCGCAGATATCTAGCTTTTTCGGAGCTACTAATATGTTCTTCAGCATCCAGCTATTTTTTATATATGTAATCGATAAATCCTTGTCGTATCCATTCACCTTCAAACTTTCTTTCCAGTACTCGATCTTCTTTGTATATTAACTGCAAATCATCAAACATAGAATCCGCCTCATGATAATCATAATAAGAGTGTATTACGAATTCATCATCTTCCATTTGTTCAAACTGACTATCCCCCAAATCAACTCCATCGCCGACTCGAAAATCCTTTAGGGTTAAAAAATTTACAAATAATAATCCATTAGGTTTTAGAACTCGTTTCATTTCATTTATCGCTTTTTTTACATCTTGTTTTCTCATATGAAAAATAGAGTTATACGAATACACAAAACTCATTGACTCATCACTTAGCGCCAACTGTCTCATGTCGCCTTGTTGTATATTTAGAATCTGTCCCCTTTCAGTTGCGAACTGATTAGCTCTTTTAATTTGTTCGTCATTCACCTCAATTCCGTTTGTACTGTATCCATAGTTCGCAAACAAACTTAGTGGAGGTGAATCCCCTCCCGCTCCGCAGTCTAATATGTTTTTTTCCATACCACTTTCATTGCATAATGCCAAAAATCTGTACAAGGGGATTTGCTTAAACAGTTCCATGTTGATTCCACTCCTTTGACCATGTAGTTATTGGATTTACTCATAGATCTTTCCCATATAAATTATTTGAGCACATCTCTTCCATGGGTTTTCAGGTTGGTTAATATGATTTGCAGGAAATATAATATGCGCTCATAAAATACTTTATTGAATCCCCGCAGTTCCAAATGTCTCTCTAATAACTTTTTCGTATTCATCCCATTTAAAGCAAAAAGGGCCTATATCAATAGCCTTATTACCGGATTCTAATTTGAAATCTCTCCATATAATAAGATCCCCTTCTCTCTCAATAAACACTGATATAAAGCCACATTCTTCATCACCACACCAGGGACAGACTAATATTGGGTACCTGCAGTACAAATATTCATGCATTTCGTTTAACAAAAAATAGTTAATCATTTTCCTTTGATGCTCTTCACTACCCCACCCGAGGGAAGGAACCCTATCATATTTTTTTAACATTTGGTAAAGAGATCTACCATCAATTATTACGTCGGCAAAAATAGTATTTTTATTTCCCTCTTGATCCGGATCAAAACTATCATATCGGCTTGACGGTTTTGTTTGTATTTGATTTATAGTTTTCATGCTCCTCCTTTAAACTCTTCACACTTATCAAATAAACATTCGATCCCTCCACACCATTCACCTTCCAAAATATTGAATTCACCGTTTCTCAGAATCGCATATAGCAACCGAAAAATAAATTCACACAACAAAAAAGAGCTCCCAGAATGGAAGCTCTTCTTATGTAATTCAGAACGGAGAGAGTGGGATTCGAACCCACGCACCGCTTACGCAGTCTAACCCCTTAGCAGAGGGTCCCCTTATAGCCACTTGGGTATCTCTCCATGAAAATGGCTCCCCGAACAGGACTCGAACCTGTGACAACTCGATTAACAGTCGAGTGCTCTACCAACTGAGCTATCAGGGAACATTACAAGTGAACATGAATTAATTTATCATGATTTCAAGGTCTAGTCAAGCGGGCAAAATAATTTTTGTGATCGTTTTCAAATTTATGCTATGATTCGGCCGCTTCTAGATTTTTTAAAGAGATTTCCATCCCTCTCCGACTATAGATTACACCATTCTCCATCCTGCGGAAGCTGTACCCGATCCCCCAACGATTCCTTCTCTAAATGAGCTTTTAGCTTATCTCGGGTAACCAAACAATGGTTAATGGCGTCCATGTGCACAGCAATCACTTTAGTAGAAGGAGCATATTCACATAGGTCTACGACATCCTGCTCATTCATTGTAATATGACATCCGCTTAAAAACTGCGCACCACCAGCATTCACAACTGTCACCTCAGGTTTAAAAACGTCCAATGCCATTTTCACCTTATCACACCAAATCGTATCTCCAGCCACATATAGAACAGGTTCGCCTTCCGCCTGAAACACAAACCCGGATACCTTACCCATAAGTTTACCAGTCACTCCAGTGCCATGCCGTCCATCCGTACGTGTTATAGTTATTCCATTAAACGTCAGTGAATCGCTAATTTCCGTGGTATGCTCAAACCCCTGCTTCGCTAATTTATCTCCATCTCCTTCCTGACATAATAGTGGTAGATCATGCGGCAACAAAGAAATGGCAGCGGCATCCCAATGATCCTGATGAAGATGTGTGACAAGAATTGCATTAGGACTCAGCCATTGTTCTACGGCTCCCGGCAAAGGAACGAGCGGATTGCGGCGATCATTTTCAGTATTAAAAATAGGCGGATTAGCACCCTGTTCACTCAACATAGGATCAATTAAAAATGTACTGCCACCATACTTTAGCCATAGGGTCGCGTTGCGGATATGCTGTATTTTCATCGGAAGCCCTTCTTTCTTTCAGATATCTTCTGCTACAATTAATTATAGTTGGACCTTGAAACAGAATACATTGAGATTGGAAAAAGATTGGTCCGTTTTACTTTCACGCAGAAAGGATTTTAGATAATAATGAGTTCTTATTTTATAGATGATGTAGATTTTCGCATCCTGCAGCTTCTAATTGAAGATTCCACGATCAGTCACAGAGATATTGGGCAGCAAGTGCATATGACCGGTCAGGCTGTGGGCGCACGTATTCGCAAAATGCAAGACACTGGAGTGATTGAAGGCTACACGGTCCGCTGGAATCCGGATAAGGTTGGGGAGACTATTCATGCCTTTATTACTGTTTTTTTGGGTTCGAATACCGTCCACCCAGCCCTTCAGACATTCGCAAAGCAGCATGATAGTGTAAAAGAAATACATAGGGTCAGCGGAGAAGGCTGCTACTGGATACGTGTTAATATCGGAAGCCAAGAGGAGTTGAATAGCTTTCTCGACGAACTGCTGAATTTCGGAAATTACAGAGTCAATCTATCGATGGGAAAACTGAAGTAAGGCTGCATCGAAATAGGATATGAAGCTACTATCGGACCCAGTTGACCTTATACTCAGCATAATCGCATATTTGGCATACTATCGGACCCCATTGCCTCTATTGGCACGAAAAACACCAAATATGAGCCTCTTTCGAACTAATAGCGTCACTTGAGTCCGAAACCCTGCCCAAAAGGCTAAAAACTTGCCAATAGCGTCATTGGGGTCCGTAAGCCTCAGCCAATGATAGCTCGGCGATGTTGGTGTTGGTGTTGGTGCAAGTGAATGGGTTACTCAAAGTCAATGAGCTTTTGCTTGCCCATAAGCTTTTATAGCAGGCCAGCCAACGTTAAAAACGCAGAGCAGCGATTCTCCAATAACCGGAGGAGATCGCTGCTCTGCTGTTTTTTACTTATGCTATATTGTAGCTTCTACTACGGTAGCTAATTCAATAATTCAGCTGCTCTAAGCAACCGGACAAGAATTACGGCGGCCTCTGCACGGCTAGTATCACTGCTAGGTGCAAAGCTGCCTGATGATTGACCTTTCATAATGCCTTTTGCAGCCAGGTCAGACACTGCTTCTTTAGCCCATGAGGAAATAGTTGAAGCGTCTGTGAAAACATCTGCAGCAACGTTTGCTCCATATCCTTCAGCTTCTAGGTTCAGCAGCTTCATTGCTCTGGCTGCCATAACAGCCATTTGCTCCCGTGTAATAGGGGCGTTCGGACGGAAGGTTCCATCCTCATAGCCTTGAACCAGTCCTAAGGCTGCAGCAGCTCTAGCATCCGCTGCATACCAAGATAAATCGGACACATCACTGAAGGTCTTCGTCGTGTTCGCAGCTACAAGACCCAATGATCGAATCAACATAGCTGCGAACTCGGCACGACTGACAGATTTCTGAGGTGCAAAGGTATCTGTGGATTGTCCGGTCAAGATCAGTCGGCTAGCAAGTCCCTCAATCTCATTTTTCGCCCAATGTGTAGCAATATCCCCAAAAGTCACAGGGTGCAGCGCAGCGAAAAATACACCGCTCGCAATACTGCTCTTAACAGTAACCTTGGTCATCCCATTAACGGGCTCAAACAATGCAGGTACATAACGGAAGGAACCCGTCTGTTCATCGTAAATAAAGACTACACCTGTCTTCGCATCCAGCGCCTCCTTAAGCATAAATGTACGATCTACATAAGTGGTGCCGAACCCACTTGCTGCTACAGAGGTTTTGCCATCCGTTACCTTTAGAGTGACAATAGCCGGTGTTCCTTGCACAGTAAAGCCTTGCTGCTTAGCCTTGGCAAGCAGTTGATCTAATCCTTTTCCGCTTAGCGAATTTAAATTAAACTCCAGTGTGCCTGCCGGCATTTGTGCGGCTTTGAGCACACTCTCCACAAGCTCTAACGGGAAGCGGTAGCTCATACCTCCACTTTCAATAACAAGCACAGCTTTGGGGCTAAGTGCCGCCGCCTTACGTAAAGCATCTGCACTAAAGCGGGCTGTGCCGTCTCCATTAGCTGAAATCTCGATAACAGCCTGCCCTGCAGTCGCCTTAGCTTTTAGCTGCGCATCATGATTAGCTGCTGGTGTAGGTGCTGGTGTAGCGGTCGGTGTGCCGGTTTGAACAGGGTTCACTGACCCTGTAGGGTCTGTTGGACCAGGAGTACTTGTTGGTTCTGGAGTATTCGTTGGACTAGGAGTACTCGTCGGGCTAGGAGTACTTGTTGGATCCACAGGATCGATCGGGTTTACAGGATCTGTCCCACCAGGTGATAGCACCTCAATTGTATAGACCCTCTTATCGTTGCCCACAGTTACCGTGAAATCTGTGATTCCCGCTTTAATTCCATTAAGACTGTCGTTGGTAAATGTAGCAATCTCACTGCTCATAATATTTAGAGTAGCTTGTGCGGTAATATCTCTGCCTTCTTTATCTAGCACCTTAAGCGTAGCTGACTTACCCTGCTCTAATACCACAGGACCGCTCTGTCCATCTGCTAGTTTGATAGAGAACGGTTTAATGGCTGTGGCTATTCCTTGATTTTGTTCTTTAATGCTTAGGTCAGGAGAGGCATTGGTCAGAAGATTCATCCGTTCGCCACGAATAATCATGTTGTCGACCAGCAGACTCCCTTTCAGATTTTTCGTAACTTCTATACCGCTTGTACCTGCGCCATCTAATACATTATTCGTCAGCACTACTCCATCAATGGAAGTGAGAGTATCTCCTTCTAGATCACCTTGAGCAATCAACCCCGAATAAGTGCTGTCCAGTGCCGTATTGTTGCGAATGAGTACTCTTCCTTTCAGATCACTCTCACCAGCATAAAGCCATAACGCACCCAGATTCACGCCGTAACCGGAATCATAACTGCCAGTTCTAAGCAAGGTATTTCGCTCCACAATCGTTGTTCCTTGGAAGGGCTCGGCGGTGAAACGGGTGGACACTGCAATCCCGGCTCCATTAGTCACAGTGTCTTTTACCACGTTGTCCTGGACTTTGTTATCTTTCCCCCCAAAGACTACAATGTTATCCGCTAACCAAGGCAAGGATACCGTATTAAAACGTGCCGTGTTATTATAGCTCGGTGTACGTTCCGTACCATTCATATCCGTCAACTTGCCGTCTGTAAACGACCACATTGCAATTCCATCATCCCCTGGATAGCGGATGTCACTTTGTTCCATCATGCTGTTGCCAGTCCCTACGGCAAAGTTAATCCCGTCTGCCATAAGATTGCGGATCCGCAGACCTGCCATGTACAGACCATTCGTACGCGCCTTTTCACCCATCGGCTGAGTTAACCACAAGCCTGCTTTGGTATGTTCTATCCAAACGTTCTGTATAATCGAACCTTGGCCAAAAGCACCATGGAAAGCGTTGGTGATCGCTTCATCATCCCGTTCGTTAATGCCGCCTTCAATCATCAGATCGTAAACACCAACCTTACCGCCGTGACCATAAAACTTAGCTCCATTCAGAACCGTATACCACATGCCGGCACCACGTATTTCAACGGTATCCAGATCCAGCAGACCCTCACCGACATTAAAGGTACCCGCCGGGAACCACACACCTTTACCTGTCGCATTCGCTTCGGCAAGGGCTGCCTTGAAGGCTGCGGTATCATCTCCCTCATCATTCGCTGCCGCTCCAAAATCCGTTACGGAAATAAATCCGTCCGGGCGAGCCAACTCAGGGGCAACCTGCTCCATATCCACCAGGTCAATGACGTAAGAAGCTGCGTTATCTCCTGTTCCCTTCTCTAAGCGAATAGTTGCTCCGGCAGGAGTATCGCCGATCAGAGCATGGATTTCGTCAAAGAAGCGGTGTCCACTGCCTTGGCGAGGATCATTTGACCATGGGTAGCTGCCATATTCCCAAGCATATTTGGATGTCAGCTTAAGCTGCTTCTTAACTCCATCCACATATAGAGTCAAGGTTTCTTCCGCACCAGCCCCATCTGGACTATCAGGAATGGAATATCGAAGAACAATGGAGTTAGCCGACTTCGCAAGCTTGAACTCTAGATAATCTCCCGTATTCTTCAAGGCCACCGCTTGTCGTCCAGAAGCCTCGGAAGCCATGCTGAGATATTTCCGCGACGAGCCAATCAGCGTTCCGTTTGTTGCCGCATCCTCAGCTTCATAGCTGATATATGGAACCGTTGCTCCACGGTATCTTTTGTTAACGCTGTTTTTTACGGTCAGGCTATCAAGGGTTACTTTACTCCAATCCACGTTGTCACTACTTAGAGAAACCGTGTTGATGCCTGCACGAAGCTGCAGTATTACCTGTGCATTCTTCCAAGAGGCAGACTTACCAAGACTAACCTTGCCCCCTTCGTTTAAACCATTCACCTCTAGCGCCAGATCCGTTGCAGCAGCAGCGGTATTTTTGTATCGAATAACAGCGTCATATTCCCCGGCCTGCTGGGCGTTGACTGCAAACCGTATAACACGATCCCCTTTGAATGCTTCTCCTCCTGCATAAATTGCATCAGTAGGGATAGGTAAGAAGCTCCAGAGCTCACTATCAGTTCCATTTGCAGCAGAACCAAGCTGAACAGCCGATGCGCTGTGAGTAAGAAGACCTGTTCCATTCGCATTTAGCAGAAGAGTATAACCTAACTTCTCTTCCAGCTTCCATTGGGATCTTTCTGTATCTCCAGCAGCTAACAAGACCACTTGGCCCGATTCATTGAGCGAAAGATAATGTTGTGTCTGAACATTCATAATCCGTTTGCGTCCGTTTATCTCCTGAACCAGCCACTGGGATTGAGCCGCCATATCGGAGGCATCTGCATATAGGACAGCCCCCTCTTTTTCGGCCAATACTTTACCAGCCATGCCTTTCGGTACAATGGTTATGATGTTGGTATCATTTTGAACTGGAGTTGTTGTATTGTTATTGCGCAGTTCTCCAGATGGAGTAGTAAATTCCTGTGTAGCCGCCTCAAGTGTCCATAGTGCCGTACCCTCACTCTCTAGCAAAAGCGCACGTTCAGCATATCCTGTCTTATTGGCAATGTTTATTAATTCATCGTCGTATTCTCCAAAGAGACTACGAATGGTGTAATGTGTATAATCGGAAGCCAAGCTTACTTCCCAGGCAGAGGCTCCGTCTACAGCAGGTTCTGTACTACTGCTCTCCAAATATGAATAATCACCATTCAGCGTTAAAAAATGACCTGTTGCCCGGTTGGTGATCGTCTGTTTACCCTCCTGCACAGTTACATTCCAGTGCGAAAATCCATTGTCTGCTGACGGCTGTCCGTACAGAACAACCCCATGCTCATTTTCGTATAAATACTCCCCACTGCTTGCATTCTTGAATCTTACAGGGTAATCAGGCAGTGGCGGAGCAATCGCATCAACCGCTTCAGCAGTAAAATGCGCACTGCTTTTTTCCGCTGTATCTGCAGCTTTACTGATTCGGAGAATTGGGTTGCCGTTATCATCCGACGCACCATAGATATAGTGACCAGCCCATGAGCTCATAATGGTAGTCACACCGGACGCCTGCATATCAACCTTCCACTTAATGCTGGCCCATACATCGTACACTGTTTGCAAAGTTTGAACGCTAACTTTAGGATCAATCTCATCTACACCCCCACCTATATGCTCAAGGGAGAGATAACGTCCAGTGCCTTTATTTTTTATCTTCACCGATCCATTGCTGCCGGCTATTTCTTGCAACTGCCAGACAAAGGAATCGTCATTCAAATCAAGTGGACCATAAGTAGCCTGGCCTACTGTTACATCCTCGTTGGCAGCTGCTAGAGGTGCAAGATTTTGGTTAGAGTGAGCAGAGTCCTGGTCAGCATAGACAGCTTCAGTAACCGTCTTGGATTCTGGCAATTCCTCTAGTGCAGCTGGAGAAGTCAGCAAAGGACCGTCCTTAAGATATTGATCCTCTCCATTTACAGCATCTAGCTGAAAACGGAACAAGTCTTGTTTTTTCTCGGTAACCGGTACAAATCTCCACTGCGGACTGCCCCAACCTGGATTGATCACTCCGTACTCAGCATATTTAGTGAGGTTCTGAAGTGAAATATACTTCTCTGGGATTTTATTAGGTTCCTTGTCTAGAACGCTACTGATTACGTAGGTGTTGTTCCCAACATTTTTGCCTGTCCAGATGTATTCTCGTTCCACATGATTTCTGTCTGGAAGCTCTGTGACCTGAAGGTGGCCATTTGGCATGTTCATCGTGTTCATGTAATGGCCCGTTTTCTTGTTTTTGAACAGCTTGCGGCCGTTATATTTCTCCACGAGCCATTGATCGGAGCCGTCCTTTTGCATATTTCCATATTTTAAAAGACCATCAACACTCTCATACCAATAAAATGACTTCCAGCCATTCTGAATCCGGTAATATGGCATTGTGCCGTCAGTCGGTGTGTTAGGATCTAAAAGCTCCCACTGAGCGCTCAAAGAAGTCGCATCCCCAATCGCACCAGCCTGTTCTCCACCCAATGTAGACAAATAAATGCCTGTGCTTTCGAGATTCTGAAGCGTCTGGTAATCATCATAATCATCGGAATCATTAAAAATCCATTGATCCGACGGCTGACTTCCGCTAATCTGCAAGGCCTTGGCAGTACCTTCACTATAAGAAACATAATGATCGGTTGCCGCATTACGGATACGCTTATTGCCGTCATAATCCTCTATATACCATAGATAGTCAGAGGTGTTGGCGGCATCTGGCGCAATAATTCCATGCTTAAGCTCGCCGTTTACGGATTCATATAAAAAATCTGTAGCCACTTGTGCATCCGTATAAGTTGCCAGTCGTACAGGCTGTAATTCGGAAATAGGCACGATTCTCCACTGTGCACTTGGATTAGAGGCTGAACCCGGCCAGCTGTTAGATCGCACATTATTGTCATCGCTGAATTGCGGATTTAGCCATAATGGACTCCCCTCATCAGTTAAACCACTGTTACGAAGGGTAATGAAGCCCGTTCCATCAGGGCCTGGTGCATGCTCTTGGGTCCACTCACTTAGCTTCACGTGATCCATATCGACTTCCTGCGAAAAAACCCCAGCCCAGGTCACTTCATTTTGCTTAATATAATGACCTGTCGCACGGTTGCGAATCATTACTGTTCCGTCATCCGTCCCTGATTCAAGATACCACTGTGCTGCTTCATTGCTGACAGGCTGTTTACCGTAAAGAACGTTCCCTTCACTTTCATACATTACCTGACCGGGGCGGAGACGGCTCTCTAGCCGTACAGGTGCTGCATTTGGATCTATAAAAGCCCACTGCGGACTCTCAAACGTAACATTGATATCCGAGCTTACTTGCGCATAACCAAGCTGATTCTCCTCGTGGATAACCAACTTCCCCTCTGGCACAGTCGCACTTCGGATGATCATGTATCCATTGCGATTGGAAGTATCGATCAGCCACTGATCCGCAACACTTCCTGAACCTTGGCGTTCTGCCGCCTTAAGTGAATCCTCTTTGCCGTTGTTACCATCCATTGTAATGTAATGGCCTGTCTTCACATTCTTGATTCGTGACAGCCCATTCACCGTCTCAACCGTCCAATGCGCTGAAGTATCGGCTGGATTGGTCATGCCATAACGCACGATTCCTGCGGATGTCTCATATAAAAAGTTGTTTTTCCACTTATTCTTGATGAGTACCGTACCTGATGGAATTTGCTCAGCGCCTGTTCCTCCAACCCCTTCTGCTCCTACGGAACCTTTACCGGTTCCCATTACAGGCAAGCTTGAAAAAATCAGCAGCAGCGCGAGCAGACCCGCCATTGCGGACCTGATTCGTTTCATACATGTGCCCCCTCTAATTAATATGGACTTCCTTTTCATATTAGTTTGGGAACGCTTACAAAACGATGTGCGATTTTATCCAGAAAAAGGTGTATTTGTACGGATATCCAATCCCTACAACCTTCATGAAGATTGACAAATCGGTTTAACGCGATGATAGTTAGTTTTAGCTACCCGCAAAGAGTAAACAAACGGAGGTACATATGAATTTCAAAATTGATTCGCCAAAAATAGCAGATCCAGACTCTCTTCTTCCTGAGCAAATATATTCGCTGCAAACCAAGGACGAATTCAGCTGTTGCAGCATCAGCGATACGGTTATTGATAATCAAGAGGCTAATAAGGTCAGCTTTGATCGTGTGATTTTTAAAAATGTAACGATTACGGAGTGCTCCCTAACTGGGATCGAGCTTATGGACGTGATTTTTGATCGCTGTGATCTATCTAATGTGGATTTTACGAATGGCATTATTCATCGAACTGAATTTAGAAACTGCAAGCTCATTGGCACAGACTTTACAAGAGGCAGATTCCAGAATGTTCGGGTAGTAGATTGTATCGGGGATTTTGCTACGTTTCGATTCGCTAATCTGAAGCAGGTTGCTTTTGAGAGCAGTTCATTAATGAGTTCCGACTACTATCAGTCAAATTTCCAAAAAATCAGCTTCAGCGAGTGTAATATGGATCAAGCCACATTGTCAGGATCAAAGCTTAATGGGATTGACCTTAGTGACTGCGAGTTCAGTGGCTTGATCGTGGATATCAAAGATTTAGAAGGATGCATCATTTCGCCTCAGCAAGCTGTTTCTTTTGTCGGATTATTAGGTTTGGTTATAAAATAAACAGCTTCAACTTGCCCGAACATTTACCGCAGCGATAACGCTTAGGGTCTACTTTTCGCTTACGCGGATACTCCATGGCACAGGCACTGCATACAAGCTTATATCGATAGGGCAGCGACTTCCGAGCTTTTGCACCCGGCAGTGTCTGACAGTAGCGGCTTCCGCCGACTTGCGCCAGCAGGCTTTTGAAATCAGCGTCACGATGCATATACCCTCGCTTAGCCAAATGCAAATGGTAATGGCAGAGCTCATGCTTTATAATCCGCTCCGTCTCTTCTCTGCCAAACATGGCAAGCTGATGGGGATTAATCTCTATATTATGGCTTTTGGTAAAATATCGGCCGCCCGTTGAGGACAACCGGCTGTTAAAGCTCGCCTTGTGTCTAAACGGCACGCCAAAGCTGTCCCGTGATACCTGCTCAATCCACAGCTGCAGCTCTTCGTTGCTCATAGTTTCCATAGCGTTCTATCACAAGTCCTTTCCACGGGAAATAAGATCTCTACTTGAATTGTAACTTGTGCATAGGCTAAACTGTCAAGAAGGAAGACAAGTACGGAGGGAGAATGAACAATGCCGAAAATGCGGTATGTAATTTTGCAGCAAAATCAAGAATTACAATTCGTGGAAATGCCTGAGGAATATGCGTACCAACTAAGTGCGCTCAATTTACGCCTGAACAAAGAAATCGATAAGCTGACAGCCGATAATATTCCGGATCTGCCCTTAGCCATCGCCGAATGTGACTCGCTGGATCTGTTACGTGAGGATTACTCCCTGGAGTCCGGTCTGGATTATATCAATAGATTGGAACAGGCCTTCGCCTCTGTTCAAGAGCAGAAGAACTACCCACTGATCTCCCTGCTTACTGAGATCCGAGCGCTACAGGCTCAATTGGAGCAGTGGTACGAAGAGGAAGCAGAAAGCCTACTGTAATCCGCACCTTTAGGCTTATTTCTCCATATTCTAACTTACGTAAGTTGTTAGAGGAGGGATTCGCTTGCCACAGTGGCTCTGCCATCAGCTAATGAAAGCCTATTACAAAAAAGACCGCCGTCAGATCAAGCTGCTGAATGAGTGCTGGTTCTTTTATCGTAATTCTGCGGAATCGAGTAATGAGATGAAGTTATAGCCTCGGATGATTAAGATCTAGGACATCTTTAAAGCAGCGGATATCGTCTTTTAAAAAGACGGTATCCGTTTTTGTTAAGAAAGGGGACTTATAATCATGATCAGTAGAACAAGACATATACAGCTGTCTCCGGAAAGTGGGACTGAGGAAGAGGACAATTATAATCTCTATGTCATAGTCACATTCCCTGACCGCTCCCGCTGGGCATCGGATTTCTACACCTTCAAGAACATCGAAGCGATCCGACAAGAATACATCCAAAGTGGTGCTTGTCTAAATGGGGCCTACTGGAGTGCACCTAATTATCTAACTGTCGTGGATCATATTGATCGCAAGCGAATTGAAGAAGTCGTCGATTTATATATTTCAGAAGGTACATTCGAATACGCCTTTGAATACATAGGACAGGTCACGGAGCGGGATCTGGAGATTATCGATTATCCGAAAGGCTTTTTCAACCCTTTAGAGAAGCTTGAGCACAGGTACGTTATGCGGCAGTTCGCTGCAATTGAGTTTATGCTGGAGAATGCTGCACCAGAAACTATAGCAGTAATAAAAAAGATCATCGCAGAGAAACAATAAAACTCCGCCTTAAGAATCAATTCTTATTAAAACTTAGGAAATACATATTTAACCAAAAAGAACAGAAAACCAAAAAATATAATAATGTAAGCAGCATATTTAATAAAGGTAGATGCGACAACGCTGGAATCCGATTTCCGTTGTACCTCCCTATGCTCCACTTCAACACTTCTATCCTTATAGCCCGGTTCCATCAGCAATCTCTCCTTTCGAATGTTCATCTTTGATAGCCTCCATTAACCCGAGGCTTTCAGGATTGAATCAAAATTCTAGATTGGATTAAAAAAAAAGACCGGAATTCTCTTCAGCTTTTCGAGCTGAGAAATTCAGGTCTTCTTTCTACTTACCCTTTAACCGAACCCGCCGCAATTCCCTCAACGATACGGTTACTGAGGAACAGGAATGTAATCAGGATAGGCAAAATACTGATCATAAGCGTTGCCCCGATCGCACCCCAATCCGTTGTATATTGACCAATGAAGTTTTGCACCCCCACGGTCAGCGTCTTGTAAGAATCAGAACTAATAAATGTGTTTACAAAAATAAATTCGTTCCAGTTATAGATCATATTAATAATGGCTGTAGTCGCGATCACCGAGCTTGTCATAGGAAGTATAATTCTAAAAAACATTCTGTTCACGGAACAACCATCAATAACCGCGGCCTCTTCCACTTCGCGTGGCAGTGCGTAATAGAAACCCAGCAAAATCATAATCGTTATCGGCATGTTAAAAGCGACATAAGACAAAATAAGTGACAAAGGGTGATCCGTTAAGCCAATCTTATTGAATATACTAAATAACGGAATAAGCGTGGAGTGAACAGGAATCATCATCGCTACCATAAACAAACCCAGTACGAACGAGCTTCCCTTCCATTTCATCCTGGTAACTGCATACGTAACCAAGCTCCCGAAGATAACCGTTAACACCGTAGCCACGATGGTAATCCATACGCTGTTGAAGAAATACACGTTGATGTTCCCTACATTCCAGACCTTCGCGTAATTCTCCCAGTGAGGATTCATCGGCAACGATAGAGCAGGAAGGTTGAACACTTCCTGATTATTTTTTAATGAGAAAAACAGCAGCCATACAAGCGGAAACAATTGCAGAGCAGCAACGGCAATCAACACGATATATAGCAATGAGTAGCCGAATTTACGTGTGATCTCCGCACCTGCGCCGCCTGTCTTTGGCCCGATTTCTAGCCTTCCTGCAGTTCCAGACATCATGAAGCGCCCCTCCTTATGAGTATTGGATCGAATCTTTCGTAGCAGTTAATTTGCGAATGACCCAAGTAATGACGAGACAGATGACGAGCAGGAAGAATCCAATTGCACTCCCGTAGCCAAAATCATAAGCCCGAAAAGCCTGATGATACATATAAGACGCCATCACTTCACTAGAGCCATTAGGACCTCCATCCGTCATAACAAAGATTAAGTCAAAATACTTCAGAGAACCTACAACGGCTAGAACAATCGTAACTTTGATGACTTCCATTGCGAGTGGAAGCTTAATTTTCCAAGCGATTTGTAAGGCAGAGGCTCCGTCAATCTTTGCTGCCTCTTCCAGAGAGGTCGGGATATTCTTGAGTGCTGCGTAATAGATCAGAATATAGAAACCAGCATATTGCCACAGAATGGGAATAAATAAAGCAAACAAAACTAATGTAGGCTCTGCAAGCCATGCAGGAGGATTAGCAAAACCAATGGAAACTAATAAGCTGTTCACAATTCCGTTCGTCGGATGATAAATTCTTAGCCAAAGCTGCGCAATCGCAACGGACGATAACAGCATCGGAATCAGATATATTTTGCGAAACAAGTTAGCTCCCTTGATCCGGGCGGCTAATACCATAGCAATTGCCAAATAAATAATGAGACTTAGGGTAGAAAACAACGCTAACTGCAGAGAGTGCCAAGCACTATTCCAGAAGGTTTGGTCTGTTAGCAAAGCTTTATAGTTATCAAATCCGATAAAAGTCAGAGCGCCTATACCATTCCATTTATTCAGTCCGTAATAACCCGTTAGAACAATCGGAATATATACAATAGCCAGAATGAGAAGCAAGGCGGGAAATACGTATAACGCGATTATTTTTTTGTTAGACATCACTTTATCCAAAGTGTCCGACTCCTTTCCTTCATAAACCGTTTGAGGAAAGGCTTATCCGGCATCACGCTGCCGGATAAGCTAATTGTCCCCTTCACCTAGTTGTCGAAGCTTTAGTTGCCTTTGGAGATGGCTGCGTCATGCTCCTCAGAATACTTCTCCGGCGTCACCGCTTTGCCAAAAAGAGCCTGGATCATATTCAGATGCGTTTCTGCTGCATTGGCACGCATTTGAACATCTGCGAATAAAGTGATGCTGCTAGCCTTGTTCATTTCGTTAAACAAATCGATGTACAGCTGTGGTAGATCCAGTGTGGCGGTGTCCACCTTCGTAGCTGGAATAACGCCTGCTCCAGTTACGGATTGCTCTCCCCATTTGGATACGAAATACTCGACGAATAATTTTGCTTCTTCTTTTACCTCAGAGTTCTCAGCAACAAATAATCCTACGCCTGGTCCACCTACCCAGCTGTTAATGTCTCCCTTCCCGCCTTCCACTGTCGGGAATTTGAAGAAACCAACACTATTACGGAATTCCAGTGGAATTTCTTCATTAGTTGTGAAATTTGGCAGATCCCATGATCCCATCATGTACATTGCTGCCTTGCCATTTACGAACTCTGATTTTGCCTCTTCATTTGATAAACCGTTGAAACCCTTAACAAATGCATTGCTGTCAACAAGTGATTGAACCTCAGAAGCCGCCTTTACTAATCCTTCATCCATAAATGATCCTGAACCACTGATCGCACCTGCAAGTGCCTGTTGGCCTGCGATCCGATCAGCCAGATACATATACCAAAGCGATCCTGTCCAGCGATCCTTATTACCGAGAGCAATCGGTGCAATGCCCCCTTCAGATAGTGTTTCTACAACTTGCTTAAACTGATCGTAGGTTTGTGGAACCTCAAGATTATATTTTTCAAAAATAGCTTTATTGTAGTAGATAGGTGCGATGTTAAACTCAAGTGGAAGCGCATACGTTTTATCGTTAATAGCATAAGCTTCTGTAGTTCCTGCGACGAACTTGTCTTTTAATTCACCATTCAACAAGTCATCTACAGGAGCGAAGAGATTTCCTTCAACGTAAGGCTGCAAAAAGCCAGCGGCCCAAGTTACCCCAACGTCTGGCAATTCGTTAGAAGCAGACAATACCTTCAGCTTATTTTTGTATTGCTCGTTGTCCAGAACCTCTTGCTTGATCACAACATTGGGATGCTCTGTTTGATATTCTTTAATGATTTGATTAACAATTTTATTTTGCCCGGCAGAAACACCTTCTGGCCATAAATGCATGAAGTTAACGGTGACTTTGTCGCTTCCCCCATTTGCACTACCTTTAGATTCACCTGCATTGTTATCTTTTTGACCACAACCAGCTGTGACAAGAACGAGGCACATCGTTAAGAACAATATTGTCCATTTTTTATTGCGCACGCTTACAACCCCTTTTCTATTGTTGTCTAGCGGCCTTGTAACCGCTTAACTAAATTGTAGCTTGGATCCCATGATGTCGTAAGGTCATAAGGATTGGGACTAATACCACTATTATTGGATTCTTTCCTCCGTGGTCATGACGTTCTGGCGGTATTGCCCTGGACTAACATTTTCGAGTGCACGAAATACCTTCACAAAATATTTGGCCGTTTGATAGCCTACTTGTTCCGCGATTTCAGCAATGGACAGCCGTGTGCTCACCAGTAGTTCTTTGGCTCGTTGTATTCTCCTTCTCGTTACATATTCACTGTAAGTCAGTCCCGTCTGCTCTTTGAAAAGGACGCTGAAATAGCTGGCATTCATGTGTAATTGATCCGCTATATCACGCATGGATATCGATTCGTGAAGATGTTCGTCTAAGTATTGGAGTGCCTCACGCACTTGAGTGCTATACACTTTCTCCTGCTGTACCGTTTCCATAAGCTTGGGATCGATCAGCTTCTCCATTCGTTCGATTCGATAAATATCATCCTTGCGTTTCAGTGCCAGTTCCACTGCTCGGACCAGCTTCGTTTTGTCGAGTGGCTTCAGTAAATATTCAACCACACCAAACTGCAAGGCTTTCTGTGCATAGTCAAATTCAGGATGGCCGGAGATCACAATAACCACTGGAGGATGAGGCATTTCGTTCAGCTTTTCAACTAATTCTAGCCCTCCAATCTCAGGCATGCGCACATCGGTAATAAGCAGATTAACTTCGTTATTTTGCAGCCATGCCAGTGCTTCAACACCGCTTGCTGCGGTTTCGATGCGATATTGACCGGATGACCAGGCTTCTAATGTTTTACGAACCCCTTCTCTTGTTCTAGGTTCATCATCTACGATGAGTATAGTCTTCACGTGTTTTTCCCCTCTCCAGGTTCATTCGGTATTTCAAAAGAAATGCTAGTTCCATAACCTTCTTCACTTCGTATTTCAAGCCCGTCCGTATTGTCTACGTAACTGAGTTTCAGTCTCCGCTCTATATTAGCAATACCAATCCCAGTCCCTTTGGAAGACCTCATGCTCCCCTTCTCCATGGTGTGATAGATAGACGATATCTTTGCTGCATCCATCCCTGGACCATCGTCAGTTACCGTAACCAATGTATATCCCGGACGACTTGAGGGTCTGACAATTAGCATGACTGTCCCCGGTCCAACCCTTTGCTCTACGCCATGAAGAATCGCATTTTCGACAAGAGGCTGGATTAACAGCTTCGGTAGCGGGACACTTCGGCAAGCTTCATCTGACTCAATCCGCCAGGATAACCTGTCGAGCATACGCATCTCCATAATCTTCAAATATCTTTCGGCATGGTCGAGCTCATCGCCGATAGTCACCCATTCATCATCATCAGTTCGATTGATGACATAACGAAAAAGCCCCGACATATCAACCACAATTTGAGCTAATTCCTCCTCACCTTTTTCATCGAGGGCCCAGTAGAATGCTTCTAATGTGTTAAATAGAAAGTGCGGATTGATTTGAGCCTGAAGTGCCTTTAATTCTGTGCGACTCTGGACGATCTCCTTCTGATAGACGACTTCAATTAGTTCATTCAGAGAGTGAACCATCTGGTTGTAAGTATTATTGAGCTCATTGATCTCCATAGTTGTAGAAGTGACTGAAATCGGTTTCAAGGTTCCAAATCGTGAACCGCGCATCACTTTTATCAAATTCAGTATGGGCCGTGTAATCATCGTGGATAAAATAAAAGTAAAGATGAGAAACAATAAACTGCCAACAACACCGGATACGATGATCGCTGTACGAAGGACAGATATCCCCTCTGTCGTATAGTCAACTGGAGTGAGGATTACTAGCCTCCAACCTGTTGCCTTGGACTGCTTCTGAATTACAATGTAGTCTTCTCCGCCAACCTCAACCTTTTCTCCTCCATGATCCAGTATCTTATTCGCATTGACCTTTACGGAAAAATCGGAAGAAATTTGCCGTCCCGCTTCATCAAATAATCTCATTAATTCACGCGTTTCCGCCTGTGAGCTGTCCACCTCATCCGTAAGCTGGAAGTAACTTTTCTCAATTTGAACCATAATATAGCCAGCTTTCGTGAATGAATGATCAATCAGTCTAATATTACGAATCGCGATGACGATATCCGAATTCCGCGGGTCAAGTCCAAACCATACGAGACGTCCTTTGCCCACGTCCACCCGGCTGATCCATTCTTCTGATACTCGATTGTTCAGGCTGGCGTCATCAACAGAAAGTAATTTCTGATAATCACCTGCATACAGCTCAATGGAACGAATCCCTGTCGCATACGCCTCATATTTACGTACTTCCTGCTGGATGGTTTGACGTTCGGCGAAGCTGATCGGCTTTCCTTCGGCCTCTTGAGCGAGCAATCGCTGAATGGAGGCGTTGGTTGCCACTTGCGCCGTCAACGTGTTAATCTGCCGGATCAGTACATCCAATTTGCCCGTTGCCTGAACTGCAGTCTGTTCAATATGCTTCTCCGCACTATTGCGTAATAGAACCGAAACTTGCCCGTACATAAAAAAACCAACCGTGGCGAGTACGATCACCATGACAAACATAAAACCCAGGAAAATTTGATTACGCAATGTGTTTAACTGTCCAAACCTCGTCAATCTTTACACTCCCCTCCGCCAGATAGACTTGATTCCTCATCAAAAAAGATGACCCTTGAATCTTCAGGAATCATCTACAGCTCTAGTTATTTGTTAATTCAGCCTTTGGATTATATGATATCAGTGATTAGTTTCTGAGCCCATATCCATATCGCGTTTTAATTTATCCAAATCAACCAAAAAAACAATATAGAATATATACTCGTGCCTCCCAGAGTTGCACAAAAAAAAGCCGTACCTCCGCTGACCCGGGTATACCGGAATAGCAGTGTACGGCTTGTATTTTTAAATATGGAGGTTCTAATTAAAACTACGGTTGGACACCCACGAACCCTGCAATTTACGCAGCATAATAATTTGTCCAGTATGGTACGAATCGTGTAGGATAAGGCTCATTACCTCTTCCCCTGGCGCATGACCCGAACCGCCCCAATCATACGCGCCTTCTTCCAGCGCTTCAATGATTTCTCTAAGAGCAGCATGCACGTCTTTCAGGTCTGCAACGGCTTTCGCCCATGATTCTTCTCCTTCAGCTGTTACAGTAAAGGTATCATCGTTGCTTTCAGCATCGGGTTGTTTGGGCAACCCTTTTAGCTTTCGCAGCAAACGCACCTTATAATAAGTTAGATGGTTAACCGTTTCCCAGATAGAATTGGCCGCCCCACCCTCTGGCTTCCAGAGAGCCTGTTTGCTATCCACACCTTCCAGCGCATCGCTAAGCGGCGGAGCCCAATCCTCGATATCCATGCAATAATCCCAATTTTGGAGCAAGACCTCACTGATTTTATTTTGCATGTTCAACCTCCTAAAAATTTGTGTAAACATAAACTTCATGGTGTAGCTTCAAAAAGAACTACTTCAAAGCGAACTAATATGTAACGACTTAAACCATAATATAGTGGTTACAAAAGAAATGTAGCATATTTCCAGATTGTATTCAAGTAACTAGCTAAACTTATTTTTAACTGTTACAATGATTTGTAATGAGCGTTGAATCGGAAAGGATGAACAGACCGTGTTGTGGGAGGATTTCATTAACAGTTACTGGCGGGATTGGCGAACAGGAGATAAGAATAAAGACCGGGACAGACTCGATGAAGAAGAGTGGGTTTTTAAATGGCTGAAGGAGTATGCTCTATTAGAAACACAGATGCCGAACACGATAGAAATGGCGCAGCTTAAAAAGCTTCGCTCACTACTATGGAACTGGGTACAGGCCATTGTGCAAGGAAACTCGGTGTATGGAGAAATACTGGAACAGCTCAATGTCTATATGGACAAGGGTCCTGTTATACGGCGAATTGTGTGGAAAAGCGACGAGCAAGCGGAAATAAAGCTATTGCCACTCCATAGTGGCTGGGAGCAGGTAATGGCGGAGATTGCAGCGTCTTTTGCCGAGGCATTACTTGAAAAAGAACCCACAAGATTCCGTATCTGCGAGAATCCCGATTGCCTCTGGGTCTATTACGATGATACACGCAACCGCTCCAAGCGGTACTGCGATGACAAAGCCTGTGGCAACCTTATGAAGGTGCGGCGTTTCCGGGCGCGGAAGAAGGCTGAGTCTGAGGGGGAATAAAGTCTATAGGCTAATAGATCATATTAAAACTCTTATACTTAATATAAGCTTGTTATGTGTATGAAGGATAAACTTGAGGTTATTAGCGCAGTGTGAATTACGTACATTTTTTACTCTCTGTGCATCCATTAGAGCCTATGGTTAAGCTGGTAATGGAGGAGGCGAGATCCAACCCACTGTTAAATCCCCCTCGTGATGACTTTCAATAATAATTCCTTTATCCAATTTTACAATCCATGTATCAAATCCAACAGCAATAACATCATTGAAATTGTTTATAATATTTTTTAAATTAGTCTCCACTACCGGAAGATTGAACTCATTCCACACAATAAAATAGTTATCACGCAATAAAATAGACTCTATGTCTTTCAGTTCTTCCGGTGTCTTAAAGGATTTCTTTTGATCAATAGATTCCCAGTCAATCCGCGCCCACTGTGTGAAATTAACTATACTCTCCATCATAGCTACAATCTCGGACGACTTTTCTAAACTATATATTCTTGTGTTGGGACCTAAAGCTTCGATACACTCACTGTACAGAGAACCTGATGGGTTCTCTATTTTCACTCTTTTTTTCAGTTGCTCCATACGAAATAGCCGTGCTTGTTTATCACTCACTTTCTCACAACCTTTAACTCATCCTATTTTTTAGTGAAAAAAACCTGGCCTTCTCTAGATAGTTTTGTGCACGGAGCTTTATGAACTCATGAAATAGCTGCATTTCATACACTTATTCCGCATCCAAATGGGATCTTCAAGACTTTAATTGTATTCTGTACACTTAAAAACTAGAAAATGTGCCCAATGAGTAATAAATCACGAAAATAGGTGTACGAAATACAGTTATATTTTTTGACGGGTTATTCGCAGGATTATAGTTGTACAAAATACAGTTAAAAGCTTCTGTACATCGCTCCCCTTGGCTCTTAACCCCCAACAACTCCAATATCCCTCCATCCAATCATGATCTCTTCGACGACCTCATTCCCAATCTTCACTTCTTTTGTCGCAACAGATTGCCCACCCACTTTGTGATAGAAATGAATCGCGGGATTTCCTGTTACCACCCAAGTCATGAACGAGCTATAATTTTCCTCCAATAAATTCTGTGCTACGCTTCTTATGAGTTGCCTTCCAAGACCCTTTCCTTGCTGTTCCTTAAGCAAATAGAGTGCATATAGCTCCGCATCATAGAGATCTGAGAGATCTGGCCCTCTTCGCGCTCCTCCATTTGCAAAACCAATAATCGTCCCAGCCTCATCTTCAGCCACATACATAACCTCGTCTTTATTGGGGTTTTCAAAATTCCGAATCCAGAGCTCCCTTCTTGCTTCCACTGTAATTTTATCGAGAAACTCATCTGATATTAGCCCTCTGTATGTGGTTTTCCAACTCGTAGCGTGGACAAAAGCGATCCCGTCTATATCACTAGCTGTTGCTTCTCTAATCTTCAATTTAATTCCCCCTTAGATTTCCGATAAAAGCTTCAGCTAGTCCAACATTGACTAGTGTTCAACCACTTATTCCTCTCAAACAAACTATTGAAATCACTTTGAGCTACCGAATTGATATGTTTTTCTGAGCTGCATAATATTCACATGCCAACTAAAAAGGAGGAGATGTCTTCTACTTCTACTTCTACTTCTACTTCTACTTCTACTTCTACTTCTACTGGAGCTACTTTCATATCTTCTAATAGTTTTCTGAGTATATCTTAGTACCAACATCCTCGCACACTCTCTAGTTTTTTATTCCCCCTCAGCCCATTTAGTACTCTACCTCAATTTAACCTTGCAGTGCCTTTCGCACGCTTAATATATATTTCGCCTGATCAAGTGGGTTCACGCCCCGGCGGGTGCGCTCAGCAGATACGTCTGGTGGACATTCTTCATAGCCGGCAAAAAAAGAAGTAAACGTGCTGCGCCCCTTCGTGTAGGAGCTTAAGCTGACGGGATAATCGAGCGATGTTGCCAGCGGCAGACGTCCTTCGATGATCATCCGTTCGCCTTGCAGCACGGGAGGCTCGAACGTGCCACGCATCTGCACAAGGTCG
Source organism: Paenibacillus sp. FSL R5-0928 (assembly GCF_037970385.1). NCBI lineage: Bacteria > Bacillati > Bacillota > Bacilli > Caryophanales > Paenibacillaceae > Paenibacillus > Paenibacillus sp. FSL R5-0928. The sequence continues at coordinate 1,307,902 of NZ_CP150225.1, read as the reverse complement.
TTCATCACCCGTCCGCCATTCTCCTCAGGAACCACGATGCGAACCTGCAGAATCGGCTCCAAAAGCTTAGTGCCTACCCGAGCGAGTCCGTCCATAATTCCCATCGGAGTCGCCACAGCAAAATCCAGCGGATGGGTATGCCACACATGATGCTGTCCCTCGATCAAGGTCACTTTAAGATCGGTAACCTCCCAGCCATACAAACCCTGTTGTAAGGCTTCTGGTACTCGGCGTGCGGTTTCGCTCTGATATTGCGGCAGCAGGTCGGAACTCCGCACTACCGAATCGTAGACTAAACCACTGCCCGGAGATCCCGGCTCAATCTGAAAGCGTAGAATCGCCCAGCACGGTTTCGGCATCGTGTAAGCGATAAAACCTTCCCCGGCACGGGCTGGCGTTTCTTTATATATGACAGAAGGCTGACCGAAAGTAACCTTCAGCGCATATCGCTCCTCCAGAACACTGTTCAGAATCTCCAGCTGAATCGGTCCCATTACTTTGATATGCAGCTCCCGCTCATCCTGCAGCCACTGCGCATCCAAAAGCGGATCTTCATCCGCCAGTTCCTGCAGCGCTCCGATAACCTTATGGTCATCCACATCTGGTTCCCAGAATACACGCACCGTTAGCAGCGGCACAGCCAGCTTCGCCTCCTCCGGAATGGCCCCCGGATGGCCGAGCACATCTCCGATGCGCACCCCTGAAAGGCCATAGATAACAGCAATATCTCCGGCTTCAAGCGCTCCGACATCCTCGGTCCGACCACCTTCGACCTTGCGGATCTGGGTCACTTTCCCCTGAATATCCTGCGTATAATTCATCAGCGTATCGCGGTTACGGATCGTCCCTTCATAAAGGCGGACAAACGCCATCCGTCCCATACTTTTATCACGCTGAATATTGTATACGATGCCTGACACCGCCCCCTCCACATTCCCACCAGCGCGCGGAAAATACTCAACCATCGCATCCAGTAAGGCAGTAACCCCAAGCCCCTTGGCGGCGACGCCATAAACCATCGGAAAAAAGCGGCCTGATGAGGAGGCTGTTTTCATATATTTTTTCCATTCAGCCAAATCAATAGTGCTACCTGACATATACTTCTCCAACAGCTCTTCGTCCCGTTCCGCTAACGCCTCTAATAATTCTGTTCGCGCGCTAGCATCAGCTTCGTTCTCCCATAAATCTCTTGCTCCTATGTACCCCTTCTCTTTGCCGATGGGTTGCTGAACTGGAAGGATATCACTAGACAAATAATTTCGCGCTTCTGCCAGCACAGCTTCAGGGTTAGCGCCTACGCGATCCATTTTGTTCACAAAAATAAGCGTGGGGATTCCCAGCTTCCGCAGCGCGTTCCAGATCATCTCACTTTGGGCCTGCACACCCTCCACGGCTGAAAGAATAAGCACCGCACAATCCATCACCCGCAAAGACCGCTCAACTTCGGACAGAAAATCGACGTGCCCCGGGGTATCGACCAGATTAATATGCACACCTTTCCAAGCAAAAGAAGCCAATGCCGCCCGTACGGATATCCCCCGCTGCCGCTCCACATCCATTGAATCCGTCAATGCCGTCCCAGTGTCTACGCTGCCAAGCGCGCGAATGCGACCGCTTTCATACAAAATATGCTCCGTTGTTGTCGTCTTCCCGGCGTCCACATGGGCAAATATCCCCACATTAATCCGTTCTGCTCCCTGCTGCTGAATCATCTATAGTTCCCCTATCATGAGCTAGATTTATCTGAATTTATATTATTTACATCCTTATATTCCATAGTAATATATCCACCCACGTTGTTCCACCCTCCAGTTCAATTGGTTAGATTCAGCTATGCCGGGTATGTAATTACTAATAAGAAATCTAACGCCGGGGAGGAAATTCATCATGACAGATAAACGTTTGCAGGATAAAGTTGCAGTGGTTACAGGTGCTGGTTCCGGTATTGGAAAAGCTACAGCCATAAGGTTTGCCCAACACGGAGCTAAGGTATATATGCTTGACCGCACTCCCGAGGATTCCTATGAAACTAAACGTGAGATTGAATCTATTGGCGGTACAGCAACAGTAATTGAATGCGATGTCTCCAATCCAGGTCTGGTCGAAGAAAGTATTCGTAAGGTTGGGGAGGCGGCCGAGAAGATTGATATTGTTTTTGCCAATGCTGGCATTAATGGTACATGGTCTCCAATCGAAACACTAGAAATCGAAGATTGGGACCAGACACTGGATACCAACCTACGCAGCACCTTTGCCACAGTAAAATATGCCATCCCCCATATGAAAGAAAATGGCGGCAGCATCATTATCACCAGCTCCATTAACGGCAACCGAGTATTCTCGAACATTGGCGCTTCCGCTTACTCATCTTCCAAGGCAGGACAAGTTGCTTTTATGAAAATGGCTGCACTAGAGCTGGCGCAATACGGCATCCGTGTAAATGCAATCTGTCCTGGATCAATCGATACACAAATTGGAGATAATACGTATAAAAGCGATGATCTTCAAAAAGTGAAGATTCCTGTGGAATTTCCGGAAGGTAATCATCCGCTGGAAAATGCACCGGGTAAGCCTGAGCAGGTTGCCAATCTGGTATTATTTCTCGCATCGGATGAATCTTTTCATGTTACGGGAACTGAGATTTATGTAGATGGTGCCGAGTCACTCCTGCGCGGATAAGTTTTTACTCGAATCGTTATAATATTTTAAAATCTATGCAACATTTTGGTCTAATCTACCATCTAAGAGTATGGAGGTGACGCAAATGAAAAAAACATTATTCATAAATAACGCTAAAAAAATGACTATAGCCTGCGGCATTTTGGCAGCGAGTGTGTCTTTTGGGGCATCCGCTTTTGCTTTTTCAGATTTGAAAGGTGATCCTGCGGAAGCAAAAATCAACTCTTTGCATAAAGAGGGGATTATAAACGGAGTAGACAAAGATAAGTTTGCCCCTAAATCTAAGGTAAGCTTTGCGCAAGGGATACAATTCATCGTTGGGGGTCTGAATCTGACTCCGCAACCAGCGGTAGGTAGTAATTCTTCCAAAGCCAGTGATTATTTCGATAAAGTAAACGACAAAGCCTGGTATGCTTCGGCTTTCCTGACTGCCAAGCAAAATGGTCTTTCACTCGACCGGACAGTGGATCCTAACGGAACCATCACCCGTGCTCAGTTCGCTCACTTATTGACGCAAGCGCTGCAAAGTAAAGGTAACTTCCCTGTTACGCTGATGTATGTAGACATTAAGGATGGCGATAAACTCTCTACGGAGGTTATAAATAGTCTCCAGATCCTGCTGAATACACATATTGCCACACTCGATAAGAACGGTAATTTCCGGCCAAATGATGCTATTACCCGCTCTGAAGCAGCCGCTCTCATCTATGATGCAGCAACTTTTGCTAAACGTGTAATTGTATCTAATGGCAGTCCCACTACTCCCACCTACGAAACAGAGGTTACGTTGACCAAAGCGGGTGAAGGCGTAAATAAAGCCACACTTACCGTTAATAATCTGCCTAACCCCGGGTATGGGCTGGTGATTGAGCGAATCGAATTTGGTAAAGACAATACGGCTGTGATTTACTTTAACGTGACTGCTCCTGAACCAGGGAAAATGTACGCGCAGGTGATCACAAAGGCATCTGTTGCCACTTATCTGCCAGATGGATACAAAGCTGTCGCTCAACCTGTAACTGGCTCTGCTTCTTATTCGTCTTCTAGCGCGGCACAATAATATAAATTCAACTTGAAGGTTTTAGAGTTAAGAGTCCGACGCAGCTGCGGTGTATATTTGGACTTCCAGCTGCCGTTTATGACGGCTGAGATACGGAGAAGGGATGCCTCAAAAGCCATCATATGGCTGCTGAAGCATCCCTTGTTTGCTGTTTGTTGTTCCTTCCCCCTTTATCCCAACTCCGAACTCTGATTGATTAAGTAACGCCGCTATCGGACTCAGATGACCTTAACACAGCTGTTTCTTGTCTAGTTCTCTCTGAGTTCTCTCTGAGTTCTTTCAAACTTACAAAATTGACTGCGTTTTGGGTGAACCCGGCATCCCCTTGTTGTGCTTGAGAAAAACAGAAAAACCGCAAAAACCCTTGATTATACAAGGATTTTACAACCCGCTAGTGACCGAATTGCATGCCCGATTCAGGTTCGTGTGGCAGCAATATCGTGGAGGTTCGAGTCCTCTCGACCGCATCATTTACAATCATAGATCTATCAACTGCTTCAAGCGCACTTAACGGATCTTTTTGTTTTATATGTACAAGCACAGGAGTAAGTGAAAATCGGTTTGACAAAATACTGATTTAGATATATTGTGGATACACTAAGTCTATTATTTATCCTAATTATAGATATAATGGATCTATAATATATTTTATCAATCTTGAAGGGATGATTCATAATGGCAGTTCTCCATGCGGAAGATGCTACTTTTGCACAACTCATTCAACCGAAAGGAATAACTGTAGTCAACTTCTGGGCGCCCTGGTGCGGACCGTGCCGGATGTTTGCACCTGTGCTGGAAGAGTTTGAGCGGGAGTCGGATGCTACAATAACTGTAGTGAAGGTCAATGTGGATGACAACCCGGAGACGACTGGAAAATACCACGTGATGAGTATACCGGCCACACTCATATTCAAGGATGGACAACCACGGCAACAAGAGGTGGGGATATTATCCATACATGCCTTGCAGCAGCTCACTGCATCCGAATAATACCTCTGAAAGCGGTGAAGACAGCTTGACTAATAAACCCAGCATTATTGTAGCCTCTCTGGTGGTTGCCAATTTTCTAGCCCAATTAATGCAAACGATGTTAAATACGGCGTTGCCGCGTGTCATGCAGGATCTTGCCATTCATGAGAATCAAGCGCAGTGGCTGATTACGGTGTACTACCTGATGATAGGTATAACTGTTCCTGTTGCTGGATTTTTGATCGGAAAGTTTACTACGAGGGCCTTGTTCATGGCCTCTGTCGGAGCGTTCACAGCAGGAACACTGATTGCCGGGATCGCCTGGAGTTTCCCCCTAGTCCTGACGGGGCGTTTGGTTCAAGGCATCGGTGCGGGTCTGCTGTTCCCTCTGTTTCAGACGACGATACTCAGAGTCTTCCCGAAGGAGAAAATCGGTGCAGCGATGGGAGTAGTCGGTTTGGTTCTGGGGTTGGCTCCTGCACTTGGGCCTACTCTGTCTGGGTTCGTGGTTCAGAATCATTCATGGAGACTGTTGTTTTATGCTGTGGCTCCGCTCGCAGCCGCCAATTTATTCTTAGCGCATTTCACGCTGCGGAACGTGGGAGAGACTCATCAGACCAAGCTCGACACCAGGTCCATTATCTACTCTTCACTCGGATTCGCTGGTATATTATATGGTTTTAGCATTGTCGGGGAAGAAAAGGGAAATCCTGTTGTCGCAGGGATCATCCTTCTGGCCGGATTCCTGATCGTGGCGCTGTTTATTAAAAGACAGCTCAAGCTCACGGCACCTTTGCTCGATTTCAAGCTGTTTCGGCACCGCTCCTTTACCCGTTCTTCTATTGTGGGGGTGATCTTATTTGCGGTGATGGTGGGAGTTGAACTCCTTCTTCCTCTGTATGCACAGACGATAAGAGGCTTAACACCAAGGGAGTCCGGGCTTATGTTGTTGCCAGGTGCACTGCTGATTGGTGTCTCCGGTCTGATCTCAGGCAGACTATATGACCGGTTTGGGGTTAGCCGCGTAACCCAGGGAGGATTTCTGCTCATTCTGATCATGGCAGTGGCTCTTGCCCTCACGTTATCAACAGAGACGTCCTTTAATCTACTGGTTATAATGTATGCCCTGCTTATGTTTGGAGTAGGGGCAGTTATGGCTCCAATTACGGCCTATGCCATGGCAAGTATCCCCAACACCATGGTTGCACATGCTTCTCCAATGACAATCACGCTGCGCTCGCTCAGCGGTTCAATAGGAGGCGCCTTGCTTGTAACGATAATGACTTCTACTGCGAGTGCCAGTTCCTTATCCTTTCCATTGGATATGCTCAAAGGGGTCCACATTGCATTCTGGACGTTGACGGCTCTTGCCGGATTAGGATTATACTTGTCTTTTCATCTGCAAGAAGCGAGAAAGCTTAAACCTGCTAATATTTAATTTCTTAATCTATCCTGTATTACCCGGCAGAATCCTCTGCCGGTTTTTTTGGTGTGGCTTCCGGTGCAGGGGGAAATTCCTGAAGCGCACTTGAGACTCCATGCTTAAAGCATATTTCCCGAAAAAAAGCTGTACTGATTATAATTTTTGCCCCCACTTTTACAGAGGAGGCCCCACCAGGGTCTGACTCATATTTAAGCAGAGGTGGGACGTCTTTGGTAATTCCCCATAGATCGTCTCATAATCCAACTTGTTGTTAGCTATCGGACTCCATCGTCGCTATTGTCTCAAAAAGCATTCAATATGAACCTATTTCTAACGAATAGCTGCACTGGGGTCCGAACTGTGCTCCAATCGCTAAAAACATACGAATAGCGTCATCTGGGTCCTCAAGCTAACTCAGGCTCAGAAATGCTGATTACTTGGCAGTGAGGATTATCAAACTTCGAGCGATTAGATCATATTTGTGTGCATGAAGCTACTTGACAATGATGAACATCAAACTTCGAGCGATTAGATCATATTTGTGCATGAAGCTACTTGACGATGATGAACATCAAACTTCGAGCGATTAGATCATATTTACACAGACGCAGCAGCTATCGGACTCAGATGACCTTATATGCAAAAATATGCCACTTTTACGATGCTATCGGACTCCATAGTCGCTATTGGCACCAAAAGCACCATAAATATTCCTTTTTCTATTGAATAGCTGCACTGGAGTCCGAAACTGTGCTCCAATCGCTAGAAACACGCGAATAGCGTCATCTGGGTCCGTAAGGATCAGCGTGTATCAACGGATATGAAAATCCGCTGAAGCAGGTAGCCAAAAACAAAATACAGGTCAGCGATGCTCCAATGTTTGCGTTATGCGAACGCAGCAGATGGGTGTGCAGAAGATAGGTGTGTAGTAGATAGGTGTGCAGCAGTTAGGTGCACAGCAGTTAGGTGCACAGCAGTTAGGTGTGCACCAGTTAGGTATGCAGCAGTTAGGTGTGCACCAGTTAGGTGTGCACCAGTTAGGTATGCAGCAGTTAGGTGTGCACCAGTTAGGTGTGCACCAGTTAGGTATGCAGCAGTTAGGTGTGCACCAGTTAGGTGTGCACCAGTTAGGTGTGCACCAGTTAGGTGTGCAACAGTTAGGTGTGCACCAGTTAGGTGTGCAACAGTTAGGTGTGCACCAGTTAGGTATGCAGCAGTTAGGTGTGCACCAGTTAGGTGTGCAACAGATGGGGCTACAGCGGATAGGAATGCAGCTACTATCGGACCCAGTTGACCTTATTCGTTGCATAATCGCACATTTGGACTACTAAAGGACTCCATCGTCGCTATTGGCTCAAAAAGCACCATAGATATGCCTTTTTCTGATGAATAGCTGCACTGGAGTCCGAAACTGTGCTCTAATCGCTAAAAAAACGCGAATAGCGTCATCTAGGTCCGTAAGGATCAGCGTATGCCAACGGATGTGAATAATCAGTTGAAGCAGGCAAACAGCGTCCATAATAGCGCCATCTGAGTCCGTAAGCTAAGGCGTCCATATTAGCGTCATCTGAGTCCGTAAGCTAAGGCGTCCATTGATCATGAATAATGCCGACTAATGCATGGTCTTCTCCGATCTTCTCAAAAACTAGACGCAGGCTGCGCCAATCCATTCCCTCGACAGAAGGATCGATACCAGCAATATGATATTCAACGAAATCATATTGCTCCTTTGGATACACTTCGTTTAAGTTGTTGATCGTCGTCCCTTGTCCAAGCCCCTTGTTCACAGCAATTTCGGCCTTCTGAATGAAGTCCGCATCGTAGACAAACCGCTTGTAGTAATCTGCGAATGTAAGCTCGATTAAATCACCGGAGCCAGCAAATGTTCGCCAGACTCTTTTGGTAGAGTCATTCATTAATCCTTCTACTTCCTCCTGGGTGAATACAAGATCATTTTTTGTATCCACGTATGCATATGGAGAGAAGCGTAGCCCTTTATCCCGATGTACCCACGCCGCTAATTGCTTCATATCCTTATTCTTAATGGAGTTCATTACCGTAGACGCCGCTTCCTCAACTAATGGCGGCAATCCCTCTAGATCCTGCGGCTGCCCCGTACTTGATGTCTTCGTCTCCTGTGGTAGTTCCGTCTCCTGTGGTGGTTGTGTAGTAGCCGCTGGCTGTGCAGTTTGTGTGTGCTCTGGTGTCTGCTTTGGCGTCTGCACTGGTGCCTGCTCTTGTGACTGCTCAGGCGTCTGCTTCGGCTCCGTTCCCGCTTCTGGCGTTCCACTGCAGGCTGTAAGCCATAACATAGCTGCTATAAGCGCCAGCCCACCGATTTTTTTTGCGAAGTACATAAGATCCCTCCTTAGCTTTGATTCTTCACTCTTTAGACTGATTTGAACAAATGAAGGTTGCAAGCTTATACTAAAACTATCAATCATACAACTCTTATGAGAGGGCGGGGTTACTATTCATTTAACAGAAAAACTTAAAAGCCTTCCCCTAACTCCCGGCGTTTATCTCATGAAGGATAATCTCGGTCATATTATATATGTTGGCAAGGCAAAACAGTTAAAACGGAGAGTCCAATCCTATTTTCAAAACTCAAAATCTCATTCCCCAAAGGTTAAACAGCTTGTAAGAAATATTAAAGATCTGGAAATCATCCTTACGGATACCGAATTTGAAGCCTTTATGCTGGAATGCAAATTAATTAAAGAGATCAAACCCATGTACAATAAAAAAATGAAAAATCCGCAGGCTTATACCTATATCGTAATAGGAGCGGATGAAAAAATACGTTCGTTAGAGATTACCTATGATCCTGCGGTCAAAGAAGGCACTCAGGTTTTTGGTCCCTATACAAGCAGAAGCACCGTGGAACGGGCCGTGCAAGGCATTAAAGAAAGTTCAAGAATCCTTTGCAGTAACCCTAGCTTTAAAAATTCCCTATGCCTAAACCATTCGCTTGGCCTATGCATAGGGATGTGTGCAGGCGGAGATGCCGCTGTTCAATATAATAAAATTATTGATCGAGTCATTGGCTTACTAAACGGCTCAGATTCCAGTATCCTTGAGGAAATGGAGCAACGGATGGCAGTGGCCGCGGAGCACTATGACTTCGAAACCGCCGCCAAATACAGGGACTATATTGGAGCTGTCAGCTTCCTGATTCACAAAGAGAAGGTCATCGAATTCGCACAGGAGAATCAGAATATCGCAGTTCTTGAGGCCATGAATGAACAGACGCTTAAACTTATTCTGCTCAAGGGCAACCGTATCCTGTCCCATACCAAGCTACAATATGATCAACCGGATATCACCCACCTGCAAGCGGCAATAAAGTCAGCGATTATGAACACCTTTCAGAGTGAAACCAATCAGACCTCGGCAGCGATCGGGCGCCATGAGATTGACGAAGCACAAATAATATACAGCTATTTAAAAAGCAGCTCCTGCAGCTACATCATCATTCAAGAGGATTGGCTTGCAGCTGAGCAACGTTCCAATATGGATGCTTCGGTAAATGAGCTGTTGCAGATTTTTTTAAATGCGCTTCCCTCTCATTCCTATAATTAAAAGGTACGGGTTGTAACTGCGGTGAATGTTTGGACTTCCGGCGGATTATAGTAAACGGCGGCCTGCCTTTGCAGGCTGCATTTTTCGGTTTCGCTTCAACAATTTTTTATAGCGTTTCTGAGTGTATAACACCTCGCCCGCCTCCATTACCGTTTCCTTCGCCTCATTAACAACCAGCTTAGTTTCCTCCACACATTCCTTCATACGATTGATCTCCGATTTAAATCCCTCAGATCTGTCCTTCGCTTGCTCCAACGTGACCTGAATATTTCCCTTCATCTCATCTATAGGTTCTTTCAATCCCTCTACCGATTGCTTAACTCCATCAAGGGATTGCTTTAGGCCATTCACACTATTTTTTAATTCTTTCAATGGATTTCCCACATCTATCTCCTCCTAGTAATAAGCCATTAGTTCAACTGTTACTCTAAACTTACCCAAAGAGTGCACGTCCTTCACTCCTATAATGACAAAAAGGGTTGCAGCTGAAAATAATCAACAAGAAGCCAGTCCCCAATAATAGGAGACTGGCTTCTTGTTGTCGTTCTTTGAGGATCACTGCTATCTGTCTACTTCACGCTTCCCGCCTCAACACGCGGCGGACGCATGGTCAGGCTGACCCGGCCCTTCTTCAGGTCAACACCCATCACCCAGACGGTGACATTGTCTCCTACGGAGACGACGTCCATCGGGTGCTTCACAAAGCTGCCGCTGAGCTGGGAAATATGCACCAGCCCATCATTTTTGATGCCGATATCGACGAATGCGCCGAAATCGATAACGTTGCGGACGGTTCCCTGCATTTCCATGCCAGGAACCAGATCCTCGATCTTAAGCACATCGGTGCGGAAGATCGGCAGCGGCAGCTCCTCGCGCGGATCGCGGCCCGGACGCTGCAAGCTCTCCAGGATGTCGCGCAGCGTAGGCACGCCGACATCCAGCTTCACAGCCAGCTCCTCGGCATTTTGTACCTCAAGCTGTGAGGCTACTTCTTTGCTGCCAAGCTTATTCACATCGAGGCTTAGCTCACGGAACAAACGATCCACCACCGGATAGGACTCGGGGTGAATAGGCGTGCGGTCCAAGGTGTTGTCTCCACCCGGAATCCGCAAGAAGCCGATACATTGCTCATAGGACTTGGCACCTAGACGAGGAACCTTTTGCAGCTGCTTCCGGGTCGTGAACTTGCCGTTCTCTTCGCGGAATTTAACGATATTCTTAGCAATCGTTCCATTAACCCCTGCTACATAAGAGAGCAAGGCAGGAGATGCCGTATTGACATCTACGCCAACATGGTTAACCGCCGATTCCACGACGGCTTTAAGACTCTCCTCCAGATGCTTTTGGGAGACGTCATGCTGGTACTGTCCCACACCTATAGCTTTCGGATCGATCTTCACCAGCTCCGCCAGCGGGTCTTGCACACGGCGGGCGATAGAAGCCGCGCTGCGCTCCGCTACATCCAGATCCGGGAATTCCTCCTGCGCCAGCTTGGAAGCAGAATAGACACTCGCTCCCGCTTCATTAACGATCAGGTACGCCAGCTCTGGATTGCCAATCTCGGCAATCACTTCTGCCGTAAACTGCTCCGTTTCACGCGAGCCTGTGCCATTGCCGATTACGATGAGCTGAATGCCGTACTTAGCAATCAACTCTTTGAACTTAGCAGCAGCTTCGCGCTTCTTGTTATTCGGCGGCGTCGGATAGGTCACGGCTACCTCTAGCAGCTTACCAGTATCGTCTACAACGGCTAGCTTACATCCAGTACGGTATGCAGGGTCAACCCCCAGAACACAACGCCCCTTGACTGGCGGTTGCAGCAGCAGGCTACGTAGATTGCCAGAGAAGATCGAAATCGCCTGGTTCTCCCCACGTTCGGTCATCTCTCCACGAACTTCGCGCTCTACTGAAGGAGCAATCAAACGTTTGTAGGCATCCTCAGTCACTGCTTCCAGCAGTTCCTTCACCGGGGATGGCCCTTTAATAATTTTCCGTGCAATATAGGCATGAATTTTATCAGTGACGACCTCAATGCCTACCTTTAATATATTTTCACGCTCACCACGGTTAATTGCTAGGATGCGGTGAGGTGGCATTTTGTGTACAGGTTCACGGTAACTATAATAATTTTCGTATACGGATTCTTGTTCTGCATCCTTTGCTTCAGACACAAGAATACCTTGACTTGCTGTATACTGGCGAACCCAAGAGCGGATCGCAGGATCATCTGCTATGTTCTCGGCAATGATGTCCAGTGCGCCTTGCAGCGCTTGGTCTGCGCTCTCTACTCCCTTTTCCACATCAATATATTTCGATGCTTCAGTCTGCGGGTCCCCTTGTCTTTGCTGCTCCAAGATCCAGTTAGCCAGCGGCTCAAGTCCTTTTTCCTTCGCAACACTAGCCCGCGTCTTACGCTTTTGCTTGAAGGGACGATACAAGTCCTCTACTTCCTGAAGTTTGACCGCATTGATAATTTGCTCATGAAGCTCCTTGGTCAGCTTGCCCTGCTCTTCAATATTGCGTATAACGTCTTTTTTACGTTCGCCTAGATTGCGAAGATAACCCAGCCGTTCTTCAATATCACGAAGCGCATTCTCGTCCAGCTCACCCGTCATTTCCTTCCGATATCTGGCGATGAACGGAATGGTATTTCCCTCATCCAGCAGTCCTACCGTAGTGCGTACCTGTTTCAGACTAATGTTCAATTCCTTGGCAATCGCTACGGTTATCAATTCCTGCTCCCGCTGTGCGTTTGCCTCATCCGTAATGACTTCCGTATTGCTGTTATCTACCGCCATTAGTATCCCTCTTCCCGTACACAATCTGCTTATACATATCTTGATCTCATAATTAAAATAGTATCACAGATTCGGCTCTGCACCAAAGACCAGCCCGAATAGCGCGCGTTGTACTGAACCGCTGTGCGCATATAGCGAGGCATCGTAGACGGGTCAGAGCCCGGATTTAGCGATTACGCCCGCTGCCCCATTCCCCGTTTGCCGGAACTCAGTGACAATACAAAACACAAAGCCAGAACGAGCGCGGCTGCCCCATATGGGAAGTTAATACTAAGATCAAACAAATACCCTGCGACGATAGGCCCAGCAATATTTCCGAGACTTGTATAAGCTGAGTTCATTCCCGCTACGAAACCTTGCTGTGATTCTCCGGCCATTTTGGAAAGCTGTGTACCTACTGCTGGACGCAGAATATCCATTGCAAAGAACACAATAAAGGTAACCGTAATAATCGCCCAAAAGCCGCTTACAAACAAGGTCAGCAGAATAAACAATGATGAGACTATAAGACAAGTGGAGATCACCTTGTTCTCCCCGAATTTATTCAAGATCCAGCCAAACGCGGACACCTGCACCACCGCACCTGCAATAGAACCAAAGGTAATTACAAAAGCGATATCCTTAGGCGTAAAGCCAAATTTATGGTCCACGAACAATCCGAACACTGTTTCATAATTAGCCAGTCCAAAAGCCATGACAAATACAATAATTAAGCCGAAAAAATACGGTTCGCGATAAGAGCGCATCAGCTGCGTCAAGAAGCTTTCCTGATTATTTTTTGATAACGTCGCTTCCTTACGTTTCTCTTCAGACAGAGACTCAGGCAAGATTAAAACTGTAATTAGAGCTGCAACTCCAGCTGCACCAGCCGCACAGAAAAAGGGTACCCGCATTCCAAGCTCAGCAAGATAACCGCCAATCCCAGGACCAATAATAAAGCCGGTGGTAATGGCTGCATTAATTAGTCCCATTCCTTTAGCTCTCTCTTCAAAAGAAGTCGTGTCCGCTACATAAGCCATAACTGCCGGCATAATTAGAGCAGCTCCTGCACCACCAAGCAATCTCGAAACGAACAAGAGCCAAGGTACATTGGCCAGACCAAAAATCAGCTCAGATATCGCAAACACGATCAAACCTGCTACAATCACCTTTTTTCTACCGATTCTGTCGGATAATCTGCCGGCAAATGGCGATATTAATAATTGGGCAAGCGAGAAGGAGGCGACCAAGAGCCCGACAGTACTTCCGCTGATCCCAAGCTCATTCATGTAGGTTGGCATTATTGGGACTACTAGCCCAATTCCAGTGAAAGCTAGAAAAATATTAAGCATAACAAGCAGCATAGCGCCTCTGTTTCTAAGTAACAATGACATTGTATTAACCCTCCGTGTGTTTAAAGCCAAATCTTCGAATATTATGCATGTTAAGACCGACCATCCGGTCTAAATAATAGTAAAAAAATAACCCTTCCTATTCCGGTGCCTTTGAGAAGCTTCAGCCTTCATAATCCTGAATGTAAAGCTTCTTTTCATGCCCCTCGTTATCTTACCCCGTACGAATCCCTTGTAATAATAAATTTACTGCTTCCCGGTAATATTTTTTTATATCCTCCCGGGTCTTCTCATGAATCGAGAATTCAGAAACTCTTCCAATCCCTTCAAGCATGCCACTCACGATAATTACATAGTTCTCCAAGTCGCCTTTTACCAAATATCCTGTTTCAATCCCTTCCTTCAAAAGATCACGACAAGCATGTGAGGCTGCTTCATAAAGAAGTGAAAGCCGCTTGCTAATCTCTTCCGGGTGGCATCTGCTTCTGGAGAATTCCTCGAGCGCATGAATCAGTGGATTTTGAAAATCATTTGCGTAATGCTCGGCTAACGCATAAAATCGTTCTTCGATCCCTGCAATTTCCTGTTTCTTATCATTCCACGCTTGCAGCCACTCTAACGTATCCACTTCCACTACAAATAGAAAAAGCTCATCCTTGCTCGGAAAATGGTGATACAGACTGCCCTTACTGACATTCGAGGCTACACAAACTTCATTCATAGTTACGGCAGCATAACCCTTCTGTACAAACAGCTGCGTGGCCTTGCGCACAATTCTTTTTTTAGTTTCTTCTCCGTCTGAGCGTCCTTTGATTCTAAGCACCTCCTAAACCGACCGTACGGTCTAATAATATCAGATCATTTTCAAAAAGTGAAGACCTAACGATTCTTTATTTACTATACGCAAAAACGCACATTAAAAGACGCCCGGATTCGTACCCGAGCGCCAATCTCATGAGTTATCTATAACCTAGGGTGATTAAAAATCAATCAGACCAAGGCTGATTTGCAGCGATTCATCCACCTTTTTCATCGTTTCATCATCAAGGTGGGTGATCTTGTCAGTTAAGCGTTGTTTGTCAATCGTCCTAACCTGTTCCAGCAAAATAACAGAATCTCTGTCAAAGCCATGAGCAGCTGCGTCAATTTCCACATGTGTAGGTAACTTAGCCTTCTGGATTTGGGCTGTGATTGCAGCCACAATTACCGTCGGGCTAAAGCGATTGCCAATATCGTTCTGGATGACCAGAACTGGCCTTACTCCGCCTTGTTCAGAACCTACAACCGGCGAAAGATCAGCAAAAAAAACATCGCCACGTTTAACGATCAATGTCTACACCCCGCTTACTAAGCGGCCAAGAGTGCTGTCTGCATCTTCCTCCGCGAGGAAAGCCTCGCATGCCATGGTCAAGTTGATCTTAGCCATTTCCATGTAGCCGCGCTGCATGGACTCCCGGATGGAACGTTTCCTCCGTTCGCTCAAGTACAGCTTCATGGCCTGCCTAATCAATTCACTCCGGTTGGAATTCTCCAATTGAACAATTCCGTCCACTTCCTGCAAGAGATGATCGGGCAAGCTGATCATGATTCTTTTGGTGTTCTGCAAATTAGCCACCTTCTCTTCCACCCCCACAAACCTTCTGCCCTTGTGTTCCAGTGTTACAATATACAAGGAATTTTATACAAGGAATATATGCCGCCAGTATATCAAGTATGCTGCATCCCATTATAAACTAGAAATGGTGGTTCGTATAGGCTTTTAGTCACATCTCCTAATACGATACAATTCCTTCTATTTTCTCCCTTGTATAACATCACTGTCAAGAACTTTCAGTTTGTGAGTAGAGCATTTACTAATTTAGGAAGTGTGCCTTCACTTATATAAACGCGTGGCACCCGATGAGCCAACATGCAGATAACCTCGTAGTGAATTGTTCCAAGCTGGAGAGCCAACTCGTCTGCCGTGATCATCACGTCAGCTTGACGGCCGATGAGAACAACTTCTTCGCCTGCTTTAATTTGTTCCGCTTCTGCAGCGAAAGATTTGAGTGATACCATACACTGATCCATGCAGATTGTTCCGACGACAGGAACGCGGCGTCCACGTATTAGCACCTCCGCTTTGCCAGTTAGCATGCGGGAATATCCATCTGCGTACCCCACAGGTAGCGTTGCAATAATCTCCTCGCTCTCTGTGATGTACCTAGTGCCGTAACTAACGCCCCAATCGGCAGGCAGGCTTTTGACATATACAACCTGCGTCTTCAGCGTCAATACCGGACGTAGTTCTACCAGTTGACGGTTCACCTCTGTGGAGGGATAAAATCCGTACAAGCTGATGCCTACACGCACCATGTTGCTGGATAAATAAGGTGAATCAATGGCCGTAGCGCTATTGCCCGTATGTATGATCGGGATCTGAATGTTCTGCTCCCGCAGCGTTTCCGCCACGCTCATGAACCGTCGATGCTGTTCCAGTGTATAGCTTTTGTCTTGTTCGTCTGCCTTGGCAAAATGGGTAAACATACCCTCCAGCTCCGCCTGCGCAACAGACTGCACTTCAGAGATAAATGCAGGTGCGTCAGCTGGTAAAAGACCCAGTCGTCCCATCCCGCTATCAATCTTGATATGCACCTTTAGCCGATGTTCCGGATCTATAGGAAGCTGTCTTATAGCCTCCAGTACCTCCGGTGTGAACAGTGTTACAGTTACATGGTTCTCCCAGGCAACGGCTATTCCTTCTGGGGAAGTGTAGCCAAGCACCAGTATAGGAATCAGTATTCCCGCCTGACGCAGCTCCAATGCTTCATCCAAAAAAGCCACACTAACATAATCTGCTCCGAGTCTTTCCAGCTCCCGTGTCACTTCCACTGCTCCATGGCCGTACGCATTTCCTTTGACGCATCCCATAAACTTTGTCTCTGCCGGCAAGTAGCGGCGAAAGGCTTCGTAATTGGCACGCAAATCATCCAGATTAATTTCGGCTACTGTCGGTCGATAGCTTGCTTGCACTTCAAGTCACCTTCTTACGTTGTAGTAAAACGTCATTGCTGCATTGCATTAATCATTGTCTTAGTACCAATGGTAATGCTACAGAAGGTGGCTGTCAATGTGTGCTGGAGCCCCGGCAAATAAAGAAAAGCGGATACTACGTTGTAGAGGAAAGAATCCCACAAAACGCAGTATCCGCCTACTTTTTATTATTTACCCGATTGTGCCTCCATAGAAGCGGCAATTTGCATCATTTCATTAGCAGGAAGATTGGCACTTGTAATTCGGTACTCTACACCCTCAGACATCCAAGTCAATGTCTGCTGCTCATCCCCACTCAGAACTCCCCACGTAAAACCAAGGTCTTTCAGGGTTCCAGGCGCCAGTGCTACCGCACGGTCCAGTGGACGGGATTCCATAATAGTGTACTGATAAATCCCATCATATCGGATGAGAACAGCATGGTCTTTGTTGCCCTCCAATTTATGCGAGTCCTTGAACTCTACACCAGCTGGAATATAATCAGGTTCAATGATCCCAAAGTCTCCAAGCTCTGCTGCCACTGGTTGTTCAGCCTGTTCTTGGCCCTCAGGAGCTGTAACCGGATTACCATTCTCATCAACCTCAGCTACTGTGCTCTCTGCGGACTTACCCGAGGCCATGTTCTTTTCCATATCAAAGGAATCCTTGGTGAAATCCGTATCGAATTTGAAGGTGTCAAACTTCACGTTTACAACTACCTTCGCCTCAGAATCAGAGACTTGAACCTGTTTAGGCTCATAAGTCTTTTTATCAAGCCAAATCTTTTGCCGCACAAGGGCATTGCTTTGATAATTCGCGGCTACCTCGAACACATAGTTATCTCCATCTTCCACAAATTGGCGGTTATTATCCGAAACTATGCCACGAACCAACGTCTGATACAGATAGACCTGACCTTGATCATCCGGCCAATCGCTTTGGAAACGGAAGCTCTTATTCATACTTGGTGTGAGTACGAACACTCCCTCATCATTACGAAGTACGATCTGCGTAATATCCTTCTGAACATTTGCCAAGCTGATCCGGTAGTAGGAAGGATTCTTGTACCATACTTCTACCTTATACTCCTGCGGCTGTTCCCCGGTATACAGGGTCATTGTGCCAGAACCTTGGTACGTTCCCTGCTTACTTTCCAACTTGTCAGCCACATTGTTCAAATCCTTGACTACGGAAGCGGCATCCTTCTTCCCGCACCCCGTCATCACCAGGGCCACGCTCATAATGATCGCGAGTACCCATGTTATCCGGCGCATGACATCATCCCCTTAACCTGTTTTGAATGCATTGATTAGTACATGTCTATGAGGGACTTGGCCGCAATATGCAGACGGGCATGACAAGCGTGCAGCATAGATTTATTTTATGAGATCCAACAAGCCAAAAAGCCCGCGCACAGCGCTGGCTCTATACTTCATCAGAAGTTGCAATATCATTATGTAGGGTGTTTAACCATTCTCTTCAATCCTCATTATCGCTATGTACTGCTTTATTGTACTGATTAATTAATTCATCTAATCTCATGGACTGTCTGATCACATTCGGATGCAAAAGCCCTCCGTGTTGCCTCTCCATTAAATAAAGTTTTTTTCTAGCACCCTCTATTCTCTTTTGGATAATTTCCTGATCATTCATTAACACTACCTCCCTAATTTAATATATTAGAGGTATATGTCAAATTCTATATTTTACATTAAAGTGCATTACTACAATTCAATAGATAGCGATCTCAGATTTAATCTGAAAACTCTTTTTTGTTTCTTCTATAAAACTATCAATACTAGGCACTTCCAATAACAAAACCATTTTTCTTTTCATTGATTCTAATCAGATTTTGGTATTGCTTCTGCGTTTCTAAAGATGCAGTATGCCGAAGCTGCTCAAACATTCTGACACACTTTATTATACAGGATTCGTTATTAATCCTTACAGAAGTCTCCAAACTATCCATTATATACTTTATACTAAGCTCATATTTTCCTCTTCTTATATAATACAATGCTATTTCAGCCATAAAAAAAGTGTATCTGTCTTCGATAATTTGTCGATTATAACATTTAAGATTTCTCTGCTGATCTCTATAATCTGATATTTCTTGCTCAAACCGCTGAAGAATATCATCCACATTAAAATCATAGTGATTGGCTGCCTGAAGGATTTTGAACAGACCTGGAAGAATGTCTTCCTCTCTTTTTTCAATATAGGTCACATATTCCGGAAGCGCTGTCACATCACCTTTTAAAATTCTCAGTAAATATATATTGCCCTGTGCCCAACCCATACATCGATTCATAAGTTGCAAAGCTTCCTCCGTATCCTCACGGATCCAGCTCATATCCATGTAAAGGTTAACATACTGCAATGCTCTATCATAATCTCCCAGCTCTCTGTAAACTACTGAACGTAACACATAAGAAAATAGAATATATGAAAATAAGGGCATTGCAGGTTCCTTCTGTAACACGTTTTTTCTGGCTCGCTCATTATTATACTTATATTGAATGGATGCTTTTTTTTCAATTTCAATAGCTATGAGCATTACCTTATCCCAATACCTCAATGCGCTATATGTATTCGCCAGAGCCTTCAGCGCGTCAAGTTGATCGACTTCATCAAGCCGATTTACAAAACCCTCAAACTGCACAGCTGCTCGCAAATTCAGATCCTGATCACCCCCTAGAGCAATCGTGAACAGTCTGTATTGGCAAAAAGCCAGCCGCTCTGAATGCTGATACTTCTCACTCTCCGCGACACTCCGGTATAATAACGCTGCAGCATCATATTTTCCTTGTACAAAAAAATCTTCTGCTGTATCAAACAACGAGGGTGTATAAGATAGGCTGTCCATCATGATTCCAATCACGCGACTTATACATTCCAGCTTATCTAGTTCAGCACAGCGATATAGAAAAGGTCGAAGTCGTCTCCAATTGGGATTGGAATGTATGAAACACTCCTCCACATACATATCATAAAAGCCGCCTTCTTCTAATCCCATACCTTTTGTAATACGGTCTAATTGCTGCATGGCTATAGGCCGATTCCCATTGATAATGTTGCTAATTGTGCCCGAATTCACTTTAGATACCTCTGCGAATTGATTAATTGTTATTCCATTCTTCTTGAGGTAGTCCGCCAGTTCTGCACGAATGGTCATCTGCTTCATGATCAAAGCCACCTTTCGCCATCATGATTCATATATAGATCAATAGTATTTAAATAATAATATGTCTAATTATTCCAGTGGTCAAATACTTTTTTTTGGCTTAATTGATTATACATTTATTCAATTAGTGATGTATAAAATACAAATTAGCCGAATGTAAAAAACCACCAGAACACAAGGTGTATTAGACCTTTTCTGGTGGCTTTTCTAATGCTACTTCTATCCATAGTTATTCAATACATGCATTTAAATTCAACTAAGAACTAGGTTTAATCATCATGTCCAGCTTATTTATATAAGGACCGAGCGCTTCAATTAACTTCTCTTGGTTTTGTATCTCCTCTTTCGAAAGCCGATCCATATGAACACTTCCATCTGCATCAAATACCTTGGCATCATAGCTTTGCAACTCATTTATTAATTGTTCGATCTCCTCAAACTCTTCTTTAGTAAACCTCTGTTCAGCTTTTTCCAGCACGCCATTCCAGAAAGTATCACGATCAACGACAGCCGCCTTTGCCTGAGGGATTTCATTTTCATTCATTTTCTCGAAATAAGGTTTAAGCTCAACCTGTAAATCATTATATGCCTTTTGATCTTTCGCACTTAACTGTTCTAGGTGAAAGACTCCGTCAGCATCGGCCATTTGCAGATTGTAAGCTCCCAATTCCTCTAGTAAAGACATCAATCTTGTAAATTCCTCTTCGTTAAAGCTTTGTTTCGCGTTCTGCAGCTTGGCTTCAAGCCTGTCATATTGTTGCTGGGTTACTCCAATCGTAGCAGCAGTTGCTTGTGAGCCATACAGGGTATCCGCCAAATAATTATATCCGGCATATGCTCCAGTAGGAATTAATAATGCAGCCGCCAAAATGCTTGCTACAAGCCATTTTTTCATTCGTCTTCCCCCTGATCTCTTCTCGGTCTGATTTAGTATTTGCTCCTTCAGTTCCGGTGGGGCACTTAGATTTCTCGCCTCTTCCTGCAGAACTGTCCGTAACTCTTCATTGAAATTCATGCAGGTCCTCCACCTTTCCCTTAAAAAGAGTATGATTCTCCGGCTTCTGACGAAGCTTGTGCAGTGCAGCATGAATACGGGATTTCACCGTACCCAGAGGGATACCCAGTATCGCGGCACTTTCTTCCTGTGAATATTCATTTAAATAGTGCAGAATAATCACCTGCTTCAGCTTAAATGGAAGACGATCTACACTTGCTAGTAGACGGCGGTTAGCTAACCTGTCCACAACATCACTAGTGAAATCAGGTTCCATCCTTAAATCAGTCTGCTCTACTTTTTTAACCATTCGGAGATGCGTCCATCTCTTTCTTCGATAGGCATGAATTTGCCGCATAACCAGCCCCATAAGCCAAGGCCTAAAAGGACGATTGACGTCAAATTGCTCAAGCGACCGGTGCACCTGAATATAAATCTCCTGAACAACATCATCCACATCGGAGGTTTCGCGAACGAGAAAATGAACGGTCTGATACACATCCCGAATCGTTGCTTCATATAGTTCACTGTACGCTTCACGGCTGCCGGCTAGCGTAAGCGCAATGAGCTGAGAATATTCATTTGGATGTTTCATCCCTCTCAATCCCTCCTTCGGTCTTACACTATGTATTGGTAAATAGAGAATAAATCGTTCGATTTATTTTTTACTCTGCAGCGGCTTAATGGAGTAGATGAAGTAAGCGGAGGCGACTGCCAGCTGAACAGATTATGGACAGGTGGAAGCTGATCTTTGGCTTTGCTTGAGCAGATTATAGACAGGTGGAAGCTAGTCTTCAGCTTTGCTTGAGCAAATTATGGACGGTGGAAGCTGATCTTCAGCTTTGCCTGAGCAGATTATGGACAGGTGGAAGCTGATGTTCAGCTTTGCTTGAACAGATTATGGGCAGGTGGAAGCTAGTCTTCAGCTTTGCTTGAACAGATTATGGGCAGGTGGAAGCTGATGTTCGGCTTTACACGCCAGCTTTGGCCGGATCCCGCAGAAATCTATGAGATAACTGCATTCTGTACACTTATTCCATATGCAAAAAGGTTTACTCTGATTTTAAGTGTATTCTATACAATTAAAAAGCGGAGAAACTTCCTATAGTGGGATAAATCGTGAAAATAAGTGTACGAAATACAATTATATCCATCCAAGCGTTATTTCGCAGAAATATAGTTGTACGAAGTACAGCTATATTCTCCCACTCATTGTTTGCATGTGCCCTCAATAAAGCGAAAAAGGGGAGATCCATATGGATCATCCCCTTGCCTATATATACTCGAACAGTAACCGCCTATCTCTCTAAAAAATCAGTCAGCGGATAGACTCAGCAACTTTGATCAAATCATTCTTGTCCAAGCTAGCTGATGTTACACCGTATAAGACTCCATTGGCTTCCCAGTCCAACCCTTTTCCATTAACCAATACAGCATCAGCTCCGTTAATCTTCACTTTTTCGATTGTGCCATCCGTCGACATCTCATAAGCCGTTTCGGAATCAGCGTGCCGCTGCTGCATCGAGATGATCTCATCGGTAGCTTCATTAACAAAATATAAATTAATATATTTGCTGTTGATTACTTCACCATTGCTATCCTTATAAAACTCTGCACGATCAAAGGTATAACCGTCTGGCAAATACTCCGGCAATCCCACATTAAAAATCGTATATTCATTTAGCTTGCTAGAATCCCTCTCGATCAGCAATTCCGCTTTCTCTTGATCCCTCTCAGATTGCGTAACCAGTCTGCCGTCTTCAACTCCGACGATTTTTTCCCCATCAGCATTGTAGATATCACCTGCCTTTTGAGCAGCGTCGAGGGTCACAAGCGCATTTCCTTTGCTATCAAAAATCTTCCCCTTAAAGTCATCCGGAATCACGTTGGAATCCGCAGAAAATTCTACTTCATGGGCTACAATATGGCCTAAGTTTATCGTTTGCAATACTTTCATTAACAGCTCCTGTGCAAATGACGGCTGCACAAAAGTTACACTTAATACGCTAACCACTAGCAAAGTTGCCAGCATAACAGCAGGACGTCTTAATCTATGTTTTGTATGCAATCCTTTCTCCTCCTTTTGGCCGGCATACTTTCTCCGAGCCTTATTCAGAATGGCTGTTTTGTCAGAGCCCTCGCTGAAATCTTTATGGGCCAGAACCCTGCCTAGCTCCAGCAGCTCCTTGTACTCCCCAGCACCCTTTAAATCATTTGCCGCTCCATATATACTTTCATCTAAATCTGCTGAGAACTTCTGCTGTATCTCTTTACTGTTCATAGCTGCTCCACGCTCCCTATTTCAGTCTTCAGCTTTTTCATAGTCCGGTAGAGTATCACACCGATATTGCTCTCCGAAATTCCCGTAACCTGGGCAATCTCTCTGTTTCTCAGATTAGCTCCATATTTTAGAGCCACAATATTCCGCTCCTTTGAGCTCAATGTATTCAAGGCTTCGTTAAGCCTTCCACTACGTTCTCCCTGGAGGATCAAGCTTTCCGGATCTTTTCTGCTAGAAACCAGTTCCTTGACGGCATCCAGCGAAAAGAAACTTTTCCTTTTAAAACTCCGGTAATGATCATTGACCACATTTCTGGCAATGGCGAATAACCATACCTCTAAAGGAGCTTTTTCCTGAGAATAGGTCGATAGTTTCGCCAACATTTTCTCAAAAACAAGGCTTGTCAGATCCTCAGCCGTATGGAGAGAACTAACCCGGTAAGCGATGTAGTTGAATATTCTTTTATAGTAGGTTTCAAAAATCGTTGTGAACAAAACATCTATGTCAGTATTTTCCTGTATATTCTCTTTAACAAAAGGATGAAGCAATGCGCGCTCATGCATCAATCTAACTCTCCTTTCCCACCAAATTTTCACTTAGCTAAGTAAATTCATCAGTTAATACGATATATTTCCAATTTCATTACAAGATATAAAAAAAAGAAGGGTTCCAGCGCTAAATTCAGTCTTTCTAACCAAGCTACAGTAACCCGTCAACTTGACAAGCTTATTATAGCTTCTATATATTTTAGTAACTAAAGTAAATTGGAGCGAGGCAATGTTATGAGCACAAAGGAAGAGAAACAAAATGCTATCCATAAGGTCATGGAATCTATGGCAAATGTGCAGCAGAAATCCCAGTTTTTCATTGATATGATCACTAAAAAGGAAACCCTGACTCACAATCAGATCATGCTGCTGTTTCAACTCCGGCTTACCGGAAGCTTGAACATTACTGACATCTCTGAACGCTTCGTGGTCACACCCGGAGCCGCTTCTTCCATGTGCGATAAACTTGAGGAAGCCGGACTTATTGAACGGGTGCGGACTAAAGAAGACCGCAGAGTTGTCAATATTGTCCTTACAGAACAAGGCGATCAGCGTATCCATACAATATTTGAAGCATTTCCTACCTCAGATCTGAATAAAATCTCCGGAACTTTAGAACAAATAAATAAATTGATGGAACAAATGATGCACTAACAGCCTTCATTTTGCTCCTTATCAGCTATACTCTTTTCTATAAACACTGTCTGTCAGGAAACTGACGGCAGTGTTTTTTATGTTAAACTCCCAATTTATTATATTGACTATATATTATAATGAATATATATTTTAATTATTAAAATATATTTTGAAGGACGGTACTGTAAATGTCCAATAATAACAATACTTATGAACGTACTGACATGATCGATCCACCGTTGAAGGTAAGAGGTTCGCTGTTTGTCCGAGAGAATATTCGTGCGGTTACTGTTGATGTGTTTGGCCACTTAAGTACTAAAAGTAGTGTCTCGACATCAAAACTCAAAGTATCTGGCGACTGTACAATTGGGGGGAATTGTAAGGCCAATCAGGTAAACAATCTAGGGAGTCTGCGCGTTCAAAATATCCAAGCAGATAATCTCCGATCTTCTGGATACATGTCCGTAGCAGAAAATGCTGCAGCCGGGACTTTTTATGCTGAAGGTGCTGTGAACATAAAGAGACTAAATGCAGATTCATCGATTGAGATCCGTTTAGGCAATAGAAGCACAGTCGAGGTTATGAGAGCTGGCGGTGACATTATCGTTAAACCCTCCTCCAAGTTGATTAATGCGCTGATGCACCCTTTTCGAAAACTTACCTGCACAACGATTGAAGGAACTAGCATAACGTTATACCGGACGACAGCTGACCTTGTGTGCGGTGAAGAAATCATCGTCGGACCGGGTTGTACCATTGGGGAAATCCGCTATAGCAAAAGTCTAACGGTGGATCTTAAGTCGCAAGTTGACCGAACTGTATTTTTAAACCAATAAAGGAGAGTCTACATGGAAAAAATCACTCATTTGTCAGGAGCCACTATACTCAAAAATATCGCCAAAGGTGCCACCATCTTGTTCTGTGTACCGATCCTTAGTGTCTGGGCCGTGGGGAGTGTTGTCTGTGCAATCATTGCACCTATCGGTGGTGTGCTAGGTATTGTTGGCATCAAAGGGATAGGACTAAATGCCTTCCCAGATTATGATTTCCCGAACATTCTCAGCCTTCCAATTGGTCTGTGCCTCTCCTTACTTTTGTTCATTTCTTTCTATTACACTCGTCGTTTATTGCGTGGATGCCTGCATTTTATAAAAAACTAGCGAACTGTAACAAGCTTGTATTCTCTTTGTTAATAGAAAGTGACCTACAACGCGCTGTTTTATTCTATACTTAAGGGGACTGGACTTTATCCTGGAGGTAATTATGAATAAAATCATCGCTATAGGAGCTATCACGCTCTTTTTGGCCGGATGCGGAGCATCGGCAACCATAGATATGGATACAACAATGGCTATTAACCAAACACAAGCTACTTCAGCACCACTGAAACTAATCGTGGACGGCGAAGCCGTTCTTCCTACTCTCTCCCCTTTTTTCCTAGATGATAAGGTCTATGTACCTGCAAAAGTACTAATGGAATACTACACCTCAGAACAAAAATGGGATAATAACTTAAAGACCTTGACCATCTCTGATGGAAGCAGTAGTTATGTTCTGACGCCGGACAATGAGTATATGCAAGCTGATGGATATCAAACCTCGCTTGAAGGACCAGCTATTCTACGAAATGGTATTTTATATATTCCAGCCGATTCCCTAAACTCTCTGTCTGGTGCCACTGCGCAGCTGAATGCAGCTGGAACTGAAGTATTAATAACATCAGGGGATGTTAGTACTACCGTCAGAACACCCAGCGAACCTCTCGCTATTGCTACAGAAAATGACCAAGTGAAGCTGTATACTGCCCTTAAAGATGGCGGTACCTACGAAGGATTTGTTGTAGAGGTGAACGGTAACAAGCATGCATTTGATTGGGAAACACCCAGACTCCTAAGTTACCCTCCTGAGATTCATTATGCCGACATCGATCAGGATGGACAGGAAGAAGTCGTTGTCATTCTGTGGCTCGGAACAGGTACGGGCATGTCCATGCAGGAACTTCACGTGATTAAGCCTAACCCGTGGGAAGAAGTCACTGTCCCTTCTGCAGATAAAGCCGCCTCCGCATTGCTTACGTCAAAAATTTCTAATGAAAAAGGGGACGCCCTGATTCAAATTCAAGTTAAAGGCTCAACTCCATCCATGGTGACTTTGCGATATCCAGATCGTGCTGAGGATGGCAATCTAGGCGAACAAGCCGGCATTGGTGCTGTTACTCACTACATAGTGGAAGAGGGCAAGCTAAAGGCGGAAACAAATGTTTATATTGGATTTCTGGAGAGTATTGGCACACTAACCTTTGCCTACAAACCGGGAAAAGATGGAATGGAACCCGACTCTATTCGCTTTGAGGTTCATGAGGAATTAGCTTCTTACGTGGAGGGTAAACAGTTATGATTGATGCCCATATACATTTAGAGCAATATGAACCTGAAGTTGCCGAACAGATACTGAGTGAACTACCTGACATGGGAATTAAAGCCCTTATCGCTGTCTCTATGAATTTGGACTCTTGTATACGCACCCAAAGACTTGCAGCCATAAATCCCGGCGTGGTCCGTCCAGCTTATGGCTTTCATCCAGAGCAACCCCTGCCGCAGGATGCTGAGCTGGCTGCTCTGCTGAAATGGATCGAGAGTCAATCTAGTGAGGATTATATTGCTGTGGGGGAAATCGGGCTGCCTTACTATACGCGTGCTGAAGCTTTAGAACGTGGCGAAACCTTTGATATGGAGCCCTATATTGAACTGCTGGATCAGTTGCTTGGGTTAGCTGCCCGTCTCGATAAACCTGTGGTGCTGCATGCTGTCTATGAAGATGCGCTTATTGCTTGTGATCTCCTGGAAAAACATAACATACAGCATGCCCACTTTCACTGGTTCAAAGGTCCGGAAGAAGCCATTGCCCGCATGATTAAGAACGGCTACTATATCTCCTTCACCCCGGATATCCTGTATGAGCCGGAGATACAGGCGCTTGCCCGCCGTTATCCCCCAGAGCTAGTCATGGCTGAAACCGATGGGCCTTGGCCGTTCGAAGGACCTTTTGCGGGGAAAATCACCCATCCGTCTATGATTCGGGAAGTCGCCGCTGCTTGGGGAGCGCTTCATGGTTACACCCCCGGCGAAGCGGAAGAGTTAGTGACTGCGAATGCTAAGCGATTTTATAGCTTGTAGATAGCTCTATAGACTATAGATAGATCTATTCCTTGTAGATAGTTCTATTGTTAGAGTAGAAGAAAGTCAGTGCCTTAGCTAGAATAGCCTAAAGTCAGACTAACGTTATGATTAAACACAGCTTGGCTTGTGAAGCCGTATTTTTCATAGTGGAAGTACTGTTCACAAGCCAACCTTACTTAATCCAGATCCCCTTACACATTTTCATTTGATTCGGTAATATTTTCGCGTACATATTTTTGCGTATGTATTTACGTGGACGTATTTATGCGTACGTATTTACTCGTACGTATTTATGCGTACGTATTTACTCGTGCGTATTTATGCGTACGTATTTACTCGTACGTATTTATGCGTACGTAATTTACGCGTAGATATTTACGTGGACGTAGTTTACGCGTACTTATACCTGTACGCATTTATGCGTACGTGTTTATGTGTACTTATTTATGCGTATGTATTTTACGCGTACCCATTTACGTGTATCTAATTACGTGTACGTATTACCTGTACGTAATTACGCGTACGTATTTACTCGTGCGTATTTACTCGTACGTATTTACGTGTGTGAAGCCGCTATCGGACACAGCTGACCTTATATGCAGCAATTCCCCACTTTTGGGATGAGAAAGGACCCCAGAGTCGCTATTGGCATAAAAAACACCCAATAAGGTGCTCTTTTTAAGGAATAACGACGCTGGAGTCCGAAACCATGCTCCAAAGGCTAATAATCTGCGAATAATGTCATCTGGGTCCGTAAGCCTCAGGTTGATGATGACTCGGGACGCTTGTAAGCAGTCCCCAATAATCATAACCTCTCCACATCCACTAACGTTCCGCCTGCGAACTTCATTTTATAAATATCCGGCTTTGTGGTTTGAAGAAGAAAGTTCAGATCATATTTGGCATCAAAATAGTTCATCATAAGCGTCATGACTGCCCCGTGAGTTCCAATAGCAACCTTTTGACCGCTGTGATTGCTCAGTATTTCTGCCAGCACACTAACTGAACGCTTCTGACACGCATGAATGGATTCCCCACCAACTGGGACAAAATCCGGATCTTCAAACATTTTTGTCAGTAATGGATACAGCTCCTGATCAGTCATAATCTTATTTCCGTCCGAGAAATGGATTTCCCGGAGGTCTTCAACACTCTGAATCTCTGCTCCTAAGTCCTGCGCCAATCCAGAAATCGTATGTATAGCCCGAAGGTATGGACTTGAATAGAAGACTTGAATTCCTTCCAGACGTAGTTTTTCCGTTATCTTGCGGGCATCCGTCTCCCCCTTCGCGGTTAGTACGCGAGTCCTTTCAGTTTCTCCGGGCAGTTTGGGCGACTCACCGTGCCTCACCATGTAAATAAAAGTAGCCATCCTTTCCATCCTTTCCATCCTTTCCATCCTTTACCTCTACAAATTCTAATGTTCTAGCCAATCTCCTCTACACACTAAAAAAGCCCTTACGGACGAGAAACTGTCCTATCGGGCTAGGTAATATTGTAACTTATAACGTTTCGTGCAGCAGTTGCTTTAGATCACAAAGTAATAACTTATTGAGAGGTCACTTATTAAGGAGATACTTATTGAGAAGTCACTTACTGAGAAGTCACATATTAAGGCGACTATGACTAAAGAGACTCTTAATTGCACTATATACAACTATTAAGCGTAAAAAGAGACATCCTGAGCAAATAAGTGTACTTTGTGCAACTAAAAATCATCATTCCTAGACTAAAAGGGAGAATATCAAATAATAACTGCACAAAGTACAACTAAATCCCAGTTTGATCGATGGAGGGGAATTTAACTGCACATTCTGCAACTAAATGCTAGGAAGTCACGCTAGATTATCTTTGCTACTCAACCTGTCTAGTCTAGCTAAGTATCGGCTAGGGAGTCACGCTAGATTGTCTCTGCCACTCAACCTGTCTAGTCTAGCTAAGTATCTGCTAGGTTGTCACGCTAGGTTCTCTCTGCCACTCAACCTTCCCAGTCTAGCTAATCTAGTCCAGTTAGGAAGTCCCGCTAGCTAGACTAGCGTGCTACCTGCTAGCTCCCCTCCATCACCTCAACTGTCCTAGATTGCTCCGCAGAGCTATCGTTCATCTCTTTCTGCGCAGGCCACAGCACACGCCCAAATGCGATGCCCAGCACACCAATCAGAGCGATTACGATGCCGAAATTCAAAAAGATACGGCTAGGCCCAGCAATCTGAACCATCATTCCGCCGAGAAGTGGTGCGCCAATCATAACTCCGCTAAGAATGGTACTCTGAATACCGAACACACGCCCTGTCATATGCGGGGGTGTTTCTTTTTGCAGACAATAATTGAACGTGATGATAAAAATTCCATTCCCAATACCTAGTAAGAACCCTAATAGCAATACAGAAATACTGGAAGCTCCTGGCTGAAGCAGTCCAAGTCCCCCAACCGATAAACCCATCAGCACATAACCCGTTCCAAGCTTCCAGCCATAACCTGTTCCGCGATTCATTTTGTTCATGACCATAATGATGAATACAGCACCACCTCCGGATGCCGCCACGAGCCAGCCCAGTAAAGATTCATTAGAGGGTGCAAGTACCCTAAATAGACTGGTGAATTGAAAATCAATCATCTGAATAGCCATTGAACAGACTATGCCAAACAGCATGGTATTTAGCAGCAACCTACTATGCAGCATAAAATTCCAGCCTTCTTTCCACATCGTGCGGAGAGCAACACGTTCCTCTTGATCGCCCTTGCCTTCTATGCCAACTTGTTCTACTTCACTTTTCTTAACTGTAAGTAGGAGCAAATAGGAACAGCCTCTAAGGCAAGCATTGATCAATATACACCACTGTGGCGTAAGAACAGACAACGCGAAGCCGCCCAGTAAAGGTCCCGCGATTTTCGAGCCTTGATTTACAAGCCCATTAAGCGAGGTAGCTTGAAGCAGTTGGTCTTCTCTAACCATACTACGGGTCATCGACTGCTGAGCAGGCACGTTTAACGTAGAAATGGCAGCACGCAACATCAATAACGGGAGCAACCACACCATACTGGGAGCAAATAATACGAATACGGTTAACAATGCCGTAAGCAGATCACACATCCGCATTAGCTTCAGCTTGTTCAGTCGGTCAGCCACTACCCCTGCGAACGAGCCCAGCAAAATCCCCGGCAAAGCTATGGAGACCGGAATCAAAGCCAGCATTAGCGGGCTGGCCTGCCAGCGGTACCCTACGAGTACCTGAATTGCTAAGGCATCGAACCAATCCCCAAAGGTAGCCGTCGCATATGCGCTGTACACACGCATATACACCTTGTTCTTAAGCAGGCTCGTGCCTGCTTGTGTTGAAGCATTCATTAAACATTCCTCCAAATTACAATTAAGAACTTATTAGCATGACCTTAATGTAATGGAGAATTGTCAGAGAATTATCAGGGGGCAGTCACAAGGTTCGTAAGCACGGTATCCAAGGATTGTTCTAACCGATGGAATCCCCGCTCTTCCTTCTCCTGTTCAAATATATCCACATATTTGCGATACAAAGCTGGCTTAGGTGGAAACTGTTTACAAAAATGAACTATTCGGTACAATGCATATATCCGTATCGGCACGAACCCTGACATCTCAAGCACCTGAAGTGCCTCATCCAACAGTTGCTCGGCTTCACGCCAAGACTTGCGCCGTAGAAACCACAAGCCCCTTGTAACTTTATAACTACCAATCTCACGCAAATAAGGTTTCTCCAGCAAAAGTGCTTCAATGTCTGTTGCCATCCGTTCTATTACGTGATCTTCTGTTCCCATCCACAAGTGTGTAAGCATTTCTGAGGTCGCCGTTATAGGAATGAAACTCTCATACCCCGGCTCTTTAATCACTTCATATGTTAGCTTTAGTCGTTCCAGTGCTTTTTCCGGTTGCCCTGCCAGCGTGTACAAATCCAGAATATTTAGAATCTCCACTTCGCGATGCTGAGGCGGCAAAAGAATTTTTTTCTCAAGGACCAACTCACAGAACTCTAATTTTTTCTTAGGATCACCCAATAGAACATAACAGATTAATAAGGAATAAAACCGTTCCCCTATCCCCACCTCGGTTGTGTTCAGCAGCCAATCCAAATCTCCCTGTACAAAATGAATATAGATCGAATAAAACGGATCCATCGCATACCCCAAAACATCCTGTTGGCGTGCGAGGATTAACATCGAGCGACCTTGGCCATATAGGTGATATTTCTTGAATACCTCCCGCATCGTCTTTTGCATCTCTAAGTCATATGTAGTCGGATTGGCCATAGCAGCTGAGGGCTCCTGCATAGTCAGACTATAACCAAATCCCCGAACAGTCTTAATATCTAAGTCTTGAAACTTGCCTAGCTTTTTACGAAGCCGATAAATATGATCATCTACTGTTCGCTCTACCGGATATTCAAGCGGCCACACCTTATCCAACAGCTGTTCTCGACTGAATGTACGCCCTCTATTTTTATACAAGAACTGAAAAAGCGTAAATTCTTTTGGGAATAATTCTATCGTTATCCCTTCTGCGGTCACTTTATATTCACTTTCGTTTAATTCCAGTTGCATGATAGAACCTCACTTTCCCCGAACCCGCTCATTGGTTACATTATAACAGTCAGTCCAAGGCCTACTCCACATCAAAAAAGAACATACAAAAAGAGCAACCCACAGATTCCTCTGCATGATTGCTCTCTCCTCTTCTAACCCATGCCACTTACCCAGCCATATTGTTAAAGGAATCCTGTTCACTAAACACGGAAATATGATCTACTGTACCGGTCGAGCTTGGAATAATAAATTTCAGCTGGTATTGGTCATTGGCTTGATAGGTGTAAATCTTATCGTCTCCGTTCACTTTGGTAGCGTCAGGCTTGCCGAGTGTTGCCTCAATTTGCTTCAGCGTCAGCTTTTGCAGTGTGGAATCACTTGAACGAACATCGAAGATTAAACTTCCTTTATTAAATCCAAACACGACATGTTTGTCAGTGTAGGTTGCATAAATTCCTTTTCCCGCTGACTCTTGTTGATCAGGCTTGCCCCAATCCGCTTCGACCTCATCAATGAGTCCGGTATGAGCGGCATATTTTACGCCAGGCACCTTCCCCTTTTTAGCAAGCTCGAGCAACTCTTTAAGCTGTTTGTCGCTATTTTGTGAATTTGAGCCGGTTGAATCTTTATCAGTCTCCGTAGGGGAGGAAGTCGCTGCTGGTGCAGTTTCTGCTGGGGTGCTTGATGGACTAACTTCCGGCTCAGAGGTTGCTGTTACAGCCGTTTCTGTTGGCGAAGTTGCCTGGGATTCTGAATTCCCCGCCTCATTGTTCGAGCTGCATCCAGCAAGCCCAATCATTCCTGCGAGTAGGATAGAGCCTGCTATTAATTTTATCTTTTCTGACATGATGTCATCTCCTTAGTAGATTACCTAAAAGTCATCTTGCAAAAATGAAACTGAACATACAGACGAGCTGAAAATCAAATAGTTGCAGGATAGCGGCAATTTTTCTGGCTAACCCTCTTTTACCCATATCTACAAATATAAATTCATACACACTCTATTTTTCTACATAAAACCCTTTTTTCCGACACCTAACTCAAGTAAGTTTCTCTTTTAAAATCTCCACATAACTCCATCTAACTATAAACTCGTAAACTCGTAAACCTATGAACTATATGACCTTACCCGTCATTCCCAGCCTCGAAGGGTTTCATTGCAGAACGTACAATAGAAAGGAGCTAATCCTGCTTGAAAAAGCGACCCATTGCAATCTGTACAATAGATTCCAACAGTAACCTCTTATCCGGCGAACTGCAATCGCGACATTTGTTGAATAATTTTCCATCCAAACGCAACCTTAATCCTCCAATCCGCATCTTATTAGTAAAGGGAGGGGAGCTACATCTGAATATTATAGAGAGAATTGTGGCAAAAGATGAGTCAGCTCTCCGCCTGTTAATGGACGAATATGGAGATATGCTGCTGCGAACCGCTTCTTTACTGCTCAAAGATAGACAAAGTGCCGAAGAAGCGGTACAAGATACTTTTATTCAAGCTTATGCCAAAATGAGTCAGTTACAGGAACCGGATCGGCTGAAGGCATGGCTGATACGGATAGTGGTCAATCGCTGCCGCATGAGGCAACGGACTTGGAGCTGGCGTAATATTTTCCCGGCGGGAGGGTCAGAGCTGCAAACCAACGAGGATGCTGACTTCACAGCCGGAGCGGAAGAGCTTTTTATGGTGGAATGGCATAACGTGAGGCTCGCCGAGTCCATGAGAAATCTCGATTATCTATACCGTGAATGTCTGACGTTATATTACTTTCATGAGATGAGTATCCGGGAAATTTCCGAGCAATTAAATACATCTGAAAATACGATCAAATCCAGACTCGCCAGAGGCCGGACGCTCTTAAAAAAGATTTTGGTGAAGGAGGGACATTTCTTATGAATACAGAACGCGATGCGATCAAAAAGCAGCTGGATGAAGAATTAAAGAACCTCCAGTTCACTGGACACGACCGGGTCATTAAGCAGACTCATCCTCCAACCTTTGGAGCCCGTTTATTGGCGCTGTGGAATAAAGAAATTGAGATCCCTGTCAAACCTATAGGTGCGATCGGTGCTATTATTTTAGTAGTTTCGCTTACCCTACATCAACCAGAGGTTAAACAACAGCCACAACAAAATACCCCGCAGCGTGCGAACCGAGAACTAATCGAAGCTGGAGGCAATACGTATTGGAAGGATATCTACGAGCAGGCGGTGAAAAAACATGAGAATTAAGATAAAAATCAAACATCTGGTGTTATTCGTGTTACTCCCTGCCTCCCTGCTTATTCTTCTGTTTAACTTCTTACCTTCACAAAGGCAGATAGATCAGAGCACAGCTATTCAATCTAACATAGCTAGAACTGATCTTCTGCAAAAGCTGGCTTCCACAACCGGGAGTAAACGTATCGAGCTAATCCGTACAAACATCCTTGATAAGGATCACAGCTATGATCCCTACAGATATGACGTTAATGTCAGCCCTTCGATGAGCCAGTGGAGTAATGATGAAACCCAGCGTTCCGGTCTGTTACCGGAGGACATAGTACCTTTGCTTGAGGAATATATCCTTGAGGGGCCTTCGGATAATACACGTATATTTGCGGCTAAGCAGTTAGCTTATGAATATGATGCTCTTGGCCAAAAGGAAGATGGAGATCAAGCGCTAATCACCGCAACGAAACAGTCAAACAGCAACTCCGATATAGCTAAACAACTGGAGCTCCTTCGAGCGGAGCGAGCTCTAAATAGTGGCGATATAACAACCGCTGAAACAATTCTTGAACAAACCCCCTTTCCATCCGAGTATCAGGAAGAGCTAAACGCACAAAAAGCATGGCTTACCGGGCGTTTACTCTTTACAAAAGGCGAAGCGCAGGAAGCACTTGCCGTAGTAAAAGATGGCTTGGAGAGCTACAAAAAATTCTGGCAGGATATTCATAAACAAATGAACGCTGCCACCAGCAGTTCGAACGAAGGCTCCACAGACAATACAGGATCAGCAGCAGCAGCACCAGAAGCTGGGACTTCAGATACTGAAAGACAGCTGGAATCGCTTCGAACCGCAATTCAGTCTGCTATAGATATGGGAAATACTTCAACTGCTGTCGTCTCCGGTACCCTTACACGAAGCGATGGCACCCCAGTTCCGCGGGCAGGTATTTTTCTCCGTGCTGAAAGCGAAGTTAACCATAGCATCACTTCTGCTGAACCCTACCGAATCGTCACAGATACTGAAGGACGTTTCGAATTTCACGGTGT
This sequence comes from Paenibacillus sp. FSL R5-0928, assembly GCF_037970385.1. Lineage (NCBI taxonomy): Bacteria > Bacillati > Bacillota > Bacilli > Caryophanales > Paenibacillaceae > Paenibacillus > Paenibacillus sp. FSL R5-0928. Next base: position 1,272,411 of record NZ_CP150225.1, on the reverse strand, counting down.
GATTCCGGGCTTTTATCAGTTACAGCTTGGACTTGGCTATGATCAGATCGACGGCTGGACCTGGCCTGTACAATATGACGATTGGATTGAAGTTAAACCGGATGGCAGGTTGAATGAGAGCATAGTTCTACAACCTCTGCTTGAGCTGCAGTCTCCCATTAATCAGGAAACCCTAACGGGCAAGACCATAGATTTCCGCTGGAAAGCTGTTGAAGGTGCAGCTTACTATCGTTTAAGCGGTGGCGGGGAGGGGGCCGTGTTGGGTGTACAAATTCGGGATCGTATTGTAGATAATCATATCTCCATTCCAGTAGAAGAACTTTACGATGGCGGCGGTTTTTCCTATGGCAGCAGTGGAGATGGCTGGGAATCTATTGACCCCCTCTCCCTTCTCGGATTTATGAATCCCGAAGTGCGCTTTTCTTGGAATATTGAAGCCTTAGATGCAGATGGACGCCTGATTACCCGCAGTAATGGCTACAGGCTGAACGAAGACACTGTCGGCAATCTGCCGTTCTTTTATCTCAAGGAAAGAGAGCTTACTGCGGCTGACCAACTACTACTGGATAAGAAAACGGATCAGGCACTAGAAATGTACCAACAAAATATTGCCGATGACCCACAGGATGTTCATGCCCTGCACATGCTAGTAAAGATGATGCTGGCAAAATCGTCCCTCACAAAGGATACAACATTAGAAGATAAGGCGATTCCTTTACTCGAAAAGCTAATACAACTACAGCCTTCTACTAATTATGCCTTCACATTATCGCAGTACTATTTTGACCATGCCGACTGGAAGTCGTATAACGAATATTATTCCTACTACAACGAACTAAACCGACCCAATACTAACGGTTATGTACTTTCTATTAACGCCACAGCCCTCATGCAACAAGGGAAGCTTGAAGAAGCTCGTAAACAATTCGCGATCGCCCTAAAGTATGATGATAGCCATCGTTTTATTGGCAGCTTTTTGGCGGCAGAATTATACGCTGGTGAATCACTCTCTTCGGTAATGACACTTGCTGAGCGTTATCCTGAACTCAGCTTTGGTCATAGTGGGTATCGCTGGCCACAAATGATTAAACAACTGTTAGCGGAACGAAAAAATCAACCTAAAGTCTTTGACCAAGAGTTAAAAGAGAAGCTTGGATGGTATATGAATGGTCAAACTGATGAGTTAAAGCAATGGATCGCAAGTGCCAAACCCTCCGCTCTGAAGACCTTTATGCAGGAGGTTTTAGAGGTACGCTAATTCATTAAAATAAACCAAAATCCGGCCCCGCTCGATAAATTCGAGCATGGACCGGATTTTTAATTACACATAATCTTTTATTTAGATTTAGCTTCCATCATGTAATTCTGGAAATCAGTGATACTTGGGTTAGACATATAATGACCACCCTCTACTTCAATCGTTTGGCCTGTGATGAATTTGGATTCATCCGATGCCAGGAACAAAACCGTATTGCCGATATCATCGGCTTCTCCGTGATAAGGTAGGGCGTTGAATTTTTGAAATATATCCAATACAGCTGGCGGCATATTTCTTGCTGCCGCAGGTGTCAGGATCAGCCCTGGTGCCACGCCGTTACAACGGATTTTGTCTTTACCATATTGTGTAGCGATGTAACGAGTAAGGTTCACAACCGCTGCCTTAGAGGAGCCATAAGCAGTACGCAATGAATCCCCAGCGAATGCTGACATCGAAGCCGTGTTAATGATCGAGCCTCCGCCCGCTTTAATCATATGAGGAATAGCAAAACGGCTGCCTAACAGAACACTTTTAGTATTCACGTTCATCAGGCGATCCCATTCTTCCAAATCTATATTGACCACATCAAGGTCTTTTTGCAGATTAGTTAGACCTACATTATTGAACAATACTGTGATGGTGCCATACTGAGCAACAGTGAAATCAACAGCTTCCTTGATCGAATCCGCTTGGGAGGCATCTAAGAAAAGACCTTCAGCTTCTCCGCCTTCATTTTTAATCTTAGATGCTGCTTCTTTGGCTGCTTCCACATTAAAATCGGCAATGACAACCTTTGCTCCTTCTCTAGCTAATAGAGTGGCAGCTGATAAGCCAATACCTGAAGCGCCTCCAGTTACTAATGCAACTTTACCTTGAACTCTTCCCATGTTCATACCCCTTTATAATGTTATTGTGCTTCTAAGATGACTTGGTTTATGTTTCAGAGCTATCAAAGCTCGTTAACAACTTCTCATAGATTTTCAAGAATTGCTGCAGTTCCTCCTCATTGAGCTTTTGGAACATTTCAGCTCTTAGCTCCTGTCCCTTAAGCTGTGCTTCCTTCAGAACGTCTTTTCCTTTGTCCGTGATAGATAGAAGTACATTCCGTCGATCATCTTCGTTATATTTTCGCTCGGCCATCCCCTGCTTAATTAGTCGATTAGCAATGTTTGTCATTGCTCCTGGCGTATATCCTAGTCTCTTAGCCAAAATAGTCTGCTTCAAGGGGCCTTTTTTATTCAATTCACCCAAGACTAGAACTGGAGATATCCCAATATTGTGATCAAATGCGTTCATCCATCGAACAATAACTTCATTCGTAAATAATTCAACTGCATGTATTAGCTTAAAAATATCTGGATTTTCCAAGAGGTTCTCCTTTGGCATTCATGATGATCGGCTGCTTATAAAAGTATTTTAACACTAAAATATTTAATAGTAAAATACCTAATATTAAAAAAAAGAATGCTTGGTGAAAAGCATTCTTCAAATTGCGGATTTATCAACAACATAAGTGCCAGCCAGCAAATCGTGAATCGCACGTTTACGGGGATGGAATCCAACCAACAAGTAATCCACCAGCATGATTGGACCCAGGATTTGAGTGAGGTCAAAAGCCAAATCCGACCATAAGGATAATTTGGCGGAAATAACGGTAAAGTCATAGCTGCTGACCGCAATTACCATTGAAAGAATCATACTAATCATTCGGAAAACATTTCGAATCAGAGCTTCCTTCACTGTTGGGTAATTCCCGTGTTCATTGACAATTTTTATTTTTAAAATCAGCTTCCCAGGGGTTCCGCCAAATCTAACGATCATAAAGATATCAAATGCGATAAACAAAATGTACTCCAGGATAATAGGTATCTCCGAGTGTAATGAAACAGCTAATGAATTGAGTATCCAGTATACGATAACCCCAGGTATTCCAATGACCAAGAAATCAAGAATGGAAGCCAGCACTCTTTTCCAAAACCCTATGAAATTCTCCTGATCCAAATGCTCGGGTAGAATGTTATCCATGCAAGCACTCCTCTCTCTATCGTTTACTTTGTCGCTCAATCCCTATTTAACAATCCCTTCCTCAGATGCTCTTGGATAATGGGCTCCAGCTCTTTGTTATTTTTAACAATTACCCGTTTATCAGACAGAGTATCCGTTAACTCTATAATCCTATGTGCGGCCTCCTGATCATATCCACTCTCAAATCCCTGATCACTTTATTAGGGTTCAAAATAACGATTAAGTCAGCAGCTTTAAAACTCTCTTGTCCCCATTTGTAATGTGCACCTTCCAGAATCCATGAGGGTTTATCAAGGATTTCTTCCAACTGAGCATCCCTTGCTTCAACTGAAAAACGCAAATTCTCGGCACTTCTGTCCCATACCAAGTTGTCTGTCTCGTAATACTCTACACCATATTTTCTAGATAACTCCCGGGCGATATAGGATTTGCCGCTGCCGCAAGCTCCAATGATTCTAATCTTCATAAGATCAGCCCAGCCCTAGCGGCAGGATTATTAGTCCTATGGAAATTACGGTGATTACTCTTGTGGTGAGGAGCGTTAGCTTTTGGTTCTTCTCTGATTTATACCAGCCTTTAAACTGAAAATGATTCCGGTACAGCATAAAAAATAACAATAAATTCCCGAATCCCATACTCCAGTTATACACGGGCTGACCAAATATCAATTGATAGATCAATCTTTCTGCCCAACCCAAAACTAATAAAGTCAGCACAAGCAATATACATAATCGAAGTAATTCCAATATAAAAGAGCCCAATTTCAGCAATTCTGCAACCATCCTCTCAAGGTTTCTTTATCGCCAAAAAATCCACATTCCTCCAAATTATACACCTTACACCTTACGTCTCCTATCTAAAAACACAACCTGTTCAAGATAAATACATCCTGAGCAAGGTTGTGTTTTTTATCAGCTTAGGAGGATGCGGGTTTCCCCTCGCCCCTTAGTTCCTGTATTTGTCGCTGCAAATTAACGATTTCCGCCACTAGCGCTGCATTTTCCGCCTCAGAATCCACACTGCTACTCTGAATCAACTGATTCAGACGCAGCTGCAGAAGGGCAAGGTCATCCTCCCGAGCCTGTTCTATACCAGTAAGCAGACGGGTTCTGTCTTTTGCGAAGTATTCAGCATACGTTCCTTGAAAAAACTTTGGTGCCTGAGACGGCTCTAATATCACCAAGCGATTAGCCACTTTAGAGTGAAGATAACGGTCATGAGAGACCATCACTAGTCCACCGGGATACACCATCAGTGCCTCTTCTACACGTTCCCTAGTGTCAATGTCCAGATAATTAGTGGGTTCATCTAAGACCAATAAATTCGCTTTTCCAAAATACAACTTGAGGAAAGCCACACGGCATTTCTCCCCCAGACTCAAATCCCCAATCCGTTTAAATACATCGTCCCGCGTAAATAAAAAGCAACCCAAAATTGTCCGCGCCTCCGTCTGGGTCATTCCCGGCAGTTCAAGCAAGCTATCCAGAATCGTAGAGTTCATCTCTAAGTTATCTAGCTCTTGTGCAAAATAACCGATTGTCGTCCGTGGATGCAGCCGTACTTCACCTTTTATAGGCTTATTGATCCCTGCAATTAATTTCAACAGCGTAGACTTTCCAACACCATTAGGACCCAGAATAGACAATCGGTCTCCCCGATTTAGCGACAAGCTGAAATTCCTAAGAAAAGGCGCACTCCCCTTATAGGCAAACTCTATCTCACGGAGTGTCAGTAAAGAATCTGCCAGAAACTCTTCGCTTTCCAGCTTCATCTTCAGCTTGCCAGTCTCGCGGGGCAATTCTACACGGTTCTTATTTAACCGTTCCAGCGCAGCTTCCTTGGCATGAAAACGAGACACATTTTTCTTGGATTTCGAACGCAGGAAATCGTTTTGTCCGGCAGCACGATGCGCTTGCTGGAACCATTCTGCATACCGCCTAATGCTCTCCAACAGCTTCTCCTTTTCTTGCTCCTGCTTTTTATATTGTCCCTCCAATGTTCTCAACTCTATAGTCTTCTGCTCCCGGTACTGTGTATATCCACCCGAATAACGCCGGCATCCCTCCGGACTAAGCTCCAGCACAGACGTCGCAGTTCGATCAATAAATGTACGATCATGTGATACATAAAACACGGTTCCAGGGTAGTTGCACACCCAATGCTCCAACCACTCCATCGTTTCTCCATCTATGTGATTGGTCGGTTCATCCAGAATCAATAGCTTGGGCTGCCGGGCTAATAATGCTGCTAATTGCACCCGTGTCTTTTGCCCTCCACTAAGTGAGGCGTATGGCAATTCCCAGACTGCATGTTCAAGCTTGAGCTGCTTTAGACTTTTTTCCGCTTTGACCTCCCAGCCATATCCATCAAGCTGCAAGTAACGATCGTACACCTCTGCATATTCAGCCAACTCAGCTTCGTTATCAGCTTTCTGCTCCTGCAATCTCTGACTGAGGGCTTCGAGCTGGCGTTTTAATTCAGGCAGCTGCGCTGACCCTGAAAGAACGTAGTCCAATGCGGTTACTTCCCCTGGTACCTCAAGCTGTTGATCGAGCACACCCCATTCTTCAGATGACAGGCCATGATAGATACTTCCCTCTTCAAAAGTAAGCCGACCGATCAGCCCCTTAAGCAGTGTGGTTTTGCCAATCCCATTTCGTCCAAATAAAAGCACGCGCTCTCCTTCTGCTATCTCAAAGGATACCTCCTTAAATAAAGGGATCCCGTTCCATTCCTTACGTAAATTCTTCGCTTTAATTACAGTCATCTTTCATTCCTCCGATTTCATTGCAAATAAAAAACCGCAGCCAGCGGTCTGCGGTCGAATAGCGTATGAAGGGGGAATGTGCCCAGACATGGATAGACTACGGCCGTGATCACCTGCTGGATGCAGAGTAAACCAACACAATAGATAGAACTATCCATATAAAAGCATCGTAAGGCCCCCGACCGACACACGTATCCCTGACCGTTATCACCCTGCGCGGGTGCTCCGTGACTTGTGCATATGCACTTCACAAACTTTATGGTCTGTTTCAGGAAACGTGTTAGTTATTCATCAGTCGGTGGCCCTCCGTAATTGTCCGTATTTTTAGAATAAGTACAGTATATAACAATTTAAATCAGAAATAAAAGGTCAAGAACAATTATAACTTAATCTTTACCACCTGAGTCTGCGCATTCCACTGCACCTGAACAGCAAATAAATCAGGCAAGATACTCAGCGGAATTAGTAATCGGTTATTTTCATTGCGTGACGGTAAAATCGTAATGGATTTTCCATTCACAATAGCCTTATTGGATAATGGCTTATGTGTCACCGTACGATTGCCGATCGTAATTAGCAGTGCACCTGTCCCCGCTTCACTCTGCAAAGTTCCACCCAGTAAGGCCACGGATTCTCTCAGCGGAACAAACACACGGGAATTTTCCAATATAAAAGGATCCTTCAGCTTTGTTGTCGTCCCATTAATCTCAAAAGTCCCCGCAAACTTATTGCTTCCTACAGAATACCCGTTTTTAGTTGCAATATTCTCCATAGCCAGTGTGCTCGTTGTAATGATAACTCGAGTATTCTTGGCTACTTTTGGATACAGCCAATGAATATCATCATTATGCATTCGAATACAACCAGCGCTAACATACTTCCCTATCGATGACTCATTATTATTGCCGTGAATCGCATACGTCGTGCCATAGGTCCCGTTCACTTCCAGCCCCAGCCAGCGGTCGCCAAGCGGATTGGCCGGATCCCCACCGGGAATTTTCTCTTTGTAGTAGGGTCTGTTTTTTACTTTAACCACCATTTTGAAGCTACCTTCTGGCGTCAGTTCCTTCGACTTCCCTGTGGCAACCGGAAAAGTCTTCACCAGCTTGCCGTCACTGAAATACGCGAGTTTGTTTGTTTTTTTGTTCACGATGATCAGATCTGAGCCAGCAGCTTCCACCCTTCCAACTCCTGTAAAGCAAGCAGCGAACAAAAGCCCAAATACAAGCATCAGTTTAATGTTCCGCTGTAAAAAAGTTTGAAACCGGCCTCCCGAAAAGCATAAATTCATCTTGCTCCACCTCCGTTATATAAAGACGAAATCATTTCAAATATGTTGCGTACCAGCCTGTACCTATTCTTTTCAACTCGTCCCCTCCCGCTTGACGCAGAGATTGCAATACTGTAACCAGTGAATGCACGACAAAAAGCCGACCTTTGGATACGCAAAGATCAGCTAACGCATACACACATAAGTTGCGGACCCTAGAGCCCCTATTTGCAACTTTTTCGCTGTTTTGGGATGCTATCGGACTCCAGAGACCCTATTTGCATCTATTTCGCTGTTTTGAGATCCTATCGGACTCCAGCGCAGTTATTTGCTCAAATCACCTCGAATCCCTTGCTTTTCACGACCAATAGTGTCTCTCGGGTCCGAAACTCGCTCAAAAAACCCTAAAACACGCGAATAGCTGCATCTGAGTCCTTTAGCACAGTTCTACCTTGTTCTTTCCTATGTCTCTATCATTTCTGCCCTATGTCTCATACATTACTGCCCTACGTCTCATACATTACTGCCCTACATCTCATACACTTCTGCCCTATGTCTCATACATTTCCGCCCTACGTCTCATACATTACTGCGTCCGCTCATTTGCCCGTTACCGTTAGCACAGTTACCTACCACATCTGCACCAAAACTCCACCATTTTTCCACCACATCTCCACCACGCTCCGCTCCAGTCCCAGACTAACTGCGCTGCACATTTACCCGTATCCCATTCTACCGAAGCTCAAAGCACCAGCCCCCAAACTAACTACGGTTTTACCATCGAAGATCAGCTAGCGCATAAGCACATTAGTTGCGGACTCCAGAGACCCTATTTGCAACAAATCCGCTGTTTTGAGATGCTATCGGACTCCAGCGCAGTTATTTGCTCAAATCACCTCGAATTCCTTACTTTTCACGACCAATAAGGTCTCTCGGGTCCAAAACTCGCTCCAAAAACCCTAAAACACGCGAATAGCTGCATCTGAGTCCTTTAGCAAACTAGTTCATTTTTGATTGGTAGTTAGTTCGTGTTTAGTTAGCTTTTCGTTCGCTTCTTGTTTCATTTCTTGTTAGTTTCTAGTTCGTTTCTTATTAGCTCCTACTCGTCTCTACCTCCTCCCTATCTCTTTGCCAGCTCATTTCTACTCCCTTCCGTTCTTCCGTTCTTTCATTCCGATCTTCCGTTTTCCCCTCCCATTCTGCCGTTCTCCCCTTCCGCTCTTCCGTTTTCCCCTCCACCCCCACTACACACAGAAAAAGCCTTGATTCTCTTAATAGAGAATCAAGGCTTTCTAAATTGACCTTACACCCACCACATACCCTGAGGTTGGTCATGAATAAGAATGGATTGCAAATTGGTTACTGCACGTTGGAAGCCTTCGTCAACCGTCATAAGAGGGTCTTCATGCTCGATGCTCACCACGTAATCATAACCGTAAGTGCGCAGCGCGCTCATGATATCTGACCACTCAGATATGCTGTGCCCACAACCAACGGAGCGGAAGGTCCATGCGCGGGTCTGCACATCGCCATAAGGTTGCATATCGGTCAAACCATACATATTGATGTTGTCCTGATCCAAGTAAGTATCCTTGGCATGGAAATGGTGAATCGCGCCAGCTTTACCGAGAATCTTAATAGCACCTACAGGATCAATACCTTGCCACCACAGATGGCTCGGATCCAGATTGGCTCCGATAGCATCGCAGGTTGCTTCTCTAAGCTTCAAAATCGTATAAGGGGTATGGCACAGGAATCCACCATGCAGCTCGATGCCGATCTTAACGCCATGCTCCTCGGCCAGCTTGCCGATTTCCTTCCAGTAAGGGATCAGCTTATGTTCCCACTGCCAGGTTTTGATGTCGCTGTACACGGTAGGCCAAGGCGTGACTGGCCAGTTCGGTGCTTTTGCCTCATCGCTGTCCCCAGCCGTTCCCGAAAAGGTGTTCACGACCTTAACACCCATGAGTGAAGCCAGCTTGATCGATTTACGGAGAATTTCATCCCCAGCGCGGGCTTCTTCTTTATCTGGTGAAATCGGGTTATTATGGCAACTGAAGGCACTGATCATAATGCCACGTTTCGTGAACTTTTCCAAATATTCTTGACGTGCTGACTCGCTGGCAAGCAGCTCATCTGTCGGACAGTGAGCATTACCGGGATTACCACCCGAGCCGATTTCTACCGCATTCAAACCTGCGGCGGCGATTTTATCTAACATCTCGTCAAGACTCAAGCTTCCAAATACAGGATCAAATACGCCTAATTTCATTTATACGACCACCTTTTCTTTGATAGGCTCTAAGGCTTCAGAATGTCCGTAAACCGGATAGTCACGTTTCGTTGGGGCACACCAGTTCACGCCATTGATGATAACTTTTTGAATATCCTTGTTGTAATAGGTTGGGTAAGATTCATGACCAGGCTGGAAATAAAAGATCTTCCCGCTGCCTCTACGGTAGGTCGATCCGCTTGGGAAGACGTTGCCGCCTTCGAACCAGCCGACAAATACAAGACTCTCTGGTGCTGGCACATCAAAATGCGCACCGTACATTTCCTCTTGCTCCAAGTCGATGTATTCACCAATGCCCTCAGCAATCGGGTGACTTGGGTCCATGACCCACAGGCGCTCCTTCTCCTCAGCTTCACGCCATTTCAGATCGCAGCTGGTGCCCATTAATTTCATAAAGATTTTGGACATATGGCCCGAATGAAGCACTACAAGTCCCATACCTTGCAGCACTCGCGCATGTACACGGTTTACAATCTCATCACTTACTTCATGATGGGCGATATGTCCCCACCAGATCAGTACATCCGTGTTATCCAATACCTCTTGCGTCAGTCCATGCTCTGGTTCATCCAGCGTAGCTGTCTTAGTGTCCAGTCCTGCTTCTTGAAGGAAGCTGGCCAGTTGTCCATGAATACCTTGCGGATAGACCTTAAGAATTCTTTCTTCCTGCCGTTCATGACGGAATTCATTCCATACGGTTACTCTTGTCACTTGGGACACACTCCTAGTTCATATTTATCTATGACCATCGAATTTGCTTAATTATTCAAAAACACAGGCATTCCAGTTTCAGAGGATTTATAAATAGCCTCCAAGATGCGAGTCACAACCAACGCCTGCTCCGGCTTCACCACAGGCTCGGTGTCATTTACAATGCTGTCAATCCACTGAGCTGCCTCTATCATCGCAGGATCATCTCCCGCACCATCATAAAAGTCGACGCCACCGGCATCCAGACCGATATGCTTTTCAAATGTTTTACCGTAGGCTTCTCCGTTAATGCGCAGACCGTTCTCCATATCTGCTCCGCCTTCAGTCCCACAAAGTACCGTTTTGGCCTCACCGACATCGAGTGTATTCAGTGCCCAGCTTGCTTCTAAGACGATGGTAGCCCCATTCTCCATAGTGATGAATCCAATGGCGGAATCCTCAACTGTAAACTTCTCAGGATCCCACGGGCCCCAAGCATTTGCAGCATTTTTACGACCGGACAGCTTATGATAAGCGTTGCCCACGACATATTTAGGTTTGTAATTATCCATCATCCACAGGGTCAAATCGAGCGCATGGGTGCCGATATCAATCAACGGACCGCCGCCTTGCGCTTCTTCATCCAAAAACACACCCCAAGTTGGGACAGCGCGACGACGGATAGCCTTAGCTCTGGCGTAATAGATCTCACCAAGCTCATTATTCTCACATACCGCATGCAGATAAGCTGAATCTGGTCTGAAACGGTTCTGATAACCGATGGTCAGCTTTTTACCAGTTCGCTCTGAGGCCTCGATCATCGCTTGTGCTTCTGCCGTGGTTTTAGCCATCGGCTTCTCACACATTACGTGTTTGCCTGCTTCCATAGCCGCAATGGAAATCTCCGCATGGGAAATGTTCGGCGTACATACATGAATCACATCTATACTTGCATCGTTAAGAAGCTCTTTATAATCTGTGTAAACTACGGACTGCTCATCTCCAAACTCCGCTTTTGCCTTCTCGGCACGTTCAGCGACGATATCACAAAAAGCAACCATTCGCGCACCTTCTACTTTTTTTAACGCGGGCATGTGCTTGCCGTTCGCAATACCTCCGCAGCCGATAATTCCTACTGTTAAAGTCATTCTGGTCTAACCTCCACTTATTCCTGTTTTGATATCTCTATCATACAAAGCTGAGGAAGGGCTTTCTTCCTGCAATCTTGCTGTATTATTCCCGAATATTGTCTTGTGGTATTTCAGCGGGGATATCCCCGTTGCTTCCTTGAAAAAATGATGGAAGGTCTTCACGCTGCCAAACCCGGCTGCTTCCGCCACGGCAGACATCGGCAGATCTTCATTAATCAAGATCCATTTGGCTTTGTTAAGCCGGTATTCATTTAAGAACGCGATAAAGGTCATGCCCGTGTTTTTCTTGAACAATTTGGTAAAATAATAAGGACTAAAACCCATATAATTAGCTACCTCATTCAGCGAAATAGCCTCCTGATAATGCTGCTCCACATAAATAAAAATCCGCTCTAGTCTTTCCAGTGTTTCTCTGGATTGATTCAGTGTATCTTCCGAGAACTTAGGCTGTTTCTTGATCGGACTCTTCGGCACCTCCCGTAAAATAACGGTCAGCAGTTCAAACAATCTAGCCTTGATTAGAAAAACATACCCTTCTCTTCGCTGTACATCTTCCTCGTAAATACTCTCAATCAGCCCTTTGACCTTCGCGGCAGTTGCCACGGGCCATCTTGAACTGGAATACTCCATAAGCGTAAAGACCTCACGAAGTGAGTAGTCATTACCGTTCAAAGCGGCTACTTCCTGGAACAAATTCAGGTCAAATTGAATCACTACCCGTTCACTCTCAGGTGAAGAGAGAAAATAATGCACATCCCCACCATTGATAAACTGAACCTCGCCCTGCTCCATGTGAATAGGGGTATCGTTAATTCCCAGATTCAGGCTTCCTTTGGTAACATAGATAATTTCAATTTCTTTATGCCAATGCGGATAACACAACGTATCACCATTGCAGAGTAAACTGCGGTAAGGAAAGTGCTTATCTACATCCGGAATCTCGAGATAAATATTCATAAATGCAACTCCTTATCCGAGTAAATCATTAAAACCAGGGCTTGCATGCCATATTTTATAATTTTACGTAAGCGTTTACTCTCTAAATGTTAGACCTCCAATATTCTTTTGTCAATTCCGATATTTCTAAGTAAATTTTTGGTATATACATCGGTATCATTCCTATTAAAAGATTACTGCTCTTGCGTAGTTTTGATCATTTTTTTATTTTTTAAGTACAGTTGACAAAAGCGCCTACCAGCATTTATATTCGGGGTAAGCGTTTACGTTCTCTTCCTTCATAACTTACTCTCATCAGCGTAAGCGTTTAATTCAAGGATAACCGTAGTTTAAGGAGCTCATAGGAATGAACCCAACGATTAAAGATGTTGCACAGAAAGCGAACGTTTCCATTGCCACAGTCTCTCGCGTGCTAAACAATTTAAGTGGGTATTCGGACAAAACGAAACAAAAGGTAAATGAGGCGATCAAAGAAATTGGTTATCAACCCAATGCGATTGCCCGGGGTCTAATCAATAAGCGTACACAGACCATTGGTGTAATGTTCCCTAGTGTTTCTGGTGCCTTCTCTTCCGATCTGCTCAAAGGTATTGAAGAATTGGCCAATGAACGGAACTACAGTGTGATGGTATGCAATACCGATCAGGACGGTAAAAGAACGTTGAAGTATTTGCAGCTCCTGAGAGAGAAACAGGTTGATGGCATTATTTTTTCGAGTGAAGTCCTTAAGAAAGAATATTACGATGTGCTAGAAACCATGAGGATCCCCGTTGTACTGGTCTCTTCCCAAACAGAATTCGCCAAGGTCCCTTATGTGAAAGTAGATGATTATCGAGCTGCTTTTGACGCTATCCTCTACTTAATTTCAAAAGGTCACCGCAAAATAGCCATGATTAGTGGGAACCCTAGCGATCTTATCGCTGGTGCGCCAAGAGCAGAAGGTTACAAGCATGCGCTTGAAGCAAATGGCATTCCTTTTGACAGCCGCTATCTTGCTTACGGAGATTTTTTGTATGAGAGCGGAAGTATAGCTATGGAGACTCTTTTGGAGCAAGCGCCTGATGTGACTGCCGTTTTTGCTGCTAGTGATGAAATGGCGATTGGTGCCCTCTCCACCGTTATCAAAAATGGTCTAAGCGTGCCCGAGGATATCTCCATTATGGGATATGACGATCTTGGATTAGCCAAAATGGTTATTCCGCCTTTAACAACAGTACGCCAACCGCTGTACGATATTGGAAAGATCGCCGTGGAGAAGCTCATTCAGATGATTGAAACAGGCGAGTCTGTGAACAGCCAGATTGTCGATCACACAATTGTGGAAAGACAAACGGTAAGATCGCTTACCTAAGTCTTTTTATCAATATTACGTAAACGTTTACTGTTTCTTTTATGGCATACCCGTCGCTTAGAAGAACATGAATATCATTTAAATTTGCAATCAACGTAAACGTTTACTCTTACCAAATTCACCATAATACCAACACATTATTAGGAGGATTTATCATGAAAAAAACAATTAAACCCGTAATGGTTAGTCTACTGGCTATGTCCGTGCTTAGCGCCTGCGGTAGCAATAGTGGTAACAATGCGGCTGACAACACATCTAGCGGCGGGAACTCCTCCGGTGACAAGGTGAAAATCGAGTTTTTCCAAAATAAGACCGAAGCCAAAGCCACCTTCGACAAGCTGGTTGCGAAATTTAATGAAGCCAATCCGAACATCGTAGTCACTCAAGTGAACCCACCGGATGCCGAAACAGTACTGAAGACTCGTGCAGCTAAAAAAGACATTCCTGACGTGGTAGGTATCGGTGCCACTGACACCTACAAAACATTATCCGGAAGTGGTCTGTTTGAAGACTTCTCTAGTGATCCACTTGCTGAAAGTATCCAGCCTGCTTATGTTCAAATGCTGAAAGACCTGACGGGTTCTAGCGAGCTGAATGGTCTTCCATTCTCTTCGAACGCAAGTGGTGTCATTTACAATAAAGCGATGTTCACTGAAGCCGGCGTTACTGTGCCAACCACTTGGGACGAGTTCATTGCCGTCGCTCAAAAGTTCAAGGACAGCGGTAAAAATGCTTTTTACCTGACCCTTAAGGATTCCTGGACAACCCTTACGCCGTTCAACTCCCTCTCTACAATCATAAAAGGCAATGATTTCTTCAAGCAGCGTACTGAAGGTACTGTGACTTTCGCAGACAGCTTCAACGAAATTGCTGAAAAGCTGCTTAAGCTGACGGAGTTCGGTCAGAAAGATATTTTTGGAAAAGGCTACAATGACGGCAACACAGCTTTCGCAAAAGGTGAATCTGCAATGTATCTGCAAGGGGTATGGGCGATCCCAGAAATCGTGAAGGCTAATCCATCCATTGAGCTTGGTGTATTCCCTTTCCCAGCGACAAATGATGCTGCTAACAATAAGGTCATTTCTGGCGTAGACACATTGTTGACTATCTCTAAGAGCACTAAACATAAAGAAGAAGCTAAAAAATTCGTTGAATTCCTGCTCCAGCCTGAGAATGTCAGCCTCTACATTAACGAGCAAAAAGCATTCCCAGCTGTGCAAGGTGTAACACAAGATGATCCGACAATGGACGGCTTCAAAGCAGCATTTACCTCAGGTAACTTGGCCGACTTTGCGGACCACTACATCCCAAGTGCCATGAAAGTGGATACCATCAATCAAGCCTTCCTGCAAAAGAAAGATGTTGATGCGTACCTGAAACAGCTTGATAAAGAATGGGATAAGGTAGCTGACCGGAAATAACGAGACCTGACAAATAAGAGCCGAGAAAGAGAACGGGACTCCCCCTTCTCTTTCTCTTTTCCAAGGAGGATTACATGATGGCCAAACGCCGAGTCGCCTTTTATCTAATGACTATACCGGCATTGCTTCTTTTCTTTGCCTTTCACACCTTTCCTGCACTGCAGGGTATTTACTATTCGTTCACTAACTGGGACGGCTTCAGTGACAGCTTTGATTACGTAGGATTTAAGAACTTCATTAACATTTTTCAAGACGAAAATGTGCTGAATTCATATGTATTCACTTTTAAATATGCCATCTTAACAACTATTCTCATCAACATCATCAGTTTGTTGATTGCGCTTGGACTTAACGCCAAGATTAAAGCCAAAAACTTTTTCCGCGGTGTATATTTCCTGCCTAATATCCTCAGCGTGCTGATTGTCGGCTTTATTTTCAACTATTTGTTCGCAAATGTATTCCCTATCTGGGGCGAGAAGCTTGGCAGCGAATTCCTTTCGCAGAACATTCTCGGCAACTCCGATTGGGCCTGGATCGGTATCGTCATTGTGGCCGTTTGGCAGGGAATTGCTTATAACACGATTCTCTATCTGGCAGGTCTACAGACGATTCCGCAAGATCTTTACGAAGCCTCCAATCTGGACGGCGCTAGCCGCTGGAGAGAATTCTGGAGCATTACTTTTCCAATGCTTGCTTCCTTCTTCACGATCAACATGGTGCTGGCGATGAAGGGCGGCTTAATGGTATTCGACCAAATCGTAGCCTTGACAGGGGGGGGACCCGGACGTTCAACACAATCCATTGCCCACTTAATCTATACAGGCGGCTTCCAAGGCGGAGAATTTGCCTATCAATCGGCGAACGCCGTGATTTATTTTATCGTGATCGTTGTGATCTCCGCCCTTCAGCTTAAATTTCTGCAGAAACGGGAGATGGACTTATGATCAAAAAATCAAGCAACTGGCCTGCAACGATTCTTATCGCGCTAGGCTCACTACTGATCCTTTTTCCGCTGTACATGACTATTGCTATCGCGTTAAAGAATCCCGAGGAAATGGCTCAATCCATCTTTTCACTGCCGACTGGCCTGCATTTTGAGAATTTCGCCAATGCCATTAAGGCAACTAATTTCTTCAACGCCTTGGGAAATAGCGCCACGATCACAATAACATCAGTAGTGTTCATCTTGCTTACCAACTCCATGGTAGCCTACGCGATTGCCCGCAATATGAACCGAAAATTCTTCAAAGCGCTCTACTTTTACTTTATCAGCGCAATGTTTATTCCTTTCCAGATTATTATGCTGCCTGTGGTCAAAGTGACAACGGATCTGCATATGAACAACATTTTGGGTCTTATTATTCTATACATTGTTTATGGCTTGGCTTTTAACGTGTTTGTATACACTGGCTATATCCGCTCTATTCCTTATGAGCTAGAGGAAGCTGCCACAGTAGATGGTGCAACGACATTCGGAACGTTCTGGAAGATTATCTTCCCACTTCTTGCTCCGGTCAGTGCAACAATTGGTATTCTCTCTTGTCTGTCGACTTGGAACGACTTTATGCTGCCGCTGATTCTGCTCGGTGATCAGGATTCATACACACTTCCGCTTGTACAGTATGTCTTCCAAGGTCAATTCAGCACAGATTTCAACTTAGCCTTTGCTTCGTATCTGCTCGCTTTATCCCCGATGCTCGTGGTCTATTTGTTCGCGCAAAAATGGATTATAAGTGGACTAACATCAGGGTCCATTAAATAACTAAGATTTATATAGAGAGATAGGAGAGTTATACATGGATAAGAAATGGTGGAAAGAAAGCGTAGTTTATCAAATCTACCCCCGCAGCTTCAAAGACAGTAACGGGGACGGCATCGGTGATCTGCAGGGCATTATCTCGAAACTCGATTATTTAAATCAGCTTGGCGTCGACGTAGTCTGGTTATGCCCGGTATACGAGTCGCCAAACGACGATAACGGCTATGATATCAGTAACTATCAAAGTATTATGGATGATTTCGGAACACTCTCTGATTGGGAGGTACTGCTAGCTGGACTTCATAGCCGCGGCATGAAGCTGATTATGGATCTCGTGGTCAACCACTCCTCTGATGAGCACGCTTGGTTCGTGGAGTCCCGCAAATCGCAGGATAATCCTTATCGTGATTATTATATCTGGCGGCCGGGCCAGGACGGACAGACGCCTAACGACTGGGGCTCCTTCTTCAGCGGTTCGGCTTGGGAATTCGATGAGAAGTCGGAGGAATATTACCTCCATCTCTTCTCGAGAAAGCAACCCGACCTGAATTGGGATAATCCTAAGCTGCGCCAGGAAGTCTACGATATGATGACCTGGTGGCTGGACAAGGGTATTGACGGATTCCGCATGGATGTAATCAACTTGATTTCCAAAGTACCGGAATTACCTAGCGTTGCCCCAGAAAATAACGGAGAACAGCCTGCCTACCACTTTGGAGGCGAGTATTTCGTTAACGGACCACGTGTACATGAGTATATGCAGGAAATGAACCGTGAGGTCCTGTCCAAGTACGATATCATGACAGTGGGCGAAGCCGTTAATGTCACTCCAGAAGAAGCTTCACTGTATGTTTCCGAGGATCGTAACGAGCTTAACATGGTATTCCATTTCGAGCTCATGGACGTCGATTCCGGACCTGGAGGTAAATGGAATGTGCAGCCTTGGAAGCTGGCGGACATCAAGTCCATCATTTCCAAATGGCAAGTCGCGCTGGACGGTAAAGGTTGGAACAGTCTGTATATGAACAACCACGATCAGCCGCGTATGTTATCCCGCTTCGGAGATGATAAGTTATATCCGAAAGAATCTGCCAAGATGCTGGCAACACTGCTGCACACGCTCCAAGGCACACCTTACATCTATCAAGGCGAAGAAATCGGCATGACGAATGTACAGTTTGATTCCATCAACGATTACAAAGATATTGAAATCTTGAATATGTATAAAGAATACTTGGCTGCCGGACATTCGGAAGAAGCTATCATGAACTCCATTTACATTAAAGGCCGGGACAATGGCCGTACGCCAATGCAATGGAACGCCGAGCCGCAGGCAGGCTTCACGACGGGCTCTCCTTGGCTAGCCGTAAATCCTAATTACAAGGAAATTAATGTGGAGCAGGCGCTGGCTGATCCTGATTCTATTTTTTACTATTATAAGAGACTTATTGAGCTACGCAAGCAGCATGAAATTATCGTATATGGTAGCTATACGATATTGGCTGAAGAGAACGAGCAAATCTATGCTTATCTGCGTACTCTTGGAGAAGAACAGCTACTGGTTGTATTGAATTTCTTCGGAGAGCCTGCGACCTTCGAGCTTCCTCCCACTGTGAAATTTCAAACGAAGGAACTGCTTATTGCCAACTACGAGGTAAATCCAGAAGAAGAACTAAATACAATTCAGCTTCGCCCTTATGAAGCTCGTGTGTATAAGCTTAAATAATTACCCCCTTGCATGGAAACAACAAAAAGGAGCCTCATGGCTCCTTTTTACTTTCCTCCAACAGCTACCGGATTGACCTGTACCTGTCCCGCGTTCAATTTCTCAATAATCGCCAGTAAGAAGGTTTCGGCTAGGCTGTTCTTTTTAATCGCTCTGGCGGCTTCTTCCAAGGTAAACCATTCAGCATGATCAACCTCAGTACTCACCTGGCTCAAGTCCTCCGAATCTGCAACACCTATAAAATTCAGCATTAGCGTATTGGATGGTGCGAAGTACAAGCTGCGCATATATTCATAAGCGACAATATCAAGTCCTACCTCTTCTTTTACCTCACGTACGAGAGTCGTTTCCGCATCTTCACCTTTGTTCACGTATCCTGCGAGTAATATGTAGTCTGGTCGATTATATTGCTGAATTAATAAAATCTTGTTTTTCTCCCTGTTTAATACTGCTGTACTAATCGCCGTGCTGAAAATAGGGAATCGGAACATTTCACATGCATTACAATAAGGTACCTGCCCTTCCCCATCGGCTTCTTTCATTACTAACGCAGTCCCACATTCCAGGCAATACTTCAAACTGATCGCTTCCTTCTATTCTAAGTTAGCCTAATTCTACTCCAATTGAGGAGGAATCCGGTGATACGTAGCTTGTTCAAACCCGTATGCTAAGGCTATGAGCGTAGGCTCGCTATAAGCTTTTCCGGAAAAAACAACACCAAAAGGCCCCCTGGTCGAATCCCCATCCGCATCAATAATGCCTTGAGATACATATCCCGCCGGAACGGTAACTAATGGATAACCTAAGCGTGCGGCAATATACATGCCATCTACATCACCAGGCAGCAATAACGCGTCTAACCTATATTGTTCCAACACATAATCTATTCCTTGCTCAAGCGCTAATTCCTTGTATTCTTGTCTCTTCTCTTCATAGGCCTCTTCAGTTAATGTTACTTCTTGTGATCTTGTCAGGGTGTCTTGCCCATATTGCAAGGCAATCTCAGCATGTCTTTCATTATAGGCTATCAATTCCTGCAAAGAGTGAATCGGAACGGAATCATCTACTTGTGCTAAATACTGGTTGAGCCCTTTTTTAAATTCATAACAAATCACATCATTATTCCAATTCTGTTGTTCAACATGTACTGTGACAGGATCTATAATGGTAGCCCCTTCATTCTTCAAGGTCAAGATAGCTGCTTCCATAATTGCAAGCCTCTCAGTGTCTAAATGCTTATAATAATGCCGTGGAATACCTATTCTTGCTTGTCGTATAAAGCTTTTATCTAAACTTGAAGTATAGTCTGTATAAGCGTATTTTTTGCTTGAAAATGTTGCTGAATCGTTGGCGTCCACTCCGGTTAATGCCCCTAAAATAATTGCCGCATCTGTAACCGTTCTAGCTATAGGGCCAGGGGTATCCTGACTTACTGAAATGGGAATGACTCCAGTACGGCTGACTAATCCCACCGTAGGTTTGATTCCGACAAGAGCATGTTGGCTGGCTGGACCGATAATAGATCCTGCGGTTTCCGTTCCGATCGCTGCTGCTGCCAGATTCGCTGCTACGGCTGCCGCAGGCCCAGAGCTGGAACCACTGACAAATACCGTCCCAGGTCCATACGGATTCAGTACAAGCCCTCCCCGCGAGCTATATCCCGAAGGCATTGTACTAGACATAAAATTAGACCATTCCGACATATTCGCCTTCCCAAGTAAAATAGCCCCCGCCAATCGAAGCTTGGCCGCTACAAATGAATCTTTTGCCGCAATTGATCCAGCTAAAGCTACAGAACCGGCACTCGTATGCATCTTATCCGCGGTGTCTATATTATCCTTCAATACAATAGGAATACCGTGCAGGCTCCCCCGGCTCCCTTTTTCTGCTCGTTCTTTATCGAGTGCTCGCGCGATTTGTATAACCTCTGGATTTATTTCTAAAATAGAGTTTATGTCTATATCGTATTTATGGATCCGCTCCAAATACACTTGAACTATATCCTCTGAGTTGATTAAACCTGCTTCCAGAGCCTCTTGCATTTTAGCTATTTGACTCCCTCGGCTACAGATGATAGGGTATTTTCGAAGTTAAATTTTTCCGGGAGGGAACACCCATGACGGAAGTAAAGCTTAGCATCGGATACGACGAATTCGAAGAAGGTCAAAGAATTGGCAAAGCAATTGAGAAGTTAAGCAGCAGCGCTGAAAGTGCGTCACTAACCAGCCTAATTATTGGTGATTGGGGGCAAGCCTACGAGAATAGCTCCGATGAGGTTGTGGATGCGCTCGTTACGCATAGTGCAAGCTTCCCTGCTTTACGCAAGCTTTTTATTGGTGAGATGGGTTATGAGGAGTGCGAGATTTCTTGGATTACCCAAAGCGATCTATCACCGCTGTTGCCTGCTTTTCCAGAATTACAATCACTCACCATTCAAGGTGGAAATGAGCTAAGCCTCTCAGAGCTAAAACATGACAAGTTAGAAAAGCTAATTATTATTACTGGTGGCTTGAGTAAAACCGTGCTTGAAAATATTGCAGCCAGCCAATTGCCGAATTTGCGTAAGCTGGAACTATATCTTGGCGTAGATAACTACGGCTTTGACGGAAGCCTCGCAGATATTCTACCTCTTTTAGAAGTAGGAAAGTTCCCTAAACTTACCTATCTGGGATTAAAAAATAGCGAAATACAAGATGAAATCGCCGGTGCAGTAGCAAATGCTCCAATTCTGGATCAGTTGGATACGCTAGATCTGTCTCTAGGTACCCTCAGCGACGAGGGGGCTGAGTTGCTTCTAGCCAGCGAGAGAATCAAGGGACTAAAGGCATTGAACCTAAGCCATCATTATATGTCTGACGAGATGATCAGCCGCTGGCAAAAGAGTGGATTGCCTGTCGATGTCAGCGACAAGCAGGAAAGCGATGATGAGGAAGACTGGCGTTATCCTTCCATCACAGAATGAGCCCCTCATGCGGCCAATGATCGTTATTGGTATTCCCGGAGATAAACGAACTAGCGGCATTCAGCAAGCGCGTTCCGATCTCGGAATGCCACCCGCCATCATTTTATCGTATGCTGAGTTCCTGCAAGGTCAATCGTTAGGTGATCTGCTGGAAGTGCAGAAGCAGCAGTTATCCAGCCAGCCGGCTGTTTATAACGGAATAGATCTCAGTGCGGCTCCCCCGCTGCTGAGATTGGAATCGCCTGGAAGCAGCTTTGAGGTAGAACGTGCCTTGATCGCTCTCGGCGCACCGGATGCCGTTGATGTTGACGATTCGCTGCATCCCTACGCTGAAAGACCTGATCCGCGCCCACTCCGTGTGAAGGTAGCTCATCAATTGAAGGAGATGCAGGGTGTCCTGCATCATCCTTCGCAATGGTTCCGCGGTTATTGCCGCATGCTGGCTAGACTACAGCGCGAAGCCAAAGAGGTTTGTCCAGGTTCGCTATGGTTAAATGACCCCGCAGACATTGCGGCCATGACCGATAAACGTCGGACACAACAGATTCTAAGTGAGGCAGGCATCACTATTCCTCGTCCATTAGGCGTGGAACAGCAGCCTACGGACTATGCCTCTCTCCGTGAGATGATGATATCCCGGCGAATGCACCGGGTATTCATCAAGCTAGCCTTCGGCTCTGCCGCTTCCGGGGTGATCGCCTATCAGCTCCATCCCGTTACAGGTGCCGAAGTTGCCTTAACTACAGTAGGGGTCGAGAATTACATCACCCGACCGCCCATTTACTATAATTCCGGTAAACTGCGGCGGTACACAGATGCCGCCACGATCTCCGGCATTATTAACTGGATTTATCGGCATGGTGGTTATGCCGAGCAATGGATTCCTAAGATCGGCCATAACGGCAAAGCCTTCGATATCCGCCAGCTCGTGGTTCTCCGCGAAGCCTGTCATGCAATTGCTCGTGTAAGTTCCACCCCAATTACGAATCTGCATTTACGCAGCCAGCGGATGTCTCCTTCGGAAGCCGGTCTATCAGAATTCATACAGGAGCAGGTACGAAATACCGCGTTGCAAGCGCTGGCGGCATTTCCCCGTTCTGGAGTTGCCGGGATAGACGTGCTGATATCTGGAGGATCGCAGCAGTGTTTTGTCGCCGATGTTAATCCTTTTGGCGATTTGCTGTACGATGTGAAATACCGTGGCTGCAGCACCTACGAATGGGAAATGAAGGTATTAACCGCCAGAGACTATATTACTCATCCCTCAACACCGCTTATAAAGGAAGGATCCTCTTAATGGATATGAACACTATCGTTGGCACCCATGACATTCTAATGATCACACTCGATACCCTTCGATACGATGCAGCTACTATGGAGGAAGCGAACTGCCCGAACCTGTGCGGAACGGGATCCTGGGAGAAAAGACATACTCCCGGCAGCTTTACTTATGCGGCCCATCACGCTTTTTTCGGCGGCTTCTTGCCTACTCCAGCTACAACGGATAAAACCGAGCATATCCGCATGTTCCATTCCCGAAATACCGGAATGAAGACGCATCCCCATACATGGCTGTTCGATACGCCGGATATCGTGTCAGGACTTGCTGCTGAGGGCTATCGTACGGTTTGTATTGGAGGCGTTATTTTTTTCACCAAAAAAAATCCACTCGCTCGTGTGTTGCCAAGCTATTTCCAGCAAAGCTACTGGCGGATGACCTTCGGTGTGACCAATCCGCGTTCCACAGAGCATCAGGTGAACCATGCCTTGAAGCTGCTAAGAGATACTCCTAGCGAGCAAAGATTGTTTATGTTCCTCAACGTCTCTGCCATTCACGGACCAAATCATTATTTTGTACCTGGTGCTAAAAAAGACTCCGTAGACAGCCAGCGCGCCGCTCTTCGTTATGTGGACGGTGAACTGGGCCGGTTGTTCGATGCGTTCCGGGAACGCGGCAATCCGGTCTTCTGCCTGGCTTTTTCAGATCATGGAACCGCTTATGGCGAAGACGGCTATCAGGGGCATCGCCTTGCCCACGAGACGGTATGGAACGTCCCTTATCGGGAGTTTATTTTATAATATTTATACCAAGGAAAGGATGGAGAACTGATATGACGTTATCGTCCTTCTCTTTAGAAGAGCTTCATAAGTGGAAAAACAGCATTACTGCCCACCCTTACCGTTCTTATCTGTATTCCTATCCACACAAAACGGCTTACAGGGATTTGCAGCCTCCGATGCCGCTAGAAACACTCTGGCGTGATGAGCCTGCGGAATCTTTCTTTCTATATATGCATATTCCGTTTTGTGGCGCACGCTGCGGATTCTGCAACCTATTTACCCTGCCTGATAAACGCGCAAATGTTCATGCCACATACGTGGATGCACTGGAACGCCAAGCAAAGCAATGGG
Organism: Paenibacillus sp. FSL R5-0928; assembly: GCF_037970385.1. Lineage (NCBI taxonomy): Bacteria > Bacillati > Bacillota > Bacilli > Caryophanales > Paenibacillaceae > Paenibacillus > Paenibacillus sp. FSL R5-0928. Next base: position 1,248,369 of record NZ_CP150225.1, on the reverse strand, counting down.
CGGAATTCACCAGACATAAACCTTATGCGCGCTTTGCGATCGGCGGCGGAACTCCCACCCTGCTGGCAGCAGATCAGCTCCGCCGCTTGTTCCACATTGCCGTTGATACGATGGGACTGGATACAAATACAGCCTCCATCTCAGTGGAAACTTCACCGGAGACGATTACCGAAGAGAAGTTGAATATTCTAAAAGAATATACGGTGGATCGGGTCAGCATGGGCATCCAAAGTTTTGTCGCTGCTGAATCGGCGGCCATCTATCGCCCACAAAATCCGGATGAGGTGTATCGGGCACTAGAGCTGCTGGGGAAATATGATTTTCCCATATTAAATTTAGATCTGATCTACGGGCTTCCGGGGCAGACGGTCGACTCTTGGCTATATTCGCTCAATCAAGCGATCAGCTTTGAGCCAGAGGAAATTTTCATCTATCCGCTCTACACCCGAGAGCATACGATTGTGAAGCCTGGTGATATCCAGCGTCAGGACGATATTCGCCTAGATTGCTACAAAGCCGCTGGGCAGCTGCTTAGAGCGAGAGGATATCGCCAATACTCCATGCGTCGTTTCGCCAAGGAAGACGCAGGAACAGCTAAACCCATTCTCGATTATAGCTGCCAAGAAGAAGGAATGGTCGGCTTGGGCTGCGGAGCCAGATCCTACACCCGCCATGTGCATTACGCTTCCCGCTATGGGGTAAGCCGTAAAGCAACCGAGAGCATTATTGCTGATTACGTTGCGACGGATCGTTACGATACTGCGGATTACGGAATTGTGCTGAGTCTTGAAGAACAGAAACGCCGCTTTATTCTGAAGGCGATTCTACATAGCGAAGGGCTGAAGCTTGAAGATTACAGCCAGCGTTTCGGTCAATCGCTCTGGAACGATTATCCTGAGCTGTCCAACCTGCTTCATTCCGGTCTTGGGCAGGAGGAAGATGGCATCCTGCGTCTTACCACCGAAGGGATGGGTTACTCTGATTCGATTGGGGATTGGTTTATTTCTGGGGAGATCCGAGAGCAGATGGAAAGGTTCGTATTGCCATGAATGCGGTCCTCTACTACCGCGGCTCCCTCACGTCCTGCAACTATGATTGCCCCTATTGTCCTTTTGGCAAAACAAGAGACAGCGCAGCTACGCTCGCCAAGGACCGCCAGGGGCTGGAGGCCTTTGTAGCATGGGCGTCTGAGCAAGGTGCGGCAGGTCATCGGCTTTCTATATTTTTTAATCCCTATGGCGAAGGGCTGATTCATCGCTGGTACAAAGAAGCAATGATTGCGCTCTCCAATATGGACCATGTAGAGAAGGTAGCGATTCAGACCAACCTTTCTGCCAACCTGGATTTCATCTCCCAGCTGAATCGTAAAAAAGTGGCCTTTTGGGCCACCTACCACCCCGGACAAGTGCGGGAGGATAAATTTCTGGCGCAATGTATGACTTTATACGAGAACGACGTTCCGTTTAGTGTGGGAAGCGTTGGAATACGCAGCGCTTTTTCAGCTATAGCTTCACTTCGCTCTGCATTACCGGAAAACGTGTACCTATGGATCAATGCTTACAAAGATAAACCGGATTATTATACAGCTGAGGATTTTGCCTTCCTTAGCGAGATTGATCCACATTTTTCTGTAAATGCTATGGATTATGAAAGCCTTGGCCAAGCCTGCAATGCAGGAAAAGATGTTTTTTATGTACAGGGCGCTGGGCTTGTGAAACGCTGCTATAAGGACAGAGGTGTCATAGGCAATCTTTACCGTGATGGGCTCGAAGGTCTCTCTGCGGTTAGAAGCTGCCGCATGAAGGTATGCGATTGCTATATCGGTTATATTCATATGCCCGAGCTGAAGCTGCGGAGCATCTATGAAGCTGGACTTTTGGAACGAATCCCTTATGGCGCTATGAACAACTGAATTAAAATTCCAGACAGGGTTTCTTTACTCTCTGTGGAATATGACAAGTAGCCCCCATCTATAGGGGCATAGCAAACACTAAAGTTGGAGGGACAATAACTTATGAACAACATCATTAATTTTGCGCATCGTGGAGCGTCGGCAGTCTGTCCAGAAAATACTATGGCAGCATTTCGCAAAGGTCTTGAGCTGGGTGCAACCGGAATAGAAACTGATGTACAAATGACCAAGGATGGCGGCCTAGTCCTCATTCATGATGAAACTCTAAACCGCACGACAAGCGGAACCGGCTATGTGAAGGATCATACACTCGCAGAACTGCTGGAAGTGGACGCAGGCTCATGGTTCGGACCTGAATTCAAAGATGAGCGCCTTCCATTGCTGGAAGATTTATTAGATCTGTTGCAAGGTAGAGATACCATACTAAATATCGAGCTTAAAAATGGCACTTTTTTATATCCGGGCATGGAGGAAAAAGTGATCGCGGCCGTACGGGATTTCAAGATGAGCGATCGCGTCATTTTTTCGAGCTTCAACCATTATTCACTAGCTTACTGTCAGTCGCTGGCACCGGAGATCAGAACAGGAATTCTGTACGGGGAAGGCTTGTATCGTCCTTGGGATTATGCAGCTACACTTGGAGCGACTGCGTTGCATGCGTATCATTTTGCGGTACTGCCTGAATTCGTCGAAGAAGCTGCAAAGCATGGCGTCGCCTACCATCCTTGGACCGTTAACGATCCCGAGCGGATGAAATATTTAATTGAAGCTGGTGTATCAGGCATTATTACCGATCATCCAGACCTGTTGGCTGGACTTCTGGCTGACAAGGGAGTGTGATGGTGTGAAAAAAGTCTGGCTGCTCGGATTCGGCTTTTTCAGCATCAGCATTACATGGAGTCTGTATAACGCATTTGTACCTTTTTTCCTCGAAAAATATGTACATAGTGTAGCCCTAATCAGCTTCATGATGACGATTGATAATTACTTCGCCTTATTCTTGCAGCCTTGGATCGGCAATCGGAGTGACCGCACGACCTCGCGTTTTGGACGCAGAATGCCTTATCTTATGATCGGTATGCCCTTCGCTGCCGTGCTGACTATGCTGATTCCGTTTCATACCGGACTATTTACACTGCTTTTATTTATGATGCTGATGAATTTAGCCATGAGTTTATACCGTTCCCCTACCGTCGCTCTCATGCCCGACATAACACCTGAAGAGCAGCGTACAAAGGCTAACGGACTAATTAATTTCATGGGTGGATTCGGATCAATTCTGGCTTTCGGCGTGGGTTCGATCCTCTATAAATCAAATCCTGCGCTGCCGTTTCTCGTTGCTGGACTGATTACCCTGTTATGTCTGTTTATCGTATCGCGCTTCATCAAAGAAAAACGGGATGGTGTGAATATAAGCCCTACGCTTCTATCCGATACAGCGGGGAGCCCTTCTGCGACGATAGTTAAGCCTTCCAGAGTCTCCTTTCGCGGCCAGCTGGATCGTACTACAGTATTTCTACTGGCAGCGATTTTCTTCTGGTTTGTAGCTTATCAAGGGGTCGAAACCTTGTTTACATTGTATGGCAAAAACCATCTGGGCCTCAGTGAACAAGCAGCCTCCTTCTCCCTTACCTTTTTCTCCCTTGCCTTTGTGCTGTTCGCTATTCCGAGCGGTTGGCTGGGTGGGCGATTCGGGAAAAAGAAGATCATTATCGTCGGCGTATGTGGCCTGATGACGGTCTTTGCGCTTGTTGGGTTTGCACAGGACCTGCTGGTGCTTCGAGCGTTGCTCCTGACAGGAGGAATCTTCTGGGCTTGTATCAACATCAACTCTTATCCTTATGTTGTTGCTACGGGGACTGAGGAAAGTATTGGTACTCGAACAGGGATGTATTATTTGGTCTCTTCACTGGCAGCGATCAGCTCGCCTCCTTTGCTGGGGCTAATGATTGATATTTTTGATTACTCCATCCTGTTCTATGTAGCAGCGATTAGTATGGCGGTTGCCCTGCTCTGCCTTTTCTTGATGAAGGGACGCAAGCAAGTACCCCACAAGTTTCACACACCGGGAGCCTAAAAAAGCGTCAGCCTTAGACATCTATTTATGTCCAAGGCTGACGCTTATATTTTACATTTAACAAACTAATTTTTAAAAACTGAATAACGACCTGTCCCGAGCTGTTTGGCGGTGTACATCGCTGTATCTGCTTCATGCAGCAGCCTGAAATGATCCACCTTGCCATGACTAATGCTGATGCCTATGCTCGCAGATACAAAGAGGTTGTGCTCTCCCAGCTGATAATGTCTGGTCGTCTTCTCCAGAATCTGCACCGCTAACTGCTCCGCTTCCTTCTGATTGCAGCCTTTAGCTACGATCACAAATTCATCACCGCCTATGCGGAAAATATGGCGTTTTCTTTTGCTGGAGAATTGACTTAACCTTCCTCCCACCTCTTGCAGCAGTAAATCGCCCACATGATGTCCTAAGCTGTCATTAATTGATTTGAAACGGTTCAAATCCATAAACAATACGGCTAGTTGCTCATTTACTTTGCAGCGATCCCAAAAGTGATCCATTCCATTCTTGTTTAACAGCCCCGTTAAGCCATCCTTATAGGCAAGTTCCTTAAGCTGCTCTCTTTCCGCCAAAACAAGGTTCAGCCGTGTAAGCAAAAACATTAAAACAGCTATCGTAAGCGCGTATATCAATAACGGAGTGAAAATCCCCCCATTGACCTCTATAGTTTCTTCTAAGGATTTTTTGCCTAACTGATGCATTGCCCACAATCCAACGACGATAGTTATAATGGAAAGGCCCGTATAAACCGCTCTTTGTTTTGGTTCCTTACTAGCAACATCCCGGTAAAATCTCAATACTAAATAACCTACAACCCCTGCGATGATAATGGACATTAACGTTTGTAAATAAATCTGAACCTCTACCACCTTTAATTCGCACATCCTTCTGAACTACAAATAATTAGCTTACTGTACTGCGATACCAATATATAAAAAAGCTCTGAACATTATCTGAACACTTACTCTTTCTCCAAATGCCGCGCACAATTATATAACTCGCAGTTCCAGGAGCCATCCGATTCGGATTTTGTTATTCGCGTAATTGACGTATTGTTCAATAATACTGTGCCGTCCAGTTCTGGAAGTAGTCTTCTAAGGCTACTGCGTAAAATTGCACCATGGCTAACGATCAGAATATGGCTGCCTGGATGTCTCGCCGCAATTTCTTCAATCACTTCGCTGCCTCTGAGCTCGCTGGCTTCTGGAGTTTCCAAACCCAAATCTAACGTCTTCCAATCGGTTCCCCATCGTTCAATCCGCTCTTGCTGCGTAGTTCCTTCAATAAGTCCCGCATACATCTCTCGAATGCCCGGCGCTAAACCCGTGATCTCAAGGCCTAATCTTTCTGCAATAACCTCTGCCGTTTGCCGCGCTCTGAGTAAATCACTTGAATATATGTAATCCCATTGTTCTGTGCTAAGTCGTTCAGCCAGTAGTTGTGCCTGTTGCAGGCCTTCAGCATCCAATGAATTATCCGTATGCCCTTGCACTCTGCCTTCTTTATTCCACGCGGTACTTCCATGGCGAATTAAACCTATTGTAGTCATAAAAATCTCCTTTTAGCTAATGAGTCTAGTGGCAGTTGTGATACTGGTTGTAGTGCTAGTTATAGTGCTAGTTATAGTGCTAGTTATAGTGCTAGTTATAATGCTAATTTCAGTGCTACTTCAGTGCTAATATAAATAATATAATCTATATTCTATCAGATTCACCCTATGAACATTTAAAAATAAAGGTTATCCAAGTTTTTGAACATGAGGTATAATAAACCTTGTCGTTTTTTACAACAGCTACAAGATAAGGAGTAATTGTTTATGATGAAAAAGCTAGGGTCCACTTTGTTTCTTACCTTCTTACTGCTCATTCCACTTGTCGCCACTTGCCCTTCCACTGTTGGTGCAACACCGCTTCCTAAAAACACCGTCTATGTGGACAAGAATAACCATTCATACATACCACTGCGTCTATTAAATAGCTTCACTGGTATACAATCTGTATGGAATCCTAACGAAAAACGTATAAGCATTACGAATGCAGACACAACCATAACGCTTACATTAGGTCAAACCGCTGCGCTCGTCAATGAAAAGTCGGTTACACTAACTGATCTTGCTTTCAGTGATAACGGCACGGTATATATTCCGTTGTCTTTTATCAGCACAACACTTGGCATTCAATTAACTTGGGATAAGGAAGCCTCTTCGTTAACCCTTAAGAGTAATGATATTGCAACCACTGTTCCTGTACAGTCCGGCGCACTAATCAAAGCGGATTCTTCACCAGTTGTCAGCGCTAGTAAAACCTTCAAGGTTGGCGGCAGATCCTTCAAAGCCCAGACGGTTACAGTGTCCCTGCTGCATCCTAAGGTGAAACTTGATGTCGTACTGGCTGGAAATACGGTCGGAAAAGTGGAGGACCTAAGCAGTCTGGCTAAACGTAATAATGCCGTAGTTGCGATTAACGGAACGTTTTTTGATGCCTATACAAAAGGGGCATACAAAGCTCCATACGGTTACATTGTCAGCGGTGGAAAAATGCTTAAAAATAGCTCCGGGGATCGCCGGACGATTTTTACCTATGACAGCAACCATCTAGCGTCACTGATTCCTGGGTTGGATTTCACAAGCCGCTTCGCTTCCGGCTCCATGGAAGGAGCTCTTCAAGCCGGCCCGCGTCTTCTTGTGAACGGCAAGGTATCCCTTAATGTTGCGGCAGAAGGCTTCAAGGATCCGAAAATCTTGACCGGCGGCGGAGCCCGCAGCGCGCTCGGATTAACACGCGACCATAAGCTCATTCTGCTGACCACTGGTGGAGCCACCATCCCACAGCTGGCAGAAATGATGAAGCAAGCTGGAGCGTATCAAGCCATGAATCTGGATGGTGGTGCATCCAGCGGGCTCTACTACAACGGCAAATATCTCACGTCCCCCGGGCGTCAGATCAGCAATGCAATTGTAGTCAAATATCAATAAAATCTCTTGGCCAGACGGCTACTAAGAATATATGATTCTATTGTACAAAGTGTAATCAGAGGCAGTTTGCAGCGCATAATTGCTATAGCGGTATGATTGCTGTACGACGTTTGAAACTACTGTGCAGCATATGATTGCCGAGCTCAAACCCAAAAATCCCCTTGACGACTTACCCATCAAGGGGATTTTTCATAGTACGTTGCCAGTTTAGGTACTGCTGACAGATCCAGTGTTGGGGGCAGCCGGTGCAACTTAATCTGTGTGACCTGAATATTCCCACACCTGCAACCAAACTTCAGTAGTAAAGCCCAATTTCTCGTAGAAAGGCTGCATCGAACCTACGTAAACTTTACTAGCTCCGAGTTGTTTTAAACGGTTAAATCCTTCGTGTAGGACCGCCCGTCCCAGTCCTAGCTTTCGATAATTAATGGATGTGCCTACAGGCTCCAGAATACCAATTCTATTGCTGCTGTCCCAAAAAATATTACAAAAGGAAACCACTTCGCCCGCGTCATTCACAACGCTAAGATCGAGCTGCGGATTATAACTTGGAGCGTTACTCATATTCCCATAATGCAGCAGCGTGAGTTCTGCCTCCACCGTTTCTGCATAGTCGAAGGCCATAATATGTCCGAGCGCTTTTGCAGTAACCTCGATCTCATCTCCGCTGCAAATTCTGAATCCAGAGGGGAGCTCCACAGGAAATTCCTTATCCAATCGCAAGGAGTTTACGCTTTCCTTACCACCCGTTTGATGATACCCCCTCTTACGAGCAACCTCCGCCGCAGAAGTCATATTCTCCGGTATTGGCACATACAGCTCTACGTAACCACCGTTCTCTTCCTCAGCTTTTTGTTCAGCAAAAGCGAACATTTCTTCAAGTAATTTTTCCGGAGGATTCATCTCAGCACACTGAAAATAGAACCCATCGTCCCTGCACACTACAGCTGCAAGCTCTCCATTCTCATACTCCCATAAGCCTACTTTTTGTTCCCACTGCTCCAGCGTTCCACTTCTCGTCTCCTGAAAAAAAACAACGAATTCCCAGCGGTCTATAAGCCAGGTATTTGGAGTCTTCAGCTTACTATAACTTTGTATAAGAAAATGACGTACCTTTAGCAGATCTTCTGAACGGTAGCTTCTAAAATTAATGTTCATTTTCCGCGCCCCTCTCTTTAATTTCATATTAAGGGGGATGCAAAATGAAGCATATATCATAATTAGTTATTATTATTTTATACTACCGAATATGATCCGTACGTTCACAAAACAAACATTTCTTGAGTGAAAATTATGAGCTCCACACATCCGTTAACTGCATTTAGTGCAACTATTCCTCAGAATGGTCCTTTAAAAGATAGTTAGTTGTATTTCGTGCAGTTAAATTTCTGGTTTTTCTTTAAATGTACCGAATTCACCCTGTTTAGTTGCACAGAGTGCAATTAAATGGCTTCTAAGGACTATCTACTCAGAAATAAGTGTACAAAGTGCAATTAGAGAAAGTTTTGGCGTTCGCGATCTCTTCCGGAGGAAATAGTCACTGATCAAGCTTTCTCAAGCGATAATTATGAGCTCCACGCATCCGTTAACTGCATTTAGTGCAACTATTCCTCAGAATGCTCATTCAAAAGTTAGTTTAGTTGTATTTCGTGCAGTTAAATTTCTGGTTTTCCTTTAATTGCACCGAATTCACCCTTTTTAGTTGCACGAAGTGCAATTAAATGGCTTCTAATGACCAACTACGCAGAAATAAGTGTACAAAGTGCAATTAGAGTAAGTTTGTTGAGTGGGCGATCTTCTTCTGGAGGAAATAGTCACTGATCAAGCATTTTCAAGCGATATATGAGCTCCACGCATCCGTTAACTGCATTTAGTGCAACTATTCCTCAGAATGCTCATTCAAAAGTTAGTTTAGTTGTATTTCGTGCAGTTAAATTTCTGGTTTTCCTTTAATTGCACCGAATTCACCCTTTTTAGTTGCACGAAGTGCAATTAAATGGCTTCTAATGACCAACTACGCAGAAATAAGTGTACAAAGTGCAATTAGAGTAAGTTTGTTGAGTGGGCGATCTTCTTCTGGAGGAAATAGTCACTGATCAAGCATTTTCAAGCGATATATGAGCTCCACGCATCCGTTAACTGCATTTAGTGCAACTATTCCTCAGAATGCTCATTCAAAAGTTAGTTTAGTTGTATTTCGTGCAGTTAAATTTCCGGTTTTCCTTTAATTGCACCGAATTCACCCTTTTTAGTTGCACGAAGTGCAATTAAATGGCTTCTATGGACTATCTACGCAGAAATAAGTGTACAAAGTGCAATTAAGTCTGGATAAGCCGCTTGAGCTAAATTTGGATTGCATAGATCTAGCTGAGTTAGATTTTAGATCAGTTAGTTTTGGATCGATTAGCGGTAGATCGGTTAAAGTTGGATCAGCTAGAGCTATTCAGCTAGAGCTAGGTCAGCTAGAGCTAGGCCAGCTACAGCTAGGTCAGCTAGAGCTAGGTCAGCTAGAACTAGGTCAGCTACAGCTAGGTCAGCTAGGCTAGGTTAGCTAGAGCTAGATCAGCTAGAGCTAGGCCAGCTAGGCTAGGTCAGCTAGGCTAGGTCAGCTAGACTTAGATCAGCTAAATTCCCCTTCGGTAAATCTAGCTAGATTCTTACGTTGACCACGAATAAGAGTACTCTTTTTGCATAATTTTCCTTGTCCATGTTACTGTATTACTGAACAAAGGAGTGAAAATATGGAGACAATTCTAATCATAGAGGACGATGCCAAGCTGGCAAGCTTGCTGAGCACGTACCTATCGAAATATGGGTTCCGTACAATTATTGTAGAGGATTTCAACAGGGTGCTGGAGACTTTTAATGAAAGCTCGGCTGACCTTATCTTACTGGACGTCAATCTGCCTAAATATGATGGGTTCTACTGGTGCCGCCAGATCCGTTCCCTCTCACTCTGCCCGATTCTGTTCATTTCTGCACGGGATAGTGGAATGGATCAGGTGATGGCGCTTGAGAATGGCGGGGACGATTATATCACTAAGCCTTTTCACTATGAGGTTGTGCTTGCCAAAATCCGCAGCCACATACGTAGAGCATACGGTTCATACTCACAGACTCAAGAAGAGCATAAACTCCAGTCTGGAGGTTTAATCCTCTATCCTGAACGATATGTGATCCAATACGACGGGCACACGAGTGAGCTAACCCAGAAGGAAGCGGTTCTACTGGAAGCTTTACTGCTTAAGGAAGGACGAGTGGTTAACCGGGAGCGTCTGCTCGATCTCATGTGGAAGGATCAGCATTTCATAGATGACAATACATTAAATGTCTACATAACCCGTGTCCGCAAAAAGCTCAAGGATCTCGGTCTTGGTGACATTGTGGAAACCGTAAGAGGCGCTGGCTATCGGCTTAATGTCTCTAAGGATACGCCATGAGGCTTTTTTGGAGAGACCAGATCTCACTGATCCTATTCTATCTGCTTCAGATGCTGCTTATCCCTTTGCTGTATTGGCTGTCTGGTGAGAGCAGACCGATCTCTATCATGCTTTATGGAATCGCCTTGAGTACCGTAGTTCTACTGCTATATCTAGGCTACCGATACGTTCAGCACCGGAGATTGTATGCGGCATTAAGCGAACCTATGGACATGCTCCAAAAACATCTTGTTTCCTTAGGAGACACTCCTCTTTCAGAAGCTATCCATGAGTTATTGCAGCTGATTGACCGCCAATATCAAGAGCAAGTGAATGCGCATGCGCGCCAGATGGATCAGCATATCGTATTCATGAATCGCTGGGTTCATCAAATGAAGACCCCGCTCTCTGTAATTCAGCTTACGCTAAAGGATCTTGAAGAGGAGGCTGCCGCAAGTATTCAGGAGGAACTGGAACGTCTGCGCGGAGGGCTGGAGATGGTTATCTACACTTCAAGACTTGACCGATTTGAAAATGATTTTCAAGTTGAACCGTTACTTCTGCGCAAAACCGTTAGTGAGGCGGTAGCCGAAAATCGCAGACTATTCATACGCCGGGGCATAAAAGTAGATATACAGGTGGATGCCAATCTAGCGGTATATAGCGATGCCAAATGGTTAATGTTTATGCTGGCCCAAATCTTAACTAATGCCGTAAACTATACCTCCGGTTCTGGCAAAACCGTTACCCTCTCAGCTCAGCGTGTGGGCACCGACACTATTCTGGATATTACCGATCAAGGGATCGGCATTTCTCCTGAGGATCTGAAGCGGGTCTTTAATCCCTACTTTACGGGTGACCGCGGACGACATTATCATGAATCGACAGGGATGGGGCTGTATCTCGTCCGGGAGATTTGCAACAGGCTCGAACACAAGGTGGATATTCAGTCCCGGCTCGGGGAAGGAACCCGCGTGCGGCTTATTTTTAGCAACAGTGATCATCTACAGAAATAATATTGAGGGGACTTCGTCGTCATTATTCATGGCTTTGAAGCCTCCTTCTTCTTTATAGGTTACTTATCTCTCAACCCATTCTTCACAAGGAGAAAGGCGAACATAACCTTAACTTCTCTGTAAGGAAACCTTAAGGTAAATCCATAGCAGCTAATCTCTCGATCTTATAAATTATATACATAACCCGTTCCCCGAATAAGGCGGATGAAATCATTTTTGTATTGGAAGGAATGAATGATATGAACGTATTGGAAGTCAAAGGACTTCATAAGGTATACCCCGGCAAAATAGTGACCCAAGCCCTCACTGATATTCATCTAAATATTGAAAAAGGTGAATTTGTCGGAATTATGGGACCGTCTGGTAGCGGTAAAACAACACTGCTCAATATGGTATCCACAATCGACCAGCCGTCCTCTGGCGAAGTGAATATCAATGGCAGCAACCCTTATCTTTTGAATAAAAAAGAGCTCGCCCACTTTCGCCGAAAACAACTAGGCTTTGTGTTTCAGGACTTCAACCTGCTTGAGACATTAACCGTCGCCGAGAATATTGTGCTGCCCCTGACTTTGGATAACCGTAAGCTCTCCCAGATGGAGATCTTGCTTCAAAGAGTCGCAGAACGCTTAAACATTACCGATATTCTGAGCAAACGCACCTATGAAATTTCAGGGGGACAACGTCAGCGGACCGCAATTGCCCGGGCGATCATCACCTCTCCTTCGATTATTTTGGCCGATGAACCTACGGGTGCGCTTGACTCCAATTCTTCGCGGATGGTGATGGAATCGCTGGAGGATATTAATCACAAAGAAGGCACCACGCTAATGCTCGTAACACATGATCCACTGGCAGCGAGCTACTGCAACCGAATTGTTTTTATAAAAGACGGCAAACTAGCAGCGGAAATTCATCGGGGCGATAACCGTCAGGCCTTCTTCCAAAAGATTATCGACACACTTTCGTTCTGGGGAGGGAATAGTCATGAACTTTCCTCAATTCGCGTTTAATAATGTACGCCGTAATTCACGCGCTTATTTTGCTTTTTTCTTAAGCAGTGCTTTTATGGTCATGATCTTTTTCTCTTATTCAGTCTTTATTTACCACCCTAGTATTACCAACATCGAGCTGGGTGCGAATTCAGCCTCCGGCATGCAAATTGCTTCTTACATCGTGTTTATCTTTGCGTTCTTTTTCGTTCTATATTCGATTAGCGCATTTCTGAAAATGCGTAATCTGGAGTTCGGCATACTGATGATTTTAGGCGCACGCCCTGGCCAGATCAACAAGCTGATTCTTATAGAAAATATGCTTATCGGACTGCTCTCTATTGTAACAGGTGTGTCTTTCGGCATGCTTTTATCCAAGTTATTTTTGCTGCTAAGCACGACAATTATGGGCATGGAGCCACTGCCCTTTTATTGGCCAATGAAGGCGTTAATGATTACCTCTATCTCTTTCATTTCATTATTTCTGGTCATTTCGATCTTCACATTATTGTTCATTCGTAAGCATCAAGTTCTTGAACTGCTTAAGGGAAATGTTAAACCTAAAAAAGAACCCCGTGTCTCCTTATTGTTCTCATTCTTTGGGCTTCTACTGTTGACCGTCGGCGCTCTCGCGATTCGGAAGCAATTGTCCCCGACCTCACTGTTAGTCGCCGCTGTCACAGGTATCGCTGGAACCTACTTTTTCTACTCTCAGTTATCTGTATTGGGCATTCGCTTACTAAAACTAAGACGCAAGCGGCTGTGGCGCGGAACCAATCTGCTGTGGATTTCTGAGATGAGTTATAAGATTAAAGACAATGCAAGAATGCTCTTCCTTGTAACTGTAGTTACCTCGCTTGCCTGCATGGCATCGGGGATTCTTTTATCGATTAATCAAGCGAACTCAGACCTCTATAAAAAATCCCCATTCGCTGTGAGTTATACGATTTATGATCCGAAGGATGAAGCACCAGATTTAGAGCCCATTCACACTAAATTAAAGAATGCTAAAGTCGAGTACACAGAGAATAAAGTAGAACTAATCTCTGCTTCCATTCAAGGAATCGATAAGGAAAAAATACTTGGAATTGATCTGATATCCCGCTCACAGTTCAATCAACTGGGCTTACAAATGGATGTGTCCGAGGTTGGGCCCTTGTCTGAAAAAGAAGCTGTATTACTGCTGAACCCACATATGGATTCACAGAATTTTGCTGCTGATCGAGCGATTCATTTGAAGGTTCAGAAAGATGCGGAGCTGATGCTAAAAGAATTACGAACACCAAAGGTGCATCCAGTAGATCCAATGGCCACCTCACTTCTAATCGTAGATGACAACTTATATCATAAGATTTCTACTTCAACAGAGAAGTACACGAGACCTTATGTGAAATATCTATACAAAATCCCTGCATGGGACGGTCCTACACCTAATGACAGCTCAGCTGAAGCTGTTGTCACCAGAGACCTCATCCAATGGAATAAAGCCGCTAACAAGGCTAACCATCAATACAGCGCTATACTGGGATCGCGAGCAGACAGCTATCTATCGACCAAGCAGGGAGCTGCCATGCTTAGCTTTATAGGGATTTTTATCGCTCTGATCTTCTCGCTTTCATCGGCCAGCTTTCTCTTTTTTAAGCTTCATACTGAGCTCAATACAGATAAGCAAATGTATAATGCTTTATCCAAAATCGGTTTAAGCACTAAAGAAATGTCAGCTTCTGCTACCAAACAGATTTCGGTACTTTTCTATATTCCGATTATTATTGCCACCATCCAGACTCTTGTCGTGATTCGTCCGATACTGAAACAGATTAATATCACAAATGTAACTGTGCCCGTGCTTACTACATCAGCTGTATTTCTGGTTGTGCAAACTATCTATTTCCTTATTGCGAGATCACGTTACATTCATAGTCTCAAGAAAATAATGGTGTAACGACATGTCGAAAAGAATCATAACCCTGGATGTACTTCGCGGCTTGGAACTTATGTCAGCACCAAAAGGTTCTCTAGCTGATCATTAGGCAATTTGCTATAGTTAGTGAGCTATTAATTAATGAAGCAAGGAGGTTCTTGATTTATGTCCAAGGCTGATCACATGTTATCCATTCTCTGGATGCTCAAGCAACGGGGAAGAACCGCCGGGGAACTAGCAGAAGCGCTAGAGATCAGTGTCCGCTCTGTCTATCGTTACATCGACGCGTTATGCATCAGTGGCGTACCCATTATCGCGGATAGTGGACCTGGTGGTGGCTATAGCCTTCCGGAGCATTTTTCCGAGGCCCCGTTATTCTTTGACTCCGACGAACAGCGTTCCCTCCTGCAAGCCGCCTCCTTTGCGCGGGGAACTGGATATCCTTATGTAGAAGCTCTAGATCAAGCAATCGCCAAACTGAAACGATACAGCAATGCGCAGCAATTAGAACAGATGGAGCGTCATGAGGGCGGGATAGAAACCATCCACTCCCCTGCTGTGCCGCTTCCCCACCTGCTGCAAGAGCTTGAATTAGCGACGGCGAACGGACATACCCTCCAGATGGAATATCGGAAGGGAAACGGGGAGACAATTTCTTCCCGCGCTATTGATCCTTATGGACTTGTACTGTGGAAAGGGCAGTGGTACACCGTTGCTTATTGCCATCAGAGGCAAGGAATTCGGTCTTTCCGAGTCGATAGAATGACTGAACTGAAACGTACAGAAGCTGTGTTTGCCCGTCCTGCTGACTTCTCTGCACGTGATTTTTTGTTAAAAAGCTTGCTGCCAACACCAAATACTCCAGAGAAACTCATAGCAGTAGTCATCGCCGCTGATGAAGGAATCCTGAACGATCTATGCAGTCATTGGCTGTTTGGACATACTCTGGTGCAGCGTATTGACGGACAAGCCCGCTTTCAAGTCGATGAGACCTCCTTACTGACTTATGCGCCTTACTTCTTGTTGCCTTATGGATCAACACTACGAATCCTAGAGCCTTTAGCTCTGAAGCAAAAGCTGTCCGCTATAGCTACCGATCTGGCAGCTTATTATAAAACTTAAAATGATTATTTTAGGATCACTGACCGTAGTTGTCAGTGATCCTTTTGTATAGTGTAAATAAGTCTAAGGGAATAAATGATTGTACAAACCAAGGAGGAATAACAAATGAAAGAACTTCACTATGAATTTTATATTGGCGGAACACCTGAGCAGGTATGGGAGACTTTGATCTCTCCGGAAGGTACTAAACAGATTTACTACGGGAGCGTAATCCAATCCACCTTTAAAGAAGGCGAATTGCTGGAATATGTTGGTCCCGGTGCAGATGGCGATGAAACGATACATGTATATGGGACTCTGCTGGAGTTCACTCCACAAAAAGCGTTTCGTTTCACGCATAAGGTCGGCCCCTCCTATCATAAGGGTACAGAAAGATATGAATCGCGTATATCTTGGCTGCTTGAACCGGTGGGTGGAACTACTAAGCTTACGCTTATCCACGATGAATGGCATCCTGATGATCCTTCCTATGCTGGCAGTATCAACGCCTGGTGGCAGGTTCTGAGTAATATTAAAACCTTGGTCGAGACCGGACGTACACTTGATTTTGGCAGCTGGTCGTAATTTTACTGCTAATTAGGAATTAAGCTCAACCCTGCGGAAAAGAGCGTACAAGCCCTTTTTCGTCATGGGCTTTTTTTGCTTAATTTTATTTTGCCTAAGGGAAACATTCTTGTTGCAGGGACAAAGTTGTTGCCATATACTAATGTTGTGCCAGACTACAAGAAATGTTCTAATACACAAAATAAAAACCATAGGCGGTAAAAATATAAATGAAAGAAGGGATCTCATGACTGGAACAACTATTCCTTTATCAGAAGCTGCAAAGGGTAGCACGCTGCGCATCAGCGACATTGAAGTCCAAGGTGTGCTTAGAAGAAGATTACTGGACCTCGGGTTCGTAGTCGGGAATATCGTAGAGGTGTTGCGGCGTAGTCCATTAGGAGATCCTATAGCTTTTCGGGTAAGCAATACGACCATTGCATTGCGTAGAGAAGAAAGTTCTTTAATATTCGGAGAATTAATTGGAGGTGTAGAAGCATGAGTCAGTTCACCGTCGCTTTTGCAGGCAATCCTAACACTGGAAAAAGCACACTATTCAACCTGCTAACCGGCATGCGACAGCATACTGGAAACTGGGCAGGTAAGACCGTCATTACTGCCGAAGGGGAATTCAAACACAATAACCATTCATACCTCGCGGTAGATTTACCAGGAACGTACTCCCTATACTCAAATTCCGCGGATGAAGAAGCGGCTAGAGATTATATTATTTTTGAACAGCCAGATGTGACACTTGTAGTGCTTGACGCTACTTCGCTGGAACGTAATCTCAATCTTGCCTTGCAAGTGCTGGAGATTACCGGACGGGCGGTTGTCTGCATCAACCTCATTGATGAAGCACGTAAGCTGGGCATCGACATCAACCTGAAGAGTATCTCCAAACGTCTCGGCGTACCCGTCGTTGCGATATCGGCACGCAATAAAATCGGGATCGATGCCTTATTGGATCAAGTGGAGCGAGTGGCTACAGGCGCATTCACAGCGCAGCCGTTGCGCATTAGTTACAACGAAGAGATCGAACGGGGAATTGCCGAGCTTACACCATTGGTAGAGCAAACCATCGGCACCAAATATCCCGCTCGCTGGATTGCACTGCGCTTATTGGACGGTGATGACAGCCTGCTTACTTCACTCAAAGAGCATATGAAAAGCAAGGATTTACCCGAAGCAAAGGAGGTCATCGGCCATGGAGTCACTGCCTATCACTAAGGGATCTGACGCTCTAGATTCCCTATTGTCTACCGCAAAAAAGCTCGCTGACGGCGGAGCCATTCGGGATGAGATTGTCAGTGGTATATACGGGGTATCTGCAGGCATCTGCGGGGATGCAGTTACTTATCGGGATAAGAAGAAACTGAACAGCACTTATAAGCTGGATAATATCGTGACCTCAAAAATTTGGGGTTTTCCCATCATGCTCGCCATTCTCGGTGTCGTATTCTGGATTACGATTGCCGGGGCTAACTACCCTTCTAGCTGGCTCGCTTCCTTCTTTGGCTTCATTGAAGGATATCTGACAGCGGGATTTGAAGCTCTCCATGCCCCAGCTTGGCTGCACGGCGTGCTTGTGCTTGGCTTGTATCGAGGCACCTCATGGGTAATCAGTGTCATGCTGCCACCAATGATGATCTTTTTCCCCGTATTCGCTCTGCTTGAGAATTTCGGGTATCTGCCACGCGTTGCTTTTAACATGGACCGACTGTTCAAAAAATCAGGTGGTCATGGCAAGCAAGCTTTAACCATGTCCATGGGCTTCGGCTGTAACGCGGCCGCTATCCTCTCCACACGAATCATCGAATCGCCGCGTGAACGAATGCTGGCTATACTGACCAACAATTTTGTCCCTTGCAACGGCCGCTGGCCCACGCTGATTTTATTGTCTTCCTTATTTATGGCAGGAGCCGCTACGACAGGTGCGCTTCGTACATTCACCACTGCCTCCGTCCTAATGGGAATGGTTCTAATCGGCATCATTGTTACCTTAACCGTTTCCTGGGTCATGTCCAAAACTGCGCTGCGTGGGGTTCCCACACATTACACATTGGAGCTTCCTCCCTACCGCCGTCCACAAATCTGGAAGACCATACTTATTTCCTCCAAAGATAAGTCCCTTAACGTACTTACTCGGGCTATCGTCGTTGCTGCCCCTGCCGGGATTATCACTTGGATTCTAGGCAATCTGTTTATTGGCGGCGATTCTGTACTGAATCATATGGCTGCATTCTTTGATCCGTTTGCACATATGCTCGGCATGGACGGCTTTATCATCATGGCCTTTATTCTTGGACTTCCTGCGAATGAAATCGTATTGCCTATCTTGCTTATGGGCTATATGTCCTCAGGCGCTATGGTTGATATCGACAGTTTAGGCAGTATCAAAGATGTCTTTCTCTCACATGGCTGGACCTGGCTGACCGCACTCAACATGATGCTGTTCTCCCTGCTTCACTATCCTTGTGGTACGACACTCGTGAACATTTACAAGGAAACAAAAAGCATGAAGTGGGCCGTTCTCTCAGCAGTCATTCCGCTGGGTATCGCCATCGGAGTAACCTTTGCTGTCGCTCAGCTTACCCGGTTATTTGGGTGGGTGTGACGAGGGCGAGGTAGGCTTGCGATCTAAACTCAATTGACATCTTCTAACTTTAACTAATTTTATCTGACTTCAACTAGCTTCAAGTAACTTCACAACTAACTTCAACTGATTTCAACTTACATCGCAAAAATTCATCATTAACTCATTAAATTCACCTTAATCACATCACCCAAATTAACCTTGCTACACGGAATTCACCTTACTTTACCTTACAACATCTAAAGTTCAACTTGCTTCACTTTGCAACACCCTACAATATCTAGAGTTCATCTTGCTTCACTTTGCAACACCAACAATAACTAGAATTTGCTTCACAAAGTCCCGCCCACTTTGAAATCATATTTAGGGAATTTCCCCCTCAAATCCGAACTTTATAGGCACACATTGAACTTTTTGCAGAATTTCTCCCTAATAATCGAACTTTATAAGCACACGTTGGACTTTTTGCGGAATTTCTCCCTAAAAATCGAACTTCATAAGCGCACGTTGAACTTTTTGCGGAATTCCTCCCTAATAATCGTACTTTATAAGCACACATTGAACTTTTTGCGGAATTTCTCCCTAATAATTAGCCGATTATAGGCAAAAAGGGCAATTTCCGCAGAATTTTAGGGAGGAATTCCCCAATTATCGCTAATATTGAGTAAAACACGATAAAATCAGGGAGGATTTCCCTAATTATTGATTCTAGATGGTTCCGAGCTACAATTGAGCACAACCACCAGCACAACCACCAGCACCACCAGCACCACCAGCACCAGCACAACCACCAGCAGCCACCAACAAGCCCACCAGTTACTCAAGGTCATCTCAAACAAATAAGCGGTCGCTCGGATGTTATCCCGAGCGACCGCTTATTTCAGCACAACACCTTATATACTCTTACTGCCTACTTTGATCTCACCATTACATGACGTGACTCTACAGGTAGAGTCATTTTTTGCGCGTTCCATCATTTCTACGACGGTATAGAACAGCCCCAGCGATAGTTACTAGAACGATAATTATTCCACTGATCCCCACAGTAACAAGTGGAAAGGAATCACTGTCCACAGCGGGGTCCCCCGTTTGATCAGGCTCATTACTCCCTGCTCCTGACTCCGGTGAATTATTCGGGGTTACCTCCGGAGAAGCGGTAGGCGTCGTTGCCGAAATACCCGGCCCCAGCTCTTTTAGATCCACTGAGTCAGCGGTTAGCCGCTTAGTTCGACTGCATAAACTAGCCTCCAGATTACCAGAGTCTCCACCGTCTCTAGCATAAGCATAGACAATGTAACTTTCCCCTTCCACAAACTCAAAGCCGCAGCTTGCAGAAGATAAAGCCGTAGTCAATGTAACTTGGTTTCCCTCGACCCCTTTCCAGCTGGAATCCAC
The DNA here is from genome assembly GCF_037970385.1 of Paenibacillus sp. FSL R5-0928. Taxonomy (NCBI): domain Bacteria; kingdom Bacillati; phylum Bacillota; class Bacilli; order Caryophanales; family Paenibacillaceae; genus Paenibacillus; species Paenibacillus sp. FSL R5-0928. The sequence continues at coordinate 1,228,405 of NZ_CP150225.1, read as the reverse complement.
CTCAAAGGTTACCTTTACTGGATCAGCAGAAGAAATTATGTTCCCCTGAGACGGCTCCTTCATGTCCACTACTTTCCCGACAAAGACAGCTGTACTTTTCTCAAGAGCTTCCAGTGGCTCCGCAGGCATAACACAGGAACAAGCGTAAGTGACTGAGGGCCGCACCGTCAGCAAAGCCGTAAATATTAATAGGACACCTAGAAATATCATCATTGGACTTCGGAAATTAAAATTTCGGAAATTGATCTTTCGCACTTTGATCTTTCGCACTTTGATAACCCCCTTCTTTACCTTACAGACGGAGCAAACGTGGAAAGTGTTACAGGAATTCCCAAACAAGTGATACAAGTTTACCCGGGAGCAATTCCCCTAATCCTCTTTTTAATTCCTCTAATCTTCTTCTTTAATTCCTCTAATCCTCTTTAACTCCTCATATCCTCTTCATTAATCCCCCATACCTGCTGTACCACTCACAGACTGTGCGCGATCCCAATCAAACGCTGTATTCCTTCGCGCAGCACCCCTTCGCTTGCAAAGGAATAACTTAGGCGAAGCCTTGACTTCATTTCCCCCAGTGGATCAAATAACTCCCCAGGAACAAAAGCGATCGACTGCGCCATACTTGAAGCAAACAGGCGATCCATCGTAAGATGCTCCGGTAGTTTCACCCATAGATTTAATCCGCCTTGCGGAGTCGTCCATTCCCAGCCAGTTCCCGCCAGCTCCTCTTCCACGATTTCCTTATGCACTTGAAGCGCAATGCGCAGCTTACCAAGATGCTGTTGCAAGCGTGGGGAGGTGTAGTAATGTAGAAATATTTTTTGATTCAGCAGCGGAGTGCCATTGTCTGCGAGTGATTTGGCCGTGATTAGACGCTCCATAAATGGATATCGGCAGGCCACCGCACAGATTCGTAAGCCAGGGGCTACATATTTACTGAAGCTGCTGATATAGATCACCCACCCCTCCGTATCATAAGCAAAAAAGGGCGGCGGCGGCTCCTCATCAAAATACATATCGCGGAACGGGTCATCCTCCACCAGTAAACAGCGATAACGTTCGGCCAGTTCTACCAACAGCTTGCGTTGTTGCACAGGTACCGTGTATCCAGTTGGATTGTGATGCGTTGGATTAATGTAGAACATACGCGGCTTATGCTTTTTCATCAAAGCTTCTACTTCCTCCAGATCATATCCCTCCGGAGTGATCTCTACCGGAACCAACCGTGCCCCCTCCCGGCGAAAAATATCCATAGCAACACTATAAGTAGGCCGCTCCACAAGCACCGTATCCAGAGGACCAAGCACAATCCGGGCAATCAGATTGATCGCCTGCTGCGCACCCGAGGTAATAAGCAGCTCTTCCGAGGATAACTGCAGCCGATGTTGGTTCCGAAAATGGTGGCTTAACGTCTCACGCAGCTCGTTATCCCCCTGGACCGAGGCGTACGTTCCCATTACCTTGGGATATAGATCGAACACTTTTTTGACATAGTCAGATAGAAAAAGATTCGGCAGCAGCCCCGGATCAATCAGCGCCTGCGAGAACTGATACTTAACTGGCACTCTCTGAATATCAGACAGCGGGTTAGTGAGCGCATAAGCCGATACTGCGGCTCCTACTTCAATAGCAGGAAGCGAGATTATGGGTGCCACGTAATATCCTGATTTATCTTTTACATAAACCTTTCCATCCTCCGTCAACCGTCTGTACGCTTTGAAGACGGTCAGTCGATGTACCTTAAGCTCCTCCGCCAGCAGCCGTATAGAAGGAAGCTTATCATGTGCGACCCACTCCCCTCGCTCCATGCGATTTAATAGAAATTCATAGACCTGCCGAAACAAGGGATGATTATGCTCCGCTCCTACAACTTTTTTCATCTGACCAACTCCTCTCCGAACAACCTAGTAATCATATTGTACACGATTTCTGAATTAATCTGTTCTACTCAAGGTAATCTGTTCTGTCCACTCCCCTATATGATTAACAAAATGCCAGCTTATAAATTCTTATATTTTATAAAGCACACAAAAGGGGACTTTCAAAATGATCTTATTTGCTTATGCACTTGTATGTCTGATCTTCGGCACGACCTTTCTAGCTATCAAAATCGGTGTAGATGCCGGTGCGCCTCCTTTTTTTTCAGCGGGCTTAAGATTTTTTGTCGCGGGCGCTGTTCTATTCCTATGGATGGTCTGGAAACGAAAAGCCAGCTTCTCCTTGCTGTTGCGCAAAGAAATGTTGTTCACCGGGTCTGCTCTAACCTTCGGCACCTTCGCGGGTCTCTACTGGGCTGAACAATATGTTTCTTCAGGGCTTGCAGCTGTACTCTCTGCCACTGGACCGATCATGATCCTGCTGCTCCAAACCTCTATTCTTCGGCAAAAAGCACCCGCCATCTCCCTATATGGCTGCATCATCGGCTTCACTGGCGTACTGCTGCTGGTTCTCCCCAATCTCGCCGTTGATATTTCACCACTGTGGCTCATCGGTTGCGCTGTAGTCCTAATTGGAGAGTGTTGCTATGCTGTAGGTGCGATTTACTCCAAAAAAGTAATTAACAGTATGCCTGAAGTCTCACCGATCGCACTGAATGCGGCTCAAATGATGTATGGCGGTGCACTGTTATTCATTCTTTCTTTTGCCACGGAAAAAGTACATCCTGCATTTCTCTTCTCATTCGAGACAGCAGGTTCACTGCTCTATCTCACAGTTATCGGCTCCATGGTCGGCCATACCTTGTTCTACTGGCTCGTAGCTAAGACCAACCCAGTGTTTCCTTCTACCTGGCTTTATATTTCTCCACCGATTGCGGTGGGTGTAGGCTTTTTCTTTTACAATGAGTCCGTATCTTGGATTACGATTCTCGGAGTGTTCACCATCATTGCCGGAACAATCCTAGTGAATGCTGATGCTTTAAAGCAATTACTGCAAAAAAAGAAGATCAACACTGTTGCGTTAAAAAAATCAAATATATGACGTACTATATATTGCATTTATGACCACTATTGCGTATTATATAAACAAGTTAAATTAAATACAGCTAAATATGACTCATATATGAAAGGAGGATTCGCTTAACGGCGCTTCTTTTCTAAAGAGGAATGCCTTTTTTATCGGAAGTGGAGGGAATTGTGATCGAACTGACATCACGTCAAATAGAGATTATCGATATCGTTAACAAAAGAGCTCCGATTACCGGCGAACAGATTGCCGAAAGTTTGAATCTTACCCGGCCTACAATTCGCTCGGATCTGTCTGTTTTGGTTATGCTCAAATATATCGACGCCAAGCCGAAGGTCGGGTACTTCCCAGGATTGAAATCATCCAGTCGTCAGGGAAGCGGTTATCTGCTGCAGGAAACGATGGTCAAAGAAATTCAAAGTGTACCTATAGTTATCCGTGAGACCACAACTATTCAAGATGCCGTAGTTACGCTTTTTCTACAAGATGTAGGCACTCTTATTATCTGTGACGAAGAGGGTAAACTCACGGGCGTTGCTTCACGTAAGGATTTCCTAAAGGTAACCTTGGGCAACCCCGGTGCAGTCTCCATGCCCGTAAGCATGGTTATGACGCGCCAGCCCAAAGTGGTCACAACTTCACCGGATGAGCCGGTGCTTGAAGCTGCACATAAGATGATTTTTCACGAGGTAGACAGTTTGCCGGTGGTTGTTCCCAGCGCCGCTGAAGACGGCGGTACAAAACTGGATGTGGTAGGACGTTTAACAAAAACCTCCATCATCAAACTTCTCCTCGAACTTGAAGCCAAAGGATAACAGGAGGAACCCATGAGCATCGAGCAATCTTCCAACTTAATAACGATATGCTCGGATTCTATAGGAGATACGGCAGAGGCTGTCGTGCAGGCCGTTATTCACCAATTTCAGAATCAGCAGGTCACCATTAAAAGATACGGCAATATTAGGCATGAAGACGAGCTACGCAAGCTTATGGAAGAAGCAGCTCAGCATCAAGGTTTTGTCGCCTATACATTAGTGCAGCCAGAATTAAGAGAAATGATCCGCGAGGAAGCGGTACGTCTTGATTTGCGGATCGTTGATATCATGGGCCCAATGATGCAGGCCTTCATTGATACCTTCGACGATGCTCCTCAGCAGCGGCCGGGTCTTCTCCACCAGCTCGACGAGAATTATTTCCGCCGCATAGAAGCTATAGAATTCACCGTCGCCTGTGATGACGGCCGTGATCTGGGTGCCATGCTCAAAGCCGATATCGTTCTGCTGGGCATGTCCCGTACTTCAAAGACACCGCTTAGCATCTTTTTAGCCCATAGAGGAAAAAAAGTCGTTAACTATCCGATTATCCCGGAGATTGGTCCTCCACAAGAACTATTAAGCTTGCCGCCGAACCGGCTTATCGGATTAACCATGAAACCCGAGTACATGCTGAAGGTCCGCTCTGAGCGGCTTAAGGTTCTCGGATTACCGACAGGCTCCCAATATGCAAGTCTGGAGCGGATCACCGAAGAGATGGAATACGCCACTTCATTGTTCAACAAGCTGGGCTGTCCTGTAATTGATATTACTGACAAGGCTATAGAAGAAACCGCTGGTATTATTATGGGTTATATCTAAATTTCAGTTTACAAAATATATAGAATGCACTGGAGGGAATTAGAATGGAGCGCGAACTGGCCCTTGAGATTGTACGGGTAACTGAACTAGGTGCTTTATCCTCGGCTCGTTGGATTGGGCGGGGCGATAAAAATGCGGCAGATGATGCAGCCACGACTGCGATCCGTTCCATGTTCGATTCTGTGTCCATCGACGGAACTGTTGTGATTGGTGAAGGAGAGATGGATGATGCTCCAATGCTCTATATTGGTGAGAAAGTCGGGAACCAAAAAGGTCCCTCTGTCGATGTAGCCGTCGATCCACTCGAAGGAACTGAGGTTGTTGCCTGCGGCCTGCATAATGCGCAATCTGTTATTGCTATAGCAGATAAAGGCAGCCTGCTGCATGCCCCGGACATTTATATGGAGAAGTTAGCCTGCGGACCCGAGCTTGCCGGTAAGCTTAGACTCGAGGACCCTGTAGAGATCACTCTGCAAAAAGCCTGCCATTACACTGGCAAATCCCTCTCCGAGTTAACCGTAATGGTGCTGGATCGCAAACGGCATGAGCAGCTGATTAATAGCCTGCGTGAAGCCGGGGTACGAATTAAGCTGCTTGGTCACGGAGATGTCGCTGGCGCTATTGCGGCTGCACTGCCAGACAGCGATGTCGATTTATATATGGGTTCCGGTGGAGCACCGGAAGGTGTTCTTGCTGCCGCTGCACTGAAATGCCTTGGTGGTGAAATGCAGGGCAGATTGCTCCCGGATGGACCCATAGAGCTGCAGCGCTGTGTACGCATGGGAATTGCCAATCCAACGCGAGTGCTATACATGGAAGACATGGTTGGCACGGGCGACGTCCTCTTTGCCGCCACGGGTGTAACGTCAGGTGAATTCCTGAACGGTGTCCGTTTTATCGGCAAAGAACGCGCGGAGACACATTCGGTAATCATGCGGGCACAGAGCCGCACGATCCGCTATATCCGCAGCATTCATTTCCTGCCAGGAAAAGAAATACCAGAAGCGCTGACCGTTAGACAAAATGCTGTCTCTCTATAAAACCACAAAAAACAGGCTATCTCACTAACAGTATCCATTGCTAGTGAGATAGCCTGTTTTTTTTTTACACTGAATGCTAATTGCTTCTTATTTATTTCCAATACGCTCACTCGCTAATGGATCTATATTAGCAACTTTCTCAAAGCGTTCTGCGTTCAGGCTGTTATACTTTGTGAAGATTTGTTTCACTTCTTGCTCCTTCTGCTCGCCTTCCACATCCACCATTACTAGAATATGACCTTCATCCACGTAGTTATCGTAGCTTTCTGCTTCCTCTTCAGGGATACCAAGGCCAATAAGTCCGCCGACTAAACCGCCACTGCCTGCGCCTATCGCCGCTCCGGCTAGTGTTGCCGCAAGAGGTCCGGCTGCAATAATAGGTCCAATACCAGGAATAGCCAAAGCGCCAATTCCCATCAGCAGCCCCGTTACTCCACCCAGCAGACCACCAGTAGCTGCACCTGTAGCCATACCTTCCGGGGCCACGGTTCCCGACTCGTCTCTAAGAGTTTCCTCATCCGCTTTATTTCTCGCGATAATCGAAATATCCTCTGTCCTACAGCCCTGACGCTTCAACTCCTCAATAGCTCGCGAAGCTTCGTATTCGGCAGCAAAGACACCCACTATTCTCTTATTCATCTCCATTACCTCCTATTGATGTAGTTAGCTCATACGTTCAGCTTCATAGCTTACTTAACCAAACTGGACAAGGATAAACTACGATATTTAAATTCGCAACAATTCCGAGTTCATATTCCTTCTAAAATATGCTGTATAATAAAAGTAAGCGGGTACAACTACCCTAGATCAACTCTATAAAAGAAAGAGAAGGAATCATCCATGGCGATATTTAACTATAATTCTGAGCGTCCCTTCCGAGGCAATCCCGACCTGCATCTCCATTACTGGGGGCGGGAGCAGTGTCTTCCCGGGCATTTTTTTGGACCTGGGGTCCGTGACGTATATAAGATACATTTTATCCATGCAGGAACAGGTGAAGTTACTGTGGGTGAACAAACCCATTATCTTAAGCCAGGACAAGCTTTTCTCACCTATCCGCATATCGTAACTGCCTACACAGCAGACATAGCAAATCCATGGACCTATTCTTGGGTAGCTTTTACCGGGGAGCAGGTTGATTATATTTTGGCCAAAACCGCCTTGTCACCTGAGCACCCGATCTTTCCAATGGATGAACAGCTTATGCCGAAACTATACGAGCTCCTGACACAAGCAGCTGAAGCTTCGGACAGCCTGGATCTACCTCTAAAAGCAATTATGTATGAGTTCTTTTCTCTGTTACTTCGAGCGGTGCCAGCAGTTCCAGATGTACTTCCTTTACCACGTCAAAAAAGTATTTACGTCGAGCAATGCCTGCACTTTTTGCATACACATTATTGTGAAAATATTTCGGTTGAGATGATGTCCTCTTCGCTCAAGCTGGATCGCAAATATTTATCCTCCTTGTTCAAACGGACAATAGGTATGCCACCACAGCAGTATTTATTAAATTTTCGCATCGCTAAGGCGTGCGAGCTGCTGACAGAGACCCTATGCACGATTGGTGAAATCTCACGTTCTGTAGGCTATCAGGACCCCTTACTCTTTTCGCGGATGTTCAAGAAGGTGAAAGGTTGTTCGCCAAAAGAATACCGTAGCCGTCATCTCGAAAATGACATTGTACTATAAACTCCTTCCTTGCTGACATACGTTTGTCCGCGATCTTTCGCTACAATAAGGACGTAACTTACTAAGTAATAAGTGTTTATAGGAGGAATAAATCATGTATAACGCAAGCGCTACCAGATATGACAATATGAAATATAATAGCACCGGAAAGAGCGGTCTACTCCTGCCAGCGATCTCGCTTGGTCTATGGCATAACTTTGGCGGCAACGACTTATTTGAGAATGGCCGCGCCATGGTAAGAAGAGCTTTTGATCTTGGAATCACTCATTTTGACCTTGCCAATAATTACGGTCCACCCGCAGGCTCCGCCGAAGAAAGCTTTGGCCAAATTCTTAAAAAGGATCTGACCCCTTATCGTGATGAGATGGTTATCTCGACTAAAGCTGGTTATTATATGTGGGCTGGTCCTTATGGTGAATGGGGCTCCAAAAAATATCTCGTCTCCAGCCTAGATCAAAGCTTAAAACGTATGGGACTGGATTATGTTGATATTTTTTATCACCACCGCCCAGATCCAAATACACCGCTGGAAGAAACCATGGCAGCGCTGGACCTCGTGGTACGCCAAGGTAAAGCGCTGTATGTCGGGATTTCGAATTACGGACCTGAACAAACACGCGAAGCGGCACAAATTCTGCGTCGACTTGGCACGCCATGCCTGATTCATCAGCCAAACTATTCCATGATGTCCCGCTGGATTGAAGATGGCTTGCAGGATGTATTGTCTGAAGAAGGCATCGGCTCCATTGTGTTCTCCCCGTTACAAGGTGGCATACTGACCGATCGCTATCTAAACGGAATCGCTCCTGATTCCCGTGCCGCTGGTCCAAGTGTATTCCTGTCTGAGAATGCCATTACCGAAGAGGCGATCGGCAAGGTTCGCAAACTGAACGAGGTTGCTGCTGCACGTGGACAAAAAATGTCTCAGCTAGCGTTATCTTGGGTACTCCGTGGAGGCAAAGTAACTTCTGCATTGATCGGCGCAAGTAAGGTAAGCCAGATTGAAGACGCCGTCGCTTCCTTAAATGCCCCAGATCTTAGCGCTGAAGAGCTAGAGCAAATTGAGGCAATTCTGCGGGGATAAAGCTTAGTTATAACAGCAAAGACCAATGAGGTCAGGCAGCTTAAAGCTGCTCTGGCATTTCATTGGTCTTCTTTTTTATAGATTAGAGTTAATTGCTCACCCAAATATCTGCGTGATGTACACCATGATCAATAATCCAAAAATAAAAGAATACGTCGAAGGCCGCTCATAACCATGGCCATGACTCTCCGGAATCAGCTCCTTGTAGACGATAAAGAGCATAGCTCCGGCTGCAAAAGCGAGACCATAACCCACAACATTATGCAGGTAACTGGCAGTAAAATACCCGATCACCGCAGATACCATCTCCATTAAGCCGGTAAGCGTAACGATTCCTAAAGCTTTTAGCTTGCTAGTTCGCGAATTCATCAGAAAGACCGCAAGAATCAAACCTTCCGGCATATTCTGTGCGCCAATGGCAATCGCCACGGTAGGACCTAAACTGGCCTGTTCGCTGGCATAACTGAAACCTGTACTGAGGCCTTCTGGTATGTTGTGGATGAACAGCGCAATCATAACAAGCAGCGCTTTTGAATCCATATTGGTATAACCGGGCTTATTCTCCACATCGATATGCGGGATGTTATTTTCAATTAAATCAAGCAGCAGCACTCCGGTAATCAAGCCCAAGGTTAAAGCGATAATCCCCGATTCTTTGATCGATTGCGGCATGAGTCCAAACGTGGAGGCGGACACCATAATCCCCGCAGTGAAGGCTACGAGGATATCTTTCCACTTCTCGGATAACCTCTTCACGAACAGGATCGGAAATGCTCCAAGAACGGTAGCCATTGCCGATACAAAGCTGCCAATAAGCGCAGATTCCAAACCTTCAACTCCTTTGGTACAAGTCGGATAGACCAACATATGTTTCAGAAAAAATAATTATTACTTTTTCATACATTTTCAGGGTTTTTTCTGTAACTATAGACCGTTATTTTCTTAAGGTTACCGATTTTTTGATTAGAAAAATATTGAAATATACGATAATACTAATTAGGTTATCCTTAGTTTGATGGTAATATAATTCAGATTTCGATGAATTCCTCGCCCCCCCTTCGTAAACCTAAATAAAAAATGTAATATGTGGGTTGTTAATTTAAGAATATTCTAATATAATGATCCCAAAAGCCATATTTGTTAAATTTTGTAATCATTTTAAAATTTAATCTTTTTTTCCGAAATCATACTCCGTTGAGGTTAGGGAATGAAATTATGAAGAATTCACTTTTTAGAATGTTTTTTTCGATATGCCTTTTGGTTCTACTTTTTAGTATATCATACCCCTATCATCCATATCTTGAGCATGCGAACGAGGAAATACTTGTCTCAGACAATGAATTTGTTTCTACTAACAATATCAACTACGTTGAGAATGAAATGGTTAAAAAAGAAGCTGATTCGAAATAAACCTCGGATAACAATGGTTTTTCAACACTCGATGATGTTAAGAAAATGATCGGAGTTGAAAATATCAGTATTCGCAAAGCACTGAATAAAAATTGTAAAAAGCTTTGAAGAGTTTGCTCAAGGGGTTCAACAGATGGGGACAGACATGCAGGCAGAGGCACAAGGAATAAATACCTACTCCCAAATACCTGTCGGCTCATATTTTGGAGCAGGTGTTGGCAGATCCATGGTCTACAAAAACAAAAATATTGTTGGCTGCAATAAACACGATGCAAACTTGAATTCAGTTACAGCAGCTCAGTTTGCTCTTCAAAACTCTGACTGTTCTGTATCAGTAAAACTTGGTGTTATGGCTCTTCAAAATAGCCAACTCTCAATGTATAACAATAGTATTTATTGTGTTAATGAAGCCGTTAGTTCTGAGGAAACCAGTGCTGAGAATATATACTGTAATGGGAAGTCGAACATGCGTAATGGGGCTAGTAAACTCAGCCATATCAACTGCTCCTGGTTTTACGGGATCGCGCATACAGAAGAAGCACACACGCACTATTAATTTTTCATGTGAGACTAAAGATAAAGCAATGAGCTAAGAACAAGGCTCATTGCTTTCTTGTACTAACAAAACCTTGTAGATAAAGGGGAAATGAAATAAAAAAAATGATCATTGCTCTTTCAGTTGTTGGAATAGTAATGGGACTCTTTATAATTAAATCATTGTTTTTAACGGACTCTCAGTCGGAACCTCTTGAACGTCTTTCCCGAATAACTAATCCAGATCAATCTGTTGCTAAAATTAAACGAGGTGCGATTACTTATTCATTGTTTGGTTCAGGGGTTGGATTATTAAAAGGCCAACAGATAGGTATTGTAGATGGAGATAAGCTTGACAAGATTTATATATTGCAAGGGTATAGCCCAGATGAATGGCTCATCGAATATTACGATGTTCTTATGTCAAATTATGATCTCTTAAAAGCGGACCATGTAACCGATATACCTTACGCTCTTGAACAGTACCGTTTGTAGTACAAGAAGAATAGGGTGGAATAATATTCGTAACAGGATCTACACACAACCACTTACCATTATTATAACTCAAACACAATAATAGTCGCTGTGAAGCGGCTTTTTATTATTATGTTATACATTTTCTGACTGGTACGTGCGCTGCAATTTATTAGCTATAGACCTATTAAATTACCTTCAGAATAAAGTTGAAACTTAGGATATTAAACCATTACAGGAGAACCAAATATGAGCTATTCCTAGCTTAGCAAACTAGGCCAACATCCCTCAACCATCGCTCGAGATCTAGGTCGCGGTTGTGAGCAGGACGGTGCGCTCAAATCGCTCAGCAACGGCACTGCAAATGAAGAGAGTTGAGCGTTCCTGTCGGTAAATACACTGCAGCTCTTGGCAAAGAGATCGACTAAAAACTAAAGGAAACGTGGTCCCCTGAACAAATTGCAGAGAAGCGCCGATCAGACGACTAAACCTTTGTGTGCTTCGTAACAATCTATCGTTGGCTCTACAAAGGACGTCTTGCCGAAGGTAACGTTTAAACGCTGCGTCATAAAGGCAAGCGACAGAAGCCTGTCGAAACACGTGGTCGCTTCCTCATCGGGACTCCCATCAGTAAGCGACCGAAAGAAGTTCGCAAACGTACAACCTTTGGCCATTGGGGACTCGATACCGTCTCAAACGGCACACTCGATGGAGATTGCGTTTGGGGTTGTGGCTAGTCAGTACCCGAACGACACATTTCAAACAGCGACGACTAACCGAGGTAAAGAATTTGCTGTGTATCTAGTCGTGGGGAAAAGCAAGGCGCATGTCGCAACCTTTATCGAATGGAAGACACGCCAGTATGTGGTATTAAAGATGCCCGAGCGTAGTACTACTGTCCTTTAATCGCCATAAAAATACACCCCTAGAATTTCATCGGACAAACCAGGGGTTTTATCCAATGTCTATTCTAAGGGGTGCACTTCAGGTTCGGTTCATACCCTAAGGAGGTCTTTGTCTCACATATCATTATGCAACTCGGTTACACCAGCTTCTTCCGGATCTTGCCGGAAATCAAATCAATAATTGTGATCATCGCAATGATACCTAGCAGTATAATCCCCACGCGGTCCCAATTCCGTGAACTGAGCGCGAAGATTAACGGTGTGCCGATCCCCCCTGCTCCAATCACACCTAAAATCGTAGCCGAACGAACGTTAATTTCGAATCTATATAAGGTATAGGATAAGAATCCCGGCAGCACCTGCGGTAACACTGCAAACCACAATACCTGCATGCGGCTGGCGCCAGAAGAAATTAAAGCTTCGAGTGGACCGTTGTCGATATTCTCAATCTCATCCGCGAACAATTTGCCGAGCATGCCCACCGAATGTAGTCCCAGAGCCAGCACACCTGCAAAAGAACCCGGTCCAACAGCCTTGATGAATAACAAAGCCATAATAATCTCAGGGAAGGTTCGTATAAAGCTCAACATCAGCTTGCCGGAACCTGAAATTACCTTTCCCTTGCTCATGTTAACTGCAGCCCAAAATGCAAAAGGAATACATAAAAAGGTCGAGATAAAAGTGCCTAGGATTGAAATAGCTAACGTCTCGAGCAATCCCCGCAGGAGATCCTCCCCATCTGGTAAATAAACGAAGGCCCAGTCAGGTGAGAATATCCCGGCAAAAATTGCTTTAGTAATGATCCCGGCGGTTTCTTTGAATCCATTAAACGGCACTCCCGAAAAAGCCCAAATATATAACGCAGCTAGGGCTACATAAATCAGCCAACGAAAACGATTTTTACGGGGTTTAGGGACAAGGGTATTCCATGATTTACTCATATTAATTTCTCCCGTAGCTTAGTGCTTACATAATCAATAATCAGTACTACTGCTAATGTGAACAAGATGATGGTGCAAGTCTTATCGTATTCCAAAAAGCCTAGGGTGACTTCATAATAGTGGCCGATCCCACCCGCTCCTACCAGACCTAAAACCGCCGCAGCACGAACATTAATCTCGAAGGCATATAGGACATAAGACATAAAATGAGCCTGTACCTGTGGAATGACTCCGAACATAATGCGTTGAATCTTATTAGCCCCTACTGAAGTCATTGCTTCCAAAGGTCCTTGATCAATCGTCTCCATCGTTTCATAGGTAAGCTTGGCGATCAGCCCCAACGAAAATATCGTCAAAGCAAATATCCCAGGAAGCGCACCGAGGCCGAAAATGGCCACAAAGATAGAAGCCAACAGCAGATCGGGAATCGTGCGGATCAGGTTCAGCAGCATACGGACCGGATAATGAAGCCAACGGCTTTGCGTAATATTGCTTGCACACAACAGCGCAACCGGAACCGCAAGAATGGCACCAAACGTTGTGCCAACCAGCGCCATCCGGATCGTCTCCAGCATCGCATCTATAATGTTGTCAAAATACCCCCAGTTCGGGGGAAACATTTCCTTAAGCAAATCAAGCATATTCGGCAGACCGGAAATCAGCTCTCCGAAGGATGAATCGGTTAAGACAGCACTTCTCCACAGTAATACTACTAATATAATGGCTGTAAAATAATGTTTTATCTTTCTTGGCGGTTTGGGATGTAGCTTCTCTGCATTCACACTCATCTCACACGCCTCCGAGTACAGGCTCACCCAACAACTCATCCTGATGAATCGGTCTGCCGTAAATCTCCGCAAACCTCTCATCGGTTGCCTCTGATACAGGACCATCGAAGACAACCTCTCCTGCCCGGAGCCCAATAATCCGGGTAGCGTATTCTCTAGCCAGATCAATAAAATGCAAATTCACAATGGTCGTAATCCCGAGTTCCATATTAATCTTCTTTAGATCATCCATAACCTGCTTGGTTGTGAGCGGATCTAGTGAAGCTACAGGTTCATCTGCGAGGATAATCTGTGCCTCCTGCGCAAGAACACGGGCAATAGCTACACGTTGCTGCTGACCTCCAGATAGCTGATCTGCACGTGTATAGGCCTTCTCCGCGATATTTACCCGATCAAGGGATTCGAAGGCTAAATCGATATCCTTTTGTGGGAATCTGCCAAGTATCGTCCGCAGTGTGGAATGATAGCCCACCCGTCCTGCCAAAACATTACGAAGCACCGTCGTACGTTTCACTAAGTTGAAGCTTTGGAAGATCATTCCGATATTCCTACGGATCATTCGTAGCCGGCTTCCTTTTGCATTCGTAATGGACTGTCCGTTAATAAGAATATTACCTTCGGAAATATCATGAAGCCGGTTAATGGAACGCAGCAAGGTCGACTTCCCTGCTCCCGAAAGACCAACAATAGCTACAAATTCTCCGGCTGGAATGGTCAGGTTAATGTTGTTTAATCCTTTGGTTCCGTTTAGATACGTTTTGGATACATTACGAAGCTCTATCATGAAATCATCCCTTTATGTGTTTTCGTATATTCGTATAAAAGAGATAGCCAGATCCGGGGGGGAATCCGGAGCTGGCTATCCTTAATGCCTGTTATACACCAACATCGTTGTATCCTTGAACGGCCTGTTCTACTCTGTTTTTACTTTACTGTTGTATTCGCGAACAATGTCAAAGTTGCTGTCTTGTGATTTCACATAACCTTCATGAGAGTAAATGTCTTTGATAATCTCATGGCCTTCTGTGTCAGCTGCGATATCAATGAATGCCTGCTGGATTTTTTCAATCCATTCTTTATTCATATCTGAACGGACCGAAATCGTATCGTTAGGAATTTTATCAGTAAAGGCGAGAACTTGAGTATCTTCAAATACTTTTGGATAATCCTTAACGACCGTGTTCCGGGCATCTTGGAAAATAGCTGCTGCATCTACGTCACCATTCAGCACAGCAAGCACGCCTTGATCATGACCTTTAACCGTAATGGCTTGTACATCCTTCAGCGGATCAAGTCCCGCATCCATAAGCGTTGCAGCCGGCCATACAAATCCTGCAGAGGATGTAACGTTTTGATAGGCAATTTTTTTACCTTTCAAATCGGCAACCGATTTGATCGCAGAATCTTTCTTGACGATAATCATAGATTTATAGAAATCCGCTAATTCATCTGTTGGACCACCGGTTTCATCATTTACACCAAAACGTTGAGCCTGAAGAATAACCTCAGCTGCTCCTTTTTCTTTAGCTAACACGTAAGCAGTTGGAGGAAGGAAACCTACATCCACTTTTTTAGAGGCCATAGCTTCGATAACGGTGTTGTAATCAGTAGAGACACTTACTTCTACAGGAATACCGAGCTTGTCACCCAGTAATTTTTCAAGAGGTTTCGCTTTAGCTTCGAGCGTATCTGCATTTTGAGAAGGAACAAATTGTACAGTAAGCTTCTCTGGAACATAACCCTCTGCTACAGGAGCTGCCGTTTCCTTCGGTGCATTTGCCCCGTCCGTCGATCCTTGGTTTGCATTATTTGTAGTGTTGTTAGCGCCACAACCACTAAGCAATGTAATAGACATCATTAGCGGCAATACGAATTTACTGATTTTTCTCAAACGAAAGACCTCCACTGTTTTCTATTTTTATTTTTGAGTACTTCTAAACTATAGATGTGTTTTATTAAATCAATAGCAACCAAGCATCAAATATATGTAAAATTTATTCCAATCTCTTAAAGTTAGCAAATTATCTGCTAGAATGAGGTCTGAACTTATTATCAGGAGGGGCTACCTATGAATAAAGAGAATTCAATAACCTGTGAAATCCTCGTAACAAGTGATCTACATGGACATTTTGGGCCCGTCGATTACCGCACGGGGGGGAAACGACCAGCAGGCTTAGCAACAATTGCTACCCTCATTAAACAAGAAAGATCCCATACTCCTGAGCTGATCCTTATAGATAACGGCGATCTTATTCAAGGCACACCGTTAACTTATTATGCAGCTACACATTATAGTAATGAGCTGAATCCGGGCATAGCTGCACTAAATGAATTGAAATATGACGCTGCAATTATTGGCAACCATGAATTCAATTTTGGCAAAACTCTGCTGAATAAAGCCGTTCAGGATTCCCGCTTTCCATGGTTATCAGCTGGAATTATAGATAACACGACAAATCAACCCGCCTTTGGTAAACCCTATATCATCAAATGGGTAGATAAAATCAAAGTAGCCGTTCTAGGGGTTACGACGCATTACATCCCCCACTGGGAGAACCCTAGCCATATTGAAGGGCTTCAATTTGAGGATTCGCTAGAGACTGTAAAGCATTGGTGTGCCATTATACGGGCAGAAGAGCAGCCTGATCTGCTCGTTGTAGCTTACCACGGCGGATTCGAACGCGATCTAAGCAGTGGAGAACCTGTAGAAAGACTAACGGGGGAGAATCAAGCCTACGCCATGTGTACAGAGGTAGAGGGCATAGATGTGCTAATTACCGGACATCAGCACCGCTCCATAGCTGGGGAGTTGAACGGTGTTACAATCATACAACCTGGTTGTAATGGACTTTCCCTCGGTAAAATTTCGGTTATTTTCCAAAAAGAAAATACACACTGGAAGATTCAGCGTAAACATGCCGAGCTCCTTAACGTTAATGAGACAACAGCTGCAGATGATATAATCCTAGAGCTGAACAGTACTCTTGAATCAGAAACACAAACCTGGCTGGATGAGAGAATAGGAACGGTTATCGGGGACCTGTCTATTTCCAGTGCTGATGAATGCCGCTTGGCTGACCATCCTTTTATAGAATTTATGAATAAGGTACAAATGGAGGCTGCTGGCGTAGACATTTCTACAGCAGCCTTACTCAGTAACGATTGCAAGGGTTTCAGCGAAACCATCACACGCAGAGACATTTTATCGAACTTCATTTATCCCAACACCTTAACCGTCCTAAGACTGACAGGACAAGATATTAGAGAGGCCTTAGAACAAACCGCTAACTATTTCCAACAAGACGAGAACGGAATAATAGCCGTTAACCCCGCCTACATCGAGCCTAAACCGCAGCATTACAATTATGATATGTGGGAAGGAATACAATACGAGCTTGATACCGTTAGACCTGCAGGCGAAAGAGTCCTCCATCTGCTGTACCAAGGTCAGCCTATAGAGGACTCTAAAGAATATGAGGTTGTTATGAACAATTATAGAGCCAGCGGTGGCGGAGATTATGAGATGTATAAGGGTAAGCCGATTGTTCAAGAAATTATGATCGACATATCTGAAATTGTCACCGACTACATTGAAAAGCATGGCCAAATTGAAGCTACCTGTGACCATAATTGGAGAGTTGTTTAGGCTTTAGCGATGAACACCCCAATGTCGCTCTCTATCAGCTTCAACGCACTTCTCCAGAAGTCGACGGAGTGAACATCTATATCCATTGTTGTTGCTACATCAACAATATTATGTTTGCTGGTATCCCTAAGGAACTGGCGATACTTAGGGGCGAACTCTTCGCCCCTCTTTAAATATTCCGCGTACAGTCCTTTAGAGAATAACAAACCAAAGGAATACGGGAAATTCAAAAATTCATTACTAGCCATAAAATATCCAGCTTTGTTCATCCACATGTACGGATGGATTGTACCCGGGTCAATGCCCTCACCATAGGCTTCCACCATACAGGCAATCATCAATTCATTTAGCGCTTGAACAGACAGCGGGCCTAATGCTCTTCTCTCATATAATTTGATCTCAAATAAATAACGGGCATAAAAGTCTACAAGATAATAACCGGCATCAGAAATACTTCTCTCCAGAATAAGCAGAGCTTCCTTCTCCGTTGAATTTGTAATTATGGCATGGTTCACTATCGTCTCACAAAAAATCGAAGCCGTTTCAGCAATCGGAATCGGGTAATCCGTATTCAGCATCGTTTCATTAGCCAGACAGGAGCTATGATAGGCATGGCCGAGCTCATGGGCAAGGATACTAATATCTATGGCATTTCCGGTGAACTGGGTCATAATTCTGCTCTCGCCAATCGGGAAAATATCGATGCAAAGTCCATAACCCCCTTTGCCTGATCTAGGTTCTGCATCAATCCATTGCTGATCAAAAGCCTTCTGAGCAAAACAAGCCAGTTCCTCACTAAAGGTTGCGAAGCTCGAGATGATTGTATCTTTGGCGTTAGCGTATGTAATTTTCCCGTTTTCTACACCGACTGGTGCAAAAATATCGTAAAAAGGCAGCTTTGCCGGATGTCCCAGCAGCTCGGCTTTCTTTTGATAATAGGTATGAAAGGCTGGCAGGCTCTCCCGAAGAGCAGTGAGCATAGCGGCTAAAGTCTCACTGTCCATTCTCGAAGCGATTAACACTTTTTCCAGCGAAGATTGATAACCCCGCATGCCATAAATCGTCAGCGCCTCACCACTAATGCCATTTAAGCTGGCTGCGCAGACCTCAGCAATAAGACTACAGGCTTCTGCCTCTGCTTCATAAGCAGCTTTTCTTAAGCTGGCATTATTCTCATAAGCCATACTTCTTAGCTCCGCAAGCGTCACTTGTCTAGTTTCCCCATCCACCGCTAAATCTGCAAGTGTACTTGAAGTCCTCTCCATATACAGTCTGCTCCATGCTTTGGATCCTGTACTCTGCATTTTGGCTATAGCCATTTCAAGTTCTTCGCTTAACTCATAGCGGGATTGTAACAGGAGTTCTCGCAAATAAAATTGATGCTCCATTAGATAAGGGGAGCTAACGATAAGCTCATCCATATGATCACAAGTGCTAAACCAGCGCTTAAAAGCCACAACTACCCCAATGATTTCTGAATTGGCCTCCTCAATATCATCAGCAAGATTCATGGCTTCCTCGCAGCCACGATCTGCGCTGAGTGTTAACTCTGCATAAGCTAACAAGCATACATATATGCTTTTATAATCATTATAAATTCTTAAAAAGCCCTCCACAGGCATGGCTGTAACGTCTTTTACATTCAAATGGTGCTTAGCCCACCGCTTTAAATCTTGTACATGCTGGCCCAGTAGCTTGCGATCCCTTTTTAACTGCTCCGATTCAAAGGAAGGATATAAACTATCTAAGTTCCATGTCATATTCATCCGCAAATCTCTCCCCCTTCGATTCCTATTCTTCTAAGCATAATCCATCCTGCCAGAAAAGTGCATCGACATAATGTACTTCTTCTCTTCATACACAAAAAAAGGACCCTGCCAACGTCCGGCAGGGTCAAAGTCTATATTATAAGGGGGTTATGTGATTACTATAACCCTCTTAGCTTAAAATAATATGAATAGTAGATAAAGATTGGCTTAATCTCCGAACCCTATTGACTTAAGGTTGAAGGATTCACTCTAGCCTTGTTAATCTGAATTCCCACATACACGATAAGGAACAACACCATAAACCCAGCCGAATAACGATACATTATCCCATAATCAGTTGCTGCCGAGATTGCCCCCAGAATAATGGCTCCGCTGGCTACACCCAAATCCGTTGAGTTATAAAACATACTGTTGGCCATACCATATTGTGCAGGTGTTGAGGTGCGAAGCATCCAAGCCTGGATCGTTGGCTGAATAGCGCCGAAACCAAGTCCATATAGCAGTGCAGAAACGATGAGCATTGGCATAGAGGTCGTATAAGAAAGCACAGTTAAGCTTGCAACGACGCAAACCGCCGCCGGGATTAGGACAGAAGCTGGTCCTCTTTTATCAAATAATCTGCCGGAGATAGGTCTTATAATGATGATCGTAACCGCATTAAATAAAAAGAACAAACCCACTTGCTCCAGATGAACTGATTCGCCGAATAAAGCGATAAAGCTTAGCAATCCCCCGTAGGTAATTGCCAACATGACATTCAGAATGGCAGGCAATACTAACTTTGTATTAAACGGAACCTTGAGAGGTTTGGTGGATTCGCTTTGAGTTGGGGTTGGCTGTTTTTTCGGTTGTGCAGGAAGTGAACGAGAAAATAAAAGTACTGGAAAGGCAAGAAGTAAGGTTACCATACCAATCATAGCCAGTGTTCCAAAACCCGATTGTTTCATCACATTTAAGCCAATCATCGGACCGATCGACATCGCCAGGCTGGTAGATAAACCGAAATAACCTATCCCTTCACCCATTCTTTTGCTCGGAATAATCTGCGAAACAATCGTTGGAATAATCGTGCTGGCAATCCCGAATCCAATCCCATAGCCCACACGCATCAGCAGCAGCGAGCCAATGGAATCTGCTACAACATAAAGGCCGGTTATAGCGGCGGCAATTGCTAAGCCAATATATAATAATACATTGCGGCTAACCTTCCGCATCAGAAAAGCGGTCATAAAACGTGAAGCGATCGCAGTTAATGCAAAGACGCTGGTAACGAGGCTGACCATAATATCTCCGGCCTGAAATTCGCTTTTTACGTAAGACGGAAATGAAGATAACAACATCTGTAAATTCATAAATAAAAATAAAGCACTAATCGTTAAAGCAATAAAAGATTTGGTCCATAATTTCGTACGTAGTTCTTGTTGTTCTAACATAACTTGCCTTCCTACTCTCCATCTGTTATTTGATCTACATGATTGTTTATTCTTAGCAGCAATTCCATGAGCAACTCATATTCCTTACTAGAAATACAGTTCATAATCTCTTCTGTTACCTTATCTTCAATAGGAACGGTTTCCTTCACCAGAGACCTTCCTTTTTCCGTAATATAGACTTTAAAAGAACGCCGATCGTTCTCGCCGGTTCTTTTGTAGATCAGTCCCTTTCCTTCCAAATGATCCAGAATTCGCGTTGTAGTTGGCTTATCCTTACCAGAGCGCTTAGCGATATCCTTCTGAATCAGACCTTCCGTTCTGTCAATATGAAAAAGGACTGACCATTGCTCCGGTGTTATATCATGTTCTTTCAGCCCACTTTGAAATAACATGCTTAATTTACGATAAGTCGTGCCCATCATAAATCCTAAAGTAAGCTCGGATTGGTTATGCTTTGTCGTCATGATCGTATCCCTTCCCAATTAACACTGTTTTAATAGTTGCTTAAACAATTATATTCCTAACAACTAATTTTGTAAAGGTGAAGCAAAGCTATAAACTAACTATTATAAAGTTGCTTGACAAAGCACACTATGTGCGGTATCATTATCTCATCTTAAAGATACTTAACTTAAAGACAACCAGAGTTTACTACTCTTGAGATAAATAATTTTTAAAGGTTGTGTACTTCATGGGATTTCTAGACAAACTATTTGGTAGAACAAAAATTGAGGAGGAACAAACAATGTCAAAATTAAACATCGGTATTATTCTCGGAAGTACTCGTCAAGGTCGTTTAAGCCCGCAAGTAGGAGAATGGGTTAAAAAGATTGCGGATGCACGCGGGGATGCTAATTATGAGATCATAGATATTGCAGACTTCAAGCTTCCACTATTGGGTGAGGCTGATGCAACTGAACAAGCAACAGCTTGGAACACTAAACTTGCTACACTAGACGGTTTCGTATTTATCGTACAAGAATATAACCACAGTATTTCTGCATCACTGAAAAATGCGCTCGATTACGCCCGTGAAGCTTGGAATAATAAAGCAGCAGGTATCGTAAGTTATGGTTCCGTAGGGGGCGCTCGTGCAGCTGAACATCTACGCGGAATCTTGGGAGAACTATCTGTAGCAGACGTTCGTGTACACCCTGCGTTGTCACTGTTCACTGATTTCGAGAACGGAACTGTGTTCAAACCAGCGGATCTTCATCTTACCAATCTTAATGGGATGCTGGATCAAGTCTTGGCTTGGAGTGGCGCATTGAAAACTCTACGTTAAGATAGAACGCCTTCCCCCTCTGTTATGTTATGAAGTACACCCTTTAGAATAGACTTTCGATAAACCTATGGTTTGTCCGGTCGCTTCTAGAGGGTGTATTTTTTATGTGTGACGAAATGAGCACCCTGTGTAGAATCTAATCTGGTATAATCGGCGGGGATTTTAAATTACATCAAGGAGCAATGATCATGTGGTTTATGTTTGCATTATTAACGGCCTTCGCTTGGGGAGGGGCTGACTTATTTTATAAAAAGGGGACCGATAGTCAGGATCGGTATAGCCATATTAAGATTGTCATTATCGTGGGGATAGTCATGGGTATTCACGCAACAGCTTATATGCTCATTCAAGGATTGACCTTTGATCCTATAGACTTAATCCGATATTTCCCTGTGTCTGCACTCTATATCCTGTCGATGGCAGTTGGTTATATTGGACTTAGATATATTGAGTTATCCATTGCCTCCCCCGTACAAAATTCATCAGGCGCTGTAACGACGATATTATTATTTATCTTTTTCACCCATGAGCTAGGGGCGCTTGAAATCGTTGGTGTTGCCGTTATCACCTTAGGCATTATCGGGATCGCCATCTTGGAAAAGAGAGCAGAACACCAAGCGCTTCAAAACAGCACCACACAGATTGATAAAAAATATCAGATTGGCGTATCGCCATCATTTTTCCAATCCTATACTGCCTAATCGATGGACTTGGCACCTTTGCCGATGCTATTTATTTGGATGAACTCAGCCTGATTAGCGAAAAAGCAGCTCTGCTCGCGTATGAATACACCTTCTTTATATGTGCCATCTTGTCTTTTACATACCTGAAATTTTTTAAAAAGGTAAAGTTCAACCTATTTAAAGAACGGGATAAGGGCTTCGCAGCCATTCTGGAAACGACCGGACAATTCTTCTACGTATTTGCTATGTCCAGCAACGCCATTATCGCGGCACCACTTATTGCTTCATACAGCATTTTTTCCGTAATATTATCGCGCATCTTCCTCAAAGAAAAACTAAGCAAGGCACAATATGCCGTTATTTTCGTTGTGATTCTAGGGATTGCTTTGTTGGGGGTTGCGGACGCGCTGTAGCTTCGGTACACAAAAAGACCTGCTAAGTAGGCTTCATTGCTTACTAGCAGGTCTATTCTATAGTTGCTTATTCCGGCCTATCTATTGTAAAAATCTCTCCAAGAGTTGCGTAATTATTTCCCGCCAAGCGGCTCACAGCGTTTAGAACTCTCGGGTCAATGTGCCCCTCCTGATAGATCGATTCATCGATATGGAATTGAACAATTTCGCCAATAAACAAGTCACTCCCAGGTTCTTCACCCCCTAGAGGGATTGCTTGAACAAGCTTGCACTCCATCCGCACCTTCGCTTCCAAAACGCCAGGCACAGCTACACTTGTACTTTGAATCGGTGTAAGATTCGCCAATTCAATTTCACTTTCAGAAGCAGGTAATGTGGCTGCAGTCTGATTGATCTTCGCAACATTCTCCTCATCTACAATATGCACAACAAACTGTTGATTATCGTAAATATTACGGGCTGTATCTTTTAAACGGCCTGCCGGTCTTTGAATAGCCAATGAAACCATTGGAGGATTAGACGAAACGATATTAAAATAGCTAAAAGGTGCACCATTTAAGAGACCCTCTTCTGATTGTGTTGTGACAAAGGCTATAGGTCTAGGAATAATAGTGCCAATTAATAATTTGTAATTTTCCCGCTCACTGTTGTACTTTGGATCAATTGAAATCAATTTCCTCAGCCCCTTCTTCACTCTTTCACAAAGTCGATCGTACTTCTAACGGTATTAATAGGACGGACTAACTTCTCAATTTGCTCACGTTTAGGTTCCAAGAAAGGTGGCAAAGAAAGCTTCTCGCCAACGGTTTCATATTCCTCATCTCCCATAAATCCAGGCCCGTCAGTGGCAAGCTCAAACAATATTTGTGGTGCAACACGTGTATACAACGACTCGAAGAAGTGACGATCTACATATCCTGAAGTTTGGAATCCAAAGCCTTCAAAACGCTCTGTCCACTCGTCCAGCATCGCACGATCCTCTACACGGAATGCAGCATGGTGAACAGTCCCAAAACCTTGGCGTGAATTCGGTAAGAACTCGTTATGCTCTACAATAATTTGTGCACCGTTTCCGCCTTCGCCAACTTCAAATAAATGATACGTCTCTTCCTGAGCAATTTCTTTAAACAACATCACTTTCTCCAATACTTCTTTGAAGTAGTTGAAGTCAGCAATTCGTACAAAGATCGGTCCCAAGCCAGTTATTGCATACTCCAAAGGGATAGGCCCTTTTTGCCACGGTGTACCTGATACGACACCTTTATTCAATTCATCTGAAATAAGTTGATACTGTTGATCATCGAAATCTACGAAGGATAATGTCTTTTTGCCGAATTGCTCTTTAATGCCGGTATGCTTCACTGCAAGCCGATCAAAACGCTTAACCCAGTAGTCTAATGCAGCATCTGTTGGTACCCGGAAGGATGTCTTCGCAATCTCGTTAGTTCCATGAACCCCTTTAGGGATGTTAGGAAAATCAAAGAAGGTCATGTCTGTTCCGGCGCTGCCCTTATCATCTGCAAAAAACAAATGATACGTCTGGATATCATCTTGATTGACTGTTTTCTTCACTAGACGCATACCTAATACGTAAGTAAAAAACTCGTAATTTTTCTCTGCGCTGCTTGTGATGGCTGTAACGTGGTGAATCCCTTTTAAGTTTCTCATTGTTATACACTCCTAATGTTTAGTTGATGTTGACTCGTAATATAATTCCCAAGAATAAGAAGGTTTAGTTTAATTATCTTAACGTTAAGATATCACTTAAAAAAAGATCTTTTCTACTGGGCAAGCTCCTTAGCGGATACCACCGAGACTTTTTATCTTTACTTTAATTATCTTTAATTTAAGATAAGTTTAGCACTGAATCTATAGGAAGTCAACGCTTTGCAGCTTATTGTTATAAAAAAGCTTCACACAAGTTCAATGAACTCGTATGAAGCCGGGATATCTTATATCATCTCATTAGGTTAAGTTATGATGCTGAGTGATGACCGCTGCTTGGCTTTGATGATCCATCTTATAACATATCAAGGTAATCACACATGCCAATATTGCCAGAATGGCAGCAGCTACAGGAAGAGAGATTAATCCTCCATGCCCGGCAACCACTCCACCGATCGCAGACCCGCCTGCAATTCCCAGGTTTGAGGCTACTGGATTCAAGGAAGCAGCAAGATCCTTCGTTTTTGGTGAGAACTGCTTAGCTAAGTCAATCAAATAGAGCTGCGCAGGTGCGCTCACAATACTCGACATCATGGCCAGAGCCATTAGCACAATCATTCCAAGAATGGAAACAGATGCGGTCATACTAAAGATAACATAGACCACAGCTTGAATAAGAAATACGAATCTTAGCTTACTTACCGCATTCCCGGTCGCAACTTTGCCACCAATCCAGTTGCTGACAATCGTGGCAATCCCGTAGGCAAACAGCACGCCGCTAACCGAGCTTTTAGGAACATTCATGACTTGCTCCAGTATAGGTGTAATGTAAGTGTACATCACAAATACGGCTCCCACTGCTGTAACCGGAATGAGAAATGCAAGAATAATGCGGCCGTTTGTGAGCAATCCGATCTGATCTTTGAGTGAGCTAGGCACAGGTTTCGGTAATTGGCGTGGAATATAAATATAATTTAGGACTATGGCAACTCCAGCTAATATCCCATTCAGAACAAACGCTGCTGGCCAATTAAAAAACTGCCCTACAAAAGTACCGATCGGCACACCAAAAACATTTGCAATAGCAAAACCACTCAAAATTGTAGCAATCGCTTTGCCTCTCTTCTCCTGATCAACCGCTTCATTCGCTACCGTAATGGCTACAGAAAGAACAAAGCCACATAGTATGGCAGTAACTATTCTAGTCACCAGCAGCATACTGTAAGTTCCAGTTACAGCACTCCACAAATTCAGCAGCAGAATCAATACAAGTGACACAAGAATCGTAATCCGTTTCGGAACACGGCTGCACAAGGACATCATAATTGGTGTGCCAATGGCATAAGAAATCGCGAAGCCAGATACCAAGCCCCCGGCTGTCGCAAGCGTAACTCCGAGGCTTGAGGATATTTCAGAGAGTAAACCAACAATAATATACTCCGTCGTACCCAGAATAAAAGCCATAAAAGTAAACGAGAAAATCAATGCGTTCTGACGTGTTGTTTTCATGGTGCTCTCCATCCTGTTTATCTCTATTTTTATATGAACATACCTTACTCATAATAATCATTTAGACTATATTGAGCAATCCTATTTTTCATAAAAAAAGAAGCTTCCCACAAGTTCAAAGAACTCATGAGAAACTTCTAGTTTAAGCCGGTGGCAAAATAATTAAGGTAATGACTTGTTCCTCGGAATAAGATCTAGCTGTTCCAGGTCCATCCGCATCTGCTTTGAACTTAATGAGATAGGTCCCGGGTGCCGGCATCACTTTATTATGAAGTTCAAAAGCGATATCCGAAACACCTATGTTACTTCCTGTGAAAGTTAACGTATGCCCATTATTGCTAATTTGATCACTCGTCGGATGTGTCCATCCACTAATGGTATAATAGTCGTTTGTGGTAAAGATCATGCCTTCCAACGTTACCTGAATTTCAGCATTCGTAAAGCTTTCTCCGGAGAAAAAGTCGAAGCGAATGCGCGATTGTGTAGAACCCGTTATCAGTTGTTTTGTTTTTGAACCGCCGCCTCCGTCAAAACCATATATAGAGCTAGTAACCGTAGGTGTGGTCAGAACACCATTAACAAGCTCAATTGTAACCGCATGTGCAGCTTTCTTCGCTGATTCATTATTGGATGAATCCTTAGCGGTAATCACGAAACGATACGTTCCTGCGTTCAGATCCCCAATATTGGCCGCACTCACAGATCCGTCTGCTTCACTGGTGCCTAAAGCGATGGCTGTTCCTAACTCATCGGCATCTACTTCACCGTTCTCATTCGCATCCGTCCACAAGTAGGCTTGTATTGCTGCTCCTTGCTCGCCGATGGCTCCCGCTAACCCGCGAAGCTGATCTTGTGTCCCGTTGTAGTTGTCGATCGCCTCGAACTTAGTTGCGTCCACTACCGGTGCAGTCGTATCCGGAACATCGTTTTTGCTTAAGGTCACCGTAACCGCATGTGCAGCTTTCTTCGCTGATTCATTATTGGATGAATCCTTAGCGGTAATCACGAAACGATACGTTCCTGCGTTCAGATCACCAATATCGGCCGCACTCACAGATCCGTCTGCTTCACTGGTGCCTAAAGCGATGGCTGTTCCTAATTCGTCGGCATCTACTTCACCGTTCTCATTCGCATCCGTCCACAGGTAGGCTTGTACCTCTGCTCCTTGCTCCCCGATGGCTCCCGCTAACCCGCGAAGCTGATCTTGTGTCCCGTTGTAGTTGTCGATCGCCTCGAACTTGGCTGCGTCCACTACCGGTGCAGTCGTATCCGGAACTTCATTCTTGCTTAAGGTCACCGTAACCGCATGTGCAGCTTTCTTCGCTGATTCATTATTGGATGAATCCTTAGCGGTAATCACGAAAGTATACGTTCCTGCGTTCAGATCTCCAATATTGGCCGCACTCACAGATCCGTCTGCTTCACTGGTGCCTAAAGCGATGGCTGTTCCTAACTCATCGGCATCTACTTCACCGTTCTCATTCGCATCCGTCCACAAGTAGGCTTGTATTGCTGCTCCTTGCTCGCCGATGGCTCCCGCTAACCCGCGAAGCTGATCTTGTGTCCCGTTGTAGTTGTCGATCGCCTCGAACTTAGTTGCGTCCACTACCGGTGCAGTCGTATCCGGAACATCGTTTTTGCTCAAGGTCACCGTAACCGCATGTGCAGCTTTCTTCGCTGATTCATTATTGGATGAATCCTTAGCGGTAATCACGAAACGATACGTTCCTGCGTTCAGATCACCAATATTAGCCGCACTCACAGATCCATCTGCTGCACTGGTGCCTAATGTGATGGCTGTTCCTAATTCATCGGCATCTACTTCACCGTTCTCATTCGCATCCGTCCACAGGTAGGCTTGTACCGCTGCTCCTTGCTCCCCGATGGCTCCCGCTAACCCGCGAAGCTGATCTTGTGTCCCGTTGTAGTTGTCGATCGCCTCGAACTTGGTACTTTCAACCACAGGTGCATTTGTATCTGAATTACTGCTATGCTCACTTTGCGAAGACGAAGACCCTCCAACAACAGGAGTAGGCACTGTTACCGGTTCTTTGCTCGGTTGAGCAGTTGGGGTGGAAGCGGGCTGCTCAGTGTTTCCGTTCTCCTTAAACTTCAGAAACTTAGAAGCTACTAGAGCTACGGCCTGACGATCTACTTTGGTATCAGGATTAAAAAAATTATTATATCCTGTAATCAATCCATATTCCACAGCGGCAGCTATAAAATCCTTAGAATAATCAGCAATTTGGCTACTATCAGCAAATTGCAAAGTTCCAGCTTTACCCGTAGGATTGACTCCCAATGCTCTCACGAACATGACGACCATATCCTGACGTGATAAATTTTGCCCCGTACCGAAAAGATTACTGCCTGTACCCTTAATCAATCCGGCTTTGACAGCTGCCTCCACATAGCTGTATGCGTAGTTGCTTGTGGGAACGTCCAGAAAGGTTGGCAGTGCAGGAGGGTTCGAAACATCCAGCTTTAATGTCTTTGCTAAAATAATTGCAAAATCCTGCCTTGTAATATTCGACGTAGGATAGAACTTACTCTCTCCAACACCGGTCACTATCCCCTGATCGAATAGCTCAACAATCGCTTTCTTTGCATATGAGCCATCAATATCAATAAAGGAAGCAGCTGCCGATCCTTTGGTCGGCATAATGATAGGGCTTGATAATACAGCAGCAGCCAATATAGAGCTTATCCATTGCTTTTTGTTCACTTGCTTATCCCCCTGTTCTTTGGATGCGTTATGTCGTTTGTCTATAATCGATTCGTTAACACGATTCGACTTTATATTACAAACTTTTCATCTACAGGATTATAACAAGTATCAATAAACAGATTATAAACAAATAGCCATGGACGAACATTCACACATCATGGATTCTGTGCATCAAACGAAAAAAAATGATACTATGTATGATGGGTATAGGACTTTGCTATCCTTATATCGTTTTTATATATTACAACAAGAGGAGATAATATGAGTAACGAACAAAACTTTTGGCTTGATTTACCGAAGCCGTTTTTTATATTAGCACCCATGGAAGATGTCACAGATGTTGTATTTCGTCACGTCGTTAGTGAAGCTGCAAAACCCGACGTATTTTTCACAGAATTCACAAATACAGAAAGCTATTGTCACCCTGTAGGAAAAGACAGTGTACGTGGTCGATTAACATTCACAGAAGATGAGCAACCGATTGTCGCTCATATTTGGGGTGATAAACCCGTATTTTTTGAACAGATGAGCATTGATATGAAAAAACTTGGTTTTCGTGGTATCGATTTAAACATGGGATGCCCGGCACAAAACGTCGCTTCGAATGGAAAAGGTGCTGGATTAATAAAACATCCTGAAGTAGCAGCAGAAATTATTCAAGCAGCAAAAGCAGGTGGATTGCCGGTTAGTGTTAAAACAAGATTGGGTTACTCTGATGTTGACGAGTGGCGCGATTGGCTAGGACATATATTGAAACAAGATATTGCGAACCTTTCCATTCACCTTCGTACAAAAAAAGAGATGAGTAAAGTAGAGGCACACTGGGAACTAATCCCTGAAATAAAAAAATTGCGCGATGAAATTGCTCCAAATACGTTGTTAACTATTAATGGAGATATTCCTGACCGCGCAACAGGATTAAAATTAGTAGAACAATACGGCGTTGATGGAGTCATGATTGGCCGCGGTATTTTCACCAATCCATTTGCCTTTGAAAAAGAACCTAAAGAACACAGCGCGAAGGATTTTCTCAATTTACTTCTTTTACAGTTGGATCTTCACGATAAATATTCAAATGAACTTGAGCCACGTTTATTTAAACCACTTCTTCGCTTTTTCAAAATCTATGTTCGTGGATTTAGAGGCGCAGGTGAACTAAGAAACCAATTAATGGATACAAGATCAACTGATGAAGTACGTCGGTTAGTAAAAACTGTTTTAGAGCAAGAATTAGATTAAATTATACCCACAAAAAAATGAGAGACCTCTCAAAAGTTCAATGAACTTATGAAAGGTCTCTCATTTTTGTACTATGTGGTCAAATGGTGTTTCCTCTCAAGGAAACTCATCATCGAATTGCTTCGATAATGATTTCCTTACATCATGCCACCCATTCCACCCATGCCGCCCATATCTGGCATGCCGCCGCCTTTTTCAGGCTCAGGCTTGTCAGCGATAACAGCTTCAGTAGTCAAGAACATAGCAGCTACGGATGCAGCATTTTGCAGCGCGGAACGAGTTACTTTAGCAGGGTCAACGATACCCGCTTCGAACATGTTCACCCATTCACCAGTAGCAGCGTTGTAGCCGATACCTACTGCTTCTTTTTTCAAGCGGTCCACGATTACGGAACCTTCTTGACCAGCGTTAGCTGCGATGGTGCGAATTGGCTCTTCCAACGCGCGAAGCACGATGTTAACGCCAGTTTTCTCGTCGCCAGTTACGTCTACAGCAGCAACAGCGTTATATACGTTCACAAGAGCTGTACCCCCACCGGATACGATACCTTCTTCAACCGCTGCGCGAGTTGCGTTCAGGGCATCTTCGATGCGAAGTTTGCGCTCTTTAAGTTCAGTTTCAGTTGCAGCGCCCACTTTGACAACGGCTACGCCGCCAGCCAATTTAGCCAGACGCTCTTGCAATTTCTCTTTGTCGAACTCGGAAGTTGTTTCTTCGAGTTGAGCACGGATTTGGCTTACGCGTGCATTGATGTCCGCTTTGTCGCCGCTTCCGTCTACGATTGTTGTGTTTTCTTTAGTTACGCGTACTTGACGTGCGTTACCCAGTTGTTCAATGGAAGTGCTCTTCAGATCAAGACCGAGCTTCTCAGTGATCACTTGGCCGCCAGTCAGGGCAGCGATATCTTGCAGCATAGCTTCGCGGCGGTCGCCAAAGCCAGGAGCTTTAACAGCAACAGCGTTGAATGTTCCACGCAGTTTGTTCACGATCAGCATAGCTTGTGCTTCGCCTTCGATATCTTCAGCGATAATAACAAGCGGTCTAGCTTGTTGAACGATTTTTTCAAGCAATGGAAGAATTTCTTGAGTGCTGCTGATTTTTTTATCAGTGATCAAGATGTATGGATTCTCCAAAACAGCTTCCATTTTGTCTGTATCAGTAATCATGTACGGGG
This sequence comes from Paenibacillus sp. FSL R5-0928, assembly GCF_037970385.1. NCBI lineage: Bacteria > Bacillati > Bacillota > Bacilli > Caryophanales > Paenibacillaceae > Paenibacillus > Paenibacillus sp. FSL R5-0928. Next base: position 1,197,398 of record NZ_CP150225.1, on the reverse strand, counting down.
AAATGTAACCACGGTCGAATTGCATACCTTCTACTACTTCAAGCTCAGTAGCGAATCCACGGGATTCTTCAACAGTGATAACACCGTCTTTACCTACTTTTTCCATAGCTTCAGCGATCAATTGACCTACTTCATCGTCAGCAGCAGAGATAGCAGCTACTTGAGCGATAGCTTGGGAATCTTCGATAGGCTTAGCGATTTTTTGCAATTCTTCAACAGCTGCACGAACCGCTTTGTCGATACCTTTACGGATAACCATTGGGTTAGCACCAGCAGTTACGTTCTTCAGACCTTCGCGGATCATAGCTTGAGCCAGAACCGTTGCAGTTGTAGTACCGTCACCGGCTACATCATTAGTCTTAGTAGCAACTTCTTTAACCAATTGAGCACCCATGTTCTCGAATGCATCTTCAAGTTCGATTTCTTTAGCGATCGTTACACCATCGTTAGTGATGAGTGGGCTACCAAATTTCTTCTCAAGCACCACGTTGCGGCCTTTTGGTCCAAGTGTAACTTTTACCGCGTTTGCCAGAGCATCTACACCACGAAGCATAGAGCGGCGAGCTTCTTCACTGAATTTAATTTCTTTAGCCATTGTGTAATTACCTCCTAGAATTTTTTGTATATCCTATTACTTTAAGTAGTTTAGATTTAGCTTATGATCGACTCCTGCTTAGTCAAGAATCGCGTGAATGTCGCTTTCTTTCATAATCAAATATTCTTTACCTTCATATTTGATTTCTGTTCCTGCATATTTAGAGAAAAGAACACGGTCGCCTTCTTTAACTTCAAGCGCTACACGTACTCCATCTTTCAAAGCTCCGCTACCTACTGCGATAATCGTTCCTTCTTGTGGCTTTTCTTTCGAGGAGTCCGGAAGCACAATCCCGAATGAAGTTGTTTCCTCCTGCTCGCTCGGTAGCACCAATACGCGTTCACCTAATGGTTTGATCATGAAAAAATAGCCTCCTTTAAAATTATGTTATTTTGCTTCAAAACATAGTTTAGAACTTACGGGCCAAACTTAGAATTCTGTGATGTTCTTGAAAAATATCAATGGAAGCCTGCTAATCTCCAGCCCATCTCCTATTTTTCAAGAGCGTTAGCACTCAACAGCGTGCAGTGCTAACAACAATTTTTATGATACTCAACTTGAGCCCGGATTTCAAGTCTTTTTACACAAATTCGTATTAGTTTTCGCAAAAAATACGTTTCAATGCTTGTCCAAGCACACACTCTATTACATTGTATCCACGGGTTTTGAAAATATGCGTAGGATTCCAGCGCTTTCCTCTCACCCCTTATCGATATGAACGTTGCTAGAATGGTTAGACCTTTGCATCTAATGATCCTGATCGGCCGATAACAATTACTTATTAAGTGTATTCAATCCAACTAATGAAATCAACTTATAGCAAAAAAGCTGCCACATTCGTAGAAAATCTACTTAGCGGCAGCCTTTTTTCCTCACTCCTTCTTCTGAACATACCGTTCATCCCGTGCCGCGTCCGCAGCAAGTTGCTTGCGATAGACAAATGCAGATAAAAATACACTGAACTCATACAGGATGAGCAGTGGAATCGTCACCAGAAAGTCTGAGATAAAATCCGGGGGTGTGATAACCACGGCGATAAATACAAGCGTGAAATAGGCATACCGACGCATTTTACGCAAGCGTAGCGGGTTGAGAACTCTTAGTTTGGTCAGAAACATCACCAGCAATGGAAGTTCAAACAGCAATGCCAGCGGCAATACCAGGCTGAACATGAAGTTAAAATACTGTGCAATCCCGTAGGTCTCTTCCAGTCCCATACTCCGGGTAATTGAGATCGTGAACGAAAGTGCCATTGGAAAAACAATATAATAAGCAAAAGAAAGACCGATAAGGAAAAGAACAAACACATAAGGAACATAACGAAGTGTCGCACTTCGCTCCTCCGGCCGCAGGCCCGGACTGATAAATGCCCACAATTGGTAGGCAATAAACGGGACAGATATCACTAGCGAAACGGCCATCGCGATCTTCATGTACATCCCAATGCCATCCCAGAATGAGAATGCATGCAGAACAAAACCTTGCGCCAGGTCCGTGCTAATCAGATAATCGTAAATGGGCTTTGCACAAAATAAACCGCCAATTAATCCAAGGACAAATACGACTAACACATAAATAATCCGTTTGCGCAGCTCGGTGAGATGATCCACCACCGACATTTCTTCCGATTTCAGAGACATCCAGACACCATCCCATGACAAGAGTAAAAAAGATAACACTAACTTTCTTCAAAGCAGTGTCCGTTGCTGCGGAAAGCAAAGAAAAAGGGGCGTCTCCTCAAGTCTAGTAGACTCCTGAGAATGCCCCATTGAAAGATCTTCTATTATTCCGGCAGGCGTTTGTCCTGAGGAATATCTGCAGCGACCGTTTGCGGGGCCGTCGGCACAGGAGCTTCGCTCTTCTTCACCGGTTCATTATCCCCGATGATTTCACGCGCGCCTTCCTTAAATTCACGGAAGGTTCGTCCAACTGCACGGCCTAGCTCTGGCAGTTTATTTGGGCCAAAGAGCAGAAGTGCCAGTATGACCAACAAAATAATACCAGGAGTTCCAATTCCACTAAACATTATTATTCCTCCTTGTCCACCTGTCCGTTCATGGTATCGTTTACTTTAATTTAATAATACCATAACTTATGTCACAGTTACATCCACTTTCTTCTATAAATAGATTATCGTTGTGACGTGACAAGAAGATGACAAAGGGTTATTGGCGGTATTGGCCAGTTACCATGAGCAGCGCTTCCGGCAATTGATCCATAATAGCTGCCAAATTCTCATGGACACCCTTCGGCGTTCCAGGTAAATTGACAATCAACGTGCGTCCACGAATGCCGCATATCCCACGGAAAAGCATAGCTGCACGGTTTTTTTGCATCACTGTGCTGCGCATAGCTTCTGAGAGCCCAGGCACTTCCCGTTCTACCACTCGCCGAGTAGCGTCCGGGGTCACATCACGAATTGCCAGATCTGTGCCTCCGGTGGTCAGTACCAAATCTGCCTGAAAATAGTCCGTCAGTTCAATCAATGCTGCGATAATCTCATCTTGTTCATCGGGAACGATTCGATATTCAATGATCTCGCCACCTAGTTCCTCTTCCACCAGCTCCCGAATAACCTGGGCGCTCGTGTCTTCCCGTTCGCCCCTGGCCCCTTTATCACTGGCCGTTAGGATTGCTGTCTTCCACGCCATAGGTTTGTCCTTCCTCTCTATATGTATAGTTGGCTGTACAGTTCAGCCTGCTCGCATCAGCGCTTCGAACATAAGCAACTGATACTTATTCGAGCGTATAATCTCCGTTCTTGCCCCCGCTCTTAGATACCAGTAGCGTCGGTCCGATAATCATATCCTTCTGAATAGCCTTACACATGTCGTACACCGTTAGTGCTGAGGCAGAAACAGCGGTTAAAGCCTCCATCTCTACTCCGGTTTTTCCTGTAGTATGGACTGTTGCTTCTATATAAAGTTCATCTTCGCTGTTATCGGAGAAGCTGATATCAATACCGGTAAGTGGCAGCGGATGGCACATCGGAATCCAGTCTGACGTCTTCTTAGCCGCCATAATTCCGGCAATCTGTGCAACAGCAAGGACATCACCTTTGCTGATCTTGCCACTCTTAATGGCGCTCAGCGTTCCAGCGGCCATCTTGATCATACTCCGCGCGACAGCTGTCCGCTTCGTGATCTCCTTCTCACTCACATCCACCATACGAGCTCTTCCCTGCTCGTTGAAATGGGTCAATTCCATGGCTCACTCTCCTTTTCGGCAGTGCACTATACCATTTTCAGTAATCAGCATGTCCATTAAAGCGTCATGCTCATCCATCGGCACTCTTGGAACCAACTGCATGCTGTAAGCTAACCCGATCCATATCGGAGGCTGTGCGCTAACGTACCCGGCGTTCTCCCAAGACGCACGTAGCCGGTCATAGTATCCTCGACCGTAGCCAAGCCTGCCGCCTTGAAGATCAAATGCTAGCCCTGGTACGAAAACAACAGCAGGTAGCTTAATCTCTTCAACCTCTAATAAATCTCTGCTGGAGACGATAGGTTCATGGATACCATAATTTCCCGGCTCTAAATCGCTCCATGCATTCACCACGTGGACACTCATTTCACCGCTTGCTGGAATTACACGCGGCAACAGCACCTTACGCTGATCCTTCCACGCCTGTGTGATAAGTGGGCGGGTTTCAAGCTCTGAACGAAAAGACACATAGGCCATTAGTGAAGTTATATCCTTCGTGTCCAGCCACTCCAATGCATAGTGGCAGACTTGAAATGATAGTTTACTTCTCTGGTCCGAAGACAGCTCGTTTCGGGCGATGGTCTTCTCCGCTCGTAGTTGTTGCTTTACTTTGGAGATCTCCGACTCCTTGCTGGACATTGTCGGCTTCCCCCTCTTATTCATCCCTAGCTTATCCTTGTTTGTAAATCCAGTTTACCACTCTTCTCCCCGGTTCGCCAAGGTGGATAGAACTGTGTTATCGGACTAGGTCGTTATTCCCTCCTTACATTAGATCGAACCCTCGCTTGGGAAACGCTTTTCATGTAAACTATAGAATAAGTTGTTCATACGGCTGAGGGATAAATACCAAGGCGAAATATGCAAGGGTGGAGGTTTCATCGTTATGCTTCTTCAAGCGACAGGAATTACTAAATCATATGGTATACAGAACGTACTGGATGGCATAAGCCTACAGGTAAATGAAAAGGAACGTGTCGGGCTAGTGGGTGTGAATGGTGCCGGCAAATCGACTTTTCTACAAATTCTGGCCGGTGAGATGTCTTATGACAGCGGTCAAATTCATAAATCAAAAGAAACAACGATCGGATATTTAGCTCAGAATAGCGGACTGCAATCTGACAAAACCATTCATGAAGAAATGATGGCGGTCTTCGCTCCGCTGATCGAAGCCGAAACTGAGCTGAGAGAGTTAGAAGTAAGTATTGCTGATCCTAAGCTCGCGGAAGATCCCAAGCGGTACGAAGAACTGCTTGAACGATATGCGCGGCGTTCGGATTGGTTCAAGGACCACGGCGGCTATGAAATGAATACACGGATTCGCAGTGTCCTACACGGCATGGGCTTCAGTGATTTTCCACCGGATACACCCATTTCTACCCTTAGCGGAGGCCAAAAGACCCGGCTCGCGCTGGCCCGTATTTTGCTTCAGGCTCCGGATCTTCTGATGCTGGATGAGCCTACTAACCATCTGGATATCGAAACGTTAACGTGGCTGGAGGATTACCTCCGCAGCTATGCTGGCGGGATTCTGGTTGTATCCCATGACCGTTATTTCCTAGACCGGCTCGTGACTACTATTGTAGAGATCGAGCGGCACCAGTCCCGGCGTTATACAGGTAACTACAGTCGGTATGTAGATTTGAAGGCTGCCGAATATGAAGCACGGATGAAGCAATATGAGAAGCAACAGGATGAAATTTCGCGGATGGAGGATTTCGTTCAGAAAAATATTGTCCGGGCATCCACCACAAAACGTGCACAGAGCAGACGCAAAGCGCTTGAAAAGATGGATCGTCTAGATCGCCCAATGGGCGATCTGAAGAAAGCTAGCTTCTCCTTTGAGCCAGACTTCATGTCTGGAAAAGAGGTGCTTCAAGTGCGCAATGTTGCGGTTGCCTTTAATGAAGGTTCACCTTTATTCAAGGACGCCTCTTTTGAGCTTCGTCGCGGGGAGACTGCTGCCCTGATTGGTCCCAATGGTATCGGTAAATCCACGCTGCTGCAGTGTATGACCGGAACCCGTGAGCCTTCTGCCGGAACGGTGAATTGGGGCACTAAAGTAAAAATTGCTTATTATGATCAGGAACAAACCCGACTTAATCCACAAAATACGGTTATGGAAGAACTGTGGAGTGAATATCCAATGATCGAGGAAGCCAGAATTCGTACGATCCTTGGCAATTTTCTTTTTAGCGGAGAGGATGTTCTTAAGAAAATTTCCGCACTCAGCGGCGGCGAAAAAGCTCGGGTTTCGTTATCTAAACTAATGCTCCGCGGTGCAAATATGCTAATTCTCGATGAACCTACCAACCATTTGGATCTGGTCAGCCGTGAGGTTCTGGAATCTGCTTTAATTGATTTCGAAGGCACCCTGCTGTTCATCTCCCATGACCGTTATTTTTTGAACAAAATGGCTGAACGCGTACTGGAGCTGCATCCCGAAGGGATCGACCAATACCTCGGCAACTACGATGACTATGTCGAGAAGAAACGAGAATTAGAAGAGATTGCAAAAGATGCCGCTGAACTAGCTACTAAAAACGTCAATAAGGACACTGCTGTACCTGAAAAAAGCGCTGTAACCTCTTTTGAAGCAGACAAGCAGGCTAAGCGTGAAGAGCGTAACCGCAAACGGCGTATCGCAGAGCTTGAGGAGAACATCGCCACACTCGAAGAATCGATCGTATTTATAGAGCATGAAATGACTAAACCTGAAGTTTATCAGGATTATTTAGCACTTCAAGGTTATGAAGAGGACCTAAAGAACAAAAAATCTCAGCTGGCAGATTTCTTTAGCGAATGGGAAATCCTTGCTGACGAATAATGTAAATCCTCCTTATAAATATTTTTTCATCGTTCTAGATTTGTTCATAAATAGTTATCCACAGCTCTATACACAGGTTTCGTGTATAACTCCCTACTTTAAAAGACCCTTCGGGGTCTTTTTTATGCGTTAAATCGGTATTTTCAAGGAAAAGGAATTATTATCCACGGATCTATCCACATTATCCACAATTCTCACAGTGTTTCATTGCCAACAAAATTGTTTATTAGAGCATTTTGAAAAAAGCCGTTATTGCTGATTTTACGCACTTTTTACACAACTCAGGCAGAATATGTGGATAACGTTGTCCACAACTTGACAAAAGACGTAACCCCATTTTACAAGACCGAATTTATGCTAAAAAAGAACCCGCTATCTCCTAAACTGACAGCGGGCACGTCGTATTTTAGACAATCTGTGTAGAGAGCAGAGCAGCATTACAGGCTGCGATATAAGCGATGCCAGCCGCCATAATTATATCTTGGTGAGTGGCCGTGCCTCTGAATTTTAGGCCCTCCCACTCCACCATCACCGCTGCTTCTGCTTGCGCATTCTCTCCGCTTCCAAGCGAATGAAGCTCGAGTCCTGCAAAGTCTATCTCCTCAGCAATCCCTTGCCCAATAGCGGCGATAATCGCTTCAAGCGGGCCTTCGCCAGTGCTGGTATGTGACGTTTCCCGGCCAGTCTGCAGATGGCGTACCGTAACTGCGGCTACACGGCGCTGGGCACTGCCCGCCAATACCTGAACCTCACCCAGCTCATAGACCTGAGCTTGTTGTCCAGTTGTACTGCTTACCATTTGCAGCAGTTGGTCATCACTGACCACCTTTTGACGGTCAGCGGTCTCTTTAAAGGACTCATAAAGTGCATCCAGCTCCGCAGGCTCCAGCGTTATTCCATACTTCGCAGCCCGATCCTTCAGCGCATGTCTGCCAGAATGTTTGCCCAGAATGATCATGCTGCGGGGGATGCCCAGCCGTTCGGGATCCATAATCTCATAGGTACTACGATCCTTGAGCAGGCCATCCTGATGAATCCCGGATTCATGCTGGAAGGCATTTCTTCCGACGACCGGCTTGTTATAGGCGATTGGAAAATGCATCGCTCCACTAATCAGCCGGGAAGTATCATACAGTTTATCAAGCACGATACCTGTTTCTGCACCGATTGCATCGCCGCGGGTTTCGAGCGCCATAACAAGCTCTTCCAGCGCGCAGTTCCCTGTGCGCTCGCCTACACCATTCACGGTGACTTCTATCTGAGTCGCCCCTCCATCAATCGCTGCCAGACTGTTAGCTACAGCCAGCCCCAAGTCATTATGACAGTGGGCACTATAGCTGACCTTGCCGCCACCTCTTGCTCCCTGCCGCACTCTCCGGAACATCTCGCCATATTCATGTGGCAATGCGTATCCTACTGTATCCGGCAGGTTAATAATGGAGGCCCCTTCCTCTATAACTGCCTCAACCATTTCAATCAGATCATCAATCCCTGTCCGTGCAGCGTCCATGGCCGTGAATTCAACTACATCACAGAATTGTCGCGCATAAGCCGTCATCTCGCGCGCTTTAGCTACGACTTCAGCTCTGCTCATACGCAGTTGATGCTGCAAATGAATATCAGAAGAAGAAATAAACAAGTGAATCCGCCGACGTTCAGCGTCTTGAGTGGCCCGGACTGCAGCATCGATGTCTCCTTTTACGGCCCGCGCGAAACCACAAATCTCCACGTTGCGCACCTTGCGCGAAATCGTCTGCACCGCTGCAAAATCTCCAGGACTCGATACCGGGAACCCCGGCTCCATTACATCAACACCCAGATCAGCAAGCTTATAGGCCAGCAATATTTTTTGCTCAGGAGTCAGACTCGCCCCAGGGGCTTGCTCACCATCGCGCAGAGTCGTATCGAAAATTTGTATACGTTTCTTAACTGGAATAATCATCTGAATTCCTCCTAGTTTGTTTTCATGTAATTGGATGCTTTATCTCTATCCTATGCTTCAGCGCAGAACCACACGTCGACTTGCGGTTCTGCTCATTTCCCACCCACTGCTGCCGGCAGCTGATACAAATGAATCTCTGCACAATGTGCAGAGCGTTCAATTTTGGCGTCTTATGTAGCGATGAGTCCATAACTCGGACTTCTTCTACAAGAACGCAAAAACCCGCCGTCTCTAATAAAGAGACGGCGGGTTACCCCTCCGCGGTACCACTCTTTTTGACGCATCGGCTGTCACTACTAACAAGCCTTAAAGCTGCGTCCAGCTCTTCTCCCCGGTTCAATCTGGCGTGCCAGCTTAAATCCGGAAAGGTCCGATAACGAGGACAATCGTAGGCAGCGTACTCTAGTTCCGCCGCTCCGCTCCCGGGCGAGCTTCAAGAAATCCGGTGACTGCGTCGCACCAACCCGCAGCTCTCTGTTCACCGTCAAACTCTACTACTCCCGTTCTTAGCGTGTGTAATATAAATTATTCACCACTCTAAATCCATACAAAAAAGCCTGCCATCTCATTCAAGAGACGACAGGCTGTTAACCTTCGCGGTACCACTCTTGTTGATGCTCTGTATCGGCTAAGTTACTGCCGATTCCAATTGAACATCCACTCTACGGTCCAGTATGTTAGGTACTAGACCACCCTATCACGGAGGTTACCCGTAAACGGTGTACAAACGTTCCGGCGACAATTGCCAGTAATGCTTCCACCGCTCCGCTCCCAGACGAGTTCAGGACTCCTTCGACTGCGTTGCACCCACCCGCAGTTCTCTTATCCCAGAGTATCCTTACTACTTCCGCTCATCGCGTTTGCTTGTTTAATTGAACTGATTATACTCGTTAGCTCCAAATGATGTCAATAGGCAGATACAGACCATTGTTCCAGTGAGAATCCAGGGTCAGCAACCATATCCAGCGGTATTCCTCCATCATGCTGCCACTTCACGTATGCAGCCGCTCCAATCATCGCCGCATTATCCGTGCAATACACCGGTGGAGGAATAATAAGTTCAATGCCCTCCGTTTCACAGCGCGAGATTAATGCCGAGCGGAGTCCACCATTAGCAGCGACACCCCCACAGAGCAATAACTGTTTGGAGTTAGTGGCTTTAACGGCGCGTACCGCCTTTTCCACCAGCACTTCTACTACCGATTCTTGGAACCCCCGGGCGATGCCTGCGACATTGGGTTCAAGACCTTTCATTTTGCTCTGATTCACCACATTCAGCACCGCCGATTTTAGACCGCTGAAGCTGAAATCATAAGAGTTCGGCTCCAGCCATACCCGCGGCAATGCAACAACTTCCGTCGCTTCGCGTGCCAGGCGGTCTACATGGGGGCCACCGGGATAAGGAAACCCAAGCGCCCGAGCCACTTTATCATATGCTTCACCTACAGCATCATCACGCGTGCGGCCGATAATTCGAAATTCACCCTCACGCTCCATATGAACCAGTTCAGTATGTCCACCTGACACTACTAGTGTCATACATGGATACTGCAACTCTGCAACCAGGCGGTTAGCATAGATGTGGCCTGCAATATGATGCGTGCCAATTAACGGCTTGCCCCATGCAAGGGCAAGGCTTTTAGCTGCTACTACACCGACCAGTAAAGCGCCCACCAACCCCGGGCCTTGAGTCACCGCTACCGCAGTCAATTGTTCGGGTGTAACGCCTGCCTTGGCGAGCGCTTCCTCGATTACGAGCGTAATTACCTCCACATGTTTACGGGAAGCCACTTCTGGCACCACGCCCCCAAAAGCGCGATGTGTCTCTATTTGACTCGAGATAATGTTGGATAACACTTCTGATCCGTTTTTGACCACGGCCACCGAGGTTTCATCACAACTCGTCTCTATAGCAAGTATTAGTACAGGTTGAGCTGTGCCTGTTTCTGTCTTCATTTCAAGTCCACGCTTCCTTCCAAATAGCCGTGCTCCTTATACTCCGGTAGATCCGCCCACATAATGAGTGCATCCTCGCGATTATCGGAATAATATCCTTTGCGCGTGCCGGCAGAACGAAAGCCTTTTTTACGATATAAATTCTGAGCTACCTCGTTGGATACCCGCACCTCAAGTGTAATGGACTTCATGCCTACGTAAGAGGCAGTATTCATTAACTCTTCCAACAGGCGCTCCCCCCATTTACGTCCACGATAAGCTTCGAGTAAGGCAATATTCGTCACATGCGCCTCATCCACGATAGCCCACATTCCAGCATAGCCAATTATATGACCCGCCAGCTCCATGACCATGTATTTAGCAAAATGATTATGCGTCAGCTCATTCCGGAAAGCTTCCTCTGTCCACGGCATGGTAAAGGCTTCACGCTCAATAATAAGGATGTCCGGTATATCCTCTAGCTTCATCAGGCGAAAAACAAGATCAGCCTCTTGTGCTCTCAATGATTCCACTTCCGTCATCGTTTTAAGCCTCCTTTACTACTTAACCGCAGATTGGCCTCCGCTTCCGAAATCTGAGTATAGTTAGGGATTAAGCTATGAATATCATCATTCTCTACTTGCAGCCGGGCTTCACCAAGGAAGCCTGTCCAACGCCCCTCCAGCTCATAAGGAACTTCTACAGAAGTGCCGAGTTCCGCCAGCGGATGTAGTGATTCTTCGCTGCCATGTACAGCGGTTTCTCCAACAAACCATAGAATAGCTGGTTTAGTTCCTTCGGCTGAAGCCTGTTGTAAACGTTCTGCCAAGTACTCCACCCAGTCGGCCATCAACCGGATGGCATCTGGTTCAAGGCGGCTGAGAGCACTATTCCCATCCGCTGCGAATAACCCTGTGTAGACCTGTCCTCGGCGCGCATCCATCAGTGGAATGATCCAGTCTGGACCGTAGCCACTGTTCGCACTGGCTTGTCCTGACTCTGCTGTCGTCTTATTCTTAAGGGCTGTTTCATACCCACCCCATGCCACAGCATGCAGGCTCGAAACACCAACTACTGGGACATTCCATGCCCAAGCCAGCGTTTTGGCAGCCGTAACCGCGATCCGTGTTCCCGTATAAGATCCCGGACCCACACCAACTGCAATCCCGCCCAGATTAGCAACGGTTGTTCCCGAAGCTTGCAGCGCCTGCTCTATAATCGGCAGCAAATGCACCGAATGATTCCGTTCACCGGAAGCATTAATTTCATGCAATAATTCTCCATTTTCGGTCACTGCAACCCCCAATACAGCAGTTGATGTATCCAGCGCTAAAAGCCGCTTGCGCGGCTCTGTATTCTCATTCGTCATATTCATTAACCCCACTTCTGGATAGCTCCCGGCAAAGCTCACCATAAGGCGCCCCGATTCCGGTCACCGTAATGATTCGTTCCTCCGGTCCAACTGTTTCCATGTATATATGCATATGCCGCGGCGGCATTAACTCCGTAATAATACTGCTCCATTCTACCAAACAAACACCCTGACCATAGAAATACTCATCCAATCCAAGCTCATCTGCTTCCTGAAGTGAAATCCGATATACATCCATGTGATATAACGGCAGACGACCTTCGTACTCTTTAATAATAGTAAAAGTAGGACTGTTTACGATCCCTTTCACTCCAAGATGGCGAGCGTAACCTTGCGAGAAGGCCGTTTTTCCTGCGCCTAGATCACCGTCCAAACCGATAACCATGCCTGCCGTTGAAGCAGCAGCTATTGCACTTGCCAGTTGCTCCGTATCCTGCAGATTGTAAGAACGGTACGTGAACACCGTTTCGACTGTTTTGTCCAACTACAACTACCACCTTTTAAAATATCCCTGTCGAAAACCATTACATTCAATTATATCGGTATGGTCCATCCACCGCAACAACTGTCCCTGCCCATTGTTTAAGCCGAAGGAGGTACAGCCCTCTTCTTCACTTGCGTGGTTAAGCAGATTTCGATAATGAACGCTGCGAGATTGGGTGGCTTCGACTGCCGCTAATCCGCTCATGCTGCTCCTTACCATATCTGTAGCCTGAAAGAATAATACTGTCGCAATAACTCCTGAACACAGCGCAACAATAATGGACTGTCCTGCCTGACCCAATATATTGCTTTAATTCTTACGCAAAAAAGAGACCTTTACGCAAACTTAAGCATAAAAAGTCTCTTTTTTTAAAAACTATAATTCAGCTTTAACGTAGGCTCTAAGTAGACCTTTGTTAGTGCTCTTGCTCTTCGAGTCGTTCAACACCCACAGTGTGCGTATTGGTTGGTCGAGAACCAACTTGTACCGTAGCCATTCCGTTCTCTTCATCCACATGTTCAATCCAGACAGGCTCCCCATCCAAATGTACACTTACAGTCTCTTTAGAAGCATAAATATCCTGTGCCCGTTTGACGTCCACAACTGTTCTCCTCCTTTATCTTTCCTAAAGTTTACGATTCTAAGGGTGACGTATCTTCGAGGGTTCGTTCTGCATCCAGCTTTTCCGAATCGGATACCTGACTGGCCTCCGTGGGCGCAATAATGCTCTCCCAATCCACAACTGTGGCCGGAATATCCTGCTCGCTCAGCGCATCGCTCCATTCGTTATCTCTTGGTTCCATACCTTAGATTCTCCTCCTCAACTTCACAGGTCCGAGTTTATTTTTTCCCAAGCTTCTCAAAAAATGCACCCGGCTAGAAAAGCCTTTCCTGCCTCATACTAACCCAAAGCAAATCAACTTAGATCAGGAGGTGTTTCTCATGCATACCGTTTGGAAAGGAGCCATCAGCTTCGGGCTTGTGCATGTTCCGGTTAAAATGTTCTCCGCTACGGAAGACAAGGACATTTCTCTGCGTTATATCCATAAGGAATGTGGCAGCCCACTGTCGTATGTACGCAAATGCCCGGTATGTGACAAAGAAGTGGCTTGGGAAGAGATCGGTAAAGGATATGAGTATGAAAAAGGGAAGTTTGTGCTCTTCGACAAAGAGGAATTGGATCAACTATCCGACGAGACCAGTAAAAGCATCTCCATTCTCGACTTTGTAGACCTGACGGAAATCGATCCGATTTATTTTCAAAAAACCTATTATTTATCCCCGGATCAGGCAGGATCAAATGCTTATCGACTTCTTATGGAGGCCATGAAGCAGACAGGTAAAATTGGCATCGCCAAAATTTCAATTCGCTCAAAAAGCAGTCTGGCAGCGATCCGTGTGCTTGAGGATTGCCTTGCGATTGAGACCATTTTTTATCCCGATGAGGTGCGGCCGATCTCACAAGTGCCCGGTCTGCCCGAAGCAGGGACAGTGAACGATAAAGAGCTGGAAATGGCTAAGCTGCTGATCTCACAGCTATCCACTCCTTTTGATCCGGCAAAATATACCGATGATTATCGCCAGCGTATGCTTGATCTGATTTCACATAAAATTGCAGGCGAGGAATTTCATATCGCTCCTGCTAAACAGGAAAGCAATGTGATTGATCTAATGGCTGCCTTGCAGGCCAGTATTCAAGCTGTGCAGCATATTCCTTCAGACCCTGGTCCTTCATTAACAGGCACCACAAAAACCAAAACTAAAGCGGCTCCTGCTGCCAAAAGAAAAACAACCAAGACCAAAACAACCGCCGCGGAACCTGCGGAGCAGCAAAACGAGGTCTCCGGGCCGACTCCTGTTATTACGCCGAAACCGAAACGCCGCAGCACAAAAAGCAAAACAACCGTATCTTAGGAGGCTCTGCGGATGAAGCTTCAGCCCATTATTCCTTTTGAACCTATACTGGCTGGGCAGCTTCCAGCAGGTGACCAGTGGATCGCACAAATTAAATGGGACGGTGTGCGGATGTTGTCCTATTACGATGGAAGCACTACTCAGCTTATTAACAGACGTGGCAATTACCGTACCATGCAATACCCGGAGCTTACTGATGTATCTGCTTACTGCAAGGCTGGCTCCGTTATTCTTGATGGTGAGATCATCGCACTCAAGGACGGCAAACCCTCATTTCACGAGGTGATGCGGAGGGACAGTTTAAAAAATGGTTCCACGATTTCCGTCGTTAGGCATCAGGTTCCTGTCATTTATATGATTTTTGATATTCTGTTTTATAATGGCCAATCGACGATGGATCAACCATTATTCTTGCGGCAGCAGCTGTTAAGTGATATTCTGCTGCCCCATCCCCATGTTCAAGCTGTGCCAAGTTATACCGATCCTACAGAACTGTTCGCCGCCACTCAGAACCAGCGTTTGGAAGGAATCGTCTGCAAGGACATCAACAGTACTTATGCTCCGGGCGGAAAAGATAAACGTTGGCAGAAACGCAAAATCAGTTCTGACATTACAGCTGTAGCCGGGGGTGTGACGTTCCGTGACGGTATCGTCAACGCACTACTTCTTGGTCTTTATGATGATAAAGGAAATTTGCATTATATCGGACATGCCGGTCCGGGCAAATTGACTGTACAGGATAAACGCGACTTAACTGCGGAGGCACACCGCCTTAAGCTGGATCGGATGCCCTTTGCTGATGTTCCACAGCGAGGCAAGGGTGCTTTTTGGATAAAGCCGGAGCTCGTCTTCAAAGTTCATTTTCTGGAATGGAACACCTCAGGCACTCTGCGTCAGCCTGTTACTCAAGCTAAAGTGGATCTTCCCCCGGAGTCATGCACAATGGAGCAAAAAGGATAAATTAATAAAGAAACGTCCTCCCAATCTGAAGTGGGAGGACGTTTCTTATTGCACTGTAAGTCTTGTTACATGGGCCTCCAGCTCTGCCTTTGTCTGCGCAGTATTTTTTGTACTCGTAAGCGTATAATCGACACTTCCATCAGCACTGGACCATACCAGCTGGACTTTAAGATCTCCGTGATGAGGCCCAAAAACTGTGTAAACCGCCTCAACTCCGTTGATGTTCAAATTCTCATCTTGGTCGCCAGGCAGCTGGGCCAAAGTCACCCCTTCCGGTAGCGTGTATGCAGGTGCAGATCTTAAATTCACCCTCTCTCCATTTCGTAGATAGGTGATAGAAGTTTCTGTATTGCTCCACTTCAAGCTTTGCGAAATCACCTTTTTACCCCCAGCTTGGGCTTTAGCTTTTAACTGATCCCTGAGGGTCTTATACTCTGAGCTAAAAAACATTGGAATCACTGGATTTAAAACGACATCCTGTAACTTATAATCCTCTGGTAGAGAAGTGGGTATCAGGAGTGACTTCCCGCTTAAGGAAAAAAACTTCTGCGCCGCTTCGTTTATAGAACTGAATCTATATGGCATATAGCTTATACTCAAGGTTTCATGTGGATTAGATTTCTTATCATTTACATACAGAACCTTAAGTTCGCCTGCTTGTAAGGGAACCGTATTTTCTTTGGCAATCAAAGCTTCAATCGTTGAAGATACGGGCGTATTCTGCTCAACGGGTGCGGTAGCTTTACTTTTATTATTACTCCCCGCAGGCACTGCGCCTGCTGTTCCACTCACCGCACTCATCAATACTAATAAGCTTAAGGCTGTAATCGCCGCGCTTTTCTTAATCGTCATTATAATATCCTCCTTTAGCCCCTTGGTTATTTGATCATGGTTTTAGCTACCGCCAACATTTCATTTGTCGTCAGCGTACTAGCCCGATTGTCTGAAAGGGTATATTGTATCGTGCCTGAGTTATCCAGCCACACTAGCTTTGTGTTAAAGCTTGCGTCTTTAGCGGAATCAGTTGTAAGTACTACTTTCCTGCCGTTGACCGTTAATTCTTTCTTAGTTTCCGAAGCTCGTACAAAAGGTACCGCTCCTTCTGGAAGTTTGGCGGGCGGCGACCCAGTTACAATGCTAAAATTAGCTTTTCCTTTGGCATACAGCTGCATAGACAAATTCGTCTGGTTCCAGCTGATGATTTTACTAAACAACTGTTTATTAGAATTACCAGCAGCTGCTGCTGCTTTCAATTCCTGCTCTAGTTGCAAGTACAGCTCTGAATCATTAGCTACAGCCGGTGGATAGATGATGGCTGTCGCCAGAGTGAAGCCTTTGGGAAGATTTCCGGGCTGCGGAGAAGACGGACCCTTTAGCGCTTTAAACTTAGCTGCAAAGGATTTATAGTCTTTAAAAACAAACCCTTTACCAGAGAAGCTGATCGTATCCTGTGGATTGGAGACTTTATCCCGTACGTAGTAGGCCAAAAGCGAACCTTCCTTCACTCCAGCTACGAGTGCCTGCAATTCCTTTTGAGTCTTCTGATCAGTTTGTGATGCAGCCTGCTGTCCTGATGCCACCGCAATTGTAAGGGACAAGCCAGGTACATCCTCACCCCCGGCCACTCCTGTTCCCAGCAAGATTGCTGCAGAGAGTGCGATCAGTGTTTTTTTGAAATCATAATGAAGCTTCAATTTCTAACATCCTCTCCTTCAAAATGGTAATGTATTTTCACCACTTTTTTTAACTACACTTCTATAACAATCCATCATTAGAAAAAGGGACATTTTCTCACAAAAAAGAGGCTGTCCCAAAAGCCATGAAATAGTTGCTTGGGACAGCCTCTTTTTTGTTCTTAACATTACAAGTGACGCATTAAGTGATGCTCCTAAGGATGCAATATGTGAAGCACTTATAGAACAATTGGGGGATTTCTCCCTAAAATTCAGAGATTTCTGTTCATCGGACTTATAATTAGGGAAAACTTCCCTGAAATTCAGCCAATTCGGCAACGAATAAAGAAATTCCCATGATTATTAGGGAGGAATTCCCTGATTTCGTTCATTTAGGGCAAATAGCGGCTATTTTCAGGGAGTTTTTCCCTAATTAGTTTAAAGCACTCTATACATTGCACAAACACAGAACGTAACGCCCATAGTCCACCGTCACATATACCACTAATTCCACAAAATCATCTACTGCAAGCCGCACGAAAATCACACATAGCACATCGCCCACCGCCCCAACCAGTAGCATAGAACACTACGCGTGGCATATCGTCACATGGCACAGTAATATCCATTACTTTTCCTATTCCATAAAAAAAGCTGCCTCCCAAGTAGAATTCACTACTTTTGAGACAGCTTCTCATAATGTACAGTTAGAACAGTAGCTAGTGAATAAAACTGGTGGCAATCTTTTGCCATTGCTCACGAGTCAGTTTACTCTCCTGCTTGTCGCTTAGAGAAAGAACCATCTGGGTGGCTTCATCATACCAATACAATCGATTCTGAGAAGACCAAGCTTTCTTCCCTTTTCCAGTACCCGCCGCGATAAAAACTGCCTCTTTCCTCGTGCCTGTCACAGACCATTTTTCAGCAGTCTGGCCTTCCAAGATAGACACTTGCATGGTATAACCCCTAAAGGCACTCTGCCTTAAGGATAGTGTTATTCTTTCATGTCCCTTGTGGTAGGTAACTTCAGCATTATCTATGGAATTTACAGCTATCTTCTCCATAAACAACTTTTGGCCAGTTTTATCGGTTGTAGCCTTTTTTTGAAATTGTTCAAGGATTTCTTCATATTCTGTGTCTAGCGACCTGTATAGGGGAGCTGCATTAAAAGTTCCTTGCTCGAATTCATAACCATCAGCTAACGAGGAAGGCAACCCTGGCCAGAAATCGCCAACATTTTTTAATTCTTTTACGAAGTCTTGATATTTCGAATACACCGGCGAAATAAAAGCAAACTGCAATTGATTTCCATAGCCTAACCCTAACTCCAGCTTATTTAATTCAGCATCCTTCACATAATAAGCAGCCATTTCCCCAGTGTTTAAACGAGCAAGCACTTGCTCTTTATAAGTCATAGATAAGCTCTGATACTTCTCTATCGCAGGCGAGGTTGTCGGATCAGGCGTATTATTATGCACCGTCTTCACAACAGCCTTCCCTCCGCTGTTCACTAGTGTAATAATACCACCTTGGGGTTTTGTGATATCAATTGTAAACTGGCTACCTTGTTCCGATAACTTTCCATGTTCAGACAGCTGCAGAGCACCCAACCCGATAATCCCCAGCAATACAGCCGCGGAGACTCCAGTGAGCACTCTTTTTCTAAACCTAGACGGGTGTTGGGGCATCTCCTTTTGCTTCTGCATAATAGGATCTTCCGGTTCTGGGAACGGCTTCAGCTCGCTAACCATGCTCGTCCTTTCACCGTCAATCCTATTCTGTTGTTCATGAATTGCTCTTACCCGCTTCATAACAGCTGCTTTTACATCCAGCTCTTCGCAGCTCCCTACCGCATCCATTTTCTTGATCATTTTCTCTTCAACAAAGCCTCGTTGCCGCACCATTCCGTTCCCCCTTTCTGAGCATTCAGCATTTTGCCAAGCTTCGTAATCGTTCGCCTGTATTTCTTCTTCACAGCATCAGTATTCTTATCCAGAATCTCCGCAATCTCCGGGAAGCTCTGTTCCTCAAAGATTCTAAGTACTAACAGGTTTCGCTCCTCTGTCTTCAGCTTCGCGAGGGCTAAAGTCAGATGTTCGTTAAATATGTAACGGTCCATCAACTGTTCCGGGCTTTCTGCAGGCGGATCTGGTTGATAAAGCGCCATAAACTTTATATGGCTTTGACGTTTGCGGATTAGACTAAGGCAATGATGGTAGGCAATTTTATATAGCCATGAAGAGAAGCTCGCGGTAGGGCGGTATGTGCCTATATGCTGATATGCCTTTACCAGAATATCCTGTACTGCATCCTCAGCTTCAGTACGGCTCCCAAGCAGCCGACAGCAATAGCGGTAAATCGGCTTTTGAAAAGCCTCGACGACCAAGGCATAAGACTCAACCTCGCCTGCCTGTACCCGAACAACGGTGTGCTCGATCCCGTCCAAAATCAGCAAACTCCCCTTTCTAATAATCGTATATCTTTATAAGTCTTATGATCATCCAAAAGGGACACTTTGGGAATATTTTTTTCATGAAAAGGAGCAGACTGACACATAATACCTTCATTCCTATCACAGAAAGGAGTTTCCCGATGCCGGCAGCGATCAAAGGTACAATTACCATAGACGGAGAAGAAATCATCATCACTAATCCAGAGAAGCTGCTGTGGCCTGAATGTGGCATTACAAAACGGATTTATCTGCAAAAGCTCGCTGCACTCTCTCCCTATCTGCTGCGTTATTGCCGAGACCGGCTGCTTACCGTCATTCGTTATCCGCACGGCATCTCTGGAATGTCCTTTTATCAGAAAAATGCGCCTGATCCTCTTCCGGCCTTTGTCCAAACCGCTGTACACGAGAATATTAACTATATCAAGCTGCAAGGCTTACCTGAGCTGATCTGGCTGGGGAATCTGGCTGCTTTGGAATTTCACCCTTCCCTGCATTATGTAGGCAGCGAGCTGCCCTGTGAATGGATGATTGATCTTGATCCTTCACTTGAAATCGAACCTCGTATCATGGAAGCAACTGCGATCGTTGGGGCGGTTTTAACCTCCCTTGGCCTCTCCTCTGTACCCAAAACCTCTGGTGCTACCGGGGTGCAGATCATCGTCCCTATCGAGACTGGTGTTACTTTTGATGGATTGCGGAAAATCGGGCATTTTGTGGGTCGTTATGTCACCGAAAAGCATCCCAACCTGTTCACCCTGGAACGTCTAAAAAAGAATCGCGGAGATAAAATCTATTTCGACTACCTCCAGCATTATAGCGGCAAAACATTAGCTGCACCTTACACACCGCGTGCAAGACCGCTTGCTACAGTTTCTACACCCTTGCTCTGGGAGGAGGTTCAGCAAAATGTATCTCCCTCTAATTTTCATCTGCTTAATATCGAGGAACGCCTTCAGCGTATGGGAGATCTTTTAGAGAAAGTGCCACCACAGCCTGTTGAACAGCTCATCGCTAAGCTCCCATAAAGGAGCAATCCCATAGAAAAAAGACCCCAAAAACAGCAATAAGCCCGCAGCATCAACTACATGCTACGAGCTTATTTGGCGTCCCACTCAAGGACAGAAGGTATACTATATAAGAATACGGCATGCCGAGCTTTGTTCACCGTATTTATTGCTTTTTTATCCGTAAAAATACCTTCTTTCAGTTAATGATACTTAAGAGCTACGCTAGTGGATGGATTTCTTCTTGAAGCGGCCACCTTTAACATCATGGATGTTACCTATTGCGATGAATGCATCAGAATCCCAATCTTCAACAATGGTTTTAAGCTTAGCTTCTTCCAGACGGGTGATAACTACAAAGATCACTTTCTTGTTCTCACCGGAAAATCCGCCTTCTCCATCTAAATAAGTAACACCACGTCCGAGACGCTCTGTCAGAGCTTCCCCAATATCGCGGAATTTATCGCTGATAATCCATACTGATTTCGATTGATCCAGACCCTCAAGGGTAATGTCAATAACCTTAAATGCAATATAATAAGCAATCAGGGAGAACATCGCGTTATTCCAACCGAACACAAATCCAGCTCCGGACAAGATGAACAGGTTGAAGAACATAACTACTTCACCTACAGAGAAGGGAAGCTTCTTAGCCACTAAAATCGCAACAATTTCTGTACCGTCTAGAGATCCCCCGAAACGTACAACCAACCCAACACCTACACCTAGTATGATACCGCCAAACACGGCAGCAAGCATCGGTTCAACTGTAAAGGCCTCTACATGATGCAGCATTGAAGTGCCGATAGACATAAGTAAAATCGCATATAAGGTAGATAAGGCAAATGTCTTACCGATTTGCTTATAACCGATTAACAGGAACGGAAGATTGAGCAGTGTCAATAAAATACCCAGAGGAATGTCGAATAAATGTGATAAAATAATGGAGATACCGGTAATCCCGCCATCAATCATTTGATTAGGTACTAGGAATATCTCAAGTGCAACAGCCATCATGGCGGCCCCAATGGATAACATAACCATACGCTGCGCGAACTTAGCCATTTTATGGGCACCGGTCTTCTGCAGTTTGTTCTGCTCCTCTTTGGTAAACATTTGTGGACTCACATTCATAGAACTCCCCCTACAATTTAACAATATAGTTTTGAAACATTCGGAAGTATAATTACAATCTATACTTTCTTACATTTCTTCTTATACAATTATTATATCACAAAATATGCTCTAATAATGAATGGAACACGTA
This sequence comes from Paenibacillus sp. FSL R5-0928, assembly GCF_037970385.1. Classification (NCBI taxonomy): domain Bacteria; kingdom Bacillati; phylum Bacillota; class Bacilli; order Caryophanales; family Paenibacillaceae; genus Paenibacillus; species Paenibacillus sp. FSL R5-0928. Next base: position 1,175,769 of record NZ_CP150225.1, on the reverse strand, counting down.
CTATCCTTCGAAAAATTCAGATTTAGTCCTCTTTCCGGTCATAACAGCGGTGATAACAACTGACATAGCCCTTCACCGAGTTTGACAATTCTCCCTCTCTCCTTAAATTTTACAGGATCAATGAATTCACTATGCTTTTGATCCTTTTCAAACCCCGCGACTAGCACTGCTATCGTCTCAGGATGCAGCAAAACCGCTGTCATTTCGAAATTAGAATAGAAGCTGCGCATATCCAGATTCGCACTTCCCACCGTACCCAGCAGATCATCCACAATCATGACTTTGGCATGCATAAATCCTTTGGTGTAGCGATAGAACTTCACGCCTGCATCTTGTAAATTCTCCAGATAAGACAAAGAAGCATGATAAACGAGCTTATTATCAGGCTTCGCCGGAATGATGATTCTAACATCCACTCCACGAAGGACTGCACTCTTCAAAGCACGACAAATCGCAGGGTCCGGAATAAAATACGGTGAAGTAATCCAGATCCGTTCCCTAGCAGAGCAAAAAGCGGCAAAATACATCTCCTGAGAAGCATCGATCGCAGCATCCGGTCCACTTCCTACAATCTGCACGGCTTCTTGCTCCTTACAAAAATGCTCAGGGAACAAACGAGGATGGCTCATACCTTCACCAGAGGCCAGTCTCCAATCCTTCAGGAAAACATACTGAATATAATAAACAGAATCTCCTTCTAGACGCAGATGAGTATCGCGCCAGTAACCCATCTTGGCGTCCTTTCCTAAATAATCATCCCCGATATTCATTCCACCCGTAAAACCAATCAATCCATCCACCACTAGGATCTTCCGATGATTGCGGAAATTAAAACGACGATCCAGTAAAGAACTAACCGGAGGTAAAAAAAAGTGGAACTCCACCCCGGCATTTCTCATGGTTTGAATAAACCTACGGCTTAATCGATGACTGCCCAGTCCATCACAAAGCAAACGCACCTTAACTCCCTGCCGCGCCTTTCGTATCATAACGTCCTGAAATTGCTCTCCGATCTCATCATCACGATAAATATAAAATTGCATGTGGATATGTTCTTTTGCCTCTTCCATGGCTTTCAGCATTGCGTCGTACGCTTCTCTCGCAGTTGACAGTACTCTGCTTTTGTTATGGCCTGTAATAGGCCCTTCCGAGAGCTTTGCAAGCAAAACCAATAAACCTTCGTTATTCTCAAACTGAGCGTTTCCAGTATCCGACGCTTGTTTTACTACCTTAATCTTGCCAGTGACATACGAACGAATTTCCCGGAAGAGCGAAGTACATCTTTTGTTCAATTTTCTATTCTGTCTGTAGTCACGACCTAGAAAATAATAGAATGCCAGACCAAGCGGTGGACAACAGAAGGAAATAAACAACCATGCTATAGCCCTTTGCGGGCGGCGGTACTCCAGAAATACAATCAATGCAATCTGTATGATAAAAAGAATTAGAATTATCGCAAAAATCTTCAATTCTCTACCCCCTCAATTAATAAAAACAGATGCAATAGACTCTCTGCGATGACTCTAGTACAGGTTTTGCCGTAACTCTCCTTCTTTATTCAAACAAACCGTTGTCATGTTCCTGAAAGATATGGAATACATAGAGTAGTAGGACAATTCGGATGAGCCTAATGGAAGAAAAGTCGTTAGCCTCAGGTATCGCAAGCGGCTGCCATAAGCCGCAGAAAGGAGAAGCCATGAAGAGTCAGCCAGATCATAAACGGATTACGCTGCTTGTCGTAAGGGATGCCGGACGTCCAGTCAAACAGCTCCACATCTCCAAACCGCTAGCGTTCGCTTTGCCGGCAGCAGCAGCCCTCTCTATCTCCAGTCTGGTCACCTCTATGCATTTCCATGCCTCTCAGTCCATCTCACAGCTAGAAGCCGAGGCAGCCGCACTATCGCTAACCAATCTCCGCATGGAAATGAAGGTCGCCGACAAGGATAAAGATTTAACCCAGCTTCGTAGCCAGGTCAGCGAACTTTCGGAAGAGGCAGATAACATTAAAGACAAGCTGAAGAGTGTAAATGCACTGGAACAGGAGCTGCAAGCATTGATTAACAAAAGCAAAGGTGCTGCTGCCGCTACAGACACGAATGAATCCCAACCGGAGAAATCCGCAACAGAAAAATCAAAAGCTGGATCGGCCACTTCAAATTCAACATTAGGTTTATCGAGCCGTCTTTCTTCTCCTGTTCCTAAAGAGACCTCCTTTAAGCAGAGTACTGAAGAGAACTCATCTTCCACTTCTCTATCCGCCATAAGTTTCCGCTTTGGAGCCATTACTGCAGCCCTTCCAAAAACACTCACCCCACAGGTTGGTGGAGAATACATCGCGGTGTATCAGAACGACGCTACAAGCTTGGTGGAAGAAACTAAGGATGACTTTGAGGAGATTCACGGAATGCTTGATGAAATGGTGGAAAGTATCACACAGACAATCACACAGGCAGAGCATGAGAATAACGTACAAGCAAATCTGCAAGCTCAAAAGGCCCGTGCAGAAAAGGCTAGACTTAACGCAGTACCGCTTTGGCCTACCGAGTCCAAAGTTATTTCTTCAAGCTTCGGCTACCGCTCAGATCCATTCAAAGGTTTGTCTGCTTTCCATTCCGGTGTCGATATTGCCGGGAACATCGGTGATCCTGTATATGCTGCCTTAGATGGCGAGGTTATTACTGCGGAACAAATGGGCGCACGCGGAAAATACATCGTGCTTAAGCATTCAAACGGGTTGGAAACCTGGTACATGCATTTGAACGGAATGAACGTATCTGCCGGAGACAAGGTTAGCAAGGGGCAAAAAATCGGCTTGCTTGGAAGCACTGGCCGAAGCACAGGTCCTCACCTTCATTTTCAGGTTGTGAAGCAGAATAAAACTGTCAACCCTTTGGCGTATGTCAAACCCTAAGGATTCATTCAATATATATAATAGGAGGAATTTATAAATGTGGAACAAACGGCAGCAGCGTGTCCCCTTTAAATCTACCGATTCCCTAATAGGGCATGGAGGAACACTGGAGGGCAAGGTGCAATGCGATACAAACCTGCGGATTGAGGGTACTTTTAGCGGTGAGATTATTTGCAGTGGTGTCGTGACTGTAGGAGAAGAAGGAACAGTGCGCTCCAGTATTAAAGCGGAGGAAATCGTGATTGCCGGCAAAGTATACGGGGATGTTACCGCAGACCGCAGACTCATTATGACCGGAACCGGGGAGTTACATGGTAATATTTCAGCAGGAGCACTTAGCATTATGGAAGGCAGCCTCCTGAATGGCTCCATTGCCATGCAAGAACAGCCCACCTCTGAAAAAGCAGGTGAGCCCAAAAGTAATATGAAAAAGGACAAGGCAGCCAAGCGCTCCTCCAAAGCACAAGGAACACTCGAAGCCGGCTAGACTTATTTCTATGAGGCAACGTCCCTTTTACGGAAGACAATCCAGGAAATGGCCAGGAATAGGATATAGTACACCGCTAGTACAGCTATGGAGAAGCCAAGTGTAGAGCCCCCCGGACCCGTATCCGACAATAGGTAGCCTCTTAGATCCATATGTGTGAAGATCAAGTATTGGGCCCATTCAAACCGTTCTGGACTAAAAATAACCGTAAAAATACTCTTGGCAAACATAATAAATAAGGATAATCCAATAGCCAGTCCACTTGCGCGGAATACGCTAGATACCATGAAAGCCAGAGCAGCGGTCAGGAAAAGCTCAATGTAACGACATAGGAGATCTAGGAAGGAATATTCCGCTGGGCTCCAAGCCGTAATGGATGACATCGTATCTCCCGAAGATGAGGAGAAGATTAACGAAGCAGCAAAGCCAAAAGCAATCAATACTGCGGTGCTAAGCAAACTGAATAACACCATGGAAATATATTTCGAGAGCAGGATCTTGGAGCGACTCCACGGGCGAATCAGCAGCAGCTTGATGGTTCCCCAGGTAAATTCGCCCGCTACGGAGTCAGAAGCCACTACAACGGTAAATATTGTATTCAAGAAGAACGCAATACTCACCGTCATCTGAAAGTTGTCCCAAAGCCCCATGAGCGATGAATCGCCTTCGCTTGTGAAATAAATAAGCGCAGGAAGCAGCACGCTCATCACTGCAAGAATAAGCAGCATAATCCATGTGCGGACACGGCTGTATATTTTGATATTCTCATTATGTATGAGAGCTGTAAATTCACCCAATTCCTTCACCTCCTGTAACCTCTAAGAATTGATCCTCCAGCGTACGGGCAAGGGCTCTGATGCTATACACCTTAATCCCACCTGCCACTAGCTTGGCATTTAATTCTGCGATCTCCTCACGCTCTGCCTCAAGCACAAGTCCCCCACTCTTAAATACTCCACGTCCAATGAGGGCTAGAGCAGCTTCAGCATTATCAACCTCGAACAAGGTTTCTCCCAGAGGCATTGCAGTATTGCCTACCCCTTTCAGCTGCTTCACATCCACCAGTCGTCCATTTTGGATAATCGCCACGCTGTCACACATGAGCTCCATCTCGGAAAGTAAATGACTGGAGACGAATACAGTTGTTCCTTCTTCCTGACATAAACGGCGTAAATAGTCTCTAAGCTCGCGTATCCCTTGTGGATCCAGGCCGTTGGTTGGCTCATCTAGAATCAGCAGCTTGGGTCTGTGCAGCAGTGCCTGAGCCACTCCCAGCCTCTGACGCATTCCCAGTGAATAGGTCTTAACTTTGTCATGAATTCTTTGACCTAGTCCAACTAGCTCGACGACTTCGTCTATCCGTTGCTTCGTTACCCCTGGCACCATCCGTGCATATTGGCGCAGATTCTGATAACCGGATAGGAACTTGTACATCTCAGGATTTTCTACAATGGCCCCTATATTTGCGATAGCCTCTTCAAAATGGTTTTTAATACTACGGCCACAGATCAAGATGTCTCCACGACTAATGGAAATCAACCCCACCATCATCCGTATTGTAGTAGTCTTACCTGCTCCGTTGGGCCCCAAAAAACCGAAGATTTGTCCAGGCGGGATGTCCAGCGTTAAATCGCTCACCAGCGTTTTCGAGCCGATTTTTTTGGTGACTCCCTGCAGGCGGGCAACAGGCTCCATCAATATTTCTGTATTCGACATAGTCTCACTTCCTTTCATCTATAACCTAGTTTACCACATATACCCTTTTTCCCGAAAATCACTAGAGGATACGAGTCTGCCATCTAAAAAAAAGGAACCTGACTTCTCCGGCATTAGGAAGAGTCAGGTTCCCTTATTCATTTAATTCCTATTTCATTCAGGTACAGCAGTTTAGCCGCCAACACGGGCAAGCTCGCGCATATTCGCTTCAAATGCAGCCATCAACGCAGCTTCTCCGGTCAATCCGGTTTGTTCTACCTTGCGAATTTGCTCCATCATCCGTTTGTAATCCTTCGGAATGACACGAACGAAGTTCGGCAAGCTATCTGCCCACTGATCCAGTACCCGTGCGCCAGCCGCACTACCTGTAAGCTCGGTATGGCGGATAATCAGCTCACGCAGCTCTTCGATCTCCTCAGACTCTTCCACTCTCTCGAGCAGTACCATTTCGAGATTGCAGCGGCCGATGAAGGTTCTATCCGGGTCGTAGACATAAGCGATACCGCCTGACATCCCTGCCGCAAAGTTACGGCCAGTTTCACCAAGGACAACCACTCGGCCTCCAGTCATGTATTCACAGCCGTGGTCACCCACGCCTTCTACAACAACCTTCGCTCCGGAGTTACGGACGGCAAATCGTTCACCAGCGATACCGTTGATATAAGCTTCTCCACCTGTTGCACCGTAGAATGCAGTATTTCCGATAATGATATTGTCCTCAGCAGCAAAGGTAGCTTTCGGAGATGGCTTGATAATAATCTTACCACCTGACAATCCTTTACCTACATAGTCATTGGAATCTCCTTCCACCGTAAGTGTGATCCCCTTAGGCACGAATGCACCCAAGCTTTGACCAGCAGAACCGGTGAAATGAAACCGAATCGTATCATCTGGCAAACCTGCGGCCCCATACTTGCGGGTCAGCTCGCTGCCAAGGATAGTTCCGACGGCACGATTTACGTTCGTGATCGGCAGAGATGCCTCAACAGCCGTACCCGATTCCAATGCAGGTGCTGCCAGGTCGAGCAGCTGCGAGACATCCAGTGTCTCTTCCAGACCATGATTCTGGTATTTACTGCGGAAGCGTGTGCTTCCTTCCGGTAATTCCGGTGTATGCAGCAGGCTGCTCAAATCTATGCCTTTCTTCTTCCAATGCTTCGACGCCTGAGTTGCGTCTAGGCAATCGGTACGGCCTACCATCTCTTCAATTGTACGGAAGCCGAGACTTGCCATAATTTCACGTAGATCCTGTGCCACGAAGGTCATAAAGTTAACTACATGCTGCGGATCCCCAGTAAAGTTCTTACGAAGATCCGGATTCTGGGTAGCTACACCAACCGGACAAGTATCCATTTGGCAGACACGCATCATAATACAGCCAACAGATACTAGCGGAGCAGTAGCAAATCCATACTCTTCAGCCCCAAGCAATACAGCTACAGCCAGATCGCGGCCGCTTAACATTTTACCATCTGTTTCTAGAACAACACGGTCACGCAGATTGTTGAGCATCAATGTCTGATGGGTTTCAGCCAAGCCAAGCTCCCACGGAAGACCCGCATGACGAATGGAGTTCATCGGCGATGCCCCTGTACCTCCATCATAGCCACTAACCAAGATAATATCAGCGCGCCCTTTGGCTACACCAGCAGCAATCGTACCCACTCCAACTTCCGATACGAGCTTAACATTAATGTTTGCACGTGGATTTGCATTCTTCAGATCATAGATCAGCTCTGCCAAATCCTCGATTGAGTAAATATCATGATGCGGTGGAGGTGAGATCAGACCGACACCTGCTGTTGAGCCACGTACTTCAGCGACCCAAGGATAAACTTTACGTCCTGGAAGCTGTCCACCTTCCCCTGGTTTAGCGCCCTGAGCCATTTTAATCTGGATCTCATCAGCGTTAACTAGGTAGTTCGAGGTAACACCAAAACGTCCGGAAGCTACTTGTTTAATCGCACTGCGGCGTGAATCACCATTGCTATCCGGAATATAACGGGCTGGATCTTCGCCGCCTTCCCCCGTATTACTCTTGCCACCGATACGGTTCATCGCAATGGCCAGTGTCTCATGTGCTTCCTTACTAATGGAACCAAAGGACATTGCACCCGTCTTAAACCGTTTCATAATAGACGATGCCGGTTCTACTTCTTCCAGTGGAATCGGTTCATAGGCTGACTTGAATTGCAACAAGGAACGAAGCGTCAATTGCTTCTCGCTTTCTCCTTGAACAAGGGCAGCATATTTCTTGTACATATCATAATTCCCACTACGCACAGAGTGCTGAAGCAGATGAATGGTCTGTGGATTGAAAAGATGCTCTTCCCCATCATTACGCCATTGATAATCGCCACCGGAATCAAGCACCTTATCATTTCCGTCTTTTTCTGTAAAAGCACGGTTATGATGGATAAGTGCCTCAGTTGCCACTTCCTCCAGGCCAATACCGCCAATCCGGGAAGGTGTCCAAGTAAAGTAGCGATCCACGAACTCAGAGTTCAGACCCACAGCTTCAAAAATCTGCGCACCGCGGTAAGATTGAATCGTCGAAATTCCCATTTTGGAAAGAATCTTAACTACGCTCTTAGTCGCAGCTTTAATATAGTTCTTCACTGCTTTTTCATGCGAGATTCCCCGCAATAAGCCTTGGCCGATCATATCATCCAAGCTTTCAAAAGCCAGATAAGGATTTACTGCGCTCACCCCATAACCGAGCAGCAGCGCATAATGATGGACTTCACGTGGTTCACCGGATTCCAGCAAAATACTTACTTTCGTCCGTGTTCCTTGGCGGATCAAATGGTGATGCAGACTCGATACCGCAAGCAGCGCTGGAATCGCAGCATTCTCACTGTCCACACCGCGGTCAGTCAGAATCAGAATGTTATGCCCTTTAGCCATAACACGGTCAGCAGCCTCGTTCATGCGCTCAAGCGCGATGCGTAATCCTTCTGCCCCAAGCTCAGCTGGGAAAAGAATTGGAATAGACATCGATTTGAAGCCTGCACGGCGAACATGGCGAATCTTAGCAAAATCTTCGTTCGAAAGAATTGGCGTTTGCAGCGAGATCTGGCGGCAGCTTTCCGGTTCCGGTTTAAGCAAATTACGCTCTGGTCCAATCGTAGTCGTTGTGGATGTAACCAGCTCTTCACGAATGGCATCGATGGGTGGATTCGTTACCTGAGCAAACATTTGTTTGAAATAGTTATAGAGACGTTGCGGGCGGTCCGAAAATACAGCGAGTGGAGCATCATAACCCATGGAACCGACAGCTTCAGCACCAGTAGATGCCATTGGCTCAAGCACCTTGCGCAAGTCTTCAAAAGTATAGCCAAAAGCCTGCTGTAGCTGTTGTACATTGTCATGCTTAGGATTTGGCAGTTCAGGCGCATCCGGAAGCTCATCAAGACTGATCAAATGCTCATCCAGCCACTGGCGATAAGGCTTCTCAGAGGCGATAGCCGATTTAACTTCCTCATCTGAGATAATGCGGCCTTCCTTCGTATCCACAAGCAGCATGCGTCCAGGTTTCAGGCGGTCTTTATATAAGATGTCCTCTGCTGGAATGTCCAGTACACCGGCTTCTGAGGATAAAATAATCATATCGTCTTTCGTTACATAATAACGAGCAGGACGCAGACCGTTACGGTCCAGAATAGCGCCGATTTGTATCCCATCGGTAAAGCCCATTGCAGCAGGCCCGTCCCATGGCTCCATTAGAGTACTGTGATATTCATAAAATGCTTTTTTATCAGCATCCATACTATCATGATTGCTCCATGGTTCAGGAACCATCATCATGGCTACCTGTGGCAGGGAGCGTCCGCTCAAATAGAGAAACTCAAAGGTGTTATCGAACATTGCAGTGTCCGATCCATCCGGGTTAATAACAGGCTTGATCTTGTTCAGATCTTCACCAAACACTTCGCTCTTGAACAATGACTGGCGTGCATGCATCCAGTTCACATTACCACGCAAGGTGTTGATCTCACCGTTGTGGATCATAAAACGGTAGGGATGCGCACGTTCCCAGCTTGGGAAGGTGTTCGTGCTGAAACGGGAGTGAACTAACGCGATCGCTGATTCCAGCTCTTCGTTCTGCAAATCCAGGTAGAATTGTCTGACTTGTTCTGTAGTCAGCATGCCCTTGTATACAATCTTACGGCACGACAAGCTTGGTATATAGAAGGATTCAGCCTCTTCTACACCACCGTAACGAATGGCAAGCTCCGCACGTTTGCGGATAACATAAAGCTTACGTTCAAAAGACAATTCATTCGTGACCGAAGCCGAGCGGCCGATAAACACTTGACGCACAAAAGGCTTAGCAGCTTTCGCTGTCTTGCCAAGCATTTCATCATAGGTAGGTACATCACGATAGCCGAGTACTATTTGACCTTCTTCAGCAATAATATTGCTTAAGAGGGCTTCATGCTGCGCCCGAACTTCTTCGTTATGAGATAAAAAGATCATGCCCACGCCATAATGGCCTTGTTCCGGCAAAGTAAAGCCTAGCTTCTGAGCTTCACCTGCAAAGAAACGGTGCGGAATTTGAAGCATGATACCTGCTCCGTCACCAGAGTTGGGTTCGCTACCTTGGCCTCCCCGATGCTCCATATTAAAGAGCATTGTCAAAGCATTACTTACGATATTGTGAGACGGTGTGCCTTTAATATGAGCTACAAATCCCATGCCGCAAGCATCTTTTTCGAACTGGGGATCATACAGGCCCTGTTTTACGGGCAGTTCAGTGTGTTTCATCGAACGCAACCTTTCTATTATAAAGTATGCAATGTCTTAGGAAAATTTTTCACATGAAAATCTTAATAATTATTCAATCCAGATTAGTGCTATTATTTTATCACCGAGGTAACATCAGCGCAATTTAAACTTTTTTATGATGCTGATTAACATTTGTTTTTGCATCACAGCTTTAGCGAGTAAAAGTTTAAAAAAACTTCACGATGCATAATTATACATAAATAACGCATAAGTGCATATGCAATGAAAGCGTTACAAGATTTTTCATCCCTTCTAATATGTTTGCAAGAAAAAGGGTTTTTATGATTTTAAATCAAAAAAAGCGTCTCCCGGAGGAGACGCTTTTTTATACTTTTTTTTCAAAAAATCTATCAGTTTATACAGTCAAAACTTGTTCACTTTTCACTCCAACTTCATTCTCACGGCTACGAGTCATGAAGTAAGCGAAGGTAAGAGCAAGGAATCCAAGACCAAAGATTGCCAGGATACCTACATCTCCCCACATTGCACTGAAGTCACCTGTAGAAATTACTGCTTTAAGTCCACTAACTGTGTAAGTCATTGGAAGCAGTGGATTAAAGAATTTCATCCAGTCAGGGATCAATTCAAGTGGGAATGTTCCGGCACTAGTTGTTAATTGGAAAATAAGAATAACGATAACAACGAAACGTCCCGGTTGATCCATCCAAGTAACAATCGCTTGAACTACCCATGTGTAAACTAAACTTGTTAAGAATGTAAATACGAAGAATAGCGGTTTACTTTGTACTTCCAATCCAAGTCCATACAATACAACCACAGCAGCCAGCATAGACTGGATAAAGCTCATGATTGTGAAAGTAAGCGTACGGCTAATGAAACGGTTCATACGGCTAGCACCAAGGACAGCCGAATCACGCATTGGAATAACAATTGTTGAAATCAAAGCACCTACAAACAATCCAAGGGATAGGAAGTAAGGAGCAAAACCTGTACCATAGTTCGGAACATGATTCACAACTTGATCCTCAACCACCACTGGTTGTGCGAACATTTCCATCATTGCATCTGTTTTGTTCACACTGCCTGTTTTTTCAGCAGCATCGCCAAGCTTAGTTGCCAGTTCTGTTGATCCAGATTTCAGATCATCCATACCATCTTTCAGCTCGCCTGCGCCATCAGCCAGTTTTTTCGAACCATCTGCTACAGCACTGATACCGGAACCTAGTTCGCCTACACCGCTTAACAGTTTTGTAGTACCATCGCCAAGCGCTTTACCGCCTTCAGCCAGCTTGCTGCCTCCAGCTGCAGCTTCTTTAAGCTTCGCACCAAATTGTTGCATCCCTGCATTCAGCTTATCTCCACCGGTTACAAGTGCAGATGCGCCTTGTGCCAGTTTTTGTTGTCCTGTCAAAAGCTGTGTGCTACCAGCATTTAATTGCTGTGCTCCATCATGCAACTGAGTTACACCAGCAGCTAACTGCTGTGAACCCGAGTGCAATTGAGTTGCACCTTGTGCCAGCTGCTCTTGCCCACTGTGGAGTGCAGTAGCACCCTGTGCCAGCTGCTCTTGACTTTGTTGCAGTTGCTCACTGCCTTGTGCCACAGCTGCACTGGCTGCCAGCAGCTTCTGTACCGCTGGATTTTGTGCCAGCTCAGGACTAGCCTGTGCCAATTGCTCCAATCCTTGAGCTACCGCTTTAGCACCCTCAGTTACCTTCGTGCTGCCTGCGGCGGAAGCTTGCAAACCTGCTTCCAGTTTCGCGCTGCCATCTACGGAAGAAGTTAAGCCTGCTTCCAGCTTCGCGCTGCCATCAACTAAAGATTGTGTTCCTGCTTGTAGTTTAGAAGTACCATCCACAGCAGACTGCGTTCCCGCCTGAAGCTGTGTTGCCCCTGTTACAGCTTGTTTCAAGCCGTCACTAAGTTGTTTACTGCCGGCAGCACTCTGTGCAACACCGTCTTGAAGCTGCGTATGTGCAGTAGACAGTTGTTGCAATCCGCTTGCCAACGTGGTTGATCCTGTTTTAAGCGCCGTAGCACCTGCATTCAAATCAGTCACGCCTTGTGTAAGGGGTTCTACACCATTTTGAAGTTTACCTGTACCATCTGTCAGTACAAGTAGATTATCTTTCAGCTTCAAGGCTCCGTCATCTAGCTTACCAGCGCCATCAGCGATCTTGGAGGCTCCATCTCCTGCTTCGCCCAATCCATCAGATACTTCTGTAATCTGATTGAATACAGACTCTACATAAGCTTCAGTTACTTTAGCAGATACTTTATTTTTAATTTCTGCTACAGCCGTACCACCGATTTGACCAGCCAAGAAGTTGTAACCTTCATTTGGCTCATAAATAATTTTTGCAGGCTGTGGTTCATCATCCATAAGAGTAGTAGCTTTAGCAGAAAAGTCTTCCGGAACAATGATCGACATATAATAAGTATTGTCCTTCATTCCTGCTTCCGCTTCTTCAAGGGAAACGAAGTTCCACTGGAAGCCGTCGGTTACCTTCAACTCTTCTATAAGATCATTACCGGCTTGTAGTTGCTTGCCTTCATAATTAGCGCCGACATCCTGGTTGACCACAGCAACCGGAAGCTCATTCATCTTGCCATACGGATCCCAGAATGCCTTCAGGAAGAATCCGCTGTACATCACCGGAATAAATAGGATAGCAATCATTGGAATTAGCACCTTCGGATTTCTAAGGGCTGCGCCAAGATCCTTGGTAAATACGGATAATGATTTCATTCTGGTTCTCTCCTTATGAGCTTATGCTCTCTTTAAAATGCTTTGTTTGCGAAATATTACGTAACACTAAGTGACTGTTTTCCCCATTCGGTCAATTCAGGGTATAAAAAAATGCCTCGCGGCTCTTTTTCAATGCCTAATCCATCTTGAGAATTGTTAAGGGAAAGCGAATCGAGTGAAGCTGAGAACGCCATCCCTGTCCTGAATCAACCCTTACTGTGCCAATCCTTCGGCGAGAAACAAATGAAAATACATCTTGATCTGTTCCTTGTCCAAGGGAGTATGTGTTTTATTCAGTTCAGCAGTCAATACAATATATAATCTGAACATGACTACCGAGACGATTTTGGGATCGCAAGGTTTGATTTCTCCCTGTTGGAGCGCTTGTTGCACCTCCCGTTCTAAATATTCTAAAACTACGTTCTCGATCTTCTCGAGTCCTTCTCCAGCCTGCGGCGTACCGAATTCGCGATTCTCCTGGGAAAGTTTTATGAATAGCTCCTGCTCACTCCGAAACTCAAGCAGAGCATCCAGCACACGATGCAAGTTGTCAAAGAAGGGTCTGTCTCGCCTGATCTCCCGCTCAGCAATCGTCTTCATTTCCATCATCATATCGTGCAGGATCTCGTCAAACAATTGCTCTTTGTTTGTAAAAAAGGTGTAGATGGTCCCCTTACCGACATTTGCAATCTTAGCAACCTGATCCATTGTAGTTGCCTTATAGCCAAATAATGAAAAAGATTTTGCTGCGGCCTGAAGCACCTGCTGTCTTCGATCCACCACTGCCACCTGTGCACACTTCCTTTCTCCAGAAAATATCGTTCCCGCTGACTTCTGACCATTTTACTAATCCGGTCAATTGGTCATTCACTACTTTATCATGTTGTTTTCTAGTTTGCAATACTTTGGGCGAACCTTTTATTTTTTTTATTTATTGCAGGGTTTTAACTTTCTATTTACGTCTTACTTGTATAATGTGAGTATAGTATAGATTTCCTAGTATAATTAGAAGAAGAAACGCATTTCTATAGAAAAGGAAAGTAGCAGGTGAACTTATGCGAAAGAAAAGAGTACTGCTGTTTTCGGAAGGCTTCGGTACGGGCCACACAGGAGCAGCCTATGCTCTGGCCGAAGGAATAAAGCTGCTGAATCCGGATGTCCAATGCCGAGTCATCGAGCTGGGGAAATTTCTTAACCCGACGGTCGCCCCTTGGATTCTTTCCGCTTACCGCAAAACAGTTAGCAGCCAGCCTAAGCTGGTCGGCATGATGTATAAGACACAATATCATAAATCATTGAACCCGTTGACTAAAATGGCGCTTCACCGGATTTTTTATACACATGCTTCACAGGTCATTGAGCAGCTAAAGCCTGATTTAATTATCTGCACTCATCCCATTCCGGCTGCGGTCATTTCCAGACTGAAACGTCGTGGACTACATGTGCCTCTGTATACATTAATTACTGATTATGATGCACATGGGAGTTGGGTAAATTCCGAGGTCAATCGTTATCTCGTATCTACCCCACGCGTCAAGTCCATTCTGACAGGCCGTGGGATCGCTCCAGAGCTAGTAACCGTCACTGGCATCCCAGTGCATCCAAAGTTCTGGGAACGCTCCAACAAGACGCTGCTACGCAAGGAGCTGGGATTGGCTGATATTCCAACCGTACTCATTATGGGCGGAGGATGGGGGCTGATGTTCGGCAAAGAGATTATGCATTCCCTCACCGCCAGAATGGATGATATTCAGCTCGTCTTCTGTATGGGCAGCAATGAGAAGCTAATCGCCAAAATGAAGTCCAATCCACTGCTCAATCATCCCAATGTTAAAATTCTGGGATATAGCAGTGAAATCAATAAATTGATGGATGCCTCAGACCTGCTGATTACGAAGCCTGGAGGCATGACCTGTACGGAAGGTCAGGCCAAAGGAATTCCAATGCTTTTCTATAAAGCTATTCCAGGTCAGGAAGAGAAAAACTGCCAATATTTCGTAGAGCTTGGGCTGGCAGAGGTGCTCGACTCGGAAGTAGTGAACAAATGGTTCACTATGATGCTTCGTGAATATTCAGTTCTGGAAGAGCAACGCAGACGACGTCTCGCTCCAGATAAACATCAACCGCAAAGCTGTGCGACTACTGTTCTGAAGATGTTAGGTAACCCCGTAAGCGAGGCAACTGAAATCAGAGGCACAAGAGCGCAAGCACGTAATGAAGAACCTGTATGTATTACACCTTAAAGAATAAGCAGGCAGTCAGGGAATTTCCCCCGGCTACCTGCTTTTTTTTATAATATAAATCGGATTGGTTAAATTTCTACGCTCTCACCAGCTTTAAGCGGAAAACCTTCTACTCCCTCTTGATGCAGGCGATCGCAGAAATCAGCACCATCCTGAGCAATATCCGGAAATGTATTGTAATGTAGCGGGATCACTTTATCCGCCCGCAGCCAGCGTGCGGCCAGCAAGGCGTCATCCGGTCCCATGGTTAGCATATCGCCTATAGGAAGAGCTGCCAGGGCAATCGCATTCCTTTCTCCAATGAGGCGCAGATCGCTGAATAGTGCGGTATCCCCCGCATGGAAAATCGTCTTACCCTCAATCGTCAACAAAATCCCCGCGGGTTGTCCAGCATAAATCCAAGAATCGCCCTCCTGAATGGATGAGGAATGAAACGCCTGCGTAAATTTCACAGTCATCCCTGCATAGGTATGACTACCACCTATATTCATGTGCTTAACCTGTGCACCCTTCATCCGGCAATATTCGGCAAGCTCAAACATTGCAAAGATCGGACAATCATTCTGCTTGGCAATTTCGACAGCATCTCCTAAATGATCAGAGTGGCCGTGAGTAAGCAGAACGGCATCAACGGAAATATCGGCAGGTGAAATACCGGAGTTCGGATTACCTGACAAAAAAGGGTCAATAATAACCTTCACGTTCCCCGTCTCTACCAGCAGAGCTGAATGTCCATAATAAGTGATTTTCATGGTTATCTTCCACCTCCAGATTCATATAGTTTAGTTTACCCTATATAGCGCTGAGGTTCACAGATCCACCAAATTATTTATAAAAAGTATGATTGCCAATAGTTTTAACATAAGTCTGTGAATGATGTACGGTCAGATCCTGTGCAAGTTTTAGCGACAAGAAAAAATAAGTATTATCGGGAACTTCCTTTACTCCGGAGAGTGCAGCATTCACCGCTTTAATACTATCATCGTTAGGCTTCACACGGTTAAGACGCCCGTTAGCTACAGGGCTGAACTGGCTCTTCTGATAAATAACTTTATATATCGTGTCGGGGAAATTGGCTGACCGCAGCCTATTCAGAACAACGTTGGCAACTGCCACCTTGCCCTTGTACGGTTCACCTTCCGCCTCTGCCATTACAATTTTTTGTAGCAGAAGCAGTTCTTCTTCGGATACAGCGTAGCGCCGGGTTGCTTTACTTTGCTGCTCCTGGCTTAATAGCTCTGTCCGAGAGAAGTACAATGTTGTGAGGGGATGTTTCTGAGAAGCCGAGGCTATCTTCGCTGTCGCCTGACTACTCTTTGTTGCTGTTTCCGCCAATTGCGACGCTTTTTGCGCAGCTGGCTTGGATTGTACTACATCAGCCTTCACCCGAATAATGGAAACGTTCGATGTGTTTTTTGTGTTTTTTTGTTTTATTTTTTTTACACTAAGCCATTCCACACCCTTCGCCGGTTTCCAAGCGGAACTTAAAAGACTGAGTGTGTTATTAAGCTTATTGGCTTGTGTAACTTCAGTAATGCCCCTCGTAATGCTACTCGTTATACTAGACTTCGATTCATCTTGCAAAAGAGAAAGTACGGATGCACGGCTGGTGGATTGCAACTTATCCATCTGCACCCTGTCCATCTTCCCTTCCGCAACTTGTTCGGGTTGCAATAAGCTTATGGCAGAGAAACACACTAGTATAACGCCAACGAGCAACGCAATATAGCGGTTTTGTTTAAAAATTAACATGATATTCCTCCTATTTCACGGCACATTCCTATTGTATGTAACCGAAAACGGAAGCTTTGAAAACTTTATTATCGATTTTAAACTGTAAACTTTTCAATAATTTCATACATAGGAATGGCATACATTCTGGTAGCATACAACACAAAACTATCAATCGTCCAGTCTCTCTGATAGTTTTTTAGGTTCCAATCATCATCCAATTTCAGTAAGTTTTCCAGCAATTTATCATCATATGAATTTTTTCCCCGGTACTTTCGAGCCACGGTAAGATGCGGTTTATAGGCCCTGGATTCGCCTGAAAAACCTAATGGAAACGTCGCAGAATACACTCTCGCAGCTAATTGATTTAATGCCTCTATTTCGCCAGAAACCCCTATCCACAGGACTCTGGGGGAAGCTGAAAGACCAAATGTGTCCCATTTGTCCAAAGAGAGATTGAAGGGGCTGCCTTGACCCGCGATCTGCCTTAATGATTTTACTAAATCTGGAATTACGGTCTTTGGGGTATCTCCTAAAAATTGCAGGGTAATATGATAATCTTGCGGATTTGTCCATTTAGCAAATTCAAAGTTTCCAGATAGCTTTGAACATGCCTGCGCCACTATTTCTTGCAGCTCAGAAGGTAATTTCACAGCTAGAAAAAGCCGTTCTGATTCGTTCTCTGATACTTTAGTATTCATGGTCAATTTCACCTTCTCCAATAGATTTGGTATTCTTAACCTATAACATGATCCATATCCATTAAACCACAAAGTAGGAGGAACACATCATGACTAAGTCTATAGTATGTCTACAACCACTTACATCTCAGCAGCAGGAAAGGATCAAAGCGGCTGCCCCAGGCTATACATTTACACAAGGAGACGCAAAAAATCCGGATTTGCAGCTGCTTGCAGAAGCAGAAATTGTAATTGGCTGGGCAAAAGGTATTTCGGATACACTCCTTCGCCCCGAGTCCTCCCTTCGCTGGGTCCAGTCCTGGTCTGCTGGTATTGAGAAGCTTCCTCTCGATCGTCTTAAGCAACAAGGAATCCTGCTCACCAGTGGGAGCGGAGTTCATGCCGAACCTATTTCTGCGGTAATCTTCGGGTTCATGCTTCTCTTCACACGTAATTTGCATACGGCTGTACGTAATCAGCAGAACCGGATTTGGAAATCTGATGGCAGTGAAAGCGAGCTGTCCGGTAAAACAGCCGTAATAGCTGGAACTGGAGCGATCGGCAGTGAAACCGCCAGAATTGCTAAAGCCTTCCGGATGAAGACTATCGGTGTCAGCCGTTCCGGTAAACCAGTCGCAGACTTTGATCAAATCTATACAACAGATCGTTTATCCGAAGCTGTAAGTCAAGGCGATTTCATCATCAATACCCTTCCTATTACCGATGAAACCAAGCATTTATTTAATGCCACCAGCTTCTCCGCGTTTAAAGAAGGCTCCTATTACATTAACATTGGCCGTGGCGCAACTACCGATACTGAGGCTCTGATCGATGCATTGAATCGCGGACAACTCCGTGGCGCTGGTTTGGATGTTTTTGAGACCGAACCCCTTCCGCAGGATCATCCGCTTTGGTCTATGGAGCAAGTAATCATCACTCCACACTCCGCTGGAATTACAGATCAATACGCTGACCGGATCGTTAATATTTTTACCGAAAATGTGAAGTCTTACTTATCATCAGGCACACCTTCTCTAAATCTTGTTGATTACGACCGGCAATATTAATAATACGCTTTACAAAACAGGAACATCTGTTCTATAATAAGAAAATCCAAAGTTATCCATAAAGAGAGGGTTAGTGAAATGAAGGTCACGGTCACAGAATTTAACGAGCAATGGAGTCTAACGTTCATTGAAGAGGCTCAGAAGATTAAAGCCATCTTTGCTGATGCCCTCGTTGATATTCACCATATTGGCAGCACTTCTGTTTCCGGACTAAAAGCTAAACCAATCATAGATATAATGCCTGTAGTACGAAATATCGAAGCTGTAGATGAGTTCAACCAGCAAATGACAGCACTTGGTTATGAATGTATGGGTGAGTTCGGTACCAGTGGCAGAAGATATTTCAGAAAAGGCGGAAATAGCAGAACCCATCATGTTCATGTCTTCCAGATGGATAATAAGATAGATATCGACCGTCATCTGGCTGTAAGAGACTACCTTCGATCACATCCGGAGACGGTTAAACAGTACGGAGATTTGAAGGATACTCTTGCCAAACAATTCCCAGAGGACATTGCAGCTTATATAGACGGGAAAGAAGAATTTGTGGTTAATCTTGAAAGAACTGCATATGAGTGGTATTTAAATCAATAATCCTTATAAAAATAGCCCCTGCTGTTCATTTAGATTATCCTAAATGAACAGCAGGGACTACTTGTCTAAGCGTCTCTAATCCAAATCATAAATCGAGCCGACTTTCAGTCCGTACAGCTCATTATATATTTTCTCTGCAAAAGCATCAGTCATCCCTGCGATATAATCAATCACCATATGCTCCCAAGTCCAAATCGGTTTTGCCTGCTTCTGATCTTTCTCAAATCGCTGCAGCCAATCCGATGGAATAATGGCTTTAGAGGTCTGTGGATCCAGAAACGCTCCCCATAGACGGCGCAAAATCCACTCACTACGTTTCTGCAGCCGCTGCACACGCAAATCACGGATCATAGTAACCCACGCGAAGCTTTTCAGCACACTTACGGTCCGCAGCATATCTTCGTCTTCTTTTCCTTCCTTTATAAAGGTGACCTTCTTCCAGTCTTCATCTTGGATCACTCCCAAGCTGGCGACAAAGGTACTTACCCAATAAGCCTTAACTTCACGTCGAGTGCGGGAATAGTCATTTTCGCAGGTTGGCATTTTTTCCTTCCAAACCCGAAGAAATGAACTGAGCACTTCCTCGACCTTCGCGCGAATGCCTTCCTCTTCCCAGCCCTTCCAGAAGAAATCCTCGAGCGTGGTGATTTTCTCTACGATTAACCGCTGGATATAAGAATCATGCATAAAGTGTTCATGCACTTCAATCTTTCCGGCTTTAATCCCATCCTCCAGATCATGTGCAGAATAAGCGATATCGTCACAAAGGTCCATAAGCTGAGCCTCTAACGTTTTCTTACCTGCCGGTATTCCCCACTCTTTGCGGATCTCCGAAATATATCCCCATTCGTGAAGGTACATCCCCTTCTTCAGCGAGGTGCCGGGAAAAGGATACTTATTTATGCCTAGCAGCACAGCATCTGACAGATTTAGCCCATCAATATTCTCACGCTTCTCCAGAAACATAATCAGCCTATAATTGTGGGCATTGCCTTCGAAATGCTCATAACGTTGCTTCATCTGCTCATGGATCAGCAGGCGATCCACACCCGTTGCAACTGATTGCAGCGCAGCTTCGTTAGTTTTCTTTTCAATAAGCTGTTCCAAAATATTATCCAGCACTTCTTCCCCTTTATGTCCAAAGGGAGGATGGCCAAAATCATGAGCGATAGCTGCGCATTCCACTACCTCTGGATCTATAACAAGACCCGGATTCTCCGCCTTGGTGGTTTCCACTTCTGGATACGATCGCAGCAGACTTTTCGCCGCCTCACGAGCAATCTGTGCAACTTCAAGTGAATGAGTCAGACGCGTGCGGTAATAATCACCCGTCCCAGCCCCGAATACTTGTGATTTACCTTGCAGCCTCCGAAAAGTAGGCGAATGAATCAGGCGTGAATAATCACGCTCATAAGCAGCTCTCGACGTTTCTAGGCGGGTAATCTCCGGATACTGCCGGTGTTCTCTTTTTTCAATAAGTGTCATGTTCCCACCACCCTAACCAAATGTCTGTATATAGTACTTCATTATAAGGCATTTTCATAACAATTTTCACATCAAAATACAAAGGCTAATTTAATTATAGACGGTCACGTGGATAACTATGTAATCGTCAGAAGCCAAAATGAATCTCATAACCTGTACATGAAGATATAGTAGAAAGAAGAATGAGCACGAAAAAAGACTGGTTGCCTATACAAAACTGAAACTATGAATATACCGACCCCCAAAAGGAGCACTCTAAAATAAAAAAACAGGTGAAATGATGAAAACTTGCAGCAAAATTATGTTGATCACCCTTGCATTCTTTTTATGCTTCACGAACTCTGCTCTAGGTAGTCCAAGCAAAAACCGCGACTACTACGAAAAAAGAGGAGACATGATTTGGGAAGTACATACTAACCAAAAAGTGATTGCATTGACGTTCGACGACGGTCCTGACCCTTCTGAAACCGATCAAATCTTAAAGGTATTGAATCAATATCATGCGAAATGCACCTTTTTTGCGATAGGAAAAAGAATTGCAGCCTATCCAGAGGTAGCGAAACGAGTTATTGCTGAGGGGCATGAATTAGCTAACCATACCTACAATCACGTTTATTTTAAAAAACCTATTAATGAAGCACAATTTGAGCAGGAGCTAAGATTGACCGAAGAAGAGATTATAAAAGTCTCCGGTAAACATAGTTCACTGTTCAGACCACCAGGCGGCATGTATGACGAGACCTTAGTTGATCTGTCTAACAATATGGGCTTGAAGCCAATATTATGGTCCTGGCATCAAGATACTCGTGACTGGAATCGCCCAGGCGTGTACAGTATTTCGAACAAGGTCATTCGAAATGCACGTAATGGGGACATCGTTCTATTTCATGATCATGTGCACGGGCAGTCACAAACTAGAGAAGCTCTTAAAATTATTTTGCCGGAATTAGAAAAGAAAGGCTTTCGATTTGTCACTGTCTCTGAGTTGATCAAATTATCCAGTACACAGCAGGCGGGTAAACAACAATAGGCTAATTGCACAGGACTTCAAAATAGGGTAGTCTTGTCCTAATATGAAGTTCTGGAGGCTTTTGTCATGTCCGATAATACATCCTATACGACAGAGGAAATTGCCCGCTTATTAAAAATATCAAAATTAAAAGTATATGATCTAATTAAAAAAGGGGAGCTCCCCTCCTACCGTGTAGGAAAACAAATGCGCGTGGATCAATCCGATTTGGAAACCTACAAACAAAATACACGGAGTGGGGCGTCCACCGCTAATCCTACTACTATAATGGCCCAGACTCCACCAGCAATACCCTTGGCCTTTTCCGGTACAAATCCAGCTCAAATGCCAGCACAATCTCCCCACCTTAAAACTGTAGGACACAGCTTGGTGATTACAGGTCAGGATATGTCACTGGATATTCTAGCTACCTATTTGGAACGGGCTCTGCCTGAACGCCCTCTTCGTTCTTATGCCGGGAGTCTTGATAGCCTGATAGCCATGTATAAAGGGGAGTCGGACATTGTCAGCACACATCTGCTCGACGGGGATACTGGAGAATACAACCTACCCTATATCCGAAAAATACTCGTAGGATGCTCTTATGTTGTAGTTCGCCTACTTACCCGAAGTGCAGGTTTTTATGTACAAAAAGGGAATCCCAGGGGTATTCATGAATGGTCTCACTTAGAGCAGAACGGACTCACGCTGATCAATAGAGAACGAGGTTCAGGTGCACGCGTATTATTGGATGAACAGCTTCGATTGCATGGCATTCCAGCAGCCTGCCTATCAGGCTATGAGAACGAGGAGAACAGCCATTTGGCAGTTGCCGGTAAAGTGGCCCGGGGAGAAGCAGATGTAGCCATCGGCACCGAGAAAGCCGCTAAGATTGTCGACGGTGTTGATTTCGTTCCTATGATTCAGGAGTGCTACGATCTGGTGATGATTAAAAAACCGGATCATGAGCAATGGATTGCTGCCGTGATTGATATTTTGCGTTCACCAGCCTTCCAGAGTGAGCTTGGGTCCATTCACGGATATGATCTCACGGAAACAGGGACGATAATTTATGAGACTTAATGGGTCACAGCAGAAGACGGGAGCATTATGCAGAAGCGTTTAACTGTATTTCGTACAACTATATTACTTCGAACAACTCGCAAATTAGATATAACTGTATTTGGTACACCTATTTCTCTTGATTTACTACCCCATAGGCGACTTTTCTAGTTTTAGTTGTATAGAATACAATTAAAGTTAGAACGATTCCTTATGCAGACGGAATAACTGTATAGAATGCAGTTAACTCACAGACTCCATCAAAATCCGACGGCGCTAGAAGATGACATCAAAGTTGCCGGGTTCACTTGCCCAGCATCTGCTCAAACCACCCGCTTCAAACCAAAAACACCAGGCAGCAACTCTCCAATAACCGGAGAATCGCTGTCTGGTGTTTTTTTAAGAACGCCGATTCACAAACATCAGCATAGCGGCTGAAATAACAATAATTGAACATACCCACATCCACGCGAGCGTCATATTGCCTCCATCTACCGCAACATAGATCGCTGTGGGTAAGGTTTGCGTGCGGCCCGGAATATTGCCAGCTACCATGATGGTAGCGCCAAACTCCCCAAGACCGCGGGCAAAACCAAGAACATAACCGGCTGCCAGCGACCGGCCCGCAAGCGGCAGCGTGACATAACGCAGTACCTGCAGTTCACTTGCCCCTTGTGCCCGCGCCGCATCTTCAAGATCTGCTTCTATCCCTTCGAAACCCGCCTTCACTGTGCGGTATACGAGTGGAAAAGCTACGACTACAGCGGCGATAACAGCTGCCCCCCATGTGAACAGGATCGTCTGCTCCGTCATCTGTTCATACCATCTGCCGATCCAGCTTCGTCGGCCTAAAATAACTAAAAGTACAAATCCTACGACCGTCGGCGGCAATACGAGCGGAAGCAGCATTATAGTCTCTACCAAGCTGTGACCGGGAAACCTCCGGCCCGCCATAGCCTTCGCAGCAGCTGTTGCCAAAATGAATACAATAATGCTTGTAATCACAGATATTTTTACGGAAAGCCATACCGGGGCGAAGAAATCAGTCCAATTTATTTCCAACCTTATTCCACCCGCTTCTACTCGTAATTTCTATTTAAGGAAGCAGGAAGCCATAACTTACAAAGATATCATTAGCTTCCTTGCTTTGAAGGTAACTATACAACTCCTTAGCTGCCTTTTGATTCTTCGAGCTCTTCACGATGCCTGCCGGATAATTAATAGCTTTGTGTACATGTGGACCGACCGTCAAAGCGATTTTAGTTTTCTTTGAAGTAAGCGCATCTGTCTTATAGACAAAACCGGCATCGGCATTTCCTGTTTCTACATAAGAGAGAACCTGACGCACATCCTTGGCAAATACGAGTTTGCTTTGCAGCGGATCCCAGACCTTTTTCGCTGTCAATGATTGCTGAGCATACTGACCCGCTGGTACAGATTCAGGCTGTCCCACTGCCACCTTCTTAAAAGCTTTATCCGTAAGCTGAGTAATCGTTGTTAATTTAACCTTTGAATCTGAGGGTACGACTACAACCAATTGATTCTTAAGCAGAACCTTATGATCGGAGATAAGTCCACCTTCCACCAGTGCATTCATCTGTTTATCACCTGCAGAGAAGAACAGGTCCGCCGGAGCCCCTTGCTCAATCTGCTTTTGCAGAGTACCGGATGCTGCATAATTAAAAACCAAATCAATATCGGGATGTTTCTTTTCATAAAGGAGGGCAATCTTATCCAGGCTATCCTGCAAACTAGCCGCAGCGGAAACAATAATTTCAGTCTTCTTGGTGGCTGCTTGCACCTCTCCCCCTGGACCTGCAGATAAATTCACAACCAGAACGATTGCCAATATCCCCATCACGGAGAGTGTCCATTTCTTAAACATTTCCATTCCTCCCAATTTCGTATGTATATATTTAGATGCTATTCTAGCATACACTTTTTCGTTTTTCTATAACTACAGATATGTTTAGATATGTTTAGTTATATATTGTTATAATTAGACAATATATAATGATGATTTTGGCTTTTTGCACACAAAAAAGATGCCTCTGACTCCCCTAAATAGGGCTGCAAAGACACCTATTTCACGAATGATATTAATTCTTCATCTGTGGGCCAAGCACATCATGTTGACCGTCACCCACCAGGTTAAAGCCAAGTACATTCAACATAATGGATAATCCACTCCCCCAAGAAGCTCACCCGGATTAATATATTCATTTTTAAGAATCAAATGGATCTAGAGAATAGCCCTCTTCTGTATAAAATTGAACAAAGGTCAAATTCGAGGATAAAAATAAACCTCTAAATTGCAATTATGTTATTAAATGTATGTGGTATTATAAAAAGACTCACCAAACAAGAGAAATATTCTATAATTTTTGATTTGTAACAATATATGTAAACGAATATTTCATTTGAAGGTGAGAATCCATCTTATTTATATTGCGATATCCATTTCTCCAACTGCTGCCTGAGCACTTCACGATAATAAAACGGCTCTATGATTTCCGCATCCTCTTCAAATCGCTTAATCCAGCGGACAAATGCAATATCTTGTTCCAATGCGACTTTAAAATAACAACACCGAGCTTGACGGTCTACTTTATTCGGCTTATAGGGCAAATCCTCTTTCTTTAGCCCTTCCATGATTCGCTCCGAAAATTTCACTTTAAACTCTACCTGCAAACTATCGCGGTCAAGTGACCATTTTTGCTTCATAAAAGCTTGCAAATCAAATGATTCCTTTGAGAAGCAGCGGTTTAATGGCTTTACGTTTGAAAAATCGTTGATATGATATGTACGAATAACACCCTGATGATGGCAAAATCCAATGAGATGAAAACGATTTTCCAGTGGGACTAAACAATAAGGATCGATGGTTATTTCCTTCTCCTCCACCGCATTCTCGCAATAATTCGCTTGAATACTCCTCTGCTTTAATAAAGACTCCAAAATAGGTGTCAAAAAAGATTGATGCTCCATCTGTGCACCGCTTCTTTCCAACCAGCTTGTACCTGCTTCTCTTCTTGCACGTTCTATCGTTTCTTCCCGCTCTGCCTTTCGCTTGTATTCAGCTGCGACTACTTTTTCATAAGCGCCTTCAAAATCGATAGGCAGAACGGGTTTAATATCTTCCATAATATAGCGTAATTGCGAAAACGCAGCCGCCTCTTCTTCCGACCAATCCAAAGGATAAAGTGCAAAATTGCCAATAAAAGCATAGCCTTTTCCATGTCCAAGGTGGGTTATAGGAATATGCATGGCGCTAAGCGCGTCCATATCCCGGTATATCGTTCTCTCGCTGTTGCCGCAGCGTTCCGCCAATTCACGGGCTAATATCCCTGGCTTGGCTTGAACAAGTGTAATAATGCGCATCAGTCGGATTAATCGGTCTGTCATATTCAGTTCCCCTTGATTTATGGTTAAATAGACCCATTATTTTATGAAAAAAAGTAATAGTGTGATAGAACTTTTTTACTATGTTACCACATTTTATATTACAATTCTTCTGATTATTTTCCGCCGAACCCGCTGACAAAACAAATTTATGTATAGGTCTTTTTTCGTCAATATGCATCTTCTAGTTGTATGTCCTATATCAATTTCCAGTAGCAGTTTTACCCCGCTTCTGATACTCGAATCCAATCTGTTTATACAACATTTCGGCCTCTTTAAGTAGTAAAGGATCTCCAGAACGTACGGCTAGTAATAGTAATTTATCTGCGTGACGGCAGAGCATTTCATGAGCTTGACTATGTTGTCCTTCATTTTGCAACGTGGTTGCCTCCTCAATCGTTTCAGCTGTTTTTAACAATTCCAGATGTTTCTCTACATGAAAGCAGCAGGTTTCACTCAGAACCTGAGTATGATGAGTGTATTCTAGCTCAAGAACCTTTACTGGAAGCTCTTGAACACGCTCTACGGTTGGCTTTTTATATTTCCACTGTAAGGAAAGAGCTTCATATCTACCTGCAATAGTAGTAGAGATATTGAATTCCAGTGCAATAAACTTTCGTTGCCCCGTTTTTATTTTGCCAAGCTTAAGAAGTAGCGAACTGCCTTCACCGACTTCAAACTCACACCCATACGAGCGCTTAAAAGTTACATGGGGTTCAAGCCAAACCCGCAGTTCGATTTCACGTGCAACCACTTTATAACTGCTGGGTCGGCTGTGCTCTGAAGGCATATTCCCTTTCCATTCGACAAGCAAGATAACATTACGATTGCCGCCTGCAAAAATACGATTTTGACTCCATGTGAATACGGGATGAATACTTTCTATCATTATTTCCACCTCTTTCTTTTTTTGGGTCTTCTATTAATGTACCAATAATGGCGGACAACTCCATGTCATGGAATGTATGTTCGGTTCTATATTATCGACAAAAAAAGAGTCATTCTACATGCTTAGTAGACTGACTCTTGTAAAAACAACCCCTTTTGTCTTTTTATGACGAAAATTTTATGTTTTTTTTCTCATCGACTCCCTAATTTAGTCTGCACTCGCTCTCGCTTGAAAAATAGTCCCAGTGCCCATTTGGCACACAACAGAGAAAATATAAAAAACAGTGTGGCCCAAAATATAGCCGGTACGGGAGTCATTTTTGCCAGATTGCTGGCATCTCCTGCACGGGACGGTGATACAGCAGCCGCGTATACCAGAAATAAACTTCCCATTACAGACTCCTCCAAGGTTAAAAAGGCCAATAACAAATAATAATATTTGCTGGCCTTCTTCCAAACCACCAGCATTAGAATATTTAACGCAATAAATCCGCCCAACCACATCATGCCAAAGCTTCCTCGTACGTATAGCAGGAGCATAATCAACGCCACACCCGTAGCTAAGATAAGGCCCCAATCATGGCGTCCCTTACTATATAAATAGAAGAGCAGAAGTGCAAATAAGGAGGCTAGCAAATAACCCGAGAGGGAAACTAATATTGCCTTGCCCCCTTCTTGAATGGCTGAATAGGTTACACCGCTATGATCTGCGTATAATTCAATCCTCAGCACACTACCCGACAGTAGTAAGGTCATCAGAGCATGACCAAATTCATGAATCATCGTGTCTAAATTCCGAAACAAAGATGAAAATGGGATCAATCTAGTCAAAAAAGCAGATCCGATCAGAAGCAATATTGTTTTAAGCCATTTGTTCAATCGACAGCAGCCCCTTTCGTCCAAAGTATACGATAAATAGTACCTCTTCTCAATCGAGATAATCACGGACTGATCGTGTTTAATAATGAGTAAACGAAAACCTTAAGGAGGTAAAAATTACTTTCATTATAAGCATTGCCAGTCCCATGGCGTACGCTGTCAGAAGCTGTCAAGCTGTGTTAAAATAAAAGAACTACAAGCCTAAATTGGGTGGTGATTATATAGATGAAGCAACATAAATCCCGAGCATATCTACAGCTGTTATATTCGCTCCTGTTCTTGCTGACGCTTACTGTATGCCTGCCAGCTCCTGTAGCAAAAGCTAATATATTCAGTGATATCTATAATGGAGTTAAAAATTTCTCCGAGCTGCCAAACGAAGTGAATGAATTAAAGGAAGGTTTTCAGCAAACTGCTGAAGAGCTTCAGCAGGCAAAGGATAAGCTCGCGAATACCACGCAGGAGATGGAAGCTTACCGGATACAGAACGAAAGCCTACAAGAGCAGAATCGCCAACTGACGCAGATGGTTGATGAATTAAAAAATGACCGGACGGCACGCGAAGAATATTATCATAAAATCAAAGTGACTATTTTTACAGGGATTGGACTAATCCTAGGTTATTTTATACTGATCCGTTTTATTCGTTTCAGCATGCTTTACCGTTCTCGAAAAGGGGATCGTCTGCGTTAGTCTTACGTATTCATTGAAGATCACAGTCACAGCATGAGGGAGATGAACTATGAACATCGATATCCAAGATGAAAGCGACAGTGGAAGCGGACAAGCCGTAGCCTTCTCCCTTCAGGAGAAGGAAGAGGTTCATGTACTCCATCCACAACAAATTATCGCTTATCAAGGTCCTTCCTCAGGACGAGCGGACAGATTTATGGATGTAAAGGGCATATACCGCAAGCGAAAGTTGATTCGTTCCGATATGGCAGGTCCTTGCCATTTCGTTGCCGCCCTTCCGCCAGGCTATCGCATAAAAATCCTGCAGCTCGATGGTAAAAGCGATCTGCTGTACGACTTTAAGCATCTCTTCTTCTACAGTATAGGTATTTCGCTGGAGACCCGGGTGCTAAGCATGAAGAATGTGCTCGTTACACGGGATATTGTAAAGGTGAAATTTTCGGGCAATGGCATGATTGGCATACTGACAGAGGGTACGGTCTGTGAAGCTGTACTGCATCCGACCAACCCCCTTTATGTCGATGCAGGCAGCATTATTGCCTACCCTGAGAATGCCAAGCTGGAGCTCACCGTTTACGGCAACCATTTGGCTAGCCAGCATATGAGCTATCACTGGAAGATGACAGGTCACGGGCCTGTGCTGTTTCAGGCAGGACGTCAGAACCGCCGATTCGAAAGAGATAATAACGATGATGGAATTGTTAAACGATTTCTACGCGAGGTAGTCCCCTTCGGGGGTGTGTTTATTAAATAGTTGTGTTCAGCAGTAAAACAACAAAACAAAGAGCGCCATGCGTATCCTATACGCAGGCGCTCTTTGTGGTTCTATCCTTTATAAGACTGTTGTCTTAGGCGATAAAAGCATTCAACATCCATGCATGTTTCTCAATGCTGCTTCTAATACCAATCAGCAGATCCGCAGTAGGTTGATCAGCCAGTTCTTCTGCAGTAGCAATCGCAGCTTGCAGTTCTTTAGAGACAGTCGTAAAGTCTCTAACCAGCTCCATTACCATACCCTTGGCATCTTCGCCACCACGAGCTTCCTGTAAATCGGAAAGCTCCAAATATTGTTTCATAGAGGAGGCAGGTTGTCCACCAATAGCAAGCAGGCGCTCAGCCAAATCATCTGCATAACCAGCAGCTTCATTGTAGAGTTCTTCAAACTTCTCATGCAGCGTGAAGAATTGGGATCCGCTAACATACCAGTGATAATGATGAAGCTTTACCCCAAGCAGGAACCAGTTCGCGGTCTGGTGGTTCAAAGCAGCGTGCAGTTCAGTTTGGCTCTTTAGTTGTGTACTCATTAATAAAACCTCCTATGGTTAATTTATCATATTGTATTTAGACTCGTTCTAAATCTATATACAATTTAACACATCCTTTTGCTTTTTGCAACCACTTTGAAGATTTACATGTTGCCGATTCTAGCATAACTTTTGTTATACCGCCTATTATCTCTGTCACACTCTGGATAACGGCCTCTTTCTAAACTTAAATCAAAGATATATTTTCCTCCGCCGTCTTCCCTTTCTGACTCCGGAAAAAAGCCCTCATCTCATCGCGTTTGCTCTTTGGACTTAAGACATATACAGTATCCCCTGGCTCAATGACGGTACTGCCATGGGGGGTGACAATGCTTTTATTCCGGATAATAGCAGTAAATAAGATATCATCTGGCAGTCCAATATCGGAGATTTTCTGCCCGGCAATGGGCATGTAGGGTTCAATTCCTATGTGGTTGAACTCGGAATCTGTCTTGCCAAGGGCGACCAGCTCCATCAGTGATGGCTGTGCTGAATCCTCTTGCCCCACCAGCTTCAACCGGGAAGCCAGCGGTGAAATGCTTGTTCCTTGAATCACTGCTGAGGTCAGCACGACGAAGAACACCACATTGAAGAACAGTCGTCCGTGGGGAAGATTGGCTAGCAGCGGATAGGTTGCCAGTACAATTGGAACGGCTCCGCGCAGGCCTGCCCAGGAAATCAGTGTTTTTTCACGAATAGAGAATTTGGAAAAGAGCAAGCTTATAAACACACCAATGGGCCTTGCCACAACCATCAGAATGACGGACAGCAATATACCTTGCCAAGCCACCTCCGCCAGCTCCTGTGGAAATACCAGTAGACCCAGCAATATAAACATAAATATTTGCATCATCCAAGCGAAGCCATGACTAAAATTCATAATTGTTCGATGATACATTAGCTCAGAATTGCCAAGGGTAAGACCCATTACATAGACAGCCAGCAAGCCGCTGCTATGAACGAGTGCAGATAACCCGTAGGTTAGGACAGCAAATCCAATCGCCAATACCGGGTAAAGCCCCGTGGAATCCAGGTTAATTCGATTGATAAGGTATACTGCGATTTTGCCAAGTACAATCCCTATCACCAAACCAACTGCCATCTCCCATATAAAGGACAGCACAAGTCCCCATATCGCCATATCCGGATGCTGAATCCATTCGATCAGCGATACTGTCAAAAACACCGCCATAGGATCGTTGCTGCCTGATTCCGCTTCGAGTGTCGAGGTCAGTCGTTTGTCAATATTCTTACCGCCTAATACCGAAAAGACCGCAGCCGCATCAGTCGAACCCACGATAGCTCCGAACAGAAAACTTTCCGCCCATGACACCTCAAGAATCAGCTTAGCGAACACCCCAACGATAGCTGTCGTTAACAATACGCCTACCGTAGATAAGGATAATGCCGGCCGAATAATAGGCTTGATATCCTTAATACTGGTCTGCATCCCACCTTCGAACAGGATAACAACCAGCGCAAAAATCCCGGCCATTTGTGTTAAGGAAGCATTGTTAAAAAAGATAAATTGACTCAGTACCATCCCCGCAGCAAGGAAAAGCACTAGCGCTGGCATTCCAAATTTAGTGGAGAATTTGGTGGAAAACACACCTACAAGTAAGAGAGCTGCCAGCAATAATATGATATTATCTGCAAGTTGGGTCACCGTTTATTCACTTCCCTTTCTCTTCTAGCTTAAAATATAAGCTTCCTTATTTATGTACGTTATTACCCTTATCCACATCCTTTTGAGACATTGAATAATATAAGCAGGATTGAAGATTTCATCCGCTGGGGCTTATACTTAAAATAATTCCTTCCTACCCTGCTCGTATTTACATATAAGGAGGCTGACTGTAAATGCAATTGAGATTAATTAAACCTGCGGAGCTGGATCAAGCCGCTCTTCTAGCCCATTCCATCTTTCGCAAAGCCGGCGACACTTCTATGAAAGAGCTGTTTCCGCTGATTTTCAGCCCTGGTTACACTCACTCTTATGCAGCCGTTGCCGAGGACGGTAGCATCGCTGCTTTTATGGGATTAGTGCCCTCCACGATCCGCACTGGAGAAGCTCTCCTGAACGTATTCTCCATCGGTGCAGTTTGCACAGATCCTGCTTATCGCGGCCAGGGACTAGCCGGTCAGCTTCTACAGCTATGCCAGACCCATGCTGCGAATGCTGGCGCATCACTTATCTTTGTCTCGGGTGACCGCTCGCTGTATACCCGAGCGGGATGCGTACCGTTCGGCGGTACGCAATTTGCCGAGCTGAACGCAAGCTCGGCTCACGCACTTGCTGCCGCAGCAGGGGAAGAATGGACGCTGCGGCCAATGCAGCCGGGCGACTTCTTCGCCGTCAACCGGCTGCTGAATGAACGCGAAGCCGGACAGATGTACAGTCCGGGTGAGCTGGCGCTGCTGCTGGGTGCCGAGGCTTACGCGGGTGTGCTGGGCTTGTCCCAGCGCACACTCGTAGCCGTGCGGGACGGCAGCATCGAGGGGTTCGCCGCGATGGCTGTGCCCGCGGCGGATGTGCCGGCGCCGAGCCCAGCGACGGCGGTGGATTGGGCCGGCCAGCCGCAAGCGGTAGCGGCGTTGCTGGCCAAGGCGGCTCTGTGCAACGGCGTTGGCACGCTGCAAGTGCCTGTGCCGTGGCAGGAGCGCAGCCTGCTCGCGCTTCTGCGGGACGCCGGCGCCTCCTTAAGCGCCGGCGCGAACAGCGGGACGGTCTGCATAGCAGACCGGGAAGCGCTTTTGCGGCAGACGGAAGTATGCCGCAAGCGTAGCCTCGACTTGTCGTCCGTGGACGACAAGGAGCTGATCTCGCTGCTGTTTGATCCAGCGAGCCCGCTTCGCACCTCAGATTCCTCAGGGGAATCTGAGGCAATTCCATTACCTTATATGTCTGGTCTCCATTTTATTTAAAGCACAAAAATAACCTCAGCGGGAGAATGATCCCGCTGAGGTTATTTAGTATGCTCTATTAACAGTTATATAAATTCAAAGGATTGCTTATTCTCTGGAGTACACCTGTAGCTCTTGAATAGACCAATAATTCCCGCCCGCTCCGGTCTGTACAATTTTTACATACCTCGTCTTCACTTTAGAAACGGATATCTTAGTAAGCTCTTTCGTACCTTTACCAGACGTGAGTTTTTTCCAGTTTTGAGCATCGTCAGAAATATAAACTACATAGTCTCTTGGATAATCAAATGGTGATAACGTGCTGTCCAAATCTATTCTTTCAATTTCATGTGCTTCACCCAGATCAATCTGAAAATACTCTCCAGAAACCTGATGTTTCCCCGTATCCCAGCGCGTGCGCCGATCCCCATCGATGGCCAGACTTGGAGCTGATGCCACCGTATTCACATTTGAGGTTACCTTCCACTTTGTCCGATCCAGAGGAACCAGGCCGGTGGCTGTAATCTGAATTTTGTCGGAAAGTAGATTTGAACCTGATACCCTTACCGCGTAGGTATATAACGTCCCTTCACGTAAATTATGATCCGTGTATTCTGTAAGCTTCACATCGGTGGCTACCACCTTCATTTCCCCCCCGCTACCTTCAGCACGAAGCAGCTCGTAGCTTGCTCCCGGTGCCTCCAACCAATTTAATTTTACAGCTAAACCTTTTGTTGCTGCGGCTTTGAATCCTTTAGGGGCCGACGGCTTTACTTCAGAGGAAGGCTGCAAAATATACTGCACAGCCTCTCCTGGAGCAAGTGTCTCCGTAAAAGTTAACGTGGGAGTAGCCTTTTTACCTGTTACATAGCTTCTTGCTTTCTCATACGTATCCCCGTTTCCAAAACGTTCCCCTTCATACACCCCGTTTT
Organism: Paenibacillus sp. FSL R5-0928; assembly: GCF_037970385.1. Classification (NCBI taxonomy): domain Bacteria; kingdom Bacillati; phylum Bacillota; class Bacilli; order Caryophanales; family Paenibacillaceae; genus Paenibacillus; species Paenibacillus sp. FSL R5-0928. Next base: position 1,142,284 of record NZ_CP150225.1, on the reverse strand, counting down.
TCGGCATAGTCACATTTACACTCACAGTTTGTGGAGTAGACTCAAAGTTAACGAAATTAACCAGCACCTTATTTGAGGTCGCTCCGCTTCCCGCAAGAGGCTTCAATGTAGAAGTATCCACGGCCCGAACATATACCAGCTTGTCGGCTAACACATCTTTGTTGGCAACTTGATAAGTTAATGGAGCTCCATGCGTAGCATAGGCAAGACTGAGCCTTCTCATGATGCTGACACGTGAATCCTCATTTTCTTTTGTATAATAAATCTCTGTGGTCGCCGGATCATGCTCTTCTAAATTAAACCCGTATTTGAATAAACTGAAATCCTTAAAAAAAGCAGCATGCTGCACAAACATATCCGCATAACCAATATGTGCACGCATGATCCGGTCGAATACAGCCGCTGTCCGCTCCGTTGCCCCGTATTGATAGGCATCCACATGACTGTCCGAGGTACCAAATTCAGTGGTCAGCATTTTTTTGCCGAGTCCATTTTCTGCGCCAGTGAAGGTCTTCAAATTCTCAGTAAAGCTTCCTCCATTACTAAAAATATAAGAGTCCCCGTAGGAATGTCCATTGGTCAAATCCGTAACCTTCTCCAGCTCCATACGTTGCTCTGGATCACGTTCCCAGCCATCCGGATCTCCACATTCCTTCCCAGTTCCCTTCTGATTACCGCAGGAATCCTCACTGTAACTCGGCCAATACGCCCAGCCCGGAGCAACAGTTTGTAAATGGGGCGCGATTTGCTTGCCCTTTTTATTTAGCCAGTCCGCAATCGCCAAGTTAACTGCCTTAGAACGATTGAATAATCCTGGCTCATTATCTACCTCATAATATTGAAAATAGGGGCTATATTGCTCAAAATAATCCGTCAGCTTTTTCTCTGCATCAGCGGGCAACGATCCGTCTGCCTTAAGCTTAATATCACCAGTATGCAAATACAGAGCAACCGCCTGCATGTTGTAATCCTGCAACACCTTGTAATATTCCATCATATCCGAGCAGGACCGCCCAACATCGCTGGCACAGCTGGTTCGCATCACATTGCCGCTATAAGCCATACCTAGCCATTTGATAACATAAGGCAAGTGCGTAACTGCACCTTCATCGAAATAAAATTGCTTATTATTCACTACTGTTCCGGTCAATGTGTAGCTGCCATGGATAGGCTCAGAAATTGGAGCGTTAAGAGACTCTAAACGGAGATTATCCCAAGTCCACCAGGAATATTCGTCTTCTTTGTCACTGCAATATAAACAGCGAACCGTTTGCAGCTTCAATTCGTTCGTTCCTATCTTCAATTGCTCCTTGGGAATATATAATTCATAGGTCTTTTGAAAGCTATATTCACTTTCTGTGCCAGCAACGCCTGCAATTTGAATGATCCCCGACAATTGATGATTGGAGAACACACTCATTTGCGGCACGGATTTATACGCATCCAGAATACCTACGCTAAATAAGACCCCATTCTCCGGGATCTTATTTAGCTGATATGTGATCGTTAATTCCGGCTGGGTCTTTCCATTCAAGCCTGCAGGCAAGCTCTGCAGAGCCGATGATTTGAGCACCGAAGAAGGAACATTAAAGTCCTTCTTGCTGCCAGAAGTGCCACTCGCAGCGAATTCAGCTGCTGAGCCATCATGTTGTCCCAGATTCCAGATCACAGTACCATCCGGTATTTCTGCTGCAGCATCAGTTCCTGCAGATAGTCTCGGTATATTGGCACCTACCTTATAATCGTTTGTCCTATTCGTTCCGAAGACAGAGACAGACAACAGAAACAAGACGGTTAATGCGGCGAATTTTAGTAATAACAGTAATGGTTTGTTTGCAGATATCTTATTTTTTCTATTAGATATTCTCCTCGTTATTCCCATCCATAGGTCCTCTCTTTCTTCCGGAATGTCTTACCCTATCATTTCATTAGATTAAGGAAGGAACAATGCCCCTTGTGGAATTACCTGCTGCTTCTGGCTGGAACTCTCCCATAGCAAACGAAGATTGGCATCTCCTTCATTTTCATAATATTCAATTTGGATATCATAAAGCGTTCCAGCTGTGAGCGGGATACTTCCTTTATGAAGGGTTGCACTTTGATTTTTCCAATTGTCGATGATCAGCTTTCCGTCAATCCAGACATGGACTCCATCATCAGAGGATGCTGAAATTGTATATTTCTCACTGAATTTGGGTTTGAGCTTCCCTTTCCAGCGTACAGAAAAGTGATCTTCATTTATCCCTGAGGCAGGTGACGCACCATGCCAATTAAAATCAATCTTACGGTCATCGCGGATAAGTACCGCTTCTCCCTCTAAATCAGTATTGTTATAGTATTCTCCAGTTAAACCCGTTAGGGTTACCGGAGTTACGGGTGCTATCGAAGGACCTCCTGTTGTGAGAACATAGTCCTCTCTCGATACTATAAACGAGTCTTTCATAAAGCTTTTAATTGACTGTAGCGTATTATTTTCTGTCAGTAATTTTCCCCAGGTCATCATATAGACCCATTTATTTTGTTTCTCAGTTAATACATCCGGGTTCGGCAGCTGTCCGCTCTCCCCGATTCCGATAGGTTTACCCTCGGCCAATGCGAGCAGATCCTCATAGTAGGACTGCTTATAATCGTTATTGTAGATATCCGCAGCCAGAACATCGAGTTTATCCCCACCGGGATAATATGCAGCATAAGGATCTGACCATTCATTCGGCGCATTCGGATTCCATACCCACAGTAGATTATTTAGCTTGTGTGTGTTTACAAAACGATCATAGACAATACTCCAAAGCTCTGAAAAATTTTCCTTTTTCCCCCACCAAAACCAACCGCCATTCATTTCATGGTAAGGTCGCCATAAGACCGGAACTCCGGCATCACGCAATTGTCCCAAATATCCAGCAACCTCGTCTAGATCTGAGATTAGCCTCTTATACTGAGCTGTCCCAGGTGTAACATAAGCATTAAATTTCTCTTGACTGAGACTTCTGTTTACATTGGACCATTCTGGAGATGTTCCCGGCAAACTCTGATGGAATGTCATGGCTACAATGCCACCCTCGTGATGCCATTCAATTGCACTGTCTATCACTGCTTGCCGCTGTTCTGCGATCGTCCCTTCGGATTGATTATTAATCGCCCCTAATTCATAACCATGTAGAACGGCATTTTGTCCCGAAGTATTCTTCAGCTTATGAACCAGTTCATCTGGGCTTTCTAGATAATCATGCTGGCCGGACAAAATCCCTTTGCCACGTAGATTCACCAAATTACTCAGCAGTTGCTTAGCCTCTTCAGAAGCCGATGGATTACTGGGTATAACCGGAGGTAAAGAGGAAGAAACACTCATAGCCTTCGGAAGACTCTTAACCTCTCCCCAAGGCAGCAAGGAAAAAATAATAAACACCGGTAACATAGTAAACAACAATCTGTTTTTCTTATAATATTTACGCAAATAAATCCTCCTTTCGGTAGCTGTACTGCCTCTACAGGTGCTAAATAAACATACCTGTTATCGGACAATCGTCTTCTGACCTAATGAGGACTATAGCTTAGTAGCTCTGCAATAACGCAGAGCCACTAAGGATCGACCTTTAATTTTCATCAATCAGGAGACATCCGGAAGAAAAAGTGCACTTGCTGGAACTGTCTCTTTAGCTTGACTAGCACTTTCCCACATCAAGCGGACTCTCGCATCGCCTTCATTCTCGTAATACTCCACCTTGATATCGTATAGCCGACCAGCCTTCAGCGTTATAGTGCCCTTACGCTCAGTACCACTTTGCTTAGTCCAACTATCAATCACGGATTCCCCATTCACCCAGACACGGATACCATCATCTGAGGTAGTGTAAAATGTATATTGCTCATTATATAACGGCTTAATTTTACCGCTCCAACGTATGGAGAAACGATCAATCCCGAGGGCGGCATCCGGCGATCCTTGCCGCCAATTGAAATCGATTATTGCATCAGTTCTGTTAAGAGTTGCCGCTCCCGACAACAACATGTTGTTGTAATACTCTCCTGCAAGCCCCTTCGCGAGAGGAATTGCTGCCTCCCCCTCTTCTTCGGAAGGTGCCGGCGCTGGTGCGGCGCTAGGTGTCGGTGCCAGACCAGTATTTAATTTATCTCTGGTCAGGGTGTAGTTGCTATTCATAAATGTTTTGATTGTGTCTGCACTGTTATTTTCGTAAAGCATTTTTCCCCAGCTCATCATATACGTCCATTTACTTTGCGATTGCTGAAGCTTCTCCAGATTAGGCATTTCACCATTCTCCCCGATCGCAATCGGTTTGCCTGCGGCTAGACTCAACAAGCTGTCATAGTATTTTTGCTGGTAATCATTTTCGTATATATCTGCTGCCAGAATATCTACTTTATCAGCACCTGGATAAGTTAGCGCATAAGGATCTGACCAAACATTGGGAGCATTCGGACTCCATACCCATAACAGATTATTTAATTTATGAACGTTAACAAAACGGTCATACATTATATTCCATAGTTTAGAAAAGTTATTTTTCTTCCCCCACCAGAACCAGTTCCCGTTCATTTCATGATAGGGTCTCCAAAGCACCGGAACATTGGCATCACGCAAGCTTTTTAAAGAGACTGCCACCTTATCAAGCTCAGCGATCAGATTATTATATTGCTTAGTACCCGGTGTAACGTAACTATCGAACTCACTCTGGCTAAGTGTTTTTTTCACATTATCCCAGTCATAAGAGGTGCCCGGCAGGTTAGCATGAAAAGTCATAGCTACGATCCCGCCCGCTTTATTCCAGTTGATGGCGCTGTTCACCACATTTTGACGTTGCCAAGCCATCGTTGCTTCGGACTGACCACTGATCGCACCCATTTCATAACCGTGAAGAGCCGCATATTGTCCGCTGGTTCCCTTCAGCATATTGTTAATTTCATCTGGACTTTCTAAATAGTCATGTTGACCAGCAATAATGCCTTTTCCTGAGATCGAGTAAAAATAGTTAAGCAGCTTTACGGCTTCAGGTGAGGCACCTGGGGTAACTGGCGTTCCAGAATTTGAAGCAGCTATGACAATAGACGGCGAAATTCCAACAGCAAGCGGAAGTGCAGTCAGAAACAGGACGAGTGACAGAAATGCACCAAACAATCGATACGTACGGTAAGCTTTCAAAATAATCTCCCTTTCGGTAGCCAGGCTGCCACTCTTTCGAAGGCCCTATAGCTTTGCGTCCCTACCTTTCGATAGGTTTGCCTTTTCAATTTAAGAGAAATAATCTCTCTTACCGTAAGTATCGACGACAATTAATGATATATTTAGTGTTTTTATGACTTTTTTTGATAATTGAGTCAATTTACCTGTTTCAAGAAATTTTGAATTGGTTAAATAGATAGGTTAGACCTATGAAATGAATTGTTGTAGTTCTATATCATTCCAGTCTAAAGTAATACGTATGTTATCTTCTTCTACTAATTCAGACCCCGTCTGTACCTCTATAAACTCAACATCCGTCAAAGCAAGGATCGCGTGTTTCGTTCCTTCCGGTATACGTACCACGTCCCCAGCCTTCACATTATGTTTTTTCTCATTCAGCACAATACTTGCTTCGCCGCTGACGATTGTCCAAATTTCACTACGCTTGCGATGTAATTGATAGCTGATATTATTCCCCTCGGATATAAAAATCCGTTTGGTCAGCACTTCATTGCCTTCATCATATTTCACATAATCAATAACTTTGTAATGGCCCCAGCGGCGTTCCTCGTACATCGGTCTTTGTTCAAAGGTCTTCAGCACTTCTTTAATCCGTGGGCTCTCAGCTTTATGGGTAACTAGAATTCCATCCGGGCTAGCCGCAATGATCAGATCCTTCGCACCAATTACCGTAATCGGAATGTCCAGCTCATTAATCAAGCAAGTCCCCTCAGAATCCGCCGTCACAAAACCTTTTCCTACATGCTTGCTGCTCATTTCCTCTGTCAGCGTATTCCACGTTCCAAGATCCTTCCAGAATCCATCATACGGCTGCACCACAATATGTTCTTCTTTCTCCACCACTTCATAATCAAAGCTGATGGAAGACAATAGCTTATACTGCTTCTGCAATTCTTCATATCCTAAAGGCAACCCTTTACGCTGCAAAATATCTAACAAGTACCCTAAACGGAAGGCAAACACTCCGCAATTCCACAATGCATTTTGCTCGATGAGCTGTTCTGCTTGTATGCGGTCTGGTTTCTCTTGAAAGTGACTCACCTTCATAAAACCATTCCCCCCCGCCTCTTCAGCGGTAGGAATAATATATCCGTATTTCTCTGAGGCATGTTCAGGAACAACACCCATTAGTGCCAGATTTGCTCCACTTTCCAGCATGGTCCCCTCAAGCATAGCTATGGTATCGAAAAAGGATGCTTCTACATAAGGGTCAACAGGCAATATTGCTACCGTCTCCGCTGGAGAAACACCTGCCACTGAATAAAGATAGGTAGCTGTTAAGGCGATAGCCGGAAAAGTATCCCGACGCTCCGGTTCAACGATAATCGGCACATGACTTCCCAGTTGGCTTTGTATCATTTCTACTTGGCCGCGGCCGGTGGCTAGATAAGATGATTCTGCCATCCCTGCTTCCTCCAGCTGTCTCCAGACACGTTGTACCATGGATTCTGGTTCACCTTGAGGGCTTTCAAGTACCTTTAGAAATTGCTTTGAACGTGAGTCGTTAGACAACGGCCATAACCGTTTACCTGAACCGCCTGATAGAAGTACCATTTTCATAGAATGAACCCTCCTTGAATTATGGAAATCGAGCATAATGGAATTGTTATCAAAACGTATAGCTTCCGCTTAGCCTTAGTTCGAGCGGATGCATTTTTTAAAAAATTTATTAGGTATGAACCACTCCAAGGGATTTTGGACTTCCGATCGCTGTTATCCTCAGATTTCCTGATTGGACCGCTTCTCGCGGTAGAAATCCGAGGATAAAGGCGAACACTCCGTTTCTACAGTTCCAAATTCCCTTTCCGTTCTTAACCTAACCAACTACTTTTTAACAATGATCCATGCGCACCGGGCTGTACCAGCCGGAAGCGAGCACGTTTTTCTAAAGATTTGCTTCTGCTCCGGGGGAGGCAGCTGCAACTGCAAGAACAACTGCAAGAACAACTGCAACTACAAGAACAAGACTAGTTGCCACCACAGAGACAGAGACAATGACAATGACAACTACAAATGCTACTGCGGTATATAATCAGAGTACCTAACTTTATAAATTGCTTAGAAACTTAAGATTAAGGGAATGGAGTGGCGGAAGAGAATTTTGGAACTGGAGGAGCGATAGGTCCACCTTTGTCTGCGGATTTCTACCGCTATCAGCGGTTAAAATCAGGAAATCTGCAGACAACAGCGGCTGGAAGTCCAAACATTCTCTGGAGTCACGGCTCATCCCTAAATAGAAAAATCACAAGTTCAATCAATATAACTTAGATTAAACCGCTCCAGCCACACTAGCAGAATAACCGCTCAATCCGCCCATCTGCGGGCGGCCGACAGAATGATAAACGAGGCCGGTACCCTCGATTTGCTCCTTGGAATACACGTTGCGTCCATCGATCAATACCCCATTACGCATGCTTTTCGCCAGCTGATGCAGATCAATCTCCTTGAGCAGGCTCCAATCGGTCAAGAGGCAGACGGCATCGCTGCCCTCAGCCGCTTCCTCTGGCAGATGGCACCAGCGAAGCTGCGGATGATCGTATTGCAGCCTGAAATTTGTAGCTGCGATTGGATCATATAGTTTGACTGTTGCCCCCTCAGCCACCAGTGCCTCAACAATCTCTCTGGCGGGAGCTTCGCGGACATCATCAGTATTAGGCTTAAAGGCAAGCCCCCATATCCCAATCGTCGAACCGCGCAGGCTGCCAAGTGATTCATGCAGCTTGGAGATGATCATAAAGCGTTGTCCCTTATTCACTTCGACTACAGATTTCAATAATTTGAATTCGTAATCGACGTTGCCCGCAATTTGAATGAGCGCATTAGTGTCTTTCGGGAAACAGGAGCCTCCATAACCGATGCCAGCCTGCAGGAAGGATGACCCGATTCTTTGGTCCATACCCATTCCTTGTGCTACCTCGGTTACATCAGCTCCCACTTTTTCACAAATATTGGCGATCTCATTAATAAAGGAAATCTTCGTGGCCAAAAATGCATTCGAAGCATATTTGATCATTTCAGCACTGCGTATATCTGTTACAAATACATTTTCTGTGAAACCCTTATGAAGCTCGCGCATAGTTGGTTCCAGCTCTGGATTATCAAGACCAATGACAATTCTGTCGGGATGGAGGGTATCGCGAATCGCTGAGCCTTCACGTAAAAACTCAGGTGCAGACACGATATCAAAAGGATGATGGGTATGGCTAGAGATCATTTTGGAGATTTTCTCATTTGTCCCTACTGGAACTGTAGATTTAGTCATTATAATTTTGTGCCCTTCCATCGCTTTAGCGATTTCAGCGGCTGCACCCTCAATATAGGTTAAGTCTGCTTCACCATTAGGCAGTGATGGCGTACCTACAGCAAGGATGATAATATCTGAACGGCGCACCGAATCCTGAAGATCCGCAGAAAAAGATAACCGTTCCTCACGAAGATTCAGTTCAATCAGTTCCTCGATTCCCGGCTCATAGATGGGCGATTCCTTCTGTTTCAGCTTCTTAATCTTTTCCTCGTCCTTATCCACACAGATGACATGATGTCCGCCCAGTGCAAAGCACACGCCAGATACAAGACCCACATACCCAGTACCGATTACTGTCAGCTTCATATAATCATCCTCCTTTTAGAAAATTGACGTACGCCTGCTCAACATACTGCTTGAACTTAACCATAAACGCCTGCTCATCGAATTTACGTGCATGCTCCATAATTTGATCGATATCCCAAGCGTAGGACTCTACCTCATAAATAGCCTTAAGTAGATCCTCCACTTCTTGATGCTGAAAGAACACACCATTTACATAAGGAATAATAGTATCTAGTGCGCCACCTGCTTGATAAGCAATTACCGGTCTTCCTGCAGCGTTCGCTTCCAGCGGTGTAATTCCAAAGTCCTCTTCTCCTGGAAAAATAAATGCTCGACACTGTGCCATCATTCCAGTCACTTGCTCATCTTCTAGCCGGCCCAGAAACGATACATTATCCTTAGCCATGCCTTCGAGGCGCTTGCGATCCGGTCCATCCCCTACGATATAAAGCTTAAGACCGTTACGATTGAAAGCCTCTACCGCCAGATCAATCCGCTTGTAGGAAACAAGCCGGGAGACAATTAAATAATAGTCGCCAATGGTAGAAGAGCTTGTAAACCGGGCTGTATTAATCGGTGGAAATATGACATCTGCATCCCGGTGATAATAATTCTGAATCCTCGTCTTCACTACTGAAGAATTGGCTACGAACTGATTCACATTTTTGGAAGTCCGTTGGTCCCACGTTTTAAGCTGCTGCATGTATACCTTAAGCATTTTCTTGAACAGCCCGGAATTCGACTGACGTTCCATATAGGTGTCATAGTCCCATGCGAAGCGCATAGGCGTATGGCAGTAACAAAGATGAAACGTATGTTTAGGAACCTGAATACTTTTCATAAAAGCACTGCTGGAACTCAGGACGATATCGAAACCGCGAAAGTCCAAATCACGGATGGCCATTGGATAAAGTGGCAGCACCCCTTTAAAATTGGTCTTTACTCCCGGAATCTTTTGCAGCCAGGAGGCACGGATATCCGCATCTTTGAGATTGTCAGTAAGGCGGCTTCCGTTAAAAACCGTTGTGTAGATTGGAGCCTCGGGATACATGTGATGAAAGACTTCCACCACTCTTTCCGCGCCGCCCATTTGGATTAAGTAATCGTGCGCTATCGCAATTTTCATGTGAATCATCCTCAAAGTTTTATGGAGCATCATCTTCAGAATTACCGCGTCATATCATCTGTCAGGTGCCCGCCAACAAACCTTTATAGTAGTCAACGATGTCCTTGACCGTATTCTCGATAACAAAATGCTCTTTCACTCGTTTCATCCCATTGTCCGCCATCCGCCGTCTTTCCTCTGGGTGATCCAGCATCCATTTAATGGAGTCTGCCAGTATCGCCGCGTCACCAGGCTCTATCAGTAATCCTGTCTCACCTTGAACTACAATTTCTACCGGCCCGCCTTCATTGGAGGCGATCACCGGTAATCCCGCTGCCATTCCTTCAACGATAACTTGGCCAAAAGGCTCAGGAGTTACCGAAGTGTGAATCAGTAAATCAGCAGTATTCATAAGGCCTTGAATATCATCCACATGCCCTAGCATGCTTACATTAGTAAGCTCGTCGTTTTTTATCTTTTGCAGCAATTCCTGCTTATAAGCCTCTTCTCCAAACAGAGCGTCTCCGGCCAGCCAGAACTTCACACGAGGTTCGTTCTTAAAGCTTTTTGCGGCTTCCAGCACAATATGCTGACCTTTCCAATGCGCCAATCGACCAACTAGCAGTACGTTAAAATTCTTCTGGTCCCGCATGCCGATCCCATTACCAATCGCTTTAGCGAAAGCGGAGTATACGACCAGCGTTTTTTTGGAACGCGGCAGCTCCAAAGCATTCAGCGTAGAATGTGAATTCGCGATGACTCCATTTGGGAGCAGTCGCGACAGCAAACGAATTCCTTTGGCAACGATAGGCTTTAAATAAGGGGCTCCAATATGATCCCGGATATGCCAGATCAATGGAACGCCTGCTATTTTTGCAGCGATGGCTCCGTATAATGCAGATTTCAGGGAATTGGTGTGCACGCAATCTACCTTCTCCGCTTTTAAGAGCGGCGCAAGCTTGCGGCCATAAGCCAACAGCTTGAAGGCTGCAGCAGGTGCTCCCAAGTTGACTGCATTTCTACCACGACTTCTGATGCTCTCATCCAGCGGAATAATACGGACATCCATCCCTTTTTCACGTAGCCGTTCAGCCAGCGCACCATCCTCAGCCAGGATTACCAGTGGATCGATCTGTTCTCCAATATGGGTAAGGATGTTAAACAGGGCAACTTCTCCACCACTCCATTTAGCAGTGTGATCTATATAGGCCACTCTAAGCATTACGTGGTCACCTCCTCTCCTAAAGCTTGCAGGAACACGGATTCTACTTGATCCGTAACATGCTCCCAAGTATATCTCTCTAGTACATGCTCTCTACATTCATCACGGCTCGGAAGCAGCTTTCGATTGCTAAGCATATGGATCATGCCTTCGGCCATGTGGTCGCTACTTGAACTCTTAAATAGCAATTCCGGCCGGAAGCCTTGCAAAATCTCCTTATTGCCGCCAATCGGTGTAGCCATCACTGGCAATCCTGAAGATAAGGCTTCAACGGTAATCAAACCAAAGCCCTCCAATGCCTGTGAGGGAACCACGAACATGTCCGCTGCCTGATAATAAGAGGCTAGTTCATGATCAGGAATGTAGCCTAGCAGTCTTACCTTGTTGCTTAAGCCATAGTCGGCGATCTTTTCTTCCAGTTCCCCCCGCAACGGCCCTTTACCACCAATCAGCAGAATTGCATTCGGAAAACGCTCCGCAACTTGCTTCCAGGCTTCAAGCAGCTGGAGTAGTCCCATTCGATTGACCAAACGCCGGACAGTCAGCACGGTTGTTGCTCCCTCAGGTAAATTCAAGGTCCGGCGAATCGCCAATCGATTCGTAGCGGGGATAAAACGTTCCACATTAGCTGCACCTGGAATCACAATAATTTTGTGTAGTGGCACTCCGTGCAGCTTATGGAGAATATCGCGGAACGTCTCACTAAGCACGATGAACTTATCCGCAAGCTTATAGGCTCTATGTTCAATGGATTTGGCGATGGTTGTTTTGACCCGGTGCTTAATGCCTTGGCCTTCGATTTTCATTTCTTCATTCCATGGGCCATGAAAAGTCATTACTACAGGAATCCCACGTTTCTTTGCTTCCAAGGCTGGACCAATACCATAAGGAGCAAAGTGAGTGTATAAAATATCTATACGGCCACTGCCCTCTCCCATCAGATCGGCCGCCTTACGCTGGAAAGCATCCTTACGTTTCCAGATCCCATCTTTTGGATCTCCGGCATTGTGAATAATCAATTCCTCAGGGGTAGCAGGCGTCTCTTGACTGCAAATCAGCGCATGCACCCGATTACGTGAGGAGAGTTGCTCGCAAACGGATTTGAAATACGTGTTAAGCCCACCCGGCTGTAGCGACGGCCAGCTAAGGCCTGTCGTCATAATGTTCAATCCGTCACTGTACGGCATAGCTTCTCTCTCCTTTATTCTCCTTCTCGGTCTGACTCGTCTTCGCATTGTGCTGAGTCAGCTTTCCCGATCTAATTAATTCGTAATGCTTGAAGCCGACCATGAATTCATACATGACCCAGAATACGGATACACCGAAGCCTGACATTCCCTTCTTGAACAACCCATGTAAGAAATACTTTTGCAGGAAACGGGCTGGTGGTCTTAACAGCAGATGACTGACCCGAAATCGTTTGCCCTTGGCATACGCACTTTCAGCTTCCAAGTCAGTATACTTATTGAAACGTGCCACATGATCGTTAATACTGCGGTAACCATAATGCCAGAGGGTTCCTGTCAAACGTATGGTTCGCTCTTCTGAGACCTCGGGCATCTCGTGCACCAAGCTATTTCGAATTCCATATGCTTTGCGGTTGTATAGGCGCACTAGATATTCGCCACGATCCAGCCATCTGCCCATAAAATCACCGATCCGGTAGATAGAATAGGCAACCGATTGATCCATAAGCCCCGGTTTCAGTTCAAGAATACTTGCGGCCAACTCGTCGCTGACCACTTCGTCAGTATCAATAAGGAAGACCCAATCATGAACCGCGCGTTCTACTCCGAACTCCCTCTGTTTCGCATATCCGGGCCAAGGGTTGACGTATACTCGACAATTCAAGCTTTCAGAAAGCTGTACTGTCCCGTCTTTGCTGCCTCCGTCAATCACAACCACCTCGTCGGCGAATAACCTGCAGGATTGTATGGCCTTAGATATTCGAACTTCGTCATCCTGAGCGATGATGACAGCCGATATTGGATAATTGCCTTGGCCGCCTACCACGCTTTTTACTGAATCCATGAAGGTTTCCTCCTTTATCTTTCGCATTATCCATTCATATCCATAGGTTTCTTGCGAATGTAAGAATTCATCGTCGTCTTCATCCACTGAATGTCCTCGCGGGTAATAAGCAGCCGCGGAAGTTTAACTTTTAAGGTGTACTTTATATTGAGAACAATGAAGAAAAATCGCAGGATTGCTGATGACAACATCGCTATCCCTGCTCCGAGTAAGCCAAATTTAGGGATGAGCAGGAACAACATTGGGATAACCAAGAGTAAGCCAAAACCTTGAAGCATCGAAACAATTTTCGGCTTGCCTAGCGCCATAAAGGCCTGCGCCAGAATGATCGTCCCCCCGCTAATAGTCACTTCAAGGAGCAACAAACGAAACACGGTTAATGCCGCATTGAAGTCTTTGCCGTACATCAACGGAATTACTAAAGGGGCTAAGAGCATCAGAACTACTCCGCCAAGCATGGTGAAGGTCGTACTTATTCGAAAGGCTTTGAATGTTAACTCAACTGCCTGTTCTTTTGACAGCTCAGAAGCCTTAGGAAACAAGACGATCGTAATCGAACTTGAGAAAAAATTAACCATCCGCGATAGACTCACAGCCACTACATACAGTCCCAAATCAGCAGGTCTTAACAAACCGGCAATTACGATCTGATCGATATAGGTAGAGAAATTGCCAAGCAAGTCATTGCCGTAGGAACCCAGCCCGTAAGTGAACAATCTTTTTAAATTCTGATAGGCCCCTCTCATCTTCACCTTATAGGTGCGAAGCAAGGAAATCGTCATTCCGATAAACAGCGGCGCCCCCGGAAGGAGATAGGCAACTGCAGTTGTAAAAGGATTCATCTGATCCAGCGCGATCAATATCCCGATCATCGTCAGTGTAAGCAATGGCACTAGATAGCGAATCCAATTAAATCTCTTGTATTCTCCTCTGAATTGAAAAGCTGCATTGTTAATTTGAGAGATCGCTATAATCGGACACAGAATCATAGACCACTGAGCAAAGGTCACGACCTCCGGACTGAATGACTTCAGCCAATAAGGCAAGACCACGATACCTATAATCATCGCTATGACCCCAAAAATGGTACCAAGCAGCAACGCCATACGATAAAGCACTCCGGCATCCTCCGGGTTTTTCTTAGCGTTATAGATGAGAGCTGAAGGAATGCCAAAGCTCATGCTAAACGCCAGAAACTGTGACCAGTTAATCATCGCCGTCTGTTCCCCACGACCTGTCGGTCCAAGATAACGGGCGGTCAGTACACCAGTTAACATGTTAATCAATAGGATCATGACACTGACAAACATAGTTTTTACGGCTGCCGAGCTGTTGTCCTTGCTCTTGGCGAACAGTCTAAAAGATGACCAGATTGTTCTAGCGGGGAGAGATTTTGCATTCAACTGCTGCATACGGTGTTCCCTTCCTTCTACTTTGAGTAATCTCCCTTGCGCTGAGGCCAAGACCGATCAGCATCCAGATTAAGTATCCCTTGAGTCCGGGAAATCCATTATCTGATACCAAACTGACAATCGCACCGGTCCAAGTAGCTAACGCAAGTCGGGCGTAGGGCTGCAATTGGTCCCTGCTGATTACTCTAGCGAATATCTGTTTGACAACTGCGCCTAAAGCTCCGAAGAAGAACACAGCACCCAGAACACCAAAGGTAAGCAGTAAAGCGATAACTCCGTTATCCATAATTCCGTACTCTCCAAGCTCGCCGTCATTACCAAGCTTAGTCCCTTGGCCTACACTACCAATTCCCTGACCTACTGGATTGGCAGCGACCATCGGCAGCATGTTTTGCCATAAGCTTAGCCGTTCATTATAAGAGTGATCTTCCTGAACAGAAGATAGTGTCTCTACCCGAGCAACCAGTCCTTCGGCGCCAGGCAATTTCGGCACAACCCAGAACAACGCAGCAGCCACAAAAACTAATTGGATCAAGGTTTTCCACTTTCCCTTAGAAGGAGAGGTTCCAATGTACATGAGCAGCATTACCAGAAGTATCAGCCATGCCGCACGTACTAAAGTAGTCAGCAGGCAAATTACAACTAGCAGAACGCCGATCCAGCGCAATGTTCCCCGCCATTTTTTCTCCAGTATCATCGGAACTAAAGCAAACGCTAAGAATGTTGCTGCCGGTCCGGGCGAATTCAGCGTAGAGAACACTCGGATTTCCAATGGATATGGATTTCCGATGGACATCATGTCCGCATGTTTCATCCAGAACACATCCCAAGGTGGCACTGTCAAATACTGAACAATCCCGTAAATGGCAACTAGGACTGCAATATTGGCAAAAGCAGTAAGCAATCGATCGATATCCTTCGGCTTGAACTTCGTGACGGCAAAGTACGGCAATAACAGCAGTGGCACAATATAATTCGCTAAGTCATAAACTGAGCCCATGCCATTCTTAGCCAAACCGATTAAAGCACCATAACCCAGCGCAACTGCGAACATTAACATGATCCGCGTGGAGGCTTTTTGAATATTATGAATCTCCTTCAGCAGCGGAATGATCAAGGTCACACCGGTTAACAAGGGAGCTAAGCTCAGCAAGGATACAGAGTGATAAACTCCTTCTGACCAGTCAGCAATGCGGCGCAGCTCTGGAGCTACGGCCCAGATTAGCAAGGTATAAGCAACCAGCATTTTCGGTCTAAGTATGGCTAACAAGAAAGCCGGGAATAGGATGGCTGAGAGAATGGCTCCCTGCAGACTGTTCGATGAACTCAGCATCGCACTGGAGAAGCCAATGATCAGCGGAAGAGAGACACCTACAGCAGCAGTCCCCCCTATTAATCCAGCTGTCTTGATGAACCTAAGTGATGGGGGCGTAAATACACTCATTCCAAGCCTCCTTCCTTCACCTTATCCCGCTTACGCAGTTCCTTAAGTAATAAAAGTAGAAATTGTGCATCGTCCACAAGATATCTTTTCCAGAGCCGGCCGGGCTCCTGGCTAAGCCGCCAGAACCATTCGAACCCTGTTTTTTGCATGAAGCTAGGTGCTCGTTTCACTGAGCCTGACAGAAAATCAAAGGTCGCTCCCACTCCGATCGATATCGGAGCTTGATAAGAGGTATAGTGGCGATAAATCCACTTTTCCTGCTTAGGCGCTCCTACACCAACAAACACGATATCTGGCTGGCACTCTGTCAGCATTTCTATAATGCGTTCATTCTCCTCCTCATTGTGCTCGAATCCATAGGATGGAGAATAACAGCCAACCACATTTATTCCGGGATGCGCTGTTTTCAAATTCATTGCTGCCCGTTCCGCCACGCCTTCAGCTGAGCCTAAGAAGAACAGCCGGTACTTCCTTTGCTCAAAGGCGTTGCCCAATCGATTAAATAGATCCGCGCCGGATACCTTCTGCTTAAGCGGCTTACCTAGCATTTTGGATGCCCAGATCAGTGGCATTCCGTCAGCAACAACTGCGCCTGCCTTCGAATATACCGTTTGAAATTCTTTATCCTTACGAAGCTTGATCACATGATCTACATTACAAGTGAGAATATAAGACTGATTCCTCTCCTGAATGGTTTTATCAATGTAATCAAGCAAATCCATGAAATCATAGTTATCAAAATTGACATCGAACATATTCACTTGACTCATCGTATCACTTCTTTTTGTGGGGAATCGGTTGGCTGTGAAGATCGATACAGGCAGTTCAGGTACCAACAGAACGGAATAATAAATTGGACCGTCGACAGCGTGTTATCGGAGAATGAGTAGATTAAAAACGCTGCAATAAATAACAGATAATAAGGTTTGATCGGCGGAGCCAATGCTCTGTACACCAGAATAAATACAGCCAATAAAGAGAACATCAACAGAATAGCGCCAATATATCCCCCATCGAAGTAAAAGCGGATATACTCGTTGTGCGGAACTACAAAACCCTTATACAACGTTCCATCATTTGCTACCGTCACTGCTCCAAGCCCTCTACCAGACCAAGGAGAGTCCGCAGCCTTATTTAAGAAATACTCCCATGCCTCCGACCTTCCTGATAAATCAACAGCCGTATCTGTCTGTCTCTCAAAGGAACGTTTCTCAAAATTATCAAGCTGCCAGAAAACAGCGACCATAATCAGGAAAAATGCACCCATCAACGGAATTAGCAGATAGGTTCTGCCCTTCAAATATTGGCGAAGAATATCATAGAAGTAGTAGAGAACGGTAAGTCCAAGTGCCAAGATAGGCCCTCTTGTTCCTGTTCCAATCAAGATAAAGAAATTCAGAACTAACATGATATAGAAAAAGCGTGCTTGCTGCGGATTCCGCTTCACCTCAATAAATGGAATCGCTACTCCCATAAAGGCCAGCATCGCTAGATGCGCAGGAATATTAGCCCCCTGAATCCGTACAGCGCCTGTATACTCGATGTTGAGAAAATTATGAACATGCGCAAGCTGCAGCAACAAACCAACCACTACACTAACAAGAGGAAGCATACAGATAATTTTGATTTGCAGCTCGGCTACATTCTTTTTCCAGTTAATTAATAAAAATACGAATGGAATGGATAGACCGATAAAAGCTTTAACTGCAATGGATGAGGTCATTTCCGGCAGCCAGATCGAAGATCCAAAGGTAATCACCAGCAGCGCCACCATTGCCCACAAGGGGTGACTCAGACGAAACCGCAAGCCATTGACCAGAATACAAGGAACAAGCAGCATCACGATAACTAATTTATAAAGGGACAGTATCTCCATTCCGAACATGCTGCCATCATATAAAAAGTTAATCGATATTGCCGTTGTGATTAGAACGAAATAACTGATCAGTTCAGGCCGTGAAATCGAGATTCCCAGCAAAATAATCAGAAGCACGGCAGCTATCGCAATCATCGGCTGGTAGATGACCGCCGTTCCAAAGAACAGGGCCGACATGAGATAGAGCATCCCGTATGGCAAAACATTTAATTTGGAGCCCCACTCAAAATTTGTCATGTTAATCCCTCACCCCGCTGCGGAATGCCTCTCCCGATTGAGAATCATATGAAGCGTTCCACGAATACTCTCCAGCCTGCATTTGTTCAAAAGCCTTCTTCCTTTGCTTCTTGAGAGGATAGAATCAGCCAGGATATACACGAGTTTAGCGGCTGTCTTTCCCACTAGAAGCAGCTTGCCTTTTAGTCCTTCGCTTTTCATAGCGTTAGAGATACCTTGGCTATAATAGCGCCTCATAATCCAGTCTTCCGTCAAGCGGGCCGCCGGAACGAAATGGTCAACCGCCATTTCCGGATGGTAGAGGATGGAATGCCCTTCTTTTTGAATCTGTCCGAATAACCAGGTCTCTTCACCGGAGAGCAGAGAATCACCCTTTCTTCCGAGATCCAGGGGAAAAAGACTGATGTCGAATACGAGCTTCCGCATCGCCATATTGGCCCCACAAGGATGAAGTTGCTTGGGATATTCCTTAATCCGGCTACCTAAATCAACAATCGTGTACGGAAGCTCAAAGGGTTTAATCAACCAGTCCGGACGTTTACTTTCAAATATCGGAGCGATTTTGCCTCCCATAGCCATGACCTCCGGTTTACTCTCGAAAGTACTGACAATCGTTGTTATCCAACGCTGGCAAGGTATCGCATCATCATCGAGAAAGGCAATCAGCGGCGATTTGGAAGCCAGAATTCCTGTATTTCTAGCCGCTGAAAGCCCCTGCATCGGCTCCATCATGTAGCGGATATCCACATCAGCTCCATGCTTTCCTATAAACTTTTTGACGCAAGCTTCAGTATCATCCTTGGAACAGTTATCCACAACAATGATCTCCGCCTGCTCTAAGTGATCCAGCTTTAAAAGTGACTGAAGCGTCTTGATCAATAAAGGTGCTCTGTTGTAGGTACAGATGATAATGGAAAGCTTAGGAACGTCTCCGTATTCACGCATCGGCATTCACCTAATTTCCACATTATTAATAAGCATCTTTTGAACCGAGTAACATCAGTCCGGTTTTAGCAATGATTTTTAGATCCAGCATGGTGCTCCGAATATGGATGTAGGTTAAGTCCAGCTGTACCATTTCGTCGAAGCCGACACTGTTTCGGGCATTCACTTGCCAATATCCGGTACAGCCTGGTGTAACCGTCAAACGCTGTTTGTCATATTCCGTATACTGAGCCACCTCTTCTGGCAGCGGAGGACGAGGACCAACCAAACTCATTTGACCTATCAGCACATTCCACAGCTGAGGTAGCTCATCGATGCTC
The DNA here is from genome assembly GCF_037970385.1 of Paenibacillus sp. FSL R5-0928. Taxonomy (NCBI): domain Bacteria; kingdom Bacillati; phylum Bacillota; class Bacilli; order Caryophanales; family Paenibacillaceae; genus Paenibacillus; species Paenibacillus sp. FSL R5-0928. The sequence goes on along the minus strand of NZ_CP150225.1, from coordinate 1,122,903 downwards.
GTCTTGCGCAGGAATCTCCCTATCTGTGTGATCCGCGGATCGTTCTTAATCTTGAACATGGCACCGCTCACTTCGTTATAGGCCATCAGGTTTTCTTTTAACTCCTCAGCGTTACTAACCATGGATCTGAACTTATACATCGGGAATTGCTTTTCATTCTTCCCAACCCGGTTTTGCCGAAAGAACACCTTTCCTTTCGGATCCTCCAGCTTGATCAGAATCGCCACGACAACAAATAATGGCATTAACACGAGAAGACCAAGAGCGGAAAAAAAGATATCGATCATCCGTTTCATTATCAAATAGGACTCTGCTTCTTTCCTTCTCTCATCGGTATGCAGCATGTAAATTTTCGGCAGGACCGCCTCGTAGTCTTCCGGCAGTTTTTGCATGCTCATCCTCCTCATCTAAAATTTTGCGAACTCAACTTAACTACTCAAGCTGGTTTGTCCCATTTTATTCAGCCATTCCGACATTGCATCCATCACCGGATAGCGCAAATCTTCGCTTTGCAGTGCAAATTCAAGTGTTGTCAAAATATATCCAAGCCGCTCGCCGACATCATATCTTGTTCCGTCAAAATTATAGGCATATACCCGTTCACTCTGATTCAGCTTCTGAATGGCATCTGTCAACTGGATCTCTCCGCCGGCGCCTTCTTCCATTAAATCGAGATACTTAAAGATCTTCGGAGTAAACACATAACGACCCATGATCGCCAGATTGGAAGGTGCCGTACCTAGTGGCGGCTTCTCTACAAAATTGTTAACCCGATACAATTTACCGTCCTGCAAATCCGGTTCAATAATACCGTAGCGATTCGTGAATTCATCAGGAATTTCTTGAACTCCGATAACCGAGTTTTGTGTTTCTTCATATTGATCAATCAGCTGCTTAAGGCAAGGTACGGCTCCTGTGACGATATCATCGCCTAACATGACACCGAATGGCTCGTCTCCGATAAACCGTCTTGCACACCATACCGCATGCCCTAGACCCTTTGGTTCCTTCTGGCGGATATAGTGAATTTCTACCTTGGCTGAACGCTGAACCTCTTTAAGCAGATCCAGCTTTCCATCTTCCAGAAGCCTAGACTCCAGCTCAAACGCATTGTCAAAATGATCTTCAATGGCTCTTTTACCTTTACCAGTAACAATGATGATATCTTCAATACCGGAAGCAATAGCTTCCTCAACAATGTATTGAATGGTTGGTTTATTGATAATCGGAAGCATTTCTTTAGGCATGGCTTTCGTTGCAGGAAGAAAGCGCGTACCTAGTCCTGCCGCGGGTATGATTACTTTTTTCACCTTTTTCATCGCACTTTACCTCCTAAAAGTTTTGTGAGCATTAGCTTCAATGATTTCACTTCGAGCAAAAAACACTTCGAAAGCATAAACATTTACTTCGCCTGGTTCATGGCAATTCCGATTAGATTAGAGCCGGTCTGTTCAAGCAGCGTCTTCGCTTTGCGAATCGATTCCCGTTTGGACTTTCCATATCTGGCCACCAGAATCACGCCGTCCGCTTGAGGTGCCAATATACGAGCATCACTGAAATCGACTGCCGAAGGAGAATCCAGCAGGATCAGATCGTAGTTTTCTTTTAGTTCCTCAAGCAAAGCGGTCATTTTGGGGTTGCCTAGCAAATCCGGCGGACTAACATGAGTTTTTCCCGCCGGGATGACTGAAAGATTGGCTAAGTTTCCGAGGACAGCGATGTTATCTGCTTCCTCTTGCCCACTTAAATAAGCCGCAAGCCCGTCACTCCCCTCTACTTCAAACACGGTATGAAGACCGGGATGTCTCAGATTGCAGTCAACCACCGCTACCTTCTTGCCATCCTGGACGAAAGAGACCGCGAGATTCGACAATATTGTCGTCTTGCCTGCTCCAGCTTCTGCTGACGTAAAGAGCAGCACTTTTCCTCCGCCGCCCTGTGCTAGTCCAAGCTGACGTATATATGTGCGCAGTGATCGGAACGATTCGGAGATATGCGAGGATGGATTAACGTCTGTAACCAGACTCTTATTTAGCCGCAACATAAGCACCCTCCTTCACTCTGGTGTTGCCTGCCGCCTTACCTAAATCACGTTTACGAATGGTTGCGATCGAAGCAATTACCGGAAGACCAAGGTCATATTCCGCTTCCTTTTCAGACCTTAATGTGCCGTTAAGTGTTTCCATCAGCAAAATAATTCCTAGGGCAGCCATAAGTGATACAACAAAGCTGATGATGAGATTCATCGCAAACCCGCCGTTCGAGGGCCCTGGAACATCAGTCGGATCGGCCGGTGTCAGCAAGGTAACATTGTCTACCCTCATCAGCGATGGCAATTCACGAATGAATGTCTGCGATACCGCATTTACGATCCCGGCAGCTTTAGTGTAGCTTTCATCCTGAACATTGAGGTTGATCACCTGACTCTTCTCTGAAGTTTTAATCTCAAGCTTCTGGCTTAGTTCATCGGCCGTGAGACCAAACTCCGGGTGATTTTCTATTACGCTTTTCATGATGGTCGGTGATTTCATAATTTCCTTGTAACTCTCAATTAAATTCAGGCTAAAGCTCAAATCGTTAAGATTGTTGCTCTCGGGAGCTTTGGCAATGTTGTTGACAAGCAGCTGTCCGGAAGCGGAATAGACGGGTTCAACGAAGTTTTTGCTAACATAGTAAGTCGTAGCACAGGAGATCAAAACGAACACCATGATGAGCCAAAACCTTTTTTTAATCAGGTTAATGTAATCCAGAATCGTCTTTTCCACAGTAACCCTCCTTCCGCTAAAATTACATTCTGAAAGCATTCATGAAAGTTTCAGTTGTTGCTTTAATTCTATCAATCCACACCATTCGCCACATGGCTCATACCATCACTTTCCTCTTCACTTTGGAGTAAGACGTTATACCTCTTAAGAGGGGGATTAGGTATACTTTAGTGCCATATCGAGGGCAAATTTAGGTTTTAACGCACAAAAAAACACGGACAACCTGTCCGTGTTCATGTACTATGCTTACGAATTATTTCAATTTTCACTCGTAAGACATTTCATATTTGGTTAATCCGACAGCATTTGCATAAAGCGCTGCCTGAGTACGATCAGCCACCTGTAATTTAGCTAAAATCTGACTGACATGCTTCTTCACCGTAAATTCACTAATGAAAAGACGTGAAGCAATTTCTCTGTTGCAGGCGCCCTGTCCCAGCTCGATCAGGACTTCCTTTTCTTTGGGTGTTAATTCATCCGTTGGGCTGCTTCCACTCATGCGCATTTTATCTTCCATCAGACCAGGATCATAATACTTTCTTCCCTTGTGCACCAATTGGATAGCAAACAGTAACTCCTCGGGCAACGCCTCTTTCAGTACATATCCATCTACCAGTACTTCTTCAGCCTTCAGGAAATCCTCTCTGCTTGCAGATGACGTCAACAGAATGAACTTACTAACGATACCACGAGCACGCGCTGTCTTGATGACATCCAATCCCGATTCATCTGCTAGCTTAAGATCAATCAATACGAGATCAGGCTGCGTCTCCTCAATCACAAGAAGCGCTTCTTGGCCATTCGTCGCCTCACCCGCAAACTGCACATTCGGTTGCATCGAAATGACAGATGCCAGTCCTCTTCTAACTAAAGGATGATCATCAACAATGACGATTTTCACAGAAACGACCTCCCGCCTAAAGTTTATGCATTCTTTAATTCAGCTACACCGACAGGAATCGAAATCATAATTCTTGTTCCTGTGCTCTCATTACTGGACAACTGAAAGTCGCCACCGAGCGACTGGGTCAAATATTGCATATTCTTCATGCCAAGTCCGCTTACACTATCTTCAGATTCAATCCATAACAAATCAGTATCAAAACCAACACCATTATCACAAATCAATAATCGAATCCAAGTCGGCTTCAGAGACAGTTCTACATCTACTCGACTGGCAGCACCATGCCTGATGGCATTACCCGTGGCTTCGGAGATAATCCGAAAAAGCGCTTTGTGGTAAGGATAAGGGAGACTGAAATCATCGCCCGTTATTTTTAAATCAATATCAACATCATTTAACCTGGATAAGCTCTTCAAATGTGATCTTACCATGCCCAACCAAGTAGGACCGCCACTCTTCTTGGAGCTAAGACTGTAGATCGTGATCCGCAGTTCTTTAGCAACCTTTGTAGCAGAATCATGAATAAGCTCAATTTGTTCTTCTAGCTCATGATCTGACATTCTCTTCCACGATTCCTTCAGCGAATGCGTCGCATACACAATACCAAAAAGGCTCTGCGATACACTGTCGTGCATTTCATCCGCAATCCGGTTCTGTTCGTTCGTGATGATCAACCGGTTCTCGATCACACCAAGCTCATGTCTTTCAAGAATATTCGCACTTAGCTCAGATAAGAATATCAATTGTTGAATATACCATCTGCGGCCTTCCAGCCCCTCTGTAGACTCCAGCTTGAGTCCAATCATCCCTACAAAACGGGTGCTCATCCGTACAGGCATCAGCAGGAAATCGCCTAATCCCGGCAGATTTCTAAAAATAGGCTCTCGCTGCAATCTCCATTCATGCTCATGTTTTCCCAGTTCTGAGAATAGGAACTGTTCCTCTTCCTGCTGCCAGCCGGTCTGCCTGCTCTGCGGAGCTGGTTCTCCGCTTTTCTTGGCGAACCAAAACAAAGCCTTATCTAGCTTCGTTAGCTTAACAACATAATCGGTGATCACTTGACCGATATTCATGAAATCATGTTGGCTTGAGGTTTCCACGATATGGTACAGGGATTTGATATGCTCCATCGTCTCTTTCGTGCGAGCATTCGATTCTTCACGTTGCCGCTTCATCCGATTAACGATCTGCATTATTATAACCGTAAGTACCAGTGTTAGAAACAGATTCCCATTTATAAATACAATTTCTAAAAAATTTCTGTTCGCAGAATTGATAAAAAAATAACAGAGCACCGCAAAAATACTGATATAGCTTAAGAGCAACGACCATCCAAAATAAATGGACAATGAGCCTGCAGCAATCAATACAGGATTAAGCACATAGAGCCTAAAAGAGCTTTCGTACCCACCCGTAAACAAGGTCAATGCGATAATTCCCACCATCTCTATACTAACAGCCAGGACGAGAGTCTTTGGCCTGCTGCGTAGCCTTCGATAACAAAATGAGAACGTTTGTGCAAACACAACAAGTATAGCAATAATAAGTGATTTATAAATTATGGAAGGTCCCGTCTTATCTAGAAGATACATGAGTGATGTGAGGGACAATGAAAAATACCTGTAATACGCAATCAGTTTGTCTTCTGCAGTTGGTTTGATTTTCATCCCACCACCCTATTCTCCAGTTTTTTGGAAAATGCGAGATTGTACTGTGCTCGATAAAAGCATCATACATGAGAAAAATCACAATAACAAGTTGACATTTCCCATGTTTGCGCTTCCATTTGAAAAATAGTTACAAAAAATTTATTATTTTTTCAGTAGGTTTTATCACTAAAATTTGGAATTTTATCCACTATAGTTAATAAGAACTAACGCATTTATGTAATATTAATCCATATTTTTCAACATATCTTATAAAACGACAACAATTATACAAATTATAACAATTACTGTTGGGACTCTAGTAGGAGGATGTCGATTTAAATGTTATTCCGGCAAAGCTGGGGTGCGATCCCCATATATTTTTTAAATAAACGAGAAAAATAGAACGGATCATTATAATGAAGCATACTAGAAATTTCCTTAATTTGTAATGAGGTGTTAAAAAGCAACTTTTTGGCTTCCGCCATTTTTAGACGGTGAATATATTCATGAAGCGGGTATCCACTGCTGCGTCGAACAAGACGACGAAGTGTAGACATCGAAACATGATGTTTTGCCGCTATTTGTTCTAGGTCCATTTCACCATACATGCATAAGTTCAGGTCTTCCCGAATCTGACGCATATAATCAGCCTGAGAATTCCAACTTTTTTCTTCTATTATAAAAGAACACTCCAGCAGCATTCTTTCGAGCAATAATGCTGCCCGATCCGCATCCACAGGTTCTCCGCTCTCCATCCGTTCCAGCACTTCTTCAAATAAGGTAGTAAGACCTACTATAGATTGGGCTTGAAAAACATTTCCCCCGGCTATGAGGCCCGATTCCAGCCATTCGGATACACGCGTGCCATTAAAGTTAATATAATACTCATCCCAGCTGCCTCCCGGTGGTGGACCAAAGTTATAACTGTAACCTGGGCGAAAAAAGTATAAGCTGCCTTCACGCACCTGCTGCTCTTTTCCCCCAATCTCCATGTAGGAGCCACTACCTGACACTATGTAAACAATGGCCCAGTGCTCAAAAACTACACCTGAACGGAATAACGTTCTTCCTGGCAGATGACCTGCCTGTCCCACCCTTATATTCTTGAGCTTCAGCTTGGAGGATTCAACCTTCGGATCAATAATTCTTATTGGATATGGACTGATCATATAATCCATGTGCTTGGACATTATAGGCATTCCTCCCCTTGTTTAGTAGTGATAAGGTTATTGTGAAGATGATCATATTCTACATGAATAAGAGGTGTCCACGCTATGCTTAATCATTCTACACTACTGCTTTTCCCTAATCCGCGTGAAATCACATTGTCACAAGGCTCCTTCCATTTCCCAACAAGCGGAAGCATCGTGCTTCCTAATATGGAAGAACAATCTGCCATGCCAGCTGCACGAAAACTACAGGAAGTGATTGCACAAGCATTGAATCTGCAGCTGACTTTATCCATTGGCTTACGTCCAACCGTTGTATCTGTCTGTAACTTTAACTATGTGCCATTATTGTCTGCACAGGCATATGAGATTGTTGTCGATCAGAAGGGTATCGTTGTCTCCTATAGCTCTCCTGTAGGCGCCTTCTACGCAGCAGCAACCCTGAAACAAATCATAGAACAAAGTGGCAAATCTATACCTCAGCTGCATATTCGCGATGAACCTGATTTTGGAGCCAGAGGCCTGCTCATAGATATCAGCCGCAATAAAATCCCGAAGCAAGAAACCTTGTACCGGATCATTGACCTTATGGCTGATTTGAAGATGAATGAACTTCAGCTATATATAGAAGGTGCTCCGTTCGCTTATGAATCCTTCCCTCAAGTCTGGGAGCTTGAAACCCCAATTACCGGAGAGGAAATCCTGCTTCTGGATGCCTATTGCAAAGCACGTTATATAGAGCTTGTTCCCAATCAGAACAGCTTTGGGCATATGGAGGGCTGGCTCTCTCGTCCAGAATTCAACGCTTTAGCTGAAATTCCCGAAGGCTTTATGCTTCCGAAGAATTTGTATGCGCAGGACGTTTATCCAGAAGGCTTATTTATGCACCCTGGTACTTTTGATACCGAAGATCCTGCTGTACTACCTCTGCTAGACAAAATGTTTGACGATCTGCTACCTTACTTTAGCTCCAATCAGTTTAATGTAGGCTGCGATGAGACCTATGAACTCGGTCTTGGTAAAAATAAAGCTCTGGCAGAAACTCAAGGCAAAGGTCAACTCTATTTATCATTCCTGCAAAAGATTTATGAGTTGGTTACAAAACGTGGCAAAACGATGCAATTCTGGGGCGATATCATTATCCAGCATCCCGAACTGATTCCTCAGCTTCCTAAGGATATTATTGCTATGGAATGGGGTTATAGCGCGGAGCATCCCTTCGAGTCCGATACGCTCAAATTCCATGAAGCAGGTATTCCTTTTTATGTCTGCCCAGGCACCAGCTCATGGAACTCCATTACAGGACGCACAGACAATATGTTAGCCAATCTGCGCAGTGCAGCTATTCATGGCAAAAACAACGGCGCTATCGGTTATCTCATTACGGATTGGGGAGATTTTGGACACTGGCAGCATCTGCCGGTCAGCTATGCCGGCTTCGCCTACGGCGCAGCCCTATCCTGGAGTGTAGATCATAATCTGGAAGCAGATACTGCACAGTATTTAAATAGATTTATTTTTGCAGATCGTTCTGAGGGAATTGGCCAGCTGCTCCTGGATCTCGGCAATTACTATCAGCTTGAATCCAGTATCAACCGTTCAAATGATGCAGAAATGTCCCTGCTGCTGCGTACCCATCTGGACAATTTCCTAATCATAGAGAAGCTTACTGAGGAACACTTCAATAATCTCGAAGAATATCTGCTCTCCATTGAGGCGCGGCTATCGGGGTTAGATCTTCAATGTGAAGATGCTGCTCTTGTGCTGAAAGAACTGAGTAATGGCATCCATTTTGTGAAGCATGCTGTGCAGCTGGGCAGAATCAAGCTACAGTTGACATCAGCACCAGATTCGCTTGATCCTGCGCTGATTACGAAGCAAATCAATGACCTTGATGTACTCCTTCACCAATATCGTCTCTTGTGGACGGAACGCAACCGGCTCGGCGGCTTGGAGCAAAGTATCTCGAAACTTCAACGCCTGCGTAGTCAATATGAAGCATTGAAATCAGAACTCTCCGCATCCGTAAGTTCCTAATCCCTCTTATTAATATTCACTATATAGCTGCTGTTGGGTAAACGAACGTTGAACTAACGCTTTCGGTTCGCCCAACGCAGCTCTTCATATTGATTCTCAAGCATCTCCCGCTCACGTTGCTCGTGTTGTTCCCTGCCAATTCCCTCCTGCTGGCTTTCCTCATCCTCATAGATTCGCCATAGGTCAGAGAACAGATAGTCTTTGATTTCTACCACTTTTCCCTTCAAGATTCCGTTTATCCAAAAAAGTCCCGTGGAAGTACGCATAACCATGCGGCCATCCGGTGTTTCCGCCTTTTGACCCATTCGAATAGCCATAAGCATCTGGCCGAAAGTATACCATTCCATATCTGCTAATACCTCCTAAATTTTAGTTGTAATGGAATAAAGAGAAAGCTATAATCAGGGCAAAAGAACCATTTTCGTAAAAATTTTATAGGAGGGTTGTTATGGATTGGCTAAATGACTACGAAGATGAACTGCGCTTGGTATTCCAAGAAAGCAGACGGATTATTTCTGAATTTCCAGAACCTCTAAATCAACAAGGCATGTCCTATCTTGAGCATTTTAACGTATTTAACGCTGAAAGCCACAAAAATTACATATGTTATCTTTTACCCTTTTGGCTGCAAAAGGGATGCGGAATCTCTGCAGAGGTTACTCGCCAGATGTCGATGGGCAACGTCTTTTTTATGTTGTATTTCTTCATACAGGATGACCTGATGGACAGCCAAGAATCCTCCGCATACGAAAAATTGCCCTTGGCGAATTTGCTTTATGTGGAATTTTTAAATATCTACCGGATACTATTTCCGGAGCCATCCGCTTTCTGGATCTTATTTAATCGTTATATCATGGAGTGGGCAGATAGTGTTAGCAACGAAAATACCAGTGACTATTTTCTTAATGATCGGGTCAAAATTTCCTATAAAGCCAGTCCGCTCAAGCTATCCAGCACCGCTGCCCTTCTGATGTCTGGAAAGAGTGATTTAGTGCCGCAAGCTGAAGAACTTATCCATTCGGTTTTGCTTACACTGCAAATGCTGGATGACTATGAGGACTGGAAAGAAGATTTATCCGCGGGCAACTATAATTGTCTTCTCTCCCTAACTCGCAAACATCTGCCAAACAGCAGTGCAGCTAAACTCACTTCGCAAGAGGTCGAATTTTATCTATTCACTGCAAATGGTCTACATACCTATACGGAATTAGCACACGACACACATAACAAAGTTACAGCTTCCGACCTTAATGCCCCTCATCTTATCGCGTTCCATTCCATGCTAGTAAGTAACTTACAGCAGATCTCTGATTCCATCGAGGCGGACAAGCAGCTCTTGCTAAACGGAGGATTATATCATTGGTTGTCAAAAAATGTCCATTAATTCTATTATTTTGTAATAAAAAGAATAGTATTAGTAGTTTTGCTATGTTATATTATTAAAGGTAAATATATACAATTTGGGAAGGGTGATTATTATGTCAGAAGCAATTCTTAGAAATCAAGTCATTCAAAAGGCATGGGAAGATCCAAGTTTCAAGAAAAGACTACTCTCAGACCCAAAAGCGGCTCTCCAAGAAGCACTAGGCGTAATCATTCCCGACAGCGTTACCTTGAAAGCCGTTGAAGAAGGCTCCAACGAATTCTATCTTGTAATTCCACCAAGTCCTACATCCGATGTATTGAAGGCAACCGCAGCACCACGCGGTTCGTGGTAAGACAACAAGATTAACCCCCTAAGGAGTGAGAATCATCCGGAGCTTCTGCCAATGGCAGTATGGTGATGGATTCGGTTCCCACTCCTTTTTTGCTTGTGAATTTCACTTTACCTTGCATAGCTTCGATGATACGGAAAGTGACCATTAATCCAAGACCTGTGCCTTTATTCTTTTTAGTGAAATAAGGCTCTCCCAATCGGTGCAGGACATCCGCGTCCATCCCTTCCCCGTTGTCTTTGATATGAATAATTACGTTCTCCTCTTCCGCATACACCGACATATAGATAAATCCTTCGTCACGGAAAGATTCAATGCTATTTTTGATAATGTTGATGAAGGCTTGCTTAAACTTCGAGGAATTCCCCTTCACCCATAATTCGCCCGATACATCGAGAATCATTTTTCCTCCATTTAAATGACAAAGCGGCTGCATAATACTCTCAATATGCTTAAATTCATTATACAAATTCAGACTGGAAATCGTCTCAAATTCCGGTTTTGCGAAGGTTAAGAAATCCGTAATGATCCCGGAAGCACGATCCAGCTCACTAAGGGCCATCGACATAAATATTTCCTCTTCACCAACGGATTTCTCGCTAAGCAGCTGAAGGAAACCCCTAGTTACCTGGAGTGGATTCCGCACTTCATGAGCAACAGATGCAGCAAGCTCGCTAATAATTTCCATTTTTTCTGAACGCTGCAATTCGTTGTTAAAACGCTCTAATTCTTTAGAATAGTTAACAACCTGTTGATGGCTATAGGCTAGTCTTCGCTCTAGAATTACGATCAAGGAGATTATGAAGGCAACAATGCCCCACTTCCACAAGAATAAATCATAGTTCCCCTTATGAATGTAATACCACAGTAACTCTGACACTACAGTAAATGCAGCCGTTCCAAAGCCAATGGCAAAAATGATAGCGTCCCTATTCCCTTTAAGCGAAAATATAATCACACATACGATAAGCAAGATGAACTGAAGGATGAGGATGAACCCGATAATAGTGGTGGATACAAAATAATAAAACTCAATATAGCTATTATTCGATAGAAAATTGATCAAAAGACATAGCAAACAAAATGAGGAGTAAATGACTTGAAATTGACGAAAACGACGGACGATCGCATATTTTCCACTGCCAAATATTTTTTCAAATAAAAGAGTAAGCGCCGGTAAAAGTGAGAATAAAGCCAAATCAAGAAATACATTACTAATCGCGCCCAAATTGCTGTAAAAGGTATAAATAAAAGGAGAATAGGTTATCGAGAGAATTCCGGTTGAACCTATTACAACGGCTAGTGAAGCCACACTGGAAAAATAGTCCCTATTAATGTAGAGAGAACTTATAAATAGAACGATAGCCACAAGAAAAAAAGCACAGCCCAAAATCACATCGCTGAGTCCATTTTTAATATAATCATTGATTAACAGGTTGTGTTCACCGATCACTACTTCATTTTTAATTCCGATTCTATCCTGCAGCGTTTCAGTCCAAATGTATAATGTTTTCCCACTATCGCTTTGACTCAAAGGCAACAACAAAGAATAGTTATCCTTAATATAATTACGATCTTCCTCGAAGATTAAACGGTCGTTCACATACACCTTCACATGAAGAGCATATAAAGTATCAATGTAGATTGAAGGGGAGATATAACTAAAGTTAGGTATGGAAATACGAGTCCAAGAAGTGGATACGCCTGATGGCAGATGTGGGATTTCCTTCGTAGCATTCACATTTATCCAATACTGCTGGTCATTATTCTGAGGAACCACTACGCCGCTGTTTTCGCTTCCATCGCCCCATCTCATCTGCCAACTGGTAATTTCTTGGGATGGATATGGGGTCGCTGCTGATACAACAATTGAACTATATCCTATCAGAAGGAGAGTAAGGGCTATTGCTATATGTAGGACTTTAATCATCAAGCGCATATATGCACCTCAGAAGTAAGTATCAGAAACAATATTCTGTCTGTACTACTTCGCTCAGCCCCTCACTCTTTCCTTCTAAAAAACGGAATTATCATAAATTACTTCTAAATTCTTCTAAGTTCTGGTATTTTTACTATAATTTCAGTCCCTTCCCCTTTCTCACTGCGAAACTCAGTGCATCCCTCCATCGCCTCAATAATCCGAAAGGTTACCATCAGTCCAAGCCCCGTTCCTTTGGTCTTATTGGAGTAATAAGGTTCCCCTAACCGAGCCAGCTCATTCCGGTTCATCCCTTCCCCATTATCATGAACACTGATTATTATATGTTTTCCAGACTTCCAGGCTGTGACTTTAATCAGCCCATTGTCCTTTAAAGCTTCAATACTATTTTTGAGAATGTTGATAAACGCTTGCTTGAACTTGGCAGATGATCCAGTAACGTAAAGTCCTGGCTGCAGGTTAAGTTCAATGACGCCCCCTTGCAGATTCGCTAACGGAGAAAGAATACCCGTCACATGCCTCAACTCTTCGGACACATCAAGCTGCTCTACGGTTTCAAGTCCTGGTTTTGCAAAGGTTAGGAAGTCTGTAATAATGAGCGTAGCTCGATCCAGTTCTGTAACCGCCATTTGCAGATATTCCCGCTCCTTTTGATCTGAACGCTCCCCAAGAATCTGCAGAAACCCTCGGGTAACCTGCAATGGATTCCGTACTTCATGCGCAACCGAAGCTGCCAGCTCACTAATAATCTCCATCTTCTCCGAGCGCTGCAAATCATTATTGAACTTCTCAAGCTGATGGGAATATTCAATAAGCTGTTCATGGTTTCTAGTAAACCTTCTTCCCAGAATGACGATTAAGGCAATTACGAAAATCACCACTCCCCATTTCCACCAATATAATTGATAGGATTGGCCCGATACATAGAACATGACCAGTTCGCTAAGAGACATGAAAGCAAATATTGAGAACCCTGTAGTAAAAACAACAGCATCTACATTCCCACGATTCGCATGAATAAACGCTAAGCTGATCAACAATATAAATTGCACAATCATAAGGATACCCAGCACACTCGTAGTCATCAATCTATAAAAGTCATCCAACTGATATGACAAAAGGATATTAACAACCATTAGGGAAAAACAGAATATAGAATAGACAATTTGAAACTTGCGGAATCGGGTAACGATTTTCTTTTTCCCTGGACCAAATATTTTTTCAAAATAAAATGTAAAGGAGGGCAGAAGCGTATATAATGCTACATCAAAGAAAACAAGTACAATCTCTCCATAATCGCCTAGGATTGTCGGCAGGAACGATGAATACGTTACCACTAACACGCCAATGGATAAAATAATCAGCACCAATAGAAATCCGCCGGAAAAATAACCTTTTCTCATGAATAGCGAGCAGATCAGCAGTACAATCGCAATAAAAATAAGCGTCGTTCCAATGATCAGATCCATTAAGCCCTGCTTTACATAAACAGATAACAGCTCATCGTATTGGCCTACTCTTATTTCGCCGTGGATCCCTAAGTCTTTGCTGCCACCATGGGTCCATAAATATAGCTGTTGTCCTCCAACACTTTTGGACAGAGGAATGAAAACCTTACTGCCATTGAAATTAAAATCTTTTCCGGAATCATATATTAATTCGTTATTTAAATAAGCCTTAACATTATTTCCATATACTTTATCTATGAATAACGCAGATTTATCACCAATTTGTGGTAAAGTAAACCGCAGCCAGGCTGAGGTTGCCCCACTTGGAGTCTCTGGGCTTTTCCCATGAGGCATAACACGAGTCCATTCTTCATCAAGAGCTGCCACAGCTTCTTCAATATGATCTACTTCTATACGTTCAAATTTAATCTCCCAATTGGGCAGCGTAGAGTCTGATGATTCAGCACTCACTATCGCCGTACCAAAAGGGACCATAGCGGTCAGCAGTAGAATTAATAAAAAAGCAGCCGCTATATTGGGCTTTGGCAACTTCATCGTAGCACCTCAGTAATTCATTAGTTGTTTAAACGTTCATATATGCTTCTTAATTTCGACAAGCTTCGCACTATCCCTGCCTATTCTTGTAAATTTTCTCGAAAAAGGACGTTTTTCATCGGCTTTTGCTTTCACCCATTTTTACTAATCCAATACAGACATACCCATTTATTGGATCAGCGATTCGATCATGGTCAAACGGGTAAAGATAAACATAGGAAGTTCAAATTTTATCATAAAAAAGGAGTGAACGGCTATGGATAGTTCACCAAATAAAACTGAAGCTGACTTTGAATATGAACGTTATATACAAGCTGATATGGATGAAGAGGATATTGTTGATGATGACGCAGATCCTGTCTTGGTTGGCGATAAATACTTGGCAGCAGATATTGGTTTAAACTCACCTAAGGATGTAATCGAAAGAGATGAGTTGGTGGAATCCGATGCATATCTAGCCGCTAAAACCGCAGGATTAACCCTAGATGATACGGATTATACTAAGGATGAGGAACTCTTGGAGATGGAAGAAGAAGATCAGCCGCTAGAGGATGTTCCAGATGCAGACGATGTATATCCAAATTCCATTATTGACCCTGCCTCCCCGCCAGTGGATGTTATGCCGGGAACAGACGTTTTGAACGGTTCGCAGGGAGAATAGCAGCTTAATATGAATAAAGCCGCCGGGCTATGAGCCCGGCGGCTTTATGTTGTTTCTAAATAACAACATGCTCATTGAGTTAGCAGTTAGCCCTGCATCGTTGTTGGCTGTTCTGCGGGACGAGCAGCGGCGATTTGTGCTTCCAGCTTGCGGGTCTTAACCAATATCGCTGCTACCAGCAGCATCACTCCATTGATTACAAACACCCAGCGAATTGGAATAACCGCGCCCAATAAGCCGCCGATAATCGGTCCAGCCATCGTCGCAAGCTGAGATGCCGCCTGATTCAGGCCAAAGGCCCGTCCACGGAATCCCGGCTCAATTACTTGTACAATCATGGCATTCACTGACGGCAGCACACCTGCATAGAACAAGCCGTAAGCAAAGCGAAGGATAGCGAACTCTACATAGCCCGAAACAAAAAACTGCAGAATATTACCGATGCCGCCCCCGATCAGTCCAATAAATAAGATCATCCCAAAGCCCTTTCGGCTGCCGATTCTGCCCCACTGCGGAGCCATCAGCACCGTAGCAATCCCCACAGCAGAGAACACTATTCCCGAGCTTAGCGAGGCACTATTTTTGGAGATCCCCATGTCCAGTAGATAAATTGGGATTAACGGTTCCAGAATCATAACGGAGAAGGTACTGATTCCCGCCAGCGAGAGCAAAGTAATAAAGGCTCGGTTACTTCTCGCTTCCCTGATATCATCACTTACATGTGACCTTGGAGCCGAACGGTCGAAGTTCTCCTCTTTTGCAAAAAAAGTAGCAATGAGCGCTGAGATAAGTACAATACCCGCCGAGAATAAAAAAGCAATCCGGTTGCTGGTATAATAGCTCACTACACCGCCGATTAATGGCCCAATAATACTACCTGTAGCTCCGGCTGTAGACATAATACTTAAAGCGTACCCCGTCTTATGCTCAGGGGTATTGGTGGCTACCATTGCAATAGCTGCTGGAACAAAACCGGCAAGCAGTCCTTGCAGCACACGCACAATCAAAAAAACATAAGGATCATGTACAAAATAATTAATAAGGTATAAAGCTGCCAGACTAAAACCCGAGCGAATAAGCATCGGTTTCCGACCATACTTGTCGGCTAGCGAACCCCAATAGGGAGAGATTAAAGCGCTGGCAAGAAAGGTTATTCCAAAACTAACCCCTGACCAAATCTCCAAATGATTTGAAACCCCAAGTTCGTCGCTCAAAAAAATGGAAAGGAAGGGAATCGAGATCGAATAAGCTGTACTACAAAAGAAAACCCCTATCCAAAGCACGATCAAATTCCGCTTCCACGAAAAGAGCATCCTATGCACATCCTTTCTCGATGTTCTCTTTGGAAACATCCTACCATTGTAAACTTCTTTTTAAGATGTGCCAATCCCAGAAGTCATAACTGACCTTTGCATGTAATAGGACAAAGGAGGTATTATGGGAAGTACCTACGAGATTATTCAATAAAAAGGAGAGATTATTTAGTGAAGTCTACACGAACAAAATCCGCTATTCTTCTGATCATGTTATGCCTGGTCATGGTTATTGCGGCAGGTTGCGGTAACAAGCCAAACAATAACAATGCAAGCAGTAATAATGGAAGCAGCGGATCAGCACCTGGGGAAGGTGCAGCCCCAACTGAAGGCGTTCCTTCAGCTACGGCAAGTCATCCCTTAGTAACCATTGAAATGGAAGACGGGGATATCATCCAAGCTGAGCTATACCCTGAGGTTGCCCCTAACACCGTAAACAATTTCATCTCACTTATTCAAAAAGGATTTTATGATAACACTATATTCCATAGAGTAATTCCTGACTTCATGATTCAAGGCGGCGACCCTGATGGCACAGGTATGGGAGGCCCGGGTTACAGTATCGCCGGAGAATTCTCTGGCAACGGGTTCACCAATAACCTTCTGCATACAGAAGGTGTTCTATCCATGGCAAGATCACAGGCTCCTGACTCTGCCGGTTCCCAGTTCTTTATTATGGATGCAGCTTACCCTAGTCTAGATGGAAGCTACGCCGCTTTTGGTAAAGTAACCGAAGGTATCGAAGCTGTAAAAAGAATTGTGAGCCTGCCTCGTGACGGTTCTGATCGTCCAGATGAGCCACCAGTAATGAAAAAGGTGACGGTCGACACCTTCGGCGTCACTTACCCAGAACCCCAAAAGGTTCAGTAATTAGGAATAAGCAGAAGCGACGTTACCGTCCTCGAAAGAGGATAAACGTTTCTTGTAGAAATAAAAGAACATAAAAAACTCGGCAGTCCCTCCGAAGTTGTAATCGGATGGAGCTTGCCGAGTTTTTTTACAGCTTATCCCCGCAGCGATCTTCTGGTAAGTGCATGTTGACCATTACGCAGGAAGGTGCTGCGGCTATTTCTTAATAGCGCTATCCGGTCCTCTGCAAGCTGGTTCGCAGCGGCATAAGTAGGTATTCCGTTCAAACGGGAAATTTCCATTACGCGGGTAATATTATCGTAAATCTTCGCCACCTGCTTAAAGGCACGTTCCTTATTATAGCCGTTCAGCTCGTCCGCAATATTAATGACGCCACCTGCATTAATCACGTAATCTGGAGCATATACAATCCCCATCTCATGAAGTGCATCACCATGCGAGGAATCCTTCAGCTGATTATTAGCAGCTCCTGCAATCACTTTCGCCTTGATTACCCGTAAGGATTCGTCGTTAATTGTCGCTCCAAGAGCGCAAGGAGCATAAATATCACAATCTACACTGATGATATCGCCTGGATCTACAGCCTTAGCGCCATAGGCCTCTACTGCACGTTGAACGGCTGGTTTATGGATGTCCGTTACGATAAGCTGTGCTCCTTCTTCATGAAGATGTTTGCACAGTGTAAAGGCCACGTTCCCCACACCTTGAACAGCTACTGTCTTCCCTTCGAGCGAATCACTGCCAAAGGCGGCTTTAGCGGCTGCCTTCATTCCTTGGTAAACACCGTAAGCCGTTGCTGGTGACGGATTGCCCGAAGAACCGTACGTAGGTGAGGTGCCAGTAACATAATCTGTCTCTTGATAAATAATGTTCATGTCCTCTTCCGTAGTCCCTACATCTTCAGCAGTTATGTACCGTCCATTTAAACCTTGTATGTATCTTCCGAAAGCACGGAACATGGCTTCATTTTTATCCTTCTTGGGATCTCCAATGATTACTGTTTTCCCACCACCCAAATTCAGGCCGGATACTGCATTTTTATAGGTCATCCCTTTTGCTAATCGAAGCGCATCAACAATAGCTTCCTCTTCCGTAGCGTAGGTCCACATCCGTGTTCCACCCAGTGCTGGTCCCAGTGTCGTGTCATGAATCGCGATGATCGCCTTTAATCCCGATGCCTTATCCTGACAAAATAATAATTCCTCGTAGTCGTCCCGTTCCAATGCTGCAAACAATTCCATCTCCAATATCCCCTATCCCTTTGTCATATTCCTCATGCTGGTTCAAAGTTCATGCAATTAGAAGAGGATCAGTTGGATCCCCTCCCAAAATATTGTAGCAGAATACGCCGTAAAACAAAAAGAACTCATGTCACCATCTTAACTACTGATGGGGCATGAGCTCTTTTTATCCAATCTACTCTCATAGACAACTGTCAAAATGCTTTACAGTTTAGCAATCGTCTCTGTAAGTACCGGTACGATTTGTGATTTACGGGATACTACACCTTTAAGAAGGGCTTTATTGTCATCAAGCTTCACGTTGTACGCCTGTTCTACTGCACCTGCAACACGGCCCAGAGCCAGACCCACCGAATCGTTGTTGAGGATATCTGTAACTACGAACAGGAACAGATCCAATTCTTTTTCAGCAATAATGGAAGTCAGTGCAGTTTCCAGTTCAGCCTGCTTGGAGAGTACATCATTAACGTCAACCGCGTTCACTTGGGCGATTTCTACTTTGTATTCACCCATTTTGAATTCCTTAGCATCCAAGGAGATCAGTTGAGCGATACTCTTGTCGCTAAGATCAGCACCAGCCTTCAGCATATCAAGGCCGTAGCTTTCTGCATTTACACCAGCGATTTCAGCCAATTCGCGCGCTGCCGCTACATCTTCAGCGGTGCAGGTTGGAGATTTAAACAGCAAGGAATCAGAAATGATTGCAGACAACATCAATCCGGCGATGTCTTTAGGGATAGCTACACCGTTTTCTTTATACATTTTGTTAAGTATAGTAGCAGTACAGCCTACTGGCTCAGCACGATAGTATAACGGATGTGCAGTCTCAAAATTAGCGATCCGGTGATGGTCGATAACTTCAACTACACGCACTCGATCAATGTCATTCGCACTTTGTTGGCGTTCATTATGGTCAACAAGAATAACCTGATTAGCTTCTCCAGCTACGTTCTCTACCAGACGAGGAGCCTCTACTCCGAAATGATCAAGCGCAAATTGCGTTTCACCACTAACGTCTCCCAGACGAACTGGCTCAGCATCCCAGCCTAATTCTTTTTTGAGTGCTGCATAAGCAATTGCCGAACAAATAGTATCCGTATCCGGATTTTTGTGTCCAAAGACCAATGTTTTTTCCATTTCCAATCTCCTTACTATGTTTTAGTGAGATTAATATACCATACATTGATAGCGGCTTCCAGATTGTGCGGGCTGAAAAATTGGTTTAGCCTCTCCCACCTATGGTTGTTCACGTCTGGTCTTTGGAAGCGGATCTGGTTTGGACTCACCATGCAGCGGTTCATTATCGGAGAAAAGATCAGGATTCTCTTTTAGCATCAGGCTTAAAATATCCGTCGTTTCTACTGTTCCACACACTCTAACTAGCGCATCCCCGAAATTCCCCTTACGCATGGCACCGCCTTCCTCAAGCTCGCGTTCCACTTTCCAAAAATGCTCCGACCAAGAGAGACCACAATGTCTGCGAGAAGGCACCATGATTTCATCGCCACCCGGCGTCACAGTATATAATTCCTCATGACTATCCGTCATTCTGCCCGGAATATCCACCCACTCTTCAATACCGTGAATGAACGTATTCCGCCGCAGATCGACGCCCAGCAGTACTATTTCCGCCTTACGATCAAGCAGCTTGCCCCATACTGAACCACGGGCGCATGGCGTATCCCAACGTTCATCCCCTGCAGTAAACGCCTCAGCATCAACACCCAAAGCCGCTACAGAATGAGTCGGATGCCAAGAGCGAACAACGCCCGGACGTTTTCTGAACAGCTCCGGTAATATCCCAACACAAGATGGGGAATCTTGAACAGAGAAGCGTGGATTATCCGCATTAATATAAGCCCATGTATGCGTTGGCAAAACAAGCAGCCCGTCCTTCATATATTCGCTGAGTGCATCCAGCACCGTGTTCGCACCTCCTTCTACTTCGCCAACACTTTTTAACGAGGAATGAACTAGAATGGTCCCCCGTGGATCAATCTCCAACTCCTGTAATTGTTTCATCAAGCTTGTTGTTGTGTGCACTTATACTCTCTCCTTATGTATGAATTAAATTTCATGAAACATTAATATCCACTTGCAAAAGTTTGTTATTACTATTAAAATTATAGTAACTTAATAATATTCACCAATAATTCTATCGATATTAAAAATAATCCACAAACCCTAAGCATTTACACGGAGGTAACTACCATGAGCTTAACGTTAAAAGGACTTCACCATGTCTCAGCTATTACTGGCAAAGCACAGGAGAACTTTAAGTTCTATACAGAGGTACTCGGACTTCGTCTCATTAAAAAAACAGTAAATCAGGATGATATTTCAGTGTACCATTTATTCTATGGAGATGAGAAGGGCAATCCCGGAACCGAATTAACCTTTTTTGAACTTCCGATGGCGGGCCGCAACCGCGAGGGCAATAACAGCATCTCCGCCCTCTCCCTTCGAGTCCCAAGCGATGCCGCACTTACCTATTGGGAGCAACGCTTCACCGAGCTTAACGTGGAGCATGGGACGATACAGGTACTTGGTGGACGCCAGACTTTATCCTTCCGCGATCACGAGAGTCAACGTTTCATTCTCGTATCCGACGAAAATGATAACGGTGTTGCCGGCGGTACTCCTTGGGCTAAAAGCCCAGTGCCTGCCCAATATGGCATTGTAGGCTTAGGTCCCGCACATCTCACAGTCGAAAGTGCAGAACATACAGCGGTGGTGCTGGAGCAGTTGCTTGGCTTCCGCCGTATAGGAACCTACCCTTCAACAGTTGCCTGTCAGCCAGATGTGATCGTATTCGAGACCGGTGAAGGCGGGTCAGGCACTGAGGTACATCTGGAGGAACGCAATGATCTGGATCAAGAGCATTTGGGACGTGGCGGGGTACATCACGTCGCCTTCCGCGTCGATAATGAAGACGAATTGAAGCAATGGATCGAACACATCCGCCAGGCACAGCTTCCTAATTCCGGTTTCGTCGACCGCTTCTACTTCCGTTCCCTCTATTTCCGTGAGCCTAACGGCATCCTTTTCGAGCTAGCTACAGACGGACCAGGTTTTGCTACAGATGAGCCTATGGAAAGTTTAGGTGAATCGCTTGCGCTGCCGCCATTTCTGGAATCGAAACGCCAGCAAATCGAGGCGTATCTGAAGCCGCTGGATACTCGGCAATAAACCTCTTTCAGGTTACTAAATAAAAGGTGTGAGACGCTTATGCGCTCACACCTTATTTTTTTATTGAAGGTTAGTAGCTTTCCCTACAATATCTAGTAGCTCCGAGAGGTTTCGAATTTCGTATTTTGGCTGAACGCCGGACTCATTAATCTTACCGAGCGGGTTAAACCAGCAGGTATCAATCCCATAATTAATTCCGCCTTGAATATCAGAGGTTAAGGAGTCACCCACAATCAATACTTTTTCTTTATCCTCAATCCCCAATTTGGCAAAAGCGTAATCAAAAATCCCGGTCTCTGGCTTCTGACATCCTGCCTCCTCTGAGATAATGATCTGCTCAAATGTATCACTCAGCAGCGAGCCTTGGATTCTGGAAGTTTGCACATCCTTGATTCCATTCGTGATAATCGCCAGGCGGCACTCTGCAAGCTCTCCGCATAGCTCGATCGCTCCCTGCATCAGAAAGGTTCCTTCGCCTAAGAAACGTAGATACGCCTCACTAAATGATTCAGGATCAAGCTCAAGCGCATGTGCAGCAAACAACCGATTGAACCGCTCTACCCGCAGCGCCGCAGATGAAATCCTTCCTTGTTCTAAATCCCTCCACAATGCGTGGTTAATCTCTTGATAACTGGCAGCATAATCTGCTGCACCTGTGGGCATCCCAAAGTGTAGAAAGGCATTAGACAACGCGTGACTTTCTGCCATTCCATAATCAAACAACGTATCGTCGGCATCAAATAAAATAACATCGTATTTCATAAATATCCCCCAAAGAGCTTTTCTCAACAAGGTACTACAGCGATGCTGGCAAGTCAACTTCACACCTCTCACGACAAAATTTTACTTTTTTAAGGTAGATTTAATCGATCTGTGGTATTTTAAAAAGAAAACGGTGGTGAGCGTCATTTTATACGTTTTATCATTTCTAATGTCATTTCTTATCGTCTACTTTCTAATTCCGCCGCTCGGCAAGCTTGCTTTTCGGCTTGATTTTGTGGACAAGCCTCGGCAGGACGTTGAGCGTAAAATTCATAGAGAGCCCATTCCGCTAACGGCCAGCTACGCAATATTTCTCGGATTTTTTGTTACTTATCTGGTGTTCGCGCGTGATTTCTCCATGGAGACTGTCGCATTATTTGTTGGTGGAGTACTGTTGCTGACCATAGGCACGGTGGATGATTGGTACAAAACGAAGGGCAAAGATTTCCCAGCCCTGCCCAAGTTAATTGTACAAGTTAGCGCAGCGATCCTGGTTTATGCTTCTGGCAACGCCTTTACCGGATTTTACAATCCATTTTCAGGTGATTATATCATTTTGCCAGTCATTCTATCGTTTCTGCTGACGATTATCTGGATCTTCGGCGTAACCACTGTTATTAATTTCTCGGATGGCATGGACGGTCTAGCTGGTGCCTTGACGGCCATTTCGGCGGTTACGTTATTCGTAGTCGCACTGGCGAAGGGTCAATCCTCATCTGCCATTATGGCAATTTCGCTGATTGGCGTTACGCTTGCTTATCTGCGCTACAATAAGCCGCCCGCCAAAATCTTTATGGGCGACGCTGGGGCAACCTTTCTCGGCTTCATCCTTGCGGTAATCGCACTCGACGGCGCGTTCAAGCAAGCCACCGTCCTGTCGCTGTTCATCCCTATTCTGGCGCTGGGCGTACCGATCTTCGACAACATTTTTGTCGTAGTCAAACGTTTCATCCAAGGCAAGTCCATTTATCAAGCCGATGCCACCCAGGCTCATTACCGCCTGCTTCGGGCAGGCCTGAACCAGAAGCAGGTCGTTGCCGTGCTTTGCCTGATTAGTGTTTGCCTATCCTTATCCTCTATCATTCTGCTGCTGATTGAGACCTAATGCATTAGGGACTAAGGGCACGTCTCATATACTGAGACTGCCCTTTAAAGTTATAAAAAGAGCAGGATTCCGATATGGAATCTTGCTCTTTTTGTGTTGGAGGGTATTCTAGAGTAGCGAGAGATAGCTAGGATGCGATAGTTTGCCAGAGCTTGCGAGATCTACGGGATCTACGGGATCTACGGTGATCTGCGGGATCTACGGAATCTACGTAGATCCATGGCCAACTCCGCAGCTTTTACTCTTACGGACTCAGTCGCCGTTATTCGCGGATTTTCGGCCATTTAGTGGTGATTTCGGACTCCAGAGACGCTATCTACCCAAAATGGACTCATATTCAGTCTATTTCTACCCAATAGCTGCATTGGAGTCCGATAGCACGCAAATTAGAGTGATTTGTTACTTTTAGCGACTCCTGTGTCCTTTAGCACCCTAACTCCAAATACATCAATCACCCATCGTTCTCTTGCGTAAACTCGGCTAATCTGCGATAAATTCCAACGATCTCTTCCATCGGCATTCTAACTAATCCACTGGAAGAGGGTGCAACAAATTCACGGACACCATCTACCTTTGGAGGCTCGCCCCCTTGAAATCCCCAGTTAGCTTTTGTTCTGCGACTAAACTCTGTATACACACCCTTACCTACAAAACAGGCGACTTGAGGCCGATATTTCTCCAGCTTGGAGCGAAGCAATTCCCGACCCTCCTGGTATTCTTCACGAGTAATATCGTCGATTCCCCGTGTGGGACGGGCAACAATATTTGTAAACCCATAGCCCAGCTTAAGCAAGTCCCCATCCTCAGACGCATCATACAACCGGGGAGCAAGTCCAGACTGATGTAATATTCTCCAAAAATTATTCCGCGGATTCGCGTAATGATGTCCTACCTCGCCAGAACGGATACTAGGATTGAACCCAATAAATACAATCTGTAATCCGTGATCTAAGTGATCTGGAATTTCATCCATGTTATTATGCCTCCTAACTAAACGTCGATCTAGTTCAACTTACGGGGTAAACCCATTAAGACAGGAAGGCGGTATATGACCTGCCAACCATACCTTATTACCCGCATTATAAAAGGTTACACCCATTTGACCCGCTCTAATCGTATCAACAGTTAACAATATCAATTTCCCTCTGCGACTTCCGGCTAAACTGGCAAAATGAGTCCCTTCAGACAAATGAACATACTGCCGTCCCATCGATTGAAGCCCCTCTTCCAAAATCACAGTAAGCACACCAGCATGAGTTCCGTGAAAAAGTACAGCAGGCGGAGTCCCCGGCTCATAAGTGATTTTTGTATGGCTATGCCCGTACCGGGCTTTGATCCGGTCATCAACGATTTCCAATCGTTGCTTGTCGCAACCTGCGACCACTTGCCGAATATCTCCCACAGTCACCTCTGACCATCTAGGAGTGCTTACAATAACAGACAGCAAATCATCCAACCTACAGGAACCATCCCCTGGATCCAAAATAAGACCATATTGCTCCGGGGTATGCCGCAGCAGCTTAGTCATAAACTTACTTAACGACACTTCCGCTGTATTGCTTAACATTATATTTACACCTCAATTTTTCCTATTTATATTATTCTACAGTAAAGGATCTCTTCGAAGTAGATTCCAGAGGCATTACAGCAATCACACATCCATGTATTACCTCTTACTATGCAAAAAAGACCATGGACTCTATCGTCCATGGTCGGGCTTCACCTAAATACAAAACTCCTTACCAGTTAATACAGCGATGTTATTTTACCGGAAATGAATATACTGGTTCAGAGGCTGACCTGAAAGTTCCATTTCATCCTTATCGTATCTCCAAAAGCATAATCCAACTATCCAGTTTATGTCAACCAGTAGTCTTTTATCTGTAATCTTTTACTTACCTTATTCTAAACTTATTCTTAACTTATTCTTAACTTATTTCAGCAATGCTTTCAATTCAGGCGTCATATCCGATTCTTTTAACATTACGAAATCGCTATACCCCTCTTTGTACATCAACTTCACAATGTAGTTACCATTCTCAACACCATAATGGAAATGATGGTCCAAAATATCTGTTAATAATGTCTTATCCTTCGTAACAGCCGTACGATTCTTTTCACGTGCAAGCACTACTCTTTGTTCAGGACTAGTAGGGTTCTTAGGTGTTTGCTCGTCCATATAATCATCTTTTATAATCTCTGCCGATTGGATATCTTCAGCTGTTATTCGTATTTTATCGGCATAACCTTTTTCATTCATCCATTTCTCTAACTCATGAAAAGATGACTTCCACGGATAATAATAACCATAATCTGTAGAAACTTGATTACTGTTCTCTTTTGCCTTCACCTCCACTTGGATATTAGCCACATCAGGTTTTCCGTCCTTATCTATCTGTACTTCGTAGGACATATTCGAAATTTCGCGTTTGATAATCTCCTTTAGCTCTGAAATTTCCCCGGGATCAGAGATGGCTACTTTTTTATTCCTGTTAGTAACCCACATAAAATCCAGATCTTTGTCTAAGAGAGCTAAATCATACTTTTCATACTTGTAAGCTTCAGTATCCTTAACCGCCTTGAGCTCTGATTCAAACCCCTTATTAGGGATCCAGTATTCCCTCACTAGCTTGTCGCCGTTCTCCAATTGATAAGCCAGAGTAAAATATTCATAAACGTATTGTTGTGAGGTAAGTTCTGGACGTACTGCAACTACTGTTTGATGAAGTTTATGGACAGCTTCTATATAATCTTTATCATCGGAAAAAGGGTTCTGCCCCATGAAGGGTGTAGTGTACAAATCATCCGTTGGGGTATACAACCGGTAGTTAGCTCCCATATATACACCGCTAATCTTATCACCGGAAGGCACTCTTGCTTCATACCCCGTAACACTTGATACCGGGATATACAGAAGTAACCCTATCATTACCGCATAAACTGCAAACTCAGCTACCATTTTACGCGTCATAATCTGCCATGTTTTCCGAATAATCATTTCTGCGGCAACATAACCAATAATGGCTCCGATGGCATATCCACTAATCACCCAGCCCATTTGCTGTTGCTTCATTTGTGCAAAATAATTTCCGGAAATAAGCATAGTACATAACATAACCCCTGCTTTAAACAGTGGATTGAAATATCCAAAAGCAATAGCCTGACCCGCTTTTTCCGTATTACGTTTTCGATATAAAAGGTAAGATAATCCAATAAATAGAAGTGCCAATACCCCATAAATCCATAATTCTGTATTTGTGAAGGGTTTGCCGGTAAAATAATACACGATATGAACAAACGGAGACCAGACTTGCAAACTAGAATCACTGAAGTTTACATTTGCATTTGCATATCCATAAAGATACATGACTAAATGGCTATTGATTAATGAGATCAGTACAACAGGAAGAATAAGCAAAATATAAATGATAATTCCCTGAAGAATAGATTGGCCCGTACATATTCCCACAAAAACACTAAAACAGAAGAGGAACAAAGTCAGAATACTAACTGTGATACACCATTGCCAAATATCTGCGCCTTGAAAAATAAAAAAATTCCCACTCCATGGCTTAACAACGGCAACCACCCCAGCAGTTAACCAAACAGGCAGCAACAGTAAGGTAAGTCCACTCGTCAGATGAGCTGTAAATAAATGCTCTCTGCGTAAAGGCAGGCTATGCCAAAGATCTGCGGGTGATTTTGCCTGAAGGTATCGGAATAAGAATAGTCCTGCGGCAACTGGGATTGTAATGATAAACAAGGCTTGCACACTACCAGCTATGCGAAATAAATGATCAATTTCCTGCGGTTTTGCATCCGGATTGTTGCTCATGAAGAGCTGTAATGGAAGAGCGAATAATAAGCCGAGTGCATATATAATCCCTATCCAGCCATGCTGGCGGAAGTTCTGGCGAAAAACACTGCTATTAAAGTAGTAATGGCTGCGCGTCATATCCGACATCCCCCATTTCATAAATAAAGATCTCTTCTAACGTTAATGGAAGCAAATCGAATACGTATGGCTCGTACACCTGAAAAGCCGCTTTGATCCGTTCACGATCCCCTTTTACAATATATAGGTTCACACTTCCCCGGCGCTCTTGATGCAGAACTTGTAACTTGGCAGCTAACGGAATCTCATGCCGTTCATCCCGAAACGCCACTTGAATCTTATGTGTATCCGCCTTAAGATCATCCAGATCCTTCTCAATCAACATCTTCCCACCATGCATAATCCCGACATGATCGCACAGATCTTCAATCTCACGAAGGTTATGCGAAGATATGATTACCGTCAGCTCGCGTTCAGCAACCTCCTGAAATAGCAGGTTTTTGATCTGACGCCGCATCACCGGATCTAATCCGTCAATCGGTTCATCCATAATCAGCACATCCGGCATACAGCTTAAACACAACCAGAATGACGCTTGCCGCTGCATCCCTTTGGAGAAACGACTGAGTTTGCGCTTTTTATCGAGCTGAAATACGGTTCCCAAATCTTCAAAACGCTTCTGATTCCAGCTCGGATAAATCGAGCGATAGAAGGCCGCCATTTGCAGCATGGTCGATTGTGGGAAAAAATAAGGAGCATCCGGCATAAAAATAACCCGTTGCTTAGTCGTCGGGTGTTCGAATACTGCTTCACCATCCACCCGCACGGTCCCCTTATCTGGAGAGTAGATGCCCGCCAATGTTTTGAGCAGCGTAGTTTTGCCCGCGCCATTAGAGCCGAGCAGCCCATAAATTTTTCCTTTATGTACCGTTAAAGAGATATCGTCGACTGCCTTCTCGCCTTGAAATAACTTGCTGACTCCTCGAATCTCAATCATCACTCTTCCCTCCTTCTCTTTGCTTCTCCACTTGTTGGTACAAAGAACTAATCTCAGCTGCGGTGAACCCAAGGTATACCGCCTCCGCCATCAGCCTCAGCAACTCATTCCGGACTTCCGCTTTTTTGATCGCATTTTGTTCTTTTTTCATCGGGGCTACAAAACTTCCTTTCCCCTGTAATGAATAGATATACCCCTCACGTTCCAATTCACGGTAAGCCTTCTGAATCGTATTGGGATTCACGGTTAGCTGCTGGGATAAAGTCCTTACAGAAGGTAGCTGTTCATCCGTCTGCAAAATACCATGCAGAATCATCTCCTTGACCTTATCGGTCAGCTGCTCATAAATCGGCTTCCGACTACGAACGTCCAGTTCGAACATAACCTTCCTCCTTCCACTATCTTGCATTAAATCCATTTTGGTGTGTATTAACTGTACTACTATTATTAATACAGTTTGATTTATATGTCAACAAAAAATCCCCAAGATTATCCTTTGGGGATCTATCTATCCCTTGTTATTAATCAAAATTACTTCCGATCGCGCCGAGCCAACCTCATCCCCGTGGCTTTCGGACACAAATGACGCTGATTCCTGCTTTTAAGTTCACCTGAGGTTGACAGCGCCAAGCCCCCCTATCTCCCGTGGCTTTCGGACCCAGATGACGCTATTCGCACATTTTTCGTCTTTTGAGCAAAGTTTCGGACTCCTGTGCAGCTATTGCCTAGAAAAGCGCTCATTTTGCGCGTTTTTCTAGGCAATAGCGACTTTGGGGTCCGTTATAACTCCAAAAGCCGCTGATTCCCACTTTTAAGGTCATCTGAGTCCGATCGCGCCGAGCCTCCTTATCCCCGCTAGCTTTCGGACCCAGATGACCCTATTCGCACATTTTTCGTCTTTTGAGCGAAGTTTCGGACTCCTGTGCAGCTATTGCCTAGAAAGGCGCTCATTTTGCGCATTTTTCACACCAATAGCGGCTTTGGGGTCTGTTACAACTCCAAAAGCCGCTGATTCCTGCTTTTAAGCTCATCTGAGTCCGATCGCGCCGAGCCACCCTTGTCTCACGGGGCTCTCGGACTCAAAAGCCGCTGATTTCCGCTTTTAAGGTCATCTGAGTCCGATCGCGCCGAGCCATCTTAACCCCCGTGGTTTTCGACCTAGATGACCCTATTCGCACATTTTCCGCCTTTTGAGCGAAGTTTCTGACTCCTATGCAGCTATTGCCTGGGAAGACGCCTATTTCCGGGCATCCGCTACAACAAACCTCCTAAGTAAACGAAAAAAAGAGACGTCCCTAAGCCATTTAGGCTTAGAAGACGTCCCTTTGAGTATTAGTTACTGTAATTAAGCATACCAGCCCCATACGAAGATGAAGAGCGTACCGAATATCGTAACTAAACCAACGAATAAGGCATAGGCGATATTGATGTAAAGTTCTTTCTTGGTATCTGCTGATTCACCAATATGCATGAACAGGAAGAGCTGCAAGGAAGCCTGAATGAGGGCTGTAACAAGCAGTATTGCCATGTTCGCAGTGTTGGATAGATCAAGGTAGATTACAGCAAGTGCAGCCACAGAAAGGACAAGAGAGGCTAAGAAACCCATCACATGGCGAATTGGAAACAATTGCTTCATCATGCTACATCAGTCCTTTCAGATAGACGAAGCTGAAAATAAAGATCCAGACAACGTCCAAGAAATGCCAGTACAGCGAGAAGATAAAGGATTTATTGGCCGTAGCCGGATTAATACCTTGACGCTTCAACTGGATTAGAATAGCCGCACCCCACAGGAACCCGAACGATACGTGAGCTCCGTGTGTTCCCAGCAGTACAAAGAGACTGGATAGGAAACCACTGGTTTGAAGTGTAGCCCCTTCGTGAACATAAGTGACAAACTCCATGATTTCGATACCAAGGAAGCCGAGACCCATTAGAAGGGTTAGTCCGAAAAAGACCATCATGGCTTTTTGGTAACCATGCCGCATGGCATGAACCGCAAGACCAATCGTAAACGAACTTGTCAGCAGCAGCAATGTTTCGATCATCACCGGACCAATTTCGAAAAGCTCCGGCCCGCTAGGGCCGCTGGCAAAACGGTCTACCATTACAAAGTAAACAGTGAACAACGTAGCGAACAGTGCAATCTCCGCTCCTAGAAAAACCCAGAAGCCAAAGATTTTATTACTATTCTCTTCTGTTGAGTATTCAAGCGGCTTAGACGCATCTATTTTCATACTGTCTCACCCCGCAATTTCTTTTCAGTAGCAATAACTTCTTCTGCTGGGATGTAGAATCCGTGATCCCGATCAAAGGACATAGCAGCTAGAACAATGAGGATACCTACTCCAGAGAGGATCGCTGGAATCCAAAGACTGAAGACCAGAGAGAACCCTGCGATGAAGAAGATAACACCCAGAATAAATGGTTTTCCTGTGTTGCTAGGCATATGAATCTTAGTAATCTTATCTTCAAAAAGTGGTACTTTATCTTGTTTAGCAGACCAGTATGCATCGCGTGTTTTTACATTTGGAACCACTGCGAAGTTGTAAGCTGGAATCGGGCTTTTCGTTGCCCACTCCAAAGTACGTGCATCCCATGGGTCGCCATCAGTATCTCTTGGTTCGTAACGAGTACTCCAGTAAATGTTATAAACCAGGATTACAAATCCAATCGCGAGACCGATCGCACCTACAAATGAAACCATACTCAGCGGGCCAAATCCAGTGTCCGCAGAATATGTGTATTGTCGACGGGTCATACCCTTAAGTCCGAGAATAAACAGCGGGAAGAACGATACGTTAAAGGAAATAATAATCCACCAGAAGGCATGCTTGCCAAGACGTTCATTCAGACGGAAACCGAATACTTTAGGGAACCAGTAATGGAAACCTGCGATAACGGCAAAGACCGCACCTGGAATAAGAACGTAGTGGAAATGGGCAACCAGGAACATCGTATTATGGTACTGGTAATCGGCACTGGCCATAGCCAGCATGACACCTGTTACCCCACCAATCGTAAAGATCGGAATAAAGGCCAGGGTGTATAGCATAGGTGTCGTAAAGGTTATTCGCCCTTTTCGTAAGGTGAATAGCCAGTTAAATATTTTCACACCTGTTGGTACGGCAATGGCCATGGTTGTAATCGAGAAGAAGCTGTTAACCATAGCACCTTGACCCATTGTATAGAAATGGTGAGCCCATACTAAGAAGGACAAGAGGGAAATGATCAACATACTGAATACCATGGATGTATATCCATACAGGTTCTTTTTAGAGAAGGTGGCGATAATTTCACTATAAATACCGAATGCCGGTAAGACAACGATATATACTTCAGGGTGACCCCATACCCAGAACAGGTTGGCCCATAACATATCCATACCGCCATTGGCCATCGTAAAGAATTGAGAGCCGAACAGCCGGTCGAACATCATCAACGCAAGTGCTACCGTAAGCACAGGGAATGCGAATACGATAATTACGTTGGTGATCAATACGGACCAAGTAAACATCGGCATTTTCATCAACTTCATGCCTGGTGCACGCATTTTCAGAATCGTTACAATAAAGTTAACGCCTGTGATGAGCGTACCAATACCTGAAATTTGTAATGCGAGCGAGTAATAGTTATTACCCACCGTTGGACTGAACTCTAGACTTGCTAGCGGGAAATATGCGGACCAACCAGCATCTGGCGATCCCCCGATAACAAACGAAATGTTAAGCAGCATAGCTCCAAAGAAGAAGAGCCAGAAGCTGACAGCGTTCAGACGCGGGAAGGCAACGTCTCTAGCGCCGATTTGCAGCGGAACGATAACATTCATCAGACCGATAATAAACGGCATGGCCATAAAAAGGATCATAATCAAGCCGTGTGTTGTAAATACCTCGTTATAATGCTGTGCGTCAAGAAATTTCATGTCCGGGGCTGCTGTTTGCAGCTTCATCATAATAGCGTCAACGCCGCCGCGGAAAAGCATAAGCAATGCTGCGAGGATA
The DNA here is from genome assembly GCF_037970385.1 of Paenibacillus sp. FSL R5-0928. Classification (NCBI taxonomy): domain Bacteria; kingdom Bacillati; phylum Bacillota; class Bacilli; order Caryophanales; family Paenibacillaceae; genus Paenibacillus; species Paenibacillus sp. FSL R5-0928. The sequence continues at coordinate 1,090,745 of NZ_CP150225.1, read as the reverse complement.
TACATAATCCCAATACGTTTGTGGTCAACAGTAGTCAACCATTCGCGCCATAAATATCCCCATTTTTTAAAATAGGTCAGGCCGACAATAATCCCGATCGTAGCCAGAACAATACTTGCCATAGCTCCGTATATCAAGGGTTCGCCGTGGACCTTAAATTTATCCCAATCCATTAGGAATCGCTCCTTTCAAGTTGTTCAATTAACATTGACTAGTGTCCGTCATGTGTTGTGCTCTCTTCTAATGGAGAACTAGGTGTCGGCTCATCCAGTTCTGGATTAGGCTCGGTGTTGAATTCCGTCTCACTGGATGGTGCTGGAGTCGGGTGAATTTCTTTATTATCCTGATGCTCCATGCTTCCGTTATCCGTATCCATTTCAGTGCCACCATTACTCATATGGTCACCATGGCTTCCCGGAGGCGGGCTAAAGGATAAGTGAGTATTCGTATACGTTTTACGTCCGACATGTTCCATTTCCAAAAGACCTTTAAATTCATCTTCCGTCAGTGGACCCGCCGTTTCTTTAACGTCTTTCACCCATTCCTGATAATCCTTATCTGTCATCGCAAGTGTTTCAAACTCCATGTGGGCAAAGCCCTTACCATTAAAGTTCGCATTTCTTCCGACATAAGAACCTACAGTATCAGCTGAAAGATGCAAGGTTGTGATCATGTCGCTCATCGCGTATTTTTGTCCTCCCAATTGTGGGATCCAAAGACTTGAGATTGTACCGAAAGAATACAATCTGAACTCTACAGCGCGGTGAACTGGAATATTAACGTAGTTTACTGTTTCGATCCCTTCCTCTGGATAGCTGAAATGCCATTTCCAGTTAGAGGAGGAAGCATAGATTACAAGCGGTTTCTGATCTTTATAATCCGCTGCAACATTTTCTACATCTACTGTTGTTTTGACGGTGACTACGGAGAGGAATGCCACGATAATAATCGGAATGGTAATCCAGATAGCCTCCAGCCATTTGTTTCCTTCCTCGTGAGGAGGAATATAATCTTCGTTGCTTTTTTTAGCACGGTATTTCAAAAGAACGAAGACATATAAGATGTAGACAACTGCCAGAACACCGAGCATCATAACAATGGAGAGAATGATCGTGTCAGATAAAGTTCTTGCAGCCGGCCCCTTCGGATTCAGAACAGCGATTGAACTGCATCCTGGCAAGAGTAAAATTAGGCTGAGAAATAAAGCGTATAACGGTCCCTTTTTGTTCATGCTTAAGCTCCTTCCTTCAATACTTCTTTTATTAACCCTCAACATTAACCTTTATATATAGTAAGAATTTATGGGGAAGAAAGCAAAAGACTTATTTTTCCATTTAGCCTAAAAAAGACCTTAATAATGGCGAACAAGTTAAATATGTGTGATCAATTTGTTACAAGTTTCTAATAGTATGATAAAGATCACTGTAACGGCGCTGTTTATGGGTTGAAAAATTCCGTTCAAACTTTGTTCAATAGTTTACTAAAGTTGCTAATTTGGACACATCTATTTTGCGCAAAACGGGGTTATTTTAACCAATTTTGTTGATGCGTCAGTATTTAGCCGGAGTTACGTGCTTTTTATGATTGTGGTTGAAATCACAGTTAACTACTAAAAGGTAACAAATTATTCTGCTGGGGGTTACAATCTCTCAAATTTCATTCTATCAATGTATGATAAGGTAATAGACAAATATACATAGATAGGAGATTTTTGACGATGTCTTTAAAGAAAGTATGGCTATTATTAATCGTATTATTCATAGGTTCTGGATCAATACGAGCGATAGATTCAGTGAATGCAGCAGGTGCAGGCTCCCTTAGGTTAGGTGTGAACGATAAGTTAACAACTATTGAAGCAGTTTCGGTAAAAGATACCTATTACGTTCCTCTACGTGATCTGTCACAGGAACTTAAGTTAACGCTAACTGGAGTGAGTGATGGGATAAAAGTTACAGGTCAGAACAGATCAATCAAACTGCTGAATGATCATGCAACAGCTACTCTAAGCGATGGAAAGACCATATCCATGAATACATTTTTGAAAAACGGAAAAACCATGGTTCCACTGAAATTGACTTCTTATCTTGGTTTCGGAATTTCCTTTAAAGCAGATCAAAATTTATTGCGTGTAAAAGATGGCTCAGCTACATTAGATGATGCAACATTTGTGAGTAAATTTAAAAAGGAAATGAAGCCAACCGCAACTCCTGGAACTTCTACGCCAACTGTTGGGAAGCAAGGTAAGACCGTATACCTCACCTTTGATGATGGACCAACGGCCACTACTTCTACATTGCTTGATATTTTGGCAAAATATGATGCGAAGGCAACTTTTTTCATGATCGGACCGAATATGAACCAGCATACTACGCAAGTGAAACGGATTGCGAATGAAGGACATGGTCTCGCATTGCATGGAATGACGCACCGGAAAGAGAAGTTTTATGCTTCACCTGCCGCTGCACTGGGTGAGATGGATAACGATAACGCCATTTTGAAAAAGATTACAGGTCAAAGCACCACACTAATTCGTCCTCCTTATGGAAGCAAACCTTATTTCACAAAGACCTTTAGAGATAAAGTGTTGGCTCAAGGTTATCATCTGTGGGATTGGAACGTGGACTCTGAGGATTGGAAATACAAGGATGCTAGTACGACGATCTATAATTCGGTTATGAATCAGGTTCATAAGCTGCAGAAATCGCAGACCAATCCAGTTATTCTGATGCATGATCAAAAGGCTACACTTAAAGTGCTTCCTCGTATTTTAGAGTCATTGAAAAAAGAAGGATATACCTTCCACGTCATTAGCTCAGATCTGAAACCTCTGAATTTCTGGAAGGATACACGCTGAGTTTTTATTAAAAATCAAGAGGGCATCCCCACAGCTGTGAACTAGCTGTGGGGATGCCCTCTTTTTTTCAGGTCTTGATCTAAAAACTAATTTTTATTTAATCCGATCACATTCGCGCTCCCGAGTTTTTCTATCGGACCCAGATGACCTTAATTGCTGGATTTGCCACTGTTTCGGGTGCTATCGGACCCCATAGCCGCTATTGGTGCAAAAAACACTAGTTTCCAGCGTTTTCCACACCAATAGCTGCGCTGGTGTCCGAAACTTCGCTCCAAGGGCGATAAATGGGCAAATAGCGGCTGCTGTGTCCGATACTCCGCTTCCAAGCCGCAAACCAGTGGGGATGAGTATGAGCCCACGCTATCGGACCCACATGACCTTAATTGCTGGATTTAGCTATATTTCGGACGCTATCGGACCTCATAGCCGCTATTGATGCGAAATAAACCAGTTTTCAGCGTTTTCCACACCAATAGCTGCGCTGGTGTCCGAAACTTCGCCCCAATGGCGATAAATGTGCAAATAGCGGCTGCTGTGTCCGATAGCCTGTGCGGATGAGTATAAGCCCACACATCGGACACAAATGACCTTAGACTAGGGAATATCAAGTAGATAGTGTGTTTAAAAAACTAGAGATCAGCCGGTGAAACTAGGGGTACGGGGTACGGGGTACGGGGTACGGGGTACGGGGTACGGGGTACGGGGTACGGGGTACGGGGTACGGGGTACGGGGTACGGGGTACGGGGTACGGGGTACGGTTTACAGGTTACGGGGTACGAGCATACCGATCATCGCCGAAGTTTTTATTGTTTCCATCCCTCTGTCTTGCCTGCCAATAGTGTCGCTGGAGCCCACATAGCATATGTTTGCCCGCAACCTACTGAGTCCAGCTTACGTCTATCCGCTCCTGACCTACGGAGACCAGCTTACATCTATCCGCTCCTGAGCTGCTGAGTCCGCTTACATCTATCCCCCTTGACCAACTGAGACCAACTGGCTCGCGCTTGCTCCCAATCTGCTATAACCACAAACAGCAGAGCAGCGATCTCCGTTACTGGAGAACCGCTGCTCTGCTGGTTTTAACAATATTAAGAAGCCTATAGTTTGAAGCTGGACAATGTTTTTTGCAGATCTTCTGCCAGTACCGCTAAATACTGAGCTGAAGCCGACATTTCCTCCATTGCGGATAGTTGCTCCTGACTCGCTGCACTTGTGTCCTGAACACCCTCCGCCCCTTTACTTGATATAACGTTGACCTGTTCCATAGCTGCTGCCACACCTTGTGATTCTAAGGCGACATGAGCAACCGCTTCTCTGATCTCCGCTGTCTGCAGGGTAGCTTCTTTAATGGAAGTCTGAATCTCATGAAACGCTTGAGATACCAGATGACTTTGAACTACGCCATTGGTGACTAGCTCAGTACCCAAAGCCATGGATTCTACTGCGCTTTCGGTTTGCTTTTGGATATGTGTAATAATATCTGTAACCCGCAAAGAACTATTTCTAGTTGCTTCCGCCAGATTACGAATTTCTCCAGCAACTACAGCAAATCCCCGTCCATGCTCACCGGCCCGTGCTGCTTCTATAGAAGCGTTGAGCGCAAGCAGATTCGTCTGTGTAGCAATACCGTTAATCGTTGTAATAATTGTATTAATCTCTTGTGACAATGTCCCCAGATTAGAAACAATCTCCTGACTCTGAGTTACACTGAGGTCAATTTCCTTCATCTGCACAATGATTTGGTCTACAGCCTCTACTCCACGATCCGATGAACCGGAAACTACGCCCATTAGATCCGACATTTCATAGCTGCTGCCCTCTACGGCTGCAATATCATTGGTCATTGCTTTTATGGAACGTGTTGTATTGTTAATGCTCTCTGTCTGTTCATCAAAACCCGCGGCAATCTCTCCAGAAGATACAGCGATCATTTGTGAAGCCAATGAGGTCTGCTCAGCACTAGCGCTCATCTCTTCCGATGAAGCTGACAGCAGTTCTGCACTCTCTGCAATCCCTTGCATCATCTTCCGCAAGCCCTGCAGCATATTGTTAAATGAACTGTTAATTTGGCCGATCTCATCCTTGGCGGTGTACGTTGCTACCACGGTCAAATCTCCATCTTCTGCCCGCTTCATTAGTCCTTGCAGTTCTTTAAGGGGTTTTGTTATCAGTCGAATAATTGCAATACTAATTACGAAACAAATCACCCAGGCGAACGTAATCATTATGGTATTGTTTACCCGCATGCTTTTAGCGGTTGCCATGGAATCTGAATTGTGTTCATCAGCATCTTTAAGCAAAGAATCACTAATTCCTTTAAGTAGGTTGATCATTTTTTCACGGGATTCGTTAAATTCGCCTGAAAATACTTTATAGGCCTCTTGATTATGATTACTATCAGCAATCTTTATAATGTTATCCCGCTGTGCACGATAATCTGGCAAAAAGGACTCATACTCTTTGATTTTACTTACAATAGCAGGATCATTATACTGAATCGCTTTCACCTTGTTCATAAGTTCATTATTATCCTGAACCTTCACTTGAATACTCTCAGAAAGTTCTTTGTTTTTGCTGGCATTTACGCTAATCAAACGCTCCAAAAGATAGGATTCAATAGCCCGATTATTCGTACGCATCTGCCCTACGTAAGAAACAGGCAATAAATTTTCATTATATGTCTCATTTGTTTTTTCGGCCATTCGGGTCATCGTGATGATGCCTATGCCACCTACAACATTCACCATGATTACAGCGAATACCAAAAGCAACCCTATTTTGTATTTCACTTTCAAATTTTTCATCTACACTCCGCCTTCACATTATCTTATGATCTATCTATTTTTATCGGTCGGAAGGGCTAAGAGTTTGATGATTTTTTAAATATTGTGTCGAATAAAAGTATATATTGTCATAAAACGACTTTTCCAAAAAAATAAAAGGGCGGGCACCCGATCCGCTATTACTCCGAATCCCTGTGCCCGCCTAATTAATCATTCCTCTTCCTTATTCTCCAGAGGTATAGTACCAGTACAAAGTATCACCGTTCTGCAAAATATAACTGTCTGCACTGATGCTTGGATCAGCATCCCGGTTCGTTTTATACTTCCATCCGCTGCTTGGGCCTCCGTCAAATTCAGCCAATCCGTCAATAGATTTCACGTAGATGCTTCCAACGTTGCCGGATGATACTACCTTGGTGCCTAATTGACTGACTAGTAAGCTATAAGCCGTTTCGCCCTCTTTTAGAGCTACTGTTGTACTGGCTAGGATGGTTCCCTTCCGGCTATCTCCAATCACTGAAAGGGTAGCGGTAGCTTTAACTGGAGCAATAACAGACGATCCAACAGTCAGAGACTGAGTATAACGCGCTACGCTCGGTACGCTGTCTTTAGCATAGCCGGTAACAGTCATTGTATAGCTATTTGCCGGGAGACCCCCATCAACAACAGCTACACCTTGTTCATTCGTGATTACCTTCTTATCACCAATCGAAACCTGCACACCTGCTGCTGGTGAGGTAACCGGATCAGAAGTGAAACTGTCCTGATTCCACACCCACTTTTTCTGAGAAACCTTTACGGTAAAAGCTTCATTAGCTTTTGGCTGCGTTGGGGAAAGCGCCACAGAATCTATAACCTGTGTATTTTCACCTGCATAATAGACAAGCACACGATCGGATTCCTGTAGTTCGAACGCATCCATACCCACACTTGGATATATCCACTCCCCGCCGCGTGATACTACGAAGCTCCACCATCCGTCGTAAGTACCTTGCGAAACTCCATGGATACCTGATACAAAGTTGCCATAAGACGATTTGGTGATATCTACTTTAAAATCATCGGTAGACCCTAGTTGCTGCAACGCTTCAAGAGCATTGGAGGCTTTTAAAGTCCCTTCACTAATCAATCCTTCCGGGCCTTCAACGGTAAGTGAAGCTGTTACATTCTTAGAAATTACCTTTATAGCTTTTGTATATTTAGCAACCGTTGGCGCTTTACCTTCGCGGTAGCCAGTTACAGTCAGTGTATAGTCACCTGCGGGCACATTTCCTGAGAATACGGCCTCACCTTTAGCATTCGTCGTTACCGTCTGAGCTCCAATTTGGACCTGAACACCCGCAGCTTTTGCAGTTACAGGAGAGGAAGTGTTCGTAGCAGCGTCCCATTTCCACGTCTTACTAGTTACAATGACGTTAAAAGAATCGCCCTCTTTAAGATTTGCTTTGGAAAGGGTAACGGAATCCACAAGCTTAGTGTCATCTCCGGCATAATAAACCAGTACCTGATCTGAATCTTTAAGTACAAAATCACTCATGCCTACATCGGGATTAATCCATTTTCCGTCACGTGATACAACATACATCCATCCGTCATAACCACCAAAGCTTCCAGCAGCAATACTTCCGATGCCAGTCACATAACTGCCCGAAGGATTCGTGATCGGCAAGTTCGTTTGAAGCGCCAGCTTCTCTAACGCTCCAAGTGCGTTGCCAGCATAGGCGTACCCTTGTGCCAACGTGGCCCGTGGTCCCTCAATCGTTACAGGAGCGTAGATGAGTGAGCTCTGAACGGAGGATTTGGAAAAATCGTATAGCTTACTGTTGCTTCCTTTATACAGCAAATTATACGCAACCAGCGCCTGAAGTCCTTGCTCTGTCGCCAGAACATTACTGCTTCCACCACGGCTATGGGTGAAGCTACCATCAGCTAGACGATAGCTGAGCAGGTTCTCCATTAGATCCACTTTGTTTTTGGTGTATTCTAATCCACTAGGATCAACTCCAAAGGATGTGAGTCCAAGGATTGCTTGTGCACTACTTTCAGCACTGTCACCGTAACCCCCATGGCTATCTTGAGCTGCGGATAACCAGGCTACGGCTTGTAGCCCTGCTAAGTAGGCTTCGGGATTATTTTTATGTGCCGCCAGAGCCGTCAAGGTTATCGCTGTCATATCAGGCTCACTTGTGCCTGAGGTTAGTGCAAAGCCCCCATCTGGATTTTGTTTGGAGAGAATCTCCGTAAGGAGCTTATCCGCCGTCCATTTCGCGTCACTTGGGATATTATATTTACCAGAATCCAGCGCAAGTAAAGCATATACCGGATTATTAAGCGTCTGTTCACTGAGCTTGCTGTTATTATAAATTTTCTCAATCAGATTATAGCCAGGAGTTGATCCATTACCAGCAAAGCTAGTAGGATCTGCACCAATCGCTCTCACTGCGAGCACGATTCGAGCATAATCGGTGACATTGGCAAAATTCCCAGCTGCCTCTTTTACTTTTTTCTCAAGCTCTGAATGGTAACTAGCTGGCAGCTTGTACCCTGCTTGCGCTAAGCCAATGGCTTGCCAATCTGATTGTACGCCACCTTTCAAGAGATATTCTGCAGCCGCATAAGTCGCATCCGCAACATTAATCCGCTCCGCAGCAGTTGCCTCCAGACCGGCGCCAGCGCTCGCTTCTGCAAATATTTGTCCTGCCGGAGCAAGAGATGTTCCTAGAATTGAAATGACCATGAATAAGGCCAGCCCAAGTGCTACAAACTTGGAAGACATGATTTTCTTCATTGTTTAACCTCTTTCTGTATAAGAATGGGTACTGCTGGGAATAAGACGCATAACATAAAGACCGCCCCTTTGGAGGGCGGTCAGGGAAGATTACAAATCGAGGCTGCGGCGCTTGCTTCCTGCCGATAGTCCATCTGTATATGTTCCACATTCTTACCCCACGAAGAATAGAAACGCTCACAAAAAAGGCAGGTCTCCTGGCTAATGCTTCATCGCTGTTCTTCACCTTCCCACCCTACCTTCAGGGCAGTGGCTTATAGAAGAAAAACTCCGCACATACAGTGGCGGGACCGCGCCGGACTCATGCACCGGACTTCCCTTTTAAGCAGACGACTAGATTGATAGAGTCTGCACCTTTTCCAGTATGTAGTATCTTATTTTGACATCCATAATCATATCTATTAATACATAGCATGTCTATAGAAAAGCTTAGTATGGGCAGCAAAAAAATGAACAGCAATACACCACCTGCCGGTAGGTGTTGCTGTTCAGAAAGCTTGTTATTCGGCTGTTCCTTCCGGACTTGCAGTTGGGGAAGGTTCAGCACTTGAATCAGAAGCTGGTGGAATATTAGGGTCGGGATCTACGATCAATGTAAATCTTCCGGCTTTAATCATACTTTTCTCTAGAATTGTCGCTCCAGGCTCCAATGTAACCTCAACCTGATAGGAAGGTTGTTCCCCTTCAGTCACAGCTGTTGCGGAAGGCAACCCAGTGCTGTCCTCAGTATCAGAGGAAGGCGTAGGAGACGGAGAAGCATCAGCTACAGCGTTAGTAGCGTCTGCACCTTCTGCTATTCCTCCAGTAGTGCCAGCGGCATCTGACTCGTCAGCGGCGTTTCCCTCATCCGTCCCATCCGTTGACGGCACTGGACAAGTCCCATTCGTAGCAGCGACCTTAAAGCTTTTATCTATCTCTGTAGACGAAGACATTAAACTAATCTCAGTCGGTTGAAACTGCACACAGTCATCTGCACTTGCGAAGGTGAACACCAATATGCTGCTCCCCTTATCTCCTTCGACGCTCTGATCCTTCAAGTATACTGAAGCCGGAGGCAGCACATTGCCTGCACTCTGAACAGGGGTCGGCTCAGGGCTTGTCCCCGGCAGAGCCGTCTTCGTATCATCCGGACGCAACATACTGAATACGATAATTGCAATAATCACCAGAATACCCGTAATGGAGCCGGAGATTAAGAGTCGAAATCGGCTGCGGCTGATCCAGCGCGCCAGCGGGGAAGCCAGTTGGGAGCGGGCTTCATTGTACACATTTTGCAGAGCAGGCCGAGCTGCCGCGACATAGTTCTTTCGGAATTCCCGATTCTTGAACGCTTCACGATCACTGCTCAGGAAATACTTCAGAATCGCCTTACGGTAACCCGGTTGCAGCTTTTTATTCGAAACCGTAAATAAAGGATTGCCTTGCGACCAAGCAAAAAACCGATAGATGATTTCTTTGTCGGAACCGGCTTTACGCTTTAACAGCTCCAGAAGCGCATCGTAATCCAGCGGACCCCCTTCACGCTGAGTTGTATAGTAGAAGGCTAGCGGAAGCCGTTCAAAGGGTTCCAGAACACGCGCCTCTTTTAGCAAACGACGACCCAGTAGCTGCACATCGTCTAGTTCCTGCGGAGACAATCCTGCAAAAATCTCCTCATTCGGCTTCTCTTCACCAAACCAGCGGTAAGCTGCACGCAGCGCATTCTCTTTCTGCTTGCTAATCCTATCCAGTGGCGGCTGCCAATCGACAACATTACCATACCGTAAAAAAACTACCTCCAGAAGCTCCTCCTGCGTCATATCGGAAAGCGATAAGCGGTTCAGTAAGAATCTATCTGCTGAAGCAGCAAGATCCTGCATTAGGGAGAGTGCCTTAGGAGCAACTCCTGTTCCTTTGCGGCGATCTTTTTCTGCCTTATCTACAATTTCATGAATTTCCGCTACAGAAGCCACCGGATCATGTTCCAGCTGGAGCTTTTCAAGCAAATAATCCTTCACAGCATTTTGAGCAAAAGACTGCTCTAACGCCACTGGCAGGAACCGCCCCCAATGGAGTACAAAGCTCAGTATATCCGCAGATCTGGACGCCGCAGCTAGTCTTGATTCCATATAAGGCTCAAGTAGCTGCTTACGGAAATATGTTTCAGACATCACGCGCTGGAAGTAGGCTGCACTTAACTCATCATTACTCTCAATGATCCCGTAAGCGGCACTCAAGATATCCTTGCGGCCCGCTTCCACACTATGAAGCATCCCATTGATGAAATAATCCACGATTCTGACCCTGTAATTGTGATCCTTAAGTACAAAATACTCCTTAAAGCATTCCATAATCGCCGGATCTGGCACATTCCTTTGCCGAATCAGATCAAATTCCCGGTCGAACCGTTCTAAGAAAATATCGTTCAAGCGGATTCTAGAATGAATTGCACCGTCTGGTTTAAGGTAAGAGAGCAAACCACTTAGCACCGCACTCTTATTCTCCGTATATAAATGCTCGTTCCCTTGCTCAATCTCATAAAATATAGCCAGCTCATTATAGAAAGCAAGGGATAGCTTATGCTCAGGACTCTCTCCACGCAGAATCTGATCGGCGAAGCTTACAAAGTCGTTAATATCTCCTGGATTCAGCAGTAACAGCTTCCACACCAAATCAGCATAAGGCTGGTGGGACTCACCAAAATCGACATTTCCCATCCGTCCGGAAGCCAAATCGAAGGTATAATCCTTCTCAATACTGCGATCACCGGGACGCAGCGAACCTTTTTCCACAAAGCTAAGATGTATATATTTACGGCTTTGCGGTTCATTCGCATACGTAATCACGCCTAATCTACGACGGAATTCATACGGCAGCACGCTATACAGAATTTCTGTAAGCTCCACCGCCCGCGCGGACAACTCCGTGATAGGTACGTTTAGAGCCACGTAGATTTTTTTCTTACCTGCTACAGAGAGCATCACAGCTTGCAATAACGCCTTGAATATCCCTTCATCAATCCCTAACAAGCGTAAGCCTGCGATTGGGTCAGGGCTGCGGTCTGTGCGAACAACTGGAATAGAGGGCAGCTCCGGCAAAGTTCCACCAAGCTCTCCAGTATAACGCTCTGCAAAATCAGCATGCAGCCAGTCCCCATAGCTCTGGACTATTTCTTCGGAACGTGAAGCAGGAACTACATAGTTATGTGCAAAAAAGGCGCTTCGTTGGCCTGTGAAATCGGCCGCTTGATAACGACTAAGCCCAATAACTGTATCCCCGTTCTCGGCATGAAATAGGTGCAGCGCTCCAGGATATGCAGCCTCATCCTTCTCCCCACGCGCGGTCAACTCCGCAGGAGCATCGTAGAGGCAGAAGGGATGAAGGATTTTTTTCACAAAATTATTGTCTAGACTATCTGATTTCGCTACCGTATCGAAGCCTTCTGTGGAACGAAACACTCCGCGACGTTCGCGGGTATACATCTGTTGGGCGATTGTTGACCCTGAGAAACCATTCACGGGCCGTCGCTCCCCTCAATATACTTCAGCTTATGCAGCAGCCAAATAAAAGGCTCGTCTACACGAATCGGGCTTACTACACCCTCAATCTTTTGATTCACAGGATTGCTGCCCAACGCAGATACTGCAAAATAACCCGTATTCGCGAAATAAACATCCATCGTATCTTTAAAGGGTCTGTCCACCTTACCAATAAATCTGCGAATTTCCCCGTCGATGTTATGGAACTCGTCCATGTTTAATGTTTTGCGATGAACATAGTTATTGAACACATTGCTGTTGGACTTGATATAATCGCCATCCTCATCCTTCAGCGAATGCAGCATATCACTTTTTGCAAGTACAACCGCTGTTGGAATGTCTGTCTTACTCTTTTCCTGATAGGCAATAAAATCACCGAACATCGTCAGCACCACATCGCGCGGCTCGTCATATTGTGAGACCCATTCTCCGGGACGGTCACCGATGTTAATATGAATCTTTTCACGGATAGAACGGATTTGCAGCGGATCGACCATAAACAGAATACCCGCAGAGTTCTTGATATGCTGACCATGAAGTCCAAGATAATCCTGATCCACCATACCCTCACCTGCTACATCAAAGAATACAAGTGTCAGTGGCGGTTTATTTTCATCCTTAAAGACAAACTGAAAGATAAAAGGCTCCTGCATTTTTTCCTTCTGTGTAGAAGCCAGCAGATCCCCGCGCTCAAAAAGCGGTTCTTCATACAATGTACGGAACTTACGGCTAATCTCTGCATTAAGCGGCATACAAGCGGCATCAAAATGACCTGCTGTAGTATGCTGCAATGTGTGGATCAGCGAGGTCATATACACTGATTTCCCGACTTGGGATGCCCCTATAATCGAGATGATGTTACTTGGCACCTTCCCGGCAGTCACCGGCAGCTCATTATGGCAGGCCGGGCAAAGCCGTCTGCGCGTAAGCACACCGTAACGATCCGTAAGCCCAGTTAACACATGATCCGTGTAATGATGATATTCTTCCGGAATATCCGCCGGGTTGATAATCGCTTCTATGTCATCTACCGTATCGAGCCCGAAGCGCTCACGGTATTTGTTCAAGGCGTCATCCTCACCCAATGCGTAATTTTCATCGTCCTCCCGGCTGTGCATAGCCCGAAAGACGACATCCTCCGGAGAGAATTTGGTGAAGCAATACGGACACACTATATCGTAAAAAAGCGGCCGCGGCTCCGGCTGATTCTTTTTCATAAAACGGCTAAAAAAAGACATCTACTCATCCTCCCAAAAGTTGTATCTACGTACTTGCTATGAACGCACTGCTCATTACCCGCTTGTACACGTAGACCGAGTCTCACTCCGGTACCAATTCGTAATAAAGCCCATATTTCTTGCCATCGGTGAAAAAGATGCGTACAAAATCATCCTTACCGATTTCAATCGGCGGAAGTACATTGCGTCCAGGAGCGAAATCCTGTACGAAGGGAAAGAGAATACCATCCTCTTTCCCTGCCGGATGCCCTCCACGTTTCTTGACATAACAGAGGACATCCCGTGCCACGGGCACTTCTGCCGTAATCGCCATATGTACGGTCTTTTGTTTTCCGAATAAGGCTTTTTTTTGTTGAATGGAATAATAGATTCGGGCTTTGCCTGCACTGACCATCACCCGGTTCACACCATCACTTTGCCTCACCAGTACAGTCTCACCGTTCTCAGCAAGACGAGCAAATATGGTATAGGATATCAGGCCGATATCATCCAATCGATCACGATAACCATTGTTAGATTTGTATTCCTCACGAGTGTAGAGCTTCATCCCTACTGGCGGATCATCTCCGGTTCCCATGTCAGCCGCTTCTGCGGAGGTTTTGTGGATGTACACCGCCTGCACGCCGTCCGGCCAGCGCCATCTCAGCGTACAGAATCGGTCATCCACTTGGGATGTCACATCCGTTATTCCCGGAGCGGAAGCATTAACCTCGGCGTACCTCATTAATGTAAACCCCTTTCCGCTACACTAGAATCCTTTGCTGTTCCGGTTTCTGCGCCGACCCGGAAAGTTATCCGATGCTGGTGCAGGCGCTGCGTTATTGTTTCTTCTATTTCGATAAATACGTCCTTCACCTACCGGAATGACGCCTGTAAATAATGCAATAATAGCAGCTAATATTAGAACAGCCAGAAGACGAATAAGACTATCTGTAAAGGAGTCACCGCTAAGTCCAAATTCCAGAATCAGTCCTGCGAACAAGCCAGATATTACGCCGCCAATCCCAAAGCTTTTAGCCAAATGACGGTTATCAAACATAATTCCCAGACCTAATCCAAGCGCAGCCCCCATCAACATCAATGATAATATACGAACCGCAGCATAATAAGGACTGTCTGCCGTTGAATCACTGCGCTCAGTGAGCAGCGTCCGATCTCCCAGACGGTCATAGATCTGCTGGAACACATCGCCCAGAAGGGCTGAATCCTTGACATCATAATAGTGTCCGCCTGTCACTCTCGCAATATCCTGCAACAGCTGATTGCCTGCTGGATCATTCAAGCCCAGACCAATGGTATTCACGGCAATACCGCGCTCTACATAAGCCTGCAACTCTCTTGTGGTATCGAAATTACTCACTCCGTCAGACAACAAGATGACCATAGCTCCTTGGTCTTTTTTGCCGTCACTATCAATTTCCTTGAGTGCCTCCGAGACCGCACCGCTAATATTCGTGCCGCCTTCGGTTGGCTGCAGATTATCGATTGCAGTCAGCACCTTCTCACGATTCTCCGAATTTGAAAGTGGCGTTAAAGGCTGGACAACTACAGCTTCGTTGTTAAAGGTCACCACGGCCACCTTATTGTCAGTGTCCATTTTTGTAATTAACGCTTTTGCTGCTGAATACCGGCTATTATCGGGATCACTCTGCGTCATACTGCCTGAGTCATCGATAGCCATCACCACATTCTTAACCGGTCTGGCACCGCCAAAATTCAGTTCATAAACGAACTCCGTTAAGGCTCCAACTCCAAGTGCAAGGACAATCATCAGAGGCAGCAGTTTCCACGATAACCCCAGGTAGCGTTGTTTCCATGAAGCTCCGTTCAGTCGTGGCGAGATCATCTCTGCAAGCAGGCAGCCTACACCGACACCCAGCGCCACAATGGCAAAATAAATACCCACAAGCAGGATGGAAGGCAGATCGTTATACCAGCTTAGCAGCCATTCGCCAAAAAGAAAGGCGACCCCGCCGCCGATCAGACTGAAGAAGAGCAGCAGCAGATTGATTTTTCTCTGCATCGTTATACTTCCTTTCCGGGAAAACCTGAATTGTACTATTATCCTTTAAACATTCCGGGGGTTATGCTGCCTGATAAACGGGCTACCCGGATGTGTTATCATCCCCCAGATTGCACTTTGTGCAATAGAATGGAGTAGGAGGAACAACTATTTCTATTCTATTGCACAGTGTGCATTGGAAATAAGGAGAAATGTCCCTATCCCAGAAATCTACTTAAATCTACTGTATCAAATACTGCACAAAGGCAATAAAGGGACTCAAAGTGAGGGTACCCATCTATTACGCCATCAGCGCATCTCAGGAAGCTGATCTTCACTCAGCCCATGGAGCTGATAGCCATTCTGAGCATAAGTCTCATAATAGACCTTACCGTTGCGATAATAGAGCAGGTCTTCTAAATGAAAGCCGCCCATCAGGTTGAGCTTCTCCACTCCGCTCCTCCGCTGCTCATGCACGAATCCTAACCGGTAAATCCGTGTTGTCTCATCCACTCCAAATGCGTAGCGTAGGAATTCTGATGAACTGTCTCCGAAGAAATATTTCTCCTCATGACGATGCTCTTGAGTATATTCGAATAGCCGAACATTAATGGCCGCGCCCTCTTCCAAATTATGATACAAGCGCTTGAACAGCTCTTCCCTCGATAGAACCTGACGATTCTCATAGGCTGCCGCAACATTTGCACGCCGCAAAAGCTCTTCCTCAAAAGATAAATTGAAAGGTTCTGCTGTCAGCAGCTCCCGGCGGCAAATATCAATCAAACGCTCAATCACAGCTTCTTTCCCTTGTTCTAAGAGCTTGGAGATACTGCCCATGTACTTCTCACTGAAGAATATTCCAGGTCCACGCCGGGTTTCGATATCCTTCATCACTTCTTCTGTGACTACGCGGTAGTATTCCATTACGTTCTGGCCCGTTGTTTCGTTTGTTCGCCCAATGCTGTCCATAACAGTAATACGCAATTCTTCCTCCAAAGTCTCCATAGCTTTCACACGAGCCATACTTTCCATATGAAGCTGCTCAAGTGCAGATTCCAAACGACTGCATAGGGCAAGCTCACTTTCTAGGCCCAATAGTTCATATTTTTTGCCATATACGGCTGAGAATAAGTAATGAATGAAGTTACGTACTGTTCTTTTGTCAAAAAGCGGCACACGCTGGAACGGCTGGCGCTCCACGCTTTCTGCATAAAGATCCTCAAGCTCCTCCTGCATGGAGAGAATCGCGGAACGCAAGCCTGCCATATGCTGACGTAAAAGATGGAGCACACTTCCGGCTTCATCACGATCTGCCGTCCACTCCGCAAGCTGATAAAAGGTTACCGCAGGCGTAGATGTTTCCTGTGCCGCCAGCATAGTGCGCCACTGGCGTAATGGATTCATTCCCTCTACTCTCCGGTTTGACTCTGCCACAAAGTTATTGCGGAAATAAGCTTCGCCCCCTTCACCGAACAACTGCCGTTCAGCTTCACGAAGTGACAGCTGCTTCAGTTCATTATAGGAAGGGCGTCCGTGACTCATTAAACCCGTCATTTCATTCAGGCCGTCTTTCTCCGGAAGTAGCTGTACCGCGTGTTCCCGCAAGCTGTCAGGGTCCAGCCCTAACAACGCCTGCCGTTCACGTATAGTCCACGAACTGCCCTCACGCATATCGGAGACAAGCCGCCGGAACGCATGATACAGCACTGCCAAAGCAATTTGAACATTAGGTCTTCTTACCCCGGAAAAGCCAGCAGAGGCGTAGCCTTGTCTTCCAGTGCTGCCTCTGATGCCGCTTTTGAAGGTCATATTGTTATATCCGCCATGACCAGTAGCCTGATCAGAAGCCGGGCGGACCCGATTTTTGAGCAGACTAATATGAGAAATAATCTCGTAGTTGTCATCCATACCGTGTGCAGACATCATACCGCGCTCATTCTTATCGGAGAGCAGATACACAAGGTCAAATAATGCGGAAGGACCATGGCCAACTGGAATCGACAGACCGTCTTCCGTCACAAGTAACGGCGCATTAAACTTATAGTCCGTAGCCTGCATTCTGTCCAATTCACGCAGAAAAGCCAGCCCTACTGAGCTGGAATATCCAAAATTATCCCCTTGCTCCCGCTCATTGATCAGAGCGTAGAGATCTGTCTGTACGGACTTGAAGGACTGGCCGAGTACAGCACGAGCCAGCAGTGTAATTTCCGGCAGCAATACATTAAGCGGATCATCAACCCGCGTAATGATAGAGAGATGGATGACGTCAAAAGATGAATATAGACGTCCATAATCCGCTATACTGTTGCTCAGCCGCCGGATAACTTTATTCATTTCAGCAAGATAACGTGTATCCTCATGAAACTTGCGGTAAAGTTCATGACGCACAGTGCGTGGATCTGACCCTGCCGTTTCCGGCAAAGCCATGGCCAGCACCCGGTCTTTTCCTCCCGCATCAGATCTACTTTTGCTTCCGTCTGTTCCCTCTTTTTCCGCACCTGACACAGCATGTAATGCCATAACCCCGCCGGCGTTATCCCATTTTCGTTCGCAGCTATCCAGCACCGGACCGATGGCCGGAGCAACCTTGTCGCCTACGAACAGAAACAGGGCAGGGTAATGGATGCTGCTGCGTCCATCCCCTTTGCTGCGCTGTGCCTCTTCCTGTACCGCATATTGTTCACCATAAGATAATGCCTGTGTTTTGATCATAGGCCTATTTCAACTTTCTGCGGATACTGCCGAGCTTGCTAGTCATGCTCTTGTAGAATCCGTACATCTCATCGCCGCTCTCATACTCTACCCGTTCGTACTCCAAGCTGTCGCGTGCTTCCAGGAATGATACATACAGTCCTTCCAGCTTATAGAGCAGCGGGGTAACGTCTTCAGCGGCAGTCATTTCACCTGCACGACGTGCTGCCTTACGCAGCAGTACGCTGCGGCTCTTCTCATCCAGCTCCCGGAAGTGCCGATACACGGCATACTCTACGTAGCTGCGCTCTTTCATCAAATTAGCAAACGGCTCCCAAGCGTCCTCTTCTTCATCACGGTCATAAACGTAGAGTGCGCCTTTTTTGATAATGCTGTCCGTATACAAAGCTTCAATGAACTGATCCATCCACTTATCTTCGTCCAGATATTGATGAAGCACACCTTCAAGCTCAGCGGCTTTGGCAGTCAGTTCAGCATATTTGGCCAACTCCACACGAACACGTGAAATCAGCTGCGGTGAACGAATGAGATTCTCCTGCGCCATGTCCTTGTTGATGCTGCCAAAGATATCTTTAATGCCTTCGCGCTCCAAGCCCTTCTCACGCAGACTCTTCAGCTCATCAACCGCCTTCTTCACTTCACCGAGATTCGGGCGTGTGGATTGCAGTTGCATATCGAAACCACTCAAAATGGCGTCCAGATCAAAAGGTTTGGTGAACACAACAGAATATCTGTTACTTGTGTTCTCATCTACACCTTTTTCAATAATGACTCCACTTGCCAGCGCTTTTGCAAAGTCTGCACGCACTCTAGCGTTATAATCACGTACACGAGAATTGACGTAAGTGTCGCCCCATGATTTTTCCGGAATCGGAGAAGGCAGATACGTCCAGTTGTTCTTATCCGTCATCACGAGATGGCGGCCAATCCCTTCCTTGTCGAGAATGGTCCGCTCATAGTTCTCTTCAAACACCCGCAGCGGCGTGTATACGAAAAGTGGCACACCGTTACGTGTGTTAAGCCAGAAAATACGGTTTTTCACTTGACTTTCCTTGATCGTAAATTGCGATTTGCCAAGCGCATTATTCTGATAATTACGAATCCCTTTTAGGATACCCGGCGCTTTAACAGGCACGGAAACGAAACCCCATGATGGGAAATGTAAGCTGCCCGAGCTATTGCTAAGGTGGAAGGTAGGCACAGCCTCTTCGTCCAATTTACCGGCAATAATCCGCTCAACGAATTTATCCAGCGGCTCTTCATGGCCGAATTTCATCACAAGGAAATCCTCCATCGAACGGGTAATCAGATCCCCAAACTTATCGCTAAGGAATTCCGAAATCGAGCGGACGATATCAATCTCCTGCTCTTTGACCCAACGTCCGGAATGCTTCAGCATTTCACGGGTGAAGTCGCGAATCAGGTCGTCGCCGTCCTTCTGATCCATGATCTTGGAGATGGTCGCCGAAATATCCGGCACGTTCACAATGTTCCAATAATAAGTTTTGTTTCCTTTATAGTCTGCCTGCTCTTCGCCATTGATAAGGATGTCCCCGTTTTTGGCAAAAATCGAGCTAAGCGCACTAAGAATCTCTGTAAACACACCGTAAATCCGGCTGTTCTCATCGTTTAAGAGCTCATATAAGTCCTCGTAAAATTGAATCATTTGCTCAGTGCGTTCTACATCGGCGTGCAGCCAATATTCATTGATTTTAGCCTCAATATAGGCATTTTTCTTCTTCTCTTTGGAGACAAAAGCACTGCGGGCATCGCTCAGCTTCTCATCCGCACTGTCCTGAGCCGTCTCAATATCACGTGGCAAACGCAACAAGCTTTCACGTAAAGCCTCAATATAAGACTGAATCAGCTTCAAAATACAGAAGCCCTTCTCGGTATACAGCAGGCGGGAAACGTAGAATGGCCCTTGCTCTGGGTGCAGGAAGATGCGCTCCAGCTCTTCACTGAAACGTCCCACAATTTCGCCAGGCAACTGCTTTTTCGATTTGATATATTCTTCACGGGCACGAGCCAGGAAGTTCTGCTCCAGCTCTGTATCCATGCTTACCACTTGATTCTTAACAACATTGGCATGGCTCAAGCGTTCGCTGTTCTCGTAGCCTGGCAACGGCTCAGGCACACGGGATTCAAACGTCTTGATCATACTGTCGAGATCAATCCCCAGCTTACGTGCGAATTTCTCTACATCCTCTTGACCAGGGGCCTGCTGGAACATTTTTTCCATTTTATCAAACAAGCGGAAAGCCAGGTAAGTCGTCATTTCCTCAATCGGAAGCACAGCAGACGAGGCACCGATAATGTTGTATTCATAGTTAGCTGGGTAGGTCTTGTTCATCTGCGCAATGTTGGTGCGGATATTACTGATATAGTCATGGATGGCGAATTCTTCACCAGACTGTTTTTCTTCACTCGCCATAAAGTTCGTGATGTTCTCCGCCGTTACGTTCATACAGTAATCGTACGCATTCTCCAGCAGCTTACCCTCGGTATTCGTTGCAGAGATTAAATGACATAGATTAAATGGAGGCAGCGGTGAATTTACCGTCAAAATATTACCGTATTGCTGCTGGAATCGCTCACCACGACTGTCCACATTCATCCAGTAATCCAGCTCTTTTAGCGCTGCATAACCGTTCTTGCGAATATATTCACGCGTGTGCTCACTTAGACTTTTATTAGACAGATTCACGTCAGGTGTAAAGAGATAACCCAGTGTGTTCACACGGTCAATACCGGCTGATCCGTAGTCACGTTCAATAATACCGCGTACGATATAGGCAATATCCAAGAAAGCCCCACTGCCTGTACCGCCCGACAGACCTGTCAGCAGAAAGACCATCAGCTTTTTGTTAGTGCCTACGGATAACGTCTTGATCTTCTTATCAATCGCGCCTACAACCTGATTAATCTTGGTGAATAAAAGCAGACGTCCAGCCTGCCGCACACCAGCGGCACCATTCATACCATCTGTAATACTTAACTCAGGTGACAGCCAATCTGTAATATAAGAATCGAGAATACTACGGTTCTGTAGCAGTCCGCCGATTTCAGCATTCGCCAACAGTACAAATTCATTTTGCGGGTCCAGCCCAATACCTTTGTATTTTTTTCCGCGATCCTGTTCATTCGTCTCAAAAGCTAGAAATTCTACATTATCCGGCTTGTCCCGTTTCTTCTTGGATATCGGATCCTCCGGCAGCTTAAAGCGGCGGTTAATCTGATATTTAAGACGCAGCAGGGCATCAATGCCCGTGCCCCCTAGTCCAATGATCAGGATCGGATTATCAATCGTATCCACCCTGATTTTATCGCTGACAATCCCGCCGCCTAGTGATACATCCAACTGCTGTATATGCTCTCTTACTACTGGTTTCATATGCTTATCCTCCTAAAAATTTTGCGGAAGCTGTACTTCAGATATCTTGCAGCAAAACTGTTTCTGCGGCATACATTGCCCATTGCCTACTATACTAAATATTCCAGATAAATCGTCTTATCTACCGTCTGTAGAGATACTGAAACGCGGTCCCCACTCTTCAGTTCAAGACCACGCGAAGCATCCGCAGCACGTCCGGACCTCTCCACAGTAACACCTTCTCCGCTGCGTAACAGCAACCGGTCATTCTTAGCCGGGGTGAAAACAACACCTTCGCTCTCCTTCAGTTCAGGCGCCAATTGCAGCAGCTGATGAAGGGTGAACTTGCCCTTGAAGCCTGCAAGCTTCTTATATTGTGGGTAGGTCTTCTCACCCGTATTGCTGTCTTTAACCTCTACTACCAGCTGTCCAACAAAACCACGCGCCGATTTCTTATTCAGCACATACCATGCTGCACCAGCTGCCAGCACTAGAAGAATACCCCCTATAATGTAATACAGGGTTTTGGACGAAGCTTCCTTCAGGGGTTCTTCCTTGCCAGTCCCTGTAGAAGGTGCTGTTGTTGCTGCTCCGCCTGTCTTCGCGCTGATTTGGACAGGTGCACTTTCCCGATAGAAGCTGCTTTCCTCTGCTCGTACCTTCAGCTCGTAGTTATGGCTTTCTTTTACCTCAAAGGTACCCTTGAAGACAGCACCGGAGTTATCCAGTTCGATTTCTTGCACATCTCCTGTATCGATATCTGTAGCAAGCAGTACCGCCTTCATATCTTGATACAAATTACTGAGTGTTACCTGAGTACCGTTGCTGAACAGATGCGAGGTGATGTCGATTTTATCACCCTTTTTATAGGTTGCTGATGGCAACGCATCGATCTTAAGCTCCAGGTCATAGTTAAAGACTAGATTAATATCAATCTTATCCTTTGGCACACCTTTAACCTGAAGTTTCCAATCTCCTTCCTGCGGTGACAGTAGCTTAATCAAGCTATAAGTAGAAGACTTGGACAGCAGGACATTGTTTGAGGGGATCGCAACTTCTTTCCCTGACGGGTCCGTTAACTTCGCTGTCACAGGCTGTGAAGACATAATTGAGATATTGGCTTCCAAAACACTGCCGTTAGGTACGTTGACGGTCACATCCTGATAATCGCCATTTGCAGTAATCGACTGCACAGGCACTACCTTCAGCTTCAAATGGCTGGCAAAAATCTCACTCAGGATTTGCGGCAGATCATCTGCTGAGTCCGTCGAAAATGCTTTACCCCCCGTCTCATTGGACAGGTCGGCGAGGCTTTGTTTATTCAGCTTGCCATCTGCATTAAGTCCAATGGTATAGATGGGATAGCCATTCTTTTTGGCAACCTCTACGGCCGCCTTTAGCTCTTTATCTGATTCACTTTGCGTCCGGCCTGTCGCTTTGTTGAAATCGTTATTGCCGTCAGCGAGCATTACAATGATAGGCTCATGGGAAGGGTCGCTTCCATTCTGCAGAACCTTCACAGCTTCCTCTACGCCAATAGCGATATCGGTATAAGCTCCTCGGTCCAAACCATCAATAAAATCCTTCAAATCCTGCTTATCGCTCTCCGAGCTAATTTGCAGCAGGGCCTTTTCCCGTTGCACCTTGTCGGTATAGGCAACAATACCTACTTTATCACCTTGGGTGGATAACATATCTATGAACATTTTCATCGCTTCGTTGGCGATTTTGTTCTTGTCACTAGTCTTCATGGAGTTGCTGACATCAATAAGAAGCACAGCGTCAATGTGAGATTGCGCCGACGTTGCCGCATAGGCCTTAACAGCTGCAAAAGGCGAGGCAGCTAGACAAAGAGCCAGGAGCAATGCCGGAAAGATACGTAGAAAGAGAGTCTTGGTTGTTCTAATACTTTGATATTTACGAAGCATAAATAGGGCTCCTCTTGTGTTATATTAGGCACATATGACAGGTTCAGCACTATCGCTAAAATCTGTAAATAGCATGCCATTATGATATAATTAAACCTTGTAAACTTCAACTTTAGGACCGCCGGACCCAGTGCATTGATGCATAGAAGATTATCATTCTAAAAGCCATCTGGACTGCAGAGCGTCCATGAGAAAGGATTGTTCCATGATTTCATACGTCATTCTTGGGATTACGTTCCTAATTGCCGTAATTCAGATTTCCATTTATGCCGCACATCAGCGCAAACCACTGACACGTGATGATATTAACGATCGACTGCTAGCCGCTTTGAACGGAGGCGATAAAGGCCGTGAATAAGAAAAGACCTGTTACCTTCCGGCCTTTCAAGGCCCCTCGTTACGCTTATGACAAGCTGCGCATCTGTCGCCACTGCGGGCGGTATACCGCTCTTGGCGAAGACCGCTGTAGCAAATGTGGCAGAGCCTCACTTATTGCTGTAGAGCAGCACGCAGCATCACTAGCCAGACGGAAGATGCATACCCGTCTACTATTCATCTTACTGCTCACACTAGCCTCTGTCTATTTTGGAAATAGCATCCAACAAATGATATTGTGTGGCGCCGGGGGTCTTGTGCTTGCTGGACTATTGTACTATACGCAGCGAAAAGTAAGGCAGAACGAGAATCTTCGTTCTCTCAATGAGCTGCTTGGTCGTGGGATCGGCATCATCAAGGAAGGGCTGGAGGTCAACCGTCAGGAAGCTGTCTCCGTACTCCGTGAGGATGATGTTCTTGCCTATGAGAAGCTGCGCGAGCTCTCCATCCTGCTTCGCGGCGACCGGATCGCGCGGCAGCGAGTGGCTTTGCTGCATGGATTTTTACTCCGCAAGGATATGGATCTAGAACTGGAGCAGCTTCTACTAAAAGACTTCGAACCACTGCTAGCCGAATATATCGGCGAGATCGCTAAAGTCCGTCCCGATCTCATTAAGGATCGTACACTACGCTACGTGAAGAACTATGAAGTGGAGATTCGCCAGATGGCTAACGGCTTAACCATCCTTACGAGCGTTGCGGGAGCGGCGGTAAGAATGAAGCGTTATGCCCTGCTCTACTCCAATATGATTGGCCGATACGTGCAAGATCTGCCTAAAGACCGTTTTATGCGGTTGTCCAAACTCATTGCTGCGAATCCCCATGAACCTTGGAACGGCTTAGACCTCAGGGTAGCTGACATTCGTGAAGCCAAATATCGCTGGGACCCGGAGGTCCAATAGATCTGAAAGCTAAGATGAGCCAATATAAAACAAACATCCTTATTGATGACAACCAACCGTTTCTCAAAGAAATATAAGGATGATGTATACCGTGAAACTTATACTTTCTTAGGCTTTCTTATATTTTGAAAAAAGAGGCTACTCTATATGACGTTCAAACAATTAATAACCCTGCGAAACTTTATGATCATTTTGTGTATATGCATGCTTGTGCTGCTTGGACAGAAGGTTTTTCTCATCGCAGATAAAATACAAATTACCAAAGAAGCCGACCGTCTCTACGCTGCTGGGGATCTGATTAATGCAGAGAATCAGTACCGCCAAGCAGCGGCCAACCATTCCATTGATTACCAGGAAGAAAGAGTCGCAATACGTCTGGATGAATTAGCTCCAATCACGGACATCCGCAAAGTTCTGAATGTTTTGGTAGCCTCTACTAAGGAGGAAGCAGCGACTAAGGATTTTGCCGGATTTATGAAGAGCTATCAAGCTCTGCTTAGTTTAAAAGCTACATATATGAAGCCAGACGGCCCCTATGAATCCTATTATCGCCAGTTATCGTCGGCCTCAGGCATTTCAGACCAGTTCACCTCTTATTTCCGTCAGTTTAAGGAGCAGTTCCTTGCCGAGCTTGCCCAGAACCAGAGCGGAGGGGTGAGTAATGAAGAGAACTTTAAATGGAATCTTTTGCAGATTCCTGATGCTTATTATGGAAGTGCAGCTTCCAAAGAGGATTTACTAACCTCAAAGTTTAAAAGCCATGATACAGCTATATTAAAATCCTTAGCAGGAGCAGGAAACTTTACCGGCATGCTGGAAAGCACCCTGTCCCTGATGAGTGCTTATAGCCAGCATAATTACGAAGCTCCTTGGGTACTTCAACAAGCAGAAAGCAGCGGGAAGATCATCCTGAACAAAGATCTTGAAGGTGACAATATCACAGCTTTTGCTGGGCATGCTGTAGCTTATCGTAATTTTGCAGGATCGGCAGGCATCACGTCATCCAAGGTGCTGACTTTGATCGATACTAGTAAGGCTAAGGTACTGAAAAATGCCAAACGTCTGACTACTAAAGGTCAATATGCTGAAGCGATACAATTATACGGAGCGCTTGCTCCGCTAGAAGATACTTCGACAAACATTGCCGCTGCTAGGCTGGCCTGGAATATCGCAGAGCCTGTTCGCCTCCTTCCTGGCGGTGAAGAGCAAGGCAAATACGACAACGTCATCTCCCGCAAAGGACTATCGGGCACAAAAGTGATCGTCGCCGGGACGGATAACAGTGGCGTGCTCTATTATGCCGCGATGAATAACGACGACAATGTGGTCACATTAACCGGAAACAGCTTGCCACGCTTCGAGAGTCTGCGCAGTCTTACTTTTAATGAACAGTTGGCAACCTCCTCAGGTGTACCTGTGGTTTTAGCCCAATCTGAGGTCGAAGGTGGACGCACCCTTTTCACAGCGTATGAGATGAAATCGAATGGTATTTCGCAGTTATTTTCTTTAGCTGGCGATAGTTATGAATTGCAGCCCGATGACTCTATTCTCGTGCCTAATGCGGATCTTGGAGACGGTGTTGACGGGCAAACGGCACTTTACCGTAAAGTAGACGGCATCTATCAATTTGCGGAGATCGTTCAGGAGTATGCAGTAATTTCAGCTTCCGATCTAACCACTCATCCTTTTGAAAAGGTCTCTTTTCATTGTGAGATCGTCGTAGATAACTTCGGCAATAGTCTTGCTTACTCGGATGGGAATTATTTTTTGCTCCAAGGAGAAGTGGGTTCCGTTACAGGTAACGCGTTAGTTAGTGGCCAATATCAGAATGGATATGAACTCGTTGGAACAGACATGGGCGAGCAATATGTACCTGTGTTTATAGTGGAATCCGTAGGTAGCATGAGCTTTGGGAGGTAGGAATTTGGGATTTGGGATACGAGATGCGGGATACGGGATACGGGATAACCTTGTCTTTGGCTCGGCTCCACGATCCTGTAAGCTCCACCACTTATAGCAACTGGCGTTGGACAGCGCTGCGATGGTTAATAGGTACCTAATGGCATGAAGATCACACAGCTCGTTAGTCACTTCGTAATTATCCTGTAGTCTAAGTCTCGTTAAGTCACCTATTTCGGATATTTTTACCAATTCATTGAACTTTCAAGTAATCTACTCCAGACGCTATCACACCATTGGTTACGCATCATCCCTTATGTGATCTCCGTTTGATGTAACTTCTTTAAGCAAATTTGCCATTGTTAGCAATACCTGTCGCTGGACAAAAAGACACTAACCGGGGGTTGGTGTCTTTTTGTCCATGTACTAGCAGTCTATGGATAGATGAAAAAAATCAAATAGTAACCCGTTACGGGATAATGTACATATTGCATTAAGCACGGTGACTTTTACTCAGCTACTTAATTGGCACTTTTAATTTCTGAAGCACTTCTTTATAGGTCCCACTTAACCATTTTTTGATGAAATCAAATTCAAAGGTTTAAATCGGTGTTCTCGTTTACATAGAGCTCGCTGGGTTCAATTCGATGTTGGCGAGTATGCAACAGCTCTGGCAAACGCCCCATCCGCTCAGCCAAACGGGATAGCTTTTGCTCATGAAAATTAGATAATCCTGTATGAATCCGGTCTTGGAAAGGCTCAAGCCATCTTGTTTCCAGGTTGTCAGAACCGAAATAAACCCCGAGCAGAGAGCCTGCTGTTGCTCCAAAGCTGTCCGTATCGTTGCCTTGCATCACCTGCTTGCATATCCCGTCACCGACATTGTCTGCAAATCGAAATGTATTAATTAAGGTACCTATTTCCTGGTAAACCTGACAGTGACTATAATTTGCATACTTATGGTTAATGCTCTGATAAGCTTCCAGCCAGTTATCTGCATTTGCTACCATCTGCAGGCAATCCTGAGTAATCTCATAGAATCGGCTCCTTCTAGGTACGAATTGCAGTGCAGTACTTATTATTTTAATAGGATCGCGCAGCACTTGCGCAGCTGCAATCGCAGCGGCGATGAACATCGTGGCGTAGATACCCGTCCGGCGATGTGTAAAACTCGCATCACGCCAAGCTAGCTCAGCGGCAAGCGCGGGCTGACCAGGACAAGCATAACCGTAAGCATCTGCGCGAATTGCTGCTCCGCATAGTTCTGTATCTTGTACCATGAAGTCGGGCCAAGCCTCTATTTCAGAATGATTGAACAGTTCTCTATCATGCTCCAGATAGCTAATTCCCGATCGAAGCAAAATGGCTCTCTCCGGCCCCCAAGTAGTACTTATCGGAAGATGATTTATCCATAAATCTCTTAAATTTCTTTTCGTAAAACCATCACCAAATTGTTCTAACGCCATCATTCCCATTAATGTGTAATTGATATCATCATCAGGTGCCACATAACGAATTCGCCCCCGCGTCGTCTCAAACCAAGACCAATGTCGACGATCTAAAGCATGGAGAACTTCATCGGAAATGTAATCATTCAGTGGCCATTCCCCTACAGAAGTTAACGCTTTACGCAATTCCAACAAACTGGGGTTTACCTCAATCGGTTTGCCTAGCATTGAACCACAGACTGAAGCGAGGAATCCCGCCTCCACACGCTTGGAGCTATCCTTCAGATTCAAGATGCCTACCTGGCCTAAAGGTCGTGCCGGATCGCATTCCTGCCATATCTCTTCTAAATCGTTTGGTTCATAGTAAGGCCAATTGTCCCTCATTGGAATGGCAGCCAAGCTATGAGCGAATTCCAGATAGGCATCATAGCTTGCGGGAAGCTGTTCCAGCTTGGCTAAATAACCCGAGGTTTGATGCCCCTGTGCAAATTTATTGCGTAAAATCCCTTCTAATTGACCTTTAAGAAATGCGAGTGATGGCAGCATGCTGTATCTCCTTTGTCCGTTTATTAATCTACGTTTTAAATGATTTCTACATGAGAATGTAAATGATGCTAGATGGAAAAGCAGTCATCCCATAGCCTTCATTATAAGTTTAAATAAACGAACACACGATGATAGAAATAACAGTAAAAGCAATAAGTTTAATAGACTATTAAATAGTGAAAGACACTCTAAAAAATCCCTCCAACGGGGTGCCAAATGAGTCGCCACCCTTATGGCCTTCATTTTTTTGATTACGGGATTACGGGATTACGGGATTACTTGTTGCGTTCAATTAGCTTATTACTTTACCTAATGAGATCGAATGTAATGGTTTATAGCATACACTTTACCAACTAGTGAACATTTATAATGAGTAGTCAAGTAACTATAGCGACTTGGGTGTACATATACGAAGCAGACAACTTTGAACGATTGGATAAGCACTCCCTATGGGTAGTAGGCTCCTTCTGCCGACCATGGGAATGGGAACTCCTGTCTGGTCAGTTTTTTTGTCCAAGAGGTGTGGGTAGCCCGTCTATACTCTTTCTGTTTTTTTCTTGTCTATATTCTCTCAGGCCTGTCTCGCCCTTTTGGATAGACCAACGCTGCAACGTATCCCGCTCACCTGCATAACTCATGAATGGGACCGAAAACCCGCAGGAAGTCTGTACTTTATGAACATCTATCAAAATGATCTGTCTAGCTCCAGGCAGAGATGTAAACAAAGGGGACAGTGTTTCCCATTCTGCTGATTCAGGCAAAACCACAGCCCCTGTTCCATACAGCCTTAAAATATTAGGCGGTCCCTCAAACGCACAAAACATAACCGTCACTCTTCCATTTTCCAGCAGATGCGCGCTCGTCTCATTACCGCTACCAGTCATATCTAGATAGGCCACCTGATTAGGAGACAAAATCCGAAAACAATCATGTCCCTTCGGCGAAAGGTTAACATGCCCATCTCCTGAAAGCGGCGCTGACCCTACGAAAAAAAGGTGCTGCCGAAGAATAAACTCTTCATGTACAGGTAGTATAGCGGTAAATTGTTTTCCCATTTGCATTCTCCATTTCTGTATATTTGTGTGTTGGCTAATTGGTCATCTCTACTCAACTCCATCGGATCCACCGACTTAACAAGTTCCATGAACTACATGAACTACATGAACACATGAACTAAATGAACTACAGCAGCTTCACCAATCACCTCAGTTCCATCAACCACATTTGCTTAACTAAATAGCTTTACCAACTACTTCAACTCCACCAGTTATTTTAGCTCTATCAACTCCGTTAGTTTCACCAACTGGATCAGTTCCATAAGTGCATTAACTCCATTAACTATACCAGCTCCACTAGCTCCTCCACCAAACTAACTTTGGGTTGGGGCGGCTAATGTAGGGCATTTTTGCCTCTCTTTCCTGCTACTTTAGCTTCGGGCCGCTAATGTAGGGCATTTTTGCCTCTCTTTCCTGCTACTTTGGCTCGGGGCGGTTAATGTAGAGCATTTTTGTCTCTCTTTTCTGCTACTTTAGCTTCGGGCCGCTAATGTAGGGCATTTTTGCCTCTCTTTCCTGCTACTTTAGCTCAGGGCGGCTAATGTAGGGCATTTTGGACTCTCTTTCCTGCTACTTTAGCTCGGGGCGGCTAATGTAGGGCATTTTTGTCTCTCTTTCTTGCTATTTTAGCTCGGGGCGGTTAATGTAGAGCATTTTTGTCTCTCTTTCCTGCTACTTTAGCTCAGGGCGGCTAATGTAGGGCATTTTTGCCTCTCTTTCCTGCTACTTTGGCTCGGGGCGGTTAATGTAGAGCATTTTTGTCTCTCTTTTTTGCTATTTTAGCTTGGGGCGGCTAATGTAGAGCACTTTTGCTCTTATTTCTGACTAATTCGACGCTATGCAGCTGATGTAGAGTATTTTTACCGTACATTTCCGCCACTTTGGCTCAACCCAGCAAATCTACGGGATTTTTACCGTTCATTCTCGCCACTTCTGCCCAATCCAGCAAATCTACGGGATTTTTACCGTTCATTCTCACCACTTCTGCCCAATCTAGCGATTCTGCGGGATTTTTACCGTTCATTCCTGACACTTCTGCCTAATCCAGCAAATCCACGGGATTTTTACCGTATATTTTCCGCAGACACATTAGTTAAGTATATATACTCTAGGGCTTCTCTTATGTCTCCCCCGTCTGCCTAAATGCAAGCGCCTCAGCAAGGATTAACAACATATCCCCAGATGAGACAAGAGTCGTTATCAATTATTTTTTACTGATGTATATATTCTTTAAAGCTGTTTATTCTCTTCCACCGTCAAGTAACCCTTCCCCCCGGTACGAGGCACGTCAGCAAAAATAGGGACTACCTCTCGGCAGCCCCCCTTCTCTCGCAAGTTGCTTGATACTACTGTCAGAAGCAAGTCCCTTAAACCCCTTTTTCCCTCTAAAATACTTCCCTTTAAACAATTTCCTATAAAATAAAACTTTTCCCTATAAAACCTCCCGCTTAAGCACTTAACCCACTAAGCACATAAAAACCATCTTTCCCCTAATCTATTCAATCGCAATATAAATCTCAACCTGCGTGTCAGCAGGATCAAAATTTCGCGAATCATAAATCTCAAAATCCCCCGTGTAAGTTCTTGCCTCCCTAGACTGCTTAAAGTACGCCCAAATCTCCCCCCACGCTTGAGCGACCACTTCAAATACCGGACCTTTTTTCGTCGTAAAAACCATGTATTTGCTCTCCGGTACAACCGCATAGGTGAACTGGCTTTCCTCTAGTTGGTTTTTCTCTAGCTCGTTTTCCTCTAGCTCGTTTTCCTCTAGTTCGCTTTCCTCTAGCTCGCTTTTCTCTAGCTCGTTTTCCTCTAGTTCGCTTTCCTCTAGCTCGCTTTCCTCTAGCCCGTTTTCCTCTAGCTGGTTTCCCTCTAAATGTCTCTCCTCAGCTACTTCATGCCCGATCACAACGGTATACGCTCCGCTCGCATCACTCTTATAATCCGTATACAACGCATAGATATACTCAGAATTTACCGTAGCTACCTGCCCCGCAATATTACTCTGAAAATAAGTTTCCCACAGCTGCGGCAAACCTCCATCAGGTCCCATTTCCACTTCATTAGTTGTGCGTATGCTAACCCCAGCCAAGGTCATTTTCGCTTTCTCTACAAAATAAGTATTCATCATTCTCCCTCATTTCCTGTGATTGAACTTAGTATACACAGGCAAAGTGGACATCTGTCTGTCCAGTTCGAATAGATTGATTTCAGTCTGGGTTATAAAGACACCATTAGGGTAATTAATAGTATGGAACTACACTCGAAGGGAATGACTACAGCATGTCAAAAATCAAATTAGCTGTCATCTACTACAGTGCCACAGGAACTAACTACCAGCTAGCACAATGGGCCGCGGAAAGCGCAGAAAAAGCAGGAGCTGAGGTAAAACTGCTGAAGGTGCAGGAACTGGTCCCCGAGGATAAAATCGCCGCAAATCCAGCCATGAAGGCCCTAGCTGAAGAAACAAAAGATATCCCAGTCGCCACACCCGACGATATAGTCGAAGCAGATGCGATTATTTTCAGTTCCCCAACCCGTTACGGTAACATTGCTTCCCAGATGAAGCAGTTCATTGATACAACCGGTGGCATTTGGGGCAAAGGACTAACAGTAAACAAAGTCGTCAGCGCCATGAGCTCAGCACAGAACCCGCATGGTGGACAAGAAGCTACGATTTTGGCACTCTACACGTCGATGTATCACTGGGGAGCAATTGTTGCAGCACCCGGTTATACTGATCCAGTCACATTCGGTGCGGGAGGCAACCCTTACGGAACAAGTGTCAGCGTAGATGGAGACGGTAAAATGATCGAAGATCAGGATCGGATCCGTGACGCTGTTTTTCATCAAGCGAAGCGTACCGTTGAAGTGGCCGGCTGGGTTCAGGCAGGCAAAAACGCCAATAATCAGAACTAGCGCAGCTTAGTTAATATAACAACACCCCTCGGAGCTACTTGTGCAGCACTACACCGAGGGGTGTTTAATTTATTTTTTAATTACTCTCCAGGGTATTTAAGCCCCCACTGTGCACGCACTTGATCCAGCAGTTTCAGAATCGCTAACGATTCATCCAATGTCATCACCGGACTCTCTGTAAGCCCTGCCTGAAGACACCGTCCTACTTCCTCCGCTTCAAAACAATATCCAATAGAAGCACGGTCATCCACAAAGCTCTCTACCTTCTCATCTCCTATATAAAGCGCAGCCGATTTCGGGTTCACTAATGTACCCTCTACAATAATACGGCCTTCTGTGCCAAACACATGCGCTTCCTCCAACATGTTAAGACGAATACCACCGTTCAACGAAGCGGTTTTCCCGTTACCATATGACAACAGCATCGAGAAATGCTCGTCCACTCCAGTCTCACCTATGTGCACTGTGCTGGAAATAGACTCAGGATGAGGTCCAAACACCATGGAGGCAAAAGAAACCGGATAAATCCCCACATCCAGCAGCGCACCCCCGCCCAGCTTCGGATTCAGCAATCTGCCTTCCGGGTTCCAGTCGGTACGAAACCCTAGGTCTGCCTTCACCAAACGAACATCACCGATCTTGCCCTCAGCAATCCATTCTCTAACCTTTACAATCGCCGGGATGTAGCGACTCCACATCGCCTCCATCAGGAATAGCTTATGCGCTCTAGCATAGGCCACAACTTCTTCCAATTCACCGCTGTTTACGGTAAAAGGTTTCTCACACAGGACAGCTTTGCCTGCACGCAGCGCCATTAAAGCATTTTCTTTGTGAAAAGGATGCGGCGTTCCAATATATACCGCGTCTACATTTGGGTCATTCAGCAATTCCTCATAGGTTGCATAGGCATGCGGAATCCCATGATTTTTAGCAAATTCATCGGCACTTTCCTGAGATCTTGACCCAACGGCATAAGCCACACCATTACTGGCATGCGCCAAATCAGTAACAAATTGATGAGCAATCCAGCCTGTGCTAATAATTCCCCATCTCACCTTGTAAGCGTTGTCCATTTTCATTTGCATGTTCCTCCTAATCCTTCTGCTAAGTCTCTTTAATTCTATCAGACCATTCTAATGAATGTATAGGAACTGATGCCAGCAAACACCACCGTCACCACCAAAATAGCAATATTCCAGATCTTGCTCAAGGCCGCTGAGTGCTCGTTAGAGCTTTGAATAAACGCTTTTTGCAAAAGGAACTGTAAAAGCTTCATGATTATGAATCCCAAACAACCCAGCCCGCTTTGCAAAATAACCTCCAGACTAGCTTTACTTACAAATCGATCAGCCATGTTCCCATCATAATGAATCGGGACGGTATCCGGCATTTTGGAATAAAGGAATAAATAAATAGCTACAGGAATCAAGGCCACCACACTGCTTAAAATCATCGTCAGTTTGGTTTTGAACAACGTTTTACCCTCCTTGTGCGGAAAAATAATCTCCCCGTTATTCTCCTTCCACTTCAATCAGATATATCCCCTTCTTAAATCCACCGCGACGTTTAGCTTTCTCTGCACGTTGCTTCTCTAGCTCCATGCTATTGCTCCCATGTGTCTCCGCCAGAGCCTGAATCACTTCCAGCATATCGGCAAGCTCCTCCAAAGCTTCTTCATCACTTGCTGCCTGAAAATATTCCTCCGACTCTTCTTGCAATTTTTTACGTAGTTCAGTTATGTATTCTTTGGACTCTAATATCCTTGTGTTAAAATCTTTCCCTTGAGAAGCTATCAAATCGGGGATGCCGTCACGCACTAGCTTTTCATATACAGGCATTTAAGCTCTTCCTTTCTTCTATATTATATTCTATCTCCCTTCAATCCGGCTTTGATTCCATCAGTAGACGTTCTACAAAAGGAAGATCTGCCGGAGCAAACATGAACTGACCCAGCTCAGCCGGAAGCACCCACCTATGTTCGTCGTGATCCACCAGATCAATTACACCTCCCTGATACCGCGCTTTCCAAGCAATCAATTGGATCTTTATCTCTCCATAGTTATGCTCGTTTATGCCAAAGCTCTCATAGGGAAGGATTGTGATGCCCATCTCTTCCTGAAGCTCTCTTTGCAGACACTCTGCGATGCTCTCATCCTGCTCTATTTTGCCACCAGGAAATTCCCACAGACCTGCCTGCGATTTACCTTGCCGCCGCCGGGCAATAAGAATCTGCCCTTCTACATTATGTATAATTGCTGCCGCCACCTTGATCACAAAGAACACCTCCACTATTGCTAGTTATTCGACAGATACTACTATTAAAACATACAATTCATTCCAAACCAAAGAGACTCTCCCAAAAGCCAACACGGCCTGGGAAAATCTCTTCAGTACAGTCTCTCTATACATTTCACAGCAGCGTTATCCTTACGGAAGAGCTACTATTTTGTCAGCACAAGCTCCAAGCGAACCTCAAGATTATTTTCTGTATCCAGCACAACGGTGTGGGGATTGCTTAGACCAAAGTCAGAAAAGGCTACTGTTGTCGTTCCCGACAACATCAACTGTCCCCCGCTATACGCCGCTTGCGACTGAAAGGTGACGTCCTTTTCTACTCCTTTTACGGTAAGCGTCCCCTGCATTTCAACAGGCACAGTTGCTCCTTCAGTCCATTTTGCCGGCAGCTCCGAAAATGACTTCACTACAAACGTGGATTGTGGAAATTCCGTAACGGATAGAAAATCCTCTCCTTTTACATGCTCGTCCCGTTGGCTATTGCCAGAATCCAGAGCGCTCATATCCACTGTCCCTTCCCCGGCCATCGAAGTAGAATCCTCTATATTTACCTTCCAGGTGCCCTGAACTTTGTTGTCTACGAAGTTTACTGTTTCTTTAGAGGTCGTCACTGACCAATAGACTTTAGAGGTCTCCGCAAGGGTCCAATCCCCGTTTAATTGTTCGGCTGTGACCGCCACCCCTGCTGATGCTCCAGTGTTATTTGTTGTCTCTCCAGCACCTGCTGTTGTTGCTTGATTTGGAATCACGGACTCGATCTCTACATTATTGCCCAGCGATTTATCCAGTAATGTATAACCTGTGACTACTCCTACGATAATAACTCCTGCAGCGATCAAGGCTATTCTTTTTCTCTTCATCCTGTTCCCTCCAATATTCATAATTTCTGTATGCTTTCAAGCTCGTCCCTCATTCTAACAAAGCAATATGTCGGGAAGAAGTCAGAGCAGAACGGGCTATGATGTGTTAAACTTGTCGTAAATTTTATGGACTGGAGGTACTCCAATTTGACGAAATCCATTCTTGTTGTAGAAGATGAAGAAGCCATCTCTAGGGTCCTCAGTGCTTATCTGAAAAAAGCAGGCTTTCAAGTCACCCGTGTAGCCGATGGACGCGCTGCGCTGGAGTCTTTTGCTATATCCCCTCCTTCATTAGTATTACTAGACATCATGCTGCCAAACATGGACGGATTTGAACTGCTTAAGCTCATCCGTGAAAAAAGCAGCTGCCCTGTGATCATGCTGACGGCAAGAGATGGGATCAATGACCGGCTAGCCGGCCTCGACGGTGGTGCGGATGATTATATGTCTAAACCTTTTATTCCCGAGGAAGTGGTGGCACGTGTGAACGCTGTCTTACGCCGTCCCTCGCAGTGGTCAGATGGCAGCCGTAAACGGCATTATGGCAGTTTGTTTATCGACTTCACAGCACGTGCTGTCTTTTTGAATGGGGCTGAGCTGAGTCTTAGTCCTCGGGATATGTCAGTGCTGTTATTTCTCGCTGAAAGGCCTAATCAGATTTGTACGCGTGAGCAATTAATAGAATTTGTATGGGAAATGGATTATGAAGGAAGCGACCGGGCGGTAGATTTGTCGATCAAAAGACTACGCCAAGCGTTGTCGCACTGGCCTACTAGTGAGGGGGAAATCCGTACCCTAAGGGGGACGGGATATCAATTATGGACAACTTAAAGAGAAACAACGCCAAACGCACCTCTATCCTTTCTTACTGGACGATACGTTATCTGCTCATTATTAGTGTAGGCCTGCTCCTCACAGCTTTAGCTACATTATGGTGGATCCGTCAGGAGGCTATGAGCAATCGTCTGCAGACTGCGGGGCTTTTGGCACAGGAAATTGCAGATCGCAGCTTAAATATGGAAGGCTCCATTGAAATCAGCCAAAATCTCGAAAAGCTGATCGAAGACCGGAAACGGTTTTTCAAGTTAACCATAGAGATGTGCGTGATCATTACCGATCAACAAGGTCAAATGCTATTCTCCCTGCCACCTCTAACTGACAAGGAAATGAGATATAAGCTTAATGATAGCCTGAACGACTCCCGCAGTCCGGAGTTTAAAGCTGCTGTGGCTCCCATAAATTCGAATGACAAAACACTGGGACAGGTTATTGTCCTGCAATCCAAAAAATCACTGCGGCATATTCCACAGGAGGAGATCATATTTTTCTCCATACTGCTGCTGTTTCTAATCATCTTAAGTTGGCTAACCATTTACCTTTTATCTCGTAAACTGGCAAAACCCATTCAGAAGGTAGTCGAGGCAGCGGCTCAAATCAGCCATGGCCGTTATGATATCGTTCTAGATAAGGATGCTAAAGAGCGGGAAATTCATGAGCTGATGATATCTTTTGAAGAGATGGCAGGCAAGTTACAGCAATTTGAGCAGTCTCGAGCCGTAATGCTGGCAGGAGTCTCCCATGAGTTGAAAACACCCGTAACTTCTATTAAAGGCCTGGTGCATGCCGTCCGCGAAGGGGTCGTTGAAGGTGATGAAGCTGTGGAATTTCTGGATATTGCCCTGCTGGAGGCTGGGAGGTTGCAGCGAATGGTAGCCGACCTTCTGGATTACAATGCCCTGACTGCAGGAATAGTTTCCGTTCGTCACGACCGACTGGATGCCGTACCCCTGATATCCGAAATCGTATATCAATGGAAGCTGACACAGGCGGAAGAAGTTGCTGAACCCGTGCTCCATATGCCGATCAATCCCTTGTTTTTGCGTGGGGACTCCCTTCGTATCCAGCAGATTATCGTCAATCTACTTAATAACAGCGTACAAGCCAAAGCTCCTGATCGAAGGGTGCAGCTTACGATAGAACTGCTGGAGCAGCAAGGTCATGGCTTTGCCGAAATCCGTGTTCAAGATAATGGGCTTGGCATCTCATCCAATCATAGTGAGCATGTCTTCGAAGCCTTCTTCCGGGGCAGCGACAAGCAGAGCACACTGCGTGGTCTAGGACTCGGCCTAACCTTCAGCCGTCTGTTGGCCGAATCTATGAACGGAAGCCTCGTGCTTGAGGAGCACTCAGACAAAGGCTGCACCTTCGTGCTGTCTCTGCCGCTTGATGACTAAAAAAATAGTCTACGATCCATCGACATGGTATAATCATGTGCACAATCACACCGAAAACCGGAGGCTGTATATGCTTACTTTTGAACAAAAATTAGCGATTCTCGACTCTTACCCCCAGCTGGAACGCAAAAATGTATCCCTTGGGCGCGTGAACTATCACTACGAGGAAAGCCAGCATGATAAGAAAACCGTTGCTTTTCACCTGCATCCAAATGGTAATGGCTATGTGTTCGCAGGCTTACTGCGGGGCTACGAGACAGACGATAAGGGCTTCGTGAATATTCGCGACTACTCGGAATCCGAGCTGCGGAGTTTGCTGGATGCCTCCATCACCTCACTGTCTATTTACATTCCTGATGCTCCTGTAGCCAGCAAAAGAAAGAAAAAGGCTGCGGCAACTGCCGATACACTCTGGACTAATGATGAGGGCCATACCCTAACCCTAAAGCTTGAGGATGATTTATGGTATGTCTATGCCGACCTCAATCTGGAGATGGCGTTTGAAACGCTTGAGGAAGCTAAAGAATATTTAGCGGAAGAGGGGTTTACAGCAGCACAGGAGTAATTGTCAGACTTTAATCTACACACTAACAATAAAAGAGGTGTCTGAGCAGCCATTTATTTTGGCCGTTCGGACACCTCTTTTCTAATAAAACGATCCTTAATATACAGGTTCCGTATATATGTAACTATAAATACCCAAATCGAGCTCGGAAACCACTTCATAATCTAGTTGGAATTCTATAGTCTTATTTGATAGACCTCCTACAAAATAACTGCCCTCCACAACCAACCTATCCTTCCCTCCAACTGGGGCGACCAAGATCAGCTGTTCAGCTTTATTGGCTGGGATCACAAAGTTTTGCAGCCCACCCGTCTGATCTTGAATATATTTACGGACAGACACGAGGTTACTGCCTAATTCCGAGAGGCCGGAATTGTTGTTCCGCCATACATCAAGCGCATCTTGTTGGGATTGGTTGGAACTGACACACGCCTGATTAACTGAAAATTCCGGGATTTTATATATATTCCCGCCAATATTATCGATAACTACTTTATGGGTTACTTCCGTACAATTTTCAATTTTCAGAGTCGGCATGGGATCCTTTTCCTTTGAGAACGTCTTTATGATTTTTTGATCACCGGGCTTAAAATTTATTGAGATGTCTTTATTATCCATGTTAGAAAATTCGAGCAAGCTATACAACTGATTATTTTTAATACCGTAGTGCTTTACGTTTATAACAAACCTGTTTCTCTCATCTGATAACGATTTTGATTGCTCTTGACTTCCTACTGAAATTGTTCTGTTAACCGGAGCAATAAGCTTCTCCTCGGCAACTGGTGAGGTTATGTAAATAGATTTTGCACCTTCATCCCAAGTGACACTACTACCCAACACTTCGCTAATAAATCTTAGAGGGACGAGTGTATTATTTTGAAAATTGATTCCCTTTAAGACTTGCTCATGCTCTTTGGCGTTTACAATTACTCTTCCTTCCTTGACCAGATAAAAAATGTTAATATCCCCTTTAACCGCTGAGACCGACTTCGCATGATTATCCCATTTAATAGTTGCACCTAAAGCTTCAAATATCGACCGCATGGGTACATATGTAACTCCATCTTTCAGGATAGGACTTACATTAAAATGTAATTGCTTACCGTCCAAATAACATTTGAGATCACTGTCGTCCGCAAAGGCTTGACTTGAAGATAAAATAGCAAAACTTATCATCACCACAAAAAAAGTGATAATTTTTGAAGCAAAGTTGTGGTTTTTCATGTTCTTAATTTAGCTCCTAATCTAGAAAAATAAAGTATTACATTGCACACCTGAATATATCAAATGGCCAATCAAAATGTAAGTCTAAAAAGAAAACTACCAACCACACCCAAATTATGGTTAGATGAAGGAGAAGCCATATCCTAGAGGGAAAGAAGCGTGAACGCATATGAGTTTTGAAATCGTAGAGGCCACCATACCGGACATCCAAGCTGCATTAGAAGCCGGAGAAATTACGTCAAAACAACTAGTTCTCATGTATTATGAACGTATTGCTGATCACGACAAAAACGGCCTGACGATTAACTCTGTACTGGAGATTAATCCTGATGCGTTGTTTATCGCAGAATCTCTGGATGTGGAACGGGCAATTAATGGCCCTCGCGGCCCGCTGCACGGGATACCTGTGTTGTTGAAAGATAACATCAATACTGGGGACAAAATGCATACAAGTGCGGGTTCGCTGGCTTTGGCGAATTCTTTTGCCGGGGAAGATGCGTTTATAGTTACCAAGCTGCGTGAAGCCGGAGCCATTATTATGGGTAAAGCCAATATGACCGAATTCGCCAATTTTATGACGAACGGCATGCCCTCCGGTTACAGCTCCCGCGGCGGGCAAGTCCTTAACCCCTACAATATTTCTACGCCAACCGGCGGCTCTAGTGCTGGTTCAGCAGTAGCTGTCGCTTGTAATTTCTGTACGGTCTCTGTTGGCACAGAAACTTCAGGATCGATTCTTAATCCCGGTAATTTGGGCTCCATCATCGGCATTAAGCCAACCGTGGGGCTGCTCAGCCGTTCAGGAATCCTGCCGCTCTCCAATACACAAGACACCGCAGGGCCTATGGCTAGAACCGTTCAAGATGCCGTGTTGCTACTAAACGCCATGCTGGGCAATGATCAGCACGATGCAGCGATGGGAACAAATACAGGTAAAGTCCACGGGGATTATACTGTATTCCTTGATCCGAATGGTTTGCAGGGAGCTAGAATTGGGATACCACGTGATTATTATTTTGAGGAGCTAACAGATGAGCAGCTTGCCTTGTTCAACGCTTCCGTCAACAGGATGAGAGAGCTTGGAGCAACCATCATTGATCCCGCGGATATTAAAACCGCCCGCGAAATTAGTTACTCTTCGGTGGTATTAAACGAATTCAAAACAGCACTGAATGCTTATTTATCTCATTTGGGCCCCGGAGCACCTATGCGAACCTTGAAGGATATTATTGATTTTAATCATGCACACCCTGTGGAGACTTTGAGATTTGGTCAAGCTACGTTAATAGATGCGGAATATACCTCCTCCGGCACACAAAGCGAAGCTCAATATTTACGCCATCGTGCGACTGACCTGAAGCTGTGCAAGGAAGAAGGGATTGATGCCACTATGAAAGAATACAATCTGGATGCCCTGCTGTTCCCTGCCGATTTTGGCGCCAGAATTACTTCCAGAGCAGGATATCCGTCCCTCGTCGTTCCTTCTGGGTACACGTCGGCCGGTGCTCCCTTTGGTGTAACCTTCTCAGCAAAAGCTTATCAGGAGCCCACGCTTATCAAGCTAGCCTATGCTTATGAGCAGCATTACAAGGTGCGAAAAGCACCTTCGCTAAAAAGCTTCATTTGATTAAACCTATTCCTGGAGTGGAACAATACCTAAATGCCTGTTTCCCTCATGGGACAGACTCCATGTACGCACTTCATAGCTACGAATGCCAGACAGCACGTAAGGATCTTTTTCGGCAAGGAGAACGGCTTCTTCGCGTGAGTTCGCTCTTACAATAACCATGCCGCCAGGACAATCACTAAAGGGACCACACAGCACTAATTGTCCTTTGCGGTCCAGCTCTTGTAAATGTTTAACATGACCACGAATAATCTCCATGTCTCTACGGTCTTGATTCGTCGGGCTAAGCAAAATAACATAACAAATATCTGCTTGATTGACCTCACTCATCCTATTCTCCACCTCTCGTTCAAATAGAAACTAAAGCCCGTAACGGTGATTTCCCAATGCCGATTCGGGCTTTTTTATTTCGCGATGTCTTCGTTCGTAGCTTTATTCATAATCTCGCTGATTTTCTTCATCGGCAATATTTTGAATCTCATCAGAATGAATAAGAAACAGCTCGTAGTCCCCCTCTGCATGCAGCTTCAGCGCTCGTTCTTTAAAAAACTTCGGGCTGCCTTCCGCCGCATCCTCATCATAAAAGAGCAATATCCCGTCACTTTTGCGGAACAACAAGTCATCTCTGGCCCGGAACTGCCAGCTGCCGTCATAAGGGGCATTACTGACCGCCCTGCAAAAGTCCGCACCCGCAATAATACGTCGGTATTCCTCCTGCTTCTCTTCCTTCCACTTCTCTTCCTGTCCAGTATGCGCCGTAATGATCCCTAATTTCAATTCAGGATATTGAGTCTTGAGTTCACTTACCACCTCACAAGCCCAAAGATCGACACCATACTGGCCAGGGGTAATAATCCATTCGACGCCTTCTTCAATTAGCGGCTTTAATCTGTTAGACAGCGCCTTTTTGATATAAGGAATTCCCGGATGTTTATTGTCAAAAATACCGAGCTCATGCGCACGGTAGCCTGTTACGAGTAAATTCTTCATGTACTGCCTCTTTCCTGAACGTTGGTTATGTCTTACCATGACTTACCTTTGTAGAGTTTTATCCCACTTATATGATTATTATATAGCATTTCCTTGATCTATTTCTTTAGGCAAACTTTCAGCTGATCTTAAGCAACCTTTCAGAACCGTCTGATATATTTCTCCTAATCAATCTAAAACTATTAAGGAGAGAAAATAAATGAAGAAATTAATACCGATTATGATCTCAGGAAGTCTACTCGCTTCTCTACTATTGGCTGGCTGCAGCACGAATTCGGAGGCCGAAGGAACAGCAGTTGCCAATAACCAAGCGAAGACGGCACCCGCAGATAACACTGATGCACAGCAATCTCAAGGAAACGACAATCAACAAAACGGCAGACCCGACATGTCCATGAATTTCGGCAAGATTAAGAGTATTAGCGACAACACGATTACAATCTATACGTCAGAAATGCCTTCCCCGCCTGCACAAGGCACTGGAGGTACGGCTGGAGCCGATATGCAAAATGGTCAGGCCGGTACTCCACCGGAAAGATCCGAAGGTGATCAAGGCTCAGAAAACGGTACACCTCCAGAGGGGGGAATGCCGGAAGGAGGTGGCCCTGACGGCGGTGGACAAGGTGGTGGACCACAGGGCGGTGGGATGCAGCAAACCTTCTCCGAGCAAACCACAGATATTACAATTGATGCTGATACCAAAATTGTAACGGTGACCTCCGACAATGGCACACGTCAGGAGAACACGATCAGCTTAGCTGACCTGAAAGCTGATGACATTATCCAATATACGCTGAAATCCGATTCCACTTTGGCGGAGAGCATTACTTTAAGCAGTGGAAACCCAATGGGTACGGCTGAAGGCAAAATGAGCAGCGACTGAAACACCAAAAGATAACAGAAAAATCCCCACCTACGATCAGCTTCATAAAAGCGTTTTGTAGTGGGGATTTCAAATTTATATAGGTTAGACGAGACTCAACTATTTTTTATCCGACAAAATCAATACTCCGCGACCCGGCACAATTGCTGAACCA
This sequence comes from Paenibacillus sp. FSL R5-0928, assembly GCF_037970385.1. Taxonomy (NCBI): domain Bacteria; kingdom Bacillati; phylum Bacillota; class Bacilli; order Caryophanales; family Paenibacillaceae; genus Paenibacillus; species Paenibacillus sp. FSL R5-0928. Next base: position 1,047,572 of record NZ_CP150225.1, on the reverse strand, counting down.
CTGATTACATTACCAGTCAGTAGATCAGTACGCTCAGCTGGCCCAATATCCGCGCTTAAATCCCCGGCAGTGTGGTTCAGTAAGAACAAGTAAGCTACGCCATCCTTCACACGTTGAACAGATTCGATACCTTCCGGTGCAGTTACCAGCGGCTGAATGTTCTTTTCGGCACACAGATTCGCTAGGAAACCTTGCAGGAATCCAGCTTCTGGGCTAGTCGCCACATAATAAGCTTTACCTTCGCCAAATTTATTCACAGTCAGTGCAGGCATTCCTTTATAGAAATCAGAACCGTACTCCGCCAAAACTTCTGCCCCTTCGGCATGGATCAGATCGCAGAGCAGATCACATTTATAAGAACCACTCAAGCTACCCCAAGTTTTATCCAGCACGAGCTCATTGCTCATACCTGGCAGTAATGCATCAATTTCCTCTGCCCAAATTCCAAGCACCTTACGCAGTTCACCTGGATAACCTCCAACCGTCACGAGGTCGTTCTCATTAACAATACCGCTGAAATAAGTCGTAATGAATGTGCCGCCCGCTTTTACAAAGGCTTCAACCTTCTCTGCAAAACCTGGCTTGACCATGTACATTACAGGTGCGATAACAATTTCATACTTGGACAGGTTCTCTTCGACCCCGATCATGTCGGCTTCGATATTTTGCTGATAAAGCGCATCATAATATTTGTGAACTTCATTCACGTAATCCAAGGCAACCGACGGACCGCTTGATAGATCAAGTGCCCAACGATTTTCCCAATCGTAGATGATCCCTACTTTAGCCGCACTGCGCGCATCCAGTAGTTGATCTCCAAGCTGCTCCAGCTCTTTGCCCAGCTCAGCACATTCACGGAATACCCGTGTGTGTTCATGGCCCACATGCTCAATTACCGCTCCATGATACTTTTCACATGCCCCTATCGAACGACGCAGCTGGAAGAACAACACAGTATCTGCACCACGTGCTACAGCCTGGTAACTCCATAGACGCATAACGCCTGGACGTTTCAAAGAGTTGTACGGTTGCCAGTTCTGCTGGCTCGGTGTTTGCTCCATCAGCATGAACGGTTGGCCATTTTTTAATCCACGCATAAGATCATGTGTCATTGCTGTAAAGCTGACCGGTGTGTCCAGTGAAGGATAGTTGTCCCAAGAAATTACATCCATATGCTTGGCCCACTCAAAATAATCCAGCTCCGGATAAAAGCCCATCAGGTTCGTTGTAACAGGTACGTTAGTGCTGTGTTCTTTGATCGCTTCGTATTCGATTTTGTAACATTCGAGCAAGCTATAAGACATAAAACGGCGATAGTCCAACGAGATTCCTTGGAAGTTAGTACGGTTACCGTTCCATTCTTCACTCAGCTCATTTGGTACCACAATTTCTTCCCAATCATAAAACGTATGTCCCCAAAAGCGTGTATTCCAAGCCTTGTTCAAAGCATCCAACGAACCATAACGCTCCTTCAACCAGACACGGAAGGCAGCAGCGGACTGTTCGGAATAGTCATAGCCACCATATTCATTAGAAATATGCCAAGCTACCAGTGCCGGATGATCCTTGTAGCGTTCTGCAAGCTTACCAGCCAGCTTCGCTGCATACTTGCGGTAAACTGAACTGTTCGGATTGGAGTTATGTCGTCCGCCGAACTTACGTTTTCTGCCCTGCACATCGACACGGGTCACTTCAGGATAACGATGAGCCATCCAAGCTGGATGTGCTCCTGTTCCTGTAGCTAGACATACATAAGTTCCATTTTTATATAGTCTATCCATTAATTCATCCAATGAGGAGAAGTCATAAGTATCTTCGGAAGGTTGGATTAAAGCCCAGGAAAACACATTAATTGTGGCAACATCAATTCCCGCCAGCTTGAACATCCGTTCATCCTCAGCCCATACAGGCGCATCCCATTGCTCCGGATTGTAATCTCCACCGTACCAAATTTTAGGTAATTTATCGTTAATCACACTTCGCACACCCTTTATAGTATAATTATATATCTATTGTAAATGGTTAAGGTTGCCCTTTAAATATAAAATAATATCTCATATATATAAGAATATAGAACTAACAGGAGAGGATAACATTGTCCGAAATCATGCATCGCAGGATCGTATTCGTCCATGAAGGTGGACAGCACTTGCCAATCACTTTAGACAGTATGGGGCACAATCATGATCAGGAAAAAGTATCCCGCCCCGATGGCTATGACACGTATCATTGGCTTCAGACCTCAGAAGGTGAAGGGATCATCCATTTTGATAATAAAACCTTTTCCCTGCCCGAAGGCAGCGGCGTATTACTACTTCCTTATACACCCCATCGTTATGAGGCTTCCACCAAAAACTGGGGCACCTATTATCTAACATTCGGTGGCGATTCGGCACAATCTATTTTGGAGACGCTTGGGATGAATAGTAATTCTTTTTACCGTTGGGAAAATGAAGCGCCTCTCCCCAATCTGCTGAAGGAAATGCTGGATCGTCATGATGCCTATCAGGATATGTTTGGTCTCGGCGCCTCCACAGATGCTTATCGTTTTTTGCTTACTTTGAGTAAATATGGCCAGCTTCATAATAATACGGCGATTTCCCGCAATGTAGATAAGCTGCAGCCACTGCTAAAATGGATGGACAGCCATTATGGCGATCCTGATCTCGGACTGAACGATCTAGCCGATGAACTAGGGGTATCTGGGCGCTATCTTAACAACCTATTCGTCCAAACTTTCGGCCTCTCGCCTTATGCCTATTTCGTACGTTTACGCATCCGCAAAAGCAAAGAAATGCTCGTAAGCCAACCCGATCTTACGGTAAAAGCTATCTCCCAGCTAGTCGGCTTCCGCGATGTCAGTCACTATGTAGCCACATTTCGCAAGCAATCCGGGACTACGCCGGAGCAATTTAGACGCCTGCATTAAAAATGTCCCGCCCACTGTGGAAAAATTGCTCGCTGGGAATATGCGGCTAGAACGTAGTAAGAGTATGGTATGCGCTACTATTGTGTAGAAATGGGCGGTGCGGTACGGTACGTTGGCTGGGTGCATTTGGCTGCGAGTGTGCGGCACCTCTGAGCTGGATCGTGTAGATCTGTACATGATGGGAGTCTATGTGGAAATCTGATCATGTTGGAGTCCATGCGGAAATCTGATCATGTTATGGACTTCATTTGGAAATCTGATCATGTTATGGACTTCATGTGGAAATCTGATCATGTTGGACTTCATGTGGAAATCTGATCATGATGGAGTCCATTGTGCAGCTCTCTTCAGTTCAGTATGAGTAAGTCAGACGAAATAATTGCACTTTGTACACTTAAAATAGCCTGCACGGCAGAGATTATCCATATAAGTGTATTCTGTGCAACTATATTCTCGGAATATGGCCTTGCAGCGGGATTAGCCAATTTTTAGCTGCACAAAGTGCAACTAAAACCAATTAAACACTCCAACACTTCAAATAAGTGTACGAAGTGCAACTATTTTCTGTTGTGCTTCTGTTAAAGTTTCTGCATGCCCTACTCCACTCATTTTTTACTCCACACTTCCACTTACTTCACTATTCCTACTCCACACATTCCCCTACACCGCTCTTCCCTTACTCCACACATCCCTCGCTCCATCTTCACCAACCTTCACTTCACCCTACTCCAAACATTCCTCACTCCACTTGGCTCTCTCCTGCCACACTCCCAAACCCACTCCAATAACTTTTTACTCAAAACCACTCAAATCTCCAGCACCTCTACGCCATACGGCTCGAGCTGGAGCTTTCCCGATCGAATCTTATTATCCAGCAGGCTGCTGTATTCTCGTGGCAACGGAACGATCACCGACTCGCGGCTCAGGTTAAGCAGGAACAAGAAGCTTCCCTGATCTCCAGTCCGCACAGAGGCTTGTACTCCGTTTGGCAATCCTTCAAAGCGTAACAACCCTTTTTCCTTAGCCAGGTTCTCCAATAGAACTGTCCAGTATTGCTCGTCCGCATGAGTTCCGAAGTAATAAACCTGACCTTTACCGAAGGAATTAACAGTTACAGCGGGTGTGCCGCGATAGAAATCATCACCATACCAAGCAATCGGCTGGGCCACTACCGGCCGGAGAATGTCGCACCACTGCGTACATTCGTATTGGTTACCCTCCGCATCCATGATGGCATGTGTTTCAGCGCCAATCGGATCATACTCCAGCACTTCAACGCCGGTACAGTAGCTCAGCTGCCCGGGCAGCGGTTGCATGACTGCGATGTTGTTTATATTTTTGACACCACTACGGTTGGTGATCAGCAAGGTCCCGCCAGCGAGGGCAAAATCCTCCAGATTACGTACGATCTCCTCATCCAGCAAATATAAATTCGGAGCGATCACTACTTTATATCCATCAAGCGGTTGTCTGAGGTCGATAACATCGCAGCCGATGCCAAGCCTGGTTACCGCCCGGTGAATCTGCTTAATGTTCTCATAATAATCAAAGCCCTCTGCCTGCGGCTGAATATCCAGTGCGGCCTTCTCTTCATGGGAATGGAGGATAGCCACTTCGTTTTTCAGCATCGTTCCTTGGAGCTTGTCGCTCAGCCTATTAACCTCATGACATAGCTGCGTGAACTCCGCTAATCTGCGTCCCGGAACATTGCTGTGGTCAATCAGCCCGTGCCAGAATTGTTCTGCTCCTGAAGTTGCACTTCTCCAGCGAAAATGAACAACCGTATCCGCACCTCTAGCAATCGCCTGCCATGCATAGGCACGAATCAGTCCTGGATAAGGGGTTCGCCACATCGGCATCCAACAACCCGGCGATCCACTCAGCTGCTCCATAATCCAGAAGTTTTGACGTTTGATGCCACGGGTTACGTCCAATGAAAGCGCTCCGCTATAAGGCGTCGTATCTTGTTTGGTTGGCGAAGTATTCGGATAATAATCAAACGCAGCCACATCCAGATCTGCACCCACTGCGTACATATCGAGACGCTGCGGATAGCTGTGAAAGTTATGGGTTATGAAATGCTCTGGACAAATCATACGCAAAATATTGATCTGCGCCGTCTGAAACGCTACCACCGAATCCCACTGAAACCGCTGAAAGTCCAGTAGAAAAGAGGGATTCTGATGAGGTGATCCGCCCAGCGGCACGGTAAGCTCATTCCAATCGCTGTACTCCCCGCTCCAAACTACGGTTCCCCATTCTGCATTGACCTCATCCAGTGTTCCGTATTTAGCTTGTACCCATGCTCGAAAAGCAGTATTACAAGCGTCACAATGACAATCCAACATGCCAAATTCATTATCAGTCTGCCAGCCTATGACGGCCGGGTGTTCACTGTAACGCTCGGCAAGACGCAGAATAATACGGCTGCCATACTCACGCAGTGATGTGCTGTTATAGCAGCGGTGTCCACGTACCCCCGGGTGAAAGGTCTCTCCATTAGCAAACACCGGAAGCACATCTGGAAATTTCGTCGTTAACCATCTTGGCGGTGTAGCTGTTGGCGTACCCATCACAACCTGCAGATCATATTGATGAAAAAGGTTCAGCGCGCGGTCCAGCCACTCGAACTGGTAATTCCCCTCAGTTGGCTCCAGTCGACTCCATGCGAACTCAGCAACCCGGACTACTTTAACACCTGTTTCTTTCATCAACTTGATATCTGGTTCCCACATGGATTCATCCCAATGCTCCGGGTAATAGTCCACACCCATCTGAACATGATCATATCGTTTCATTGGCGCTTCTCCCCATCCCTTGATATTCAGCCCTGTTTCCCAAAAAAAGCGCTCCCCGTCTCAAATTGATGAGGTATACGGAGAGCGCTTCTGTTAACCACTAATATCCATTAAATCTTCTCTATAAATGTGCTTTACTTATTTTTTAAGCTTGTCCCATGCAGCTTGCATACCAGTCATCCAGCCGTTAACGTCAACCTTGTCAGCGATGAACTGTTGGATCACGCTGGCAAATTCTTGCGTTACACCATCAGGGAATTTGGAGGATTGCAGGCCATAAACTTTGTTTTCTTTTACATAGTTCCATACGTCTGCTCCAAGCATACCGATGTCTTCAGGTGTTGCTTCGATTGTGGACAAAGCAGGGATGAATTTCCATTTTTTAACGATATACTCTTTACCCATATCGGAAGTTACCAACCAGTTCAAGAAAGTTTTTGCTTCTTCTTTAGAACCGGATTCTTTGTTGACTACAAGGTTCGCAGGGATACCAACAGTCATTTTGTCATTCTTCTCAGCATCTTCATTGATTGGCATAGGGAACATACCAATGTTCATATCAGGAGTGATGTTATCAACAAGAGTTTGTGCCCAGTTACCTTCTTGCATCATTGCAGTTTCGCCTTTTGCGAACATTGCCAGGTGAGTGTTAGCATCTGTGGTCAAAGGATTCTTTTGTCCGTATTGTAAAGTCAGTTTGAGATACTTGCTCCACTCTTCAAACGTTTTATTTCCTACAATTGTACCAGTTCCTTCATTCAAACCTTTGATGAATTCATCTACATTATCTTGTTGTGCAAAGGCTACGCTGATCCCTTGGTTACCTAGCAGCCACCATTCCTGATATGCATTACCAAAAGGAGTTACGTCGATAGCTTGCAGCTTTTTAGCTGCTTCTTCAAGCTGTGACAATGTTTTTGGAGTTTCAGTGATTCCCGCTTTAGCGAACAAGTCCTTGTTATACACAATACCGATACCCTCTAGGTTCATTGCCATACCGTATACTTTGCCATCTTTAGTCATAGGCTCTGCAGCCATAGGAATCAGATCTTTTACCCAAGGTTGGTCGGACAGATCTTCCATCTTGTCTCCCCAAAGTTCCATTTCTGCATATCCACCATTGGAAAAAATATCAGGCGCATCGCCGGAAGCGAATTTAGTTTTCAATGCTGCTGCGTAGTCCGCACCACCACCAACTGTTTGGATATCCAGCTTGATGTTAGGGTATTCTTTTTCGAATTCAACCTTAAGCTCATTGAGGCCTTCTACGATTTCAGTTTTGAATTGGAAGATCTTTACGGTCTTCACTTCACCTGAATTTGTGCCAGCGCTTCCATTTTGTGAGTTACTAGAAGCGTTATTATTACCACCACATGCTGTTAGAGCTAAACTCATTGCCATTACTGCTGATAGAGCAACTGCGGAGTGTTTCTTCTTCATTATATATTCCCCCTTAAAATAGTGGACTGCTTAAAAAATATTTGGAACGAAGGGCTCGGTGTTAACCTTTCACCGAGCCAGCCGCTATTCCCTCAACAATGTAACGTTGCATAAACAGGTAGAAAATGATAATTGGTGCGACCCCGATTACGAGAGCCGGAAGTGCCATATCCCATTGTTTGGTGTATTGACCAAAGAAGGAGAAAGTCGCCAGTGGAATGGTCCGAAGCTCTGGTGCCTGAAGAATCAAGGATGGCAACAGATAGTCATTCCATATTCCAAGTGCGTTTAGCACGATCGTTGTCATCACCATTGGCTTCAGCAAAGGAAGCACAATACGGAAGAACACGGTAATAGGATTACATCCATCTACTGTAGCCGCCTCTTCAATTTCAAGAGGAACGGACTTGATAAAGCCGTGGAACAGGAAGATCGCCATCGGAACACTGATCCCTAGATTCGTGATAATCAAACCAAGGAAAGAGTTGTTTACTCCAATAACATTTACGACCTTCAGAATTGGAATCATGATCGTTTGAAACGGAACTACCATTGCCGCTACAAATATAAGCAGCAAGAACTGATTGAATTTCGTATTCGCCCGAACCATACGATAGGATGCCATCGCACTGAACAGAGAGATTAGAATAACACTGATCACTGTGATAATAACCGAGTTTCGGAAAGCTTCACCGAAACGGGCTAATTTCCAGGCGGTTGAATAGTTCGACCACATAAATACTTTTGGCCAGCTTGCCGCATCACTCAGAATTTCACCGAAGGATTTCACCGAGTTTGCGAGCAAGAAATAGAATGGAGAGAGAAAGAGCAGGGCCAGAAGGATCATTATCACTTCCGTGCCAATATTCCATCTCTTTTTTTCTGTAGGTTTCATTACGCTTCAACCTCCTTGCTCTTCGTGATACGGACCTGAATCAGAGTAATGATGGCTACAATTACAAAGAACAGCAGCGCTTTTGCAGTACCCAGCCCGTAACGATTGTTCAGGAAGGCTTCATTGTAAATATTCATAGCAACGGATTCCGTCGATTTGAACGGTCCGCCCTTCGTCAAGGACAAGTTAAGGTCAAACATTTTGAATGACCAGGAAATGGCCAAGAATAATCCGATAGTTACAGCAGGCATAATTAGTGGAACTACGATATTGCGTAGCACCTGCCAACGGGAAGCCCCATCAATATCAGCCGCTTCTAGTACTTCTTTAGATACGTTACTCAACGAGGCAATGTAGATAACCATTAGATAACCGGAAGACTGCCAAACAAAGACCATTACAATCGCCCAGAATCCTGTTGTGGCATCACCGAGCCAAGGAAGATTAAAGAAGGACCATCCTGTAAGGTCGCCCATAGTGGCGAACCCTTTGATGAAGATAAATTGCCAGATGAAACCAAGCAACAATCCCCCGATCACGTTCGGCATAAAGAAAATGGTCCGAAGCATGTTACGTGTCTTTAAAGGTTTAGTTAACAGATAAGCCAAGAAGAAGCCTACCACGTTAGTCAAAATCACACCTAACACCGTAAATCTTACCGTAAACCAAAAGGAAGACCAGAAGTCAGGGTCATTTGAGAAAATAGTGGAAAAGTTTTGAAATCCGACCCAACTTACATTACCGGATACACCGTTCCAATCTGTGAAAGAGTAATACATCCCCATCAAAAATGGGATAATCGTTATTAAGGTAAAAAACAAAACTGCCGGACCAACGAAAAAAAGCTGTTGACCTAACTGGGACAACTTAGTGCCGCGCATTTATTGCCCCCCCCTTTCTTTTGCTCACTTACTTGTTTATGCTTTATACACATATTATCTGTTTTTTTCAGGGTACCTCACACCTACTAAAGTGATCTTTCAGGTGTAAAATATTGATCGGATGTGACAAATTTCGATGAAATGGAACACGATTCGCACAAAATTGATCGTTTTTATCCTACTGCCAACGTTAATTTGTATTATGGCCACCATGTTTATTAGCTATCACTATAGCACTCAATCCCTAAGAACAAGGGCAGTAGACGAGAATACGAACCTCCTCTTTCAAGGCAATAGAAACATCGAAAGTCTGATTCAGGAGATCAATCGTCTCTCCCTTATCGTTTATTCAGATTCAGATTTCTACAGACTGCTCGAAGCGGGATATGAGGATATGGCAGCAAATACACGAATTTATTCTTCTCTAAATTACATTTCTTCATCCATGCCAGATATATCCCAGGTGTATCTGTACGGTGCCAAGGATAGAAAAGCCACTTTGCTCACCCAGAATACACCCAAACGTTGGCAGGGTATTCCTCCCTATGCCGACTCAGACATCACTAGCAGTTCTCCTGTGGTTATACAAAGTACACATATAAGTCACAGCTACGGCCTAACTTCACCTATCCCGCAACTCATACCGGAACCTGTGTTCACATTGCATAGACGAATTGAAAGGATTCCAACTACCACTCCAATCGGCTTCCTGTCGATCGATGTTAAGCTAACGGCTCTTACCGACATCGTCAGTCAGTTATATGATCAGAAACAGGAAAACATTTGGCTGCTGGATGGCGATGGCAAGATTGTATACGGAAGCAACAGTGAGGAATACGGCAAGCGTCTACATGCCTCCTGGTACAACAAGCAAATCGCTACCAATCAAAGCTCCCAAGGGTATTTTGAAGAGGAAGATGCTGTGTTTATTTACCAGAGAATCGAAACCCAAGGTTTAAATTGGACCCTCGTGAAGCAGATTCCTACGTCCTATCTCTTCCGGGAAGCCAATGAGGCGGCAGCGATCAATATAATCCTCCTTGTTCTACTTTTGATTACAATTGCCACGTTAACGACCCTGATCTCTTTTCGAATCACGGCTCCTATCAAGCAGTTGACTCGTTACATGAATCAGGTGCAGACCGGTAATCTTGATGTTGAAATTCAACCTATGGGCAAAGATGAGATTGGCGTGGTTACCGAGCGATTCCGCAGTATGATGGACACGATCAACAACCTGATCCTAAGGGAGTACAAGCTGGAATTGTCCAATAAAACCAATGAACTGCGGGCACTGCAAGCACAAATCAACCCGCATTTTCTGAATAACACGTTGCAAATCATTGGCACGCTGGCCTTAGAGCTTAAAGTGCCCCAAATTTACTCACTTCTTTCAGCTCTAGCCAAAATGATGCGCTACAGCATGTACAATGAGGAGAAGATCGTAACTGTTAGGGATGAGCTGGATCATGTCAAAGCCTACATTGAACTGCAAAAGGAACGTTTTGAAAATAAGTTCAGTTTCCGCTACGATATGGAGGAATCACTTTTAGAGACGTTTATGCCGAAAATGATTTTACAGCCTATTGTAGAAGATTATTTCAAACACGGCTTTAATCTTTCCCGCAGTGACGGATTCATTGAAATCACCGCAGCAAGAGTGGATGACAACCGGATGGAAATCTGTATCCAAAATAACGGAAATGCGATCCCTTCAGCGAAGTTAGATCTTTTAAAGCAGAAGCTACAGCATCCTACTAGAACAGATATAGATTTATTAAGAAATACAGAGCAAACCAAGGAAGCTACAGGATCAGGTATTGGTCTGCCGAACGTTCTGGCTCGACTCAAGTTTGTGTGCGGAGATAGTGCCACTTTAACTGTTGATAACCTTAGAGCGGGTGGAGTATTAGTGAAATTGGAAATTGAAATTATAGCGGAGCGTGAAAAGATATGAAGGCGTTGATTGTTGATGACGAGGCAAGAGTTAGAAAGGCAGTCAGACTGCTTGTCGACTGGGACGCCCATCAAATCGATGAAATTCTGGAAGCCGGAAATGGAAATGAAGCCATCGAGATCATCCGGCAGGCTAAACCAGCATTAGTCATTATGGATATGATGATGGAATCAGGTAATGGGATAGAGTTAATGACCTGGGTGAACGAATTCGCCGGCAACACTAAGTTTATTGTAGTCAGCGGACATAATGATTTTGAGTTCGTACGTCAGACTGTGCGGCATGGCGGGATTGATTATATCCTGAAGCCCATCGAAGCCGAGGCAATCAATGTAGCGGTAGCTAAAGCAGTTGCAGCCTGGCGCTCAGAAGAAGATGACCGAAGCGAGCGGCAGAAACAGAGTATTCAGCTTAATGAGTTCAAGCCCATTTATGGGGAAAAGCTATTATCCGCACTAATTGATGATCCGATCAATTCTGATTTATCTTTGCGGAGGTTATGCAGTGATGGTATCATTCCGGAAAACATCCATTCCGCTCGGTTAATATTGGTGCAGACAGATGCGGGTAACAATCCGTTGATTAAACGTTTTGGCGGAGACACCGAGTTAATGAACTACGCTATCGTCAACATTTGTAATGAATTTTTGCACAGTCCGCATAAGGGTGTTGCTTTTCGTTATTGGGGAGGTCCTCCGGAGATTGCAATTATTCTGTGGGATATTCAGACCTCTGTGGTCGAGCTAATAGGCAGAATCAATCATGGCATCTACTCTACCTTGCAGGTCCGAATGCATTTTGGAATCAGCAGCATCGGCAACTTACCTAAGCAGTTACCTTATCAGCGTGCAGAGGTGGCAGAGGCATTACAGCGCCGAAACTTATTAATTCATGAGGATTACTGCCATTTCTCCTCTTCCTCCGAAGAATTCAGAGATCGTAAAGAGATCGCCAAAGCAGAGGTTCGCGGTAATGTATCAACAACGAACTTTGCTGACGTCAAGGAAGATTGGAAAATGGCAGTCATCAGCGGAAGTCCAGAGATATTATCAACAGCTGCGCAGCACTGGGTAGATGAGCTTAGCCGAGGCGGAGTTGTGACACCAGAAATCCTAAACTCATGGAAAAATGATGCTCTACTATTTCGTTCCCAGCTGGTACGGGAAATGTTAGGCCCTGAAGCTGAAGGTGCACTGGCCGAGCTTGAACAGGCCGACCAGCTTCACCCAGCTCCTTATACGAACGGTTACTCGTTCTCCTTATTCGCTTGGCGTGACTGGTCGTATACCCTAATGCAGGAGCTGGCCGAAGTAATCGCCCTGAAACAAGCTAAAGAACGTAATCCGATGCATGATATCGTCAAATATATCGAGCTTAATTATGCTTCCGACCTGTCCTTACAGGAAGTGGCCGGAAAGTTTTTTGTTAGCCGTGAATATATTTCCCGCCGATTCAAACAGGAATACGGTATTAACTTTTCCGACTTTATTGTTAATATCCGAATAGATAAAGCTAAGCTGCTATTGCAGAATCCTCGTCTGAAGCTGACCCAAATCTCCGAAATGGTCGGTTTTCATGATGTTAAATATTTCAGCAAAGTGTTTAAGAAGCAGGTCGGATCTTCACCTAAGGACTACCGGGACACATTTAAGAGTTGATCAATACCAGTTTAAAAAGGCGTCCGCAACCGTCTTACCGGCTATGCCGTTCGGATGCGGGTCGTCTTGTCCACTCATATATTCCGGTCTGATCCGGTGATCGTCTGGTGCAGGCAACGATAATAGGCTTGCTATATCAAACACACGGTCTACTCCAGCAGGTGGGTTAGTCAGGATTTCATGATTCACTCTACGCCAAGTTTCTTCTCTTGCCTCCTGAAAATTAAACGGCGGCACCGTACTTAGAATAATACTAGCATCAGCATTTGCTGTTTTGATCTTAGCAATAATAGTTGTCAGATCACCAAGTAACTCATCTGCAGAGCGGCAGCCAATATCAATATCATTTACGCCGAGGACAATCATCAGTTCATCACTCTGTTTAGCTTTGTGAAGCCAAGGGCCATCCGCAGCCACATCATACGCTCTAGCCCAGCCTGAGCCGAGATTCCATACGCCAATCTCTGCACCAAGACCATCCGCAATTCTCGCTGCCCAATATTCGTATCCGTCCTTTAATGTCCGCACACCTTGAGTAATCGAATCTCCCAAAAATACTAGCTTCTTATTCACAGCTTTCTTATACCCGATATAGCTTGGCAGTACCAGAAGCTTGTCGGATTCTGTAAATCCATCGGCTGATTCCTGTGCAGCCAGATTTCCGGGCGCATCATAAGCGGTTGCCAGCATGCCTTCTACATTGAAAGGAATGGATTTGCCCGCAGCGGTTGTCTTAATCGTCCATGTAAAAGCTAAGTAATGGCCATCGGGTAGATTAATGCTTGTCTCATCACTCCAGAAGCATTCACCGGCCGCTACTGGTTTGGAGACATTGCCTTCAAAGGTGACAGCATGTTGGGTATGTTCAATAATAGCTCCGTTTGGCTCAGTTCCTCCATCAGCGATAAAAGCCGATTCGATCACCCAACTGCCCCCAGGTTCACTACCCGAAGCTTCAAGCCCTTGGTCCCAGGTGGAATCCACTGCATTGCTATGCCAAAATTTTAGCTGCAACGGGCCGTTTTCCCGTAACCGAATATAAGTCCGGAAGGTATGTGTAAAAGGTTCTTGCCTATTCATAATAAAATTAGCGGCGGTTGAAAGAACCGTAGCAGAGGTATAGTCCGTCTGATTCAAAACTCCACTTCCCTTAATTAAATTAGTATTCATAACGTTTCCCCCGTTATTAGTTAAGATTGTAACACTAAAACCTCTCCTATAGACCAGGGAATAGATCGTTCACCCAGTCTACAAGAGAGGTTATGGCTATATCAATATGCTTTAAGAAATCATCTTATTTCAGTGTAATGGTAAACGATACGGATTTTGCACCTGCGTTTACTTTCACTGTAGTCTCATCTACTTGCTCTGCACCTTCTACGGAAGCGATAGCTCCCAGATCTTTAAGGGAAAGCGAGAATTCTTTACCGCTGCCTTCTGCAGTAACTGTTACGCTGTTGCCTTTGCGGGCAGCCTTCACAGTCAATTCAGGAGCACCTTTAAGATCACGTACGGTTGCAGAAGTAGTAGTACCTTCTTCAAGTGAATACAGGCCAAATTTCACGCCATCCGCAAAGTCATAATCGGGTTTGTTGTCGATGCTGCCGATTGCCAGCAAGGAGTTCTGACGAACGAACAGTGGCAAGCTGAAGAAATCATATTTCTCTTTGCGCCATGATCCGCCTTGTACAGTTTCACCAGATAGCAGGTGTGTCCAGCGACCCGCTGGCAGATAGTATTTCACTTCGCCGTTTTCTTGGAAAATAGGCGCTACGAGCAAGGAATCACCCAGCATGTATTGGCGATCAAGCACTTCGCATGTTGGATCTTCCGGGAATTCCATAACCATCGCCCGCATAGAAGCCCAGCCATGCTCTGCAGCCTGGCCAGCCACATCATAGAGGTAAGGCATCAAGCTGCATTTAAGCTTCGTGAAGAAGCGGGTAACATCACAAGCTTCATCATCGTACGCCCAAGGTACACGATACGAAGTGCTGCCGTGCAGACGGCTGTGGCTGGACAACAGTCCAAAAGCTAACCAGCGTTTGAATACATGTGCCGGAGCAGTGTTCTCGAAACCACCGATATCGTGACTCCAGAAACCGAAACCGGACAAACCTAGGGACAAACCGCCACGAAGGCTTTCTGCCATGGATTCATAATCTGCGTAGCAATCTCCGCCCCAGTGAACTGGGAACTGTTGGCCGCCAGCAGTTGCAGAACGTGCGAACAATGCTGCCTCATTCTTGCCAAGCTTCTCTTCCAATACTTCAAATACAACTTTGTTGTACAGTTGAGTGTAGTAATTGTGCATTTTCATCGGATCAGATCCGTCGAAATAAACTACATCTGTAGGAATCCGCTCACCGAAGTCTGTCTTAAAGCTGTCTACGCCCATATCTACCAAATCACGCAGGTAGCCGGCATACCATTCACAAGCCGCAGGGTTAGTGAAATCCACCAGTCCCATACCCGCTTGCCACAGGTCACATTGATAAACGTCGCCGTTAGACTTTTTGATCAAGTATCCGTTTTTCTTGCCTTCTTCAAACAAGCGTGAACGTTGGCCAATATAGGAGTTGATCCATACGCAGATCTTCAGGCCTTTTTCCTTCAGGCGTTTCAGCATGCCCTCTGGATCTGGGAATACACGTTTATCCCATTCAAAATCAGTCCATTGATACTCACGCATCCAGAAGCAGTCAAAGTGGAATACATGCAGCGGCAGATCACGTTCTGCCATACCTTCTACGAAGGAATTTACAGTTTCTTCATCATAGTTGGTAGTAAACGAAGTTGTCAGCCACAATCCAAAAGTCCATGCTGGTGGAAGCGCTGGTTTACCTGTAAGAGCAGTATAGTTGCTAATAACGTCTTTAATGGTAGGTCCATCGATCACGAAATATTCCAAGCTTTCTCCAGCTACGCTGAATTGGGCCTTTTTCACTTTTTCTGAAGCGATTTCATAGGAAACCAATTCCGGATGATTAACGAATACTCCATAACCTTTGCTTGATACATAGAAAGGAATGTTTTTGTAAGCTTGCTCGGAGCTAGTACCGCCGTCTTTGTTCCAGATATCTACGGTTTGTCCATTTTTCACGAAAGCTGTAAAACGTTCGCCCAGACCATATACGAATTCGCCTACGCCGAGATCCAGCTCATCACGCATGTACGTGTTGCCGTCTTGGTCGGTGATGTAAGCCATGGATTTAAAGCCACTGCCTGTAATACGTTCTTCGCCGCGATAGAAATCCACCGCCCATTGTTCGCCTTTGCGAATCACTACACGAAGTCCGCCGCTGATCAGCACGGTTTCGAGATCCGTTTCTTCAATCTTCACATGATCGCCAGTTCCTTTAGTCAGTTCGAAAACCGGACCACGTTCCTGTACACCATCATGATGAATAATTTTAATGCCTACCACGCCTGGAAGCGGGGAATGGAATTTTACAGTAAGCAGGGTTGAATTCAGCGTTGCTGCGCGCCCTGTGATTGGAGTCGTTTGTGTAATTGCTGTTAATCCTTCGGGAGTCTTTTCTACAACATAATTTTGAACTGCGCCGTTAATCGTGATACCTTCACGAACCAGCCAGAGACCATCAGTAAATTTCATTGTGTACTTGCCACCTTTCAATTTGGTGTTTATAGTTGCATTATACCGATAAAAAATGAACAAAACTAATACTATATAGCTCATTTATAACACTATTTTGATGTTTTTTAAGAAAAGAGGCGTTTATATGGACCGTACAACTCAGAGTTTGCTAAAAGAAAACAGAGTTCATGGAGATAGTATGTTTCCACTCGCAGCTTATTGGATCGAGCTTCCATCCGGAACGCATGTACTTGATACACATTGGCATGAAGAAGCGGAGTTCTTTATGCTGCTAGAAGGAGAAATTCTGTTCCAAGTAGACACAGAATATTTTCCTCTCCGAGCTGGAGAAGCGGTATTTATCGAATCTGGCGATATACACGCCGCCTATGTGCTGAACGAAGACACCCCCTGCAAATTCTGTGCGCTTGTATTTCTGCCTGATCTTTTGGCTAGCGCCCAGTACGATACGATCCAGCAAAACGCGATTTTGCCACTGCAAGAGAAACGCCAAAGCTTTCCGAGACATATTACACCCGCTATCCCTTGGCAGCAGGAACTGCTTCATCATCTGAAGCAAATGATGGAGGCATACGCTAATAAAATGCCCGGATTTGAGACCTTTATGAAAGGAACTTTGCTAATCATGCTTTCCAAGATTACCGCAGAGGGCCGATTTGAGAACCGCAGCCAATCGGATGATGCAGATACTACCAAGATTAACCGCCTTAAAAAGGTGATCCTTTATATCCAAGATAACTATCAGGAACCGATCCGTACCCGTGATCTATCAGAGCTTATTCCCATGAGCGAGGGGCAATTCTGCCGCTTCTTCAAAATGATGACTCGTAAAACGCCAGTCGATTACATCAACTCTTACCGGATTCGCCAGGCTGCCGATCTGCTGCAGCAAAGTGAAAGAAAAATATCCGACATCGCATTCGAGGTCGGATTTGATAATGTAAGCTATTTTATAAAGGTTTTCCGCAAAGCGATGAAATGCTCGCCTTCGGAGTTTAGGAAAGGTGCGGGCTAGTCTCATCTACTTCATGCAAAAACGATGGATTCCAACCTGATTTTTAGGAATTACAACCTTTTGGAGGCTCGCGATGAACTCACCGATTCTTAGCTTTATCACACCGCCTATTCCTTATTTCATAGACTGTGGCCGTGCTCACTACAATGCTGGAGACTATCATATCAGTCGTAATTGCATCGGCGTATTTGATCTAATCATTGTTAAAAAGGGTACGTTGCCTATCGCCGAGAACGAGGTGCACTGGGAGCTAAAGGAAGGAGAATTCCTCATCCTTCGACCAGATGCCCATCACTATGGCTTTGCCCCCTGTCCTATCGAAACAGAAATCATCTGGATTCATTTTCAGACTTTCGGCAGCTGGATCGAGTGTCAGGATATGAACGAATGTCTGGAAAATCAGAGCGAGCTCATCGAGAGCCATAAACAAAAAGCTTATTTAAATCACTGCGATATATGCTCGATTTTTATTCCGAAGTATATGAAAATTTCAGAGAAGGCAATGGAGGTATTAGAGTTCTTTTTCCATCTGGAACAAGAACCCCAATCGATGCGCAACTGGAAGCGCCAAGCCTCCTTTCAACAGTTTCTGCAATTCTTGGACCGCGATCTCGCCGAGGCATCAGATGCAACCGCCATTCATCTCGCCGAGAAGATTGAATTGTTCATTCGGCAAAATTATACTCGTGATGTAACTAACTCCTTACTTCAAAAAGAACTTAACTATCATCCCAACTATCTCGCCAAAAACATGCTGAAAATATATGGTGTGACCCCTATGGCCTATCTCCTGTCCTATCGTCTAGAACAATCCAAGCGGCTGTTAATTCAGACTTCCTGGTCCATCGCCCGCATTGCTGAAGAGGTTGGCTTCCATCATATTACTTACTACTCTTCCTGCTTCTCCAAAAAAGAAGGCATCTCTCCCTCTCACTTCCGACAAAAATTCACTGGAAAATAGACATGAAAAAGCCTGGAATCGAAAACAGCTTCCTCTTCCGGGCTTTGTTCAGATAGGCTAATCAAATATAATTCGGATAAAGAAGTTGTTAAGCGTCCATCAAAAAGCGCTGCCGCTAACAGCTCTCTTTATTAAATATTACTGCTGATTTGCCGATATATTATAGATAGATCTTATCGTCGTAGGAGGATAATGAACCATGCATATAACGAATATGACCTCATCTATGGGAACGAGGTTTAATGTATCTGTTAGTCACCAAACTAATGATAAAACTATGAAATCAAACAGCAATATTAGTGGTAATGGTAATGGAGACAAATTATCAATAAGTAAATCTGCAAAGGCCGCTTTTCAAAGTCAATCCAAAATGGACGGAATGGTTAACTCCCTGCTTAAACAAAAACAAAATATCATCGACAGTAAGAACAGTCTAATTGAAAGAACTACCAAAAGTTCACATAATCTCGAATCTATTCAAGATCAACTTAAGGAGTTCGACAAGCAGCTTCAAACGATTGACCAACAAATTGCAAAATACAGCTTCGAAGAGCAACAAAAGAACTTAGAAGATGCACAAAAAGCTAATCCAACGGATGAACCTAAAACCGAGCAAGAGATACAAAATGAAAGATTGAATACGATTGTTTCTGTAAGCCAAGATGTTAGCCAAATGGAGGTAGTTTCTTCTACCCACACTAAGATGCGTGGCGAGGCTAAAGTTCTGACCAAGGAAATAGAGCTGGATGAGACTCGTTCTACGCATTCTGCAACAGCCAAACGGGAGCAGTTATCCAAAATCGAAACTAAACTATCGGAAATGAACGAAACGTTAGGCGATGCCATGAAAGACACGGGAGATAAAATTAAAGATCAGATCGATAAAGCAGGTGCAACAGAAATTAAACCTTCTGAAGAGAATACCAATGAGCGGACAGAACAATTAGCTACCTATCAAGAAATTCAACGTTTAGCCGAAGAATCTGATAAGTCGCAGCTAGAAATACTAATCTAACAAGGGCAAGATTCTCTATATAAAAAAGCAATCGGATCTCCTTCGCATCAGAGGGTCTGCCGATTGCTTTTTTAGATGCAGCTGATGTTATTTTTCGGCTATTCCTTCCGAATCACAATAAAGCAGGTGCTGTCCGGCAGCGCCACTTCCTGTCCGCTCTCATCCATGAACCTTACTCTATCACGCAGAGCTTCGGTATAACCTTCTTGCAGGTAATGCCGGAAGACCTCAATCTTCGCCTGCTCTCCTAAATTCTGTTCAATAAATGAGGCAAACTCCGTAGGGGTGAAATAACCAAATTGTTCTTGGACTTCGTGAATATAAGCCTCTTCCCCCCAAGTATACGTATATAAAAATTCCATGGCATCATTAACGGGCATGAGCACTTCTTGTTCCCCTAATCTCTGAAACTGAATCTGACGTCCAGCAAAATCCTTCGCATAACGCTCCAGCCACATCAGACCGTCCTCTTCCAAAAAGCGAACTCTCCGTAGCAATGATGCAGGTTCGGTCATGATCCCATCGCGGATAATGATAACCCCGCCAGCTGACAATACCGCAAAGGCACTTCGCAGAGCTGCGGAGACGGTGTCGTGATTGAATTTATTACCATTTAGCGGCACATAAGAATATAGCTCATGCAAAATCGAAGAGAAAATTACCGTGTCCACCGTTCCGGCCTCCACGAAATCTTTAAGGTTCAACGCATCTCCCTGCAGCACCTCCCAGTGGCGACCTTCCCGCTGCTTGCGTTGCCGCAAGGCTTCCACTACATTGCTTGATATATCAATGCCGATAGGGGTAACCTCGGGCATACGCTCTTCCAGTAAATCCAGCAGCACACCGCCGCCCGGACCGATATCCAGCACTTTTTGTCCAGTGACATGATCCAGAATTACGGCTTTATAATCTGCTGTATTATTCATTTGGCTTAGGTAGGTTTCTTCATTATGAAAACGGTCGAAAGCATCCCTGCGCAACTCGAATAGGTCGAATAACAGCAATACAGCACGTTCATACAAGGGTGATTTTTCAGCTTCCATACAGAATTCAATCAGCTTCTCAGCCGCTGCCGAGAATTGGAATTGAAAAAACACCGTGCCTGGCAGATGTTCCTTAGAATATTGCTGCAAGAGTAGGTGAGGGTTCTCAGCAGGCAAAGTCCCTTGCTCGATATCCTTCCATGTAAGCTCCGCTAAATATTTTTCGATAATCCGCTTCTTATAAACATTGGTCTTCTTAACACCCTTGTAATCGTAGTAAATGCTGTTCATGACGTGTTCGAAGCTGATATGGCTTAAGAATTCATTCTGCGCCCTCTGGGCAGCAAGCACCATCACCTTCAAAAATTGCTCCAGCGAAAAGGTCTGTAGTGCAGATTCCACATACCAGAAGGTAATCTTACTTAATGACTCCAACCGTTCGGCATGGAAACCTTCCTGCGTCAGCTTAGCCCATTCCGTAGTGAAATCCTCTCCTCTAGAGATCGGACCCAGCCGCATTCTGCGCAGTCGTTCCTTCATCGGCATAGGACTAGCAAGATTGCCTGAAGAAATCAGCTCAATAAGCTGCTTCACTTCATGCTGCACATTCTGCCATAACTCGGGAGACACAGCTCCGATGATGCATTGATTGAGCACGGTCAGCAGGCGTTCCAGTTCCTCCGCGGTTAGCAGCTGATCTTCCACTATATCATGGAGTGGCTTATTGACTTCCGGCGGCACTTCTCCGCGAATTTGCTGTCCTATGAGTCCATGAGTCTCAATTAGCCGCTGAATCATCGCACCTTTCTCGGAGACAGCCCTCCCTAAATATCTCTCATATAACTGTGCGGAACCTAAATTATGTACAAAACAATTGATCCCTTCCTCCTGCCAAACCAGCCGCTCCTTTGCTGTACCTCCCTTAGCCGTTTCTGACCAAATTAACGTTTCCTCCACCAGCTCTTTTATCCAAATAGAACGGGGGAGTTGGTCCAGAATCTGCAAGCTACGTTCCACATAATCCAGTACGGGATTCCTGCGATCCAGCTCCTCCAGAGATTCCACACGTTCCAAATTTACAATCTGCTCCTCCGCTTGGACAATAAGCTTCAGCCAGAGGTGATCCTCCAAATGATCTTGCACACCTTCACGGTATAAGGCGATGGCTTTCAGTGATTTCAGCATATGCTCCTCCTTCGCTCCAAAGTGGAGACTATAAAGACCTATTATTATATATATACAATCCCGTTAATTAAAAAACAGAACCAGGACTCATGAAATAGCCATGTCCCGGTTCTGTTTGCATTCCAATCATTAGGTTCCGAACCGCTGCCGATACCCACATTTGCGGCACAGCTCCTCCACCGCTTCTCTACGTGAAAAGCCATAGAATAAGTTGTTCGCCCGCTCCCCTTCCACAATCTCTGAGAACGGAGTTTCATGGATGTTGCCTAGGTTAATTACTCCTTCACCATCCAGACAGCATGGCACAACAGTGCCATCCACAAGGATCGCCGCTTGGCTCCGCAGGGCATGACAGAACCCTTTTCCGTCATCTTCCGGCTCATTTAGCGCTGGCCAACGGAACTCATGGTCCTGATTAAGGTAGACGCGTGGGGCAATCTTGACACCACTGCCAGGCATAACCTTTTCTTCGATCTTGAAATCCAAGTTGAAGGCTTCCTCCAGCAGGGCGAGGGTTTCACGGTTACGGTTTCTCTCCAGATTCGTCAGATTATCCTCCGTCAAATTCCACAAGCGGAAAGAAATAATGACCCCTTGCGCCGAGGCTTCCCGTACAAAAGAAATTATCTCTGAAAGATAGCCTTCACGGTTCTCTGACCCTTCATGCCCATCAAAGCTGTGCAGAGAAAAGTTCATCTGACGCAGTGCGGGCTTACCAAGAATTTTAGGTCCGGCTTTATGAATTAACGTGCCATTAGTTGTAATATTAACTTTGAACCCTTTGGCATGAGCAGCATCCAGCAGTTCACCTATCTTGGGATGCAGCAACGGCTCCCCTTTGACGTGAAGATAAATATGATTGCTGTGTGGTTTAATTTCATCCAATATCGTATTAAACGTATCAAGCTTCATGAAATTTTTCGTCCGGGCGGTTTGTGGACAAAAGCTGCAGGCGAGGTTGCAGACGCTTGTTATCTCAATATAAACCTTTTTAAAAGTCTTCAAGTCCTGCTCCCCATTCTATTTATTATAAATCTGAGGCATAGCGGAGACCGATCTGTGCTCTGGCTTCCTCCATAATCTCTGCTGCGGCCATGGAGTTCTCATGAGTATTAATTCTGCTCTCCCGTTCACCATTCTTAATCAAGTTGATGAATTCCTCAACCTCATAATACATAGGTTCAAACACCTGAGGCAACGTAAGCTCCTCAACTGTACCATCACGATAGTAAATTTTCACCTGATAAGGCTCATTGATCTTGTCGATCACCATCGTACCGTTCTCTCCATGAATCTCAGCTGGCAGATAGGAGTCGGAAATCTTGGAGTGCATAACTACCGCATCCATATCGTCATATTTCATAATGAGACTTCCTTCACCATCCACACCTGAGGAGAGCATGACACCCACTGCCTGTACTGATTGAGGCTTGCCAAAGAGCACTACCATTGGATACAAACAGTACACACCAAGATCCATTAATGAGCCATTGGAAAAAGCGGGATTAAACGCATTTAGCACAGTCCCCTGCCGATAAGCATCATATCTGGAGGAGTACTTACAGTAACTTGCAAAATAACGGCGAACTTGGCCGAGTTTATACAAATTATCCCGAATCACTCCAAAGTTCGGCATAAAAGTCGATTTCATCGCCTCTACCAGCAGCACATCATTTGTACGCGCAGCTTCAATCATAGCTTTAAGCTCCGTACTGTTGGATGCAGCCGGTTTCTCGCAGAGCACATGCTTGCCGTGATTTAAGCACATAATCGCTTGTTCTGCATGCATAGAATTTGGACTGGCAATATATATAGCATCTACATCTTTGCTTTTCACCATATCTTCCAGATTCGTATAAATTGTAGCTCCCGCATATTTAGCAGCAAAGGCCTGACCTTTCTCCATTGTGCGAGAGTACACGGCTGTCAGGATAAACTCCTCATTCTCCAAGCCGGCTTGCACGAAGCGGTCTGTAATAAAGTTTGTTCCAATGACCCCGAAACGAATTGTCATGATGTTATCCCGTCCTTTTTAGTTATTACTAACTCTACATGCTATTTTCTCACTCATAGGTAGTCATGTCTACTTTTTAAGGCAAATTAACGACAATTTCTGATAAATTCAGCAATTCTCTTGTTACTGGCGGAGCACCTCTCATCGTACAACGCAAAAAAAGGCGTATCCCAGCCACCCTTTCATGGCTTTTGAGATACCCTTTTTTTGGAATTAAAATGATTCCCTGAGCTTACGGACCCAGATGAGCTCTATATAATCGTCCAGCCGCCATCTACAAACAAAGTCTGACCTGTAGTGTAGCTGGAAGCATCTGAAGCAAAGTAGAGCACAGCGCCGTTTAATTCCCCCGGATTACCAGGGCGACCCATCGGACACACTGCGTTGTACATTTTTAGCGCTTTTTCTGCAAATAACGTATTCTCAGTCATTTCAGTTTTGAACAAGCTTGGTCCAATCGCATTAACAGTAATCCCATGCTTAGCATAAGTTGCCGCCACCCCTCTTGTCAGATGGATCACTCCACCTTTAGCAGCATTGTAAGAATGTGTAGGAACCGAAGCAGAAGCTGTAAGGCCTAGCATTGAGGCTGTATTGACGATTTTACCGTAATTCCGTTCCTTCATATGCCGGATCACATGTTTCGACATCAGGAAAACGCCCTTTAAATCAGTATCCAGTACCCGATCCCAAGCTTCTTCTTCCAGTGCCTCAATCGGAACCGCATCCACCACACCAGCATTGTTCAGCAGAATATCAATTTTGCCAAAGGCTTCCATAACCTTTTGAACAGCCACAATAATCTGGTCCTCTTTTCTTACATCACACTCAATAGGAATTATTCTGCGTTCAGGGTATTTAGCACGGATATCCTCGGCTACTGCTACAAGCTTGTCATATCTTCTAGCCAAAATAGCAATGTCTGCTCCTTGCTCAGCAAGCATCTCTGCGAATTGTACCCCGATCCCACTGGATGCTCCTGCGATAATAGCTGTCTTACCCGTCAAATCAAAAAGGTTAGTCATTCTAATTCCTCCTAATGTTTGGTTAGCCGTTCCTTCTTCGGTTTCATTTCGTACAAACTCACTTCAAACGTGTAGGCTTATACTGAGGAAACAGGTTGCAAATTGTTCTCCCACCAGTCCCAGCGGAGATAGCAGTATGGAAGATACTCCATTGGATTCAGAGGCTCCAGAATTTTACCTTTTTCAAGCACATTTGTACTGACGGTGTAAACCGCGCCCAGCATATTCACAACTTCAAGCTCACTCCAAGGATCATGCGGAGAGTCTTGGAAGGTGATAGAGGCTTCAGCCGCTTTATAGACTTTAACCTCACTTACTAAACGCTGTGTGACCAAGGTTGGCATCAGATCGAAGCCGTTTCCGTCAATTGCATTGGCATATTTAATGTTATACAAAGGGATATCTTTGCCGTAATATTCCTCCAGAATCTTCTCGGCTCCATTGTCATTGAAGTGTCCATCCATAGTGGCTTTTACGTTGAAAAAGTCAATGCCATGCCGGCCGATTGCCCCATCAATGCCATCTTCTGAGGTGTTCATACGCACATCGGCCATTTTCTTAGGCAGCCCACATACTTCCCGGCCCATAGCCATCCCGATATCGCTTGTAATAGGCATCGACAGACAGTAGTTGCCTAATTGTCCGTTATAGTCTGCTAGAACGAACAATCCAGCTTCACGATAAGGTGGACAAAAGTTCGTAGCTGGGTAATTGGCGATAAAAGCATTTACCAGCGGCCGGCTTGTTGGCTTCAGTGGCTTCGGCAACAAACGCTCGATAATCTCTGGTTTGGTCTCCCAATACACCGTCAGCATCTCAGCATCATAAAAAGTGGTTGGCTTGCCTCCGTATTTCTGCAAATCTGCGAAACTTTTCACAAAACTCACCATGAATGAACCCTCCTTAGATTAGTAACCCTTTAGTTCAGCACAAATGCCGTCTCGAATCCAGATTGAATGGCCTGTCCGATTCGTCCTGGCTTGCCTGCATCGCCGATTACCTTCACATTGGGCAGTACCTGCTTCAGCTCATCAACGAATGAGCGATCGGGTGTAACACCAATGGATAATACAACAGCATCCGTCTTTTTCAGCGAAGTTTCCCCAGTGGACGTATTCTCAAGCACAACCGCGCCGTCCTGCACTTCTACCAGCTTGGTTGATGCTAAGAGCTCCACGCCGTTCTTTTTCAGCCTAGTCACAATGTCGATCAGATTTGGCAGATAGGCGTCTGGGCCAACCCGCGGCTGCATTTCCACCACCGTGACCTGATTTCCCATATCAGCTAAATATTCAGCCGTTTCCAGCCCTGTCATGCCGGAGCCGATGACCACAGCCTGCTTGTTCTTAATCACAACTGACCCACTAAGTACATCAACAACGGTGCAGACCGCTGCCTTCTTCACTCCCGGAATAGCAGGCACTATAGGCTGTGCCCCAGCAGCAACAAATACCGCATAAGGGTTCAGTTGCTTCAGTTGTTCCAGCGTAGGTTTCTTAGAGAGACGCACATCAACATCCAGGTCCTCTAACTGATGCTGCATATTATCAATAAACCAGTTCAGCTTCTCCTTCAATGGTGGCCGGCTTCCCAGCTCTACGCTGCCGCCTAGCACATCTCTGGCTTCGAACAATACAGGCTTAAAATCTCTGAGTGCCAGAATCCGTGCTGCTTCCATACCTGCTGGACCTCCGCCGATCACAGCTACTACTTTGCCATTGCCATCTTTTGCTGGTTCTGCAAATTCAAGCTCCCGGCCCACTCTGGCATTGACAGCACACTTGATTACCTTGCACTCCATCACTTCCTGAATACAGTAGAGGCAAGAGATACAGGTTCTGATCTCTGCTTCTTTACCTGCTGCGGCTTTGTTCCCCCACTCCGGATCGGCCAGTTGGGCTCTTCCAAGGGCTACAAAATCCGTGTTTCCTTCCTGTAGCAGACTCTCAGCAAATTCAGGCTTACGGATCACATCACAAGCAATCACTGGAATTTGCACCGCTTGCTTAATGGCTGCGGAGAGATGTTTTTTCCAGCCTTGCGGGTAGGATATCGGCTCAATGATCGTATTGGATGATTCATAAGTGCCGGAGCTTACATTTATGCAATCCACTCCGATGCTTTCCAGATGTTTCGCAGTCTGGATAGCCTCATCCAGTGTAATCCCGCCTGAGACAAATTCATCGCCGTCGATTCGCACCGATACTGGGAATCCTGCGCCACAGGTCTTTTTGATGCCAAGCACAATTTCGTTCAGGAATGACATTCTACCTTCCAGTGAACCGCCATATTTATCAGTTCTCAGATTGGTAAGCGGGCTCAGAAACTGTCCTACGAGATAGCCGTGGGCACCATGGATCTCCACGCCATCAATACCTGCTGTTTTAGCTATATAAGCTCCGAACACAAATTTACGAACTAACTCTTCTACCTCTTCAGTAGACAGCTCCCGGGGCATTTCCCCAATCGCTGAAGACATCACTGCGCTAGGAGCAACAATTTGTTTGCCTCCAATAAGCCGTCCGTGATTTTGCCGGCCCGGATGCTGGAGCTGAAGGAATATTTTGCTGTCATGACGATGCACAGCTCTTGCCAGTTTCTCCAGACGCGGCACAAACAGCAAGTCACTTGCATTCAGCTGGTTCGGTGTACCTACTCCGGTCTCATTATCCACACGCGTAATTTCCGTAATGATTAGACCACAGCCACCCGCGGCACGCTCCTCATAAAAAGCAATCATTTCATCCGACGCTTCACCACTGGCCGCGGCCAGTGACGTTCCCATAGCCGGCAATACAATTCTATTCTTAAGTTCAAGGCGTCCAATTTTACCTGCTGCAAACAGTTTTTCATATTTCATCTGCTTAGCACCTCCACCTTTAGTTTAAGGCGTCCAATACTTTGTGAATATATTTACAAGCACCAAAAATCACTTCTTTATAGTGCATATTGCACTATTATTGAAACAGGGGGCGATATGAATGGATGTTTCCTTAAATGAGCAAGTATCAGGTAAAATCGAAATGGAGCATTATACCGCATCTTTGTTTACTGCATACATTTCAGGTGCAGGCCTTTCAGCTATCGTACAGACAGCTGCCGAGCTACTGCAGAATCCCGTCATTGTATTTGATTGCAGCTTCAAAATTGTAGCTCACTCTGACCTTTCCGATATCGACGATTACATATGGAGTGATAATATCCGCAAAGGTTATTGCTCTTACGACTTCATTGCGGCCGTGAGCAAAATGAACAGTGTCCAGCGTGGGAAACAAAGCGATGAATCTTATGAGGTAACCTGCGAGGAAACGTCAAACTCCAAACTGATCTCCAAAATAAAAGTAGCCGGCAAACAAATCGGCAATGTATTGCTTCTTGGATGCAAAAATCCTTTTCGCGCCAGAGATAACGAGCTGCTGTCCATCACCGCTACCATACTTGCCGAAGAGATGGGCAAAAACAGCTACTATCGCAACGCCAAAAATATAAAAGTTGAAGATTTTATCTGCGCTCTGCTAGAGGAACAGCTTCAGGACAACCGGATTATTCAAGATAGAATGCGGAGTGCAGGACTAAAGTTCGGGAATCAGCTGCTTGTGCTGCTGTTCGATCTTACCTGGTATGAGGGTTCAGGCCGTTATGATGATTATTTAAGAGAACGTTTGCAACAGCTTTTTCCGGGCAGTCCCTCCACTTATTATGACGGGCAGATTGTAATGATCCATGATGGAAATCTCTCCAAAGAGCTTGTAAATAAGCAGCTGCAGGAATTTCTAGCCCAAACCGGCATCTCGCTTGGCATCAGCAATATGTTCACTAATCTTATGCAATGTAGGAGACACTATCTTCACTCCCGAAACGCTATTCGGATCGGTTCCATTCTCAGCCCGCAGCAGCAGCTGACTTACTATTCAGATATCCAGCTCTATGAGATGCTCTCTGCTGATGTTGTGTTTAACGAGGATAATAACTACTACCATCCAGAGCTGCTCAAGCTTCAAGAATACGATACTGTGCACCAGTCCAATCTGTATCATACTTTTTACGTTTATCTCAAAAATAACCGGAACATGCAGATTACCTCAGACGAGCTGTACATTCACCGGAATACACTCAGATATAAGCTCGATCTTATTAGCAGACTGCTGGACACCGACTTTACCGGTTCTGAAAAAATGTTGGCGTACTATGTCTCTTACAAGGTCGCTGCTTTTTGTGAAAAAGCTAGGGAGCAGACCCGTACGCCGCAACGTTAATGTTAGAAGCTACTATAAACGCACAAACAGCCCCCGTTCTTATCCCAAGAACGGGGGCTGTGCTGTGAAGTAGAACTGTATATGATATTACAATCCGTAAAAAGCTTGCAGCTGACGTACGATTTCATCCTTGTCATGATCCACTACGGTTTGATGTTGTGGCATCTCGAACAATGCTTTAATCTGTGCCGGGAATTCCTGCTTAATATCGATCAAAGTAATTGCCTCATCGAACTTAGCTGGATGTGCAGTCGCAAAGGTAATGCCAATCTCATCCGGGCCATTAAACGCTTCGTAAGCCGCGATTCCACATGCTGTATGCGGATCAAGCAGGTAGCCGTATTCTTTTTGATACTTAGCGATCGTATTCAAGCATTGATCATTCTTCACACCCAGCGCTGCAAAATCCTTCTGCACCTGCTGAAGCGCCTCGCCTTCAACCGTAATCTTGCCTTCGGTTTGCAGCTTGGACATATACGCGGATAACTTCTCAGAATCCTCGCCTACCAGATAATACAGATACCGTTCGAAATTACTGGCCACTTGGATATCCATCGAAGGGCTGTAAGTGCTTGTGAAATTACCTGGTTTGTATTCGCCAGTATTCACAAAACGCTCCAAAATATTATTTTCATTTGTAGCAATGATTAGCTTGTTAATAGGAAGTCCCATTTGCTTAGCCAAATAGCCCGAGAAAATATTACCGAAGTTGCCGGAAGGCACGCTGATATTAATCTTCTTCTCGTTGCTGCCATCGACATGCAGGAATGCATAGAAATAATAAACAGTCTGCGCCAGAATCCGCACAAAGTTAATGGAATTGATTGCACGCAGATGATACCGACCTTTAAAGTCCAGATCTGCGAACAGATCCTTAATCACCTTCTGGCAATCATCAAAGTTACCATGAACAGACAAATTCAGGACATTGCTGTCGTCCACCGTAGTCATCTGCAGCTCCTGCACTTTACTTACCCTGCCATGTGGATGGAGAATACAGATCTTGATGCCTTCTTTGCCGCGTACACCTTGAATGGCCGCCGCTCCAGTGTCCCCAGAGGTTGCACCGAGAATGTGGATGATTTTGTTTTGTTTTTTGGAAATATATGAATACAGCTCACCCATAAACTGCAGCGCTACATCCTTGAAAGCAAAAGTAGGCCCATGGAACAATTCAAGGACATATAAAGAATCATTTACTTGGTGTATAGGCGTTACTTCAGGTGTGCGGAAATTGGCATAACTGGTGTTGACCATTTCCTGTAAATCCTCGTAAGGAATCTCATCATTGGTGTAATAGGCAACAACCTTCAGGAACAACTCCTGATAGCTAAGACTTCTCCACTCTTCCAACGTTGCTGCTGAAACCACTGGAATCTCGGATGGAACCATCAGCCCACCGTCGTCCGCAAGTCCCATCAACACCGTATCAATAAAACCTTTAGGTTCCACATTACCTCTTGTGCTTATAAACTTCATGCTCATCCTCCTGAACCCCTCGTTAATATATGACAAGAATATATGATAAGAAGAAACAACGTTGTCGTTCTATATAGAAGACAACTGTTTCTCGCAGAAATATAAGGCTATTATAGTTGCACCACTTATAAGTTCTTATAATTAACTATAAGTTTCACCCTAAACGTTATCCTTAAGCTAGTTAGGGATGATAAAGCTATTTCTGCTTGTTTTCCCTATATACTACCACGTTTACGCGCTAAAGTCCGTTAATTCTTTGTCTTATTTTGCAGCTCTCTCCAGACTGTTTTGTTGCTGTATTGCCGTTCTGTACTAACATCCTTGCCGAACCATTCCGGCTCTTTAAAGCTTTCCGCTTCCTCCAGAGATTCAAATTCAACCTCCAATACGGACAATTTCAGCTGGGAATATACGTCGATCTCAACCGTTGTGCCATTCCACACCGCTGTAATTCGCTCTTTGACCAAAGCTACCGCATTTACAGCTTCAATCATCTGATTATATAAACCCTCTGAGATAAAATATTCGATCTCTTCGCGTTTGATCCCTTTGCCATCCTTAAACGTATGCGTGTAGGTTACCTCACCTGAGTCCAGATCCGTAATTTTACGCACACGAAGCTCTTGCCCTCCATCTATCGCCAGATATGTCTGATCGATACTATGACGGGTAACAATCTTCAATTCTCCCTTTTGAATCAGCTGCTCCGGAAATTCCGGCAGCAGAAACTTGCGTTCGATCTCCAAAGCCATGATGTTTCGCTCCTCTTTGTGTCATATATTTTTATATTAATAATCATCATAGGGGTGTGACAAACCCAAGTCAATGTGGATTATAGGGAAATAGGACATGCTCTAGCTTAAAAAGGCTACCGTGGCGCTTATTGTGGGATTTATGGAGGTTGTGGAAGATGGGGCTCACCATAGATTACTGGAAACTACGGATAATTAGCTAGTCAGCCGGCGATCATTGGGAAGCGCCATTTGATTAGTTGGTCACGCGATACTGGTCGTACTCACTCATTCGAATAGTTGGTCACGCTCCACTGGTCGTGCTCACCCATTCGATTAGTTGGTCACGCGATACTGGTCGTACTCACCTATATACCTACGGACCGTATAGCCACTATTTGCGAAAAAAGCACATATTTGAGATGCTATCGGACTCAGGTGCAGCTATTTACTCCAAAACACCCCATACGATCGCGATATTTAGCCAATAGCGTCGCTGGGGTCCGAAAGTAGACTCAATAGCCTCTTTTTTAGCAAATAAGGACTCCTGAGTCCGATCGGAAGCAGGGTACCTAGGTATCTAGCAGCAGCCAAGGAAATTCTCCATCAAATGTAATCGGCGCCTTCTCGTTCTTATCCCAGATCAAACCATAATGATGGAGCATCGTTAACTGGTGGTGCCTCCTCATACTTGCTCATACTTCCTCATACTTGCTCATACTTCCCCACTCCCTATTTACTTACGGACCGTATAGCCTCTATTCGCGATAAAAACGCACATTTGAGATGCTATCGGACTCAGGTGCAGCTATTTACTCCAAAACACCCCATACGCTCGCGATAATTAGCCAATAGCGTCGCTGGGGTCCGAAAGTAGCCTCAATTACCTCTTTTCTAGCAAATAAGGACTCCTGAGTCCGATCCGAAGCAGGGTACCTAGGTATCTAGCAGCAGCCAAGGAAATTCTCCATCAAATGTAATCGGCGCCTTCTCGTTCTTATCCCAGATCAAACCATAATGATGGAGCATCGTTAACTGGTGGCACTCCCCCATATCTTACGGACTAATAAAAAACCGAACGAAAATCAGAGGAAATCCTGAAATCCGGTCGGCTCGACAGCAAAACTTATTTTATTTCTTTCATAAATGCCTGAAAGTCTTCTACGATTTCTTTTGCTTTAGTGCGATATAAATAATGTCCCTCTTCAAACTTCACAATTTTTCCATGCACAGAGTCCTTGATTTGCTTTTCATGCTCTGGTATCCATCTATCCGTTGCTGGTTGATTCGCTTGTATAAAGAAAATAAGAGGAAGATTTTTAGGAAATGTTAAACTTTCAGCTGATTTAAAATTAGAATACATCATTCCAGCTTCATTTAATTGGGTGGGATTAAATATATTTTTGCGATTGATCAATCTCATTTGTTCTTTTGTTTTTTCATCAAATGGTAGTTCCGCAATTGGGTCAGCACTAAGTTTCATTTGCAATCTGATTAGACCTGATTTTTTGAGCAGATTTATAGATCTTAATTCAGAAGCTTCGATCTTCCTCTCACTTATCGATGGAACACTACTATCAAGCCCAACAAATGCACTAACTTCATTTTCATACTTGTTAACATAATCTAATCCGTATATACCTGAAATAGAGTGACCCATTAGAATATAACGGTCAATATTAAGAGCCTGTAAAGCTTCATGAATTTCACTTACAATATTCTCTTTGCTGCGCTCCTTTTTGGTCAGATCACTTAATCCATACCCAAAAGGCTCAATCATGACAACTTTGTAAAACGGCGACAGTTCATCTATTAATGCTTTAAAATCAAGAGCTGGCGCTGCTGTGCCATAACCCGGTAGTAGCACGACTGTTTCTTCACCTTTTCCTTGAATATAAACATTCATATTTTTCCCATCTACGGGTACTAACTGACCATAGGGTTCTATTTTACCTTGTTCCGATTTATTGCTGATCAAATTAACTGTATAGACAATAGCGAGAAAAAGCACGATGGCGATGATTATTGCTCCTACTACTTTAAGTAGTATGTTTAGTATTTTACTTGTTCTCGTGCCCGCCTTCATTTTCATTACTTCTTTTATTTCCACTCGTATCTTCTCCTGTCATCAGCTGTGTATTGGACTACCATAACTAACTGCTAAGCTAAGATTAACCAATGAAGATGTACTCCCTATGACCTCAATATGAACGGAATATGAACATGCAAAAAAGCTATAGCATCATACAAAAGGTAGCTTCACAGGATGCCATAACAGGAGGAATATATGTGTGAAGGTGGATACGATCAAGGCTGCTTTGCCAACCGCAGCTTCAACTGATTCAAATTCATCTTTGCCAACAAAAAAAAGCAAACCACGAGCTAGGCTCATAGTATGCTCGTGGTTTGCTCATGGCTTGCTCATGGTTTGCTCATGGCTTGCCCATTGCTTGCTCATGGCTTGCTCATAGCTTGCTCATGGCTTGCTCATAGCTTGCTCGTGCCCGTGGTTTGCTTCCTGTTTATCAATAAACTCTATTCCTGCACCTTCAATTTATAACATCCGCTAACAAAATCCTGCTGGATATCCGGCAGAGCCAGTCCAGCTTGCATTAGCCGATCACCACCGTAAACCTCACCACTTGCCTCCAGAATGTAATCCAGCTCCGGATTTAAACCATTCAGCTTCAGGCTGCGGCGGGGCGGATGCGGCACAGCCATTACCCGGAAGTAATAAACTAATGCCTCTCGCTGATCATCGGACACGAACATCCATGCTGTCTCATTGCCCTCAAACGGGCTTTGCAGCCGGTACAGATTCCCTTGCTGCACAAGACTGCGGATTTGTTTATAGTTCGCAACCTGTTCCTTCACAAGTTCCTTCTCTTCGTCTGTAAACTTCGTAAGATCCAGCTCATAACCGAAATTACCGGACATAGCTACATCTCCACGAAAAGACAGCGGAGTGATCCGTCCTACCTGATGATTCGGCACGGCAGACACATGCGCGCCTATCGAACTAACCGGATACACCAGACTTGTTCCATACTGAATCTTCAGTCGTTCCACAGCATCGGTATCGTCACTGGTCCAGGTCTGCGGCATGTAATGCAGCATGCCTGGGTCGAAGCGGCCGCCACCGCTACAGCAGCTCTCGAACAGGATATGCGGAAACTCTGAAGTTATTTGCTCCAATAGCTCATACAGCCCAAGCACATAACGATGTGCGGTTTCCCCTTGGCGTTCAGAAGGTAACTCTGCAGAGCCAATCTCCGTTAAACAGCGGTTCATATCCCATTTCACATAACTAATGGGCACGGTCGAGAAAATCCGGGACAGTGACTCATAAATGTACTGCCGAACATCCTCCCGTGTATAGTCCAGCACCAATTGCCAGCGGGCTTCGCTGCGGCGGCGTCCCGGCACATGCAGACACCAGTCGGGATGCTTACGATAGAGCTCGCTGTCTGGCGAGATCATCTCCGGCTCGAACCAGAGGCCAAACTGCAAGCCTAGATTATTCACGCGCTGTGCGACATCAGATAATCCGCCTGGAAGCTTGCGCAGATCCTCTACCCAGTCTCCGAGAGAGGAGTTATCTGCATCTCTTTTGCCAAACCAGCCGTCGTCCAGTACGAATAGCTCTATCCCGAGTTTCGCTCCTTCCGCTGCAATCGACTCCAATTTATCCGCATCGAAGTTGAAATAGGTGGCTTCCCAATTGTTGACCAGAATGGGCCGTTCCTTATCTCTATATAACCCTCTGCATAAACGGGTCCGGTACAGGCGATGATAGGTCCTCGACATTTCTCCGATCCCCTCGGAGGAATAAACCATCACTACCTCTGGGGTCTGGAATTGTTCACCCGGCTCCAGCAGCCAGGAGAAATCAAAAGAATTCAGCCCCATCGTAAACCGGGTCATCCCGAAGGAATCGACCTCTGCCTCAGCTTCAAAGCCTCCACTATATACAAGACTGAAGCCGTAGGCCTCTCCATGATTTTCATCCGTTTCAGGTTTCACCAGCGCAGCAAATGGATTTAACTGGTGGCTGCTCATCCCTCTGCGGCTCCCAATGGTCGTACCACCTTGCACCAGACGTCTACGGGTCAGATTACCTTCCCTTGACCAAGCTCCTGCCAAATAGATCATATCCATATCGCCAGACGGGAAATCGACACTAGCACTCAGTGCACGCTGCAATTGCAGCTGCGTTTCCCCTGCGTTGGTAAACTCCACAGAGCGGGTGATTACGTTGGTATGTTCAAAAACCGTATAGCGCAAAATAACACTCAGCTTGGCGTAATCATCCTTAAGTGTAAGCTCCAACGTCTGTGCTTCTTGCGCAGACTCAACATATACAGATGGCAGACCCGGCAGTGAGGGTTTACCCTCAAATACCCGGTACCCGCTGTATTTCAGCTCTGTAATACGAGTGCCGTCTTCGAGCCGAACTTGATAAGCAGGTGTTCTGAAATCTCCTGTGCCGTATTGGGGATATTCCTGCGGGAGCCGGTCGAGACCCGTATTTCCTCCCAGATTCAACAACCCTTCCAAATTGCTGTCACTCCGCAGCTTCTTGCCCCAATACACATGTGCCGGATAATCATTAACAAGCTGAAGAATATAACTCATCCCTGCGCTCTGTAAATGGAATAATCCCTTATCTTCCTGAACTAAAATCCCCATGTGCCAGTCCTTCTCTCCTTAGGATTTACAGCAAATCTTCGCTCACAAAATCAACCATCGATTGAACCTTTAGCCCCTTAGGTGCGGCAGGAATCCAGTCTCTTCCATCGTTCCCGCGTTGTGAGAACTCTATCGTCTTGGTCTGACCTGGGAGAAGGTCAAAATAATTGTCAGAGAATATTCCTTCATCTTCCGAAGTCAGATATACACCTCTAGCCAATACATCACTGGTCACGGTGAAGCTTAATCCACCGCTCTCTGGAGTTTCCAGCACGGTAATTACTGAGCGCTGCAATGGAATTTCTTTTTCCGGAGTAAAATAATGCAACTTGTGATCTATCACCTGGCCATCCGCCTGCAAGCAAATTCCAAGCAAGACATCACCCACCCCTTGACCTTCTAGCAGGTCTGCCACAGGAGACGAGAATACGATAGCTGCAGAATCAGCTCCCAGCTCAACGGGATGTGCCCACTCTCGCAGCACCGAACCGTTAAACTGATACAAAGTAAGCACCAACTCAGCGCTCACTGCTGTTCTTAAATCAGATACGACATGAATGTCTACCTTCTCACGGTCTGTACCGTCGATAGACAACAGAACATCTTGGAAGCTTGAACGCACGGTATATTGCAGGGCTTTCCAGCGCCCGTTATAATCCATGCCCGCCCAAGAAGCCACCGGCCAGCAATCGTTCATCTGCCAGTATAAAGTGCCCATACAATAAGGTTTATTTCTTCTGTGGCTTTCAATCGCGATTCGGATCGCTTCGGCCTGCAGGATTTGACTCATATATAAAAAGGCTTTGAAGTCCTTTGGCTGCGGCAGATACATATCCATATATTCTTTGATCAGCAGATTACCGCGACCATTCTTCTGATGCGCCAGCATCACCTCTGAGGTAAGCTCCAAATCCTGCTCTTCCGCATAGCTCATTACCGTTTTTAGTTCCGGGAACGACTGGAAGCCATATTCACTCATGAAGCGGCCAACCTTTGTATTATAGTTCTCAAAAGGCTCGATTCCGTGCCAGACGCCCCAGTAATGCACATCCCCTTCGCCCACAATTCGCGTCGCATGCTGATTAATATCGCCAGTCAGCTCCCGCAACGGTGAAGACGGCCAGTAGTCCACTCCCGGATGGAATGCGGCTACAGCCTCCGGCAGAATTTGGTGGAAGATTTTAATATAATCGGCCCACATTGTCGCTCTTTGCTCAGCGCCGAGTTTTTCTTTCCAGCCCCAGCCCATATTTTCCTCGAACTGTGACCAGGCCGAATCAATCTCGTTGTTGCCACACCATAAGGCGATGCAGGGATGATTGCGCAATCTTTTGACGTTATATTCAGCTTCTTTTTTCACATTTTCTAGGAACGCCTCGTCCCCGGGATACATACTGCAAGCGAACATAAAGTCCTGCCAGACCAGCAATCCGTATTCATCACAGAGCTGATAAAAAATATCTTCTTCATATATACCGCCGCCCCAAACGCGCAGCATATTCATATTCGATTCTACTGCCGTGGCAATTTCATGCCGATACCGCTCCTCGGTTACTTCTGTGGTGAAGCTGTCATTTGGAATATGATTGGCACCTTTGGCGAAGACGGAAACTCCATTCAGCGCAAAAGAAAACGAAGCTCCTTTGGCATCACGCTCCCGAATCAATTCAATACTGCGGAGCCCAGTCCGCACACTTTTGCTACCCTCTACTTCCGCACCTTGTACCAATTCTGCCTGGAATGTATATAAATGTGGCTCTCCCAGCCCTCTGCACCACCAGAGCTGTGGCTCGGATATAACCATATTCATCTCTAATTGCTGCTTGCCTTCTTCTAAAGTAACCGCTTGCATCCACTCCAAACCATCGGCACTTATTCGCAGCATTCCCCGCCAAGCAGCAGGAGCATCCACTTCTACAATTGCGGTCAGGCGAGCTTCTTCCTTAGCAATCACATTTTGACGGATATAGAGGTCTGTAATTTGAACAGTGTCACGTCCCACCAGAGCTGCCGCACGCCATATTCCACTGGTCAAGAAACGCGGGCCCCAATCCCAGCCGTAATGATAAGGTGCTTTGCGCGCAAAAATACTAATTCGTTGTTCATCTAATCCCCCAAGCTCGGATTGATCATTTGAGGCAGGCAGCGCGTAACCCAGCCTCGCTAATTTCGGTAAATCTTCCTTAACCACAGAGCGGAACTTCACCCGAATATTATTTTCTCCAGTCTTCAACTGATCTTTGACATCCACTTTCCATGCCAGAAACATATTATCAGCAGCAAGCACATGTACATTATTCACGTACACATCTGCATAAGTATCCAGTCCCTCAAAAACTAGCTCCGTGCAAGCAAACTTCTGCCACTCTTCCCCCAACTGCAACGAGGTTTGATATTCCCAGTCCTTCTTATCGATCCACTGTAGATCATGTTCATTTGTGCCATAAAAGGGGTCTGAAATTTTTCCGTTCTTTAGTAAATCCGTATGGACTGTACCTGGTACAGTCGCCGGAAGCCACTCCTCATCACCACAGCCTCTAAATTCCCACTTCGCAAGATTCATATGCAAATGTTTCATAATACCTCCTAAAAGTTTTGTAAGCATAGACTTCTCAAAAATAGCATAAGACTTCAATTAATTCATTGAACCCTTTTGATATTCTTTGTATTTTGTTATCTGATTGTTAGGTACACGCTAATTATAAACGCAGAAACAAAACAAATAAAGACAATAAATAATAATACAATACATTTATTAACGGCTTCGATAAAGCTATAATGTTCATGTAAACGCTAACAATAAAAACGAAAAGGGGATTAAGCTATGAGAAATAAGTTATTTTCGTTATCCTTTGTTATGATTATGGTCTTATCTTCAACGCTTGCTGGCTGTGGTTCTAATAATGACAACAACACGAATAACGGCGCTGCCGCAACTGAAAAGCCCGCAGCAACTAACGCAGAGAATACCGGCGGTGACACGAATGCAACTGCCGAACCTGCAGCAGGAGCTGATATCAGCGGCAAAATCACCTTCCTAACTAACAGAACAGACATGATCGGCAAAGAATATGACGAATATGTAAAGCGCTTTAATGAAAAATACCCGAACATTAAAGTCGAATTCGAAGCTTCCCAAACCGACTATAACCAACAGGCTAAAGTCAGAATGGCCAGCGGCGAGCTTCCAGACGTTATGTTTATTCCTTCCATCCCTAACTCCGACCTGCCGAAATATTTTGCTTCACTGGATGATCTCGGCTTGAACGATCAGATCACCTTTAAAGACTTCAAATCCTTTGATGGTAAGCTTTACGGAATTACTACAGGGAACTCTACTTCCGGTATTGTTTATAACAAAACAGCATTCACCGATGCCGGCATCACCGAAACACCTAAGACTTGGGATGAATTCCTGGCTGCCTGCGAGAAGCTGAAAGCAAAAGGTGTTATTCCAATGTCCTCTAACTTCAAAGACAAATGGCCACTTGGTACTTGGGCTTATGACACACCACGCTTAATTGAAGGCAATCCTGATTTTCCAAATGCTAAGCTAAACTCTGAAACACCGTTCACTATGGACAACGGTTATGGCAAAGCCTTCAGCCTACTTAGAGAACTGAATGAAAAAGGCTATCTGGAAAAAGACATCAACTCCACCAACTGGGAGCAATCGAAAAAGGACATCGCTTCCGGCAAATTCGCCATGTACTATCTTGGCAACTGGGTTATTAACCAAGTCATCGGAGCAGGCGCTTCTTCAGACAATGTTGGCTTCTTCCCATTCCCTTATGACAATTCAGGTAAACCATCTGCTACCCTTAGCCCTGACTTCTTCTATGCCGTTGCTAAAAACAGCAAAAATTTAGAGGCAGCTAAAGCCTTCGTAAAATGGATGATTGAGGATTCAGGTTATGAGGATTTCGCCGGCTTTATCTCTCCATTAAAAGGCAAGGAATCCAATCTGACTCAGCTGAAAGAATTCCAAGCTACCGGAGTAGAACTGGTAGAAGGAACTGTTGACGATGCAAAGGTTACAGAGATCGGCAACAAGGCACAGCTGGATCTCCCTGCTGTTGTACAGGAATTTGTACTTGCCAAAGATCCACAAACCGTATTAGACAAGTGGAATAAAGCTTGGGCTAAAGCCAAGAAGGACCTCGGTTATTAATTTGAGCTTTTGATTCGAAGTACACTACGGAGCAAAATGGATTATTGCTTTTACGGATAATCCATTTTGCCTTTCCATACCACGTTTTTATGAAAGAAGGGCTAGCGATGTTCGGAACACTTTCCTATAACAAACAGAAGACGATTATCATTGTATCCTTCCTCACGATTCCTTTGTTGCTGCTCGCAACATTCACGTATTATCCGGCACTCAAGCTGATTTATTACAGCTTTACGAACTGGGATGGCTATAGCCCTGAGAAGCCTTGGGTCGGTCTCGATAATTACCGCGAAGTCTTCTCCAACCCCGATATTTTCAAGGTATTTACCCATAACTTTGCTTATTTCGCGATGGGAATTCTCCAGAATATCGTCGCTATTTATTTTGCGATTGTGCTCAATAGTAAGCTGAAAGGAAAAAATGCATTTCGAATCTTACTCTTCCTCCCTTACATTATGAACGGTGTCGCCGTCGCCTTTATGTTTGGTTATGTCTTTGACACCACCAACGGCTCTCTGAATATGTTTCTGAATAGCATTGGTCTTACCGGACTAGGACAGACCAGTTGGCTTGGAACAGAAGGACTGGTTAACTATTCACTGGCATCTACAGGATTTTGGCGTTTCATGGGTTATAACATGGTAATCTACATCGCCTCCTTGCAGGCCATTCCAAACGATATTTATGAGGCCTCAAAGATCGATGGTGCCGGACCTTTTCAAACACTTTGGAGAATTACTTTACCGAATATGAAGCCAGTCATCCAGCTTAACTTATTTCTTACCGTCACAGGGGCACTGGAAGTATTCGATCTCCCCTTCGTGTTGACCAAGGGCGGCCCTGCAGGCGCCAGCGAAACATACGTACAAAAAGTTGTAGATACAGCATTTGCTTACAATAATTATGGCCTCGCTTCTGCCATGAGTATTATCTTGCTCTTCTTTGTCGTCATCGTACTGTTAGTACAGCAACTAGTTCTTAGCCGGGGAGGGGACAAATAGATATGACATACACCAAATTTCGCTTCACAGATGTTATTAAATACTTCTCGCTGCTTATCGGCGTATTTGTTGTACTATTTCCTCCGTATGTGGTCATCGTCAATGCCTTTAAATCCACTGACGAATTTAACAGCAGCAGCTCCATGGCACTGCCAAAAAGCTTTTTGAATTTCGATAATTTCACTGCCGTCTTCCAGCGTGGGGGTCTACTTAACGGATTTGGTAATGTGTTAATCATTATAGCTATTACTTTAATTCTGAACATTCTGTTCGGCACTATGGTAGCATTTGTATTGGGACGCTTCTCTTTCAAATTGAAACCCGTTGTCTTCGGTGCATATCTAGTAGCCACCATTATTCCTAGTATCACGACACAAGTGGCGACTTTTGGTATCATCAAAAGTATGGGGCTTTACAATACACTCGGCGCCCCGATCGTGCTTTATATTGGAGCGGATGTAATTCAAATTATTTTATATCTGCAATTTATCCGTAATATTCCCGTGGATCTCGATGAAAGTGCGATGGTAGAAGGTGCCTCTCTTTTCAGAATCTATCGGTCGATTATTTTCCCTTTACTTACACCAGCTACGGCTACTTTGATTATTTTGAAAACCATTAGTATTTACAATGACATGTACATCCCTTATCTCTACATGCCGAAACAAAGCCTTGGTGTAGTTACGACGATCCTAATGCGTTTTCAAGGGGTCAATTCGGGGGAATGGAATTTAATCTGTGCGGCTATTCTGCTTATCCTGCTGCCAACAGTAATTCTATATTTCTTCCTGCAGCGTTACATCTTTGAAGGCGTAACCAGTGGAGCGGTCAAATAAGGTAGGTAGCTTATTACAGGAAAGGAACAACGCAAATGCTATCATACATCCGGTTAACTTTACGCAAAATGTGGTTGTTCCTTGCCAATCTACCGATGGAGCGCAAGCTGATCGTTATCTTTGTCTTTCTGATCTCTATGCCGATCACTTATGTAAGTTATCTATCGTCCCGCTCCATGTTCAACTCGGTTCTTGTGAATGCGACTGACGGTGCGGGTCAAATGACATCGAATGCTTCAGATACCATTGACCGATATATTGCCGACCTCAAAAGGTATACGGCCCTGCCGCTGTATAACACCGATGTGCAAGTCTACCTGACACAGCAAAATACCGACTGGGAAAAAAATACGGGCATGGCGATGTTCCTTAGCTATTTGAATCATACTAAGGAAGAGATCATTGCCGTGTATTTGGTGGATCAGTACGGCTCTGTCTTTTATGATAAAGACGCTGGAATAAATGAACTGTATCCAGAGGAACGATTAGCCAAATGGAGAACCATGAGTGAAGATGCCGGAGCAGCGCCTGTCATTCAGGGCAGACATAC
Source organism: Paenibacillus sp. FSL R5-0928 (assembly GCF_037970385.1). Lineage (NCBI taxonomy): Bacteria > Bacillati > Bacillota > Bacilli > Caryophanales > Paenibacillaceae > Paenibacillus > Paenibacillus sp. FSL R5-0928. The sequence continues at coordinate 1,005,484 of NZ_CP150225.1, read as the reverse complement.
GATCCGCACCAACTCGAATGTCCATAAAGAGGTCTTTAGTGTTCTGCGTACAATTAACTCTGTAAGCACTTTGCAGAATATAGGAATTCTCGTTTTCGATGTAGACATCAATCTGTTTAAGGGCATTATCGATCCCGTAAATGCAGTTACGCAAGGAAACACGTTCATTGTAGATAACAATGGAGATCTGATCTATGCCAGTGAAGATTCCGCGGTTCCGAATCTGGCTGCCGAAACACAAACTCTGAATACAAAGCTGTTGCTGCAGCAAGTAAATCAGCAGCAGGATCATTTTCAAATAGACTTGAATGGCCAGTCTTATCTTGTAGTGTACACCGTCTCAAAACAGACCGGGTGGACCACTATGGTTACGATACCTTTAACACGTATCCTGTCCCCTGTACAAAAGAATCGGAATACGCTTATCTTGACCACACTGATTATTATTGCTTTTGCACTTTTTGTTGCGACTATAATTTCTCATGCCCTTACTAAACCCCTTAAATCCTTGGTCCGCTTAATGAAACGGGTGCAGCATGGTAATCTGGATGTCTGGCAGCATTCCAAATATAATGATGAGATTGGGATGCTGGGCAGTCATTTTAATCGGATGATCATAAGGGTCAAGGATCTGTTACAAGAAGTGTCTATCACGGAGAAACGGAAGCAAAAGGCTGATATGCGGGCGCTTCAGAACCAGATCAATCCCCATTTTATTTATAATACGCTGGAATCCATTCGCATGCTTGCAGAGAGCAATGATGATCCACGTGTGGCGAAGCTAACCTATTTACTTGGGCTTCAAATGCGTTACAGCATTGTCCGAAACGAAGAGGCTGTTACAATTAGACAAGAGCTGGATCATGTGAGAAATTATTATCAGCTGCTGGAAATCCGATTCCCAGACAAGTTCAGACTTAACATCGAAGTGCCGGACGAATTCCTTCATCTTCCTGTTATTAAGCTTGTCTTTCAACCGATCGTAGAAAATGCTGTCTTTCACGGTTTGGATCAAAAGGTAGGACTGGGCACCTTGAGCATCACCGCATGGAGCGAGCATGGAGATGCCGTATTCTGTGTAGAAGATGACGGGATCGGTATGGATGAAGCCACACTTCGTTCCTTAAACAATAGTCTGCAGACTGGAACGGACAATGAAAGGTTCGGGATTGGACTACGAAATGTAAATGAAAGAATTCGCCTGCATTACGGTAGCTCGTTTGGTCTGCTTGTTGAGAGTGAGCTTGGAATCGGCACTCGTGTTACCCTGCGCATTGCGGATATTAACGCTAAATACAGTGAAGATGAATTTATTTAGGAGAGGGGCTGCTCAGATTGCTGCGTATTGCGATTGTTGATGATGAGATCTTAATCCGCGAAGGACTGGCCCGAATGATCAGTAAAGAAAGCGCCGAATTTCTGGTCATCGGCACCTACTCCGACGGAAAACATCTATTAGATAAGTTAAGCACACTTCAACTTGATGTTGTGATTACAGATATTCGTATGCCGCAAATCAATGGCTTGGAGCTGATTAAACAGTTAAAAGCGACCCACCCGCAGATCTACTCTATTCTAATGAGTGGATTTGTTGAATTTAATTATGCCCGAGAAGCCATCCGCAGCTCAGCTGTAGACTATTTATTAAAACCAATTAATAAAGAGCAGCTGTTCGAGCTGCTTTATCGGCTAGACAAAGAACGGCAGCTCGCGCGCGACAAGGAAGAACGCCACCGTTCCGGGCTTTTATTGACATTCTTGCATATCGAAGAGCCCTCTTCCCCTCTGCTTTTATCCAGCCTTACCTTGCCCCAGCCTTATTTCTCGGTCTTTGTCCTCAAAGGGAGCGCCAGAGAAACCGTCTGCTCCTGCGCAGACAGTCTGCGGCAAGAGAAGGCGTTGAGCTTCGACAGCTTGGAGATTCAAAAAGGACTCTACGTCTGGATTGTATATTCTGCTGAGCCGCTGTCAGACAACGATTTAAAAGATATCGGTGACATTATGCGGATATCTGCACACGGAAAGATCCTACATGTAGGTACCAGCGGTTGTTATAATGAGGTATCCAAGCTTAGACTGGCATACCTAGATGCTAAACAAGCCTGCAACATGGGCATATATAATCCGGAGCCTGTGCATTACGCGAATATTCAGAATATTCAACAGCCGGAGATAAACCTCCTGGATCACTTTAATACAATTAGAGAACCGCTGATCCATAACCTGCAGATTCTGAATGTGACAGGCGTCTTAGAATGGGTTCATGACCTATTCTCAGTCCTGAAAGCACAACAAGCCGCTCCTGACCAAATTCTCCGAATCTGTCGATGGGTTGAAGAAACTGCACAAAAGGAACTGCAAGAATTCGAGGCCCGCAATAAAAGTGCTCCCGACCTCAGGTTGGATGACAGAATCGCGTCCAGCATGAGCTTTTGCGACATTGAGGAGATGTTTACCGCCCACTTCACAAGCATTCTGAACGAAATCAGAACCCATCGTCTGGAGATGTCCGGCACAGCCATAGAAACCATAAAACGCTGGATATCCTCTAACTATAATCAGCATGCGGATCTGAACACTTTGGCAAATATGGTTTTTTTGACCCCAAGCTATTTAAGCAAGCTGTTCAAGCAAGAGACTGGACTTACACTAACGGACTATATCACGGAAATTCGGCTGCGCAAAGCCAAACATCTGCTCAAGAATGCTCCGGACCTGAAGGTTCACGAGATTGGGGCAGAGGTTGGATATGGCGATCCTGCCTACTTCAACAAGCTTTTTAAACGTGTTGTCGGGGTTACACCCAATGAATATAAACGAATTAGTATTGTATAAGGAGATTGATCACTTGCATTCAGAGCTTCAAAGAAATAGCAAAAATCATGAAATAACCGTCTACGACACAACAGAACTATATGGTGAAAAAGGCTCCTTCCGCGTTATGCAGTTCTCGAATCATGCCACTCAAGGTGCGATGGATCTTAATGACCCGCAACGAATTCTCTTTGAATATCCGCGGGCCATCATTCACTTCATGGAGTTCAACCTCCCCTCTTTTGAGGATGTTTTTCTTATTGGGCATGGGATTGGAACAATTGCCGGGCATTTTCCGGAGAAAAGATTTAAAGTGGCCGAGCTAGACAGCGAAGTAGTCGAATTAAGCCGCCGCTGCTTCGGATACAGTCAAGATAACGTAGTGATCGGAGATGGACGTCAGATCCTTGAAGACGAAGACCCGCTGATATATGATTACATCATTTTGGATGCCTTTACTGCCGCTGGTACACCAAGGCATTTGATCTCCCGTGAATTTTTCAGTATTACCCGTTCGAAGCTGAACACAAGCGGATATATTCTCATGAATCTAATGGGAAAAGGTGAAAACGACCCGCTTATCAACGCGATTTATACGACACTTGCCGAAGAGTACGCCTATATCAAAGCCTTTTCCCTGCCTTCAGAAGGGGCCGCCGATATCCAAAATATCATTATGGTTGGCGGCAGCACCCCTATCCGCTTTCAAGCCCGCCATTTGGCTGGCTTCAAAGAAATACAGCTGGGACAAGGATATCTGATTCAGGATTAATTCAGGATTAACTATAAAAAATGACCTCATCCTCCACTTCACTGTGGATTTCGAGGTCATTTTTGGGTTGTTTTCATACGGCACCATTTAAACCGGATTAGGCACAAAGCTGCCACCACGGCAATATTTCAAGTAATTCAGTGCATGCACCTGGCCGGTCATTTCCAGCTCATCACGATACACTGGATCATGCCAGCCTTCGATATCAATCGTACCTTTATAACCCGCTTGGCGCAGGACGGTGATTACATCTACCCAATTGGTATCCCCGAAGCCAGGGGTCCGGTCCCATACATAAGGTTTGGGGCCATGAATACCGTATTCCTTGACGATGTCCCAAGCGATGGTCGCATCCTTGCCATGCACATGGAATACTTTATCCATCCATTTGCGCAGCTGCGGAAGCGGATCAATCAATGCGATCAGCTGGTGGCAAGGCTCCCATTCCAATCCCAGATTATCTGCCGGAACAGCATTGAACATCTTCTCCCAGGCCGAAGGATTGTGAGCGATGTTCCACTCTCCGCTCTGCCAGTTTCCGCCCATAGCGCAATTCTCAAAAGCAATCCGCAGGCCACGATCTGCCGCTCTCTTCGCCAGTTCTCCGAACACCTCTGTAAACTTCGGGATCGACTCATCAATGGACAAACCTGGCAATCGGCCGGTGAACCCGCCTATAATATCTGTGCCAAATAAATGTGCATGATCAATCAGCCGCTCCCAGCTGGCCAATGTGTCGGCATTGTCGCCGCTGCCATTCAGCGGATTTCCATAGATGCCCACAGAGGAGATGACAAAATCATGTTCAGCAGCTAACTCCCTCAGTCGTGCAGCCGTTTCGATCAAATCAGTTTCGCCGGTGGTCTGCCAAAAGTTCAGATTAAATGATTCAAATCCATGCCCCACGATTTGTGGAATGACCTTAACGGCTTCTCCACCACGAACAATCGTACCTATTCTCAGTGTATCTTGCATTTCGGTTCCACTCCAATAAAAGTTTATAGTGTGATCTTAACGAGGTTTAATCATCTTGCAGGAACCACGTTTGAGCAATACCGCATCATAGACAATATGCTGATGATTTGACCGTCCGGAAATGAGATCAAACAGAACACCTACACTGGATAAGGCCATTTCCGTACCCGGCTGGCTGATTGTATCAAGAGAAGGATGATAATATTCAGCCATCTCGATCCCGTCAAAGCCAATGATCGAAATGTCATCAGGGATAGATAACCCCGCGGTAAGCACCGCTTTGGCAGCACCGATGGCAATCGTGTCGGAAGCGGCAAATATAGCTGTAATTCCCTTGTTCTTGTTGAGCAATCTTCGCGCAGCATTAAATCCCGAGCTGGGACTGTATTCACAATCCTCGACCAGCCCCGAATCATAGGGCAGACCCTGCTCTTCGAGTGCTTTTTTGTAGCCTAAATACCGCCGGTTGCCCGTGGTTTCATCCAATAAAGGAGACTTGGCTAAAAAGCCGATATTCGTATGACCTAATGAGATCAAATAATTGGTAGCCTTATAGGCTTCCTTCGTTTCATTGATAATAACGCTGGAAAAAATAAGCGGGTTCACCTGCTGCGTTGAGGTGATCGTTGTCAGCACAAACGGAACCGTCAGCTGTTTGAACTTCTCTTCAGAATGATCATAGGTTCCACCCATGAAGATAATCCCGCACAGATTTTTCTCCTTCACCAGTTGAATTGCAGCATTGATTTCATCGGTCCCATCCTCTACTTGCTGGATAAGAAACGGGTAGCCCCGCAGATTGACCTGCCGTTCAATTTCTCTGATCATATTAGAGAAAAAAGGATTGGTAATCCCCTTGACCATAAGTGCAATGTTCTTAGATTGTGTAGTTTTCAAATTCCGCGCGTTGGAATTAGGAATATAATTGTATTCCTTAACCACACTCATTACTTTCTCACGTGTAGACTTGCTCACCGGTCCCTTGTTGTTGATTACCCTGGAGACTGTCGAGATGCCCACACCGGAAATCCGCGCGATATCCTTGATATTTACATCCACTTTACTCCCCCATTTATGGGTAAAGGAGCTATATCGAATTATAGCTCCCTTACACCCCTTAACTTTCTTTAGTTGACAGGAACAAACGCAGCCAATTGCTTCTCTACTTCGGCAATGACCTTGTCAACTCCTGCTTTTTTCAGCTGATCGCGGTACTCCGCAACAGCTGCTTTTGGATCTTTGCTTGTTTTACCAAGCATCAATTGAATACCGAGCTGTGAATTCACGTTGGAAATCGAAGCAATTTCAGTTGTAACATTGGTTGGATCAAAGCTGAAGCCATTGTAAGGATCATCGATAGCCACTTTATCCCATTCTGCGAATAAGGAGTTACGGATTGGGTTTTCTGTATCCGTAGGAACTACGAATTTGTCATTACGAAGTGACCAAGCAGCGAAACCTCCGCCGTCCGTTTTATCGTTGAAGCCTGCAGGCTGCTTTTTAACACCATTTTCCATCACATATTGTTTGCCTTCAATACCGTTTTGGATGAGGTTGTAGTAGCTTTCATCGGTCATGAACTTCTCAATCACCATCAGAGCGCGCTCTGGATTAGCTGAGTTCGTGCTGATTACAGTCGAGTTGTCAACGCCCATTTTACGTTTGATCTTCTTATTGGCTTCCGCAAAAGTAAAGAAGTAAGGATCTGATTCCGGTTGTGCCTTCAAATCCGCACCGTATTGGCCGATCCAGTCCTGAGCATGAGTCAAATAACCTGCGGAGTTAGCTGCTCTGAAGTTATCCTTGCTGCCTAGGGTTGCAGACAGCACATCTTTACTCCAGTAGCCCTTATCCGCCCATTCACGCATCTTCACAGCCCAATCTTCAAATTCCTGAGTGAAGGCTGGATGGAAGACAGTCTTGTAGTCCTCTGGACTTTTAGTCACAAGATTCAGCTCATTCAAAGATATACCAGGAGCGTTAAGCCACATCCCTGTAGTATCTACGAGCATTCTGAACATATTGGCTGCATCTTCTGCCTTGCCGTTAATTGGCGGGAAGGACTCATTAGCAACCACATTATCCATGTATTTAACCATATCATCAATGGAAGTGATTTTGTCCATTCCATATTTTTTCAGCAAGTCAGAACGATAGGCATAACCGGCAGGTGTGTATTCGCTATAAAGACTTGGTACACCATAAATTTTGCCTTTGTATTTTGTATTTTCCCACACACTTTCCGGGATTTCCGCTTTCAGCTTAGGAGCAACTTTATCCAGCATATCTGTAAGGTCCACTAGAGCGCCTTCACTAGCCAATGTGAAATAAGATACCGGAGCTCCGGGAGATGCATGCGACATATCAAATTCTTCGCCTGAAGCAAAAAGCAGCGGGTACTTAGTAGCGATATCCGGCCAGTCAATATACTTCACTTCAATCGTAGCGTTTAGGTCAGCCTTGAGCTTCTTGTTAATCTCAGCGAGGATTTCTTTATTTTTAACTCCTTCGCTGCCCCACAGGTAGTACACCAGCTTAGCTTCCTTGGAAGTATCCACTCCGCCTGCATTGGCTGAAGCCTCTGGAGCTTTCGTGGCTGCCGGATCATTACTCGGCTCATTGTTGTTCTTGGATGTGCAGGCTGTCAGTGCTCCAGTAAGCATGAGGACAGCAATTAAAGAAGACGCGATCTTTTTACCTTTCATTTAGGTAAGCCTCCCTTTTCTCTTCTATTTATGAAACTTTCATTTATAATAAACGCTCTTCGAAAAGAAGATTGCGTCCATTAACCCTTTACTGCCCCGATGGTGAGGCCTGTTACGAAATAACGCTGTACAAATGGATACAGGAGAATAATCGGTCCAGTGGCCAGCACAGCTGTAGCCATCTTGATGGATTGCGTCGGAAGATCAGCAGTATTGATGACCGCTCCCGAGTTGATTAGCGCTCCTAAGTTCGTCTGATTGACCATTCGCTGCAAAAAGTATTGGAGCGGATATTTCGTCGGACTGTCAATATACAACATCCCGTTATACCACTCATTCCAAAAGCCTAGTGCTGAGAAAAGCCCAATAGTAGCCAAGGATGGAACCGCCAGCGGAATAAATATCCGCCAATAGATGCGAAAGTCGCCAGCACCGTCAATGGTAGCGGATTCATATAAGGAATCCGGAATCGCCTTCATGAAATTACGCATCAGGAAGATGGACCATGCACCAACTACACCCGGAAGAATCATGGCGAATAAGCTGTCCTTCATATGCAGGTGCTTAACCATCAGGATGTATGTCGGAATCAAGCCGCCACTGAATAGTGTTGTAAAGTAAATCAAGAAGGAAAAGAAGTTGCGGTACTTGAAATCCTTACGGTTGAGCACGAATCCGGCCATCGACATCATAAACAGTCCGAGTACCGTACCCACTACGGTAATGAAGATAGTTACCTGATAAGCATTCACCAGCTGAGTAGAGTTGTTGAATAGCATCTCGTAAGCCTTAAAGGAAAATGCCTTCGGCAGCAGCTTGTAACCTTCACGAACAATTTCCTGCTCGTTCATGAACGATGAGGAGATCATCAACGCGAAGGGAAATAAACAGAATAGCGCAAAGATAGCGATACAGATATAACTGACTGCTTTTATGAGAATGCTTCCGGAATCCTGTTTGATTGTACTCTTTTCCATATTTATCACCCCTGTTTCGTGTCTAGTCTTAGAACAAAGCGCTGTCCGGTTCTACCTTGCGTACAATAAAGTTAACTACAAGCACCAGGATCAGACCGAATAAGGATTGGTAGAAGCCCACTGCGGCACCCATAGAGAAGTTGAATTGTCCCACCAGTGAACGGAAGACATAGGTATCGATGATATCTGTCTGCGGATACAGTACAGAGTTCGTACCGATCAGATTATAGAAAAGGTCAAAGGATCCCTTGAGAATTCCACCCATACCGAACAGTAGAAGCAGAATAAAGGTTGGCTTCAGAATCGGCAAGGTCATATAACGGATTCGCTGCCAGGTAGTCGCTCCATCCATATAAGCAGCCTCGTACAGATCATGATTAATCCCTGTGATCGTTGCCAGATAAACAATCATTCCATATCCGGTACCCGCCCAGATCTTGAAAGCCACAATAATATATTTCCAGATGCCCGGATCGGAATAGAACTCGTAACGGTCTAGCCCCATTCCAGTTAACATCGTATTGATAAACCCGGAATTGAAATTGAATATATTGTAGGCAAACACACCGACGATAACCATGGAGATGAAATTCGGTAACAGGATAACGGATTGTGATATTTTTTTGAACCACTTGCCTGAGATCTCAGACAACATAATGGCAAATACTATTTGAATGATATTACCTAATGCTAGAAAGACGATATTATAGAGCAGCGTATTCTTGGTAATATTCCATAGATCCCCATTTTGAACCAGAAACTCAAAGTTCTTAAGTCCGATAAAGTTACTTCCAAAAATCCCCTTATTGAGCTTGTAATCTACAAATGCGACGTAAGCTCCAGGCATTACAGCATAGTGAAAGATAACGAAATATACGATTACAGGCAGCAACATTAGAAAAAGAACTTTGTTCTTAATGACTTCCCGAACAATGTTTCCACCCACAAGCTTCAGTCTCGCCAAAGTGCCCACCTCCAATTTGAAAGATGCATTCAGTCACATGCATAAATTACCTTCCTTTCTTGTCCAGCAGCCAGAATAAAAACAGTTTGCCCAACCTTCAAAAAAAAGTGTATCGAGTGTTGTAGAAACGTTTCCAGTGTTTCTGTAAAACTCTCTGTGTGAGAAGCATACTCCCAAAATGTATGCGCTGTCAATTTATTTTATTTTCGAATTACAAGTACTAAAGTTACACATTTCACGTAAAAAAATATAAATTAGCTGTTTTTCCAAAGGCGATTGACTTTTTTTGGTGTTCAGACTAATATCGAGGTGTATCGTTTGTGGAAACGTTTTTATACTTTTCTTTCATAGACATGTCAGTCTCCATATGTAACATCTTAATGATGCAATCCTCTTCTGATTTAATTCATGCCTCATCCTGTATCCGAAGAGAGAACTGCTATGATTTTCACAACAAATGAACCTGAATATAGCTCAGGCCCATTCCGCATCTCGGAGCTGCGTGCCAGGAGAGTTAACGGTTCACTCCCATCCTTATCGCCTTTATAACGTAAGTTTTGCCAATAAAATCAAGCTTGCGCTGCCCGGCGGGGAAGTACACATCTATTTAACAAACTAACTTTCAATGCGCTCACGAGGAAGGAGTTAACCATGACTAAAACGTTTATCCAAGATCTTGTGAACGATATGACCCTGGACGAAAAGCTGGCCCAATTAACCCAGCTAGGTCCTCACTATTGGGGTTTGGACGATACCGTGGATTTAACCGGACCATTTAAGGAACTGAACATTAAGCCGCAGGTAATGGAGAGTATCGGAAGTGTTCTTAACGGTATTGGAGCCCGGAATGTAATCGAGCAGCAGACCCGGCATTTGCAAACCAGCAGACAAAAGATTCCTCTGCTCTTCATGGCGGATGTCATTCACGGCTACCGGACCATCCTCCCGATTCCGCTGGCCATGGGCAGCAGCTTTGACCTTGAAGCCTGTGAAAGGTTTGCTGAAATCGCCGCCAAGGAGAGTGCGGCTGCCGGCATTCACGTCACCTTCTCGCCCATGACTGATCTCGTACGCGACCCGCGCTGGGGACGCGTCATGGAGACATCTGGTGAGGATCCCTATCTGAATGCCCGTGTCACCGAAAGTATGGTGCGGGGTTATCAGGGCAAAGACCTAAAAGAAAAAGGACGCATCGCTGCCTGTGTGAAGCATTTCGCTGGTTACGGTGCTCCCGAAGGCGGACGGGAATACAACACGGTGGATATGTCCTCTGGCGTATTGCGTGAGTTCTACCTGCCAGCCTATAAGGCTGCCGTAGATGCTGGTGTGGCCATGGTGATGGCCGCATTTAATACCATTGACCGTATCCCGGCAAGTGGTAATTCCGAGCTTCTTCGCGGGATTTTACGGGAAGAATGGGGCTTCAACGGCGTTACCATCGCCGATTTCAATTCCGTTAATGAGCTGATTCCCCATGGCGCCGCGATAGATGGCCGTGAGGCAGCGGAGAAAAGTCTGGCTGCTGGGCTGGATATTGAAATGATGTCCACTCACTATCTAAACCACGGCGCTGCTCTGGTCGAGGAAGGAAAGCTTGATATCGCCTTGATCGATGAAGCCGTTATCCGGGTGCTTGAGCTCAAGGACGCGCTTGGCTTGTTCGATAATCCATTTAAGGATGCAGATCCGCTGGTGGATGAGGCTCCGAAACCTAGCGCGGAGCATCTGCAGGCTGCACGGGAGCTTGGAGCTAGCTCAGTTGTACTGCTCAAAAACGACAATGATGCTTTGCCCCTTAAACGTGGCATGAAGATTGGTCTGGCTGGTCCTTTCGCCACCTCCATTCATGTACTGGGCGGTTGGGCCGGGACAGAAAAAGATCCGGCTGTATCACTCTACACCGGCATTTCGCAAAAAACATCTGCCGAAAATATTTTCACGGCCATGACTGGTGAGCTGGGAAGCATGCTTGAGGGTGTTTTTGATGTGGAGGATGAAATTGAGGATGCCTACCAAGCGCTGAAGGATTGTGATGTAATTCTCGCCGCTGTCGGTGAGAATCAGCAGGATACCGGGGAAGGCGGAAGCAAATCCAATCTCCGCCTATCGGCCAATCAGGAGAAGCTGATCTGGCGTCTGAAGGATACCGGAAAAAAGATCATCACCATTGTATTCAGCGGCAGACCACTGGAGCTGAAACCCGTTCTTGATGCCAGCGACGCTCTGCTGCAGGCTTGGTTTCTGGGTACAGAGTCAGGAAATTCACTGGCCGATGTGCTGTTCGGAGATTATAATCCTTCCGGACGTTTATCGATGAGCTTCCCCTACTCGGTTGGGCAAATTCCGGTCTATTACAATGCGTATCAAACGGGACGACCTTATGATTCTAAGTATCCTAATGTGCGTTACGTGACCCGTTATCTGGACTGCCCGAATGACCCGCTGTTCTGTTTTGGTTATGGCCTGAGCTATTCCAAGTTTGCTTACAACAGCTTCAATGTTGAAGCTGCGGATCGGGTGGTTGCCTCCATTGAAGTAGAGAATACTTCGGACATCGCCGGCAAGGAAACCGTTCAGCTCTACATCCACGACGTCAGCGCAAGTGTCGTGCGCCCGGTCAAGGAACTGAAAGGTTTCCAGCAGATAACACTCGCACCGCATGAGAAACAGGTGGTTTCTTTCGAAATCACCAGAGAAATGTTAATGTTCTACGGGAAAGACGATCAGTTGGTCTTCGAGCCTGGAGAATATGATATTATGATCGGTAGAAACTCTGGAGATCATTGCACTCAGCGGATCTGGATCGGCTGACCTGCGTATAGCTATGCTTCTAACGACGTCATCCCTCAACGCCCTCTTAGCGCAATGAGTGGTTGGCGCCTCCACAGCTTGCTATTCAATATTCGATAGTAAGGGAGATTATTCTAATGAGACACAGTTTATCATTTCAGCAAGATGGCACTTTTAAAATCGTACAATTTACCGATCTGCACTGGATGGATGGAAGAGCTGAGGATCAGCTTACCGAGGCACTGATGGAACGCATTCTGGATGCGGAACAACCTGATCTTGTAGTTTTCACGGGAGATCTTATTTACACGGGTCCTGTATCGCCGGGAAACAAAGCATGCGAGCACCCCGCACAAGCTTTTCGTGAGGCTGTCGCTGCCGTGGAGAGATCCGGCATCCCTTGGACCTTTGTATTTGGCAACCATGACACAGAAACTCTGATTTCAAAGAGTGAACTGATGCAAATTGCTCTGGAACATCCCCACTGCCTGACCGAAGCCGGCCCAGAAGAGCTGGAAGGCTCGGGCAATTACACTCTTGAAATTAAAGATCAGGAAGACCACTCGGCCGCTATTTTGTATTTTCTGGATTCTGGCGGCTACTCCGAGTATGAGGATATCCCGGGCTACAATTGGATTGGGCGGAATCAGATCAACTGGCTGACGGCTGAATCTGCGCGGTTGAATCCGAAGAGTGCTGAGAACAGGCTGCCTGCCTTGGCTTTCTTCCATATCCCAATTCCTGAATATCGGGATGTCTGGTCTACACAAGTCTGTCATGGGCATAAGTTTGAGCGTGTATGCTCACCTGAGGTGAACTCGGGCTTATTCTCGGCTTTGCTGGAAATGGGTGATGTGCTTGGCACCTTCTGCGGACATGACCATATCAACGATTTTAGCGGCAACCTGTATGGCATACGTCTTTCTTATGGCCGTGCTACCGGCTACAATACTTATGGAAAAGAAGGCTTTATGCGGGGAGCACGCGTCATAGAACTGGTCAAAGGCACCCAAGACTTCAATACCTGGCTTCGTCTTGATGACGGATCTGTTATAAATGAACAGCCGATTCATATGCCTGAACCTGCTGCCGATTCAGGACATTAATCTTTTATAGGATTAAATTTAAATACTGATTAAATGAACCAGTGCACAAATGTTGTGCTGGTTCATTTTTTTGTGCAAATATTAGCTTGTCTCCATATTCCCCATTACATCACTTTTTTTGTTAAAATAGAGAAGTCGACGTATTAAGCACTACAGCGTCAGTCATGGAAACGGAGGCAAGTACCTGTGGATTATATTATTCTGGACATCGAATTCAACGGCCGTAAGTTTGCCAGCGAGCACCCTATGGAGGTCATTGAGATTGGAGCCGTCCGGTTAGACTCTTCATTGCAGTATAAGGATGAATTTTCTTCCTTGATCAAACCTATATATTTCTCCACCCTGAATTCCTTTATTAAGAAAAAAACGGGTATCCCTCAAGAGGAAATTGACATTGCCGCCCGCTTCCCCAAAGTCATCACTGCTTTTAGAGAGTGGCTTGATCTAAGTACAGACGGAGTTCTGCTGCTTACCTGGGGTGGCGAAGACATGAAGCGAATCATTCAGGATGTGCGCATGCACAAGATGGACGAATCCTACTGGATGTCCGCCACGTATTTCGATTTGCTCAAAGGAGTTCTGCGTGCGCGTGGCCTTAGCAATGATGTCAGCGTGGAAAGCGCGATGGCATTGTTTGAGCTTGAGCCTACTGGATCCGCACACCGGGCGCTGGATGATGCACGGATGACGTCAGAGATCTTCCGCGCCGTATTTAAGGATCTGGATTTTGAGCGTTCACAGCATTACGTAGATACCTTCTCCAATGCCAAAGAACGCAAAACAGTTAAGGTAGCCATTAAGGCTATGACCTCACAAAAAATTGTACCTACCTGGGACCTTGTCGTGGAACACTACTTCTCAGACAAAGCAACCCTTGCGGACCCTCGCAAGCTGGAGGAATTGCACAATTATTTCACAGCACAAATGGGCCATAAATAAATTCAGGCAGCAGCAAAGCTCAACATTATAGACTTATTCATAGTAGCGGCAGACTTCCCCATGATCATTCAGAGGGTAGCTGCCGCTGTTTTGGATATGCTAAAAAAACCATTTGACCTTCACGTTACGTAAAGGTGTACATTTGAATTGTAGGAGGTGATACTACGGAATACACAGTGCAGAAGCTCGCAGAGTTAGCTGGAATCAGCACACGGACCCTGCGCTACTACGATGAGTTTGGCATTCTTAAGCCGGCGAGAATCAACTCTTCAGGGTATCGTATCTATGGCCGTACCGAAGTAGATCTACTACAGCAAATTTTGTTTTATCGGGAGCTTGGCTTAAGTCTGGAACGTATCAAGGCTATTATGACAGAGCCCTCATTCGACGGAGCCAAAGCGCTGCGGGAGCATCATGACAAGCTACTGGAAAAAAGACAGCAATTAGATCTATTAATCGCTAACGTCGAAAAGACGCTGGCTCAAAAAGAAGGGAGAATTACCATGAGTGATACTGAAAAATTCGAAGGCTTTAAGCAAAAGCTGGTAGATGATAACGAAAAGAAATATGGCCAAGAAATAAGGGAGAAATACGGAGATGACACCATTAATCAATCCAACCAAAAGCTTAAAGGGATGACAGAAGAACAATATGCAGCTATACAACAGCTTGAGGAAGAGATGTTCGAAACGCTCTTGCAAGCGATGGAGCATGGAGATCCTGCCAGTATATTGGCGCAAAAAAGTGCTGACCTACACCGTGAGTGGCTCTCCTTCTACTGGAATTCCTATTCCAAAGAAGCTCATGCTGGTGTTGCACAATTGTATGTTGATGATGAACGTTTTACCGAATACTATGACAAGCGCCACCCTGGACTCGCTGCGTTTCTAAGAGATGCCGTACATGTATATACGGGAAAAAATGCGTAAGCGCACGAACAATACTTTAAAATAGAAAAAGGCATCCGGATAATCCGGACGCCTTTTTTTGCGGCAATATCAATCAGCAGAAATCACAGACTGCGGTGCAACAGCGACAATGTATTTCGAAGCTCAACCACAGCTACCTGTCCAGGTGCAGAAGGTTTATGTGCAGCTCCGAAGGTAAGCGCTGAACCGAAAATTTCACCAGCTAAACGGCTGATCACCCCGGCTCCCGCCATAGACATCGTTATAATCGGACGGTCTGCATATTTTTCCTTCATGATGTGTGTAGCTTCCAGCAAAGTTAGCACATCGCCTGCATCTTGGGGCATAACTGCAATTTTGGGCAAATCCCCGCCAAGCTCCTGCGCCTTGCATAACCGCGAGATGATCTCCTCTTTAGGAGGTGTTCCATGAAAATCATGATTTGAAATAATGACAGATACATTATGAGTATGAGCAGCTTCGACCAATAGCTTTACATCCTGCTCATCATTAAATAATTCAACATCTATTATATCTACTAGACCGCTCTCGGCAGCAGCTTTATTCAGTGCTGTGTAATATTCCGTGCTGACTTGCTTCTCTCCGCCTTCTTTTGCACTCCGAAAAGTGAAAATCAGCGGTAAATCTGGAATCACAGAACAGATTTCGCTTAGTGCGTTCTTAACAGCTGCAACGTCTTCCACTTCAGCAAAAAAATCCGTCCGCCACTCCACCAAATCAGGTTGCAGTACTTTCAGCGCTTCCGCTTCCTGCTTCAGCTCAGACAAGGTCGCTCCAATTAGCGGAACACATATCTTAGGGATTCCTTCGCCGATGATCACATTTTTAACGGTTACTGTTCTGCTCATTATTTAAGCTCCTTATCCTATCTTATCTAGTATAGATCTTGAGTATCCTGTACTGTCTATTCTACAGCGAATTACGTTTTAGAAACTGCTCTACCTCGGACAACTGCGGCAATGAAGGGATCGCCCCTTCTTTCCCTACAGCCAATGCACCTACAGCATTAGCGAAGCTCACAGCTTCCTCCAAAGTCTTTCCTAAGACCAGCTGCTGGGCTAATGCGCCATTAAATGAGTCACCGGCAGCAACTGTATCTACCGCCTTTACCGGGAAGCCTGGAACAGCCTTGGCACCTTCAGCATTCACAATCAGGGCACCTTTTGAACCCAAGGTTACGATAACGTTCTGTACTCCTTTTTGCAGCAAAATACGGGCTGCCTGCTCAGCAGTCTCTGCGCTATCCACAGTCATTCCGGACAAAATCCCGGCTTCTGTCTCATTAGGTGTCAGGTAAGATACCTGAGCCAGCATCTCATCCTTTAGCACTCTAGCTGGTGCAGGATTAAGGATGACCGGAATCCTCTTACGATGGGCAATCGCAATCGCCTGCTCACTCATCGCCAGATCCATTTCAAGCTGCAGCACAATGATCTTAGCCTGGCTAATCACAGCCTCCAATGCCTGAATATCCTCTACCGTAAGCTCAATATTCGCTCCAGGTACCACGATAATCCGATTTTCTCCATCTTCTTCAATAACGATCGAAGCGACTCCTGTTGCCTGATGTTCACTTACAGAAATATGCTCTATATGAATGCCTTCATTCCTGATAATCTCCAGCATTTCGCTACCAAAGGTATCTTTTCCAACTCTTCCGATCATACTAACCTCTGCACCCAGACGTGCTGCGGCAACGGCCTGATTTGCCCCTTTTCCGCCAGGAGATAGAGCAAAGGCTTGTCCAATTAGGGTTTCTCCAGCATCCGGTGACCGGTTTGTACGTACTACCATGTCCATATTCAAGCTTCCAATCACAACTATATCCAACTTAGACACCACCATTAATTATTTCTTCAATCTCTTTATCTTAGGGGCTTCTGTCCACTTTATCAATCAATTCCGCTCAATTGGATTCAAAATGGTGGTTTTCACCAAATTGACGTTATGCTTTTATTCATCGAGTGTGCTAGAATAGTGGTGCAATCGCTTCCACAATGATTGCTGCACTATTTTGAGCAAACGTTTGCACCTGAGATAATGCCCGCAGCTTCACTGCAATTCAATCTAATCCGTGATTAGGAGGCTTATCAAGTGAACGAACAAAAATTACCGTCAGTCGCTTATTTTAGTATGGAGTACGGGCTGCATTCCGATTTCAAAATGTATGCCGGAGGTCTGGGCATTCTTGCCGGAGACTACATTAAGGGTGCAAAAGATATCAACGCCCCTATCATCCCTATTGGGCTGAAGTGGAAACAAGGTTACACGGACCAAAAGATTGATGCAAACGGCAATCCGTACGACTCCTATCACAATTATGTTTATGAGTTTCTTGAAGATACAGGGGTTAAGGTAACTGTTAAAGTCCGAAAAACCGATGTGGTATGCAAAGTATGGAAAACTGATTATTTTGGCAACAGCACATTGTATTTACTGGATACAGATATACCCGAGAATAATGATGCCTGGATCACAGGCCAATTGTATGGTTGGTTCGGCGAAGAACGGATCGCACAAGAGATCGTGCTTGGGATTGGTGGAGTCAAGGCTATGCGTGCGCTGCAAATCCCTATTGATGTCTATCACTTCAATGAGGGTCATGCGGCTCTAGCGGCTATCGAGCTAATCCGTGAAAAAATGTCCGGAGGCCATACCTTCGAAGAAGCTTGGAAAGCGACTCGCGAAGAAGTAGTATTCACTACCCACACACCAATCAAAGAAGGCAACGAAACCCATCCTCTCGACCGACTTGAGTATATGAGTGCGTTCAACGGCTTAACCCGTGACCAGATAGAGCGGATCGGCGGCGAGCCATTTAATATGACGGTTGCAGGTCTAAGGCTGTCACGTATCTCCAACGCAGTTGCCCAGCTACACGCCGATACGGCTAATAAAATGTGGAAGGAAGTAGCCGGAAGATCAGAAATTATAGGCATTACTAATGCCATCCATACTCCTACCTGGGTAGATGAAAGAATGACGCAAGCCTACGAACAAGATGGCGACTTATGGGCAGTGCATAAAGAAATCAAGGGAGAACTGATCCAGTTCATCAAAGAACGTTCCGGCATTAGCTTAAATGCTGACAATCTACTCATTGGCTTCTCACGCAGAGCAGCTCCATATAAACGAAGCGACCTGATCTTCTCGCAGCCAGAAATTATCGAACCTTATCTGGAGTCTGGAAAGATACAAATTGTATTCT
The DNA here is from genome assembly GCF_037970385.1 of Paenibacillus sp. FSL R5-0928. Taxonomy (NCBI): domain Bacteria; kingdom Bacillati; phylum Bacillota; class Bacilli; order Caryophanales; family Paenibacillaceae; genus Paenibacillus; species Paenibacillus sp. FSL R5-0928. Next base: position 987,305 of record NZ_CP150225.1, on the reverse strand, counting down.
CCGGCAAAGCGCACCCACTCGATGATAACGGTAAAAAAATCGTCAGCAACCTAGTAGCGATGATGAAAAAGTATCCAAAGAGTGTGGTGTTCCTCGAGAATTACGATATGACGATTGGCGCCCAGCTGACGCGCGGTGCCGATATTTGGCTCAACAATCCACGTAGACCATTGGAAGCCAGCGGCACCTCCGGGATGAAAGCAGCTATGAACGGTGTATTGAACTGTTCTATTCTGGATGGCTGGTGGCCGGAAGCCTGCATCGATGGTGAGAATGGCTGGCAGATTGGAGACGGCTTCGAAACTACAGACTTTGAGGTGCTGGATAAGCATGATAGTGATGCACTGTACGACACCTTATTGAAACGTGTGCTCCCAACCTTTTACGAGAATCGTAAACAATGGGTGCAAATGATGAAAAAGAGTATCGAAACCACCCGTACGGAGTTTGCCACCAAAAGAATGCTAGATGAATATTACAACAGAATGTACATTAAAGCCTAAGTACAAGAACCGAATATCTTCTATATCAAAAAATGCAGCGCACCCCTCCAGTGATGGTAGGGATGCGCTGTTTCTTTTTTAATTCTGCTAAGCAATTAATCACTTTGTCTATCATATATATCTGAATGTGCCAAAGATGTTATGACGATTCCCACATATTGTAATGTGTCAATTATTTAAAAAGTGTTGCAATTTCTTTAAAAAACATTAATATAGAACTTATACTAAATCTAAAATCAAATCTCATGAGGTGATTCTATTAATGAGCTCCAATAATAATAATCTTAGAACCAGCTGGGGTGCTCCAGTTGGCGACAATCAGAATTCAATGACAGCCGGTGACCGCGGTCCCACTTTGCTGCAAGATGTCCATCTGCTTGAGAAATTAGCCCACTTTAACAGAGAACGTGTTCCTGAACGTGTCGTTCATGCTAAAGGTGCTGGCGCTCACGGGTATTTTGAAGTTACAAAAGATCTGACCCAATACACAAAAGCTAACTTTTTGTCTGAAGTAGGCAAACGTACACCGTTGTTCATTCGTTTTTCTACTGTAGCTGGTGAATTAGGTTCTGCTGATACCGTACGCGACCCTCGTGGTTTTGCCGTGAAGTTCTATACTGAAGAAGGAAACTATGATCTCGTAGGTAACAATACGCCTGTATTCTTCGTTCGTGATGCGATTAAATTCCCGGACTTTATTCATACACAGAAACGTGATCCACAGACACATCTGAAGAACCCGAATGCTGTATGGGACTTCTGGTCTTTATCGCCTGAATCTCTGCATCAGGTAACGATTTTGATGTCGGATCGCGGAATTCCAGCTACGCTGAGACATATGCATGGGTTTGGTAGCCATACCTTCAAGTGGGTAAATGCCGAGGGTAATACAGTCTGGGTGAAATACCATTTCAAAACAGAACAAGGCATTAAGAATCTAGATGCAGACCTTGCTTCCAAAATCGCTGGGGAAAACCCGGATTATCATACAGAAGACTTGTTCAATGCTATTGATAAAGGAGATTTCCCTGCTTGGAAGCTCTACGTGCAAATTATGCCGATCGAGGATGCGAAGACTTACCGTTTTGATCCATTTGATGTAACAAAGGTCTGGTCACAAAAAGATTATCCGTTAATCGAGGTTGGCCGTATGGTATTGGATCGCAATCCGGAGAACTACTTCGCTGAAGTAGAACAAGTCACATTCTCTCCCGGCTCTTTCGTTCCTGGTATTGAAGCTTCGCCGGATAAATTGCTACAAGGCCGTCTGTTCGCGTATGGTGATGCACACCGCCACCGGGTTGGCCCTAACCACAACAGCCTGCCTATCAACCGTCCAAAAGTAGAAGTGAAGAACTATCAACGTGATGGTGGCATGGCCTTGGGCAACAATGGCGGTTCCGGAGCCTATTACGAGCCTAACAGCTTAGGGGGACCAAAAGAATCACCGCAGCATAAGACATCGCCGTTCGAAGTCTCCGGATATGCGGATAGTGTCGCCTACAATAGTGACGATCACTATACACAACCAGGTGACTTGTACCGTCTAATGTCTGAAGAAGAACGTACCCGTCTAGTTCAAAACATCGTTGGCGCTATGACTCCTGTTGAAAGTAACGATATCAAACGTCGCCAGATTGAACATTTCTTTAAGGCTGATCCAGACTTGGGACAGCGTATCGCATCCGGTTTGGGTCTATCCGTACCAGACGGAATGTAAGACTGTAAATGCACTTATAAACTAAAGAGGACCTTTGCCCGTAGATGGGAAAGGTCCTCTTTTTACTAATTAGCTGAAAACATAATAAATGATGACAATCACAACGCACAGCGTAGAGACAATGGATAGACATGAAAAAAACGTGTTCCAGTTATTGCCTTTCATTTGTCTTATACACGACCAGTATAGTGGTTCTTTGGTGCTCTGCCCCATCACGTGATGATTTAACTACCGAACCGTAACAGATATTCACAATCTGTTCCTCCCGTAGTCCTGCCAGGAACTCATTAGCTTTATTCTCTGCATAAGAATTATCAGCATCTACAAACTCTTTAACTTGAATCATCCTGATCTCCTCCTTTAATAAATTAAGTAGTTATTTTATAGTTCTGGAATCTATATGTGAACTCAACGAAATGTACATGGCGTATCACTCCCCAGGTAACAATTAATGTAAAAATATCTTCAAAATACAGTATAGGCATTTCGCAGTTTTCTACGAAATGCCTATGCATCAGCCTATCATAGCACCCAAGTATGTAATAGTCAAAGGTTTTCATTACAATATTTAGAAGGTTTTAATTCCCCTTTTAAAATGGATTGGATTTACAAATAGAAGCTGGTATACTGATCAGAAGGTCTCCATTGGGGGACCTCTATTTGTATAGGAGGGATTTTAAGATGGCAACACACCATAACAAGTTTACAAGGAATGTGCTACTTAGAGGGGGTGAAATCTACTATGAACCATAGTCTTATCTATGAAGGCTCACGGACACAGCTGCTTCAGCAGCTTATCTATTTTGATGAAGAAAAAATCGCATTTCTAAATCAATACTTTCCGGTACGAAGCAAGGATAGAAGCAATGCTGAAACGCTGTTGTCCCGTTATTGCTCTGAGCTGGAACAATTACTAACTGAGTTTAATGGTGAAGATTTAAATTCTCAGGTCTTTATCGGAAGCCAGTTGCAGCTTCGTTACTTGGACGATAATACTACAGATATCTATACCATCGTATTTCCTAACCAAGCAGAACCTAATGATAACAAGATTTCTATGTTGTCACCTATAGGCATGCAGTTGCTGCTGGCTGAGCTCGGCAGTACTTGTCAGCTAGCGATTCCTTCAGGTCAACTAGAGGTGAAGATCGAAAGTATTAAGTTCGTGAATAATGGTGAGGTAGGCGTTCTTATATAAGGACGATCCCTTATAAACCCACTACAGCAGCGTCCCTTTCCTATATTAAGGAGGGGGGCGTTTCTATTATTTAAGTCTCCGTAAGATATGTCCAATTCCCTTTAACACAGGTCCCTCCCTAAATAAAAATCTCTAGTCTCTATTGTATCCATACATGCTTAGTTACACAAAAAAACACCCGCCTAATACCGGCAGGTGTTTCTCATTATAAGCGGGTGATGGGAATCGAACCCACGCTATCAGCTTGGAAGGCTGAAGTTCTACCATTGAACTACACCCGCAAAGGTATAAAATCGGGATGACACGATTTGAACATGCGACCCCCTGGTCCCAAACCAGGTGCTCTACCAAGCTGAGCTACATCCCGTTAACAATACTATAACTGCTTAGTAATAAAAATGGCGCGCCCTGAGAGATTCGAACTCCCGGCCTTTTGATTCGTAGTCAAACGCTCTATCCAGCTGAGCTAAGGGCGCAAAATCTATATGGAGCGGACGACGGGAATCGAACCCGCGACCCTCGCCTTGGCAAGGCGATGCTCTACCGCTGAGCCACGTCCGCAAAAACATGGTGCGCGTGAAGGGACTCGAACCCCCACGTCGTGAAACGCCAGATCCTAAGTCTGGTGCGTCTGCCAATTCCGCCACACGCGCACACTTTAAAGAAAATGGTGAGCCATGAAGGACTCGAACCTTCGACACCCTGATTAAAAGTCAGGTGCTCTACCAACTGAGCTAATGGCTCTCATAAATGGCTGGGGATATAGGATTTGAACCTATGCATGACGGAGTCAAAGTCCGTTGCCTTACCGCTTGGCTAATCCCCAATAATAATTAACTAAATGGCGGAACCGACGGGATTCGAACCCGCGATCTCCTGCGTGACAGGCAGGCATGTTAGGCCAACTACACCACGGTTCCATAGACATAATGCATAAGTGTAAATTGGTTGCGGGGGCAGGATTTGAACCTGCGGCCTTCGGGTTATGAGCCCGACGAGCTACCGGGCTGCTCCACCCCGCGTCATTAATAAGTATATACTATTCATTTTCACCATACCAGCTTATCCCTAAACATAATGTATAAGAGTAAATTGGTTGCGGGGGCAGGACTTGAACCTGCGACCTTCGGGTTATGAGCCCGACGAGCTACCGGGCTGCTCCACCCCGCGTCAGTGAGAATATTATGGTGGAGGCTGAGGGGATCGAACCCCCGACCCTCTGCTTGTAAGGCAGATGCTCTCCCAGCTGAGCTAAGCCTCCATGATATGACCCGTATGGGATTCGAACCCATGTTACCTCCGTGAAAGGGAGGTGTCTTAACCCCTTGACCAACGGGCCATGCTAATAATTTTTATGGCGGAGAGAGAGGGATTCGAACCCTCGAGACGCTTGTGGCGCCTACACGATTTCCAATCGTGCTCCTTCGGCCAAACTCGGACACCTCTCCATAAATGGCTCCCCGAACAGGACTCGAACCTGTGACAACTCGATTAACAGTCGAGTGCTCTACCAACTGAGCTATCAGGGAATATGGTGGGCCTTAGTGGACTCGAACCACCGACCTCACCCTTATCAGGGGTGCGCTCTAACCAGCTGAGCTAAAGGCCCTTCTAAGACATATTAATATTAAGGGCAAAAAAAATACCACGGGTAATGTGGTTGTCCGCTTGGCGGCGTCCTACTCTCCCAGGACCCTTCGGTCCAAGTACCATCGGCGCTGGAGGGCTTAACGGTCGTGTTCGGGATGGGTACGTGTGGAACCCCTCCGCTATCGCCACCAAACGGGCATTTACAGCGTAAATGCTCAGGCTTAATCGCCTGAAAACTGAATCCGAAACGAATCTGCATTCTAAGTATAGGATAAGCCCTCGACCGATTAGTATTGGTCAGCTCCATGCATTGCTGCACTTCCACCTCCAACCTATCTACCTCGTCGTCTTCAAGGGGTCTTACTAATTGGGAAATCTCATCTTGAGGGGGGCTTCACGCTTAGATGCTTTCAGCGCTTATCCCGTCCGTACGTAGCTACCCAGCCATGCTCCTGGCGGAACAACTGGTGCACCAGCGGTACGTCCATCCCGGTCCTCTCGTACTAAGGACAGCTCCTCTCAAATTTCCTGCGCCCACGACAGATAGGGACCGAACTGTCTCACGACGTTCTGAACCCAGCTCGCGTACCGCTTTAATGGGCGAACAGCCCAACCCTTGGGACCTACTTCAGCCCCAGGATGCGATGAGCCGACATCGAGGTGCCAAACCTCCCCGTCGATGTGGACTCTTGGGGGAGATAAGCCTGTTATCCCCAGGGTAGCTTTTATCCGTTGAGCGATGGCCCTTCCATGCGGTACCACCGGATCACTAAGTCCGACTTTCGTCCCTGCTCGACTTGTAGGTCTCGCAGTCAAGCTCCCTTATGCCTTTGCACTCTGCGAATGATTTCCAACCATTCTGAGGGAACCTTGGAACGCCTCCGTTACTCTTTAGGAGGCGACCGCCCCAGTCAAACTGCCCGCCTGACACGGTCCCCGTACCCGGTAAGGGTACTAGGTTAGAACCTAGATACGATCAGGGTGGTATCCCAACGGCGCCTCCACCGAAGCTTGCGCTCCGATTTCTACGGCTCCCACCTATCCTGTACAGATCGTACCCAAATTCAATATCAAGCTGCAGTAAAGCTCCATGGGGTCTTTCCGTCTTGTCGCGGGTAACCTGCATCTTCACAGGTATTAAAATTTCACCGGATCTCTCGTTGAGACAGCGCCCAAGTCGTTACGCCATTCGTGCGGGTCAGAATTTACCTGACAAGGAATTTCGCTACCTTAGGACCGTTATAGTTACGGCCGCCGTTTACTGGGGCTTCGGTTCATAGCTTCGGGTTACCCCTAACCACTCCCCTTAACCTTCCAGCACCGGGCAGGCGTCAGCCCGTATACTTCGCCTTGCGGCTTCGCACAGACCTGTGTTTTTGCTAAACAGTCGCTTGGGCCTTTTCACTGCGGCCCCCTCGTGCTATTCACACTACCGGGGCACCCCTTCTCCCGAAGTTACGGGGTCATTTTGCCGAGTTCCTTAACGAGAGTTCTTCCGCGCGCCTTAGAATTCTCTTCTCGCCTACCTGTGTCGGTTTGCGGTACGGGCACCTTCTCCTGGCTAGAGGCTTTTCTTGGCAGTGTGAGATCATGACCTTCGCTACTATAATTTTCGCTCCCCATCACAGCCCAGCCTTATCGATGTGCGGATTTGCCTACACATCAGCCTCACTGCTTAGACGGACATCCATCAGTCCGCGTCACTACCCTCCTGCGTCACCCCATCGCTCATAGCGGATTACGGTGGTACAGTAATTTCAAACTGTTGTCCTTCGACTACGCCTTTCGGCCTCGCCTTAGGTCCCGACTTACCCTGAGCGGACGAGCCTTCCTCAGGAAACCTTGGGCTTTCGGCGGATCAGATTCTCACTGATCTTTTCGTTACTCATACCGGCATTCTCACTTGTGTAGTGTCCAGCGCTCTTTTCAGTACACCTTCAACCCCTACACAACGCTCCCCTACCCCAGATACATAGTATCTAGCCATAGCTTCGGTGGTGTGTTTAGCCCCGTTACATTTTCGGCGCAGAGTCACTCGACCAGTGAGCTATTACGCACTCTTTCAATGGTGGCTGCTTCTAAGCCAACATCCTGGTTGTCTGTGCAACTCCACATCCTTTCCCACTTAACACACACTTGGGGACCTTAGCTGATGGTCTGGGCTGTTTCCCTTTTGACAATGGATCTTAGCACTCACTGTCTGACTCCCGGCAATAAGTATATGGCATTCGGAGTTTGACTGAGCTTGGTAATCCTTGCGGACCCCGCACCCAATCAGTGCTCTACCTCCACTACTCTTATACCGAGGCTAGCCCTAAAGCTATTTCGGGGAGAACCAGCTATCTCCGAGTTCGATTGGAATTTCTCCGCTACCCCCACCTCATCCCCGCACTTTTCAACGTACGTGGGTTCGGGCCTCCAGTGCGTGTTACCGCACCTTCACCCTGGACAGGGGTAGATCACACGGTTTCGGGTCTACGTCCACATACTAAATCGCCCTATTCAGACTCGCTTTCGCTGCGGCTCCACCTTCTCGGCTTAACCTTGCATGTTAAACGTAACTCGCCGGTTCATTCTACAAAAGGCACGCCATCACCCATAGATCGGGCTCTGACTTTTTGTAAGCACACGGTTTCAGGTTCTATTTCACTCCCCTTCCGGGGTGCTTTTCACCTTTCCCTCACGGTACTGTTTCACTATCGGTCGCCAGGTAGTATTTAGCCTTAGCAGATGGTCCTGCTGGATTCATACGGGGTTTCACGTGCCCCGCACTACTCGGGATCCGTCTCGGAGAGAATACAGTTTAGGTTACAGGGCTTTTACCTCTATCGCGGGCCTTTCCAGACCTCTTCACCTACCATATTCCTTTGTAACTCCATGTGAGACGTCCCACAACCCCTAAGAGCAAGCTCTTAGGTTTAGGCTGTTCCGCGTTCGCTCGCCGCTACTGACGGAATCACTATTGTTTTCTCTTCCTCAGGGTACTTAGATGTTTCAGTTCCCCTGGTCTGCCTCTACACACCCTATGTATTCAGGTATGAGTAACTGCGAATTACCACAGCTGGGTTTCCCCATTCGGACACCCCCGGATCAAAGCTTGCTTACAGCTCCCCGAGGCAGTTTCGTTGTTCGCCACGTCCTTCGTCGGCTCCTGGCGCCTAGGCATCCTCCGTGTGCTCTTATTAGCTTAACCTTGATTCTTCCGAAGAAAAATCTCACTAATAACATTTACTTGTTTTCACAAGTTGCTAAAAGATGTTCTAAAACGCAAATTCGTTTCGGTATCCAGTTTTCAAGGATCAAGTCTTACTTGAGAGCTTAAACTCTCAAAACTGAGCAACGAGTGAGTAACAGGCCTAAACCTGAGTTTTGGAAGCTGAGCTTCCGATTTGAATGTCCTCATTGCAGAGAACGATTCTCCATAGAAAGGAGGTGATCCAGCCGCACCTTCCGATACGGCTACCTTGTTACGACTTCACCCCAATCATCTACCCCACCTTCGGCGGCTGGCTCCCTTGCGGGTTACCCCACCGACTTCGGGTGTTGTAAACTCTCGTGGTGTGACGGGCGGTGTGTACAAGACCCGGGAACGTATTCACCGCGGCATGCTGATCCGCGATTACTAGCAATTCCGACTTCATGCAGGCGAGTTGCAGCCTGCAATCCGAACTGAGACCGGCTTTGATGGGATTGGCTCCACCTCGCGGCTTCGCTTCCCGTTGTACCGGCCATTGTAGTACGTGTGTAGCCCAGGTCATAAGGGGCATGATGATTTGACGTCATCCCCACCTTCCTCCGGTTTGTCACCGGCAGTCACTCTAGAGTGCCCAGCATTACCTGCTGGCAACTAAAGTTAAGGGTTGCGCTCGTTGCGGGACTTAACCCAACATCTCACGACACGAGCTGACGACAACCATGCACCACCTGTCTCCTCTGTCCCGAAGGCCGCTGCTATCTCTAGCAGATTCAGAGGGATGTCAAGACCTGGTAAGGTTCTTCGCGTTGCTTCGAATTAAACCACATACTCCACTGCTTGTGCGGGTCCCCGTCAATTCCTTTGAGTTTCAGTCTTGCGACCGTACTCCCCAGGCGGAGTGCTTACTGTGTTAACTTCGGCACCAAGGGTATCGAAACCCCTAACACCTAGCACTCATCGTTTACGGCGTGGACTACCAGGGTATCTAATCCTGTTTGCTCCCCACGCTTTCGCGCCTCAGCGTCAGTTACAGCCCAGAAAGTCGCCTTCGCCACTGGTGTTCCTCCACATATCTACGCATTTCACCGCTACACGTGGAATTCCACTTTCCTCTTCTGTACTCAAGCCACCCAGTTTCCAGTGCGACCTCAGGTTGAGCCCAAGGTTTAAACACCAGACTTAAATAGCCGCCTGCGCGCGCTTTACGCCCAATAATTCCGGACAACGCTTGCCCCCTACGTATTACCGCGGCTGCTGGCACGTAGTTAGCCGGGGCTTTCTTCTCAGGTACCGTCACTCCGGTAGCAGTTACTCTACCGGACGTTCTTCCCTGGCAACAGAGCTTTACGATCCGAAAACCTTCATCACTCACGCGGCGTTGCTCCGTCAGGCTTTCGCCCATTGCGGAAGATTCCCTACTGCTGCCTCCCGTAGGAGTCTGGGCCGTGTCTCAGTCCCAGTGTGGCCGTTCACCCTCTCAGGTCGGCTACGCATCGTCGCCTTGGTGGGCCGTTACCCCACCAACTAGCTAATGCGCCGCAGGCCCATCCCTCAGTGACAGATTGCTCCGTCTTTCATTCTTCTCTCAGGAGAAAAAAGAAATTATCCGGTATTAGCTACCGTTTCCGGTAGTTATCCCAGTCTGAAGGGCAGGTTGCCTACGTGTTACTCACCCGTCCGCCGCTAAGTTACTTTGAAAGCAAGCTTTCAAAGTAACTCCGCTCGACTTGCATGTATTAGGCACGCCGCCAGCGTTCGTCCTGAGCCAGGATCAAACTCTCCAATTAGTATTGAAAAGAGCGATATGCTCATTTTGAAACATCTGACGAGAAAATTAATTCTCTAATTTTGGATTTCACTTACGTGATTTCCTACTCACTCGTTGTTCAGTTTTCAAAGATCAAGTTCTCGTTGGCGCTGTTTAATGTCTCAGCAGCAACTCTTATACTATATCATGTTCGGCTATTTAATGTCAAGCTCTTTTTTAACTTCTTTTTCGAGCTCGGCATGTGTATTTCTTGGCCGGACTTAGAATATATCATGTATAGAGATTCATTGCAAGCTTTATTTTAAAAAAACTAAACACATACTTTTCCGCAATTGTATCGCAACCGCATTCCCCTTTTCCGCGTCTATCTATTCAACATCAAAGTCCCCTTCATACATAGGTATCAACTCCATTATTTTTGGCAAAGAGGTGATTCATATAAAGACCTTGCATGATCTCTAGCTTCCCTCTAAAAGGAGGTTGGAGAATCAATGAGCAGAAGTGTGAAAAAGCAACCCGTGTGCAGCGACCAACAGAAACACGGTTCCTCATGGGCTAAAAAACAAGCCAATAAAGCCGTCCGCCGCTCCCCTGGCGACATCCCTAAAGGGAAATGGTATCAGAAACTGTATAACAGCTGGAACATTTGCGACTACAGCTTTTACCAAACTAAACAGCAGGCGATTCATGAATGGGAGACAAACAACTGGATCCAGATGAGATTCCCCTCCCGCCAAGAGGCCATTCAAGATTGGCACAAGTCTTATAGAAGAAAGTAAATCAAAAGATGCCCCGGCAGGGAAGCGCCGGGGCATCTTTTTACCTAGAAGCTTAATTTCGCACCTACAGTTACAATCTCAGATGGACCTATCTCTAAGTGGTGAACCGAAGACGTTGCTCCTTGTAAAGCAGGGTTAAGCTGCTCTAAGATATTGCTTTTAAATAAATACTCTTGAGGACTGTTCACTTTCAGTTGCAGTTGTGTCTGCTGAGCGGACATATTGTACCAACGCAAAAACAAGTCGCCTGAAGTTCCGTTCATTTTCATGGATGAGAAGGCCATGTTGTCTCCTTCCCAAACCAATGGGGTATATCCAGAGTTCAACTTCCCGCTATGCAGACCGGTCTGACATACCGTCCAAGGGATCTGGAATTGATAGGCCTCTGTAAATGCCCGCTGTTCACTTCCCTCACCAGAATGAGGAATCAGCTCCAGTTGTGCTGTATATTCACCCAGGCACTGAGCTTCCGGAGTTGGGAACCAACCCCAATCCCCCAATTCCCCTACGCTGCGTAGCAGGGTGACGGCAATAGTATTGCGTCCATCCCGCAGAACCTCATATTCGTTCAATCCCTGGTTGGCTACCGTAAGTCCTACATCGCCATTGCTGACATCTACAAAGGATTGCTGATGTTGAGTATTGCTCGGATTTGCCCATTCCGGTGCCGGATTATTGTCCCGCATAGCCACTTCGAACATAGAATCCACACGATGCACATCGGTAGACAAATCGGTCGGGAACAGCATTCGCACCCGGTGATCCTTGGCTTTGTTATTAATTGTGGATTCAATATGCACGCCTTTGCCTTCCCGCTCCAGCGATACGACGGTACGAAGCTTCAAAACCACCGTATTTACGCTCCGCTGCGCTTTACGCTCAGGATAATACACAAGTGCACGCTGTTCCGCCTCCAAGGTGTCATCCGCCGAAGCCGGAATCTCCCAATCTATTTGGATCTCAATGGCCGCACGGAAGGGAGAGTCTTCAATCACCTTAATGACTGCAGGCTGGCCTTTGGTCGTCAGCGCTTGTTCACCTTCTGGCTGCTTGTACATGTATTCATTGCCTACGTCTCCGGTATTCTCGTAAATCCCCAACTCACGATAAGTGGTACCGCTGCGCTTATCCAATAATGTAAATGAACCATCCTCAGCAACAACTACCTTGAGAGATGCATTCTCCAAGCTGTGCTCTCCTTCTATTAAAGAGCTTCCCTGAGCGGATTCCGCAGCTGATTGTACCCAAGCGTAAGTACAAAGCCCAAGTGCAGGCACATTGCGGGCTTCAAAAGTAAGTCTCACCTTGCGGCACATATACGGCTGGCGGAATTGGTCATCAGGCAGATCATAACCAAAGTTTAAACCCAGGTCTTCCACTGTAGACGCTAATTCCTCCCCTGTGTGATCGACGAGAATCCGGCCGGACAAATCAACAGCCAGCATTCTGCGGGCGGTCTCATCCAACGGATAACCCTCGCGCAGATATAACCGTTCAGCATCCAGCTCTATAGTCACCGTTCCCGTACGCTTCCACCCCGTGGTATTCATCACTATAAAAGGAACTGCATCTTCCCCGTAGGCAGAAAAGCCCGAAGTATCCACTTGATCTGCGATAAACTTAACGCTGTCATCTATGATGCTCTCAGCAACATGCCGACTTTTATCAAAACGCGTTACCATCTCACGATGCACTTCATCCACACTACAACCACAGATACTGTCATGCGGATGGTTCTGCATCAGCGTCTTCCAGGCATAGGTGAATAGATGATGTGGGTAGTCCTGTCCGGACAGGCGGGCGATGGAGGCCAGCGGCTCGGCTACTTTTTCCAAAAGAGTCTGGCCCAGCTGGTTCATCTGCTTCAAATAAACCCGGGCTGAGGCTGTGTTCACCAAGGTGCCCCATCCGTCTGTACGCTGGCTGCGCAGTTCCCCGGTAACGGTGGAGAGCTCCCGCTGACCCGAAGATAATTGCTGATCCAAGTCTTGCAGATAGTCCGGGAAATTCGAATGCACGAACTTCACTTCAGGGTATAGCTTTTCGGCGGTGCGGATAGCTTCCGGCAAATCCAATTGCAGAGGCTGGTGGTCGCACCCGTTCATGAACAATAACTCCCCCGTTGAAGCAAACTTCTCTGCATCCGCAAGCTTACGGTCCCAGAATTCCCGGGCCGCACCTTCCTCTACAGGAACTTCATTGCCGTTAGAATACCAGTTGGCAAATAGGATACCGAGAATTTTGGATCCATCCGGTCCTTCCCAGATCAGCTCGGAGAAAGAGGACTCATAACCCGCATCCGATACAGTGTTGTTAAATCCCGTAGGCTTCACCCCGCGTCCAAAAAAAGCATTCGTAATCCCTGACTGCAACATCAGCTGCGGAGTCTGTCCGACCAATCCAAAGGTATCGGGAAAATAACCGATTTTGGAAGGCTCGCCGTATTTCTCGGCATCCTGATGGCCGATCTGCATATTCCGCACATTTGCCTCACCGCTCGTCAGGAACGCATCCTGCAAAATGTACCAAGGTCCAATCAAGATTCGCCCATCCCGGATATACTGCTCCAGCTTCTCTTTGTTCTCTGGCCGAACCTGAAGATAATCCTCCAGAATAATGGTTTGCCCATCGAGGTAGAAACTGCGGAAGGCGGAATCTCCGTCCAGCTTGGCAAGCAGTGCATCCACCAGCTGAACCAGACGGACGTGGTGTTTCTCATAGGGCAAATACCATTCACGGTCCCAGTGAGTATGGGACACGATATGGGCTGTTTTGGTTGTTGTGTGGGTCATCTGTGTGTACACCTCAGTTCTTCAGCATTTATTAAGCGTAATGTTAACCTCTTCAGGTCTATAGACAGCTACCAGCTTGCCCGTTGAATCAGCTGCAAACAACACCGAACGTTCCTTCTCCAGTAAAAATGAGTAATGAGCTCCAGTTGCAGGATCTTTTACTTCAAGTTCGGCATCCCAGGCGTATTCAGATACGAAGATATACAATGAACCTTCTGCAAAAGCAAGCTTTCGCCCGTACACACCTGGCAGATCTCCACCGCTGATCCATTCCAGCTCGGTTTCGATACCTGCGGCTTGTGCAGCATATTGGTAGAGCGCGGCGATTGGCTCGTCGCGGTCATTCAGTTCTAAAGGTAGCGGGCACCAGATCAGGCGACCTGTGCCAATCTGGCGTTCGATGAGGTGATCACCTACACCTCCTGAGCTAGACGAATCAACATCTGCATTTGCTGGCGTTTCTTTGACTAGCTCCGCGATTCGCTTCTGTCCGTAGGATACGGCAAACTTGCGTCCGTTCAATAGAAGCTGCTCCTCACGGCGCATGTTGCCAAGTTTACGGACTCCTACTATTGCGTCCATACGATCCGAAGGCTGCCAGTATGCATCTACACCCAATGCTCCAGTAATGAGCAGAACGGCACCTGTACGCTCCACTATGTCCAGCAAGTGCTGAAGGGCGTCATTATCCAGATTGTGCATACTCGGCAGGAGAATCAACTTAGCCGGCTCTGCCTCCAGCGGAGCCAGATCGTATTCCGATACGGCGCGGAAAGGCAAATGAAGCTGATAAGATAAGATCCGTGTCAGGCGGGTAGTCGCATCATAGGCAAGCTTCCGGTTCGAGAAGTCATTAGAGTAAGGGAAAACCACGGAAATCTCTTCCAGCTTCCGCCCGTCAAATAACCCCCCGGCTTCGCCGATGAACCGCCCAAAATCATAAGACACATCCGCTTCCGGCTTCTCAGTCCCATCGGCCCGCAGCGCACCGATCTGCGATTCATTGGCATTATCCATATAAAAGTTCGTGTTCCAGATCCATTGCACAGCCCCGGCACCTCCAGAAGCAAACGCATAGGCATATTTGCGCTCCAGCATGGCCCGCAATTCTTCCTCACTGCGTTTAGCCCGTCCGTCTGGCGTCTCCACATACATGATGCCGGTCTCCTGGATGAGGTTCGGTTTGTGATGGGTTTTGGCAAAAATCCCATCCCAAAGCAGATTGTCATTCAACCACCAGCTGTGAACAGTGGTGTAATCGACATCGCGCTCATAAAAGAACGGCGATGGCCGCTGGGCACCCAAAGCCTCATCCTGCCCTACAGTCACTAAATGATCTGGGCAGAGTTCCTTGATAGTGCCGCTAAGCTCCCTTGCCCATACGTTGTGCATGTCCATGGAGAACAGGCAGTAGTCGAGCCAACGCGTGCCGCGCTTCCCAGAATGAATATCCTGCACACTGAAGTTAATCTCTTCTTGCTCAGGAGGTTGTGCAGCCGCAAAATCCGGCAATTCCAGCGGCGTCATATTCCAGCGCTCTTGCAGCGAAGTTATATCACCATGGCGTTCTTCCAGCCAAGCAGAGAAAGCAGCGCGTTCATATTTATCTCGCGCCGAGCTCGGTCCGTCCGAGAAAATCCGCGGCGGATCAAACATTGACGGTTCATTGATCAAATCCCAATCGACATGGGTTGTCGTGCGATGCCGGGCGACGATGGAGCGGATGAACCGTTTTTGCGCTTCTACACTGCGCGGATCGAGATAAGGATTCGTCCCTTCCCAAGTCTCCGGCGTAAAGGAGAAGAACGTAAAGGTAACCTGCAGCTCATGCCGCTTCGCAGTCAGTAGAAAAGCATCAATCGCCCGCAGCACTTCTTCCGAGGCATGGCCGTCTACCTGCATAATATTGCGGTAGGCTGTCCAGATGCCGGTACGAATCCAGTTGATGCCTGCCTTCCGCATCTGTGCCATATCCCGATCCCAGACATCAGCATTTGGCAGGAATAGAAACTTCCGCGCTACGTCAGAGGTCATATAAGTCATGCCGACAACAGGTAAAGGCTGACCGTCTTTGATAAAATAATCTCTTCCAGCCTTAATCGCTTCCCCCTGCGATAACAAGCCCACGTCATATCCCCAGAAGCCTTGACGCAACATCCGCACTTCGCCTTCTTCAGATACAGCATGGCAAGAAAGATGATACAGGCCAGGTTGAATTTCTACAGCAAGCGGTACACGCAGGAAGTTCAGCTCGCGACTGACCTCAAGCTTGCACTCGTGAGTGAAACATGGGATAGACTCCCCGTCTTTGCTCAGAGTGATGTTCAGGGTCCACTGCGCTGATGTCGGTGACGATTGGCTGCGGCTTAGCCGCTGGCCCTGCATAAACAGCAGCGGCCGCTCGCCTTCTTCATAAGAAGCATAGTTAGGCTTCAGCCACAGCTCTGTTACACCCCGAGCGGCAAAAGTTGCCCAGCGGGTTAATGCTTCCGTGCCGCCTTGATTCCAGAAATCAGGCGTAAGCGGTTGGCCGATGAAGATCCAGCGGCCACCGGCAAAAGGCCCGCCGATATGCTCCCACAGCACAGCTGGAGCTGAAACTTCCCGCCCGGCGGCGGTAATGCCCTTAAGCAGCGGATAAATCCGCGTGTCCATAGGTCCACTGGAACCCATCTGCTCCGGCAGGTCACTGCTTTTAGTGACATGCGGCACCAGGTTCCAGGTATCCGTCAGAGCCAGCTGCTGCTCATCACCTACGAAGAGCGGAATGTCTCTAAGCGCAACATGCTGCTGTATGCGATCTGTGCTGCTCACACGCAGCGCTTCATGGATATGCAGCTGGCGGTGATAGGCAGTCTGCTCAGCTTCGATCCGCCACTCTTCAGCGACTAGGCGGACTGGATGCTTAAACGGGGCACCCCCAATGCTGATCAAGCTGCCGCCTCTGCTCAAATAAGCGACGATGGAAGGCCAAGCCTCCTTCGGGAAGTATGGAGCATGGAAGCTAACGAAGCAGTCCCCGGCCTTGGCGCTGTCCAGCGTTTCGGCCAGCTGTTCTGCATGAACAGGAGAGTCAGTATGATGTAATCCTATGGACTGTGCCTGTTCTGTGGTCAGTCCGCCCGCTGCGGTATACCCGGGAAAAGACGGGTCCGCGAACAGGATGATACGGCCCCCGCTCACAGAATACCTTCCTTCATCGCCCGATAGACAAGCTGCGAAAATAAGCTGTTAGACCATGCAAACCAGCTGCGGGTAAATACACTAGGATCATCTACATGGAAACCTTCATGCATATATCCGGTTCCGGCATCCGTACTTTCCAGCATCGCAATCAGTTCCAGCTTCTCTTCGGCAGTCTGAGCCGTAATGCCCTGCATGGACAACGCCATGTGCCAGATATAGTTCTCCGGAGTGTGCGGACTGCCGATCCCTTTGGCAGCTGTGCCTTCGTAATAGAACGGATTTTCTTTGCTCAATGCGAAACTTCTGGTGTTCTGGTAGATGGGATCATCCGCCGAAGCGTAACCCAGATACGGAATGGAGATCAGTCCGGGCGTTCCCGCATCATCCATCAGGCAGTAATTGCCGAAGCCATCGGTCTCATAAGCATAAATCGGACCAAACTCCGGATGGCGATAAATGCCGTAGAGTTTGATGCCATGATCCACTTCAAATTCCAGTTCTTTAAGTTCAGCCAGGAAGTCTAGGTCGCGGAAGACCCACTCCGCGAATTCCTGCATCTGGCGCAGCGCGACAACAGCGAACATATTGCCAGGAATGTTGTAGTGGAAATCACAGGCATCATCGCTGGACCGGAAGCCCGACCAGATCATTCCGGTATAGTTCACCGGCATGCCGAGACCGCTATTGCGCAGAGAATCTTCCGGAATGCCGTTATTGCGGCTGAACCGGTACGGAGACTGCTCGAAATGCCGCTGCTCTCTTTTGAACAAATCGAAGATCTGGCGCATGGCCGACTTGAACCCCGCGTCGAAGAAATCAGTCAGACCCGTCTCTTTCCAATAGGTATAAGCGAGGCGTACGACAAAACATAACGAATCAATCTCAAATTTACGCTCCCACACCCATGGCGACATCTCGGTCACATCCGTAGTGTTCCAGTGCCAGTCATTGGCCAACTCATTAAATGCATTGGCGTAAGGATCGATATGAATATACTGAATATGGCGTTTGATAAGACCTCCGATAATGCGCTGGAGATCGGGATCGTTTTTGGCCAGAGGCACGTATTGAATTACCTGCTCCACTGAATCACGCAGCCAGGAGGCCGGAATATCGCCGGTAATCACAAAGGTGGTTCCGTCATCCAGCAGTTTAGTCGTCGTCTCCAGCGTATTCGGAAAACAGTTCTTGAACAGTTGCAACAGCTTCGGGCGATGTGCCAGCTTCTCCTCTGCTTCG
Organism: Paenibacillus sp. FSL R5-0928; assembly: GCF_037970385.1. Taxonomy (NCBI): domain Bacteria; kingdom Bacillati; phylum Bacillota; class Bacilli; order Caryophanales; family Paenibacillaceae; genus Paenibacillus; species Paenibacillus sp. FSL R5-0928. Next base: position 969,334 of record NZ_CP150225.1, on the reverse strand, counting down.
GCAAGCACTTCTTGTACAGCCTGCGGCAGCGGTAGCTGGGGCATTGCTATTTTGGGTAATCGGAATTGTTCCAAGTGAGTTATGCTCCTTTGCATCTGTGATGTGATTATTTAACTTCTGATGTAGATTGTTTTGATCTCGTAAGGGGCAAAGTGAAGTTCCAGTTCACCGCCAGCCGTGTGTTCGATCAGTTCCAGCTGCTCTTCCAGAGCATTGGACAGGTAGACGCTCTGAACCGGCTGCTGCCATTTGAGCTGAACCCGCTCGCGGCCTCCCGAGGATTCGTAGAAACGCAGAACAGTCCCCTGCCCATCCTCGGATGGCTTGATCGTATCCAGCACCACATGCTCACCGGAGAATCCGATAAATGAGCCCGTTGGCGGCAGCTGCCCCTGTGTTGATGAAGCGGCAAAAGTATACAGCTCATGATTTAGCTCTGCTGCACGGCGAACAGTATGAGCCTCCTGCCAATCCCCACGGTGCGGATATAGCGAATAGGTGAAGTCATGCTCGCCGAGATCCGCAGTAGCATCCGGCCATTTCGGCGCGCGCAGGAGCGACAAACGAATGGTGCTGCCTTGGATGTCATAGCCGTATTTGCAATCATTCAGCAGACTGACACCATATCCACGTTCGGATACATCGGCAAAACGGTGCCCGCAAACCTCATACTGCGCCTGCTCCCAGCTGGTGTTGCGGTGGGTCGGACGTTCCAGCGCACCAAAAGGTATCTCGTAAGTCGCTTTATCCGCCACAACATCAATTGGAAACCCTACCTTAAGCAGCTTATGGGCTTCGTTCCAGCTTACATGCGTCTGGAAATCAATCCGGGGATTATGGTGATGTAGAATCATATCCTGAGTAATCTCGGATTGGCCCAGCTTCCAGCGGAAGCGCAAAATATCCTGCAACGCACCAGTGCGGATCACTGCCTTTTCTATAAGTTCAGCCTCCCCGGCGGGTTGGGCTTCATAACGGTTGTCAATGTCCCAGGCATCCCAAAGCGTGGGACGGTCGTGGAAAAAGTGGAAGCGATTCGCCGGCTCACCGGATTTTACGATCTCCCGGTTTCCTTTTTTATCAAAAAGGCTGGTGATTTCTCCCCGCTCGTTAAAGGTAATACGATAATAGTCCGTCTCCCAACGGTCGCCGAAGGGAACAGCTCCTACAGCTGTTTGATTATGTTCAGCAGCGGCAGATTCTGCATGACTTTCATCGGATGTGTTCTGAGACAGATCACGAATCCAGATCGTTTTGTAGCCAAAGGCTGGAATCTCCGGAACGAGAACCGAGACACCAGAAACTGCTGCCTCCTCCGTCAGGACATCTGCTTCCAGCAGTACGTTATCCTCGCCATACACCGCAAAGTTTCCGCAGTCGGCTCCTTCTTCGCTGAGAGCAAGTTCGACTACGGCATCACGCGTCCAACCCAAACTATTAAAAACAATGTAAGGTGTGCCCTCGCCTGATGTGTTAATGTTCCCCACCAATGCCGCAAGCCCCGGCTGAAGGGCAACACGGCCAAGCTCAAACACCTCTGCGTATTCCTTCTCTGAGATCTCGTAAGCTTCGGTAATCGCCGAGCCCGGAATAATATCATGGAACTGGTTCAACAAAATCAGCTTCCAGCCCTGATGCAACTGCCCGGCAACTACGGCACGTTGCTCTGTGTCCAGCTGCGGCGAAGCTAGTGTCTGCCACAGCTCCGCTTCACGGTACAACACTTCCGCCTTGCGGTTGTTCCACTTGTTGCGGCCGTGCGTAGTGTAGGTGCCGCGGTGCAGCTCCAGATACAGATCGCCCCGCCACTGCGGCAGCTGCGGCTGACTGTGCGTAATGCCCGCGAAAAAATCCGCGGCATTACTGTATTTGCTTTCCGGCTGGCCGACCATTAGCTCGGCACGCTGGATATATTCCAGCATCTCGCGCGTGACCCCGCCGCCGCCGTCACCATGCCCATAGAGCAGCATCTGCTCGTTATGTTTATCTTTTTCGCGGAAGGACTGATAGTGTTCATGCACATCTTTGGGCAGCGTATTCTCATTAACCCCGTGATTCAGATAAGACAACATTGGTGTGCCGTCAATGCCGACCCAATAGAACAGATCGTAAGGGAAGACATTAGTGTCATTCCAGCCCAGCTTGGTGGTCATAAAATATTTGATTCCACCATGCTGCAGAATCTGCGGCAGAGAGGCGCAGTAGCCGAAGGTATCCGGCAGCCACTCAATCTGCGAGGTGCGCCCGAACTCTTTCAGATAAAAGCGTTGGCCATACAGCATTTGCCGCATCAGCGATTCTCCGCTCGGAATGTTCAGATCCGGTTCGATCCACATTCCACCGACCAGTTCCCAGCGTCCTTCACGGATGCGCGTCTTGACCTTCTCATAGAGTACCGGGTCATTGTCTTTCAAATATTCGAACAGCAGCGGCTGGCTCTGCGCATATTGATAGTCAGGATATTCGTCCATCAGGGCATTCACCGTCGAGAACGTCCGGCTAGTCTTGCGCACGGTCTCGCGCGCAGGCCACAGCCAAGCAATATCGATATGGGACTGGCCCACCATGTGGATTGTTCCTTCGGCATGACCGCCGATCTCCCCGACTCTGCCCCGCAGCTTCTGCTCGATTCGCGTAATCTCACCACCATCGCGGATCTCCTGCGTGGTAAGACCGACGAATTCATCCATCGCCACATACAAAGCTTCCAGCATCCGGTTACGGCGCTGGTCCTGCTCAGGCAGCAGAATTGCCGAATCGCGAATCACTACTGCCGTGTACATTAGACTCTGCACAGGTCTGTTCACCAGCACCAGCTGGCTGTGGATCAGCCGAATCGGCGGCTGGATCACCGCCTGTTGATTTAATGGGTCCACCGGCTCGGGGACCGGATCGAAGAGTTCGATTTCCAGTTCCAACGGACGGCCAGAAGGATCGCCTGTCAGGGTCACAAAGGTATGATTGCGGTCGAGTCCTTGCCGCGATTCACCGTTCACCCGCAGCAGCCCTTCCCCACCTGAAGCAAAAATCAGTCCGATGTGGCCCGGCAGCCAGTTAGCCGGAATCTCCAAAGTACGGCGGAAGAAATAGGTCGTTCCTTGCACACTCGGGAACAGATCATAATTGCTGCCGTCCTTGTAAGGCTGCAGCTTGTCATACTGTCCCGGCAATTGATACACCGAGGACATAATCTCCCAATCGCGCAATTCCTCCACCTCTAACCATTGCTGCTCGGAGAGCTCGCGGATGAAGCGTTTAATGCGTTCCATGTCTTTACCCCCTCACCGTCAAATCGGTGCTCAGTGTATCATTCACATGCTTACCCACCAGCACTTTAAAGGCTCCTGGCTCTACAACAGGTCTTAAATCCGGTCCGATATATTGCAATTGCTCCGGTCCTACCGTGAACAACACGGTTTGTTTCTCACCCGGAGCCAACTTGATTTTGTCAAAAGCCTTCAATTCCCTGGCGGGACGCGTGACCTTACTGGCGACATCGGAAATGTACAGTTGCACCACCTCTGCGCCCTCACGGTCTCCTGTATTCTGAACGTCCATGGAAACTGTAGCCGTCTCCCCAGCCGTAATTACTTCTGGTTCTACCTTCAAGCCGGAGTACGTAAATTCGGTGTAGCTAAGCCCGAAGCCGAACGGATACTGAGGCTGGGAATCGGCCTCCAGATATCTTTTGCCACGGGAACGTTTGCCGTTGTAATAGACCGGGAGCTGGCCCACATGCTTCGGCACAGATACAGTCAACTTCCCGGAAGGGTTCACATCGCCGAACAGGATATCCGCAATAGCGCGTCCGCCTTCTTGGCCTGGATACCAGGCTTCCAGAATGGCATGTGCATGCTCGTCAATCCAAGGCTCGCTCACCGGACGGCCGTTAATATAAACGACGATCACAGGTTTGCCGAGCTGATGAACCTGCTGGATCAGTTCCAGCTGCACTCCCGACAGGGTCAACGACACCCGGTCAATGCCTTCGCCGCAGTCCATATCATTCCAGGCATTCTCCGTCACCTTGGACGCGCCTGTCTTGAGATCGATACTGCCTTCCCCGAAATCGCGTGCACTGGAGCCGCCGACGACCATAACAACGGTATCGGCCTGCTCTGCACAAGCGAGCGCGGCTTCAAAACCTTCGCGCGAATCGCCTTTGATCCGGCATCCCGGTGCATAGAGCACCCGCTCCGGCTCTGCAGCCAGCTTGCTGCGGATGCCGCTGAGCACGGTCGCTACCTTAGCCGGAGGCTGTGGCGAGGTGTAGTCGCCGAGCTGGTTGTACCCGGCATCGGCGTTAGGGCCAATGACGGCGATCGTGCCGGCCGTCTTGGATAATGGCAGCACACCTGCTTCATTTTTCAGCAGGATGATGCTCTCGCCCGCCACTTGCCGGGCCAGCTCTTGATGCGCCTTGCTGCCGATGACGCGTTCAGCCGCATCAGGATCAGCATATGGCTGCTCGAACAGGCCCAGCCTGAATTTGAGCGTCAGCACACGGCGGACCGCACGATCCAGCAGTGCCGGGTCCAGCTTGCCATCACGGACGGCAGCCACCAGGTATTTGCCATACATTTCCCCGGACATCTCCATGTCGATGCCGGCTTCCATTGACTGCACTGCTGCATCCATGCCATCTTCAGCTACATCATGGCCAGAGGCCAGCATCTCTATAGCTCCGCAATCGGTAATGATTAGACCCTCAAACCCCCATGCTTCGCGGAGTATATCCTCTAGTAGTTCTGTATTTGTCGTGCAAGGCACGCCGTCTATTTCGTTATAAGCAGGCATAATGGAGACTGCACCCGCTTCGACCGCTTTTTTGAAGGGCAGCAGATCCACTTCCAGCAGTTCACGCCAGCCCATGTGCACAGGCCCGGCATTCCGGCCGCCTTCTGAGCTGCCGTATCCCACAAAATGCTTCAGCGTAGCCCCCACGCTGCCGCCGCTCTGCAAGGATTCCCCCTGCAGACCTTCAACGGCCGCAACCGCCATCTCGCTGATCAGGTAAGCGTCCTCGCCGAAGCACTCCTCGGTGCGGCCCCAGCGGGGATCACGCACCACATCCAGCACGGGCGAGTACGTAACCGCGCCGCCCTGACTGCGTGTCTCCAGCGCTACGGCGCGGCAGACCTCACGATACAGCTCCACATTCCAGGAGCTGCCGAGCGACAGGGGCACCGGGAATACGGTGGCCCCGATCGCCATGTGGCCATGCGAGCATTCCTCGCCGATCAATACCGGAATGCCCAGCCGCGAATGCTCCAGCACATACCGCTGGAGCGTATTCACCGCTTCCGCACCTTCACGCGGAGACAGGCCAGTGGCCAGCGTCACACCGGTCCACGGGTCAGCGCGCAACATCCCGTAAAGCGAGCCCACGCCGCCCCCCGCAACCTTCTCCTTGAAGCTTTCTGTCAAGGTCATCTTACCGTCTCTATGTTCATAGGCCTGCCAGCCAAAAGGCTGAATCAGCTGGCCGGCCTTCTCTTCCAAAGTCATCAGTCCGAGCAGATGCTCCGCCCGTTCTTCAGCAGGTAAATTCGGGTTTGTATAACTCATTCTTTAACAGCCCCTACAGTAAGACCTTGAATGAAATAACGCTGGAAGAACGGATAAGCAAAAATAATCGGCCCTGTCGCCAGCACCACCATTGCCATCCGCGATGTATCCTGCGGCATGGAGCGAAGAGCTTCCAGACTGAGCGAACTGTTCTGGGAGTTCTGCAAAATAAACTGCATACTGGTCTCGATCCGCATCAGCATCGATTGCAGCGGGACTAAATTCGGGTTGTCGATGTACAGCAGCGCATTGAACCAGTCATTCCAATAGCCGAGGGTGCTGAACAAGGCAATCGTAGCCAGACCGGGCAGTGATAAAGGCAACACCAATTTCAGGAAGATACGGAACTCGCCCGCCCCGTCGATTTTGCCGGATTCGATTATGGCATCAGGCACACTCGTGCTGTAGAAGGTGCGCAGAATCATAATGTAAAAAGCATTCACCGCCAGCGGCAAAATCAGCGCCCAGATCGTATCCTTCAGGCTTAGAAACTGCGTAACGATAATATAAGTCGGCACAAGTCCACCGTTGAACAGCATGGTAAAAAACGCGAAGAAAGAGAAGAAATTGCGGTAACGGAAGCTTTTCCGGGAAATGGCATACGCATAAAATGCGATAAACAAAAGGCTGATGATCGTCCCGATCACCGTAACAAAAATCGTCACACCATAGGAACGCAGCAGCATATCTCCGGATTCAAACACATAGCGGTATGCGCCGAGACTCCATTTTGCCGGAATCAGCTTATAGCCATCCCGCGCCAGTGCCACCTCATCGGTGAAGGAGATGATCACGACGAACAGAAACGGAAACACGCACAGAAACGCAAAGATGCCGGCTATCAGATTAAAAGTGATATTCCAGGGCGTTGAGAGATGGTGGAAATCACGTTCTTTTTTAGTCTTAGTAATGGAAGACATATGGCCCACTCCTTTCATGAGGTTCTAGAACAAAGCGCTATCCTTGTTGTATTTGCGGACAATATAGTTAGAGGTCATCACTAGCGTAAAGCCGACAACCGATTGATACAGACCTGCGGCAGTGCTCATACCAATCTCACCTGTTGTTTTGAGGCCTTGATAGACATAGGTATCAATAACATTCGTGACACTGTAGAGCGTACCGGAATTACGAGGCACCTGATAAAAGAGACCGAAGTCGGCGTAGAAGATTTTACCGATGGCCAGCAGGGTCATGATCGTAATAATTGGACTCAGCAACGGCAGTGTAATATTGCGAATCTGTTGGAACTTACTAGCTCCGTCGATCATCGCCGCTTCATACAGCGACTTGTCGATCCCCATAATAGCTGCGAGATAAACTACGCTGTTGTAACCAACCGCTTTCCACAGATAGACTAAGATCAGGATGAACGGCCAATAGGCTTTTTCCGAATACCACTGAATTGACTCTGCGCCAAAAAAGCCCATGATCTGGTTCAGCATCCCACGTTCGGAGCTCAGGAAACTAAATGCAAAATAGCCGACCACGACCCATGACAGGAAGTAGGGCAGGAACATGCCGGTCTGATACACTTTGGCCAGCTTCTTGTTCACAATCTCGGACAGCACAATCGCCATCAGAACCGACAAGATCAAGCCAAGCAGGATAAACGCTCCATTGTAGAGCAAGGTGTTGCGGGTAATGATGTACGCGTCATTGGTGGTAAACAAAAACTTGAAGTTGTCTAGCCCCACCCATTTGCTGTTGATAATACTCGCCCAGAAGCCGTCGCGGCTAAAGCGGTATTCCTTGAAAGCAATAATCGTTCCTATCATCGGCAGGTAAGAGAAAAAGAGAAACCAAAGCGCACCTGGTAAAACCATGAGCAGCATAATCTTGTTATTCATAATATTTTTTATAAATCCGCTGATTGTCTTCACACTTAGATCCCTCCTATATGTCCTTATATTTCAAAAAAAGACCGGGTCAGAGGCCACGCCCCTGCCCCGATCTTCTCTTACGTTGATGTTTTACTTGTTGTTGGACGCTTTCCAGGCATCAATTTGCGATTGCGCTTCAGCGATAATTTTGTCCAAACCAGCTGCCTTGAATTTCTCAATAGCTTTCGGTAGATACTCGTCAGGATCAACGGTTCCAGTCATCAGTGGTGACCAGTATTCTTCTTTTACGTTCTGAACCGCAGCGATTTCAGTGGTCACCTTAGAAGTGTCGAAGTTAAAACCAAGCAGCGGTGCATTTACACCGGATTCATTAAACTTTTTGAACTCTTCCCATTTGTTCTCAGGGTCACCCTCGTTCAAATAGTTGATCATGATATTGCCCAGCGAGAAGGTTGGCATGTCATAGTTCTTGGATTCATCCAGGTTCTTCATGGAATTCTCACCGGTCTTCTCGTAGTGCACGCCTTCGATTCCGGAGTCAATCATGTTGCGCAGCACCGGATCGGTGTTAAGCAGGTTCAGGAACTCCATCGCTTTCTCCGGATATGCGGAGTTAGCCGAGATGGCTTGCATCGAACCCATAACGGACCAGTTGTAGATGTAAGGTTTGCCAGCTGGCGTGGAAACTACAGGATAGCCGTAGCTTGCCGACCACAGATTGTCCGCCATCGGCTGGGTAGCCGCGCGATCCATGAACCAGTTCGAAGATTTATATAGATCATCCACCGAAGTTGTAGTTGCTACTTCCGGCGAGATATAACCTGCCTTGTAATATTTGCGAACGGTTTCAAGAGTGCTTTTGAGTTCTGGGGATTCCAGAATGTTCACGATCTTGTAATCCTTCGTGTCCATATAAACAGCCATTGGCATCTTTTCAATGATGTAGTCGAACGGCAGCACTGGCATGAAATCCTTCACCATAGCGTAAGGCGTGATGCCCGGTTCATTCTCTTTGATCGTCTTCAGCAGTGGTTCAATGCTTTCCATTGTGTTCACCCCGGAAATGTCGAGGTTATATTTGTCGAGCAGCTCTTTATTGAAGCGCCAAACTTCTTGCGCCGGAAGCTCTTTGTTGGCAGGAACGGCATAATTATGTCCATCTACCTTGGAACCTTCCAGGAACGCCGGATCAATCGTGTCTACGATGCCTTTTCCATATTCATTAAGCAGGCTGTCCAATTCCATAAAAGCGCCTTTGCGGGCATTTTGCACATAATCGAACGCCCAAGAGCACGTAAAGAGAATGTCCATGGGTTCACCAGCGGCTACTTTGACCTGCATTTTTTGTGTATAATCACCAAAATCAATCATATTCATCTTCAGGGTGACATTTATCTTCTCTTTAGTGTACTTATTGACTTCTTCCACGACACGGTCCAGATCCTTCTGCGGTCCGCCGATCGTGTACCAGATCAGTTCGACCGGTTTCTCGGATGATGCACCGTCGCTGCCAGCTCCTGAACTGTTAGTTGCCGCGTTGTTTGAATCGCCGCCACATGCGCTGAGCGCAAGCGAGAATGCCATAAGTGATGTCAGTAACAGGGAAAACCTTTTTCTTTTGTTGTTGCCCATTCCTGTATAACCTCCCCTTTGTTTACCTCAAGATCGCTGGCCTAATCCGTAATTAAACCAGCAGCTTTCTCCTTCAAGGACTATCTTTACTGTAATTTATGAAAGCATTTTCAAACAGAAGATAAACTAAATAAATCATGTAGAAAATAAAGAAAAGCTTGCAGCGGGGGTCCGCTAGACAAGCCCTTTGTACTCCGTAGGAGATATCCCGACATGCTTCTTAAATTGTTTGTAAAAATATCCAGTCTCCCAATAACCTACTTTGAGAGCGATTTCATGAACTTTAAGTGAGGTATTCCGCAACAGCTCCTTCGCCTTCTCAATCCGGTATTTATTGATATATTCGGTGAATGACTCATTCACCTCTTTATGGAACAGCTGTCCCAAATACACCGGGTGAATATGGTATTGGGCACCGAGGGTCTTCAGTGACACATCTTCATTGTAGGACTCATGGATATAATTCAGCACCTGCTGCACGACTGGACTCTTTACGTCCCGAACTAAGGCGTCTACCGTAATGGTAGCGGCTTCCTGAATAATCTGAGTCAGTTCATTTATGGAAACTGTGGAGCGAATGAGGCCAAAACCGTCTGCAAAAAGCTCCGGTTCTTCCACATGGCGGATCTCCTGCAGCTGCATCTTGAAGCGGATCAACCATTCCATAGCAATGCCTTGCAGCAGCACAGGTGTAATCCCCTCCATCCGCCGCAGCTGCTCAAAATGATCCTGGATCCGCACCAGCAGCGCTTCCTTATCCTTCGCCATAATCAGCTTGAGATCATCTTCCCAATTCAGCGGCATACCTTGGACAGCAACCTCATGCCTGTCCTGAACTTCCTCATAATGCAGCAGATTCCGCTCTGGAAACAGCATGAAATATTCCTGAGTCATCTTTGCATGGGCATAACTCTGAGCCGCAGCCTCCTCCATCTCCTCCACCGTTCCTACGGAGAGACGCATTGGCGGACCGCCAGTTAGGGATAACAGCAGCTGCGCATGAAGCCTCTCCACCGCTTCTTTGCCCTGCTGATACTCACTAAGCAGATGCAGCAGCACGGTATCTCCATCCATATCCCGGAATGCAATCAAAGACGGGTTACCGCCTACAACCTCTTCCACCGCTTGGAATAGCTCGGCAGCGTCCTGTTCAGGGCGAAGCAGAGCTACCTGCACCAGCGGCTTATCTAGTCTAAGTCCCAGAAAATCAGTCCGTTCGCTGAATTCCTTCGGCCCAATCTGGCACCGCAGCCAACGGTACATCACATTATCGCGCAGAATGGAAATACTATGCGCATTGAATTGACTCTCTTGGCGGGAGACACCCAGCTTCTCGGCGGCAGTTACTAATGTTGCCCGGAACTCTTGCAAATTAATAGGCTTGAGCAGATAATTTTCAATGCCGAGCGCCATTCCCTCCTTAAGATATCCAAATTCATCATAACCACTGAGGATAACAACTTTGATCTCCGGTTGAATCTCCCGCACAGCCCGGATCAGATCCAGTCCGTTCATCAGCGGCATGGAAATATCCGTAATCAGAATATCCGCTGGGACAAACCGCAACGACTCCAGCGCTTCCTGGCCGTTCTCGGCGTGGCCGACAATCTCCATCCCCAGTGCTGCCCAATCCACAATGTCATATAATCCTTCGATAATAAAAGGCTCGTCGTCCACAATGAATATTTTATACATGGTTTGGATCATCCTCTCCCAGATCGGGAAAATACACAGTCACGGTTGTGCCGGTACCCGCTTCGCTTTGTAATTCAATGCCATACTCACTGCCATAAAGCAGCTTCAAACGTTCATGAATACTGCGCAGGCCGAATGATTCCGATTGTTCATCTGGCTGCAAAAGACCTTCTTTGAGCTGGACCAATCTGTCCGGGGCAATCCCCCGCCCATTGTCTGTAACTACCGCACGCAAATATTTGCCATCCTTGGCCACAGCCACACTGATGTGATTATCATTCTTGTCCACGCGCATCCCATGCAGAATGTAGTTTTCAATGATGGGCTGCAGCGACATTTTGAGTACAACTCTTCCGGTAAGCTCTTTCCCGCATTCCATTGTATAAGAGAATTTATCCTTATAACGGATGCGGAACAGCTCCAGATATAAACGGCAGGCCTCTAGTTCATCCTTCATCGTATGCTTGGGTTTCTGGTGAACATAGCTTTTGAACAACACCGACAAGCTGTAGATCATCTCCCCGACATCTGAAGCTCCTTGAGAGATGGCCCTCATCCGGATCACCTCTAAGGTATTGTAGAGAAAATGTGGGTTTACCCTGGCTTCAAGCGCGGCAATTTCGGTATGTTTTTGCTTGATTTCAGCCTTGAACACACGGTCTATATGAAGATTCAGCTCATCCAGCATGTCGTTGAAGCTCTTGGAGATCTGCCCCAGCTCGTCTTCTCTGACATCGGTAATCCGGGCATCCAGGTCACCGTTTTTCACTTTGCGGGTGAACTTGATAATTTTATGAGTCCGTCTGGCAAAATTATTGATAAATAAAGTGGGCGTAATAATCGCAAACAACAGGCAGATCAAGCAGATAATGAAGATCATGTTCCGCAATCCCCTATAGGTGGCGGCTAATTCCTGCTTAGGCACAGCACTCAACACAGTAAATCCGCCTTGGGTATGAGTCTGCTTAGTAATGATCATCCCGCCAACTTCTTCACCATCTGTATAGGCGGAATTCATCTGCTCGGGATAAGGATAGCGCTTTCCATAATAAGTGCCCGAGGTATCAAATAACACATCCCCATCCGCTGCCAGCACCAGAATCTTTCCCTTGAAGTCATCCTTATAATTGCCCATACTCCCCCAGACCTCGCTGGCATCAAAATAGACTAGAAGCTGACCAATGTTGCGCAGTGATATCTTGTTATTGACCGGGGTACGAACCGTAAACATCGGCCCCTCCGGAGATGAGATTGCCTGACTGACCCAAGTGTTTGGAGCGGTGACACTGCCTTCCTCCTCCAGATACAGCGCATCCGGTACAAAAGAATGGGCTGCATTAGTGGAAATAATCTGAAATTTGCCTTGGTCGTTATAGACATACAACTGCTGCTCAGCTGCACTGTAGAGCATTAAACTGCGGATATCAGGATCATCTTCAACTTGATTGCGAAAAAACTGCACGGTATCCGTCGTAGCATTACTTTCGTTGAAATACCGGTCCAGCCGGTACCTCACGTAATCTTCATACGGGTGCTCCAGCAAATACGACGTATTAGCAGTCAGCTCCGTGTCCCGGTACACGTCCCGCATCATAGACTGTACAGAGTCATATTTTTGCTCAATATAGCTGTTGATGCTCTCCACGGTACGTTTCTGAATCTCCATCTGCCGCTGCACTACGGCCTGAGACATGAGCAAGAACATCAGGTAAGAGAAGGTGATAATGGTGACCACGGCAATGACTGAGAAGAGCAGGATGATTTTCATAAACAGATTATTCTTCAGATACTTTCTGTACAATTTCCCCGGAAACATCAGCAACCTCCTACAGCAGGGGGGAAGCCTAAGCCTCGCTGCTTGTCATTATGAATAAAGTATAGCATGAGGTGCTTCCTGCCTGTGGCTGGTAAAAGCTTGCATTCCTCCGCTAAGCAAAGACAGTCTGCCCATGGAGCAAAGGGCTCCTTGGGCAGACCGGGGTGGGACTATATAATCTACCGGATGTAATTCAAGATGAACTGCGCAGCCTCGGCACGGGTCGCCAAGCCACCGGGCACAAAATTTCCGTCCGTGCGGCCATTCACCAGACCCAGTGATGACGCAGCATTCACGCTGTCTGCCGCCCAGGCTGCTACCTCACCGGAATCGGTGAATGTTGCCGGGGCTGATGACTGAAGCGCTCCATGCTCCAGTACATAGGCACGCATTAGCATAGTCACAATCTCCTGGCGGCTGATGTTCGCACTCGGATCGAAGTGTTCAGCAGTGCGTCCGCCTACAATACCTGCCCGGACCAGACGCGCCAGGTCCTGCTCATACCATACACCAGATGGCACATCACTAAATTTCAATTCCGCCTGAGCTTGCAGTCCCAGCACGCCAGCCAGCAGCTTCACAAATTCCGCTCTTGTAATACTGCGGGCGGGCTCAAATCCATTTTCGGAAGTGCCTTGTATCAGATGTTTAGCCGCCAGCTGGCGGATAGTGTCCGCAGCCCAATGGGTAGACGGAACGTCAGCGAAGGATTTATTGTACTCCAGCACAGCCAGCCTGCCTGTTCCGCTAAACTCTCCTAGCAGGAAGCCATTCGCGTATACTCCGCCGAGATAGGTAAGCGAACCCCCTTCAGCAATAGCATATAAACCAAGCAAATTAGTATTATAATCCGTATTTGCTGCACTCCATTGTATGGTTACTGGTTTGCTGAAGCTTGGAAGACGGTTAGATGTACCATTCCCCGCGATGATGCTCAGATCAAACGTCATCCCCGTACCCCGCAAGACCACCCCACGCTCTGCTTTCAGTGTGCTCATGTTCAAAGTTTCCGGGCTGAGCTTCACCTGAATCTTGCTGCCTGAAGCTTGAGCTTCATTAAGCAGAGCCTTCAATTGCACCAGCAATTCCGGCGCAATACCAAGTGTGGTTCCCGAGGCGGCCAATTCAAGTTGACGGATCCCTAGCAATTCACCTGCATTCACAGGCAGCTCGATAGCTGTAACGCCTGCCGGCACATTTACCGTCACTTTGCCGTTCTCAGTAGATGTACTGAGTACACTTGCTGGAACAGTCAATGTTGCACTAGTCGGACTTGGAAGCGGCGTTGCTGTCGCTGCCGGAGTCGTTCCGCCAGTTCCCGTACCTGTCCCTGGAGCGGATGTCGGCTGCGGTGTAGATACAGGAGTATTGTGGACCTCCAAATCAATAATCCCGCTCTTTTGAACAGCCGTATAAGGGCGGCCATTCAGTATTTTGGTGTTGGTGACTACGGCCGTGTATTCGCCGCTGTCTGTTTCTTTTGCAGAAGCAATTGTATAGTTACGCTCCACAGCGCCTTCAATGGCCTGCCCGTCTTTCAACCATTGGTAGCTTAACTCGCCATAAACTATAGAAGCCACTACTGCAAAAGACACCTTATCACCTACAGCTGCCGGATTCTTATCTACGCTATAAGCGGTGATAATTGGCGCATCGGGTGCCGGATGTACTGTCACCGTAAGTTCATTACCGGTTCTTGTTGAAGGCTCCGTTCCCTCTTTTCCAGTCAGAACCACACGGAACTGCGTACCGCTGTCTGCTTCAGAAGCAGTAAATGCGTATACCGCCGAAGTCACGCTCTCCGCTACAGTCCATTCCTCTGCGGTTGCTGCCTTCGTCTCCCAGCGAACCGATTCCACATCCCCGCGGATCTGTACGAACAGCTTCACTTCTTCACCAGCAATGACATCAAGTGCAGATGGAAGATCGGTTATGAAATCAGGCGCTTCCCATGGTGCTTCAGCCAGAGTTACGTTAAGTGTGTACTCTGCTTCACTGCTGTCACCAGATTCATTGGTGACGATGACCTTGTACTTATTGCCATTCATCCCGGTAGTCAAAGCAGGGATATTATAGAAGGCGGACATTCCCAACGCATCTCCATAACCGCTGCCTGTGTCCGCATACCAGGCATAAGTCAGCTGCCCTGCGCCAGTGGCAACTGCCGTTAGTGTCGCGGACGTATTTTCACGGAAGGATCCTTTCCCTACGATCTGCACCTTTGGAGCTTGCAAGGCCCACTTCGCCTGCAAGTTCAGTTCACCGGTTATTAGATCTTCGGCAAAATTCCATCTTCGCGCACCTTCTCCTTCTCCAACGTACCAGCCTTCCAGGTCATAGCCCTCTCTAGCAATGCCCGTAGGCTCCAAGAGCAAAGTGCCATACACAGCCTCGGCCACAGTATTTGCTGGTTCACCCCCATTAGCATCAAAGAGAACGGGATAGCTGCCTTTCAGATAGACCGGTTTGGAGCGGTTGCCTGCATAATCCTCCATCACCACATGCACAACTTTTGCCGTCGAGGTAAAGCTTAAGCTCGCCTTAGTTGTCCGTCCACGGATAATCATCGGCTTATTGCCAGAGCTATACGTTGTGGCAAAAGATTTCGGATTCCCATCTTCATACACATACATATACCGCCAGTCTCTGGTATTCGGCATCGGCAGATTCAGCTTGCCGTCCGTCCAGGACCATTCTTCCGCGTAAGGTTCCGCGACCGTGTCGATGAACCGGCCGCTGACCGAGACTGGATCGGTGTTGCCTGCGGTAACGGTGACAATGTAATCATCGCCGTTTACCGGCATCCCCGTGAACAGCGCAGTGCTTGCACCTGCCGGGACAACCACTTGCTGTGACACCGGTTCGGATGTCGTAATCCAATTCAAGGACTGCACTCGAACGGTAATGTCACCGGAAGCTTGGGCGGAGTTCGTCCAGTTCACAGTCAACTCCCCGTCCGCGCTTGAATCCACCTTCACTCCGGAAACCGCCGCATCCAGATCAAAAGCCAACGATGCCGCTTCGCCCTCCACTCCATCCGCACCCACTGCAACCACTTTAAGGGTTCCGGATTTCACCGGGAGATGCTTCAGATAGAACACCTCATCGTATTTGCCGCCCATAAATACATCATTCACGTACACATTATATTGCTTGATCTTAGTGTAATCGGGATCTAGCTTCCACTTCACAACCATTTCACCTGTATCTGTAAAAGCTTCCGCAACTGCTAATTCCGCAGGAGCTGCGGGCTTTACGGCAGACCCGTCATAAACGCGCAGCTGTCCGACGTTCATCTGGTAGGTGGACGCTGTTCCTTGCCCGGGATCGAAGACCATTCCAAGGGCTGCAATATTATGACCCGCGTATGCACTCAGGTCCAACTCCTTTGTCACCCAACCTTCCGAGTGCTGACCACTGTTTGGAATAGCGACCTCTACTACGGTATTCGGATCATCAGCCAGGATGAGTCCTACCGCCATCGCCGAAGCATCCGTGGCAGATGGCTTATTGAAGCTGATCGACAGCTTGGAGTTGCCATTGACCTCCAGCTCTGTTTTGTACAGACGCAAGAAGTTCTTCGCATTCAGATTGCCGTTCACCACCAGTGAACTGCCACCGTTATACGCACCGATCTGCTCATAGTTGTACCGGTTTGTGCCCGCAAGGTTGTACTCCGGTCCATAATCAAAATCTACAGTAAGCTTATTGCCAGCAGTATCCTGCCACCACTGCCAAGTCACTGGGATATCCTGCAGGCTCATATTAGACCACTCATCCGGGTTCGATACTTCACCGTTCACGGAATAGGACAAGCCCTGTCCAGTGTTAAAATTGGTGTAAAAGTTCTTGTCCTTAATTACCGAACGCTCCGCAATGACGGAGGAGATTCCCGGCCAGTAACGGTTGTCGGCATAAACATCGGAAACGGTATTGGTTGCAGATTTGACCGTATTCTTAGGGTCCACGTTCGGGCCTGACCACCATAGCTGCTCACGCAGTTTTGTCATCCATTGGTAGTCATTTTCGGATCTGTGCGAGACCGGGTAGGACAAGTTCATATCCTCATCCAGACCGGCATGAACAAAGTCCGCACCGAGTGTAGCCAAGCTGAGCCGTGGCAAGCCATTGCTGTCCAGCTTGTTCATCAACGCTGTTCCGTTAACGGACTTGAACCGGTCGCGGCCTGCTTCCAGCCCTGCAAAACCAACGTCAAACAAGTTGTAGCTTGTTCCCAGACTGGCATTCAGATTGCTTAAGTAATTAGCCGCGTTGGTAATCTGTGTATTGCCAGCCCCGTAGTCGAAGAAAAACGAATTGGAGACGGGTTCCTTGGTGCTTTTATCCACTAAAAAGGAGATATTGGTATCATTAATCGTCCGGGCGAACGTATTAGCACCGGTATTGGTGTTCAGAGAGTCATACCACTGTACATATAGGCCGCCCTCTTGCAGCACCTTCATAAAACCGATGTAATCGGGGATATCCTGGGTCGCGACATTCGGATTCATCTCTTCCTGATTTACAAAATAACCGTCAAACCCGAAATATCCGGCCATCTCGATCAGTTTATCCGCCACCGGAAAATTACCATTCTCGTCTTTAACTATCATTTGTTTGTACGTCTGCTGTCCACGGTCATTATTGGAAAAAAAGATTCCCGCCAATGACAGCACGCCGTTCTTATGCGCTGCATCGGTGTAGGTAGGGTTCGGGATGTTCAGCATGCCGAATTCGAACCATTTTTGCTGCCAGTCCTTCTGGGCCAATTCATCATAATATTCCGGCGGGGTGTACGCAGTTGCTGTACCGTGCCAATAGGAGTAGTAATCGATATATTGCCAAAAGTTAAAATGATACTGCGCAAACTTGTTCGTATACGGCGCGTTCTCAATAAAAGCATTCCCGTAGTCGCCAGCAACGTTGATCATCTGTGTGTCTGCGCTAAGCGCTGGGTTAGCTTGGGTTGCAGCAAATGGGGCATTCCGCTTCTGCAGCGGCACCCGCGATCTCAACAGCTCTGCATCCGGATCAGTTGCCGGACTCCAGTTCGCAATATGGCTGCTCGTATATCCATGTACATTAGGCTGATTGGCACCCGGCGCACTGTCTCCTGTAAAAGGCCACGTATCGCCGGCGTAAGCCGTTAGGGGAAGTCCTGAAACTAGCAAAGCTGCCGCCAGAACAGCTGATGTCAGCTTACGACGCGCCTTTTTACCGGTGTGAAGGTTCATTTTCCACTCTCCTCGTCCTGTAGTTGTTTCGGTTGCTCTCATCCATGAAGCGTAATGTGTGCTCAGTATATCGCCGAACAGCAAGTAGATTACTTCTGTTATCCCGTCCCTCTGCCGCTCCTACCCTCTTCTGCCTGCACATTCTGTATCCAACCACATATGTGCAAGCGCATATGTGCAAGCGCATTCATATTTGTCGGCAACCCCCCTGTCTTACTTTGATTAGTCCACCCTAATCTAACCCAGATCTTTCCTTACAAATAGCCGCAAAATTAAAGATATGCTGGATAAATTAAAGATTATCGCGCCAGCAGGGATCGATATCCTGGCAATGAGTGGGTTGTTAAACATATGTTGGTTGAAAATATAAAGAGGATAAAGAAGCGTGGCCTCTTTTGCCTCTTATCTCCGCCACTCCGCCGTATTCGCTCAAATCAGAGGCACTTTTGCCCCTCTTTCACGCCACTCCGCCGTATCGCCGCCCTCCCTCAGACTACCCAGCTACGAAAAAAAGATTGTCTCTCCGTCATCAACGATGACCTTGAGGCAATCTTTTTTCAAACCATCCGATTTAGTTACTTTCCTTGCTTCTCCAGCAAGTTCAGAATAATTGTTACTGCTTCGGCCCGGGAGGCTACCTGGTTAGGTGCGAAACGATTTTGTCCTATGCCATTCACAATGCCCGCTTCTACTGCTGCCGCAATATATGGCACTGCCCATGCGGGTACATCCTTAGCATCATTGAAGGTTAAGGTCGCTTTTGGATCTACTGTAATACCCAGAGCCCTAACAACCATAACTGCCAATTCAGTGCGAGTAAGCTCCTGCGTAGGACGGAAGGTACCGTCGTCATAGCCGCTGATAATTTGCAAAGCTACTGCCTGAGCTACAAAGGACTTAGCCCATGCCGGAATCTTCGCTGAATCTTTAAAGCTTGAAGTGCTACCACTGTCCGGCAATTGCAGGGCACGAGCCAGCATAGTGATAAATTCAACCCGATTTACTTTCTGATTAGGACGGAAAGTATTATCCGGATAACCGCTAACGAAGCCTCCTGCTACTGCCTTCTCAATAGCCGCTGCTGCCCAATGGCTGCCAGTATCCGTCAATGATGGTTTGACTACTGGCGTTGCAGATGGTGTAGGCACCGTTGTTGGTGCTGGTGTAGCTGTTGGTGCTACTGTTGGCGTTGGTGTTGCTGTCGGTTTTGTTGTTGCCACTGGACCTGTTGATGATCCTGTTGTTGGTGCTGTCGTTGGCGCTGTCGTTGGCGCCGTTGTCGGTTCCGTTGTTGGTGTTGTTGTCGGTTCCGTTGTCGGCGTTGTTGTCGGTTCTGGTGTTGGATTTACTTCCGGATCTGCTTCTTTAATAATACCGAACTCTTCCAGAACGTACGGTTTAGCATCATTAATATTCTGATCGATCTCATAAGATACAGCTGTTAATTTGCCAGCATCTACAGTAATACCTACAAAGGTCTGAACTTGACCGCGTTTTGGACGCGTAGCATCACTTGGGTCCGGTCCGTATTTTGCTGCTGTATTCTCATTTGCTACTTCGAAGAGATTATAATACGCATCTCCCAATTCTGGTTTCATGTTCTTGTAGTAAACCTTCGCTCCCGCTGTAGCTGGGATCAGATAAATCGTTCCATCTGGATTTACTGTGTACTCTACAGTTTGACCATTGAAGCTTTCCTTGATCTTCACTGTGTCTGCCGCAGTTCCATCAGCTTTAATTGGCTTGGTCCGGGCATAAATATGGTCGTGTCCTTGAAGAACCAAGTCAATGCCCAGTTCAGCCATCATTGGAGCAACCTTCGCTCTTTCTCCATTTGTACCCATAATGTCTTTGTCAGTAGCATGGTTAGAGGTTGTGTAAGGACCTTTATGCATAGCTACGATAATCCACTTCGCACCAGCAGCCTTCGCTGCTTTTACGTCAGCCTTCATCCAATCCAACTGCGCTTGGCTGAAGTTAGCAAATTCATCTGAATTCTCATTTGTATTCAGGACTACAAAGTGAGCATTGCTGTAGTCATAGGAATAATATGCTCCAGTTTCTGTTGCAGAGCCCGGTGCTTCCTTAATATTGTAGTGCTCATAGAAGGCATTTGCCTTATCCTCATGATTCCCCGCAACAGGCACGATGGTCGTGTTAAGCAGGGTATCCTGCGAATGACCAAGCAACCAATTCCATTGTGATTCATTAGTTCCGGTATCTACGATATCTCCGTTAATCGCCACAAACTCAGCATTCGGGAACGTCGTAAGGGCTTTTGCCATCGTTTCACCGGAAAGAATCGCTTCATCTTCGGTCTTAGCCTGTGTATCAGCCAAATCGATGAAAGTAAATGCTCCTGTCTTAGCGGCAGTTTCAAAAGTTCCCACTGCACTCCACAGGCCTAGTGCTTTATCACCTACACGGAAGTAGTATTTTGTATCAGCTTTCAGGCCAGAAGCTTCCGCTTTATGAACTAATTCATCTTTTGAATTTCTGGAAACCGCCGAACGTCCTGTAAACTCAGCAGCCTTAGCAAAGTCTGGAGTAACGCCCGTATTTTCTACAACCTGCAGATCGTTTCCAGTAGACTTCAACGCTGTGTACCAAGTGAAGCCTTTTGCACTCACTGGGTCGCCATTAAAGGTAACTGTAACCTTTTTAATCGAATCCGTTGAAGCGATAGCAGCTTCTGAATTTGTTCTTTCACTTACAGCTTTGATAACAAATTGATAGGTTTGGTTTGAATTAGTATTTTCTACAGTGTAAGTATAAGAAGTTTTACCTTCTTCATTAGGAACACTGGCCGTCCAATTTGCGGATACCAGTTCATTTTGCTCATAAATACGATATCCAGACACTGGTGCACCGGAAGCAGGCGCATCCCAAGTCAACGTTATTTTACCACCATCTGCTGCAGTAGCCTTTGCATTTTGCACAGGTTTAACTGCTACTTCCGATTTATGAATGCTGTAGTTATCATACAAGTCTGTAGAACCACCAGTTGTTGTGGTGTAGGCTTCGTAAGATAGCTCATCATTCGTTACCGTCATCCCCGTGAACATTTCCTTGCCAGGCTGTCCGTATTTAGCTGCAAACGGGAATGTTCCTGAAGCTACGTTGTATTTTTTATTGCCCGCTGCATTTGTAATCAGGTATAAAGTACCCTTAGGATCAGTTACTACTCCGTTTGAGTCCGGAACAATATCCGTCAATGGTTTGTTGTTGTACATCTGATAGCTTCTAGCAAAGGTGTGGTCATGCCCGCCAATTACCATGTCGATACCAAGCTCATCAAACACCTTCGTTAATTGCGCTCTGTAAAAGAGTACATCTGTATCATTGGTGTGATTGGCAACGGAATAAGGAGATTTATGCAGAAGCACAACCTTCCATTTCTGATTGCTTTTTGCTGCTTCGCTACGAAGCCATTCCACTTGTTTATTGTAAATTTCGTTATTCTCAAGATTCGAGCTTGCACCATAATATTCTGTATTAATTACCATAAAGTGCGCTGAACCGTAGTCAAAAGAATATACAGAACCATCAGGTTTCGCACCTGTATTCGAAACATTCGGCAAATTAAAATGAGAGCTATAATTGCTATAATTTTTGCTTTCATGGTTGCCTACCAAAGGCACCAACGGAATATTCGCTAAAATATCCTTAGGCTTATTGAAAAACCATCCCCATTGCTCCTCAATATCACCGTTATCCACCAAATCACCAGAATTCAGAATAAACTCACTTTCCGGGAATTTAGTCAATCCTTCTTGAAGGGTATGATTCCAGATATCAAAATCTTCTTCAGTTGTCCCTTGGGAATCCGTTGTATATAGGAATTTAAAAGCTTGGTTGCTGGAACGTTCTGTCTTAAAAGTTCCTACGTCGCTCCAATTATCAGCTTGTCCATCTCCAGCACGGTAAGCATATTCCGTGCCCGGCTGCAGATGATCCGCTATTACCTTATGGCTGGTTAGCACAAGTGGTTTTTTAGCTGATTTATCCGCTTTTGTCATATACACACTAGTTGTAACGGATGTTCCTTCATACAATTGAGCTCCTGCCGCTGGAAACTGGCCATTCTCCAATTTAGAAGCTTCTACCACTTCCAGTTTGGTGCCAGTCACACTTTCAGGTGCATACCAGTTAAATCCCATACTAGTCTGCGGGTTGCCATTAAAAGTAATTGCGATAGAATCTGGCTTCCCAACTCCAGGTTCTACTGTCTCCACTACAGGATAAGCAATCAGGCTCATATCCCAATAAAGGTCAGAGCTAGTGTCGCCTGTCTGGTGAACTTCAGCTGAAAGCTCATTACTTCCATCCTTCAGATTGGCTTTTACGATTTCCGTTAGGTCAACCTTTGTATACTCATTTGGATCACTGCCATTAGTTGTACTAAGTGTCTGATAGTCGATTTCACCAGCTGGCATAGCCTCGCGGTAGATTTCTGCACCGTTCAGATACAGCACAACTCCGTCATCAAATGCAAAATTACCCAATACTTTATCCGATTTTGTAATTTCTTCCTTATTCACAGTTACATTTGTCCGGAAATAGGAAGTACGATATTTCTTCTTTTTATCCGAGCCGTAGCTTATATTTGTATTCAGAGCACCAAATTGCTTGCTGCTGACTCCGGCCCCAGAATCTTTATAACCAAGCGGCGCTTGGCCTGATGCCCATGTAGAATCATCGTAAACAGACCGCCATACCGAACCTTGATCCGTTCCGTTATCTAGATATTTCCATGTAGAATTGCCCGCCAGTAGTGTAATTGGCTCTAGCGTTTGTAATTGCAGTAATCCAGCATCCTCATTGCTGTCTTCTGCAAAAGCTGGCATTCCTGTAAATGTAAGTCCCAGTACCATAACGAAGGCTAGTGTCATGGATACTGCTTGTTTAAATAACCTGTTCATAATCAGTCTCCCTTACTGTTATTATGAAATGCTTGCATCCATTCATAGTAACTACTAAATATTTTCACAATGTACGGATTGATCCACTAGTTTGTAAAAACGGCTTGTGTATTTAATCAGGCAAAAGTGGTTACAGTAACGGCAAGGTTATGATCAAGGAGGACAAACATGGACGATACTCAAGCTTTTGTAGACAAAGTACACGACACCCAGAAGAAAGCAGAAAAGAACAAACAGAATCACGGTAAAGGAACACCAAGCCAAAAGCTGCCTAATAAACAGCACAGTAAATAGAACACGCCTCCACGAAAACAAAAAAAGCAGCAAGCCCTCCCGGATCGGAGTGACTTGCTGCTTTACTTTTTGTAAATT
Organism: Paenibacillus sp. FSL R5-0928; assembly: GCF_037970385.1. Taxonomy (NCBI): domain Bacteria; kingdom Bacillati; phylum Bacillota; class Bacilli; order Caryophanales; family Paenibacillaceae; genus Paenibacillus; species Paenibacillus sp. FSL R5-0928. The sequence continues at coordinate 946,251 of NZ_CP150225.1, read as the reverse complement.
GAGCTTTGCTTTTAAAGGAGTTATTTACTCCATTTCACCACATTCACGGCTACCTTCTCTAATTGCGCCTTGCTCAAAGCCTTGTCTGGAGAACTAATCGTCACAAAACGATCATCCAGTTTATAGGTCAAAAACAACGAATCGCTGGTAGGGCTGTACCACTTAGCTTCTGTACCATTGGAGAGCTTTACGGTATCGCCTTTGTAATCATAGGAGTAGTCACGTGGAGAAACGTTCACTCTCATATGGTTGAACAAAAAATACACTCCATCTTCAGAGCTAGCTGCTTTTTGAAAAGCATCTCCACTCACCATTTGTGCTGGTGCATAAACCGTTTTAAACCCATCGAAATTTGCAAAAGCTTTAGAAATTTGTTCTTTTTGAGCGTTGCTGTACTGTACTGGTGTTAATGTATCTTTATCCGGCACCACAGTTCCAGTACCCAGAATGACCTGATTCGCTGCCGCATCAAAAATCACTGGCACCTTCAACACATCAGCCAAGGCACGTACAGGAAGATAGGTTGTATTGTTATAAGTAATCGGAGCTAATGTGTTACCTTTATTATCAACAGGCGTATAAGCTGCACCATTCACTTTAAATCCAATGCTGTGATTAAGATATGCGGTGATTTTTTGCAGCTTAGTTCCCGCGTACACACCAGCTGAACCTGTGATTGCCATCCCAAATACCATCGTTGCTATAATGAACTTTTTACTTTTCATATGTTATGCCTCCTTAGAAGATCAATCTCGGTTTTTACTTTAGCTCAAGTTTTAAAAGAATATGTCTCTAAGTTGTATTTAACTTGTACCCAATTTGTAAAGAAACTATTCATCTGGAGCTCTGGTTTGTATAAAAAAAACAGCAACCCGCTTATCCCATAAGGATTTAACGGATTGCTGAGAGCTTTAACCTTGATACGGAGTTGTAACCTTATACACTTCTGAATATAAAATTTCTCTATAAAGTTGGAATTCTTCTTCATCAACAGGGTTAGGGTAAGTCATAATTAAGAGTGGTAAGTCTTCATTTCCTTCACGCAAAGGAGGCTGCACATAATCGTAAGGATTCAAATGAAAGCCCAGCCGCTCATAAAAGCCAATTCTCCGCTGCTCCATTTCACCCAGTGGCCGCTCAACTTCCAAAAGGACAGGCTTGTTAGATAGACTGATGTATTCAGTCATCAGCTTTTTGCCAATTCCTCCGCCTCTAATGCTTGGGTCGACTGCTATATGTTCTACAAAACGAAAGCCGGGAAACTCCCAGCAGGCCATAAAAGCAACAATTTTACCCTCAGAGTTCATCTCGGTAATGAGACGATAATCTGGAACGTCCAATAACTCCTGTTGTCCCTCAAAGGTTCTGATCTCAGAAGTAGGAAATGAGGCTTCCATAATAGCGAATATTTCATCAAAAGTTGTGTGATTCATAACATAAGTTCTCACTTTCTGGATTTGTGGTCTATTATAAGTATACCTTACACATATTATCTTAACCCGAAATTCATTAAGAACTCAAGGTACTAGTACCTGGTACTAGGATAACGTGATATACTAAATAGAACAGTTATACACATCTTGTTTGATATAGGAGAGGTTCATATTGGATAATCAGCAATGGATCGCACCTGAGTTCTACAATCTCACTTCGGAAATGGAAAGCCATGCTCCTGAGAAGATTGCGCTTAAGTGGTTAAATGAGCAAGGAGATTATGAGGAAATTACTTACGGTGAATTACGCAAACAAGCTAACCGGCTGGCCGGAGGACTTGCGAAGCTTGGGCTGCAACAAGGGGATCGTGTTCTTGTTATGGTTCCACGCCGCATCATCGCTTATGTCATCTATTTAGCTTGTCTGAAACAAGGACTTGCCATCATTCCATCCTCAGAAATGCTGCGTGCCAAAGATTTATCCTACCGCCTGCGCCATTCTGAAGCCAGAGCGGTTATTGCTTGGTCCGAAGTAACCGGGGAAGTTAATAAAATCTCAGAGGATCTTCCTGCTCTCGATTACCGTCTTTCCGTATCTGGCAGCTCAGACGAACTCGGTGAAGGCTGGCTGGATCTAGAAAGTCTGATGGTCGGACAACCAGATACCTTCACAGCAGTCGCAAGCCGCCGGGATGATATGGCTATTCTCGCCTACACCTCAGGTACTACCGGCAACCCTAAAGCGGTCGTTCATAGTCATGGCTGGGGTTATGCTCACTTGCGGATCACCTCACCTCAATGGCTGGATATTCAAGGATCTGACACCGTCTGGGCAACAGCAGCTCCCGGCTGGCAAAAGTGGATCTGGAGTCCCTTCTTAACCGTTCTTGGCAACGGAGCTACAGGTTTTGTATATAGTGGATCCTTTCATCCCAAAAAATATTTGCAGCTATTGCAGGATCACAAAATTCAAGTATTATGCTGCACCCCAACGGAATATCGTCTAATGGCTAAAACAGAAGACTTAGGTCGTTACGACTTGTCTACCCTGCGTTGTGCAGTATCTGCCGGAGAGCCATTAAATCAAGAGGTCATTAACACCTTTCAGCGTGAATTCGATATCACAATCCGTGATGGGTACGGCCAGACGGAAAGCACCCTAATTATCGGAACACTCAAAGATACTCCAATACGCATTGGTTCTATGGGTAAATCAATCGCACCCGGCTTAGTCGAGGTTGTGGACGAAGACGGCAAGCCACTACCTGCTGGAGTGGTTGGTGATATTGCCGTACATTTGAGTATGCCAGCCCTGTTCCACACTTATTACAAAGATCCCGGTAGAAAAGAAAGCTCCACACACGGCGAATTCTTCATAACCGGCGACCGGGCAAAAAAAGATGAAGATGGTTATTTCTGGTTCGAGGGCCGTGGGGATGACATTATCATTAGCTCAGGTTACACTATCGGTCCTTTCGAGGTAGAAGAAGCATTGATGAAGCATGCCTCCGTTAAGGAATGTGCGGTCGTAGCCAGTCCAGACGAGATCCGTGGGCACATTGTTAAAGCATTTATCGTGCTCAAGGATGAAATTGTTGGTTCACCAGAGCTTGTAAAAGAGCTGCAATCCCATGTTAAAGAGTGGACAGCCCCTTATAAATATCCGCGCAAAATCGAGTTTATTCAGGATCTTCCGAAGACGACCTCCGGTAAAATACGGCGAGTAGAGCTTCGTGAGCAAGAGAACCAAGCTGCGCAGGAATAAACATAGCCATGGAATTCACCTTATTAAAAAATAAAGAGCAGCTAGTCCATAAATGGACTGCTGCTCTTGTTTATTTGGCATCAGGTCGTTACTCGGACCAATATTTCGCATCCGGGTTCAGCGCCGCGCCAACTTCGCCTTCTAATACTAAATCGCAATCGAGGTAGCCCTCTTCATCCAGGAAATAAACCTCCTGCTTGTAGAACTCGCATAAGGTCTCCAAGAATTTATCGGGCGAATCATACATCACGATTAAATCGCCGAAATCATGGAGCAGGTCACATACCTGTTCCACACCATCGGCAGACTTATAATAACAAATGAAATCACTGCCATAGTTCGTTAAGATAGGCAAGATAACTCCATCAGGATGTTGACCTTTTTCCTCCAATATCCCAGCTAATACCTTCATCTCCTCTTCATATTCATCCATATGAATCAGGCGGTACCCTGGAATAAATTCGATAAGGCTTGGTTCCTCTTCCTCACTGCTTGTCCCTGAGACAGTGCTATAAATAGCTTTCAGCAGTTCAGGAGTCTCCGGCAAAACTGACGTAATCTTTGCTTCGTTACCGCCCTTGCCCAAGCTGGCAATATAATCAGGGCGTAATTCTGCGGACAGCTTAAGGTATTCTTGAAATTGTTCTGTCAATTTATTGGTGTGCATATTGTCATCCTTTACTTATTCGCAGAAGTCCACATCTTCATCAGCCACGTATCGAAGTCAGCGCCTTTTTCACCTTCATAAGCGTCGTACACGTCAACTCTCATCTTCTTCAGCTTCTCTTTGAAGTCCTCGTAAGAATGATCTCTTGGCAGGCTCTTTTTAATTCTCAGCAGGATCTTGGATACGCCTTTAACTAGTTCAGGCTTGTTCTTCGAGGGCACCTTAACGTCTTCACCAAAAGCCTTCAGCTTAAGGTAAGCAGCTTCTTGAACTGTATATACAGGATCGCTCTCCATTAAACGCGTCAGGATATCGATAATTTGTTTGTGGTTGGTCTGTCCCAGCTCTTCAACTGCTTCTAGACGTGCTCTCCAATCCGCAGAGCGGTTGGCAGCTTTCTTTAATTCCTCATAATTCTCCGGTAGTTCATTGTTCAGTTCTTCGATCATTCCGTTCAATCCCCTTCTATTAAAAACTATCTATCTTACAGTAACAGTATAACCAACCATTGCGCAAGCTAAGAGAGGAAGATCTTTGCATGAATTAATGTGAATATCATATTTCCGCAAAAATATGGGTAAAGTATCCGAAGTAAGTATCCAGCGCAACATTCTATCGACTATATACGTTAGTAACTAGAGAAATTCAGACAATACATCAAGGAGAGTGACCTAAGTTGAAAAAGCATACCTTCATGCTAGCGTTAACCATTGTACTAAGTGTGGTGCTTGGCGCCTGTTCCAGCAACAACAGTAACAATGGAGCTGCCATTGAAACGAATCTAACTGCAAAAGAAATGGTCGATCAAATGCTGAGCAAAGTAGAGCAGCCATCATTAATGGAGCTTGATGCGGCTACAGTCGAACAGCTATATCATCTCAACCCAGAATTGCTTGAAGATTATAGCATTAGAATGCCTATGATGAATGTGAAGACTAACGAAATTGCCGTTCTGAAAGTTAAAGATGTAAAAGATATGACTACTGTTGAGGATGCCATCAAAGCGCGTGCAACAGATGTTCAAAAACAATTCGAAACCTATCTGCCTGATCAATACGAAAATGCTAAAAACTATAAACTTATTAAAAAGGGTAACTATTTCCTGTTCGTTATTGCTGATCCTGCGGATCAAGATAAACTCGTAGCAGACTTCGATACTTACTTCACAGAAAAATAAATAACCATGGTATTCAGCAGCCTACTTTTCCTATTCCTATTCCTGCCGGCTGTCCTAGCGCTCTATTATGTTTCGCCCTGGCGAATCAAAAACCTCATATTGTTTTTAAGCAGCCTGGTTTTTTATGCTTGGGGCGAACCTGTCTACATTGTAATCATGTTGCTGTCCACCATTACAGATTACAGCTTTGGTCTACTGCTCAGCAGACCAAAGCTGACTGCGGTGCAGCGCAAGTGGATTGTGGTTAGTTCCGTCATTATTAATCTAGGCTTATTGTCGTATTTTAAATACGCAGATTTTCTCATCCAAAATATAAATGGACTCCTCGGTACACATATTCCTTTAACGGATTTACCTTTACCTATTGGGATTTCATTTTATACTTTTCAATCCATGTCCTATATTATTGACGTCTATAGAGGAACTTCGAAAGCACAACGCAATTGGATTGATTTCGGTACATTCGTAGCGCTGTTTCCACAGTTAGTAGCAGGTCCGATTGTTCAATATAACACCATTGCCGGGCAACTACGTGAACGTTCGGTCGATATCCCCATGTTCGCAGAAGGTGTACGGAGATTCATAATCGGATTAGCCAAAAAAGTACTGCTCGCCAACAACATCGGTCTGCTCTGGCACACCATATCCAGCTCCAACCTAGATTCCCTGCCTGCTTTAACCGCTTGGCTTGGGATTATTGCGTTTGCTTTTCAGATCTATTTTGACTTCAGCGGGTATTCGGATATGGCTATTGGTCTCGGTCTCATGTTCGGCTTCCGCTTTAACGAGAACTTCAACAAACCTTATATCTCTCAGAGTATTACTGACTTCTGGCGGAGATGGCATATTTCCCTTAGCAGTTGGTTTCGTGACTATGTCTACATCCCGCTTGGAGGCAACCGCCGGGGGTTAGGCGTTCAAGTGCGCAACATCCTCATCGTATGGCTGCTCACGGGTATCTGGCACGGGGCAAGCTGGAATTTTCTGCTCTGGGGATTATACTTCGGGGTCATTCTTATCTTTGAAAAATGGTGGGGATTAAAGCTATTAAGCCACCTCCCCCGTTGGACAAGACATTTATATGCTGTAGTACTTATACTCATCGGATGGGTCTTATTCGCTTTTGAAGAACTTCCTCTGGTCATTGGCTACTTACAAGCGATGCTTGGCTTTAATGGACAGCCGTTATGGAATAATACCACTTTATACTTCACTTACACGAACGCGATTCTACTCGTGGTGTTAACCTTTGCCTCTACACCTGTGAAGCTCTCCAAGCGGATGGATTCTAGATCGGTTCCTGCTCTTGTTTGGTATGGCGTGTTATTTTTCCTATCTGTAGCCTACTTAGTAGATGCAACCTTTAATCCATTTTTATATTTCCGATTCTAACCATTGGGGGGTGATTGTTTATGAAGCTGAAGACGGATCGAATCCTGGTTGGGGGATTTGCTGCAACGTTATTTCTGGTCGCTATCCTTTTTTTCTTACTGCCTGTTCAGCGTTTCTCTGAGCTTGAGAACCGGTATTTGCAAAAGGCACCCCATCTGACATGGGACAATTTATTATCCCACACCTATGCGGAAGAGGCCGAAAGCTTTGTAACCGATCATTTTCCATTTCGGGCCAAATGGGTATGGGTGAAATCGGCGGTGGAACAGATGAGGCTGCAGCAAGAGAATAACGGAATCTATAAAGGAAAAGACGGCTATCTTTTCGAAAAATTTGCAGCACCTGATTACACTAAAGTTCAGCAATATGCAGCAGCTGTGAAACGCTTTGCCGATAACAATCCTGATGCAAACACCACTTTCTTACTCGCACCTACATCGGTTGGCTTGTACAAGGAACGTCTACCCTGGTTAGCTCCTGTCTACTCGCAAGCTGAGGTGAATCAAACAATAGCTAAGGATGTAGGAGATAGCCTTACTTTTATAAATGGATTTGATGTTCTTAGCCCACATGCCGCAGAACCCATTTACTATCGGACCGACCATCACTGGACAACCTACGGTGCCTACTTAGCTTATGTAGCCTATGCTCAAAGCATGGGCTGGCAGCCTCTGTCCCGGAGCGAATACCAGATTCAGACTGTGAGTAATTCATTTCTCGGAAGCTATCATACCCGGGGGCAATTTATCGGGGTCACACCTGACTCCATTCAAATGTACAAACCTAATCATGAGGTATCCACCCAAATGTACATTGAAGATACCGGTGAGACTTTAACAAGTATGTATGACCCAAGTTTTCTGGCGAAAAAAGATAAGTACTCTTATTTCCTAGGGGGCGTACATGCGCTCATGAAAATTACCAGCCAGCTTGATCCAACAACGGTCAAACAGGAAAAGCTGCTCGTCATCAAGGACTCTTATGCACATAGCGTTATTCCTTTCCTGACTCAGCATGTGCCTGAAATCCATGTGATCGATATCCGTTATTATAATGGAAACATCAGTGACTATATGGCTCAAAATGATATCAAGGATGTCTTGCTGCTTTTTAATACGGCTACTTTTATTGATAATGCGGCGCTATTGAAGTTAAATTAAAGGCACTCAGGGAAAAGGTGATGGGCGTAACTGCGGGAATGTTGGACTTTCGGTCGCTGTTGTCTCCAGATGTTTTTGATTTTACCGCTATCAGCGGATAACATCCGGAGACAGCTTATGCTTCCGATGCGAGCTTTCCTTCGGAAAGCTTTCAGGCGAACGCTAACGCTCCTACAGTTCCAAAATTCCCTCCTTAACTTCAAACCAAATACTAAAACTAATATATGAGTCCTCTAATCTGGACTCGTATTTCAGATCATTTTTGCCAAGAATCTCCGCGACGATGGACAGGCCAAGTCCAGTACCGGAGATTTCTTTATTTCGAGACTCTTCAATTACATAGAATGGGTCCCAGATATACGCTAAATGCTCCGTTTTTAGGCGAGTGGTTTTATTGGAGATCGTAAATTTTAATGTACGCGTAGTGTCACTCCGTAGTTTTATTTCAAAAAAATCCTCTTCACCATACTTAATGGCATTACTAATTAAGTTGTTGAATACTATCTCGATTTGGCTGATATCTTCTTCAACGATAGAGGATTCAAGCGAATGAAAGTCGCTCATTAAGGTTATGTTTTTATTTTTTAACGTAATATTATATTGTGAGATCACTTTTAGCAGAAGCTCTTTAAGATCAAAAGGCTCTTTATGCACTTCTGACTTCTGGATCTTGGACAATTTAATTAAATAATCCACCATATCCGACGTATACATCACTTGCTCCAAAATGATATCCGTATACGTGCCATCATCCAGACCGTCCTGAATGCCAATCGTATATGCTTGGATTAAGGATAATGGTGTTTTCACTTCATGCGAAATGCTTGAGATAAGGGTATTTAAACTTTGATTTTTCTCCTCCAATTTGGCATGGGTGCTCTTTAGACGCTGACTCATCTGATTGATGCTTTTCGAGAGCTCTTCGATTTCATCCCCCGTTTGAATCGTCACTTGTTTAAAATCGAGATTGGATATATCCTTTGCGACATCCTGCAATTGTTCTAACGGTGTAATGATCTTTTTTGAAAAATAAGCCACTAACAGCAAACTGATAATAATCCCCAATAGAATGGAGTAAAAGCTGAATTGATTTACGAGGGTCAAGGCATCTGTATTGTGCACAACCACAGCTCCTATGAGGATTAGACTGCTATCCTGCTCGTATATTTTCGTTAACAGACTCGATTTCAATTTGCCCTGATTAAATAAAAGATTAACCGTGTTGCCTTGTCTTACTTTTTGTAATACCTCATCTGTGATCCAAAATTTATTAAGTGCCACCTTATCTTTAAACAACGCAAATTGAATATTTTCATTAATTTCTGCTGTACTTCCACTGTTTTCAACCCTAACAATCGTTACGTTATTATTGTTCTCGATCCTGCTTTCATTTTCCATGAGTTGATCCAAACGGAGATCCTTTACTTCGTCATAAATGGTGTTGATCTTGGTTTTCATTTTGTATAGGTAATAATCTGCTGAGAAATAGTTGTGCAAGAAATAAGACGTACCAAAAACAATCAGCAAAATAATGCTCACCATGATCAATAACTTCGTACTTATTTTATGAATTTTTATCATGGAAGCTGTACCCCATTCCCCTATGCGTGATCACGTGGTCGGCCCCAATCTTATCGCGCAGCCTCTTAATATGCGTATCTACCGTTCTTTCTTCGCCCAGATAATCCATTCCCCAAACCGCAGACAATAAGGCATCTCTGGATAAAATACGCCCTTTATGCTCGTACAGGAAGGTTAGCAATTCAAATTCTTTTTTATATAACGCCAGTTCGGCCCCATTCTTGTACACTTTCTTCCGCTCAAAATCGATTTCTAAATCCCTAATCGCAGCCACTTTTTCAGTGCCTAGCATTTTTTTAATTCTAAGCATCAAAATCCGTGGGTCGAATGGTTTTCTTATATATTCATCTGCCCCTATATCCAAGGCACTGAATTCATCATCATGGGAAGACCTTGCGGTCAGCATTACAACTTTAGCCAAACTAACCTTCTTGATTTCATTACAGACCTCAAGACCGCTTCGCTTAGGCATCATCCAATCCAGCACCACAAGATCGATCCTATTCGAAAAAAAGAGCTCAAGCGCCTCCTCACCATCCGCAGCTGTCCAAACGTTATAGCCTTCTTTTTCAAAATAAGTCTTCAATATAGTGGTCATATGTTTCTCATCATCCGCAATTAAGATATTCAAAGTTTAGATTCTCCTTGCTGTAGTTATCAGAAGAAAAAGGCGAAATCCTTTACAGGTTTCACCTTTTCATATATTTTCATGCTACGCTATTGCAACTTCTCTAGTCCCTTCGTCAGTACGTTCCATATCGGGTTATCGACTGTCTTTCGATCAGGCTGTTCACCCTTCTCTATCGCTTCCCAATACTCCCAGGTTGGAGGCTCAATGCCAAGTTCATAATCCATGCCATCCCAAGTATCCTCCCGGAACGCATAAAACGCCCAGTGCCAGCCGTAATCATCAAAAATCGAGATTAAATCAGCCAAGTATTGATCTGCACCTTTTACAAGCCGGTTCGTGCCAAATTCTTCAGCGACAATACGATTAGCAGGGATGTTATTCTTTTCTGCCCACTGTGCGATAGGTTCTAGAAAATCCTTTAAAGCTTTCTTATTAAATGCTTTTTCCGTCTTCTCCTCACCCACTTTAACCGTTCCAGGATATTCATAGGTTAAGCCTTTTTTCTTATTTTGGCTGGTGAGTTCGTAAGGTTCATACATATGAAAAGCATATAATACATTTGCATCATCGATTGGTTTCAAATATTTAAAGGCCCATGGTGTAGCATACAGACCAGAATTGACGATAATAGGGGTTTCCGTATCTACGGTTCGAATCGCTGTCACAATAGTCTCATATAAAAGATTCAAATCCGCCGGAGTATTCTCCACTGAGCTATACCACTCGTTGTAATCCTCTGTCCAGAAATCATTAAATCCAGTAGCTTGTTCAGGATGTGGCTCATTAATAAGATTATAGCCGACCACTGAAGGATGATCTTTTAATCTTTCCGCAAGATCCTTCCAAAACGTTGCCGCTTGTTCATGATAACTGAAATCCTTCCAGATTCGATCATCATTTGTATAATCATTAAACTGCCGCCACCGATCGCCGGGCAGACTAAGGACTGTCAGCACTACTTTTGAACCCCGCGCCTCAGCTGCATCCAAGTCTGCTTTTAACGCTGTGAAATCGTCCTCAACAAGCCCCTCGTATTTATCTGCTTTCCCTATTAAAAAGTCTTTATCTGGATTAGCATCCGGTTGATCGTTAAACAGGAAATCACTATCTTTTGCCCATTTATCTGGCGCAAGTCGAATGAACTCTATATTATTTTCTTTCGCCGCATCATAATTTTCGGGTATAGATTTGGAATTCATGAAATTTGTTCCTTTTCGCTGTTGATCCCAGAAAGCGATCTTCTCATTGACCTCTTTCTTTACCTCCTTCTCCGGTTCATGATTTGCTTGTGGTGTTGCTGCACTGCATCCTACGACTGCCAACAAAATCAATACGATAAATCCTTTAAACTTCTTCATTCCCTCACCTCATAACCTATCGTAGCCAATCTCTGTTACAAGAGTGTCACAAGGCATACCTAAAAAGACTGCCCTAAGGATGTCGGCAGACATTTTAGGACAGCCCGATCATATTAATAGAATATAAAATAAATGCTTACTGATTAGTACTTCGACGGGAATGTGACTCCGCATAGGCATCATGACGGAAGTTCAGAATAGGATCTTCTGAGCATTCAATGCCGGCAGGTACAACCGTCGGATCAAAGACGTACTCTTGAGCCTTCTCGTCTGCCACGCCGATGATCGACAAATGGCCGACGACAATCCGTTCCCGGTCTTCGGGCCAAGCAGACGTCGGGTCATCCGTAGGATCTCCCTCCTGTCCGAGATTTACTGTCAATTGAAACGTCACAGGACCTTTGGACAGTCTCTCGATTAGTTCATCCTCCAAATAATCGGGAGATCGATTCTCCACCTCTTCCTTGACCAGAAAGTGCAGACCCGCTTCCGGTTCCCACTCATATTTAATAGCCCGCCGCTCGCCAGCAGCATTGATGAAGTAATAGGCATGAATGGAATGATAACGATTGGTTGCAAAACTGAGTGGCGGTTGCAGCATTTTCACGGCTTGAAGCCCAGCCCGGCTTTCCGAATACTTCTCCATGACCGCTTTGAATTTGTCTGCAATGGTCGCTCCCTCAAACGAATTTTCTTTAATTGTACGTAAGATATTAATAAAGGATTGCGGTGTTTTGGCAAAAAAGATCGGTAATGTAATTGTCACCAAACTTGTCACGCCCCCATCAGGCAATACAAACTGAACCGCCATTCCTTTTGCAGGCGAAAAAACATCAGGGATGGACGGATTAGTCGAGCTATTGGAGAAGCGTACGAGAGCTTGCACCTCATGATTTTGCAAATGTGCCGCTGTTGTCAAAGGACCCGCTTGGCCGTTAGGGGTGAACACCGCCTGGTAGACAACACCTTTGGCGTGCGCGCGTCGATAACCCGGATATTTGCCTGCTACCTCCTCAATGGAGTTTACTGCTTCTTCTGCGAGTTCAGACGACACTGATTTATTATTGTTCATTTTCGTTCACCTCTTTGTAATTTATCAGGAAGGAAAAGGGGACAAGGCCCCCTTTTCTAGTTTTTTAGCTTTGTGATGCGTCAAGTAGGTCGTTCCAGGCCTTCGTAATTCGCTGTCCGCGCCAAATATCTCTGACCGTGGCATCGGGATAAGCACTGTACCAGCCAGATGCAGTGATCTGATGGTTGGCGATGAAATCTTTCGCTTCCGAAGATTCAATTCCCGGAAAATCCTTCACTTCATTAAACATGTTATTCAACAACTCTGGAATTTCAGTTCCAAAATCATCAATATAACTATCCCAGTCGCCATCATAAGCCGTCGCGAACAACAGCCGCGTGTCGTTATCAAAGATTACGAAGCGCATGTCGTGAACGGTCGCGATCTTCGCCATCGTTTCGGCTTGTCTCGATGCGCTTTTTTTCAGCTTCTCACGGAGACGATCCGCCCCACCATCTTTAAGCGGCGCAATGATGGTAAGCTCAGATATTTCACCTTCCCGCAGGCCGGCACGTCCAGCGCTTGTAATCGGATTAGTCTGATCTTGTCCTTCTAACATGTTAATTCCTCCTTAGATATATGTTGATCCAACTCTGCCATCCACCGTAATGCAGTCATGCTGGGAACAAAGAAATACTCCCCGCCTTTGGTGATTGAAAAACTTGGAATTTCTTTCATCCGGTGGCGAATAGGTTTGTCCGGAATGGTAAACATCCCTTCCCCCTCATTCTTACCGGTAATAGGGTCTTTCTCGGTTGACATACCCGCGAAATTGCCTCCATTTAACCAATCGGTCTTGATAAACTCGAATTGGCGGGACAATGAGCTGCATATACCTGCAAAAATAAGGCCTCTATCCTGACCATCATCCTCCATTACACCTTTTGGCAGTATAGGGCCATACATCGTTGACCGCCGGAGCAACCGGTGGATGTTCACATTAACAACCGAACCCTGCAAGCTGTCACGGGGAAATGCACGACGGATATGCGAGCTTACCGGACATTTCAACCCTTTATGATCATCCCCGTACGTAAATGCGTTCCGTCGGCTGACATCTTCGCCCAGTGCCGGGTCATCTGCTTCAGGAGCCAGACTTAAAGGGGCTCCGCTCGGCCATCTTCCTACCATTTTAGCGGCCAAAAGTTCTTCCTCTTCCCGATTATCCGCATGCTCCCGCAAATAACGACGGAAAGCCGCGACCCTCATATGCAATTTGCGGAAACTGAGGTAACTTCCATTGTGGCCAAGTTCTGCCGGCTGTGGTCCCTGTGTTATGGTGCCAGATTCATTTAAATGCCCGAACAGGAATTCACCGGCTTTAATCTCCGCTTCCTGCCCCACCGCGTTGAGTACATGGTTTCCTTCGATTCTCGGATTGCTGATTCCATCCATGAAGCCCAGATGAGTACGTCCGTCAGGATTCATTCCGACATCCAGCTGGTAAACGACGGATACACCATTCAGTTCACAGTGGATTCGACGGGCTGCTTCTTCTGCTTGAAGCAGCGCTTCTTTGGTGGGCGCGAACAGAGCAAGCGCCACATCGACTTTGTCAGTACCCAGCGGGTCTTCCCAGTGCTCCGGGCTGCTTTCGTTTACATCCCCTAGCTTAGCTGCCCGGGCAGCCATACCCTCCCGGAACTCCAGGTCGAAGCTGTTGAGCGACTCCTGAGGAATCCCCAGCTTCTGGAGTCCTTGATAAGTAAAACCAACGTTGACCCAAGCACCTTCGTGAGGATTACTCCACTGTCCGGCCGACGTCACTTCGTCGAGAAGCCGCTTCAGCATCACTTTCCCGTCCTGTTGATGATCGATGGACAGCAATATATAGGTCCCAACGTAAGGGGTAGGGCGTTCTTGTAAGACGATTCCTTGAATGTCATCATAATTCAGTTCTTCCGTTTCTGTACCTATGACGTTCACTCCTCCCTCGTCTTAAAGTTGTCTTCATAATATTAAAAACGGGTATTCTCTCATCCATCTCTCGATCTAATTAAACTTAGCTCTAAATGGTTAATCAGGTTAACAGTCCTCCCCAACTAGACAATAACGGTGCATTGTCTAAAAAATAGACACATCGTTAGATTTGTCTAAAATCGAGACAAAAAAAGAGATATTCCAAAACCGGACCGGCTCTAGAACATCTCTTATCTTCGACTAACCTCATAAATCATATTCATAGTTATCAAACTTGCCATCTGATGCGAAGACATATTCGCAGATGTTCTCACCCCATCTAGCTATAACACTAAAGACGCGACCCGAAGTGGGAATATCACTGGTGGATGCTGGAGGGTTCACAAATTCATATTTCCCTTCCACGAGTGTTACAGGAACTTCTACAATTGGAAGCTGCGATTCATCAAAGCTCTCAGTTAGATAGGCCATCTTTACTGTGACTTCACTCGGTGCGTAATCTCCAAAGTCGACCTGCATTTTCTCCCCTGGTTTCAAGCGACGCAGACCCGTTAGAAGCGTAGGTTCACTATGCCAAGCCGTATAGTAAAAGGAGGCCCGATCATAGTCCGCTCCATTCCAGCTCGTCTTTAGAATGACATAGTTCTCTATAGCATCTGTACTATTCTCATGTGTAATGATAAGGGGCGACGGTTCAGCAGGACTTTTGAAAGAGCTCTCGGATTTACTCATTATTCCTCCGCGTTCCCCAAGCACCACCGCACCAATGATAACCACTGCCAACAGCATTAATGAAATCAATAATATCCTTTTAGACTTATTCCTATGTTTGATAATAGCTCCCGCCTTTCCTTAAACTTCTAACCCTTCTTTCATTTAACACTTGATCATCAAGCCATGCAAGTAGGTAGCTGATGAATTACATAGCAAATCCAAGAGTTAACTCTCCTTCTATCATATTCTATTTCTAGGAGGTGAATATAATATGACCATTCAGTTTGTAGATTTAAGACTATCCAACCAAGCTGCTTCGGATGCTACACCAGCAGTTATTCCACTAGCAGCGACCCCCCTTGTTTTTGGGGATATTGGTATTCAGACCGCAGGCGTGTCGGCTGAGAATCAAGGCAATGTCCGCGTACTTTTGACCGGATTTCTAAAAGTAGAAAACAATCCTCTTTTCAATACCAATACCGTTAATGTTCGCAGAAACGGAACGATCATTTTCACCACGACATTTGGGGTTGCGATCAGCAGAGAAAATGAAGCTTTCGGTTTTACAGCAGTAGATATTCCACCACCAGCGGCTGTCGCAACAGGTCAAATTCAGTACACAGCAGAGATCTTCACAAATGCAGCTGCAACAGATCCCTTTAATAATGTCCAAGCCAGAAACTTTAGTGGTGTTGCAGCTGCGGGCAACTCCTAACATGAACATGTAGTGGGTGGGAAGCGAATTTCCCCTTTAAAAACAGAAGCTCAACCAAAGGTACTGGTTGAGCTTCTGTTTATTCCCCAAATAATAGATCCAGAATCCGTTCATCCGCCTTTCGGTTCTTCCCTTTATAAGGATAACAATGAATATGAATCGCTGGATTAAAGTTAATCTCAATAACGCTATAGTTGGTATCATTGGCTTCTTCCTTGATGTCATCAATCATCATATCCACTCCACAAAAAGTGGCGCCCGCAGCTTTAGCCGCTTGAATCGCCAGATCCTTATAACTATCTGGGATCTCATCCGTAAAATCCAGGCTGTCACCACCCGTGCTAATATTAGAGTTCTCCCGAAGATAGATGACTTCGTTTAATGGAGGAATATCACTCCAAGCCTGAGCGTGGTTGTTCAAGAACATCGCTTCTGCTTCACCGATCTGAATTTTCTCAAGTGGTGTCTTGTACCCGCGGCCTCTTAATGGATCCTTATTCTTCTCGTGCACCAGTTGTTCAATCGTATGTACACCATCTCCAATCACATTCGCAGGAACCCGGTGCAATACTCCGACTACTTCATCACCCATGACAAGAAAACGATATTCTTTTCCCGTCATGAACTCCTCTAGTAGCACAGTTCGATCAAATTCGAAGGCGATTTCGAAAGCTTTTTGATAATCTTCTTTAGAGAAGTCGTCTGTAAAAATAGTAATGCCGAGTCCAAAATTGGTTGATTTGGGCTTAATCACAATAGCCTTGTTACGGTAAGTGCCATGCGCATTCATTGCCTCTTCCAGATTTCGAAAAGCTTCTCCTGCGGGAACCCGAATGCCTTGCTGTTTAAGAACTTCTTTCGTAACGATCTTATTTTCCATGATTAATACCGTACTGTAAGAATCAAGGGAGGTCTTCGTTGCTTGCTTAACATATTCTTTATGATCACCTTGCGTAAGCACTACAAAGTTCTCTTCCCGATCGATCAATTGAAACTTAATGCCACGTTTAACCGCTGCCTTCAAAAGAAGCTGTGTAGATAGCTCCAGATCCTCATATCCCACAAAACGGTATCCATTCGCAAGACTTTCCTTAGCATATTGTTTAGCTTTATTCAGATGGTATTGTACAAAAGAGGATTGTTGAACTTCCGACTTCACAATAGCTGCAAAACTCCGGTCTGGCTCTACAATTTTATTCTTAGCTCCATGCAATACGTTCAAAAACACTTCATTCTCCGGGTTCAACAGTTGGATCAGATCCTGCATCTCATGAATACAAGTTAATGCCTGTTGCTCCATCGTTGTACATGAATCCCCGTAATCATGCAAACATCCCTTTATCCCCTCCATGATCAATTGATCATGATTAAGATTCGCCATCTTCTGATCCTCTACTCCGAACGGTTCGTCCTCCTTCAGCAGCATATACAAGATAAATAGATGAATGAAAATCATCGTTTCTTTGCCGATTCCTATTTTGTAGAGTGGATTCAGATCAATAAACCGAAGCTCCAAATAAGCTATCCCATCTTGCATCAGTTCCTCTAAAGGATGTTTGCCTCTTGCTGTCTTCACTCTAACCGGACTATAAAACTCTTTTACACTTAATAATTCTTCCGATTCGATCAAAGCTTGTAAATCATGAACATAATCCTTTAACGAAGCAAAAGATACATAAAGAGGTTTTTCATTTCGATACCCACATTCGCTATTTCGCAGTGAATTCATATTCTGATAATAAAAGCTTTTGTCGTCATCTGATTCCCCGCGAGCTACACATTGTTCCATATAAGTCTTATCAAAAACAGGGCTGGCGCCTGTTAAATAGATAAGAAGCCAACGGTACCGCAATAGGTTGCGGGCTATTTTTAAGTAGGTAGCGTCTTTGAATTCTTTAAAGCTCACCTGCGGATCTGCTATGTCATGAAGCTGTCTCAGAAATTGTTCATCAAAAGAGAAATTGTAATGGATTCCGCTCAGCAATTGTCTTTTGCGACCGTATTTGTCTGCTAGCTGATGTCTGTATTCATCCTCAATCGGATTACCCATCTTGGCAATGGGGATGTCCTGATCATTCGGTAACCTCGGAGGATTACTACTTGGCCACAGATATTCTTCCTTGAGCTCAAGCGACACAATATCCTGCAACGCCTCCAGAAAGTTATAAGTTTCATCAATAGAATCAAAAGAAGGGGTGACCATTTCAATTTGACTCTCTGAGAAGTCGGTTTGAATATACGGGTTCTCCATTTTGTTGCCAAAAGCTTTAGGATGTGGTGTCAGCGCAAGTCTTCCCTCTGGATCCACTCTGACATTTTCTTTTTCCAGTCCAAATTCGCCGTGAAAAAGCTCCTTATTCAAATGGTTATCCCTCAGAAGCTGTATGAGTTTACGATTTAATAAAGCCATTTCAACGATCATCCTTTGCTTAGTAGTTTACCTGCTGTTTGTTCATTTTGAATAAAGATCTTCTAAACCAGAACACAAGAATAACTCCTTTAAACACACTGCTTAGAGCAATCGACATCCACACCCCACTCAAGCCAAAAGGTCCGGATAAGATCAAGGCTAGTGGAATTCGCAGTGCTGTAAATGTAATACTAAAGATCGGCGGGATATGGGTTTGGCCAATACCGTTAAAAGCACCTACTGTCATCAATTCCATACACATGAATAATTGTGAGTAACCAATGATGCGCATATAATCAGTGCCTAATTCCAGGCTTGTCTGATCTGATAAAAATAAGGAAAATAGCTGCTGCGGGAACGCAATAAATATAAGCGATATGATCACGCCAAAGATGGTGGTTAAGATCAAAGCCTTACGATAGCCCTGCCCAATACGGTCCAATCGGCGTGCTCCATAATTTTGACCAAAAAAGGCAGCAATAGCTCCCTGTAGTCCTCCAATTGTCATATAAGAAATAGATTCAATTTGAATCCCTACTTTTTGCACCGCAATCGCATCCGCCCCAAAACGTACAATGATCTTAGCAATGACGATCGATATGAGCGTAAAGGTGACCCGTTGGATTGTGATCGGAAGTCCCATACGGATTACTTCTTTCATTTGACGACTGTCCCATGCTGATGTGTTCGAAATGATTTCTGACTTTCTTGTCTTTATGATAAAAAGAGCCGTAACTAAGATGTTCGCTGTCAATGTTGCCGTGGCTGCCCCCGCTACTCCCCAACCTTCAAAACTGCCCCAGCCAAAAATTAAAAATGGATCAAGAACAATATTAACCATAAGACCAATGGAGAAGATCTGAAACGGTTGTTTACTATTTCCCATCGAGTTTAAGAGTGTGGCAAACAAAGTATTTACGATGGAAAATACCGTCCCGAAGATCGAAATCATTAAAAATTGCTGTGCCATCCGTTCAACTTCATCACTTCCAAGATCAAAAAAACCAATCAACCGATTGTTGGTCAACAGAACTAAACTCATATAGAGAAGTCCTAATAAAATAGACATCATAAACCCGTTTTTCATATAAGATTTAGCCTTCTCTATCTGGCCAGATCCCATACAAAACGCAACCTTAATCCCTGTACCGATCGTAATCATAGTCGACAATGCAATCGCTAGATTAATGAAAAAACTCGCCGTGCCAATCGCGGCAACAGGACCACTTCCTAATCTTCCAACCCAAATCATATCGACGAGGCCATAAGTTGTGGAAATGAAATTCGTCGCAATAATGGGAAGCGTTAATTTCATTAAGGTAGGCATAATAGGACCCTGAGTCAAATCATTCATGCCCTTCAATTCCTTCAAATCTAATAACACCTTCTTCATCTGATTTTCAGATTTATTATATAACCAAACGCTTATATAATCAATTGATTATATTTCAGCAATCTGTTGGACCAGCCTTTCAAGCATCCGTATCCGATTACGGAGTTCCAATTCTTCTTGTCTCAATCCGTCCAGCTGAAGATTCAGAGATTCACCTACTTCCTTAATCAACTCGGCATGGCCACACCCATAACTCCTTTTCAATTTAAAAATAGACTGGATATCCCTTAGTATAACTCCATAACTTTTCAACTCTTGAATGACAAAATAATCTGCCAGATGCTGCTCTGTATACATCCGTTTACCATCTGGTCCCTTGGACATAATCAAGTCCAGATCCTCATAATGTCTGATGGTGTCTTTCGTAGTTCCTGTTAGGGCTATAAATTCACCGATTCGCAAAAGTACAACCTCCTCCATACAAATATAAATTGACACGGGGTTAACCCCGCAACGTTTAATTTTATTAATGGGGGTGCATCAAATGATAGGTTCAAGCCTTATAATCTTGTATGGAATGGTTAGTGTGCTTGGGGCAGTGGGGATTCTAATTAAGGGCTCCGCTAAATCTGCTGTGGGTTATATTTATTTGTTTTTGCTTTCTCATATTACGTTAGTCGTCATCACCCTTTATGCCTTATGTAAACCGCTTAACTTCATTTGGTTTATTATCGGTTTTCTCACCTGTCTTATCTCCCGATGGCTCAACGGTAAGTTTGTCTTCGGTAGGAATAACTGGCTTCATTACTTTATTGTTGCGCTGATCTTTGCTGTGGGCTACTTCTTAACCTAGTCTCTTCATTATGAGCCTGAAGACAGAAAGTGGAACTCCTAAAAAGTATATAAATTGTGTAGACATCAAAAGCCAGTTCCTAGTGCACAAAATGTGCCTACCGGAACTGTCTTTTTTTCGTAATTAAAATTTCTTTTGTTTTTCAGTCGAATGGCTATTGAAAACGAATTTTAGTTCGTTTACAATAAAACTAATAATAAGTTCTATAATTATAGAACAAATAATTGTTTCAGTAACTTACTCAAAGAATGGAGAAGCTCATGGAATATAAAGTAGAAGTCGATTTTGCCCCCATGTATGAATGTGTGAACAGTATGACTGCTTTTCTAAGCAAGCAGAACCATACTGCTATGGATTCCGGTAAGCTCTGGGTACGTGAAGTCCAAGCAAGATTTGCCCCGATGTTGCTTCGTAAAATGCAAGAGGTCGTTAAGAAACTTGATGATTTCAGTTTGGCTCCCTATATTTGGTGCTGTCCAGTAGAACGTTCGGTTAGCAGCTTTCTGGATTGGTTTGATGGGTTAACTTCGGGTGAACTGTATGAAATATCTGGACGTTTCGGCCAATCGGTCCCCTCTAATCTTTCCGAGCTAAGAGACACTGCCTCTGACATCCTGCGCGAATGGAACGCGGGTTACTTCAATGGAATCGACCCTAATATCCTCAAAGGGCTTGAACAGGAAGCCGAGTCAAGACGAACGACACTGAATGGGAACAATGATATGGAAGTCTTTGAAGCAGCAACCGACGGAATGCGCCTCTATCCAACCGAACGTCTGAAGAAGGTCATTATCATTCCGCAATATCATGCCCGCCCACTGGTCACCACCTCTATGTTTGATGAATTCGTGTTCACTAGCTACTCTTGTGATGTTCTCCCTCCCGAAGCTGGCCGGCCTGCTCCAGCACTACTTCGACTTACCCGGGCACTCTCGGATGAGACGCGGCTGTATATCCTTCGTCTGCTTACAGGCAAGCAGTTGAATTTCACGGAAATCGTGCGGGAAGTCGGACTTTCTAAAAGTACAATCCACTACCATCTGATCGCGTTGCGCGCAGCAGGGCTGGTCATTGTCCATACCAACGTTAAAAGCACATCGTACAGCCTGCGATTGGAAGCCTTAAATGGGCTACCGCAGCAGATTGGGTCGTATTTGGAGAATTAAGCATAAACGCCTTAAGCGTCCTTATAAGGACGGTAAGCGTATATGCGAGAAATATAAGAAAGGAGTGAACAGGCTATGATAAAACGCAGCTATTATGGTTTACTCTCAACCATAACTTTAAGTGCTTTTGGGGATGCTTTTGGCTTGTTGGCTATGGAATGGCTCGTCTATGAGCTGACGGGTTCCAAACTAGCGATGGGAGCACTCGCGCTCAGCTCCGGCATACCTGAGCTGCTGCTGCGCTTGCTGGGCTCGCCGCTGTCCGACCGACTCCACCGGGTACGCTTTATGGCCTGCTTGGCAGCCATTCGCCTGTTAGCTATAGCACTGCCGCTAGGCATGGGTCTGGCTGGCCAACTGCAGCTGTGGCATCTGTTTGTCGCTGCTGGTCTCAGCGGGGCCTGCGCCGCTCTGTTCATGCCAACAGCCATGGCTGTTATTCCCGGCGTTGCCGATAGCCGGAAGCTGGTGCGGGCTTTTGCTATCATCGATGGCAGCAAAAGTGCAGCAGTCTTGCTAGGCCCCGCCCTGGCTGGGGCGTTGACCGCTGCCAGTGGAGCACTGCCAGCCCTTAGCATCAACATGTTATGTTACGTTGCGGCCATCACTACCTTGCTGTGCCTGCAGAAGCTACCCAAGCCCTCTCCAGCTCCAGGCCGTTTCTCCATTACCGTCTATGTTCGCGAAATAGCTGAGGGTTTTACCTTCTATAAACAATTCCCCGCCATGCTTACGATAATGATGATGGCCTCTATTAGTAATCTAAGCTCCATTGCCGTCTGGACCATGATGGTTCCTTTTGTACGCGAAGTGCTCCACCGTGATGCGGCGACGATGGGCACACTTAGTACAGTTTTCGCACTTGGAACCTTAGTCGGGCTAAGCATCATTTCCATGATAGGGGAAATTAAAAAGAGGCGGCTTGTCATGCTCAGCAGTCTGGGGACCATCGGTTTAGTAACAACATTATGGGGGTTATTTCCTAGTTTTTCTTTTGCCCTTGCCGCCGTATTCGCCACCGGAACGATAGCTCCCTTCTTCGGCTCCTTAAGCTCTTCACTCCATGGACGGCTGGTTCCGGGTAATCTGCAAGGAAGAGTCAACTCCATCCGTTTTTTAATCGGTGGCGGCTTGCAGCCTTTTGGTGCTTTTGCCGGCGCCGCGATTGCTGAACTCTATGGCGTGCCTGCGCTTTTTGTCATCGCCGGATTGCTTCCACTGCTCTGTGCCAGCGCTGCCTTGCTGCTCCCCGGACTCAAAACACTGGACGGCGACCTCTCCACACTTGAAGCCACTCATAAGCAGCCCGATGCTGGGGTTCCCCCGCACAAAGTTGTTGCTGAACGTTAAGTGAATCAAAAAAACAGGCGATACCGGTATACCGGAACATCGCCTGTTTATAAGTTTTCACCTAGGAGCATCGCTACTAGGTATATTCTCTTTTCAGTGGTTTGTCACAGTGGTTTGATTCGTAGCCACTAGTTCCCCTCCCCCTTCCGGTAAAAACCGAAGCGGGAGGCGTTGAGCCTTTAGTTTGTGTTTGTGTTTGTGTTTGTGTTTGTGTTTGTGTGTTGGTGTTTTGGAATTCGCGCTGATAGCAGCGGAGAGAACGGACTGATTGTGGAAAAGCGGAGCGTTCGCCAGCGTAAAAAGCGCACAGCGTCCAAAAGCTAACACCAAGAACCTAAGGCTCAATCAACCCATATTTCGTTTTTATCCGATCCAACTTCTCAATCATAGGATTAGCAATAAAAAACAAAAATACCACCGTCGAGATCGCATGCACCATATCAAACCAAAAACCTGAAATATAAGTGGTCATTAAAGCCGGCCAGGAGAACTCTGAAGTGAACATCATCAACGAGCCTATATTGATAATGCCTCCGTATACGAAAAACGTCGCTAAGCCTCCGAATATACATAGCGAAAGCTTATTCTTTTTAAGCAGACCCTTCTTGAAGAAAATGCCCGCCAGGAAGCCAATGATGCCAAAACAAAACATTTGCCAAGGCGTCCAAGGTCCCTGCCCAAAGAAGAAATTCGAGACAAAGCCTGCAACAGCGCCAACCAAAAATCCTGCCTCCGCTCCCAAGCTTACCCCTGCGATGATGACAATAGCAACCACTGGCTTAAACTGCGGCAACATAAAAAAGGCTGCGCGTCCCGCCACGGCAATGGCTGCTAACACCGCTATAACGATCAGCTCCCTCGCCTGCGGCTTCCGGTTCTCGAACACCATCGCAAAAGGAACCATCGTATAGATAACAATTAATAGACTGATAAAATAATACTTCCGATCATTTAGCACAAAGATGCCTAATAAAATCGTAGCTGGAATGACTATGAGGATTAGTAGTGCCGCTAATAAAGTTCGACGACTCAAACGACGATCCGTTATCTGCTTCTTTGACATAAATCAATCACACCCTCTATCGTTACTCCCTCATTCCATACATGACGCGCCATACGGTTGGCGGCCGTTGTATAGAAGCTGTTTCCCGCAAAAAACTTCTGTGCTTCATTCGTAGTGATGATACTTCCATCAAAAAACATGGCGCAGACCTCAGCATACTTGGCACAAAATTCAACATCATGCGAGACCATTACAATAGTAACGCCTTCGGCATTGAGCTTTTGCAGGAATACGGCTAGCTTCTCTTTGAAGGGCCCATCCAGTCCTTTGGTCGGTTCATCCAACAGCAGAATCTTTGGTTCTAACAAAAGGACCTTCGCCAACGCTGCACGCTGTTGTTCTCCCCCGCTGAGATCATACGGATGCATGGAGAGGAGATGTTCCAGTTCTGCGAACTTAACCACAGCTTCAACTCTGGCGTTTTTTTCTTCCTTCGTCAAAGAGAGCTGGGATAACATTTCATATAAATCTAGCTCGACTGTTTTTTTCACAAATAAGGTTTGCGGATTTTGCGGGAGGATGCCCAGATTGTTAGTAAACAACGCTTTGGCATTCATCTTCGCAGGGTTGCTCCCGCCGATAAGAACTTTCCCTCTATAAGGCTGAAGGATCCCGCTCATCAGCGACAGCGTCGATGTCTTCCCTGTTCCATTCCCGCCAACAATACAATAAAATTGCCCTTGCTTCACTTCAAACGACAAATCTTTAATGACATCCGGCCCATTTTTATCATATTTAAACCATACGTCCTTAAACTTTATGACTACAGGGCCGGCCTCTTTCGTGCTAGGCTGAGTTTCTGCCATCGTTGCAGGAGTCTTACCCTTTAGAAAAGCATCCAACCATTGGCGTCCTTCCTTTACAGTAACAGGCCACACTAAGTCATGATCTACTCCTGCAACAATCTGCATCGGTGAGGGCATGGACAGAAACATCGGATGGTTCAGCTTACATAAAACCTCGCCCACCTTTTGCGGGGGATCATCAGCAATCACAGCTCCCTCATTCAGCACAATCAACCGATCTGTAAGCGGAAGAACATCCTCTAGACGATGCTCGGTCATGATCACGGTTGTTCCCAGCTCACGATTTATTTTTTTGACCGTCTCCAGAAAATCGGAAGCCGCAATAGGATCTAGCTGGGAGGTAGGCTCATCGAGGATTAGAACCGAGGGATGCATAGCCATTATGGATGCTAAGTTAAGCAGCTGCTTCTGGCCGCCTGATAGCTCGGTCACACTTTTATGAAACCAGGTCTGGATCCCAAAAAAACTAGCCATTTCCGCCACACGCAGGCGAATCGTAGAATTATCGTACCCTAAGCTCTCAAGCCCAAAAGCAAGCTCATGCCATACTTTATCTGTCACAATTTGATTGTCCGGACTTTGGAGTACATAACCAATTTCCGCTGCCTGTGTGCGTTGATCGATCTCCTCTACAGGTTGACCCTTATAATAAATTGCCCCTTGGCGATTGCCATGTGGGGTTAGGATTGTTTTCAGTTGTCTAAGCAGAGTGCTTTTGCCACAGCCTGACTTTCCACAAATGGTAATGAAGTCTCCACTTTCAATCGTAAGATTAATATTCGAAAGAGCCGCTTGCTCTTGTTCAGGAAAAGTAAAGCTTAGTTCTTCGATTCGATAGATTTCCATTTCATTTCCTCCACCATATTGATGAGCACTGGGATCATACATAACGCAAAATAAGCGATATATATAAGAATACTAAAAGGTGTAATTGTGCTCGCTTTAATCGACGGATAGAATCTCATGGTGTTCTCACCCAACACTGCCCCTACGGCTACCAGCGCAATTAAGCCTGTCATGATCAAGAGAACTACTTTGTCTCGGGCATCTAACCGAAAGATAGAAAAGCTTGTACGGCCCGGCAATCCATACCCTCTCGATCTCATGGAATCCGCTGTCTCAATCGCATTTTCCAAAGCCCAGGTGGTCATAATGGAGAGAATCGTAATCCCATTCCGCGCACGCGCGAGGAGATTTCCCTGTGAGACATCCCGGCCTATACATTTTTGAGCATTAGAAATCACCTTGATTTGCGCTAAATATCTAGGAACAAAACGAAGCACCATCGAAAAAATCAACGACAGTGCCGGCAGTATTTTTCCGAATATATAAATAAACTTATCCGAGGTCATCACGACGTTATAACAGGAGAACCAAATAATTACCGTCACAAACATACACGCCGCTGCCACGCCATAAAGAATCGATTCCTTCGTGATGGGGTTCCCGTTGTTTAAATAGAACAAGATCGTTACCCCTTGATGATTAAAAACAGGATTCATCACTGCCATAAATAGCAGAAAAGGAATCATGTAAAGCAGATTAATTCGGATGCCCTTTTTTCCTTTTAACATAATTGAGTAGGCTACAGCACTACTAAGGGCGATCACCTGAAATATAGGATGCATAAACACCATACTAAACAGCAATACAACAACAAAATATAGAAAATTCACAAACGGATGAAAGGTAGAAAAGCTATCCTTCATTATTTCTGAGCTCCTCCTGTGGCTACATACCCACCTACATCTCGACCTAGATCACAAGTGTATACCCAATCAATGACATCGCCATCTTTGAGAACATAACGGCTACTGCCGTAGTTAGGGAACCAGCCATTTACTTTGTACATCCATCCACTGAGCTCTCCAGCATCGAATTCATACAGATTATTTATGCCTTCAATATAATTACTGTTATAGATCGGCGTCATGCTAAATTCCATATGGATTTTATTCTTTTTCATTTCTCTTAGTAGAACATCAAACACAGACTCACCTTCATAAAAGGTTACCTTCTGCGCTTTATAAATGATACCATCTGCCGGCAATACTTCAAGCTTATCCTCATTAAAAATATCCATGTTATCTAAAATTGTTGCCGCTGAGACGGACAAGGTAGCCGTTAATTGCTTCTTCTTATCTACTGTTGCATCTTGCCATTCCACTGGTTTAGGTTTCCCGCTCGGCACTGGATCGGTAAGAAATTTATCCTTTTTCGGTTCCTGCTTGGTTTCTGTTGTCGCTACTTTTGAATCAGGTTTTGTTACGGGTTTTGCCGTCGCTTTCGTTTCCGGCACGGGCGTTTTAGCCGCTTTCGGCGTTGCGGTAGGTTGCTTCGTTGCAGCAGGTTTTGTTGTTACGACCGGTGTTACAACTTCTGTTGGTGCTGCAGTTCCTGTTGGTGTTACAGCTTCCGTTGGTGTTGCCGATTCATTTGGTTTTAGGGTTTCAATGGGCTTAGCTGTTTCACTTGGCGTAGCTGACGGTGTTATCTCTGTTGTCTCAGTAGCGATTGCCTCAGTGGGTTCAACATCAACATTTGTTGCGGAAGCAGTGTTCTCTGGCTCTATAACCTGTGTCTCAACGCTACTATTAGCGACCTTGTTTGGGCTCTTCTGGTAATCCCCGCCCCAAAAGAAGGCGATAGCCAATACACCTATGATTAGTATCGCTGTTAACCATTTCTTCTTGTTCATTTCTCTAGTCCCACCTTAAATAATAAGCAAGGGTATACACGCTACCCTTGCTTATCTCTCTAAATAAAATTCTATTTGACGTCTGTCATATCATAAAGACGTGTCTGGCCATTAACGAGCCGATCATAGGAAACCAGTGCATACATCGCCTGATCAGTAGCCATAAGATCTACTTCTCCTGGTTGCGCGCCTCCATTGCCTACTCCACCCTGCTTCACGTGATAAAAGCCACCTTCAGGTGCAGCAAAACTAATCAATGCGTCTACTGCGGAATGTCCATTTTTAATAAATCTGGAATCCTTATGCGGGTCAATACCAAGGCCAGTTAAAGCTACAATCACCTGAGCGATGCTTTCGGAATTTGTAGATTCCCAGCTTGCAAAACCACCGTCTGCAGTCTGTGTTTTGGATAACCAAGCAATCCCCCGGTCCACAGCAGCTGTTACTTTGGCGTTGGATTTGTAATAAGGTGTTAAGCCTTGAATGACCATCCCCGTGATATCTGGATCAGCCGCTGTAGCATTACTGCCGAGTGCCCATCCACCGCCGCTGATCTCTCTGCCCAAAATATAATTAATGAGCATCTCTCTAGTCGTCTGCGTCTTTACATCCTTAACCACTGGAATTTCGTAATGATTACTGTCCAGTGCAATGAGAGCAAACACAGGTCCATTAATACCTTGCTTAATTACAGTATCAAAATCCGCGAGTGGTTCCAGTAGGTTATAACCCGCCACTTTATCAATATTTTTGTTGATTGAAGTTAATGCCAAAATAACTCTATCATATTCCGTATATTTTACGCTATGCAGCTTCCCTGATTTTTCTTTAAGAGTCGCTTCTACATTTGCATAGTACTTAGTGTAATAACTATCTGGAACCTTCACACCTGAACGTGCCAGCCCGAAGACTGTCCAGTCCCCGCCAACCGAGGAGATGACCGGGTTTGTTACTGTTTTTTGCAAAAAGGCAGCTGTGTTCTGAATATAAGAACTAACTGCTGAATTCTGAATAGTTGGACTAACCACTTTGTTCCCACTCTTATAATCATGGGTTCTAGTAGCTACAACAGCCGCCATTTCTCTGGTTACAAGCTCTTTAGGCTTAAATTGATTATCATCGCCTAACATCAAACCAGTCGCAACAACGGTCTCTACATCTGCTTTGGCCCATGCCGATACTGTGTTGATATCTTTAATCGCTGTTCCTGGCTTCGTCGCCGGGATGGCCAATGCTCTGACGATAATTGCGGCCATCTGCTCACGAGTAATCTTGTCATTTGGCTTAAATTCATTATTAAAGCCTGTGATTAGACCTGCCTTATGCGCAGCATTCACATATGGATAGAACCAATCGCCTAGAGCGACATCCTTATAGGTAATGCCTTTATCACTCTTAATATCAAGTTCTAATGCAGAAACGAGAATCTTAGTGAACTCCGCTCTTGTGATATAAGCCTTCGGATTCACCTGACCATTGTTACCTTGGATATATCCTTTTACTGTAGCTGTTTCAATCGCTGAATAGGCCCAGGAAGAGATCTTATCAGCATCTGTATACAGTTGTTTAATATCATTCGTATTCTGGGTAGGATCCTTAGGAGTCACTGTTGGAGATGGACTCACATTTGGATCACCACTGCCTTCCGGATTAGCTCCCCCACCAGGAGCCGGAGTAGCACCAGGCTTAGGCGTTGGGGTT
Organism: Paenibacillus sp. FSL R5-0928; assembly: GCF_037970385.1. Taxonomy (NCBI): domain Bacteria; kingdom Bacillati; phylum Bacillota; class Bacilli; order Caryophanales; family Paenibacillaceae; genus Paenibacillus; species Paenibacillus sp. FSL R5-0928. The sequence goes on along the minus strand of NZ_CP150225.1, from coordinate 917,286 downwards.
GGGCTCATCGTTGGTATCGGTGCATTTAGATCCACACCCAAATTCGTAGTATAACGCCACTGAATTCTGTCCCCGGCACTTAGGTCATATGAAGATGCACCATAATTAGGATATTTCCCATTCACATTATACATCCATCCACTGCCGCTGCCATGGTCAAATTCCCCATCACCAGCTATGGATTCAACATATACACTTCCAAAGTCACTGTTCCAGGAATCTCTATAGTCGATACCGCGGCTATCCAGCACTCTTTTTAGTACAGACCACACTGTGTCACCAGATTGTAGCTCTACCTGTACAGATGGAACAACATATCCCTTATTAATCGTAAGCTTATCCACGGACAGGATTACATATGGTTTCGATGGAGTGGTTCCGCCACCATTGTTGCTGCCATTTCCTTCACCATTTCCACTACCATTACCTTCGCCATTACCGTTACCACCGTCGCCGCCAGGTGTTTGTACTGCACTGGAAGCATAAGCAATGTAGTCAGTGAAGTGATTGGTTTTTACGATTAAATCATTTCCACTATCATAGGCATACTCAGACTTACCGCTTGCAAAACCTAAGTCATCACTTGCAAATTTTTGAATGGCATGAGGGGTGCCATTTTGAATATAAGCAGCTTCTTTTCCTTTAAGGTCCTTAAAGGTTAACGTAATAAATTGACTGAATTCTACTCTTGCACTACCACCCATGGAAAATGTTTGAAGAATGTTATCAAGCTTCTTGTCCCCCGGAATAATCTGATTCACACTATCTTTTAGTGCAGATTCTGCACCGGTTAAAGCTGAAATCAGTTCAATTGCAGAGGCATCCCCACTTGTAACTTTTGCACCCTTAGGAATGACTACAGATACGTTACCTTTTATGGCCTCTATCTGAGGAAGGTCGCTGTTACTTGGTAAATTGACACTAACCTTCGATTGATTTCCCTCCGGAATAGCTACTGTGATTTCTTTGTTGCTATCTCCAGTGCTGATCGGAACGATATAATCATTAGCGTCATTTGGGATTTCAACTTTCGGGTTCTCCCCAGAAGGTAACGGAAATTCTTTCGGACCCTCTGGTTGCCCAGGCCCCGGTTCTTCTGGTTGTTCCACTTTCACATCATTCATATCAAAGAGACGGCTGCTATGATTGATCAGACGATCATAAGACACAAGTGCATACGTACCTTGGTCCGTTGCCATATTGTCCACTTTGCCTGTGAGGATATGCTTAAATCCACCCTCAGGTGCAGCAAAGCTAAGCAGTGCACCAATAAGCGAATTTCCACTTTTAACAAATCTAGCGTCCGTGTGCGGATCTACACCTACACCAGTTAAGGCTACAATTACCTGTGAGATACTTTCGCTGCTAGTGCTTCCCCAGCTTGTAAATCCGCCTTGATTGTTTTGGTTATCGGACAGCCATTGGATGGCCCGATCCACGGCGGCTTTTACATCATCACGGGTTGCATAATAAGGTGCAAGAGCTTGCATCGCCATCGCAGTCATATCGACATCTGCTTTGGTTACGCCTAATGCCCAGCCACCAGCTTCTGCTGTACCTTTTTTAACCTCTTTATCTAAAATATACTGAACTAGTTTTTCTCTTGTGGTCTGTTCTGTAATTCCTTCAACTACAGGAATCTCATAGTTATGGCTATCTAGCGCAATCAGAGCAAAAATCGGACCATTATTGCCTTGCTTTTGGATATATTGATAATCAGCCAGTGCTTTTCTCAGATCATATCCCGCAACATTCGTGATATCTTTTCCGATAGAGGTAAGCCCTAGAATTGCTCTGGAATTCTCTGTGCTTTTATTGGCGTCGAGTTTTCCATCCTCTTTAATGATCGATGCTATTTTCGTAGCTACATTATTGTAATAGAGATCATAATAGCCGTTAGGTACTGTATAGTTCGCCCGAGCCAGAGAAAGGATCGACCATTCTCCACTACCTGTACCAAACGACGGATTCTTTACAGTGTTTAGAATATAGGCAAGGCTTTTATCTAACTGTTGTTTGACGGCAACTGTAGTTTCCAGTTTGTAAGTAACTTGATAAGTTACATTTGTTTTGTTTCCAGCTCCGTCAAGAGCCGTTACAGTAATTGCATTACTGCCTGAATTCAGAGAAGCTTTGTACTCCCCATTCGCAGGTGATAAAGTAACACCATTCAGCTTCACTTCTGGAATGATGTCACTATATACATTGTCTGTGACAGCTACTTTGAAGCTTATATCTTTATTAGATACTTCCTGTTTATCTTGTATGCCACTTACAGTAATAACAGGGGGTTCTATATCTAATGCATGGTTAAGCCCTACAAGCGCATGATCTACACTTATTTGAGAGCTTGCCATATTTTCGAGCACGGAATAGGCTTGATAAACTGCTGATTGTACTACTGGTCTGTCCAAAATAGTTTCTTTATTAGGGTCACTGTTAATCTCGGCGATTTCCGCAGTTAAAGCATCCTTATTGGCAAGTTGAACTGGGATTTCTCCCCAGCCACCAAGATCAGAACCATAGCCATAAGTGGTGAACTGAGTTCGAATGATGTCACCGTCTTGAGGCTTATAATCGGTCATCCCAAACGGAGGAAACACATTATTTACTGCATACATCCAACCCGACATGGAGGTGTAGTCAAACTGACTTAACCACTCTGGGTCTGCTTTAGTGCCGACTGTATTCCCATCGGCTGAAATCATATCTAAAATATATTGTGGAATATTGACTTCGCTTCTGCCACTATCTTTAACTTCTGATAAATAAAAACCACTATCTATATTTCCTAAATGTCTATAATTCCCATCTCCTAGCGCACGTGTTATTAAAGATGCGCCATTATCGCCTTCATAAATCGGAACTTTAATAGGTTCCTTAATATACCCTTGGCCTAAGGTGAATTTCTCTACGGATACAGATACATACCCTTTAAGGGTAGAGCTTGCTCCATTTGCTTGAGCCGGGATAACACTTGTAGAGAATGTCGTGATAAATACAGCTACAATGAGTAACCACGCTAAAAACTTATTTTTCTTCATTTTTCCATAACCCTTCCCTTCATACCTATGATAAAAAACAGAATAAACTTTCTTATAACCACAAAAAAAACCACTCAACATAAACGTCAAGAGGTTAAGATAGTGAACCACAATACTAGCTGGCAAACACTATTCAAGCACCTCTCTATCGATCGTAGAGTTTGATGGTGTAACAGAAAAAGGCAGATATTCTGGCTCAAGTATCATCACCCTTGCTGCCTTCCCAGTTTCCCAGTGGCATTTTGCAAGGACTCCTCTTTTACAGCGGCGGGACCGCGCGGGATTCACACCCGCTTTCCATTTAACCAATCTATGATTGTACTTCCGCAACATTCATAGTTGGCACCTATTTCTAATTTTAAATTTTCATGCTTCATCATATCTAATATATATGCTTTTGTCATGTTATATTTCTTTTTTGTATAACGGGCAGCTAGAGATAATCCTATTGAATAACCAATTTCTACGAGTAGGGATATTTAAATGATTTCTTTATCCAACTGTGGGGAAAATTAATTTAAATCACTAATTCTTATATGAATTTGCCACAAATTAGTAAGGTACTCGCTGAGTGAATTCTATGTTAGGGTATATTCAGAAAGCGTTTACAAAAATAACATTGGAGGTGTTCGTGTTCATCTAACCACCAAGTACAGCGTCAAAGCCAGGTCCAAGCATCCTAAATTTATCTCACAAAGGAGAATTCAATGACTACGCGAATCCAGAAATCCTTCTTATCATTGACACTTGTCACCGCTCTTCTGCTCTCTCTGTTCTCATCCATGGCTGCAGCTGCAACTAAGGATGAGCAACAAGCTAAGGCAGCGCCAAAGAGTAAGATCCAATCCTATGTAGACGAAATGCAGCCCGGATGGAACCTCGGTAATACTTTAGATGCTACAGGTGAGGACGAAACCTCCTGGGGCAATCCTCGTGTGACCCAAGAACTTATTAAAAAGATCGCCGCTCAAGGCTATAAAAGTATTCGGATTCCTGTGACCTGGGATACTCACATGGGTGCGGCACCAGACTATACCCTAGAAAAAGCCTACCTCGACCGTGTGGAAGAAGTTGTCGGCTGGGCACTGGACGCCAAGCTTTATGTCATGATTAATGTCCATCATGATTCCTGGCTATGGGTAAGCCATATGGAAGAAAAACACGATGAAACGCTGGCGCGTTATAATGCAGCCTGGACTCAAATTGCCGATCGCTTTAAGGACAAATCCGATAAGCTGATGTTCGAGAGCATAAATGAGCCTCGGTTCACCGATGGTGGAAGCACAGACGAAGCAAAAATGGAGCAAATGCTTACTGAACTCAATAACTCCTTCTATCAGATCGTGCGGAAATCCGGTGGGAAAAACGACCTCCGCCCACTTGTATTGCCTTCATTAGAGTCTTCACCTACACAAACAAGAATGGATCATCTCTATAAGACGATTACGGCTCTAAACGATCCGAATATTATTGCGACCGTTCACTTCTATGGCTTCTGGCCTTTTAGTGTGAACATTGCCGGCTACACCACATTTGAAAAAGATACAAAAAACGATATCACTCAAACTTTTGATAACGTTTACAATACATTTGTAGCTAAAGGCATCCCTGTCATCGTCGGCGAATTTGGTTTATTAGGTTTCGATAAAGACACGGGTGTGATTGAACAGGGCGAGAAGCTTAAATTCTTCGAGTATCTGACTTATTATTTGAAAGAAAAGAAAATGACTTCCATGCTCTGGGATAACGGGCAGCATTTCAATCGTAAAACTTATAAGTGGTCTGATCCTGAACTCCACAATGTATTAATGTCTGGTCTGAAGGAGCGTTCCTCCAGCACCGAAAGCGATTTGGTCTACCTAAAAAAAGGTGCACAAATCAAAGATACCAAGGTTAAGCTAAACCTGAACGGCAATAAGCTAACCACCATTAGTGCCAACGGAAAATATCTGACCAAAGGTAAAGATTACACATTAAATGGTGAGGAGCTCATCCTCAAAGCCAGCCAACTCAAAAAGCTCACAGCTTCCCAAAAATACGGTGAAAATGCCGTGCTGACTCTGAAATTCAACAAGGGTGTTGCGTGGAGACTTAAGGTGATTGTGTATGACACAGCTAAATTAAGCGATGCAAAAGGCACGACTGAATCCTTTGCCATTCCGACCACCTTTAATGGTAACCAGCTTGCCACAATGGAAGCTGTATATACCGCTGGTGGCAATGCAGGTCCGCAGGACTGGACTCCATTTAAGGAATTCGGCAATACCTTCTCACCTTCTTATAACACTAAAGAAATCAAGCTGCTTCCCGCGTTCTTTAAAGATGTTAAAGACGGCGAGGTTATCCTAAAATTCCACTTCTGGAATGGGGATATCATCACCTACAAGATCACGAAGAGCGGAGCAAACGTTGTAGGAAAGTCCTCTTAAGCATCCGTCCTGTTAACAACACAAATAGGGGTGTCCCTACGCGGGAACACCCCTATTTGTATTGTACCCATCACATATTAACCTCGTCATACGAAATTATCATCAACCGATAAATTAAATAAACGCCAAGATAGGCTCCGGTAATAAGAAACATTGGATTTAAAAATATCGCATGGATCGAGGTCATAAATACAGCATGATCCCTTAATATTTCGTAAATCGCCAAAGCGGAAATATTTCCAAAGATAATCGCACTTAAGACCGAAGCAACATTGAATACCATACGCCACTTTATCGATTTACCTTGTAACATCAGCATGACAATGGGAACAATAATACTACCAAGTACGATTAGAAATTTCATCCAGTCACCTCGGTAAATTTTTAATCGTCCAGTTCCACGCTTTCGATTTGTCCGTCTGCATTTACCGTCCACTCGATTTCAACGCCATTATTTAATCCGAGCTTGTCTTCATCTTCAATGACTATATGATCAGGAATCGTTAAGGTTTGCTCTTTACCGCCCTCCACTTGAACGGTAATCTGTTTATCCTTAACCGCAGTGATCCTTCCGTCATATTCAATCTGCTGCAAAACAATCTTTTGATTCTGATCTGTAATGGTAACCCGCTTGCCACCGTCGCTTAACAGTTCAACCTTTTTATGATAGCTATCTTTTAACGAAACATCCTTGATAACTCTCTGAATGCTCACTCCCTCTGGAAGTTCCCCAGTATTTGAACCGGGTGACGCAGATGTCATGGGTTGTTCTGTTGCGTTATTCGTAGGCGCAGGTGTAGTAGCTTCTGCAGAAGGTGCTGTGGTTTCTACTTGAGCCGTTGGAGTAGCCACTTGAGTCTCATCCGCTGCTTTAGTGCATCCACTTAACAATACCGTACATGCACAAATACAACAAAGAATTGTAGCCCTGGTAAAACGTTGTGTTGTTCCTTTATTCGATCTCATCTTTTACCCCCGCATTTTAATGTATTTTTTTCTCTATAGTGGACATAGTTTTACCTCTTATCTTCCTTTTATTCACCAGAATATGGCCATCTGAAAGCAACAGTTAGATAACAATTCATGAATATGTCAAAAAACCGCCCTGATTTAGATCAGTGGCGGTCTCCATGAAATGATGAGATAAATTAGATCTTATTAATTTACAATATGTGTGCCAGCCTGTTGGCTCATCGCAGCTTTCATATTTTCCGGATTAGTAATGATAACTCTACGTCCCTCTTTTTTCAAAAAGCTAAGACTTGCTTCAATTTTAGGCTGCATACTGCCAGCAGGAAAATGACCCTGCTCCGCATATACCAACATTTCTGCCGCTGTAACTTCTTCAAGAGCCTTCTGCTCAGGCGTACCGAAATTCACACATACCTGAGGAACTCCTGTTGTAATGATCAGCGATTCTGCGTCGATCTGTTCGGCCAGCAGACTTGTAGCAAAGTCTTTGTCAATGACCGCATCGATACCTTCGTAGGTATTATTTTCGGTTTTGATCACAGGAATCCCGCCTCCGCCAACAGCGATCACCACATAACCCGTCTCAATGAGTGATTTAATGACGTCCTTTTCAACGATATCAATCGGCTTAGGCGATGGAACAACACGGCGGTAACCACGACCTGAATCCTCAATGATGACCCAATCTGGCTTGGCACGCTTCATCTCCTCTGCTTGCTCAAGCGTGAAGAAGGAGCCCACTGGTTTCGAGGGAGACTGAAAATTCGGATCATTTTTGCTAACCTCGACCTGAGTAATGACTGTGGCAACCTTTTTGTCTAATCTGCGGTGAATGAATTCATTTGTTAAGGCCTGCTGAATTAAATAGCCTATGCCCCCTTGCGTGCCCGCCACGCAATTGACCAGCGGAGTAACATCCATTCCAGTGACTTCCGAAGCCACCTCGCTTCGTCTCAGCTCGAATCCAACCTGTGGACCGTTACCGTGAGTAACCACCACATCGTTGCCTGCTTGCACCAGATCAGCGATATTGACAGCAATTTCACGTACTGCCTCAGATTGATCCTCTATAGAATCGCGGCCATTGTCTTTCACCAATGAATTACCGCCAATGGCTACAACTATAAATTTACTCATTCCATTCCTCCTGACGGATCAGTTGATCCTCATTTATTATCGTTTAAGGGCCAGCTGAAATTGTTCCTTTGCGGAGTGAAAATCCGGATTGGCAGGATTATAGCTGATAGCAATATCTATTTCTTGAATGGCCGTTTCATGATTACCAAGTAAACCAAGTGACTGAGCCTTATGATGATGATATAAAGGATTGCTCGGATCGTTAGCAATTGCGTTCTCAATCGCCTCAACTGCCTCTTGATGCCGGCCAAGTGATCTCAAGCTGTTCGCCTTATGGAACGAGAAATCATACCGTCCAGGCTGCTGTTCCAGAAGCTGATCCATAACTTTGACCGCTTCCTCATGCCTGCCCAACTCTCTTAAATAATTGGATTTATGATAGCGGAAGAAGCTTTCGCCAGGATCGCGTTCTATCGCTTTGTCATACTCTGCTAATGCTTGCTCGGATCGCTTCATCATTCGGTAGGCATTTGCGGTATAGAAATAGAAATCAAGGTCATCCGGATCAATAGTAAGTGCCTGTTGATAGGCTGCCAGAGCTTCGTCATATCTCCCGAGTTCCCCTAAGAAGTATCCTTTATAGTAATAGAAATCTGAATTATTACTGTCCACTTGCATTGCATGTTCCATAACCAAACTTGCTTTCCGGAAATCCTCTGCCCGAGCTAGCTCTTGAGCGCTTTGAATACTTGGATGAATCGTTAGCTTTTCTTTATTGAGAATACGGATGACCCTCTCCTGACCCAGCTCTTCTGCATGCTGCAACGATGATTTCCCGTCACGATCCGGCAAATGAACATCCGCTCCAGCATCCACCAACAACTGAATAATATCGGAGTATAAACGGCCACCATTCCCGAGAATTACTGCCTCCAGCAAGGCAGACCATCCCAGATTGTTCATATGGTTAACTGCAACACCTGCTTCCAAGCATTTCTGAACAGTTCTTAGATACCCCTTCTCGCTGGAGGGAAGCAGTGTAGTTCCCCCAAAACGATTTACACTGGTTGTATCCGCACCTGCGGCAAGAGTTAAAGACAGAATCTCATGAAATCCATTGGCACCGGCACACAGGTAGGGTGATAACATAGTGATATCTCTTGCATTCACATCACTGCCTGCTTCAATCAGCTTTTGAGCGAGAGGAATATGATTTTTTTGCGTTGCCGCCATCAGCGCAGTACGACCACTGGCATCCTTATGATGAACATCGGCACCACGAGCCAAAAGCTGTTCTACGGCAGCTAAATCCCCGCGATCCGCTGCTTGAATTAAATCTTCTGACAGAGTTTGATTAGTCATGGCTTAGCTCTCCTATTTCTTTTTATCAATTATTTATTCGGATTGCAGCTTGTTCGCTGGGTCACGAAGGTCTGAAAAATGCTTATAAACAAATAATCCTGCCACCATCAAGTAGGCGTATACGAACGGCATAAGTGAAGCTTGAGCAAATCCAACAGTCGGCGCGTGAATGATTCCAAATAAAGATAGACCAGACGCGATTACAGCAAAGACAGCAGCCCGCAGTGGTTTATTCAGGATAGAGAAAATAGTGATGGAGCCCCAAATCAAGCTGCTAAGCGGTGCACCATTTCCTAAATGCATCAGGCCGTTGTAATAAACCCCTTTGCTTAATAAGAGATCAATCCCCACCTTGGAAGCCGAAGTTTCAGCCGCATTAAAAATGTTGTTCGCAAGCGTTAAAGCCCAGTTGGCGATCCATGGGAACAAGGTGATAAAGATAACGGGCACTTCATTTTTAGGTGTCTCTCGAACCACCTGATTCGCCGTAACGACCCCGACATAGACCAGAATCGGAACAATCGCCACAACAGGTATGATAGACAACAGCAGTGCTCCTATGCCAAAGAGACAAATAATTAACATGGAGAAACCAGAAGCTATGGTATAACCAAGTCCAGCCCCAATAGATTTCCAGCCTGCATGACCAATATACACAGTTACTGGGAACGGATTACCTGTGAAAGCACCAATACTTGAAGCAACCCCATTCGTTAGCATAACGTTACGAGTGTTATAAGGGTCTCCGGCAGCATGTGCGCTCTCAATATTTTCAAGGTCAAAAATATAATTGGCCAGTCCCAATGGAATTGCAGAAGCCAGGTATGGCAAGGCATGCGGAATCCCTTGAATTAAGCTGGTAATATGCACCTCTGGTGGATTAAACCCAAGTGTTGAAAGAGCCGTTGTGATCGCTTCTGGATTCTGCAAGCCGAATATCCAAGCCAGCGCGGTTCCAGCAATCAGCAGCAGAAATCCTGTAGGAATTTTTTTGAATATCGGCGATTTGCCAAACCAGTTAATAAAGATGATCACAAGTACAACAAAAGCAACCACTGGTGTTTCGAAGGATTGCAGCATCGGGTTCATGGCCAGCAATAACAATCCAAGTCCAGATAAACAAGATAAAAGTACGGTTCTTGGAATAACCTTACGCAGCACATCTCCCAGAAATGAGCCGACAATAAGGATCAAGGCTTCGAACAGACACCATACGAGACCAATTTGCAGCGCAAATGATGCATCATTGGTTTCTCTAAATACGGGAATTAACACTAGAAAAGTTACCGTAAAAATCGATGGAGCACTAGGTCCTGAAGGTAATGCGGTTATATCCGTTCGGCCTGTTTTTTTGGCTAGCTGATATCCAAACCAGCCATAAGCAATACTTGCGATAAAAATCGCGAGTCCAAACGCAGGAACGACTCTGCCGTAAACCATACCTTCCGGAAATCCTACTACAAAAATTAACAATGAAATCATCGTAAGCAGATTGGTTAAATTGTTAGCAAGCAGCCCGAAAAACGCGGCCCAATCTCCCTTTTTCCAGAACATCTTCATAAATACTTGATCCATAATAAATCTCCCCCTAGATCGTTAGCGCTTACATACCAATGACTTATGAAGCCCTCAGACCCTTGAATAGGCCTGAAGGGCGGGTGGTTCTATGAATGCATGCTCTGGCTAAAAGCGAGAATGGCTTGCTCGAAACACTCGATTGGAGGATGAGTGATTCCGGCTCCAATCATTCCGATGCCCGGATCCTTATGGGCAATAGCCGTGTTGATCACTGGCATAATGCTGGTTTGACCCACTTTACGAATATCGATTCCAGTAGGAATTCCGCGGAAGTTCAACAAAGGAATCGTCACATTTGGATTCTCCGTCGTAGTGATTTCCTTCATTTTCACAGAATAGTTCATGGCATCATCTACGGTTCCCCCAACTAATGCTACAATCGCCGGCGCGGTTGCCATGGCGAAGCCACCTATACCATACGTTTCGGTAATCGCACTGTCTCCGATATCGAGTCCCGAGTCTTCCGGCTTATACCCTGCAAACATCGGTCCGACAACCTTTTGCGCAGGACCGGTAAACCAGGTATTGCCTGGCATTCCACTGACACGAATACCGAATTCCACGCCATTGCGGGCCATTGTTGTTACGATGGTGCTATGCTCGATGCCATGGGCAGCATCAAGTGCACATTTACAAAGAGCCATCCAGGTTGGTCCGGAGAAATAATCACTCATTGCCACAAAATCGAACACTTCGATTTTCTGCTCATTAGTAAAATCCGTTCTCAGGATAAGCGGCGTTAATGCCTGAATCAAAAGAGTAGTTCCAGCGTTGTTGCGGTTATGGCATTCATCTCCCATATGGAGCGCCTGTGATAACATGAGCCGCAGATCGATGCCGTTCTCAGAGAACTTCATCGCCTCACGCAGCATCGGTCCAAGCACATCTCTCATCCAGATCAAACGGGCAACGACCGTTTCATCGTTTGCACCCATCCGCAAGATTTTCGACAGTTGCTCACTAAGGTTCGTATAAGCGATGTTGCCATACGTTTTATTCTCTACAATGTGCATGAACATAGAGGCTGAGGTTACCCCTGCCATGGAACCCACACAATTATGCTCGTGACAAGGGGAGAACGTAATCTCACCTGATGCCGCTAGTTCGGCAGCTTCATCGAGATCCTTCGCCAAGCCCTCAAAGACCAAAGCGCCGGTAACTGCACCTTTCATGGGACCACTCATCTTATCCCAAGTAATCGGAGGCCCTGCATGTAATATCGTAGTCTTAGTCATCCCGGGTACGACGTTGATCGCTTGATCAAAACCAACCAATACCGGTTGTGAATTCACGATTCGCTCTACAGCCAGCTTGTTGGCAGCCTCAATTTTTGCAGCAATCCCCTCTTGCTCTAACGCATCCAGTGCAGCAATTAATTCGGGCTTACCTCCACCAGGTGGCTTCCATTCCAGATGGGTTACGTTGCCTTTTTGCTTCAGGATATCATCCTTGAACATTTCTAGGCCGACATTGATAACGTGAAGTTCACTCTTAAATAACTCATTGATTCTGCTCATGTTATACTCCCTTCTCTACAAAACCTCTGGCAAGAAGTCCTGCATTCGTATTACTGCTTGCATAGGTAACACCCACGGATACCAGCTTATCAAGCTGTTCTTGGACGGAAGGTGTATCCAGATCGGTTCCAAGTACATAGCCGACGATCTCCAAATGTCTGCCTTCTTGTTCCGCTGCTTGCTTAGCCTCAATAATTGCAGGCACCATAACACCTACTGGATCCTCATGTGATCCATAGCCTAATACAAAATCCATAATGATCACGCCCACCGCCGGGTCCTTCGCTTCCTGCTTGAATCTGGCAATCCGTGAAGAAGGATCAATCATCGGATGTGGTTTGCCGTTAGTGAACCCATCATCCCCAAAGTCAATAAACGTATGCGCTTGGCTGATATGGATATCACCCAGCTGATATTCCGGATCTTTTGGAATGTTGCTATAGACATCGTCGTATTTCTCCATCGCTAGATACATTGCTTCATCACATAAAGTACCGCCGCAGAATAACCCACGAATATACTTCTGTTCTGGCTTCAGCTTGACCTTAATCTCCTCAATCAGCGGAAGGTTTAGCGGATGCTTGTCAATTTGACTCTCATCGATGCCGGATAGAATTACCGCCTTCAGCGCGGCCTCTTTGGTTGTTTTGGCAAAATGCCCACCTGCCTCCAGAACAGCTTCCTCCGTTCCTCCGATAAAGCAGACTACGACAGGCTTATGCATATTTTTGATTTCATTCAGCACTTTTTGTTCCACACTTTTAGCTGGGGGCTTGGAAATCAACACAATGACCTTAGTGGCTTCGTCTTCGTTAAGCGCTTTCATAGCATCAAGCATCATTACTCCGCCGACACGTTCACTTAGGTCTCTGCCGCCTGTGCCAATCAACTGTGAGATGCCTCCGCCAAAATCGTGAATCCGCACGCTGATTTCCTGACTTCCTGTGCCGGATGCACCCACGATGCCGATATTGCCTTTACGAACTTTATTGGCAAAACATAAGGCCATATTTCCAATGATCGCGGTTCCGCAATCCGGCCCCATCATCAGCAATCCACGCTCATGTGCTATTTTTTTTAATTCAATTTCGTCTTCTACGCTTACGTTGTCACTGAACATCATGACATGGAGATTATTCTCCAGCGCTTTTCTTGCTTCTCTGGCTGCAAACGCTCCGTTGACTGAAATCACTGCAAGATTAGCTGCTGTCATATTCTTCACTGCCGACTCAATTGTTGGATATTTAAGCTCTGTACCGCCAACTGCACTGTCTTTTTTAATAAACATCTCTTCGATTGCTCCAAAGGCAACTTCAGCCAGCTCAGGGGATGCTGCTTTGATTACGATCATCAGGTCACTATTCTTAGCTTCCTCTAGCTCAGGGGTTATCAGCCCTACATTCGCTAATACCTCTTTATTCATTTGAGTAGCCATTGCGATAAAAGCTTGTTCGACACCCTCTATTTGATTCGCTTTGGTCGACAACGACATGAGCGAGACGGAATCAAAGTATGTGTTTCTTTTAATTACTATTTTAGTCGACATATCTTACCTCCAACGTTGTTCTAGATTAAGATCCAAACCGCTAATGATCCCCAAGGCAATATCTGTTCCGGAAGAAGAACCTATATCCAGCACTGCCGATAAGCCAAGAAGCATATTTTCCTTACTCTCATACATGAGCGAATGCAGCATCTGACCCATTGACTCTCTCACCTGACCCCAAGCCGCTTTTTTCAGAGCCATATAGCTTATTTCATTCGTTAATTCAGCTGCTTCGTTCACGACTTCCCTGCACCACGGCTGGTATTTACTAATAGGACTCTGAGGCAGATGGATCACAGCAAACAATCCAACTAAAAAATCATCTCCCGACGGAGTCAGACCTGGGCCTAATCCCATTAGTCGAATTGCATAATGAGCAGCATCTTCCATGCTGTCATTCGCCAAGGCATTCAGAAGACCTGAAGATCGCTCTTCCAGCAGCCGCATCGTTTCTCTCTCAAAGCAGCTAGAACCCGCAAACTGCTTCATACCGCCTGGTTTTCCATAGCTATTGATATAAGCTTTTGCCACAGCCAAATTATCTCTTAGCGTCTTTACTTCTTTTGGAAAAATAGATAGAGAGCTCTGCCAAACTGTCAGTTCCTTGATCGATATTGAAAGCTTAGTGCCAATATATAATTGATCATTCTCCGCAAAAACTTCTTCTCCCACAACCAGTCCAAGAACCGAAAAACTACTAACCTCTGTAATCAAAGTATTAGGCGCATTATCTACCCTACTGCTCGCAATGGTATATAATTCATCAGTTGCCTTGCACCTTACATTTATCGTCCGCTCAAATATGCTGTGTATATTTCCGGAAAATCTTGATTCTCGAATCCGATGAAAGAACGCGCTATCACTGGATATCCCAGCTTTTAAATAAGAGGTACACTTGCTCTGAGAATACTCCGTTTGATCGCCCCCTTGAGAAGGAAGTAGATAATGGTTTGGTCACTTATTGTCAGGTTATCCTATATAGAAAGCGTTATCATAAAAAAACCGTAACGGTTGATGATGAATGATAGAAGATGTTACACTCAGTTCATAAAATTCCAAGAATGATGAAGATTGAGCTGCTTTCTGTGTGAAAAAGGATATTTTTGTGAAATATATCACAGTTTAACGGATAAACGTTACCTGACACCCTTATTGTAGTCCTCCGTACACTGGGGGTCATCATACAAGAACACTAAAAACAACAAGTAATCACTATGCACATTGCACAATGGGTGAAGATGAGAGGTGTGAATTGATGTTAACGATAAAAGATATCTTACAAATCAAATCCATCGAAGGCATAAAGATCGTTGCGGGGCATTCTGGCCTAAACAATCAAATCTCTGTAGTTAATATCATCGAGAATCCGGACGTATTTGACTGGCTGACCTCGAACGAGCTGCTTTTATCCACCGGATATATCTTCAAAGACAGCACGGAGCTGCAGAACAAATTCATTCATGAGCTTGTGGAGAATAACTGTGCAGGACTCTGCATCAAAATGAAGCGATATTTCGATGCTATCCCGCAGAACATGATCGAGCTTGCTGATAAGCATGGACTTCCGCTACTGGAGCTCCCTTTTGAATACACCTTGTCCAGAGTCATTGCGATCATTAACGAAAAGACCAACGCGGATTACGATGCAGTGAACCGACGTTCGCTCGACCTTCATAATGCGCTGTTCAAAATCGCGCTCGAAGGCGGCGGTATTGAGCAAATATCGGCGGAATTGTCCGACACGATCCATAACCCTGTTCTTATATTAGATAGAGACTGGAACCTACTCTGCTATACAGATCATAAGGATAACCCATCTCCACTTCAGGAATTCCTGCCACTGGTGAAGAACAGGCCTGTTTTTCCAACAGAGTTCACGGTAGCTTTCCCAAAGTATATTACTGAAATCAAAAAATCCATCAAACGCACCTACTATTCTCAGGGACAGCCGTACAAGTGCTGCATTATGCCGGTTTCTGTATCCAGTAATGCTTACGCGTATATCGTCGTTCTGCAAACGGTACGCAAGCTGGTTGAATTTGACTACACCGCGTTAGAGCATGTATCCACGATGCTTGCACTGGACCGGATCAAAGCCAAGGAAATCGAAGAGGTAAAGCATAAAATTAGGCAGGACTTCTTCGACGACTTATTAGCTGGCAATATTACTTCAACAGAAACACTGCATTCCCTATCTGCTATGCATGGGCTTAAAGTTAACTATGCGTATTACTGTACAGTTATCCATGTTGAAGCTACACAGCTGGAAAACTACACGGACATGGTTTATAGAAAATATGAAATGGAGCATATGGTCAAAAAATGTGTCAATTTGATCTATGGCTTGTCCAGTAATGCAGGTGGAGAGCTAATCTGTTACTATCGCAATCAGCAAATCATCATCTTGATCGGCAAAAATGAAAATAAACCGCCAATTTCCGTAAGCGATACGAAAGCCTTTGCTCAAGAGGTGCTGCAGTTGCTGGCTCAGGAAATGACTAAAAATCATTTTCTCATCGGCATTGGCAGTCAGTATAAGACACTTGCTTCGCTCCATCGAAGCTTCTTCGAGGCCCAGGAAGCTATGCGGCTCATGCAGCGGTTTAATAAAGACAGCCGGAGCATTGCTCACTTCGAGGATTATTCTGTCTATCATTTTCTGGATTCCAACATTAAGCCTACGGAAATGGAGACATTCTTTAACAAAGTTCTGGGAGGCATTCATGAACATGACCAGACGATGAACACGAGATTCATGTCTACCTTGGAGTATTATTTTATGTACAATCAGAATGTAACCGAAGCCGCCAAAGCGATGTTTATTCACCGCAACACCTTTATTTACCGGATTGATAAAATCAAAGATTTGCTAAATATAGATCTGAAAAACTCTGATGAGTTATTCGAGATTCAACTGGCACTTAACCTCTATCGATTGCTGCAAAGGGGTTAAAATAACGAAGGGTATTCCCAGCAACCATTACTCTAGTTGCACTGGAATACCCTTTTTTTCATAACGTCATAGCCCGTCCATATCTTGCTAAATATTCTTCCTTCTCCTTATAATCCGGCATTAGGCTTCCAACCCGTCGCCAAAAGGAGCGATCATGGTTCATATGCAGCAAATGACATAACTCATGGATGATCACATAATCGATAACCTCCACGGGAGCCATGGCCAGACGATAGTTAAAGGTTAGCTTTTTATCGGAACTGCAGCTTCCCCATTTGGTCCTGGACTCTACAATTTCGATACTCTTAGGTTTTACTCTAAGCTGCGTCTGGTACCTAGTGATCCGCTCTCCTATAAGCTTCTTGCAGCTAGAGAAATAGAACTTTTTCAGCTTTAACTGAAGTTGTTCTTCACTTAGCTCCGCTGTCTCTATAAGCTCATGCAGAGAATAATATTTGCCTAGATACAGGAACTTTCCTTCATCTTCGTACGCTCTGATCATCTTTGGCGTTTCACGAGCCGCTTCGAGACTTTGCAGCTTCTCCACAATCATTTTGCCATTACGCTCTACCACACTTTTAATCATCTCTTCAGATGTTTTCTTAGGTACCTTGAGTGTTATGCGCCCTGACGAATCTATATGAATGGAGATTTTTTTCCCGTTTCCATATTGAACATTAAACTCGATCACCTGATTGTCGTAATCAATCTTCATACCCACCATCGTTTCTATAAGATTATTCGCAATAAAAAAGAAGAACGCACCTAGGCGTTCTCCTATTTTAACACGATTCCTCAATACACCGGATATCCCGCTACAAACATTGCCAAGTAAAGTATACTACCCACAACAGATATAACAGTAAGTGCAACATCCTTCGGCTTTTCATTAGTAAGCGCAACGGCTGCAAAAGCTAGCGGAAAGGCAACAAGCAAATAACGCGGGGCTGACAGCAGCCAGGTAGCTCCCACTACGAAAGCAAAATACACGATAAAATAAGCAGTGTAGGATGGCCGTAGTTTTCTCGCTCCCATAAACATGATAATTAGTGCTGAGAATATAGCGATTAAATTGGGCAGCCACATGCCGAGAAAAGAACGGCTATCTCCACTTTTAAAGGTGCCCACCGCATATTCCATCTGATATCTTACGGTATCGAAAAAGAGATAGAACTTCTGTGACCAATGCTCCCTCTGGTAAATACTGAACTGAAAAGCATTTCCCGTAACATAGTAGTTGATGTAAAGATAAGCCAGCAAACCCATCGATATGATAGCAAGACAACCAATGGCGGTGGTCAGCTTATGTATAAACGCTTTTTTATCTAGTAATTTATAATTCCCTATAAGATCCCGTGCTAATTCAATCGCAACCGGTACAATCAACAGCACCCCTGGAGAACGCGTATACGCTGCGAGTGCACCGCATAAACATCCGATGAGCCATTCTTTTTTTCTCACAAAATATAAACACAACAGCGATAAGGCCAGAAATAGAGATTCGGTCATAGGGATGAAGAAAAAGAACGCAGCCGGAAATATAAAAATATACTTCACTACTCGCATAGCACTCTTTCGATGCATGTCTAGTGAGGCAAGCTCATAGGCGACCAAGGCAGCAACAAGCGAGCAAATATTAGAAACGATAAATCCAGCGACGAGATAATTCCCTACGAATACCTGAACTACTTTAATTAGATTTGGAAAAAAAGGAAAAAACACAATATGGTATTTCGGATCTCCCTCCGTCACATACCAATTCTCCGCGATGCCCAAATAATGTGAAGCGTCGATCCCCGATATATGCCAGGTCTCAGCTATTTTGTTAAACAAACCACCGGAATAGCCATTCTGTATGATCAAAAATATATAACCGATAAACATAAGCAAGACCCGACTAGCCACTACCCAGCCGATAATATATAGCCAAGCCTGCTTTCTGTCCCGTGTTTTATTTTCCAGAGTTACTTCAGGTGCTGGATTTGTCAGAACAAAATCTGTCAAAACAGGTATAGTGCGGAGTCCCAATAATATAAAAAGTACGAAACAGGCCACGGAAGCAAGGGTACCCATCATAGTCCAACTAGTGGTTGAGTTTACCCAGAAAATAGCCGTCACCATCATAATGAACATGAAGATGAAGGAAATGATTTTGTCGTGCTTTTTCATTTGAACCTCCAGAGATAAATTCTTACAATAATCTAGTTAAAAAAGGAAAATATTACGCATAGAAATATAATAGTCTCTGGAAATTTTTTTGTAAATCATTTCTTAGATCATCATAGATTCTAAAAAAAGCCTATGCACTGAAATGCATAGACTGTATGTATAGCACTATTTTAACAACTCTAACACGCCTTGAGGCTGTTGATTAGCTTGAGCCAACATCGCTTGTGATGCTTGAGATAAGACATTGTATTTGGTAAGCTTCATCATTTCCTTTGCCATATCCGCATCTCTTATTCGTGATTCAGCTGCTGTTAAGTTCACTTCGTAATTGGTTAGGTTATTATGGATATGTTCTAATGCATTTTGATACGCGCCGTACATTGAACGCTTGGATGAAACGGTATTTATAGCTTTGTCTATTTTCGAAATCGCTAATTCGGCACCTTGTCTAGTTGAAAGATCTATATCCGCAATTCCCAGAGCAGTAGTTCTAGCATCTGTTAATTTAACAGCGAAGTTATCCCCAGAGTTTGCTCCCACCTGAAGATTTACTGTTTTGTAATCATATGTGGTACCAGGGTTTGATCCGTAAGATACATTGAAATTGGTTATTCCAGTTGTAGTTGAAAAAGTGTAACTTCCGTCATCATTACTAATAATGTTATTTAATCTATCCGTAGAGCCCCCACCATTTAGATTAACATTAGCCAATTCATTTCCCTGTGGATCAAAAATGGAAAGACGATAATTATTATCTACTATTCCTCCAACGATGTAATTCCCATCTTTCATTTCTGTAATGCTAGTAAGTTGACTGGAGTTGGAAGTTTCATTTGATATATTCTTCTCCCACAATACGTTTCCACTACTGTCTAGTTTATAGATTAATCCACTAGTTTTAGTAGAGTCGTTATAAGAACCAACAATTATGGCCCCTCCATCACTGGTTGCGACGGCGCGGTAACCTTCATCATCCCCAGCAGCACCGACTCGTGTGTCCCATAACGGATTTAAGTTACTATCATATTTCACAACCCAGCTTGACTTATCGGTATAAGAACTGTTTAGTTTGAGACTTGATGAACCAATAGCCAAATAACCGCCGTCAGCAGTTTCAATAATAGAATTAAATTCTTCGCTTCCATAGCCAACAGGATTGGATTGTGAAGAACCCGCTATCGAGGTGGATTGTTGCACACCACTACTATTAAATTTAGCCATAAGGCCATCCCAATTTTGAATACCGGAACCCGTCCCTGCCACAATAAAGGAACCGTCACTAGTCTCAATTACTTCATTCCCCATAATGGAGTAGACGCCAGATACCCCTGTACTCCACTGCTCATTCAAATTCCCATCCCATTTGATTATATTTATTCTTTGATCGGAAACTGCCCCTGCTGAGAAATCATTTCCTAATAAAATATAACCACCATCACTAGATTCCTTAATACTATACACATCCATATTAGGAATTGCTTGTGACCAAACCAGATTACCCATACTATCTAATTTGAAAGGATTATTACCGGGAATTCTTATTCCGACATAACCTCCATCCGAAGTCTTAGATAAATCTCTGGCAGGTATGTTAGCTGTCCAATTCGTACTTATATTGCCCTGTACTGGCGTAATATTCGTGTTTACTTCAAGGTCATTATTCAATAAATGAATCCCATTAAATTGAGTGTTATTAGCAATATCATTTATCCCAAGCTTTATCTGCTCAACTTCTTTTTGAATCAATGTTCGATCAAAATTTGTTAAGGTATCACTTGAAGCCTGTATTGCAAGCTCCCGTAGTCTTAGCAGATTAGGATCTTGTATAGTTCCAAGTCCACTCTCAGCAGTCTGAATTAGTGAAATACCATCCTGTGTATTCCTTGCTGCCTGAGACAATCCACGAATCTGTGCTCTCATTTTCTCAGAAATTGCCAATCCTGCAGCATCATCTGCCGCTATATTTATCCGAAGTCCAGAAGATAACCTCTCTTGTGAACTTGTAATAGATTTATTATTTTTATTTAATCTGTTCAAACTATTTAAAGACGTGATGTTGTGACCGATTCGCATTTAATCACCTTTCAATTGTTAGTATCTTCTATATCGGATAGTCCTTAGTAATTTTTTAGGTCAAATTACCCGTGTCTTAAGGCCTCGCCTTAAATTCCCACCGTCCCCCGCTGAAAAGTTGAATATTCACATACTAAAACGGCGATCTATCACCGGTTAAGCACCGACAACAGATCACCGCTAAAATTCTGACTAGATCATTATCATTCAAACGGATAAATCCAGAAATGCTCTGTTCCAAAACGAGCTTGGATCTCTTTATCATTTAAAGGTTTGCTGCCCAACAGCTCAGCAGCTTGGAATTGGGAACGATGCGCCTGAATGGACGCCATCTTGTGCTTGAGGAAATCTCTCACATCATTGATAACCTTTGGCTCCCCAATCTCTACAATATTATTAGCAAAAGCTATACAGTGAACAGGAGGTCTTTCTTCCTTCGGCAATCTTGCAACGGTTCGGATCACTGCAGCTCCAGTAGCATCGTGATCAGGATGAACGCTGTACCCTGGATAGAAAGTGATGATTAGCGAAGGTTTAAGCTCTTTCAAGAGCGCATCAATCTGCCCATCGAGCAAGACTTGATCTTCGAATTCTATCGTCTTGTCGTGAAAACCAAGCATTCTTAAATCCTGTATGCCAATAGCCTCGCAGGATTCCTCCAGCTCCTTCTTACGTATTTCTGGGAGGGTTACCCGATTCGCAAAGGGCGGGATGCCCATATTTCGGCCCATTTCTCCAAGCGTTAGGCATGCGTAGGTAACTTGGGTCCCATTTTGTATATGTTTGGCAAGGGTCCCTGATATACCGAAGGCCTCATCATCCGGATGTGGCAAAATAACAAGAATATGTTTTTCCACAGAACTCTTCATCTCCTCTTCCATTAGAACGGCTCTCGGCTTAATTGTAACGATACGATCAGTTTGCCTTGAGCATCATGTCCAGCCATAATCAATCTGCCTGTCCCACTCTCTTCATAGTGAGTTAGCCCTTCTGAGTAAACCCAGCCCTGCGACATTTTTAAGCCGACCCGATAAGGACCGTTGCCGGAAATCGAACCATGGGAATATCGAATAATAGCATTGGTAATAAAAGTAGCGGCTGGATGCTTCGAACTATCTAAATGGGCAGCGTAGGCTCCCGTTGTCATCTCAAGATGGATATATAGATCCTGATCTTTAAGCAGGTCGATCCTATCTTGTACTTCCGATTGATTGATTAGCTGCAATGTTGCGCCTCCATCTCTGACTGAATATATACATACAAAAAATAAGATCCATACCTTATAGAAGGACGGATCTGTTATATGATAAGCGGGTCCGTATTTCTTTTCAAAGTATAACGTGCAATGCTATGTAATTCAATGGATAGAGCGATCCCCTCCAAGTGTAACAGTTAATGGACTGGCTTTTTACTGTTCACCTGAAGGGGATAATATCACTGAGAGGTTATGCTGTTTATATTAGATCACAAACTGATCTAACATCTTTACGATGACTTCACGCTTTACAGGCTTGCTGATATACTCGTCCATCCCGGCAGCTAGACAATTTTCGCGGTCACCCTTCAAAGCATTAGCCGTGACCGCGATGATGGGCGGACATTTCTCTTGATGCTCATCTCTTAACATCTTCATAGCCTCTATGCCGTTCATAATGGGCATGTGAAGATCCAATAAAATAAGATCAAAGGGTTCTTTCCGTGCTGCTTCAACCGCATCTATGCCGTTTGTTACGGCGATAACGCTGTGACCCATTTTTTCGAGTATTTTGGTCAGTACTAGCGCATTGATAGTGTTGTCTTCAGCAAGTAAAATTCTTGCTTCACGTGCGGTATGAAGCTTGTTAATGTTAGCCTCTTGGCGAGGGATTACCACTGATTTCTTGGGCTTGATTGTGAAGGTAACCGACGTACCGCTCTTGCCGTCACTCTCCGCATAGATCTCACCACCCATCATTTCGACAATTCTGCGGCTGATGGCAAGGCCAAGCCCCGTACCTTCATGTCTCCGCATCATAAAGCTATCCACCTGCTCAAACGGTTCAAAAATATCAGTAAGTCGATCAGGATCAATTCCAATGCCAGTATCGGTTACCGTAAAGGCAAGCAGGGAGGGATCTTCCTTTACAAGCCTAACTTTTACCGATATGCTGCCCGCCGGTGTGAATTTCACAGCATTGCCTAGCAGGTTCAAGAACACCTGCTTCAAGCGTTCCTCGTCACCGTAAATAAATTCCGGAACGTCATGATTTATGATGCTGGTGAGCTCCAGATTTTTTTGTTCAGCTTTTATTGCGATAACAGAAAAGCTGTCCTTGAGGCAAGTCCGCAGATCGAATGTATCCTCTTGCAGCTCGCTACGGCCTGCCTCAATTTTTGAAAGATCAAGGATATCATTGATTATATTGAGCAGGATTCCTCCGCTTTTGCGAATGATTTCTACATATTCACGTTGTTCTTCATTAAGCTCTGTTTCAAGCAGAATATCAGTCATGCCGATCACCCCGTTCATGGGAGTGCGAATTTCATGACTCATCATAGCCAGGAACTCACTTTTAGCTCTATTCGTGGACTCTGCGGCTTCCTTAGCTAGCGACAATTGCCTTTGCTCGGAAATGTCCTTGCATATAAGGTAAAATCCGATATTATGATTGTTCACATAAATGGGTGCAATACTGGTGAGCACTTCAACTACTTCGCTTTCCTTAGTGACAAGCTTATTGATATACTGCTCAACCGTATTATCGTAAAGGGCTCTTTCCAGAATGCGCTGGACATTCTCTTCTCCAATCAGACTTGCAAGCTTCATCCCGATCAACTCGGACTCGATGGCGTAGCCCGTTATCTTTTCAGCCATACTATTGGTGTTAATGATTCGACCATCAAGGTCAAAGGAAATGACGGCGTCATGGTTGTATTTTTTAAGCGACGTATACCGTTCAACAGACTCCTGAAGGCGTTGCTCGGATTCCTTTTGCTTTGTAATGTTAACGATTTGGCAAATGAAATATGCTGGCTGATTCGACTCGTCGCTGAATAAGTGGAGAGTAAGCTGTCCCCAAATATAATCTCCATTTTTTGTGATAAACTGCTTTTCCAGCTGCAATCTTGTTTTCTCACCCAAGAGTGCCTTTAAATCATGAAGGTTGCCGAAATCTTCGGGGTGAGAAAGGTCTTCTAACCGCATACCCTCAAACTCTTCAGTGGAATAACCAAAAGTCTGTTCAAAGGCTGGGTTTACGGTCAGAATCAAACCATTTGGCGCTAAAAGGGCGATCCCAAAGGAGGCGTGATTAATCACCTGTTGGTTGAACTGTTCCTGGTTTAGATTTACGCGATGCATAGCGACCTCCATGGATGATGTGATTTTTGCGTGAAAAAATAGACCTTCTAATTAGAAGGTCCTATTTATAGCTTATAGTCTAATTTACCCACTTTGTTGTTAATTGAATCCGTTAATTTAACGGGATCGAATAGAACACTCTGGACCCCTTATTGTTCGTATACCAAATGATTTTGTCCCCACTAATAATAGGACTGCACTCTGATAAGGCAAAATACTTGATCGTTTGGATGTCGCTAGTAGCTTTTCCCGCTCCATCTATAAGAACATATTTCAGGTCAACCGGATGATTCTCTTTATCAAACTCCTGCCACAGCACCATCATTTTGTCGTCTGTGATTTTTACTAGTTTAGGGATGGACGCGATCAGGTTCGTGCCTACATATTTAGCCAAGGTGATGTGATTCACCGAAGTACTGCTCAGGTTGGACTTGGGCAACACACTAAGCATGACATCCCTTTGGTCCGTTTCTAAACCCACCATCTCATAAGATGTATACTCTTTGACTAGTGAATGATCTACCGAATTCATAGCGACTATATAGTTCGCCGAGGACAGCTCAAATCCGCCTATAGAAACACCCGTCGCGTTCGCTCCGATTTTGCCGGGAATATTAAATAAGTCTACTTCGTTATAACTGGCTCCGTCTCCTTTATTCAGAACAATCGAACGAGGATAAGCGTCACCATGATCGACTAGAACATGCGTAGCACCATCAAACAATACATATTGGTCAAAAGAGTGACTGACATGATTCTTCTGGAATCTTCCCAGATCATTGGTCACGGTCATGGATTTAGTATTTACGATAATGGTAAGCTGGGATTGATGATTTAATTTATCTTCTGTCGTGTATCTTGTACGTGAGGTGTGAAATACAAGCGTATCTCCAGCCTCAGCCATACTACCGGAGCCTGAATCAAACGGGCTAACGGTATAGCTCTCCCCACCCTTTATGGAGACACTGTCTACTCTATTGAAGCTTTTATCATAACGGACAATACGAATGACTTCTTTGCTATCATTCTCTTCGCGGTTCTCTTGGCCAAAAGCAATATAGTTATACTTCTCCCCACTATAGAAACCACCAAACACCGGAAGCTCAAAAGGAATGCTCTTATTGCCTGTTAGTTCGTACTTCTCATTGTACGTTTCAATCGTAAACTCTTTGTTCGCCTCAATGACACTTACAGTCCCATCCTTATTATTCACAAGATAAGAAGAGGCCGTACTTTTCCATCTAGGAAAATAAGAAGATTCCCCGTTACTCTCAACTACAGCCGCCGTCTTTACCCGGTAAGCATGATCTGGGATTTTGGAGAATAACGATATGCGATCAGACTGAACGTCAAATTCGATATCAAACGGGATTTTGCCCGCCAAATCTCTCAACTGAAAATAATTGTTATCATCAATATTGTACGCCGTAATAGACTGCAACTGTCCATTGACCAGCACCTTAGAGTTGGAAAGCGTAGCTGCATAATTTCTATTGCGGCTATAATAGTTACTCGTAGTTTTCTTTTCGGGCGTATATGCTTGTCCAGTTATGATCTCAATCGCATTGTTCGCTTTATTCCAAGTGATATCAAACTGGCTGCTCGTTCCCGAGAAATACTCTGCCAAATCGCGTAGTCTGAAATAATTGTTATTCGATATGTTGAACCCATTCAGGTTCCGCTGTTCTCCATCAAAATATGTACTGCTCTCTGTTACCTTAGCCTTCACCATATTGCCCGCAAAGGTTGTAGTGCCGAGCGCTGGTATAACCAGTAATACAATTAGCAAAACACTAAAAATCCTCTTCATCCAACTTCCCCCCATTTATATATAAATAACAATACTATAATTTTTATCGGTATTTTATTCGTATTCCTCCACCACATAACTTACAAACGCCAAGCGCTTACTATCCGGAGACCACGAATTCACGTTAATCGTACCTTGTCCTCCAAACAATTGTACTAGTGTGCGATAATCTCCTCCCGTGCTTGCCATCAATCGAATCTCAACATCCTTATTCGCAGGGTGATCGCCAGGATCTACATCTCCTTTGCGGTAACTCAAGTAGGCAATCGTCTGCCCATCTGGCGATACATGCGGGAACCAGTTATTACTCTCATCAAAAGTCATCTGTGTTTGCTCAGTGCCATCGGCATTCATTCGCCATATCTGCATCAGCCCTGTACGCACCGAGTTGAACCATATATGTCCCCCATCTGGTGAATATTCAGGCCCATCATCCAGCCCAGGCGAATCCGTCAGTTGTACCTCTACTCCCCCGTCTACTGGAATGGTATAAATATCATATTGACCATTGCGCTCTGCACAGTAAGCTAACTCAGCACCGTTTGGAGACCAACCATGTAAATAACTTGGAGCATTCGGTGTAACTAGAACCGGTTCGCCACCCTCCATGGGAAGAATATATATACGAGATTTACCATCTTCTTTCGTATGGTGACTAATTGCGATCTTAGTGTTGTCAAAAGACAGAACATGATCGTTATTACATTCCGCAGCAAACCCCGAGTCAATTTGAACAAGCTCACAGGTTGCGATGTCGAACGAATAGAGACAACCTCGACTATTATAAATAAGACGCTTACCATCGCTAGTCCAATTGGGTGCCTCGATTAAATAATCAAATGAGCGGAGGGCAGTACGCTCCCTAGTCTGTACATCTACGATTTCTAATGTGCTAATCACTTTCATTGTCCTCTCTCCCATCGTTAAAATATGTACATAACCCACTTCGACAGCTATTCTAAATCCCCTTTCTTTCTTGGTAATACAATTATAAAGACAAAAAGATCCGCCTCGAAGAGTTCACTCCTCAAGGCAGATCCATAATCATCTTATAAACGTCCAGCCGCTTTTACTTTTACCAGCAAGGCATTACCCGGCAAGTATGCAATCGGAATATCCTCAGACAATACGATCTGAACGGTATCGCGATCTGCACCGGCTAGAACAGCTTGCTCTATTGCATGGCTGCGGGCATCTTCCTTAGCTTCATCATAAGACATTTCGTCCAGGGAATAAATCCGCTCTGTCTCCCCGCTCACCTCACCTAACGCAGCGCCAATCGCATTTGCAGCATCATAGTGATCCGGTCTTACAATCCGTGATACACCTTCAAGCTTGTCTGCCACAAGAATACTTCCGCCACCGACCAAAATGACGTCAACAGGATCTGAGCTTGTCTTCATCCGATCAATCGCTTCCTCGATATCCCGCGTAATGATCTCATCTGCTCTCTTGCAGATCGATTCATCAAGTGCCTCAGTCTGCGCATCTTTCCACTCGTATCGATTAAGCTTCACCGCCACATCGGTTGCTGTGAGCGTATCACCACCAAAGATGAGACCGCGCTTCAATAGCTCGTACCCCACGCTATCCGGACCCACTGTTACCTGATCCTGCGTTTCATCCAAGCGAACGATTGTACCGCCGCCGATCCCGATCGATAAGATATCCGGCATGCGGAAGTTCGTGCGAATCCCGCCAATCTCAACCGCAGCGGAGGATTGACGCGGGAAGCCTTGCATCAGGACGCCGATATCTGTCGTGGTGCCACCGATATCAACAACAAGTGCATCATTCAGACCTGACAAGTGTGCCGCGCCCCGAATGGAATTCGTCGGACCGCAAGCAATCGTCAGAATCGGGTAACGAAGCGCATATTCACTGTACATCAGTGTTCCATCGTTCTGACAGATGTATAGGCTCGCGTCAATTCCATAAGTGTGAAGCGCCTCTTCGAAGCCCTTTACGACTCCAGCAATGACGTTAAGTAATGCGCCGTTCAGCAACGACGCGTTCTCACGCTCGAGCAATCCAATACTTCCAATCTCATGAGACAACGTCACAGGCATATCTGCGCCAAGTACTTGCTTCGCTAGTTCTTCGACACGTTTCTCCTGCGAGGTATTCACTGGGGAGAACACACCACAGATCGCAACCGCTTCGACTTCACCCTTCATTTTCAAAAAGCAGTCTAGAATCTCTTCTTCATCCATTTCAACAATCGTGCGGCCATCATATTCATATCCACCATGAACAACATAAGCATGTGGGCAAACCGTTGCCTTAAGTGTATCGTCCCAATCCGCAAGTGGAGGAACCGCAGTTGTTGCCGGTGCCCCGATTCGAATCAAGCCGACTTTCCCCAAGTGCTTGCGCTCTACAATAGCATTCGTACAGTGCGTAGTTCCGAGCATTGCATAACGAATCTGCACCGGATTCACACTACTCTCTGCTAACAAACGACGGATGGATTCAGTAATGCCTTCATTCACATCACTTGTGGTATGCACTTTTATCGTATGAATGGTGTTTAGCTTGGAGTCGAGCAAGGCTGCATCTGTATTTGTCCCGCCGACATCAATCCCAATGCGGTATATTTCTTCCATGTTGTCTACATTCGTATGAGACATTACTCTGCTCCCCCTTTCTCTGCTGCCAATTGTTCAATTGGAACATAAGGTGCATCATAGCCAAAATATTGTGGACCTACCGTCTCGAGGCCCTTTGGTGAACGCCATTTCGGATCACAAGGGAAACCAACCACACTAACCCGAGCACCGTATTTCAAATTCTCAGTCGTGATTGGCATACCGGTATCCTGGTCAAGCACAGAGATCAGGTCAGGAGTAATAGCAATTGAATGTCCATCTTCTGTGGCAAGAAGGAACTCATTCTGGAAGAACAAAGTCATCGTACGTCCCTTTTTAGCATCTGTACCTTCGAAGATCGCTTCACCGCGTGTAAATCCACCTTCTGTACGACGGCGAATGTCTACTGCCTTACCCTGGAACAACGCATATCCATTCAGCTGCTTCAGCAGCATTTCAATTGGATTCTGCTTCAATTCCTTGGACTCAAACAATGTTTTTCCGATTTCATACGCAAGCGTCAAGGTATGTGGAATTGCACTTTGCT
Source organism: Paenibacillus sp. FSL R5-0928 (assembly GCF_037970385.1). Lineage (NCBI taxonomy): Bacteria > Bacillati > Bacillota > Bacilli > Caryophanales > Paenibacillaceae > Paenibacillus > Paenibacillus sp. FSL R5-0928. The sequence goes on along the minus strand of NZ_CP150225.1, from coordinate 888,281 downwards.
TTACCTGCGCTCCAGTTACCGGATAATCACAAATCGAAGCTGATCCGCCCATTTGAATCGTAACCGCACGCGCCATCCGCTCTTCCCAAACACCGTCGATCGCATGCATAAGCACACCATTGCCGCGTTCATCTGCCATCGTAATCGGACTGCAGTCAATACCGTCCAAGTAGAATGTCACCATTTGCGATTCTGGAAAAGCCCGTCCCATGGCATCCGCATCTACGATAGGAATATTGCGTTCCGCAGCCGTAATTACGGGAACCAGAGAGTTACCGCCACCGACCTCAATCGGCATAATGGCGCTCACCTTACGGCCCAGCTCTTTCTCAATCATATCCAAAGGCTTGATCATTTGCTGAATCGAAGGAATCTTCTCATTCATAACCGTAGGTGCGCCAATCATGGATATAGGAACAACCAATGCATCGTCCTCCAGATCCTCAGGACTTACTAAACGAACAGGACCATATTTGCGAATGGCTTCCATCGCCATCAATTTACCAATATGCGGGTCACCGCCCCCGCCTGTTCCAAGAACGGCTGCACCAACAGCAATGTATTGCACCGCTTGTTCATTTAATTCTGTTAGTTTGTGATTTCTCATGTTGTTATCCCTTCTTTGTCATGATTTTGCCGACAATCCACTGCACGATAAAGGCGAACATAAACGCATCTAATGCCGGTACGCTCGTGATTTGGAACCATCCAAATCCATCTGGCGCTGCGGTTGTCATAAAAGCGAACAACGTAGCTGCAACCCACACCGCTAAGGAGCGAATCACCCAGTTCTTATTGCGATCCAGACCTTCAAAAGTGAATTTCTTTCGATCTACAAGCAAAAATTCGGACGTGTAGATCCCCCCGATTGGAGAGACAAACACCGTAATAATATTTAGGAAAGATAAAAACTTATCATAGATGCCAAATACGGCAAGCAACGTAGCAAAGATACCTGCCACAATAGTAATTAGCTTTTTCGGAACCTTTTGGAACACGACAGAGAACCCTAGCGAAGCAGAATATAAATTGTTCGTGTTTGTCGTCCATTGGGCAAGGGTTAAGACGATAATGGCTGGAAGCCCAAGTCCTAGCGCAATGAAAATATTCGTCAGATCATCTGTGTCCATAATTCGAGATAGGAAAATAGCTACAATCGTCATGAAGCTGTTACCCACAAAAAAGCCGATAAAGGCCGCGGTTATAGCGTGCTTCGGTGTGCGCGCCCAACGAGCGATATCCGGTGAAAGCACCGTGCCGACAATAAAGATACCAATAACAAGCGAGATCGCTGTCCCCATCGGGATCGCTGCTCCGCTAATCGGTTCCCACACGGCTGAAGCTCCTTTGGTATGGAACGCGGAATAAATAGCCACTCCGATAAACAAAATAAGCAATGGTACGGACCAGGTGCTTAGTCGTTCAATAGATTGATATCCCCAAATAGCTGTCGACATCATCAAAAGCCCACCTATGAATGAAAGCACCCCTAAGGACAGATGAATATCCCATAATTGACTAAAAGCAGTCTGCATATTCGAAGCGAAGAAGCCGACCTGCACCCCAAACCAACCGAGTGAGAAAATACCGAGGATAACTGCTACGACACGTGCACCCACATTTCCGAATAGAAACCGAGAGATCATCGATGTCGATAACCCTGTTTTAGCCCCTACATACGCACATAACGCTCCGATCACCCCTAGGATTAACGAACCGATTATTGTTGCTGTGAGTGAATCCGTCAGATTCATTCCATTGCCAAGCTGAGCACCCAAGAACATCGCTGATAGGTCAATTCCGATGGCGATCCAGACGAGCGACATAGATAGCCATTTTTTACGCAAATGCGCTGGAACCGGCTCTCTCTCAAAATCCCCCGAGCTAAGCTCGTTCCCCTTTACTTCACTTACTTCTGCCATTCTCCCCATCCCCTTGTTGTTATCTTCTTCTGTAGCGCTATGAGGACGCACCTTTCCAATACATTTCAAACGCATGGTTTAGCTTACGCTCATAAATTCCCTTAGAAGTGTAATAGAAATACTGCATGCTTAATCCATCCATCAAGTTGAGAAAAGCATCTGCGAGAAGCTGCACGGATTGATCGCGAATTATGCCCTCTTCCATTCCTTTCAAGATGAATTGTTCAATGATCTTCGTCAGCATCGCGTCGGACTCTAGAAATGCTTCCTCAATCGTTTCCTTTAAGAATGCCGGTGGGAATACCACATACCTCAGTACAATTTTGCTTGCTTCAGGGCTCTTCTGATAGAACTCATACTGTCTAGACAATATGCCTCGTAGACTTTCCTGCGCACTCCATACTTTCTGCTCTTCCGATAGCTCTTGAATATAAGTGTTATAGGACTGCATAGCCTCACGAAAGACCGTCATAAACAAATCTTCTTTATTCTCAAAAAAGGCATAGATCGCCGGAGTCTTCACGCCAACTTCCTTCGCAATTTCAGAGAGAGCCGTACCCTCGTAACCCTTCTCTCCGAATAGTCGCATCGCTACTTCTTTCAACTTGTTTTTGGTCAAGACATTCCACATCCCTTACTTACTTAATTAACGTTAATTAAAAAACACTATACATCTTTATGCATAATAATTCAATGTTTTTCATAAAAAAAATAGCCCTCAATACATACAAAAAAAGCCGACCAACATCAGGATAATCCCTGAATTATGATCAGCTGAACGGTGAGCTGGGTTTACTTTAGAAGCAAAGTTGTTAATGTAATCTTTCATCAAACATGAGTTGAATTTGAATACCAAAGGGATCCTCAATGATACCGTAGGCTTTACTAAACACATTGCTGGATAACGGAGAAATAATTTTCACGCGCTCGTCTGTGATTAAGCTTTTATAAAAACCTTCAATCCCCTCTAAATCAGCACTTTGAATACATAATGAAGTGTTATTGCCCACTGTATATTTCTCATTCGTATTCATTGTATCTTCTGCTATCATTATTTTTGTTTTTCCGATTAACAGGACAGAGTGAGTAATATAATCCTTATTTTCATCCGTAAGCTGTATGGAGCTGTCACGTTCTGCGAGTTGTTGATAGGTAACACGTAACAATTCCTCTGCATCAAAATGCTTTTTGTAAAATTCTATAGCTTCCTTGGCTCTTCCCTTCATCGATAAGAAAATAGCTACTTCTAGTGTTGTACTCATAGTGTAAGTCTCCTTCGTATATTTGATATGTGATCTTAAACTTATTATGATATATAAAGGTATCAAAACATGACACCTTAATAAGGAGCTTTTTATATGAAGAAATCAGAACGATTAAATGACATGATGAGATACTTAAACGGGCGAGAGTTTTTTAATCTAAGTAACCTTATGGAGAAATACAATATTTCAAAAAGCACAGCGCTACGTGATGTTACTTCATTAGAACAATTGGGTATGCCTATTTTCGCGGAACATGGAAGACACGGACGTTATGGTATTCTAAAAAACAGATTGTTATCCCCTATTATTTTCACGATAGATGAAGTCTATGCGCTGTATTTTGCCATGCTGACGTTAGAATCTTATCAATCTACACCCTTTCATCTAAGTGTTAACAAGCTAAACGAAAAGTTCGAGCACTGTCTATCGAGTACACAAATCAACCAGATTCACAAAATGAAAAAGGTCCTGCAATTCGAAATGTATCAGCATAAGCATGTCAGCCGTTTTTTAGATAAAATCCTAGCAAGTATTCTAAATGAGAGTGCCTGTAACATTGAATATACAAAAGAAAACCAAACAAAAAGCTACCCTGTTCAATTCTTTAGGATTTCCGCTAAGTTTGGTCAATGGTATGCCACTGGAATAGAGCTTACGATGAATACATATAGAGTTTTTAGATGTGATCGAATAACCTTCATTGAAGAAGAGGAAAGCAAAGCTCGTTATTCTATAGAAGAACTTCTTAGTCGTTCATTAAAAATCTATCAGTCTGCGAAAAGTATTGACTTTGAAGTTGAGATTGCGGAACAAGCAAAGGATATTTTTTATAAAGAACATTATCCTTCTATGGAAATAGAGGTTGGTCCGAAAACAGTCATTAAGGGATTCTACAATCCAGGTGAAGAGGATTTCTTGGCTAATTATTTTATGCGATATGGTCATGCTGTTACATCCGTGAAACCTGAAGCCTTAAAACAAATAATCAAAGATAAGTTAGAGCAACTCGTAAATCACTATCAAAAAATATAAAACTAATCAAAAGGGGTGAAAAACATAGCTTGGAGAACTGCCTTAGCCTTTTTGAGGTTGCGCGTATCCAGTAGGTTAAGCATGTCTACGATTTGACTCATTTCATCGTTTTCCACTGGCTCAAGAGATGCTCCGGTAGTTAATAGTTCTTTTTCAGCAACAGATTCCGAATGAACCCATGACGCTTGCAAAGTATCCTCGAAGGCTTGGATTATAAATAACAATTCATCTGTGTTATATCTCTGTAGAAACCGGGTTATCCCTTTATTCATCTGCTTATGTAGGGCTAAATGCAAATCGAATATTTCTTTCCCTAGAGGTGTTGTAAGAAAAAGCACTTCTTTTTTATTATCGGGGAGAAACTCCGTGCGAATAATTTCCTGTTGTACTAATTTTCTAGTGATTTTGGACACGCTGCCTTTTGGAATTCCGAATTGCTTCGAAATGGTAGTGCCATTCACCGGCTCAAGCTGTCCAATCGCATCTATTACATGCAGCATCATGACTGTGGAGTCTTGGAGGAAATCAATGATAAGGGGATTACTGCAGTTCTGAATCAACCATTCCTTCTCTTCGTCATCCTCCGATTGAAATTGCTTTTGTAATTGGGGAATCATCTCTATTAATTTTTTTATCAAAATATCCTTATTAGGTAAGTTCTCGAAAGAATGCGTCACTGTTAAGTCTCCTCGTAAATTCATCTTATGCTCATTTTAACAAGACACAGCTCATAAATAAAGTTTCCTAGAAATAATATTGACAACAAGGAAACTTAAAACGTATTATTGTTTCCATAGTTAATATTTAATTTCGAGGAAACAATAAATCATAAAGAAGGTGTTTATATGAATGTCTTAATTATTTTTGATCATCCCTACGGCGCATCAGCGTCCGAGAATATCCCCCATCAGCGAAGCTATTCCGCAGCCTTATTAGCCTCCGTTATGCGAGGTCTTACCACCAAAGGTCATACGATTGATCTTATCGACCTGCATGCCGATGGATTTGATCCAGTCATGTCACGCGAAGAACTCACTGCTTGGCGACAAAAGAAAACCACCGACCCGCAAGTCGCCAATTATCAGCAGCGTCTTATAGCAGCGGATCATATCGTCTTCATTTTTCCTATATGGTGGGAAGCCATGCCCGCTCTTACCAAAGGTTTTCTTGATAAGGTATTCGCAAAAGGCATTGTCTACGAAGAAACTAAACCTGGGCGGCCCTTCAAATGCTTGCTCCCGAATATTAAAGGAGTGTCCCTGCTGACCGTAATGATATGCTCCCCATATAGTAGACAGGTGAAATAATAAAAACCTGTCGCTGTATGGGGAGCATTTTTATGGAACAAAAGAAGTATACAGCACTGGAAAAGTTAACGATTCTCCAAGAAATTGAACGGGGCGACATTGGTTTGAAAGCTGCGGCCCGGAAGTATGGAATATCCAAAAACTCTATAGTGAAGTGGCGGCAACGTTATCAATTGTATGGATACGAAGGGCTGGAAGTCCGAAGCTACAATCGTACGTATTCTGCAGAACTTAAACTCTATGCCGTTAAGGATTATCTCGAGGGAGGATTGTCGCAAAACCAAATCATCTGCAAGTATAAGATTGCAAGTGCAACCCAACTCGCCAACTGGATTAGGAAGTATAATGGTCATAGCAACAGCTTAACAGCTCATTCAGGAGGAACTAAAGCTATGACCAAAGGACGCGTAACCACTTGGCAGGAACGGATAAATATCGTGCTGTACTGCCTTTCGAACGGAGAAGACTATGCGAAGGCGGCAAGCCATTTTCACGTGTCTTACCAACAAGTATATAGCTGGGTAAAGAAGTACGAAGCAGGTGGTGAAGAGGCATTACGAGACGGTAGAGGACGCACCAAAGCGCCTGAAGAACTTACGGAAGCAGATCGCCACAAACTCGCGATGCAAAAGCTGGAATACGAGAATGCACGCCTGCGTGCGGAGAATGCTTTTCTAAAAAAGTTAGAGGAACTCGAAAAGAGGAGGCGTTAAGAACCATTCGCCAGGTGAATATCTACCTGGCCATTCAGGCTGTTCAGCAGGAACAGTCTTGCTCCATTCGGCTTTTGTGTGACATCGCAGGGATTTCACGGTCAAGTTATTACAAATGGTTGAATCGCAAACCCAGTTTTCGAGAGGCTGACAACGAGAAACTGACAGAGGCCATGCTCCTCTTGTATGAGAAGGTGGAACGAACCTTTGGGTATCGCCAATTGACCCTGCATTTGCGCAGACAAATGGATAAATCTATTAACGCAAAGCGAGTGTACCGGCTGATGAGATGCCAAGGTATCCAGTCAGTCATCCGCAGAAAGAGAAAGAAGTATGTAGGCTCCACGCCTCAGCAGGTTGCAGAGAATGTGCTGAACCGTAATTTTGAGGCTGAAGCTCCAAACCAAAAATGGGTAACGGATGTAACGGAATTCAAATACGGCAACGGCAAGAAGGCGTATTTAAGTGCAATAAAAGATCTGTATGACAAGTCCATTGTTGCTTACGTTCTGGGTCATTCCAATAATAATTCGCTAGTTTTTAACACACTGGAATTAGCTTTGCAGGCAGCACCGGAGAGCCGAACCTTACTCCATAGCGACCGTGGTTTCCAGTATACCTCTCTGCATTTTAAGAAGATGCTGGACGATGCAGAACTGAAGCAAAGCATGTCCCGAGTAGGCTGCTGCATTGACAATTCGCCGATGGAATCCTTCTGGGGAACATTGAAATGTGAGAAGTACTACTTACATACCTACCAGACCTTTGAAGAACTCCAAACAGATATTGATACCTACATTCACTTTTATAATAACGAACGGTTACAGGCAAAACTAAACGGCCTCAGTTCCATTGAATTTAGGACTAAGGCCGCTTAAACTACTTTTATTTTTTGTGCTGTCTACTTGACGGGGTGCAGTTCATAATGAACACACCCGACTTCTTTTATCGCTGGATTTTTGGCAACCCCATCACCAAAATTCTATTCAGAGGCACCTTCCGCAAAATGGGAATACGGAAGAACCTCCGTTGGTATAATTATGCCGGGATGTCAGATCGCAGCTTAGAAGAGCGGGTGAAGCATCTTGATAAAACTGAACAACGGTTTGCACGACTGGACTAAACTAGACTAGATCAAATTACTCAAGCGCTGACTGATTCTGAGGCTAGCCTAATATAAAAAACCACGCCAATAACTGGCGTGGTTTAGTTAAATTCATTAAAATTCTTCATACGATGCGGGATCTTGATCAGCTATGCGACCTGTTGGCGAGGTTAATGCGGAAATAACGGTCATCTCAGCTTCCGATAATTGAAAATCAAAAATATTCAGATTATCGCGCTGATGCTCTAGAGAAGAAGCCTTTGGAATGGGAATAGCCCCAAGCTGTATATGCCAACGTAAGATAACTTGCGATATCGATTTATTATGAACCTTGCCTATTTCCGCTATTTTCTCATTTTCCAGTACGCTGCTAGCTCGTCCCAATGGACTCCACGATTCAATCACTACCCCATGCTCTTTGTTCCATGCACGTTGCTCTTCCTGATTAAAATGAGGATGCAGCTCAATCTGATTCATGCTCGGCGCTACGCCAGTTTCTTGTATCAAACGCTCGATATGCTCCGGCAAAAAGTTACATACACCGATGGAGCGGATCAAACCTTGTTTCCGTGCCTCGATCATCGCCTGCCAGGCTTCAACATATAAATTCACTCTAGGGTTAGGCCAGTGGATGAGATAGAAATCATAATAATCCAACCCGGCTCTGAATAAAGACTCCTGTATGGTGGCTAATGCTTCTTTATAAGAGTGATGGCGACCTGGCAGCTTGGAAGTAATGAGCAGTTCTTCCCTAGGCACAGAAGTTTGCCGAACAGCCTGGCCTACAGCACCTTCGTTCTCATAATTAAACGCAGTGTCGATCAGACGATAGCCAACATCAATCGCCTTAGTGATGTTTTGTGCTCCCTCAGTACCATTTAACGCGTAAGTACCAAAACCAATAGCAGGCACCTTCACTCCATCGTTCAATATGATTTCAGGTATTCTCTCAGTCATCGTCGCACTTCTCCTTTGTTGTCATTTAAGCCCCTGCCGATCCATCTTATAATTATTATAACATCTTCATAGTAAACTCAATCATTGGGTTACCTGAACAACCTCTAGCTTATTGGTAAGCCGCTTTCGCGGGCATCCGATTTATTTTTTATAGTAAAATGAATCTACAGCACTGGATTTTCGTAATGTTATGAAGTAAAAGTAGAGATAAGAGGTGTACCCAATGAAGGAGCAATATCCAGCTAGGCTTGAATTGTTCGCAGACAACGCTCAGAGGATCAAAAAAGCTTTTCCATGGCAAAATGCAATGGTTAATCGGTTAGCGGCACTATTGTATGCTGTAGAGGACAAAGTTGCAGATGACGAAGCCATTCGTGCTAGCTACGAGCTAATTAAGGAGAGTACCGGGATTTTCTCTCAATTTAGAGGGGCTTCGGTGATCAGCATTGCCGCCCTGCTTTCACTTTCTGACGAAAAGGAAACTCTGCTTGCAAACACATTTGCCGTGTATGATTTAATGAAGGAAGCCAAATTCAGAGCCTCTGATTATCTCGTCGTTGCTGCCTATCAAATCGCTGCTAATGCAACATCGGATCGATATCAGCGTACGGTAGAACGAGCAAAGCTATTTTATGATAGTATGAAGGCAAAACATCGTTTCCTTACCGGACAAGACGATTATATCTTCTCCGCTATGCTTGGTCTTTCCGATATCGATGTTGAGAGTGGCGTGGACCGCATGGAGCAGCTCTATGTAACACTTAAGCCCGAATTTATGTCAGGCAACAGTGTGCAAGCCCTGACCCAGGTATTGGTTCTTGGGGAAGAAGCCCCTCAAGCAGCGGACCGTGTATTGGCATTAAGAGATGCATTTCGTGCACAGGGTATCCGGCTAGACAAGGAATATACCCTCTCCTCGCTGGGCGTGTTATCCCTGCTCCCTTGCAACAAGGAGGACATCGTTACTGATGTCTCGGAGACTTACGAATTTTTGCGTACAAAAAAGGGCTTCGGTAACTGGTCTATTGGCAAGCAGGAATTACTGCTCTTGTCTTCTGCGCTGGTAGCCTTCAGATCTGTGGAGGATGTACAAAACGGCGTATTAACTACGATGCTTTCCACCAACATTACCAATATTATAATTGCTCAGCAGGCTGCTCTTGCCGGGGCAGCGGCTGCGTCAGCTGCGGCTGCAGCTTCTTCTTCGAATTAGATTGAATCGTGAGGGAAAGATATGGACTCAATAAAAATCTTCACAACTAGAAATGAAGAATTATTAAACCGTCTACTGAACATTTGGGAATCATCCGTGCGGCATACTCATCTTTTTCTATCCGAGCAGGATATTGATGCTTTGCGGCCGCTGGTTATGCAGGCGCTTGAGGGCATAAGCGATTTGTTTGCTTTTACAGATGATGAGGAACAGTTGATTGGCTTCATAGGGGTTCAGAATAATAAGATTGAAATGCTGTTCGTAGAACCTGCTGTAATGGGAAAAGGGGTTGGAAAAGCACTTGTAGCTTATGTCATGCAGGAACTCGACGTACACCTCGTAGATGTGAATGAGCAAAATCCCCAAGCTTTAGGTTTCTATGAGCATATGGGATTTCAGGTTTTTGAGCGTTCAGCACTCGACGAACAAGGTAATCCTTTTCCTATCCTGCACATGTCGCGTAAGTAGCCTTTTCCTATGTAGGAGACAGTTCGATGCATTTTATTATCGTAAAAAAACAACAGAGCAGCGATTCTCAAACGAGAGAATCGCTGCTCTGTGTTTTAGTTGTCTGCAGTTTAGGTTGGCGAAGCTAGGAGCGGATAGGAGTAGATATGAGGAGCTAGGCGAAGCGGCTTCGAGTATTCGGTTCACCTATAACTAATATCTGCATCTGCATCTGCAACTACTTCTACTTCTACTTCTACTTCTACTTCTACTTCTACTTCTACTTCTACTTCTACTTCTACTTCTACTTCTACTTCTACTTCTACTTCTACTTCTACTTCTACTTCTGCTTCTACTTCTACTTCTACCTTTACATCTACTTCTGCAACTACTTCTAAATCTACGCATATCCCCTCATGCACATCACCCAATCAAAGCTCTCTGTTGCTTGCGGACTCAGATGACGCTATTTGCTCATTTATCGCCCTTGAAGCACAGTTTCGGACTCCAGTGTCGCTATTCTATAGAAAGAGCATCATTTCTGGCGTTTTTTATGCCAATAGCTGCTATGGAGTCCGATATCATTCCAAATGACGGATAATCCGTCGTTTAAGGTCACCTGGGTCCGATAGGGTCCGATAGCGTCGGGCATAGATTCAGATAGCAAACAATATCGTCAGAAATCATCGGATGGCATCGATAGCGAACGATAGCGGCGATTCCTAACCATCCCCAGTTACTTACGGACCCAGATGACACTATTTGCTCATTTATCGCCTTTGAAGCATAGTTTCGGACTCCAGTGTCGCTATTACATAGAAAGAGCCGCATTTCTGACATTTTTTATGCCAATAGCTGCTATGGAGTCCGATAACATCCCAAATGGCGGATAATCCGGCGTTTAAGGTCATCTAGGTCCGATAGCGTCGGGCATAGATTCAGATAGCAAACTATATCGTCAGAAATCGTCGGATGGCATCCGATAGCGAACGATAGCGTCGGGTCCTAACCATCCCCTGTTCCTTACGGACCCAGAGGACACTATTTGCTCATTTATCGCCTTTGATCCATAGTTTCGGACTCCAGTGAAGCTATTCCATAAAAAGAGCCGCATTTCTGGCGTTTTTAGATGCTATTCCACCGACTTCAAAGCCTCTATCATATGGATTCGTTTGAGCTTAATATGCATGAACGCCATGACAATACCGGAGAACAACAGTGTTAGGAGCGCCGCATAAATATAACTTGGCCACTTGATGATCGGAGCGAACATCGTCGCATCCAGCTCAGCCGTCTTCAGGACGAAGCTATGCAGCACTATGCCGAGACCCGATCCAGCCACAATACCGAGTAGGCTAAGCAGCATATTCTCGCGGTAAATATACATGGTTACTTCTTTGTCGTAGAAGCCCAGTACCTTAATGGTTGACAGCTCCCGGATCCGCTCGGACACATTGATATTGGTCAAATTGTAGAGGACGACAAAAGCCAATGCCGCCGCTGAAACAATGAGCACCAAGGTTACAACGTCCATACTCTTCATAGTCTCATCGAAGGCGGAGCCTACACTGCTGGAAAAGCTGATGGCAGCGACGCCCTCATTAGCCGTAAGCTTTTCACCAAATTTATCTTCCCATGTCTTATCATGTGCGGTGTAGTTCAGCAGTTCTGTGTTGAATAGCGGTTTTTCTCCGAACACAGAAGCATAATACGCCGGTGTCATATAAACATAGTGCATTACATAATTCTCTGTAATCGCTGCGACCTCAATTTCGAACGTCTCATTATCTTTGTCCACCACGGTCAATTTATCGCCAGACTCCAGCCCATACAGCTTTGCCAGCTTCTCTGAGATAATAGCCCCATCATCCGTAAGCATCCGCCCTTCTCCACTCTTTCGATCACGCAACTCCACGAAATCGGATAGGGAGTCAACGGAAGTAGGAACGAACAGATGAACCTCTTGATCATTTACACCACCAGCATGTGCGGTCATCCGTTCTTGCGCCACACTCAGCGTGCCAGTTACTGCAGTTTCACCAGCAATTAGTTTTTCGTAGGCTTTTAGCACATCGGCAGACACATCTTCATGCAGTGCCACAAGTGCATCATATTTCATAATCGTGCCGAACTGCGACCCGGCGATGCTGCCAATTGAATCCTTGAGACCAAATCCCGTCAGGATCAGCGCTGTACAGCCAGCCACGCCGAATACAGTCATGAACATCCGCTGCTTATAGCGGAATAGATTCCGTGCGGTAACCTTTTGGACAAAGCTCAATCTCTTCCATATAAAAGTGATCCGCTCCAGTAAAATACGCTGGCCACTCTTTGGTGCCTTCGGACGCATCAATACGGAAGCATTGCTGCGCAGTTCTACCCGTGAGGCAATCCACGCCGTCAACGTAGTACATATTAACGCTACGATAACGGATATGATGGAGTACGAAAGATAGAAATTCTTCGTGATATCCGGTAAATTATAGATTGCACTATACGCATCGTAGATAATACCCGGAAACAGGGTAAAACCAACAGCAAGGCCCGCAATTGAAGCCGCCAGACTGGCAAGTGTACCATAGACCAGGAATTTGGCCATAATGTCGCGGTTGCCATAACCGAGTGCTTTCAGTGTCCCAATCTGCAGGCGATGCTCCTCAACCATCCGTGTCATGGTCGTCAAGCTGACCAGCGCAGCAATCAGGAAAAAGAACACAGGAAACGCACTGGCAATCGCCGACAACCGATCAGCGTTATCTTTATATTCGGCATATCCCGGATTAGCGCTTCGGTCAGTAACGTAGACCTTAAGCTGCTCCAGCTCTGCAAGCTTTTGCTCCCCTGCCGCCAATTCCTCCTTGGCAGAAGCAAGTCCGGCAGCAATTGCCTTCATACTTGCAGCCTGTTCCTGCTGCACTTCCTCCGGCTGGCGCTGCAAATCCGCAAGCTGCTGCTCGGCGGCAGCCACCTTTGCGCGGCCGCTAGAAAGCTCTTTCTCGCCTTCCGCCCGCAGCTCAGCAAGCCGTGCTTCCGGCACGCCGGACATCGCCTGCTCTACAGCATGGGTATGCTGTTCGATCAGATCTTCATACTCCGGCGAATAAGCCTTCACCCCGGCTGTATCCTTAAAGGACAGATAAGCTTCCGTATACACCGGAAGCTTGAAATCTGACTCCGGGATCGCGGCGAACGCATCCGCCGTACCTTTGCCGATCCCACTGGTGCCCCGGGTACTTTGCTCAATAAACTGTGGACTTCTAACAAAGCCAACTACGGTATACTCCAGTGTCTCGAAGCTGTTCGACAGCTCCGTATCCGTACCGTTTCCACTGAAAGATACCTTGTCACCCAACGCATATTCTTCCGCTAGCTTATCGTCCAGCACGATTTCACCGGAATGCTCCGGTAGATGGCCTTCAATTATACGGTATTGATTAAGTGGTTTATCCGTGTTGTAAGAATTGACTTTAAGTATTAAGGCATTATCACCCATGAATACATCTGCGCTATAGCTCGGCTGAATCTCATCGATCCCCTGTACATTTCTGAGTAACCCGATGTTGTCTTCGGTCAGGCCGTAGTTAGTCTGCACCTTCAGATCCATCAAGCGCTGCTCTTTGTAAAAGATTCCAGCTGTATTCAGCATATCTGGCCCTGTAGCCTTGATTCCGGCAAAAAAGCTGACGCCTAACATAATAATTGCAAAAATCGAAATAAACCGGGCTTTGGTATGCCCAATTTCACGAAAAATATCTTTCCACAATGCACGCTTTTTCATAGATGCCTTCTCCTTACCATTCAATATCGTCAACGGATACCGGCGAAGGATTGATCACCATCTTCCGTACCTTAGCGTTGTTAATCTCTATAACCCTGTCAGCCATCGGAGCGATCGCCAGATTATGTGTAATTACGATGACCGTTGTCCCGGTGTTACGACAAGTATCCTGCAGCAGCTTCAGCACCTGCTTGCCGGTGTTATAATCAAGCGCTCCTGTCGGCTCGTCGCAGAGCAGCAGCTTCGGCTGTTTAGCCAACGCTCTGGCGATGGCAACACGCTGTTGCTCACCACCGGACAACTGAGCGGGGAAATTATCTAACCGCGCGCCCAGACCCACATCCTCCAGCACCTTACGTGCATCTAATGCACGCGGAGAAATCTGTGAAGCAAGCTCAACATTTTCCAGTGTGGTCAGATTAGGCACTAGATTATAGAACTGAAATACAAAACCTACGTCATTTCGGCGGTAGCCTGTCAGCTCCTTGGCACTAAACTTGGCGATATCAATGCCATCCACAATGACCTGACCTTCATCGGCGGAATCCATTCCACCCAGAATATTAAGCACTGTAGATTTACCCGCACCGCTTGGGCCGACGATCACGGCAAATTCACCTTTTTTTATCTCAAAATCAATCCCGTCATTCGCGACAATTACATTCTCGCCCATCTTGTAACGCTTGTACTCCCCTTTTACAGCAACAAAACTCATTCCTCTTCCTCCTGTCCCTATCCGAACTAAGTCTAATTACTCTACATTGTCTCAGTTTATCATAATTAGAACGCCCAAGCCCGAATGGCAAACCCTCATTACACAAGGTGAAATTCACATCATTAATAAGTTCATTTTTTTGTAACAATAATGTAACAAGGAAATTTTACCGTAAACGATACTTAGTCATTTGATAATGTTATAATCACTTTGTTTTATTTACTCTTTTCAGGCAAGAGTGAAAGAACAAGAACAATCAGAAACAGGTGATCAGATGTTCGAACTGAAATGGCTATGGCAGAACCTAGAGGGAAACCGGACGCGATACATTCTGGCACTCTGCCTTTCGGTGGTGGGCTCAAGTCTTACAATCGTGAATCCGTACATCAGTCAGCGCATTGTCGATACGTTTATAGCCGGTGACAACGCCCTGCAGAATCTTACACAAGAACGGCAATTATTAATTATGCTCTGTCTGGGCATGATTGGATTTTCTCTACTGCGCACAGGTCTCGCATATTTCACGACCATGCAGTACGAGATATCCTCGCAAAATATGATGTACAATGTCCGCATTTATTTGTACAACAAAATTCAGGGACAGGACAGAAAATACTACGATCATAATCGTACCGGCGATCTCATGACCAAGATGACAGGCGATCTGGACATGGTCCGTCACTCTATGGCCTGGATTTTTAAGACGATCATTGAATCGCTAACGATCTTCCTTGCCGCCGTTATCTATTTTTTCACTATAGATGCGGAACTGACGCTGTGGATGCTTATCCTGTCACCGCCCATTTTTATCGTGGCTTACATATTCGCTAAACGCGTCCGTCCTATGTATATTGACCTGCGTGAACGGCTGTCCCAGCTTAACACGACTACACAGGAGAATATCTCAGGCAACCGTGTGGTCAAGGCTTTTGCCCGCGAGGAATTCGAGGTCGAAAAATTCACAGAGAAGAATGTCAACTATTCTACGGCGAACAAAAAGGCCGCCCTTGTATGGCTTGATTATTTTCCTTATCTGGAATCCTTCGCTCAGGGCTTCAACGTAATTCTTATGTTGGTTGGTGGTTTGTTCCTTATGAACGGCCGGATCACCTTCGGTGAGTTTATGGCCTTCTCTTCGCTTATTTGGGCTATATCGAACCCTATGCGCAACATCGGTATCATTATCAACGACATTCAGCGCTTTTTTGCGAGCTTGTCCAAAATCGTAGATATCTATTATGCCCGGCCAAATATTGTTAACGAGCATACTGTCACTGACAAACGCCGTTATGAAGGCCGTATTGAATTCGATCATGTCCGCTTTAAATATGATAGCGCTATCGTACTGGACGATATTAGCTTTACCGTTGAACCCGGTGAAACTGTAGCAATCATGGGCGCGACAGGATCAGGCAAAACAACAATCATCAACCTCATCCCTCGCTTCTACGATGTAGCTGAAGGGCGCGTACTAGTAGACGGTGTTGATGTTCGGCAGCTGGAGCTTGATGAACTTCGTGGAAATATCGGCATGGCGACCCAAGATGTACTTTTGTTCTCTGATACCATTGATGGAAACATCGCCTATGGCGATCCTGATCTTCCGGAAGAAGATGCAATGGGTTATGCAGAGCTCGCAGCCGCACACGACTTCATTACCAAAATGCCTGAAGGTTATGATACCGTTGTCGGGGAACGCGGAGTCGGACTGTCGGGAGGGCAAAAGCAGCGTATTGCCTTAGCGCGTGCTTTGGCGGTACACCGTCCTATCCTGATTCTCGATGATACGACCTCTGCGGTCGACCTTGAGACGGAGGAGCATATCCAAAAAAGTCTACGTGAACTGGACTATCCTTGTACGAAAATTATTATTGCGCAGCGTGTATCTACTACCTCGCAAGCGGACCGTATTCTCATTCTGGATGGCGGGAAGCTAGTTGAGGAAGGGACTCACACTGAACTGCTGGCGAAACGTGGTTACTATTACGAAGTGTTTAAACTGCAGAACGAGGGTATTGGAAGGCAGGTGACCGCAAGTGGCAAGGAATAAATTTGACGTCGATGAAAATCTTGAATCGCCGTTTAATATAAAACACTTCCGGCGTGCGATGGTATATATCAAACGAAAGAAAACGCCAATGATTGTTGCGTTCGTGCTCAGTGCACTTTCAGCAGCCATTTCACTGTCGGCTCCGCTGATCATGCAACATGTCATCGACGTGACCATTCCGGCAAAAGAGAAGCTTGCACTGCTGGGTTGGGCTGCACTGATGCTTGTGACCATCGTGGTCAGTGTTTATCTGGCTACGATACGCTCGCGCATCATGACGAGTGTTGGGCAGGATATTATTTTTGACATCCGAACGGATTTGTTTAAGCATCTGCAAGAATTGCCTTTCAAATATTATGACGACCGCCCACAGGGCAAGATCCTTATCCGGGTCGTAAACTACGTCAACGCCGTTTCAGATGTGCTGTCCAACGGGATTATCAACTTTATTCTAGAAATCGTGAATTTGCTCTTTATCGCAGCCTTCATGTTCGCTGTCGATGTACGACTCTCATTTGTCATCCTTGCCGGACTGCCAGTCTTCCTTGGCATCATGCTGCTGATCAAAACCCGGCAACGCCGGGCATGGCAAGCAGTGTCCAACAAAAGCTCCAACCTAAATGCCTATCTGCAAGAGAGCATCAGCGGTATTGGTGTGACGCAAATGTTCTCCCGGGAACAACGTAACGAAGGAATCTTCACACGTCTCGCAGGTAATTTCCGTAAAGAATGGATGAAGGCTCAACGTTACAACTTACTTATTCCGTTCTCTGTAGACAACTTGTCTACGATTGTTACATCATTGATTTTCCTTGTAGGCCTACTAACTCTGAGTCCTCAAGACATGACCCTCGGTGTCATTCTGGCGATGAGCAGCTACGCTGCCCGCTTCTGGCAGCCGATTCTGAGTCTTTCGAACCTGTACAATAACTTCATCAACGCCGTTGCCTATCTTGAGCGTATCTTCGAAACGCTGGATGAACCGGTTACCGTCAGTGATATTCCGGATGCAAAAACACTGCCATCTGTACAGGGCCATGTCACCTTCGACGATGTAACTTTCGCCTATGACCCGGGGCTTAATATTCTGGAGAATATCTCCTTCAAGGTCAAAGCGGGAGAAAGCATCGCGCTGGTAGGACCCACAGGTGCGGGCAAAACAACCGTCGTCAATCTGATCTCACGCTTTTATAACATTTCCAGTGGTCAGATTCTGATCGACGGCCAGGATATCTCGCAGGTGACGTTAAAATCTCTTCGCAGCCAGATGGGGATTATGTTACAGGATAGCTTCATCTTCTCCGGTACTATTCTGGACAATATTCGGTACGGCCGACTGGATGCGACCGAAGAAGAAGTAATCGCCGCTGCAAAGGCCGTTTGCGCCGACGAATTCATCCGTGAATTCGATCAAGGCTACATGACAGAGGTCAATGAACGTGGCTCCAAGCTGTCTCAAGGACAGCGGCAGCTCATTTCGTTCGCAAGAACACTTTTAGCAGATCCGCGCATTCTCATCTTGGATGAAGCCACTTCTTCCATTGATGCGAAGACTGAGCGCTTATTGCAAAAAGGGCTGAATGAACTGCTTAAGGGACGCACCTCGTTCATTATCGCGCATCGCCTCTCCACCGTAAAAAACTGCGATCGTATTATGTACGTATCTAACAAAGGCATCGCGGAAAGCGGCTCACATGATGAGCTTATCGCACAGCGGGGCCTTTATTACCGCCTCTACACAGCACAGAAGATGGAAGCTTAATTGAAGAAATACCAAAAGAGCTCAGGCCGATTTGCAGCCTGAGCTCTTTTGGTATTTTATATTTTCAAAAAAATATCAAAAACTAATCTATCGCCGTCCAAATATTTAGCGCAAGTGAGCGAACCGCAAGGTTCGTGTGATTTCTGTACAACCGCAGACGCTCTCCAGGCTCTGGACTCCACAATAGAGCACTTCCGGCAACTTCAAGCAGCGAAAGTCCAATATACTGAGATTCGTAACGGCTCTCAGACTCTAGAACATCTACAATTTCCAATAAAGTTTCCGGACTCCAGTATCCCGTGCTCTCTTCTAAATTATACGCGACCTGCTTATAAACATCGCTTAATAGCTGGGGCTGATTTGAAATAGTGGTAACTATCCGATTCAGATAATTGGCGGATTCCTCCACGTTATTCCAGTCTATTGCTGCTATATACAATTTCATCACAGCTTGCTGTAAGGTCTCATCAGATGCCAGACAGTCAATCAGATCCGTATACAAAGGGATAAGGTGCATCCGGGTGATTTTTGGCAAAGCTATCAGCTGGTTGACTAATTTCAGTAGACGTTGCCGATGAGGCAAATCTCTTTTGGCAGTAGCGTTCCATTCATCACTTATCGCTGCACTAACCAGTCTCTGACATACACCAACTACTACCTCATTGATCTTACCATCGCGACAGGTTTCTACCAGCGTATACATAGCAGTTTCCCATCTAGTGCTGTCTTCCAAATCCGTAATAGACTGAGCGGTGGCAGCTGCAACAATCCCTTCATTTCCATTTGTCCACCGCATCATAGAAATGAAAGCATATCTGCCAATATACGCATCCTGGTGCCTTGCAATTTCAAGGGTTAATCCTAGATAACGTGGTCTAAAGTCTAGCGGAAGAGCATTAGGCTGTTGAGATAATAAACTTCCTGCGATGTCACTTTCTGATGAAGAAGCCATTGTACTTAACATGTCCCAAGCGCGTTCATCATCTAAAAGCTGTTTCGCAGCATGCCCTATGGCTATGATTACATCCTTGTGTGCATTGGGTTTCTCGAACTCGTTCATCAATAGCGGAAGACTGTCATCGCTTCTATAAGCGCCCAGTAAGCGGATGGCTTCTTTTCTGACAGTGATCTTCAGCTTATCCCGATTCAGCAGCTCTTTCAGCATGGTAACCAGTAACACCGGATTCACCCTGCGGATGCATCTGGGTATCGAGTACATGGCTACACGGGCCCGGTCCCCATCCAGATTCTCCAGCAGAACGGGAAGTGCCTTCTCCGGTTCTTCCATAAGTGAAAAGGCATGAAGTGCAGCTTCTACTACAGTTACTTCCTTATCCTGCATAAGCCCCAGTAACCTATCCGAACCGAGATCAGGCATGCTTGCCATGATCTTAATAACGCTTGCACGCTCCCAAAGATTACGTTTGGCATCGTATGCAACTTTTTCTAATAAGGCACTTAAAGCTTGTTGCTGACGTGGCAGCCATCTGTGGAATCCATCCGCGGCCGGCACAAGATAGATAGTTTTGCCTGATAGGAACTTGCCCTTAATGACAGCCCCTGAAATAAAAGGATCGAGCCATTCTTGACGCTTCAGATGCAGATGCTGGAATACTTCATGGATCGTAATATACGATTTATCTAAAGCTAATAATTCCTTAACTCTGGCATCACGCGTTGTATGAGGCGCAAGCCAGTATCTGGCCGCTTGTATGGCTGTAGAATCTGCCTTTGCCCTCGTTGCTTCCTTTAACAGATTTTGAAGTTTTATGATGCCGTAACCTCTTTTACCGAATGAGCTAGCTAGACTTAACACCAGATTGTAGTCTTCTCTTTTGTTGGCCTGTACAGCTAATGTATAAATTTCGTCGAAGATAATCTCTTCTACTCCCCGGGGTAAATTCTTCTCCAATGATGGAAGGGAAAGCTGCCCATTCTGCTTGGCCAATTTCTGAATCGTCTTTAAAGAAAACTTAAACAGCTCACCGTGAGGAAGTAATGCGTTATGCCGGAGAATAGCAAATGCCAGTTGTTGAACGGAAAATTTTGTACCATATGAAGTATCTCTGGCCTCTATAACACTATCAACAAGCAAAGTAAGTTCTTGTACATGGGCATCCGTGAACACAGACGCAGGACTTTCCGATAGCTCTTTAAATACAGCGCCCCGGACAGGATCCTGATCATTTTTAATCCGGCCCAGGTACACCAAAGTTTCATTCATGCCCTGTCTCGACAGAACGGTACTTCTGATCAGCTGCATAAGCGCCGTGGCACGTTCGTCTGCACTGGATACCTGTGTTGCTTGTTCAAGTCCCGCTCTTGAATGAAGAATAGAACGGCAAGCAGTAAATCTGACTGTTCTCTCCCGGTCATCATTGATTTCACGAAGGCCAAGCATCCGGGTGGCTTCCTTGTCACGCAAGGCATGTGGTAATACATACAGTAATCTTTCCGGAAAAATGCGTTCATTGCGTTTATCTTCTTCATACACAGCATCGAAAATGACTTTGCGGTTAGAGGGTGCAATATTATGAAGTAGCTTTGCTATGTGCATAGGGTGATCTGCGAGTAGTTTCGCTATCTCAATCCATTGATCAATGGATAAATATTTTTTCCTTTTAAGAACAGCTTCAGGAACACCATAAGAAATCAGATCGCTCCGCGACTCCGTTCGTGTTAACAGCTGATATACCTTATTAGGATTTTGGCGTACAAGCGTGCCAAGCTGTTCTTTTAAAGCAGGATGTATGATGTCCATGGGTCCATGATTCAGCGCACACTCCAGCACCAAATCTGCCTTCAGATTGCATAGGATCTCCAGAGCTGATGAGAATCTCCACCAGACATAGCCTTTTTCCCTGAGTGGTGTGCTTTCCAGTGTTGTTGCAAAGTATTCCGCCACTACGTCAAGATGCCGGCTGGATAATTTCTTCCAGTCTTTTATGGCATACCCGATATCAGCTAGCCATTTACTTACCGTTGCCGAATAACAGGCCTGCAATATAATCGCGGCTTCCTCTGCTCCCCACCGGGCATACACTACAGGCAATAAGCGTTCCGCTAATTCCTGACGGTTAATCTGTGAAATACTATGCAGCAGCTTGCGGCGGCAATCATGGGATAAATGGGGGAGCTCACGTTCAATATCAGCATCCGAAGCCACCTTTGCCAAAAGACCCGCAGCCGTATTTCTGATACTTGCCTTGGGATGCCGCAGTGCTGATAGAATAATAGCAGCATCTTGTGTTGCAATGGCGCCGATTAAGGCAAGTCGCGCTTCATAAACGCCATCCTCCAGCAAAGAGGCTAGTAATTGCGAGTACTGGACAGATCCGAGATGATCACGGCCTAAGATTGCTACTTTTTTGATTCTGTCGGAATAGCCTAGCGAATCCAATTCTTTAAGTAAGCTCTGTTTATCCAATGGATCTCTTTTGAAAATCATAAGTCCTCCTCGTTAACCTGTTCTTATTCCACCCGAACTTTATTCTCTATACCCTAATCTATCCCCTTTAAAAAAACTGGAATTCAGCATCTGGTTTCGTTGACCAAAAAATAAAGGTAACCCTGAAGCCGGTTATTCAACCTCCTTCAGAATTACCTTCATGTACTGCTTGCTCTAGTCATTCTTTTTCTGAATAAACACATACGTACTCTCATCCGACAGCTCATCAGCAAAGCTGAAATCAAATCCGTCGAAGCCTTTGATATCCTCCACACAGCTGATTTGCCGCTCAGCCATGAAGCGTACCATTTCACCTCTGGCCATCTTGACCAGGGTCGCTCTCTCCACTACCTTACCACCGATCTCCTGCCCGAATATACAACTAACCATGCGAACGTTCCCGCCAATATAAGGGGAGATGCACTTGCTGTATTCCTTAGAGGCCAGATTCAGAATGATGTCAGTCTCCGAAAATAGCTGATCTGCCAGCTTCCTGTTCCAGAACTCGTAGATAGACTTGAAACCAGGTCCGCTAAGCTTAGCCTGCATCTCCAGCCTGTAGGGAACAACGCCGTCAAATGGCCGGACGATTCCATAGAATCCGGACAATATCCGTAAATGCTGCTGAAGATATTCCAGCTCCTCCATTTGAAGTACCCCGGGTGCCATGTACTGGTACTGGATTCCCTCATAAGAAAAGATAGCCGGTGTAAGATTCCGTGTTACATCCATATCCCGAATCCGTTCCACATTCAGCGTGGCGATGGCATCATTGCATTTCCATAACGATTTGGCTTCTTCATAATTCAACTTTTGTAATAAGGCCAGAAGAGTCTGCGACTCGCTTATGAATTGCGGCATCTGGCGGCAATCCAAGAAATCTGTATCCATCTTCATCTTCTTGGCAGGCGATATAATGATTCTCATGGTGCTCCCTTTTCTTACCCCCGCGGGGAATTTAAATGTAACCTTATCCTATCACACTTAATCTTCGTAGGCTTGGGGCAAGTTCATGAAATTTGTTCACTGCCGGCCACCTTGTGCGCCACCGCCATCTGTACCTGGGTTGCCGTTTCTCCTTGTCCCACCATTCATGCCGGGAGATCCGCCCCCATCTTTCCCCCGCCCGCCGGTGAAGCCCTGTCCCCCGTTCGCTCTTGACCCGGAGTCAGTACTCGTTATCTTCTGTGCGGTAATAGCATCGCAGGAGACGAGCACCATGGAACAACTTAGCACTGCTATGAGCAAAGCGAAATATCGCTTGATCCGCATCTTTGAATCCCCTCTTTCCGAGCGAACATAGTTAACGTGGAAAATATCTTTTTAACATATAATCGTATACGTCCTTAAAACCCATGTAGGATAATACGATCAACAGCGGATACACCGGGTAAATATACCGGGACTTGATCTCCCATAAAAGATAGAATCCGATAAAGCCCAGCACCACAAGAATCAAAGAGGTCTCTTCAAATCTTTTGGCTCTTATTCCACCAATTAAGCGAACGAGTATAAATACATACATCAGAAAATTCAGGACATACAGCAGCCACAACATTCCGCTTCTATAATTGGAGTCTGCCTTAAACAAATCCGTAGCAGCATTAGTGTAGCTATAACGGTCCATGACAAAGCCCATTCTTCCCCCGTTACTGGATGATCCGTCGTTTCCGAGCCCATATCGTTCCATCTGGTAGGTTCCTTCCGTCCAAGTCCAAACGATTTTTTTATAATACATCTTCACTAAGTCACTTAGGCCCGCCTCGGAGAGTTTATTACGGATTTCCTCTTTAAATAACTCCGTACTTTCTGCCTTATTATAATTTGCATCCTGCTGATAGATAGCGTAGCTCTCCCGGTTGTCCCAGAACCCAAACGTCTCCAGATTGATCCCCATATTCAGCCACATGTAGACAGGTGCGGAATTTTCGTTCATCGGTTCATCTACAACATTCGTCGCCTGCAGCACAGCATTTTGCGTCCAGCCGGGAACATTAAACAATATGACCGTGATAAACAAAGCGCTAAAAACCTTTTTCACCCCGATAGAACGTATGTTAAATAAAAGACCCGCCACCACGGTAATCAGAAAAATAACACCGATACTGCGGAAATAGTTGCCTATTGCCAGTAAGAGAGCTGCGAAGAGAATATCCTTAATGGACCTTCTTTTGATAAATCTTATGGCAAAATATAAAGCACTTGTCAGGAAAGCGGTAGCGATCACATCGTTATAGATAAAATTACTCATAAACAATGAAGGGATATAGGTTGCGGCAAACACGAGGATGCCATAATCCTTATCCTTGGACTTATAATTAAGCTCTTTATACAGCATGTAAATCATTAATGAGGTTAACAGTGTAAACAGAATATTAAATATTTTGATTACCAGATAATTATCCGGAAAGATCAACAACAACGTCTTTAAATATAAAACAATCGAAAAATTAAACGGGAACATATGCAGATAGCCGCTCGTGTCAAACGACGAATAATCATTCCTGTACAGCATGTCGAGTGCCAATGAAAGCACTGTCTGCGAATCATCCGTCGGCAAGCGTGGAAACAGAAAGATAATCACCATCTGGATTGCAAAAGAAAATAGCAGTGTGGCTGGAATGACTATTTTCCAACTGTACTTATTAAGCTTCAGGCACATTTTATACAAAATAACGCTTAATGCCAGCACCACTGCGATCACTAGAATAAAAAGACCCAGCTGTTGTCTCTCCAAAATTGGCGTATCCCCATATACGAAATAATTATATTTCGCCCTAATAAAAAAAGAGGACGCGATAAAAAGACCGATAAAGAATGCAAGTATGAGATACAATGTTTTTTGAATTCCTCTTATCATGGAAAACCTCCTTTACGCAATCGAAAGCCCTTTACAATCCGCTGCCCCGATTCATAAAAAGCATTATAAACACCCAAACTGAAAATCCAATGAAAATCGGATGTTTGGGAATTCGCAAGGAAGAGATTTAGAAAGAGGGGTACGCAAATAGACCGCCCACTCACAAAGGTATGCGGTCTATCTGTCGTGTCCTATTTGCTGAAGCCTACCGCCCTTAAAAGCGGCTATTGCCTTGGGAATCGGGTTATATTATATACCCAATCTCCCAGAAAATCCATCCATCCTTGCGTACATCAGAAGAATTTACTATCCATCTTTTTTAAAAACCGATTATCAGCGATTAAACTTTTCACTCTCTTCGTTGTATTAGGCCCTTTCGGTGTGCTACCTCTTCTATTCAGCAAAACCCACCGTAGACATGCCCAAGCTTCAAAGATCTCAAGTTCTTCCTGATCCATATCATTTTCCAATAGATAAGCAGTTCGGAACACATCAGCATAACGCACGGAGATATATATTTTCAGCAGAATAAGTGACCAGGCAAAATCATATCTAGAGTCTCCCAACTGGCCGTTCGTCCAATCGATTATGGTATATCGCTCTTTATCCTCCACTATATTTCCGATATGAAAATCCCCATGAATGATACAATCTTGCTTCATTGGAGTTTGCTCAACAAGAGTAGTCAATACATTAAAAATATCAGATTGTTCTTTGGCTTCAGGGAAAAAGTAGCCGATGAAATTGTATTTTGGCAGTTGTATATTTCCAATCTCTTCAACGCGAATTTTATGTATTTTTGCTAATAGGCTTGCGAGTTCCTTCATTTTCCTGGTATTCATTTTATGAATAGGGGTTCCGTCAAAACCTGTTAACAACACCTTATATCCCTCCGGATTGATTCCCCAGCCCACTGGTTTAGAGACGGCTACTCCTCGTTCGGATAGAACATCCAATAAACGATATTGAAACTGGACATCCGGTCTGGATTCCTTATTCCATGTTTTCAGTACATAGCTCTCTTGATCAGAATTAATCCTTATGACCTCAGCTTCAAATCCTTGATCCATTGTATGCGCAGTTAAGCTGTCTTCCTGATTTAATAAGTCGTTCATGATTTCGTTGTGCTCTAGCCAATTTATGAGAGATATAGGAGTTTTCAAAAATGGTTCTTCCTTTCGGAGTCAGCTACTACGGATTTACGCAACCCAAAATTACAAATAACATAAAATAGATTGTTCTATCCAGTACATAAATACAGTATCCGGGCTTTTCTTTTCAAACTTTTTCATTTTTAAATACATGTCCATTCCATCAGAAACATCATGCCATAAATCCGTAAATACAAAATCATATTTTTCCTTAGACATATGTTGTTCTGCATATTCGAAAGCATCTGCTTGGATAAGCCTGATCTTGTGAGCATTACTGAATTGGGGCAGTACATATTTATTAAATAGATCAATGACATCTTGATTTTTTTCAACAACCGTTATGCTTTCAACATTATCTTTTTCAGAAACCATATAAGCATAATAGCCAAGCCCAAGCCCAAACGTAAGAACATTCCCAAACGCTTTATCTACAGCTTCTTTCATTGTTTCTATTTCATTTGGCGTGATGGTCATCCAGATTCTATCATTCTCCAAGACGGCCGGGAACATGAATTCATTTTGAAAAAAACCAACCTGAGGAATTTGTCTTCCCTCTTCTGTCCGGATGATATCATTGCAAACAAAACCTTCAAAAGGTTTATATTTTTCATATTTTAATTCACTATTATTAATCTTTATAGTAGGAATCTTGATATTTTTATAATATGGATTGTCATAATATTCATTTGCATCAAGCTTATGAAGCATATTGCTAAAATATTGGTTAAACAATTCCTTATCATCAACATTATCAACCGTATCCATCCCAAAAGCAGCAGCCAGCATTAAACCAAAAGCGTATTCATAAGATACACCACAGTTTACGATTTCTTCAATTTCTTCTTTGTTAATAAAGTCGGGGGTATTATTCAAATAGCGGCTTAGTAAAGCAAACACTTTATAGTTATCTTCTTTTACCTTTTCTTTTATTACATTATTAAATTCCATATTCTCACCTATTAATTAGAATTTGTTTCTATGTCTCATGTTAGTCTTTCCGGATTGACTAGTAGGCAATACTCTCATTTTACCATTTAAAAATCCAGAAGAACAAAAACCACTTTACTAATCCGTGACAGTTCCGCTCCTACAGTAAGAAAATCTTACGCCAAAATCTTCTAATTACAAGGTTTATGGCCTATATCGCGCCTAATCTGCTCAATATTTCGTTACCCTATGTTAGAATAGACGACTTGTATAATTTGTGAAAACTTTCACTAATAGTCATGATTGATGGTATACTTAATAAGAAGATGAACTAAAGAGAATAACGATGGAAACTGTGGACGTAACCGTAGAAGATTTGAAGTTAGGAGAATAACAGCGACGCGCGCGCTTCTCCACTTCCAACTCCCTCTGATACTTCCTTTCTTTTTTGTCGGGTTCTTTTGGTACATCTTAAGTACATCTTAATAGAGAAATATAAAAGTGGAGGGTTAACAATGAAAAAGAAAGCAGCTGGTGCTCTGAGTCTCGTCCTCTCTGTCATGCTCGTTACCGCAGGTTGCGGTAATGGAAACGACAAGGTGAACGAGAGCAAGAGTAATAACAACGAGAAAAAAGAAGTTGAAGCCGTCTCCGGGGCATCTGAAGCAAGCTACACACCATTCGATCAATTAAAAGATAAATATGATATCATCATTGTCGGTGCGGGTGGTGCGGGAATGTCCGCAGCGCTTGAGGCCAAAGAGAAAGGCATGAACCCTGTTATTTTGGAAAAAATGCCGGTTGCCGGCGGGAACACAACCAAATCCTCTTCGGGAATGAACGCTTCTGAAACGAAATTTCAAAAAGAACAAAACATTGAAGACAGCAATGATTTATTTTATGAAGAGTCATTAAAAGGTGGCCATGACACTAACGACAAAGAAATGCTTCGTTTCTTCGTTGATAATTCCGCGAGTGCGATCGATTGGCTGGATTCCATCGGAATCCGCTTGAACAATATCACCATTACAGGCGGCATGAACGAAAAACGTACACACCGTCCTGAAGATGGCTCTGCTGTGGGTCAATACCTTGTCAAAGGTTTAGTGAAAAACGTACAAGAGAAAGAAATCCCACTTTTTGTGAATGCTGATGTCAAAGAAATCACTGAAAAAGATGGCAAAGTAAATGGCGTCAAAGTCCTTTTTAACCAAACAGAGGAAAAAACAATTACGGCAGATGCTGTCGTTGTAACCACTGGCGGGTTCGGTGCCAATATGGATTTGATCTCCGAAGTAAGACCTGACTTGGAAGGCTACGTTACTACTAACCAAATCGGCAGTACCGGAGACGGCATCAAGATGATTGAGAAACTCGGCGGCACAACCGTCGATATGGATCAAATCCAAGTTCACCCGACTGTGCAGCAAGAAAAATCCTACCTCATTGGCGAAGCTGTTCGTGGGGAAGGCGCTATCCTTGTTTCCAGTGAAGGCACACGCTTCACCAACGAATTGGATACCCGTGATAAAGTAACAGCTTCCATCAATACACTACCTGAAAAAGCAGCTACGCTGGTCTTTGATTCCGGTGTTAAATCCCGTGTGAAGGCTATTGAACAATATGACAAAATGGGTTTCGTGATTCAGGCGGATTCCATCGAAGCTTTGGCCAAAGAAATCGGTGTTCCAGAGGATAAGCTGGCAACAACGCTTGATACTTGGAACAGCGCCGTTAAGAATAAAAAGGATGCCGAATTTGGCAGAACTACAGGAATGGACAATGACCTGTCCACTGGTCCTTTCTACGCTATTAAAATTGCTCCTGGGATTCACTACACCATGGGTGGCGTGAAGATCAATACGAACACAGAAGTTCTGAATAAAGATGGTGAAGCTATTCCTGGTCTGTTTGCGGCAGGTGAAGTTACAGGCGGCTTACACGGACAAAACCGGATCGGCGGCAACTCTGTTGCAGAAATCATTATTTTCGGCCGTCAAGCTGGGATCAAATCTGCTGAATTCATAAAAGCAAAATAAGTAGATAATAGATACTATAGGCCTCACAGCAAAAAGCTCAAGCATCGGCAAGTTAGCCGCTGGCTTGAGCTTTTTTAATGTAATTAATCGCCAATAGTTCGGATAATAGTATCAAACGGATCTATTTCCAACGTTTGTTGTCCATATTCTGTATCAATCGTAGTTTTTTGAAGCTGGTCGCTATTGTTAATCACGACGAGTATTTTACTTTCTGGATAATACGCACACTCTGTATATAAATTATCCGTAATATACTTTGTGTCCTTTAACTCATTCCCGGCATAACGAATCACATTTAACAGCAATCTTGTATTTTCAAAGCTTAAGGTGAAAGAAGGCAGGTAGATCCCATTTCCTTTACCAAAGGCATGGGCAGACAATGTTATCATCCCACTCTTTTCACACAATACCGCTGCCGAGCCATCCGTAAGATAAATGTTATTTTTAGGTGTTATACTGGCTCCTTCAGGCACTAAACCTTGCTCATCTCTAGCCTCAAATGTCCATCTTCCATGAGCTACCTTGGAGCCTGTATCCTCATCGAGACCAAGCACATGGGCCATTCTGAAAAAACTGTCATAACCTTCAAGCGCCGAAGGCTGATTGACACCTATAAAAGTACCGCCCTCATAAACCCACGCTGTCAGTAAGTCCACGCACTTATGGTCACTCCAGTATTCTCCGCCACTCCATGCTGAACCTGCCGAGCCGGCATTAATCACTACATCACACTCTTGTAATACTCCCTGACGGATATCTTCAAAATCAATGAACTGGACTTCAATCGGCAATCCGGACAAAGCCTCATTGATATGAATCAGATCATGCATATACGTTTCATGGAAATGCCCGGACAAAGTCCACGATCTCAATTTACCCCAAGCGTGTAAAATGGCTACCTTCGTCTTAATGTGATACGGTTTGCCTTTATGATGCAGCTCTTTAATTTCTCTGAATTCATCCGCGATCTTTTCGATATAATCACAAAAATCCGGATAAGGCTCTACAAGATGCAAATATCCGCCCAGTCCAATCCGATCTATAGGCTCTCTGAGCAAGGCGCGCCGGATATTAATCCAATACTTTTTGGCATCGAGCGTAGGGTTACCTCCCTCCATAAACGTAGGGAGCCCTCCCAATCCAACCGGAAATAAATAGGGATGCAGCCGAATCTCATGGGTATCTACTTTTACACCAGAACAAAGCCTTGCCTCAAACCCTGAGAACACACATTTAATCATCCCGTCAAAACCAAACTCCTCAAAACGGTCATTGTAAGGCTCCATGCCAACCCAACTATCATCATAGAAGACATACGCCAGCTTATCGTGCTTATGCACAATATCAATTAATTGCTTACCAAATTCGATGACAAAATCATTGATAAATGCCATATAGTCCAGCTTCCGCTGCTGCGCCGGGATATGACTGACCCGATATTTCCCACCATTCACAAAATCCTCGGCCGTGAGCGAATACCCATATTTTTTGGCAAACAGATCAAGCGCTCTTGAGCTTACCGTAAAATCATATGAACCCCAGTCCGAGAACAAATGGCGATTGCGCTCATCACTGCCCCAGATCCAGGCGAAATTATAAAAGAGGGAGGTAAACCGAACCACTGTTGTTTCCTTATGCTTATGACACCAATCTTCTATCCAATGGAGTAAATATTTTTGCGTTTCTACATAGATGGGATCAATCTGCATCAGATGCTCTTTTTCCCAGTGATTCGTGGTGTGATTGTACATGGAGATCTCTTCCCAAATCCGGTAGACCATGAAGCTGACTGTGTATTTATGCCAAGGTGCAATTCCAGTAATGACTACATTTCCCGATTCCCGCTCATAATTCCACAGTTCTCTTGGAACCTCTTCGCCCGTCGTTCGGTCAAAAACCTGCCAGTACTTAAACGCCTCTTTGGAATCATTCACTCGGAATTGTTCAGCAAAAAAATCCTCCATCAGATAGATGGATAAATAATCTTGTACCGCTACCTTAGGATTTGTTATTAAAAAGCTCTGCTGCAGCTTGTCTGAATTCTGGGACGCCCATTCGTTATGATCTCTGATGATGCAGATTGTAGAATAAATGCCGTATCCTGCGTTGATAATCTCATCGGACAACTGTGTGCCGTCACTGTCACGAATGACATCGGCACCCCAACGTTCAGCTAATTCCAGGGTCAATGCCTCATAACCGGATTCTCCCGGCAGTGTAAAGGCCCCCGTTGTTTTTTTGGACAACTTGGATCCCTCCTATTTAAGCATATCGGATAGAAAAGCTAATGCTAAGCCTTGACCCCAGCCTTGAATCCAGTCTTTTGGAATATTGCGGTATCCTTCCCGATCCTTCATAACCGCTGTTCCGCCAGAGACACCCAGTACCCGTCCATCTTCACTGATATTGTTCAAAATGCCTTTCAGGGCCTTTTGCACATATTTGGTATGCAGCGGATTGCCGTTATTGATCATAGCAGCCGCAATGCCGCAAGACGCGGATACTTCTTCATAAGACTCCTCATCATCTAGTACTGTCCGCCACAGGCCGTTCTCCGTTTGCACCAGCTTGAGTGCGGCCAGCTGATCGCGCAGCGAACACTCCACGTCCATACACTGCGGATACAAATACCATTCTTTCAAAAGCTTTTTAACTTGCGACATAGTGTATGCGCCCCAAGCATTCGCTCTGCCCCAGAATAGTCCAGACATGTGATCCTGCTTCACATTATTGTAGCCGTGGTACCAAAACCCGCTGCTAGGATCTTGCAGGTATTTGATATGCCAATAATATTGATTCAAGGCATCTTGGATCATTTCCTGATCCTTTAATTTGCTTCCTACACGAAGCAGAAAAAATGCCGCCATAAACAAGGTATCCGCCCATGCCTGTTCTGGAAAATCATTAGAAATAGAGACGGTATGCTGCAACACATGATCTCCGAATCTAAGCGCATTGTTCTGCAGATAATCCACTTTGCTCATCACAATATCCCAATACTTCTGGTTACCTGTTTCTTCATACAAGGTGATCAGCATATGGCCCATAGCACAGGTGTTAACTGTCCAATCCGGCAGACCCAGCTCGATATATTCATCTGCCCACTGGACAAGCATATCCAAATACTCTTTATTTCCTGTAGTTTCATAAGCTCTGGTTACCCCATAATAAGCCACACCACAAGGCCAGTCCCATGTTAAATCCATCGCCATTGTTTTTCTGACCACTTTGTCGGTGACCCTTAAAATCTCTTCTCTGTCATAAGTTAATTGAAGCATCTTGTTTCTCCTCTCTTTCGCACACGCCCCCAAAGGCGCTTGAGAGCTGTCCGCCCATATTGTAAACGCTTTACTAACTCTATTGTAAGTAGTAAAATGGTCTGATTCTAAGCATATTCATAACTAAACTGTGCAATTTCAACCATTAACTAGTAGTTCTTATATTTCGGGATTGGCCGTGACTACAGAGAATGTTTGGACTTCCGGCCGCTGTTGTCGTAAGAATTTCTTGATTTTATACCGCTCTTCGCGGTGGAAATCTGCTGACAAAGGCGGACGCTAACGCTCCTACAGTTCCAAACTTCTCTATAGTTGAACTCGAAATCACTTTCACCTATACTCTTCACAAATCAACGGAATGGGAGCAGAGGACCCAATATGCCCAGAAAAAAGAAGCCCATCATTGAATACCGCCACTACAGCTTACCGATAAACTTTCCTATCCTGCTGTTAAGCGGTGAACGTTGGAAGATTTCTGATATTAAAAGTGAACATCTGCATTTCCATAATCATTTGGAGATTGGCATTTGCCATTCGGATAGCGGCATCATGGAGATCAAAGGAGAATCTGTGCCTTTTAAAGCCGGAGATGTGACCTTCATCCCTAGGTATCTCCCTCATACAACTTATAGTTCGCCGAATGAAGCCAGTCTGTGGTCTTATATCTTTTTTTCGCCTGAGGATCTTTTTCAGCAATCCTTCAAGAGCGCTTACAGCAACTTTGAGCCGAATCTGTGGGCAATTAAGGGAACAAACTGTATTTTGAACAAAGAGGAACATCCCAAGGTTTATACCCTTGCGACATCGGTCTTAGAGGAATTGAAGCAAAAAAATCCTTACTATCAAGAAAGTGCCTACGGCTTATTGTTATCGCTTTATATAGAGCTTCTTAGAATTCATTCCCGGAATGAACCCTTGATTAATCAAGACACAGAGCATAGCCTGAAGGGCGATTTTGTCATCTCACCCGTTCTGGAATACATCACTAAAAACTACATGATGCCGATTACCATCGATTTTTTAGCTGATCTGTGCCACCTAAGTACCACTCATTTCCGCAGGAAATTCCATGAGATTATGGGGTCCGCACCTCTCGACTTCCTAAACAGTACCCGTATTGAAGAGGCCTGCAAGCAGTTAAAAAGTACGGACGATTCCATTCTCTCCATCTCTGAGCAAGTCGGTTTTCAGTCCATATCCAGCTTCAACCGATGTTTCTCCAAGCTTATGGGTGAGTCACCTAAACAATGGCGTAAAGGCGCACAATCCGAAGCACAATCCGCTAAAGCGTCTATATTGGAGTTTACGGGGTGGGTTTGATCCATTGATCCATTGGTCTATTCTAGATCATCTTTCTCCCGATCGTTTTATATAACATGGTTCTTATCTTCTTTAACTGCGCAAAGTTTTCTTCAAATGAAATGCTGTGGGTCAGTGCCAGCCCTTTTGAGAAATCTTTTTTATATAGAAAAATTGATTCCAAATACAAACCTATGACATGAATCTGATTCCAAGTAGGATAACTTGAATTATGATAGAAGACAGTCAGCGTTTCTAATGCATAAAAATTATGACACCATCTCGCTTCCTCCATTATGTACTTCATTGCCGGTCCGTTATTGTTAATCATTATGTCCCGGAATTCATCTAAATGATTAGGCTGAACATCGACATATTCAATTGCATAAAATGGCTTTACATGCCGTTTTCTCGCGCCTTCCCCTGGTGTAGGGTACGTACTGTTTGGTGTAGTTACAAGTAACTCCATACGGATTGTTTCGAGCACGAAAGGTATATTCACATTTTTTAAGTTAGGTAAAATGATTTCGGCATCTTCTTTTTCCTTGATCTGCATTAGGATAAGATAATCCCATATAATGAATTCTCCATGTTTTTCGGCTGTTTTGTTATGACTGTAAACTGAAATATCCTCCACAGCATTATTTTGAGTCATGGATCCTAGAACGTCTGTGAGTTGGCTCTTTATTTCTTTTTTCATATGCTTTTTATACTTCTTATCGACTCCGATACTCCAAGCAATATAATAAGTATCATTTTGTGGTGTCAGTTTTAGATTCTCTACGCTTATTTTCTTATCCATTTCTGTTTCCCTTTCTGTACATGTCCCCAGCCATCGATGTATAATTCGTCTAAGATTTCTAATAGCTCAGGAGGGGTTTGAAGCAAGGCTGCTTATGATTAATCGTAACGCTGCTTCCCAATAAACGCAAATAAGCCACCCCCTATGAACTGCCCCATCAGGCACAACAAAAAGGCATGCGTCCGGTACACTACCGAATTCATACCTAACAATTCACCTAATAAAATAAGCTGTTATGTGATAAGGCTAGCCTTTACTTTACCTCACAAAATCTATTTAACAAGGGAATGATTTGTTCCTTGCTCATAGGGGCGTCGTGCCCCGGGATATACGTAGTAAATGAAAGAGTCGATAAAAACTCAATATATTTTTTCATTTTAATCGGATCAATTTTACCTTCTCCATGATAATAATCCCCGCTATGTGCATCACCTGCGAATAAAACTCCCGCTTCTTTTATATATACAACACAAGAATCCGCTTCATGTGGCCCTCCTACCTTTATAATCTGGCAAGTGGTGCCCCCTAAATCCAGCGTTAAAGCATCCTCGAAAATAATATTTCCTGTGCTAACCTTAATCTTATCAAACGTATCATATTCTTTTTTCATACAGTTATAGGCGAATGCTATTTCTTCTTTGGTCTCTAAACGTTTTACCACAGCTTCTTCATCCCATTCCCATTCTTTCAGGCGCTTTAGTGCCTCATTCGTTGCTGAAGAGACTATAGTTTCCCCGTCAAAAGCATGCATACCAAAGGTATGATCCCAATGCCAGTGCGTGATCAAAGCATATTTGGGACGTGGCAGATTGTTATCATCTAAACACTTTATAAAGGCATCTAAATGCGATTTTGAATTGCCACAATCAATCACAATTGAAATGAAAAGCTGTCACCTAAAACATATCCCAAAACAGGTCTGTCTGTTTCTCGGACACTTTCCAAATAATAAATAGAGTCATTTATTTTTTTGAGTTCCATCCTATTTTCTCTCCTTTATGGATACAGGTAAAGATACGCTCTATGGGGGAGATGATTACCTATTTATAATGGATGAAGCAGGTGCCATTGAGCAAGGGAGAGTTTAGTTATATTCACAATGTACTACGCCGTAGTTCATAAAAATATTGCACAATCGGATGCTTCAACTGCATCTTCTCGCTCATGTTTAAAATCCGCTTTTTCCCAACCCTTCTGTCCACTAAAGCCAGAATATTCAATAAGATATCATCACTCTCTATGCTTTCCTCTATAGAAGTAGATAAAAACTTATTAGCTACAACGATAAAATTCGATTTACTTAATGAGGTCTGTGCTGACAAAAGCTCCTTTGCAACTTCTGATATCTTTCTGCTTCTTGCAATGACTATTAGACGATCCTCTGGGATGTTCCCTTTACTATCTTTTCTAACCGCTTCAATGTCTTCAGGGTGGACAGGAATTTGGAGTTCCGAATCATTCTTAATCTCCTGCTCCGTCTGATACCATCTGATTGAGTTAGTTCTATCATTCATATTGAGTACGTTCTTTTTATCTACCGAAATATAACAGCTCCCTGATTTATCAGGTAAATAACGGTAACTGCTTGCGCGATATTCAACCTTGCCGGATAACGCAGGACATAGAAAACTCTCCAGTTGTTGCTTTAATTTGCTCCAGGACATGTATCCTCCAACAAGACGATCTCTTCTCCTCGTCTTTGTCTTATTTTTATATTTTCTTTTCCCCAAGAACACATAACATCCACGATCTTATTGGCTGTAACGCCATATTCCGTGAGGCTGTATTCAACTTTTGGCGGCATCTGCTGGTACACGAATCTTTTGACAAGCCCATCCCTCTCAAGTTCACGAAGCTGCTGGATCAGAACCTTTTGTGAGATGCCCTGAATATTACGCTGTAATTCACTTGTTCTTTTGGCACCGGACATCAAAAAGCAAATGATCAAAGCCTTCCACTTTCCGCCGATGATTTCTAGTGTTGCCTCTATCCCTAGATTATATTGTTTCATAGACTAACACCTCGTTCATACTGATCAAATT
The DNA here is from genome assembly GCF_037970385.1 of Paenibacillus sp. FSL R5-0928. NCBI lineage: Bacteria > Bacillati > Bacillota > Bacilli > Caryophanales > Paenibacillaceae > Paenibacillus > Paenibacillus sp. FSL R5-0928. The sequence continues at coordinate 852,166 of NZ_CP150225.1, read as the reverse complement.
AAGCTTACTCAAAACTTCATTGTTGCATATATTTTTTTCTGAGTCCAGTACACACCTCGAAGTAACCATCTTACTTTATTGTGTGTATTTTCTTTTTTTACAACCTGCAAGATAATAATAATATTCATAAATAATATAGGCCTGAGAATGGAGATTCATCATGAAAACACTAGTGATTTTGGCGCATCCGGGCCTTGAGAATTCGAGGGTCAACCAGCGCTGGAAAGAAGAACTGCTATTATATCCCAACGATATTACCCTTCATGAGATTTATAAGGAGTACCCTGACTGGAATATTAATGTTCCTAGAGAGCAAAATCTAATGGAAGCATATGACCATGTGATCTTTCAATTCCCGTTGTATTGGTACAGTTATCCGCCGCTATTAAAAAAATGGTTTGACGATGTGTTGGCTTACGGATGGGCTTATGGATCAAACGGTGACAAGCTTAACGGGAAAAAGCTAGGGCTGGCCCTATCTATCGGTGATAAAAAGGAAAATTATCAGCCAGAGGGCTCTGTTTCTTTTACCGTAGACGAAGTGATCGCACCCTTTAAAGCCAGTGCCAAACATGTAGGCGCAGAAGCCCTACCGTACTTTGCTGTTTTTGGAGCTTCATTCCAAGCCAGCGATGAAGAAATTAATACTAGCGCAAAAGAATATATCGAATATATCTTTAATCACCGTATTTGACACAAAACAAATTGGGCTATCCTTAGTCTTGTTCAAAGACTTTAAGGATAGCCCATAACATTGTTGAAGCGGTCTAAAGATTCTCTGTAGTAAGTGTGAATCCTTCGATCACGGCATCTTCGTCAACCTCAATCAAAATGCAGCGTCTCCCATGATAATTCACTTGCTTCACATATTTTAAATCCTGCGGGCTGACCGAAATCGTAGCTACCTTTGTATCGATCTTTATCGATTTGGTAGTGAATTTCGGCATTACGCTGCTCGCCTTCATCTCATAATGCTTATCGTCAACGATCGTTTCAAACGCCCGTTCCACTTTTTCCATTGTCACGTTCTCTACGCCACTTACCGTCAGTACACGTTCCAGATCTCTATAATCGAGCATTGGAGGTTCTTCCTTATCGTCGTTGGTTTCGATGACCTGATGGATCTCCTCGTACACCTGTGCGAGAGTGGTTGCATCAAGCTGTTCGCCCGCCACTTCCTTCACGATGTCTTCGAATATAGCTCTCTCTTCCAGAGCCGTATTGGATCTTTCGGCATTCAAGACCTCTCCGACAAAATGCGGATCCGGGAAGTTCGATTTCCCCGTACAATACAGAATGCGGTTCACATCGGAATAATTGTCCGTCACGCTTGGGTAAAAGAAACCTTGCTCCGGCGTACTTAACTTGACGATCGGATCTACAATGATATTGTACTTGAACTCCCGCTCCACGTAATCAAACAAGAGAGCTTTCCGTTGTTTCTCCGTGGAATTCACGCTGCATAGGATAAAAGGATGCGCGAATAGTTCGTTTTTCTCACTTTCCTCGGCTTCATCGTTTCTATCTTTAGTCGGGCGGAAATACTGTCCGCGAACGAAAGTGATCACCGTATCCCGTTCATAATGAGTATCCGCCATCATTCTGTCCACCAACAGCAGCATCAGGTCCTGCCATTCATCCGGATCCCCTGTCACCAAAGCTTGATGAAGCATCACCTGCGCTGGCTCCTCCGCTTCCGCTTGAAACTTCAACTCGAACAATTTCTGATCCAATTCACCGGTCAGGAGTTTTTTGAAATTGCCCATATACAGCTCCTGCTTCTCTCTGTCCACCATTCCAAACGGCTGGCGCTCCCAATGATAGATCTCGTTGCTTTCCTTCATAATATACACGTTGAGAATATCGTAAATACTCATTAAATCGTGATCCAGCTTAAATTGCTTGCGTATATGCGCGACTTCTTTCTTTATCATGATTCGTTAGACAACTCCTAGGAAGATTAATTGGTCTTTTCAGTATAAAGGATAAAAAAAACCTTCGCTATATTAGTTGAAGTTAAGATTTTTCTATTAAGGTAAGTGCGTGACTGAGGTGAATGTTTGGACTTCCCCTCCATTCGTGCTCGTACTCATCAATTTATCGCATGCTCTAATGCATAGTCTTCAAGCGGAATATCTACCTGTTGATTCATGGCCAGCTTGGCTAGCTGCTCACCAAGAAAGGGTCCCATCGTTAATCCGGATGACCCTAGTCCATTAGCAACAATTAGTTTATTCCATCCTTGAACCCTGCCTAACACGGGAAGAAAATCTGCAGTAAAAGGACGGAACCCTACTCTTATCTCATTTAGGCTACAATCCGCAAGACCGGAAGCCGTTTGCAGACCTTTATTTAATATTTCTTGCATTCCTCCTGCGGTTACAGCAGTATCATAACCTACGACATCATTTTCGTGAGTAGCACCTACCACGATATTTCGATCCGCAAACGCAAGTATATATTGATCTGTAGGCGGCATTACCACAGGCCATTGCTCTGTACTCGCTTGTTGAGCAAGCTTCAAATGCATAATTTGAGCTTTTTGATAACGCACCTGGAGCATGATCCCAAGCGGATGAAGCAAAGCGTTAGACCAAGCCCCTGCGCACACAATCACTTCATCCGCTGTGAATGTCTGTTCTCCTACGCTAACCCCTTTAATTGCATGATCAGCATGCTCTAAAATAGCATCGCCCTCAATCATTTGCGCACCGTTACGCTGTGCCGCTCTTAGCAAAGCATCACGTAATTCACGTCCGTTCACTCTTGCTGCACCAGATACATGCAGCGCATGATAACCTTCCGACAATAATGGAAACTTCTCTTGCGCTTCAAGATCCGTCAGCATCGTAAGTTCCCCTATTTCAGGGGCGTCCTCTCTGCGCAGCTCCGCTCTTTCTTTCATCGCGAGTAACTTTTTCAAATCCTCATGAATACATATCGCTCCTACTTTTGCGTATCCAGTCTCGGTTTCTCCAGCCTCTTCCAACTCTTGAATAAGTGCCGGATAAAAGCTTGCACCCGCTTTAGCAAGACGATACCATGCTTTGTTTCTGCGTTGAGACAACCATGGACAAATAATCCCTGCTGCTGCATCCGTTGCTTGTCCAACATCCTTACGATCTATAATGATGACCTCAGCACCTAACTTACTTAGCTGATAAGCTGCTGAAGCCCCTAATATCCCTGCACCAATTACAATAACCTTGCTCATATTCGAAGTCCCTTCAGTTATTCATTTTTTAATCATTCACTACTTACCCATTGTATCTTAAATTTGACATTTATAATGAATTATCGTACTATAAATCTCACTCAGTTAAAAGTACTTTAATTGGAGTACTAAAATAAAAGTGTTATTCAGAAGAAAGAAGGTATAGCGTTGAAGTTTTCACAGTTTTTGAAGTCCAAAGGGGCCATTGGTTCTATTTTTATGGGTGTGTTCTATGCCATTGCGATGCTTGGTATTTTCTTACCAGGGTATACAGCACTTCCAGGGAACATGGATGATTTAAAAATTGCTATCGTCAATGATGATGCCGGTCAATATGGGGCTCAGATTTCGAGTCAGTTCACGGAGAGCTTACCATTCAAAACGATAAAAACCGATGTATCGAATAAAAAGGCGATGGATGAATTAGAACATAATAAGTTAGCTCTAGTTGTTCATATTCCAGAAGAATTTTCCGCCAACGTTCAAAGCGGTAAGGTATCCGCAAGTATTGATTTCACAGTCAACGAAGCTTCTGCCACCATGGTATCTTCAGCCATGTCTTCCGTTGTAGGGGAAATTAACAAACAATTAAGCGCGGACTTCTCAGAGCAAACCGCAAAAGGTGTGTTAATGAACTTTAACGTACCAGAAGAACAAGCCACCGCAATGGCTACACAAATTGAAAATAGTTATGTCGGGAATTATGTTGTCATCAATGATGTTCCGGACGGCATGCACAACAACATGCTACCTATGTTCTTAACTATGGCTGGTTATGTTGGGGCAATGATTGCCTCCATGCAATTAGTTGCTTCTTTTAAAGCGAACCGCGGGAAGGCAAGCAAGACAAAACTGTTTATGTTCGTTCAACTCACAGCTTTATTAATCGCTGTATTATCAACAGTCGTTGCTTTAACCATTGCCTTCTCTGTTGCAGATGTAGACCTATCCTTACTGTTACCAGTTGCTGCTCAGCAAATTCTAATGTATATGGCTGCATTTAACGTGTGTGCGATTATGGTCTTCCTAGTTGGCGAAGGCGGTATGGTCTTAAATATTCCGATCCTGCTCATGCAAACCATCGCCAATGGTGCTACCATGCCTCGTGATATGATGTATACACCATACGATTGGTTCGGCCGCATCACCCCGATGTATTATTCTGTGCAAGCTTATTTGGCACAAATGTTTGGTTCTATTAGTCCAGCACCCTTCTTATGGGGATTAGCAGGCGTATTTGCCGGGGCTATGATGATTAACATTGTTATCGTCCGGTTTGTTCATAAATCTGTACCTCTGACTAAAGAAACTATACTGCCCGTTGAAGTTAAAAATACAGCTGAAATAACCGCCTAGGTTTGGTAAGATAGAGTTTAGCCAACAATTAGGAGTGGGTTCTGTGATGTCAATTCAAATTTATATCTTAAGTAAGTTAATGGATGAAAATAATTATCCTTATAAATTAAAAAAAGAACTATCCACCCCTATTCCATTTGATACATTGCTAAATCTATCTGAAAGCAAACTATATTATCATTTTGAATCCCTTACGAAACAGGGCTTAGTTGAACAGGTAGAGATTATCAAAGAAGAACATCGCCCAGACAAACAGGTGTTTTCCATTACCGATAAAGGGCGCAGGCAGCTCCCGCTCAAAATTTATAAGGTAATAGAAGATGCAGAATCTATTTCAGATATGATTGTTGCTCTTGTGAATCTTCGTTTTGTAGAGACTGATAAAGTGATCCCGATTATCGAGAAGAAAATTGAACAGTCACTTATAAAAAAAGATCAATTAAATCAAATTTACCAGCAAATAGATGTAGATAGCTCCACCCGTGACGTCGTAGATTTCATGGAAAGCTACTACGCATCTCAACTAGAGCAATCTATTTACTGGTGGAAAGATCTTTTAGAAAAGCTGAAAACGAAAACTATATAAAAAAGAATGCCTTGGATTATAGCATAATCAAGGCATTCTTTTTTATATCCAGCACCAATCGCAAAGTTTTTTTCAATTATTCACTTTTAATCAATAAATATAAAAAGTATGGAGCACCGATTAAAGCCACGATCACTCCTGCTGGTATTTCAGTATTGGCTACCACCATTTTACCAAGCGCATCTGCAATAACAACTAATCCGCCACCGATAAACATGCGGGAATCATTATTTTATGGCCACGAAAGAGTCGTCTAACTAAATGTGGAACTACTAGTCCTACAAATCCAATACTCCCACTAACAGCAACCGCTGGTGCCGCCAATAAGACACTACACACTAAAAACCAAACACGATATTTATTTAGAGATACCCCTAAACTAATGACTACAGGATCGTTAAGCCTTAGTACATCCAATATAAGATGATTCCGAATTAATAAAGGCACAATAAGAAGTAACCAAGGCAGCATAGCATACACGTGACTCCAATTACTATTCCCTATGTTCCCTGCCAGCCACACCTTAATCATCTGATATTGCGAAGGATCTAGTACGAAGGTTAACACAATCATAAATGCACTAATCGCAGCCGCAACAGCAATACCTGTATAAATTAATCGAATGGGAATAATGCCTTGATTGCGATCATAGGAAAGCATAAATAAGAGCGCCACAACGATAAATCCGCCCAATAGGGCGTACAAGGGCTGAACATAAGTATGTAAGCCGGTAGAGCTATTTTGTAACAGTAAAAATAACATCATGGATAATCCAGCACCAGCATTTATCCCCAGTATGCCCGGGTCTGCTAAAGCATTTCGGCTTATAGCTTGCAGCAGCATTCCTGCTATTGCCAACGCGCCACCTACTAGAAAACCCAAGATCATACGTGGAATACGGAACTGAAAAAGTACAAGCTCCTGCCTCGGTGTTCCCTTTCCTAATACGGTTTGCCATAACTCTTGTAAGCTTAAGCTGCTTTGACCAGTAGATACACTATATATAAAGCCTAGCAGTAAAATGATTGCTATAATTATAAACTTCCATCTTAGCTTCACTATAGTTCCCGCCTTTCTTTACGTGCCAAATACAGAAAGAACGGAACACCAATAACCGCAATTACAGCACCTACAGGGATTTCATAAGGGGCATTTACGATACGTGCCACTAAATCAGCAAGCACAACAAGGATGGCCCCCAGAACTGCGGATAATGGAATAATATAACGATAATCCACACCCACTATGTAACGTACCAAATGCGGAGCAATTAAGCCCACAAAGCTTACAGATCCGGCTAAAGCACATGAAATCCCAGCTAACATGAATGCGGCTAAAAGCGAAAGATTTTTGATAAGCTTAATATTAACGCCTAACCCTTCCGCTGTCTCATCCCCTACAGATAGTATAGTAATCGACTTTGAAATTACGATGGCAAGTAATAGCGCAAGAAGCATCCAAGGCAACATTTGCTGTAGATGGGCCATGTTAATGCCACTTAAACCTCCTCCATACCAAAAAGCCACCTGCTGAGCCACTGAAAAAAAGATACTTATTCCTTCACTTAGGGCAGTTAGCATAGCAGAGATGGCAGCACCCGCCAGTACAAGCCGAATAGGCGTCATGCCTCGTTTACTTAATAGGCCAACACTAAAAACTAAACCCGCTCCTAATCCCGCACCTAGAATACAGAGCCAAAGTGTACCTGTAAATGTAAGCGTCGGCAGGAAAACCATAGCAATGACTAACGTGACCCCGGCCCCAGCATTTAACCCAAGAATCCCCGAATCGGCTAAAGGATTGCGACTAATCCCTTGAATAATTGCTCCACTTACTGCAAATCCAGCGCCCGTTGCCATAGCGGCAAGTTCCCGGGGCAAACGAATGGATTGGATCACCTGGTGAGTAGAAGCCTTATCATCAAAAGCGATGATCGACATGAATACATCTGCGAAGGGTATTTTTTTCGCGCCAAGGGCCATAGCAAGCACTAATACGCCTATTAATAGGAGGAGCATGAAGATTAGCAATATTAAAAAGGAGAACTTTTTTTCTCCTGCTAGTGATGATTTCTGAACATTTGCGGCCAATGTTTCCAACCCTTTTCCTTCACTTTACAAAAAGAGCCAGCCAAGGGCCAGCTCAGATGCAAAATAATATGATTTCTAACGCAAGTCAGAGGATGTGGTAAGCAAAAATTTGACGGCCCGACTAATCGCACCGGAGATTACGCTCACATGCTCCTCTTGCTCAAGCAATGCCCAGCTTACTTCAAAGCTTGGAAGGTGTAAGGCCATCATACTGTTACATAAATCCAAGCTATCCTTGACCATATAATCCAGCTCTTCTCCACCGGCAATCATAAGCGTTTTAGGTAACTGACTTAGCGTATTACTGTGTAAATCAGCTTTAAAACTCTCATACTCCTTTAAAAGTGCGTAATCATTCCACCAGATGGAAGCACTGCTTGCAATATAATGCGAAAACAAGGTAGGTTGTGTAAATAAGGCATGCAGAACAAATAATCCGCCAAAGGAATGACCATATAATGCTTGCTTCTGCTTATTGATAACGAACCGCTGGGCAATGGCTGGCATTAACTCTTTTTCAAAAAAGGCTAGCAGCTCATCTGCCCCGCCAAATGCTGGCCAAGGCTCCCCGTTGGGACGTTTCGGTAAATTCGCAAGCTCGGCTGGCATGGTTAAATCATAGGTTCGACGCACGGTATCAAACGCCTCACCTCCAGGATAACCAATGCCAACAACAATCGCGGGTGGATAGCCTTTAGGCTTACGCGTCAGCAATCTTGTGATTTCAGCAGCGGTTTCAAAAAGCCCATTACCGTCAAGAACATAAATGACACCGTAGCCATCCTTTGCAGGCTCATCTAAAGGTTTAGCAATAAAGATTTCGTAGTCTAGATTATTAGCTTTACTCCTGATCAGCATCGTTTCATAGTTTGGTTTTACGTACGGTTTGATAATCATGGCAGCAGGAACGCTACAATATCGTCCATCGTTTTTTGATAAGCAATTAATCCACTGGATCTCCAGTGATCGCCATCCACCTCGAACACTTTACCTGCTTGAACTGCCGGCAGCGCCTTCCATAAAGGACTAGCTTTAATGTCTGCCAGGAAGGCATCTCCCAGACCATCATTATCGTTAATAAAGATATAATCCGCGTCTAAATCAGACAGCATCTCCAGCGAAATATCAGCGGACATTTCACCTTCTACAAGAGCACTTTGAGCAAAGCCTAGCTCACTCAGCACATAACCCCCGTAATGGAAGTTGCCCACTAAAAAGATCGCACGGGCATTCGCATTAATATAAATTGCTTTTTTACCGGCAGATACGCTGGCTAACTGTGCTTTAGTTGCTTCCAGCTTTGTATTATAAGCAGCAATAGCTTCTGTTGCTTTATCCTCTAAACCTAGCAATTTCGCAATCGTTTCTGTCGCTTCCACTACATTGCCGAGTGCATTCTTAAACACGTAAGTTGGAGCAATTTGCGAGTAGTTTTCATAAACACCATTTTGTGCATAAAAAGCAGTGGGGAATATAATTAATTCCGGTTCCAAATCTACTACAGATTCTGGAGAGGGAACACCATTAGCGAAGCTGATTTCTTTTACACCACTTAACGTATCCTGTAGATACTGCTGCGGTCTTTCACCCGTGGACCATTGGGCTACTGGGGTTACACCAAGCGTAACTAAGTAATCCTCTAAACCAGGGGCATACACCTTTTGTACAGTCCCCGGAATATTTACTGTATTGCCTACTTGGTCAGTTACTACAAACGCTTCTCTAGCCGCTACTTCCGTTTCTTGTACAACTGGTTCATCCGTTGCAGTTGCACTCGTTTCACTGGTTGTTACTGGAGTATCTGTTGCTTGCTGATTAGCTGTATTATTGCCCCCGCAAGCTGTCAGTAGAATGGATAATAAAGCAACCATTACAACATAACTTATTGTTTTTGTATTAAACCCCTTCATGATAGACCTTCCCTCTTTCCTATATTCTCAATAATAATCATTCTCAGTATTGAGTGTATAAGAGATAGGACGCATTGACCATGTAACATCTTATGATTAGACATGTACATTTTCAAGGTATCATCATTACTGCAACTTCCTCTAGCATTCGTTTTAAAGCCACAGGAGAGTATTCAAACCAAGGATCGGAGTGAATAACATAGATTTGTCCCTGTTCGATAGCCTCTAACTGTCTGAATCCAGCGTCTCTCTGCAAATGATGCCATGTTGCGCGGGACTCATCATCGGGGCATATAATCGTAAATAGCTTATCTACCTTCAATCTACTTAACTCTTCAAAAGTAATCTCGGCATTATATAGACCAGGCTGCTCATAACTAGATTCTGCACCCAAATCCTGAAATAAAAGATGTTGAATACCTGTATTACAATAAGCAAAGATTTGCTGCTGATAGATACGTATAACTAGAACTCTGGGTGGTTTAGTGGCCCAGTCTAACCTGCGCCGAACGTCTTCCAATCTTGCCCTATACTGAGTGATCCACTGTTTCGCTTCTTCTTGTTTATTTAATCGGGCAGCAAGTTCAGTTAAGGCTACTAAACAATCTTGCTTATCATCCAGCCAATAGATTGGAAAATGATCCTCTATCTGTTTTACCAGCTCTGACGACAAATCTTTTGGAGAAATAAGAAGATCAATTGGCAAATGCAATAGCTCATTTGGGCTGCAATAATTTTTATTTTGCGTCAAGGTTACCTTATGCTCGATTTCTTGCGCCCACAAATTATAGTAGTACGGTGTCCACTTTGCACTTAAAGGTGCAGCAAACGGGATGATTCCTGCCGCATGTAGATACCCCATCATATTCCCAGTTACAACACCGATATTTGATTTTTGCTGGCTGGAATACATCGTTGGGGATATCCCTTCGACCTTTTTGAACACTCGGCTAAAATAAAACTCATCACTATATCCAACAGCCTCTGCTATAAATTTTAAGCGAACATCTTCCTTTTGCAATAATTGTTTAGCCTTTTGAATCCGCAGCTGGGTAACATACTCCATTGGACTTTGTATATATTCCTGTTTAAACGCCGAGGAAAAATAACTGGAGCTAAGACCAGAAAGATTAGCTAAATGTGCTAAAGACAGGTGCTTCGTGAAATTCTCTTCTATATATTTTCTAACCTCAGTTAAATCCGTCTTTTGCGATTGTTTTTGCATTCTGTCACCTCTTTACTGCTTATATAAATACACTTAACTCTTTATTCATTCATTAATTGATAATCATTATCAATTATACTTTTGTTTTTGGGGGGTGGCAATGGTTGGGGAATGTTCTATAAAAGTGTGCTCAAAAAAGAAGACGCTCAGGGGACTAATCCCCTCGCGTCTTCTGTGTGTAACTATAGGCTGCTGCTGCCCGGAGTAAGTCTTTTATTCCGAATCTACAGCCGGAGCCGGAGCCGGAGCTGCAACCGCTGCTCCATTCTTTTGCAAGTTCTCCTTCACTTGACCTTGCTCTAAAGGCTGAACAGGCGCACCAATGTTAAAACTATCAATGATTTTCCCTAGTGTAGCTTGGTCAAAATCTACTTGGGAATACAACTCTACTGTATAGCCATCCTCTTCCCATATCACAATTCCATTTGCATAATAAACCTTAGTCCCGTTAATTACTTCTGTCTTCACTTCTTCCGTAGTGCTGATCCCATTGTCCCCGCCCTTGGAGACTAGAAAATTCACAGCATTCTCACCGGAATTATACTGCACTTCAACCATGCTGGTCCCCTGAAGAACACAATTCACAAACTCATAGTCTCCCATCCAATCGGGTGCCGGGAAGTTCATGCCAAGTGCTGCACGTGCTTCATCTAGGCTCAACTTAGCTGCAACCGGCAATTCAATGACCGCATTCTCCCCGCCTTGGGCATCTTCAGATGGAGTCATTGACTGTGCAGCCGATGGGATTTCCTTATCGTATTGTGTGATTTCGAGATTTCCCACTTCAAACTTTGCCATGATCGACTGGAACATATCCTGTGCATAGGAGGTTGCAGAGAATGCTCCACCCAGACAAATTACTGCACTGCCAATCACTATTGCATTTCTCCAGCTGCTTTTTTTCATCGTTATCCCGTCCTTTATCTCTGATTGGGGGTTAAGTGCCCCATGGTCCAATTTGTATATCAAGCGGTTATAGATTCTTTCTTTGGCGGTAGTGCTGCCCTGTTCGGCATTCTCAAGCAGTTCTATGGTTTTGCTGAATTTGGTGAGATCATCTTTCTTATTCATTTTTGAACCCTCCTGCCTTTAAGGAAATATGCAGTTTTTTCAAGCTTCTATATACTACGACACCGATATTGGACTCACTAACTCCCATGATCTGTGCAATTTCGGAATTTTTCAGCCCAGCCCCATATTTCATTGCAATGATATTTCGTTCCTTCTCACGCAGCTTGGAGAGCGCCTTGAACAGTGCTTGATTATTATCCTCACGGATCGCCAGCTCCTCAGGAGACGGCTTGGGAAATATAAGTTCCAGCAACGAATCCAGTGAGGTATAGCTTCTTTTCTTCTGCGCCCGAAAATAATCCGTTACAGCGTTTCTTACAATGGCAAACAGCCACACCTCAAAATTGGATTTTTCTTGTGAAAAACTATAATACTTACACATCACAGTCTCAAACACCTGACTGCATATGTCCTCTGCCGTGTGGTGGTTATTAATCCGATAACAGATATATTTGTAAACACGTTGGTAGTACGTATCATACATCCGGGTAAATTCCTCTTTGGACATGATAACTTCACGTGATCTTTCGGTATTCATGTAACGCTCCACTTTACCCTGGATAACCTCCATCTCCACCCTCCTTCCACCTCACCTTCATCGAAAAGCTAAACAAATTGCGCAATTTGTTGTGAAGAAACTTACATATGTTAATACGGAGAAACGAGCGGAGCATTAACAAAATGTTTTGATAATTGTGGATAGTGAGAAAATACGCGGAAGCCAGCGGCTTTTTTCAACATTCATTCAATAGAAGATACAGCAACTTCGAGCCCAATTTGTGTGATAAGGGGAATTCTATTATGAACAAGGTCAGCCGATGTTTCGGCGAGCTTATAGGCAATTGGACGAAACAATGGCGGTAAAAGAGTGTTATCCGCGAAAGCGTTGATACTAGAGTTGCGGGGTGGATATAGGGAGGTGAAAAAGGGGAGAATCTCTGCGTTACAATTAATTTCATAATTTATGTACTTCAATTGTTCAAGTGAAATTTCCTTTCATTTCATTAATAATTTCCACAGTACTAATCTTCCAATTTAATCTCTCACGAACCAAAAAAAACAATAATTCACCGGAGTATACCTCTTTTAGCACATTTTCTGAATTATACACCATCACTTCAAAACCAGAAGCTAGCACGAATAATTAAAGTATCCGCGCTAGCTACACTATAGCCAAATCCACTTTTGTATGATTCAGCTTGAGTTCGATGATGTTTTCGTTCACCTTACTTCATGTTCACTAACCTTAAATATTCCGAACTTCAACAACCTTCCCTAAGTCCACATACTGCTCATGATCCAACTTCACCTTCACTCTGCCCCTTCGGCGTTTCTCACGCCATTCACGAAGATCTCCCTCCGTTTCTAAGCGAAGCTCCGCGATTTCCAAGGCACGATCCAGAATATATTTACTCGTATAGAGCACCGTTTGTATTCTTTGACCACCTAGCATGATAGGAGACGTAATTGCTTTCCATTCCTCAACCGTAAATCGTACATACAGATCTTCTTCAGTACCCGGGCGACAAGCAACCTCTTTAATCTCATTACGCCGCAGCACCTTCCAATCCGCTACTTTCCCTACCCAGTGAATCCCCGTTTTTGCAGGATCCATGAACTTTTTACGGGATTGGCACATCGCTACGTATTCAATTTGCGTTAGTATCTTCTGATTTGCAAGATTCTTTAACGGCATATGATAAAAAGATTTCTGCAGCGCAACTTCCACTTGTTCGGGTCCCCGGACAGAACCAACAAGAACATTTTTACCCGCGAGTTGGTTGGCATAGTATTCTTTCGTGCCGCATGGACGAGTCGAGCGTTCATAAGCTTTTTCCGGACTATCCTGAATAATCTCATCCAAGAATCGCTCCACCAGGCTTGTAGAATTCGGTAGGAATGGCAAAGCGCCAATATTCAATAGCTCGATGCTCTTGTAGAATCGGTGGGTCTTATACCGATCCTCATCCGGGTAGGGGAATAACACATAGGCGCCAAACATGCTTCGCTCATACTCTCCCGATCCCTTCTCCTGATACACAATGGCATCCCGATAACGGTGCATGGTGTTGATGTCATCCTCTTCCGGTCCAGGCTGCCTATAAGTGCGGTGATAGGAAGTCCCTTCATAAGCCGGATTTAACCGATATTTCGCATCAAAAACATACTTATACTCTTTGATTTTGCCAGCATCCTTCTTCTTCAGTGTCAGCACATTATCTGGACGCTGATTGAGCGTCGGTGCCTTATCCGAGCTAGGAATCGCATTATAATACAGGATGAACTGCTCTCCATTAACTGGATTCTCGTACACCATCTTAGCGCTCTGCGAGCGGTCAAGTGTAACAAAAATACCATTCCGATTCACCTTAATAATATCCTGCTTCACCAGCTTATACTTCTGACCCAGAAGCTGATTCAACTTGAGGAAGCACCAGTATTCATAGAGCTGCGCGACATCCTTCATAGACAGGCGCAGCAGATCACCTTGGATCGACAAGCCTTTGAGCAGCATGAGATAACAGCGATAGACCTCGCGGTATCCATGGGCCATCTGCAGCACCAGTGTAACGGACATCTGCCTCAGTACTCCAACCTCACGCAAAAAATCCATCTTGAGCACCCGCTCTAGTTGAGTGAGCATGGTGTCTAACCTTTTTATAAGTAATGGATCTGGGGTTCGATTTTTAATCTTCCAGCGACCCTTTAACTCTTTCAGCTTTCCATGAATGCGTTCCAGCATCCAGCGGATGAACCGGTTTTCATTAGTATCATAGGCGAGGCGTCTTCGTGTCTCCATTAAATGTGTGGCTGTGTAATTTCGGCTGCCGATGGTCAAGAATCCATGGTTCATGTCTTCTCTTAATCGTTCGGGATGCTTCGCGAGCTCGCGGATGTTCTCTCTTCCTGCCTTTTTGACCCGATTGGCATCCACTAGTCGGCGGTCCTGAAGCAGAGCGTAATTGGGATTCTTGTTAATCCGCTCAACGGCATCCAAGAGCTGTCTAAACACATGCTGAAGTATGGTGAAAAACTCCGTCAGGCTCTGATGCTGCGTCTCCCGCAAGCCTGTTAGTTGGTAGGTTTTGCGCAAAAAATCAAAAGCCAAGTTATAAATCTGCTCATTCACTTCATTTAAAATATTCTGGTAATCCAGCTTGTAATCCATTTTAGAGGGGAAGATCTCCATCTCTACCCGCAGCAAAGCCTGTCCCGAACTGCGGATCTCCCATTCCGTCAAACCGACCTCATTCCCAAAGTTCAGCACACCCGCAAGAATAGACTCACCTAGAGGCTTAATTGCCTGCCGAAGCAGCACATTGTCATGATAAAAAGAGAGGTTAGCAGCGGTCTTCCTCTGGATCACCAGCTCATACGACTGTGTCTCATAAAAACAAGGAAAAACAGACTCCCCCGGCTGCCAGTCCACCATCCCGTGGACTTCAGGGGAAAACACTTTAATCTGAACATTACCAAGCCGTTCGGAGCAAACAAGCCCAAGCTGCGCATTCACCCACTCCTGACTAGAAGAACGATGAAGCTGCAAGGTCTCCACAGTAGGATGATATGGCCTTCCTTGAAGAAAAAGCGTAAAAAGCTCCGTTTCTACACGGAGCAATTCTACCGCCTGATTAAGAGAGCCAGTATGAGGTGAATCCATCTTCCTCTAGCCTCCTAAGCATAAAAGCCAATTTCCGTGCACTTTGTGGATGTTTGGCCGTAGGTGGAGTTTGTCCAGCAGCCCATTTCAGGTAGAGTGGAGAAGCATCATCCATAAAAGCTTGGAAGTCTACTGTAACACCAGATTCGGTACCAAGAGCCCCTTTCATCAAGTTCAACAATACCCGGCGAACCGAAGAATGGCTCCCTTGGATGCGCGGCAGTATCTTTTGCAGCAGTTGCCAGTCAAAAGCTTCTTCCTCACTCATCAGCTTATACCGCTCGTTATAGATCATATAGAAGCAAATCGCATCCCGTACCCGAAAGCCCACATGAGCATGGATGTCCTCAAGCAAAGCATTGATCTTAACCAATCTCTCTGTCGTCCGGACAACAAGCTCTTTGTTGGTATCATAGGCATCCACTAGCTGCAAATAATCGGAGCGCAGAAAAAGATGATTCAGTTCGGCAAGATCAGCGGGATCATCCGTCTCTTCCTGCTCACTCATGTCCGGGTACTGCTGCAGATTGATGTAATTGAACTCCAGTGTGTTGGCTCGGTCCAGTACCTTTTTGCTAAAGGGATGTGTCGTTTCGTCCATATTCACAGTCCCGATTAAGAACACATTCTCCGGGATACCGAGGCTGCCAAACTTCCCTTGATCCTCAGGCGTATCCAGCATGATAGAAGATATGAGATCCTGTGTCTGGATCTTCCCCTCCTGCCAGTCCTGTGTTTCCAGCACACTTAGCAGATCACTGAAATAATGCTCTACCCGCGCCAGATTCATCTCATCCATACAGATAAAATAAGGTTTATACTGATTCTCCGGTTTCCGCGCCTCTACTAATACTTCCGTGAGCGGACCCGGTTTGAACCTGCCCGAAAGATCCTTGTACCCCAACAGATCCGCAGGATCACTCCAATCTGGCCGCACTGGGATCAAGGTAAACTGGCCGTTATTCCCCGTTGCACCAAGAGCCTCTGCAAACAGCTTCACCAACCGAGTCTTCCCTGTACCCGATATCCCTGCCAGGATGACAAAAGGCTTTGTCTTTAGCGAGAGGTAAAAATTCTCGATAAGGTGCTCAGGGAAGAAGAAGCCTTTGCGGCGGATGTGGGATTGGATTTGGTGGAGGATAGAGGGGATTTCGACGTCGTTAATTGGCTCAGGTACCGATTCCATATACTCTGTCACTGGCTCTACCTCCAAGGTGCTTGCCGTTTCGTTAAGCACACGCCGTTCCACATACAAACGGTAGTTTTCCATTACATTTTGAAGATCTCTTACTAATTGTTCGTCAGACGGAACTTTTCCACGCTCATACTTCACATAGGCAATCGTCGATGCTTGATAATCGTTTCCCAGTTCTCGACCCATTAGATGAATATTTTCATCCTTATTCATGTTTTCAAGCGGTATGAACTCTCGAACTTCTTTCGTTTTTGCGCGAAGATACACGTATGCTTCTTTACGGCCTTTTTCTCTTATTGGAGCCGTCACTCCTTGAGCGAGTGTTAAATACACAGTACTCATATCTTCTGCAAAAAGATAAACGACATATTCTCCGTGTTGAATAGTTTGCGTGACACGCTTGTCCAAAATTGCTAGCCAAGGGATGGCAGCCCATCTTCCTTTTCCAATAGAACCTTCAATAATATAATAATCTTCTGATAGGAACGGCAAGGCTTTCAACTCATTAGGGATTGCCTGACGTAACAGGAAACCTAAAGGATGGCTGGCTGAGCTATCTTTTTTAGCCAGAACATACCTATCCATAATTTCGTCTAAATATTGCTTTATAGAGAATTCTTTTAATGCTGTGTTATAGTTTTCTAATTCTTGTTGTGCTAACTCTTTAAGTTCAACTAATCCTTCTTCACCTAGCTGACTAATAATAGTGCTTTGAAAACCCATTGAGTTATCTTGTGTGTTAAAGAAAATAATACTTGATAGCGCATTAACTGGACTACTAATAATATCCTTAAGTTGGCTCGGAGTAACCTCTGCCCAGCTTTCCCGTCCTGGAGGATGATCTACCCGGTTTCCTCTATCTTGCTCAGTGACGAAATAGTTAAGAAACCGTTCCTTAATGCGATCAAACGATACACGCTCCCGATGAGAGCCTCGTAGCTCTTCGATTAAAGATAGGATTAGGACCATCTTATATGATTTTTGTTTACGCTTGAAAATCTGTTTGATTGTATCTAGTAATGGCATGGAGTCCTCCAAGGTCGTTAACGATTTTTAGTATTCGAAGTAATTTTCTCTACATGAAGCTTTCGGATCGCTAGGTCTGTAATATTAGCTTGGCTCAGTTGGTCATAAATAGATTGAATTTGTATTTGTGAAAATAGTGGTTCAGGATTCTCCGCCTTTAGTCGAAGTAGTTTTCTAGAGATAAACTCACTCAACTCCACATCATAAATAACAAGCTCATCTGATTTAATTTGCCGCAGCTCTGGATCTATGCTAAAGCGGCATCTCATAGTAAATGAAATAATCGATACAGATTTCACTTTAGGAATGCCCTTAAGAAGACTTTCAACGGCCTTTATGTGTCCATAATTTTGCTTCAGCGGATTGTACATCTTGTAACGATTGCTCACCGACCATTGCTGATCCGTCCGCCCACCCTTAATTTCCCCATTGTAGTTCTTCGTTTCAATGACAAATAAGCAATACGGAGAAATAACAATATGATCAATCTGGGCATATCCTGTTCGAGACTTGGGATTAGGGAGCAGCAGATCGCTTAACGATTTACACTCCTTGGGGAGTTGATCAAGTTGAATATTGATTTTATGTTCGCCTAGCTCTCCAATTCGTGTGGAGGCAACTTTAGGCTTTGGCTTAGAAGTCTGTACCTTTTGCACCGCCAGCGGCTGCTTAGGATCTGATTTTTTGAAGAGAGACATTAGGGCTTTAAACATAGCAAAACCTCGTATCAACTGGATTTACAATATGTATGGTAATTCGACAATATGGGAATGTATCCCTTCCAAAAATAAACACAAGAAAAAAGACTGTCGTGCTGACAGCCTAAACAGGAGTATACATATGCTCTTTGATTAAGATTTACTCTGAGGGACCAGAAGGAGTAGTTAAGGCATTTGCAAGCTGCATACCGTCTTGTAGTCCTTGCAGATACAGACGTTCATTAAGAATGGATTGCTTCATTTGAAGCTTATCCTCCCAATACTCGAACTCTGGCATGCGTGCAATATCCATGGAGTCAAACAATGCCTCAAACGCCTTGCTCTCTTCTTCAAAAGCATGTCTAGACTCAGATTGATATTCTATCTGTGCAGTTACCTCATTTAATCGACCCTGAATCGTTTGTGTAAACCACGCTGGAAAGCTCACTATATCTCCCCCAAGACAGAAGTATAAACGAAAAGCCTCTGGATATTCGTTCTTCTCTTGATACATCTGGTTAATGAGTTCATCTACTTTACGACTCTGGGCTTGAACGGCTTCATTTCCACTGAGTGAAATCCCCTGCTCAAGTGATCTCTGACCAAGTTCATTCAGCTTACGTTTTTCCTCCTCATATTTCTGCGTCAGATGCTGCATTACATCCCCTCCTTCCTGGCAAAGCTATGTCTGTAGACGATGTATTGAATTTTTAATGCGTTTATCGGTTTATTTTATTTTAATTCGATATTCGCATTAAAACAACAGTTACCTCGCATACAATTTGGTTAAATTGTGAGGTGACACGGAAATGAGACATCGCAAAGAGCCCCCAGGTGACAAAAACATCATCGGGACCCGAGTTATAGCTATTCGAAAAGCTAAACGAATGAAGCAAAAGGATTTCCTTGCCAGGTTGCAAACCTTCGGTTTAGATATTAGTCCGACTAGTTTATCGAGATTGGAGGGTCAATATAGGCTTGTGCAGGACTATGAGGTGGTGGCTATTGCAAAAGCGCTGGAGGTTTCTGTTGGGGATTTGTTGGGTCAGGATTAATACATATTTATAAGTTGATTTTTTGTTTAGCTCTCCATTATTAGCTTGCTTCATCCTACAAAGGATAAAAGGAGGGGCTTCCCCTCCTTCATTTATCTAATATTAATTAAAGAAAGCCGTTGACGGATCTACCCCATACAATGGAACAACTAGTCCTCTATCTAAAAAACGATTGAATTCTTCACAAGCTGTTTCTGGTATCAACGAGCAGCTGTGGCAAGCGGATAAATTACATGAATCAGGCCCTTGCAAGCCAATTTCAGTACAAACCGGGTCGGCAGAGCACCATCCCGCATTACTAAATGCTTTACGAATAACTGCCTCCAGATAACCTGGCTTTCCCATTCGTACCAATCCGCCCATGGTCCCATCGGAATCACCTGCAGCTGTATAAATAAGGACACCGCACATCGGATTAGATTCGTTGTCGGAAACATACAGTCGTTCCCTTAACGAAGACGAGCTGTATCCACATTCGAACACGAGCTGATTGATAAGTAAATGCGCAAAAGTATGGGCCATAATGAAGCGCGGTGTTATTTTTTTCTCCTTGGTTCGGCGGTTAGCTACTAAATGCCTATATCGTAAACTTAAGGGCTTACTTCTTTCAGATACTTGTATTCTTCCTTCCCATTCCCTTACAAACTCCTCATTGAAATTAAAGAAAACCCCTTCCCCAAATACCACATAGCCCGGTAGCCATTCGTCATTTTTATTTTCCGGTTGTTTGCGCCAGAGCATAGATTTTAAATCCTCAATATCATTTTGTTGGTCGTTGAAAACTCGGGTAAATCCGGTTAAAACGCGTGTTTCTTTTAATTTTTCTACTAAGTGAATATTGGAAAAATACTTTGATATCTCGAATAAGTTATTTTTGTATAAGCCGACGGGAACAGGTTTGATTTTTAATTCTTCCTGATTTATTTCACCATTTAATACTTCATACTCCTCTTGTCGAAGGACTGCTTCTATGTCAATAGGCAGTTCCTCTTCACTACCTGGATCTTCATCTCGTGACTCTCTCACAAGTAATGCCCGACGGATATCAGAATCAGAATATCCATTTAGTTCAACCAGAAATTGACCTTTTAACTGTTGGACTGTTTCGTCTAAGCTCAAACTTGCACGTTTGGTTAAATTTATAATACTTAAAACCTGGTGGTGTTCAAAATATGATAGTAATTCAGATATTTGTTTATTGCTGTTTCCAGGAATGTAAATGGCACTGCGTACTTGTGCAAAATAAACATTAGAGGCACTTCTCAAAGAAGCCCTAAGATGGCAGGTACAATCTACCCCTTCGTCAGTACCAAGCCACGGACGCTTACCCTGGCATAAGAAAACTGTTCCATCTTCACATAATGATTCACTTAGTTCTGTTTTACCTTCGTCATTTGCAGACGTTATACCGTACAGCATTCGAGGCTCAACTCCGCATTCACACTTTACTTGCATAGAGGTGAGCGCCCCTCCTCCCGTGCTTACCAAGTACATTGTTTTTTTGCATGAAGGGGTCTTTTGTTTATGGACCCACTCCCTCCAAGGGAAGTCTTGCAAATGGCCTCTTTCACATATAGCAATGAATGGTGCTTGTACTAAATAGTTTTTATATCCTTTCTGTTCACAACCTTTGCACAATTCATTCTTTTTTTCATAATATTGCAATTCATTCATTTGGCCGCAAAAAGTACAATAATGCCATTTTGGAAAGCGCAGAAAAGGTACAGTTAAGAACATATTCATATCCTCATCACCGCTACTTCTTGTCCGAAAGTCTGGCGGTAGCCGGAAATGATCCACGCCTAGCAACCGTTCTAAACGCCACTCTTTAATTTTATACTGGGACAAATCTGTAGAATCCATTTTCCCATGTCGATCTTTAAACCAATGATCCAGTCCGCTACATACAGACGAGATTCCATTCTTAGAAATTGACATTGCTCCAGGACCGAACGGTGAGATTAATTGGGCTCTGCGTATCGGATACTTCATGATTCCAACTCCTCTATATCTTGAAGTACGTATAACGTGCTGATTTCACCTAAACATGAAGAATCCACGTTCCGCATGGAATTCGGTGTAGCCCAGGATATTCTTTTGGTTGTTGGGTCCACATAAGAACCGGCTGAATAAAGCAACGGATACTCATCAGTAGTACTCTTTTTGGACCATTCGGACGGGCGTAATGTTTTCCATTGTGATATACGGCGTTCAAAAACCTTCTGAACGTTATTCATTTCTTCCTGGTCAATTGATTTAACTCGTTCACAGATTCTTTGCCATAGCTGAGACAAAAGTTCTTCTGGCACTGGTGAAGGAGAATCAACCTCATTCAAATGGCCAAACTGACGCACATAACCTACCATAACAGCGTGCAGCATTCGGTCTACTACTGTAGGAGAGAATGGCGTGACGCTCGTCGGCTCCACCTGGGCATACAGTTTTTCATGGTAACTCCGGAATTTCTCAAAGTGAGAGCGATCTCTGGGTTTTGATGCGCTGTACAAAGTTACGACCAACCCCGGCCTTTCATACCAACGCCGACCTATACGTCCTGTAACTTGGATATATTGAGCTGTGGTTTTAGGTTGGCCTATAACAGTCATTAATGAAAGACGATCAATGTCAACCCCAACCTCAATGATGTTTGAGGCTAGGCAAACGTCTGTCACAGTCCCTACACCTTTTTGTATTTTTAGTTCATTGATTGCTGAGGCAACTTCGTCACTAGATAACCGTGAGGTAAGCTCCTTAATCTTATTCAAATGCCTTAATTCTTTAAAATCCAGATTTCCTCGGTTTTTAATTACTTTTAGATGGTTAGGTATGTCTGATTGAAGCAAAGACACTGTCGTGCCAAGCTCCCTCAAACTGTTAAAAAAGATAAGCAGCGTCCACCATGGATCTCTTTCTTTTTCGTCCATTTTCATTGGGGCTTGCAGAAGGGATGTTAATGAACGTACCTGTAATGTCTGCATAGACCCAAGACCTGGTGCATTCAGTCCTACATATTTTCTTCCTGGCAGTAGCTTCCCTTCTTTATCACGTGCATAAGTTGCAAAGAACGAGTCATCTGCATCTAATCCGGATGCCGGGAATAACGCTACATTCGTACGGTCGTAGATATCTTGAATTTGTTTCTGATACCTCCTAATCGTAGCAGTTGAACAAACAATTTTCGGTTTTACTCCATTGCTTGTCCGATAATCGGTACACAATTCTTCTATTAGAACTTCAAATATTCCGGACATAGAACCCAAAGGACCTGATATTAGATGCAGTTCATCTTGTATAATTAAGCCTGGAGGAGAACTGTCCCTGGTTCCATCTCTGCCGATTCCAAAAATAGAACGCGGCCGGGAGTTCCAGGCGAGTTGAGCAAATTTATCTACAGTGCCGATAATAAATGTTGGTCGTTTATCATAAATGTCTTCATCTACAACATAAACGGGTAACTTTTCACTAAATAGGCATTTATTATCCGTACAATGAATCTCCACCTTGCCATCCGCCAGCCTGTACCCATGTACACTGAAATTAGGCTGTGATCTAGCTTTAGTGTTTGCTTTTTTTCCTTTTACTGCAACAGACTTAATCTCTTTCAATCGAAGTTTCCCCATTTTCGCACCGCACCAAGGACAAGAGTTAATCAAAAAGGGATTGACATTACTCTTGCCGCTTCTCAATTCCATTAATTGTTTTTTGGCAATTACATGGTTATTTGGTGTTGTATCACCGCCAAGCCAAATCCCAATAGAAAACTCATCACTACCTAGTTGTTCTTGATGCCGACGCCGGATTGATTCCATAGCACAAATTAATCTAGAAGCTCTCTGGAATTGATCAGCCGTAAGCAAACGCAATGTGTAGCGCATCAGTACATGTACACCTGAATCATTTTTGTTCTTTAATCTTCGCATAAAGATGGAGAATGCGGACAACCCCAAATAGGCTTCTGTTTTGCCCCCACCTGTAGGAAAGAAAATGAGTTCCACCGTTTCACGCTCTGGGCAATCAGACTCAGCAGCTGATTCCATTGTCATCAGGATAAATGCAATCTGAAAAGCACGCCATTTACCTCTACTCTCCGGGATTACGGTCAAATCAGGTGTCCTGTAAGGTAAAGAAAAAGAAATAGTCTCATCTGCTATTTCAGCTTCCCGGATAGCGCCCCCTGTCACTTGTTGCAAAAGCATTGCTTCATTGGCTAACTTGAATGCACTTAATACAATCGGATCTTTTAAATACTCCAGCCCCTGTTTCATTCGCTTTACACATTTGTCGCATTCCTGCAAATTCCTTTCAGCTGCAGGAGTCAATGTTGAGTCTAGTTTCCTTGCTTCTTCCCATCGTTTTTTTATCCATTTCTCATAAAGGCGGACAATTTCCTCCAATTGATTCATTCCATTATTTGTCGAATCTATGCCCGCCAAATCTCGCATGGATACTACTATATCTGTCCCGTCATCTCTTGTTATATCTGGTGTCATACTTTTTGTTTCATAAGATGGTAAAAAACTGGTTTGTACAAAAGCGGCTTTGTCGTCTATAACTTCGCTCCAATCAGCTGAACATCCATGACCAACAGCATATGTTTTAGTTTTCCGGTACAATAAAGTAATGGAAAGCTCTTCTTCATCTAAAGCATCCAGATCCGCCATTTCAGGATAGGGCAAAATTGACGGGCTAAAGTCTGGAGAAATAATTTCAGTTTTAAATGAAGCCTGAAAAAGACAAATGCTGTCTAAAGGAATATGCCCAAATGCTTGAGTCCGGTTGATCAGACTAACCGTAATAAGTCGTTCAGTGTCTTTGATCGGGCGTGAAAGTATATCCGCTTGAATATCCAACCCTTCCATACTAATTACATCTGTAGTTTCTCCGTGTTCCAATACCTCTTCTGGACCTAATAGTTTTTCAGCCTTTATCTTCACAACAAAATGTACCGGAACACGCACCCACCATCTATACGTCCTTCCTTCATCTCCCCCTTTAAACTTAACGGAAAACGGATAATATCTTCCTCCATCTACATGGACATTCAGTTCGCTGCCATGCGGAAAATCCGCCTTAAAACTAACTGCCATACTGCTTTGCTGGTAGGCATTTGCTGAAACCATATCCAGGTCTGGATCTTCATCGTCCACTTCATTACGACTATCAATGTTTTCCAAATCCTTTGAAGCATCTCCAAGAATAATAGGTTCAGTATGGTCCGGATCATTTTCTTTTTCTTCTATAAAGTCCTCTTTCTCGGTTTTTAGCGGATGAAGAACTGCTGTCCCGTAACGGCGTGTGGGTGGTTGCTGTAAAATTTCTTCTCCAGTTAATTGATCTTTATATGGCTTATATAAGTCATCAGCTCGATCGAAGAAGACGGTTTTATTGCTATTTAGAGTTATGCTTTTATCTGATACGCAAGGACCGATAAATTCTTCTTTTAAACTCTTATAGAGTGCCTCACGATTTTTTAAATTTGCAAGTAAATTCTTATTCATCTTTACTGTCCCCCCAAATGGTTGAAATCAATTAATGCTCTTAACTGGTGAGGCTCAACCTGGAAAACATTTTGACTTATGTATTCGATCTTATATGCCGTAAATGTTGCATCTTCAGAATCTGGCAAATGAAAGGTCATTTTTTGTTCAAGTTCCAATTTCCCAAGGTTCGATTTCTTAATTTCTTGAATCAGTAATTTTCGTATAACCATTCCAGCCCTATGATGCGCACGAAATAAGTCTTCTGCTTCCTTCCACAACTTTTCTGCATGATCTTCAAATTTAACAAGTTTCATGAGGGCTAAAAAATCATTATATTCCCTCGGCTTAATATTATCGTCTGAAGCCCAGTTTCTAAGGTTTATCTTATTTACCCGGGTTCCCCCATGCTTCCGGAGGTAGAAACAGATTTTTTCCGCCGGGTATTTAGCCGTATATTTGCGCAGCCTTTTTTTCCAGACATAATGACGGTGGCGCATTTTTTCAGCACGGTTTCCGATAAATTCATCAGCTTTGATCTGTATATAATCACGCCCAGTACCAGTTCTTATAAGTAAGTAACTGTCTGTATCCAATTCATTAACAGAACATTTTAATATCGGTTCCTTTGACTGCATTGATATCGTCCATATATTTTTTATTGAATGATCCTCAAAAAATATGCCTTTAGCATCTGCCAAACCAATTAATTTCGCACTGACATATTCCGTTGCAGTAAGGGCAGGCCTGTTTGCTATACTTTTTTCGATTTTTTTGTAATCAATAATTTGATCACTGACTTCTATTAATTCCCGGTAATCAATATCATTTGTATTTCTCATGTGTATATTGCATCCCTGTAGCAAGGATGAAATTGGGGAATGGGATTTTGTGAAATATTCCATTCTCGGTGTGTGGTATGACTGCCAGTCATACAGAATAATTTCAATACTCGAGGAGCGCGGGCAGTGAAATAGATAATCTGGATACCAGTAGGTTGGCCCCAAAATAATAAGTCTGTCAAAGAAAAAGCTCTTTTTTAATTTTGAAGGCGTAACCACTGAAAAAGACTTGTCCCATAAAAAAGTACGCTTTAATACTTCTTCTACTGCATTCAAATCATTGGCAGTTTTTAAAACCAAACCAGTGGAACGTTTATCTTTAAAATTTTCACGTAAAAAATCCAATACAGGTTTCTCCGGAGAGTTACGTAAAGCTTCATAAGTCTCCAGCACGGTATCAATATCCTTTTTCAAATCCTGGTACATCAGCTGACATTGTCGTGACAACCTGTTCAAATCCTTACTATTTATCAATTCGCTGTGCGCGGAGAAAGGAAGAGGACTAGCAGAGAGTATAAATCTGAATTTACGAAAATGTGTTAGTAAATCATTCAGAAGAATGTCGCCCTCATCCTGATTTAGAATTTGATACTCAAGCTTTTTTAACGATAAAGAATATTCAGCAAGCGGTTTTGAAGACACTTCATGAAATCGCAAGTTATAATTACTTGCCAGCTCAAATAATTTGCTCACGCTGGATAGAGTATTCATCTTGTCTCCTCCCAATATAACAATTCAATACCGCCGGGCATTGCCTCAAGGTCCAATTTTGAAAAGGGTGTCCTATTACTTTGAATATATTTATTGTTGATTTCCTCAACTGCGAACTCAAATTGAGGCTCGGAACGGTCAAGAACCACAATGGAGTTTGTATACTGAAAATCTTCTTTCCAATTTAAAAAACCATTGGAGCCTGAGTATATAATTATAGAAGTAGAGGTCAGATTTAAGTCAGGTTCATTTTTTCTCGCAAGTGAGGAAACAAATTGTGATTGATACGGGTCAACGCTGTGCTGAAACTGTCTAACCCGCAGTAAATCATTTAATGAACCTTTAATCATTTGATTATCTTCATAAATTGCAAACATTCTTGTTGTAATCTCACTCTCAAGCTGTTCCTTTCCACCTACAAAACAAATTCTGGTTTTAGGCTGCTTGAGTAAAGCTTGCGAGTGCACTCCAAAAATAGAATCTGTTAAGCGAGATTCTACAGTCATAGCTCGTCCCTTTTGGTTATTCGGTAAACGTTGGTTTTCATTCGGATTTAGTTGTATTTCCAATGCATTTTCCTTTGATATATACTCCGTTAAGCCACCTGCTTTTGTTGATTGTGTTTGTATGAGCAGCCTTTGCTCCCCTTGATAATCAGTAACACCTAGAAAAACCGCTTTTAATATCCGCTTGTTTTTCCTGTACCAGACAGGAGTATATTTCTCAAGCGAGGATAAACTTTGAAAATGAACTTCTAGCAAATCATCGGCAGAACTCTTTATGAATACTGAAGACAAGATTCCAACACCAATAAAAGGAGCGATATATTCCTTCGCTGGCAATGTCAAGGCAGCAGTCCATCTTTTACTCCCTGTATTTCTCAAAGCAAGTTCTTTCCCAAGATTAATAAAAAAAGTAGACCAATCTGGAATTAGAAACCAGCCACCAGTATCTTCTTTATAATACATCTCTAGCTCCATTTCCCTCCACCTCTCACATTTCCTTGGATTATCTTAGAGAGGAGTACAACTTATCATACATAATCAAAAGAGCGAGTGATTTCATAGATGCTTAATAGTTCCTATCGTCGTTCGCCCTTTCTGTCGTTTTTTTACATTTAATGGATTATATTCGATAAAACTAAATTATTTCCTCCTAAAATTCACCTGGGAAAACACAATAAAAGTAGATTCGAACATTATTGTAATTAACAGTAAGAAGTTCTAAAGCGTTATGAAACCAGTGAATCGCACACGGCATGGGAGGGCGTTCGCAGATAACGGAAAAACAGCACCGACATCCGGCCTGAAAACTGCAAGGAGACAAGTTGTAGGAGTCCCATTGCAATGCACATGCACATCACGAATCCCTCGATAGCTTGAATAGTTTTCTGGATGCGCTGACGGTCTTGTTCGTTCGTTACCGCTTCGAGGGGATGCGTTTCCTCTTTTCTCAAATATCGGTTCAGCTTCGGCATCGACTTGCTCCAGAAGCGGTAACCGAAGTCATGGGTGACCTGCTTCATTTCCCGAAACGCACATCGGTTTTGAAGCGATAGCTGTACAAGCGGATGATATGTCGGTAGCTGTTAGGCCCAAATCCGTACTGACCAAAACGGAGTAGTGGCCCTCATGTACCACCAGCACGAAACGTAATTCCTGATACAAGCGCTGGCCCCAAAACAGATCCATGCACAGAAACTGAATCGGCCGCTCGAGTCACGAATATCCCCTTTAATTTGACTGACTTTCCTTTTTTAGTTGTCGGTTTCGTCTCGTTTTTTTTGCAGGGGGACGTTCGTAGGCAACCACGTTGATTTGGCTTTGGTCACCAGGTGCATGCGGGTTTCGGAAGCAAGATGGCACGCATTCGGCCGTTCCAAGGCCGGAACCAACAAGAAGTATCGATCCAAAAGCAGCAGCGCTTGACCGAAACCTTTCGCGGCTTCGAAGCCCTGTTCAATCATCTGAACGACATGGGAAGGTGTTTATACTTCGCATTTGGACTTCTTCCAGCCCAGAATGGTTTGGACGCCGTCTTGTAGATTCATGAACTAGGGCAAGCAGAACCACTTTTGGGAATCGCCGACCAGGATTACGATGGCGCCGAACTCCATTTATCGTATACCTGATACATAAGACTCTTCCTTCATACTTTTAGATAATTACTCCTATATTTCTACATAATCAAATCAAATACCTTTCTTTTTTGTCGATAAATCAGGACCACCCGTCCAACGGGTGGTTTGCTCTTGGGGTATAACCCCTTGTTGCCAAACTGCGCCTAAAGACGCTAGCCTGACAGCAGTTCTGTTCAGGCTCAGTGTAATTTATCATTTTCACTTACCCGTTAAACGGGTTTATTTCTTTTTGTTCCTTTTGTCGCTAAATGGATCTACGTACTCTTTTACACTCAGCTTATCTATGGCTTGGTCATGTGCTTCTTGTTCACGTATATATTAAGCTACGGTGGCCTCATTCAGACCTACAGTGCTTACATAGTATCCTTCTGCCCAAAATTTCCGATTTCCGTATTTATACTTGAACTGGGCATGCTTTTCGAATATCATGAGCGAACTTTTTCCCTTTAAATATCCCATGAACGTTGAGACCGCAATTTTCGGTGGGATCGCACCAGCATGTGAACATGATCGGGCATCATGTGGCCCTCTAGAATTTCAACTCCCTTGTACTTACATAGACGTATGAAAATTTCGATTAGATCTTTCCTCACTTGATTATAAATTTCTTTCCGTCTATACTTCGGGGTGAACACGATATGGTATTTGCACATCCACTTCGTGTGAGCTAGACTATAGCTCTTGTTTGCCATCTTTGATCATTCCATTCCATTGAGCCTGAACATCTCAATTCTATCGGAATGGTCTTGGTGGTCAAACCCTCGTTCCCTCCACCCGCATAGCGGGTGGTTTTTTGTTTCGCGCGTTTCACGCACTCAACTGGCTAAAGCCATAATAAAAATACACCCTAAATCCGGGTGTATTTCGCGTCTAAATGCTAGTTATAATGATTATAATGAAATGAAAACCTCAATCCCGCCCTCAGAAAACACTTGAAATTCCCGCCCGTCTAAATGTATTTTCGGCTCAGAACTCATGTTCTCCACCCCAGAAACCACTATATAAGTTCCCTGCTTAACTTGATTATCCAAATTGCTTTTGGACACAATAATAAATCTGACTTTATCTTTATATTGCTCATAAACGCCGGGAGAAACCGGGTATAATGGTATTCCTGTAACCTTCTCATAAGCATAAGCAGTTTCCCTAATGTCTTCAGTAATAACAACCACTTCGCATGCAGTATTTGCTACGTTCAATAATTTATCTTTTATTTCAATTGCAGCTAATTCATCCATCTTTAAAAGCGTCCCGTAACCATGCGCCGGCTCCTTTACTATAGCCAGATGCTTTTTACCATCTATAAAAAACCATTCAACATACGGCAGGTTAGCCATCACAGTCTCGGGCTGGTTCCGGCTTGATCCGGAGCCTCCAAGAACACTATCTACATGAGCAGCTGATGAAGAACAGAGTTTATTCCATATTTTTTCAAGTTCACTAAAGGGCCTTGTTTTAAGTTTGCCCGCCGAGGTCATTAATTCGATCCTCTTAGCTCTTTTGTCTATCCCGGTAAGCGTAATGTTAGCACCAGCCTTAATACTTTCCAGTTCTAACCCGATCATCTTCTCAATATCATTGATGACTTCATCAAATGTCATTTTCGTCCTCCCCGTAATTCCGGCGGAAATTTAAGTATGCTTGTATCCTCGCCCGCTCCTTCTACCGCAGCCACATCCTCAAGCCATTGTCTTAAAAAGGACTCCGTTTGCGGATCCTCACCGCCTGCTTTTCTGAATGTCACTTTATGCGGCAGGCTAATTCTTACCGGATTCCCCGGAGCCGGCCCATCTTCAGCGAGGCCATCTTTCAAATTAATGCCTGCTGCAAATCTGCGTATATCAGATACGAAATCAAGAACAATAACTTTCTCCTTATTTTTTGACAACCTTAAACCTCTGCCCAGCTGCTGAATAAATATTCTCCGGCTGTGGGTCACTCTCTGAAATACAATAATGTTCACATCCGGCACGTCAACACCCTCGTTTAAAATATCAACTGCACATAAAACATCAATTACACCGTCTTGAAAGTCGCAGAGTATACGGTTACGTTCTGCAGGATCCATTAAACGGCCGGCAGTAGTCTGTGAATATATTGCCGACGCGTTACAGAAACCGAGTGAATTAATACGGTCTCTCATTGTAGCTGCATGATCTATCGTACCGCAGAAAACAATTGCCCTTGGTTTACTTTGTTCCTGCCACACCCTTTTCAGCTCAAATACAACAGCATCGTCCCACTCAGTGATAAACAGAGTCCTGTTAATATGCCGCGGCGAAAAATTCCTTCCTTTTAATTCTCCTAGAGCTTCCCAGTTTATATTGTCAGTATACATTCTGTAATCGACATCAGATAAAAAGCCGTTACGTAAACCGGTAACAATATCCACACTAACAAGAGGTTCACCAAAATATTCTGAAAGATCAACATCATCCGGACGCCACGGTGTTGCTGTCAACCCCAGAAGAAATGGTCCGCATTCCGTACCAGCCAGAGTCTCTTGTAATACGGCGTTATACATTTGTCCCCCAACATGGTGGCATTCATCTATAATAATGAGATCAAAAAACGGCAGTTCTTTCCCTCTCTGGACATAATCAGCAACTGTATTTAAACATGCGAAAACGGCATTACTTTTTTCAAGACGCTCTTCGCCAGGCTGCTCATATCCGTTCCATACCGTTGTTTCCTGTTCCTTAGACAGAAACGGCCAGAAAGCTTTCTCTATCTGATAAACAAGCTCATTCGTATGGGCTATTACAAGAAATTTCAGTGGAGATATTGCGTTAATCCGCCTGACAGATTCACATGCAACAAAAGTCTTACCTAGTCCTGTAGCCATCACAATCAGGGCCTTTTTATTCTTTTCGTTAAATGTTTGTATTGCAGATCGAATGGCCTCCTCCTGATACTCACGCGGATTTCTGTTAAGTACGGGCATTTCCGGAAGTTTTTCCGCCCTGGTGATAAGCACCTTTGTATCCCACAGCTGTAGCGGAATTCCTCTGCTCATCAGAGTTCTTTGATGCTCCTTCAGCCTTTCATCAAATCCGTTTAAAGCTACAATTACTGGAACCTGAGCTCTGTAAATTCTCATAGCCTCCAGCGTCTGGTCAGCAACATCAACACCAACCCTGTTTTTCCAGTGTTTCATTTGGAACAGCCACCGTTTACCAGCCCGGTGCGCTAGAACATCAGCCCCGCGGTCACCGGATTGACCCACTAGCCTTATGCCTTCAAATCCTTCATGTGCCAGTAAACGTGAGACTACTCTTTCAAATGCCTGCCATGTGCCGGACTTTAAAATTATTTCACTGATGAAAGTACTCACTTTATCACCTTTTGCTGGAGAAACTCCAATGACAGTCTTGTTTTTTGAGAGATTCCTGTCTCAGTTGAACGATATTTAATATAGTTCACCATATCATTTAAACAGTTAAGATAAATATTCCTGATCCTTATTTGCGCTTTGTGTAATATTGTATCGTTTAATTCCGCCGGACTTGAGTATGCAACTTCCCATATCCCTCCATCGAAAAATACATGCGGATACTTTTTAAAAATATCAGTAATAACTGCCTCATCAATATACAATAGAAATAAACCGGTCTCCTTCATCTCTCCAAGCCGGCTGATATCAGCATTTTGATTAAGCATGTTATCAACCATTGCTCTTTTCTGTTCTTCGTCCATCTCGTCAAATATATCGGTGGCTGTTTCTTTTAAAAGCTCCGGAAGTTTCTCTTTTAACTGGATAAAGAATCTATAAACTTCTTCCCGGATTTTGTCCGGGCTATCCTCAAGTTTATCAGACCATCGGCTGTTTAGAATCTGCCATTCAATTGTTGAGAGGGCGTGTCTTCCGTGATATTGTTTTCCGGAAAGTCTCCGGTTCATATCATAAATGTAAAGTGCAACTTCAGCAGCTATCATCTGTTCAGGCCGGATCTGGAACGATTTAAACAATTTGTGGGTTTTGTCCAGGTAGACATCTATTTCTTCTTCCTTAAAAACAATCAGCGGAATCCCGTCAGTTTGCTGATTTGACTTTATCGGTAATTGAGTAATAAAAACATTTACATTCACAGGTGAACTATAAACACCGTCAGCCAGCATAATTGAACAGCCTGGTATAGATAAATCATCAGATTTGTTGGCATTCTGTGAGAGGAATTCCTTTGAAAGAGTATTCTCAGTGCCTTTCTTCTCACTGCATGATGTACAGCTCTTTTCAGCAGCCCTGTTTTTGGTACCGCAAACATGGCAGGTCCATGGTTCTTCAATTTTTGGCACCTGGGACATGCCACACTCCGGGCAAGAATACGCTGACTTGGGGATCTCATGTTTACAATCCGGATTAATACATGGCTTCCCTATTAATATGTAGCCGCAAACATTGCATGTATCATGTTCCTTCAAATTCTGCGCGCTGCATTCCGGACAATCAACCAATTCTTCAAGCGGCGGGGAATCAGCTTGTTCTACCAGCTTCCACCATTCTGAATCATCATAGTATCCGGGCAATTTCTCTAAGAATTTTTGATAATATTCTTTTTCTACATCCCTTGATATACGCTTAGGTTCATTGGAATCCCTATCCCAATATCCCATATATAAGTCGGCCTTCCCCGGCTTTCTGACTCTGCGGTACCCCTGATACAGTTTGTAGATATAGCTTTTGTTTTGATCCGCACCCGGCTGACTAGGCTGCAATGAGCTCTCCCCTCTTAAATAAGAGATGGCACGTTGCCATTCAGAGCTGCTGCGCTGAAAATCCTGTTTTAGAAAGTCTACCGGGACATGGTTTAGATGTACTTCACCTGATATTCTTCCGAATGGCCCGTCAATAGGATAATCCATAATTGTTTTCTTAAATTCATCTACAAATTCAAAAAAAGCTGTTTTTTCAGCTATCCGGATCGCCCTGCCATTCCTGATTAAATCAATTCCGTATTCAGTGCTGTCGTCGAATCTTTGGATACCGACCCAGCCTTTCACCTTTTCCTCAACACTCCGGATGTTTGAAGATTTACATGATGGACATTCAATCATTTCATCCGGAATTAAAGCTGTACAATTACCGCATCTTCTCTGCACCCCAATAATATGGTCGAAGTCATATCTGGCATGAATCTGTCCATGCCCTTTCCGTTCAACATATCTGTTAGAGCCCCAGACACAATGCTCAAATGCTTCGCAGGGTTCTCCGTTTACCATTATTCTGATTTCCCGCTTGGATAATACTGTGGCATAGCGCCGGCCGAGCTCAGAACGCACTTTTGGAAGTCCGTAATGAATGAGACGTTTGACAAACTGGCTGTTTGCATTTCCCTCAGGCCACCATTGGCTTATTTCAATAACTGTCCCGTGACTAATTCCCCTTGGTTTATCAACGGGATTTACAGGCAGCTGATAATTTTTAGACTGATTAATACTTTCAAGATCAATTACCACCTCTATAGCCTGCTCTTCATTTTCCCGGACTGTCAGCAGCCTGGTTACTCTGCCGAACTTACCTGTAGAAATATTAAAACCCATACCAAATAACCCGAGACTATCATATGAATTATTACCGGAGAATCCCGCCCTGATTGACTTTTCAGCCATTTCAGCCGTCATGCCCGGTCCGTTGTCACGGATACGTATTATTCCGGTATTTTTATTAAGATCTGAATTTCTTGGCAGCTCAATGGAAATTAGAGGATTTTCTATCCTTATACCTGTGAGTCTGGCAGCCTGAAATGAATCTATCGCATTATCAATTAATTCGCATAATGCATCTAATGGAAGCATTGGAGTATGAGTCAGAGCTATCAGCACTTTGGGATCTGGTGTAAAATCAAAAAACTTAACTGTTGGCGTCATCTAGGTTCCTCCTCTATCATTCTTCTGATCGCAACCGCCATTGCATGAGCCAGTTTTACAGGTACACCGTTACTAATTGTTTTGAACTTATATGTTAGAGGCATTTCCGCAGGCAATATGTACGTATCAGGAACACTTTGAATCCGGAGAGCTTCCCGGACTGTCAGCCTTCTCGGTTGTGTCGGATGCAAATGAACCTCATTATGCCCATAAGCTGCAGTGGGGCTATAGCGCCAGCGGTGCAGCCGTTTAAAACTTTTCCGTGATACGTCACCTTCATGTATAACATGATATTTATCGCTCATAGGCCTTAGGCCTTCAAGACCATTGGGTAAAAGAGCCGTTTCATCCAGATTACATATAATTGGCCCCACCATTAATTGTTCCGGAATATTGGCAGGCTTCTCAGGAGTAATTCCAAACGGCACTTCCCGCGGCCATGCAAACCGCTGTTTTGCACCTGCAAAATGTTTATCCTCGGGCCATTGAAACCACTCATAATCCTTGGGAATATTTCTGACACCAAGTTTTTTCTTTAACCATTTCTTTTTTAACCCCACCATAAATACACGTTCCCTGTCCTGCGGTACTCCAAAATCCAGAGCATTCAAAATACGTACATCAGTCATATAGTGTTCCGAAAACTGCTTTCTCAAATCATCGAAAAATTCACGGTGCCTTGCTGTCTTAAAGAGCCCTTTCACATTTTCAAATAAAAAAAAGGTTGGCTGAAGATCCATTATTTTATCAACATAGATCTTAGAAAGAACACCATTCTCTCCGGTACGCCCTTTGTTCTTTCCTCCTATTGAAAAATCCGGGCAAGGTGGACCGCCTATTATTCCAAAAATATCAGGAACTGCAGTATTATGAAATGCTTCCCGCATAATTTGATTGGGCCCAATTCCGATAATTGATGTATTATTTATTATTCTGTGATGTTGTCCCGTCATAGAGCTAAGACCATATTCGAATCCCTTCACAAAATTGCGGTCATATTCATTAGACCAGACAGTCTTAAAGCCAGCTTGCATGAAGCCGATATCTAAAAAGCCTGCACCGCTAAAAAAGGATAACACCGGAATTTCCGGTTTCATGATTGTAAAATCTATCCGCATATTCTTGTGCTCCCTTTCATAAATCCCATATTTATTCTTCGACATTTTTTTGGGTTTTCCCTCTAATTACTATTAATACATGTTAAATACATGAATTAGATATTATTAATAATTCGATTATACAGGAACATAAGTTCTCTATCGACATTAAAATTCATGTTCTTTTATAAATAAAAAAGAGTCCCTACAGAAAGGACTCCTTTGATTTAGCCAAGTTTATAAAGTCTGTAATTTTTTCTATAGCCGTGTTAAAATCAGATCTGATTTCATGTTCCCACACACGAAGAATACTCCAGCCTTCTCCAGTGTAATAGTTACTAATATTAATATCCCTTTGTTTATTCTTCATAAATTTTTCAATCCAGAACTCAGTATTGCTCTTAGGTATCGTTCCATGTATAGGACAGTTATGCCAAAAACACGAGTCTATGAAAATAACTGTTTTATACTTTTTTATAACAATATCCGGTTTCCCAGGCATACCTTTAACATTTTTCCTGAAGCGTAACCCTTTTGCCCAAACTGCTCTTGTAACCAAATTTTCCAGCATTGACACAGAGCGGATTGCCCTCATATTTTCACTTCGTTTTTCCTTGCTTATTTTGTCAGCCATAATATCACTTCCATCATGATGGATATGGATCCAAACTTAAACCCGGGAAAACTTTACTGAGTATTTACATTGCTTGTTCAATATCAAGCTAACTGGACCAGAATTGGCTCCATGTAACTATCCAGGAATTCTTCTGTAACACCTTTAATATTACGCCGTTTAAAAAGGGCATACATCTCTTCAACTGCGCTGTAAGGAAAGAACCTTGCATTTAGTGACTGGAACTGCGGGCGTGATGCTTCTCTAAAAACCTTCTCCCTGTCCTCGTCCGGTGCAATGATAACATAACGGGTAGGAAACGGCGGAAGTGCATCCTGTAACCCCTTCATACGGGTTAAGCCGCTCGTCACGCCTGTACTATGCTCAACTTCCATTACCGCTGGCATTAGTCTGCCATTTTTAAACCAGATACAATCAATAAGTAAAGCCGCTTTTTGAGCTTCATTAAAAGACGACATCAAATTTTCTTCTCTTCTCAATGATCCAATTACGCCTTCCATTTCACCAAGCTTCTGATTTTTATATATTATTCCTTTATCGTTCTGGGCAACCCATGTTTTAAAGCCAAGGTGCTGCCCGATTTCTATAAGTGCAATTTGCATTTGGGAGTGTCTGCGTTTCAGTTCTATGTCTAGTCCGGGACTATGATATTCATCCGGAAGAACTAGAGCATCATAAACAATCTCAGTACTTGGTACCTCCGAGATAACCATCTCAACTTCTGCTTTTACCAGCATATTGGGAGCATGAGGGTGATCCGGACACCACATCAAGTGTTTATGACCAGGTTTGATCTTATTTTTTGAACTAATACTCTCTATGCGTCCAGGATAACAATAATAAAATTGCGGTGTATGCACCAGTAGAGCTTCTAGAGCAGACCGGGTATTGTAGCTGCCGCCAAATATCCTGTCTACATTTATCGGATGATCTGGCATTAAGGCATTAGCTAGTCTCCAAATCATTGGAACAGATATAGACTGAACTTTCGCCTTTTCCCAAGTTTCACCTTTGTTAGGCCTAATTCTTTGAATTTTAATCGGCCCTTGCGGTCTTACAATATTAATGATCTTAACCAAAGTTGGTGTTTTGCTATTAATATAATTAAAAATACCATCCCTTGGTAACATACCAATTTCATGTACAAGATTAGCTGCGGTTAGCTTCTCCATACTCTCCCACCTTCAAAAAATCCAGAATAGTTACAGCAATTCCTTTAGATGCTTCATAAGGAACCCCATTACCTACTGTTTTGAATGCGTTGGATAACGTGATGTTTTGAGGTAATTGAAATTCCTTTGGTAAACTTTGCAGTGCCAATGCTTCAGCAACAGATAATCTGCGGGCTTTATAGGGATGAAGGTGTACTTCATTATTACCGTAAGCCACAGTCGGAGAAGGTCTCCATCTATGCAGCCGCTTATAAGACTTCTTCAAATCATCCCCTTCCGGAATGGTTAAAAACCTGGCCAATCCAGCCTGTGGGGTAAAATGCTGGTGGGCATTAGGATGATTCCCGACATCATTTTTCTCAAACCAGAAATCAACGGTTAATTCTTCACTGATGCCGGCTGGTCTTTCACGTTTTCCATTCTCAGCGAACGGTTCCATTCCCGGCCATGGCATTGCATTAATTTCTTCAATGTGATACTTAAGATGATCTTCCCATGGGAACACATCAGTGAGTGTCTGACCTGCTTCTAACTCAATCCCGAGCTTATTCAACAAGCTTTTCTTAAAGCCGATTAATATAATACGTTCCCTGAGTTGAGGTGCACCATATTCAATGGAATTAATTAACCGTTCAGTTGTAACATAGTCGTGGGAATGTAGCTTATCTTTCATCAGTTCATAGAAAGCCCTATGTTTTTTGGTACGCCATAACCCTTTAACATTCTCAAATAAAAAAAAGTCAGGGGATTGTTTACAAATTAAGTCAATATAAGTTGCAGACAGCTTCCCATTCTCCCCTTCATGCCCTTTGTTCTTACCGCCTACTGAAAAGTCGGGGCATGGAGGTCCGCCAATGAATCCAACAAGCCGATCCTCACTTTTGGTTTGGTTAATCAATTTTGACAAGAGCTCACTTTTAGGATTACGCTCAAACTCGGTGATATCTCCTAAGTGATACCCGTACTCCGGCTGTGACATCCCCATGTGATTACGGGAATACTGATATGTCTCCATAAATGGCAGATGATATTCGTTCACAAATGCAACATTAAATCCACTTTTTTCAAAGCCAAGATCCAAAAATCCCGCTCCCGAAAAAAATGAAAAAATAGTTGGTGCTTTATTCATTATTGTTACCCTGCCTCAATCAAATTTTAACCTTAATAAAAACTAATGTTCGTATATTTATAATAACAAAATAGAACAGCGTTAACCAGCATGAATAAGTTACGCTGTTCTATAAAGCTTTTCCACCTGTTGTATTACTATCAAAGTACCAAAAAAGATAACTGCACATTTTAGGAGTAACGCCCATTATTGTATTTCAATCGCTTACGCTAAGCTAAGCTCACCTCACCTATAATATAATCCAGGAAGGTCTTTATCGGAATAATTTCCACTATCCTGTTCCCGCTACTCACCAGCTTTTTATATCGGCACAGGTATCATCAGATTATCAGAATAACGTACTGGGCAACTCCCGCCAATTATCTCTAAAATCACCTGTAGTACACGCAACTCCTAATCTGTATGTTGATTACCGCATATCAAATTCATTACTTTTATAGGATAATATAAATATAAATACTTTATTTCCCATAAGGAGAACTAAATGATTACCAAGAACCTGCTCCAGTATTATTTAGAATGCTTAAAATATGAAAGCTATTATTCAACCCAACTCAAACCTTCCGATCTAAACCAGGCTCAAATAGATCCATTAAACATAGAGTTTGTCGTTGAACGGTATGAAAAACTAAGCCATGATTTAAAAGACGATCAAACAATTATGTTTGGCTACCCTCTATTGAGAGTAAATAAGAAAGGCGGCTTTATTTATCTCCCATTAATTCTGTGGAGTAATTCAACATTCCTATCAGATCATAATCTTTATAAAGCTGATCAATGCGGATTTCATCAGGAAGTGTATAAATCATTGGCTGATAAGCAGTCTCTAAACATCCTCACTAACCTAAAAGAACAATTCTCCTCAAATCCTACCTGTTTTTTGGATGACAATACTATGATTACACAACTGCTTGAGATTGCAGATCTCGAAGAAACAAGAATCGTAACAGCCTATACTGTATTCCAGGCAAAGAATTCTGACTTTAGTAATTACCATATCTCACAAGAGATTCAGGGGATCTTGAACGATAAGTTTGAACCGAGTCCCGTTTTAAAGAGTTATCTAAACCATAGCTATGCTGTACCAAATATGTCTGACGATCAAATGCTAATTCATATTGTACCTGGTAATCTCCCTCAAAATACTGTTCTGCATGATATAAATCATACGATTAATATTGTTAAAGGACCTCCAGGCACCGGCAAAACACAGACTATTCTGAACTTAATCGCCAATCAGGTCAATCATCAAGAAACTTGTGTCATTGCAAGTACAAATAACCAGGCCGTAGATAATATTGTGGAGAAACTCGATGCTAACGGAATAAGCAAGTATTTCTTTGGCTACGTCCGTTTAGGAAATATTGCAAAAAACAAAGAAGCTGCAGTACCGCTTCAGTCTGCTTTAGACCGTATGATAGAGATAGTGAACAACAATCAATATAATGTGCTTTCTGCAGAGACTTACTCAGATTATAAAAATAAGAGCCAAGCCTTAATGGATGAAATAACTCGTGCTGAACAAATAGAGAACCAAATTATTGATATGACCAGCACAATTAATCAGCTTCAAGACCTAATTAATGTTCTAAATGACAGATTACGTCTGAATCACTTGATCCCTATGAAAAATGATTTAAAGTCCATTTCAATCGCCAATGAAAAAATAGAGTTTCGTTTACGTGAACTGTTAGATAAACCGCTGCAACTGTACGGCAATGATATATTCAGAAGGTTTCGTTCATACATAGCCGGAAGAATACATACCTATTTGAAATTCCGTATGAAAAAGCAGCTAAGGTCCATTGGTGCAATACAGCTCTGGGAGCATATTGACAGCAGCACCCCGGTTCAATCCCTGGCCTTCTGTGAGGAGATTATCAAAGTTATCAACCTTGAATTACGCTGCTCTCAACTTGTAGAAGAGCTGGCTTCGATAAAGAAACAACAACAGGATGCCTCAGTTGACCTGAAGAATTTATATAAGAAGAAAAATGAAATTGACCTGCACCTTTTGCAGTACCAGTGGCTTCACAGTGCCAGTCCTGTTCTCAAAGATATGAAAGAGCTCCAAAAAATCAAAGGGCTTATTCAAGAGCTGCGTGAGAAAGGAAATATTAGAAACAGCTCGTCTGCTTTTCCTTCTTTCCTTAAACTGTTCCCTGTACTCCTCGTTAGCAGTCTATCTGCACGCAACTGTATTCCAGCCGGAATGTCCTTAGATCTTGCTATCATAGATGAATCATCCCAGTGTTCGATTCCAAGTATTTTTTGCTTGCTCCAGTCTGCACGTAAGGCCTGTTTATTCGGGGATACCAATCAATTGAGTCATATTGTTTCGATTGAGGATACTTTTAGCAGAAACTTGTTTGAAACACATGCGCCAGGAATAGACCCTGAACCTTATTGTTATCTGAATAATTCTGCATTCGAAAGAGCTGAACAGGCGTGCCAACTAAGCGAAGGGGGTACACACCTCCTCAACTATCACTATCGCTGCATTCCATCCATTGCGTCCTTCAGCAATCAGCAATTTTACCATAACCGCTTACGGATGATGCGTCATGAACCAGAGAGACAACCCTATACAGCCGGAATATATTCTACTAATGTATACGGTTCTGTATCAGGAACGATCAATCATCATGAATTAAATGAAATCCATACAATCGTGAATAAACTTGAACAAAATGGCATTGATCAGATCGGTATCGTAACACCTTTCTCAGCTCAGAAAGAACATCTCATAAAAATGTTCAGCGGAAAACCTAATATAAAAATAGGAACTGTTCATACGTTTCAAGGCGGTGAATGTAAGGCTATTATTTTCAGCACAGTGATTTCACAAGGTTCAACATCTTTTCAGATTAACTTTGTACAGAACAGCTACCGGTTAATTAATGTAGCCCTTACCCGTGCACTTGATTATTTCATGCTTGTCGGAAATCTTGCACAAATTGATAACGGGCAAGGTTATTTAACGAAATTGAGCCGTTATATTTATACAATTGAAGCAAGCAATTTTCATCGCCCCTCAATTGAATTATCCATTGCATTTAACCAGATTATCCGGCAAGAAAACCGTATTAAGCTCATGCATGAAGGTGAGCGGATGATTTATAATAAACTGCTAATATTCCTTGGCGGTATGCCTTTGCTTGTCTTTCCTAAAGTCCCCATAAAAGATGTATTATCAATCAATCTACCATTAGACTATTCTTTAAAAAACTTCTACTTTTCGAGTCACATGGACTTTGTTATTTACGAAAGGGAATCTTTGCAGCCGCTCTGCTCTATTGAATACGACGGAAGTTATCATCGCCGGGATCCAAAAACAATTTTGAATGACAAAATGAAAGATGATTTATGTTCATACACTGAATTCAAGTTGATCCGCATCAAATCTAATGATGAAACCGGGGGATGGGAGGAACTAAAGGGGTATTTACAATCTATTGGCTGACATAATCGCCTTGTGTTTAATTTAATCTGAATACCACAGTAGGTTAAAGTTGTATTACCGAAAATAAGAAAACCACATCGTCTATTCAATTTCGTTTAACATACTCACTCTAAAATAAAAAGGGCGTGAAAGCATACCACGTCCTTAACTTCACTCTTATTGCTTAACGTCCCACCCCGCAACTCATAAAAACATCACACAACCGGTTGCTTCAACACTATCTTCTCAGCCATGCTCAAAATCCGCTTCTCACCAACTCTTCTGATCACCAAAGCCAGAATATTCAATACAATAGTACGTTCTTTTTATATAAGCCATACAACCATTCAGCTCCTCCATCATGAATATTCCTCATACTTACAACCCTTTTGCCTCACGGAGTTGGTCTAGCCGTTCTTTTACCGAGTCGTCAGGCTCGACTACTGATAAATTAGAGACTGCGTGAACCAGCTTCTCCCCCCAGGATGAAACGTCCCAGCTCTCCAATGTCTTAATCGCCATGTTCCGGTTGGAGGTCACTGGACTGTTCAGGCCAGTGAAGATCAACTCTGTCCCTATCCCCTCGAACCGGTCCAAGCTTTGCAAGATTGCGCCCAGCTTCCTATGTGCTGCATATTGTTCACCGAATCCCATTTCATTTCCGGGGCCAGTGGCGATCTGCTGCAAGGGAAGGTGTTCGATGGCGAATTGTACGAACCTATGAATTCGGTCTGGATCATTCGATTTCATGAGCTGATAGTAATAGAAATCCTGTAGCGGGTTGGCTGCAAGCTGATTGTAGAGAGTGTCCCAAATATCAATGCCAAGCTTTTCAGCACAAGCTACGCCATAGTAACGGTCCGGCGAATCACCGCTGTTAACAGCATCCATAACGATACTCATCCACTTGATGTTAGCCACAATCGATTGGCAAGCATCGCTGATATCGCTTCTTAACTGCTCGCTCCAGCCTGCAGACATCCGTACGGTCCATTTCTCCTCATCCTCAGCCAGGAAATCGTAAATGCTAAATATAGCTGACAGATGCTTTGCAGTTCCCCCTATCTTCCCAGTGAGCCTCACGTAATCAAATAACACCTGTGGAGCATGCTCATAATCATCTATGTCCTCAGCAGGCCCGCCATTCAATAGCGCTTCAATGATATCGGCTGCCCCATCCAATAATGCACTATCTACCTGGTCAGCAGAAAGTGCCTCCCTCAAGCCACCATTTCTAGCACAAATACAGGCTAAATATTCGTTCATGACGTTGTTGTGGCATCCTTGCCGCAGCAGCCAATCTTTTATATCCTGACTAGCAGGGTCAAGTCTCTCGACGATATGTATTTTCCCCCATCCATGAACCTGTTGAGCCAATTCAAATAGAACTTGATTGCTGTCTTCCATTCCATTATGAATCGCAACCACGGCATAAAGCGTAAATTCCTCATGTCTTCCCAACGTTAGAAGCAAACCCTTAACTTGCTCATTTTGAAAAAGGCCCAGTAAGGCAATCCCGAATTTGACGACATTTCGGTGCGCCGCATTCTCCGCTAACCATTTCGCTTCATGGAATACGGAGTCCGGCTGTATCCCGGGCTGCTTGCGTACCTCATCCAGAACGACATCCATCATTCCTCCTATATCTGTCTTCACAATCTTAGCATATAGGGCCTTTCTTGTTGAATTCTTAGGCTTTCTGGATTGCTTCGCCAGCAGGTGAACCAGCTCTCGTGCCTCATCCGTCATCTTAGCAGCTTCGGCATGATGTCCGAATGCTCCATCCATACCGCCCGCTACCCATCTGATTTTATCACCGGACCAGAATTCTTCGTCATCCGGCAGCGATCCGTCCACGGATTCCCCTTGCCCCTGAATATGGGAGTAAATGGAGGGTCTGCCCTCCCAAAGTGGCCGTTTAGCTCTATCGAAGAAAATAACCATCGTTCACAACACCTCATCCTATAATTCCTTCAATAACAATCGGAGCAGCTCGATAATTTTCTAAGCGGCTGCATAATCGTATCAGCTTCTGTATCTATATTTGCTTATTTTGGGAGTAATGAACATGGCGAAAGTATTACAACTGGGTATATATTCTTCACATTTTATCCAATTCCCTCTAGCGCAGGACTGAGAAAGCTCTCCAGTTGTTGCTTCAATTTGCTTCAGGACATGTAATTCCACCTTCCATAACAAAACAGAGGACAGGCTTGTTGGCTCCGGGTTTGCCCCTTCTCCATTTATCCGATCCTCAATCGTTTCACGTCTTTATTCTAACTTGGCAGCCTAATCTCCACGTTCCTCCGCCCGTCCTGCTCCTTGCTTCCAAATTTATCGAGCAACCCACAGAATTTATTCCATAGATTCAGATTAAAAGACAATCAGTGATCTGCCCTTTGCAGAAACTGATAGTCTCTCTTGTCTTACAGTCCTTCTTCTCCGTACAAAAAAACCGAGAAATAACACCTTATTTTGAAGTGTCTATTTCTCGGTTATAGTTTATTCGTCCGTTACGTTAACTAGCTAGATTGCCCTTCCATCGCTCTAATAGATTCATCAACCTTCACCATCATGGAACATTCGACTCTTTTGCGGAAGACGTCACAGCTGAAGTCATAGGTTCCGACCAGGGAACCTGTCGCGTGCAGCGCATTGGCAGGACAACCGCCGCTG
Source organism: Paenibacillus sp. FSL R5-0928 (assembly GCF_037970385.1). Lineage (NCBI taxonomy): Bacteria > Bacillati > Bacillota > Bacilli > Caryophanales > Paenibacillaceae > Paenibacillus > Paenibacillus sp. FSL R5-0928. The sequence goes on along the minus strand of NZ_CP150225.1, from coordinate 807,891 downwards.
CAGTAGAGTTTAGCCCAGCAGTCCTTGCATTCCGGCTTCGAGTAGCAGTTGCTCTCTTGGAATTGACATTGCAGCTCTGGCTTTGTGATGCCATCCCAGAGGTTTCCCATGCTGTACTCTTCATCCCCTACGAACTGGTGGCAAGGAAAAAGCTCTCCCCAAGGGGTGACAGCAAGATATTCGGTTCCTGAACCACAGCCCGTGATTCTTTTCTGGATGCAAGGTCCTTCCGAGAGGTCAAGCATGTAATGATAAAAGGTAAATCCCTTGCCTTGCTCACCACGCCCGATCATTTCCTTCGCGAGAATTTCGTACTGGTTATATATCTCCGGGAGGTCCTCCTCGGTAAGTGCATAGGGTTCCCTTGGATCACAGATGACCGGTTCCATCGAGATTTTGTCAAAACCAAGGTCTGCGATATGAAATATATCATTGGTGAAATCAACATTGTTACGGGTATAGGTTCCTCGTACATAGTACTCTTGGTCCCCGCGCTTACGAACGAATTCCTTGAACTTCGGAAGAATATGATCGTAGCTGCCTTTTCCGTTAACCGTTTGGCGAAGCCGGTCATGAACCTCTTTTCTTCCATCCAAGCTTAATACGACATTGTACATTTCCTGATTTAAAAACTCAGTGACCTCATCGTTCAGCAGCATCCCGTTCGTCGTGAAGGTGAAGCGGAACTTCTTTTTGTATTCTTGTTCTTTGCTTCTTGCATAAGCTACGATCTGTTTAACTACTTTCCAGGCCAAAAGCGGCTCCCCGCCGAAAAAGTCGATGTCCAGGTTACGATGATGACCCGAATTTTCAAGCAGGTAATCGATAGCTTTTTGTCCAACCTCATAGCTCATGATCGCTCGATCTCCGTTGTATTTCCCTTGGCTGGCGAAGCAATAGTCGCATGACAAATTACAGGTATGCGCAACATTGAGGCAGAGTGCCTTAACATAAGTTTTCCGTTTTTTTAAATCAAGCGAGAGGTTCTCATACTCATCTTTTGTAAAGAGCTGGCCATCATTTTTAAGCTCCTCGATATCCACGATGGTTTCTCGAATGTCACTCTCAGAAATGCTGGAATCATGCTTATATTTTTCTAACATCATTGTCACGATTTGGTCGACAGAAGTTTTCTCATAATCCGCTATAATTTCATATGCTAGGTCATCAACAACATGTACCGAGCCACTGTAGGTGTCGAGCACGATATTGTATCCGTTTAGTTTATATTGATGAATCATACTTGCTAATCAAGCTCCTTTTGCACACAAGTAGAAACGGCTTTGCCATCCTTTAGAGGAAGCGTCCATTTCTTAAAAATAGCCGCCCATCATCAGAGCAATGGGCGGTAAAATTCCGAATCCTATCTGTTCATTGCATTTTCACACTTCTGGTTTGCAACGCCGCAGGAAGTTTTACAAGCGGACTGGCAAGATGTCTGGCATGCGCCGCATCCGCCGTGTTTTGCGGTATCCATCAGTTTGCGGGTGCTTAGGGTTACGATTCTTTTCACGATAAATGACTCCTTCTGTAATTTCTTGTGATCACTTTCACTTAATTTCCATGGAACATCGTAGCAACATCACGCAAGTACGTCTATGATGCCTGTCACCTAGCAGAGTAGAGAGGCATTAAACATATAAACAAAGTAGCATCAATGCTAATTCCCGTTCAGTCTTTCATGCTTGTGATCGTAGGATGCCGTAGCGGGAACCAGAGTCAGAGCAATACTAAAAAAGTGAAACAAAAAAGAGACGGCAATGATGCCATCTCCTTTAACAACATTTTTTCTCATACTTGTCCTTAAAGTCCAATAAATATAAGGATCTCATTGCACTGTATCCCTCCTTACCGGTAGAGCGACACTCTCCACATGCGTGGGTGGACAGTGTGAACAAACTTATATTAGGAGCCCTAAGACACTTCCGGACATTTTATCTGCTCTTGAATATTCAATGAATTTATTTATTTTTATAATGTACTACGCCTTAGTTCATAAAAATATTGCACAATCGGATGCTTTAACTTCATCTTCTCGCTCATGTTTAAAATCCAACCGTTTTGATAGAAGGCGGCTCTGAGCATAGCATCTATGGCGTGCTGCAGAGGGACGAGAATGGCCCTCCTATCCATAACCGAACGGATGCTTTTTGTACTCTATCGGGCTTGAGCCGACTCTATTTTTAAACACACGACTAAAATAGTACTGGCTCTTATACCCTACCTTCACGGCCAGATCCCCGATTTTGATATTCGGCATTACGTCATCCAGAATCTCCTTCGCCTTCGATATCCGAAGCTCGGTGACATAGTCAAGGAAAGAAGCACCGATTTCTTGCTTCATCCGCTTGCTAAGATAGGTTTGGTTGATATGAAATAGCGCTGCTACTCGAGTAATAGACAGCTCCGGATCCTGATAATGACTGTCAATATACTCGGTCACTTTTTGGATAAGCACTGTTCCATCCCCTGTATACCCGGGAAGCTCCCGCTCCTTATCCACCCTGCTTTCATGTGAATGCAAAGGATATTTTGCCTGAAGATGCTCATCGATCCGATGAAGCAGCTTGTTCAGATCACTCTTCGGCACAGGTTTCAATACATAATCGAATGCTTGCAGTTGCACGGCTTGACGCGCATATTCAAAGTTATCGTAGCCGCTGATGATGACAACCAGAACCGACGGGCAGCGTTCGCGCAATATATTTATCAGATCGAGCCCATTCATATTCGGCATGTTGATGTCCACAAGACATACATGTGGTGGGGCTTCCTCCACCATATTCAATGCTTCGTTTGCACTTTTCGCTTCTCCTGCAACTTCAAAAAGATACGGACTCTCCTCAATGTATTGTCGCAAGCCTTTGCGAATGATCGTTTCATCATCGACGATGATAATCTTCCACATCTTCATTCCACTCCCCGTCCAAAGGTATTCGAATGACCATAACGGTAATGCCATCTTCGCTCTTCACTGCAAGGCCATATGGCACCCCGTAAGCTAGTCGAATGCGATGGTTTACACTGTATAGCCCAAAGCCTGTGGCAGAACGATCATATGTATCATCAAGAAGGGCTTGATTCATCTGTTCAAGCTTCTCTTCCGGAATCATAACCCCATTATTCTCAACCTTAATGACCAAATAATCGGCCTGTTTATATGCTGTAATCGAAATTTTACACTTTTGATCCCCAAGTGGCTTAATCCCGTGATAAATCGCATTTTCCACCAAAGGCTGCAGCATGAAGCGAACGACTTGGCACTGAGCAAGCTTTTCATCATATCGAAGCTCGTAGTCCAGAATCTCCTCATATCGCACACCTTGAATATGAAGATAACTCTCGACATGGTACAACTCCTGATCAAGCAGAATGTAGGGACTGCCTGTGCCAAGCCCTAATCGGAAATACGCGCTAAGCGCTTCCACCATCTCCACCACATTGTCTGCTCCATGTTCCGTTGCCATCCACTGGATCGTATCCAATGTGTTGTATAAAAAGTGCGGCTTGATCTGCTCATGAATCAGTCTGAGTTCCATCTCCTTTCGGTCCTGCTCCACAGCGTATAATTGAACAAGCATGTCATTGAAGCTTCGTCCAAGATCGCCGATCTCATCCGAGCGCGTAACATCTGCACGTATGGTTTGGTTACCGTTCTGCACATTTTCCATTACCTGACGAAGCGACTGAATTGGACGAATAATGGAAGAAGCAAGCAGCAGCAGAAAGACGATAAACGCACTACCGATAAGAACACCTACCAGCAATGCAGTCCGCTGGGTTTTGATCACCGCTAATGATAGACTTGAATTCGGTACTTTGAGTACTAACTTCCAGCCTTCTACATTTTGAATTGGAGCCTCAAATACACTCATGTTCTTCTTATCTGCTGCATCCTCCGCTCCTTCTCCTTCACCCAGCTCTCTGCAATCGACGATAAGCTGGCCTGACTGGTCATATAGCATTACATCTTGAGCAATCTCCTTCATCTTCTTGACGGAGACGGCTGCGGCAATATAAGCTACCTCATCATTCACCGATGGATTCACGCGATAAAGAATGACGACGATTTCGGCTGCATTCGCTTTGGATACGATCGGATTGCTCACCACATAATTGGTATCTGAATTCAGCAGTTTTAGATAGTAGGGTCGGTTTAGTATCGAAAAAGGCTTGTCCTTTGCTGACCAGGAATTTCCGTGAATATCCACCACGCGTATGGATTCGTACTCTACTTGCTTCTTCGCCTCGAACTTATCGATCTCTTGCAGCAATTCATCTCGTGTCCAATGATGGTCCGAAGCTAGAGAAGCAAACATGTCTATCTCACCGATGCGCTGATTAAACCAATAATCGATCTGGTCGCTGCGTGCATTAACCACTTGCTGCGTTAAGTTCTTATTCAAAGGGACAACCGTATGGTTCATCTCCAAATATATTGTTACAAGCAATGCAATAAACAGCAGCAAGAAGCAGCTTCCTGCGATTAATGTGATTTTTAAGTGAATTGATTTCATTGTAATCATAGCCCTTCATAATATCCGTTTCTTACATGCCCGAAAAAGACAAAAAAACGCTAATCTGTGCAAATACATAATGCTGTACTAAATCTATAATAGGTCTTGTGCATATTTTCACATGAAATAACATTCATGTCTAGGCTAGAGATAAAGGATTTGCCTAGCAAATCTTCCTCTCCCTAGTGTATGTAACCAATTCACAACAGAATGAAGGAGATATTATGCGAACTCACACGAAAAAGCTGTTATCTATTCTACTAGTCCTCAGTCTTATGTTCACGCTTGCTGCCTGCGGCGGTAAAGATGCAGAACCCGCTGCAGATGCAAACGGAGTTCAAGTCTTTGAAGGAGTTGGGCAAGGTAAACATGGCGATATTAAAGTACAAGTCTCCTTATTAGATAACAAGATCACTGACATTAAAGTGACAGAGCATAAGGAAAATGAAGTACTTGCAGAACCTGTTTATACGCAGCTCAAGCAAGATGTCATGGCAACTAACAGCGCAAAAGTTGATGCCATTAGCGGATCTACAGTTACAAGCAAAGGATATCTCGAAGCCATTCAAGATGCAATTACGAAGTCTGGACTTACCCTTGTCGCTGGCGCTGCAGTCAGTGGAAGCAAAGACAAAGAAGAAGTCGAGCAAACCTATGATGTTGTCGTCATCGGTGCCGGGGGTGCTGGCTTTAGTGCGGCTATCGAAGCGAAGAGCGCTGGAGCTAATGTAGTTCTGCTCGAGAAAATGCCAGCTGTTGGCGGCAACACATTGATCTCCGGTGGTGAGATGAATGCGCCGGACAACTGGGTTGAACGTGCTCTTGGCATCACTGATGACACGGCTGACTTGTTCTATGATGATACGATGAAAGGCGGAGACAACCTCGGGGATCCAAAGATGGTTCGTATTCTTGCCGACAATGCTCTAGCATCTGCCGAATGGCTGCGCGATGATATCAAGGTAGAGTTCTTACCTGATCATCTGTTCCAATTTGGAGGCCATTCCAGAAAACGTGCGTTGATTCCTGTAGGTCATACAGGTGTTGAATTGATTACTAAGTTAAAAGCCAAAACAGACGCTGATCAAATCACTATCAAAACGAATATGAAAGCCGAAACCTTGCTGAAGGACGAAAGCGGCAAAGTAACAGGTGTAACTGCGACTTCGGGTACTGGCGACAAGATCACATTCCATGCGAACAAAGGCGTCATCATCGCTACCGGTGGTTTTGGATCCAATGTAGAGATGCGTAAGAAGTATAACCCTACAATGGATGAAAAATATATGACTACCGATACACCAGGATCTACAGGTGACGGTATCGTTATGGCAGAAACGATTGGCGCCAAACTGACAAACATGGAGAGTATTCAAACATATCCAATCTGTAATCCTGAGACAGGTGTTATTTCCCTGGTTGCAGACTCCCGCTTCGATGGTGCGATCCTGATTAACCAAGAAGGCAAGCGCTTCGTTGAGGAATTAGAACGTCGTGACGTTATTTCTAAAGCAATTCTTGCCCAAACGGGCGGATATACGTATCAATTATGGAATCAAGGCATTGAGGATATCGGTAAAACGATAGAAGTTCATCAAGACGAATACGATCAACTCGTTAAACAAGGCTTGCTCTTTAAAGCCGATACGATTGAAGAGGCAGCTGATTTCTTCAAAATCGACGTGAACACTTTGAAAGAAACGATTAATAAAGTAAATGATTATGCGAAAACAGGTAAAGACCTTGATTTCAAACATCGCGGTGGATTGAAATCTCTTGAAAAAGGCCCTTACTACATCGAAAAAGCTGTACCCTCCGTTCACCATACAATGGGCGGCTTGGTGATCGACGAGAAGACTCGCGTATTGAATGAAAAAGGCGAAGTCATCCCTGGGTTGTTCGCTGCAGGTGAAGTAACAGGGGTTATTCATGGTGCAAACCGTCTTGGCGGTAATGCCATCGCTGATATCTTCACATTCGGCCGGATTGCAGGCAAACAAGTTGTAGCAGAGTAATCTTATTTTTTGTGTAACTGCTCTACTAATAAGTTATCCTTAAAAATGTACAAGATAGTTTGTAAAGTGCAGGTTGACTGCTAACTTTCAAGCTGCCCTCTATGACTTAGCAAACCGCCCTGTCAGCAACATTGCGAACAGGGCGGTTTATTTATGGTGGAGCCTAGGGGCTACGCTCGTCTAACTCGCGGCTCTTTTATAGTTCTCTGTTAGTGGAATTAAAATTGCCCATTTCTTTTCTGGTACTATCACTAAAACTATAGCAATTATTTAGTGTCTACTTGACAAGGGTTCCTCACCAACAAAGCCACCGACTCCACATGCACCGTATGCGGGAACATGTAACACTAGGATGTGGGCTGTTGCAATCCGCAGAAACCTTGATTTGACAGGCTTTTCAACAATGCTCATCCGTTCCGCGATGCTGATTTAGGTGCATTTCTGTTGATGTTTTACATCAATTTCACATCAATTTGTCCCTTACTGATGACCTCATCGCTGCCAGGATTCTTATTACTGCGAAAGTTAGTCTAAATAACTGTTTCTTTAATCTTACCATTTATTGTATCTAGATATGTATTCTCCACTAATTGCTCTTTTTGAGATAAATTCGAGAAGGCTTCACTTTAAAGAATTTTCCTTAACAGCTTTGTTGCTCTATCGATCTCGGTGTGTATACTAATACTTCCCGTTGCCCCTTAATGTGGGGAGAAGGGACGTTACGCTTATCTAACCCCAACTGGCGCCAAGTACCAATCCAGACTCCATAACTGGATGCTATCTCCAAGTCTGCTGTTCTTAAATGCCTGGTTTTATGGGCTTTCGTAATTTAGGTTTAAAGTTAAATTAATGGGGTATTGAGAATAATATAAATCAATGAATTCTGACACAAATATGATACAAGCTAACCGCTCTACCCGATCGACTGTGATTGGTTTTCATTATTCTTAATTCAGAATACCCATATTCATCATCAATACTTGTATCTGATGAGAGCAAAGGTGCAGTATAGCTGTGATTCCTCACATGCGCAGAATATCTTTCCCAGAACGAATTGAAGTCCGCAATTTTGACGTAAGATAGGCATACATTGAATTTATTTCCTGAAGTATCATATGAAAAAATCTTATCCAAATGTTTGTTAATATTGCTTGTGTTTAAAGAATCAAGGTTCATTGCTTCAATAACAGTAAACGGTAGTCCGTCTTTTGACACGAATATATCTAGTTCACCAGAATCTTTGCCCGACGAAGAACTTCCACGCCTAGTTTGGTCTTTTATGGTATAACCGATAGCTCCAAGTATGTCACCGATATAGTCGTTACGCTCATCTTCATTTGCATCAGAATAATGCTTTCTTGCTTGTAAATTGGAACAAGCCAAAACTAGATTTTTGACAAAAGATTCTTGCGAGCCGAGATCTTTTGTAAAATTCATGGAAAGAGCCTTGTGGCTATTTCTTAACTTTATTACAAATACATTTTTTCCACTAATATCTACGTTTTCGTATTCTGCTTCGATTGCAAAGGATATAAGGTTCAGTGCAGTCGCAATGGGTTCTTTAGCTCTGTCTTTCGTCGTGGGACTTAATCCATCAACCGCGTAGTTGTTGATGAGCTTGGATACACCCATCACAATATACCCGTATTCTTCTGAGTTATCCAAGCAACGCAACATAAGCAATGCCAATTCATAAGGCTTCAACTCCATGCCTACACCGACTAAATTTTTTGATGATGTTGTACTTAACAACGTACTGATTGTGTCTCTATCAATCATTGTCCTTTAAACTCCTTAACGGAATTTTGTTTACCCCTGTCAACTTCAGTATTCTGCCAAGAGTAATTTTTTTTGGGATTGGATCAACTCCATTCTCCACCCACAGCTCACAGTCTTTATCGAAATCCAGTAGATCAATTTCGGTATCGTAGTACAAGATTATTTGTTGAAAATCTGAAGGCCTGGCAATAACGTAAATTTCTTGCCCTAATTTACGAACTCTAAAGATCGTATTTGCTATAAACTGAAGATTGTCTTTGTCAAACTCGTAATCATCATGTGCATACAAAAAGTTGACAATATTGATTCTTGAGCGATTAAGAATGTTCTTAACATAACTAAAGAGCTCAGCACTATTTGTAGATTGATGAATTTGGGCAGAGCCAAAAACGTTATTTGACAGCGCCCTGAGAAGTTCTTCTTCTGAGGCTATGCCCCACTGAGCAAGCAGTTCTTTTGAAATGCTGATTGTTTCGCTCTGGGCTGTATTTACAGCTGGATGAGATGCAAGGATATTCGCCAATTCATCTATATCAGCTACATTATATTTTTTTAAAACTTCATCATACTGTTCTGACTTTGCCATGCTTTCAGCAATTTCTTCATCGTCATAGAACCAATGAAGATTTTCTATAAGCTCTTTGAAACACTTACTCACTTTACTATCCTTGCGGTTATTCCTAATCCATGCGCATGTGTTTCTAAATGTTTCACGCAACTCGAAATTCTGCTTACTTATGGATTTATTATTGTTGCGAACATAAGCAGTGATTGCAGGGGCTACAGATTCAAGCGAAATTATTCGGTTTGGAGGCAATTCAAGCGCAATACCTCTAAACAACATTTTTTTTCTTATATCATTGTCTGAATACATAGCTGCGTCTTTAAGAATTTCATTTACACTGCCGTCGTCAGAAAAAATTTCGCTCACTCGCATAAATTCTCCATTTTGATTAGGCAATACAGCGTATTTGTCAAGTAAGTTTTCGTCCTCGCATATTCTGAAATGGTTTGCCAATTTTGAAACCCATTGAGCTACTTCTCTGTCATTTTGAAAGTCATATTTCTCTAGTACACTGCTAATAGAAGTACAGGAACTTAGATCTATACAAATCTTCTCTCTCCAAAACTTCAATGCGTCAGATAGCAGTTTTTCATTAACATGATGGACTCTGATGTATTGATTAAAGCAATCTTGATAAAGGTGTTCAGCGACTTCAACAAACTCATTTTGCTTTTCATTTTTGCCTGCACGAAGATTTATGATCGATTTGTAAAATTCAAGTTTTGCTTCTTGGTTAATTTCGGCATGAATAAGCTCAGAAAAAACATTCTTCAAGTTAAGTTCTTGCAACCCTTGCAGACTTTCAATTGAAATACTACTATCAAGTAATCTAGTTCTGAAATCAATACCTGCTATTAAAGCTATATCTTTGTATGTGTCGCCGATATTGTTTTCGGCAAATATTTTGTCCAATGGTAAGAAATCCCCATATTGGTTAGGAAAAATGGATGGACTGTATCCTAATTCAGAAATGAAATTTCTAGAATTAAGATACAAAAGAATAATTAAATCGTTAAGCCATTTTATAGAGTTACAATCTAATCGATTACTCAGAGTTACTAAATTACCGCATCCTTCAACCTCTTTTATTAAGTCAATAATGCCAAAGTTGCGACACTCCACCCACAGCGAGTTGTACCAATGTTCGATTTCATCCTGTCGAGTCAACTTCGTGGGCATCAATCTATTTGACAACTCCCAGACTTTTCTTCTAAGTTCAGGAGTTTCATCACTCATAATGAAAATGCATGAGGTTCCCCAATCATCATAAAGAGAACAGGCATCACCCAAACTATTTCGAATGAAAGTAGTTGTTTTTACATGCTCTTTAATTGGCTGAACCAATACTCGCTCAACCCAATTTGAATCGAGCCAGTATTTTTCGGATTGTTCAGAAATCTTAACAATATTGTATAGGTCTTTGTAACTTTTTGTTGCAAAATAGTCGAGCATAGCGTTATATAGTTCTATTGCTTCTGTAATTCTGTTTCTGTTCTCATCTGAATCACCACCCGAACGCTCGGACTGAATCAAGGGAATGCCGTCACGAGGCTCTGTAGGATTAAATAATGGACTATTGACTACTACGGGAAATGAAAAATCATTCGTTCCCAACAAGGGGAAATCGCAAAATATTCGTGGCAACTCCTCATGCAGCCTAATCAAATGTTTTTCATTGTCGCTGTTTTTTTTGATTTCTACAGCGACTGACACTTTATCATTCGACTGCACAAAGACATACCTATTTTCACAGGTCTTTTTTCCTCCTTTGGAAGTTGAGATTTGCACCTCGGTAACATTAGCAGACACAAGTTCTACAGATACTTTTTCCCCTCTCCGGATTACTCTTTGATAATTATCCACACTAACGGTTATTGAACTTAACTCCGGCACAAATGCAAATACGTATGGAATAGAAATCAGAAGATTTTTTAGGCCTAATTTTGCCGTTTCTATACCTACTCTATCCAATTCGTAAACAAACCTTGTATTCATTTGACTCTCATTCACAGTACACTCTGTTCCGTTGTCCAGCATATCACAACTATCACTTATGGCATTCATTATTGCAGCTTTGTCTTGTCCAGTCCTGTCTAATACCGTCTCGAAGGAACGAGGGCTTTCATTCTCATCTTGTAAATATCCATGCACCTGCACTTTTTCAGAAAGCAAATGAGTCGTCAAGAAACCCGTTCCAAATTTACCAGTAGATTTTTTCTTATTCTCAGCGGTCAATGAGCGTTCTTTTGTTGACACCTGTTCAATCAAAAAAACAATATTTTCAGTCGTAAATAATCGACCATTATGGTTAAATTCAATAGTTTTATTAGCTTCACTAAATTTAATCTCAATATCAACGAATCCACTTGTATTCACGACATCCTTAGCGTTTTGAATCAACTCCCAAATCCATCTATATGATGTATCTGGGCCATTGCTATCTTTAAGCGCCTTGAGCTTATCGATAATTTTTGTTGCAGATTGAGCCTCGCTTGCGCCTTTGCGCAATTGTTGAATTTTCTCCCGAAACGTCATAAACTATCTCCTCTCTTATAGTAGAATAGCCTCTCGGCATTCGCCGAGACAGATGAGGCAAGGCTTCAATTGCTCCATCCAAACTCGCATCCGCCATGATGTACATACTATTATATTATCCCGCGCTTCATACCACGCTTGAAATGATGAAAAAACCTCAGAAGGATAAATGTTTAATACACGCGTGAGCACGGTGCAAAAGCCTACAAGAATAGCAGGGCCTTCACTGTTAATCTCAAACTCAATGTCCCTTTCTTGTAAATAAGCTGTCAGCCTATCGAAATCGTCCTGATATTCCGGATAAAGCGGATAAGCTCATCCGTGGATATGTTGTATAAGATCCCATGCTCCTAGCTTGACAAACTTCGGCTGCCGTTCTTCAAAATCAGACAGGTTGCCATATGCAGTTTCAAAAGCCAGATCAATAAACTTCTGGCTCCTTCGAAATTCACTCCACTCCGGTTGCGTCAACTTGGCTCCTAGAACTTGCTCTATCTCATCTTGCAATTCATCTAAGAGCAGAGATTGCCATTATTCGATTGGAGCTACTAACGAGAATTCTGGGTATTTTTTCCTACTTGTTCATTATACAAACTTTTGCAATATGAGGATAGGGTGTTAATAATGACCACCAGGTAATAGGAGTATAACGCACTGAACTACAGGCAGGCTGTCAGTGAAAATACGTTCGATTACGCAAGCAAACTCGTTTCTTGCTGTAAATCGATTCAGTTGAAACCCCCTTCAATCCATCACCCCAATAAATACATAAGTAAATCCACCTCAACTGCATCTACATCCTCCCCGGGTACAACTGCAGGAACGACCCGAAACCAGACTCTATCACAGTTGGATAGATTCATGACCGGGATACACAAACAACGTTATGAACCGGCGTGCGGGCATAGTTATGGACTCCACGAATGTTTGTGACTACTGAACCCAGAGTTTCAATTCATCAAAATAACGAATACAAGAGCCAATATAAATAAAAGCACCTCAAACAATTAGAGGTGCCTAACAGTTGTATGCTATTGGTTTAGTTGCGCCATCCACGTCACGACTCAATATATTTCATCGATTGAACAAGTCGATGAGCACGCAAATATAGTGCCATTTGTTCTGAACCTTTGCGTAGGTCAGATCACTTACAACAAAGCGCTTAGCCTCCGTTTGCTCGAATTCACGGTTCAGCACATTCGCTGTAGCCGCGTTGTTACAACCGTCTTATCGGGCTTAAACTGTGCGACAGTGTAGGTCGAAACTAGCCCCTGCTCTTTCATGATTCGTCCAATACGGCGCCCGGATGTACCCAACCCTTGTCCCTTCAGCTTTATTTTAATTTTGCGTTGCCGTAGGCTTTATCAGCATTGGACGGCCAAATATGGCGAGACGCAGCTTCATTTTCGCGCAGTTCTGGATGTCCTTTTTCCGGGTTATGATAAAGCTTTTCAAAAGGTCTGTAACCGTACTTCCTTAGAATTATTATCTCGTTTCCCTACTCCTGCCGAGCTCTTAGCCGCAGATCGTGAAAAGGTTTTAAACTGCTCCTTGGCAACCGTCAAGGCCAAGTTTGGAACGAAGCAAAGCTACTGCAGTTGCTCGAGATCGCTAGACACAGCCTACCCGATCTTCATGGAATTGAAGCTCAAAAGGTAGTTCTTAGACAGTATATTCACCTTCTTAAAACGTACCAGCATTGCATGGATGACCTTTTACAGTCTATGCAAACCCTCGTCGAATCGATGGAAACCTACCATCTTCTTCGTACGATTCCGGGCGTAGGGCCCTTAACTGCCGCCATGCTCATTGCTGAAAATGGAGATATACAAAGGTTCCCTTCCGTGAAGCAGCTAACAGCTTTTGCAGGGCTAGACTCAGCTGTTCACGAATCGGGAACCTTCAAATCCAAGAAGAATCGTATATCGAAACGAGGCTCTTCGTACATTCGAACAGCTCTTTATCAGGCTACCGTAGCAGCCATTTCCAAGCAGGTTCATGGCCCGAGAAATTCGACTCTCTTTCAATTCAATCAGCAAAAACGAGACGAAGGCAAACCGGCAAAAGTCGCAATTATGGCTGCTTTCATAAGCTTTTACGCATTATTTTTGGCATGTGGAACTCGGGAACGGCAATTCAGGCTCATTAGACTCTAAAAATGGATTATAATTTCAGCTTTATCTATTCTCCAGGGTAGGTTTATTTAAGTATGTTCAATTTTAAAATGACAAAATTATATTATCGAAGGCTTGACTTTGATTAGCTGGTTTATACGAAGATCAACTTCTCTGGTTTTATATATTATACAAAATGTATTAAATTATTTCATCCATAGTAATCTTTTAATGTATAGTTATCTTTTTCTTTGAGTAACTCCGTTTTATGAATTTCAATTAACTTTTGGATTCCTGCCTTTTCTTCAATAGATATTACTTGCTGAATAGTTTTTAATTCATCCATCATATTTGCTGAATTATTATGGCGGATATTTATCATCAACTCTATCAACTTTAATATATTTAATGTTCTAACCAACACAGATTCAGCAAACTTACTTTGTTGACTTTTTTCCAAAAGGTAGCTCTCAGTATTGAATAAATACATTAATTCTGAATTAATTTCATTAATTGAATCAATATCCTTTCTATATAGATCATCGGGTTTTTTATTATGATCTACATACTCGATTACACTCATTATCTTCTGTAATAATATTGAACTTATAATGTAATATTTTTTATTAAGATTGTTTTCTTCTCTGAAATAGGAAGATATTGATAAAAACGATGTAACTATGCTACTTGTAAACAATCCAATTGTTACATTAATTAGAAAACTAATCCATTTAGAGTCGATTGACTCAACAAAATAATTCAACAAAATAGATAATAAAATAGATATGCCTGCAATCGTCAATGAAACATAAAATATATTCCTATTCAAATTCATTATAAGCCTTCTTTCTAAAAGATAATTAAAAAAAGGGGTCATTTGATCTTCGTATAACGTTTGGTATTTCTGACGTTCAAGTGGCTTAAGTGACCAAAGGGAACGGGTCGTGAGACTGGCCAGCTGAATGTGTCGCTTGAATTACTTCCCTGATACTCCTCTTCGCGGCCAAGGAGCAAACGCGACGTTGCAGAAATGTTATGTTAGATGATGTCGGCTCTTCTTCGATAAACTATTTACTCAAGTACCTTTCAATTCCTGTGTTTCTATTAATGTTAGGTATTTTAACCTGTAATCCCACACTTTCCAGTAGTGTATTAAGGAAATTTATAGAAGTTACTGTGTCATTCATTTTTAATTCAACTTCATTGTCACTTGCTAGCATTCCACCAATTATTAGTTTTCCAAACTCTATTGTCTCATGAGATATTCTTTTATTTAAATAAATCCTAGTTGCAAAAAGATTAGTAAAACTTGCAAATAGGTCCGCCAATTGAATCATTGGAGTGTCAGTTGACTTAACCATCTTAAATACTTGCAAACTGTCAAAACCGGAAATGATCTCAGCCCCATTCTCTAACCTAAAAGTTGCTTTACCCCCTTTTCTATACCAGTTAAAAGCTTCTGGATATGCTTCCTCGAATTGTTTTGTTTCATCATGAAAAAATCTAACCTTTCTCATTCCAACTTTGCGAGCAAAACTCTCTGATAATTGAATAAACGAGGCAAATGTAGGTAGGTTTAGACTATGTAATGCTTTGTTTTTCATTGCTGTTAATGAATGAGTCTCTTCCCAAAGAATATCCTCCATGTAGCCAGATGATCCACTTATAGCTTGAGCTATTTTGTAATGACCAGAATTATTTAATTCTGAAATAATAGTCTGTTGAACATCAATAATCCCTTCAATAGAAAGATTATTATGAACATTTGCAAACTTAGCTATTGATTGAGGACAATCGTTATAGATTATCTCTGCAATTGATTTTTTCACTCCATTCATCCAAGAAAAAACAGGAAGGACAATGTCATTATGTTCTGAATCTAAAAATGCTTCAACAATTTTTCCAGAGATACAGTATTTTTTTTCAGCAATAATATACAACGGTACACAGCCTAATTTCCCTACTTCATGAAATAGTTGATTTGCAATTTTTTGACCTTGATTACTTTTAAGAATTTCTGCTCCCTTTAATTCAGTCTTCTCGGGATAGTATTCTTTCAAATATCTTCGAACTATCCCATCTACTTTAAATCTTTGATCTTTCTGAATAAGCCATCCTGCTAGTACATAAAATGGCTGTTGAGGATCCAAGTAGTTTCCGCCACTATTACCGGATTCATCACAATATAGATCATGAATAGTCATCGTTTTTTCCTTTCCTTTGCCGATTTCATCTAACGTTCTTGTTTCCACGAACCCGAGAGGCTTAAAGGAGTGCAAGCGACTGGGTCCGCCAGGACTTAGCCTCGAAGTGGTTATCGCCTGAGTCTGCTTCCTTGCTACAGAATTCGCTCCGTTGTGAATCTGCCACTACTACTTCCAGTGCGACCTAGGAACCTTCAAGTTCCGCAGCGTGGATACTGTGTTATCGGATGCTCCGCTGTTTACGCCCAAGCAAGATCGGTTTTGGGTTTCTCACCCTTGATCTTCTCTTTATAATGTGTTTTATTCAGATTTTATACGGGCTTTATATAGGTTTATACAGGTTATAGTGTCTTTTAGATAAGGTCTATAAATCCGGCGACCACGTGCTTTCTCCTTCGTCTACCGTTTCTCGTTACGTCCTTCTACCGTTGAAGGTTAACAAGTAGCTATCAAGCTTTTTTCGTCTTTATTGTGTTTCAAAAGGGGGAGAAACCTGGGCCTAGCTTGCTTTCAGGCCCCACGATCTTGCGTTCCTCCGCTCCTGTGATTTCTCTTCCTACAGAGAATGGGTTATTCTTCTTGTTTTCGCTTCAGGAGTTTCCGATAACGTTCTACTGCCGTCGATCCAATATGATCAATTCTATGTACATCAAAGCCAATTTCCGTTACGATCTGGGCTCTTAAGTCTTTAAAGAGACTTGACCAATTATCGCTGTACGGCTCGATAATTACTGGATCCTTTACTGAGATCACCAATCCTAAAGATTTTTTAAGCTCTTTGCTGATTTCTCATAACGTTCTTATATTCACGACGTCCATTACCCTTAGATAGCTCTTATCTTAGGGTAATGGATGTGTCCAGCTGCCTATGCTTCTCGAAGAATATCTGCCGGACCAAGGGCTATTGGCCCGAAGCGCGAATATTATGTTAGGTGAAGTTGCTGGCATCATTGAATATACTTATATACCTCTTATATTCTTGTTTGGGTAAGTTCTTCCACATGAAATCTTGTGAAATTATTATTGTCGTCACAAGTTAGATGAACCAAACTATATTGTGTTTTTAGTTCAATATCGGTATAACCAGTTTCGGAATTATTTCTGATATCAGTTATTCTAATATTCATAGCATTTTCATTAATTTTCTCTGAAACAGCAGATATTATCTGATCGCTATCAAATGACTTACTCATAACAAGTTGGTTCTGGTTCATTCCCGTCTTTACAAGAATAAGAGTAAATATTCCTTTTATTACATCCCAGGCAACTCCCGATTCGATCGATGATTTTATGAATAGAATTAACTCTTCACGATAGTCTCCTGCGCCCCTCTCATAAGAGTGTTTCTTGTGTCCTATAATTTGAACCTCTAAGCTATTTTCGGCAAACACTTCTGATAAATCTGCTAGAAACTCAGTATCATAGATATCATCAAAATTGAGCAACACCCCATCACTTGTGGTTCTAAAGTTATCGAACGCTAGCTTATCATCTACTCTGTCTAATACTTCGAACATCTTCTCACACCAATTGCGAATCACCTCGACTAACTTTAGATCTGCTTCTAATCCCATGGAATAAAATAAATTAACAACAATAGTGTGATAACTTCCAATAGAATGCACATCGAAAGTCATTCCATCGTTCTTTGCTGTCATTATCTCTACAAACAAATCCCTTTCAGCCTCTTTTTCGAAAGTAGATGATTTGTATATTGCTTCATATTTCAATTCTTTATAGCTCTCTGTTAACTCGTCATTAAAAAATTCATAATAAATTTTAAGATCAATGTAATTCATATGCTTAACTCCTCTTAAAAGATTTCACAGCAATTTCACCTAACGTCTTATTCACGAACTTTGTAAATAACTCCATATGTAGGGTATTCGCGAAATCATTAGGCTATCCTGCCCGTTGGCTTAATCACTTCATCATCCATTCTGAACTTATGGCAATATTAAAAAGTAAGGTTTGAGGAAGAAGTTAAATTATTCTCACTCCCATCATGAGTCAGTAATCGTTTTGAAAAACAAAAGCACCTAGCCGCTCAACGGCTAGTGCTCTATTTGAATTATTATAGGATATATGACCTTGAAATTATCGTTCGACGGCGAAGTTCTAACATACTAGACAACCGTAGAAGACGCGGAGACACACAGCAGATTCGATGATTCTAATGCGTATTAATTTTTTCAACATATTCATTGATCAGTAACAACTTCTCTTCCGGTAAGCTCATTATTAGTTTAATCAACTTTTCTCTGTCGATGGAGCTCTCTTTCTTTTCAATGGTCTCTGAGTTTACTCCTTTACCTATCCAATTTGCAATCTCATCAATGTTCTGAATCATTTCGGCGAAATCTTCGGCATTTGGTCTCATTACCCAATTTTTAATAGTACAATAGTATTTTTCAAGGAGCTGTTTGGCCATAGATTCATCCGAACCTTTTTTCTCTGCAACTGTTTTATTAACACAAGGAATTATTTACCACTTGTTTTGAATGGTTATCCTGCGGTACTGTTAAAACAATCAACCACCACAGTATATTTCATCCGTTACGGATGAGATATTTTGTGGTGGTTTTTTTTGATTAATAGTATTCATGAATCAATAAAACTAGCTAAAGCAGCACCGTTATTCAAGGATACGGGAGGTAGTGTTAATCCATGAATTGATTGAATCTCTGTAGAATAGGATTCTTCTTCGTATTCTTACAAAGGGAATTTGATTTTCTCGCACCATTGCATAAATACAGTCCGTCGAGACGCCGAGATACTCAGATAACTCCGTTACAGAAAATACAACTTTCATCTGATGATTATCTTGTTGAAAGATTGAAATCTCTTCTCTGTTTTCTGCAAGTGTGTCTGATTGAAACTTTTCTTTCTCGATACTGATAAGTAGCTGTTCTTCCATTTGTACTAACGTTTTTAATAATTGAATTCGTAACAAGTCATATTCTCTCATAACAATCACCCTTGATATTAATCAATTTAAATACTTAAACTTGAATCTGTTTGGAGGCGATCTTACACTATTACGCTAATTGATCTGTTGATTTCCAACTACTCTTTAATGAGGTTATGTCCACATTGCAAATTACACAAACATGGAGAAGCGTGATACTATTTGACTTTGCTAATGACCACCATACATGCATTAATCTCCTACTCTCGTTTGTTCAATCAATCACTCACTTATGTGAGTGATCCAGAATTCAATCCACACCATGGTTATGATATATATGGTGAATGCAAATGAATGAACATGATAAATATTGGGTTGAGCCTATACTAATGGCAAAGAAATTTTTGAGTACGACGGATAAAATAGAAAAAGCGAAGTGTCGTAACTATGTACTTAATGCAAACTATCGTGATCTATTCCGTATTCAAATCTATAAATCTCTTTGGGAGCAGCTAGTTCTGTATCCTGATGTCTTCTTTCGAAGACAGCTATTTGCAAATTCGTTAGGCTTAAGCCAACAAATGATACGGGAAGTAACAGGGGTTGCATCTGGAACCGTTCATAATCTGTTAAACACGAGCCAGCAGCCCCCTCTCAGTGTCGTCCATATATATGCAGTCATGTGTAACGTTCCTTGGCAAACGATTGTAGAGCAAAATCCTAATAAGAAGTATTTTTCAATTCCAACAGAATATTGGTTTAACGGCGCTTCAGTTGAAAAACGAATCGATGAACTTAATGAAGAGCGAAATCAGGTTCAGAGCATACGAGGTTACTGGATCAGTGATCCCCTTTCACTTTTTGAAGGGGAGAATAGTCCCATTACAGCAAGATGGGTGAGAAGCTATCCAGAAATAGAGTATCTCGAATTCCATCTAAATCACGAACCCTCACTCTATCCTCAAAAAAGAACCAACATTAAGAAAATGTTTCCGTTTGCAACACATCTTGTGACAACCTATACGCCTTTGCAACCACTTCATAAACGGTCCTTCTGGATAATAGGACCAAAACCAAAAAAACAGACTGCATTTGAAGAATTGTTAAAAGTCATCGAAAAGCGACAGTACACCGACGTTACCTCTCTTTAGAAACTGCTTGCATTCCCCTCCATTATGTTGGCTTTCTCATGTTGATGAGTGATTAACTACAAATCATCAACATGGTTAGGCTAGTGCTAACAAACCTAATGGAGGCTACGCTTATGAAGAAACAATCTTCTGATACATCCCCTCATTTAGAAAATCAAAACAACCTCGAAACCCAAGAATCTTTTCGGCAGAATTTTTCTTTTGCCGAAAAGATTCTTGACGTTCAGGGTATTTTTTCCACCCTCAGTGACGATTATGATATTAGAAAAGTCACGCGTGAGAAGGTGGAAAGTATGTTGTATGCAAACCAACGGATACCCGAAACTGAAATTCAACATATCGAGGGCAACACGTATCTAGGTGCAAAAGGTATTAATCAGTGGATATGGGAAAACAAAGTGCAGCCGGAAATCCCTCAAAGCTTATTACGAGAATATTTAAGTCGTGGTATGCACAATACACCTCATAACTTTTTTAGGAAATTCAACCTCACTCGCAATCTGTTGCTTCATATTTCGAAGCTTCATGGGATCGAAACTTCCCAGATTCAAGATAGGCACTTACTTGATCCGAATTCTCTTCATCAGGGTTTCGAACATTTAGCTAAGGATGGGTTCACCTCAACTCTATTCCACTATTTAATGAAAAAATCAATTCAAAATGGAATGCTAGATAAAGGCTTCCCATTCTTTAACGCATCAGACAAGCAGCCACGCATGCATCCGAGAATCCTCAGTTTCCAAATGCATATGGAGGAAAAAGGTTTCTCCCGTAAACATGTTCGGGACACATCTACCCACGTTTATCAATTCTTTGTTTGGCTCTGTGCAAATGTTCGGATGTTTAAGAGTACTACCCCTGATACGATTTCAGTCTTTCAAATTCAAAATGAACATTTGCTGATGTATCGTACCTACAAATTAAGGCTAGTGAGGGACGGGTATTACAGCCGAATCTCATTTACCCACAGTATATATGCCATTCGTTCGTTCTATCGTTTTTTGCATGAAAGATTTGGATATCAGCCCCCCTACAGCGCTTCCGTTCCGTTAAGGCACCCCGATATAGCCCTCGTGAACTTCCAACGGATCAGCAAATCGAAGCATTCTTTCATGTGGTGGAGCAATACGCAAGAAATCCCGTCCGTGAACAGATCGGGTACCGGTTGATGTTCCATCTGGGGCTAAGATTATCGGAGGTAGCGCAAATTAAATGGAGTGATATTAATTTAGGAACACGAACGATTGTCATCCACAGTAAAGGCAAGAAGAGTCACGTTTTACCTCTCGTTGGAAGTCTATATTCCCTTTTACAAGAGCTTAAAAAACAGCCGAGAACAACATACCTCATGGGGCAAAAGATCTCTACGATTAAACACGAATTATATGAATACTTCATTCTCTATGCGATGATCACGGGTTGGCCGTTTCCTGGTGGCGTTCATATCTTCCGTCATATTTTTATAACACGTCTTGCATACAAAGGTGTCCTACCGCAAGCGATAAAAGAATTAGCCCGTGTAAGCATGCTCGATACCGTTGGCTTGTATATGCATATGGCACACCGAGACCAACACATGATTAGTCAAATTGATCTACTCAAATACGAGTAATGAGGAGGTAGGGTATGCCTATATTTGATGATACGATAGCCAATGATATTGCTTTTGAAGAAACCCTAATCCAGCTAGCGGATCAATATGGACCAGATACGTTTAAACGCATGTTGCAGCGCCTATCCCCCCAAAACAATGCAGAAGCGATAATAATGAAGGAAATGGTTCTGCTGGATGATGCGGTTCTCCATTATTACGAGAGTGATGCGTTTCAAAGCTTAGCAAAAACCTCACAACAAGCATATCGCTATGAAATGAATTTGTTTTTACGGTATTGCGAACGCTTAAAAGGAACCCACCCAAACATCAAAGAGATTTCTTCTGCTGCCTTTTTGAATGAATATTTAGCCCCCGTTCAAAAACTGAATACACGCAGCAAAAAATCCGCCTTTTTAAGAAGTTTTCTAGGAGAGGTTTTTGCTCATTTCTTCAAACAGGATATTCGAAAACTCAAACGAACTCTCTCAATAGAAATAGATCAAAACCGTGAGCCACGTGCGTTTGCCAAAGAACAGTTGGATGAGCTACTATGCCTTGTAAGACTTGGCCGCGAATCACATCGAAATTTCACCATTTTATGGACATTTTTAGGTTCGGGTATTCGGTTGAGCGAATTGTTACATCTACAGATTGGTGATATTGTTTCATCCCGGCAGGAGATCCTTGTACGCGGAAAAGGAAAAAAGGGATATAAACAGCCTAGCAAAATAACCAAATCATCCCTTGAAATCCTGAGTACATACGTGAAGTTTCGCTACCATGGCGTGAAAGACGCGCAAGATTATCTAGAACGATATATTTTTTCAGATGACAGAGGAAAATCACCTCTACACGAAAGTACGATTCAGAAGATGTTTGCTGCCTTGATTGATCAAGCAACATCTATACCCGAATCGGACAAAAAACCATATCAGCTATCCGTACACTCTTTACGGCATTCCTTTGCCCTCTATCTGCTTGAATCCGGCGTTAATCTATATACGATCAAGGAACTCATGAGGCATTCGTGGCTAAGTTCCACGGAGGTTTATTTAAAATTGTTTGATAGTATGTTGGTCAAAGCAATCGACCAACATCCCCTCGCTCAGCTTAAAGCAAGCGATCTCTTTTGAATCAGGAGGCAATCCCTATGGCTTTTTTACTTCAGTCCGCCTACTTCCAGTTCTGGAGCAACCAATTCACATTAAGCAATTCATCTAAGTACAAATATATAAGCGTACTCAAGAAATTCGAAGCTTTCTTACTTCAC
This sequence comes from Paenibacillus sp. FSL R5-0928, assembly GCF_037970385.1. Taxonomy (NCBI): domain Bacteria; kingdom Bacillati; phylum Bacillota; class Bacilli; order Caryophanales; family Paenibacillaceae; genus Paenibacillus; species Paenibacillus sp. FSL R5-0928. Next base: position 785,239 of record NZ_CP150225.1, on the reverse strand, counting down.
AGTGGTTTTGAAGGCGAACTTGATTTTGATCGATTTCATGCCAGTCGTGAGCACCCCGGTAGATTTCTCCCCATTCAACGACAGGTCTTCGACCGTTTTTTTATTGACTTAAAACAACATGAACATATTACAGATATGAACTTGGCAGCGACCATTACTGTGTTAAGATGTTTCTTTGAATTCCTGTTTGAAGCGGATCTGATTCAACATAACCCACTACTTGGATATCCTAGACCAAAATTCGAGTCTCCCATTCAAAACACTGCCTTGTCGAAAGCAGAGTGTCTTGCCCTTCTTCAAGCTGCATTACATAGAAGCCCTTTTTATCGGCAAGAATTTGTGTTTCTCTGGTTCATGCTGATCACGGGTCTTCGACTTTCAGAGGTCCGGTTCCTAAGTCGGAAACGAGTACACTTGGATAAACAGATCGTTCACGTTTTTGATGCACAAAAGACCGAGAAACGACCTGTCGCCCTCCCTAAGGATCTCACGGCAGAACTTGAACGGTACATCCAACATCCTGAATATCTTAAATATGCTAATCAGGGGGATGAATACCTGTTCCATCAACAAGGAAAAATCATGACCGTCGATAAGATTAAACGTATACTATCCGATTTAACTCATGATGCAGGTCTTGGCAGGCATATTCGGCCACATGATCTTAGACGAACAGCGGGATATTTGATGCAGACAGGTGGCATGAGCATCATCGATATTCAGCATCAGCTGCGCCATAAAAATGTAGGAACAACGTTGCGATATGTACCACCTTTGAATGATTTGACCAAGATTCTTGAGGATACTTAAGGTGATACCAATCAATATTAATCTATTATGGTAAGGTCTCACTTCTTCATGAATGGACATAATGACTAATATAAAAATTCCATTGTAGAAGGTGTTTTGAGTTGGCTAATATCCAAAAACGTGGTGACAATTCATGGTTTTTAACAGTTAATGCTGGTAAAGACGCTAGAGGAAAATACGTTCGTTTCACAAAAACCGTTCATTGCCGAACAAAATGAGAAGTGGAAAGCGAATATGCTAAATTTCGGATGGAAGTGGAAGCGGATGAATATGTATCGCCTCAGAAACTAACATTTGGGGCGTTCGTCGAAGAATGGAGAGATAAGTATGCCGTAAAACATCTGGGATTCAAGACGTTATACACATATGACTCTAATCTTAAGACCCGAATTCTTCCGTACTTTCAGCATCTAAAGCTTGAGGAAATCAAACCACTTCACATCGTAAACTTTCTGAATCAACTCGAAAAGGAAGGAAGTCGTGGAGATAAAAAAACAGGAGGCTTAGCCTCTGGCACGATTGAAATTCAGCACCGTATCTTAAAAAACATACTCAAACGTGCAGTGGAATGGAGAATTATTAAGCGAAATCCGGTTATCGATGTACAGAAACCAAAAGTCAATCCCAAAGAGATCGTCCCTTACAATGAAGCAGAGGTAGAGCAAATGCTTCGAGCGTTGCAGCGTGAGCCATATCACTGGAGGGTCATGGTTACTTTGGCTCTTACAACCGGATTACGGCGGGGCGAATTACTCGGGCTGGAATGGAAGCATCTTGATTTCAACAATGGGATGTTAGATGTTTCACAATCAATGATTCACGCTCTTAAAGGTAAAATTATCGTCAAATCTCCTAAAACAAAAAAATCCATTCGAAAAGTAGCATTACCAAGCTCCATGTTAAAGGAGCTAAGAGAATATTACACTTATAGAATGCAAGAACGAAACAACGTTGGCGATTCGTGGTATAGCGGAGATTGGTTCTTTATGTTCTCACATCCCGATGGACAACCTTTTCATCATGAGCGCCCCTACCTTTGGTTTCGACAGTTCATAAAGAAAAATGGCTTTCGGTACATTCGGTTTCATGATCTCCGGCATACCTCAGCCACGATTCTGATTAACCAAGGTGTTCATGCTAAGATTATCTCAGAGCGTCTTGGACATGGGAGCATCGCCACAACTATGAATATTTATGAACACGCTCTGCAAACTGCTGATCAGGCTGCTGCTGATAAGTTCGAATCGTTTTTTACATCCGATGCTGTACAAGGACAATAAAGAAGACGTACAGGAATTTCCTGACGTCTCCTTTTTCTTTCTGGGTTTAGGAAGATTCATCAAACCATATCTAGTTACCCAATCCCATACTTTATAATTTAGCTATTATTTTGCTTTAAACCTGTCTGTAACTGAAATAATGTATTCATAATCAATATTAAAATCTTGTCTTGTAGCTTTTGAATTTTGTGTTTCCGTTGGTTGACTATGTCCTAGCATCCATCTACATGCCTTATCAAACAAACTAGAAACAGCCTCTAACTCATCTACAAATTCAGTGTTTATTTTGTTTATAACTGTGAATCTAATATTAGGTTCATATCGTTTTATTAAATCTTTAAAAAAGCCCTCTTCCACAATTAATTCACACCAAGTTCGAATATTAGAATACACTGCCTTTAAACATTCCTCCAATTCATCTCCAGCACATGATTTACTATTTATTTTTTGATGATATTGTTTTATTTTTTTTGTTACCCCATTCAGATTCTCTAGCTTACCACTAAATGTTTCTGAAACAATTCCTTTATTATCCTTGTCAAACTCATCAACGATAAAAAATTTATTTTCTTTATCGTTTTCGTTTGCACATTTATTGTATAAGTAATAGTAGAACATAATATTATGAGTAAAAACTATTACTTGACGATCTTTAGATAAATTGTATATAAGTCTTGCAAAAAGCTCAGATCGTTTATAATCAAGTGAAGTAACAGGATCATCGAATAAAACAGTATTAAAGTTCCGTCTAATAGTTAAATCCGTTGCAAATTCAGCCATTGCAATTGCTTTTTGCTCACCTTCGCTCATAATATCTGTTACTTTGTATCCTTCATTAATAACATATTTACTTCGATGCGTCTGTCCACGTTGAGGTGTAAGCTTTATATTCACTTTTTTCACTTTTAGCTGGTCACAATAATTATTAAAGGTTGTTGTATATGTTTCTTCTACAATTGATGCAAAGGCTTCCTTTGCTTTTCTTGTAATCGATGTTGTAGCAAATCCAGATTTAATAGCTGTAAGAGTTTGAATGTAATCCTCATGCGAATAATACTTTTCGAACATACTAAGTGAATCACTAATTAGCTTTGCTTTGACCAAATCCTGTTTCCTTGTTTTATATGTTGTTAATAGTTCTTGCAACTCACTAGTAGATTTGCTTAATGACTGTATTCTCTCCCCAAGATCGAGAGATTCAGCTTCAATTTCCTTTATAAAATCGGTGAAGTCTACCACCGTATGCAGACCAACGCTTTTACGACTAGTAATACCTCCATTAAACAATTCTATATTTGTTTGTAATAGGCTAATTATAGCTCTGATCTTTTCAACTAATACTTCCTTTTCAAATATTTCATTGTCTTCCTTCTTAAAATCAAGAACATCAGTAATCTTATACTTATCCAGATATTCCGTTAGCTTTGCTTTCTCTGAGTGCAATTCAGAACAGACATGTACAATACTACTTTTAATAATATCAACTTCACTTTGTGCTAATTGTTGACTACATAATACGCAGCATTCCCCAACCTCCGGGCCATCTTTTTCAAGAGCCTGGTAGTACTCTTTAGTATTACGGATTATTACGTACCATTCTTCATTCACATGTTGTAAATAGGAAATACCCTTGGAAAAATCCTCATTTTGCTTTTTCTCCTCTTGAACTTTCCCAGCATATTCATTTATTAAATTATTAACAAACTCTATATTCTCACGACTTAGTTTATTGGATAATTTCGATATTCCTGAAACTAAACTTTCTAGCTTTGCTTTTTGTGAACGAAGTATCTTTAATTTATCACTAATGTTACTGCCTTCTGATTCCTTAATTTTAAAATCTAATTGGGCTATTTCAGTTTCTAGGGTCTCATCAAAGGGATATGCTTTACTAATGAATTCCTTAACTTTATCAGTTCGCTTTTCATTTCGAATTATATTATTAATTTCAGATCTAATGATTTCAAATGATGAATCCTTAAAAATATTCCCCTGATCTACACGTACATTAGCAATCATAGAGTCTACTTTTGTTCTTAAAGAGGTTAAAATCTCAACAATCTTATTAAAATATTTAAATCCTTGCGGAAGAACAGAAAAGGTCAAGTTACTATTCAATAAGGGTAATACAGAATCGCTATCAAATACATTCATTTGCATTAAATGAGAGTGTTCTTCATTAATATCAACTTCATTGATCGGATTAAGAGTACCGTTACTGGTGTAGGACACGTCTATAGTTTGTTTTAGCATTGTATCTTTATCTTGAGACCCAACTAAATAAACATTAGGTAATAATTTCATATCCTTTGCAGATGTATGATAGTTCTTTGCTAGCTTACGAAATACTCTCACATAAGAAGACTTTCCAGAACCATTTTCTCCGTAAAAAACATTTAGTTTTCCTCCAAGATTAAAAGCAGTATCGCAAGATAATGCGTTAATATTTACAGGTCTCTTTATTTCATTAATAACAAGGCGTAGATCATTTTCCTCTTGAGTCTGTTTTAATAATTTCAACCCCACATCCTCTTTTGAGGTAATAAGATCTATGATCTCTTTAAGAAGAGTCTCATCTTCAGAATTATCAAAGTCATTTGAAATAACCTTATTAATTAAGTGCTTTTTCCAATTAGATTCAGAAGCCCAGTCAGCTATATAGTTTATTGCGGCCATTAAGTTACCTCCCTACATATTCCTTCAACTTACATATTTCGCCAAAATTATACTAACTCCTCCTCTATAAGCAAAACAACACCTATGGACGTGCTCAGAATTAAACATGAACTTGAATGAAATTAATATAAAGGTTAAATTTCATCACTAAGCTATCTTTTTATTTAGACAAAAAATTGACTACTACAGAAATAATTCATTTAAAAAGTTATGGTAAAAGCATTTCTGAGAAACTTTGTTGCGGGAGCATTGGCACAACGATGAAATCAATAGATATGCTCTCCAAATTACTGAATTGCCGCTTTAAGCTACGGGGCAGGATAGCTCAATAATTTCCCGAATACTCTAAATATGAAGTTATTTTTCGAATTTCGTATATAAGGAGTTATACGAAACCCTTGTAAAAAAATATATCTTTGTGAGGGTGATTAATTGAAAGAACAGATAGTTACTTGTACAAGTGTTGGCGTGTATGAGCACGCGATAACCAGAGGTGAAAAATATAAAGTGATTAACCAAAATACGGAGAAGTATCGAATAATAGGAGATCATGGCAAGCGAATATGGATAAGTAAATGGTATTTCGATTTAGATGAAAAATTTGTATTACAAATGGTGGAGTGGAATTTTGATGATAACGTATCGAGTTTGAATATCGTAGAGGTAACAATATTATTTAATAACGGGTCGCGCCGCTGGTGTAATATAACGACTCCAGATAAGTTAGTAGTGCACTTTGAAAATCCAAGGATGGATCCACCAGGACTCTTCATAGACAATTTAATCATAGTGAAGTCATTAGAGAGAAATGATGTTGAACAGACATTTAAATATTTGGATTCTCAAGGGGAATTGGAAAAGGCAACAAGACTTTTGGATATAGTGTAACTCGATGTAGCCAAGGGCTTCGCATAACATAATATTCAAGCAGCGGCTCCTGACGGAGCCTTGGTCTGCTGGAAGGATTTCGAGGAGGCATTTCAGCAGACACATCCGACTATGTCGGACGTCGTGAATACAGAACGTTAGGCGAAAATCCTTAAAATATAGTAAAGAGTACATTTTAAATTTAGAAATAAATCATAAATATAAAAAGGAGCTTATATATGACTCAAACATGTAGTTATGTTACAACCGGAATATGTGAAAAGAGAAAATGTGAAGTGAATTTATTTTTAAATGATTTTATTAATAGAGTTTACAGTACTGATTTACGAGATATTGGTTTCGAATGCTTAGATATTTCAGGAGCAGATGGAAAAAGGCCTGAAATTTCATTCGTTTTTGGTGGACAAAAAACAGTAATAGAGGCTAAGACATTAGTTAATCCAGAAATAAATATAACAATATCCTTTACTGAAAAAATTGCTGAATTGATAGAGAACTTTAGGGGAAAAAATAGAGAGATACGCAAAAAGATTAACCAAAAAAAATCCGAGATAAGGGGTGTTAAACTAACTTTTGATGAAACAATATTATGCTTATCAGCTATTTTAGGTAATAAATACAATGACTTAGAGAAGGAAGATTTAACCTCTAGAATATTAAATGCCGTATACAATGAAGCTAAATATATGAGAAAAAGAAATGAAGAGTTCGGAAGTATAACTTTGGATGTTTCCAAATACATAAAGCTTAAGTTTAATAATCTGAATAAAGTGAAAAGAAATCTTTATAATAGACCTGAAATTAGTGATTTCGATGATATATATATTAATGGAGCAGAATTTTTACAACATTCTATTAAAACTGAAGAGTATATTAAATCTGGTGAAAAGAAGTTAAATATTTCTCTTCAACTTACAGACTCAATTAGTGAAACCTTGTTTGCTTGTAGCGTACTAAGCTCTACGTTTTTATCCTCTACGAGCCATATTAAAGATACGATTAGATCAGCTGAAAAAAAGCTGGAAACTTACAATAACGATTATAAGAAAATTCTTTTTTTTAATAACAATTTTTATAGACTGATGACGGGAATTAATGACGGATATGAAGAGTTAATTCGTGAGATACGCAATAATGTTAAAGAAAGTATTATAGATGAGGTATGGATTGAATACACAGAAGCGTTCACTGAACTTAATTATTGTGATTACATTGAAGCAGTTTCGGAAGACAGAAAAGGATATGAACGAATATATCCAGTTGAAGAACCTAAGCAGAGATTTTTTTGATTATAATGGAATAAACCAATGAACATGGAAGACTCATAAATAATTGAGGAACAACGCCTAACATAGTATTCAAGCTAAGGCTCCTTACGGAGCCTTGATCTGCTGGGTGGATTTCAAGTAGACATTCCAGCAGATACATCCGACATTCATCGGACATCATGAATGCACAGAACGTTAGCTATTATTAATGAATTATAAAGAGAGAGTTTTTCATCTTATGACTACCTATGATGAGTTTTTTTGAATTAAACGAACAACTATAAGCTCTGATTTCCGATCCCATTTCAAATGCTTGGTTTAGAAATACAATTAAAATTATTAATTCTGCTTTGCAGTATGGAAGACGATATAAATAAAAAAAGAACATTAACCAAATGAAAAAAATGGAATGAATCTCCGTCTAAATAAACAAGAGAGAATTAGTGTTGGGACAAAGATAACTTCTCTCAATGAAACTCTAAATACTGATACAACTTGTCGTACGCTTCTTGCTTCGTTTTGAACTTGGGGTTAATGTAAATCAACTCACGCTTCAATTTACTGTTGAAATCCTCGAAACAGACGTTGTCGTACCAGTTGCCTTTTCGGCTCATGCTATCTTTCATGTGGTACTTCTTAAGTTGTTTCCGGTAGTCCCTGGAAGTATATACTGAGATCCAGGATCCGAATGGTGAATGAGGTTCTTTCCCATTTTTTTGGCTTTGTACGCCTGCTTCAGAGTTTCCATAACCAGATCTGTAGTCATATGGCCGCTGAGTTTCCAGCCGACAATCTTTTTCTTGTACAAATCCAAAAATGCTGACCAGATACAGTTTGCCTTGGCGTCACGGAATATAGGTATGTCTGCGACCCTTTTTTATTTGGGCTTGGTTGCCGAAAAGTCCTGTTGCAGCTAATTTGGTGCAATAGGTTAATCATGACTCGAGTCGGTTGTGGTAACTCTAAACTTCCGCATTATGCAAGAGTGCAGTCCTTGCTGCCGCATAAGGAGACCCAGCACAAAAAAAGAAGACGCACAGGAGTTCCCCGGTGTCTTCTGTTCATTTAGGTTGAAATTCGGTGAATTTTCACATCATTTTTACATCAATTTTACATCAAGTCTGTTCTACGCCATCTGTACCACCAACATTTTTAATCTGTACCATATTGGAAATCCCCGGTAAATAAAAGGATTTCATTGCACTGTTATCCCTCACCAACAACGCCACCGACTCCACATGCACCGTATGCGGGAACATATCCACCGGAGTTACCTCCACTGTCTTGTATCCGCCATCTTCGAGCACCCGCAAGTCTCTTGCTAGTGTCGATGGATTACACGACACATACACCACACGCTCCGGCTTCATTGCAAGGATCGTTTCAAGTAACCGCGGGTCGCAGCCCTTCCGAGGTGGATCGACCACGATAACATCCGCCGTAATCCCTTGCTCTTTCCAATTCGGAATGACATCTTCAGAGGCACCAACCTCGAACACTACATTCTTCATCTCATTCAACTTCGCATTCGCCCGGGCATCCTCAATAGCTTCCGGTACAATTTCGACACCGTATACCTTAGCCGCATGCTGCGCCAAAAAGAGGGAGATCGTACCGATCCCGCAATAGGCATCAATAACCGTTTCATTGCCAGTCAGTCCGGCATATTCAACGGTTTTACCGTACAACACCTCAGTCTGTGCCGGGTTCACTTGATAGAACGAACGCGCTGAGATAGCGAACTGTACATCGCCGATGTAGTCATAGATGACGTCTCTGCCCCACAGGACGCGGGTTTCGCTACCGAAGATGACATTCGTGCGCTGAGTGTTGACGTTCTGGCAGATGCTGACTACATCCGGCAGCTGTTCACGGATGCTGCCAAGCCAGGCGTCCAGGTGTGGGATGTCGCGGCCGTTGGTTACAAGAACGACCATCATTTCACCGGTGCGGAAAGCTTTCTTCACGACGACATGACGCAGCAGGCCACGGCCGGTTTCTTCACTATAAGCAGAGATGCCAAGTTCTCTGCCAATGTCTTTCACCTTGCGCACAACGTCATCATTATCTTCGTGCTGGATCAAGCAGGTTTCCATATCGATGATGCGGTGACTTCCCCGTGCGTAGAAGCCGCCCACAAGACCGCCTTCTGTAACCCCAATTGGCACCTGTGCCTTATTGCGGTAACGCCAAGGTTCGTCCATGCCGAGTGTAGGGCGAACAAGAATGCCATCTGTCTGAGCTACTCCAGCGCCATCAGTCGTACCATCCACGATGCCACCATCGTTAGCACTATCTATCTGACTCTCAACAGCTTCATTCTCTTTGCTCTTTCCGCTATCCCCGCCACCAGCCACCCGGAGCTTCCCAATCCGCTCCAAGTTGTCCACCACCAGCTGCCGTTTCCACGCCAGCTGAGCAGTATAGTCCATATGCTGCAGCTGGCAGCCGCCGCATTGGTCATAGATCTCGCAAGGCGCTGCGATGCGGGCGCTGCTTGCTTCTACTATATTCAGCAGTTTGGCGTAGCCATACTGCTTTTTGGTCTTGAGCACCCTTGCCCGGACTTTCTCTCCGGGAAGGGCTCCCTGCACAAAAAGGGTAAAGCCTTCTACGCGGCCTACCCCTTCACCTTCATGGGTCATGCCGATAATATCGAGCATAACCTCATCATTTTTATTCACAGGCAGTCCGGCGACAGGCGCCTTGCCGGCTGGGCGGCTGGTGCTGCGTCCACTGCGGTGTTTACTCATTATTTATAGTTCACTTCTTTCATTATCATCGCTGTATAATCCCACACTCTTGCTTTCAATCAACCTAATTATTCTGAGCAAAAATCCGCAAATGCTGCGGCAAAATCCGAAAACGACCCGGCAGCTCTCCGCCAAGTTCTCCATCCAAGTTCAATTGGACATGCCCTGGAGAGATTACATCCATTGCATCCGTACGGAAATACACAACCTTTTTATCCTGCAAATGCTCGCCACGAAGGGCCAATCTAACCAAACGGACAAACTCTGCCAGGTTGCATTTTTTAACCGCAATAACATCTAACAGACCGTCATCGATTCGAGCGCCGGGAGCAAGCTTTTCAAAGCCGCCGACAGAATTCGTATTTGCAATCAGGAACAGCATGAACTCATCATGAATAACCTCCTGCCCATTGGCTCGAATGATTAGTTCCTGAGGAGATAGGCTGACCATTTTTTCAATACCTTTTAAATAGTACGCAAGCTGCCCTATCATGGTCTTCAGCTTACTGGGAACTTCATAGGTCAGTTCGGTTAGACTGCCACCGCCTGCTATATTAATGAAATAACGATCATTGGCTTTACCGATATCAATCGGACGCGACTCTTGACGAAGGATCAAATCAACGGAATCTTCCCAATTCTTCGGGATCCCCATCGCACGTGCAAAATCATTGGTAGTCCCAAGCGGCAATACGCCAAGCGGGGGGAGATTAGGTTTCTCCGCCATACCATTGATAACCTCATTTAAAGTGCCATCCCCACCGGCTGCTATGATTAGATCATAACCGCGCTCTACTGCATCCGCAGCAGCTAACATAGCATCGCCTTCTCCGGTCGTTGCATGGCAGGAGGCTTCAATGCCACCCGTATCCAGCCGGTCCAAAATGTCGGCGAGCCGCTTCTTCATTTCTTCCCGTCCAGAAGTGGGATTATAAATCAATCTCGCAGTTTTCATTACCGGAACGCCACCTGTTTTTTATAATAGAATAACCTAATTGATTATACCTAATTCGGACCACTACAATCAATGTCAGAGGACATTAATCGTAAATATTCCATTATACAACAATTCACGACACCTTATTAGGCAAAAACAACTATATATATGTCTATGCAGCAAATCCCGTATTATCCACGGAAATGGGCACTATTTTTCATGATTAAGTGGGCTAAAAAGGAAGCTTTTTAACTCTTTTTTCGAATCTGTTCGAGGAGTGTCTCTACCTGTCTCTCAATCCAATGCGGAAGAAGCGGATGCGGCAAAAGCGTCTGGCCAGAATACTTATAGGTTAACCCTTTAAGTCTGTTCGGAACCACATGTTTAGTGAAATAACCTTCACTCAAAAAAAGCGGCGCCACCAACACCTCGTGACCCTGCTCCTGCCAATACTCCACTTTGCTTCTTACACTGTCCGGATTCAGCAGACCGTAATCGGCCGCCGCTACGCCGCTCACCTCACGTACACGTCCTGCCAGTGAAGAGATGCCCTGCTGCCAACGCTGGCGGAAGCCCTCATAGATGCTGCCATGACCCACCAACAGAATTGTCTCACGTTCAGGTTCCGTAGACAGCTTACGAAGCTTGTCCCAGATCATCACAGCGATGTCCGGGTCATCGTCGACAGGATAACCATAGTGAACCTTAGCCTTCACGTGGAACGGCTCTAAATCGGTCTCACGTTCAGGTTCAGGTTTAGCCCCAAGTGCATATTCTATTTCATCGACATGTGTGCTTCCCGAGGAAACGAACAATGGGATCACAATTATATCTGTGACCCCTGCATGTTCCAGTTCATTTATTCCATCTTGAATCAGACGGCCCTCTACCAGCTCTAAAAAAGAGACCACCACTGGCATCTCTTCATCTAGCGATAATTCGCTTACGGCCTCTTCCACGATCGACACCCAAACCTCGTCGCGGGAGCCGTGACTGATAATAAGTACGCCCGGTACCATAAATTAGCGTCCCAAACGTTCCAGCGTTAATTTATAACCATCATTTCCGTAGTTCAAGCAACGTTTTACACGGGAAATAGTAGCTGTACTTGCTCCTGTCTCTGCTTCGATCTGATTGTAGGTCGAGCCTTTGCCGAGCATACGCGCTACTTCCAGTCGTTGCGACAGCGATTGAATCTCGTTCACGGTGCACAAATCATCAAAGAAAACATAACATTCTTCCATATTCTTTAATGTTAAAATGGCTTCAAATAATTGGTCTATACTTTTATCATTTAACTTCTTAAGTTGCATCAATTTTTCATCCCCTAAAAGTTCTATCAGCATTAGTTTCTCTGATTAAGCTCCGTACAAAACTAGCTCCGGAAACATCAACCTAATGTCACTATCCTGCCTTTACTATATTGCACTGGAGCGCATTTTTCAAGCATTAACGATTTCACGCTGTAAAGAACGAAAATGATGGACAAACGTCCACCCCACGCGCACACCATTTATGTACCCCAATACAAGTATTTTTCTCTACATAAGAATTATCGCCTACACTATAGTACTACAAAAGCGCCGAAAATCAAGCTCGTACACGGTTTCTTCACTACTTTAACCTGTTTATAGGCATACGCCCTTTTCCGCTCCTATCCCTATTACCCGGGCATTCGTCTATACCGTATGTTCGCCCATGACATACAGTATAGCAGACCACTAACAAAGGAATGTGATATTATGCCTGATCATTACTATAATCATTCCCGCCGGAATCAGCGTTCACTGAGCGATTCGTATAATGCCTCTGCCTACCCCGGCCTCAGTTCATATGCACCCTCAGCTCTCCCCGGTGAGACCGGAATCCTTCCTGCTTTAGGAGCAGAAGCTGCCACCGAAACTGCGCTAGCGCTCCCTGCAGCTGAAGCTGCAACAAAGGCAAGCGGCGGGCTTGCCGGACTGCTCAGCGGCTTAGGAGGCGGTGGCGGAATTGGTGGGAATATGGAGCAAATCAAAGGCATCATCGATCGTATGGGCGGCATTGACGGGATCGTAAACTCTATGGGTAAAGTACAAAAGGTGATGTCCGGCTTCCAGCAGATGGCTCCAATGGTTAAGCTGTTCATGGGTAGCTTCGGTAAAAACAAAGGCGCAGCAGGCGCACTAGCCGCCGAAGAGGATGCCGCCCTGTACAGTCCTAATCGCCGCAAAAAAAAGCGTTCCACCTCACCCCGTCGCAAATCTACTACAACTACTCGCCGGCGCTCTACTTCTTCCACCGGAAAACGTCGCCGCAAATAGCGGTGACGTTTTCTAGCTATGCACCAGAAAAACAGCAATTCTCGCGGGAAAGAGATTTGCTGTTGGCGCTTTCTGCTCTATTCTTACTTAAACCAGCCACTCCGTCGGAACCATCGGAACATCCCAAAACCAACTACCAGCATAAACAGCAGCACACCAAAATAACCATACTTCCACTCTAGTTCAGGCATCTTCACAAAGTTCATCCCGTAGATCCCGGCGATAAGCGTCAGCGGCATGAATACGGTCGTGATTACCGTTAGTGTTTTCATAATCGAATTCATCCGGTTGGAATTGAGTGAAATGTAGCTGTCACGCAAATCCGCAGTCATTTCCCGATCAGCCTCAATCATATCGGAGAGCTTTAGCAGATGATCATAAATGTCGCCAAAATAAATCCGTTCCTCGCCGTTGCTCTGGACATGCTGTGAATTCACGATCCGGTACATCAAATCGCGCATTGGCACAATCGTCCGCCGCATTTTGAGCAGCCTTCCGCGCACGCCAAACACTTGGCTCATCAGTTCCTCAACCGACTCACTGCTGCCGCTACTCTCCAGATCCGCAAGCTCGTCCTCTAAACTGTAGAGACATGGAAAATACTTGTCCACCAGCTTGTCCATCACCGTATAGGCAGCTGCCATCGGCCCACCCGACCAGCCTTTTCGACTATGTATTTCGCTCTTCACTTGTTCCCACGCTTCATTCATCTCTGCTTTTTCCTGATGGTGATAGGAGACAAGAAAGTTCGAGCTTAAAAATAAGTCAACCTCCTCAGCATCCAACGTCCGCTCATTCAGCGCATGCAGCACAAAAAACTGCACATTCTCATAATGATCCAGCTTCGGCCGCTGTAACACATGCATACAGTCCTCTATCGCCAAGGGGTGAAAATGAAAATATTGATCCAGCAAAAGCGTCTCTTCTGGCGTAGGCGTAGCAAAATCTGCCCATATCCAAGCATTATCCTCCAGCCGGATATTTTGCAGAGGGATCTCTGTCAGCACCTCACCTTTATGTGTGACAACAAGTGTACGTATCATAAATGTTCCTCCGCTTCATCTTCTTCCACGCCTCTATTGTACAGCAAGAAGACAACTCTTCCAAAAAGCAAAAAACATAGCCAGCAGCACCGCTCATGCTAGACTAAAAAACATTTGGTGCTTCGTCGTTCGTTAATGCTGGATTCATTTGTGTAAGGGTGGGGGCTGGGGGCGAGCTATCCTTATTCTCTGCTGTCGGTATCGGGTTTATGAGTGAGATGAATTCACAGCTGTGAATTACTATCGCTATTTTTACTAATTAGTTGGTGAAAAAGTGCTCCTTTGGGATGGTAAACAACTCTTCGATCGTAAGCAGACTGGCCTTGATTTCGCAAAAGATTGAGTCCATCGCCTAGCGTTCATTTACCGTAAATAACATATGGTTTACTTTGGGCTGGTAGTGATTTGTGGGATTGGGATGCAATCCTTGCATCGGAACTGTGAAGTTCCGGGCAGGAATTGTGAATATATCGGTACTCATTGGCGGCAGAAAAGCAGGGAGAAAGGAAAGTTGGGTTGGGTTGGGTTGGGTTGGGTTGGGTTGGGTTGGGTTGGGTTGGGTTGGGTTGGGTTGGGTTGGGTTGGGTTAGGCTATGTTGAGTTAATTTGAGCTAGGTTGCGTTACGATGGATTGGGCTGAGTTAGTTTGTACTAGGTTACTTTGCGATGGACTGGATTAAGGTGCGCTGGGTTTCCTTGAAATGTGTTACGTGGGACTATGCTGAGTTAACTTTGGCTAGGTTACTTTGTACAGGGCTGGACTTCGGTGCGCTGGATTCTGCTGAAATGAGGTAAGTTGGGCTGCGTTGAGTTAGTTGGATCTAGGTTACTTTACGATGGACTGGATTAAGGTGCACTGGGTTCCGTTGAAATGTGTTACGCGGGACTGGGCTGAGTTAGTTTGTACTAGGTTACTTTGCGATGGACTGGATTAAGGTGCACTGGGTTCCGTTGAAATGTGTTACGCGGGACTGGGCTGAGTTAGTTTGTACTAGGTTACTTTGCGATGGACTGGATTAAGGTGCACTGGGTTCCGTTGAAATGTGTTACGCGGGACTGGGCTGAGTTAGTTTGTACTAGGTTACTTTGCGATGGACTGGATTAAGGTGCACTGGGTTCCGTTGAAATGTGTTACGCGGGACTGAGCTGAGTTAATCTGGGCTAGGTTACTTTGCGCAGGGCTGGACTTCGGTACGCTGGATTTTGCTGAAATAAGGTAATTTGGACTGGGCTGAGTTAGCTTGTGCAAGGTTACGTTACGATGGGCTGGATTAAGGTGCGTTGGGTTCCCTTGAAATGTGTTTAGTTGGGCTGGTCCACCTTCATACAAGTCAGGTGCCGTCATTCTAAGGCATTTATGCCTTTCTTTCTGCTTCTTCGACGAAGTGTCTCCAATTCTAGGGCAGTTATGCTCTTCTTTTTGTCACCACCCTCGAATTTCGTAAATTCAGCGGGATTTATACCGTACATTCCCCATCCATCGCCAAACTCCATCATTTCTACGGGATTTATACCGTACATTCCCCATCCATCGCCAAACTCCGCCATTTCTACGGGATTTATACCGTACATTCCCCCTCCAACTCCAGACTTCGTCATTTCTACGGGATTTATACCGTACATTCCCCATCCATCGCCAAACTCCGCCATTTCTACGGGATTTATACCGTACATTCGCCCTCCAACGCCAAACTTCGTCACTTCTACGGGATTTATACCGTACATTCCCCTCTAACGCCAAACTTCGTCATTTCTACGGGATTTATACCGTACATTTCCCCTCCAACGCCAAACTCCGTCATTTCTGCGGGATTTATACCGTACATTCTCCCTCCAACGCCAAACTCCGCCATTTCTACGGGATTTATACCGTACATTCCCCCTCCAACGCCAAACTTCGTCATTTCTACGGGATTTATACCGTACATTCCCCAACCAACGCCAAACTTCGTCATTTCTACGGGATTTATACCGTATATTCTTCACTCTCCTCATGTCCACATAACAAAAAAAGATGTCCGCAGCCCAATGGCTAACTGACATCTTTATTAAAGGGTGTTTAAAAAATGATTTTGAAAATCAGACCTGCTAATACCGCACTGATTGGAATCGTGATGAACCAAGTGACCACAATACGTCCGGCTACTCCCCATTTCACTGCAGAGAAACGTTTGGCAGAGCCAACCCCGAGGATCGCTGATGTGATCGCATGCGTTGAGCTTACTGGCAAATGCAGCAGCGTTGCTGAGAAAATAACAGATGCCGCGGAAATATCAGCCGCGAAACCGTTAATAGGTTCGATTTTGAAAATCTTCGTGCCCATAGTCTTAATAATTTTCCAACCGCCAATGGAGGTACCGAGCGCCATAGCCGTAGCTGCAGCTATCTTAACCCACAAAGGGATAACATCCATAGTTTCTTGACGTCCTGAGGTAACGAGTGCAAAAGTAATGATCCCCATCGCTTTTTGCGCATCATTTGTACCATGTGTGAACGACTGTAACGCTGCCGTAAGGACTTGCATAGAGCGGAAGCCCTTGTTGACCGTATGTGGACTACGCTTAGCAAAGATCCACTTCAGGATGGTCATGATTATATAACCGATAACAAACGCAATGATTGGGGAGAAAATCAGTCCTTCGACAATTTCCACAAACCCGCCCCAATTGATGTGTGCTGAGCCTGCCCCCACGTATACTGCACCCGCTAAAGCGCCGATCAGTGCATGAGACGATGAGGATGGAATCCCGAGCCACCAAGTAATCAAATTCCAAATAATCGAAGCAATCAGCGTGGCGATTATGATATCCAACCCATTTTCAAGCAAGGTCGGGTCGGTGATACTTCCGCCGATTTTTTTGGCCACACCTGTAAACATCAAGGCCCCAACAAAGTTCATCAGTGCTGCCATAATAATTGCTGTTCGCGGTTTTAAGGCACGTGTTGAGACAGAGGTAGCAATTGCGTTGGCCGTATCATGGAATCCATTGATAAAGTCAAACGCAAGCGCGAGAAATATAACAATTCCAAGAATCCATATAGATGTTTCCATATTCTAGTACCCCTTATGAGTTGCGCATGATGATCGATTCCAACATGTTGGCTACATCTTCACATTTGTCTGTAGTGGTCTCGAGCCGCTCATACAGTTCCTTGCGTTTAATCAGCTCAATCGGGTCTTTTACAGTTTCGAACAGGACCTTAGTACAAATACGAAGCACTTCGTCCCCTTGATTCTCAAGGTCATTCAGACGGATTGTATATTCACGGATCGCCAACAATTTCTTCTGGGAGAGCAAATGAACCGCTTTTTGGATTTCATAAGCACACTGACGAAGGATTTCGGCGAATTGTACAATGTATTCATCCGGGTCAAGAAGGTTGTACATATAGAAACGTGAGGCGGATGCCTCCAGACCATCGATGACATCATCCATGCTTGTGATCAAGTCCATAATGTCGTCACGTTCAAGCGGCGTAATAAACGTCTTGTTCAATTCTTTGATGACGGTGTGCGTGTAAGTATCACATTGGGATTCGTACTTTTTCATCTCTGCAGCGAAATTATCGACATTATTCCGGAGATCAGTGATATTCTGAGCAAAATAATCTGCAGCTTGGACAATAGTATCGGCCATATTTTCCAGCGTCTCAAAGAATATGTCCTTTTTTCTCAACTTCATTGTTTTAAACCCCTTTACATAAAATTACCGTGAATACAGAGCCATTCATATGTAAAAAGCATGAAAATGAATGACAACCCTTGTTATCTTATCATATCCGTACAAGGTATAGAAGCTATAGAAATGAACTTTTTTACACTCTATTAACACATACCCATTATTCCGAACACAAATCTGTATAACACTGGATATTCCGACTTTCTTATGTTGTACCATCCGCCCCGCCATATACCACATGACTGCTAAATGAAGGCGCATTAGGGACCACCAAAATATGGGTAATTCCTGGATACATCAGCTCTTCTTTTCCATCCCTCACAAAGCGGATCACATCCCCTGGTTCACGCGACCATCTGCCTTTGGTGACCTGTCCCCGCTGAAAAAGCAACGCTTCCCCGCCAAGCTCCACATCAATCTGAAGTCTTCCGACATCATCAAGCACTTTATGATCGGCTCCTATAACCATCACATTGGCCGCTTCCACCGGATTATCGTTATTTAGATCCAAATGAGGTTTGTCATTCACATAACGCTGATAGGTCTGACGTTTAGGATCATATTTATAGTCAACTTTATAACTTTTGAGCAGATAGTTTATGCTAAATTCAGCGGCTTTCTCTCCGTCTGCCGGTATGTAGTCTGGATTATTAAAAAGATACCCGGGCACCTTCACACTTTGCGCAAACCCAAGCTTTTCGGCACCTTCCCGCAGTTTGGCTGCGTTGCTGTACAGGTTATGAGGTGCTTTTCGCGCTTTATCCCGCCAAAAATAAGCTCCGGCACGGCCGATCTCGTCCATATCTTCTTTTTTCTCTTTTTGCAAAATGGCATACGCCGCCGGACTCCCTCCTGCATGCACCGTCACACCACCGTAGCTCTCGCCAATATCCAGCAAATAGGGGCGGATGCTGCGAATCGGTCCGATTTTCACCACACCTGTATGGCTCTGAAAAATACCAATCAACCGCGTAATGCCACCTTCGGCAAGAATCTCATACAAAATATCTGCTTCACTAACCCCCGATTGCGGCCGGGCGGCAGGAGCATTATTTATCATTACGGCCAAGGGACGTGGAAGACTGTCTTCAGAAACTGGAAGACCTGTTAATCCGGATACGAGCTCAGCAGCGGGATCAATAGTAGGTGAGGGTTGAATCGTTTCGATAGGTGTGGGCTCTGCGGTAGGCTGCTGTGTCGGGGTGATCTCATTATTTGCACTCTGTGTTCCGCAAGCGGAGAGCAATAGGGTGGTCAGTACAATGGCAGATAACAGACGGGAAGAAGAGCAATTTACTTTCATAAGCTTGTAGTTCCTCCTAAACGTTTTATGAAACTCACTGATTCCTTCCATTTAATCACAGTCAGTCCCATTTGTCTTGATCACCTTCTCCCTTTTTTCATAGCAAGCATAAGGAAATTTTATAGCATGGAATAGATAAATTCTTATATTAAAAAAAGGGTACAGCCATTGCGGCTGCACCCTGCGGGTCTCTTATTCATTCAGTTAGTCTAGCTTCCAGCAATTCAGACTTAATGTCCCATACTGATAAGCCTGAAAAATCCGCTCTGCCTTCCTGCTGCCATCCGCTGTTCCCATCGCGTAAAAGAGAGGTGCAAAATGCTCTCTCCCATAAGAAGGAACCGCATCGCGTACATGTGGAGCTTTTTTCTCATACGCAAAAAGTGAAGGCAAATCCCAGGCTTCTAGTCCCTTGGCAATCCAGGCATCGAATTCAAGTGCCCAATCCTCAGGCTGCTCACTTTCACTTAGCATCCGCAAATTGTGAACAAGTCCACCGCTTCCAATCAGCAGTATGCCTTCGTCACGAAGCGGTGCTAACATCCGCCCGATATTGTACTGCTCCTTGGGAGAGCGCAGGGAATCGACGGATAAAGCAACTACCGGAATGTCGGCGTTCGGGAACATTTTTTTCAGTATCACCCAGACTCCATGATCGAGTCCTCGCCCCAGAACGGGCTGATGTGATAGATTGTTATCCTTGAAGAGCTCAGAAATCCGTCTTGTTAGGGCCGGATCGCCCGGGGCCGGATAGGTCAGCGTGTAAACTTCTTCAGGGAATCCGTAGAAGTCATGCTGTGTCTCGTGCAGTTCATCAACGGTAAGTAGCTGTTCAGGGCTATCCCAATGCGCTGAGAAAACTACTATACCGCGTGGCGCTTCAAGTTCTTGACCAAGCCGCTCCAGAAAACGGGTATACTCGTTATCCTCCAGTGCGAGGAGCGGAGAACCGTGCGCAATAAAAAATGACGGTAATTTCATAGGATGCCAACCTCCATAACCCAGTATATGGTGTGCATCTTTATTTTACCGCTTATTGCAAGTTAATGCGAATAAAAACCTTCTCCTAAATCATCCAATTCTGCCACTCTGTCTGCAGATGCTCTTGTTCATTCATCCATTCTATAGTCCGCTTAAGCAGCTGCTGCTGCGCTGGTCCAGAAGAAAAGGTATGATCCCCTTGAAAAATGATCTCTTTATCGCACCGTCCTTCCGGACGTGTCCAGAACAGCTTCTGATAAAGAAAAGCGTAATCCACCGGAATGACATCATCAGAGGTGCCATGAATAACGAGTACATCGCCGCTAAATTTGCTCGCTTCTTGGAAGGGCTGAAAAGCCGCCAAAGAATTAAAATATACCGGCGTAAACGAGTAGCCCACATAATCGGCTGATCCATTCTTCACAGCACGATCATAAGCCTCCCGCCCTACAATTTTCACAATATCATTGAAAGGATAACCAACAGAGGCCCATAACACGAGATTCTTCACGCGGCGATCGCGAATACTTGTCAGCAGCGCCACCGCGCCACCCAGGCTATGGCCAATCAGCGTCACGCGCTGTGGGTCCACATCAGCAGAGCTAATTCCGTAATCCAGCACTGCTCTAGTCTGAGCGATCATCGATTCCATGTCTTCGCCGCCATAATTCCCGCTGCTCTCGCCGCAGCCCACATAATCAAAACGAATAACCATATATCCCTCTTGTGCCAGCTCACGAGCCGCCTTCACAAAAATCCGGTCTACGCCAATCCGATTCCCCACAAATCCGTGGCAGATCACGGCTAATGGCAGTCTATCCTTGCAACGCGAAGAGGTTCCCTTCTCTTTAATCGGGTAATGTATGCTCGCCGTCAATTCTTCTCCGTTATGCCGGATTACAATATTCCGTTCCATTGCCGCATCCTCCTATAATTATATTTATAATTTAATTTATTTTAATTTATTAGAATTCCGATTAACTTAGTATGAATTATAATCTAATTATAAAGATTTCGTTCATATTGTCAACAGCAAGGGGACAATTCTTAATAATCTGCGGGGAGTATTGGGCATTAGAGTCTGCACGACAAACAGGGTGCCCTGTAAGTCATGAGGATGCTCTGGGGCACCCACGTCGAGTGGATTGGAACCTACCTCTTAAACCTCTAAACGCGAACCTTTGTTGGATTAGTTAGTAATCGCGATTCAGTAGCTCCTTCGGACTCAGTGGCTTCATCGGACTCAGCAGCTCCTCCGGATTCAGTAGCTCTATCGGACTCACCTGCTCCATCGGACTCAGCAGCTCCAGCGGACTCAGTAGCTCCATCGAACTCAGTAGCTTCATCGGACTCACCTGCTCCAGCGGACTCAGTAGCTCTATAGGACTCAGAAGACCCTATTCGCAGATTTAGCACACTTTTTGAATTCTATCGGACCCCATAGTCGCTATCACCCTGAAAAACAGCAAATACGAGCTTCTTTTCGAGCAATAGCGTCACTGGAGTCCGAAACTGTGCTGAAAAGGCGATAATTTTGCTAATAACGTCATCTGAGTCCGAAAGATGGTGGATGCTACGACAACCGGGGGTCTGGGGTTCGGGGGTGCTTGAGGTTTGGGTTTGGGTTTGGGTTTGGGTTTGGGTTTGGGTTTGGGTTTGGGTTTGGGTTTGGGTCTGAGAACCCCACCAAAAAAATACAGAGCAGCGATCCCCAGTATCGGAGGATCGCTGCTCTGTTGTTTTTTCGAGATGAATGGCCAGGGTTGTTAATCAATCGTAGCTGTCGTTAAACATCTCATGGGTTTCATGGCTGCCTTCCCAATCCTTAAGCAAGCCCTCGGGAGCATCTTCCGCGGAATCCCACATGCTGAATCCATCGGAGCCGCCCCAATCCCCCATTGAATTATTGGGCGTAGGCTCGAAACCGTTGCCCATGGATCTTCCCTGTTCTTTCTTGTTCTCATGTTCCATAAAGCTCCCAACCTTTCCCAATTCTATATTGATCAAGCAACAACATTATCAGTGTTCACTCTTCTAAAAGGATTATGCATATCGCCATAGAAATGGTTGTCCTTGCGTAGACCTGTCATGCAAACGTATACTCTAGGTTAAAGACTATACCGATTAACAACACTGGAGGTTTACATCCAAATTATGAAAGTGAAAGATATGATTAAGGAAAATAACGCCCTGCGTGAGCAGTTGACGCCCTTCAATCGCTCCTATTTAGAAGATATGATCCTTGCAATGCGGGCCAGTCGAATTGACACCCTGCGCGGAGAAGAACTTTTGCTGGATGCGGCCAAGCTGCTGTTGAAGGAACAACGTAAAGGGAAAAATGCCAAGCAAGTATTCGGCGAGAATCCGCACGATTATTTTAAAGAAATCATAGACAGTGTTCCCGGGCGCCCGGTGCGCAGTAAATGGAACTATTACTTGATGATTCCCTGCGCAGCTCTGACCTGTCTTTTTGGGATATTGGCAATCGGTGGACTCTTCTTCCAATGGACTGACGATTCACCTGGAATGTTCGGACAGATCAGCCTTTTCACCCTGTTCGCTGTGGGAGTAGGCTCCATTATCTTAATTGAACTGATTATGAAATGGATGTCTTCCTTGTCGGAAAGCGATGCACCCAGTGCCAAGCCTTTTGATATAAAAAGCCTTGGAATCTATATTGGCATCGCAGTAGCTGCTGTATTTATCGGCATGTTCCTCGATCGGTTATTTCCGGTCATTACAATATCCCCGTGGGTAAGCTTAATTCTGTGCATCATTGGGGGGTTGGGACTGAAATTTATATTTTTCAAAAAATAAATATCTAGGCTGAAAACTTTATTCCATCCGATAGATAGGGGGAAACTTCCATGATTAAGAAACATTATATTCTCTACTCCGTTCTAGCTATAGCCTTAGGGCTAGGCATAGTACCCAGTGCTATTCACGCCGAAGGTGCTACCAGCCCTCCTGGGGAAGGCGCTAAGGCAATTCCTCAAGCAGCTAGCAATAATCATGCAGAGGCTGTCTATAAAGCTGCATTACCGCTGTTATCTACCTCTGACAAGTTACCCGAAGCCATAAAATATTTGAACTCCAATATGTATGCGGTAGGGTCATATCGTGCAACAATGATGACCCTGAAGCTTGAGAATCTGCATAAAGCTGCGCTGCAAGCCTGGGAAAGTAAATTCAGTACCAGCACTGTCCAGCGGAAGCTCACCGCCATTTATAAAGCAGGCGCCAGCATGTCGTCTCTTGCCGCTATTACTGATGATCTCCAGCTGCGTACACTGCTTAAAAGTGCCAGCGAAAGCGGATATAAGCTGGAGACAGCAGAGGGTACTTTTTTCCCGGTGATCGATTATGGAGCTTACCGCAAGTACAAGCTATACGTTACCAATGATATCAGCGCTTATATTACCATTATGGCAACCGAATCGGACCTGCCCTCTTCCAAGGACAACGGGCTAGTTATCGCCTGGACTGAGGTTGCAGCCAGAGCTTTATCTCAAGAGCAATTCATTCAAAATCATCCGAAGTCAAACCGAATTTCTGCTGTAAAAGCCTTGTACACTATGTATGTGAATAATACGTTTTACGGCCAGAATAACACTCCTCTCTTCCATTATGACAATCTGGAAATGGATTTGGAGGCGCAAAAGGCTTACTCCAGTATTCTGACCAAAAATAATGACAGCAGCCCATTTCTACAAAAGCTGGATAGCTTCATGAAATTAATGAAAGACAATAGCTACAAATTGACCGATGAGGTCGAGCAATATCGTAAAACTTCGTTACCTCTCTAATAAAGAAATCACAAAAGCCCGTCCCTAAAATGAATAGGGACGGGCTTTTGCGTGTTCATTAACATGATTATTAAGTGGATGCGAGCATTAAATAAGGATGTTAAAGAGATTAGAATCCTTATTGATCTCTACATAATCGACGCCCTTCTGCTGCATCCGTTCGATGAGAGGTTCGTAGGCATCCGTTGACAATAATTCAATGCCCACAAGCGCGGGACCATTTTCTTTATCATGCTTCTTGATATACTCGAAACGGGTAATATCATCGTGAGGTCCAAGGATTTCGCCCAAGAACTCACGCAGCGCACCTGCCCGTTGCGGGAAGTTCACCATGAAATAGTGTTTTAAGCCTTCATAAATCAATGAACGCTCCTTGATCTCCTGCATCCGGTCAATATCGTTGTTCCCGCCGCTTATGATACAGACAACTGTTTTGCCGCGGATTTGATCACGATATTGATCAAGCGCTGCGATAGGCAGCGAACCTGCTGGCTCAACCACTATGGCATTCTCGTTATATAGTTCCAGAATCGTGGTACAAGCTTTGCCTTCAGGCACCATCACGATGTCATCCAGATGACGGGAACAAATATCATATGTCAGTCCGCCAACACGTTTTACAGCCGCTCCGTCCACGAACTTGTTAATTTCCTTTAGAGTCACCACTTCTCCAAGCTTGATCGCTTCCGTCATAGAAGCGGCTCCGAGTGGCTCCACACCAATCAACTTGGTAGAAGGACTAACTGTCTTCACATAGGTGGCTATACCCGCTGCCAGGCCGCCTCCACCAATGGTTACGAACATAAAGTCTGCAGGGTTGTCCAGACTCTCCATCACTTCCATTGCAATGGTGCCGTTGCCCGCAATGATTCGTGGCTCATCAAAGGGATGGATCAACGTCATCCCATGATCTATACAAGCTTGCAGTGCTTCATCATAAGCGTCATCAAAGGTATCGCCCTTCAGAATGACCTCAACAAACTCACCACCGAACCGCCGTACCTGCTTAACCTTCTGGTTAGGCGTAGTGCTTGGCATATAGACCTTGCCTTTAATTCCAAGCGCCTTACAGGAATAGGCTACGCCTTGTGCATGGTTGCCCGCACTTGCACAGACAATGCCTTTTGCTCTATCTTCTGCTGACAAACTACGAATCATATTATAAGCTCCGCGGATTTTGAAAGAACGTACAATCTGCAAATCCTCGCGCTTCAAATACACATCACAATCATACTTGGCTGACAGTACAGCATCACGTTGTAGGGGTGTCCGGATTATGACTTCACGCAGTACGTGATGAGCCCGCACAATATCTTCCATTCCTACGATTCGGTCTTCCTCTTCTCTCATAACCCTCTCGCCTCACTATCTATCTGTTATTCTACTTCTTGTAACATACTCTCCCGAGGACATTTTTTCAAGCATCCTAATCAGTGATAAAGAAAAAGAGACTAAAGGAACCCTATAGTCTCTTACTAATATTTGCTGTCTCTACGCTATGAAACCTACTAATCCTGTTGCTTCAGCATCCACTTCACCAGGTCTGGTAAGCTTGTCCACAAACGTGAATGTACAATAACATATTCGATAGCCTCGTTAGCGTCACCCACGCCTACAAAATCAGGCAGGTTATGCGGCAATCTTTTGATACCTAACAGATAATCCGGCACATGCTTGTTCACATTCTTCGCCACGCGGTAGAGCATTTTGAGCTGGGAAGTAATCCCGTTCTTCTTATATTCTAAAACCATACGGTCATATGCTACTGTTGCTGCTGCATCCTTGCCGAACTTCTCCAGTACCTTCTCGGTCTTCTTAAGCTTATTGGTGTAAAGGTACGTTGCCGTTAGAAGGTAACGCGCACCTGTGTTATCTTCTGGGTTCAATTCTAGAATGTGCTCCAGCGTCTTTTGTGCTTCTTCTGCATTTCCGCTAAACCAGCAGGAGTCAGCGTAGCTTTTGCAGATTCGAATGTACGAACGTGTCTCGTAAAGACTCCAGAAATGTCCTTTGTTCTCAGTGAAAAAAGCTTCTCCAAGCTCACGCGCACCCGCTTCCATCCCTGCTTTCAGATAAGCACGGGCATCTGCTTCATTCTCGGCTTCCTCAGCCAAAATGAGATAGGCGTCCGGACTGTCCGGATAAACTTCCAATGCCGCTTCTGCTAGCTGGATCCGACGATTGGATGCTTTAGTTTCCATTGCTTTTTGCAGCAAAGCCTGTTCCTGATCCTTCGGAGTGCCTGAAACGTTGAGCAAAAGTAATTCTTCCTCTGCCCCGCCCATGCCATACTGTTCGATATAATTAAGCATCTCTTTAACTTTTCTGGAGATGGTAGGTGCAGTAACCTCATGTTTGATCGCTAGATCAGCTTGAGTTTGAAGGAAACCATATTCCTCAGACAAGATAAATTCGATAGCCGCGCAGAAGGAGCCCATTTTCTTCACTGCAGGCTTGATGTGACGGGAATAACCATTCCATAGAACCAGACCTTCCCAGATTAGCTCCCGGTCATAGCTGTCTCTCATGGTCTCAATAAGGTGCATAGCCAATTGTTCATGTGCTGGATGCTCCCATTTCAGATCACGTGACACCTTTTTTTTGAGCGTGGTTAGGGTAAGTTTAGCTTCAGAAATGGCTGCCGCTTCTGGTTTCTCGGCCACAGCCACAGTAGCAGCGGATTCTTCCGTTGTTACCAGTCGCATGATGGATTCCACTGCAGAAGTTTCTTTCCCTAGGCAGCATTTCTTATATTTTTTCCCGCTTCCGCAAGGACACATATCATTTCTTCCAATCTTACTCAAAACGAATTCCCCCTTAAATCTGTGAGTAGCCATTCGCCATAAGCGTATCGCTAGTATGCACTATAAGTATCAACATTTTCAGGCACGAGGCATCCTTTATAAGGTTACTGCACAAAGTCTGAAGGACTCCGATTTAAAAGGGCCTTCCCATGATCGGAAAGGCCCTTATCTGTATATATCCGCACATTTTCCCCCGTACGTGTAGTATTATAGCACTTCTTCTATCACTTGTCAGTCCTTTTTTAGGACTTAAAGCGCAAAAAATTGCTAGATACAGTGCTTTATCCTTATACCAGAGCCTTCATAGCGATGTCGCTGCGATTCTGTTTCCCGGAAAAAGAGATTCCTTCAGCCCTAGCATAGGCTGCTGAACGAGCTTCGGCAATCGTAGCACCCAAGCCTACCACGCCTAAGACCCGTCCGCCGTCCGTTACCCAGCTGCCATCTGCCCCCCGTGCTGTACCGGCATGAAAGATCAGCCCTCCTTGGCTGTCCTCAAGCCCTTCAATCGGCACTCCTTTAGGATAAGAGCCTGGATATCCTCCAGAAGCGAGAACCACGCACACCGCTGCTTCGTCGCTCCATTCAATGTCGATATCCGCAAGTCTACCCTCGGTTACTGCCAAAAATATTTCTAATAAGTCGCTCTTCAATCTAGGCAGCACGACCTGTGTCTCCGGATCCCCAAACCGGGCATTAAATTCAATGGTCTTTGGTTTACCTTCTGGAGAAATCATCAGCCCTGCGAACAAAACGCCGCTAAACGAACGGCCTTCAGCTACCATAGCCTTGGCTGTTGGCTTAATGATGGTCTCAATCGCTTCTTGGATAATCGCCTCGTCGATATGCGGTAGAGGCGAATAGGTGCCCATTCCACCGGTATTAGGACCTTTATCTCCATCGTAAGCAGGCTTATGATCCTGAGCGGCAGCCATCGGACGAACTGTCTCTCCATCAACAAAAGCCAAAATCGACATTTCTTGACCCGCCAGGAACTCTTCAATGACAACCTGAGCGCCAGCTTCACCAAACACTTTGGTTACCATAATATCAGCTAGTGCCTGCTCTGCCTCTTCCCGTGAATAGGCAACGGTCACACCTTTTCCTGCGGCAAGCCCATCTGCCTTGATTACGATCGGCAGCGGTTGCTCGCGTAAGTAAGCCAGTGCAGCTTCGTAGCCATCAAATTTTTCATAGGCTGCTGTCGGAATATTATATTTGTGCAAAAGATCCTTCATAAAGGTTTTGCTGCCTTCGATCTCAGCTGCATTCTTGCGCGGACCAAACACAGGAATAGCCTGTGCTTCAAAAGCATCCACAATGCCCCCTGCTAACGGATCATCCGGTCCGATTACAACAAGACCTACTTCCTTCTCTTTTGCAAAAGCCGTCAGACGGTCGAACTCAAACACACCGATAGGCACACATTCTGCTAGCTGCGCGATCCCGGCGTTGCCGGGTGCGCAATAGATTTTACCAACCTTGGGGCTTTGGGACAGGCTCCAAATAATCGCATGCTCCCGGCCGCCGCCGCCAACCACTAAAATATCCATTAGAATAAAATCCTCCCAGCGTTCTAGTGTTTGAAATGACGGACGCCTGTGAAGACCATAGCAATTCCATACTCATTCGCGACCTTGATCGATTCTTCGTCTTTAATGGATCCGCCTGGCTGAATAACTGCGGTAATGCCTGCTTTGGCTGCCATTTCAAGCGTATCTCCCATTGGGAAGAAGGCGTCAGAGGCAAGGACTGATCCTTTGGACTTCTCGCCAGCTTGTTCAATTGCAATTTTAGCTGCGCCAACGCGGTTCATTTGCCCTGCACCTACGCCAACTGTCATATCATCCGCAGCTAATACGATCGCATTAGATTTCACATGCTTAACTACCTTCCAGCCGAACAACAGCTGTTTCAATTCTTCTTCGGTTGGCTTACGGTCCGTAACAACTTGTAGATCATCCGGGTTCACAGAATGCACATCGCTCTCCTGCACAACCATTCCTCCATCAATAGAGGTAACTACGAAGCTGCTCTTACGCGCACTAGCCGTGCTGAGATTGCCGATTTTGAGCAACCGCAGGTTCTTTTTCTTCGTAAGGATTTCCAGTGCTTCTTCCGTAAAGCCTGGCGCCAATACGATTTCGAGGAAAATCTCTTTCAGCAGATTAGCAGTGTCCGCGTCGATAATCCGGTTAGCGGCTACTATTCCGCCAAAGATAGAGGTTGGGTCTGCGTTGTAAGCTTTTTGATAAGCTTCGTATACACTTTCACCGACACCTACACCACAAGGATTCATATGTTTAATGGCTACGACAGCAGGTTCTTCAAATTCTTTCACGATTTGCAGCGCTGCGTTAGCATCGTTGATATTGTTGTAGGATAATTCTTTGCCATGCAATTGCTCAGCTGCTGTAAGAGTATCCCCCGCAGCCAAAGGCTTGCGATAGAAAGCTGCTTTTTGATGTGGATTCTCGCCATAGCGCAGATCCTGAATTTTCTCATAAGTCACGGTGTAGCGCTCAGGAAGCGGTTCGCCAGTAACATTAGCCAAATAATCGGAAATTAAGGCATCGTAAGCCGCCGTATGACGGAACACTTTTGCCGCAAGACGTTTGCGTGTTTCCAGCGTTGTATCTCCACCTGCGCGAACCTCTTCAAGCACTGTAGCATAGTCGTTAGCATCTACCACTACACTTACAAAAGCATGGTTCTTCGCCGCAGAACGCAGCATCGTCGGTCCGCCGATATCGATATTCTCGATGGCTTCTTCATACGATACATCCGGTTTAGCAATGGTTTCCGCGAACGGATACAGATTTACTACTACCAGATCAATGTAGTCCAGACCAAGCTCTTTCATTTGACGCGTGTGTTCCTCATTGTCACGAACCGCTAGCAATCCGCTGTGTACAGCCGGGTGCAAGGTTTTGACACGTCCATCCATGATTTCCGGGAATCCTGTAACATCGGAAATACCGATGACTGGAACACCTTCCTTAGCCAAAAGCGTGCTTGTTCCACCTGTGGAAATAATCTCTACGCCTAATGCAGACAACTCGCGGCAAAAATCCACGATACCTTGTTTATCCGATACGCTAACTAGCGCTCTTTTGATACTCACTTTGAATAGTCCTCCTTCGGGTTGTACGTGCGATTTAATGTGATGACATCTAAAAGCTTGGGAAATTACTATAAGAAAGAATCTGACTCTATTACCTACTACACGACACATAATGCCGCTTATGCAATATTTCCCGAGAAATACCCTGAAATCTCTCCGCCTGTCACCAAATGTCGATCCAAAACTTTGAATGACTACAGTGTGGCTTACTTTTCGCGGATAATCGTCTTTCTTCCACTCAGTTCCACTTTCCCGCTGGCAAAAGCGCCAACCACTTCAGGATATAACTCATACTCAACCTTATGAATCCGTTCCGCCAATGAATCCGCCGTGTCGTTATCCAACACAACTACGCTACGCTGAGCAATAACTGGCCCGGTATCCATACCTCCATCGACAAAATGCACAGTGACTCCCGTCAGCTTCACGCCATAATCCAGCGCTTGTCCGATCGCATCCTTTCCAGCAAAAGCAGGCAGCAGCGATGGGTGAATGTTAATAATCCGACCCGCATACGGCGTTAAAAGCACTGGTGTAATGAGGCGCATATACCCTGCCAGCACAACCAGCCCGATTTCCCGCCGCTGAAGCTCTGCTACAATCTCTGCTTCGTAGAGCTCACGGCTGGCGAAGTCTTTTGGCCGCAGCAGGAGGGCGGGAATTCCCGCATCCTCCGCACGTTGTGCTACAGGCGCTTCCGGCTTGTCCGAGACAAGCAATTCAATCCTGCCGTCTCCAAGCAAGCCTGCTCTCTGTGCCTCGATCAGTGCTGCAAAATTGCTGCCCTGCCCCGAAGCAAAAACAGCGATTCGACTTGATTGCATCACACTTCAGCTCCAGTAAAGGTTACTTTGCGTTCCCCTTCTGTTACTTTCCCAATGATATACGCCTCTTCTCCGCTAGCTTTAAGCAGTTCAAGAGCGCGTTCTCCATCAGCAGCGCTAACTACCAGAACAAGACCAATTCCCATATTAAAAGTAGTGAACATATCACGGTTGCTTACGTTACCTTTGTTCTGCATCAACCCGAAGATTGGCAGAATCGGCCACGATCCGTAATTGATCTCCACGTCTACATTATCAGGCAATACGCGTGGGATATTCTCGATGAATCCGCCACCCGTAATGTGAGCCATACCTTTTACCGGAAGCTGCTCCAGCAGTGCCAGCAAAGGCTTCACATAAATCTTAGTTGGTGCAAGGAGTACATCCGCCAGCGGAGCGCCAAGCTCAGGAAGCACGTCATTCAGACCATAACCCTCTTGCTCAAGCAAAAGCTTACGCACCAGCGAGAAGCCATTGCTGTGCACACCACTGGAAGCCAGACCAATCACTGTGTCTCCAGCAGCGATGTCAGCGCCTGTTACCAGCTTCGCTTTATCAGCTACGCCCACTGTGAATCCAGCGATATCATATTCACCTGCTGAATACATACCCGGCATCTCAGCCGTTTCGCCGCCAATCAGTGCACAACCCGCTTGGTGACAGCCTTCAGCGATTCCAGCTACGATAGCTTCGATTTTCTCCGGCACCACTTTGTCGCAAGCCAGATAGTCGAGGAAAAAGAGTGGCTCTGCGCCTTGCACTACGATGTCGTTCACGCACATAGCTACAGCATCGATGCCAATCGTGTCATGGCGATCCGCCGCGAATGCGATTTTGAGCTTTGTGCCTACACCATCGGTTCCCGATACAAGCACTGGCTCTTCATATTTATCTTTATTGAGGCCAAACAGCGCTCCGAACCCACCAAGATCCGTCATTACTTCTGGACGGTAAGTACGTTTTACGTGCTTTTTCATGCGTTCTACCGCTTCATTACCAGCCGCAATATCCACTCCGGCGTTTTTATAAGCTTCCGACACTATTGGACACCTCATCTTTTAATAGTTTAGAGCGCGTTTGGGCGCATTCGGCTTTTGGGTGGTTGTAGGGGAGTTACTGCGAGGAATGTTTGGACTTCCGATCGCTGTTATGCTCGAATTCCTTTGAATTTTTTACCGCTGAGCGGTAGAAATTCGAGCATAAAGGCGAACGCTAACGCTTCTACAGTTCCAAACTTCCTCTCCATAACTCCCTCCAACCACCGGTTTGTCCCTACTGCAAGCCGCAGTGCGCGCCTTGCACACGGACCTCAAGACCTCGGTGCATGAGCTGCGCCATGCAACCTCTTCTAGCGATATAAGCGAGTACCCACACTTTGCAAGGGAGACTTAGGGGGATGGCCCTACTAACAGCTGCAGCCATCTTTCTCTGCCCCGCCAAAATCCACCTGCGTCGGGTAATCATTATCAAAGCAAGAAAGGCAAAGTCCGCCTTTATAGTCATCTTTGTTGTGTCCACCAATGGAAGAGATTAAGCCTTCCGGCGACAAAAATGCCAAGGAATCGGCGTTGATCTCTTCGCACATTTCCTCAATGGTCTTGTAGGACGCGATGAGATCGCGGCGGTCTGGTGTATCAATGCCGTAGAAGCAAGGATTCTTGAACGGCGGTGAAGTAATCCGCACATGCACTTCAACAGCTCCCGCTTCCCGAAGCAGATTGACGATTCGGCGTGAGGTCGTGCCACGAACGATAGAATCATCGATCATAACGACACGTTTGCCATCAACTACACTGCGCACGGCGCTCAGCTTCATCTTCACACCTTGCTCACGCAGTTCTTGGCTCGGCTGGATGAAGGTCCGTCCAGTGTACTTATTCTTAATGAGCCCAAGCTCATAAGGAATTCCCGTTTGCTCGGCATACCCGATGGCTGCTGAAATACTGGAATCCGGCACACCGGTTACGAGATCAGCATCGACAAAAGCTTCCAGTGCCATGCGGCTACCCATCCGCTTACGGGCGGAGTGCAGGTTAGAGCCGTTCATATCACTGTCTGGGCGGGAGAAGTAAATATACTCCATCGCGCACAGCGCTTTACGTTTGGGTTCGGTAAAACGGTCCTCTAAGAGGCCGTTTTTGTCGAGGACTAGCAATTCGCCAGGCTCAATATCACGAACCAGCTGTGCCCCAATGACCTCTAATGCGCAGGACTCGGAAGCAAAAATATAAGCTTCACCAATCCGTCCCATCACTAGCGGACGCAAGCCATGGGAATCTGAAGCGACAATTAACTTGTCATTTGTCATAAGCAGAAAAGCAAACCCGCCAACGAGCTGCTGCAGCGCATCTTTTGCCGCTTCAACAAAATCCTTTGGCGAACGGGCAATCAGATGCGCCAGCACTTCTGTATCACTCGTAGTTTGAAAGATCGACCCGCTTTGCTCCAGCTGTTTGCGGATCAACGGTTCATTTACTATGTTGCCGTTCGTAGCAATCGCCAAATCGCCGTCACGATATTTAAATACCAGCGGCTGCGCATTGGTTAAGCGGCTGTCTCCACTAGTGGAATAACGTACATGCCCAATGGACATGTCTCCAACCAATGAGGCAATTTTGTCCTTGTCGAATACTTCTTTTACTAACCCCATCCCGCGGTGATAGTTGAAATCGCGACCGTCTGCTACGCAGATTCCCGCACTTTCTTCTCCACGGTGTTGTAAGGCGTGTAAGCCGTAATAAGACATGGACGCCGCTTCCGGGTGTCCGAAGACCCCGAAAACGCCGCATTCTTCTTTTAATGTGTCAAAAATATCTCCCGAGCCCGTTCCTTCATTGTAAAAGTCACCAGTCCACAGGATAGGAGTCTCCTGCTCTTTCCCGGTCTTTATTTCATAAGACATGGAATAGCATCCTCCCAAACGAATTTCAATTCTGCTACAGCTTCATCTAGTGCGGACACGCCGTCCAGATTTACGCGCAGTCTGTCTCCACCTACAGTTCCGATGTTCTCCACTGGAACACCGCTGGCTGCAATCGCTGCTTTCAGCTCTTCCGCACGTTCAGGAGCGGCTGTCAGCACAATGCGTGATTGGCTTTCGCTGAACAATGCTACATCAGATCTAAGACCGTTAGCTGAAAGCTCAACGTTCGCTCCGATTCCACCGCTGATACAGCTCTCTGCAAGTGCTACGGCAAGTCCACCTTCGGACAAGTCATGTGCGGAACGCACCAGACCGCCACGAATTGAGGTAAGGACTGCGTTCAGCAGTTTTTTCTCAGTAGCCAAATCCAAAGCCGGAGGACGACCTTCGGTCACACCATGAACAGCATATTGGAATTCACTGCCGCCCAGCTCAGCCTTGGTCACTCCCAGCAGAAGAATAGAATCTCCTTCTTGCTTGAACCCTTGAGTCGTAATATGATCCGTGTCCGCTACTAAACCAACCATGCCGACAACCGGCGTTGGATAGATGGAACCCGTAGTATTTTCGTTATAAAGACTGACATTACCACCGATAACCGGAGTATCCAGCACACGACAGGCTTCAGCCATACCATCAACCGCACGCTCCATTTGCCAGAACACATCAGGCTTCTCAGGATTTCCGAAGTTCAGGTTATCCGTAATAGCCAGCGGTTCAGCACCGGAACAAACGATGTTGCGTGCCGCTTCGCTGACTGCAATACGTCCGCCCACTTCAGGATCAAGATGAACATAACGGCCATTACAGTCTGTAGTCATCGCAAGTCCTTTACGAGTACCATGAATGGTAACTACAGCCGCGTCAGATCCAGGGCGTACAGCTGTGCTCGTCCGCACCATGTAATCGTATTGATTGTATACCCATGCTTTACTTGCTACGGTTGGTGATCCAAGTACTGTACGCAATGCACCGCCCAGATCTGTAACTTCCTCGTAACGAAGGGTATCTACCTTTTCATTCGCAATATAATAAGCAGGAACCTCAGAGGGTTTATTATATACTGGGCACTCATCCACGAGCGCCGTTACTGGCATGTCACCAACAACCTCGCCGTGATGATACAATTTCAAGCGGCCATCATCCGTAACTTTACCGACTTTACAGCAGATAACACCCCAGCGGTCAAAAATCTCTTGTGCCTGGGCCTCATCCTTCGGCTCAACGACGAACAACATCCGTTCTTGTGATTCTGAAAGCATCATTTCGTAAGGCGTCATGCCCTCTTCACGTTGTGGCACCTGATCAAGATATAGCTCCAGACCGTTGCCTGCTTTACTTGCCATCTCCGCACTAGAGCATGTAAGACCCGCTGCACCCATATCCTGAATCCCGATAACGATGCCGCTGTCGATCAGTTCTAGACAAGATTCCATTACGAGCTTTTCCATAAATGGATCGCCGACCTGTACAGCGGTACGTTTAGCTTCTGATTCCTCACTAAGCTCTACCGATGCAAAAGTAGCACCATGAATTCCATCACGTCCTGTAGGAGGGCCTACATAGAAGACTGGGTTGCCTACACCCTTAGCTACACCACGTTGGATTTTGTCATGATCGATCAGACCCACACACATTGCATTAACTAGCGGATTGCCATCATAGCTATCATCAAACATGATTTCGCCGCCAACCGTTGGAATCCCGATACAGTTACCATAACCAGCAATACCAGACACAACATGTTCGAACAAATATTTTACTCGATCACTTTCCAGCTTCCCGAAACGTAGTGAATTGAGGATTGCGATAGGTCTGGAGCCCATGGAGAAAATATCACGGATAATCCCGCCCACACCCGTTGCCGCACCTTGGAAAGGTTCTACCGCTGAAGGGTGGTTATGACTTTCGATTTTGAAAACAACCGCTTGGTTGTCACCGATATCTACAATCCCTGCGCCCTCGCCAGGTCCCATCAGGACACGTGGTCCGGAAATTGGGAAACGTTTCAGGAGTGGTTTGGAGTTCTTATAGGCACAGTGCTCGGACCACATTACGCTGAATACGCCGATTTCAGTGTAGTTCGGCAAACGTCCCATAAAAGACTTGATCAGCTCATATTCGCTGTCCGACACACCGAACTGGCTGTAAATTTTCTGCTCCGCAATCTGTTCTGCGGTCGGTTCCTTAACGGATACTTGCTGCGTCATGACGATCCCTCCAAGTCTTCAGTATGGATGTAAACATTCTTTTGCCGTCTTCTGAACCAAGTAAACTATTAGCCGCGCGCTCAGGGTGAGGCATCATGCCAACCACATTCCCTTGTACGTTACTAACACCCGCAATATCGGCTACGGAGCCGTTAGGATTATCGCTATAGGTAAACACGATCTGATTGTTAGCTTTCAGCTCTGCCAAAGTCTCGTCATCACAATAGTAGTTTCCTTCACCGTGTGCGATTGGGATGATGATTTCTTCATCTTTAGCATAGTCAATAGTAAATGGGGTTTCATTATTAACAACCTTAAGCACTGTATCGTGACAGCGGAACTTCATCGACATGTTGCGGCGAAGCGCACCTGGCAGCAAACCAGCCTCAGTAAGAATTTGGAACCCATTGCAAATGCCCAGCACGTATTTCCCTTGCTCTGCTGCTTTAGCAACTTCCGCCATAACAGGAGCAAATCTGGAAATCGCGCCACAGCGCAGGTAATCACCATATGAGAATCCGCCTGGAACCAAAATGCAATCATACGCCGACAAATCCGTCGCTGTATGCCACACATAGTCGACTGGTTCGCCGAGACTGTCCTCTACCGCCTTGTAGCAATCAATATCACAGTTGGAGCCTGGGAAGACAAGTACAGCAAATTTCATGTCGTTTAGTCCTCCAATTCGTAGCGGTAATCCTCGATCACCGTGTTGGCAAGTAGCTTTTCGCACATTTCCTTGAGACGCACTTCCGCTTCAGCACGGTTATCCGTATCCAAAGTCAGCTCCATATATTTCCCGATACGCAAGCTTTCAACTTCTTGGAAGCCTACCGAATGAAGTGCTCCTTGTACTGCTACCCCTTGTGGATCAAGAACGCTTTTCTTTATGGTGACATATACCGTCGCTTTTAACATATGCTTGTAGTTCCTCCTAAATTTTAATGAGCATACCCTCTGAAACTGAAATTCTACAATGAGTACATTTAGCTTCAAAAATATATACTGAATTTATTCCCATGAGTGCACACACTATGTTGAACTATAAAGACTTGCCAGTAAGACGATGATAAATGTCCAGATAACGCCGTGTAGTTTCTTCTACTACTTCAGTTGGGAGCGGATCAGGTTTACTATTCTTATCCCAGGCAGATGCAGATAGATACGTACGAACAGGCTCTTTATCCATACTATCAATTTCAATATCAAGCGCGTATTTATCCTTAGCCCAGAAGCGGGAAGCATCCGGTGTAAAAATCTCATCGATCAGAATCACCTTGCCGTCCAACAAGCCGAATTCGAATTTGCAGTCCGCAAGAATGATCCCCCGCTCAGCACAATACTCTCTAGCAAAAGCGAACAGCTTTAAGCTCTTTTCCTGCAGCTCAAGCGCCAGATCAGCTCCGATTAATTCCTGCATTTTCTCAAACGGAATATCCTCATCGTGACCTACATCATTTTTAGCCGCAGGGGTAAAAATCGGCTCTGCCAGCAGCGCGTTTTTGCGGAGGTTAGCAGGAAGCTCAATACCATTTACCTTGCCTGTTTCTTGATACTGTCTCCAGCCGCCGCCAGTGATGCATCCACGCACTACGCATTCGATATCAATGCGCTCCGCTTTGCGTACCACCATGACACGGTTTCTGAGGGCCTCTTTGTCCTTAACTACGTCGCCAAGCAGATCCACATCGATATGAACGACATGATTCTCCATCAGCTCTTTAGTCTTTCCGAACCAGAACGCGCTCAGACGGTTAAGCACATTACCCTTTTCAGGGACCGCCGGGTCCAGCACATAGTCAAAAGCAGATATCCGATCCGTAACTACGATCAGTACATTTTCCCCTAAATCGTATAGCTCGCGAACCTTCCCTTTGTAGAGCAGCGGCGCATTGATGAGTTCCACGGCTGTGGATACGGCCGATGATGTCATGACCTTTCCTCCCTTGAACTAATGATCTTCCTAATAACTATCTGGTCTCAAAGGCGTAATTCCAAGGAATATTTGGACTTCCGATCGCTGTTATCCTCAGATTTCCTGATTGAACCGCTGCTGCGGTAGAAATCCGAGGATAAAGGCGAACGCTAACGCTTCTACAGTTCCAAACTTCCTCTCCATTACTCCTTCGACCGATTTTTTTATTCCTAGCTCCTTAGTTCACCACTAACTTATCTTTTTTAGATAAGTTCTAGCTTGCGGAAGATGGTATCCACATGCTTAAGGTGCCAAGAAGGGTTAAATGCATCTTCAATCTCTTCTGGGGTGAGGACATTAGTGATTTCAGGTGTAGCTTCCACGATATCACGGAACTGCTTTTGCTCTTCCCAAGCTTGCATCGCACGTGGTTGAACGGTATCGTACGCTTGCTCGCGGCTGAAGCCTTTATCAATCAGCTTGGTTAAGATCCGGCCAGAGAAAGGAACGCCGAAGGTACGGTTCATGTTACGCTTCATATTCTCTGGGAATACAGTCAGGTTCTTCACGATGTTTCCGAAACGGTTCAGCATGTAGTTCAGCAGCATCGTTGCATCCGGAAGGATGATACGCTCCACTGAAGAGTGCGAGATATCGCGTTCATGCCAGAGCGGCACGTTCTCATAAGCTGTAACCATATGTCCGCGAATCACGCGGGACAGACCGGAAATATTCTCGCAGCCAATAGGATTCCGTTTATGCGGCATAGCAGATGAACCCTTTTGACCTTTGGCAAAAGCTTCTTCTACTTCGCGAATCTCACTCTTTTGCAGAGCGCGGATTTCGGTAGCGAATTTGTCTAGCGAGGTTGCTACCAGAGCAAGAGCTGCCATATACTCAGCGTGACGGTCGCGCTGTAGAGTTTGTGTCGAGATCGGTGCAGGGCTTGTACCCAGCTTACGGCAGACAAATTCTTCTACGAATGGATCAATGTTGGCATACGTACCAACGGCTCCGGAGATTTTGCCAAATTGCACACCGTTCGCAGCATGGCGGAAACGCTCCAGGTTACGTTTCATTTCTTCGTACCACAATGCCATTTTCAGACCAAAAGTAGTTGGCTCAGCATGAACCCCATGAGTACGGCCCATCATCGGTGTATCTTTATAAGCAATAGCTTTATCTTTAAGGATCTCAATAAAGTTGATGATATCCTTCTCTAGAATCTCATTCGCTTGACGCAGCAAGTAACCCAGTGCTGTATCCACCACATCTGTGGAAGTAAGGCCGTAGTGTACCCATTTGCGTTCTGCGCCAAGGCTTTCGGAAACCGCACGTGTAAAGGCAATTACGTCATGACGTGTTTCCTGTTCGATTTCATCAATACGTGCGATGTCGAATTTAGCATCCTTACGCAGCTTAGCAGCGTCTTCATGTGGGATGACTCCCAGCTCCGCCCATGCTTCACAAGCGCATATTTCCACTTCCAGCCACGCTTTGAATTTATTCTCCTCAGTCCAAATGGCCCGCATCTCGGGTCTGCTGTAACGTTCGATCATATTCTTTAGTTCCTCCAAAGTTTAGATTGCTCCACCCAGGATAGGCCGTCTCCGGTATCCTTGCACAGCAGATTGATATGACCCATCTTACGACCAGTCTTACTCTCAGTCTTGCCATATATATGAAGCTTAGGTACAATACCCAGCTTATTATCTTTTTCCTCATGTGTACAGGTCGCTTTAATAGCACCATCCAAATGCTGACCTAATACATTTACCATAACTACAGGTGTCAAAAGCGTTGTATCGCCCAGCGGCAGATTACAAATCGCCCGGACATGCTGCTCGAACTGTGAGGTCACGCAAGCATCCATGGTGTAATGGCCGGAATTATGCGGCCTTGGTGCCAGCTCATTGACGAACAATTCACCGTCCGCTGTGACGAACATTTCCACGGCAAGCAGTCCAACCGCATTCAGCCCTGCGATTAAAGTCTCAGCCAGCTCGCAAGCTCTGCGCTGAATGTCTGCTGACACTCTTGCAGGTACAATGGACAGATGCAAAATATTATTTACATGAATGTTCTCAGAAGGCGGGAAGCTTTTGACCTCCCCAGATGCACTGCGTGCAGCAACAACGGATATTTCGCATTGAAAAGCTACAAACTTCTCAAGCACCAGCTCCGGAATCACCTCACCGGGTGCAACCTGCCGGAAAGCTTCTTCCAGCTCTTCTTCCTGACGAATCACAGCTTGACCCTTGCCGTCATAACCGCCTGTGGCTGTCTTGAGCACACAAGGTAGTCCAAGTTCAGCCGCCGCCTGTTTTAGCTCCGCAAGGCTGTCCACCTTCCGGTACGGGGCGACCGGAACGCCCGCCGCCTCGATGGCGGCTTTTTCGCGCAGCCGATGCTGCGTGGTATACAGCAGCGCGCTGCCCTGCGGCACGTACGATTCCTCCGCCAGCAGCGCGGCTACGCCCGCGTCGACGTTCTCGAACTCGTACGTGATGACGTCCGCGCGGCGGGCCAGCTCCCGCGCCGCGTCCCGGTCGTTATACGCCGCCGTGATCTGCGGCGTAACTTGACCGCTAGGCGCATCCGGCGCAGGATCCAGCGCCACGAAGCGGTACCCCATGGCGCTGCCGGCCAGCGCCATCATGCGCCCGAGCTGCCCGCCGCCGAGCACGCCGACGGTCGAGCCGGGCAGCAGCGTCCGGACGGTGTCCGCACCGGACGCTTGTGCGGCTGGCGAAGCTGCGCCGCCAGCCTCCTGCAGCTTCAGCTCCTCCGGTCTCATAAGCTGTCGCTGCTTTCCAATACTTCATCGCGGATCGCATCCCGACGCAGCTGCACACGCTGCTGCACTTCAGGGTCGAACGCTCCGATGATCTGTGCGGCCAGCAGGCCTGCATTTACAGCGCCTGCCTTACCAATAGCTACCGTTGCTACCGGTATGCCTCCAGGCATCTGCACGATGGAGAGCAGCGAATCCAGCCCATTAAGTGCTTTTGACTGCACTGGCACTCCAATCACTGGCAGGATTGTCTTTGCAGCCACCATACCCGGCAAATGCGCGGCGCCGCCTGCTCCTGCAATAATCACGCGAATGCCGCGGCCTGCGGCTTCCTCCGCATAGCGGAACATCAGGTCCGGTGTACGGTGCGCGGATACTACCTTCTTCTCATAAGACAATCCCAGCTCTTCCAGCACCCTACAAGCGTGCTCCATCGTATCCCAATCCGACTTACTACCCATGATGACAGCTACCTGCACAGACATGATTCGACCTACCTTCCAATCACTAGTATGAGATATCTTTATCTTGTAAATCCGAACAAGCAGAGACTACATTCTCGTCCTTCAGGGATGACTATCGTTTTCCTTAATAATATAAGGTTGATATATTACGTGTAACTTATTCCTTATATTAAAAAAGCCCGATGTCCAGACGCATTTTGCTGCGGGAGGATCGGACTAGTAAAGGAATTAGGAAAAAACACTCCCGCTTGCCTCTTACCAAACTGGCATTAAGCGCGGAAAGCTGCACAATGCATCACTCCATTATATGGACTGAACTATCGCATTCTAGCATCCTATTTCCTCGTAGTCCGGTAATTTACGGTTCCCGGGTAGAAACTTCCGGGCCATATTCCCGGTTTTATACGAGCTCTTCATGACATCAGTTTAACAATCCCCTACACATGATGTCAACTCAAACACGAACATTGGTAAAAACACCATAATAAATGTTCGCTTTTGGACGAATTTAAATTCTCAACAACCTTTTATTTTGTCAAGAAAGACTTCTTTCCGTACACTCCTAGCTCTAACACTCTATGTTGTTTAAGCTCCAGAATACGACCTATACTTCCTTAAATTGAAAAAAAGGAACGCTATCAGCGTCCCTTTGAACTCTATATTATTTTACAACCAGCACTGGAATACGAGCGCTTTGTACTACATTATGGCTGACACTGCCCAGAACAAATTCACGTATACCGCCAAGCCCGCGGCTGCCGATAACTATGATGTCTATAGCATTTTCCTTAGCATATTTCAAAATCACTTCCGCAGGAGATCCTTGTAAAAGCTCAACCTCAGCATTCAGGCCTTCAGCCTCAAGGCGTCCCTTCACTTCTTCGGTAGTCTGCACTGCCAAATCATAATATTCTTTATTTACTGAAGCTGGTAGAGGTGCAAGAGCTTCTCCGATAAAAAATCTTGGGAATTCAAATGCGTGTACGACATGCAATATAGAACCTGGTGTGACTTTAGCGAGTTCAATTGCGCGCTCCAATGCTTGATTAGAAGCCTTTGAACCGTCATAGGCTAGCAAAATTTTAGAGAATAACATGTACGCCACCTCTTTTTCTAGTTTGTAATCCTAAAGACTATTATCTTAAAAAATAGCTGTACAAAAAGATATTCAGCAGCAGCAGAAGCGGAATTCCGATCCTGAAGGATGTATGACGCGTCTTGTGGCGCTTACGGTACATGGCAATCAGCACACCTAGTGCGCCGCCCATGGCTGCCAGCAGAAAAAGTGTTTTCTCAGGTACACGTTCCCGCCTTTTGCGGGCTTTGTTCTTGTCCTCGGACATCACTACATACCCGATAATATTAATTACCACAAACCACAACATTACAACCTTGACCATTCTCCCGGGCTCCTCCTCCTTGCTTCCTATCTCTATTATATTCCCCTTTTGCACAAAAAACCAATCATCCTTACACGCTCTGCCAAGTCTGTTAAGTTTCTTTTAGCTGCTTCTGCTTCGTATCCTTCATCCATACCCAGGATAAAATTGTAGCCAACGCCGCCGCAATCCCACCTAACCAGAATCCTCCGGTCAAGCCATATACAGAGCTCATCCAACCTGCTACAAATGGCCCTGCTGACATCCCTATCGCATAAACGGCCTGATAGAACCCCATAGCTGTAGCCCGTTTAAAGGGATCTATTTCTGATACGGATTTACTCAACAGCAGCGGAAAAATAAGTCCCTGCATAAAACCATTCCCCACCTGAGTCAGACAAAGCGCCGCTAATGTCGGCATAGAAGGAATGAGCAGCGTAAACAGTGCGCTTCCCGCAAAGCCTAGCATAAGCTTCCCTCTATCACCCAGTAGCCCTCCAAACAGACGTGAACCGTAGAGTGTTGCGATGGCATGCGGAATCATAAAAGCGAGTGTTAGCCAGCCCAAACTTTCTTTGCTTGCTCCGATATTCAGCGCCTGGTTCGGAGTATATCCGAACATCGTTATAAATAGCACACAGTGCGCCAGCACAGACAACAGCGAGACTTTTACCAGCAGAGGTTCCTTTACGACACCAGCCAGCTCCTTGATCTGTATGGCATTTTGCCGTTTTTCCTGCTTTTGTTCCGGTAACCGAAGCGCAAGAATTAGTGCCGCAATAGCTACAATTCCACCAATCAGGAAGGGGGCATTCCAGCCCCAATGCTCTACCATATAGCCGCTGATCATCATGCTGGTCAATTGGGCGATTACTGTAGTAAATTGCAGCATGCCCATCGCTTTTCCAGCTTCCTCTTTTGGAAAATATCCTGCGAACATCACAGAGTACACAACCCATGCCGATGCTGCTATCCCGGATACCGCACGTGCTGCCAACGCCCAACCCGGCTGTGCTCCCCACATAAAAAGAAAACAGCTGACTCCACTCGCAATCAATCCCAGATAGATAAACGGCCGCCGCCTATTTAAATAATCTGAACCGATGCCAATGGGTATACGGAATAGGATCTGCATTAACCCATATATCCCAAGCACCATACCCACCATAAAATACGATGATCCCAAATGCTCAACATATGGTGAAAGCACCGGCACATAAATATAAGAAGAGAACCAAAACATAAATACAATAACCAAAAAGAAAAACCTGCTGCTTCCTTGCCCCTGTGGGCGATCTGCCGCTTTCAACGGATTCGCCTGCTGCTCAGCTGCCACCTAATCACCTGCTCCACTCATTTGCTTACCATTCTAATTCAAAGCCTATCCGTAGACCACATAAACTTACTAGGATATAAAAAAGACTACTGAGCACACTCAGCAGCCTTCATTATTCTAATCATTCGTTTTAATTGAAGCTAACCATCCGATGATTCCTACTACTTATCCTTCTTTTGTCCTTCAAGCGCTGCTTTCAGCAGTTCCCCAAGGTTAGAACCAATGCTTTCCTGCTTACTGTATTGCTGCACCAGCTTTTGCTGTTCACGTTTATTAACATGTTTGTGATCCTTATCTAAGGTCTCTGTGATTCCACAGCCTAGACATTGTACGAACATGCCTGCTTTACCCTCTTTAAGCTCCATTTTCTTATGGCACTGTGGGCAGCGGCGATTCGATAATCTTTTCTCACCTGCACGGGTGTAACCACAGTTATCTGCAGGACATACCAGCAGCTTCCCTCGTTTGCTCTTCTTCTCGAGTAGTCTTGTACCGCATTCCGGACAATGGCTGTTAGAGACATTATGCGGCTTATATTCTGCTCCGCTAGTTTTCACACCTGTTACCAA
The DNA here is from genome assembly GCF_037970385.1 of Paenibacillus sp. FSL R5-0928. Taxonomy (NCBI): domain Bacteria; kingdom Bacillati; phylum Bacillota; class Bacilli; order Caryophanales; family Paenibacillaceae; genus Paenibacillus; species Paenibacillus sp. FSL R5-0928. The sequence goes on along the minus strand of NZ_CP150225.1, from coordinate 741,169 downwards.
TTCCTGTGCCATACTGCGGATACCTTGTAAAAAGAGCTCCGGTTTGCCTTGACCACGCGCTATTTTCTCCAGCTCAGCTTCCCAACGTGCGGTTAGATCCGGGGTACGTAGCTGAGTGGATACCAGCTCGATTAACTGCTTACCTTTTCCTGTCGGATGCAGGAGATTACCTTGCCGCTCAATCGTATCGGAGCTTACCAGCTTCTCAATAATATCCGCGCGGGTAGCCGGGGTTCCGAGGCCGTGTTTCTCCATTTGCGTCAACAGCGAAGCTTCATTATAACGCTTCGGTGGCTGCGTTCGGCCAGCACGCACCATACAGCGGCTAATCGTGACAGCAGCCCCTTCGCGCAGCTCAGGCAGCTTTACACTGCCCGCTGCCGGCTCGTCCACAGATTCCTCCTCGTCATCACTACTCATATCTCCGCCGTATACTTCGCGCCAACCGGCATCTTTAACCGTCGTCCCTTTGACATGAAAATTTTCGCCTTCTACATTGACGGTTACAGCTACCGCATCATAACGAGCTGGCGGATAGAACAAGCTTATAAAACGCCGCACAATCAGATCATACAACTTACGTTCCTCAGTACTCAGACCATTTAACAATACGGTCTGTTCTGTAGGAATAATAGCATGGTGATCACTGACTTTACTATCATCCACGATTCGTTTCGTAATCGGCAGCTGCTTGCGCAGCAATGGACGTGCTAACGCTGCATATGGACCGACCGCAACACTATCCAGTCTTTCCTTGAGTGTGCCCGTCATATCTGAAGTTAAGTAACGACTGTCCGTACGCGGGTATGTGACAAGTTTATGCTGCTCATATAACCGCTGCAGCACACTGGAGGTCTGCTTCGCGGAGAAGCCGAACTTCCGGTTCGCATCACGCTGCAGTTCAGTCAGATCATAAGCCAGTGGATGAGGTTCACTTTTCTCACTCTTCTGTACCTTAATAATACGGCCGCTGCGTCCTGTAAGCTTATCCTTTAAGCTGGCTGTCTTATCCTTTTCGAATATCCGGCCATCACCGTTACTGGCCCGCCATGCCGCTTGGAAATCCCCAAAATCAGCAGTCAGCGTCTCAAAATCGACGGAACGGAAACCCGTAATCTCCTGTTCACGATCCATGATCATCCCTAATGTCGGCGTTTGTACCCGTCCTGCTGAGAGCGGCGAACCGAACTTACAGGTCAAAGCTCTCGTGACATTCAGTCCAATCATCCAATCCGCCTCTGCGCGGCAACGTGCAGATTCATACAACCGATCAAATTCCCGACCCGGACGGAGTTTTGCAAATCCCTCTTTAATTGCCTTATCAGTCTGCGAGGATATCCATAACCGCTGGAATGGCTTTTTCCATCCTGCCATATTCATAATCCAGCGAGCCAGCAGCTCCCCTTCACGGGCAGCATCTGTAGCAACAATAAGCTCCTCAATGTCCTGACGTTTCATTAGATGCTGGACAGCTTTGTATTGCTGGTTGGTCTCCCGCAGCACCTTCAGCTTGGTCTTCTCCGGCAAAATCGGCAGATCCTCCAAGGCCCAAGTTGCAAACTTTTTATTATAATCCTCAGGCTCTGCCAGGCCGACCAAATGACCAAGCGCCCAGGTAACCACATATTTTGGACCTTCAATATAACTCTTCTGTTTATTATTACATCCCATGACCCGTGCAATCTCGCGTGCAACAGACGGCTTCTCCGCCAATACTAGTGTCTTCATAATGCTCCCCTTTCCACATCAAATTTCATTATAGCATTAAATGAATGTTAGCAAATATCGTCAGGCTTTACCGTATGCCTCTGTTATACACTAGATCATATCTGATACCCGAAAGGAGTCATAGTCAATGTATGAACAAGAAAGCTATAATATAGTACCTATAGGATGGGTTAGAGGTACAGCACAAAATTTGCGGCTTGAAATCAACCCAGAATTCAGACCGGCGCTTAAAGGTTTATCTCAGTTTAGTCATTGCCAAGTGCTTTGGTGGCTGCATGAGTTTGCAGATGATCATTTCCGGCAGACTACACAGATTCAGCCTCCTTATGAGGCGACCTTAACTGGAGTATTTGCTTCCCGTTCCCCTATTCGCCCTAATCCAATTGGGCTTAGTGTAGCAGCAATCCTGTCCGTCGATGTAGACTCTGGAATAGTAGAGGTGGCCGGGCTTGATGCCTATCCGGGTACACCGGTTCTCGACATCAAAGCCTATTTTCCTAGTGCAGATCGCGTAATGGAAGTGACCGTTCCCGATTGGGCTGCTGCTTGGGGCGACTGGACAGCAAATAATTGAAGTAATCGTGCTAGACACCATTTCTATTAACTGTTATGGGAGGACATCTCTTGAACAATCGCCAACTAATCATTCAAGCCTTAGATCTCATTGAGGATCGCTTAACCACGTTTCTTCCTGTAGCTGTCCTCTCCAAAGAAATGGGATACTCCCTTTGCTCCCTAGACTAAATGAACAAGATCTACTTCAAGTCCTTTCTGATAGTGATCTCTCCCCCCAGCTCGTTGATTTCGGAGAAATTATACTTCAAGGACCCGTAGTTAAAGTAGACCATGATTTCTCCGTCATTTCTGATACTTGGCCTTTGCTTTTCAATAAGGTAGCCACTATATCGGATAGAATACAGCCTGAAAAATATTATCAGCTTGGCTTCTGGCCAGATGACTATGAGAGTAATGGGTTTTCGATCATGTGTGCCTGCGAAATTAGTCCTATAAAAGCAGACCACAATCAGACTTTCCCCCTTCAGATCTTACCACCCATACGTTATCTGAAATTCATCCATAAAGGCCGGTCTTGTGATATCCCTTCTACCTATAAATATATCTACGGAATCTGGCTGCCGAAAACAGAATACAGGATGTCCATTCCATTTGAATTGGAATATTATGGCGAATTGTACCTTGGACCAGATAACGAAAACTCGGTGAGTGAAATTTATATTCCATTAGAATTTTTACAAGAAGAGACCACGTTGTCGTCTTTTATAGATGACAACCGGTTCTTTTAGAAATATAAAGATGTTATAGTTGTGTAGCTTATAAATTCTTCTCTTTTAATAAAAAGTCCGTATCTGCTATGCAGACACGGACTTTTTTTGCTTATGGGATTAACAGTTACTTTAGCTCCACCTGAATCGTTTGTTCAAGCTCCGGATAATAATGTTTAACTTGTTTTCCCTCTTCATCCCTTAATGCTTTATGATTTTCATCGATGGAGTAAGTAAACGGCTTAACTGTAATTGTCTTTGGTGTTTGCGCGAACGGTATGAAATCTTTGTCTACCAAAGGATAGACTATAGCTGGCAAGTTAAATGACCCGCCCGATGAGAACGCATTGCCTAGTTCATCAACAATTTCATAGAACATTTCAGAGGTTGTGTATCCATCCTTTTCTTTCACAGTTGGCGCTTTACCTTCTTCGCTGAGCTGTAATCTGCTTGTGGCTGGAGTTAATTCCAGCTTGGTAATCGTATAACTGAATTCTTCTGCCTCTTTTGTTTGGTTCAGATCAAGCTTGATAATTCCTTCCGTTACTTTTTTCACCGGCACCTTGATTACAAAAGGCTCTGCAATTTGTGTAACCGGCACACTGATGCTTAATTCAAATTCATCCCCCAAAGCCTCTATATTATTTAGATTTCTGTAATCGTATAAAATAGCATTCTTTTTTCCCTCAACATCACCAAAAGATGACATTTGGCTCTCCAGTTTTTTCCCATTCGGCAATTTCACTTCTGCTGAACCCAACAACCCTTTTTCGGACTGGTTCATTGTCACTTTCGCATGTTGTTCTGTTAGCGATGGATCGAACTCAATCGGTTCAATAATCATCTCAGCCATCATCTTATCATTATCAATGCCTTCCCGTTCAATCGCAAATGCCAACCGCGAGCCGTCATAATAGGCATCGGTAACCTTTAAGGTCACTCCATCATGAGTAACGCTTTGGTTAGGGGCAGTAGATAATCCTTTTTCCTCAGCAGCATTTAGACCTTTATCGTCAATTCCCTTGAAAATACTTCCTACAACAGGAATCTGCTTCAACGTTTCAGCCATGACCGGGGATACAAATCCGCTACCGATTATGCCCGCACCCAACACTGCTGCTGCCGAGGCAGCCACCAATGATTTTTTCAGGAACTTATTTCCATTCTTTCTTGACGCTCGTTTTTCCATTCCCTCGTCTCCTATTCGCTTCATAATTGAATCGCTGAAACTGTCTACCGGCATTTCATAATTTTGGAATGTTTGACGAATGTGCTCCATCTTCTGACTTTCAGTTGGATCTTGCCATTTCTCCATGAGGGCTGCCTCCTTCATTCATTCTTTGCCGGACTAACTTTTTGCGTAGACGTTCAAATTTTTTGCGTAAAGTAGCTGAATTACAATCCATAATCTGACCCATTTCTTCAAAACTGTATTGCTCAACCACCTTAAGAATCAAAAGATTGCTCTCTTCGGCTGTCAGGTCATCCATAAATAACTTCTGCAATGGCTCCTCATCGTTAGGATTATAATAGGCTTTGGGCTGCTGCTCTTTATATAGCGACAACAGACGCTTTCTTCGCTTGCGTTTGCGAACCTGATCCAGACAATGATGATAGGCCACTTTATACAGCCATGCACTAAAAGAGACTCGTTTCTCATAACGTCTGAGTTCCTGATACACTTTTACAAATATATCTTGCACAGCATCCTCTGCTTCTTCATGACTTCTCAAAATATAATAGCAATACGTATAAATCTTTCTTTCATAGGCTTGTATTATAGTTCTATAGGCTTCGCGGTTACCCGCAAGAACCTGATCGATAGCCTCTTCAATTATTGTTTGATTCACTTGGACCCCGGGGCTGCGACGTTCCAAAGAATCACCTCCTTGTTATTGACTACAACTATATAACGAATGTGATCCCTTTAATTGTGACAGGCTCAAAAAATTTTTCCAAATATGTTAGAAACATTATCCGTTTTTCAATAAAAAAAGCGACTGCCCCGATTGAAGTTCGGAGAAATCGCTTTTATAATAATATTCCATATTTATAAATTAATTACTCATTCGTACTATTTGACACTTTTAACGCTATACATGCTTCAAAATACACAGTATCACTATTCTGACCGCGTACATATATACCATCATCCGTTACAGCTGAACGTAAAATAGTCAGTTCATCCCCAAACTTAGCTTCTTGTAGATAAGTAATCCGGAAGCGTGTGAACTCTGCATTATCCCATTCCGCTAAAGTGAGCGCATCACAACATAAATCCCCGTATCGGGCATTATTCAAATGTCCGTTGCTATCCAGCCCACTATATCTTACCTGATACCGATAAGCTTCTTCCATAGTAATATCAGAAGGGATCGTTACCTTAACAGGCATATCGCCTACTGAATCGCCATTATAGTGCTTAACCTGAACTGGAAGGGCATTCGGTCTGAGTATCTTTCTCTTCTCAATATCTACTAAAGCCCATATGGATCGTGCTGTGGCGATTTCTATATGATCTGCATCGAAAATACGATAATCCCGTTGCCATAAAGCCCCTTTAGTACCTTTACTCCAGGTATGTACGCTAAGCACATCATTTGGGCGGGGAATACGCTTAAAATCAAGATCTAACGTAATCATCATCCAGCCCATTCCTGCATTCAGAATCTCTTCCACACTTATCCCCAAATTACCCACTGCGAAGTCTGCCGCACATTGCATGATATCCAGAATAAAGGATAACTTACCCTGCGAACGATAATCCGTGTCGCTCGCATGTACAGAAAAATCTTCTATCCACACAAGATTGCTACTGTTGTTCATTGTTTATCCTCCTGCCATGCAAAATATCCTTGCATTTACTTGAAGTATCCACATATACCACTGCTCTATCCACATAAATTGGGGACTACTTTCATTTTTGAATATATTTTATTATTTCATCCACATGTTAGTAACTTTTATAATTTCGTTAATTCCCCATAACTTATCCACATTATTTAAATTAAGCGATAAAGGGAACAAAAAAGCCATTGTTGATAAATCAACAATGGCTTCGTGTGCTTGGCAACGTCCTACTCTCCCAGGACCCTTCGGTCCAAGTACCATCGGCGCTGGAGGGCTTAACGGTCGTGTTCGGGATGGGTACGCGTGGAACCCCTCCGCTATCGCCACCAAACATGCGTCTGTGAAACAGACGCTGCCGCGTGAAATTCGGTTCATCACCAGAAGTGACAATGAATTTCTAAGCGTATTTCAGGCTTGATGCCTGAAAACTGAATCCGAAACGAATCTGCATTCTAAGTATAGGATAAGCCCTCGACCGATTAGTATTGGTCAGCTCCATGCATTGCTGCACTTCCACCTCCAACCTATCTACCTCGTCGTCTTCAAGGGGTCTTACTAATTGGGAAATCTCATCTTGAGGGGGGCTTCACGCTTAGATGCTTTCAGCGCTTATCCCGTCCGTACGTAGCTACCCAGCCATGCTCCTGGCGGAACAACTGGTGCACCAGCGGTACGTCCATCCCGGTCCTCTCGTACTAAGGACAGCTCCTCTCAAATTTCCTGCGCCCACGACAGATAGGGACCGAACTGTCTCACGACGTTCTGAACCCAGCTCGCGTACCGCTTTAATGGGCGAACAGCCCAACCCTTGGGACCTACTTCAGCCCCAGGATGCGATGAGCCGACATCGAGGTGCCAAACCTCCCCGTCGATGTGGACTCTTGGGGGAGATAAGCCTGTTATCCCCAGGGTAGCTTTTATCCGTTGAGCGATGGCCCTTCCATGCGGTACCACCGGATCACTAAGTCCGACTTTCGTCCCTGCTCGACTTGTAGGTCTCGCAGTCAAGCTCCCTTATGCCTTTGCACTCTGCGAATGATTTCCAACCATTCTGAGGGAACCTTGGAACGCCTCCGTTACTCTTTAGGAGGCGACCGCCCCAGTCAAACTGCCCGCCTGACACGGTCCCCGTACCCGGTAAGGGTACTAGGTTAGAACCTAGATACGATCAGGGTGGTATCCCAACGGCGCCTCCACCGAAGCTTGCGCTCCGATTTCTACGGCTCCCACCTATCCTGTACAGATCGTACCCAAATTCAATATCAAGCTGCAGTAAAGCTCCATGGGGTCTTTCCGTCTTGTCGCGGGTAACCTGCATCTTCACAGGTATTAAAATTTCACCGGATCTCTCGTTGAGACAGCGCCCAAGTCGTTACGCCATTCGTGCGGGTCAGAATTTACCTGACAAGGAATTTCGCTACCTTAGGACCGTTATAGTTACGGCCGCCGTTTACTGGGGCTTCGGTTCATAGCTTCGGGTTACCCCTAACCACTCCCCTTAACCTTCCAGCACCGGGCAGGCGTCAGCCCGTATACTTCGCCTTGCGGCTTCGCACAGACCTGTGTTTTTGCTAAACAGTCGCTTGGGCCTTTTCACTGCGGCCCCCTCGTGCTATTCACACTACCGGGGCACCCCTTCTCCCGAAGTTACGGGGTCATTTTGCCGAGTTCCTTAACGAGAGTTCTTCCGCGCGCCTTAGAATTCTCTTCTCGCCTACCTGTGTCGGTTTGCGGTACGGGCACCTTCTCCTGGCTAGAGGCTTTTCTTGGCAGTGTGAGATCATGACCTTCGCTACTATAATTTTCGCTCCCCATCACAGCCCAGCCTTATCGATGTGCGGATTTGCCTACACATCAGCCTCACTGCTTAGACGGACATCCATCAGTCCGCGTCACTACCCTCCTGCGTCACCCCATCGCTCATAGCGGATTACGGTGGTACAGTAATTTCAAACTGTTGTCCTTCGACTACGCCTTTCGGCCTCGCCTTAGGTCCCGACTTACCCTGAGCGGACGAGCCTTCCTCAGGAAACCTTGGGCTTTCGGCGGATCAGATTCTCACTGATCTTTTCGTTACTCATACCGGCATTCTCACTTGTGTAGTGTCCAGCGCTCTTTTCAGTACACCTTCAACCCCTACACAACGCTCCCCTACCCCAGATACATAGTATCTAGCCATAGCTTCGGTGGTGTGTTTAGCCCCGTTACATTTTCGGCGCAGAGTCACTCGACCAGTGAGCTATTACGCACTCTTTCAATGGTGGCTGCTTCTAAGCCAACATCCTGGTTGTCTGTGCAACTCCACATCCTTTCCCACTTAACACACACTTGGGGACCTTAGCTGATGGTCTGGGCTGTTTCCCTTTTGACAATGGATCTTAGCACTCACTGTCTGACTCCCGGCAATAAGTATATGGCATTCGGAGTTTGACTGAGCTTGGTAATCCTTGCGGACCCCGCACCCAATCAGTGCTCTACCTCCACTACTCTTATACCGAGGCTAGCCCTAAAGCTATTTCGGGGAGAACCAGCTATCTCCGAGTTCGATTGGAATTTCTCCGCTACCCCCACCTCATCCCCGCACTTTTCAACGTACGTGGGTTCGGGCCTCCAGTGCGTGTTACCGCACCTTCACCCTGGACAGGGGTAGATCACACGGTTTCGGGTCTACGTCCACATACTAAATCGCCCTATTCAGACTCGCTTTCGCTGCGGCTCCACCTTCTCGGCTTAACCTTGCATGTTAAACGTAACTCGCCGGTTCATTCTACAAAAGGCACGCCATCACCCATAGATCGGGCTCTGACTTTTTGTAAGCACACGGTTTCAGGTTCTATTTCACTCCCCTTCCGGGGTGCTTTTCACCTTTCCCTCACGGTACTGTTTCACTATCGGTCGCCAGGTAGTATTTAGCCTTAGCAGATGGTCCTGCTGGATTCATACGGGGTTTCACGTGCCCCGCACTACTCGGGATCCGTCTCGGAGAGAATACAGTTTAGGTTACAGGGCTTTTACCTCTATCGCGGGCCTTTCCAGACCTCTTCACCTACCATATTCCTTTGTAACTCCATGTGAGACGTCCCACAACCCCTAAGAGCAAGCTCTTAGGTTTAGGCTGTTCCGCGTTCGCTCGCCGCTACTGACGGAATCACTATTGTTTTCTCTTCCTCAGGGTACTTAGATGTTTCAGTTCCCCTGGTCTGCCTCTACACACCCTATGTATTCAGGTATGAGTAACTGCGAATTACCACAGCTGGGTTTCCCCATTCGGACACCCCCGGATCAAAGCTTGCTTACAGCTCCCCGAGGCAGTTTCGTTGTTCGCCACGTCCTTCGTCGGCTCCTGGCGCCTAGGCATCCTCCGTGTGCTCTTATTAGCTTAACCTTGATTCTTCCGAAGAAAAATCTCACTAATAACATTTACTTGTTTTCACAAGTTGCTAAAAGATGTTCTAAAACGCAAATTCGTTTCGGTATCCAGTTTTCAAGGATCAAGTCTTACTTGAGAGCTTAAACTCTCAAAACTGAGCAACGAGTGAGTAACAGGCCTAAACCTGAGTTTTGGAAGCTGAGCTTCCGATTTGAATGTCCTCATTGCAGAGAACGATTCTCCATAGAAAGGAGGTGATCCAGCCGCACCTTCCGATACGGCTACCTTGTTACGACTTCACCCCAATCATCTACCCCACCTTCGGCGGCTGGCTCCCTTGCGGGTTACCCCACCGACTTCGGGTGTTGTAAACTCTCGTGGTGTGACGGGCGGTGTGTACAAGACCCGGGAACGTATTCACCGCGGCATGCTGATCCGCGATTACTAGCAATTCCGACTTCATGCAGGCGAGTTGCAGCCTGCAATCCGAACTGAGACCGGCTTTGATGGGATTGGCTCCACCTCGCGGCTTCGCTTCCCGTTGTACCGGCCATTGTAGTACGTGTGTAGCCCAGGTCATAAGGGGCATGATGATTTGACGTCATCCCCACCTTCCTCCGGTTTGTCACCGGCAGTCACTCTAGAGTGCCCAGCATTACCTGCTGGCAACTAAAGTTAAGGGTTGCGCTCGTTGCGGGACTTAACCCAACATCTCACGACACGAGCTGACGACAACCATGCACCACCTGTCTCCTCTGTCCCGAAGGCCGCTGCTATCTCTAGCAGATTCAGAGGGATGTCAAGACCTGGTAAGGTTCTTCGCGTTGCTTCGAATTAAACCACATACTCCACTGCTTGTGCGGGTCCCCGTCAATTCCTTTGAGTTTCAGTCTTGCGACCGTACTCCCCAGGCGGAGTGCTTACTGTGTTAACTTCGGCACCAAGGGTATCGAAACCCCTAACACCTAGCACTCATCGTTTACGGCGTGGACTACCAGGGTATCTAATCCTGTTTGCTCCCCACGCTTTCGCGCCTCAGCGTCAGTTACAGCCCAGAAAGTCGCCTTCGCCACTGGTGTTCCTCCACATATCTACGCATTTCACCGCTACACGTGGAATTCCACTTTCCTCTTCTGTACTCAAGCCACCCAGTTTCCAGTGCGACCTCAGGTTGAGCCCAAGGTTTAAACACCAGACTTAAATAGCCGCCTGCGCGCGCTTTACGCCCAATAATTCCGGACAACGCTTGCCCCCTACGTATTACCGCGGCTGCTGGCACGTAGTTAGCCGGGGCTTTCTTCTCAGGTACCGTCACTCCGGTAGCAGTTACTCTACCGGACGTTCTTCCCTGGCAACAGAGCTTTACGATCCGAAAACCTTCATCACTCACGCGGCGTTGCTCCGTCAGGCTTTCGCCCATTGCGGAAGATTCCCTACTGCTGCCTCCCGTAGGAGTCTGGGCCGTGTCTCAGTCCCAGTGTGGCCGTTCACCCTCTCAGGTCGGCTACGCATCGTCGCCTTGGTGGGCCGTTACCCCACCAACTAGCTAATGCGCCGCAGGCCCATCCCTCAGTGACAGATTGCTCCGTCTTTCATTCTTCTCTCAGGAGAAAAAAGAAATTATCCGGTATTAGCTACCGTTTCCGGTAGTTATCCCAGTCTGAAGGGCAGGTTGCCTACGTGTTACTCACCCGTCCGCCGCTAAGTTACTTTGAAAGCAAGCTTTCAAAGTAACTCCGCTCGACTTGCATGTATTAGGCACGCCGCCAGCGTTCGTCCTGAGCCAGGATCAAACTCTCCAATTAGTATTGAAAAGAGCGATATGCTCATTTTGAAACATCTGACGAGAAAATTAATTCTCTAATTTTGGATTTCACTTACGTGATTTCCTACTCACTCGTTGTTCAGTTTTCAAAGATCAAGTTCTCGTTGACGCCGTTTAATGCCTCAGCAGCAACTCTTATAATATATCATGTTGTTTTCAGAAATGCAAGCTTTATTTTTCGAAGCTTTTTATCAGCCTCGTTTGTATCGCCTGTACGCTGTCTAACAACGCTTACCTATAATACCCCAACTATTAATAGAAAAGCAACCCCTAATATAAAAATAAACAACTAGCTTAATAATTAAGCTAGTTGTTTATTTAATAGAGTTATGTTTATAGCAACGAATTTAATAGTATTTTGCCGCAGTATATTTGCTTGAGGCTTTAATTAAATCGGTTTTCTTATCACTCTTTGCAAGTCCTGCATCCACTGTAGTATCAATGGTAACCCACTTCCCATTAAGCAACACTTCGTTCCATGCATGATATTGCGTAACGTAGCTTGTATTCCCCATTACCAACTTAGCAGGAACATCTACACTCCGCAGCATTGCGGCAAAAAGAGAAGCGTAATCATAGCAAATCCCTTTTTTAGTAGTCAATGTCTTATCGATGCTTGGAATATAATCAGTAGTTACACTATTAGCAAGAGAGTAGTCATATTGTACATTCGCAACTACATAGTTATAGATCGCTTTAACTTTCTCTTCGTCTGTTGTTTTGCCTTGTACTAATTGTTTAGCTTTGACAATCGCTTTATCAGAAGAACTCCATTTCACATTCTGTACGGAGCCCAAATATACGGAATTCGAGTCACTCATGGTTACGTCTACTACTTCGGAATATAACGCTTTGTATTTATTACCGGTTGTGTTCTCCAGAACAGAAACCTTATAAGTCCCATTTCCTTGTTGCAAAGGGAAGTCCTCAGCTTGTCCAGAAGCATACAAGTTATAAGTATAGCTGCTGTTATCTTTGGTGATCATGAGTTTGATTCTTTTATCTTTCGGAATATCATAGTTAATACCAATAACACCTTGAGCCACTTTGGATGTAATCAACCAGCTGGCATCTGCACTTGCAGCTTGAGCTGTACTTACCGGAACTGAAGTCATTAGGACGAACAGCGCCACCAGCATAAAATAAACCTTTTTCACGGATAAAACTCCTTTCGGTAGCTGGCTGCCATCCTTTCGGGAAGGCCCTTTAGCTTTGCGTCCCTACCTTTCGATAGGTTTGCCGTTATCGTATAAGCTCTATCTGTTCTAGCTTTACTAGATATAGTTGATAGAATCCATTTGAAACAAACAAAAAAAGCCTCTTCATTCGGTAGCTGGCTGCCATCCTTTCGGGAAAAGGCCCTTTAGCTTTGCGTCCCTACCTTTCGGAAGGTTTGCCGTTATCGTGTTTAGCTTTCATAGTATAATACTATCATATTTATAGTTGTGAACAAGACCTAATTTACTAGATTACCCATTATTTTATAAATATCTCCCGGTATTTGTGTTTTCTTGTCATTCACTATTCTCCTTTTGTTAATTTGGCATGAACAATCAGCCGATGCGTTGGATTCACTAGCGGATCACATGTAATCAGAGTAAGAATCTTATCCTTGTCATTCCCGTCAAGAACGGAGACATCACTCGGATCTACAACAGAAATATCGTATACCTCATAGTTAAACACCTGATCACTAGTCTTTACCGTGATAACATCCCCCACAACAACCTCATTCAATCTGTTAAACAAACGACCCGTAGTTCGAGCCCGATGCGCCGCGATTGCAGCATTTCCGATCTCTCCAAGGGGTGCCGTTTCTTTCATATGGGCTGCAGCATGTTTCATATTAGCTTTTGTAGCCCCTTCTAATACAGGCAGCTTCAAATCAATCTTACCGATTTCAATTAGTGCGATTACTTTGCCACCGACCTCAATCTCCGGTTCAGGCTTTTCTGTCTCTTGGGGTTGGGGCTGTGCCTGAGCATCCAGAACCGATTCCTCTGCTAACAGCTGAGTAACTTCAGCATACCTGCTCTTCAAATCTGGCTGGGGAGTACTATCGGCAGTGCTTAGTTCAGCCGTTTCTAATAACTTCTCCTGCTGCCTGTCGTTGTACCATTCGTTAGCTGTCGGATATAACATGATAAGTATCCCAGCCAGTATGAGTAGATAGGAGAATTTACGCAATGTTATTCACCTCCGTATATTGTTTCTATGGTTATATACAAATCAAGCAGAAACAGCTACTTGCCTTTAAGCATAGCAACTCCTTCTGCCTGAAATTAATGTTTAAAATACCCATATACGACTTCCAAAGAAATTGATGATCACCGTGATAAAGGTAACCAGCACCTTGGAGATCAAGACTTGAATACCTAGTTTGTCTGTCAACAGATGCATTAGCAGCAGTGATATTCCGAGCACTACCAGATTCAGCACGATAAACTTGACCAGCTGCACGCGGTCGAAGCCTTCTTTATTACCCCGGTTGCGATCACGAAAGGTTACTTTTTTATTCAAAATAAAGCTATTCGCCGTACCTGCACTATAGGAGATCACCTGCGCCAATGCGTATACCATCCCTAGTGAATTCAACAATGTAAAAATCACAAAATCAATCAGCGTATTGAGTAAACCTACGGCATTAAATTTGAGGAACTGTATGAATGCAGCGCGCAAGTTCTTATCTGACATCATTGTGGTCCTTCCGGCGGTCCAGTTGTTCTTCGTTCTGGTAGCCTTTAGTCTCACTAACAATATATAGCGGTCTATCTTTAGACTCGTCATAAATCCGTCCGATATACTCCCCAATCACACCCAACAGCATCAGAACGATACCGTTAAAGAGCAGATTGACGCCTACAATGGAAGCCCAGCCCGGAACCGTCCAGGAGGTGAAAAATATCCTTTGGAACAAGACGAAAAATAAATAAAGAAAACTAGAGAATGAAAGAAAGAATCCAATATACGTAGCAATTTTAAGCGGCTTATGTGAAAAAGAGGTGATGCCATCTAACGCAAAACGAATCATTTTCTTCAGCGGATATTTGGTTTCTCCGGCAAAACGTTCTTCCCGTTCATATTCCACCATAGTCTGCTTGAAGCCAACCCAGCTCACCAAACCTCTGACATAGCGGTTCTTTTCTTTAAGTCCCCGCAGGACATCACATACCTTACGGTCAATAAGACGGAAATCGCCTGTATCCGTAGGAATATCCACACTTGTCATACTGCTGAGCAGGCGGTAAAAAAGCTTCGCGGTGACCTTTTTGAACATCGTTTCTCCGTGGCGCTTCAGGCGTTTCGCATATACAACGTCGTAGCCCTCTTTCCACTTCTCGATCATTTGCAAAATGACCTCCGGAGGATCCTGAAGATCAGCGTCAATAACAACAACCGCTTGACCTTCGGCATAGTCCATGCCAGCTGTAATCGCTACCTGATGTCCGAAATTACGCGAGAAGTCAATCAGCTTGACATGCTCGTCTCGTTCACAGATCTCCCGAATCATCTGGGCGGAACGATCACGACTGCCGTCATTGACGAAGACCAGCTCATAAGTATCGCCGCACTCGTCCATTACTTTTTTCAAACGTTCATAAGTATGGCTAATTACTTGCTCCTCATTGAACATGGGTACAATCACACTATATCTGGCTTTCACCTTTATTCCTCCTACAAGCTTTTTGGAGCGTTACATCCATCTACACTTCATAATAACGCTGCATGCATAAACTTATTTTATAGATTTTTATTAAATCCTAGAAAACCCAAGTAGGGAACCAACGCAGCATATCTTTCACGTAATCTCCACTGACCTGCATCCCTGACAGTACCGGGTAGAAAGCGATAAAGAGCAGCAAAGCAACGGCTACATAGACATACTGTACGTAACGGGCCTCAGGGAATTTACTATCCAGCAACTTCATTATATATACAATACCAAGAATCATAAATGGTACCATAGCAAAATAATGGTAAATAAATGTTTCTCTTGGGACAAGCATCCACGGAACATATTGCGAGAAGAAGGCGATCCAGATCATGTAGAGGTTCTTATCTTTACGTTTCAGCGTAATCCACAGCGTTGCCAGCATCGCAAAAATACCCGTCCACCAGATAAGAGGATTCCCCATAGTCACTATACTGCTGACCTGACCTTCCGGCAAACCTTCACCGCCGCTAAAGAACCAGACCGGTCTCTTCATAAACGGCCATTGCCACCATGAGGAAGCAAAGGGATGTGTAGCTACAAGCTGACTGTGGTAGTTGTACATATTCTTTTGGGAATCAATCAAACCTTTTATAGTGAAGCCCTCTGCTGATGCAGATAACCCTGGCACAAAAGATAAGCTATAAATAATTACTGGAATAATTACAAAGAACCCGATACAACTAGCCAACGTAATAATAGTCTTTTTCCAAAAAGAATCTACCGCTTCACGACAGGTGCCCAGCAATTCCTTGTCTTTAATCTTCCCCTCGGCCAGCAGGCGTCCGGAGGCTTGGTATTCTCTGTAGCGTTCAAAAAGGGAGATAGCCAGCATAATGGCCAGCCCTGCTCCTCCATAGAGCACAATCCATTTCGAAGCTACGCCGATTCCGAAGAATAAGCCAGACCAGAATAACGGAATTAATGTTTTTCTCAAAGGCTGCTTGTAGAAATTCATTGTGTAATACCGCTGCATGAAATAGAACATCAACATAATGAAGAATACTCCGTATACGTCAATCGTGGAGATTCTTGTCTGTGTGAAATGCATGAAATCCAGTGCAAACAATCCTGCCGCGAGGGCGGCGTATTTGCTTTTCTTAAACAAACGCAGCGCCATTACATATATGAGAGGTAACATGGCAACTCCGAACAAGGTTCCGATAATACGCCAGCCGAATGGATTGACCCCGAACAGCTCCATCCCTATGGCAATTAACAACTTACCAAGCGGTGGATGCGTATTCTCGTAAGGCACAATCCCGTGTGTATATTCATAAGCTGTTCGCGCATGATAGATCTCGTCAAAATAAGTGCTATTCATAAAGTTAGAATATTCCGGAATGAGCGACTGCTCGTCAAAAAGATTGGCCGCTGCTCCTCTTTTAGGAACTGCGTTAGCATCCGGTGTCACACCAGCAATAGGAAGGGGTATTCTTTCTCCCCCCTGCTCATAAAAGGCCATTTCGTTCAAAGTGAACCCTGGAGAGGTAACTGTAAACTTCACATATCTCGCAGTAACGTTCAGGGGTTGGCTTTTCCAGATGAAGACATTCCCGACATCCTCACTGACATCCATCGGACTGCTCCAGACCTCAGGATTGTCGCTGAATTCCAGCTTGAACTTACCCGTGCCCACGCCACCAAAGATATTGACCCGTTCCAATGGTTTACTCTGTCCCAAATCTACATAGAAGCTTTCACCACTGGCAGCAGGCTCCCATAAAGTCTCTGGAGATTTAGTAGAGCCAAGATTATATAAAGCAAGCGCTGCGTAAACGGCCGTAATAGCTATTAGGCATATCCAATCTATACGCTTAAACTTCATCGTTAGATCGCCCTCCCTTCTGATGCGGTTTAATTTGCCCGACAACTCTCAAATCTTCTTCATATTGTTCTTCCAGTGTAATTGGTGCTGGAAGAGGTTTTATACCCTTGCGGACATACACATCGTAACCGATATTCAGCATATAAAGCAGTAATGCTAGATTAGCTATAGCAGTCACTAATACGATTCCGTCTGCACCCGGGCTAACATCTGCATTCAGGTGGGATAAGGTGTACGCCACATTGATGTATTGAGTTAAGCTGAATCCGAGAAATAGCGATAAAAAGCGGCGGTCCCGACTTTCTATATAAGTAAACAAACAAAGAATAAGAGCAGGGAACATATAACGTTCATGCATTTTGGTGCCAAGCACAAAGACCACTACTATAAGCACCATGCCGATAAAATAGGATTTGGTCAGGTCCAAGCGATCCTTTTTAAAGGAATAAAATGCCGCAACAGCTACAGCCACTAAAATAAATATGAAGCCCCATACACGGTATGGAATGCCAAGCCAGGTTAGATCAAGGGATGACCACATCGGATCAGTCAGTGCATACAGATTAAATGCATTCACTGAAGAATACGGATAGGAAGATAACGTACTCTTGTAAAGATCAATAATCCCTACCAGACCTCCGTTATTCCAGAAAAATGGTGCCGCAAGCAATCCGAAGATCCCTAATCCATACAAAGCTCCGAATCCAAGCTGCTTCCAAGCGCGGTGATGATAAAAAGCAAACAACAATACCGGCGTGAATATCAACGCTTGCGGTTTAATTAGCGTCGCTAAGGCAAACAAAATTGCGGAGCGAACAAACTTTTTGTTCGCAGCGCCGTGGATACTGAGCAGCAGGAAGATCAAAAAGAACGAATCTGCTTGTCCCCAAACCGCTGAATTAATAAGTACCGCAGGATTAAACAGAAACAACAACATCAAGCCGAAAGCAATTCCTGTGCCGAGTTTTTTGCGTGACATTTGATAAATGAAGTAGCCGAGCACCAAATCAGAAAGAATCGCAGGGAGCTTGAAGAGTAAATTCTCTCCACCTGAGCCCTGAGTGAATCCTAAAACGCCACGTATGGCGCTAAGCACGTACAATATGTACAAATAGCCTGGAGGATAATCGGCAAAATAACCTTCTTCATAAAATTTGCCTGGACCTAAATCCACCATACGCTGTCCCCAAGAAATAAAGGTATTCATATCATTCTGATATCCTTGCGCGGTAAGACCAATCCACACCCTCAGGATAAAAGCAACTCCGATGGCAATACTCAGCCATTTGGAATAAATATTCTCAGGCTGCTTCATAAGCTTCTCACTACGGAATGCTTTAGTATAAAGCACTGCAAAAAACACACTAAACAGCGCTGAGATCAGCAACATCTTAGTTGGAGATACTTTATGTGGAGTGTCTGCCTTTTTGTCGCCTGCATCTGGACTAACCGCTGCACTATCCAGCGAAATGACGTTAGCCCCTTCGGGAGCCGCGTCTAATTTTTCTACAGCAAAATCATCAAAATAAGCCTTACCTTGAATTAAGCTAGAGTAGCCGCCCAGACTTGCGCCTATGCCAAATGACTTCTGCTCCGGTCCTGTCTGGCCGATATATTCAAGATACTGCCATTTACCTGCCGTATCAGTTACGCTGGGATACCCCCCGCCTACTCCAACGGCAAGAATGTTGGCGCCTATTCCCTCGCCTGCTGTACTTACTACTTTGATCCATCCAGAGATTCTATAATAACTATTCGGCGTAGCCTCAATCGTCTGCACCCATTTCAAATGATTGGGTTCGATATTCTCAATGACTGCCGCCTTGCTGCCGGAATGAACTTCCTCCGATTGGATTGAAAGTAGGCCTGAGTTGTCTCCTGAAATCCACATATCCTTAGTCCAGTTAGAAGGCGCATCATCTCCCCCCTCCTCAAAGCCAGGGTTCTGCAATAGATTCCCCTCTGCATAAATGCTTGTTACAGGAAGCACAAACAATAACAGCATCAATACAGTCATTACGGCCGCACGTGTACTCTTGATCATCGTCCCAACCTCACCTCGTCCTATATTCATCTTAGTCCAGCCAAAAGCATATACCTTCTGAAAAACAGCTCCCGAATTAGTGTATTTCACCGTTGCTAAGAAATCATTTGGATTGATTTTCTCATAAAAGAGCATATAAATATAGGGCATGTTTACCTTATCTGGATCGCAAACCCTTCCATCCACAATACTCCATTCCATAGGATCGCCTAAGCTTCAAGGCTCTTATATAGACTCTTATATAGAATAGAAGAATCGCAGTGGCTAAAGCAAATGCCGGAGCAAAAAAAACAGAGATCAGGATCAAGGTGGGTAACAAATTGGACTCTAACACCAAGGCTGCCTCGTCCTGAACATCACCTCTTCAACAATATAATCTAAATCATAGATGATGAAAAGCTAGAAACATAGACTAACCTGAATGGTTAAGTGCCAACAAAAATATAAAAAAAGGGCCCCCTCAGTTATGAAGGAGCCTTTGAATGCACATCTGTATGCTATATATGAATTAGCCCGCACTACCAAGAAATACATAACGGAGAATAATCAGAATAGCAAGTACCCACATCATCCAGTGAATATCGTATTTTTTCTTGCCAGCAAGGTTAGCTACACAAGCAAGGATTACATAAGTTACGATACCAAAGGAAATACCATTAGCAATATTATAAGTGAAAGGCATGATTACTAGAGTAAGGAACGCTGGAATCGCAACAACCATATCTTGAAAATCAATTTCGCGAATCGATTGTGCCATGAGCACGCCTACGACAATCAATGCTGCGGCTGTAGCAGATCCAGGGATCAGAGCCACTATTGGTGCAAGGAATAACGCAAGCAAGAAGCACACACCCGTTGTTACAGCTGTAAGACCTGTACGTCCACCTTCAGCAACACCTGCCGCGCTTTCTACAAAAGCAGTAGTAGTGGAAGTACCCAATGCCGCACCACCAGCTACAGCGATAGCATCGACAAACATTGCATTACCTACACGTTTGTTACCTTCTTCAGGGTTGTCCATAATACCAGCGCGTTGAGCAGTACCTACAAGTGTACCAAATGTATCGAACAATTCTACAAAAGTGAATGTTGCGATTGCTGAAACAATACCGGTGTGCAGGATACCATCCCAGTCAAATTCGAAAAAGTTCAATTGCGTCAGGTCAGGCACCCAAGGGGTTGTCGGACTGGACAATGAGCCAAAATCAACTACACCCATCAGTATACCCGCGAGGGTTGTACCCAAGATACCGAATAAAATCGCACCTTTAACTTGCAGTACCATCAGGATGGAAATAAGAAGCAATCCGATAATTACCAATTGTACATCAGTGTTCTCTAGACTACCCATATGAATGATTGTTTCAAAGGATAGGACGTCTGTGAATGTATTGGCGGAAATATCTTTACCAGCTTCGACACCAATCGTCATCAAACCACTGTTCTTAAGCCCAAGGATTGTAATGAACATCCCGATACCTACGGTAATGGCATGCTTCAAGCTGTCAGGAATGGCTGTCAGTAAGATCTGCCGCACTCGGGTAACCGTGAGCAGGATGAAGATCAAACCGGAAATAAATACTGCAGTCAGACCCATTTGCCAAGTGAATGGATGTTCTGAGGTTGCAGAAGACAAAATTACGGAAGCAAAGTATGCATTAAGTCCCATACCTGGTGCCAATGCTACTGGAAAGTTTATAAACACGCCCATTGCAATGGTGAAAATACCTGCTGCCAGCGCAGTCGCTAGAAATACAGAGTACCAGCCCATATCGATGCGGCCAAATGCTGTTAATGTGCTCGGATTAACCGACAGGATGTAAGCCATAGCCATGAACGTAGTCAAGCCGGCCATTATCTCTGTACGTACTGTAGTGCCGTTCTCTTTCAACTTGAAAAACCGATTCAAATTGTTCTCCCCCTAAGGTATGTTGTGGCTGACAGCAACAAAAAGCCGGTATCTGATCGACACCGGCTCGAAAAAAAGAGTAGCACCCATGACTATAGCCCTAGATTCAGGACAATACGGGTTGCTCAGCTCTTCTTAATCGTAGCCAGGTCATTACGGTGACCTCGTAGAAACTTCCAGGCCTATTCCCGGAAATATACGAAAGAATTATGTTGTTGTGCTTTATCATTTTAGGGGGACATCACATAAGTTGTCAATGAAAAAAGCGAACATTTTCGACTTTATTTTTTCTATCGTTCGTAATTCATACATTTTTATCTTTAACTCCAACCCCAAAATCCATTAAATCATGCAGCTTATTAACTATCAAAAGCCTTATCAAATGTGTATTTTTCCCTATAAAACAGTTTCAACATGCCCTAGCTTATTGGCCTTTGGAATACTGATAGCTATGCCAAGAATTAGCAAAATGCCCTATAGCTAAACAAATCACTGCAATACCTAACCAGAAAGATCTGCCCCATATAGCCGCAAATCCAAATGCACAAACAGGGAGAACTGCCATGGGAATCGGAAGAAACAATAATGGAGCCCATAATAATCTGAATTGCTGTCCCTTAACCATATAACGAATCCATAAACCGTAATAAATCGTGATAAACACAAAGATAAGTGCAGCCCAGATCCCGAATTCTACATTTTCGAAGTTATCCTTTGAAATCGCAAGAATGGCTATACACCCCAACTGCCCTACTCTCTCCAAAAGGGTATAGACGATGCCGGCATCTTTTAAACCGCTGGGAACATGATCGGGCGGAAACTTAATCATCAGTAAACTTGGGGCAAGAATAACCATAGCTATTAGTGTTCCAATAAGTGAGAATCCCATTCTAATGGCTCCTGTAAGTTTATTTTTCCCAGTTTATCACATTCTCTAAAGTTGCTATATAGGGTCCGTCACAAGCTTCACGGTTAATAAAAAAACCTGCAGTCCCTTAATAAATAAGGAGCTGCAGGTTTCTTATTGCTATATCCTATTCCCACTCAATCGTTGCAGGTGGTTTCGAAGTAATGTCATACACTACGCGGTTTACATTCTCAACTTCGTTGACAATACGTACAGAGATTTTTTCAAGAACATCCCATGGGATACGTGCCCAGTCAGCTGTCATGCCGTCGATGGAAGTTACTGCGCGGACACCTACTGTGTAGGAATACGTACGAGCATCACCCATAACTCCGACACTCTTCATGTTAGGCAGGGCAGTGAAGTATTGCCAAATTTCACGGTCTAATCCCGCTTTAGCAATTTCTTCTTGCAGAATGTAGTCAGAATCACGAACGATGGTAAGCTTGTCCTCTGTTACTTCACCCAAGACACGAATAGCAAGACCTGGACCTGGGAAAGGCTGACGCCATACGATCGCACGTGGCATGCCCAGCTCTTCACCGAGTTTACGAACTTCATCCTTAAACAAGGTGTTTAGCGGCTCGATCAAGCTGAATTTCATATCTTCTGGCAGACCGCCCACATTGTGGTGGGATTTAATGGTTTGCGCTGTAGCTGTTCCGCTCTCAACGATATCCGTATAAAGCGTACCTTGTGCAAGGAATGAAAAATCTCCGAGCTTAGCTGACTCTTCGTCGAAGCAGTAGATAAACTCGTTACCAATGATTTTACGTTTTTGCTCAGGGTCTTCAACACCTGCAAGTTTGCTCATGAAGCGATCGCGTGCATCGATTTTCACTACATGAATATCGAATTTGCCTACGAAAGTCTCCATAACGCTTTCTGCTTCACCTTTACGCAGAAGGCCGTGGTCAATAAACATACAAGTCAATTGATCTCCAATTGCACGGTGAATAAGCATAGCCACAACGGAAGAATCCACTCCGCCACTAAGAGCGCAGAGTACTTTTTTATCTCCGACTTGATTGCGAATATCTTGAACGGCTTCATCGATAAACGATTCCATTGTCCATTTGCCGTCGCAACCACAAACTTGGTATAAGAAGTTCGAGATCATCTCGTTACCTTGAACGGAGTGACGTACTTCTGGGTGGAATTGCACAGCGAACAATTTGCGCTCCGCATTGCTCATTGCTGCAATTGGAGCACTTTCTGTACCTGCATCCAGCTTGAAGCCTGTTGGAAGCACAACTACATGGTCACCGTGGCTCATCCATACAGTCTGGCGGTTCTCCAATCCTGCAACTAAAGCAGTTCCTTCTGCAAAGTCAACATCAGCTTTACCATATTCCCGTTTAGCTGAACGTTCTACTTTACCATCAAGCTGATGAGCCATCAGCTGCATACCATAACAAATACCGAAGATCGGCACTCCTAGATCATAAATAGCCGGATCTACGTGTGGTGCATCTTCAGCGTATACACTGCTAGGTCCGCCAGAGAAGACAATTCCTTTAGGTGAAAGTGCTTTAATCTTGTCAACTGGCGTATTGTACGGCAAAAGTTCGCTGTATACTCCCAGGTCCCGAATTCTGCGCGCGATAAGTTGGTTGTATTGTCCTCCAAAATCGAGAACGACGATAATTTCATTTGGCTTGTTCATTACGTGCCTCCCTTGATTATTGGATTCATTATACTCATGGTTAATTCTCATCGTCAAGGAAAGGAGGACACGCCTCTCATAATCAGAGAGTGATAAAACTTCATGCAGAACCTTCCTTGCTATGGCATAAATTAGATAGCGGATCTAAGCGTTCTTGGCCGTTTATGTTAAACGGAAGGTAATGAGCAGACATTCGCGGATAAACGCGTTCGCATCAGAAGCCGCAGGTTCGCCGCCAAGGTCGGGAGCGGATTTTAAGGAATTGCCGCGGGCAGAGATCACGGCTGTGGATGCCAAAGCTGGCGCGTACGCCAAGGTCTCCCACTGGCGGACGAACTGCCGGACGGCCACGTATAGTCCGGCATCGTAAATCCGCAGGGAGTCCACATACTCCCTGCCAGTAACGCCGGGCGGCGGCGGTCCAAACCGCTCCGCCAGCCCGTGCCAAGCCAGAGAGGCCGCGCGCAGCTGCCTCTCACGGCTCAAGCTGCTGCCGCGACACGCGGCCAGCAGCAGAGCCAGACTGCGCCGCCAGCGCCAAGCGGCGGCGGGAAGCAGCGCCGCGGCAGTCAGCGGCGCTGAAAAGGGTCCGCCCGCCAGCGGCAGGACGGGTAGTTCCGCGCTGCGCGTTGCTTGCGGCGCGAGCGCCGCTGCCGCAGGCCGTGCCGGCGCGGGGAAGCCAGCCGCAAGCGCAGGACCCGGCGTCGGATCGAAAGGAACCCAACCTGCGCCGGCAAAATAAACCTCTACCCAAGCATGCGCATCCCCTTGGGTGACTAAATACTTCGCCGGCATGGCTTCCTCCTGCTGGGTTCCAGGTCCGTACCCTTGAACATACCGCGCTGGAATGCCTGTGCTTCGCAGCAATACGGTCATCGCTGTTGCAAAATGCACACAATAACCTTGCTTGGTCTCAAACAGGAAATGATCCACAAAATCAGCGCCAGCTGGCGGAACCATGGTATCCAGCGTGTAAGAATACCCGTTTTGCAAATAATCCCGAATGGCGGTTGCGGAGTCATATCGGTTACCCGAGGAAGCTGTGAGCTTCTCTGCCAGAGCTTTCACTCGCTCAGGTAATAAATCAGGTAGCTGCAAATATTTGTTCTTTATTTCTTGAGGATCAGCATCACCCAACCCGCGCAGCAGTACTGGATTACTCTCGGGAAGTATAGAATCAACTATATACTCAGTGATCCGAGTTGAACCCGCCGAATCTGGCAGACGAAAGGTATCCCTGTCCTTATTCGCCAGAACATAACCAAGCTGGCTGCCATTAGATAGTTGAACTGTCTCAACATCCGTTATGGTGCCCGCATTGAATACAGGAATTCCTCCGGAAGAAGGGCTGGCAAATTGTATCCGCTGTTGTAAAGTCCGTCCACCATTAGTAGTAGTTACCGTCGCCGGAATCTGAGGCAGGCTGGACAAGTTAAGCGGAGTAAATTCCTCACCCCCTCTGATCCAACGGCGTCCGTCATAATAGGCAATGCTCTCCCCGCGCCAATAGGTACGCAGGCTGGTCAATGCTGCGAAGACTGGCTCGGTATTGCGTGACAATGGAGCACCCAGTTCTCCATCATTTGTACTATACCCTGTTGTTCCTGCAGGTATAGCCTCATTATCTTCCGGCATATGGCCCGAAGCCCATTCCTGCAGCTTTTCAAAGGTTGACTGGAGTGTAGTTTGGTTAGGCGGTCGTACTTCATATACCTGCCCACCGAACCATGCTGTCATCATTACGAATATGGCAGCCGCTAATGCCAAAACTCCCCATCGGGCATACGGCAGGTGAATGCTGCCCACCCGTTCCCGCAGACGGAGCAAACCACTCATTGCTTGCATCCATACAATAAGCCCCACTGATATTACAACATCCGTTGTCGTATTAACGCCAAAGCCAATATCCAGAACCAATAGATAAATGAGGGTCACCGCTGTAAACAGCAGCGTGCTTCCTCTGAAAAGTGCAAGCTGCTGCACCGAAGATACCAGCAGCCCCCAGCCAACAATCAAAATCAAAAGTCTGCTGATCTCGCTAAGCTGAGAAACATGCCCTGAAAAGAGCAAAATCAGATCATTTGGAATTTCTACTGCATAAATGCCCAACCATCCTGTCCCTACGCTCTCACTGCATAGATATAGCCAAGCCGTGCCGATCATCAAACATTGGATACTTAGCAATAGCCATCCGGGAATCTGAAGGATTCCCCACATCAACAGCACGGCAGCAGAAATCATCAGAATCTGCAGCAATCTAGCAGTATCTTCCAATGAAGTCGTTCTATATAAAGGGAGCAGCCATTCTAAAAACAGCCCCAAAATAGCCAAAGAGAACAGCATGCGATAATACAGAGGTATCTTTCTCTGTTTACCGGCATGACTGCTCTCTAGTTTTTCCAAATGGAGCTGCTTTGGTTCCTTCCCACTTTGCCCATTCATAGAGAAGCTTGTGTCACCCGGTATCCGCTTACCGTAGCGTTGGTTTTCCGGATGATTCATGGTACTCTACCTCCCTGAGCCTGTAAGCTGGCAATGCATCATCCAGACAAAACATCCGTGCTCCCAGACGACCCAGACTATCCCCAACCGTTCCCCGCACAGGCTGGCGGATCTCCTGCAGCGTTACCTCCGCAGGCACCGGAGCTGGCTGATCCCAAGCATAATAGAGCTCAACTTTTACACCTTGCACTAAGAATTTAGCGATAACCTTAGCGGATTGTTCCTCTAATCTTCCGGTCACTATAGCAACGGTCATTCCCGGAATCCAGCCTCTAGAAGCATCCTCCAACAGCTCGGACAGGGTTCTTGTTCCATTCGGAGAAATATCAGTTAGAATATCCAGCACTCTCCCTGGGATTTTGCCCAGTCCTTCATGCCTAGCCATTCCTTCCGGCCAGCCTCCGCTGAATAACTGGACATAAGCACCTGACTGCTCAGCAAAGAGCATCAGCCCCATCGCCGTTGACACCGCCTTCTCAAATACCGGTGGCTGCTCTTCCCGACTGCCACGAGGTGTAAGTGCATTGGTTGGAATCTCATAGCTTTTTGGATCATTAGCCAACACGATACAGCTCATTTTTGCCTTTTCACGCTCTGGAACTTTGCTCTGCAGATTCCCTAGCCGGGCACTGTTCTTCCAATGGATTCGGCTAAGTGGATCACCGGGCTCATATTCCCGCGATTCCATGGTCTCATCATTGCTGTTTCTTCCCCTTCTGGAATAGAGCGAATCACCGCTAATAAAGCCGCTGTCCGGTACTGCTCCGCCATAATATAGGGGGGCTGGCAGCACTTTAATGCTATGCTCTTCAGCAGGCTCAGATCGGCCTGTGAACCAGCCGGGCAAATCTCCCCAGGTTACTCTACAGCCCTGCAAATGATGATGTCCGCGTAGCATATTCTCAAGAATGTAGGTGTATTCAAAAGAGCGTCTGAATCCCGGAAACAGTAGCTTGTGATGTCCTCTGTCCCCCCAAAAATCAGCGATAGTCAGCCATGGCAGTGGAAGCCGGGAAGAGAAATTCACCCGCACCTTCACAAGCAGTGTATTTCCAGCTATCGGTCTTACAGGAGTGATTGTACGTTCAATCTTTATCGCCCGTGGACCTGAAAGTTGAACGATAAGTCCGCCAACCATGATAACGCCTACAGCGATCAGCAGAAATAAGAGTGATGCGCCTCCGCGCCATGCATATAAAACACCTATAATTCCAGCCACAGTCAGCACCCGCAACCATTCAGCCAATGCACTACGGCTACGCGGATAGGAGAAGCTTCTAACTCTTTCAGTCTTGTTATTTAATTTGTGTTCTACTTTTTTTGAAGAGGACAATGGAACACCCTTCCTTTGGGTCTAGACTTGTTCCCAGCTGAGGAACTTATTACTATCTATTCTTCCCATGAAAAAGGGTGCCCAGACATTGTTTTTTTCTTTTAGAAAAACTGCCCGAGCGCTAAATCTCAGAAGGCTATTACCCGGCGCTCACCTTCCGTCACGCTTATATTTAAAGGAGGGTGATCGGCTGTCTCCAGCAGCTCACGCAGCGATACCCAGATAGAACCGCCAATCATCTCCACACTGGCACCGTTTATCTTTTGAACATGATCAGGAAGATTTAAAAGGAGTTCCTTGTTCGCCACATCCGCGATGATATCTTTGCCGTTCCAGGCAATCCTTCCACTGCGACTGCCCGCATCCCAGCTAATCTGCCCTCCCAGCCGTTCGATCACAGCGCGAAGTGGCACCATATATTTTCCTTTTTGCAGAGTATATTCACCTGGCGCCAGCTTCGTCTCCAGCTTTCCAACCTCCAGCACCAAAGGTTTGCCGGGCGCAAACAGCTCTGCGTTCGGTATGATATTCGAGGTGATCCAAGCTTCCGAAGGTTTCACTCTGCCCAAGCTATTGGCTTTTGAGGAGACTCTGAATTGTACAGGCTCCACCGTCTCATCTAAAAGGCCAAAGCTGTATCCAGCAGCCTTATAACGCGCAATAATATCAGGCAGTGCTTTAACACTCTCCTGATGGCCGCCGCCATCATGCAGCAGCAGAATAACCCGAGAGGATTTCAGATCCGCGGTTGACCCTTTTAAGATTTCTGACGCCGGTACCCCTTTGCGTTTGGAATCCCCGCTGTCCACCGTCCAATCCGTAACGATATAACCGGCTTGCTTCAACAAATTGAAGTAGGTATTATCAAAGTGATCAAAGGTTCCGCCCGGGGCGCGGATAAGTTGTGGGCGAACCCCTGTAATGCCCCGAATAATTTCTTCGGTCTTTTTAATCTGGCTCCAAAATTCAGTGAATCCACTATATAAATCATGGTAATTATGATTATAGGTATGATTGCCAATAGCATGTCCTTGTTCCCATATGGCATTAATTAGCTCTGGATGGCTTTTCGCTTGATTACCAAGGACAAAAAAGGTCGCCTTCACACCTTGCTGCTGTAAAATTTCAAGAACGTTGAAGGTATTGTCACTCGGTCCGTCGTCAAATGTAATATAGACTGTTTTTGAAGCTTTCTTTGCGGCTGTGATTGCCGAATATGTTGTTGACACCTTGGATACTTGTGCCGTACTGGAATTCAATTTAACTTCTGGAGAAGCAGTCACAATGGACTCTGCTTTAGGAGGCAATTCTTGCATCGCCACTAACGGGAGATTATTCTTAACAGAGACAGACTCCGCGCTTGCGGACTGTAATGAACGATTCATCCAAGAATCTACACTCTCCCCTGCGTTCCATCCCAGCATTACGATGACGATTACAACCATAACAAGCAATCCGCTTATCAAGTTTCGGCGGCCGTGAGTGTTTTTGTTACCTTTCATCTTCTCTACCTCCAGCATTCTATTGGCTCAAAAGCCATTTGGTAGATTGTATGAAGACAAGCTTCAAAATAGAATAAGGCAACTGCCCCTTGGAGAGTGAGAATCTTATGGAAATGCTGAACTTTATACAAGAATTATTCAGCAAATATGGATATAGCGTATTGTTTTTTGGATTGCTGCTCGAATTCGTTGCCTTGCCGTTTCCCGGAGAAACTACCATGGCTTTTGCAGGTTTCCTTTCCTATACGGGAAGACTTGATTTCATAACGCTGATTCTAGTGGCGTTTGCAGGGACCACCGCCGGGATGACCCTCACCTATTTTGTCGGATTAAAAGCCGGAATGCCCTTCATCCAGCGATACGGCAAGTGGTTGCTGTTCTCCCCTGCCAAGCTGGATAAAACGCAAAAATGGTTCGAGAAATACGGCAGCATCCTTATTTCCATCGGATATTTTATTCCAGGCGTTCGTCACTTCACCGGCTATTTTGCTGGTATAGTTGCGCTGCCCTTCCGTAAATTCGCCCTCTACGCTTATAGTGGAGCATTATTCTGGGTAGTGCTGTTTCTTGGCATAGGACGGGTATTTGGTCCGCAGTGGATGGGTATTTTCCATTTATTCGAGTTATATGCACTATGGATTATCTCCGGCGGTGTAGCTATAGCTGCCCTTGTAATCCTGTATCGCTACCGCAAAAAGATAAGCATCCGCCTGTTCCCGCGCAAAGCTGCCATAAAGCTACAGACACAGGTTAAAAAAACTTCCAAGGGACGGTGAAGCCACCGCCCTTTTTAAGTACGTTTTTTCTTGCTGCGTACCCCCGCATATCCTGCAAGCAAAAGCGCAACTGCGGCAAATCCCGCTCCCCCAACAAACCCTACCATTCTTGGCTCCACCCCTTCTAATAGCCACCCGGCGAACAGCATAGATAACCCCAGCAGCGTATTTCCTACTGCAGACAGAAGTCCAAACACAAAGGGCTGTATAGCAGATGGCGCTTTCCGCATAACAAGCGTATCCAGACAGGCATTCCCCGTCCCCCCGGCAAATGACAGCAGAATATATAACATAAATGCTGCCGCAAAATGATTGCTGACACTGATGCCCATCAATAATACACCTTCAAGTAAAAGCCCTCCGATGGCTACAATCAGCAGCCCCTTTTTTAAATAACGTGAGGTGAAAAAACTAAGGCTAAGACCGACGCCAAGCGCCGCATAAAATGCCCCTACTCCAATATCCCCCGCGTGAAATACCTGTATCGCATAGACACTGATCAGTACATTATCCAGACCATTTAGCAACGGCACCAACAGCTCATAACCGAAAATGACCTGCAACGTTAGGCTTCCGCCAATTACCATTCCCAGAGCACGCAGTTGACCGTATTGTGCTTCTTTATTGGATTTTTCTAAGTCCCCCTCAGGTGAATATGTAGCCTTCTTAGCCACCGTCGCCATTTCCGTATGTTGTGGAAACTCGATACCGTAAATTAACATCGCCGCGATTAAAAAAGACACTGCATTCATAATGAACGCTGCCTCCGGACCAAACCACATCGACACCCCCCCTCCACTGAACGCCCCAAGGATCAGCACGCAGCCGCTCATTAACTGCTCTAGTCCGTTGACGGTCAGCAGAGAATCTTTGGTGACGAGCAAAGGGATAGTGGACTTACGAACAGGGCTGTAAATGGCTTCGCCCGCTGCCAGCAAAAAACTTGCCATATATAACAACCACAGGTTCTCCTCCCCATCCACCCATAAAAAGGCTAAGGCTACTGGGACCCTCAGCATATCTGTAGCTATCATGATATATTTGCGTGGAATTTTACTGCCAAGTATGCCTCCAAGCGGGGCCAGAAATAAATAAGGAAGCAGTCTCACACCTAACGAAATCCCCACCGCCATGCCTGATCCCGTCAACTGCAGAACCAGCGCCAGTACTGCAACGCTAGTAAAACGATCACCAATTCCATTGATCAAGCCGGCTGTGAACAATCGTGAATATCCCTTATGACTCCTAAACATCGCAACAGCTGAGTGATTATTCATAAAATAAACCTCATTTCATCTATTTATACATACATCTAATTAGATGTTAATCGAATCATTAATTTATGACAATGCTTTATTTTCAAGGATTTGCTAAGATGAAATACAGCATTACTTCACGGAAATCTCCGGGAAAGAAGGAATTGTCTTTTGAAAATAGATCGATTGCTCTCTATCGTTATCCTGCTAATGAACCGCCGCCTAATTCAGGCGAAGGAGCTAGCCGATATGTTCGAGGTATCTGTGCGCACGATTTATCGTGATATTGAAAGCATTAATGGAGCCGGAATTCCTATCGTCACCTATCAGGGAGCTAACGGTGGGATCGGGCTTATGGAAGGATACCGGCTGGACCGCAATGTCTTGACGGATCGTGAGCTGGCGGATATTTTCACGGCTCTGCAGAGCGTCTCGTCTTATGGAGGAAATGAACATACGCTGCTCATGGAAAAGATCAGCAGCGTAATCCCGCCCTCCCAATCCGCCGCCTTCCGCAGCAAAACGACTCAGCTCATCATCGACTTCTCCCCATGGGGTCTTCAACGTATTTTGGAAGAGAAGCTTGCCACTCTAAAAGAAGCACTTGAGGAAAGCGTGACCGTAAACTTTGATTATGTAGATGCTGCGGGTCAGACAAGCCAGCGTTCGGTAGAGCCCTATACTTTAGTGCTGAAGGGGCAAGCCTGGTACTTATATGGATTTTGTCTGAATCGTCAGGATTTCCGTCTGTTTAAGCTGTTGCGCATGAAAGAGCTCGTTAAGAATACCCAAGTTTTTATTGCAAAAGATGTAGATGCAAGCGAGCTGCCTTGGAGCAACGAGTATCAGAGATCAACCGTAACAACAGCAACACCCATCGTTTTGCAGTTTAAGGCTGAAAGCAAACATCTAGCGGAAGAGCGGTTTGATTCTACCGAGCTACTGCCCGACGGTAATGGAGGTTACAAGGTTACCATCAACTATCCTGAGGATGGATGGCTATATGGTTTCCTGCTAAGCTTCGGGATGCATGTAGAGGTCTTAGAGCCACCGCATATTCGGCAAAAGCTGGGGCAGCTTGCAGCAGGCATAGGAGCAAAATATACAACCTAACAATAAACCTGACGGAATGCCGTCAGGTTTATTGTTCTATACTGAACTTAAAGCGGGCGCTCGAGAGCTTGCATACCTTTAAAGGAGTGTTAAATATGGGACATGAACATGTAGAGCAAGGAGATCTTAAAATTTGTCAAAGCTGTGGGATGCCAATGCCTACGGCAGAATTGCTTGGAACGGACCAGGATGGCAACAAGATCGAAGATTACTGCGTGTACTGCTATGAGAATGGTGCATTCAAACAGCCTAACATCACGTTGCAAGAAATGGCTGACATTTGTACAGGCTATATGGTCGAAGAAGGAATGGACGAGAATGTTGCCCGTAAACTTCTCGCGGAGCAGCTGCCACATCTGAAACGTTGGAGCGATCCTGCAGCTGTGTCTCCAGCTAACTAATAGCAGCACAACAAAAAGAAGCGCCCTACGGAACCATAACGGTTTGTAGGACGCTCTTTTTCTTCATTCTTTTTTGCCCAGCTTTTTATTGATTGTCCTGCTGTGGCTGCACTTCTTCCGTCTTCAGGAAGTCTGGCTGCGGTGAAGTCTTTTTAATAAAGAAAGCCAATACCAAAGCAACTACAGTGATCCAGGTAGCAATGTTAAAGGCATGCGTAACCCCGCTAATTGTAGCCTCTTGCGTAAGCTTAAGCATGGCTGCTTTATCGTTTAACGAAACCGTTCCGCTCATAAGCGTATCAGTGATTGTGCTCTTCGTCTTATTGGTCATTAGACTGACGAACAACGCCATTCCCAGCGCGCCCCCGACCGTCCGCAGCGTATTCGACATTGCTGTACCATGCGAGCTTAAACGCTGTGGAAGCTGGTTAAGTCCAGCCGTTACAATCGGCATCGATAACATCGACATGCCTAACATCCGAACCGTGTAAGTAATAATCATATGCGTATACGTCGTACTGTCTGTAAGCTGGCTGAATTGCCAAGTCGTAATTACTGTAATAATCAGGCCTACCACAGACAGCCATCTTGCCCCGATTTTATCAAATATAATCCCCGTGATTGGAGACATAATTCCCATTAGAATGGCTCCCGGCAGCAGCATAAGACCGGACTCCATTGGTGTAAAACCACGGATCGTCTGCAAATAAATCGGCAGCAAAATCATACCCGAATATAAAGCCATCGTAATGATGATATTGATTAATGTCGTGAGTGAATACATATTGTATCTGAAAATCCGGAACTCAAGCAGTGGTGTCTCAGCCTTAAGCTCTCTCCATACGAATAAAGCCAGTGCAATCACACCCACAATGAGGCAGGTAATGACTGTTGCACTTCCCCAACCATCGGTTCCAGCATCACTGAAGCCGTACAACAATCCCCCAAAACCAATTGTAGACAGGATAACACCCGTTTTATCCAGTTTCGGAGAGGTTGTTTGCCCTACATTTTGCATTGTTTTCATACCTAGCAAGGTAGAAAGAATGGCCAGCGGAAGAACGATAAAGAACAATACGCGCCAAGAATAGTTCTGAACTACCCAGCCTGACAACGTTGGACCTACAGCTGGAGCAAAAATCATGGCTACCGCCATTAGCCCCATCGCTTTCCCCCGCTCTTCAATTGGGAAGATACGAAGAAACACAATATTCATTAACGGCATCAAAATCCCTGCGCCAACCGCCTGTATGACTCTGCCGACCATGATCATTTCAAAGCCTGTTCCGATTCCACAGACAAGTGTGCCTAACGAAAAAAGTGACATCGCGGTGATGAATAGCTGGCGGGTCGTAAACTTTTCCACCAGAAATGCACTAATCGGTATCAGCACACCGTTCACGAGCATAAATCCCGTTGTTAGCCACTGTGCCGTATTCGTAGCGATTTTTAGATCGTCCATTATGCTCGGCAATGCCACATTAAGAAGTGTTTGGTTCAAAAGTGCGACAAACGCACCTATTAAGAGCGCTGCAATAATCGGTCCTCTACGTATTCCCTTAGTTGCCGCTGCAGCGTTACCTGTAATTGTACTCATAAATTCTATTTGTCTCTCCCCTGCTCTAAGATCTGAATGATTTCGTTATGAATCCTAAGTAATTCACCTGCATCCTTGGCAGGTATATTGGATAGTGGAAGTAAGTGTCTTCTGAGCGATTGCTTACTTCTTTCCCTGATCTCTCTGCCCTTTTCAGTAATCGCCAAGTTGTATATACGCCGATCTACCTCAGAGCGCTGTCTTGTGATCAAATCGGCTTTCACCATCCGGTCCACTACGCCGCTCGCTGCACTGTTCCCCAAATGTAATAGCTCGGCAAGATCTGTAATGCCAATATCGGGATTTGCAGATATTTTGCGGAGAACCATTAACTGTGTTGGTGTGATGTCCAGCTCTTCGGCATCCTTCCACAGCAACTGCTGGAATGCATGGCTAATCCGGCGAAAAGAGGAGAAAATATCATCTAATTGCTGCTCCTTATCTTCCAAATCTTCACCTCCAAAGAATTAATTAGTTAGATCATCTAATAGTTCGCATGCGTACTATTTTACACCTTAACTAAATTTCGGTCAATAATTTGCTGTAACTTTCTGAAAGGTAATTTTATATTGCAGGAAAAACATGAAAATCATACATAAGTGCACAAAGCATAAAAAAGCGAACCAAGGTAGATCCTTGGTCCGCTTTTTCGTCTGAACAATGCTCAGGTTAAGCTGTATGAACTTTCAGGTAAAGTCTGCTGCTGAGGCTTATCCGGCAGTTTTAAATTAGACGGCTTAGTCTCTTCCTGGCTGCTGGCAATTGACATCATCAGCTTGATCCGATTCGCTTGGTTGACTACGCTGACTCCAGCATCATAGTCAATCGCCACGATATTTGCACCCGGATATAATTCCTTAAGACCTTTAATCATCCCACGCCCGGTGATATGGTTGGGCAGGCACGCGAACGGTTGAATACAGGCGATGTTGTTCACTCCATTATCCAACAAATCCATCATTTCTGCGGTTAAAAACCAGCCCTCACCCATCTGATTTCCTACGGACACCAGTCGGCTGGCCTTCTCGGCAAGACCATAAATATTCTCCCGTCCTTTAGCTAACCCCGCATCCTCAAGGGCAACCTTAATCGGCTTACGGTAAATTTCCAGATAAGAGATCAGCATGGGATTGATATAGCCGAGCCGTTTGCTTTTGCCGAATTGCTCAGCTTTGTAGATCGGATTATATACACAATAGAAAATGAAATCCAGGAAGTCCGGCATTACCGCCTCCCCGCCCTCTGCCTCGATCATCTCTATAATGCGGTTATTGGCATCCGGATGGAATTTGATCAGGATCTCACCGACAATGCCCACTCTTGGTTTAGCAATACCCGTAACGGGCAGCTTGCAGAACTCTGCAACAATCTCACGAATCAGGCGTTTGTATTCTCGGAATGAAAAGTTGGATAAGCTTGCCTTGCAACGCTCCATCCCTTTGCGGAATAGAACTTCCGCACTTCCTGGAACAACCTCATGCGGCCTAAAGTGATTTAACATCCGCATCATAAGATCACCATAACAAGCGGCAGCTATCAACCGATTCGCCAGCTTAAGACTGATGCGGAAACCCGGCTGATTCTCCATCCCTGAAGCATTGAGTGAAATCACCGGAATTTGTTCAAGGTCTGAATCCTTTAAGGCTTTGCGCAGCAAAGAAATATAATTCGTAGCCCGGCAGCCGCCACCCGTCTGTGACATAATCACAGCAGTACGATCCGGATCATATTCCCCACTCTTCAGCGCTGATAGAATCTGGCCAATCGTCACAATTGCCGGATAACACGCATCATTATTAACGTATCTCAGACCTTCTTCTGTCTCTTCGGGTCCGGTCGTCTCAAGTATCTTCAGACGGTATCCGGCATCGCGAAACACCTGTTCAAACAATTCAAAATGAATAGGCGACATCTGTGGTGCAAGAATGGTATAGGTCTCTTTCATTTCCTTCGTAAATAACACATTAGCCTGCACTTTTGGCGGCTTTTGCGGCACTACCTTACCTTTTTCACGCTCACGCATTGCCGCCAGCAATGAACGAAGCCGAATGCGCGCTGCACCAAGATTGCTGATCTCATCGATTTTGATCAATGTATATACCTTGTTATGTCTTTCCATAATATCCTGTACGGCATCACAAGTGATCGCATCGATCCCACAGCCGAAGGAAGTCAATTGAACAAGCTCCAGATCCGAGCGGACTGCAGCAAGGCGGGCTGCACGGTACATCCGGGCATGGTAGGTCCACTGATTCACAACAGCCACATCTCCTTCGCTGTGGTCCAGGTGGCAGACAGAATCTTCTGTCAGCACGGCGAGTCCCATCCCGGTTATCATATCCGCTATCCCGTGATTAATCTCAGGATCGGCATGATAAGGGTGCCCGCAGAGCAGGATTCCTTTGGTTCCAGTATCAGCTAGATACACAAGGGTCTCCTCACCTTTAGTACGCACATCACTTTTGGCGTTATCAGCCTCTGTAAGTCCCGCCTGCACCGCGGACGTAATCTCATCTCGCGGAATGCTGGTAAATGTCTTCACCAGCCCTTTGGTCAGCGCAGAAATATCATCAAAGGTCAGGAATGGACTGACAAGCTTGATTCCATTGTCCTTTAACCCATCCATATTGTTGCGAATGACTTCGGGGTACGAGGCGACCACTGGACAATTGAAGTGATTATCCGCGGCTTCATCTTCTTTTTTCTCATACACCACCGCTGGATAAAAAATAAAATCGACACCTTTACCGATCAGGCTTTGCACATGTCCATGTGCCATCTTCGCAGGATAACATATCGATTCTGAAGGAATTGTATCCATTCCGCTTTCGAAAAGCTTCTTGCTGGATTTAGGGGAGAGAATCACCCGATAGCCAAGTTTGGTGAAAAAGGTGTGCCAGAACGGGTAATTCTCAAACATATTCATGGTACGCGGAATCCCGACGGTCCCCCGCCATGCCCCTGTTTCCGGTAAACTCTCGTACTCAAAAAACCGTTCATATTTATACTGCATCAGATTCGGCAGGACATTTTTCTCTTTTTTGACTCCTGCGCCACGTTCGCAGCGATTGCCGGTCACATAAAAGCTCTTATCCGGAAAACGACTGATCGTCAGCGCACAGTTATTCCCACAGCGGCCACAGCGGCCTGAAGAAACCTCATATTTAAAGCTGGCAAGCTCCTCTGGTCCAAGCAGCGTACTGGATCCGTTAACCCCGGCTTGCTCACGCGCAATCAGTGCACAGCCGTAAGCCCCCATTACGCCAGCTATATCCGGTCTAACCACCGTCCGCCCCGTCAAGGACTCAAAGGCGCGCAATACAGCTTCATTATAGAAGGTACCGCCCTGAACGATGATATTTCGCCCTAAGTCCTCCGGATTGCGGATTTTAATTACCTTTTGCAGAGCATTCTTGATCACAGAGTAGGCAAGACCCGCCGATAAATCCGCTAATGACGCGCCCTCCTTCTGAACCTGCTTAACCTTAGAGTTCATAAATACCGTGCAGCGCGAGCCCAAATTAACAGGCTGAGTCGCTTCGAGTGCAGTCTTAGCAAATTCCTCGATGCCAAGTCCCAGGGCAGAGGCAAAGCTCTCCAGAAAAGAGCCACACCCCGCTGAACAGGCTTCATTGAGCATAAGGCTGTCGATAGCACCGCCACGGATCTTAATGCACTTCATGTCCTGACCACCGATATCCAGTATGAAATCTACTTCTGGCATGAACTTGGAAGCTGCCTTGTAGTGTGCAACAGTCTCTACTTCTCCGCCATCCGTCCGCAGAGCGGCCTTGATTAACCCCTCACCGTACCCTGTCACATATGAGCCTGCAATGTGGCAGCCTTCAGGCAGAACCCGGTAGATCTCCTTCAGTGCATCGCTGACCGAATGCAGCGGGTTGCCTTTGTTGCTGCCATAAAAGGTATAGAGAATTTCGTCAGCGGAACCGGTTAACACGAGTTTAGTTGTAGTTGAGCCGGCATCAATCCCTAGATAACAGGGTCCACGATATAAGGCTAAATCTGATCTCGCTGCAGAGGCTTTGCCGTGACGAAGCCGAAATTCTGCAAGCTCGGCGGCATTCTCAAAAAGCGGCGGCAATTCAGCATCCGCAGCTCGATCCGCAGTAAAATCAACTGCCGCAATTCGCGTGATCCAGCTTGAAAGTGGCAACACGACTGGATCAGCATCGGAGAGCGCAGCTCCAATCGCCACGAAATACTGTGAGCGTTCCGGGAACAGGATATCCTCCTCCGCCAGCTCCAGCGTTTCCGCAAAACGCTGCCGCAAGGCAGGCAGGAAGGTCAGCGGGCCGCCAAGAAAAGCCACCCGTCCTCGAATCGGACGTCCACAAGCAAGACCGCTAATCGTCTGATTAACGATACTCTGGAAGATCGAAGCCGCCACATCCTCCCGGCGTGCTCCTTCATTAAGCAGCGGCTGTACATCGCTTTTGGCAAATACACCACAGCGTGAAGCTATGGGATAGATTCGCTCATGCTTCTCCGCCAAAACATTTAAGCCTGCCGGATCGGTCTGCAGCAGCGCTGCCATCTGATCGATGAACGCTCCCGTTCCGCCCGCGCAGGCTGTATTCATACGCTGCTCAATGCCGCCCCGAAGATATATTATCTTAGCGTCCTCTCCACCCAGTTCAATCGCCGTGTCACATTCCGGGATCAGCGCACTGATCGCCTTCGTGCAGGCTATCACCTCCTGAATAAAGGGAACTCCACCTAATTTGGATAAAGACAAACCCGAGGAACCGCTTACAGTAAGCCTAGCTCCCCTCTCTGGGAATCTGTCGCGTACATCAGACAGAAGAGAGAGGGCCGCTTTTTTAATATCGCTATAATGTCTTACATAGTCTTGATAAACAATGATGTCCCGCTCTATGACAACTAATTTAGCAGTAGTTGATCCGATATCAAGCCCAATATGCAGCATTATCACTCCACCACCTCTTCTTGCTCCAAATTTGAAGCAATTATGAGGAAACTATATCATGACAACACCTTATATAAGCTGTTAAAAATGTAATAGACATCTATAAAAAGTAATTAGTAAAATTTATGATTCGCTTATTCCTGCTATCGTGTTTGCGACATGCCCTTTTACCCGTACCTTCCGCCATTCTTCCACTAATATCCCCTGCTCATCAATCAGAAAAGTAGATCGCACAATCCCCATAAACTCTTTGCCGTAAAGTTTCTTAAGCTGCCATACGCCGAACATTTCACTTACCTTATGATCCTCATCAGACAGCAGTGGAAAGGGCAGACTATGCTTCTCTGTAAATTTAGCGTGCGATGTCAAAGAGTCCGGACTAATGCCCAGAACAACCGCACCCACCGCCGTGATTTGATCAAAAGCGTCACGGAATTCGCAGGCCTCCTGCGTGCAGGCTGGTGTCATATTTTTAGGGTAAAAATATAAGATGACCTTTCGGCCCAAGTAATCACTCAAACTAACCTCATGCCCATTGGAAGAGGGAAGGGTGAAATTGGGTACTTTTTGTCCAATAGCTACTTCGTTCAAGATAGATCCACTCCTTCTTAAGATTGGGGAATTATTCCTAAATTGCACGTATCCCCAAAAGAAATTATAATGTAGTCAACGTGAATGCGAAAGGAAGAACGAGAAATGCCACCTAGAAAGAAAAGGCACGCAAAGACTGGTAAGTCAAAAAAGAAACCGCTGCTTTGGACGTTGGCCATTATACTCCTCCTTATTATCGGTGGGGCCATTTTCTACATTACAACCATTTACAATGAGCTTGGTAGCATGTCGAATACTGAAGATTCACCTTTCCAAAATGCAGAGACCGTTGATGTTGACACCCCTGAGCCTCCTAAATGGGAAGGTACAGAGCCGGTCAATATCCTATTAATGGGTGTGGATGCCCGAGGTGTGAAGAAAGGGGAAATCCCCCGTTCAGATACAATGCTCGTCGCTTCTCTTGACCCTGTGAAGAAGAAAATCAGTGTATTTTCAATACTGAGAGATACGTACGTTCCGATTCCGGATCATGGCGAGAAGCGTATTAATACAGCGATTATTTATGGACCTAATACTGCGATGCAGACCGTCAGCGATCTGCTCGGTATCCCAATTCAATATTATGTCTACACGGACTTCCAAGGATTCATCAAGCTGGTTGATGCCGTTGGGGGTGTGGATTATGAAGTCGAAAAAGATATGGTCTACAAAACCGTTGCAGACGGTCCGGAATATGATATTGATCTGAAAAAAGGATACCAGCATCTTGACGGCAACATGGCGCTACAATATGTTCGCTTTCGGCATGACGCTACCTCCGATTTCACTCGAACCGAGCGCCAACGCGGTTTTCTCAAGGCTGTGGCTGATAAGCTGATCAGTACCACCTCCATCGTCAAGCTGCCAAATATCCTGTCGCAGGTTACGCCTTATATTGAAACCAATATGTCAGTTAATGATATGTGGAAGCTGGCAAGCGTAGGGTATAATAGCAGTATGGGTGGCAGCGAGCAAATTCCGCCAATGGATCTGCTCACCGAGGAAACTACAAGTGACGGATCACAGGTTATTGGAATTCGTAGCGAAAAGAAGCTAAAAGAATTTATACAGGATACCATAAATGGTCCTGAGCCAACACCAACCCCTGCATCGGAGAACACCTCCAATAGCAGTTCTGGCGGGACCAATTAAGGGCCTGACAAGCAAAGTTCACATGTACACAAAGCAGTGACTTGGTATAATACGGGCGGACAACGGAAAACACCGTTGTTCGCCCGTTCCCTTGAGCACCAACAATCGAAAGGATGATCACATTATGAATCGTTCCACATCTGAACAACTTTATCACGAAGCCCTCCAGCATATCGTTGGAGGTGTAAATAGCCCTTCCCGCTCCTTCAAAGCCGTTGGCGGCGGAGCACCCGTATTTATGAAACGCGCCAGTGGATCTCACTTCTGGGATGAAGACGGCAATGAATATATCGATTATCTCCAAGCCTATGGACCGATCATTACCGGCCATGCCCACCCTCATATTACCAAAGCAATTACTACAGCAGCAGAAAATGGTGTTCTTTACGGAACCCCAACCCAGCTCGAAATCAAACTTGCTAAAATGCTAAAGGAAGCCATTCCATCTATGGATAAAGTACGTTTCGTCAATTCCGGAACCGAAGCGGTTATGACAACGATTCGTGTAGCCCGTGCCTATACAAAACGCAGCAAAATCGTAAAATTCGCCGGCTGTTACCACGGCCACTCCGATCTGGTGCTCGTAGCAGCAGGATCCGGACCTTCTACACTTGGCATTCCAGACAGTGCCGGTGTTCCAAGCAGTATCGCCCAGGAAGTAATCACCGTTCCTTTTAATGATCTGGACAGCCTGAAAGAGGCGCTGGAGAAATGGGGCGAAGATGTCGCAGCTGTTATGGTTGAACCGATTGTAGGAAATTTCGGCATGGTGATGCCTAAGCCTGGTTTCCTCGAAGGACTTTGCAAGCTGGCTCACGATAATGGCTCCCTTGTTATTTATGACGAAGTCATTACTGCCTTCCGCTTCCATTATGGTTCTACACAAACCTATGCAGGGCTGGATAATCATGAGGACATCACTCCTGACCTTACTGCACTTGGCAAAATCATCGGTGGCGGCCTGCCTATCGGCGCTTACGGCGGCCGCAAGCATGTTATGGAACAGGTAGCTCCACTTGGACCGGCATATCAAGCTGGCACAATGGCAGGTAATCCTGCGTCTATCTCTGCAGGGATTGCTTGTTTAGAGGTTCTGAGTGCAGAGGGTGTATACGAAGAAATGGATCGGCTTGCAATCCGCCTCGCCGATGGACTTCAAGCATCTGCCGACCGTCATGGCATTCCACTGACAATCAACCGCATCCGTGGTTCGTTTTCCACTCATTTCTGTAACCATCCGGTTACGAATTATGACGAGGCTCAGGATACAGACGGCGAATTGTTCGCCAGCTTCTTCCGTCATATGCTGAATCGTGGCATTAACCTTGCCCCTTCGAAATACGAAGCTTGGTTCCTGACCACAGCACATACTGATGCAGATATCGATGCTACACTTATCGCAGCTGAAGAATCCTTCCGCGCTATGGTGGCTGAGAAATAAGATTGTTTTGAAACGCAGTGCTCTATAAGCTAAAAAAAAGCTGAATAGATTAACGGGCTGTCCCAGTCCCATAAACCGCAAATGTTAAAAGAGCAGCGTTTCTCCTGTATTGGAGGATCGCTGCTCTGCATTTTTACTCATCCACGGTCTGCATCTGTAGCTTGTGGCAAGCTTAAGCCAGCCGATCTCAAGCGTCAATTTCTCTATGCTACGTAACAGGTATCGCCGGACCTTCTCTGTGTTAAGTACAAGGGTTAGGGAGCTTCGATAGATATTTAGGAAAATTT
Organism: Paenibacillus sp. FSL R5-0928; assembly: GCF_037970385.1. Taxonomy (NCBI): domain Bacteria; kingdom Bacillati; phylum Bacillota; class Bacilli; order Caryophanales; family Paenibacillaceae; genus Paenibacillus; species Paenibacillus sp. FSL R5-0928. The sequence continues at coordinate 699,148 of NZ_CP150225.1, read as the reverse complement.
ACCTTAAATTCAGGGATTTCTGGTCATTAAACTAATAATTGGGGAAATCCTCCCTATAATTTAGCTAATTTAGTGGAAAATAAAGAACTTACCCCGTTTTTTAGGGAGAAAATCCCTAATTCTGTTCATTTACAGAGAATATAGGTTATTTTCAGGGAGTTTTTCCCTAATAACTCTGTAGCTCACACCGCAAAAAGCTCAAATACACTTTATCTACGGATTTCATCCGCTAACAGCGTTTAGAAGTCCAAATATTCTACTGCTCTCATGTAAAATCCACCTGCTTGTCCAACGTAATCTCAGTCATTAATGGTCTTAACATTTGCTCGCTCCCGGGTACCAGCGAAAACTCTACACCCTCCAGATGCTCCGGCAGCGTTGGGGCGACCAAGAATTGCATTTGTGTATGCGCTCCACCTCCATGACCACCATGCGGCTGCACTTCATATTCATTCTCACCCGCCACTTCAAGCGTTAAAGCCGTTCGAAGATGAATATGTCCTACAGCTTCTTTTAAATATTTGATTTCCACAGTAACTATGCTGAAGGCTTCATACTGCATAGCATGCGTAAGTATATATTCACATTCTTCAACGACCGTCCGCTTTACAATCGGAAGCACTCCCAGCAATAAACCAGGCTCTTCCCAATATTGTCTTCTGGGTACAGCTTCATTCAGAAGGTGCAAATGCTGCACAATCTGAGTAGTGTTCATCTCGAATCTAGTTGCCCATTCCTCAAGTAGCTTACTATCAGGGGATAATCGTTTCTTGCCTGTTATAGCTTTACGTTCCTGAATCAGACTCAAAATCTGCTCATCAATCTTTTTAACCTCATCATTATATTCGTTGGCGAATCCTCTAATTGGCATTCTGCTCCAGTTCATTTAACGCCCTCCTCTTATTACTAATTTAAATCCATTAATTGTAAGGGTACATCCTTTCGATTGATTTGTAAAATATTTGAAATATCATAATCTTGCCGATAGGTAAAAAACAAGCGACCATCAGCTTTACGCTGTAAGGTCGCCCGCTTTTTAATTCAGAGTTACTCTCCTACTCATATAAGTTCCGGATCTCCACGCCCTGAGGCAGCTTAAACGGATTCTCCTTGTTAATTCGGTCATAGAACATAATCCCATCGAGATGGTCTATTTCATGCTGGATGATGATAGCTTGGTAGCCCTTAAATTTAAGGACAACCTCCTTGCCTTCCAGATCATAACCCTTCACCTTCACGGTTTCATACCGAGGTACAAAGCCATGCACGGGACGATCAACGGACAGACAGCCCTCGCTTTCTGGTAAGTACACCATAGACAAGGAGTGGCTTATGATCTTAGGGTTAACCCAAGCATGCTCTACAGCCCGCCCTCTCTCGTCTGTAAGATACATCGCGAACATACGCTTCTCCAGTCCGATTTGATTCGCCGACAGACCTACGCCAGAGCGCAGCTTATATTCTTCGGAAATCTCCGGGTCCTGACTGTTCTTCAGAAATTGAAGCATACATTGCAAAGCCTCACGATCTTCCGCCTGTAATGGAAGCTCCACTGGTTGTGCTACGGTACGAAGTACGGGATGACCCTCCCGCACTATATCATCCATGGTGATGATATATTCAGCATTATATTTTGAACTAGACAATATTCCATCCACCTTTTCCTTACGGGCTTAATTTAATTTCTTATGATGTATAGTATGCAGCTTTATGGATTTATGAAAGCAGTTCGCAGTTTGCTGCTGTAATTAACATCGAATCCAAGTCCTGTCGCCAAAGCGGCAAGGGGTAAGTAGGTTTTGTCCTCCTTACCTACCTTTTGCAGAAAAGCTGGAGTATCAATAGCCACGTTCTCTCCATTCACCTTAATAAATTTCGAGCCAATGGTGATCACAACGGTTCTTCCGCCATACACGATGGTAGCGCTGGAGGTTTTGTTATCCCACTTCCCGCTTGCGCCCACGGCATTTAGAATATCTTTCAGCGCCAAAAAATTCTGCCCATTTTTAAGGATAGGCTTATTGGGTGTATTCAACTCCACGCCCTTCACTACAATCGACATCGGTACCGATGCAGTAGCCATTGTAGCTACAGTAGGAACACGATACTCTCCCCATTGTAACTCCGCGAAAACCTTAGCAATAGTCTCATATCCAAGCTGCGTTGGGTGAAAATCAGTTTGCCCTGCTCCAATAATATGTGTCAGCGAGCCTTCTACCCCGGCAAACTTTGCCGCAACATGAGCTACAAGCACCTTCGCTCCCTCTTGATTTACGCTTGCAGCTACACTATCCGCTGCTTCCGTAAATTTGCCCGCTGCCGTCATTAGTCTGTTGTACATTTGACCAAGCGCGACCTTAGGGGCAGGTTGATATTGATCGGCCAGTATAATCGTCGCTTGCGGACTTACCGCACGAATATTCTCCAGCACTGCCTTCACATTTGTTTGATAATCCGCTAACCGCTGGTCCAGCTGTGTTTGGAAATCCGCATCCGTCAGCTCCTTGAACTGCAAGAACAGACTGCTTACATCATTCCCACCAATCGTAATGGTAATCAGATCAGCTTCCTTAAGCTCTGCTGCGATCTGCGGAGTTAGCTTCACGAACTGCTCTATTCGTGGATCTGGGAGACCTGCCTGAACTCCTTCAGCAGTAATCACTGAACCATCCTTGATTGCTCCTGTGTAATTACGTAATCCGGCCGTAGTCAGGCCTAGGATACCATAATTAGTAAGTGCACTTCTGCCATGATACCAGCCCTGCTCAAGCAATCTCTCCGCATAGCCGTATGGCTTGGTATTCACGTCCGTCATTCCTGGCTCGTAGCCAGCAGTAATGGAATCACCTAGAGCTACGATGCGAAAGACATCCTGCCCAGAGTCTTGTATTGCAGTCGTGTCAGCCGCATTTGCCGTGCCTGCTCCTACGCTAATCAGCGCAGATAACAAAAGCAGGCTGCTTATGCCAGCTGCCCAAATTTTTTTCCAATTGCCTAGCATCGTATCCCTCCCAAATTGTTCTAATTCCATTCTACCATCCCAGGGTAGCAACGCAAAAGAGCGGCCTCCTATATTCAGGAAACCGCCCCTCGCAAATCACTGGCTATTATTTGTCTGAATCTTCATCTGACTCTAACTTCTGCCCTGCACGCTCCAGATATTTATCATACCGGTCATCCAGCTCATATCCAATCTTACGATAACGCAATGTTTCTTCCACAATAGGATCGAGCGTAGTCTGAATACGAATTTCATATTTAGGTGAGATTTCCCGGATTTCTTTAGCCGTACGATCGCCTTGTTCCATCTCACCATCTACCAACATTTCGCTCAGCTTGCGTTCCAAATCATCCTTCTCACTCATGCTGTATCGTCCTCCCTAAAGCTTATATCCTGTTGCTTCAGCATTCTTCAGTGACGAAACCAAATATTCGTGAATGTGGCCATTACTTGCTACTACATGGCGTGTACCAATATCATATGAACGTCCTAGGGTATCCGTAATCTTGCCTCCTGATTCAAGTACAAGCAGTACTCCTGCTGCACAATCCCAAGGGCTTAAGCCCACTTCCCAATAGCCATCTACCCGGCCTGCCGCCACATAAGCTAAATGTAGAGCAGCCGCGCCTCCGGCACGAATACCACGAATCTGCGGAAGAATACTTTGCAGTCCGGCCATATTCACAGGTTGTGCAAACTCACGATCCGGCGGAAAGCCCATAGCGATCAGGCTGTCCCCAAAATCAGTCTCCGTAGAAACCGAGGTAGGAACACCGTGCATGTAAGCTCCCTTTCCTTTTTCAGCGACGAACATTTCATCACGAGTCGGATCATAAATAACGCCTACTGTTAGTTCACCGCGAATCACCAATGCTATGGAGACACAGTAAAAAGGAAATCCGTGTACGAAATTAGTCGTACCATCTACAGGATCTACAATCCACAAATATTCATGCTCACGAGCTTCTTCCAATGCAGCGGTAGCCGCTGCTGCTCCCGGGGAAACCCCTTCTTCCCCGAGAATGGCATGGTCGGGAAAATGTGTCAGGATCAGCCTGCGAATCATTTGCTCAACGCCTTTATCAACTTCCGTAACCAGATCTTGTGCTGAAGTCTTTGTATTCAGCTCCTTCACGAGACCCTGTCTGCTCTTTATCCATTCTCCTGCTTTGGCAGCCGCATTAATGGCCACCGCCGTATGTCCCTTGCTTGTTACTACATAGGGTTCACGTTCATTCTTACCCTCTGGATTTAAAGGACTCATATCTTCACTCCACTTTCTTGAACATAATCGCCAATGGCTTTAATTCTAAAGCAATCCTATTCACAATACCGTGCAATACGTCAAAACGTTCCCCAAGTTCCCAAACTTCCGCCAAAAGAGGACCCAATTCTCACCTGCGAGCATAAATGCCCTAGGTCCATATAAAGACGATAAGCGATTAAAGTTTCATTCAACGTACCCTATTTCAAGTTACATATCAAGTCATGATAGGACCCGTATTCGGGACCTATCTCCTTATTTTCATTGTTTAAGGTTCAATATTCACGCTTGCCCCATTTAATAAGGAAATTCCGTTACCAGCCTCAGCCAGCTCCTTCATAGCCTCCATCAATCCAAATAACGCGCCATCTTTTAGTTTCGCCTCAATCATAACATCGACAGCAGGCGTATCTGCGGCGATACGTTTCAGAAAAGCCAGCAAAGGCGCAGGTTCCACGCCATCCGCATGGCTGCGCGGATCAGACGGGCTGCGCGGACTGGAAACATGAATCTTAGGCGGCAAAAGCTCTCCCGAAGGAACATCCTTCTGTGCTAGCTCGCTTCGCCATGTCTTCAAAATGTCAGGCCACAGCTCCCAAGGGAGCTCTCCTTCATTATTCACCCATTGGTGGTGAATATCCAGCACCATCGGTAATCCTACGCTCTGACTGACTGCCAGTGTCTCCGGAGCTGTAAATGTCTTATCGTCATTTTCCAGCGTTATACGCTCCTGCAGCGCTGACGGCAGCGCGCGGAAATGCTCCTCGAATCGCTTCGCCGCTACAGGCTTGTCCCCATAAGCTCCGCCAATATGGATATTGTTCTTCGCCATGGCAGGAAGCCCCATAGCAACCAGCATGTCCACATGGTACTGCAAATCCCGTACGGAGTTTATCAGCACCTCCGGACGGGGTGTACTAAGTACTGTAAAGTGATCTGGATGAAAAGAAACACGCAGCCCGTGCTTTTTCACATATTGGCCCACTTCCGCAAATTCCTCGGCGAGCGCCGCAAACGGATTCCAGTCCTGCAAATCCGGATGCGTCGCCAGAGGAATGATTTTGGAAGTGAGGCGGTACACCATGATGTCCGAAGCCACATTATGCTTCATCAACCGCAGCGTATTATGCAGATTCATTCTAGCGATGTTCTCCAAACGCCGAAGTGCCGCTTCACGGTCATCCAGCTTCTTAAAAGAGGCCATCGTCATTGTCTTAGATGGGGAGCAGTCTTTGATAACGGTGGACATCGCTACATATCCGAAGCGGACAATCATCCCTGTGCTCCAAAAAACATTTCCTCAGCCAAAGCCGTCTGCACTCTGGACTCTTCTTCATTCAGCTTACGCACAAGCTCCATCTCTACCGCGGTAACCTCATGTCCTTGAAAATTAATCTCTGCAATCGAGGCTGAAATTTTGACAATGGCTACAGCTACGTTCTCAGGGGTGTAAGCAATAACCTTCTGACCTGTTGGATACACACGAAAGCCTTGTTTCACCATTTTGGTGCGCCCATATTCCAGCAGCTCGTACAGCTCTTGTTCACTCTTGAATTTGCAGACGGAGTTGAATTCTGTTTGAAAACCCATGTTCTTCTCTCCTTCCAGTCGGGATATTCCCGCTATAGCTTCTATTACTCATTGTCGTACTTAAGACCTTGTTTAAAATTATAGCGCTCCAAGGCTAACTCAATCATTCGGTCTAACAGAGCTCTATAAGATACACCCGTCTCACGCCACAATAGCGGATACATGCTGTAAGGAGTGAAACCAGGCATCGTGTTCACTTCGTTAATTAGAATTTTACCATCCGATTTTCGCAAGAAGAAGTCTGCCCGGGTAATTCCACTGCCCTCAATCGCTCGAAAAGCAACTATCGCGGACTCCCGCAAACGATCGGCCACTTCAGAATCCACTGGTGCAGGAATCATCATTTGCGATTTGCCGTCCGTATATTTGGCTGCGTAATCATAATATTCACCAGAAGAAACGATTTCACCCGGAACAGAGGCTTCTGGTTCATCATTTCCAAGCACGCCAACCTCTACCTCACGCGCATCCACAAACTCCTCAATAATAACTTTGGTGTCATAACGGAAAGCAAAATCAATTGCTTTTACAAGACTATCCTTATCAGCAGCCTTAGAAATACCTACACTTGAGCCTAGATTGGCAGGCTTCACGAATACCGGATATCCCAGTTTATCCTCTACACCAACAATCAACTCATGACGTTTTCTTTTCCAAGCGCTGATGTTGAAATAACAATACTCGCATTGATCCAGGCCGGCATCAGCGAACAGCTTCTTCATGACAACCTTATCCATACCTGCCGAAGAGGCAAGAACACCAGCACCGATGTAAGGAATATTCGCCATTTCGAACAACCCTTGAATCGTTCCGTCCTCACCATACGTGCCGTGCAGCAGCGGGAACATTACGTCCACTGTTTTGTCCGCACCGGATAACCCACTAAATACCACGTTCAGGGCTGTGCCCATATCTTCGGTCGCTTCTGCAAGCTTGAGCTGCTCCACTTGGCTGTAAGGCGCTGATAACTTCTCTCCAACCTTCCACAATCCCTGTTTTGAAATGTAAAAAGGTATAATCTCATATTTATCATAATCAAATGAGTTCATCACGGCAAAAGCCGTCTGTAGCGATACCTCATGTTCTCCTGATTTGCCCCCGTACACCAGCCCTACGGTTAGTTTTGCGTTCCCCATTCCCTTAACCTCTTTCTGTACTATAAGTAGTCGTTAATATGAAAAAAACGGTATTTCGTTTGATCAGTCCATGCGTAGGAATCACGATAGTCCCAATAGCGATGACGGCTGCTAACGGTACGTGCATTCACAAGCGGCATGCCTCCTGCATCAAAAGCTGTGACGATTGTGCTGTGCTGATACTGCCCGTTGCCATCCCAGTCATATTGAATGATATCGCCCAGCATCAATTGCTCCGGCCGCTCCATGACTTCCGCACGCAAGCCACTGCTCCGACTTCCGCTCAAATAGCGTTGCAGACTGTCTGATACAGCCCAGCTATAGCTCCACCATTCTTGTTTGCCTTGGTAACCTTTGTACCACCAGCCCGTTTCTCTTTTACCAGTATAGTTGATAGGTGCTCCCCCTGCAAAGAGACATTGGGAGACATAATTTGTGCAGTCCACCTCGAAGGTTTCGAACTCCGGATTGCCGTCTTTCCACCAGCGGTCGGCATACGCCACAGCTTCTTCACGGTTATAACGAACCTCTCTTGAACCGGCAATTTCTCCGAGAACATTCCGGTTAAGCAGGGGCTGTGATGGCAGCGGTGCCGGCAAAGCCTCTCCCCATTTGGATAGTCTGCCCGATAGCTCTACCTCTGCCCGATGAACCGTATTTCTTTCAGGGACACTTCGTTCCACTCCAGCAATCTCCCAGCCCCCACCGTCCCGTACAAAGGTCAGCCGCTCCAGCTCGATAATATCCTCGCGGTGGTTAACGCCGCCTTTTTCATAATAAAGCGCACTATGCAGTGTAACCTCTGCTACTACCTCGGTCGGAGTCTGCCGGACGGTCCGCAAAGTCTTAACCCCTGTCTCTCCGCGCAAAGGAGTTATCCCACGTTCTTTATACCACTCAGCAAGACGTCTTGAACGCTCCCCTTGTTCTACCAGAAAACGCGGATCCTTAACGGACACGGAAACGGTATGCGATGATGACTTAGGCTCCACCCTGGCCTTATTCACTTGATCAACATATACATAAAGACTTTGCTTCCACTGTTGTTCCATTATACTCGCGCCCCTTCTTTCCCTTTTAACTGCTGTTCTATGTATATGAAAGGAAACAGGCCGCTATACAGATCGGTTGAATAGTTAAGGATGTTTCAAGTAAAAACTCTAACCCCAAGTACGACATCTCAATCAAACATCGACAACGAGGACCATATCACCTAATAACTGAGGAAGAGAAATTCTGCCTGCATTTCCCCTAATAAATAAGTAAAACCAAGGATTCCGGTGAATTCCTTCGTATTATCTCCTTTTAATGGCTCTTTTTGAGGTAAAAAGAATATCCCGAAACGATACAATATAACAATGGAAGGGTAGCTTGGCATTTTCTCAGGCATAATTCGGGCTTTAGATGTAGGAAAAAAAACTTTACTCCCCACTTTGTAACCGTTATAATTAAGCTAGAAGCAATTTGAAATTGGGTTTCATTAGACGAAACAAGGAGGCGCATATATGCCAAGCAAGGATCATTTTTCATTGGCTCGGACCCTGGAATCAGGCGGCAAATCTTATCGCTATTATGATCTGAAGTCCCTTGAGGAACAAGGATTGGGCTCTATTTCTTCCCTGCCTTTTTCGATCAAAGTCCTACTAGAGGCTGCTGTTCGTCAGTTTGACGGACGGGCAATTACTGAAGAACATGTGAAACAACTGGCCGATTGGTCAGGTGACATTGACCGTAATAAAGAAATTCCATTTATCCCTGCTCGTATCGTGCTTCAGGATTTCACCGGAGTTCCGGTAGTCGTGGATCTCGCAGCTATGCGTGATACTGTAAAAAAAGCCGGAGGAGATCCTAAACAGATCAATCCGCTTGTCCCGGTTGACCTTGTAATTGACCACTCTGTCATGGTTGATGCTTTCGGTACAGCAGACGCCTTGGAATACAATATGAACGTTGAGTTCGAACGCAACGAGGAGCGTTACCGTTTCCTTCGTTGGGCACAGACAGCTTTTAACAACTTCCGTGCAGTTCCACCGGCAACAGGTATCGTGCACCAGGTAAATCTAGAGTATTTAGCTTCCGTTGCCACTACTAAAACTATCGATGGTGAAACTGTCGTTTATCCAGATTCCCTTGTAGGAACGGACTCCCATACCACGATGATCAATGGTCTGGGTGTTGTGGGCTGGGGTGTAGGTGGCATTGAGGCTGAAGCAGGAATGCTTGGACAACCGCTCTATTTTGTTACACCTGATGTAGTGGGCTTCAAGCTTACAGGCAGCCTTATCGAAGGGGCTACAGCAACGGATTTGGCACTGACAGTAACTGAAATGTTGCGTAAAAAGGGCGTAGTCGGCAAATTCGTCGAATTCTACGGACCCGGCCTTGCTAACATCAGTCTGGCTGACCGGGCAACTGTTGCCAACATGGCGCCAGAATACGGAGCAACTATTGGTTTCTTCCCTGTAGATGACGAGACACTCGCTTATCTTCGCAGCACGGGTCGTCCGGATGATCTGGTGGCGTTGGTTGAATCTTATTACAAAGCGCAAGGGATGTTCCGTACCTCGGATACGCCAGACCCTGAGTTCAGCGATGTGATTGAGCTTGACTTAGCTTCTGTCGTTCCTAGCTTGGCTGGACCAAAACGTCCGCAAGACCGGATCGAACTTACGCATATGAAAGAAAATTTCGAAGGCATTATCCGTACACCTGTAGACAAAGGCGGTTATGGTCTCAGCGATGAGAAAATCGCTCAAGTCGTAGAAGTACAGCACAAAAACGATACTACTAGCAAGCTCAGCACAGGTGCAGTCGTAATCGCAGCTATTACTAGCTGTACGAATACTTCTAACCCTAGCGTTATGCTTGGAGCAGGTCTTTTGGCGAAAAAAGCTGTGGAACGTGGTCTGACCAAACCAGATTACGTTAAGAGCAGCTTGACTCCAGGATCCTTGGTGGTTACTGAATACCTGCAAAAAGCAGACTTGCTGAAGCCACTCGAAGCATTAGGCTTCTACTTGGCTGGTTATGGCTGTGCCACTTGTATCGGTAACTCCGGTCCATTGCCTGAAGAAGTTAGTCAAGCCATTACTGACAATGACATGACCGTAGCCGCAGTCATCTCCGGTAACCGGAACTTTGAAGGCCGCGTACATGCTCAGGTAAAAGCTAACTACTTGGCCTCACCGCCGCTCGTAGTTGCTTACGCACTGGCTGGTACAGTAAATATCGATTTGCAGACTGAGCCACTTGGATTTGATCCACAAGGTGAGCCAGTATTCCTGAAAGATATCTGGCCAACTACTGCTGAAATTCGTGAAGCCATTGGTCTCTCCCTTAGTCCGGAGATGTTCCGTAGCAAATACGAAAATGTATTCACCGCTAACGAACGTTGGAATTCGATTCCTGTTCCGCAAGGCGAGCTGTATGAGTGGGATGATAATTCCACGTACATCCAGAATCCGCCATTCTTCGAACATCTGGCAGACGGTCTGGGAGACATCAAGGATATCAAAGATGCACGCGTTCTAGCGCTGCTTGCTGATTCCGTGACAACCGACCATATCTCACCAGCGGGTAATATCTCTACCTCTGGTCCTGCTGGCGAATATTTGCGCGATCATGGTGTAGAACGTGCAGACTTCAACTCCTACGGCTCCCGCCGCGGAAACCACGAAGTCATGATGCGCGGTACGTTCGCTAACATTCGGATTCGTAACGCAGTAGCTCCTGGTACAGAAGGCGGCGTTACTACCTTCTTGCCAAGCGACGAGGTTATGTCCATCTATGATGCTTCCATGCTCTATCAGGATGCTGGACAAAATCTGATCGTCATCGCTGGTAAGGAGTACGGTACAGGAAGCTCACGTGACTGGGCAGCTAAGGGTACGCTTCTGCTTGGCGTTAAAGCAGTTATCGCTGAAAGCTTTGAGCGGATTCACCGCAGCAATCTGGTCGGTATGGGTGTACTCCCACTTCAATTCCAAGAAGGCCACGGCTGGAGCAGCTTGGGACTGACCGGACGCGAGACCTTCAATATTACTGGTCTCGATAACAACGTGGCACCAAGTCAAGAGCTAACTGTCACGGCTACCCGTGAAGACGGCACACAATTCGATTTCCCTGTCATTGCACGACTCGACAGTACAGTCGATATTGATTACTATCGCAACGGCGGTATCCTGCAGACTGTTCTTCGCCAGATGCTGGCAGATGCTACAGACTCTTCCGCGGTGTCGGTAGAATAGGTTTAAAGTAACTTAAAAAGGGACTGTTTCACGGCCATGAGTGGCTGTGAGCAGTCCCTTTTTTATGGGGTGGTTCCAGCAGCCAATTTGTGGCGGGTGGGGTGCCCTTGTCTTTTGGATCTTCACCATTGCTGCGTTGCTGGTTCCAAACTCCAAGCGTCGTTTGATTCGATGATATTCGCGCATAGGAGCAGCTCGAAGCAATTCACGGACAACTTACGGAATCAGCCGGCTTTAAACGTAGCTATATCCGACTTCGGGACCTGTAAGCCTCGGGCATCAGTAGGATTCGGCGCTATCGGACTCAGCTGACCTTATACGCTGGATTATCCGATATTTGGCGTGCTGTCGGACTTAGATGACTCTATACGCTCGATTATCCGACTTTTGGCGTGCGATCGGACTCCATAGTCGCTATTGGCATGAAAAACACACTAAAGGTTCCCGTTTTGGTCGAATAGCTGCACTGGGGTCCGCAACTCTGCCAAACTGGCTGTAAATTCGCAAATAGCGTCCCCTAAGTCCGCACGCCTCAGGAGACGCCTAGGATTCCGCGCTATCGGACCCAGATGACTCTATACGCTCGAATATCCGACTTTTGGCGTGCGATCGGACTCCATAGTCGCTATTGGCATGAAAAACACACTAAAGGTTCCCGTTTGGGTCGAATAGCTGCACTGGGGTCCGAAACTATGCCCAAAAGGCTTTAAATGGGCTAATAGCGTCTTCTGAGTCCGCACGTCTCAGGGGACGCCTAGGATTCCGCGCTATCGGACCCAGATGACTCTATACGCTCGAATATCCGACTTTTGGCGTGCGATCGGACTCCATAGTCGCTATTGGCATGAAAAACACACTAAAGGTTCCCGTTTGGGTCGAATAGCTGCACTGGGGTCCGAAACTATGCCCAAAAGGCTTTAAATGGGCAAATAGCGTCTTCTGAGTCCGGAAGCCTCAGGGAAGATCTAAATAACAACCCGAGATTACTTGTGTACGAGTTATGAGATACGTGGGTTCGTTGACTCGTGGGTTCGTGGGTTCGTGGGTTCGTGGGTTCATTGGCTCGTGGGTTCGTGAGTTCGTGAGTTCATGAGTTCATTGGTTCGTGGGTTCATTGACTCGTGGGTTCGTGGGTTCATTGGCTCGTGGGTTCGTGGGTTCGTGGGTTCGTGGGTTCGTGGGTTCGTGAGTTCGTTGACTCGTGGGTTCGTGGGTTCGTGGGTTCCTTGGCTCGTGGGTTCGTTGACTCGTGGGTTCGTGAGTTCATGAGTTCATGAGTTCATTGGTTCGTGGGTTCATTGACTCGTGGGTTCGTGAGTTCATTGGCTCGTGGGTTCGTGAGTTCGTTGGCTCGTGAGTTCGTGGGTTCATTGGCTCGTAAGTTCGTTGGCTCGTGAGTTCGTGGGTTCATTGGCTCGTAGGTTCGTGGGTTCGTGAGTTCGTTGGCTCGTGAGTTCGTTGGCTCGTGGGTTCGTGAGTTCGTTGGCTCGTGAGTTCGTTGGCTCGTTGGCTCGTTGGCTCGTAGGTTCATTGGCTCGTGGGTTCATTGGCTCGTGGGTTCATGGGTTCGTGGGTTCGTGGTGGTTTCTCTACCCTCCCGCCCCTCCGTCCCTCTGCCTATCTAGGCCCTGGGTTCAAACGCTCGTGCCTCAGCATTACGAGTTACTGAGGCTCCCAAAGGTACGTATATTCACTGAAGCTCACCATACAAACGCAAGGTGGGGAGCCGTTAGTTAGTCATCAGTTAGCTGTTGATTAGCCATCAGTTACGCATCTATCATCCCATCAGCTACCCGTCAGACCGTCAGTTACCCATCAGTTACCCATCAGTCACTCATCAGTCACTCATCAGGCCATCAATTCCCCCTCAGTTACCCATCGTTTCCTGCCACTTTACCCACAATCGACTAAGCATCCCTCCCCAAAACATCAAAACAGCGATCCTCCAGTAACAGAGAGATCGCTGCTTAGTTTCTTATATGTCTCAGCCAGCGAATTAAGGAATCATCATGCCCATTTCACTAGCCGCTTCCTTCAGTACCGCGGCATATTCCACTAACGTATCCCTTGATAGGCGACTTACTGGACCTGACAGTGATAACGCCGCGATCACATTTCCACTGCGCCCCGTAACAGGCACCGCCACCGCGGCCGCGCCGGGCTCGCGTTCCTCGAAACTGGTGGCATATCCGAGCCGGATAATGTCATTAAGCTGCTCTTGATAGACATCCTTCTCAACGTAGTCCGGCCATCCCGAACTCTCCAGCAATTCTTTCAGCACCTCTGGAGGAGCATAGGCTGCCAGCACTTTACTTGATGCGCCCACAGATAAAGGCAATCTCGCACCGATCTGCGCCACTCGCCGTATGGCCTGCTGACTCTGAACCGCCTGAATCCGCACACGTTCTATGCCGTCGCGTAAGTATAAACTAACGGTCTCCCCTAGCCGATCCCGCAGCCGTTCCATTGACGGCAACAATACCGCAGCCGACTCATCAAAAGCAGGCAAATGCGTAGACAATTCCCAAATTCGTATACCCAGGCTGTATTTCTCAGTGGCCGGATTACGAATGAGGAAGCCCTTTTCCTCCAAGGTTGCCAGCAGCCGATGGACGGTACTTTTATGTAAATCAATCTTTGAAGCGATCTCCGTCAACCCTAAATCTCTGTCCTGCGTAAAACAAAGCAATATATCAAGCGCACGTTCTACCGCACGCACTGTAAGCTTTCGGTCCTCCATGACAATCTCCCCCTCGTGTTTCATCAAATGAAACTCGGTTACATTATAACTAACTCTATCTTAGTGCAAAACTCTATGGAAAGTCCAGTATATTCACTCCTCCGGAGTTGTGCCAAAAATGTGCCGGAAAAGGTTGGGCCGCACTTTACAGTTACATTACAAAAGCGTCTAATTCATTGACTTTGTAAGGGCTTTTTCATACGATTAACATATTAAATTATCTACTGATGCTTTAGAATCATTTTTACAAATTCTTCTAGGCACTAGTACTCACATCATTCTTAGGAGGGGACCATATGGATCTGGCAACTCGCCAAACCGGCACAACCGTCTCCCGTCGACCTAAACTACCTAAACAAGGCAGTTCGTCCCGGCTATCGCTGCGGATGATTCGTGTGAAGCATATTATCGTTGCACTGCTATTATCTATTTTTTTCTTTTTAGCCTTCTGCTTTGTCTCACTTCATGGCTATATCGCCTGGGTATTATCTAATCCAACGGTCGCACCTCTGTATTCCAATCCCATGCAGGCCAAAGGTCTCGCATACGAGGATGTGACGTTTCCAGCTAAAGACGGCAGTCGAATGATGAGCGGCTGGTATATTCCCTCCGAAGGGGCTACCAAAACGATCGTGTTCAGCCATGGCTATGGCGCCAACCGTGAAGAATCTTGGGTACCTATGTACGATCTCGCTCACTATGCACACAGTCTGAATTTCAATGTCGTGATGTTTGATTACGGCTTTGCTGCCCAAGGCAACAAGGATATTGCAACCGGGGGTAAAAAAGAATCCCAGCAGCTTCTAGGCGCTATTGATTTTGCTAAGGAACGTGGAGCTGAGGAGTTAGTTGTATGGGGCTTCTCCATGGGAGCAGGCACAGCACTGCAAACAGGATTAGTATCAGAGGACATTGACGCGATGATTCTGGACAGTACCTTTTTGTTAGAGCCAGATACGCTGTATCATAATATTAAGCAAAATATTGATCTGCCCCGCCAGCCTTCCCTGGCGATTATGGAAATGCTGTTCCCAGTTCTGAACGGTACGGGGCTGAATCAAATTCCTTATGCGAAGGTCAAATCCGAAGATTATCCTTTCCCTATTCTACTCATGCATGGAACCGAAGATGATAAAGCTCCTTATCCTATTGCAGAAAAGCTGGCCGCGAACCAAAGCAATCCGTTCTCAGATTCCTGGGTCGTAGAGGGCAGCCATCATGAATTGCTGTTCCGTGAGCACCCGCGTGAGTATTTGCGGCGAGTCTCTGCTTTCTTAGGAAATGTTCAACTAGCCAAAACCTACAATGGCAATCAGCCGGCGATGGCAAGTAACTAGTTAAGCACTACAATCCGCCTCTGTCCCCTGATGGGTCAGTTGCTTCAACCATTTACCACGGCGAAAACGCACGTAACCTATAACCAATCGAACAGCCTCTTCCAGGGACAGAAAGAAGTATACCCAGGGAAGAGGCTGTTTCCATCCCCATGACAACAGTAGCCCTAGAGGCACCCCAAGCAACCAAGTTGTAGAGGCTTCCATAATAAAGACGAACTTACTATCGCCACCACTCTGCAGAATCCCTCCCGCAATCATCATATTGCCCACCTTTATCCATAAAAAAAGAGCAAAAAAGCAGATAACAGAAGTGGCCATTCGGCGTTCTTCCACTGTTAAGTTAAAGGCTGAGACGTAGAGCGGGGCTAGAACAGCAATAAGAACACCAAGCAGCAATGAAATCCCTACTCCTATTCGAACAAAAAAACGAGCATACTGAAAAGCACCTGCATTATTATTCTCTCCCAGCTTATGTCCGACCATAATCCCAGCTGCACCAGAAAGCCCAGCCAGAAGTCCAATCGTCAACCCCTGCAGCGGAAAGGTCACTGTCATAGCGGTCATCTCTGCTGTGCCCATACGGCTATATATTACGGAATAACAAGCTTCACCTAAAACCCAAACCAATTCCGTTAAAACAATAGGCGCTATCGTTCTTAAAAAAGGTATACACAGCGCTTTCGAAAACGAACTCAGCTCCTTAATTCCTCCGGCACCCGGCAGTTTCCCGCGATACACAGCTCCGATGATCAAGGTACTTTCGACTATACGTGAGATTAACGTTGCATATGCCGCACCTGCAAGTCCAAGCTCTGGAAACCCCCAATGCCCAAAAATAAGCGCATAGTTTAAAATAATATTCAGTCCTACAGCAGCTATGCTCACACCCATTGGATACTTTACATGTCCTGAACTTCGTAGAACCGCCGAATAGAGCATCGTCAACATCGTTGGAATATAACTGAGGGCAACGATTTTTAGAAAAATGTACCCCTTCTCCAACACTTCTTTATCCGTTGTAAAAATAGACAGGCATAGCCGAGGGTTGAAAAAAACAACTATCGTAAATGAACCCGACAATATCAGGCCAATTCCAAGACTTAATCCCAGTAGTGGTGTGATGCTCTTTCGATCTTTACTCCCCCAAGCTGCCCTACCATCAATTGATCTACTAAATACAGCACCGCCATGACTAGACTTTGGAGGGATATCGGTACCGCTAATTTTAACAGCTGATTATAAAATTGTTTCTTCTCAAGCTTGTTCATACCCTCATCTCATTTCTCAAAGTTTTTCTGCTACCCCAAAGGATTTCATTAATCGGTCCACACGACAAAAAAAGGTACACCCTCCTTTTCGCGAGGTTGTACCTTTCGGTATCATTGCCTTTATTTTCCTGTATTATTTCACCATATCAAACGGTTGTCAACGATATTATTATCGCGTTCTTATGCTCTTCATAAGCTATCATGAGCACACATATAATGGACTGATGAAGACATATCACGGGAGGTTTTCTTGGAATGTTATATGTATACGGGCCGATGCTGCCAGTACGTATTTTAGAAGAAATCGTATTCTGGAAAACACAAGAGAAAGAGCATACCGAGGTTATCAAAGCAATCGTACCTAACCTGGAGGAGCCCTATGTTAAACTGCTGGATGAATGGGCGGTGGTCTTCGGTGCCACAGAGATGGCCGCTCAACAGTTATTGAATTCTGCCCTCTCTGCTTCTCCACCAAGTCAGGCTGAACTCACTGCGGAAACAGAAAAGCTGCTGCACATCTCCTGTACCCAATCCCAAGAATTTGTTCGGCAGCTTTTTGCCATCATGGAAAGCAGCGCAGCCGTCAAAGCCGTCCCCCTTGCTACCACTGTGATCCTGCATATTATTCGTGAATCAGAGTATTTCCTTGCCGTACTACACACTTTGAGCTCGCCCGGACAGCTCACGCAAATTATGAGAGATTATACAGCAGCCGACTATGTCGTAAGAACAGAAGAGGACAATGTCACGCGGAATGAGGGACTTATTCCTTCTACAGATACTATCCTTGATATTCGTGAAATGAGTGCTGTGCCAATTGGCGGGCATACACTGCCTCCATTGCCTTATGCTTATAATGCGCTGGAACCATACATCGATGAGAAAACCATGCGGATTCATCATGATAAACACCATCAAAGTTATGTAGATGGACTAAACAAAGCGGAGAACAAGCTAGCCGAGGCTCGCAAGAAAGGAGATTTCGATCTTGTTAAGCATTGGGAACGGGAGCTAGCCTTTAATGGGGCTGGCCACTATCTCCATACAATCTTCTGGAACGTAATGTCACCTCAAGGTGGCGGGCGTCCAACTGGAGCCTTACTGGAAGCCATTGAACAAAGCTTCGGCAGCTATGACAACTTCAAGAAACAGTTCACAGAAGCTGCGAATAAGGTTGAAGGTGGCGGCTGGGCTATTCTCGTCTGGAGTCCACGCAGTCATAGACTGGAGATTTTGACTGCGGAGAAACATCAGAACCTGTCACAATGGGACGTTGTTCCGTTACTGGCTCTGGATGTATGGGAGCATGCCTATTACCTTAAACATCAGAATAATCGGGCCGATTATATTGAGGATTGGTGGAAGGTCGTTAACTGGCCTTACGTCTCAGAACGTTATGCTGCTGCCAGTAAACTGGCCTGGAAGCCCTTTTGATATTATTTCAATTCACAGTGAACATCACTCTTATTCCCACAGCCTGACCAAAAAGGACCCATCATTCACATTACGTGAACGATGGGTCCTTCCAATTTCGAGGTATGCACCCCGATATTTATTCCTTAATCAAGCTTAGAAACTCCGCACGAGCGGCGGCATCCTCACGGAAGACCCCTCTAGTAGCCATAGTTACCGTTTTGCTGCCTGGCTTCTTCACTCCGCGTGCACACATACACAGATGCTCTCCCTCCACAACAACCATAACACCGTGGGGGCCTAACACCTCCGTCATAATATCAGCAATTTGCGCCGTAATGCGCTCTTGAACCTGTAGACGCCGGCTTACTGCTTCAACAAGCCGAGCTAATTTGCTGAGCCCAGCAATACGTCCGCTCGGAATGTATCCTATATGCACTTTACCAAAGAAAGGAGCCATGTGGTGTTCACATTGGCTGTAATAGACGATATCCTTAACGATCACTAGCTCTTCATGAGACTCATCAAAAGTAACGCCGAGCGCTTCGCGGGGATCTATCGAATAACCGCCGAATATCTCCTCGTACATCCGCGTAACACGTGCCGGTGTTTCCAGCAGTCCCTCGCGGCCGGTATCTTCACCGATTAATTCTAATATTTTCTCAACGTGATACTCGATTTGCTCACGGTTCTCTGCAACTTTACCGTTCACATATTCCTTGATGTTCCCCATGATGTCTCCCCCTTCCGCACCCGTATACATGTTATCCGGACCCGGTTACTTACTTCTACGTTTATTCCCTTTAGCTGCTCCAGGGCGCGCACCTGGCTGTCCCTGAGTCTTCATCATTTGCTGGGCACGCTGCATTTGCTTCCCGTTCAGGTTATAACCCATTTGCTTTGCAACCTTTTGCAGCATTTCAGGATCATTCTGCATGTTTGTCATTTGTTTGCGCAGATAATATACACCGATGAAAAAACCACCGATGAGACCTACGACCAATGTAATAATAGGTAATGCGATACTCATCTAAAGCCCACCTCTACACTCTATTGTCTGCATCGCCATATGGCACGCGAATCTATCATAGCATTTCAGGAACTGGACAGCAATTGGCAATATGCAACCTGTCTATGAACTTTTTCCTCCATTAATATCGCTGTCCTCCCGTGCCTTCTTCCCAGTAAGGAGCACATCCTGCGCCCGGCTTAGCATTTCCCTCACCGTGCCATCCTCCTCGCGCTCTAAACCCGCTTCTACAGCCGCTAGAGCCTCATCACCGCCAATACGTCCAAGCGCCCAAGCAGCAGTGCCCCGCATCTCTGGCCGCGGTTCTTTCAGAACAATTTCTGATAGCTTTGGCACAGCCCCGGCTTCCTTGAAATTGCCTAGGGCAATGATCGCATTTCGCTGCATCGGCTTTTTGCCTCTCCAGGCTGCTGAGCTATTGCCGAATCTCTCTTTGAACTCACGATTGCTAAGATCCAGAATCGGCAGCAGCAGCGGCTTCACGATTTCAGGATCAGGTTGCATCTGAGGGCGATGATTCCAGTTCTTACCTCTATTCTTGGGACATACAATCTGGCAAGTATCACAGCCGTATAGACGGTTGCCGATCTTGGTCATATACTCCTCGCTAAGGAACCCTTTAGTCTGCGTCAAAAAAGAAATACAAGCCTGTGCGTTAAGCTGCCCCGGACCCACCAGCGCTCCGGTCGGACAAGCATCAATACACTTGGTACACTCCCCGCAGCCTTCTTCAACAGGTTCATCCGGAGCAAAAGGAATGTTCGTAACCATTTCCCCAAGATAAATCCATGATCCCCATTTGGGCGAGATGATAGAACAATTTTTGCCGCTAAAGCCTATTCCCGCTCTTTCCGCTACCGCTCTATCTACTAGAACACCGGTGTCCACCATGCTTTCCAGCACAGCCTCCGGTACACGCTCGTGAATAAATTCCTCTAGCTTACTTAAGGCTTCCCTCAGCACATGGTGATAATCCCTGCCCCAAGATGCCCGGGCGAGGATGCCCCTACGTGCACCCGGCTCAGATTTAGGAGGTTTCTCCATTTTAGATGGATAAGCTACTGCAATCGAAATAATAGATAACGGCTTGTCTCCAGAAGACAATGCTGGAACTGTCCTTTTATCCAGATCGGGTTCCTCGAAGCCAGATTCATATCCTTTGTCCCGATGGTCTTGCAGTATATTTTTTAAATATAAAAAAGGTTCTGCTGTTGTAAACCCGATATCATCAATACCGAGTGATGTCGCAGCCTCCTGAATCTCTGCTTTAAGCTGTGCCCACTTGGAAGGCGGGGGAGCATACGATGACTGAAATGTATTGGTCATTTCCGCCTTCTCCTTTCATATCTTCGCTTACTTTCTTATAATCTATTCAGTTTTGACAGAGGCCACCATATATAATCAGCCCTGCCGACAATCATATCCTGTGAAATAGAGCCGAAGTAACGGCTGTCCTTGCTGGCTGATGCATGACGGTTATCGCCCATTACAAAATAATTGCCACCTTCTACGGTTAACGCTGCAAAATCCGGATCTTCAATCTCAGTATCGATATAGGGCTCATTCACTATTTTTCCATTTACGTATAACTGATGATTCCGTACCTCTATGATATCTCCAGGTATGCCAATCACCCGCTTCACTAAATACTCCTTATGACTAGGACCGGTACTTGGATCATGAAGAATGACAACATCACCATGTTTTGGATTTACGAACAGCAATGAAATTTTATTAATGAAGAGCCTTTCTCCTTCCCAGAGTGTTGGCTGCATAGACTGACCTTTAACTGTTGATATATTGAACACAAAAACATTAAGAACAGACATCACAGCAAAAACAATCACAGCTGTAAGCAGCCAATCCTTCATTTCCGAGACCAAACGACCGCCCAGGGTAGTCTTGGATCTGGAGGATCTATGTCTTTGTTTCCTATTTCTCGTGTAATCTACTTGGGGCTCCTGATTCAATATGTCACCTCTTGTTCTCAATAATTGAAGATTATACTTGCAGATATTATAACAATAAAAAAGCATATCTCCCAGCCATTAGCAATGGACTTCTGGGAAATACGCTCGAGTATGAATGAAACAGACTATATCGTCAGCTATAGTTCTTTTTTCTAGAAAATGTTTCCGCTTTCGCAGCTGAGTGATCAAAATTACCCAACAATGCTCAGCTTCCGGACAGATTTGAAGATTTGATTCTCGCTATATCCCATAGCTTCATACAATGGCAAAGCAAAAGAATTATGCTCATCGACGGCTACATAGATACCACTGACTTTACGAGCTTGAAACCTGGATTCCATAGCCGATACCAGACTTCTGCCGACTCCTCTGCGGCGATAATCAGGATGTACAGCAATCCGGAAATAACAACCGTGGTTTTTCTCAATCGTACCAATCAGTGCTCCAACAATTTCTTCTTCATCTTCCGCAACTACAATGAGATCTGAATCCCATGAAAGCTGCCTGGAGAAAGGCTCGATAGTGTTCTCGAAACACTCTTCCGATAATGCGGTTTGCAGCAAATCAGTCACAGGGCTAACGTCGCTTAATTGAAAGGAACGAACGTGCATTCTTTAAAATCTCCCTTGTCTATGGCTTATGAATTTAACAAAAAGAAGGGGTTCCCTTAACATAGAGAAAATAAAAAAAAGCATCAAATACCGAGGAATACCTGCTTTTAAATCTATTAAAGCACACTTTTCTCGTGATATCATCATTTTTCTTTTGAAAGCGCTTAATATCAAGCGTTTACATTTTAGATGGGGTTCATTTCTTCATTAAAAGGGTATTTATAAGGATATATGTCTATAGGATTGGGGACTATTAATTTTAACATTCCAAATACAATTGTAAAACCCTTTCCCTCTCCAATTATACTTTATAAACATTTATGTTTGTTTAGTGTTGCATTATTGGTCTAGATACGGTTTAATTAAGGTATCCTATCGGGCGAATACCCTATAGTACATATTTACAATAAAGGATTTTGACGTTAGTTCGCCAGAATTCTTTATCTATAACAAAATTCTAATATAACTCAGGAGGGATTTTTCCATGGCATTTCAATTACCGGCACTTCCTTATCCGAACAACGCACTCGAACCACACATCGACGCATTGACGATGGAAATTCACCATGACAGACACCATAACACATATGTAACTAATCTGAATGCAGCTTTGGAAAAAGCACCTGAATTGCAAAGCAAAAGCATTGAAGAGCTTCTTACAGATCTGAACGCTGTACCTGAAGCTATCCGTACTGCTGTTCGCAACAATGGTGGCGGACACGCTAACCACACCCTGTTCTGGGAAGTTATCGGACCAAACGGCGGCGGCGCACCAACTGGTGCATTGGCTGAAGCTATCGATAAGGAACTGGGCGGATTCGAAAAATTCAAAGAAGATTTCGCAGCAGCAGCAACTACTCGTTTCGGCAGCGGCTGGGCTTGGCTAGTTGTTAAAGATGGCAAACTGGCAGTAACAAGCACACCTAACCAAGACAACCCAATCAGCGAAGGCGCTACTCCAATCCTCGGATTGGATGTATGGGAGCACGCTTACTACCTGAACTACCAAAACAAACGCCCTGATTACATCAAAGCGTTCTGGAACGTAGTAAACTGGGAAGAAGTTGGCAAACGTTACGAAAGCGCAAAATAAGAAATTACATTTGGCTTAAGCTATGGAACTAAAAAAGAAGGTATCTCAGAGCCGAATTGGCTCTGGGATACCTTCTTTGTTTAGGTTGGATAGAGAGAGATATAAAGATAAAGATAAAGACAGAGATTGATTGAGATCCTCCCAGACACCGCATTTCACGCCGCTTGCGTCGCTTAAATGGATACACTGGATCGGAATAAATCGCAATAAATCGCAATAAATCTATACTCGGCTTATGAAAATCTGCTTTTGGAGTCGCTGAGCAATAGATTAGGGAATAACTCCCTAAAATTCTGCGATAGGCTCCATAAACACATGTAATTAGGGAAATACTCCCTAAAAATCATCCTTTATGGGCAAAAAACCGTTATTCGCCCAATTATTAGGGAGGTTTTCCCTAAAGTGATCAATTACAAGCCAAATCGACCTTTTTTTAGGGAAGAATTCCCTAATTAAATTTCACTCACTCTCGTAGCCATAGGAACACCAGAAGAATTTAGTTGGAACAAGACTGAACTAGTCTAAGCCAAATAAACAAATATTTGCTACGAAGAGACTGAAGCATACGACCGTACTTTGGTGCATACGACCATACTTTGGTGCATACGCCCCTACTTAGGTGCATACAACCCTACTTAGGTGCATACAACCATACTTAAGAGCATACAACCATACTTAGGTGCATACAACCATACTTAGGTGCATACGACCATGCTTAGGTGCATAAGACCCTACTTAGGTGCATACGATCCTACTTAGGTGCATACGACCCTGCTTAGGTGCATACGACCATGCTTAGGTGCATACGACCCTACTTAGGTGCATACGACCCTACTTAGGCGCACACGACCATACTTAGGTGCATACGATTCTACTTAGGCGCATACATCAAACTGAGGTTTTGTACATTTAGTGCTTTAGCAACACAACACGGCGAATCTTCTACTACTCTAGCTTCGCCCGCTCTTCCTGCTCATCAAAATAAAGGTTCAGTAGCTTCAGAAAAACGTTAGGGAACGCATAGTTAGCCATGTCTTCGCGGCTGATCCAGCGCACTGCTCCGCCGTCCTCTGGACTAGCGTTCCCGTCCTCAAATCTCTCGATAGGCATGCTGCTGTCGATCCCTGAGAACAAGTCCGCTTCCGCGTTGTACACCGCCCGTCCTTCTGCCGCTATCGGCAGCGGAAGGGCGTCCTCTACGCTGCAGCGGTACACCTGCAGCGTCCACACGATATGGCTGAAGATATGCTCAGCAGCCATCCAGTGCTTTTCAGGCCGGGCAGAGATCCCGGCCTCCCGCAGTGACCGGCGCAGCCGGTCCAGCGCCGCTGCTTCCGGCAGCCGCGCGCCTTTGGCGCCGCCTTCCACAGGCGGCGCTGGCCAGTGCGGCAGCTCCCACATGCGGGCTAACAGCCCGCTTTGTGGCCGCTGCCGGATGAGCACTTGGCCCGCGTGGGCACCGCGGCCCTCAATTAAGGCCGCCAGCCGCTCCTCAGGGCGCGGCGGCTTGGCCTTGGTCTTGACGGGCAGCGAGGTCTCGCAGCCCGCCAGGCGCGCGGCGCAATGCTCCATCACCGGGCAGGTTAAACAGCGCGGTGACTTAGGAGTGCATACGAGCGCCCCGAGCTCCATCAGGGCCTGATTAAAGGATGCCGCTTCCCCCTCCGGGATCAGTTCAGCTGCCAGGTGCTCCATTTTTACGCGGGTGGGTCCCTTGGCGATATCATCCTCTATCAGGAAGTATCGGGACAACACCCGCATCACATTGCCGTCGACCGCTGGCTCCGGCCGATTGAACGCAATGCTAAGGATAGCCCCTGCCGTATAAGGTCCCACTCCCTTTAAACTGAACACAGCCTCGCGATCATTCGGCACCTGCCCGCCATACAGCTCTTTGACCTGTTTGGCCGCATGCTGTATATTGCGGGCACGAGAATAATAACCTAAGCCTTCCCAGCACTTAAGCACGTCCTCTTCTGGTGCATCGGCGAGCGACTCCACGGTAGGAAACCTTTCGATAAACCGATTGAAATACGGGATTACCGTATCCACCCTTGTCTGCTGCAGCATTATTTCAGAAATCCAAATATAATAAGGATTGCGGTGCCGACGCCAAGGCAAATCCCGTTTCTGCCCTTGATACCACTCCAGCAAATGATAGCTGAAATATTGCTTAGCCTCCCGCAGCTCCTGTTCGTCTTGAACTTGTAGATCTTGTTGTGTCATTATAACGCTCCTTGCCTTTCTATAATCATGGTTCAATTTATGAACCTAGCCCTTCCACGACGGCAAAAGCCGAAGCCAAATCACGGCCATGTGTTATCGTAAGATGAATGGTGTACTTCTGTCTATCTGGAAGATTTAGTCTGCTCCAGGCTTCACACGATAAAGTTACCTCTGGTTTTCCTTTAACATCAGGCAATATCTCAATATCCTGAAACCCAACTACATTGCCGATGCCACAGCCTAAAGCCTTCACAACTGCTTCCTTGGCAGCAAAACGCCCGGCTACGAACTCAGCCAACCTCCCGCTTCGCTCTTCAGCAAGTTGATATTCTTGCTCTGTTAAGACCCGCTGGTTAAATTTCTTACCCAGTCCTCTATTTATTACCTCTGAGATTCGTTCAATTTCTAACACATCATGTCCGATTCCGTAAATCAACACTTCACGCTCCTTATGGACGTGTATCCCATTTTGCTTCAATAATGGTATGATCAATCATATGAAGTATTATTAAAAGTAATAGTCCTGCAAGATTCTTTCTGCTATCTTAAAAGAAAATGCACTTTAAGTCTAATAAGACTATCCAGCGACTTCACGATAGACTAGCTGATTTACTTCATTTTTATATATGGAGAGGGGATTACCCTATGAATCATCGTAATTTTGAAATACCTGCCGGAGACGGAGCTGTTCTCCGCTGCTCACACTTCCCAGCCCAAGGCAAAGCCAAAAGCGTTATAGTTATAGCCCATGGCTACAAAGGTTTTAAAGATTGGGGAATGTTTCCTTACATAGCCACAACTCTCAGCCAAGAGCATGAAGTAATTACTTTTAACTTCTCTCATGCTGGCATCGGGGAAGATCTGCTGCATTTCACTGAGCTTGAGAAGTTCGCCCGCAACACCTATCGCCGCAGCTTAAAGGACATGGAAATCCTGTTGTCCTATCTTAGCCAACACCCGAAATTCGGCAGCCTGCCCTTATTCCTTCTCGGCC
This sequence comes from Paenibacillus sp. FSL R5-0928, assembly GCF_037970385.1. Taxonomy (NCBI): domain Bacteria; kingdom Bacillati; phylum Bacillota; class Bacilli; order Caryophanales; family Paenibacillaceae; genus Paenibacillus; species Paenibacillus sp. FSL R5-0928. The sequence continues at coordinate 673,228 of NZ_CP150225.1, read as the reverse complement.
ACAGTCTCGGAGGGGGAATTTGTTTGGTCTACACGCTTGATCATCCCAATGAGATCAGCGGAGTAATCTCCTGGAACGGGGTTACGAAACTCGATTTGCTGACGGAAGAACAAAAGCAGCAGATGAAGGAAACAGGAAGAACCTATGTCCTTAATGGACGTACTGGCCAACAAATGCCGCTGGATGCTGTAATTTTAGAAGATATGGAGAACAACAAAGAACGCTATAACATCCTTGAACGCATACAGAAAGCGTCCTTCCCAGTTGTTCTTATTCAAGGCAGTCAAGATGGAGTACATCTCCGCCAAGGGTCTGAGCATCTCATCAAACTTCGGCCAGATATTAGCTGGGTGCAGGTTCCTGAGGGTAATCATACGTTCAACACTGTGCATCCTTTTGCTGGCACGACTCCGCAATTAGAGCTCGCGATTGCTGCGACAACTAATTTTATCGATCAGACACTTACGCTTACAGAATAATTATTCTTCTTTGTCTATCCAGCTATCCAACTCACAAAAACCGCCACGAGCTCTGCTGCTACGCAGACCCGTGGCGATTTCTAGTTCAACCTATTCTAAATCCCCGGAATAACATTACGCTTATGTGCCGTTCTCCGGTAATAATTCTCAAGCTTCTCAGCTACCTCAGGATTAACCTGTTTACCTTCCAGATAGTCGCTGTTATCGTCATAAGTAATGCCCAGCTCGGTTTCATCCGTCTGACCCGGCCATAAGCCCGCCGTAGGTGCTTTTGTGACAATATCCGCAGGCACACCAATATGTGCAGCCAGCTGACGTACCTGACGTTTATTAAGTGTGGATAGTGGTGTAATATCTACAGCGCCATCGCCCCACTTCGTGTAGAAGCCGGTAATTGCTTCAGAAGCATGATCCGTTCCTACTACAATCAGATTGTTCTCAAAAGCGAGTGCATATTGCATAACCATACGTGTTCTGGCTTTAACATTTCCTTTGCCTTGATGCGTCATATGGCGGTGTTGGCCTATTGATTTCAGACCATGCTCAACTTCAAGGGCAATTTCATTTACAGCTTCCTCAATGTTGGTCTCCACAGTATGAGTCAGATTAAAAGCTTTGGCAACATCATAGCTGTGCTCGATATCTTCCTGAACCCCATAAGGCTGGAATACTCCAAGCGTCATATACTCTGTGCCTTTTTCTGCCGACAGCTCGTCCGTAGCCTGTTTACAAAGACCCGCGGCTACCGCACTGTCCACTCCACCACTAATGGCGATCAATAATCCTTTAGCCCCTGCGTTCAGCACGTACGACTTTAAGAAATCAACCCGTTTGCGTGCCTCAACCTCTACATCAATCGTTGGCTTCACGCCAAGATCCGCAATAATTTCCTTCTGTAAACTCACCAAACACACCTCGTTCCATCAGAAATGGTTCCATATCCATCAAAATATCCACCCAAACGAAGCTCATGCTTCTAAGCATATTCTATCCCATTATTGCTCTTATATTTTGAAAAATCCCGCATGCAGCCGATTTGCCGGCTGATGCGAGATTATATGGAATAACTGTTTTTACTGGCACAAACGATTGAAGACCTCTTTCAATTCAGCAGCAATTTCAGCAGCCGAACGATCTTCTACGCCATGACGTTCAATAAAGTGAACGAGTTCTCCATCCTTCATCAGTGCGATGGAAGGTGAGGATGGCGGATAAGGAGCAAAATATTCACGTGCTTTAGCAGTAGCTTCTTTCTCTTGACCTGCAAACACTGTGAACAAGTGATCCGGAGTGATTTCATTTTGCAAAGCCTGAGCTACACCTGGACGACATTGTCCAGCAGCACAACCACAGACCGAATTTACGACTACAAGCGATGTTCCTTTTGCGGTTGGAAGAGTAGCTTCCACCTCTTCTGGAGTCATAAGCTCCTGAAACCCGATACTTGTCAGGTCATCACGCATAGGCTGAATTGAATCTCTCATATATTGATTAAAAGACATGGACATTTCTCTGCACTCTCCTTCACTTTTCAACTGTTTGTCAGATAATATTACAGCAGTACTTACTAACTTTATTATACATTCATACTCTGTGAAAGCAAGAGATGCTGTAGAGGGTGATTCAATCTAAGAGCGAACCCCGCTGGGTTCCTCCTTATCCAATGGGAAGGAGATCGTAAATACCGTCCCCTCTCCTTCTACAGACTCTACATTTATTTTACCGTTATGCCGCTCCACAATACTTAGGCACAAGGATAAGCCTAGACCTGTTCCCTGGATTTTCGTCGTAAAAAAGGGAAGAAACAGCTTCTCACGTTGACTTTCTGACATACCAACGCCGCTATCGGTGACAATCAACTCCACTTTATCATGAGTACTGCGTGTTTCCAGCGTCAGCACCCCCTTAGGTCCCATAGCCTCCATGCCGTTGCGTCCTAAATTGAGTATGAGCTGCTTGATTTCCCGGACATTCAGCTCTAATTCATGCAGTGATGGGCTCAGCTTCAGTTCAACACTTTGACCGCGAAGATTAGCATCAGCCCACAGCAATGGACTAACTTCTTCTATAATATGGTGCAGCAGCACCTTCTCTTTATCAGAAACCCGGCTCTGTGCCAAGGATAAAAAATCATTAATAATACTATTAGCGCGGTCCAGCTCTTCCATCACAATCTGATAATAAGAATCCAATTCTTGAGCACTCTTTTCTCTCATCAGCTGCAAAAAACCCCGAACTACCGCCATAGGATTACGAATCTCATGGGTAATTCCAGCAGCCATCTGCCCGACCAAGCTCAAACGTTCCACATGATCGAGCTCTACACGTAGTTTTTCCTCATTGGTCATATCCTGCACAATAATTACAGCACCACTTGTTACCCCTGAGCTCTTATGCATTAACGGCGCTGAATAAATCTGATAGATGCGCGACTCATGAATCATTTTTTCACTGGAACGCCGTTTAGAGCGGATATTATCACTTACCCGCATATATGCCTGTGTATCCACTGAGCTGTGAAAAAACTTTTTTACCGGTTCGTCAATAATATCCTCTTTTCGCAAATTGGGATAATGAGCCCGCATCATTCCTAACATGCAATCGTTAAGGTCAGTTACAACTCCGTGTTCATCCAGAGACATAATACTCAGAGGGACTACATTGGTAATCTGCTGCAGCTTCTCGGACTCCCACTGGAAACTTTCACTGATATTCTCCATCTGTACTTTATCCTGCAATCTACTTCTAACCATCTCAACATAATATACAAAAATACCACCTAAAGCGATGGTGAAAAACAGATATACCGTAATCAGAAATGCTTGCACGGAATTAGATTCATATATATTTTTCCCGCCTATAATAGGGACTAACGCAATAAATAGCATGCTTGGACAAAGAATCATCCATAACATACCGATCTTCTCAACTACTGTACCTTTCTTAAAAGGTTTGGCCAGTCCAAACAGTAGCGGATATAATAAAATCCCTGAATTCAATATCACATTACTGATTCCTGTAGGCTCCGCGATGATTACATTGCAGATAAGCAAAAAAATGGACAGCAAAATGCCCGAACGAGTAGTTCCATATAAAATACCAATATACGCAGGGATTAATCCTAAATTTAAATAGGCTACACCAAACAAAGTTGTCGAAAGAAGAGAGCACAGGATAAGACTAAACGTACACGCCAAAATCAAAAAGGTCTGATCATTTGGAAGCTTCCCCTTTTTCCGTGTCACAAATCTACGGTCCACCCACCATTGAAAAAGAAAAAGAAAGGAGCATGCTGCCGATATTTGCAATAAGATATCCTTAACCGCACCCATAATTACAATCACACCCCAAAATGGACAAATTACCCTACATGCTTAGATTAAAGCACAGGATTACTCTCCTGACAACGATAATCACCTAATGATTGGACAAGACTGGTTACATGTGAATCAGAATGGTATGATTCCGTTAGGAATACCCGCGGAATAGGCTTCCGTGTCTTAACATGTAAAGGAGTTAAATTTCATGAGCAATTACGATGTGATCGTCATTGGGGGCGGCCCTTCGGGTCTAATGGCAAGCGTGGCCGCTGCAGAACACGGGGCATCCGTTCTGCTAATCGACAAGGGAGCAAAACTAGGCCGAAAGCTCGGAATATCTGGTGGCGGACGCTGCAATGTTACCAACATCAAGGAAAGAGACGAGCTAATCGCCCATATTCCAGGAAACGGGCGTTTTTTGTATAGTGCCTTCGACCATTTTAATAACCAGGATATCATCGCCTTTTTTGAAGGTTTAGGCATTGCATTAAAAGAAGAAGATAACGGGCGGATGTTTCCCGTTTCCGATAAGGCCTCTAGTGTCGTCTCTGCCTTAATTAGCAAAGTACGGAGTCTAGGCGTACAGATTATGACCGACAGTCCCGTCTCAAGAATAATCTATAACGAAGGGGCTGTTAAGGGAGTCCAGCTGAGCTCGGGCAAGACGATCGCCTGCACTGCTGTTATCATCGCTACCGGAGGCAAGTCCGTACCACAGACCGGCTCCACGGGAGATGGTTACCCTTGGGCAGAAGCCGCAGGGCACACGATCACCGAGCTGTTCCCGACAGAGGTGCCGATTCTTTCACGGGAAGAATGGATTAAGTCCGGCGAGCTGCAAGGTCTGTCGTTACGTGATGTGGTCCTTACTGTGTGGAATCCTAAAGGAAAGAAAGTCATCTCTCATCGAGGGGATATGATATTCACCCATTTTGGATTATCAGGACCCATTGCACTGCGGTGCAGCCAATTTCTGAGACAAGTCCAACGTAAATCCGGCACAGATACGGTGGAGATGTCCATCGATCTCTTCCCTGATCTGAACGCACAGGAAGTAGAATCTATGTTGCAGGATAAGCTGGATCAGGAACCAAAGAAAGCGATCCGCAATTCGCTGAAAGGACTGTTGCCAGAACGTCTCATCCCCCTCTTGCTGACTAAAGCTGAATTAGATGGGGATACAACCGGTCATCACGTCTCCAAGAATGGATTGCTTCTATTGGCTGGGATTTTGAAACGCATGCCAGTTTATGTGCATGGCACCCGTTCCCTATCCGAGGCCTTTGTTACCGGCGGTGGGGTAAATCTGAAGGAGATCGATCCCAAAAGAATGGAATCGAAGCTTATGCCGGGGTTATTCTTCTGCGGCGAGGTACTCGATATCCATGGCTATACAGGAGGCTACAATATAACAGCGGCCTTCTCAACAGGATATACAGCAGGCAAACACGCCGCTGACATTCGACTGGGATAATCTCTAGTGCAACGTGAATATCCTCCAAGCAGCTTACTGCTTTGAAAATGGCGGACCGCGCCATTCTCTCATTAATTGGAGAATCGCTCCTCTGTTTTGGGTTCGTTAGCTATGTGGAGCGTCTGCCTAATCAGCTACTGCGGCTTCGGACCCAGATGACGTTATTTGCGTATTTTTCACCTTATTGGCAGGGTTTCGGACTCCAACGACGCTATTCCTTATAATGAGGCTCATATATGGTGTTTTTCATGGCAATAGCAACTATGGAGTCCGTTAGCATCCTAAAAGTGGAAAAATAGTATGTTTAGGGGCAGCTGTGTCCGATAGGCTAGCTAGGTACCTCATACGTACGTGCGTGCAATAGATCGAATCAAGACAAAAAAAGAAGAGTGCCCCAGCAGCCTTTTTACGGCTTATGGGGCACTCTTCCGTTCTATTTATATCTTTATTTCGCTAAGCGAAATGTTCCAAATATTCTAGAGCTAAACAGTGCAACGATATAACCTAGCGGGATGAACAGGATAATCCCAAACCATCCATATAAGGAAATACAGATCAGCGCAGAACAAATGATTGAAAAAGGAAACAGTAAGATAGGGACCGCACGCAGCCCCGCTTCGGCTTTTTGTTCTTTCGTAAACGGCAGAATTCCGATGTAATCATCTCCCACGAATAACGACCAGAACGACAACAGCCAATTGGTCATGAGGGAAACTAAAACTATAAAGCCCAGCCATTTGAACCCTGATGGAATGATAAATATCGCTAGAAGGGACACAGCAGTAAACGATAAGTAGAGCTTTAAATGGGCCGGATTCCGTACAAGTGCCTTAATCGCTGCCGCAGAGAAACGGCTCTCGGCAGTTTTTGATTTTAGCAAAGGCTGTGATTTCCGGAAAATCCACGGCTTATGGCGGGTCGGACGCGGCTTATCCAGTACGCCGCGGAGCAATAGGGCCGCTATTTTCATCCGCTGCTTATAATCTTCACGCACATCGTTCATGAATGTCCCACGCATCACTATACGCCGCTGAAGAGCGATTACCGCTACGACTGCAAAGAGTGCTGCAATCAGCAGCATAAAAACTGGACGGTTGTTCCAAAACGCAGCTGCACGGAAATAAATCCCACAGGGAACGGAGATGGCCAGAAACAGCCACAGCCAGCGCCGCCAGCCTTGCTTTTGTACTTTTACAATATGCCCAAGTAATTTAACGCACCAGCTACATGCCAGAGTTAGAGCGAACAGCGCCCATACCTCGGATGACAGCATTCCATATCCCCGAACCAGGAAAGGTAATAACAGCACAAAAGCTACACAGAACTTCAACGATGTTACGATCAGGCTGTACTGCAACCCGCGAAACATGATCGTATTTATCCATCGCTGCCGTTGTCTTAGAAATAATAGATCCCCTTCCTGCAATAATAGCACCAGTCCACCTCTACAGAGCAGGAGCACTAATAATGAAGGAATCAACATAAACGGCAAATCTGCACTCCAAGCTGGCAGTGCCTCATTCCAGAACCCGTAATATAACCGTCCTCCCAGAAATCCTCCGGGAATCAGTATATATAACAGCACAGTCCAATCGGCTGCCGTACGAATAATAGCAGATTGCTCACGCCAATGAGAAAATAATCGCCGCCAGAATAGCTTTTTGGAGGTAGGAAAAGCAAACCCTCGCTGCTTCTGCTTACTCATGTCAGTTCGTCGAAGCAATCAAACAACGACGCCTCCGGCAGCCCAGCATAATCACGTATATCTTCAAGCGTTCCTGCAGCGGCAACCCTGCCACCCGAGATCAGCACAAAATCATCGCAAATTTTCTCAGCAGTATCCAATACATGCGTAGACATTAATACACCAGCTCCGCGCTGCCGCTCCGCTTCCAGCAGTCGCAGGAAATCTTTAGTGGCCCGAGGATCCAAGCCGATAAAAGGCTCGTCCACAATATAAACATCCGGCTGTACCAAAAAGCCCAGCATCAGCATCATTTTCTGTTTCATACCCTTAGAGAAGCCAGCTGGAAGATCATCACGGACATGATTCATACCGAACTGCTTCAGTAATCTCTCCGCCGTTTCTTGAAACTGCTCATATTTTAGTCCATAAGCAGCAGCAGCCAAATCTAAGTGCTCCCATAAGGTCAGATCCTCATAAAACACCGGCTGCTCCGGTACATAAGCATAGGACTTATTAACTCCATTAAAGGAGACCTTAGCTTTGGTATTCTTAAGCAAACCGAGCAATGTTTTGATTGTAGTACTTTTTCCCGCACCATTTGGTCCGATCAGTCCGAGCAGCTGTCCACGCCGCACCTGAAATGAAATATCGAATATGCATGGGGCACCTGCTTCATAGCCTGCTTCATCGATCTCAACATCGAGTACAATCTCTTCGTCGCTCTCGGTATCCCCTGTTATTTCTACATTCTCCATATTCGCCAACTCCTAAATATTTCTTATAAATATTATTATCGAAATTCCAATCCAGAAAGATAGCTTCTCTAATCGTACTATATATACTTTCTCCAAGGAAGCATACTGATTTTTTCACAGCTAAGAGAACTACTCTTATATTTAAAAAGAAACCTCCCATTAAAGAGAGGTCTGTCCGAGAAGCTCTAGGTTATTTGTTGCTGAAATTCCTTCCTCACGTTTAATTGCCGCTTCATCTCTCCGCTCGATTTTACCACGCAGCATTAACAGCAACACTCCAAGCAGGGCTGTAAGCGTACCAGAGAGAATGAACGCCGGGACAGGTCCTGACGCTGTAACTAAAGCCCCACCGGCTACAGGTCCTAAGATAACAGCCGCACTTGTTAGACTGCCTATAGTTCCAAATACACGGCCCGTGTATTCCGCAGGGGTCCGCTGTTGCAGCATAGAATTGAAGGGAATAAACGCAAGGCCTGCCCCCACACCAGCAAACATAAAAGAACCAAACAAAGCGATGTTCATCCAGAGTCCAGCCTGACCGTGGGCAGTTACAATTCCTGCACTTGAGAAAACACCCCCCATAATTACAGCTCCCAATCCCATGAAGACGAGCGTATGTTTACCACTGCCTATACGGCTTACAAGCAGGGCTGACAGTAAGGTGCCAAGACCACTGGCTGCCACACACCAACCCAGCAGATCTCCGTTCACACCCGGAATTTCCCGGAATAACGTTACAATCTGCGAATCACCAATTTGCAGCATTAGCAGCACTAGCACCAGCATAGCAATCCCGCAAAGCACTACAGGCATTCCCACGATCACCTGCAGACCCGCCGACATTTCTTGGCGAAAAGACTTCCGAGCACCATTCTCCCCTGTGCTATCCTCTGCTGCATCTTTCTTCAGTGCAGCCGTACGCGGCAGTCCTATTAAGATGACCGCCGATAAAATGAAGGTAGCCGAGTCAATCACATAACAAGCAGCAATACCAAATGCGGCAACCAGCAGTCCACCGAGAGCAGGACCTACAATTTTAGTTATTTGTTCAATAGATGAGCTAAGCGCCATGGCTTTATCCATCTGGGCCGCAGGGACAAGCTCCTTGAGCTTTCCGCTTTTGGCTGGTGAAAAGAGTACATCCATGATCCCTTTAGCTACCAACAGGACATATACCTGCCAGAGAGAACCTGCAAATACCAAACAAACAACGATTCCGGCACGAGCAAGATCGGAACCAATCATCAGCGCCTTGCGGTTAAACCGGTCACTTAAATAACCTGCAAACGGCCCTCCCAAGAGCAACGGCACAGCCATACATAAAGATATAGCCGTAATTTCCCACGGTGTAGCATTCCATTTAAAACCTACCATTGTCAGTAGCGCTAGTATATGCAACCAGTCTCCCACATTCGATACAAGCTGTGCGGCAATAAGCAGCATAAAGGGCTTATTCGCCGTCAGCTTTCCTTCTTTTGAATCATGAGCCAGCTGTTCCTCCATCTTACTTCACTCCCCGTTACTATTTCTCGATGAAGTAATAGTAAAATATTGGAGAACATCAATCATCCGTCTGGAGGCGTAAATAGTGCTTGAACCTAAGGCTGAAATTCTTATCCTTTCAAAGACTGAAATCAAAAAAACCTTCGTTTTTATCGTATTTAAAAAATTGTTTGATTTTTAATAATTAAAAGTGTGCTCATTGTGACAAATCACATGTTCTTCATTCGCTCTTTCACGTATTCTAAGGTTATCTCAAGGTTCGTTGCACAGGTAACCCGTGCACTAATGACTATTGATTGCAAACTGTGCGATGAGTTCACACATGATTAACGATAGAGGGTGGAGAAGCATGATACAATCTTACGAACGTGATACGCAATTAACACTACATTTGTACCGGGTATTTGCCAAGTCTTTTAAGAGCATTAATGAACATGCTGTTACCGGCAGCAAAATTGAAGGTTTTAATCCGACTGCCTTTGCCGTTATGGAAGTGTTGTACTATAAGGGACCACAACCCATTCAACAAATTGGCGCCAAGCTGCTGCTGCAAAGCGGCAACGTTACTTACGTAATCGATAAGCTTGAGGAACGCGGCTATTTGCAGCGTAAGCCTTGTCCGAGCGACCGCCGCGTGATTTTTGCGGAGCTGACTACGGAAGGTGAACGTCTCATGAATGAGATGTATCCGAAATATTCAGAACGCCTGCATCTTGCTTTCAGCGGTCTGAATGATGATGAGAAGGAACAAATGATTGTTCTCCTCAAAAAGATGGGTCTACAAGCTGAGAAGCTGTCCCCTCTTCCCCGTAAGTAAGAGTCGCTTATTTATGTGTTACAGACAAGCTGTTATTGATTTCTGTTAATGGTAAAAAGAAAACCAATAGGCGATTCTCCGATTTATTTGAGAATCGCCTATTGGTTTTTTTGTTCTGCGCCGGCTTACTTGAGCAGATGATCGGTAAGTCGATGCCGAAGACGGACTTTGAGGTCCGCTTTTGGCAACCCTCGGATCATAGTCATCCTTATTCGGCAGGCGGGACTTGCGAGCACGATTCCGATTAGACTTGGCGAGCACGCTTCCGATTGGGCGTCCCTTTCAGCTGACCGTTACTATCGCTCTCGGTAAAATTCACTTTTGATGTAACCCGCTATATTTTCAGCGCCGGATCTTGATGAACCTGAGCAGTAACTTAGGGAATAACTGCATTCTATACAGCTATTTCGTATGCAAATCCGCTCATTCTAACTTTAAGTGTATTCTGTACAATTAAAAACCAGACAAACCACCCCTAGGCGAGTAAATCAAGAAAATAGGTGTACTAAATACAGCTATATCCATTGAAAAAGTTACCAGCAGGATTATAGTTGTACGAAATACAACTAAACGCGTCTATCCACTGCTTCCATCGACTCTCTACTCTAGAGGTTACATCAATCTGGCGTGCCACCGTCCGTTATTCCGTGCGTGATTCCATGTGCTACTCCGTCCGTTAGTCCATGTGTCTCTCCATGCGTCATTCTATGTGTCACTCCGTACGCCACTCCAAGAGTCAATTCGTATGGTTCAACCACTTTAACACGCTATCTACCTAATAAGTTATGCCTTTTTCAAGGACGATGTAGCATCCTCTACTGAAGGCACACCCTTGCGCAAACCCCAGGATATTATCAGCGACAAAACAGCGAAAACTGCCATTACGATAAATAATGAATGAAGACCACCTTCAAGGGCATCACGCAAACTATTTGATACTTCCCCAGACAGGTTAGTTCCTGCATGCGATCCAAGCAGCTTATTAATATCATCTCCTGAGATGTTCGAATCCGGTTGTTTTCTTAACAGCTTATCAATATTCAAGTTCAGCCAAGAACCAAAAATAGCCACCCCAACAGTCTGTCCTAAAGAACGCGTGAACGCATTAAGCGCTGTAGATGCTCCCCGTTGCTCATACGCAACAGAGGACTGCGCAATAATCGTAAAGACTGTAGAAGAATACCCAAAGCCAACTCCACAGACCAGCATCAAGCATAAAAGCAGCAGCTGTGAAGACTCACCTGTTAAGAAAGCCAGGCCAATAGCCCCGGCAGCGATCATAATCAACCCAAGCATTGCGGTTCGACGCGAGCCTGCTTTTAGAATCATCCGCCCTCCGGCGATCGAACCAAACATCCAGCCTACCGACATCGGCGCCAATAGCAAACCTGAGATGGCGGCGCTTTTTCCGGATACACCCTGCACCCATAATGGCACATACGTAGAAAGCCCAATAATTAATGTGCTTACCAGCAGGTTAGCGCCAGTAGATACCGCTATGTTGCGGTTCGAGAATAGACCCAGCGGCAACATAGGTTCAGGAGCACGACGCTCCACAAAGAAAAATAAGACTAGCAGGATAACAGCCACACTTAGAGTTGCGATTAGCAGTGGGGATGTCCACTCCAGATTCTGTCCTCCTGTGGAGAGACCGAAGAGCAATGCGCCCATACCAGCAGCGAACAGCAGCACCCCTGCCACATCAATTTGTGCTTTCCGACGTACCTTCTCTTCCTTCAGATAACGGGCAATAAATACCATTGCTAATAAACCGAATGGCAGATTAAAAACAAATACCCAGCGCCAGCTTAGGTAATCTACTACATATCCCCCAAGAAGAGGACCTACCAAAGAGGAAATCCCCCATACAGAGCTAAGTAATCCTTGTGTCTTCGCTCTCTCCTCGATACTGTAAATATCCCCGATGATGGTAAAGGTCATTGGAATGAGCGCACCCGCGCCAATCCCCTGTATTGCACGGAACAGGATCAGCTGCTCCATACTTTGCGAAATACCGCATAATAACGAGCCTAATAAAAAAACAGCTGCTCCCCACATGAACACCGGCTTGCGTCCAAAGAGATCACTGATTTTGCCGAAAATAGGAGTAGTAATAGCCATTGCCAGCAAATAAGAAGTGAATATCCAGCTAAGCCACTGCATTCCCTGAAATTCACCTACGATAGCTGGACCCGCTGGTCCTGTTACCGTTCCTTCAATCGCAGCTAGAAAGGTAGCTAGCAGCACCCCTATCAGTATTAATTTACGTTCTAAATCCCCTGTTGACTTCAATGTTCCAAACCCTCTCTTTATGTAATAAAATCATTCCCATTCCCCACGTAGAAGCGCATGTAGGGTCACATCCTGAAAGCCGGAAGGTGTCTGGCGATATTGACGCAGTATACCTTCCTTCTGAAAGCCGAGCGTTTGAACCAGCCTCTCCGCACGATTATTATCAGGATGACACAGCGCTTCTATCCGATTCAGCCCCATCCTATTAAAGCCGAAGTCGAGCACTAAACCAAGCGCTTCTTTCATATATCCAAGTCCCCAAAAGGCAGGCGCCAGATCGCAGCCAATTTCCCCGCGGTAAGCTCCCTGCAACTGCCAATAGTTATAACCGCAGCTCCCTATAACTTCACCTTCGGGTCCTACAATACTCCAGCGCAAGCTCTCCTCTTCCTGAGCCATCTGTAATAAAAAAGCAATCAGTTGCTTAGTCTCTTCTATAGAGGATAATGCTGGAGCCCCCAGCCAGCGGGTGACCTCTGGATGAGACCAGATCTGATATAATGCTGAAGCATGCTCAGTAGTCATAGCGCACAGCTTCAATCTACTGCCGACCAGTGTGGGTATCACTCCATTGCAGATATACAAATCTCTGCCCCCCTTCAACTTATCAATTATACATCATTCAAGAGTATATCCTTAAGATAAAAGTTCTAAATTCTTTAACATTGAAAAGAACAAATTCTACGCGTTAACATAAAAAGACGTCTGCATCAGGGGGCATACACTCCCTTAATACAGACGCTTTTTATTAAACTTAACTACAATGATTTCATTCCGCTTCATGAATAACTTCACTGCATAACACCTGAAGTTTGGCTCGAATATCCTTGAACTCTTCAATTCCAGTCCCCGTAATACTGTACCCTTCGGTATGGGCAGTCAGAAAGTTGTCCAGTGTCAGCTTTTCCAATTCCTGTTTCACTTCGCGTTCTCCTACACGATACCCCAGATCTTCAAGTCCGAGCAGCATCTCTGAGATCGTCACATCTTTATCCCGTGCACAATAAAGCATATGAATTCCTATGAACAAGTTCTGTACATCAGCGCGCATATTCCACCTCTTCCGGCTATATAGCCTTCGGTATTTATACTAGCATTACCCTCTGACCGATCCTCGGAAACATTATTGTGGCTGTTGCGCATTTCATGGACTTCAAGGAACATTCCATATTGTTACAGATTGGTATTGTCGCTTGACGTATCATGTCTAGCTGTACTATGTTGATAATTACAGTTAGGAGTTCATATTTGAATTTAAAGTACAGGAAGGTGATGCTTCATGTTTCAAGCTATGCCTTACGATGGAACACGCAACGAGCAGTTTGAAGCGGTTCTAATCCAACTAGAAGCATTAGTAAAGGACGAACCAAGTGCTACGGCCAACCTGGCCAATGCTTCGGCACTGCTTAAACACGCTATGCCGGATACGAATTGGGCCGGTTTTTATTTATTTGATGGCAAGGAGCTTGTGCTCGGACCTTTCCAAGGTCTTCCTGCCTGCATCCGCATCCCGTTGTCTCGTGGAGTCTGCGGAACGGCTGCTGCGGAACGACGCACGCTAGTAGTTGGAGATGTCCATGCATTCCCGGGACATATCGCCTGTGACGCCGCTTCAAACAGCGAAATTGTTGTACCGCTGATCAAGGATGATCGTTTGCTTGGCGTACTCGATATCGACAGTCCGCTGAAAGATCGTTTTGATGATGAGGAACGCCGGTTCCTAGAGCGGTTCGCTGCCCTGGTATCGGAAGTTATCTAAAGCAGCTCTGCCTTATAAAGCATAAGAAATAGGCTGTCTCATTTGTAGGAATCTCCTACTTATAAGACAGCCTAATCTTGTTGAGCCTATAGCCGTACCGGACTGATATTCCAAATCTCCGCGGCGTAGCGGCTAATCGTATTATCGCTAGAGAATTTACCGGAATGGCCAATATTTATAATAGACTTCTTCAGCCATTCCTGACGGTTGCGGTATGCCCGGTCAATCTCGACATGAGTCTCGACATAACTTGCGAAATCCTTAAGCACAAAGAATTCATCGTTATTATCCAAAAGAGAATGGAAAATGGTCTCAAACTCCGCACCATGACAGCATATAGGTCCCGGATTAACCAACTGATCCAATACTTCCTTCACACGGCTATCCCCATTGTAGATATCACGTGCGTGATAGCCGCCATGCTGATAATAATCCATTACCTGCTCAGCGCGAAGACCGAACAGGAACATATTGTTGTCCCCTACCATCTCATGCATTTCCACGTTAGCGCCGTCCATCGTACCTACGGTCAATGCACCGTTCATCATAAACTTCATATTCCCCGTACCGGAGGCCTCTTTACTCGCTGTAGAGATCTGTTCACTAATATCCGCAGCAGGAATGATTTTCTCGGCCAAAGATACCGAATAATTCTCAAGGAAAAAGATACGAATCTTGCCTCTAACATCCGGATCGTTGTTGACAGCCTCTGCCACAGTATTGATCAGCTTGATAATTCGCTTCGCCAAATGATAGCTTGGTGCCGCCTTTGCTCCGAATATAAACGTGCGCGGTACCATATCCATCGAAGGATTATCTTTGATTTGGTTGTACATATGCAGAATATGCAAAATATTAAGCAGCTGCCGCTTATAAGCATGCAGGCGCTTCACCTGAACATCAAAGATAGAGTCGGGGTCTACATGTACTGAATGCTTGCTGTAGATGTATTCAGCCAACTTGAGCTTATTCCGCCGTTTAATGCTGGCCACTTGTTCTTGGAAGGAAGCATCCTCACAATATTTAATCAAGCCAATCATTTCTTGCGGATGGCTCATCCAGCGGGTTCCTATCGATTGATTGATAAGGTTAGCCAGATCCGGATTGGCATGCATCAGCCAGCGCCGGTGAGTAATCCCATTCGTCTTATTATTGAAGCGGTGCGGGTACATTTCATTAAAAAGCCGCATTTCGCGTTTCATCAATATTTCTGTATGCAGCGCCGCTACCCCATTGACACTATGGCTCGCCACAATCGCCAGATGGGCCATGCGAACCTGATCGTCATGAATAATCGCCATCTGTGAAATCCGGTCCTGATCACCGGGATAACGGCTCATCAGCTCGCCGCAGAAGCGGGCATTGATCTCTTCAATAATAAGAAAAATACGTGGAAGCAAGTCCCTGACCATTTGAATAGGCCATTTCTCCAGCGCTTCGCTCAAGATCGTATGATTAGTATAGGACACCATACGAGTTGTAATACTCCACGCCTCATCCCATCCTAATCCATGTACATCCATCAGAATCCGCAGCAATTCAGGGATTACAAGCGTCGGATGTGTATCATTGATATGAAGTGCAACCTTGTCGGGCAACGATTGTATAGGGAGTCCAAGCTTTCCAAAGGTTCGCAGAATACTTTGCAGGCCAGCACTGCAGAGGAAGTATTGCTGCTTCAACCGCAACAGCTTGCCTTCGTATTGTGAATCATCCGGATACAGAAACTCCGAGATGGATTCTACGGAACGCTTATATTCCAGGAATTTATGATAGTCTGAACCCGCAAAAGAGCCAAATGTTCTCGCTGGCTGAGTGATGGACTCCGCACTCCAGTTGCGCAGTGTATTCACATGCCGCCGATCTGCACCAATGATAGGCACATCATACGGAACTGCACGAACGGCCTCATATTGACTATGCTCAAAGATAAGCCGCCCGTTCTCCTCGCGAGTCTCAATCACGCCCCAGAACCTTACTTCTACCTGCTTGTCTTCACGACGCACTTCCCATACATTATCATTTTGCAGCCAGTAATCGGGCAGTTCCACCTGATACCCGTCAACGATTTTCTGCTCGAACAAGCCGTATTTATAACGTATACCGCAACCATGCCCCGCATATTGCAGGGAGGCCAGTGAATCCAAGAAACAAGCAGCTAGACGTCCAAGTCCTCCATTGCCAAGCCCAGCGTCGGCTTCTACCTCCTCAATATCCTGCAGCGAGAAACCAAGATCGGCCAATCCCTCACGCACGACCTCCAGCACGCCCATATTCAGCAGATTGTTCCCCAGAAGTCTTCCGATCAGAAACTCCATAGAAAAATAGTATACCTGCTTATCCTTATCCGTCTTGTACTTTTGATTGGTATCCGCCCAATTTTTCCCGGCATTCTCGCGAATCATGTTGCCTAATATTTTATAGACATCAGCATTCGAGGCTTCCTCCAAAGGTTTGCCCAATTTACTGATGAGCGTCTCGCGAAACACCTGTTTGAAAGTTTCTTTATCGTTAAACAACAGCAGGTTCCTCCTGACAAAAGCTTTTTTTAGGGATGCATTAGACTATGCCTGTAGATCAGATAGGTTATACTGTTTCGTTTCATCTAATCCAGTTGGTTTATATTTTGCTGCTCTTGGCGATCACAAATGGACGTTTACTATCCCCGACGAGAATTCGATTCTTACTTAAATGTACGTCCTTATCCATGATCACATTCTCAATAACAGCATCTTCCTCTATAATGCACTTCTGCATAATTACAGAATTGATGATCTTCGCTCCTTTACGTACCTGAACCCCACGAAAGATCACGCTGTTCTCCACCGTTCCAGCTATAATGCAGCCGTTAGCCACCAGTGAATTGCTGACATTTGCGCTTTCTAAATATCGGGTAGGAGCCTCATATTTAATCTTCGTCTGCACGGGACTTTCTTTGAACAGACTAAAGTAATTCTCCTGCTGAAGCAGCTCCAGACTATTCTTATAATAGCTTTCCAACGAATTAATTACGGCATGATAGCCATGATATTCATAAGCAGCGATTTTGAATTTATGGCGGTTTTTCTGAATCACATCACGGAAAAAATAACTCTCACCATGTGCAATGCAATGTTCCACCTGCTCCAGGAACAGTTTTTTCTCCATAATGAAGATATCGAGATATAAATTGGGATGATCCTTCTCATGATGGATATTGGTCACATTATTCTCTTCGTCCACTTCAATACGCTGGCATAACTCATGTTCTGGCTGCAACTGCTCTATTTTTTTGTATACTACTGTAACGTCGGCACCCTTCTCCAAATGATAGCTGTACAAGTCCTGGAGATCGATAGTATTAATATGCTGGCTACCGGAAAACACAATATATTTAGCAGATCCCCGTTTAAAAAGATCCAGATTATTATGATAATGCTGAAGGTCGCCAAGAGAAGTATCGGTGGGATCATTCCAGTCCGGAGGCAAAATAAATAGTCCCCCATGCTTGCGATTCATATCCCAAGATTTCCCGTCACCCAAATGGTCCATTAAAGAACGATATTTACGGCGAACAAACAGGCCCACGCTCTCCAGATCCGCACGCATCATATTGGAAAGCACAAAATCTATCAACCGATAACGACTGGCAAAAGGTACGGCTGCACCACAGCGGAAATAAGTGAGTTCATTTAGTTTATCGAGTTCATGATCCAGATTAATTACACCCATGAGTTGCTTCATCGGAATCCACCGTCCTCTTATAATTTATAAGAAAGTATAAGTTTCACTATATACTTTATCCTTATAAATCTCGCATAAACGCTTACCGTCCCTAGAAGGACGCCGAAGGCGTTTTAGCTTGATTATATGGTTTTGGCCACAGCTGATTTACGTTTCTTGCTTTTATTGTCGATCAGCAGAATTTCGTTCTCGTTCTCCCGCTCGATGCCTATTTCCATATAATCGTCGATTACCGTATTCTCACTAATAATCGCTTTATGAATGCGTACGTTCTTACCAATCTTAACCTTAGGCATAATTACGGAGTCCGTAATCACACTGCCTTCACCTACTTCTACGCCATAAAAAAGAACCGAGTGCTTCACTTCACCATGCACAATGCAGCCTTCATTAATAATGCATCCTGACACTTTCGCCCCAGGTGCGACATATTGGGCGGGTTGATTCGGATTGCGTGTAAATATGCGCCAGCTGGGATCATTTAGATTAAGCGGTGGATTATCGCTCAGTAAATCCATATTCGCTTCCCACAGGCTTGCTACCGTACCAACGTCTCTCCAATACCCTTCAAAAGGGTACGCAAATAAAGAGTTCCCGTCTTCCAGCATCAAAGGAATGATATCTTTACCAAAATCGTGAGATGATCCTATATTCTCTCCGTCCTCCAGTAAATGCTTGCGGAGAATTTCCCATTTAAAGATGTACACACCCATAGAAGCTAGCGTGCTTTTTGGCTGTGCAGGCTTTTCCTCAAATTCGTAAATTTTCAGATCGTCCTCCGTATTTAAGATTCCAAATCGACTTGCTTCCTCCAGCGGAACGTCAATCACAGAAATCGTGCAATCTGCGTTTCTCTCCTTGTGGTATTGCAGCATAGCATGATAATCCATTTTATAAATGTGATCACCGGATAGAATAAGGACATGCTCGGGGTCGAACTGATCTACAAATTTAAGATTTCGATAAATCGCATCGGCTGTTCCCCGATACCAGCTGCTTCCATTCTCACGTTCATGCGGTGGCAATACGAATACTCCACCATTCTTACGGTTCAAATCCCAATCACTGCCTACTCCGATGTAAGAATGTAGTATAAGTGGCTCATACTGTGTCAATACACCGACAGTATCAATACCCGAATTGGAGCAGTTACTTAAAGGAAAGTCGATAATCCGATAAGTGCCCCCAAAATAGACAGCGGGCTTGGCAAGCGATTTGGTTAAACCTTTCAATCTTTTGCCTTGGCCTCCAGCCAATAGCATGGCTACCATTTCTTTTTTCTTCATGGAAGAGCCTCCCTTGACTTATGGGTAATATAAAGTTCAGCAAACCTAGGATGAATGAACAGAATTCCAGAAAGAAGTGAATTAGAAAAGAAATACACCAGAAAGAAATGAGCCTTGATAGGAAGATGACAAAGTTGAAAAAACGAGGAAGGAAATTTTACACGTTCGGATGATCTAACCTAAAATAGGGAGAGCATTCTCCAAAATCAGGAGCCTGAATCAGGAGATTATCCTTATTGTAAAGTGTTCTATATTCTTCGTCAAAACCCTTTATCGCAATTCCGAAAATCCGGAATTTTTAACCCTGTTTGTCATTAAACACGTTAATATTCCTTATAACTAGATTAACCAATTTAAAGCCATGTGAAAGAAATCCACTCATTTATTCTAGAAAAAGAATCATCCGGTCTTCAGCAAACATTCAACCGGATATGGCATAATGAAGCTATCTATCACCGATTTGGAGGAACCTATGATGAAAGCAGTACAAGGAGTTCGACTTCTGCTCGTAGATGATGAGCCTCATATATTACAGTTCCTGGAGCTGGGTCTCCTTAACGAAGGTTTTGAAGTACGAACCGCGTCGGACGGGCTAAGCGCCATTTCGATTGCAGCTGAATTCAAGCCCCATGTAGCTATCCTGGATGTTATGATGCCGGGTATGGATGGATTCGAGGTATGTCACTATCTGCGCTCAGAAGAGACAGAGGTAGCTGTCATCATGCTTACTGCAAAAGACGAAGTGGATGATCGCGTAAAAGGACTATCTATTGGTGCTGACGACTATATGGTCAAGCCCTTCAGCTTTGATGAATTACTAGCGCGGATCCAAGCGCGGCTGCGGAATCAGTTTCCGGGGCTGCTAGGCGAGGTCCGCTGCGGTCCTTTCCGAATTGACAGCCGGCGAAAGGAAATTCGCTTCAGGGAAGAAGTACTTGAGCTCTCCCCTACGGAATACGAGTTATTGCAGTATCTCGTTATCAATCACGGCCTTGTACTCAGCAAGCCTATGATTCTTGATAAAGTGTGGGGCTATGATTTTGGCGGTGAGGAAAATATCGTTGAGGTCTATATCCGTTCGCTTCGTGAGAAGCTCGGAGATAAGGAGCACCGTATTATCCGTACCCTGCGGGGCGCAGGCTACCGGGTGGATCTATGAGCACTCCCATCTTCAGATGGCTTCGCAGACTACCTGCACCACGTTCCCTGCGTAAACAGCTGCTTGCCACATCGCTGCTCATTCTATCAGGATTGCTGCTGCTAATTGGAGTCTTACAATATATCCTTATGCGAGATTTTATATACAGCAATAGAGCGGAGTCTATGGAAGCGCAAATACGTTCTGTCCCCCGTGAGATGTTTTTTAACTTTTTTAATTCCTATGACGAGGACACCACAGGTATAAATGACACAAACAATGAGTTTAACAGCAATTTCCCGTTGGAAAGAGAAGACATGAATAAAATGCCAAGTGGGCTGCGAACTGGCGAGAACCGGCGCCCGCTTCTGCTTGATGCCCATACAACTCTCGCCATGTACAGCTCGGATGGCACCTTCAGGGATTTACAGCAATTAACCCTCTCAGATATAGCAGCACCCAGGCTGACCAATGAGCAATACGATGCGCTGCTGATTCACACCACAGATAGGGCAACAGGAAATTACAAGCTCATCCAAGCTGAAGACGGCACTGAACATCTAGCCATATTCATGAATCTTTATAGGCCTGGAAATACTAGATTGCTGCTGCAAATGAGTGTGAGCACGGGGCCATTAACGGATGTGATTATGCAGCAGCTGCTGATCTACGCAGGTTTGTCAGTGATTGCTTTATTGACTGGATTATTCCTATACTTGCCGGCCCTGCGAAAGACGTTAGTTCCTCTTTCTAATATGGGAGAATCGGCTGAGATCATTAATGCCGGTAATTTGGACATTCGGTTTCCAGTTGACCAAGGACAGGCCGAGATCGACAAGCTTGCTCATTCATTCAATGGTATGCTCGAACGTCTCGAAATATCCTTTCATAATGAACGGGAGGCCAAGGAGCAGATGCGCAGGTTCGCTGCCGATGCTTCTCACGAGCTTAGAACTCCGCTTACCTCAATACACGGTTTTCTTGAGGTCTTGCTGCGGGGCGCCGCCGATAATAAAGAACAGTTATATAACTCGTTGCGAAGCATGCATGGTGAATCGAAACGGATCAATAAGCTGGTCGAGGATCTGCTACTGCTCGCTCGAATGGATGGAGCTCCACAGCTGCAGATGACTGACCTGATTCTCAGCGAGGTAATTCACGAAATGAAGCCGCATCTGCTTTTGCTCGCAGATCAACGTAAAGTTACTTTTGATATCTCCTATGGCATCCGTGGTAAATATGATCCCTATAAGCTCAAGCAGGTGATTCTGAATCTGTTCCACAATGCAGTTCAGCATACCGATGCCGCGGCAGGCAGCATTCATCTCTCTTTACAAGCCGCAGGAAATCAGACTCTCTTAAGCGTGCGGGATAATGGCTGCGGAATTCCCGCAGAGCATATCCCACATATCTTTGATCGATTCTACCGCAGTGACTCCTCTCGCACACGTAAATATGGCGGATCAGGTTTAGGCCTCTCTATCACAAAATCTATTGTCGAGGCGCATCACGGCAAGATTAGTGTAAATAGCACCGTCGGCGAGGGGACAACATTTACGGTCAGCCTGCCTTGTGAGGAAGGATTAGCCAAGGAACAGTAACAACCGTTATAATTAAGAGGAACTGGAGCATCGCTCCACAAAACCAAGCGTATGCTTTCGTTGCCAGTTTTGCTCCACAAAACCAAGCGTATGCTTTCGTTGCCAGTTTTGCTATGTAGTCCATTCTAAGGAGCATCGCTCCACAAAACTTTTAGGAGGTAAATACATGTACGAAATCGCCGTAATTGGCGCCGGTCCTGCCGGTGCAAGCGCAGCCCTGTTCGCCGCCAAGGCGGGCAAAAAAACGCTGCTGATCGACAACGATAAGGGCATGACCCGCAGAGGTTGGTTTGAGAACTTTTATGGAATTTCCGAAGTAGGTGGTCCTGAGCTGGTCGAAACTGGGCATAAGCAAGCCGTTAAATTTGGCGCTGAGCTGGTTTCCGAGCAGGCTATCAACCTCACCTCCAGCGGCAACGGTTTTGTCATTGAAACTGAAGATGGAATTATCTATGAAGCAAAACATGTTATTCTTGCCACAGGCGCCCTTACAGATCTAGCTGCCAAAGCTGGCGTAGAGACTAAGGATGGTACAGAGCCAAGAATCAAAACTGTAGTAGCCGTTGATGCTGAAGGCAAAACGAATATCGCAGGTATTTGGGCTGCTGGTACTGTTGCTGGAGTAAGTGTACATGCCATTATTACCGCAGGCGATGGTGCGAAGGTAGCTATTAATGTAATTAGCGAGTTAAATGGCGCGCGTTACGTTGATCATGATGTGTTGAAAGCTTAATCTTCAGTACTCAAATCATAATCCGGAGGATGATTCTTAGGAATCGGTCTTCCGGATTTTTTCGTCACCAAGGAGAACCAAGTTACGAGATTTTAAAATAACTGCACTTGATGCAGCTATTTCAAACAATAACACCCACACGGCTGTTTTAAGTGTATTTTATGCAACTAAAAACAGGCTAAATGAGCATTATAGCTAAGATGTGAAGATATAGATGTATCAAGTGCAACTAAATCGATTTGCAGCTGTCCCCCCATACTTTTAATTGTATAAAGTACACCTATTTGCTCGTCCCTCACCTGCCCATTGAACACCACACGCAAAAAAACTGCTTCAAAACCTCATGCCACCGCCGAAGCCGATGTTATGATCATTTGAAACAGTTCCTCTCCCTCAACTGTGTATACTCCGATGCAAGGAGTCCACTTCTTCTTCTCTTCCCTTAAGACTAGCAGCCAGCTCCTGCAAATACGGAACCAATAATGGGCGCAAATCCTCCCGCATCAAACCTACCTCCAGCGTGGCCTTAATGTAACCGAATTTATCACCAATATCATAACGCTTGCCGATTAAATCGAGCGCCAGCAATCCTTCATGCCGGCATACCTCGTGCAAAGCATCCGTCAGTTGATATTCACCGCCCGCTCCACGTTCGAGGTTAGCCAGCACTGTGAATATCGAAGGCTCCAAAATATATCGCCCCATAATGGCATACTCTGAAGGAGCTGTTTCAGGCGAGGGCTTCTCTACCAATCCTTTTACTTCATGAACTCCATTTAGTGGGCCGCTGGAGGAGATAATCCCATATTTGTTAACCTCCTGCCGTGGCACATGCTGCACACCGACGATGGTCTGCTCCTCTTGCTCATACAATCTCATCATCTGCAACAGCGCCGGGTCCTCCGAGACCATGATATCGTCACCAAGCAGAACAGCAAAAGGTTCATCACCGATAAATTGTTCCGCACAAAGGATGGCATGGCCTAGTCCCAGCGGCTCCTTTTGCCTAATGTAATGGATGCTCGCTAGCTCACTAATTAGCTGGACTTCACGAAGTAGATCCTCTTTCCCTTTTTCCAGAAGCGTCTGCTCCAGCTCCACCGATTTATCAAAATGATCTTCAATCGACTTCTTATTACGGCCGGTCACGATGATAATACTTTCAATACCAGACCGAACGGCTTCCTCTACGATATATTGAATCGCTGGTTTATCCACAATGGGCAGCATTTCTTTTGGCTGAGCCTTAGTTGCAGGCAGGAAACGAGTGCCTAAGCCCGCGGCGGGAATGACAGCTTTTCTAATCTTCATCAGGAATCCCTCCCTTGCAGTTTATTTACGGAGATGGGTCACAGGGTGCTCACGAACATTCTTTTGCTGCCCCTTACCTTCATAGAACTCTTGGACAATATAAAGCGGACGTCCCTTAGTTTCATCATAAATCCGGCCGATATACTCACCTAGTATTCCTAGCATAATGAGTACGAAGCCATTAAAGGTCAGCGTAATTCCAATCATCGAAGCCCAGCCCTTAACGACTGAGTCTGTAAAAATTACCAGGTACAATACATACATAAGGTACAGAAAACCAGAAGCCGACAGCAGTGCGCCCAAATATCCTGCCAGCTTCAGCGGCTTATAAGAAAAGGAGGTGATTCCGTCCAAAGAGAGCTTGATCATACGTTTTAGTGGATATTTTGTTTCCCCCGCCAGACGTTCATCCCGTTCATATTCAATCGCCTTCTGACGGAAACCAACCCAGCTGACCAGTCCGCGTACGAAACGGTTTTTCTCCGGTAGACGTTTGAGCTCTTCGCAAACCCTACGATCTATGAGCCGAAAATCACCTGTATCCACAGGGATAGAAATATCGGTTGAATAACGCAGAATTCTATAAAACAGGCTGGCCGTCCACTTTTTGAATAAGGATTCACCGTTTCGCTTCACCCGTTTAGCATATACAACTTCATACCCCTTCTTCCATTCTGCAATCATGTCCAAGATCAATTCAGGCGGGTCTTGCAAATCAGCATCAATAATGACAACTGCATCCCCAAGGGCATAGTCCATTCCGGCAGTAATAGCGATCTGATGTCCAAAGTTACGTGACAAATCGATCAGCTTCACACTCTCATCCCAATAGCTATATTCCTCGATCATCTGGGCACAGTTGTCTGTGCTGCCGTCATTCACGAAGATCAGCTCATATACTTCCTCCGTCATTGCCATCACTTTTTTAATACGACGATACGTTTCCTGAATGACTGCCTCTTCATTAAACATCGGTATAATAATGGAATAGCGCACGTTGATACTCATGAGCAGCTCCTCCTTTAATTTGAATGCTGAAGCGTGCCTGCAAATGTATTAGCACGCTTCGTATCCTAAAACACTGAACTAGTTAACTGTAACTTTGTATAACGTTCCGCTGTTGCCAGCGTCGTTTCCTGCCCAATCCGCTGCTGGAACCTCTGTGCCATTGTCGGTAATCCAGGTAGATAGCGTAGAATTCCCTCCACGTCCACCACCCATACCGCCGCTGCTCAGCAGGAAGTATTTCACCTTGCCACTCTCTACTAACGCCTTTAGGGTATCTGTGGTATATACTGTGTCCGAATTGGAAAAACCGTTCAGAATAACAACCGATGCCCCCTTATCGACGATATAAGGAGCTGCTGTGCCATAATCCAATACGGCAAACAGATAAGGCTCCCCAGTATTATTTTCCTCCAGATAGGACAGCAGACTCTCATTCGCACTTGTGGCGCTATTACGCCCAAAGTTGCTAGAATTGCCGCCCATTCCTCCTCTGCCCTCACTGCTGCCTGGTCCTGCTTCAGGGGTTTGGCTATTCAGGCCATAAGTAATTGGGGTAGCTGCCCAGTAGAGCGGGCCAATTAACAATACTAGTACAGCGACAATACTTGCCGAGAAAACAAATGGCTTCTGCTTGCCTTTAAGAACGACCAGCACCAAAGAAACAACTATACCGGCTGCCAGAATGCCAATCGACCAGCCCCTGCCAATCGTATCGTCATAAGGATGAATAATGTACCATTGAAAAACTGCTGTAACCAGCGTCGCAACTGGCAATAGCCATGACAGCCAACCAGAGTGCTCGCGATACAGACTCCAGAGCTTTGACCAGCCTGCACCGACCAGCGCGGCTATCGGCGGAGCCATCATCACCAGATAATATTGATGGAAGAATCCCGCAATACTGAAGAATCCCATCACCGGGACCAGCCATGCTAACCAGAATAGAGCTTCTTTATGCCCTTGCGTAAAGTTCCTTCTCCGCAGATTAGCGAATAATCCAATACAACCAAACAATACAAAAGGCAACATCCAGCTTGCCTGACCTGACAGCTCTGATTGGAACAGGCGCAGTGGACCTGCGGTTCCAGTATTGAACATTCCACCTCCGCCGCCATTCATGCCGCTGCGTTGTCCTTGGCCCCCACCTTCACCACCAAATTGCCGGTTTTGATTATCTGTTCCACCGCCGGGTGGTTGCCCTGGTGAACCTCCATCATCGGCGCCATTTTGACCGTCTGAGGTTGAATTTATGCCTTGCCGACCCGAAAATGCTCCACGTCCGCTATCCGTACCATTTTCAGCATCTGCCCCGTTCATAGCGGGTCTTTCACCGTTCATAGCTGGCATCTCGCCATTCATGTTCGGCATCTCACCACCATTCATTGAAGGCATTCCACCTCCGCCACCTGTTCCCCGATCACCCGTCAATCGCGCGACACCATTATAACCAAAGGCAAGATTGAGCACGGAGTTAGTACCGCTGCTGCCGATATAAGGTCGTTTACTAGCGGGAATCGAATCCACTATCACTGCCCAGGATAACGAGACCACGAGTAATATAGCTGTCGAGGCCGCTAATACTCCAGTTTTTCGCTTCCAGTTCACTTTCGCAGCCAAGACATAAAAGAGATAAAAAGCCGGCAAAACCATATAAGCCTGCAGCATCTTCTCATTAAACCCAACACCGATTAAAGCGAATGCGGCAAGGAGACTGCCCAGCTTATTACTCTTCGTTCCTTTAAATAAAAACCAAACCGCCAACAGTAACGTGAATACTAACAAAGCATCAATGTTATTCGTCCGGCTAACAGCCGCCGCTACTGGAGTTGTTGCCATGGCCAGCGCTGCTAAACGTGCTGCCGCTTTACCAAAGGTAGGTTTAACCAGAAGGTATACGAGCAACACGGAGCCCACGCCCCCAAGCGCCTGAGGCAAAATTACACTCCAGCCATGAAGCCCGAAGATGAGCGCGCTAAGAGTCTGAATCCAAAAGGTGACCGGTGGTTTATCCACCGTGACTGAACCCGCAGAGTCGAGTGAAGCGAAGAAGAAATTATGAAAGTTTTGCAGCATACTTCCCACAGCAGTGGTGTAGTATGTATTCACATAGTGGTCATTCCAAACTCCATAACCGTACAAAAAAGCAGCGAGTATTAAAATGAGCCACAGTATAAGATCCGAGCTTATTTTTTTAGCAAAACTCATCTCCATTCACTCCTATCCCTTGATCATTCTATATGCCGGCAGTTCTGTAACTCCGGCCCAAGCTTTCCGTAGGTGTATTATTTCATCCATACCTTAACTCTCAATGAGTGCAAGCTGAATGTTTGCTGAATAAATGAGGCTGCCAGAACGCAAAAAAGACCCCACAATGTGGAGCCTTTCGGTACTCTTTTCAATCCAAACTATGTTATTCCATCTTGCCTATGGCAACAAGCTTATTCACCGTGTTCCAGTTGCGTGCGGTAATGGGCATCCCGAGTATTTTGTCAAAAGGGACTTTAAAAAGCGGCGATTGGCTCACACTGACCTCATATAATATATACATCTCTCTGCCGACAAAACGCACCTTATCCGGTCCATTCTCATAAGTGCGCAGTTTATCCAATGCTTCCGCTGAAGGCTCGGCTGGTAAAAAAGTAACATACCATCTTTTGAATTCCTCTGGCTCGGAGAGCTGAAAGGGATCGTTAGCGATCACGTTCTCCATCTCCGCTAAAGTACGGATAATAACAGAGACCTCGAATCCAAAAACCTCATGAATCTGACGTTCAATGACTCCGCTAAGCAGGCTCACCGAACCTTCATCACTCTCAAATACGACATTTCCGCTCTGAATATACGTTCGTACATTTGCAAATCCAAGAGCTTGAAACATCGCCTTCAGGTCCAGCATTTTAATAATTTTGTTCCCGCCGACGTTAATTCCACGCAGCAGCGCTATATAGGTAGTCATAGAATACGCCTCCGTTTTGTGCCATGATCAGCTTACCTCTGCGGCTAAGGTGTGTAGACGTTTACGAACTTCTTTTACCAGCAGCTCCTTCTCTGGAGGCGAAAGCCCCTCCACCAGACGCGCGGCCGCGATCGGCAAAATCCAGCGGTCTACGTCCTCATAAGTGTGTCCTGATAATCTGAGATACTCTTGAATGTATCCCTTAGTTAATCTTTTTCTTATAAAACCTAACATTAATTTGGAGAAGGCAGAAGCTCCCGGAGGCATAGCTCCCAAACTGAACATCACTACGGAACGCGCAGCATCTCCAGCAGGTTCTCCCACTACACCCGTCATCCAGTCGATCACCCAGAGCTGTTCATCCATAAGCACATTGTCGGGATGAAAATCCCCATGACATAAACGAGTGCCTTCCGGCAGCTTCTCCAGATACTTCAAAATGACGGATTTTTCCTCTTCGCTCAGCATAGGGGCAACCATGATCTGACTTTTCAGCATATCCTTTTGCTGGCCGATTTCCTCTGTAGTTTCAAGCTTATGCAAATCACAATGAAGCCCCGCCATCAGCCTGGCATATTGGGTAACTTTCCAAGGCTTCTCACCCATCACCTTTAGTAAAGAGGGACCCTGAATTTGTTGAAAAACGATACCTTGTCGATTCTGTTCAGTAATAAGCTCAAAAGGCTGAGGGGTCCGAACACCCCGCGCATGTACAAACCGGCTGATTTTATATTCCCGGCTGACGTGTTGCTCTGCTATATCCTCCCGGTACAATTTAAGAATCCTCTGATCGTCATGTTGCCAGATCTCCGCTGTTCTGCCTTCCCCAACAAGCTTCGCCTTCATTCGGTATCCTCCATTTAGTCCAGATTAATGCGGGTAAAATGCTCAACTACCGGAAATGGGTCGTAGTAATGGTGAAGGAGTGCTTTCCATTCCTGATATTGGCTGGATTCTCTAAAACCAACAGTGTGGTCTTCAAGCGTTCTCCACTTCACCAGCAACAGATACTTATGATCATCCTCCAAGCAATGTTGTAATTCATGGCCCATATAACCCTCTATCGAGGAGATTAAACTTGACGCCTCCTTGAAGCTTTGCTCAAATTCAGTAGTCAAACCAGGCTTTACTTGCAGCATCGCAGCTTCCAAAATCACAATCATCATCTCCTAAAGTTATGTATTTAAAGCATCACGGAAAAACTCATGATAGAAATTAATGATGACCAACAGTATAGCTAGTGACTCATTGACACTGCCTACCTCCAGCGAATGATTAGCATCATCGATTCTATACACCTTCAAATGATTCAGCCCACTAATTTCACCGGAATGTTCTTGACCAAATAAGGGGTCACTGCCGCCATAGATTACAGTACCACGACTCCGCTGAATCAGCGGCACCGCCTCAGGCAACGGGGTGATATATAGATGAGACGTCTTCTTCTGTATTTCTAGCTCTTCAGCTATTCTACCTGCAATAACAGCGCCCATGCTTTTACTTATAAAAAGAAATCTCTTATAATCCGGAAGAGAAGCGATCACAGCTTTACATTCCTCAATGATAATACTCATTTCTTCACGTTTGAAATCCACCCTTGCACTCTGGTAACCATATTCTAAAAGCAGAACATCACAATTATGCTCCCGGGCAGCTTTAGCCGCATAATCTAGCAGAGAGCGATCAGCTGAATAATTTTTACCCGGAAAAATAACAGCCAGCGCTTTGGACCCTTGGGTGATATATTTATGTTTAACCTCTCTACCCCAATAAGAGGACATAATGATATTGCTAACGTTCATACATGTTTCCCCTCTTCTACTCCTTAGACGGATTTAAAATGTTTAAAGAAATCTATCGTTTCTTGCAAATCTGCCTCATCTTTATAGATACTCATTATTCGCCCAATTTCAAGCGCAAAGTCTACATATCCATTCGGTTTAGCGGTAATGATTGTTCCATCGACAACGACGTTAGATACCCCAGATTCATTGTCCACATAAACCTTACCATCCAGTACTCCGGCAGCCTTAAGAATGGATACCCCACCGCAAATGCCCGCGATGACTTTTCCTGCTCGATTCAGGCTTCTGATTAAATCTAATAGAGCCTCCTGCCCTATTAAATTATCTGTTTCCCCACCAGGGATAATCAATAAATCTATGGTGCTAACGTCCACATTTTCAACCAATACTAATGGATTCACAGAAAAACCCTCGCAGGAAATTACCGCCTTATCTTCCAAGCTTAAGGTATAGACCTCGCCCTTTGTTTTCATAAAATAAGCTGCCAATGTAACCTCAAACTGCACAAAGCTATCATATATAAGAATATATGTATTCAATGATAGATCAGCTCCCCTGTTCTCAATAAAAAAGTAAACTCTATCTATGTATCTATCATTATAGCATCATCGCCTTCTCCTGAAACTTACGGACTCAGAGGACGCTATTTGCACATTTCCCGCGGCTTTAAAAGCGTAAATGTGATCAAATAAAACGAAATAAAAAAAGACACGGGCAACCAGCCACTTTAAGGCTTACGAGACACCTGTATCCTCCTATTAGAGCTATTGCTGTGACTGCGGCGCTAGCTGTTTATTTTTACGCCGGCTCACAACAATTTCAGCGCAAATCCATAACATCAGTGGAATAATCACCTGAAAAGGAAAGGCGTATATTTTATAAATATGGTAAGAAAAATAGTACATTTCCATAATATCCTTGTACACAAAATCCGCAAAATAGATCATGAGTAGTCCCATCTGAAGCACAACAGAGCGGTAACTCTTGAGCTTAAGTACTTTTGCTATCCCACTACTCGCTACATACAGACATAAACTTGTCTTGATAAAAGTAGTGATTACAAAAGCAACTGCCGATGAACCTTCAATTCGGGTCAGAAAATCACCTACATTAATACGGCCAGCAGACACATAAGCGGGAAAATATAAACTGGATAGAACTTCAGGACCCAGCATCAACAGGTTACGCAAAGTAGCCATAATGATAATCACCCCTGAAATTACTAGACTACCAAATAATATCTTCCGTATTGAGCTCTTGTCCGATAAATTACTGAATGCTCCCAGAAATATTACAATCTCCGCAAATGGAAAAGAAAAAGTACCCAGAGTGTCGCTTAATAAAGGCTGCCAGCCTTTGTCCAACAGAGGAAGTAAATGATGATATTCCAGTCTGGAAAAGGCGAGTGTTATCAGTACTAAATTAACAAATACAGCAAACAGCAACAGGAGCTTAGCGCTTCTCCCCATCACTTCAATCCCCGCCTTAACCACCCAAACACACAATAGTCCCAGACATATCATAGGTGCTAACATAGGGGTATCCGTTAAGGTAATTGTGCGACTGAATTCTCCAAAGTTTCTAATAATTAGTACCCCCAAATGAAAGGAATACCATATATAAAGAGTGGAGATGATTCGACCCAGGATTCCGCCAAACACGGTAATCAACATATCAAATAGATCCTTACCCGGTAATAGGACGTGGAGTCTGGCATATATCAGCAAAAGTGGGGCAACCAGCACCATAGCTAACAATACGGCGATCCAGTTACTGTTACCGGATTGTCCCGGTACGCCCATAAATATTGAAGTCCCCATAATAAATAAGACAGCAATACTAATAGCATGCCCTGTTGATATGATCTCTTTATTCATACTCTATTCTCCCTTTAGGCTAATACCTAGAATAGCTTCTTGATCCAATACACAAGGAATGGTGACGGACTAGGAATCGACCATCTCATTGCCAATGCAAAGGCAATACAGAATGAAATTAGACATAATGCAGAAGAAACATAAAAATCCCGCTTCATCCCCTGCTTCCACAGACCATAAGGATCGATTAAAACAATTACTACATAGATAAACATGACCACCACAACCAATATTATCACCTATTTTTGATGAATCTTGATAGACCTTGTCGTTTGTGCACTGTTCTCAATAATCACCTTGGAATTCACTACTACTTCTACGTTGGAAAATTCTTTCACCCAGTTTTTCTCGATTTTCTCCCAGGTCCGCGGCATTTTCTCATGAAGGAGCTCTCCAAACCCAAAAATATCTGCATGGTAATCCTTCTGAACCTTATGAATAACTGAGAAAATCTGCTCTTCTAGTTCTTTTTCAGCCCACCTTTCTATCGTCTTCTTGCTGTCCAGACTATTGAATTCGCCCGAAGATTTGACCTCGTCCAATCCGGCATGTGTCAGTGTATTAAGTTTTATTTGGAGCTTACCATTTACCCATACAGGTTTTATTTTTGTGCGATTGGATAAAATCTCGAGCGAAAAGTTAGGCTCTCCACTTTCATCCTTTACGATTAACACACCTCCCTGGATTTGATTGTTGGCAAACAGCATGTATTTCGTTTCTTCGCCACTGATCATACCGATCATTTTATCCATTTTGAATATAGCTGTTCCGCTAACTCGTGCATTCTTCATCTTATTTTGTTCATGGACATAAATTAACGGAGCGATAGCATATTCTCCAGAAGCCTCAAGCTTGTCAATGAAGTCCCAGATTTCCACAACAGGCGCTGTGCTGACATTCTTCTCAGTTCTCATCTGCTGTGCAAGTGCGTAAGACATAATACTCTCAGTTGAACTACTTAGGCTTATGATTTCTTGAGCCGGTTTGTCTTTAGCGACAAAGATATACACATCTGATCGGGTTTCCGTATCCCTGTTGTACCAATCAATTACTTTGGTGACTCCCTCCCTTGCAATCTCCTCACTGAGGATAATCGCCTTAGAATGGCTCCAAAATAACTTTTTTCCAGTAATCGAGATCATCCCCCGCACAATATCAAACATGGTCTCGCCCGCGAGCGTAATCATTTTGAAACCAGCCTGACTTGATTTCAACCCTTCCTTCGTATCTACAATTTCTGTCGTTACCAATAACTGACCGTCTTTTTTCCCCTTATCAATTGCGACCCCAGCAACAATCGACATATCGTCAATTTCAAAGTAGTTCCAGCAGCCTGTATTGCAGATCAGAAGCATCATGGATATAACAATCAGAAGTATCCTTTTCAGCTTGCTCATGGTCTTCTCCTTACTTTATTGGAACCTTTTCTCCTCATATTTCGTGCCCCAATCAACGCCGGACGCAGATACATATGCCACCACGGCGCCCTGATCGCTGTATCTTTAATGTCCTGAGGACGGATAGAGCCTACTTCAAGCATGTATGGAACCCCAAAGCTGCGCAAACTCATCAAATGTACTACTAAACCAAGCATTCCAAGAAAATATCCGTATATCCCCAGGAAAAAACTCGCACCCAGCAGCAATGTTCTTACGATAATTAAAGGACCGGTCAACCTAGGATTAAGTAGCGTCATGATCCCTGTTAAACCGACTACAATAATCATTGGAGCACTCACTATTCTGGCCTCCACTGCCGCTTGTCCTAACACGAGAGCGCCTACGATACTGATAGCCTGCCCTATATAGGTAGGTATCCGCTCGCCCGCCTCTCTTAATATTTCAAAAATAGTTAACATGAATAGCGCCTCTACTATTGTAGGAAAAGGGACTGCTACTCTTGCTGTAGAAATACTGAGCAACAACATGGTGGGGATCATTTCCTGGCTATAGGTAACTAAAGCTACATAAAGAGCAGGAATACTGATCGACAAAAAAGCTCCAAAAACTCTTAACATGCGATTGAACGAACCAAAATAAAAGTTAATGTAATAATCCGAGCTGGCTTGAAAATTCTCTACAAATAGATAGGGAACGGTCATTGCAAACGGGCTGCCTTCTATAAGCACGGCAACTCTGCCCTCCATCATGTTACTGACTACGGCATCCGGGCGCTCTGTACTTCCTGTCATCTCAAAGGGCGAATAGGGTTCGTCTCTAATTAATTCCGCCAGAGATGCCGTGTCCAGAATAAGATCTATGTCAATCTGTTCAATTCGATTCTGTAATTCTTTGAGAATAGCCGGTGATGCCAAGCTCTCCATATAACAGATACATATCGGTGTTTTGGAACGTGTTCCCAGTGAACTGAAAACAAACTTTAACTCGGAGTCTTGCACCCTGCGACGAATAAGGGTGAGATTCACTAACAGTGATTCCGTAAATCCTTCCCTTGGACCTTTGACACTTTTTTCGGTCACCGGTTCCGCAAGAGCTTTCGTCTCCCAACCCTGCGCACCAATGTTCAGAACACCCGCAAAGCCGTCTATCAGCAGTAAGGTCTTGCCAGCTATAATCGAATAAATCATTTCATCAAAATCTTCAGAGGCGACCACATCACTAATGCTAATGACCTGCGTCCGGATGTTCTCCATCAGCTCGGCTTTATTGTCACAATTCTTTTTGGTAAAATCAAAAGCCATAACAGGCTTAATAATCCCTTCCTGGATCAAATGCTTGTCAACCATTCCGTCAACATAGACTAACCCAAAGCGAAGACTATCAGTAAACATGTTGCTAAACACTCTGATTCTAAGCGTTTCATCGTCCTTGAATATGTTTCGAAACAAAGTCATCATTTCATCCAGTGACGTACTCAGAGTCTGCTCAGATTTTGTGTTTTTTTGAGACGTATTGCTGTTTCCACCTGCTGGCCGTTCCTCCACAGTAGTCACTCCTGTCAGAATTAGGTTTCCTAGAAATTATCCCCCGTCTCTCCAAATCCTATCCGCCAAAATTATACTGAAAAGGGATCAACAAGAAAGAAACGAGACTACTCCATACGCCGGGTTCGGCAGGTAAGTAACCCAATCAGCCCTTGGGGTCATGCCAATAGTGACTCACCGCATAACATCCTCAGACGCTTATGGACTCAGGCACGATAACACCGCATATATCCTCAGACGCTTTCGGCTCAGGCACGCAACACCGAGTACATCCTCAAATGCTTATGAACCTAGGGAAGATAACACCAAGTACATCCTAAGGCGCTTACGGACTCAGGAGGCGTTATTTGCTCATTTATCGCCTTTTTGGCACATTTTCGGACTCCAGTGCAGCTATTTCATCAAAAGAGTCTCATATTGGGCGTTTTTCATGCCAATAGTGACTATGGGGTCCGATAGCACGCCAAAAGTCCATAAATGCAACGTTTAGGGGCTACTGGGTCCGTTACCGCCGAATCACACTCATCCCTTGGGGTTTACGGACCTCGCACAATAACACCCAACACATCATCAGGCGCTTACGGACTTAGCCGCGATAACACCACTTGCATCCTCAGGCACTTACGGACTCAGGAGGCGTTATTTGCTCAATTATTGCCTTTTGCGAACAGTTTCGGACTCCAGTGCAGCTATCTCATCAAAAGTGGCTCAAACCGGGCGTTTTTCATGCCAATAGTGACTATGGGGTCCGATAGTACGCCAAAAGTCGATAAATGCTACGTTTAGGGGCTACTGGGTCCGTTAGCGCCAAAACACCCTCTTCCCGGGGAGCTTACGGACCTAGCACAATAACACCGAACACATCCTCAGACACTTACGGACTTAGCCGCGATAACACCACTTGCATCCTCAGGCACTTACGGACTCAGGAGGCGTTATTTGCTCATTTATCTCCTTTTTGGCACATTTTCGGACTCCAGTGCAGCTATTTTATCAAAAGAGGCTCATATTGGGCGTTTTTCATGCCAATAGTGACTATGGAGTCCGATAGCAAGCCAAAAGTCGATAAATGCTGTGTTTAGCGGCTACTGGGTCCGTTAGCGATCTCTTGCGTGCAAATGACATACCATGAAGCAAAGTTTGTTTTAAGAGCATGGGGGATACGAGCATGTGATTAGGTGTTTTTGAGTTGTCAGCTCTGAGATAGCAACTTCGATCTAGACGTTTGAGGCTGGCATCTCTATGCTAGCAACTTTGAGTTAGGCCTTAGGGGTTGCCAGCTTGTTCTATGCGTTTGGCACTGGCATCTCTGAGCCAGCAACTTTGAGTTAGGCGTTTGGGGCTGGCACCTTTGAGCTAGCAGCTTTGAACTAATAAAGCTGGCGTTCGGGACATACGGTCAGCAGCAAAAAAACACAGGTACCCCACCAGTCAATGGCATGACTAGGACACCTGTGTTTTTTATATCTTGTATTGCTGCACGATTATTGAAGCTGCTCAAACAGGCGGAAGATCACTGTCGCTGCTTGCGCTCTTGTAGCCTTACCGTTTGGCCCAAATTGGTTGGATGTCATACCGTTAATAATTCCACTAATACGCATCGCTTCTACAGCTTTGGCTGCATCCGCAGACAACTGATTCACATCAGAGAATGCTTCACCAGAAGCCTTTGTTCCGGCAGTCAATGGGATATTAATCGTCTGAGCCAAACGATAAATCATGACTGCCATTTCCTGACGAGTAATCTCCTCGCTTGCACCAAAGTTGTCATCCGCTTTGCCTTTAACAATGCCGAGCTTTTGAGCGCTCGCAATCGGACTGGCATACCATGCCCCATCCTTAACGTCTGTAAATGTGCTTACAGCCGTCTCATCTAGTAAATCAAAAGCGTTCATCAATATTTTGATGAATTCTGCACGGGTCACATTTCCACTTGGATTAAAGTGTTCAGCATCCATCCCTTCGATTGCACCTCGTGCTGCGAGTGCTTCAATGCTGTTTACCGCCCAATTAGCTGTAGCGATATCTTTGAATGAAACATTCGAGTGACCCACTACATAACTGCCAAGCTGCGGCAAAGTTAACTCAAGCATCTGTGTTCCTGTATTAAATCTTCCGTTCTTAACGATCTCTAGTTGCTGATTACTGTTCAAGTAATAAACCACTACTTTATGAGCTTTCTCACCAGACTTCAGCGTATAAGGAAGTGCCAGCTTGATCCCCGTTGTCTTCAGAACATCACTCGGAATAACCACACCGTCTACGCTAAGACTGATGTCTTTAATTGTACCAGCATTCAACTGACTGCTTACCGACAGTGGCAATCCGGATACATCTCCAGTGCCCACAATAAGCTTAAGTTTGCCGTTCTTAGCATCTGTGTAAGTCTTCAAGAAACTTTCCGGCAGCATTATGCTTGCTGTTCCTGTATCAATCTTGAGGGATTTAACATTTCCCGCTGCTGCCAGTGACTGCAGTGGCAGCTCAATTACAATTTGTTTCGCGTTTCCGGCAGGATTCACGACAATGGACAGAATACCATCCTTTGCATCTTTAGCTGCCTTTTCAACATCTGCGGCAGTGAGTTCAGCCAATGCTTTTCCATCTGCTCCGATGACCGTCTGGACCACGATTTTACCACTGCTTACAGCAGGGGCTGTCGCAGACGCGCTAGGAGACGGTTTGGCCGTAGCTACCGGCACATAAGTACCCGGTGCCTCTGTTGGTTTTGGTGTTGACGTTGGCGTTGGTGTCGCTGTCGGTACAGGTGTTGATGTTGGCGTAGGTGTTGGCGTAACTTCTGAAAGCAACTTCAGGCCCGCAACCGCCGCATTAAGCTGACTTAATGCCTCATCAATGTCTGCCTGAGTGGCAGTTCCACTCTCCAGCAACATCACTGCACGTGCTACCTCTTTCTCAAGAGTATTCCAGCTCTCCTCTACATAAAGGCTCTTATCCAGAGTCTCTATTGCTCTAAGCTTCTCCTCCAAGGGTGCCGTTATGAGAGGTGGATTTACAGAAACTAATGTTAAGGTATACGTTCTGGTCGTTGTTTTATCCAGTGCCGTCACAATGACCTTGTAACCCGTTTGGATTTCTCCCGCAATAGTAATGCTATCGGGTTCGTACACAGCGAAGGTAACCCCTACCGGAACAGTAAGTCCTTCCTTCAGCTCATCAAGCGTAGTCGTATCCGGTAAAATAATTTCTTTGGCTACCTGATCAATAGATCCGCCCGGAATTGTGATTCCGCTGATCGTTGCATCATGAGCTTCGACAGGCTGTAAGGCTTCAAAGGCATTTTTCAAATTGGAATATGCCACATTAATATCACCATCGGTAGCACCGTCATTTGCATAAGTGGCTTTAGCAGCCTCTAGTGCAATGCGTAGTGCCTCCCATTGCTCAAGCGTTCCGGTATAATTCTCTTCATTTACCGAAGGATCTTCCGCTGTATCAATGGCTGCTTTAAGTTTAGATTTATCGTACCTCACACTGATGCGGCAGCTGGCAGCAATATCGGTGCCCGCCACTTTACCAAATATAGTGAAGTCTGTAGCAATGGTGAGTTTGTTAAGGGGAATTTCCTCCCATACCACACTTGCCAAGCCTGTCGTTTTATCGGCGTAAGTTACTGTAACCTTAGCTGGAAGCGTAGGCACGACGTTAACTGTCGTACTCACCGCAATCTGTTCAATGCTCACAATCGCACCATGGTCGCCGGGAGCAGGAACTTCTCCTTCTGGCTTAGACGAAATAGCCCGCCATTCCTTAACGCCTGTCCAAATACTGGTGGACTGCTTATTAAGAATCAAACGGAGTTTATCCGTCTTCACCTCGTCAAAGGTTACCTCGTTAAATGCATTTCTTGCTTTGCCTTTCTCGCTCAAGCCCGTTACCGGTACATATTTTCCAGCATCCTTATCCCAATATTCGAAGTTGTAATCTCCCGGTACCTGCACACCGCCTTCATCATCATAGAAGTACACGGAGCTGCCTGACAAAGTCACGGGCTCTTTCCAGGTCAGTTGCAACCAGTGGCTTTCACCGGGACCGCCCCAGTTCCCATACTGAGTTTCTGCTTCGCTATTGTAAATACTTGCTGAAGTATAAGGGATATAACCATCATTAATGCCATACACAGACTCCCATGCCGAAGTGTATGAGGCACTAGGGGCAGCCAAAAGGGCAGCATTTCTGTATCTAAGGTTATCCACCGCCATCCGCATTTGATCCGTTGCCACCTTGATCTCTTCCAGCGTATATTCTCCCTGAGCCAGCAATGCCTTGGCAGCAGTCAGCGCAGCTTGCAGCTCTTGCCATGTTGCCGCAGTAAAATCATCCTTGTTCCGGACAAGTCTGCCGGAATCCCGATCCGCAAACTTCGCGATCATCTCTGTCAGTTCCGCAGTAGCTACAAATACGGTGACTGGAACCTTCACGACAGTTTCCAGTTCTCCATCGCTGACAGTCAGGCGGTATTCGTATTCACCAGTCGTCTTAAAGGTAGCTTGCAGCATGGCTTTATCAAGCCCTGTCTCCTCTACTTCTCCTTCACCTGAAATCTTCTCCCAGGTATAAGTCAGCTTGCCACTTGGCAACCCATCATCAACGATCTGCGGCATAATCGTCAGAGGAACATTTTGCTCAACCTTCAATGGTGTTTCTAGATAAACCTTTGGTGCTTGATTGGCAGCCGCCTTAACCTCCAGATTATTATTGTAGATCTGAATCTCCTTGATGGCGGTCGCAAGTTCCAGCGGATGCGTCACATGAATGCGAATCGCTGCAGTATTAACCTTTTGGAACTCCACATTGTTATAGTTGGAAGCAATATATTCCGGATAGCGGAATTGTCCCTCCACTGGTTTCCAGCTTCCATCAGCATCCTGATATTCGACACCAAATGTCTGTGGTGTACCATAACCGTTCAGAAGCCGGTCATTATAGAAATAGACTTTTACATTGTCCACAGCCTGGACTCCATCAAATTTGAACGTAACCGTATCGACAGAATTCGGCGAACCGCCGAATAAAGCTGTGTTTGACGTATGATTAATTGATGCGATTGTCGAATTGTCCGCCAGGTTGCGGATATTCGAACCGCTCTTGATATAAGTCGATTCAACAGTAGTGCCTGAAGCAACAGCCAGATTCGTACCGTTATTAACAATATCAACGCCTGCTTTATTAAACATGTCGACAGTCTTCTCATTGCTGGCTAAGGATGTTTGATCTGCCGCAGCAAGCGTCGTAGCACTGCCTTTTTCATATAACACCTGTGTCTTCGAGTTGTCGCCAACGGCCCCAGTTACATCCCCTGAAGGTTTTTCCACCTTGCCAGTAGCTGTATCATAAATCAGATGGGACATTTCGTTAGTTGTCATTACGAGTTCATCATTAATGAAGAGCGAATAACCTGCTGGAATACCTTGATAATGAGGATTGTCACTATACTTAGCAGGATCCTGCCATACGATAGATAAGTTAGCATCATGGTAACGCACGTTATCTACAGCAAAATAGTCATAATCGACATTAATCGGCCATAGCTCGATTTTGTCATCTGTCCGTGGCTGAATACCCGCCATATCTTCAACCACAGTGTAATTCATCATGCCAAGCGTATCGTGGTGAATCCATGCCCGTACCATATCTCCACTAGGGTTAGGAGGATTGTCTTTTGTCCATGGTGTGCCGAAGAAGTAATCCTCCAGCCAGAAAAATTCATTAGAGTCCAGGTGGTCCGTATTGCCCGGTTCCACTGTATGCAACCAAGCGCCCCAATCAAACAGTGTTTTGTAAACGTCACTGTTGATATTATCTATAGGATAATAGCGCAGAGAGGCACGAACGGTATTAATATAGTTGCCGAAGTTACACCATGCGAACTGGTCTGTACCGAAGGCATCCGTCTTGCCATTCTTGAAATCTTCTACCCGCTTCATAATGCTGTTCTGATCCGCTGTAAAGAAAGGAAAGATCGGATAATAATTCGGATCTGCGTAATCAGACAACTGAGATAAATATTTCGCCTCATATCCTTCTTCACCTTCAGTTGGTACTACACCAAAGTTAAAGACAAACATGTTATTATCCCGCCAAGGGTTGAATACATCGGTACCGCCCACAACTTTTTTATGCAAAAAGCTGCCTGTACCATTCGTATCTGCCACACCGTCACCATCAAAGTCAGCCTTGTCGTACCACATCTCATTCAGAATTGAATTCTTAATATTCTGCGCAACAGTGTTCATTTTAGCTGCACCCGCAGTATCTCCAAGCTGCTCGTACATCTTCGCTGTTGCCACTGCATTGGCGTAGGTAGTAGAAGAACCATCCAGGCGGGCATAGTTACCACTGCCATTCCAGTGCATGGATACGGTATCTCCGTCATTACCTGTAATCGGACCATGGTTATAATAAACAAGATTTGGATTAGTGCCTTTAAAATGTTCAAGTGTGCCGGTAACATCAGTCGCAGAAAAATCAGCGAACTTCTTCAATATTTCCTGACCACCACCGTAAATCTTGTAAGCGTCCCAGCCTACTTGCGACGTGTTCTGCATCATATCCCAGGTCCAGATGTTAGGACGTCCGGGATTATTTTTATAATTCTTATTCTCGGAATATTCCCCTTGAGCCAGCCAGGTTCCATACAAGTAGGAAGGATCACGCAGCCATTTCAGATCCTGCATCGCCCAAGGTACACTGACCGTAATCCCGTTGTTGTAGCCGAGAACGCCCTCCATGTTCATTGGGAACTGCCAGTCATTGCCCGGAATGTTGGCATCCAGCAAATTAAAGCGGTTACACCACCAACGATAATAAAGTACCTTCTTCACATTCTCATCGGGAACATCGATATATGGAATGTTCTCTGCCCACCACTCGTTGTACTCCCGCACCTGTGCAGAGAAGGCCGTGTCATTGCTGTCAGCAGCCTTAAAGCTCTCATAATGCAGCTTTGAGCCCGGTATTTCATCCGCGAGCCAACCCATGACTACCTTTTGGTCAACGGAGCCACCGGCGGGCACTGTAATCTCTCTAACCAGTTCATTTCCGGA
Source organism: Paenibacillus sp. FSL R5-0928 (assembly GCF_037970385.1). Classification (NCBI taxonomy): domain Bacteria; kingdom Bacillati; phylum Bacillota; class Bacilli; order Caryophanales; family Paenibacillaceae; genus Paenibacillus; species Paenibacillus sp. FSL R5-0928. The sequence continues at coordinate 631,693 of NZ_CP150225.1, read as the reverse complement.
AGGACTCATGCCGTTTCCGCTCAGATGAACATCCACGTAGGACATCGCTTCAACTACCTTTTGCCCGGCTTTGCCTATCATTAGCGGAGCAGCCACTCTGTAACCCACCAGCTCATCACCCTCAGCCGCTGAGACGAAAGGTGATTTAACCTTCATCGTCAACGTTATATCACTGGCCGTAGGATTCTTCAATTGAAGCAGCGTTACAGCACTGTTATAGCTGGAAATAAATTTCCGCTGGTTAATCTCCAGGCCTCCGCTTGTGTAGGTCTGATTCTCATGACTCGGGTAGTTCTTCCGCACATTTTTCTGTTCCGCCAAGTCTCCTGTAGAAAGGGTGATGTTATACATCGTGTCCTTGTTCAAAGTATCCGCGTAATGCACCGTTCCCACAAAACCCAGCTTGGTATTATCCTGAGTCTTCATGTACAAAGCGCTTCCCCGGCTGAACAGAGTATTGGCGCTAACTTCATCGTTGACATCATCCGGAATGACACCTTCGTTAACAAGCAAGGCATCAAGCCAAGGCAAATCGGAATTATCTTTTGCAAAAGCCTCAAAATCAAAAGCTTCAATCGCCTGCATCATTTCTCCGACGGTGACATCGCTGAAATTAACGCCTTCCTTAACAATAGAATTATCCTTCCACTTCGCCTGCCCGTAATCGGTGCCTACGCCTTCATGATAGAAATCAGTCGTGTAGTTAGCCGATACGGGAACAATCCCTGCATTTAATACAACAGCCGCACATAATGCCGCCACAGAAGCTCTTCTGGGCCATTTATGACTTGTCATTTGGATGAATTCCTCCTTTTTATCCCTTGATTCCCGTTAATGTAATGCCCTCAACAAAATATTTGTTGCCGATCAAGAAAAATACTAGACAAGGAGCTGTAACGACGAGCGCCAGTGCCATGACCTGTTCATAGTTCGGAATGCGCATCCCGTTCACAATATACAAGCCCATAGGCAGCGTATAATCTGCTTCAGTCTTCAAATAAATCATGGTATAGAAAAATTCATTCCAACAGTTAATAAAGCTGAACAACGCCACAACAATCATTGCGGGACGTATAAGCGGCAGCATGATGCGGGAGTAGATACGGAAGTAACCCGCGCCGTCAATCTTGGCAGCTTCACTGAGTTCTAGCGGAATCGTCATAAAAAATTGCCGGAGCAAAAAGACAAAATACGCGTTGCCGCCTGCACAGAAAAAGGCCGGAATAATAAGAGCAGGTTTGCCAGCTAGTCCCAGCGAAGTGTACAGGGAATATTGTGGCAGCAGGGTTACGGCACTAGGCAGCATCATCGTACTGATGACCAGCACGAACCACATCCCGCGCAGCGGAAAGTTCAGCTTAGCAAAGGCATACCCGGCAAAGCTTGTCGTCAGCACCGTCCCAATCACATAAGGAACTACAATCGAAACTGAATTCCAGAGCTGCCGCAGGAACTGAATACGTTCCAATCCAAGCCGAAAATTATCGACATTTAGTGACTCGGGGAAAAACACAGGCGGCCGCGCCAGTATTTCTGTGTGGCTCACGAAGGCACCTCGCAGCAGCCAATAGAGCGGAAAAGCAAACACCACTGCGAGCAGACAGGAGAACAGAATCAGCCCGGTATTGATGGCTTTAGCTCTTTTCTTTTTTTTCTGGATACTTGTATAATTCATAATTGCGGTTGCCGCCATTATCTCACCTTCTTTCTTTTGCCCATCGAATCGTCCCTTTTAAATGCGCCCTGGAAGTAGAACAGCACACCAGTAATGGCCATAGTGATTAGGAAGACGACCCATGCCTCAGCAGACGCCAAACCGCGCATCCCTACCTGAACAAATGAATGGTCATAGATCATAACGTTGATAAAATAAGTCATCCGATCGGGTGCACCATTTCTGGACAACACCACACTTTGCGTATAAATCTGGATAGAGGTCATCATGCACATAATCAATTGGAAAAAGAGGACAGGCTTGATCGTCGGATAGGTTACTTTGAGGAACTTGTGCCAAGCATTTCCCCCGTCCATCTCGATGGCTTCCAGCAATTCTCCCGGAACATCCTGCAGCGTAGCGATGAACACAACAATCGTCCCACCACAGGTCCACAAGCTCATGATAAACAATGTCTCAAAAATACGGATGGGATCAGTCAGGAAATCAACAGGGGCTATTCCTATCTGCAATAAAATCCAGTTAAGCAGTCCACCCTTGGCTTGGTTCTGTAGAAGCATCTGCCACACAATCGTTGTCGCCAGCATCGGAACTACAGACGGCAGAAAGAATATAGCCCGCATCAAGTTTCTGCCGATAAATTTACGGTTCAATAAGAGTGCAACAATCAGACAAAAGGTGATTACAAGCGCCACGTTAATGAAGGCATAAATCAAGGTCACCGTTATGGATTTCTTGAATTCGGAGCTGGTATTGGTGAATATGTACCGGAAATTATCCAGCCCAATCCATTCCATAACTTGGCTTCCGCTCATAATCGTTATTTTATGAAAGCTGTAAAACAAACTGGCCAGCATCGGATAAAGCGTCAATACCAAAAATCCAATAATGGCCGGTGCTGCAAACATATATCCAGCCACCGCCTCTTTGGTGACACCTTTGGCATGCTTTTTAACATAGACCGCAGCCGTTTCGGTTTTGCTCTCTGGGTTCATAAGCAATAGCCCTCTTTTCAAATATAAGCTCTAATTAGGAAACCTTGCCGCTCTCGAACAACTGCTTGATCGCTGGCATGATCGCGTCATAGACTTCTTTAACACTTTTCTTACCTGCCAATGCCTGATCAATAGATTTCTCATATTCAGTATTCATCTTGAGGTAGGCAGGAACGTAATATGCAGGCCATTGTGCGATAGAATCTTTCGTTGTCGAATAACTAAGGATAGTTTCTTTTGCGCTTTCAGGAAGATCGGAGGTCCACTTTTCAACCAAGGTAGGATCGGTATACCAATCTGCCTGGTTTGGCAACCACGCACCACTCTTCAGCAGCTCCAGACTGTTCTCAGGGTTGACCATGTAGGCATAGAATTTCTTGGCTTCCTCAATGTGCTTCGATGTATTGTACACAACAAGCGGAGCACCACAGTTCACCGTTACTGCCTTTTCCATCTTAGGCAGAACCCCAACGCCGATATCTTCATTTCCTTTGATATTAGCTAGATCCCAAGAGCCGCTGATCGCCATGGCATAACCACCACTCAAAGCGTCTACCGCAGAACCAATTCCGGAATTCCAAGTGTAATTGAAAGCGGATGCAACCTTATCTTTGTTAACGAGATCAGCTAGCTTCTGGATGGCATCAACCGTTTTGGGAGAATCCCATTGAAACTCCTTTCCATCCGGGGAAACAATCCCGCCACCGTTGGCATAAGCTGCCCAGAAATGGTGGAACTCCCGTCCCGCTGTCATACCAAGCCCGTAGTTCTCGGTCAGAGCAGCATCAAAGCCTTCATCTGCCGCTGTTTTTCCTTTAGTATCTGTCGTTAACTTTTTCGCGTTTGTTACGAATGTATCCCAATCCCACGCATTTTCAACTTTGGAGGGTGGATATTCAAGACCTGCTGCATCAAATTTGGACTTGCTATAGTAAAGCAGCTCCAGCTGGTTGGATAGACCGACTCCGATCACTTTTTGCTCAGGTGAATGGATTGTTATCGCTGATAGTTTTTCAGGAATACTTCCGTCCGCTAATAAATCGCTGATATCTTCGATAATTCCCATTTCATTGTACTTTTGGATATCGCCTTCGCCCATATAACTGATATCTGGAAGTTCGCCGGATTCGAGCCGGGTCTGAATAAATGTATCAAAGGAGCCATCCGCTGGAAGCACTTGTGCATTGATTTTTACTCCGGTGTCGGCTGTATATTTTTCTGCTGCCGCTTCTACCAGCTTTTTCTGTACATCATCACCCCAATACAATAATTCCAAGGTTACATCTTTATCAGGCGTAGTTTCTTTGTTGGCTGCTCCAGACCCTTCAGATGCCTTTGGAGCCGCATTGTTGGAATTGCCCGAACAACCTGCCAGTGCGGAAAAAACCATCATTGATGCTAAAGATAGAACTAGAGTACGTTTTCCAAACTTCATGTTTGTTGCCTCCCTTTTTTCATATCTATTTATTTCAAGCCAAGCATTTAAAGCTTTAGCCTAAAATCATCATGGTTTGTCATTCTTAGCGATTACAGACAAGGGCTGAACATTCCGCCTGCCAGTCTTACGTGAGGCTCTAGCATCCCCTCAGTTGTGCGATATTCGAGCTTGTCCTCAAGCAGCACATATCTTGACGGATATGCAGCGTAACTTGTTACGATCCAGCCCTCCGAGTCTTCTTCAATATAACCGTTAATACAGCGCATCTTTCCGCGTGGATCCCTGTACAAATATGTGGTTGTCCCGAAGCCCATTAGATAGGCCACTAGCTCCTCCCCCATATCCCAATCATCTCCTGTCACACCCGAGAACAGCGAAGCAAACAAGGAATCACTTGCCCCCACAAATACGGATTGCCCAAAACGGTTTCGCGACAATTCTGGCATATTCAGGTTAGGAGCTGCCACACTATATGTAGAAGCTGCCTCTCCAGGCAACAAACGGCGTGGAGTAGAGCGTACATTCCAATCGTAACAATTGAATACTGCCATCGTAGAACGGTAAGCGGCTTCCAAATATTCAGGGTCTCCAAGGAATTCATAGGCAACCCGGGATGCTCCTGCTACCAATCCACCCCAAAGGGAATGAATCATATAAGACAAAGCTTCCCACCAGCGATCCGGATTCTGCACTCTGTAATCATTGCTGAATCCGATATTTGCCAGAATTAGTTGTCCATAACGCTGGGCCTCCTCTTTATTTCCAAGGTGACACAACGTTTCACAGGTAGGGCCAAATCCTGCATTATCGTAAAAATGCTCCGTTATAGCTCCCTCATACTGCTGTATCCCTGTCTCCAGATTTCTACCAAAGCGCTCCCATAAGGTAAGTAGACGTTTATACTCTTCTGAAAGACCGCACTGCTTCAGTGCTTCTAATAAATCAAGAATATAGAGCACAAATATCCCATTTAGACGGCTCTCATCCTTCTCACGCTGGCCACTGTGCCGATCAGGGTCTAGGCGAAGACACATGATTTCGGCAGCCCATTGTAGATATTCTCTAGGAGAATGAATTTTAAGTAATGAACCATCCATTCGTGACAATAGATAAAAGACATGCCCAATATAATCCAGATCATAAATGCGGTAGAATTCTCCGTACAAGGGACGCGGATGATTAAAATCCCCGCCTTCAAACCAATGCTCCTTCACATCCAATACTGCTGCAATCTCGGCCTTAGCTACTTGTTCTGGGACAGCCTTGGCCATGCTATTCTTCATCAGTAGAAAAGCAACCTTACCCAGCGATTCTCCCTGATTCGATAGCGGACGGAAGGCATATGGCCTTTCGACCTCCCCTGTCCCTCCAAAGTTATTATTTACCAACCACTCGGCTCTCTTTTCCAGAATCCGGTCAATCGACTCCAGTACATTCCAGACCAGGATATCGCTCCGTCCATCTTCTAGCACCAGCTCCAGCTTATGTTCTCCCGGCTCCAAACGCTGTAAAGATATAGCATAGCTACTGCCTGATTCCAACCGTACAGCTTCGTTCGTAATATTCTCCTGGCGGATCAGCTCCGTCCCCGGTAAAGTGCTATACAAACGCAGCTCACGTAGAACCTGGCCCTGCGGCAGATCAACAACAGCTTCGAACCTTCCTCCTCGGGTTAATACAGGCGTATAGCTCCAGCGCGGATGTCCATAGGCCATGCCCTGCCTATAGAAATCATCTCGATTCTGACAGGGATGGAATATGTATTCCCAGCTGTAGGTCTCCCCAGCGCCAAGATCCAGCGGACTGTAAGCGCCACCATATATCCAGTCGGCAGCTGCAGATTCGGTCATAGATGATCCGTCCTCCACCAACGATAGCCGATGATACAGCAGACCATCCAAAGAAGGGGAGACCTGCTCAAGAAAACGATTCTTATAACTACAATAAGTACCTACGCTTACTGTTCTGCCCTGAACCCCATAAACACCCAGATGTGGTGCTTTGTTGCTCCGTCGAATAGCAGCGATTTTAGCGAAATCCCCACCAAGATGGGGGAACACTGCACAGGACTGGCTCATATTGCGCTGCACATTTTCATCTCTGTACATGATATACGCGAGCGAAAGCCACACATGAAGTCCATTAATTCTTACAGATTGTGGTGAGCGGTTTGTAGCTTCAATAGTCCATCTTAGTCGCTCATCTTCCAGAGAATATGTAAGTCTGATTGCAATCGGTGCGCCTTCAAAATCCACAATTACACGGTGTTTTCCTTCTGGCGTAATTTTGGGCAACAGATCAGTGCTTTTTATGATATTCCCGTCCAGCTCTATTGTCCATTCTCCGAATAGCTTATCTGTATCCGCATAACCTGCCTCTTTCAAATAAGACGGATCAACTACCCAATTCATTTCACTAGGGTCGCCCTGTAATATCAGAGACTGAAGTGCTCCGCGGTCGCTTAGCTCCATCGTGAAGTTTTCATTGCCTAGAATCGTCATTGCCTAGCACCTCTTCGATATTTTAAGTTAAACGTTTAGATTTATGAGGAAAAAGGAGCTGTGAAACTTATTTTTGTTTCACAGCATTTTTTAACGTAGCCACGGAATCACGTTCGATCAACCGGCACTCCGGCATGGTCAGTGAATCCATCTTCGTCCCCTTGATTAAATTGAACAAAACCTCAATAGCTTGATAGCCCATCTCATGTAGCGGAAGTCCCATTGTTGTTATACGCGGGCGTAAGTAATCACTGAATTCACGATTATCAAAACCGACAACCGACAGATCATCCGGTATTTTAACCCCTTTTTCCTCTGCCGCCTGCAAAATACCTACAACCATTACATCATTCATGGAAAGAATCGCGGTTGGGGGCTCCGGCAAAGCGAGCAACTCGGAGGTAAGGCGATACCCTGATTCCCTCTCCCAGTCTCCCATCTTAATTAACAGTGGATCGAACGGTAATTGATATTCAGTAACTGCCTTGTAATAACCGTTCAGTCTTAATCTGGAAGGGATAGAATCCATCAAACCACTGATTACAGCAATTCTGCTATGTCCTTGGTTAACCAAGTAGGACATGGCTTGGTAAGCAGCTTGCTCATCATTATACTGGATAGAGATATCGTCCTGTGTGTAAGAGTAGGTATACACAATCGGCTTACCCTCCGTATCGATTAGACCCGTTAAATCACGGGGATGAACACCGATATAAATAATCCCATCCACTTGATTGCTGAGCAGTTCGGCAACCGCATTAGCGGCATACTTTCGGTAGTCTTCCGTATTCGAGAAGTTACGGCCGATACGCTTGTCTAAACGAAGATTCACCAGTAAAATATGCAAATCGTTTCGATCTCCAAAATCATTAATTCCATCGATAATATCGGGGGTGTTAAATACCGTCACATCTTCTGCAATAACACCTATTGTATTCGTACGGTTGAGTTTGAGACTCTTCGCAATAGCATTCGGCTTATAATTCAACTCCTCAATGGCGGCAACAACTCGTTCCCTTGTATCAGAACGTACATTGCGGGTACCATTAAGCACATAGGAGACTGTAGCAATCGAAACATTAGCCTTTGCGGCTATGTCTTTAATGCTGGTTTTCCTCATTACACCTTCTCCTATCTTATTATGGAACTCTTTCAATCACATTGTTAAACGTTTAGATTATTTTTACAGTTAGAATATACCACGCGTATTTATTGCTTTGCAACCCTTTTTTTGCTATCCTCAAAAAATCCTCCTGTTCGTCCCCCGTTTCGTTTAGAATTGATTTATCTGTTGAGCAATGGATAAAAATAAGATATAGGAGCTTGAGCTTGCTATGACACCATTTACTGAGAGAGTTATTCATATCATACAGTCTATACCAGAAGGTAAAGTGATGACTTACGGAGGAGTTGCCCGCGCGGCAGGTAGCCCAAGAGGAGCGAGGCAGGTCGTTCGCATCCTTCACTCCATGAGCAAAAAATATAAGCTGCCCTGGCATCGGGTCATTAATGCTAAGGGAATGATCGCACTAACTGAGGATGAGTCTAACTCCCTCCAGAGGCTCTATCTACAGGGAGAGGGAGTTAGTTTTAATGAAAAAGGTGTGGTAGATCTGAAGCAATTCCAGTTTGAGCCGGAGTGTACCGATTAGTACCCTCTGGTAACTCTTCGTCTTTCTCCGGTGCCAAGAGCATTGAGTAGACAATACATCGTCGCGTAAATGACCAGCAGGACAAAGGCAATGAACAAGCTGAAAAATACGGACTGGAGATTCAGGCTATCCAGAACAAGTTGATACAACTGATGCCTGTCCGTCAGGACGTCCCAGCTATTGAGTCTGTAGACTCGGCCAAGCAGTACACCATATCCCCCGAGCATACATGCCGCAAGCACAAATACCCATGACCACAGCAGGTTGCTTTTACGATAAATGACCGTCTGGAACTGATACAATGAGAAGAACCCGGTCAACCATCCACTCCAGGTGAACAATAAAAGAGTGACCAAGTCATACCAGTAGCGATTCTGAATGGCTCCCTCCACGATATATCTACTTTTTCTTACCGTTAAATGCACCAGGTCAGTCATGAGATAAGGCGCGTTTGGAAAGAACAGCAGCCACGCGACACCCAAAGGAAGAAGTAATAAACCGCCTATCTTCCTTTTGTCTAGCTCATAAGCAGCCATGGAGAATAAAAACGGAATCCAAGCTAAGAACAAATTCCAAATTAAAAAAGCGTAAAACGAATCCGTCTGAAGTGACACTACACGATATACCGCCAATGTAGCGACAGACAATCCCGCCAAGAGCATAAACACCTTCGGATAATTCAATTCCTTCATGAGCTTATATTCTCCTTATCGATATTGATTACATTAAACTTATACCCAATTGTACAAATTCAGAATTCCGAAGTCCAATTTTAATACAAAAGCCCAGACGCAAGAATAGCGCCCAGGCCGACTTTATTTATTAAGCTCAAGTACCGCTGATTAGTTCAGAGGCAATGCTGGCTTCTTGCGTCCTGTCAGACCCCGTAGTCCACCTGCATCCTCCTGACAGGATAATGCCGTACACTCCCTAAACGCCGCATGACTGCATCCGATACATTTGTTGTGATTAATACTGCTAAGAGCTTCATTGATCGCTTCACCGGTATGATGATAAAACTGTGCTTCTCCTATTTTGTCATATAGCCCGGTTCTCTTAAGTAGCTCAAGCGGCTGTGGCTGAACACCAGAGATCATTAGTTTCCCTCCAACAGCATGTAAATGCCGCACCAGCTCCGCCAGATTGGATTCGCCCGTAGTATCCATGAATGGCACTTTTCCCATCCGCATTAATATAATTTTCGGCTGATCGGAGCCATAACCCGGCATGGTGTCATCAAATCTATACGCAGCGCCAAAAAACAGCGGCCCTTCCACGGTATAAATCCCAATCTGCGGACAATCATGACTCTCCGTTACCATATGTGCCCCTACCTTGACGGAATTAGGATCAGGCAATACTTTGGATACCAGATGAACCTCTCCCATCCGTTTCACAAACAAAATCACCGCAAGAATTAATCCCACCTCTACGGCCAGCGTTAAATCTGCAAATATCGTCAACAAGAAGGTGATGAATAATACCAAAGAATCACCTGTTTTGATTTTAAGCAAATGAAGAAATTGTTTGCGTTCACTCATATTCCAAGCTACTACCATCAAGATAGGAGCCATCGCTGCCAACGGAATACTAGAAGCATAGGGTGCAAACAACAAAAGAATTAGGAATACCACTACCCCATGAACGATCCCTGAGATCGGAGAAACTGCACCGCTTTTGATATTTGTGGCGGTTCTGGCAATGGCACCTGTAGCTGGAATTCCTCCAAACAATGGAGCTGCAATATTGGCGATTCCCTGACCAATCAGTTCACGGTTGCTGTTATGGCGGCTGCCTGTCATCCCATCAGCTACGACAGCTGACAATAAGGATTCAATAGCACCCAACATCGCGATGATAAAGGCCGGACGAATCAGCATTGTAATCCGCTCCCAGGTAATGGTCGGAAAACGGAAGCTTGGCAGTGTATTAGGGATATTCCCATAGGCCAAACCAATCGTAGTCACCTTACCGCTAAAAAATAACGCTGCTATGACAGTCGCACAAAGAAGGCCAACCAATGAGCCCGGCACCTTCGGAGCGAAGCGAATCGCTAGGATAACAACGGCCAGACAAATCGCGGCGGTCAGGATACTATATCCATTGATCGTCGATAGATGAAGTCCAATTTCTTTCATGTTATCTACAAAGCTCTCGTGCCGTTCAATATTCCTTAACCCAAGGAAATTAGCAATCTGTCCGGTGAAGATAATAACCGCTATTCCTGCTGTGAAACCAATCGTGACCGGCTTCGGAATAAATTTAATCAGTACACCCAGCCTTAACAATCCCATGAGGACTAAAATAACCCCCGCCATCATCCCTGCTAACAGCAGGTTCTCATAACCATACTGCATCCCAATGGCGAACAAGATAGGAATAAATGCACCTGTCGGTCCACCAATCTGAAATTTCGATCCCCCGAACAATGAAATACATATGCCGGCAACGATTGTCGTATAAATGCCATATTCCGGCTTTACACCAGAAGCAATAGCAAATGCCATCCCTAAAGGAATGGCAATAACTCCGACGATTGTCCCCGATATCAAATCCTTGCGAAAAGCGTTCATGTTGTAGCCTTTATAACGACCCCGCCCTGTCATGTTCAAACCTTCTTTTCTTTAAATATCTGATTATTTGAATATAAGAAGAACATTACTCTAGGACGCGACTGTTGTCAACGCCAAAATAACGTTAATCTATGCCATTTTCACTCGCCGCGCATGCCTTCCAGCAATGAAATGGTATTCACGAGATGGTTATCAAATATTTGTTTGGCCACTACCAGAAGGTCCTTGATCAGAGGATCACGTAAGGCATAAATGACTGTGGTGCCTTCTTTCACACTGGTTACTACATTTTTGGCGCGTAAAACAGCTAGCTGCTGGGATACAGCAGAACCTTCCGAGCCGAGAATAGCCTGCAGTTCATTCACATTCTTCTCACCTTCGCTGAGCAGCTCCAGAATACGAATACGCATCGGATGAGCCAGCGCCTTGAAGAATTCGGTCTTAAATTGCTGAATTTCGGTGTTCATAGCTTTCTACTCCTCTTGCTTAACTTTCTGAATCTAATGTTATCTTTGTATGTTATCTTAGTCCCTAAGAAGCGTCAAATACTGAAGGGATAGATTCGCACATCACGGACCTGCAATTCTACGAACACACCCAGTGCCATAGGTTCACCGAGACACTCGAACATCACTAACCCTTCACCTATTCGTAAGTATCCTGTGCCATCTTCTTCAATATTCTCCAACACGCCCGTAAAAATAACCCTATCCTGCTCGAGCCTGATATTGAACTCACCTGCAGGTACAGGATGGATATCCACCCACCTCATAAGCAGCTCCGAAAGCTCGAATTCCACATCCATTTCTGCCCCTGGATTCACAGGAGCACCACACCAGATTCCCCGGCCCTCCCCAAATTCTGTGAGAAAGAATACCTCGTCCTTTTTCAAACCACTTTTTGTAATTTTGATTTGCATAGCCAATACTCCACCCTAATGATTTATAACGATCATTATATCATGAGAATTAGCCCAATTTATCAAGTATAATTCTGGGTTACCTTATTCAGATAAGTACTAGGGTGTAGCCAAGGATGCTTAAAGAACTCACTTTTACTGGTAATCTTCCGCGAGACACTCAGGTCATAATCGATCATAGACTTTATCTGCTCTGCAAAGGCCTCCCCTTTTACCAGCATTCCCAGCTCAAAATCGTGGCAGGCACTTCTTTCGTTGATATTATATGAACCATGAAAAACGGCTTGTGATCTATGATCATAGGTAATTTTCCAATGGGAAAATCGACCGGTGGCACTGTAGTCATAGAAGGAAACACCGTTAATAAACGGCATATACATATTGCCTCTTACCGCCGCGCGATTTGTAGGATGATCATTGACCTCCAGCGGGTTGCAAATGTTCAAATTACACGAGCATTCCGGACCAAGCAGCCCGAGCCGATCCCAAAAATCCTGATCAATCAAATAAGGATTCACGATGATAGTCTCTTCAGCCGCGTAAGTAATTAAATCCAGATAATATTGTTGAATCAGGTTAACCGGGTTACCTGGAAAGCTTGCTAACAGCGTACATTCTTCCTCACCAAAATGATAATCTACATCAGGATAATAAAAGACATCATTCACGTCAAAATGATCTCCGCCTAGTAGCAGCCAGCGAGAATAGAACATCGCATTCAAAGGCTGCGCTGCAGCGCCGCGAATCCGGAAGCAGCCATCATGCCACTCAGCCTCTTTACTAGGAATCCCCTGTGGATGTCCGTCTATACTCATTGCAGAGGACGCCTGAACTGGGGTCTCATACGTATATTGGTCACCAATGTTTACACTGCCTATAATCGAGGTTACCCCATCTATGACCATAAACTTCCGATGGTCGATGACATTCAGTCCTGTGACCTCAACATCCTCTTGCACTTTATCCTGCAGAAACAGAATACTTTCCGGCACTCCCTCTTGCTCCAGCGCCTTTCGTTTCACCCGCCATTCCACGGCTGTATAATACGAATTGAAGGTATTCAGCAGCTTGGCGCCTGCATTCTCAAGCCGATCAGCAATCTTGGAGAACTGGCCGTACTCCAGATTATTACCGTACCCCAATGCCGTCAATGTGTAATTGACCATAACCCTTACCTTAACGCCACGCTTAAGAGCATAAAATAGCTCATCTGCAACCAGATTGCCCGAACGATCATTAAAGAAAAGCATGACAGACAGGTGGATATAATGCTGCGTTTTTCTAATCTCCTCTAATATCATTCCTAGACACTCTGGACCATTCACGTAAGGTGTTACTTGATTATTCCAAGTAGTCTGTGGAGCCAGAACCTTTAGCTTGCCTGAGTCTAGTCTGCCCAATACTTCAGTAAGTTGTTCCAGTAAGCTTGGGCTAAATCCAGGAAGCTGGAATAGCTGCTGACTTGTCGTAATGACTCCGCCAAGCGTCTGACGATAGGCTCTGGCAGCCTCTAGGTCTATCCCCTCAAGCTTACGCTCCACCTCTTCTCCTGCTACACCCATAATACGGGCAAGCGATCCACCGGATAGATAATAATTCAAGAAATCAATCATATTTCTCTGTGTCTTCATATGTAAAGTCCCCCATCGTTTATATTGCATGCCTTTGAATCAAGGTAAGGATAGATACCCTAGATCTCCTTTTTATAAACGGGGTGTAATGCAAAACAGGGATGCCCCACAGCCTTTATGGCTATGGATCATCCCTGTTTAGGTTTAAACAGAATTCCTAAGAATGGAGACAGCTTATTTTACCTGTTCTGCGCTAAATACTTTAACATCTAGAGGAGCAGCCAAGAATTCGCCAGCTTTAGCTGAGAAAGCAGTGAAATGAGCGCTCGTATTGTGGCTGGATACTGCTTCAGCATCACGCCATTGCTCAATCATGATAAATGAGTTGGCTTCTCCAGCATTCTCATATAGCTCATAAGAAAGGTTACCCTCTTCAGCATGAGTAGCAGCCAGTAATGCTTTAGACTCCGTCAAAAACTGTTCACGACGCTCTGGATTAACTTTAAGTACAGCATGAATAATGATCATTGTATATTCCTCCTAAGATTAGTGTTTATGGTAGCGCGTTGGCTTACTAACTTTATAATTATTTCCACTCAGCAACTTTATCGATAGGCAGACGAACAGATGGGTAACCTGCATCAACAGCTTTACCAATGGAGAGTAGCATTACAGGAACATAACGATCTTTTTCCATACCAAACGCTTCAGCGATTTGGTCTTTTTCAAATCCACCAATTGGGTTTGTATCGTAACCATGTGCACGAGCAACCAGCATCAGCTGCATAGCAACAAGTGCGCCATCGATAAGCACGGTGTCTCTGTTAATTTCCCGTGGCAGGTTAGCGAAATGAGCGGATAATCTGGTTAATTGATTTTCTTTTACTTCAGCAGGCATAAGTCCACGTTCAACAGCAGTACCGTAAATTTCTTCAGCATAATCGAAGTTGTTCAGATCACCAAAGATGGCAATCATAGCCGCAGAAGTCTCTACTTGTACGTTATTAAAACGAGCGAGAGGCGCTAAAGTAGCTTTAGCTTCGTCACTTTCAATGACCAGAAAACGCCAAGGCTGCATGTTCACTGAAGATGGAGCAAGTGTAGCTTCGGTAAGGATCTGTGTCATTTCTTCTTTGCTGATTTTAACGGATGGATCATATTTGCGGATAGAGCGGCGTCCTGTAATAATTTCTTGAAAGTCATTTGTTTGTGTAGCGTTCATATGTGTAATTCTCCTTTGAGTGTGTGATTTGTAAGTTACAACAGAATGATATTAGATTGCAGACGATTAAGCATATCAATGAGCACTGCTCGCTCCTGATCGTTAAAACCTGTTAGCAAAGTAGCGATAAACCGCCTTTTCTCTTCGCTATATTTAACCATTCTTTCCCGACCTTGATCGGTTAATGAGACCAATGTGACCCTGTTATCGGCTGGGTTATTGCGGCGGGCGATCATGCCACTCTCTTCCAATCCCTTCAGATGACGTGTGACGGCTGCCCCATCAATCTCCATTTCCTTTTGCAGACTGATTTGGCTGACTTCGTCTACCCGAAACAGTTCGTGCAGGAGGCGAAGCCGTGTGGGACTAATCCCGGCACAACGTTCGAATTTTGGAGAGATTCCTTTGTTTAAAGCCTGCAGCAGTTCAAATATATGCTCTTCCTCAGGACAGTGCTCCGTCAAAATATGCCTCCTTTCTAAATTTAATTGCATGCAATTGTTTTGTACAAAATTATACTAACGCATAATCATTGACCCGTCAACTAATATATCAAATCATTTTTAAAAAATCAACATTGCTTATCCTTATCCGGTGCTATACGCTTGAACAAAAGAGGAGGATACCTATGAGAATATCCCTGATTCAGCTGGATATAGCATTTGGCAATCCCGCTATGAATTATGCTGCTGTTGCCCAGAAAATAAATGAAGCTGCTTCCGCAGCCCCTGATTGTCTGATTCTCCCTGAGCTATGGACCACTGGCTATGATCTGACTCGCTTAGAAGATATTGGCGATCTAGAAGGAGAAATTACCAAGGAATTCATCTCCAGCTTGGCTAAACAATACAGCATCAATATCATCGCCGGTTCAGTGGCTAGCCGTAATGATGCTGGGGTCACCAATCGTATGTATGTATTTAATCGATCAGGTGAGCTTGTTGGACAATACAGCAAGCTGCATTTGTTCCAGCTGATGGAGGAGCATTTGTATCTCCAACCGGGAGAAACTAAAGGACTCTTCACATTGGACGGCATCTTATGTGCAGGGCTAATCTGTTACGATATCCGTTTTCCGGAGTGGGTTCGCGCCCATACCGCACAAGGGGCGGAAATCCTGTTCGTCTGCGCTGAATGGCCACTGCCCAGGTTGTCCCACTGGCGGGCGCTGTTGATCAGCCGGGCCATCGAGAATCAATGTTATGTTGTAGCCTGCAACCGTGCAGGCAGCGATCCAGCCAATATCTTTGCTGGGCATTCTATGATTATTGATCCTTGGGGAGATATTGTGTGTGAAGCTTCTGAAGAGGAAGAAATTCTAACTGGAGATATCGATTTACATCAGGTGCGTGAGATTAGGAAACAAATTCCGATTTTTTCGGACAGACGTCCTGAGTTGTATAATTAAAAGAGCGTGATTGAATATTAAAAAAAGACGTTTCGTAGGCTGGCTCTAGCCAGCTTTCCATTACGTCCTTTTTTAACAGACTCCAACCCATGCTTAGCCCTCAGGAATACCGCTCGCGAAGCACCCGCGTTGCATCGAGCACACGTGGATCATCATAGTCCAAGCTGTATCCTGTCTCTTGCTGCAAAATGCCGGATGGTCTAAGAGACACTCCCCGGTGAATTAAAGCCTGAATAATTCCCTCCACAAACACTGTCGCCACTTCAGGTCCACCGAGTTCACCAAGTCCAGCAATCGTCTCTGGACGAACCCGTGGATAAGCTAATGAGGAGTCTCCTCCGGAGGCTTGCGCATAGAAATCGCGGATTTGTTCACCGCGTTCTTGTCCCGAGCCAGAAACTACAACAAATGCATGTACAAAATAAGCATTATTCTGCCTACGCTGAGCGATCCCACAAAACTTCCGACCATTAATGGCCAGATCGAAATCACCCGGGCAGTAAGAACCAACAATCTCACCAGCCTCAATTTGCGCCGCAGCCTGTGGATGACTTATAGCAACCGCTTCCGTGATCAAAGCAGCCAAGAGCTTAAAGTCATCATGAAAGTCCAGCTTTCCACGTCCTTTGGGCAGAACTAGAGAAACATTAACGATCCCTGAATCCAGAGGCACCGCAGCCCCGCCTGAATGCCTAACCGCCGTTCTAATCCCTTGCTCCTCAAGCATAAGCATCGCCTGAGCTGCACACGGTAGCTTACTGTCCCGAAGTCCAAGCGCCACACCACCAGAATGACTCCACAGATGTAAGCTAGGAGGTATAATGCCCGCTCCAACATCCCTGCATAAGGTTTCCTCAAAAGCGAATGGAACCAACATATCTTCTAGGCTCCCTGCTTCTGTATCTTTGCTCTCATCCTTTGCACTCAGATGTTGAAAGAGCCCCATTTCTGAAGGAAGTTTACTAACTATTGAATCATACTCACGAGTATCCACCAAAGCCCCTCTTTCCCGAATATGAGCCACGAGACCTGCTATTCTCTACCAGCTAAAGATCCAAGCCTATCCGTATAAATAATGATAGTAATATTGTAACCGATCTGTCTCTATGCTGTGAGTAGAGAATTGAAATGAGGTTATGATAACGCTATTCTTATAGTAAATGGACTTGCCCCAGAGCATAATAGGGGAAGCCCTAAATTCATGCTATCCCAAACGTTAAGGAGTGATGCTGCATGACAGGAGACAAGCTGACCAAAGAACGACAGCTAACCAAAACAAAGCAATGGGAACAAGCCCTTAACCACCTTTATATCAACTTTTGGGATTACAGCCATGACGCATTAAATAAATTCGCTGATGAAGATATCCACCAGGCAAGAGTGAACTGCCGTAAGCTGCTAAGTCTATTATCCATTCTTGATCCGCGGCACACTTCAGGCCTGTACCCTATTTTCAAAAAAGCGCAAAAGAGATTAGGTAAAGTGAGAGATGCAGATGTTCTAATAGAATCTTTTAAGAACAAGCGCAAGCAAGCGAAGGAGAACGGAGATTCTAAAACTGCAGACCTGTTAAAGGCAGTGATTGCTTACCAAAAGGACAAGCGCAAAACTTACCGCAAGAAGCTCACTAATGAGCTGCCTGAACTAATCAATGAAGGCCTCGAGGAAAAGTGGAAGACCTTCCTAAGCGAGCAGCTTGAAGCCCTAGTCGCAAAAAAGAATGTTAACGTTGTTATGCGTGAGCTTGAGATCGCTTATGAGCAGAAGAAAAAAACCTGTAAAGCTATTTTTCATGAAGACAATGCCGAATCTAAAGAAGCCTTCGACGCTTTGCACCAGCTAAGAATTGCCGCTAAGGAACTGCGCTATACCGCGAGTGCAGCCGATTTTGCGTTAAATCAGAAATTTCATGCGCATGAGGAGATCTATAAGGAGATTCAAGATCAACTTGGGCTGATTAACGACAAACGTCTGTGGCTAGAAACACTGAATGCTATTGGACGTGAAGAACTGGACATCGGTAAAAAAACATGGAATGCCTTCACATCTCAATTAAAGGATGAAGTGCTCGATGCACTGCATCAGAATGATGTCATTCCTATCCAGACACAAACGAAGTAGCTCCATACAACATTGCAAATAGCCCTTTCTATTCAGCCGATGTATCTGATGCACCATACTCTTCAATATTCAGTTTCACTTCATAGGTAATCGGAATCTCGCTAAAGGTTTCATCCCAGTTATCCTCTACGCTCCGCCATACGGCTGGATGTTGAATACGCAAAGCGTTGCCGAAACCTGCAACCTCTGTATGCAGCTCCTTCTGCATTTTTTTCACAGTGACCTGAAGCATGTCTACGACATGCTTCTCTAGCACTGCTTTATCCTCCTTTACAATGCCGTCATGTAACTTCTTCGCACTCTTAGCAAAAGCCTCACCATATCTCCCCGTAGATTCTATTTTCACATGAAAGGAGATCTTCCCATCCTTCACAATAGCCTTATACTTGCTACCCAGGGATTTGATTTCATAGGTAATGAGCTTATTGTTAGACGGGTCGTATGCTTTGAGAGCACCCCCCTCTCCCTTTCCAGTCAGCCAGACCATTCCTTCCAGCTCCGATGCATCAAAAAAACCAACGAGTTTTCCCGTTTTCCCTTTAATTACGCCTGCTCCATCCAGCTTTGTCTCCTTCTCTTTTTCTAAAGATATTACATTCTGCAACATGAAACTTCTTTTACCATGCAAAGGACCCGCTACTTTAGCTATTGAAACTGGCTCCCATATCCTCGTGCTCCGACTTCTATTCACAAAAATCCCCTCTAATACAAATGAAGGGGTTTGGCCCGGCAGCGCATTTTCCAATACATCTCTGGCTTTTCCCTTGCTGACATATAGTAGAACACTGGGACGAATATCGTTATCCCTGCTAAAGAAATCAATTAACTCAGAAAACTTAGTAGAGCGTGCAAGCTTCTCACCGATCACAATGACCTTAAGGTGATGTCCGATCGGAGTACGTCTAGTACGCAGTGAAAGTGCCCGTAATGCTTCAAACATCGAATCACTTACTTCACTCATGTTATAGTAATTTCTGGTTGAGGATGGGGAAGCCCCAGACTTCATACCTGACCCTCCTGAGCCTTGAGGAATCGTAAACTGATAGGTACTCATTATTTGGGCAGGCATGGGATTCCCCCCACCTCCTTGCTGAGTTGCCTCCTCATCCCCTGTCTCCTCCGCACTGTCCAGGGCAACACCAATCTCCATACTCAACTCCTCAACAGGTGTACTGCTCCAGCAACCGGTCAACAGAATACATAATATAAGAAATGTAATCGACACTCTCCACTTTTTCATGAAGCCGCCCTCCGGAAATGTGCGATGATTAACAGCGGCAATGGAATTAATCCAAATAAAACGATCATCCAATTCCCCACAACTGTCCCTAATGCAAACAGAGCATTCACATTTGGAGGCGTTCTGGAAACTACATAGGCTACTGGAAGTATAGCCAATAAGCAGCTATTAAATCGTTTATGAAATATTTGAGAAACTCCCAAAGCAGCAGCATAAATAGTGATGCAGAAGGTGCAGAAAATTTGCATAATCCAGATTACCAGCAGCAGCGATTCAAACCTCTCAAAAATAAGATAATTCACCTCAAAGCTTCTCACTAGATCAAGAAATGGCCAAGTTCTTGTGACCACTCCATCTATAGAAAACGCACCAATAGTCATTACAACGGCTAAAAGATAAAAGAACGTTGATATACATGATCCAGCAATAATTACCTTTACTGCTTTTTGTGGCTTATCCATAAAAGCAACAATGAACAGCATCGCTTCACCAGCAGTAAAAGTCAGAATGGTTGGCCTGATGCCCTTCCATACCGGTCCTAACCCATCTCCAAGAAAAGGCCGCAGATTATCGATATCAAAAACTTCAACACTAAGCAAACATACCCCAACAAAAAACTGTCCATGCAATCGGAACAATCAACCTACACATGCTAGTTATGGCATTAAGCCCTCCTCTGCACAAATAGAAGGCTATCCAAATAAACACGGCAACAATAGCCCAAGGAGGGGTTCCCTCCAGCAGAAAAAAAGAGGTCACTTCCTGCACGGAACGTGCTTCAAAACTGGCTATGCACAGAAAATAAACAATCACTAATATAGAGAGAATCACTCCAAGTGGCTTGCCAATGATTTTCCCGCTAAATTGAAAGATGGTTTGACCTGGAAACCGTTGACTAAGCTTCACTATAATTAAACCTGTAAAAAAGGTAATCACTCCCCCTAAAAAAACGGAGATCCATACGTCTGGAGTCTCACTAGCCTCTACAATCGTCCGAGGAAGTGTAAGTATCCCTGCCGCAATAGTATAATTGGCTAATATGATCGTTGCTTGAACAGCAGTAATTCGGTCCTTAACCTCGGTACTCATAATTTCTTCCTCCTTTACCTAGACCCCTCACCCTTTGCGTCGGGGGTCCTTCGGCTTCAACAGCGTAGGGCGGCCTGTTAGAAATTGCAGTGGCATACGGAATATAAAATCTTTCCAATCCTTAATCTTATACGGTATGAACATGCCAAGATAGGGCATGCCAAAGCTTCTTAGCTTGATTAAATGGGCACTCAGGAAAAGGAAAAATAACACAACTCCATATAATCCAAAGACTGCTGCAGAAAACATAGCTACAAAACGGAGCGTGCGAAGTGTCATTCCAGCACTATACATAGGGATGGTGAAGGAAGAAATTGCTGTAACTGAAACAACGATGACTAGAATTGGACTCACAATTCCGGCTTCTACCGCGGCTTGACCGATGATTAGACCGCCAACAATCCCCATTGCAGGACCGATAGGTTTAGGCAGCCGGAGTCCAGCCTCCCGTAATATTTCGATTGAGGTCTCCATAATCAATGCTTCGATTAATACCGAAAAAGGTACACCTTGGCGGGAGCTGATGATTGAAATAGCCAACTTTGTCGGAATCAATCCTGGCTGAAAGGAGAGGAAGGAAATATATAGTGCCGGTGCAAACATTGATATCAATGCCGCGAGAAAACGCAGTAAGCGCACCAACGAACCCACCATCCACCGATCGTAATAATCCTCAGGTGATTGCAGCAGCATCCCGAAGGAAACTGGCATAATCAGGGCAAAGGGAGTGCCATCCAGTAAAATAGCTACTCTCCCTTCCAGTAGCGCTGCCATTACGCGGTCAGGTCTTTCCGTATTCTGAATCTGCTGGAATGGCGTGAAGCTATTATCTTCGATTAATTGCTCCACATAACCAGATTCTTGCACATCATCTATATCAATCGTCCTAATTCTTCGTTTGACTTCTTCGACAAGTTCATCATTCGCGATATCTTTGATATAAGTTAGAACCAAATCCTTCTTCATTCTCTTTCCTACAGTAAACGAAATCATCGCTAGCTCTGTGCTTTGCCCGTGCCTGCGCAGTAATGCTGTGTTGTCACTTAACGTCTCATTAAATCCGCTTCGTGATCCCCGCAAGACTGCCTCTGATTCAGGCTCCTCTATCCCTCTTGTGTTCCCCTTCGGGGTGCTGAGCACAATAGCCTCCGGTATCCCTTCCACTAGCAGCACTACAGAGCCGAACAACACCTTTTGAAGCGAGAGCTTCACATTATCCGTAAACTCAACTTCCGAAATAAGCACAATTTCATGAATGAGAATATCTTTTAGATCCTTTGCTTCCGGTATCGTATGGGGATCCTTAAAGACCTGATAAGCATCCATTAAAGGCTTCAGAATATTCCGATCCATTTTATCTTTATCCGTCAATCCATCTACAAATATAAGGGCCGCTTGCAGCTTTATACCTCCGATACGCAACTCCCGAAAACTCACATCATGCATATCTGTGCTCATCTCTTTAAATCGTTGCAAATCCTCCCGAAATTGACCGCTATAGCTTGCTCCTGTAGGACCTTCACTTAGATCAGCCGATCCATCTGGCTTAGCAACCTTTTTCGTGCCGTTAGTCCCTATAGATGTTTCTCCGTAAGGAACACCCCCGCCTATGCTGCCGGCAGCTTTTTTTGCTCTAGTACTTATCGTATCTTCCTTTGCCCTAGCCCAACTCGTCGTACGAATTAGAATAAACGGAACGAAAAAGATCATAAAACCTTGGAAAATTACGCTCCATTTAGGAATTAGCTCTAAAATACTACCCCACACCCTCATCACCTCCTTTATAGCTGTGTTCGTATTTTTTACCGAAGATGGTTAATTCATGCACAAAAAGAAGACCCCACAATATGGAGTCTCCCTAATTTCATCTTTATATTTATTGCCTTATGCTTGGAGAACCTTGTTCAGTATGCCTTGGTAGGCTGCTTTCGGACGCAGACCGACCAGCTTTTCTATAGGCTGTCCCTCTTTATATACAATGACAGTAGGCATCCCCATAACACCAGCTTCCCCAGCAAGATCCGGAAGTTCATCACAATTCACCTTTACAATAGAAACATCGTCTCCATATTCCTGGTGAAGATCTTCCAGAAGAGGCAACAGCACCTTACAAGGGGGGCACCATGGCGCACCATAATCCACCAGCACGGTTCCTCCACCACGTATTTCTTCCCGCACCCAATCCGCGCTATCGGCATTTATAATTGACATTTGCCATTCCTCCTCATATTTTCCAGCACCAGCAGTACCTATTCCAAGTTCTCCAGTGTACACGCGCCCAACTTGCTCTCATCCTGCTCCTGCAAGATAGATGCCATTCGTTCTTCCAAATTCCTCTTGAT
The DNA here is from genome assembly GCF_037970385.1 of Paenibacillus sp. FSL R5-0928. Lineage (NCBI taxonomy): Bacteria > Bacillati > Bacillota > Bacilli > Caryophanales > Paenibacillaceae > Paenibacillus > Paenibacillus sp. FSL R5-0928. Next base: position 608,947 of record NZ_CP150225.1, on the reverse strand, counting down.
CTGATTTAGCTCTACAAGCTGACGTTCAATATCCTCCAGTTTACTGCGGTATAGTGGCATCACTTCTGCGCAGAAGGCTTCTTTGTTCTTCAACACACAATGTAGAAAGCCCGCGATCTGCTCTGTCGACAGACCCAGGTTCAAATATAGTTTAATCGTTTCTACCGTCTCTACAGCAAGTAAAGAGTACTCCCGATATCCGTTGGCCTGACGGATCGGCGAGATTAATCCCTGACTCTCATAGTAACGAAGTGAACGGACGCTTACGCCCGTCAGTTTAGCAAGCTCACCTATTTTCATAGCATTCTCCCCGGGGTTCATGAGAATTGTTCTACACCAGTATAAACCCTGACACCAATGTTAGAGTCAACAAAAAAAATCCAACCGCAGTTAACCCGCAGTTGGACTCGTGTTTTATGTTACAACAGGTATATCCGCTTATATCCTACAATAATCCCGCCGCCCAAAGTCCACCTCTACGAATCATCTGGCGAAAAGGCTCTACGGAAAATGACGGCAAATGATGACCAGGCATTAAATAAACAACCCGGCCTAGACCAAACTCATGGCACCAAGCCGCCTGCCTCATTGCCCCATCATGAGGATATTCCATAAGCACAGTTGTTTCGAAATAGGGATGCTGCTCAAAATAATAAGGCTCATCATCGATCACAAATTCTTCTATTCCCTGCATAATGGGATGCTCCCCTGCCGGTATGGACATCTGGAGCGAAGTGAATTCTGGATGATGAGTGAAATGAGCTCCCAGCATGGCGCCTAGCTCCTGATTACGCTGTAAGGAGATTCCGTTATGTACCACTAGTAATCCGCCACCATTAGCCACATAGGAGAGCAATGCGCTGCTTTGTTCCGCCGGTATTTTATCATCGGAGAATTCGGTATAGGAGATCACCAGCTTGTAGTCAGATAATGTTTCTTTATTAAGCAGCCCGTAATCCTCCGAGGAGAATACCTGCAGGTCATTGGCAAATATCTGCTCAATCTCCCGGTCTACTCCCGCAAATGGGTGATATTTAACCTCCGAATAACTTCCGAGTGCCAGTGCTTTTAGTGTAGACATCCTATCATCGCCTTTCTTCGTGTACTTTTTTTGATTACGGGAAACCCCTCTACCAAGGCCATGTATTGCCATCCACATCAAGATAGGCCGGCGCATCCCCTAGATATTTTTTATACTCCATAACCTGACTTATAATCTGATCTGCGGACACATCAGGTGAAATATCCGCTTGCTCATTTTTTTCGCCATGCATATAAGTCTTCATCCAGCCGGGGTGAAACACCATCACTTGACCCCCAAGCGTCTTTAGATGATTGTGCATCAGGGAGGACTGCATATTCAGTGCCGCTTTAGACATGCAGTAGCCGTACATATTAATACGCTTATTTCTGCCAATGCTGCCCGCTTCCGAAGAAATATTAACAATTAATTTATCCTTACTTTGCAATAATAGGCCCATAAGTGCATTGCTGACTCTCAACGCGCCTAGCGTATTCACATTATAAATCTCTGCCATGCCCTCATCATCCATATCCACCAGCATCGTAGCATCATCTGCGGAATGAATAATTCCGGCATTATTAATAAGAATATCAACATGCCCAGTTCTGCTGGCGATAGCCCTTGCTGCCTGCTTTACACTATCCTTACTACCAATATCGAGTGGAATAGGTTCCAGCTGTTCCGGATACTCTTCTTGAAGCGCTTTCAATTCATCTGCGTCTCTCATGTATTGTCCAGCAAATACTAAGAACTGTTTCTCTAAAAGAGAGTGTACAAGAGACAATCCAAGACCCCGATCAGCTCCAGTCACACATGCGACTCTGTTCATTCTTATCAACACTCCTACCTAGTAAGGATTATTGAAGCAAGTTGTCTTGCTTTCACCTTAGCATGCCGTCCCCTTTTTTTCAACGCGCTAAAATGAGGGTTGGTCATCCTTGGATTAGCTGCTCCAGAATCCTTTTTGTTTTAAATTTAATATATGTTACAATCATGATTACAGGTTGTTAACAACACAATGGTTAGTAAAATAACGATCCCAGGAGGGTGATATCTATGTCTATTCAACAACTTCATACATTGGAAGATCTTAAGCAGTATGTGGCTAAACCTGGCAAAAAACTGCTGTTCAAACACAGCACTACCTGCCCGATTAGCGCCAAAGCTAATGAAGAATTCCAGGCTTATCTAAAGGATGCGGATACTGCAGCAGCAGTAGTTCTAGTCATCGAGGATCGTCCAGTTTCCAATCAAATTGCCGAGGATTTTCGGATTAAGCATGAATCTCCACAGCTCTTCCTGCTTGAGGATAATGAGGTTCGCTGGAACACTTCCCACTGGAAGATCACAAGAGATGCTATCAAAGAGGCTGTGAACCAATGAGCCAGCAAGTGATTGTTTATTCAACAGCAGGCTGCAGCGATTGTAATCTGGTCAAACAATATCTTACGGAGCAAGGTATCCCTTTTGAAGTAAGAGATGTTATGACTAGCACAGTCTATCAAGAGGAAGTCGAAAAGCTTGGTTTCATGGGTGTTCCTGTTACTGTAGCAGGGGATCATGCCACCAAGGGATTCAATCTTCCCGAGCTGAAAGCACTCATCGAAGCGGCCCAGTAATTCATCCGGTTAATTATTTAGCACTTGATATATGCATACCAAAAAAGGGTATTCCAACAGCCACTTGGCTAGGAATCCCCTTTTTTCATTGTTCTAAAGCTTAAGGTTCCTCACGCATAAGATTTGCCACGACCAGTACATCTACATTTCTGGCCGAACGCAGAATCTGCTTAGTGACATCCCCACGCAGCCATTTACGTACCCAGGAGCGTTGAGATTGGCCGATAATAATCTGTGTGCTCTGTAAGGCTTGAGACCTTTCAAGCAGCAAGGAAGACACTCGTGCCGGGAGCACGTTAGGAATCATCTTAAACGTTCCACCCAGTCGTTCCGTCAATTCTTTCAAATCATTAATTCGTTTATCGTAAGAAGGCCCGCTCTGCTTATATTCCTGTACGTACGTAACATACCAGCAAGCTTTTAGACGATAGGCAATCCGAAAACCTCGCCGAATCAGACGTTCCGCATGATCTCCTAAGGTGATGCACACATAGATCACTTCCTGCCGCCGCCAAGGTCCCCGCAGCGACCCGACACGTTCCCAGGCCTCCAGACGTTCATCCACATCATCAGCAATTTCCCGCAGCGCCAGTTCACGGAGGGCGATTAGATTGCCGATTTTGAAAAAAGCCCCCAGCGCCTGATCCACTTTGGTCATCGCATATATTTTCCCATCCTTCATCCGCTCTTGCAGTGTTTTAGGAGATACATCGATAAGTTCAACCTCGTCGGCCCGTTGCAGAATGCTGTCTGGGAAAGTCTCTCTAACTCTAACTCCGGTAATTTGTTCTACAGCATCATTCAAGCTTTCTAAGTGCTGAACATTCACTGTGGAGATTACAGAGATCCCTGCATCCAATAGCTCCATAACATCCATATACCGCTTCTTATGTTTGCTGCCCGGCATATTGGTATGTGCCAGTTCATCTACCAGTACGACCTCCGGATTACGCTTAATGATAGCTGCCGTATCCATTTCCTCAAGGACAGTCCCCCGATAGTCAATACTCAGTCGCGGAAGGATCTCCAGATCACCGATCTGTTCAAGGGTTTCTTTACGTCCATGCGTTTCTAGTAGTCCAATAACAACATCGATCCCTCTCTTTAGGAGATCATTTCCTTCTCGCAGCATCTTATAAGTCTTGCCCACTCCGGGAGCAGCACCAATGTACACTTTAAATGTGCCCCCACGAATGGCATCGATTTTATCCTTTACTTCCTGACTGCTTAATCTGTGATAGGCATCGGCTTTCCGCTCATTTCGGCTCTGCCGGGTAGGAAGAACGCGTTCTCCCTCACGCTCAGCACGATCAGCCACGAAAAACACATCTACTCCGCGGATTTGCTTTAACAATGAGTTAGCAATCGAACCCTTCCACAGCTCCTGCCACGCCGTTTGCTTGGAGTGTCCCATAACGATACGGGTAATATTATGCTGGATGGCGTATTTCACTAGAAGTCCCGGAATCTCCCTCTTCGAGCGAAAAGAAATCTCCTCCATCGAGGCCCCAATCTTCTCAGTCAGCTTCCATAGGGATCGCTTGAAGGTTGCTGCTTCCTTAGAGGGCGTCAGGCCCTGCTTCCAGAAGGATACCACCGCCAGATCTCCGTTTAACCGTTTAGCGATTTGCTGTCCACGGCGGATATGAATCGAGCCATTCCAATAATACTGTGCGGACACCAACACTTTTTCGGCAATCCCCGAAGCCCCCAGCAATCCTTGCTCCTCCCGATGCTTCTCCAGCGAGCCATTAACATCCTCCGCAACCATTCTCAGCGCCAGCTCCCGCAGCTTGCTTAGATTCCCTTTGTTAAAAAGCGAAGTCCGCTGCTTCTTGCCCAAATGTCCTTCGGACAAACGTTGAAGTATCTTTTCCGGAGTCACATCAATTAGAACGATATCATCTGCAAGGGTGAGCACTTCCGCAGGCAAGGAATACTCCACCTCAATCCCCGTCCACTTTCGCGCTAGATCTGCTGCGCCCTCCAGCTCGTATACGTTTACAGTTGTGATGACACTAATTCCACAGCCCAATAAATATTTGATATCCTCCAGCCTAGTTGATCTCTCCGCACCCTCGCGATTATGATGAGCCAATCCATCGGTTAGTACAACCTCTGGATTACGCGCCACAATGGCCTCCACGTCCAGATCCTTCTTCTCGATCTCCCTCTGAAACCAATGAATACTTGGAATCCGTTCCAAGTCACCCAGCTGATCCCTTGTTTCTGGACTCTGGTTGGTTGAAACCGCACAGATTACAACATCGATGCCCTGTGCTTTCAGCGCCTGCCCCTCACGCAGCATCTGATAGGTCTTGCCTGATCCACTGACCGGGCCTATATAGATCTTCAGGCGTCCACGATGCAGCTCATAGATAGAGAGCAGCAGTTCCTCCGGCGTCTTCCTCCGATATGTTCCCATCAAGACCACTCCTTAATAACCCGTTCATCCATTCACTCTTCTATGCCAGAAAGCAAGATATCCCTGACCCAGTTTGAACAATCGGGCAGGGATATTAGCTATATTTATTTGTTCGTTAATTTCTGGAGCTCCATGTTCAGCTTCAGAACATTTACCCGTTCTTCACCAAACAGCCCTAGATCACGACCTTCGGTCTGCTTATTCACTAGCTCTTCCAGCTGCGTGGCTGGAATCCCGGTCAAATTACTGATCCGGGGAATCTGCACAATTGCCGATGCAGGAGTGATATGCGGATCAAGACCTGAACCTGAGTTGGTTACTAAATCAACCGGCAGCTTGTTTACAGGCACATCCGGATTATCCAGCTGCCACTGTGTGATGGAATCCTTCGTCCGCTGCAGCATATCGGGGTTGGATGGGCCATAGTTGTTGGAGCCTGAAGCTTCCGCTTTATAATCAATGCTGGATACACGGCCATGGAATAATGCCGGGTCCGTAAAGCTCTGCCCGATGAGTTCTGAACCCACTACTACTCCAGCGTCATTCTTCAGCTGACTGCCGTTCGCTTGCGATGGCATCAGAACTTGAGCAATCGCTGTAGTAGTCAGAGGATAAATCACTCCGCAGAGAACAACAAACACTAGACATAGCCGTAATATAATAAAGAAATTAGCACCCTTCGATGATGACAACTGTTCTTCAGCGTCCGCAATCGATTTTCTGTTATTCACGATGCTCTCACCCTTTCAATGATTAGTTAATCCGTTGTTATATCCATACACTTACGAGCAAATCAATAAGTTTGATGCCCGCAAAAGGAACGACTACCCCACCTAGACCATAGATAAAAATATTACGTCCCAGCAGCTTCGTAGAACTCATCGCTTTATACGAGACACCTTTCATCGCCAATGGGATCAGCAGCGGAATAATAATCGCATTAAATATTAATGCAGATATAATTGCCGAGCTAGGTGAACTCAATCCCATGACATTCAGAGCTTCCATTTCAGGAATGGCGAGCATGAACATTGCCGGAATAATTGCAAAATATTTAGCGATATCATTCGCAATACTGAACGTTGTCAACGCGCCCCGCGTCATCAGTAGCTGTTTACCAATAGCTACAACCTCAATGATCTTCGAGGGATCGGAGTCCAGATCAACCATGTTTGCTGCTTCCTTAGCGGCTGTAGTCCCACTGTTCATCGCTAAGCCCACATCAGCTTGGGCAAGGGCAGGTGCGTCATTCGTTCCATCACCAGTCATTGCCACCAGCTTGCCTTCGTTCTGCTCGCGGCGGATAACCGCTATTTTATCCTCAGGTGTACTCTCTGCAATAAAATCATCTACCCCTGCTTCACGGGCAATAGTAGCTGCGGTCAGCGGATTGTCCCCTGTACACATGATAGTCTTGATTCCCATTTTTCGCAGCTCATCGAACCGCTCTTTCATGCCTGGCTTAACTGTATCCTTTAAGTAAATAAGTCCATAAATCCGGTTGTCTACCGCAACAGCAAGCGGGGTCCCCCCCATACGAGCGATAGCATCAGAATTACTGTCGAGGTTCGCGGGAATGACTCCGCCCTTCGACTGTACCCATTTCTTCACGGAATCGACTGCCCCTTTACGAACAGATCGTCCATCACACAGATCTATACCACTCATCCGGGTCTCAGCCTTAAACTCTACGAACTCTCCGCCTTCAGCAAGTTTGCTGTCATAGCTGCGTTCCAGCTTCTTAGCCAGCTCAATAACAGAACGTCCTTCCGGAGTCTCATCCTTTAGCGAACTAATAGCTGCCCAAGCCGTAAGCTCAGCTTCCGTTTCATCTCCAACTGGCACAAAATCACTCGCCATCCGGTTTCCGAAAGTAATCGTACCGGTCTTATCTAGAATCATTGTATTAATGTCGCCGGCAGCTTCAACGGCCTTCCCTGACATAGCAAGGACATTAAACTGTGTGACGCGGTCCATCCCTGCTATCCCGATAGCAGAGAGCAGTCCCCCGATTGTGGTCGGGATCAGACAGACCAGCAAGGCGATCATAACAGGAATATCTAGATCAACGCCCAGATAAGTCGCAATTGGCCGCAAGGTCACTACTACAATCAGGAAAATCAACGTCAGACTGATCAAGAGTGTATTTAGTGCAATTTCATTGGGTGTCTTCTGACGTTTCGCCCCTTCAACGAGGGAGATCATCCGATCCAAGAATGACTCACCGGGATCACTGGTAATTTTGACTTTAATCTCATCACTAACTACCCGGGTGCCGCCTGTGACTGAGCCGAAATCTCCGCCGGCTTCCTTAATAACAGGTGCAGATTCACCTGTAATTGCCGATTCATCTACGGAGGCCAGCCCTTCAATCACTTCACCATCGCCAGGGATAAGTTCTCCCTGACTGACGATCACGATATCTCCTTTCCGCAGCTCGGAGGAAGAAACGGTCTTCACAGACCCTCCAACGAGCTTATTAGCTGTGATATCCTGTTTCGTTTTCTTAAGCGAATCCGCCTGGGCCTTCCCGCGGCCTTCAGCCAGCGCTTCAGCGAAGTTGGCAAACAGCACTGTGAATAACAGAATGAACAACACCGTGATATTGAAGCCTACCGATTTCTCTGCATTAAAATATCCGGGGGCCAGTACCATAAGCAATACAATAATCGTGCCGATTTCGACTACGAACATGACCGGATTTTTGATTAACGTCACCGGGTTAAGCTTAATAAAGCTATCCTTTACAGCGCTTAGGAGTATGGGTCCCGTCAGCAGCTTTTTTCTTTTTACAGTACTCATCTTGTTCTCCCTCTTCCTACCGTAAGGTCAAATATTCTGCAATCGGGCCGAGCACAATGACCGGCAGAAACGTCAGCGCACCGATAATCACTACCGTACCAATCAGAATTCCGGTGAACAGACCATTGTCTGTGCGGAATGTGCCAATCGTCTCAGGAACCGGCTTCTTCTGGATCAGTGAACCTGCAACTGCCAGCATTGCGATTATAGAGACATAACGGCCAAGCAGCATTACGATCCCGGTTGTAACATTCCAAAAGGTGGTATTGTCCGCAAGCCCTTCAAATCCTGAACCATTGTTCGCGGCAGAAGAGACATATTCATATAACACTTGGCTAAGTCCATGGAATCCGGGATTCGTGATGGAACCGTTGCCCAAGCCCGTTAAGAACGCACCTGCTGTTGGTACAAGGATAATGAACGGATGCACAAGGATAGCAATCGCAATCAGCTTCATCTCCTTGGCTTCTATCTTTCGCCCGAGAAACTCTGGTGTTCTGCCAACCATTAGTCCACATAAGAAGACGCCCATGATGGCATACATCAGCATATTGATTAGTCCTACACCTTTTCCCCCGAAGACGTTATTGAGCATCATTAGGGCCAGAGGGGTAATGCCACCCAGCGGTGTCAGCGTATCATGCATATTGTTAACACTACCTGTCGTAGCTGCCGTTGTTACCGAAGTGAACAGAGAAGATTGCGGGATCCCAAAACGTACCTCTTTACCTTCCATGCTGCCTTGCGAAGACTCGATCCCCAGCGCATTAATAGCGGGATTCCCTTTAGTTTCCGCATAATAATTCAGCCCCAGCAGCAGAACGAACAAGGTCATCATTGCTGTGAAAATCACCCAGCCCTGACGTTTGTTCTTAGCGAACAACCCGTACATATATGGCAAAGAGGCTGGCAACATCCACATAGAGAGAATCTCCAGAACGTTCGTAAGTGGATTAGGGTTCTCAAAAGGATGCGCTGAATTGGCTCCGAAGAAGCCGCCACCATTCGTACCTAAGTGTTTAATTGACTCCAAAGAAGCGACTGGACCGATAGCGATTTGTTGCGTCTGCCCTTCGAGTGTAGTGACCTCAAGCGATGGCTTGAGCGTTTGTGGCACATGCAATCCTACCAGCACCAATGAAACTAGCAGAGCTAATGGAATGAATACACGAATATGTGCTTTTACGAAGTCCTCAAAAAAATTCCCGACTGATTTCTGTCCTGTAATCCCTCTGACAAAAGCAACCGCAACAGAAAATCCGCTCGCTGCAGACGTGAACATCATCATCGTGATGACTGCCATTTGTGAAAAATACGATAGTCCCGTCTCCCCGCTATAATGCTGCAGGTTCGTATTGGTCATAAAGCTGATCACCGTATTAAATGAAAGCGTCTGTTCCATATCGGCAATTCCATTCGGGTTCAGCGGCAATCCCCGCTGTAATCTTAGAAAAATATAACTGAAAGCAACCAGTACGATATTAGTTAAAACAAAGCTGAGTGCATACTTCTTCCAGGACATTCCGTCCCGTTTTTTCAGGCCGATCAGCTTATAAATACCTTTCTCTGTGCCTGCAAACCAGCGATCCGTACGATTCGGTTCGTTAGAAAATACATGATATAAATACGTCCCCATCGGCTTGACCAACAAGATGAGAATTACAATTACGACGACTATTTGCAAAATGCCCATGAATGCCCCTCCTTAAAATTTCTCAGGATGAATCAACGCGTAAACCAGATATATAAACAACAGTAGGGTAACAGCGATTACTAGAATCACAGCTTATCCCTCCCCGTATCCTCAACTACACCTGCGCACCAGCGCATAAAGCCATAAAATAACCCGTAAATTACAGCTAACGAAGCCACCATATACAGATCCATCATATCTTCCGCACTCCTTCCATTATCCTTGATGAGGTGATCTATCGATTAGAAAATCAGCATCACCACTATGGGAATAGATTACATAGCTCGCACCAAGTCTTTTATAGACCAATCTAGGATTTATAGAACTTGTAATCACAAAAATTGGCTGTGTCGTCCAGGTACGGCACATCTGAATATAGCGGCAGCAAAGCGGAAAGCTGCTCTCAAACAGATATACCCTGCCTACCGGGAACGATGGGCGAAACCAAGTGCTCTGATGGCGGGTATCCACTAGAATAACCCGCTCGATTCCGAGCTCCTCTAGTAAAGCTTTCTCAGCCAGATTGTTGGTTAATCCCGCCATCTTAATACCCCTGAACTTCAGAAGTTTAATGAAATGTTCTCCCGCCTTTGTAGGCGCACATACAAGCACATATTCATTCTGATCCGTCATCTCTTTTTTCTCCTCCTGCTCATTTACAACAAGGAGGCAACGAAAATCTCCGAAAGGATGTTGACCTATCGTCATTTTCGGGCACAACCTAAAGCTCGGTTGTGTCACGTCATTAGACGCTGCCTTACAAATACCGCTAATGATGAATTTAGCGACCTCTTGGGGGAGGCCTCCATAAATGCTTTGCTTCTAAGAGCACAGCAAAAAGCCACAAAGGATCTCCTCTGTGGCTCGCTAGCGGTCACATTGCACTCATCCTCTCTCCATACGCTTACGAGGTTAGCTGTCGGATTCGGGCGGTGAGAGTCGCCCTACCTGTATAGATGCGAGCTCACTCGCACCCTCTACAGGATTCACCCCATAATCAGCTTCCGACTCTCACATCGGCTGCCGATTGTTGGTTCCCCCGCTTTCCTTATCGGAAATTAAGCGGATCAAATATTCGATTGTCGTTGAAACAGGAGTAATCATACTCTTATGCACGAAGACTTGTAAAACCTGAATGATGCCAAAATAATGCAAATTAAAAACTATTTTCCCATTAGATAGCGCTTACTTGATATCTAATCTCTCTATATCTCTTGTTTACTCGAGTTTCGAGCGTTTAATCGCTATCTATAACCCATGTGATTTTATTCACCTTTTTAGGGTGAAAATACTGCAAATTCCCTTTATAGGTTGAAACGCAAGAAGCTGAGGTTGAGCGAGAAAGAGGCGCGATAACACGCCATAAATACCTATTTACCTCGTTTTTCAGTCGTAGTCGGCAGGATATGGTTAAAATCGCTCTAAAAGAACATTTTCCGTTTTTTACAGAAAATCTTGAAAAGAGTATGATTCGGGTTGAATCTAATTCATGAAAAACAATCAACGCTGAGTTCCTGCATTCGCAGGGAACGGGGGAACCATCAGGCCACCTGGCCTACTTGGGGTGAATCCAAAGGAGACTGCGTAAGTCTCAATAGGTAGGGCGACTCTCACCGTCCGAATCCGACAGCTAACCTCGTAAGCGTAAAGAGAGAGACCCTTGATCCGCCACGCTTTGGCCCAGGTATATCTGCCTGTAATCCAAAACCGCAGCAGAGGTCCTCCTCTTGCTGCGGTTTTTGCGTTACCTGAGCCTATTAGGTGATAGCACGCTGGATGGGGTGAATGTTTTGAAGCACTATTATTTAGGGATACATCAAGGGCTGCTTGAGCCGATAAGTCTAAATTACGTTTGTTTCGGGGCCTTGTGGTTCGAAGAAAATAATCACAGGTACATTGTAGGTTATGCATTTGGCCAGAACCAGATCCAAGCCCTTCGCCAATTCAGTACACCTTCTTCTTGTAAAGACTGTTTAGACTCTAAGATTGTATATGAAATATATAAAAAAATTCGAGAACAACAACAGCAGCAGGATTGGTCATCGCATCAAAAACTCCCGTGGTTTACAGCCTTCAAGGAGCCTTGGAAAGATGTAAGCGCCGGTTGGTATGTCTTGAGATCCCGCAGCACCTTTCCCTTACATCTATCTGTTATACGGAAAGAGAAGTTCCGACTATGGCTAGAGCATACCGCAGTCTGTGAGAATAAAATGGAAATGCTCGCTTGTGTAGAAAAGGCTAGTGTCACTCATCATGTAGACTTAAAGCTTTTGGAAATCTAAGGAGGAACCCTACTATGGACCAGCGCAGACTATCCCGCATTGAAGTATTTGTATTGGATGAACCCGAGCCTATTCACTATGGAATGGAAGGGGCTGAAGGCTGCCGTTATGGTATTCTGAAGCTCACCTGTAAGGGAGGTTGCAGTTGGGGGGCTTGTCTAATCTCTGCCAACACCAAAAATTTCGATCTCATTAAATGGAGTTCTTTTTTACGGGCTATCTGTCATTGCCGTCTTGAGGAAGCGCTGGATAAGGTCCGCCGCGAAGGTTCAGATTGGGAGCAGGTTAAGCTTGAGCTAGTTCAGGGTGCTTTGCAGGATTTAAAGGCCAAGCTCCAGGGTAAATCCTTGGCTGGGCATATTCAGCAAGGGCGTCTGTACAGTGTTGCAGCTGGGGGGAGCAATTCCAGAAGTGAACGGCTCTACTACAAACCTTCCAAAGCTTTATCCACTGCCTCCCAGCAGAAACACAGTTGCCCGGAACCAGACACCGCCGATCTTATCAATAAATCCATCTCTTACTTTTCTATATTATAGATTCAAGCAAATCTCTCATTCTGAAAGGATCGTGTTCACCATGCCTGACCCCTTACCTCCCGTGTCCACCTACAGTGCTAAATTTGCAGAGTGTGTTCAAAAGTATACTAATGAAGTCTACGTACTCAGTTCCATGTTATTAGAACAATCTAATGAGGCAGACAAGGTTACTATCCGCACCTTCACAGAGCTTCATAAAATATATCGTCAGGATAACTTCGACCCTCAGTTATTCTCTATCCACGCTTACCGCACTTGTATTCGCCAGTGTGCTGATTCTTTTGCCCGGCGCTCTCTTCTATCGGCTAAGGGATTACCTTGGGAGGAACAGCTTGTGAAGGTATTGTGGTACGGCTTAAAGCTGCCTCTTTCTCAAATAAGCATTATTCTGCAAAAAAGTGTTCCTGCACTGAAAGCACAGCTTAGAGCTGTACGGGAGCAGATGACCGACCAAGCGGATATACGAACGAGCGCAAATCTTTCTATAATTTAGTCACTGACTAGAATTCAGACGATCTTTAAGCGCATGAAGCATCTAACGGACTCAGGAGCCTTTAATTGAAGCTTTTCCTCAAATTTGGCCGGCGTTCGGACTCCAGTAGAAATCCCGAGCGATGAGCGTCTCGGATCGTCTTAAAGCAGGCCCTAATCATCTTCCACCAAGGCAAGGCTTACGGACCCAGATATCGTTATTTGCACGTTTATCGCCTTTTGAGCATAGTATCGGACTCCAGTGCAACTATTTGGTTAAAAGAGCTACTAATTCACTGTTTTTCATGCCAATAGCGACTATTGTGTCCGATATCTTGCCAAATCTCGATGATTGTTGCATTTAAGTGTTGCTGGGTCCGTTAGCTATATCAGCTCGTATACAAAGAGATTGCCAACGCAAAAACGGGGATATCCCAGCAACCATAAATGGCTGTTAGGATCCCCCCGAAAATTCAGTACCTACTATTGTGCCTTACTCTTACGCGCCTTACTCTTACGCGCCTTACTGTACATCCACAATCCTGCCAACATCCCCACTATAGCAACACCGGTCAATACGCCTTGAACGAAATTCATAAAAGTGGAGCCATCCGGAAGCATTCTACTAACCGAAGCCAGTGATACCGAACTCATTAAAAGCATAATGGTATATTGTTCGCTTGTAGACATCATTAGCACTCCTTAAAAGTTATATGAGGCCTTCTTAGATCTTGTATGCTTTCATTGCTTTTCTGATTTCTTTAATACTTGGGCGTTTGCCGTACATCAGTACGCCGGTACGATAGATCTTGGCTGCCAGCCATCCGAAGATGAAGGTAGTCACAAGCAGGATCAGCAGCGATACAATGACTTGCCAGATCGCCACCTCACCGACACCAATTCGGAGCAGCATCGTCAATGGTGAAGTGAAAGGTACATAACTCGCTATCTTAACCACTAGAGTATCCGCATTGGAGATACTGAACAGTGGAACATAGAACGCCACGAAGCCTAACATCATGATTGGCATTACCGCCTGGCCGAGATCCTCCGTACGGCTGACAATCGAACCTACAGCCGCATACATCAAGGCATAGAGGAAGTAACCTAATACATACAAGACAAATCCATAGAGCAGCAAGTTAATATTGAGCTGGCCTAAATCGAGATCAAAGTCAGCCAATACGGTTGCGTTATGCGGGAGCGTCAAATTGACGACGATCGCTGCGACAAAGATCCCAATTTGCAATATTCCTACTAGGAAAACACCGATAACTTTACCGAACATTTGCGCTAAAGGTGAGGCACTTGTAATGAGAATCTCCATAATCCGCGAGCTTTTCTCAGAGGTTATCTCAGCGGCAATCATGTTGCCTGTCATCATAATGGACATAAAGAACAACATAAGCATGGCATATACGATAATGTAGTTAATGGCCGGAGTGTCCTCCTGAGAGCTTTCACTGCCACCGCCTGCGTTAAGCTGTTGTGTAGTAATCTGCACTGGTGTTGACATTGCAGCAATCTGTTCAGAGGTCAGCTTGTCGCCAACGATGAATTGTGTGTTTGCTTGCTGAAGTGCATTTTGAAGATAAACTTGAACATCTCCGTTTAGTTCTCCATCATTACTGTGATAAGTAACGGGTGGAAGCCCTTCACCAGTAGGTTCTGCAAAAGTAACATAACCTTCTACTGTCTCTTCATCTAATGCTTTCTTTAACTCGGCATCATCCGCAGAAGCATATTGTACTATCTTAGCCTGTGGCATGCCCTCTGGGGCAGTATAAGCCTTCAACAATTCTGCAACCTGATTTCCCTCTTCAGCAATCACAGCAATTTGAGTAACTTCACTTTTGGCCGAATCACCCTTAAACTGATCGATGATATAGGGAAGATTCATCCCTATGCTGAGCAATAATACTAGAATCAAAGTAGTAATCATAAATGATTTCGTTCTAACTTTATTTTTAAAGGTAAAGCCGATAATTGTCCCCATCTTATTCATTAGATTCACCCACCGCTCTGATAAAGATTTGGTTTAACGTAGGTTCCTTGATTTCAAAATGCTCCACTTCACCCTGTGCTATCGCCTGCTGTAAAATACGCTGTGCTGCACCGATCTCACTGATCGATAACAGATACCCACGCTCCAGCCGTTTCACTGCTGTAACGCCTGCGATGGACTCCAGACCTTTTACCTCATTAGCTGTACGCAGCAATACTTCTTCCCGCGGGTAGCCATTCTTGATCGTGCGGATATCCCCTTGAACGACCGTATTGGAACGATCGAGAATCGTAATGTTACGGCATAGCTCTTCTACATGCTCCATCCGGTGCGTAGAGAAAAGGATACTTGTTCCCGAATCACGCAATTCTTTGACCGTATCTTTCAGCAGCTCCACGTTTACTGGGTCCAGCCCGCTGAAAGCTTCATCTAGAATCAGAATCTGCGGTTTATGAACGACAGCGGCGATAAAGCCCATTTTTTGCTGATTTCCTTTGGAAAGCTCTTCTATCTTTTTATTGTAATAATCCGGAACCTCAAATCGATCCAGCCAATAGCGCAAGCTCTTATCTGCATCACTAGCTGACATTCCACGCAGGCGGGCTAAGTAAACGATTTGATCGCTGATCTTCACCTTAGGATATAGTCCGCGTTCTTCGGGCAGATAACCCATAAGTTGCTGCAGTTCACTGTTGAAAGGCTTCCCGTTATACAAAATTTTGCCCTCATCAGGGTAGATTAGGCCGAGTACCATACGCATCGTGGTTGTTTTTCCCGCGCCGTTCGCCCCCAGTAATCCGTAAATTTCCCCTTTACCTACAGTTAGGTTAATTCCGTTTACTGCGGTTTTTTCTCCATATTGCTTAACTACACTTTCTAGCTTTAAGGCTTCCATTTCTCTAGTCCCCTCTCTTGTGGTCAATTAGAATAGGACGATGACCCTGTGTCCATAAACTTAATATTTCGTCCAGTTCCAAACTGCGGCTCTTGATA
The DNA here is from genome assembly GCF_037970385.1 of Paenibacillus sp. FSL R5-0928. Lineage (NCBI taxonomy): Bacteria > Bacillati > Bacillota > Bacilli > Caryophanales > Paenibacillaceae > Paenibacillus > Paenibacillus sp. FSL R5-0928. The sequence continues at coordinate 593,097 of NZ_CP150225.1, read as the reverse complement.
ACCTTTACGCCCAAGTTATGAATGCGTTTCTCGTTTTCAGAAAATTGTTCTATGATAAAAGAAGCTACACCCGGTGTATCCATTGTAAAGTGCAAGCCTCCTGGCAACTCAGCCGATAACTCCGCAAGCTCCTCTTCATCCGCAGCATTCACCCAAACCTCGGTCCAAGCACCGAACAGACTGTCTTTTTCAGCCATGCCCAGCAGTTCTCCCCGATGCATAAGGACGATATAATCCGCCAGCCGCCGCACCTCATCCACAATGTGTGTGGAGATGATGATCGTTGCGTTGTTCTCATCCATATATTTACGAAGTGTCTCGATCATAATCTTCCAGGCAAAAGGATCAAGACCTGATGAAGGTTCATCCAATAGCAGCAGACTTGGCCGCGCCGCAAGTGCTGCAGCAATTTCGAATTTCCGGCGCTCCCCTTTAGACATCTTCGAAAGTCTCATATGATACGGAACCTCCAAGCGATCCATCAGCTCCTGAAAATATTGATCGTCCCAATTTGGATACCAATACTTCCGAAATCGAGCTGCCTCCTCTGCATTCCAGTGGTTCTCCTCAGTAATTGACGTTTCAGGAACATAGGCAATGGTCTGGCGAAGCTCCAGAGACAACCCGCTATCATACCTGTTCTCAAACCAATATATCTCGCCTTCCTCTGGATTAGTCAGCTGCATCAGCAGATTCAGCAGTGTGCTTTTGCCGGAACCATTCTGACCTACCAAAGCTGTAATATATCCTTTAGGCATATTCAGGGTCAGCGGCCCTATCGTCTTGTTTCGCCGCCGTTTAAGTACATTCCGCAATTCTATAGCCATCTGTACCATATGAGTAAGCGCCCCCCTCTCAATCCTTTTCTCTATACTTGCGTTCTACAATCTCCATAAAAATCTGTTCAAGTTCATCCTTGCTGCAATGTACCGATCGGCCGATATCCACTGCACTTTCAAGTGCTTTGCCAACCGTTTCCCGTTTATATTCTTCCATTGCTCCGTCACCTACATGGGATACAAAGGTACCTGTTCCTTGTCGCGTTCGCAGCAAACCTTCGTTCTCCAGATCCTGATATACCCGCCGCACGGTAATTACACTGCATTTCAGATCTCCTGCGAACTCACGAATTGAGGGCAGCAGCGTACCTTCTGTAATGACTCCGCTAATGATTAATGATCTAAGCTGAGTCTCTATTTGATGATAGAGGGGCTCTGCACTATTTTCGTTGATTTGTACCGGTATCCACATTATTTACACCTCGCCTTCCACTCTAGCGTGCTAGAGCGCAGTCCTTGCCATTTCCGATTTTTTATACGAGATTGCGACTTTTCAGCCGATGTATAGTCCATTTAGAGAATAATTGCACAGATATTGTCCCCAGCAGAAGTGACCCCCACATGATCGGAGATAACAACCCCCACTCCTTGGAATAGGAGATACTGTATAAGAACAAACTGCCTCCGCCCAGTGTAACTAGGAACGATGTTGCCCACGATAAAACTACGATAAGCAATGTTAGCCATAGATAAGCTTTGCCGCTAAAAAGATATTCAATAAAAATATATAGACCCGAGACCATGAATCCGAAGCCGAGCCAAGTAATCGCAAAAGCTATATACGAAGGAACCGCCAGTTCTGTCCGGAAATTCTCTCCTAACAAGTAAATAATACCGAAGAATAACGTACCATTTAGTGTAAAGGAGCCCACACCCTGAAGTTTCCTCCGCGATAATATTACTGCAGCTGGAATCGGTAAAGTCCGTAAGTAAACCAACATTTTTGTGTAAGAGTCTTCACTCCAATATTTCATGGAGCGGCGAGAGAATGTTAATCCCAATAAGGGGATAAAGGAGAGAAATAAGAAATCCGCTAGCATCGTCCGATCCTGCTCACCTAGTACATCATTTGCTATCAGGCTAGTCAGTCCACCAAGATAACTCATAAAAACAACTGTTATTACGAGGGTCCCTAATATTTTTAATTTGTCTCCGCGAAAATCAGAGCGCAACATAAACCATGAATCTTTTAATGTTTTCATCAATGCTAACCTCGCTTTACAATGTCTTCAGCGTCTAGCAGAAGCAGGTGTTCATATCCCTGTGCTTACTGTATATATCTATATACACAGTATATGACCTTAATTTTACATTGTCAATCCTGTAACTGGAAATTATTCAAAAGAAATAGGAGGTTTGGGCAACCTCATACTTCAAGTTTATGGAGATACTCTCAGACGTTAGGTACCGCTTATTTATTGAGATTAACTACAATGAGGGAGAATTGAGGGGGAATTGAGGGGGAATTCTACGGGGCGAATGTAACTGGGATAATTGAGTTTATTAGATAATTCATTCAGTGGAATGAATTAGTAAGAGCTCACTCTCTGCTTCTATGCAACGTGTTGGTGTGATGTGTGTTGAAGGAGGCGGGTGGTGAGTATCGGGGCGGATAGTGGTTCAGGTTCGGGTTCGAGTGAGGGTGGGGTTTCGGATGTGGGATGCTAGTTCGGGGGTATGATGCGGGCGCGGCGGATGGTCCGGTTTCGAGGGTGGGGTGCTGGTTCGGATGCCGGTGCAATTTCAGATGCGGGGTGCTGATTCGGCTGCTGACTGGTTCAGGTTTCAGGTGTGGGATACCGTTTCGGCTGCTAGTGCAGTTTCAGGTGTGGGATATGGGCGACTGCCGGACGGAATAGAAACATTAGGGAAAAACTCCCTAAAATCAGCCAAATAGAGCTTAGATTACGAGCTTTTAGGGAATTCCTCCCTAAAAATTCAGCTATTACTCTGTTATTGGGTTAATTCCATTCAATTTTAGGGAGGATTTCCCTAATTATGGCCTTTTTTAGCTAATTTCGTTCATTTTCAGGGAGGTTTTCCCTGATTGCGTCTTTTTCGAGCTAGCTTCGTTCAATTTCAGGACAGATCCCCGAAACTCCACAAATGAAAATAAGCCCATTACCCGCAATCCCTACTCAGGAACAGACAGATATATAGGCTTATTTCATAACTATTTACGGTTCTACTCTCTAATACTCTTCATTCGCTCAACGCACTAAACTCTGTGCTCTATTCAAGCACTTATTTTACGCACCCAAAATAACTTCCCACACCGGCTTGGTGTGTCCACCTGGATACAAAACATACAACAGCACGTACACCATAACGCCTGTAATCGCTGTGATAAACCAAATTATCGATGTCACTCTGCCCCACTTACGGTGCTTGGAATACTTCGCCTTGAAACCAAGAGTTAACGTAGTAAGTCCGAATACCGCAGCTACGGTTGCCAGGACGATATGGAAGATCAGAAACACTTGATAAATCGTCTTCAGTTCATCCGGACCGCCCCATGAGGTATTCCCCACAAACAACGTTCTCGATACGTAAACAATAAAAAACAGCAGCGCAGCGATAGCGGCAGCAATCATCGTTTTCTTATGCGCCTCGCGTTTGCCCTTGATAATGAGCCACCAACCTATAGCCACCAGCACCGCGCTGAGCACGATGAATGACGTACTAATAGTCGGGAACACTGTGAAAATATCCATGATTCTCCCCCTCGGCAGTCTACCAGTTATGCACGGTTCAAGTTGCTCTCCTGAAGTGTTGAGGATGGCGTCGACAATTCATCGTCGTCTTGTCCGTTCTCTTTTTTATACCAATGATAGAACACATAAGCAAGCATAGAGGCAAAAATAAATTCCTGAATGAACTTCATCGCGATGCCTCCCACCTGTTGATCCACCTTCGGCGACATCACTTCAAAGAATGCAGGACCTCCAAAATTCTGAAGTAAAACAGTGGGGTCACCCGAGATACAATAGCCCATAGCACGCGCCCAAGTCTCTGGATCACTGTAAGTGGCGTAGAGCGGATGATCGGCAAATATAATCAGCCCGCAAGCTGGCGTCAGCAATACCATGTTCAGAAAAATAAACCCAATCTTCCCAAGCCCACTAGCCATACGATGTTCCGGCAGCGGATTAATCAGCGTCCACCACATTAAAGCAGAGGTCAGGAACAAAATAATGTAATAAATACGATGAACAGTAAAATGCAACATCACATAATCATGAATAACAGGAATATGGTACAAGGAAAAAAGTCCGTTAAACAATAGGGCAGCGACCACTGGATGAGCTAAAAAAGATAACCGCCGAAGCGGATTCACCTTTAGTATCCTGCGCCAGATAAAATCTGGAATTCCAAGCATAATCAGCGGCACCGCTACCAGATAAGACAAGGCCATACTGACCATGTGGAAGGAAAACATCATATGCCCTAAAAGGCTAATGGGTCCTCCTTGTGCCAGATAAAGGGCAAGCATCCCACAGACAAATAACGCTCTACGCCAAAATGGCACCGTAACTGAATCGGCATAACGCCCAGCAATCGGACCAATCCACACAAAATAACCTGCTGTCAGCAGCAGCATTACCGCTAGAAAAAGCGGACTCCATAGTTCAGCAAAGCTAAAGTATTCTAATCCCAGCATAATCCCAACCTCCTAGCGCAGGAATTCTTATATCTAAACATCAAAAAGAGGGGGCATCGCAGCCCACCTCTTTCATTATTGTCCGTTAGTTCCACCAAACCCAATACAGCGACATAACAATACAGGTCCCAGCGATAAAGAAGCCGCCCAGCATGAAGAGAATCGGCAGAAGATGCCCTTTATCTTTTAGGTGCATCCAGAAGCCCATCTGTACAATCACCTGAAGAACAGCCATTACCAGCAGCAAAATAATCGCAAAGGTTGCATTTACTCCCCCAGCCGCAACAGCGGCGAAAGCAATCAATGTTAAGACAATGGAGAAAATAAAGACAACAATATGTTTCTGTGGTCCTTCATGCCGATGACGTTGCTTATACCCGCCGCTATCTGGCATATGCTGATCCGTCGTCATAGTGCCTAGCCCACCTTTCCGAGTAGGTATACAACCGTAAAGATGAAGACCCATACCACATCGATAAAATGCCAGTACATGGCTGACACATACACTTTTGGTGCAGTAATTACCGTTAACCCCTTGCGGGCGAGCTGCCCGATCAAGATGGAGATCCAAGCGATCCCGAAGGCTACGTGCGCACCATGAAATCCTACCAGTGTGTAGAATGCCGAGCTGAATGCACTTGTGGTCATTCCGAATTCTTCGTGTCTTACATATTGAGTAAACTCATAGATCTCCAAAACCAGGAAACCTAAACCTAAGACTACAGTCACTAAAAGCCAATTTCGTAGCAGAGCCGGCCGATTTCTGTGCATCGCTTGAATAGCGAATACACTTGTCAGACTGCTAACCAGCAGGATGAATGTTGCAGCGGCTACTAGCGGCAGGTGAAACAGCTCATTCGCCGAAGGCCCCTCATTCGTCTGATTACGCAGTGCGAGGAAAGTAGCGAACAACGTGCCGAACAATACCGCTTCGCCGCCTAGAAACAACCAAAAGGCAAGAACCTTGTTGCGTCCTTCGAGCGTAGCTTTTTCCGGCTCGTGCGGAAAGGTATCCTTAGAAGCTTCTGCATGTGCCGTTGTCATGTCCGCTCACTTCCTTCCAGCTCTTCAGGTTCAATATGCCATCCGTGATCATCATACAGCGAACGCATCAGCATGGATCCAAATGTAATAATAAGACCGATGGCTGTAACGATATAATTATTAAACAGGAAGCTCATAAAAGCATTGCCGAATTCATCACGGCTAAACATAAAGCCAAGCCCAGCGATAAAAATTCCGATAGACATCGTAAACGGTAAAATCGTTGCCGACGGCATATGAATTGAGCCCACCGGCTCTGCTGGTGTCATGCCTTTATTCCCTGCTACTTTTTCTTTCCAGAAGGCATCAATCCCCCGAATAAGAGGTGTTTGCTTGAAGTTATATTCTGGCGGCGGTGAAGGAATGGTCCATTCCAATGTACGTCCATCCTCCCACGGATCATTGCTTGCATCCGCTGGTTTTCTGGAAGTCAGGAAGATGTTCACCAAGAAAATAATCATACCGACACCCATAAGTCCTGCACCGATGGTACTGACTAGATTCAGGAAATCAAATTGCTGATTAGGTAAATAAGTAAATACGCGGCGCTGCATCCCCATAAGCCCAAGGAAATGCTGTACAAAGAAGGTCAGATGGAATCCGATGATAAACGTCCAGAAAGTCCACTTGCCCAGCTTCTCACTCAGCATCCGTCCGAACATCTTCGGCCACCAGTAGTGCAGACCTGCGAACAGGCCAAGCACCAAGCCACCAACAATAACATAGTGGAAATGCGCTACGACAAAATACGTATCATGGAACTGAAAGTCAGCAGGTGCGGACGCCAGCATCACTCCAGTTACTCCCCCCATAGTGAAGGTAGGAATAAATCCAACAGCGAACAGGTTAGGGGTTGTGAAACGTACTTGCCCGCCCCACATCGTGAACAACCAGTTAAAAATTTTAATCCCGGTAGGAACCGCAATTAACATCGTTGATACGGAGAACAACGCGTTAGCTACAGGTCCAAGTCCAGTTGTGAACATGTGGTGAGCCCAGACCATGAAGCCTAAAAAGGCGATCAAGATGGTTGCAAACACCATGGAGCTATATCCGAACAGTCTTTTACGCGAAAAGGTTGGGATGACCTCGGAAATAATCCCGAAGGCAGGCAGAATGAGAATGTAAACTTCCGGATGACCAAATATCCAGAAGATATGCTGCCATAGCACTGGACTTCCTCCGGCTCCAACTTCGAAGAAATTGGCTCCGAGAATCCGGTCGAATGTCAACAGTACTAAACCTACTGTTATTGCTGGAAAAGCAAACAAAATAATGGCGGAAGTGATAAATGTGGTCCAGGCGAACATCGGCATCCGCATATAGGTCATTCCCGGTGCACGCATCGTAATGATCGTGGCTAGAAAGTTAATCCCCCCGATGAGGGTCCCTAATCCGGCAATTTGTAAGCCGATCGTATAGAAGTCTACACCGTGTGTAGTGCTGTATGTACTCGTAGATAGTGGGGTGTAGGCGGTCCACCCGGCGTCAGGAGCGCCACCCATAACCCAGCTAAGATTCAGTAGAATCCCGCCGAACAGGAAGGTCCAGAAACCAAGTGCATTTAGAAAAGGAAAGGCTACGTCACGTGCACCGATCTGTAGCGGAATGACGGCATTCATGAGTGCGAAGATGACTGGCATGACGCCGAGGAAGATCATCGTCGTACCATGCATGGTTATGAGTTCATTAAACGTTTGTGCATCCAAAAAGTTATTCATCGGCTTGATGAGCTGCCAGCGAATCAGAAGCGCTTCAATTCCCCCGATGCCAAAAAATAATCCTCCGGCCCATAGGTACAAAATCGCGATTTTTTTGTGATCGACGGTTGTTAGCCAATCCATAAGTCCTGTATGGCGCTTCACACTGTGGCCGTGCCCCAGAGGCTTGGATGAATTCAAGGTATGCGCTGCTTGAGCCAAAGTTCGTCCCCCCTTTTCGAAAGTTCCGCCCGCCTTTAGGCTAAGGCATTAGTCCAGCTTATAGTTGGCCAGATACTCTGCAATGCCATCAATCTCAGCATCACTCAGGCCCAGATCTTTGGGGTTAGGCATCAGATTGCCTGGTTTTACGGATTGCGGGTCGTGCAGCCAGGTTTTGAGATTCTCTTCAATCGGCGCACCATCTTCCCTTGTGTCGTCGTTGAGCAGAATTCCAGCAATCGACTCCCGAGAACCAATTCCGGTCAAGTTCGGCGCATTATTAATCCCTTGATCGCCTACAGCGTGGCAAGTCAGACATGCCGCTTTGAACTTCTCAGCTAAAGCAGGATCCTCCGGCAGCACAGCGACAGGCGTTTTCATCGAATCAATCCACTTCTGAAATTCCTGTTCACTAACTGATTTCACCTTAAATTCCATCAATCCATGAGAAGGCCCACATAGCTCCGCACATTTCCCACGGTAAACGCCTTCATTAGGCGCACTAAAGCTAAAGCGGTTAATCGTTCCAGCTGGGTTGGTATCGATTTTACCGGAAAGAGAAGGGACCCAGAAGGAGTGCAGCACATCTTTAGTTTCCAGTTCAAAGGCGATATCTTTGCCCACCGGAATAATCAGATCCTGTGCTGTAGTTACCTTATAATCGGTATACTCAAACTCCCACCAGTATTGGTGGCCGGTTACTTTAACCTTGATCGCATTCTTGTCATTGGAATGATCATCTCCAGCGGCAAACACTGCTTTCACCGTTGGCACGGCCAGTACTACAACAAGGATAAGCGGAATAACTGTCCAGAGAATCTCAAGTTTAATGCTGCCCTCAACCTGCTCAGGGATTTCATTCTGACCCGGTCTTCTGCGGAAGCGGATCAGTACATAAGCTGCAATCGTAAAGACAATCAGCAGCACCACGATCATAATGCTGATCGACAGCTCCATTAATCCGTAAGATCTGTCTGCTGCAGGTCCCTGTGGTCTGAGTACTGACAAGTCCTCACGACCGCACCCGGCAAGAAAGAGTCCAAACATAGCGGTCATGGGAAGGAGTCGCTTTACAGCCTGCCACGTTTTCATCATTGATCTACCCCGCTTTTCCCGATTTCGTAGATTCCTGTTTTTTTCTGTCAATTATAACAATCACTATTAATATAAGTTTAAGGGAAAGTTTTGTCAATCGTTCACAACTAGTTCACATTGTAATTTTCGACACAATAAACCCTTGTCCCATCTGGATTTGATGGCATTTTATGAAAACGCAAACAAATAAAAATAATAAAGAAAGCGCATACACTTTAAAATGTGTCTATTAATTCATTTGACTATTCTATGAGGAAGACTTTTCCTTATTCGTAAATGGGCATACAAAAAAAACCGATTCCAGCAACAAAAGTTGCTCGGGCACGGTTTATAAGAATCCTCGTGGATGTTATTACTCAAAATGATGTCTAAAGTTAAGCAAGTGACAAACGTATCTGTTAGCTAGGAGACGGATGAATTCATCCGTACCAACTCGTGTTCCACGACCATGGTCAGTTCCTCTTCATAGCCTCCTGTAATCCGATACTTTCGGACGTACTCCTTTACGAATTTCTTGGGATCTTTGGGCCGGAAAATGCGTGTCATTTCCCGTAGACTTTCCTTGACTTCGTTATGACCTTTACTTGCCATGATCAGTTCCCTCCCAAAACATTGAAAATGAATGCTCCGTTGTAGAGAATGCATGATGAAAAGTACGCCGTAACCTCGAATGCAAGTGAAGTATCCATTACACATACGTGGCTTGCACTATCCGTCAAAACGTGGAATCTAAAGCTATGTCTAGCCTTTGAAACACCGCCTTGCCGGTGAAGCAGGTTCGTCGTGATTTGGGCTGAGAGTAAGGACGCCTGATGAACGATAGCTCCTTGACACTTTTATTACCCGAAGAGCCACTTACTGAATCACTCCTTTCGGGCCTTATCGTTATATTGTATCATATTCCGGATTAACTTCCACCTTTCCTTGTAAAATGTACTATTTGGAAAATATTATTTTTTTACAACTCTCTTCGTAAGTCATATGTCTCCAAACTGGTTAAAATACAATAACCAATACAGCAAGTGAAACTGCATTTATCAACAAATGAGAAGGAGATCGTTATGGCCCAGCCTGTAATTCCCGTAATGACTACCGCAACGCCAGAGGACACAGCTACACGCCGGGAGGGTCTTGAACAAGCCCATCAAGCTATCCTAAAAGAATATCCCAAGATGCATAGCATACTTATTGTGCGCCATGGCAACCTTATCTTCGAACGTTATTATAACGACCATCATGCTGGAGCATTAAATGATCTCCGTTCTGCTACCAAAAGTTTTGTCAGTGTCCTTACGGGAATCGCTATCGACCGTGGCGAGATGCCTGATCTCCATATTTCTGTATCTGAGGTACTTCACAAGCATATTCCATACCTTCACTCCCCACATCTCTCAAAAATCACACTCCGTCATCTTCTTACCATGACTTCCGGCTTTAGCTGGATCACAGGGAAGAAGCTCGGTGAACCTCTCGTCCGGAACCTCCATCGCAGCCGCCGCTGGGGTTCCTTTGGCCTTAGCTTGAACATTATTCCAGAACATATCGGCCAGTTCCAATATCGAAGCATCGACTCACATCTAATCTCGATGATGATTAGTGAATCTACAGGTCTTGATGCATTTTCCTATGCAGCACAGCATTTATTTACTCCACTCCGAATGGCTAATACCGCTTGGTTACCTAGTCCCGAAGGACATAGCATGGGCCATATCGGCTTGCACTTAACCTCTCGGGATATGGCTAAATTCGGAATCTGCCTGCTGAATAATGGAGTGTTTGCAGAGCAGCAAATCATCCCAGAGCATTGGTTGCAGGATGCACTTACCGCTCAAACTAAGGGATATCCAGCGTTTGGTGATTACGGATATCAGTTTTGGATCGGTACGATGAGCGGGCAGCCCTACAAACTCGCCCACGGGCATGGCGGGCAGCAGATTCTGCTCTTCCCCAATCTGGATACTGTCGTGGTCTTTACAGCAGAGAGCAAGACAAACAACTGGAAGAACCCACGCAAGCTGCTTGAAAAGTATGTTCTCCCTTCAATGAGCTAAACATACTTTTTCCTGACAAGTCATAGGCTTGTAAGGAAGAAGGATTCGAACAATCAAGCCCCTTCTTCTCCAAGCAGAAGGAGAGTGAGCCTATTGTCCCCTTTTAAATCATCTACCGGATTGCCCGATAATATAGCGGGCGCGTTGTGTTACTTTTTCCCTTTTCTCGGCGGCGTCGTATTTCTCGCATTGGAGAAACGCAGCCGTTTTGTGCTGTTCCATTCACTGCAATCACTGATCACCTTCGGAGTGCTGATGATCCTCCACGTTCTAACCGGATTGGTCCCTTTCCTCGGTCCCTTGATGAGTGCCCTCGTCTCTCTCTGCAGCTTTGGATTGTGGCTATTAATGATCTACCATGCCTTAAGTGGCAGGTGGTACAAACTCCCTTGGGCAGGTGATATCGCAGAAAGTCAGATTCGCCATCTGTAATCCCCCAAAAAGCAGCCCCTTCTGATCGCTGAAAAGTATTCCCTTTTGCCCATCCACTCCTTACAATGTAGAAAGGGCATCAATGGAATTCTACAGGCTGGAGGAAATTATATGTATCTATTTATCATAAACCCGCGTTCCGGCGGGGGAGCAGGCGGCCGGACCTGGCATACTGTAGAGGCGCTCATGAAGGAGCGTTCGCTGCCTTTCATGTCCTTGTTTACGCACAGCGTAGAGGGTGCAGAAGCCCTTGTTTTAAATACACTAAAGCATCGCGAGGATTGGAAAGCTGTGATTGTAATCGGTGGTGACGGCACGCTCCATAGCATTTTGGGTGCACTTTGCGGTAAAGATATCCCCATGGGCGTAATTCCTGCCGGCTCCGGCAACGACACCGCCCGGGGGTTCGGCATCCCGCTTTCGATAGAAGCCGCGCTGGAGGCCGCCCTTAGTGAGCGGTATATCGAAGCAGACCTGCTTTCAGGAGCAAACGGACTGACCGTAACAGCCGTTGCCAACGGCTTTGATGCTCAGGTGGCCGAGAATGTGAATGCCAGCCGTTACAAACGGCTGTGCAATGCCATTGGAGCAGGCCAGCTGGCGTATATCATCGGCATATTGCATACGCTGATGACGTTCAAGCCCTGCCGGGTAAGCGTAGTCTGCGACGGCACGGAGCATGCCTTCGAGAAGGCATGGCTGGTCTCGATCTGCAACCTGCCCAGCTACGGCGGCGGGCTTTTGATCTGCCCGCAGGCAAAGGCCGATGACGGCCAGCTCGACGTCTGCGTCGTGCACGGGTGCAGCCGCGGGCAGCTGCTGCGGCTGTTCCCTACGGTACTGAAGGGCAAGCATGTGGCGTTGCCCTTCGTGTCTATGCTGCGCGGACGTAGCGTAGCCGTAGGCTTTGCCGAGGCCCGGCCTGCGATCGGCGACGGCGAGAGCCTGGGCAAAGGGCCGCTGGCCGTTCGCTGCGAGCCGGGGGCGCTGCGGGTGCTATCGCCGCTGGCGGCGGACAGCGTACAGCTGCCCGTCGACACTGCAGCGGCATGCGGCAGCAACGGGTAACCTGACCCGTGCATACCATACACACAAAAAACAGCAAGCGACTGGTTCGTAACCAGTTCGCTTGCTGTTTTGTATATCCTATAGCTTTTGACTGAGAATTCATTCCAAAAGACTCAAACAAGATGCTCTTCCTCGTCTTCCACGAAAGTGACTCTTCCGTCCTCCAGCGAAGCGATACGCACGAGTGATTCTACGCGATATCCCGCTTCCTGCAGCAGCCGATTCCCTGGCTGGAACGCTTTTTCGATCACAATGCCAATTCCAACCACACTTCCGCCCGCCTGCTCAACAATACGGGCAAGTCCGAAGGCGGCTTCACCATTCGCCAAGAAATCATCAACAATCAGCACCCGTTCTCCGGGAGCAATGAATTTCTTCGAAACGGTAATTTCATTCGTTTCTTTCTTCGTGAAGGAGTATACCTTCTCCACGTAAATGTCTTCTGTCAGCGTCAGCGATTTCTGCTTACGGGCAAAAATCAATGGAACCTCCAGCTCTAATGCTGTCATAATCCCCGGAGCGATTCCCGAGGATTCTATAGTCAGCACCTTCGTAATTTCTTCGCCAGCGAACCGGCGGATAAACTCACGGCCAACCTCGCGCATCAGGAAGGGGTCCATCTGATGATTCAGAAAAGAATCCACCTTGAGCACTCCTTGCCCGAGTACAATACCTTCTTTCAATACCTTTTGTCTCAACAGCTCCATAGTGCTCCTCCTTCTCCCATCATTAAATCCATTCTCCCCACATTACAGGCCTGTCGGCTTCTGAGGCAATAAATTTCCAACGATCGATTTTAAATTATGATCATCCTTGCTCTTTTCCTGACCGTTATCATAACCCGTAATTCGAATCTCCAAGAAATCTCCCGGATTTACCGGTTTAAAAATCAATTTCTCGCGGTCTTCCAGTCTCACGTTAAAATTCATATCCTTAAACATTTCGACCAGTTCTGCTTCTCCAGGAGATGCTCCCTTATCCAGAAACAATAGTCCACGCAATTTCTTAGGACCATCATTGTGCACCACTTCAAAATGAACGATACATTCCATGCTTCTCACCTCCCTATGATAATAACTACTGCGCCTGTTCTTCCCCATCATCGCCTTGATCATACATAACATATTTGCTATGAATTTTGCTGTAACGTTCTCCATAACGCTCTACTAATTCTGCGCCCATATCCTGCTCCAGCTCGAATAAGACCATTTCCTGTGTAAAATGATTCAACAGCAGCTCCACTAACACCGGGTGCTCTGTTACCACTGCTTGTGCGGATCCATCATCATAACGCATCCCCAGCATACACCAGCTCCGGTCGATCACAAATGAGAACTTCCGTCCATCCGCCCGCTGCGAATCTTTTCCGAATGACGGCCATACCGGGTAAGAGGCAGCAGCAGCATTGCCACCGTCAAAAGCCCATAAAAGCCTAACGCCACGCAGTTCGGCCTGTTCAAGTTCGCTCCGCAGAAGCGACGCTTCCTCGCGCCACATATCCACTACAATCTCCTGCTCTGCCATGTTAAGCTGGCGAATCAGCGCCCCCATTACATTGCGGTCGCCCTCTACATTATAAAAAGAAGGACTAACAGGCCCCCCGCGAGGCATCTCACTTTCCATATAAGCCAGCGAAGCTTGAACTCTTCCCGAGATCATCGTCGCCAGCTCCTCTGGATTGAGAACACTATACCGCGCAGGCTCTCCTTCACCACATCGTACATATCCCTGCTGTGTTAGGCGCTGAAGCGCCGCATACACATTTGATCTTGAAACTCCGAGCTGTTTGGCAACCTCATAGCCAGAAGCCTGACCTTTAGTCGCAAGCTCGACCATGATTTTGGACTCCATCTCCGTGAAGCCCAGATTGCGCAGATGCAGCAGCAGCTGTTCCATCTTGTTGTCCCCCTAAGCCCTAAGCTGACTGATATCTGTACTATATTTGCTCCGATCCACAACGCGGGCACCATAAGGAGCCCTTTGGCAATTCATTCCGACAGATTTGACACTTAATCATATCACGTACACCACTGTCCTGGGTGACTGCGGACTCCTCCTGATGTTCATTCGCATTCCAATCGCGGATGCGACGATCCAGCTCAAGCTGTCTTTGTCTTTCCCGTTCCAGCTGATCAGCATGTCTGCGATCCCGTTCAATGTCATGTTCGTTCGCCGCATATTCCTCCAATGGCAGCTCATCATCCTCTGAAGGCAGGATCTCAGAATACACCATACTTTGCGGATGGAGCTTCATTGCAATCTCCTTCTCTTCATCCGTTAGCTCATCTGCACCATAGTATTGATCCTCATCCTCTTCGTCCTCATCCACAGTTTTGACGAATACGGGCGGTGAAGGAATCTTTCTTGAAGTGGTTAGCTCCTCCAGCTTACTTCCACACTTTGGACAAAAGTTTGCATCGAGCGCCACAACATTGCCGCAAGAACATAACCGTTCATTTTTCAGTTCAGCAATCCTTGCGCGTTGGACTTCGATTTTTTCCTGAAGTTTGGAACAGGTCCGTGCCAGCTCTACCATTTTGCCTTCAGCTACCGACATATCCTTAGTGCGATACCCTTCATAAAAAAGCCTGCCCATTTTCGTGAATTCCACTTCCATCTCACGTTCAATATCGGAAATAAGCCCGTTCAGCTTGCCAATCTCAACAGAGCTTTGTGCTTTTTCAGTAACCCGGCTCGCACTATCTTTGATTCGTTTCATAAAACTCATTACAGTTCCTCCCTCTCCAGCGATACGTGATTCTATCATACCAAATGTATCGAACAGATTCATTAATGTGCTTTAATACGCGATTTAGCGGAGAATGTTCCTATAAATTCTTATTTTCACTGATTTCAGACGTTATTTTGCGTCAGGGGTTCTACATCGGTTAAAATAGAATTAATCACAAATAACGAAATTGGGAGAGTTTCAGTGGAAGAACATGACAGCACACAGCTTACGCTAAAACAGATGCAGGTACACGTTAAGGATCTGCAACATTGGCAGGATAACGAGGATTTCACAAATCTTATCAATGAGTTTAAGTCTCTGCCAGCACTCTATCGCCATGCACTAAATGATCTTGAGAATAAAATCGATGTGATCAAAACGGAATGGCAGGTCCGTGACGGCTTCAGTCCCATCGAACATGTTAAATGCCGAATTAAAGAACCCAAGAGCATCCTGCAAAAGATGGAGCGCAAAGGTTTCGAGTTCAACTTGGAAAATATGGAGCAGCACATTCACGATATTGCAGGTATGCGGATTGTATGTGCTTTTGTTAAAGATATTTACCGTCTGGTTGATCACCTCAGCACACGCGAAGACATTCGCGTATTGGAGATCAAAGATTATATAGCCCATCCCAAGCCGAATGGGTATCAAAGCCTGCATCTTATCGTCGCCATTCCGCTCGTCCTGCTGGAAGGAACACGCTGGGTCAAAGCAGAAATACAGCTGCGAACCCTAGCCATGGACTTCTGGGCAAGTATGGAACATATTCTGTATTATAAATTCGATAAACAGCTCCCTTCGCATGTTGCTGAGGAATTGAAGGATGCCGCACGCGCCGCCGATGAACTGGATCAAAAAATGTTGCGCCTGCGCCGTGAGATTCTGGAACTTGCAGAAGGGGAATCCCCTGCCGGCGGGCAGGTTTAAGCTTTCATATTTCTACATTTCTCAAAAATTAAGGGGATGTCTCATAAGCCATGACAATGGCTGCTGGGACACCCCCTTCTTTTTAATCGATTAGGCCGTTTGATCGATACCCTTCGCCGCCGAAGCAAGGTGTTATCGGACACAGCCGATCTTATTCACAGAATAATCCTCCATTTTGCATAATAACGGACCCCAAAGTCGCTATGGACATAAAAAACACCAGATTTGTGCCCTTTTATATGAAATAGCTGCACTGGAGTCCGAAAACATGCTGGATAGGCGGTAAATGTGTGAATAACGCCCCCTGGGTCCCTAAGCCTCAACGGCTAATCATTACATCCGGCATTCCGCTGTATTCAGCCTCAAGGCTTGCCAACCAAAGGCTTCCATGTAACGCCACCATCTGTAGTGGTCTGTAGAAATTCAGGACCCGCCAGCCAACCGTTTTTCGGCGTAACAAACTGAATATTCTCTGCCTTTGTGAATAGCTGCGAAGTAGCAATTATCCTCCAGCTTACACCCCCGTTGACAGTCGCCACCAGTTTACCACCCTCCTGCAAGGCCCAACCTTCCCGAGCGTTCAGCCATGTTGTTCTCACCGCCTCAGTACCGAGCAATTGAGGGCCCGGCTTCCATGTCCTACCTCCGTTATCACTTGTGTAAAACACCATACTTCGAATCCCATCGTCAACAATCTCCAGCGGCAGGATGCCTTTCATATTGTCTTTGCCTGAGAATTTAGGTGGATAACTATTACTGTAAGTAAATGCTGCCATAGCAGCCGGCTTCTTTAATTGTTCCGGCTTCCAGCTCTTCCCGCCATCCGAAGTTCTGAACGTTAAAATGTATTCTTGCCCATGGTTGCTGGAGGTGATCCAGCCATTCCGGGAATCCTGAAAGGTCATCCCTGTTGGATAGGCTTTAATACTCCCCGTTAGATTTCCGATTCGCTTCCAGCTGTTCCCGCCATCTGTCGTGCGATACAAGGATTTCTCCATCATCCCGAGACCAGGTTCTGAATCCAGCAGCACATACCCGTTATTCACATCGATAAAATGAATAAATCCGCCACTGTATCCTTGCTCCCAATCCTCCGTGACGGGAAGTTTTGTCTCCTTCCAGGTCTGGCCCTGATCAGAGGTATGATAGATCAGGACAGGTTGACCCATACCATGACTACTTATAATCCAGCCATTTGTGGCATTCAGGAAAAAGCTTGCTGCGGCAAAGATGCCTGTTTCTTGTGGAATAGGAACGATATTGCTGTCCGGATGGTACCAACTACTCCCTCCATCGTTCGTAGTCCATAATCCAGTCTCGTCTATTCCCCACCCATGCTTTATGTCATTCATGCTAAATTTAGCAGGATACCCCTGCAAAGAATTCATATCCGTCTTCAGCTCAGCGGTATTTGTCCCAATACTCGAATCTAAACCAAGCTTATCGTTTACCATGCAGGATTGCAGAAATAACCCGGCAATGATTATCGGGGCAAAAACGGCATATAGTCTCAAATGAAATCCTCCTTTTTCCATTTCCTTCTATTCTATAATCATAGACAGAGTTTAATAGTAAAAGGTTACAGAAGCTTTACACAAAGAAGCCGCCTCCTCAGATAGGATGCGGCTTCTTTACACTCCACTGCTGTTTAATTACGCCTTACTTGCTCGACGGGCAGCAGCTTCTGCTACTCGATTCATAATCAAGGTTAGGCCTTCTAGCGCCTTAGGTGTCTGAGGCAGCAAAGCTCCCCAGTCTTCCGTTACCGCTGCTACTACCGGCGATGAAGGAAATGGCCTAGCCGTAATCTCATGGAACTGCGGTCCCGGCTGGTGAAGCGAACCTTCAGCAGCCGCTTCTGCAAGCCATTCTCCAGAGGAAATTGCGGGGCCCTTGCGCTCTAGCCGTGCTAATTCCGTTGCAAGCTCACTAACGGGGGCTGCCTCTGTCTCAGAATCATCGGCAGCTATATTACTTTCAGCCCAAAGGGCAAATATTCCATCCAGGAGTTCTCCCTTAGTAAATCCTCTCAGAGAAAGCGCCAGCAGCGGTTCTTCAGCAAGTCGTTCTTTTATAAGCTGCAGAGTCTCCGCCTGATCCTCTAACCCTTCACCCTCAAAGAGGGCCTGCTCCAGCTCTGTATCTGTAGGCAGAAGATCCAGTTCCGCCAGCCCACCCGTTAATCTCCCCTGCAACAATGCAAATACCTCATCCGGACTTAGCGCCAGACGCCGCAATATTTCTTTTCTACGGGCAGCATGCCATACTGGAACCTTCAGAGAGAGAGGTCGCTCCGGTCTTTGTCCCTGAGGAACAGCAGAAGTACCGACATTCCATTCACCCTTTGCCCGCGACCCTCCCGTCACTCTCCCGGGCGAAGTCGTCCATGCTGCTTTTACTAATCCAGGCACAACTTCCAGCCGCATCTCTAACAGTTCACTCATTGTTTGATCCCTCCGTATTGCTCATATCTTTCCTTACATCCAATCCTGATCCTGCAGTTCAATAAGCTCCTTCAGTTCATGATTAGACATCTCGGTCAACCATGTTTCACCAGAACCAACAACCTGCTCCGAAAGGCTTTTCTTCCGCTCAATTAATTCGTCAATACGTTCCTCCAGTGTTCCTTGGCAAATCAGCTTATGAACTTGAACATTCTTATCCTGTCCAATTCGGAAAGCCCGGTCTGTCGCCTGATTCTCCACTGCCGGATTCCACCAGCGATCGTAATGAATAACATGATTGGCCCGGGTTAAGTTCAAACCTACTCCGCCCGCTTTAAGAGATAACACGAAGAAGGATGGACCCTTGCCCTCTTGAAAATCATGCACCATCTCGTCACGCTCTCGTTTTGGAATCCCTCCGTGAAGGAACAATGGCGATGTACCATAACGCTTAGTAAGCTTGCTCACCAGCAGCTCACCCATCGCTACGTATTGCGTAAAGATCAACACAGATTCGCCAACTTCAGCAATACTGTCCAACACCTCGAACATAACCTCCATTTTACCGGAATGTTCATTACGCGGACTGCGACCTTCTTCTTTCCGGAATAGCTGAGGATGATCGCAAATCTGCTTCAGCTTCGTCAGAGAGGATAACACCAGTCCACGGCGAGCCATACCACTGCTCTCCCCGATCACGCCGAGCATTTCATCCACAACACCCTGATACAGGGCAGCTTGGGTCTCGGTCAGCGGGCAATAAGACTTCAACTCCAGCTTCTCCGGTAAATCCTTAGAAATATCCGGATCACTCTTCAGACGCCGCAACAGGAAGGGTGATACCAAGCGATGCAGCTCCCGCAGACGCTCCCCACCCTCCCCAGACACATAACGCTGCCGGAAGGAATGATAGGTTCCTAAATAGCCCGGGTTTAAAAAGTGGAAAATAGACCATAACTCGCCAAGTCTGTTCTCTACCGGAGTACCCGTCATAGCTATGCGATGCGGCGCTGATAACTTCATCACACTCTGCGCCTGCTTCGTACGGTGATTTTTAATATATTGAGCTTCATCCAGCACCACTGTTGACCACTGAACATTAGCTAAATCCTCGCTGTCACGCCCTGCCAAGTGATAGGTCGTCAGTACGATATCATGACTGGTTGCCAGTTCTAAGAAGCTATCTCCCCGAACACGGCGTCCACCATGATGTATGTGTACATTAAGCGAAGGAGCAAAGCGCTGCAGCTCCCGCTGCCAGTTGCCAAGAAGCGAAGTTGGGCAGAGAATCAGCACAGGCTCCTGCTTCTCTTCAGGGGGAGCACTTAACGCCCGGTCCAGCAGGCAGGTGATAACCTGCACCGTTTTACCTAGACCCATATCATCGGCGAGACATACCCCAAAACCCAGACCACTGAGCTCGGCCAGCCACTGATAACCCCGCTCTTGATAAGGTCTTAAAGTTCCATGCAGACCTTCAGGTACGGGACGCACCGGAAGATTACGTAATACATCTCCGCGCATAAGCGATGCCAACAGCCCGGATGTCTCCATCCCAGTGACGGACATTCCTTTCCAGAGCCGATCTTCACCATCCTCGGCTTCTAGGCGCATCCAATCCGCGGCAGTCATTTCTCCGTTTTCATGGCGTTTCATATATCTAAGAACCTGGCGGATTTCTTTAGGATCTATCTCGATCCATTCCCCGCGGAAACGTACAAAAGGTACGCCAGCCTCTACTAATGCGTTTAGTTCTTCCTCACTAATCGCACTTTCTCCAAGCGAGGCCTCAATACGGAACGAGATCAGCTCTTCCATACCCAGAGCCGCGGGCGCAGGACTATCGCCCCCGTTCACGCCTGGCTGCATTTTCATCTTCATGCCAATGCGGCGGCGTCCTTCACGGCTCCAGCGCGAAGGCATCTGCACCGTTATTCCCCGATCGCGCAGCTGCTGCACCGTCTCCTTCAAAAAGAAATAAAGACGTTCTGGTTCCAAATCTGCCCCCGTAGGCGCAGGCTTAGCAAGAGCGCGCTGGATATCCGGCGATATCTTCGCAGCCCGGCCCAGCGCTATAAGCAGCTGCTGCTGGATATTGCGATAGCGTTTCCCCCATAACGTAAACTCTCGTTCCTTACTGCTCCAGATCGATTTGGCGGGAAACCAAAATTCCCCTTCTTCCTTATTCTCCGCCCAGAAGGTTAACCGCCAGACTTCATTATTGTCTTCTGGCGGCTCCAGCCGTAGCCCAAGACCCAGCTGCCCGCTCCGCGCTTCCTCTGGCTCTGAATGTGGCACATCGCTGCCAGCGGTCTCGTTCACAGTGACCAAAAGGTCCGTCACCTCTGCTGGAGTTCCTTGCACGGGTATATCTCGGCTTCCAGTGAGAAGGCTATTCCACCACAGTTCAGTTAAAGGAGAATAACCCCGGCGATAATTCGCTTTATAAGGGGTTAACTCACTTTCAATGCCCGCAATTACCTTTTTTATCTCAGCAGTCATTACAGCCTGCATAAAGGAGTAAAGCACATAAGCTCCAGCCTCATCGCGAGAGGATAGATCCCCTGCCTCTGCGATATGCGTTCCTAGTGCAAGAACAGGCATGGATGCTGCCAGCTGCAGAAAGATCTCTTTGTCCTCCTGCTTTCGGAAAGCTGGCGACCAGCAGACTGTCGCCGCCTGTTCTCCGCCGCGGCGACGTGAGCCCACGGGGCGTGGTGGCAAGGCTCCCGGCGTAATCCCGCCTGTACCCATCAGCTCCAGCGCAAAACGTGCCGCTGCTGCCCAGTAACGCAGTTCGCCGCCTGGCTCCACTCCCTGATCTCGGCATAACGTCTCATCCCATGCCAGAAGCAGTTGAAATGCATCGCTAGGAACCAAGGCGAGCCCTTCGAACGTTCGTCCGGGCAATCCGCGCCGGGCTGGCTTCCCCTCTACAGGGGGAGCCGGATATTTCACTTCTGCCAGACGCAGAGCAGCAGTTGCAAAAGGACGCACTCCTCCCTGTAGCTCCATCCGCTTCACTACGCGAGTCCAAGCGTCAACCTTCGGCTCCGAAGTTTCGCCAGAGAAGCAAAATAAAACGTCCCCTAACCATATTGCATACAGATGCTTAGTCATCGGTGATCTCCTGTCTTTTAAGCAAGCAAAAAAAGAACCAGCCCCCCACCATCAGGAAGGGTAACTGCAACCTTTTCCGCGAGAAATAAATTTTGAAGCTATACAAGTAGAAGCCGCCTCTTCCTCTTTTAGAGAGGGGATGCGCTCCTGCGGTAAATATAAGGATAAAGAACTAGGACAAAACTTATATTTTCTTGAATCTTCATCTCTTCATCTTATACGAAAAAGCGCTGATTTAAAAACATTTCTGCATATTTTCTGTAGATTTTTATGAAATAAAGTTGAAGGATATAGAAACACCCAGTAATTTGATTCATTTAAAATACCCCGCACTACTGCCCTGCTATCCAAGAATGTTATGACTCACTAGTCACTTCTTTTCTTTTTATAGTCTTAATTGTGCCAAAAAGGGGTATATTCTAAATAAGCAACACCCTATTAAAAAAGCTAGGGAGTGAATTATTTGAGACGTTATAATCCTTATAAATGGTGGAACCTCGTATTCTTTGTGGGTGTAATTATCGTAAATGTGCTGGCGGTAACCTTGCCTTTGGGCGGAAACAGTACAGGAGAGATCTCTGACAAATATAAGACTTACATGACTCCTGCTGGCTATGCCTTCTCCATTTGGTCGCTGATTTATTTATTGTTAGCCGGTTTCGTTATTTATCAATTCCGCTCCTATACAAGCTCTAGGGATTCTGTACGAGTTATTTCGTTCTGGTTTATCCTGAGCTGTGTTTTTAATATGAGCTGGCTTTTCCTCTGGCAGTATCTATACATCGAGCTTTCATTGATTGCCATGGTGTTAATGTTAATTTCAATCATTGTTATCTATCGCAAATCGCGCCAGATCGCAAATCCTACTTCAGGTGAGAAATGGTTGATCAAGCTACCCTTTAGTATATACCTTGGCTGGATCTCTGTGGCTACTATCGTGAATGTTAGCGTTGTTCTAGAGAAAAATCATTGGGATGGATTTGGACTTAGCGGGATAACCTGGGCTGTGATCATGCTCTGCGTGGGGACACTGCTTGCGGTGTTAGTCAGCTATCCTAACCGAGACAGCATCTATCCTCTGGTCTTCGTATGGGCTTTCATCGCGATTGCCCTGGAACATAGAGAGGCTAATGCAGTCTTTGTGACGGGCACAATAACGGCAGGTCTTCTGCTGCTCTACAGCATTTGGCTATTGCTCACACCACGCCGCAGAAGATACAGCAGATACTGATCGTCCGCTCGATAATATAAAAAGGCAGGCTCAGAAGGTGATCCTTCTGAGCCTGCCTTTTTTGTAGATTAATTTAGAAGTGCGAAATCATATTTATTTCTTACGCGCTACCGCTTCGATCTCAACAAGGCCATCTTTTGGCAGACGGGCAACCTCAATGGCACTGCGGGCAGGATAAGGTTCTTTAAAGAAGGTGCTGTAAACCTCATTAACTGCTGCAAAATCATTCATATCCTTTAGGAATACAGTGGTCTTCACTACATGATCCAGTGATGCACCAGCCTCCTCAAGAATAGCTTGTACATTGCTAAGTGCTTGACGAGCTTGTTCCTGAACGCCTTCAGCCAAATTCCCTGTCTCTGGATTAAGGCCCAGCTGTCCTGAAGTGTATACCCAACTACCGGTGGTAATGGCTTGACTATAAGGACCAATGGCTCCAGGTGCTTTTGTAGTAGCTACTTGTTTTTTACTCATCTTGTTACCCCTCTCCATTAAACGCTGATCATTTATTGTCCATTGTAAGTCCTGTTCTCACCGTAATGCAAATTTATTAGCAGCCCGAAAAACTTATCGTTTTCCAATCACATGTATTACTTCATTCGTGTAGATATGCAAACCATGCGTGTCAGCAGAGGCAATGTTAACCATAGCTCTCGCCACAGTTACACCAGGTATGGCACGATATTTAGCCGCTTTGCCAACCATTACAAACTCCAGTGCTTTCATCAATCTAGCCGCGACGCGTTCTCCCAGTCTGAATTCCTCACGATGACCCAGCAGCAAGGAAGGCCGAAACAAATGCAGCCCTTGAAAACCGATATTGCTTAACGCTTCCTCTGCTCTACCCTTAGTCCGACTGTAGAAATTGCGCGATTTGGCATCTGCCCCCATGGATGAAACAACCAAGAACTGTTTAACACCGTGATCTCTCGCAATAGCAGCAGCTGCAAGCGGATAATCCAGATCGACACGTTCGAACTGCTCTTGTGAGCCTGCCTTCTTGATCGTAGTCCCGAGGCAACAGAAGATGGAATGAACGCCTTCGAACGAATCGCTATACTCCGCCAGGTTCTCCCAATCCACAACGATTTGCTTAAGCTTGGGATGTTCTAAAGCTAATGGAGTCCGTACAAGCACTCTCACCTCACCCCAACCTTCATGATTCAGCAATTCCTCCGTAACCGCTTTCCCTACTAATCCAGTAGCTCCTAATACCAACGCAATCCTTAACATGGAATAGTCCCCCTTACTTCTATTCGTCCTTTAGAATACGACGGCCCAGCAGGAATGCAAGAGCGATCATAAGCGTTCCCACTACCAACTGCATACCGTATACTTGGGTCCATTGCGGCCAGTGCGCAATTTTTTCATACAACTGTCCCCCGATAAGCGGACCAAAAAAGGATGATAAACCCGTAAGCGCCGCATAGGTCGCCATATACATAGGCCGTTCTTTTTTCGGCGTGTCTCCAATAATAAAATTAAACGCCAGCTGGTTGAAACCGCCTACACCTACACCAAAAACAATATGAGCGGCAAACAACACCAACAGCATCGGCAACACAGACAAGAGTCCCCACATTAAAGAGGACAAGGCAATAATCGGCAACGTAAAGAACAACAGACGTTTATTGCTATATTTTGCATTTAGATTGCCCCAAACGTAGAAACTGGCCATCATAAAAAGAGTCTGGGACACATTAAGCAGTGATAACGTTTCATAATTTATATGAAGTAACTGCAACATGACATACGAGTATAGCGGAACAGTTAGATTCTGCAGCAGCAACCAGGCGGCCAGAAACAAAGTAGACTTCATAAATAAAGTATCTTTAAGCGGTTTCTTAAACATCGGCAAAAATTTATGTTCTTCCGATTTCTCGAAAGGCACGTCGGGATAAAAAAAGAATACAACGACGTTAGAGATCGCGAAGATCCACACAACAATATAAAGAATCAGAAAGCCATGGCTCCCGGGATAACGATCCAAAACGATACCCCCACCATACATTACCAGACTACCGAGTGCATTCAGGAACGTATTACGAATCCCAAAATAACGTCCACGTACACGTGCTGGAACAAGATCGCTGATCACAGAGCTCCACAGCACACCACCCGCCGTATTGGCAATAAATGCAGTAGTATATAAGGCTATAAAAGCCATGACCCAATACTCTTTAGGAAAAATAAACGGAATTAGCCCCGTAGAACTCCAAAGTATCCTATGCAGGCCGATAAAAGTAACCATAGCCCATTTGCGGCTTGGCAGCTTCTGAATCAAAAAAGCTACCCCGATCTGCATCACATTAACCAAGGTGGTAAGCGCTAGCACAAATCCAATTTGACTTGAAGTGGCTCCTAAATATAGTAGGAATCCTGTTAGAAACTGCCCTTGCAGCAGTACCTGGAAAATGGTCGATGGCACACCTTCCCAGGTAGCAATGCGCAAATTTCTGCGATGTACTGAGGTTTTACGGACACGCTTTGAACTAGTAACTGTGTGCTTAGTTTCCATGTTGTTCATAGAGAGGGGTAACACTCCTTTGATGCGGCATTTGCTTCATTCTACTCCGCATCAATCTACTGTCAATACGCCAAATTAACAAATAATATTGGAGCTTACTCTTCTATGATTTCGAGGGGTAAATAAAGCGAAAAACGGCTCCCTTTACCTTCCTCACTTTCTAAAGTAATGAAACCTCCGAGCAGTCTGGCCAAATCATTACTAATAGAAAGCCCTAATCCTGTTCCGCCATATTTTCGACTAATTGTTCGATCCGCCTGTTGGAAGGCTTCAAAGATCATGGCATGCTTCTCTGGTGCAATACCAATACCGCTATCTTCTACCTCAAATACAATCCAATGCTTCACAATAGCTCTTTCCCCACGTTCCTCTTGACGAATACGGAGTGCGACATGGCCAGACTTTGTAAATTTAAAAGCATTAGAAAGCAAATTGCGCAGGATTTGCTGAATCCGCTGCGGGTCGGAATGAATCATTTGTGGAACATTTTTTTCCATATCAATATTAAATTCCAGTTCTTTTTGTTTCGCTGTCACAGCGAACTGCATAGCCAGAATCTCTGGAATCTCACTAACACTTAAATCTTCATTAATAATATCTAATCGACCTGCTTCCACTTTGGACAGATCTAATATATCGCCAATAATCATCAATAATTCTTCACCAGAACGGCGGATAATAGCTGCATACTCCCTCATTTCTGCTTCCGTAAGAGAATTATCATTGTCTTCAATTAATTGCGATAAATTAATAATGCTATTCAGTGGCGTTCTAAGCTCATGAGACATATTTGCCAGAAATTCGGATTTAAATTGCGAAGCCATCATTAACTGATCGGCACGCTCTTCAAGCTCAATCTTATTCTTATGCAGCTCCTCCGTCTGGGCAGACAGCTGTTCATTAGCACGCTCAATCTGTCCATTCCGCAAGAGACCCAATTGAAAGTCACGGATAATTAAGGAGAATAGAACACTTAGAATCAATCCGGCAGGGAAAGTAATCGGCATAATCTCTTTTATGTACTCTGGGGCGGGGATCACACCAAACACCATAATGTTGATTGCGTTCATTACATTTATGACTAGAATCACGATCAAACCTTTGTTCACCATACATAAGTTAGATCGTCTGACCCAGTAGCTAAGCGCAGCACAAACAAATCCTAGAATGGACAGATTAATGGTTCCGGCCATCGCCGCCTCATTTATTCCAAAAGTTAACCGTGTAAGACCTGTTCCTATACCGATCAAAACAAGAATGAAAGGATGCGGATAAGCCAGCGTTGATATAATAAGTGGCACAAAACGTAAATCAAAAATCACATGCTCACCCAGCCTATATCCAAAAAGAGTACTAATCCACCCGGCAAAAATGGCCAGTAATACCCAGCTTACCTTCTTTATTCCTACACTTGCATTTGAAATGGTGTTTTTATATATAAGATTAGCCAAATAGGCTACAGCTATTAGCATTGCGGTGTTTCCAAAAAATATTTTAAGATAACCCATAGATTCACTCCCACCTCGGCAAAATAAATTACAACTTTCATCTCATAATACTACCATACTAAAGCCCCATTCGATAACTAACGCCCATGGACGCAGAAGAAGAGCGCAAATCAGATGCGATTTGCGCTCTTCTTCTGGAATTTTATATTAACGTCATTAGTAATGAATTAATCGCGGTAGGAACGTCCCCAGGTTTGGTACTCTTTCTCCGCGTCTTCTTTCGTATGTCCATAACGTTCTTGTAGTTTACCTACTAATTTATCCTTTTCACCGTCAATTACGTCAAGATCATCATCTGTAAGCTTGCCCCATTGCTTCTTGGCCTCGCCTTTGAGCTGTTTCCATTTTCCTTTAAATACATTGTTGTCCATTATAAGCTCATCTCCTTAGCTGAATTAATTAGGGTAGGATTGTTATCCCGTGTTACCTTTACTTACCCTTCCCCATTCGCTATGAATCTTTCCACATTTCAAGACATTAGCAAATTAAGTCGTATTCTGTCACATATATTTTTAAATATATGTATTCAAATCTTTTAAAATTTGATATAATCCAGATATAAATTAAATATTTAATTTTTTAAGTGATTTATTTCACAATGGTTTTCCTAGTCCATGTGCTAGAATGCCATCGGAGATAAAACAACATCATTAAATTTTTTCCTAATGTATGCCGATATAAGTCAAGATACTGTTACAAATGGGTAATAACGCATGAGATTAAAGTGACAAATATCATTTATAAAGTGATTTTTATCACTTCGCTCGACTATTAAAATGTTTTACATTTTAATATATATATTTTAAACTATATTTTTGGAGGTCATTTGAAATGAAAAAAGCTTCTGTTATCTTGTCGAGCGCACTTATCCTTGGATTGCTCGCAGGTTGTGGTAACAACACAGACAACGCCGCAGCCCCTACTAACGCACCAGCTGAAACAACTGCTCCTGCAACAAATTCCGGTAACGCTGGAACTGAAGCTGGACAGTACAAAGACGGAGTTTACTACGGTACTGCTGACGTTGATGCTAAAACTGGCTGGCAATATTTCGCACTCTTAACTGTAGAAGGTGGAAAGATCACTAAAGCTGACTGGGATGCCTTTAACGTTAACACTGCAGGCGACCTGAAGAAAAAAGTTTCCGAAGATGGTAAATATGGCATGAAAGCTGGCGGTGCTTCTTCTGAATGGCACGAGCAAGCAGCTAAAGCTGAAGAATTCCTGATCGAAAAACAAGATCCAGCAGCTATAACTTTTGATGCTGAAGGGAAAACTGATGCCATCTCTGGTGTATCCGTACACGTATCTGACTTTGTAAAAGCTGCTCAAGCTGCTCTTGCTGCTGGTCCAGTAGAAGCTGGTCAATATAAAGACGGAGGCTACCATGCTGAAGGCGAAATGGACGCTGAATCCGGTTGGAAATCCACTGTTGACCTGACTGTTGCTAACGGTAATGTTGTAGCTGTTAAATTCAGTGGTTTGAATGCTGCTGGCGATGACAAGAAGCAATTCTCCGTTGATGGTAAATATGGTATGAAAGCTGGCGGCGCTTCTGCTGAATGGCATGAAGAAATCGCTTTGGCTGAAAAATACTTCCTTGAAAACAAAGGTGTTGCTCCAACGCTTGATGCTGAAGGCAAAACTGATGCAATTTCCGGCGTGAGTATTCATGTTGGTGAATATTTTACACTTGCAGAAAAAGCACTCGAAGGCGCGAAATAATTTCGCAGGACCTTCTGCAGCTAATCAGACGAATGAGGTGAATTTCTCTTGAAGAAAATAGTCATTTTGGGCGGCGGCTACGGCGGCGTACTCACGGCTAAAAAACTGGCAAAGAAATTTAAGAAAAACAAAGATGTTGAAATTACACTGATCGACCGGAATCCATATCACACTCTATTGACTGAGCTGCATGAGGTTGCCGCGAACCGTGCTCCAGAGGATTCAATCAAGATCGATCTTAAGAAGATTTTTGCGGGCCTTAAAGTAGATGTTGTTCTTGATGAGATCAGCAATATCGATTTCAAAAGCAGAAAACTTAAATCGGATAAAGCTACCTACGCTTACGATTACCTTGTAATCGGCACAGGTAGCAAACCAACCTTCTTCGGCATTCCAGGCGCAGAAGAAAACACCTTCTCCTTCTGGTCTTACGATGATGCGGTAGCATTGAAACGTCAAATCCGCGATATGTATACCAAAGCGGCTATGGAGAAAAATCCAGCTGTACGTCGTGCTATGCTAACCTTCGTTATTATCGGTGCCGGCTTTACTGGTGTCGAGCTGGTTGGTGAAATGGCTGAACAACGCGAGGAATTATGCAAGGAGTTCTTTATCGACCCATCCGAAGTAAGACTGATTGTGGCCGATATGGCTCCGAAGATTCTGCCTATCCTTCCAGATAAGCTGATTCAAAAAGCTGAAGCTCGCCTTCGTAAGCTGAACGTAGAAATCGTGACTGGCGCTAAAATCACCGAAGTAGGCAATGGTAGTGTTGCACTTGGTGAGAAAAACGTTGTCGATTCCCAAACAATTGTTTGGACTGCTGGTGTTGAAGGCTCCGAAATCGTTGGTGGACTTGAAGTACAACAACAAGGCCGCAAACGGATTGTTACGAATGAGAACCTGGAAAGTGTAGATCATAAGAACGTTTACGTAGTAGGGGACAACATTTTCTACATTCCTGAAGGTGAAACTCGTCCTGTACCACAAATGGTTGAGAACGCTGAACAAGCAGCTCCGATTGTTGCTGGCAACATTGCCGCTGACATTCAGAACACTGCTAAAAAAGCTTACAAACCAGGTTTCCACGGTACAATGGTCTCCATTGGTAGCCGCTACGGTGTAGCAAATGTTGGTCTGCCAGGTAAGTTCTTTATGCTTACTGGATTCATGGCAATGCTATCCAAACACTTTATTAATATGTTCTACCTGTCTCAGGTTGTCGGATTCAATAAAGTATGGACATATATGATGCATGAGTTCTTCCATGTTGAGAACCGCAAGAGCTTCTTGGGTGGTCACTTCTCCAAACGTTCACCTAATTTCTGGCTCGTACCACTTCGTGTTCTACTTGGTGGTATGTGGTTATACGAAGGTATTGAGAAGATCCAAAAGATTTGGAAAGATCCAGATAAGATTTTCTTGATTCCAGCTGCTCCTTTTGCAACGGATGCTTCATCAGCAGCCAGTGTTGCAGTAGATGCAGTTAAAGACACCGTAGATGCACAATCTGCAGCTTCAGCAGTATCCACTGCAAAAGAAGCTGTTGAAGCGTTGCCTGTACCTAACTTCGTATACAACATTACAAACTGGTTCATGGATTTGATGTTCTACAACAACGACGGAAGTTACACTTTCCTCGCGAAATGGTTCCAAATCGGTATGGTATGTGCAGAAATCGTCTTCGGTATTATGCTCATCGTTGGTCTCTTCACTGCACTCGCTTCTATAGCGACTGTCGCCATGTCGGTCATGATTTGGTCAACCAAAATGGCATCGACAGAAATGTTATGGTACGTTGCTGCTGGTATTGCCTGCATCGGCGGATCAGGAAGCACACTTGGTCTAGACTATTATGTACTTCCTTGGCTTAAGAAACAGTGGAAGAGAATTCCGCTCGTCAGACGATGGTATCTATACACCGACTGATAATAAAACCCTGAATTAGTGTAATTTATCATATAGAACATATGTGCAAATTGTATTTTATTAGGGTTAAATATTGATATACTTCAGAGTAATGTGTCCCTAGGACACATTACTCTCCTTATTTACAAGAAGAAAATAACCTTCCTAATCCTAGGAAATGGTGGTTTTTTCTTGAATGAATGGTTTTGTAGGGATGATCGGGGTATGGTTTCTTCCGGCAAAACCGACAAGAAGGAGAGAATCTTGTGAACAAACAACTCATAGAAGATACCCTCCGGTTGTTGCATACTGAAATGTCACCTATTGCCGGAATTGAGCTTCAGCCCTCTCCGGCTGCATGTGAACAGTTAATCTCGGTACTGGAACGCCATGATCTGGAATACAGCCGCAAAGTCAATTTGCTGGGTATTTACACTATTCTCACTTTGGCAGCAGAGCGCCATATGGAATGTATCCCACATCATCCCGACCTTACACGCAACATTTTGGATGGAGATTATTTGTATAGCTTTTACCTGCAGTTTGCGGTGAAATGCCGTGAGCTCGACTTAGTTGCTTATCTAGCTCCTTCGATCAAAAAAATGCAGATTAGACGGTCAAATGGAGACTTCGCGGAACATGATCCAGCTACTGGAATCGAAGAGTTCTTGATCCAAGAGTGCAGACAGCGTAATCGCACAAGCAAAGCCATTTGACAGGTGGGATCCATAAATGAAGCTGCATGAGGCCTTAAATATAGACATAAATGAAATCAACCGCGAAATCGTAAACCTTGTGGCGCGTGATAAAGATGTACCTAAGAAATCTCAGCTCGCGCAAAGTGTTCTAGAGCTTATAAATTCCGGTGGTAAACGCCTTCGTCCCCTCATGGTCATTGTTGGCAGTCGGTTTGGCCGTAAGGATACCGGCCGCAGAGCGCTTCAATTAGCTGCTGCTGCTGAATTTATTCATGCCGCCTCATTAATTCATGATGATATCATTGACCGTTCAGAGTTACGGCGGGGCGTACCCGCCTTACATATTAAGACGGGGACATTGTCAGCAGTACATGTTGGTAATTACATGTCCGCTCGGGTCATCGAGCTGCTGAGCAAATATACAGGAGATAAAAACAGATACGTTCATGACTTATCCTCTGTAGCCACCGCTCAGCTGTGTCTGGGTGAATATCAGCAAATGGAACATGCTTTTGATTATGAAATTACAATGGATCAGTATTTGGAGAAATCCTTAAACAAAACCGCTCTTCTTATGGCAACCTGCTTACGGGTTGGTGCTTTGTCCACTGAAAGCACCGAAGAAGTTGCCAATCTCCTTTATAATTTTGGAGAAGCCTTAGGGATGTCCTTTCAGATACAAGATGACTTGCTAGATTTCACACAGTCCGCCGATGTCCTAGGCAAACCTGCCGGTAGCGACCTGCGACATGGTCAGGTCACCCTGCCAGTGCTGTACGCCTTGCAGGACCCTAAGCTCTCGCCTGTGATCCGTGCAATCGGCCCGGATTCTTCCGACGCTGAAGTAGCACATGTGCTCACCCTAATTAACAATAGCGATGCCCTCGCTCGCGCTGAACGGGTCAGCCAGAACTATCTGGATAAAGCTGCAGCTATTGTGCAGCAGCTCTCCTCCTACCCGGCGCATGCTGATCTGGAAACGTTGCTGCAATATTTTGCGGACCGTGATCGCTAAAGCGTACGTTCTAATACAAATAAAAACGGATACCTCCCATTCACTTGGGGGTATCCGTTTTTTTGATTTAAACACATCATTTCATTGATCTTGTCGCAAATTCAAACCGATATTTTTCCGCTTCAACAAGACAAGCTAAACACGCAAACGCAGCGTAGCGCACATGAGCTAATTTAGTCATTCTACTCCATCGGATATAATTAGGGAAAACCTCCCTAAAATTAGCTACTAATCGCTCAAAAACTACGATATTAGGGAAAACCTCCCTAATAAAGTCCACTTTAGCATGCTTTTAAGAGTAACCAGCTATATTTCAGGGAGAAATTCCCTAAAACAGAGTTTAAAGATAATAAACGCAATAAGATTAGGGAGGTTTTCCCTAATCTTTGCATTTAGCTTCCCCCTTACAGAGCGGGGAGCGAGTCAACACAAAAAAGGAAAGCTAGCGTAGCCAGCTTTCCGATTCCTTTTGGGTAGGCTATTGTCTTTTGTTGTTAGTTTGCGGGCAATGCGCCAATGCTCAGCCAGCCGGCTCACCAAAGCCAGCTCTCTAACTAACATAGAAAAAATCAATCAGCGTACACAATAATATCACTATGCTGATTACCTGATTTAGATTATAAGAAGCCACCTTCATCAGCTTACGATTCGAAGGTTTTATTATCTTATGCTCGGTCATCAGGAGCAATGTAGCAATGCCAATCCCAACCAGATACATCCAGCCGAGATCCTGCCATACGTATAGGAATAATAGCAGCATAATCATAATGAAATGTAGACCTTTGGCGATACGCAGCGCATTCTCTAATCCAAAGAAGCTCGGAATAGACCATAACCCATGCCGCCGGTCAAATTCAATGTCCTGAGTGCCGTAGATAATATCAAATCCGGCAATCCAGAGCATAACTACCGTTCCGATCACAAACGGTGTAAATGCGATATTTCCAGTTACGGCAAACCATGCACCAATCGGCGCGGAAGCAATGACAAAGCCTAAATATAAATGGCTGAGAAAGGTGAAACGTTTTGTATAAGAATAAGTCGATATCAATACGATTGCTACCGGCGATAAGAGCAGGCAGAGCAAGTTCAGCATGCCTGAAGCCACAATAAAGATGGCATAATTGACAATAACAAAGACAACCACTTCTTTTTCTGCCAGTAACCGTTGTGGCAAATGCCGATGTGCCGTACGAGGATTCTGTTCATCAAACGTACGGTCTGCCAGCCGATTGAATGCATTAGCGCCATTACGGGCACCGATCAATGCAATCAGACCCCAGATCATTACATGCCCTGATGGCCAGCCCCCAGCGGCCCACACCATAGAGATAATGGCAAACGGCAGCGAAAAAAGTGTATGAGAGAACATCACCAGTTCACTGAACATTTTCAGCTTTAGGCCTGCAGTTTTAAAAATGTTTAGAATAGCCATTCGTTTTCCTCTTTCTTCGCTACTTGAAATTCATTGTATTAGACATTAAGCTCCGCAAGGACTTCATTCAGGTTGTTAAGCAGCCCGTCGATATCCTCTTCCGTAATAATCATCGGCGGTTGAAAGGCTAGTACGTTGCGTCCTATGCCATTTTTGCCGATCAGGTATCCTCTGTCTTTCATCGCTTCCAGTACTTGATCTGTAAGCGCCGCAGAGCCTTCAGCATTCTCACCGGCAAGCTCCGCTCCCAACATAAGCCCAATTCCCCGGACATCCACAATAAGCGAAGGATAACGCTCTTGAAGGGTCTTTAGCCCTGCTTTCAATTGTTCTCCGAGCAGCACTGAGCGTTCAGGAAGCCGTTCATCGCGAATATAATCAAGCACAGCCAGTGCTGTTGCAGCAGATACCGGATTGCCTCCAAAGGTTGAAGCCGACGGACGGTTCAGCGCAAGTGCAATCTCATCCGTTGTCGCAAAAGCCGCAACCGGA
Organism: Paenibacillus sp. FSL R5-0928; assembly: GCF_037970385.1. Taxonomy (NCBI): domain Bacteria; kingdom Bacillati; phylum Bacillota; class Bacilli; order Caryophanales; family Paenibacillaceae; genus Paenibacillus; species Paenibacillus sp. FSL R5-0928. Next base: position 559,221 of record NZ_CP150225.1, on the reverse strand, counting down.
ATTCCATTCCCCAGTGCCTTAGCCATACTTATAATATCGGGCACTACGTCAAAATGCTCCATAGCGAATATTTTGCCTGTACGACCAAATCCAGTTTGAATTTCATCAGCGATCAGAAGTACGCCGTATCTCTCCAGCAACATTTTGACCTCACTGAAGTAGGTTGGCGTTGGCATAATCATACCACCATTGCCTTGGATTGGCTCTACGATCATTGCAGCGATAGTATTCCCCTTCTCCTCAAGCACTCGCTCCAGAGATTCCAGGGAGAGTGCAGCGGCTTCCTCCAGAGATAGTTCTGGATGATATGGGCGAGGAATAAACTCAACGTCATGATCCAAGTATTTATCGGTACGCCACATCGGCAGTCCTGTCACACTCATAGTTAGATTGGTACGGCCGTGTAGACCACTCTCCAATGCAATGAACCCCTTACGTCCTGTATACATCCGGGCGAGCAGCAATGCACCTTCATTAGCCTCTGAGCCGCTGTTCACGAAGAAGGTTCGGCGTAGACCGCCTGGCATAACCTCTTCCAGACGTTCAGCCAAATCCACATTTGGCTGAGTTAAATAGATCGTAGACGTATGCTGCAGCTGCTGCAATTGCTCAATCGTACGTCCAGTTATGGCTGGATTGCAGTGCCCACAAGCGACTACAGATACACCTGCGAAGAAATCTGTATATTGTTTGCCATTTTCATCATACACAAACTGCATCGAACCTCGCACAAGCTGAGGCGCATCGCGGTAAAAATGCTGTGTACACGGATAGAAATATTGCTTACGCTTCGCCGCTACGGCTTCTCTTCCGATGAATTCTTGCTGTTCCATGATTGATTCCCTCTCTTCTTGTGAAAATAGTAACTTATTGATAGAGTACTGTGCATTCTTCTTACTAGCAGACGATATTTTGTCCAGAAAAATAGAATTAGTTAAATTGCAGCGAACCTAGAGTATAACCCGCATAAATGGGTTCAAGACCACCTAGCATGTCATCTTTCACTTCAGTACGATTCATAGCTTGTTGATAAGAAATTATAATTTCACGCAACTGCTGAGCACTATACGTCGCTCCTTCAATACGGAAGCTAGATATGCCTAGATCAATCATCTCACCAAGTAACGGTAAATAGCAGAGCTCTTTTGCGAACAAAAGATGGCAACGGCCGTGCTGATCACGATATACCGGATTCTCACCTTTGTCTGTTTTTAGAACCAATACATTATTGTGCACATATTGATTATCCTCTTCAGCGATAGGTTCCATTACTTCAGTATTCTCATAAAGATCATGTTCCATATACATTAGTGCGGGTGTACCATGTACAACAACTTCCAAAGGCGTGTCACAACGTGAGGCAAAGGTAGCAAAGTGCTCCAGCGTCATTTCCGGTGAAACCGAAAGCTGAGTCAAACCTAATTTTGCATATAATTGGGCGGAAAGATGATTGTAGACATTTAAACTACCATCTCCAATTAACGGATAACCTGTAGAGCTGTATCTGCGAATCGCTCCCAAATTAGTAACGATTATACCGTCGATCGGCAAGCGTTCTCCACCAAGCAATTGATCATATTGATCGAAATGCAGCTCGGTCATCATGCGTGGCAACCCTAAATATATTTTGCTATCGCCTTTTAGTTCACCAAGTTCCTTAATATCACGTTTTGTAAAAGGTCTGTCTGGTTCAAATACATCGCCCGGCAAATACAGACTATCCACACCCAGTTCCAATACTACGCGCGCCTGTTCCATATTATTCACACGTACAGCCAGCTTCGCTTTTGTTGTCTTAGGCTTCTTTTCTTGCGCCAAACGTTCCCGCAATTCCTCTACACGTTTTTCAGATAGCTCACGTTCTGCGGTTGGTGTGCTAAATACTTTTCCAGTGCTATAGAATTTGCCCGTACCTTCATAACGACGGTTGATATTAGCTAACCCTGGTTTACCAAAAGCATAAGCTGTCGAAAAGTCGCGCTTGCGGTTGTTGTACAGTTCTTTGGTATCAACCGTACGATCAAAACCAATCGGATCATCGATATATCGGTCAATGGCTTCGCCGTAGCTATTCGCCAGCATCACCATAAATTCCTTATCACGCATACGGCCCTCAATTTTAAAAGAAGTAATGCCTGATTCAATCAATTCCGGAAGATGCTCATACATAAACATATCTTTGACAGCCAGTGGATATTCAGCAGGATATACATATCCGTCTTTTTTAACCCGATAATCCCAGCGGCAAGGCTTCATACATTTCCCCCGGTTGCTGCTCATACCAAAAACATGGGAACTAAAGTAACAATTTGCACCATGCACAGAGCACATATCTCCATGAATAAAATATTCCAGCTCCATGCCACTCCGCTGACCAAGCAGCTTAGCTGTCTGCAGGTCCATTTCCCGCGAGGTAACTACACGAGTTACACCCAGATCACGCAGTGCATAGATCATCTCCAGGTTGTGAACATTCATCATTACTGAAGAGTGAATAGGAAGGTTAAGCTCCATCTCCCGAATAAGCTCCAACACTGCCATATCCTGAACAATCAAGGCATCCGGCCGAGCACTATCAAGAAAACGCAGGTATTCTCTAGCTTCTTCCACATCTTCCTCACTAAAAAGATTATTCACAGTGATATACACTTTTTTGTCTAGACGGTGAGCGATATCAAGTGCCTCTACAATCTCTTCATGAGTAAGATTATAACCTTTACGCATCATTCTCATATTCAATACAGGTCCACCAAAATAAACTGCATCACACCGTGATTGGATCACTTCCTTGAAAATCTCAAACGTTCCTGCGGGTGCGAGTAATTCAACTTCTCTACCGTTAAAATAACGTGCCATTCAAGTTCCCTCCCAAGTTGATACTACTAATAGGGAATGAGTATTATAACAAAGCTACTGCAATTCCCATGACCACAAACATCCCAATAAAAACAGTATCGAATTTGCCCCACCTTAGGCGGTGATACCGACTGCGGGGAGCATCCATGCGAAAACCGCGGGCTTCCATGGAATACACCAGATCCTGAGCACGCCTAAAAGCACTGGCGATAATCGGGACCAGCAGGGAGACTAACATCCGTCCCTTTTCCTTCAAAGGCAGCTCTTTTAGATCGGCTCCCCTTGAGGCCTGCGCTTTCATTATGATCTGCGATTCATCTAGAATCGTAGGAATGAAACGAAGTGAAATGCTGATCATCAGCGTGATACGGTCAGGGGATAAGCCAAGCTTTTTGAAGGGTGTCAAGATCCCCTCCAACCCTTGATTCAGCTTCCCCGGCGTTGTTGTGAAGGTCAGAAGCGCTGTAAAGGTGATAAGAAAGAACATGCGGATGACCGAAAATGCCCCTAATCTTAGCCCTCCCTCATAGATAGACCAGGAACCAAGAGTCAGCACTACCTCCCCTGTCTTCACAGACACCACCTGCACAATAAAGATAAATAACATTAAATAACGTAAAGGCTTAGCTGCTTTCAGGAAGTATTTAAGCGGAATCCGCGTGGAAGCCATAACGGCTATCGAAAAAATAGCCAACACAGCCATGGCCATCCACGAACGTGAGAGCAGGATAACAGCTACGTATAATAGCATGCCAGTGATTTTGGCACGAGCATCCAGCTTGTGCACCCACGAACCGGTCTCAATACTCCGACCTAAGATCAGTTTCTCATTCATGGTCATCCCTCTTTCCATCGGGCTTACCAGTGCTTATTGATTCCGCTGGCAGCGAAGCTATAAGCTCTGCCAGACTCTCAGCCGTCAAGCGGGGGACTTCATCCACAAGACCTAAATGATCAGCAACTGCACGCCAGTAACGAAGGGACTGCGGAACCGTCAAACCACACTGTTCCAGAATCGAAGGATCATCTGCAAGTGCCTTTACACTGCCCTGAAACGCCGTGCTGCCCTCTTTAAGTACAACCCAGCTGTCCGCATAGGGCAATAACTCATCCATCCGATGCGTAACGATAATGATCGTTCTGCCCTGCTCACGGCATAATCGCTCCAGCAAGCTGATTAGCTCTGCACGGCTAATGGGATCAAGCGTTGCCGTGGGCTCATCCAGAACGATGACCTCCGGGTCCATAGCTAGCACGGAAGCGATAGCCGCCTTACGCATTTGTCCACCGCTCAATTGAAAAGGATTCCGCTCCAGCAACGCGAGATCCAGCCCCATATCTGACATGGCCTGACGTGCACGTGACTTTGCCTCTTCGAGACTCATACCGAAATTAAGGGGACCGAAAATGAGATCCTTTTCGACCGTATCTTCGAACATCTGCTGCTCCGGAAATTGAAATACCAATCCGACTCGGCGGCGCAGTGGCATTAGCTTAGGTGACTTCTCACCAGCCTGAATGGTTACATCAAGCACTTTTACCGTACCCTCGGTTGGTTTCAGTATCCCGTTAAACATTTGCAGCAGCGTCGATTTACCTGAGCCCGTCGCCCCCGCAATACCAACCATCGAGCCAATGGGTACACTGAGGTTAATGTCCCGGAGCGCCGTCAGCTTCCAGAGGCTTCGGTCAGCGTAGGTGTAACTTACTTGCTGTAATTCTATGGCCATAACGTATCTATAAGCTCCTTTTCACTGGTCGGAACATCCACATGAATACCCTGGTTCTGCAGCTCGCGTGCAAGGCGCCAAGGATAAGGTTCACGCAGATGGCATTTTTCCAGAAGCTCCTCGTTCCGGAACAACTCCGCCGGTGTAACATCTGCAGCCAAACTACCTCCATGCAGCGCAAGCACCCGATCCGATGCCAAAATCTCATCTGCATCATGCGTAATCATGAGGATCGTGTGCTTCCCTTCTGCCCGCATATCCTGCAGAATGCCGAGAAGGTCATTTCTGCTTCCTTCATCCAACATAGAAGAGGCCTCGTCAAAAATGACGATGCCTGGTTCCATAGCAAGAATGGAAGCGATAGCAACACGCTGCTTTTGGCCTCCCGACAGCTCACCCGGATGCTTGGACAACAGATGATTTATTCCTAGTCTTGTCGTATAGGAGTGCAAACGTTCAGCCATCTCTTCGTACGGCAAACAAAGCCCTTCCAGGCCGAATAGGATATCTTCCTCTACAGTGGCTCCAATAAACTGATTATCTGGATTTTGGAACACCATTCCGATACATTGCCGAATGCTTCCGATCGTTTCCTCACTAAGCAGCATGCCACTAACCTCAATCTCACCAGCCCCCTTAGGCAGCAGAGCATTAAGCAGCTTGACCAACGTAGACTTCCCGCAGCCATTAGGACCAACCAAGCTGACCCATTGTCCTTGTGAGATAGATAACGTTATATTTTGAAGAATCGGATGCTCGGGATCATAGCCAAACGATACCCCATCCAGAGAGATGACTGCTTGTCCTTCTCCCTCTAAGTCTTGACCTTCGTATGATTCATTCATGTTAGTCATCCTTCCGCTGATGTGACTAATCAGTCCAAAAATTCTTCAAACAGCGATATTTTTGACAATGACGCCACCAGATAACGGACTGCATAGCCCACGGCAATTCCTGTTACTACCCCAGTGATCAGCAGCATGGGAAGATAATAAAAAATACTAAGTGATGCAAATACCATAGAAGCTGCCAGCAGCTGACCGATATTATGTGCAATCCCACCAGCTATACTAATTCCGATCAAGCTTATACTCTTACCTTTGCCACTAATCAGCATCAGCACAAACATAACAACAAAGCTAAAAAGTGAACCAAATAAACTAAACAGCAAGCTTGAGAAGGTACCTAGCAGAAATGCAGTAAGCAGTGTTTTGAGGATGACAAGCAGGAAAGCATCCCGTCCACGTAAAAAGTAAATACAAGTCAAAATCATAATGTTGGCCAGTCCGAGCTTAGCACCCGGCACCAGTCCCATCCCGGATAACGGAATCTGTGCCTCTATTAAACTTAACACTACTGCCACTGCGGCGAAAATCGCAATAATCACTGTTCTTTTTAAAGCTGTTGCAGATTCACTACTGGACATAGGCATCTATATCATCCTCCCCCGACGCACTGGTGATTTCGACTAATACTCTATGCGGTAGACAGACAATCGTCTGTTTGGGCAGGGTAATAAAACCAAAACCTAGGCAAACTTTATCAGCGCAATCGGCATCGTACATTTCAATCCCGTAATCATGCACCTTCAAAATGTTATAGCCGCGTTCCGTGCGGACCTCAATGGTTTGTTCTTCTTTTGTAAGCTTTACCGTTTTAAATAACTCACCGTCCACCGTTACATTGGCTATGAGATTTTTACCGGCCCCACCTTTGTCATCATTGTCCGAAAACCATCTCGGTACGAGAAAAGCGAGCGCAGCAATCAATACGATGGAAATCAGCCACACATCTGCGCGTTTCATAAAAATCTCCCTTATTTTTTAATTAAAATCCAGACTTATTAATTATAACGGTCTACCCTCAATCCTTCAATCAATGTTGGAGTTTATTGTCAGTTTTAGAGAGCTGTTCACAAAATAGGCACGCAAAATAACCCCAGCAGACACAAGCCCTTCGTCTCTGGCATTTTCAGTTGTAGTTTGTAGCGTTTGCAAAAATATCCAACTTACATTTTAGCCCATTTGCACCGAGATCGCCCATCTCCTCTGGTTTACTAGCTTTTCCGGAATAATTCACAATTAACCCAATTTAAGTTACTTTCGAAATCTAAGCGCTCCCTATCGAGGTTTGTTTCTCTCTAGAATCAAATAAACCTTATCTTGGAATTCATTATTATATTTGCCTTTTAAACAATAGTGTGTTATATTTATATGGTATTTGTTTTTCGATATATTGAATATCCCCACCAAGAAGATGTCAGGCCGACTATTATACACATCGGCATTTTGGACAAAGAGGCTTTATGTTTTCTTGCAGTACTCTTCCTTTTTATGAGATTAAATTCGAAATATAGCATTCCGATTCACACTGGCGCGGTCAATGGAGCCGCAAGGGCAAAAGAGAGGTAGGGCTTTTGTCGTATTGGAAGGATTATTCTCGCCACACGGCTGCTGGAAATAACAAGGAATCAAGACACCCGTTACTCACGAACGGCGGGGGATGAATATAACGAGAAAGCATGACGGTACGATCCTTATTCAAGGACTACGTCATGTGTGGAAAAATATAGGCGCCCGATAACCGCTACCTAGCGGATATCGGGCGCTGTCTACGTTCAGGACTTATTTTACATATCGGCTTACAAAAGCTGTTACTACATCTATATACCCCGCCTTATCCGTATCATAAGACAATCCATGCCCCGCTTGCGGCACTATGAGCCTCTCTTTTGGACTCTGGCATGCCTCATACAATTCATTCATCATAGCAAAAGGTACAAAGTTATCCGCATCCCCGTGAATAAAAAGAATCGGAACCTTCGCTTTCCGCACTTGTTTTAATGCAGAGGCTTCACCAAAACCATACCCCGCCTTCAAGCGGGTGATTAGACTTGCACTTTGAACGAAAGGGAAACTTGGCAAACGATACATGCGCCGTAGTTGGTAAGATAATTGTGCTTTTACTGAGGTATAAGCGCAGTCCGCAACAATAGCTTTTACCTGCGGCGGAAGATCTTCCCCTGAGGTCATTAGCACTGTAGCACCGCCCATAGAAACACCGTGAAGCACAATTTGAGCACTAGACCTAGTCTTTTTAATCATGTATTCAATCCATTGCAAATAATCTTTTCGTTCCGGCCAACCAAAACCAATGTAATCCCCTGCGCTATCTCCATGCCCCCTTGCATCGGGAATTAGGATGTTAAAGCCTAAGTTCTCGTAGTAGATTTTGGCGTACGCCCCCATATCCTTTGCTTTACCTGAATAACCGTGGGCTAGAATGGCTGTGCGTCCCGCAGCACGATTAGATTGGAGTAAGAAACCTCTTAGTTTAAGTCCATCTGCAGATACGATCTCAATATTCTCGAAGCTCTGGCGAGAGACCCAATCCTTCCCCTCCCCCCAAGAAGCTCCGGCAACCGGAGGATCAGCCTTCAGATTAGGATTATTACTTAGAAATACCTTTGGCGCTCGTTTAATAGCAATACCATAGAAGAAAAATCCCACATAGATTAGAATCCCTATGATGATTACAGCGCTAATAATGAACCATATCAATTCGCCTTCGCCATCCCCTCTTCATTTCTTTTGCAACAAGAGTATACCATCTACTTAGAATGCACCAAACTATCGCAATCATGACATACAAATAGAGCCGCCATCGGGACACCCCCCGAAAGCGACTCTATGTTGCTCTACCGTTTATTATTTATTCTTTTTGGAGAACTTGGTTCTCATTAATAATCCGATAAGTGCAAAACCTAAACCTGCTACATAGTAAGGTGCAGGACTTGATTCACCCGTTTTTGGCAATTCCTTCACAGGTGGCTTACCTAATGGGATCGTATCGTCCACTACGATGATTTCATCAGGTGTTGGTGTTGGCGTTGGTGTCACTGCCGGTACCGGACCTAATGGGATCTCATCATCATCAACAAGTACTTCTGTGCTATTCGACGGTGTTGGTACTGGCGCTGGTGTCGGCGAAGCTACAGGCCCAAGCGGCACAGGATCTTCTGCAAGAACTATAGTGCCAATTACGGATGATGGCGTTGGTGTCGGGAACACCGAAGTCTCTGGTGTCGACGTTGGTGTTGCCTCAGGCGTTACCGTTGGTGTTGGTGATACCTCTGGCGTTACCGTCGGTGTCGGTGTTACCTCTGGCGTTAGCGTCGGTGTCGGTGTTGCTTCTGGTGTTACTGTCGGTGTCGGTGTTGCTTCAGGCGTTACCGTCGGTGTCGGTGTTGCTTCTGGTGTTACCGTCGGTGTCGGTGTTGCTTCTGGCGTTGGCGTTGGTGTCGGCGTCACTGTTGGCGTCGGCGTTGGTGTTGGCGTTGGCGTCGGCGTTGGTGTCACTGTTGGCGTTGGCGTCGGCGTTGGTGTCACTGTTGGCGTCGGCGTTGGTGTCACTGTTGGCGTCGGCGTTGGCGTCGGCGTTGATGTCACTGTTGGCGTCGGTGTTGGCGTCGGCGTTGGTGTCACTGTTGGCGTTGGCGTCGGCGTTGGTGTCACTGTCGGCGTCGGTGTTGGCGTCGGCGTTGGTGTCACTGTTGGCGTTGGTGTCACTGTTGGCGTTGGCGTCGGCGTTGGTGTCACTGTCGGCGTCGGTGTTGGCGTCGGTGTCGGCGTCACTGTTGGTGTTGGCGTAGGCGTTGGTGTCGGTGTCACTGTCGGCGTTGGTGTCGGACATGGTGTTGGTGTTGGCGTCACTGTCGGCGTTGGTGTTGGTGCCACTGTCGGCGTTGGCGTTGGTGTCACTGTTGGCGTTGGCGTTGGTGTCACTGTCGGCGTTGGCGTTGGTGTCACTGTCGGCGTTGGCGTCACTGTCGGCGTTGGCGTTGGTGTCACTGTCGGCGTTGGCGTTGGTGTCACTGTCGGCGTTGGCGTTGGCGTCACTGTTGGCGTTGGCGTTGGTGTCACTGTTGGCGTTGGTGTCGGCGTTGGTCCAGGTTCATCACCATCGTATGGATAGTGGTGAAATTCACCACCACCAGTCCCTTTGAGTGAAGCCGCCACTAAAGTACCGTTAATCTGACCATTAATAAAATCAACATGAGCATAGGGGGCAAGTATGCTTCCCATTACACCTATGCCTGCCATATCCAGATACGCAGCTTGGCTAAAGTTAAGCAAAATTTTCTTGCTATTCAACACGTTATTAGGTAGAAATCCGAAGTTTTTCATTTTTACGTTAGAACCATCAATATTAATAATTGCTGTAGATCCTGAAGGAACATTTATTGTAATTCCATAGGTATTAGAGACGTTATCTCCTGGAACATTAAAAACATTGACCGCAGGATCTGTACCTGTCAGGGTAAGACTGCCATATTGGTACACTGTTGTTCCATTCGCCGGCAATGCTGCAAGTTCTGCTGATTTGTCCTTCAAAGACTGACCTACGGCTGAAAAGTCAATCGTACTCCCCTGTCTTTTTGTACCTCCCTTGAGGAGCGTTACATTCCCTGAAAAATCTCCCCCGTGCACGATATTCCCATAAACAGTACCTCCGTTGAAAGTAAGATTCCCTCCAACAACAAGTGTGTCAGTCAAGGAAACCTCAGCAGCGGTCAACCTATCTCCAACACTATAGTTGGTTAAGTTAACGTTACCTCCAGCAGCAAACCTTCCTTCCGTATCCGAAACCGTTGTTATATCCCCTAGAATAAACACGTTGTAGACCCCTGCAATTCCCAATGTAGAAGAACTACTAGCTCCAGCAACTCCAGCTCCTAATGAGGAAAGCCCACTACCTACCGTCAAAATCCCAGCTAATACAAGCGAGAGTAACGGTCTTATTCTTCTTTTCAAATGGCACACCTCCTAAAACTATGATTTATATTAATCAGAATAATTACCAGAAACTCTAAAGGACCTAACAACAAAAAAGACCGCCAAAAAGAAGTGGAATTCCCTTCTCATGGCAGTCGGACGGTCATTGTGCCTTTAAGACACTTTAGACTCCTGGACTTTGCGTCCCGCCCTTTCAGACGGTTTGCTATTATCATGACTATATATATGTATTACACTGCAAGTCCAGAACTGGTAGCCGAAGCATTCTCTCCAATAACCGTCTATGACTTTTAATACTTTTTGAATTAATAACAGTTTAGCGCCCCACACCCACAATTGTCAATCAATTCCTTTCGATGATCCCCCTCATTATTACCATACAAAAAAAGCGCCTAAAGGCGCTTCGCATAAGGTTTTTCATTAAATTTTAAAGTAACTGTATATAGCCCAATATGGATATCCATAAGGGAACACTCAGAATTAAACCAAAAAACAATCCACGCTGGAGGCTGCCCTCTTTTTCCATCATAATTCTCCCTTATGTGCGTCCTATACATTAATTTTTATTATTACAATTTTAATATAATTTATTCTTCGTTATTTAGTTGTGAATTTAATCACATTGGATAAGCTGTTTAGAAATACCATTGATTATTTTTGGAATATCGGGTTAGAATACGAATATACGTTCCTATTAGAGGTGATGAGATTCATGCATAGAGCAGAAAGCAGGGACAACATGCTGGTGAAATCTTATTTATTGCTTCCGATGATTTTATCAGCTTTCGAACGGGACTCCGCCATTTTATCTACACACTTACGAACACCCGCCCCTTATCTGGAGGTGCTTGGAACAGCTGCTGCAGTAGCTACAACAGATCTAAGGGATGTTCGTGCAGAAATGAGAAGACGGGGAATCAAGGTGTATGAGCAAAACAGACTTAATACGGGAATTGAAGCCAAGTATATATGTCGTGGCTATCACGAACGAATGCTGCTGTTGAATGACATTGTTGCGGCTCAGGCTGCCATCCATATGCGCAGATACCTAGGGCTGGATATTTCCTCTTTTAAGAGTTACGAAGAACAGTTTCAAATTAAATAAAGCTGTATAGAAGCCGCTCTACTCCCCCCCCATCAATTAGTGAACAAAAAAATAGGCCTTACCATGGGAGTTGGCAAGACCTGAGAGAGATATACCACAAAACACTGGGGGGTGTTTGGTGTCTTCAATATATACCTCGAACCTGAAAAAAAGCTGATAGGCACATAAAAATTACATTAAAAATATCATTCGCCGTTCAGAAGTGATTAGAGTGCTCCCACAAGCTTAGCCGACCTTTAGCTGGAATTGGATGGCTTAATGGATGAACCCCTTCAAGCTTCCAAGCAAACCGTCCTTCGCTATAGTCGCCAAAATCATATTCGTTCCCATTGATCCATTCCCTTAAATCCACCTCTGGAGTAACCACATAACATCCCGCGAGCTGACCTGTAGCAATAATAGCTCCTGTCGGCAAATTATTTGCTGTATAGCCATGTTTCGCCAATACTGATTTGTACGGTTCCTGTTCACAAATCTTTTTGTCAATCCTCATTCCGGCATGAATGCCTAACTCGCCGCGGTAGGCTGTTCTCCATGAACGAGTTTCAAACTCTTTTTCACCAAGAGCAATTAAGATCGCCCAAGGCTGCCGTATTGTTATACACCGCATGATATCTATCCCCTTTGTTTATGTTGGACGCTTGTCACGAATACCACGGGCCTCGATCTCGCGTTGTGTAATCTTGCTCGCCTTGATCTGATAAATAATCCCAACCGTTTGGTCGATACTCATTTCCATCAATGATCGCCTCTAAACTAAGAACATTCATTTTTATTATATACAAACAAAAGTTCTAAATATCAATATTATTGACATTCACCTGTAACTCCCCACAATTTAAACAAATAAAACAATTAAAATTGATAAAGGAGAATATAGTTTGTATACTAATCAAGTAGTTAGTGTGCAAACTATTTAAAGAGGGGAATTAATTTATGGACAACCCAGGACAGTTATTAATAAGAGTAAGTCTTGAAATGAAAAAAAGCTTAACAAAAAAACTTTTACTTTATAATGTAACAGCTCCTCAATGGGCAGTATTAAAAGATATATCTATTCATTTAGAAGGAACAACTCCAGCTATGATTGCAGAGCGAACTTACTCGGATCGCCCTACAATAACGGGTATACTCGAGCGACTTAAAGCAAAAGGACTTCTGGACATTAGAGATAATCCAAATGATAAACGATCAAATCTTGTATTCATTACAGATTCGGGAATGATAATTAAGAGTCAAATAGAAGTTCTTAGTGACGAAATCATGGATAACGCACTTAAAAATATTTCTGAACAAGAAATGTCCACGTTTATGAACGTGCTTAAAACGATCTATTTAAATATTAGTTAGGGAAGTGAGACTTATGATTCTAATCACAGGGGCAACCGGTAATGTAGGACGTGAAGTGGTTAACGAACTAAGGAAAAGTGAAACACCTTTTAAAATTGCCTCCCATCGAAAAGACAGTGAGTATGTTTATTTTGATTTTGAAAATGCTGATTCTTTTCGTCCAGCGTTAACAGGAGTGAAAAAATTATTTTTACTGCGCCCTCCTCATATAGCTGACGCAAAAAAATATTTCCAACCCCTCATAGATATCGCAAAGGAAGTCGGAGTTGAACACATTGTGTTTCTATCTCTATTGGGCGTAGAGAAAAACCCAATTGTTCCACACCATAAAATTGAAAAAATCATTAAAAAATCAGGAATTCCATATACTTTTTTACGCCCAAGTTTCTTCATGCAAAACTTAATTTCTCAACATGGGGAAGAGCTTCGTAAAGAAAAGGAGATCTATGTACCCGCAGGAAAAGGCAAGACTAGCTTTATCGATGTTCGTGATATCGGTACTGTAACAGCTAGAATCCTAACTGAGAATGGTCATGAAAATAAAGGTTACTCGTTAACGGGAACTGAAGCGCTAGATTACTATGAAGTAGCTGAAATTTTATCTGAAGAGCTAGGAGAAACAATCAAATATGTTAATCCATCAGTTCTTCAGTTTAGAGATAAAATGTTAACAAAAGGAATTCAAAAAGAATTTGTGACTGTTATGATTGGAATTTACTTCACTGCAAAAATTGGATTAGCCAAAAAAATCACGCCCGATTTACAAATATTACTTGGTAAAAGACCCATTACATTCAAAGAATTTGCACATGACTATAAGTACGAATTAGTTTAATCATGGTGGTTTTTTGGCTAAACCATCAGGAAGCATTTCAGGATACATTGTTACTGCCGCGTGCGAGGGGAATCAATAAAGGTCGTCATAATGGATATGCTGCTGTTTATTCTTATATTGGTAATGTACTAAATGCTATGCCTGTGCAACCGATTTTAAACTAATGTCGTAACCACTAGAGGGGAAGGTCCATGATTCAAAAACCACGTACTACTATTAAATGGACTCTTATTTTTGTTTTTTTGTTATTAGTCACCGCCTGTAGTAAGAATGATGAAGTTTTGAAAGGAATTGTACATACAATAGATGTAGAAAATAAAAGAATTTTAGTAATTTCCGAATTAAAAGAAGAAGACTTGAACAAGGAATACAAGGAGGTGCTCGAATCTAATGAGTACTCTCAAGCCATTTGGGTAAATAAAGTTGCACCTTCTAAATATAAAAAAGGCGATGAGATTAAAGTATTTTTTGAAGTAAGTGATGATTCATTCCCTGCACAAGTTACCGCCAAAAAAATCACCAAAATCAAGAATTGAGCAAAAAGAATAGAATCTACTATAAAGAAGCGACGTCTCCAAAAGGGGCGGCGCTTCTTTGTGTAGATTTAAGGAGAAATCCATATTTATAAATGCACTCTGTGCAAAAAAGTGACCCCACCACTTTCGGCAGGGTCTAGATCTATTTTATAAGGGGGTTATGTGATTACTATAATCCTCTTAGCTTAAATAAGTATGAAGCCCGTCTAAAGATTTGCTGAAATATTATTATTTTTATCGAAACCGATCAAATATAGTAACGTATCAATCTTAATTTTCAAATTACTACATATACAAAATGGAGGTGTGTATAAAGATGAAAATATTGAGTCTATTGCTTGTAGCATTGTCTTCCATTGGAGTAGTTGCCACATTCGGATTTTCAACATTCAGCTTAATCACAGGAATTATAGGAGGGCTTATTGCAGCATTTGCAATTTCAGGCTACTTGCAGTCTGTCAGACGTGATTACCCCAATGAGAGCTATGAGAATAAACAAGTTAAGTATCAATCGAACTATAATACTTGGTAAGCAAAAGCCCCACCTTAAACTGGTGGGGTTTTTCATATTCCCAAACACTTGTAAAATCACTTTGTGATATTAATGGTAGAAGAAACAAACGAGGGATAATGGCTAGCTGTAGAAGTGCTTTCACCGAAAATTCATTCCTTAGTTCATAGACTACTTGAGCTTTGTCTTGTTTGGTGATTTCCCCTTGTTTTGAACCTCTAGTTTAATCTGTGCAGGATATGATGTATAGCCCTTTTTAAAAGCTTCTTTCCCATGATGTTCATATTGATTAATCCAATTACTGTATGACAATTAAATAGAAGAGAGCTGCTAAAACAAACCGGTATAGAGCAAACCACTCCAATCGAAGTCGCTTAATCAGTTTGATGAACGTCACTACTGCAATCATTGCCACAAGAAAGGATGTCGCAAAGCCAATTAACATTAGAAGTAAATCGTCAGAACTCAGCAAATCACGACTATCGTACAAATCCAACAAGCTTGCACCAAACATAACTGGCACAGAAATAAGGAATGTAAAATCTGCGGCGGCTTTTTGGCTAGTGCCAAGCAACAGGCCACCTGAAATTGTCGAACCTGATCTCGAAAATCCCGGCCATAACGCCAAGCATTGGAACAGACCAATTCCGAAAGCCTGTTTATAATTAATCCCATCGATAGTATCAGCGGTTTCAGTCCGCCTATTTCGCGCTGCAATGATCATCAACACGCCACCAACAACTAGACCGATCAAAACAGGGGTTGGGCCAAATAATTGGCTTTTTATTGTGTCCTTGAAGAGAAGATATAGGATTAATGCTGGTAACATAGCCAAAATCATATGAATGACATTTAATCCTTTGCTTTTGGAAAAATCCATTCTAATCATATTAACCCCAATTTCCAAATACCTTTTCCAATAAAGAATTAGAACTGCCATCACTGCACCCAACTGAATAACAATTTTAAAAGTTATTGCAGCATCTCCCTCAAAGCTAAGCAAATCGCCTGCTAAAATAAGGTGTCCAGTAGATGATACTGGTAAAAATTCAGTTAAGCCCTCTATTATGCCAAGTATTATTGCTTTAATTACGTCAGTCATCAGTGGATTGTCCCCTTTCGGAAATAAAATCATTTAATTTCCAGTATAAGGGAGACACGTAAACTTCCCCATCGATTAACCTAACAATATTCAATTCAGAATGACATAATTGTCACATTGCTCATTATTTCAGTCTTAAGGGGGCTTTGGTTTGCAAAACACAAAATATTAAGTATAATGTTACTGTCGAAACGCTAAGGCGTCTGTACAGGATGGCTACCTGGCACTGATGATGGCAGGCCAAGCGCTTTATAAAGTTTTCTTTATGTGTATTTATACTTTAGGAGCGTGGTTATCTATGAAAATTAATATTACCGCACATTTTAACATTGATATTACTTTATCTCTTCATCTGTTAGCCGTAGCCAGTCTTGCTTATGAACTCAGTTCACTGACGAGCTCGTGAAATTCGAGCGAAAAGTATCTGTACTAAGACACCTTGTGGTGTCTTTTTTTATTTTTATAGTAATTACCATCTAACCAATCTGCCCCCGCAAGAGAAAAGCAGCTTATGCTGCTCCTCCTCCACCATCCTTCATTCTGACTGCTGTCAGCTTGCGACACGCCTTCCATCTGCTCGACAGTGACCACTAGTCATACCGTTTTCATTAGCGATTTCGCCATGTCTTATCTTTTAGAAGAATGTTAGAAGCCAGGGGATTTAATGAAAAATGACGCGGTCCCGAACCCTCGGAAATCCGCGCCACGTATGGTTTTTTGGGATGCTGGTGAAGGGAATTGAACCCCCGGCCTACGCATTACGAGTGCGTTGCTCTACCCCTGAGCTACACCAGCTTAAGGCTGATTTTTCTGTCAAACAAAAAATATTATACAACTTTCAGCCAGAAACGCAAGCCTATTTCTCCCTGTTTTCCGCCCTCCTAAACTGCTAATCCACCTGTAGCTTACGCTCCACAGACTCTAACTTTCCACGGCTAGTGGAGGGTTTATCGCGGCGGTCGTCTATTTTAAGTGAGGTAGAGACACGTTCTGCACCTGCGGCAAAAGGAGACTCATGCAAAGCTTCTACCGCGGCAAAAATGCGTTGCAGAGGCCCTTCGATGATCGTCCCCATGGACGTAAGTTCATATGTAATCCCTTCTACTGTCTTCAGCACCCGCTGCATATCCGCAACATAGCTGCTAAGACTGGTACTGCCTGTTCCAATTGGAATAACTGTAACTTCAGCAATAGGCATGAGAATACCTCCTCGAAATTTTATAGTACCTATCTTCTTCCATTGTAACAATTCCACCGCTCTGTCACAAACTAAGCAAGATTATCCTCCCTTATCTTTTCTATTTCTTCTGATTACTTCAAAATATGACTTTGGGCTAAGAGTATTTTCTCATGCGCAAATTCTAGGGTCATCTGCACTATATTTATGGACTCTTTGTGGCATCTTTTCGGACAATTTATGAATCATTTCGCATCTCCCTGTGGATCAATTGTGGATTACTTATGGACAGCCTGTGGATCATTTGTGGAGTACTTTTAAAGAACCCGCTCCCCGCGCGGGTTTTCTAAAAAACTGTTTACAAACACAACATCTTGGGTTATTTTTATCTAACGACAACAAAATATAGTGGAGACAGGCGCTTTGATCCTTAACCGGATTTAGAGCTTAATAGGGAAGCGCGGTGAGAATCCGCTGCGGTCCCGCCACTGTAACCGGATGGCCTTCTTAAGCTTCTGGGAAGCTTGAGAATCCACATCTCCCGGCAGATGCCACTGAGGGTTAGGAACACCCTTGGGAAGGCGCCGAGAGATCCCACGGAAGCCAGGAGACCTACCTGTTTCGACGACACCAACTATTGATGCCTGCGAGGAACAGGGATGGTGTCCGCATGCGGTCATCTACGTAGAGACCTCTGCAAATATCCGTGTGGATATTTACATAACGCATCGGGCATTTTCTGCCATCCTCGGGTAGGGGATGCTTTTTTTATGTAATCAGAACAAATATACGACTGCTTATGGCAGTCCAACTTCCTATGGATATATGGATTTGATGATAGATGTTTTCTTTTATACTGAGAGGAGAGCTGTACAATGACGTTGTTGGAGAGACAATTTAATGGAGTAGAAAATGCACGGGAAGTTCTTTTAGAAGAGCTCATTGATTTAGGCCGGGATATTATCGACAGTCGGGATATGGACCTATTGCGCGAGAATGCCAATTTGAATGGAGAGAGTTTCTCCGGTAAAATGAGCAAGTTCGGCAGTGAATATTCAAAATGGTACGCCCGCAATTTTACGATGCCGCCGCAGCTAGTGCAGGCTATTGATGACAATGTCGTCTATGTGCATGATCTGGATCAATACGCGATTGGAACGACGAACTGTATTTTTATCCCGTTTGATAAACTTCTCCGTGAAGGTTTCAATACCGGCAACGGCAGCGTTCGTCCTCCGAACTCAATAATGACAGCTATGTCTCTGGTAGCGATTATTTTCCAATCCCAGCAAAATGCTCAATATGGTGGTGTATCCGCCAATAAACTCGACTATGATCTGGCACCTTATGTAACCAAATCCTTCGCCAAGCTGTTCCGCAAGGGTCTGGATTATTTTGAAGAAGGACAAGCTGATGAATCTTTGGGCGAGATTACGATGAGCCGGACCGATCTGGCGGAGTTATATCCAAGAGCGTTCCGTTTTGCACTAAAGGAAACCGAAATCGAAACCCTGCAAGCGGCTGAAAGTATGGTACATAATCTGAATACCATGTCCAGCCGATCCGGTGGACAAATACCGTTTACCAGCATCAACTACGGTACTTGTACTTCACCAGAAGGTCAGCTTGTGATCAGTTCTCTGCTAACAGCAACTATGAACGGACTTGGCAGCGGAGAAACACCAGTGTTCCCGATTCAAATCTTCAAATGCAAGCAAGGAATCAATCAACAGCAAGGCGATCCTAACTATGAACTGTTCCTAAAAGCGGCTGAATGTTCTGCGCGCAGACTATATCCAAACTTCGCTAATCTGGACGCTCCGCTCAACTTGCAGTATTATGATCCAAGTGATCCTGATACGGAGTTCGCTACAATGGGCTGCCGAACCCGAGTGCTCGGTGACCGTTTTGGTCGTAATCATTGCTCTGGAAAGGGCAACCTTTCCTTTAATACACTGAATCTGGTTCGGCTAGGTCTGGCACACGGCACAGTAACAGGCAGACGTACCGTCGCAGACGAAGCTGGCTTCTATGAAGATCTAAATCATTATATGGATATTGCGCTGGAAGGACTTCTTCATCGGTTCCACATTCAAACCGCACAAAAAGCTAAAGCTTCCGATTTCATGATGCGAGAAGGCGTCTGGGAAGGCGGCGAGCATCTTGCACCTGATGACACTGTAGGCGATCTGCTAAAGCATGGCAGCCTGTCTCTTGGCTTCATCGGTATGGCGGAATGTATGAAAGCTATGTACGGCAAACACCATGGCGAGGATATGGAAGTTCATGCCAAGGCGCTGGCTATTGTGCGTCATATGCGGGACTATTGCGATCGGAAAAGTGAGGAACTGGATCTCAACATCACTCTGTTCGCAACTCCAGCAGAAGGTTTGTCCGGTAAATTCACAAAAGTTGACCGCAAGGTACTGGGTTCCATTCCGGGCGTAACCGACCGTGAATATTATACGAACTCTTTTCACATCCCTGTATACTTCGATCTGGGTGCTGCTCAGAAGATCAGCTTGGAAGCTCCTTTCCATGAATATTGCAATGCCGGGGCTATTTCTTATGTCGAATTAAACGGCAATGCCCGCAATAACCCATCGGCTTTTATCAAAATCATTAAATATGCGCTCGAACAACAGGTCAGCTATTTCAGCATTAACCATCCGATTGACCGCTGCTCCAGCTGTGGATACGAAGGCGTAATTGGGACAAACTGTCCTTCCTGCAACGCACATGAGAATGACGTGCACATCCGCCGTTTGCGCAGAGTTACAGGTTATTTAACCGGCGACTATCAGACCCGCTTTAATGCCGCCAAACAAGCTGAAGTACGGGATCGCGTTAAGCATCTATGAATATTTGCGGTTACTATCCGGAGTCGATTAACGAGGGAGAGGGCATGCGGGCCGTCCTCTTTCTCAGCGGCTGCCGCCATCGTTGCCCGGGATGTTTTAATCCCGAGACATGGAACTTTAAATATGGAGAAGTCTTCACCTTAGAACGACAACATGAAATTATTGCAGAAATCGCCGCTAACCCTTTGCTGGATGGTCTGACACTGGCAGGCGGCGATCCTTTTTTCTCAGCAGAAGAGTTGCTGGGGTTCATTCATGAGCTTCGCGCTGTACTGCCAGGCTTCTCAATCTGGATTTACAGTGGTTATACGTACGACGAACTTACAGCCCTTCCCGGTACACCGGAATGGGATCTACTTAAGCAGTGTCAGGTGTTAATAGATGGAAAATTTGTAGAAGAACTGAAAGATACTACGCTTCTCTACCGGGGAAGCTCCAACCAACGCATTATCGACATTCCGGCCAGCATGAACGGCTCGGAGGTCTTTCTGTGGCAGCCTGCTGCGCTATAATATATCAATTTTTGATATTGAAAATTAATTTGAAATAAGAAGGGATGAACTAACCATGCCGCAATTCGTAGTAAAACCGGATAATCGCCAACTGGCTTTTGATGAGAACCGTCTTTCCGTCTACGCTGACCGTATTCTGGAAGGTCTCGATCAACTAAATAAAGAAACTTTGCTGCGTGGAGTGAATTCCAAACTGCGTCGTGACTCGGTAAGCGGAGAAGAAATCAGCAACGCCTTCACCATGAGCGCTCTAGAGCTTGTAACAAAAGAAGAGCCTACCTGGAAGTTCGCAGCTGCCCGCGCCCTTCTGACAACCCTTTATAAAAAAGCTGCCGTTCATCGCCGCTACAAAGCTTATCCAGAAGAGCCTTACGGTGAATTGTATCCACTAATTACGGATCTCGTGAAAAAAGGAATCTATCGCGAAGAACTTCTAAGTCATTACACCAAAGAACAAATTATCGAACTAGGTGGGTGTATCGATTATACACGCGACCTTTTGTTTGACTATATCGGTCTGCTTACGCTATCCGACCGTTATTTGGCGCATGATTTTGACGGCCGTGTGATGGAGCTTCCACAAGAACGTTATATGATTATTGCCATGTACCTGATGCACCGTGAGCCAGCTGAGAAACGTCTTGAGCTTGTAAAAGAAGCTTATTGGGCTATGAGCAACATCTACATGACTGCTGCTACACCTACAATGTCTAATGCCGGCAAAAAGGTCGCTGGACAGCTATCCAGCTGCTTTATTGATACTGTAGACGATTCCCTAGAGGGTATCTTTGACTCCAATACAGACGTAGCACGTCTAAGCAAAATGGGTGGCGGCATCGGCGTTTACCTTGGAAAAGTACGGGCACGTGGTTCGGATATCCGTGGCCACAAGAACACAAGCTCCGGCGTAATCCCTTGGATTCGCCAGTTGAACAATACAGCAGTCAGCGTAGACCAGCTGGGCACACGTAAGGGTGCTGTAGCTGTTTATCTTGATGTATTCCATAAAGATATTCTCGCTTTCCTTGATCTTAAGCTGAACAACGGTGACGAGCGTATGCGTGCACATGACGTGTTCCACGGGGTCTCCCTGCCTGACCTGTTCATGGAAGCTGTAGAATCGCGCAGCCACTGGAACCTCTTCTGCCCTCATGAAGTGAAAAAGGTCATGGGCTGGACTGATAAAAATGGCCGTCCACTAGGATTGGAAGATTTCTACGATGAAGAGCTTGGCAAAGGTACTTTCCGTGAAAAATATGCTGAAGCTACAGCGAACCTGGAATTATCCCGGATCACTGTTCCTGCGATCGACATCATGAAACGGATTATGAAATCACAGCTAGAGACGGGTACACCGTACATGTTCTACCGTGATACCGTGAACCGGACCAACCCAAACCGTCATCAAGGTATGGTTTTCTCCTCCAACCTGTGCACAGAAATTATGCAGAATCAGTCTGCAACAGTAATTGAACAAGAAGAATTAGTAACTAAAAATGGCCAGACCCGGATCGTTATTTCCAAAATCCCTGGCGACTTCGTAGTCTGCAACCTGAATTCAATTCACTTGGCACGGGCGATTCCAGCTGGCGTATTAGAAAGACTTGTTCCGATCCAAGTCCGTATGCTTGATAACGTAATCGACATTAATAATATTGAAGTTCTGCAGGCACAATACACGAACAGCCAGTACCGCGCAGTAGGTCTTGGCACATTCGGCCTGCATCATCTATTGGCACTCAAGGGCATTCGTTGGGAATCCGATGAAGCCGTAGAATATAACAATCATTTATATGAACATATCAACTACCTGTTGGTTCGTTCGAGCATGGAGCTTGCCCGTGAAAAAGGCCGTTATCCGAAATTTGCTGGCTCCGATTGGGAGACTGGCGCATACTTCACTTCCCGCGGGTATGTTAGCGGTGAGCAAGAAGGTAAATATGTAACGACTGAGCAATGGCGCGAGCTGCAAGAAGAAGTAGCTAAGGACGGCGTGCGTAACGCTTGGATGTTCGCCATTGCGCCAAATGGATCTACATCGATTATTGCCGGCTCCACCGCCAGCATTGATCCGCTGTATGAACTGCTATCCTATGAAGAGAAAACAACTTATAAGATCGCTAACCCAGCACCGGATCTGTCCGACAAAACGATCTGGTACTATAAGACAGCATTTACAATTGACCAAAACTGGTCGATCCGCATGGCTTCTGCTCGCCAGCGTCACGTCGATCAAGGCCAAAGCTTTAACCTGTATGTTCGTCCTGACATCAAGGCTACCGAGTTCCTGGAACTGCATCTGAATGCCTGGAAGGGCGGCTTGAAATCAACTTATTATGTGCGTAGCCGTGCTTTGACTATAGAAGAGTGTGAATCTTGCGCTAGCTAATTATCTTAGTGCCCTGAATAGAAAAACGATGATGAATTTCGTAACTGCGAGGAATGTTTGGGCTTCCGGCCGCTATTGTCATCAGATGTCTTGATCTTTACCGCTATTAGCGGATGACATCCGATGACAGCATATGCTTTCGATGCGAGCTTTCCTACGGAAAGCTTTCGGGCGGTCGCTGACGCTCCTACAGCTCCAAACTTCCTCTCCGTTACTCCATCACCGTCTTTCTATGAACAAGACACCAAAGAAAGATTACCCGCGCAAAAAATGGAGGGATAAGAAATGCAATTACAAAAGATTTTTAATACTGAAGCACCTAATCAATCCACACGCATTATCGACGGTGAATGCTCAGGTATTCTGAACTGGAACGATATTCGCATGCCTCATATGTACAAGCTGTATAAGGTGCTGCTGCTTAATCACTGGATCGCGGATGAAATTCCAATGTCCAAGGATGCGCAACAATTCCCGATGCTGGATGCCGAGGAACAACGCGTATTTAAGATTAATATCTCCCTACTCGCTGTGCTGGATTCGATGCAGACGATGTTCGTGAGCGACGTGAAGCGTTATTTCACCGATTCCTCTTTGGAAGCTATCTCCGCTATTATCGGGCAGCAAGAAGTGGTGCATAACCAATCCTATTCCTATGTTCTATCCTCTATCGTGTCGGAGAGTGAGCAGAAGGAAATTTTTGAATATTGGAAAAAAGACCCTGTCCTGCTGGAACGCAATCAGTTTATCTCTGATATTTATCAAGAGTTCCGTGATAACCCTACGAGACAGACCTTTTTCCATGCGCTGGTAGCAGATCTCATCTTGGAAGGGATTTTCTTCTACAGCACTTTCGCCTTCTTCTACAATCTGGCCCGTGACCAGAAGATGATGGCGACCAGCCAAATGATCTCTTATATTCAACGTGACGAGAATCAGCACTGCTACTTCTTCGCAGAAGTATTTAAGCAGCTGCTCGTAGACTTCCCTGAGCTGAACACCAAAGAAAACATGGATTACGTATACCGTACCATCGACCGCGCGGTAGAGCTCGAAACCAACTGGGCTTACTACACACTTACTAACGTGCGTGGCATTGATCTTAACGAGCTTAGCGACTACATCAAATATACAGCGAACAAACGTCTGACTTTGATGGGTATGGAAAAAGCTTATCAAGGTGTTGACGTTAACTGTATGCCTTGGATCAAACCTTTCTCCGATGATGCGCTTAATGCTACCAAAACTGACTTCTTCGAAGCCAAGTCCCGCAACTATGGTAAGGTTGGCGACGATAACGGATTCGACGATTTGTAAGACCGGATATATACAATCCCTATATAAAAAAGAGGCCATTCTCTACTTTCTTAGTGAGATGGCCTTTTTGCTATAGCTTATATAATGCAAAAAGCGCCCCTCTCCCCTGGTATCAGGTATGAAAGAGACGCTTATACATTTGTTATTAGCACTAAGCACAGAAGGCTTGCTACTTAGTCTTATGCCTTGCGTTCCACACGATGTGTAGTTTCTTCTGCAAGCTCATCTAATGCATCGTTCAGGCGCAGCTTCAGCTCCTCAGCAAGCTCTACCACTCCGTGATCATTACGAACCACTTGAGAATCCACGGCATAAACGCCGCCAAGAATGTAACGTGCGCCCAGTACGGACAACACAGGTTTCAATGCGTAATCAATTGTGAGCAGATGTGCAAGACTGCCGCCCATGAACAGCGGGAGTACAACTTTTCCGGCCAATCCCTTTTGTGGAACCAGATCTAAAAAGGTCTTCAGCACGCCTGTATAAGAAGCTTTATAAACCGGGCTAACCACGATTACCGCATCAGCTTCCGCTACAAGGCCATTGGCTTTGACGATAGACTCACTTTCAAACTTAGTGTGAATCAAATCCTCCGCGGGTAGTTCTGCTACGTTAATACGCTCAACCTCGAAGCCCCGATTGGTTAAGCTGGCCTCCGCATATTCTATAGCTGCATTGATACGCGATACCAGGGAAGGCGTTCCGTTAATCACAACAATTTTAGCCACTTTTCCACCTCTTCCATCCCACTTAAGCAGCTCACACTGCTTTATTTATTATCCCGACAAAATTACTTTAAATTAATACTAATCCTAACGTAGAATTGATATTTTTGTCAAACCATAACCACTTGCGCTCCTCCCGCTCTTAAGTTATACTAAGCAACAATATTAAATCCAACAATCAGGCCAATGATCGGCATCCAACCGTGAGGCGTCTGCGACCGGAGTCTACAACAACTCCCTAAGTTCACCGGGTTTCGCCCGTTACCGCGAAGACCAAAGAGGGTCGGATTGTTCCTGCAGTTAAGGAGATTCGATCAACCTGGGTGGCACCGCGAGCTGACGCTCCTCGTCCCATGGATGAGGGCGTTTTTTGCGTTTTTTTAACCAAAAAGGAGCGAAACGGTATGCTGGATATGAACTGGATCAAAGACAATCAGGAACTTGTAAGAAACATTACGGCTTGGAAAAGAGTCGACTTCCCACTGGATGAACTGCTGGAATGGGATGAGAAACGGCGCGAATTGCGCCAAGATACGGAACAGTTGAGAGCCCAGCGTAACGGCCTGACCAAAGAGGTTGAACGACTTTTACGACAGGGTGACAGCGTGGCAGGAGAAGCAGTTAAAGAACAAGTAAGAGAACTGAACAACCGCCTGAATCTCTATGAGGCAGATCTAACTGAAGCAGACCGGCGCTGTGGAGAACTCATGCTGCTCGCACCAAACCCTGTATCGCAGGATACACCGATCGGCCATGATGATAAAGATAATGTAGAGCTGCGACGGACTGGAACGTTGCCGGAATTCGGCTTTACACCGCGTGATCATGTGGAGCTAGGCGAGCTCCACGATATCATCGATATCCCCCGTGGTGTCAAAGCAGGCGGCCCACGCAGCTATGTGCTGAAGGGTGCAGGCTTGTTGTTACATCTCGCTGTACAGCGGCTGGCCATTGATGTACTGACTGCCCGCGGCTTCACGGTGATGGATGTTCCCGTGATTGTCCGTCCGGAAGCGCTGGAACGTACGGGCTTCTTCCCCGGCGGGATGGATCAGACCTATGAGCTAAACGGAGACAATCGCTGGCTGGTAGGCACATCGGAGGTGTCGCTTGTTTCGCTGTATAGCGATGAGATTGTCGAACTGGATTCGCCAATGCGGCTCGCCGGAATGTCGGCCTGCTTCCGCCGTGAGGTAGGATCGGCGGGACGGGACGTGCGTGGCCTGTACCGTGTTCATCAATTCTCAAAAATTGAACAAGTTATCGTATGTCGGAATGATGAGGGCGTATCGGAGGGCATGCTGCAGGAAATTCTTGCGAATGCAGAGCATATTCTACAGCTCTTGGAACTCCCCTATCGGATCATGGCTGTCTGCACAGGAGATATGTCCCTGAAGACACATAAGCAGTATGACATCGAGACTTGGATGCCAAGCAGAGATGCCTACGGAGAGACACACTCGGCTTCCAACCTGCTCGATTTCCAGGCTCGTCGCTCGGGCATTCGTTACCGGGATACAGACGGTAAGCTGCAATACTGCCACACCTTAAATAACACCGCAGTGGCTACACCAAGGATCCTAATTCCGCTGCTGGAGAATCATCAACTGGAGGATGGATCCATTTACATTCCGCAGGCACTGCGTAAATATATGGATGGAATTGAACGGCTTGAGCTTCCGCACCAGTAATACTGTGTTGTCCAAATAGATTTTAAATTAATAATGCCCTTCCACTTCTCGATAAGAAGCTGGAGGGGCATTATTTTTGTTCCGATACATTCAATATAATTTTAATCTCTATTGTTTTCCCTATGTAAAAATTAACAAAACTCTAGAATAAATTTGTCGTAATCCATACTGAATTCAACAATATACATAACATGCAATTAACATGTTGGTGCTCTATTAACCATAAAAATACTAGATTTATTATTAATATTGTATTTATGCACTGTTTTTATACTAAAATCACAACATTTCAATTTTTAGATTTAATTGATGCAAACTTTAATTTATATTCATGTAAGACAACCTTTCATTTTACATTTGAATGCTAAGATTTAATAGGTTGTAAATAAAAGATTCGAGGGGAGAATGACTTATCCAAATGATTATTTCTTCAAGAGTAAGAAAATGGTTCGCTACTGGACTGGCAATGTTAATGGTTGCCGGCAGTGTGTTACCAGCTGTCCAGACTGCCGAGGCAGCACCGGATAATAGCAACATTGTTATCTCGCAGGTCTATGGTGGTGGTGGAAACGGCGGAGCGGAGTTTAAAAATGATTTTATTGAATTATACAATCCTACGAATCATCCAGTAGATTTGACTGGATGGAAAGTTCGGTATACCTCAGCGGCCGGAACCTTTAGTAGTGGAACAGACTTAAATGGAACTATCCCGGCAAATGGATACTTCCTTATTGAGGAGGCCGCTGGAGCTGGAGGAACTACCGACTTGCCTGCTCCTGATGTTAGCAAGGGAATCCTTGCTATGAGTGGAACAAACGGCAAAGTCGACCTCGTTGATAAATCAGGTACAACGATTGATTTAGTTGGCTACGGAACAGCCACAAATGTCGAGGGAAGTGCGACCGCTGCTCTCTCCAATACGACAGCCGCTATCCGTAAAGCTGCGGCTAATGCACCGGCAGACAGCCGCGGTCTAGATATGGATAACAACTCTACGGATTTTGTTGTCCAAGCACCAAGTCCACGAAACAGCAGCTACGGTACATTACCTGAATTACCGGAGACTGCTAGTTCCGTATTAGCTTCACCAGCCTCTAATGCCTGGCCGGTAGGCACAGAAATATCTTTAAATTCTCCAACGGTTGGAGCATCCGTCTACGCAGCTGTTTATGGATCAGGTGGTTCAACTAATTTTCAACCTTACACAGGACCTATTACCTTAACTGAGGACACTACGATTAAAGCGTATGCTTCAGAACCAAATATGCCAGACAGCCCTGTATCGACTTTTGATTACACGATTCTGGCCAAAACAGATGTTGCAACAGCACGCCTTGCTAGTAAAGGTCAGAATATTTTAACAGAAGGTATCGTAACTCACATTAATGCAGCAAAAATGTATATTCAGGATGAATCTGGCGGGATCGTACTTTATGGATTTCCAGAGTTCGCAAACGTTGGAGATCGTGTTGAAGTAAGCGGCACAATGGATATCTACAGCAATCTGCAAGAAATCAAATTCCAAAGTGGACTTCAATACAATGTAGCTGCACAAAATGTTGGGGTGCCTGCACCAAAATTGATCACCGCAACCGACTTGTCTGCCGCGAACGGCGAAAGCCACGAAGCTCAGCTGGTAACTATGAATAATGTGACCATAGACAATGTAAATGGCAGCACGGTGACTGCTAGCCAAGGTGGACAACAATTCACAATTTTTTCAACCCTGCCTAAACTAGTTAAGGGTAAAACCTTTGACAATATCACTGGGGTTATCGAGCAATATAATACGATTTATCAATTCATTCCACTTAACGAAAATGCTTTGGTGGAAGAAACTTTTTCCGTTATGGCCAGCCCTGGCGCAGGTCGCATCATCAAAGGAAGTTCTGTGACCCTTTCCAGCCCTACTCTTGGAGCACAGATTTACTACACGACCAACGGAACTGAACCAACAACAGCAAGTAAACTTTATTCAGATCCGATTACAGTTAATCAAGATCTTACCGTCAATGCAATTGTCGTAGCAGATGGCAAGACAAGTAAGGTTTATACCTTTGCTTATAAAGCGTCTGAACTCCCTCGTATACATGATATTCAAGGAGAATCTCATGCTTCTGAGTATACAGGTCAGAACGTTTCTGATGTAGAAGGCATCGTTACCCAATACGGGTACACCTTTGCAACTGGCGCTTATAGAGGTTTCTTTATGCAAGATCCTCAACCAGACGATAATGTAAACACTTCGGAAGGTATTTTTGTATACAGCACTAATTCATCCCTTAAACCTCAAATTGGAGAGTTAGTCCAAGTTAGTGGAGCTATTTCCGAATACAACGAAGGTAACGCAAGTAATTTAACCTCTACTCAAATTACTATGACTTCAATAAAAGTGGACTCCTCTTCAAGTTATACTGTGCCGGTGCCTGTTGTACTTGGTAAAGGCGGGAGAGCAATTCCGTCTACCATAATTGACAATGACGGCATGGCTAATTTTGAGCCTAATGAAGATGCAATTGATTTCTACGAATCGTTAGAAGGTATGCTAGTCAAGCTCCCTACCCCTACGATTATCAGTCCTTATTGGACAAGTGGTAGCGGAAATTCTATGCTCTATAACATCCCTACAAGAGTAGAAAATGATACACCTGATGTCATCACACCAGCTGGTGGATTAGTTCTCAAAGAATACAACCAATACAATCCTCAGCGCCTCATCATCGCTTACGGAAATCCGGGGCAAGAAGTCATCACCGGAGATAAGTTCGCTGGAGATGTTACTGGTGTCATCGGATACAACAACGGTAACTTCAAAGTGATTCCGGAAAACGGTAAGCTTCCAGCCATCACTCCAAGTACCTTTAAGCAAGAAACAACTACTCTTGAAGTCAATGATAGTAAGTTGTTGATTGCATCGTATAACATTGAAAACTTCTACCCCGGTGTCGGAGCAACAAAAATCCAGAAACTAGCCGACTCCATCACAAACAATATGAAAAAACCTGACATTATCGGCGTTGTCGAAATGCAGGACAGCAATGGTGAAACCAATAATGGAATCACTGAAGCAAGTGCAGCCGAACTGATTAAAGCCATTGAAACCGCTGGCGGTCCTGTATATAAATACACAGACATCGCTCCGGAGAACAATATGGATGGCGGTGCCCCAGGCGGAAACATTCGCGTAGGATTCCTGTACAATCCAGCAAGAGTACAGCTTGCAGACAGTGTGAGCGGACAAAAAGGTACAGCTACACAACCCGTTGGATATAATGCAGCGGCAGATCAATTGACCTACAATCCGGGCCGAATTGATCCAACAAACTCTGCCTTTGCAAGTTCACGTAAACCCCTTGCTGCACAGTTCGTATTCGGTGGCGAAACAGTAATTGTGATCGCTAACCATTTCAATTCAAAAGGCGGCGATACCGGTCCTTTCGGAAACGTTCAGCCCCCTGTATTGTCCAGTGAAACACAGCGCCATAAAATCGCGGCGGTCGTAAACGGATTTGTCAAAGAGGTTCTGACTGCAAATCCTAAAGCCAACATCGTAGCTCTTGGTGATTTGAATGACTTCCAATTCACTAAAACTGCAACCCTCTTAAAAGGTACAGAACTAGACAATTTGATCGATACATTGCCTTTAAATGAGCAGTATACGTACACCTATGACGGAAACTCTCAAGTGCTAGATCATATTCTTGTCAGTAAAAATCTAACGGCTTCTTCTAAAGTAGATGTCGTTCATCTAAATGCCGACTTCTCACCATCGAATGGCCGGGTATCCGATCATGATGCGGTTTTGGCACAGATTGATTTTAATACTGCTGAAGACTTCCCACTAACCATTCTGCACACCAATGATACACATGCAGGATTAGATACTGTCAGCTCGCCAAACAACATCTTGCGCCGTGTAACAGCAATCCAAGATGCCAAGGCGACTACAGAGAATCCTATTCTTGTAGACGCAGGTGATGTGTTCTCCGGAACGCTTTACTTCAATAAGTATCTGGGTCAAGCAGATCTGGCCTTTATGAATCTGGTCAAATATGATGCTATGACTTTCGGTAATCATGAGTTTGATAAAGATTCAGATGTACTGTCCAAATTCATCGGCAACGCTAAGTTCCCATTCGTCTCCTCCAACGTGAACTTCTCAGCGGATGATATTCTTAGCAAAATGTTCACCAATGAAATCGGCCGGTCAGGTAATGCTGGAACCATCTACCCTGCGCTGATCAAAGAAGTAGACGGCCAACAGGTCGGCATCATGGGTCTGACGACAGAAGACACGGCGAACATTGCTTCACCAGGTAAAGTGACCTTTGAGAATGCCTTCGCTAAAGCGGAAGCAACGGTCGCTATGCTTGAAAAAGAGAATGTTAACAAGATCATTGTTCTCTCACACCTTGGCTACGAAGAAGATCTCAAGTTAGCCAAAGCTGTTAACGGCATTGATATTATCGTTGGGGGGCACAGCCACACGCAACTGAATCAAGCCGTTGTTGATAACAGCGATCCTAACGCACCGAAGCTTATTGTACAGACCGGTGAAAAAGGTCTTTTCCTTGGACAACTTGAAGTTAAATTTAACCAAGATGGCGTACTGACCGATTGGAAAGATCAATTAATCTCCATCGATGCTAAAAACGGCACTAACTACGTTATCGCCGAGGACCCAGAAGCCAAAAAGATCCTGGATACGGAGTATAAGCCGGGTATTCAAGAACTAACCAATGAGGTAGTAGGAAATTCAGAGGTTGTTCTAAACGGCGTTCGCGATAATGTGCGCACAAAGGAAACTAATCTTGGTAACCTGATTGCCGACGGCATGCTTTATGCAGCTCAAAAAGCGGGCACTAATGCCGTAATCGCCCTGCAAAACGGCGGCGGTATTCGCGAATCCATCAACGAAGGACCGATCACACAAGGCGAAGTACTCGGCGTACTTCCATTCAACAACGATCTGGTTACGATCACTTTGACTGGACAAGAAATTAAGGATGCCATGGAGAACGGGGTTTCCAAAACGCCGGCAGCAGACGGACGTTTCCCACACGTTGCAGGGTTGAAATTCTATTACGACTCTACGAAACCTGTGAACGAACGTGTACTGCGTATTGAAGTGAAAAACGGGGATAAATACGTCCCTCTGGATCTGAACGCATCCTACGAAGTAGCTACGAATGCTTTCACAGCTAAGGGTGGAGATTTCTATACTTCACTTGAAAAGGCCTATAAAGAAGGTCGCGTGAATCTGCTGTACCTACCGGACTTTGATGTATTTACGAAGTATCTGCAGAAGGTTGGAACGGTCACTGCGAACACTTCCGCCGTTGAGGGCCGGATTGTTGATCTAAAAGGTGCACCACTGCCGGAGACAAATCCAACTCCGACACCAGACCCAACACCAGTACCAACACCAGATCCAACTTCAGTGCCTACATCAGTACCAACATCGGCTCCAACAGTACCAACCGCTACAGCTACACCATCACCAACTGTTGCTCCAACTGCGGCATCAATTGCTTCAGCACAAGTAACAACAATTAATGCTGCTGATCTAACCAAACAACTTGCTGAACTGCCAGCGGGTAGCCAAGAGCTGGTTATTCCGGTTAAAGCTACTACAGGCGGCGCTCAAGTAGTGCTTCCAGGCAGTGTGCTTGTAAAACAAGCAGCAGCACAGCCTAACACAGTTCTCACCTTTACTACTGATGGCGCTTCTTATTCCTTGCCACTCCGTGTTGTAAACAGCGCAGCACTTGCCGCTCAATTAGGCACCAGCGACTTTACAATTACGGTATCTATTCTACTAGCGAATTCGGGAACACTAAGCAGCACAAACCAAGCTATCGCATCACAGCTAGGTAATGCTACTTTAGCTGCTCCAGTAATCGAATTCAGCGTTTCAGCGCAAGCCGGAAGTAAGAGTGTGCCGCTGAACAATTTCGGCAGTACTTATGTTAATCGGACGATCAATGTACCTACTTCCTTAAATTCAAATAACGCAACGGCAGTGGTCTTCGATCCTGCTTCAGGTAAGATCTCCTTCGTGCCTGCTATCTTTGTTCCTAAAACAGATGGAACAACGGACGTTACGATTAAACGGAACAGCAACAGCTACTACACCGTTGTTAAGTCTTCCAAAACGTTCGCAGATATTAACGGACACTGGGCTAAATCATCCATTGATCTATTAGCTACCAAACTAATTGTCAGCGGAACAAGCAACGATACGTTCTCTCCTTCACAGTCGATCACACGTGCTGAGTTCGCCGCATTAATTACGCGTTCTCTGGGACTTGCGACAGGTAATGGTGAGACCACATTTAAAGATGTAAACTCAAGTGCTTGGTATGCTGATGCTATACGCACCGCAGCAGAAGCCGGTTTGATTTCCGGTTATACCGATGGCAGCTTTAAGCCGGGTAGCCCAATCACTCGTCAGGAAATGGCCTCGGTATTAGCGAAAGCCATCAAGTACACAGGTAAAACCTTAAATGCCGATCCTGCGGCACTGGCTAAATTCAGTGACGCAGCAAGCATTCCTGCTTGGTCTCAAGCAGCAGTAGCAGAAATCGCTGCTGAGGGAATTATCCAAGGAGCAACAGACGGTTCCTTTGCTCCACAGAAGCTGGCAACTCGTGCCGAAGCGGTTACGATGCTGGAGAAGACATTGAAATCTCTCCAGTTTATCAACTAGCAAAAGCTGATCTCCAGCTCTGAAGACAAAAAGGCGGTTTCCCGAGTGCGTAATGCACCCGAGGAACCGCCTTTTTTAATAAACCAACCTGATCTGTAGGAAGTGTTATGATTCCATCCCAGCTTCACTCTCTTCGTAATGGCTCGTATCCCCATGCAGCAGGATTTCCGGCACACCATCCGTAAAATCAACCCTGCATAAGCAGGTCGGATAAATGTAAGGCAGATCCCAGAGCTTAGGCAGCGCTCTGCCCTCAAAATAGGCCATTAACAGCTTAATCACTACTGTATGTGTGACAATAAGAATGGTCTCACCTTGATGGTTAACGAGAATTTCCTGAAGCTTACCCAGCGCCCGTGCCTGCACCTCTGCGAAGGTCTCACTGCCCTCCACTTTAAACTGCTCAGGGTCTTGCCAGAAATTGCGATGCTGCTCCGAATACTCGCTCTCCAGCTCAGTAGAATCACGGCCTTCCCACACACCCATGCCAATCTCTTTGAACGCCTCAGAGGTCTTAAGCGGAGTACTCCGCTCTCCACGAATAATCTCAGCTGTGCGCAGCGCCCTTGGGCTGGGGCTTGCATAGATGACATCCAGCTGTTCAGTGCGCATTCCCCGGCTCAGCCATTCTGCCTGTTGCACACCAAGAGCCGTCAGTTCAGAATCCATATGTCCCTGCATCCGATGCTGCACGTTCCATTCCGTTTGACCATGCCGGGTTAAAAATATCGTTGTTGTACTCATGCCAGCTTCTCCTTCCGTTTCCCCTATCCAATGAGTTTTACTTCCTGTTCTGTTCCATCCAGTTCACTGCATAATCTACGATTTCCCGTTGCGGAATCAATTGAGCGGTTGCGGAAGCAACCTGTCCATATGTAATAAGTCCCGTCTCTTGTCCAAACTGATCTGCCAGCTGAACGAAATCGTCAGAATCCCAATCCAGTTCCTTAAATTCAACCCACTGTCTAACTCCATCCACCATGATGGGCGCCCCGCCAAGGGTTTCCTTCTTGCCAGCATAAGATGCGCGGCATTCGGCAAGATGCAGGGAAGTATTATTAAGATTGCCTACACCCAGCAACAGTACATGTCCGCCCAGATCGTAAATACGAGCCAGCGGAGAATCTTCCCCCAGGCCCATTTCAAGCGCATGACCATACATAATTTCATCTCTATGCTTGCCCCAAGCGGCAAACGAATGTATCGGATGGTCACTGCGTTTTACTCCTTTTTGTTTACGGAAGCAGTCCGGAATAACCCCCATTCCTCTAAGCTGGGTCAGATCTGGATCATAAGCCGGCATCTGCTCGCGGATACTCTGCCACCACGCCTCCGGCACCGGTGGGTTGCTCCAGCCTGCGGGATCAGTCAGGTCACTGGAATGTGTGGGCATTACTAGCGTGCCAGATTCTCCGAGGACCTCCTCCAATGCCAAAATAACAGCGACCGGGCCCCCGGCTACCCATTGGCCTAACGATTTAAAAGAAGAATGCAATAAAATCGTCATGCCCGCCTTAACGCCCAGTCGACGAAAATCCGCTGCTAATGTCTGAACCGTAATCAAATTGCCTTGTATTTCTTCCACCCTTCATTCCTCCAATGAATCTTCTCAAATCCATTATATAGGAGGGCCGCTTCTAAATGCATCTTCAAAAGCCTCAACACTCTTCGGATACTATTTTCGCTCTATAATCACCTGGGGAAATCCCCTCCAGCTCTTTAAAAACACGGGCAAATTGTTTACTGTTCTCGAAGCCTACCTCTTCTGAGACTGTTGCGAGCTTACCGCAGCCTTTTGCCAATAGCTCTTTAGCATGACGGATGCGGACCTTTTTTAAATAGATAACAAAATTCTCACCGGTATATGCCTTAAAGGCTTCGCTAAAATAAGAATAATTCAAGGATACATGATTGCTGACCATAGCCATATTCAGTGGACGGGCGTAGTTGGCTTCAATATAGCTCAGTGCCTCTTCCATATCCGCATGCTCGGTATGCGCGGACCTTACGCCTACAATGTATTCATTCACACTCAAGAGTAAGTTCTCCAGCGCACGATAATATTCGTGGAAATGACGATAGTTGTACATATTGCCTACCGTACGATACAGCTTCAATACCTCTACCGAGGCTTCGCCATGCACCCGAAACACTTCATCCAACACCAGCTCGTTTACATTCTGTCCCACGGACTCCAGATAAGCTAGGTCCAGTTCCTTCAAATGCTCAGTTTGAAAAATCACAGATAGAAGATGCTTCATCTCCTTCTCGCGTTCTGTTCCCAGCATATTGAGCAGCTTGCGAAGCTCCTCCTTAGGTAACGGAAAGTTAGACCGTCCCTGGCCAACATCCCCATAATCCAATAAACTCACTTGCGGATATAAAAAAGTATATTGCAGTGCCCGGCATGCTTCCTTATAACAGGAACGGAGGTCCTCAAGACTTCCTCCTTCGCTGCTAATCCCAATCGATAATCCCTTTATTTCCTTAGCTTCAGCTTGTCTGGACAGCTCCATAAAATCCTGTTTTCTACTCCCGATCAAGACTAATTTGCCATCCCAATCCGTTGTGATTTCCGAGAAAAACTTTTCAAGCGGTCCGATCAATCGTTCCGCCAGTCCCTGAACATCCCCCGACTTCATTCTTGTTCCGTCATTGTAATAGTAATTCAACACACCAACTGTAAAAGGTGCTTGCAGATCACTTAGCCACTCTTGCTGCTCACGCTCCAGCGGAACCTCCTGCTGCATTAGCAGTCCCCGTAAACGACTGGACCGCAGTTCCCTGCGGAAGTGTTCCGTTTCCTGTTCCAGCTGCCTTGCGCTGAGATCCTGTTCTTCCTGTTCCTTATCGATATTCTTCAAAATTTCGAACAACTCATCTCGGCGAATCGGCTTCAGCAAGTAATCCTTTACGCGATAACGAATCGCGCTTTTGGCATATTCGAAATCATCATACCCGCTTAAGATCAGCACTGCCGGGCTTTTCTCACCACTTGTTACCTTAGATATCTGCTCCAACAGCGTAATTCCATCCATCACTGGCATACGTATATCTGTAATAATAATATCTGCACCTTCGGTCTTAAATATCTCGAAACCCTCTGCGCCATTACTCGCCATTGTGATGGTATACACGGACGGAAATTCTCTTTCTATCATAGTCTTGAGACCGTAACGGATATTCTTTTCATCATCAATGATCAGTAGCTTCTTCATAGTTGTTTTTCTCCTGTCAAAAGAACTTTCGGCAAGGTCAGACGTACCATCGTCCAACTCCCTGCTTCACTCTGTACTACAAGCCCATATTCATCACCATAAAAGATTTGCAGTCGCTGATGTACATTTCTCAGTCCAATACCACCTGTTCGGCGGTCAACATCTCTCTGTTCTGAGGCACTCTCACAGCGCTCATCTTTCGCATAAACCGCCTCGTTCAAAGCAACCAAACGCTCTGGAGTTAAGCCGATGCCATTATCACGAAGCTCTATGCAAATATCACCTTCCGTTTCCGAAATATGAATATGAATGTTCGGGTCCTGTAAATTCTCTTTCCCGTCGCACCAAGCATGCTTAACACTGTTCTCTACAATAGGCTGCAGTGACATTTTCAGCACCTCCAGCTCCAAATATCGAGGTTCAGTATGAAGCACTAACTTAACCGGATATTCAAAACGAATATTCATCACTTCAATGTAATTTTCAATGTGGCGGACTTCATCCCGCAGCTTCACATACTCTCCGGACCATTTAAAATTATAGCGCATCATCCCACCCAGCGAGGTCAGTGCGTCCGAGATCGTTCGCTGGTTCTCAATTTCAGCCAGCATTTTTATATTTTCCAGCGTATTATACAAAAAATGTGCGTCAATCTGGTTATGCAGCGTACGCAGCTCAGCCTCTTTAGACAACGCCTGCTTGCTCACTGCCTGAGCCACCAACGTATTGATGGTATTCATCAGCTTGGAGAAATGATGGGCAAGCTCCCCGACTTCCCCTCCACCACGAATCATTATTCCAGTGTACGCTTCACCTCTGCGCACTTTTTTCATTGTTTCGGTCAATCTACGTAGATTTTTTAGAATAAAGGCATTTGTCACATAAGCGATCAGCGTTAGTAAAGTAATAAAACCAACATTGGCTCCAATAATTAAGTTGCGCGTGCGGGAGATATCCTTCATCACTCCCTCCATTGACACTACATTTAACAAATAAGCATCAATTCGTTCTAGCGGAGTGTTAATTAACAAAAACGATTTACCATTCTCCGAGTAATTACTGTCCCATTCGCCAGTTTCCCGGAACTGCTTATACCGTTCTGCAATCATATCAGCCATCTCTAGATTATCCTGCAAAAAAGAATTGTCCGGCCTGGTGAAAAGCTGCAGCTCACTATCCACAAGGAACATCTGGGTCTGATTATCCCGTACATCTGTATACGTCTTGGGTGTAAACCGACTCAGCAGCATATCCACCTGCACCATGCCGATATGATTGTCTGCTGGCCGACTCTTCTCACGCAGCAAAGAAACCTTTGGCAGACTCTCCGTCGGTGCTCCCAAGTATCTCTGCATCAAATCCGGATCACTTTTCTGAAAAGACCAGTATTCCTGCCCCTTCGATTGAAGCGCTTTCTGAAACCATGGGGTGGAAGAAACTCGCTCTTCGCGAAAGATAATCGGCCAAATTTCATGCACCTTATTGCTTCTCGAATACAGCCGTAAATGCTCAATATTCGGATTATTAAATTGAATACGAGTCATATTCACATAGGCATTTGTATTAAAATCAACCAAATCTACTAGCTGCGGCTCGGTTTCATTCGCTAAGAATTTTTCTACTTCGGCATCAGAATAAGCCATTTGTGCCGCCCGTTCCATCGCCTCAATCTGATTATGAATGTGCAGCTTCTCCATTTGCGACAAATAATCATTTTTCTCGACGGCATCGCGGAGATAGGTATTATTAATGGCTTTATAGGAATAGACAGAAACCAGCATACACGGGCCTAAAACAATAAAAACATAAGCTGCAATTAAACGGCTCTGAAGAGATCTCCGCCCCCACCAATAACTAAAAGAATGCCATAATGCTCTGATTCGATCTCGCCTATTCACTTTATACACTTCTGTCCTGTCCACCTCGCTAAAATAGTGAATATTCAAATACTTAATAACTATTCCTTATTATAATTCGAAAATAACCCAAAAGCCCGCAGTTAGCGGGCATTTTGGGTCATGCTTTTTATTTTATGGACAGCTTCACTTTATTCTCTTCATATTTCTTTTGTTGGTAGGCATCAAATACATCTTCGCCTTCCTTCTTTCTCTTCTCTAAATACTCATTCCAAATCTTATCGAATTCCGCATCGGAAGAAGCCATGAGCAATTTCGGCATAGTTTTACCGCGCAACTGTTTCAGCTTCGAAGCGATGATGCCTTCAGGAGAGTTTCCTGTTGGTTCGATTTGTTGGAACTCAGAGGAGCCTATGGATTTACCTCTAGTCCAATCTTCCAATTGCTTAAATGGTTCTACCGATTTAGGAGCCCATTGGTCCGTAATGTTCGTATTTTGCAGCATCCAGAATGTAAAGGAAGATCCGATTTGCTTATCAAACGTCGAACGGTCTTTATTCATCAAATCAAACACTTCTGGTTTAAATTGATCTTTTCCATCAATCGTATCGTAGCTGACACCTTTTTCGCCTAAGAACAAGTCTTTGTTGCCTTCTTCACTGTTCAAGTAGCTGAGGAAGCGGATAGCACGTGCTTTATCCTTAACATCTTTGGAGATCAGTGTTACCGTCCAACCGGAGATACCAGGGCCATCAAGGGTTGGTTTATCCAAATTCGTATTGGAAGGTCCGTCAACAGCGATATACGTTTTGGTTGGATCCTGTTGGTAAATCGTTCCTAGCTGTGCTGCAAAGTCTGTACGTTGATACAGCATTGCGAAATAACGGCCTTGGGCAATTTTTTCTTCCATTTGTGGGCGTTTGTCGATAAAGATATCTTTAGCCAGCAGACCGTCTTGATTCGCTTGACGAAGTGCCTTCATCCAGCGGATATATTCAGGATCGGTTTCACGAGCATATACCTTGCCATCTTTTTCTCTTGGGATTGCCAAGAAGTTCTGCAGGTAACCTTCCAAAGAATCGTTACCGTTCTCGGTAAATTCATGCAAACCAAGTGGAATAAGCGGCTGTCCATTTACGTCAGGGAATTTCTCTTTCGCTAATTTAAGCGCATTCAAGAAACCTTCTGGTGTGCGCATATCTGGACTTCCAATAGCTTCATACATATCCTTGCGGACAGCGAATACTTGGTTGGATACGTAATTTTCTCCATATTTCTCATAGTCGGCAGGAGAGGAAGAAGAGTTAGGATAGCCATACACATTGCCGTCTTCTTGTGTATACCAGCCCAGCTTATCAGCATCGGATACTTTAAAGAAGTACGGATCATATTCATCAGCAAGTTTGTTCAATGGAAGAACAAGTTCACCTTCGACCATTTTCTTAATCGCATCTTCCCAGAAACCCAAAGTGATGAAATCAGGCAATTTACCGGATGCAATCAGCGTATTAAGCTTCTCATTCTCGTTACCAGCCGGAACGATAAAATTAATATCAACTCCGGTCTTCTTAGTTACATATTGGGAGGTTGGGTCCACGCCCCATTTATTAGGGAACCATGAGAAGTTCAGGTACCAGTCAAATGTAATGGGTGAAGTATCAATCTTCCATCCCGGTTCATCTGCTGATAATGCAGCAGCAGTCGGTTCAGCACTTGCCTCCGTATTAGTAGCTTTAGCGCTGTTAGCATTACCTTCGGCATTCTTGCCAGCATTATTTCCGCTGGAGCAGCCTGCGGCTGACAATGACATCATTATTGCGAGAAGCAGAACTCCCATTGCTTTTGGCTTACGTTTCATGCCCATGCTTGTTTACCCCTTTTCTATGAATGTTAATTATAAGCTCAACCCCAGTGCCTACAGCTGTAGGCAACCGGAGGAGTTATCACTGCTAGACATCAGCCCTTAATGGAGCCGATCATCATCCCTTTAACGAAATAACGCTGCAGGAACGGATACACGAATACTATCGGCAATGTGGTCACTACCATCGTCGCCAGCTTAATGGACTGTGACGTTACGCTTCTCGTAACGCTGCTGCCTTGTACAGCGACCATCATTTGACTAGAGCTCGATTGTGCGACGACCCGGAACAAATACGTCTGAATCGGCTGCAGATCAGTATTATTGATATAGATCATACCCGTGAAGTAATCATTCCACTGATACACGCCATGGAACAGCGCAATGGTAGCAATTACAGGCATGGATACTGGAAGTACGATTCTTAAAAAGATGGACCAATCATTAGCACCGTCAATCCGTGCCGCTTCTTCCAGCCCATCGGGAATCTCCCGGAAAAAGGTCATGAAGATAATAAGATCAAAGAAGCTAAAC
Source organism: Paenibacillus sp. FSL R5-0928 (assembly GCF_037970385.1). Taxonomy (NCBI): domain Bacteria; kingdom Bacillati; phylum Bacillota; class Bacilli; order Caryophanales; family Paenibacillaceae; genus Paenibacillus; species Paenibacillus sp. FSL R5-0928. Next base: position 518,551 of record NZ_CP150225.1, on the reverse strand, counting down.
ATAACCGGAATAATATAGACTAGGAAATTCTCCAATAGGTGAAGGTCCTTCATCAGCAGGAAGGTAGGAATGAGTCCCCCGCCAAAAAAGAGAGTCACTGTACCCATAAGCATGTAGAACTTACCGCCAATGAGATTTTTTCTGGAGAATGCATAAGCTACCATCGCTGTGAAAAATACATGCAGTACAGTACCCAAAAGTGTTTTGGCGACAGTAACCCACATCGCCTGCATGATGCCGGGGCTGGCAAACACGGCCTCGAAATTCTCAAAGCTGAACATCCGCGGCCACCAGTAGATTCCTCCCCGCATGGCGTCATTACCGTTATTGAAGGCGTTAACCAATACGTACCAGATCGGGTAAAGCGTTATGAAGCAGATACATAACATGATGAGGTTATTGATGATATCGAACAGGGCCTCGCCCTTCGTTTTACGCTTAAGTGCAAACATATATGGTCCTCCTTATCCTAGAACAACGATGTATCGTTGATTTTTTTAGATACTTGGTTGGCAATCAGCAGCAAGATTAGAGCGATAACCGATTTTAACAATCCAACTGCAGTTGAGTAAGAGAAGCGGCCTGAGAGAATCCCTGTATAGTACACATAGTAATCAATTACATTACTTGCACTATCATTCAGTGAGTTGCGCAGGACCAGAATCTGATCAAAGTTGGAGTTCAGCACTCCGCTGACCGCGAGAATGAAGAGAATGCTGATTGTCGATTTAATCGCCGGCAAGGTAACATACCACATCTTCTGAAATCTGCCCGCGCCGTCGATTGTCGCCGCCTCGTACATTTCAGGAGATACACCGGAAATTGCTGCTAAATAGATAATCGCTGACCATCCAAGTTCTTTCCAGATATCAGAGGAGATAATAATTGTCCAGAAGTAACCCGGCTCAGCCAAGTATGTAATTGGCTGATCAATAAGATGAAGCGCTAGCAAAATGTTATTGATAATTCCTACATCAGCAAGCCATGTAGCCAAAATCCCTCCGAGTACCACCCATGAGAGAAAGTGGGGCAAATACGAAATCGTCTGTATGGTCTTCTTGAATTTCATTGAACGAACTTCGTTCAGAAATAGAGCGAAGATTATCGGCAAGGGAAATCCGATAATTAGCTTAAACAAGCTAATGCCGAGTGTATTTTTAATTACATTCGAGAGATTGTCATCATCCATGAACTCTTTGAAATGTGTAAGTCCCACCCATGGGGCTTCTGCAATCGTTTTAACGATGTTGTAATCTTTAAAAGCAATGATAATTCCATACATGGGAATGTAGTTAAAGATTATCATCCACGCAATGCCGAGTAGAGCCATTGTCTGCAAATGACGCTGGGCAATGAACCTCTTCCAAAGCGGACTGCGATTTACTTTACCGGTTTCGAAATTGCCAGGAATTAACGGCTTCATCGCTGAGCTTACTTCCATGCTTTTTTTGTTCTCCATCCTTTGGACCTCCAGGCTCTATATCTGTATTTAATCTAAAGCGCTTACAATGTTTATGTATCCATTGTATTTGCTTTTGCCTGTCTCCGTAAGGCTTTGAATTTCGGATTATAGGTTCCATTTTTCGGATTCATTGAAAATTTAAGGGCGAGCCGCAGCTCGCCCCTCTATTTTTATGCTAATACTGCTTGAATTTGCGCGATTTCTCCACGCCGCAGAGCCTCTGCCTCTTCACCGCGCACGAACGCTCCAGATATTTTAGTCATAGTTCCATTACGGTATACAAGCATCAAAGATTGAATACTAACCTTCTTCTCGCCAAAGGTATTTTCACGTTTTGGGTTAGAATAGATTACCTCCGTATTCCCAAGGAAAGTGAAGGACAGATTGCCCTCTTCATCAAATAGCCATCCTGGCAATACCGGATCAAGAGACAGCGTAAGCGCTCCATCCTCCATTCTGAAAACATGGCTTCCAGCCATCATTGTTCTCCACATGCTTAAGAATTCCGCGGTCGATCCACTAAGTCTCGCTACGAACCCTCTACCGTGGTTATTTGGATCAGGATTGCCTCCAGTTGCGATAAAAGATGAATTCTCCAGTGTACTGCGTCCATAAACAGCAGGATCAAGGAATGGCACCAGCGACGTCTTCAGCTCACCGTAGAATTCCTCGTACAGCCCGCCCTTCAGCAGCTCAAGCAGATACTTATAGGACATGTGCAGGAAGTTAGACTCCCGTTCTAGCCAGCCTGGTGTAAAGGCTCTCATTCGTCCGATTTCATGCGATTCACCTTCTAGACTAACAGAGGTCTGATACATAGATGTTGCCCGATCATACAGCTCTGTTTGCTTAATCAGATTATAGATTTCTTTTGCCTGCACCGGGTTCTTCATCGTCTTCAACCAGCGGGTAGGTCCTTCCAGGAAATAAGGCAAGGCATAAGCCTTAAACTCCTCAACCACAGCTTTTGGCAGTCCGTATCCGCTAATTACTGGCTGACCCTCAGCATCTGTTACCTGATGGAATTTCTCCGCTTCAAAACGGAAATAGGTGGGGGTAAGTCCATTGCCCATTTCTACCGCCTTGTTGATCCCCTCATCAATTTTAACTAGGAACTTGGAAAGGGCTTCGCGGATGTGCTCCAGCGTTACTGCGGACTCAACACCAGTAATGCCAAACCGGATACTTGCTCTATAAGCTTCACGGGCTGAAGCTACTGTATCCCAATAGTTGAATTGTTCCACTTCTCCTGCTAGGACAGCAGTTACCGCGTGATATACCACTTCAAGCAGCTCCGCGATTTCTTCTGGCAGCTTTACAGCTCCCTGTACATTCTCAGCACCGTTCAGCACATCCAGCAAAAAGACTACAGTACGCTTCAGCTCAAAAGTCTCACTCATTCCGGAGCCAAACAATCCTGGCAGACCGTTCATGGCATCGTTCCAGCCCGGCTTGTTGCCTTCCATCTCCACACCCATGCCGTAAGGGTCAAGCGTAGCAAATTTATTCAAAGCAAGAGACAACATCTTCACGAACAGATTGGTGTGGTAAATAGCACCTTGCCCACCTTCGGCACGCAGCCAATGGGTATCTCCTGCTTTCCATTTCAGCTTATGCAGCTTCTCCTCATCCTCCAGGAGGGCGCCATATTGCCGGGCTTTTCCGTCACTAATTACATACTTCTCACTACGTGGCAGCACATATGCTGGGCTGTCATAGAACGCATAAGTGTTATCCCCAAATAAAAGCTCCTGCTTCTTGTCAGGGAAGATGTCCAAATAACCTACTACGAGATCCAAATTATATGTCCAGTGATCAGACCAGAAGCCTTCGCCAAAAGCAGCCTCAATGTTTTGCTGTGACAGGGCTAGCAGACCCGACAGAAACTCCTGCTCACTAACCTTCAACGTAACGTTATGATCCGCAATGTAATTGATCAGGCTGCCTGGGGTGAACCGACTGTTGCATAGCTTAACAAGCTCAGCTTGATGATCCGCAGCCGCTTCTCCGATCCATTCCGCAGCCTTCGCTCTGCTGTCTGACTTCACTTCAAAGGTTGTTCCTTGAACACTAAGTGGGTTGTAGCCATCTGCTTGAATTAAGCTATAGAACATTTTGATGTTGAAGCTGCCCACCTTCGGATTAAAAAACACATCATTCCGGCGGTTCTGATTCATATCGCGGAAGTTTCCGTTCCCCTGTGAATAGTATTCTGGGGCAAGCGAGAAGAAGTTATAGTCGCGCTCCAAATCGCCATGTTTACGGGAATATAAATGAACCACAAAGCCATCTCCGCCATTGTCAAAAATAAAAGGATAGCCTCCACGCAGGAAGTTATCGAGATAGGACTGACGGCAATAAGCATCAAACACAGCCGATGAAGTGTGCGTGGCAATGTCTTCTGTTAATTCCTCTGTCAGACCTGCGGCTTCTTGGGATTTGGACAGAATATATTCATCTCGGCATAAATGCTCTGCCTTTTTATTGATTTTATCGATGTCATTTACATGCCCAACCAAAGTATTCAGGGTCAAGCTGCTGCCGGGTGCCAAACGTCTAGCCACACCACTGAAGCCGCAAGGAACCTTATTGACTGGATATTGTGGAAGCTCACTCAGCTCCGAAAGCGTTAATCCCGCAAAGCGGTCTGGGTAAGTAAGAGAGGTATTGCCGCCGAAAATAAGCTCGAAATCAACGATTGGCGCGACTTTTTCTCCTTCTCCAGTAAACGACAGATAGAAATGCCCATTTGTGATTTCGCTAACCTGCGCGCTATCGTTGGTGCTGGAACGCAGCTTATAGAACGGAATACCGTTCTCCAGATTGTATACGTCCATCCAGCTGCGCAGCAGGTTACCAATCTCCTTGTAGCCGCTGTTTTCTACTCCGTAAGGCAAGATCTCAGGCAGACCATCCATCAGCTCCAGTTCAATCTCTTTGCCCCCGATATTCTCAATCTCCACCCGACGTACCAACGCGGCATAATCGTCATTAGGCAGATTGAAATAGTGTACGGTCGTCTTCAGCCCATGCCCGGCATGGCTTTCTTCAAGGGTCAGTCCGTTAGGCAAAATGGTCATGATCCGCTTGGCGGCAGGATCTGGACGTGCCGATTGAAATGGCTCATAAATCTCTTGCTCGCCTTTTATTTTAATAAAGGTTCGGAAGCCGGTGGTTCCTACGTCTTTATAAGAGATATTTGCTGGAGAAAATTCCATGATTGGCGAGTTCTTGTCGCGTACTCCAAAGCTGCAAATCGCTTGCCCCCGGTTCACATAAAAAGTCCACATTGGAATTCCCTTAAGACCTGCAAGACCTGGCAGGAAACTAGAGAAAGGCTTTCCTGTATCAAACTGCTCCATTACAAAATTACCTGATTCGAAATAATAATTACTCACGTTAATGTCCTCCTAAACTGTTACTTATTTATGAAATCAGATGCGTTACGATAGAATGAGGGGATAGCTCGCAGTTGGCAATCTCTTCGCCAAGCCCCAAGGTTACCGTGCGAGCTTCTTCGCTCTCATTCATCAATATGACAGCAAGGCTGCCGTCCGGATTACGGAATGCTGTGGATAGGATTCCTTCCGCTTCAGAAGTAAAGCCAATCCGTACCGCACCTGGCGCGATAAATTTACTGAAATGCCCGATATAATAATAAGAGCTGTTATAGTGCAATTCGTCTGTTGTTGTATCTGCAATAATTGGAGCATCACAGAGATTCCCTACATGATTGGGCCCGCCGGTCTCATCCAGTACCAGGTTCCAGTCCAGATACCCTTCTGTCCATGCATTGAGATCCCCAATCATATTTCTGCCGTAACGTTCACCTGTAAACCATTCGCCAAGCTTGACGCCGCCCTCTTGACAGCCCTCAGTGAACAATAGATGTTTGTCAGGAAATAGATCATGTACCTTCTCTACCTTGTCGAACTCCTCACCACCATACCAGTGGATGCCTGTACCCCACACATATTGTGCAGCTTCAGGATCAGACAACACGACCGAAGCACGTTCGACCATAATATCGCGGTTATGATCCCAGATAACAATGTTCACATCGGAATGGCCTGCCTGCTGCATCACTGGACCGAGATGATTTTTAACAAAATCGCGTTCCTCTTCCGCACTATAAATGCAAGAATCCCAGACTTGAACAGCAGCCGGCTCATTCTGCACGGAAACCGCCCAAATAGGTACGCCTTCCTTCCCATAAGCTTCAATAAATTTGGTATAGTAGCGTGCCCAAACTTCAGCGTATTCTGGCTTGAGCGATCCTCCATTATTCATTTCACCATTTGTTTTCATCCATGCCGGAGGGCTCCAAGGAGAGGCCAACATCGTGAACGGTCCACCTTTTACCTGCATTGCATCCTTAATCAGCGGAAGCACCCACTTATGATCATGGGAGATATCAAAGGTAGCCAGCTCCGTATCATGATCAGCGACATAAGTATAATTTCCAAGCGCAAAATCACAGCTATGAATATGAACACGACCCATGTTATAACCTAATCCCTCTACCGGATGAAAGTAGCGATGAATAACCTCTGCCCGTTTCTCAGGACTGAGCCGTGACAACGTATATGCCGCAGCTTCTGTGAAAGCGCCGCCAAATCCTATCATCTTTTGGAACTCCTGCTCTGGCTTAAGCTCTACATCGGCAGATCCAGAATCTACTCTTGTGCTAAAAACAATTGCCTCTTTCGGAGTTAAGCGTTCCCCTGTATCTTTTGCAGTTACTACAGTTTGAACTTTTGCCATTTCATCCATCTCCTCTAATTGTTTTGTTACTAACAACAAGCACTGTCTTTACTGGATCACCATCCGATGTTAGGGTTCGGAGCGATGGGCCACTGAAACGTTTGAGAAAATTCAAGGAAGCCTTCGGTAAACTTTGATTTCAGCTCATTCGAAACCTAAAATCGAAACCGGTTTCGATTGTTGCGAAAAAAAATGATCTAACGAAGAGCAGGAAAAAAAAGCGGCATAACAATATACCCATTATAGCCCCATTCCTCTGAATAAGCTGTAGCAAATACCACATAGGAAGAATTCGAGCTATGATGTCCTCTACTTTATCAGGACTCTTTTCTTTTCGTCAAGATTTATCCTGTGGGCAGCAGCCTGCTCTCTGTACTTATGGAATTTGATACAGCCCTAATTTCCACTCGGAGGCGCACAGGATTCCCGTTCGATCACTTCTACCGGAACTAGAACCGCTTCCTTATCCAACTGTTTCCCTTCAATCGATGCTAAAAGAATGTCCGCTGCTCGGCTTCCTAAAAGTTCCGTATCCTGACGAATGGTTGTCAATGCAGGTGTAACATACTCAGCTAGATCAATATCATCGTACCCCACAACTGAAATGTCCAGCGGTACGGAAAGTCCACTATCTTTTACCGCCATAATAGCCCCTAAAGCTAACATGTCACCCGAAGCAAAAACAGCGGTTGGCCGATCAGGCAGCTTAAGAAGCTCCAGCATCGCTTGATAACCACTTTCACGAGAATAAAAAGCTCCATTCACAACATAGGACTCCGGCACTTCAAGCCCCTGCTGCTTCATAGCGTTCTTATATCCTAACTCCCGGGTTTTACCAGGGAAAGTGTTCATACCTCCGGAAATATGAGCAATCTTGCGATGACCCAAAGAAACTAAATACTCTATCGCAAGCTGAGCTCCATCCGTATTATCCGAACATACCGTATGCGACTGCGTAGTCTCAAAATCCAGAATCACAGTAGGAATATCACTCTCTAGCAGCTCACGGAAATAAGGGTCCTCGTAATCAGACAAGAATACGACAACACCATCTACACCACGAATTCGGCAATTCTCCAAATAACCACTTTGTTTACCTCCAACATCCTTGGAAATAAACATGAGGGCATACCCCTTATCCACAGCAACCTTCTTAAAGCTCTCAATCACAGCGCTAAAAAAGGGATGGCGAATACCAAATCCCGTATTCTCTACAAACAATACACCGATGGTCCATGATTTCTTAGTAGTCAGTGTACGGGCATGGGAATTCGGCAAATATCCCATTTCTTGGGCAACCCGGAAAATTTCCTGGCGAGTCTTCTCCCGTACATCGGAATAATTATTAAACGCCTTGGATACCGTTGTAGGAGAGTAACCGGTTCTTTTGGCAATATCATATATAGTTGTCAATCCGGTTCACTCCTTGCCCAGACTAATGAAATACCTTCTGATACCTTCTGTTCACTGCAATTTTAACGTCTTTCGGTACCGCCGTCCAGCAAAAAGTAACTTTGTACGGAAGGAAGCAGCGTAAAGACTTGGATCAAAAGCCCTAGACTCATATAGATCAGATGTATGATTGCCACACTGTTCAACATATACGTCTGCACCATAATCCAAATAATTAACCCAAATCCGATATATAGGGACAATGCCCAGAAGCTATATAATTTCTTAAAGGGATTCAAAGTATTCACCCAGCGCAATTCTGGTCTCTTGATCAACCCATAAAACACAAACAAGGGCAGGATACCAAATACGATGAATAGCAAAATACCCGGAATTAAAAAATCTGAAAATGGCGATCTTTCCAGCATAGATGTGGGCATGTGTATCAGATCACCACTAGGATCTATGACCATTGACCCGCCTCCTGCTAACGCTCCAACCCCCAAAAATATATGAAGAATATAAAGCAATGTTACCGTAAACGGCCTTCTTTTGGTTGGTTCCATTTCAATACCCCTTCCCATGTTAAAAAAGTTGAGCATTCCCTACTGCTCTTTTCAATTTTACATGTTTTTCCTGAACGTCACCAAGATAGATATCACACAAAAAGCCGTATTTAAGCTTTTTTTGAGTGCGATGTGAACGATTGTATTTTACGCTATACTAAGATTAGAACGAAATGTTAACCCTGCCGACTGAATCTAATAAATAAAATACATTGGATCCTAAAAAACAAGGAGACAGGACGGGCGCAAAGACGCGCTGAACCTAACATATCTATGAACGATACCCATCTTTTATCCACCAAACAATGCACCTATTGCCAGCAACAGAAGCCGCTCTCTGAATTTCGTAAACGTACCGGCAAACGTTCCAAAGGCCAGTCTCGCCGTGGTGCTTGTCGGGAGTGCCGCAAACAACGACAAAACATAGATCTCACTCTTGCAGCAGGTCCCATTCCAGTACAACCTGATACCATTCAACCCCCTTCTTCAGCTGTCAAGGAACGCTCCAAACAAGGAAAGCCTTCTTCCACGGTTGCTTCTTCACCGCAATCCAACCCAAATCAGCGCATACGGGGCTTGGAACAACGAAGGAAACATTCTCATTCTCAAGGCGCGAAACTGAGTCCCGAAGATCCAACGCAATTGATTCCCTCTGCCAAAGGGAAAATTCTAATGCGTGGCCACAGTGATAAAGGACGGCGCTGGCATCAGGAAATTGACTACGAGCTTGCGGTTACTCTAGTCAGAGAACATGCCGCTATCGTAGTGAATCGCCGAACCATCCGCAGGATATACAGCAATAAGGATTTCCGTGCTTATATATTGACCAGAGACAACTATACCTGCTACTTCTGTGGCTCCTATGGAGACACTATAGATCATCTGCTGCCCCGTGCTAAAGGTGGCCATACTACTCCGGATAATTGCGTTTGCGCTTGTACGTTATGTAATCAGACCAAGGCCGATCAGTCCGTTGAGGATTTTATGAGCAGATAAAATAGAAAAACGCCCCAATCTCAGTTGATTAGGGGCGCTTTTTAAATTAAAGGTGAATTTTATTATTAGTTAGCAACAATATTTTTAACTCGTCCTACCTGTCCACTGGTTAAACGCACCTTGATGCCATGCGGATGTCGAGGTGAGTTGGTGAGAATATCCTTCACCGTTCCATGTGTTAGCTTACCCGTCGGCTGATCCTGCTTTAGCACAATATCCACTTCAAGCCCAGGACGAATATCGGCTCTTACCTGTCCGTTCATGATGTAATCCCCTTTCAATGGGTTATAATGTTGTCAACTATACTAGATAAGGAGGAGACGTAATGGCCTTCGGCATCAACAGAGAAGAATTAACCCGCTGGAAAAAAGCAGTCTCCGCAGGAGAAATCGCCTTCTTAACCCATTACTGGCTAGACCCGCGTTTTCCCGGCATGACTACTGTCACCAAGGTAGGCTGTAGTGACCTAACCAGATTAACCTATTGGTGTGAGGAAAATGGACTGCCGGCTAAATATATTCATAATCGTTCCCCATTCCCCCACTTTGACCTTATGGGACCCAAACAAGCAGAAATCCTTCGGAAGGAAGGCTTATGGGAACAGTTGGAACGTTTCAAAATGCTCTAAAATTATTTCTTTTTACGTAAATCCTGCATGATCTTGCGGCCGGTAGGTGTCTGTGCTAATCCGCCACCTGCGGTCTCGCGGTGTTTTTCTGGCATAGCTGAGCCTACCTCAAGCATGACCTTGATTACTTCATCTGAAGGGATCACGCTACGTACACCAGCCAGTGCCATATCGGCGGCGGCGAGCGCGGTCACTGCACCGAATCCGTTTCTAACGATACAAGGAATCTCTACAAGTCCTCCCACCGGATCGCAAATCAGTCCTAATGTGTTCTTAAGCGCCAGTCCAACAGCATGCACTGCTTGTGCAGGCGTCCCTCCACGCAGTTCGGTTAAAGCTCCTGCCGCCATCCCGATGGCCGATCCGACCTCGGCCTGACAGCCACCCTCTGCGCCAGATACAAACGAATTGTTGGCAATGACATAACCGATTGCTCCCGCAGCGAACAAACCGGAAACCATATAATCATCATCCCAGCCAAACCGTTCCTGGCAGCTGAGAAATACACCCGGAATAATTCCGCATGAACCTGCGGTAGGTGTAGCAATTATTCGGCCCATTGAGGCATTAACCTCGGATACAGCCAAAGCATAGGCCATTGCTTGACCAGCGGGTCCACCTAGGCATGGTTCATCTGCTGCGTTATAGGCTCCTACACGCTGGGCATCCATTCCCGTAAGGCCGCTGCGCGAAGTGGTATCTTCATGCATCCCACGATGAACAGCTTCTTTCATGACCCCATAATACTCACGCATAGTGGCAAATTCCTGTTCACTGGAACGTCCAGATTCCGCGCTTTGCTCTTCGAGCATAAGAGCTCCAATGGTGAGGCCACGTTCCTCACATAATACAGCCAGTTGGCTAAGTGTTTGAAAATTCATGTTAAGCTTTCCTTCCCCTTCTCATCTTGCTTACCTTCGTTTAAATTAACCAATTTCACCGATTTCACCGCAGTGAGCGCTTTAAGCGCTTCAATAAGCTCAGGAGTAGCAGCTTCATCCAGCTCGAGTACCGTTAAGGCTGCACCGCTGCGATTCTTCCGATCCAGAGACATATGCCCTATATTAAATTGTCCGTTACGCATCACTTCTGTAACACTCGCCAGAACACCTAAATAATCCATATGATGAATCAATACCGTCGGATACATTCCCGTAAGCTTTACTCCAAAACCATCCACATCGACGATCTCAATGTTTCCACCACCAATGGATGTCCCCGTTAAAGTCAGCTCACTTCCTGTCTCTTGTCCGATAAGATGCAGTTTAACCGTGTTAGGATGAGGAAACAATCCCGTTCCTTGCTCAAAAGATACTTCCATCCCAGCTTCAGCCGCCAACTCCAGAGAGTCGGGTAACCGATGATCATCGGTAGCGTAATCCATAAGTCCTCCGACAATAGCCCGGTCTGTACCATGTCCCTGATAAGTAGCTGCAAAAGAACCAAAAAACGTCACTTCTGCCACACGCGGCACTTCACCCAGCACCTGCCTTGCAGCCCTTCCGATCCGTGCTGCACCGGCTGTATGCGAGCTTGAAGGCCCGACCATGGCCGGACCAATAATTGAAAACACATCTTTAAAACGCATAAAAGACCTCCTGCCTGCAAATAGGCAATTATCAAACTCATATATAGTATACTGCACTGGCAGTCGGAGTTCACCGTTACATTTGCTGTGATATATCCACTTCTAATCTAATGATATTTTACTTAGATAGTATCTTCATTTCGCATCTTATGTATCACAAGATATCCTGGGAGTATAACATAATTCCACCTCTATACTGCCAGCCTATCCCTTCCCAGAATCCTCTTCCTTGTTCATTGGTTCCTATAACCATCAGATGGCATTTTGCAATACCAGCTGCATGTAAATTACCGAGACAACGCTTTACAAGCTCACGCCCGATGCCCATGCCTCGGCAGTCATTACTAACCGCCACATGATACATATAACCTCTTCGCCCATCATGTCCACACAATGCAGTTCCTACAATCCGGCCGTCTTCATTCTCGCAGATCTGGCTGAAGCCAGCATTACGCTCCAGATAACGCGCAACCTCCAGCCTCGAATCTGCTTCGCTGAGTCCCATTCCCTCTGTATTTTCCCATAGCTGGTAGGCAGCTTCATAATCATCCGCAATCATCTCTCGATAATTCATGTCTATCCCCTCGCTTGTATAGAATGACAAAAAGCATAAAGAGCACTCCGCGGAAGCTTTTCCAGCATCAGCAGCGCTTCGTAAGGGTCACCTTCCAAACCCAGCACTTGCGCGAAGGCGGGTTCGGTCTTCCATCCGTTTGTTTTCATCATAATGATCAGCTGGCGAAAATCATTATCCAGCTGAGCTAGAATTTCCGCTTCAATGATCATATGTAAGTAACCATTCTGCAGAGCTGTAGGCCGCGGCTGCCCAAACAGTTCTATAGGCCAGCCCCCGGCCATAAAGTTAATTTTCGTTCGAGAGACCCCATCAACCACACGCGATACACTAGTAAAATCATCCATGGTTCCGAAATATCGACTAACAATGTCCGTAAACATTACGGAATCATGAACCTCACAAATAATATCCAGGTCGCTGCCCTTCACCTGAATTCCAAGCGGCACTGTGCCAACCAGCACCGGGTTATAGTCGGCCAGCAAACTCATAATATTTAATTTTCTTAACAGGGCATAGGCCTCTTTTTGCACTGGAGTTCCGTGATTCAAATAATCTATATTTCGCCAATCATTCATCTCGGACAAACGCCCCTCCGACTAGGATATAAACACAGGTATAACTGGATAACAGCGCACGCTTTTCTAGGCGCATGCATAGAAATATACGGAAGATAGAAGGCAAGGAGGAGTGTATGTAAAAATGAATCCCACCTACCCCTACTATGGGGAACAAACGATATGTAAGGAACAGCCTATTGCTTTTCCCCCGCAGCACCAAGACCGTCAGCCAGGTCTAGAGAGTCTAATGAATCCTCGCCCCATCAGTGAAGATCCGGAGATTGCCGGCAGTGGAAAGCTGAAAGGAAAAATTGCACTCATCACCGGAGGCGACAGCGGGATTGGTAAAGCGGCGGCCATTGCTTTTGCAAAGGAAGGCGCAGATGTCGCTATAGCTTATTTATACGAAGCTTCAGATGCAGAGGTCACTCAGCGGCGAATTGAAGAATTAGGGCAACGTTGTTTGCGGATCGAAGTTGATTTACGCCATAAGGAAAACTGCTTCAAGGCTGTGGAGCATACCCTTCGCACTTTTGGCAAGCTGGACATCCTCGTCAACAATCATGGCGTCCAGTATCCACAAAAAAGTATTTTGAATATCACGGAAGCACAGCTCTACCAAACGTTTCAGACGAATATATTTCCATTCTTTTACCTGACGCAAGCCGCACTTCCACATCTAAAAAAAGGCGCAGCCATCATCAATACTGCGTCCATTACTGCCTATCAAGGAAATAAAGAGCTTATAGATTATTCCTCAACTAAAGGTGCGATCGTATCCTTTACCCGCTCTTTAGCCTTATCACTCGTAGACTCTGGCATTCGTGTCAATAGTGTAGCTCCCGGACCCGTATGGACACCACTAATTCCCTCCAGCTACTCCGCAGATGAGGTTAGTGTATTTGGGACGGATACACCCTTTAAACGTGCCGCACAGCCATATGAGTTAGCAGGAGCCTATCTTTATTTAGCGGGACCGGATTCTTCGTATGTTACCGGGACATGTATTCATGTCAATGGTGGAGACATGGTCACCAGCTGATGCATTACACCACGAGAGGAATGTATATCAAATGAATAAGATAAACGATTATGATATCTCTTCTGTCCGCCTGAGCAGTGGCATGTACGCATTAACCAAATTAGCCTGCGCAGGGTTAACCTACGTCCTTGTTACCTTACTTATGCTTGGATTTCCACAATCCGACGGAATCCCTGAAGGCTGGCCACTATCGATTCCTTATGCCATTTATGCTTATGGATTGCCTGCGGCGTTAGTAGCGGATATACTACTGCATATTCTGCGTTCGAAATCGCAAATCCTGCCTCTGGCTGTATACGTCGTCACGGGTTTCGGCGCAGGTTTATGGCTGGCAGCGGAACAAGGTGCAGAGTATCTGCTATGGGGTCTGGGTGGAATTCTGGGACTGCTCATTCTTCGAGTGACCCAGCTTGGTGTGGAAAGATTCCCTCTGTTGCTGCCAGTATTCGCCCTGTTTCTGCCACTGCTCTGTTTACTGCTGTCATAAACCTTATTAGGTGTATTCAAAGCGCTTCAATGATATCTCCGGCAATGATAGCCGCCGGATTATTCCGCTGACGGGCTGCTCTCTCTCCTGCTAATCCGTGCAGGTATACCCCAAAAGCTGCTGCCTGCGTAGCATGAAGTCCCTGAGCCAGCAGGCTGGAAATCATGCCCGTTAGCACATCACCGGCTCCACCAGTGCCCATGCCGGGATGGCCTGTGGTATTTACATAAGCTTGCCCTTCAGGAGTTGCTATCACGGTATGTGCTCCTTTTAACACAAGTGTAACCCCATGCTCCTTGGCATAGTCCATAGCCAGACCGATCCGGTCACGCTGGACCTCAGCCGTAGTTAGGTTGGCTAGACGAGCCATCTCACCTGGGTGAGGGGTCAGAATTACAGAATGACGCCGCACCCAACTCTTATAATCGGAGTCAGCCAGAATATTTAAGGCATCCGCATCGATAACCAGCGGGCAATCACTGCCTTCCCAAAGACTGCGAAGCCAATCTGTATCTCCCGGAAACCGTCCAAGACCAGGACCCACAGCTATTACATCTCGCTCTTCGCTTAACTTCAGTAGCTCTGACACGGTCTCAGCCACCCAGTTTCCCTCTTCACTGCCACCTACATCAGCCAGCATCAATTCAGGAACAACACCGATGACGGAAGGTAACAGCTTCTTAGGAAGCGCCCACGTCACCAGTCCGCAGCCCGTGCGTAGCGCAGCACGGGCTGCGAGTAGTCCAGCACCGCTCATCCGTAGGGTGCCGGCGGCAAGGAGTACATGCCCATAAGTACCCTTATGGCCTTCAGGCGATCGCCGCCGGGCCAGATCGACACCCAGATGGGCATGCAGCACTTCCGGTGTCAGCAGGTGTGCCTGCACACCGCTGTTAAGAGCCAGAGCAGTCGGAATGCCGATGGCCCGTACCTTGACATGCCCCGCTGCGCCTGCACCGGGGTATTGCAGGAGGCCTCGCTTGAGAAACGCGAGGCATACCGTCACTGACGCATGAATGCAAGGCTCATGCGTCTCTCCTGTGTCCGCGTTCAGACCACTGGGGATGTCCGCGGACACAATGACCTTGCCGCTGCTGTTCGCTGCGGCAATCAACTCCGCATAGGCGCCGCGCGGGGCTCCCGCGCCGCCGGTGCCGAGCAGCGCATCCAAGATGCCGCTGCACTCGGCAAGGTCCAGCCGATCCCTGCCGTATACTACGGCAGGCAGGCCCATGGCTGCAGCCGCATCGCGCTGCAGGGCGGCCTCGCCGGAGAGCGAATCCGGCGGCACCGCATAGACGAGCGTGACGGCGATGCCGGTCTCGCGAAGGTACCGTGCGGCGGCGAGGCCATCGCCGCCGTTGTTGCCTTTGCCGACGAGGATGAACCATCGCTCGGCTGCGGCAGAGGCAAGCGTCAGCGCATGATCTGCGCTGACCTTAAATGCCTTGCCTGTGCCACCCAGCGCGGCCTCCCTTAGCCCGGTATCGTTCCTTTCGGCTGCATTCCTGCAGCCTGCCCCGCCTCTCTCCCGGCAAAGCGTGATGATCTCCTCGGCGATAACTCTTCCCGCATTCTCCATCAGCGCAATCGCTGGAATCCCCAGCTGCTGGATCGTTTCGCTGTCCAGCTGCCTCATTTGCTCAGCAGTTACCAGATACATGATTTAGCCCCTTTCCGCTATCTACCGTTCCAAAGCTTCACACGCAATTCCAAGTACAAGTCCGAGCGCAAGTCCGGCGCAAGTCTGATATCAGTAAGCGACAGTAAATCTGGCCCGACTAAAATTCCCTTCCTCCAGCTCGTCCACCATAGCTACAGCGAAATCCTCCACACTAATCTTGCTTTCACCATTCTCATCTAGAATAAGACGGTCCAATCCGATGCGGAAATGACCTGTACGACGACCTGGATGAACTACCGCAGCAGGACTGAGATACGTATAATCCAATTCTGTATTTTTGTAAATCTCATAAGCCTGCGCATGCGCCTCTGCAACTGGTTTAAACTCTTCCGGAAAATCCGGTGTATTCATCAGCAGCTCTCCAGTTTCAGTCTTTAAGCTACCTGCACCTCCAACAACCAACAGCCGATTTAACCCTGCCGTCTGCATACCCTCCACCAACGCTTTTGCCGCCGTAATCAGATCCTGCTCTTGCCCCGCTCCTGGTCCATAAGCACTGATTACCTCTTCATGGCCACGGACTGCAGCTGTTACTGAAGCCGGATCAAGAATATCCACCGTTGTTACATGTAAACGCTCGTGTTCGAGAGTTATTGACTCTGGATTGCGTACCGCAGCTGTTACTTCGTGTTTTCTTTTTAATGCCTCCTGTACAATTGCCTTTCCAATCGTTCCTGAAGCGCCCAATATTACAACATCCATCTTGTTGTTCCTCACATTCTACGAGCAAAGCCATTATCGTGCAGCCTTCTGCTCAATTATTTTTTTGATGCTCATCTGAATAGCTTTTCCCTTACAGCCTTTAAACATTATTTATCCCCTGAGATCCAATCGAAACCAGATCGCACCTACTAACCCGCTTTCAGACCAAAAACCCCTTAACCAATACAAGGGGCACTCTCTACTAAAAAAAGCAGCATGTATTCGCCTTAGCTTAGCGACGCAAAAACATTCCCTGAGAACGTGGCATAACCGATTCAAAACCATATTGTGCGTAGAGCTTCGAGGCTTCTCCATCTGCAATCAGACTTACATACGCCTTGTCTGGTACAGTATTAAGGAATTCTCTGATTTCCCGCATGATCAGCTTTCCCAAACCTTGTCCTTGATGTAAAGGCTTGACCGCGATATCCGTGACCTGAAAAAAACATCCCCCATCGCCAATCACCCGCCCCATCCCGATTAGGTTATTCTCCTCATACAAGGTTACAGCAAAAATAGAACGAGGCAAACCGATCGCTGCACCTTCCACACTCATTTCACTCAGCCCAGCTTCTTTTCTCAGCGCCAAATACTGTTCCACTGAAGGCTGTTCATGGCGTATATCAAGCTTTCTTGTTGTTTCCACCCGCACTCCTCCGTTCAGCATTGCTGTTCCCACTATATACGACTGCATGGTTCACAGGCAAGGCTCACTGCTAGGGATGTTTTTGAAACTGAGGGATAAGTTTTATATTCTTGAATTCCTTTACTGACTGTGTGGAATAGTATCTGTAACAATATTTATAAAAGGGTGGGTGAAGCATTATGTCTCCTGTAGCCAAGCTGTTCAAATGGGGAACATGCCTTTATGAAGCTTTTCTGGCTCTGCCGTTGATCGGCGGACTCTTTATCATTGCAAATGGTTGGGTCCCTTTGGCCATTGCCTTTTTGCTCCACGCTGTAGCCATTGTTGTGCTGCAGAGAGAGCATAAACCATTCATGGGTAACGTTCTGGGCATTATCACCTCGATTTTAGCTTTTATTCCGATCGTTGGTTGGATTATGCATGCCATCACTGCGTTCATCCTGTTAATGGAGGGCGTATCCGCCTCACGCCAAGCCCCTCGTTATTAACAAACGTACCTGCAACATCAAAATATGTAGCTGTCCCACGGGCCGAATCATTTGTAAAAGTCGTAAAAAGACAGATCATTCCCGGCGACCTATGGACCCAGATGACGTATTGCTGTGTTCTTACTGGTAAGCGGTCTGCTTCAACACTCATCATTCCCGGCGACCTACGGACCCGGATGACATATTACTGTGTTCTTACTCATGAGCGGTCTGCTTCAACACTCATCATTCCTGCGACCTACGGACCCAGATGACATATTGCTTTGTTCTTACTCATGAGCGGTCTGCTTCAACACTCATCATTCCTGCGACCTACGGACCCGGATGACATATTGCTTTGTTCTTACTCATGAGCGGTCTGCTTCAACACTCATCATTCCTTGCGACCTACGGACCCAGATGACGTTATTTGCGCCTTTTCAGCTTTTGGAGCGTGGTTTCGGACTCCAGGGACGTTATTGCTTAGAATCAGGTCCATATGTGGTGTTTTTTATGCCAATAGCAGCTATGCGGTCCGTTAGCGTGGCAAATGTGGCATAATACTGCGTTTAGCGTTAACTGAGTCCGATGGGATGCGTCATACGTGCCAGAATATCCAAGCATACAAAGAAAAGGAGTTGCCCCAGCAGCCATTACGTGGCTTATGTGACAACTCCATAATCTTTTATCCAAAAAGATGAGATATATCTTTATGATTGCCCAGAGATTGAATCAACGTCCCGCGGATTGAGAATCGGCCCGCCGGCCGCCGTTTTCACCAATATAACGTCCATTTGCGTTGCCACTGCTATTCTCAAACCGTTTGCGTTCCGTACGCTCCATCTGAACAATCTGACCTTCATGCACCACAATATGCAATGAGCCAAATTCCATATCATCCAGAAGTCCTGCAATCCGCGTAAGCCATAAATCGTCCACTTTCAGCGGTTTAGCCATTCTCTAGCCTCCCTTTCTCACCAAAGGATTGTATCCGCCTAAATTCCTTATTTCTTCAATTCCGTTATTACCAACCAGTATACTATGAATTAACTTAGCATGGAACTAAAAGTCATGTCAATGGGCATTTTTTCGCGACAACCAGCTTTTAATAATCATCGTTACCAAAGCCAATAACAGGAGCAAAGAAGCTACTGCAAAAGATGCTGAAAATTGATATTCGTTATACAAAATCTCAACATGCAGCGGCAGCGTATTCGTCTCCCCACGTATGTGCCCGGACACCACAGAAACCGCACCAAACTCACCCATGGCCCGCGCATTACACAAAATAATGCCGTATAGTAATCCCCATTTAATATTAGGCAGTGTGACTCTGAAAAAGATTTGCCACCCATGTGCTCCGAGTGTAATTGCGGCTTCTTCCTCCTGTGTACCCTGATCCTCCATCAGCGGGATTAACTCACGCGCTACAAAAGGAAACGTCACAAACAACGTGGCTAGCACGATACCCGGAAGCGCAAATACAATCTTGATATCATGTGCGCTTAGCCAAGGACCAAACCATCCGTTAGCACCGAAGACGAGCACAAAGATTAGACCGCCGATGACAGGCGAAACTGCAAAAGGGAGATCAATCAAGGTAATTAGAAACCCTTTGCCGCGGAAACGAAACTTGGTTACAGCCCACGCCGCTGTTACACCAAAAAAGGTATTCAGAGGCACCGTTACCGCTGCAACAAGCAGCGTCAATCGCAGCGCTGAGCGGGCATCCGGATCAGTCAGGGCAGCTATATATACATCCCAGCCCTTCTTCAGCGCCTCGGTTAACACAACAACTAATGGCAGAGCAATCAGCCAAAAAAGGACTAGCCCAGCCGCTCCGATCAACACCCATTTTACAATTGGGGTTTCTGTTGTCGCGGACGAGGACGCATTCTTTTGTAGCCGGGGGGTGTAGAGGGGGACGGTACCGGCCAAAATTATTCCTCCTTTAAGGGTTTTACGAAGACAAGATACTTCGAGTATGCAGTATCGACAACAGATACGAATTGTCTCCGAGTAAGTTTGAACATGATCGGATGTCAGCTGTCACGGAGATTACCCTCAACGAGAAGTCTTACGAACCCAGCGCTGAAGTGTGTTAATAACAAGCAGCATAAGGAAGGAAATGAAGAGCAATAGCAGGGCTACGGCGGTAGCTCCGGCATAATCATATTGCTCCAGTTTAGACATGATAAGCAGCGGAGCAATCTCCGTCCTCATCGGCATGTTACCGGAGATGAATACGACGGAGCCGAATTCACCGATGCCCCGGGCAAAAGCTAGAGCAAAACCTGTTAGCAGTGGCGGGAACAGCTCAGGCAGTACTACTGAGCGAAAGGTTCTCCAGCGGCCTGCGCCAAGGGTTGCCGAAGCTTCCTCCATATCTCTGTCCAAATCCTCCAGCACCGGCTGCACCGTCCGGACAACGAACGGTATGCCGATGAACATCAAAGCCAAGGTAATCCCGAGCGGAGTGAATGCCACCTTTAATCCCAGCGGCTCAAGCCAAGACCCAATCCAGCCATTGCCTGCATAGAGCGCCGTCAAAGAGACACCGGCTACAGCTGTCGGCAAGGCAAACGGGAGATCGATCAGCGCATCAAATATTCTTTTGCCCGGAAATTCATAACGTACCAGTACCCACGCCAGCAAAAGTCCTAGAATTGCATCTACAAAAGCGGCCGCAGCAGCTGTCGACAGGCTCACACGATACGAGGCTAATACCCGCGGGTCCGTAGCTACATCCCAGAATTTCGCCCAGCTCAGACCTGTAGAATTGAACAGCAGCGCCGAAAGTGGCAGTAGAACCACTAGACTCAGGTATAGTACACTGTAGCCCATCGTCAGCCCGAAGCCGGGCAGTATTTTGCGCCGTGTTGCTGCTGGTGTAGCCGTAGTGGTGACATTCATCCCCTATTCATCCTTTCTCGCCTTCGGCCTTTTAGCCGATCAGCCCCTACCGGGACAAATCTCAATGATTACATCCTGCGTTTCATTCATCTGTTATTTGGCACCTGGCACATAAATCTTGTCAAAGATCCCGCCATCATTAAAATGCTTCTCTTGCGTTTCTTTCCAGGTTCCGAATTTGTCAGCCAATGTGAACAGCTTGATTTCCGGGAACTTATCTTTGTATTCTTCTTTCACGCTATCTAATGTAGGACGGTAGTAGTTTTCAGCCGCGATTTTTTGTCCCTCTTCACTATAGAGGTACTTCAAGTACGCCTCGGATACCTCACGCGTGTCTCTTTTATCCACAACCTTATCTACTATAGCTACTGGCGGTTCAGCCAGAATGCTCTCCGAAGGATTCACGATATCAAATTTGTCCGGTCCCAGCTCTTCCACAGATAAATAGGCTTCATTCTCCCATGCGATCAGCACATCACCAATTCCACGCTCCACAAACGTTGTCGTAGATCCACGCGCGCCGGTATCCAGCACTGGCACATGCTTGAACAGTTCTTTTACAAATTCCTCAGCCTTAGCCTCATCGTTATTGTTCTGGTCAAGTGCGTAGCCCCAAGCTGCCAAGTAGTTCCAGCGTGCTCCACCTGATGTTTTCGGGTTTGGTGTAATAACCTCTACGCCCTCTTTGAGCAGATCTGGCCAATCCTTGATTCCTTTCGGATTCCCTTTGCGTACAAGGAACACGATAGTCGAGGTGTAAGGCGAGCTATTATGATCGAATTTACTTTGCCAGCCCTCATTGATCAGTCCCTTTTCCTGCAAGGCATCAATATCATAACCAAGTGCTAATGTCACAACATCCGCTTCCAGACCATCAAGCACAGCACGGCTTTGTTTCCCTGATCCACCGTGGGATTGTTTAATGGTGACCTTCTGTCCTGTTTCTTTCTCCCAATAGGCAGCAAAAGCTTTATTATAATTCTCGTACAATTCGCGAGTAGGGTCATATGAGACGTTCAGTAGTTCTACTGGATCTTTAGATGGAGTTTTTGTTGCTTCAGCCGCATTTGTGGCCTCCGCTGAATTGGTTGTTGCTGGTGCGTCTGTTGCCGGACTAGCACTATTGCCGTTATTGTTATTGCTGCCGCAAGCAGCAGTAAGCCCTGCCGTCAGCAACAAGCTAAACCCTACAAGAAGCCCTTTATTCATCTTTTTCTTCATCTCTTCCACTCCCCCATGTTTTTTCGTACCAGACAAACCCTTGGGTAACACAAAAAGAACGGAGGAAAGCCTACGTATGGCAGGTCAAACCGGTCCTAAGACCGTGTCTGCGAGCCTAATGCAGGCGTTCCTCCGTTCGTACGGTAAGAACTTTCTTCAATTATTCCTATCTACTTAGTTGGTTTATATGGATATAATACTGAAACCCTTTAACTGTGTCAAACCTTTTTTTCCAGCCTATGTCAAAGAAAACTCCCACACATCACACCGTACAAGCTATGGGGTCGGTTCCTGTAAGATCCACTTGTTATTGATGCTATAAAGTAATATTATTGCTACAGCTTATGGGTTAAGAGAAAATACCGCTTTATGTCAGGGGAGAGAGTCATGGGTATGGAGTTAGAGTACGTCCCTGCGCCGTTGAAACCACGGCTCCACAGACGTATGGCTCAAGAAATTGGACGAAGAATTAGGGGAACCTACCGTTACGATACAGCAGTTTGGAGAACAGCTATAGCCGGTCTTTGGATAGTATGCTTTTTAGCCTTTAGTACAGCCGTGTTAGGCATTCCTACTGGATTAGGTAAACCTACCGATATCGCTCTTGCTGCAGGTGCAGGCACTGTCCTGCTGGCGATTTCCGGCAATATCTTAGCTGTTCTGCTAGCGTTGACCGGACTGCGTATCCCAAGATTATTTGCAGGCTGTGTATTGAGTGATTTTGGAGCTATTCTACTAATCTTATATTACGCAGATTTTGAGATTGAAGCCGCGGTTGTCATCGCGGTCGTGCTTGCACTGCTAGGGGCATTAGGCGGACTAGCCATCGGCCTGCTCCGCAGCAAAAGAATAACACTAGGGCTTCTGCTAACAGTGGCGGTGACTTTTTCCCCACTTGCGCTGGCAAGCGGAGTACAAGAACTGCCTATTTCAGAGTCGGTCGATATCAACGATACGGAAGTCGTTCCACTGACAGCCTCTGATCCGGGAATACCAGGCAATCTAGCTTATCAGACCTTCACCTATGCCAGTGGTACCGATCTTCATCGTGCCGAATACGGCAAGGATACAAGCTTGATATCCTCTACGGCCGATGCTTCTGCTTATATTAAGGATTGGTCAAAGCTGCGCACTTTATTCTGGGGTTTCGATTATAAGGCACTTCCCCTGAATGGTCGCGTATGGATGCCAGAAGGTGAAGGTCCATATCCAGTAGTGCTGATGGTGCACGGCAATCATATGATGGAAGATTACTCTGATGGCGGGTACGCTTATCTCGGCGAACTATTGGCAAGCCGGGGATTTATCGCGATCTCGCTCGATGAGAATTTCCTGAATTATTCTGCTTGGTCCGGCATTCCGGACAATGATTTTAAAGTACGTACTTGGATCCTACTGAAACATTTAGAGCAGCTAGCAGATTTTTCAGATGATCCGGGCAGTCCTTTTTATCAGAAAATAGATTTCACAAAAACCGCCCTGCTCGGCCATAGCCGCGGAGGACAAGCCGTAGCTATGGCCGCGGATGCCACTCGTTGGTTTAAGGATGATCCGGTGATGGCGGCAGTTAATCGCTTTAATATAACCTCTGTAATCGCGCTTGCACCGACGGACAAAACAATAGATGACCAGCAAGCCCGTCTCAAAGACATCAATTATTTGACCTTGCAGGGAGCCCGCGATGGAGATGTACATGATTTCTATGGTGATCGGCAGTATATACGCACTTCCTATTCCCAAGGATCATCTGCTTTCAAAAGCTCGCTGTATATTGCGGATGCCAATCACAGTCAATTCAACAGCGATTGGGGCGGGTATGATCAGACCTTGCCAGCTGGACTCTTTTTAAATCGGACACAAATCATGGATGCAGACAAACAACGGCAAATTGCCAAGGTCTATGTATCAGCTTTCTTAGAGACCACCTTGCATGAAAAAGAGGAATACCAAAGCTTGTTCCGGGATTATCGCAGCGGGCTGAAGTGGTTACCAGATACCGCCTACTACAATAGATTCCAAAGCGGGGGATATCGTCCTGTAGCCACATTTGACGATGACCGTAACAAAAACACTGTAGAACTGGGAACAGCAGCAGCATCGGGTATTTCTTGGTCAGAAGAGTTAGCTAAAGACCGGGAGTCGAAAAGCAAAGCCACCTATGGTGTTGTCCTTGAACGCACAGCCAGCAAAAACGAAGAAGCTTATTACAACATTAAGCTTAACGACAGTGTCCGTACTGAAACTGCTCTTTTAGGGGCAGATGGCCTTACGTTCTCCATGGCAAATCTGAATGACGACATGAATGAAGAAATGGATGTTCCACAACCTCCAAAGGTTGAGGTGGAGTTAACTGACCATAACGATACCTCAGCACGCTTGAAGCTGGATGAAGTAATGGACATACTGCCACTTCCACAAACTCAGTTCACGTTATTCCCATGGCTTGAAGAGCGGATAAACGATGGCAAATACGGCGACCTTTCCGAAGCTGTATTTCAAACCTACGAGATGCCGTTCGAACAATTTCAGGAGGAAGAACCAGAGCTGGATCCTGACAACCTGACGGAAATCACCTTCTATCTTGAAGAAGAAGGCGACCGGATCATGCTTGATGACATCGGTTTTTACGATTTAGGTATCAGAAATACATTTTAACAATCACTTGCTATTATCCTTAGGTCTTCATTTGCAAAATAGGGCTATTCCCAACCTCCACTCACGAAAAAATGAATGGATTACGGGAATAGCCCTTATTTTTACGACATACAATAACCTAGTCTCAGCCTACAACGCTTGCACACAAACAGGTGACTTCATTTCCAATTCATTTCCTGTAGGGATTAATCTGCCACTCTCACTATCGATGGAGAACGAGGTAATATTATCACTATTCTGATTAGCAGCAAGCAGCTTATCCCCAATAATTGCAAAGTTACGCGGAGTACGCCCGCCGGTAACCTGCCAATCCACCGCTTCAAGCAGACCCGTTAATTCATCGATATGGAACAGGGCGATACTGTCTTGTCCGCGATTGGAGACATACAGGAATCTGCCACAAGGGGAGACATGAATATCGGAAGCTGTATCGTCACTACCAGCAGTATAATTATCAGGAAGCGTGCTAAGATGCTGTAAAATATTTAGATTTGCATCCTGTTCATCATTAGCAAATGCCGTTACTGTACAATTCAGTTCATTCGCCAGGTAGATCCATTGTCCAGAGGGATGCACCGCCAGATGACGCGGACCTGAACCAGGTGGCAGATTAAGCTCACGATGTTTTACCAGTTTGCCCTCTTCAGGGCGATAGATCACAATTTGATCCAGTCCCAAATCGCACACCAGCACATGTCTACCACTTGCGTCCGGAATGACAGAGTGCGGATGCGGAGCCTCCTGACGGTCTTCACGAATGCCTGAACCCACATGTTTTACTTGGTCGGACATTTCTTGAAGCGAACCATCTTCATTTACAGGAAAAGCATTAACATTGCCTCCCGAGTAATTGGAGACGAATATGTAATCTTCCTTAGGACTAACGGAGACATAACAAGGAGCGCCGCCTTCCGTAGAACGACTTCCAAGTGATTGCAACGCTTTAGTTGCGGGATCAATTGCATATGCGTAAACCTCACCTTGATCCTTCTCACTAACTGCATACAACACGCTGCCTGCACTATTCACAGCTAAAAACGATGGGTTCTCAATTCCCTCGGTACCCTCAAGAATTCTCATTTCCCCCGATAAAAGACTAAGCGCACATAACTGAATCGCCTTCTCATTCTCAGAGTTATACGTTCCTACATAAAACAATGCCTCATTAGCCCGTTCCATAATAGTGGCTCCTTTATCTTTATGTATTGTATTACTTCTTACTTACCCTTTACTAATAGGGGTTTACTCATAATTTTATAATATTTTTTCACTATAGCATGTTTATAGTTGTAATACATTATCGAAACTGCATTTAGAGCCTACTCCCTAACTATTCCGGAAGAAGTAAGTTTTTCCATGTGGTTTAAAGATGGTCACAAAGGTTAATAGTAGACATCGCAAACAACAAAACGAAGGAGTTGAAGTAACATGAGTTTTCTATGGATGTTAATCGTTGGTGGGGTTATTGGTTGGTTGGCTGGTCTGATTATGGGAAGAGATATTCCTGGTGGTGTTATCGGTAATATCATCGCTGGTATTATCGGTTCATGGCTCGGTGGCGTGCTTCTGGGAAGCTGGGGACCTAAAGTAAGTGATTTCTACTTCTTCCCTTCTTTGATCGGTGCCGTTGTGCTGATCTTTATCGTGAGCCTTATTCTCCGCTCGACAAGTGGACGCAGCCGTTCGTAAGTCTGGGCTGAGATAATAATATTCACATCAATAAATCCTCGTCAGAGTATGCTCTGGCGGGGATTTTTGTATGTATCGCTCCTTTAAGAAAAAATTCCTAAGCTGGAATTGTAGCGGGTATGGAGCCAATACACTTCAATGTTTTGCCATCGTTTTTCTGTTATAATGAAGATACAAGTGACTGAAATCATAGAGAGGTCGTGTATCATGGGTAACATAAACCCCTCGCTTCTACATATTGGCTCTACATTAGGAGCTTTGTTCATGGCGCTGATGGTTATTTTCATTCGTCTAAAAGCAAGCGCACGTCCGGTTACCATTCGAAAAATATGGATTCCACCTCTCGGTATGTCGACGGGTTTTGCCATGTTTGTAGCACCTGCGGTCAGGTTCCCATTATGGTGGGCGGCAGTCGCCTTTCTGATTGGCTGGTTCATCTTCGCGTATCCTCTTATACGCAGCACCCATTTTGAACAACGTGATGGACAAATTTATGCTCAACGCTCCAAGAGCTTTGCGTTTATCCTGCTCGGACTTCTTCTAGTCCGCACTTTACTCCATGAATTTATTAACCGTTATGTGTCTATCCCACAGTCCGGTGGTTTGTTCTTTATTTTAGCCTTCGGCATGATTGTTCATTGGAGATTTTTTATGTTCAAGCGTTATAAGGCTATGACTTCCTCGGGGAGTCTGCTGCCCCAGCCATGATTGTCAACAATGATCCTAAGAAGCCATCTCAGGGTGCTTACCCGATATCCTTGAGATGACTTCTTACCTCTTGTAACTCAAGCTTATGTTATATCCTCTGCTTTTTTCTACTTTTCACCCTTTTCTGACATCAATTAGCCATCCTCTTATTACATCCTCTTTTAGTACTTTACATACACTATAGGGATAGATCACCTAAAATATCTAACTCATTATGTCACCTATTCAGCATTAAAAAGAAAAAATATACTCTTTGTAAGTCCGATGTCAGGTAACCTGCGAAGGGATACGTTAAACTATAAGCATACCTAACGATAAGCTTCCAAAAGACCTTAATGCTGAAATAAATATCATTTGGAAACCTATACTGCGTATAACTTTTAGAGAGTGAGGACAAGGCAATTGAAAAGTAAATCGAGAAAAGTAGCCATCGTCGGGGCCGGAATGGTGGGTTCAAGCTGTGCTTACTCCATGGTTAATCAGGCCATTTGTGACGAGATAATGATGATCGACCGCACCTATGATCGGGCTATGGCACAAGCACTTGATCTCTCGCACTGTATGGATTTCACAAGCACACGCACAAAGGTATATGCCGGAACCTATAGCGATTGTGCAAAGATGGATGTAGTTATCTTAACCGCTGGTGCTAATCCAACAGCCGGGCAGACCCGACTTGACGTATTGGAAGCCTCTGCTGTTATTACTAGAGAAATCATTACCAACATCATGGCTGGGGGATTTGATGGAATATTCGTAGTCGCCGCTAATCCGGTCGATATTGTCACTTATATGGTCTGGAAAATATCAGGTCTGCCTCGCCACAGAATTATCGGTACCGGAACTTCCATTGACTCGTCGCGCCTAAAAACACTGCTCTCCGATGTGTTCTCCATTGACCCGCGTAGTGTTAATGGCTACGCGTTAGGTGAACATGGCGAATCTCAATTTGTAGCTTGGTCCCATGTGACAATTGGCGGCAAGCCTATTCTACAAATTTTGGATCAGCATCGCGAGCGGTTCCCGCATCTGGATCTGGAGGATATCTCCCGCAAGACAAAAGATGCCGGCTGGGAAATTTTCACCCGTAAAGGCTCCACACATTTCGGGATTGGCAGCGCACTTGCCTACATTACCCGTTCGATCCTGAATGATGAGCACAAAATTATCGCCGTATCCGCCATTCTGGATGGAGAATACGGACATAGTGGTGTATGCACGGGTGTGCCCGCCATTATAGGCAACACTGGGATTCAAGAGCTGCTGGAGCTTAATTTAAATACAGAGGAAACCCAGAAATTGAACAACTCCTGCAATATTGTACGTGCAGGCATCGAGAGTCTACAGCTGGAAGAAAGCATTTAATCTCATAAAGAACAAAAAAAATCGCTACTTTGGGAATTGGTGAAATAAGCCCACCAGCTCCCAAAGAGCGATTTTTTGTATTATAAGGAGATGAATCTCAGTTTATCTCCTACTTTTTAAACTTCTCGATTTCTTCTTTCAGCACAGACATCACTTCATTAAGTGATTCCGCCGAGGACACGACATCCTTCATAATCTCCGTCTGCTCCGCTGAAGCTAATGAGACCGCCTGAGCATTCTCAGCAGATTCTTTAGCTATTCCGAGCATATCGGATATAGAAGCCGTTATTTCTTCTGTGCCAGCTGACATCTCTTCATTAATTGCTGACACATCCTGTATTTGCGACGATACTTCACGGATCGAAGAACGGATATGATCAAAGGAAACACCGACGTTTTGCATTTTTCCCATTCCATCGCCAATTTCCTCAATACTCTTCTTCATGGAATCCGCTGCACTTGTTGTCGAAGACTGAATGCCGCCGATCAGCTCCACTATACTAATGATGGAACTGTTCGTCCGCTCCGCTAACTTCTTCACCTCATTCGCAACTACACCGAAGCCACGGCCATGTTCCCCAGCTCTGGCAGCCTCAATAGAAGCATTTAAAGATAATAAGCTTGTCTGATTGGATATCTCAGAAATTACATCCACAATTTGTCCGATCTGTTCCGATTGCTCACTTAATTTACCAATCATCTCGGCTGTCTGATTAGCTGTGGAACTGATAACAGCCATCTGTTGCAGTGTAGATTGGATTTCCAAATAGCCACTCTCTACTTCTGAGTTGACCGTCTCAGCCTGATCTGATACCGCTGCAGAGGACTCAGCAATACGTTGCAAACCTACGGCCATCTCTTCCGTTGCTCTTGCCGATTGCTCCGAGCCTCTGAATTGCTCTTCCATTCCTTGAGCCACTTCTTGGATAACTGTTGCTACCTCTGCTGAAGTATAAGACGACCGTTGAGCCGATTTCAGCATTCCTTCTGAGGAATAAGAAACCTCCACTACCGTTGTATCAATCTTGTTGACAATACCGGAGAGTGTCTCAATCATATCATTGATATTTTGACTCATCTCGCCGATTTCATCTCCGGATTGCACTTTAACCCTCTCATTCAGATGACCCTCTGCCACCTTTTTCATAGTGGAGGAAATAGCTTTAATGGGTCTAACGATAAGGCGAGTAAGGTAGAGAGAAACAAAAATTATGACGAGTATAACTGCCAATAAGATGAACATTGCTGTTCTTTGTGCAGAGGTCACTTTGGCAAAAACCTCTTTCTCCGGTACTGTTACAAGAAGCTTCAGGTCAGTATCTGGAATGGTCTTAAAGTATGTAATGACTTTCTTACCATCTTCGCCCTTATAAGTTTCGGACCCCTCTTTGTTGCTCAAAATCTTGTCAACGACCTTCTGAAGAGCCGGCTCTTTAGCGTAATCGGTAATTTTTTTGCCCATACGACTGACGTCTGGATAAGTATAATACATGCCATCATTTGAGATTACGTATCCAAATCCGGTATCCGCCATAGTAATTTCATTACTCATTTGGGCAAGAACTTCAGGAGTAATCGAGAAGACAATACCTCCCATAAATTGCTTATCCTTATCCATGACAGGAACTACAATCGGAATGATATATTTATCAAGCTGCTCCAGATAGGACATTTCCCCCAACACAGGCGCATGCGTTTCTTTCGCTTTCAAGAAATAGCTCGCATCTGCTACACTTGCGGTCATGTTCATCATATTAGTTAACTGGCCGTCTTTACTGATGACACTGTAACCTTCTGTCTCACTGTCACTTTCCTCCAGCACTTCTATCACAGGGAAGATACTTGCCGGATTTGTAAAGTCGAACTCAGGGTGCTGGGATACCAGATCCTTTACGGACGAGGTTTTATTGGATAGCCACTCATCCATCCGGAATGTATTCGTATTAATGGTGTCCTGCGCCATTTGCTCACTGTCTGTGCGTGTGACATTGCCGAAATAATCAAGTAAAAATATGGTCGCTACCATGAGCGGCACGATTGCAATAGCTAATATAACAGATGACCACTTAAGTTGAATTGACGTCGCTTTTCTCTTCGTTACATTTTTTCTCATTTTTTTCATCTTGTTTCCTTTCATTTCATTTTCATTCACGATGAAATAGCCTCCTCACTCCATTTGTTATAATATCTCCTGATGTGGATATATCTTCTATATCGGCAAAAATAGACAAATTCTTTGCTGGAGAATAAAAAAAGTAAGCCCTAAGACCCCTAAAACCGGAATCCTAAAGCTTACTTTTGTTGAAATCTTTTATATAAACACCAAAGATACTTAACCCTCGTCTTGCACTTTTAAAGCTCGAATACTGTTCAGTACGGCTAGTACGGTTACCCCTACATCTGAGAATACTGCCTCCCACATCGTGGCAATCCCAAATGCACCGAGCAGAAGGAATATAGCTTTTACACCTAAAGCAAAAATAATATTTTGCCATACGATGGCTCGAGTACGCTTGGCAATTCCGATAGCTATAGCAATCTTCGAAGGCTCATCGGTCATAATTACAATATCTGCTGCTTCAATGGCAGCGTCGGAACCAAGTCCCCCCATAGCGATCCCGACATCGGCTCTAGCCAGTACAGGAGTATCATTAATTCCGTCTCCGACAAAAATAATCTTCTCGCGTGGAGACTTATCACGATCCAGCTTCTCGATGGCCTCTACCTTATGCTGTGGTAAAAGCTCTGCGTGTACCTCATCTACCCCTAACTGCTTCCCTACATCTTCAGCTACGGCGAAAGCATCACCTGTCAGCATCACCGTCTTGCGTATACCCAGCTTTTTGAGACGCTGAATGGCCTGTAGTGAGTCCTCCTTCACTTCATCCGCGATCACCAGATAACCTTCATATTGATGATCTACCGCAATGTGAACAACGGTACCGCTCTGATCTGGGACCTCATAAGCAATTCCCTCACGCTCCATCAGACGTGCGTTACCTGCAAATACGGTCTTGCCTTCGATAGTTACTTCGATACCATGACCAGAGATTTCATTGTAATTCGAGATAGCTTCCTTAGAAATCTGTTCACCATAAGCCGTCCGAATCGACTCAGCGATCGGGTGATTGGAATGGCTCTCCGCATAAGCGGCTGTCCGCAGTAATTCATCCTTAGATTTGCCACCCGACGGGTAAATCTCCGTCACCTTAAACTGTCCCTTGGTCAATGTTCCCGTTTTATCAAAGACAACTACCTTCACATCATTTAGGGCTTCCAGGTAGTTACTTCCCTTAATCAGAATACCGCTGCGTGAAGCTGCACCAATCCCTCCGAAGAATCCCAGTGGAATCGAGACCACAAGCGCACAAGGACAAGAGATTACGAGGAATACAAGTGCACGGTAAATCCAATCCGAAAAAGTCGCACCACTGATCAGCAGTGGAGGAACGACGGCCAGCAGAACTGCTGTGATCACTACTACAGGCGTGTAGGCACGTGCAAATTTAGTAATAAAGTTCTCGGTTTTAGCTTTGTTGCTTGATGCATTCTGCACTAGCTCCAGTATTTTGGATACGGCCGATTCTCCAAAGGTCTGAGTAACTTGCACAGTAATTACGCCGTTCCGGTTAATAAAACCACTTAACACCGCACTTCCTGGACCAGCTGATCGTGGTACCGACTCTCCAGTAAGTGCAGATGTGTCCATCATGGCGTTACCTTCAAGTATAGTTCCGTCAAGGGGTACCTTCTCACCGGGTTTAACAACAATCAAATCTCCGATGGCTACTTCCTCAGGTGAGACCTTCTTCAGATCATTTCCAAGCTTGAGATAGGCAAACTCGGGGCGAATATCCATAAGTGCCGTAATAGATCGGCGTGAACGATTCACAGCCAGACCTTGGAACAGTTCTCCAATCTGGTAAAACAGCATTACTGCCACGCCCTCTGGATACTCACCAATCGCAAATGCACCGATAGTTGCCAGAGCCATCAGGAAATTCTCATCAAACACCTGGCCACGGATGATGTTCTTAACCGCCTGCCAGACAACTTCACCACCCACGATAAGATAGGCTGCCAAAAAGATCAGCAATTCAACTACTCCATCCACGGGCAGGAATATCCCAGCTAGAGCAAGAATTCCACCAGCGCCTAACCGCAGCAATATTTTGCGTGTATCACCTTCTCCATGCTCGTGAGTATGACCATGACCTTCAGCATCCTCATGATCATGATGATGTCCATCAGCTTGATGGCCGTGCTCATGGTGATCATGCGTATGTTCATGAGCACCGCTATTGCGCGCCTTGTGATTGCCCCCAACCTTCTCTTTCACATTTACGTGGGGCTCAAGTGCCTTCACCGTTTTCTTCGCTTCTACAATCGCTGACTCCTCATACCCTGCGGCAGTTTCCAACGTCATTGTTTTTGTTACAAAATTAACGGAACAAGACGATACACCTTCAATCTTCTTCACCTTATCTTCAATTTTCATCGCGCAATTGGCGCAATCCAAGCCTTCTAATTCCCACTGACGTTTTAATTTTCCTTGCATTGTATCCATACGGCACATCTCCTCAAATAAAAACCATATATGAGCACTTGTTCATATGTTATCTTAGCCCTATTATATTCCCTTTATATTTCAAGGTCAATACGCGATACACACCATTTTTCTACATTATCTTAAAAATTAAATCAATTGACCTTTACGTGAAAATATGTAAAATCATGTATGACCCAAAGTAAGTTTCTTACATACGAATGACCCCATTATCAATGAAGCTCGATGGGCAAATGATTTACACAGAAGGGATGAATTTAG
Source organism: Paenibacillus sp. FSL R5-0928 (assembly GCF_037970385.1). NCBI lineage: Bacteria > Bacillati > Bacillota > Bacilli > Caryophanales > Paenibacillaceae > Paenibacillus > Paenibacillus sp. FSL R5-0928. The sequence continues at coordinate 485,614 of NZ_CP150225.1, read as the reverse complement.
AACATGTCAAAGCTAGCCAAAACGTCTTCTTTTTCACAGAAACACCCCATTTGGAGCGTAGTTATTATCGAGGTGTTATTACTTGTAGCCGTAACTGCCGCCGGGGCTTACGCAACAATTAAGGAACTTGCGTACAACGCCCCTGTACTTATCTCCTTCATCCCAATCGCGCTTGTACTCATCATCTACTTTACAGTTAAGCGCAAATGGAGCACGCTCGGCTTCCGACCTCTAAACACCATATCCTCCGGCAACTGGATCTATTATGCCCCGCTAGTAGTGGTCCTGATTACCATATCCTTTAAGGGTTTTCGTGAGATCAGCGCATCCGAGGTACTGTTCTTTATTTTCTTCACCCTGCTGGTCGCTTTTGTGGAGGAAAGCATCTATCGCGGTTTGATTTTTAAGACCTTGCTTCCTAAAGGGGCTAAAACAGCAGTGATCACTTCAAGCATTCTCTTCTCTATTACCCACTTACTTAATGCATTATCCGGCACAGATATCACACAAATTCTTCTACAACTCGTATATGCGCTTCTGATCGGTTTTGCGCTAGCCTTGCTGATGCTAAAAAATAATAATATTCTTCCGCTGATATCCTTTCATTTTATACATAATTTAATTCAGTTTGTGGGCAACGATAATACGAGTGAATACATGGGAATCGATCTATTTATCCTGCTAGTGCTTGCTGTGCAATGTGTCTGGCTAGTGTTGTCCTTTAGAAAACCAAACCTAACGAAGAACCTAAATCAAGCCAGCTAATAAGCTAAATCCTTACTTCAAAATACAAGGCTTCAGTGGATTTAAACGCATTGGTTAACCCCGACGCAGCCTGGTTTAATTGGGATGCTACTTAGTTTAGTTGAGATGTTACTTAGTTAAGCTGAGATGTTACTTAGCTTCATTAGAGCAATATTTGTCGCAAACCACACAGCTAACGGACCCAATTGACACTAAAAGCAGTATTATCCCCGGTTTAGCATATTATCGGACCCCATAGGCGCTATTGGCATGAAAAAGAGCAAAATAAGACCTCTTTCTAAAGAATAACTGCACTGAGGTCCGCAACTCTGCTCAAAAAGCGATTATTGTGCAAATAACGTCAGCTGGGTCCGTAAGCCGTAGTGGATGGTTAGGACTCGTCGGCATAATAAAAAGAGGGACTCCCAAAAGCCATCCAATGGCTGCTGGGAGTCCCCCTTTTTGCAACTAGCTATTCGTGTCGGACATGCTCGTGGGTCTGTAAAAAGATCTGCTCCACATGCGCATCGTTCAGCGAATAGAATACCGTTTTCCCCTCTTTACGGCGTTTCACGATCCGTAGATTCCGTAAATAACGGAGCTGATGGGATATCGCAGATTGGCCCATATCAAGGATCACGGACAAATCATGTACACATAATTCTTGCTGGGACAAAGCGTAAATGAGCCGCACTCGTGTTGGATCACCCAACGCTTTGAACATTTCTGCCATTTTATCAGTAATCCCACGGTCTGGCAGGATCAATGCAATGGATTCCGGTTCAAGCTCTGAACCCTTGCATGTATTGTCGCAATCTTCTAATGCCGTTGGCTCCATGCTCTCGCCCTCCTCCATCTTAGCTAATTATATTCTTTAATTATAAGAAAAACAGCACGGGATGTCCATTGAGGAGGAGTTTATAGCCTCTGATTGTGAATCAGACTGCTTTACGATAAAAGGAGATTAGTCCTGCGGCAAAAAAGACAATCAAGCTCCCTCCCACTATCATCATCAGTGTCTCTAAAGGCAGATTAAAGGCACCAAATCCGTCATCACCATAAGGACTCATGGCCAACATCGGCTGTACCCAAGGATAGTAGGGGCCGTAGGTTGAAGAATTAGCGATGAGTATATTGGGAATGGTCAGACTCACATTCAGCGCCAGCGGTGCGCCGAAGCTGCTCCAGCTTTGCGAGATCGCCAGCTGCAATGCGGCGAGTGGTAGGCAGGCTACAAAGCCGCCAAATACTGATTTTAGCAGCAGCGCCCAAGGGATTGGATCTGGTGCCCCACGGAACAAGCCCATTCCCAGCACCATAACGAGGAACGTTATTTGCACAGCAGCCAGCAATCCGATGATCATCACATATTTTGAGAGATACACCGACAACCGGGTTACAGGCAGAGACAACAATAGCTTCCAGCCACCGTCATGATGCTCATAACGACAGATCAGGGCCGCAAAAATGCCTGAAAGCACAGGCAGAAACAGCAAAGCATGCATCATTGACATCACACTTAACAGCAGCTCCCAAGTCATCTTCTCGCCTTGATTATCCGATAACAATCCGGGAACCAGTGATAAAACCGGACTTCCTATGACTAAAAGCCAAACATATGATCTAGACATTTTTAATCGCTCTGAGGATAATACTCTCCAAAATGACTTCATCTTAATCTACATCCTTTCGAGCGAAATGCACTGCACCCGGCAAAAACACCAGCATTCCCAGCAGCAGACCCGCACCGCTGAACAAGAGGCGATTAGAGGAGTCCCACGCCAAATATGGCCATGTTAAAGGCACCCACTCCGAAAGGAACATGGAGAAAAATGACGTCAAAGATAATGTGATCCCCAGGGCAACCGGCAGTGTCTGATTACGATTAGCCAGGGAAAGCCACAGCTGTAGCGCGATGACCGGCAGAGCCGCAATATAGGACATAAAGCCAATTCTGAGTACATCCACATAAGGAATAAGATCTGCTTTGAAGCCCAAAATAAGCCCTAAAATAACTATCCCCACTGAGAGCAACAAACAGGAAACTGCCACAAGCAGCAGACAGAGCGTTAGCTTAGCCATAAACACTGAAGTACGGGAGATAGGCAGTGCCAAGAGCTGCTTCCACGAGCTCATCTGATGTTCGACATTTGCAATCAGCGAGCATACTAAAGTGCCTCCCAGAAAAAGAGCTGTGGGCACAAACCCGGACACATTATCCAGTAGTCCTCCCCATAAATCCGCGCTATACTGCTGACGCAGATAATCATAACGAAGGCCAAAGTTAAGGCCCTGCATGGCTACTAGACCAATCGGTCCTAGAAACACTAGAAACCAAATTCCTTTGCCGCGGATTTTAAGCCAATCCGCTGACAACGCCCGCCACATCATGATTCCCCGCCTCCCACAACCTGTAGGAAGAAGTCCTCAAGCGATTGTCTCCGCTCCTCTACACGATAGACAGCGTGCCCATTCTCTACCAAAGCTTTGACTAGCAGCGCTACTCTTGCATCGTTCATTCTTGAAAAAATCAGTTTTTGCTCATGTAGTGTCCCTTCATACCCCCGGCCTCCAGCGAGACGTAACGCAGACTCTGGTTCCGAAACCGCAAGGCGTATCTCGCCAGCAGCCTGTTGTTGCAGATTAGCTATTGTATCTTGGTACACCATTTGCCCTTGGCGAATAATACCCACGGTATCTGCCATTTGTTCAATTTCACTAAGCAGGTGACTGGATACTACAACCGTAATTCCTTGCTCCTGTGGCAAACGTTTGATAAGCCCACGAATTTCCTGAATCCCTGACGGGTCGAGTCCGTTCGTTGGTTCGTCCAGAATAAGCAGCTCTGGATTCCCTAACAAGGCAGCTGCGATACCAAGTCTCTGCTTCATCCCGAGGGAGAACCCTTTGACCGGACGTCTCTCTTCCCCGGTTAGAGAAACAATATCTAGCACCTCAGCGATTCGTGACTTCGGAACATCCAGAATGCGGCGGATCGCTTCGAGATTGTCCACAGCGCTCAGATGCCCATAATACGAGGGGGATTCGACAAGCGACCCTACCTTCCGTAAAATTTGCAGCTTATTCTTCCGAAGATCCTGGCCGAACACTTCAATTTTTCCAGATGTCGGTGTAATTAGGCCAAGCAGCATACGGATTGTTGTAGTTTTCCCAGCTCCGTTGGGACCCAGAAAACCATAAATCTCACCCTTGCGGATATTTAAATTCAAATTTTCTACCGCAGCCCGGCCACGATATTTTTTCAATAAATCCTTAGTTTTAATCACTGTTTCTTCCATGTTCTTCACCTCGGTATACAGCATAACGTCCCAAGGTTAAGAACAAGGAAGTGCCAAGTTTAAGTTTTGTTTAAATTTCACGACGCGGATCAAAGATTACAATAGAAGTGCCTTCGCCTGTGCTCTCCATAACCCATTCCAGCTCCATATGCTTCATCAAAAGATCGACGATAGACAATCCCAAACCTGCCCCCTTGTAATCGGATGGACTCTGAATGCCTCGACCATGATCCGCAATAATTATGGCACGTTGTTCATTACGTTGCTCCGTTGAGATCCCGACATAATGCCCGCTGCTGGCATGTCGTACAATGTTTTGATACAAATTATCGAGAATACGGCGGAACCAGACCTCATCCACCCTCCAGAATAGCGGTTCGGCTTCCAGGTTAATATCAATGTCGAAGCCCTCTTTTTCCCATACGGGGTACCAAGCAGCCGCACTTTCCCGCAACAAGCGTAAAACATCTTTACGTTCCAGCTTTAAGGTTACCCGTCCACTATTGAGCAGATTGTAAGATAAAAGATTCTCGATCAGGACGCTAAGATCCGCAATACGCTCATCCATAAGCTGTAAGGACTGCTTACCTTTTGAGGTCAGATCCTCTTTGGTCATAACATGGATATGGCTGCGAATGACGGTTAGAGGTGTACGTAAATCGTGAGATAGATTCGAGACTAGACGCTTACGCAACTCTTCCTCTTCTATTTCCCTGCGTCGGCTTTCATCCAGTTTGGTTACCATCGTATTAAAAGCTTCCTCCAGGCGACCGATCTCGTCCAGTTTGCCTGTCACTATAGACTTAGGCATTCTATCCGGGCCTGTAATCATCATCGCGGTTTGCAGTTGCAATAGCCGTTTGCGAATTTTTCTAAAGAACATCCACGAAACCAGAGCGAACCCTCCAAAAAGGGTAAATAACACAAAGTTATACCAAGCCCAAGCCCCTAATCCCCCATAAGCCCCTTTGTTCAGCAGCTCACTTGGAATTTGCATCACTATAAATCCCTTGCCTGCCTCCACCTTGTCCCCCACGAAAGCAACGATGGCTAAAGGATCACGATTCGTACTTTCTTTCATAAATGAAATAGCCTCAGCCGCAGTCCACTGATCAGGAACTTCATGGTAAATCTTATCCGTATCCCCTTCATCAGGTGTGAGAATCAGCTGGGTTTTTCCCTGCCCGTCTACCCAAAACATAGTAGTCTCAGTGTATTTTCGACTCAGTTCATGCAGCCGCTGATTTATGGCTTCCGAAGAAGCATTTTCTAAGTGAAGTGCCTCCTTATGCCACATAGTCTCCAGCGGTGCAATATTCGAATACAGGGATGTATCTACAGGCGGGGCACCTTTAGTCACTTCGTTAACAATATTGTAGCCAACAAAAGACAGCGGAAGGACCACAGGGATAAATAGCAGTGCAGAAACGATAATTAGCAAATACCCTGATAACAAAGAGGAATTGCGTTTCTTGCGAATGCGCTCCAATCCTCTCATGCTCTTACCCGGTATCCGATCCCACGGACAGTTTCGATAATTTCCGGATTACCCGGATCAAGCTCCAGCTTTTCGCGCAAATAACGAATATGTACCATCAGAGTTTTATCCCCTTCGATATAAGCCTCACCCCACACGGCCTCGTAGATCTGCTCCTTCGTCATAATCTGGTTAAGATGACGCAGCAAATAGGAAAAAATCTGAAATTGCTTGCCTGTAAGCATGATTTCTTCCTGAGTCTGAGCATTCATCACGCGGTTATCCCCTTCATATACGACTAGATGTTTAAGTGTGAGCGAATCCTGAACAGATGCCCCATTCCTTCGGAGCAGCACCTCGATTCGAGCGGCCAATTCATCCGGATGAAAAGGCTTGGTCAAATAATCATCCGCGAATTCCAAACCTTGCAGCTTATCATCAATCGAGGTTCGGGCAGAGAGCATTAAAATGGGCAGCTTAGGGTAGGAACGTTTCAATCGTTGCCCGATCGTAAACCCATCCAGACCAGGAAGCATAACATCGAGAATAGCCAGTTGGCAGGCGCCTGCTTCTTCCATCGCACCTTCGCCGCTCCGTAGCCAGCGGACACTATATCCTCTTTCGCTTAAATCAGCAGACACTACGCTGCCAATCTCACGATCATCTTCAATATATAACAGAGTAACGCTCATGTAGCTTTAGCTCCTCCCCGATATGAATACCTAAAAAGTTGAAGTCATTATAACACATCAAACAGCCCTCCTACCCCATAGGGGATAGGAGGGCTGTTTGATCAATTCAAGGCTATAGCTTATGGCTGCCATACTCCATGCTCTTTATTGCTACCTACATACTCAATACGTGTTGGAGTAAGCTCCAAAATCACATAATTAGGATCATCAGGTCCAGTAAACCATGGCTCCAGCTCTTTATTCCATACCTTGGAGCGCAAGCCTTCATCCTTAGAGACGGTAGCGGTCGCTTCAATCTCCAGCAAATCTTTGCTTCCGCCGGCCTCATAGCCAAGCAGTACAAAAGCATTCGGATTATCGGATAACTCCTCCACTTTATGAGTTTTGCGATTTGTAGCCAAATAAATCTTCAAACCCTCATGGAAAATGGCCATATAACGTACTTTCGGCTTATTTCCTTCTTCGATCGTACCAAAGGAACCGAACTTGTTGTCATCCAATGCTTTAATAATGAGTTGTTCCAGTTGTTTGTTATCCATTACGTAAATCTCTCCCTTCAAGCATGTAAACAAAAGTTTATATATCCAAGCTCACCGTTTGGATTTATCATAACAATGGTGCTTATTATAATGTACCCTTCAGGTTCACATTGAATCCGACCTTACTCCATAAACTACATCAAGATAAGGAGCTTACTTCGTGAAAAAACTGATTTGGATCGGCTGTCTCTCCTACTTCGTTATCGGTCTGGCACATGTTGTGCTGGGATCTATTCTGCCCGTTCTACTGCAACATTATGATCAAAATTACAGTGCTGGCGGTGAATTAATCTTTAGTCAATTCGCTGGTTTTTTAGCAGGCGTGTTGGTCTCTCCCCTACTTAATCGCCGCTTCGGTAAACGTGGAGGCATCCTCATTGCCACCAGTCTTCTAATAGTTGCAGAAGTTGCCTATGCCTTTCTACCGCCTTGGGGCTGGATGTATTTTATCGCTGTTGCCGCAGGTTTTGGTTTCGGGATGATCGAAGCGGTTATCGGCACCATCATTATTGGTGCTGTAACCGAAGGAACGGCTATTGCGATGAGCCGGCTCGAAGTTCTATTCGGGATAGGCGCACTCGTGATGCCGCTTATCGCCAGTCCGCTCATTGCTGCCGGAGCGTGGAGATTGGCCTTTCTAATCGTCGCTGCCTTCTCTTTGATTTCTCTTATCCTCTGGGCAAGAGGACACTTCGGTAATCTACAACGCATGCTGGATGAACGTGCCTCTGTCCAAGGAGCAGACAATTCGCATTCCTCAAGCTCACGTTCTAACAAAAAATTTCCGTATAAAGGTAAGCAATGGATTCTGCTAGGGATCTTCATCGTTTTCTTTTTTCTTTATGTAGGCACAGAGATGAGTTTAGTCAACTTTATGCCGGCTATCTTTATTGCCAAGCTAGGGATGACAGAGTCTGCGGCAGCACTGACAGTCACTTTCTTTTGGCTGGCGATGTCTACAGGAAGATTGTTTGCGGGTGTAATTGCCGAAAAAATATCTTATCGCGTGTACATTCTCAGCAGCTGTTTACTAACCTTGTTACTGCTGACACTCTTTCCGTTCACTGAAAATCGTATGGCTGCTTTCATTGTAATTCTGCTGCTGGGGCTGTTTATGTCCGGTATTTTCTCCATTGCATTGGTTTTCTCCAGCAAAATGCTGCCTGGCACCGAAGAGTCAACACCCAGCATTATGATTGCTTCCGGAGGCGTTGGTGGTGCTTTGCTACCTCTGTTTACGGGCTGGTCTATGGATCATTTAGAAGTGGCGCAAACAGCCGGATTACTTGCCACTTTTGCTGCCTTCTTGTTCCTGCTAAGCATTGCCGCATGGAGGTTCCAAGCCAGGCAAGCGGTGGAAGGAAAGAGTTCCCGTATTTAGAATAGTATCAACGTTATCCTTTTAGGGTAATGTGATCTATAAGCATATTCTGAGCACAAGGATGGACAATGAATGAATGAGTCTTTAAATGAGTCTTCAACTGAGCCTTTGTTACATACTGCGCTTATGCAGTTTATATTTCCCTTCTCTATAAAAAAGGGCGATTCTAAGCAGCTTATCCAGCAATTACAGGACGACGGATTCACACGTTTTTTTCTGGATAACAAAGAACTGGAAGCTGCCTATTATGGAGAAGGTTACTGTGTTTCCCATGAACGAATGGAGCGCACCTATTTACCGTTTGCCGCACACGTCCTTTTTCCGCGCAGGAAGGATGCCGACTCGTTTCGCCGTTTTTCCAGAGTAAATAATCTCGACTGCATTCTGGAGATTCCGCAGCAATCTATATTTTTCAAAATTCTCTCGACGGATATATTCATATGTCCCTTTCAGCTTGGATTCGTGACGATACGTGTCCAGCTGGAGGGGGATTCGATTCCCTTTAGTATTGCCCTAGAATTCGCGGATCGTTTCCGTGCGCTAGAGAAAACCTTCATACAGGATGACTACACTTATATTCATTGCGGGGAACAGACCTATGAGATGGTAGAGGATTTTGTCTTCCGAAATTTGGTGGATGGACTGGAGCCATATCTGGATCAATCGGATATCAATGGGGCTTATTTTGAGACCCTTCCTTTTTTCGTAGATGAAAGAATGCAGGTACAAGCTTTTTACGGCTTTCAGAATGAAGAAAGTTCTGATGAGATTAGTGTAAATCTACGCTATCGCGCCTCACAGCTTGATGGAATTGATCTGAACGGAAAGCCCTATGCCAGTGCAAGCGATCCAGCGTATATTGCAAACTATTGTCATGAGCATTCCTATAATCGCTGGGGCCCAGACACGTATTATATGATGAATGAGCAGACCTTTTGCTGCATGACCCGGGCTGAACAGGAGATTGCTGTTAGTCTAGCCAACCAGATGTACGGGCAATATTATTACGGATTTTTACTCAATATTTTCCACAAAATCGTTCTGCTGAAGCTCGCCAATATGCACTCCCGACTTCGGATTAATCATGATTATGAGGAGATAGACAATCTAATTTACTCCATTAATAAGTTCTCGGCGAAGTTCTACTTCTTGGAGTTGATTTCGCAGTCGCAGGGCCGGGAGATATTTCTTCAGCTGCGCAAAGTATACGGAAACGACGCTTTGTTCGAGGAAGTGAAAGAAACCTTAAATGATCTGTTTCAGTATCAGGATAAGTTTCAGTCCAAGCGACGGGATAATCTGCTGATGATTCTCACTGTATTTACGGTAGTAAGCGGGATTTACGGCATGAATCAGGTCATTGACGATCTGGATGGAAAGATTCAATGGAGTAAAATGATTGGATATTCCCCCTTTGAATTTCTTGCCCTCTTCGTGATCATGAGCGGGATTCTGATCAGCGTTGTCCTCACGCTAGGGGCGCTGGTTAGTGAGCTTAAACGGCGTCACCGCAAGAAATATAAAGATCTAGACTAGCAAAAAAGAAACTACTGGATTGGAAAAATTCAGGAGTGCACTACTAGACATTCCGAGTACAGCCGTCTATAATACACCGTATGCGAGAAATATAAGATATAAAGTATGGGTACAAAACTTATACTTACTTATATTGCACATAGAAATACCCGTTAACTTCATAGAACCAGGGGTGCTGGAATTGGCCGGCTGAGATTGTATCCCACAAGATACTGACCCTTATACCTGATCTGGATAATGCCAGCGTAGGAATCGCCAATTGGTTCTGGTCCCTGTGACCTTGACTAACCTTGCGCCAAGCCAGCGTCCCGATCACTCGGGGCGCTTTTTTTGTAAGATCACTAAAAGATGTAGAAAAACGTACATACTACACTTTACGGTTCATGTTGTGAAGACGGGATTCTTGTAACCTTAAAGGAGAGAAGAAGACATGCACCTCAAAAAAGCACTTACGTTGTGCCTCACCTGTGTACTCATTCTTGCCATTGCCGGATGCGGCAGCAACAATGGGAATACAGCCGGAAACAAAGCAAATGCTACTGATCCAACTGCAGCGGCTGGGACGGATGCTCCAAAAGAGCTCACCAAAGTTAAAGTCGCACTCGACTGGACACCGAACACAAATCATACCGGTCTATACGTAGCTAAGGATCTTGGTTACTACGCTGAAGAAGGCCTGGACGTCGAGATCGTTCAGCCAGGCGCAGCGGGTTCTGATACTATGGTTACCTCTGGCGAAGCCGCTTTTGGCATCAGCGCCCAAGAAGGATTAACGCTAGCCCGTCTACAAGGCGTGCCCCTTGTCTCGATAGCAGCTATTATTCAGCATAATACGTCGGGATTCGCCGCTCCAGTAGATCGCAATATTAAATCACCAAAGGATTTCGAAGGTAAAACCTACGGAGGCTGGGGCTCACCGGCCGAAGAAGCAGCCATGAAGGCCATCATGGATCCTGAAGGTGGCGATGTGAAAAAGGTGAAGCTGATCAGTATCGGTGAAGCTGATTATTTTACCGCCGTCAAACGTGACATTGATTTCGCCTGGATTTTCTACGCTTGGACTGGCGTTGAGGCTGAGTTGCGTGGCCAGCCATTGGATATGCTGTACTTAAAGGATTATGCGCCACAGCTCGATTATTACACGCCTGTGCTGACGACGAGTGAGAAGCAAATTGCAGATCATCCTGAGCTGGTGAAGGCCTTCATGAAAGCCACATCAAAAGGTTATCAATATGCCATTGATCATCCGGAAGAGGCTGCCGGTATGTTATCGAAGGCCGTTCCTGACCTGGACGCCGACCTTGTCCTAGCTAGCCAAAAATGGCTTAGCCCAAAATACAAGGACGATGCTGCCCGCTGGGGCGAGCAAAAAACCGAGGTCTGGCAAAATTACGGCGACTGGATGTATGATCTGAAGTTGCTGGATAAACCGCTGGATGCTGCTAGTGCATTCAGTAATGATTTTTTACCGGCGGAGTAGAGAGCGGACTTCAGAACCAAGAAGGTTGGACGTTACTTGAGGAAGGAGGAACGGAGCGTAGTGATGTGCTACGTGAGTACCGGACTTCCCAAGTTCGTTCAAGATTCGACGTCGAGTTTGCTTCCTGAATTACTTCGCTATCAAAGTTGGCTTTTTGAACTTACCTTATAATTTAAGAGTTCAAAAAGACGGCTTTCAGAACCAAGAAGGTTGGACGTTACTTGAGGAAGGAGGAACGGAGCGTAGTGATGTGCTACGTGAGTACCGGACTTCCCAAGTTCGTTCAAGATTCGATGTCGAGTTTGCTTCCTGAGTTACTTCGTTATCAAAGTTGGCTTTTTGAACTTAACTTATAATTTAAGAGTTCAAAAAGACGGCTTTCAGAACCAAGAAGGTTGGACGTTACTTGAGGAAGGAGGAACGGAGCGTAGTGATGTGCTACGTGAGTACCGGACTTCCCAAGTTCGTTCAAGATTCGACGTCGAGTTTGCTTCCTGAATTACTTCGTTATCAAAGTTGGCTTTTTGAACTCACCTTATAATTTAAGAGCTCAAAAAGTCGGCTTTCAGAACCAAGAAGGTTGGACGTTACTTGAGGAAGGAGGAACGGAGCGTAGTGATGTGCTACGTGAGTACCGGACTTCCCAAGTTCGTTCAAGATTCGATGTCGAGTTTGCTTCCTGAATTACTTCGTTATCAAAGTTGGCTTTTTGAACTTACCTTATAAAATGAGAGGATTGATTATTGTGGCTAACACCCTACTAAGCATTCAAGTAATTCCAAAAACTCCGAACAATGAGGATTCCATCCCATACGTAGATAAAGCGATTGAGGTCATTCAAAAATCCGGTGTTAAACATCAGGTGAATCCGCTGGAAACCACAATGGAAGGTGAGCTTAGCGAGCTGCTGGAGGTTGTGCGTCAGATGCAAGAGGCGTTGATCGAAGCAGGCAGTCCAAGCGTAATTTCGCAGATCAAAATCGCTCATAATCCTAACGGAATCAGCATGGATAAATTGACGGAGAAATATCGGCCGTGAGATCGACCTGGAAGCTAATATGGCCGCCCCTTGTGGCGGTCGTCTTCTTTTTAACCGTATGGCAGCTATCTGTATCTGTATTTCATATTGAATCCTGGATTCTGCCGAGTCCTGCTGATATTGCCCGTGAATCCACCAGTAACGCTTCTGGTCTTTGGGCTCATACGATGGCTACGCTGCGGCTCACTTTAATTGGTTTTCCCATCGGTACGGGGGTAGGTCTGATCGTCGCTTTGCTTTTGCATCTTTTGCCTTGGGCTAGACGGGCTTTTTATCCACTCATTATTCTGAGTCAAAATGTTCCCTCCATCGCGCTCGGCCCCCTGCTCATTATCTGGTTCGGCTTTGGTCTTTTGCCCAAAATCGTGCTGATTACACTAGTATGTTTCTTCCCTGTAGCTGTCGCTGCGATGGGCGGCCTGGCCCAAAGTGATCAGGTCATGATGAATTATATGAAAATGGCTGGCGCAAGCAAGTGGCAAATCTTTACCAAGCTGGAGCTGCCCTCTTCTATCCCGGCACTATTTTCCGGTGTAAAAATATCTGCTACTTATGCGGTTATGGGCGCCGTGGTCGCTGAATGGATTGGCGCGGATAAAGGTATTGGCTATTATATGCTTCTGCAGAAATCGGCTTATCGTACGGATCGGATGTTTGTCGCTATTGTTATTATTGTACTTTTAAGTCTTGTACTCTTTGCTATTATTGCATTGCTGGAAAAATGGCTGGTTCGCTGGAAGCCGCGCCGTAACTCATAGAAAGGAAGATGCCTGTATGTCTCAAGCGATGCAAATGCAACACAGAACAACAGAAGTCATCAGCTCTCCTGAAGCTCATACCGCGGCACCCGCCCTTGAAGTGAGCGGCATCTCCAAATCTTTTTTCCATCGTCGCCGTGAGACAAAAGTTCTGAATAATGTCTCTCTCAAGGTAGAGCAACAAGAATTCGTTTCGATCGTTGGTCCTTCCGGCTGCGGAAAAAGCACCTTATTCCATATGATTGGCGGCCTTGTGAAACCCGATGCAGGCACGATCCGCATGAACGGTAAGGTCGTTACAGGTCAACGCGGTGAAATTAGTTATATGCCGCAGCAGCCTGCTCTTTTTCCTTGGCGTACGATTGAGGATAATGTGCTGCTTGCTGGGGAGATCAAGGGCGCACTGCGGGATGGAGCCCGCGAGGAAGCACGCCAGTGGCTTGCCAAGGTTGGGTTAAGCGGGTTCGAACATGCTTATCCGCATATGCTGTCTGGCGGGATGCAGCAGCGTGCAGCTTTTCTCAGAGCATTGCTCGCTCCGCAGGAGCTAATGTTGCTGGATGAACCTTTCAGCGCACTCGATGCACTAACTCGCAGTGAAATGCAGCGCTGGCTGCTTGAGCTGTGGGAAGAGAATCGCCGCTCTGTGCTGTTCATTACTCACAACATCGAAGAAGCGTTGCTGCTCTCTAATCGTATCTATGTATTTTCCGGCCGCCCCGGCTCCATCCTGCATACAGTCGATGTGCCGTTTCCGCGGCCACGCCGTGATGAGATTACGGACTCTCCCGAGTTCCTTAAGCTCAAACGCCAGTTGTCACAGTGGATGCGAGAGGAACAAGCTAAAAATAGGCAGCCGCTAGCTTAATCGCTAACCACTGTAAACTGATATCGCTGGTATAGCGGTGTCAGTTATTTATTTGCAGCGATAAATTCCCTAACATATTTACAATTGGTGCGGATGTATCTGCTCATTTAACAAATTTCACTCATCATAGTAGGGATCACATTAAATGTGTGGCGAAAACGGCCTCCGTGTTGGTAATGGATAGTAACCGGGTTGGGCTGGGGACATTTACGGGATTTATACCGTTGATTTGTTTCGTTGGGCCGGATTCGGCTCATTCTACGGGATTTATACCGTTGATTTGCTTCGTCGGACCGGATTCGGCTCATTCTGCGGGATTTATACCGTTGATTTGCTGCTTCGGGCCAGGTTCGGCTCATTCTACGGGATTTATACCGTTGATTTGCTTCGTCGGGCCGGATTCGGCTCATTCTGCGGGATTTATACCGTTGATTTGCTTCGTCGGACCGGACTCGGCTCATTCTACGGGATTTATACCGTTGATTTGTTTCGTCGGGCCGGATTCGGCTCATTCTGCGGGATTTATACCGTTGATTTGCTGCTTCGGGCCAGATTCGGCTCATTCTACGGGAATTATACCGTTGATTTGCTTCGTCGGACCGGACTCGGCTCATTCTACGGGATTTATACCGTTGATTTGCTGCTTCGGGCCGGATTCGGCTCATTCTGCGGGATTTATACCGTTGATTTGTTTCGTCGGACCGGACTCGGCTCATTCTACGGGATTTATACCGTTGATTTGTTTCGTTGGGCCGGATTCGGCTCATTCTGCGGGATTTATACCGTTGATTTGCTGCTTCGGGCCGGATTCGGCTCATTCTGCGGGATTTATACCGTTGATTTGCTTCGTCGGGCTGGATCCCAGTAATTCTAAGGCATTTTTGCCTTTCTTTTGCCTCTTCGGGCGGAATTCCAGTGACTCAAGGGAATTTATCCCCTTATTGTACCCCCTTAGCTTTTAGCTTGAATTAAATACGAGGCTATGGCATCAACCAGAATCGGTGTTGTTTATTATTATTAATTTGTTTAAAGGTCACAACTATAGTCGCACTTACATTCTACTCGCTACTCTTACACTTACTCCCACTACTCACTTTTACTCCTACTCCTTACCTCAATCCCACTACTTACTCTTGCTCCTACTCCCTACCTCAATCCCACTACTCACTTTTACTCCTACTCCTTACCTCAATCCTACTACTTACTCTTGCCTACTCCCTACCTCAATCCCACTACTCACTTTTACTCCTACTCCTTACCTCAATCCCACTACTTACTCTTGCTCCTACTCCTTACCTCAATCCCACTACTCACTTTTACTCCTACTCCTTACCTCAATCCTACTACTTACTCTTGCCCTACTCCCTACCTCAATCCCACTACTCACTTTTACTCCTACTCCTTACCTCAATCCCACTACTTACTCTTGCTCCTACTCCTTACCTCAATCCCACTACTCACTTTTACTCCTACTCCCTACCTCAATCCCACTACTCACTTTTACTCCTACTCCCTACCTCAATCCCACTACTCACTTTTACT
This sequence comes from Paenibacillus sp. FSL R5-0928, assembly GCF_037970385.1. Lineage (NCBI taxonomy): Bacteria > Bacillati > Bacillota > Bacilli > Caryophanales > Paenibacillaceae > Paenibacillus > Paenibacillus sp. FSL R5-0928. The sequence continues at coordinate 470,259 of NZ_CP150225.1, read as the reverse complement.
CCTACTCCTTACCTCAATCCCACTACTTACTCTTGCCCCTACTCCTTACCTCAATCCTAATACTCACTTTTACTCCTACTCCTTACCTCAATCCCACTACTTGCTCTTGTTCATACTCCTCATCTTACTCCCACTAATCTCTCCTACTCTTCCCCCTACTCCTTACCTCACTCCCACTAACCACTATTACTCTTCCCCCTACTCCTCACCTCACTCCCACTAACCACTATTACTCTTCCCCTTACTCCTTACTTCCTACTCTCACACCTGCCTCCTCTTCCTCTCACACCAACCGAACCAAAAAAGGCCCCCATAAACGAGGCCTTTTCTTCATTTCTTAATCATAGCTCGGAACACGAATTTGGGCAGAACTGCCTGTCTGCGCCATCGCGACTTTTGTCCCTTCGCAACTGGAGCGAACAAAAGTCGATGCAACCACTCCAGATTGAGTTTTTTCCATAGCGCTGGTGCAGGAGTAACTTTTCCCGCTATTACATCCAAGCTGCCCCCCACGCCAAAAACAACTTTTACCTGCGTAAGCTCCTGTTTGTGCTTATATACCCATTTGTCAGAGTATGGCGCCCCCATCGCAACGATCAGAAAATCCGGCTGTGCACGCTGAATCTCTGCTACAATGGCAGGCTCCTCTTCCTTGGTAAGAAAACCATTATGTCTTCCTGCAATCTTCACATTCGAATATAACTCCGTGATCTTTTCGACCGCTTTACAACTGGTAAGCTCATCTGTTCCCAAGAAATAAAAACTCCATCCCAAGCTATTTCCTTGCTCCAAAAGCTCAAGAAGCAGCTCATATCCAGTTACCCTCTCAGCAATAGGATCGCCTTTTCTTTTTGAAGCCATCACAATGCCAATCCCGTCAGGAGTGATTAAATCCGCTTCTTGAAGTATGGTTCGTAGCAGCTCGTCCGATTGACTTGTTATCGTAATTTCCGGGTTAGCCGTGATCAAATGGAAAAGTTTCGGTTCTCCGGATTGAATATGTTTTGTTAGATGAAGTGTTGTCTCATGTAGTGTTAGTTTTGAAAAGGGAACTCCTAATATTGAAACTGTCCCGTCCATATAATCACCTCTCACTAAAATTCCACTTCAATATACCTTACCATAATCAAGAGGAGGAAGGGGAGTCATTTAAGTTACTTAATCACTACAGCCACTTACCCAAACACTATAGCCACTTCAACCACCCGACCATTCCACCACCCTAGCCACCACAGCTACTACGCTACTACAGCCACTACAGTCCACCATAGCTTCACCTCATAATAACCATTTCACTCCCTCCGCCACCTCTCCAGCCATCACAGCTACTACGCTACTACAGCCACTACAATCCACCATAGCCACTCCACCTCACAATAACCACTTCACTCCCTCCGCCACCTCTCCAACCACCCCAACCACTCAACACTCACCCTATAGCTCCACTCACTCCTCCATAAACTTCCACCACTCTACTAACCAAGGTTCATTGATCCCCCGCATGCGGAATTCCTCTACAAGTATCTTCCGGAAACGTTTTTCCATTTTGACAAAGTTATTATCCTCCTGGTACATAGGGGCAAAGGATTCATCATCTCTAATAAAACTCCAAAAATCGCCCGCACACTCCGTAATCTTTCGTCCGACAGTCGTTTGTTTGGCTACAGGTACCAGCCATTTGTCGTAGGGGTAGGGATAACCTTCAATAGTAATGGCACAGCGTAATGCAACTTTATAAAGAGAAACCGCTAAAAATAAAATAGGAAAGGCATCGCCACGCACTACAGGATTATCTAAGCTTTTGGCATAACTTCTTAACTGTATGTATGAATTCTTACGAAATCTCATTAGGACTTCAGGTTGGAGGGGCATATAGGCATCAAAAAGTGACTTTACATCCAATCGGTCATAGTAGATATAAGAAATAGAAGCATTCCACAGCCATTCCATATTTTCGCTCATTAACGCCGCTTTAATTTCTGATATTTTATGCAGTGTGTAATGTCCGGACTTGCCGCTGGGGAGTCGTAAATCCATAAAAAAACTACTTTGCTCCGGGATCAGCCCCGCTTGTTCGAACCGATGATTAATGCTGCTATAATACTCGTCCTGACAAATAATGATTACATCCACATCCGACTGCTCATCCACCACACCAAGTGCGGTCGATCCATCAAGGAGAATACTTACCCGCTGACTCTCCTCTTTCATTAACGGATGATTTAGAATTTCTTGCGTGATATACTGCCCAATTTCCTCTAACAATTCACTATGAAGCTGCGTCTTATCAGGTGTTAATAAAATATCCGACAACACTGATTTCACCATCTCAACCCCAACCTCCAATCAATCTCAATTTTCCAAAAAATAAAACGCTTACACATAACCTAATATTTGGATAATGGAGTACCATTCTACACTCCTAATATATATCTTGCAAGGATAAATGAAGTACCCTTTTGCCTAAGCCTAAATATAATGAAGTATCTATTTACTTGGAAAGGGGTAAAAGCATGGCGCAGCCAAAAGTGATTGCTACAGTCCGCTCTGCCGGACCGATCGGAGATATAAAAGTAAATGTCGTTACGAATCGAGTATACTTTGTAAACCCAGACACCGAGGCTGGAACTATCGGGGTATTGGAGGGCAGAACTAATCGCATTATCGCTCGGATCCCTGTAGGAAGACTGCCGTCTCAGCTCGGAATCAACCCCCAAACCAACCGGATTTATGTACCTAACTTCCGTGACGAAAATGTCTCTGTCATAAACGGGCGGACAAACCAGGTAATCAAAACTGTCAAAGTAGGCCGATTCCCAGACAATATCGGAGTGAATGTTCGAACCAATCTGATTTATGTAACTAGCGCATTCGGAACCCTATTCGTCATAGACGGGAAAACAAATCAGGTCCGCAAAAAGATTGAAATCGGTGGACGCCCTTCCAGAATCGTTATCAATGAGCTTACAAACCGTGTCTATGTGACCAATACAGCAAATGATAGCGTCACCGTCATTAACGGAACTACACAGGCTATCATTGCGACAATAAAAGTCGGAAGTAACCCCGTGATAGCGCCAGCACTTAATAAAATTACCAATCGTATTTATGTCGCTAATAACTTAAGCCGGTTTCTTTCTGTGATCAATGGCCGAACCAACAAATTGTTGCGTAATGTACAGCTGGGACGTCTGCAAAGCGAGGTCGTTATAAATCCCCTGACGAACCGTATTTTTGTTTCAAGTGCACAAGTTGAAGGTAAAGGAAAGCTATTCGTCATCAATGGAAATAACAACAAAATCATTACAACAAAGGTTCTTCCTACTTCCTCCAACATAACCATTAATCCGAATACAAATCATTTATTTGTTGGTAATTTCGATAAAAATCATATGTCCGTTTATAACGCCACCACGTTTAAACGGCTCGCAAGATTCCCCTCTGTATCAGGCAGTACTGTGCTAAACCCGCTCACAAATAGAATTTATGTAGGTGGAAACGACTCCATAACGGTCATTCAGGATGGACCAAGACTCACTCAGAGCTCTATTTTTAATTAAGACAAAAAAGACGCCCACCACAGGTGAGCGTCTTTCTGCATAGCAAATTACATCGATCTAGCGGATGAAACTTGTTTAACAGCCACTTTTTCTTCGACTGTTTCTGTATCCTTAGGCTGTATCCCTCTTTTTATGAAGAAAGCTAGGATAAAGGCAATGATGGCTACGCCTACTGACACTAAGAACGCATCGTTAATTCCTTCGATCGTTGCTTTTGCGATGACTTGGTTTTGAATACCAAGCAATTGCTCTGCAGAAGGTTTAGCCGTTAATTTACTCACAGCTTCTGCTACCATATCTTTGACATGTGAAGTGGTACTGTTAGACATAATCGTTACAAGCAGCGCCCCGCCAATCGCTCCGGAGACTTGCTGAATCGTACTGTTCATGGCTGTACCATGCGGTGTATATTTAGCCGGGATGGAGTTCAGACCATTGGTCATCACAGGCATCATAACCATTGAAATCCCGAACATTCTCACAGAATACAAAATCATAAGTGTCGAATATTTCGTTGTTTCAGTTAGATCACTAAAGAAATACGTACTGATCACTACGATAGCCAGACCGATTAACGCCAAGACTTTGCCCCCGAATTTATCGAACAATTTACCTGTGATTGGAGACATAACTCCCATAATTAACGCACCAGGCAACATTAGGAGTCCCGAATCCAGAGGTGAAATGCCTCTAATATTTTGCAGGTAAATCGGCATTAACATCATCGCTGAGAACATCGCCATATTCAGTGTAATCGAAATCGCTGAGGATAAAGCGAACATCGGATATTTGTACACTCTGAAGTTAAGCATAGGCTCCTTCATTCTCATCTGGCGCATTATGAATATCACTAAACCAATTACCCCGATAATAAGGGTGGAGTAGACCATTGGATCATCCCATCCTTTATTCCCAGCGGAACTGAAGCCGTATAGAAGACCCCCGAACCCAATCGCTGATAGAACTACAGATAGAATATCGATTTTAATAGCCACATCTTTTTTAGGATCATGCAGTTTGAAGAAGGCAAGAATGAACACCAATACGGCGATAGGTGCAATCATAAAGAACAGCACAGGCCATTCATAATGCTGAATAATCCATCCTGACAGTGTAGGACCAATGGCTGGTGCAAAAATCATAACCAAACCAAACATCCCCATGGCCGAGCCGCGTTTTTCAGGTGGAAATGTGGTAAACAATACATTCATTAATAATGGCATCATAATTGCGGCCCCTGAGGCTTGGACCATTCTCGCAATCAATAATACAGGGAAACTTGGAGCAAAGCCTCCAATAAAGGTCCCTATTGCAAATAATCCAATGGCGATTAAGAATAATCGTCTCGCTGTATACTTTTGAATTAAAAAGGCCGTTGAAGGAATCATGATCCCGTTCACTAGCATATAACCCGTCGATAGCCACTGTACCGTTGAGGCACTGACATCAAAATCCTTCATAATCGATGGTAGAGCTATATTGAGTAGTGTATTACTTAGTAAAGCAACAAATGCACCAATCATAAGGATTGCCAAAATCCCATAGGACGCTTTACTTTCTTTCGTTTTCATTTTGGAATCCTCCATTCTATAATCATACCGTCGGTTCAAATTTGAACTTATGTTACAATGTAGAATATATTACTCTTATATTTACTGCTTGGCAAGTCAGAATTCATTTAAAAACTAAATTGTATTAAGTGGAAATATAAGCTAGTCTATTCTACGTGAAGTGTTTTTTTTGCACAAAAGAGTCCAGCTTAAAGGGGCACCTAAGATGATAAATAAACGGAAAGAGCAAGTAATTCAAAAAGCACATGAATTATTTATTGAAAAAGGCTACCACGCCACATCCATACAGGACATTCTGAATCACAGCCGGATCTCCAAAGGATCTTTTTATAATTATTTCCCTTCCAAAGGGGATCTCTTTAAAGCTGTATTCACCTCTATTCATGACCAGCTGGAAGAAGGCAGAAATGGCCTGCTCATTGGCCAGGACCCCTCTGACATTGATATATTCGCTAAACAAGTTCAACTGGTTATGAAAATCAATAAGAAAAATAAATTGTTGCAGCTGGTTGAAGATGCCCTGGTCTCCAATGATCCGGACTTAATTACGTTCATCAAAAAAACTAAATTCACCTTATTAACCTGGGTGCATGAACGTTTCCTGCATATATTTTCTGAAGATAAGAAGCCCTATCTACTGGATGGAGCCATCATTTTCACAGGCATCTTGCAACATATGCTGCAAATTAACAGTGCCATGAATGAAGTCATTACCTCTCAACAAATCATTAATTATTGCACTACTCTTATCCAGACGATTGTTGAGGATGTAAGCGAAAAAGGAATCCAGCTTATCTCCCCCGATCATGTAGGGAAACTATTACCTGTAGCCGAATACACTGATTTTTTTAATAATGATTTATCGTTTGCGACCGTGAGCTTAAAAAAAATCATAGATAAATCATTCGCCGCTGATGATCCTAGCCTGTCCAATGCACTAAAGCTGTTATATTTTATCCAAGAAGAGATCATGAACAACAAGGAACCAAGAGAGTTCTTAATCGAAAGCGCCCTGCTCTCCTTGAAAATGTGCCCTCAATTTAATGAAACGAAGGAATTTGCGCATTATCAGACAGTGTTATCTGCAATGCTCTAAGCACAATCAAAGTATGGCTTCAATCGTTTAAGCGTATTCTAAACGCAAGGTACGAAACTAAAAGTGTGGTGACCGATTTGTTCAAGCTTTTATTAATCGAAGATGATACAACGCTGTTTAATGAGATCAAAGAGCGGCTTACGCAGTGGTCTTATGATGTATATGGCATTCAAGATTTCAACAATGTTACGCAGGAATTCACGGAAATCAAACCTGATTTAGTGATAATTGATATCCAATTACCCAAATTCGATGGATTTCATTGGTGCAGAATGATTCGCTCTCACTCTAACCTGCCGATTATCTTCTTATCCTCCCGGGATCATCCGACAGATATGGTGATGTCCATGCAGCTGGGAGCCGATGATTATATCCAAAAGCCCTTCCATTTCGATGTACTCATTGCCAAGGTGCAAGCCATTCTCCGACGTGTGTACAATTACAATTCGGATAACATTGAACTCAAAACGTGGTGCGGAGCTACCGTCGATTATGAGCGGAATTCAGTGACCAACGACACGGGATCGATTGAGCTTACCAAAAATGAGATTTTCATATTGAAATTACTCATTGAGAAAAAGAATAAAATTGTCACCCGCGAGGAATTAATTAATAGCTTATGGGACGATAAGCGCTTTATTAGTGATAACACCCTCACCGTCAACGTAAATCGGCTGCGCAAAAAGCTGGACGAGCTTGAATTAGGGGTGTTTATTGAGACGAAGGTTGGACAAGGGTACGTAGCCATTGAAGAGGATTGTCTATGATAAAAAAGTACCTGCTCGAAAGACTCGGTTGGATTCTGCTCTTTCTCTTTGTACATCTATTTATGCTCTTTATCACCTTTATGGACCCGACCATCCCCCTGTCTTCAGTGCTCTATCTGGTCTCTTTATCAATGATTTTTTTCGTAATTTTTCTAGTCATTCGCTATCCTAAGGAAACCAGATTTTATAAAAGCTTAAATGAGCGGGACGATGATCTCGATCTGACAAGTATCGCTCTTGCCGAAAGTCCTTTTGAGAAAATCATCGAAGAGAGCATCACCAACCAAGTGAAACTGTTAAAGAGGACTGCTTCAGACAATCTAATGAACTTGGAGCAAGAGAAGGATGAGCTGTTATCCTGGATTCATGAAGTAAAGACTCCACTGACCGCAATGCATCTAATGATTGAACGTATAGAAGATGATGTTATGAAGAGGCACTTGACCTATGAGTGGCTGCGTATTCATCTGCTGCTGGATCAGCAGCTCCACCAAAGACGGATACCCTTTATTGAAAACGATCTGTATATGGAGCAAATCGATATAGAAACGCTTATTTTTAGTGAGATTAAGACGTTACAGTCTTGGTGTATTCAGAAGGGAATCGGCTTTGAGTTGCACTTAGAAGCTGCTGAAGTGCTTAGTGATGCTAAATGGCTGGCTTTTATCCTCAGACAACTACTAACCAACGCCGTAAAATATAGTGAAGCTTCTGATATTACAGTGAATAGCTACCAGCAAGCTGAACATATCGTTCTTGAGGTGAAGGATTGCGGGCGCGGGATAGATCCGAAGGACCTGCCGCGCATCTTCGATAGAGGGTTTACTTCCACTACTGTACATCGCGACAATGCAGCCACAGGCATGGGCTTATATTTAGCTCAGAAAGCAGCTCAATCCTTACTCATCAGCATCGGAGTTCAATCCAAGCTTGGAGCGGGATCAACATTTACTCTAACCTTCCCACTCAAAAATGAATTCGTTAAAATCTCAAGCATGTGACAACAATGTCACATGCTTTTATATTTTGTTCGGGCAATCGCAGGATAAGAACAATAAACTTTTTTATAATAAGGCTATACAAGAAGAAACGAAGGAGTGAATCATTATGGCAATTCTAGAAGCTACTAAAATTCATAAAAGCTATGGCAATAAATTAAACAAACAATCCGTGTTAAGCGGACTCGATATTCGTATAGAAGAAGGCGAATTCGTTGGCATCATGGGGCCTTCCGGTTCAGGTAAAACAACCCTACTCAACGTACTCTCGTCGATCGACAAAATCAGCAACGGATCTATTACCATTGAGGGCAATGAAATCTCCAATATGAAAGAGAAGCAGCTCGCGGAATTTCGCAAAAATCATTTAGGTTTTATTTTTCAAGAATATAATCTCTTGGACACACTGACGGTAAAGGAGAATATCCTGCTGCCACTATCCATTACCAATACACCCAAGAAAGCCGCCAATCAGAAATTCGAAAGTCTCGCAAAGGAATTGGGGATTTTGGAATTAAAAAATAAGTACCCCAATGAAATCTCTGGCGGTCAAAAACAACGTACCTCAGCAGCTCGTGCCTTCATTCATGATCCAAGTATTATTTTTGCTGATGAGCCTACCGGGGCGCTGGATTCTAAATCCGCTTCTGATTTATTAAATAAGCTAAGTGAACTCAATCAAAAACGAAAAGCAACTATCGTTATGGTTACACATGATCCAGTGGCTGCCAGTTATTGCAGTAGAGTTATTTTTATAAAAGATGGAAAAATCTATACGCAGCTAAATAAAGGAGAACAATCAAGACAAGTTTTCTTCAACGACATTATAAAAACACAGGGTGTATTAGGCGGTGTGCAGAATGAGCATTAATGTATTAATGATTCGAAATCTGCGAAAAAACATTCGAAATTACTACCTATACGTGTTTGCGCTAGTTTTTAGTGTGGCCTTATATTTCGCCTTTGTCACCTTGCAATATGATCCCTCGATGGATGAGCTGGAAAGCTCTATCAAAGGGGGCGCAGCAATCATGGCTGCCTCGATTTTACTAGTCGTAATTGTCTCTATTTTCCTGTTATATGCTAATACGATCTTCATCAAACGACGCGGTAAAGAAATTGGCTTATTTCAGTTAATTGGAATGACCAAAAATAAAATCTTCCGCATTCTTTCGGCAGAGAACTTTATTCTGTATTTCGGTTCCTTGGTCCTGGGGATATTGGTTGGCTTTTCTATCTCAAAATTAATCCTCATGATCTTATTTAAGATAATGGGGGTCGATGCTATAGCCTCCCTTCATTTCTCTATCGAAGCTTTGATTCAGACGTTGATCGTATTCTGTGTGATTTATCTTTTGATCATGCTGATGAATTATGGATTTATTAAAAGACAAAGTATTTTATCCTTGTTCCGGGTGACCTCAACAACAGAAGGTACAGTGAAAAAGTTATCCTTCTTTGAAATGATCATAGGGATTGTCGGAATTGGCCTAATCCTACTGGGCTATGTGCTCTCCTCTAAATTACTTACCGAAGACGTAACCTCAATGAATCAATTGGCTATATCCATGATTACTATTTTGGGATCCGTCATTATTGGGACCTATCTATTTTATAAAGGCTCGGTAAGTTTTATTTTTCATATCATTCGTAAGCGGAAAAACGGCTATCTGAACATTAGAGAGGTTCTATCTCTTTCCTCCATTATGTTTCGCATGAAATCCAATGCCGTATTATTAACCATCATTACAACGGTATCGGCACTAGCCCTGGGTTTATTATCCCTTAGCTACATTTCCTTTTACTCTGCTGAGAAAACTTCCAAGCAATATGTCCCAACGGATTTTGTATTCACGAATGCCCAAGAGGCTGAACAATTTACAAAGATCCTAACGGCAAATGATTTAGTATTTACAGAAAGAAGGACCCAAGTCCTTCAGGTCGATGTAGATGTTGAAGAGATTCTTGTTAAAAAACCGGACGGAGACAATATGTTTTCAAATATTATGACCCTGGCGGTCATAAGTGAAAATGCACTTGAAGACGTTGATCTAACTCCAGATAAAGCTTATTTCACGAAATCAAGCAGTACATTGGATAATTTTGTTACTATGAAAGATAAAGGTGCGATTGAACTCAAAGGGTTACATGAGGTTTTTCCGCAGGATTATAAAAGATTAGATATCGAAAGTCCCATTTCAGGGTATTACACAGGTGGTGGCTTACCGGTTGCGGTTGTAGACGAATCGATCTTTAAGCGCTTAAAAAAGGATTTAGATCCTGCCCTTCAAAGAGGATCCTCCCTTAATATCGGGATTGATATGAAAGTCCGGGCCAGCGTTGAACAGGCAAATGAACTTTTTAAGACCTTAAAATTTGATGAGAATAACAAACAAGACTCTCAATTAGAGTCGATAAAAGGTCAAAAACAAAATATGGGACTCATTATGTTTATCGTTGCTTTTCTGGGGTTAACCTTCTTGATTACCTCCGGATGTATTCTATACTTTAAACAAATGGATGAAAGTGAAAATGAAAAACCTAACTACACCATTCTGAGAAAGCTTGGGTTCACGCAAGGCGATCTGCTCAGAGGTATACAGATGAAGCAATTGTTCAATTTCGGTATTCCATTAGTCATAGGTCTGCTTCACAGCTACTTCGCCGTTAAATCCGGCTGGTTCTTATTCGGCACAGAGCTTTGGACACCGATGATTCTGGTGATGCTGTTATACACTGCTTTGTATTCGATCTTTGCAATATTGTCCGTCTTCTATTACAAAAAGGTGATTAAAGAGGCGCTTTAAAATAACGAAGGTGTTCCTAAAGCCATCATGGCTTAGGGACACCTTTGTTTGATTTGATATCATTTACAGGTAGGAGGCACCGGCATCTATCGAACACAGATGAACCTCTTTCTAAGCAATAGCGTCACTGGGGTCCGTAACGCTCAGAGGACCTGTGGAATCCCTCAGCTATTCACAATCCCCAATACAAATCCATCATAACCTTTGCTTCCCACCGTCTGAATGGCAGTAGCCGAAATTCTAGACTCTTCAGCCAACAGATCATAAAATTCCCGTACGCCTACTACACGAGGGTCTTCGCTATTCTCATTAATGACCTCACCTTCACGAATCACATTATCTCCAAGGATCACCGTTCCGGGCTGGGAGAATTGCAGCGCCCACTTTAAATAGTTAGGATTATTCGGTTTATCGGCATCTATAAAAATAAAGTCGAAGGGTTCAACGCCCTCTTGTTTCATCTGAGACAGTTGCTCTAATGCATCCCCTACACGAAGCTCTACCAGATGATCCACCTCGGCAAGCGAAAGATTAGCTTTAGCTACCTGCGCATGAATGGGATCCAGCTCCAAAGTAACTATCTGTCCGTCAGACGGCAGGGCTCTTGCCATCCAAATCGTACTGTACCCGCCCAAGGTGCCAATCTCCAAAATCCGGCGTGCACCTTTCATTTGCACCAGTAGATTCAGGAATTTCCCCTGACTAGGCGAAACATCAAAGGGCGGCAGCCCTGCCTGTTGATTGGTGACCAACACTTCTTCCAACACAGAGTCCTGTGGAATCAGGCGCTCTGTAATATACTGATCGACTTTATCCCAAGTAGTCGTTTGATTCATATTTATCACTTCTCCTTTAGTATTTGTTCATGGTTGAAATCCGGAGACAAAGGCGATCGCTACGCTCCTACAGTTCCAAACCTCCTCTCCATTACTCCTTTCCCTAATCTCATCTTTCCAAGTTCATCTTTATATCTGTATTGTAAATCAGTTATAATCATAAATATAATATATCTTTAAGTCTAATTTATATATTTAATATATAAATCGAAGAATGGGAGTTTAACCATGAACCTACATGCCTTACGCTTATTCCATGTAATCGCATCGACAGGCAGTGTGACACGCGCTTCAGAAATTTTAAATATAAGTCAGCCTGCCATCACTGCGCAGATTAAGAAGTTCGAAAAAGAACTGTCCTTTACCCTATTTAAACCTCAAGGCAGAGGAATCGCTTTAACGGATGCTGGGGAAGAGCTTACTCTACTCGCCAAGCGACTGTTCGCCGTAGAACAACAAATTGAACAATTCGCTCAAGATTATGTTAACGGCACTAACGGAAGTATCCGTCTAGCCGCAACGTATTTGCCTGCTCACTTTCTCATTCCTACCTGGATTGCAAAGTTTAAGCAACAATATGAACAAGTGGAGATGATGATCACCACTACCAACTCAAGTGATGCCCTCAAGCAGCTGTTAAATGTAGACGTGGATATAGCTATTTATGGAGGAATCGCCGAGGCTTATCCAGATACAATCCAGACAGAAGAGTTATTTCAGGACGAGTTATGGTTTGTAGTCGCACCCGATCATCGTTATGCCAATCAGCAAGTTTCTCTATCCGAAATGATGAAGGAACCCTTTGTTATGCGTGAAGAAGGAAGTTCAACGCGGGAGCGATTATTATCTTTATGCCGCACATACAACACACCCGCTCCTATCATCTCTTTGCAATTTAATGGACTACATGAAGCCATCAAAGCCGTTATCGCCGGATATGGCGCAAACTTCGTTTCTTCATTAGTCGTACGCAAATATGTAGAGCGTGGAGAATTGTGCCGAGTATATGTAGAAGGAATCCATCTGAAGAATACCATTGCGATCTGTACACGTAAAAATGAGCTCTTATCAGCAGCCGCAGTGAATTTAATTGAGATGATTCGTCACAATCCTTATACGATATAGCGGAATGATCGCTCATTCCCAACAAAAGAGGCCTTCCCTTTCGGGAAAGCCTCAAAGTTTCTTTTTTACACCGTCCGATCCAATTTAACTTCAAACGCACCTCCAGTTACATAATCCATGTACCTAGTATTTCCATCGAAATCCAAATAAGCTTGATAGCGGGTACGAATAGCCGCTGCAGAAATCAGATCCAGCACCTTCTCCTTGGCTACCCACATCACTTCAGATGTTTCCTCCGAAGTACTTAATTCTCCTCCCACGGGCTTGCAGATAAAGTCTAACATGACCTTGGTAGGAACATCCGTCTCACCGTCATACCATTTATGCATACCTGTATTCGAATACACGCCAATCAATTGAGAAACAACGACATCTATTCCACTTTCCTCTTTAATCTCGCGAATTAGTGCATCCATTAGGTTTTCTCCAACTTCCACTTGTCCTCCAGGAAATACCCACCCACCATGATGTGTTTTTACTAAAAGAATATCTCCCTCTTCATTTATTGCAATTCCACCCACCGCTACAATATGTGTTGGCCAAGCCATCGATAGCACCTCTTTTTTTTAGAAGAGTCTAGCAATTTATCGATAATCTGTAAACGATATTTTTCTATTCCATAACGCTTTAAAAGCTTCGCACTGTTCTATTAAATCATCAAACTTCCCTTCCCCAACAATTGACCCTTGATCCACTACCAGTATCTTATCAACGTCTTTTATAAAATTAAGCCTGTGGGCCACAATGATGATAGTTTTGTCCTTAAATTCATTCAAAATCGTCTCCATAAGACTCTGCTCAGTGATATTATCAAGCGCTGACACCGGCTCATCCAGAATTAGAATATTTCTTTTTTGGGCAATGATTCTGGCAAAGGCTAATCGCTGTCTTTCGCCTCCTGATAATTTTAGACCTTTTTCGCCCACCAAAGTATCTAAGCGATCCGGCAAATGGCTTACTTTTTCCTGCAAATGAACTTTTTCCAAAATCTCATATAGCTCTTCATCGGACAGAGTATCCTCATCGAATACAATATTATCTCTTATCGTAGCATCGAAAATCGGCGTGTCTTGGGATAGATAGGAAATATGATCATAGTAGCTATTCAAACGAATCTCATCGATATCCTTACCGTCCAGTAAGAGTTCACCTTCGCCCTTTTTTAATAACCCCACAATCAATTTAATCAGCGTAGATTTCCCGCCTCCACTTAATCCGACAATAGCAACGGAAGTTCCTCGCGCAAGCGAAAATGACAGGTTATTCAGAATCTGCACATTCCCATAAGTAAAGGACACCTCCCTAAAGTCAATATTACCTTGGAGCTCAGTGATGGCTTCTCCGGATTCCAAGTTCTTATCTTCTGGGGCAGCAATAAATTCCTCGAATCTTCTGTAAGTCACTTTATTCAGTCTGTAATCTACAAATAAAACATTGAAGATGGCAATTGGGGTATAAATTTTATCGATGAACATAAACAATGCGACCACAATACCAAGTGAGGTCTTGCCTGCGACAATGCTTTTCACACCATAAATCAGGACAACAACTTTAATGATCGTGACAAATAACTCGAATATAGCAAAAAAAGCTTCATGGATCATTTTTAGCTGAGCATTTTTATGAATGATAGTGCGTGCGGTCTGGCTTAATTTCTCGATCTCTTTCTCATATCTCTTGTTGGTTCTAAAGACGACCAATTCCATAAACCCGCGGATAGAGAATCTGGACATCTTTTCTTGCTCTTGGAGAATGGTTGCCTTCATGGCATACAGAAATTTCAACAGCAGATTTGTTATCAGAAAGACGACCACGTAGCCAGCTGCAATCACTAACATGATCCTTAGATCGTAGAAGCTGATAAAGACTAGACTGAATAGAAGAGTAGGTAATAGCTCATGTAGTGTTTTGAGAAAAAAAGAAAAAATAATACTGTTTCCAGCCGCTGCCCCGTTCTCGATCACCTTAATCATTTGCCCTGTTCCCATATCCTGATACGCTTGATAATCCATTTTTGATATTTTGGACAGTGCAATGATCTTTAACCTCTCCGTGATGCTGTTCGATAAAAACACACTCGGGTATTCGTCTATATAATTCAGGATCGCCACCCCAGCCAGCAGGGCCCCATACACCATAATTAATGTTGCTATTTCATCAAAACTGTTGATTACCGTGGCCTTATCTAATATTTTTTGAAAGACAACAACACCTAAACTACTTAACAGCTGAATGGCAAAACCCAATAAAATATAACCACCTACCCACCATTTTAGGTGAGCTAGACTCTTTTTTAACATATCGTTTATCCCCTCTTTTAATTGAATGCAAAAAAGCCAGGCACCCCTATTCCACTGTAAAAAACCATCCACAAATAAACGGTTCTCTAAGTTAAATAGGTTAAGTGCCTGGCTCTACAAAAACAGCTGCCTATGGCACCGTTCAAAGCTCTAGTTAGTTGTAATCAAAAGGGTAGACTCCCCCCTTGATAGCTGGTACGCGTTTCACCCAGCCCGATAACTAGTTCCTTGTAACGGTACGGAAAGACATCCATTTCACCTCAATTAAAAGAATTGACCCTATTATAATTCTGTAAGCCTTTTAATTCAAGAATTACGTTTAACGATACGAAGTCCGGCCACTTGGCCAACCTTATGTCCTTCATGAGAAGCAAACTTGATCGTAACCGCTGATTTGCCGCTCGTGATCGGTTGCGGGAGTTCATAACGAATCGTCTCCAGCTTATTCATCTCCTCAGACTCAAGAGTGCCTACACCAAGTTGCTCCCCATCCGCCAAAATATCGAATGCCAGCGAAGTATCGTTCGACTTCAGATACGTGACCACCAGATCCACTTGCTCATCCGGCAAAACTTCCATCGTGAAGGAGAACCAGCCATTGATCCAGCTGTCCCGATACTTACGATTGTGGATTTTGCCTAGGCCTACAAATTCACCTGTGAAATTATGATCGCGTTCAGGCTGCATTTCAGCAGGTTGTACCGAATCGACAGTTAACTGCTCAAGCAGCAAGTTATTCTCCACAGCTTCGTGATATTCAGCCTCTGCCAGCTTCCACTCTTCCGGTGTGAACAAATCCCAATATACGGAATAACGATGATCATGCATAGGGTAGAACGGACGAAGCTCATGATCCCCTGTATACCCTAAACCTTTCATCCGGAACACATTTTTGCTCACATTAGATTGGATGAGGTTGTCCGTCAGTGTGTCCCGATCTCCGATTAATACGGAAGCAAGGGCGCGATCGCTATTGGCCTCTGCATTTATAGGCCCAAAATCACCTGCGAGCACAAGTGGACCGTAAAGGAAGGCAACTCGGTTGGGATTATCCGGCATCGTCTCGATTCTCACCGACATCGGAATATCATATTCGACAACGTCTCCATCCTGCCACTCTCTATCCAAAGTAAAGTAGTTAGATTTGCCTACATTTACTTGAACATCTTCACCATTTACGCTAACACTCATCCCTTGCTCAGCCCAGTAAGGATGTCTTAGCTTTAATGTGAATTTCGTTGGCTGTGCTGCACTGATCCGCAGTACACCTTGTCCCTCTGCCGGGAACTTGGTCTCTTGCTGCAAGCTAATGCCTTGCTCTTTCCAAGCCACTGTAGAAGGTACGTACTGATTGACATAAAGCTCATCTGCACTATGGAAGTATATCGCCGAGCCATACATAGAATGGCTTTCCATTCCCGAGCCTACACAACACGTAAAGCTTTCGAACTGCGAATTAAATGATTTATGTCCACCCATCTCGAGAGATACAAAGTAACATACCCGGCCATCTACCGGCTCCTGAGAGGCTAAGATGTGGTTATACATCGCACGTTCGTAGTAATCCGCATACGCTGCATACGCATCCCATTGGAACATATGCTTGGTCAGCTTCAGCATGTTGTACGTGTTGCATGTCTCACAGGAGCCTTCGCCCAATCGGTCATTTAACTTATCCGGTTCACCAAAATGCTCATTATAGCTGTTGCCGCCGATCACATAAGAATGATGATTCACGACCCGATCCCAGAAGAAGCGGGAAATACCTGCATAATGCTCCTGCCCTGTTACCTCATATTGTCTAGCAGCTCCGATGATTTTTGGAATCTGTGTATTAGCATGTCTTCCAGCTAGGGTATCTTTTTCTATAGCAAGATCATTAAGCACTTCCCCATGATAAAAGCTTTCCGCTAACGCGAGGAAACGCTCTTCCCCGGAATCCTCTGCCAAATCCGTCAGCGCTTCATTCATGCCGCCAAACTCACAACGCAGCACCTCTTGGATCTGATCTTTACTCAGCCCTGCAAAAATATCCTCAAGCCACAGGCCCAGCTTCGTTTCAATAACGAGCGCCTTCTGATTGCCGGCCAGTCGATAAGCATCGCGAAGACCTGCAAACAGCTTATGCATCGTGTAAAGTGGCACCCAACCTCCGTTGAGGTCAAAGCCCTGTGAGCGAATGTCGCCTGCCTTCACTTCCTCAAATAACTCCTTGCCACGAGGAATGCCGGAAATAAAGCCATTGCCATGCGCATCCTGACATTGCTCTAATTCATCTACTACATAATTCACGCGTTGTAGCAGCTCTTCATTTCCCGTAGAGGCATACATTAACGCACATCCAGAAATATAATGGCCTAACGTATGGCCGCTAATGCCCTGAGATTCCCAGCCCTCGTAGTGAGCAGCCTTAGGCTCTAAGCCAGCATATTCGCGAAAACGCGACAGAAGCCGATCTGCCTCAAGCTTGAGTAAATAATCAGTATTTAACTCCATCGCATGGAGAAGTGGACCTGAATCAATTCGTACGTTCTGTAGATCAAAAGCTTGCGTCTTCAATGAAATCGCTCCCTCGCAATCTTGTCAGGGTTAGATGACAAGTGTATATTTGTATCCATAAGATAACACCGGAACGTTGATTTGTCGGTAGATCAGTCGTACAAATAGTGGACAAACCCGACTTATTGATTGCTAGGAGGACCGCATGAGCTATTTAAAAATAAATGCAGATGTACCTGTTCATTTTACAGCGGCAGGTGAATTTATCTCAGAAACACCATGGAAGCATGTGGAGCGTGTTATGGGGAACTACGAACTAATCATTGGCGTGAACGAAACAGTATATTTGAGTGAGGAAAACAAACAATTTGAAGTAGGCCCTGACGAAGCTCTTCTGCTCATGCCTAATCGCACACATGTCGGCTATAGAGAGTCACGACCCGGGGTTAAGTTTTATTGGTTTCATTTCGAACTGACAAACGAGGGGCTATTGCTGAGTGAGGAGGAAATGAAGCCTGAGGCAGAAGAAATCTTTTCGCGCACACAGCGCTTATGGTCCGTACATGATCTATATCTGCCCCAAATCATAAAAATCGAACATAGTGACCGGATTCATATTCTGGCGAATCAAATCCTTCATGTGGCCAATTCGGGGTATTTAACCTATTCCAGCGTTAATTATTTGCTGACCTCGCTTTTAATTGAGCTATCTGAGCATGCACTTCAGCCGTTCGCCAGTAAGCTGATCCGCGCACAGCAAGATGTCACCTTCGTCAAAATAGCTGAGTGGACAAGGATTCATGCAAGCGAACCCCTTACCGTGGCCATCATCGCGGATAAATTCAATTACAACAAGGACTATTTAGCTCGGCTATTTAAACAGCATACCTCCATGGGGCCATTGGAATATATCCATTCAGTACGTGTGACTAAAGCGAAGGAGCTACTAACCAGAACCGCATTAAGCGTGAGGGACATCGCGACAGAGACGGGGTTCACCGACGATAAATATTTCATGCGCCTCTTCCGAAAATACGAAAACATGACGCCCACCCAATATCGTAACGCTTATCATAAGACGTTTATGAATAATGACTGAAGTAAAGCCACCCCTAAATATGGAGTGGCTTCTTGTTTGGGTATTGTCTATTGGATAGAATGAACTTCACACCAATTACGTAGGAATTGCAGATTAGTATTGAAGTAATGATCGTTTTGCCACCCACAACTCCAAACCTGTGCGTTCCCTGTGTGCAGACCCATCAACCATATCTCCCGGATAGCAACAAATATAGGGATTGCCTTTAGATCGTTCTCAGATAATACTTTATGCTTTTGGTATGACTCCAGGAAAACAGTCCATTGTTCATTGTCAAAATGCTCTCGTTCTTTCCCTCTAACCCTTGACCACAAAAACACGGAAACATCATAGGCCCTCCAGCCAAAACCTCCGCAATCAAAGTCGAAATGAGTCAGGGTATCCTCGTAGAAATGTACGTTCGCTCCATGAAGATCACCATGACATGCCCCCCAATCCAGCTCTGATGAGATTTCTGCTATGTTATTTGCCAATACTTCCGACAAAGATTCTAGATAATCGATATCCTCTTGCCTGTGGGATAAAGGCTTGCGAATCGATTGAAGCGGTTCTTTAAGCAGATGATCCAGATTAAGCGTAAATCTTTGCTGCCCACATTCGAAATCATCCATAGCCAGATGCATCTTAGCCACTTGTTCACCGTATAATTCACAGCTAGTTTTTTCATCGGAATAATTGCCTTTTGCAAAAGTAAACAGAACTGCGTAACGTGTTCCTTCAGGAGCCTCCAGCTCAATTAGGTAACCACCATCCCTGCTGATTACCGGAGCCGATACAGGGATATTCTTCTTATTTAAGTGATTCAATAACTCCACTTCAAAATCAATCTCATGTTTATTTCGCCAATGAGCTTTATAGATCCTAAGAATGTATTTATCAATAGAGGTCTTTAGTAAATAGGTATCATTAAGTCCGTTCTCATAAAAACTACACTCCAAAACATCCCCGATTTCATAAAGATCATTAATTACGGGTACTAAGGCATTGGAAGAAATAACGGAATGATACACCGGTAGTTTCAGCATATAAATCACCCTTCAACGTTAATTGCTACTCACTATTTATTTTCACGTTTGGCCCGTATAAAGGCGAGGGATTTATTAAATATAGCTAAACTTTCCGCATCGTTAATTTAATTGCTCTATAATGCTCTGCTTCGATATTGTTCGTCTAACAAACTGAACCATACCAGTCTGGACAAGTAAAATAACCAAGAAATACAGGAAAATAGCACTCCAAGGGAATTGGTATTGAATGTAGGAAAGCCCCCCCATATTCCCCGCACTCTTACTTATCATGTATCCCATTAGATTGCCCGTAACAAGAGCCATCGTAAAGCTTCCGACAACTAAAAATCCTGTTTCATAGGTTAACATAGCCATTAATTGTTTTCGGCCCATTCCTATGGCTTGCATAAGGCCTAGCTCCCCTTTTCTTGCAGAAATAGTGGTGATTATGGTGTTCAAGAGATTGATCATACTGAATACTGCTATAAAAACCATAAAACTATACACTGAAATAGTGATAGTTCTAAAAGCAATTCTATTGGATTCCACAACTTCGGAAAAAGACAATAATTTGAGTGTATCCTCATTGAGAATCATACCCTCTAACTCACTCTTTATTAACTCTTCATTCGCTTTATCCATAGTAATAACTTCGTAGCTCTTATTGCTATTAAAAGGGGCTGTAGTTTGCATTACTTTGGGTGGAAGATAAAATGAAGTTCCTGAATTCTTATCCGGAATATCTCCAATGATCTCAAAATCATGTTTGGCCTTCTCCTGATCATTAGCAATTATGAATGAAATATGATCACCGACAGCGTAATGAGCCCCGTAATAATCTAAGTCACTACTGGCGCTGTTCAAGAGAATGTAGGATGCATCCGATGAATCAACATCCGGGATCTTCCCCTCAGCCAAATGACTACTCCATCTTTCGTTGTATAACGTAGGGATATTCTCAATACTGACTATCGCGGCCCCGTCATCCGTTTTTATTCCTTCGATAGCAGCTTCAATATACTGATGTTCGATTACGTCCTCAACTTCATTTATAGCTAGGATTTTATTTTTTAAAGAAGTAGATAGTTGCCCTTCCGTCTGAAGATCACTTAATGAGGTTGTTTCAGAATACAAATCATTATTAATTTGAATATCAAACTGACCATGATTTGGAAAATATTTCTCTGCTTTTGAGATTGGGTCGACCGAGTTTAACAATGTCCCCAAGGAAACAAATAGCGTTCCGCTTAAAAAAAGAGACAGCAAAGTTAACACCGTCTTTTTCCTGCTTCTTGATAAGTTCAATGCAGCTAAAGAAAATGGTGTTAGTCTTTTAGAGTTTCTTTTCTCCTTTTTTGTATTAACATCGGCATCTACATGTCTAATCGCTGTTATAGGGGAGATTCTTGATGCGAATTTAGATGGTGCGTTTAATGAAGCTCTAACTGTTACTTTGGTGAGCAAACCTGCTAAAAAAGCAAGTGAAAAACTTGGAGCTGCATTCCAGTGAAAGCCACTTAAAATCCAGCTCATTAAACATCCAAAGATAACTCCAATAGGGATATATTTTCTTGAAAGATTTTTCCCTTCATAAAGAACAAGCTGTTTTATCTGCTTTTTTGTTGCACCGATTGCTCTAAGTTGTCCGTATTGTTTAATTCGCTTAGTAATTGAAATATAAAAGATATTGTAGATGACAAGCCAACAAGCCAGTACGATAATCAGCATGATAGACAGGATGGTTATCACAGTGCTTCCTGACAGATTATTACTATCCACATTCACATTATTGATCTGAATATTTCTCTCAGGGATACCCATTCGCTGCCCTATTTCTTTGATTTTTGACTTCAGTTCCTCGTTAGAATAACTGCTGCTATTGTTGATGCTAATTGCCGCGGAGTAATCCTCTTTGGAAAGAAACGGATCCGCCTCAACGAACGCGCTTGATACCAGAGCATTGTAACCGATTCGATTCTCGTTACCTGATGCGGTTGTTTGCAGAATTCCAGTAATCACAAATTGGCTGGTTTGAAATTCTTTGCTGGCGTTGTTTCTAAATTGCAAAGAAATAGAATCGCCAAGCCCCAGGCTTCGATCATCGGATAACTGAAAGTCTTTTTCTATTGCAATTTCATTTTCTTTTGTAGGAAATTTCCCCAGAACGATATTGGCATTTGATAAATCCATCATGGCTGGATCCGTGTAGAGAATGGACAATAAACGTTCTTCTTTTTTCTCTCTGCCTATTTCCTTATAGAGTCCGATTTTATTAATTTCCTCTATTTCTTTCAATCGTGAGATTTCATTGTTATTGAGGTTATAGAATAAAGCTTGGAAATTCGACTCATTTTGTAGGTTAGTAAAAGAATTATAACCAAAGGTCATTACAACAGTTAATAAAAATGCAGCTAAAGCTATTACACTGCCTACAAAGTAATTTTTGGTTTTTTCCGCTTTTAAATTTGCTTTTGCAATTCTTATCATTACTGTTTTATTCTGTATGGACATTGATACATCATCCTCCTATCGTGTAACAAATATTCCTCCCTTCACATCAACAAGTGAATACTTTCACTATTTATTCTATAGATAATATTCTCCAACAAAGATCAATCACCCTTTAAATAGATGATATATACTATATTTACTATTCATATAATATATGGATACAACAAAAAAGACTTCCCCTTCTGGAGCGCTTGAGTATCTCCAAGTTAGTGGAAGTCTTTTTATGCTCAATATGCCTTGTGTAGCAAACATTTAGATTAATAAATTACGCCTCGGCACTTCTATCCTGAAGCGCACCGACCAACGGATTCCACCGCCAGCGCGGAGTCAATCCTTGCAGATGTACACCTCCAAACCACTCATCGCTGCCATTCTTCTGCACCCAGTCTTCGTTTCCAGTTATTACACTCTTACCTAGCTCTGTTAATACAAGCTCACAGTCTTTAAATTGCATTACTGAATCGTTATAAACAGGGAACTCATTGCATCCATGGGTTTGTAGCAAAGGGTACGGGCCTTGCACCAGCTTTCTTAGAATATGCCAATATTGCAAGTCGCCCATTCCCAAGATATGAAGCTTATTACCCACATTTTTGAACAGCTCATAGGGTGATTTTATTCCCTCATAGATCATCTCCAGCGTGAGTTGTTCTACGATACCAAGTCCGTTTGTAGTAGAGGGAAAGCGCGATAAATGCGCCTGAAAAGCGTCATGTGCAAAGGGCAAAGCCGATGTATCGGTAGTTAATCGTTGTTGCAGCAATTCTGGATTCGGTGATACATAGGCTTCCCAGAGTGCTTGACCTGCTTCTAGTTCTTTGGCTCCGATTAGCTTCCATGTGCCTGATAATGTTTCCATCTGCTCTATAGAAAGTTGTCCAAGTCCTCGAAATAACTTTATTCCCGGATATTCTCCAATGCATAGTAAGCTTAGCTTGGTGGTTAATATTTTCTGCTTCGAGAACCAATGGAGTAAATAACTGAGCATCGTCTGATCGAAAAGATCATGCTCGAACCATAACACCACTTCTTCATATTTATGAAAATCAGCTAAAATCTTCTCTTGCCTCTCACTATTTTCAATAAATTCCCTCTGCGGAATTCCCATCGTTTG
The DNA here is from genome assembly GCF_037970385.1 of Paenibacillus sp. FSL R5-0928. NCBI lineage: Bacteria > Bacillati > Bacillota > Bacilli > Caryophanales > Paenibacillaceae > Paenibacillus > Paenibacillus sp. FSL R5-0928. The sequence continues at coordinate 446,969 of NZ_CP150225.1, read as the reverse complement.
TTCCAAATATTGCGCTCGAACTGCACGGTTATCTCCATCGGCAGGATCCAAAAATACGGGCCCATGCGAATATACCTCTCTCCACACCAGTACATCACCTTTAACGATTCCTTGCCGCAGCTTCTCTCCCACTACATCTCCATTTACAATGTGAAGCACATCTTTTCCCCCTTCGTACAAATGGTTGAATACGGAAAGAACATCTGCTACAGGTAATGCACCTTTCAGTTTGCGGCGGGCATCAAAAAGTCGCTTCTTCAATACCGAAACCGAAGTCCCCAGAAAGTCAGCAATCTCTTGTAGTGAGTATCCTTGAAAATAATATAATTGAACAGCAATTCGCATATTGGACGTTAATGCAGCTATAGACTCGTGAACCAGCCGCTGGGTTTCCTTTTTCTCAATAATATCTGCTATAGAAAATGAAGATTCTGTCGCTTGCGCAGCTTCATCGTAGGGGAATGCAGGATGCTGCTTTCTTCGCAAGATGCGATAACATTGCCGCACCACAATAGCTTTAAACCAGCCCGGGAATGCCTCTACTGCTCGTAATTTATTCAAATGCAAAAGGCTTCTGTGAAAGCTTCCTGCACAGCATCTTCCGCTAATTGATAGTCACGCAGCTTTTCGGACGCAACTGCAATTGCCATCGGTGTAAAGTGCCTAACAATCTGTTCAAAAGCTTGTCGGTCTCCTTGTTTAGCCTCTTCGATATACTGAAGCATTTTCTCCCCCGCTCCCTTCTTCCGTATTATATACAAGTGCCAATGAAGTTCCTAAAGGTTACGGATGGGATTGAAAAGTTAGACGTTATTTATTTTTTCCTATTACATCCTTTGCAACCTCTAGAGCTGAAGAGGCTCGCGGCCAACCTACATAAAAAGAAAGGTGGGTGATAGCCTCCACGATTTCTTCAAGTTGTAAGCCGTTCTCTAAAGCCAAGCGCAGATGATAGGGGAGTTGTTCCGTCATGCCCCCCATCACCAAGGCAGAAATCGTAATCATGCTACGATCCCGAAGTGATAATTGCTCACGTCTCCATAAGTCCCCAAACAACACATTTTCCGAGTATTCGACGAATGCCGGAGCGAACTCGCCTAACGATTCCCGTACATTTGTGGCGATTTTCTGATGCGCCATATTACGCCTCCCTAACCGGAGGTTGTAGCATTTGAGCAACACCGTTACCAAACGACCAATCTTCGAATTCCGTATCGACGAGCACAATGAATATATCTTCTTTTCTGATGTTTAGCGTCATCGATAATTCCTCGGCTAGCCTCGCGTAAAAGCTTTTCTTCTGTTCCGTTGATCTTCCGGATTTTAGCGTAACTTGGATATATATCAGTCCGTCGCTTCGTTCAATATTTAAATAATCTTTACTATAAAAATATTCCCCCGCTTTATGCGCATGAAAAACCTGAAACATATCATCCTCCGGTACATGGAAATGCTGAATTAACGCGCTCATAATCGCTCTGCATATTCCTTCTAGCTGATGAATGTCGTATTGTTGCTCCAGATAACTGACTCTAATGAAAGGCATTTTAATTCACTCCTTCTTTGGAATTCTTTTATTGTACTCTCAGTATTTTGATTTATATAATTGAATAAGATAATAATCTTAATCAATTATACCGATAGAGGTGACAATCGATGGATCTAAAAGAACTGATGGCTTTTAAGACCATTCTTCAAGAAGGCACTTTCTCACGCGCTGCCGAGAAGTTGAATTATGCGCAGTCTACCATTACCAACCAAATTCAACGACTTGAAAAAGAACTGGGCATACAACTCTTTCACAGAGGCTGGGAAGTAGAACTGACAAGTGCTGGGCAAGTTTTTGCAGCGGAAATCGATAACCTTATTCAACACTGGAACTATGTATCAGAACTCACCAAAGCTTTACAGCATGACGAAATTGGCACACTTCATATCGGAGGCATTGAATCCATGATGGAATCCGTCCTACCGAACGCCTTGCGAAAGTTTCAGGAGCAAAAACCAAAGATGGCATGTAACTTCATTCAGGGTAACACTGATTCCCTCTCACAGCTTGTCCTCCAAAGTGAGCTGGATTTCGCCATCTGCGGTGAGCCGTCCGACCTGTCTTTCATTTATTTCGAACCGCTCTATCACGAGAAAATCGCTTTTATAGTAGATGAAAATCATCCTTTAAGCGGACGAGACGATATTTCATTTCGAGAAATTCTTGAATATCCAATTATAGCTGGAGGGCGCACTTGCTTATATTACCTTCGGTTAGCTAAGCAATTTTCGAGATTCGAATCAAAGCCCACTTTATCCACCATAAGCCAAATTTCTGCTATTCCTCATTTTGTAAGAAAGAACCCTGGGGTAGGGGTAGTGCTTGATTCGACAGCTTTAATGACAGATATCGTAAAAATAGATGTTGCACTAAGCGAACCGTTCATACAAGTAGGTATATTGCAGCGGCGCAACCGAGAATATCTAGCAACATCATCTAAAAAACTAATCCTAAAAATCATAAAAGAAGAAATTGAGAGGATTAGTAACGCTAATCCTACGCTCCACATTTGAACCTCAAGCTAGTTCCATATATGATAGCTTTATCATCGTTATCAGGGGAGGATTCATAGAAGTGGCAGTATTAATCAATGAACAAATCAGAGCATCCGAAGTAGTCCTTACAGGACTTAGGGGTGAGAAGCTGGGTATCGTCTCCCGGGAAGAGGCGCTGGCCATGGCCAGATCAGCAGGTGCTGATCTGGTATGCACCTCGCTAATGAGCAGCCCACCGCCCTGCAGCCTAACTGCAAAAGGCAAAGCAAAAGCGGCCGCGCAGAAGGAGGCAGCCTCAGCACGCAAGGCCAGTGGGGGTTCAGCTGCAAAGGGCGGCAGCAAAGAGAAGGTCAAAGAGCTCCGCTTCACTGCTCATATTGAAGAGCACGACTACGATACTAAGCTCCGTCAGGCTGAGAAGCATCTCCGCTCCGGCAAGCCGGTGCAATTAGTTGTCAAAGCATCCGGTGCGAAGGAAGCTGCTGCCTCCAAGGCCGTATTGGAGCGACTAGTGACTGACTTGAAGGACGTTGGAACGAAGGAAACGGGCATACAGACAGGCGGCAAAGGTTCACAGGTGAAATTAAATCCACGGTGAAGAGTGGAATTTCAGATAGAGTAGGCTCAAAACTAAAATGAGTCGACCATTTCATGAAAAGCTGCTGCTATCTGCCAATGTAGCTTTATTGCGAGCAGAATTCAGAATTGCGTTCGGACACCACAGCCCTTATTCGTAACTATTTCGCTGTTCTGGGATGCTAACGGACTTCAGAGACTTTATATCACTAAAATAGCACGATATTCCCTCCATTTATGGAAAATAAGATCTCTCGAGTCCACAACTTCCTCCAAAAGGCTTAAAATGTACAAATAGCTGCATCTAAGTCCGTTAGTACAATAGCAAGTGGAAATCAGGAACTGGGCAAGGGGCACGATTCTTATATGCAAGCAAAAATGCCCTCGATGTCCCTAAAGAACGGTAAGCGCTTATGCGAGAAATAGAAGGATAATGTATCGTGCCGAACTTATACGTTCTTGTTGTATTTTAAAAAAAGGCCATCCTCTGCGGGATGGCCTTTCACTTCATAGACAATATCCTAGCTCGCTCTTAATCAGTCACCTTAAACATGATTACCCATTAATCCCCTTGGGCGATAGTTCATACCCCAATGGTGAAGCATATAATTCAACCAGACCGATAGATGCCATGCGTTTTCCCAATGCCGCTGCTGCTTCCTGATGCCCGAATTCCGTTAGATTATCTATGGAATAGTCCGGATCACCATGACGAATCAGAAATATTTGCATAACAATACCCTTCTCCCCTCAAATCCAGCCTTTTTCTTCCGCCAGCCGTACCGCCTCAATCCGGCTTTTCACTTCCAGCTTGTTGAGTATTTCAGAGATGTAATTGCGGACAGTGCCGTAAGACAGATGCAGCGAAAAGGCTATCTCGCTCGCGGTTTGCCCTTCTCCAGCCAGTTTTAAAATCTCTCGCTCCCGTGCTGTTAATGGATTCTCCTCCCGCAAACTGCCAAAGACTAACTCCGGAGATACCTCCCGATGTCCAGCCATGACACGACGAATAGATTCAGCTAGCTTATCTACAGGCTCGTCCTTCAACAAATACCCTTGAATACCAGCCTTTACTCCACGCTCAAAATATCCCGGACGGGCAAAGGTAGTCAAAATAATAATACGGGTCGGACACCCCTTACTCCGCAATATTTCTGCAACCTCCAGCCCGCTCTTGAACGGCATTTCAATGTCCATGAGACAGACATCCGGCTGAAGCTTGTCGATTAAAGCTAACGCCTCCGCCCCATCACAAGCTTCTCCGACTACTTCGATATCGTCTTCAAGATCCAGCAAAGAAGCCATCGCTCCCCGAAGCAGACGTTGATCCTCCGCTATAACAATGCTTATCATGCAGTCTCACCCCCTTGTGCATCTTTTACGATTAGCGGGATGGCAACGATCAGCTTAGCTCCCTGACCCTCAGCTGAGCTTAGCGACAGGGAGCCATCAATCAGGGATAGGCGCTCCGCCATCCCCTTCATGCCATTTCCATCGTTAAGCCCGCCGTTCCCTTTCTCCCCGTGCTGTAGGCCAATACCGTTATCTTTAACGGTAATTCGCACTTCTCCAGCCAGCTTTGCCACTCCTATGAAGCATTTATCCGCTCTGCTATGCTTCACGATATTAGTCACCGCTTCTTTGATACAGAGGCTGAGGATATTTTGCGTCAGGTCGGATACCCCCTCCAGAGAGATATCCCCTTCCACTTCTAAGGCGATCTCTGCCGTCCGCAGCATCTCTCCAGCTTCAGCCAGTTCCTCTGCTACTGAGACCGCACGCATTTCCGACACTAGCTCACGCACTTGACGGAGCGCAGCCCGTGAAGTGCGCTGGATTTCCCGCGCTTCCTCTTGGGCTCGCTCCGTATTTTTCGTCACCAGCTTCTCTACGAGTTGGCTCTTTAACGTAATCAAGGACAAGGTATGGCCAAGGGTATCATGCAGGTCACGGGCGATTCGCATTCGTTCCTCACGCTTCACCAGCTCTTTAATTACCTCATTCGCTTGATCCAGCTCTTTCTCCAGCTTCTGATTCCGATTCATGGACCTCACTCCGAACGGACTAATCAACATAATAACAATAAACGGAGCTAAAAATATCACACTTCCCCACTCCATCCCACGACCCACTAAGACCAGCACCGAAAGGATCATGATCACAAAAGAAGTAAATGCAATTTTGAAACCTTTATTCTCCGTATAATATGCGATAAAATTTGCGGTGAAAAAGCCCATGTACAGATTATAGGGGGTATAGAACACACTAAGCACCACGATGATCAACATTTGAATAATTAACCAAACATTAAACACTCCACCCCGCACCCAATACAGCTGGCGATAGCTGAGGGCAAATACCGCTATCATAATCCCGCCCAGAATGAGCTTCATTCCAGTCTCCCCGCGCAAATTCAGGATGGGCAAAACCAGATAAACAGCCCATACAAAAGGGAAAAAACCCTGTTTTTGTGGAAATAACCGGAACTTCGCACGCTCAGCCATTCATTCACACCGCTTCCTGTTTTTTTCGAATATAGACCGATAGTAACATAAAAACTACCAAATATCCGAGCAAAATCAAGACATTACTCCACGTCGGAGCTGATCCACGAACGATCTCCCAGGCTCCATTCCCATAGTTATAGGAAGGCAACCAATGACCAATCCGCTGCATTAATCGTGGCAGTATCTCAATCGGCATCCACATGCCTCCTGCTACAGCAAGAGCCATATAAATCACGTTGCTGACTCCACTGGCTGTATCCACCCGTTTCATAGCACCTACAAGCGTACCAATCGCTAAAAATGGTAGAGAACCGATCAGGATCCACAGCCCGCTAAGTACCCATTGACCTGCGGATAAAGAGACGCCATTGATTAAATAGCCTGCGATAAAAATACAAATGACTGAAAACAGATGCATCATCGTCTGTCCGAACATTTTTCCGAAAAAATAGATCGAACCCGGCAGCGGTGTAATCCGAATAAAGGTGGTCCAGCCTTGTGTTCGCTCTTGCACCAACCGGATGCCAAGCGTCATAATGGCTGAGCCCATTACACTGAAGGTCGCCATAGACATTAAATAATGAGCACGCCACGTTAGGTCATCGCTACCTGTATTGACCACCCGGGTGAAGATGAAATAGAACATGATGGGCATGAGCAAAGACCAGAACACATAATAGGGATTACGGATGATCCGCAGCATTTCTGCTTTACACTGTACAGTAATTAGTCTCATGGTTAGACAGCCTCCTCTTGGTTCATGGTCAATTGTTCAAAAGCCTCATCCAAACGTCCCTGATCAATTCGAACATCCTTCACGGGAAGTCCAGCCACAAAAATCGCTTTAAGCGCCTCATCTGTATCCTCTGTGGTCACATGAATGCGGCCATCTTTTTCATAACAATCCTCTATAGCAGCTAGTTCTAGCAGGTTTCTGCGCAATTGCGAGCGATCACCCACAGGCAGGAAGGACACGGAACGCTTCACAATCCGCGATTTAATCTCATCTGGACTTCCGTCCGCAACTAAGTGGCCTTTACTGAATAACAGAATACGATCCGCGATATCTTCTGCTTCCTGCAAATAATGGGTCGTGAACACAATCGTTTTTCCTTGCTCCGCAAGTCCACGAACCGTTTCCCAGAACCGCCGCCGGGAAGTAATATCAAGTCCGACTGTAGGTTCATCGAAAAAGATCAGCTCCGGATTACCCGCGAGGGCTAGCGCAAAACCCAAACTACGCTTTTGACCGCCCGAGAGCTTCTCGGCGTATCTATTCAAATCGGCTGGCGCAAGTCCAGTAGCCTTAATTAGAAACTCCATATCCATAGGCTTTGGATAATAACTGCGGATCAGATCAATGATCTCCCGCACCTTTAGCCGATCCATTACACTTACTTCCTGCAGCATCGCTCCTGTCTTTTCTCGTACCACTTTATCCTTCGGATGATGCCCGAACAACTCCACTGTACCCTCGGTAGGCTCTATTAGCCCCAGCAGCATGCCTAATGCCGTTGTTTTACCCGCTCCGTTCGGTCCCAGAATAGCTGTAATCGAACCTTTAGCAATGTTAAAGCTGATATTATCTACGGCCTTTTTATCCTTATATATTTTGCTGACCCCGTGCATTTCTATAATATTATCCATAACGTAATCCCTCCGCTTCCGAATGCGTTTGATCTATTTCAATCATATGGAAAAAGAAGACATGACATTAGTATGGACTGTCATTTCTTTAAGATGACAACTGTCACCTTCCTGGCTCCGAATAAAAAAGAGAGGCTGCCCTATCAGTAGAATGAACTACTAATAAGGCAGCCTCTTTAGGTGAAGAAAGTTTAGTTATCTTCGAAGGAATCCTTTTTCCAGCAGGAACTCCTTCATATGCAGCCGTGCTGGCTGTGCCAATCGCTCCGCCATAATGGCCGACCAAGGGGTGTCTTTGGCACCGTGGGTCCGCTCACGCATATAGTCTGAAGAGACTTTATCGTAAGTTTTGACCTGCTCCACAGTGGTTTCCGCATTGTAGCGATTACGATGCAGAACAGCCTCTAGTGGAAGCCGCGGACGCAGGCCCGAAGCTCCGTCAGGATAACCCACACACATCCCAAATATCGGGTAGACCAATTCAGGCAGTCCCAGCAATTCCGATACCTCAGCGATCCGGTTACGGATTCCACCGATATATACAATTCCAAGTCCTAGTGATTCCGCAGCCACTGCAGCATTCTGTGCAGCAAGCGCAACATCAACGGTAGCTACAATCAGGTTCTCAGCAGAATCTTCATAAGAAGTCTCTCCCTGCAAATGAGGTTTCGTCACCTCGCGCAGCCGATACAGATCAGCGCACCAGACCAAAAACACTGGGCATTGTTCTATATAAGCCTGATTGCCCGCTAATCCCGCAAGCTCCGTCTTTAGTGCCGGGTCAGTAACTGCAATAACACTATAGGCCTGAACATTGCTTGAGGTTGAAGCCATCTGAGCTGCTCCAATAATAGCGCTAAGCTGATCTTCACTTACTGGCTTATCCTGAAACTTGCGGACAGATGCATGTTTCATTAACAGAGAAATTGTATCGTTATTTACTTGCACTGTGGCCACTCCCTAAATAGTGATGGTGATATTACAGCTTTACCCGCTGTAGCCGAAGTGCATTCAAGACAACAGACACGGAGCTAAATGCCATCGCAGCTCCTGCCAGCCATGGGGCTAGAAACCCAAGTGCAGCAATCGGTATTCCTATTGTATTGTAAGCAAGCGCCCAGAACAAATTTTGTTTAATATTTCTCATCGTTTTGCGGCTCATCATAATCGCATCAGGAATACTCTTCAAATCCCCGCGCATCAGCGTAATATCTGCTGCTTCCATAGCTACATCCGTTCCTGTCCCAATCGCCATACCCGTATCGGCAGTAGCCAGTGCCGGAGCATCGTTGATCCCATCCCCAACCATGGCAACCTTAGTCCCATTTTGCTGGAGCTTGCGAACCTCTTCAGCTTTGCCCTCTGGCAGAACCTCTGCTAACACTTTTTCGATCCCTGCCTGCTTCGCAATAGCCTCAGCTGTAATTTTATTGTCACCAGTGATCATAACGACTTCAATACCCATATCATGAAGCGCGGCTACAGCCGCTTTTGAGGTCGGTTTAATCGTATCAGCAACGGCCACAATTCCAGCGATTTCTCCCTCTACCGCTACTAGCATAGCTGTCTTTCCCGACTCCTCCAGCTTCTTCATAATTGGAGTCCATTCTGTGATATCGAGCTGATGATCTTCCATCATCCGCCGTGTGCCTACCATAACCTGCTGATCAGAGATAACCGCCATAATTCCACGTCCGGGCACATTATCAAACTGCTCAGCAGTAGGCAAAGCCAAACCTCTATCAGCGGCGCCAGCAACAATAGCCTCCGCAAGTGGATGCTCTGATAGCTTTTCGGCGGCTGCAGTTAAAGCTAACAAACGGTTTTCCGCGTTTTCTTTTCCATAAGCTGCAATTCCAGTAGTAGTCACAACATCGGTAAGCACGGGTTTACCATTCGTCACTGTACCTGTTTTATCTAGCACAACGGTCTGGATCCCTTGCGCTCCCTCTAAATGCTCCCCACCCTTGAAGAGGATTCCAAGCTCTGCTGCCCGGCCCGATCCTGCCATAATGGAGGTTGGCGTTGCCAGACCTAGCGCACATGGACAAGCGATTACGAGCACTGCAATGGCTTTTTCGAGGGCATCAGCGAACTGGCCAGGGGCTGCCCAGAAATACCAGATCAGAAACGTTATCACAGCAATACCCACAACAATCGGCACAAAAATCCCTGAGATTACATCGGCAATCCGTTGAATCGGAGCTTTGGAGCCTTGAGCTTCCTCCACTACTCGGATAATTTGAGCCAGCGCAGTGTCGCGACCCACTTTATTTGCTTTGATTCTCAAGATACCATTCTTATTCATAGTGGCACCGATCACGGTATCCCCTGGTTTTTTCTCCACAGGAATACTTTCTCCGGTCAACATCGACTCATCCACAGAAGAAGATCCCTCGACAACTTCGCCATCCACAGGCACCTTAGTACCGGGCTTCACCAATACAATATCGCCAGGAATGACTTCATCTGTCGGGATATTCATTTCTTGCCCATCCCGAATTACGAGGGCGGTTTTTGCCTGAAGACCCATTAAGCTTTTGATTGCGTCAGAGGAACGGCCTTTCGCCAGCGCCTCAAACCATTTACCGACGAGGATAAGGGTAATGAGTACAGCACTCGTCTCATAATACATTTCTACAGTATGATTCATTCCCTTCATGCTTAAGGAATCAATGGTCAGATAAAGACTGTAGAAATAAGCTGCTGACGTCCCTAATACGACCAACACATCCATATTGGCACTCCGGTTACGAAGGGCTTTATAAGCACCGACGTAGAACTGCCAACCGATGATAAATTGCACAGGGGTAGCCAGAACAAGCTGGAACCAAGGATTCATAAATATATCCGGTGTTGGAATCCAGCCGGTGAAGGAGAAATGACCAGCCATCGCCCATAACAATGGGAACGAAAGAATTGCAGAAATGATCCATTTCCACTTTTTATGCTGAATTTCTTTTCCACGACGATCCACATGATCCTTGCGGTCTTCTTTAAGAGAAGCTTTATAGCCGATACTGCTTACCTTCTCCATGATCTCCCTTGGACTGATATTACCGGGTGTATATTCTACATGTGCTGTTTCCAGCGCCAAATTCACATTAACAGCTGCTATGCCCGGTGTACGGCTCAACACTTTTTCAATCCGTGAGGAACAAGCAGCACAGGTCATCCCCGATATATCAAAATCCGCAGATTCTTTAATAGTGTCATAACCAAGAGAACGGATTTTATCTTCAATTTGTGGCAACCCTGATACTGTCGGATCAAATCCAACAGTAGCCTGTTCCAAGGCTAGATTCACATTCGCACGAGATACGCCGTCCATCCGGGACAAACCCTTCTCAATTCGGGTTGCACAAGCGGAACAGGTCATACCTGTAATCTGTACAGTTGCCTGCTGTTCGGTTGGTAAAGCTGTTGTTTTGGTTTTATCCATGATTTCCACGCCTCCACATACCCCTATAGGGTATGATAATTTCTAAAAGAAAAGGCATTGGAGCTTTGGGTAGCTTCCCCATATCACTCCAAGCCTTATTACTGTGCTTCAAATTAAACTACGTCATACCCTTGATCTACAATTGCTTCTTTAATCGCACCAAGGCTTACTTTGTTCTCATCATACTCGACGGAAACTTTCTTAGCAGCAAGATCAACTTTAGCTGTGGCTCCAAGATTGCCTACGGCTTTCTCTACGGAGCTAACACAGTGACCACAAGACATTCCTTCAACGTTTAATGTAGCGTTTGACATTAATATAACCTCCAATAAATGTTGTGAAGCTATGCTCTAGAAGCATTAGCTTATTATTTCATTAATTTGTTAACCGTAATTAGGAGCTCGTCGATAACCTCATGTTCGCCAGCTTCGATTCGCTCAACAATGCAACTTTTCATATGCCCTTCTAGCAGCAACTTACCGACACCATTTAACGCCGCCTGTACCGCTGCGAGCTGGTTGAGCACATCATCACAATAGGTATCCCGCTCAATCATACCCTTTACCCCGCGGATCTGGCCTTCAATCCGGTTGAGGCGCGTATTCAAGTTATTCTTGAATTCTGCCGAATGATGACTTTTTCGTTCTCCTGATGATGAAGAATGACAATTTATGTCGCAGGATTCTGCAGCTTGCTCCTTCTTGGCAGTAGACATAAGAATCAGCCTCCTTGGTTATAATATAATATACCCCCGTATGGTATGTCAAGAGGCATTCCTAATTCATCCACAGATGATCTCCACCGGTAGTTTGTCCCTTTATTACCGCCGTATTCTTCTATGGTTGGCTATACATCTCTATTTTTCAAAAAAACTATTGCCTCCCTATTCAAATTTGAATATAATAAATTTTGCTTCCAATTATGAACATTTTTCGAACAGAACTATCACTATTTAGAAGAAGGAGCTGCGAAGCATGCATACTAAAGAAAGTAATCTTAAACTCGTAGTAGTTGGCCTGCTGCTTGGTATTCTTATGTCCGCAATGGACAATACCATTGTAGCTTCAGCTATGGGAACGATAGTCTCAGATCTCGGCGGTCTGGATAAAATCGTATGGGTCACCTCGGCTTACATGGTAATGGTAATGGCCGGAACCCCTATCTTCGGCAAGCTCTCTGATATGTACGGACGTAAACGTTTTTTCATTTTCGGATTGATTGTATTCCTGATTGGCTCGGCTCTGTGCGGTACTGCCACCAGTATCACACAGCTCAGCATTTACCGTGCCATTCAAGGGATCGGCGGCGGTGCACTAATGCCAATCGCCTTCACCATCGTTTTCGACATTTACCCGCCTGAAAAAAGAGGGAAATTGACCGGTCTCTTTGGAGCCGTCTTCGGAATTTCCAGTGTACTTGGACCTTTACTCGGTGCCTATATTACCGACTATGTTGGTTGGCAGTGGGTATTCTACATTAACCTGCCGCTAGGAATTATTGCACTGTTCCTGATTGCAACTTCTTATAAGGAGTCGATCTCCCACGCTAAACAGCGCATTGACTGGGGCGGAGCCTTCACTCTGGTTGGCGCGATTATCTGCCTAATGTTCGCTCTGGAACTTGGTGGTAATCAATATGCTTGGGATTCCAGTGTCATCCTTGGCTTATTCGTAGGTTTTGCTGTTCTCTTGCTGGCGTTTATCCTTATTGAGAGAGTAGCTGCTGAACCTGTGATCTCGTTCGCTATGTTCCGCAAACGGTTGTTTGCAACAAGCAGCGTGACCAGCTTATTTTATGGTTCTGCTTTTATTGTAGCTACTATTTATATCCCTATCTTTGTGCAGGGTGTATTTGGCGGCTCAGCTACGAACTCAGGGCTGATCCTTATGCCGATGATGATCGGTACGGTCGTTGGCAGTCAGACCGGGGGGCTGCTTACAACAAAAACCAGCTTCCGCAACATTATGATCCTATCCGCAGTCTGCTTTGTCGCAGGGGTCTACAGCCTAAGCACTTTATCACCAGATACCTCCCGCCTCATGCTTAATGTATTTATGGCTCTGACTGGGTTCGGCGTAGGCTTTTCCTTCTCCGTGCTGAGCATGGCAGCTATCCATAATTTCGATATGCGCCAACGGGGGTCGGCAACATCAACCAGTACCTTCATGCGCTCCCTTGGAATGACGCTGGGAATTACGATCTTCGGGATTATTCAGCGGAATAGCTTTACTAACAGTCTAAGCGATGCTTTTGGCGGTAGTGAACAGTCAGCAGCCTTCGGAGATCCACGCGCTGCGTTAACACCTGAAGCAAGAGCGAAGATCCCTGCTGAAATATTAGAGAAAATATCAAGTGCGTTATCCACCTCTATTGCACAAACCTTTATGTGGGCTTTGATTCCTGCAGTGCTCGGTCTAGTCTTTGTACTGCTCATGCCAAAAGACCGTCTTACCATTCCTGCTAAAGCTGTTCAGGCGTCAGAGGGCAAAAGGTAACCATTATGTCCATGAAATTAGCCATTTTAGGTTTACTGCTGGAGCGGAACATGCATCCCTATGAAATCACATTAGTGATGAAGGAACGTTCCATGGACCGGATCACCAAGCTGCAGATGGGATCACTCTATTATGCTGTGGATAAGCTTGCACAAGATGGTTATATAGAAGCTTTAGAGGTCATCCGCAGCAGTGATCGGCCGGACAAAACGATCTATGCCATAACAGAGCAAGGTAAAGCTTTATTCGAACAACTTATCCTGCAACAAATTAAGAAAAACGAACCCTTCTATCATCCGATGTATATGGCGCTTGCTATGTCCCGTCATATCGATCAGAGCAAGGTTGAGAAGCTGCTCGAGGAACGTCTCCGGGAAACAGAACATCAGGTTAATCTGGCTTATCAGGTATACGAGGAGCATATCTCCATCGTGCCTCGTTCTGCCCTGCATCTAATGTACGGTACATATGAGCACACCCTGACTGAGCTGAAATGGCTGCAGCGCCTATACGATGATGTTGTAGCACGCAAGCTAAAAGACATAGGGACACCGTTGAATTTAGAGGCCTAATGGCCTCTTTTTCTGTTTAAGGGAGTCAAAATACGTTTATTAACGAGCACAATATCCATTAAATCTCAAAGGAAGGCGAGGCGGTAAAAATGACCCAAGAAAAACATCAGCTGAATAGTGACAAACGGGATCACCCGGAACAATATCCAACAGAGAAAGAAAGTCTATTCGATCTTCATGAAAGTGAGCAGAATGTAGACCCGATTCCGATGGAAGATTTGACACTGGAAAAGCAAGAAGAAAAGAATAAAGAGGAGACCAAACACCGCTCTTCCAGCGACAAAAAATACCATACGGGCTTCTGAGAGTGTACAATAACTACAAGTACGCAATCATATTTTCCAAGGAGGAATCACATTGTTGAAAGCGTTACCTTTAAACAAGCGCGGGATTCCCGCAAGCCGCATTGCTTTAGGCTGCATGGGACTAGGCGGTGACTGGGACCATGAGCCGATTACTGCGGAGAATGTTAAACAAGGGCATGAAGCGGTCGATGCCGCACTTTCCATCGGCATCAACATGTTTGATCATGCAGATATTTACACTCGTGGCAAGGCGGAGAAGGTATTCGGTCAGATTTTTAAGGATCGTCCAGGACTACGTGAAGAAATTATAATTCAATCTAAATGTGGAATTAAGCTAATGGAGCCTGGGGACAGCACTAATACGTTTGATTTCTCTGGCCAACATATTCTGAACAGCGTGGATGGAATATTGTCACGACTTGGGACCGAATACATTGATATTCTTCTATTGCATAGACCCGATCCCTTAATGGATCCTGAGGAAGTAGCCTCCGCATTACATCAACTGAAGGCCGCTGGTAAGGTTCGCCATTTCGGGGTTTCCAATATGAGCGCCGCTCAGATCAAGCTGCTGCAGACTTATTGCGATGAACCTTTTATCGTAAACCAGCTGCATATGAGCTTGGCTAAGATCAGCTGGGTGGATGCTGGAATCAGTGTAAATCGTGAACCCTGGAAGGATATTATCTTTCCTGAGGGAACCCTTGAACATTGTCGAATGGAGAACATTCAGCTTCAAGCCTGGGGGCCACTCGCCCAAGGTCTATTTAGCGGGCGTTCATTAGAGGATCAACCGGAGAATATCGTCCAAACAGCAGCTATGGTCCAACAGCTTGCAGATGAAAAAGGAACAACACCCGAAGCTATTGTATTGGCTTGGCTAATGACACATCCAGCTGCCATTCAGCCTGTTATTGGAACTGTGAATCCGAAGCGTATTACTGCCTGTGCCGATGCGGACAAGCTGGAGCTTAGCCGTAAGGAATGGTACGACCTGTATGTTAGTTCACGTGGTTCAAAACTTCCGTAACATATACATTTATATTCTCAACTTCATTACTCCACTTATACCCGGCTCGCGTTTTTACTGCGAGCCGGGTATTTTTATGCGAATCACCCTAATAGATCGTTCTTTATTGCGAATATATTTAGTAATCGAGCGATAAATGGAGTTATTTAGAGATAAATTATCATTTTTGTTCTTTATAGAGTACAAATGCGCGTTATTGGCAGTTTTCTTTTTGTTTTATTCCATGTATGATTCATTACAGAAGTTGTTCTTAATAAAGAACGATAATAACGAACCAAAGAAACAGACATTGAGGGGAGGTATTCCTCTGAGACCCAGATCAGCAAGGAGAAGACCTAGAAGAAACAGGAAAATTGGTTTACGTATACTGCAATCAGGAATGGCTGTCTCCGTCTTATTTCTATATACCTCGCAGCAAGTTGGTGGTACCTATGGAGGCTTTGGAGCTGCTGCGCAAACCACTAGCACGATTAGCTTTTGCGAAGTATTTCCGAATTCGATCAAGGCACTGCTTACAGAGTTCAAAGAGCATGTTAATCGAGCGCTCACTTTAAAAGAATCACTACAACCCTTTTCCTCATTAGCTAACTACTCGGACGTTTCGGGAATAGAAGGGATGTCGCTGGAAGAGCTTGATGTCGCTGCACAAGAGATTTCTTCGCAAATAGCGGCGCTTCAATCCCAAATAGATAGCGTTAACGAGCAACTGGCGGCTAACAGCCAAATTTGGAATCAAATCCACAATGAGCTAAGTGCAGCAGCAGCCTTACTCTTCCAGATAGGAGGATATATGACTTCTCTAGATTCCAATTGTCTAGAAATCAAGGATGAGCAATTTTTCAGAGATTTACAAAGCAGCCTGAATCAAAGCGGTGTGATCTCTGAATCCTTGAATGCTTCCTTAAATGGAGTTATTAGTTACCTAACCTCCATACACGATGTCGGTCTTCCATTCGCTTCGGTAGTTACCAGTGATGTTTATGGACAACTTGAATTACGCGAAGGAGAGTTTCCACAGCCACTGCCATTCCTGATTACCTTCACTCAACCAGACGGCGTGATCTCTAGCGACCTCACCTCCACTTATGAAGCTCTAAATACCGAATTGACTAACCTTAAAGAATCGGCAACCTCAGGTATCACTACCCTTCAAGATAAACTCCAAATGATCAGTCAGACTCGCGAGCAAAAACTAGAAGAGCTTGAAAAAGCTCGGCTAGAGGAGCAAGCAAAGAAAGAAGAAGAAGCGAAGAAAGAAGAAGAACGTTTGGCTGAGGAGAAAAAGCAACAAGAAGCCGAGGATAAAGCGAAAGCTGAGGCAACCCCTCCAACGTCAGGTGAAGCTGCTCCGGAAGCCCCAAATAAAGAACAACCTGAAGCCCCACCCACTGACCCGGTTAACCCGGAAATTGGCGAAGAGCTCACAATTCCAAAAGATGTCCCTCAGCAAGAGGTTCCACAAGAGACGGCAAAGGCGGAAGACAGTACGACTTCCCCGCCGGTAGCAACCCAAGCTCCTTCGGACCCTCAACCTGAGAAAGGTGGAGAATAAGATGCGGATTAAAAAATTTATCAATAATACCCTATCGAGCTTAATGCTTATGATCTTTATTCTGCTGGTGGCAGCCGTAGTGTTATCCAAGGCCTCCGGTGGTGAACCTGCTTTCTTCGGATATGAGATCAAAACCGTACTCTCAGGATCGATGGAACCAGGAATTCAGACAGGCTCAATTGTCGCATTAAAACCCGGAGGGGATATGAATCGTTTCAAACCAGGCGATGTCATCACCTTTAGGAACGAAGATAATCTGCTCATTACTCACCGGATTGTAGAAGCGACCGTCAATAACGCTACGGGTGAAGCTGTTTATCGCACTAAAGGCGATAACAACGACGCACCCGACATGAACCCTACCAGTTCTGCGAATGTTGTAGCTCAGTATACCGGGGTCACTGTACCCTATGTCGGTTACGCTATGAATTTCGCGGTTTCCAAAGCTGGAAGTGTAGTCCTCATGATCGTGCCTGGCTTGATGCTTCTGCTCTATGCTCTGTATACCTCTTGGAAGGCTGTAGCTGCATTAGAAAAGAAAAATGCTGCCCTACTGCCAGCCTCACCGTCCCCAACAGAAACACAGCCCTAAGTTGATTGTCCACTTCCGCTTACGAACCGGAAGATACAATATATAAATTTTATAAAAAATTCAAACACAAATTTGAGGAGGAATTTTATTATGGGTATCAAGAAAACATTGGGTCTTGGCGTAGCATCTGCAGCACTGGGTTTATCATTAATCGGCGGAGGAACCTTCGCATACTTTAGCGACACTGCGCAAAGCACAGCTACATTCGCAGCGGGTACACTCGATCTGAACTCCGACCCTTCTGTCATCGTTAATATTCCTAACCTGAAACCAGGTGATACTGTAACTAAATCCTTCAAATTGAAAAACGATGGTTCGCTCGATATCGGATCTATCATTCTGAATACATCGACTCAAATCACGGATGCTAAAGGAGATAACTACCTGGATTTAGCCGAGTTCATTAAAGTTAAATTCCTTAGAAATAATGATAAAGGGGTACCTATCGTCTCTCCTGAAAATGTAGTTTATGAGACTACACTTGCTGCTTTAAAAAGTCAGCATCCGGATCTCGTAAAAAATACAGGTTGGGATCAACTCTTTACCGAAGCATCCGGTATTAAAGCCGGTACCAATGACAGCTTCTCCGTCCAATTCGAATTTGTGGAAAATAACCAAGATCAAAATATTTTCCAAGGCGATAGCTTAACACTGACTTGGGATTTCGTAGCTAAACAAGGTGCGAAAAAAGACTACTAAGATCAATAAAGTAATTTAATAAAATACTCGAAGAGCAGCAGATCCTGAATCCGGCCACGGATAAGCAGATTGCTGCTCTTCTCTTTACAATAAACTTTGTCCGATTTATTGATATTTGCTATACTAATAACAAAAATTACGGAGGGGCGTCAGCATAGTGCCACAGAATATGGGCCAACGTATCCAGCAGCTCCGCCTAGACAAGGGTTTCTCCCTATCTGAGCTTGCGGACAGAGCAGATGTGGCTAAGTCGTATCTTAGCAACGTGGAGAGAAACATCCAATCCAATCCATCCATCCAGTTTATCGAAAAGATCGCTGACGCGCTTCAGGTATCCATTCATGCCCTACTCTATGGAGAACCAAATGATGCAGAGGAATCACATTTAGATTCGGAATGGTTCCGATTGGTGCAGGAAGCTATGGACTCAGGCATTAGCAAACGCGAATTCAAAGAATTTCTGGACTATCAGAAATGGAAGCTCGATCAAAAGGATTAATACTTCCTACTAATCTGGTACGATCCTCACTTCTACTAAATCATATCGAAAAAGGACACAGCGAAGAACCGCTGTGCCCTTTTTCGATATGTAACCCCTCTAATGTATTACTGCACGATCTGCACAGTTTTCTCATGAAAGAACTGGCGGATTTCATCTGCCTTAATGCCAGCCTTCTTAGCTGCTAATAATAAATGTACCCACTCTTGATCCAGATCAATAAACTGCTGTTCTCTGTTGCTACCCTGGTTGGACTTTTCCAAAAAATCTCCCCCTAAGATTTTACGTCCCCAGGCAATCCGGCTGTCATAGTATCTCTACCTTAGACCCGCGACTTTGTGCCCCTGCCTTTCGGCAAGTTTACCTTTTACTGGACCCTTTTCACGAAAGGATCTGCTTAAAAAACTATAAAATTACTATCTGCAATAACATTATACAAAAAGAAAGCGGAAAAGTGTGTCGATTCCTGGTTACTTTCTATTTTAAAAACGAAAAATAAAAGATTTTTTTTCAAAGATCTTGTCCGATTATCACGATACTCGTCCGTTACATAAAATAAATTGTACTAGCAAAATAAATATTTACTGACCTAATAGTTAAAAATAAGGATAATAGAATCATTTTAATAGGCCTTTAGAATGGGTAATGAGAAGAAACACCCTTCTTTTCATTAGAACAAGCTAACCTATACCATTTTGCGAACGTATTGGACGAAAGAATGAATTGATTACAGTGGCTGAAAGTAGCACAATAAGATGAGAAATGAAACCGCAATCATCACAGCTCCAGTAAGCGTTGACACAAAATGTCACGTATGGAGTTCATCCGTTAAGGAGGATGTATTCATGGCAGCCAAAGAGCCCTATAACGAATCCATTTGGAGTAAGTATTACGGACCCAATTTAGGCTACATTCAAGAAAGATATGAACAGTTTGTGAAAGATCCCTCCACCGTAGAAAATAATTATCGCGAGCTTTTTACAAATTCGGGACCTCCTCCCCTAACTCCAGATAGCGAACCGGCTCCTCAGCCGCGCATCTCGGGAGACACCGAATGGCTTAGAAAAGCAGTAAGAGCTTCCAAGCTAATCGCCAATATTCGTATATATGGCCATATGGCCGCTGAAATTGATCCGCTGGTACGCGATCAGAATCCCATGGCAAAATATCTTGAGCTTGAAACCTATGGGCTGACCCGCGAAGACCTGATCGCACTGCCTGCCACGCTTATATGGGAAAATGCGCCGAATGATGTGCATACCGGATGGGATGCCGTGCAACGTATGCGTCAGGCATACACCAAGACCATCGCCTATGAGTTCGGGCATGTGCATGAAGAAAAAGAACTGCAATGGCTAAATAGACAGGCAGAATCCACCAGCTCACCAGCACCCCTAAATAATACAGAACGCAAAGAGCTCCTGAACCGCCTGATTCAGGTAGAGCAATTTGAAACCTTCCTCCACAAGACTTTTGTAGGTCAGAAGCGTTTCAGTCTTGAAGGCAATGATGCTCTTGTACCGATGTTAGATGAAATCGTACGTGCTGCTGCACATGACGGTGCGGAGCATATTTTGATGGGCATGGCGCATCGCGGCCGCCTCAACGTTCTTGCACATATTTTGGGCAAACCATATGATATCATATTTTCAGAGTTTCATCATTCTCCGAACAAGGAGCTTTTCCCTTCCGAAGGCTCTACAGGCATTAACTATGGCTGGACAGGTGATGTGAAATACCATCTCGGTGCAGACCGTGCTGTCCGTGAAGGAGAAACCGTACGCACAAGAATAACACTAGCGAATAACCCAAGTCACTTGGAATTCGTCAATCCTGTCGTGGAAGGTTTCACTCGTGCCGCACAAGAAGATCGGAGCACTGCAGGACTGCCGAAGATTGATACCAGTAAAGCTATGGCGGTGCTGATGCATGGCGATGCTGCTTTTCCAGGTGAAGGAATTGTTGCAGAAACGCTTAATATCGGCAAACTTCAAGGTTATCAAAATGGTGGGACGATCCATATCATTGTTAATAACCGAATTGGTTTTACGACTGAAAGTGAAGATTCCCGTTCTACGCATTATGCGAGTGACATCGCCAAAGGGTATGAAATCCCGATAGTCCATGTCAACGCTGATGACCCAGAGGCCTGCGTAGCAGCCGTACGTTTAGCTAGCGCATACCGCCATCAATTCAAAAAAGATTTCGTAATTGATCTCATCGGCTACCGCCGTCATGGTCACAACGAAATGGATGATCCTGAAACCACACAACCTATTGTCTACGGCAAGGTTCGCAATCATCCAACCGTCTACAAGGTTTATGCAGAGAGACTGAAAAACGAAAAGGTTCTTACCGCCGAAGACGTACAAAAGATGAATGCTGAAGCAGAAAGCGTATTGCAGCGTGCGTACGATAATATGAAGGAAGGCAATCATAAGAAAAAAGAACCCAAAGCCTTCATTCCTCTACAAACGGACCGCGCAGCGGCAAACACTACAGCGGTATCCATCTCCAGCCTGCAGGAGATCAATCGTGAACTGTTGACGGTTCCAGCTGGATTCCAGGTTTATCCGAAGCTGGAGCGCATTTTACAACGTCGTAAAGATGCACTGAATGAGGGTGAAAAGGTCGACTGGGCACTGGCTGAAACGTTAGCCTTCGCTACCATTTTGAAAAATGGGACGCCCATCCGACTGAGCGGTCAAGATGCCCAACGCGGAACCTTCGCACATCGCCATCTGGTGCTGCACGACAGTAAAACAGGAGATTTATTCTCTCCGCTACATCAGCTAAGCGATTCCCGTGCCTCCTTTGGCGTATACAACAGTCCATTGTCAGAGGCATCAGTATTAGGCTTTGAATATGGTTATAATGTGTTCGCACCGGAAACCTTCGTAATCTGGGAAGCACAGTATGGTGATTTCGCCAATGCGGGTCAGGTTATTTTTGACCAGTTCATTGCGGCTGGACGCGCCAAATGGACACAGCGCAGCAATCTCGTCATCATGCTGCCGCATGGCTACGAAGGACAGGGACCTGAGCACTCCAGCGGTAGGCTGGAACGGTTCTTGCAGCTATCCGCTGAGGAGAACTGGACAGTCGCTAATCTGACTACCGCTTCGCAATATTTCCATCTGCTGCGGCGCCAAGCAGCGTTATGCGGGCAGGAAGATGCTAGACCGCTAGTCATTATGACGCCGAAAAGTCTCATTCGGAATACGCGCAGCACTTCTGCCGGAACCGAGCTGGCTTCAGGACAATTCAAGCCTGTATTAGCTGAATCTTTGCTTGGCCAGAAACCAAGTGAAGTTAAACGGCTCGTAGTCTGCAGCGGTAAAGTGGCTATCGACATCCAAACAGAACTGGAAGCAGCACAGGATAAGGATTGGTCATGGCTGCATGTTCTTCGCCTAGAGCAGCTTTATCCGTTCCCGGAACAAGAGTTAAGCGAACATTTAAACTCCTTCAGCTCCCTTCAGGAAATTGTCTGGGTGCAAGAAGAGCCGAAAAATATGGGCGGCTGGAGCTATAGTGAGCCTCGGTTACGCGCCATCGCACCAAAGAATGCCGGCGTAAGATATATCGGCCGTCCGGAACGTTCCAGCCCGGCCAGTGGTTATGCAGATGTGCATAGCTTCGAACAACGTAGAATTGTAACAGAAGCCCTAAAATCAAATTCGAACGTACAAGCGGCTGTACCGTCCTCTTAAGAGGACGGTATCACAATAGCGTAAACCATTATGTTTGGGGAGGAAACGGCCTGTGTCAGAAATCTTAGTACCCGATCTGGGAGAATCCATATCCGAAGGAACCATCTACAAATGGCTGGTTAAAGAAGGCGACACGGTAGGTCAAGGCGATGTGCTCGCTGAGCTGGAAACGGATAAAGTCAATCTAGAAATTAGTGCAGAGGTGGAGGGTGTCATCTCCACCATCCTGCGTCAAGCGGGCGAGAACGTAGCCGTTGGCGAAGCCATCGGCATCATTGGAGCCGCAAGCGGCAGTACGCCGCGGGCCGCTGAAAGCGAAGCCGAAGCGCCTAAAGCGGCACCGGCAGGCGGCAACGCAGTAGCAGCCGCCGCGCCTGTAGCCGCGCCCGAAGTGCCTGCAGCAGGTGGCGACAGCCACGCTGCATTGGCATCGCCGGGCGCACGCAAGCTGGCACGGGAGCGCGGCATCGACCTCGGCGAGGTTAGCGCCCGTGATCCTATCGGCCGGATTGGTCAGGCCGATGTGTCCGGTCATGGTGCAGCAGCGCCGCAGTCCGCTGCACCGGTAGCTCCGGCGCCGCAAGGCAAGCCGGAGCCAGCGAAGCCGGCAGCGAGCAAAGCCACGCCGGACGAGGGCAAAAACGTGGAGCGCAAGCGCATGTCGCGCAGACGGCTCACGATTGCCAGCCGCTTGGTCGAAGCGCAGCAGACCGCGGCCATGCTTACCACCTTCAACGAGGTGGACATGACAGCGATCCTCGACATCCGCAAGCGCCGCAAGGATGCATTTAAAGAGAAACATGAAGTTGGACTAGGCTTCATGTCCTTCTTCACCAAAGCCGTGATCGGTGCGCTTAAAACCTATCCACTGCTGAACGCCGAGATCGACGGTGAAGATCTGGTCGTTAAGAAATTCTACGACATCGGTATTGCTGTTGCAGCGAAAGAAGGACTTGTAGTTCCAGTAGTCCGTGATGCGGATCGGCTCAGCTTCCCGGAAATCGAGCGCCAGATTGGCGAGCTCGCTTCCAAAGCACGCGCCAATACGCTCAGCCTCTCCGAGCTGCAAGGCGGAACATTCACCATCACCAACGGTGGCGTATTCGGCTCCTTGTTATCCACACCGATTCTGAATACACCACAGGTGGGTATTCTAGGGATGCATAAGATTCAACTGCGTCCGATCGCGCTGGACGAAGAAAGAACCGTAAACCGTCCAATGATGTACATTGCCCTTTCCTATGATCACCGGATCGTAGACGGCTCTGAAGCGGTAAGCTTCCTCGTCAAAGTGAAGGAATTGCTGGAAGATCCAGAAGCACTGTTGTTAGAAGGCTAACGCTCTTCGACTTTTCGCCGACATAAGAATATAAAGAAGGTATCCCTACGCTCTCGCTTTGGGGATACCTTCTTTTATATCTGGATCGACTTGCTGCCTTCCCTGCATACGATTTAACTGTATTTTATACACTTATATCTTTCTGATCCGCTCATATCCTCTTCTCTAATTGCATTCTCTACAACTAAAATCCGTAAAAACGTCTATTCCCACTAATCTAACCAGTAATAGCTGCATCAAATACAACTAAAGGACCTATATACAGAATATTAGTGAACTTTAATTGCACATAATACAACTAACTTAGCGCATGCACCTACAAACTACTAACTACTAACTACTAACTACTAACTACTAACTACTAACTTCAAACCTCAAACCTCAAACCTCAAACTTCAAAACTCTACTTCAATAGCTCCTCAGCCAGCTGTAAAAATTGCTCCATGGTCAAAATCTCATCTCCATAGCTGGTGAGTGTATAATACGCGTCCTGCTTCTCGTTATACCAATTCAGATAATCATAGCTGACTTCTTCCCTTACTACCTTGTTATAGATAACTTCTGTGCCTGCGACTGTGAGCTTATTAGCTTGATTCTCAGATGTTTGTTCCACGAAAACCTTGCCGCCATGCATGAGCGTTGCTGAGATCCCTATAAAAGCATTGTTCTTCGAATAAGTTACACTTAGCCCCCCTGGCTCGGACCACGGTATAGCCTTCATAAACAAATTGCGCGTCCCCTTATCCTTATATGCCTGAGCGGTAAGATCATTTAATGTTTCCTTATACAGAGAACCTAGCTTAGCTGTATCCGTAGTCGGAGAATTAGGATGGATTACACCATATTTAAAAGCGTACCCCGCTGCCGTTTCGGGAAGCATTGGCGCCCCTGTTCTTTTGATTTCTTTTATAAAGTCAGAATACGCATCTATCCGCTGCTCTTTATACTTAAACTGCAATTCTGTCGCCAAGCCTGCTGCACCTGCTTTATTTTTCACAAGATAGCCGATCAATTCACCCGGTTTAGCGAACTGTTCTGCTTGCTGCGCATATTTATCATAAGAAGACCTCTCTGCAGATTCGGTCGGCGCAACATGTTGAACCTTCACTACTCCTTCACTATTGCGGATTTGGATATATTCAGATGCAGCATACGCAGTCACAGAGATCAGCAGAAACAGCGTTAACATGCTAGCCACTGCCGTTGTTTTATTCATCACCCTCAGCGAGAACCATCGCTTTCGACCTGTTATGCCAGTAATACGCCCCATGACCTTATCTTCTACATCTACCTCATCCAAAAGTTCATTGCCAGCCGAGGCATAAATTATATCTTGGTATTCATTGCTGATTTTGTTTCTTTCCATGTGATCTCCTCCTCCGACTTCATAGCTTCCTGAACCTTTAGCTTGATCCGATTCATTCTTTTAGTTAGCGCATTGGGACTGACCCCTAGAATCTCACTTATCTCTGCATAAGTTTGTTCCTCAAACACCCGCAGAATAAGCATGTTTCTCTCCTCAAGCGACAATCGCGCTAAAGCTGCAGACAATGAAGGACTATACAACCGAGCATCCAGCTCCTGTTCAGGGCTTGCAGACAGTACTTCCGGACGAAAAATACGCATGACTTGCTTGTGCAGACGACGCCTGCGCAGCAGATTTAAGCAATGATGATATGCGATACGATAGAGCCAAGCCGAGAAATGCATTTGCGATTTGTATTGCTGGATAGATTGATAACCCTTTACCAAAATATCCTGAACCGCGTCCTCCGCATCCTGCTTGTTTTCTAACAAACGATAGCAATAGCGATAGATCGGCTTTTGGAATGCTCTGACAATTAAAGCATACTGCTCGGAATCCCCCTCCTGAATCCTAACGATTAGCTCTTCCAACTCTGTCGAGTCTAGCGAATCCTGTGGCGATGTAAGCACCTCCTTAACCTTTATATCTCTATAACACTTGACTGCCGAAAAAAGTGCCTATGTAAACCAAACTAAAGGAAATTTTATAAAAGGTGATAATCACAGCTTCGGAGAATATTTGAATTTCTGACGGCTGGTGTGCCCGGATTTCTTACTTATACCATTATGCACGGTTAAAATCTGGTGAGTCTATGCTTAGCAGATGCATAACAAAACCTCCCATTAGACCTGATAACTCCAGGTTTGCTTCTAATGGAAGGTTTTTTAATAAGGCTTCATTATTCTAAGACTGAGGTGTAACTTCAAAGCCTACTAGATTGTAAATTGTACAAAGGCTACTCTCTTATCATGGAAGGAGATAGAGTGATCGTAATCGTCTTATCGAACGGGGTCATAAAATTGACCAACACCGCCTTGCAGTTATCCTGCAGCTTCGCCTCACGCACCGTAGCCGCCAGATGGCCAAGCTCGCCCCCTGTCAGTTCAATCCAGTCCTCTTCACAACTATAGCGGAGGTTACCGCCGTTCCAGAGATAATGGTCCTCTCCGACAGCCTGCAATTCGCCCGAAGTGAAACATCCTTCCCGTCCAAAAACGAAAGACAACTGTGTCATAACCTCTCTAGGCTCCTCAGCATGCAACCGGAGGGTCCACCCTCTGTCCGTACGCTGAACCTCCGTCTCCACACGGAATGTCTGTTCATGCGTAAGTGCGCGGCTCTGGTGCGGGAGCAGATACCAAGGGCTTACCGGCTCCGCAGATGTTTGCGGAAGCAGTTCGCCTTCGACAGGACCGTAATACCCCTTCTTTTGTTCTCCTGACAGGTGGTATCCTTCCGGCAATTTGATCATTTTTTGCATCGGTACATATCCCGGAGAAAAGTAAGAAGCCAGCTGCACTGCAAGCAGCCTGACGGCACCGTGACGGAGTGCAAAAAAAGACGGCGTCTCCGTAATTAAGGTCACGCTAGTGTTCCCGTCCCTGTAGCGCGCAACCGGTGCTCCGAAATCAGTATGCAGCCGGCTGTGGTAAATTCGCCCTTGATGGCCGGACTTCTCCATACCCTGCAGATAGCCGTGTCGCGGAAAATCGCCGTTCAGTATTTTCTCATATTTTACAGGCAGAGCTGCCGAATCTTCAAAAGGTTGCTGAAGCTCCGGCTCCAGCAGCATCCGTACAAGTACGTTGACAGAGCAGACCCCCGGATTTTCCAGTGCACTGCCTGCCCATTCGGCCATCCCCGCAAACAATGGCTCCTTATCGAAACGGGCCAGAATAGCGTACGGTAAATAATATGGAGACAGGTCGTGAAAGCTCCCCAGATCCTGGCGCCCAGAATAATCGGTCACAACTTCGCCCTTAGGATGCACCAAATAGACCATCATGTGTAAATTCAGACGAACTGGCTCCAGCAACTGGGGCCGATCCAGCAGACGAGCGGCATGAATCAGCATGATGTCGCTGACCGCACTATAAATACCGTTGCTGCGTTCCGTCCATTCTCCATCAGGTGTAATATCCATCCCTTCCGCCAACCACTGATCCGCCCGCTGGACAGCCTCCTCCAGTCCGAACAGTTCATGCAGAAATCCCAGTGCTGCACACAATACCCAACGGTGATTCGGCGTGTGACAGCCCCCTGTAAGCATGACGGGAATAGTTCGCTTAAGAAACAGAAGCATATTATCAAGCACCTGTTGCAGTGGTGCCCAATCCTGCGACGCCAACAGTTGGTATAGCTGAGCGTAGCCGACGATGACAAAGGCTGTGTCCGGGGGAGAATGATAGTTCGTCCAGCCCGGAGAGATCGAGCCATCCTCATGTTGTGCACGCAGCACGAACTCCGTCGCCAGCAGCAGGCGGGCCAGAAGCAGCTCATCACGGTAGAATGCGGAACCCGGGTTAACCAGAGCCGCTCCCCAATAACACATATCGGTTGGTGTGCCGGTCGTATGATTAACCCAGGCAACGCCAGTACCCGGATCTATTGTCCCTCCGTAATAGCGGCTCGTCGGATCAAGTACCTGCCGGGATAATCCCTGCACTGACGCTCTATCATTACTGGCTACCAGTTGCTTGTACATTATACTTCCCTCCATGTTAACAATCTGCTCAATGTCTGGGTGGTAACAGGAGCTGAAGCCGCACCAGCTCTTGTCGGATACGTTCAGGAATTTCCGTGAACAGTTGAATCCAAGAAACGAACAATTCCTCCCGGTCCGCATATTCCCAGATCGAATAGGACAGGGAAGGCGTGAACCGGCAGGTTTGCAGATAACGGTGGACAAGACGGTCAGTTTCTTCATCCGATGCCAGTATATCGCGGAAAAAGTCACCATAAATCAGACCCTCCGCACCTGCCCCATCCTGTGTACTGGATGCGAATCCTGGTAACAGCTCAAAGACTTCAGGGAACGGGGCGAGGGCATGCTTGCCGGGTTGGACATAGAGGTCCACCCGTGTTCCGCTTAGATTGCTGCCCCCGCGCAGCAGCGCTTTAAGAAATTTCCCGTGAAAGCTCGCTTCGGCATCCACCACTTCCCCGTTTCTACCGATGTAAACCCACACATGCTCCAGATCATATAAATGCTGAATATCATAATCGTAATAAATCGCGTATTCCACAACGAACTGCACATCCGGATGCTTCACAGCTAGACGGCGCCGGAAGGAAGGAGACTCCTCCTCCTGCCGCATCACCGTTATACCGAGACGTACCGGAAAAAACGGCTCGTTCTGATCGAAAAATAAGCGCGGAGCATACTTCATAGCTAACCTACGGTCTTCATCGTTCAACATCAGACCTGCCCTCTACGCGCCAATTTGGCCATAAGCAGCCGATGACTTTCATCAATTTCTTCCGGCTGGCAAGCTGCCTTCAGCTCATACACTTTGACCTGCGCCCGTTCAATCATCGGCAGATACGCATCATAGAATTCCATATTCCCGCTGTTTACATAAGGGCACCAGTGGTCAGACAGACCGATGGTCTCATGAATGTGAACACCTACAATATCATCCATCAGACCTTCCATTTCCCCCACACTGTCGTACAAACCCAAACGGTCCATCATAATGGCATGCCCGGTGTCATACCATATGCCCACAGGCGCTCCCTTTAGCGCCTTAATAATCGTTTTGGCTTCCGCAAGCGTCGGAATCTGCTGCGGTTTGGAACGTGTTTCGATACCAAAGCGGACGTTTAGCCCCTCAGAAACTGCCCGGTTACATACTTCATCTAGGCTTTCAATAATTTTCTGCACATAGCCGGCGCTGTAAGCTTCCCGCCGCTCCATCAGTTCCGCCCATTTGCTGCGATAAGCGTTAGAATCTCTACCCTCTCCGTTATAAATTTGCTCCAGCTCTTTACTGATATCATTTGGAAAGGGTACCTCACCGGGATGCACAACAACGGCTTCTCCTCCGTAACGCTGAGCGTACTTAGCCGAGCCAATCAGCAGCTCAATCGCCCGCTGCCGCTTCTCCTTATCCTCAAAACCTAGCAGCACGGAATCTGTGCCATAATCGGAGTCCTGCACATGCGGGAAGGTGTTGTGGACACTGGAGACCCCCATCTCCCCCCGCTCAAGCATCGGCTCGATCGTTTCCAGCATTTCCTTAGTCACATTATAGTTCAGCTCCACCCGCTGAAAGCCGAGATCGCGGATTTCCCGCAGCATGGCGTCACCGGCAGTGTGGCGTTTAATGTTCCAGCAAGTTGAGAACGAAAATATGCCTTTGTCCTCCATAATTATGTTTTCCTCCCTTGTTACAGCTTACGGTTCAACCTTTTACGGCACCAAGCATTACCCCGCTGACAAAATATTTCTGCAGCCACGGATATACGGCAAGGATCGGTACTGTTGCAAAGATAACGGTGGCCGCTTTTAGGCTCTCTGGTGTCAGCGGGGTCCGGTTGGCACCTTCCATTTGTGTCAGTTCGGATACCATGTTGTTCTGCACCATCTGGAACAGCTTAAGCTGGAGCGGATACAAATCCGGATTATTGATATACATCAAAGAATCCTGAAAGCCGTTCCACCTTCCCACTGCGTAGAAAAGAGCCAACGTGGCCATAACCGGCATGGATAGCGGCAATATAATACTCATCAGTGTACGAAGATGGGAACTGCCATCGATCTCGGCGGATTCCTCCAGGCTGGCAGGAATGTTATTGAAAAAGGAGATCAGGATAATCAGGTTAAAGGGGCTGACCAGACCTGGCAGAATAAGCGACCAGACCGAATTAATCAAATGTAAATCACGGATCAACAAATATTCAGGAATAATACCACCGCTGAAAAACATGGTGATAACGATCAGATACATAAAAAATTTGCGGCCCTTCAATTTTCTTTTGGTCAGCGGATAAGCTGCTGCGACAGTGAAAAGCATACACAGCACCGTTGTGGCAAACGTCAGAATAACCGTAAAGACAAGAGAGCGGATCATCGCATTATTGGAAAAAACATTAATGTATGCATTCCAGTTCAATTCAATGGGGAAAATCGTTACTTCTCCAGAAGTAATTGCCCGGTTGGAACTAAGCGACACGGCAATCACATGCAAAAATGGAGCCAAGCAGAACAAAACGAACAAGGCAACAAACGTTATATTGACGATATCGAATACCCGGTTTGAGGTACGTTCACTCATAGCACTCCGCCTCCTTCTTTCTTTATCATAAAATACCGTCTCCGGTCACTTTTTTCGAAATATAGTTGGAGCCAAAAATAAACACCAGTCCCACCACGGCTTGGAACAATCCGACTACAGTAGCCAACGTATATTGTCCGGATTCTAGACCCACCCGGTACACAAAGGTACTGAGCACATCAGAATACTCACGCACAGCAGTGTTACCGATAATGTAAGGACGGTCAAAGCCGATGCTGACCATCTTTCCCAGATTGAGGATAAGCAGCGTCACGATGGTTGGTTTTATGCTGGGAAGCGTAATGTAGCGGATTTTCTTCAGCCTTGTCGCTCCATCCACTTCAGCAGCTTCAAACAGCTCTCGGTTGACACCGGTTAACGCCGCCAGATAAAGGATAGTCCCCCAACCGGCACTTTGCCAGACGCCTGTGAATAAGTAAGTGATCAGCCACGGATTTTTTTCAGTCAGAAACGGAATGGGAGTAAGGCCTAAGCTCTCCAGCACACCGTTCACCATACCGGACTGGTTGCCGAATAATTGATACACAATCCCCCCGATGATCACCCAGGAAATAAAGTGGGGGATATACAAAATCGTCTGCGATATTTTCTTGAACCACACCGAACGAATTTCGAACAGCATAATCGCCAAGATAATCGGAGCCGGAAAAGAGACCAGCAAATCCAGAAAATTCAGCATAAAGGTATTGCGCAAGGTGGTATAGAACTCTCTCATTCCAAAAACCTCGCGGAACGCATCAAAGCCGATCCACTCGCTGCCTCCAATCCCTTGAAACAAATTGAAATCCTTAAAAGCAATCTGCACACCATACATCGGACCATAGCGGAAGATCAGAAAATAAATAATAGGCAGCGAAAGCAGCGCGTACAATTGCCAATACCGTCTAAAGTATGTCGCTTTGCTCAAGTCGTTTTCCTCCTAAGGAGAAAAACCGGGTGGAGCGCAGCACCATCTCCCCCCCCGGTTTTCACTATATATTTGTTTATTGAGCCGAAAGTTCCTTAAACGACTTCTCCAGTTCCTCTTTCAGTTTGGTTCCGCCCAAAGTCATGTAATCTTTCATTTCCTGCTCGTAAACTGCTTCAAACTGCTCTGGTTTGGCCATTGCCGTCTTTACAATAATTACGTTGAGCTTATCTTTAAGCGTTGTGCCATATTGGGATTCCGCTTCTATCGGCTTGCCGAAGACGAGCGGACCCACCGTGTCAGCGTTGGCGATAGCGATTGATTGAGTCAGCATCTCCCGGTTACGTTCCGGGAAGCCCAGCGCCCATGCTTTTTCATTAGTGGCCTGATCACCAATGTTTTTGCCGTTGGAGATAATGGCCATGTCACCCGCGTTAAACAGACGATCGGCGAACTCCTGGGAAACATCTGTTTTAGCCACTGGAATACCGTCTACCAGATCGTAGTTTTCACCTTCAACGCCATTTTGGATATCAATCAGATTATTATCCGAAGCCATCCAATCGAGATACTTAACGGCTTCCACGGCGCGTTTACTACTCTTCGGAATCATGATGTACATGCCGTTGGAGGCATACCGGGATTTAATGTGCTTGTTATCAACGTTGGCGTTGGTTAAGACGTCTACCGGCAGCACCTTGCTTCCCTCTACATTTTTGTAGAGATTATCCAGGGTACCATCGGCATAGAACAAGACATCCACATCCTCCGACCAGTAGCCTACATTGCCGTTCTGGATATCCTTGGCCAACTGTGTTTTATCCTCGTCCAGACTGAAGTCCTTACTGATCATCCCTTCATTGTAGAGCTTATTAAGAAATTGCAGGGCATCCTTAAAGCCCTCATGCAGCGGCAGCTCATAACGTTGGCTGTAGGTCAGATCGCCGCTGATCGGCTTCATGAAAGAGAAAATCAACGTCTCGAATTGGGCTGGTGCCAGTGCCATGCCCATCGGGATGTTTTTGCTGCCGAGATTGCCCGGATCCTTTTCTTTAAACGCTTTCAAAGTGGTGTACAGCTCATCGGTCGTCGTTGGCACAGGCAATCCTAATTTATCTAACCAATCCTGACGGATGTAGGAGCTATAACGGCCTGTGATCGCCCGTTTACCAGGGATCGCATACTGTTGGCCTTCAAGCTGGCCGAACGCCAGCGTATCCTCGCCAATAAACTTTTTCAGATTCGGGCCATATTCATCGAGAATTTCTCCGACATCAGTCAAGCCACCTTGCTGGGCATACCGATAAAACACACTGGAATCATACGTAAATACGATATCGGGCACATCCGTATTGCTCGCCATCAAAACATTCAGCTTGGTAACTTCCTCAGAACGTTGGATAGGTACAAATTCCACATCAATGTTATTCGGATCTCCGAACTTTTCCTGCACTAGTTTAGTTAAGTAGTTATTGGTAATGGTATGAGGGGCTGGGCTGTTGCCGCGATCAAACACTTCCACCTTTAATGTAACGCGCTTGGCACTTTCGCCGGCTGCGGCACCCTCGGATGCTGTGTTGTTTTTAGAATCATTGGAACAGCCTGCTAGCAGAGAAACGCCCATTATTGCGGTTAATCCGATCCCGATTGCTTTCTTCAGAACTCCTTGATGTACGTTCACTGTCATTTTTCCATCCCCTTCGCCCTTGCAGGCTTTAATGGTGTATTTATGATCCCCTAGCCTTAACTCTATCCATCCCCAGCGGAATCCATAGCTCGTGATGCTTTTTACTGCCGTGCTACTGGGTCGCTTGTTGTTCTGGATGCCCACAGTATTTCACGAATTTCGGCAGTCTGACAATAAACCTCTTTCGGATGCTCATATCCCAGCAAAATCGGACTTCCGGTTTATCCATACAAACCATTTTCGTAGAATAAACCGCTTTCAAAAGTGTGAAAATAAAGACCGCATCGGTGTTCGCGCCCCCATCATAGAGGTTGGCGTGCACAGATGCGGTTATAAAAAACTATTGTTCACTTGCTATTGGATTAATAAAGTCGGCAGCCTATAGTCTGGAGGTCCCGCGCCCGCGCTTTAAAGAACGGTAGTCACCCGGCGTGATTCCTAATACTCGTTTGAATACCCTGCCGAATGTAATTGCATTCGCATACCCCACCTGGAGTGCAATATCCTGCAGCGAACATTCCGTTTCCACTAAAAGCTTTTCGGCTTCCTTCATGCGTAGCTCTGTTAGAAAATCAACAAATTTCATTTTAAATTCTGTTTTAAATAGATAGCTGGCATATTTGCCGGATACCTGAAACCGGTCGCTCAAATGCTTTAAGGAGAGATCGGGATTTGTAAAATTCTCTTCTATATAGTTCTTCATCTCGGTTACCATCGCCCGGTAGCTTTTAGTCTCACTGACAGAAACATAAGTGCGGAATAAATCAGTCAAATACTCAAACAAAATCCCCTTCATTTCATCTATGGATTCTGCCTCTTCCAGCCGCTTCAGCTGCTTCTCCGCATTTTCCGCTGACAGCTCATCCTGCAGCTGCTCAGACATGACAGCCACTTCCCGGCTCAGCATCTGTAGCATGGCCTGAATTAGAGAGCGAATATCATCATCTTGTAAATAATCCTGTTTAAAACCATCAAAAACACCTTCCAGCAGTTCCCGCCATTGGCCGCTCGACATCCGGAACTGCTTAACAAACTCAGCAATCATTTGTAGATACTTGAATGTCTCAAGAAGCGGCTGGCGCGTTTCTCCAAATTCCGTTAAAGCGATGTCTTCGTACATTAAAAGCTTGTGCTGCATCACATTCTCCGCTGCCGCATAGGAATCGCGAATCTCCCCTGGCCCAGCCGCCACTGGCCCGATAGCGAAGCTTAGGGAGAGGCGCAAATTCTGCTCCACCCAGGTGCGGCAGTCCTCAGCGAATACACGGATTTTCTCTGCCATCTCTTCATCACTTCCTGTGGTCAGGAAGAGAATTGCCGCCCGGTCAGTCCCAATCCACTCCGCCCAAGCCTGCAATTCCGCACTCCGCGCCAATTCTTGAAAGACATTCATCAGGGCAAATTTAAGCGTGTTCTGATCGCCCCTTGTATACCGATCTTGAAAAACCTTGTCGTAGCGGTTGATTTCGCTTAGCACAACCATAAAGCGGGATGTGGAATGAGCTCCGGAGAGCGGCGACAGCTCTTCCATCCGCTGGACGACATTGTCCAACCGTTCGCTTTGCAAGAGATCGTTGAAAAGCTTGCTGCGCTGTAACAGCAGATTCTCTCTGCTTTTCTTATCATAATCCGTCATATGGTTGATTAGATCTTCCAGCACCCCGTCAATGAGCATCATTTCGTCCGGTCTGTCGTTGGATTGGTCCAGCTTGCGAATTTGATGGCCTTCAATCCGGTTCATAATCACCTGAATTGGTTTATAGTTCCGCCGCGTAACATAGATCAGGTAAAAAATCGCGCACACAACCGTACCTAAGGCAATAGCTACCCAAAGGTAAGAAATCACCGACACCCAGCTGAATAGACTGCCCGTTTTGATCCCGCTGGAAAACGTCCAGCCAAGCCTTTCCATATATAAAGTGTTCAACTGCTTCCCATTCTTGGCACCTTCACTGTCCGAATGGGCCTGATAGACCACCTGTCCATCTGCGCCAAAGATGGTCAGAAAGGACAACTGTTCGTTGACCATACCGTCGACGATCTGTTCCATTCCGCTCATCTTGAGATTGATTACGAGCACTCCCTCCGAGCCGAAGGGCAGCGGCATACCTTTATTTATGGTAAGCACACGTATAGACGTACGCTGAAATTCATCTTTGTATTCCCTAACAGGCTGCCAGCCTTCCGATAAAGAGCCGGAGGTGATGCGGCCAATCCAATCCTCGTCTACAAATCCTGAAAGGTCCTTTAATCCAGTTTCTGTTAAAACGCTTTCATTTCTCTTGTCATAAAGATAGATGGACTGAATATAGGGCGATTCACGCGTCAAGCTGCGTAGATTCTGGGCAACAGCGTAGACGGTCGCCATATCAATCTGGCCTTGATTGTTAAAATAACGTTTATAAGCATCGCTGCGTTCAGCAGCCTCCAGCACTGACAATTCAGCTTCCTTGATCGTTCGGTCCACATTATCCATAAGATAGCTGGCGGTGATACGGTCCGCTTTTTTGGTTTCCATTCGTGAAATATCATTAATAAATACAAAAGAGGCAAAAATCAGTATCGTCACAGTAAGCAAAAAAATAGGAAAGTAGGACAGCAGTAATCGGCGATACCAGGAACGGAACAATAGATAACCCCCTCTGTACAACCGTTAGGATACCCGGCCACGGTTTAGCCGTTAATGCACGAGTAGTTCATAGATATTTGGCTGCACCATCATGGAAATGGAAACTCTTCCGCCTAATTTGCTGCCATTATAACACATACAACATGAACCCGACCAACGAAGCCATTCGTATTTTACACCTGCTCATTAAAAAGGCGAGGTGCGCACAGCCATAGCCGTGAACCCCCGCATATAAATCTGTCCGAGCAGCCGCCAAGCACCAAGTGGTAGCCCTCCTTGGCCTATAAACCACTCAGATCTCTGATATAACGGCGCGCCTTGATCGCATATTCCAGTGGATCGGCAAGTGCCGGATCCTGCTCCGCTTCCACTACAAACCATCCCGTATAAGAGTAACTTGCCAATTCGGTGAAAATCTCCGCAAAGGATATACATCCATCGCCAGGTACGGTGAATGCGCCCACTTTTACAGCCTGGAGAAAACTGAGCTGATCCCGCAGCACACGCTGAACAACCTCCGGACGTATATCCTTCAAATGGACATGTTTAATTCGAGGTAAATGGATGTGCAGCACTTCTAAGGGATTCTCACCGGCAAAAGCTAGATGACCGGTATCGAACAGCAGGGACACCTCTTCCGGTTCCGTGAGCTCCATTAGCCTAGCAATTTCGCCCCCAGTCTGCACCCCTGTCCCCATATGATGATGGTATACAAGCGCCATACCTTTTTCAGCAGCCAGTCGGCCAAGCCCACCCAGTCCATCGGCAAGTGCGGCCCACTCCGCTTCTGTGAATACAGGTTTATTAGCAAATAGCGGCGTATCCATTTGTCCCTGAATACTCCGCCCTTGCTCTGAGACGACAATCACCTTCGCACCCATCTCATATAAAAAATCACGATGCGCGCAAAAAGCCTCCGCTGTCTCCTCATATGGCCGCACAGTCAGATACGCGCTGAACCAAGCGCTGGCAATCTCAAGTCCACGAAGCTCCAGTGCCCGGCGCAGCCGTTCCGGAGAGCGTGGATACTTGTTGCCCACCTCGCTTCCCTGAAACCCGGCAAGCGCCATTTCGCTAATGCACTGTTCAAAGGTATTGTCTTTTCCCAGTTCAGGCATATCATCATTAGTCCAAGCGATAGGAGCAATCGCCAGCTTGACCGCATGTTCTTTGAACATCATCGATTCTACCCCTTCCGTTTCACAGTATTACTAATACTAATAACTGCGGGCCTTTCCAAGCTGTTCAAGCTTCTGCTCGTGGGCAGCCCGAACGGCCTCACTGCCGGACACTTCTGGAACACCAACATTCCACCAGGCTCCGTAACCATGTGTCATTGTCTTGGGCAGCACCTTAATGTCGATTAGGGTGGAACGA
This sequence comes from Paenibacillus sp. FSL R5-0928, assembly GCF_037970385.1. Lineage (NCBI taxonomy): Bacteria > Bacillati > Bacillota > Bacilli > Caryophanales > Paenibacillaceae > Paenibacillus > Paenibacillus sp. FSL R5-0928. The sequence continues at coordinate 410,254 of NZ_CP150225.1, read as the reverse complement.
TCCTGCAGCTGAGCCTCCCTCAAAGCGTCACGCAGCTGCTCAGCCGTTGACGCACGGAAGGTCTTCACTCCATATCCCGCGGCACTTGCTGCATAATCTATGCCTATCAGTTCGCCGCTCAGCTGACCTTCCGGGCCCCGGTAGCGGAATTCAGTCGCCATGCTATCCAGTCCTTGCTCCATCTGCAGGTTGTTAATGCAGCCAAACCCCATGTTATCTAGCAGAATGACGTTGATCTTCTTGTTCTCCTGAAGGCTCGTCACTAGTTCTGAATGCAGCATTTGATAGCTGCCATCGCCCACCAATGCATATACCTCCCGGTCCGGCTCCGCCAATTTCACACCGAGTGCACCGGAGATTTCATACCCCATACACGAAAAGCCATATTCCATATGGTAAGTATCCGGCACAGTGGAATTCCACATCCGCTGCATGTCGCCCGGTAAGCTGCCTGCGGCTCCTATCACAATGGCGTCTTTCGGAAGATATTCATTGAGGATCCCGAGTACCTGTGTTTGCGCCAGCGAAGTGTTCAACTTCGCCGCATATTCAGATAGCTTCTCGTCAAGATGTCCGGCAACCTCCGGCACGAAGGAAACTGAAGAACGATCTGCCTCCTGATTCACCGTATACTCCACGTCAGATAGACGCTTTCTTTCCACTTCCCATGCCTTTTTTGCCACTACAATTTCATCTGTATAAGCGGTGCGGTAACCACGCTCCTCCAACGTGGCAGACAGCGCTCTAAGACCTTCGGCAGCATCGCAGACCACAGCCAGCGCATCCAGCTTGGAGGCATGGTAGAGGGAAGCGTTAATTGTCAGGAACTCCACCTCGGGATGGGCGAACAAACTCTTCGAACCTGTCGTGAAGTCCGTAAACCGGGTACCCACACCGATCACCAGATCCGCTTCTGCGGCCAACGTATTAGCACAGCCATTCCCGGTAACTCCTATGCCACCGAGATTGTAGGCACAGTCGCTTGCCACGGCACTTTTTCCGGCTTGCGTCTCACCGAATGGGATGGCGAATTTCTCTGCAAATGCACGTAATTCCATCCCTGCATCTGCATACCGGACTCCACCCCCACAGACCAGCAGAGGTCGCTGTTTGCTGGCAATAAGATCAGCTGCCGCAGCAAGCTCATCCGGATGCGGAGTACGGGAAACGATCCGATGGATGCGCTTGCGGAAGAACTCAAGTGGATAGTCCCAGGCCTCCCCTTGCACATCCTGCGGCAGCGCAATCGTGACTGCCCCGGTGTCTGCCTGATCAGTCAGCACACGCATCGCGTTCAGCAATGCTGTCATCAGCTGCTCTGGCCGATAAATCCGGTCCCAGTATTTGCTCACCGCTTTGAAGGCATCGTTGACCGTTATCGACAGATTGTAGGTGTGCTCCATTTGCTGAAGTACCGGGTCCGGTTGACGGGTGGCAAAGGTATCGCCGGGGAGCAGCAGCACGGGAATCTGATTCGCCGTCGCAGTGGCAGCGGCTGTCAGCATATTGGCTGAACCCGGCCCTACCGAAGCGGTGCAGGCCATGATTCGCCGTCTGCGGCTCTGCTTGGCAAAGGCAGTCGCCGCATGCACCATTCCTTGCTCATTCCTCCCCTGATAGACCGTCATCTCACCCGGCGCTTCCTGAAGTGCCTGCCCCAGTCCAAGTACATTGCCATGGCCGAAAACGGTGAATATACCGTGTACAAAACGCTCCGGTCCATTGCCAAATTCCACATATTGCTGGTTCAGAAATTTCACCAGCGCCTGCGCCGTCGTTAATCTAATCGTATCCACGTGAAGCCTCCCTTTCGCCGTTTTTGTTACTGCCAGCGGGCAGTGACGACTTTTTTGCGTGTATAAAATTCAACCCCGTCGCTTCCATTCGCATGCAGATCGCCATAGAAGGAATCCTTCCAGCCGGAGAAAGGGAAAAAGGCCATCGGTGCTGGCACTCCGACATTGACACCCAACATGCCTGACTCGATATTTTCCCGGAAATAACGCACTTTCCCGCCGTCATTCGTAAAAATACAAGCCCCGTTGGCAAAACGAGAGGCATTGGCAATTTCAATCGCCTCTTCTACATCCTTGACGCGGATCACTGCCAGGACAGGCGCGAAAATTTCCTCCTGCCAGATTTTCATTTCCCGGGTCACTCCATCAAACAACGTTGGGCCGATAAAATAACCCTGTCCCTGCACCGCAGCATCCGCCCGGCCGTCTCTTAGCAGCTTAGCACCCTCAGCCACGCCTTGTTCAATATAAGCGACCGTTTTGTCTTTATGACTTTGGCGGATAACTGGCCCAAGAAACGTGTCGTCGTCCAAGCCATCGCCGATGTTCATCTGCTCACATTCACGCAGGAGGATGGAGATCAGCTCATCAGCAGCCTCTTCCTGCACCGTTACCACGGAGCAAGCCATACAGCGCTCTCCCGCCGAGCCGAAGGCTGCGTTGACAATCTGTGTTGCTGAAGCCTCAAGATTCGCGTCGGCCAACACAATAGAGTGATTTTTCGCCCCTGCCAACGCCTGAACCCGCTTCAAACACGCCGTACCCTTCTTGTAGACATATTCGGCCACTGGCTGTGAGCCAACGAAGGAAATCGCCTTCACATCAGGATGCTCCAGCAGGCCGTTTACCACCTCATGCGCACCGTTAACCAGATTGAGCACACCTTTCGGAAGCCCGGCTTCCTCTAGCAATTCAACCAAACGCGCTGCCAGCAGCGGTGTGCGTTCGGAGGGCTTCAGCACAAAGGTATTCCCACAGGCGATAGCCAACGGGAACATCCAGCAAGGCACCATCATCGGGAAATTAAACGGTGTGATCCCGGCGACTACACCGATGGGATAGCGATACATCCCAGACTCGATGCCTGTCGCGATGTCGGGCAGCTGCCGGCCCATCATCAGCGTCGGCGCACCTGCCGCAAATTCCACACACTCAATGCCGCGCTGCACCTCTCCGTAGGCCTCTTTGAAGCTTTTTCCATTCTCCAGCGTGATCGTCTTCGCCAGTTCATCCCAATGCTCCACCAGCAGCTGCTGATATTTGAACAAGATCCGTGCTCTGCGCGGCACCGGTGTCTTGGACCAGCCTGCAAAAGCCGCCTTTGCCGCCGCCACTGCCCGATCAACATCGACTCTGCTGGACAGCGGAACCCTTGCCATCTCCTCACCAGACGCTGGATTGTATACCGTTTCTAAGTGCTCCGTAGCCGCCTCTACCCACTGCCCGTCAATATAGTTGTTCAGCACTTGCACGGTTTGCTGTGCCATTCTACTCACTCCTTCATCTCATTAATGCGATCCTGCGAATGTAATCTAATCTTGCATAACTATTCGATCTGGGGTTGTTTGAGTTGTGTCCTCTCCAACCTCCGGCTACTTACTCTGCACCTGAAATGATTTCCTCGTTAGACAATAAAAACGCTTCCAATTCATCCAAGGTTGGCATGGCATCCGAACAGCTGTGGCGGGAGATGACAATGGATGCCGACGCGCTGCCGCGGCGCATGGCCTCACCGACGCTTTCACCCCGCATTAGACTGTGAATAAAGGCTGAGGCGTAGGAATCCCCGGCTCCAAATGTCTTCAATACTTTAGCGGGAAAAATACCACTCCGATGCTTCTGCCCATCCGCCGTGTAGGAGATTGAACCACTCCCGCCATGCTTGATAACGACCAGCTTTGCTTGGTGCGAGAACCAGCGGTTAACTGTTGCTTCGTCATCTGCATCTGTTACATTGTACAGGCTCTCCATCATATTAAATTCCTCACGGGTACCGATGATACAATCGCATTTCTCAGCTGCCAGATTATAATAAACCGCTGTTTCTGCGGCTGACTTCCACGTATAGGGGCGGTAATCGAGATCAAAAAATACAGTGACATTGTGCTTGCGGGCGAACTCCAAAGCGACAAACACAGCCTCACGGGACGGACTTTGTGCCAGTGCAGTACCTGAGATCAGCAGTGCCTTGGACTTCCGAATATACTCTTCCGAGATCTCCTCCGTACTCAGCAGCAAATCAGCCACATGATCCCGGTACATCAGAATGCTGCACTCCTGAGGGCTCTTTATTTCAGTAAAAGCAAGCCCAGTCACTGCACCAGTCTGGTCAACACTCACCTGGCTATCGTCAATGCCATTCCTTTGCAGATAAGTTCGGATAAAACGGCCCATCTGATCATCGGATATCTTACCGATAAAGCCAGTGCGCATCCCTAGCCGTGCTGCTCCAATTATGATATTGGCAGGAGAGCCGCCAACATATTTGGTAAAGGTCAGTGTCTCTTCCATGGGTCTTCCGGTTTCATTAGCGTTCAAGTCAATACAGAGCCGACCGACAGCGATTAAATCCAGCGGTCGTGCAGGATCGAACTGTAAACCGTTCATTATGACGCCTCCTTGAGAAAACTTCAGTGAAATGGATTAATGAGATACAACAATCATCGGGGGTGGGTTAAGCGCTTAACCTAATTTCCATTAGTATAGTTTAGAAATTGGAGTTTGGCAATCCTGAACTTAAACGAAGTTGGGATCTGAACTCATGTACCAGAAAAAAACAAAGAAAAGACCTGTTCCTCGCCGCTAAGCGAAGTACAGGTCTTCAGATAGGAGTCGGCGTTCTTACTCCGTTTGTAGAGTTTGTGTCTTCCTAATGCGGTGCCGGTCCAGTGGAATGGCGGACTATCAGTTCCGGCATCAGCATGATCTTGCGCTTAGGACTATCGGGATTGTCGATAGATTCGTTCAGCAGAATCATCGCCTGTTCCGTCATCTCACGCAGAGGCTGAGCAATGCTGGTCAAGGTAGGATGGCAAATTTCAGCCAGCATTGTATTGTCAAAACCCACTACGGACAGATCACGGGGAATTGACAAGCCTGCGCTGCGCGCCTCCTTCAATATCCCAATCGCGAGCAGATCGTTGCAAGCGAATATCGCGGTCGGCCGGTCTTCCTGCGCCTGAGCCAGCATCGCGGCAGCCGCTTTGCGGCCGTTCTCCAGCGTGGCTGAGGTATGCGTGAGATTAGCCGGATTGTCAAAGCCAACACCTGCTGCCTTGAGCGCATCCATAAAGCCTTCCACGCGCAGCTTACTCCCCGGTAAATTGTCAGAGATAACGCCGAGCCTGCGATGGCCCAAGGACAACAGATATTCTGTCGCCTGATAGCCTCCCTTATAGTCATCCACCGTGACGCTGTTGCTCTCCATCATCCGGATATCAGCCGAAAATAACACAAGCGGCACGTGATCAGCCAGCAGGCGGCGGACCATATCCGGATTCCCTGTATGAGAAGCAATGATTATACCGTCCACCCGTTTGCGCAGGAGCAGTGAGATATACCGGGCCGCCTTCTCATCATCCCGGTCTGTACTGCATACAATTAAGTCGCTTCCCTGCTCCTGAGCATAATCCTCAATACCTCGGGCCGCCTCAGCAAAAAAGGGGTTGGAAATATCGGGAATCATCAACCCGATTGTTCCCGTTCGGCGACTCGTCAGCGCAGAGGCCACCAGACTCGGCTGGTAATTCAGCTCCTCCATGATCCGATGAACCTTCTCCCGTGTCTTATCGCTAATTCTCCCGTTCTTGTTCAACACCTTGGACACCGTAGCGATGGAGACTCCCGCTTCCCGTGCCACATCATATATCGTAGGTTTCATCGTTAGTGAGCCCGCCTTTACGTTCGTACAATCAATCCTATACCTAGATTATAAGGAACTCTTCTGACAGTGTCTATTAAGCGGTGCAAGGGACTCTGTTACTGTGGCGAACATTTGGTCAATACATCGACACAAAGAAGGAGCCTCCGCCTTGCGGAAGCCCCCTTTTCGTGCGTGCTGCTACACTATTCCTTCTTATCCTTCTGGTGTTGCTGCATCTCGAACAGCCATTCATGTTCCGGATCATTATGAAAAACCCATGTGCGGACCGGACCTGCCATCACATTGAGATAATAAGAATCATAACCCGGCGGTGCCGATACAGGATGATAGCCCTCCGGAACCAATACAATACTGCGGTCAGACACCGCCATCGTCTCATCGAGGCTGCGGTCATCATTATACACCCGCTGCACTACAAAACCATGAGCCGGGTTAACCCGGTGGTAGTATGTCTCTTCCAGATAAGACTCAGCAGGTAGATTGTCACAGTCATGCTTGTGCGGAGGATAGCTGGACCAATTGCCGCCACCCGTACGCACTTCCACGACCAGCAGGCTCTCGGCTTCACTCTGCTCAGGCAAAATGTTGACCACTCGCCGTGACATGCTGCCAGAACCGCGGGCTTCGGCTACAGTATCGCACGGAGTGATCAAACGTGGCGCATATTTGCCCGTTCCTGGTGCAAGGCAAACCGCAAGTTCCAGCTCCGTCAAGGCCGTAACTTCATAATGCCCTCCCGCCGGAATATACACCGCATACGGCGGCAAATCCTCAAATACAGACATACGTTCACCGATCCCGGCGAACAACTGGGCGCCTGCTCTCACATCCGCCTTGCCCGCCAGCAGCACCAGACAGATTTCATTCCCTTCCGCGCTGCGGCTCAGCGTATCCCCAACCTGCAGCTGGTACACTTCAAAACCTACATACTCCCATCCAGCGCTCTCCTTGCTAACTGCCGCTACAAGTCCATCTTTGCCGGGTGCTCCGGCTTTTATGATTAGATTGGACATCTTCACAGACCTCCCCCATCTTCAGCATCTGCATCCGCTTACAAAGCATGTGTCGCCGATATTCCCTCTCCGGCACAAGAAGACAACTTGACCGGAAGCCCGGTAAGATAGGATTCTTTAGCGGCTTCGGCAATCCGTTCCGCCTGTTGCCCATCAAGCCCGCTGCAAATGATAGGCTCCTGCAAGCGGATTGCCCGGGCAAATGCGGCAACCTCTTCCACGAAAGCCTGGTTATACCGCTCGAGAAAGAAATGAAGCGGCTGATCGCGTGTGACCGAAGCAGCGGTTGAAACCTCTACAGTTGTTGGACGGCAGTTGTCGGCGGTGGCTGAGCCGCAGGAACCGAACACCTCCACACGTTGATCATAACCATATACAGCCTTACGGCTGTTATCAATGACGCAGATTGCGCCACTGGCAAAGGTCAGCGTGATGACAGCTGTATCCACATCATCGCAGCGCCCAAACATCGGATCAACGAGATTGGCACCTCGGGTATAAACTTCTGTTACTTCCTCACCCATCAGATAACGGGCCATATCAAAATCGTGAATCGTCATATCCATAAACATCCCGCCGGAAGACCGCACATAAGCCTCACCCGGAGGCTGCGGATCACGTGATGTGATCTTCACAACATGTGGACTGCCTAGCTCTCCTGACTGAACCAGTTGCTTAAGTTTGCGGAAGCTAGGGTCCATTCGCCGGTTGAAGCCGACCTGTAGCAATACACCCTCATCCTCCACTATCTTCAGTGCCTGGTGGGTAAACTCTGACGACAGGCTGATCGGCTTTTCACAGAAAATATGTTTCCCAGCCCGGGCTGCTAGCTCAATCCATGAGGCGTGGGTATCCGTAGGTGTGCAGATAAACACAGCCTCGATCTCAGGGTCATTCAGAAGGTCTTGCCCATTCACAAATGCAGAGCCAAGATTCCGGCTCTCTGCCCAGACCAGCAATTCCTCACTTACCACAGCCTCCGCAATGGATTTCAACTTAAACGACGGCATCACACGCAGATTATCTGCATGAAGCCGGCCAATTCTGCCTGCCCCAATAATGCCAACTACGATCGGATTTACCATGTTTGCTTATCCTCCTTCGAGGTAAGCGCTTAACCATCCCGAAAATAGTATACTCCAAGCACCAGCGAAGTTACAAGCAAATATTTCTCCAGCTTTTTTGACTCTCGCCTTAGCTATTTACTCAACCTCAACAGTAATGTAACGCTTCACCTAGTGCGACTAAAACCATGGCCTGCCCGTAGGCCATAGGGGCAATAATGATTTGCTTATAATCTTCTTTTGCAGCACCAATCGGAGTACCGCCGGATACACCAAGCACCGTGCCTTCATCGTCAATTCTGTCCAGCACCGCCCGGATCGCTTTCAGGGCATGACCTGCATACGATTCCGGCAACAACCCCCTGCGTACGCTATGCAAAATACCCGCTGCGATAGCTGCTGAGCCTGACGTTTCAGTATAACTGCTAGAGTCGTCCAGCAGCGTATGCCACAATCCATCTCCGCTCTGGCAGGCTAATAAAGCTGTTGCCTGTGCGTTCAGGATCTGTTGAAGATATTCAAACACTCCACTGTCCAGATACGGCCCCATCAAATCCAGGTATTCAGGCAGGCCGAGTGTAAACCAGCTATTACCCCGGCACCAGAAGGCTTCGCTGAAATTATGCCGGCCGCCAAAATGCCAGCCATGAAAAAACAGCCCTGTCTTTTTATCATACAGGTATTTGATATGCAGCAGCAGTTGGTAAAGCGACGCTTGCCGCCATGCGGAATTATCGTATTTCACACCCATTTTTGCCGTGAACAAAATAGCCATAAATAACGTATCAATCCAGATTTCATTATCGTTGAGCGTAACTTCATCCTTGCTCGCTCCTGTTGTGACATGCTGATAACCAGACTCCTTCGTCCGCGGCAGGCCATGCATCAACCACTGTACCCATTCCAGGCTTAATTCCTCCGATTCCTTCAGTTCCATCAATGACAGCAACGGCGCTGTTGTATTGATATTCCGGCTCGGCAGCCCCTTGCCCAGCTGCTTGCTCATCCAAAGCTTGGCATATTCTTGATAACGCTCATCCTTGAAATGCTGCTCAAGTTTTTGAAGTCCGTAAAGCCCCACTCCCTGCGGCCAATCCCATTCCTCCATGCCAAAATCACGAGCAAAATACCCCCGTCGTCCCGCATCCTCCCCTAAATTTTGCAGTTCGGCTTCGTTTTCCGGCCGCTCCAGCTTCAGCAGCTTATCCGTCACGCGGTTCAGCTTTTCAATGATCTCAACTTTACTAATCCGGCTGTTGTTCATCTGTTTTCCGCCCCTTCGCCTGCCATTTTGGGTCTTCCCTCATGTTGGCTAGTTCCATTCACCCGTAATATATCAAACCATTCCATACAAAAACTACTTTATATTTGCTGTAATAACCCTCATATATTGCAAATCTTGCTTTTCTGAACATATAATAAGTGCATATTACAGAATAAGGCGGTGAGAGCATTTGCTTGAAAGCGACTTACTGTACGAACAAGGATATAGCGTACGTATCAACACGCCCGTTGATCCCCTTTTTTACTATTTTGATTATGACCAGCGTTCTCACGATATCAATATGGAGTTTCAGCATTTTCATGATTTTTACGAGATTCATATCTTAATGGATTCCCGAGCCACTCATATTATCGATGGGAATGTCTGCGCCCTCCAGCAGTATGACATCGTGCTCCTGCGTCCTTATCGGATGCATAAGACACAATATCCGGAAGGGCCGCCGTTTAAGCGGCTGATCATAAACTTCGCCATGCCCAAGGATATACCCGGTTTAGAGAACGCTTACAAAAGTATGTTTCTCTCATTTTGGGAAGAAATACCGATCTACCGTTTGCCAAAAGAGTTGCGCAAAGCCGTGTTTGATCCTCTTAACGCTATCTTCACCTTATCACACAGCACTTCACCATTAAATCCAGTACTGATTCACAGCCTTTTCCAACAGTTTCTATGTGCTTTATACCAGCGCAGGGATCAGAACAGCTATGTCCCAGAGGAGATCGGAAATGCCATTATGCAAAAAATCTACTCGATCACCGCATACATCCATAGCCATTACAACAGCGAGTTATCCCTTGATTTCCTCGCTAAAGAGTTCTTTATCAGCTCCTATTATTTATCACACCAATTTAAGTTAATTACCGGCTCCACGCTGACAGAATATATTCAGATGACCCGGGTCCGTAATGCCCAGCAATTGCTGATTTACACCCGCCTGAAGATTTCCGAGATCGCCGGGCAATGCGGATTCAACAGTTTCTCCCAGTTCAACCGCATATTCAATAAACTTAGCGGGGTCTCCCCATCCGAGTTCCGCAAGAATCAGATCACATCCAACACTGCTTCGACCACACTGTCCTATTGATGTACTTGCTTACCTAGTTACAAAAAATCCGCTGTGCGTCCGACAAATCTATCCACCCTCTAAATAAACATATTGAGCAGTAACGGAGGCAATGTTTAGACGCAAAAGAGAGACGAAGGGAAAGGAATGGCAAAAGTGATGGTGCAGGCCCACAGACGTTGGTACAGATGCTGGTACTGATGTAGGTGCTGGTGTAGGTGCCTGTAGTGATATAGGTGCTAGGTGCTCCTAGTGATGTAGGTGCTAAGTGCTCCTAGTGATGTAGGTGCTAGGCGCTCGTAGTGATATAGGTGCTGGTGCTGGTGCTGGTGCTGGTGCTGGTGCTGGTGCTGGTGCTGGTGCTGGTGCAAGGGTAGTCACGTTTAACTGTATTTCATACAACTATTTTTTCACGCATCACGCCACCATTAGATATAGCTGTATTTGGTGCAACTATTTCCTTGGTTTTTTCGCCTATAAGCAAAATTTCGAGTTTTTAGTTGTACAGAATACAGCTAAAATCCGAAGATTCACTATTTCATACGGAATAGTTGTACAGAATGCAGTTACTTCTCAGATCCCAGCAAAACTCCTTCTCCCAATTGAAGATAATCCGCCCAAACAAGTCTCAGCTCAGCAAGCCACCGCAAATCAAAAAAACAGGCAGCAATTCTCCACTAACCGGAGAATCGCTGCCTGGCTCTAACTTCAATTACACCTTAAGCCGTACGTTCCGTTGCTTTGAGACGCAGCGCTTTTTTCTCTTTCGACTTCGCCACTGGCGGTTTCAGAGAAATCGCGATGATGCAGGCCAGCAGGCACAAGAGGCCAAAGATAACAAAGGTTGGTTTGAACCCGCCTAGGAAGACGGCGATAAACGAACCGGAAAGGGCACCAATACCAAAACCTTGGTAGACGATTCCGTAGTTCTTACTGTGATTTTTCAGTCCGAAGAAGTCGCTGACAATGGCTGGGAACACCGTGATATTCCCGCCAAAGCAGAACGCAATGGCTGCTACACAAGTGAAGAAAAGTCCGAAATTCAGGGTCGCGTAGCTGAGGGTCAGCATAGCCGCCGCAGTTACAGCAAGCGATGCGCCTACCAGCTTCAAGCGACTCATTTTGTCAGATAAAGCACCCAGAATTAAACGTCCCGCTGTATTAAAGATCGCAATCATAGCCACCGCACTAGCTGCTGTCTGTACATCAAGTCCAGCCAGCTGCACGCCGATATCTTTTACAATACCGATCAAATACAGACCACACATACAAGCGGTGAAAAAGATGATAAATAGCAGATAAGCTTCTTTTGTCCGCAGCATTTCTTTGACCGTATAGTCTTTCGGTGAACTCATTACTGCAGCTGTCGTTGAACCCGCTGGTGCTGGGGCCGCTTGAACCGGAGCTTCTCTTACGAGCAAGGAACCGATTACAATCATGCCCATAACAATCAAACCCCAATACATAAATGTATTAGACACACCCACTGAGTCAATCAACCCGCCGTTAATATATTTAAAGATCAAACTCCCTGTTCCATAAGCACCAACGGACACGCCGGAGATTAAACCTTTATTATTCGGAAACCATTTAATTAAATTAGATAATGAAGTGATATAAGCTGTCCCATCCGCAAAACCAACGATCACCCCAACCAATAAATAGAACATGAAGAGTGAATTGGCCTGCGAGCTAAGGATCAATCCTAGTCCGAGCACAATCCCAGCAGTAGCAGTCAAACGGCGAAGCCCGAAACGATCCTGCAGCTTCCCTGCGAACAAGGTCGCGAAAGCGAGTGCAAAGCTCGTTATAGAAAAAGTAATCGAAACGGAGTTAAGCTCCCAGCCAAATTTTGTTACCAGATGCGCATTAAATAAACTCCATGTATAGATGGTACCTAGACCCATTTGCATAATTACTGTACCTAATACGATTAGCCACCGTTTGGTGCTTTTGCTGTCCATTGTCGTAGTCATGGTCTTTTCCTTCTTTCTCTCTCGTTGTCTGCTACAAGAGCTTCTATCGCCTCTTTATTGTAGCTAAACCAGCCGATGTTGAGAGAAATCCGGCATGAGATGACGGAAATGAAGAATGAATTGCATTTATAAGCGCATAATCTGCCTGAATTCTTTTACCTTACTACGACTTACCGGCACTTCAAAATCTAAATCATGCAGGCGCAGCAAATACGTATTGTTGAACCACGGGATGATTTCCTTGATCTTGGACAGGTTAACAATATAGGAACGATGGCAGCGAAAAAAACGATCCTGCGGCAGCCGCTGAAAGAAATCGCTAATACTAAGTGCCATGCTGTATTCCTCACCTTTAGTCATCACACTTGTACTTTTTTCCTGCGCGGAGGCGTAATAAATATCGTCGGCATTCACTACGATAATCTTTTCATTTTTCCACAGATTAACCTTGTCACTGACCGGATTACGCTCCTCTTCCCCCTGTCGTCCACGGTTGGCAAACGCATTTTCCAGCTTGTGCAGCATGGCTTTAATGCGAACCTCGCTATACGGCTTAAGAATATAGTCAAAAGCTTCAATCTCAAACGCCTCAGCGGCATGCTCCTTATACGCAGTGATGAACACTATGTAGGGTTTTACCGAGAATCTACTGATATTCTGTGCCAACAGCACCCCATCGATAGAGGGAATATTAATATCCAGAAAAATCACATCTACCGTATCACTCTGCAAAAATTTAAGCGCGTCCAGCCCATCTTCAAACTGTGCCGTTATATCGATCCCGCTGTGCGTCTCTATTAAATAAGCCAGCTCCTGTCTTGCCAGCTCTTCATCCTCTACGATGATCGCTCTCATTGGTCCTCCTTTTTAACATCAAAAAAGATGTTCGTCCCTTTATCCAATCTCTGAATGGTAAGTCCAGTCCCATAGATCAGCTTTACCCGTTGGTGTACATTAAACAGCCCGATTTTATTCTCCGGCATATCGCCAGTATAGACTTTCTCTATCGTTTCCTCGCTGATGCCAGCTCCGGTATCGCGAATGCCCACCCGTACGGTATCCCCGTGGTCTTTTACAGAAATCGTTACTGTTCCTGTCCCTCTTACCTTCAGTATGCCATGTATAATCGCATTTTCTACAAGCGGCTGAATGATCAGACTCGGAATCCGAACCTGAACCTCATCAATATCATAAAGCACGTTAAGCCGGCTTCCAAAACGCGCCTTTTCGATCTCTACGTATTGCTGGACCTGCTGTAGCTCTCGTTTGATATCAATGAATTCATCGGTAAGCTCCAGATTGTATCTCATATAACCGGACAGATTCACAATCAGCTCACGCGCCTTATCCGGATTAATTCGAATCGAGGACGCAATCGCATTCAGTGCATTGAATAAAAAATGCGGGTTAATGCTGGTCTGCAGTGCCTTCAGCTCCGCTTTGTTCGCCATTTCCTTAATGCCTTCCACCCGCGACACTTCCATCAAGGTAGAGATCATTTGCGACAGACCCACGGCCATAGCTTGAAGTGAGTAGGTAATCTTGTGGGCTTTGGTGTAATAGATTTTGAGCGCTCCCGTCACCTCACCCTTTTCCTTTAAAGGAATAATGATCAGCGACTTGATCTGCGGATTCACGTAATCACTATCATCATTACGGATAGTAATTTCACCACTGGACAACGTTACTTTAGTTTCCTCACTGATAATATCGTTAGTTGTCTCATAATCCTCCTCACCCACACCAACATAGGCACGAATAAACCGAGTATCAGTAATCGCTACAGCGTCTGCACCGATATCCTCTTTGATGATCTGGCAGATGGTGTGCAGCGACTCCTGGTTAATATTGCGAAAATACGGCAAGGTCTTATTGGCAATATCAAGCGCCAGCTTGGACTGCTTAGCCGCAATCCGTTCCTTCTCACCTTCCACGCTCTGCACTAACACGACAATCAGGCCGACACTAATCTGGCTCATAATCATCGGAAAAGCGATCTTGGACACGATATCCACACCCAGCGACATCGGCTGAGCCATCGCTAGAATGAGCAGCATCGTCAGTGCCTCACAGGCCATTCCCGCCAAAATGCCTGCTATCCAGCGACGCTCACCAGAGGTGCGGCGATAGATTATCCCAGACACTATGCCCGCGGTGATACTCGTAATCAGACAAGGAAGAGAGGTTACCCCTCCGATATCAATCAGAAAACGGTGAACCCCTGAGATGATGCCTGTTATAAGTCCAACCCATGGCCCGAACAAAATCCCGCCAGATACGATGGCGATAATTCGTACATTCACAAGCGAACCTTCCACATTAATTCCGCTATAAGTGCCGAAAATGGCAAATAAGCTGAAGATCATCGTTGCAATAGCAAGCTCTTGCGGAGCGTAACTCCCTTTTTGAAAAACCTCTTTAAACCGCGGCAGACGAGTCAATACAAATAGACACATCAGCAATAACGCAGCTCTTTCCAACAATTGCAGTAATATAGTAAACGTATATTGCACGGTCACCGCCTCCAAAGGTCTCGATGTCGATTCATTATAAAGATAGTTCATGCCTCTGTCCATTCAGCCTGTCCCCTTATACCTCTATTGAAACTCTTGTTGTATGATATTAACAGATTGGAAGCATGAATATTAGGAGGTGGCAGTTTGCGCAAGATAGAACACGAGGCAGATATCATTCAGCTTGTACATAATGATCCCTGGATGATGGATATTTTAGAAAATGCCAGATCGCTACAGTTACCTGACTGGTGTGTTTGTGCGGGGTTTGTACGTTCAAAAATCTGGGATACCTTACATGGATTTGAAGAACGGACCCCTTTGCCAGATATTGATGTTATTTATTATGACGGCAGCAATCTTCATGAGGAAGTGGAAAAGCAATGGGAGGCAAAACTAAGAGATTTAAATCCCCATGTGCCATGGTCCGTTAAGAATGAAGCAAGAATGCATACCATTAACAACCTTGCACCCTATACGTCATCTGTAGATGCCATCTCCAAGTTTCCGGAAACAGCTACAGCGCTTGGGCTTTCCTTAGATGAATACGGTAAGGTTATCCTAACCGCTCCGCATGGGATTGCGGATGTTATTAATGTAGTGTTGCGGGCTACCCCTCATTTCAACAATAATCCAAGCTTACTCCCTATTTATGAAAAACGAATTGCACAAAAAAACTGGCAGGCAACGTGGAAGCAATTGCAGGTCAGCGCTACCTAAAGCTAAGTTGTGTTAGCATCGGAATAAAAAAAACAGCAAGCCTCTGCTACAGAAGGGCTTGCTGCTGTTGCTTTATTACACCGCTAAATCAATACCCACCACGCCTACTACATCTCCCTGACGATTCCGGATTGCTCTAGATAATGTAATACAAGAACGTTTCGTAATCGCAGATACGTAAGGTTTAGAGACATATTCACCTTCATTCATGGCCCCATTCCACCAATCACGCCGCTTAGCATTCAACAAGCCAGCCGCTGGCTCGGAGTAGATAAAGGTTCCATCCGTCCGATTAGACCAAATGGCTTGTACATCTGGAATTTTCTTAATGTAAGCGTTCAAAACACCTTGATGAACTTCAGTATCTGGAGCGTAAAGTTCTTCCTTGGCGGAAATCGTCTCCAAGAGACTCTGCATTTCCTGAAGCCGGGCTGCATATTGGCTCATCTCAATTTCCGCTCTGCCCGCAATGCTAGTAACCGATTGCTGCAAGGATTGCGACTCCGCTAACAGATTGGCGCTGACTTCGTTCAGCTGCCCAATTTGATCCCGCTGCCGTGTCACCTGCTCCAGCGTAAGGTCTACATTGGCAATCGTCTCATTCACGATCGCCACCGCACCGCTCAGCTCCGTTGTCACTTCTACAATCAGCTTGCCCTGCTTCGCGGCAGCATCGATTGTTTCCGTCACGGCGCTGCCTACTTCATCTACTCTCGACGCGATATCATCGAGTCGAAGCTTCACCGTGCCGACCTCGTTCACCCCACGCTCCACTGAGACTTGCTCTTTCGTAACGGATTCCAGCACCTGCTGTACTCCATTATTAATGTCAAGCAAGATGCCTGAGGAGCGGTCTACCGAGCTCTTGCTTTGATCAGCCAGCTGCCGAATCCGGCTGGCCACTACTGCAAATCCGCGGCCCTGTTCACCGGCCCGGGCCGCTTCAATAGAAGCATTCAGCGCGAGCAATGAGGTCTCATTCACAATGGAGTTAATCAATGTATTGATCTCCTCTACCATCGCAATATGATTACTCAGGGTAGTAAACTTAGCTAACATGTCCCCACTCTGTGTTTGCAGATCCTTCATCACCCCATCTGCAATGCTCAGGGAATCTACCATTGCTGTCATTCCTTGCCGGGCATATTGCATATTCGAGCCTAGTTTTTCCGTCAATTCTTCGATATGTGCTGTAACTGAAGCTACACCGCCCATCGTCTGATAGGCCCCTTCAATATTGGCTTTAGCTTCGTTGCTGCGAATCCTTAAATCCGTTTCATACGCGTGTGAATAATCCGCTGTCTGCTGCAGCTGCTCTGTATGGCGGCTGATTTCTTCAAGTGCACCATGCAGCCGATCCGAGGTAACTACAATCTCATTGCCAAGAAGCTCCACTTGGTTCTGTGACTCCTTCAGCAGCGCTTCTTTGCGATAACCGTAGCGGGATGTATTCAGCGAGAACCATCCTAGAGAACCCATAAACAGAATAATCACCAGCTTATGAATCCAGAGCATGTCAATCAATAAGCTGTACACACTGACAAGAAGCAACAGGACGACTACAAAAATCTGGTTTGGACGGATCTGCATCTTCAATTCCACTCCACTCGATTGATGTTATGTATTCTAACATTATATCAGCAGAGTTAATTAAAGGAAATACTTTCTATAGTATTCCTTTTCGTTCAATCATTCCCCGGGCCAGGCAATCTCCCCTTATAAAGATGCTTGTTGAACTCCCGCTTCCAAGAAAGCCATCAAGAGGAAACCTGAGCTTATTGTCGAATATATAAGCATATTGCCACTGGAAAAGAGGATCACATTATGCGCGCAACACCTCAAACTCCTCGTCAGACCTATTGGAATCGTGTGCTTCTCAATTCATTCTGGATCATCCTGATTGTGTATTTAAGTATTCAGTTCATTGTTTCTCTATCCTTATGGAGCCAGCGTCCGGAAACCCCAACCAGGAACGATTATATTGAGCACTCGTTGATTTCTGATTCCATCATAGTGAGTTTGATCATTATTCTAGAAGTAATCTATAGATGGAGGCCTCTGTGGGCCCAACTCGCCATTACGGTTGCAAGCCATCTATTTGCGGTTTTGATTATCGTCAATCTCAGCGATGAGTTGCATGTTAAATCATTAATTATGCTGTTCCCGCTACTAGTCTCGATGATCTATCTGAAGAGCAGTTATATGATAGCCACTTCTGCTATTTCTCTACTGTACACGATCATTTTATTCATCAGGACACCCATTCACGAGTACTTACCGATCACCCAAACTATCATTATCGCTCTTATTTTTGCAGGCACTGCTTTGGCAGGTTTTGCAGTAATCGTTCGTGGACGTGATTTGATGCAATCCCTGCAGAACTCCGTTAAGTCAGAACAGGAATTACGCATTCAGAATATAATTATGGATCGTCTATCTAAGATAGACCCCCTGACTGATCTGTATAATCACAAGACTTTTCACGAATATTTAGGTTGGCTAATTGAGCATCAGCAGAGTAATCCATTCTCCATGCAGCTTGCCGTTATGGATATCGATAATTTCAAAAAAGTAAATGATTGCTATGGACACTCCGTTGGAGATATCGTATTACAAAAAGTCGCAGCGATTCTGCTCGAGTATATCGGTCCTGATGATTTCGCCGCGCGGTACGGTGGCGAGGAATTCATTGTCATTTTGACTACCAAAACCTTTGAGCGATCCTATGAAATCATGCAACAAATTCTAGCCAAAGTAGCCGATACCCCTTTTGCCGAAATGGAAGGTAAAAGCATAACCGTCAGTATCGGGATGCATGATTACACAGGCGCAGACTCCAAAAATTCCACTTTTCAGCAGGCTGATGATGCACTTTACGAAGCTAAAAACACCGGGAAGAATAAAATTGTCATCAGCTAGTGACAAGCTCCACAGACACTGTTTATCTGTCGGAGCTTGTTTTTTTGCAAAGACTTAATCTCAGAAGCATTACACACCAAAAACCCCCACCTTGTAGATGAGGGCTGTGTATCAACTGCTATATTCCGTAACGCTTCTGCGGTTCCAAAAGCTCCACCACTTCCTGCTTCGGAACAGGTCTGCTAACCAGATACCCCTGTACCTTATCGCAGCCCGATTTTCTGAGGAAATCCAGCTGGCTGATCTCTTCCACTCCCTCCGCAACGACCTCCAGCCCCATATTGTGTCCCAGCTGTATAATGGTCTGCACAAAAGACTGGCTGTAAGCTTTTTCCGAAAGCGAATCGATAAAGGTTTTATCCATTTTAAGCGTAGAAATCGGCAATTGCTGCAAATAACTAAGAGATGAGTACCCCGTTCCGAAATCATCCAGCGCAATACGAATGCCTTGGGATTTGAGGAATTGAAGCTTATTCACGATACTCTCAAACGATTCCATAAAGATAGACTCGGTGATTTCCAGTTCAAGACAACTAGGCTTTAGCCCGCTTTCAGCCAGACTTTCCTGCACCATCTCGACGAAATCATCCTGCAATAGTTGAATAATGGAAATGTTAACTGATATCTTGTAAGGAATGCCCATACGATCTTGAATGCCCTTCATAAAGATGCACGATTCCCTAAGCACCCATTCTCCAATATAAATAATCAGCCTGGAATCCTCGGCGATTTTGATAAAAGAAAGTGGAGATACAAAGCCCAGCGTTGGACTATTCCAGCGAATTAAAGCCTCAAAACCAGAGATTAATCCAGACTGGATATCCACCTGCGGTTGATAATATAGCTCAAACTCATTATTATTCATGGCACTGCGCAAATGCTTCTCTATATTCATCCGTTCATTAAACGCAGTATGCATGGATTTGTCATATACCACATAAGTCCCCTTGCCATCCTCTTTTGCCCGGTACATAGCGACATCCGCATTTTTTAAGATTTGCTCGGTGGTCTCCCCATCTTCCGGATAAAAGGAAATTCCTATGCTTACGGAAACGTACAAATAACTCTCTCCGATTAAAAAGGACTGCCTGAATGCTCTCATGATCCGCTCCGCCAGGTCTAGCACATCCTCGTGGTTTTCTATATCCTTAATAAAAATCACGAATTCATCCCCGCCGAGCCGAGAGAGCATATCCCCTTCACGCACCACCGACTGCAGTCTTTCGCTAGCCTTTTGAATGAGAACATCACCGGATTTATGCCCTAAGGTATCATTGATGTATTTAAAATTATCGGTATCTACGAACAACAGCGCCGCCTTGCCTCCTGAACATTGCAGATATTTCTCCATAGATTCCAGTAGACATACACGGTTGGGTAAATTACTAAGCTCATCCACATAAGCTAGACGATGCATGTGTTTTTGATTCTCCACCAGCATATCGTATTGCTCTACAAGCTCCTGCTGTGTGGCTGTTAGCTGTTCATAGGTTGCCTCAAGCTCCTGATAACTGTTGCTCAGCTTTAGCTCTACCTGCTTCCGCTTACTAATATCAATCAGTGAACCGATAAATAACACAACTTCATCCTTTGGATCAACGATAGCTTTACCACTTACCTCAAACCAGACGAATTGATTATCTTTGGTCCGCATGCGGTATTCCGTCTCGTAGATAGGTGTTAAACCTGCCAGATGATCATGTCTTGCCTTTTGGGATGATGGCTGGTCATCGGGATGAATAATACTAAGCACCCCATTTTCGAATGAATTGATTTCATCCTCCGTATAGCCCATGAGCTTGTACCAGCGATCCGATAGATTATACAGTCCTGTCTCCCAATCAAGCTCCCACATGTAAGCACCAGAACCCTCTGTCGCGAGACTGAACCGTCGTTCACCTACCTGCAGCTTAGCAAATTGCTCCTGTAGCTCGACCTCTGTCGCTGACAGCTCTTCGTAAGTAGCTTCCAGTTCCTCATAACTTTGCTGAAGCCTTAGCTCATTTTGTTTGCGCTCATCGATATCCACTCCTACAAGCACAAAAATATCAGCTGCCTGCTTATCCAATCCTTTTAACAAGGTGGTCCGAAATGAAAAATACCGCGCCGCTGGCGAATTGTCCGGAAGTTTATGCTCGATATTATCAACATAGTCAAGCTGTACGGCCCTTTCCAGCAGATTCCGAATAGCCGCCGTACTGCCTGTCAGCCCCTCTATATCCGCAATGTTTTTGCCCAATACTTCATTCTCGCATAGGCCCGTCATTCGCTCAGCGTAATTATTAAACCGAACTACCTTTTTATCCGCCTGCACAGCCCAAACCACCATACCGCTATGCTCTATTACATCCTCAAAAAATTGCTGTTCCGAATAAACCGCCCGCCGTAAGTGATTAATATACATTTTTAGCAAAACCGCACTAATGATCAGAAGGCCGAGCAGAATAATGGCTCCCACAATAAATCTATTGCGCATCATAACTTTATAATAATCTGAATGAACGAAGAAATAGTGCTGATACAGCTCTTCAAAAGCACCGGAACGATGCAGGCGATCCAATCTCTCGTTAACATAAGTTACTAGCTCCGGAGCGGATTTACTTATTGCAAAAGCAACATCCCTAGGGTAGAGATTGCTCATTTTTTTGATAATACTCCCCTTCAATTTCTGTTCAGCAATCAGATAATCGATCACTTCCTGATTCTCAAATAGAAGGTCGATTTCCCCTTTTTCAAGAGCCTTTAAAGCTTCAGGAGTCGTTGCATACTCTATGTAATTTGTAATCCCCACCTTGCTGTTCAGCACGGTTGCAGAATACTGTCCATTCCCTAACCCAATCTTATAACTTCCCAACGTCTTTAAATCGATCTCATCCTCAAGCTCTCGCCTTGTATAGATGGAAATATAGTTTTTAATAACTGGATCTGAAAATAACACCTCTTGGTTACGCGACTCCGTAATTGCCATAAGACCTGCTATCTCAATATCTCCTTGAATCAGCCGACTGTAAACTTCATCCCATTGCCCAGTACTGTAGTGAATAAGATAATCCTGCTTCTCAAAAATCATCGTGCTCAAATTAATATCAAACCCGGTCAAATACCCATTTTCTACATATTTATACGGTGGATATTCCAGTTCTACTTGGTACCTTATATCCTCTCTTTCGGCGTGAGCGGCTGTAGGAGGTACGAGCAAAAGCAGAAAAATAATCAGAAGCAACATTGTGCACCGCTTCATTGCCCAATTCCCCTTTTTGCAAAAATTTAGAATTTAAAGCATTATTCTAAAAAGTATTCGACAAAATATGGTAAGATTCCTGCTAATTCTTTCCTAAAACCACACATTATACGCAAATCCCCATCTTTCGATGGACTCTTTTATTTGTAAATGATAAAAGTTACGAAGTCTGGATTTTTATATTGCTTTTTACATAGAAAATGTGGATAATAGCAATAACGACAAACGATGATAATGATTATCATTATTATAAGCGTTAATAATTTCAATTTACTATATTTAAGTTAAAAGGAGACTGATCACCCATGAACGTTACCTCTACCCGAACAACATTACAGGTTGACGATTATCTGGATCTGCTCAATCTTGCCGTTAAAGTTGGAGATTTGAAATGGCAAAAAGAAATTAAATCCAGACTGCAATACATTCTCTGTCTGCCGACAAGATAATGCTTCTGAATATACGCCGTGTTCCCTTATTGGGAGCATGGCTTTTTTTGTTAGTATGCCGACATAGCTATATAATAATAGGAGTATCTCCAGGTCACCTGATGGTTAATGATATAGTATAATTATCAGCATAATATATAGAATAAAAAGCCCTTCAGATCGGAGCGTGTCAGCTTGAAAAAGTATATAGCTTTATTCTTAATGCTCAGCCTGTTATGGATACCCGGTGCATATGCCGCTGGAATTCCTGCACAGCAGGGATTCGTTACCGATAACGCTGAAATGTTCAGTTCCGCAGAAGCCGCGTCTATTTCTGCTACCGCTACTGGAGAACTCCTGACCATCCATTTACTCACTGTAGATTCCACAGACGGTACTCCAGCTGATAAGTATGCAGACAAGGTTTACGACTCGTGGAAACTGTCCACGCGGGATCTTCTACTGCTGATCTCCGCTGGTGACCAGTCCATTGAGCTAAATTTCTTAAATCCAGACTTTCAAAGCTCGTTAAATACTTGGTCTAAGAATCAGGGAGGGTCCTCGGGAAGTTCAGCCATCCAAAAACTGCTCGACACTTATTTCATTCCTTATGCCAAAAAAGGGGACTTCGCTGGCGGGACAAAGGCTTTGATTAATGCCATCCATTCTATTGGAGATCGTGCCGGCAATACTGGAGGAACCGCAGGAAGCGGGAGCGCAGTCGGCGCCGGGAATGGTGTAAACCGCTCCAGCAGCTCCATGTTTATGATTGCAGCGATTCTTATCGGAGCCCTTCTAATCCTCCTTGTACTCTTTGTAGTGGTTACGGGCCTGCGTCGTCGCAAGCAGCTTAGCGAGCAACAGAAACAGTTATCTAATTTAATGGTCCAGGCAAATCGGGCACTGGAATCGCTAAATCCTTTTCAAGGGATCGTTCAAGGCAAGACGGGAGAGCTAGTCGAGGGTATTTCTAAGCGGCTGTCTGCCAAGCTCGTTGAAATCTCTGCACTACAAAGCGAAGGTCAAGGCGTTCAGCCGGCATTTTATCGCTTGGCTGCCCTCAAGACAGCTGTGAAACAATTACAGCTGACCGAAGCTTCCTTCCGCGCAGCGCTTGAAGAGGAAGAGAAACACATTGCTGTCATCAGCGAAGCTGACCGCAATGTCAAACAGCGTATTACAGAGCTGAAAGAGGATACGCCGGAGCTTGAAGAGCAACTGCAAGGTGCAGTTAAAGAAACCGGGTATGAACTTCAAGAAATTGTAGAAGAACTTAAGGAGCTTGCGGAGGAGACAGCTAAGGCAGACCAATTAGAGCTTTTTGATCCCATTGCTGCACAAGAGGTTACCGAGGATGCACAGGAACGTCAGGAAAAGATCGAACAGGATCTGAAGGATGTTGATCTCTATGATGATAAGCTAAACAAATTCCCTACGGTATTAGCTGCGGCACGTGCCAAAATCACCGGGATCATTGAACAGAATTCACTGCACAATATGAAGGTTAAGCCATATGATCACCTGGAGCAGGCCCGCGCAGAATCGTTGACTCTTGAAGCGCCACTGCGTATAGGAGATATGGATGAGGTGCGCAGAATCGGCGCCAGTCTAGACCTTCTTCTGGATGAAGCTATTGCTATGACAGAGCAACAAGCACTGCTGCGGCAGAATAACCGTAGAGATCTAGAGACATTCCGCACCACATGGAGCCATTTGAAACAGCGGCGAGACGAGCTGCAGGCACGAATTACAGAAGCACGTGTACATTTCGAAGAACAGCATGTAGCTACTATAGAGAATATTCTGACGGAGTGGAGCACACGTCTTCGGGAAGGCGCAGGTGAAGTGGCGCAAATTGAGAACTGGACCAGTGATGAACGGGGCGAATATGACAAGGCCCACGATGCGCTGGAGCGCTTGCTGTCATTGCAGGATGAAGCTGGCCGGCAATATGACGGTGTCTCTGAAAGTCTAAATGCATTAAATGAAAGACTTGATAAAGTACAACGTCTCTTCTCCGAAGGACAAAGCCGGGTAGAGACGACCCAGCGAATGCTGCACAGCAGAGGCTTGTCTTCCAGAATCCGCTTTGAGTTGTCCTTATTGCCGGAATATAGCCAGTTGGAGCAACGGCTGTCATCCCGGCCTTACAACCTAGAGGAACTGGAATCGATTGGCCGCGCTTATGACGCTCAGATCACTTCCTTTGTGAATGAAGCGAACCGAATCATTCGCCAAAAGGAAGAGGAAGAACGGCTGGCCCAGCTAGCCATGATGAGAGAGCAACAGCGGCGTGCACAAGCCCGTAAACGAATGTCCTCTGGTCCTCCTTCTTCAGGTGGATTCGGTGGGGGACGTTCCTCCGGCGGCTCTTCCTGGGGCGGAGGCGGCAGTGGCGGCAAATCCTCCGGCGGTTCTTCTTGGGGCGGTGGCGGCGGCAAATCCGGTGGAAATTCATCGGGTGGCTCAAAGTGGTGATTCCTCACACTTAGATGCAAATGGATATACAAAAAGACTCTTTCGCCTATATCTGGCGGAAGAGTCTTTTTAATTATGAATTATTGCTGTTTCATTTGTGGTATGAATGTGCCATTGGAAGATAAATTGTAACGGCTGTGCCCACTCCCTTTTCACTAGCTATTGCCACATATCCTCTGTGGGCAGTCACGATTTTTTTGACAATCATGAAGCCAAGTCCATTCCCATCACCTCTGGTCGTGTGAAAGGGCTCCCCTAATTTCTCCAGAACTTCCTTGTTCATACCCTCTCCATTATCGGTAAAGGTAATCACCTGGAATTCATCCTTCACATCAAGAGTTACTGTAATGCTCCCGCCAAAAGGCAAAGCTTCCATTGAATTTCTTAGGATATTCAGGAAAATCTGCTTAATCTGATTGCGGTCACATTCGATCTCAGCATCATAATGGATCTTTGTATTCAACGCTATATTATTCATCTCCACCTGAATCGCGAAGATATTCAATACTTCCAGAAGGATCGTACTACATTGTTCAGTCATATAATGCGCAGCCTGCGGCTTACCCAGAATAAGAAACTCGCTCACAATGAGATTCATTCTTTCCACTTCTGACATAATGAGATCATAATGCAGCAGACGTGAATCTTTATTAGCCAGTTGAAGCATCCCTTTCACCGTAGTCAGGGGATTGCGGATCTCATGTGCAATGCTCATGGCCAGTTGTCCTGCGACCACTAGCTTTTCTGTATTGCGCAGCACTTCTTCCGTTCTTTTCATCTCCGTGATGTTGCGCAAACTTCCAATCACACGCGCTAAGTAACCATTCGCATCGTAAACGGGTAGTACATCTAACATATAATGCTCGAACAACCCGTTTTTCTCCTGAATCACTTCTAACCCGGCACATGCGACATGATGTATGATGACATGTTGAAAGTATGCGCCCACATTCCTAATTTCAAAGACACTAGTTCCAACAACAGACTCTTGATGCTCACCACCCAAATGAAGCATGGCTAAACCGTTCTCATTTATATTCACGACTGTTCCGAATTGATCTGTTATGATTACCCCTAAGTAATTGGTCTCTAGCAAAATCCGATTTAATAATTGCAGCTGAGAATTTCCTCTCCGCAACAAAATCTCACGTTCAATCGAGTCAGCCATCGTACAGAGCAGAGGCAGCAAATGGGGATGGGCTACATCTATATCTGCCATAAATGAAATTGTACCTAAGATTTCCTGCCCATTTTCTTTATAAAATGGAGCCGTACAGCATACTAAATGATGCAAAATATGATGGAAATGGTCTCGTCCTGTCAGCTGGAATGGCCTCTGATATTCAAGGGCTAAAGCGATTGAATTGGTACCCACCTCTTTGTTCATCTGCACGCCTTCTTTGATGCCTACCTGTCCTACGAGATCAATAATCGTCGCATCTCCCTGGAACGCCAATAGATAACCTGCATCATCCGAAATCGTAATTAGGATCGGGTTCCCCTTTACTGAGGACAGAAATTTTTTGACAAAAAATTCGATAACCTCAATCACTTCACTATATACGCTAAGCTGCGCTCCCAATTCATCAGCAGAATATCCCTTTGCAAAGACAGGCGGTTGCTCAGGATCAATTCCTTGGTCTATACAATGCTGATTGGAAGCCTTAATAATGGTCTCATCCGTCAGTATCCCTGTTGTCTCATCCAAAGCCCTTACCCCATTCTGTATGAATCTTCAATTTTGCATTGCATAATTATGTATTCTACCTCTCTCCCTCTAATCCTTTTCAATCCTTAAAAATCAAATAATCCCAATGTTAAAAAATAACTTTCTGCACAAAAAAACTCCACCCCTGTAAAAGAGCGAAGTTTTGGAGGATTATTATTTTCTGTTTTTCTGTTAATGCTTAGTGTCATCCAAAAAAGGTTTATTCACATAATAATACATTACCCCCATCAGTACGCCACCGCCAATTAAATTGCCGATCGTAACGGGGACAAGGTTATGGAACACTCCATACCACGATACCGTTCCGGGATGATCAAGTACAAGCGCAATCGCAAAGGTACACATATTGGCAATACTATGCTCATAGCCGGAGATGAAAAAACAGAATACGAATAAGACCATTGCGAACATTTTGGCCCCATCGCCTTTCATATTCATGGGTATAAAAAAAGCCATACAAACGAGCCAGTTACAAAGAATGGCCCGAAAGAAAAGCTGACCTGCCGGGGCTTCCATCTTATGCTCCACTACATATAACAAAAATCCGTTTACATCTGAGCTATAGAACAGTCCTGTCAAAAAAATCAGCAAGGCAAAAACGGCAGCTCCAAGAATATTACCGATATAACTCATGATCCACATGCGGACAACCTCAGACCATTTCATTTTCCGTCTTAGTGCCGTGTATGTGTAATAAAAAGTATCTCCGGTGAATAAATCCCCACCACCAAAAGAAATTAGAATAATAGCCGCTCCGAAAGTTATCGCAGCCATTGGATATGCAAAGGGGGATTGCTCCATAAAGAAATAGTTGCCTGTCTTAAAGGCTACAATTACACCGAATCCGATAAACATACTGGCCAGCATGGCTCTGGCAATATAGCGCATTACGCTTTGCCGGAATATCTTCTGTTTCTTAAGTGCTAAATGTTCAACCTGAAGCAGCGCCTCGTTCTCCATGTGACCTCCTTAGGGATTTTGGTATTTCCAGCTGATTATGGGCTAATCGTACAGCCTTGCGTTATTATACCCAATAACCCGCTGGAAATTACTTGAACCAATTCACGCCAAAAAATCCCTGAATACTTACGGGGAAGCGAAGCTACCTCTTGCTAATTGTCTTCATTGATTTTAGCAATGGCTTCTGCTTTTTCACTGCTGGCGACGATGATAAGCACGAGTATCAAACAGCCTAAAACCATAGCCTATCCCCACTTCCTCCACATGTAGTCTTGTGACAACTTATGTATGTGGATAGGGCTTTATGTTTGGCTACAGCAAACTTCATTTGATTAGACCAAAAAAAGCAGAGCAGCGAGCCCCCAGAAACGAAGGCTCACTGCTCTGCTATATTTTTACGGTCTTTTTTTAACTAATTAGTTCAAGAAACTGCTCAGTTGGCTCTCTGCTTCACCTTGTTTCAGCGCCTCAGGCTTGTCCGCTTCATTGAGACCTAGACGATTGCCCAATTGGGTATTGATCGTCGTCATTTTGGATGTATAATCCTGGCAGCTCTCGATAATACGACGGTTTGACTGTTCCGAAGTGTCTAATGCGCTAAGCAGATCGCCGATCGCTTGATTCACGGCTTCCATAGACATGGAAGGTTTGGATAGAAGCTCGGTCGTTTTTTCTGTAGTCGTACGCAGCAAGCGTGCATTTTCTTTAAACTGATCTTCAATCGTCTTATTTGTTGCTTCTACAGCATTGATAACATTCTCCTGATCGGCCAGCGACATCGCAATCATTGCCGACACTGTGATCAGATTAGAGGTCTTATCAATCGCATTATTCACGGAATCGATCAGTTTATCATTATTGTCATTGATGATATCTGTAGCAGCGATCGCTTGATTGTACAATAGAATCATCTCTGTCATGGACTGAATACGAACCATCACTTTACGTAGACCACGCTCCAGATAAGCTTTACGGAACTCATTCTCAGGCTTCGCAATCTCCACCTCGAACAGCTCTTTTAGCTTATTGCCGAAGGCAATTTTGGTCTGCAGGTTATAGATCTCCTCCATAGAGGTACGTTTCAGCTGGCGCATATTTACAATACTCTCTTCGAGGGTATCTCTGCCGTCGCGTAGACCGGTAACAATCGCATCAATATTCGTGCGGACAGACTGATATTTGTACACATAGTTCTTCATCGGACTCTTCCGCAGCATTTTGCCGAAAAAGCTAACATTCTTACTCTGTTGCAGATTTTCACACTCATTCCGCAGCTTCATAATCATGTTAGGCACTTCAACACGCTTACCGGACATCAGGTCATTTACCGGACGATCCAGAAGTTTGAGGGTTTGGCCTGCTTTCTCCTGCGTCTTCACCCCAAGCTTCCCGATATCATCCATTAAAGAATCCAACGTGACTGTATCTGTTTGGGATACCTTCTCGATCAATTGTGCCGCTTCTTCGACTACCTTTTGTTCATCTTCTTTTTTTAATTGGATCAACTGCGTGGACATGGGTTTCCCTCCTATAATTCGGAACTGCTATACCGCTGATGAATCAGTTCCGCCTTCGTCTGAAGTTCCATCAGGTCTTTATGTTCGATCGTCGAAGCAATATCCGATATTTTGGAATCAACATCTCTTAGACCGTTCAGCAGCGTTCTCCGATTCTTCGTCTTTGCTTCACCACTTAGGCGCAAAAATGGGTTAATCACACCATTCAAATCCTTCAGAATCAATCTGCGGACCGTGTGATTAATATCGCCATTATTGAGCTCCTGCAGCAGCGGAATTACACGTTGAAGTCTCGCAAAAAGCGCCAGTGATTTCTCGACAATTTCATTGTCCAGTGTATCCTTCTGCCCTTCGGAGATAATCATATCTTCCAGAATGCTAAGATACTCAACTACCGGAGCAAATTCCGGTCCAATCTTCGTCGGTTCGGCCTCAGTTCTACCACTATTGCCCGGATTAAATGGTGCAGCATTATTTGCCGCACTATTTAATTGCGGAGCATTTGCAGAGGGAGCTGGAGCAATAGGTACCGTCTCTGGACCTGCTGGCAGCACCTCAGCCGGAAGGTTGGTTCTCGGACTTCTCGTTGCAAGAACCCCTACAGCAGCACCTGCTACAGGCAACAGCAAGGAGAGTAA
This sequence comes from Paenibacillus sp. FSL R5-0928, assembly GCF_037970385.1. Taxonomy (NCBI): domain Bacteria; kingdom Bacillati; phylum Bacillota; class Bacilli; order Caryophanales; family Paenibacillaceae; genus Paenibacillus; species Paenibacillus sp. FSL R5-0928. The sequence goes on along the minus strand of NZ_CP150225.1, from coordinate 381,034 downwards.
CTCAGGCAGAAAAGAGCTCGTTAATACAGCGACAACATAGCCAATACCGGCATACAGCAATATTTTCGATTTAAATTTAATTTTTCTCACCTCTTGTGAGCGAGATTGCGAACGCTCAATTCACGGGATCCGAAATTACGGATTCGCCGTTTATTTTCATAATTAGCGGCTGCTCTACATGGCTGGCAAGCACATTATCGCCGAACTCCGCAGGCTGTACCTCTCCGCCGAGTGCACTTTTGACAGCCAGGTATGGAAAGTTAATTCCAGACAGACAAGAAATATGAAGACCTCCAGACATCCGGGGGTTAATCTCCAGCAGTTTAGGAATTCCACCACTATACTTCATTTGAATATTGAAATTGAAAGGTATTTTATATACCTCTGCTACCCGAGAAGCGATCTCCTCCAGCTCCGGAATATGCTCCATCAGCCGCAGACGGCCGCCAGCTTTACGACGGGGCACAGCCGCTAACAGTCTGCCGTTCTCATCTGACAAACAATCTATACTGTATTCATAACCTTCCAGCAATTCCATCACCATAAGTTCAGGGAATGTAGCTTCACTTCCCAGAATACGATAAGCCTCTTCGAAGGATATCAGCGGTGTTACATGACCAAACAGCTCCTGCAGAGGACTACGTGTGTTATCAATGATACGGAAGCCGAGGCCCCCCTCTGTCTCCGTAGGTTTAAAGCATACGCGATGCCCTTTGGCTACAAGATCATGATAAGCCTCTTTGAACTGCTCTGCTGTACTGACCACATGATAATCAGGAATTGTCATAATCCCGGTTTCCTTAACACTTTCGTAGAACTTACCCTTATCCATGATGGTCTCCAACAAGTCCAAATCTCTACAGACCAGAACCTTGGTACCAATCGCATCAAACATAGCAGCATGCAAAGCTATATCCAGCATATGTAACCGTGGAATAAAGATATCGATCTCATTGCGGCGACAGAAATCCACGCAGAATTGAACATATTCTATTCCAGTCAGTGCCGGTTCAGTCCCAGCAACATCAGCCCCTTGAAGTGACATATGGTGAATATCTGGGTGCGTGGCGAAGATTTGTACAGGAACGCCATCCTCATTATTGCGGATGAGATTCATATAATGGTAAGCGACGGAAAACCAGCGATTGAAATAAATGTTTACCTTTTTCATAGTGGCCCAACTCCCAATACGGTTAAGTTATTATAGATCATGTTTACATACTGTAGAATTTCATCACCAGCAAAAACACCCGCTTGCTTCGTAAAGGGATACCTTGATTTTACAAGACCACTCTGCTGCTCTGCAAATATTTCTCCATGACAAGGAGCAATCGCATAGTCCGCACTTTCTAGTAAACTCTTATCCAACAAGGAATCTCCCGATGCTACCATCGGTTCTGACCGAACCGTCCGGCGTACATGAACAATCGCATCACTTTTATTTACAGCGGCAGGAACGACATATAGCTTGCGCCCTTGTAAGGATACCCGCCAGCCCAAATCGTATAATCGCTCTGCCAGATTCGTAATCTCATCCATAGGTAATAAATCACGCACTACCACAAAGGTATAGAATAAATCATCACAATACCGCTCACTAATGATCCATTCCTCGTGCACTACAGACCTAACGTGCATTCTAACTTCTTCTGCCGCAGCCGATTCATTTTGAACAAGCCTGCCCACAGAAGCTCTCCAGCTCTTATCCACTTCGCCACCAATCAGAATATTCCCGCCATTACTAGTAATCGCGTAGTCTGGAATAATCGTGTCTTGAAACAGATTAATACGCTTATACTGCGCGATTGTACGTGTTGTAACGGGCATAAAGATAATACGGGAAGTAAGCTCCATCAGATCAGCCAATGCTTTTTGGGAAATGTATGAAACCGTCTTGCCATCCACAACCTCCGCAGGAACCAGGCCCGGAGTATTCTCCGGGACACCGATTGCATTTAGGGAATAGATTAACGTTCGGTCCAAATCACTGGCATAGATCATTCCGTCTCACCTCTCAGCGGTTTAATAATCCCACAACAGGAATAGGTGAGTCCAGGGAATACTTCTACTGGAACCCCCCTATCCTCTGCTAAGAGAATAATATGACGGAGATTTGGATTATCCATAGTATCGACAAGAATCTTCCACGGTACTCTGCGCAGCAGCACTCGGGTTGTTTCTCCGACTCCGGGCTTGACCAAATTAATGTTATCTATGCCGAACACTTCTTGAATACTCTGAATATCACGCAGCCCCTGCCATGTAATTTCTGGCGGGGATTGCTGCATCTGTTCAGCAATCGCTTGTGCTTCTTCCGCAACGGAGGAGAAATACGGGCAGATCGCCGCAATGAATACATTAGATACATCCGTATCGAGCCATTCCTTGTAGAATTTAGCCCCATGGAATTCTTCCGGACCGATTAAATCGTCGCGCAGCACTGTCCGGCTCATCAGCCCTGACACCGTAGAATTGAGGCATGCACTAGGAATAAGATAATCCTCTCTAGTACCGAACGTGCCTGAACAGTTCCCGGGATCAGCCAATACGGCCAGGTCATCATTTAGCCGAATGCCATATTTCTCATACAGGCTGTTGCACGCTTCAATCAATACCTGGCGAATAGCTCCTTTCCCCGTCCATCCATCGACAAACTGCAAATCAGCGTCAAGCCCGTGCTTTTGCAGAATATAGAGGATTGCGTTCTCATCAATCCCCTTGCCCCGAATGATAGAGATACTATAATGCGGCAAATCAGCATCATATCGCTCTTGGATATAACGCTTAATCAGTACACCAATTGGTGTTCCCGCTCTTGCCAAAGAGACTAACACCGTATCAAGTCCCCGTTGAGCGACAATCATCTCAGAGACTACCGCTACTGCTAGAGCGACCTTCTCCGCAGATTGCTCCAGCGTCTCGTGAAATAACTCAATATACTGCTCAGTAGGCTGATATTCCACGGGCAGCATCTCAGAGTAATGTACACCTGATTGAATGGCGGCCTCTCTTTCGTCAGTCGCCCGCTCCAGTGAAACATCACTCAGATCCTTAAGCAAAAATATAACATCTGATGGAGAATAGCTGCCTAGCGGAACCGGTTCGGCTATACTTCTGTTTAGAATTTCTTCAGTTACTGTTCCCTTCATTGGTAGGGCCTCCACTTCTTCTTTCCGAGGTCAGTACAATAAGATGCACTTTATGGCGGGCCAGTTTCTTCAGTATATCAAGCATAGGTTTCATACGTTCATGCGGTACATCACGCTCAATCAGCACAAATATATCATCGTATTGATCAGGAGCTACATTATAGATAAAGTTTGTGATCTCCGGGTCGCCGGCTGAAGGATAGGCAGCAGCACTATGCACCCCATAATCCGGTCGACGCTCAGGGTGGATTGGACTTCTAGTGGAAGACTGATAAGCAATCCCTTCCCCCATTTCCGCCGCCACTCTCATCGGAAGATACATAAATTCCCCTACGCCCATTACCAAGGCTTTCTGTCCTCTACGCAATTGCCGCAGCTGTTCAGCTATTCGCTTCACACCCTGATCAAGCCCCGGATTATCCTGCGACACAATTCCGAAACGTCCACTATATTTCATATACGGCGCTGTGTTAATCTCACCATATGAATCGATAGAGGATACCTCCAGTCGTTCCATTCCATCTGGAGCATAAGTGGTTACAACCTCACACTCTACAGCAGCCTCTCTATCCAGCTGCTCTGTATCCTTATTAAATACTGGTGAACCTATCACTTCAATATTCCCTTGCAGCAGACATAACGACTTAATGCGAATCCCCAGCTCCTGCTCAAGATCACTATAGCGTTGAAGATTGCTGCCGCTTCTCCAGTCCAGAAGAGAGACTACCACATATTCCTCCCGCGGGAACTTTGACTGAATATCCCGAATCGTATTGATCGCGGTTTTCCCAGTCGTTATCTCGTCATCTACCAATATAATAGGCTCTGTCCCAGATAAGAGTTCGGTATCCAAGGCATAACATAGATGATCAACCGCATGAGAGTGTTCTTCTACAAAACTTACAACAGACTCCAAATCAGGAATATGCTCACGCGTAGTATGAATATATGATGCCTGCTCAGCAAAGATGTTGTACACACTGTGACCCAGTGCAGTTGCCGTTTCTGCGAATCCAATAAAAACCACAGGCTTGGGCAAAACCAGCTGGGCCGCTAGCAAATGTTGATAGGCTTCCTTAGCAAATTCAGGATGAATCAGCCCATGAACCGCCATATCCAATAACTCTGTCATACGATCACTGTCCACGGAATCACCGTTCATCTCCTGATATAACAGCAGCGCCAACGCTGCTCCGCTTAGAAGTGAAGTATACGGATCGACGGGGATATGCTTGCCAAGCACCTTACTGACAAACAGAAAAGTCCGCTTTTTATTAATTCGCGCCGCCATAGAGAATAAAGAATCCAGAGGCATATGAAAGGGGTTAAAGGTTTCGGTTACATTCACTTGCAGGTTCTCGACTATGTTATACGTGCGTAAATTCGTTTTCGGGTAATAATCCGACAAAATGCTGTTGTTCATGTAACACCCCGTATATTTGAGATCGTAGTAAAGTTCGTCTTGCCCAATTGAGATGGGGCTTAATTTCATTCATTTTATTAAAATATTGACTCTTAAACACGCCCAAACTGCCATCATTACTTTCTACAATGCTTAAAGCATCAACGTATTCCTCATGCATAACCGTATACATCGCCTGAACAGGTCTGAGGTGAGAAGGATGGATAATCGTCTTGCCTACAATTCCATTCTCTTTATCTAAAATAACCTCACGAATTAGCCCGTCTACACTGCTCGAAATATAGCTATTCCGCATATCACGGCCGTTTTTGCCGTAAGTATCCTCAAATGGCGTCTGCCGTAGCTGCGGCCGGAGAACTCGATGGCCTTTATTCGCAAAATACTCCCAGACGGGTCCTGAGATCACATATCCCTCTTCAACCCGCCCAAACACATTGATAATGTCCGAGATACAGTCACGAATAGGAGTAAGATCATAAATACTAACATCAGGACTGCGACGCAGTCCGAACAGACTGGAGAAATCCGTTGCCCCAATTCTAACGTTTAGGACAAGTTCACGGTAATTACGGAGTAAATCACGGATAGATAGCAGACTGTCCACTCGACTTTCCCGATAAATAATAGGTGCAGTTTCCAAGATTGGCATCCCGTAAAGCACAGGATCATTATAACCACGCGTATTGTTGTACTCAGCTAACGTTTCAAAATATTGAATTCCATTGTCCACAGAGAACTTAGGAAAAACAAACCCTGTTAACATCGTTACCAAGGATCCCAAGCGGAAAATCATTTGCCGGAGTTGGTCCGGGTTACGTACTCGTATAAAAAGAAGCGGGAGGCTGTTTGCCGAATCCAGCTCATTTTCTGCGTAAGCAGCTAGATAAATAAGATGCTGGATAATAGACTCCTCTGCATTGTCAACCTGGTCATCTCCGATTGCGTCCTCCAGATCTATAATAACCGTCACCAGACCTGCATTCTTGAGCTTAATGATGTCTTCTGCAACACTTGCACGGGTAGCCGGCATATAGAGGGCAGCGCCGACAGCGTAGGCTAGCAGTTCCTTATTCGTGGTATGATCAAATGAGATAGGCGAAGTGTAAAACAAAGAGTTTTCTTGTTCTTTCGTCAGGTAATCGAAGTATCTCAAATCGGTTCCCCCTTATAGTTTTGCGAAGCCAAGCAAAACAAGCGTAGACCTCTCCTCATAGAGAGTGTCAGAACCGGCAATACTGTCCCTTGGGATGGCATCTTGGCTCTCTCAAATATAAGTGAAGGCCTACGCTATAACATATACGATTACCTGAAAGAAGCAGGCGTTTCTATTCTTGCATGATCGGCTCCGACTTCTCTATGGTGCAATTACTTTTTTAATCATGCACTTTTGTGGGCATCTTTTTTCTTACGTCTAGCACTGTAGAGGATCGTACCCACGAACACCGCTATAAGGATTGTAAAGAATACGACATGCGGCAATTCAAAGCCAAAAGCACCCGCTAGCATCTTACCCGCAATAATGGCGATAAGCAGGAACGCTGCCTGTTCCAATTCAGGGAATTTATCAATAAGCTTCAAGAATACCTGCGCCACTCCGCGCATCATCAGAACTCCTAATATACCACCCATAAAGAGAACCCAAACCTGATCGCTAAGTCCAAATGCAGCAATGACACTGTCAATACTGAAAGCAATATCCATTAATTCAACAAGGAGTACCGTCTTCCAAAAAGAAGTGCCTTTATTCTCCGTATGCTCTTCGCCACTGCCCTTAAATAAACCTTTATATGCGATATAAAAGAGATACAGCGCACCAAGAACCTTAACCAAAGTAAACTTAATAAGAAATGTCCCTAGTCCAATGGCCAGGAATCTGAACAAATAAGCCCCTAAGATACCGTAGAAAAGTGCCTTTTTCTGCTGCTCCTTAGGTAGATGCTTAACCATAACGGCAAGCACAAGCGCATTATCTGCAGAGAGCAAACCTTCTAGTAGAATTAAGCTTCCGATAATCCCCCAGCTCACAGGATCAGAGAGCGTGCCTACTACATCACTCCATGAGAAAAAATGCCCGTAATTCTCACTAATATTTCTAAAAAAATCTGCGAACCAATCCATTACACTTTGCGCCTCCGGTAAAATCGATTATTTGCTGCCCGCAACCCAGCGCAGCCCCCATCCATAGGCTTCATCCATCTCACGATGACCACTGTAATATTGCACCAGCCGTTCAACACTAAATGTTTCATTGCTTACATTCCGGAATAACGCAATGGCACACATCCCTTTTCGGTTGTTATGCTCGTCCAAATTTACAATGATATCAGGTCCTCCGCCTTGTTTGATGGTGACAACCCCATCGGCCTCCGACCAGTTGGTTACCCCTTTATAAATAAAGGAAAACACTAGAATGCGTTCAATCTCGGAAATTTTGATACCATTTATACGCAAATTCTCACCAGTAGTTACGGAGCCTGTACGATCATCCCCATCAAGCATGACATAAGGAGGTTGATTTAAGGAGCCAAAGGCATTGCCTAACGCTTGTACCACTCCTTTACTGCCATTCTTCAGTTCATACAGACAAGCAAGATCTAGATCTACGCCATTTTTACGACTAAAGAGTCCGCCCTGTTTCTGGTTCCAGTTGAGATTAATCAACACTTCCCCTAAATCACCACTGGCTGATTTTTTCAAATTGATGGAATCGCCTTTTTTCTTCAGCTCGATTTTCTTCAAGTTGAGATTTATTGGCGAAGGCGGAGGTGTGGGTGGAGGGCTCTCTTCACGTTTCACTGGCTGCGCAGGCGGCGTTGCGAAGATTTGTGGTGGAATCTGCGGCTTAACCTCCGGCTGTGGAGCAGCAGGAGCAGGCTCCTCATTCGCTTCAATACCAAAGTTGCTGCATATCTCTTTCAAACCTCCGGCAAACCCCGCTGCAATGGCACTGAACTTCCATTCACTGTTATATCTATATAATTCCCCTACCACAATGGCCGTTTCCACGGAGAAAAGATTGTCGAGATCACATCGGAGCAGTTCCGCACCTGTTACTTGATTCAGAATCCGAAAATAGGCCTGACTTACTTGCCCAAAACTTTGACCCCTTTTCTCCCCATCATAGATGGTAAGTGTAAAGGCAATCTTCATCACATCGGAAGGAATCTTATCCAATTGAACTTCGAATTGCTTGCGGTCATTGAATCCTGGCACATCCTTATACCTAATATAAGAAGTGGCTGGATTATTATAAAATATTAAATCCTCGTCTTTACTTACCTTACCCTCTGATCCAAGCAGGAAAGCAGAGCTATCAATCTCCAGAGCAGCCGGAGCATTCCAGCCGATTTCTACGATTATAGAATGAAGTCCAGCATTGCCTTTGGTCAGATCAGCTTTTTGCCCTTTGACTACGTTAACACTCATTCTTACGCCACCTTTATAAATGGAGTAAACCAACCCATAATTTTGTAAAAAAGAACCCCACAAAGTGGAGTCTGTACTGCTCTAAATATTTAGAAAAAGGGCAGGATCGGTAATGACCCCGCCCACTTGGATGCTATTGCGCGTCCAGTCCATAGTTTCTGCATAAAGCGCTTAGACCGCCGGCAAAGCCACTTCCAATCGCCTGGAACTTCCAATCCGCACCATTGCGGTAGAACTCACAGAATACAACAGCTGTTTCAGTTGAGAAGTCTTCACCCAGATCAAAGCGAAGCACTTCACGATCATTAGAAGCATCTACCACACGTACAAAGGCATTGGAGACTTGTCCAAAGTTTTGTGCCCGAGTTTCGTAATCATAGATCGTTACCGTTATTCCGATGCGCTGAATATGAGCAGGGATTTTGCTGAAGTCAACAACAATCTGCTCATCATCTCCGTCCCCCTCACCCGTACGGTTATCCCCCGTATGAGTCAAAGAACCTGCGCCACCCGAGGGATTATTGTAGAATACAAAATCATCGGAGCCCTTGGCTTTACCATCTTCATGCAGTAGAAAGGCTGAAGCATCAAGGTCAAAATCTTGGCCGCCGCTATACTTATTAGTATCCCAGCCCAATCCTACTACTACCTTAGTCAAACCCGGATTAGTCTTGGTAAGATCAATCCGTTGTCCTTTAGAGAGACTGATCGTCACTGACAAAACCTTCCTTCATTATTCATTTGGTTCATCTTTGGCATATACAACGAAATTTATTGCAGGCCGTAGTCGCGAGTCAAACCGCTCAAGCCGTCTTTATAGCCGCTGCCGATGGCATTGAACTTCCACTCTGCACCATTACGATACAGTTCGCCTACAACAACACCAGTTTCAATAGAGAAATCCTCACCGAGGTCGAAACGAATCAGCTCTTCATTGTTCAGATCGTTTACGATACGTACATAAGAACGGGAAACTTGTCCGAAGTTTTGACTTCTTGCTTCAGCATCATAAATTGTAATAGTAAAAGCTACTTTGTCTACATCAGCAGGGATGTTCTGAAGATCCACTTGAACCTGCTCATCATCACCATCGCCTTCACCTGTACGGTTATCGCCGGTATGAACAACAGAAGCATTTTCATTTTGCTTGTTATTGAAAAAAATAAAGTTTGTTTCTTTATCAACTTTACCACTAGCATTGGTCAAAAAGACGGATACGTCCAAATCGAAATCTTTTCCGCCGTCATATTTATTAGTGTCCCAACCAAGACCTACTGTGATTTTGGATAGACCTGGGTTTGTTTTCGTTAAATCGATCTTTTGACCTTTGGATAGATTAATTGCCATGATTACATACCTCTTTTCTTATATTTGGATTATACGTAGCGTTCTGCAAGTTGATTGATATGAGCGGCGTGGCTGCCTTCTCCAATTGCAGCGAATTTCCATTCCCCACCTTGGCGGTAAAGCTCTCCACAAATAAGTGCCGTAAAACCTGTGTAGTTGTCTGATAAGTTAAATTTAATCAACTCATTATTCCCGGCAGCATTCATTACCCGAATATACGCTGATTTGATCATTCCAAAATCCTGTTTGCGATTCACTGCATCGTAAATGTTAACGACAACCAGAACCTTGTGAACATCGGCAGGAATGGCTTTCAAATTAACCATGATTTGCTCGTCATCTCCGTCACCTTCACCCGTCAGATTATCTCCGGAATGAATAACCGAGTTGCAAGGACTTTGCTTGTTGTGGAAGCAGATCAGGTTACCCTTCTTAGTTAGCTTACCATCCTCATTTAATAGCAGTGCTGAGGCATCACAGTCGACATTCGCCTGTTTCTTGACTCCAAAGAATCCCCGCGAGGCTTCAATCGGATCCCAGCCTAAGCCCACAATTACATTGGACAAGCCCGCATTACCTTTAGTCAAATCAATCTTTTGACCTTTTACCAGATTAATTCCAGCCAAATCAACGTACCTCCGTTTCCGATAAAAATCATTATCTGTTAGTCTAGCTTTTAGGTGTTATATCAGTGATACGATAAAGATTAAATTACGTTTCAACGAACTTTCATCTATGACTCCACCTAATTTATAAACTGAATTCGCTAGGGTTTAATCCCAAGACGCTACAAATATTCCGCACAACTGCTTTTTCATAATCATCAAAATCGCCATCGGCCGATCCAATTGCCGAGCATACGCCCACGATTAAACGTCCTGCATCTGGTTTGCCGCTAAACTTTGCGATGGCCTTCAAAGCCTCTTGTTTCCCTATTTCCGGTGAGAATTCGAAGTTGCTTACATAATAGTTAAATTGAGCAATGACATCTCTCATGTCAAATACCTTCAATTCATTACTCATATTCATATAGCCGGCCATTTTATTTTTCTCTGCTTCTTCTATTTTACCGTCAGCCGCAGCCACCAAAGCGCAGCCCGCAACTACAGCATTCATAAAATCTTTATTTTTGAATTTTTTCACTTGATCTGTTAGTCCGCTTTTGGTTGTGTTTAACCAGTTTTTAAATGTGCTCATCGTATTCTCCCTCTATCACTGCAAGATTATGATAACAAAAGATATCCCCAGAGCCTCCTCTCCACGTTCCGACAGATTTTGCATATAAATCCCTGAAATAACCGTTACTCTTCTAATATACCTGATAAAATAACAAGATTCTACTTTCCACAAAATTACAGCACCTTTGATAGAAAGGAGCGTGTCCGTTCTTGCACAGGATTTCCGAACAGCTGCTCCGGACTTCCTTCCTCCACAATCTCACCTTGTTCCATAAACAGCACACGATCTCCCACCTCACGCGCAAAGCCCATTTCATGCGTCACCACGACCATCGTCATCCCCTCACGGGCCAGCTCCTTCATCACCGCCAGCACTTCCCCCACCATCTCCGGGTCAAGCGCCGAAGTTGGTTCGTCAAAGAGCATAATCTTGGGCTCCATAGCCAGCGCCCTCGCAATCGCTACCCGCTGAGCCTGACCCCCAGACAATGAGGCTGGGTACATCTCTGCTTTTTCACTTAGACCTACTTTTTGCAGCAGCTCCAGCGCTTTTTGCCGCGCTTTATCCGGAGACCATTTACGCACCTGAACCGGTGCCAGCATAATGTTCTCTATAACCTTCATATGAGGAAATAAATTAAACTGCTGAAACACCATCCCAAGCTCTGTACGGATATCGTTAATCTTCGTACTAGCCGCCATCAAAGAAGTGCCTTCAATTACAATCTCGCCACGCTGCGGCTGTTCCAGTAAATTAAGGCAACGCAAAAAGGTCGATTTACCCGATCCGGACGGACCGATAACCACCACTACCTCCTGACTGAAAATATCGATACTTATGTCGGCCAGCACCGTATTTGTTCCAAATGATTTATGTAAGTTCCGTACTGAAATCATAGGCTCCATCCTATTTCAGCCTCCGTTCAACGTAATTCAGCAGCTTGCTAAGAGAATAGGTAAGAATGAAATAAATAAGTGCCGCTGTCAAATAAGGCTCCCATATCCGCAAATATTGCCCTTTCATCGTGTTGGTCCAATACATTATTTCCGGTGCAGCCACCAAAGCCAGAAGAGAGGAGTCTTTCACAAGCACAATAAACTCGTTACCAAAAGCCGGAACCATCCGTTTGATCGCTTGCGGTAAAATAATAAATCTCATCGCTTGCCGATTAGTCATCCCCAGTGAAATAGCGGCTTCCCGTTGCCCACGATCAACCGACTGAATGCCCGCCCGAAAAATCTCAGCCGAATAAGCAGCCGAATTAAGCGACAGAGCGACAAACGCAGTGATTAGGGCGTTGGTTTTGCCGTAAAGCGGGGGAATCACTCCAAAGTGAACAATCAGAATCTGCACATACAGTGGTGTTCCTCGAAAGAAATTGATATATGAATGAAAAGGCCAGCGCAAATACCATTTAGGAGCCATTTTGCCAAATCCGATCCCCAGTCCCAAAATAGAACCAAATAAAATAGAAACTACAGAAATACCGATAGTCAGCAATGTCCCTTTTAAAAGGACGGGCAAATAATGAATAATAATGTCCATTCTAAAATCCATAGGACTCTCCCCTTCTCTTCTTTATGTCATCTCTCTTTAAAAAAATAAGCATGCGCAATAGCTATCATTACGCATGCTTATTAGGTTCTTTCCTTATTTTGCGTTCAATAAGCTATCTAGGTTAGGTTCTTCGCCGAACCAAGTTTTGTAGATTTCCGTGTACTTTCCGTTTTCCAATACCTTCTTAATAGCCGGATCCAGTTTCGCTTTTAACTCACTGCCCTTAGGGTAAAGAATGCCGTAATATTCCGCTCCGAAGTTCTCCGTGTCTACAATCCCCACCAGCTTCTGCTTAGGATTGTTTTTCATGTACTCACGTACAATAGCAATATCCGCTACGACCGCATCGGCTCCGCCGCCATTCAGTTCCATCAATGCCACCGCATTGCTGTCGAAACGTTTCAAGTTAGGGTTGTCGACGCCCATTATTCCGCTCATCAGGTCATCTGCAGTTGTGGCCCCTTGTATTGCAACTACTTTATCTTTAAGATCAAGTGCATTTTTGATGTCGCTGCCTTCTTTAACCATGATCATATTGGTAGATTCGAAATAAGGGATGGAATAGTCATAGGTTTCTTTACGTTCATCCGTAATGGATACTGAAGACAGTCCTGCTTGATACTCCGTTCCCTGCTTCACACTTTGAAGCATCGTTTCCCAGCCTGTGTTCGTTACGTCATAGTCTATTCCCGCTTCTTCCATAACTGCCTTAATGAAATCGATGTCGAATCCTTTGATTTTATCCGTGTCCATGTACTCCATAGGAGCGTAGCTGGCATCACTGGCAAACTTAATTTTCTCTGCCGGGGATTCGTTACCAGCTTTACTGTTATTTGCTCCACAACCTACCAATCCAACCACCACCAATGCGATAAAAACTGACATTAAAGCTCGACTTTTTATTGTCATATCTCCATACCCCCTATTTTTGGAAATAACTTAAAGAGATTTTAACAGATTAAAGGATTCATGACAATTAACTTTTCTATTTTATGTAATGTTATATAACATAATATTATTATTTTATAAGTTTTATACGTACATCACTCTCAAAAAATTACCATCAAACACAAAAAGGCACTGCCAGAGATTGTATTCTCCCTAGCAATGCCTTTAGATTTAACCTTAAACCTTAAACCTTAAACCTTAAACCTATTAAAGTGTGATATCTCCATCATAAGAACCGATCAATTTATACAAATCCGGCCGGCGGTCACGGAAGATTCCCCACTCGATCCGTCCAACTTCCAAAGCATCCAGATCGAATTCGCTTACCAGCACGGTTTGCTCATCACGTCCAGCCTCAACGATTTTATTGCCCTGAGGACCTGCAATGAATGATGAACCGTAGAAATTAATGCTCGAATCCTCATCAATTTCTTCACCAATACGGTTGGAAGCCACGACTGGAATAAGATTAGCAGCTGCATGTCCAAGCATACAGGTCTGCCAATGATCCTTGGAATCGATCGATCCATCCTGCGGTTCAGAACCAATAGCCGTTGGATAGAACAGAATTTCTGCTCCCATCAGGCTCATTACTCTAGCCGCTTCTGGATACCATTGATCCCAGCAGATACCTACGCCAATCTTGGCATAACGAGTGTTCCATACCTTAAAGCCAGTATCTCCCGGATTAAAGTAGAACTTCTCTTCATAACCTGGGCCATCTGGAATATGACTCTTGCGGTATTTGCCAAGCACCGTTCCATCAGCATCGATTACAGCAAGTGAATTGTAACGCGCGTAATTCTTTTTCTCATAAAAACTAATTGGCAGTACCACTTGCAGCTCCTTGGCTACTGCTTTGAAATGATTAATCGCCTTGTTATGCTCAAGCTCTGTTGCATATGCGTAATAATCAGCTTTCTCTTTTTGACAGAAATACGGAGTCTCAAACAGCTCCTGCAGCAAAATAATTTGCGCACCCTGTGCTGCCGCTTCTCTGACCAATGTCTCGGCTTTGCTGATATTCTCCTCAATATTGCTGGAACAACTCATTTGTGTCGCAGCTACTTTTACATTTCTCAAGAATCTGTCCTCCTTGTATATAAATGTCCCTTTGGACGTTTAGTTTCCTTCAAATTATTGCTGTGCAGGCATTTGCTGCGTAGTGCAATGTACATTCCCGCCTTCGGTGATAACGGCCATTCCGTTAACTGTACGAATCTTGCGATCCGGGAACAAACCAGCGAGCACTTTCTCAGCAAGTGTATCCGTTTCTGTTGCGGTGCCGCCAAACACAGGCAAGATAATTCCGCCGTTCACGAAATAAAAGTTCAAATAACTGAGCGTCAGACGACTGCCGTCATGATCGACCCGTGGTGGCTGCTGAATCTTGATAATCTCCAGCTTACGCCCTTTGGCATCTGTAGCGTTCTCCAGAATACGCAGATTTTCTTGCGTAATCTCATAGTTCTCATCCTGCGGGTCCTCACAGACCTGGATAATAACTTTGCCTGGTGCAGCAAAACAAGCAATATTATCAACGTGACCATCGGTTTCATCGCCGCTAAGGCCACGTCTCAGCCAGATAATAGCTTCTGTACCTGTATAGTTCCGCACGTACTCTTCGATCTCTTCGCGCTTCAGCTCCGGGTTGCGGTTTAGGTTAAGCAGACACTCTTCTGTAGTAAGCAAAGTGCCTTCTCCATCCGTATGAATCGAGCCACCCTCCATCACAAGCGGTGCATCAAAACGGGTGATCTGTGCATGCTCCAGAATCTGCGGAGCCACTTCGTCATCCAGATCCCAAGGTGAATATTTACCGCCCCAAGCATTAAACTTCCAGTTCACACCTGCCATTTGTCCTTCTTTATTAACAATAAAGGTAGGTCCGTTATCACGCAGCCAAGCATCGCTATGCGCAATAGGCAGCAGCGTTACATTCGGTCCGCCGACCAGATGTTCTACCCGCTCCACGTCCTCCGGGTTCACAATGACCGTGATCGGTTCAAACTCGGCGATGGCTGTGATAATGTCAGCATAACCTTGACACACTGACTCGTGGTTGTCCGGGAAACACATAGATTCCTGCACCGGCCAGGAGATAAAAGTACGTTCATGCTTGCCCCATTCCGGTGGCATTGTATAGTTCAAATCTTTAGGATTCATGTGTTAACTACCTTTACTAATATATTTGGAGCCAGTCCTACCCTTAAAACTCCTTCCTCATCATACAATAATATGTTCTAGTGCTCAATTCCCTGGGACATTAATAATGTTGGAAGGAATTTTTTTGTTCGCAGCCCCCATTTTACAGTTAAAAAGTTTAAGTTTCATCCGTTACAACGAAGCTAACAGAACCCAATTCCCCAAAAAGCTCACTGAATTCATACACGGTAACGCTGTTGCTGACGTTGTCCAATCCCATGACAATTATTTTTTCCTTGGCGTATTCAGCGCATCTGGCGTCCTTCTGTCTCATAGCAGCTCCAATATGCCGTTTCTAGTTAGCGGCGTCTTTCTGGGTTCCGCATTATGGTGGATGGGTTTGACAGGGAGCACCGCTTTGTTCAGAAACAACATAATGTCAGGACGTTCGAAACAGCTCTTGTTCAACAAACTATCCGGATTGGTAATGTTGTCTTTCGGCATTGTCGCCCTTATTCAATCTCTCAATCTTCAGGAGTTCCTTTAAACGATCCCTCTCACTATACGGTAATCTTTTTTACCACATTGCCTTCAAAATCCTTAACGATAAATTCCCCGCCCTCTAGAACAGCATAGGAATTAGGATTATTCTCTTTAGGCAGCGATATGGAGCCGGGGTTCAGCACGTACACTCCCTCCTTTACATCGGCAACTGGTATATGGGTATGTCCCTGAATAAAAATATCCTTCTCGGAAAGCGCCGGCAAATGCTCAATGCTAAAGCCATGACCATGTGTAGCGTAAATCCGTCTGCCTTCGTGCAAAAACATTACATAATCGCCCATCATCGGGAATTCCAGCAGCATTTGATCTACCTCGGCGTCACAGTTTCCACGCACTGCGGTTATCGGCTTGTTTTTGTTATATACGTTAAGCTTATTAGCAACCTCTTGTGGGTTATAGTCCTTCGGCAGCGGATTTCTTGGACCATGATATAGGAAGTCTCCTAGAATAATAAGACTGTCCGGCTGCTCTTCTTCTACCTTTTCCAAAGCCCGTTCCAGCCAAAATAAAGATCCGTGAATGTCGGAAATAAACATTAACTTCATCATGTATTCTCCTTTTCAACTTAACTTAAGTAAATATGCGCTTAGACAATAATCTTAACCTTGAACATACCACAACGCAAAGCAGACGTTCCCAAAGGAACGCCCTGCTCGCTATATCTTAACACTCACGGCAAATTCGAGGATCCCATCAAAAAGCGGTCTACTTCGCGCGCAGTCTGACGCCCTTCGTCAATAGCCCATACTACAAGGCTTTGCCCGCGCCGCATATCACCTGCTGTGAACACACCTTCTACATTGGTTGCTTGTGCTCCGAACTCTGCTTTGGCGTTCCCCCGCTCATCGCGTTCCACCCCAAGCTCGCCCAGTACAGTTTCTTCAGGCCCTGTGAATCCCAAAGCCAGCAATACCAGCTGCGCTTGCAGGGTCTCCTCACTGCCCGGCACTTCGACCGGTACCATTCGTCCCTGTTCATTACTTCTCCATTCAATGCGCACTGTACGCAGCTCCTGCACTTGCCCGCCCTCATCGCCGACAAACCGTTTCGTCGAAACCAGATAACGGCGTGGATCTTCTTTATACAGTGAAGCGGCCTCATGCTGACCATAGTCCACTTTAAGCACCTTTGGCCATTCCGGCCAAGGATTGTTAGGCTGACGAGTCAGCGGCGCCTGTGGCATAATCTCGAGCTGAGTTACACTGCGGCAGCCGTGGCGGATTGAGGTGGCCACACAGTCTGTTCCAGTATCCCCACCGCCGATTACAACTACATCCTTACCTGCTGCAGATAAATACTCGCCATCTGCAAGCCCTGAATCCAGTAGGCTCTTTGTATTCAGCGTTAAAAACTCCATAGCTTGATGAATCCCACGCAGATCACGTCCTTCTATCGGAAGATCACGTGCCTGTGTAGATCCACCACACAGTACCACAGCATCATGCTCTGCCTTGAGCTGTGAAGCTGGGAGATCTCGGCCGATCTCTGTTCGAGTTACGAAGGTAATACCCTCAGCCGCAAGCAGATCCACCCGGCGCTGCACAGTCTTTTTATCCAGCTTCATGTTGGGAATACCATAGGTAAGCAGACCGCCAATCCGGTCCGCCCGTTCATACACAGTCACCGTATGTCCAGCCTTATTAAGCTGTGCCGCACAGGCAAGGCCTGCCGGACCTGAACCCACTACAGCAACCTTCTTACCCGTGCGATGAAGTGGCGGCTCAGGCACAATCCAGCCTTCTGCAAAACCTCTATCTACAATTGACTTCTCAATAGATTTAATGGTGACAGGTTTGCCGTTCATCCCTACCGTACAAGAGCCTTCACAAGGAGCGGGACAGACACGGCCTGTAAATTCAGGAAAGTTGTTTGTCTTATGCAGACGTTTCAGCGCTATCTCCCAATTTCCACGATAGACCATATCGTTCCATTCAGGAATCAAGTTGTGCAAAGGGCAGCCGGAAGCCATACCAGACAACAGACGTCCTACATGACAAAATGGCGTACCGCAATCCATACAACGTGCCCCTTGCTCGCGCAGCTTTTCTTCATCCATAGGAATCGAAAATTCATTCCAATTCTTAATTCGCTCCAATGCCTCACACTCGGAGGGTGTCTGTCGTTCAAACTCTAAAAATCCGGTTGCTTTCCCCATCTCTTTCATCCTCTCTACCAAAGAAAAGTACTCTCTGTCACTTTCTGCTGTTATGCCACTCTAAAGCGCCAAAGTAAATGCCTTAATATTAGCATCCTAGATCTTTAACGAAAATGAGTAATGTCACCTTTTTATGTAAAATAAAAGCATCCTTTCAAAAGAAAGTTCCGCGCAAAAAAGCACACAGCGCACTGTACTCATTGAGCACAATACTCCGTATGCTTTTGACGAATTATCTATAACAAACCATCTAGTTCACCGTCAGCACTACCATTCCAATCCCACTTACATTTAGCTTATTACCCGTCAGATTCTGCACAAGATCGGCTCCAAAAACCGTTTTCCATGCCCCGAGCTGTGGCAGAACCAAAGTCGTCTGTTCAACATTAGCATTAAAAAGCACATAGATATGCTTCGCCGCATCTCCTCCAGCATGGCCACGCAGCGTATAAGCTACCGAACTTACCGGTGCTTTTTCAAATACTAGATGATTCCGAATGTCATCTGCCGTTCGCATACGGAAAGCCGGATGCGCTTTTCGCAAGGCAATTAGCTGCTTCAGATAAACCACATCGTCTTGATGAGCAGCGCACAGTTCCCAATCCAATTGGTTGATCTTCACCGAGGATTTATAGCTGTTCTCCACCCCGTTTTTCGTGCGCATAAATTCCTGACCCGCATGGACAAAGGGGATTCCCTGACTCATGAACACTATCGCAGAAGCTAATCTATGCATAGATTGGCGCTGTTTGTCCGTCTCCCCTTGTGTGGACAGTAATATTTTATCCCATAACGTATGATTATCATGACATTCCACATAATTGACGGTTTGCTGAGGCTCCACGGCAAATTGTCCAATGCCTGGGGCAAAAGCAATGCCTCCCGCGACTCCTGCCTTTATCGCAAGCTCCAGACCCATCATTCCGCTGATGAAGCCCGGTTGATCATGAAGAAAAATATTCCCTTTAATTGCATCCCGGAAATCATCATTAAAATGTCCGATTCCCGGCAAAAGCGCTGCATTCTTCTGATGGGCAAGCCGCTCCATCGGCAACTCTGTCCCCATCATCCAACCTTCACCAATCGTCATGATGGACGGGTCAATCCCATCCAGACGACGCCGGATTTCCTCCATCGTGTAGAGATCAATCAAGCCCATCAGATCAAAACGAAAACCATCGATATGGTATTCTTTGGCCCAATAAACTACGGATTCCACAATGAAGCTGGACATCATCAATCGTTCCGAAGCCACGTCATTCCCGCAGCCAGAGCCATCCGACAGGCTTCCGTCTTGCTTATAACGCAAATAATAGCCGGGAACCAGCTTGGTAAAATTCACGCGGTAGCCATCGTACACATGGTTGTAAACCACATCCATAATGACGCGGAGGCCCCGATCATGAAGTGCTTGAATCATTGTTTTTAGTTCACGGATACGCACTCCAGGCACATAAGGATCTGTAGCATAGGAACCTTCTGGCACATTATAATTCTTCGGATCATAACCCCAGTTATAATGCGGTTCATCCAGCCTCGTCTCATCTACACTCTCTGTAGAATAATCATAAACAGGCAATAGCTGCACATGGGTTACACCGAGGTTCGCGATATGATCGAGTCCAGTGAGAATACCCTCCGGTCCGCGGGTCCCTTCTTCCGCCAAAGCAAGATATTGTCCTTTATGGGTCATACCACTTGCTGGATGGATAGATAAGTCACGCAAATGAAGCTCATAAATGATGGCATCTACAGGATCATCCAGGGGTGGTTTATCTTCCGTCCACCGCTCAGGATCTGTTTTGCGTAAATCTAAAATAGCTCCCCTATCACCGTTCACTCCTACAGCACGTGCATAAGGATCAACCGCCTCATTCCACTGTTCTCCAAGACGTACTCGGTAGGTATAGAACTTGCCATCTAAATCACCGTCAACTGTAATTCTCCACGTGCCCCGGATATCACGGATCATAGAATACTTACACTCGGCTGCTCCCTGCCATGAATTATAAAGTACCAGCTCCGCTTCTTGAGCGGTGGGCGCCCACAAACAAAAAGCTGAACTACCCGGTGAGTACGTTAGGCCAAGATCGTCCCCATCATAGCTGAATAACTGATCAAACTCCTGAGCAAACACGGAAATCCCTCTAGTAGCCGCAGGGTCCCCATAATAAATGGGTTCCTTCATTTCCCTTTGTACGGACAAAGCACCTATCCCCTTTTCCAGTTATTAACTGGATTATAGTATGATCGTCTAAGTAGTGCAAACGTTTGGACTCAAATTTTTCAAGCTATTTTGTCAGGACAACCCCTCTACCTCAATGCATCTGCAATATCTAACCCGACCATCGTAATAATGCCTTTATTTGCAAAATACGGAATACGCCGTTCTTTACCTAGAGTGACTCTACCATCCTTGTACCGCACACCATTATCGTGAACAATCAGGGTAGGACGCTCTCCGTCATCAAATACCTCATATCCTATACCTAGTACCCAATGGTAATCGTAAGTAAACTTGCCTCTCCACCGCAGACGAAACCACTTATCAAATTTAACAGCCACAGGCCGGCCGGCATCAATTTCTGTTTTATATACTTCAAAATCATTAAACGTAGTAATGAGTAACTTTTGCTGATCCTTAGGTAAAGTCGATGAATGGATATAGTTCTTCAGTTCTTTGGTAAAACAGCGCACACTCATCCCCCAAGGTCTTCCGCCGTGATGGCTGTATATGTAATTAATATGAGCGGCTTTGGAAGGAAAATGACCTTTCCCCCGAATAAAGTCCGCTCCGAAATGGGTGTTCCAATACTCCGTTAACGCTGCCATCGTAGCTGGGCCACACGCAGATGACGGGGATTCGACCCCAACCTCCCACTGTGTATATGGCTCCGCAGGCAGTTTGTTGCTAATCCGAGGCTGTCTATGCTTCATTCAGATAGATCCCCTCTTAAAGGGCTAGACTTAGGAGTAATATGTGGAGTCGCCTCCGGAAGTAAAATCACATTTGTACCGGCATCCAATTCTCCTTCTACAGCTGCTGCCCCTTCCATTGTTGTCTCCCGTTCTTCTGTCTGCACTGTATCTTCCACATCTATCTCAGCTTTACTATCAGGATTGATCTGCAGCGTGAAATAGAAATTAGAGCCCTCTCCTTCACTGCTCTCTACAGCAATGGCTCCGCCCATCAGCTCAACGAGCTTTTTACAAATCGCCAGCCCCAATCCGGTCCCGCCATATTTGCGGTTAAACGAGGAATGCAGCTGATAAAAAGACTGAAACAACCGATGCTGCTTCTCTAGAGGAATGCCGATTCCCGTATCCCTAACATTAAATTTCAAAGTTAATTTCTTTTGATCTGCGGACAGCTTCTGCTCTACGTAAATACTGATACTGCCCCGATCTGTAAACTTGATTGCATTGCTGACCAGATTGACCAATACCTGACGCAACCGCCCGGCATCGCCCATAATCAGTGGCGGCACTCCAGGTGCCATGCTGCATGATAACTGAATATTTTTCTCCAAAGCCTTCGCTGTAAATAGATCGATTACGCTGTCCAATACGGCTTGAAGCTGCACGGGCTCATTTACAATCATCATTTTTCCGGCTTCAATTTTGCTGTAATCCAGTATTTCATTCAAAATAGATAGGAGCGAGCTGCTGCTCTCCTTAATAATGTCAGTATATCCAAGCTGTTCTTCATCAAGCTCCGTCTCCGCCAGGAGATCCGTCATCCCTACAATTCCGTTCATCGGAGTACGGATTTCATGGCTCATAATAGCTAAGAACTCAGACTTAGCCTGGTCTGCTTTTTCCGCAGATTCCTTCGCCCGAATGATTTCCTTCTCATCCGTGATGTCCCGGAACACTACAACAACACCCTTCGGATCCCCCTTATCAAACAGAGGGGTTACCTGATATTCCGCAAGAAAGCTAGAACCGTCCTTACGCCACAAGACCGCATCATTACTCTGATAAGATACACCTGACTTAATAGCCTTCATTAGTGGAGATTCCTGCGGCCGATAATGGCTCCCATCGAGTGCTATCTGCTGAATTTGATCCAAATAAGGATGGCCCATAATTTCATCATGTTCATAGTCCAGCATTTGCAAACCTGCAGGGTTAATGAACGTCACCTTCTCCTCCATGTCGAGTCCAAAGATGCCTTCCGAAACTGCATTTAAAATAAGAGTGTACTCATTGCTAAGCTTCTCAATTTGTTCTGTATAACGGATGCGCTCTGTAATATCACGGGAAATCCCATACACACCTACTACTTGATCATCTACAATAATCGGAATATTGGTAGTATTAATCTCTACAAAGTGTCCGTCTTTATGAATAAGCGTTAGATCATAGCTTTGAGGATAACCCTGGGCGGCTAAGTTAAAATGATACAACGTCTTCTCTATGTCCTTCTCATGGACAATGGGGCCAAAGTACATTCCGATCAGTTCATCCAGCGAATACCCGGTCAACTTCTCCAAATTCGCATTGGCGGTCAAATAATCTCCATGCAAATTCATAGAGTACACGGCAGATGGATTATATTCGAACAAAGATTTATACCGTTGCTCGCTCTCCTTAAGCTTGAACTCGAACTGCTTGCGCTCCGTAATTTCACGTCCAATCGCTATAATCTCCATGACATTCCCCTCATCATCATAGGTATAACGACTGCTCGACTCGAACCAGACATAGGTGCCATTCTTATGGCGGTAGCGGTAAGCTACAGCCGGAATAACGCCAGAGCTGCGGCTCTGCTCCATTAAACCTTGCATCATAACTAGATCATCCGGATGGAGATAATTATAGGCGCTTGTCCCAACCATCTCTTCAGGCTCATAACCAAGCAGGGTACGACTAGCCGAAGAACAATATAAGAAAATACTGTCTTTGACCGCATGACGCGAGATTAAATCCAGTGAATTCTCGGACATTAATCTATAATTGCGTTCACTTTGACGAATTTGTTCTTCCATTTGCTGCTGCTGATCCCGATGATCCACCGTTTCCTGAGCTGCGATCTTTAGTTCCGTAATATCCTCGGCATATACTATAATATATGAAGGGGCTTGTCCTTCTTCTGCTCCTAACCCAGAGAACATGAGAAACAGGCAGACGGGTTGACCTTCTTTGTTTAAAAAACAATGCTCCTTCTTCCAGCTGCCCGCTGGCGATTTCTGAAGCTCATCCATTACCACTCTATAGGAGAGCTCTTTTGAATGTGCCTCTCTATTTTCCGATTCTGTAAAAAGAGCCCCGGCAAGAAACTCGGCTTCCGTAAAGCCAAGTAGATTGCAAAAAGCCGGATTGACTTTTATCCAGTTGAAATTGCCGTTATTCGAAAACAGTACGGCCATTCCTTCTGGAGACCTCATAAATGCATGATCCAGAATTGCGTTAAATTCTACCGAGCTGCCCATTTAAGCCAGACCTCCTTTGTTGCTAGCGCTAAAGCTCTCATACCTTCTTATGTCAGTATACGATAAGAGAACTGGGGAAAGAAATGTCTAGCGCATTATTTTAAATTGGAAATATTTAAATTTAAATTATTGACGCAAGCAAATAAACAACTTATATTTAACAATAAATATATCGTTCGTGACCTATTACGATGGAAGCACCCGTAATAAAGGCTTTTGCCTTTGCTACGGGTGCTTTTTTGTTGTCTTCAGGAATACGGACAAAAGGAGGAGCGAATCAATGAACGCACTAAAGTCATTCCCCTTACTACTACTGGTGATCCTGCTATCGTTAAGCACATCAACAAGAGCTTTTGCTGCAGCAACGACTGAATTAACGCCCTCAATTCAAGCGGCTTTTGATCTAACAGCTGCCACTGCCGAGGCTCCTGCAAGGATGAAGATGACTAATCTGTACAATGAATTATCTACTTTAAAGATGCAATACAATAACCGTGAGGAGCAGATCCGAACCCTTCACTATAACAATGAGCAAACACTGATTGCGGTACGTAAGCAAATTAAAGAGATTGATTTAGAAGCCGTAGCTCAACTGGAGGTCACCGTTAAGAGCTGTAAACAGCACTATCAGCCCTTATTCGACCAATACAATGCGCTTAATAAACGTATCAAGATCGCCAAGGGTCTTAAAAATAAGACTTTGAATACCGTACTACAAGCCCAAGGCGATGCTATGAAGGTCCTGGTTCAGTTGGCTCGCAAAGAGATTAGCGACAAACAGAATCAGTTGAATGCAGCCAAACAGACACGTACCCGAAAGATAACCTATGCCCGCAAAACCTTGTCTGGCATTGATAGCCCACAAGTCTCAATTAAATCTAACAAAAGCGTAGTCACCTCATTGAATAAACGGATTTCCGCAGATTGGAGTGACTTCAAAGCAGCGATTCGCAAGCAAAACCTTACATTAACCACTCAGTCTCTGTTCTCACTCGTCTCGGGTTACCGCCAAATCGCAACGCACAAGCAAAAAATCATAGAATTAGAACAAAAGATTTCTGTTGTCATTGCTAATACGAGGAAACAGATCATTTAGTATTTTTTTTCTTCTCATTCGCTCTGCGGTAAGCCATTACTTTGCGGTACATGCTTTTATCAGAAAGATGTTTAAAAATATATGGGTCCGGACTAGTATTCACTTCAATAATCCAAGGCGTCATGGATCTATCCAATCCTACATCGACACCAATCTGTCTAAACCCAGGATATTTCTTATGGTAGAAACGTCCGGTATCTTCTCCTAGCTTTCTCAGTATCCTAAGCATTTGCGCTTGCTGAGCTTCGTTCAGATAAGGAGACAGAAGCTTTTCCATAGCAGTTAGTTTGCCGCCGCTATGATAGTTGGTAACAATCTTACCTTTCTCAGCTACCCGACCAATCAGACCGGTAGTTTCCCATTTGCCCTGCGGGCTGAGCTGGACCATCACACGGATATCAAAGCGGTGTTTCCCGTGCTTTAGCAATACTATTCCTCTCTGGATCAGGTAACTACGTCCACGCGTCGCTTTCTTTAAGGATAAATGGAAGGCGTCGAAGGTTCTAAAAGTCTTAAGTCTTGTTCCACTTTGGTACTTGTATTCTGTTCCATAAGTCTCTCTACTCTGTTCAACCTTCATCACACCATTGCCATAGGTACCGTATTCTGGTTTGACATAAACCATTCCATATTTCAGCAGCATAGCTTTCAGATTGACTTTACTGAATTTTACTGTTTCGGGAATCAACGGTGAAATTTCAGTGCTTCGCATGAGCACCTTGGTTTTAATCCATTTGCTGGTCAATGCAGACTTTAACTTCTTTCCCAACTGTCCTCTCCCCTGTCCCTCAGAAAATAATCACGGCCTTAGTAAGCCTTAGTATTTTATGCTGCAACTGTACAAATGGCATGAGTGAAACGCCCTCTCCGCTTTCGGATGTATCTACTGTTTACTGTGTTGCATATGGTGGAAGAGGATATCCATTAGCGGATAAAAGGAGGCGTGAACCATGCACATTTGTATCATTGCACCGGAGCAGTTCCCAGTTCCGGGAGACGGTTCAGTAGAAATCTGCATTTGGGCCATTGCCAGAAGGCTCGCGGAGAGACATAAGGTAACCATTGTAAGTCGGAAGTTACCTGGACTACCTGCTGCCACTATATTGGAGCAGGTCAGAATTATCCGGTTGCCCGCAAGCACCCCAGCCCATTATCTTACTTCGGTATTAGAATACATTCAGAAAGAATCCTTTGATATCATTCAGGTTGATAATCGCCCCCATCTTATGTCTGCTGTAAAGAAACAGCTTCCTCATATCCCGGTATTTCTGTTCCTGCACTCTCTTACCTTCACACCGGGTACAGATAAAGTGGCAAATGCCTTGGCAAAAGCAGATCTGATCATTGCCAACAGCCACTCCTTACAGCGAAGATTGGATCGCCGCTTCCCTCAACTGACCACAGGGATTCACATTGTCTTATTGGGAGCCGATCTTGACCGGTTTACCCCTGTGCAGACATCTGAAAAACAACAGCTTCGTAGTTTTTACAGACTTCCGCAGACCTTTACCGTTTTGTTCGTTGGTCGGGTTATACCCCGCAAAGGAGTGCCTATATTAATACGTGCTATGTCGCATTTAAACAAACACCTCCCCGCTCATCTCGTCATCGCAGGCAAGGGCAAACCGTCGTACATACGGCAGTTGAAGCTACTTGCACGGCGGCTGAGAGTGTCAGTTACTTTTCTAGGAAATGTAGCTCATGAGAATATTCACACCCTTTATCAGGCAGCAGACTGCTTTGTATGCCCTTCCCAGAATCATGAATCCTTCGGGCTTGTTAATGTAGAAGCTATGGCCTCCGGTCTACCTGTTATCGCTTCTAATAATGGGGGAATCCGAGAGATTGTCGCCTCTGGCCATAACGGTTATCTGGTAGAACGATATCGCGAGGCTTTACCCTTTGCCCGACATTTGCTGCGGATAGCCCGCAATCCACAATTGGCAGTTACCATCGGATCACAAGGGAGAACAGATGCGCTTGAAGCCTTCAATTGGTTGCGTACAGCGAACCATTTAGAACAGCTGTACCAAGCTTCTACATCACCACAGCAGGGGTACAGAACTCTTGCAGGCGGAATGCAATTGTAGACTCAAGAAAAGTAGGGGGGCCCATAAGCCATCAACTGGCTGCTGGGTTCCCTTCTTTTTGGTGTTTGCTTGAGCTAAACAAACACCAATCTCCGATTGAATTAGGTCATATATGCGTATAAAAGGTAGCTATCGGACACAGCTGACCCCAAACGCAGCTTTATCCCACATTTGCAATGCTAAAGGACCCTATAACCACTATTGGCATGAAAAATGCCCAATATGAACGCATCCATAGGAATAACGTCGGTGGAGTCCGCAAACATGTTCCAAAGGCCAAAAACTAACAAATAACGTCATATGGGTCCGTAAGCCTCAGAGAAGGATTATTACTCCACGATGCAGACAGGCCATAAGCAACAACAAAAAGCAGCGATCCTCCAACACGGGAGAATCGCTGCTCTGCTTTTTTTGTGAATTTTACATTAAATAGGTAATTTCCTTCAATTCAAATCAATTGAATAACTGTAAGCACAAGCCCTACGACAAACCCGCATAAGGCTCCGTTCACACGAATCCATTGCAGATCTTTACCCACTTTATCTTCCAACATATTCACTAGACTAGCGTCATCCATGCTGTCCAGATTCTCTTTTACCAAAAGACCTATTCTGTAGTGGTTAGCCTCTACAAAAGCAATTAATGAAGCGCGAATCCGCTCTTCCCAGCTACTGATCCATTCTTGTTCCTTACCAATACGACGTACAAGCAGGGTATATAACGTGAACAGCTTGCGTCCGCCAGCCGCCCGATCTTCTTCCAGTAGGGAAATTGCTTTGCTGCGAATGTTCTCCAATTGCGTATGCAGAAATGCGGTTGCTGCTTCGCCTTCAAGCTCATTCAGTGCCCATTCTTTTAATGAAGCCAGTCTAGCCTCATCATTAACAATCTGGAACAGGGCCACTCGAATCTCACGGATAATCTCTTCACGGTATGGGCTATCCTCTTCCCGAAAATCGCGGATACCGGACTGCAACATACCTTGCAGCATTTCACCAAGCATATCTGCATCCATAAACCCGACAAAAGCCTGAAAGGCCATGCCTTTAAGTCCGCCAAGCTTCACTTCAGCCAATTTCTCGCTGGCGATCTTGCCAAGCATAGCTTTCGTTTCAGGACGTCCGCTCCAATTAGATACCCCTTCCAGCGCATAGTCCAGAGCAGCTACATCTTTACCGTCATTCATTAACTTAGTAACTATTTTATCGGCCGCAGCGCCAAGCTCAGCTTCACGAACATATTCGGAGGCTGCCTTTTGCAGAAACGGTACTGCCTTCTCTACCGGAAGACGAGACACGAATTCGCCAAGCTGCTCCAATATTTGTACTCTTGCCTTCTTTTTACTAAAAAACTTTGTCAGCAGCTTGGAGCCCATTGATATAAAGCCAAACTTACGCAGCTTGTTCTCAATGCTTTCCTTGTTAAGAAGCTCAGTCTCCATCGCGGTGATTAGTGATTGGATGATCTTATCGCGATTCTTGAGCAGTAGTGAGGTATGTGGAATACGTAATCCCATCGGATGGCGGAACAACGCCGTTACCGCGAACCAGTCGGCAATCCCCCCCACCAAACCAGCCTCGAAACCACCTCTCAGTAGAATCACGGCTAGGTTTTCAGGTAGAAACAGTGTAATCAGAAACCCACATGCCATAAAGGCGAGTGACATGGTGGCTAAGTTTTTGGATCTCATAAATAGTCCCCTTTACATAAGCAGCTGCCGATGTCCTTACGCAGGAAAAATACCGTCGGTCACATTCCTCGAACATAAGCTGACGATAGATTCGGCTAGTCGGTTAGTTTGACAACTATTGTACCACGCCTGAACTATTTTCTAAAAATATACTGTAAAAACCTTTTATCTCCTGTTGGACGTTCATTATTGTACAGTTGCATGAAAATGGTTTTTGGTTTTCAGAATATTAATGATAAGATACAAGTAACGTTTCAATACCCCTTAAAAAGTACCACTTTACCTGGAAAAGGAGCTCATACAATATGCTGATTGCTTTAGATATGGATGGAACATTACTGAACGAAGAAGGAAACATCAGTCCAAAAAACCGCGAAGCTATTATAAAAGCTCAGAAACTAGGTCACATTGTTATCATTGCTACAGGGCGCTCTTTTATGGATGCAGAACGTCAGCTTCGGCTAGCGGATCTGGAATGTCCTGTAGTCAGTCTAAATGGCGCAGTCGTCACATTATCTGATCGCACCCTCGCGGCAAGCACGCCGCTGAATAAAGCGGACATCATTCCCGCTCTACGCTGGATGAACGAAATTCCGGACTTGTATTACGAGGTATACACTGAGGATAACGTTTATGTAGAGCTGAACAAACGTGTACGGTTAGAGAAATTATCTGCACTAAGCGATGATGAAGTTCCTGAAGAAGTCAGCTGGCTGCTAAAAGCAATGATCGATCAACAGTTTCAACAAGCAGCGGTAACCTATGTGGAGAGTATGGAAGAGGTGTGGAGCAAGGAGGAAAATGTTATTTATAAAACATTGGCTTTTTCTCTAAACCGAGAGCTGCTCAAGGAAGCCTCCACCCGCTTCGCGGCTATTCCGGGCTTAATTATCACCGCCTCCCATGTGAATAATATCGAGATTAACCATGAAGAGGCCAACAAAGGCTCCGGTGTAACCATGCTTGCTGACCATTATGGTATATCGCTAGCGGATGTAGCTGTCATGGGCGACAGTTATAACGATCAGCCGATGTTCGAGAAGGCCGGCTACCGGATTGCTATGGCTAACGCAGCGCCAATTCTTAAGGAAATGGCGGAATTCATCACCACCAGCAATGAGGAAGACGGAGTCGCGGCAGGAATTGAGCATCTTTTGAATAGAAATTCTAAAGAGTAATTCCTGTATAAAGCAGTGAATGCACAAATAGCATCGTGGGCAGTTCTGCTCACGGTGCTATTTGTGGGTTTATTTTTGTTAGGCAGGGATCTCTCATTTACACTTTAGGTTTAGCTCGTGGCGTGCCTATAGCTTACTTGTGGCTTACCTATAGCTTACTTATCGCTTTCCTGTAGCTTACTGTGGCTTGCCTATTGCATCCCCGTCCCTCTCAAGAATTAGTTGTACTTCGTACAGTTAAATGCTCTCTTTTAAGAGCTAATTCGGATTTAATTGCACTCTGTACACTTATATTCAGCAAATCTATTCAGAACGCAAAAATTCGCTATTTTTAACTGTACAAACTACATCTATATCGCAAGGCATTCGCTACTCCACGAAATAGTTGCACTGGATACATCTATTTCACTTCAGCCGCGCAATCTATCCATATCTATAACAGCCTCCGGGTTAAAGCGAACTACCTTTCCATTCATCCCAAATCATCAAGGAAGCTGTCCTCCCCCTCCCATTCGGCAGACACTCGTACATAGTCATCCACCTCAGGAAATTCCAACAGTTCAATGATAATCAATTCGAGCGCTGTAATTGCCCGCAGCCCATGCTTCGTACCAGCAGGAACCGTGACCGTGTCCCCGGCGGCAACCGTATGAAGTTGACCATTCATCCGGTATTCTCCATTTCCAGAAAGAAAAGACCAAACTTCTTTAGTATGTTGATGAAAATGGTAGCTGGTGTGCTCACCTGCCAAAATGGTTATTTTGGAGGTCGTAACCTCAATACCTGCTGCCGTGCGAGAGAAGTCCAAAATGCGTGAGGTGCCCCAGCGTTTTTCTTCAATCATCGGCTTCGCCGCATGGCCCTCCAGCTTCTGCTTAATTCGTTTTGCCTGCTCTATCCCAGCTACCAATATACCATCTGGCCCTGCCGCCACGATTAAACCAGGAGCGCCGATGATATGCACAGGACAAGAGAGTTCGTTGATCAAATGGGTACCTTTTGAATCCTCTGAGATACTCCCCTCGCCAATCACCGTTCCTTGCAAATGGGGAACAAGCGCATCCCAGCTGCCAATATCCGCCCATACCCCAATATAGGGGATCACTACCGCACGCCGTGTGTGTTCCAGCACCTCATAGTCAAAGCTTCGTTCTGGCAATTGATCATAATGCCCCAAAAACTCCATGTAATCTACTGGAAGATTCCGTTCCTTCATACTTGAGAGCAAATATCCTAATGAGCAGGAAAACACGCCGCAATTCCACAGTCCTCCCTGAGAAATGAACTCGGCGGCTGTCGATTCGTTCGGTTTCTCTGCAAACTGTTTAACATTTAAAAAAGAAGTCCCTCCTACCCCTGACCCTTCACCAGGCAGAATATAACCGAACTGTGTAGAAGGAAATTCAGGTAAAACACCAATCAAAGCAATATCTGCTTGTGATTCGGCAAGTACACTTGGAAATTGATGAAGCTGTTTAAAAAAAGAAGCCTCCACATACGAATCCACCGGAATGACCACTACGATCTCTTTTGAGTCCATCCCCTTCACAGAATGCAGATAACTCGCCGCCAGAGCTACTGCAGTAAAAGTCCCCCGTTTCTGCGGCTCCGCTAATAAAGGGACTTGAGCACCAACGGATTTGCGAGTAATCTCCACCTGACTGCGATGAGTCACAATGCAGCTTGAATCCAACAAGCCTACTTCTTCCAGCCCTCTGCATACCCGCTCGATCATCGACTCCACACCGCCAGCTTCTGTTGGAAGCAGCCTTAAAAAAGCTTTTGACCTGATCTCATTTGATAGCGGCCACAACCGCTTCCCCGATCCCCCTGAAAGGAGTACGATCTGCAATCCTATCGCCCCCCTGCGCTGGATTTAGCCCCTGGTGTTCTCACATACCCCTTTCGTTTATGAAAAGACAATGATCTATACTTCTCAGCCAGCTGATTCACTCTCTGCTTGGATAGCTGTCCTGCATTCATATGGAGACCTTTATTACGCGCTTTTTGAATCTTCATTCCCTCGCGATTCTTCGAATACAGGTAATTGGCATAGGTTTCGAATTCGGAAAAGGCAAATTGCTTGGAACGGTTCATACTGTGTAAAATAGCTCGATACCAAGGCATTTGGTGTTTTGCTTCTATCTCTCTTTTCATTTGAGTCAATTGACTGCGTTCAAACAGCATATAATGGGTCACAAATGACGATTTTGCGGTCACCTTGCGGCCCATGAGTTTCCTATAGGTTACAAAATACTGTGGTTGGCTCCAGTTCCGGCTGTAAAAGAGTGTCTTGCCGTCCGCCCGAAAACGGTGGGGGGTGATCAGAACGGTATCGGCATCAATAACCAGAAAATAATCCGCCGTGCAGAGCTTGTCGCCATTCAGTTTCAGCAGCTGTTGGAATAGCCAGCCGGAACGTTCCCAGGTGCGTGAGCGGTAATGAATATCTTTTTTCGTAATCGGCAGCACCGTATTCTCATCAATAAAGGTACAGCCTTTTGTGCGACAGAACTCAATCATCCGTTTCTTTTTGGGAGCAACAATTAATATCCGGCCGATGGGATGCTTAACCTGCTTTCTAACAGCGTCAATCACATGGGGAAGGGTCTGTAAATCTTTTTCAATCGCGGGAATCAGTACGTCTATAGTAACGGCATGTCTGATGCGGACCTTACTGGGCGAGGGCATAGGGTCATCTCCATATCATGTTTTTGCTTTAGGATATGAGCATGATAGGAAAAGGGAATGGGCATCACAGAATTGTTCAGGAGAGTGGCAAATGTGCGCTGGACAAGTCTGCGATGCGCGGGGCGGAAATTTTTATATTATAAAAATAGAAACAGACCTGCACCCAGCGCCCTTTAGTAGGGCGAATATGCCTCACATTCCGCCGACACTGCCACATTCCAGCTAATCTACGGGATTTATACCGTACATTCCGCCCACGCAGCCACAATCCTACCTATCTACGGGATTTATACCGCACATTCCGTCTACGCAGCCACTTTCCAGCCAATCTGCGGGATTTATACCGTACATTCCGCCCACGCAGCCACATTCCAGCCTATCTAAGGGATTTATACCGTACATTTCACCCGCGCAGCCACTTTCCAGCCAATCTGCGGGATTTATACCGTACATTCCGCCCACGCAGCCACATTCCAGCTAATCTACGGGATTTATACCGTACATTCCGTCCACGTAACCACATTCCTGCCTATCTGCGGGATTTATACCGTACATTCCGCCCACGTAGCCACGATCCAGCTAATCTGCGGGATTTATACCGCACATTCCGTCTACGCAGCCACATTCCAACTAATCTACGGGATTTATACCGCACATTCCGTCTACGCAGCCACATTCCAACTAATCTACGGGATTTTTACCGTACATTTCACCCACGCAGCCACAATCCAGCCTATCTAAGGGATTTATACCGTACATTCCACCCGCGCAACCGCATTCCAGCCTATCTACGGGATTTATACCGTACATTTCACCCGCGCAGCCACGATCCAGCTAATCTGCGGGATTTATGCCTCACATTCCGCCGACACTGCCACTTTCCACCCAATCTACGGGATTTTTACTGTACATTTCGCCCACGCAGCCACAATTCAGCCTATCTAAGGGATTTATACCGCACATTCCGCCCACGCAGCCACAATCCTACCTATCTACGGGATTTATACCGCACATTCCGTCCGCGCAGCCACATTCCAGCCAATCTGCGGGATTTATACCGTACATTCCGCCCACGTAGCCACATTCCTGCCTATCTGCGGGATTTATACCGTACATTCCGCCCACGCAGCCACATTCCTGCCAATCTACGGGATTTATACCGTACATTCCGCCCACGTAGCCACATTCCTGCCTATCTGCGGGATTTATACCGTACATTCCGCCGACACTGCCACATTCCAGCTAATCTACGGGATTTATACCGTACATTCCGTCCGCGCAGCCACATTCCAGCTAATCTGCGGGATTTATACTGTACATTCCGCCCACGCAGCCACAATCCTACCTATCTACGGGATTTATACCGCACATTCCGTCCACGCAGCCACATTCCAGCCTATCTACGGGATTTATACCGTACATTCCGCCCACGCAGCCACGATCCAGCTAATCTACGGGATTCATACCACCGTTGTGTCCCACTCCCACACCAATCCCCAGATTTTTACTGGCTCAATATCCAACACTTTTCCTGTGCAGCAAAAAGCTTGGGATGGTATATTGTAGATTGGCTAAATTTTCGGCACATTTTAAGATGAACTCAAACATCATAGAACTAGGTTTGTTGAGATCACTACTCTATACAGAAATAATGAAGGTGAATCTATTGAATAAGCTTTTATTTCATACTATCCCGCTGGGAGCTACTGGTGAGCGGATCCCGCAAGCGGCTGTGGCCTCAGCGCAGACAAGCCAAGAACTGGTGAAGCGGGAGGATGAGGACTCCGCTTATTTCCGCAGGCTGGAAGAAGGCGGCATCCTGCTCAACCGTCCGCAGATTTCTGCGGTACGGCATCATAAAGGGCCGCTTCTAACACTGGCCGGCGCAGGCTCCGGCAAAACCTCGGTTCTGATCTGCAGAACCGGTTATTTGTTGTCCGTGCGCGGCGTCTCGCCAAGTCAGCTGCTATTGCTGACTTTTTCGAGTAAAGCTGCGGCGGAAATGCGCGAACGGATCGCCCTATTGCCGGGAGTAGGCCCAGCGGACGTCGCGCGGCTGCAAGCCCGTACTTTTCATTCCTTTTTCTTATTTTTCTTGCGCAGACAAGGATTGCAGCAAGAAATTTTCAGTGAGACGCGGCGCCAGCACATCCTCTTGAAACAAATCATGCGTGAGCTCGGGCTACCTAAAGATGCCTATCCACCGGAAACGCTACTCTCCCTGCTCTCTTCCTGCAAGATGAACATGGGTACCGTAGAAGGCTTGCCTGAAGGAACCACCGCTGAAAAAGAAATGAAATCCATTCTGGAAATCTACGAACAATGGAAACTAGACAATTTCAAAATCGACTTCGATGATGTCCTCTTAATCGCCTATCGGATGCTGAAGGAGCGTCCAACGCTTTTGCAGGAATTGCAGATGAGATATCTATACGTGATGGTGGATGAGTTCCAGGATACAAATGCCTTGCAGTATGAGTTAGTCAAAATGATTGCTCACCCGCAGCATAATCTGATGGTGGTTGGCGACGATGACCAGACGATTTATTCCTTCAACGGGGCACGCAGTGAATTCATTCTGGAATTCGAGAAGCTGTACCCGGGAGCAAGGGTTATTACACTTGATATTAATTATCGCTCTGGTCCAGCTATAGTCGGGCTCGGCAACGGTATTATCCGGCACAATACGCGCCGGCGTTCCAAAACCCTGCAAGCTGCCAAAGGCAGCGGGAGTCAGCCCCGGTATATGCGTCCGCAGACAGCAGACGAGGAAGCTGAGCAGATGGTTGAGCATATTTTAAACGAGGTTTCGAGCGGCAAAAGAGAATATAGCGACTTCGCCATGTTATATAGAGCGTCCAGCAGCAACCGGGCCGTTCTGGAATTACTTCTTTTACGCGATATTCCCTATATTGATTATGGAGAAGGCCAATTACTGTACGAACACTGGCTAATTTCCCCGGTCGTGGATCATATGCGTCTCTCCGTGAATCGGCGGAATTTTGCGGCTATGGAGAACATCCTGCCTACTCTATATATGAACCGTGAAAAAGGTATGAATCACATCCGGCAGATGGAAGCCAGACAACCAAAGCAAGGCCCACTAATCCATCTGTTGTCCATGCCCGGCATGGAGGATTTCAAGGGCACTAAGCTTAGAGAGCGGCTGGATCTAATTCGCAATATGCGCGAGTTAACCCCAGTCCAAGCGATTCGCCAGATCCGCACGCAATTCTATGATTATTTCATCGAAGCAAATGAGCGGCATCAAGCAACCTTACATCGCGAGACGTTAAAAGAAATGCTAGATGAACTAGAATCGTCTGCAGAGCGATTTGATAGTATCCCTGCCTTTCTGGATTTCATAGATAATGTTACGGAACGTAATGAACATAATCGTCAGCC
Source organism: Paenibacillus sp. FSL R5-0928 (assembly GCF_037970385.1). NCBI lineage: Bacteria > Bacillati > Bacillota > Bacilli > Caryophanales > Paenibacillaceae > Paenibacillus > Paenibacillus sp. FSL R5-0928. The sequence goes on along the minus strand of NZ_CP150225.1, from coordinate 345,556 downwards.
GGGTACCAAAGAACAAGGGAATCGGATCGCGCTTATGACCATTCACAAATCCAAGGGCTTAGAGTTTCCTGTGGTCTTTTTGATTGGAGCCTCTGAAGGAATTCTTCCGCATAGCTCCGCACTGGAGGGCGACCGGCTCAAGGACCGCAAGCTGGCCGCTGCAAATAGTGGTAGTTCAAGCTTGGCTGCCCTGGAAGAGGAGCGAAGACTGGCTTACGTAGCTGTTACTAGAGCCCGGGAAGAGCTATTTATCAGTTCACCTGCGAGGCATCGAGGCAAAAAAGCAGAGGTCTCCCGCTTCATGTTATCAGCCTTCCGCTCTGCCGTTTCCTCCACAGCAACGACTACGGTGAGCAGAACAGTGACAACAAGATCCTTACCTACCAGTCGCACAACTGCGACAAGAACTCATGTCGTTCCGGTATGGAATTGTACCAGCAATACCTGTCCTGGCTGGACACGCATGAAAGCGGGCGGAGCTGAGGATCATTTAACCTCAAAGCCCTGCCCGTTATGTAGTTCCCCTATGGCAAAGAACCAACGAGAAGTTCCTGTATGATTCAACGCAAAAAAAGCAAGTTTCCTCTTCCCTGGAAACTTGCTTTTTTAATAAAAATATAGGTTTAGGCTGGAGTTACTACCGCTTCTTCCTCTTCTTCATGCACGGTCTTGATCTGGATCATTACGGTTGACGGTTCGGTCAACACTTCAATCCCGTCCTTAAAGATCAGGTCAGAGACAAGCAATTGGTCGCCAATATCCAATCCGCTAATATCCACTTCCATGGAGGTAGGAAGATCTTCAGGCATACAGCGAACTTCCACTTCATAAATTTCAACCTGAAGCGTACCGCCTGCTTTAATACCTACGGCTTCACCTGCAAAATGAATAGTCACCTTGCTGTCCATGCTCTTTTTCATATTTACATGTTGAAAATCAATATGCAGAATTTTGCCGGACAGGGTATCCTTCTGAATGTTCTGAACCACGACCGGAACCTCTAGATCTTCCGATACCTTACCTTGCAGAATTGCGCGCGGATTCTTTTTGAGAATGTCCAGAAGTTCTTTTTCATTCACTTCCAACGTCAGAGTCTCTTTACCAATACCATATAATACAGCCGGAATACGTCCTTGCTTACGCGCCTGATTGATGTTGGACTTGGTGTCAGTCTTACGTGTGTTGAATTGAATAAACTTATTCATTGGGTTTCCCGCTCTCTTTGACCATAAATTCTTGTCACACTAAGTGTAACATGACCATATAATCTAGTCAAACCAACTGAAAGAACGCTAGGATTCATATTCGTCAAACGGGTCCGCGATCTCAATCTGATACGCTTCTGCGTCACTCACCCCTACAGACAATACCGCCCGGCCTCCTCCGAGACGTTTCAAGCCACCGCTGAAGATGACATCCTCCAGTTCTTTGCGCTTGCCCGGGCCCGCCGGAAAATCACTGCGGACTGCTATTATTTTGACCGGAGTTGCCTTATAAGTCTCAGGATTCAGCGAAAAAGCCATGGCATAATAGTGTTTGTTTCCGGCGCTATCGAAGCAAGCAATGTGGCCCAACACGCCCACCTTCCCACCCCGCAGCAGATGAGCTTCATTGGCTCCACCCCACTCTTCGGGCACGAATTGATCCTGTAGCACCTCGGCATCAATAAAGGTCTGCTCATTCAGTTCGTCCAGCGAAGGAATCACTGTGAACCCAATCTGCCCTCGCCCACCCCGTTCGCCCTGCGGCCGGGTAAATACGCCTACACTGCCATTATCAAGCTCGATAAGCCGGATATCCTTCATCGTGCCGGGGCCTGAAGAAAAGTGGGTCAAAGAATCGATGTGATAACCCCGGTAGAACTGGGTCACCCAGGAGATAATCCGATGCGGATCATCCGCTGCCGTAATCACTTCCACCCCGCCCACAATAAGTTCTCCCCTGATCCGGGTCCAGCACGGGTCCTGTAAATTGTACGTATGCGTATGCGCACGAGGTCTCCAAACCCCATCATGGCATGTAAAAAAGAAGACTTGAGAGAACTCACTGTCCCGTTCCTCAACTCTTCCCATTAGTACCTCTTCCCCGTTATACATAAACGGGGCGGTTATATTATAGACATCCCGGTGCCCAACACCGGTGAACGTCAGTTTATTTACAGTGGTTGTACCGCGTCCGGCATGATATGTATCCAGAAGCTGCTTACAGGTGGCTGTCTGTGCCGGGTTCCTTGTCATCGCCGTCCTCCTCATAATCATTTGAACGATCGATCACCCAATCGTTGTCTTCCGCATCCATGGCAATCAGCTCGCCGGGCTGGACATTAAAGTATACACATAATTTTAGCAACAGATCCCTTGGATACTGCACCATCTCATTCTTATACATTCGGCGTACCGAATCAAAATGGTAATTGATCTCTTTAGCAAGCTTGCGGATCGATAATTTCGGATCATGCCTCTCCATGACCTCACTCAGTTTACTGCGTATGACTGGCATTCATACACCTCCTCCAATAATATATCCGTACTAACCCCAAGGCGTCAATCGAATTGACAAGATAAAACGGTCATGTTACAGTTGGATTAGGAAATAATTTGCAACATTTCTAATTTTAGAAAACCAAATACCTTTCCCTATTCAGAAAATAGAGTCTTCTTTATTTTCTTTTTTTGTATCCAGACCAATCGCAAGACCATTAGGGAGGCTCTTTGAATGAAAAATACAGTCCGTAATCACAACATTGTGTTCCTGGGAACCAGTCTGCCGCGAGAGTGCGGTATCGCCACGTTCACACAGGATCTGCTAGATGAACTTATCCACCTTCCCGGCTTCAACCCGCCCCGGATTATTGCCATAAACAACAATGAAACCTACGCTTACGATCAGCAGGTAATACGGCAGATCGACCAGCATAATTACGCAGATTATATAGATACGGCCGATTTCCTCAACAATTCTGATACCGATTTGTTGGTCATCCAACATGAATTTGGCATCTACGGCGGAGAAAGCGGTGAATACCTGCTCCCCTTTGTCGAACGTTTGAACATTCCGTATGTTGTTGTTTTTCACACAGTGTTGACCAAGCCCTCCCCTAAGCAGCATCAGATCATCCGATGTCTGGCCGAGCGTAGCGTGCAGGTCGTGACGATGGCAGAATCAACCCTTACCGATTTATCTACTATTTATGAGATCCCAGTTTCCAAAATCACATTCATCCATCACGGTGTCCCTCAAGTTAGCACAGCCTCACGCACCAGCCTTAAAGCACAATACGGTTATCCAGACCGCAAGATCCTCTCCACCTTCGGCTTCCTCAGTCCCGGCAAAGGGATTGAATACAGCATCGAAGCCATGCGCGGCGTGGTCAAGCGCCATCCCGAAGCACTTTACATTGTCTGGGGCAAGACCCATCCGGTCGTCAAGCTGGAATCCGGGGAAGTTTACCGCCAGAAACTGACGGACCTCGTAGAAATGTTTGACTTGCAGGACAATGTCCAATTCGTCGATAAGTTGCTGACCCAAGAAGAAGTAATAGAGTCCTTGGTCATGTCAGATATCTATGTGACTCCTTATCTGGGTAAGGATCAGGCCGTCAGCGGCACCCTGGCCTACGGAGTCGGTTATGGCCGGGTCATCGTGTCGACCCCTTACCGCTACGCCCAGGAAATGCTGGCAGAAGGCCGCGGTCTACTGGCTGATTTTCATGATTCTGCTTCCTTGGAAGCCTGCATTTTGCGCTTGCTGAACAGCCCTGCTCTGGTGCAAACGATGGAAGACCGCACGTTGAAGCTCGGGCTCACTATGCGCTGGAACGAAATCGCCAAAATCTATGCCGCCTTGTTCCACAGCCATATCCAGAGCTCGGCGTCAGCTGATCGGAGCGTGATTTAATGGAAACCTCCACCACAGTACAGTCTAAACCAGGCTATATGCGCAGAATCACGGACGATACAGGAATCTTTCAGCATACCAAGTTTGGGGTTCCGGACCGTTCCAAGGGCTACACTACCGATGATAATGCCCGCGCCCTGATTGCTGCGGTCTTAATGTACGAGAATTCCCGGGATGCCGTGGCACTCGATCTCATTCATACGTATATCTCTTTTATCTATCATTCCCAGACAGCGGACGGCAATTTTCGCAATTTCATGGATTATAACCGCTCCTTTATAGAGGATAAAGGTTCTGAAGATTGCCAGGGACGTACCTTGTGGGCACTAGGGTTCGCCTTGTCGCATGCAGCTTCCCTGCCTGACAACCTGATGAATACCTGCCGGTATTTGATCAATCAGGCACTGCCGCATCTGGAAGCCTTGGGCTCACCTCGGGCCGGAGCCTATGCCATCATCGGCTTAAGTTATCTTACCGAAGCACCCGGCCCATTAGGTTATGCTTTTCCATACCCGCATACTGAAAACACGACCGAAGAAGCCGCCTTTCTGCCAAGGGCAACCATTGAGAGTCTGATCGAAAATATTGCGGTTCGGCTGCATAATCAATATACCCGCTATAAGGGGCACGGCTGGAATTGGTTCGAGGACAGCATCACTTATGGCAATTCCATGCTGCCCTGGGCTCTGCTTCGGGCCTACCTAATCTCCGGGAATAAAAACCTGCGGGAGACCGCCAAGGAAAGCCTGGATTTCCTAGCTTCCACCACCTTCTCCAGCAAAGGCTACTATAAACCGATCGGCAGCCATGGCTGGCTGCTGCGCGATGGGCTGGCTGCACCCTATGATGAACAGCCCATTGAAGCCTGCGAGATGCTGCTGGCCTGCCGGGAAGCAGCTGTTGTTCTTGAGGACCCCTCTTATCTTGCGCAGGCAGAATTATGCTACAACTGGTATCTAGGGCATAATTCCTTGGGAATCCCCCTAATCGATCCGCAGACTGGTGCTTGTTATGACGGTATTCATGCGGCGGGGCTCAACCTGAATCAAGGCTCGGAGAGCATTATATCCTTCACAATTGCCCGGTTGGTGATGCATCATGAATAAATATGCTACGATCCTAGCCGGCGGGGGCGGAACACGGTTTTGGCCCCTGTCCAGACAAGAAATCCCAAAGCAGCTGCTGAACATTAGTGGCAACGACATTATGTTAAACGATACGATTGAACGCTTCAAAGGGATTATTCCTCAGGAGAATACAGTTATCGTTACTAATCGTACCCAAGCAGTATTGTTGGAGAGTATTATGCACAGCAGCGTTCTCAAAGCTAATATTCTAATTGAACCTGTGGCGCGAAATACAGCCGCTAGCATTCTTTTTGCAGCATTATCTATAGAGAAGTCTCATGGCAATTCTTTAATGGTCGTCCTTCCTTCCGATCACTATATAACGGATGAGGAACAATTCCGTCTTACACTAGACGAAGCCTGTACTGTTGCCATGGAGTCAGACAAAATAGTAACCATCGGAATCAAGCCTACTTTCCCATCTACTGGCTACGGCTATATTGCCTTTGATAAGACGCCGATTGCGACAAGCCCAGTGGCTGTATATGATGTAGATGAATTTGTAGAGAAACCAAACTTTCAGAATGCACAGAGTTATCTGGCATCCGGTAATTATCTATGGAATAGTGGGATTTTTATTTGGCAGACCTCTGTCATTATTGATAATTTCAAACGTTATCTACCTCGACTCTACAAAACCATGCTGCTCATCAGTGATTGTTTGGGTACAGATCAGGAAGAGGAAGTTATTAATGCCATCTACCCAACGCTTCAGAATATTTCGATTGATTACGGCATTTTAGAACGCTCTGATGAAGTTGTCGTGCTTTCCGGGCAATTTGGCTGGAATGATATCGGCAGCTGGGATGCACTGGGTTCAATCTTCCCTCCGGATGATGCAGGCAACATTATAAAAGCAAATCATGTGGGAATAGATACCCATAACTCAATCATTTATGGAAATGGAAGACTTATCACGACCATTGGTGTAGACGGGTTCATCATTGCCGATACTGGGGATGCACTGTTAATCTGTCCCAAGGATAAAGCGCAGTCAGTCAAAGATATCGTGGAACTTCTAAAGGAACAGGGAATGACAGAATATATCTAACTAAAAAGAATGCAAAAAGACGGGCCATTGCAGTACATGCATGGTCCGTTTTTTATCTAATTATATAAGTTGAACAGTTTATACATGTTTGTAAGCGCCAAACTTAGGTCCAAGCCCACAAGAACCCGTCTCGATCCCAAGCAATTCTCCCGCCATGGAGTTTCCGGAAAGCTTTCTTCACTTCTTTGGAGAGTGAGGCATTGCCGTTCTCATTCACAAATACAAATTGTTCTCCAAAATTCTCTTTCACATATTCAATCGCCGCCGTCTGATGCAAGGTACCCGTAAAACGAATCTCCTTCACCATCCATTCTGCTACTTCTTGTGCGGTTATTTCCATATGGATGCGCCTCCTCTCTGTGCTTACTGCTAAAATGTGCCCTCATTATAACATGAATACAGCCCAACCGGACAAACGTCCGAATTGGGCTGTATTGAAGTCATTTTACATCATTGTGGATAGATATGGTTCGACGGATAACGGGACTTCTGTCCTCCACTCACCATCAACAGAATCCCAGTAATTAAGTGCAAGAACCAGCCCACAAAAGGAATCCATGCCAATAAAGAAGTTATAATTCCTAATACTGAACCGTAGATAGACTCACGGTCTCTTGAAGATAAAATCAATGTAATCACATGTAGAATAAACATCAACCCCAGAACGGAATACCCCGTGCCAATAACAATAGCAGCACCCAGGATTGGAATTGCCAAAATAATTTCACAGGAACCCGTAATCCATTTCATAGCTTTAGAAGCGCTCAATAGACAACCTCCTAATTGGTTGAAATATATGATTTTTCTCGTGCTAATTATTTTATTTCATACCAACGGCAAAGGTTCTTCCACTTTGTCATGGGATTGCTTCTGCACAAGTGGAGGCAAGCCCTCCTTACTCATTGCTGCCGAAGGGGCCAGCCCCAAACAGTGGCACATTAAAGGAGCCAGTCGCAGCTGTGGCAGTACTTCTTCCTCTTTTTCCGAAGATAATACATCTACCCCAAACGTATATAATGGCACATCTCGCTCGGAAGGGGTTATCCCGCCGTGGTACCCATTTGCGTTCATTCCGTGATCTGCCGTAATCATAATCTTATAGCCCTGTTCCATCCAAATGGGCAAAACAGTGGCCAACAGACCGTCAGCATTACGCACTGAAAACTCATATTCCTTGCTCTCTCCGCCATAACGATGCCCGGCGTCATCTATATTCATGGAGTGAATGTATAGGAAATGCGGATCATAGGCACTCCGTAAATACACAGCGTCGGCAAACACATGACTGTCGGGATAGTGATCCTCGAAATAAAAACTGCCATGCTGAATGGGCTTCATCACATTGTGCTGATGGCGATCAGCAAGCGGATCAAAAGGGGCCGAATTATAAAGCTCACTGACCCAATGATAGGCGACAGCAGCTGTGCGCAAATTAGCGCCCACTGCCAGATGGAATACGCTCTCTTCATGGCTTGGTCTCACAATATGGTTAGCCGTAATTCCATTTTTGGACACGGGTGTACCCGTCAAAAGCACTTCATAAAGCGGGCGTGACAGACTGGGTAATTCCGATTTCACTCGGTGACATGATATTTTCCCCTGCTCCACCAGATGCTCCATATACCCCATATATTCACGTGCGGCCTCATATCTAAGTCCGTCCAACACTACCACAATAAGTTTATTGTTCATTTCAGTCATCTTATTACGCTCCCTCTCGTTCCAGATGCAGCAGCTCAGAAGGGTTCAGAGCCAAGGTGACGTTAGCCCCTTCCACCAGCCTCAGCCAGCGTCCGTCATTTAAAAGATCAACCGTTAAGCAAATGTCTTCCACCTCTACCGTACACCTAATAATATTGCCCAATACGGAGACAGATTTAATGATGCCATCCACCAGTTGCACTCCGGCAGCAACCTCGTGAAGTCCCGCGCCCTCATGCAGCAGCGTAACCGCCTCAGGCCGAATAGCAAAGCGGTCCTTCGTGCTATCTATCCCCCGGAACAACGTCATCACTTCTGATCGGGTCAATACATTGTAACTGCCCATAAACCGGGCAACGAACTCTGTTCGTGGTGCGGAGTACAACCCCTCAGGTGTGCCATCCTGCACAATCCGGCCACCGTTCATAATACAGATGCGGTCAGAAAGAATCAGTGCTTCCTCCTGATCATGCGTCACGAATAGTGTCGTCATGTTAAACCTTTTTTGAATATCACGGATTTCAGCACGTAAATTCTTGCGTATCTTAGCATCTAGTGCGCTTAAGGGTTCATCCAGCAGCAATACTTTGGGCTGCACCGCTAGAGAACGAGCCAGCGCTACCCGCTGCTGCTGTCCACCAGAGAGGGACTGCGGATATACATCCCGTTTATCCTCCAGATCGACCAATGCCAGCAATTCCGCGCAGCGATGATGGCGGGCTGATTTCGATAGTCCCCGCATTTTCATTCCATACTCGATATTTTGGCTCACCGTCAGATTGGGGAACAAGGCATAAGACTGAAACACCATTCCTACCTCGCGCTTACGGGGCGGCAAACTTTCCAGATCTTTATTTTCCAAAAGAATTCTGCCGCCATCCAGCTCTGAAAGACCGGCTATGCAGCGTAGCAATGTGCTTTTTCCACAACCGGAGGGGCCTAGCAGTGTCACAAGCTCACCTTCACGGATCTCCAAATCAACATTGTCTAACACACAGGTATTCCCAAACATTTTGCGTACACCCTGCAGCTTTAGATAATCATTCATCCCTTAATACCTCCCCCCATCTTTTTACCGAGCTTCATTAGTACCATCGAAAGAATTAGAATAAACAGAAAATAAGAGATCGCAATCGCACTGGCCAAATGTCCACTTTCACCAACCCTTTGATATAGATATACCTGAATCGTCTGAATATGTCCGCCAACTAACATGTTCGTAAGAACAAATTCGCCGAATAGAACTGAAAATGATAACAGTGTAGAGACGATAACCCCAGGCCATATATTAGGCAAAATCACATTCAAGAAGGCCGTTCTTCGGCGGGCACCAAGCAGCTCCGCAGCATGCAGCAGTTCTACGGCATTAACCGTTAACAGACTATTGCGAATGCCCTGATACATATAGGGAAGGATGACCACAAAATATGCGCCCACCAATAAATACGCTGTTCCAGCGATATCAAAAGGACCAGAGGAATAGGTACGAATAAGACCTACCGCAGCCACAACACCAGGCACCGCATAAGGCAAAACAACAATACCTTTCATAAAGCTCTCCCAGCGCGGAAAATAGAGGGTGATGACAAAAACAGCTGGCAGCATCACGGCCAGACTCAGCACCACGCTGATCAGGCATAAATAAAGCGAGGTCCAAAGCGCCTCCAGAAAGCGAATATCCTCAAACATTTCCCCAAACCAATTCAAGGTCCAAGCTCGGGGCAGCAGGGTATTCTGCCAGTCTTGTGCAAAAGCATAAATACCCGTCGCCAAAAGAGGAAGCAGCAAATACACCATGAGCAGCAGCATGAAGGTGCGTGGAGCGAAGCCTGCTTTGCGTATATTCATTGCCCTACCTCCTCACGAGCTGTCCATAAACGCCGGGAAGCTTTGATTTTCACATCCGGTTTACTGAGTGCTTTCGTTCCAAACCTCTCCGCACGCCGCACCATTAAATGGTTCAGATAAACCGCCAAAATCGTAGTCAGACCAAGCAGAACAGCAAGCGTACTCCCCATTTGTGGCTGTGTAACCACATCTCCGGCAACCAGTGAACCGATACGTACCGCCAACAGATTGTAATTTCCGCCAACCAATGCGTAAGCCGTGGCATAAGCCCCCATTGCATTAGCAAAAAGAATTCCAAGTGTGCCAAAGATCGCTGGAGTTAGAATAGGCAGGCCAATCGTCTTCCAGAACTGCCAAGGCCCAGCCCCCAGTAAGGACGCTGCCTCTCTCCACTGCTCACGGATTCCGTAAAAGGACGGGTACAAAAGCAATAAGGCTAACGGAACCTGAAAGTATACATACACCAGTATTAGACCTGACCAGCTATATAGATCAAAATCGGCAAAAACACTCCAGCCCCACTGTTTAAATAAGAGTGTAAATACCCCATTATTTCCGAGCAAAATGATATAAGCAAACGCCAGCGGAACACCTGCGAAATTAGAGGTCATATTCGACAGCATTAGAAGTCTATCGCGTACTCTCGGGGTAAACCGGGTAATGCAATAAGCACAAAAAAGTCCGACAATGATCCCTATCAGACTTGAGGTTATGGAGATTAGCAGACTGTTCTTAATCGCCTGCATGTAATAGGCACTTTGCAACGCATGCAGATAATTGCCTAACGTAAATCCCGTTCCGTCCGCTGTGCGTAAGCTTCCCGTCAGCATGGATATTATAGGTACCAGTTGAAAGGCTAACACCATTAGTGCAAATGGAATAAGTGCCAGGATCACACCGCGGCTTCTTTGTTTCATCTTACTCGCTCCTTGTCGCGGGAATAGAACAAAGGCGCCTTACGGCATCATGACGAAGGCGCCCTGCTTCTTTTTTGGAGAGAAATGAATACTAGTTCAAATGCACAAGCACACGTTCCTGCCACAATTGAGGAATGGTTTTTGCCGTCTCTTCCCATACCTTGTAATCACCAACAGGCTTAGCGTTGACATATTCTTCTTTTGGCAGCAGCTTAGCTGCAACATCATCCGGCAACGTTACACTGTCACGGATCGGACGAGCGTAACCTTTGGCAAGATTAATCTGTCCTTCATCACTAAGGATGTATTGGCGTGTAAGCTTCGCCGCGTTAGGATGCGGCGCATATTTGTTGATGATCGTGGCATACCCGCTCACGACACTGCCTTCTTGTGGAATGGCTACAGCGAAGCCATCTTTGTTGATCTGGTCTCTATAATTCAAAGCGTTGAAATCCCACAGCAGGGTAACTTCCACTTCACCTTTTTCAATGTTGGCAAGGGAAGCCTCTGCATTGGAGAGACGTCCTTTTTTAGCTAAATCCTCGAAAAAAGCAATCCCTGGTTCAATGTTCGACTCGTCGCCACCAAAGGCAATCGCTGCGGCCAATACAGCCATCTGTGCTTGAGCAGCTTTGGTTACATCACCAACGATGATTTTGTAATTGCCGTTCTTCAGATCTTCCCAGCTCTTCGGCGGATTCGCCACGAGCTTAGTGTTAGTCAGAAAAGAGATGGTGCCTTGATAGCCGACGATCCAATTTCCGTCCTTGTCCTTAGCCCAATCAGGGATTTCATCCCAGTAGGATGTTTTATAAGGCTGTGTTACCCCTTTCTCCACGGCAACCGATCCAAACGCAATCCCCACATCTCCGATGTCGGCCGTTGGTTTGTCTTTTTCCGCATCAAACTTGGCAATTTCCTCCGCGCTCGACATATCGGTATCCGAATGTGTAAGACCATACTTACTGTCCATATCACTCCATGTATCTTTCCAGTTCGCCCAAGAATCCGGCATTCCTACACTGACGATACTGCCCTCTTCTTTAGCTTTACTCTCGATCTCAGTCAGACTTAATTCTTTGGTGCCAGCCTTTCCATTCGTTGTTTCTTCAGCCTTGGCTGAATTTCCACAAGCAGCAAGCAACAGGACGAGCAAGGATAACATTAGACCCATTGATAATTGATTTTTGATCCCTTTTTTCATGATTTCCCCTTCACTCCTATTTCTTATTTGCGGGCTTCTTTATGCTCCAACTGTTAGGCACCCAATTGCAGTATAGGCGTGTACTATTTTCGCGGCATTAAGGAGAATAGGAATATTTGTAAATAAAAAGAAACGACCTGTCGTCTTTTTTAGATGACCGCCGTTTCCCTTAGAAATACAATTTACTTACAATGACAAAAAATATTCGTATAAACTTCAGTCCAAGTAAAAAACTGCCCGACATTTCCAGGCAGTTTTACATGTATGAATATAACTACCGTCTACGCGCTGCCACACTGACAACACCGTATCTGTAAAGCACCTTCTTACCGAACCAGCCAAAAAGCCGATCCGTAAAGAAGCCCATAAAGCCAAGGCAGAACAACCCGACAAAGATCCAATCCGTACGGAAAAACAACCGGGAATTCCAGATCAGATAACCTACACCTTCGTTCGAAGCAATCATTTCCGCGCCGATAATCGCCATATATGAGGTGCCCATCGCTAACCGGATACCCGTAAAAATATAAGGGATCGTCGCCGGAACGACCACATGAATCAGAATTTGCCACTCACTGGCGCCCATACTGCGGGCTGAGCGGATTTTGTCCTCTTCCACGGACATCACACCGGTTAAAGTATTCAGCACCACGATAAAAAAGGTGGCGTACATAATTAACGCAATCTTCGACTGCTCCCCAATACCAAACCATACTAGGAACAAAGTAATGAATGCAATCGGCGGGATAAAACGGATAAAGTTCAGGAAAGGCTCCGCAAAAATACGGATCAAGTTCACCTTCCCAATGATTAGTCCTACGGGAATCGCCAGTAAACTGCCGAGTACCCAACCAATGAGCACCCGATAAAAGCTAATCCCTATATATTGCAGCAAGGTTCCGTCTTCCAGCAGCTCCCGTCCGCCCTTAAGTGTACTCCATGGTCCGGGGATCACATCGGGGCCATAGATTACAGCTCCAAGCTGCCAGACGCAGAGCGCGGTAATCCATAGAAGGGTTACGGAAACCCACTTCTTCTCCACCCATTTCCTCATCTGTCTCACCCTATCCTATTCTTCGAAATGACCTTGAATTTGATTGTATAACGAGTAGAATTCCGGTGAGGTTACGTCCCGCGGATACGCCAGTGTATTGTCATAAATATCTGTAATATTAGAGGACGGTCCTACTGACATAATGCCAATTCGTTCTCCCAGCAATAACGCCTCCTGAATATCATGAGTTACAAAAATCACCGTCTTATGTGTCTGGCGCCAAATGTTGACCAATTCCTTCTGCATCGTTCGGCGCGTCATCGCATCCAGCGCACCAAATGGCTCATCCATTAGCAGAATCGCTGGATCATTCGCCAGCACCCGAGCCAGCTGAACACGCTGCTTCATACCCCCAGACAGCTCCTTCGGGAACTTCTCCTCATGCCCGTTCAGCCCAACAAGCCCGATGAACCTATCCGATATTGTGTGCCGTTCCGCCTTTGCGATTTTCTTCATCCGCAATCCGAACTCCACATTCTGCCGGACGGTTAACCAAGGGAATAAGGAGGAATCCGCCTGCTGGAACACAACCGCCCGATCTCTGCCGGGCTTATTCACCTCTACATTATCCACCCGTAGATGCCCACCAGATTTGGAGACAAACCCGGCGATCATATTCAGCAGTGTTGATTTCCCGCAACCACTCGGCCCAAGCAGAACGAAGAATTCCCCACCTTTAATTACGAGATCTACATCTTTTATAATGTAGTGAATGTCCCCAGCAGTTGGTTCGCTGTAGCTTTTACGGAGCTGCTCAATATGAATGGTATGCTGCTTAGCAGGTAATGACATTCTGAACTCCCCCTATTTCTTGTACGTAACCTCTTCTGGCAATGCCTTCGCCAGCGGCTCAAGATTCAGCTTGCTATCCAGATCGAAATCCTTCTCGATGATTCCGTTGTCGACCATATATTTCTTCTGCTTGGTCAAACTGTCATACGCTGCTTGAGTAAATCCTAGTGCCCACGGATTATTCGGCAGGTCTTTTATCGTAGATTCCTTAGGCTGCTTCACTTCCTTATACATCAGATCAGCAACCTCATCTGGGTGAGCCTGAGTATAGGCTCCAGCTTCATCCACCGCTGCTAGGAAATTCGCTATACCTTGCGGATTCTTAGCCGCAAAATCATTTTCCGTTACATTCCCCATCCCCAATCGAACCGTGGTTTTAGACATATCCGTCAGTTCATGAACACCTTTAAGCGCATAGAGCTTATCATTCAGAACCGAACCATAAAACCATGCTCCATCCACAGCACCTTGCTTCAAAGCGATATAAGCTTCATCAAAGGCACCCTGTCCTATTAACTCCACATCACTGAGAGCGGCATTATGCTCTTTCAAATATTCATCCCAAAGGTACGGAATGAAGGTGCCGCGTATGAAACTCAGCTTCTTTCCCTTCAAGTCTTCAGCCTTCTGAATATCGTCCTGTACGAACAATTTCCATTCAGTGGACGCTTCATCAGTCGCTAATCCCGCCGAGGCGATAATAGCATAATCGCCCTTCGCCACTGCGTTCAGCAATGGGAAGTCTGCCCCGAAAGCCACATCCACCTGTTTAATAAAAAGGGCATTTACACCTTCCGCAGGGGAACCAAAGTTGACTAGTTCAGCGTCAATCCCGTGTTTGGCAAAGATGCCTTTATCTAATGCCACCCGAAAAGTGGGATTCGTATTGATGTCAGCAATTTTTATCTTTAATATCTCATCTTTGCTGTTCGCCGCTCCCTCTTTAGAGGCATTAGAGGCAGCCGCATCGCCCTTGGAGCTGCAGCCCGATAAAAGGATAACCACTGATAAAGATAAGAGCAGAAAGCTTGAGCTGATCCATGATTTTTTCAACCGACACATCTCCTCAAATTTGTTAATTTACCTTGCGGCTGCTGCCTTCATCCGTCGTCGCCACACAAGCAGCTCCTTCAACAAAGGGCAGGGTTGTCGCCACACTTACCACAGAATCCGATCCTTTAGGTGCAGCCCCCGGGACTCTGAACTGTGTTACGTCTATTGGCTCAATCGCTTGTTCAACTGGCGCTTCCAACTGTGGTACCCAGGCATAAGGCACACGGTAGGAACGATAGACCATGTTGGTATTTCTGGAGTCCGTAAATGGCGAGATATATTCCCATACCAGTTCATGTTCTGGCGTAACCTCAAAGAGTCTGCCGTTAGAACCTTCTGTAATTAAGGTATTGCCATTCGGAAGCCGTTGAGCTGAGCTGATATATGGACTGTAGAATTTATAAGAATCGGTTGGGACAGAGAAACCAGCTTCTGCCGCTGTATATTGCCACTCAATCTCAAGAGTCACGGGATTAATCTCCAGAATTCGCGAGTGGTCGCGGAGTGCATTTTTTTGCCCAAAAGGAGAAGATGGATTTGGAAGACCATAACCGCCCCAGCCCCCGTTATCGAATACAAGTAAGTTACCTTCTCCCGGCAAACCTTTCGGAATGATGTGCGCATGATGCTGGCCAATGATCCAGTCGATATGCTTCACTTCTGGCAGCGAGTAATCCGGACCGATTCTCCAAACGATGGCTCCGGTACGCTTATCCGTTATCGCAATAATATTTGCTTCCCGCGCATCCCAGATCACGTTATCCGGATGGAAACGCTCGTCACCTGCATCGTAAAACTTATTGGGTCCTACATAAGAAGCCGAATTGATATGCAGCCAGTCCCCAACACCGCCACCTAGATTTCCGAAAGAGCGTGAGTTAGGATCACGGAATAGTACATTTTTGGCAGCTTCATCAAAGCCTAGCTCATCAAAATGTTCATTTGGAGCCCACTCCCAGACGATATTCCCCTCCCAGTCCACCTCAAGGATCGTGTCATCAAGCAATTGTTTGTCGGAGATCTGAGGATTGTAGATATTTTTGTGAGCAAGAATTAGCGTTTTGCCACTGTCTACCTTGGGTTCAAGCCCTGGTGCAAAATATCCGACCGGATTGCCTTCGCGCTGATAGTCATGATGCTGGCGGGCATACCAGAGGGGTTCATAACCCGGATCTTCTATATGTTCATAGCTGTTATATTTCCACACGATGTTCCCATCCCAGTCCACCTGTACCAGATCTACATTATCCTGTATGCCGAATTTGGGATCTCTTCTTCCTGTGCTGCCCAGCACATAACCACCCGGGAAGATTTTAGCCGGAAATCCAAGCAGCCCCTTCCACAAATGCACCTCTTTACCGTTCATATCTATCAGTACAACACCTTCTTCACCAGCTTGAAATACAGTATAGCCACTCCAGGCTTTGTCAGGGTTATATACGGTTGCTCCAGTTGGATAAATGGTTGAATGTCCCATCGTTCATCTCTCCTATTTTCAATTTTTAGTAGCTAAGATAATTACTTTTTTTAGTGGTTGTGCGTGGCTTCTGTTCAAGGGTTGGAGAGGTCTCTGCATTCTCCTTGGCGAGCTTCAGCAGGATATCCGAGAATCCTTCTAAATTGCTAATGATCCGCTGATAAAAGTCATTTTGCTGCGCCAATTCCTCCTCCGTAAACCCCTCAAACAAAAGCGAAATACATCGTTCTCCGATGTTGCTGTTCTGCTCCGCCAGCTTGCGGCCTTTATCCGTAATATCCAGCATTACCGTTCTACGGTCGCCTTCTTTACGTCTGCGTACGGTATATCCACCCGCCTCAAGCTTATCGCTCAATGCGGTAATCGCACCTGAGGTGAAGTCTAGTTCATCCGCTAAGTCTCCTAGCCTTTGCTCACCATCGCGAATGATTTTGTGCAGAATCAGCATGCCTGGTAAGGAGATGCCTGCTACGGCGACCTTATCCCGCTCTTTCACGAATCTGCGAACCGCCTTGCGAAATGCCCAATCCGTCTCCTCCAGCTGTCTCCAATACTGTTCGCTCATGCTTACCTCTGCTTTCTCCCAATCAGCCCATAAAAAAAGACTCCCAGCACCTACCCCTGACAAGGGAAAAGTACGGGAGCCTTTGGTGGTCCAATCAGCTCGGTTGAATTATTTCACTGTTCATTTAATTACTGTTTAAGTATTGGTGATATCATATACACCTTTATTCCTACCTGTCAAGTGCGTATTTTTAAGAATTCAAAAAAAGAGCACTCACAAAGGTGCCCTCTAACTTGTAAGCTTATTGACCACTTTCCAGTACAAGCGCATGACTGTCTTCATCATAAACCTGCATAAAAGATTATACGGCCGGTAAATAACGCTCTAACCGGTAAATATATTTTACCCGATTCCTGAAGTGGCAGATTGGAGATATTTAATTTCACTTGCACTCCTTGCAATCTATCTTTTATTTCGAAAAATTTGAAAATTAAAAATTAATCCAAAATATTATATATGAAAAATCATATGAGTAGTGAGAATTTCCTTTTTTTCATAGAAGAACATGAAGACTACACGCCAAAAATGACAAAAAGCAGACCAGAGTCACCTCTGCCTGCCTTTGCCATCCAATCTTATAAATTAATTATTCCATATAACAGTTTTGCGATTTCAGCGCGGGTTACTTTACCACGAGGGTCAAAGTTATTGTTGTCCTTGCCGTCAAGGATTCCCTTAGCCTGTAAATCAATGACTGCTTGCTTCGCCCACTCAGATACGCTATTCATATCCTTGAAGCTTGCAGTAGCAGCAACGGAAGCTTGCGATCCAGCTTTATACTGCATCAGTTTCTGCAAGACAACTGCCGCTTCCTCACGGGTAATTGCATCTTTAGGGCGGAACTTGCCATCACTGCCTTGGATCAATCCAAGCTGGACAGCTTTGTCTATCGACTGTGCATAATAAGCATCTTTAGATACATCTGCGAAAGCACTCTGGGCGATAGCTCCACTTGCCTCATCCAATCCGAGAGAACGAATGGCCAGTGTAACAAAGTCTGCGCGGGTTACATTCGCCTGTGGTCCATAATGCGTATCGTCAATCCCTTTAATCACATGCTTAGCCGTCAGCTTGGAAATATACGACTCTGCCCAGTGGCCAGCAGTATCCCTAAATTGCTTATGGTATTCCAGCACCGCAAAGGAGGAAAAGTGATTTGTTGTGAAGGTAACGGTATTATCCTTAAACACTCCACCCAAATATTCCAACGTGCTGCCATTTACATAATAGACACCCGCAAAATCCGTATCGAGCTTAGCAAGCTGTTCCTTAGTCAGCGTCAAGGTAACCGTAACAGTACCTTTAAGCTGATGGATAGCTGTTTCTTTGCCGCCTGCTGATGTACTGAGGTTCATCGTAACGGTAGCTCTAGCTGGACCCATTCCAGCGACATTGGCCTGTACAGAAATCATACTCATATCAATGCTTAGTAGCAGCATATCACTGCCTGCCGGGATGGCTGGTAAGGAGCTTGTCGGTACGCTCAATGTAACGTTAGAAGACACAATATTCAGGTTCAGCTTCTTATCGATAGCCTGTTGTATACTCGCTGCATCAAGAGCAATTCTAATCTGATCTTGAGCCGAAGCGGCTCCGCCTACGCTAATCTTTAGGCTTCCCCCTGTAGCAGCTTCTTCTATCCGCTTCTTCAAGGCTGACGGATCAGCTGTATACGTTCCATTACTTCCTAATGTCAGTTCAATGTTTCCTTTTTCCGCTACCGGTGTGGTGGTAGGCGTTGGAGTCACTATTGGCACTGGTGAAACTACTGGAGGTGCCGTTGTCGCCTCTGGTGTTGGTGTCGGCGTCACTTCTGGCGATGGCGATACCTCAGGTGTCGGCGTTACCTCTGGCGACGGTGTTGGTGTCACCTCTGGTGTCGGCGTCACATCCTCTTTTCCAGTGTAAAAGCCCCAGATATCTGAAAGCACACTGCCGGAGTGATCATCCTCAACCTTTGTGTACCATTGGTAGTAGCTATCCGGATTTAGCTTACTCCAAATGACCTGAGTCTCCGCGCCACTCTCTACTTGTTGATTGGCCGAAATTTCCTGATCGCTGTAAACCTTGACTCCGATATAGTCGGTAGCCACACGTTTAGTCACAGGCTGTAGATCCAGATCCAGAACGAACTCATCTTTGCCTGGATATTCGTCTTCATCATAGTAGTTATAATCATCCAAATAAGGCGAATAAGTCTTCACGCGAAGTTTGTTATTAGCAACATCGAACTGAAGCAGACGGATATAGCCAAGGCCTCCTTCTTCAGCACCTTGATAATCTGCCAGCATTTGATAGACACTGCGGTCTGGAATACCGTCACCGTTATCATCCAGCTCGTCCACCTTAAGCTCAGCATCATGATAATGGCCGGACAGTGCTGCGATTACGTTTTTGTTAGGTTTCACAACCATCTCAAAAATTTTATCCGCAATAGGTGCACGGTTATTAGAAACCAGCAAATATTCATGGAGACAAAGAATCGCTTTACGCTCTGGATAACGGGCAACGATCTCATTCATCCATTCGATTTCTTCCTCAGCCAATCCCCATCCCATGTATACAATAACAAAATCATTTCCGTTCGCAGACACTAAATCGTAATGGCCCCTGTTGTTGTCATAAGAGCCACCGAAGGTCGGCATATTCTTGAATCTCCACTCCCCAAAATACTCCCAGAACTTCGTGTAATCCCCGGTTTGATGGCCTACGTCATGATTACCCGCAAGAACACCATAAGGAATGTTAGCTTCCTCCAGAACCTTCATGTTCCGGTCAGCTTCCTTCCACTCATACTCCTGATAGGATTTATCCACGACATCTCCTGTATGGATTACATATTTCAGGTTCAAGCTCTCTTTGTTGTCAGCTATCCATTCTACATTTTTACGGTAAATGTAAGGGTAGCTCTGTGAATAATATTGTGTATCAGACATCCATACAAAAGAGAAATCATACGTATCTTGTGTTACTGTAGGTGCTGTCTTAGCCACAGAAGCAATTTCGTCCTGAACCATTACGGCAATGCTATTTCCATTAGCATATGCTCCAGCTGTAACCGTGGATTTCAGCTCAAAATCCTCTGTTCCAGCGATTAAATGATCCAGCTGTACCCATTTTTGTTGAGCAGGGCTCCAAGCGTAGAGACTTACTTTACGTCCCGGCAACGAATTCCCTTTCCATTCAATATCTACACGATCTGACGCCTTAACCGACTCATCCAGCTTAATTTCATAACGCTGATAAGGGAATTGATCAACAGCATCATTAATTAAATATTGTCCGTCCACCGCACTTATTTTACTGTAGTCGTCACCGCTAAGCGCTTGTTCGCCCGCAGGTTCGGATTGTTTCGGTGGCTCTGTATCGGATGCGTTTATAAACCCAGCAAAGCCGTGCTCTGGATGGTTAGCATCGTACTTGAATCCTCTAAAGAAGGTAACGTTTATCTTATCCTGATTAGGATCTTCAACCTTAACCTTTAAAGTCGGATTAGTACCTACAGCAGTCTCCCAGTTCGTAGGAGAAATAAGCAGTGGTGCAAATGGATTCTCATTCGGCACATGGAATGCAATTACCTTTTCTGCCTGATTGCCGATCTTATCCAAGGCTGTGATAGAAAGTGTATGATCCCCAGCGGATAACTTCCCGGATGAAGTAGCATAGGGCAGTTCAATGACATTACCGTCCAGCTTCACACTGACCTTATCTACACCCGCATAGGTATCCTTAACTTCAGCAGCAATTTCAAAATTGCCACGGTAAGTTTGTCCTTCTTCTATCGATGCTTTAATGGATGGTGGCGTGTTATCGACAATCACGTTTGATGATACTTTCGTTCCACCTTCGGTAAGCGTTACTTTATGTTCTCCGTCAGGTACTTCTTTAGTATTCCAGTTATACGCCTTTGAACGGAACAAATCCGCTTTCAGATCGAACTGGAAGCCGAGGGATTCGTGCTTACCTGCGCTGTCCCCCATCTTGATTTCCTTATCACGTTCTGCATAAGCCGGATCCCAAATTTCGGTACCGTCTGCCAGCAGGAGACGAACATTTTTCACTTCAAAATCATCCTTATTCTCCTCAGGACGAGGGTCAAAGGGGGATGATTTAGAGCCCGCCCGAATGTAAATCACATTATCCGCGCCCACTTGTAAAGCGGCAGAAGAAATAGGAAAAGTCAATGTAGTATACGTAGTAATCGGGTCCATAAAGGTATACAGAATACTGGCATCTCCTAGTTCTTCCGGTCCCATCGTGATGGCATTTTTAAAATAATAGTCCACATTTTTGGCTTCAAATACAAAGTAGGCATCATTTTCAAGTGCAGTATATGCCTCGTTATTGCCCAGTAGCTTACTGTCGATGCTCAAGCCTAAATCATCAGCCTTAGCGGTGGCAGAGGTTCCTTTTACGGTCACAGAACCATTGATCAATTGCCCCTCCTTCACGTTCAAACGAAGTGGGGATTGATCCTGTCCTCCTGTAACTTTTACTTTTATTACTGGAGATTGTGTTTCATTCGTTCCATCAGAAACGACAAAGTAATATTGAATTTCATTTCTGCCAATCAAATCAGCAGAGGTCAATTTAAAGTGATACAAGCTGTCGTTGAAGTCTTGGGATAGATTGTGGCTAACAGCCTCCGGCTGCTTGTCCGAAGATACTCTAACCTCCACAGAAGTAACAGCTTTATTGTCATCAGCAAAAGCCTTCAAATCGAGACCCATCGACTGGTCAATCTCCGTTACGCCCGTCAGATCTTCTACTGATGGTTTCTCTGTATCCGGCTCCACATGGATCGGCGTGTTTGGAAGTTGTGTTACATCCGTATGGCCTGGTGACGGAACGGCTGAGCCCGTACTGATCTTGAGCATTTTGCTTAGTCCATTGACAGGATACTTGTATAGAAGGGCTTTATTTTCTTTAGTATCGTCACCTTTAGCTCCATCATCGTAGGTGAGGTCTGCATCATAATACGCGGAGGAAATTTCTTTCTCCGTGTTACTTTTGATTACGACTGCCCGGCGGCCTGAGTTCGCCATACCATCGCTTTTGATCAAAAAGAGATTGGTGCCTTCAATTAAGTTTGTGTTGAATTCTGTATTGAAATCATTAGCAGTGTAAGTGCTATTTGCACTATTAATAACCCAAAACACCACGGACTGCTGTGCAGGAATCAGAAAGTTCTCTGGTGTCGAAGGCCACTTCACATCAGAAGCGTTACCTTTATCGGGATAACGATAATAGACCTTGTATTCCTTGAAATTAACTGGTGCATCGGTATTGTTATAGACCTCAATGAATTCAAAAGCGTCGCTGCTCGTTCCTTTTACATTCGTCGAGTTTGGCAGCAGCTCTGTGATTAACAATGGTGGCACATTGTTCGGATCGAACGCCGGCA
Source organism: Paenibacillus sp. FSL R5-0928 (assembly GCF_037970385.1). Lineage (NCBI taxonomy): Bacteria > Bacillati > Bacillota > Bacilli > Caryophanales > Paenibacillaceae > Paenibacillus > Paenibacillus sp. FSL R5-0928. The sequence continues at coordinate 323,466 of NZ_CP150225.1, read as the reverse complement.
GATTCACATGAACAGAATAACTCTCTGTCACATTGTTAACGCGGATGCTGTAATGCAGCTCCGGCTCTTCCAGCGCAGCTGCAGGAATCATTGCCGCATAATCGTCCCCACCTTTTGAGGTCATGGTGATTACCGTATCTTTCACCTGAGAAGGAGAGCCATACTGTAGCTTCACTACGGGTAGTGATCCATCTGCCCCGCTTTCCAGATTAGTAATCTTCGCACTGATAGGGAGATCGGCTGGATCAACACTACTCTGTGCGATATGTTCAATCACTGGCTGCTTGTCCCCAGGAACTAGCTCAGGCACTTGTTCTGCCTCTACGGTTCCAGGCGTAGCCACAACCGTTCCCGAATTCGCCATGAGGTTCATAACGGAGCTATCTGCCTGCAAATATTGATAGAAGATCCCGTTATTCTCCTTCACCTGTTCTTTTCCATAGGAAGCAGAAACAATTAACGTATCTCCTGCATTGCTTTTAATTTGTAAATTACGCGCAGAAGTATTAGCCATCCCCCCGCCACCGTTGATCCGGAACAGATTCACTCCTTCCTGCAAAGCTGCAGAAGGACTAAAGTTTTTGATGAAATCCTCCGTAGGAACATTCAGATTATTGCCGTTCATAATCCAGAAAACAATATTTCCATGCGCCGGTATTACAGCATCACCATTAGGTGCCCATGTATCTTTGTCATTATAAAAGAAATAATAATCCTTAAAATTAACCGGCTTGTCCGTATTATTGTAGACCTCAACGAACTCGTAACCATCTACAGAGGTTCCATCTGTCCCTTTTACATTTTTAGTATCCGGAACAACCTCTGTAATCAGTAATGCTCCTGGATGGTTAGGTACCGCGTACACATCTGCCATTACAGTCGGTTGACTTAAAAGCGTGTCGAGCTCAACCTGTTCATCAAAATGCGCCTCTAATTCGGAAGATGTCTGCTCCATCTCCAGCTGCTGCTCCTCGGCATATCCTGCTGGAACCATGATTCCAAACATCAGACTGCTGGCAATTACGCTGGATAGAAAACGTTTAGCTTTTGCTGTTATTCTCAAAACTCCGAACACTCCCCATTTGTTTGATTGTGATTCAATGCATAAATATGCATTGAAGCTCATCTGGAAAGTATACCTGTGGTGTATTATCGCTATATCATAGCCGTGTTAAATCTTTAGGTTATTTTTAATATTGCTTAAGCTTCAGTTCAGCTTCACGGGTTACAATATAACTAGTTAGAACCCATTTTAAACGATACTTTAGACGGATGCTTAAGCAAGATAAGTTATTGCAAACAAGAAAAGAGGACTCTAATGGATATAAAAAGAGTGATCATAGTCGGAACGGTAGTTGTAGTGATGTCTTTCGGAAATGCTTGGACTAGTCTTACCGCTAATGCAAGTTCGCCTGTAAAATGGTCCACCGCAGAGGTCGCGGATCAAGACGAATTATTGGAGGTACTTAACCAGCCAACGGACGAGGATCTATACGAGGCCATATATGACGGTAAGTCACTTCAAGATATTGCATCAGAACAAGGCCAAGATATTGAAGCTGTAATCGATCTACAAGTTGCCCAGCTAACGGATCAACTGGATTCACGGTTAGCCGCTGGAAGCATAACAACCGAGCAGTATGCGGCATATAAAGCGGAGCTGAGGGACATCGTTTCAGATAGTGTCCATACTTCCTTCGGTTAAGGGAATACATACAGCGACGCTGTAACATACACAAAAAACCCGGCTAGATGGACCTTCCATTTAGCCGGGTTTTGTATGTTTAATACTTATTTTATAACAGAATCCCTAAGTTCCTATCTTGTTCTCTCTGTTAATTTCCAGAATATCAAGGAAGAATACAAAGATCGGAATCCCCAGAATCAGACCCCATACCCCGAGATAATGCTCAGAGAATAACAACACGATAAACGTATAGAACATAGGCAAATTCATTTTGGATGACATCAGTTTAGGATTTAGGAAGTAGCCTTCTACAAAATGCAGTACGGCAATCATTGCCAGTACGTATATCGTCATGACTAGACCACCAATATTGTAACCAATAATACAAAGTGGGATTAGCGAGATAACAAAACCTACAACCGGAATTAAACTAAGCAAGAAGATCATAATGGATAATGCGAAAAGGTAAGGAAAACCTAAAATCCAGAGTCCGATCACCGTAAAGCATGTATTAAACAACGCGATCAGAATTTGTGCTTCGATCACTTTTCCGAAAGAGGAGATAAATTTTCTGCCAAAATACTCAAGCTCTACATAGAACCAAGAGATTTTGCTCTCTTTAAGGCGGGAAGTGAAGCTAACGATCCTGTTTTTCTCAAGTATAAATACAAAGCTCAAAATGGTTGATAAAACAAAGCTGGTGCCCCAATTGCTTATTTTCAAGACATATTCAATACCGTCTTTCATGTACGACTGATAGTTCAAATCCTTAAGCTGGGCGAATATATATTGCACAATATCATTCTGCGGGATGTTCTCAGGGGTCAAATTGGTCAAAAAATTCGTTAACTGTTTAATCTGTATGAAAACCTTAGGCAGATAATTAACGAGGGTTATGACAATTACAGCGATTAAGGCAAGGTATAGAATAACAATAATCACTTTGCTGTTAACTGCTACATATTTGTTAATGCGCTTCGTGAGCAGCACTTGAAAGCTATTCATTACATACGCAATCAAAAACGTCAACAGTACCAAATTAAGCATATCTCTAATACTGAATAGCAGTAGAGCAACCAATCCTAAAATCAAAAAACGCCGGACCGTTAAATTTGCGTAATAACGCTTAAACAATTCCATCAGTTCTCTCCATTCGCCTACCAATTAGTACTCTGTTTATAGTCTACAGTAAGGAATTCACTTATAGCAACTAGTGATTCGCCTAAAATGACGAAATTACTCACTTTTTGTAATCTCATCATCGATAAAAGTGACACTTTTCATGCTCCTGCATCCATATGAGTCAATTCAACGATTCGGCGTTTCGGATCATATTTCATATTTATATGCAGATCTTTGCATAATTGATGAAACGGAACCATCAAGGTTCCCTTCCTCATTTCAGGAGAATTCCTTACCATATTCACCTTTTGGTTGTTCAAGGTCAATTCCATTGGCAAATCGATATGCTTCATCTGGTCAAGTGTTAATGCAGCGGTAAGTGTCTCACTTCCCCCGTTAATTCGTACGGCATTCCGATCCGCTCTGGTGTTAATCCCATCCTCAATTTTGAAGGTCAGTGAAATCCCCAGCGAATCACAAACAGCCAGCAATCTGTCATTGTAGGAGCCGTAAGGAAAAGCAATTGCCGAATCCGTATTGCCCAATTCTTCCTTCAGCCTTTGCTCCGCCTTGGCCAGATCACGTGTAACTCTGCTGTAGTATTCCACATTCATCTCATTCCTGTTCTCATCATCAACATATAACAAGGCACTTGCAGCTGGCCGCTGCCCGCCCTCGGCATCCACAATCCCATAATGATGCAAATCATAGGTATGACTATAAAATCCCATCCCTACATGCTTCATTTCCCGCATTTGCTCCCAAGTGAGCTTCGGCACGCTATTCGGATCTGGGTGATCTATTGTAGATACGATAACAAAATTCACGGCTGTATATCCGTATTTTTGCAAGACAGGGAACGCCAATTTATAGAAACTCTCATATCCATCATCAAAGGTCAGCAGCACTGCATTGTCCGGAACTGCGCCGTTATTCAACATAAATTCGCGGTATTCCGCCATGGTAATCACATGAAAGCCTTCCTGCTTCAGCAAATTCATTTGATCATCAAACCGATCAACCGATAACACCCAAGGAAACTGTGGCATGGGCTTCTCGGAAAGATGATGATACATCAGCACAGCCACCTGATCTCTGTAGTAAATGCCTTGCGGAAGAGGTCCGGATTTCTGCCAGCCGATTTGTGTATTTAGTGCCTGTTCAGCCACTGCCTTAGGGATCATAAGATCATCAGGCGAGGCTGGGTTGGCAGCTACCGTCTTTATAACTTGACCATTTACATTAATAGTAATTGTTGAAGGTTCACGTTGTGTATTTAAAATAGCAGCAAGGCTTAGCAGTAGAACTATGACAACAACAAGCAGCATATATTTTTTCGTTTTCAATCTCAGAATCTCCTTAAAAACATTTCTTGTCCCTATGTAACTATATATTTTATGGAAGTTCCACCTGCTATTGGTTACATTTTCTTCTTATTTTTGTTTCTTTATCATAAAAAAGAGGGTGAACCTCAAGCCGAATCGGCTTAAGGAACACCCTGCAAAAATGGAGATTTATATACAATTATGTACATCTATATGTGAATGTAGACGGTCTAGGACCTTCTCTTATCTGCGAAGTAATTCTCTTCCCCAAGCTCGTCCACGAACTGCTGCAGCCAATGATAATATTGGACGGCATGCTCCAGCTTCTCCAGATCCTTCAGGCAGAATTGCCGCTCCTCCTCAGATGTATCTACGGCTTGAACCAGTCCCTCCAGCTCAGGAATGACAACGTCTAAAGCGTGCTTCATGACATCAATCTCCCGCTGCAGCTTCATCCCAAAAAAGTTCTTAAAGGTCTGAAAGAAATCTGTTTCCACTGCATACAGATCCTTTCGGTCCCGCTTCTCCTCCAGCTTAGTGACCATCTTGGAGGCCATCAAAGAACGGACCCCATAGCTCATATTACTCTTGCTCATATTCATCACATTCTTCATCTCTTCAAGCGTCATCGGACGGTCTTCGAAGAACATAATTCCATACAGCTGCCCGAATGAATAATTCGCACCATATAGGTCCATCGTCTGAGCAATCGCATCGATCATTGGACGCAGCAGCTGCTCGCGTGGAGATAAGTCTTTATTCTCTTCACCAAAGGCTACCTGTTTCATAGCTGCACCTTCATTCCACTTAGAATCTACCCTTCTATTTTACACAAAATAGCAACTACCTGCGTTAATCTCTTAAATTTTTACATAATCTCGCATCGATCTTTACGTCCACTTGACCACGCAGCCGCTCGATGAGTGTACAATTTTTTTTGAACGGAAGAGCTTTCCTCAGAATTATACCGCAAAAAACAGAAGATGGAATGGGGTATCGACAGAATAATGAAACGTTCGAGATTTATAGGGGAGTTGAAACCGGTGCTCTTCACCTTGCCGGCAATGATTCCATTCGTTGTATTTTGGCTAGCGCCATTACTTTATGTATTTTATCTCAGCTTTACCGAATGGGACTTCATGAGCCCCGAGAAAACCTTTGTCGGACTAACCAACTATCTGGATCTGTTCAGCAATCCTGCCTTCTATAAAGCACTTAGAGTGACTCTATTATTCTGTGCCGGAAGTGTGCTGCCAGTTATTCTGATCGGACTTGGACTAGCACTCCTGATGAACGGGAAGCTGAAAGGCTCCACCCTCTATCAGGTATTGCTGTTCTCCCCTTGGGTCACGCCGACCGTGGCTGTATCCATTGTCTGGTCCTGGATCTATGAACCCGAAATTGGCCTTGCCAATACTGTACTCGATCTCTTAGGTCTAGAAAAAATCGGCTGGCTTCAAGACCCTAAATGGGCACTGCTCGGCATTTTGCTCGTGACGATATGGAAATCGGTAGGCTGGGCGATGATTTTTTACTTGGTAGCACTACGCAATGTCCCTACGGATCTGCTGGAAGCTGCTCAATTGGATGGAGCAAATGCTGTTCAAAAATTCATCCGCATTACCTTACCGCTCATCTCACCAACGACACTGTTTCTGTTCATCGTACAGATCATTGGCGCGTTACAGGCTTACGACCAGATTAACGTACTTACACAAGGTGGACCCTCAGGATCAACACGCACCTTGCTCTATATGTATTATCAGTCTGCTTTTGAAGCCTTCCAGATTGGAGAAGCCTCTAGTGTCGCAATGGTTCTGGTATTTATATGTATGCTGCTATCCGTAGTCTCGCTAGAGGTTAGTAAACGGACAACCCATTATCAATAACAACTGCTGTAAAGGAGAACGACTGATGAATGCAACGATCGTACGCGTGGGCAAGCTGACCCGCCATCTATTTTTTACAGCTATTGCACTGATCATGGCCTTCCCCTTCTATTGGATGGTCACCAGCGCCTTAAAAACCAATGATGAAATCTGGCAGTCTCCGCCCACAATCTGGCCTAAGGATCCGCTGTGGAGTAATTTTTCAGCCGCCTGGCACGAAGCCCCTTTCTTCAGATATATGGGCAATAGCATATTTGTCGCTGTGTCGATTGTTATTTTGCAGGTAATAAATTCCGGGATGATGGCCTATGCGCTTACGCATATGAAATTCCGCTTCAGAGGGCTGTTCTCAGGCGTTATTCTTTTCGGCTACATGGTTCCAGCCACCGCTGTTTATCTTCCCGGATATTTGGTATTGTCCCAGCTCCATCTACTGGATTCATATGCCGGATTAATTCTATCCAACTGTGTAAGTGTCTTCTCCATTTTTCTAATTCGCCAGGCCTTCCTTCAGGTTCCCCATGAGCTAGTGGAGGCTGGAGAAGTGGACGGTTCCTCGCATATGCGGATTCTGTGGACCATTCTTGTCCCCATTACACGTTCTTCCTTTGCTGTGCTAGCCCTGATCACCTTCATTGATCAGTACAATAACTATTTCTGGCCGATGCTGATCACCAAAGACCCTAATCTCCAGCTAGTCTCGGCGGGTCTGCGTAGTTTCTTTACTCAAGGAGGTGCTTACGGATTAAAATGGCCGCTGATCATGGCCGCTAGCGCATTCACCATCGCCCCGTTGCTGCTAGTATTTCTACTAGCTCAGAAAACGATCATGCAAAGTGTCAACATGACCGCTGGTTCCAGCAAAGGATAAGCTAACAATTCTATTTTAATAAGAGGAGAATGATGATGAACGTATTGAAGAGACTGTCCACCCTGTCTTTGGTTGCCGGATTTACAATGTTAACAGCTTGCGGAGGAAATGCGAATACAGGCAATGTTACAGCGGCAAATGGAGCTTCTTCCTCCCCCTCCACAGAGGCTGCACCCACACAAAATGCGCCGGTAACGATTGAATTCTGGTATGGTCTCGGCGGCAAGCTTGGTGAGAATATGGAGGCACTGATTCAGAAATTTAATACCTCTCAGCAAGAGGTCATCGTCAAAGGTATCGCGCAGGCAGACTACACTGAAACCGAACAGAAGCTGCAAGCAGCTATCGCTACAGGAAAAGTGCCTGCGGCTGCTCTCTCCTCCAATGTAGATTGGGCCCGTAAAGGATATTTCGCTCCGATAGACGAGCTTATGGCACTGCAGCCAGATTTTAATAAAGAGGATTTTGTCCAAACCTTTCTAAATCAGGGCCAGGTTGATGGTAAGCAATACTTCCTGCCGATGTATGGAACAACGCAGGTCATGTACTATCGCAAAGATGTTTTTGAGAAGAATGGAATTGATGCTAGCACACTAAAGACTTGGGAAGATCTAGCTGCCGCAGCTGCGAAAATGACAGTGAAAGACGACGGCAAAACCACCCTTTATGGTTGGGAGCCTATGTGGGGTTCAGGGAACATGATTGATGCCGTACTCAGCAAAGGAGGCACTATCCTTAGTGAGGATGGAAAACAAGTTATGGTCGACTCTAAAGAGTGGATTGAAACCTGGGATTTGTTCCGCAAGTGGATTCACGAGGATAAGATCATGCGAATTCATTCCGGCGGTCAAGGCTGGGAGTATTGGTACAAGACGATTGACGATGTAATGAAGGGTCAATCCGCAGGCTACACCGGCTCCAGCGGCGATCAGGGAGACTTGGACTTCAGCATTGTTTCGGCTATGGAGCAGCCAGGCTGGGCAGGGATCGGTGAGGGCAAACCCGTAGCCCAAGCACTTATGGCCGGCATTCTATCCAAAGCTAACGACAGTGAAAAGGAAGCAGCTATAAAATGGCTAACCTACTTCACAAATGCTGAGAATACTGCGTCCTGGTCCATTAATACGGGATATATTTCGGTGCGCCAATCCGCATTGCAAGACCCGGCATTTGTGTCATTCAGCGAAAGCAATCCACAGATTAAGGTCCCATTGATGCAAGCTTCTCATGGTTCTGCACCTTTCCAAGACCCAACTGGCGGCAAAATTAACGATGCGTTGACAATCGCCGCAGATAAGGTGCAAATTGAGAATATCCCAGCAGCACAAGCACTTAAGGAAGCACAAGAAACGGCACAAGCAGCGCTTGATAAATTAAAATAAAGGGCGGTGGACTTCATGTCTGAGCTCATCACTCCGCAAGGCAGATACACTGTAGCAGCTATTCTATTCGATAAGGATGGTACGCTGCTCCAGTTCGTATCCCTCTGGGGCAGCTGGGGCGAATGTTTTTTAGAGAGATTCACGAAGTATATGAAGGAAAAAGGACTACAGATTGCAGAAGAGCAGCTCCCTGCATTAATGGGAACTATACACAATGCCCAGGGGAGCATTACCAATTATGATCGCAACGGACCGCTGGCTATGGGGACTATGAGTGATCTTTATGCCATTCTGTCATGGCAGGGTTATCTGCAAGGTTTATCTTGGGCGGAGTCCATGGAGCTTGTCCATCAATGCCGTCTCGAAGCGGATGTTATGTTAGAAGAGAAACGCCCTGTTCACTCCCTTCCGGGACTTCATCGTTTTCTTGATGAGTGCGTGAGTGCAGGCATCCCTCTCGCCGTGGTGACCGCAGATGAAACAGAGGCCGCAGACAAACATCTCCAATGGCTGGGCATACGGCATTATTTCTCCGAAGTAATTGGAACAGATCTTGTGGATCAGGGTAAACCTTTCCCCGACATGGTGCAGCTGGCCTGCAAAAGGTTAGCCGTGGAACCCGCGTACACAGCGGTTATCGGCGATACTAACGGGGATATGCGAATGGCTAAAGCAGCGGGTGTACAGGTAGCTATCGGCCTAGCAGAAAGCGAAGGTACTAGTGCTTCAACACATATTCTCCCGGATGCAGATCTCATTGTACAATCTTATGCTGAGCTCAGAATTGAGGTTACTTCCCTGTGAGAATAGAAGGAATGTGGGCATGGATGTTTCTGACGCTGGCTATTGTGTTCGAACTCTCAGGGACCATCTCAATGAAAATATCTCAGGGGTTCACCCAGCTCTGGCCTTCCGTGCTTATGTTCCTGTTCTATGGAGCCAGCTTCACCTCCCTGAATTATGCTCTCACCTCGATTAAGGTAGGCGTAGCTTATGCGATATGGTCAGGAGCGGGAATCATCCTGATTTCCTTCATGGGAACCCTGTTCTTTGAAGAAAAGCTAACCCTATCCTCACTAGTATGGATAGCCGTCATCATTGTCGGGATCATAGGACTGAACATTAGCGGCAAGACGCATTAGCGAACAGCAACAGTATTGGATAGGTTCATAGATGAAGGAGGATGCCCAAACATGAGTACGAACACATCACCTGAAGATAAACCAGTTATCACCTTTCAGATCATTACGGATACCCATGTCACTGCTGACCGCAATCATGAGTACAATCTTAACTTCGAGCTGGCACTCCGTGATATAGCAGCGCATGGGGAAGGCAGCAGCGGGATTATGCATATCGGTGATGTCACAGACCACGGCTTCCCTGCTGAATACGAAGAAATGCTTCGTATCCTCAAACAATATAAAACCGACCTGCCCGAGATTACCTTTACCTTAGGCAATCATGATGTGGGGCTCGGAAATTGGGAATCACGTTTAGGAATGTATACGTCACAGACCGGAATGTCCGGACCCTATCATGATCACTGGATCAATGGCTATCATTTTATTTTGCTAGGGACGGAGCAAGGATTGCCCAAGTTCTGTGATCTCTCCTCTGAGCAGCTTGATTGGCTGGAGCATAAGCTTGGAGAGCAAGCTTCACCAGAGCAGCCTATCTTTCTCTTCCTGCATCAACCGCTTAAAGACACCGTAGCCGGATCACTGGAATCGCAAGATTGGTATGGTGTCACACAAGATAAGGAATTAAAAGAAATTCTGTCGAGATATCCCCAGACCTTGTTATTCACTGGACATACCCATTGGGAGCTGGAGGTAAACAACACTATGTTCCCTGGCCATGGAGAGATCGCAACGATGTTTAATGCTGCTTCTGTCGCCTATCTTTGGACTAATGAAGATAAACATAAGACGGGCAGCCAAGGCTTCTATGTGGAAGTGTATAGCGATAAAGTGCTTGTCCGGGGCAGAGATTTTAAGACAGGAAGCTGGATTGAGGCTGCACAATATGAGGTAGCTTACCCAGCGGTAAGCGTATATTAATGATAAGCATTTAAGCGAGAAATATAACAAAAAAAAACGATTGTGCACAGGGAGTCCTTCCCCGCAACAATCGTTTTTTACTGTAGCTATTCAGCTTATCGTCCAATGGGCGCAATCCGGTAGACAGCTGTATCTCCATCCGCTGCCTTCGTATCGCTCTCGATCTGCCAACCGAAGGACAACACAGAGGCCAAACGTTCCTTCTCAGCCAAGGTTAAAGCCACCTCAGCGGCTTCCTTACCTTCCTCAAGCTCCAGAGCCGCTTCTTTGCCCAGAGCTACCCATATCCAGCTGCGAATCCCACGAATCGTATTGTATTTGATCTGATAGCCTGTCTTCACCGCTTGCCCGAACAACTCCGGCTGCTCTGACTGCAACGCGGTCAGCTGCTTATAATCAAATTGGTATTCGCTCTCGTCAACGGGCAAATCGCCCTCTGCCACTTTACGAAGAATATCCTCATCAGACCACCCCAAGGAGCGGAGTGATTCCACCAATAACGCATCCCACTGGGATAACTTTACCCGGTTTAAGTTCTCTGACATTCTGATCCCTCCCAATCTATATATAGAGTCTAATCATACCGTAAAATCATAAGCAACATAATGGCCCGGGCTTACTTCCTGTAGTGTAGAAGTCTCAGCTCTGCCGTACTCTTGCGAGTATCCGTCTAAAATAATTCTCTGATTGGCCCGCCGGGGATCCGTCTCCAAGATGGAAGACAGCAGCGCCTTTGTATAAGGATGAATAGGATTATCGTACAGCTCATCACTTTCGGCTACCTCTACTAGTCGACCGCCATACATCACGCCGATCCGGTCAGAAATATGCCGTACCATCGACAGATCATGTGCGACAAAGAGATAGGTCAAGCCAAATTCGGACTGCAAATCCTCCAGCATGTTCACTACCTGGGCCTGGACAGACACGTCCAGCGCTGAGATCGGCTCATCACACACGACAAACTCAGGTCTTACGGACAATGCTCTGGCAATCGAAATCCGCTGGCGTTGTCCACCGCTGAATTCATGCGGGAAGCGGTAGAGATGTTCTCTTTTTAAACCTACCTTTTCCAGCAATGCCGCAACAGCTTCTTTGCGTTCTTCACCTTCGTGGATGCCGTGGATTTTCATAGGCTCACTGATCAGATCAAGCACATTTAAGCTTGGATTAAGTGAAGAATAGGGATCTTGGAAGATCGACTGAATGCGTCTGCGAAAAGGTTTTAACTGCTTCTCTCCAAGCTTGCTCAGCGGCTGCCCGTCAAAAGACACTTCACCGTCTGTGTAATCATATAAGCGCAGCAAGCAGCGTCCAACCGTGGACTTGCCGCTTCCTGACTCTCCAACCAGCCCAAAGGTCTCTCCCTGACGAATCTGAAAGCTTACGCCATCTACTGCCTTAAGCACCGATGTATCGCGTCCCCACATATCCTTGCCTTTGGAGAAATGTTTTTTGAGATTATTTACGTCCACTAGAATCTTATTGTCACTCAACCGAACCGCTCCCTTCAACGCCAGCTACGGCTGGAGTCTCCTGCACACCATCTGCTAACCAGCACATCGAACGGTGACCGGGCGATAATTCGATTACCGGAGGACGTTCGCTGCAACGGGCAAAAGCATTAGGGCAACGCTCCATAAAGGGACAGCCAGAAGGAGGATTCAACAAATCCGGAGGTGTGCCTTCGATTGGAATTAGACGTTCACGCGATTTGCCGTCACGTTTCGGAATCGAGCGAAGCAGACCTTTCGTGTAAGGATGCTGTGGGCGATAAAAAATATCCTCCACCGTACCTTCCTCCATCACTAGTCCACCATACATTACGATAACCCGTGTACATACCTGAGCCACCACACCCAAATCATGGGTGATCAGTGCTATAGCTGTACTGGTATTATTTTTTAGCTCTTTAAAAAGATCAAGAATTTGGGCCTGTATCGTTACATCAAGCGCAGTTGTCGGCTCATCCGCAATCAATAGCTCTGGCTGGCAGGAAAGAGCCATGGCGATCATGACCCGCTGCCGCATCCCGCCGCTGAATTCATGCGGATACTGCTGCAGCCGCTGCTCAGGATTATTTATACCCACCTGCCGCAGGATACTTGCTGCTTCTTTGAACGCTTCTTCCTTATTTAAGCCGCGATGCCGCCGGATGACCTCCGTAAGCTGCTGGCCGATTTTTTTCACAGGATTAAGAGAGGTCATGGGATCCTGAAACACCATCGCTATGCGGTTGCCACGCAGTTTTCTCCACTCTTTTTCCGAAAGGTTAGATAAATTCTCACCACGAAAATTGATATTTCCAGCGATAATTTTACCCGGAGGTGTAATCAACGACATAATCGCCTTCGCAGTTACACTTTTCCCGCTTCCGGATTCACCAACAATCCCTACCGTTTCTCCAGCATCTATATGAAAGCTAACGCCACGAACTGCCTGATTCTCCCCATCTCGAGTTTGGAAGGAAACCTTCAAATTCTCAACAGACAATAGCCGTTCCGTCATGATGTCTTCACACTCCTATCTTCGGATCAGCTTCGGTTCAAAGCCAACCCGCAAAATATCGCCCAGAACATTAAAGCTCAGAACCGTTAGTAGTATCAATAACCCCGGGAACAATGCCAAATAAGGTGCCTGAGCGATATATCCCTGTGCATTGTTAAGCATACTGCCCCAAGTGGCATTCGGAGGTTGTACCCCGAACCCAAGGAAGCTTAGGGACGACTCCATCATAATCGCGGAAGCGATATTATTCGTCGCACCTACAATCACAACAGGTACTAGCCCCGGAAGAATATGACGCCAGATAATTCCGAAGTTGCTCTGGCCGGAAGCTTTTGCATATAGTACATATTCCCGTTCTTTAATCGTCATCGTCTCCGCACGAATCACACGGGCAATGTTCATCCACATTAATAGAGCAATAATTAAAATGATGTTTCCTACACTCGGCTTCAGAAATACGCTAAGCAGCAGCAGCACAAGGAAAGATGGAATGGACATCACTACATCAAGCATCCGCATCAATAGATTATCAATCCATCCGCCAAAATATCCACTGATTACGCCCACCGTCACACCTATACCCGTGGCAATGATCATTGAAGCAAAACCAACTAGCAAAGATACCCGGCCACCATACAAAGCTCGGGCAAAATAATCCCGGCCGTAATCATCCGTACCAAACCAATGATCCGCTCCGGGCGCTTTCAAACGTGCCAAAACATCCATTGCATTCGGATCATGTCCGGACAAAAAAGCAAATATAGAGCCTAGTGTGAAGACGATTAAAGTAATGAGGGCTGCGACACCCAATTTATTCGTAAATAGCTCATCTCCAACACTTTTCCATTTACTGCGATTCATGAGGTCACCTCGTTAATTTAATTCGTGGGTCCACGAAGCTATATAGAATATCCGCGATCAGATTGCCGATAATCAGCATTAAAGAAGAGAACAAAGTTATTCCCATAATTACGGGATAATCCATCCCTTTAACCGCAGTCATCCCTAAAGAGCCAATACCCGGCCATGAAAATACCGTCTCCGTTACAATTGCACCCGCCACCAGATCACCCATCGACATCCCGAGCAATGTAATTACTGGCAACAGTACATGCTTAAGCACGTGACGGAACAGAATCGTTGTCTTGCTGGATCCAAAAGCATATTGAATCTGCACATACTCTTCTTTTAGCTGTCCAATCGTACTAGAGCGGATGTATCGTACGTAACCGGCCAGAAATCCAAAAGCCAATACGGCGCAAGGCAGAATACCATGCTTCAATACATCAACCGCTGATTCCACACCAATGGTTCGCATCCCCATAATAGGCAGCAGGTGCAGCTTAATTGCAAATAAGTACATAAGTAATATGGCCAGCCAAAATAAAGGTACTGAAATTCCGATATAGGATAAAAAGTTAATTAGTTTATCCACCCAGCGGTTCCGGTTAGCTCCAGCAAGCAGACCCATCGGGATCGCCAACAGAACGGCTAAGCCGATTGCACTGCCCATCAAACCTGCTGTTGCAGGTAAACGTTCTAGAATTTGCTCCAATACAGGCTGATGATTCACAAGGGAATAACCGAAATTGCCCTGCAGTACTTCTTTGATCCATATAAAATATTGAATGTAGGCTGGCTTATCCAGCCCAAGGTTATGCCGGATGCGCTCAATATCATCCGCGTGCATATTCGGCGTAACGAAGGATAGTACCGGATCCCCCGGAGCCAGCTTAATCATCGCAAAGCACACAACCGAGACAAAAAACAGCATCGGCAGGGTTTGCAGTAATCTTCGGACGATAAGTTGTCTCATACGTATATTCTCCCAGTTCTATATCGGTAAAAAAATAAGCTGGATTGACCAGCTTATTTTTTCCCGTTCTTATTTAAGGTAGATTTTCGATAAATCTTCAAAAATAACGACAGGCTTCAAGACTGCTTCTTCTAGACCGCCGTAGTTCTTGGAGACAGCTACAATAGTCTTAGTATTAGCAATTGGATAAATCGGTGCATCGTCAGCAATGATCTCTTGGATCTTCTTATAGATCTCACCACGTTTAGTCACATCTGCTTCTCCTGCACCATCATTGAACAACTTATCGACTTCAGCATTATTATAATGCGAGTAGTTAGAGTCTGCAGTAGATGTATACAAAATTCTGTAAGCATCAGGATCGTAACCCATAATATAACCTGCAATCGCAAGTTCAAAATCTGTTGAATTCATATCACTGAATTTCTGACCATATGCCGAGGCATCCATATTTTGCAGTTCAACTTCAGCGCCAATGGCCTTTAGCTTTTGCTGCACGTATAGTGAAATGGCTTCCTGAGCTTTATTACCGCTCGATACAATCAATCTCAATTTCAGATCGCTAACCCCTGCCGATTGCAGAAGCTCTTTGGCTTTTTCTACATCATTATCAAAAGAAGGTACGTCATTAGTATAGAACAATGCATCCGGAGTCAAAAAGGACTTCGCCGGGTCTGCATACTCGTTAGAAGTATAAGCAGCCTGAATGATTTCATCACGACTTAGGGCTAGAGACAAGGCTTGACGAACTTCTTTTTTAGCAAGAGCACCTCTATCACTGTTTGCATTGAACAACAGGTAGGACAATCGGCCTTCACTATAAGGCAGGATTTCGAAATTGTTCGAAGCCCCAATCGTTCCAACATCCTGTGGATCTAGATATTTAATGTTGATCTCACCATTCTGAAGTGCGAGATTCGCAGCATTCGTATCTTTAGCAATCCGGTACGTTATAGAATCAAGATGTGGTTTGCCACCAAAGTAGTTATCAAATCTCTCGAGTGTAACATATTCGCCTGCTTTGTATTCTTTAAATTTAAATGGGCCAGATCCAACCGGAGCAGCATTCTTGGTGCTTTTCTCTAGATCCGTCTCATTCTCAAAAATATGCTTTGGAATCGGAAATACTTGCACTAGTGTAGCTTCAAAAGCTGGGCTGACCTGCGGAAGCTTGAACTCTACAGTCAGATCATCCACCTTAACTGCCTTAACGGGTTTATCACCGATGAATAGGTTCGCTCTCAACATGCTGTTTTGCTTCTCATCGAGGATGCTATCAATCGTGAACACGACATCGTCAGCTGTAAGCTTTTCTCCGTCATGCCAAGTTAGTCCACTTTTCAGTTTCAATGTATAAGTCAGGTTATCTTCGGAAAGTGTCAGGCTGTCTGCCAAGTAGAAGGTCTTCTCTCCGTTATTCACTTGGAACAATGGCGCGTAGAGCGCTTGGTCAATCGTCAGACTGACACGATCACCAGCATAGTTCGGATTTAGAATGACAGGATCTGCAGCGACCCCAATAATTAAGTTGCCACCATCTTTTGGTTCAGTGCTTGCTGTCGATCCTTCAGTAGCCGTAGGCGTCTGATTTGTATTTGTGGAAGCGGCGTTATTTCCCCCGGAGCACGCGCTAATCAAAAATGTTAACAAAACCAAAGTAATAACTCCAGATAATCCTTTACGCATAAGTTTCTCCCCCGTGTCTATATTGTCTTTGTTTGTTTTTTATATTGTATATCGGGATACTAGGAATTACAATGGATAGCATTTCACATTAATGTAATATTGAGGGAACTGATAATTCCGACCTTTTTCATGACTCATCCCCACGCTTTAAAGTATCCACATGGTCCATACCTGAAATGACTCTTCCGAATACAGTATGCCAAGGGTCGCAATACCCCCTTGGACAATAAATCCACGAACCACACGTTGGAAAGTCAGACCGTTATAAAAACCTTGATGGACCAGCTTCATCGTGACTACTCTCCTAAACTCTGTTCAGCCACCAATATGAGCTTCAGTCTTCGCTGTCTCTTCCGGTACGTATATTTCCTCAACATCCCCATCCAGCAGAGGTCGGTATTTACCTTTGAATCATACCAGAACACATCCGCACGAGGATTCATGGCCAGTAACAGATTGATTAACTACTGAGCTTTTAGCGGTGATTTATCCATAGTCTCATTCCTGTGCTCATCTGGCTGGCATTCTTATCTAATTATCCGGTAATTGTACAGCAGATCCATAAAAATTAATATATCTAAAAAGTTCAATTTATCCAACTCTCATTTCTCATTTACTATAAGAACTTTGCGAAATAAGGATTATTACTATCTAACTGTAAATATATTGAGAACATACCTATACCTCTCGGAAGAAAGGGAGAGTCCCCCAAGGAGGCCGCAATGAATAAGACACGCGTATTAATCGGCAGCCCGATCCATCAAAAGCCCAATGTGTTGCGAGAATTTCTGAATTCCCTGCTGCGCCTGAATATTGAGCAAATCGAACTGGATTTCCATCTGATTGATGACAATGATGATGAAGCGTCCAGCCGGCTGCTCCAGGAATTCAAAAGCAAGGGTGAGCATATTTTTATTCAAAGCTCCGGCTTTCACGATGCGTACATTCGCAATGATACGACCCACTTTTGGAATTCTGATTTAGTCTGGAAAGTCGCCAACTTCAAAAACCTCATGATTAACCGAGCGCAAACCCTGAACTATGACTACCTCTTCCTGATCGACTCTGACCTCATCCTCCACCCAGATACGCTAAGACATTTAATAGGGACGAACAAAGATATTATTTCAGAAGTATTTTGGACACAGTGGCAGCCAGATACCATGTTTCAGCCGCAGGTCTGGATGCATGACGAATACAATCAGTGGGAGATACTTCCCGGCGAAAAACTGCAACCCGAGGAGATCAACCGCAGATTTCATGAATTCATAGCCAAACTACGCAATCCTGGAATCTATGAAGTGGGGGGTCTCGGCGCTTGTACATTGATTAGCCAGCATGCGTTAAAAGCCGGGGTGAGCTACAATCAGATCCGGAACATTTCATACTGGGGCGAGGATCGCCATTTCTGCATTCGTGCCGCGGCCCTTGGCATTCCGCTATTTGTTGACACCCATTATCCTGCCCTTCATTTGTACAGAGATAGTGATTTGAACAAGGTTGAAGATTTCATCAGAGAAACAACAGGGGTAAAAGCTGAATCGGCACCCACACCCATCGAGGAAAATTCCAATGAGGCTGCAGCTGCTCCTATAACCAAAAAGCGCCCCAAGCTAACCCTTACCATGGTTGTAAAAAATGAAAGCGGGCGCTTCCTGCGACAGATTCTGGAGGAACACCGCAAATATATCGATGAGGCTGTCATTATTGATGACGGCAGCACCGACAATACAGCAGCTGTCTGTCTGGAAGCACTTGACGGCATTCCCGTTCATCTCGTGCATAATACCGAATCCAAGTTCAGCAATGAAATTGAGCTGCGAAAACAGCAGTGGGAGGAAGTCCTAAAGACAAATCCCGAGTGGATTCTGAGTCTGGACGCGGATGAGATCTTTGAAGCCAGCTTTGCGGAAAATATAGATACCTTGCTGTATGCAGATGGGGTCGATCTGTTCTGCTTCCGCCTTTACGATTTATGGAACGCGAACCATTACAGGGAGGATACCTACTGGCGCTCTCATCTGAACTACCGCCCTTTTTTGCTTCGCTATAAAGAAGACTTCAACTATGTATGGAATGAATCCCCACAGCACTGTGGGCGATTCCCGGAAAATATCTTCGAGCTGTCTCATCAGCTAAGCAACCTGCGGCTCAAGCATCTCGGTTGGTCCAAAGCCGAGTTCCGGCTCGAAAAATATCTGCGTTATATGCTCCTCGACCCCGACGGCAAATACGGCTGGAAAGAGCAATATATGTCCATCTTGGATGAACAGCCTCATCTAATCCCTTGGGTGGAGTGAGGCTTACCATAAAAAGGACGTCCACAAAGCCGTTACGGTTTTGTGGACGCTTTTTTTATTCAGAACTCAATTCAGAACTCTGTGGCCCATCGACTTCTGGCTTCAGAATGGTTACCGCAAGCTCGTTGCCGGATTCATCTACCTGAATAACTGATCCCTCTGCGGCTTCACCAGCAATAATCGCACGTGCCACACGTGTCTCCAAGCTGCGCTGGATGAATCTTTTCAACGGTCTTGCCCCATACACAGGATCAAAACCTTCCTTAGCGATAAAACGCACCGCCGATTCAGTTAATGCCAGCCCGATCTCCCGTTCTGCCAGACGTAGACGCAATCCATCCACCAGTTTGTCCACAATTTTCTCGATCTCACCCAGTGTCAGCGGCTTGAACATTACAATGTCATCCACCCGGTTCAGGAACTCTGGACGGAAATGACCACTCAGTTCCTTCATCACTCTATCCTTGGCAGCTTCCGTGAGCTGACCTTTTTCATCGGTGCCTTGAATCAGATGAGGTGAACCGATATTAGAAGTCATAATGATGATTGTATTCTTGAAGTCAACCATTCGGCCTTGTGAATCAGTCAGCCGTCCATCATCAAGCAGCTGCAGCAGAATGTTAAACACATCGGGATGCGCCTTTTCCACTTCATCGAGCAGCACTACAGTATAAGGCTGACGCCGCACAGCTTCCGTGAGCTGCCCGCCTTCCTCATATCCAACATATCCTGGAGGTGCGCCGACGAGACGGGAGACACTATGCTTTTCCATATACTCCGACATATCTATACGGATCATGCCATCTTCGCGGTCAAAAAGAGATACCGCAAGCGACTTAGCCAGCTCAGTCTTCCCTACACCCGTCGGGCCAAGGAACAGGAATGAACCAATCGGGCGATTCGGATCTTTGATTCCTGCTCTTGCCCGAAGCACCGCATCGGCCACCAAGCTGACGGCTTCGTCTTGGCCCACTACCCGTTCATGCAGCGTATCCTCCAGACGCAGCAGCTTATCCCGTTCGCCTTCTACCAGTCGGCTAACCGGAACGCCGGTCCAGCGGGAGACAATATCTGCGATTTCCTCTTCAGTAACAGCCTCACGTAGCAATCTTGTATCCTGATCCTGCTGTGCCGCTTCTTCCGCTGCTTTCAACTGACGCTCCAGATCAGGAATAATGCCGTAGCTCAGTTCGGCTGACTTATTAAGATCATATTCCTCCTGTGCATCGACCAGATCCTTACGTGCTTGCTCCAGCCGTTTTTTGAGGTCGCGAATCCCTTGGATGGCCGACTTCTCTTTCTCCCAGCGCGCCGTCATCCCTAGCTGCTTCTCCTTCAGGTCAGCGAGCTCGCGCTGCAATATTTCGAGTCGGCGTTTGCTGGCGTCATCAGTTTCTTTTTTAAGCGCCGCTTCTTCAATCTCCATCTGCATCAGGCGGCGGGTCACTTCATCCATCTCACCCGGCATGGAGTCTATCTCTGTGCGGATCATGGCGCAAGCCTCGTCCACTAGGTCAATCGCCTTATCCGGTAAAAATCGATCCGTAATATAACGATTGGACAATACCCCTGCGGCTACCAGGGCGCTGTCATGGATTTTGACCCCGTGGTGGACTTCAAACCGCTCCTTCAGACCACGCAAAATGGAGATCGTATCCTCTACATCGGGTTCGCTCACGAGCACCTGTTGGAAACGGCGTTCCAGCGCAGGGTCCTTCTCTATATATTTGCGATATTCATCGAGCGTTGTGGCACCGATAC
Source organism: Paenibacillus sp. FSL R5-0928 (assembly GCF_037970385.1). Lineage (NCBI taxonomy): Bacteria > Bacillati > Bacillota > Bacilli > Caryophanales > Paenibacillaceae > Paenibacillus > Paenibacillus sp. FSL R5-0928. The sequence goes on along the minus strand of NZ_CP150225.1, from coordinate 303,056 downwards.
AATGCAGCTCACCCCGGGCCAACATCGGCTTCAGCATATTACCCGCATCCATCGAGCCTTCGGTTTTACCTGCGCCCACAATCGTATGCAGCTCATCAATAAAAAGAATAATGCGGCCGTTGCTTTCGCGAACCTCTCTCAATACCGCCTGCAGGCGTTCTTCGAATTCACCACGAAACTTCGCGCCTGCCACAAGTGAACTCATATCCAGTGAAAAAATCGTCTTATCCTTCAGACCCTCCGGTACGTCTTTGCGTACAATCCGGTGTGCCAAGCCTTCTACAATGGCTGTTTTCCCTACACCTGGTTCACCGATCAGCACAGGGTTATTTTTCGTTTTACGGGACAAAATCCGGATTACTCGGCGGATCTCGCCATCACGACCAATGACTGGATCAATCTTGCCCGCGCGAACCTCAGCTACAAGATCACGGCCGTATTTCTCCAGCACCTCATAAGTAGCTTCTGGCTCCCGGCTGGTTACCCGCTGATGTCCACGAATCTCAGCAAGCACCGACATCAGCTTCTCACGGGTCAGCCCACGGCGGACAAAAAGATCCCTTAGCTCACGATTCTCCCCGCTCGAATCTGACACCATGGCCAGCACAGCATGCTCCACAGAAACAAACTCATCCTGCATCTTCGCCGCTTCCTTCTCCGCCTGCTCCAGCAGATGAATCAGCGATTGCGAGGCGTAACGCCGTACCGTGCTTGCTCCTGACCCGCTGATGCTCGGCTTGCGTTGAAGCAATTCATCCGTGCTGCGCATCAGCTCAGCCACAGGGATATTCATCTTTTGCAGCAATCTTGGCAGCAAACCTTCTTGCTGCTGAAGCAACGCTTTTAACAGATGGAGATTATCGATCTCCTGATGACCGCTGTCTGATGCCAGCGACTGCGCTGCAGCTACTGCTTCCTGCAGCTTTTGAGTTAATTTATTGAAATCCATAGCTCTCTCACCTTTCTATTTAAGAGTGATTATATTAAATCGGCCTTTTTGGCCGGGGATAGGTTAATTTAGCGGGATTTATCCCGCTTATTTCGAGTAACTGGCTGGTTTACGCTCAATCAGCGGGATTTTTGCCGCTCTTTTCGAGTAACTAGCTGGTTTACGCTCGTTCTACGGGATTTATACCGTTCTTTTCGAGTAACTGAACGCTTTGCGCTCATTCTGCGGGATTTTTACCGTTCTTTTCGAGTAACTGACCGTTTTGCGCTCATTCTGCGGGATTTATACCGCTCTTTTCGAGTAACTGGCCGTTTTGTGCTCATTCTGCGGGATTTTTACCGTTCTTTTCGAGTAACTGGCTGGTTTGTACTCATTCTACGGGATTTTTACCGCTCTTTTCGAGTAACTAGCTGATTTGCGCTCATTCTGCGGGATTTTTACCGCTCTTTTCGAGTAACTAGCTGATTTGCGCTCATTCTACGGGATTTTTACCGCTCTTTTCGAGTAACTGGCTGGTTTGCTCTCATTCTACGGGATTTTTACCGTTCTTTTCGAGTAACTGAACGCTTTGCGCCCAATCTACGGGATTTTTGCCGTTCTTTTCGAGTAACTAGCTGGTTTGCTCTCATTCTACGGGATTTTTACCGTTCTTTTCGCCCAACGAGCCTGATTCAGCGCATTCTAAGGCACTTTTGCTTCTCTTTTCGACCAACGAGCCTCATCTAGCGCTTTCTAGTACACTTTTGACTCTCTTTTCCCACCATAGTGCCGACTTTCACCGTTTGAGCGAAAAGTTCTTTTATAGTTAGTGGCTAAATAAGTTACTGTTCTGCAACTAGCATTCAATTCAGCCTTTCACCAATCAGAGTTGATCACAAACGAGTGAAATCACCTCACCTCTACCTCTTCTACCTATCTATTAATTACCCACTTTCGCCTTTTGCCGCTGGGTGCCAGTACTTTGACGTTTAGCTCTGGCTTCGAAAGGGCTGGAGTCTGCCAGCTTTCGGTACAGATTTTTCTCCGCTTCGCTGGTGGGTTCAGGGATAACAATCTCAATACCAAATAAAATATCGCCGTTCGCAACATTCTCACGTTTTAAGCCCTTGCCGGGGATGCGTAGCGTTTTACCGCTCTGAATTCCTGCTGGAATCTTCAATTTCACGGCGCCGCCACCCGGTAATGGAACCTTCACTTCTCCGCCCAATACCGCTTGCCAAGGAGCAATTTCAACCATGCCATATAAGTCACCATCGCGAATCTCATAAATATCATGAGGAAGAATATGAAGTGCCAGCAGCACATCGCCACCCGGAGTGTTTCCCGCGATTTTAATAATTGTACCCTCATGGGATCTGGGCGGAATGTTCACATCCACCGTTTTGTCGCTGACCTGTACTCTTACAGTGGCGCCCTTATAAGCCTGCTCCAAGGTAATATCCAGCTGCGCCTGCATAGTACTGCGGGCCTCGCCCCACGGATTGCCATTCGCACGCCCCGTTCCACTTCCCGAGAAAAAATCCAAGCCAGCCCGATCCGCCGAGCCCCGATTTCCAAAAAACATCCCGAATAAATCTTCCTCCGAAATACCAGAACCTCCCGTTGAATAAGTCCCACCGTTCCAGCTTCCACTTCCACTTCCACCAAATTTTGAATCCCAAGAAGAGGCTCCACTCGCCGCCCCTCCACTAGCTCTGCCACGTTGAGCTCCATAAAGCAGCTCTTCATCATAGAGTTTTCGTTTATCCTCATTACCAAGTACTTCATAGGCTTCAGCTGCTTCTTTGAATTTCGCCTCTGCCTCAGGGGCTTTGTTAACATCGGGATGCCACTTCTTGGCAAGCTTCTGATAAGCCTTTTTAATTTCTTGTTTAGTAGCTTTTTTGCTCACGCCCAAAGCATCATAATAGCTTTTACTAGCCACTCGTGCTTCCTCCTTTCCATACCTAATCTCATACCGACCACCATTGCACTCCGAGAAAAGACGCACCATAGCCGGAATCCTCCACTACAATGCGCCTTCTATTTCATAACACTATATTAAAAGCCCGCTGCCATCTCTAGAAGACTGAGCGGAAGTCCATTCCGCTTAATTTATGCTTATTCAGACTGCGAACCGGTAGAATTAGAATCTCCGTCTTGAATCTCGATGCGTTTACCTTGCATTTTTTGCCGTTTGGGAACTTCCAGCTTCAGCACTCCATCTTTCAAAGACGCGCGAATTTCTTCCTCGGCAATATCTTGAACATAGAATCTGCGCACATATTCACCATATCGGCGTTCTCTGCGTACAATCTGATGTTCATTGTTCTCCTCGGCATTTTCTTCCTTACGTACCGCTTTTATCGTCAAATAAGGACTGGCATAATCAATGTCGATTTCTTCTTTTTTCAAACCAGGAAGTTCAGCTTCAATCAGGTAAGCCTGCTCACTCTCATGAATATCTGTTCTGAAGGACATCGTGGAACTCTTAATCGGTGCAAAAAAATCATCATTAAAAACATCATTCAAAGACTTAGCCAGCATACCAAAAGCATCATCTCTACGTTTACCAAAAGGAACCATATCAAACATTATCCATTCTCCTCTCATTGACTTTGACTTTATTTGACCTATGACCTTATTATAGTCCCCTAACTGAGGAATAACAAAACCAATTTAAGCCGATTATCGCTCAAATTCAGGCGAATTAACTGATTTCACACGAGAAAATTAGTTCTTTTTATTTATTTGACCAATTTTGACCTTTGTTTGATCTTTCGTAAATGACACCTATATAATCATGACCCAACTTGCAGTACGATTATTATATGTTCAGACCTTCCGTTCAATACAAGCCATTAGCTTCTAATCATCTCCACGCCAGCTTTTAAACGGAGTTTCCTTACGAGCTATCAAAATTTAACGATTTAAAGATGAAGCCTGCAGAAGTGATATAATGAAAGACAAATAAAGACCATTTTCGTTACAGGAGACCAATTGTATGCAACCAACCTATGCTATGGATGATACGCAGTGGAGTAAGCTCATCCAAAATGTCGCCTATTATTTCGATGATCTTACCCTCAAGCGAGGGTTCCAATATTATAAACAAAATCGAGTGCAGCCGTTTACCATGACGGAGCCTCGTAAGATTAACGCTCTAGTTGAAGGTAGAGAGGATTACCGCGTCACCATTGATCTCGACGGCTTCACCAATTGTCATTGTAATTGTCCAGTATCAGGTCATTGCAAGCATATGGCTGCTGTGCTGCTGAATTATGCCGAACAACAGAATAGATCTGTACAGGTTCTGGCCAACGCTAAAGCTGCATCCTTTTTGCCCAAAATATCAAGCACAGCAACAAATGCCTCTATTGGAGCCGATGCAACTCGTCAGCAGCAAATGAAAGAGATGGCCAACCGCATTGCTGGCGGAAAAATCACGGAGTGGCGGGAGTATTTTGAATTCTGTGTCTCCCCTCTAGCCCATACCACCCGAAATCCTGAATATGTGAGTCGGGCCTTGTCTGCAATCAATAAATTCAAACCGAAAATGCTTCCGGAAACGGAGAAGCTGTTCACTCTGCATGCTCATCTTTTTCTGTTGGAAAAGCTTGCTAAGCCTTCTGCGCAATCCGTCGGTCAGGCCGCTTACGCCCCTTCTCTTGGTTATTACACACAGGTAGCGGTCTCAGAACTACAGGAAGTAATCACAGGTCTATTAAAAAAGACACTCCCGCTATCTCCCGAGCAAGAGCAGGATCTATGGCCGTATGTCATCGATACTTTATCTTATCTGCGGCGCGAGATGTTGACGGAGTCGCGGGATCGCTCACGGGATCAACCCTCTTTTTCTCTTAGCTATGATCTGCTGTGGAGAAACTGGATTTATCCAAATACAGGTGGAACTAAGCTTTACCTGAATGAAATCGAACAGCTGCAGCAAGCAGAGGGTGAATTAGGTGCTTCCCTTTCACAACATGCGTGGCTGTTAGCTCAGAGCCGTATGTATTACTATCTGATGGATGACCAGAAGGCTTGGGACTTATTGAATAAAGCGGCCGAGCGCCCGGGTCTCCATCCCGATGAGCTCATGAGCTTCACCTCTCCGCTGCTGGATGCAGGGGACTGGTCCCGTTTGGTGGGTTGGCTTGCTCAAATCGGTCCACTGCTGAGCAGCAGACTCTATAATCTCAATAGCTATTCAACCAGTTGGGAAGAAGCTGTTCGTCACCTGCCTGAAGCTGAGCCGCAAATGTGGGATACACTAGCCACCATGTTACCTATCTCTGGCGAAGTCTATGAAGAGAAGCTAATCACCTATGAGAAATGGCAGACCTGGATGGATTATCAGCTGTCCATCGGTAAACAGCCCTCCGAATTTCGTGTCAAAGACCTCCAACCGGTGGAAAAGAATGCGCCTGAGGTTCTGCTGCCCTTTTACCATCAGGCCGCCGAAAGATTTGTGCTGGATAAGAACAGACATAGCTACAAAGCGGCTGTGAAATTATTGAAACGATTATCCAAGCTGTATAAAAAGCTGAAACAAGAAGAACGCTGGGAAGAGTTCCTCACTGCCTTCGCCATTAGGCATAGCAGGCTCCGTGCGCTGCAAGAGGAGCTTCGGAAAGGAAAGCTAATACCATGAACATGCATTTACGCACGCTGACCATCCGGCTTGCATTAAGCCAGTATGGCGATGCTTTAATATTTGGAATGAATGAGCGCGAAGATCTCGTGCCGGGCTTGCAGCTTAAGCAGCGGCTTTTCGCCTGGCATGAAGCGTCTTTTTATGGTACGGAGTTAACCGTGCAGCCAGCTGGCGAAGGCGTGGAGCTAGTGATTCTTCCTGCTGAGCAGGTCATCCCCTTCTTTGCCGAGCAGAAGCTTCTGGCGCATATCGAATGGAGCTGGGAGGGCGATGCCGCCCAGCTCACAGAACTGGCGCCACTTTTGGCAATATGTCTGGAGCACAAACAGTATATTCCCGACATCTCAGCCTACCGCGCCGGGAGGCTGCAATGGACTTGGGACGAAGGGGCTCTTGCGCAGGTGGCAGTGGACAGTGACACTGCTAAGGGAGCCCTTGAGGCGCTAAATGGCGGCAGCGAATTTAGCCGCGGATTACGTGCGGCGTTCTCTGCCGCCGTATCGCAGCGCTATTACAGCACGGAGGCCGAGGCCGGCGACCTCCGCAGCGAATTCCCGCTTCTCTTCGATAGAAGCGGAGCACTTGCAGCGGGCATGGATACCGCCGCGTGGCTTATCGCCATTGGCTGGAAGGCGGACACCGCGCCTTTCCGGCCCGCGCTACAGCTGCTGGAGCCCGATGAGGATGAATCCTATTGGCGGCTGCAGCTGATCCTTCAGGACAAGCGCGATGAATCCGCGCTTGTTCCCATCAGGCTCGCCGATAACGGCGAGCCGTACGGCTTGTGGCCGGCCGCGTGGTCGGCTCACGTGCATGAACGGGCCGCGGGATGGCTGGAGCGCCTCCGCGGCAGTCTGCCGCCCGAGCGCTTCGCGGCGGGCGGCGATGTGCTGGCCGAACCGCTCAGCGATGCCATCGCTTGGCGGTTCTTGACGGCCGAGAGCCAGCGGCTGCTGGAAGCAGGCTGGCAAGTGCTGCTGCCGGCGTGGTGGGAAGCCGCCAGCCGGAAAAAGCCGCGCCTGCGCGCAAAGATCAGCTCCGGCGAAGACAAACGCAGCAGCGGCGAGTCGCTGTTTGGTCTCGATTCGATCATCGATTTCGATTGGCGCATCTCCATCGGCGATGCGGATCTCACTGAAGCGGAATTTGCCGAGCTGGTCGCAAGAGGGGAACGGCTCGTCCGCTTCAAGGGCAAATGGGTCTCACTCGATCCGGCTCTGCTGGCGCAAATCCAAAGAGCCATGGCGGGAATGGACAAGTCGCAAGGCTTGTCCTTCCAAGACGTGCTTCAGCTCCACTTGCTAGGAGCTGGTGAAGAGGCAGACGCTGAAGCTACGGAAGAGCAGCTGCAAGAGGATGCCGCGCGTCTGCGTCTGGAGGTAGAGCTGAACGAGCATTTGATCAGCCTTATCGGTCAGCTGGGCCAGCGCTCAGAATGGCCTAAGCCGCCCGTACCTGCAAGCCTTAAGGCGGAGCTGCGCACCTATCAGCATGAAGGATTCGCTTGGCTGACCTTTCTGCGCCGCTTTGGGCTGGGGGCCTGCCTAGCCGATGATATGGGACTAGGCAAAACAGTACAGCTCATCGCCTATCTGCTACACATCCAAGAGAACACGGATGCAAGCTCAGCCCGGCGGCAGACCGACCCACCAGGCTGGCCTTCATTGATCATCTGCCCGACCTCCGTGTTAGGCAATTGGCAGAAGGAGCTGCAACGCTTCGCGCCTTCGTTGAATGTTATGCTTCATTACGGAAGCCGCCGTCTGGACGCAGGATTCTTCTATGGCGCAGCTTCGCAAGCCGATGTGGTACTCACCTCTTATGCGACTGCCGCGCTTGACCAGGAGCTGCTGAAGGAATTCACTTGGGCGACGATCTGCCTGGATGAAGCTCAAAATATTAAAAATGCCCAAACCAAACAATCCGCTGCTGTACGTAGTTTTCCAGCACTACACCGGGTTGCCTTAACAGGGACGCCTATAGAGAACAGATTATCCGAGCTGTGGTCCATTTATGATTTTATAACCCCAGGTTATCTGGGCAGCGCCAAGTCTTTTAATGACCGATTCACGAATGCTATTGAGAAGGAACACGACGCGAAACGTACAGCGGACCTACAAAATCTAGTGAAACCTTTCATGCTGCGCCGCAAGAAAAAAGACCCTAATATACAGCTCGATCTACCTGATAAAAACGAAATGAAAACCTATGTTCATCTGACTGCCGAGCAAGCAGCGCTTTACGATCAGACCGTAAATGGACTCTTGGAACGGATGAAGAAGCTGGAAGGCATTGAGCGCAAAGGGGCAATTCTTGGAGCTCTGACCGGGCTTAAGCAGCTATGCGATCACCCGATGCTTGTAACAAAAGAGGCTATCCCTGAACTGGATACGGACAACAAGCTGGATACCAGCTTTCTTATTAACCGTTCCTCCAAACTCGAAAGACTGCTGGATATGGTCAAGGAGCTGCGCGCGGAAGACGAGCGCTGCCTGATTTTTACTCAATATGTGGGTATGGGAAAAATGCTTCAGGCGGTTCTCCAGCAGGAGCTGGGCGAACCTGTCCTTTATTTGAACGGAAGCACCTCCAAACAGGCGCGCGACCGTATGATCGAGCGGTTTCAGGCACCAGCCCCTGCTGCGGAAGATGGGTCTACACGCCCAGACGCACCGCCGTCTGATCAGCCGAATGTATTCATCCTTTCACTCAAAGCTGGGGGTGTTGGCCTTAACTTAACTGCAGCTAATCACGTATTCCACTTCGACCGCTGGTGGAATCCAGCGGTGGAGAATCAGGCAACTGACCGCGCTTACCGCATGGGCCAGACTCGTGATGTCCAGGTGCATAAGTTCATCGCCCTGGGTACACTCGAAGAACGGATTGATGAAATGCTGGAGAATAAGCAGCAGCTCAGCGACAATGTGATCTCCAGCTCAGAAGGCTGGATTACCGAGCTGTCCACTGAGGCTCTGAAAGATCTCTTTACCTTGCGTAGAGACTTAAATGACTAGCAAAAGGAACATTCGCGTAGATGCGAATGTTCCTTTTTCACAAGAATAATTACCATTGCTCGGACATTTTAAAGGTGACTGCGAGATCATCCCCGCCCGAGAGGGAGTTTACCACCAATGTGACAGGTTCATCATGGAACTCGTATGAGAGTCGCTCATTAAGCAAATTGACCGCCAGATTCGCATACGCACCAGAAATCCCTGATCCTGTACCTTGCATAATAACTTTTCCACCCGTGACCGTAGTGCAGGTATAGTTCACTAGCAGTGCCGTGTCCGTGGCAGGAATATTCGTAGTCGGTGTAGGATAATTCTCGAAGGTCCCATCAAGTGTCCCGCCTGCAACGATCATATAGCGCACTGGTCTTTTGGACATAACATCTAAAGCTGCCGGTCGAATCTCAGCCGCAAGACCTTGTGGAATAGCAAAGCCGGGACGCCTCATAAAGCTGATTGCTGCGAAGTCAGTCGATGTAACAGACACGTTATCACGTATTTCCGAAGTTATCCGGCTCACTTGAAACACTTCAAGATCAACGGCGGTCCATACACCGTCCACATCAACAAGAAAAACCTGAATCTTCATCTGCTCCTGCGAATATACAAAATTAAATTGGAATAAATCCTCTACCATGACATAGGTCTTGCTTAAGGTCTCCTGATATTGCAGCTCAAATAACTCTTCAACAAAAATGGCCTGGGGACTGACACTATTGGATAAGCCCGTAATATAACAAAACGCGCCAGCCGATCCATTGTTAACAACTTTGATCACTACTTGATCTATTGGCCGAGTACCGTCGACAGGTAAATTAATAATGGTGTTTGTGGACAGAACAGGCAATGTCATCACACCTCCTATATATCAATTCATATATGATATGTAAACATTGTTTAGAATTATTGGATGTAATTAAAATACAAGAGATGTTCCAGAGCCTAAATAGAGATTTGCCACTAAATAACGAATGTGGTAAACTCGACTTAACTTTTTATGAACGGAGGGTTACGTGTGATAGACTTTATCCGAGTTAGAACTTTGCGCGGCTAATTGAATAGCGCTAAAGCTCTGCCCATGTGCAGAGGACTCAGGATTGGTCTACCCATTTTTAAAGGTAACCCGATAATTTAACAACAGCGTGTAGGGAGGATTCTCTTCACCTCCATTCCTTTAAGAATTGAACATCCATAGAAGCCGATTAGCCAACTGCTGCTCGCAAGGGATCAAAGTGCCTCTTCCCTGCGACTGGACTGTTGTTTAATTCATTCTACCTATGGAAGGCCCTAACTCTGACGTCCTCTAACGAACCGTAAGCACAGGCAGATTGCCTGTGTTTTTTTGCGTTTATTATTTACTATTGGAGGATGAATAAATATATGGAACAAATACGAGAAAAAGCAATTATAGTCGGTGTCCAGCTTCAGAACGAAACGAATTTCGCCTATTCGATGGAAGAGCTGAGCAATCTGGCAGCTGCCTGTGACCTTGAAGTCGTAGGAGAGCTTAGTCAAAAGGCAAGTCGAATTAACCCCTCCCATTATATCGGGACAGGTAAAATCGAGGAATTATCGGCACTTTTAGAAGCACACGATGCTCCTATTGTTATTTTTAACGACGAACTGTCACCTTCACAGATCCGCAATTTGGAGTCCGCACTGGACCGTCAGGTCATTGACCGGACCATTCTAATCTTGAATATTTTTGCGGAAAGAGCGAAGACCAAGGAAGCACAGCTGCAAGTTGAAGTAGCCAAGCTGCAATATATGCTGCCGCGCCTCACAGGTCTTCGTGAGTCGCTGGGCAGACAAGGTGGCGGAGCTGGACTTAAAAACAGAGGTGCGGGTGAAACCAAGCTAGAGCTGGACCGCAGAAGAATTGAAGAGCGGATCACTGCTTTACAGGTTGAACTGCAGCAACAAGTAGCAAGACGTCAAATCCAGCGGAAACAACGGCATAAAAATGAAGTTCCCGTCGTCTGCCTTGTAGGCTATACGAACACCGGAAAGTCCAGCTTAATGAATGTCATGGTAGAGACTTACCATCCAGGTTCCAATAAACAAGTATTCGCCAAGGATATGCTGTTCGCTACACTAGAGACATCGGTTCGCAGCATTGAGCTGCCTGATCACAAAACCTTTTTATTAACAGATACTGTCGGATTCGTCAGCCAGCTTCCCCATCATCTGGTCAAAGCGTTCCGCTCCACTCTTGAAGAGGTTACCGAAGCGGACTTATTGATTCACGTAGTCGATATTTCCGATCCGCAGCATCAACAGCATATGGCGGTTACGGATGAGACGCTTAAAGCACTCGGCGCTGACCAGATTCCAACGATCTATGCCTATAATAAGGCTGATCTGACTGATTTGCCTTACCCGCAAATTGAAGGTGACAATGTCTACCTTTCCGCCAAGCAAAATAGTGGAATGGCTGAACTTACCGCTCTGATCCGCAGCCATGTTTTTACGGACTATGTCCAGTGCGAGATTCTGGTTCCATTTGATCGGGGTAATGTAGTCTCTTATTTCAATGAACATGCCCATGTTCAATCTACTAGCTATGAAGAAACAGGCACACGCCTTGAGCTGGAATGCAGAAAATCTGATTTCGAGAAATTCCGCAACGATTTTATTGAGCTATAACAAATTAGAAACGACGTGGTAGTCCTTAATTAAAAAAGAGGGATAGAGTTTTCAGAGTTATCTGAAGCTCTATCCCTTTCTTTTGTGAATAAAAAAATGAACAATACAAAAGTGCCCTCTCTTTGCATTGCTCAGTAAGTATACAATAGGCAGACGCTAGATCTTATAAATATAGTTTCTAGACCCTATTCTTGAACATACAGTGTATCGGAAGCTTCTATTGTTGGCTGCCGGTAAAACCGTTCCTGCAGATAACCGCTGTAAGTAATTAAAGTCTGGATGCACCGATTCATCCGTTAAATAGGCCGAGATATCACTCCCATATACTCTTTCCTGATTCAGAGAGTCTATGATGATCTCTCCAGTAGTAATCCCTATGCCATGGCCGTAGAACAGATCATTTTCAAGCTTAATTGCATTCTCGCCCTGCCATTCTGGCTTGCTCGGAGCATGATCGGGATTCTTGAAATATACAACGTCTCCCCGCTGCGTGTGGTCCTTGTTGTAGTTTGTGATTAAGCGTAAATTCTCGTCATAATTCCAGTCCCATAAGAACAAGTCCTTAAAATACTTATTAAAGACTCCTTCACCTATAGCTTCAATTGTCGCCCTATACAAAACAATAACCATGGCTGTCGCGCATTCGAAGGCATATAAATGTCCATTCCGAAAAATATCTTTAATCCCCACTGTGGGTTCCACGCCAGCGTTCAGCTGAAGTCCACCAATCTCTGTACGTGTCCAAAACAGCGGATTACAGCGGGAATCATCAAATGTTGCAAAATCCACTCCACTTTCATTTAAAGCTTCAGCCGATTCCACGATGCTTTCTCTCATTTTGCGCTCAAAGTCAAGGGCATCGGGTGAACGAACTTCCTTCACCATGCTTAGTCCCTCCAATGTTATAGGTTCTAAATATAGGTTATTGTACGTGTTCGTCACCGGGTTGGTGCTTAATTCTCATGATTCCCAGGCATCGACAAACCATTGGTTAAGCTGCCGTGTTTCTTCCGTCAAAATATCGAGGAAAATAGAAGTCCGATAACCCGTATCCTTCAAGCTTTTGCCCGTAATCTCTGCGATTCGGTTTAATCTATAAAGCAATGTATTAGTGTGTATATGTAAAAAAGCCGCGGATTCCTTTAAATTGCCGCTTAATGATAAATAGACAGCGATGGTTTTGAGAAAATCACTTTTATGCTCGCGATCATGTTCTTTTAGCGGATATAGCAACGGGCTTTTACGAATTCGACTGCGCTTTTGCTCCATAATAGCCGGTATATATGCCCAAAATCCAATCTCCTCGTACAATAGCAGCTCCCGCCCATGAAAAGGCAGCAGCTTTTTGATCTCCACAATGGATACCGCTTCCCAATAGGCAATAGCCGCGGACATATATTCAGTGTAATCGAGACTACAGCCAGCAGCCAGTGTGCAGCCTTCACTCTTATACATATCCTCCATTGTTTTATGCAGGAATGAAGATAATCCACCCGCCCCCTCGATCACAAAGCTGAAGGAAAACAAAATAATCAGCCGATTGTGCTCAGCCGTCAGAAATAATAATTGCAGGCCAGAATAAGAAGCCATAACCTGCCGAAACCGGAGTATTAAATGATCATCGATTACCTTGTCACTCTCAAACACGCTAATATAATATTTTTCCGGCAAAAGAATGGACCAAAATTCCGCATCCTTTTTAATATTTGCTTCGTTGTCGTAGTGGGAGGTAATCAGCTTCCAGAAAAAATCCTCATGCGTTTTATCCTGCTTCGTTTTCCAGCCTCGCTGCTTAAGTAAATAACGGCCTACGATACCTGCCGCTTTCTCAACGATATTTTCGGCATGCCCTTCTACCAGGTTGCCTGTATCTACTACCCATATGTACCCGAGAATTTCCTTCTGATGTTTGATACAAATGGCCAGCCGGGGACCAAGTCCCACCTCCAGCACCGCAGGAATTCGTATGGGATGTGCCGCGCTCTCCAGCTGCTGCATAATCCCTTTTTTGCGCAAGCCAATAATCACAGCGTTAGGTACACGCTTCCCGATAATCGTTGAAATCCGCGCGGAGTCACTCTCAAATTCATGCGAGCTGTAGCCAATCACATGATGATTGCTGTCCTCGATGGTAACTTGAGACTGTAGCGATTCACTTATCGTATCCGCCAATGATTCCATACTGTCGAAAAAACGATCAAATAATGGATCTTTATCTGTCACTAGCTTCACTCCCACCTGAAGAATAACCAAATCCTGTACTCTAGAGTGATTTCATTATAGTATGCATCCCCCTAACTGACTATAAGATAAATAGCTGGTTTAGGTGAGGGACGAGATCGGCTAGTTGAGGAAGGTGTTTGGGACGGGGATGTTTGGTGGGGGTTTTGTTGGGGGTGGTGTGGGAAGTTTTGTGGGGAGTTTTGTCGGGGTGTTTGGGAAGGTTTAATAGTTGTTGGTGTTTACCGAATGTTATAAGTGGTTTTTAGGGAATACCCCCTGGAAATTCTGTGTTTTAATCATCACACGATCATAATTAGGGAAATCCTCCCTAATATTCTGCACTTTAAGCATCACACGATCATAATTGGGGAAATCCTCCCTGATTTTCTTCCGTTTTGCGTATAAACAGGCATATTCCTCGTTTTTTAAGGAGGAATTCCCTAATAACAGCATTTATAAGCTATTTTCGCGTTTTTTTAGGGAGAATTTCCCTAAAGCATCTCTCCATCAAAGCCTTCACCATCGCAGAAGCAAAAACTAATCAAAATTAGCTTGATCTAGCCAACTTCACTACGTAATCTTTCCACCATCACACCACACGAGCAAACACCTAATGTATCTAATCACACTGAAACGCAATCTATTTACTTTAACACCGTACTGACAAACTTCCACCCGATCTCCTCCGCAAGAAACGCCAAACAGCAAGCTCCCCGCAGAGAGCTTGCTGTTTGGCTCATTCCATTATGGAACGTGTCTATTTTAGATCAATGTGAATGTCTGCTCCATGGCTTGCTCAACCGAATAAGGTGTCTCACCCAACGCTTCGGCAACAGCTTGGCAGGTGATTCTGCCATTGGCTACATTCACGCCGCTTCTTAGGCCGTCATTATCCTGAATCGCCTTGATCACACCTTTATTGGCAATTTGCAGGGCATATGGAACTGTAACATTTGTTAAGGCAATAGTTGAGGTCTTAGGAACAGCGCCCGGCATATTAGCCACGGAATAATGCAGCACGCCGTGTTTCACAAACACGGGATTATCATGTGTCGTCACTCTGTCGATGGTTTCTACAATGCCACCTTGGTCAATGGCCACGTCGACAATCACCGATCCCGGCTTCATGGTCTTGACCATTTCTTCGGTAACCAGCTTCGGTGCTTTGGCACCCGGAATTAACACGGCACCTACCAGCAGATCGGCTTCAGCCACTGCTTTCGCAATATTATAACGGTTAGAGATCAACGTATTGATCTGTGCTCCAAAAATGTCATCTAATTGACGTAGTCTCTCCGCACTGAGGTCGACTATCGTAACATCTGCACCTAAGCCAATAGCCATTTTAGCTGCATTAGTACCTACTACACCGCCGCCAATAATACTCACTTTACCTCGGCTAACGCCAGGAACACCGGAAAGAAGAATACCTTGTCCGCCGTAGTTCTTTTGCAGGAACTGCGCTCCCAATTGGACGGACATCCGGCCAGCTACTTCGCTCATCGGTGTTAACAGCGGCAAGGTGCGTCCATGAACAACCGTCTCATATCCGATCGCAAAGACACCTTTGTCTTTAAGCGCAGCAGCCAAGGCAGGCTCTGGAGCAAGATGAAGATACGTAAATAGAATAAGGCCTGGACGGAAATAGGGGTACTCCGTTGCTAATGGTTCTTTTACCTTCATCACCATTTCAGCGGAGCTCCAGACTTTTGCTGCATCCTCAATCAGTTGTGCTCCGGCAGAGACATACTCTTCGTTAGGAAATCCGCTGCCAACACCGGCTCCAGCTTCTACGAGCACTTGATGACCTTCAGTAATTAAACTAACTACACCCGCAGGGGTTATGGCAACACGATTTTCATTGTTTTTAATTTCTTTAGGTACTCCGATAATCATCATTCATCTCTCCCATCTAATGTAGATCCCTTATGTAAAGAATGATAACATATGATTAGCATTCCCATTTTGTTAAAAAATTAAAATATTATCTACCATGATTGTGTTTTTACACAAAGGATCTGACTTAACTGCCCATTAATCTTTAACCACTTTGGTACTCAACACAACCATCTTTATTATCTCATAAAAAAAGACACCCTATAGAGTGCCTTTTTGACGATTTTGTATGAAATTAAAGCGACTACCATATCGCATAATGTTATATTAAGTTACATGGACTATCTTGATAATAACAACATCACTGTTTCTAACACTACATTTACCCCTTTTTCGCAGTCTTCATAAGAGGTTAGTTCCTCTTCACAATGGCTTTTACCATTCACGCTAGGCACGAACACCATTGCGGATGGCAGAAAGCTGGCTACGAACTGTGCATCATGCCCTGCACCACTTGCGATCTTTCGACTGGAATAACCTAAGGTTTGAGCCGCTTGCTCCACCAAATCACACACATTCTGATCAAACCACACCGTATCTCGGCCCCAAAGCTTAGTTTTGCTTACTTCACAATCCAGCAGTTGCTCTGGCAAACCGTTAATAATGGCTTCCACTTCACGCACAATCTCCATATCTTTATGTCTGGCTTCAATGGTGAAAATCACTTTATTGGGAATGACGGTATGGATATTAGGAAGCACATTCATTCTGCCCATGGTATACACAAGCTCGGAATCGAGCGCCCCCAGCTTGCTCCGCAGCTCAATAATCAGGTCTGTGGCAGCAAACAAAGCATCTTTGCGCATCGCCATGGGGGTTGTGCCCGCATGATCGGATTCTCCCGTCACCTCAATCTCGTAACAGGCCATACCAACTACACAGTCAACCAGCCCAATCGCCAGCTCCTCTTTTTCAAGAACAGGCCCTTGCTCGATATGAAGCTCCAAATAAGCGGTGGCTTCGGTGATACGATTGCTCATCTCTCCCTTATATCCACTCTTCTCCAGCGCTTCACCAAAGCTAATGCCCGCTGGATCCTTTTTGTTCAACATAACACTTTTATCAAACTTTCCGGACAACACACCAGAGGCCATCATCGATGGCTCAAAACGTGCCCCCTCTTCATTCGTAAAATTCATAATCGTCACCGGAACCTTCGGCTTAATCCCGTGATCTATAAGCGTCCGCACAACCTCTAGACCCGCGATAACCCCTAGGACGCCATCAAATCTGCCCCCTTTTTTCACAGTATCCATATGCGAGCCAATCACAATCGGAGGCCCGGAAGTTTCGCCTGCCAATGTGGCATACATCGTCCCCATATCATCCATCTTCACAGACATTCCGAGCTCTTCACAACAGGCACGAAAATAATCCCGAACTTTAAGATCCTCTTCCGTCAGCGATAATCGGGTCACGCCATTTTTATCTGTACGCCCATAATCGGCAAATGCCTCGATTGTACTCTTCAGTCTCTCACCGTTCACGAATATTTTTTGCAGCTGCATCCCAGATCCCTCCGCTTCGAACGTTTTGTTGGCTTTCTATCTATGTTAAACCAAACCATAATATTTTCATTTTACATATTGTAATAATTATTATTCACATGATGCTACAACGAGTAGAGCCAGCAATAAGTAAACTAAAGTAGTATATACAATCTTTTCATACGAGGGGTAAGCTTAAGATAGCTTATCGTCCCGTTTTACACAGGAAAGGAGCGAGCCCATGAATCTAAGCCTTGTGATCCCGGTATACAATATAGAGCAGTATATAACCCCTATGTTCAATTCACTCCTTGACCAAAGCGATCCGCATTTCGAGGTCATCATCGTAGATGATGGTTCTACGGATAACACTTACAACGTTATAGAAAAGATTCTTTCGCGTAATCCCGGCCTTTTCTGTAAAGTCATTCGAACGGAGAATCATGGAGTAAGCGCGGCTAGAAATAGGGGTTTAGCTGAAGCCACAGGTAATTATGTTCTTTTTGTAGATGGAGACGATTATGTCTCCGCAGACTTGGTCTCAACCCTTCAGTCTTATACCCAAGATGAACAACCCGAGATTATTTGCTGGGGTTATAATCATGTCTCCGAAGGCAGAGAAACTCTATTGAGCTGTACCTCTGATTTCAGCGACGTGACGGGAAGTGAAGCACTGGCGCGGATTTTCGTGAACAAGAGCTTGCGAATATGGACAGGGAGTATCGCTTATAAGCGAGAATTCCTACTTCTCCACGAGCTAGGTTATACAGAACGCTGTGTGAATGGAGAGGATCAAGAGTTCATCTACAAAGCCTTGTCCAGAGCGGCCAGAGTCATCTCAATCCCGGATATACTATCATTTTATTTACAGAGAAACTCCTCCATCTCCAACAGCTATAACGTGAATAAATTTGATGTAGTGGATGCTTTTAAAAGGGTGGATGAATATTTCAAAACCTATCCCTTTGCTGAACTAGATACGATCTCCCCATTGTTAATGAACCGGGAGCTGATTGAGAACTACTTTTTCAACCTCAAAACCTGTCTAAATGGTACGGAAGGGGTAAGCATTCAGGAATTACTTCGTGACATCAACCATACCTATCCCAAGCTCAATCAAGAAATGGATGAACTCATAAGACGTTATAGAGGAGATAATCGCAGATTAACCCTTTATATCAGAACATTTTTAATCTCCCCGCTTCTATATCACAGATTCATCTCTGTGGAGAGAAGCTTATCCAGGTTCAAGCGAAACCTACTTAAAGGGAACGGAACCCGAAAGGAATCTAGAATATGAAAAAAATGCTGATATACGCCTATACTGAATTTAATCTGGGCGATGATCTATTCATTAAGGTGCTATGCGAAAGATATCCGGATACCAGATTCAGAATCTGCGCACCACGCCTCTATAAACTATGTTTCAAAGAGATCCCTAACCTCAAAGTGTATCCTTCCGATTCCCTTCTTCTAAGAGGCATTGGCTATATTTGCAGGAAGCTAAAGATACATAATGTGGCTCACAAATATCTGGCAGATCACTCAGATGGCGTCGTTCATATCGGCGGCTCGATTTTCATGGAGGCAGACCACTGGGCAGAGCATTTCAAGAATGCAGAAATCATTCGTAATCAAAATAAGCCTTACTATCTGTTAGGATCTAATTTTGGCCCTTTTACAAATCAAGAATACTATGATGAGCACAAGCGGATTTTCAAGGATTATACAGATATATGTTTCAGAGAACAGTATTCTTATGATTTATTTAAGGATCTGGATAATGTCCGCTTAGCCCCAGATATTATTTTTCAGCTAGACCCGCCAGATATTCCAAACGAACCGGAGGATTACATCGTCTTATCCGTTATTAAACCTTCTGCGAAAGGTCTGAACGGTTTTGACAACCTCTATTATGAAAAAATGAAAGAACTCGCAATTTATTTCATTGAAAAAGGTTACGCGGTTCATTTCATGTCATTTTGCGAACACGAAGGCGATCAACTGGCAATTGAAGAGATTCAGCGCCTTATCGGTCCCTCCTACAAGGATGCTATGCAAGTGCATTTATATAAAACGAACATGGAAGAAGTATTGTCCGTGTTAGCTAATGCCAGATCTATTGTGGCTTCAAGATTCCATGCAATGATTCTGGGCTGGGTATTTAATAAACCGGTATTCCCCGTAGCCTACAGCAAAAAAATGATCAATGTAATGAAAGATGTTGGGTTCACAGGTCTGTATGCCGATTTCAATACGCTGGAACAGGTCCAGCCTGCACAGATTTTTGAAAGTATGATCACCTGCTCTATGGATGTCACACTGCAAGCAAAACAAGCCGAAAGGCATTTCGAGCATCTAGATACGTATTTATCGCTTTACGAAAGGGGGATTCGTTATGAAAGCCAAGCGGAGCATTCTTAACTTATCCTTTGGACTGGGAAGTCAACTCATCACGATCATCCTCGGTTTTTTTATACCCAGACTGATAATGGTCAACTATGGCTCTGAGGCCAATGGGTTGATCGCTTCGATTGTGCAGATTATTAGTTATTTGGCGCTGCTGGAAGCAGGTGTTGGAGCGGCCTCGATCCAAGCGCTTTATAAGCCGGTAGCTTCGAATAATAAAAACAATATTAACTCTATTCTGGCTGCCACCTCCAGCTATTATAAAAAAACAGGCATTTACTATTTCTTCGCCGTACTGCTACTCGCCATCGTGTACCCGCTGGTGATCTCTTCTGAGATCGATAAATTATCGATTATGGTCATTATTTTGCTTACAGGGATGGGCGGTGCGATCAATTATTATTTTCAGGGAAAATTCAAGGTCCTGCTCGCTGCGGAGGGAAAAAGCTATGTAGAGACTTCTATTGTCACTGTAGCTAATATTATGAACAGCCTGATCCGGATTCTGTTATTACTGCAAGGTGTGGACATTATTGCCGTTCAAGCTTCCTATTTTATCTTAACCTTACTTCAAATTATCGCTTTCTATATTTATATGAATAAGAATTACAAGTGGATCAACCTGAATCTCAAACCAGACTATGAAGCTATTGGCCAAAAGAATTCCGTATTAGTCCATGAAATCTCCTACTTGGTGTTTAGAAATACGGACGTACTCATATTAACCATCTTTACGAATCTAAAAATCGTCAGTATCTATGTTATGTACAATATGATTTTTACGATCGTGGATAATATCGTCCAGACCATAAACGGAAGTGTGAAGGCTGCCCTCGGGCAAAGCTACCATGAGAGCAAAGAAGCATTTATTAAATTTTATGATGCTTACGAAGTGTATTTCATGGGGCTTATCTTCTCGATTCTAACGGTGGCTTACATTTTGATTTTACCCTTTATGAAATTGTATACGGCTGGGGTAAACGACGTGAATTACATTGATATGTGGCTGCCGATCCTGTTCGTAGTCATCAAATTATTAACCAATGCCAGAACGTCTTCCAATAATGTGATTACCATCGCTGGACATTTCAAAAAAACACAAAACCGTTCCATTCTGGAATCCGCCATTAATCTGGTGGCTTCTATTGTCTTCGTAATCTTCATGGGAATTTACGGTGTACTAATGGGAACGATAGCTGCCCTCTTATACCGCTCCATAGATATTGTAATCTATGCCAGCAAACATTTACTGGACCGCAGTCCTTGGGTCACTTTTAGAAGATGGCTCACGAATGCAGTAGTTTTTGTAGGTATTATTCTCATCACCACCGCCATCGACATCCCGATCCATTCCTATCTGGGGCTTATGATCTGGGGTGTACTTCTAGGATTTGTGATCTTGCCTGTATATTTCGTAATCGGCTCTTTAATGGAACGGGAAGTCTTCCTCTATACATGGGAACATCTCAAAAAGTATCGATATAAACTCAAAAATAAAATTAACGCTCAGCCTGAGGTAAGTGGTTTATCCAAATAACACAACAGGAGGACTGGAAATGGATCATAGCGAGGTTTTGCAGCAAGCCTGTTACGTCTTTTTAAATGACCTAAATGATGAAATAAACCATTCACCCACCATCCAAATAGATGATACAGAACTATTGCAAAGATGCCGCCAGATCATAGATCAAGAACAAAATGTACAAATCAAACCTTATCTGGAAACCTTATCTGAGGTTATTCATGCTTATCTCACGGGGAGGGCTTCAGAGGATACCTTGAAATTCTATTTATCTGAACAATTCAGCATTGTTGCCAGCGATATCGCAGGTTTAATTCAGGGGTTGGTTAAAATGGAAAGCCGCATTTCGGATACGGAAATTTCCTATCCAACGGTCCAGTCCTTAGCCGATTCCCCCAAGATCAGTGTCATTATCACTACCTATAATAGAAAAGCATTCCTATACCAAGCGATCCAAAGTATCTTAATGCAGGACTATCCCAATAAAGAGATTACAGTGATTGATGATTGTTCTACAGATGGCACGGAAGAGTTAATGCAGCAACACTTTGGGGTGGAGCCACGGGTCATTTACATGCGCAATGCTACCAATAGCGGACCTGGAAATAATCGCCGAAAAGCTTTCGCTGCACATGGTGATGGGGAATATGTTCTTTTTCTCGATGATGATGATTATCTGATCGACATGAATTATTTCAGTAAAGCGGTCCGCTTCCATCTCCTTCATCCCGAAATTTCATTTGTAGCTGCGAATGTGTTCCTGGAGTATTCCAAAGCCAAACAACTAAAAATCTCCAATCTGCAGCTTAGCAGCATTATTAAGAAACGCGATTATTTCATGAATTTTGAGAAAAAAGGATATCCAAAACCCGCCTCTACTTTAACTACTGTTTTTAAACGAGGGGCCTTAATGGCTATGGATATCCTAGATATGAATATGGTCAACGATGCTTCCATCTATTTGCGTTCCCTGCTGGTAGGTGATGCGGGCTTCATTGATGTGATTGCCGGCGTGTACAGAATACACGGGAACAATATCACCTTTAATCTGAGCCAGGGATTCTTAATTGAGAATCTGGAAGAAAAGAAACTCATTAAGAATATGGCCGTGCAGAAATATGGATATAACGCACAGGAAATGACGGAATGGTTCAACCATAATGCTTACGATACGATCTCATACTATTTATTAAATTCTGCAAAAGATGCTACAGACTTTAAATTCATGTACCATTGGGCGCTTAACCATTGCCCGCTGATCTACAATCAATTAAAAAATGAGTTTCGCATGAAGCTTATAAAAAAACAATTATTACGAATCTCCTTACTCCGTACGCTACTCGGCAGATGATTCGCTCATTAGCTTATCGAGCAGCAGAAAAAACTCTCTAAGCTTTTCTTTTGGGATGTCGGCATACTTGTCTCCAATGCTGATCTCACAATAAGAAGTATGCTCCCCGGTAGCTCTTATACCCGCGCTTAAACCGATTCCTGTCGCCTCATACACCGCTGACAGGATCGGTTCAATTTGTTCCTTAGACATTTGAAAATGCATGTGAAACATATTGGAGACAGGTTGAGCGGGCAGAGTGGTTACGTCGTGACATTGATTAACCCAAGCAGCAAGCTCCTTCGCGCCTTCATAATACTGCTGCATCCTGCCCTCTCTTTGCCGGAAATAATAATCAGAAGAAATGATGTACGGATATAAACTGATTAAGTCTCCACCATGCCGCCGTTTCCATATCTTTGATTGCTTCGTAAAGTCTTCGCTGCCTGCAAGAATTGCCCCGGCGATTCCTCCAATTCCTTTATAAAAGGATATATACACACTATCAAAGAGTGCAGAGATTTCAGCTGCTGACTTCCCGTAATACGGAAGAATCTCAAATAATCTCGCCCCATCCAAATGCAATTTAATGCCGCGTGCACGGCAATGAGCAGAAATAGCTTCAAGCTCCGTGTACTCTGGCAGCTGACCACCAATCTCGCGCTGGGGTAATTCCAGCAACAGACAAGCGATATCCTCCTTTAGATTCGCCACATCCTCCAAAGTGATTAATCGGTCCTTATCCGCAAGCAAGATAGGCTCAATATGATGTAATTCCTTCATGCCATCCTGCTCATGGATCTCCAAGTGGCATAAGGGATGATAGGCTACTTTTTTCACCTCTTTTTCATCGCACCAGATTCTTAAAGCGATTTGCTGCGCCATCGTTCCGCTCGGAAAGAAAACCGCGGTTTCTTTGCCCAGGATATTCGCCATTTTCGTCTGGAAATCTTCAATCACTTCGCCCGTTCCATAGATATCAGATGCCGTACTGTTCTCTACGGCTGCCAAGGCTTCCTTCAACACTTGCACATCTCTATTCCCATTCCCTGCGATTCGATAGGCCGTTTCATTAAAAGCCTCTTGTACGGTTTTTATTTCGTTCATTCGTTGGATAACCCCTTCCGGATTTGCCTTGTCCCTAATATAGACGAATTTCCAAAAATCCCATCTTAATTTTACCCGATCTAAGGTGAAAAAACATGAGCGCTGTGCTACAATATTGGAATTGCAACGGCAATCTTAGGGAGGGTTATTGAATCACATGCTCATTATTGGTATCGCCGGCGGCACCGGCTCGGGAAAAACAACCGTAGCCCGCTCCGTCATTGACCGTCTTGGAACGGGAAAGGTAACTTTCATATCTCAAGATAACTACTATAAGGATCACTCACATCTCAGCTTTGCTGAACGTGAATCCATTAATTACGATCATCCTTTCGCTTTCGATAACGAGCTGCTCATTGAGCATCTTAAATCTCTGCGCGAAGAACAGACCGCATTCGCTCCCGTGTATGACTTTACAGTCCATGCCCGCTCCACTACAGAGACGGTAGAGCTGAAGCCAAACAATATTGTAATCATTGAGGGACTCCACGTCCTTTCTGACGAGAATCTCCGTGAAATGCTCGACATCAAGGTATTCGTAGATGCCGATCCTGATGTACGTATTCTCCGCCGGGTCCTTAGAGATATTGAAGAACGTGGACGGAGCATCCAGTCGATCCATCATCAATATTTGAGTACAGTTAAACCCATGCATGAAGCGTTTATCGAGCCATCCAAAAAATACGCTGACCTGATCATCCCTGAAGGTGGCCATAATGAGGTTGGTATTCAGTTGTTGTCTATCCTAACGGAGAAGCATCTATATAACGATTGGACGTCTTAAAGTCTTAATTAAGCGCTTCTAGCTAGCCGCAGAGAATCTCTCTGCGGCTTTTTTGGTGTGTATGAACCCATCTATGGTTTAGAATAATCCCCCCTCATTATGGTAATAGCTATATTTACAGCACCAGCGGAAGAGGGATAACAACTATGGGATTTCTGAACAGAACAATAACAAAAGTTTTTAAGAACCCTTCATTAGGGCACCCCAACCCCACTAAAGAATTACCTAAGGAACCTATTAAAGAAAAACTTCAAGATAATATTCAATATATAAAAACAACACTCGGCAATAGTACAGATCTTGTGATTAGAGAATTCTTTATTGGTTCCAAACACCAGATTAAAGCAGCTATTTTCTATACAGATGGATTGGCGGATAGTAAAGCTATTCAGGATTTCATTCTGGAATCACTAATCTTAGAACTTCCAGATCCAAGTCTTGATACACAAACAGCCAACTATCAATTATTAAAAGATCACATGCTCACTGTAGGGGATATTAAAGATGTGACGGAGTTCAATTCTTTATTCACCTCTCTATTATCCGGAGATGTGATCCTCTTACTCAATGGATATACCAAAGGGTTCACCATAGGCATGCGTGACTGGAAAGACCGTGGCGTAACGGAAAGTGCCACTGAAACGGTGATTCGTGGACCAAAGGAAGCCTTCACAGAAAGCTTACGCACGAATACCGCATTAATCCGGCGGAAAATAAAAGACCCCAATCTTTGGTTAGAAACACAGCAAATTGGACGTGTAACACAGACAGACGTAGCCCTCATGTACATCAATGGCATTGTTAGTGATGAGATTCTGCAAGAAGTACACTCACGTTTAGATCGGATCGACATTGACGGTATCCTGGAAAGTGGCTATATCGAAGAATTAATCGAGGATGAAACCTATACCCCATTTCCAACCATCCATCATACGGAACGTCCTGACGTTATAGCTGCTGCTCTTATGGAAGGAAAAGTAGCCATATTAGTAGATGGGACTCCTATAGTAATGACGGTCCCTACCTTATTCGTTTCCTTCATGCAGACAGCGGAAGATTATTATCAACGTGCCGATGTCAGCACCTTAGTACGGATGCTTAGATACTTCAGTATTTTTATTTCACTACTAGCCCCATCTTTGTATGTAGCTATTACTACCTTTCATCAGGAGATGCTGCCCACAACCCTGCTGATCAGTCTAGCTGCACAACGGGAGGGCGTACCGCTTCCAGCATTTATTGAAGCACTCTTAATGGAGCTCGCCTTCGAGATTATAAGGGAAGCGAGTGTACGAATGCCTCAAACCATAGCCCAATCTGTATCCATTGCAGGCACCCTGGTGATTGGGACTGCGGCAGTTGATGCCGGCATTGTTTCTGCTGCCATGCTTATTGTCGTCGCTATTACTGCTATCTCCAGCTTTGTGCTGCCATCCTTCGATCTTGCCCTGACCATCAGAATGCTCCGTTTCCCGATGATGTTCCTTGCTGCATCTTTTGGTTTGTTCGGTATCATCATCGGGGTTATTGCGATAGTTCTTCACATGTGCAGCTTACGTTCCTTTGGCGTTCCTTATTTGAGCCCGTTTGCTCCCTATAATCTCGCCGATCAAAAGGACACCTTTTTCCGAATGCCGCATTGGGCTATGTTTACCCGCCCTAAGCTAATCAATAAAAAAAATATCGTTCGGGAAAAGAGCACACCACCGGAAAAACCGGGAGATCTCACAGAGGAATAGCCCCTGAAACCTTGACCTATGAAGTGATAAATTGGAGTGAACAAAGCCATGCTCGAAAAAGGTAAAATAAGTACTCGCCAGCTTACCATACTGGTTATGTTCCTTACGATCGGGGACTCCATTCTCGTAATCCCCCCTTCCACTACACACTACGCCAGACAAAATGCCTGGATTTCCGCATTAATTGGCATGATCGTAGGTTTACTAGCCATCTATATGTACAGCAAGTTCGCAAAGTTGTACCCCAAACTAACGCTTATTGAAGTGATTCAAAAGGCTTTTGGAAAATGGATTGGGACTATTCTATCGCTTTTGACCTTAATGTATTTTCTTATCGTCACCGTTGGAAGCATGCGAGAACTCAGTGAGTTCGTTACATCCGAAATATTACCGAGAACCCCTATTCCGGCTGTTTTAATCTTATTCATGGTGATCGTGATTATGGCTACACGACTAGGTATTGAAGTCATAGGACGAGCTGGAGAGATCTTTACACCTATGATTATTATCCTATTTCTGATTCTGACAGTCGCAATTATTCCTCAGATGGAGATTGTCAGATTACTGCCCATATTGGAGGATGGCATAAAACCAGTGGTGAGAGGGTCTATTTCCATTACGGCTTACACCTTTTTAGAACCGGTTGTTTTTCTAATGTTTCTCCCTTATGTACACCAACAACAAAAGATAACCAAAGGCTTATTACAGGGCTGTTTCTTAGGCGGTATTATTATCTTCCTGACAATCACTATTTCCATATTAGTGCTGGGTCCGGATCTGACAACCAGGGATATCTATCCCAGTTATAACATTGCAAGGCGCATATCCGTTGGTGGTTTCTTCGAGCGGGTGGAAGCCATGATAGCACTACTTTGGATGTTAACCTTGTTTATAGAAGTTACCTTATACTTCTATGCTTTCGTTCTGGGGTTGTCTCAATTATTCAAACTAAAAGAGTACCGAGTGCTAACTCTACCCACAGGATTAATTTTGGTTACACTAGCACCTCTTATTGCGCCAAATTACACCTATTACAACAAAGTATTCGATAATTATTGGGTGTACTATGTTATAACCTTCGGGTTATTTCTACCCTTGGTGTTGTTAGGTGTGGGGATGTTTCGAAGGGCACTGAGCAAAGGCTTAAAATCTAGAAGCTAAAGATGGGCTGGGAGTCATGAATACCGAAAGATCTAACGGAGGATTAAACCATGAAACGAAGATCGCTTCTGATTTGTGTTCTTATTCTCATGCAAATATTTGTAACAGGTTGCTGGAGCCGCCGAGAATTAAATGATCTTGCGATTGCTGTAGGAATAGGTATCGATAAAATTGGAGATCAATATCAAGTTTCTGCACAAGTGGTCTTACCCAGTCAAATCGCTGGCTCAAAGGGAGGCTCTCCTCAGGCACCAGTCAACCTTTACAAAGCGACGGGGCATACCGTATATGAAGCCCTTAGGAAAATCACAACCGTTAGTCCACGTAAAATTTATATCTCTCATTTACGAATCCTAGTCCTTGGCGAGGATTTGGCTAAAGAGGGAATTAGTGATGTTCTTGATTTCATGTCAAGAGATACCGATACGCGAAATGATTATTTTATAGTGGTAGCAAAGGATGCAAAGGCAGAAGATGCGTTGAAAATATTAACCAGTCTTGAAAAGATTCCTGCCGTGCGATTGTTTTTCAGTCTGGAAAGCTCGGAGAAAAATTGGGCACCTACATCTACTGTGACATTAGGAACACTAATTACAGAACTTGTGAGTAGGGGTAAGAATCCAGTCTTAACAGGTGTTGTCATCGAGGGGAGTCTAGATGTAGGAGAAACTCCGAATAATGTTGAAACGGTAGACTCTCCAACAGAATTGAAATACTCCGGATTGGCCGTATTCAAGGAGGACAAATTGATTGGTTGGCTAAATCCTGAGGAATCAAAAGTGTATAACTATTTAACCAATAAAGTTGAGAGCACTGTTTTCTATATCCAATGTCCCGAAGGTAAAAAGGTTTCGCTTGATGTATTTGAAGCCCGTTCCAAAATGAAAGGCAGCATCCATAGTGACAAACCAGAAGTCAGTATTGAGCAACATATAGAATCAGATATAGGAGAGGTTCAGTGTAGAAATCTAGAACTGACAGACACAAAAACTATCACCGAATTAGAACAAATCGCCAATAAAAAAGTCCAAAATTTATTTAAAACTACTATTAAAAAGGTACAGAATGAATACAAAAGCGATATTTTTGGATTCGGCGAAATCATCCATCGTTCTAACCCGCAGGCGTGGAAGAAACTGCGAAACAATTGGGATGAGACCTTTGTTAACCTTCCAATAAGCGTAAAGATGGATATTAAGATTCGCCTGTTAGGGAAAGTGACTAACTCTTTCCTAGAAGAGACGAAGTGATGAATTGGAGTGAACAAAACCATGTATAACATCGCAAGGCGCATATCTGTAGGTGGAATCTTTGAGTATCGAGTGTTAACCTATTACTACACTTGGTTTTGTTAAGCGCAGTAATGTTCAGAAGAGCACTGAGCAAAGACTTAATATCACGAAACTAGATGGTTTGGGAGGTTGTGAATATTGGGTATAGTAGTGATTCTCATAGTTGTAGCCATTATAGCAGCCATTGAAGTTCCCCTGATGTGGAGGAAAAAATTAATCAAGGAGATGTGGATTTTCTCATTTCTTCTGTTGCTGGGAACTTTCTTCAGTCTTATTAATGCGTTACATATTTCGTTCTCTAACCCACTGGGATGGATGATATTTATCTATAAACCCGTCTCGGATATGGTAAATGCCTGGTTATCCTAAAATGGGACTGAACCATTCCCTTGAGATGGCTTAGTCCCCATGATTAAACGACGTTGCCAAATCAGCAAGCGCCCTAAAGTTTGTTGCTAGCCGTTCACGCGCCAGCCAGTAATAAACTTCCTGGCCTCTCTTTTTATGGTCAACAATGCGGGCATCCCGTAGGATTTTGAGATGATGTGAAATCGCTGGCCTGCTTATTTCGAATTCCCCTGCAATTTCCCCAACATTCAGCCGACCTTTATTCCCTAATAACGTAACAATCCGAATCCGAGTAGGATCACCAAATGCGGTGAGAAACCGTGTGATGCTGTTGATATCGTTAGGTTTAATCTCTTGCGGTTCTATCTCCCCACCCCGATTCGTAAATAAACTTAAACATACTCACTTGTTGAAACTACAATAAAGACCTCGTAGATTCTCTAACTATTAATTCTGCCGGGAAAATCTGATGCGCATGATTAACCTTCTTATTGATGAGATCAAAAAGAATCTTAATCGTCGCTTCCGCAATCTCTACTACCGGCTGTTTGATGGTAGTAATAGAAGGATTATAATAGAAGGAAATATCCAATCCGTCATAACCAGCAACCGAGTAATCTTCCGGGACTCGCTTGCCCGCTTCAAATATCGCCTTACAGGCGCCGATAGCCATACTATCTGATAAGGTGAAAATAGCGCTGAACTCTTCTCCTAACTCTAGCAATTCTTTTGTAACCGCATACCCATTTTCCATACTGTAACTGTCGATATCTTCTTTCATCCGCCGCACTAGCCGTTCATTATAAGCGATTCCATGATCAGCTAAAGCCTTTTTATACCCTTCATATCTCAACTTACCGATACTTACATCTTCTTCTGGTGCAGTAATGACCGCAATTTTCTCATGCCCTAGATTACATAGATAGTCGACAATTTTATAACTCTCATTAAAGTCATCTACAGATACAGAGGAATAGTCGCTCAAATCAAACTCTTCCGTCATCCCAATCGTACTAAGGACAAATGGAACCGTTAATTGCTGTAATTTCTCTTGAGAGTGTGAGAATAACCCCCCTAAGAAGACAATTCCCTTCAACCGTTTTTCTTTCTCCAGCTCAATCGCCACTTCGATCTCATCTTGATTCTCATCAACTCGTTGTAGGATGAAGGAGTATTTCTTGCGTTGAATCTCTTTTTCGAACACTTTGATCATCGGGCTAAAAAATGGATTGGATATCCCTTTAATCAATACTGCAATCGTTTTCGAATCAGAACGTTTTAAATTTCTTGCACTGTTGTTCGGAACATAATGATTTTCTTTGATAACCCTCATAACCATCGCTTTTGTTTCTTCATTAATATCCGGATGATTGTTAATAGCCCTTGATACAGTAGTCACGCCAACACCGCATAATTTGGCGATGTCTATAATAGTCAGTCTCTCCATTTCTATCTATCCTTTACTTGTTAGTATCTATCAAACTCCTTAATCCTTATTCAACTTCATAGTCAAAATAAGAAAGCAGGGGATTCCTGATGGTCACCCATCAAGAAAAACACCCTACTCGCTTCTTACATGAATATTAATTTATTTAACGAGGTAGATCAAGCTTAACCCTTAACCGCACCTGCAACGACACCTTCGATGATGTACTTTTGACAAGTCAGGTAGAAAATGATGATTGGCACAATAGCTAAGACCAGCATCGCCATCATAGCTCCCATGTCAATCGATCCGTATCCACCTTTTAGGTACTGGATCGCAATAGGAATCGTTTTATACTCTGTACCAATCAGCAGGTCTGGCAATAGGAAGTCGTTCCATACCCACATTACATTAAGGATAGCTACAGTTACAGCAATAGGTTTCAGGATGGGCAATACCACTTTAAAGAAGGCCTGAGGTGGATTACAGCCATCAATCATTACCGCTTCTTCAACTTCAAGCGGGATAGACTTCACAAATCCGCTAAACATAAACACAGACAGCCCTGATCCAAACCCTAAATAGATTAAGATAATCCCAATCGGATTGTCGAGATGCAGCACGTTTGCAGTCTTAGTCATTGTGAACATAACCATTTGGAAAGGCACGATCATCGAGAATACAAACGCATAATACATCATACCTGTGAATTTGGACTTCACCCGGGTAATGTACCATGCAGTCATGGAAGTAAATAACACGATCACAGCCACCGAGCATACCGTGATAAACAAGGACATTCCGAAGGCACTGAAAAAATCAATCTTTGCTACACCACTAGTATAGTTCTTTAAACCAACAAATGTAGTCTCATTAGGGAATAAGAACGGCGTATCACTAATGTAGAACTTACCCTTGAAGGAGTTCATCAGAACAATAAAAATAGGAGATAAGAACGCAATGGCCAAGACCAACAAAATGGTGAATATGGAGTAATCTTTTGCTCTAGTCTTTTGCATTAGTTCTCAACCTCCTTTCTTCTAGTAATGACAAGTTGTATTAAGGCGATTAAGGCTACTAAAGCAAAGAATACGACGGCTTTCGCTTGACCGACACCTTCCCATCCTGATTTTCCGTAGAATGTATTGTAGATGTCCAGTGCTAACATGGAGGTCTGCTTAGACGGAGCACCAGCGGTTAATGCTAAGTTCTGGTCAAACAATTTAAATGAATTGGATAAGGTTAAGAATAAACAAATAGTAATGGACGGCATTACGAGTGGAATAGTCACATTACGCAAAATCTTAGAACGTGAAGCTCCATCAATTCTTGCGGCTTCTACTATATCTTTAGGAACATTCTGAATACCTGCAACATAGATAATCATCATGTACCCTATCAATTGCCAATTCATAAGAACGATTAGTCCCCAAAATCCATACGTTGCATCAGAGGTCAAAGTGACACCGAATTTGTACAAAATCCCATTAAAAATCAACTGCCAGATGTATCCTAATACGATACCGCCTATCAAGTTAGGCATAAAGAAGATCGTTCTAAATACGTTGGTACCTTTTAGCTTTCTAGTTAACAACATCGCCAAGATGAAGGCGAACACATTAATAGTAAGAACAGATAAAACTGTGAATTTAACAGTGAAACCTAATGCATTTAGAAACTCTTGATTCGAAAAAGCTTTAGCGTAATTGCCAAACCCTATCCATGTTGCATCATTGACTGTAGTAAACTCTGTAAAAGACAAATATATACCCAACAGAAAAGGGATCACAAAGGCAATTCCAAAGGCTATTATGGTCGGTAATGCAAAAAGAGCAAAATATTTTTTTATCGATTTTTCCATGGAGTCTTCTCCTATCTCAGTATGGAAAATGATGAAACAGATGTAGCAAGATCCACTCCAATTGTTGCTTAGTGCCACTGAATCCCGAGGGAGCCCAGTGGCACTAAGCTTTTATCTGTATGACAACTGAGTGTTA
Source organism: Paenibacillus sp. FSL R5-0928 (assembly GCF_037970385.1). NCBI lineage: Bacteria > Bacillati > Bacillota > Bacilli > Caryophanales > Paenibacillaceae > Paenibacillus > Paenibacillus sp. FSL R5-0928. The sequence goes on along the minus strand of NZ_CP150225.1, from coordinate 271,096 downwards.
TTCAAGCATCTTTCCATACATTTATTATTTTGCTTTTTCAGCCTTCCAAGTGTCCTTGAAGATGGTTACAACTTCATCCCAAGTTTTGTTTCCTTGAGCGTATTGCAAGAGGGCATCACCAAAAACGTTTTTGAATTCTTCACTTGGGAATGCTGCGAATGTCCAAGCTACAGAAGTAAGATCTTTTTCCATCCAAGCAGATACTTCTTTAGCAAGTGGGTCTGCTGGTTTTTCACTGTCTTTAAAGGTATTGAATGGAGCGATGAAACCTAGATCGTTAGTTACATAAGCTTTACCTTTTTCACTGGAGAACAACCATTCCAAGAAAGCGATAGAAGCTTGTTGGTTCTCAGCAGATACTTTGCTGTTGATTGCGAAATAGTTTTCTGTACCTACAGCCAGACCTTGTTTTTCTTCGCCTTCCATACCTGTATAAATAGGCAAGAATTTGATTTCTTCAGCTTTAACTACGTTACCGTCAACATCGTTGATTTGTGACCAAGCCCAGTTACCATTTTGAACCATAGCTGCGTTACCAAGTGCAAATTCAGCCATGGAGTCAGCTACGGATTTACTACCCAGCAAGGATTCTTTAGTTACAGAGTTCTTGATATACAGATCGAAGATGTTTTTAAATTTATCGTTGTATTTGAATTCAACTTCTTTAGAAGCTAGACCCGCAAGAACGGTGTTATCAAACTCAGTATTGTCTTTGAATTCATAATACAGCGGCAAGTTTGCAAGGTGAGTCTGCCATCTCCATTGCTCACCAGCAGCGAGGGAAGTGGAGGCGAATACACCTTTAATGCCCAGTTGGTCTTTTTTAGCCGTCATATCTTCTACTACTGCTTTCAAAGTGTCGAAGTTATTGATCTCAGTTGTGGAGGAGATCGATACCGCTTTATCAGCCAAAGCGAAGTATTTCTTCATAATTGCGTCGTTGTAGATGATGCCGTATCCTTCAACTACGTAAGGGATACCATACACACCTTCACCTTCAGTTACAGCCAAGCTTTTGTCGGACAGATAGCTGTAAAGCTTAGTATCTTTCAAATCCAAGGTGTAGTCTTTCCAGGATTGAAAACCAACAGGTCCGTTAATTTGGAAAATAGTTGGCGCTTCAGACTTGGAGATTTCGGATTTCAATTTAGTTTCGTAAGTACCCGCAGCAGCCGTTACGACTTTTACCTTAACTCCTGTTTCTGCTTCGTAATCCTTAGCGATCTTTTCATATATTTCTGCAATCTCAGGTTTGAAGTTCAAGAAATAAACTGACCCTTTTTTACCAGATGTAGCGTTTCCATCATTGGATGCAGAATTATTTTCTTTATTCCCACATCCTGCCGCTAAGACAACAACCATAGACATTACTAACATGAGCCCTAAATATTTTTTGATATTCTTCATTCTTCTTCCCCCTCGTACTTTTTATTAAATTACTTCGCATGAAGACGTTCCGATGCTCTCAGTGAAAATTATGTCAGCGTTTTCATTTGCTTAAGTAATCCCCAGCCTACTTTTTGGTATCCTTATCGGTATCCTTATCGGTAACGTTTTCAATTGAAATATTAGCACACCATTTTGAACTTTTCAATAGCTAATCTTTTAGAATCATTTTATGGAAAAACTGCCCACGGCAAACCTTGCAAGCGTTATAATAGATTAATCCTTATTCATGAATGGTGAATGCTTAGGACATACTAATGGTTAACGACCCATTAAATAACTATGAATAGGTGATTGCATATTTTATCTCTGATCGAACAGTATGAGCTACAATTCTCCAATAATAATTATTTTGGCGATATCGGGGTAGATCCCTCCTACTCGATTGTAGAAGGCTCCCTTCCTGTACTTGTCTCAGCTCCACATGCCATTAACCATTTTCGAGAACATGCTGTAAAACCAGCTGACATGTATACAGGCTCCCTTGCCCTCTTGTTACAAAAGCTCACAAATTGCTACTGTATTTATTCGAATAGCTTCTCCAAAGAAGACCCAAATTACATCTTAGGTGGAGAATATAAGGCTGCGCTACGAGCGCTTGTCAAAGAACATCGCATTCAGTTTGTGATCGATCTGCACGGGGCTTCCAAACTTCGGGAGTTTGATATTGACCTAGGGACACTGTACGGAACCTCTATACGAGAGAATAATTTAAATGACGTCATAGGCATCTTTAACAATAATGGTATTACCAAAGTTCGACAAAATCATACATTTTCCGCTTCCCATCCTGGAACGATTACTTCATATTGTGCTAAGGAATTGTTAGTTCAAAGTATTCAAATTGAAATTAATCGAAATTATCGTAACCCGAATGCGTTTGATTTATTCCAAAAAACCATTCATTCCCTTGAACAAATCATTAAACTATTGGGCGGTGTCTGACATTATTATCGAGCAAACCTTTACTATTCTAGACAAACAAAGCCTTCAACCTCGTGAAGAAATCACAATGAACTCTGAAGAGTTAAAGGAATTAGGTTTAGTCCAGCATATCTTCGTTGATCTTACAGCAGAGAATGGTGTGAAAGTCAGCTGTTTAATTTTATCGGCAGATGAGGTGCCAAGAGGTACAATCCAATTATCCAAACGGGCAAAGGACAAGCTCGGGGACTGCCTCACTACAGGATTAACTATAACGAAGCCAGAATACGACACAGTTCTTCGGGGAATTCCTAAAGTGGACGAGATTGCCAAACCCTATGTAAAAGCCTGTCCAGCACTCGTCCGTAAATATACGAATCAAGTGGAACTAATCAATCCCACAAACGGCTTCCGGGTAAACCTAACTTTACGAGAAGATAGCACAGCCAAACCGAATACCCTTTACTTCAACAGATACATCATGTTATTGCTTGAAACCCATTCCGAGGGGCATGACCCATTAATCATTACTCGCGCTAGGACGCGTTCCCAACCCAAGCCAGGTATACATAAACTTATCAATCAACTGATCCAACGGCCCTTAAGTGCATTAGGGAACTTTTTTATTGGCAAAAGAGAGCTCACCCTCAGAGTGGGCCATCCTTACCCTTTTGATGAGCACCAGAATTTATGCAGAATTCATCCGAATGTTAGAAAACTGCTAGGCATGGAAGAAACAGATCAGATCGTGATCTCCTATAATTTAAAACAAATCACCATCCCCATCTTAGACATCGATACGGAGCATATTGCCCAGTCGGTCAAGCTTCATGCGGATAATGAGCAGCTTAAATTTATCGACAGCCACTTATTTATCGGAATCACCGCCTTATCGCGTAACGAGTTAGAAATTCCAAGCATCGGCACATCAGTTACCGTAAAAAGAAGTATGTACTCCTTATTCCTAAAGCACTTAAACAAACTGGTCTTACCTGTTATCGCTTTGTTGTTCACCATAGTACAGCTATATAAAGATTTGAACTGGAGCATCGCTCTGACCGTCATCATTTCTCTTGTGTTACTTCCGATTATCATCTACACAACACTATCTGAGGAACGCGCCAAAATTAATTAAATGGAGGGATTTCCGTGGAATTCACTTCACAATCCCAAGTTGAAGATATGATCTACAGCTCTTATCTAAGAGCCATTAACAACATTACACAAACTTTGGATGAAGAAGTTAGAAAACCGGAGTTAACCAGAGTATTACTGGATGCAGTTGGAAGTCCGGATCGTAATCAAAAATACATACTGGTCACAGGCAGTAAAGGTAAAGGCTCCACCTCTAGATTTATCTCCTCTCTGTTAAGTCACTTGGGATATAAAGTGGGGTTATTCACCTCCCCTCACCTGGTGGATTTCAACGAAAGAATCCGGGTCAATGGGCAGGCAATAGCCACCGAAGATTTTGTACGATTAGGTAATGTAATTCGCGGGGGCTTCCACCAGATTGAGGAGCAGCTTGCTGCTGACGAATATCAAGGTCCGGTTGGGGTTGCTTTGGCTATTGCGGCTTTGTACTTTAAGGAGAAGGGTACAGATATCAATGTGATTGAATGCGGTAGAGGGGGAAGGTTTGATGACACCAATGTCCTGAGCAATGACTGGGCTGTCATTACCCCAATTATGGAAGAGCATGTAGCCCATTTGGGACCTGATCTGAGCAGCATTACACTGCACAAGCTGGGGATTGTCAAAAACAACACAACAAATGTCTATGTTAGCAAACAGAAATCGGGAGTTCTTGCGATCATGAAGGACAACCTCTCCTCCAACCCTGTGCAATATTATGAAGAACAGTTTTTAGCTGAATCTATCACAACCACTTCTATCGGGACTACTTTTGATGTCCGGACGAAGCAAGCCATTTATCCATCCTTGACCCTCCCGCTATTGGGACAGTTTCAAGCGGTCAATGCTGCTAGCGCAGTGTCACTTTGTGAAGAGATTACAGGGGGACCCTTGGATCAGGAGATCGTACACCACTGTTTTGAACAATTACAATGGCCGGGGCGTTGTGAAGTTATCTATCATGACCCGCTGACGATTATTGACGGAGCTATTCATAGAGATTCTGCAAGCTATCTGGCTGAACTTATTCAATTAGTGAATCCTGAGCGCAGCCGTACCGTCACATCCATCATCGGTGTCCCTAAGGATAAAGATTACACAGGGGTCATCGAAGTCATGAGCACAGTCTCGGATCAACTAATCGTAACCAAACCCGATATAAGCCATCTATTTTTCCCTACGGATGCCCTGCTAATCGCCAAAAGTTTTCTCAAAAAAAGTTCCGAATTCCCTTGTTTAGAGGATGCTCTTACGTATCTTAAAGAACAATCACCTTCGGAGATTATTGTAATCGTGGGTACGCAAACTCTAATCGGAAATGCCAAAAGATTATTCGGGCAATCGCTGCTGAATATCGGCTTATAACTGATTCATACGCTGAAGAATAACTTCCCTGTAAAGGTCTGAGAGGCCAGGTACTTCACTTGGATTTTGCTTGCAATATTCATCTAACATCACCTTATGGTTGACCTCAATCACCATCAAGCCTTGATTTGTCTCTAAGATATCTACTGAGCAGAAATCAAGGCCCAGCGCTTTAGAGGTCCGGGAGGCAAGCTCCGCCAGCGCCTCTTGTTTGGCCTGATCTTTCACCTCAATCGTAACAGCCCCGTTAATCAAATTATGCTTCCACGAACGAACTCTTTTTTTGCCAAGGAATACACGCGCCTGATGATTAAAGGTTACAATTCTATACTCAATCTCCGCTTCATAATAAGGACCTATTGCCCCATTAAGCTGTAAAGAAAATAATAAATCGAGCTTTTCGTGCAGATCGGCTATCTCATTGATTTTGTACACATGCTTTCCCTGCGCCCCGTTATCCTGCTTCATAACTACCTCCCCATTGCGCGCTTGGAAATAACGCTCAGCCAATGGATAAGGATTCAAATTGCTAAATTTGGAGTCAGGATGCGGCAAATAAATATGTTCTACGGCTGGGATATTCGCCTTATGCAAAACATCATAAGTTAGAGATTTACTCATGGCAATAATCGTAGAAGCACTGTTGTTTAGTCCGATCTCAGCGTCTACCATCACAAATGATTTCACTCCATCTGTCGCTCTATATACGAAATTTGGTGTAATTTCCTCAAAGCTAATCCCTGAGGCTGTAACAGAATGCTGGATCATTTTTAAGTAAGGTCTAGTCGTCATTCAGTTTCCTCATTTCTAACAAAATATGACCAAACCTAATCATAGCATGAGAAATATCAATCAAAAAATAATAATATTGCGTTATAATAGTTAACACAATAATCTCTCAAATCTTGTTCTAGGTCCATTTTTCACAAAAATAGCAGAATACATGTTACGTTTAATAACTGATAGCGCTTTTATAGTTAAAATAAGTGTTGATTATTTAGTGATCATCCTCTATGATAAGCTTATTAAAGCGAATCAAAAAGTTAAAGCGATTAAACTTTAATCTCTAGGCGCCTAGTATTATTGCTAATTAATAGTGTTAGTTTGATTAAAAGTTAAAGCGCTTATACTTTTAAAACGAGAGGTTGGTGTGTCATGATCAATCGCGAGAACAGGCGGCAGACGTTCTACATGTATCTGTTCATTTCTCCTTGGATTATCGGCTTCCTAGTATTCGCCCTTTATCCTATCTTATCATCGCTTTACTTCAGCTTTACTGATTATGACATCATACACCCACCTAAATTTATCGGGCTCGCTAACTACACAGAGATGTTTCACAATGACCTGTTCTGGAAATCGGTGGTTGTCACGCTGAGATATACCTTCATCGGTGTACCTATCCAGCTTGCGCTCGGTCTTGGCTTTGCGCTATTGCTCCACCAGACCATTCCTCTGCGCGGCTTTTTCAGAACAGCAATGTATTTTCCAAGCATGGTATCCGGCGTGGCCATGTCCCTGCTGTGGTACTGGATCTTCAACCCGCAGATCGGGCTCTTCAATTACATCCTTTCCTGGTTCGGTATTCATGGACCGGCTTGGCTGATGAACCCAGACACTGCGCTATATGCCTTGATTATCATGACTTTCTGGACAGCAGGTTCAGGAATGATTTTATTCCTCGCAGGTCTGCAAGGCGTACCGGCAAGCTTGATCGAAGCCGCTAACCTTGACGGTGCTGGGCGCTTCAGAATCTTCCTGAACATTACCTTACCGATGATCTCTCCCGTGCTGCTCTTCCAACTAATTATGGGACTGATCGATTCCTTCCAAGTCTTTACCCAAGCTTTTGTCATGACTCAAGGGGGGCCGAATTACTCTACCTGGTTCTATGTCTATAATCTCTACACCAGTGCTTTCAAAGAATATCGTGCCGGTTATTCCTCAGCCTTGGCATGGGTGCTCCTTATCGTAGTTATGCTGTGCACCGCACTAATTATGAAATTGTCTAACCGTTATGTTCACTATGAAGGAGGCGGACGCAAATGAGTACAGTCAGAGCGCTAAGCCCCCGGACTAAAGGAACAAAACGCCGCCGGAAAGCGGAGCCTGTTAAGATTTTCAGCTTTATTACTCTAGTAGTTACAACATTTCTGATGCTGCTTCCTTTGTTCTTCATGGTCTCCACTTCACTTAAGTCCAAACGCGAGATGCTGAAGTTCCCACCCACCTTTCTTCCGGAGAGCTGGCAGTGGAGCAATTACACAGAAATATTTGATACCCTGCAGTTCGGTACACTTTATAAAAACAGTCTGATTATCGCCGGCTTTAGTGTTGTGGGAACCTTGATTTCTTCGGCGCTAGTCGCCTATGGATTCGCCAGATTCAGAGGTACAGGTAATCAGGTGTGGTTCATCCTGCTGCTGAGCACCATGATGTTACCCTATCCAGCCATTATGATTCCGCAATTTGTACTCTTTTCGCAAATGAACTGGATCGATACCTTTTTACCCTTGATCGTGCCTGCTTTCTTCGGTTCAGCCTATAATATTTTTCTGCTGCGCCAATTCTTCTCTACATTGCCTGAAGAGCTGTTTGATGCCGGACGCATTGATGGCTGTGGCGAAATACGAATGTGGGCTACCATAGCAATCCCACTCTCCAAACCTGCACTTGCAACCGTAGCTATCTTTGCTTTTATCTACAACTGGAATGATCTGCTTACGCCAGTGCTTTACTTAAGCTCATCAGATAAGTTCACGCTACCCGTCGGGATGGCTTCTCTCACCTCATCGAGGTTCCGCATTCCACCTTGGCATCTGCTGATGGTTGCTTCGGTTCTAGCTATGGTCCCAATCGTTACGCTGTTTGCTGTAGCCCAGAAACAGTTCGTCGAAGGGATTGTACTTACAGGGATTAAGTAATAATCCGCCATCCGGCGGCCAAATATACTTGAAATCATGGAGGGTTTAGCTAATGAACAAGAACAGGAAAAGTATTGCGCTTTTACTTGCAGCAACCATGCTCGTTGTTCTAGCCTTATCAGGCTGTAGCGGCGGCAAATCGGCGGGTAACGCCCTATCTGAAGGAAACGGTGGCTCTACTAATTCTGGAGGCAAAGCAGAAACGGTAACGATTACCCATTACACAATAGATTCAGAAGACCGCACATTTGTCGAAAAATTAATCCCTGACTTCGAGAAGCAGCATCCGAATATTAAAGTGAAAGTGGAAAAAGCGCCATATGAGCAGTTCGACAGCAAGTTGCAAACGCTAATTGCCGGCGGCAAATCGCCCGACGTGACAAGTCACTGGGGGTATGGAGGTTTCGCAGAATACTACAATAAGGGTATGTTGCTCGATATGACCGACCTTATGAAAGAGGATGGTTTCAAGGCAGAGGATTATAGCATCCCAGAGAATCTGATGAGCATCTACAAGGTTAAAGATCACACTTACGGCATCCCGGTCAATATGTATGTCACCTTGATGCTCTATAACAAAGACATGTTTGATGCTGCCAAACTGACTTATCCAACAAGCGATTATGAAGATAAGAGCTGGACGTTTGAAAAAATGGTCGAAGAAGCTAAACAAATGACGCTTGTATCCGATGATATCGCCAAAACTCAATATGGCGTAGACTTCACTTGGTCCGAACGCGATATGCGGCCATTATATTTTGGAGCGGAGCCTTACTCAGAGGATACATGGACTAATGGCGGCGTGCCTTCCGAGACTTATTTTGACTCCCCTGAAGTGATCGCTGCCTACAACAAGCTTTTTGATCTTGTCTTTAAGGATAAAGTCTCTCCTTCTTCCGAATGGAGCAAAAGCGTAGCTGGACAGAACGGTGATCCCTTTGTTGCTGGTAAAATCGGCATGTCTATCGGAGGCTCATGGAACCTTGCAGGCGCAAATGACTTCCCCTTCAAAATTGGCGTTGCCGCTGTGCCTTGGGGAGGCAATGATAAGGTACGCAGCACCCTTTATGTCGATCCGCTGCTGATCTTGAAGGACTCCAAACATCCGAAGGAAGCTTTTGAATGGATCAAATACCTGATCACAAGCGATGTACAGGAGAAATCCATTGAGCTTAGTGGCGGTAACCCACCAGTCAACACCGAAGCTGCAGAAGCTTACTATAAACATTTTGAAGGTATCGATCCACAGGATATCAAAAATGTCTACGAGGGTGCTGTTAACTACGGCTTCGAATCCTACAACCACTTAATTACCAACTACTCGCAAATTAATGACATGTTCATTAATGAATTGCAGCCAGTAGAAACTGGACATAAGACGGTTGAAGAGGTGATGGCGACGATTCAGAAGAAAGTTACAGAGATCATTCAGCGATAACTGTTTGGCAGGTATACCGCCCCTTTAGGGACGGTATACCTGCGTGAAATCATACGTTTAGCGGACAGTCTGCCAACCCTGTATACTGGAAGTAGAAAACAGGATCGGAAAATCTGCCGTGAGGAGAATTAAAGATGAAAGTGAGTATTTTTGATGTAGCCAAAAAATCCGGATTATCCGTTGTAACCGTATCCCGGGTGTTAAATGGGGCCGAATCGGTGCGCGAGAATAACCGCCAAAAAGTGCTGGAGGCAATTAAAGAGCTGGATTACCGCCCTAATGCTGCAGCACGCAGTCTGGCAAGCGGTAAGACGGGAATTATCGGTATTATTGTCACTACCCTGCAAGATTCCTTTTTTGACGCAGTGGTCAAAGAGCTGAATGAAATATTAGCGATGCATGGTTATTTTTTAGCGATATCCATCTCAACAGGCATCGAATCGGATGACAGCCATTATTTAATTCAGGAGGATCGTGTAGACGGTTTAATTCTGCTCTCTCCAATGGAAGAGGACAATTATATTGTGGAGTTAAAACGGCGGGGTATCCCTTATGTGCTGATAGATAATCAGAAGCCCGAAAATGATACCTACTCCATCACGATCGACAACTTCAAGGGGGGATATGCAGCTACGCGTCATCTGCTGGAGCTGGGACATACTTCAATCGCTCATCTCTGCGGTCAGGAAATGTTCCGGAGTACGCGGGAGCGGCGCAGTGGATTCCTACAGGCGCTTCAGGAACAAGGGCTGACCCCCTTTGAGATCGTACCAGGTGATTTCGATATTGGGATGGGATACGATACCTGCAAACGTTGGCTGAAGGAAGGAAAGCTGCCCACCGCCGTATTCGCCGGGGATGACAATATCGCGCTAGGAGTCATCAATGCCCTGATGGAAGCGGGTATTCAGGTACCCGAAGAGGTGGCAGTGGTCGGCTATGACGATCATTATATTGCTTCACAGCTTCATCCACATCTGACAACAATACGTCAGCCTGCGGATAAAATCGGGCTGGCAGCCGCGGATATGCTGCTCAAACGCATCTCTGGAAAGATGAAACGCGGAGCCGGGATGCGGATTGATCCGGAACTTATCGTACGTGAGTCTACCGGAGCTGAGTAGATTAAATTTTATACACTAGGAGTGACGACCATTGACTTACTACTTGGGGATCGATGGGGGAGGCACGAAAACCTATGCTCTGCTAAGCGATGAACATGGCAATGTTCTTGGTAAAGGCAAGAGCGGTAACGGCAACCACCAGACAGGCGCCCTTGAGGCCGCCAACAGTATTCAAGAGGCCACATTCGGGGCACTGGCTGAAGCCGGACTCCGGTTGGAAGACATCCAGCATACCTATCTCGGACTTGCCGGTGCTGATCGCGAGGCCGACTACGCTATTCTCCATCCGATGATACGCCAGATAGGATTCACCAAATACACTATTAACTGTGACACTATGATCGGTCTACGCGCCGGAACGAATCGCCCATATGGTGTCGCGCTCATCTGCGGCACCGGCACCAATTCAGCAGGCAGAAACCTGCAGGGAGAGCATTATCAATGCGGCGGCTTTGACTATATGTACGGTGATTTTGGCGGAGGTGGCGCACTCAATATTGAGGTGTTTCGTTCCGTTATCCGAGCTTGGGACGGCCGGGAACAGCCCACCCTCTTAACAGGCTTACTGCTAAAAATGCTAGGTTATGAGGAAGTTGGGCATTTGTTTCACGATTTCCTCGATCATTGGAAAAAAGTCCCTGTAAATGTTGCTCGCCTGCTCTTTGAAGCAGCAGCTGAAGGCGATGCCGTAGCGTTGGAGATTTTACATCGGCAAGGGGTTGAACTAGGTAAGTCTGCGGCAGCTATCATTCACAAGCTAGGCATGGAGCAGGAGACCTTCGATGTGGTGCTGGCAGGAAGTCTGCTAACCCGAGGGGATCGCGGTTGGATTCGCCAGCCTATCGAGAAAGCTGTACATGCTGCAGCCCCTCAGGCAACCGTGGTTACCCTTGCCACAGAGCCTGTAGTCGGTGCAGTATGGTCAGCTATGGATCAAGATGGATTGGCCCTTAGTAGTGAAGTATATGACAAAATGCGGAAATTTCAGGATTATGAATCGATCAAACAAACTACAAGACAGGAGTGATTAATCTTGGCAGCTAACCAAGGATTAAAGATTGCAGTTATCGGTGGAGGTTCTTCGTATACCCCAGAATTAGTAGAGGGATTCATTCTTCACTATAAAGAACTTCCCGTGCGCGAATTATGGCTTGTAGATATTGAGCCTGGTCTTCGCAAGCTGAATATTGTAGGTAACTTGGCAAAACGTATGGTGGAGAAATCCGGCCTTCCGATTGAGGTTCATCTGACAACAGACCGCCGTAAAGCTATCGAAGGCGCCGACTTCGTCAGCACCCAGATGCGTGTCGGCATGCTTGATGCCCGTGCCCGTGATGAGTCGATTCCGCTCAAATATGGCGTTATTGGCCAAGAAACAACAGGTCCTGGGGGAATGATGAAAGCACTGCGCACCATCCCTGTTATTCTGGATGTATGCCGTGATATCGAGGAACTGGCTCCCAACGCATGGCTGCTCAATTTCACTAACCCTGCTGGGATGGTCACCGAAGCCGTTCTGAAATATTCTAAGGTTAAAAGTATTGGCCTGTGCAACGCACCTATCGGCCTGATCAAGCAAGTCTCTGCCAAATATAATGTAGCAGCAGACCGCGTATATGCCGAATTTGTGGGCCTCAACCACTTGCACTGGATTACTCGTATCGATGTTGAAGGTGAAGACAAGCTGGATGATATGCTTGCAGATACAACCAGCTACAGCGCTAAGAACGTACCGGCAAGAGAATGGAACCCGGAATTCCTGCAATCCCTTCATGCACTGCCCTCATACTATTTAAAATATTTCTATATGACCGATGCCATGCTCGAAGAGCAGATGGAATCCCATAAACAAGGCATTAACCGTGCTGAAGTCGTCAAACGTGTAGAAGAAGAGCTCTTCGAGCTTTATGGCAATCTAGAGCTAAGCGAGAAGCCGAAGCAGCTGGAACAGCGCGGCGGTGCTTTTTACTCAGAAGCAGCTGTTAATCTCATGAGATCGCTCCATAACGGATCAAACGACATTCAGACCCTAAATGTCGCTAACCGCGGCATATTGGACTTCCTGCCAGATGACGCCAGCATTGAAGTGAACTGCGTGGTCACCAAAAACGGCCCGCTACCTCTGCCACTGACCAAAATTCCAACCATGGCTAAAGGACTCATTCATGCTGTCAAAACCTATGAACAGCTGGCGATTGACGCCGCTGTAACCGGAGATCGCGCCCTTGCCCTTCAGGCGCTCGCACATCACCCGCTTGTTCCGTCCGTGGACGTAGCGATTCGGATGCTGGACGAAATGCTGGAAGCTAATAAAGAGTTCCTGCCGAACTTTTTTGCGAATTAATTCATACCTCCTATCGAGAAATAACTAAAAGAGACCGAACCCGGTCTCTTTTTTTTCTTGTTATAAATCTTAAATAATCCTCTAAATATAGTGAAGTCACAGCGAGCAATTGATTCTCCCCTAACAGGAGGTTTTATACTTGGATTCAGTACAGCAGCCAGAAAAGAAAACCAAGGAGGATTATAGATTATGAGATTACTTGAAATCACACTTGTCTTATTTAATGTATTGTTGTTGGGTTGGCTAACCTTAGGACGGCCCAAAACACAGCGCGGGTGGCTGATCGGCGGCGGGATTTCTACTGCTTTACTGCTTATCCATGCATTCGTGGAAGGGTTGCGGTGGCCGATGATTCCAGTGTATCTGATCACACTATGGGCAATCGTGGGCGGAACAAGACTTTTCTTCCGATCCGCAGCAAAGGCAGCAAGAAAACCGCAACGGCGTTGGAAAACACTAGTGCTGACTGGAGTTGGGGCGGTTTATGCTGCCGTTTCCATTGCTCTGCCCCTCCTGTTCCCTGTATTTTCTTTTGCGGAGCCCACAGGTCCTTACAAGATAGGAACCGTCACCTACCATTGGACCGATTCTGCACGGGAAGAAAAGTTCACAGAAACATCCGGTGACTCCCGCGAATTAATGGTGCAAATCTGGTATCCAGCAAGTTCAGAGTCTACAGGGAGCCCGGCGCCATATTTATCTGATCCTACTCCGTATATAGAAGGGCTGCATGAATTTTTACAATTGCCGGAGTTTTTATTCTCAGGATTAAAACTGGCCAACACCCACGCTATTGCGAATGCCGGTTTGGCAGATACGGAAACTAAATATCCGGTGCTTCTTTTCTCACATGGATTTATGGGCTACAAGAATCAGAACACCTTTCAAGTCGAGCAATTGGCAAGCCACGGCTATATTGTCGTAGGGATTGAACATGCTTATAGCAGCGTAGCTTCGGTATTTCCAGACAAGTCTGTGGTAACGTTTGATTCAGAAGGAAAAACAGGCTATGAGCAAATGAAGTATTCTTTTATGGATCGGCGTAATGAAGTCTGGGTAGAAGATGCTAAGTTTGTGCTGGATCAAATGGAGACCTTATCTGCGGACGATCCTAGTGGTCTGTTTACAGGCCGGATCGATCTTGAACATATGGGTATGTTCGGTCATTCCTTTGGGGGAGCCACGACGGTGCAGATGCTGATGGATGATCAAAGAATACAAGCAGGCATTGATATGGATGGGGTACTTTACGGTGAAAAACGGATTCCTGCAGACGGCTTGAAGAAACCTTTTTTGCTCATGAGTGCCGATGACACCTTAAAAGGAGTAGACCAAACCAGCGATGCTGAAATCGCCGCACTACGGACGGATAGGAAAGAGATTACAGCCTACTATAATGAGCTATTCGCCCGGTATGAGCCAGTAACTGCAGGCGGGAACTATTGGCTGACTTTCAAACAAAGCAAGCACATAAGCTTCTCAGATCTATATCTGCTTACCCCCTTGTTTGAATGGATGGAACATGTGGATGTGCGCGGAACACATGAGCTGATTAATGAGTATACGCTGGATTTTTTTGACCATTATTTAAAAGGACAGCCCTTGCAATATTTGAATAACAACCTGGGAGACCATCCGAAGTATACACTTCAACAAGGTGCGGAATGAGAATTCTCCTGCGCAAGCTTCCATTCTAGCCCTTCCATCAGCAAGGCGTTGCCTCTCACAATAACATCCCATTTGGGATTGAGGAGCAAGCATAGTTTATTAAAGCGTTCTATCCGTTCGGTAACAGCAGTTTGCATCAAATGAGCATATTGGCGGAAAAAGGCAGCTTTATCGCGGAACTGCTCTGGACCTGCATACATCATCACAAAATCTTCAACAATTGCCTGTACAACAGCGCTGTCTGCTGATAGTTTTTGTTGCAAGGCTGCTTCTACCCGAATTCGGATATTCTCCAGCGTCCGAATCCAAACCGCAGCGGGAACGCGGGGATGTCTAACCATATTGAAAAAAGGCAGCTCAAATCGGACAAGCTCCTCCATGTACTGTGTATCGTTCATAAGTGCTTGTAGTTCGTTCCAAGCTACGGTTTGCGCGGCTGTCACTTTGACTTCATTCATAATATATTTATTGAACAAATATAAAAAGGTATCCCGCCATTCGGACGGCAATTGACCGAGCGGCTGTATTTCTTCTATTTTACTGGAGATGAACTGGGTTCGCTTATCAGCATTCATGGACAAAGAGTCCACCAGCTCATTCATGTAATCCATGGAATCACCTGTTGAGACATGCTCTTGGGCTTGGCGCAGAATCGAAATCATATTGGTCAGCGTACTGACCTGGGTCTCCAAAGCTTCAATCTGCCAGTTGAGTGCTGTAGTGAGCTGGATTTCTCCAGCGATAACTTGGCGAATCTCGTCAATGCCGAAATCCAAATAACGTAACGTTGTGATCAGCCGCAGGCGGGAAATATCTTCAGGAGTATATAAACGGTGTCCGCCTTCGCTGTGGCTGGATGGTTTCAATAGATCGATATCGTCATAATAACGAACGGTTTTAATAGTTGTGCCCAGCAGCTTAGCCACCTCGCCGATGGTTTTCGTATCTTTACGCAAGTGATCACCCTTTTTGATGGAATCATACGATGTTGGAATGGATTGTACCGAAAGGAACGACAACTTTCAATTTGCTTGTTGCTGATACTCGCTACCCAAGCAAAGATGGATAAAGCATCTTGGTAATTTGCACTTAGCCAATTCGATATCGGACACAGCTGACCTTAAAAGCGGCTTTTTCCCACTTTTAGAGTGCTATCGGACCCCATAGCCGTTGTTAGCGTGAACACCACTCAATATGACCACTTTCTACTTGAATAGCGGCGCTGGGGTCCGAAACTCTGCTCCAAAGGCTAAAAAATAGCAAATAACGTCATCTGGGTCCGCATGACTCGGCGGAAGATTGCACCAGAAAATGTGTTCGGATATTTATAGAGAAACCAGGGATTACTGACCTTTTATTATAGATGGCTCCCAGCATTTCCACCATTATTATCCACTGATTTATCGCTGCGCTCTCAGCGTATTTCTTGCATTACCTGTTCAATGCCAGAGCGAATATCCGGCTCTTTTACACTGGATACATTAAGCTTTAGAATCTTCTCTTTATTAAAAGAGGGCAAATAACCGCTGTCCGCCATTTCGATGCGAATGAACTTTTTTTGCAGACGTTTGATCATCTGTTCTGTCTTTACGCTGTCACCAAGCTTCAGATACGTATGCACGCCAAGCTGGCCGGTTGGATGGTAAGAATAATGCTGTGCTGTTGCTGTATCTAACTCTCTCATAATCGATTCATGGAGCAGCGTGGATCTTTTTTCGTAGCAGGAACGCATCTTTTTTCGGTGGCGCTCGAACATTCCGCTTTTCAGATACAACTCCAGGGCAGCCTGAGACAGCATAGAGCTATCTATATCCATCAGTCTTTTGAATCGGTTAAAAGAGTCACACAGGACCTCTGGCAGTACAGCGACACCGACACGCAGGCCCGGAAAAATAATTTTGGAAAAGCTTTTCAAATAGATCACATGGGAAGCATCGTCATAAGCGTAGATCGGATCCTCTTTTGCATCCTGCTCCAAGTCCGCCATGTAGTCATCCTCAACGATGTACACATCGTATTTAGCTGCTAGCTGAGCAATCGCCTTCTTCTGGGTACGGGTATAGGAGACGCCAAGCGGATTATGAAATCGCGGGACGGTATAAAAGAACTTGAACTGGCCTGTCTTAAATAACCGCTCTAATTCATTCAAGTCAACCCCAGCGTCCGAACGCTTTATCCCCTCTGTCTCAATGCCATACGTCTTCAGATATTCCATAAACAACGGGTAACCCGGCTGCTCAATCAGCACTCGCTGCCTGCCATTCGGAAAAGGAATTCGGGTCAATACGCCAAGCGCCTGCTGCACACCTGAGGTAATAAAAATCTGATCCGGATTGGCAAATACCTGATAAGAAGCCAGATGGCGCTGCATTTCACGAATAAGAGAAGGAAGCCCCTGCGGCGTTCCATAGATGAACAAGTCATTGCGGTACATATCAATCGCTTTATTAATACAATGTTGGAAATCCAGATACGGAAAAATATCCGGGTCGGGTGCAGACACCGTAAAATCGATCCAATGTGCACCTTCGTCTTTTCGCTGTCCGCTTCGTTTCATGACATAATAACCACTTTTTGAGGCGGCATAGATTAAATGTTTGTCCTGAAGATCCTGCAACGCGCGAATAACCGTACTTTTACTACATCCATAACGTAAGGACAACTCCCGGATAGACGGTAATTTATCTCCCTCACGATACGTATCCTCGGCAATTTGCAATTCCAGCTCGTTGATTAACTCCGAATACTTATACATCCCTTTCACCTTCCTCCAAGCTTATTCTGTACCGGTACAGATGAATAATAATTACATTGTAGCACAGCTACTCTAGCCTTAGAATAAAGAGCAGAACAGGACCGGTACCTAAATGCGCGCAACACTTTGGAGGTCTTTACTAATGAATACATCTTCTACTCAAAAAGCGATAGCAGCAGCTGTCTTGAATGCTATTATTGTCGGGTTTTCCTTTATATTTGTAAAAATGGCCCTAACCGTCTCGGATCCTTTTGATACGCTAGCTCATCGCTTCACGTTATCTTTCCTTGCCGCTTCTTTATTTACTTTTCCAGGGTGGGGGCGGGTGAAGTTTGGAATATCCAAGGCAGCAGTGATAATCCCACTGGCTTTAATGTATCCAGCGTTGTATTTCACCCTTCAAGCGTATGGACTTCTGTATACAACCTCCGCTGTAGCGGGTATTATTCAGGCGACAATGCCCATCTTCACCATCCTTTTGGCGGCGATGTTCTTGAAGGAAACCACGAGCAGCTTCCAAAAGATCTCTACATTAATCTCAGTTGCAGGCATTATTCTTATCTTTGCCATTCCAGGTTTGAGTATCTCTTCTTCTAGTCTTTGGGGCGTCTTGCTCATCCTAATCTCAGCTTTATCCCTTGCCGGTTATAATGTTGCGGCTCGAAAGCTGACACGTACCTGGAGTCCCAAAGAACTTACCTATATGATTACTTTATTCGGATTTATATTTTTTAATGGACTGGCGATCATTAAGCATGGTTCGGCAGGAACCTTGGATCAGTATTTCACACCTTTTCAAGAGCCAAAATTCATATTCTCCATGCTCTATCTCGGCGTACTCTCCTCCCTCGTGACCTCCTTCCTCTCCAACTATGCTTTATCACGGATGGAAGCTTCACGCGTGAGCATTTTCGGCAGTCTTTCAACAGTTGTCTCTATTCTCGGTGGTGTACTTCTGCTGAATGAGCAACTGGAATGGTACCATTGGACTGGTACAGTGATGATCATCGCCGGGGTGATCGGTGTGAACTGGCGGAAGCAAGTAAGGGCCAAAGGCAAAGCGTGAAGATTGATATGCATACAAAAAAGACACCCCGCGAGGTGTCTTTTATCTTTACCCTTTTCAGTATCTCTATTCTGTATCAAGCCTCGCTAATCGCCGTTATTTGGCTGTTTCAAGCTCCTTGATCTTCTCTTTATATTGGTCCAACAGATTAGCTAAAGCTTCCTTGATCACAGTCGCATCTTTGGATTTAGCGGCACTATTCAGATCATCTTGGGCTTTGAAAAAAGCTTTATCCGCGTCGCTAAGATCTGGAATGGAAATAGCAATTGAAGTCGCATCTACAGCTTTAATTGAAGTAGTGATATTGCTATCTACCTTCATATCATCGACTACAGGTACTACTTCAAGGTTACGACCAGCTTCAATATATCCCGCAGGTAGAGCTTCGATGGATAGTATTTCTTTTGATAATTGAACTCCCTCCACCAGTTCCGCAGGCACAAGCTCGGCAAGTGCGGTTACACTAAATCCAGCAACCTTATAATACTGATCCAAGGTGTTCTTCCAGTCTTCTTGGGTATTAGGTGCGTAGGTCTTAGCCAACTCCAGGGGATCTACCCAATCAATAGTGGTTACTTTAGTGGCAATTGTTCCTTTAGAGGCAGCAGTAACCACGGCTGCGGCCGTTGTTTTCGTGTTTCCGTCTTGTGCTCCACTTGCTGCGTTCGTTGCAGACGGTGCAGCAACGGCGGACACTAGCAGGGCGGACAGCGCTAACTTTTTAAATAACATCTGTTGATTCATAAATACAACACTCCTCGTCGATTCGAATGATCTTACAAGACCAAGCTTACAAAAGGGGTGTGGCAGAACATTGGTTAATTTGTGGAAAAACGATGGCAGCCGCCCCTACCCACCTCTGGATTGATATACTTGTAGGAGAATAATTTGGAGGTAACCCGAAATGAATAATCCATACCTCATTGCCGTAGTCGACGATGATGAACATATACGCAATCTTGTTGAAGCTTATTTACAAAAAGAAAATTACCACACCATCGGCCTTGGCAGCGCTGAGGAAGCATGGACCTTGTGGCAGACAAACCCCCCGGATATGTGGGTACTCGACGTTATGCTCCCCGGCATGGATGGTTATGAGTTCTGTAAAAGGATTCGTAACGAAGCCGAATTACCGATCATTATGATCTCCGCAAGAGATAATGAAGTGGATAAAATATTAGGATTGGAGCTTGGC
Organism: Paenibacillus sp. FSL R5-0928; assembly: GCF_037970385.1. Lineage (NCBI taxonomy): Bacteria > Bacillati > Bacillota > Bacilli > Caryophanales > Paenibacillaceae > Paenibacillus > Paenibacillus sp. FSL R5-0928. The sequence continues at coordinate 251,713 of NZ_CP150225.1, read as the reverse complement.
AGTGACGATTATCTAGTCAAGCCGTTCAGTCCTCGTGAGTTAGTCGCCCGGATCAAACGGCAGCTTCAACGCTGGTACAAAATGAGTAATCAGGCCGAAAAATTGAACAGTCAGGCCACTTCCACCCGTCTTGAAATTGACCAGCTTCTACTATTGCCGGAAGAAAGACGTGTATTCTGGTGTGGTGAAGAGGTGGACTTGACCAGCAAGGAATTCACCATGCTAAAAGTATTCGCTGATGCCCCTAACCGGGCATTTACAAGAGATGAGCTGCTGAGCTATGTGTGGGGAGACGACTATTTTGGAAGTGATCGCGCCGTGGATCATCTAATTAAACGGATGCGCAAAAAACTGGAGCATTTGCCCATTGAGGCAGTATGGGGACACGGATACCGCATGAGAACAGATGGGGGTGAGCATACGAATGAAACTAGCACATCAGATTAATTTAGCCTTTAGTATTGCATTGGTATTGCTACTATCTATTACTGCTGTCGTGATCCATTTTGTACTGCTCAACCATTTTGTCGGAACACAAAAAGAGGATTTAAGAACCATTGGTGCAGCGATGTCAGCTACATTGACTGAAGAAAGTAAATACATCGGGGAGATTGGCACTCAGCTGGAAGCTCTGCCCGTGACCATACCTTCTCTAAGCACTGCAGGCGTCGAAGCCATTCTTAGCGATGAGACAGGAAAAGTCTTGTCCACATCATCAGAGATGAGTTCAATTGCAATAAACTACGATGCCAAGAGTGTCACAGGCCAAGCCACTGAGCTCCAGAACATTTGGAATGGAACAGATACACGGTATATTACTGAAGTGAAGGCTACACCTATAGGCACGCTAACTTTACTAACCCCTATGAGCGCAGTCACTGCTATTGAACAAGCTTTGCTCAGAAGACTGCTGATCGTTTTCAGTGCAGCGGGAGCATTTATGTTCCTATTTGGCCTATTTATCACCAAGAAGCTGATTCAACCTCTAATGAGGCTGCAACAAGAACTCCGCAAAGTCAAAGAACGCCACTTCTCAGATGTTAAATTAATTAAGGCAGGAGGGGAACTTGGCTCTGTCGCACAATCGGTATATGACATGGCAGATGAATTGAACCGTTTTAACCATGTGCAGAAACAATTTTTCCAGAATGCGTCTCATGAATTAAAAACCCCCTTAATGTCCATTTCCGGCTATGCTGAAGGAATCAAGGATGGAGTTTTTGAAGGTGAGAATGTAGTAAAAGGGCTAGACATTATCATGAGCGAAAGCAGCCGCTTGAAGAAGCTCGTGTCCGAAATGACTTTACTTGCGAAGCTGGACAGCGAGGAAGATATATTCAAGCCTACGGATATTTGTTTAAAAGATCTACTTACAGAAACCATCGAAAGAATGAACCCTCTATTGATGAAAAAAGAATTAACCCTCCATATCTCCCACGATCATCAAGATTCTCTTACGATTCGTGCGGATAGAGATAAGCTGCTACAGGCGCTTCTTAATGTAGTATCGAATGCCACACGTTACGCTAACCAACATATCTATATCCATGTTTCGGTCAAGGAGGGCCGGGCCCTGTTATCCGTAAGTGACGATGGTCCTGGAATTTCGGACGATCTGCTCCCCTATCTCTTCCATCGGTTTGTAAAAGGAAAAGACGGAGAATCCGGACTTGGACTGGCTATTTCCCGCGCAATCATCGAGCGTTGTGGAGGTCAGATCAGCGCCGGCAACCGAAGAAATGGCGGTGCGGTAATCTCGATGGGGTTACCTTTATAAATATTCAGAGGCTGTCTCAAAAGTAGTGAATTCTACTTGGGGGCAGCTTCTTTTTTATGGAATGGAATTGAAAAGAAAAGTAATGGATTTTACTGTGCCATATGACACTACGCGTAGTGTTCTATGATATTGGGTTGGGCGGTGGGCGGTTGGGCGGTGGGCGGTGGGGCGGTGAGCGGTGGAACGGTGGGGCGGTGAGCGGTGGAACGGTGGGGCGGTGAGCGGTGGAACGGTGGGGCGGTGAGCGGCGGTAGGCGTAGGCGGTAGGCGTAGGCGGTAGGCGTAGGCGGTAGGCGTAGGCGGTAGGGTTTAAACTAATTAGGGAAAAACTCCCTGAAAATAACCGATATTCGCTCTAAATGAACGAAATCAGGGAATTCTTCCCTAATAATTAGGGGGATTTCTTAATTAGTTACTAAATCGGCCGAAAATCAGGTAAGTTTTCCCTAATTATAAGTCTGATGAACAGAAATCTCTGAATTTCAGGGAGAAATTCCCTAATTACTCTATAAATACTTCACTTATTGCATCACTTGCAGCATCACTTGGTGCGCCGCTTAATTCAATCGCTCAACATCTACATAAGAGCCGGAATAGGCCTCATCAGCTGCTGAAACATTCATCATCACCCTCTATATTCATCTTGGTAAATGATGCCGTTTCTACTTCATGGTAAATATAGCTACTATTTTGGGTAATATATAGTCGAAGTAACAATTACACCTTACCTCGAATAAGAGTTAGATACTACATTTTTTCACAAAAAGGAGATCACAACATGAGCAGACTTGCAGGAAAAGTAGCTATTATTACTGGTGGAGCAGGCGGTATTGGTAAAGGAATGGCCTTGGCTTTTGTTAAAGAAGGCGCTAAGGTAGCCATTATTGACCTCAATGAAGAAACCGGCAAAGAAACAATTAAAGAATTACAAGAATATCAACCTGAATCTATCTTTATTCAAGCGAACCTCAAGGAACACGATAAAATAGCTCACCTTGTTAAACAAGTAGCTGATAAATTCGGAAAAATAGATATTTTAGTAAACAATGCCCACGCATCCAGAATGAAATCTATCGAAGAAACTACACAGGCTGATTTCGATTTATCTTTTGATACAGGCTTCTATCCAACCTTCTATTTCATGCAAGCAGCACTACCCTATTTAAAAGAAACTCAAGGTAAAATTATTAACTTTGCATCGGGTGCTGGCCTCAACGGTGACACCAATCAAGGAACATATGCTGCTGCAAAAGAAGCCATCCGTGGAATTACCCGGGTAGCCGCTAATGAATTTGGTCCATTTGGAATCAACGTAAACATCATTGCTCCAATTGCTAATTCCCCTGGCATGATTGAATGGGCAGAAGCAAACCCTGAGTATTACCAAAACATGATTTCAAAAATTCCTTTGAGAAGATTGGGTGAACTGGAAAGTGATATTGGTCGTGTTGCGGTATTCCTAGCGAGTGAAGATTCCGATTATATTACGGGCCAGACTATCATGGTAGATGGCGGATCTATTAAGCTTCGTTAATTTCAAGCAGATTCTCGTAGACCTTAAAATGAATAAATTTGATGCTAAATAAATAAGCCGGAAGTGAACATCGTAAAATGTTCGCTTCCGGCTTTACTACTTTCTATTTAATCGTGATTTCGTCCACATATACGGTAGCACTACCCACCGGATCGGTTGCTGTGGTCATGACTTGAACGCCAATCGCTTGGGTCAAATTACGATCCGCTACCTTGCTGATATCCAATGTTATTGTAGTAAATCCATTGGTATCTACTGGTGCAGCCGTAGAAGCAGTCCATGTTCCCCAGCTTGAGCCACTTTGGGTGAACAGCTGAGCCATTACACCGCTAACATCGCTTGCATCAATAGGTACAACCTTGATTTTAAGCGTAATTGTTGATGCATTCGCTAAGTTGGTAACCACCATACGACGCAGCTGGAATTGCCCTCCATTTAATGTTAAGTCCGCTTGCATCGAATGAGTTCCCTCAGCATACACAGCATTGCTCACCGATAGATTCTGGGCCAGTGCTGTATTATATTTATTATTTTCATCCACATTGATGCTGAAGCCTTGCAGTGTATTGTCCTCGAAGCCATAGACGACAGCTTCAGGTGCGGTACCATTCTTCAGGGTCCGAACATCATCCAGATACAGCGTAGAAGTTCCCGTACCGCTGAATCCCTCGAGCTTGATACCTATGGCTTTTACACTATTAAGATCAGCAATACCTGCCAAGTTGAGCGAAACCGTAGTAAATCCACTCGAATCTACTTTCACAGCTCCACTGTCAGCCCAAGCCCAGGTTGATCCCGTCTTAATATACAAACGTGCATCCGCTGTTCCGTTCGACAGTTTAATTTGTGCGCTTAATTTATCTACCGCGCTCAGATCCAGACTGCCATTTTTGCTGAGCTCAAAAGCTCCACCTGAATCGAGTGAGAACAAGGAGCTTAACGAATGAGTTCCTTCAGCAGCCTCATCAGTCGAGATCACTGCCGCGCTTGCACTGGCATTATTTTGCTCTACTGTCCAGTCCTGAGTATCTTTTTCGAAGCCATACAACAGCTTCGCCTGTTCTGGCGTGCTGCCAGGACCTTCGCCCCCGTTAGGGACGCCACCCGTTCCATCATTAAACGCTGTAATATCGTCAAAGTACAGCGTACCAGACGTACTTGCTACTGTGTCCTTTTTATTTACGTAGATAGACACTGCCCGAATGTCCTTAAGGTTCTCTTTAGTGATTACTTTACCAGCATTTCCTGTATCCCATGGCGCTGGAGCGAACTGGCTGAATGGAATTTCCACCATGCCAGGTGTCGTACCTGCCAGTGAAGGATAAGCTTCAAAAGAGATGCCGCTTGCATTGACCTGAATAACAAGCTTGTGGTCACTGCCATCAGGTGCAATCCAGAGCTTCAATTTGTTGGCGTCCGACCAGTCGGCATTATTCATGTTTTTGGTACGACCTGTATAACCTTGACCATCCACATTATAATCGAACCTCAGGCCATACTTGCCATCATTTTTATGGTCCGCATCAAGTGAGATCGTATTTAGATCGCCCGCAGGACTTAATGCCGCACGAAGTAATTCATCATTCCCTTTGTAATTCTCAAAAGTATCTACAACCAATGGATCCCCATTGCCCTGCACGTCACTTACAAAGATTTGGATCGTTTGTGAAAGTACAGAACCATCCTTTGCATAGGACTTAACAGTAAGCATCACGCCAGATTCGTCGAAGGCTACACCTGGCGTCCAATCTGCCAAGTAATAGAAACCTTCTGCGTCAGCTGCCATGCTGTACTCTGTTGTGTCATCCCCAATCAGGTAGGTTACTTTATCCACGTCTTGATTTAACACACGAACACGAAGGGTCGATGCTTTTGTCGTGGGCACTGTTTGGTTTGCCGTTGGTGAGGCAATGTGTAAAAAAGGTTGCTCGGCTTCTGTAGTTACCTGTTTCGAATAAGCATCCGCAACAGCCACCTCATGGCTGAAGCTTGTATACGGATCATTATAATAGTCCACAAAATCAGGGAGCAGTTCATGATCCCCTAGTCCGTTTGGAGCATTTCTATAAGGGACAAAGATAGAATCTGTATTGAAATTCGCCCAAGTCTGCATGTAGGCCATCCGTTTAGCATCCGGATCAGACTGCAGCGCAGTGATTAGCTTGGTAAAGAACTTCAGGTCCTTCGTGCCGGTTGGCTTCACACCCGAATAACCGAACTCAGTAAATGCTGCAATTTTCCCCTTATCATCCGCCAGCTTCGAGATCAACTTAGCATCCTTCACGACTGAATCAAACCAACCCTCAGTGGTTCCGTCATAATAATTATCGAAGCCCAGGATATCGACATAGTCATCTCCCGGATACGTCTCAAGGAAGGTCGCATCTGTGCCGTTAAACGGACTTCCCGGTGAGAACGCATACAAGAAGTTATGCACATCTTTTTTGTCCCGTAAATATTCAACGGTATGACGATAAATTTCAGCATACTGCTCCTTCGTACGGTAAGGTGCACCCCACCAGAACCAGCCACCATTTTGCTCGTGGAATGGACGGAAAATGACCGGAATAGCTTTACCATTATCATCTTTTAAGTTATTCGCAAAGTCCGCAATCATATCCAGGAATGCATTAAATTCTGCATGTTTGTCACCACCGGGTAATATATGCGTAAGCACATTCCCTTTGGTGTCATAAAAGTCCTTTCCTGTGACGAAGTTCGGCATATGTGAGCTTAATGTAAGCACGCCGCCTTTTTCATAAGCAGATTTCATCACGCCGATTAATTTATCACGATTCTCCAGCTTGGTTGCGCCTAGATCGCCTGGTTTCTCAAAACCTTCAAGACTAAGCGTATCCCAGCCGAACAGGCCCGGAAGGTCGCCTACTGCATTCTCAACCTCAGACTGCGTTCCGTCCTTTTCAGTAATAGAAAGTCCTTCTGTAGTAGCATGCTGATGTCCAAACAAGATCTCACTGCCGCGGATATCCTGTAAGTAGGCGAATAGTGATTTAGTCTCACTACTTGCATCAACATCCGCTAAATTCTCGATACGTCCCACAGGACCCGTCGGGGCGGTCGGTGTCGGTGTTGCTGTTGCTGTTGGTGTTGCCGTTGGTGTCGGTGTTTCCGTTGCTGTTGGTGTTGCTGTCGCTGTAGGTGCCGCGGTTGGATTAGTCGGACCTGCCGGCGTTATTGATGAGCCTGATGCCGAGGTAGGCGCTGGGGTAGCCGTTGCTACAGGACCTTGATTGCCTTTGATAATAACAATTGTGCCAGGAGCAATGGGCTTACCGTTCAACGTTACTCCTGTTGCTTTAACGTCCGCTTTTGCAATGTCGCCCTGACCAGAAATGGTGGTTCCAGTCGCTTTATCAGCAACGTTTAGATTTGCAATCGATGCGCCTTCACCTAGGATCAGTCCCACAGTTCTATTTAGAATTCCCGTGGTGATCATCGTCCCAATTCCAAACTCCAGCCTTGCTAGACTATCTACCGTTAGCTGAGAGATTTGGGTTGTACCACTCGTGAGGACACGAACCTCACCCTCTTTACGATTTATATTTACTTTGCCTAATGAGCTATTCTTAATAAGAATGGAGTTTACCCCGCCACCTGCAATAAATGTGGTGCCCGTAACCTTAATGCCCTCAAGGGTCACTTCGCCGTTACCGATCCCAGCGGTTAGATACAGGTTTCCGTTTATCGTTGCATTTTTTAACACAACACCATCATGATTAACGACTACATTTCCAGAAACTATTCCTCCTTCAAAGCTCCCAGATTGCGAGTAATAACTCTTCACTATTTTATTAATTAACGTTATAACTTCGGCACGGGTGATCCTTCCAAGCGGCTTAAAGGTTCCATCCTCATACCCTGTGATCAATCCTGAGAGCGCATCAACTGCATCCTTAGCATAAGCTTGAATCTGAGAGGAATCATTAAATCCACTCAATGATGAAGCGCTTTCAGTAGCTTGAAGAGTAAATATCCGAGCCAACATCGTCACCGCATCCTGACGCGTTATATAATCAGTAGCTTGTGCTTTATTCTCTGAGTAGCCTTCATAATACCCAGCATATCGTGCCAACGAAAGCTGATCTGCATACCAATCGTTTGCTTTTACATCGGAAAAAGATTGATCTGACTTCATATAGAAACCGAATACCTTATTCAAGATCGTAGCAAACTCAGCTCTTGTAATTCCTTCATTGGGATGAAAAGAACCATCCTGATACCCGTTTAAAACGCCATTTTCTACCCACTTCGCAATATTTTGTTGTGCCCAGTGACCCTTTGTATCACCGAATCCAACAGTGGATGGTGCTGCTGCTGCAGAAATTACAGATGGGAAAGGAGACATTATCATTGCACAGGCAAGTATACTCCCCAGCCACTTTTTCGCTTTTTTCATTCCTAATTCTCCTTCGAAAATAAATGGATTTGATAATAAGAATAGCCAACCAGCTGTTATGAACCCAATAACTATCTGTCCTTATAGAAGACAATTACAGACCTACTCGCTAACTATTCACCTCCACATCTCCAACTTTGTTATTGATAACAAACGCTAACAAAAACTCCTTATTTCGTTACACATTCCGGTATATGCAAGATTATAGCGGTTACATTGGCATAAAACAATCAAAATATTGCCTTTTGTTATAATTATTTTATCTTTTACGTTAGCACATATGTTAGTTATTCCGAAAATAAATAACAAAATTCAATTTAATATAACAAAAATAGACACCCCGCAGGAGTGCCTCCCAATAATCATATAGATGAGATCCTATTCATTTATCATGTTTTATTGGTGGCACGGAAACACAGATGTTCCTTCCCGCACCTCTTTCGTCAGATCGTCCATAGTGACAAGATTATGTGTAGTTCCGAGAACGATAATGACATAATACGATTGCCCACTTGAATCCTCGAGCACTACCTGATAACCTGACCCTCCAAATAAGGGTTTGCAAATCGTTGCAACTCTCAACGACGCACTTTCCGTGTACTCTTTGCGCACATAATCCATTCCAAGACTTCCTGCTGCCCGCTTGTTCTGACGCTCCGAGTTTCCGTGAATTACTGCTATTATTACCGCTCCAATAATTATGATAATAAGGATTAGATAACCCAATTGGTTTTTTCTCATCTTTCCTTCCTCCTTATTACATAGAGTACAATTGGCACAGCGCGGGGCGATTAGCAATAATCTTATTTCTGTAGGTCCCCCTATCCCGCGATTAAGTGCCGAAGCCAATATCTATATGAAAAATTTTACCACTACAATACCTCAAAAGCTTTCCCTTTATAAAAATAAAAGGCACCCCCAAGGGCGCCTTCATTATCACTGCATATTAGTTGTGCTAGTTATTTATAAGACTCTGCCAGCGAGTTCGCCACCACTATCGCATTGTACACATCTTCCGGAGTAACCGGGAACGGCATATTGCCCATTGTGTCTCCTTCTGCACAAGCAGCTTCAGCAACTTGGCGCCATTCGGATTCGATAAATTCCGTACACCCCAGATCGGCGAGGGTTAGCGGAAGATCTACATCCTTGATAAGCTTAATGACAGTTTCCAGCTCCTCATTTGAGGCATTTTCCAGTACTAACTGGGCTAAAAGACCAAACGTAACCTTTTCACCATGCTGAGCTTTGTGTAGTGAAGGAACGGCTGTCATCCCATTATGGATAGCATGTGCGGCAGCCAGACCACCAGATTCAGCACCCACACCACTTAGATAAATTGTCGCTTCAATGGTTTCCTCCACCGCGCGTGTATAGAGTTTCTGATCGACCGCACGTTTAGCTTTTACCGCATTCTTAAGTAGAGCTTCATAACAAAGTCTTGATATACCTAGACCCGTTGTAGAGGGTTTCATGAGTACGAGATTGTCACCATTAGAGGCATAACAAGCACGGGCTTCAAAATAAGTAGCCAGTGCATCGCCAATTCCAGCTGCGAAAAAACGGGAAGGCGCTGAAGCTAAAATCGCTGTATCAGCCAAGACTACATCCGGATTACTTGGGAGGAATAAGTATTGATCAAATGAACCATCTTTATTATAAATGACAGCCAGCGCTGTACATGGTGCATCAGTAGATGCAATCGTCGGAAAAATAACTACAGGCAGCTTCTCATAATACGCAGTAGCTTTTGCGGTGTCCAGTGTTTTACCTCCGCCGATACCAACGATGATATTCGCCCCAGCTTTACGGGCAAGTTCCCGATTACGATTAATCTCTTCCTGAGTACATTCATAATTGAATTTTTCAAAAGTAGCCTTATTCCCCGCACCTTCGATGGAACTTCCCGCCTCTTTCTTAGCACGTTCCAAAATGAACTCATCACAGATCACATAGGCATGATCGCCAAACGCCTTAATATACTCATTCAGATCTGAAAGTAAGTTATGGCCGGAGATAAATTTCTTTGGTGAAGTAACGGATCTAACGAAATGTGACATTGTGCAAGACTCCTTGTTGTGTGTTTTAGTAAGCATAAAGACGCAATTCCTACATATTATTACCCCGCTACCCAAGAAATACTCAAGCTGCATTCTCCAAAGGCACTCATCAGAGCATGCAAAAAAGACACCCCTCAGGGTGTCCTTTGATTTTTTTATATCTATTATATAACACGATGCTGAACCCATTTCTTGCCCATAAATCGCCGCAGGAAAATCAAACCTCTGATCCCCCACTCACAATTCATCGCCAGCCAAACGCCGAGTATACCAAAGTTCAGAACAATACCTAAGATGTATCCGAGCACTACACGGAACAGCCACATCGTAAGCATCGAAACCATGGAGGTAAACTTGGAATCCCCTGCTGCTCTAAGCGCCGAAGGTGTAATAAAGCTTATGGACCATAACGGAATTTGCGCAATCGTATTGATGAGCACAATCAGGAAGATATCTCTCACAATCTCAGCAGGAGGATGGAACATCGACACTAATGGATTGAAAAAAGGCATAATCAGCAACCCCATTACCACCAGGGAAAGAGAAGAGGTGACAAGGAATGATTTAATAAATTTTCGAGCATCCTTAACATTATTGCTTCCCATACATTGTCCCACCACTGTAATAATCGTTAAGGACAACGCATTCCCGGGGATTTGCATAATCCCTGCAAAGGAGGAGGCAATCGCATTAGTCGCAAGTGCATACGTACCCAGACTAACGATAAAGATCTGAGTCAGAATTTTACCACCATTAAAGAACATCTGCTCCGCCGCAAACGGCATCCCGATGAACATTATTTTTTTCAGCATAGACAGCTTAACCGCTACAAGATCGCGAATACGGATATGCAGATCGTTGTCCAGTCGGAATAGATAATAAAGTGCGCAGAACGCCCCCAGGTATCTAGCAATATTTATAGAAATGGTCATCCCCAGAACACCCATATGCAACAGGTTAATAAAGACGAGATTCAATAAGACGTAAGTTAAATTCATAATTAGCGAAAGCACAAGCGAGGCCCTCGTTCTACCGATTCCTCGAAGAGCACCACATACCGCTTCCACAACAGCTATACCAAGATAAGAGATACAGCTCCCAATCAAATATATTCGGGCGTTCTCCATAACCTCTGGTGAGGCCGCTCCAAATAGTAAATTTAACAGCGGATTGTGAAAAAGAATTCCGAACATCCCAATAGCAAATGCCATCAGCGAAACAGATGACGTAGCACCTGCCGTAGCTTTTGACACCATGAGGTCATTGCCGCTCCCTTTATACTGCGCAACAACAACCGTCCCACCTGTTGAGACGGCAATAAACACACTAATGAGAAAAATATTAAGAGAATCTATCATATTGACCGCACTGATAGCTGCCACACCAGACGAGCTTATCATAGCTGTATTCACTAGATTAAGACCCACCACAAAGGCCTGATCCACTAGGATAGGGATGAATAAAGCAATCATCTGACGATAATCTATCGATTCACCAGAGAAATACTTTTCCAGAAACCGCACACTTTGCTTCGTATTTACACCTACATTAGGCTCCATCTTTGCTTCACTTCTTTTACATAGAGTTTGTCAAATTGAATTATGCGTATAAATAGAAAAAGGCTCTTCAGGTTGAAGAGCGATTCAAAAGTATTGCCTGTTTATATGCACTTAGGTATGCGGTCGAGAGGACTCGAACCTCCACGGGGGTTAGCCCACACGGACCTGAACCGTGCGCGTCTGCCAATTCCGCCACGACCGCACAAAATATTAAAAAATACAGTGCAGAATATAAGTTAACATGATTTCACAGAAAGAGCAACAACAAATTTAACAAGTAAAAGCGCCATCGGCGTCCTTGTAAGGACAGTAAGCGTTAAAGGGAAGACTATAAGAGTATTGGTGCCACTTATACTTTCTTATATTTAAAAAAAGTGTATCGATGCCCTCACGAGGATCATCGATACACTTTTAGTTAGAACAATAGAATTATGATGCTTGTCCAAGCATGCGATAGATGATAACCGCTGCTTGAGCGCGATTAGCTATACCCTTAGGTGCAAATTTCCCACCATCAACACCGTTGACGATTCCCAATTGAGTTAGCTGTGCGATAGCCTCTTGTGCATAAGGAGCAATACTGGATTTGTCTGCAAACTTACCCAATGCTGCATTTTTATCAATCGGCTGTAGTTTGTCTTTCAGTGCGTTAGCAACCATAATGGCCATTTCTTCACGAGTCACTTCACGACCCGGTTCAAATTTGCCATTTCCAGAGCCTTGTACAAGTCCAGCCTTCACCGCAAGGGCGATAGAATCCGTGTACCAAACTCCTTGTTTAACATCGTTGAACGAACTGGTTGTTGCTGAACCCGTAAGATTCAGTGCGCGTACCAGCATCGTAACGAACTCTGCTCTAGTCACTGTTTTGGTTGGCGCAAAAGTATTTGCATCCAGACCTTTCAGAATGCCCTTAGCAGCCAATGCTTCAATAGCTTCTTGCGCCCAAGCTACCTTACCCAGATCCTTGAAGTTTGCTGCTGGCGCAGTAGTTGGTGCAGGTGTTACCGTTGGTGCTGTTGATGGCGCTGGTGTTGCTGTTGGTTTCGCGGTTGGAGTAGGCGTTGGAGTTACACCGGTAGAACCGCCTCCACTGCCATTGCCCGATCCCGAATCAGCCTTTAATTTATTAATAATACGTCCTTCAATGGCCGCTTTAATCTCTTTGCCATTAAACGTTTTTACAATGTAGTCGTAGAATACGTCCAAATCAATAGGTCCAGCCAATGAATCACTAGCTTGAGTCAGAACCTTGTAGTTATCTCCACCCGCAGCCATAAAGTTATTTACTACTGCTGTATATTTCTGCGTAGGATTAATTGGTGTTCCATCAGTTAGTGTGAGGCTCGCAATACGATCGGCTACTGGCAGATACATATTCGCTGTATATTTCAGTCCGGAAATTTGCAGCGTTTTGATATCTGGTGTTCCATCAGCTTTTACATTCCATTGCTGTTGCAGCAATGTTTTGATTTGCGCTCCAGTTAGTGTCAGCTTCACAAGCGTGTTGCCGAATGGCTGAATTTTAGCCAGATCGCCGAAGGTTACAGGACCTTTTGGAAGGTCCGCACGGATACCGCCTGGATTCATAAAGGCGAAATCGGCAGCTTTTGCACCATCGCCGAAGTCAGCATTACGCATAGAGTCAGCAATCAGATTCCCAAGTGCAGCCTCATTATTGTAAGCATCGGTACGAGTGATAGTTCCGTCCGTTGTACCTACTGGTTGGGTAAGCTCAGGATGCTTCTCAAGGTAAGCATTAACCAGTGCCACACTTTCCGGATCTGGTGTTACACCCTCATGGAAGGTGGAAGTTACCACAGCAGACTTGTCCTTCACATCACCTGTTTTAGGATCAATGATCAACTTGATATCCTCAAATGCTGTACCGTAAGAATAAGCTTGTACAATCAGCTTGCCGTTTACTGTTCCATTTGCAAGTGCATGGTTATCACCAGCAACGATAACATCAACAGGGGATTCCGCAGGAAGCGCATTGGCCAGATCAGCCGCTTCACCTGTAGTCACACCATCTTTGGTTGTTGCAGGATCATGTGCAAGCACGATAATCGTCTCAACACCTTTAGATTGAAGCTCCTTAGCGTATTTCTCCACAGCCGCCACTTCCTCATCAGGCGTGAGGAAATGCACGCCGGCCGTACCGGAAGGCGCTACCTTGCTTGGTGTGGATTTTGTTACAAGACCAATAAAGCCAATTTTCACACCGCCCACTTCTTTGATTACATAAGGATTAATAATTGGCTCGCCAGTTTTGGCATCCACTGCATTCGCATTAACATAATCAAAATTGGTACCCTTGTGGGTAACATTGCTGTCCTTAGGGTCCACGCCGCCATAAAGCTGTGTCATCAATGCATCGACACCTTGGTCAAATTCATGGTTTCCTAGGGAGCCCACATCAAATCTCATCAAGTTCATCCACTCAATCGTCGGCTCATCGCGCTCAAGCGAAGATACTGGAGCAGATGCACCTACGGAATCTCCGTTATGGAAGAGTAGAGAATTATCGTATTTAGCCTGTGTTTCTTTCAGATAAGTCGCAAGAATAGCAGCTGTCCCCACATTCTTATTGTTGACGACAGACACCGTATCCAGTTGACCGTGGAAATCATTAATTCCAAGAAGGTGAACTTCTACGTCCTTAGCTGGTAGAGCCAATTTATAAATACTAAATCCCTTAACATCTTTTTCACCAGTGTCCTTAATGTTGGCCGGCATAACTTTCGCCGCTTCTGGTGACGAAGTAAACGTGAGATTTACGTTATCCGAAAGTGGAGCCAAAGACCAGTTGCCATCCGCAGAAGGATCTATTGTACCTACTTCTTTGATGTAGTCCATAAGGATCTGGCGATTCTCATCCTGGGAATCGACTAGAATCTCCGAACCCTTCACACCTGGGAAATTCCCTCCGCCACTCGCACGGTAGTTGTTAGTCACAACAATGAAGTCTTGGTTAGGATCCAATGTTTTTCCTTTATACGTAATTTGCTTCACACGACTCGATGAAGCATCGTTTATAACACCGGTAGGAGTATATTTTGCAGGTTTGGTTACATCGATTGTGTACTTAATGCCATCAATAACATCGAAGTTATAAACAGCAAACTCCCCATTCAGCAAACTTTGTGGAGCTGTGCTGTCTACTTTGATAGTATTAAACGCACCCGCACTCATTTCAACCCATTCCTTAACAACAGAGCCTTTAACTTTAATGGCTTTCAGCGTGTTGTCATACAAATACAAGTCACTTGCACTACGAATAGTCAGTGGACCTTTCTCAATACTCGTGTACTCTGAAGGACCGTTACGTCCAGCCTTGAAAGGAGCACCTACGCTGAGAATTGGAAGATTTTTATACTGTGGAAGATTGGTATCAATATACTTCTCCACATACCACTTCTGGGCATTGGTAACAATCTGCACGGTAGGGTCGTCCTGAACCATTGCAAAATAGCTGTTCATCGGAGCGGTAGTAACACCTAGCTCTTGACCTGTATAGTCAATAGTAGCTTGGTGATCTGCTGCAACAGCAGCATCAACAGCAGCATCCGGTATAGCATTGGCTATGGAGCGGGTTGAGGCGATGGATTTATCTTTGTCCACTTCCCATTTGCCGCCTACTTCCACCAATTTGAGATCAATCAGACCCAAGTAACCTCCACCATAACCCGCTTGCACGGCTGGAGTCCCATTAATGTGGCCATAAACATTATCAACAACAGATTGAGCGTTATTATACGCCTGCCCTGTTAGGGGATCCTTGAAAGAAGCGTCAAGGGATTTATCATCAACTGTTGGGAACACTTTGTGAGTGTGTGAGAAGGTAATCGCATCAATGCCGTCAACCTTACTTAAAAGATTGATAGCATTCTCTGCACCAGTACCCGCAACTGCGGTTGCATCGAAGCCGGTATGTGCCATTGCTACGATTACATCGACACCCTCACTCTTCATGATAGGAACATATTTTGCTGCTGTTTCAGCAATGTCCTTAGCAATGACTTTGCCTTCCAGATTAACCTTGTCCCATTCCATAATCTGCGGGGTCACAAGACCAAGCACACCGACTTTAATATCCCGGAGCTGGTTATCGCTATCCACTATTTTTTTATCAAGAATGACATAAGGTTCAAAAGCATTTACGTCATTATCTGGATTACCATCTTTATCATCAATATATATATTGGCATTTACATAGGGGAAGTCCGCACCACTCAATGGGTTATTAGCACTGCCCTTAATAGTCCGATTTAAGAATTCCAGCCCATAATTGAATTCATGATTACCAAAAGTCGCAACATCATATTCCATAATATTCATAGCCGCAATCATAGGGTGTAGCTTAGTCTCTGATTCTACTAAATTACTTTCATTCGCGATGTAAGTACCCAATGGCGTACCTTGAATCAAGTCCCCATTGTCGAGCAGAAGATTATTATCAGGATATTCGCTCCTAGCATAAGTAACCAACGTAGCTGTCCGATCAAGTCCTACAGTTACTGAAGCTGCATTCTTAAAATAGTCCCAGCCGTAGACATTGGTGTGCACGTCCGTCGTGCTCATCAGCCGGAGTTTGGCTGTGGCTGCGGATGCTGCTTCAGCTTTATCTGTAACCCAAGCTGCACCCAAACCAATACCTCCAAACACCTGCAAAGAAAGCACTGCAGTTGCTAATACAGAAGCAATCGGCTTATTCCATCGTGTCTTCCATCCCATAATAATATTAGTCCTCCCTATCATTTTCACATAATTTCTGTGATATTATATCACACAAACATAACCAATTATCATATAATTGTAAAAATAATATAAAACAATGTTAAATATAATAACATAAGAAGAAAGACCTAAACTTATGAATCCGTTTTTATAGGTCAAGAGTCAATAGATGCAAAAAGAACACATCTTCACCAGATGTGTCCTAAAAACAATCCTATATAAAGTCTAGAAAAGTCGAATCTATATCCGGCACTACTTTTTACCCATTCATAGCAGTAATCCCAAAACAGATTGCAGTTATTAGAGATAAGGGTGTCATCACAAGTTTTTCTTTCATGCTCCTCGACAATAAGTTCATTATAGTATTAAGAATTAAATAGACTGCGAAAAAATAACATACCCTTCTATCAAAAGGTAATCCAATAGAGATCACATTACCTGCCTGCAATAAGTACAGGATGGCAATTAGCTGTATCACTACTGAAACTCCACACGCGACTCTCATTTGTGGAGGCATAATTCTATGCCTTCCTCCCATTGCAAATTCCCCATAAGGCAGTCCCAGAGACAGCAGTACATACAGAATCACTGCTCCCAAATATTTTTTTATGATGAACCAGCACAAGCAACACAAAAATATCTGAGTAATATAGAAGTAAATAGACCAATGAGGTGATCCGCAAATGGCAAATACAACGAAGATTCGCAAACGTGCTGAACAGCTGAAAGGTAGACCCGTATGCATTACGCTACATGATGGACGTACGTATGTAGGATGGATAACCGGCCTCGATAAGAATGGACTGACCCTTTCCAAACCGCGTAAAAATAAACACAAAAAATCAAAAAAACACTCTTCTTCCCGCTCTCGGAAAGCAAACGTATCAGGATTAATGCCCTTATTCGGCTCACTTTTCGGAATGGGTGGAGGCGCTCTAGGCTCCGCAGGAGCAGGGGCTTCCAGTTCTGGAGGCGGTGGATTTGGCGGATTTGGGGGGTTCGGGGGAATCGGCAACTTTATTGGAATGGTACAAAAAACTATGCCGGTTATGAAGATGGGCTACAATATGATTAAATCTATTTCCCCCTTCCTTAACGGGCTAAAAGGATTAATGGGATAATCAAAAGACACCCCTCAAGGTGTCTTTTATTTTTGCTCATAATCTTATCAGGTTCTTTAACAATCTGCCTGCAGATCTTAACCGTGGACGTTTTAGATGCTCCTGTACATAACGATAATTCGTCAATTCAACCTTAGCATCACTGAGGGCATAGGTAAAATCATCATCAAAGGGCAACTTATACTCCCAAACGCGCTTACTCCAGTGCGGAATATTTGCTTGCATCCATGGATCGTCTATCCCGGGATGAATATAGGTCTCACTAACGCCATCCGGCAACGAATACAGCTTAGCAATAATAGATCTTTTAAAACTTTCATACGTCTCGCCTTCCTCTACACCA
Source organism: Paenibacillus sp. FSL R5-0928 (assembly GCF_037970385.1). NCBI lineage: Bacteria > Bacillati > Bacillota > Bacilli > Caryophanales > Paenibacillaceae > Paenibacillus > Paenibacillus sp. FSL R5-0928. Next base: position 234,162 of record NZ_CP150225.1, on the reverse strand, counting down.
AAAGGATGCGACAGCAAATAGTCGGGAATCGGCACCCCAAACGTATCCGCCAGCCCTGCTCCAAGGGCAACTGGTCGTTTAATATTTTTCAGCGATGCCAAAAGCGGATCCTCAGCATGGATGTATCTGAAGAATCGTGAGGGCAATCCCCAGCGCGAAATTTTCCACAACGTCTGCGGTAGCAAGCTGCGTCCTGTTTCCATTCCGTATAAACTACCCATGTGGTTGTCTACATGGCTAATCACTATTCCCGACTGTTTTACTCGCTCGTACTGCGCATCTATCTCCTTTAGTACGGCTTTTGTCTGCGCTCCCTGTTCGAACTCTTTTACCGTCCTATATTGATGTCCGCTCTCGTCGTGAAGAGAAGTCTCTCCCGTCAGGCTCGCCCAGCGCAAAGCCTCAAATTCACTAGTCATCGTCAAGTGAAGTCCCACATTTCGTTGTTGCCTGCGACTACACCATGCAGCTGCCTCCTCAAACCCAGGGGCCACCGCCATAATCGTTGCGGAGGATACTTTTTCCTCTTCCAGCAGATGTTTAATCGCCTGATTCATGGGGGGACTTTGTCCAAAATCATCACAATTGATGATTAATTTTTTGTTCATAGTCAGCCTCACCTCTCAAAGAGTCCATAAATGTAAATTTCATTGTGAAGGATATGACAACAGCTATGGCCAACAGACATAATGGCACCACACTTATTAAATACCTAAATGTCGCTTCAGGATTGGACCCTGGGTCATCACCGCCTTGATAGCCAAAGATCATACCTACAATGAAAAAAGCTAACGCAGAGATTAACCCGCTTGAACGAGTAATGAATCCGCTTACAGCCGTGTAGATTCCTTCTCTTCTCAGACCTGTTTTTTCCGCATCCTCATCAATAATCTTGCCACCTACTATTGCTGGGGTCACTAGAAATCCGGCTAATCCGAAACCGACAACTACGCCAGCAGCCACACCACTTAAGAGATCATAACCAAACCATAACGGAATTACCGATAACGCATATAAGATCAGTGATAACCGCCACGCCTTGACCCCGTCCATCTTACGAATCATCCAGTACCACACGAATACTAATGGAATGACCGAAACAAACACAGCTGCGAGTAAAATCGATACCTGAGCCTCTGAGATATGAAGTACATATTTTGCATAAAAAGGAATCATCGAGCTTACAAGTCCATTCACCGTTTGAGCAAAAGAGTTCGAAATATTAAACACCCAAAACTTTTTATTCCGAATGGTCTCCCGAAAAGCTGGAATCAACTTCAAGGGTTCCTGCTCTGTGGGCTCCTTCTTTTCTTGGACATTCATCATACATAAAAACATAAATACTCCAAAGAGACAGGCATACACTATAGCCATATTAGAGAAATTAATAGCTGCAAAAATAATTGGCGTTAAGGCAGTACCGATTAACAAAGCAACGACCTGATAGCCTTGCTGAATCGCGGAAGCTTTTGCCCGAATACGGTCTCCTCGGAAGAGCTCCGGGAGTAACGCTCCATAGTTCACCCACAACACAGTAGCGACTGCCTCATAGAAAATAAGTGTGACTAAAAACCAAGTGAACAATCCATTCTCAGATAATCCGCCGGGAGGGGAGAAAACCAGTACAAATGCCAGCATAAATAACGGAATTGAGCCAAATACCCATGGTCTGCGTCGACCTAAACGAGTATCTGTGCGATCTGACCAATAACCAAATAACGGATTGTTTACCGCATCCCAGATCAGAAAGATTGTTCTGGCTAATGTAGCAAGTCCAATGCCCAATCCTAATTTTTCTACATAAAAGTAACTGTAAAATGAACTAAATGCCTGACTTGGAACCATCATCGCAAACATCCCTAAAGCAAAGGTGTACGGCGAATTGATCCATTTACGCTTCACTCACATACCTCCCATATGGAAAAGATCCGGTTGTAATATATTACCATACCAATGAGAGAACGCCATCAATTTTTTCCTTCGTAGAATCTACGGATAAAAAAAAGAGGCTCCGCAGACCATCAACAAATGGCTGCGGAGCTTTTTCACAACTAGACTATAAAACATCCTTCAGCTTGCTCCGGCTCTGAACATCCAGGGCTAGATAATCACGGATTTCGCATCTTTTCCCATTGATATCTGTAAGAATGATTCGCTTATGACTTGGATATTGCATATGCTCGTGCAGGTTCCGCATAACGATCCGGGTCTGGCCCAGATTCGTTTGCAGCTCCCAAATCCACATATCTGCTTTTTGCTTAATAGAATCAATGCGGGTTACAACCGGAAGAAAATACCGCAGCCGGAGCTCTGTGTCCACTTCCACGCGACTTTCTTCATCGAGCTGATCAATGTCACGAATGACTCCGATCTCCTCACTCTTGGAGTTACGAACTGAAATATACTCCGTGGTATATTGGAATGGAAATATACGAAAAAGAATTAATTCCTCATAGACCTGACCCTCCACTACTCCTTGAAACACGCCACCTTGACTGCGGCTAAAAGAGATTGCACCCGGTTCAAGAATGTTAATCTCATAGGGATCTTTAGGATTCAATTCCCCGTTAACAAGATTCGGATCACTCATGCATCTCAACCCCCTTAATCTGCGACATTTCCTTCTGTGCCTCAACTAGCTTGAAGTAAGCACCTTCTGCAGCAAGCAATTCCTCATGTGTACCCACTTCAATGATCTTACCGCGTTCAAGCACTACAAGCCGGTTCGCATTTCTTAGCGTGGATAATCGATGGGCAATCGCGAATGTCGTTCTGCCTTTTACCAGTCGCGAGATCGCTTCTTGAATTTGCCGCTCGGTCACTGTATCTACAGAAGCTGTTGCTTCATCTAGGATTAGAATTCGTGGATCGTGAATTATTGCTCGGGCAATAGACACTCGCTGCTTCTCTCCACCAGACAATTTATGTCCACGTTCCCCAACTCTTGTATCATAGCCATCCGGCAATTGAACGATAAAATCATGGGCGTTGGCGATTTTTGCAGCGCGCATGATTTCTAATTCCGTAGCGTCCGGTTTAGAATAGGCAATATTCTCAGCAATCGTTCCGTCGAATAGAAACGTCTCCTGCAGCACTACACCGATCTGACTACGCAGATCTGACTGGCTGATATTTCGGATGTCCACACCATCGATGGTAATGGTTCCCTCATCTGTGTCATAGAAGCGACAGATCATATTAATGAACGTCGACTTACCGGCACCTGAATGTCCGACCAGACCAATCATCTCGCCCGCACCCACTTTTAAATCCACGTTCTTGAGCACAGGATGATGTTTTTCGTATCCATAAGTAACCCGCTTAAACTCAACCTCACCATTTACGCGGCCGATGGCTGCTGGATTTACTGTATCAGGCACATCTGACGGAGTATCCATAATCTCAAAGACCCGATCTGCTGCTGAAATCGCATGGCTGGCCCAGTTGATCATTTGGCTCACCCACTGCAAAGGTCCGAGAAGCATCCCAAGGTAGGTCACCAAAGCAATTAGCGTACCGATGGATAATTGACCCTCCAGCACCGTTTTTCCGCCATAAAACCAAATTAATAACGTACCCACACCAGCAACCAACGCAAAAGCAGGAAACATCCCCTGCCATAAGCCTTCGATCCGAATATTATGCCGCACCAACTCCTTATTGGCGACCGTATAACGTGACATCTCTGTTGTTTCCTGGCCGAATGCTTTGACTACACGAATCCCCTGCAAAGAATCGCCAACCAAAGCGTTTAATCTAAAAATAGATCTCCACTGCTGGTACCAACGTCTGCCAATCATCGGCCATAACACGGTCGACAGCACCACCATAAGCGGCATAGGCAGCATAGCAAGCAGCGTTAGCTTCCAATCCATACTGAACATAATAGTGAAAATAGCGATTACCCGCAGCGATTCACCCGAGACCCAGATTACACCGTCAGTCATAAATTGCCGCATCGCCTCTGAATCATTATTCACCCGTCCAATAAATTGCGAAGATTGTCTTCGGTCGAAAAAAGATAAAGATAATTTCATCAAGGAATGATACACATCATGACGAAGATCACCCATGATTTTGGAACCAATCCATACCCCTATAAGTCCACGTACAGTCTGCATTAAAGTTATTACTAAGGACGTGGCTGCTAGCCCAATCACAATCCATAGAAGCGTCGAGCCCATATCCTTTTCTGTCAACACATTATCAACGATCATCTTCGTCAAAAATGGTGGAACAAGCTCTACCAATGTAGTAAAAATCAACATAATCGCCGCAGCGATCATTTGGATCTTATAAGGCTTAGCGTAACTCAACATCCGAAATAGAACCTTGCCGTTACTCTTGCACACCGGACAAGCTTGTGAATCTTCCGGCAGCGGATTGCGGCATTTTGGACAATTTCTTGGAAACTCTTTTTCAGAAGCGGTTGGCCGTTCCTCGCCTTTAGCTACAGCGCCAATTAATTTAGCAGCAAAACCAAATATAGAGGTAAGTGATGCTGTATAACGTATAAGTATAATCGGCCCCTCTTGGGTATCCACAAGCAACGAACCGCCGCCTACCCCGCCTACTACCCGGGCATCGGTAATATTCGAGACTAGAAGCTTTGAGACCAGTTTCCCGTCCGTCCCCCAAACGGAAACCTCCTTCTCAGTCAATACAAGCCACTGCTCACCGAATTGCCCATCTTTCATTAAATCAGATACAGAGTGAAATAAAGGTTGTTCTGCAAGCTGTATTTCTATAGACTTGGGAAGTTTATCAATAGATGTCATACATTTCTCCCCTTTCTTTACCCACCTATTTACTCACATATATTTACAGTGGTAAAGATGAAAAAATGATTATAATTGTTTTGTATGGTTACTTGAACAAATAAAAAGACACCTCTAAAGGTGTCTTTTTGTATTACTTCCTATGGTACTGGCTATACGTTTATTTCAAAGCTTTCCATACCCAGTTCTCTACTTCTGGCAAATCAATACCCTCTTCACGAATGAATTGGTGATGTTTCTTAACGATAGCATCCATTTCATCTGCGATCGCTTTATAGTCGTTAGCATTAGGCAAGCTCAGAACAGCTTCCTTCGCCAAGTCAAAGCGGTCCATTTGATTCAATACGCGCATATCGAATGGTGTTGTGATATCGCCATTCTCGCGGTATCCGTGTACGTGCAGGTTATGGTTATGGCGATCAAAGAACAAGTCTTTAATCAGACCTTCATATCCGTGGAAAGCGAAGATAACTGGTTTATCTTTTGTGAAAAATTGATCAAACTCTTCGTCAGATAAGCCACGCGGATCTAATTTTTGACTTCTCAGTTTCAACAAGTCTACCACGTTGATATATCTAATCTTAAGGTTCGGCAGTTTTTCATGCAGGATAGAGATTGCAGCCAAGCTTTCGATAGTTGGTTCTGTACCTGCAGAAGCAAAGACAACATCAGGCTCTCCACCTTGATCGGTGCTTGCCCAGTCAATAATCTTCAGTCCTTTATCCACCAGCTCTTGTGCTTCATCCGCACTGAACCATTGTGGACGAGGATGTTTGGAAGAAACGATCAAGTTAATTTTTTGACGGTCATTTAAGACGGTGTCAAAGACAGCCAGCAAGGAGTTCGCATCAGCCGGCAAATACTCACGGATAAATTCTGGTTTTTTATCAGCCAAGTGACCTAGCAAACCTGGATCTTGGTGAGTGTAACCATTGTGGTCTTGTTGGAATACAGTTGAAGTTGCTACCACATTCAATGATGGAATATCCGCACGCCAGCTTTGATCTGTTGCTTTACGCAGCCATTTGAAATGCTGAGTAATCATCGAATCCACGACACGCAAGAAAGCTTCATAGCTTGCAAAGAAACCATGGCGACCTGTCAATACGTAACCTTCAAGCAAACCTTCTGCCTGATGTTCAGACAATTGGGAATCGATAACACGGCCATAAGAAGCTAGGAATTCATCATTCGGCTCAATCACTTGATCCAACCATTGACGTTTCGTCACTTCAAAGACAGGTCCCAGACGGTTGGACATTGTTTCATCCGGTCCGAAAATTCTGAAATTGCGGTTCTCTTCGTTCAGAGAGATAACATCTTTCATGTATTTACCCAGAACGGCCATGTCTTGTGCTATTACTTCACCTGGTTTGGAATTATCAAGTGCGAACTTACGGAAATTGGGTAAGTTTAGATCTTTAATCTGGTTGCCAGCATTAGTAACTGGGTTCATTCCCATACGTCTGTCGCCAGTTGGCAGAATCTCAGCAAGTTCAGCGTTCAGACGACCATTGTCATCAAATAATTCTTCTGGTCTATAGCTGTTCATCCACTCCAATAACGCTGGAGCATGTTTCATATTCTTTTGATCCACTGGAATCGGCACCTGATGGGCACGGAACGAGTTCTCATTCGGAACACCATCCCATTGCTTTGGACCCGTCCAGCCCTTAGGAGAACGGAAGACCAACATTGGCCAAACCGGACGCGTAAGGTCATTGTTGTCACGTGCATTCTTTTGAATCGCTTCAATTCTTTCTACGATGGTATCAAGCACCTTAGCCATTTCTGGATGCATTAGATCAGGATTTTCGCCTTCAACGAAGAACGGTTCCCAACCCATACCTTTAAAGTATGCAGTAATTTCTTCTTTGGATTGACGAGACAGAATCGTTGGGTTACTGATTTTGAAACCATTTAAGTGCAAGATCGGCAGAACTGCACCATCAGTAACTGGATTGATGAACCGGTTGGAGAACCATGAAGCCGCTAATGGGCCAGTTTCAGCCTCTCCATCGCCAATAACAACAGCGGAGATTAAATCTGGATTATCCAGAATTGCACCTACACCGTGGGATAGAGAATAACCTAATTCGCCACCTTCGTGGATCGATCCAGGTGTTTCAGGGGCAGCATGGGAAGCAACTCCACCTGGGAAAGAGAATTGTTTGAACAATTTCTTCAGACCTGAGATATCTTGTGTAATTTCCGGATAAATTTCAGTATAGCTACCATCGAGATAGGAGTTCGAAACCATGACCTGACCGCCATGACCAGGACCCTCGATATAGAACATATTCAAATCATATTTAGTAATGACCCGATTCAAATGGGCATAAATAAAGTTCTGGCCGGGAATAGTTCCCCAGTGTCCAATTGGCTTAATCTTTACGTCTGCTTCTTTCAGCGGTTCTCTTAACAACGGATTATCTTTCAAATACAGTTGACCTACAGAGATGTAGTTAGTTGCGCGCCAGTATGCATCAAGCCTCTCTAAATAAGTTTTTGATGAGTAATCAACATCCATGGATAATACCATTTCTTCCACTCCCCAAAATTTTTTCTGTGTCTACATTGCCGTAATTTCTTCCACAAGTACATCATACCGCCGCCAAAAATTAATTCAACCTTTTCAACAAATGATACGGTCCAATTTTGTGAAAATATGAACATAGTATGAAAAACGGTGTCAATTGTCTGTAAAAATACGTCAATATTAATATATATGTAAAAATATGGGCTGAAGTTTGCGGGAGATATTTGCTGCTTTTCCTTCATCTATTTTGCGCAAAATAAAAAAAATAAGACCGAGAAAAATTCCCCAGTCTTACTTTTAATGAACGGACACAAAGGTATTAAATTTTAAGTATTTATAGTGGAAACGCATATGGGAGAATTCAAAGGGTGTGCCATTATCTAAAAAGAAAATCCCTTCCATAATGCTTACTGGCTCATTCGCCTGCAAATGCAGCAGCTCTTGATCCGTAGCCTCAGAGGGTTCTGCGGATATCGATAAAAAGGATTTGGTTACCGCCAGGTTCCGTGAATCCTCCAAATAATTAAAGATAGATCCTTCAATAATAGTCTGATTTAAGTTCTGCACGATTTTGATTGGGATATAACCCGTTTCAATCATAAAGGGTTCATCATCAAAAAGACGCAAGCGAACGATTTTGTATACAAAATCATGTGGTCCTAAAAACAGATCCCGTTGCAGTTCTTCCGTTGGTGGAATGACCTCGAATTTCAGAACTTTAATCTTTGGCTTCTTCCCATTCATTTGAAAATTGTCGGTGACACCTAAATTAGAGCCTTCGTAGTTAAAAATAGATTCATTTTTTATGTATAAAGGATTTATAAATGTCCCTGAGCCACGCTTTTTAAAAATAATTCCGGCATTTGCCATTTTAGTCAGAGCACTTTTAATAGAACTACGACTCACTTGATAAGTTTCACTAAGCGTTCGTTCATCCGGTAATTTCATATCGGGGAACTGCCCAGCAAAAATTTTCATTTTTAAGTCATCAATAATTTGTTTGTAGACAAACTGTGTCATGAAGTACTCCTTTTCAGGTCGATACAAGTTTTATTTCAATCTTTACTATAACATAATAACCAGACGTTTATAATCTATCCGGCCACCTTATTTACGACGGCGATTTGTCATGCGATTGTACATCACTAAACCGGCAATGACCATGCCCAGCGTTCCCATACTACTCGCTGCTTCAGCCTGCATACCAAACAAAATGCACAGGTTAGTGACCAAGCTTTTTGTAAGTACAGCAACAATAATTAACATCAACGGGCGCCAAATGTTGTATCTTCTCATCCAGGCAACACTCCTAATCCAATTTTCTCAAACTATCGATCGATTTCATCTATTATATCACAAGATGGTAACCGCATTCATTTCCTATAACCGTAAAGGAATCGAAGCCGACCTGCTATTTTTTATTAATTCTATATCTTAAAATGGTTTTCAACTTTTCGTGTTCTACTTTTCTAGCATCCGACAGATAAATTTCTCTATGAACAAGCGTTTTTAGCACATAATTGTTTTCATCTATAAACATTTTTAATTGTTGGAATGATTCAGGTTCACTATCATATGAACCAATATGCAAGATTTGCACCGATAAGCCATCTTCTAATTCATCAAAATATGCCTCTTTCAATAGGGGGTGAGGTTTCTTTTTATTTACTATCTCAAAAGCTCTTTCTACCGTCTCTCTTGTTACAAAATCCGGTTGTCTTATCATTATTGTATATAGTAATTCATCTTTTATTAAATCCTTGTGATTTCTACCTTCCTCTGTCAAATCCCATAATCCTTCGAGTGGATATACCGTATAATCAAAATAACCCTCCGGAGTAAATCCATTTTTAGGCATCATTTTCACCGCATAGGCCAGAGAGTATAGAACCCCGACTCTTTCTGAAAAATCCTCATGATTAGGATCACCTTTACCTTTTATACAGATGAATTTCTGTTTCCCAACTTCTAATAATTGCGGCTTAGCTTTGGGTTGATATAACTCCTTTTCATGCTTTCTATATTCATGTTTTGGCATTTTGCTTCCCCCTATCTTTTTCTGTATTCTAGCATAGCGAACATGACGTCTATGCGTCATATTCGGTTTCAATTCCTCCGCTCCTCCTATCCGTCAATTACGCCTTTATTCGACTTTTGGTCTGGACTTATCCTTTTTCACGGATTATAATAACGAATGCACACCAAAAGACGAACATTAAGGCGGAAATCATGAGAAAATATATGCAAATATTCCTAGGCACTTCATTTTCTAGCCTATCCCCAAAAGAAATTCAAATTTTAAAGGACCATCTCTTCTGTATCAACACGGATGGGATGATAGAAATGATTGTTGCACCGAAGCACCCCGACTATCAACCCTTGCTTGATGCTTATCAAGGTCAGGACAATTTTCATGTATTAGCTGAAGGCCAGTATTTTTTGCCCGGCTTTATCGACCTGCATGTTCACGCGCCACAATGGGCTCAATCTGGAACTGCATTAGATATTCCACTCTATGATTGGCTAAATACTTATACCTTCCCACTGGAGTCTAAATTCTCGGACCTGGCTTTTGCAAAAAAAGTCTACGATGACGTGGTTGGCACTTTGCTCGCAAACGGAACAACTACAGCACTTTATTTTGCAACGGTGCATAAAGAGGCCAGTTTATTATTGGCTAAAATATGTGCGGAAAAAGGGCAACGTGGACTCGTTGGAAAAGTGGTTATGGACGATCCGCAGGGAAATCCTGAGAATTACCGCGACTCCGACACCCATACCGCACTAGTGGATACGGAAGAATTTATACTAGCTGTACAAGAACTCGCTAAATCTACTAAACAAGGCGTATATCCGGTAGTGACACCAAGGTTCATTCCAAGCTGCACTAATGAGGCTTTACAAGGCTTGGGAGAACTAGCCGCTAAATATGATACGTATGTTCAATCGCACTGTAGTGAAAGTGATTGGGCGCACGGTTATGTGCAAGAACGGTTCCAGAAGAACGATGCTTTTGCCTTGCATGATTTTGGTCTGCTCAGTGATAAATCTGTAATGGCACATTGTAATTTTTTAGATGAAGATGATGTGAATTTGTTTGCAGAGACAGGAACAGCAATTGCTCATTGTCCGATATCCAACGCGTATTTTGCCAATAGTGTTATTCCGATCGCTGACTTCCATGCCAAAGGCGTGGAGATTGGTTTAGGCTCTGATATTTCCGGAGGTTTTTCACCTAGTCTCTTCGATAACATTAGACAAGCCGTAATGTCTTCAAGAATGCTGGAGGATGGTGTGAATCCTTCCCTGTCTGCACCAAATCGCGGAGTACCCGGATCACGGATTACGATCCATGAATCCTTTTATCTTGCTACCGCTGGCGGCGGGGAAAGCTTAAGCTTACCTATCGGCCGGTTACTAGAAGGTTATACCTGGGATGTTCAAATTATTGATACGAAATTACCGTCGGCGAAATTGCCCATCTTTGATGAGAATGAGGATTTGCAAGATATTTTTCAAAAGATAATGTATCTGGCCCGGCCTGAAAATATCCGTGAAGTCTGGGTACAGGGTGAAAAAGTTCATTCGCGTTAAAGATTAATTAAACTAAAAAACTTAAGGTGGGCATCGGAGTGAAAACACAAGCAAACGTACAAGAGCAAGCACATTTGGAATCACAGCTATTAACTGTCCTACCCGATGAAAAAGTTTCATTTAGTAAATCCGTCATTCTCGGTTTTCAACATGTATTGGCTATGGATGTCTATGTAGTGCCATTCCTTATTGCGATGTTAATCGGCTTACAACCCAATCAGTCCAGCGCGTTAATCCAATCCACCTTTATTGCCGCAGGACTTGCAACGATTGTGCAAACCTATTTCTGTATGAAGCTGCCTATCGCTCAAGGTCCTTCTTATGTTCCGCTTGGTGCGATCGTCAGTATTTATGCGGCTAGTGGTGGCGGGGAGCTCGGTTGGAGCTCCGTGTTAGGTGCCAGCTTAATCGGGGCCATCCTGGTTATTATTTTGGGCTATGCTGGAATTTTTAATAAAATCGTCAAAAACTTTATCCCACCTATCGTAGGAGGCACAATCATTTTCATTGTAGGTCTATCTTTATTGCCTGTTGCGATCAGAGATAATATCTACGGAGCCTCCGGCGCTTCAATTAATCAAAACGTATTATTAGCCCTTATTTCAGGCGCTACACTGCTTATTTTTGTGATTCTCGGTACTTTGTTCCGTAATAAAGGATCTATCTTCCGAATTCTTTCCGTAATGATGGCGTTAGTAGTCGGATGTATTTCCGCTAATATTATGGGCGTTTTAGATTTCTCAGCGATAAGCAACGCTAAATGGTTTAGCATGCCGCGGATCGCTTTTGTTGATTTCGGCTTTTCCTTCAACTTTTCAGCTATTATCACCATGGTTATTATTTATATCGTGCTGCTGGCTGAAACAACAGGCACCTGGTTTGCGGTCAGCAATGTAATCAATAAACCTTTGACAGACAAAAATATTAACCGCGGCGTAATTGGAGAAGGAATTGGCTGTCTTATTGCCTCTGTGCTCGGTTCGACTCCTGTTACAGGTTATTCAACTAATGCAGGGATCATCTCCATTACAGGTGTTGCCAGCCGCCGGGTCTTTCTCGCTGTAGGAGGATGGTTTGTCCTCTTTGGTTGTTCTGGTAAACTCGCCGCTTTGATCTCTTCCATTCCATCCGCTGTAATCGGCGGCGTCTTCGCCATCATCTGCGGCATCATCGCAATTAATGGTGTGCAAGTAATGAAGAATGTAACTATCGGCGAAAAAGAAATGTACATTATTGCCTTACCTATGATCATCACCTTGGCGTTGGTACTCATTCCTGGTGACTACTTGAACTCTTTACCTACATTCGTGCAGTATTTATTAGGCTCACCTATCCTAGCTGCTTCATTGGCAGCGATCTTATTGAATAAATTATTACCTAGTGGAAAATAGAAAATAAAAAGGAGCAGCCCCTAAAGGAATCGATAGATCTCCTTTAGGGGCTGTCTTTTTTAAAGATCATCCCATATTGGCCCCTGTCCACTGCCTATTTCGATCCTTAAAGGCGTTTGACTAGACCAGGCTAAAGTCCCTGAATATATTGTTATTATTTATCCTATTCAAGGGCTTTTATTAAATGGTGGGGGTGATCATTCTGGCTATCCGTTACAGCATCATAATTCCAACCTATAACCGACTTCAGCAGCTGCTACTTACACTCACTTCATTCGAGACACAGACCTATCCCAAGGATCGATTCGAGGTGATCGTCGCAGATGACGGTTCTACAGATGGTACCAAGGAAATGGTCGAAAGCTTTCAAACTTCTTATCCGCTTATTTATGTCGCTCAGCAGGAACAACGCGGCCGTTCTGCCGTGAGAAATCTGGGGCTGAGTCAGGCAAAAGGGAAATACGTCATCTTCTGCGATGCGGATTTTCTAGTATTCCCTGACTTCATTAGGATCGTAAACCAGTATCACCGTAAATATCCTAAGTCCATAATTTCAGGTATTCCACACTCATGGGATGACGCTTATACCCACTACTACCCAGACTTTTCTCCTGAAGAAAAAGAGCATTGCCGCAATACACTTTCGCCTTCTAACTTATGGAATCCCGACTTCGAATCAGCGACTGAAATCATCCCATTAATCACACCCAATGATATCCTTCAGCAGACGGAGACGTTATCAAAAGTCACCTTTCCCTCAAGAGTTCCTCCAAATACTAAAAAACAATTTGCCAGCACAGATGTAGCCCCTTGGATGTTACTCGTCACACGTTGTGTGTCCATAAGACGCAGCCAATTAACTCGTGCTGGAGGTTTTAATGAACAGTTTATCCTCTATGGACTCGAAGATTGGGACCTTGGGTATCGACTGCATCGATTAAAAATCCCTTTTCACAGCATCAAAGAAGTTGTCGGCGTTCACCAAGAACATCCAACCCACTTCAGAGGAAACCTCATAAATATTGAGAATCTAAAAATCATGTTCAAAAGCTACGGGTTCAATGACTCCTCCCTAAATCTGTTCGCCCTTGTTCCCCCAAACGAAGACTTAGAGAAGTATAAACATACTTTACGGGTCTTGCGCAGAGGATACCGAACGAAGTTAACCCGTTCATCAGCAATATTAATGAGAAGAACGTTACGGATTGCCGCCAAACAGCTCTATGAACCCAAGGATACCGCCGTATACCAAGAGTCGTTAAGACGGATAAGTGTAAAAGTAAAGAGAAGAAAAAGCCGGGTTGCCCGGGTTTTGCGAGAGATTTTGGTGAAGGCTGAAAAACTGGGAGAATGATATCTAAAAACACATTAAGCCGGGCATCAAATGATGTCCGGTTTTCACTTATTTTCTCAATTTATTGGGTAGCGGAATATGCCTAATCGACTCAATGGGATGATAGAGCAGCATCCACGGACCAGAAAAACGCATAACCCCTTTAATTCTTTGGCGATAATCCGGTTTGTAACAATGAACAGGACATTTGGCACAAGCTGTTTTCTCTTCACCAAATTTACAATAGGCTAGCCTCTTCAGCGCATACTCATTTAATTCCTGACATTCCTCACAAAACCCCTTATGATGATGTTTTTTCTTACAATATATACGAATCATTTTGGTAACAAGCTCTTGTTCTTTTTGAATTTTAGGACCCTCATTTAACTGCCGGTTTACCTTTGTTATCATATATGAACCCCCTTGTAACTTGTACAATAAGATCTCATGTAATTATAAAGGGTAACCCTACTGTGAAACCAGCCTTAACGCTGAACCTCCTTAATTCCCTCACATACCGGGGATGAAAGCGATAATTGTATAAATCAAATTTTTTAAAAAAAACTTGTAACGTTTATAGCTTTTTACGGATATATAACTTGAGGAGGTGAATGGATGCAGGACAACGAGCAATTATACAGGGAATATTCAACCCAAGTATATAAATTCGTATTTAGCCTTTGTCATAATCACTTGCTGGCAGAAGAAATTACCCAAGAAACTTTTTATAGAGCTATAAAATCGATAGACAAATACGATGGGACCTGCAAAGTATACGTATGGCTCTGTCAAATTGCTAAACATGTGTGGTATCAGGAGCTGGACAAGCAGCGCAAGCGGAAGTCTGAGGAATTAGAAGACGCTTCTTTGGCTAACGCAAATTCAACAGAATCCCAGTTCATTTTTGCTCAGGACAAAATGGATTTATTTAAACAACTTCATTTACTTGATCCAAATACCAAAGAAGTATTATATCTGCGTTTAACCGGAGAATTCAGTTTTCGGGAAATTGGCGAAATTCTTGGAAGAGACGAAACCTGGGCAAGAGTTACCTTTTACCGTGGAAAACAAAAATTGATGAAAGGAAGATCTTCATGAAATGCGAGATTATTCAGGATTTATTACCTTCCTATATTGAAAAGCTAACCTCTGTACATAGTAACGAAGAAATCGAAAAACACCTGCAATCCTGTGAAAGCTGCCTTCAATCCTATAATGAAATGACCGCCACAGCAAATCTAAGTGTGCCTATTATTGATAAAGAGGAAGTTAACAAACTCAATTATTTTAAAAAAGTGAAAAAAAAGAATATAAAAACTCTCATTTTTTCCGTCTTATCGGTACTTATACTGGCTACGGCCCTTATTGGATTTTTTGTTATCGGTTTCCCTGTATCCTCTAAAGATGTAGTCATAGATTATCAGAAGACAAAGGATCGTTTGGAGGTTCATCTAACTTTGGAAAATGGCAAGGACCTCGTGTTCTCAGGAAAAACTAAATTTATCCGCGATGAGAATAATAATGTAATCGGTTCTGAAACTAGGTATACGCCTAGAGGTTTACTTCATAATCCCTTTGATGATGTAGGAAAAAAAGTTATGTTGGGGACGGAGATTCATACCGATCTGGATTTTCCAAACAAGTTTATTCTTGAATTCAAAGATAAATCTATGACGTTTGTTAATGGTGTTTTAGTGGAGTAGACATGCCGCAAAAATAAAAAAAGACACCTTTCAAGGTGTCTTTCGCTTTACACCTACCAAAAAAGTTAGCATTTTTGTTCGTTTTTTCGCTAAAATATAGGGTTATCGATTTACTAAAAGTATCTTATAATAAAATTACACATGGATATTTTACCCCTTTGTGAACGCGCGTTTATAGATTGACCCATTAACCACTTAATAGGAGGAATGGTTATGCAATATGGTTATTTTGATGAAAAAAACAAGGAATACCTCATTACCAAGCCGAATACGCCTGCCCCTTGGGCGAATTACCTCGGCTCGCCGGAATATGGCGCGATCATCTCAGGTAACGCAGGCGGTTATAGCTTTGTAAAATCTGGCGCAAATGGGCGGCATATCCGTTACCACTTCAACTCTAAGGACGAGCCCGGACGCTATATTTACGTGAGAGATTTGGAGAACGGGGATTATTGGTCCGGCTCCTGGCAGCCTGTGGGTAAAGATCTGGAGCAATATAAGTCCGTATGCCATCATGGAACCGGATACACGAACCTCGTCTCGGATTACGATAACATCCATACAGAATCATTATATTATGTGCCACTGAACAAAACCTACGAGGTGTGGCGCATGAAGGTGCGCAATGATGACTCCAAAGCACGCAAGCTGGCTCTCTTCGGATTTGTTGAATTAACCAACAATAACAACTACGAGCAGGATACCGTCAACCTTCAGTACACTTTGTTTATTTCACGGACCTACTATAAAAATAATATGATCCTTCAAGTCATCAATGAAAACACCCCCGAAGAACAGACCTGGAGATTCTTCGGCGCTGCAGGTGCAGAAGTTACCGCTTATGACGGTGACCGGGATACGTTCCTAGGCGATTACCGCAGTTATGGCAATCCAGCCTCTGTCGAGAACGGCCAATGCTCCAATTCATTAAACTACAATACTAACTCCTGCGGTGCCCTGCAGATTAACGTAGATTTGCAGCCGGGAGAAGAGAAAGAAATCGCATTTCTACTGGGACAGTATGATGAGAAAGGCGCTTCCGAGATTCTCAGCCATTATAAAGACTTGTCCGTGGTAGATAAAGAACTCGAAGAGTTAAAAGCATTCTGGCACAGCAAGCTTAACCGCTTCCAGGTCCAGACACCAAGCGATAACCTGAACAACATGATCAACACTTGGAATGCATATCAATGCTTTATCACTTTCATCTGGTCACGAGCAGCCTCTTTCCAATACTCCGGTCTTCGTAATGGACTGGGCTATCGGGATACGGTGCAGGATATTCAAGGCATCATTCATCTGGATCATGAGATGGCCCTTGAATGTCTTAGACTGATGATATCCGCCCAGGTTTCCAACGGCGGTGGACTTCCGTTGGTGAAATTTGACCACAATCCTGGGCATGAGGGCACACCGGATGATCCGGAATATGTACGGGAAACTGGTCATCCCCATTATCGGGCCGATGACGCTTTATGGCTGTTCCCAACCGTCATTAAATACTTGAATGAAAGTGGCAACTGGGATTTTACAGATGAAATAATCCCTTATTCGGATAAAGGTGAGGGCACTGTGTACGAGCATTTGCGCCAGGCGCTTCAGTTCAGTCTGGATCGTATGGGCGCACACGGCATGCCGGTTGGGCTTCATGCCGACTGGAACGATTGTCTACGGCTTGGAGCGAAGGGCGAGTCGTTGTTCGTCGCATTCCAGCTGTATATGGCATTCAAGGTGTTCATGGAAATTGCACAAAATAAGAACAAGCCTGAAGACATTCAATGGGCGCAGGGCCTGCTTGATGAGCTGGACGATAACATTCAAAAGCACGCTTGGGAGAACGATCAATTCGTCCGCGGATTTACAGAAGACAACTATACCATCGGCTCCTGGGAGAATGATGAGGCCAAAATCTGGCTTAATCCGCAAAGCTGGGCCGTATTAAGCGGTGCAGCCCGCCCGGATCAGGCGAAGCTCTCCATGGACAAAGTGTATGAGAATCTGCGGACCGATTACGGCACTATGTTATTCTACCCACCGTTCCGTGAATACGGTTTGCCAGTAGCGTTGATGGCTCTTTTCAACGCCTCAACTAAGGAAAACGGCGGCATCTTCAGCCAGCCGCAGGGATGGCTCATTCTGGCGGAAACCATGATTGGCAACGGTCGGCGCGCGTTCGAATACTTCCTGAATTGCAGTCCGGCCAGCATGAACGATAAGGCCGAAATCCGCAAACTCGAGCCTTATGTACATGGCCAGTTTGTCGAGTCCAAGGACAGCCCATATCAAGGCCGGGCCCATGTCCACTGGCTGACCGGCACCGCTTCAACCGTAATGGTCTCCTTGGCGGAAGGTATTATGGGGGTTCAACCGCAATTTGATGGCCTTCGCCTCAACCCGTGTGTTCCTTCCGACTGGACAGACTTTTCCATGGTCCGGGAATTCCGTGGGAAGAAGCTGAACATCCAGGTGGAGAACAAGAAAGGTGTACAAAAAGGGGTTACCCATATCGTTATTAACGGTGAAGAAATTCAAGGCAACCTGATCCCCGTCGCCAAAATGGCGCCAGAAAACAACGTGCTCGTTATTATGGGTTAAAGCGTATTTATGAGGAATAGATAGGAGGACGGACCGATAAGGTGCGTCCTCCTGTTTTTACAATTAGAACGAGGTTATTTCAAAATTTTATTTAACTCCTCAGCTTGTTTCCTGCTATTAATTCTGGCGTAGAAATAGAAAGCTATAGTGTGCAGTATAACCGATAACAACAACATTCCAGGCAACCAGGGGCTTATGAAGTTGAACATTTCTTTTGAGAATAACCACACCATTCCCATTCCGCCAAATATACTGAAGGTCGAAGAAATCAGAATATTCCAAAGCGGTCTTAACGTGAAATAGTTCCACAACACATTGTACATCACTCCGAATATCCCCGCGGAAATAATGGCGATACCTGCAATACGCCATAGATATAACATATCAATAGATTGATCCTTGAAAAACACAGTTAACAGTAGCGTTATCCATAAAGAAGTTAAAGTAAACACCTGAAAAAATGAATTTTTTAATTGATTAACCATGATAGTTCCTCCTGAAATTTTTAATATAATAGCGGCTGACAAAATAACAAGAACCATTCGTCAGAATCACTTTTATTCTCGCATTATCCGTTGCTGAGAACTCTTTTATGTAGCTGGTGTTGATTATGGTCTGATTATTAATTTTTATAAACTGAGGTGAATTCAGAACTTCTTCAACAAATTTCAATCGTGTATTAAGAAGAAACATTTCTCCCGTAATTACACGTACACTGCACATACGGCCTTCCGGCTCTATGACCGCGATTGAGCTGGATACAATCGAGACATTGCGATCATTTTTGGCGTTGATGACCATGATCCGTTTCTCCGATGTTTGAATGGCTACTTCGATATTTGCCCAATGTTCCTTTTCAGCCGGGTGGGTTGTTACTTTCGTAGTACCCCGGTCCATTTCTATGTCCTCTTCAAAAATGATTTCCAAGTTGTGCTGCCTCCTCTCAGGTTTCATATTATTATCAAAAAAGGCCTATGACCACTATCTTACGTTTTCTTGCATTAATTTGTCTGTTTGTTGCAAGATAGCTGTTTCCGCTTCCTCCCCGAACGAAAAAAAGACTGCCGGGACCTTCCCGACAGCCTGAACTCATTCTCATAATTGGCAAACCAAGTTTCTTCGCCTGTAACAATCCTCTACAACCTCGGGTCGATCTCTTTCTCTTTCGTTACCTCGAATAACAAGTTTGCTGCAATTTGCTTGTAGTCCTCGTTGTCAGACGAGATCTCATCCAGCTTCACTTCTAGCATTTGTCTGCCCAGCCGGTGTTCGATTAAGGACGTACGAAGCTTAGGAGCGATATTCTTCTGCTTCATCAGCTTGGCATACTTATGTGGAAACTTGTAGTCGTACCCGTAGATGATCGACAGGTAGCCCGGATTGCGGACCTTCATGTATGGGACTACCCCCTGCTGTTCTTGCTCCGGTTTGATTACAATTCCCTCCATATGTTTCTCTACCGTTATCTTTGCGAAATACTCCTCTGCTCTGATGTAAGCATCAGGCTCTTTCAAGTCCAGAACCAGAAATTCATCCTCGTTTAAGAACCTGTATAATTCGGAGGTTTTGCCGTCAGGTACCCGTTCAGCGCCATTCTCCAGCACTTCCTTCAGGATTGCAAAAGGTTTGTATGTTAATTCCGCATCACCCGCATACAGCTCCAGTTGCTGCTTGTATACTCGGTAGGCTTCGTCACGCTGGTCAAGATCTACATACGATTCTCTTATGTCACGGACATGCTTAAAAGTCTGGTAAACATGAGACCCATAGTTATTGTTAAGCGTCTCTTTCGACATATGGTGCTGGTCTTGTTCAAACCCGCTTACTTCAAAATCCTGTATCAGTTTACCCAGTGACTCCTCAAATCCATATTGTCTTAAGAAATCCAGCTCTGTCTCCAGCGCTTTGCCAATTGGCCGGAACTGACGCTCAATTAACCCATCCCCAAGCGCTTTCCAAGGCAGCAGCTCGCCATCCAGTAAAAGCACACGGATCCCCTGCTCAGCCATATAGGTTCCGAATTTATGAAGCAGCTGTTCGTAGATAGGCGTCAGATCGACCGCCTGAACCTTATAGCCGTTCCGGCTAATTGCGTAACACTGCTCTAAGTTCCGATAAAGGTACAAACTACAGCGTGATCCCATATATTTAGGCTGCAGAACGACTTCTGAAATACGACGTTCGGCAAAATAATCCAACCCTTTTCGCAGAGACTCAAGCTCACCGGCAGCCACATCCTTATCCGCAGGTGACATCGTCCCGGAGATGAAGTTGACCCGGTTCTGCGAGGAATACTGCAGTCTGCGCACAGACTCGTAATCAAGCTCCAGCAAGGATACGGTTTGCTTTTCCCGGAACAGGATAGGTAGCTCTTCGTGCACCGTAGTCACATGCGATTTTTGACTTTTATAGAAAGGTTTAAACGACATGCGAACAGAAGTTAGTTCATTACCCTGCGCACTCCCTGTGTCAAGGTGGAGTTTGTTTTTGATCCGAAAAGTCTGCTTGGCTGCAATATGTCCGAAGAGATGAAAGGGGTGATTACTCACAGCCTCTTGCTTTAGGAAATCAAGCTGTTCCTCAAAGGAAACCTCACGATCCAGCCGAAAGTTACGCTGATGGCGTAGTGAATTCGTATCCAGCTTACCAATGTACTTATTACGGCAAGGAGCATGGGTAACATAAAAAGAAGGACCTTGCATACCGATATAGCGGTAAAAGGGCTGGGATTGCTCCACTAAATCCGAAAATTTACTAAAAAGCGCGGTATCCTCCTTAAGCACTTGGGTGGAATCAAAGTACGTTCTTAGCAGTTCCGGATCGGTTCCTTGAATCTCCCCCTTTACGTACTTGTATACAAAGTTCTCGTGATTGCCCATAACAAATAGGAAATGCTCGCGGTTATCAAATAAGAACTCAATCGTCTCCCGCGTCTTTTTACCCTTATCAATCCAGTCACCAGCAAGAATGACTCGTGTGTTACTGAGCTTATCTGTTGCACTTAACTTACCTTCGTGCTCCCGGTAGCCGTAATTACGTAATAGTCCCCGAAGCTCTTCGACACACTCATGAACATCCCCAACCACAATATACTCTTGTGCTTGTAGAAGTACCGTAGATGCGTAAGTATCCCAATCCTGTATAATCACCCGGTAGTCCGGGTTAGGTATCCCTTCACCCTCGAGAATAAAATCTTTAGCACGCACTTTATGAATCTTGTTGTAACCTTCCCGTGACAGAACAGGCAGGACTTCTTTTCTCAGCCGGTTTAAATGATTGGAGATTAGCTTCTTCGAGCGCTCCGAGACGTAGTAATCCTCCCGTTTGCGGTAATCAAACAGAATAACCTCCAGATTGTAATTATTTTGCCCGGCGATCTCACGGACTTTACTACGATAATCTTCGGATAGCCCAATGGTATCCATCACCACAAACTCCGCATTAATCGGAAAAGAAGTGACTAACTTCAATCTCTCAAACAATAATTGAAAGGTATGCGAACTCGCCTCCAGCATAACCTGATCATACTTATCATAGTCGTAGCCCAATATCTCCTGACGGATACTATCCGAGGATAAGTACTGCACATTCGTACGTAACCCTTTAGAAACATCCTCTAGTTTTAACTGCGGGATCAGAACTTCTTTAGCAAAGGTCGATTTCCCACATTCCGTTGCTCCTACAAGCAGAAATATGGTATGTACACGTGTTTGAATTTCCACTGTCTATTCCTCCTTTCTTCGCACAATAGCGCATTGCGTCGTACGGATCTCGCCAACCCGGTCACCAACCATCAAATATTCGACCTCGACTGCTAAACCTTGAATCGTATCCAAAACCCATTGCCCGAACGCTTGCTGTCCCATTTCCCACTTGTGATCCTCATGCCGGAATCCTTCCAGCTCATAATAACGATTGAAATCAGCATTCGGTGTGGTCACAATAAGCTGTTGAAAATTCACATTACCGATTATTTGCTGAATAAGCTCTGCTGCCTCACCTTCGCTCATGTGCTCTACAACTTCTGTTAGAATCACATCAACCTGCTCCCCGTTGTACGACTCCAGAAAATGGTCCAGTGAGCCAAAGGTTGCAATGTTATCAATGTCCTTAGCTTTCGCTTTCCGATTCACAACCTCCAGCAGCTCCTCAGCTATATCTACCGCATAATAGGTACTCTCTATTTTCCCGGCAAACGGAATTGCATAGAAACCTTCTCCGCAACCGATGTCCAGAATCGGCTTATTGAATGGAAGCACACTCGAAATAAAAGTACGCCGCTGCATCGCAGTACCGCCATACTCCAGCCCAATAGAATACTGATCCGTTTGTTCGATGGAGGCTTTATATCGCTTGAACCGTTCCTTTGAGGTAAGGAAATTCCTTGCAAATAGACTTCTTATATAAAAGGGTGCATCAATGACGTTAAGGCTGCGGATATATTTATCCAAAATAGCATCCGAAATATCTATGTACTCATCCCCAAATATGGATAAGAACAAGGACAGCACACCAACAACATGCAAGAGGTGATACAAGCTTTTATGTGTGGTAATCGTCAGCGAATAGCTCTTATGTGCCTGATGCTGCAAGGAGAAGGTATATCCCTTTAAATGCTTTTGGAAAAATACAATATAGTGTATCCGCTCAACCTGAACCATATTAATGAAAAAAGAATGCTCATATCCTTCCGCATCCCGTTCATCCTGGGCTTTGAAGGGTGTAGCGAAAAACTCATTGACCGCATTAAGCGGAAATAGAGGTGTATTAAACCGGGAGACATTTAAATACTCAAAGCTCTCGCTTCCGTTCTGCTTGTAGGATATATCGTTATCTGCATCCTTAAAATAAACGTTATAAGTTGCCTCATCAGAATACCATCCATAAGCCACTCCCTGACGAACCGGACGAAGCTGCATACCTGTCACTGGATTTTTTTTAATTAAAAAAGTGAATTTTGGATTCGTAGATTTCAGTTGTACAATAGCCACTACCATCTTCCTCCTATCAATCTTTCTATAGAGCCCGTCCCCATACTTCCTGTAAAGCTTCTCGAAATAGAGCATCCAGCTGATGATCTCTGTTGTTCTCCTTAGCATTCAAGGACGCCGCCACCTTATCCAACACTTGGAACTGTTCTTCTAAATAATCGTTAATCACGGTTAGCTGCGGTCCGTAGTCTAGTTCTTCACCGGATTTTTTTCGTGCCAGCAATTGCTGAATCACCTGCCACAGCTCTTCATCCTTCGGAATAAGCCGCTCTACCAGTACATCGAACTCCATCGGCGGCATCTCTCCATATCGGTGAGTCCACTCACAAGCTAGAACGGGACGAAGCACATAAAAGTACTTTTTGATCTTGACCTGTTCGCCTTGCAGATAATCACGGTAGTTCCCTCTTGCCATGTTTAAATAATGGTACATACAAGACTTCCGCGAAAATGTGTACGGGGAGATGCTTCTAAGCTTCTCTGCTATACTGTACTTTTCTGCATATTGAATGGGTGATTGCAGCCACTCCAGCAGCGGTGGATTTGACTTCCGGAATAAATTCAGTGCTTTACGCAAATCCCAGCCATTGATATCAAGCATATTGTTAATAGGACGCTCGATCACATCCCGCTTATCAAAAATAGATAGATACCATTCCGGTTTATGCAGATAAATAAATCTCACATCATAATCACTGTCCTGCGATGGGAATCCCCAGGCCCGGCTGCCTGATTCGCAGGCATACAATATTGTAACTTGCTCCTCATATTCAATCTGTTCCAGCTGCTCACAGATAAGCTTGTTTATAGGATCCATCTTCATCCCTCCAGATCGGTTACTTCCCTATTCTCTACCATTGATACTATTCGAACGCCTCTTCAGAATTGCTTCGGCTTCATGGATCTATCTTCGCTCATCTTCCCTGTAACGAACAGGGCGGAAGTATGGCGGCGGCCAAAAATACTTCCATTTTATTCAACTCTGGTGCTTAATATAATAAGTACTACTATTTCTAATGGATTCGCTACAGGCTGGAGGGATACAAATGGCCCGGGAAAGTTTTGACAAGGAGATTCAATTTCTTCGCATGCTCTCTTTAGCGGGGGGAGCTTACAGCAGACAACAATTCGCCGATCGTCTCGGCATTTCTGTACATACCTATGACAAAACGCTGCGCAACCTGAAGGGCATGGTAACCGTCTTACAACAAGACCTGCCTACAGAACAAGGAACGGAACTCTCTGAGTGGCTCCGCTATAACTATTATGAATCTGCCGACCCGCTGCTCCTGTTCTTGTTCCGGGCGAAGTCGCTTAAGGAAACGGAGAGCATCCGGCTTACTCTACTATTAACTGCGCTTCAGACTCAGGAGCTAACGGCTAAAGATCTACAGGATGTCTGCAGTGAGCAAATGCCAACCGATTGTCCAATGCCCGATGAGAAGACCATCCGTGGAGATCTGAAATATCTTGAGGAAGTTGGCGTTATTCTTCGTGTAAATGAGGGCCGTCCTTATCGATACAAGGCTGCTAACGATCTGATTGATCAATTATCGGGCGATCAGCTCTTGGATCTTTACGACTATGTTGATGTCATCGCCAACACGCAGACTCCGTCGGTGCAAGGTTACCTGCTGCGCGACACCTTAAAAAAGGTCCTGCGGAAGCGGGGTTATAACCCCGAAGCTACGGAAACCCATAGATACAAGTATAATTATCATTCACGTATTCTTGACGAGGCACACCTATACACAATTTTTGCAGCGATTCAGCAGCGAAAAAAAATTAAGTTTCTATATCTATCCCCTAAAAAGGGCAAAAACTACGCCTCTCAGAATACCAATCCTCTCTTTGAGCGGGAAACAAGGGGCGTCACAGAAACCGTTCTTCCCCTCCGCGTCATCTATGACCATCAATATGGGCGCTGGTATTTAATCGGACATAATTCACGTATGGGCATCATGAAATTCCGAATGGAGGGCCTTACTCAAATTGAGGAGGGCGACACTGTGGAAGAATCAGAGTTTGCTCAGAAACTCAGCAATCTGGAAGAGCAGATGACAAACAGCTGGGTTATAGATACCACCAGTGCAATTAAAGTGGCTGCGAGATTTTATAACCCCAATCGCTCTGGTGTTAATTTTATTCGGGAGCGGGTTGAAGCGCAGGGACAGTGGGGAGTAATTACGGAAGAGTCCGATTCTACATTCCTTTATGAGATCACAGTGAATGGTATTTATGAAATTAAGCCGTGGTTACGAAGCTTTGGTTCGAGCTGCGAGGTATTAGAACCCCCTTGGCTGCGTAAGCAATTTATCGCGGAGTGGAAGGAGATTCACAGCTATTATGAATCCATTTGAGAAAATATTTAACTTCCAAATCATTTCACGCCTCGACGAAGTGGGTTCATTAGCGCTGACCTCCCAGGAACGTTCCTGGCTGAAAACCATGTTAATGCACCCGGCCTCAGAAGCAGCTTTTACACTGGATACCTTAAGTGAATTGAACTCCATATTGGAGGCAGAAGCGTCCACAGAAGTGCAGGGAATTATTATGGAGAAAGCTAAAAGCAAAGAGCGGCAGGTCTATCACCCAATGCTTCGTACACTCCGCCGTATAATCATGCAGAATCAAGCGATCCTTATTACTTTCCATATTAAGCATGGAGGCCAACGAACTGACCAAACCGGGTTCCCTCATAAGCTGGAATACAACATGTATAAGCGGGAGTGGTATTTGCAATGGTACAGCACCCGGCAACGTTCTCTTATGTCCACTAAACTAAAAAACATTGTTTCTGTTGAAGTAGCTCCCTTCCCTGCCAAACGGATTGATGACTTAAAAGCAAGAATAACGCGATTATTAGAGGATCAGAAAGAATGTGCATGTATTCAAGTCATTCCCACCTTTAATGCTGAGCTGTCCCGAATTCTGTACGCCTTTTCCTGTTTTGATAAATCCGTGTCCTTTGATGAAAATTCGGGCATCTATCGAATCAAAGTCATCTACATGAGAGACGACAGCGAATTCCTATTGTCCAAAATCCGTTTTCTTGGCCTGCGCGTAAAAATCGTCGAGGGTGAGCATCTTAAGCGGCGCATGCTGAAATCCGCAGCTATGGCGATTGACCGGTATGGGGAATAACCGAGAATTAGTATAGGCTGGTCAACTATCCTGAAGCGCTGAAACGTGCTTATATAGTAAAGTAAAAGACACGGTTAAGATGTCTTTTACTTTACTTACAGCAGCTTTCTTAAAAACTGAGAGGTTTATTCTCATGAAAAGAAAATCCGTCTTATGCGTATAGTCAAGATGAAAACTCAGAGTTAGTGAGGCGATTAGAAGTGGGAAAGAGAGTTATAGTAAAAATATCAGAATTGACTAAAAAACATAAGATTTCCCTACGAGAATTGTCCAGAATATCCGATGTCCGACATGCTGCATTAAGTGAGTTAGCTAATGGAAAAAGGGAGAATATTAACTTTAGTCATATAAGCAAAATTGCAGAAGCTTTAAATATTGAGGATATTCGTGAGATTATTGATTTGGTTGATGATAAAGATTAATCAAATAAACACAAAATTGATAGTTTTTCAATCGACAATAACTCAAGTAATAAGACCATAAGAAAAAGCAAAGAAAAGCGACCCCTACAGGTCGCTTTTCTGATACTCCATATTAAAGTAGAGGCGGTCAGTTCCCTATTCCAGCTTCATATAATACAGATTCGCCGTACTATCTTTTGTAATGGTATGCGCACCTGCGGCCAGAGAGACAGTGGCAATGCCATTGGTTATAGGGTAACTTGTTCCATCCACTTTGATTTTCGTTCCCTCTGTGTTGAACACTAGGGTTAGCGTTGAAGCTTTAGCAGAAGTGAATTGAATGCTGGTTGCACTCTCAATTTTTAGACATTGGGATAGGGTTAAACCCTGATATGCCACAGTTCCCTTACTTGTTGAGAGATTGCCTTGGATATTGAAGAAGCTGCTTGTTGTTCCATCAGTAGTAAAGTTGTGAACGGTTGCTCCCGCTGTCGGCACTGGCGTTGTCGTCGGTGCTGGAGTCGCCGTTGGTACAGGAGTTGCTGTTGGAGCTGGGGTCGCTGTTGGCACAGGAGTTACTGTTGGCGTAGGTGTTACTGAGGGAGTCGGAGTCGGGTTCGTTGGGTTTGAATTCCCCCCTACAGAGACAAGTCCCGTTGTGTAGCCTCTGATTGCAGACATCAGCGCTGTATTCAGCGCATACGAAACGTCATCCACTGAATCATTAAATTGCCATGTGAAGTCTCCGCCATTCAGACGTCCGGCTTTTGCCATAACAATCTGTTCAACATTGCTTACGTTATCAATATTAGATACGTTCACTCCTGTATTTACGCTCGTGTCGAAGTTATTATAGGCTGTTCCGCCTTTTAGTGCTTTGTATGAGCTTGGGACGGTTTCATTTCTGGACGAAGCTAAGTAAGCATCAAATGAGGTAACATTAGCAGGAGCTGTCCCTGTGTTTGAATTCGCATAGATGAGACTTGAAGCCTCAACAATAAGATTGTTATAGGCTTTAATCACACCTCCATTTTCGCCTGAGAACGTGCCCTCCCCTAAAGCATCTGTACCTTGTAAGGAGATCATCATTGGAAACTTAGCATGTCTAAAATAATTAGATTCTACAAAAGCTGAAGCACCTGTAGTTACACCCACACCGTATTTGGAGATACCATCGAAAAAGTTGTTATAGATATGGACGGAAGCCACTCTAATCCGCGGATGACGGGAGTCCGAATGGTCAAACCAGTTGTGGTGGAAGGTAACAAAAAATTCAGCCGGCTCACTCAAACCAACTAGCGAGGATTTTCCGGAATCCCAGTAATGGTTGTAAGAGATTGTAATATAGTTGGATCCATTTTTAAGGTCTGTGGAACCGTCGCCCTTGGCTTGGTCTGCATCGCCTCCAGCAGCTCCATAAAAAATATCATTATTATGCACCCAGACATTCATATTGCCGGAATCCATTGAAATGCCATCGTCAGGGAATAACATTACACCCAGGTTTCTTACTTCCACATTACCTACATATCTTAGAAGCATTCCCCAACCGTACGCGTAAGCATCATTCCCGATACCTTCAATAGTAATATTCATTTCCGAATAATTGTTTTTACCTTTGACTTCAAGATACCCACTGCTGTTAAGCTGTCCACTCAGATCAGCAGCTGTAACTTTTCCGATAATTCGGATCGCAAGTGGAGTTGTATCATAACCTTTTTGTCTCAGTGTCAGAATACCACCCAGGCCAACCCCTGTTTGTACAGCGCCGGAGCTGTTGATTTTCACACCAAGGGTTACGGTTTGCGCATTCTGAGAGGTTATATACAGCACTTGAGCACCATTCTTGAGGGTTCCATTCTCATTATAAGCCCCTGATCCTGTACCATATTGCGAACTAGTCGAAAAAGCAAATCCTGAGCGGTCATATGACGTTACGGATAGTGGATTTGAAACCGCACTTACCGTCCCACCCCCTGACAAGGTAGCTTCAACTTTCATCACATAATTACCGGCTGCAAGCCCAACAGCATCTGCTCTCCAGTAGGAAGAATATTTGCGGATTAACTCATTATTAATTTGTTGATACCCAGAATCCGCTGCACTTGCCAATTTAACATAAACGTTATACCCTGTCGCATTGCTTACAGGTGACCATTCCGCATATGCCGTTTCATTCCAGCCTCCACTGCCTGTTACCGCAAGACCAGCAGCATGCACCACCGTATTTGTCCATCCACCTACTATTAAAGAAAGAGCAAGAGAAAACAACACAACAATACTGGTTACCTTTGCAACTCTTTTTTTCATTTTATTTCCTCCCGATTTTAATTTGTTGCAGATATTATTGTAACCGCTTGCAAAAAATGAAGTTTCTCTTTTCACCTCCTAAATATTTAGAAAGAGATCCTGCATCTAGCCCCTGTATCCCTTCGAAAATAATACAAATTCTGGAACCAGAACACGTTCAACATATCAAAACTAAAAAAGGTTCCGAAACAATCATTTACTCATATCTCCCATATCTAACCGTGTTCTGAGCTAATGATTATAGGACAGCGAATGGATTGTGATCATACAACACGAATAGCCACACAGTAGCCAGCACATAATAAAATTCACAACCATTAGGTAAACAAGGAGGAATTTTCAATTGAGCGCAAATAAACCAGACAAGAATCTGATCAACACTGTAAAAGATTTGGAAGCCACGCCCGTAAACAGCCTGGAAGCCCAACAGCAGCAACAAGCCCGTAATGATCGCCGCAAGCAATCTCAGCATGACAGCGACGGCAAATTCACGGAAAATGAAACCGGGAACTTTCATTAAAGTCGGGAATACTGTTGGAATCTTCTTTTTAAGCTGCAATAACGTAAAAAGACACCCTTCAAGGTGTCTTTTCTTTTACTACCTATGGAGCCGCATCATAATGTATTTCCTTTAATCAATACGTATCAACTGCTCATCCTGTAATCCAAGCAATGATTTTTTCACGGTCTCACGCGCCGTTCCTGTCATATCCGCCAGGTGTTGATGCGTTAATTTCAAATCGATTAGAACACCTTCATCAGAGGGCACTCCGTGCTGTTCTGTGTCATTAAATTATGATGTGACATTTTTACATTTTATGGGTTTATGATTGAGCATATTTCACAATTTTTCCAAATGCACCATCGTAAAATGGAAGGTTTTGGTTGCTGAGAACAAGAATAAAGTTAAGATTCTAAAATTCAAGAAGTGAGTTGATGAACATGAGTGATAAGATGGTGGCTGTTTTAAGAAGACAGTTTGATCCAACCGTAGAAATGCTGAAGAATCTTATCGAAGTATGTCCTGATCATTTTTGGAAGAATGCCAAGCATAAATACTGGAAGCATATATTCCACGCTACAACCAGCATGAAATTTTGGTTTAGGCAGCAGAAGGATGAAGAATTCAAAATACCTGACTTCGGTAAAGATATAACAGAAGACTTAGATAAGGAATGCTCTGACTACCCTACTAAGGAGGAAATGACGACGTACCTAGAGGAGATATTGAGTGTGGCTCGTAATTTTTTTGATGAACTTACTGACTGCAGATTATTGGAACCATGTGTACTATACGAAGAAATAACTAAAACTGATGTTATCCTCATGCAGATAAGGCATGTTCAACATCATATAGGTTATTGCAACAGCATATTGAATTCGAATCACCTAGAAACAGCAAAGTGGCTATGATAAAATGAGTGACCGAAATCAGCTTCTTTACCACGAGGAGTGTTATTTAATATGGTTTATGAATTTGATAGTGAGATAAAGCTGCTGGAAGGTAAAATGAAATGGAAAGTAGTCTATTTCCCCTATTCAGTAAGGGAGATATTCAATACTAATGGTAAAGTACCTATTCAAATCTCTGTTGACGGGTACGAATTTGACCATACTTTATTGCCGTCAAAGAATGGGCATTATTTTGTTTATAACGAATTTATTCGAAGAGCATTACAAAAAGAGCTCGGTGATACATTACATATAATACTTAAGAAATGCGAGGAAAATCGTAAACTGATTGTGCCAGATTACATTACTACAAACCTTGAAGAGTACCACATGCTGAATACATTTCTAAACCAGCCTGATTACATTAAACGAGAGCAGATTAATTATATTGAGCTTGCTAAAAAGGAAGATACAAAAAATAGACGAATACTAGCTCTAATTGATAAACTTAAGGATTAATAAAGGGACGACAATAAAGTTGAGGTAAAATGAAGACATCAGAGTTAAGCAACGAATATTGATATTTCGCTAAACCCCAACAATCATTTTTAAATGAGCACCAAACTTTAAAAAATCACAAAAAAGCGATGAGAAACAACCCTCATCGCTTTCACATTACTAAAACCAGACTTGTTACAGCAAACCTCTGCCTAGTAATAGGTGATCGTTTAAGAGTCAGCAACCATCTGCCCCCTTACGTGGTGCTAGCACGTCGATCAGCAAGCGCCATCGCGGCGGCATAGCCGGAGCTCCAGGCCCATTGCAGGTTATAGCCGCCGCAATCTCCATCGACATCCATCACCTCACCTGCCAAATACAGTCCAGGGACTAACTTAGATTCCAACGTTCCTTCGGTTAGCTCCGTCGTATCGATGCCACCAGCTGTTGTTTGTGCATTAGTAAAGCTATTGGTATCGGTCACTTTAAATTCCCAACGCTTCAAGATTTTATAAAATATTTTTTTTGTTTTCCACGAAAGATCCTGACAAAGCAGGTGCAACTGTTGATCAATTCCAGCCTCCTTCAGCAGAACTGGAATCAGTTTCTTGCTGACGATACCTATAAGGGAATCGGCAACCGTCCGGTGTCCGAAGATCCCCCAGTGGATCTCCAGAAAATCAATTAACTCTTCCTCCGTGCGCTCCGGCATTAAATCAACCGACAATGTCACCGATTCTCCTATTCCGAGATTATACGCAGCCTTTCTGCTGAGCTGAAGTATGGGCGGGCCCGAGATACCATAGTCCGTAAAAAGAATCTCACCAGACTCAGTGCGGATGACTTCATTGTTTACGATAACATGGGCCTCTCCCTCAAATTTGATGCCCGATAGTTCCTTCAAATACGGATAATCCAGCTTCAATTGTACAATGCCTGGCACCGGGTTGATCAAGGTGTGCCCCAGACGTTGGACAAGCGTATAACCGGAGCCGTCCGTTCCCGTTTTGGGAGCGGTAAGGCCGCCTGCACATAGAAAAAGATAGTCGCTGGTATACACAACCTGTTCCTCTGTCTCCGTCTGGCAGGTTATCGCGAACCGCGGATGTCCCGCCGAAACGGTAACATCCAACACTTTATGTTTATAATATACGGGAACATTCCGATCCTCCAGCGCCAGCTTAAATACACCCGGCACCGAAGCCGCCTGCAGCGACATCGGATACATCCGGCCATTCTCCAAGCTTACAAAAGGAAGCCCGAGCGAGGAGAAAAATTCGATCGTTTGGCGGACACCGAATTGCCGCAATACATGTATTGGGAATCCTTCCTGATTACTGTGATACTTGCGTGATAAAGCGGCCGCTTCATCCGTACCGGTGGCGGTGGATTGGTTCGTAATGTTGCAACGCCCGTTACCCGTCGTTATTATTTTCTTCCCCAGCCGGTCATTGCTTTCAATAATTGCTGTATCAATACCTTGATCCCTCGCTGTAACTGCAGCCATTAGACCTGCAGCACCCCCACCGATAATGAACAGCTCGTGGTGCTTAGAAGTCTGATCCTTATACATGTTAATTGATGCATCCCTTTTCCTAATAAATTTATTGAATTGACTTAGCTAGCGCCATGGCGGCCACATATCCGGAACTCCAAGCCCATTGTAGGTTATAGCCGCCGAAGTCTCCGTCCACATCCATCACTTCGCCAGCCAAATAAAGCCCAGGTACTAGCTTGGATTCCAGCGTTCCTTCGATTATTTCCGACGTATCGATGCCGCCAGCTGTCACTTGTGCATTCGTAAAGCCATTAGTATCCGTCACCTTAAATTCCCAGCGCTTCAAGATTCGATAAAATTTCTCCTTAGTTTTCAACGACAGAGCCTGGCAAAGCAGCTGTGGCTGCTGATCTAAGCCGGTCTCCTTGAGTAGGACCGTAACAAGCTTCTTGTTAAAGATGCCAACGAGAGAATCTGCAACCGTCCGGTGTCCAAAAGTCTCCCAGAGCCTTTCTAAAAACTCAACTAACTCTTCCTCCGTGCGGCCAGGCATCAGATCCACCGATAATTTCACCTGTTCTCCTCTTGCAAGATGATACGCAGCCTTCCTGCTTAGCTGGAGAATTGGCGGACCAGTAATACCATAGTCCGTAAAGGCAATTTCGCCCTGTTCACTGCCGATGACTTTACTGTTTACAATAATATGAGCTTGTCCCTGAGATTTGATAGTGGACAGTGCTCTCATATTCGGATATTGCAGCTTCAGTTGCACAATGGCCGGTAAAGGCTCAATCAGGGTGTGTCCCAGACGTTCAGCAAGTGTATACCCAGGAGGTTCTTTTCCCGCATTTGGACCGGCAAGGCCACCCGCAGATAGAAGTAGATAGTCGCTAGTATAAACAACCTCCTCCTCTGTCTCCGTTTGGCATTTTATCTTGAAGCGCGGATGATTCTTCGAAACAGTAACATCCAACACTTTGTTATTGAGGTACACCGGAACATTCCGATCCTCCAGCGCAAGCTGGAAAATATCCAGCACCGCTGCTGCCTGCAGCGACATCGGGTACATCAAGCCATCCTTCAATCTTGTAAGCGGAAGCCCGAGAAAGGAGAAAAAATCAATGGTCTGACGGATGCCAAATTGCTGTACTACCGCAAGTGGAAATCCGGGCTGATTACTGTGATACTTACGCGATAAAGCGATTGCTTCATCTGTACCCGTTGCAGTGGATTCATTTGTAATGTTACAGCGGCCATCACCTGTCATTAATATCTTCTTTCCAATCCGGTCGTTACTCTCCAGAATGGCAGTATCGATACCCATATCCCGCGCAGTAACAGCGGCCATTAATCCAGCAGCACCTGCGCCGATAATAAACAGCTTGTGGTGCATAGAAGTCTGATTCTCATACATGGTTGATCAATGCATCCTTTATTCCAATTTTTCTAAAAGCACAGAAGCACTTTATTAAATTATAGCATAAGTGTACTGGTTTTCATTTATCTCCTTATGTACTCGTCACATCTTAGGTTAGCCTTTTATCCCTTGACTGCAATTTAGTCCATAAACAAGAAAAAAACCGCTTTGTCAGCGGGTCTTTCGAATAGAGCCTAGGAGAGTCGAACCCCTCTCCGAAGATAACGGCACATAAGCTTCTACGAGTGTAGTTACAGTTTTGAATTCCCCTAGAAGCATTCTAACCAATATTTGATAAGTCATTCTGATTAAGGAGACTGATCAAAGATAACTCCTTAGTATAGTGATGCAATTATATAAGTTAATCCTGAATATATCGGTTTTTAACAGCGTTTCTTCAATATTCAGAAAGTACCCTTGGCGCTACAGATGATGGCTGGATCCAAGCAACAATTATGACCACCAACCACGACGTTGAATGAAGAACGATGAACCTTATGTATACTACCAGAAGGTTTACTAAAGTTTTTTTATAGTTGCTAATTCCCTGCAGAATCAAGATACGCTTCAGCTTCTTCTATCGATTCGTACAAGTTTGCAATATCTTTAAACATACGATTCATTTGCGTTTTGTAGAAAGCTGTAGGCGCAACATACACCCATTTGTGTTTTGTAGAGATTCCAGCTTTCACAGCATCTTCACCAGTTGGAGCAAGAATCGCCATCACTTCTTGCTTAAATACCAGGCCACCAGTGATTACAGTCATACCTGTAAACCCTCGCTTAGTTTTCTTTAGTACCTTCGGAAATTGTTCTGCGTACGCAAAGGCATCCTCAACTTCCATACCGTCCGATGTTACAATAATTCTGTTTTTGTTTTTAACATAATCAATAGTAAAACTCATAATAGTAATTCCTCCGAATATTTTTGCTTTTGAGTGCTTAATGCCATAATCTAATCTTATATCAGTTCGAGCTCTTATAGATGTAGTTTCGGAAAATGTGCCACTAATTATTAACTTCAAAGTGAATGATCTAATTTTAGATGTAGACAACATGTCTACAAAAATGAATATATTAGTTCCCCATAATTCATTGTCTGCATTCGGTCTACAATTCAATCACTAAACAGCAAAAAACCGCTATCTCAGCGGGTTTTTGTTTATGGAGCAAGGGAAGCCGAACCCCTGTCCGAAGATAACAGCACATAAGCTTCTACGAATGTAGTTACAGTTTTGATGTCACAAAATTCATGACTCCCGCCAGAAAATTGTTTACGGTGTAGTTGTAATTCTAAACTCAAAACTGTGCTATAGCGAAAAATCGGTAACACCCTTTTTATAGGAAAATTTAAGACTATATGTTTCTTCTTTTCCATAGGGCATTGTAGCAATTTTAATACGAGTATAATCAAGCCTGCTATCTTTTAACACTCTCTTTATCAAGGCTATACTTCGTTCTTCTTCCGTAATGATACAAAATATATTAAGAGCATATTTTTTCGGGTCGGAAATGCATTTACCCATATCAAAGCCATCAACACAACCTAAGTTAGTATCTACTAGAGATATGTCCAGGTATTCCATGACTTTATCTCTTAACCAGTTATCACGTTGGCTTCCTTTTTCACTTTTTAGAGGATACTGTACTACTAACCAAAATTTCTCACTCATTCATAATCACCAGCCAATGAAGAGATTTATTATAATAATTATAACAAAGAAACTTTGCAAAAGGGTACCGTTAACCATAGTATGGGAACCATCCTCATGCGGATGGTATTCGTGGTGGTAGAGAAATCTTTTGCAGTTTAAAAATATGCATACCAAACATTCCGAGACCACATAGTAGACATGATAAACCACAAGTACACATTTGAGGAATTGGCTGAAATCATTAAAAGGCATTGCCTAACTTTAATTATGAGGATACAAAAAAGCGACCCCTAAAGGTCGCTTTTTCTAAAACTCCATATGGAGCCGAGGGGAGTCGAACCCCTGTCCGAAGATAACGGCACATAAGCTTCTACGAGTGTAGTCACAGTTTTGATGTCACCCGAGTATCGCCCCGTAACCGGCTATACGTTGGGTCAGCCTGATTGTCTTCTTCAGCTCACCGCAGGCGGAGATGAGACAGCGTATCCCACTATTTGTTAGCCCCTATCCCTGTCACATGGGCGATGCAGAGTAGAAGCACGCACACAGTTTCTTAGGCTGCGAAAGCGTAGTTGTTTTGTTGTTTGCCGTTTAATAGGCTTTAGCGTTGATGAAGCGGACGCGTCCCCACTACTCGCTACTCATGCTCGAACTACCCCCGTCGAATCCAAGAACGGCCCCTCATTAAAAAGGGCGCTTCGGATCAAGCGGATCTTCCAAGCAAGAGAGATCCAATCTACAGCTTCTTATTCAAGAAAACTGTAACGAAGCAATAACTAACTTACTTACTCAGTATAGCACATTTATCAACACTTTAACACGTGGGTTAAAGGAATTGAAGGTTGAAACTGGAACTCATTTGAATCGTCTAGTTCTCCCAGATTATCTGGCGATCTTTTGCTTATCACGTAGTACACGCTGGATATCACGTTGAGCATCTCGCTTGGCAGCCGAGTCACGTTTGTCATACTCTTTTTTACCTTTACCAAGACCAATCAGCAGCTTCGCATAGCCATTCCGCACATAAATCTTAAGTGGCACAATCGTAAACCCATCTCGCTTGGACAAGCCCAGCAGTTTATGAATTTGCTCCTTATGCATTAACAATTTACGTGTGCGTGTGGGATCAGTAGGATTGGCACGATTACCTTGTTCAAAAGGGCTGATATGCATGTTGTGAATCTGAATCTCACCATTGCGGATCGTAGCAAAAGCATCTCCAATATTAGCGCGGCCATTACGCAGCGACTTGATCTCTGTACCCGTCAGCACCAAGCCAGCTTCATAAGTATCCTCGATAAAATAATCATGGGAAGCTTTCTTGTTCT
This sequence comes from Paenibacillus sp. FSL R5-0928, assembly GCF_037970385.1. NCBI lineage: Bacteria > Bacillati > Bacillota > Bacilli > Caryophanales > Paenibacillaceae > Paenibacillus > Paenibacillus sp. FSL R5-0928. The sequence continues at coordinate 197,595 of NZ_CP150225.1, read as the reverse complement.
GGGCAAGTACTTTCCCGTCTGCTTTTTTACCCATGAGAATCACTCCTTGAATCATATTCATAAGTTAAAGTAACCATGTCTGTCTAATCTTAAACGACACAGCCATCGAACGTCTGATCTATATTGTAACAAATGGAATCAAGTGAGCGCAAGGAACCTTCAACCAAATATACTTCACCTAATTTGTCATAGAGTTGTCAGTAACATTACCCAATATCTAGCATTTGTTACAAAAAAGCATTAAGCTGAGTTGATCTGGAGTTTTTCAGCAAATAGCGAAGTTACCCTTTTACTTGTGCGCCTTAATTAACAGATAGTTATCCACTAATCTCCACATATCTATATCCATCTACCCTATTTACTTATTACCTATTTGTTCTCAATTATCCGCTTCCCTCTTCTTGGATATACATCTATTCGACGCCTATTCAAATAGTGCTGCTTTTACCTATACTGTGCAATCCTATACTATCCTCTACCTATTCACTTGCTATCACCTACGTTTTTCTATATAAATGTATTTCGTGCAACTATTTAAGCCTTATCACCGCCAAAAAACTAATTAGTTGCACTTTCTGCAGCTAAAAAAGCGAAATCGGACCAATTATGGGTAACTGATCAGATTTAGATGTACAAAATGCAATTAGCTACCACTTTTACTACATAACCCAAATTTAACTGCACATAATGCAATTAACCATGTTGATGATTAGTTAGTTAAAAAGCACCGCCCCAAGAGGGACGGTGCTTAGTATCGTTATAGAGTTATGCAGCGCATAACCGTCATTTATTTCTTTTTACGCTTACGTGGTGCTCCTTCTGGAGCGCCGCCATTATTATCACTTCGTTTAGAAGTGACTTGCTCAGATGTCTCTACGTTGCCTGGTGTCACGGACTGGCCGATGAACACCCCGCCCTTGGTTTTCTTTTTGCGGCGGCCTTTGCCTGTAGGAGCGCCGTTACGGCCTTCTCCACCGCCAAAGTTACCCCCGCGATCCTCGCGGCTGCGGAACTTCGTGCTGCCGTCCACGCCCCGCGCTTCGCCGCCGGAGGAGTCGGACGCAGGAGCGCCGTATCCGCCTTTGCCGGAGCCAAAGCCGAAGCTGATGCCGCGTCCACCACCGGCACCGCCGGTGTCTCCGCCGCGGCCTCGCCCGCCGCTGCGCTCACGCGGCGCGCCTGTGTTGCCGCCGGCTTCGCCTCCGCGCTCTGCGCCCGGCGCAGCAACTACCCGGCTCGCATCCTCGCCGGCCTCGCGCCCGCGCTTCCGCTTACCGCGTCCGCCCGCTGCGCCAACACCGGCCGCTTCGCGCGGCCCATCACCGGCGCGCACACCTGCGCCCGGCTTGCCCTTGCCCGCGCCTGCAGCAGCGCCGCCGGGCTTGCCTTTACCGCCGCGTCCCTTGCCCGCGGCGCCTTTGCCCCCGGCCGGCTTAATGAAGCTGCCGCCCGAACGGCCGCCCTTGCCTCCGCGGCCGCCCGCAAAGCCACCGCCGCGGTGCTCACCAGGCGCGCGTGGCTTCATGTCGACCAACTCGAAATCGATCGTGTGGTCATCCATATTTACTTTCGCGACTCGGATCTTCACCTCGTCACCAATGCGGAACACACGCGATGTGCGCTCGCCAATGAGCGCCATATGACCTTCGTCGAAATGATAATAATCGTCGCTCATTGCACTGAGACGAATAAGACCTTCGACGGTATTATCCAGCTCGATGAACATTCCGAAGCTGGTCACACTGCTGACCATAGCCTCGAATTCCTCGCCTACTTTATCCTGCATGTATTCTGCTTTCTTCAGTTGCTCCGTATCGCGTTCAGCTTCTACCGCCACACGCTCGCGTTCCGAAGACTGCTGAGCAATGTCAGGCATCCGGCTAGACAAATAATCATGCCGCTTCTGGGTCAGTGCCCCTCCATTCTCAATCACTTCACGCATTACGCGGTGAATGACCAGATCGGGGTACCGGCGAATTGGAGAAGTAAAGTGAGAATAATATTCCGCAGCCAGTCCGAAATGGCCCGTGCTCTCTGCATCATACTTTGCCTGCTTCATGGAACGCAGCATCATCGTACTGATGACCGTTTGTTCCTTTGTGCCTTGGATTTGCTCCAACAGATCCTGCAAAGCACGTGGATGAACCGAATTGCCACGGCCCTTCACGTGATATCCGAAGTTGGCCGCAAAAGCCATGAAATTCTGCAGCTTCTCTGGGTCTGGATCTTCGTGAATCCGGTAAAGGAACGGAACCTTCAACCAGTGGAAATGCTCAGCAACTGTTTCATTTGCCGCCAGCATAAACTCCTCGATAATCTGTTCCGCTACAGAACGTTCACGCTTCACGATATCTACAGCCTTGCCGTTCTCATCCACGATGATTTTGCTCTCTTCAAAATCAAAATCAACCGCACCCCGGCGCATCCGCGCATCGCGCAGCTTCATCGCCAATTCTTTCATGAGGCGGAAATCGTCAATCAGTGGACTATAACGTTCCAGCAGCTCTGGATCTTCGTCTTCGAGAATTTTACGAACATTGGAGTAAGTCATTCTCTCTTTGGTGCGAATCACGCTCGTAAAGACATCGTGCTTCACAACCTTCATTTGCTCGTTAAATTCCATTTCACAGGACATTGTTAACCGGTCTACCTGTGGATTCAAGCTGCAAATCCCGTTCGATAGACGGTGCGGCAGCATCGGAATAACCCGGTCTACTAAATACACACTACAACCGCGATCATAGGCTTCTTTATCCAGCTCAGAGCCTTCACGCACATAATAACCTACGTCTGCTATATGGACGCCCAACTTGTAATGTCCATTCTCCAAGCGCTGTACGTTTACCGCATCATCCAAATCCTTAGCATCTTCGCCATCAATCGTAACAATGTTCAGTCCGCGCAGGTCGCGTCTTCCTTGCTCCGCAATCTCCTCTTCTGTAATTGAATCAGGAGCGCTATCGGCTTCATCCAGTACTTCAGCTGGAAATGCCTCAGGTAATTGATGTTTGCGGATAATGGAAAGAATATCAACACCCGGATCATCCTTATGTCCGAGAATCTCAATAATTTCACCTTCTGCCGCTGCTCGGCCTTCCGGATAACTCACAATACGCACAACGACCTTTTGACCATCAACAGCACCTTTAAAGGATTGCTTCGGAATAAAAATATCACGATTAATCCGCTTATCATCAGGCAGCACAAAACCATAGGTCTCCAGGTTCTGAAATACACCTACCGTCTGCAACACGCCACGTTTTACAATACGTACTACTTCGCCTTCCATACGTCCGCCGGACGGACTTTTAGAGGTAATACGAATCAGAACGATATCGCCATTCATAGCTCCCTTAAGATCATTTGCATGGATATATACGTCAGGATGATCACGATCATCCGGGATTAGAAAAGCAAAACCCTTCGCATGTGCTTGTAAACGTCCACGCAGCAAATCCATCCGTTCTGGCACGCCATAACGTGCAGTACGGGTTAATACAATTCTTCCATCCTGCTCTAATTCAATCAGCAGTTCCTCGAACTTTTTAAACCCCTCGCTATCCTCTAGAGCAAAATGACTCACCAGCTCTTCATAAGTCATTGGTTTATATGCAGTTTCCCGCATGAAATCGAGTAATATTTCTTGTGTTATCATGTTCGTCACCCCAGCCCTCCGCGGCTTCAAGCCGCTGGCAAATATGTATATCTTGTTCTGCCCTGCAGTAATGCCAAGTAAATTTTACCTTTACTACTTCATACCCTAGTATACACGAAATCAATCCTGCGCATCCCTGTTACTGTCATCCAAAGGTTAACACAGTACAAAATTTCCTTTAAATGCTGAAATACATCCATGCCGACTTCAGGTTTACTTCCTATCGATCCAGCCTTTTTCTTTGCGAATATGAAAAGAAAAGCACCCTTAGGTGCTTTTTAACTCCTTTTAATATAACAAAAAAGCCTCCGCTCTATTCCATTTAGAACAGAGCGAGGGCTTACGGTAGATCTTTTAGTCGATTAGAACTGCAGCTAGAATCGCCATGATAAAGAAACCAGCAGCAAGTCCAACAGTTACACGTTGTAGTACGAGCTCCATACCACGAGCTTTTGTTTTACCAAAGAGATGCTCAGCACCGCCAGAGATGGCACCGGAAAGACCCGCGCTTTTCCCCTTTTGCAGAAGAACGACCGCAATAAGACCGACGGAAAAAATCAGGAGCACAACTTTCAAAAAGATATCCATTCACTTCCACCTCCTACGCCTAAGCATCACTATCTATGGTAATTTAGGTTATCACGATACATAAACAGTATTCTTATTTTATCATAGCGCTGTCGGTAATACAACAGCTTAGACTGTTAAGTCGTAGCTTTTCTTGCAAGATAAGGATAAACCTATTGAAGTCTATCTTCTTCAAATCATAAAAAAGACCCGCCATAACGGCGGGTCTTAGAAGTCTGCTATAAAAGCAGATTATCTTTTGAGGTTGTAGAAGGATTTCAGGCCGTTGTATTGAGCCAATTCACCCAACTCATCTTCGATGCGAAGCAATTGGTTGTATTTAGCAACACGGTCTGTACGGGAAGGAGCACCTGTTTTGATTTGACCAGCATTAGTCGCAACAGCGATGTCAGCGATTGTGCTATCTTCGGATTCACCGGAACGGTGGGAGATAACTGCTGTGTAACCAGCACGTTTAGCCATTTCGATAGCATCAAAAGTTTCAGTCAATGTACCAATTTGGTTAACCTTAACCAAGATGGAGTTACCGATACCTTTTTCGATACCTGTTGCAAGACGCTCAGTGTTAGTTACGAACAAGTCGTCACCAACCAATTGGACTTTGTCGCCCAATTTTTCAGTAAGCAATTTCCAGCCATCCCAGTCGTCTTCGGACATACCGTCTTCGATTGTGATGATAGGATATTTTTCAACCCATGAAGCAAGAAGGTCAACATACTCAGCGGAAGTGTAAGATTTACCTTCGCCAGCAAGGGTGTATTTACCGTCTTTGTAGAACTCAGTGGAAGCAACGTCCATACCCAAGAATACGTCAACACCTGGTTTGTAACCAGCTTTTTCAATAGCTTCGATGATTGTAGTGATTGCTTCTTCATTCGAACCAAGGTTCGGTGCGAAACCACCTTCGTCACCAACAGCTGTGTTCAGGCCTTTGGATTGAAGTACGGATTTCAAGTTGTGGAAGATTTCAGCACCTGTGCGAAGAGCTTCTTTGAAGCTTGGAGCTCCTACAGGAAGAACCATGAACTCTTGAACGTCGATGTTGTTATCCGCATGCTCACCACCATTGATGATGTTCATCATTGGTACTGGAAGAGTTTTAGCGTTGAATCCGCCCAGGTATACGTACAAAGGAATATCCAAAGCTGCTGCAGCTGCACGAGCTACTGCCATGGATACAGCTAGGATTGCGTTAGCGCCCAATTTACCTTTGTTAGGAGTTCCGTCCAAAGTAATCATCAATTTGTCGATGCCCACTTGGTCAAGAGCGTCCATACCGATAACTTCTGGAGCGATGATTTCATTTACGTTCTCAACAGCTTTCAGAACGCCTTTACCCATGTAACGGGATTTGTCGCCATCACGAAGTTCTACAGCTTCGTGGGCACCAGTGGAAGCGCCGGAAGGAACGATAGCGCGGCCTTTAGCACCGGATTCCAGATAAACGTCAACCTCTACTGTAGGGTTACCACGGGAGTCAAGGACTTCGCGAGCATATACATCAGAAATAATAGTCATGTAAGTTAATCTCCTTTTAACATTGTTTTGGTCTTACTTGTATAGCTTAAAATCAAAGGCGTTATACCTTACCTTACTTACGGCTAGCAATCATGGATTGTCCGGTCATTTCCGCAGGTTGAGGAAGTCCCATCAAATCTAGGATTGTTGGTGCTACGTCTGCAAGAATACCGGATTCACGCAATACAACATTCTCAGTAGTCACGATGAACGGAACAGGATTGGTTGTATGAGCTGTGAACGGGCGACCGTTCTCGTCAAATACCATATCTGCATTACCATGGTCAGCGATAATAATTGCAACGCCACCTTTGGCAACAACCGCATCCACTACTTTACCCACACACTCATCCGTCACTTCTACAGCCTTGATTGTTGGTTCCAGCATGCCGGAGTGTCCAACCATATCAGGATTGGCAAAGTTAAGAATGATAGCATCCTGTCTTTCCGCTTCGATTTCCGCTACGCAGGCTGCAGCCACTTCGTATGCGCTCATCTCAGGTTGAAGATCATAGGTTGCCACTTTAGGAGAGTTGATTAAGATCCGGGTTTCACCAGGAAGCTCCTCGTCACGTCCACCGCTGAAGAAGAAGGTTACATGCGGATATTTTTCAGTTTCCGCGATGCGCAGTTGCTTCTTGTTTTGTTGAACAAGCACTTCACCCAATGTGTTATCCAGGTTCTTCGGTGAGTAGGCTACATAACCTTGTACCGTTTCGCTGAAAGTAGTTAGGCATACGAAGTGCAGGTTTTGCGGGAACAAAGGACCACGGTCGAAACCGCGGAAATCTTGATTCGTGAACACTTGTGACAATTGAATAGCACGGTCAGGACGGAAGTTGAGGAACACGACGGAATCGCCGCTCTCTACTGCCGTTACAGGTTTGCCTTCACTGTCTACAATTACACTAGGTTCAACGAATTCATCAAATACCGAGTTTTCATAAGATGAAGTGATGGCTTGCACAGCATCCGTGTATTTAGGACCTTCACCATAAACCATAGCACGGTAGGCTTTCTCTACACGTTCCCAACGTTTATCACGATCCATTGCGTAATAACGTCCGGACACCGTTGCAATTGTACCCACGCCAATCTCTTCGATTTTAGCTACTAGATCTTGGACAAACTTCTTCCCACTATCAGGAGCTACGTCACGGCCGTCCATAAAAGCATGGATATACACTTCATGCATATCTTCTTTTTTAGCCAGGTCAAGCATAGCAAACAGGTGGTTAATATGGCTATGTACCCCTCCGTCGGATACAAGCGCATATAGGTGAAGCTTTTTGCCAGTGTTCTTAGCATTTCTCACTGCACTAACCAGGGTTTCGTTATCGAAGAACTCGCCCTCGCGGATCGATTTATCGATACGAGTCAAATCCTGATAAACGATCCGGCCTGCACCAATATTCAAATGCCCTACTTCGGAGTTGCCCATTTGCCCTTCCGGAAGGCCTACAGCTTCACCGCAAGCAGTGAGTGTAGTGTTAGGATATTGTTTCAGGTAACGGTCATAGTTAGGTTTGTTGGCTTGAGCAACGGCATTACCTTCTGTCGTTCCACGCAAACCAAAACCATCCATGATGATCAAAGCTACGGGTTTTGGAGCTGACATCTTACTTCGCCCCCTCAACCAATTGAACGAAGGAATCCGGTTGTAAGCTGGCACCGCCAACAAGCGCACCATCGATGTCGCTTTGGCCCATGTACTCAGTTACATTCTCAGGCTTCACGCTGCCGCCGTATTGAATACGAACAGCTTCAGCTGTTGCTGCATCATACAGATCTTTTACAAGACTGCGGATGTAAGCAATAACTTCGTTAGCATCTTGGGAAGTGGAAGATTTACCTGTGCCAATAGCCCAGATAGGTTCGTATGCAATAACAACTTTTGCTGCTTGCTCGGCACTAAGACCTTGGAATGCAGCTTCAGTTTGTACTTTACATACTGCTTTAGTTTGATCAGCTTCACGCTCTTCGAGCTTTTCGCCAACACATACGATAGGAGTAATTCCGTGACGGAATGCAGCATGCATTTTCTTATTCACGATTTCATCCGTTTCGCCAAAATAAGCACGACGCTCAGAGTGGCCAATGATAACATAGTCCACACCAAGATCACTTAGCATTACACCACTGATCTCGCCTGTGTAAGCACCGTTATCTTCAAAGTGTAGGTTTTGTGCACCAATCTTGATGTTAGTACCTTTTGCAGCTGCTACAAGTGCAGGCAGGTTAGTAAATGGAGCGCAGATTACAGTCTCAACGCCTTCTACTTCTGCTTTGCCTTTAATTTCAGCAATAAAGCTTTCTGCTTCAGGAACTGTTTTGAACATTTTCCAGTTACCTGCAATAATAGGTGTTCTCATGACTTATGTTGCCTCCTTCTTAGGTCTTACTTATCGTTCAGTGCTTCTACGCCAGGAAGCGCCTTGCCTTCCATGAACTCAAGGGATGCACCGCCACCAGTGGAGATATGATCCATTTGATCAGCCAGGTGGAATTTCTCTGCTGCTGCTGCGGAATCTCCGCCACCAATAACAGTGTAACCTTCAGTAGTTGCACAAGCTTTTGCTACTGCAAGTGTACCTTCAGCGAATTTATCGATTTCGAATACGCCCATAGGTCCATTCCAGACAACCAGCTTGGAGTTCTTGATAATATCGGCATAAAGTTCACGAGTCTTAGGTCCGATATCAAGTCCTTCCCAACCTTCTGGGATTTCATTGTAATCAACGATCTTAGTGTTAGCGTCAGCACCAAATTTATCAGCAACAACAACATCAACAGGAAGCATGAAGTTTTTACCAAGTGCTTTTGCTTTTTCGATGAATCCAAGAGCAACGTCAAGTTTGTCGTTGTCTACTAGTGATTTACCGATTTCAAAGCCTTGTGCTTTAGTGAATGTATAAGACAATCCACCGCCGATCAGGACGTTATCAGCCAAAGACAACAAGTTATCAATAACATCAATCTTGTCTTTAACTTTCGAACCACCGATGATCGCAGTGAAAGGACGTTCTGGGTTAGAAAGAGCTTTACCAAGAACGGACAATTCTTTCTCCATCAAAAGACCGGATACAGCCGGCAGGAAATGAGCGATACCTTCTGTCGATGCATGTGCACGGTGAGCCGCGCCAAACGCATCATTAACAAACAAATCAGCCAGTTCAGCGAATTGTTTAGCCAGTTCAGGATCGTTTTTCTCTTCACCTGGGTAGAAGCGAACATTCTCAAGTACAAGTACGTCGCCTTCGCCTAGCTCAGCGATTTTTGCTTTTACAGCTTCGCCAATTGCTTCGTCAGCTTTAGCTACTGGTTTCCCAAGAAGCTCGGACAGACGTTCAGCAGCAGTAGTCAAACGCATGGAATCTACGAATTCGCCTTTAGGACGACCCATATGACTCGCAAGAATGATCTTTGCACCGTTCTCGATCAAATATTTAATGGTTGGAAGTGTTTCGCGAATACGAGTATCATCAGTAATTTTACCGTCTTCTACAGGTACGTTGAAATCCACGCGTACAAATACGCGCTTACCCTTTACTTCTACATCACGGACGCTTTTTTTGTTCATGATTAATTCCTCCACACCCAAAATTGTTTCTAGCAGGAAACAAGAAATACATTTAGAAAGAGCGGAAACAAGGAATTTCTGTTTCCGCTCTATAGATGTTGCTTATATCAAGTCAATTACTTAGCGATTTTAGCGAATTTCTCCAAAGTACGAACCAATTGTGCAGTGTAGGACATTTCATTGTCATACCAAGCAACAGTTTTAACCAGTTGTTTGTCGCCAACAGTCAATACTTTAGTTTGTGTAGCATCGAACAGGGATCCGAAAGTCATACCTTTGATGTCAGAAGATACGATTTCATCTTCAGTGTAACCATAAGTGTCTGGATCGGAAGCTGCTTTCATTGCTGCGTTGATTTCTTCAACAGTAACGCTCTTATCAAGAACAGTTACAAGCTCAGTCAGGGAACCAGTTGCAACTGGAACACGTTGAGCTGCACCATCCAATTTACCTTTAAGTTCTGGAATAACCAGACCGATTGCTTTAGCAGCACCAGTAGTGTTAGGAATGATGTTCTCAGCTGCTGCACGAGCGCGTCTGAAGTCACCTTTAGCATGTGGAGCATCCAAAGTGTTTTGGTCGCCAGTGTAAGCATGAATTGTAGTCATCAAGCCTTCAACGATACCGAACTTGTCGTTCAGTACTTTTGCCATTGGAGCTAGGCAGTTAGTTGTGCAAGATGCGCCGGAAATAACAGTCTCAGTACCATCAAGAATGTCATCGTTAACGTTGTAAACGACAGTTTTCATGTCGCCAGTAGCTGGAGCGGAGATAACTACTTTCTTAGCTCCACCTTTCAAGTGTTTTTCAGCTGCTTCTTTAGTTGTGAAGAAACCTGTGCACTCAAGTACGATATCAACGCCTAGGTCGCCCCATGGCAATTCTTCAGGGTTGCGGTTAGCAAGAACCTTAACTTCTTTACCATTGACTTTGAAGAAGCCATCATGCACTTCAACATCACCTTGGAATTTACCTTGAGTTGTATCATATTTAAGCAAATGAGCAAGCATCTTAGCGTCAGTCAAATCGTTGATTGCTACCACTTCGATACCTTCTACATTTTGAATACGGCGGAAAGCAAGGCGTCCAATACGTCCAAAACCGTTAATTCCAACTTTTACACTCATTGAATAGTTCCTCCTAGAATTCGTTTTATTTATTCAAAACAGACGGTGAGGTCTGTCATGACAACAATGTTAAGTATGATGCAAGAAGTATGTTATTGCCTGCAATCTAAAAACTACGAAGATAGCTGTAGTTGATTGTCAATTTCCTTGCCTATTTCTACTGCGGCAGCCTCGTCCGTGACGAGAATATTCTCCTGCCCGAAACGCAGCATGGCATGAATGGCTTTGGCCTTGGGTTTGCCTCCTGCAATACCGATGACTTTCTCTGTCCGAATAATATCTTCTAGACGTAGACCCATCGTAAGCATGGTATGGACAACCTGACCCTCTTCATTGAAATAATAGCCAAAAGATTCGGCCACTGCCCCTTCACCCTGGATTTCCGAGACTGTAGCCTCGTCCAGTTTGCGGCGGCGGGTCATTTCAATGGCATCCCCAATCCCATGTACAATAATACGCGAACTGCGGATGGTTTGTACAATCTCTCCAATATTAGAGTCAAGTGCCAGCGATTGGTATGCATCCCCACTAAGCAAATCAGGGACATGCAACAACCGGTAGTTGGCTCCAACCCGCTTTGCCATTGTTGAGGCAATCGTGTTGGCTTGAATCTCCATACTCTCTCCTAATCCTCCACGCGCCGGAACAAACCAAGCGTTCTTATAGGAAAGGGACAACGGCGGTGTCAGTTGATCAGCCATATCGGCAAGCGTCGATCCACCTGTGACGGCAACTGTATCATCTGCGCGAAGTATACTCAGCAGCGCTTTCGCACCCGCCCGGCCAAGCTCTCGTTTGGTGAACGGCGATGACTCACAATCACCCGGTACTACAATAACTTTATCCAGACCATACGTTGCTCGAATTTTCTCTTCCAGCTCATCCAGACCAAATAGGCTCTTAACAACCGGCTCTAGCAAATCAAGCAGTCTACGTCCAGCAGCGCTAATGCGCATGCCAACACTCTCGATCTCAATAAGCCCTTGCGATTTCAGAAGATCCGTCTCGGCACGCAGTACCCGCTCAGTCATATCTAGCGAAGCGGCTAGCGTTCTGCGCCCAATAATATCGGACAGCATGATCTGATGAAGAATCGTGTACCGTCTCTTAAGGGTTTCCATGAGATCAGGCAGAAGCTGCTTTTGGATATCTAATAAATTACGCATACTTTCACTCCTGCAACTTCGTCTTCCTCTATTCCCTTGTTCATGGTCTCAAAACGTCCCGGGTAAACTTTTTAAGTCCCACCCATATTCTAACCAAATATTGCTCGAAGCGCAAGTCTTCCGAGAGTAGAATTCTCAAGCACTTGTCTTCTTATACATTAATAAGGTCAGAAAAAGATATAGCGCCCGATGCCTGCCCCTAGAGCGCTTGTCCAGTATTAATATTACATTGCAATTGTGTAAAAATTGTATTATAATCATTTTTGTTGCGCCCGTGGTCCAATGGATATGACGTAGGCCTCCGAAGCCTGAGATCCAAGTTCGATTCTTGGCGGGCGCGCCATTAATTTCATTTTTGCACATAATTTAGTAGTGCCTATACTACTACTTAACCAAAGAGCCGCTTGTCGGCTCTTTTTTTCGAATATAAGTTTGACTTTCTTTGACTTTTTGTTTGAATTTGTTTATCATGTGGGTAATACGGCAAGAGTAAAAATGAATACATTTGAAGAACCAATATCAAGGAGGTTTTCCACGTGAGTTATATTCCTATGGTAGTAGAACAGAGCAACCGCGGCGAGCGCGCTTATGACATCTATTCCCGCCTGCTGAAGGACCGCATCATTTTCCTTGGAACGGAGGTTAATGACGTGGTAGCCAATTCTATCATCGCACAAATGCTGTTCTTGGCTGCCGAAGATCCTGACAAGGACATTCACCTTTACGTGAATAGCCCAGGCGGTTCCATTACTGCAGGTATGGCTATTTTTGATACAATGCAGTACATTAAACCAGACGTTTCCACCATCTGTGTGGGTATGGCAGCTTCCATGGGAGCTTTCCTGCTAAACGCTGGCGCGAAAGGCAAACGTTTCGCACTGCCTAACAGCGAGATCATGATCCACCAGCCTCTGGGTGGTGCTCAAGGTCAAGCAACGGACATTGAAATCCGTGCCCGCCGCATCCTCAAATTGCGCGATAAGCTGAACCGTATTCTAGCAGAACGTACGGGTCAACCTCTAGAACGTATTGAGAAGGATACAGATCGCGACTACTTCATGACTGCTGCAGACGCGGCTGAATACGGTATCGTAGATAAAGTAATCGAGAAGACATTGCCTAGCGGTGTGTAAGCTATAAAGTAAAAATATAAAGAGGCTGTGCCCTAACCATAACGGATAGGGCACAGCCTCTTTATATTTTATAGAAGACCTAAATCCAATCAATTCAGCCCTCCATAACCTAGTGCATCCAGCTTCTCGGCAATTACGCGATAACCCCGGCCATTCGGATGCAAATGATCAATGGATAACAACCCTCTCTCATTTCCTGCGAACTCACTGTAAATCGAAGCAAATCCACATACTCGGCTGCTGTACTGTGCTGCGTATTGATTAAACTGTCTGACCCACTCTGTCGCACCAACCACCTGAGGATAGGGATTATATAATCCCACAATTCTAATGATATAAGGTCTACGCGTCCTCGCCTTCAATTGTATAAGGATATTCATAATTGCAGAGAAATTTTGTTTGCATTCCTGAAGCGATCTGCGCAGTTGTGCGGATAAGTTCCCTTGCTGTCTTGCTGCTGATTTGGCCGCGTGAATCAAATCATTACCACCGATAGACACAGTGATGATATCGGCTTCTCGAACGGCCTCACGCATCATGGAATTTCCGCGCAGCCGCTGCTCCAGCTCTGAAGTAGTCATTCCGTTCACGCCTAAATTCGTAGAGGCTACAGCAGTCCGCAGTCTCCCTTCTGCCATTCTACGGTACACCGGAACAAAACCGTTACCTGGCAGAGCACCAAATCCAGTCGTCAAGGAATCGCCAATTGCAGTATATTGGTAGCCCATAGCTCTCCCCCGTTCATAAACTAGTTACTCCCTTTAGTATATGAACTAGAGACAACTCCGGTAAGGGGGAGATGCCTTGTGCTGACATTAGCGGAGACGAGGTATCTCCATTTATTTCATGCCAGCAAACGGGCTGCTGCCATCCGGCAAAAGCTCTTTGAAACTAAAGGTATACTCAGGGAAGCCTGCAGCATACGCTGTGTACTCATATAATTGGAAGAACAGAACAACCTTGTCATCCTTCAGATAGAAATATTTCTCCGTATTCAATCCGTTGAATCCTCCCAAATAACTATCCTCTGCCTTCAGCAGCTTGCTCAGCTTAGCATTCAGCTGTTTTTTGTAGTTTGGATTAGCTCCAAACAGGTCGCCCAACAATAGACGTTTACCATCTTTAAGCGAGAAGGTGAATGCCTCACGGTTAGTCATTCCATGAGCGCCGCCCGTATCGCTATACTGATGCATCACTATGCTGATCACACCATTCTGATTGTAGGTCACTACATAACCTGAATCATAGGTGTATTTGGGCTCTGCTCCATCTCGATCGGAGATATCCTGTTCTGCACCCGCCGCGAATTTCATAACACTTTCCTTCAAAGTATTATTAATAGCTTGTTGCGCACTGGAATTGCCCAATCCACTGATCTTCGGATAATCAAGCTGAATAAAAGCTTCTGTCCGATCTTTAGCATAAGTTTCCGTGGTTACCGTCAGCGCGTTCTGCGGTCTGTTCACCACATTCAGCTTACTGGCGGCCCGACTCCAATCTACCTTATAACCCATATAATCATTTAACAATCCTGATGGAACATAGAGGCGATTATTAATTAACTTCCCTTCATACTCTCGAATGAAATAGTTATTCACCCACACAGAAGTACCGTAACTGGATAACATCAACTTCGCCTTGGCCGATCCTTTTCCAATCATGTACGCATTTTCCTTCTTATCATACGCAAGCGGTAATCCCAACACATCTCGCATAAAAGTTATGGGAATCCAGGCCTGTCCTTCCTTCAAAATACCTTCCTGTAACGAATTTATCCCGTTTGCCTTTAAAACGATACGCGAATCAGTAGCTTTATTCTCCGTTTTACTAGCTGCTGCATAACCCGTTTCGCTGGGCAGCAGACCTCCACCAAACAATAAACCTGCCGACATCAGACCTATGCCCCATTTGCGTACTGATTCTTTTGAAATAATATTCATCATCTTATTTTTCCTCTCCTTTCCAATTTATTAAACAGAATCGTAGAGAACTTACACAAAAAAAGAGGCGCCCCCCACTATTACTAGTGGAAGATCACCTCTCCTCTCTGCATTCACCTTGTTCTGATACTATTTCAATTCATACATTACGCTTAGCTGAGTTGTAACTTTAACTACACCAGGTTGCACGGATGTGCTTGCACCAGCATCTGCTGCAGCCATATTCATTTTTAGATTCTGTTCAAAATAAACCGGAGTGATATCGCCATCATTTTGGCTGACCGTGATCACTTGACCCAAGCTGCGTTTAGCTGCCTTAGCAATAGCCCCTGCTTTAACATCTGCATTCGCCATCGCTTTTTCAATCACCTGAGCTTCAAATGCAGAAGTATCTTCCACAGAAAAACGTGCATTTCCGATATTATTCGCCCCTGCCGCAGATGCAGCGTCCAGCAATTCACCAACCTTAGTCAGATCTCTATAAGACACTAACAGCGTATGATTGGCGTTGTATCCCTTCACTTGCTGTCCTTCTTTTTCGCTGTAACTATAATTGGGTTGCACATAAAACTGCGTGCTTTGAATATCTTTATCTGCAATTTTCCAAGTATTCTTTAGTAAAGTCATAATCTTCTGAATTTTAGCGGCATTGGTCTTCTGCGCTTCTTGCGCAGTTGTGGCCGTAGTATCCACACCGATGGTCAAGTATACGATATCCGGCTTGAGGGACAATTCGCCTTTACCTACTACACTAACGACATTTTTCTGCACTTCATCTGCGTAAGCCTTTGCAGGACCTTGGAAAACACCACTCATGCTGATCCCTCCAATTAACAAGCTCCCTACGATCATCACTGAACCAATTTTCTTCAATAAACCTTTCATATTTGCCAGCCCCTTTCATTTCTTTTGATTTGTTATTATCCTCTAGACGAGTCATTTTGGTAAATGTTGCACGTCTCAATCTATTTTTTGGTATTAAAAAAAGCCCCGAAGGGCTTTTGGTCATGCGATAAATAAAGTCTTCCTAGCAGAAACGATGTTGTCTTCCTATTATTGGTTCTCAAGCTCTTCTTTGCTGACCAGACTTGTCAAAGCGTTTACAGCTTGATCGGCATCCGCACCGTCCGCGCTAATGTAAATCTCCGTGCCGGAACTGATAGCGAGGCTCATAATCCCCATAATACTTTTAGCATTTACTTTTTTATCATCTTTTTCCACGAAAATCTCCGACGAAAACTTGTTAGCTTCTTGCACAAACAATGCTGCCGGTCGGGCATGAAGCCCTGTCTTCAACCGAACAACTACCGGGTGCTTTGTCATGAAACGCTTACCCCCTAATTGAGTTCTCCCCAAAAGTTTCACATTAATTTTATATTATTATATCATTATAACGTAAACCACACTAGAAAAAAAGTAATTAGCCGCCTCGAACCTTGTCCGCCAGCTCATCAATCTTACGAAGCCGATGATTTACTCCCGACTTACTGACTGTACCTTTGAGCATTTCACCAACCTCCTTGAGGTTGATATCTGGATGCGCCATTCGAATTTCTGCTACTTCACGCAGTTTATCCGGCAAATTCTCCAGTCCCATTTCTCGCTGCAACAGCTTGATATTCTCAATCTGCCGCACCGCAGCACTTATTGTTTTGTTGAGATTTGCGGTCTCGCAGTTCACGATCCGATTCACGGAATTACGCATATCGCGCATAATTCTTACATCCTCAAATTTGAACAACGCCTGATGCGCTCCAATCAAACTTAAGAATTCAATGATCTTCTCGCCTTCTTTAATATAAAGAATGAATCCTTTTTTACGTTCAATACAGCGTGCATTTAAGTGGAATTCCCCAGCCAGATCCACTAATGCTTTACAATGTTCCTCATACATCGAGGAAATCTCCAAATGGTAGGAGGAGCCTTCCGGATTATTAACCGATCCGCCAGCCAGAAAAGCACCGCGCAAATAAGCACGCTTGCAGCAGTTATTCCCAACAATCTCATCATCAATACCATCGGTAAAAATAAATCCTTCCGACACAATTCTAAGATCCTTTAGGATCTCTTGTACACGGTTTGGAATTCTGACGATATAGACGTTATTTTTCTTCAAACGCATTTTTTTACGCACGAGTAGCTCAATATGGACCTGGTAATATTTCTTAAGTAAAGAATATACCCGCCTTGCAATCGCGGCGTTCTCCGTCGAAATGTCGAGAATAACCTTTTTGCTTGAAAGCTGCACAGATCCATTCATACGGATAAGCGCTGACATTTCCGCCTTCTCGCAGCAGGGTTCACTCTCCACCATCGTCAGCTCTTTTTTGGTAAGGGCCGCAAAAGACAAGGGTCTCACCTCTTTCTTGATAAGTACTTCATTCTCATCTATAAGTTATACCCTAGGGTTTCTGTTTATCCAATCCTGCACAAGCTGATAAATGTGATGGCTAAGCTTATCGGTATCATGTCTCAAATAAGTTCGGAATAAAACCAGTTTATCGGCTATAACCTTGTATCCATTGCCATCCAGCGCTTCTTTATCAAGCTGCACCGGGCGCGCGCCCTTCTCGGCGTACTTCGTCTGGACCTGTTCCGGAATCTCACCGTCATTAACAATAACATAATCGAATAAATCAATCCCGATATGATCATATACAGCTTGAAGATGATCGCTGACGGTATAGTTATCCGTTTCACCCGGCTGAGTCATTACGTTGCAGACGAAAATTTTGATAGCATTCGAAGATACAACCGCTTCTGCCAGTTTCGGAACAAGCAGGTTGGGAAGAATGCTCGTATACAGACTGCCAGGACCCAGCAGGATCGCATCTGCATTCCGAATCGCCTCAAGCGCTTCGGGCAACGGTTCTACATCTGGCGGCTCCAAGGACACTCGTCTGATGATCCCGCCAGCTTCAGGGATTTTGGACTCCCCTGTGATAATCGTGCCGTCCGACATTTCTGCATGCAGGATTACAGCCTCACCGGCCGCAGGCAATACCCGCCCGCGAACAGCGAATAATCGACTAAGCTCCCGAACAGCCGTAACGAAATCGCCGGATATATCCGTGAGCGCAGCAAGAATCAAGTTGCCGAGACTATGACCAGCTAGTCCCTCACCCGTGTTGAAACGGTATCTCATAATCTCTGCCATGAGCGGCTCAACATCAGCCATAGCTGTCAATACGTTGCGTATGTCCCCAGGAGGAGGCATTTGCAGTTCACTGCGTAAAATACCAGAGCTTCCCCCATCATCGGCAACGGTAACAATAGCAGTAATATCTAATGGCTTCTCTTTTAAACCACGAAGCATGACAGATAACCCCGTGCCACCGCCCATAACGACGATACGCGGACGCTGTCTTTGTTCTTCAGCCACTATGACCCCTTCTCTCTAGTGCCGATCACGCTCGGAATCCCGATGACTAACGGTTACGGATTCCGTCTCGCTAACGCCCAGCATTTTACCCAAATACTCGGATATGGCTACAGAACGGTGTTTACCTCCCGTACAGCCAATGCCAATGATAATCTGGGACTTACCTTCCTTACGATATTGCGGAATTAGAAAATGAAGCATATCGAGCAGTTTGGTCAGGAACACCTGTGTTTCAGGCCACTTCATTACATAATCGTAGACTTCACTGTCCTGGCCGGTTTTAGGCCGCAGATGGTCCACATAATGTGGGTTAGGCAAGAAGCGGACATCGAAGACAAGATCTGCATCAATAGGAATACCGTACTTAAATCCGAAGGATGTAATATTGACGGAAAGCGTACTTTTTCCTAGATGCGAAAACCGTGAAATGATCTTCTCCTTAAGCTGCACGGGCTTCATACTGCTGGTATCTAAACATAACGTAGCTGAATTTTTCAATTCTTCAAGCATCTTACGTTCTAGCTTGATACCATCAAGCGGTAGCCCTTTAGGTGCTAATGGATGATGACGTCGACTTTCCTTGTAACGCTGAACAAGTACTGAATCTGTAGCATCCAAAAACAAAATCTCACAGCCAATGGTTGACTCATCCTTGATATAGGCAAGAGACTCAGACAAAGCAGTGAAGAATTCTCGACCACGCAGGTCAATTACAAGGGCTACCTTGGCAATCTTACCCTTCGACTGTTCAATTAGCTCTGCGAACTTGGGAATCAGTACCGGTGGTAAATTATCGACACAGAAGAACCCTAGGTCTTCCAGACTCTGTACAGCAATTGTCTTCCCCGCACCTGACATTCCCGTAATAATAATCAGGGTGGCTCCAGCCGTTGGGGTATTGTCCAATTCGGTCATAAAAGCGTCCCCTCCCTAGATTTAGTATATGAATACTTCCCGTCTTTTAAGAACGCAGCAAAAGGCCGGCAGCCCCAACAATACCTGCGTCATTGCCAAGCTCAGCTGGAATAATCGAAACACCAGTTTGAAGCGGAGCCGGTGTCAATTTCGCAAACACACGACGAACCTCATCAAATAGAATATCTCCAGCCTTAGACACGCCGCCGCCAACGATAAATACTTCAGGGTTAAGCACAGCCGCAACAGAAGCCATGGATTTACCCAGATAGTACGCTGCACGATTTACTATACGGATAGCTACTTCATCGCCAGCCTTAGCCGCATCAAAGACTTCTTTCGCAGCAATCTTCTCTACCATAGAGAGGGAAGTACGATCGCCACGAGCTACTGCATCATTAGCCATGCGGATAATACCTGTAGCGGAGGAAACGGTTTCCAGACAGCCCATGTTGCCACAGCCGCATTGAATAGCTTCCAGATCCGGCACTACTGTGATATGTCCAAGCTCACCAGCTAATCCCGCAAAACCTTGATAAATCTTTCCATTAATAATGATTCCGCCACCGACACCTGTTCCAAGCGTATAGCAGACACAGTTATCAACGCCACGTCCCGCACCACTCCAAGCTTCCCCCAGTGCAGCCACATTCGCATCATTGTCTATTTTGACAGGCTTGTTCCAACGATCTTCCAAAATGGAACGGATCGGCACATCTCTAAATCCTATGTTAGGCGCAAGGATGATGATTCCTTCACGAATATTTGTGAACCCGGCTACACCCGCTCCTACACCTGCAAGCTGATCCCAAGAGTACGGGGAATCCTCCACAATTTGGCGTACATACTTCTCGATATTATCGATAACAGTATCGACACCCTCTGCAGTTCCTGTAGGTCCCTCATAAGTATGTAGCAGGGTACCTTCAGCATTACAGATTCCAACCTTAATTGCAGTTCCACCCAAATCCACGCCAACGTAGATATTCTCAGACATGTAACAAGCCACCTTTTTTTATACTAAAATAGTTAATCCTAAGTACCAACTATAATAGAAGCCCTCTCTGTGGTCAAGGAAAGACAACACACCCGGGAATTCCTTATTTTAAGAGTATACTCTATTATATTCTAAAAAGACCCCCTTACGCCTAAGTAAGAGAGTCTTGTACCTATATTATTATCTGGAAAATAACCCAACGTACCGATTTATTCTGATAAAATGCGCTTTTGTCCCTCTAGTGCTCGGATTGGAGCGATATTCTGTGTGAACTCTAGCGTGCCCATATATTGGCCTGACTCGTCTCGTACAGCGAAGTAGCGGATGTAGATAAACTTATCCTTGATGTTGATCCAGAAGTCTTCAGCATCCTTACGACCTGCCTTAAAGTCTTCCAAAAGCTTCTCTACCACATGAACACTTTGCGGGGGATGACAGTTCTGTACTGTACGGCCGATAACCGCTTTAGTTCGAGCAAAGATACGTTCCTTCCCGTGTGAAAAATATCGAACGACATCATTCTCGTCAATGAAGGTTAGATCTACAGGCAGATGGTTGAGTACGGTCTCGAGCTGATGCAGTGACAACAACCCTGTCTCAAAACGGATGAACCCACCTTGCGGCGTCGCTCCTTCTGTTTCTTCCGGCACTGCGCCTTCCGGCTCTGCAGCCCGCTCAGGGATCCACTCCTGCTCCGGTGCGGTTAGGCAGAACCCGATCTCATCGCTCTCCCGGGCGATTTTGACCCATTCATCTTCCGTCAGTTTGTCCAGGGCCATGGGCAGTAGAATATTTTCTTCCTTAAAGATCATTTCATTAACTTCCTTGATGATCTCCTCAAGCTGAACGCCTATTTCTGCTGCATTTCCGCTATAAGTGCTGAGCGCTGCTTTTGCCTCTTTAATCATACGGCGGATATTATCATCCACTCCCCACATTACCTTGGTTGGGCCATAAATTCCGTATTTTTCGAGGTATGGGAACAGCAGATTTTCTTTTCGGCTATAGTGCTTATCAAGATCCAGCAGCAAGCTAAGATCCTCCAACAACTTGAAGATCAATTCCTCACTATCGTTCTTTTGAAACTTTGTTGCGTGCAGATCCATGCGGAAGTTAACAAGTCTTTCGATCTCACGATTCTCCAATTTGAAGGTGTGTACTGGATGGCCTGGCTGCTCCTCGGGCTTAGACGAGCGGTGAATCTGCTCAATAGAGCCTTTAAAGATGGCTGTATGCACCGAACAAAGACGTTGGACCTCGGATACCGGAATTCCTTCTTCGGTCATTAATGAATGCTCCATCGCGGAAATCTCCGCTACGGTAACATCACCCACAGCTTCGGCGAACCGCGCCTTAACCTCTTCTACACTTTTGCCTGCATGCAGCTCTTTAATAATTTCCTTAAGCATAGCCTGGCGACGAGTCTGTTCCGGCACATCAACTTCACGGTTGTTAATTAGTTCGCTCATATTAACACTCCTTTATTAAATAATCTCGAAACCATGACGTTCAAAAGTTAGCTTCACGTGCTCGAGATCCATTTTCTTCAGCTTAATTCCTTTGGATAAGGTCATGAAACGGCCAGCGGTCTGCAGCATGCCAGGCTTGGCAATATCCTTAAAGCCCAGCTCTACCATAATCTCGATGACCTCCGGATGCCGTGATACCATCTCGAATATAGATTCATCCAAACTCAGCACTTTTTCCATTTGACTCTTCTCCTTTATGTGAGAACTATTCTCAATAAAAGATTAGCACAGGCCGTAGAGGACCATTGTGATTGCAATCACTAATTCAAAAGAAAGCATTTATCGTTCTTTTTAAGACGGATTATGTATGCTGTGAACCTAAAAAAACTGTCCCCTACGCTTAAAAAGCATAAGAGACAGCCTGATTTGTACTTAATTATTTATTATAGCGTTACTCCTGTTTTGAATATGGAAATCTCACGGAAATTATTCTTTTCATTATTAACCCATTCACCGCTGGCGACCGCAATAATATAGTTTATGAAGCTGTGCAGGACCTCATCTGGAGAACCATCTTCCACCAACACACCTGCATTAAAATCGATCCAGTGACGTTTACCTTCATACAGTGGGGTATTGGTAGACACCTTCATCGTTGGCACGAATGTACCAAAAGGCGTTCCCCGTCCGGTCGTAAAGATCACCAATTGGCAGCCTGCAGCAGCCAGTGCAGAGGATGCCACAAGATCATTGCCAGGCGCGTTAAGGAGATTTAAGCCTTTGTTAGTGATAAGCTCTCCGTACTTGAGTACATCCATCACCGTAGAGTTACCGGATTTTTGAGTACAACCCAGCGATTTATCCTCAAGCGTAGTAATTCCTCCGGCTTTATTCCCTGGAGAAGGATTTTCATATACCGGCTGTTTATAGTCCATAAAATACTGCTTAAAGTCATTAATGAGATCGACAATTTTGTGGAAAATAGTTTCGTCCGCTGCACGTTCCATTAGAATTTTTTCGGCACCAAACATTTCAGGCACTTCAGTCAGTACAGTGGTCCCGCCTTGAGCAGCCATATAATCAGACAGACGTCCAAGGAGCGGATTCGCAGTAATACCGGATAAACCGTCGGAGCCTCCACATTTCAGACCGATCTTCAGCTCGGAGAGTGATACTTCTTCCCGTTGATCGCCTTGTACATTATTGTAGATTTCCTTCAGCAGCTTCACGCCTTCTTCAATCTCATTCCCAACCTCTTGGGAGACAAGGAAACGCACACGATCCTCATCATAGCTGCCAAGCATATCTTTAAAAATATGCAAATTGTTATTCTCACAGCCCAATCCGAGCACAAGCACGCCGCCCGCATTCGGGTGTTTAACCGCGTTAGCCAGAATCGTTCGCGTATTGTCATGATCATCGCCCAGCTGGGAGCAACCGTAATTATGCTTAAGCACGAGCACGTTATCGAAAGGTGCGATATCCCCAACCTCTGCTTTGAAAATATTGATGATCTGCTCCGCCACTCCATTCACACAACCAACAGTAGGGACGATCCACAGCTCATTGCGGATACCTACAGTTCCATCAAAGCGGCGATATCCCTTAAAGGTCAAATTCTCCGCTGCAAAAGGATTCGGCGTCAGCTTCTGCCCAAAGGTATATTCCTCTACCCCTGTTAGGTTTGTCTTAGTGTTATGGGTATGCACCCACTGCCCCGGCGCGATAGACGCTATAGCATGACCAATGGGGTAACCATATTTCAATACGTTTTCACCTTCGCTAATGCTGGATAGTGCAATTTTATGGCCTCTAGCGATATCTTCAGTAATTTTAATCTCTTTTGAACCAATCACAATGGTGTCGCCTGCTTTATAGTCTTTAAGTGCAACAGCGACATTATCAGCCTCATTAATCTGCAATACTTCTTTCATCGTCTTGATCATATCATTGTCACCTCCAGGGTATTAGTTGTGTGCCGGTCTCTTCACGTACGCTTTTAACGCTTGCTTCATGCCATTTTTCTCAATCGCAATCAGTCCTTCTGTCACCTTGTCAGTAAGTCCAGCCACTTCATTCAGATCACAGCCCCAGCGATTGGTTGCGGCAAGTACTTCGACGGCCAGTGCGCGCAGCCCGGTGTCTGTGCCATCCCACCCTCCCCATAAGGAGGCGAACCATTCCAAAATATCCGCATCATCAGCCAGTTGAATGTCTTCTTCCCCTCTGCGTCCTCTATAGAAGGCAATTAATGCGCTCAATGAGAAGACAAGCTTTTCAGGCAATTGTCCTTTGGCCTCTACATATTGCAGTAAAGAAGGCAGATCTCTTGTCTTAAACTTCGATATAGAATTGAGGGAAATGCTCATCAAGTAATGCTGCACATAAGGGTTCAGGAATCTTTCTAATACCGCGTCTGCAAAAGAATTCAATTCCTCTGCCGGCAGATCCAGCGTTGGAATAATCTCATCGTAGATTAAGGACTTCACGTACGCCCCAACCTCTTCGTGCTCAATGGCCTCAGCAACCGTATCAATACCGTACAAATACGCTACTGGTGTCATAGCTGTATGAGCTCCGTTTAAAATCCTCACTTTACGAGTCCGATAAGGGGCCATATCATCCACCACCAACACATTAAGACCTGCTAGTTCAGCCGGGAACTCCTTTTTAATCCACTGTGGTCCTTCAATTACCCAAAGATGGAATTGCTCGCCGACAACGACCAGCTTATCCTCATAACCCAACTCTTCTGTAATCTCGGCAATGCTGTCTCTTGGATAACCGGGAACAATGCGGTCCACCAGACTGCAGCAGAAGGTATTAGCTTCATTCAACCAGTTCACAAAACCTTCTCCAAGATTCCACAGCTCAGCATATTTCAAAATAACCTTCTTGAGCTCATCGCCATTCCGGTCAATCAGCTCGCATGGAATGATGATAAAACCTTTAGAAGCATCCCCATTAAAAATTTGATAACGTTTGTACAATAAGGCCGTCAGCTTGCCTGGGAAACTACTCTGCGGCGTATCGGTTAACTTGTCACCGGCTTCAAAAGCAATTCCCGCTTCAGTAGTATTAGACACGATAAAGCGCAGCTCAGGGTTCTCAGCCAGCTTCATATACTCCTCATGCTGTGAATAGGGATTAAGCGTCCGCGTAATACAATTAATTACCTCGTGTTCTTTTACAGCCGCTCCGTCTTTAATGCCTTGCAGATAAAGGGTATACAGCCCATCCTGATCATTTAGCATTTCCGCCAGTCCGTTAGCCAACGGCTGTACAACAACCACTCCACCATTGAAATCCGTTTTTTGATTCATAGTATGAATCTGCCAATCTACAAAGGCGCGCATGAAATTGCCTTCGCCAAATTGTAGAACCTTCTCAGGATACTGCTTGTAAGCTGTCCAATTATCACTATTTAATCTTTTCATATTAACGCCTCCTAATAGTAAATGCACACGATAAACTTGTTAAATAAACTATATAAAATCATATTTATATTACTAATTGATTAAATACATGCACACGTGAAAATTTTAGATAGCAACCCTTTACGAAGGTAAAGGATTAGGCTGCTATGCGCAGCCTCTACTTCTGCAACTTCCTGACTGATTCTCTGGCAATAAGCTCTGTCTCGATCGAGATCCGCCCGTCTTTTTCTGAGGGTTCCTTGACCAAGCTTAACAGCTGGCGAGCGCCTTGCTCACTAATCTTCTCAATAGGACGTTTGACCGTGGTGAGTGAAGGATTGGCAAAAAGTGAAAACCCAATGTCGTCAAAACCAACAACAGAGATATCATTTGGCACCTGCAGCCCTCGCTCAAACACGCCTTTCATAGCCCCGATCGCCATATCATCATTGGAGCAAAATACAGCAGTCGGTGGCTTCTCGAGATCCAGCAGCTTGCCCATCGCCTCATATCCACTTTGCATATCATAACTACCGCTTATCATGTAGTCATTACGAACAGGGATATTATGGTCAATCAAAGCTTTTATAAAGCCATCTCTGCGTTCTTGCGTGGATTTAAAGCCCTCCACACCTTCAATAATTGCAATGTCTTGATGCCCGTTTTCGATCAGGTATTTGCCTGCATTATAAGCACCTTCCCGGTCGTTCGAGATGATGTTGATAATGGAGCGGTCATCAATTTCCCGGTTCAGCACAACGATTGGAATGCCTTGCTGGACAACATGGTAAATGAATTTATTATCAGCTTCACTCTGGCTCATTAGAATAATTCCATCAAAACGTTTGCGATGAATAGAGGAGTAATCCGCATAATCGTCGATCCCACGGATGAACAGATTGTACTCTACATCTATGACCCTATTTACACCACGAATCGTATCAGAGAAGAAACCAGAAGTTGTGCCGTTGGCAATGCTCGTGAAGAACAGACCAATGGTATAGGATCGCTGCATCACAAGGCTTTTGGCATTGTAATTAGGGACGTAACCCACTTGCGCAGCGATCTCGGCAATTTTTTTACGTGTGACCTCTTTAATTAGTGGACTATTGTTAAGTGCTCTCGATACAGTTGTATGCGATACATTCGCCAATTTGGCGATATCCTTGATTGTAGGTGCCATGGGTCAACCTTCCTTATCAAACGGGTTTGGCTCTTCCATGTAAGGATATCATAACGATTACCTAGTCACCAATGCCTGTTTCGAGAAATTAAAATAATGATCAGCGTTATTGTAACAGATGTTCTCAATCATACTGCCCAGTAAATCCATATCATCCGGGGCTTCTCCAGCTTCTACCCAAGAGCCTACCAGGTCACACAGGATTCTTCTAAAGTACTCATGTCTGGTATACGATAAAAAGCTTCTGGAGTCTGTTAACATCCCAACAAATTGGCTAAGTACGCCTAGATTAGCAAGTGTCTTCATCTGTTCCAGCATGCCGTCTTTATTATCGTTGTACCACCATGCGGTTCCGAATTGAATTTTCCCTGGAATACCGCCGCCCTGGAAGCTGCCCATTAGACTGGCAATCACATGATTATCATTAGGGTTCAGTGAGTACAAAATGGTCTTAGGCAACGCATTCTCACGATCCAGCGCATCGAGCAGACCCGCCAAAGGCTTAGCAATCACGCCGTCATTGATAGAATCATAACCCGTGTCAGGTCCGAGACGTCCGAACATTACGCTGTTGTTATTCCGTAGCGCATGAATATGGAATTGCATCGCCCAATCCAGCTCGTTATACAATTTGCCGAGGAATACTAGCGTGAATCCTTTATATTTCTTTTCTTCACTCTCACTTACAGTGCCTTCATGAAGTGCTTTAGCGAATATAGCTGTAGCTTCCTCCAAGGTAGTTGGCTCAAACATTACCGCATCCAAAGCATGGTCAGATACACGGCCGGCTCTCGCGTGGAAGAATCTCACTCTGCTCTCCAATGCTGCAAGAAACTGTCCGTAATTCTCAACAGCCATTCCCGAAACTTCGCTTAGCTGGGCTACCCACGGCTGGAAGGTTGGACGGTTGATTTCAAGCGCTTTATCTGGCCGGAATCCCGGCACAACGCTAGCATTGAACCCACTCAGATTACTGATTTTCTCATGATATTCCAGATTATCTACAGGATCATCGGTAGTACAAACCGTAGTCACCTTCGATTTAATGATCAAATCTCTTGCTCCGAATCCTTCACTTTGTAGCTGTCTATTCACTTCATCCCAAATTTTTGGTGCGCTAGCTTCATTCAGCAACTCATATACACCGAAGAAACGTTGCAGCTCCAGATGCGTCCAATGGTATAGCGGATTCCCGATAATCATCGGAACCGTTCTAGCCCAGGCCATAAATTTATCATAATCACTTGCATCGCCAGTAATGAATTTCTCTTCTATACCGTTAGCGCGCATCACTCTCCATTTATAATGGTCGCCATACAGCCAAGCTTCGGTAATATTGTTGAACGTTTTGTTCTCATAAATTTCTTTTGGACTGAGGTGGCAATGATAATCGATAATGGGCATGTCTTTCGCATGATTATGAAACAGCTTAATTGCGGTCTCGCTCGACAATAGAAAGTTCTCATCCATGAATTTTTTACTCATGAGGTTTGCTGCTCTCCTTTAAGTTCAAATGGGAGTTACACAAAGTTTAACGTGAACATTTATTCAATCAGTTGATTTCCTAATAAATATTTTAAACTTAAAATTATTGCTTGTAATAGGTATCAATATAAATTGTTCACGTTAACATTATATCTTCATTGTAAACGTATTTTTAAAATGCGCAAGTCTTTTTATAAGGACATTGTTACAGTTATTTTAACTTCCGAGCGGTAATAAATAAACAACATATTTAATTTCCGGACACGGCCCCACCATTATAAAAAAAGCAGGCAACCTTTTAGAAAAAGGATCACCTGCTTATATGTCATCGGACTACGATTTCTCGCAAAATTAACTATCCAGTGTTTCGCTCCAGTCATGCACCATCGTGCCCTCTAGGTACTTCTCGGCATCCATTGCTGCCATACAGCCAGATCCCGCTGCAGAAATTGCCTGACGATAACGGGTATCCTGCACGTCGCCACAAGCGAATACGCCCGGGATGTTCGTTTCTGTCGTTCCAGGGTTGACCACAATGTAGCCGTTGGTATCGGTCGTAATTTGTCCCCCTAAAAATCCGGTGTTCGGCGTGTGCCCGATCGCGACAAACACTCCGTCCGCTTCGATGAGTTCATCAATTCCCGTCTCATTGTTGCGAACCGTCAGCCCTTTAACGCCAGACTCGTCGGTTGTAACCTCAAGCGGTGTACGGTTAAGAGCCCACGATACCTTACTGTTATCCCGTGCGCGAGCCTGCATAATCTTCGAAGCTCTAAGCTCATCACGACGGTGAACCAATGTTACATTGGAAGCGAATCGGGTTAAAAAGCTGGCTTCCTCCATCGCTGAATCTCCACCACCGACGACAATAATCTTTTTGCCACGGAAAAAGAATCCGTCACAAGTAGCACAAGTGCTGACCCCACGGCCCACATTCTCCTGCTCCCCGGGGATTCCTAAATATCTGGCAGATGCGCCGGTTGAGATGATCACTGACTCCGCTTCTAATACTCCCAATCCATCTACAGTCACTTTAAATGGACGCTGTGAAAAATCAACTGAATCCACCCAGCCATTCTTAAATTCAGCTCCAAAACGTTCAGCCTGCTTGCGCATGTTGTCCATTAAATCCGGGCCTAGAATTCCTTCAGGAAAGCCTGGGAAGTTCTCGACTTCTGTTGTCGTTGTCAGTTGTCCACCTGGTTGCATACCTTCAATCACAAGTGGGTTTAGGTTGGCACGTGCCAAATAAATTGCAGCAGTAAGCCCGGCTGGGCCTGTTCCGATTACAATCGTTTTGTACATAACAGTGGCCTCCTCACAATAGGGTTTATTTAGAAGAAACGGGCCCTTTTTTGGCATGCATAGCCGCCTTCGGTGCCCCTATAAGGAACATTAGCGTTTACGCAAGACATATAAAAAGGGCTCCGTTTCTACGAAATACTACATGATCGATTTAGATATTCTCGGTAAATGGCGGAAGACTGTCGCTCACACTTCCCTCGAAACTACATTCCTCATCTATGCGCCGAGCATAACGACTGACCATAGATACAGAAACATTGTAACGCTGAGCTACTTCACGGTAGGTGACCGGCAGGTTATGCGTTTTAGCAATTAGATATTCTAAGGCAGCACACCAGCCATTCGCATGACGGATAAACGGAATATCCGGATAAAGGCTGCTCAGAAATTGCTTCCAAAGTAATTCAGCATCTTTTTTGTGGATTGCATCATATCTTCGATCCATCATACTAAGGGTCTGATCGATAACTTTCTGCCAATCCTCTCTCCATTCCGGCAGTCCCTTCAGACGCAGGGAAGAGGTTTCTTTGACTTCCTGAAGCACATTCTCTTCAGGAACACTTCCAATCAGCCGCTGCAGACTAAGAAGTGCCGCTTCTTGCAGCTTTTCTTCCTGCAAGGGCTGCTGCTTCAGAAGTCCTTGCAGAATTTCGGACATCTCTTCATCTTCAATCCACCGCAGAGCTTCTGTAACCTGAAGCTTCGTATTGGCATCCCCGTAGCGGAGCGCCCAGAAGAAGGAAGAGCGAAGCAGCGGATTGTTCCGTACCTCTTCGGTAAAGCTGCCCTTGTTGTCCTTCCACAGCTTCAGCTGCTCCTGAAAAGGAAGCTGATAGTTGTAGCTGACCAGCGACAGCGTTTTGCCTTCCCCCTGCGCCTGCTGCAGCTGAGCTAGAAAAAATCTCGGCACAGCCGATTCCGGATCGAGCTTAGCCGCCTTCTGCCAGCAGCGCTGGGCTTCTGTATACAGGCCACTATTGCTGGCAGCAGCCGCACAATAATGATAGAGACTGGCGTCGCCACCGACCTCTTCATCCTTCAACAGACGTCTAAAATGGCCATAGGCGGTTCTATGGCGTCCCAGAATCCCCATGGTGGTGGCCATTTTGAACAGATGCTCCTGATGAAACGGAATAGTGGTCTCCAGAAGGCGTAACAATCCATCCAGTTGTCCGCGGTCACCTTCATACTGAAGGAAGATCGCTAAGTTACAGAGTGCATGCAAATTCCCGGAGTCCTGCTCCAGCACCCGCATAATACATTCCTTAGCTTTGGTAAAACGACCCATGTAAAAATACGCTAGGGCTAGGTTGTTATGTGCCGCCAGGAAGTCAGGCGTATTGCTCACAATCTCTTCAAGCAAAGTGACGGCTTGTGTAAACTTGCCCTCCTCCAACAGTGCTCGGGCTCGCTCATGCTCTATTACACCTTCCCGGCTTCTAATCCGGATAAGTGGAGCAGGACGGTCCAGCTCATATTGCAGCAGCTCCATCAATTCTTCCGATTCGGCCAGAAATTCACCGTTCACATCTTCTTCGAGATAAGTGACGAGTGAGCGTTCTGCCTCCTCATAGCTTTCCATATTGGCGAAGTTGTTAGCCATATAGAAATAACATTCCGTCATTGCCGGATCAATATTCTCCAGTACATGGGTTAAAATGTCATTGGACGCTTCATAATTACCCATTTCTGATAATACGCCAGCCACGTTGCAATGATTGACCGGATTCTCCGGCTCGTACTCTACAGCTTTGCGAAAATTCTTTAATGCCTTATCATATTGAAAGCGATCCAAGGACCGAACGGCTCTTTCAAAGAAAAAATTGGCATTCAGAGTTACAGGAATCACATTATCATTCCCCAGTTCATACTCTGAAGTTCTCTCAATCATGGAAGCAAGGCACCTCCCTTATAAGAAGCTTCCTTATACTAACGAAAAATAGGAGGGCGGCGCCCTATGGGGTATGCCGGAGCTCCATCCTTAATCGCTATTCCGTTCCCTTATTGGGCGCGGGTATCTCCACACAGTATACCACATGTGACAGCGAGAATCTCAAGTTGAGAAAGACTCTACCACTCTGCTTACAACATCTTTTTTGACAAAAAATAAAAAAGACGGGGAATTAAATTCCCGCGTCTCTAAATAGCTTATCGATTGAACCACCCTCAAGGATGATGTGCGTAGCCTGGGCAAGCATCGGTGCAACAGATAATACCGTAAACCGACTTGAATGGTCATCAGGCAGTGCAATAGAATCTGTCGTAACCACTTCCTGAATAGAAGGATGGTCCAGCCGCTGTAGCGCGGGCCCTGAGAATAATCCGTGCGTCGCGCAGACAATACTGTCCTTCGCACCTCTCTCCTTCAGACCTTCTACCACATTCACAATGGTCGTCCCAGTATCGATCAGATCCTCAATAATGATTGGTGTCCGTCCCTCGACATCACCAATCACATGAGTGATTACCGATTCATTATGGGCTGGACGCTTCTTGATCATAATGGCAAAAGGTGAGTCCAGCTTATTCGCCAGCTTCTCAGCCATAGACGCACGCCCTGCATCCGGGGAAACAATGACCAGATCAGACATTGCCTTGGCTTTCAAATGGCTGCTGATCAAATCGAGTGCAGTCAGATGATCGACCGGAATGTTGAAAAAGCCTTGAATCGCCGCTGCGTGTAAATCGATAGTGATCACGCGGGTTGCTCCAGCGGTCGTCAGCACATCAGCCACCATCTTAGCCGAGATCGGCTCACGAGGTGCGGACTTCCGCTCCTGCCGAGCATATCCATAATACGGCACAATAATGTTCACTGTGCGAGCTGAAGCCCGTTTGGCAGCATCTATCATCACCAGCAGTTCCACGAACATCTCATTAATGGGATGCGAAAGGGATTGCACCAAAAATACGTCGCAGTTCCGGATGCTTTCTTCGTAATGAACGTAAATCTCGCCGCTCATGAAGCGGGTCAGCTTTATCTGCCCCAATTCAACACCAAGTCGCTCCGCAATATCAGCCGCTAACTTTGGATTCGACGAACCGGAAAAAATACGTAATTGTTGATGATGCATAATACCCTCCTGCGGATTATAAATTATTATAGTTTGAACTGAACAGTGGTACGGCGGCGTCCCTCAAATACAGCCAGCTCACGAAAACCAGTGTGCCAAAGCATGCTACGCGCCTCTTGCAGCCCGTCCCCCAGCTTGGCAGGATCATGTGCATCGGAGCCTAATGTCAGCGGTATGCCGAGCCTTAGGGCCTCCTGTAGCAGATGCTCTGCCGGGAACATCTCAGCGCAAGGCTTCGTAAGTCCGGAAGCATTCAGCTCCATGGCGATTCCACTATCCGCTATAACCTTTAAGGTCTCTAGCTCCAGCGCCTTCACCTCAGCCTTGCCCTCCGGTGTTTGTGGACCATAACCGAACCGTTTAATAACATCCATATGTCCTATAATATCATATAATCCCGATAACGCCGACTTCTTTACCGCATCGTAATAAAGACGATACACCTCTAGCGCATCTCTGCCTTCCCAACCATGAACCTGGCGGTGATCCGTAATATCCCACTCCCCAAGAAAATGCACAGAACCTATAAGATAATCCCATGGATACGGCGACAAAATCTCGCGGATTTGCTCTTCGTAGCCTTCGATATAATCGGCTTCCAGCCCCACCCGCAGATCTATGACTCCACGGTAACGCTCCTTTAGGGTTAGACATTCCTCCACGTAACGAGGCAGCTCAGCCATTGGCATAGCCATTTCAGGATAATAGCTGGCGGGATCTACGTGGATAAGCGGCAAGTGGTCGGATAACCCCAGCTGCTGAAGTCCAAGCTCTATCCCGCGCTGCACGTACTCCTCAAGCTTACCCACGGCATGGCCACAGCGTTCATGATGCGTGTGGTAATCAATATGCATCACTCAGTCCCCCTTAGTACTGATCCCGGCGTGGGCGTTCGTGACGGGTACTCAACTCTTCCATAATCTCATCCAGTGGAAGCTTACGTTCTTGCAGCAATACCAACAGATGATAGATCAGATCACTGACCTCAAGACGCAGCTCGGCGTTATCTTTATTTTTGGCGGCAATAATGGTCTCGGAAGCTTCCTCGCCTACCTTTTTGAGGATCTTATCCACGCCTTTATCAAACAAATAAGTGGTATACGCGCCTTCCGGGCGTTCCACTTCCCGCTCAGCAATCACACGCTCCAGCTCACCAAGAACAGCAAAACGCTCACCATCTGTCAAACTAGACACTGGTTTCGAAGCATCTGTTATTGGGTTATTCAAAGGAATCTCACGGAAAAAGCATGACGTAGCTCCAGTATGGCAAGCTGGTCCTTCAGGCACAACCTTCACGAGTAGTGTGTCGCTATCACAATCATAGGATATGGAGGTAATAGCTTGTGTGTTGCCTGAGGTTCCGCCTTTATGCCAAAGTTCGCTGCGTGAGCGGCTCCAAAACCAAGTCTGACCACTCTCCAGTGAAAGCTGTAATGATTCGGAGTTCATATAAGCAACCATCAGTACCTCTAAACTGCTAGCATCCTGAACAACCGTAGGCACCAGACCGGCTTCATTCCAGCGAATGCCTGCCAGAGCTTCTTTTTGGCTTATTGTTGTATTCTTTTGTGTTTCGCTCATCGGATTTCTACCCCTTTTTGCTTCAAATCTGCCTTTAAATCATTAATTGCAATCTCTTTATAGTGAAAAATGGTCGCCGCAAGTCCCGCATCGGCTTTCCCTTCCGTAAATACATCGTAAAAATGCTCCTTCTTCCCAGCGCCGCCAGAAGCAATCACAGGAATACTGAGCAAATCGCATACTGCCGAGGTTAGCTTCAGATCGAAGCCGTCTTTTGTGCCATCTGCATCCATACTAGTGAGCAAAATCTCGCCTGCGCCCAGCTTTTCAGCTTCTTTAGCCCAAGCCAGAGCACGGATGCCGGTGGGCTTACGCCCGCCATGAGTGTACACTTCCCATTCACCAAAAGCCTCATTATATTTAGCATCTATCGCTACTACAATACACTGGGAGCCAAATCGGCGAGCACCCTCCAAAATTAACTGAGGATTAGTGATGGCTGCCGTATTAATGCCGATTTTGTCTGCGCCTGCACGAAGAATCCTTTTCATATCATCAGTTGTAGAGATCCCTCCACCCACTGTAAAAGGAATGGCAATCTCACCGGCGGTCTGCCGCACAACCTCGATCATCGTTGCTCTACCTTCTACGGAAGCCGATATATCTAGAAACACAAGCTCGTCTGCGCCCTCGCGGTCATACAGTGCCGCTAGCTCTACCGGATCTCCAGCATCACGCAGATTCACAAAGTTAACGCCTTTGACTACCCGTCCATCCTTAACGTCAAGACAAGGGATGATACGTTTTGCTAACATTATGAAATCCCCCTTTCTTTAAAAAGCGTTTCAAGCGCCTAAAGTGTGTCGGTCCCCCTAAAGCCCTCTTAGCCCAGGGGGAGCCCAAGGGCCCCTGCCCTTTGGAAACCTTGATTGTTGGCATGGCGGATCATAGCCCACCCGGCTGAACCATAGCCCACACTACTGAACATGTGCTATGATCGCTAACCCCTTCGGGGCCACTTCCTAGATCCATAACACCTTCATGTTCCGCGGTTTTGGCCCTTATGTGGTCGGAAGAGCTCGCGCCACCTGCAAGCCCACGAGTATTTAGTTGCACAACGTGCAGTTATTTTATCAGCCTTTTTGCAAGCCACTCTTTTAACTGCATTTCGTACAACTAAATCTGGGGATGAGCTTATAAATCAACTCATCTCTGAGTTATAGCTGCACGAAATACAACTAAATTAGCTAATCAGCTCTAAAAAGGAAAAATAGCTGTATAAAGTACACTTAAGTCCTCATCCGAGGAAAAACACCCTTCCCGCCGCCTAATTACGCCTATTGTAGCAGATTGTGCAGCGGGTTTTAGCCGATAATCAGCTTAGTTCAACATTCTATTGCACTCAGTGCAATAGAATCGAACTCATACCCTCTAGTTGAGCAGTGTGTTGCATTTCGTGCAATAATTTCCTTTAGAATTCACGAAAAGGAGATTTTTAACCAGTTTTGATTGTACAAAGTGAAACACATTAGCTAGTTGGGTTTGTTGCTTTATTGGTCAGCTGGTTTGTTTTAGCTCTTTTGTTGCTTTGTTGTTTAGCCCTTTTGCTGGTTTACTAGTTTGTTCGTTTAACTTTTGCTAGTTTGCTTCTCTGGGCGTTCATTTAATTATTATTAGTTACTCATTTACTGTTACGTCTATTTCTTTTATCCACTGCTCATTGGATTGCTCAACTGTTGTCTTTTTGTTCATTCGCTCGTCTATTAATTTAGTTTGGTGATTTGGTGATTTGGTGATATGTGTTCACTACGTTACTGTTAAGTCTATTTCTTTAACCCACTGTTGGTTCTGTCTGTTTCATTGATCCACTATTCCTTGGCTAACCCATGTCGTCTTTTTGTTCATCCGCTCATCAATTAGCGCGTTCGCCCAACGCTACTTCTGCCCAAGCGCTCGCAAAGCTCCAGAAAGATCAATATTGCCCGTGTATAACGCCTTGCCAACAATAGCTCCACCTACACCACTGCCGCTGTGCACGTTCAGACGCAACAGATCATCAAGACTGGTGACTCCGCCGGAGGCGATCACTGTTTTACCACTGGCTTGCGCCATGGACAGGATACCGCCCACGTTCGGCCCCTGCATCATCCCGTCTCGGGAGATGTCGGTGTAAATGAACGTCTCGGCTCCTTTTGCCGCCAATTCTTTGGCAAGAGCTTCAGCACGAACTTCGGAAGTGTTCAACCAGCCGTGTGTCGCAACATAACCGTTGCGCGCATCAATGCCGATCGCTACTTTATCGCCGTATTTTGCCAATACCTCTTCGGTAAAAGCATGATCGTTAATCGCAGCAGTACCAATAATAACGCGGCTAACGCCAAGTCCGAGCAATTTCTCTACGTCCGCAAGATTGCGAAGACCGCCGCCCACCTGCACAGGAACGTTAGCATTAGCAGCAATAGCCCCGATGATCGCATCGTTCACAGGATGACCTGCTTTCGCACCATCTAAGTCCACCAAATGAATGAACTTTCCACCTTGCTCTTCCCATGATTTTGCCACCTTTAGTGGACTATCATTGTATATCGTTTCCTGATTGTAATCCCCCTGCTGCAGCCTGACGCACTTTCCATCCCGGATATCAATCGCCGGATATACAATAAAAGAAGACATTTGGCGCTCCCCACTTTCGTTACATTATATTTATAGCGTGGCTTACGCCCGCTCTCTCTTAATCTTCAAGTATAAACGCCTTCGTCGTCCTTATAAGGACGGTAAGCGTTTAAGCGAGAAATATAAGGATAAAGTGTATTGTGAAACTTATACTTTCTTATATTTCAAAAAATTACCCAACAGCTTGATTCCCAGCTCTCCGCTTTTTTCCGGATGGAACTGCATACCGAACACATTATCTTGCCCGACAATAGCCGTGACTGGGTAACCGTAATCTGTGACAGCCAGCAGATCACTCTCTTTTGCTACAAGCGCGTGATAAGAGTGGACAAAATACACATGCCCCTCCTCAAGGCCAACAAAAAGCGGATTCTCCGGCTGTCTAAAGCTGAGCTTGTTCCACCCCATATGCGGCACCTTATAGCCATCTCTAGGAGCGAACCGCACCACTGAACCCGAAAGAATATCTAGCCCCTCATGGCTGCCATGCTCTTCACCGGTGCTAAACAACAGCTGCATGCCAAGACAGATCCCAAGCAGAGGCTGCTCTCCAGCGGCTACCTGTTTGACGACAAGATCCAAACCATTCTCCCGCAAATGCCCCATCGCATCGCCAAATGCACCGACACCTGGCAGAATGACACTATCAGCAGCGAGAATTTGCTCGGCATCACCCGTCACTACACACTCATAACCGAGACGTTCTACCGCCTTGCTCACACTGTGCAGGTTGCCCATGCCATAATCGACGATTGCAACAGTCATCCTACAGCACTCCCTTCGTAGAAGGCACACCCTTCACACGTGGATCAATCAAAGTTGCCTCATCCAGCGCCCGTCCAAGCGCTTTGAATACAGCCTCAATCATGTGATGAGTGTTAGAACCGTAGTGTACGATAACATGCAACGTAATCCGTGCTTCGAGCGCGAACTTCCACAGGAACTCCTGAACAAGCTCCGTCGAAAAGCTGCCTACCTGCTGTGAAGGATAGGTTGCACGATATTCAAAGTGCGGGCGATTGCTGATATCGATCACAACCTGCGCCAAAGCTTCATCCATCGGTACAAAAACACTCGCATAACGTTTGATTCCTTTTTTATCACCCAGTGCTTCGTGCAGCGCCTGCCCTAGGCAGATCCCAATGTCTTCAACCGTGTGGTGGTCATCAATCTCGATGTCTCCACGCGCCTGTACAGACAGGTCAAATTGTCCGTGCTTCGTGAACAGATCCAACATATGATTCAGAAAAGGAACATCCGTCTCCAGCTCTGAAACTCCACTTCCATCTACATTAAGAGACAACTTTATATCCGTCTCGTTTGTTTTGCGGCTTAATCCAGCTTGGCGCAAGGCCTGTTCGTTATTGTTCTCCATATCCGTCTCCACCTTTTCCTTCGTTCTTGAGTCGAATCTCAATGGCTCGTGCGTGGCCTTCTAACCCTTCGCGGCGTGCCAGCTCTATAATGGTCTTCCCATCACGCAAGAGTGCTTCCTTACTGTAATAGATCAGACTTGATTTTTTAATAAAATCATCCACATCCACTGGTGACGAGAAACGTGCGGTCCCATTGGTTGGGATAATATGATTTGGCCCGGCAAAATAATCACCCACGGGCTCGGAGCTATACGCTCCCAGGAAGATGGCTCCAGCATTCTCAATGCTGCCTACGAGGCCCATAGGATCTTCGACAACAATCTCCAGATGTTCTGGTGCCAGTCTATTCACTACGGAGATCCCTTCCTCCATAGATTCCACAACAATGATCGCGCCGTAATTCTCTACGGAAGAACGGGCGATCGCCTGACGCGGCAGTTCTTGCAGCTGACGCTCCACTTCGGCCGCCACGCTATCCGCCAGGCTCTGCGATGGCGTGACCAGAATCGCCGAGGCCATCTCGTCATGCTCGGCCTGCGAGAGCAGATCCGCTGCGACATAAGCCGGCTCAGCGGTCTCATCTGCCAGCACGACAATTTCGCTGGGACCCGCGATACTGTCGATATCCACGGCGCCATATACCTCGCGTTTAGCCAGCGCAACGTATATGTTGCCGGGTCCACATATTTTATCTACCGGCGCTATGCTCTCCGTACCAAAAGCCAAAGCAGCTACCGCCTGTGCTCCGCCCACACGGTAGATTTCATTCACACCTGCTTCTGCGGCAGCAACCAGGATATAAGGGTCAATCCCTTCTTTGCCGCCGGTGGATGGCGGAGTCACCATGACGATCTCCGGCACACCCGCGATCTGTGCTGGGATCACGTTCATCAGCACCGAGGAGGGATAAGCTGCTTTGCCACCAGGTACATATACCCCTACCCGCTTCAGCGGACGAATAATCTGCCCCAAGATCGTGCCATCCGGCTGCAAGTCCATCCATGAATTCCGTTTCTGTCTGGCATGGAACGCCCGGATATTGGCTGCAGCCGCTTGAATAGCGGATACGAAAGATTGCTCTACTCGGCCATATGCTGCCTGAAGCTCTTCCGGGGTTACCCGCAGCTGATTCGGCGTAAGTACGACCCGGTCAAATTGCTCCGTATAGCGAAGAAGCGCCGTGTCTCCTTCTTTTTTAATGGCGGCCACAATTTCCTTTACCGCCTGATTTTGCTCTGGCGTACCATACTCCACTTCCCGCTCTAGCTTAAAGTCCTTGCTCGACACAACCTTCATCGCTGGTTCCTCCCTTTACCCCTAACATCTGTTGCCGCCTACCGCAAATTAGGTTGCCCTATAACTGCCTGTAGTCGGTCACACAGTTGCTGTATCTCTTCATTTTTCATCCGATAGCTCACACGATTCGCCACCAGGCGGCTTGTAATTTCGAATATACTCTTCATTTCGATTAATCCGTTGTCCCGCAGCGTTTGCCCGGTCTCTACCATATCCACGATACGATCGGCCAGACCAATCAGTGGTGCAAGCTCGATGGATCCATTCAGCTTCACGACCTCGACCTGTTGGCCCTGCTCCCTAAAATACCTTGAAGCTACATTCGGATATTTCGTCGCTACACGCTGCTGAATCCCCGGCTGCCAGTTCGGCAATCCGATGATAGACATCCGGCAGCGGGCAATGCCAA
Organism: Paenibacillus sp. FSL R5-0928; assembly: GCF_037970385.1. Taxonomy (NCBI): domain Bacteria; kingdom Bacillati; phylum Bacillota; class Bacilli; order Caryophanales; family Paenibacillaceae; genus Paenibacillus; species Paenibacillus sp. FSL R5-0928. The sequence goes on along the minus strand of NZ_CP150225.1, from coordinate 158,387 downwards.
GATCAAGCAGCTCGTATACATCACGATCTTCCTCCAGCAAAACATCCTTGCCCACGATCCCAATATCCGCCACGCCATATTCTACATATGTAGGTACATCTACTGGTTTCGCCAATATAAACTCCATCCCTGCCTCAGGCAGCGGAATAACAAGCTTGCGTGATGCCTCACCGTCCGGTGGAATCGGAAGACCTGCCTGGCGGAACAGCTCAGCAGCCTTTTCGTAAATCCGGCCTTTTGGCATAGCCACCTTCAATATCTGTGCCATTGTTAAGTTGCCTCCTTTTCCATCTCCATGCAAAATTTATGTTAATCGCTTTTTGTACTAGCGATATCCTCAGCCATGCTCACTTACAAAAGATACGAATGTATAGATTTCACCGTACCGTACACCCTCTGCTTCAACCGTGTCCGTATCCAAACGCTTCACCGTTTCAAGCTCTTCTGGACCTGCAGCAAGTCTAGTAACGACTGCATGACCCTCTGACCGCAGGCGTGTTGCCTCTTCCAAGCCTTCTTTTCTGCGAATCGCATCATATTGGATCAAAATAGGCAGCTCTTCCTCTTCGACCACTCCAGTTACACCATCCAGGATGCGATTCGTTTTTAAGGAAAATCCTGTGGATGGGATCGGACGCCCAAACTGTTGCAGCAGATTGTCGTATCTACCACCGCTGCATACCGGAAATCCTAATTCCGCTGCATAACCTTCAAAAGTCATGCCTGTATAATAGGAAAAGTCCCCGATCATCGTCAGATCAATCAGTACATGCTGTGATACGCCGTAAGAGACCAGCACCTCCCACACCTTGCACAAATGATCAATCGAATGACGCGCGAGCGGATGATTGCTCAGCTCTAGCGCCTGTCCACAAATCTCCTTGCCTCCGCGCAGACGCAGCAGCCCATCCAGTTCGTTCTTCTGCGCTTCTGTAAGATCCAGCCGCCGTAAAGTCTCCCGGAAAGAAACATAGTCACGGCCCAGCAAATGACTTTTCAGCTCCTCTTGAGCCTCGGGTAATTCAGGAAGTGCCTCTTGAAATAACCCATTCAGAAAGCCTACATGCCCCATAGCGATCTTAAAAGACTTCACACCCGCGGCTTGCAGCGAAGAAATAGCAAGCGCCACTACCTCCGCATCGGCCTCTGGTGAATCATCACCTACCAGCTCTACACCTGTCTGGAAGAACTCCGCTTCCCGCCCCGCTTCTTCCTCAATGGCACGGAATACATTCGCGTGATATGACAGACGCAATGGCAGTGGCTCATCCTTCAATAGAGAGGCAACAACACGGGCAACCGGGGCAGTCATTTCTGATCGAAGCACCAAAGCCTGACCACGATTGTTAAGTAATTTATAGAGCTTCTGGTCGGACGTAGAGCTAGCCACGCCAACTGTATCGTAATATTCCAACGTTGGAGTCATCATTTGCTGATATCCCCAGCGACTCATGCAATGCAGTACATCGTTCTCAATTTTGCGCAATTTCGTTACGGCCCGGGGCAGATAGTCCCGAACGCCAGACGGCTTCTCAAATCCCTTTGGTTTGGACATCTTCATTGTTCACCTCGTCAGTTATCATTAGATACTGTTTATGTTTACTTTACTATGGTAAAGTGGTAGCAAATTAAAGTATTTTCAATATCGTATCATGTTCACTGCTTTTTCGTCAATCAAACCCTTAGTCGAGCGTTTGGCATTTTCTTTATTTTTGCCTCCCCGCTTATCGAATACTATAATGAGCTAATACGATTGTACTTCATAATTTTGTAATTGGTGTTCTAAAAATATACTTTCACCTAGAAAGAAGGGCTAACGCTTGACTAAATCCTATATGATTGGCGTTGATATTGGTACTACAAGTACAAAGGCAGTTCTCTTCGAGGAGAATGGAGCCATAGTTGCACAAGCTAATATGGGTTATCCCTTGCATCAACCCTCCCCTTCTATAGCGGAGCAGGACCCAGAGCAAATCCTACGTGCAGTCTTTCATACCATCTCTAATGTCATGCGGCAAAGCGCTGTATCTCCAGATAAGATCCTATTCGTCTCCTTCAGTTCAGCCATGCACAGTGTCATTGCGATTGATCAGCTGGGTAAACCACTTACTGCCTGCATCACTTGGGCTGACAACCGTAGTGCCGGGTCTGCACTTCGCCTGAAGAACGAGTTTAACGGACATGAGTTGTATTTGCGCACAGGAACGCCTATTCATCCTATGTCACCGATTACCAAGCTAATGTGGCTTCGGGATGAGCAGCCTGAGTTGTTCCAACAAGCCTATAAATTCATTTCTATAAAAGAATACATATTCGCTCGGCTGTTCGGCGAATACATCATCGATCATTCCATTGCCTCTTCTACAGGCATGCTCAACCTTGAACTTTTGGAGTGGGATAAAGAGGCCCTGGAGATAGCCCATATTTCACCAGATCAACTCTCACGGCTTGTTCCCACCACAGAGATCATGCAAGGCCTGCTTCCCGGTCTAGCAGAGGAGCTGTTACTGCTCCCGACGACACCTTTTGTCGTAGGAGCCAGTGATGGCGTCTTGTCCAACCTTGGCGTAGGCGCGATTAAACCCGGTGTAGTGGCTGCTACGATTGGAACAAGCGGAGCGATTCGCACCGTAGTGGAACACCCGCTTACCGACCCTAAAGGACGGACCTTCTGTTATAACTTAACCCCAAAACATTGGGTGATCGGAGGACCCGTTAATAACGGCGGTATGTTGTTCCGCTGGGTACGGGATGAGTTCGCTGCTTCTGAAGTCGAAACCGCCAAACGTCTTGGCATTGACCCTTACGAGGTTCTAACTCGCATCGCGGAACAAGTTCCGGCAGGTAGCGGTGGTCTTCTGTTCCATCCTTACTTAACTGGTGAACGGGCACCGCTGTGGAATCCTGATGCTCGTGGCTCCTTCTTCGGCCTTTCTATGAATCACCATAAGGAGCATATGATTCGCTCGGTACTAGAAGGCGTAATTTTCAATATGTATATGGTTCTGCTGGCTATGGAAGAGCAAATCGGGCGTCCTAGCAAAATTCTGGCTACAGGCGGCTTCGCCCGCTCCTCAGTCTGGCGGCAGATGATGTCTGATATTTTTGATCAAGAGGTCATCATTCCGGAGAGTATCGAAAGTTCCTGCCTCGGAGCAGTAGTGCTTGGTCTTTACGCAACGGGCCGTGTGGACTCCTTCGATGTTGTATTCGACATGATCGGCTCAACTTACCAGCATGATCCGATTGATGAACATACCAAAGTGTACAAGCAGCTGCTGCCGATTTATATTTCCGTCTACCGTAGTCTGGAAAGCCAGTATCAAGCTATTGCGGAGTTTCAGCGGGAACAGGCTGGAGAATAGAGCAAAAAATAAAAAGCGCCGGTCAACCCGCACATACGGGAGACCGACGCTTTTATATTACCTAGCAGTAGACTATGCACTTTTGGAACCTGTTTTTGCTTTCTTTGGTGCGCCCGATCCAAAAACAATCCAAGACGCAGGCACATACCGGAAGACGAGAGCCACTGCCAGCCATGAAACCAGCAGCGCAACAAGCCATCCTCCTGCAATTGCTGCGATGTACGCAAGAGAACCCCCGTGAAACTGTAATTTTCTATAGAAATACAGCAACATAGGGTGTAATAGATAAATCCCGAAGGAGCATGCTCCCACGGAAACCAAGAGTCTTGTCAGCAAGCTTCGACCTGCTCCATAGAGCAAGAAGGAGATTTGCAACAGCACCACACAAGAGAGCAGCGCATGCAGATTAGAGAAACCCTCATACCATAAGCTGTTGATGACAGTTTTTTTCGTGTAGTTATTAAACCATAGCTCAACATGAATAACCCCTGCTACAATCCATAACAACCACAACGTAATCCAAACCGGACCTTTACCGGCGCGCCAGCCTTCACGTGAAGGCACTAGCCATTTTTTCAAAGAAGAATAATACACCGCAATCCCAGCACCCAGCAGGAAATACGAGAAATAAGTGATCGCCAGACTCCCCTTGGATAACTGCCAATACCCATGATTGGTCATGTATTTATTCAGCAGCACAAAACCCCACTGTAATAATAACCCGATCAGCGGCGCCCAAGCAGCCAGATGACGAACCTTTTGCAAGCACCACAAAATAAGCGGAAATAACACGTAAAACTGAATAATGATAATAATATAATACAGATGCGTATATGCCGTTCCTGTCCATAAATACTTCCATAGCTTAGAAGCCATCTCCCCTGGAGGTAAGCCCCAAGTATTCCCGGCATTCATTTTTAACGCAAAATACAGCAGTGAAAATACTACATAAGGCACTATAATATAAAGCAGCCTTCTAGAGTAGAACTTTCCTAGCGTTTTGCCACCCAGCGGACGGTCAATATAGTTATAGAAGAGCACGAACCCACTCAAAAATATGAATGAAGGTACGGCGAACTGGCTGAATTTATTAATAAATAAGAACGGATGAAACATGTTTGTGCCTAGTGTCTCCGCCAACGTTCGTGAAGTAGCATGAATAGCCAGCACTGCAAAAATAGCAATTGCCCGAAAAATATCCAGCTGCGGAATTCTTTCTTTTTGTCTCATAATCTTTCCTCCTGTTAAGCTCCGCATCGAAGTGATGCCTGTTAATCAAGTATTATTGAAGGCTACCTCCCCACGTTTAAGCGTGTGCGTGTATGAGACCTTCTTTTAACGTTATTTCTCCTGCTGCACGAACCCCTTTGCCCGTTCCTCAGGGATATAACCTGACTTTTCCTGCGGACTGGACTCCAAAGAGCGAGGCACGCTTCCAAAAATAATCCATGAACCCGGAACTCGCCGGAAAGCAAACTGCACAATAAGCCAGCTCCCTCCCAGTGCGACCACAAGCCCTCCGTAGATGAACAAAACATATGTTAGCGACTCTAGGGGAATATGATATCTGAACCTGCGATATACCGCCAGCAATAGCGGATGAATCAAATATATCGCAAAGGAGAGTTCACCCAAACGAGTAAAAAAAGCAACAATCCCGCGAGGAGCCTTACGATAGATCAGAAATGTAGCATACAACAGAACCAATGCAGATAACATCGTATGGACATTCCATAATAGCTCGTACCACAACGAATCCGTCCACACCCCAAAATGGCGGGCCACATACCATAGCTGCACATGGATAAAGGCTGCAATTAACCACCCGCTCACTAACAGGGCAGTCCATCCTTTTTGCTTGGCAGTTAGCTGCCTCCATGGCTTCATCAGCCACGTCTTCACCTTCTCAAAGTGAATCGCGATATAAGCGCCCATCATATAATAAGCCAGATAAGAGATCGCCAAGCTCCCTTTTTCAACAATGTGCAGTTCGTATTTATTCCAGAAAATAAACCCCCACTGAAGTGCCAATCCGAGTGGAATCGCCCATTTTATTAAAAAGCGGGAACTCTGGAGTAGCTTAAGCAGTACTGGAAAAAGCAAATAAAACTGAATGCTGATAAATACAAAATACAAATGCGCATATGCGGAACCTGAGAATAACGCTCTAATAAAGCTGTACAGGTTGCCACCGAGGTTCTGGGTCAATCGTCCGTTCACATATAAGGTTAGTGCGTAATAGCCCATAGAGGCTAGCAGATAAGGCAATAAAATATACTTTAATCGACGACGGTAGAAATTAATAATCAAGCTGCGTGTCACAGGGCGCCCATAATAATTATAAAACAATACAAAGCTGCTCAGAAAAATAAATGAGGGCGTACCGAATTTAAAGAAAATGTTGATCCAGTTCAGCCAGTAATAATAAGGTGAATGCAGTGCCTGCTCTCCAGCGGCAAAAGATGAGGAATGCACATGCAGTACACCTAAGATCGCTAATGCTCTGAAGATATCCAGCTGGGGCAGCCTTTCCTGTCTCGCAGTGTTCATATTATATTCCTCTTCTCTACTATGATGGTTGTTCATAGAGACGCTAAGCGGAATGTGGAAACTGAAAATACCAGGAAGCCTGCACCTGCTGATTTTACATTCTGATATTTGAAGCTGAATGCCTAGCGTGGGATTCGCCTTATCACTAACGCTAATTATATCGAATGTATCTGTTCTAAAAACTTAAGAAGAACTTAAAGTTTCCTTAATAATCTTCTCTAAGACGCAAGAAACCCTGCAGAACCTGCGCTAAAAAAACGCAATATGTAACTGCAGGGTTAAAAAAGCATCGTTTACACTTGTTCCGCATGTTCTTCCGTTGAAGAGGGGCGCAGCTCTCGCAGTGGATTGCCCCCGACAAAAGAGCCAGCTGCCACATTTTTGTGCACCACGGAGCCAGCAGCTATAACTGCCCAATCTCCAATGGTTACACCGGGAAGAATCGTTGTATTCGCGCCGATCAATACATTTTCACCGATCACCACTTCGCCCAGGCGATATTCCTTGATCAGATACTCATGCGCTAGAATCGTCGTGTTATAACCAATAATAGAATTCTCACCTACCGTTATTTTCTCCGGAAAAAACACATCCACCATTGCCATAAGACCAAAAGCCGTGTGTTTACCAACCTTCATCCCCAGCATCCGTCGATAGATCCAATTCTTTAACGGTAGAATCGGACAATAGCGGGCAATCTGAATAAAAATAAAGTTGCGGACACCCTTCCAAGGGCTGACCGTACGGTAAATATACCAAAGTGAGTTATGACCTTCTACTGGATAACGGGTTACGTTTCTCACGATTCATTCGTTCCTCGCTCCATAATTTCTATAATATCCTTCATGTTATGGATGATAAAGTCCGGATCATACTTGCGGAGCGTATCCTCGCCCTTCAAAGACCAAGATACTCCAACAGCGTATACACCGGCAGCTTTGGCTGATTGAATATCAACCGCACTGTCACCTATCATTAAGGTTTTACGAGGATCAACGCCAAGGTTTTTGACCGCTGTCAGAACGGGCTCCGGATGTGGCTTTGGTTCAGTAACATCGTTCACAGTCACAATCGTATCCATGTACTTAAGCAAATCGAACCTTTCCAGAGTCTTGATCGTTGTTGGACGGATCTTAGTAGTTACAATCCCAAGTTTGATCCCACGACGCGAGAGCTCCTCAATGGTCTCCTTTACAAGCGGGAAGGACCGCACTAACTCATCATGATGCTCATTATTATAAGAACGATAGGACTTTTCTAACGTACCATTTACATCCTCTAGTCCAGAGAATACTCTCATCTGTTGCTGAAGGGTTGTTCCCATATGCGGAATTATCTCTTCTCTGGTCAGTGGAGCCAGACCATTGTCCTTCAGCGCGTACATAAATGAACTAATGATTAGCTCATTCGTATCGACAATCGTTCCATCCAGATCAAAAAGAACGCATTCTATCATAAGTTTTACTGCTCCTTCTTATCTCCATCCGCTGGCTGTCCTTGCTCAGGTTGTGTTCCTTGACGAGTTTTCTGCGGTGTATTTACTGCGCTTTCTGGCACTACAGTATCTGCTTGGATCGGTTTAGTACATACGATAGGGTCAGAATAATGTGCTTTAGGCTCTCCGGTTACTCTGCGAATAACGATCAGCAATATAGCTGCCACAATAATCAGTAGAGAAAGCAGCTGAGAAATACGAATATTACCATAGGCAGGATCCAGATATCCTTGTTCAAAACCTAACCATTCCATCGGACTCCATAAGCCATTTATAAACGAAGCCAGTCCTTCACTTCCGTTAAAAGCTAAACTGTCAGTACGCACAGCCTCGATGAAGAACCGACCGATGGAATACCATATAAAGTAAGACATGAAGATTTCTCCAGCACGTACAAACTTCTGACGACGGAGAACCATCAATAACGCAATCCCTAGTAAGCTCCAAAGAGATTCATACAGGAAAGTCGGATGATGAAAAGCATCCCCTATGTACATTTGATTAACGATGAAGTCAGGTAAATGCAGTTTATCCCGTAAAAAAGATTCCTCAACTACGCTGCCGTATGCCTCTTGGTTGACAAAGTTTCCCCAGCGGCCAATCATTTGACCCGCCAGTAGTCCAGGTGCGCAAATATCAACAATACGCCAGAAAGGGTAACCCTTATAACGGAAATAAATAATTCCGCAAATAATCGCTCCTATTAATGCGCCGTAAATGGCGATGCCGCCATTCCAGATCTTAAAGACGTCTATCAGATTATGCTTATAATCGTCCCATTTAAAAGCTACAAAATAAATCCGTGCCCCAATAATTGCCGAGGGTACACCCAGTAGCAGCATATCCATAAAGAATTCTTGCGGGATTCCGAACCGTTTGCCCTCGCGGATCGCAAGAAATAATCCCGCGAGTGCACCGACCCCTAGTATTAACCCGTACCAGTGTACAGGCAGTGATCCAATTGAGAATACAATAGGATCTATTGCTAATGGGAACATTGTCTCACACTCCTAATCGAGATCGTCCATATCCTCAGATATGGTCGCAGTTAACTTATTCGTAAACTGCAGGGCTGCATTAAAGCCCATTTGCTTCAGGCGATAGTTCATCGCAGCAACCTCAATAATAACGGCAAGGTTACGTCCTGGACGTACAGGAATGGTTACAAGTGGAACATCGGTATCAATAATCCGCGTCGTTTCCTCATCAAGTCCAAGCCGGTCATACTGCTTGTCTTGCTGCCAAGCCTCTAATCTAACGACAAGTGTAATCCGTTTATGATTACGGATAGCACCCGCACCAAAAAGTGTCATTACGTTAATGATACCTACTCCGCGAATTTCCAACAAGTGACGGATCAACTCAGGGGCTGTACCATGCAGCTGGTTATCTGAAGTCTGGCGGATTTCCACGGCATCATCAGCGATCAGTCTATGTCCACGTTTTACAAGTTCAAGGGCTGTCTCACTCTTACCAATACCACTACTGCCAGTAATCAGCATACCTACACCATATACATCACAGAGTACACCATGAATCGTTGCTGTAGGGGCTAATCTCCCTTCTAAGAAGCTCGTCAAACGGCTGGAGAAAATAGTCGTAGCCATCGAGCTACGCAGCACAGGAAGTCCCTTTTCATTACTTATATCAATTAACTCCTGTGGCACATCCAAACTACGGGTAATTACGATACAAGGTGTATTGTCATTACAGATTCCACGAAGCCTACTTTTACGTTCAGCTTCAGGCAGCATGGAGAAGAATGCGAGTTCTGTCTTACCTAATAGTTGAACACGTTCTTCCGGATAATATTCGAAATAACCAGCAATCTCTAGTCCAGGGCGATTCAGGTCATCGACCGTAATAGGTCGCTTTAGACCTTCCTGGCCGGAAATAACCTCTAATTGAAAATGTTGTACCAATTCAGATACTTTTACTTTCTTAGCCATGTAAATTCGTCCTTTCGTCACCTGCGGTATATGTCCGCTTACTGCGTCCGGTTGACAGCGATCTCATTACAATTCCGGAGGTAATTCTCCTGCTATCTTAATTGATAACGCTTGTGAATGCAATCTTAACGCCTATCCATTACGACCCTAATTAAACAATAAAGCCACCCTTTCGGGTGGCTTTATCAAGAGAGAAAAGATCCTGCGATCTTATCCCAACAGAATGTTTACTTCGGATTCTTTATCGAAGAAGTGAACTTTGTTCATATCGATAGCCAATTTTGGCTTGCTGCCTTCGCGAGTAGTGGAACGTCCATCTACACGAGCGATTACAGTAGATTTACCAAGGCCGCTCAAGTAAAGGAGCATTTCGTGACCAAGGTTTTCAGTTACATCAACCAATGAAGTAAAGATTGTGTTCGGGGAAGCTTCCAAGAATACTGGCTCTTCATGGATATCTTCTGGACGAACGCCCATAATTACTTCTTTGCCAATGTAGCCTTTGCTGCGGATGATTTGAGCTTTTCCGCCTGGTACTTCAACATCAAGGTTCTCAGCACGGAAACGGACAGAACCGTTTGCTTCGGACAAAGTACCATTGATAAAGTTCATTGTAGGGGATCCGATAAATCCAGCTACGAACAGGTTAGTTGGTTCATTGTACAACTCTTCAGGGGAAGCTGCTTGTTGAATGATACCATCATACATAACTACGATACGGTCACCCATTGTCATAGCTTCTGTTTGGTCATGCGTTACGTAGATACAAGTGGTTTCAAGGCGTTTAACCAGTTTAGTGATTTCAGCGCGCATTTGACCACGAAGTTTAGCATCCAAGTTGGAAAGAGGCTCATCCATCAAGAAGACTTGTGGATCACGTACGATAGCGCGTCCCAAAGCGACACGTTGGCGTTGACCACCGGAAAGTGCTTTTGGTTTACGATCTAGCAAATGCTCGATATCGAGAATTCTAGCAGCTTCACGTACTTTCTTGTCGATTTCATCTTTCTTCACTTTACGAAGTTTCAAACCGAAAGCCATGTTTTGGTATACGCTCATATGCGGATACAGGGCGTAGGATTGGAATACCATCGCGATATCGCGGTCTTTAGGTGCAACGTCGTTGACTACACGATCGCCAATGTACATTTTACCTTCGGAGATTTCTTCCAGACCAGCGATCATACGCAAAGTTGTGGATTTACCGCAACCGGATGGTCCAACCAATACTAGAAATTCCTTATCTTTAATATCAAGATTGATATCCATTACTGTTGCTTTATCTGAACCCGGGTATTTTTTGAAAATATGCTCTAAACGTACGCCTGCCATTGTATTTCCCCCTCGAGTTAATTATTGATTAATTGAAAAATTCTTTTTTCCTTGTACATTTATATTACCCTAGACGGGACACGGTGGCTATTTGTAACGTTCACAAAAAACCTATTTCCTTTTCGTCACTTTATACAAAAGCATAGTAAGCTTCACAATAGCAGCGTCCCCAAAGCTACGCACATCCGCACCAGTCTCCTGTTTGATCTTGTCCAGACGGTATAAAAGCGTGTTGCGATGAATATATAGCTTCTTGGCTGTTTCACTTACATTACAATCCATCTCAAAAAACGTCTCCAGGGTCATCAGCATCTCTTTATCCGATAATACGGAAGAATAGTCGCCAATCTGTCCAAGTAACTGTTTACGCCGTGCATCAGGAATGCTGTTAACCAATCGTTCCAAATGCAGCTCCCAAGGTAAATGAATATACTCACCCACTTGGAAAATACGACCGAGTACAATAGTCTCCCTCAGCAAGGCCACGGATCCCGTCAATCCCTTAACAGGAACTATAGCCGGAGCTACTGCCAAATGGAAAACACCTACCCATTCGCTGGCTATCAGTTCGTGTAAACCCATGCTGGTTTGAGCCAGAATTTCATCTACACTCTCTTCTTCCTCATCCTTATCATCTCCGCCCGTGAGTAATTCTTTCCGGGCCAATATTAACCATTCTTTTTCTTGAAGAGGTATAAGCAGAATTTCGTTCTCAAAATAGCTGCGCAGCAGCTTCATTAAGGAACGATAAGTGATCTGCGGGCTATGTGCATTCTCACTGCTAAGTAGGAATGGAACCATATCTCCGAATAAACGTCCCTTTAGAGCCATCTCATCGGGTATCTCAGAGTCATTTTTCTCTTGCTCCAGTTCGGTGTTCAACCAGGTTCCCAGCTGCCGAGCCTCCGCCTCCCCTTCTTCTCTAACCCCAGTAGCTTTTAGTGCAATTGCAAAGTTTCGAACCGCATAATTCACTAATTGAATTTCCAAAGAGTTAAGTCCATCCAATTCCACCCAGACAGCGGTTACACGTCCATCAGTATCATATAATGGTGCCCAAAGATGACCTTCATGGATTACCGGCTGTTCTTGTGCTTCCAATCCCAGGCTAAAAAGAGAAGCTGAATGTTGCCTCCCTAACTGCTTGATTCCGGTTTTCTTTCCGGTGAGCTGCTCTAACTTTTTTCGCAATGTTTCGCTATCCATAGTCACCATACTCCACCACTTTTGCTCTTTTCGCCTATTTTAGCATATTCTCTAATATTATGTTAATCACTACAGCAGCGCGCTACTATAATACGACATAAAAACACAAAAAAAGCCACCACCCTAAGGTGATGACTTTGTGTTTGGGATGAGCCATGAAGGACTCGAACCTTCGACACCCTGATTAAAAGTCAGGTGCTCTACCAACTGAGCTAATGGCTCATAAATGGTGGGGGATGATGGATTCGAACCACCGAACACGTACGTGAGCAGATTTACAGTCTGATGCGTTTGGCCACTTCGCTAATCCCCCAAAAAAGGTGGCTCGGGACGGAATCGAACCGCCGACACGAGGATTTTCAGTCCTCTGCTCTACCGACTGAGCTACCGAGCCATAAGATTGCATGACAATTAAGCGGAAAAGTCTTACACTTCCCACTCATTTTGTGGAAAAAATGGCGGAACCGACGGGATTCGAACCCGCGGTCTCCTGCGTGACAGGCAGGCATGTTAGGCCAACTACACCACGGTTCCGCATTAATTAAAAATGGTGCCGGCGAGAGGACTTGAACCCCCAACCTACTGATTACAAGTCAGTTGCTCTACCAGTTGAGCTACACCGGCACGGTGTAAAAGCAATTCTAAAAAGATGAAAATGGTGGAGGCTGAGGGGATCGAACCCCCGACCCTCTGCTTGTAAGGCAGATGCTCTCCCAGCTGAGCTAAGCCTCCAGGTATTATGGTAGCGGCGAAGGGGATCGAACCCCCGACCTCACGGGTATGAACCGTACGCTCTAGCCAGCTGAGCTACACCGCCACAATAATTAGTATTGCTATGGATTGAAAATGGCGGAGAGAGTGGGATTCGAACCCACGCACCGCTTACGCAGTCTAACCCCTTAGCAGAGGGTCCCCTTATAGCCACTTGGGTATCTCTCCAAACGATATCAGTACCACAGCAATCCAAACAGGAATTTGACTCCCTGAAAACTGAATCCGAAACGAATTTGCATTCTAAGTATAGGATAAGCCCTCGACCGATTAGTATTGGTCAGCTCCATGCATTGCTGCACTTCCACCTCCAACCTATCTACCTCGTCGTCTTCAAGGGGTCTTACTAATTGGGAAATCTCATCTTGAGGGGGGCTTCACGCTTAGATGCTTTCAGCGCTTATCCCGTCCGTACGTAGCTACCCAGCCATGCTCCTGGCGGAACAACTGGTGCACCAGCGGTACGTCCATCCCGGTCCTCTCGTACTAAGGACAGCTCCTCTCAAATTTCCTGCGCCCACGACAGATAGGGACCGAACTGTCTCACGACGTTCTGAACCCAGCTCGCGTACCGCTTTAATGGGCGAACAGCCCAACCCTTGGGACCTACTTCAGCCCCAGGATGCGATGAGCCGACATCGAGGTGCCAAACCTCCCCGTCGATGTGGACTCTTGGGGGAGATAAGCCTGTTATCCCCAGGGTAGCTTTTATCCGTTGAGCGATGGCCCTTCCATGCGGTACCACCGGATCACTAAGTCCGACTTTCGTCCCTGCTCGACTTGTAGGTCTCGCAGTCAAGCTCCCTTATGCCTTTGCACTCTGCGAATGATTTCCAACCATTCTGAGGGAACCTTGGAACGCCTCCGTTACTCTTTAGGAGGCGACCGCCCCAGTCAAACTGCCCGCCTGACACGGTCCCCGTACCCGGTAAGGGTACTAGGTTAGAACCTAGATACGATCAGGGTGGTATCCCAACGGCGCCTCCACCGAAGCTTGCGCTCCGATTTCTACGGCTCCCACCTATCCTGTACAGATCGTACCCAAATTCAATATCAAGCTGCAGTAAAGCTCCATGGGGTCTTTCCGTCTTGTCGCGGGTAACCTGCATCTTCACAGGTATTAAAATTTCACCGGATCTCTCGTTGAGACAGCGCCCAAGTCGTTACGCCATTCGTGCGGGTCAGAATTTACCTGACAAGGAATTTCGCTACCTTAGGACCGTTATAGTTACGGCCGCCGTTTACTGGGGCTTCGGTTCATAGCTTCGGGTTACCCCTAACCACTCCCCTTAACCTTCCAGCACCGGGCAGGCGTCAGCCCGTATACTTCGCCTTGCGGCTTCGCACAGACCTGTGTTTTTGCTAAACAGTCGCTTGGGCCTTTTCACTGCGGCCCCCTCGTGCTATTCACACTACCGGGGCACCCCTTCTCCCGAAGTTACGGGGTCATTTTGCCGAGTTCCTTAACGAGAGTTCTTCCGCGCGCCTTAGAATTCTCTTCTCGCCTACCTGTGTCGGTTTGCGGTACGGGCACCTTCTCCTGGCTAGAGGCTTTTCTTGGCAGTGTGAGATCATGACCTTCGCTACTATAATTTTCGCTCCCCATCACAGCCCAGCCTTATCGATGTGCGGATTTGCCTACACATCAGCCTCACTGCTTAGACGGACATCCATCAGTCCGCGTCACTACCCTCCTGCGTCACCCCATCGCTCATAGCGGATTACGGTGGTACAGTAATTTCAAACTGTTGTCCTTCGACTACGCCTTTCGGCCTCGCCTTAGGTCCCGACTTACCCTGAGCGGACGAGCCTTCCTCAGGAAACCTTGGGCTTTCGGCGGATCAGATTCTCACTGATCTTTTCGTTACTCATACCGGCATTCTCACTTGTGTAGTGTCCAGCGCTCTTTTCAGTACACCTTCAACCCCTACACAACGCTCCCCTACCCCAGATACATACGTATCTAGCCATAGCTTCGGTGGTGTGTTTAGCCCCGTTACATTTTCGGCGCAGAGTCACTCGACCAGTGAGCTATTACGCACTCTTTCAATGGTGGCTGCTTCTAAGCCAACATCCTGGTTGTCTGTGCAACTCCACATCCTTTCCCACTTAACACACACTTGGGGACCTTAGCTGATGGTCTGGGCTGTTTCCCTTTTGACAATGGATCTTAGCACTCACTGTCTGACTCCCGGCAATAAGTATATGGCATTCGGAGTTTGACTGAGCTTGGTAATCCTTGCGGACCCCGCACCCAATCAGTGCTCTACCTCCACTACTCTTATACCGAGGCTAGCCCTAAAGCTATTTCGGGGAGAACCAGCTATCTCCGAGTTCGATTGGAATTTCTCCGCTACCCCCACCTCATCCCCGCACTTTTCAACGTACGTGGGTTCGGGCCTCCAGTGCGTGTTACCGCACCTTCACCCTGGACAGGGGTAGATCACACGGTTTCGGGTCTACGTCCACATACTCAATCGCCCTATTCAGACTCGCTTTCGCTGCGGCTCCACCTTCTCGGCTTAACCTTGCATGTTAAACGTAACTCGCCGGTTCATTCTACAAAAGGCACGCCATCACCCATAGATCGGGCTCTGACTTTTTGTAAGCACACGGTTTCAGGTTCTATTTCACTCCCCTTCCGGGGTGCTTTTCACCTTTCCCTCACGGTACTGTTTCACTATCGGTCGCCAGGTAGTATTTAGCCTTAGCAGATGGTCCTGCTGGATTCATACGGGGTTTCACGTGCCCCGCACTACTCGGGATCCGTCTCGGAGAGAACACAGTTTAGGTTACAGGGCTTTTACCTCTATCGCGGGCCTTTCCAGACCTCTTCACCTACCATATTCCTTTGTAACTCCATGTGAGACGTCCCACAACCCCAAGAGGCAAGCCCCTTGGTTTAGGCTGTTCCGCGTTCGCTCGCCGCTACTGACGGAATCACTATTGTTTTCTCTTCCTCAGGGTACTTAGATGTTTCAGTTCCCCTGGTCTGCCTCTACACACCCTATGTATTCAGGTATGAGTAACTGCGAATTACCACAGCTGGGTTTCCCCATTCGGACACCCCCGGATCAAAGCTTGCTTACAGCTCCCCGAGGCAGTTTCGTTGTTCGCCACGTCCTTCGTCGGCTCCTGGCGCCTAGGCATCCTCCGTGTGCTCTTATTAGCTTAACCTTGATTTTTCCGAAGAAAAATCTCACTAATAACATTTACTTGTTTACACAAGTTGCTAAAAGATGTTCTAAAACGCAAATTCGTTTCGGTATCCAGTTTTCAAGGATCAAGTAAAAAAGTTATTCATTTAAAAATTTATGGTGGAGCCAAGCGGGATCGAACCGCTGACCTCCTGCTTGCAAGGCAGGCGCTCTCCCAGCTGAGCTATGGCCCCATAAAATTACTCTATAATGTTATATGGTGGGCCTTGGTGGACTCGAACCACCGACCTCACCCTTATCAGAGGTGCGCTCTAACCAACTGAGCTAAAAGCCCATATAACATATATAACATTGTGAATCAACCAATGAATTGGTTGTCCGCTTGGCAACGTCCTACTCTCCCAGGACCCTTCGGTCCAAGTACCATCGGCGCTGGAGGGCTTAACGGTCGTGTTCGGGATGGGTACGTGTGGAACCCCTCCGCTATCGCCACCAAACGCATGCGAAAGAGACTTGCTCTTTCAAAACTGAACACGAGTGAGTGTTCGAACCCGAAGGTTCTATTATGGAAGTTAAACTTCCGATTTGAATGTCCTCATTGCAGAGAACGATTCTCCATAGAAAGGAGGTGATCCAGCCGCACCTTCCGATACGGCTACCTTGTTACGACTTCACCCCAATCATCTACCCCACCTTCGGCGGCTGGCTCCCTTGCGGGTTACCCCACCGACTTCGGGTGTTGTAAACTCTCGTGGTGTGACGGGCGGTGTGTACAAGACCCGGGAACGTATTCACCGCGGCATGCTGATCCGCGATTACTAGCAATTCCGACTTCATGCAGGCGAGTTGCAGCCTGCAATCCGAACTGAGACCGGCTTTGATGGGATTGGCTCCACCTCGCGGCTTCGCTTCCCGTTGTACCGGCCATTGTAGTACGTGTGTAGCCCAGGTCATAAGGGGCATGATGATTTGACGTCATCCCCACCTTCCTCCGGTTTGTCACCGGCAGTCACTCTAGAGTGCCCAGCATTACCTGCTGGCAACTAAAGTTAAGGGTTGCGCTCGTTGCGGGACTTAACCCAACATCTCACGACACGAGCTGACGACAACCATGCACCACCTGTCTCCTCTGTCCCGAAGGCCGCTGCTATCTCTAGCAGATTCAGAGGGATGTCAAGACCTGGTAAGGTTCTTCGCGTTGCTTCGAATTAAACCACATACTCCACTGCTTGTGCGGGTCCCCGTCAATTCCTTTGAGTTTCAGTCTTGCGACCGTACTCCCCAGGCGGAGTGCTTACTGTGTTAACTTCGGCACCAAGGGTATCGAAACCCCTAACACCTAGCACTCATCGTTTACGGCGTGGACTACCAGGGTATCTAATCCTGTTTGCTCCCCACGCTTTCGCGCCTCAGCGTCAGTTACAGCCCAGAAAGTCGCCTTCGCCACTGGTGTTCCTCCACATATCTACGCATTTCACCGCTACACGTGGAATTCCACTTTCCTCTTCTGTACTCAAGCCACCCAGTTTCCAGTGCGACCTCAGGTTGAGCCCAAGGTTTAAACACCAGACTTAAATAGCCGCCTGCGCGCGCTTTACGCCCAATAATTCCGGACAACGCTTGCCCCCTACGTATTACCGCGGCTGCTGGCACGTAGTTAGCCGGGGCTTTCTTCTCAGGTACCGTCACTCCGGTAGCAGTTACTCTACCGGACGTTCTTCCCTGGCAACAGAGCTTTACGATCCGAAAACCTTCATCACTCACGCGGCGTTGCTCCGTCAGGCTTTCGCCCATTGCGGAAGATTCCCTACTGCTGCCTCCCGTAGGAGTCTGGGCCGTGTCTCAGTCCCAGTGTGGCCGTTCACCCTCTCAGGTCGGCTACGCATCGTCGCCTTGGTGGGCCGTTACCCCACCAACTAGCTAATGCGCCGCAGGCCCATCCCTCAGTGACAGATTGCTCCGTCTTTCATTCTTCTCTCAGGAGAAAAAAGAAATTATCCGGTATTAGCTACCGTTTCCGGTAGTTATCCCAGTCTGAAGGGCAGGTTGCCTACGTGTTACTCACCCGTCCGCCGCTAAGTTATTTTGAAAGCAAGCTTTCAAAATAACTCCGCTCGACTTGCATGTATTAGGCACGCCGCCAGCGTTCGTCCTGAGCCAGGATCAAACTCTCCAATTAGTATTGAAAAGAGCGATATGCTCATTTTGAAACATCTGACGAGAAAATTAATTCTCTAATTTTGGATTTCACTTACGTGATTTCCCACTCACTCGTTGTTCAGTTTTCAAAGATCAATGTCTCATCTTTCGTCGTCGTTGCTTGTCAGCAGCGACCTTTATAATATATCACAGCGCCTTTGTTTTCGTCAAGCATTTTTTTAATTTCTTTTTTTGCTTGACCATTTCAGCAAGTTGTTAATCAACAGCTTGTCCAAACGGGCGAGACTTAATGTATCATATTTTTCAAAGCCACGTCAAGCATTAAAATAAAATTATTCTTAATCCGAGTAACATAACCACGCCAGGAAGCCCAAGAACCGTTACTGCGCCTATAGTTGCAGGGTTCAAAGGGATATACACCTGCGTGAGCAAACCCGAGAAGTTCACTACATATATCCCGAGTGCAGCCAATACCAAATGAACCCCAAATAAGCTTAGCCACCCAAAACCCAGCTTTTTTCTAAATACAACTAAACCTAATAAGATAACGGATAATATCAATACGCCCATAGCTATCATTCTAAGCATGTAGATCCCCCTTATACATTTATTTATAAGCCCTTATATTTGACTACTGTTCAACCCCAAGCTTTTTGCATGTTTGAGATGTATCTGATATTTACGTTCTGCAGCCTCCAGAATATATATCGCGTAATCTATCTGATCCTGTCCCAATGCCTCGTCGAACATTAGATATGCTCTCTCCCACTCTGAATGCGCCTTACGGACCTCTAAGAGGGTTTCCCATCCCTCACTTTCCTTTTTGCCTTGTTCCTTATCCACTCCCCGCCACAGCTCTCTCCACCATCCCATTTCAATTCCTCCTCAGAATAATTTTGATGCAAAATACACATCTCGTTATTCTCATTCATATCGGGATAGGGACAAACTTAGAACAAAAAAAAGGAAACCCGAGGGCTTCCTTTTTGAAAAATACCACTATAGAGCTGCTAGAATAGCTCGCGACGGCCTTCCAACGCTTTGGACAAGGTAACTTCATCAGCGTATTCAAGATCGCCACCTACAGGCAAGCCATGAGCTATCCTGGTGATTTTAATCTCAAACGGCCGAACAAGACGAGAAATGTACATCGCCGTTGCTTCTCCCTCGATGTTGGGGTTGGTCGCCATAATAAGCTCGCTTACTCTCTCATCACTCAGACGGGTCAATAATTCTTTCAAGCGAATATCATCAGGGCCGATACCTTCCATAGGTGAAATTGCGCCCTGAAGAACATGGTAATATCCATTAAACTCCTTGGTTCGTTCTATAGCCACCAAATCCTTAGAGTCTTGTATCACACATATCACTGAAGGATCTCTAGTTTTGTCCTGACATATCTTACATGGGTCCGTATCCGTAATATTACAGCAGACCGAGCAATAGTGAAGATTGCGTTTGACGCTTACTAGCGCTTTTGCAAAATCAATGACTTCATCCTCTTTCATGTTAAGCACATGAAAAGCTAACCGGGCGGCTGTCTTCGGTCCAATCCCGGGCAAACGCGTAAAAGCATCGATCAGCTTAGCTAGCGGTTCGGGATAATACAAATTAATAATTCTCCTTTAGACTGAAGTGGAGTGGGCTATTAGAACAAGCCTGGGATCTTCATTCCACCAGTGAATTTACCCATGTCATTGTTAGCAAGCTCTTCAGCTTGAGTCAATGCATCATTTACAGCAGTGATTACAAGATCTTGCAACATTTCAACATCTTCCGGATCAACGGCTTCCGGTTTAATTTGAATAGACAGCAATTTTTTGTGGCCGTTTACTTGGACAGTAACTACGCCGCCACCTGATGAACCCTCAATAACCTTGCCTCCGAGTTCCTCTTGAGCTTTGAGCATTTGCTCCTGCATTTTCTTAACTTGCTTCATCATTTGGTTCATATTATTCATACTTCGTCTCTCCTTTGGAATGCGCAATTAGCGCTAGTATGTTTATATTACTCTTTTATGACAACAAGGTCTTCTCCAAAAAGCTGGATAGCCTCATCAATCCAAGGTTCAGGTTTAGCTTCTGCAGTATCGTGTTCATGCTCCAGCTGCAGTTCTTCTTTGCCAGTCTGTCCCACAGACTTCTGGGCAGCTTCATTCCAGTCACGAAGCATCATGGTTACAAGTCTATAAGGTTTGCCTAGACGCGCTGCAAGCACACTCTCAATAACCTGTCTGTTTGCCGGCTTCTCAGTAGTATCGCGGTGAATCGTGTTCTTGAATGCAACAAGCACCGCATCCTCCATAATCGATACTGGCTCACCGTCTACAAACCATGCATGAACCGTTACCTTTTCCTCTTTTACTCCCTGCAGGACAAGGCTCCACTGTTTATAGATTGCTGCAAAATCGGGACTATCTTTACCAGCAATAAACTTATCTACGTTAGGAGGCATTTTTGAGGCTGAAGAAACCCGCGGTGTTGGAACCGCATGCGATTTCGGTGCAGGAGCACCATCACGCCCTCCTCCGGAAATACCACCGGATTGCATAGCCTGTTCCAGCTTCTTCTCCAGTGCTGCGATCTGTCTTTTGAGAAGATCCAATTCACCAGAGTCAACGCTCGAATTATTCGCGCCTACTCCGGCATTTGTTTCACCTAACGGAGCAAATGCGGCGCTCTGACTTACCTCTTGCTGCAAGCTGCAAAGCTTCATCAGCGCCACTTCAAACAGTGTCTGAGGATGTGTTGCGTATTTCATTTCACCTAGGTATTTATTGATTGTATCTACAATCTGAAATAGACGCTCCCGAGAAAATGCGGTGGCCATATCTTTAAATTCAGCAGGATTCAGCACCCGCTCTGTTAATTGATCGGCCTCGGGTACCATCTTAATCATCAATAAATCACGGAAATAATACATGAGATTCTCTAAGCATTTATCTGCACTTTTACCTTCATGCATAAGCTGCTCAACGAGCTCCAGAAGAAGACCCATATCACCTTCCAATATGGCAGTGGCAAGACGTGCAAATTGCTCGGAGGGAATTCCTCCTGTCATTCCTAACACTTGTTCGTACGTAACATTACCATCTGTAAAGGATGAAATCTGATCCAGCAAGCTCAATGCATCACGCATACCACCATCAGATAGACGGGCAATATACTGCAATGCGTTGTTATCCGCTGTAATCCCTTCCTTCTCACAAATAGCAGTCAGATGGGCGGTCTGTTCTTCTAACGCCACTCTACGGAAGTCAAAACGCTGACAACGGGAAATTATTGTCGCTGGCAATTTGTGAGGTTCCGTTGTCGCAAGAATAAACATCGCATGTGACGGAGGTTCCTCCAACGTCTTTAATAGAGCATTAAAAGCTTCTGTAGTCAGCATATGCACTTCATCAATGATATACACTTTACGGCGTACCTCGGTAGGTGCATACTTCACCTTTTCACGCAGATCACGGATCTCCTCTACGCCCCGGTTTGATGCCGCATCTATTTCCTGCACATCCATTACATTACCCGCAGCGATTCGCAGGCAGGATGGACATTCGTTACAAGGTTCCGGACCTGGCCCACGTTCACAGTTAACCGCTTTAGCTAAGACTTTAGCAGCACTTGTCTTACCAGTTCCCCGCGGACCGCTGAACAGATAGGCATGCGAAACCCGCTGTTCACGAATTGCGTTCTGCAGCGTTTGGATAATGTGCTGTTGTCCAACCATGTCTTGAAACGACTGCGGCCGCCAAGCACGGTACAGCGCGATATGTTCCACTATGCATTACCCTCTCTTAAGCTGCCGCTTTCCCGGCATTTGTCGCAAATTTATTATACTATATTCATCGGCTATTGACCAAAAACAAAAAGCATCTTTGCTTGTGGCAAAGATGCTATGATAAACAGAATTATAAACCGTGCACCTGTTATTGATGGCTACGATCCAAGCGGCAACCCTACATGACTGCTCGAGTTAGGCCACCCTCCGGCACAAGAGTAATCTTACTTATGGCTGCTTCCTTCCGGACCTGACCAGGTTCATAAGCACTCATTGCGGAGGACCCAACTGTCAACACAGCCCATAGGAACCAAGGCCTCACATCGATAGCACCTCTAACAGGAATTCAACCTCGCTACAGCGGATTGCGAGTTACAGGGCACCGCTACCTCCCCGTCTAGCACGGCGAAGATAAGTATAGCTCACGCTCGGACAAAAATCAACTCCAAGACATAAAATGAGCCCCTCAGCTATACAGCTGGGGGGCTCAATCTAACCGTTAAGCCGCAAAGCGACTGTTCAAATTAGATACCATATTTCTTCTTAAATTTATCTACGCGACCGCCGGCATCCAGGAACTTCTGCTTGCCAGTGAAGAACGGATGGCAGTTGGAGCAAATTTCGACACGAAGCTCTTGTTTAACAGAGCCAGCTTCGAAAGTGTTGCCACATGCGCAGGTTACCTTAGTTAAATTATACTTTGGTTGAATTGCTTCTTGCATTTTGAATTTCACCTCTCATGCCCTAAGCCTCATGCGGACCCAGAGTTATATGATTACACTGTGGTATTTTAGCACGAAATATCGAATTGGGCAATATGTTTCATTTTTACATTTTAGCCGCTTAAATATTGATTCCCCGCCGCTTAGCCCGCGCCATATCTGCTGGTGGCACATGTGTATAAGAGCCTATAACTACATCCGGCAGTTCATCGCGGAAAATATCAAGCATCGTCTTCATCCCAAGGATTTCACCCTGGGCAGGAGGAATCAACTCTAAATAGCTCTCCGGGTCAATGTTTAGATTACGCATCTGAATAAGCTTCAGATCAGTACGTCTTACAAACTCCAGCATCGCTTCAATCTCTTCTTCGCGATCAGTCACTCCAGGGAAGATTAGATAATTGATCGATGTGTAAACCCCCTGCGAAGCAGCGTATTTCAAAGATTTCTCTACATTGGCCAATGTATAACCGCGTGGTTTGTAATAAGCATTATAATGGTCATCAAGGGCACTGATTGTGCTGACACGCATCAAATCGAGCCCAGCATCAACGATTCCTCGCATATGATCGCTTAATCCCGCATTGGTGTTGATATTGATATAGCCCATATCAGTAATCGAGCGCACTTCACGAATAGCTTCTATAATAAGTTTTGCCTGCGTGGAAGGTTCCCCTTCACAGCCTTGTCCAAAGCTGATAATCGATTCAGGCGTCTTTAAATGCTCCAACATAACTTGTGAAATTTCGTTGACCGTAGGCCGGAAATTCATGCGAGTCTGCGGAGATACAAAGCCGCTATCATCAGGTTGCTCAGAAATACAGCCAAAACATCCAGCATTACATGAATAAGAGACGGGTACACCGCCCTCCCAACGCCCTAAAAAGGTATTGGAGGAAGTCAGGCATTCATAGCCAAGCGCACAGTTAGAAAGATGCTCATAGAGGCGGTTATCAGGATATTTGGCTGTCATCTCACCAACACTGACTTCAAGATCTTCTTTGTCACAATTAAGTGGATTCCATTTCTCCGGATTATCGGTAGGGTCTGCCGCAACATAGAACCCGCCATCCTTCCACACTACAGCCGAATACCCAAACAGAGGAAGCTTATAAGACTTATCTGTCTTCACATAACCAGGAAGACATAGACGAGTGTAGCCTTGCGGCAGCAGCGCTCCGACAGCCTGCGAGCCTTCCGGCAAAGACATCATTTCACCCGTCTCAGGATTCATACCCACAGCACGTGTACTAGGCAACCCCACGAGCGTAGCACCTTCTGGTAATGGAATTAATTCTTCCTCCAGCATTTCAACAATCATATCCCCACTTCGGGCTAGCCCGTACAGTTCAGGATGATCATATACGTTTCCTTGCCCGTCGGCATATACCAAATACATGTTAGTCTCCTCTTATTATCAATTCTCAAGTTGTAGGTACTGAAGGTGTCTTCGCCCGCGTGGTACGACGAGCAGCTGTACCACTGTTGGAAGTGCCCCCGTTACTTGCAGTCCCGTTTGGTGTTGTTTTTGCCCCAGCAACGTCAAAGGATGCCAAGAACTCAGCATTAGTCTTCGTATCACGCAGCTTTTTGATGAATCCCTCCACAAAATCGTAGGATTCGTTCATATTTTTGCGAATCGCCCAAATCGTATCCAGTTCTTCTTTGCTCAAGAGCACTTCTTCGCGACGTGTACCTGAACGACGAATATCGATAGCTGGGAATATCCGGCGTTCCGCCAATTTGCGGTCCAAATGAAGCTCCATATTACCGGTACCCTTAAATTCTTCATATATAATATCATCCATACGCGAGCCAGTATCTATTAATGCTGTTGCCAAAATAGTTAATGAGCCGCCTTCTTCCACATTCCGTGCAGAACCAAAAAACCGCTTCGGCCGGTGAAAAGCCGCCGGGTCAATCCCCCCGCTAAGTGTACGTCCAGAGGGTGGAACCACCAGATTATAAGCACGCGCCAGACGCGTAATGCTATCCAAAAGAATAACTACATCCTTCTTGTGCTCAACTAAACGAAGTGCCCTTTGCAACACAAGCTCAGCCACTTTAATATGATTCTCTGGAAGCTCATCAAACGTCGATGCAACCACTTCGCCTTTTACAGAACGCTGCATATCGGTTACTTCTTCAGGACGTTCATCAATCAGCAATACAAAGAGCTCAATCTCAGGATTATTAGTGGAAATACTATTGGCAATTTCTTTTAAGAGGAGCGTTTTTCCTGCTTTTGGAGGTGCTACAATCAAACCCCGCTGCCCCAAACCTACAGGAGCGAGCAAATCCATTATTCGGGTAGACAAATGAGTAGGGGATGTTTCAAGCGGTAGCTTGTCTTGCGGATAAAGTGGTGTTAATGCTGGAAAATGAAGACGCTCCGCTGCACTAGCAGGGTTCTCGCCATTAACGGCATTGACTTGAAGCAGGCCAAAATATCGTTCATTTTCTTTTGGTGTCCGACATTTACCAGACACAAGATCTCCGCTTCTGAGATCAAACTTACGAATTTGTGAAGCTGAGATGTAAATATCTTCAGCACTGGGCAAATAGTTAATTGGCCTAAGAAATCCATAGCCCTCAGGCAAAATTTCTAGCACGCCTTCCATAAACATGAGACCGCTCTGCTCTGCCTGTGCCCGAAGGATCGCAAAGATCAGTTCCCGTTTCTTCAGCTGTCCGTAATAAGGGATCTGGTATTTCTTGGCCAGCTTATATAACTCGGTCAGCTTCATTTCTTCCAGATCGGAAATTTGAAGATCCATGTAATAACCACCTATTCAATTTTTAAATGAGTTCTTCCTAGTCTATCTACTAGGCAAAAATATGATTCTATTAAAATGCTCATTAGGTTAGTATTACCCCAAATGGAAGGAAATATGCGGTTTGGCCGCAAATTAATACTCCTTCCAAGCGGGATATCCTAATATTATTCATTCTCACGCCAAACATGAGCACCAAGTTGCCGAAGGTTGCTCACTAAATTATCATAACCACGATCAATATACTCTACGCCGGTCACTTCAGTAATACCATCCTCTACTGTTAACCCGGCAATGACAAGGGCTGCACCCGCACGCAGATCAGCTGCTTTTACTTTTGCAGCATTAAGTTTACTGCCCTCAATAATTGCAGATCGGCCCTCAACACGAATCTTTGCGCCCATTCTTACCAACTCTGGCACATGCTTGAAGCGGTTGCTGTAAACGAAATCGCTAAGCACACTAACCCCTTCTGCCTGTGTCAGCATACTTGTCATAGGAGATTGTAAATCTGTAGGAAATCCAGGATAGGTCAGTGCTTTAACATCTGCATGTTCATAATTAGCTCTACCTATAACTCGGATACTTTCATCAAGCTCTTCAATATCCACGCCCATCTCTAAAAGCTTGGCTGTTAAGGCTTCCAAGTGCTTAGGAATAACATTATCTATCAACACATTACCACGCGTAGCCGCAGCGGCAATCATATAAGTTCCTGCTTGAATCCGATCGGGAATAATGGAATGACGGCAACCGTGCATTTCCGAGACCCCTTCGATCCGGATGGTTTCTGTACCAGCGCCTTTAATAACAGCGCCCATAGAGTTCAATAGGGTAGCTACATCTATAATCTCAGGCTCTTTAGCCGCATTTTCAATAATTGTAGAGCCTTTGGCTCGTGAAGCCGCCAGCATGATGTTTATAGTGGCACCTACGCTTGATACGTCCAGATAAATCTTCGCACCGCGTAGCTCTTTTGCATATAAATGGATAGAACCATGTTCGTTGGTAACTGTTGCTCCTAAAGCCTCGAAACCCTTGATATGTTGATCAATTGGACGAGGTTCAAAATTACAGCCACCAGGAAGACCTATTGTCGCTTCTTTGAATCTTCCAAGCAGAGCTCCCATCATATAATACGAAGCTCTAAGTTTCTTAACCGGCCCATTGGGCATTGGAATAGATACAATACGTGAAGGGTCAATTCTCATCTGATTGCCTGACCAGGATACATTAGCGCCAAGCTCTTGCAAGATTTCGGAGTAAACGGCTACATCACTAAGGGACGGTAAATTATCCAGAACAACTTCAGATTCGGCCAAAATTGCCGCAGGAATAAGCGCAATGGCACTATTCTTTGCTCCACTGATGGTTACAACGCCCTCTAGCGGACGTCCACCGCCAATCATTAATTTTTCCATAGATTTATCAATTTCCCCCTACGTGTATTGCAGCTGGGTGGGCAATACGTGCTGTGGACTTTTAGTGATGAAAATGGAAAGACACCGGCTAAGCGGTGTGCTTTCCTCATCAAACTATTCAACTGGACAGAGTAATAGCCCTATCCTTTAACAAATTGCTTGTCCACCTGAGGCGGAAGCTACAATGATTAGGCTTTGTTGTTGGATCCAAATTCGCGAATTTTACCAATAACGGTTTCTTTGATTGCATCGCGACCTGGTGCGATGAATGTACGTGGATCGTAAGCATCAGGTTTAGCAGCTAGAACTTCGCGAACCACTTTTGCGAACACGATTTGGTTCTCAGTGTTCACGTTGATTTTGGAAGTACCCAGGGAGATGGCTTTCTTGATGTCATGTTCAGGAATACCTGTACCACCATGAAGAACCATTGGGATGTTAGTAGCGTCACGGATTTCTTCCATTTCTTTGAATCCGAGGTTAGGCTCGCCATGGTAAGGTCCATGAACGGAACCAAGTGCAGGAGCCAGGGTGTCGATACCTGTTTCTTTCACAATACGTACGCACTCATCAAGCTTAGCATACATGATGCCGCCGATAACGTCGTCTTCTTGTCCACCAACAGTACCTACTTCAGCTTCTACAGAAACGCCTTTAGCGTGAGCATATTCAACGACTTTTTTAGTCATATCGATGTTCTCATCGATTGGGTGATGGGAACCGTCGATCATTACGGATGTAAATCCAGCATCAATTGCTGCTTTACATTTATCAAAGCTAGATCCATGGTCAAGGTGGATAGCTACAGGAACAGTGATATTCATGTCAATAATTAGACCTTCAACCATTTTAACAACAGTAGTGAAGCCGCCCATGTGGCGTGCTGCGCCTTCAGATACACCAAGGATTACTGGTGATTTTTCTTGTTCAGCGGCACCAAGAATAGCTTGAGTCCACTCCAAGTTGTTAATGTTGTACTGACCTACTGCATATTTTCCTTCAAGTGCTTTGTTCAACATGTCTGTCATAGATACTAATGGCATGGTTTCATCCTCCTAAGAATGTTGGTTGGCTATGTTTTTAAACCGACATCACATACAGGCTTATTATAGCACATCCTGTGTCAAATACTAAATAGGGTAAACAAAAAAATGTCCCGGTGGGACGATTTTTATCCAGCCCATATAGCAATTAGACTCATCCTCTTCGGAGTCACCACGCGAAATAGGACCGATACAGAAATCACCGTTCTAACTGCATTGATCCACAGACTTGTTATGAAGATGCATGTTTACCGCTACGCGCATTTCGTCTATGTCGAACGGCTTTGTAAAATGCATTAACGCCCCTAGCTTGGTCGCCTCCTTAATCATGTCCAGTTCACCATATGCCGTCATCATAATGACCTTAATGGACGGATTGATCTCCTTTAGATGCTTCAGGATCTCGAGTCCATCCATTCCCGGTATTTTCATATCGAGTAAGACCAAATCGGGTGACTCGCTGCGAACAATGTCTAATGCCAATTTTCCGTTAGCCGCTTGAAATGTTGTATATCCCTCACTATTGAACACTTCCATAAGAAGAATCCGGATCCCGTTCTGATCATCGACAATTAATACTTTCTTCTTTTCCATACGATACCCTCCCAGAAATTAAGGCAGATTGACTATACCGCGCTCTCCACAGCGACCGGCCCCTTTAGAAACTACTCCATACGAAACCTATTATTCGTGCTTTACTGTCCAAATCCTGCTAATTGGATAAAATGGGTAAATAAAGAGTCTAAAATGAAATAAATGTCAGTTACAATATTTCTATTAAAGGGTAATACAAAAAGAGAGCCTTCGGATGAAGGCTCTCTTAGACTATTTAAGAACCGATGGGTTCTTTCTGTCTGTGTATAAATTATTGCTGCTCGGAATGCGTCAAAGAGGCTTTGACAAATTCACGGAATAGCGGTTGCGGACGGTTCGGACGTGAAGTGAATTCCGGGTGGAATTGAACCGAGAGGAACCACGGATGCTCTGGAAGCTCTACGATCTCAACTAGACGGCCATCCGGAGAAGTTCCGGAGATAACCAGTCCCGCTTTTTCAATTTCATCACGGTAAGTATTGTTGAACTCATACCGGTGACGATGACGCTCATATACCAGTTCATCATCATAGCAAGACATTGCCAGAGAGTCCGGAATAATCTTACAAGGATACAACCCAAGACGCATAGTGCCACCCATATCTTCAATATCTTTTTGCTCAGGAAGCAAATCAATCAATGGATATTGTGTATTTGGATCGATTTCGGAGCTGTTTGCACCTTGTAGTCCAAGAACAGAACGGCCATATTCAATTACAGAAACCTGCATTCCAAGGCAAATACCAAAGAAAGGTATCAATTGCTCACGGGCATAACGAATAGCGGAGATTTTACCTTCGATTCCCCGATCACCGAAACCACCAGGAACAAGAATACCGCCAATGCCACGCAGCATTTCGTCCACGTTCTCATCCGTAATTTCCTCTGCGTTCACCCAGCGGATCTTAACCTCTGCATTCGCAGCAAAACCTGCGTGTGAAAGTGATTCAACAACGCTCAGATAAGCATCATGCAGTGCTACGTACTTACCTACAATTGCTATTTCTACTGTCTTCTCTAATTTCTGAATCCGGCTAAGCATACTTTCCCATTCGCGCATATCTGGCGCAGGTGTTGTAAGCTTCAAATGATTAACAACAATCTCGTCCAATCCTTCATCACGAAGGTTCAATGGAACTTCATATAACGTCGAAGCATCGCGGCATTCCACAACAGCATTAGCATCAATATCGCAAAAGAGTGCGATTTTGGCTTTCATATCTGCGGAAAGCTCATATTCCGTACGGCACACGATGACATTCGGTTGAATACCGATACTGCGCAGCTCTTTAACGCTATGCTGTGTCGGCTTCGTCTTCACTTCTCCAGCAGCCTTGATATAAGGAATCAAGGTTACGTGGATATACATCACATTTTCCCGGCCAATATCACTCTTGATTTGACGAATCGCTTCCAGGAACGGAAGACTTTCAATATCCCCTACAGTACCGCCGATCTCTGTGATAACAACATCAGAGTTAGTCTCGCGGCCCGCGCGGAACACGCGTTCTTTGATCTCATTCGTAATATGCGGGATAACTTGTACAGTTCCACCCAAGTACTCTCCACGACGTTCCTTGCTGATTACGGATGAATAGATCTTACCTGTCGTCACATTGCTGTTCTTCGACAGATTGATATCAATAAACCGTTCATAGTGCCCAAGGTCAAGGTCAGTCTCTGCACCGTCATCCGTTACGAAGACTTCTCCGTGCTGGTAAGGGCTCATTGTTCCAGGGTCTACGTTAAGATACGGATCAAATTTCTGAATCGTTACCTTTAGACCTCTGTTCTTGAGCAGCCTGCCCAGCGAAGCGGCGGTAATGCCTTTACCCAGGGAAGACACAACGCCACCCGTTACAAAAATATACTTTGTCACTGTAAAACCCTCCTAAATAAAGTCCAAACATAAAAGCGGCACATGGTGTTTATCGTAACCCGTTTTACTATCATCAAAACAGGGGAAATCAAAAGTTTAATTCACCGGGGAAAACATAAAACGTCATCCCGCAAATTCCATTAATCTACAGCTACTTTGCATCTAAAAAAACAAAAAAGTGACACCCGTAGAACCGGGGCACTTTTTATTTTAGAAAACACGTTTATTAACTTACATGATAAGCCCATGCAATAGTTTACTCTGACGATCCCCCACTGTCAAGGGAGGAATTATGCCACAGACAAGACTCTTCTGATTATTGATCTTACTTGTCATCCTCGGAATCTTCATCGTCGCTATCTTCTGCATCGTCTTCGTCCGTATCGTCTTCGTCTATGTCATCTTCATCGATCACGACATCTTCGTCGACTTCTTCTTCGCTGTCGTCGTCAGAATAGAGGTCGTCGCGATCTTCATCGATAGCGTCGAAATCCTCTTCTTCAGCTGTGTAGTTTTCTTCTTCATCAGCAAAATCGTCATCTTCCAAATCATCGTCTTCATCGTTGATGATGCGCACCCGTTTAGTGTTACCAACCGGATCATCGGAGCGCTCTAGAGGATACCAGCGTTTCAGTCCCCAAAGGTTGGTTCCGACACAGGCAAAACGCCCGTCAATGTTAATCTCGGTATATAACTGGGCAATAGTATCTTGGCTTTCTTGATCGGTCATACCGCGTAACTTGGCTACCTCGACCATCAGATCACGGTAATAATACGGTGTATTGGCTGCTTTAAGCACCAGAAAGGCAAGATCCACCATTGGCATTTCTTTAACTTTCTCAGGGTCTAGCTTTAAATTGAGTGGCGTACTCACTAAAGGACACTTCCTCTCACGCATTGTTCACATTACGGTTTATTTCAATAATATCCATTAACAAAACTAAGTAAAACCTATTTAACAACAAAATGCAAGTCAAATGCAAGAACCTCCCAACAGAAAAAGCCTCCTGCTTATTATCCATACAGGAAACCTGTCTTCATCAAGAAGAGTTGATATGTAATTGTAGCAAGGGTCGCCGCACCCAAAGTTTTCAGAAATGGGATTTAAAAAGGCGGAGGAAGACCTCCGCGCATGACTGTATCCACGCCAAGGATCGGCTCCTTACGGGATGTTACAAAGAGAGTTTTAATCTCTTCTGTTTATTTTATGTAAAGCGCCGTCTTTTGACACGCTGGGCAGCCCATTTCCTTAAAAAAGGGCAAGTTCCCATTCGGACCCCTCCCTCCGCTCATACAATATGGCAGCAGGGCACCGAGGGGGGACAGCGAAACCTATGGACTATTACAAATTTTGGAACATGCTTCTTGAAGAAATATCGGTTGCCCCAAAAAATGGTGAGCGGCGTATTCTTACCTTCAACGATCCCCGCCAGTATGCCGGAGCTTTCTCCCAATGGAAGGCTCTAAAAGCAAAGCAGCCCGAGCTGCGTCAAGTACAGGTATCTCCGCTGATTCGGGCCTTCTTCGTGCCCGCTGCCGCCGGAAAGCTGATGAACCGATTTGCAGACCTTCTAAACGTCGAAGACGATCTGCAGATTCAAATTCATTCCATAGCTAACGAAAAAAGCGGAATCGCCGCGCTCCCTTGGGGGGTGAAAGCGATTCATGCTCCTCAGGCATGGTCTAAATCAACCGGAGTTCACGTCAAAATCGGCGTCATTGACACCGGCGCGGATTACCGTCATCCCGATCTGAAGCATTCATTAGCCTCTGGAGTCAACCTACTACACCGCGGGATGCTGCCGCTGGATGATAACGGGCACGGAACTCATATCGCCGGAACCTTAGCGGCAGCAGGGGGAAATCGCGGAATGATGGGAGTGGCGCCTCGAGCGCTGCTATATCCAGTCAAGGCCTTTGATCATAGTGGATCAGCCTATGTGTCCGATATTGTGCTAGGTATTGATTGGTGTGTGCAGAACCGAATCGACGTCATTAATATGAGCTTTGGAATGAAGACTAGAAGCAAGGCGCTCCACAATGTGGTTATAAAAGCATATCGGGCCGGAATCGCCGTCATTGCCTCCTCTGGGAATGACGGCAAACGTGGCGGGGACTATCCCGCACGTTATCCCGAGACGATAGCCGTGGGCGCCATCGATAAAAGACACCGGGTTGCCGGCTTCAGCAATCGCGGTTCATATATCGATGTATACGCGCCCGGCGAAGGCGTGCCCTCCTGCTGGCTGAAGGAGGGCTACAAAGAAATGAGCGGCACCTCCATGGCGACCTCGCATGTCACGGGAGCCGCCGCATTGCTGCTCGCACTGCGACCGGGCCTCACGCCAAGGGAGCTGAAGCTGCTCTTGCGCCGCACCGCGTCCCCGGTGCGGCTACGCAAGGGGCAACGCCGCGCATCCCTAGGCGGCGGCTCTGCCGATGCCCTGCGACTGCTGAGAGCAGGAGTAAGGGCGAAGCGTTCGGTCTCCGCGAACGTGTAGACCCCGCCCGGGCACCGGGTGGGTCACTCTGACGTGAGCGCAGCTGATGCCGGTGCGAAGAACGGCAGCAAAGAAAAATCCGCCCCCCGGAAACCGGAAGGCGGATTTTTTGTCGTTTGCTGTTGATTTACATGCGATCCGGTGCAGAAACTCCGACAAGACGCAGTACATTGGCAATAGTAGTACGCGTTGCGCCAAGCAATGCAAGACGCGCCACGGTTTGAGCAGCATCCTCAGTAATTACACGTTCAGCTTTGTAATAACTGTGGAACATCGCAGCCAGCTCATATACATAACGGATGAGGCGATGTGGAGCATAACCTTCAGCCGCAACAGCGATTTCTGCCGGGAGCTCACCAATTTTTCGCAGCAGGTCATATTCATGCACTGCTGTCAGCTTGGAGAAGTCAATTTTAGCGTAATCAGGGATAGAAATCCCTTGCTCCTCTGCCTGACGGAAAATACTGCAAATACGGGCATGCGCATATTGAACATAGAATACAGGATTTTCATTAGAAGTAGAGATCGCCAAATCCATATCGAAATCAAGATGAGAATCCATGCTGCGCATGGTGAAGAAATAACGAATCGCATCGATTCCTACTTCCTCCATCAAATCTTCCATCGTAACCGCTTTGCCGGTACGTTTGGACATTTTGACCTTTTCACCATTCTGGAACAGGCTGACCATCTGAGCAATCAGAACCACTAGCTTCTCAGGATCATTGCCAAGGGCTGACATTGCCGCCTTCATCCGCGGAATATAACCATGGTGATCAGCGCCCCAAATGTTAATCATTTTATCGTAACCGCGGCCATACTTATCGCTGTGATAAGCAATATCCGGGGTAAGGTAGGTATATGTGCCATCATTTTTGATCAAGACACGGTCTTTATCATCGCCGTATTTTGTCGTTTGCAGCCAGGTTGCCCCATCTTGCTCGTACACTTCTCCACGATCACGGAGCTCGTCCAGCGAGCGCAGTACTTCTCCGTTCTCATACAGCGAGGTTTCACTGAACCAGATATCGAAGTTTACACGGAAAAGACCTAGATCACGTTTGATTTTATCCAACTCTTTATTAAGTCCATAGGTCCGGAAAAAAGCAGCACGCTCACTAGGGCTCATCTCGAGCAAGGTATCGCCCTTTTCTGCCACAAGCTCCTTCGCAAAACCCTTAATATCCTCACCATGGTAACCATCTTCCGGCATTTCTGCCTCTTGACCCAGCTCCTGCAGGTATCTGGTTTCAATGGATTTACACAGATTAGCCACTTGGTTACCGGCATCATTAATATAATATTCCCGGGTCACCTCATAACCTGCATAATCAAGCACATTACACAGCGCATCACCGACAGCAGCACCACGGGCATGCCCTAAATGTAGGCTACCTGTTGGATTGGCACTGACGAACTCCATTTCAACCTTCTGACCTTGACCCAGATTAATACGGCCATAGTCATCCCCCTGCTCAGCAACAAGGCTGATGATTGGGTACAAGTAGTTCTTAGACAGGGTAAAGTTAATAAAGCCTGGTCCTGCAATTTCCGCTTTCTCAATAGAAGCTCTGCTCGTATCCAAATGCTCAATAATAGCTTCAGCAATCTGGCGTGGATTACGTTTAGCAATTTTGGTCAGCTGCATAGCAGCGTTCGTAGCCAAATCACCGTGCGCCTTATCTCTTGGTACTTCCAGTACAATATCCGGAACCTCTTCCGGTGCAACCAGCCCAGCATTCACAATCGCATCGGCGATGGCTTCTTTTACCCGTTCATTTACAAGCTCTAACGGATTCTTACTATGTGTCATAATTTCGGTTCCTCCTGTATATGCAAACTAATAGCGAACTTTCCTGTCAATTCCTCGTAAACGTACAAATCATATTCCCAGGCAACCGTTAAAGAGCGCCCTTCGCGCACAACTTCCAGCTTGTTCGTTTCCGTAGAAAGATTGAACTGCGTATATGGCGAGCGGTAGAATCCTGGCAGACGCCGTCCAGCTTCAAAGCTCTGCTCTGACTGAATCCCGCCATGGCGGATTAGCTTCAGTTGATTACCTGCAATCTTTATCGTTGTACGAACAGAAACTTCCTCCCCGCGAGGACCCTGCTCTAATTCTTCATATTGAATATATAGATGCGGTCCTTTGGATGTTACTTCTCCATTCGCTTCCATAACATTTCGCTGACCATCTTGAAGGCTCACGAGCGTAATAGAGACATCATATTTGTCAGACTGTATTTCAGGCATCACACGTTCCTCCATTCTGCAAGCCTCTGCATTCTGCATAAGAAAAACGTCTAATGGCAAAGCTTAAACATTTTTATATTAATCAAAGGCCTATTTCGCTTTCCCATTGTACACTATAATCCAGTTCAAAGAAGCATTTCAATACAGAATCAAGCATATCTTCATAAGCACATAAAATATTACCATATTGATGATTAAAAGCACACTTTGAACGTCCATTCTCTATGTATATCATTTACTTCGATAATATTTGCACCTACCAAGCACCTATCGGACATAAATGACCCTATGCGCAGTATGATTCCATATTTGGTGCGATAACGGACTTCATAGTCGCTATTAGCCTAAAAAACAACCCATGTGAACCTCTTTCTAGAGAATAGTGTTACTGGAGTCCGAAACTCTATCCCAAAGGCCGAAAATTTGCAAATAACGTCATCTGGGTCCGTAACCCTCCGAGGATGAGGGATCTGATTAGGGCACTGATAAGGGTACTATTGAAGCAAGCAAAGATACCAACGACAAAAATACAGAGCAGCGATTCCCCAAGTATCCGGAGAATCGCTGCTCTGCTGTCTATTTGCGATTTTCACAATACATCGGAACTTATATTCTTGCACTGTAAAGAATTATTGGGTCATCACTTTCAAAGAAAACCTGCGTTCCCATGAAGCTCCGCCGTCTTTGGTCACATACAAGGAAGAGTAATCAAGCTCACGGATGGCGAGCCAGCCCTCTTTATTACTAGTGAAGGAGATTACCCCCTCATAACCAGCGAGCGCCGGAAGATTAGTCCATTGCTTACCGCCGTTATAAGAGCGTCCAACCGCCACTTTCTCTGCTGCTGGGGAAAACCCCACTAAAAAGGAGGTGCTGTTTCCCACAAGTTGCAGGTTCCCAGGTTTGCCAGCAGCTGGCCCTTTATTGAATTCAGCCTTGCCACTTCCTGGCGCAGGTCCGCCGCCCGCAGTTTCCTGAGCGATCACACGATTCCAACTTCCCCCCCTGTTCGCACTTTCATACAGCGAGTAGGAGGTCTGACTCATCCCCGTACCGCCATAGAGCACTACAGCGACCTGATCTCCCTTAGCGGAGATTTGTCCAAACTCGGGCTCGGCAAAAGCCGCCTTAAGTGAAAGGCTCCAAGTTGCCCCTCCATCTGTGGTCTTCATTACCCGATACCCGCTTCCCGGCACGATTACAACCGCCCAGCCGGTATTCCGGTCACTAAAATAAGCACCTCTTGTATTGGGTGGGGTGGAAATCTTACTCCAGCTCAGCCCCCCGTCTTTGGTGTGATACGTTGCGGCTCTCTCATAAGCAAAACCTTTCTTACTATCGATAAAATTTATTCTTTCAAAGCTGACGGCTTTGTTCGAAAGTCTCTTCCACTCCGAGCCACCGTTAGAGGTACCGATTAAATATTGAGCCTGCCCCTCCTCTACAGAAGCAAGCGCAAAGCCATGTACATTATCGGGAAAATCGAATTGTTTGAAGCTCCATTGGCCTTGATAGATCTCTTGAAAATGGCAGCCTCCGTCAGAGGTACCAATCATAAATCCATTACCTGCTGCCCGTCCGGTATTCCCTTTCAAAAACTGAACATCAGAAAAGCTAAGCGGTGTGGATATATCACCTGAGTGCTTGTTTTGCAGGGCCTGTAGCAAGCCGTGATCTCCTGTGCCGCAAGTCGCTGGTGCTGGTGCAGCCGCAGCATGTACAGAAGTTACTGGTGCACTCCAGCCTGATACCATAATAAGCGTCGCCGAGAGGGCGGTTATTGTCGTCTTATGAATCTTTTTCGTCCATTTCATGATGACACCTCCTAATATGTATATACCCTTACTTACAATCCCTACTCTGTTATACCGCCAGAGATGATGGCCTATCTACCTTAAACAATCACAAAATAGAAACAATTTGTTACCCTCCATATCCCTAATGAATATCCTTCCAGATCCTTCCCCATAATATGAGAGAAAGGAGTCTGGTGCCATGACACGCGAATCAACGAATCCACCGAAACGAAAAAGCCGCTTCCGGCGTTTATTTCGGCTGCTGGCAGCCTTGATCATATTATTTGTAA
The DNA here is from genome assembly GCF_037970385.1 of Paenibacillus sp. FSL R5-0928. Lineage (NCBI taxonomy): Bacteria > Bacillati > Bacillota > Bacilli > Caryophanales > Paenibacillaceae > Paenibacillus > Paenibacillus sp. FSL R5-0928. Next base: position 121,351 of record NZ_CP150225.1, on the reverse strand, counting down.
TAACCACCGGAGCTCTGCTCGGTTATCTATATCAAAAAGATCTTCCACCGATTAGCGATGATGTGCGCTCCAAGCTGTTTGACTCCCGGGGCAATGTTCTTGCCACCTTTACCTCAGACGGCCGCAGCCGCGAACCCGTCAAATTAAGTCAAATTTCTCCCCTGCTCATTGAAGCTACACTAGCAGTCGAGGATCGTAAATTTTATGAACATTCCGGATTTGATCTGAAGGGGATGGCGCGAGCTGTTCTAGTCAATCTGGAAGAGGGAAACCGGTCGCAGGGTGCTAGTACGCTAACTCAGCAGCTCGCACGTAACCTCTACCTATCCCATGAAAAAACATGGACGCGCAAGGCTAAAGAAGCTGTCTATACGATGCAGCTGGAGATGAAATACAGCAAAGATGAAATCCTGAACATGTATTTAAATAATATCTACTATGGCCACGGTGCTTACGGCATTGAAGCAGCCTCACGGATGTATTTTGGTAAATCTGCAGCGGATTTAGACCTGGCAGAGAGTACCATGCTGGCTGGAATTCCAAAGGGACCTACCTATTATTCACCTTACAACCACATGGACAATGCTAAAAAGCGCCAGAGAATCATCCTGACCGTCATGGCCAATTTAGGCAATATCACTCAGGAAGAAGCGGGACAAGCCGTCCAAGAGAACTTAAACTTCAAGCCGCAAGGACAAAAGGATACGCTTGTAGCTGCGCCTTATTTCCGGGATTATATCCGCAATTTGGCCATAGAGTCTCTCCACATCAGTAATGATGAGCTGGAGCAAGGCGGATTAAATGTCTATACCACCCTTGACCCTGACATGCAGCATGCCGCAGAAAATGCCGTTGACAAAGAGATGGATCAAACTAGTGATCTGGAGACTGCACTTGTATCCATCGATCCTCGCACCGGTTACATCAAAGCAATGGTCGGCGGAAAAAATTATCGTACCAACCAGTACAATCATGCTTTGGCCACCACACGCCAGCCGGGTTCTTCCTTTAAGCCGATTATGTATTTGGCCGCACTCTCATCCAAAGAGATGACAGGACTTTCGGTCTTTAATAGTCAGCCAACGATGTTTCATTATGATAACAACCGCAAAACGTATCAGCCCCGAAACTTTGGGGATAAGTATCTGGGTGAAATTAATATGCGGCAAGCTATCGCAGCATCCGACAATATCTATGCTGTTAATACAATTATGAAGATCGGCGCGGATAAAGTAAGCGAAATGGCTGCGAAGATGGGCATTGACAGTCCACTTCAAAGCGTACCATCACTGGCCCTAGGCACTTCACCGATCAGTCCGCTTGAAATGGCTGCAGCTTTCGCTGTAATTGGAAACGGCGGTCAGAAAATGCCGATCACAGCCATTCTAAAAATAACCGATTCAAATGGCATGGTCCTGTATGAAGCACCTCAACCCAAAGGAGTAACCGTCGTAGAACCTTCAGCTGCCTATGTACTGACTCGTTTAATGGAGGGAGTATTCGAGACTGGGGGGACGGGTAATCGTGTGGCTTCCATAATTAAACGTCCGGTAGCCGGCAAGACCGGCACCACGGATACAGATGGCTGGATGGTAGGTTTCACCCCGGAGCTATCAACTGCAGTCTGGGTTGGTTACGACAAGGGGCGCGACATCGCAACTACCGACGGACGGCGCGCAGCCCCCATTTTCGCCCAATTTACTGAAAAAGCGCTGGAAAATGTCCCTCCAAAAATTTTCCCTATTCCAGATGGAATAGTCAGCGTATACGTCAATCCGCAATCCGGCAAACTTGCTACAGCAGCATGTCCCGACAAAGAACTGGAAACTTTTATTAGTGGAACTGAGCCCACCGAATACTGCGAACTGCATGGCACAGGCTCCGCTCCTGCTGTGGATGACACACAAAGTAAGGTAGATTCTGCTGAAGAAAACCGTTCCCTGTGGAAGAACATTAAACGCTGGTGGTTGAATTAGCCTCTTCATTTATATTGAAGGGGTTTTTCTTTTTTTATAAGTTATATATTGTAGTAACAACAGGATTGCCAAACTCAAATATCACTTATCGCACAAGGGATGTAACCGTTTTATTTATTATGCTTACCCCATTCTCTTAACTCTCAATTACTGCTATAATAGTTATTAGAAACCAAAATATAATGATGTAAATGAGGGACATGGGATGAAGGATACAGGCATGATCCGGAGTTTAGACAGTCTTGGGAGAATTGTGGTTCCCGCAGAAATCCGTATGACGCGTAATATTGACATTGGTGATCCTATCGAATTTTTTGTTTTAGACGAAAAAATCATCGTCCTTAGGAAGTACACCTCGACAGAGTGTACATTTTGCAGAAGCCACGACCATGTCACCTACTATAAAGAGCAGTTTATTTGTAGCAACTGTCTAAAAGAAATTGTCGATCCTGAACGCATGTCTCAATTGCCAGAGTCACGTGAGGATTTTGTTGTTGAGGCACCTGAGCACAACACCAGCATCCGAAAGTCGAAGACAGAGGAAATGTGCCAACGTCTGGAACAAGCTATTGAAGATCATCCCTATGCCAACCAAAAAGAACTTGCAGAAATCCTCGGGATTAGCCAAGCCAGAGTGAGTCAGCTCAAACGCAAGCTTAGCAGCACAAGCAAATCATAAATTAAAAAGCTTCGACGCTCCTATTTCCGGAGGTCGAAGCTTTTTCTATATCGGATAACCCTTCTGGAGGCTCCTATACTATTCAGTCAGTGCAGCTTTAAGCTCATCTGAGGATGCATTCCACCATGCTTCATTATGAGAGATCAGAAGGGATTTGAGCGCCGACTTCTCAATGGCTCCAAGCCCTGCCACATCGATCTTGCGTTTAAGAGCTGCATCCAGCTTATTGACATGCTCGGCAAGAATTTTCCATCCGCGGCGCGCTTCTGTATCAATCCACATTTCACAGGCTGTGATTCCACCATAAAATTGAGCTTCCAATGTACGGTCTACCGCTACCCATACCACCCAAACCTGTCTTCCATTCGGTACATCTTCACGATTCATGGAAAATTTAATTCCTTTTTCCACTTTGCTCTTGGCATGCATGGCACCGATATCAATAACCGCCACATCACCATCAATAATGACAGGTGAAACGTTGTTGAGATCTATAGAGCCTGCTCCAAAGCCTTTATGTTTACTTTTAGCGTTCACAATATTTAAGGCAATCTGTTTCTTGCCCTCCGGTTGTATGTTGTCCACGAGTGCACACCCTTCCTCTTACGAATAATTTAATTTTAGCTAATAATGCGGCGATTGCAAACATATACATCCCGTAGATGCTTGTCACGGGAGGAATCACACTATGAAGTCACTGTCATTAAAGTACATCATCTTTGCGACCCTGGCCATCCTCGCGCTGCTGGGAGGAGGAATATGGGCCTTTTCAGGGGATAGCTCTACAGCTTCTGTTACTAGCTTTGCTTCAAAAGAGGCCAAGTCCTCCAGCGGCACAGCGCCTGCAGCCCTACCACAGCAGGTATTGCCTGAGAGCGCGCCCGTCCCGGCAGAGGAGGCTTTAAGCCAGCGGGTAGTCGAGTATCACATTGATGTCCAGCTTGTTCCTGACACAGAAACCTTAAAAGCTTCTGAGACAGTAACCTGGACACACCCCGGAGTAAAGCCAGTAAGTGATTTATATTTTCACATGTATCCAAATGCATTTGCCTCATCAGATACCACCTTTATGAAGGAATCCGGGGGGACGCTCAGAGGCGACAGTATGCCTGAGAATGGCTTCGGAAATATGACGCTGACCGATCTGCGCACGACAGAAGGAACTTCGCTAATGCAAAGAGTGCAATATGTCCAACCTGATGACGGCAATATCAACGATAAGACGCTCCTAAAGGTACATCTTCCTCAGCCTGTTAATGGTGGGGAAAGTGTAACACTTAAGCTTCAGTATGAAGTCCAGCTTCCCAAAATCTTTGCACGCATGGGTGCTTCAGGTAACTTCGTTATGGCTGGGCAATGGTTCCCTAAGCTTAGTGTATACGAGCCGAGGGGCACACGCGGAGTTAAAGAAGAAGGCTGGGACCTGCATCAGTATCACGGAACCTCTGAGTTTTACAGTGATTTTGGCATCTTTAATGTAACGATTGCCGTCCCTTCCAACTATACGGTGGCTGCGACCGGATTTCCTGTAAAAAATGCCAAGCTCAAACAAGATCAGAAAATATATCAGTTCTACGCCGATGATGTCCACGATTTCGCTTGGGCCGCTTCCCCTGATTTTACAGTAGCTGAGGAAGCCTTCTCTACGCCGGAGGTGCCTGGAGTACGAATTAAGGTGTATCTCGACCCACTACACAAAGATTTAAAAGAGCGTTACCTTCAGGCTGCCAAGGCTGCCCTGACCTACTTCAGCAAATGGTATGGTCCTTATCCCTACTCTACGCTGTCTATTGTCGTCCCACCTAAGGAGGGCAACGGTGCTGGAGGAATGGAATACCCTACCCTTATTACAGCCTTTGGGGCCGCGGATTCTTCTCCAGATACCTCACTTGAAAGAACCGTCATTCATGAAATCGGCCATCAATACTTCTACGGTATGATAGCCAGTAATGAATTCGAGGAGGCCTGGCTGGATGAAAGCTTCACTTCCTATGCCGAAGACAGACTTATGGAGCAAGAATACGGTATCAAGTCTAATTTGCCTTTACAGGCCAGCCTGGTAACTATACCTGAGCCGTTAAATCTGGAAACGTGGAAATATGCAGGGGCGGATTCCTATAGCCGAAATGTTTATATCCGCGGCAAGCTTGTACTTAAAGATATCGAACGCCAGGTAGGTACCAAAGCAATGAACAACATCATGTCCTCCTACGCTCGTAAGTTCCGTTTCGAGCATCCTGCTACGTCAGATTTTCAGAAAGTCGTTGAGAAGGTAACCAAAAAATCATGGCAGGCCTATTTCGATGATTACATTTATGGTGATGGAGCGCCTGACTTCTCAGTAGATACGATTACTTTTAAAAAAAATAACAGCGGCGATGCCCCAAGCTACGAATCATTAGTGAAGATTTCAAACAAAGGGAGCCATTACGTTGATGTTCCCGTGAAATTCACATTCGCCGACAGCTCTTCGGTGCAGCGGGTCTGGAACGGTGAAGGAGCAGAGACTACGTTTCAATTGTTAAGCGATAAGCCTCTTCTCTCTGCTGAGATTGACCCTGAACATTCCATCTTATTGGAGAGCAAACATCTAAACAACTTTAGGCTGGCGGAAATAGAGCCCAAGACGCTCTCTCGCTGGACATTAAGTGTAACTAAACTACTTGAAACCGTGCTCGGAACTCTTGTCTGGTGAGGTGAATGATTGTGAGAACATCGATAACCCGCGGCTGGCAAAGCATGAAGGAGCAATTTTATATTTTAATTCTGCTCTTCATCTACCGACTGCTCTGGGGCTACTTTATGTATGGTTTCATCCGATCTGCTATTATTCCAATTCTACTGCGCTATCCGGATAAAGACGCCGGAGGCAGCGGTATGGGCAGACTGTTGTATTATATCGAGGGACAGTTCAGCTTGAATACGGACCCTGCGATACGCACTTGGTTATGGATGCTTCTGGCGCTTGTTGTCTTGCGACTTCTGCTTTCCCCTTTCATAAGGGCAGGATTGCTGCATGAGCTCCACCAGGAGCGAAAGGGCGAGCGTGGACTGTTCTTTTTCCCTGGCATGAAGATCTATGGACTACCTGTCTTAGTCTTTAGCCTAATCGAATGGGTGCTGACCCTGCTGCCGCTTTACTGGCTTGCTCCAAAAATGTACGGGCTGTTCTTATCCTCTTTGTTTAACTACGCTTTGTTACTTCATTTAGTACCATACGTATTGGCATGGCTTATATATATTTTTATCGTGCGCCTGTTTCTTCTATATATGCAGTTTGGTTACACCGGCGGTACAGGAATGTTCTCCTCACTGATCATCTGCTTGCGGTCACTGATTCCTGCTATAGGTGTTTCCATTGTACTTGGGGCGGGAGGCCTGCTCTTACTGCTAGTGTGCGGACTGACGGGTCTGTTCTGTCCCGGCCTACCGGCACTTATAATACGGCAAATCTCACCACTACCTTCTACGCTCTTAAAAATGTGGGGAATCTCTGCACAATATCATCTATGGCGTAGCAAAGCATTTCCACAATAAATCAACCTTATTTGACATAATAAAAAGGTCCCAATTCCTGTATTCAGGAGCTGGGACTTTTTCTCATTACGGATAACTTAAGAGTATTTGCAAAATCGTAAAAGCTCTGTTACAATAAGTCCTGTGCTATTAGTAACAATTTTGTAATCAATTGAAACGATTCCTACATAACTAAATGTATTTATCGTAAGTGTAACTGTCGAAACGTCATTCTCTGGTGCTTAACACGCCTAATTCCTTTGCACCGGGAAGTGGGGGAACCATATTTTGGGTGAATTGATCTCGCTTTACAGGGATCATAGGGAATCTTCTACCGAACCCTTAAGCTAACCTCGCAGGCCTTGGAAGGAGTACATCTTTTGAAAAGACATAATTTAAGAAAAAAATGCGTCGCTGCGGCGCTAGGACTTGTAATGGCATTATCTATTGGTGGAGGAAGCGCCTTTGCCGACTCTAAAATGGACTCTGTAATCTCAAAGACTATTGGAGTTGCCTATAAAACCGGAGGTACAAGCACTGCCGGATTTGATTGCTCTGGATTTACAAAGTATGTATTCAAGAATGTGGGTCTTACTTTACCTCGTACATCAAAAGCTCAATATAGCGTTGGAACTGCTGTATCCAAAAGCAATCTGCGTTCTGGTGATCTAGTGTTCTTTAACACACTTGGCAATGGAGTATCCCATGTCGGCATTTATGTTGGAAACGGAAAATTCGCACAATCGTCCTCTTCGCGTGGAGTGACCATCACTTCACTCAGTCAGGCCTACTGGGCCAATCGTTATGTTGGCGCTAAAAGAGTAATGAGTACTTCAGCTTATCAAGCTGTAGCCTTCGATTGAAACCTTCCTCACAACTATAACCTCACAATTACAACTATATGAACCTGAATCTGATTATGCCCGTAATCAAATTCGGGTTTTTCTTTATTCCATAATATATTTTTACACTATTAGAGCCCAATTGAAACACGTTTATTTGATAAAAATTGCAATTATATTAAAAATTAGGTCATTATTAACGCTTACATATGCCTTTCTACCGTAAAAATTCCAATTTTTCTGCATTAATATGTTAAAAACGATTGCCAAGCGGCTTTCTGTTTGTTACAATTAGCGCAGTGAGATTTTAGTAACATTTTTGTAATCATTAAGTTGTTATTTACAAAGGTTTTGTCATGTATTGATTACAAGCTAATCCTAATCAACAGTATGAGCCGAGTTTCCTAACTATTAGGAAAACGGGGGAACCAACTTTGGGTGAATTGACCTCCATTATATAGAGGGGTCATAGGGGACCTTCAACCGAACCCTTAAGCTAACCTCGTAGGCATTTGGAAGGGGTATACACTTTTGAAGAAGAAGTTAGCAGCAGCAGTACTAAGCTTTTCCATCATCCTCACCATCGGAGCAGGAAGCGCTTTCGCAGATTCCAAAATGGATAAAGTGATTGACAAGGCCATCGGTACTAAATACGTATCCGGCGGTATATCCACTAACGGATTTGATTGCTCCGGATTTACAATGTATGTGTTTGATAAGATTGGCATTAACCTTCCACACCAATCAGGTTCCCAATATCAAATGGGCACAGCAATCTCCCGTGATGATATAAGAGCCGGAGATCTTGTATTCTTCAATACAAGTGGCAAAGGTGTCTCCCATGTCGGCATTTATGTCGGTGAAGGTAAGTTCGCACACGCTTCTACCTCACGCGGTGTTACGATTAGCTCTCTGAGTGATAGCTACTACGTGAAACGCTACGTTGGTGCCAAGCGCATTATGAGCACAGACGCTTACCAATCGGTTGCTGCTGAATCGGAAGACAATGATGATGTGCAATAAATAACGTACATAGGCTCTTTTCCAAGGTACTCTTGGAGGAGAGCTTGTTTTTTTGTCTTATTACTTATTTACCCCTCTCATAATTTGTAAAACATTCCCCCTCATATAAAGTTTCTGAGTCGAACCTCCCCCATTTTGTATATAATTAGTAATATAGCAATGTCCTCGTGAAAGGAGATCGTTGACCTTATGATAAATCCCTCGGTAACTTTTCATGTTGTTCCTATGGAGGCAATTCACGGAGAAGCTATTTGTAAGTGGAGCTATACGCCCCCATATAATATTTATGGCTGGATGCCGTGGGAGCAGATGCAGGCTCTTGGCATCGAGTTTGGTGATCCGCAGCTCCGGGAGGAACAATATATCTCCATATTAAATGAAAATGAGGTTTTGTGCGGATTCGCACAGTTGTTCCCGATGGAAGGAGTCGTCCGTTTAGGAGTTGGGATGCGCCCCGATCTATGCGGCCATGGTTTAGGCAAACTATTCGTAGATGCCATCGTCCAGACAGCCTTGAATCGTTATCCTGATCGTGAGATAGATCTGGAAGTCCTGACCTGGAACCAACGCGCCATTCGAACTTATCAAAAATGTGGATTTACGATTACAGATACGTATGAACGCCGCACACCTACAGGAGACAAACCTTTTTATTGCATGGTCTATGACAAATGATATTAAATACCAGATATTTCATAAGAATGATTGTATTCTCGTTCATTTTTTTGTCACAAACCCTATGATAACGCTTCACCATAAGCTATAATGTAGGGAGCAGCTTACATAGAAGGGACGAATTGGGATGCAGAAATGGATCATGAGCGGTTTGTTTTTTGCCGCCTGTGCCTTTGCGGTAGTACTCATGTTTACACTTCCGGGTAAAGAAGAGGTAGCAGAAGAAAATAAGCCCACGATGCCGGTAGTTCAACTGGACGCGGCAAAGGCAGAAGCAACCGTGAAAGCCAGCTGTATCACCTGTCACGGCGATCAGCTTCAAGGTGGAGTTGGACCAAGTCTTCAGAATGAAGGCGGTCAGCATGACGCTGAGGAAATCTACAGCATCGTCACCAAAGGACGTGGCCAAATGCCTTCCTTTAAGGAGAAGCTAGCTCCTGAAGAGATCGCCAACGTCGCACTCTGGCTCTCAGAGAAAAAGTAACCAGCCAAGCAACCAAAAACGCCCGTGTATGAGATAGGTGACTATCTGTGCACGGGCGTTTATTTTATGATTTTGGCTAAACTAATGATTTTTTTCAAAGGCTTCATTAAATTCATGCGCCTCTCGAAGATCTAGAGCTGTAATCCCATCTTCTTCATTAGATTTCAGGCGCAGGGTAACTGTTTTATAATCAATCGTAATATGTGGATGGTGATCGAAGGCTTCTGAAATCGTGGCTACTTCATCAACGAACGCAATGCCCTTCATATATTGGCTGAACATATATTTTCGCACCATAACATTATCTTCCAGTTTCCAGCCCTCCAGCTTGGTGATCTCCTCACGCAGTTCCTCTTCCGTAAATAACAATTCGTTTCCTCCCTTACAAAAAATTGCAGTAAAGTGCGTAGTTCCCTTTACTTGTCTTAGGCGTTAAACAAAACATCCCTTAGCTTCTGAGGTCCAAGGGATGTGCCAGGATAAAGGCGATATTTTCGATTAAATGTATTCACAAATCCCAGCGATTATAACTCGGCTTTATCAATTTTAACACGGGCTACTAACTACGGGCAAATTAAGTCCAGACGTCTCCTCTGCCTAAATCAAAACTACTGAAGCCAAATCCTCTTCGCCAACTAAAATATTAATGCGGTGAGTGTCCTTATCGTAAATAATTACGCCGCTCCCCACTTCAATCATAGGTTCATTACCCAGCGCGAAGAAAAGATCCTCAGCCAATGCTTCCCATACCTCCAGCTTTGATTCTTGGGGTAGTTCCTGCCACTCGTCCGGATCCATCTCAAAAAATAAATATCCATCGGAAATTCGTCCGACGGCTTCGGTCAAATCGGTTAGAATTTCACCGTAATCTCTACCATGCTTTACACCCACGTATATCACTCCGTTTTCTTCACAGATGAATAATTACTTACCTTATCCATTATAGCCGAAAAAATGACTTCACAAAAAACCGAATGATGTCGATAAATAAGAATATACGTTAATTCGGTTTCGCACAGAGTGCCCTGCCGCTGTTTCAAGGATGATATACGCGGCATTGTCGGAACACATCTTAAATCTCACGGACGAGGTGCAAAATGGAAATTTCAACAATAATTGGTTTAATTTTTGGTTTGGTTGCTGTAATCTGGGGCATGATCCTCAAGCACGCTCCACTTCATGCTTTGGCCACACCCGCTGCTTACGTTATTATCTTGGTGGGTACGGCAGCTTCTATTTTCATGGCCTTTCCTTTCAACGAGGTCAAAAAGATTCCAAGTCTGTTCAAAATGATTTTTATCAAAAAGAAATTAATCAGTAAACCCGAATTAATCACTATGTTCATGGAATGGGCTTCTATCACACGGCGTGAAGGTCTGTTGGCTCTAGAATCAAAGGTCGATGAAATAGAAGATAACTTCCTCAGAAACGGCATGCGGATGATTATTGATGGAAATGATCAGGATTTTGTCCGCGATGTCCTCATGGAGGATATCCACGCCACAGAGGATAGACATAAAGCAGGAGCCCTCATTTTCTCACAGGCAGGTATGTATGCTCCTACCCTCGGGGTGCTCGGGGCGGTTATCGGTCTCATCGCCGCTCTGGCTGATATGAGTGATATGAACAAACTGGCTGCGGCAATCGGGGCTGCCTTCATCGCCACATTGCTTGGTATCTTTACAGGTTACGTATTATGGCATCCTATTGCTAATAAGCTGAAACGTCTCTCCAAACAAGAAATCGAAGTTCGAATGATGATGGTCGAAGGTCTTTTGTCCATACAGTCCGGTGTATCTACTATTGCCATCAATCAGAAGCTTGCTGTATTCCTAACACCTTCGCAACGCGTTAAGTTAAATGAGAAGGACGGTGGATCAGGTGAGCAAAAAGACTAGACACGAAGAGCATGAAGAACATGCCGATGAATCGTGGCTGTTACCATACTCCGACCTCATGACTCTTCTGGTGGCTCTGTTCATCGTTATGTATTCTATGAGTGCAACGGATGCCAAGAAATTTGAAGAGATGAGTCAGGCCTTCAGTTCCGCACTTAATGGCGGTACAGGTATTCTTGAAGAGCGGGCAGCAATGCCTAGTAAGACTCAAGAAGATCTAGGGAAAAATGATAAGATGGGTAGCTCTACTTCCAAGAAAGCTGAAGAAGCAGAAATGGCAAAGCTACGACAAAAGGAACAAGAGGATTTAGAGAAGCTTAAGAAACAATTCGATCAATATATTAAGAGCAACGGCCTAACTGATCTGCTCAGTACGAAGCTTAATCAATCTCAGCTAATGATTACGATCAGTGATAACGCATTGTTCGCTTCTGGCCAAGCCATTGTTAAGGATGATTCGCGGCAATTAGCTAAATCCATCTCAACGATGCTGCAGCAATTCCCGGATTATGATGTAGTAGTGCAGGGGCACACCGACGATATTCCGATTTCTAATAGCAACTATTCATCCAACTGGGATCTGAGTGCGGATCGGGCACTTCAGTTCATGAAGATTTTGCTGCAGAACACGAATTTAAATCCACGCAAATTTAGTGCGATTGGATACGGCGAGTATCATCCTATTTCCGATAATGACACAGCTACCGGTCGAAGCAAGAATCGCCGGGTAGAGGTTTCCATTATTCGAAAATATCAAGAAACCAAAGAGTTTACAGGGATTGTTCCCTCTGCTGAATAAGTGATTTCGTAAGGTAATAAAAAGAGCTGTCCAAAGGTCTTAGACCCCGGACAGCTCTTTTTTTGTTGCAGTACTACATTCTATATGGAACTGTATTATTGTAATGACACTCCTACAGTAACTCGTAGTTCAGCGTAGCTCCAAGCTCTTTCTTCTCATCAGCAGACAGCTCACGCCATTCTCCCGTTTGCAATGCCCCCAGGCGAATATTCATAATCCGAATGCGTTGCAGCTTTCGAACCTCATACCCAAAAGCGCTGCACATACGACGAATCTGGCGATTTTTGCCCTCTGTCAAAATAATACGGAAGACACGCTCCGTAATACGCGTTACCTCACAGGGCAGCGTCTTCTCGCCTAATATTTTCACACCGCTGGACATGCCGGTAATAAAAGAAGGCGTAATGGGTCTGTCCACGGTAACCACGTATTCTTTTTCATGCCGGCCTTCCGCCCGCAAAATTTTATTAACGATGTCGCCATCATTGGTAAGCAGGATTAATCCTTCCGAATCCTTATCGAGACGACCAATCGGGAATATACGCTCATGATGACCTACAAAATCGACAATATTCCCCTTGATATGCTGTTCTGTGGTTGATGTAATCCCTACCGGCTTGTTTAGAGCAATGTAGACCGTCTGGCTTGAGGTTTCAAGCGCTATACCATCTATTCGCACATCATCGCCCGGAACAGCCTGACTGCCCAGCACAGCAGGCTCTCCGTTGATCGTAACTCTGCCGGCATCCACAAGCTTGTCTGCTTCTCGGCGTGAACAGTACCCTGTCTCACTGATGAATTTATTAATTCTCACGTTGTTCTTCACTCCGTTCATCCTTAATGTTAAGCCAAGGTGTACCCCCTCCAGCTGCAGGCAGCTTAATCATAACGGTTGTCCCCCGGCCAACTTCACTTTGTATTTCCAAATGACCCTTATGAGCCTGAATAATACGCTGGCTAATCATTAACCCAAGACCAGTCCCCGATTCCTTATTCGTGAAGAACGGTTCACCCAGCTTAGGCAGCACGTCCTCTGGAATCCCTTCACCCTGATCTTTGATTACTATAAAGACGCAATCCACAGAGTTCCACAGTTCCATTGAAATGACGCCACCCTCAGGCATAGCCTCAATTGCATTTTTAACAATATTAATGAATACCTGCTTCAGCTGGTTCTCTTCACAATGTACAGTAGCAGGTTGTTCAGAGAATTTCGTACTAAATTGAATATCATGTAGATGAGCCAGACTATCCAATAGAGAAACTACATCACCTAATATGTAGCGAAGATCTTTTTCCTGAAAATGAACGGCTTGCGGCTTAGCCAGGATTAAAAATTCACTGACAATAAGATTAATCCGCTCCAGCTCGGATAACATCAGCTCTACATGAAGCGGAACCAAGAGCTCCTTCTCCTGTTGAAGCTGTAGAAATCCTTTTAATGTGGTAAGAGGGTTACGAATCTCATGAGCTACTCCTGCGGCCAATTGGCCGACTGTAGTTAGTTTCTCAGAGCGTCTAAGCAGCTCCTCCATTCGATTGCGTTCCGTCATATCACGAGAAACGTGAATAAAGGAATGGGGGTAACCCTCTTCATCTCGAATTATCGAGGTACTAACGCTAACCTCAACTAATGATCCGTCCCGTTTAAGTCTCACTGTCTCGATCGGCGGCAGAACTGCACCATTTCTTAACGCGTCAAGCCGCTCTTCCTCTTGCTTAAGCGCTGTCGCGGGTACAAGATATGGCATATTGCCTATCACTTCTGTTGCACTCCATCCATACAGCTCCTCAAAGGCCCTGTTAGTGCTAGTGATTCGTCCCTCCATATCCAACGTATGAATCGCATCAGACGTACCGTTAATTACGGATTCCAAATGTTCCTTAACCGCCCGGTTCTCTTCTAGCGTCTGCTTGAGACGATTGGTGCGTTGCATAAGATGAGAAGTCATAGCGTTAATCCGCAAGGCTAATTGACCTAACTCATCACGAGAGGTTACCTTTAATGGAGGTTCGAACTTACCTCGCGCTACATCATTGACTTTGGCAAGTATAGCCTGAATTGGACGAGTAATAAAACCTGAAAGTATGTAACTACATAGCAAAAATAATGCCAGCAACAACAGAGACGTAGTCAAATAATTGGCTAATTGTTCATGAACTACGGATGAAATCACAGAATAATCCAAAACTACACCGATTACGTAAGGCTCCATTTTAGGATTCTGAATAGGAATGAAGCTTTTGAGCACTCTTTTCCCATGTACCCTCGTCTCCAGTGTAACTGGCTTCTGCTTCTGCTGAGCTAATAGAATGGCCGCTTTATCTTGCTCCACATTACCATAAGTATAGGTACCGAACTTAATTGGGCGGTTGCCAAGTTTCTTTTTAAATGCATCGCTTCCATCGCCCGCCATACTCGCTAAACCAAATGTTGTTGGATTAAATCCTGTAAGCTCTAAAATCCCTGGATTAACTTCTTTGGTTCGCTCTACAATTTGATCGGGATTGGTGATTTTGACATATTCACTAGCCGCAGTATTGAGAATAACAGGATTAATGATGTAGTTACTTGCTTCATCATGATAATAACCCCACTTCTCAATGAAATCGGGATTGTAGGTTGAATATTCAAATGGGCCTGACCAAAAATGATCCAATGCCTGACCTTGTCCCACAGTGACTTCCTGATTATCAAATAACTCCAAAAGGGCAAGGTACCAGTAACCCCAACCTTGAGTGGACATTCCAATATCAATCGGATTTGATGCCCTTGTCACCACGATATCATTATCAGTCTTTACCAGAATTGAAATATTAGACACGCCCAACTTGGAAGTTAGGGCCTTTAGTTGAACGTTGGTTATATTCTTATAATCCGGACCCAATTCCTTAGAGGCAAAGATGGCAGCCATTCTTAAGTTATGCGCGATTTGATATTCTACATAGTTAGAGCTATAGTTACTTTGTTCTACAGAAACAGCCATTTGCATAGCGGTGATCTGCATATTATTTACGTTTTCATTTCTTAGATTATTCTGAGCGGCATAAAGGTTAAATGTCAGATTCAATGCTAAAATTAGCAGTACCGCTCCAAAAATAATAGCAGATAGTTTTGTCTTTATGGACAAACTGTTATTCACCTCTTATCCACTGGTAAATCCTTGCGGAGCCTATAATAAACATCATACCTTTTGCCCCCTCATTTGAAAAGGACATTTAAAACAAGCCTATTAATTCACCAAATATTGAAATTCAAAAGGTGTTTCTCTACAATATATAAGAAACCATCCACATCTTATGCACATATAAACAAATTATTAAAGTCCGGTGTGTACAAAAATGTGTATAAGTAGGCTGTTATCCACAGAGTTATGCACATTTTGTTAAGAACGAATATTTGTTCGTTGTACAATGGTTATAGAAGAAGGGAAGATGATCTTGAATATTAAAGCCAGTGAATCGCCAGAAGATATACAAGCGGTTCATGAATATTGGATGAGGCAGGCGATCGCAGAAGCACGTAAAGCTGAGGCATTAGGTGAGGTTCCTATTGGCGCTGTCATTGTTCGACATGGTGAAATTATAGGACGTGGATACAATTTACGAGAAACGACAATGGATTCGACAGCCCATGCTGAGATGGTAGCCATTCGTGAGGCCAGCAATGTCATAAATTCTTGGCGTCTGCTGGATTGCCAGCTGTACGTCACCCTAGAACCTTGTCCGATGTGTGCAGGAGCAATAGTGCAGTCCAGAGTGCCTCTCACGGTATATGGAACGCCTGACCCTAAAGCTGGATGTGCCGGCACCCTCATGAACTTGCTTGAAGAGCCGCGATTTAATCATAGAACTGAGGTAATACAGGGTGTTTTACAAGAAGAATGTGCAGATCTACTCACCTCCTTCTTTCGCCGTTTACGTAAAAAGCCAATAAAACAAAAGGAGGACTCCTAAATGACCCTTACTCTATATCATACCTCTCAAGGCATCTATATTTCTCCACTTGAGCTTAAGGATGCACAGAGCCTGCTGGAGCTTCGTTTAAATAACCGGGTAACCCATGAACCGTTTGAGCCAAAACGTGATGAGCACTTCTTTACCCTGGAGAGTCAACAACAGATCATCAATCAGCGTATTGAGGACGCCCTACAGGACAGAGCTTATATGTTCGGCATTTATCTGCTGGATGGACAGCTAATCGGACAGATCACATTGTCCAACGTCTCACGAGGTATAGCACAATATGCTGATTTAGGATATTTAATGGATCATCGGATGCAAGGACAAGGTTATATGACAGCAGCAGTCGGATTAGTCCTCGGCTATGCGTTCCGGGCCTTAGGTCTACATAGAGTTCAAGCAGCTATTTTATTGCATAATGAAGCTTCCCGAAGAGTCCTGGAGAAGAGTGGGTTCAAACCTGAAGGGATCGCCCGTCAGTATCTTAAAATAAATGGACAGTGGCAGGATCACCAAACCTACGCAATCTTAACCGAAGATGTGCTGACTGAGGAACGGAAATAAGATTCTGCATTGTCGCAGGAATGAGTGCTACTTTTTTTCCTAAAAAAAGACCCGCATGGGCGTATAATATACGCATCATGCGGGTCTTAATCTTGCTAACTGGGATTAATAAGTTCCCATACCACCGAATTCTTCTCCAAGTTGATCCATTGTAATTACATCATCACCTTGAGGGATACCAATCTTGAATACCGGCTTCTCGTTGATTTTACTGTATTGGCCCGTTCCATTTACTGAGAAGGCCACTTTTGTGCCATCTTCCGGATCATTTACTTTAACATCCATCAATAAATCCTGATACACAGCGTATCCATCTTTATCGATCGCAGTATTATAGTGGAACTGGTTGATGGTAAGGTACTTATCAAGATCAGCTAAGCCCTTATCCAATTCAGTTCTAGCTTCACCTGATGTCAGTTCTTCTTTAGCCTTAGCTAGATCTGCATCTTTAATCTGCAGCATATCCTTGTATTCTTCCTTGCTTACGATATCAATGATTTTAGGCAGGGCGTTATTCACCAAGATAGTGATTGCTTCTTTAACATTATCGTTAGTCACTTGGAACTGAACGACTTGTTTAGCTTCCACACCTTCTGGTAAATTAGCATCTTTGGGATCAATCTCGTTAAAATATTTTTCTTCGTCATATTCAGCTAGGACAGTGTCCACCACTTCATTAGACAGCTTCTGCATTTTTTGAGTATCCATCGTACTTGGGTTAAATTCTGCACCCTCCTGCTCTGCCAACGCCTTCAGATCAACCTCTACAAACTTATTGAGGATCGTCTCAGGAATCGGTACGAAAGGAATAGATGGAATCTTAACATACAACTTCTCGGCAGTCATTACCATAGGAACATTAAAGCTCATGCTCATATCGCCTTTCAGATTCAGAACCATAGTTAGTTCTGTCTGCATTGGCTCAGCTTGATATACCCCATCAATGGTAATATCAGCATTCTTAAGCATACTAAGTACCTGTGTAGTCATTGCAGCAGATTCAGCGTCAGAAGTCTCGATCGTAAGATCGTTGATCGTGAATTTACTCTTCATCTCATAAGATGACATTGTAGTCGCTTTAGTAGCGGCTGATTTTAAGGCCTCTTTTGGCGCCTCCTGTTTACTTGCACATCCCGGCAGAATTACTGCTGCTGTAAGCAGCAATGCAGCGGCCGACAAACCCCACTTTTTGTTCATTATTGTTCTCCTCTCCCATTGTAAAAGAAATCTCTCCCCCTCCTATGATAAACCATTTGTAAAAATCAAGAAACACTTCTTTAAAATTCTTAACGTTTTTATTTGTTAACCTTGTGGATTATGGTGGTCAACATGGTTCGCTTGTTTCACCTTTTTAGAACCTGAAAGCGGTTCTGGACCTGAAGGAGCATGGTCTTTTCTCCGCTCACCACTTGTTGGCTCTGCCCCAGGAACAGGGATACTTTTTGGTTTCGACATTTTCATTCCTCCTAAGGATTGGTCAAGTTCTGAAGAGCCTGAGCACATTCATGAATTTGCCGTGAGTATTGCTGTGCCAACTGCTGTACGGCATCACTACGCTCATCAATATGGAGACCGCTCTGTTCCACATCCAGCAGATCCACTGCCACTTCTCTGCTATCTACATACTTGCAGCGAAAATCCAGTGAATAGCCTTGATGACCTGCCGCATTAAAATGAATCAGCAAGCTATTCGGATCCCCATTATCTGCCAGCACACTGAAACTATCCCCATCATCCATCAACGCCGGCAAACGCTCCTGCCAGGCTGAGACAAGCTTATGCTGATCAACTTCTAATGATCTATCCATGATTATGATCATCCTCCTTCTCTAATACATTGCGGAGAAATGAAGCTTTTTATTCTCAATAGAACTAGGTCTACCAAACAAAACAAAAAAACCGTCCCCCAGAGGGAACGGTTTCTATCTAATTATTCTTTAAGTTCATAAAGGAATGGCGGAGAGGATGGGATTCGAACCCATGTGGGCTTGCACCCTAACGGTTTTCAAGACCGCCCCGTTATGACCGCTTCGGTACCTCTCCAAATGCATTTAAATTTCACATGCATTAGGATTGTACCATACAATGCAAAGAAAAAGCAACTATATCTTTAAATAGTTTTTGGTTGTATCGATTTTACATTGCGCATATAAGGTTGTAGGCATTCTGGAATCAGAACACTGCCATCCTCTTGCTGATAATTCTCAAGAATTGCAGCAACCGTACGTCCAACAGCCAAAGCAGAGCCGTTCAGCGTATGAACAAATTCAGGCTTCGATTTTGGATCCTTACGGAAACGAATATTTGCCCGGCGTGCTTGGAAGTCTTCTGTATTTGAGCAAGAGGAGATCTCACGGTACATCCCACTCTCAGGCAACCACACTTCCAAATCGTACGTCTTAGCCGATGTAAAGCCCATATCAGCCGTACATAACCCAAGTACACGATAAGGCAGTCCTAACAGCTGCAGCACACGTTCAGCGTCTGCTGTCATTTTTTCTAATTCCTCATAAGAGGATTCAGGGGTGGTGAGCTTCACCAACTCTACCTTGTTGAATTGATGCTGGCGAATCAAACCGCGAGTATCACGGCCCGCCGAGCCCGCCTCAGAACGGAAACAAGAGCTGTAAGCTACATGGTATTTAGGCAGGTCAGCTGCCGTCAAAATCTCTTCGCGATAGTAGTTCGTTACCGGTACTTCAGCTGTAGGAATCAAATAGTATTCGGTATCCCGCAGCTTGAACAGATCCTCTTCGAATTTAGGCAGTTGTCCTGTACCATACAGGCTGTCTTTGTTCACAATGTAAGGCGGCAGCATTTCCTCATAGTTATGCTCACCACTGTGAAGATCCATCATAAAGTTAATCAGCGCCCGTTCTAGACGTGCTCCAAGTCCTTTATAGAAAACAAACCGGGATCCTGTAACCTTTGCTGCAGCTTCGAAATCAATAATATCAAGCTGCTGCGCAAGCTCCCAATGTGATTTCGGAGTGAATCCGAACTCTTTGGGCTCCGACCAGCGGCGTAATTCAACGTTATCATCCTCAGACTTCCCTACTGGAACTGAATCATGAGGAATATTAGGGATATTCATAGTAAGATCAGCAATCTGAGCTTCCAGTTCACGTACTTCATCATCAAGCTCTTTAATTCGGTCAGATACTGTACGCATTTCTGTAATTAGATCATCTGCTGGCTCGCCGTTCTTTTTCTTTTTCGCTACTTCACCCGAAACTGTATTACGACGGTTCTTAAGACCTTCGGTTTCTTGCAGTAATTCACGTCGACGCAAATCAAGTTGTGGAAAATCAGCAATTAAGTCCAGCGATTTGCCCCGTTTTTCTAAAGCCTCTTCCACTCTTGCGTAATCACTACGTAGTATTTTTACATCTAACACAATGTTTCCCTCCTGAAAACAGCCTAAACTCTTTCAAAATGCTGATTACAGCTTTGAAAGAGTCAGGATGTTCTTTATATGCAATTTTGTTGTTGGACTTCCCTATTCGCCTCTACCATATCGGCAAAATATTGGTGCAGTCTGAAATCATCGGTCAGTTCTGGATGAAAAGAAGACACCAGCAAGTTCCCTTCGCGCGCGGTTACAATCTCATCATTATAGACTGTAAGCACATCAACTCCCGGTCCTACCTCGTTGATAAGCGGTGCACGTATAAATACAGCACGAACCGGCTCATCAATGCCTTTAACCTCCAGATCACATTCAAAGCTTTCCCGTTGGCGGCCGAATGCATTCCGGGCTACGGTAATATCCATCAGCTCCAAATGCCCCGGTTCACCACCGGCAATTTTTTTGGCCAGCACGATCATACCCGCACATGTGCCAAAAATAGGCTTGCCCTGATCAGAAAAATCACGGATGGCTTCTATGAAACCATATTTCCGCATTAGCTTTCCAATCGTTGTACTTTCTCCGCCGGGGATAATCAGGCCTTCAACTTCTTCTAGCTGCTCCACACGCTTGATAGGCACGCCTTCTGCACCGGTCTTCTCTATACTAACAATATGCTCCGTAACAGCGCCTTGAAGCGCCAATACTCCTATCTTCATCCTACAACCTTCTCTCTATTAACGGCCACGCTCCGACATACGTTCAGCCGGGGTGAGAGTTGCAATATCAATCCCCTTCATTGGTGCACCAAGGTTCTTGGATACTTCAGCAATCAGTTTGTAATCAGTATAGTGTGTAGTGGCTTCAACAATCGCACGCGCAAATTTCTCAGGATTGTCCGATTTAAAAATACCCGAGCCTACGAATACACCATCAGCACCCAAATGCATCATAAGAGCAGCATCGGCAGGAGTAGCTACACCCCCAGCGGCAAAGTTAACAACCGGCAGTTTGCCAAGCTCATGCACTTCGAGCAACAGCTCGTAGGAAACTCCCAGGTTCTTCGCTTCATTATATAGCTCGTCCTTGGACAAATTCGTTACTTTACGGATTTGACTGTTGATAAAGCGCATGTGACGCACGGCCTCAACAATGTTGCCTGTTCCTGGTTCACCTTTTGTACGGATCATGGAGGCACCTTCGTTAATACGTCTCAGTGCTTCTCCCAGATCCTTCGCTCCACATACAAAAGGAACGGTGAACTCATGTTTATCAATATGGAATACTTCATCAGCAGGAGTAAGAACTTCACTCTCATCCAAGTAATCAACACCCAAAGATTCTAGAACTTTCGCTTCTACATAATGGCCGATACGAGCCTTAGCCATAACAGGGATACTTACCACTTTGAGAACCTCTTCTACAATTGTAGGATCGGCCATCCGTGCTACACCGCCAGCTGCACGAATGTCAGAAGGTACGCGTTCCAGAGCCATAACAGCAACTGCACCAGCAGCCTCAGCAATTTTTGCTTGCTCTGCATTCATGACGTCCATAATGACGCCGCCTTTTTGCATTTCTGCCATGCCTCTTTTAACTCGCGATGTACCTGTTTCCATGTCCTAACCCCCCGAATGATCTATCTTAATCTAACTTGTAATTTTACCCCAATGAAGGGAAATCTACAACCCATTTACTCGGATTTACTGCTGATTTCGACACCAAACTGCATTAGAACAAGTTCTTGATCCCTGAAAATAAATCGCCGAAGAAATCGCCAATCGCTCTAAGGAACAACTTGAACCAGCCAGCTTTCTCAGCTTCCTCTACAGTGATCAGATTAACTGTTTTCTCCTGTGCCGCTTGCATGCCTTCAGCCTTGTAGGAATAAGTAACTTTACCTACTTTAGAGGACTGAGCAATAGGAGCAACCAAAGTTGCAGGGTCATTTGTTACAACAGTTGTAGTAACTTCAGGAGAAACAGTTCCCTTAGGAACAATGAAAGAAACTCCTTCATCAGTAACTATAGAAACATCTTTATTCTTGCCTTTCAGTACCGGAACTGTTTCCGTGCCAGCAATAACAGCCTTCGGAGCTACAACCTGTTTAATTTCAAAGTTGTTAAATCCGTAGTCGAGCACTTTTTTTGTTTCTGTGAATCGATGTGCCTCCGAGTTAGCACCCATAACAACACTGATTAGACGCATTCCATCACGCACAGCAGTACCGGTAAAGCAGTTACCTGCATTTGTGGTATGGCCAGTCTTCAGTCCATCTAGACCTGGATAAGCATATGCCTTAAAGTTGGGAATACTTTTGTTAGCTTCCAGCATCCAGTTGTAGTTAATGATCGGCGCTGTATCCCGATCACGGAATTTATAAGACTGAATCGTTGTAAATTCAGTGAAGTCCGGGTGGTCAGTAACTATAAATTTAGCAAGAGTAGCTGCATCTCTAGCTGACATTACAGTCTCTTTATCAAGATCAGGACGGAATTTCTTCGGCATGTCTGCCCGATCAAGTCCAGTTGAGTTAATAAAATAGGTATTTTTCATGCCCATCTTCTGTGCAGTCTGATTCATTAGTTCTACGAATTGTTCTTCTGAACCCGATACCAATTCTGCCAAAGCAACTGTGGCATCATTCGCCGATCCTACGGCCATCGCTATGTATAGCTCTTTAACCGTATGTTCATCTCCAGCTGCCAGAAAAATTCGTGATCCGACCTGTTTGGAAGCATTCTCTTGAATGATAACTTTCTGATCCCAAGAGATGTCTCCTTTTTTCACGGCATCAGATACAAGATATTCAGTCATCATCTTGGTCATACTCGCAGGTGGGAGTGGTGTATCTGGATTTAGAGCCATAAGTACTTGGCCTGTAGTTGGTTCTATTAGAATAGCAGAACTCAATTCCAAGTTAAGAGATTCCACAGAAGGGATCTTAACTGCGTTGGTCTTGGGTGCAGTTTCAGTAGTAGTTGCGGCACCTTCGGTTGTAACCGGAGTTTTGCCCGCTTCAGCCAATGCTGGAATTACTGGGTTCATTAACATATTTAAAAGCAGACCTACAGTCGCTGTCTTAATTACAATTTGCTTACCATTAAATTTTCGTTTGTGCTTCAATGATTACGACTCTCCTTTAAATCTCATATCAATAGCTTGTTCTATTCTAACACAGGGGTACCCGCAAAAAAAGACAGACAGGACGAAATAGTCCTGTCTGTCCAAAAAATAATACGGTTAGTCCATTATACGGAATAGTTTGGTGCTTCTTTTGTAATTTGCACATCATGCGGGTGGCTCTCACGAAGTCCAGCACTTGTGATGCGAATGAATGAAGTATCGTTACGCAGTTCTTCCAATGACTTCGTACCGCAATAGCCCATACCTGAGCGCAATCCGCCGATCAATTGATGAACAGTGTCAGAAAGAGGCCCTTTAAAAGCAATACGTCCCTCAATTCCTTCAGGAACGAGCTTTTTATCATCATCTTGGAAATAACGGTCTTTACTTCCTTGTTTCATGGCACTCATGCTGCCCATACCACGATATACTTTAAATTTACGGCCTTGATAAAGCTCAGATTCCCCTGGGCTTTCTTCTGTACCCGCAAACATACTTCCCATCATTACAGCATGAGCACCAGCTGCGATAGCCTTTGTGATCTCCCCAGAATACTTAATACCGCCATCAGCGATAATAGGAATTCCATACTCACGAGCAACTGTCGCACAATCATAAATGGCTGTAACCTGAGGTACGCCGATACCAGCGATAACGCGTGTTGTACAGATCGATCCTGGTCCAATACCTACTTTAACTACAGATGCACCAGCTTCAATAAGTTCACGGGTTGCTTCGCCTGTAGCTACGTTACCAGCAACAATCGTAAGATCAGGATACAACTCACGAATTTGGCGAACCGCTTCAATAATATTAATGTGGTGACCATGTGCAGAATCGACGACGATCAGATCCACACCAGCTTTTACTAATGCTGCAGTACGTTCGAACGTGTCTTTAGAGATACCAACAGCTGCTCCAACAAGTAGACGGCCATGTGCATCTTTGGCTCCGTTAGGGAATTGAATAGCTTTTTCAATATCCTTAATGGTGATGAGACCCTTAAGAATATTATTCTCGTCCACAAGGGGAAGCTTCTCGATCTTATGACGTTGCAGGATACCTTCTGCTTCCTGAAGGGTTGTACCCACAGCAGCTGTTACAAGATTCTCATGTGTCATAACTTCTTTAATCTGAATATTGAAATCATGAATAAAGCGTAAGTCTCTATTAGTTAGAATACCGACAAGTTTATTGTCACTGTCTACAATCGGCACTCCGGAAATGCGATATTTACCCATTAAAAGCTCTGCATCAGATACCATGTGTTCTGCCGTAAGTGAGAATGGATTCGTAATAACTCCGCTCTCGGAACGCTTCACACGATCTACTTCTTCCGCTTGCTGCTCTACAGGCATATTCTTGTGTATAATCCCGATGCCACCCTCACGAGCAATTGCAATGGCCATGGCTGCTTCTGTGACTGTGTCCATACCTGCACTCATAAGTGGAATATTCAACTTCACATTCTTACTTAGAACTGTGGTCAAATCCACTTCTTTAGGCAGTACCTCAGATTTACGCGGAACCAGCAGCACATCATCAAAAGTTAGACCTTCTTTACCAAACTTATCTTTCCACACCTGGGTCATTCCTCCTCGGTTGTTTTAAATTATACCCGCCTACAAACTTTATGAAAGAAGAACCTTTGACTCCAGTCCATTCACGACAGACAATTCTGTACATCTGGGGGCTGAACAAGTGTAGATCTTCAATTAAGGTTTGAGATGCTTATCCAAAAATATATTATTGCCATCTTAGCAAAGGGCATTTGGACTGTCAAGAACATTACATCATCAGAGTAGGTATTCAAAAAACGGCCCCCGAGTAAGCGAATTATTGGACGTTAGTCCGTGCTCAGTGGACATATAGTGTATAAAAAATCCACAATGCATTTCTGCTCATCTTATTACCCACGCTTATCTCCATCATAGTATTTCAAAATATAGCCTAATGAATTCTCTATTTACATAACAAAAAGACCACTGTCTATTACTCAACAGTGGTCTTGTGTGCTTGGCAACGTCCTACTCTCCCAGGACCCTTCGGTCCAAGTACCATCGGCGCTGGAGGGCTTAACGGTCGTGTTCGGGATGGGTACGCGTGGAACCCCTCCGCTATCGCCACCAAACATGCGTCTGTGAAACAGACGCTGCCGCGTGAAATTCAGTTCATCACCAGAAGTGACAATGAATTTCTAAGCGTATTACAGGCTTGATGCCTGAAAACTGAATCCGAAACGAATTTGCATTCTAAGTATAGGATAAGCCCTCGACCGATTAGTATTGGTCAGCTCCATGCATTGCTGCACTTCCACCTCCAACCTATCTACCTCGTCGTCTTCAAGGGGTCTTACTAATTGGGAAATCTCATCTTGAGGGGGGCTTCACGCTTAGATGCTTTCAGCGCTTATCCCGTCCGTACGTAGCTACCCAGCCATGCTCCTGGCGGAACAACTGGTGCACCAGCGGTACGTCCATCCCGGTCCTCTCGTACTAAGGACAGCTCCTCTCAAATTTCCTGCGCCCACGACAGATAGGGACCGAACTGTCTCACGACGTTCTGAACCCAGCTCGCGTACCGCTTTAATGGGCGAACAGCCCAACCCTTGGGACCTACTTCAGCCCCAGGATGCGATGAGCCGACATCGAGGTGCCAAACCTCCCCGTCGATGTGGACTCTTGGGGGAGATAAGCCTGTTATCCCCAGGGTAGCTTTTATCCGTTGAGCGATGGCCCTTCCATGCGGTACCACCGGATCACTAAGTCCGACTTTCGTCCCTGCTCGACTTGTAGGTCTCGCAGTCAAGCTCCCTTATGCCTTTGCACTCTGCGAATGATTTCCAACCATTCTGAGGGAACCTTGGAACGCCTCCGTTACTCTTTAGGAGGCGACCGCCCCAGTCAAACTGCCCGCCTGACACGGTCCCCGTACCCGGTAAGGGTACTAGGTTAGAACCTAGATACGATCAGGGTGGTATCCCAACGGCGCCTCCACCGAAGCTTGCGCTCCGATTTCTACGGCTCCCACCTATCCTGTACAGATCGTACCCAAATTCAATATCAAGCTGCAGTAAAGCTCCATGGGGTCTTTCCGTCTTGTCGCGGGTAACCTGCATCTTCACAGGTATTAAAATTTCACCGGATCTCTCGTTGAGACAGCGCCCAAGTCGTTACGCCATTCGTGCGGGTCAGAATTTACCTGACAAGGAATTTCGCTACCTTAGGACCGTTATAGTTACGGCCGCCGTTTACTGGGGCTTCGGTTCATAGCTTCGGGTTACCCCTAACCACTCCCCTTAACCTTCCAGCACCGGGCAGGCGTCAGCCCGTATACTTCGCCTTGCGGCTTCGCACAGACCTGTGTTTTTGCTAAACAGTCGCTTGGGCCTTTTCACTGCGGCCCCCTCGTGCTATTCACACTACCGGGGCACCCCTTCTCCCGAAGTTACGGGGTCATTTTGCCGAGTTCCTTAACGAGAGTTCTTCCGCGCGCCTTAGAATTCTCTTCTCGCCTACCTGTGTCGGTTTGCGGTACGGGCACCTTCTCCTGGCTAGAGGCTTTTCTTGGCAGTGTGAGATCATGACCTTCGCTACTATAATTTTCGCTCCCCATCACAGCCCAGCCTTAATGATGTGCGGATTTGCCTACACATCAGCCTCACTGCTTAGACGGACATCCATCAGTCCGCGTCACTACCCTCCTGCGTCACCCCATCGCTCATAGCGGATTACGGTGGTACAGTAATTTCAAACTGTTGTCCTTCGACTACGCCTTTCGGCCTCGCCTTAGGTCCCGACTTACCCTGAGCGGACGAGCCTTCCTCAGGAAACCTTGGGCTTTCGGCGGATCAGATTCTCACTGATCTTTTCGTTACTCATACCGGCATTCTCACTTGTGTAGTGTCCAGCGCTCTTTTCAGTACACCTTCAACCCCTACACAACGCTCCCCTACCCCAGATACATACGTATCTAGCCATAGCTTCGGTGGTGTGTTTAGCCCCGTTACATTTTCGGCGCAGAGTCACTCGACCAGTGAGCTATTACGCACTCTTTCAATGGTGGCTGCTTCTAAGCCAACATCCTGGTTGTCTGTGCAACTCCACATCCTTTCCCACTTAACACACACTTGGGGACCTTAGCTGATGGTCTGGGCTGTTTCCCTTTTGACAATGGATCTTAGCACTCACTGTCTGACTCCCGGCAATAAGTATATGGCATTCGGAGTTTGACTGAGCTTGGTAATCCTTGCGGACCCCGCACCCAATCAGTGCTCTACCTCCACTACTCTTATACCGAGGCTAGCCCTAAAGCTATTTCGGGGAGAACCAGCTATCTCCGAGTTCGATTGGAATTTCTCCGCTACCCCCACCTCATCCCCGCACTTTTCAACGTACGTGGGTTCGGGCCTCCAGTGCGTGTTACCGCACCTTCACCCTGGACAGGGGTAGATCACACGGTTTCGGGTCTACGTCCACATACTCAATCGCCCTATTCAGACTCGCTTTCGCTGCGGCTCCACCTTCTCGGCTTAACCTTGCATGTTAAACGTAACTCGCCGGTTCATTCTACAAAAGGCACGCCATCACCCATAGATCGGGCTCTGACTTTTTGTAAGCACACGGTTTCAGGTTCTATTTCACTCCCCTTCCGGGGTGCTTTTCACCTTTCCCTCACGGTACTGTTTCACTATCGGTCGCCAGGTAGTATTTAGCCTTAGCAGATGGTCCTGCTGGATTCATACGGGGTTTCACGTGCCCCGCACTACTCGGGATCCGTCTCGGAGAGAACACAGTTTAGGTTACAGGGCTTTTACCTCTATCGCGGGCCTTTCCAGACCTCTTCACCTACCATATTCCTTTGTAACTCCATGTGAGACGTCCCACAACCCCTAAGAGCAAGCTCTTAGGTTTAGGCTGTTCCGCGTTCGCTCGCCGCTACTGACGGAATCACTATTGTTTTCTCTTCCTCAGGGTACTTAGATGTTTCAGTTCCCCTGGTCTGCCTCTACACACCCTATGTATTCAGGTATGAGTAACTGCGAATTACCACAGCTGGGTTTCCCCATTCGGACACCCCCGGATCAAAGCTTGCTTACAGCTCCCCGAGGCAGTTTCGTTGTTCGCCACGTCCTTCGTCGGCTCCTGGCGCCTAGGCATCCTCCGTGTGCTCTTATTAGCTTAACCTTGATTTTTCCGTAGGAAAATATCGAACGATATCTTCTTTGAAAAATCTCACTAATAACATTTACTTGTTTGCACAAGTTGCTAAAAGATGTTCTAAAACGCAAATTCGTTTCGGTATCCAGTTTTCAAGGATCAAGTCTTACTGAGAGCTTAAACTCTCAAAACTGAGCAACGAGTGAGTAACAGGCCTAAACCTGAGTTTTGGAAGCTGAGCTTCCGATTTGAATGTCTTCATTGCAGAAGACGATTCTCCATAGAAAGGAGGTGATCCAGCCGCACCTTCCGATACGGCTACCTTGTTACGACTTCACCCCAATCATCTACCCCACCTTCGGCGGCTGGCTCCCTTGCGGGTTACCCCACCGACTTCGGGTGTTGTAAACTCTCGTGGTGTGACGGGCGGTGTGTACAAGACCCGGGAACGTATTCACCGCGGCATGCTGATCCGCGATTACTAGCAATTCCGACTTCATGCAGGCGAGTTGCAGCCTGCAATCCGAACTGAGACCGGCTTTGATGGGATTGGCTCCACCTCGCGGCTTCGCTTCCCGTTGTACCGGCCATTGTAGTACGTGTGTAGCCCAGGTCATAAGGGGCATGATGATTTGACGTCATCCCCACCTTCCTCCGGTTTGTCACCGGCAGTCACTCTAGAGTGCCCAACATTACTTGCTGGCAACTAAAGTTAAGGGTTGCGCTCGTTGCGGGACTTAACCCAACATCTCACGACACGAGCTGACGACAACCATGCACCACCTGTCTCCTCTGTCCCGAAGGCCGCTGCTATCTCTAGCAGATTCAGAGGGATGTCAAGACCTGGTAAGGTTCTTCGCGTTGCTTCGAATTAAACCACATACTCCACTGCTTGTGCGGGTCCCCGTCAATTCCTTTGAGTTTCAGTCTTGCGACCGTACTCCCCAGGCGGAGTGCTTACTGTGTTAACTTCGGCACCAAGGGTATCGAAACCCCTAACACCTAGCACTCATCGTTTACGGCGTGGACTACCAGGGTATCTAATCCTGTTTGCTCCCCACGCTTTCGCGCCTCAGCGTCAGTTACAGCCCAGAAAGTCGCCTTCGCCACTGGTGTTCCTCCACATATCTACGCATTTCACCGCTACACGTGGAATTCCACTTTCCTCTTCTGTACTCAAGCCACCCAGTTTCCAGTGCGACCTCAGGTTGAGCCCAAGGTTTAAACACCAGACTTAAATAGCCGCCTGCGCGCGCTTTACGCCCAATAATTCCGGACAACGCTTGCCCCCTACGTATTACCGCGGCTGCTGGCACGTAGTTAGCCGGGGCTTTCTTCTCAGGTACCGTCACTCCGGTAGCAGTTACTCTACCGGACGTTCTTCCCTGGCAACAGAGCTTTACGATCCGAAAACCTTCATCACTCACGCGGCGTTGCTCCGTCAGGCTTTCGCCCATTGCGGAAGATTCCCTACTGCTGCCTCCCGTAGGAGTCTGGGCCGTGTCTCAGTCCCAGTGTGGCCGTTCACCCTCTCAGGTCGGCTACGCATCGTCGCCTTGGTGGGCCGTTACCCCACCAACTAGCTAATGCGCCGCAGGCCCATCCCTCAGTGACAGATTGCTCCGTCTTTCATTCTTCTCTCAGGAGAAAAAAGAAATTATCCGGTATTAGCTACCGTTTCCGGTAGTTATCCCAGTCTGAAGGGCAGGTTGCCTACGTGTTACTCACCCGTCCGCCGCTAAGTTACTTTGAAAGCAAGCTTTCAAAGTAACTCCGCTCGACTTGCATGTATTAGGCACGCCGCCAGCGTTCGTCCTGAGCCAGGATCAAACTCTCCAATTAGTATTGAAAAGAGCGATATGCTCATTTTGAAACATCTGACGAGAAAATTAATTCTCTAATTTTGGATTTCACTTACGTGATTTCCTACTCACTCGTTGTTCAGTTTTCAAAGATCAAGTTCTCGTTGGCGCCGTTTAATGTCTCAGCAGCAACTCTTATACTATATCATGTTCGGCTATTTAATGTCAAGCTCTTTTTTTAACCTCATTTTCGAGCTCGGCATGTGTATTTCTTGGCCGGACTTAGAATATATCATGTATAGAGATTCATTGCAAGAGTTTTTTTGAAACTAATATTAAATCTCTACATTCTATAGGAGCAATGAAGTGAAAGCACCGCTTCTAATCAACAGTAGCCAAGAGAACTGTCCTTAGACAGCTCCCTTAAGCCCTGTGTTGTATAGATACTATTCAGTACGGTTACGCATATGTGGAAACAGCAATACATCGCGAATCGATGCAGAATTGGTAAGCAGCATGATCAGACGGTCTACGCCGATTCCCAGTCCGCCAGTAGGTGGCATACCATATTCCAGGGCGCGGATGAAATCATCGTCCATCTCATGAGCTTCGTCATTACCTTGCTCTTTCTCCTGGATCTGTGCCTCAAAGCGTTGACGTTGGTCAATCGGATCATTCAATTCACTAAATGCATTAGCGTGCTCACGACCCACAATAAACAGCTCAAAACGATCGGTAAAGCGTGGATCCTCATCGTTTTTCTTCGCAAGTGGTGAAATTTCAACAGGGTGTCCCATTACAAAGGTTGGCTGAATTAGAGTTTCCTCTACAAATTGCTCGAAGAAAGCGTTAAGGATATGACCGAACGTCATATGTTTCTCAACAGGCACACGATGTTCTTTTGCCAAAGCTTGTGCTTCGTCATCTGTCATGTGAACACTGAAATCAACACCGGTTACTTCTTTAACAGCATCAACCATAGTTACACGACGCCATCCTGGAGACAGATTTACCTCTTTGCCTTGGTAATCCAGCAGTTGTGTACCTAATACCTCTTGGGCAATATGTGCAATCATATTCTCCGTGAGATTCATGATGTCCTTGTAGTCAGCATATGCTTCGTACAACTCAATCATAGTAAACTCTGGATTATGACGAGTCGACATTCCCTCGTTACGGTATACACGGCCGATTTCGTACACTTTTTCCAAACCGCCAACAATAAGGCGTTTCAAGTGAAGCTCGATAGCAATCCGCATATACAGCTGCATTTCAAGTGTGTTGTGGTAAGTAATAAACGGACGCGCAGCTGCTCCGCCGGCGATCGTATGAAGTGTAGGTGTTTCAACTTCAAGATAACCAAGTGAATCCAAATAGCGACGCATCGATTGAATAATTCTTGAACGGGCAATAAAGGTCTGTTGAACTTCCGGATTAATAATCAAATCAACATAGCGCTGGCGATAACGCAGTTCTACATCTTTAAGACCATGATATTTCTCAGGAAGTGGCAGCAGGGATTTGGACAAGACTTCGAGATTATGCACTTTGATGGAGGTCTCGCCTGTTTTGGTTTTGAATACTGTTCCACGAACGCCAATAATATCTCCCAGATCGAGAACATTAAACGCCGCGTATTGAGTTTCAGGAATGCTGTCTTGACGAACATAAAGCTGAATTCTTCCACTAAGGTCCTGGATATGCGCAAAGCTGGCTTTACCCATAACGCGTTTTGCCATAATACGTCCAGCAATGCTCACTTCAACAGAAAGCTCGTCCAATTCCTCTTTGGAAAGTCCATCATACTTAGCTACGATATCGCCAGCGTTAGCTGTGCGCTCGTATTTTTTGCCAAAAGGATCAATACCAAGTCCTCTTAGCTCGTCCAGTTTGGCACGGCGGATCTGCAAAAGCTCACTAAGTTCGTTCTCTGCATTGTCCACATTGTTCATTTCCTCGGTCATGCGATTCATCCCCTTATAACTCAGTAATATCATATACACAAGAAGAAACGGCTCCGTCTCCATAGTTAGAGGACAGTCCCGTTCCAGCTCAAAATATAAGCAGTTTGTTTTACCTATCGTTTCTGGATGATTTGAAAAAAGCTTCCCTAAGGAAGCTTTCCCAAACATGTTCCCTTATCTACCTATGTACAGTGAAATGACTAATACATACGGCAGCACATCTATTTACAGACATTAAGGTCTGTATATTACTTCATTCTGATATCGAGAATTTTATATTGAATAACTCCTGCAGGTGTAGAAACATCAACAACCGTACCTATTTTTTTCCCGATAATAGCTTTGCCTACCGGACTTTCATTGGAAATCTTGTTATTCAGTGGATCAGACTCTGCTGTACCTACGATCGTATACTCCATAGTGTCCCCATATTCCAAATCCTCGACACTTACAGTAACACCAATACTTACTACGTCAGTAACGATCTCGTCGCTATTGATGATACGCGCGTTGCGAAGCATCTTCTCCAAAGTTAGAACGCGTCCTTCGATAAAAGCTTGCTCATTCTTCGCGTCTTCATACTCCGAGTTCTCACTGATATCTCCGTAGCCAATCGCTACCTTAATCCGTTCAGCAACCTCACGGCGTTTTACGGATTTGAGGGTCTCCAGCTCATCTTCCAGACGTTTTAGCCCGTCCGGCGTAAGGATGACTTCTTTATCGCTCATCTCAACCGATTCTCCTGTCGTATACAATTATTGAAAACACCATACTATATGCTAATCTAGAAGGATAAGAACCCTCCCTGCTGCATTGCTCTTACTGTAACGGCGATTTTATACTGTGAAATTATATTGGAACCGCTACAAAATGTCAATGACACCACATATAAAGTCAGATGTGTTCAAATATCAGCAGAAAAAAGGTGATTATACAGCAGAAGAAGACATTTCAATGCCCTTGCTCTCTTCTTCATGCTTTAATTGAACGACAAAATCATTCAATATCCTCACCATTCCATCGCGTTTTGTTTCTGTCATGAGAACATCCTTCACTCTAGCGGCAGCCTTCAAGCCTTTTAAGTACCAGGCCATATGCTTACGCATCTCACGGACAGCTACAGCTTCTCCCTTAAGAGCTACCAGTCGATCCATATGAAGAATAGCAACCTTAATCTTCTCATCCAAGCCAGGTTCAGGCATAAGCTCGCCGGTGCTCAAATATTGAATCGTACGATACAACATCCAAGGATTGCCGAGTGCTCCACGCCCGATCATTACGCCATCGCAGCCAGTCTGATCCAACATAGCCCGAGCATCTTCAGGTGTATTAACATCCCCGTTGCCAATAACAGGAATAGAAACTGCTTCTTTTGCCATCTTGATATAGTTCCAGTCCGCATGGCCTGTGTAAAGCTGCTCCCGGGTACGACCGTGTACGCTGACAGCCTTACCCCCGGCACGTTCAACCGCACGCGCATTATCTTCGACAAAAATATGCTCGCTATCCCAGCCAATCCGCATTTTCACGGTTACGGGTTTATCGACAACATCGACAACCGCAGAGACCATTTCATAGATTTTGTCGGGATTCAAAAGCCAGCGGGCTCCCGCATCACATTTAGTTACTTTAGGCACTGGGCATCCCATATTGATATCGATAATATCAGCATTGGTTTCTTTATCAACCACTTTTGCTGCTTGCACCAGTGATTCTCTATCCCCGCCAAAAATCTGCAAACTAAGCGGTTTCTCCCGTTCATCTACAAACAACATTTCGCGAGTACGTGTATTTCCGTGAATAATGGCCTTATCGCTTACCATTTCCGCACAGACCAGACCTGTACCAAATTCCTTAGCGATCAGACGAAAAGCCGGATTGCACACGCCAGCCATAGGTGCCAGAACAACCTGATTTTTCATCTCGATATCGCCAATCTTCAGCATTCGTATCACTTCCTGCCTTTTAATTCTTAAAAATTATGAGTTGGGATCCACAAGCTCTTCTGTTGTAACCCCTAGGACATTCGCAATTTTATCTAAAATTTGATCTTCTAATCGTCTGTTACCCCTCTCGACTGCACCAAGCACAGCCAAGGAAATTCCGGCAAGATCCGCAAGATCCTGTTGAGTATACCCTTTTAGCTTACGGAATGCCCTGACCCTCCGTCCCAAACGCTTGTTGTCCACAACCGAATTCCTTCCTTCCCATCTATGTCTTGAAGCACTGCTGTAATCAGCTTGCGAAGTCCGGAAGATTGTTCATTCTGTGGAACGATGTCACTGAGCGGAAACAATACAAAAGCACGCTCTAACATGCGTGGATGCGGTAACGTTAAATGTGGTGTATCGAGCACCTGACCCTCAACCCACAACAAATCCAAATCTACCGTTCTCGGTCCATAGCGGATATCCCGGATACGACCCAACTGCGTTTCAATCCCCAACATCACTTCCAGCAAGGACTCGGGCGCAAGTGTCGTTCGCAAAGCTGCTGCCATATTGAGAAACTGCGGCTGATCTAAATAACCTACTGGCTCTGTCTCGTAAACTTTGGAGCAGCGGACCACCGATATTTCATCATGAGCGTCCAGTCTGTTCAAAGCCTCTGACAGCGTGCCCTCGCGGTCACCTAAATTAGCCCCTAAAGCAATATAAGCCTCTGATTCTTCAGAGGTGGAATGTATATTCATGGACCTTGTTCTCACTTTCTAGTTCTGCGCAGCTCTACAGTCACTCCCTGAAAATGAATGTCGAAAGGCGGATGGGGTTTAGTTACCTTAACCGTTACTGCATTGATAACAGTATAAGTGTCCAGTACGGAGGATGCAATATATTCTGCCAAAGCTTCGATCAACTTAAAAGACTTTATTTCGACAATGTTTTTGACTAATTCATGAACTTCAGCATAATTCACGGTTTGACTCAAATCATCATTCAAGCCCGCACCCTGCAAATCAAGCTCCAGCTCTAAATCAATGTAAAAACGTTGTCCCAGCTTACGTTCTTCCTCAAATACACCGTGGTATCCGTAATATTCCATGCGATGCATTGTCATTTTATCCATGATTAATCCGCCCTTTTTCGTAAAATATAGCTATTCACGCACCACTGGAGGTGCAGCATACAACATCGCATCACACATCTTAACCGTTCGTTTAATCAGAGATACATCATGTACACGTACGATCTGGCAACCCTGAGCTATCCCAAAAGCTACTGTAGCTGCGGTGCCTTCCACAACATCATCAGACGGCAAATCAAGTACCGTGCGGATGAATTTTTTGCGGGAAGTCGCCAGTAACAACGGATAACCTAACTCAGTCAACCCGTCTAAAAGCGTCATTGCCTGCAGGTTTTCATTATAATCCTTAGCAAAGCCGATACCTGGATCCAATATGATATTGGCCGGCTTAACACCTGCGGCTACCGCAAGATCAATACTTTCCTTAAGGTCAGCCGACATATCCGCACTCAGATTCGTATAATTACGGTCCTGCCGGTTATGCATCAAAATAATAGGACAGTCAGCAGCAGCGGCCACTGCCGCCATTTCCGGATCGGCCTTACAACCCCATATGTCATTAATGATATGGGCACCCGCAGCTATAGCTTGGCGGGCTACTTCAGCTTTATAGGTATCGATAGATAACGGAAGGTGAGGTGCCGCCTTATGAATACTCTCGATCACAGGCAATACACGAGCTAACTCCTCTTCAATTCCCACCGGTTGATGACCAGGACGAGTAGATTCACCGCCGATATCAATAATATCAGCACCCTCTGCAGCCATACGCAGCGCATGCTCAACTGCTTTGTCCGGATGATCCCAAAGTCCTCCATCTGAAAAAGAATCAGGGGTCACATTAAGGATGCCCATAATCAATGTTCGATTTCCTAACTCCAAGTCTGTATTTCCACAACGGTATGTCCGCTTAAAGAGGACTGGTCTCATTTCGCAATCGCCGTCCTATCTCTATATGATGAAATCAAGCCAGCAGTAATTGTTCCACACTGGCCAGTACCTATAGTAAATCTTGCATCTCCATGCCACATCCCGGTAACAGGAACGATTTCTTGTACGGAATTGGTAAGAAACACTTCATCAGCAGCTTTTAACTGCTCCCAGTGATATGTTCCTTCTTCAACACTAAGGCCTGCACTAAGAGCCAGCTCCATTACCATTTCCCGGGTAATTCCCGGAAGTATCCCTGTTGTAAGATCTGGGGTATAGAGCCTGTTGTTTTTTACAAAAAAGATGTTGCTGACAATGCCCTCGGCAATAAATTCTTCTGCCGTCAGCATTAGTCCTTCAGCACCATTTGCCGCAGAAGTATACCCTCTAAGCTCTCGCTTAGCCAGAATGTTATTCATATAATGCAGCGACTTGAATCGCACTGTTCCCTCAGGAGTATTACGCCGCAAGGACAACAGCTGCAGCTCTTTGCCTTCACTATAGAGTTTATCTGGTACTTTCGGCAGCGCTTTGATGTACAACAAATGATTAGGCTTTTGATAATCACCAGCAGGTAATCCGAGAATATCCTCACCGGCTGTTACGGTATAGCGTATATAAGCTTCTTTTAATTCATTTTTGTCCATAACGCGCTTAATCCAGTCAAGTAGATGTGCCGCTTCTGCTTCAAATGGAATGCCCAGTGCCTTGCAACCCTCTGCCATACGCTTCAAATGACGCTCCAGCAAAAAGGGAACTCCCCCATAGGTCCTAAAGGTTTCGAACAAGCCAATGCCGTACAAAAAGCCGTGATCCAAGGTAGAAACCACGGTTTCTCGGGCGTCAATGACACCATTGTTAAATCCTATATATTTCATGCCGTTTCTCCGGCTCTCCGTTTCAAGAAATTACGCAGCATCGTATGACCATGATCCGTAATAATAGATTCCGGGTGGAACTGCACACCTTCAATAGGGTATTCTTTATGGCGCAATGCCATAATCTCCCCTTCTTCAGTCTCAGCCGTAATCTCCAAGCAATCTGGGAGACTCTCCCGCTCTACAATCAGTGAATGATATCGGGTAGCTGTAAATGGAGACTCCAGACCTTCAAAAACTGAGGTCCCGTTATGGTAAATAGGCGATGTCTTCCCATGCATCAAACGCTCAGCACGGATGACATTGCCACCAAATGCTTGTCCAATCGCTTGATGTCCAAGGCATACGCCGAAGATCGGAATGATCCCCTTGAAATGATGCAACAATTCCAGACTAATTCCCGCTTCATTTGGCGTACATGGGCCTGGTGAAATTAGAATATGGTCAGGTGCCAGCTTTTCAATCTCTTCGATGGTAATTTCATCATTGCGGTGCACTTTAACCTCTTCCCCAAGCTCACCTAAATACTGTACGAGGTTATACGTAAAGGAATCATAATTATCGATGACCAAGATCACAGTGCTACTCCCCCTTCGGCTCCGCTGGTAGCTGGCAATTCCTGCTGCAGTTCACTACAGAGTACTGCCTTCACTACCGCTTTGGCTTTATTATGGCATTCACGGTATTCACGGTAGGGATCGGAATCGATCACTATGCCGGCACCTGTCTGAATATATCCGACCCCGTCTTTTACAGCCAGCGTTCTTATAATAATATTTAATTCCATATTGCCGTTATAGTCAATAAAACCCATCGATCCTGTATAGGGTCCACGTCGAACCGGCTCCAATTCTTCAATAATCTCCATTGTCCTTACCTTGGGAGCCCCTGTAATAGTCCCCCCGGGGAATAAAGCTGCAATAACCGCATACGCGTCTTTATCCGGCGCAATCTGGCCCTCTACCTGCGAAACCAGATGCATCACATGAGAGTAGCGCTCCACCGTCATCAGCTCCGGCACGCTGACGGAACCGTATGCAGCGACACGCCCGATGTCGTTGCGTTCCAGATCGACAAGCATGATATGCTCGGCGATCTCTTTTTCGCTCCCGCGAAGCTCCGCCTCCATGGCGGCATCCTCCGCGGGAGTGAGTCCCCGGCGCCGGGTGCCGGCGATTGGCCGGGCGCTCACTTTGTCCCCGTGCAGCTTGACGAGCAGCTCCGGTGAAGCGCTGGACAGCGCGAAGCCGGGCGACCGCAAGAGCCCCATGTACGGGGACGGGTTGAGCTTGCGCAGCCACTCGTAAACATCCTCCGGCGGGGACTTCAGCTGCGCCTCCTGGCGCAGCGAGAGGTTCACTTGGAAGACATCACCTTGGCGGATGTATTCCTGAACGTCCAGCACTGCCTGCTGAAACTTCTCAGGCGAAAAAGCGGAAGCCATGCCCGGCCACTCTCCTGATGAAACTGTAAGGGCCTCAATGCTGCCCACAGCCTCATCATCCAATCCTGCGGCTGAAGATATCAGCTGCCACTGCTCTACCATTTGTCCAGCCTGTTCTATACTGCCAAGATAAAGATTTTGCAGCTCTTCCATCCCACAGTCTGCTGGAACTGGAACGTGAACAGCACAATAAAGCACATGCTCTTCGTGATCATAGATCCATATCTCGTCAAACCTCATAAAAAGAAAATCAGGAAAACCAGGATCATCTTGGGCAAGAGACGGCAATCGTTCCAAAGAACGAACCACATCATAACCAAGGAAACCAATACATCCACCAGAAAAAGGAGGAACATCTTCATCCTTTAACTTAGGCGACGTAAAATCCGACATCCATTGCTGCAGTAGCTCCAGCGGTTGTCCATGCAGTGTTGTTGCCTCAGGTATCCTCTCCTCGTCCACTGATGCTGATTCCAAAGATTCAGTAGGGAAGCTAAATACTTCCGCATTATCCTCCTTGCCCTTCAATATCGAAACAGGGTTCAAGCCCAAGTACGTATAACGGCCACCCTTACCACTTTCTAAAACTACAGAATACTGGGAAGCTAACTCCCAGGCTTTCTCCCAGGACGCGGGTAATTCGTTTGTGCACCGGGGAGATTTTATAATCAAGGGAAACATGCTCCAGTCTTCTGCAGCCCATTGTTCCCACTCGTTCCAGGTTGTTATGATTTCCAAAGCCATCCTCCTAAAAGTTTTGTCTAGCATCATCTTACAGTTTAATCTTCGAGACAAAACTCGCTTCGTAAGCATTTGCTTAGTTTTGTCCAATCATCAGTAGTATATTGCCTGTCAGTATACTGTACTTAAGGCATTATTGAAAAGCCCTCAGCGATAGGAAATTATTATGATTTTTTCGTTTTCTGCAAAAACCAGAGCTTTTTTCAACAATAATAAAATTACCACGTCTAGCCTGCCATATATGCACAGTACCTAATGCCTTTTAAATCAACGAAAAGAGTCTCCATCACCACCAAAAAAGTGGTATGAAGACTCTTATAGATTTACGTTATTGCAAACAATTACGCTTCGAAATTGTAAAGTGGTGTGCTCAGGTAACGTTCGCCGTTACTTGGGATAATGACTACTACTTTTTTGCCAGGGCCTAAATCTTTGGCTACTTTAAGTGCGGCAAATACAGCAGCACCTGAAGAAATACCAGACAAGACGCCTTCTTCTTTAGCTACACGACGTGCAGTTTCGAAAGCTTCATCATTCTCAACGTGGATGATTTCATCATAGATATCTTGGTTCAGAATCTCAGGGATAAAGTTAGCTCCGATACCTTGGATTTTGTGAGGGCCTGGTTTGCCTCCAGCCAAGATTGGGGAAGCAGCAGGCTCCACAGCATAGATCTTAATATCAGGATATTGGCTTTTCAGCACTTCACCCGCACCAGTGATCGTTCCGCCTGTTCCGATACCTGCAATAAAAGCATCCAAAGGACCGCCGATGGATTCAATAGCGTCAATGATTTCAGGTCCAGTAGTCTCACGGTGAATCTTCACGTTCGCTTTATTCTTGAATTGCTCGGATGGGAAATAGCTTGGGTTCTCTTTCAGAATTTCGTCTGCTTTCTTAACCGCACCATTCATACCTTCCGATCCTGGGGTCAGCACCAATTCCGCTCCATATGCGCGAAGGAGATTACGGCGCTCCAAGCTCATTGTTTCCGGCATTACGATAACTGCCTTATAACCTTTAGCAGCAGCTACAAGTGCCAGGCCGATACCAGTGTTACCACTAGTAGCTTCTACAATCGTACCTCCTGGTTTCAGTAGACCTTCACGCTCAGCTTCTTCCACGATGCTGATTGCAATCCGGTCTTTTACGCTTGATCCCGGGTTCTGATATTCCAATTTCAAATAAATATCTGCGGAGCCTTCCTGTGCCAGACGATTCAAACGAACGAGCGGAGTACCTCCGATCAATTCTGTTACGTTGTTAACGACTTT
Source organism: Paenibacillus sp. FSL R5-0928 (assembly GCF_037970385.1). Taxonomy (NCBI): domain Bacteria; kingdom Bacillati; phylum Bacillota; class Bacilli; order Caryophanales; family Paenibacillaceae; genus Paenibacillus; species Paenibacillus sp. FSL R5-0928. The sequence continues at coordinate 81,241 of NZ_CP150225.1, read as the reverse complement.
AGCCATGAGCAAAAACCTCCTTAGAATGATAAATGCGATATAAGAACGTAAATTGTGACTTTATGCTTCTGTGTGTGGAGTTTAAATTGTTGACCACCGTCAGTTATTTCCGACTAAAACGGTAGGGTTTACGTTAATATCATATTATCAATCTTGCAGGCTGTTGTCAATATTTATTGACACCTCATATTTATTGCGTAAATTGCTTTCCACCTGCTGCAAGGGAGGGGCTTGCTCCAAAGCCAGCTCTTGACGTACAAGCGCCCGAATTTCTTTCTGATCTGGCATTTCTGGAGAGTGAATACTCTCCAAGCGAATAATGGCGAAGTCTTCCCCTGTCTCGATCGGACCGGCTATATCACCCACATCCAATCCAGCCGCAGTCTTTAACATTCCCTCTGGCCAAAAAGGGTCGTCTTCCTCTACTTTGCCTAAACTGCCTCCATGCTGCCGACTCTCTTCATCAATAGACACTTCCCTAGCCAAATCAGCGAAATCCTCACCCTGTTCCAAGCGATCCATTAGCTGCTGACCTTCCTCATAGGATGAAACCTTGATCATAGAAAGCTGCATTTCCTTTTTTGGAACGAAGCGCTCGGCATTTTGCTCTAAATAAGCATCTATATCGGCATCACTGATTGTAATGCCCACCGTGGCTATCGCTTGTAAGGACAGACGATAAGCTGTCTCTGCGAACACTTCCTGACGAGATAATCCCAGCTGAGATTGCATTTGAGCATAATATTGCGCTTCTGATTCGTATCCAACTATAGTGCGTGCCAGTTCCTGCTTAACCTCATCGTCTGTCACGGTAATTCCTAAAGCCTTAGCTTCCATGTCCACGACAATATGGTTAAGCATACTGATTAACACTTCTTCTCCATGCTTTTTTTTGAGCTCATCCATCCACTGCTGATCCGTTATCGGTTGTCCGCCTGCAGTCGCTACATCCGGTGATTCATTGTCTGTTGTATCTCCTTTAAGTAGGGCCATGGCGCGCAAACTCCAGAATAATAGACCCCCGAGCATTAAAGTTGCAACAGCTAGAATAATAACCGTATTGCGAAGTGCACGTTCCTGTCTCGTCATCATCCCAATGCCCTACGAATTCGCTTGTTCTAAAATGACCTGTAAATCGTCCTTATTGAAAACATAAGCCTCATTGCAAAAATGGCATACGACTTCAGCCTGTTCATCTTCTGCAATTAATCTCTCCAGTTCATCCCGCCCTAAGCTAACCAATGTCTGCTCTACCCGCTCACGCGAACACTGACAAGCAAAGTTAATATCCAGTTCATCCATAACCACTGCATCCGGCAACAGGTAGCGCAGCATTTCTTCTGGCTCCAGCCCCTGATCGAGAAGTGCTGTTACAGAAGGCATCGCCCCTACAGCTTTTTCAATCTCAGTAATCTCCGCATCTGTCAGACCAGGAAGAAGTTGAACAATAAACCCTCCAGCCACAATTACCGACTCATCGGTATCTACCAATACACCTAGGCCAACCGCAGCTGGAGTTTGCTCAGAAACCGCAAAATAATAAGTAAAATCATCGCCAAGCTCCCCGGAGATAATAGGAATACTACCTCGGTACGGCTCTTTCATGCCTAAATCTTTTATAACATCAATGAACCCTTCAGTTCCCACCGCTCCAGCTACATCCAGTTTCCCCATACTATTGCTCGGTAAATGAATGTGTGGATTATGCACATAACCACGCACTTCTCCCAATGCATTGGATTCTGCAACGATTTGTCCGATCGGTCCATTCCCTTTAACCATAATACTCAGCTTCTCACTACCCTTGAGCATAGCGCCCATCATGGCTGCAGCGGTAACTGTACGTCCCATTGCGGCTGTAGCCGTTGGATACGTATCGTGTCTGCGTCTCAGTTCTTCAACCAATTCAGTTGTGCGGACAGCAAACGCTCTCACTTTACCATTAAGAGCCGTGCCGCGGATTAGTCGATCCTTCTTTTTTTCCATTGGGTGCATAGCCCTCCTATCTCTTCGCCTTTTTAGGCTTCTTTATCTTTATTGGTTACGATCGTAAATAATTCTTAATCCTTCTAGCGTTAACATAGGATTTACTTCATCAATACAGTCCGTTTCACCCGCAATTAGCGAGGCGAGGCCTCCGGTCGAAATAACCTTCAGTTCGGGAGCGTTCATCTCGACTTTAATTCGTTTAACGATGCCCTCAACCTGACCCGCATAGCCAAAAATAATTCCGGCCTGCATCGCATGCACCGTATTACGCCCGATGACCTTTTTAGGCTTCTCCAATTCAATTCGCGGCAGCTTAGATGCCCGCTGGTATAATGCCTCTGTTGAAATGCCTAGACCAGGAACTATCGCGCCACCAAGATAATTAGCACCTGCATCAATGCAATCAAAAGTCGTAGCCGTACCAAAATCAACAACCACAAGTGGACATTTGTATTGTTCAATCGCAGCAACTGCATTAACAATCCGGTCTGCGCCAATTTCACGCGGATTCTCATAACGTAAGTTAAGCCCCGTCTTAATCCCTGGTCCTACAATTAATGGGTCTTTCCCTATATATTTAATACACATATCCTCAATAGTCTTAACCAGTGGCGGAACAACCGAAGATATAATTACACCTTCAACCTCTTTGACAGATATACCTGACATGTGAAAAAGATTGTGTATCATTACTCCATATTCATCCACGGTCGATTGGCGCGCAGTGCTTAGCCGAAAATGATGCAGCAATTCGCGTTTTCTATATACACCGAGAACAATATTGGTATTACCGATATCGACAGCAAGCATCATGACAAAGGCCCTTCCTTCTTAGCATTAAGGTCTAGACTGATATCCAGACTGGAGAAGGAGTACGTAAGGCGCCCGACAGAAATCACATCCACACCCGTTTCAGCAATCCCGCGTACGGTTTCTAACGATACATTTCCAGAAGCCTCTGTCTTAACATGCGGAGCTTGGGATTTAATCCTAACCACGGCTTGCTTCATCATATCGTTAGACATGTTATCGAGCATTATAATGTCGGCACCTGCTGCCAGCGCCTCTTCGACTTGCTCTAAATTTTCGGTCTCCACTTCGATGCTCATCGTATGCGGGATGTTCTTCCGGGCACGACCTACAGCCTGCCGAATACCACCCGCGCCTTTGATATGATTATCCTTGATCATAACTGCATCATATAAGCCAAAACGGTGATTAAAGCCTCCACCAATACGAACAGCATATTTCTCCAGCATCCGGTGACCTGGTGTTGTCTTACGTGTATCCACTAAGCGAGTCGGTAATCCCTCCAGCACCTGCACGAAAGAAGCTGTACGTGATGCCACACCCGAAAGACGCTGCATCAAGTTAAGCGCAAGCCGCTCACCTGTTAGAATCGCATGTGTGCTGCCCTCAACCTCAATAATTACAGTCCCTTTGGTTACAGCTTGACCTTCCTCGACAAGAGCTGTAAAACTAAGCGCCGGATCCACAATTTCAAAGACCAGCTCTGCAATTGGGATGCCACAAATTATCCCGTCTTCCTTGGCATGAATAATCCCTTTGGACTCATGGCCCACTGGAATCGTCATCTGCGTGGTTACATCTCCGGAACCAACATCTTCCCGCAACCAAGCCTTGATAGATTGTACTAGTTCTTCATTGTAACCATTAAACATCATCGCTTAATTCCTCCACTATTCCCAGTTCGCGAATTTGAAGCAGGTGCTTACGCCACTGATCATCATCCCGCTGCGGATAATCCTCACGGTAATGCGCCCCACGGCTCTCTTCCCGTGCCAGAGCAGACTCTGTCACAAGCAAACAGCAGGTCAGCATATTAGCAAATTCATATTCCTCACGTTTGGACAAAGCTGATCCAAAGATTGGCAGCTGTCGTTTTAATTCATCTAATCCTTTAAGTAACATCTCTTCGTTACGACGTAGTCCGGCATATCGAACCATTACCTTCTGTAGCTTCAAACGACGTTCCACAATAGCTTGAGTTGGCGAATCTACACGGCCCTCGTTACTGATAACCGATAAAACATCACGGTCCAGCGGGGAAAGCTCATGAATCCGATCAATAATACGCTGTCCAAATACAATGGCCTCAGATAAAGAATTACTAGCTAAACGGTTAGCGCCATGCAGGCCTGTGGAGGAAACCTCTCCGCAAGCAAACAGACGCGGGACGGTACTCTCTCCATTCAGATCGGTCTTAATCCCCCCCATCATATAATGCGCAGCAGGAGCCACTGGAATCCAATCACTTGTAATATCCAGTCCATAGCCCATACATGTCTCATATATTGTGGGAAACCGATGCTTCACCATCTCTGGAGATTCATGTGTAATATCCAAATAAACGAACGTTGATTTAGTAAGTTCCATTTCACTTACAATAGCTCGCGCTACAATATCCCGCGGGGCTAGTTCAAGCAGGTTATGATAACGCTCCATGAACCGCTCTCCATTAATATTGCGCAAGACTGCTCCTTCCCCACGCACAGCTTCGGAGATTAAAAATCTAGGAGCTCCTGGGTAACTAAGTGCTGTAGGATGAAATTGAATAAATTCCATATCTCGTATATGAGCACCAGCGCGATAGGCGATCGCTACACCATCTCCTGTAGCTACCTCAGGGTTGGTAGTGTATCGATATAATTGTCCTGCTCCACCAGAGCACAAAATGGTCGCATCCCCTTGCAGGAACAACCGTCCACCACCGGGCCGCTGCAATAATGCGCCTACACATTCGCCACCTTCAGTGATGAGATCGATAACATAATGATCATCCCAGACCTCAATATTCTCATGTTCCGCTACCTGTTCCGCCAATGCACGAACAATCTCATAACCAGTAGCATCCCCATTAGCATGCAAAATACGGCGGTGGCTGTGCGCTCCTTCCTGAGTCAAAGCCAGTACCCCATCTTCCTTATCAAACAGGGTTCCTAAGCGAATTAACTCATGAACGCCTTCCGGCCCTTCATTAACAAGTGCATCGACAGCTGTTGAGGAGCAAAGACCTGCACCGGCCATTAAGGTATCCTGCCGGTGGTATGCAGGGGAATCATCCTCAGCTATAACAGCTGCGATCCCCCCCTGTGCATAGCGAGTATTACTTTCCATTACTGATTTCTTTGTGATCATTATGACACGCCGATCTTCACTGGCTTTAATAGCCGTGAATAGTCCGGCAATCCCTGAACCAATAACAATACAATCTGTCTTTACCGTAGGAATATCCCGAAGATCAAAATCAACCAAATATTGTGGAATCATGACCGCTTTTCACCTGTTTCAACGAAAGAGTAGCGCATGCTACCGGACTTGTAGCATGCGCTCTAGGGATGTTCTGGCTTTGTCGGCGACAGCAGGCGGTACATAGATTTGTGGCTTCATCGTCTCCAGGCATTTCACCAGTTTTTTTAGATTATTAACTTTCATATTAGGACAAACAAGAAATTTGGTAGCAAAATGGAATTCTTTATCTGGACTATCCTTACGAAGCTGATATCCGGTACCATCTTCCGTTCCAACGATAAATTGCTTACGATCCGATTTCCGGCAATACTCCAGAATTGATGTAGTGCTGCCTACATAGTCACCCATGGCCACTACTTCAGGACGGCACTCTGGATGAACTACAAATTCCGCATCTGGATATTTTGCTCTCATTTCTACTACATCTTTGACGGTCAACATGTCGTGAGTGTTGCAATAGCCTTCCCAAATAATCAGCTTCTTGCCCGTCTGATCTTGTACATATTGACCAAGATTCTTATCTGGGACCCAAATAATCTCTTCAGCATCAAGGGATTCGATTACTTTCACAGCATTAGCTGAGGTACAACAAATATCGGTTTCTGCTTTAATCTCGGCAGACGAGTTGATATAAGTGACTACTTTAGCATTTGGATGTTGAGCTTTAAGCTTACGCAAACCGTCTACATTGACCATATCTGCCATTGGACAGCCTGCACGTTCATCAGGAATAAGAACGGTTTTGTTCGGGGCTAGAATTTTTGCACTTTCCCCCATGAAATGAACACCGCAGAATACAATAACTTCCGCATCTGTCTCTGCAGCCTTCTGAGCGAGTAAAAAAGAGTCGCCCCGGAAATCGGCAACCTCCTGAATTTCATCACGCTGATAATAATGAGCTAAAATGATTGCGTTTCGTTCCTTTTTAAGCTGTTCAAGACGTATACGAAGTTCTCGATTCTGTTCCTGCTTGCGCTCAAGCGCCAGAGCTTCCACCGATTGTTCTCCCCCTTAAATCCTCGCGGCTTTTCGCCGACATGATGTTATCAAATGGCATGCGCCATCATGGTGAAAAAATGAACATGCTGATATAAATAGTAAGTAATATTAATCACTAATGTACACAACGTTCCAGCCCCTGTCAATGTAACTGGACAGGCTTTAAGGCATAGAATCCCTTAAAAATTAAAATAAAAAATCCGGAGAACAGTTACGTTCTCCGGATAAATTTACATCATATGAATGGTGGACCCAATTAGGTAAGGCTAGTGCCCCCACCTTTGTTGTCATCACCGGAACCGTCATTACCCTCAGAATCAGGGTTATTCGGGATATCCTTTGATAAGTCAGGAAGTGTGGACTGTTCGTCCTCAGGCTTGCCTTGAATGCGAACTCGCACATCACCGATATTGTCGATGACAGGCTCGCCAACTTCATGGGCAACACCTTCGCCACCCTCTGGTTTACCATCCTCGGAAAGGAATCCTTGTTCAATCAGTTGTGTGATCTGATCAAGCTCAAGTGTTTCTTTCTCAAGTAATGTATTGGCAATCAAGTGCATTTCTTTGGAGTGTTTGATCAACAGATCTTTACAACGTTCGTAACTCGAAGTAATAAAGTTCTGCATTTCCTGATCAATCTCATAAGCAATGGAGTCACTGTAATTCTGTTCATGCCCAATATCACGACCTAAGAATACTTGACCTTGAGAAGATCCGAACTGCATAGGTCCAAGCTTATCGCTCATACCGTACTCCATAATCATGGCACGCACGATGCGCGTAGCCTGTTGGAAGTCACTGTATGCACCCGTACCGATCTCACCAATAAACAATTCTTCGGCAACACGTCCACCAAGTAATCCAGTAACCTTATCTAAAAGCTCCTGCTTGGTAACGATCATCCGATCTTCCTTCGGAAGCATAATAACGTATCCGCCTGCACGTCCGCGTGGGATAATAGTAACTTTATGCACCATATCGGCGTGCTCAAGGAAGTAACCAGCAATAGTATGGCCTGCTTCATGATAAGCTACAATACGTTTCTCGCGGTCACTGATCACACGGCTGCGTTTCTCAGTACCTACGATAACACGGTCGATAGCTTCATCCACTTCAATCATGGAAATATCTTTACGGTTACGGCGTGCAGCTAGCAAAGCTGCCTCATTCAGCAGATTCTCCAAATCAGCACCTGTGAATCCGGTTGTGCGTTTAGCAACAACATCCAGTCTTACATCTTTCGTAAGCGGTTTGTTACGAGCGTGCACCTTAAGTACAGCTTCACGGCCTTTCACATCAGGACGGTCAACCGTAATTTGACGGTCAAAACGTCCTGGACGAAGCAATGCCGGATCAAGTATATCAGCGCGGTTAGTCGCCGCTACAATAATAATGCCTTCGTTACCACCGAATCCATCCATCTCAACCAGCAATTGGTTAAGCGTCTGCTCACGCTCGTCATGTCCGCCACCAAGACCGGCACCACGCTGACGACCCACAGCATCAATTTCATCAATGAAGATAATACATGGAGCATTCTTCTTAGCATTCTCGAACAAATCACGTACCCGAGAAGCACCAACACCCACGAACATTTCCACAAAGTCAGAACCGGAAATACTAAAGAAAGGAACGCCAGCTTCACCTGCTACCGCACGGGCAAGCAATGTTTTACCTGTTCCCGGAGGACCTACAAGCAATACGCCCTTAGGAATACGTGCGCCGACAGCTGCAAATTTGCGTGGATCTTTCAGGAACTCAACGACTTCGACAAGCTCTTGCTTCTCTTCGTCCGCCCCTGCAACATCCTCAAAGCTGATTTTCTTCTTCTCTTCATTATATAACCGAGCCTTGCTCTTGCCGAAATTCATGACTTTACCGCCGCCACCTTGCGCCTGATTAAACAGGAAGAAGAACAAGATGAACATAATTACCAGTGGGATAATTGAAGAAAGGAATGTCAGCCAAATGCTGGTACCTTCCATTTTCTTCTGAGTTAATTCAATCCCATTAACATCACTGGCTTGAATCAGTTCATTGATAGCGGCATCTGTAGGAGGAATATATGTGGAGAAGCTTTTCGATTTAGTATCGGCAGGCAGCTCTCTATACTCGCCTGTGACCAGAAAGGCATTACCCTCAAACTGAACCGTCAAATCCTTCACATTGTTGTTCTTGATCTCCTGCCGTAACTCGTCGTATCTAGGGAAATCGGCGGCTTCATTTCCATTGCTCACAAACTGGACAATACCCACCACGACTAAAAATAAAATCAAATAAAAACCAGAATTCCGGATGAACCGATTCATCCCCTACCTCCTCTCACAACACTCAAGTTATTGTACCATAGCCTCTTGGGACACCTCAAATAAAGGAAGTTGTGGGTATCCGATCCGTATGATCGAGGCAGTCCTTAGTTCAATTGGAATAAATCTCAGGTTTCAGTACTCCAACATATGGGAGGTTCCGATACCGCTCGGCGTAATCCAATCCGTAGCCTACTACAAATTCGTCAGGTAACACGAAGCCTGTGTAGCTGGCTTCAAGATTAACAGTGCGGCCTGATGGTTTATCAAACAAGGTAACCACAGAGATAGTAGCAGCATTCCGGTTGCGGAGCAACTCAATTAAATAGCTGAGTGTAAGACCACTGTCAATAATATCTTCAACGATCAAGATATCGCGGCCTTCTACCGATACATCCAAATCCTTAATAATTTTGACTACTCCAGAGGACTTGGTGGATGCTCCATAGCTGGACACTGCCATGAAATCCATCTCAACAGGTACTGTAATGGCTTTAACCAAATCTGCCATAAATATAAACGCACCTTTTAGTACACAAATGACTAAAGGGGTACGACCTGCGTATTCTTCGCTCAGTGTTCGACCGAGCTCCTTAATTTTCTGCTGAAGTTCCTCTTCGGTGATCAATACTTCTTGAATATCGTTTTGCAACTTGCGAAACCTCCTAAGTTATACTATGAAAGACTTACTTCGACCATTACGTTTCTTCGCGGTCATCCAGCTCTGCCAGAGACAATAGAAGTACGGAGGTCGTGTGCCGCCCTACTGCGGCATGCATCGAGCGTCTTACGCCCGGAATCCAGACGATATTGCCCAAACCATCACAAACGAGGGGAATCAATGACCGTTCGGAAGCAGGTATTTTATCATCAATATAAATATCTTTTACCTTTTTGCTTCCGTTTAATCCCATGATCCTTATGGTATCTCCAGGCAATCGGGATCGTATCGTCAGTGGAAAGACCAGTTCATCACGGTCAAACCAAGCCGACATCTTCCCATAATCCTCCCCCTGTACAAAAAAGTTTTCTCTCTCCAGTACCGCCATCGACATCACCTTACCTATTTCCTCCAATTTAAGCTCAGAGTCCGGTAAAAACAGACGATATGTATAGCTTGCCTGTGGCGTCGTGGGCTTGGACGAGAACAAGATACTATCATATTGCCGCACACAAGTCAGGCCTCCACCCAAATCCAAGCTCCAGGTGGTGGGATAGCTCTGCAGCGTTCCCCGACGTACAGTTTCGATCTTGGGGAAATCAAGGGCAGATAAATCCGCCGACAGATAATTTAATATTAGTTTAATCAAACGCCGTTGTAAAGCGGAGGGTATGGCAGCAAATGAAGCTCTGTTAAAGGTGTATTTCCCATCCCCTTCCGAAACTAGCTCTTCAAAGCATTTTGCCGCAGACGTCTCCATATACTCATCTTCAGCTCCGGCAATTTCCGCAAGCTGTACGAGGGATTGCCTCACTCTGCCATTATACTTTTCCAGAAAAGGAAGAACTTCCAAACGAATGGCATTCCGCTTGTATTTCGTCAGCAGATTGGTGGCATCCTCAGCATAAGTGAAACCTTCATTTTGGCATAACCCTAAAAGTGCTGTTTTGTTAATACGTAGGAATGGGCGAATGAGTTCCACCTTTTTTTCTGTTCTTTTCCACTTGATACCCGACAGTCCAGATAAGCCACTTCCGCGTAATAGACGCATAACTACAGTTTCTGCCTGATCATCAGCATGATGAGCCAGAGCAACAGAACGCGCCCCATATCGGTGTGCCGTATCAATCAGAAATTCGTACCGCTTCTCACGTGCAGTACCCTCAGGACCAAGTCCACTCTCTTTAGCCAAGGAGGGAATATCGAATTCCGCAAACTCAAAGGGCAGTCCCAGTTCTTCAGCCATACCACGTACGAGCTCTGCCTCTTCCTTCGACTCCGGTCTAAATCCATGATTCACATGAGCACATATTAAGGTAAGCGGAATAAATTTTAAAGATATTTCATGTAAAACATGCAAAAGAGCCACAGAATCCGGGCCGCCGGAAACTGCGACTACAATGGTGTCATGGGGCGCCCACAGCTCATGCTCGGCTGCTGACTCCAATACAGACTCCACCAGTCCATTCATTTGCTCCACATGCGCCCCCCTCTCTCTCCAACTATATGTATGAGTTCAAAAACGGAATACCCAATAAATCGTAAAGGCGAGCAAAAACAAAGACAATGCGAATGCATTTTTTAACCACCGGGGGGTGTCCATACTATCCGGGCGCTTTCTGCGCGAGTTATAAATATGGTTTCGCCAGACCTCAGTAGCATCCGCAGAGCCTGAGAACCCCCCTTTTAACGCCATACAAATCCAGGAGGATAGTTTCTTATTGGGTAAATTTCTAGCCAGCTTAAATAATTCGTCCACACTTCTCGTCTGCGGCAGCTGTAAGGCTGCCTTTTTGAGCCCTTCTTCATTGAGCAAACGAAGACACAGCACAGCAAATGCGAAAAGATCGTAACCCTCATCGCTGATTCGACTGCCCGCATTCCAGAAACCACGATCATGCCATTCGGTAAACTGCTTCACACTACGACCAATAGGGCTTGTGCCCCCAAAGTCGATCAGTTCCACTTCACCGTATTTCGATACCATGACGTTCTCGGGCTTCAAATCACCGAACACAAATCCACATTCATGCAGTGTGCGCAGCTTTTCAAGCAGACCAAGACCTACCAGGCCTAACCAATCGGGACCGTTTTTCGATAAAAAATGATGCAGCGGTTTGCCTTCAACATACCTCATCACATAGAAGGGGATATTATCCCCATTCGCGAAATCATCCGCTTCCAAAAAATAAGAAGACAATGGATTCTCACGACGAGCCCGATGTTCATTCCGCTTTCGTCGCGATTGCAGCGAGGTCAGCACATTGATCTCCGATTGAAGTTCAAGTGTATCGTATCCGATTTTTAGCGCGTACCTTTCCCGTCTGCCTTCTCTTTGCACAAGATATACGGTTCCGTTCGCGCCCCTTCCCAGCATCCGCTCAACGACATAACGGTTACCCCGCCATTTGCCGTTAATTAAGGTACCAGTAGGATAGGACGGATTAGACGACATACCCACCAATCATCCCTTCTCTTTCGTCGTGGTCATCGCTTAGTCGGCGTCCACGATGTTCATCCAGTGTATCATAACGATAATGTTCAAGCACCTTGAAAATAGCTGGGCCAGTCGGTGTTGCGCCTCTCATGTGTAATTTAGAGAATAGCGTACGAATACCTGACATGTCATGCGTCCAATCTAGATCAAGCTTGGCATCTTCACTGCTGTTATTTCCGGGAAAATGAAACACAGCGATCTCACTCTTGCCTTCCCGTGCTTCTAAACTGAGTGCCAAATCGCGGATTGCATCTTCCACAGCACCCAGTTTAGGCTTCATACTGGCACTGGCATCGATAAGAAGTGCAATGCGCAGCGGCGTTGTTTCTGTCAGTTCATCTACAACTGTAACAACCTGTGAACGTTGAACAGGAGGCAGCTGATCCAGTGAGCCGTCGCCTAGTATCTTTTTTACCTCTTTATTAACCGCCTGCTGGATCGTCTGAACCACGGTCTTGCGTGTCATCATCTGAATCGTCTGCGCCAGTTGTGGTGTTCCGACTATGCGGCTAAGGCCTCCCCCGGCCTTGGCAATGTCGGCAATCTCCCGGCTGCCGATTTCACCGATCGTACCATAATCAACTACACCGACCACATTTACGGTGATTCCCTCCTGCAGGGCATGCGCCGCTGCCAACACCGGACTTTCTCCTACATTCGAACAACCGTCAGTAATGAGCATAATTTGCTTCATAACCCTCAACTCCCCCTTTGTTTGAACCTCTGTTTCTAGCATATCCAGAAATGAGAGATTTCAAACGGTCGATGTTAAGTGAGGAGTCTAGATCAAAACAGAGGGGGTTAGTGAATAGGGGAACTACGAGAAATGTTTGGGCTTTCGATCGCTGTTGTCCTCAGATTCCTTGATTAGAACCGCCTCTCGCGGTTGGAATCCGAGGACAAAGGCGAACGCTCCGCTTCTACAGCTCCAAACTTTCTCTCCGTTCCATACCTTCACTAGTAAACAGTTTAGATCTACAGATTCCGTCCCAAGTCAGCCGACCATTGAAACGAGAATAGTAGAGGCCGGCGAGTTACACATCACGGACTCGCCTTGACTGCCTCCATTAGCACGACGCCTTACGCGTGCTACAAACTCACAAGCAACACGACGCTTCACGCATGCCCCCAAACAGCACGATATCTTGCACGTACCTTAAACTATACAAGCAACACGACGCTTCGCGCGTGCCTCCCAAGCAGCACGATATCTTACGCGTGCCTTAAACTATACAAGCAGTACGACGCTTCGCGCGTACCCAACATTAAAACCTACTAAACCTAAACCTAAACCTAAAATAACTAACTTACCGTACGCGGGCGCTCCATACGGCCGATGCCCGGCATATGCAGACTGGACCATTCCGGATGGAAATGATCAAGACGGCTGACGACAATAGTCATGTCATCAAGGATCTCATTGCCCTGGTAACGGATCACTTTCTCCAACAGGCTGTCCGCTAAATCTTGAGGATCATCACCCTCAAGCTCTTGGATCATCCGTTTCATCCATATCTCCTTATTAACGGCATATCCAGGCGCATCATAAATACCATCGGTCATCATAATTAAAATATCGCCGGGGCGAAGCTGCATACTGATTAAATCCACATCAATATCTTTAATGATTCCTATCGGCAGATTACTAGAGGTTATTGGAATGACCTCACTCCCCCTCCGGATGAAGCTTGGTGCTGAAGCAATCTTCATAAACGTTGTCTGCGCAGAATATTGATCGATTAAAGCCATGTCGACAGTAGCATAGAATTCATCAGGGGAGCGTAATAAAAGAATTGAGTTGACCGACTTTACAGCCAGCTTCTCATCCATTCCGGATTGCAGCAGCTTTTCTAACATGCCGAGTGCGGCACTGCTCTCCATCCTTGCCCGTTCACCATTCCCCATTCCATCACTGATGGAAACTGCAAAGGTGCCATTTCCAAGCTCTACGGTGCTGAAGCTATCGCCAGATAGCATATCTCCACCTTTAGAAACAACTGCCACACCCGTATTTACCTCAAAGGCTTTGGCTGAACCAAAGGTAACCATCGAGAGTCCTTCCCGGGGATGAACCGCCGTCTCACTCATGACAGCAATATTCTCATCCAGAATGTCGGAGAGGAGTGGGGCGATCATTTTACGGCATTCATCAAAACCGCGATTATAAGCGTGCACTACTTCTATTTCTACGCGCCCGGGGTCCAGACTTAAAATTTCAATGCCATGAATAGACAGTCCCAATTTCTCAAGAGCCTCGCGGATTTGCGCTTCCTGCCGATACATGGCCTGCCCCTCACGCTTAATTTCCTTGGCCAAGTCTTCCATAACCTGTGACACGCCGGACAGCTGCTCGGCAACAAATTGCCGACTATCGTATATTTGTCTTTTCCACCGCATATCATGTTGGTAGAGATCATATTGTCCCTTCATGACCTCAAGCACTTCACCGGTTTTGCCACAAATACGGCTCCATTCCGGTGGCAGCTGAGCAGCCGTAATATCAGGGCACTCCTCAACAGTTGTCATCATATCTGTCATGTATCTATATGTCTGATAGAATTTTGCATCCCAGCAGTGAGTACGGCGAATGCAGCCAGCGCAGGCTCCTTCTGTGACCGTATTCATAAAATCTTCCATTTCACGATCCGATTTGCCCACTTCTCCGGCACGTGGAATCTGACCAAAGCTACTGGAGAGCTGTTGGAATACCTGTGAGAATTGAGTGACCCGTTCTGCAGTCAGATCCCTGACCCTGCGGGCATATTCATGTTGAGATCGGCTATGATCTGACGTGCCCGGTACATATTTTGCAATCGCTGATATCATCGCCTTAGGTGTTATTAGAAACAGCACTACTGCTGCGCAGGTCTCCCATGTTGAGGCCATCATATCACCCGGACCCGTAAAATAGACGGAAAGGATCGTTGATCCTAGCAGCATGCCAATAGATACCGCACCCTTTCGCCCACCTTGCATCATTCCCGCTAGCATTCCGGAAAAAGCAAGCAGACTCATCTGATAGATAGCACTGATATCGGCTAGACTAAGGATCAACCCCGTCACCACCCCAACAGCTGCACCGAGGGGAGCGCCCCCTGCCATGGCAAAGAGCAGAATTAAATAACGAGACAATATATGCTCTAATGACAAACCATTAAGGGTCCATCCCACAAGGCCTGTCATTACGGAGGCTAACAGAATAATAAGGCATAAAACCTCCTCGTTCCTCAGCGATCTGCTCTTTTGTTTGTAAGTTAGTAGAGGAAGTGCCTGAATGAACACAAGAGTAAGTACAAACCCAAGTAAAGCATCCAGAGTTGTCATCATAAAGGGGTACCAGGAAAGAGAAGGTCCGAGAACAATCTTGAACAGGCCAACCATAAACGAGGATACGAATACCATAAGGGGTGCATAGGACAAATCTATTCGTTCGAAACTTTCAAGCCCTCTATAAACAAGAAAGAAGATAATCAGTTCAGCCGTAGTAACCAAGGCACCCGGAAACGGAGTGAAGAGACTTCCAGCTATAATAGCACCTGCTACAGGTAACATAGAGTCTCGACGCATAAACACAATGACGGCAAAATATGCGACAGCAAAAGGGGACAGCTCGTCCAGAATCATAGCTCTACCTAGCAGAAACCCCATAAAGCTTAACAGAAGCATCCACTTCTTCGCTGTTATAAGCTGAATATAACGCTGCTTCTGACCCCAAGCTATAATACGCGTGCCTAAGGCTTGTCTCTGCTTCTTATCTTCGCTTCCCACTCTTGTCCACTCTGGCAAATTCACCACATTGCTTTTACTCATTACCCTACACCACCCGTTTAAGAATTTATGGTTCTCATTATATAGCGGGTCATTTGAGAAAGTTTGTCAGAAATGGAGGGACAGTCATAAGAAATTTCCGACAAAAAAGCCTTTGTTCATTATTCCTAAAAAAATAGAGCGATCCCTTGCGGCGCAGTAGTTTGCTTCTCCTCAAGCTTGATTCCAGTGCAGTTTTAGGCGCAAGCCTGGCGGTCATTCGCCAGCGATTGCCCTAGAGTTATGTGAAAATGACATGGATGCTGTCGGCAAGTTTATATGACACGACAAAAAAACCGCAAGGGCGAAATGCCCTTGCGGTTATTTATGATGTACAGGTATTGGATTATACGCGTTTGGCTCCACGGCCTCCGCGCTTTCCTTCTGTGTTCTTCTTAATCGAAGATATCCGTTCTTCGCTGTCTTTCAGGAATCGCGACATTTTATCCTCGAATGAAGGTTTACCGGCTGCAGGCTTAAATGGACGCCCACCCCGTTCACGATTGAATCCACCGCCGCCTCCACCACTGCCGCCACCGCCGCCGAAACGGTCTCCGCCGCTAGGACGTTCTGGTCTTGGAGCTCTAGGCGGACGTACTTCCGATGCTGGCTTGTCAACAGCCTGCTTAATGGAAAGTCCGATCTTGCCGTCCTTATCGACGTTGATCACCTTGACGGTTACTACA
The DNA here is from genome assembly GCF_037970385.1 of Paenibacillus sp. FSL R5-0928. Classification (NCBI taxonomy): domain Bacteria; kingdom Bacillati; phylum Bacillota; class Bacilli; order Caryophanales; family Paenibacillaceae; genus Paenibacillus; species Paenibacillus sp. FSL R5-0928. The sequence goes on along the minus strand of NZ_CP150225.1, from coordinate 65,021 downwards.
TCACTAATCTTCAGATGATCGTTAACATCCTTGACGTAATTATCGGCGATTTCCGAGATGTGAACGAGACCTGTGACACCTCCTGACAGATCCACAAATGCTCCGAAATGCGTGATGCCTGTCACTTTGCCTTCTAACTTGGTGCCCACTTCAATTGCCATAGAATAAAATGATCCTCCCTTAAAAATATACAGACGAATATTAAGGTCATCCTGTCTGCGGTGATTTGATTATACAGTAAAGAGCAAAGCAAGGCAACAGAGTAAAAGCCTCTTTTAGCCAGTATTATTGCTCTGATTGCTCTGTTCGAATAGGAGTTTCCCCTTGAGGATAGATATTGTACCATTTACGCGCTAATTGGCCAATATACTCATCATCATTAAGTCTGGACACTTCATATTTCAGTTGATTCAAAGATGACGTGACACTCTCGCTAGTCTTTTGTTTCTTGGCGAGTTGCTCGCCCTTGTCCGCAATAACTGCACTTTGATTGAAGTAAGTATAACCCGCCCAGCCAAAAAATACTGCCACAAAGAGAATCCACATGAATCTTCTTCTCTTCGCGCCTGCGGCCGAATTTTTGCTAGGATTACTTTTCTCTTCCGCAGTGAATCTGTTCATGCAGCGTACCCCCTAATTCAAAGGTCAGCGTTTCCGCCATTTGGTAATCCATCCAGTGATCTTCACGATCCAGGCGCTATGCTTAAGCCGTGATAACCATGGAGAAATCCACCTTACAGGTAATACCCAAATTGGCTTCGTTAGACGCAGCAGAAGCTTAAGGATGAATAATAGAATACGACCTAGCAGCACTAGCAACCCTATAATAAGGCGCCAAAGCCAGCGAAGAGGTTTACCTATCATAATCTCCATAAGTCTCCATAGCAATCTGCACATATACTGAACCGATTGAATTAACATTAACACAAAACGCCGCACCGTAACACTGAAGATCAAAAAATAGATCCATATTCCTAGAAATAAACCTAAAAAGACATAAAATCGCAATTGCCCCTGATTTCCGGCATAGAGCATTCTAAAAACAAACAAAGCAGCACAAAGCCAATACAGCAGGTCAAGCATGGCATTCAACCATTTGGGAAAATTGAACTTGAGCGACAGCACCCGGTAGCTGTCATAGGCCAGTCCCATTGTCACCCCGGCCAATATCATGTAGAACAGCGTCAGCCACTGAACTGCAGGATTCATTTAAATAGCTTACCGAGTAGACCTTTATTTTTGCCCTGCGATCCGGGATCTAGATAAATCAGGGAATGTACATTGCCCTCCAAGGACAACAGTCCATTCTCCAGACTTAAATTTTTGATATGTAAATGATTCCCGCGAATGGTGAGATGGCCGAGTTCTGTACGAAGCAAAAATTCCTCGCTATCAAAGCTCTCCACATTTTGCACGCCCGTCAACTCTAGCTGTTTACGACTGCGCATGTGCAGATCATGCTGTTTATTTACCTTTCCTGGCTCGATCATAGCATGTACCCCTCCTTCTTACCTCTAATCTATGGCAGTAGAAGAAGTTATAGAACATTCCAATCCACTAAAATAAGAGAGACAAAAAGAAAAAAAGAAGGTGCAACTCTACAATATGTAAAGTTGCACCTTCTTATTTACTATTCATTATGTTACTCCTACCAGTCCAATCCGCTGCTTTTGGCAACAGGCTCTTCCCGAAGTAGAGTATACATACCAGCGGCTTCGTCCTTGCGCGTCGTTTCGACTAGCTTTTCGACTTTGACCGTTACAAGCTTTTGTCCAAATTGCACAGTAATCTCGTCACCGATCTTAACTGCACTACTTGGTTTAGATTCCCGCCCGTTAATCAGCACCCGGCCTTGTTCGGACACATCCTTGGCCACTGTCCGGCGCTTGATTAATCGGGACACTTTCAGGAATTTGTCAAGACGCATTAGTTAACGGCTTCTTTAAGCTTGTTACCAGCTTTGAATGCCGGTACAGTTGATTCTGGAATTTCAATCGTTGTGCCCGTTTGCGGGTTGCGACCAGTACGTCCTGCACGTTTACGAGTTTCGAATGTACCGAAACCGATCAGTTGGACTTTATCGCCTTTTGCCAAAGCTTCTGTGATCTCACCCAAGAATCCGTTCAATACTGCTTCTACATCTTTTTTTGCCAATCCGTTTTTCTCGGAAATGTTGTTTACCAAATCTGTCTTGTTCATAATTTAAAGTTCCTCCTAGGATACGAAAAAATAAATGAAACGAGATTCACCGCCATATTATGGGGCAAGTCGTCATTTCGTCTTTATGATATTCTTGATGTCATCTTAAAATCCTGCCACGAATCGTCGTTTTTTTAAAAAAGAAACAGTTATTTCTCAGAAATCGTCGCAGAATCTATTCTATAGCACTATTAAACTACTCGCCATAATCTAAATCAGAGATGAATGCTACTTTCACAGCATTGCCTCATCTTAAGGTCCGTATACCGTACATAGTCTGAGAAAATCACTATACTTTTCGTTCCTCAGTCTTTGCCTCCTGCCACAACTCTTCCATCTCTTCCAAGCTGCTATCCTCTACACTCACACCCTTGGCTCGCAAACTTTGCTCGATATACTGAAACCGACGCACAAATTTGCGGTTGGTCCGGGTTAAAGCTTCTTCCGGATCTGCACCAATAAATCGGGCAACATTGGTAACAGCAAATAATAGATCGCCCAGCTCCAGGATTTGATCCTCCGCGGCTGCGTCAGTATCGATGGCTTCTTGCAGCTCTTCTATTTCTTCACGAACCTTAGCTAAGCAATCCGTAGCGTTGTCCCAATCAAAGCCCACCTTGGATGCTTTTTTCTGAAGCTTGTACGCCTTCATAAGAGCAGGCAAATCACGCGGAACTCCACTGAGTACGGATAGTTCCTCGGGCTTTACGCCTTTCCGCCGCTTCTCCTCTGCCTTCATGCCCTCCCAATTGATCAGAGCTTCTTCAGCGTCATTCGCATTCTTGTCACCAAATACATGAGGATGGCGGAAGATAAGCTTATCATTCAGTCCTTCTATGACGTCAAAAACGTTAAACGTGCCAAGCTCCTCTTCCATTTGGGAGTGCAGCATGATCTGCAGCAAAAGGTCGCCCAGCTCCTCTTTCATATGGTCTGGGTCATCCTCATCAATCGTTTCAAGCACTTCATAGGTTTCTTCGATTAGATTTTTACGCAAAGATTCATGAGTCTGCTCCCGATCCCATGGACAACCGTCCGGACTGCGCAAAATATCGACAATCTCATGCAAGCGAGCGAAAGTACGACTTCTTAGCTTCTCATCACGATTCGCAGGTACATAGACCAGAGACAAATTTCCATAACCCTCAAGCCGGTCCAATTCGTATAGAGGAACAGTCACAATGCTTTCTTCGTTCTCCACGCCAAGGGCATGACCCACCACCACTTCATATTCCGGCGGATACAGCTCCATCAGACATAACTTTGTCTCTGAAGCTGTAAAGCTGTCATAAACCTGGCCAATCAGAGTATGCAATTCAGGTTGAAGCTGAGCGCTGCGAATGCCTGAAGCATCTAATAACTGGAACCCTTCAATAGGGTCAAACCCCAGTCGTACAAACGCCTCGTCCAGAAAACTCTCCCCGCCTAATATTTGCAGTTCTATTCCTTCTTCCGGGCAACGCTGACGCAGCTGTGAAACAGCTGACTCTGCAACCATGGGATGCCCCGGAACCGCATAGACAATATCTGTACCGTCTGCGGCAGAGCGAGCCTCTTCAATCAATTTTGAAGTAATTGCCGCATAGACCTCAGGAAACGAAGCTAATGCTTCATACAGTCCATCAAAGGATTGCGTGGCGATTTCAAGCTCGGTGAGAGCAGCCATGACTGGATGCTCTTGGGTACGAACGTAGACAACGGATGCTGCCTTCAGTTTTTTTATAATTCCTAGTGTCAGCCGATCGGGATTACCTGACCCGAGACCAACAACTGTTAATGTTGCACTCATATGTGTTCCTCCTTTTAAGCGAGTTAATTATGGAAATAACCGCAGCTTTTTGAACTTGTCCGCCAGAGACGGGCCGATGCCCGGAAGCTGGCGAAGTTCGCTTTCGCTGAGCAGCCGCAGCACCACCGCGCCTACGGCAAAGACAACGCAGCCTGCGAGCACCCCAAGCAGGCTCTGCGCCAAGCTGGCGGTGCGTCCGCCGCCGATGCCAGCGGCCGTAGCCGCGGCGCCAGTGCCCCAGCTGGCAGCTGCGGCGGCAAGAGCCAGGCCCGCTGTGAGCAGCGCGGGCCGTGCCAGGGCATCTGCGAGGCGAAGCCGCAGATGGCCCTGGCGGTACAGCAGCAGCACGTTAAGCGCTGCTGCCAACGAATGCGCGGCCACGCCAGCGATGGCCGCGCCGGTAATGCCCTGCTGCGGAACCAGCAGCAGGTTCAGGGCCGCCTTGAGCAGCGCGGCGGCCAAAAGGTGCAGGGCCGGGGCGCGCACGTAGCCGAGGCCCTGCAGGAGCGCAGCAGAGATGATGCTGACTGTACCGCCAACAGCGGTAAAAGCCAGCCAAGTCATTGTGCTGCTGCCAGCGGTATCGCCGTAAAGAGCCATATTAATCGGCTCAGCAAGCACTGCAAGGCCCGCTGAGGCCGCTAGACCTAACAGCCAGAACCAACGCAGCGACAAGCTGCAGCGGGTCTCAATCAGCTTCATATCTCCCTTGTACTTCGCTTCCGCCAAAGCGGGAATGAACACAACAGACAGTGAGGTGGCAATCATCGTTATAATCTGCACAAGTGGCAAACCCCGATTGTACACACCAAACTGGGCCATCGCAGCTACTTCACTTCCGTCAGACGACAGCAGTCGAGGCACAGTGAATACATCTACAAGACCGATAAGAGGCATAGCCAGTGCACCTAGCATTACGGGAATTCCATAAGCCAGCAGTGTACCTGCTTTAATGCCCATAAACCCTTGCTTGGAACCTAGTCCATGTCCTGCATCCAGCGCTCTTACACGCTGACTTTCGACAGCAGCAGCTACTTCAGCAGCAGCTTCCTGTTTTACCCTCCGGCGGTGACGTCTCAAGTACAGCAGCATAATTACAAGCCCTGCGGCTCCCCCTCCGGCAGAACCAAGCAGCGCGCCAGCAGCGATGCTCTCAGCTCCTGCTCCCTGCGAAGTGAGATATAAAAGAAGAACAATCATCACTGTAACCCGTACAGACTGCTCTACAATCTGTGACACGGCAGTAGGAACCATATTATGCAGCCCCTGAAAATACCCGCGTATGGCCGACATGACAGGGACAACTGCCAAACCCCAGGCGCTTGTCCGCAAGGCAGGCATTACATGTGAGTTACCTACCCATTCGGCAATGATGGGTGCACCTGCATAGGTGATGGCGCCGATAATCAAGCCGCTGATGCCTGTAATTAGCGCGGATAATAGTAGAATCCGCCGGCCTTCTTCATCGCGTCTCCCAGCCGAAGCTTCGGCGACAAATTTGGAGATCGCCGCAGGCAGACCTAGCATAGCTACCGTTAACAGCATTGTATACAAGGGATACACTGTGTTGTATATACCAAATACAGCATCTCCGCCTAGATTTTGCAGCGGAATTTTTTGGAGTGTGCCAATAAGCTTTGAGATAATGGCCGCGGCACTAAGGATAAATGCGCCTTGCAGCAATCGTGATGTTTGTGTATTGGATTTCATATAATACCTGCTTCTACAACTTTGATGGGATGAATTTCTATATTATAACTTATGTATGCCCACAAGTAGAAACGGTTTGTGTAAACAACAAAACCCCGTTTGCCCTTTGTATATCTTACCAAAAGGAAACCGGGGTCTAAATTAAGATTACTGCTCCATTTGTTTGCCCAGGAAAGCGGCAGCCGTTTCGGCCATTTTTATTTCCATTTGCGCCATCTTCGCCGAATCATCCTTGCTCACCATCACTACACAACCAATAGGATCTCCACCGGAAATGATCGGTGAGGCTACATATGAGGACACCAAATCCGGATGATCTTTAGCGATTTCATAACTGCCTTCATTGGTTTCTAACACAGTCTTACGGCTGTCCATGACTTTCTCCAACAGCACTCCCACCTGTTTCTCCAAATAATCTTTTTTGGAGCCGCCTGCAAGGGCAATGAAGGTGTCACGATCAGCAATCATCGTAATGTGCCCAGTACCTTCGAACAATGACTCCGCGTACTCTTTTGCAAAGTCACCCAACTCACCAATCGGAGAATATTTCTTGAGAATGACTTCACCGTCCCGATCGACGAATATTTCCAGTGGGTCTCCTTCTCTAATACGAAGAGTACGTCTAATTTCTTTGGGAATAACCACGCGTCCGAGGTCATCAATACGGCGAACAATTCCAGTAGCTTTCATTTCACATGTGCCCCGCTTTCTTAAGAAGTATGGTCTTACTACTGTCCATTATGGGAAAGGATAATCCCAGTGATTTATCGTAATATCTGACCATAGTATTCATCTCTTCCCAGATCCTTATACATAAGCTGACATGTATTAATATCTGCATCAAGATAAAGGTAGTTCTACAACCGTTTCTGCGAAATAAAAAGCCATCTTCACTTTAAGTGAAGATGGCTTTTCTAAGGTAAGCTTGTCCATATTTACCGATGTTTATTCAGCGGCATCTGTAGCACTTGGGGATGCGCTTGGAGCTGTAGTGGCTTCTGTTCCACTATTTGTTCCGGTTTCATCTGCGGAAGCAGAGCTTTTTGGCAGATTGATGTTCTCAATAATGCCTTCCAGATCCTTTTCCATGAACGTTTCTAGGTTCTTGGATACAATTGAGCTCTTAATGCCTTCTTTTTGCTCATCCGTTAACTGGTCGAAAGTCTTGTCTGTACGGGACTCCACCTTGATGATGTGGTAACCGTAAGAAGTTTCTACAGGATCACTGATGGTATTTAGAGGCAAGGTCTGTGCAGCCTTCTTAAATTCATCCACATAAGTGCCTACAGCTTTATCTTTATATTCTCCGCCTGCCTCTTTAGAGCCAGTATCGTCAGAATATTCCTTAGCGATGGCTGCGAAATCAGCACCGCCATCCAGCTTCGCCTTAACTTCTTTCGCTATTTTAAGCGCTTCTTCGCTGGTACGCTCTTTGTTGTCTGCATCTGTCAGACCAATTAGCACATGACGCAGTGTGGCAACCGTAAAGTCGCCTTTAGTCGCTTCGAATTCTTTGACAACTTGATCATCAGTCACTTTAAGCAGCATATCCTGATAAACTGACAGCACACGCTCCATATAAGTACGAATATCTTTCTCTGTAACGTCAGCATCTTTCAGTGTCTTCTTATAGGTATCGCCCAATTGTTCCTTAATGCTTGCAATTTGAGTATCGGCTTCTTTCTCCGCTTGCTTTTTCGCTTCATCCGTTGCTTGGGAAGCCAAATATTCAAAGCCCACTTCTTGCTTCAGAATGGACTCCTTAAACGCATCAATCTCTAAATATTGCGCTTGTTGTGGAGATAGGAATTTCATGATTTTTTGATCCATTGCAAATTCCTTTTGTGTAATCGTTCCACCTTTATAAGTGGCTACAGCTTGATTATCATCAGCACTATTTCCACATGCTGCTAGCATAGAAAAGGAAACTGCCGCTGCCAATGAAACGAGCAGCACTTTCCATGATTTTGTTTTATTTAACGACATTGTGTAGTTCTCCCTTCGATTTAAAAGACTGTTTAGCTTCCTTAAGAAACTGTTCAAGCAAGTCAAGCAGCTGTTTATCACTTAAATCTTTCGATTTGACCCGGATACTGGCTTTCGCATCCCTATCAAATTGTACACGTCTTTCGAAGCTATTTCCAACTTTGGCGAGTTTCGCTGTGTCTAAAGCGCCGAGACTTCCCTCATAGAAATTCAAGGTAACATCATCTCCGCGTCTAATCATGGAATCAATGCCATACATTTTTCCATACACTTTCAAACGAGCAACCGATAGTAGATTCACCACGGCTTCAGGTAACTCACCGAACCGATCCAAGAGCTCATCTTCAAGCTCGGAAGCATCATCGAAGGAGGTTACTGCCGCAACTTTTTTATAAATTTCAATTTTTTGGATACTGTCGTAAATATACTCTGACGGCAGATACGCGTCAATCGACAAATCAATGACTGTATTGCCTTCTTTCAGGGATGTATCTTCCTCCCCAAGCACAGTAACCTTACGCTTACGAATTTCCTCCGCCAGCATTTGTGAGTACAGATCAAACCCCACGGATGCGATAAAGCCATGCTGCTCTGCACCCAGCAAGTTGCCTGCACCGCGAATAGACAGATCTCGCATCGCTATTTTGAAACCAGAGCCCAGCTCCGTAAATTCCTTAATAGACTGCAGACGTTTCTCTGCAACCTCTGTCAGAACCTTGTCCCGTTGATACGTGAAATAAGCGTAAGCGATCCGATTGGACCGGCCTACACGTCCACGCAGCTGATAGAGCTGAGACAAGCCCATTTTATCCGCATCATGCACAATAAGTGTATTAACGTTCGGAATATCTACGCCCGTCTCAATAATACTTGTGCTGACGAGCACATCGTATTCTCCGTCAAGGAAATCGAGAATGGTCTTCTCCAACTCAGATTCCGACATTTGACCATGTCCGATGCCAACTCTAGCCTCAGGAACAAGCATAGAGATTTGAGCAGCCATTTCTTGAATGCCCTGCACACGATTATAGAGATAATAGACTTGACCACCGCGGGCTAATTCCCGCTCTACAGCTTCCCGCGTAAGGGTCTGGCTATGCTCCACTACATACGTCTGTACAGGGAATCTGTTCTCTGGCGGGGTCTCAATGACAGACAGATCCCGCACTCCGAGCATCGACATATGTAGCGTACGAGGAATTGGAGTTGCAGTCAGCGTAAGAACGTCTACATTCGTTTTCAGCTTTTTCAGCTTTTCTTTATGAGTTACGCCGAAACGCTGTTCTTCATCCACAATTAATAGCCCCAGATCCTTGAATACAAGGTCCTGAGATAACAGACGATGTGTACCGATAACTACGTCGACAGTTCCTGCCCTAACGCCTTTAATCGTCTCGTTCTGCTCTTTACGGCTGCGGAAACGACTTAAGACCTGAATATTAAGCGGGTAATTAGCGAAACGTTCCCGGAAGGTCTCATAATGCTGTTGAGCCAAAATCGTTGTCGGGACTAGCACCGCCACCTGTTTACCTTCAATCGCTGATTTAAAAGCCGCCCGAATAGCCACTTCAGTCTTACCATATCCAACATCACCGCAAAGCAATCGGTCCATTGGCCGGTTTTGTTCCATATCCTTCTTAATCTCTTCGATAGCCCGAAGCTGATCTCGGGTCTCTTCGTAAGGGAACATTTCTTCAAATTCATGCTGTTCCTGTGTATCCTTTTCAAAACCATATCCTGCGGCACTTTGGCGCTCAGCATATAGTTTTATCAAATCATCAGCAATATTCTGAACGGAGGAACGAACCTTATTGGTGACTCGTGTCCATTCATTGCCGCCTAGCTTATATACTTTCGGCTCTTTATCTTCGGAACCGACATATTTCTGAATCAGGTCAATCTGCTCAATCGGAACTGAGAGCTTATCGCCGCCAGCATACAGAATATGCATGTAATCACGGTGAATACCGCTGACCTCAAGCGTGCCGATTCCCATATATTTTCCGATACCATGGTTCTGGTGGACGACATAATCACCGATTTTCAGCTCTGTGTAACTCTTGATCCGTTCAGCATTATCTATTCCTTTGGAAATCTTCCGTGCCTTCCGCTGCTTCTGAGAGAACATTTCCCCCTCAGTTATAACTGCTAGATGAATAGAGGGCAGCTCAAAACCAGAACCCAGATTTCCTTGTACAATCATCGGCTCGTTAATGCCGTAATCATAAAGAACTCTGCGCACTCGTTCAATCCGTTCCTCACTGCTCGCAAGCATCATTACCTTAACACCGGACTTCTGCCAACGCTCCATCTCCGATTTCAGCACATTCATCTGGCCATGGAAATCCTGCATTCCACGACTGATAAATCCAAGAATGTTCTGAGGCTGAATATGCGGAACCTGACGTAAAAAGATTGACATAAACAGACTTTGGAACGGGCGCTGATACATAACAACATCCGTATCGACAGAGAGATCTAGATCCGGTAAAGATTTGCCGTTTTGCAGCAAATGCAGGTTCCATTCCGATTCATCTCGTTCAAGCTGTCTCGCCGTTTCGAGCAGTCTTGTCGGCTCATCTAGAATAAGAATGGTATCCTGGGCCATGTAATCAAATAAATGAGAGCGTTCAGGATATAAAAGACTGATATATTTATAGATCTCCGGGAAATAAGTACCTTCCCGCAGCATTTCCAGCTCACGGCCAATTTCTTCCCGCAGCCTGAGCTTCGCCTGGCGATCCGCCATCTTCTCCAACTGTCGCTCCATCATAGCTGAGGCTTCAGCAGAAGCAGATTCCTGGCGCAATCTACTAGCTATAATCTCTTTAGCCGGTGTAATCTTCACACTACGTACCTTATCAATAGAACGCTGATCCACTGGATCAAAAGTTCTTATGGAATCAACCTCATCGTCAAATAACTCAACCCGATAAGCCAAAGGAGATGTCATTGGATAAAAATCAATTATTCCACCCCGTACGCTCAGTTCACCACGATTTTCAACCCGCTCTACTCTTTCATAGCCCATTTCAATCATGGACATCAAAAATTCATCCAGAGCAAGCGTTCCATCTTGGGAAACGGTGACTTGTGCCTCTGCCATAACCTCTGGGGCTGGCAGCAATCTACGCACTCCTGAGTAAGGAACTACAACAATACCACGGAAGCCCTGAGCACATTTGGTCAGCACATCTATACGCTGAGCCAGTGTCTCTGGGCTTGATACAGCCGCTTCTGCAGCCACTAGTTCATTGGCGGGATAGAGCAGAACCCGGTCAGGAGAAAGCGCTTCCTGCAAATCATCGGCCATCTTCTGGGCCGAAAACATATTATGAGTCACTACAAGTAAGGGACGAGTTGTCTCTTCATGTAATGCTGCAAGCATAATCTGTCTAGCAGAACCTGTAAGCCCCGATATGAGCTGCTCTTTCATACCTGCAGCAACACCATGGGTGATAGACTGGAAATCGGGATCCTTGGAAAAAGCTTCTATAAGACCTTGTAACAACAGGCGCACCTCTCTTACTAAACAGGCTAACGGTGGCATAACCACCGTCACCTATTATGATTGGAATCGAAAAGAAGCCTCAGCTGTAACGCCAAGGCTTGCGGATGACGATAGAGACAGGCGCTTCCACCTTACTGAAGCGGACTTGTCAGCAGGCTAAGCTCCGGATTGTTCTCTAAAGCCTCCTTGCAATAGTCGCAAGTAACCTTTACCGTGATTTCACCTTCTGAATTATACGCTATTATATCTCTGCGCTCCGCAGGGGTCAAGGAATGAAGGCCCAACTGCATTTCTGTAACATCACTTCTATTAATACTGCCTAGAGATGTCTTACAGTGCCTACAAACATAGTTTATTGCCATCTATATGCCTCCTGAAGGTACTATATACCTTCAGTATGTCCGGGCAGCTTCATCTTTAGCCTTAAAAACAACAGGGTTTACAGATTAACCATTGAACTTAGCCATCGTCTGCTCGAATGAATGCTGTAAGCTGTATTCAAGTGCATCACAAGTATTAACGATCATTTGCTTAAGCGGATCGTTTTCCTTCTTAGGAAAAGAAGAAAGTACATAATCGACAATAGCAAAACCTGGCTCAGGACGAGAAATACCCATTCGTACCCGATTGAAATTCTGTGTTCCTACATGCTGTATGATGGATTTAATTCCATTATGTCCACCAGCGCTTCCTTGATAACGCAAACGGATTTTTCCGATTTCTGTATCCAAATCATCATAAACGACGATCATATCTTCAAGTTGAACTTTGTAATAATCCATATAAGCGCGAACGGCCTCACCGGACAAGTTCATAAAGGTCATGGGCTTAATCAATACGGTTTTGACGCCACCAATGACCCCTTCACCGATGACGGATTTACATTTGCTCTGGTTGAAGGCAATTCCGTTCTGGGCGGCAAGCTCATCCAAAGCCATAAAGCCAACATTATGCCTTGTTTTCGCGTACTGTGTTCCGGGATTTCCCAATCCGACAATCCATTTCATTATCGAACCTTTCCTTTCCATTCGGGCTCTCCGGCAAGAGGAGTCCGTTTTTGGTACAATAGATCTAATCTACATATCTCTGTGCAACCAGAGCGAAATTATACTCCGAAGACAGGTGATAACCCATGCCGCACAAAGGCGAATTATTGACACATCAACGCCATTTTCAGTACCACATCCAATATGCTGTGCCCGTGGAAATATATAAGGGCGACGTGCATATTGATATCGGTGTATTAACAGCGGTAGACGAAGCTTTCGTGGAGCTACAAGGGACACTCTATAACCGCAGTTTATTCACCTTTGTCTCCCGCCCCGGATATTGAATCCAGTAGTTCTACCTGTAGCACGCCGATAAGGGTTACATCTCCGAGAACGGAGGTGTAACCCTTTTGTACTATTCATTCGTTATATTTATTCAATCTCGAACAATTTACTAATCGATAACTCTTCATGAACGCGGATAATTGCCTCACCCATAAGTGGAGCCACGGATAACACCTTGAGCTTAGAGGTTGGATTCGCGCTGCGAATTGGAATGGTATCCGTCACGATAATTTCTTTGATTGGAGAATTCTCCAGACGCTCGTGTGCAGGACCAGACAATACTGGGTGTGTACAGCATGCGTATACTTCCTTCACGCCGCCTTCCATCAAAGCATTAGCACCAAGTACGATAGTTCCAGCGGTATCGATGATATCATCAATCAGGATGGCTGTTTTGCCTTCGATATTACCGATGATGTTCATAACTTCGCTGACGTTAGGTTCTGGACGACGCTTGTCTATAATAGCCAGCGGAGCGTTTAGGAAATCAGCAAGCTTTCTTGCACGTACTACACCGCCATGATCCGGCGATACGACAACTGGGTTCTCGATTTGTTTGGAACGGAAATACTGAGCCAGAATCGGTACACCAAGCAAATGATCCACTGGAATATCGAAGAATCCTTGAATCTGCATGGCATGAAGATCCATCGTAATTACACGGTGAGCGCCAGCCTTTTCAATTAGATTGGCTACCAGCTTAGCGGTAATGGGGTCACGGGAACGGGCTTTACGATCTTGACGGGCATATCCGTAGTAAGGGATAACCACGTTGATGCTTTTTGCAGAGGCACGTTTAAGCGCATCTACCATAACCAAAAGCTCCATCAGGTTATCATTTACAGGGCCACAAGTGGATTGAACAATATAAACATGACATCCCCGAACGCTTTCTGACAGCTTGACCTGAATTTCTCCATCGCTGAAACTTGTGGTGTGTGATTCACCCATCGGAATCCCGATGTAATCAGCAATTTGACTAGCTAGCTTAGGATTGGAGTTACAGGTGAAAATCTTTAACTTGGAATCACAATAAGTCATAAAATATAAACCCTCCGTGACGGAATTTAGCTTTCCAAAGGCGCCGGCGCGGAAATATAAGTCCGTCCGGCGCTTCTTAGCAACGCTTTACGATGGACTCGAGTGGTCTTTCTTCGCTTTAGCACGGGAACGGATCTTCTCTGCATATCCCGGTTTGTTCTCTTGTCTTACTCTAGCTACAGCCAGATCGTTCTCGGAAACGGAACGTGTAATTGTCGAACCTGCTACAACAAAAGCCCCTTTGCCCACAGTGACTGGAGCAATAAGGTTAACATTACTGCCAATAAAGGCATCGTCTGCGATTGTTGTCTTGAATTTATTATACCCGTCGTAGTTAACGGTAATCGCACCGCACCCGACGTTTACATTCTTACCTACAGATGCGTCGCCGATATAACTAAGATGTGACACCTTTGAACCGTCACCAATAGTAGCATTCTTGATCTCGACGAAATCTCCAACCTTAACTTCTTCTCCAAGCACAGAGCCTGGACGCAAATAGGCAAAAGGCCCAACGGTTGTCCGTGCGCCGACTTGAGCTTGATTCAATACGGACTGCTTAATCGTTGCTTCATCCATGATCTGACAGTCTTCGATTTCACTAGCCGGTCCGATCACACAATTGTCGCCGATTACAGTCTTCCCTTTCAGGATGGTTCCTGGATAAAGCGTTGTATCTGATCCGATAACTACATCTGATCCGATATAAGTGGAGGCTGGATCAATGATGGTTACACCACCGAGCATGTGTTTACGATTAATACGTTGACGCATAAAGGCTTCCGCTTCAGACAAAGCTAAACGATCATTAACGCCGATAGACTCAGCTGCGTCATGGGTCTGATATCCTAGTACGGTATCCCCTTGTGAACGAAGAATCCCAATCACATCAGTCAAATAATACTCCTGCTGGTTATTACTGTTCGTTACCTTTTCGAGTGCAGCAAATAATTTAGCATTATCAAAACAATAAGTGCCTGTATTGATTTCCTGAACCGCATCTTCTTCCGTAGTGCAATCCTTCTGCTCTACAATCTTCAGAACGCCGCCATCTTCACCACGAATAATTCTTCCGTAGCCTGTAGGCTTTTCCATAACTGCTGTCAATACGGTTGCAGCCGCATTACGCTGTTCATGAAGCGCCATGAGTCCTTCCAGGGTCTCCGTGGTTACGAGTGGTGTGTCTCCACAAATAACTATAGTTGTTCCTTCTTCGCCAGCAAGTAAATCCTTTGCTTGTTTGACAGCATGGCCAGTGCCGAGCTGAGTTTCCTGCAGAACGTATTCTGCTCCATCACCTACATAGGCCTTAACTTTCTCTGCGCCATGCCCAACAACAACAACGGTGCGCTGGCATCCGGTCGCTTTTACTGTATCAAGCACGTGCCCTACCATCGGCTTACCGCAAACGGGGTGCAGCACCTTATATAATTTAGATTTCATTCGCTTGCCTTGACCTGCGGCAAGTACTACAGCCATTCTTTTCAAGAATGCCAACCTCCTACTCTTGAACTCACTACTGAATATATCTCATTCCGGGCAAAAAGAAAAGAGAACCATGAAGTCATGGTTCTCTTTTCTATAAACCCCAAGTTAGAAAAGCATTTATCGCTGCCTTTCGAAGATGTCGTCAAATCCTTCACCAGCAATAGCTTTTCTTGCAAGATCAGGCTGCTAATTCATGAAGTGTATGTCGGTGTGATCTTATCAAAAACGGCGGATCCTACGCCACCCAAAAGGTAGCAGTCTTCCGAGGAAGCCTAAGCTCCCTCTTCAATAACTTCTTCTTCTTCCGTAGCGGCGCGATCGTACTCGGCCAGAACCGCGGATTGAATCTTCTCGCGTGTTCCCGAAGAGATCGGGTGCGCGATATCGCGGAATTCGCCGTCCGGTGTACGCTTGCTGGGCATTGCAACAAACATCCCATTATTGCCATCGATGACGCGAATGTCATGAACAACAAACTCGTTATCGATGGTAATGGATGCGATTGCTTTCATTCTCCCCTCAGAGTTAACGCGGCGGAGTCTGACATCCGTAATTTGCATGTGTGTGTTCACCACCTTTTTCCATCAGAGACTTGGTGTATAATTCCACACAGCAAAGCGAATTCCTTCTTTTTCATTCCATAAAATACCTAAAAAAGAAATATATTTTTTGGGATATGTTGTTTTCGACATACATCGAGTAGTTTTCTTAATATTCCTTACGTTTTCGACAATTTCCACGCTTTTTGAAAATGTAAGAGAATGGCTAATCAAGAGGAAAAGTAGTTGCCCGGATGCGCCGAAATTCTCCGCTCTTTGGAGTCTACTTCACTTAGTTTTACCAAGGACACGTAATCGTGCAACAGACGTTCTTCCGTCTCTACAGCGCCTGATTCCACTAAAACGCCTACCCCAGCAACCTCGGCATTAAATTCACCGAGCAGATCGACCATACCACGTACAGTCCCTCCCGCCTTCATGAAGTCATCTACGATAAGTACTCGCGATTTCTCCTTGAGTGCCCGTCTGGAGAGAGACATTGTGTGTATGCTTTTATGAGATCCTGATACGTAGTTAATACTTACTGCTGATCCCTCTGTAACCTGATGGTCACGTCGCACAAGCACTACCGGCAAGCCTAGCTGTGCTGCTGTTGCATAGGCTAGTGGAATGCCTTTCGTTTCAACGGTCATCACCACATCGATTTCCGATCCGTAAAAGGCCGTTGCGATGATCTTACCCGCCTGTTCCATCAAAGACGGCAACCCAAGTAGATCCGACATATACAAATAACCGCCAGGCAATATCCGGTCAGTCTGCTCTAGCTGCACACATAAGCGCTGCACAAAGGTTAGCGCCATATCTTTAGGCATAACTGGGATATAACGAACTCCACCCGCTGCACCAGCTAAAGTCTGCAGCTCTCCGATGCCTTCACCTTCAAATACTTCTTTTATGATTGCCAAATCTTCACTGATGGAGGACTTAGCCGCTCCATAGCGATCGGCAAATATAGACAGCGGCAGTAGTTCATGCGGCCGCTCAAGTAAAAACTGAGTCATGTCTACCAAACGTTGGCTTCTTTTTAATTTCTTCACGGAATGCTCCTCGCCAAAACCGAATATTTTAGAAAAATATATCACTTTTGTACGGGTTTACACAAGAGAAGCAGACTAATTCAGTGATCTCACTGCGTAGACTTCCTTGCAGAACCCTCGCAGTCCGTTGTAAATCCTTGCTACTTTAGACTGCTTGGACACTAAACCGAATACGGTAGGTCCGCTGCCTGACATCAACACCCCATCTGCTCCGAGCTTTATCATCGCTTCCTTGAGCTGCTGAACCTCTGGATGCAGCCTTAGGGTAACATCTTCAAGCACGTTGCCTAGATGGTTGCATACGCCCCCAAAGTCTCCTGCTTCAATCGCTTGCTGCATCTTTCGAGCAGAAGGATGCACAGCTATATTATTGCTCCGAACGCGTCCATACACTTCTGCAGTCGATACATTGATCGGTGGTTTCGCCAACACAACCCAACATTGTGGCGGGTTGTTGATTGGCGTAAGCTTTTCGCCTCGTCCTGTAGCTAAGGCTGTGCCGCCTGTGACGCAGAAAGGCACATCTGAACCCAGCTCAGCGCCAAGCTCCTGTAGCTCCTGCGCAGGAATACCGAGACGCCACAGACGGTTTAGACCGCGTAGCGTAGCTGCGGCATCACTGCTGCCGCCAGCTAGGCCAGCCGCAACCGGAATTCTTTTATCCAGATGGATATGTACACCACTCTTCACGTTATAACGGTCTTTAATAAGCCTTGCCGCCTGGAAAGCTAAATTTTTCTCGTCCAGGGGAATATAACCAGCCTGACTTGATATTATAATAGTATCCCTTGGCAGCTCAGACAGCTCTAAGCGGTCTGCTAGATCTACCATGGTCATAATCATTTCCACCTCATGAAAACCGTCAGCACGTTTGTGCAGCACATCCAGCATCAAATTAATTTTAGCTGGTGCCTTTTCATACATTTTCAAGGCGTTCACCCACCTTCAGCTTTTCCCGTAAAAACAACTTAACATATTATATGAGAAACTTCTAATGAAGTCCAATATTAAAAGGGTGTCGCCTTTTAGACGCACCCTTTTTCAGTAATATTCACTTTATAGCCTAAAATTTAAGATTTCCGCGCGGCCTGTTCAGCAAGCTGTATCGCTTTTTTCACCATGTTGCCAGCGTCTTGAGTTGTAATTCCACCCCAGCCCTCACGTTCTACGGTTTCATAAAAACCCAGCTCCTTGGCTAACTCTGTCTTCAGTTCCTCCGACATCATGCCTCGTTTTCTGCGGCTCATTACGGAATTCCTCCCTTATGAAAATAAATGATTAACCCGTTGCCCAATTAGTATGCTTGCTTAGAACACGGATCATGCACCAAATATTTGTCCCAAAAAACGCAAACAAAAAACAGCCTCCAAAGGAGACTGTTCGTGAAACATTAAGCTTTAATATACATAATCCGCATCTGCCCATCGTCTTCACAAACTGTGATTTCCACAGATTCAGTAAGTATATCGGCATAGCTATAGGAGACTCGCTTAAAAGTTTGCTGCTCCTGATCCAGTTTGACAATAAATACAGAAGGGTACGTTTCTTCCAGGACACCTGTGCGTTCAACGGTTTTACGACGACCTCCGTTTGCACGCAATGTGATCTTATGACCGACGTGAGCTTCAAGACTGCGTTTGATTTCCAACAGCGCGTTATTAGCCATTACCTGACGACCACCTCTTTTCTTGTCCATTATACAACTTTTTCAGGACAATGTCAAAGCAAATAAATAATTAATTATAGTTGATGCATATTTCGTTGTCAACGGAATTTTTTTGCGAGAAATCAGCGCCGGACTAATATCCTTGTTATCTGTAATATAGGCATCACAAAGAAAAAAAGAAAGGGTTAAGCTCAGCGCTCACCCTTTCTTTCGGATATTCTATTCAGCCCATTCAAATTACCTATATTCCTGAAACCATAGACCTATCTCTGCCGCTTAAATGGCTGATGGTGTCACTTTTAGCGCCGACAGATTCTGCAGCCGCGGCATTCCGATACGGAAGCTGCCACGGGTCTCAACACCACCAATACCCTGATTACCGCTGATGGTATTATTCAGAACATCACTAAGATTTACAGTATCCCTGATGGAAGTAAAGGATGATTTTGCTGCTACATAAACGGGATCCAGAGCATGGATCAAAATTCGACCAGGTGAACTGGCAAAATTAGCCCCAGCTCCAAGTAATGCCTCGAAATGAGATTGACAAGCACCAGCAACAATAGTCAACGCATCAAAATTTCGCTCATACTCCCTAGCTACCCTAATAGCAGCTATAAAGTTTTGCGAATTTTTGTAGCTATTCAGACTATATAGATCGTAAGTATGCTGTTGCTTCAGTACCCCATCATGACCAGTGATCACTACAATGTCTGGGCGTACACGGGGCAACAGCCGGTATAACGTATCAGCCATTGCAGATTCATGAACATGATGCCCTTCAGCGGGAATCCGCAGTTGCTCGTATAAGCTAAGGCTCTTATTCAAATATGCCGGATCGCCATCCAGATGCAGTACTTTACCTGGCACTTCAAAATAAGGAGCTTCCTTGGAGGGTGGAGCCCATGTCCCCTCTGTTAGGGTTCCCCCGCTCCGCTGACTTTGCTCCTGACGGTCCTTCCGCAGCTGTGTCAGTGATTCCTTCGCTTTGATCTGTGCTTGCTGTCCCCGTTCCGTTATTCGGGTAGGAGGCACTTGAACCAGGTCATCCAGAGGAGAATCCGCCAACAGGCGGAAATCTGTGCCTTTAATGACGGCTCTATCCTGCACAATATTATCTACACGAAATGTTAAATCACCGCCATAAGATTTGCGAACGACCAAGTCTCCTAAATTCATTACAACCACCACCTCTACCCCATCGTATGGGCAAAGGCCTCAGTTGGTTCATAACTCGCCATATTTTTAATATATAAGAATGTATAATTCTCCACCACAATAACATCCTTATATTTCTACGAGAAACGGTTGTCGTCCTTTAAGACAACAACCGTTTCTTCTTGCTTATTCAATTCCAGCGGCTAGCAAAACACCGCTTAAGCGGGCGTATTCTTCAAGACTGAGTGTTTCTCCGCGACGGGTCGGTTCAATACCCGCTTCTGCGAGTAAAGCCTCCAGCTGCTCACGTCCTTGTTCAGGGAAGTAACGAGCCTTCAGATTGTTAGCAATCGTCTTGCGGCGCTGTGTGAAAGAAGCGTGAACCACTTCAAAGAAATGCTTCTCACTCTCCACCTTTACCGGAGGATGCTCTCTAACCTTCAGACGGATAACAGCAGACTCCACATTAGGTTGAGGGATGAATACCGTACGCGGCACGATACAGACGAGCTCAGGCTCGCTGTAGTACTGCACGGCAATGCTAAGACTTCCGTATTCCTTTCCACCTGGAGATGCAGCCATACGCTCCGCAACCTCCTTCTGAATCATTACAACGATGTTATCAAGGGGAAGCTTCTCTTCAAGCAGCTTCATCAGAATCGGAGTAGTCACATAATAAGGCAGGTTAGCAACCACACTGACCTTGTTCACAGTGGTGAAATCTTCCTTGAACATTTCCTGCAAGTTCACATTGAGGACATCATCGTTACGAACCTTAACATGGGGATAAGGGGAAAGTACGTCTTTTAATATTGGAATCAGTCTACGGTCTATCTCTACGGCAGTTACAGCACCGGCTGTTAGTGCCAGACGTTCCGTCAGCGCTCCAATTCCCGGCCCGATCTCCAGCGCCCCAGAATCGCTATCTAGTCCAGCAGCGTCTACAATCTTGTCCAAAATATTTTGATCAATCAAAAAATTCTGTCCCAGGCTTTTCTTAAACTTGAATCCATAACGTTGAATAATCTCTTTGGTCCGTTTTGGAGTCGAAATTTCCTCTCTACCACTCATGAAGTAATGCCTCCCTGATCAATTTGGGCGAGAGCCCCGGCAAATTCCTCCCGCGTAATCCCAAACATCGCCAGCCGCTTGTACAGCTGTTTGCCGTTACAATATCCGATTCCAAGCAAATTACCAAGCGCCATACGTCTTTCAGCAGCCCGAGGGTGTACAAGCATTCCAGCGGCCATAAGGTCATCAATACCAATCAAAGCAGGTGCTCCTTCAAAAGAGGTATGTACATTACGCAGCGCATGACGAATCGCCTCTGGCGATGCATTCTCTACACCGATATCCCCTTTTCGAGTTGCGTCCTTCTCCGGAATAAAAGCATGCTTGCAGCCCGGCACCTTCGCTGAAACGATTTTACGAATTCGCTCCCCAGCATGGTCCGGGTCCGTAAGAATAATAACCCCTCTGCGTTCCATAGCTAGCGCAATCTTCGCAATTACAGTCCGGTTTACAGCAGAGCCGCCTGTCTCAATCGTATCTGCTTCCACAGCACGCTTAATGGCTACGGTATCGCTTTTGCCTTCAACGACGATTAATTCCTTAATCATATTTCTTGACTCCTTCCAAAAAAAGCAAAAAGAAGAGGATTCGCTCCTCTTCTTTTGGTTAAAGAATGTATAAGTGATGAGCGGTTGCTCTGCGATCAACGAAATGATCATCCAGCGTTCCTTAACGGTTATCATCACTATAGCTTATCAAAGGATTTTTTGCAAAAGCTTCAGTTCTAGTTAAGCTCTGGTTTCACAGGTCCAATCACATATACGGTACGTGATTTACGGCCGAAATTACGAGCATGGCTCAGTGAATCATAATAGACATCCACTTTATTGCCTTTAATGGCACCGCCAGTATCCTCTGCACGGCGGAATCCAAGCCCATCGATATAAACCCACCAGCCAATAGGAATTACATTCGGATCTACTGCAATTGTACGACCTTCCGTTACGCGTGTTCCGGAGGCAGTTTTAGTACCTATTCCTGGCTCTTCTGACGAATAAGCTGTCATGGAGACGTTCTTAATCATCTTCTTGTACTCAAAGTCTACGCCAGCCTTGCTTGTGACGTTCTTAGTCTTAGCGCTAACTTTAGTCGTTTTGGAGGTAGTGCTTGATTTGGAAGTTGTTGTAGCTTTAGCAACTACAGTAGGCTTAGGAAGTGCTTTAGTACCAACGGCAATGATCTTATCTTTTGTTACCGTTTGTACTTCCTTGCCGATCATGCGCATAGAGGCCAGTTCTCCGTCTTGATAGATCTTTTCAATATGCTGAACCATGACGCCTGGTTTGCCTGCCTGTGCCACTCTAACTGTTCCCACAGTAAGGGAGGGATCTGCTGTCTTAATAACACGGAAAGGTAAGTTAGTTGTTCGCTGTACCGTTTGCTTGTTGATACGAACGATCTTAATCTCCATGTCAGCAGAGATGGTGGTGTCTAACGAAGGAAAAATCTTATCATAGCCTTCTAGGTTGATACCCAGTTTGTCAATCGCCTGACCGATAGTGTCTTCGGTCGTATATAACGTTTTTGTTGCTCCGTCCGCAGTAAGGCTAAATTTCTGCGCACGATTGATAACGACACGGTCACCGTCTTTTATTTCATCACTCAGACCTAAAGATAATTCATCATGCGGCTGCAGCGAAATTTGCTCTTTCTCCAACACATCACCAAGAAGTGCTTCTCGCGTTTCAAGTGTCTGTGTTTGCCCGTCTATTACTAAAACTAATTGTTTGTTACTTTGACCGTGTACGTACAGCAGAATTAACAGCGCGATTGCGATTGAAATCACACCTGCAAGTAAAAGTACGCGAGTATTTACTTGCTCCCACCGTAATGCGAAAGACCTGCTGGATGACTGCGAATCATGGGATACCTCTGGTTGGAATAAGCCCATTCTCTCCATCCTCCTTACATAGCCTCGTCGTCAATTTGTATATCATGAGGACTGAATTTCTTTGACGAAACTATTTGAGATTGTCACAGGATACGCACGTATTAACTTAGCGTCTCCTGCTCATGGATCGCCTGCTCGGCACAGCTACTCCCACACCTGTTATATAACAGTATGCGGGCAACATTCAGTTTATTCAAAAATAAAGAAGCCTAAAAAGAGTTCTCTTGAGGACTCTTTCGTGGCTTCTCCGATGTCAGAATACGCGGGAATGTTTGTGCACGAGGTTGCCTCTCTTACTTGCGCTTACGGGGTTAGCTGTCGGGTTCGGACGAAAGAGAGACGCCCTATTTCAGGTCACCCGCTCACGGCGGTTGCCCTTAAATTCACCCCAAAGACCACGTGAAGAAATCAAATATTGTTCTGCGGCAATTCCTAGTCGTATTCAAGATACAGGCATGCGGCAGTTCAATATTGGTTCCCCCGTTCTCCATACGGAGACTCAGCGAGACGATCCATGAATCAATGGCTGTCACAATAACAACAGCTCACATCACTGAAAAGATGATATCCTGTTTTGATGCATGTTGTAAAGGACGATTCAACCACGTTTAAGCAAATATATGGTTAAAATATTGTAATAATCAGCCGTTTTTATATTAAAAAAGTTTAATATATCGTCTATTCTCTATTTTTCACCCGTTTTACTCCTGTTTTCAGACAATCCCAAATCGTTCCAGTGCGTTCGCATACGTAATTTTAGCCAATTCTTCCCATGTTAACCCTTTAATTTCAGCCGCAGCCTCTGCTACTAACTTCACATGAGCACTCTCATTTCGCTTGCCACGGAAGGGGTGTGGAGTCAAATATGGAGCGTCTGTTTCGATCAATAATCGGTCCAATGGCGTCTGTGCAAGCACCTCTTTAGGCACTCTGGCATTTTTGAACGTTATCGGTCCTCCAAATGACAAATGAAATCCAAGGTCTAGACACATTTTTGCTGTTTCCCAGCTGCCTGAGAACGAATGCATCACGCCACCAATTTCATTTGCTTTTTCCTCCCGTAAAATCCGTACAACATCTTCATGAGCATCACGGTCATGTATACAGATTGGCATTTTTAGTTCACGGGCTAGTCCGATTTGTTTGCGGAAGACCTCCTGCTGCACATCCTTGGGAGAGGTATCCCAATAATAATCCAATCCAATCTCTCCGATGGCCACCACTTTTTCATGGCTGCAAAGAGAGGCGATCCAATCGAGGTCTCCCTCTTTCATATCAATCGCATCCTGTGGATGCCAGCCCACCGCTGCATAAATATAATCATAAGATTCAGCCAGCTTTATCGTTGAAGGGATCGTTTCCCGGTTAAATCCAATATTGATCATCTTGCTGACTCCGGCCTCTACTGCACGAGCAATAACTTCCTCGCGATCCTCGTCGAATTGAGGCGCATCTAGATGTGTATGTGTGTCGAACAGATACATTTTAAAGCTCACTCCTTGTTGTTTTTATCAATAGTTCCATAAATATTTGTATTATTTTGCAAAAATCTCTGCTACAGAAGAGGGCAAGCGTGTAAGGGCTTTTTTCAGCTTATCCTGTGGGAAATATAGATGATATCTGCCACGATGAATTCCGCTTATTGAGCGCACAATATCCGATACCTCTGAAATTTCCCGCAATTGCTCATTCCGATCAAGCAGTAAAATTTGATTATTGTCGAAGGCTGCTCCTGGACGGAACACATCATAAGGCAAATCTGTCGGATAATCAATCTCTAGGTCATATTCTGGGTTAAGTCCCACTCCCGCAAAACTGCTGCGGATTTCCGTAATCATATCTGTATCCAAATTCTCGATCTCTACATATTTATACAGTTTACGATGAATAAAACGGGTACACAAGTCGCTTAATAACTCATCTTCTTCAAGTGTCCATTGCATAAAAGCAGTCTGTACCAGTGCCTCATCAAGCATTAAATATTGCTTCACTGTTACTTCTCCTCGAAAGAGATCTTCCAGCGGAGCGATCATAAAGCGAAATTTGTACCCCTCTTGGAACAATTCTTTAGCTCTACGGAAGATTTGACGCAAAATAATTTCAGAGCTGCGCGTCACCGGATGAAAATATACCTGCCAGTACATTTGATAACGTGACATTAAATAATCTTCAATGGCATGCATACCTGATTCTTTTACTACAATCCGCCCATTATAAGGACGAAGCATTCTCAAAATCCGATCAATGTCGATGGTTCCATAGTTTACACCTGTATAGTACGCATCACGCAGCAAATAATCCATACGATCAGCATCCAGCGGACTGGAAACCAAATTGACAACAATTTCATGCTCATAAGTCTTAGAGATAACTGAAGCTACTTTACGAGGAAAATCTTCCTCCACATCACGCAATATTTCGGTAATCTCCGTGTCCTCCAAAATAATCCGGCAGGTCCAATCCTCATGGTTCATTTCAAAAGCTTCTTCTATAGAATGGGAAAATGGGCCATGCCCTAAATCATGCAGCAAAGCCGCACACAAAGTAAGCAAACTTTCTTCCGGAATCCAATCCTTATACCCGCTGCGCTCAAATTGCGAAATGATTCTTCGTGTAATTTCATATACTCCTAAAGAATGAGAAAATCGACTATGCTCTGCACCATGAAAAGTGAGATATGAGGTACCTAACTGGCGAATCCGGCGTAAACGCTGAAATTCTTTTGTATTAATTAGTCGCCAAATAATCGTGTCCTGTACATGAATATAATTATGAACGGGATCCTTGAAAACCTTTTCTTCCGTGAGCGGCTGCTTCATGAGATCAACTCCTTCTAATAATTTAATATGATTTTAACTAATATCAGTATATAATAAGTAATTATGTCGTACTTTGTCGAAAAGTATCATTTTTGGTCTTGGTAAATCGACAAAATGCTTTCAGGGCAATTCTTAATTTTTATAGGGACATTCAAAGTTCTTATGGAAATTTTCTTATTCAGCCTATGAAAAAAGGTTGACTGATTTGGGAATCGTTGGTATTATAAGTATCATAAAACAGTGAACAATGTCGAATAATGACGTTTTTGGAACATTGAGAGGAGTAACGATTGTTATGATGAAATCAACAGGAATTGTAAGAAAAGTAGACGAACTTGGACGGGTTGTTATTCCTATTGAATTACGCCGTACACTTGGCATTGGCGAAAAGGACGCACTGGAAATTTACGTTGATGGCGAACGGATTATGCTTAAAAAGTATGAGCCTGCCTGCATTTTCTGTGGCAACGCTGAGAACGTAACTTACTTTAAAGGAAAAATAGTTTGTCATGAATGCATTTCTTCCATTCCTACCCCTGTGACAAACTAAATTAAATAGTATATAATAGAACTAATCAAATTGTTAATTCTAACCTTTTCATATCTCCTTGACCTCCCGTGACCGCGGGAGGTATTTTTTATGTCTGGGTTTGCCCTCCTGGTTATCCCCTCCCTAAGGGCAATGTGCTTCAAGACGGAACTAGTAATACTTAGTTGTATTTCTTACAGTTATTTTAAATACTTTTTACCATTAAACGAATTAATTGTATTTTGTACACTTATATACCCTATATCTCCGTGAAATCAATCATTTCCACCTTTATAACTGTATGAAGTACAACTAAACGAACAAATACATGAAAAAATTCAAAAATAACTGTACAAAGTACATTTAACCCACAGATAAATCATTCAAGCTCGGGCCGTTTCCAAGAATCCTTAGTTATTCTAAGAGTTCGTCTACAACACTTACTCTTCTGCTCTATCAAGCAACGCATTATAAATATCCCGTTTGGCTACACCCCGGTCTGATGCCGCTTTTTTCATAGCCTCTTTACGTGGCACATCCAGTGCTTCGTAATGAGCTACATGTTCTTCAATGCTTAACTGACGCCACCACGCCGATTCTGCGATTTCAGCATCTTCCTTGCTCTCCCCTTCTACGACAATAACATATTCGCCTAGCGGAGGATGTTCAGTAAGCCAAAGTGTACATTCCTCAATTGAACCGCGTAGAAACTCCTCATATCTTTTTGTTAATTCACGTGCCAACACAATCTGGCGATTGCCGAATGCTTCTTGAAGATGAGCAAGTGTCTTAACTACGCGATGGGGAGATTCGTAGAACAACAAAGTTCCTTGAGCCGAACGAAGTGGACTTAATACTGCTCGGATGTCCTTACGCTCTCGGGGAAGAAAGCCGATAAAAGTGAACGTATTCGTAGATAGACCAGAAGCGATCAAAGCTGACAACGCTGCGTTAGCTCCAGGGATAGGAATCACCGGAATTCCATGACTTATAGCAAGGGCTACAAGATCCGCTCCAGGGTCAGAAATCGCTGGTAAACCGGCATCGCTGACGAGTGCCAAATTTTTTCCTTCTATTATATAGCGTACAAGCTCAGGTCCACTGGCGGCCTTATTATGCTCATGATAACTAAACAACATCGAAGGTGAAATCTCAAAGTGGCTGAGTAATTTCCGGGTCTGTCTCGTATCTTCCGCGGCAATAATATCACATTCCTGTAAAGTGCGGACTGCACGATAGGTCATATCCTCCAGATTACCGATAGGTGTAGCCACCAGAAAAAGCGACCCTGTTGTCTCCTGAGTACTGGTATTGGTCTTGTTTTGAAAACTGCTTTGGCATGATATCGTCATGATTTACCCTCTTTAGCACCATAGTAGATGTCCATAATCTCTGGACAGTATTGATTGTCCTCATTATATACGATGAGCGGTGGTTGTAAACGAACCTCAGGCTTTCCATCACGTGCAGCTTCGATTAATACCATATTAGCCTCTAGATGGGCACGTGGATGTACAAACCGAATAATCTTTGGCTCGAGTCTATATTGTCTCATAAGACTGATAATATCAACCAACCGTTGTGGTTTATGAACCATACTTACCTTTCCGCCCGTCCGAACCAATCGCACACAAGCCTGAATAACCTCCTCCAGAGTACAACCTATCTCATGACGAGCCATAGCCTGATGGTTGTTCAGCTTCAGATCACTGCCATTAAGCGGCATATAAGGAGGGTTCACCGTTATTGCATCATACACACCATGTCCTGCGGTAGTATATAACTCGCGTAAATCACCTTCATGAATTACAACCTGATCCTGAAGGCCATTGAGAGCCACACTACGACGAGCCATATCAGCTAAACGAGGTTGTATTTCAATACCTTCTATAGAAGCTTTTGTCCGGGTAGTCATTAAAATCGGTATTACACCATTTCCCGTACAAAGATCGAGGACTCTTCCACGTGGCGGAACACTGGCGAAACGAGCAAGCAATACAGCATCCATAGAAAAGCTAAATACTTCATCACTTTGAATAATGCGCAGGTCATGCGTTAGTAAATCATCCACCCGCTCCGTCGGTAACAAGGGGACAGATATATCATTAAAAGAATTCGTCATGTAATAATCTCCTAAAGGTTTTGTTGAAAAAAACTTGCTTCAAATGCATATGCCTATTGGCCAAAATTCAAAAAAAACCGTAGGATTAATCTCCTACGGCTGGATATCCTCATTTATTAAGAAAAGAAAGACAGAACAGACAGTCACCTTCCGTGCGTAAATGTCCAAAATAAACATTACAGATGTGAAAGCCTTCGTGGTAAAGTCGAGCCAAGTTGTCATAACCTTCCCCGACAACCTCTTCTGTTCCCTCTCCGGTAGCTAAAAGAGCTTCCGCCTCCGCAGAATCTACGGTAGGATCCAAAGGTGCATCCCGCTTTAAAATTTTGCGAAGCTGTTCATTCTCCAGAGTTAACCTCTGGTTAGCTTCCATCAGTTCTTTTACCGTCTGTTTCCATTCTCCAAGATTGGCGCGCATCGTTTCCATCTGCGCTTCCATATCCTGCATGTGTGCAAATATATTTTTCTTCTCCAAGTTTCCACCCCGAAAGTAACCTTATATGGTTTACTTGACGACAACATCATCCATTGGAAGTTCCTTAACTTTGCCCACTTCAAACAACTGTACATGAACCGTACGGTTTCCGGCATTGATTCCTACTACTTTGCCATCCCCCAATGAGGTCACGACAATCTTGCCGACCGCTGGCATTTCTTCCTTTACACTCTCATAATTGTCATGCTCAAATTTCAAACAACACATCAGACGTCCACAAAGTCCGGAAATCTTGGTCGGATTAAGTGAAAGGTTCTGATCCTTGGCCATTTTTATGGATACGGGTTCAAAATCCCCTAACCAAGAGGAGCAGCAAAGCACTCGTCCACAAGGTCCAAGTCCACCTAGCATCTTTGCTTCATCACGTACCCCAATTTGCCGAAGCTCAATGCGGGTCCGAAAAATACTTGCCAGATCCTTAACCAATTCTCTAAAATCAACGCGTCCTTCGGCCGTAAAGTAAAATATAATCTTATTACGGTCAAAAGTAAACTCTACATCTACGAGCTTCATTTTGAGACCGTGGTCGCGTATTTTATTTAAACAGGTGGTAAAAGCCTCCTTAGCGGCGCTTTTGTTCTCCTCAACTACGCGTGCGTCGGTTTCTCCGGCAATACGCATCACTTTTTTGAGGGGTAGTACAACATCGGACTCCTCCACCTCTTTTTTGCCTACGACAACCTTACCGTATTCCACCCCACGTGCTGTCTCAACAATAACACATTGATCTCGTTCAATCGGAAAATCAAGTGGATCAAAATAATATATTTTACCCGCTTTTTTAAAACGGACACCTACTACGCTGTACAAAAATTAACCCCCTTGTTTGCCGGTAAAAGGAACCTATGGGCATGTCCGCTCCCTGATGATCCATGCTTGTCCTTCCTCGTCTGTTAAAACGATACTTCCAGGTAAAGCGACATCCGGAGGATATATCATTGCTAATCCTTTAACTTTCCAGTCGGATTAAGAACTGCTCCAGACACAACTGGGCATTGGCATTGGAACGCAGCTTCTTAGTACTCTCTGCTGCATATCCCATATAAGCCACCCATTGTTCCGCACTGCGCCCACGGGCATGCCTGGAAATAAAGTCTAACTGATCTATAAAAACGATACTTTCATGCTTGCGGTACAGGAAGTAGAGCATATCTTTAAACCATAGATGGAACATGCTGAAAAGGATATCCAAATGTTCAGCGAGCCCAGTCTTGAACAGCTTCTGCCCGGCAGTTGCTACCGTGGAGCTGCCCTTGCTTAAGGACTCCTTAGCTAATTGTAACACTAGATTTCTCATTTCTGCAAACCAATTCTGTTCCAAAAGTTCCCTGCAACCATCAAGTCCCGAACTGAGTGATACTGCACATCGAGCTAAGGGGATCGGCACACCCTCACTTGCTAGCGCTTGAAGCATAATATCCGGATTTAACGGACTAAATGGAATCCGCTGAGTCCGTGACTGAATCGTCGGCAATAAAGAACGACTATTATCAGATATTAGGATTCCTACTGCCGGAGCTGGCGGTTCTTCCAGAAACTTCAACAAACTATTGGCAGCTTGTACCGTCATTTTGTCTGCCCCATCTATAATATAAACCTTTGGATTCACACCCTCAGATCGATAGGAAAAGACACGCTGCAGCTCACGGATCTGATCTATTTTTATGCTTGCACCGTCGGGCTGCAGCAATGACAAATCAGGATGGTTTCCATGCTCAACCTTTCGGCACTCTAGACATTCGCCACAGGCGTCATCCTTGCTTTCAGTGCAAAAAATTGCTTGGGCAAACATCAGCGCCGTCTTCATTTGTCCACTGCCTGCTGGTCCTGTAAATAAATAAGCATGGCTCACAGCGTCCTTGCGCAAGGCATTTTGGAGTAGCCGTTTAGCATGCTCCTGGCCTACTATATCATGAAAAGGCATAATTTCCTCCCAAAACTTTAAAAAGAAAGGTTGATTAACAACCCGCGAATTTCTCCAACACGTCCCAACAGATCTATTCGGCCCTGCTCACTATTCAGCAGATCGTCTGCCATAGATAGCAAAGCCGCATCAATTTCCTCAAGCAGCTTGTAACGCTTGCCCCGCCCACGTCTATCCCATCCACGTGTCTCTTTCAGTATAACGCCTCTACGAGCGGTTTCTTCCAGAAACCTTTTGATCATCATCCGGTAAATGGTGAGTTCACGAATGGTCATAGACTTAGATAAACGGTCGCCTTGTGACTGTATTTCTTTGATCTGGCGGTTTAGTTCATCTTTGGTTTTCTGTTCACCTTGCTGCTGAAAAACGTCAGAGAACGATTTCTGCTGAACAGGCTTATTAGCCCCTTCTGCATTTGGAAGCTCACTCTTTAAGGGCCTATATCCCGGATTGATCTTCAAAGGTTATCTACCGCCCCTTTTTTGTAAATGACTTGCTCATTTATATTATACTTAATAATGTTCGAAACGATCTACAGGAAGCACGAATACAGTAGCGCCACCGACCTGTACTTCAACAGGGAGCGGTAAATAGGAATCCGTCGTGCCACTCATCGGAGTTACTGGAGTGACTAGTTGTTCACGCACTTTACAGCTGTTACGGATAACGTTTAGTACAGCTTCGATCTGACTGTCTTCTACCCCAATCATAAATGTCGTATTTCCCGCCCGCAGAAATCCACCTGTACTTGCGAGTTTGGTAGCACGGAAATTGGCTTTTACTAGCTCACTGGATAACCGGTTACTGTCTTTATCCTGGATAATTGCAATGATCAACTTCATCTTCGCATTCCCTCCCAAAAAAGTTTTATGGAGTATTACTACTTAATGTGTTCTTAGTAGTAACCTCACTTCATAAGCAAACGCTTAGTTATATGCCACTTCTCTTATTATATTAGACAAAACACCCTAAAAACCCTTTAATACTCTCTCTTCAAGAGTTCTCACGATATCTTGTTCTACCAGATGAATAGGGCGGTTTGCATCAAGAACTACTATTCTCTCCGGATTCGCCTTAATTAATAAATGATATCCTTCACGAACCTTCTGATGAAAGGCAAGACTCTCCATATCCAGACGATTGACTTCGCGATCTTGATTGGCCGCAATCCGTGATAATCCAATCTCAGGTTCTACATCCAGATAAAAGGTTAGATCGGGCATGCGATTTCCAATAGCAAAGCGGTTAATACTCCACACCTCTTCCATACCTAATCCTCTTGCATGTCCTTGATAAACGAGACTACTGTCTACAAAGCGGTCACAGAGGACTGTAAGCCCTTCTCTAAGAGCCGGCTCTACTACTTCAGCGAGATGTTGGCTTCTTGATGCAGCGTACAGCAATGCCTCTGTACGTGCATCCATTGCAGTATGGGCAGGATCCAGAATAATAGAGCGAATTTTTTCGGCGATTTCTATGCCTCCAGGTTCACGTGTAATTCGATAGGGCATGGACCGATTCTGCAAATATGCTGCTACTCTGCCCAGTACCGTTGTTTTTCCGGAGCCTTCGCCCCCTTCTAATGTTATGAAGAAACCTTCTTTGCCCACTTATACTTCTCCGCCCTTCTGAATGTTGTATACCTTAATACGCTGCAAGACCGGATCAGCACAAGCCTGGAACTTCGCGCCTCCATAAGCTAAACCAGTCAGTCTTTGCTGTATCTGATCTGTGATGACCTCACCCGGATATAATAATGGAATGCCTGGTGGATAGGGAATTACCATTTCTGCAGCTACTCTCCCCACGCTGTGTTCAAGATTAATACTTTCTACCTCATTGACTGATACCGGCTTCAAAGAGAAGGGAACAGGTGCTGAGATTTGTAAAACATTCAAATTGTTCCACGTGGAAATATTTCGAGATTCTGAAATGCCCGCGGTGTGCGGTGATTCGGATGTATCCTCCGAATCTATTTCCCGCAGCGCCTGCAATAACCTTACTGCATCTTCAGCCTTCGAACCGAGGCTGAACAGCAGCACTACGTGCCGGTCGTCACTCATCTCCGGCACACAGCCCTTAGCTTCGAGCCTGCGCTGCAGCTCGAAACCGCCTAGGACCCCGGTGGCGTCATAAATGACGACTTTGAAGGGGTCCTGCATCTCGTACGCCGCCTTATGCAGCGGCGTACCGTCGTGCAGCTGCTCTGCCGGCTGCACCAATCCATAGCGCGGCAGCTCGGCAAGGCCGCGCCGCAGGACATCCACGGCGGCCAGCCCCGCCGTGAAAGCATCGCTGCCCCGGCTGTGCAGCAGCCGCCGGGCAAGATCAAGCGACGCCATCATAGGATATGATGGGCTGGAGCTCTGCACCATGGCGAGCCGCTGCGAGAGCAGGGCACGGTCGAGCCGCTGCCCTTGAACATGCAGCATAGCGCCCATGGTCATTGCAGTGAGCATCTTGTGCGTGGACTGCACTACGCCATCCGCGCCACAAGCAAGCGCCCCGGCAGGCAGTGCCGGGTGCTGCCCGTAATGCGCCCCATGCGCTTCATCGACAAGCAGCGGTACTCCGCTGTCGTGGCAGATACGCGCGAGGGGCGCGAGGTCACTGCCCATGCCGTAGTAATTGGGCATGGTGACAAATACAGCGGCGGCTTCAGGATAGGCTGCAAGTGCAGCCTCAACAGCTTCTGCCGCCGGCGCTACTGCCAAGCCGCTGAGTGGATCAATCAGCGGCTCGACGAAAACAGCCCGCACTCCAGCTAACATAAGACCATGAATCACTGATTTATGCACATTTCGTTGAAGGATCAGAATCATTCCAGACTCGGGGCAAGCCGTTAGAATCAGCGCCAGGTTGCCCGCCGTACTTCCGCCAACTAGAAAAAAGCTCTCCTCTGCTCCAAAGCAATCAGCAGCCAACTCCTGTGCTTCCTTAATGACCCCCTCAGGATGATGAAGATCATCCGTGCCGGTAATCTCCGTAACATCGTACTTCATAACCTCATCTAGATACCCAGCGCCTTCTACGCCGTCATATGCCGCTCCATTCTTATGTCCCGGCACATGATAAGATATATTACCCACAATTCTATATTGCTCCAGCATTTCGTATACAGGCGCCCTACATCGTTGTAATTTATTCATATTAAATTCCTCCCCATAGGGTTCCTTCTATTTTAACGTAAATATTCAAAAACTCCTATGTTTCCTCATAAAAGCATCTGACTGAACAGCAAAACGGCTCCCCCCGCTTAAACAACGAGGAAGCCGTATATGAATATCTCTAATGCAGCCCTTATATCTTTCATCCAGACCGCTCTCTTATCCGCATCAATTAACAGAGTTACTCTACTTAAGCGTTCTTTTGCAATCCGATCTTCTTCATCTGGCCAATAAAAAAACGGTACTTAGCATCTTCTGCCTCGGTTCGGATCATTTCTGCCTCACAATCCTCACAAATAAAATGCGAGACAATCACAATACCTTCTTCTTTTTCCTGTCCACAAATGATACAAGCTTGCCCGGTTTGCTGTTCCATAACCATCCCACCTTGACTCTTTTAAGAACAGTATGATACACCTTCTATCATTTTAAACCTTTTCATAGTTTTTTCATATCCTTCGTTTCGTGTATTATATATATTCCGCTGCCCCCATATCGGTGAATATTCGCCCATAGTTTAATAAAATGCTTTCATTCGCCGATATTAAGAACATATGAATCTGTGAGGAGGTTAGTCTATTTTATATGGAATCCAACACCAAAGGCGCTGCTACATTCTATCAATATAAATTAATCAAAAAAATTAATCTAACGGCACCTCTGCTGCGTGTTTATATCTTGCTCCCTCTTTTGGTCCTTGTGCTCGAGACAGTCTTTCTTTCTTGGTGGAGTATTCTCTACTTAATTATAGCTGCTCCGGTTATGTTCTGGGTTCAATATGTTATTTCACGCTCAGTACTTCTAATTTCCGGGCATCCTATTTCAAAAAGATGGTCCATCTCATTTAAAATCCCGTGGCTTGGCTTCATGCCAGATCAACACATTAGTTACCGCATTTTCCGTAAAGTACAGTTACATAATTTTTATATTGGTCTTTGTATTGCAGCTCTCTTTATTTTTTGGTCACCACCGGCATTTACAGTATCCCTGATTATTTGCCACTTGTGGCTTTTACTACCCCGTCTCTATACACTGTTCAAAATAAATCAACGCAACAAGGAAGGCATGCTGAAGTTTAATCCAACCGATGCCTCCTATTACTCTCAATAGAGTACGGTTAACCTGTATTCGCATATAAATAAATAATCGCCATCCATAAAGGACGGCGATTATTTATTTTGTCTTAAGACCTTTAATTAAGGCCTTCTTTTCTTTAGGGATCATAACTATAAAATAATCATCATGCACTGTTAAATGAACCGTTACTCCATCCTTCTGAAAAACACCAGATGAATCGGTACTCTCCTCTTCCTGTTCAACCCATCCCCAGGCCTTAATAGTATCCATATACTCCCCTGGGATACCGTTCTTCTCCTTTAATCCAGGTAAAGAATAACGTACATAATCCATAGCAACGTTTGTCGTAGTCTGGTCTGGTGAGTACGCCTCTTGGGGTACAGGGAAATTCTTCTCGTTTAGCGCACCCTCAAAAGCATCCCAGCTGGGCGCTTTCGTACCGCAGCCTGCCAGTATTAAAGCTACTATACACGAAAAAATTAATATCTTAATAATTCTTGTTTGTTTCATGCCTTAAATCCTCCTTACCTCCACAATGCATCTAAAGACACAAGAAAATTCAAAGTTAGAATTTATGAGTAGTTCCTTCGTATTAGAGATGTTGCTTATTATTTGCACTTATCTATTATACTTGTATCGACCTCAGCGTCGGTAACAAAAATGTCACTCAATTACAGCCCCTTCAGTTGTTGTAATCCCTTCAAATATCACTCTTGTCCAAAAAAAAACAAAAAAGCCACTGCTGATAAATCAACAATGGCTTAATGTGCTTGGCAACGTCCTACTCTCCCAGGACCCTTCGGTCCAAGTACCATCGGCGCTGGAGGGCTTAACGGTCGTGTTCGGGATGGGTACGCGTGGAACCCCTCCGCTATCGCCACCAAACATGCGTCTGTGAAACAGACGCTGCCGCGTGAAATTCGGTTCATCACCAGAAGTGACAATGAATTTCTAAGCGTATTACAGGCTTAATCGCCTGAAAACTGAATCCGAAACGAATCTGCATTCTAAGTATAGGATAAGCCCTCGACCGATTAGTATTGGTCAGCTCCATGCATTGCTGCACTTCCACCTCCAACCTATCTACCTCGTCGTCTTCAAGGGGTCTTACTAATTGGGAAATCTCATCTTGAGGGGGGCTTCACGCTTAGATGCTTTCAGCGCTTATCCCGTCCGTACGTAGCTACCCAGCCATGCTCCTGGCGGAACAACTGGTGCACCAGCGGTACGTCCATCCCGGTCCTCTCGTACTAAGGACAGCTCCTCTCAAATTTCCTGCGCCCACGACAGATAGGGACCGAACTGTCTCACGACGTTCTGAACCCAGCTCGCGTACCGCTTTAATGGGCGAACAGCCCAACCCTTGGGACCTACTTCAGCCCCAGGATGCGATGAGCCGACATCGAGGTGCCAAACCTCCCCGTCGATGTGGACTCTTGGGGGAGATAAGCCTGTTATCCCCAGGGTAGCTTTTATCCGTTGAGCGATGGCCCTTCCATGCGGTACCACCGGATCACTAAGTCCGACTTTCGTCCCTGCTCGACTTGTAGGTCTCGCAGTCAAGCTCCCTTATGCCTTTGCACTCTGCGAATGATTTCCAACCATTCTGAGGGAACCTTGGAACGCCTCCGTTACTCTTTAGGAGGCGACCGCCCCAGTCAAACTGCCCGCCTGACACGGTCCCCGTACCCGGTAAGGGTACTAGGTTAGAACCTAGATACGATCAGGGTGGTATCCCAACGGCGCCTCCACCGAAGCTTGCGCTCCGATTTCTACGGCTCCCACCTATCCTGTACAGATCGTACCCAAATTCAATATCAAGCTGCAGTAAAGCTCCATGGGGTCTTTCCGTCTTGTCGCGGGTAACCTGCATCTTCACAGGTATTAAAATTTCACCGGATCTCTCGTTGAGACAGCGCCCAAGTCGTTACGCCATTCGTGCGGGTCAGAATTTACCTGACAAGGAATTTCGCTACCTTAGGACCGTTATAGTTACGGCCGCCGTTTACTGGGGCTTCGGTTCATAGCTTCGGGTTACCCCTAACCACTCCCCTTAACCTTCCAGCACCGGGCAGGCGTCAGCCCGTATACTTCGCCTTGCGGCTTCGCACAGACCTGTGTTTTTGCTAAACAGTCGCTTGGGCCTTTTCACTGCGGCCCCCTCGTGCTATTCACACTACCGGGGCACCCCTTCTCCCGAAGTTACGGGGTCATTTTGCCGAGTTCCTTAACGAGAGTTCTTCCGCGCGCCTTAGAATTCTCTTCTCGCCTACCTGTGTCGGTTTGCGGTACGGGCACCTTCTCCTGGCTAGAGGCTTTTCTTGGCAGTGTGAGATCATGACCTTCGCTACTATAATTTTCGCTCCCCATCACAGCCCAGCCTTATCGATGTGCGGATTTGCCTACACATCAGCCTCACTGCTTAGACGGACATCCATCAGTCCGCGTCACTACCCTCCTGCGTCACCCCATCGCTCATAGCGGATTACGGTGGTACAGTAATTTCAAACTGTTGTCCTTCGACTACGCCTTTCGGCCTCGCCTTAGGTCCCGACTTACCCTGAGCGGACGAGCCTTCCTCAGGAAACCTTGGGCTTTCGGCGGATCAGATTCTCACTGATCTTTTCGTTACTCATACCGGCATTCTCACTTGTGTAGTGTCCAGCGCTCTTTTCAGTACACCTTCAACCCCTACACAACGCTCCCCTACCCCAGATACATACGTATCTAGCCATAGCTTCGGTGGTGTGTTTAGCCCCGTTACATTTTCGGCGCAGAGTCACTCGACCAGTGAGCTATTACGCACTCTTTCAATGGTGGCTGCTTCTAAGCCAACATCCTGGTTGTCTGTGCAACTCCACATCCTTTCCCACTTAACACACACTTGGGGACCTTAGCTGATGGTCTGGGCTGTTTCCCTTTTGACAATGGATCTTAGCACTCACTGTCTGACTCCCGGCAATAAGTATATGGCATTCGGAGTTTGACTGAGCTTGGTAATCCTTGCGGACCCCGCACCCAATCAGTGCTCTACCTCCACTACTCTTATACCGAGGCTAGCCCTAAAGCTATTTCGGGGAGAACCAGCTATCTCCGAGTTCGATTGGAATTTCTCCGCTACCCCCACCTCATCCCCGCACTTTTCAACGTACGTGGGTTCGGGCCTCCAGTGCGTGTTACCGCACCTTCACCCTGGACAGGGGTAGATCACACGGTTTCGGGTCTACGTCCACATACTCAATCGCCCTATTCAGACTCGCTTTCGCTGCGGCTCCACCTTCTCGGCTTAACCTTGCATGTTAAACGTAACTCGCCGGTTCATTCTACAAAAGGCACGCCATCACCCATAGATCGGGCTCTGACTTTTTGTAAGCACACGGTTTCAGGTTCTATTTCACTCCCCTTCCGGGGTGCTTTTCACCTTTCCCTCACGGTACTGTTTCACTATCGGTCGCCAGGTAGTATTTAGCCTTAGCAGATGGTCCTGCTGGATTCATACGGGGTTTCACGTGCCCCGCACTACTCGGGATCCGTCTCGGAGAGAACACAGTTTAGGTTACAGGGCTTTTACCTCTATCGCGGGCCTTTCCAGACCTCTTCACCTACCATATTCCTTTGTAACTCCATGTGAGACGTCCCACAACCCCTAAGAGCAAGCTCTTAGGTTTAGGCTGTTCCGCGTTCGCTCGCCGCTACTGACGGAATCACTATTGTTTTCTCTTCCTCAGGGTACTTAGATGTTTCAGTTCCCCTGGTCTGCCTCTACACACCCTATGTATTCAGGTATGAGTAACTGCGAATTACCACAGCTGGGTTTCCCCATTCGGACACCCCCGGATCAAAGCTTGCTTACAGCTCCCCGAGGCAGTTTCGTTGTTCGCCACGTCCTTCGTCGGCTCCTGGCGCCTAGGCATCCTCCGTGTGCTCTTATTAGCTTAACCTTGATTCTTCCGAAGAAAAATCTCACTAATAACATTTACTTGTTTGCACAAGTTGCTAAAAGATGTTCTAAAACGCAAATTCGTTTCGGTATCCAGTTTTCAAGGATCAAGTCTTACTTGAGAGCTTAAACTCTCAAAACTGAGCAACGAGTGAGTAACAGGCCTAAACCTGAGTTTTGGAAGCTTAGCTTCCGATTTGAATGTTCTCATTGCAGAGAACGATTCTCCATAGAAAGGAGGTGATCCAGCCGCACCTTCCGATACGGCTACCTTGTTACGACTTCACCCCAATCATCTACCCCACCTTCGGCGGCTGGCTCCCTTGCGGGTTACCCCACCGACTTCGGGTGTTGTAAACTCTCGTGGTGTGACGGGCGGTGTGTACAAGACCCGGGAACGTATTCACCGCGGCATGCTGATCCGCGATTACTAGCAATTCCGACTTCATGCAGGCGAGTTGCAG
This sequence comes from Paenibacillus sp. FSL R5-0928, assembly GCF_037970385.1. Classification (NCBI taxonomy): domain Bacteria; kingdom Bacillati; phylum Bacillota; class Bacilli; order Caryophanales; family Paenibacillaceae; genus Paenibacillus; species Paenibacillus sp. FSL R5-0928. The sequence goes on along the minus strand of NZ_CP150225.1, from coordinate 26,042 downwards.
CCTGCAATCCGAACTGAGACCGGCTTTGATGGGATTGGCTCCACCTCGCGGCTTCGCTTCCCGTTGTACCGGCCATTGTAGTACGTGTGTAGCCCAGGTCATAAGGGGCATGATGATTTGACGTCATCCCCACCTTCCTCCGGTTTGTCACCGGCAGTCACTCTAGAGTGCCCAGCATTACCTGCTGGCAACTAAAGTTAAGGGTTGCGCTCGTTGCGGGACTTAACCCAACATCTCACGACACGAGCTGACGACAACCATGCACCACCTGTCTCCTCTGTCCCGAAGGCCGCTGCTATCTCTAGCAGATTCAGAGGGATGTCAAGACCTGGTAAGGTTCTTCGCGTTGCTTCGAATTAAACCACATACTCCACTGCTTGTGCGGGTCCCCGTCAATTCCTTTGAGTTTCAGTCTTGCGACCGTACTCCCCAGGCGGAGTGCTTACTGTGTTAACTTCGGCACCAAGGGTATCGAAACCCCTAACACCTAGCACTCATCGTTTACGGCGTGGACTACCAGGGTATCTAATCCTGTTTGCTCCCCACGCTTTCGCGCCTCAGCGTCAGTTACAGCCCAGAAAGTCGCCTTCGCCACTGGTGTTCCTCCACATATCTACGCATTTCACCGCTACACGTGGAATTCCACTTTCCTCTTCTGTACTCAAGCCACCCAGTTTCCAGTGCGACCTCAGGTTGAGCCCAAGGTTTAAACACCAGACTTAAATAGCCGCCTGCGCGCGCTTTACGCCCAATAATTCCGGACAACGCTTGCCCCCTACGTATTACCGCGGCTGCTGGCACGTAGTTAGCCGGGGCTTTCTTCTCAGGTACCGTCACTCCGGTAGCAGTTACTCTACCGGACGTTCTTCCCTGGCAACAGAGCTTTACGATCCGAAAACCTTCATCACTCACGCGGCGTTGCTCCGTCAGGCTTTCGCCCATTGCGGAAGATTCCCTACTGCTGCCTCCCGTAGGAGTCTGGGCCGTGTCTCAGTCCCAGTGTGGCCGTTCACCCTCTCAGGTCGGCTACGCATCGTCGCCTTGGTGGGCCGTTACCCCACCAACTAGCTAATGCGCCGCAGGCCCATCCCTCAGTGACAGATTGCTCCGTCTTTCATTCTTCTCTCAGGAGAAAAAAGAAATTATCCGGTATTAGCTACCGTTTCCGGTAGTTATCCCAGTCTGAAGGGCAGGTTGCCTACGTGTTACTCACCCGTCCGCCGCTAAGTTATTTTGAAAGCAAGCTTTCAAAATAACTCCGCTCGACTTGCATGTATTAGGCACGCCGCCAGCGTTCGTCCTGAGCCAGGATCAAACTCTCCAATTAGTATTGAAAAGAGCGATATGCTCATTTTGAAACATCTGACGAGAAAATTAATTCTCTAATTTTGGATTTCACTTACGTGATTTCCTACTCACTCGTTGTTCAGTTTTCAAAGATCAAGTTCTCGTTGGCGCCGTTTAATGTCTCAGCAGCAACTCTTATACTATATCATGTTCGGCTATTTAATGTCAAGCTCTTTTTTCAACTTCTTTTTCGAGCTCGGCATGTGTATTTCTTGGCCGGACTTAGAATATATCATGTATAGAGATTCATTGCAAGAGTTTTTTTATATAAAATCAAAAGCATAAAACATCATCTATGTATTATCGTATTATACTAACTACCTCTACTTATCATCTAATTATCTAGAAAGTAAAAAAACAACTGCAGAAGATGACAGTTGTTTTTAGAAGAAGCTTAGACGATTCTAGATTAATTCCGCTTCCTTCGCTCCAGTAATTACGGCAACGATATTGTTTCGAAGGGCATCTGCATCGTGCGCTTCGTATGGATCCACTTTGAAAACAACAGCATCTGCAATAAAACCTTCTGCAATTTGTCCCAGCTCGTTACCGCTCCCCAGAATATCAGCAGCACTTTTAGTCGCAGCCTGCCACGCATCTCTCCGAGTTAAGCCATAATCAATCAATGTATCCAGTTCTTGAAGGTTATAGCCATGTAGTGCAGGTGTGGCATAATCTGTACCGAATCCAATACGAACGCCTTCTCTTTTTGCATAATGAATGGCCTTGGAATGACATTCGGCAGCGCGGGCAGCTCGGTCGCAAATGATCGGGTTTAACGCTAGAACGCCTTTTGGGTCTGCAGCAATACGATAAATTGATGTGGTGGGCACAAACGCTACCCCCGAGTTAGCAAGTCTTCCTGCCTGATCCTCAGTTAAAAACATCCCATGCTCTATTGATTCCACGCCGGCCTGGATGGACCAGTCTATCGTCACTCCACCCCAGGTATGAACCAGTACCTTCTTATCATGGGCATGTGCATTACGAACAATGAACGCGAACTCTTCTTCGGAAAAGATCGGGTCAACGACTTTCTCGGTAGGTGCTCCAAGCCCGCCTGTGGCCATGATTTTTATCCAACCCGCTCCTGTAGCAAAGATTTCCGTCATTCGTTGTTCTAAATGCTTGAGACCACGGGCATCTGCTGCTCCAATCATATCGCTACTGGTCTGCACTCTTAATGGATGCTGATATTGCTGAACAAGATGCTGCACTGTGCTCGGCAGAATCCCACCTGCATCACGGGCAGTCGTTACACCCGTCCTAAGAGTAGCTTCAAAAGCTTGTGCCTGCATAATTTCGATCTGGTTGGCATCGCGCTTCAATTGATCAGAGTGGTCAAAATCTGTCCAAGCTAAATGCGTATGAAGATCAATAATACCCGGACTTAGCCACAGATCTGTTCCTGCAAGATTTGACTCCACTTGATGCGGCTCCGCTTCAGTAATGGATGAAAAACGACCATCCTTTATCACGACATCAAAACGTCTGCCTTCGATACCTGCTATAAAAATATCATTGAACGTTTGCAGCTCTGGATGCTTAAGGATCATCTTCATTCCCCCCATGCCAGCCGAACAGCTGCTAATGCCTGAACAGGGTCTTGTTTCAACAGTTCGGCAAGCGTGGATATAGCCTTCTCCACACTTTGCCGCTCAGCATTCGTTCCAAAATGGTTGATCCGCAGAAGATGGCCAAATAATTCTCCGTCTCCGGGAGCCACAATGCCTATAGGCTGCTCAATCCGCAACTCTTGCTTTTCAGAAATCCGCACCGTTGTAGTCAGCGTAGAATAATGTCTGCTGTCCTTTTGCCAAGGCTCAAGCCCCAAGGATTTAATACCAGCTACAGCAGCTGCTGCGGCTCGCTCATGGCGTTTGATTACTTGATCCAATCCTTCTTCTTCAATTCGTGTCAAAGCTTGAATCAAGGCTCTAGCCTCCAGCGTAGGAATGTTTGGGGCAACCCGCAGTGGCGCGGCGTCTCCCAGTGATGGTTTCAGATCCAGCAAGGATAAAATAGAATTGCGTGGAGCATTTTCATTCGACTCAAGAAATTCCCAGCCACGTGGAGAAATACTTACGGCACTAACACCGTTGGGTCCAGCTAAGGCTTTTTGCGCACCTATAACTGCAAAATCAACGGACCATTCATCCACCAGCAGGGCCTCTCCCCCAACCGCAGATACGGAGTCCGACACAGTAATAAGATTGAATTCTTTTGCAATTTCAAATATTTCTTTAGCAGGATTAGAGCCTCCAGTAACCACTTCAGCTTGAACAAAAGAAAGGGCACAGGGTTTAAACTCCTTAATCGCGGAAGCAACTTGGTCGCTAGTGACCACTTCATCAAAAGGAACCTTTACTTCAACAACCGTTGCTCCACCCCGCTCAAGCCATTTTCCAAATAAACTTCCATAGGGACCTGTTACTATATTTACAATGGTTCGACCAGGTGCAGCTATTCCGGCGGCTACCGCCTCGATTCCCAGAATTGCCTCAGCCGGGATGATAACCGGAGGGTGCTCAGTAAACAAGACTTTGGAAATCAAATGTGTTAGCTTATTGTACTCAGCCAGTGAAAGTGGCACATATCCTTTATGTTCTCGGTTCATAAGAAAACCTCCTGATGTACTTTATTTTGGCATTTTCGGAACCGCCGACAACAGCTCATAACTGTATTCATGTTTAGGACGGATGAAGAATTGGTCCCGCGGACTCTGCTCCACGAGCTTTCCTTGCCGCATAACTGCTACCGTATCACTAATTGCATTGATTACCCCTAGATCATGAGAAATAAAAAGCATGGTGAGATTAAGCTCAGCCTTCAGCGTATTGAATAGTTCGAGCACGCTAAGCTGCACAGATACATCCAACGCACTTGTAGGTTCATCCGCGATCAGGATGCTTGGCTCAACACTTAATGCACGAGCGATCGCTATCCGTTGACGCTGGCCGCCGGAAAATTCATGTGGGAATTTGTCTAACGCCTTTTCTTCTAAATGAACTTGATTCAAAAGCTCTTTGCATCTTTGTTCAACACCTGCACGCCCCACTATTTTATGAAACAATAAGGGCTCGGAAAGAATTTGCCTAATCGAATGTTTAGGATTTAGCGAAGCATCTGGATTTTGGAAAATCATCTGGATTGTTTTGTGCTGCTCACGGCTTCTTTTCTTTTTTAATTCTTGGGTACCCAACAGAATCTGCCCCTCATTTGGGGCAATCAGTCCAGCAATTACTCGCGCCAGCGTTGATTTCCCTGATCCGGATTCTCCAACCAGCCCAAGGGTGGTGTGCTGCTCAAGATTCAGATTGATACGATCCAGTGCAGTAAAGCCGCCATAATGAACAGTTAAATCTTTTATTTGCAAGGCTAATTCCATGAGTCTCTACTCCCTTCAAGCTCTGGCAAAGGAAGCACCGAATCAATCAGCATCTGTGTGTAAGGGTCTTTCGGATTTTGCAAAATATCAAGGGTATTGCCCTGCTCAACAATCTGTCCCTGTTTCATTACACATAGCCGTGAACACAAGTTTGCTGCAATCGCTAGGTTATGCGTAACAAATACCATGGCAAAACTGAGCTCATGCTGGAGGCTCGTGATCGTCTCAATAATTTGCCGTTGAACCGTGACGTCCAGCGCCGTTGTCGGTTCATCACAGAGAAGTATGCCTGGCTTGCACGCCAGTGCCAGAGCGATGACTACCCGTTGACACTGACCGCCTGACAGCTGACTCGGATACCGGTCCTTTTTCTTCAATGAATCGGGGAGACCAAGCCTTTCGAGCAGTTCCAGTGCAATTACCCGCGAAGTCTTACGGCTTACTCTCTGTCTGTAATACACAACTTCAGCCAGTTGTTTGACAACCGTACAGAGGGGATCAAGCGCACCTCTTGGATCTTGAAAGACCATCGCACTGCTTACGCCACTTTTAATGGTGCCGCCAGTCTGTTCAACACCATTTGGAAGCAAGCCTAAAATTGCACGCAGCGTAAGCGATTTTCCTGATCCCGATTCACCTACTAATCCCAGACTCTCCCCTTTACCCAGCGAAAAACTAACATTATTGACTAATCTCTCATTTGACTTAGCTGCCAGCGATAGCTCCTCTATTTCTAAAATGGGTTGTATAGACATTATTTTTTCCTCCATATGTCTGCCAAACCATCACCTAGGAGCGACAAAGCTATCCCCGTATACACCACTGCAAATCCCGGAACGGCCGAGAGCCACCAAGCTGTAGTGATGAAGGGCTGTCCATCTGAAATCATTGTCCCCCAGTCAGGAGTTGGCGGTGTAATGCCGATACCAAGATACCCGAGCGTAACAATGGCAACAAGCAATCCAATCATATCTGTCATAAGGACGACCACGGCTTGCGGAAGTACATTAGGCAGGAGATGACGTAAAATAATTTTCACTCCAGGTAGCCCTAAGGTTTGAGCGGATGCCACCCATTCCTGATTGCGAAAAGAAGCACTAAGACCTCTGACGACACGGGCAAAGACAATCCATCCTACAAAGATAAAAGTAATATAAATGCCTCGTTCTCCTGCTCCACTAGCAAAAGCAACGATAATAACGATCAGATAAAAAGGAAAGGCGATGAATGTATCTGACAACAGCGTAATAACTGTATCGATCCATTTGCCGTAATATCCTGCCAGCATTCCTAGAAATACACCTGTGCAAAAGGGAATGATTTCTGCCAAGACCATGATTTTCAAATCAGTCCTCGCTGCATAGATCAGTCTAGTAAACAAATCACGCCCTAACTGATCAGTTCCCAACCAATGTTCGGCTGACGGAGGCTGTAAAAAGGCACTCAAATTTTGCTCAGAGGGGTCATAAGGACTTATATAAGGTATAAACACAGTCAAGAGAATAAGAGCTGCAAACATAATAATTCCCACTAAAAGTGAAGGGGTATTCCATATTCGCTTTAAGCCGCTTGTTATCTTACCGTCTTCATACAATCGCGAGTCTAGTCTTATAGTTTTCATTGTTTTCCTTTCGTTCTGGGATCAAGCCACCAGGAAATGATTTCAATCAAGAGACTGATGATCACAACAGATAGCGCACAGTAAAGTGCTATTCCTTGAATAACCGGAAAGTCCCGTTTCGAAATTGAAGTGAACAATAAGCTGCCAATTCCCTTAATTCCAAATACCTGCTCAACGACCAAGGTGCCTCCGATTAAATAAGAAATATTCACACCCAGCAGCATTAGCGTAGGAAGAGCAGAGTTGCGCAGCACATGTTTAAATAAAATAACCCTGTTTGGTATGCCCGCAGCCTTAAGGGTGACTACAAAATCCGATTCTAACACTTCAAGCATCTGCGCTCTTAATGAACGAACAAGCGTAGGAACCTGTGAAAAAGCAACAGTGATTGCTGGAAGTGCAAGACTATGCAAGGTTCCGACCCACCCTTCACTTACTCCCCCAACAGGGAACCAGCCAAGCCGGACACTAAAGAGCAAAATTAAAAGTAAGCCAACCCAGAAGATTGGCATACCTAGAGTAATTGTAGGAAAAATACGTATCAAATGGTCCAGCAGTTTATCCTTATGCGTAGCGGCTACCGTAGCGAGCAGAAGAGATACAAAAATCGCCAACACACAAGCCATCACGATGAGCAGCAAAGTAACAGGGGCCCGTTGTGTAATCAACTCTCTTGTTGATGTCCCCATAATAATGGAGTTTCCAGTATCTCCTCGAGTAAACAGCGTCTTCACAAATCGGATGAATTGCTCCCATAAAGGGAGGTCCAGCCCAAGAGTATGATGCATACTCTTGAGCGCCTCAGGGGTGCTGTATTCTCCCAAAATCATTTTTGCTGGATCTCCCGGCACGATTCGAATGATGAAAAAGACTGCTATCATTACACAGAAGATCACTGCCAATGCTTTTATAAGAGATATCACAAGCCAGTTATAAGAACCCTTGCTTCCTTTCGGTTGATTTAACGCCTGCTTAAGATTCATCATTGGCTGATGCGGACATCTTCGAAACGGGCACTGCCGTTCGGTAGAACAACGAGACCGTCAACTGAAGAACGAATACCTTTTAAGACATCTGGATAGTAAAGCGGAATATACGGAACTTCATCAGCAAGGGTCTGCAGCAGCTTAGTATAGATTTGTGCACGTTCATCGCCATCCGCAGTTTTTTGTCCCTCATATAGAAGCTTCGTAACTTCATTATTTGTATAATGCGTCCAATATGATTTGCTGAAGCCTTCCGGATCAGTTTGGAAAGCAATAATTGAGTTCGCTTCAGGGGAATCCGCCTGACCGCTGTTCAGCATTGCCGCAAAATCATATGCGAAGAAACGTTCACGGAAAGTGGCAAGTTCAATCGATTCAATCTCAATCTTAATCCCGATCGTTTGACCCGCTGCCTGAATAATTTGTGCCTCTTGAGCTCTTGTGCTATTACCGGATGCTACAAGTAATTTGGTAGTGAAGCCATTAGGGAAGGCAGATTTTGCAAGCTCCTCCTTGGCTGCTTCGATATTAAAGTTCAGTGCTTTGATTGTATCATTTGCGTTATAAGGAATCGTTGTTGGCAGCAATGAGTTTGCTGTTTGTGCATAACCAAAGGTTAGCGCCTTGGTCAAGCCCTCACGATCAAGCGCCAGCGCCAGAGCGCGACGGACATGCACATCAGAAAAATGTTCATCCAACGTATTAAAGAACAATTGCTCTGTCACCCAACTACCGTTAGTAACTACTTTAGTGTCAGCCCCATCTTTAATCTCATTGGCATTTTGCAGAGCCAAAGATTCAATAGCATTAACTTCTCCAGCCTTCAGCTGGTTAATCGCTTGGCTGTCATCTTCAATCAGCTTATAAACAAGCTTATCAATATAGGGTTTACCTTCTTGCCAGTAGAATGTATTCTTAGTGAAGGTCAGATCACCTGCAGTGTCCCATGTTTCAACAACAAAAGGTCCCGTACCGATTGGTTTCTTGAAGAATTCTTCTTCGGATACTCCACCGAAATTGTTAGGAAGGATACCATTTGAGAAATTAGATAGCTCCGAGATAAATGGTGTATAAGGCTCTTTAAGTGTAATAACAAGCGTTTTGTTATCTTGCGCTTTGATTGTGTCGACCTTTGCAGATATTGCCAGCGGGCCGCCTACCTTCAAGTGCCGCTCAAGAGAGAAAACAGCATCTTCTGCAGTCACATCCGTACCATTGGAAAACTTCAAACCATCACGAAGCTCGAATGTATACGTCAGACCATCTTCACTGATAGTATGTGACTTAGCAAGCCAATCTACAATTTCACCTTCGCTGTCAAAAGCGACTAATGATTCAAAGACTTTGTCGATTGCAAAAGCATTGTTGGACGTAATCTGATTATGCAAATCCAGCGAAGTTACAGAAGCAGGTCGTCCATAGACGAAAGTCCCTCCCGTTGCAGGCTCTGCAGTTTGAGGACTTTGAGTTGCCGGACTCGCACTTTCCTGTGCCTCTTTATTTGAATCAGCCTTATTATTAGACCCCGAGCACCCTGCAATTAACATCAATAGCAAAACTGCTATTGCCCCCAACAGAATCGGTTTCTTAATAGATACACTAAAGTATGACATAATTTGCTCCCCCTATAATTCTTATATGTTTAGTATGAATTGTATTATGGGTTAAACACTGTAGTCTGTCAAACATAATTTAATTTGCAACAATCCTAAAGTAAATATACATAACAAAAAGACCACTGTCGATTACTCAACAGTGGTCTTGTGTGCTTGGCAACGTCCTACTCTCCCAGGACCCTTCGGTCCAAGTACCATCGGCGCTGGAGGGCTTAACGGTCGTGTTCGGGATGGGTACGCGTGGAACCCCTCCGCTATCGCCACCAAACATGCGTCTGTGAAACAGACGCTGCCGCGTGAAATTCAGTTCATCACCAGAAGTGACAATGAATTTCTAAGCGTATTACAGGCTTGATGCCTGAAAACTGAATCCGAAACGAATTTGCATTCTAAGTATAGGATAAGCCCTCGACCGATTAGTATTGGTCAGCTCCATGCATTGCTGCACTTCCACCTCCAACCTATCTACCTCGTCGTCTTCAAGGGGTCTTACTAATTGGGAAATCTCATCTTGAGGGGGGCTTCACGCTTAGATGCTTTCAGCGCTTATCCCGTCCGTACGTAGCTACCCAGCCATGCTCCTGGCGGAACAACTGGTGCACCAGCGGTACGTCCATCCCGGTCCTCTCGTACTAAGGACAGCTCCTCTCAAATTTCCTGCGCCCACGACAGATAGGGACCGAACTGTCTCACGACGTTCTGAACCCAGCTCGCGTACCGCTTTAATGGGCGAACAGCCCAACCCTTGGGACCTACTTCAGCCCCAGGATGCGATGAGCCGACATCGAGGTGCCAAACCTCCCCGTCGATGTGGACTCTTGGGGGAGATAAGCCTGTTATCCCCAGGGTAGCTTTTATCCGTTGAGCGATGGCCCTTCCATGCGGTACCACCGGATCACTAAGTCCGACTTTCGTCCCTGCTCGACTTGTAGGTCTCGCAGTCAAGCTCCCTTATGCCTTTGCACTCTGCGAATGATTTCCAACCATTCTGAGGGAACCTTGGAACGCCTCCGTTACTCTTTAGGAGGCGACCGCCCCAGTCAAACTGCCCGCCTGACACGGTCCCCGTACCCGGTAAGGGTACTAGGTTAGAACCTAGATACGATCAGGGTGGTATCCCAACGGCGCCTCCACCGAAGCTTGCGCTCCGATTTCTACGGCTCCCACCTATCCTGTACAGATCGTACCCAAATTCAATATCAAGCTGCAGTAAAGCTCCATGGGGTCTTTCCGTCTTGTCGCGGGTAACCTGCATCTTCACAGGTATTAAAATTTCACCGGATCTCTCGTTGAGACAGCGCCCAAGTCGTTACGCCATTCGTGCGGGTCAGAATTTACCTGACAAGGAATTTCGCTACCTTAGGACCGTTATAGTTACGGCCGCCGTTTACTGGGGCTTCGGTTCATAGCTTCGGGTTACCCCTAACCACTCCCCTTAACCTTCCAGCACCGGGCAGGCGTCAGCCCGTATACTTCGCCTTGCGGCTTCGCACAGACCTGTGTTTTTGCTAAACAGTCGCTTGGGCCTTTTCACTGCGGCCCCCTCGTGCTATTCACACTACCGGGGCACCCCTTCTCCCGAAGTTACGGGGTCATTTTGCCGAGTTCCTTAACGAGAGTTCTTCCGCGCGCCTTAGAATTCTCTTCTCGCCTACCTGTGTCGGTTTGCGGTACGGGCACCTTCTCCTGGCTAGAGGCTTTTCTTGGCAGTGTGAGATCATGACCTTCGCTACTATAATTTTCGCTCCCCATCACAGCCCAGCCTTAATGATGTGCGGATTTGCCTACACATCAGCCTCACTGCTTAGACGGACATCCATCAGTCCGCGTCACTACCCTCCTGCGTCACCCCATCGCTCATAGCGGATTACGGTGGTACAGTAATTTCAAACTGTTGTCCTTCGACTACGCCTTTCGGCCTCGCCTTAGGTCCCGACTTACCCTGAGCGGACGAGCCTTCCTCAGGAAACCTTGGGCTTTCGGCGGATCAGATTCTCACTGATCTTTTCGTTACTCATACCGGCATTCTCACTTGTGTAGTGTCCAGCGCTCTTTTCAGTACACCTTCAACCCCTACACAACGCTCCCCTACCCCAGATACATACGTATCTAGCCATAGCTTCGGTGGTGTGTTTAGCCCCGTTACATTTTCGGCGCAGAGTCACTCGACCAGTGAGCTATTACGCACTCTTTCAATGGTGGCTGCTTCTAAGCCAACATCCTGGTTGTCTGTGCAACTCCACATCCTTTCCCACTTAACACACACTTGGGGACCTTAGCTGATGGTCTGGGCTGTTTCCCTTTTGACAATGGATCTTAGCACTCACTGTCTGACTCCCGGCAATAAGTATATGGCATTCGGAGTTTGACTGAGCTTGGTAATCCTTGCGGACCCCGCACCCAATCAGTGCTCTACCTCCACTACTCTTATACCGAGGCTAGCCCTAAAGCTATTTCGGGGAGAACCAGCTATCTCCGAGTTCGATTGGAATTTCTCCGCTACCCCCACCTCATCCCCGCACTTTTCAACGTACGTGGGTTCGGGCCTCCAGTGCGTGTTACCGCACCTTCACCCTGGACAGGGGTAGATCACACGGTTTCGGGTCTACGTCCACATACTCAATCGCCCTATTCAGACTCGCTTTCGCTGCGGCTCCACCTTCTCGGCTTAACCTTGCATGTTAAACGTAACTCGCCGGTTCATTCTACAAAAGGCACGCCATCACCCATAGATCGGGCTCTGACTTTTTGTAAGCACACGGTTTCAGGTTCTATTTCACTCCCCTTCCGGGGTGCTTTTCACCTTTCCCTCACGGTACTGTTTCACTATCGGTCGCCAGGTAGTATTTAGCCTTAGCAGATGGTCCTGCTGGATTCATACGGGGTTTCACGTGCCCCGCACTACTCGGGATCCGTCTCGGAGAGAACACAGTTTAGGTTACAGGGCTTTTACCTCTATCGCGGGCCTTTCCAGACCTCTTCACCTACCATATTCCTTTGTAACTCCATGTGAGACGTCCCACAACCCCAAGAGGCAAGCCCCTTGGTTTAGGCTGTTCCGCGTTCGCTCGCCGCTACTGACGGAATCACTATTGTTTTCTCTTCCTCAGGGTACTTAGATGTTTCAGTTCCCCTGGTCTGCCTCTACACACCCTATGTATTCAGGTATGAGTAACTGCGAATTACCACAGCTGGGTTTCCCCATTCGGACACCCCCGGATCAAAGCTTGCTTACAGCTCCCCGAGGCAGTTTCGTTGTTCGCCACGTCCTTCGTCGGCTCCTGGCGCCTAGGCATCCTCCGTGTGCTCTTATTAGCTTAACCTTGATTTTTCCGTCGGAAAATATCATACGATGATATTCTCTTTTGGAATCATCTCACTAATAACATTTACTTGTTTGCACAAGTTGCTAAAAGATGTTCTAAAACGCAAATTCGTTTCGGTATCCAGTTTTCAAGGATCAAGTCTTACTTGAGAGCTTAAACTCTCAAAACTGAGCAACGAGTGAGTAACAGGCCTAAACCTGAGTTTTGGAAGCTTAGCTTCCGATTTGAATGTCTTCATTGCAGAAGACGATTCTCCATAGAAAGGAGGTGATCCAGCCGCACCTTCCGATACGGCTACCTTGTTACGACTTCACCCCAATCATCTACCCCACCTTCGGCGGCTGGCTCCCTTGCGGGTTACCCCACCGACTTCGGGTGTTGTAAACTCTCGTGGTGTGACGGGCGGTGTGTACAAGACCCGGGAACGTATTCACCGCGGCATGCTGATCCGCGATTACTAGCAATTCCGACTTCATGCAGGCGAGTTGCAGCCTGCAATCCGAACTGAGACCGGCTTTGATGGGATTGGCTCCACCTCGCGGCTTCGCTTCCCGTTGTACCGGCCATTGTAGTACGTGTGTAGCCCAGGTCATAAGGGGCATGATGATTTGACGTCATCCCCACCTTCCTCCGGTTTGTCACCGGCAGTCACTCTAGAGTGCCCAGCATTACCTGCTGGCAACTAAAGTTAAGGGTTGCGCTCGTTGCGGGACTTAACCCAACATCTCACGACACGAGCTGACGACAACCATGCACCACCTGTCTCCTCTGTCCCGAAGGCCGCCACTATCTCTAGTGGATTCAGAGGGATGTCAAGACCTGGTAAGGTTCTTCGCGTTGCTTCGAATTAAACCACATACTCCACTGCTTGTGCGGGTCCCCGTCAATTCCTTTGAGTTTCAGTCTTGCGACCGTACTCCCCAGGCGGAGTGCTTACTGTGTTAACTTCGGCACCAAGGGTATCGAAACCCCTAACACCTAGCACTCATCGTTTACGGCGTGGACTACCAGGGTATCTAATCCTGTTTGCTCCCCACGCTTTCGCGCCTCAGCGTCAGTTACAGCCCAGAAAGTCGCCTTCGCCACTGGTGTTCCTCCACATATCTACGCATTTCACCGCTACACGTGGAATTCCACTTTCCTCTTCTGTACTCAAGCCACCCAGTTTCCAGTGCGACCTCAGGTTGAGCCCAAGGTTTAAACACCAGACTTAAATAGCCGCCTGCGCGCGCTTTACGCCCAATAATTCCGGACAACGCTTGCCCCCTACGTATTACCGCGGCTGCTGGCACGTAGTTAGCCGGGGCTTTCTTCTCAGGTACCGTCACTCCGGTAGCAGTTACTCTACCGGACGTTCTTCCCTGGCAACAGAGCTTTACGATCCGAAAACCTTCATCACTCACGCGGCGTTGCTCCGTCAGGCTTTCGCCCATTGCGGAAGATTCCCTACTGCTGCCTCCCGTAGGAGTCTGGGCCGTGTCTCAGTCCCAGTGTGGCCGTTCACCCTCTCAGGTCGGCTACGCATCGTCGCCTTGGTGGGCCGTTACCCCACCAACTAGCTAATGCGCCGCAGGCCCATCCCTCAGTGACAGATTGCTCCGTCTTTCATTCTTCTCTCAGGAGAAAAAAGAAATTATCCGGTATTAGCTACCGTTTCCGGTAGTTATCCCAGTCTGAAGGGCAGGTTGCCTACGTGTTACTCACCCGTCCGCCGCTAAGTTACTTTGAAAGCAAGCTTTCAAAGTAACTCCGCTCGACTTGCATGTATTAGGCACGCCGCCAGCGTTCGTCCTGAGCCAGGATCAAACTCTCCAATTAGTATTGAAAAGAGCGATATGCTCATTTTGAAACATCTGACGAGAAAATTAATTCTCTAATTTTGGATTTCACTTACGTGATTTCCTACTCACTCGTTGTTCAGTTTTCAAAGATCAAGTTCTCGTTGGCGCCGTTTAATGTCTCAGCAGCAACTCTTATACTATATCATGTTCGGCTATTTAATGTCAAGCTCTTTTTTCAACTTCTTTTTCGAGCTCGGCATGTGTACTTCTTGGCCGGACTTAGAATATATCATGTATAGAGATTCATTGCAAGTCTTTTTTTGAAATATAATAGATAAATGAGAGACTGTGCTGCCATAAGCCTCAATACTGCGATATATAATGGCTAGCACAGCCTTATTCCCTTGTAACTACCCCCTAAGCAATGATCTCTTGAATATACAATTCACGTTCCAACATCAAGTTAACTATCGTATCTTCAATTTTAACCATCGGACGTGTAGGGTTTGCGCGATCAGTGAAGATAATCTCCCCATGACGGCCATCACTTAATTTGATTCTAGTGCCATTAAAGAGATCAGTGCTCTTCTGTATAAACGTCTGCACAATCACTGGGTCAAGCTTACCGAAGCTTTCTGTCAGAATCTGCTCTAGTACCAAATAAGGAGACTGTGCTCTTCTGTAGGCTCTTTCTAAGGTCATTGCATGGAATATATCTGCTACTGCGACTACTTTAGCGTAGAAATGAATCTGACTGCCATCCAGCTTCAATGGATAACCAGAGCCATCAACCTTCTCATGATGCTGCAAGGCGGCAAGTCTTACCCCTTCATTAATCGCTGTAACATTGCGTAATAATTGATAACCATATGTAGTGTGTCGGCGAACCTCTTCTATTTCACTATTGTTAAGCGACTCCGGTTTCTGTAAAAGTGAGCTGTCTACTTTAGCATTGCCGATATCATGTAATAATCCCGCAAAAGCAATCTGCATCCAATCCTTTTGTGGGTACCCACACCACTGAGCGATTTTATAGGAGGTCAACGCGGACAACACAGCATTATGATAGTTGTAATCCTCATATTTTAAAGTACGCGGTGTAAACTTCAAGACATGATAATCCTTTAAATAACCTATTAGTGTCTCTAACTGACTGCGCAGCTCAAAAATAGGAAGTGAAGCTGCCGTTACCGATCGATAGCTGTTCTTAATAAGAGTGAGCAGTTTATCGTATTCATCATGTAGAGGAGAATTAGTCTTGGCCAACATCGATTCGTTGATAATGGCTCCAGCTTTAGGGGAAGCTTGCTTAGCTGTTGTTTTGGCTCCATCCGAACTCGCCTCACCTTGGTCACCTTCGATTTCCACTTGCCCAATCAAAAAAGCCTGTAAAATATCTAGATCACGAGGGAGCAATATTTTTCCCTTAGTGAATAAAGTCCCCCCTAAAGGTGTAATTACATCCTTTATTATCTTTGAGCCTGCTTTAACTTCTCCAACCAATATATTTGGCATATACTCAGCCCCTTAATTTCTATAAGCCGTACACCCAGCATTACCTCACATTGATAAGACAGATAATTTCTGAGAAATTAGTACTTTATAGGATTCTATTGGCTAATTATAGTACGGAAAAATGGAAGACACTAGTGCAGTGAAAACTATTCTTTCAAAATATTTATTTTATTTTATGAAGCATCGGTCATTCAAAAAGCAGCAAAAAGAGCAAGAACTTCTGGAATAGAAGCCCTTGCTCTTTTTTGAATTCAACCTATTCTAAGTCAGTGTCTTCGTCCTCAGTCAGAATCTCAGGCTGATCAATATCGCCAGATTCCTCGACTGTATCTTGCCCATCCAGGCCTTCTTGCCCTTCCAAGCCTTCCAGACCTTCCACTTCCTCAGATTCATCCTCTTCGTTCTTATCAGCTCTACACAGGGTAGCTACTGCGTCATCCTCGCGGATGTTAATCAGCTTAACCCCTTGAGCGTAACGGCCCATAGTAGAGATTCCATCCATGCTGGTACGAATCAGGGTACCGCTAGTCGTAATGATCATTAAGTCTTCATCCTTCTTAACGACCTTAAGACCCACTACAGGACCATTCTTATCGGTGAGATTAATGGTCTTGATCCCTTTACCACCACGAGTCTGGGAACGATAATCACCGGCTGGTGTCCGTTTACCATAACCCTTGGTAGTAACAATCAGAACCTCAAGCTCCTTATCGACACAGTCCATACCAATGACATGGTCATTACCGTCAAGCGTAATACCCTTAACGCCAGTCGCGCTACGTCCCATAGAACGCACATCATTCTCTGAGAACGTAATCGACATTCCGCGAGCTGTACCGATAATGAGATTTTGCTGTCCATCAGTCAGCTTAACCTCGATCAGGGAATCTTCTTCACGAAGATTAATAGCAATAAGACCGCCTTTACGGATGTTGTTATAATCCCCAAGAGGCGTCTTCTTCACGATACCCTCGCGGGTAGCAAAGAATAAATATTTGTCGCTATCGCCATCTTCCACTTGGATTACCGCACTAATCTTCTCACCTTGTTCGATTTGAATCAGGTTGATGATTGGCGTCCCCCGGGCTGTACGGCCCAATTCTGGGATCTCATAAGCTTTAATCCGGTATACTTTACCCTTATCGGTAAAGAACATCAGATAGTTATGAGAGTTACTCACGAAGAGATGCTCCACAAAATCCTGGTCCTTGGTGTCCATCCCCATGACTCCGCGACCTCCGCGCTTCTGACTGCGGTAGGTGCTGACAGGTAGACGTTTGATATATCCTGTATGTGTAATAGTGATAACAACCTCTTCACGTGGAATAAGGTCTTCATCCAGGATACTTTCTTCACCAACCGTAATCTCTGTCCGGCGTTCATCAGAATATCTATCACGGATATCCTGCAGCTCGTTGCTGATGATTTCCAGTACAAGATGCTCGTTAGCCAGAATTTCACGGTACTCTGCAATTTTAACGATCAATTCGTTATATTCATTCTCGATCTTTTCCCGTTCCAGACCGGTCAGACGTTGCATCCGCATATCGAGGATAGCCTGAGCCTGCTCTAAACTGAGGCTAAAGGTGCTCATTAATCCTTCGCGGGCTATATCAGTTGTCCGCGAAGCACGGATTAACGCAATCACTTCATCCAGATGATCAAGCGCAATGCGCAGACCTTCTAAGATATGAGCGCGTGCTTCAGCTTTTTTAAGATCAAATATAGTACGACGACGAATAACTTCAATTTGGTGCTGCAAATAATGATAAAGTACATCACGCAGATTAAGAATTTTCGGCTCGTTATTTACGATGGCAAGCATGTTAATCCCAAATGTGGATTGCATAGAAGTATGTTTATATAGATTGTTTAATACTACATTTGGATTAACATCGCGTCTCATCTCAACAACTACACGCATACCGTTACGGTCAGACTCATCTCGAAGATCCGTTATACCTTCGATCCGTTTCTCACGTACTAATTCTGCGATTTTTTCAACCAATCTTGCTTTGTTAACCTGGTATGGAAGCTCATGCACAATGATGCGAGCCTTGCCGTTGTTCTCTTCGATCGTTGCCTTCGCACGCATGGTTACTGAACCACGACCCGTACGATAAGCCTGACGAATGCCCTCACGACCCAAAATATATCCAGCCGTAGGGAAATCCGGACCTTGGATAAACTCCATCAATTCCATTGGCGTGATATCAGGATTCTTAATCATCGCCTGCACACCATCGATAACTTCACCAAGGTTATGCGGTGGAATATTAGTAGCCATACCTACAGCAATACCAGATACCCCATTTACGAGCAGATTCGGATAACGGGCTGGCAATACAACCGGCTCATTCTCTTCACCATCATAGTTGGGTGCGAAGTCAACTGTCTCTTTGTTCAAATCACGAAGCATTTCGCCTGCAATCTTGGAAAGACGGGCTTCTGTGTACCGCATCGCCGCGGCCATATCACCATCAATCGAACCAAAGTTCCCGTGACCGTCTACAAGCATATAGCGCATCGAGAAATCCTGAGCCATCCGTACCATTGTTTCATAGACAGCTGAGTCACCGTGAGGGTGGTACTTACCGATAACCTCACCGACGATTCTTGCAGATTTCTTATGAGGCTTATCCGCAGACATTCCAAGCTCCGACATCGCAAACAAAATGCGTCGGTGAACCGGCTTGAGTCCGTCCCGCACATCTGGCAAAGCCCGGCTAACAATGATGCTCATTGCGTAATCCATAAAGGATTCACGCATTTCCACGCCAATGTCCCGATCTTTGACTTGTGGGTTATTTTGTTCAGCCATGAGTTGCTGGACCTCCTTCAGTTAAAAAACCGCTACCCTTAATTATATTACTTTCACAAAAGTAGCACAATTAAACATGATAGCCTTTTATCTTCTAATATTGATTTCTTTTTGCGCTTATCAGGGTATTTGCCCTTTCCGCAAATATCTTTACTACATAGACTGTAAAGACAAGAAACACGGTTTTATTATCCTAATATCGTTCGATAAGGCATAACCCCATATCCTTATATTATACCATTGTTTAGGTAGCTTGTCCTGATTTTCAGCTGTCAAAGATTATGCTGCCACTGCATTTTTTACAACAAGGAACCCAAAGGACCTATTCCTGCACAAAACTCATAAGGAGGAAGATAATGAAGATTCAACGCGTCCCAAGCAAATGGGCTAAAACGAAAGTCATCCTTCAAAATCACTCTCTATTGCAATATGTGCCTGATACCCGTAAATTCGATGTCAATGCTCTTAAGGAAATGCTTGCGTTATATACAATGGTCTATATTAAGCCTGATCGGGGAAGTTATGGTATCGGTGTAATGAGAGCTGAGCAGCGTACTGTAACTCTTAGCACTAGCAAACAGAAAGCTGAACACGGTACCGACCTCGATAACGTTAATAAAGAAGAGCCAGAAGAACAGATCTTGTATATTTTAAGATATGGGAAGACTGCGGAAGTGTTTTTCTCACCAGAAGAGCTGTATGAGAACTTACAGAAACGAATTCAGAATCGGACCTATTTGATCCAAAAAGGAATTGACCTTCTGCGTCATCAAGACCGCCCTTTTGATCTTCGGGTTCTTACCCAAAAGACTCCATCAGGAGTATGGGAAACAACAGGAATGCTTGGAAGAGTAGCTGCCCCTCAAAAAATCGTCACCAATTATCACAGTGGAGGCAGTATCCTTTCCGTAAGTACTCTACTAAAAAACTATATGCCGCCCTCCCAAGTCCTAGTTACGATCAATCACTTAAAAGCTTTGGGTATACAAATTGCGACACAGCTTCAATCTGCCTATCCAGGAATCAAAGAGATTGGTCTGGATATTGCCATGGATCAACATCTGGATATGTGGCTGCTGGAAGTCAACACTCTTCCGTCCATTGCTGTATTCAAATTATTTCCTGATAAATCAATCTATCGTAAAATACATCGCTATGCCGTAGCCTATGGACGTGTAAAAGCAAGAAAATCCCCTTATTCGACCCGCAATAAACAATCTACAAGAGCCTAAAAAGAAGCTTGAAATCAAAGAACCTCCAGCGTTCTCATTCCGTTAGGAATAGAAGCCGGAGGTTGTATTAAATATTGTTTTTACACATCAAGGTATCTAACGTTCTTGGCATGCTCATGGATAAAGTCACGTCTTGGTTCAACATTGTCACCCATAAGTGTATCAAAAATACTATCTGCCAGCATCGCATCTTCAATCGTAACCTGGAGCATCATACGGGTCTCTGGGTCCATCGTTGTGTCCCAAAGTTGGGTTGCATTCATCTCTCCCAAACCTTTGTAACGTTGGACGTTAACCTTCGCATTTTCTCCAAAAGAAGCGATAATATCATCACGTTCCTTCTCGCTGCCTGCGTAGCGGATAACCTTATTGCGCTCAATCTTAAAGAGAGGAGGCTGTGCAATATAGATATAACCCGCGTCTACTAGCTTCCGCATGTAACGATAGAAGAACGTTAGTAATAGCGTTCTAATATGGGCTCCATCGACGTCGGCATCGGTCATAATAACGACTTTATGGTAGCGAGCCTTCGATAAGTCAAAGTCATCGCTGATCCCTGTGCCCAAAGCCGTAATGATGGCGCGAATCTCGGCGTTAGATAAAATACGGTCAAGCCGAGCTTTTTCAACGTTTAGGATCTTACCACGCAACGGTAGAATCGCTTGGAAATGGCGATCCCGGCCTTGCTTAGCCGATCCACCCGCTGAGTCACCTTCGACGATGTATAGTTCGCTGATCGAGGCATCCTTGGATGAACAGTCGGCGAGTTTACCAGGCAGAGCACTGACTTCAAGCGCACTCTTCCGACGGGTTAACTCACGTGCCTTACGGGCAGCTTCTCGTGCGCGTGAAGCGGAAAGTGATTTCTCAAGAACGCGACGTGATACTGCTGGGTTTTCTTCCAGGAACTCTTGTAATTTCTCTCCGAACAGTGATTCTACGATACCCCGCACTTCACTATTTCCGAGCTTAGTTTTCGTTTGACCTTCGAATTGTGGATCTGGAATTTTGACAGAAATAATGGCTGTCAATCCTTCACGCACGTCATCACCAGTCAGATTCGAATTGCTATCCTTCAGTACTCCCGCTTTACGAGCATAATCGTTGATGATACGGGTCAGCGCACTTTTAAAGCCGGATTCATGCGTTCCGCCCTCATGCGTATTAATATTATTCGCAAAAGAGTAGATGTTCTCAGTATACGAATCGTTATATTGGAGAGCCACTTCAACTTGGATCATATCGCGTGAGCCTTCCACGTAGATCGGATCCTCATGTAGTGCTTCTTTTTTCTCATTCAAATATTTCACATATTCAACGATACCACCCTCGTATTTGAACACGTTGGTGACATCCGTCCGCTCATCATGAAGCGAAAGCTCGATTCCTTTGTTAAGAAAAGCTAGCTCCCGAATACGAGTAAGCAGTGTCGAATATTCAAAAACTGTGGTTTCCGTAAATATTTCAGGATCCGGATGAAAGGTTGTAGTCGTTCCTGTCTCATCTGAATCGCCAACAATTTTGATATCATACTGCGGTGCACCGCGTCTATATTCCTGTTGGTAGATATGACCGTCACGTTTGACCTTAACAAGGACCTTTTCAGACAAGGCATTTACTACAGAGATACCCACACCATGCAAACCACCGGAAACTTTATATCCGCCACCGCCGAATTTACCGCCTGCATGCAGCACGGTCATTACGACTTCAAGCGTCGACTTCTTAAGCTTTACATTCTCACCTACAGGTATGCCACGTCCATTATCGATAACAGTGATCGCGTTATCCTCATGTATAATCACTTGAATCCGGTCACAATAACCTGCGAGTGCCTCATCGATACTATTATCGACGACCTCCCATACCAAGTGATGGAGACCTTTAGAACTAGTCGAACCAATATACATGCCCGGACGTTTCCGAACCGCTTCCAGCCCTTCCAGTACCTGAATCTGGCTCTCATCATATGTCGGTTGATTCATTGACATGCCTTCACCTACTTCTTTCTGATTATCTCTTTGTTACCAAATGCAAGTTATATTTCGAGCAAAATTTTGGCTCTTTTTTTAAGAGTGGAGGAGGAAATGGGGGAGTAATACACGATATTTTTAGTTACGACAATAGATTTCGCTTCCTCTTCGCCAATCCGCTCAAGCTTCTTATCCTGCTCAGAGTGAATAACGAATTGCTTAGATACCTTGGAAGATTTCTCAATCGAAATATCAAATATAGCAATTAACTCCGAAGACCTAATGATCTTCTCCCCGCCCAAATGAATATACATGATCGTCCTCCGCTCTTTTATAACTCAACTTTTCCATCATGAACATGAAATAGGCTGGCGCCCTTTAATTTATCGGCATTCAGACCCTCAATTCCGGTAGCGGTAATGAATGTCTGTACCTTGCTTTGAAAGGTTTCAATAAGCTGGGTCTGGCGGTAAGGATCAAGCTCGGATAAAACATCATCAAGAAGCAGCACAGGATATTCTCCGATTTCTTCATGGATCAGCTCGATTTCCGCCAGCTTAAGCGATAAAGCCGTGGTACGCTGCTGTCCTTGAGAACCGTAGACCTGAGCTTCCCTTCCGTTGATAAAAAAGGACAGGTCATCCCGATGGGGACCCGTCAGCGTCATGCCGCGCCTGATTTCTTGTTCTCTCGTTTGTGATAACTTTAACATAAAATTGTCTAATAAGACAGCTTCATCTTCCTCATCCCGATCGCCGAAAGAGGGGACATAGAGCAATTTCAGTTCTTCTCCGCCGTTCGTAATCCCCCGGTGAATGCTTTCAGCCCATATTTGCAGCTTCTTTATGAATTGTTTCCTTTTTTTGACGATTTTAACACCATGCTCTACAAGTTGAGCATCCCAGATTTCCAAAAGCTCTTTCCCTGCAGCCTCTTTTCCCCATAATTGCTTTAAGAGATTACCTCTTTGCAAGAGAATTTTTTGATACTGCTGTAGGTGAAATAGATAACTAGGCTGGACTTGGCCGATCTCCATATCAAGAAAACGCCGTCTGATACCAGGGGTCCCTTTTACAATCTCTAAATCTTCCGGTGCAAACATGACCACATTCAGAGATCCAACAAACTCACTAAGGCGCCGCTGCTCCAAGCCATTGATCTTGGCTTTTTTACCTTTGGCAGATAGGGTGAGCTCCAGCTTGAGATCGCCATACTTTCGTTCTACCTCGGCAACGATCTGAGCTGCATCTCCGGGGGCATCGAAGGAGATAAGTTCGCGGTCCTTAGAGGTACGGTGGCTTTTGGTCATCGCCAGGACGAACAATGCCTCCATGAGGTTTGTTTTGCCTTGGGCGTTCTGACCCAGAATCAGATTCACATCGCCCAGGCTCTCCAGACGCAGCAGCCCGTAATTCCGATAATGCTGCAGACCGATATTTTTAACAAACACGAAATGGTTCCTCCCCTAGCGTACTACTCTTTTACTCCTCCGCCTTCAACCTCAAAGGTCCCGTTATCCTGCACTTCAATTTTGTCACCCGGATAAAGTTTTCTGCCGCGCCGTTCCTCTACTTCTCCGTTGACCAATACGTGACCTTCCTGCAATAAAGCTTTGGCCATTCCACCTGTGGATACACAATCTGCGAGTTTCAGAAATTGGTCCAGCTTAATGTATCCACTGTGGATAAGTATTTTTTTCATGGTTTTTATCCTTTCAGCCACTTATCCACATGTTCATGAATGTTGGCATTAATTTGTTGTACGGTAAGGCAAAATGATATACAAGCTATTGGTTTGGTCAAGTGGTTTCAAAATGATCGGACTCATCATCCCTGTAAATGCAATAACGAGCTGCTCACTCTCTATGACCTTTAATACATCAAGCATATATTTCGAGTTGAAAGATATTTTGAGAGGTTCACCTTTGAAATCAATGACTTCAAGTTCCTCGCGAACTTTACCCAGCTCTGATGAGCTTGAAGAAATTTCAATACCGCCTTGATCAAGCGTCTGCATACGAACAATATTTGTTTTCTCTTCCCGGGACAGCAAATAAGCACGATCAATCGATTCGCTTAATTTTTTTGTATCTAAAGTTAGTTCTGTTTTGTAGGTTGTTGGAATAATTCTAGAAGTATCAGGATAAATCCCATCAAGGATCCGTGAATAAAACAGTACTTTGTCGATTTTGAAGAGAACTTGATTATCCGCAACGACAATATCAACCAGCATATTTTGGTCAGGGATAATTTTGCTGAGCTCATTAAGGGTTTTACCGGCAATAACAATATTTCCGAAATTGACATTTTCCGTGCCTTCAAGTTTAGCAGCTCTTGTTGCCAAGCGGTGACGGTCAGTCGCTGTAAACTTAAACTCATTGTCGCTCAGATTCCATAGTATACCCGTTAATATCGGAGTTGTCTCTTGGGTAGAAATAGAAAAGGCTGTTTGTTTAATCATATTTTTCAGCAAATCACCTGGTAGAGAGATCGTGTCATTCTCTTCAATGCTCGGCAACACTGGGAATTCTTCAGGGTCTAAACCTACCATCTGAATCTCAGTGGATCCGGAAGAAATGTACGTTTGGAATCCTTCTTTTACTTCCATGTGGATTTCTTTGGAGGGCAGCTTCTTAATAATCTCGACGAAAAATTTAGCGGGAAGAACAACACTTCCTGGCTGATCTATCTTCACGATGGTGTGGCTGTCATTCTCTGCTGGAATAAACGATTGAATAGAAATATCGGTATCACTTGCAGTTAATGTGACGCCTTGATGGCTAACTTCCAGTTTAATACCGGTCAAAATAGGGATTGTTGTTCTGCTGGATATAGCTTTGGATACGTGTTGAATGGATTCGTTGAGCTCATTTTTAAGAATGCTTATTTTCATGATTTCACTCCTAGCTGAAAAATTGGGAATTTCGATGGATTTGAGTCTGTTAATTACGCGTCTTTACATGATGAATTATTATAGTTATTTAATAGTATTAGTAGTAGGGGCGACGAATATGTGGATAACCCCACCAAACAGCATAAAATTAAGCCTACCCACATGTGTATAGATTGTGTATAGGCTCTTTGTTCCTCTTAGGAAGGATTTTTAATTTTCTCCGCAAGATTATTTACCACTTTGTACAACTCCTGATCGACCTTTAATGCCTGTGTAATTTTATCGTGCGCATGAATGACGGTCGTATGGTCACGTCCTCCGAAAGCCTCACCAATCTTAGGCAGTGAATAATCCGTTAGTTCACGGGATAGATACATTGCGATTTGACGTGGAAACGCTACGGCCTTGGTTCTTTTGCGTGCTTTGAAGTCTTCAAGGCGCAAATTGTAGTATTCTCCGACTTTTTGCTGAATATCAGCGATGGTGATCATCTTGGGACGACTGGAAGGAATAATATCCTTGAGCGCTTCAGCTGCCAAATGAGTGGTTACATCCTGGTTGGTAAGCGAAGAATAAGCAACTACCCGGATTAATGCACCCTCAAGCTCACGAATATTGGTGTCAATCTGGTTGGCAATATACATCATGGCCTCATTAGGGATATCAAGGTTCTCTGCCTTAGCCTTTTTGCGTAAAATCGCAATCCGGGTCTCCAGATCTGGTGGTTGAATATCCGTAATCAAGCCCCATTCGAACCGGGAACGCAGCCGTTCTTCCAGTGTGGGAATTTCCTTTGGTGGTCGGTCGCTGGAGATGATAATTTGCTTGCGTTCTTCGTGGAGCGCATTGAAAGTATGGAAAAACTCCTCCTGTGTAGACTCTTTTCCAGCGAGGAATTGAATGTCGTCGATAAGCAAAATGTCAACATTACGATACTTGTTACGGAAGCTTTCACCGCGGTTATCACGGATCGAATTGATAAATTCATTCGTGAATTTCTCAGACGAGATGTAAATTACCTTGTTATTTGGGTTATGTTCCAGGACATAGTGCCCAATTGCGTGCATCAAATGGGTTTTGCCCAGACCTACTCCACCGTATAAAAACAAGGGATTGTATGCTTTGGCTGGTGCTTCGGCCACTGCCAGTGAGGCTGCATGCGCAAAGCGGTTCCCAGAGCCGATTACAAAGGTGTCAAAAGTGTACTTTGGATTAAGCAGATGCGTTTGTGCTTCTTCTCTTGATACTACGGGAGTCGGAGCGGATTGCTGAACCACAAGCTCAGGCGGCTTGCTTTCTTCAATCACGAATTTTACATCCACTTGTTTCCCTGTGACTTCGTAGACGGTTGCTCCTACCAGTTTGGTGTAACGACTTTCCAGCCATTCTACAGCAAACGTTGTAGGTGCCGAGATAATGAGAACCTGGGAGTTGAAGGTTATCGCTTTAGTAGCCTTAAACCAGGTATCAAAGCTCGGCTTGCTTAATTTGGTTTGAATAATCGATAAAATTTGTTGCCATAATTCGGAAGTATGGCTGTCCAC